>NZ_BMUZ01000054.1 GCF_014650455.1 Streptomyces xanthochromogenes | reverse complement strand
GTCCTTGTGGTCGGTCGGCGGGTCGACGTTGACCACCAGGTCGAGGTTGTCGACGTGGATGCCGCGCGCCGCGACGTTGGTGGCGACCAGGACGGACACGTCACCGGTCTTGAACTGGGCGAGCGTGCGGGTGCGCTGGGGCTGCGACTTCCCGCCGTGCAGCGCCGCCGCCCGCACACCGCTCTGCAGCAGGTGCTTGGTCAGCTGGTCGACCGCGTGCTTGGTGTCCAGGAACATGATCACCCGGCCGTCACGGGCCGCGATCTCGGTGGTCGTGGCGTACTTGTCGGCGCTCTGCACGTGCAGCACGTGGTGCTCCATCGTGGTCACCGCGCCCGCCGACGGGTCCACCGAGTGCACGACCGGGTCGCTCAGGTAGCGGCGCACCAGCAGGTCGACGTTGCGGTCCAGGGTCGCCGAGAACAGCATCCGCTGCCCGCCCGGGCGCACCTGGTCGAGGAGCTCGGTGACCTGCGGCATGAAGCCCATGTCGGCCATCTGGTCCGCCTCGTCCAGGACCGTGATGTCGACC
>NZ_BMUZ01000053.1 GCF_014650455.1 Streptomyces xanthochromogenes | reverse complement strand
GGCGACCATCGCCTTCGACGCGTCCGCATCCAGACAGCGCACCGGATCCGCGTCCAGCTTCTCCACATCGGCCGGAGTCGGCAGCACACCGTAGGGAGCCCTGGCCGCGGCCAGCTCCACCACATGCGACACGATCTCGATGCCGGCCGTCTCCTTCAGGTACGAACGCGCCACCGCACCGAGCGCCACCCGGGCCGCGGTCTCCCGGGCACTGGCACGCTCCAGAACCGGCCGGGCCTCGTCGAAGCCGTACTTCTGCATCCCCGCCAGATCGGCATGTCCCGGGCGCGGGCGCGTCAGCGGAGCATTACGGGCCAGCTCCGCCAGGATCTCGGGGTCGACCGGGTCGGCCGACATGACCTGCTCCCACTTGGGCCACTCGGTGTTGCCCACCATGATCGCAATGGGCGAACCCATCGACAGACCGTGCCGCACACCACCCAGGAACGTCACCTCGTCCCGCTCGAACTTCATCCGCGCGCCGCGCCCATAACCGAGCCGCCGCCGGGCCAGGTGATCCGCCACCAGGTCCGTAGTGATCGGCACGCCGGCGGGAAGGCCCTCCAGC
>NZ_BMUZ01000052.1 GCF_014650455.1 Streptomyces xanthochromogenes | reverse complement strand
TCCCTGCTCGACCCGTCGGTCTCACAGTCAAGCTCCCTTGTGCACTTACACTCAACACCTGATTGCCAACCAGGCTGAGGGAACCTTTGGGCGCCTCCGTTACTCTTTAGGAGGCAACCGCCCCAGTTAAACTACCCATCAGACACTGTCCCTGATCCGGATCACGGACCGAGGTTAGACATCCAGCACGACCAGAGTGGTATTTCAACGACGACTCCACAACCACTGGCGTGGCCGCTTCAAAGTCTCCCACCTATCCTACACAAGCCGAACCGAACACCAATATCAAACTGTAGTAAAGGTCCCGGGGTCTTTCCGTCCTGCTGCGCGAAACGAGCATCTTTACTCGTAGTGCAATTTCACCGGGCCTATGGTTGAGACAGTCGAGAAGTCGTTACGCCATTCGTGCAGGTCGGAACTTACCCGACAAGGAATTTCGCTACCTTAGGATGGTTATAGTTACCACCGCCGTTTACTGGCGCTTAAGTTCTCAGCTTCGCCACACCGAAATGTGACTAACCGGTCCCCTTAACGTTCCAGCACCGGGCAGGCGTCAGTCCGTATACATCGCCTTACGGCTTCGCACGGACCTGTGTTTTT
>NZ_BMUZ01000051.1 GCF_014650455.1 Streptomyces xanthochromogenes | reverse complement strand
CGTCGACGCGGACGGCGACGGCAAGGCCGACCTGATCGGCCTGGAAACGAACGGCACGATCACGCTCGCCAAGGGCACCGGCAGCGGATTCACCAACTACCACACCATCTCCAGCGGCTACGGCGACTACGTCAACAACAGCCGCCTCAAGGCAGCCGACATCACCGGCGACGGCAAGGCCGACCTCCTCGCCGTCGAAAGCGACGGATCCCTCACCCTCGCCGTCGGCACAGGAAACGGATTCACCAACTTCCACAAGGTCGCCACCGGCTTCGGCGAATACCTCACCGGAAGCCGCCTCAAGCTCGCCGACGTCACCGGCGACGGCAAAGCCGACCTCATCGCCCTGGAAAACAACGGCTCCCTCACCCTCGCCACCAGCACCGGCGACGGCTTCACCAACTACCACACCATCTCCAGCGGCTACGGCAGCTACGTCAACAACGACCGCCTCCGCTTCGGCGACATCACCGGCGACGGCAAGGCCGACATCCTCGCCGTCGAAACCGACGGCAGCCTCACCCTCGGCACCGGAACCGGCGACGGCTTCAAGGACTTCCACAAGGTCGCCACCGGCTTCGGCACCTACGTCAACGACCACCGCCTC
>NZ_BMUZ01000050.1 GCF_014650455.1 Streptomyces xanthochromogenes | reverse complement strand
GACGTATGAGTTGTGGGTGCCTCTGTTGAATGGTGGGGCTGTGGTGGTGGCTCCTGCGGGGGATGTTGATGTGCCGGGGCTTGGGCGTGTGATTGCTCGGCGGGGTGTGACGGCGTTGTGGTTGACGAGTTCGTTGTTCGATGTGGTGGCTGAGCTGGCGCCGGGGTGTCTGGCTGGGGTGCGTGAGGTGTGGACGGGGGGTGAGGCGGTTTCTGGTTCGTCTGTGCGGCGTGTTCAGGAGGTGTGTCCGTCTCTGGTGGTGGTGGATGGTTATGGGCCGACGGAGACGACGACGTTCGCGACGTGTTTTCGGGTGGGTGCGGGTTTTGTGGGTGGGTCGGTGGTTCCGATCGGTGGTCCGATGGCGAACATGCGGGCTTATGTTCTCGATGGGGGTCTGCGGCCGGTGGTGCCGGGTGTGGTGGGTGAGTTGTATGTGGGTGGTGTGGGTGTGGCTCGTGGTTATGTGGGCCGGCCTGGTCTGACGGCGGAGCGGTTTGTTGCGGATCCGTATGGGGTGGTGTCCGGTGCGCGTATGTATCGGACGGGGGATCTGGTGCGTCGGGGTGCGGGTGGGGTGCTGGAGTTTGTGGGGCGGGTGGATGAGCAGGTCAAGATTCGTGGGTTC
>NZ_BMUZ01000049.1 GCF_014650455.1 Streptomyces xanthochromogenes | reverse complement strand
CAGCTCGCCGGCTGACCCACACCAACAAGCCGATCCCGGGGGCCGGACCCATCAGCCCCGGCCCCCCGCCCGTCACCCCCGCTCTTCCCACACCACCGCAGAGGACCCCTTCCCGTGGCACTCCCGTCCCGCTCCGCCCGACGCCTCACCCTGACCGCGACCGCCGGCACCGCCCTCGTGTGTGCGCTCGGCCTGGCCTCCGCACCCGCCAACGCCGCCTCGGTGGAGACCTGGGACAAGGTCGCCCAGTGCGAGTCCACCGGCAACTGGCAGATCGACACCGGCAACGGGTACTACGGCGGACTACAGATCTCCCTGGCCACCTGGAACGCCTTCGGTGGCCAGGCGTACGCCGCCTATCCCCACCAGGCGACCAAGAAGCAGCAGATCCTGATAGCCGAGAAGATCCTGGCCGGCCAGGGCGCCGGGGCATGGGGCTGCGCCCCCGGCACCGGACTCAGTACGGACAAGGCCAAGCCGTATCCGGACGGGAACGACCTGACGGGCGACGGGAAGGCCGATCTGGTCGCGCTGGAGTCGGACGGTTCGATCACCGCCGCCGACGGCACGGGCAACGGGTTCTCCAACTACCACAAGATCGCCACCGGGTTCGGCGCGCATGTGAACGCGGACCGCCTCAACTA
>NZ_BMUZ01000048.1 GCF_014650455.1 Streptomyces xanthochromogenes | reverse complement strand
GGCGAGGGTGCGGGGGGAGGTGCCGGGTTGGTCGGAGCTTGGGGTGCAGTATGCGGATTACACGTTGTGGCAGAACGAGTTGTTGGGTGATCAGGATGATCCGGACAGTTTGTTCGTGACGCAGATCGAGTACTGGACGCGGGTGTTGGCGGGGTTGCCGGATCAGTTGTCGTTGCCGGTGGATCGTCCGCGTCCGGCGGTGATGTCGTATCGGGGTGACTATGTCACGGTCGATATTGGTGCGGAGTTGCATCAGCGTCTGGCGGATGTGGCGCGGTCGTCGGGTGCGAGTCTGTTCATGGTGTTGCAGGCGGGTCTGGCTGCTTTGTTGTCGCGTCTGGGTGCGGGCAGTGATGTTCCGTTGGGGAGTCCGATTGCGGGGCGTACGGATCAGGGTCTGGATGATCTGGTCGGGTTCTTCGTGAATACGTTGGTGTTGCGTACGGATACGTCGGGGGGTCCGACGTTGGGGGAGTTGGTTTCGCGGGTTCGTGAGGTGTCGTTGGCGGCGTATGCGCATCAGGATGTGCCGTTCGAGTATTTGGTGGAGCATCTGAATCCGGTGCGTACGTTGGCTCATCATCCGTTGTTTCAGGTGATGTTGGCGTTGCAGAATGCGCCGGAGGCGGTGTTTCGGCTTCCTGGTTTGCAGATTGATGTGGCGCCGGGGCGGACGCATACGGCGAAGTTCGAT
>NZ_BMUZ01000047.1 GCF_014650455.1 Streptomyces xanthochromogenes | reverse complement strand
TGGCGGGATCTGCCGGAGCGGTTCGGGCCGTGGGAGACCGTCTACAAACGCCATCGACGCTGGTCAGCTGATGGGACATGGACGATGCTGCTGTCCCGTATCCAGGCCGCCGAGGACGCTGTGGGCCGGGTCGGCTGGGACGTGTCGGTGGACTCGACTGTCGTGCGGGCCCACCAGCACGCCGCCGGCGCGAGGAAGGCGCCGGCGGCCGCTGGTCCTCAAAAGGGGCACGTTCGGGGGACGAACCCGGTCGATCCGGTGTCGCGGAAACTAGTGGTCCGGCTCGAGGGAGTGGTCAGGTCGGCGAGTGCCTGGGACGCTCCCGCGGCGGATTCACCACCAAGATCCACCTCGCCGCGGACGGGCGGTGCAGGCCTCTCGCCCTCGTCCTGACACCGGGACACTACGGTGACGGGCCGAGCGGGTCCTGGAGCAGGTCGCCGTGCCCCGTATCGGAGTCGGAAGGCCCCGTACCCGGCCCGACCATGTCCTGGCCGACAAGGCCTACACATCCCGGAAGAACCGCCGCTACCTGCGACGACGCGGAATCCGCCACACCATCCCCGAACGCCTCGACCAGCAAAGACACCGCAAGAACCGCGGTTCACGCGGTGGCCGGCCCACCGGCTTCGACAGTGAGCGATACAAGAAACGCAACACCGTCGAACGAACCATCAACCGCCTCAAGGGCTTCCGCGCCGTCGCCACCCGCTACGAGAAACGCGCCC
>NZ_BMUZ01000046.1 GCF_014650455.1 Streptomyces xanthochromogenes | reverse complement strand
CTGTTCTTCAGTCTTGCCGAGCGGCGTGGTGGGCGTGGTGAGCCGCAGGGCATCGTGGGGGCGGTGGAGTACTCCAGTGACCTGTATGACGCGTCCACCGTGCGGTCGCTGTTCGAGCGTTGGGTCAGGCTCCTCGACGAGGCGACCGCCCATCCCGAGCAGCCACTCGACACCATCGACCTCCTCACCACCGACGAACACCGGCACGCCGTCGTCGAGTTCAACGACACGGCCGTGCCTTTGCCCGAGTTGTCTCTTGCGGAGCTCTTCGTGCGGCAGGTGGCCAGGACTCCGGATGCTCCTGCTGTGATGGATGGGGAGAGCTCTCTCACGTATGCGGAGCTCGATGTCCGTGCGGACCGGTTCGCGGGTGGGTTGGTCGCGCGTGGTGTCCGGCCGGGTGATGCTGTCGCTGTGCTTCTCCGGCGTTCGGTGGAGATGGTCACGACGGTGCTGGGGCTGATGAAGGCCGGTGCTGTCTATGTGCCGCTCGATGTGCGTTACCCGGCAGAGCGCATCCGGCACGTCCTCACCGAAACAGGTGCGCGACTGCTGGTCACCGACGACCCGGCGGAGTTCCAACCGGGCGCGGAGGACTGTGAGTTGATCGGAGCGGCCTCGATGGGAGTGGCCGGGACGGAACCTGGCGGTCCTGTTGAGGTGGCCGTTGCCCCTGATGCAGCGGCGTATGTGATGTATACGTCTGGTTCGTCGGGTGTGCCGAAGGGGGTTGTGGTCAGTCATCGGAATGTGGCTGGTCTGGTGTTGGACGCTCGTTTCGGTGGGTGGGCTCATGAGCGTGTGTTGTTGCATTCGCCGGCGGCGTTCGATGCGTC
>NZ_BMUZ01000044.1 GCF_014650455.1 Streptomyces xanthochromogenes | reverse complement strand
GAACCGCCCCGGCATGTCCGGAGACTCCAGTTCTTGGAAAGGATGGGGTCATGTCAGGTGGTTCATCGAGGAGGTACCCGCCGGAGCTGCGTGAGCGGGCGGTGCGGATGGTCGCAGAGATCCGCGGTCAGCACGATTCGGAGTGGGCAGCGATCAGTGAGGTCGCCCGTCTACTTGGTGTTGGCTGCGCGGAGACGGTGCGTAAGTGGGTGCGCCAGGCGCAGGTCGATGCCGGCGCACGGCCCGGGACCACGACCGAAGAATCCGCTGAGCTGAAGCGCTTGCGGCGGGACAACGCCGAATTGCGAAGGGCGAACGCGATTTTAAAGACCGCGTCGGCTTTCTTCGCGGCCGAGCTCGACCGGCCAGCACGCTAATTACCCGGTTCATCGCCGATCATCAGGGCCACCGCGAGGGCCCCGATGGTTTGCGGTGGGGTGTCGAGTCGATCTGCACACAGCTGACCGAGCTGGGTGTGCCGATCGCCCCATCGACCTACTACGACCACATCAACCGGGAGCCCAGCCGCCGCGAGCTGCGCGATGGCGAACTCAAGGAGCACATCAGCCGCGTCCACGCCGCCAACTACGGTGTTTACGGTGCCCGCAAAGTGTGGCTAACCCTGAACCGTGAGGGCATCGAGGTGGCCAGATGCACCGTCGAACGGCTGATGACCAAACTCGGCCTGTCCGGGACCACCCGCGGCAAAGCCCGCAGGACCACGATCGCTGATCCGGCCACAGCCCGTCCCGCCGATCTCGTCCAGCGCCGCTTCGGACCACCAGCACCTAACCGGCTGTGGGTAGCAGACCTCACCTATGTGTCGACCTGGGCAGGGTTCGCCTACGTGGCCTTTGTCACCGACGCCTACGCTCGCAGGATCCTGGGCTGGCGGGTCGCTTCCACGATGGCCACCTCCATGGTCCTCGACGCGATCGAGCAAGCCATCTGGACCCGCCAACAAGAAGGCGTACTCGACCTGAAAGACGTTATCCACCATACGGATAGGGGATCTCAGTACACATCGATCCGGTTCAGCGAGCGGCTCGCCGAGGCAGGCATCCAACCGTCGGTCGGAGCGGTCGGAAGCTCCTATGACAATGCACTAGCCGAGACGATCAACGGCCTATACAAGACCGAGCTGATCAAACCCGGCAAGCCCTGGCGGTCCATCGAGGATGTCGAGTTGGCCACCGCGCGCTGGGTCGACTGGTTCAACCATCGCCGCCTCTACCAGTACTGCGGCGACGTCCCGCCGGTCGAACTCGAGGCTGCCTACTACGCTCAACGCCAGAGACCAGCCGCCGGCTGAGGTCTCAGATCAGAGAGTCTCCGGACTCACCGGGGCGGTTCACCCGACACAATC
>NZ_BMUZ01000043.1 GCF_014650455.1 Streptomyces xanthochromogenes | reverse complement strand
CCGGATGGATCACCGCTCTCGATAACCTCTCCCACCTGCCCCCAGACCTCTCCGACCTGATGTGCTGTGTGATCACCGGCGCCGAGAGCATCAAGCGCGCGCTCTTCACGGACGGGGACGTGGTGCGCTCCCGCTACCGCCGGCCGATGCTGCTGACCGGCATCGACGTCGGCGTCATCCGCCCCGACCTTGCCGAACGCCTCCTGACCCTGCGTCTGGAGCGCCCCAAGGTGCGGCGCACCGAAGCGGAGTTGTGGGCGGAGTACGCCGAGATCCTGCCCCTCGTGCTCGGCTCTCTGCTCGACCTGACCGTCAAGGTGCGAGCGGTTCACACCGAGACGCCGACCGACCTGCGAATGGCCGACTTCGCCCACCTGTGCGCCCAGCTCGACGCGGCCACCGGCTTCGGAACGCTCGCCGCCTACCGGGCCAGTCTCGACGACCTCAACGACGACGTCATCGAGGGCGACCTGCTCGCGCAGACGGTCCTCAAGCACGCCACCGGGCTCGCCCCGGGTGAAGACGTGCGGATGTCGTCGGCGGAATGGCTGCACGCCCTCACCGCCCTCTACAGCGGCGAGGAGTGCCGTCCACTGCCCAAGGGGTGGCCGACCACCGGAAAGGTGCTGTCCGACCGGCTGAGGCGCATCCAGCCCACCTTGGCCGCGCGGGGCGTCCTGGTCGACTGGGGCCGCACCAGCGCCGCCCGCTACATCGAGATCACCCGCCAGGCCCCGACCCCGGAGCACGAGCAGCAGCCCGCGTTCTAACCCAGCGGGTCGACAAGCAAGAGGAGCACGCCTCGCCCCGGGTGCTCCTCTTGCTGTTCGGCGGCGGCGCCGCCCTGCACGAGTCGCGCCGCGAAGCGGCTCGTTCTTCAAGCCCTGAGGGACGACGCAAGACCACAGACACCACCCCTTCCTTTGTCCTAAGAAGGAAAGACCTGCGTCACCGCGTCACCCCGCGCCCGACAGACGGCCCCTGACCTGCGGCAACAGAAGGTGACGCAGACGGCGAATCCTGCGTCACCCCGCGTCATCCGCGTCACCCCAGTGACGAGAGCCCGTGTCACCGGTGACGCAACCCCCGCCCTGCTGCGTCACCAAAACTCGCAGGTCAGAAGCCTGATTGACGCAGGTGACGCGATGACGCAGAAATCCCCGCTTCGGACAGCACCGCCACGAAGCCTGAGAACCAACCCGCCGTTCCGCCTCCCGAGATGAGGAGACCCGTCGCATGGCCACGCCAACGACCAGCGACCCGCGCGCCACCCTGCGGGCCGGACTCCCGGACCGGTACCTCACCCCTGAAGACCTGGTGGCCTTGTTCGCCTTGGAGAGCGTCGAAACGCTCTACACCTGGCGCAAGAAGCGCATAGGGCCGCCCGGCTTCCGCGTCGGCAG
>NZ_BMUZ01000042.1 GCF_014650455.1 Streptomyces xanthochromogenes | reverse complement strand
TTTCAGGTTCTCCCTCTCGGGTTTCCCTTTCCGGCGGCTCCGACTCTATCAGATCCTTTCGGGCCTGACTCCCGGTCGAAATCGGGTTGTCTTCCCGGCTGTTGGGCCGTTTCGACGTTCCGAACTCTAGCGGATCCTGCCGGTGATTCGAAATCGAGTCCCCGGTCCGAACCGAATGGAATTCGGCATGCCAAATTCGCCCCGGTCGGGGGTCGTGCTGAGTTGGGTGTGCCGCAGAATCTGCGGCTGATGGTCGACGCGGAACCATCCCGGCTGCGCGACAACTCGGAGAACACTACACGAGGTTCCAGGGGCTCTGCGTCCGCCCTCGCCCCTTCTCTGTCCGGTCGCTCAGAGGTGCCCGCCCCCTGCCCGGCCCTCGCGAGCCGCACCAGGCTGAGCCGACGTCCCTCGGCCAAGCCGAGCGGGATCGGCCCGCGGTGCGGCTTGCGGTTTCCGTTGCGTCAACTCCTACCGTCCTCGGTGTGGCCGGAGACGGACTCCGGCCCGGTGATGGGAGGCGCGGCCATGGCCTGGTCGATCGCGGATGTGGCTCGGATGTCCGGGGTGACGTCCCGGACGCTGCGGCACTACGACGACATCGGCCTCCTGCCGCCCGCCTGGATCGGGAGCAACGGACACCGTTACTACGAGGAAGCGGATCTGCTGCGGCTGCAGCAGATCCTGCTGATGCGCGAGCTCGATCTGGGCCTGCGTGAGATCCGGGCGGTACTCGACAGCCAGGTCGACCGAGTGGCAGTGCTCCGCGAGCACCACCAGCGGCTGCTCGCGGAGCGGGACCGGCTCGGGACCCTGGCGCGCACGGTCGGCCGCACCATCGCCGAACTGGAGGAAGCAGAGGAGAACGACTACATGGCGACGATCAATCGTCCGGAAAACCTGTTCGAGGGGTTCGAGCCCTCGGCGGAAGAGAACGACAAGGTGCGCGAGCGGTGGCCGAAGGCGTGGGAGCAGTCGCGGCAGGCCGTCGACGCGATGACAGCCGAGGACACCGAGCGCTGGCAGCGTGAGGTGACGGCACAGATGATCCGTATCGCGGAGTTCATGGTGGCCGGCACCCCCGTCGACGACCCCGCCGTCCAGGCGGAGGTCGACGAGCACTACCGGGGCGTCTGCCGGTTCTGGACGCCGAACGCGGTCGCGTACAAGGGGCTGGGTCGGACCTACGTCGAGGAGCCGCAGATGCGCGCCAATTACGACAAGGTCGCCGACGGCCTGGCCGAGTACCTCCGGGACGCCATGGTCGCGTACGCCGACACTCGGCTGAGCTGACCCGAACCCGGCCGGGTCGGGGCAGGCCGAACTGAGCAGCGCTGAACAGAGCTGAGCCGAGTCGAGGACGGCCGAACCAGGTCCGGCCACATCGCTCGACGTACGCGTCTATCCGTGCTGCACGAGTACCCGTGCTCACGAGCCGGCCGACCGGCCGTCGCCCCGCGCACGGCGTCGGGGGGCTGCAGACCCCCGGCGGCACGGCGTTCGCCACTCCCCCGCTTCCGCTCGCCCCGCGGTTTTCACGCCTCGTCCGGTCTCCGTCCCCTCGCCTCCGTCACTTCCCCCTCAACGCACTCCCCGCGCCCATGCGAGCGCCGCCCCGGCCCATATAGCCGTTCATTCCTCCCCTTTGGGCGTTTTCAACCCTTGGCCGACTTATGACGGGAATGCACTTCGCGCGGCTGTTCCAACTACGTAACCGTTGCCGGGGCGACTTCCGCCCGAGTCGGCCCGGCACCTGGGAAATCGGGGATCACGGCAGGTCCGGGCCGCTCGGACGTGCGTTGCGCGTGCAATCTGCATTGGGTAGACATAGACGGCGCGCCGAGTTGCGGGTGCGCCGTTCGTTCTGTCTGTTACGGGGGTGTGTGCGTGAAGTTCGACATGGGGTCCACGACTCTGTCCGATCTGGGGAAGAGCACCGAGGGGTCGAGTGGTGATCTGGGTTCGCTGATCCGGCAGTTGATCGCCGCGGCCGATCCGCTGGAGGGCAAGTTCAACGGGTCGGGGAAGGCCGCGTTCGACTCGTTCAAGGCGCACGCGGACGAGATCACCAACGATCTGAACGGGTCGCTCCAGGACAT
>NZ_BMUZ01000041.1 GCF_014650455.1 Streptomyces xanthochromogenes | reverse complement strand
GCTGGTGTCGCCGGCAATTTGCGCGTCGGTGGGACTCGGCCGGTGCTCGAACCGCGGTCCCGTCCGGTGCTGTTGCCGTTGTCGGCCGCGCAGCGCAGGCTGTGGTTCCTCGCCCAGATGGAGGGACCGAGCGCGACGTACAACGCGCCGCTCGGTCTGCGGTTGCGGGGCGCGCTGGACACCCCCGCGCTGCAGGCGGCGCTGTCCGATGTGGTGGAGCGGCACGAGGCCTTGCGCACCGTGTTCCCCGAGCAGGACGGCGAACCCTTCCAGCAGGTGCTTCTCGGCGAGCGGGCCGTTCCTCTGCTGCATGTGCGGGACTGCGCCGACGAGCATGCGCTGGCCGCCGCGGTGAAGCAGGCCGAGCACTGCGTTTTCGATCTGTCGGCCGACCTGCCGATCCGAGCCTTCCTGTTCGGCGCCGGCCCGCAGGAGCACGTACTCGTGCTGGTGGTTCACCACATCGCCACCGACGGCTGGTCCCTGGCCCCGTTGATGCGTGACGTGGCGACTGCCTACGAGGCCCGGTGCGCGGGTACGGAGCCGCAGTGGTCCGCCCTGCCGGTCCAGTACGCCGACTACACCTTGTGGCAGCAGGAACTGCTGGGTGCCGCTGACGATCCCCACAGCCGGATCGCCGAGCAGGTGGAGTATTGGGCCGGCGCCCTGGCGGGAGTGCCGGATCAGCTGGGGCTGCGTTTCGACCGGCCGCGTCCGGTCGAGGCCAGCTACCGGGGCGGCCGCGTGGAATGGACCGTCGAGCCGGAACTCCACGCACAGCTCAAGGAGTTGGCCGCAGCCCACCACGTCACGCTGTTCATGGTCCTGCAAGCCGGGCTGGCCGCGCTGCTGAGCAAGCTGGGTGCCGGCACGGACGTTCCGATCGGGACCTCGGTCGCCGGCCGCACCGACGTGGCGCTCGACGACCTGGTGGGGTTCTTCATCAACACCCTGGTGCTGCGCACCGACACCTCGGGCGACCCGACCTTCGACGAGCTCCTGGACCGGGTCCGCGAGACCGACTTGGCCGCGTTCGCCCACCAGGACGTCCCCTTCGAGCAGCTCGTGGAGGTGCTCAACCCGGCCAGGTCGACTGCCCATCAGCCGCTGTTCCAGGTCATGCTGGTGGTGCAGAACAACGACGAGGCCACCCTCGAACTGCCCGGCCTGGAGGTGACCGCGGAACCTCCCACCTACAGCGCCGAGAAGTTCGACCTCACCGTCGCCTTCGCCGAGACCCACGCCGAATCCGGCGCCCCCGGCGGGCTCACCGCCGTCTTCAGCTACGCCACGGACCTGTTCGACCGGGCCACGATCGAGGCGATGGCCGCCCGGCTGGTCCGCCTGCTGGAGGCGGTGGCCGCCGACCCGAACCGGATTCCCGGCCACCTCGATGTGCTCTCCGCCGAGGAACGGCACAGGCTCCTGGTGGAGTGGAACGACACCGCGGTCGAGATTCCACAGCAGTGGGCCCACGAACTGTTCGAAGCCCAGGTGCGCCGCACTCCCACGGCCACCGCCGTGGTCTTCGAGGACACCGAGATCTCCTACGAAGAACTCAACACACGCGCCAACCGTCTGGCACACCACCTCATCGACCACGGAGTGGGCCCGGAAGCCATCGTGGCCCTGGCCCTGCCGCGCTCCGCCGACCTCGTCGTCGCGATCCTCGGTGTGCTGAAAGCCGGCGGAGCCTACCTGCCGATCGATCTCGATCACCCGCAGGACCGCATCGACGGCCTGCTCAGCGATGCGCGCCCGGTGCTCACCCTCCACGAGCTGCCCGATCTGGCCGCCCGTCCGTCGAGCAACCCGGAGACACCCACACATCCGTCCGACCCCGCATACGTCATCTACACCTCCGGCTCCACCGGGAAGCCCAAGGGCGTGGTGGTAGAACACGCCGCTCTGGGTGCCTATTTGATCCGGGCGCGAGAGATGTACCCCGACGCGGCCGGTACGGCGTTGGTGAATTCGTCCGTCGCTTTCGACCTGACAGTCACCGCGCTTTACACACCCTTGGTGAGTGGAGGGCGCGTGATCCTGGCCGAACTGGACGAACGCGCCGGGACGGCCGGCCGGCCCTCGTTCATGAAAGTCACCCCGTCCCACCTCGGGATACTCGAGAACCTTCCGGAGGAAGTCTCCCCGTCCGGAACGCTGATCCTCGGCGGGGAAATGCTGACCGGTCATGCGCTGCGCCGGATGCGCGCGAGGCATCCGGACCTGACCGTGATCGCCGCCTACGGGGCGACCGAAACCACGGTCAACAGCACCGAGTTCCGCATTTCCCCGGAGCACATTCTCGATCCGGGCGCCGTGCCCATCGGCCGTCCCTTCTGGAACACGCGCGTCTATGTCCTGGATCAGTCGTTGCGGCCCGTGCCACCCGGCGTGGTGGGAGAGCTGTACGTGGCGGGTTCGGGTCTGGCCCGCGGCTACCTCAACCGGGCCGGCCTGACCGCCGGGCGCTTCGTCGCCAACCCCTGGGGCGACGGCGAGCGGATGTATCGCACCGGTGACCTCGTGTTCTGGAACCACGACGGGCAGCTGGCCTACGTCGGCCGTACGGACAACCAGGTGAAGGTGCGGGGTTTCCGTATCGAGTTGGGTGAGGTCGAGGCGGCGCTGGTGGCGCATGTGGGGGTGGGGCGGGTGGTGGTGCTGGTCCGTGAGGATCGGCCGGGGGACAGGCGTTTGGTGGCGTATGTGACGCCGCAGGT
>NZ_BMUZ01000040.1 GCF_014650455.1 Streptomyces xanthochromogenes | reverse complement strand
AATGGGAAGGTTGATCGGTCTGCGTTGCCGGTGCCGGAGTTCGGTGGGGGTGGTGGCCGGGCGCCGCGTGATCCTGTCGAGGAGATTTTGTGCGGTCTGTTCGCGGATGTGCTGGATCTGGAGCGGGTCGGCATCGATGACAATTTCTTCGAACTCGGCGGTCATTCCCTGTCCGCGACGAAACTGGTCAGCCGGATACGGTCGGTGTTCGGTGTCGATGTGACGGTGCGGGAGGTCTTCAGTTGCCCGTCGGTCGCCCGGATGGCGGCTCTGGTCGCGGTGGGCGAGTCGGCTGCCCGGCCGGCGCTCGCGCCGGTGGTGCCCCGCCCGGAGCTCCTGCCGTTGTCGTTCGCACAGCAACGGCTGTGGGTCCTGGCGCAGTTGGACGGCGGCTCGGCGACCTACAACATTCCGATGGCGGTCCGGCTGCGTGGGGGCGTGGACCGGGTGGCGTTGGCGGCTGCACTGATCGATCTCGTCGGGCGCCACGAGAGCTTGCGGACCGTGTTTCCGGTGGGTGAGAACGGCCCGGTCCAGCGGGTGCTCGCGCCGGCCGAGGCGGATGTGGATCTGCGTGTCGTGGAGACTTCCGAGGCCGAGTCGGAGGCGGTGCTGCGAGGTTTGGCGTGGTACGCGTTCGACCTGGCACAGGAGGTGCCGGTCCGGGCCACTCTGGTGGAGACGGCTCCGGACGACTGTGTGCTGTCGTTGGTGGTGCACCACATCGCTTCTGACGGGTGGTCGAACACGCCGCTGCTACGGGACTTGGGGACGGCGTACACGGCCCGCTCGGCGGGACGGGCGCCCGATTGGGCGCCGTTGCCGGTGCAGTACGCCGACTATGCCTTGTGGCAAAGGGAGTTGCTCGGCGACACCGCAGATCCCAGCAGTCCGATGTCGCGGCAGACGGGCTTCTGGCGTGAGGCACTGGCCGATCTGCCGCTGGAAGCGACGCTGCCCGGCGACCGACCCCGGCCTGCGGTGGCGACCTATCAGGGCGGCCGCGTCGACCTGCACATCGATGCCACCGTGCACGAGCGGCTGGTGCGGTTGTGCCGGACTTGCGACACCTCGTTGTTCATGGCCGTCCAAGCGGCCACCGCCGCGGTGCTCACCCTCAGCGGTGCCGGGACGGACGTGCCGCTCGGCTCCCCGGTCGCCGGGCGGCACGACGTCGTCCTGGACGATCTGGTCGGGTTCTTCATCAACACACTGGTCCTGCGCACCGACACCAGCGGGGACCCCAGCTTCCGGCAGCTGCTGGCCCGGGTCCGGGAAGCCGATCTGGCCGCCTGGGCCCACCAGGACCTGCCGTTCGAGCGCCTCGTCGAAGTACTGGGCCCGGAACGCTCCGCCTCCCGCCACCCCCTCTTCCAGACCATGCTCACCTTCGCGGACGCGGTCATCCCCGGGCCGGCGATGCCGGGCCTGCACTCGGACGTGGCGGAGACCCCCGCAGGCGCGGCCCGCTTCGACCTGACGGTCAACTTCCGGGAGCACCGGCTGGAGGGGGGCCGGCCCGGTGGTCTGGATCTGGGCATCGACTACGCCGTCGAGATCTTCGACGAAGCCACCGTTCGTGCGTTCGGTGAACGGCTCGTACGGTTGGTGGCCGGTGTGGTGGAGACGCCGGATCGGTCGATCGGCGACATCGATGTGCTCACCCCCGGCGAGCGGGCGTGGCTGTCGGGGGCGGGCAGGGGTGAGCTGCGGGCCCGGGCGGTGTCGTCCTTGCCGGAACTCGTGCGGGCCTACGCCGATGACCGGCCGGATGCGGCCGCCGTCGTGTGCGGTGAGCGCGTTGTGACCTACGCGGAGTTCGAGGAGCAGGCGAACCGTCTGGCTCGGGTGCTTGTCACGGCCGGAGTCGGTCCTGAATCCCGGGTCGTCCTGTTCCAGGACCGAGGCGTCGAGGTGCTGGTGTCGATGCTGGCGGTGCTGAAGGCCGGCGGGGCCTATGTCCCGTTGGACACCCGGTATCCCAGGGCCCGGATCGAGGAGATCCTGCGGCAGGCATCGGCGTCGATGGTGTTGATCGGCCGCGATGTGTCCGCCGCGGAGCTGCCGGAGGGGGCGTCGGTGTTGCGGGTGCCGCCGTTGGAGCGCTGGCGGCCGGGCGATGCGGTGACGCCGCCCCCGGACGTTCGGGTGCATCCCGATCAGCTCGCCTACGTGATGTTCACCTCCGGTTCGACAGGAGTGCCCAAGGGGTCGGCCAACACCCACCGCAACATCGTGGAGTTGGCGCGTGACGAGGTGTTCGGCAACGGCGTCGCCGAACGCATGCTGCAGTACTCGTCGTTGGCCTTCGACGCTTCGACCATCGAGATATGGGGTCCGCTGTCGCGGGGCGGTTGCGTGGAGGTGGCGCCGCCCGGGGCGCTGGATTCGACGCAGCTGGGCCGGCTGCTGACCGAACGCAAGGTGCCGGCGCTGTTCTTGCCCGCGGGCCTGTTCCACGTGCTCGCCGAGGAGAACCCGGAGGCCTTCCGCGAAGTCCGGGAGGTGTGGGCGGGCGGGGACGTTGTTTCTCCGGAGGCGGTGCGCCGGGTGCTCGCACACTGCCCGGACACCACTGTCCACAATGGTTACGGCCCGACGGAGACCACTGTTTTCGTCACGGTGCACCGAGTGGACCAAACGATGGCTGATGCGCGGGCACTGCCCATCGGAACCCCGTTGGCCAATACCGGTGTCTACATCCTGGATGAGGCCCTGCGCCTCGTCCCGCCTGGTGTGGTGGGTGAGCTCTATGTGGCGGGGTCGCATGTGGCGCGGGGTTATGTGGGGCGTGCGGGTTTGACGGCGGAGCGGTT
>NZ_BMUZ01000039.1 GCF_014650455.1 Streptomyces xanthochromogenes | reverse complement strand
CTGTTCTTCAGTCTTGCCGAGCGGCGTGGTGGGCGTGGTGAGCCGCAGGGCATCGTGGGGGCGGTCGAGTACTCCAGTGACCTGTATGACGCATCTACCGTGCGGTCGCTGTTCGAGCGTTGGGTCAGGCTCCTCGACGAGGCGACCGCCCATCCCGAGCAGCCACTCGACACCATCGACCTCCTCACCACCGAAGAGCAACAACAGATTCTCGGCACCTGGCTGGACACCGAGGCGGAAGTCGGTGCGGACCTGTTGCCGGCGTGCTTTGCCAGGCAGGCGCGCACCACGGCGGAGGCCGTCGCCCTGATCACCGGGGACACCTCCCTGACATACGGGGAGCTGAACAGCCGCGCCAATCGCCTGGCGCACGCCCTGCTGCGCCAAGGCGCCGGACCTGGCACGGTGATCGCCGTCGCCCTGCCGCGCTCGGCCGAGCTGGTGGTCGCCCTGCTGGCGGTGCTCAAGACCGGCGCCGCCTACCTGCCGCTGGACCCGGACCATCCGGCCGGGCGCACCGCGTACGTCCTGGCGGACGCGGAACCCACCCTGCTGCTCACCACCTTGGCGACGGACGCGCGGCTGCCGGGCGACGGCTCGCCACGGCGGCTGATGCTGGACTCACCGGACGTACAGGCGCTGGTGGCCGACTGCCCCGACACCGACCCGTCCGACGCCGACCGCACCGCCCCGCTGCGCGCCGCGGACGCCGCATATGTGATCTACACGTCCGGCTCGACCGGCCGCCCCAAGGGTGTCGTGGTGCCGCACGGCGCGCTGACCAACTTCCTGGAAGCCATGCGGCAGAACGTGCCGCTCCGGCCGGACGAGCGGCTGCTCGCGGTCACGACGGTCGCCTTCGACATCGCGGCCCTGGAGTTGTACCACCCGCTGCTCTCGGGCGCCGCCGTCGTTCTCGCGCCCAAGGAGGCCGTCCCCCAGCCGTCCGTCGTGCTCGACCTGATCGCCCGGCACGGTGTCACGGTCATGCAGGGAACGCCGTCCCTGTGGCAACTGCTGCTCGAACACGAGCCGGAGGCCTTGCGCGGACTACGCGTTCTGGTCGGCGGAGAGGCGCTGCCCGCCGCCCTGGCCCAGTCGCTGCGGGCCCTCACGGACGACCTCACCAACCTGTACGGGCCGACCGAAACCACCATCTGGTCGACCGCCGCCGACCTCTCCGGCGCCACGGCAGCCCCGCCCATCGGCAGGCCGATCGCCAACACCCGGGTGTACGTCCTGGACGGCCGGCTGCAGTTGGTGGCTCCGGGTGTGGTGGGGGAGCTGTACATCGCGGGCGCCGGCGTGGCCCGCGGCTACCTGGGCCGCCCCGCCCTGACCGCGGAACGCTTCCCGGCCGACCCGTACGGGAGTGAGCCCGGCGCCCGCATGTACCGCACCGGGGACCTGGTGCGCTGGAATCCGGGCGGCGAGCTGGAGTTCGTGGGCCGGGCCGACCATCAGGTCAAGATCCGGGGGTTCCGCATCGAACCCGGCGAGATCGAGGCCGTGCTGGCCGATCACCCCGCCGTCGCCCAGGCCGCCGTCGTCGTCCGCGAGGACGAGCCCGGGGACGCCCGGCTGGCCGCCTACGTCGTCGCCGACACCTCGGGACGCGCGTACGACGAGAACGCCGAGCTGAACCAGCTGAGCGAGTGGCAGGACCTGTACGACTCCGTCTACACGAGCGCACCCAGGACGGCGTTCGGCGAGAACTTCGCCAGCTGGAACAGCAGTTACGACGGACAGCCCATCCCGCTGCCCGACATGCGGGAGTGGCGCGACACGACCGTCGAACGCATCAGGGCCCTCAGTCCTCGCCGCATCCTCGAAATAGGCGTGGGCACCGGACTGCTCCTCGCCGGAATCGCCCCCGAGTGCGAGGAGTACTGGGGAACCGACTTCTCGCCCACCGTCATCAAGGACCTGCAGCGCCACGTCGACGCCGATCCCGCCCTCGCCTCCCGGGTCCGCCTGCACACCCGGCCGGCCCACGACTTCGACGGCCTTCCCACGGGCCACTTCGACACGATCGTCCTCAACTCCGTCGCCCAGTACTTCCCGAGCGCCGGCTACCTGGAGCAGGTCGTCGCCAACGCCCTCCGCGCGCTGGTCCCCGGCGGAGCCCTCTTCATCGGCGACATCCGCAACCCGCGGCTGCTGCGCACCTTCGCCGCCGCGGTCGGTGCCGCGCGCGCCGAAGATCCGTCGGACACGGCCGCCGTCCGTCGTGCCGTGGAGCAGAGTCTGGTCCTGGAGAAGGAACTCCTGGTGGACCCGGAGTACTTCACCGCCCTCGCCCACCACATCCCCGACCTGGCGGGCACCGACATCCAGCTCAAGCGCGGCGCCTCCCACAACGAGCTCACCCGCTACCGCTACGACGCCACCCTCTACAAGACCGGCATCACCCCCCACCCCCTCACTGACACCCCCACCCACCCCTGGCCGGGGCACACCGACCCCGGCGCCACCCTCACCGATCTGAGCCGTCACCTCGAAGCCGAGCGCCCCGCCGGGCTCCGCGTCACCGGCGTCCCGAACCCTCGCCTCACGCACGAGCTGGCCGTTCAGCACACCCTCTTCGACGACACACCTGCGTCCGCGGACAGCGGCCGGCCGCACGTCACGCTGGAGGCCTTCCACGCTTTGGGCGACGAGCACGGCTACTGGACCGGCGTCACCTGGAGCACTCACGACCATGACGCGGTAGACGTCCTGTTCGTCGACCGGAACCTCATGGACGAAGGCATCCCCGTAGGCACCTACGCCCCTGCCGGTACGGGCACCTCGGCCATGCCGCTGTCCACCTGGACGACCAACCCGGCCGCCCGCCGCGGCACCGGCGCCCTCGTCACCGAACTCCGCGAACACAGCCGTCAGCATCTGCCCGACTACATGGTCCCCGCGTTCATCGTCCCCCTCGACCGGCTCCCCCTGACGGCGAACGGCAAGTTGGACCGGGCGGCGTTGCCGGCGCCGGAGTTCACGTCGGGCGGGTCGGGGCGGGAGGCGCGGACGCCGCAGGAGCAGATCGTGTGCGATCTGTTCGCGCAGGTGCTCGGGCTGCCGCGGGTGGGTGTGGACGACGACTTCTTCCAGCTGGGCGGTCATTCGCTCCTGGCCACTCGCCTCATCGCCCAGGCCCGGGCGGTCTTCGGCGTCGAGCTGGAGCTCCGCTCGCTCTTCGAGGGTCCGACACCGGCCGAGGTCGCCGCACTCCTGGACACCGCTGGGCCCGGCCGGCTGGCGCTCACACGGCGTGAGCGGCCCGAGACCATGCCGCTGTCCTTCGCTCAGCGTCGACTGTGGTTCATCCACAAGATGGAGGGCCCCAGCGCCACCTACAACATTCCGCTGGCCCTGCGTCTGACGGGCGAGCTAGACCGCGACGCGCTGAGGGCCGCACTCGGTGACGTGGTGGCCCGGCACGAGAGCCTGCGCACGGTATTCCCGGAGGCCGAGGGAGTTCCGTTCCAGGAGGTGCTGCCCGTCGAAACGGCCGTACCGCATCTCACCGTCACACCGACGACCGAGGCGGAGCTGCCGGACCTCCTCACGTCGGCGTCCCGTCATCCCTTCGACCTGGCGGCCGAACCGCCGCTGCGCGCGGACCTGTTCGAGCTGTCGGCGCAGGAATACGTGCTGCTGATAGTGGTCCATCACATTGCGGGTGATGGGTGGTCGTTGGGTCCGTTGGCTTCGGATTTGGCGGGTGCGTATGG
>NZ_BMUZ01000038.1 GCF_014650455.1 Streptomyces xanthochromogenes | reverse complement strand
GGCGGCCTCACCGACCGGCGTGAGCCGGTACTCCTCGACGGTGTCCCCCGTATTGCGCACCCGCAACCTCACGACGGCGCTGTCACCGGGGGCGACGGTGGTGGCGGGGGGCTCCAGGGCAGTCCACATACTCACGCAACGAGTCAAGTGGGACGGGCAGGGAAGTACAGGGCCGGAAGGGGCAGTTCCGGGGGCAGGACTCGCTGCCCGACCGGCCATCCCCGCTGGTCCGGTGCCCCGGGCGGGGGCCCACCGTTCGGAGCTGGACCCGGGCGGTCGCGGGGGAACGACCGCCCGGGAGTCTGGGGAGGCGAGCAGCCTCTCAGGCCCCGATCAGCAGGGCCTAACGCCCGCTAACGCCGACGCTAACGGCCCGGGTTTCCGCGGTCCTTCACGTCTCCGCCGACCAGCCAGTTGATGGTCTTCGTGTCGGCGACACCGGTCTGCGGGAGGCCGACGTACGACTGGTAGTCCTTGATCGCCTTGGCGAGGTTCCCGTCCGACGTCATCAGGTAGCCGTCCTTCTGGCCGGCCTTGAAGTAGTCGATGCCCTTGTGCGCGTAGTCGCGGTCGCGGTTGAGGTCGACGTCCGAGATCCCGGCCTGGTTGGCCCACCACAGGGCCGCCGCCAGCTGCGTGACCTGGTAGGTCTTCGCGCCGGACTTCACCTGGTCGGCGCGGATGCCCTGCGCCCACATCGAGGTGAGGGTGGCCCGGCCCAGGGTGCCGAGCTTCTTGTCGGTCGCCGTCAGCTGCATGCTGCTCTTCTTGTCCCGCATGACGTGCTGCTGGTAGCAGGTCAGCGCGTCCTTGGTGGCCCGGTCGATGATCCCGGCGGTCCAGCCGGGCTTCAGCGTGCACTCGTTGCCGAGCGTGGCCAGCCGGTACTGCGCGAACGTGACGATGTCGTCCGGCTTGTACCCCATGTCCCACACCGGGCCCGTCGGCGCGTTCGGCGCGGCGGCCGCCTTCTTCGGCGGCGGCGGCACGACGGGCGGCCCGCCGCCGAGCTCGGAGGCCGCTTCTCCGCCGCCACCGCCGCCCGCGGCGGCGCCGCCCGAACCGTCGCCTGCGGGGGCGGACGCCCCGGCCTGCGCCGGGGGCGCGGGCGGCGGGGCGGACGGCAGCGGGGACTCGGCGCCCTGCGGCAGCGGCTGTGCTCCGGCGGCCGCCTGCATCTCGCCCGTCGCTGTGGTGACCTTCGGCTGATGGCCCAGCCACAGCGCCACGCCCGCGACGCAGGCCGCGACGAGCACGCTGCCCGCCACGAACACCCAGCGCGGCAGCACGGCACGCTGCTCGAAGACGCCGCCCACCTGGAGGGGGGTGTCGTCGCCGGAGCGGCGCACCGACAACGTCATCCGGTGGTGTTCGCCCGAGCCGGTCCAACGGACCTGCTGGGGGCGGATGTCGACCTCGGCGAACGCGGCCCGGCCCGGCGCGATCTGGACCGAGTTCGGGGTCAACTCGAAGGTGAGCCGGTTGGTTTCGTCCCGTACGGCCAAGGACGCCGTGAGCGCGGTGTTGCCGAGGTTGTCGACGGCGACCTGGGCCCGCCCGCGGAAGCGGCCCACCAGGTTCGGCGGCAGCAGCTCGGCGCGCACTTCGGTGAAGGGCGCGACCGTGACCTGCCCTTCGAGGACGTCCCGCAGCTCGGAGTGCTCTCGCGGCTCCACCCGGATGCCGTACGCGGCCGGGCCCGCGAGGGCGTCGGGGGAGCGCGGCGGCGCGAAGGAGATCTCCGCGGTGGCCTCGCTGCCGGGGTAGAGGCGCAGGGTGTCGGGCTCGATCCGGGCCCAGCCCGCGGGGGCGCCGACGATCGAGAGCCGGTACTCCTCGACCGTGTCCCCGGTGTTGCGCACGCGCAGCCGTGCGGTGGCCCGCCCACCGGGATCGACGGCGACGGCGGCCGGGTCCAGAGACGTCCACATGGTCATGGGGGAAGGCTAGGGGGCACGCCGGACGGCCCCCTGCCCAAAAGGCTCTGTCAGAGGGCAGCCCTGGCTGCACTCGCGGCCCCGCGGCCCGGCGGGGCGCCCGGCTGTCCCGGCGCCTTGGGCGCGGTCCACAGCAGCGACGTCAGCTCGTCCGCCTCCGCGGCACCCCGCGCGCTCAGGAGCCGGTGCGCGGTGCGCAGTGACGCCAGCGCCGAGAGCGCCGGTGTCTCGCCGAGCGCGAGCAGCGCCCGGCCTCGGGCCGCGAGCGCGAGCCCGCGGCAGAACGGGTCACCGAGGTCGCCCTCGATGGACAGGGCCTGTGTCGCACAGGCCGCGGCCTCCCCGGGCCGTTCCCTGGCCAGCGCGCAGTGCGCGAGCCTGGCCCAGGCCAGCGCTTCCCAGCGCAGGTCACCGACCCACTGGTGGTGCTGACGCGACTCGCGCAGGTGCGCGGCCGCCCGGACCGGCCGGCCGCCCGCGAGCAGGGCGCAGCCGATCTGGTACAGCACATGACCGAGCGTACCCCGATCCCCCAACTCCCGTGCCGAGCGCAGCACTTCATCGGCCGCCACCTCGGCGCGCTCGCGGTGGCCGAGCACCATGTGGGCGCGTACGACATGGGCGAGGACGCGGACCGCGTCGCCCTGGCTGCCCACTTCGACGAACCGGGCGCAGGCCTGCTCGAACAGGGGCAGCGCCTCGTCGGTGCGGCCCATCGCGGCCAGGATCATGGCGAGTTCGTACGAGGCCTCGGACTCGGTCAGCGGGTCGCCGGCGAGCGCCGCGTACCGCAGGGCCTGGCGCAGGGTGCGTTCGATGCCCCGGTAGGTGTCGCCGCCCGGCTGCGGCACGGCGGCGATCAGGCGCAGGGCCCGGCCCGCCGAGCGGGAGTCGCCGTGGCAGTGCGCGCCGGCCAGGGCGCGCCGCGCGGGGCCCTGGAGTTCGCGGCGCCGGGCGGTGCCGAGGACGAGGTGCGCCCAGCCGGTCAGGAGGTCCACGGCGGGCCGCAGCGCCTCCTCGCCGAGGTCCGGCCAGGGCCCCTTGCCGAGCGCCTGCTCGGCGGTGGCCCGGATCAGCTGGTGCGAGTCCTGGAGCCAGGCCCGGGCGGCCTCCGCGTCGGCAGGCCGGTAGCCGGGTGCCTGCGCCGCGTGCAGCAGATCGGGCACGCCGCTGAGCGGGCGCAGACAGCGCACGACGTGGGTGACGGTGGCCAGGACGTGGTGGAGCAGCCTGGACTGGGCGGCGGGCCGCTCGGCGGCGTCCGGGGAGTCGGCGAGCACGCGCCGGGCGAAGATCCGTACGAGATCGTGGAAGCGGTAGCTGTCGACGCCCGGCGCCTCCAGGAGACCGGCGTCGACGAGGGCCTCAAGGGCGTCCTCGGCCGCGTCCTCGTCGATGTCGAGCAGGGCGGCCGCGGTGGCCCGTCCGAAGAGCGGCACGGCGGCGGCGGACGTGAGGCGGAAGGCGCGCGCGGCGTCCGTGCCGAGGCCCTCGTAGCTGAGCCGGAAGGCCGCGTCCACGCCGAGTCCGTCGGCCTCCAGTTCGTCCAGGCGGTGGCGCTCGTCGCCGAGCCGGGCCGCGAGGTCGGCCACCGCCCAGTCGGGACGGGCGGTCAGACGGACCGCCGCGATCCGCACCGCCAGCGGCAAGTGCCCGCAGGCGCGCACGAGTTGGCGGGCCGCGTCGAGGTCGGCGCCCACCCGCCCCTCGCCCACGATCGTCTCCAGCATCGCGAGCGCGTCCTGCTCGGACATGGCCTCCACGTCCAGGAGCCGGGCGCCGGGCAGAGCGGCGATCCGGGTGCGGCTGGTGACGAGGACGGCGCTGCCGGGCGTGCCGGGGAGCAGCGGGCGGATCTGGGCGGTGTCGCGGGCGTTGTCGAGCAGGATCAGCACCCGGCGGCCCGCGAGGAGGGAGCGGAACAGGGCGCCCCGCTGCGCCGCGTCGTCGGGGACGGCCCCCTCGGCGACGCCCAGGGAGCGCAGGAGGTGGGTCAGGACGTCGGCGCTGTGGGCGGGTTCGGCGTCCGCGCCGCGCAGGTCCGCGTACAGCTGCCCGTCGGGGAAGGACCTGCGCATCCGGTGGGCCGCGGCGGCTGCGAGCGCGCTCTTGCCCACACCGCCGAGACCGGTCAGCACGGCCACCGCCGGGGCCCGGCACTCGGACGCCTCCTGGAGGAGCGCGGTCAGTTCCTTGAGCGGTCCCTCCCGACCGGTGAAGTCCCTTATGGGCGGCGGCAGTTGGGTGGGGCGGGCGCCGGCCCGGGCGGCGGAGGGAGCGGGCCGCGGTGCGGGCCCGCGGGTGGGCGCGGGTCCGAGCGCGGCGGCCCGTGCGGCGCGGGCGGGCACGGGCGCGGTGGGCCC
>NZ_BMUZ01000037.1 GCF_014650455.1 Streptomyces xanthochromogenes | reverse complement strand
GCGGCTTTGGTGGTGGCGCGGTCGCGGTTGATGCAGTCGGCTCGTGCGGGTGGGGCGATGTTCGCTGTGCAGGCGGGTGAGGATGAGGTGGCGGCTCTGTTGTGGGGGGTCGGTGACGGGGTGGGTATCGCTGCTGTCAACTCGCCTTCGTCCACGGTGATTTCGGGCGACGCCGACGCCGCGGAAACCGTGGCGGAGGCGTTGAAGGCCGCGGGCCGCAGGACCACACGACTCTCGGTGTCACATGCCTTCCACTCCTCGCACATGGAACCCATGCTCGACGGATTCCGTGCCGCCCTCGGCGGTCTCACCTTCCACGAGCCGCGGATACCGGTCATCTCCACCGTCACCGGCGCCGCCCTCACCCCGGACCAGTGGTCGTCACCCACCTACTGGGCTCGGCAGGTCCGCGAACCCGTGCGGTTCCTCGACGCCGTGCGCGCCCTGGAGGACGCGGGGGTCACCACGTTCCTCGAAGTGGGGCCCGACAGTGTCTGCGCGCCCATGGCCGCCGATTCCTTCCGGCAGGCAAAGGGCACGGCGGCCCTGGCGACCCAGCGCAAAAGCCGCCCCCAGGCGGAGGCTCTGCTCGCCGCACTCGGCGCCGTCGCCGCCCGCGGTGTGCGGGTGGACTGGGAGGCGTTCTTCGCGGGCACCGGCGCCCGCCGCGTCCCGCTGCCGACATACGCCTTCCAGCGCGAGCGGTACTGGCTGGAGCCGGCGGCTCGGACCAGGCACGCGCATGGGATGCCGACCGCCGCAGGTCATCCGCTGCTCGGCGCGCCGGTCTCCGTCGCCGACAGCGGCGAGACGCTGTTCACCAGTCGGATCTCCCTGAGCACCCATCCCTCGCTCGCGCGGCACACCGTGTTCGGCTCGGCCGTCCTCTCGGCGCCCGCACTGGTGGAGCTGGCGCTGCGCGCGGGCGACGAAGCCGGCAGCCTCGTACTGGACGAGCTGCACCTGCGAGCGCCGCTCGTGTTCCCCGGCCCCCCGGCCCCCTCCGGCCGACCCGAGGACTCCGCCGACGGAGCCGTATGGCTCCAGGTCAGGTCGGGCGCTCCCGACGACAGCGGGCGGCGGGCGTTGACCGTCCACTCCCGGCAGGACTCCGGCTCCGGCTCGGGGCCCGAGGAAGGGGGTGGCGCACCGTGGAGGCTGCACGCCGAGGGGTACTTCCGGCGCGACGACACCACGGGGCGCGTGGCGCCCGCCACGGGCGACGGCACGGTGGACGTGGCTCTCTCGGACGAGTTGGCCGACGAGGCCGCGTGGTACGGGATACACCCGGAGCTGCTCGGCGACGCGTTGCCCGAACGGGTGCCGAGTAGCGAGGGCCACACCGTGCCGGTGCCGGCCGACTGGTACGGCGTGCGGCTGTACGCGACCGGCGCCCGCGACGCCCGCGCCCGGGCGACCGAGCTCGACGAGCACACGCTCGCCCTGCAACTTACGGACGGACAGGGGGAGTTGATTGCGACCGTCGACTCCATCGGCTACCGGGACATCCCCGTCGAGGAGTTCCGCGCGACGCGGACCGACGACGGCGACGCGCTCTTCACCGTCGAATGGGGCCCGGTGACCGGGCCCGCCGAGGCTGAAGTGCCGCCGCTGCGCTGGGGTGTTCTGGGCGCGATCGACAGCGACTTCGTGGCCACCGGCGGAGACCATTTCCCCGCCCGGTTCGCGGACGTCGCAGCCGCGGGTGCCGCCGCCCCGTCGGTCGACGCGGTCGTTCTGCCGTGGTCAAGCACGGACACGGAGGACGTGACCGCTTCCCTGCACAGTGACACCCAGCGGATTCTCGCGCTCCTTCAGCAGTGGCTCGCGGACGACCGGCTCGGTGACGTCCCCCTGGTCCTGCTGACCCGGGGCGCCGTCGCGATGTGGGATTCGCCGATGGTCGACCTCGCCGGAGCCGCGGTGTGGGGCCTCGTGCGCTCCGCGCAGTCGGAGGCACCCGGCCGCATCGTCCTTCTCGACGCCGACGGAGCGGTCACGACGGAGCGGCTGTCCGAGGTCGTGGCGTCCACCCGGCCCGAGACTGCCCTTCGCGCCCACGGCGTACTGGCGCCCCGGCTTCGGCGGGTGCCGGCAGCGGCGGAGCCGGACAAGCCCTTTTGGCACCCGGCGGGGACGGTCCTTGTCACCGGCGGACCCGGCACGCCCGGCGTGTCCATCGCCCGGCACCTGGCCGAGGAACACGGAGTCAGGCACCTGGTGCTGGCCCGTGGCGCGGCAGAGCGTACGAACGAGGAGGCGAAGCTGGTCGCCGATCTCGCCGAGATCGGCACGGGCGTGACCCTCGCGGCGTGCGATGTGGCCGACCGAGCCGCCCTGGCGCTGCTGCTCGCCGACGTTCCCGCAGACCGCCCCCTGGCCGGTGTGGTGCACACCGCGGGCGTCATCGACAACGGCCCGCTCGCTACGTCGACGCCGGAACGTCTTGACGCCGTACTGCGCCCCAAGGCCGACGGGGCCTGGAATCTGCATGAGGCGACGCGGGACGCGGACCTCGCTGCGTTCGTGCTGTTCTCCTCCACCGTGGGGGTGTTCGGCGGCCCCGGGGCATCCAACTACGCCGCGGCCAACGCGTTCTTGGACGCTCTCGCCGAGCACCGACGGGGGAGCGGGCTTCCCGCGACGTCCATCGCCTGGGGAGTGTGGGAAGCGGACGGCACGGCTCCGACGGACCGTGGGGACGCCGAGCCAGAGCGGCTCGTCCGCAGCGGATTCCGCCCCACGACACCGGAGCAGGGGCGGACCCTGTTCGACCGGGCCCTCGCCTCGGGGGCGCCCGCGCTGGTGGCCACACCGTTGAGCACGGCCGTACCGCGCGCGGGAGATCAGGTGCCCCCGCTCCTGCGGACGCTCGTGGCGGACCGCCCGGCACGGCGTAAAGCCGCGCCCTCCGCCGCCGCCCCCGTCCTCTCGGCCGCCGAACAGCTCGCCCCGCTGACCGCGGCCGAGCGCGAGCGATGGGCGCTGTCCCTGGTGCAAGCCGAGGTGGCCGCGGTGCTGGGACACCTCTCCGTGGGCTCCGTGCCGATGGACAGGTCCTTCCAGGAAATGGGATTCGACTCGATGACCGGGGTCGAACTGCGGGACCGGCTCGGCGTCGCCATCGGCGTCGCACTGCCCGCGACCACCGTCTTCGACCATCCCACTCCGGCGGCGCTCGCCGGCGAGATACTCGACCGGCTGCTGCCGGACGATGCCGAGGAACCGACGAGCGCTTTGGCTGAACTCGCCCGCCTCGAAGGCCTCCTGGCGACGACACCGCACCGGGCGGACGAGCGGGACGAGCTCGCGGCGCGTCTTCAGAAACTCGTATCGAAACTGAAAGCGGGCGCCGAGGCCGCGGGACCCGACGCGTCGGACGTCATCGAATCGGCGTCGGCTGATGAGCTCTTCAGCTTCATCGACGCCCAGCTCGGCCGATCCAGCCGCTGACGCTGCTTCAGCGAACCCCTGCGCTACGAGGAGAATTCGAACCCCCATGTCAAAAGAAGAAAAGCTCGTCGAGTACCTCAAATGGGTAACCGCCGATCTGCACAAGACGCAGCAACGGGTCGCGGAACTGGAGGCGGCGGCGGCCGAGCCGGTGGCGATCGTCTCGATGGCATGCCGCTTCCCCGGCGGGGTCGCCTCGCCCGATGACCTGTGGCGGCTCGTCGCCGACGGAGTCGACGGGATCACGCCCTTCCCCGCCGACCGCGGCTGGGACCTGGACGCGCTCTACGACCCGGACCCGAGCACACCAGGTACCTCCTACACCCGGGAAGGCGGCTTCCTGCACGACGCGCCCCTCTTCGATGCCGGGTTCTTCGGCATCTCGCCGCGCGAGGCGCAGGCCATGGACCCGCAGCAGCGACTGCTGCTGGAGACCGCGTGGGAGGCCTTCGAGCAGGCGGGAATCGATCCCGCGACCCTGAGGGGAAGCCGCGTCGGCGTATTCGCCGGCGTCGTGGAGCAGAGCTATCTCGGACTCGACGGCCCCGAGGAGTTCGAGGGCTATCTGCTCACCAGCAAGCTCAGCAGCGTCGCCTCGGGCCGTATCGCCTACACCTTCGGCTTCGAAGGTCCGGCGATCTCGGTGGACACCGCGTGCTCGTCCTCCCTCGTCGCACTCCATCTGGCGGTGCAGTCGGTACGGTCCGGCGAATCGTCGCTCGCGCTCGCGGGCGGCGCGACCGTGACGGCCACCCCGAGCGGCTTCGTCGACTTCTCCCGGCAGCGTGGTCTGGCGCCTGATGGGCGGATCAAGTCGTTTGGGGCGGGGGCGGATGGTACGGCGTGGT
>NZ_BMUZ01000036.1 GCF_014650455.1 Streptomyces xanthochromogenes | reverse complement strand
TCTTCGCCGACGTGGTGGAACGGGCGGCACCGCCGCTAGAGCTTGCGAAGTCCACTGAGCACCCTTTCGAGCAGTGTCACGTCTGGCTGTCCGCCGGCGGACTCGTCGCCGCCGGGCTGATGGATGGCGACAAGTCCGGCCTCGGCCAGGTCGGCTACGAGGATTCGGGCGACGCCGAGGGGGATGGTGAGAAGTGCCGAGATCTCGGCGACCGACTTGATCTCGCGGCACAGGTGGCAGATCCGCTGGTGCTCGGGCAACTGCCCTTGCAGCCTTGCCGGTTCGGCCGTGGTGTGCACCAGTGCCTCGATGGCGAGCTGGTAGCGCGGCCGGGTGCGGCCGCCGGTCATGGCGTACGGACGGACGAGCGGATTGTGCGCGCCGCCCGCGGGTGATGGCTGGGGGGTCTGCCGCGGCTGCACCGGTTCGATCCGGGGCTGCGGCGGCTGGTCGTACGGGCTGGGCTGACGGTTCGGCTGCTGATAGGGCTGCTGGTACGGGCCCTGGCCCTGACCGTGTCTGCCGGCTGCGGAGGGGAAGGTGAAGCGGTTCTGGCCGTGCTCACCCGGAGACTGCTGTCCACCGCTGTACGGGTGCCCGCCTGGGGGTGTTGTCACGTTTCCTCCTCCGACTACCGGTGCCCGTCCCATTGGGGCCGCGCCACCGCACCTTATGGGGCGGTGGCGAGAAACGCACGGCCTGTCTGCTGATTGAGAACTGATCGGTAACTAGTTAAGAAGGCTTCCCTGAAGCTCCGCGCGGAGGTCGGGGGTCAGTACGCTTCCGGCCCGGTCCACGAGCAGCGCCATCTCGTAACCCACCAGGCCGATGTCGGCCTCGGGGTGGGCGAGAACGGCGAGCGAGGAACCGTCGGAGACCGACATGATGAAGAGGAAGCCGCGCTCCATCTCCACCACCGTCTGGTTGACGGCGCCGCCTTCGAAGATCCGGGAGGCTCCCGCGGTGAGGGACGTCAGACCGGAGGCCACGGCCGCCAGTTGATCGGCCCGGTCCCGGGGGAAGCCTTCGGACATCGCCAGCAGGAGTCCGTCGGCGGAGACCACCACCGTGTGGGACACCCCGGGGGTGTTGTCCACGAAGTTGGTGATCAACCAGTTCAGATTCTGCGCCGCCTGGCTCATCGGGCTCACACTAACGCTCCTGGTTGTAGGTGTTACTGGTGTCCGACCCCGCGTTACGGCCCTGCTGGACACCGCGGCGCAGGTTGCTCAACCTGCCCCGCACGTCCTCCGGAGCGCGGGAGACCTGGGGGCCGCCCTGCGGGGTCTGCTCGGCCGCGCCCTCGACCAGATTGGCCTTGGGCACCCGCCGGGGGAGACCGGAGGGAGTGACCCCGCCGGCCTTGGGCTCACGCAGCTTCTCGGCCCGCGTCCAGCGCTCGTCGTTGGTCGAACGCCAGTCGCCTGCCGGTCCGTCCGACGTCTCGGCCTGCTGCTCCTGCTCGGGCTCGGCCGGCCAGCTCTGCTGGCTGCCGCGCCTCGGCAGACCGGCGTCGGTCATCTCGTGGGCGGGGGCCGGGGTGGGGCCCGGACGGTCGAAGCCTACGCGGTCCGCGGCACTCGCGGGAACGCCCCGGGATTCCTCCGCGGATTCCGCTTCCGGCTGGAAGGGGGCCGCATAGGGCTCCTGGTAGGCGTTCGCCTGCGGCCAATCGCCTTGCGGCGCCTGGCCGGTGTAGGGCGCCTCATAGGGGCCCTGGTCGGCCGCGGGCTCCCGGTAGGAGCCTTCCGGATAGGCGGACTCACGGTAGCCGTCCTGGGGCGCGTAGGAGTCCTGCGCGTAGCTGCCGGTGTGCTCGGGGGCGTACCCCTGGTTCTGGTACGAGCCGTCGTAGCCGGCGCCCTGCCGGGGCTCGTAGGAGCCCTCGTAGGACGCGTCCTGGGCGGGGTACTGCTGCTGGTTCTGGTACGAGCCGTCGTACGCCGGGTTCTGCTGGGAATCGATCTCGTCCCGGAACAGCGGGCGTTCGCCGCCCTGAGCCTGGGCCTCCAGGGCCGCTCGGCGCTCCTCGCGCATCAACGACCGGTTCACCGGGTCGAGTTCGTGGGGGTCGGACTGGTCGGCGCTCTCGTACCGCGAGTCGTCGAAGCCGAGCTCGGCCGCCGTGCGCATCGGCGCGGGCACGGCCTCGTACGGCTGCTCCTTGTGCTGCTCGGGGATGATCGACGAGACCGTGAAGTCGTCGCCCATCGGCGTGCTCTCGCCGCCGCCACCGTGGGTGATCGGGTCCGGGAGCATGACCAGGGACGTGGTTCCGGCCTGCTCGCCCGAGGGGCGGAGCTGGACGCGGATGCCGTGCCGGTCGGAGAGCCGGCCGACCACGAACAGGCCCATGCGCTGCGAGACGGCGGCGTCCACGGTCGGCGGGTTGGCCAGGCGGTGGTTGATGTCCGCGAAGTCCTCGGCGGTCAGGCCGATGCCCTTGTCGTGGATCTCGACCATCACGCGGCCGTCGGGAAGACGGGTCGCGGTGACGCGGACCTTGGTCTGCGGCGAGGAGAACGTGGTCGCGTTCTCCAGGAGCTCGGCGAGCAGGTGCACGAGGTCGGTCACGGCCCGGCCGTGGATCTCGGCCTCCGGCACGCCCGAAAGCTCGATGCGCTCGTAGGACTCCACCTCGGAGGAGGCGGCGCGCAGCACGTCGACCAGCGGGACCGGCTGGTCCCAGCGGCGGCCCGGCTCCTCGCCCGCGAGGACCAGGAGGTTCTCGCCGTTGCGGCGCATACGGGTCGCCAGGTGGTCGAGCTTGAACAGGCTCTCCAGCTGGTCCGGGTCGGCCTCGTTGTTCTCCAGGTCGGTGATGAGGGTCAGCTGGCCCTCGATCAGGGACTGGTTGCGGCGCGAGAGGTTGGTGAAGATCGCGTTGACGTTGCCCCGGAGCAGGGCCTGCTCGGCGGCGAGCCGGACCGCCTCGCGGTGCACCTGGTCGAAGGCGCGGGCGACTTCGCCGATCTCGTCCGTGGAGTCGATCGGGATCGCCTCGACCCGGGTGTCGACCCGGCCCGGCTCGGTGCGCGAGAGCTGGTCGACGAGCATCGGCAGGCGCTGCTCGGCCACGTCGAAGGCGGCGTTGCGCAGCCGGCGCATCGAGCGGCTCATCTGGCGGGCCACCATGCCGGCCAGGATGAACGCGGCGAGCAGGGCGACCACGACGATCGCGCCGTTGATGTAGGCGGTGGTCTTGGCATCGTCGGCGATCTGCCCGGCCTCGGTCACGGCCCGGGTGACCAGGTCGTCCTCGATCTGGCTGTAGCCGTCGAACTTGGAGGTGGAGGCGGCCATCCAGGACTCGGGGGTGATGCCCGAGGCCTTGAGCTGCTTGGGGGTCTGGCCCTCGCCGAGAGCGGCGGCCATCCCGTTGTAGATCGAGCCGTCGGCCGCCGGGGCGGCGCCGATGTGCGGGCCGTTGTCGGCGCCCAGCTTGGTCCCGGGGAACTGCTTGGCGACGTCGTCGGCCTTCGCCTTCAGAACGTCCTTCAGCTTCTGGCTGTCGGCGTCCGTACCACCCGCGTCGAACTCGCCGAGGGCGATGAACTCCAGGTAGTTGTACGAGTTGAAGGCCTTGACCTGCATCTGGAAGGTCTTGGGGTCGTCGTTCGGCCGCAGCAGCAGATGCAGACCGATGGACCGCTGGAGCGATTCCGCCGACTTGGCGAGGTCGACCGCGTACACCATGCGGCCGTAGCTGGTGATGTTGCCGGTGCCCAGGCCGAGCTCGTTGGAGAACGTGCTCAGGTAGTGCGGGATCGCGGTGTAACCCTCTTCGGTCAGCACCGGGTTCTTGGCCTCGACGCCCTTGGCGTACGCGGTCTTGCGCAGGTCGTCGAGGGTCTTCTCGGCCTCGTGGACCTTGGCGAGACGGCGCTTGAGGCTGGGGGTGTCCGGCATGCCCTGGACGGCCTGGTCGAACTTGGCGCGGGCCGCGTCGGAGGTCGCGTACGCCTTGCTGACGACGTCGCTGTCGCGCTTGTTCTCCAGGAGCGGCTGAGCGGTGAGGTCACGCTCGTTGAGGAGGGCCTGGCCGTAGTCGGAGGCGGCGCGGACGATGTTCGCGACCTTCTCGGCGTTGCGGGCGTCGCGCCAGGTGGATATGGATCCGTTCACCTCGAAGCCGCCCATGACCAGGCCGACGAGCACGGGGATGAGGAGGATCGCGTTCAGCCTGGTGGCCACCCGCCAGTTGCGCGGCGAGAAGCGGCTCTTGCTGCCCGGGGCGGCCTTCTTGCCGTTGTCCGGGGCAGAGGTCTGGGGCGCGGGCTGTGACACCGCCGTGCGCTGCGGCGGGGTGAAGTTGCCCCGCGCCTGCTGCGTCGCGGAGCTCGTCCTGCTTCGCTTCACTCGACCAACAACCTCTCGGAGCCGGCACCCGTGGGGCGTGCCGCGTGTCTTTCAGAGCCGTACTTCTCGGGGCCGTACTACTCGGGAGTTCGTCGAATTCCAGCACGCGGGACGGCTGCCATCCAAACGTCTGGAATCTGAGGTTCCGAGTGGCCAAGACCTCAGATAAAACGGGCATAAAGAGCGAGCCCCGCCAAATGACGGGGCTGTTGTGAGCGCAGTGACACCGGATGAACGCGGCGGGTTGCGGTGACACGAGAATTCTCTGTCGAAACGTTATGAACACAGGGGCGGATCGTGTCAAAGGACACAGTCCGCCCCCGTTTCGCCTACGACAACTGCCGTAGGGCACCGCCTACTTGAGTCGTGCCATGAGGGCGTGTTCGACGAGGGTGATGAGGGCGCTTTTGGCGTCGGCGCGGTGGCG
>NZ_BMUZ01000035.1 GCF_014650455.1 Streptomyces xanthochromogenes | reverse complement strand
CGTATTGAGCCGGGTGAGGTGGAGGCTGTGCTGGCCGGTCATCCGGGCATCGCGCAGAGCGCGGTGGTGGTCCGGGACGACCATGCCGGCGACGCCCGCCTCATCGCCTACGTCGTCCCCCGCGACGATCTGACGCCGGAAGGCCTTCGCGAGTTCGCGCGGCGAAGCCTGCCGCAGTACATGGTGCCGTCGGCGTTCGTCACGCTGGACCACTTGCCGCTGACGGTCAACGGCAAGCTCGACAGCGCCGCGCTGCCCGCCCCCGGCCCGGCCGTGCGGGCGGACGTGGAGAGCCGTGAGCCGCGCACCGCGCGCGAGCGGCTGCTCGCGGAGTTGTTCGCGCAGGCTCTGGGAATGGACCGGGTCGGGTGCGACGACGACTTCTTCGTGCTCGGCGGGGACAGCATCGTGTCGATCCGTTTGGTCAGCCTGGCGCGTTCGGCGGGCATCGGATTCACGGTCCGCGACGTCTTCGAGCAGCGGACGGTCGCCGGACTCGCCGAAGCGGCCACTGAACTGGCCCTTTCTACAACGGAGTTCGACGACTCGGGCATCGGAGCGGTGGAACCGACCCCGATCATGCGTTGGTTCGACGAGCGCGGCGGCGGAATCGACCAGTTCCATCAGGCGATGCTGCTGGAGGTGCCGGCCGATCTGGGCGCGGAGCGCCTCACCCTGGCCGTCCAGGCACTCGTGGACCACCATGACGCGCTGCGTCTGACCCGGACGCCGGGTGGCACGGATGGCAGGTCGTGGTCACTGGCGGTCGCGTCGGTGGGTTCGGTGACGGCCGCCGAGCTGGTGCACACGGTGGACCTCGACGGGGCGGACCTTGACGAGGCGCTCGTCCGGGACCATGCGGAGGCGGCGGCCACCCGGCTGTCGGCCGAGCGGGGGGCGCTGCTCCAGGCGGTCTGGTTCGATGCCGGACCGGTCCGCCACGGGAGGCTGCTGCTCCTCGTCAACCACCTGGTGGTGGACGGCGTGTCCTGGCGCATCCTGCTTCCGGACCTCATCGCCGCCTGGGAGGCGGTCGCGCTCGGCCGCCCGCCCCGGCTCGACCCGGTGGGCACCTCGCTGCGCCGCTGGTCGGCGCTGCTGGCCGCGGAGGCCCGACACCCGGCCCGAGCCGCGGAGGCGACCCTGTGGGCCGATCTCCTCGCCGCCGCCGACCCACCGCTGACGGCCGGCCGGCTCGATCCCGTTCGGGACACCGTGGGCCGGGCCAGTGCGCTCACGCTCTCCCTTCCGCCCGACGTCACCACCCCGCTCCTGACCACGGTGCCCACGGCCTTCCACGCCGGAGTGAACGACGTCCTGCTGACCGCTCTGGGCCTGGCGGTGGCCCAGTGGCGCCGGGGGCACGCCCGCGGGAGGCACACGGCACTGCTGGTCGACGTGGAGGGGCACGGCCGGGAGGAGATCGTCGAGGGCGTGGACCTGTCGCGCACGGTGGGTTGGTTCACCTCGCTGTATCCCGTCCGTGTCGACCCGGGACCACTGGTCTGGGAGGAGGTCGTGGAAGGCGGGCCCGCTCTCGGACAGGCGCTGAAACGGGTCAAGGAACAGCTGCGGGCGCTGCCCGACCGAGGCATGGGCTTCGGTCTGCTGCGCCACCTCAACACCGGGACCGGGCCGGAGCTGGCCGGGCTCGCCGTGCCCCAACTCGGCTTCAACTACCTCGGCCGCTTCCCGTCCGCGGGCACTCCGGTGGTGCCCGGCCATCCGGGATGGACCGTGGCGTCGGAGGCCGGCCTGCTGAGCGGCGCCGATCCGGCGACCGCCCTGGCGCACGGCATCGAGGTCAACTCCATGGTCCGTGACACCCCGGACGGGCCGTGGTTGGAGGCCGTCTGGACCTGGGCTCCTGATCTCTGGCCCGAACCACACGTCCGCGCCCTCGCGGAGCAGTGGTTCCTGGCGATCCGTGGCCTGGTCCGGCACGTCGACCGGTCCGGTGCGGGCGGCCACACACCCTCGGACTTCCCCCTGACCGAACTCAGTCAGCACGACATCGAGCAGCTCGAAGCCGCGTGGAGGATTCAGAAATGACGTCGTCGGGCCTGGAAGACATCCTTCCCCTCTCGCCCATGCAGGAGGGGCTCCTGTTCCACTCCCGCTACGAGCAGGACGGCGCGGACGTCTATGCGGTGCAGCACGTCTTCGACATCGAAGGCACCCTCGACGCGGCGCGCCTGCGGACGGCCGTCCGCGCCCTCGTCCAGCGGCACCCTAACCTTCGGGCCGGCTTCCGGCAGGTCGAATCCGGAGGGACCGTTCAGCTGATACCTCGTCAAGTGGATGTTCCCTGGGCCGAGTACGACCTCGCGTCGTTGCCCGCCGCCGAAGCGGAGGCGGAAATCCTCCGACTCGCCGCCAAGGAACACGGCATCCGCTTCGACCTGGCACAGCCGCCGCTGCTGCGCTTCACCCTGGTGCGGCTGGCCGGGGCACACCATCGGCTGGTCATGACCACCCATCACATCCTGCTCGACGGCTGGTCGATGCCCATCCTCGTCCACGAGCTGCTCACGCTGTACGGCAGCCACGGCGACGCCGCCGGGCTTCCCCGGACGACCCCGTACCGGCAGTATCTGGGCTGGCTCGCGCAGCAGGACCGGCCGGCGGCGGAGGCCGCCTGGCGCGAGGCGCTCGTCGGCCTTGAGCAGCCGACCCTGGTCGCCGCGGTGGATCCGGCGCGGCCCGCACTCATGCCGGAGCGGATCACCGTCGAGCTGGACGAGGACCGCACGACGGCACTGACGGACTGGGCGCGTCGGCAGGGCGTGACCACGAACACGGTTCTCCAGGCCGCCTGGGCTCTGGTGCTGAGCCGGCACACGGGGCACGACGACGTGGTGTTCGGGGCCGTCGTGGCGGGGCGCGACCCGCAACTGCCCGGTGTCGAGGCCATGGTGGGGCTGCTCATCACCATGGTGCCCGTCCGGGTCGTGCTGGACCCGGCGCAGTCGCTGACGGAGACCGTCATGCGGCTCCAGGACGAGCAGACGCGGCTGACCGCGCACCACCATCTCGGGCTGCCGCGCATCCAGCAACTGGCCGGCCCCGGCGACCTCTTCGACACGGCCATGGTGTTCGAGAACTACCCCTGGGACGAATCCACCGAGCTGCCGGACACCGGGCTGCGCGTCACCCCGGACCTCGGCAGCGGGCGGGACGCGACCCACTATCCGCTCACCCTGGTCGCGGCCCCGGGGCGGCGCCTCTATCTCCGCCTCGACTACCGGGACGACCTCGTCGACAGGGCCTCGGCCGCCGGGTTCCTCGACCGGCTGATCCAGGTGCTCGACCTCGTCTCCACCGCCACCAGCACTGATTCCGATACCGGCACCGGACCCGCCGCAACCGAGCTGCCCGTCGGGCGGATCGACCTGCTCAGCGATGAGGAGCGCGCCACTCTGTCGGCCGCCCCCGACGACGTCGCGCGCACGACAGGGGCGACCCTGCCGGGGCCGTTCGAGGCGTGGGCCGTCGGGACCCCGGACACCCCGGCGGTGGTCTGCGGCGAGACGGCCCTCACCTACCGGGAACTCGACGAGCGGGCGAACCGGCTGGCGCATGTGCTGACGACCCGTGGCATCGGCCCGGAGGACATCGTCGCCCTCGCGCTGCCCCGCTCGACCGACCTCGTCCTCGCCGTCCTCGCCGTCCTCAAAGCAGGCGCCGCCTACCTGCCCCTCGACCCCGAATACCCCCCCGCCCGGCTGACCCACATGGTCACCGACGCCCGGCCCGCCCTTCTCCTCACCACCACGGCGATCCGGTCCAGCCTCCCCACCACGCACGACACCCCGGTCCTCCTCCTCGACGCCCCGGACACCGCCACCGACCTCGCCGGGCGCCCCACGCACAGCCCCACCCCCGCCCTCGCACCCGATCACCCGGCGTACGTCATCTACACCTCCGGCTCCACCGGACGACCCAAGGGGGTCGTCATGCCCGCGGGCGTCCTGCTGAATCTCCTGGAGTGGCACCACCGCGAGATCGGCGGCCAACCGGGCACCAGGACCGCGCAGTTCACGGCGATCAGCTTCGACGTGTCCGCCCAGGAGGTCCTTTCGGCCCTGCTCTTCGGCAAGACATTGGTGATACCCGCCGAGGACGTCCGGCGCGACGCGGCCCGCTTCGCCGAGTGGCTCGAAGACCAGCGGGTGGAGGAGTTGTTCGCGCCGAACCTGGTCCTTGAGGCCCTAGCCGAGGCCGCAGTCGAGCAGGGCCGAACGCTGCCGCGGCTGCTTACCGTCGCCCAGGCCGGTGAAGCGCTGACACCGAGCCGCCTGTCCCGTGAGTTCCACCGGTCGGTGCCGGGCCGGGTACTGCACAACCACTACGGCCCCACCGAGACCCATGTGGTCACGGCCCACACCTTGGGGCACGACCCGGACGACTGGCCGTTGTCCGTGCCGATCGGCCGTCCGATCGTCAACACCCGTGCGTATGTGCTGGGTTCCGGGCTGCAGCTGGCGGCTCCGGGCGTGGTGGGGGAGCTGTACATCGCGGGTGCTGGCGTGGCCCGCGGGTATCTGCACCGCCCCGCTCTCACCGCCGAGCGTTTCGTGGCCGACCCGTACGGCAGCGAGCCCGGTGCCCGCATGTATCGCACCGGGGACCTGGTACGCCGCAACGCCGACGGCAACCTCGAATTCGTCGGCCGCGCCGACCAGCAGGTCAAGATCCGGGGGTTCCGTATCGAACCCGGCGAGATCGAGGCCGTGTTGACCGATCATCCCGACATCACCCAGGTCGCCGTGGTCGTGCGTGAGGACGAGCCCGGCAGGACCCTCCTGGTCGCCTACGTGACGGCGCGGGAGGCCCTGCGGCCCGACGCAGTACGGGAGTTCACCCGAGACCGGTTGCCCGAACACATGGTGCCGTCGGCCGTCGTACTCGTGGAGCACCTTCCCCTGACGGCGAACGGCAAGTTGGACCGGGCGGCGTTGCCGGCGCCGGAGTTCACGTCGGGCGGGTCGGGGCGGGAGGCGCGGACGCCGCAGGAGCAGATCGTGTGCGATCTGTTCGCGCAGGTGCTCGGGCTGCCGCGGGTGGGTGTGGACGACGACTTCTTCCACCTGGGCGGTCATTCGCTCCTGGCCACTCGCCTCATCGCCCGCATCCGGGCCGCCTTCGGCGTCGAGGTCGGCCTGCGCACGCTCTTCGAGGCCCGGACCGCCGGCGCGGTGGCCGCCCGCCTCGACACCGCCGGGCCCGCGCGGCTGGCCCTGACCAAACAGCAACTGCCCGACCTCGTACCGCTGTCCTTCGCCCAGCGTCGACTGTGGTTCCTGCACAAGATGGAGGGCCCCAGCGCCACCTACAACATTCCGCTCGTCCTGCGGCTGACGGGCGAGCTGGACCGGGAGGCGCTGCGCGCGGCCGTGGAGGACGTGGTGGCCCGGCACGACAGCCTGCGCACCGTGTTCCCCGAAGCCCAGGACACTCCGTATCAGCACGTCCTGGACTCCGTCACGGTCGAGCTGTCCGCCATCGACATCTCCGAGGCGGAACTGCCGGACGCCCTCACGTCGGCGTCCCGTCATCCCTTCGACCTGGCGGCCGAACCCCCGCTGCGCGTCGGCCTGTTCTGCCTCGCACCCGACCGGCACGTCCTCCTGCTCGTGCTGCATCACATTGCGGGTGATGGGTGGTCGTTGGGTCCGTTGGCTTCGGATTTGGCGGGTGCGTATGG
>NZ_BMUZ01000034.1 GCF_014650455.1 Streptomyces xanthochromogenes | reverse complement strand
GCTGGTGTCGCCGGCAATTTGCGCGTCGGTGGGACTCGGCCGGTGCTCGAACCGCGGTCCCGTCCCGCCCTGCTGCCGTTGTCGGCCGCGCAGCGCAGGCTGTGGTTCCTCGCCCAGATGGAGGGACCCACCTACAACTCTCCCCTGGCGCTGCGTGTGTCGGGGAGGGTGAACCTACCCGCGCTGCAGGCGGCGCTCTCCGATGTGGTGGAGCGGCACGAGGCCTTGCGCACCGTGTTCCCCGAGCAGGACGGCGAACCCTTCCAGCAGGTGCTCACCGCTGCTGAGGCGGTGCCGGAGCTGGAGGTCGTCGCTGCCGACGAGCAGGGCTTGGACCGGGCCCTGGAAGTGGCGGCCGGCCGGCCCTTCGACCTGGCCAAGGATCTGCTGCTGCGGGCACGGCTGTTCACCCTGGCCGAGGACGAGTCCGTGTTGCTGCTCCTGAAGCACCACATGGTCAGTGACGGCTGGTCGACGGGGCTCCTGATGCGGGACCTGTCGACCGCTTACACCGCCCGCTGTCAGGACCAGGCGCCCGTGTGGAAGCAACTCCCGGTCCACTACGCCGATTACGCGTTGTGGCAGCGTGAGCTGCTCGGCGAGGAGGACGACCCGGACAGCGTGCTGCATCAGCAGTCCGCCTTCTGGCGCCAAGCCCTGGCCGGGGCACCCGAACTGCTGGAACTGCCCACCGACCGGCCCCGCCCGGCCGTATCCGGACATGGCGGCGCCGCCGTCCCCTTCACCGTCGACGCCGAACTGCACACCCGGCTGATGGCGCTGGCCAAGGCCCGCGGCTGCACCCTGTACATGGTCCTGCAGGCGGCGTTCGCCGCGTTCCTCACCCGTCTCGGCGCGGGCACGGACATTCCGATCGGATCAGCGGTGGCCGGGCGCGGGGACGACGCCCTCAACGACCTGGTCGGCTTCTTCGTCAACACGCTCGTCCTGCGCACGGACACCTCCGGGGATCCCACCTTCGACGAGCTCCTGGACCGGGTCCGCGAGAGCGACCTGGCCGCCTACGCCCACCAGGACCTCCCTTTCGAACGACTCGTCGAAATCCTCAACCCGCCCCGCAGCCTGTCCCACCACCCCCTCTTCCAAGTCATGCTCGTGCTCCAGAACAACAGCAGCAGCCACGACGGCTCGCTGCATGATCTGGAGCTCCGCGAGTGGCCGATCGCCCAGTCCGGAGCCAAGATCGATCTTGCTCTGACCGTGGGGGAGACAGCTGGTGGCGGACTGGCAGGGGCACTGGAGTACGCCACCGACCTCTTCGACCGGGCGACCGCGGAGAGCATGTGCGAACGGCTGTCCCGTCTGCTCACCGTCCTTGCTCACGAACCCGGGAGCCGCATCGGCGAGGCGGACATCCTCACCCCGCAGGAGCGGCGGCGGATGCTGGTGGAGTGGAACGACACCGCCCGTGAAGTCCCCGCGGCCACGTTGCCGGCACTGTTCGAGGCCAAGGTGGCGGCGGCACCGGACGGCGTGGCGGTCGTCCACCGGGACACCGACCTGACCTATGCCGAGCTGAACGCCCGGGCCAACCGCCTTGCCCGCCACCTGATCAGCGTTGGCATCGGCCCCGAGGACGTGGTCGGGCTGGCGATGCCGAGGTCGCCGCAGATGATCGTGGCCCTGCTGGCCGTGGTCAAGGCAGGTGCTGCGTATCTGCCGATCGACAGCGAGTATCCGCCCGAGCGGATCGCGTTCATGCTCGATGACGCCGCCCCTGTGTGCGTGATCACCACGGCCGCTACGGCACCCGGCCTGCCCACCGGAACCAAGGTGCTGGCACTGGACGATCCCGCGGTCGAGACGCTCCTCGCGTCCCAGCCGGACACCGACCCCGGTGACCGGGACCGGCGCGCTCCGCTGTCCCTGGACGCTCCCGCCTACGTCATCTACACCTCCGGCTCCACCGGACGCCCCAAGGGCGTCACCGTCACCCACCACGGGATCGCGAGCCTCGTCGCCAACCAAGCCGAACGCTATGACGCCGGCCCGGACAGCAGAGTCCTCCAGTTCGCCTCCCTCAGCTTCGACGTGACCGTTTCCGAATACTGCCTCTCCCTGCTGTCCGGGGCACGGCTGGTCCTTCCGGGGGCGACGTTCTACGGAGAGGCCCTCAGCGACTTCATGCGTGAGAAGGAAGTCACGCACGCCCACATCCCTCCCGCGGTGTTGAGCAGCCTTCCCGGCACGCGCCTGCCGGACCTGAGGGTGTTGATCACGGGCAGCGAGGCGTTGTCGGCCGAGCTGGTGGCGCGCTGGGCGCCGGGCCGGAGGATGGTCAACGCATATGGCCCTACGGAGGCGACCGTTGACGTGGCGTCCTGGGTCTTCGAGGGGCTCATCGAGGGCGAGCGGGTGGACGACATTCCCATCGGCCGTCCCGTCTCCAACGCGCGGGTGTTCGTGCTGGACGACGGTTTGAGGCCGGTTCCGGTGGGCGTCGCGGGCGAGTTGTACGTCGCGGGCGCGGGTCTTGCTCGTGGCTATCTGAACCGACCGGGGCTGACCGCGGGCCGGTTCGTGGCGAACCCGTTCGGTCCGGCGGGATCGCGGCTGTACCGCACCGGCGATCTGGTGCGGTGGCACGGGCACGGGTATCTGACGTTCCTGGGGCGGGTGGACGACCAGGTCAAGGTGCGCGGGTTCCGCATCGAGCTGGGTGAGATCGAGTCGGTGCTGCTGAAGGACGCGGAGGTCGCGCAGTCGGTCGCCGTGGTACGGGAGGACCGTCCCGGGGACAAGCGGATCGTCGCGTATGTGGTCGCTGCCGCCGGTACGGCGGTGGATGCGGCCGCCGTGCGTGAGCGTGCCGCGGCGATGCTGCCGGAGTACATGGTGCCTTCGGCGGTGGTGGTGCTTGAGGCCCTGCCGCTGACCGCGAACAGGAAGCTCGACCGCGGGCGGCTGCCCGCTCCGGATTACTCCACCGCGCACCGGCGGGCTCCGCGCACGGAACACGAGAGGGTGCTGTGCGCACTGTTCGGCGAGGTCCTCGGCCTTGAAGAGGTGTCCGTCGACGACGGGTTCTTCGATCTGGGTGGGCATTCGCTGCTCGCGACCCGCCTGCTCAGCCGCATCCGAGCGGAGCTGAACACCGAGATCTCCGTGCGCACGCTCTTCCAGGCTCCCACCGTTGCCGCCCTGAGCCGGCAGCTGCAGCTCCCCTCCTCGGACGACGCGCTCAGCCCGGTCCTTCCGCTCCGCTCCACCGGAAGACGCCTCCCCATCTTCTGTGTGCACCCGGTCGGTGGTACGAGCTGGTGCTACTCCGGATTGCTTCGGCACTTCGGACCCGACTATCCGTTGTACGGAATACAGGCCCGCGGGCTGAACGGTGAATCTCCCCTGCCGCAGTCCGTCGAGGAAATGGCTCGGGGCTATGTCGACGAAATCCTCACCATTCAAAAGAACGGTCCGTATCGCCTGGTCGGTTGGTCGCTCGGTGGAACCGCGGCGCATGCGGTGGCCATAGAATTGGAAAATCGTGGTTATGACGTCGAGTTCCTTGCTATGCTCGACTCGTCTCCGCACCCCGCTCCGCTGCGGGAGGAATCCGAACGTCCTGAAGCCATCCTCAGGGTCATCATGGAGGCATTCGGGGCGGAGGCCGGCGGCCTGGGTGAATCACCCGGCATGGACCAGGCCGTTGCGGCCATGCAGAAAAAGATGAGCACGCTGGGATCTTTGGCGCAGGGACAGGTGCAGAGAGTTCTCGAGGTGGCCCTGAACTCGGCCCGAGTTGGCACTCTTCCCCGTGCGGTGGGTCGGATGTCCGGTGACCTGTACGTCTATTCCGCAGTCGGCGGCAGGGATCGGGGTGCGGCAGACGCCGCGGCCCTGTGGGCACCGTATTGCACCGGTCAGGTCCACGCATACGAAGTCGACTGTGCGCACGGGGAAATGATGTCTCCTGAGCCGCTGTCGATCATCGCCAAGACTTTGGTGGCCACGGTGTGTGAGCTGGAGGAAAAAAGGAATGAAGAATCCGTTTGAGCGGGACGATGTCGACTACCACGCTCTCGTGAATGAGGAGGGCCAGTATTCGCTGTGGCCCACCACGATCGAGGTTCCCGCGGGATGGAGCGTCACGTACGGCCCGTCGGACAGGCAGTCGGTCGTGAACTTTATCGAAGGCGCATGGACGGACATGCGGCCCAAGAGCCTGGTCGACGCCATGAACAACCCGACCTAGCGGTCGAAATCCGAAGTGAATAGTTTTTTCGAATCTCGCAGGGAGCATTCCGTGGGGAATCTGTCACCGCTGTCGAATCCTGAAATCATCCCGAACCCCTACCCCGTCTACGCGGACCTCGCGGAGCGGGAGCCGGTCCACTGGTGCGACGGTTTGAACGCGTGGGCCGTGTTGCGGCACGAGGACTGCACGGGCGTGCTGCAGGATCCCCGGTTCAAGGCCGAACGCATGGAGGAGATCCTCAGCGGCAAGTTCGACGGGCGGACGCTGCCGGCCGACAACATTTACAACCGATTCACCAGCAACGTCATGATGTACACGGACGCTCCGCGTCACGGCGCCCTGCGGAAATCCACGCACGGTGGCTTCACGAGGGCGGCGCACGAGCACTACAACGAGGTCATCAAGCGCGTCGCCCACGATCTGGTCGCCGGCATCCCGGACGACGCGAACGTCATCGACGCGGTCGCCGAGCTGGCCGAAAAGCTTCCCGTGAACGCCGCGGTGCACGCCTTCGGAGTTCCCGAAGAGGACCTCGACACCGTGATACCCAGCGTGGACAAGGTCATGACCTACTGGTCGGGGCCCCAGGAACAGCCGGTGGAGCTCGACCAGTTGCTGGAGCACCTCACGGATCTGCACACCTACGCGCTCGAACTCGTCCAGGGGAAGCGGGGCACGGTCGTCGAGGACACGGTGATCGCCCGTCTTGCGGCCGGCCTCGCGGACCAGACCGACGTCACGCCGGAGCAGACGGTGCATCAGCTGGTCCTGTTGCTGATCGCCCTGTTCGCACCCACGACGCCCGGTTCCCTCGGCAGCGGCACGCTCGCCTTCGCGACGAACCCCGACCAGGTCGCACGCTTCCTGGAGAACCCCGCGTGCGTCGACAACGTGGCGAACGAAGTAGTCCGCTACAACGCGTCGAACCAGTTCACGTGGCGTGTTGCGGCGACGGACGTGGAACTGCGCGGCGTCCGCATCAAGGAGGGGCAGCGGGTTGCCCTCTTCCTCGGGGCGGCGAACCGGGACCCGGACGTTTTCGAGAACCCGGACAAGTTCGACCTCGACCGGAAGAACAGCGGCAAGAACCTGTCGTTCGGCTTCGGGCCGCACGCATGTCTCGGCCGGCAGATCGCCAGCCTCGAAATCAAGTGGTTCTTCGTTTCCCTGTTCGAGCGTTTCCCGGTGATCCGGCCCGCGGGCGAGCCCGAGTGGAACAGCAACCTCGAGTTCCGGTCGCTGCGGTCCCTTCCGCTGAGCCTGGGCTGACGGAGCTCCAAGAAATCCCATGGATACCGAACCGCTCCTGGCAAGCACTCCTCACCGGCACGCCTCGTCCACCGCGAGCGGCAGCATCGCCGACCTCGGCGAAGCGGAGGAATTCCTCCGCCAGTTCTACGCCGAACAGCCCGAGCAACCTGTCCCGTTCGCCGTGCGACTGGGGCAGGTGGTCGCCGAGGTCGACACCACGGGCACCTACCGGCACACCTCCGAGGAGCTGGCCTTCGGTGCCCGGGTGGCCTGGCGCAACTCCAGCCGTTGTATTGGCCGGGCCTACTGGAACAGCCTTCGCGTGCTGGACCGGCGGGACGTGACGACGCCCGAGGACATCCATCGCGACCTCTGCGAACACCTGCGCCGAGCGACGAATGCAGGACGCATCCGTCCGGTCATCTCGATCTTCGCCCCCGACACCCCCGAGCGGCCCGCCCCCAAGGTGTGGAACGACCAGCTCATCAGGTACGGCGGCTACCGTCGGCAGGACGGGACCGTTCTGGGCGATGCGGCGTACGTCGACTTCACCAACGTCGTCCGCGAGATGGGCTGGCTGGCGCCTCAAGGCCCCTTCGACGTGTTGCCGCTGGTCATCGAGACCGCCGACGACAAGCCGCAGCTCTTCGAGGTGCCGTCCGACCTGATCCGTGAAGTGGCCATCACCCACCCCGACCAGCCGCGGATCTCGAATCTGGGTCTGCGCTGGTACGCGGTACCGGCGATCTCCAACATGCGCCTGCGCATCGGAGGAATCGACTATCCCCTGGCGCCCTTCAACGGCTGGTACATGGGTACCGAGATCGGCGCGCGCAACCTGGTCGACGAGGACCGGTTCAACCTGTTGCCGACCGTTGCCGCATGCCTCGGCCTGGACACCAGCAGGGAAACCACCCTGTGGCGTGACCGCGCGCTGGTCGAGCTCAACGTCGCCGTCCTGCATTCCTTCACCGCCGCCGGCATCACGATCAGCGACCACCACACCGAATCGCGCCTCTTCCTGAACCACTTGGCCCGGGAAGAACGCAACGGCCGCACGGTGTCCGTGGATTGGAGCTGGATCGTTCCCCCGATCTCCGGTGGCATCACGCCTGTCTTTCATCGCTACTACGACGAAGTCGAACAGCGCCCCAATTTCCACCTCGACGACGATGCCCGGGCTCGCAGCCGGGGGCAATGCCCGTACGCGCACTGACCACCACAGCAATCAGGAGGACAGCAATGATCGACGCCCAGGAGGCCCGCTCGTGGAAGTCGGCGGCACAGCTCTACAACTCGGCCGTCGCCGCATCGGCCATCGGAGCCGCTTGGGAGTTGGGCGCGCTGGACGAGCTGCAGGACGAAGGGGCGCTTGACGCCCACGAGTTCGCGGCCAGGAACGACTTGGACCCGGCGGCGACCCTCGCGATGTTCCGGGCGCTGGCCGCGGTGAACATCGTGGAAAGGGACGGCACGCGGGTGACCCCCGCGGCGGACTTCGCCGAGATCCAGCAGACCCGGTCGTTCTTCCACTGGCTCACCAGGGGAAGCGGAGAGCTGTTCCGCCAGATGCCGCTGGTTCTCCAGAACCAGCACCGCAAGGGCGAGATCGATCCGAGGGATCCGGCGGCGGTCACCTACGCGTGCCGCGAGATCAACACCCTCACCTACGACCCCTGGTTCTGGTCGGCCGTCGACGGGATCGACTTCGACTTCACCATGGTCGCCGACCTCGGATGCGGCAACGGCGATCGGCTCATCAAGATCCTGGGACGCCGGCCGGGAGCCAATGGGATCGGCATAGACATCGCCGCCGACTCGCTGAAGGTGGCCGAGTCGGACGCTGCCGGTGCCGGGCTTTCCGATCGTCTGACCTTCGTCACCTCCGACGTGCGAACCATGGATCGGCGTCCCGAGTTCACCGAGGTCGAGCTGCTGACGTGCTTCATGATGGGGCACGACTTCTGGCCGAGGGAGCGGTGCGTCGCCACCCTCGCCCGCATTCGTGAGCTGTTCCCCAACGTCAAGCGCTTCCTGCTCGGCGACGCGACGAGGACGGTCGGCACCGCCGATCAGGAGCTTCCCGTCTTCACCCTCGGCTTCGAGGTGGCCCACGACATGATGGGCGTCTTCCTCCCCACCGTCGCCGACTGGGAGTCCGCGTTCGCGGAAAGCGGTTGGCGGGTGCGGCACAAGCACGCGATCGACATGACGGTCGGCGAGGTCATCTTCGAACTCGAACCCGCGTGACCTGACCCCCGCAGGCCCTTCGACGCACACCACACACCGTCATACAACTCCGCTCCGAGAAGGTGGCACGATGCCCGATCCGCACGACGCAAGGACCTTCCCGGTGACGGTTGCCCAAGAGGGTCTGTTGTTTCATGCGGAAGTCGAGCGGGACCTACGGGGTCTCCACACGACGCAGGTCGTGCTCACTGTGGACGGTCACCTGGACGTGGAGGCGCTCCACATCCGTGCCGCCCGGGTCGCCGGGGCACATCCCGGACTGCTCGCCCGCTTCGACCGCGATGCCCTGGGCGGACCCGTGTGCGTCGCCCGTCCCGGAGCCCGCCTGCCTTTGGTGCAGCGGCACGTCCCGGCCGGCGTCGAGGCGGACGCGACGGCCCAGCGGATGGCGGAAGACGAATGGGAGCGTGCCTTCGACCCCACCGGGGACGAACCTCTGGTGCGACTGCTCGTCATCACGACCGGTCAAGGCTCGCGCCACCACCTCGTCCTCACCGGCCATCGCGCGGTGCTCACCTCCGAGGCCGCCCGCGACCTCCTCGCCGCCGTGCTCGCTGGTGACCCGCGGGACGGGACGCGCGGAGCTTCGCGGGAGACCGCGGAAGCGGGACGGCCGTCGGAGGCCGACACGCGCATCGCCTGGCGGGAGGCGTTGCGCGACCTCGACGAGCCCTGCCTGCTCGGCCACGCGGCCGCGACCGGCCCGGACGGAGAGCCGCGGCGACGCTCCGAGTCGCTGTCCGTACCCGTACCACCCGCAATCGGCTCGCTCCCCGGCCGCCTCGGCGTTGCACCCGAAGCGTTCTACCAGACCGTCTGGGCTCTGGTGTGCATGAAGCTGAAGAACCGTCGGGAAGCGGTTCTCGGTGATGCGGACGACCTTCCCGTTCGGATCGTGGCGGCACCGCACGACACGGTCGCCGACGTGGTCCGGCGCACCGACGCGAGCAATGGGCTCCTGGCCGTCCACCGCCATGCGTCCGCCGCGACGCTGGCGGAGGCGTCGGGGCTCGCGGGCGCCGTCTTCGACACGGCGGTCGTCGTCGACACCCGTCGTTGGGATCGCGCCTCGCTCGGGCTCGGCGAACCGGGGGACGACGAGCCCGCCGGCCCGGCCGTGACCGGCGTACGGCTGCGCGACACCACGCACCACGCCGCCACTCTCGTCGTGCGGACCGACGGCGACGGAGGACCGCCCGGCGTCGAACTGAGCCACCGTGCCGACCGGTTGGCAGCCGACACGGCCCGAACGGCCGCCGATCTGTTCGCCCGCGCCCTGGCCGTGCTGGCCACCGAACCAGGAGTGCGCGTCGGCGCCGTCGACTGGCTCGGCGAATCCCTGCGCCACGACCTGCTCGTCGACTACAACGACACGGCCGCACGGCTCCCGCAGGCGCCGCTGCACGAGCTGTTCACCGAACAGCGGGACCGGACGCCGGACGCCGTCGCCGTCGTCTGCGAGGGGCGTGCCCTCACCTACGCCGGTCTCGACACGGCCGCGAACCGGCTGGCCCACCTCATCATCGGCCATGGAGTGAGGCCGGGCGACAACGTGGCCCTCTACCTGAGCCGCTCCGCCGAACTGATCATCGCCGAACTGGCCGTGCTCAAGGCCGGCGCGGCGTATGTGCCGCTCGACCCCCGCCAGCCCGCACAGCGACTTTCCTGGATGGTCACGGATGCGGGAGCGACCCTGTTGCTCACCGACCGACAGCCGGCCGACCTGCCTTTCACCTGTGACATCCCATGGGCTCGCGTCCCGGCGGGCGAAGACGCGGATGCCGTGGGCGATCCCGGAGCACCGGACGTCGACGTACACCCCGATCAACTGGCGTACGTGATGTACACCTCGGGCTCCACCGGTACGCCCAAGGGCGTCGCCAACACGCATCGCAATGTGGTCGAGCTCGCGCTCGACCCCTGCTGGGACGCGGCACGGCACCACCGAGTGCTCGCCTACTCGCCGCCCGCCTTCGACTCCTCGACCTACGAGATGTGGGTGCCGCTGCTGCACGGCGGTGGTCTGACGGTCCTGACCGGTGACAAGATCGACCTCGGAGATCTGGCCGGAGCCGTCGCGGAGCACGGCATCACCGCCCTCTACCTGACCACCGCCCTGTTCGACGCCATGGCACAGGAGCACGTCGAGGCCCTCTCCGCCCTCGACGAGATCTGGACCGGGGGCGACGTGCTGTCGACCACGGCCCTTCGCCGGGTCCTCGACGCCTGCCCGCAGACCACCGTCGTCCACGTCTACGGTCCGACGGAGACGACCGTCTTCTGCAGCTACCAGACGTTCGCCCCTGGGGCACACCCGGTCGAGTCGCTCCACCTGGGCCGTCCCATGGCCAACACCGCGCTCTACGTCCTCGACGAGTCGCTCGCCCCCGCTGCCCCTGGTGTGGTGGGTGAGCTTTATGTGGCGGGGTCGCATGTGGCGCGGGGTTATGTGGGGCGTGCGGGTTTGACGGCGGAGCGGTT
>NZ_BMUZ01000033.1 GCF_014650455.1 Streptomyces xanthochromogenes | reverse complement strand
CACATCTACCTCGGCACCGTCACCCTCGCAGCCCTCATCATCTGGCTCCGCACATGATCCGAGAAACAGTGCCTAGGCCTGCGCTTCAGTCCCGAGGCTGCGTTCGGCGCGGACGGACTCAACCTGGCGTTGAGTATGGCGAGGGCCGGGGACACCTCGGTCAGTGAAGCCGCGTCCTACGGGACGCGCTGGGAGGGCTGGAGATTCGCTCGATAGGGAGTGTGAGGCAGCTATCGGAGGATGCCGACGGTGAGGAAGAAGGCGCCGAGGGGGATCCAGAAGGCGCCGACGATGCGCAGGGTCGTAGGGGTCGCGGTGCCTGCCCGTGGCGTCAGTAGTGCGTACATCTGGTAGGCGCGTTCGGCGGCTCTTGCGATATTCGTCGCGAGGAGCAGTCCGGCGATGAGGAAGATGCTGCCGATGGCGGCGAAGAACATCACTTCTCCTTCTTCTGTTCCCACAGGGTCCATCCATCGGCTTGGCTGAAGCCTGTGGAGATCTCGGTTCCCAGGCCGAGGCCCAGGCCGCCTTCGAAGGTGGCGACGTCGTCGCCCTTGGAGTTGGTGGTGCCGATGGCGTTCTGGTGGCTTCCCCAGAGGCCGATACCTTCGTGAAGGGATGCGCTTTTGTCCCAGCCCGTTCCTTTGAGCTGGGAGATGTCGTCGGCGTTGCTTTTGACGACACCCACGTTGGCGGATGCGCCGAAGTCCCATCCCGCGGTGGTGGTGGAGCCGGCGTACATCAGGTTGAGCTGGGGACGGCCGTCGGGAGTGCGGGTGTTGACGAGGGAGATCTCTCCGCCGATACCGATGCCGAGTCCGAGCGAGCCGCTCAGGCTGATGCCTTGGGTGTTGTTGTATCCAGTGGCGTCTGCCAGTCCTTCTACGGTGGCACTCATCAACTTGCTCCCAAGGCCTCCTGGTTGGGAGAAGCCGCGGGAAGCGCCGTTGATTCCACGGCTCAATGCGTTCAGGAGTCCCGCCTTGTGGGCGAGCTCCTTGGCTTTACGGTCGGCTGCTGCCTTTCGTTCGGCGTCCGCCTTCTTGGCTGCTGTCTCGTAGGGTTCGATGGCGCCGAGTGCCTGTCCGTTAAATCCACTGATTGTTCCGTCGAGGCGGTTCGCGTCGACGACGACGGCCTTCAGTGCGGTGGCGAGGCCCTCATCCGCGTCCCCGACGGCCTTGACCAAGTGGTCGATGCGGTCCTGCCAGGAGGCCACCGCCGTGTGGATGCTCTGTTGGGAGTCCGGATCGTGGTGCAGGGCGGTTTTTTCGGCGTCGGACAGCTGCACATAGTCGAAGGTGACACTGCCCTGGTCCGAGACCTGCATCTTCGCTTCGATGGCTTCGTTCCTGGCGGCTATCAGCTTGGCCTTGAGGGCGGCGAAGTTTGTATGGGCCTCCCTTAGCAGCGAAGCGATCGCTTTCGCCTCGGTCTGCGCGTACTGGAACTCCCGCAGCGTGATGTCGAAGCGCTGGTGCGCCGCATCGGCGGTCAGGCCCTGCCAGGAAGTGCCCATGGAGATGCCGTGCACATCCCGCTTATAGACCTTCGCACGTTTCTCGAACTCCTTGGCCATGCCGTCCCAGCGGTCGGCCGCGCTGGTTAGCGTCGCCAGATCGGTGCTCATGACTTCGTGGTATGTCGGCATGAGATTCCCCCCTGATGCCGTGTGGAGCGGACTCAGTACTTGTCGAGAGCTGACGGCGGCCCGACCCGGTCACCAACGCCCACATCGGTCCTATGCCACAGAGAGTTGGTGCTCGACAGTGCGCCCTTCTCCGAGCTGAGCCTGTTCATCAAGTTGGTGACCTGCCCACCCCAGGACTGATGGGCGTTCTTCAATGCCGCTGACGTGAGCCAGCCATGGCCGTCCCGCGCGGTGAACTCCTTGACGACGACTGCTGTCTGCTCGTCGGCCCAACCGCCCGACGCCCGGGTATCGGGCTCGATGTGCTGCTGGATCGCCTGGGCCGCCGCAGCTTTCTGAGCGGGACTCGATGCAAAGTCCCTCGAGCCGCCGCCTGTGCTCGTTGGCGCCGTGACTTCGCTGGTGTCAGCCGGTACCTGGTTCAGCTCCAGGCCGACGGTACGGTCCGGCTCCTCATTGCCCGATTCCGCCGGATTCATCCCTGCCATGAACTGTATGCCTCCCCTAGCGGATGACCGATATGGCACCGCGGCGACACTACCAAGTGGCCATCAGTAGATACTGCTGCCACCGGTCCCCGCCCCGAGCCGCATCCAGGACTCCCGCTCGTGCACAAGCACAACCGCCCGAGGAGCCCCGCTCCAGGCACAGGCCCACCCAGGCGCAGGCGCAGCCCAGCAAGCACGAGAGCCCGTGGTCCGCCGCCCAGCACGTCTTGCTCGAGAGGTGGGAAGGCCCCTACGGCCCGGCCATCGCGTAAGACGAACTCCAGCAACAGCGCGAGCCTCAGCAAGCAATGGAACCGGGGGTGGAGAGTCGGTGACGTGGTGCAGACGGCGGCATTCCTGCCCGTCGTCAGGGGAGTGGTCCGTGAAGATGCGCTGGATACCGATGGAATCAGGTACTTGGCGTACTTGAGGCGTGGGGCAGGCGAGACTGGCTGTCGCGCACACCGCCCAGCTGGCGACCTTCCTTGGGCAGCCGGTCGAGGACATCGAGCGGCACAAGGCGATCCCCCTTGTTCGCGCTCGACTTCACCTTCCGGGCGCAGGCGTCCCTGGTCGTGCTGTGGGGCGCTCGGAGAGAGCCACACCCGGCGGGTCAGTGAGCGAGCGCACGAGCGGGCGGCGGTACGACCGATCCCGTGACGTGGCTGCACACACTGCAGCCGGGCACCGCAGCCGCGGACCGGAGAAGGGAACCGTAGTGCGCGGATTCGAGACGGGCCAGACGGTCGTACGGCGTGATGTGCACCGGTCAGGCCGGGCGTGGAGCGGGCTGGCCCTGCGGGTTGTCGACGACACCGGCGAGACGCTGGTGACCGCCTACACACCCGCGGTGGCAGACCCGATGGCCCGCCTTGTACGCGAGGCCCGCGCGGACAGGGGATCGGTCGGTGTGCACGGAGGCGTTCGGGACGATCGCGGCGGGGAAGTGGCAGCTCACACGGGGTGTGGCAGGAGGCGGGACTGCTGTTCTGGAAGCCACCTGTGACGTGGTCCAGCATCAACACGTATTTCATCGAGGGCACCTTGTCCGCACGCGATCGCGAGTGCGCTCCGGCGCCGGTGCGTTTGAGTCAGAGTGAAGGGCCTGTCCGGCTAAGTAGGCGCTGGTGCTGGCGGCGGCAGGGGAGGGAATGATCTCCTAAATCCGTTTTTTGCATGGGTTGGTGGTGGGGAAGGGGAGGGGCTGGTTCCCAGGGGGATGAGGTTCGAGTTTCGGGGAAGCGGCCCTGTTTTTGTGTGGATGCTGTGCGAACGTGTGTGCTCCTGGTGGCCGTTGGGGCTGCCGGGCTTTGACTTCCTAGCGGGGGGAAGACGTGCGTTCGCGTACGTTCGGCGTGCCCTTTCGGCATGCGCGGTTCACAGCGAGAAACTCTCTGATCGCCTCGGTCGTGGTGCTGGGCCTGGGCGCGTCCGCCCTGCCGGCGTTCGCGGCGGGACCCGTTCCTACGCAGGGTTCGGCATGGGGCAAGAGCAAGTCCCGGGCTGCGATGCCCGCGGTGAAGGTCGGCCAGAACAAGGCGCCCAAGAACCAGCGCAAGGCCGCGCCCAGCCCGGAGCGGCGTCAGTGGGAGGCCGGGCAGAAGTCCCGGCTTGCGGGCCGGCAGCAGAGTGCCGCCGCTGCGCCGTCGGTGAAGGTGTATGTGCCGCACGGGCAAGGTGATGTGCCGTGGCATCAGATCTTCGACTTCCGCATCACCGACTCTCTGGTGGGACGGATCGACTACTCGACCGGCAACATGATGCTGGCCGCCACCGACTTCGACATCACCGGTGTCAGCAACTCGCTCCGGCTGACCCGGACCTATAACTCCTTCGACGGCCCCTTCGGCCAGGTCGCGGACCCCTGGTGGACCGGATACGAGCGCAACCTGGACCTGTGGTTCACCGACGAGGTGATCTGGTACGACTCCTCTGGGGCCACGGTCAGCTTTACGAAGAACACCGACGGCACGTTCAAGACGCCGGACGGCTATGCCAAGGATCTGAAGAAGAACAGCGACGGCACCTACACCCTCACCGATCGCAAGTCCGGCTCCAAGGACACCTACAGCGCTCAAGGTGAGCTGACGAAGGTCACCGACCGCAACAACGGCACGATCTCGGTCACCGCACACAAGGACGCCAACGGGCGGGCAGCCGGCTTCAAGCTCACCGAGGACCGTTCCGGGCGCACGATCGATCTGGTCAAGTCGAGCGCCACGCTGTGGACCGCGACGGACAGCGGCGGCCGGACCGTCAAGTACGACATCGACGCCGCCGGCCACCTCGTACGGTCCTGGGACACCGCGGGCAAGGCGACGTCCTACGGCTACGACGAGGACGGACGCCTGACCAAGGTGACGACACCGGAGTCCCGCACCACGGTGTTCACCTACGACGCGCAGAGCCGGGTCACCTCGATGCGCCGCTCCACCGAGCTCGGCGGCATGAGTGATGGGCCTACGTATACGTACGCCTACGACACCGAATACCGCTCCCAGGCGGGCACCACCACGGTCACCGACCCCCTCACGTACGCGACGAAGTACGCGCATAACGAGGACGGCGAGGTCACCAAGGTCACTGACGCTTTCACCCACTCACGGTCGAAGTCGTACAAAGCGCATCTGACGCAGACCGCGACAGACGCGATGGGCGTGGGCACCAACGGCACCGGGAACGTGACCACCTACGGGTGGGACACGCGGGGCAATCCCACCTCGGCGAAGCTGCCCACGGGCGCGACCTCGTCGGTGGCGGGCTGGTCGACGAAGGCGGGCCGGGACGTGCCGGCCTCGGCCACTTCCGCCGATGGCGACAAGACGGATTATGGGTACGACACGGCGGGGAACACGGTCTCCGTGGCGCAGAGCGGCACCGGCGGCGGCTCGGCCACCATCGACTACAACCCGGCGACCGCGTCCTGCGGCGGCTTTCAGGGCCAACGGTGCAAGGCCACCGCGAAGTTGAGCGGCACGCAGAACTCGGTGACGTCGTTCCACTACGACACCCGTGGCAACCTCGACTCGGTGACACCGCCCACCCAGATCGGGAAGGTGACCTACCACTACGACGCGCTGGGCCGGGTCACCGACTCCAAGGACGGCCGCGGCGTCACCACGCTCTACACCTACGACGACCGGGACCGGGTCACCAAGGTCGACACCGGCAGCTACGACACCGTCCGCTACACCTACGACGGCGACGGCAACCTGACCTCGCGCACCGACCGCACCGGCACCCAGAGCTACCAGTTCGACGCCCTGTCCCGTGAGACGATCCGTACGCTCCAGGACGGCTCGCAGACGGTCCTGGCCTATACCGCCAACGGCAACGTCGACACCTACACCGACCCCTCGGGCGTCCTCGACTACACCTGGGACAAGGCCAACCGCCTCACTGAACTCAAGGACCAGGCGGGCCGGAAGACCGTCTACGAATACAACGCCAACGACACCCGGACCAGCACCACCTATCCGGGCAACACGGTGCAGAGCGTGGACGTCGACAAGTCGAACCGGCCCACCACCATCAAGACCACCTCGCCCAAGGGCACGCTCACCCATCTCACTTACACCTACGGTTACGGCACCGGCGGGGCGACCGACGGCACGAAGATCCGCACCGCCACGGATGTCCTGGCCGGGCTGAAGACGTCGTACACCTACGACGTCGCGGGCCGCTTCTCCTACGCCAAGGAGGAGAAGGGCAGCACCCTCAACTCGTCCTGGCAGTACTGCTACGACCTCGCCGGCAACCTCACCTCCCAGGGCACCGACCCCGGCTGCCCCCGCGGCACCACCTACACCGTGAACGACGCCCAGCAGATCACCGGCAAGAACGGCTCCACCGCCAACTGGTCCTACGACCAGGCCGGCAACGAGACCGCCGGCGCGTCCACCCCGGAGGGCACCCGCACCGCGGAGAAGTGGTCCGACTACTCCCAACTGACCTCGCTCGCCGTCGGGGGCACCACCTACACGGGCCAGTACGCCTCCACCGACCAGTCCGAACGCACCAAGCTCGGCCAAACCACCTTCCACAACGGCCCGTTGGGACTGTCGGCGGAAACCACGGGCACTGTCGACACCGGATTCAACCGGGAGCCCGGGGGCACCCTGAACTCCATGACCACCGGGGGCAAGGCCTACTACTACCTGACCGACGCACTCGGTTCGGTGATCGGCCTCGCCGACGAGACCGGCACCAAGGTCGACACCTACACCTACAGCCCGCGCGGTGTCGCCCGCACCACCACCGAGGCCGTCCCGCAGCCCTACCGGTTCGCCGGCGGCCACCAGGACCCCACCGGCCTCTACCACCTCGGCGCCCGCTACTACGACCCCAACACCGGCCGCTTCACCCAGCCCGACCCCTCCGGCCAGGAGAAGAACCCCTACCTCTACGCCGAAGGCGACCCCGTCAACCGCATCGACCCGCGGGGCACCCTGAGCCTTGGCGGCGTCATGGACAAGGTCGGTGAGGCTGGGGACATCATCGCCATCGGGGAATTCGCCAGTCAGCTGTCCAGTGGAGACTACGAAGGCGCCATGGGGACGGCGGTGAGTTTCGTAGCCGACAAGGGTTTCACTGCAGGGTGCACTTACCTGACCGGCGGTGCTGGCGCTGTGCCCTGCGCGGTCGGAGGTATGGCGGTCGGTGAGGCAGCTGAAAGCGCCTACGACGACGCCACCGGCTAATGCCCTCTCTCACCTCATTGAAAAGGAGTATTTGTGGAGCCGAACACCACCTCAACCGTACTGGCCTATAAGGGACTCGGTGGAGTACCTATGTGGCTTCTGGTCGGAATCGTCGTGATCGCCTTCATTGTTTTTGCGGTGCGGAACCGCAAGGGAAGGTAACTGTCCAACCCTGCTCAGGGCATCCAGCAGTGGTATCCGCCACCTGAGCTACGTCACGGTCCGCCGGGCGAGGTGAGTCACCTCGCCCGGCGGACCGTCTGTCTCCGATCGGTGAACACGCCGGTCCCGTCCTCCCGTGCGCGGCGGGTCTGGTACCCAGCCAGCAGGAGTTTGCCCTCCTAGTGCCTCTCTCCATCCAATCGCTTCGCCGGCGGCCATCAGGACCCCACCGGCCTCCAACACCTCGGCGTCCGTTACTGCAACACCGCCTCTGAAACGCTGCCTCGCGTTTCACTCCTGACCTGGGGCGATGATCCGCATATGGCGTCTCGTGTTCCGGTGTTGCACCCCGTGTTGCAGGGCTGGCGTCCGGCCCCAACCTGCCCGCCGGCCCGCAGACAGCACGAGACCCCGGGCATCAGCCATGACATCCCGGAGCCTCTGTGCACTTCGCTTGACCGTCAGGCCCAACGACTGGCCGCGGCCTGTGTCACGCCCACGCCATGCCCAGCTTCCGCGGCGCGTCCAGCTGCTCTGCCGTGAGCGCCTCGCGCGGAACATGTCACTTTCGGCTTTAAATCCCATTTGGTGAAGTCCGTTAACACCGGCGCGTGTAAAATGCGGCATTTTTCGAGTCCGACTGCAACGCTGGCGTATCGATGGCTGCGGGGTGGTTATGCGCTACCGCCGACCGGCTGCACCTTTCCCGCCACGTGGCTGGTAGCCGCCCTTCCGGTATTTCCCAGGATTACGTCAGGGAAACCGGGCTTCATCATGATATTCCCCACGTTGGCGCTGGGTGCGCCTGTTGGTAAGTTCTACGTGAAGCCAATGACCAAGGCATTCACAAGGGGAACACGTGAAAATAGTTCGCACTGCCATTGCTGCTGCCTTGACTGGCGTGGCATTTACGGCCTTCGCTATTCCGGCCTCGGCTGCCGAAGCCTCGGATTCGCCACGCAGCTCCTTCTCGATGAAGATGGTCGAGCATTCTGAGAGCCGAGACATAGTCAACGGCAAGGCGGGGGCTGCGAAGGCTGCCTCTACTGCCCACTACTTCACACCACAGAACCCCAGCTATGTCGGCGACAGTGTCGAGTCACGCTTCACCGGGCAGGTCAAGTATGGCTCGGATAAGTTGACTTTCGCTTGGAGTAATCAGCTTAATTCGGCGACGTCGTCGCCGGCCACTGGGCTTATGAATGAAGTTGCTACCACGACGTACGGCGGTAAGTCGACCGGCTACAAGGATACGCACATCGGGGTTCCCGCCTCGTATCTGGTGCATTCTTCTTTCACTGTCAGCACCGGCCACTATGTGCTTTCGGTGAACCATTCCTTCCCGATCAAGGGTGGAACGCGCAACGTTCTCAGTACTTTCGACTTCGTCGTCACCTTGGTTTGACGGGCTGGCGCACCGTTAACGTTTGAAACGGAACATCTCGTCCCGAGTGGCTATACTGGCCGCTCGGGACGAATGTGCTTCTGGGGTGATTTGTGTGGATTCAGGTAATGTTGAAGAAGTTAGGGAACTTGCCCAGCGGGTTCTGCGCGACCTGAGAGCGGGATTTCCGGCGGGTGACCTGACCATTACAGGCGCACCCGCAGGAATGGGAAATCATGTCGAGGTGTCGGTTCGAGATCACGCAGGGATGAGTATCGGTTTTCTGGTAAACTCCGCGCAAACCAAGCAAGAGATTCTATACGCTCTGGCCGACAAGATCCCAGATGCCTTTGTAGAACTCTTCGCTACCGGGCTACCTCTGGTCCCCGGGACCCAACGTCCAGCCGTCCCTAAGATTGTCGACGAAGTGGCTGTCTGGGTCGATCCAAGCGGAACTACTGGCTGGAGTCGGCCAGTGGGCGAATACCAGCAGTAGGGCGTAAGGAAGTCGGTCGGCTCGCTCGTTCACCCGGCGTTGCAGGTCCTCGCGGACGTCAGGGGCTGAACAGCCGCCCTGCCGAAGCGCGAGACCCCGGGCACTGACAGCGGGTCCGGGGTCCGGTCGGAGCAGGGGGCGCCTCCAGCGTCGGCACCGAGGCCGGGGCGGGTTCGTCCGTAGCCGTCGCCTCCGGGGCGGCCGGGGCGGGGGAGGGCGGCTGCTGAAGGTGAGGGACCAGCATGGCGCTGGAGGCGGCGCGCCCGCGCCCCGCGTGGGCGGTGGTGTCGGCGATGCGCAGCAGATAGGTGGCGACGCCGCGGACTCCGGCGTGCCAGCCGTCCTCGAACCGCGGCTCGGACTTGTGCGGGGCGCTGCTCTCGGAGATCCAGGTGTGGGCGCCGGCCACCGCCCCGGCCTCCAGCTGCGACACGATGTCGTCGGCCTGCTCGTGTCCGATCCCGACGGCGGCCAGGGCCTGGAACACGGTGAACCGCGCCTCGGTGGCCTCGTGCTGATGGTGGCTGATGCGGTCCAGCTCCTGGCCGTACGCGTCGGCGTTGTGCTGCTCGGTGCTCACGCGGTGCCTCCCTTGCCTGTCCGGGTGCGGTTGGCGACCCAGTCCGGATCGCGTACGGGCGTCGGAACCCGGGCCTCGGTGGCCGGGGGGCGCGCATCACGCGCCAGCTGGTCCGCGTCCCGGTGAAGCGGACCTGGTCGGCCACCCAGTCGCCCAGGCCCTGCCACGGGCACAGTCGCCCCAGCAGATAGCCGCCCACGAGTGCGACGGCCGCGGTGATGACGATCTCCATCACGCCCATCGCATTCCGATCTTGGAGAGTTGCTCGATTCGTTCCGGGGTCAGTGCGTCGGCTCGGCTTCGTTGGTTGTTGATCCACGCTCCGAGCCGGTACTGGTCTTCCCGGCCGTCCTCGGAGAGCACGGTCTCGACGTGCTTGCGCGGGACCTTGAGGTGCCCTTCGCGCTCGTAGAACTGCCGGGCGGCCGCGAGGTGGGCGTTCCATTTGGTGGCCTGCGTACGGGGCCGCTGCGGTTTCTCGTCCTCGCCGGCGGGCTCGATCCCGAGGATGTGTTCGCACATCCACTGCTGCACGGTGCTGAGTTGGTCCCACCCGTACCGGACCGACTGCACCCACCGCCCCAGGTCCTCGCCCTGGCGCAGGACGTCGCCTGCCTCGGTGGGCAGAGCCTCGCCCGCGTCCAGGTGCATCCGGACCAGGTGAAAGCAGCGTTGCCAGGTCACCGGCCACGACGGGCACCAGGAGGCGTCGATCTCCTCCAGCTGCTCGCGCCGCGTCTCCGACAGCGCCCCGGCCGACGACTGGACCGGCAGACCCTCCGCGCGCCGCCGCTCGTTCTCCGTGGCCTTCCTCGCGGCGGCCCGCGCGTTCTTCAGCCAGATGCCCACCCGGTACCCCTGGAAGGTGGCGTCCAGCGGGGCCAGCAGGTGGCCCGCCTCGGATGCCCACCCGCGCGCCGCCGCGAGACCTTCCTCCCAGGCGACGTCGTAGTGCGACCAGATCATGCCGAGCTTCTCCAGCTGGGCGACGCGGTCCTCGTCCATGTCGCCGCGGGCGTAGAACCGGCGGGCATCAGCGGTCCACTGCCCCAGCGGGAACCCGGCGAGCGAGGCCGGCCACCCCTCGCCTTCTACCTCCTGGCTGTCGACGGCGCCGGGCACGCGGAACGTGAACGGCACCCGCAGGTCACCGTGCTCGCGGGCGTAAATCACGGCCGCCTCCACGCCGCGCCGCCAGTGCTCGTGCTCCGGGTTGAGGACCCGCAGGTTGATGAACGCGGCGAGGGCGGCCGGGTCGCGCGGCGTGGAGAACTTCAGCAGGGCCTTGGCGGGGGCACTGACGCCCCCCGAGCCCTCGCCGCTCCCTCCCATGCTCTTTCCGCTGTCGTCCTTGCTGACGGGCTTGTAGCGGCTCGGTGCCTGCTGCTCCGCGAGGGTCTCCACGATCCTGGCGTCGTGCGCCCGCAGCGCCTCCAGCAGCTTGGCCAATCCGCCGAACGCCCGGCTGGTCAGCATGTTGTCCGCCGTCTCCCCGGGACCGAGCAGCACCGGAACGACCAGGCTGGCCATCTTCCCCTCGCCGGGCTGCATCCGCAGCGCCCGGCCGACGGCCTGGACCAGGTCGGGCATCGAGCCGCGGACGTCGGCCCAGTAGACGGAGTCGCAGTTCTTGGTGTCGACGCCCTCGCCCAGGACCTTCACCGAGCACAGGAAGCACTTCTCCACGACGGTGCCGTCCGTGGCGACTCCGGCCGCGAACTCACCGAGCAGACGACGCCGGTGGAGCGGCTTGTGGTCCCCGCACAGCCAGTCCGCCCAGATCGTCTTCGGGTACAGCACCGGGTCGGAGGCGTGCAGCTGCGCGGCGACGTCCGGGAGGCCGGCCGCGAACGCCTCGGCCTCCTTCACCACGTGGTGGAAGACGAGCGTGCGCCGGAAGTTCTCCTCCGAGGACGCCTTCACCAGCGCGGTCTGGAGCGCGGCGAGCCGGGCCCCGCGGACCTCTGCCGAGCGGCCCTCCGCGCCCAGGAGCTGCGCGGCCTGGAGCTGAGTGTCGGTGACGTCCACGCAGACGACCTGGTAGGGGGCACAGATTCCCCGGTCGATGGCCTCCGAGAGGGTCAGGGTGAAGCAGCGGCTGCCGAAGGGGCCCTCGGGGTCGTCTTCCATGCTCGCGACCAGCTCGCCTGGGGCGCCGACCTCGTCCTCGTCCCCGAGCTGCCACAGCCGGGGCGTGGCCGTCATGTAGAGGCGGCGCAGGGACGGGATCTTCAGGTTGTCGTGGACGACCGCCCAGGGCTTCCCGATCCGGCCCGAAACCCTGTGGGCCTCGTCCACGACGATCAGGTCCCAGGCCGCGAGGCCCCCGGCGTGCGCCCGCTCCAGCGTGCCGAGCCCGAGCGAGGCGTACGTGGCGTACACGGTGACCTTGTCCAGGCCCCGCGTCCACTCCACCAGCTCGTCCACGTCCGTGGTGTTGGGGAAGGACACCTCCTCACCCCGCAGCGAGGACACCCCGATCATCGGCCCCCGGCGGCCTCCCTCGCGCCACTCGGCCTCGGTCTGGGCTAGCAGGTCCAGCGAGGGCACGAGCACCAGCACACGGCCCGCCTGCAGCTCCTCCGCGCTGCGGACTGCCACCCGGGTCTTCCCGGACCCGGTCGCCATGATCACCTGCGTCCGGAGCCCTCGCTCGGGCACAAGTGATCTTGCAGGCAATTCGAGGGCACGCACGACCGCATCAATGGCTTCTCGTTGGGCTGCCTCGCGCTGGTCAACGCGATTGGTGGTCGACATATCCGTCTACCTTCTGGTGGATGTTGTCGGGTCGGCTGGAGCGGCGAGAGACAGCAAACCTGCACCTAGAGAGCCTGTTCACGCCTAGGGTTGGACAGGATCAGCCAGCTTGTGACCCTACCTAACCGGTCGCTGGTCTGGCAGTTCGGTGGATCCCGAAACCTCTCAGAGTGCTCTGGGGGAGAGGTGCTATGAGTCCAGAGTCTATCCTGCATCTCAAATGAAGCACGAGAGCTCCCAAAAAACCACTAGAATGATTTTTACTGCCGGGGGAAGTGGTCAGGCATGTGGGCCGAACGGGTGAAGCGAGCTTTAGGCAGGGAGCAATCAATCCTGCAGCTCAAGGTGAGTTGCTGGATGTTCGGGGCGTTCTCTATACTTGAACCCACCGTTTTCGTAGCTGAACTGACGCGCCGTCAACCCAGCGCGTGGACCCTGACCTGGACAGGGATCGGCACGATCTTCTTCCCATGCGTGATTGCAAAGACTCTCCGGCAGCTGAAAGCGAAGAAGCGGAAAACGAGTTAGCCCCGGCGGCGTGGGCATCCGAGAGGCATGACTCGACTCAGCGTGGCCGCTACCGAACTGGCCCAGGGAGCGAGGCCGGAGGGACCCCCGTGGTTCAAATGGGCGTTCCTGGCCGTGTGGCTCGTCCTGACCCCCATAGTCATCTACAAGCTGCACCAGCACGGTTACTTCAAAAGGAGACGGTAAGAGCCGCCCCTCGTAGCCAGCCTGGCCCGCGTCAGCGGGCCCCAACAGTCCTGGAGGCGCAGCCGGAGGGACCGTTGGGGCGGGGGAGCGCAGCGGACCCGCCGGCCAGGCTGGAGCGAAGCGGAAGCCTGGTAGCGGGACGCAGTCCCGCTACCCCGGAAGCGCAGCGGACGGGGCACCAACAGGA
>NZ_BMUZ01000032.1 GCF_014650455.1 Streptomyces xanthochromogenes | reverse complement strand
CCACGACCCATACCGCAAGCCTGACCCCAACACCCCACTCACGTCAGGAGATCCGAGAAACAGCGCCTAACGCCCGTCCCGAGCGCCTGCTGGCTGCCCGGCGCGAGTCGCACGGCGCTGGACCGTGGTGGCCACCTTCAGGAAGAGACGCAGCCGATCTTCCGACTGAACCCCGCCTTCCAGCGGGGAGAGATGAGCCGTTTCCGACAGAATCCGGCTGGGGCATGGGCACGGCGGCGAGGGCAGCTTGCACCCCCGCCATGGCTGCCAGGCGCTCTGCCGGCGCCAGCTCCTCCAGTGAGCGACAGAGCGCGCTCACCTGCGTCACGAGCGAGGCAGCCAATCCGGCTGATGAATTCGGTGCGCCGTCGCCCCCAGGAGCGGAGGCCGGAACGTTCTCCTGCATGACCGCCCTTCTGCGCTCATCGGCCGTGGTAGCTCGCGAGTGCCTTTCTACCGGCACTACCGGCTGGCGGCGTCATGTCGGTGTGTTGAAAGGCGGTTTCGAAGCAACACAGCCTGTGTGAGACCGCAGCCGTACTGCTTCGGCCTTCTCGCTGCGCAGGCCGTCAGCCGTCAGCCGGTCCGAGCCACTGCCCGCTGTGAGTTCGGCGCCGCGCCGCGATCAGCGCAGTCAGCGCCGTGATCGCAATGGCCTGGCCGATCAGGGCCCAGACTTTACTGGTGAACCAGATCGGCTCGTACATATCTGGCAGCGGGCCGAGACTTCCGGGGTCGATGTAGCGGTAAAACAGGATCGCTGCGAGTCCGGCTGCGGCGGTCAGCCAGGCGAAGGCGTCTCCGGCCCGGTGGCGCCAGAACACCACGAGCAGTGCCGCGAAGATGGCGGCGGCGCCCTCGATGCGGAACAGGGCGCCTTCACTGAGGATCGACGAGGCGATCGGCGAGTAGCGGTTGGCCAGCTCCAGGTGGACGTAGGCGTCCACCGCGAGACCCGCAGCTGCTGCACCACGCATGACAAAGGGAATTCTGGCCATCGAGGGCTACCTACCCGACCGTCAGTGTGCCGTGCATGGACGCGTGGATGGAGCAGACGTAGGGGAAGGTGCCGGTGGTGGCGGGAGCCTTGAACGTCGCCGACTTGCCCGGGTTGATGGGGCCGGTGTCGAAGGCGCTGCCGGCGCTCGCGGTGACGGTGTGCGTCGCGGAGTCGTGGTTGACCACGGTGACGGTCTCCCCGGGGTTCACAGTCAGTTTCGCCGGGCTGAAAGCGAAGTTGTTGATCGTGATCTGTGCTGCCGTGACTGTGGGTGCTGAAGGTGACGGGGCCTTGCTGCTGGGGGCGCTCTGCGCCGTCGACGCTGTGGGTGCGGCCGGCGCGGACGGAGTTGCCGTCGAGGAGCAGCCTGCCGCGGCCAGCAGCACCACGGTCGCCGAAAGCACGATGCGAGTCGGGAATCTGGACATGCCCTGTCCTTGTCTGATGCGGTAGCGCGATTACTGCGGAATGTAAGGTGCCTGCCTTGCTTCTGGCTGTCGGCCTCGACGGCTATTCGCTTATTCGCTCCAGCAGCCGAGGATGTCGCTGGCGACCTCGTAGGCGAGTTCGGCCCGGGAGAGCTTGTGGGGCCCGGAGGCGGTAGGCATCCCGGTGGCGTCGACTCGAAGGGTTTTGCCGTCCTTGAGGATGACGACGGTGCCGCCCGGCGACTCGTACCCGGGGTTGCCCAGGCCCTGGGCGGCGGTCAGCTGTGTGGTGGTGCCCAACTCCTTGCGGACGGAGTCGAAGTAGGCGTTCGCGGAGGCGGTGTTCGGTGATTCCTTCACCGACAGGACGAGTTTGCCGCCGGGCAGGTGGTAGGTGCAGGTGTAGAGGTGGTCGGTCCATGTGGTGGTCGTGGTCGGCGGGTGTGCGGGTGCCAGGATCTTTGTGACGTCCCCGCGTATCTCTGGTCCGCACACCATCACGGCGGATGCCGAAGGTGCGTCGGCCTGCCTCGTACCGGGCATCTTCATGTCCGGCTTCATGGGCGTGCCCGGTTCCACGGTCACAGGCGTGGGTGCGGTCGCGTGTGTGGATGCGGCAGGGGTGCCAGCACCCCCCGCGGCGCATCCGCCCGCGAGCGCCACGACTGCCGCCGCGGCGGCGAGCGCGATTAGACGGCTCCTGGGCCGGCCACCACCTGGTCCGGCTGCACTGTTGGCCTGCTGATGACTGTTCATCGTCCCTCCTCGTGCTGATTGGTCAGGACGGGTGGGTGCTGGTGAGGGTGGCGTACGCGACCGTGTTGTCCAGGTAGTGCCGGGTGGTCCGGTCGAAGCGGCCCCCGCAAGTGATCAGGCGGAGCTGGGAGTTGGTCGTGTTGCCGTAGACGGTCAGGGTGGGGAAGGCGTCCTTGGCGTAGGTGTTGACGCCGTCGATCCTGAACACCGCCACGGTGCCGTCGTCGCGGGTGACATCGACGGTGTCGCCGGGACGCAGCGCGCCCAGGGCGTAGAAGACACCCTTCGCTCCGGTGGTTCCGTCGATGTGACCGAGGACGACGGCCGGCCCCACCTGGCCGGGGACCGGTGAGTTCCGGTACCAGCCCGGCGCTGCGACATCGGACATCGGTGGGACTTCCAGGGTGCCGTCGGAGTTCTGTCCCAGGCTCAGCAGCGTGTGGTGCACGCCGATCGCCGGGATGGTGATCGCGGTGGGAGTCACCGCCGCGGCGGTCGGTGAAGGCGGCTTGGGCGCCAAGGAAATCGTGGAGGGGCCGCCGACAGGGGCCGGGGTGCCGGCCCCTGTCGCGGTGGCCAGATAGGGAGTGTGCAGTCCGGCCGAGGCCGGAGGCTGGGGCGCGTGATGCTGACTGGAGATCCCGACGGCCACCGTCCCTCCTGCTGCCAATAGGAGGACGGTGGCCGCCGACGCCAGCAGGCGTCGGCGGCCGCTACCGAAGAGGCGCGTCAACCAGACCATGACGGTCTACTTCTCGATGGTGGTCCGTCGGCGCAGAACCATCGCGCCACCGGCGGCTGCGGTCAGGCCCGCGCCGGTCACGTACAGCCAGGAGTTCTGCGTGCCCGACGTCCCGCCACCGCCGGTGTTCACACCACCGCCGGGAACCATGGCCATCTGGGAGGTGGCCAGCGGGCCGCACAGCGCCGGGGAGGTCGCGGCCAGCGGCAGCGACGGCACGAGGTCGCTGGGCTCCGCCTGGGCCTTGGCACTCAGTGTCGTGGGGTCGATGCCGTGAACCACGATGACGGCCTTGCCGTCCTTGATCGAGGCCACGGTCGCCGCGTCCAGGGTGATGGTCCGCGAGTAGTGGAACTCGGACCCGGACGGTGCGATCTTGATGTCCGTGCCGGCCGCCGGACTGGTGTCGCCGGTCTTGCCCAGCGTGGTGCCGATCGCACCGTAGGCCGGGCCGCCCTCGGTCGTACTGACGACGCCGTCGCCGTTCTTGTCCGCCGAGGTGTCGGGACACATGCCCATCCCGTTGATGTGGATGTGCTGTACGTGCGGGAACGGTGCCTTCATGAACGTCCCGGCAAGGCCCTTCACGTCCTGGGTGATCACGGCCTTGGAACCGGTCAGCTGAAGCATCAACATCCCTGAACCCGTTGCGTGGTTGAGCGGCTTGAGCGTCGCCATGTAGGTCGTGCTGTCGCTCGACTGGGCGCTCGCCGGCGAGCCGGCGAAGGCCAGCGGAAGCGCCAGAAGCGCCACCGGGGCCGTCATGGCCAGGACCCTGGCCGTTGTCCTCTTCGTCATCGTGCTCTCCTCCAACTGCGTGGCGGTGCTCGGACGTGCGATGACTCCTCCAGGGGCGGGGCCCGGCCCGTGTCAGGGCAGGATGCGCCGCCTACCTGGGGCAGTGACGATGAGAAGCCGGGCGCCGGGTCCGGGGCGCTTCGAATCGGGCTTCTGATGATGGATTCGGAGCCGAGGGCGCGCCGGATTGGTTCGGGCGTCGGGTGGCCGATGACGTTGGTGGCGGAAGTTCCCACGGCGTACGAAGGTTCAGAGTCTCGCTGATGGTCAAGGAGTGGTCGCTCCCTGTTCCATGCAGTCGAAGGGCGAGGGCTATTCGCGCGTGTGGCCGGAGTGCCGCGGGGCCGCCTCGACCTGTCCCGCAGACGCGAGTCAGCGCCCGGGGGCCGAATTCGCTCCGTAAGGCAGTTGGGCCGCCTCCGGGCCCGCGAGCAGGACATACATATGCTGGAAGCGCTCGGCTGCCCAGGCCACGAGTATCTCGACGGTCGCGGCCGGTAGAAACCGTTGAACGGCGACACCCCCAGCATGATGGCCTCACCGGTGTCCGCGACCGACAGGTCGGCGTCCGAGGAGACGGTGAAGTCGACCCTGTGACTGGTCATGTGGCTACGAGGACTATGGCGTGCGGGCGGGTCAGGTAGCGCTGCCAATACGGCCGGCCATGGGCACGGACTCCCTCTGGGGAGACGTGCATGGTGTGCCAGGTCAGGTGGGTGAAGCCGGCCTCGCGAAGCGCGTCGGCATACGTCTGTTCCGACCACCAGACGGCCTCGACGGACATATGGGAAGCCGCCCGGGGAATCTGCCCCGCAGTGTCCCTTTTCGGGGAATTGCATGGTCAGGGTGACGGGAGCGCCTTCGGTGGCGTTTTGTGCGGTCGTCAGGGTGAAACCGTAGGGGGCGTAGTAGTCGTCGCTGTAGGGCTCTCTCGGTCCTTGGGTGGCGTAGTCGGGGTTCAGCGTCGGGGCTATGAACATGCCCCGGGCTTCAGCTCGTCGCGCACGGTCCGGCACATGGCGAGGAGTTGCGGCATTCGCCTCACCTTTGGGCCGAAGAACCCGCATCCGGCCGGCGCCGGAACCTGGCGAGGGAGGAGAGCAACTCCTTCTGGGGCTGGGCCGCAGTCGAAGTGTTGCGCATGACCGGCATCCGGATCGAGGAACTGAGCGAGATCTCGCACCACAGCCTGGTCCAATACCGGCTGCCGAGCACGGGCGAGCTCGTCCCGCTGTTGCAGATCGCCCCGTCCAAGACCGACGAAGAACGGCTCCTGGTCGTCTCCCCGGAACTCGCCGACGTGCTCTCGGCGATCATCTGCCGCGTCCGCGCCGACGACGGCGGCGTCCCGCTCGTGATCGCCTACGACCACCACGAGAAAGTCTGGAACCCGTCCATGCCGCTGCTGTTCCAGCGCAAGATCGGACTCGAGGACCGGCCGATCCCCATCGACGGCATCCGCACCCTCCTCCAGGACGCGCTCGCCGCCACCGAATTCACCGAAGCGACCGGCCAGCCGCTGCACTTCGCTCCGCACGACTTCCGGAGGATCTTCACGACCGACGCCGTCATGAACGGCATGCCGCCTCACATCGCCCAGCTGATCCTCGGACATCGCGACATAAACACGACCATGGGATACAAGGCGGTCTATCCCGAGGAAGTCATCAACGGACACCGGGCGTTCATCGCCCGCCGCCGGGACCTGCGGCCCAGCGAGGAATACCGCAGCCCCACCGAGGAGGAGTGGGAGGAGTTCCTCGGCCACTTCGAACACCGCAAGGTCGCTCTCGGCGACTGCGGCCGAGCCTACGGCACCAGCTGCATTCATGAGCACAGCTGCATCCGATGCCCACTTCTGCGGGCCGCCCCGGCCCAGCGGCCGCGACTGGTGGACATCCGCGACAACCTCATCGACCGGATCGCGGAGGCCGAACGCGAGGGCTGGGTCGGCGAGGCCGAAGGGCTCAAGGTCAGCCTCGCCGCGGCCAATGCCAAACTCGCCCAGCTCGACAACCTCATCACCCACCGCGCCGCCGCCATCCACCTCGGCATGCCGACCTTCCCCGACGTCGCGGGACGTCACAGCACCCGAAATCAGGGGGGTAGTCACGGGCTCCTAGCCTTCTCGGCTGCCACCGTCCTTGACGCCTGCTCGCAGGCCCCACTCATCCAGACCGGAGTAGATCAACGCAGTGCGACCACGCGGGAAAGATAGTGCCTCAGCCTCCCCTGAATAGATCGCCACTAGTGAGTCGGCTCCTCGCCACCAGGTGTCGGTCATCCCCAGCACTTCGTGCACTGGCTCGAACTCATCCAGCACAATGCCGTCGACCTCGTTGCCAGTGACCTTGACGATCTTCTTTGCCCACATGGAGGCGTGGTGGGTCAGTGCGAGCGACTCGACCCAGCCCTCGACGGTGGCATGGAGGGGCGACCACTGACCAGCGTGAATACCAAACTCACCAGATGGCCCGATCATGAATGAGTAGGGAACCGCTGTCCGCTGCATACCTGCTTCGAACCACCACCCTTCGGACGCGGAGCCTTCGGGAGAATCCGCTGCGAAGTATCTCGGGCCGCCGTCGTACTGGGATGCAGGTGGCAGGACCAGGCCGCCCCATCGCTCTTGAAAGGCCGCCATCCGGTCGATGACCGTCGCGGGGATGTCTCTCTCAAGCCACCACTGTCTGTGTTCCTCCACGGTCCCGACGTCGACCTTGACGCCGTGCGCGCGGACGAACGATCGAGCTCGTTGAGTCAGGCCATCGGGCACATCGTTGAAGAGGTTGAGATTCACCAGCATGACGCTACTGCCAGGTCTCAACCTTGATCGAGGTCCTGAAGGCGATCGAGGGGCCCCAACCTGCAAGTTCAGAGAAGGGACGGGGACGAGGTGGTTGCGGCGGAACCAGCCGATCTCGCCCTCGACGCCGCCCTTCTCGTGGGCGCCGCCGATGCCGGGCTGGCAGTAGAGGGCATCCAGGCCGTAGTGCGAGCGGAACGCGGTCCACCGCTCAGCCTCCACACGCTGGCGGGAGAAGCCCAACACCCGGGCAACGGCGGCCCTAAGGTTGTCGTAGCGGACCCTCCCGGTCGGCACCCCGCCCAGCGTGTTGAGAGCGTGGACGTGGCCCTCGAAGAACGCCTCCTGCCCACACGAGGCGAAGATCCGGTGCACCGCCTTGCCCGAGTAGGACAGCCGGAACGCGAACAGGTAACAGGTCACCAACTCGCCGGCCAGACGCACCGTCACGTCGCCGAAGTCGACCTCCGCCTCCGCGCCGGGCTTGTGGGTCTGCGGGACGAACGCGACCACCACCCCGCGGCCCGCCTGCAAACGGATCTCCCCGCGGCGCTCGGCCACGTAGGCGCGGACCATCTGGTACGAGACCTCGTCGGCGCCGTGCTCGTCCACCAGCCGGTCGAAGATCCGCTTCACCGTGTGCCGCTGTTTGCGCGGGGCGTCCAGGTCTGCCCGCAGCATCTGGTCGATCAGCGGCTTGAACGGATCGAGCCGCGTCGCCCTGGGTGCCAGCTTCTTGCGGGGCTCGGGCCACGCCGACTCCAGGGCCTTCTTCACCGTCAGGAAGCCGACGCCGTACGACCGCATGAGAGCGCGGTTCGACAGTCCGGTACGCGAGTCACGGCGGATCGCCGCGTACAGATCGACCTTGGACTTCGGCAGCACCCGGGCCCCCTCGTCGTGCAGAGCACAACCATGGTCCCGAAGCAAGCACCTGGGTGTTCTCGAAACTCGGCGACATCACTCTCCCGTGGCACAGGGTGCTCTCGCCGCTCAGCGACAGGTGCTCTCACGACTCACGTATAAAGCCACTCACCCGACTCATGAACAGGCGGGAGGCCCGTAACCAGGTGTGAGGGTGGATGCTGGTGGAGTTCTAGCGAAGCCGCTCAGCGCCGCCGAGACCTCGCGCACTGCACGGATGTCCAGACGGGTGAGCCGATCGCTCCCCCGAATAGGGAAGCGGAGTACGTGGCTGCGCCCTGCCTGAGCGTGTGAATCGCGGTTCTGGGGCGCGGGCGGTTCGGCCCGCGCCCCAGGCCGGTGTCCGGTCAGAGGGAGCCTGTGGATGGGCCACCGAGAGTGGGTGGGGCCATCTCCGTATGGCTGGCCTCGGCGCCGAGCGCTTCGCTCGGCCGGCCGTGCCCGCCGCTCAGCAGGCCCACCGGGCGCTGGTGGGTACAGAAGGGCGGGCGGAGTGCCCTTGTCTCCGCCGCGGCCTAGCTAGCCGAGGGAGCTGGCCCACTGGACGACGGGGGCGGCCATACCGGTACCCGTGCTGGTGAAGGTGAACAGACGCGAGCGGTCACGGCCGTCGGGGCCGGGGCCGTAGGTGTACCAGGCGGCGAGGTCCGTCCTGCCGTCTCCGTCGAAGTCTCCGGAGACCACGTCGCTCCAGTCCCAGTTCCAGCTGCCGCTGCCGCTGTCCCACACCTTGTGTGGTGCGCTGACACCGTTGGTGGTGCCGTTCATGGTCCACAGGCCGGTCTGGCTGCGTCCGTCACCGGTCTGTCCGTAGTTGTACAGGACGCCGATGTCCGCCTGGCCGTCGCCGTTGTAGTCGCCGGCGGTCAACTTGCTGGCGTTCCAGTTCCAGCTGTCGTTGCCGCTGTCCCACACCTTCTTGGGGGCGCTCAGGCCAGTGGCGCCGCCGGCGAACCACAGTCCGGTCTGGTTGCGTCCGTTGCTGTCCTGCCCGTCGTTGTACAGGACCGCGACGTCGAGCTTGCCGTCGCCGTTGAAGTCGGCCGAGGTGACCTTGCTGCGGTCCCAGTTCCAGCTGCCGCTGCCGCTGTCCCACACCTTGGCCGGGTCCTTGAAGCCGCTGCCGGTGCCTGCGAAGCTGAACAGGCCGGTCTGGTTGCGTCCGTCACCGGTCTGTCCGTAGTTGTACAGGACGCCGATGTCCGCCTTGCCGTCGCCGTTGTAGTCGCCGGACGTCAGCTTGCTGCGGTTCCAGTTCCAGCTGCCGCTGCCGCTGTCCCATACCTTGGCCGGGTCCTTGAAGCCGCTGCCGGTGCTGGTGAAGGTCCACAGGCCGGTCTGGTTGCGTCCGTCACCGGTCTGTCCGTAGTTGTACAGAACGCCGACGTCGGCCTTGCCGTCGCCGTTGTAGTCGCCGGACGTCAGCTGGACGGCGTTCCAATTCCAGGCACCATCCTGGCTGTCCCACCATGTACGCGGAGCAGTCAGAGTCTTGCCGTCGCTGATGAACACCCACAGCGCGACACGGCCCCGGCCTTCGACCTCGCCGTAGTGGTACAGGGCGGCTATGTCGTCCTTGCCGTCGCCGTTGAAGTCGCCCGAAGTGAACTTGGCCGTCTTCGGCAGCGCGCGGACTTGCTGGATCCACGGGTTCAAGTCATCGGCCCGGGCTGCCACGGCACCGGTACGGGTCTCCGACGCGTCCGTGCCCATGCAACCTCCCTGCCACGAACGGGAGACGATCCCGACCAGTTCGGCCCGGTCGCCGCTGCCACGCAGCGCGGGACCACCCGCGTCACCCTGACAGATGGCAGCCTTGTCCGAACCATTCAGACCCATGGTCCGAGTGTCGACGGAAGCGACCGGAAACGCGCCCGAGTGCAGCTTGTCCGGCACCCATTCCGTCTTGGTGCGGCCGAATCCGGCCGCGACCAGCTCCTCGCCCGACGCGGGGGCGGAAGAGGCGATCCTGGCCGGCTTCACGCCGACAATCGGCCGGGCCAGCTTGACCATGACGACGTCGCGATCCGTCCGCGGTACCAGCTCAACGCCTTCCCGCACGCTTCCACCCGTCTGCGAGAGATCGGTGCGTCCCACGGTGACAGTGGTCTTGACAGCGGGCTTGCCTGCCGAGGCGGCCTTGCCGTCAACGGCGAAGCAATTGGCCGCGGTGAGGACCCACTGGGGGTCCACCAGCGTGCCTGTGCAGGCTGCCACGTCTCCAATGCTGAGTTTGGCGGTGAAGGCATAACCGGCGTCGCTGCCGGCGAGCGCGGTGGCGGGGGCGGCGGTCAGGAGCCCCGCTCCTACGGCGGTGGCGAGCAGGGTGGGCGTCCACGCCGTGCGCGAACTCTTTCCGAGCATGGTGAGTCTTTTCTCTTAACACTGTGGGCTGACGAGAGCCGCACGTGGCCGACGCGGCAACCTCATCCCTTGCGCATCGGTCGCGTGGGGCGGTGGCTCAGGTGGAGCCCTCTCGTCGTGGGGGAGCGGGCCCGCTCCGGAGTGGATCACGGGCGGAGCTCAGGGGGTGGCGGGCCAGGCGTTCCTGCCGGTGGCGATGGCGCCCTTGCCGTTGCCCTTGTAGAAGTTGAAGCGCTGCTGGTTGTTCCAGAGGCCGCCCATGTCGGTGTTGCCGTCGCCGTCGAAGTCACCGGCCAGAACGACGGGCATGTCCTTCCAGCCGTTGTCCGGCCACATGGAGACACCGTTCTCGAGGCCGCCGTGTGCGGTGCCGTAGCGGACGAGGGCGCCGGTGTCGGTGAGGGCGACGACGTCGTCGAGGCCGTCGTTGTTGAAGTCGCCGGCCACGACCTTCTGCGTGTACTGCCAGGTATTGTCGCGCCACATGTTGCGCTTCTGACCGGTGAGCTTGCCGTCGGGACCCGCGGTGTAGGCGTACAGGGCGCCCTTGGGTCCGGCATTCCAGACGGCGAGCAGGCCGTCGCGGCCGGAGGCGTCCGACTTGAAACGCGTGAGCTGCAGCATCGGGTTCCAGTTGGTCGTTTCATCGAGCCACATGGGCTTGCTGAAATTGAGAGGACCATTGGCAGTGCCGAGATACAGGTGCAGGGGGCCGTTGGCCCACACGGCGGCGATGTCGGCGATGCCGTCGCCGTTGAAGTCGCCGCCGACCATCTTGGTGATGGCCTTGCCCCAGGTGCCGTCGGTGTTCCACAGAGGACGGCCGTACTCGAAACTGCCGTCCTTGCGCCCGTAGAAGGCGTGCAGGTTGCCGTCCTTGAGGGTGGCGGCAACGTCGGTGATGCCGTCGCCGTTAAAGTCGCCGCTCGTCATCAGAGACGTGACGTCAGGGACGATCGTTGCAAGGCGAATCTGCTGCACCCAGCCGTTGACGTTGTCGAGACGGGCGCTGACGGCGCCGGTGCGGGTCTCAGCGGGGGCAGTGCCGAGACAACCACCCTGCCAGGAGAGGGAGTTGACGGCGACGAGTTCGGGAGTGCCGTTGTTGTCGCGCAGCGCGGGGCCGCCTGCGTCGCCCTGACAGATCACTGCCTTGGAGGATCCGTTCAGGGCGACCGATCTGTCGCCAACTGAGGCGACGGTGAAGGTGGAGCGATGCAGTCTCTTTGGCACCCACTCCGTCTTGGTCCGTCCGAAACCGACTGCAGTCAGCTTGTCCGATGCGGTGGGGGCGGCGGCTGCGACCTTGACTGGGGTAACACCAGTGACAGGCTTGGCCAGCTTGACCATCGCTATGTCACGGTCGGGATGCGGGACCACCTGCACGGCGTCCAGGACGGAGCCTGCGCTATGGCTGAGGTCGGTCCGGCCCACTACCACAGTCGTTTTCACCGCCGGCTTTCCTGCCTTGGCAGCCTGCCCGTCCCTCTTGGAACAGGTAGCCGCGGTGAGGACCCACTGCGCATCTACGAGAGCACCTGAACAGGCTTGCTGATCAGCGATGTTGACCTTAGCGGCGAACCCGTAATCGCCATCCTTCGCATCACTGCCTGCCAAGGCGCTGGCGGAGGGTGCGGAGACAAGACCTGCTCCTGTGGCTAGCACGAGCAAGCCGATGACCCACTCACGACGTGAGCGCGTTCGGGACATAGTTTTTCTGTTCCTTATTTTCTGGAGAACGGCGAACGGCAGGTCGCGAACGCGGAGGACGCGCTCGGGCCCTGCCATCGGAAGCAACCGCAGTGCACACCGATCCGATCTGGCGGCAACACCGAGGAGTGCCGAATCAAAATCAGTCACTGACTCGAAGTTCGACCAGCGTTGCCTCCTTGGCTCCGCCCGGGATGTCTCCCGTACCTACTGGCGTTACGACGTCCTTAGGTGAGTCAACGACCTTCGTCCTGCCCTCTGAGGTGAGAGTGGCGCGAACGGGGTGACCAAGCGCCTTGACGTTGAAGGTTCCCGGCACTTCCAGGGAGAGGTACCCCGTCTTTGCGAGGGTCGTGAAGCAGATCTCGGATGCCACCCAATCCTTGATGGCGCTGATCCTGATATCCCAGGATCCCGCTGTGCAGTCCGCCAGCATGATGCCGCCGTCTCCCCTGTTCAGCTTCAGCCCGCGCTCCGTCAGGATGGCATCCGCGTTGGGATAGTCGAAGTTCTCCACGGCCGAGGGCGGTTCGGCGGCTACCGCGCCCTTCTGAGGCTCCGCCGGAGCGGCTTGTGCGACGGTGACGGCGCCAACGATTGCGGCTGTCGAAATGAGGGCCAGAGCCGAGGGGAGGAACAGCTTCCGAGCATGGGATATCGCCATGGGTCTCTTCCGAGTGCAGATTCGAGCGGACAGGTGGGAGCTTCTCAACGAAGCGGTGGTGAAACTATCACTCTGCAGTTGAGGGAGCGTCACCGGCATCAGGCTGCACCGACCTGCAATCCGATAGTGATTCGTTACCTTTGTGCACTCATTGCAGATGAGACTCAAGATTCTTTCATGGTGGAGGCACTCGTTAATGTCTTCAAGTCGCCTGCGCAGTGCGGAAGTTGGAAGCTCTAGCCTCATCGGTGACCCTCGCTCAACTCACCCCCTCATCACTCATGCTTTACCAGGTCCATAACACAGACACTTCCTTGAAGATCCCCTGCGGTGGCATCTCCGACGGACAGTCCCAGGAGATGAGTGGATGGCTATGATCTCGGCGCCGGATCTTCGGCAATCACTGAACGAGCTAGAGAGAACCGCCTAGTGAGAAGCAAGGGGAAGCGGCTACCACAGCGCACACGTGTTGTCTGCGCTGGGGCTTTGTCGATGGCGTTGGCCATCGGTCTGGTCGGCACGAGTCCGGCCTTCGCGGCCGAACTGCCAGAAGACGGGGCCGCGTACAGCGAGGACATCAACCCGATCCCGGCAACAGATCGTGGCCGGGTCGTGGAGTTCTGGAAGGAAGGAGGGGGCGGGGTCCGGGCCGCAGCAGAAGCGGCCCTTTTGGGAAGCGACGCCGACGTCAAGCGATTCCTGGACACCACCAGAGCCGTTGGCCAGCACACGGACGCCAAGCTTGAGACCATACAGATGATCTCGCTCAGCGGACCGAATGTGCGCGGAGCGGCCACAGCGGCGTACGACGGTGCGCCAGAGAAACTGCAACAGTTCCTCAAGGACGGCTGGGAGAAGCCTCTTGAGGCAGACCAGCGGCTTCAGGCCACACAACTCCTGAGCACCGGTGGCCCTATGGTAAGGGGGGCCGCTCAAAAGGCGCTTGATGGGACGATTGACGATGTACGCGAGTTCCTGCGCACCACACAGAATCGCGCGCAAGAGGCCGATGACAGCCTGCTAACCACGCAGATCCTCAGCACGGGCGGTGCTGCCGTCAAGCAAGCAGCTCAGCTCGCCCTCGATGGATCAGCGGCGGATCGCCGCGAATTCATCGCCGTGGGCCAGTACGTCGCTCGGGCCCGAGACCAGGAACGGGCAACCGTCGAGCAACTCGCGCAGCAGGCACGGGAGGCCGGCGCCCAGGCGAAGAAAGCAACCGACGAGGCCAAAGAGGCCTCGGCACGGGCAATAACCGCGTCCAATCTCGCAAAGGGTGCTGCCGAAGAAGCAGCCGAAGAGACAAAAAAGGCGGGCAAGAGCGCCGAAAGGGCGGCAGCAGCCGCCTCGGCGGCAGCCGAGGCAGCCAGCGGTGCGGCACAAGCGGCACAGCAGGCAATCACAGCAGCCCGCAAGGCCAGCCAGTCCGCTCAGGTAGCAGCGAATGCAGCGTCCGCCGCGGCGGCGGCAGCCTCGGGTGCAGCCAGGGCCGCGTCTCGCGCCCGCACCGCAGCCGCCGGCGCTGCTGCCGACTCCGGCCAGGCAGCGAATGCCCGCAAGGCCGCCCAGCAAGCGCGGGACGCGGCCAAGGCAGCCGACGATTCTGATGCGGCGGCAGGACAAGCCGCCACCGCATCTAACGAAGCTGCCAAGGCAGCGGACGCTGCGGCAGCGGCAGGGGTTAACGCGGAGGCCGCAGCGGGTGCCGCAGGACAGGCGAGCAGTCTCGCAGCGGCAGCGGGTGCACATGCAGAGGACGCGAAGTCAGCCGCTGGCCGTGCCAAGCGTTTTGCTAGCGAGGCAACTCGGGCCGCTCGTGCGGCTGCCGCTCTCGCCCGCCAGTCTGCTGAGGCAGCTAAGGATGCGCGCATCTGGGCCCGCTCGGCGGCCTCGCATGCTCGCAGTGCGGCAGATGCGGCGGACAGAGCAGCCGACTATGCGGGACAGTCGAGCAGCGCAGCCAGCGACGCTAAGGGACATTCGAAGGCCGCCCAAGATGCTGCCGATGTAGCGGCGAGCTCGGCGAGCTCGGCGGCTAAGACTCATGAGCTCGCGGTAAAGAGCGAGGAGGCAGACCTCAGCGCCCGCACAACCCAGGCCGTCGAGAGGGCTAGAGATCTCAAGGCCGAGGATGACGAGCGCAGAGCCGAGGAGAACCGAAGGGCTAACGCCGACAAGGAGCTCGACTCGAGAACCGCTGCGCTCGCACAGGACGCCGCACAGCCGAACATCTCAGACGAACTGATCGCGTCCAAGGGCCGCCAACTCGCTCTACTGGTACTCAAACAGAAGGGTGGCCCGTGGAGCCAGACGGCCGCGGCCGTTGCCTTGGCCAGTCCGGACAAGGGCGTCCGAGAGTACATACAGTCCGGCTGGAAGATGGCCATCGAACTGGACAACCGCGCGCGGGTGGAGCGACTGGCCGAAGAGGGGATCGCTCCGCCCGTCAAGCAGGGCGCTGAAAAGGCCCTCACGGGTGGCGCCAACGCTATCGATGCCTTCCTGAACACGGGACAGCACCAGGCCGCACTGGGCAGCTATCGGCTTAAAACCACACAGATCCTGAGCACTGGCGGTACCAACGTCAAGGGTGCCGCACAGGCAGCTTTGGATGACGGCTCCGCTCAGGCGCTCTCCCAGTTCCTGGCCGTAGGCCAGTACGCCTCCCGCGCCGCAGACGAACAGGTAACCACAACCCAGCTCCTCAGCAAGGGCGGCCCGGAGGTCAAAGCGGCCGCACGCATCGCGCTGGAGGGTCCGCCTCAACTTCTGTCCGAGTTCGTCCGAACCGGCCAGTACATGGCCCAGCGAAAAGACAACCTCGCTGCTACCCACAACGCACAGGTCAAGAGCCTGATCGCCGAAACAGCAGGCACTGCGGCTACAGCCCAGGAGCAGGCAAACAGAGCAGCCGAATCCGCCGCCCGAGCCGACAAGGCAGCAGCAGACGCTGAGCGGTACAAGAAGCAAGCTCTGGAGTCGGCCAGAAAGGCAGACGAATTCGCGGAGGAGGCCAAGAAGTCTGCAGCAGCTGCAGAAGTCTCGGCGAAGAACGCCGCGGCCTCCGCTAAGCGTGCGAGTCAGGCCGAGGCTGAAGCTCACACTGCGGCCCGTGAGGCGTCCGCCTCCGCTGCACGCGCCGAAAACTCAGCCGCATGGGCCCAGTCGAGTGCCGCTGAGGCGTGGGCCGCGGCCAACCAAGCCCAGGCCGATGCCGACCAGGCCGGCAAAGACAAGGAAGCCGCAAAGCAGGCGTCCGTTGACGCACTGAAGGAGGTCGCAGCCAAGAAGGACGCTGAGGCCAAGGCCCAGCGTGAGAACGCGGAGCAGCAGCAGGCAGCAGCTGAGTTCCAGAAGATGGTAGAGGCCATCGCCGAAGCAGCCGAGGACGAGGACTTCGACTGGGGGCAGTTCTGGAAAGACGCCGGGCACCTTGCGCTTGATGCGGCAGGCAGCAGCGACATCCCGATCCTGAGCAGCGCCGCTAACGCAGGCAACTGTGTGTGGTACGGGGCAGAGAAAGCTGTCGTTGACGCAGCCACTTCCTGTGTCGGCATCATCCCCGGCGCCGGTGTCGTCAATGGCGCCAAGACCGCCAAGGGCGGCAGCAAGCTCTGGAAGTACACCAAGAAGCTCTTCGGTGGCGGAAAGGGCGCCACGGCTAAGCGACTCGATGACGCTATGGCCACAGCATGCAAGACCAACAGCTTCATTCCGGGCACCCGCGTGGTGATGGCTGACGGCTCTACGAGGCCTATCGAAAGCGTCAGGGTCGGCGAGCAGGTACTGGCGACCGACCCGGCAACTGGTGAGTCCGGAGCTAGAGCAGTTGATGACCTGATTACCGGAAGCGGGATCAAGCCGCTGGTCAGGCTCACCATGGACACGGACGGCAACAACGGTGACGCAAGCAGCACCGTTACCGCAACGACAGGGCATCCCTTCTGGCTTGAAGACAAGAAGGCATGGACCCCCGCCGGGGACATCCAGCCCGGCAGTCTGCTGCGAACGTCATCTGGCACATGGGTCAAGGTCACCGCAACGCAGGCATGGTCCGAGCCACAACGCGTGTTCAACCTGTCCGTTCAGGGCATTCACACCTACTTTGTCCAGGCTGGCTCAGCCACTGCCCTGGTTCACAACTCCGGCTGCAAGTTCTGGAAGCGGTCAGGTTTCGAGGACCAGCGTGTCTACCAGCGGGACGATCTGCTGGACCTGGACTATGTGTCACCCAAGGACAAGTACAAGCGAAGCAACCGCAAGCTGATGAGCCAAGGCCTCACCCCCTACTCTCGGAACGACGAGTGGATCGTCCTGCATCACATGCTGCAGACGCAAGACGGCCCGATCGCCGAGGTGACCGCCACCATGCACCAGAAGAACTACCATCAGCTGCACTGGAAGTCCGGCACCAAAATTCCCAGCGGGATCGATCGGCCGGAATTTGCCGCATGGAAGACGCGATACTGGAAGAATCGACTCAAGGAGCTCGGCGGATGACAACTGGAGTGGAATCGATTTCGGAGTTCATCAGCCTGGTGCGTTCCCATGAGGACATCGCGCACCACGCCGATGACTGCACCCCAGAGATGATCAGTGAGGCCGAAGAAGCCCTCGGTCTGAAGTTTCCGCCCTCGTACCTGCTCTTCCTCAAGGAGTTCGGAACATGTGACATCGGAGGAGCCGAATTCTTTGGGGTGTACCGAACCGAAGCCGGCGGCAGCCAGCTCTGGGGCTCGTCGTACGAAACGCTCGACGCACGCAGCCAGTGGGACATGCCACATTCGCTGATCGCGGTGCAGCACGACGGTATGGGTGGAACGGTCGTCCTCGACTCGGCGCAACCGTCTCCTGACGGGGAGTACCCCGTCCTGGTGTGGGACGCAGGAGCAAAGGCTCGGGGAACAATGGAGTTCCTAGCCGCCGACTTCGGCACCTACGCGCTTGACGTGGGGCGCCGGGAAGTGCAAGCAGCCCAGAACTCCATCTAGACCCAAGGCCGCGCAGTGAGCGGGGCAAGGAGCTAGAGCAGAAAGTGCCCCTGGCTCTACGCACGCGCTGGTGAGGGATGGGACGAGCATCCTCTGCGCCATATTCGCGGGCGAGGGCGACAGGTACTGAGGGGCCCAGCTAATGCCGGGCCCCTCAAGCCATTACGGTCGATAGCGCGTCATCTCATGTGGTGAGTGACCAGCAGCTAGGCGATGTTTCTCGGATCTCCTGACGTGAGTGGGGTGTTGGGGTCAGGCTTGCGGTATGGGTCGTGGGGA
>NZ_BMUZ01000031.1 GCF_014650455.1 Streptomyces xanthochromogenes | reverse complement strand
GCGTTGAACGCGGTGTCCATGCCGGACTGCCCGCCCAGAATGTCCTGGAGCGACCCGTTCAGATCATTGGTGATCTCGTCCGCATGCGCCTTGAACGAGTCGAACGCGACCTTCCCCGACCCGTTGAACTTGCCCTCCAGCGGATCGGCCGCGGCGATCAACTGCCGGATCAGCGAACCGAGATCGGTACTCGAACCCTCGGTGCTCTTCCCCAGATCGGACAGAGTCGTGGACCCCATGTCGAACTTCACGCACACACCCCCGCACAGTCGTCTCCAGCGGGTCGGGCTTCCACGAACTTCCCCCTGCGCCTCGTATGTCCCGCCGGACCAGGTCACTTTCTATCGAACGAGCGTTGCAGACGCAACGCGGTTCAGAGCCGAGGGCGTGAAGTCACGCCACGGCCGCCTCTGAGTGCTGGGAACGGGCGGGTTCAGACTGGTCCCGGTCAGCCTCTGAGGGATGCGGCAACGTCACCACCTGCCTTGGCGCCCGGGGCCACGCGCGTCGCTCGGCGCCGCCGCCTTGTGACCCTGCCCGACTAGTGGCAACTGGTGTGCCCTGTAAGGCAATTGACGCAGAATCGACGCCATTTTCACGGGGCAGAGATCCGACCCAAGAGCCCGCCAGGGTAAAAGGTTCAGACCATCAACGGGGCAAGGCAGGGGAATTCTTCAAAGCTCTGGAAAACCTCAAACTTGCTTGTTGCCCAGCGCTTCGAATGCCATGATCGAACCACGCCCTGCGCTTCACCTTCACCGCCTGACCAGCGGCGATGTGATGCGCATCGCGGAATTATCACTTCCGTCCTGCTGCGTGATATCGCGCGTGCCACGCGGCCGCTCAACGGATTTGAAGATTCCACGAATTGGGCGTTCGAGAATGCACTTACGCATCAGCTAGGGGAACAGCCATGCAAAAGATCATTTCGCGCAAGCTCAAGTCGGCTGCGATCGCGGTGTCCGTCACGGTGGCCCTGCCGGTCCTCGGCCTGGTGGCGGCCTCGCCCGCCTCGGCAGGAAGCTGCGACTTCGGGGGCGGCAGCGGCGACAAGTGCTCGTCGCGATTCCAGCCCACGCAGGCGAACTGTGACGGGGTCATGGGCTACCTGCGCTCGCACGGCGGGAACCTCGGGAAGATGAACAACACCTTCCAGGACGAATGGCGTCAGTGCGCCGCCAAGTTCATCAGCTTCGGCAGGGGCTGACACTCCATGTGACCGGCCCCTCCCACCAGTTCGACCGGTGGGAGGGGCCGCCGCGCTGCCAGTGCGCCAGCAGGGCGACGAGGCTCAGAGCCCCCGCGCCACCTCGGTCGCCCAGTACGTCAGGATCATGTTCGCGCCCGCCCGCTTGATGCCGGTCAGGGTTTCCAGGATCGCCCGGTCGCGGTCGATCCAGCCCTTCTCCGCCGCGGCCTCGACCATCGCGTACTCGCCGCTGATCTGGTACGCCGCGACCGGCACGTCCACCGACCCGGCGACCTTGGCCAGGATGTCGAGGTAGGGACCGGCCGGCTTGACCATCACCATGTCCGCGCCCTCGGCCAGGTCCAGCGCCAACTCCCGCATGGATTCACGGGTGTTGGCGGGGTCCTGCTGGTACGTCTTGCGGTCGCCGCGCAGCGAGGAGCCGACGGCCTCGCGGAAGGGGCCGTAGAACGCGGAGGAGTACTTCGCGGTGTAGGCCAGGATGGAGACGTCCTCGTGGCCGGTCTGGTCCAACGCGTCGCGGATGACGCCCACTTGGCCGTCCATCATGCCGGAGGGGCCCACCACGTGGACGCCCGCGTCGGCCTGGACCTGGGCCATCTCGGCGTAGCGCTCCAGGGTCGCGTCGTTGTCGACGCGGCCGTCGGCGTCGAGGACGCCGCAGTGGCCGTGGTCCGTGTACTCGTCCAGGCACAGGTCGGACATGATGACCAGGTCGTCGCCGACCTCTTCGCGCACGGCGCGGATGGCGACCTGGAGGATGCCGTCGGGGTCGGTACCGGCCGTGCCGGCCGCGTCCTTCTTCTCGTCCTCCGGCACGCCGAACAGCATGATCCCGGCGACGCCCGCGCCGACCGCCTCGACGGCGGCCTTCCGCAGGGTGTCCAGGGTGTGCTGGGCGACGCCCGGCATGGCCTGGATCGGGACGGGTTCGGTGATCCCTTCCCGTACGAACGCGGGGAGGATGAGGTCGGCGGGGTGCAGCCGGGTCTCCGCGACCATGCGGCGCATGGCGGGGGTGGTGCGCAGCCGACGGGGCCGGGCCCCGGGGAAGGATCCGTACTCAGTCATGACGTACACGCTACGCCGGTCGCGGGGGGTGTTTTCCCCGCCCCACCCCTTCCCGCAACCCTCCGGGGGTGGATGGTGACAGCTGACCTTCGGGGGCTGCGTCCCGGGCCCCCGGATGCGTTCGGCTGCGGACCGCGGGCGCCGTTCGCGCAGTTCCCCGCGCCCCTGGCCGTACCCGTGCTGGGGCACTCCCAGCCCGTCCGGCGATTGAGGACGAGCGCCCTTGAGGCGCGAACGGGGGTCCGGGGGCGGAGCCCCGGGGCAAGGGCCCCCGGGGCTCCGCGTGCCCCGGACTACGTCGTGCGGCGGCGCCGCGCGCCGGGGCGGCGCTCGCTCGGGCGGGTCACGTGCTCGCCCGCCGAGACCGCCGCGTCACGACGCGCCGCACCGAAGTCCGCAAGGGCCTGGGCCAGCTTGTGGACGGACGGCTCCGGGGCCATCACGTCCACCCGCAGCCCGTGCTCCTCCGCCGTCTTCGCCGTCGCGGGCCCGATGCACGCGATGACCGTGACGTTGTGCGGCTTGCCCGCGATGCCCACCAGGTTGCGCACCGTGGAGGACGAGGTGAACAGGACCGCGTCGAAGCCGCCGCCCTTGATCGCCTCACGCGTGTCGGCCGGCGGCGGCGAGGCCCGCACGGTCCGGTAGGCCGTGACGTCGTCGACCTCCCAGCCGAGCTCGATCAGACCGGCCACCAGCGTCTCGGTGGCGATGTCGGCGCGCGGCAGGAAGACGCGGTCGATCGGGTCGAAGACCGGGTCGTAGGGCGGCCAGTCCTCCAGGAGGCCGGCCGCGGACTGCTCACCGCTGGGCACCAGGTCCGGCTTGACGCCGAACTCGACCAGGGAGGCCGCCGTCTGCTCGCCCACCGCGGCGACCTTGATGCCCGCGAAGGCGCGGGCATCGAGCCCGTACTCCTCGAACTTCTCGCGAACCGCCTTCACCGCGTTGACGCTGGTGAACGCGATCCACTCGTACCGGCCGGTCACCAGGCCCTTGACCGCGCGCTCCATCTGCTGGGGCGTGCGCGGCGGTTCGACGGCGATCGTCGGGACCTCGTGCGGCACGGCTCCGTACGACCTGAGCTGGTCGGAGAGCGAGGCCGCCTGCTCCTTCGTACGCGGTACGAGCACGCGCCAGCCGAACAGCGGCTTGGACTCGAACCACGACAGCTGGTCGCGCTGGGCGGGGGCACTGCGCTCGCCGACCACGGCTATGACGGCCTGGTGCCCGTCCGGCGAGGGCAGCACCTTCGCCTGCTTGAGCACCTGGGCGACCGAGCCGAGCGTCGCGGACCAGGTCCGCTGACGGGTCGTGGTGCCCGCGATCGTCACGGTCATCGGGGTGTCGGGCTTACGGCCCGCCGACACCAGCTCACCGGCCGCGGCCGCGACCGTCTCCAGGGTGGTGGAGACGACCACCGTGCCGTCGCTCGCGCCGACCTCGGCCCAGCAGCGCTCGGAGGCGGTACGGGCGTCGACGAAGCGGACGTCGGCGCCGCCGGCACCGCTCAACGGCACACCGGCGTACGCCGGCACACCGACCGCGGCGGCCACACCCGGCACCACCTCGAAGGGGATGCCCGCGGAGGCGCAGGCCAGCATCTCGCCGGACGCGTCGCCGTCGAGGCCCGGGTCGCCGGACACCGCACGGACGACCCGCCTGCCGGAGCGCGCGGCCTCCATGACAAGATTGGCGGCATCCCGCAACACAGGGATCCCGGCGGTTGTTGACGCCTCGTCAACAACCGTCAGCTGAGGCGTGTCCACACCTGCCCGCGCATGCGCGCGAACGACGTCGAGCACAGCCGGCTCGGCGATCAGGACATCGGCGGACGCCAGCGCCTCCACGGCGCGCAGCGTCAGCAGCCCGGGGTCACCGGGTCCGGCACCGAGGAAGGTGACGTTTCCGGCTGCGGTGGGGTGGGTCGTGGGGCTCAAAGTGCTCGCTCCCCCATAAGACCGGCCGCACCCTTGGCGAGCATCTCGTCCGCGAGTTCGCGTCCGAGGGCCATCGCTTCGTCGTGCGACGTGGGTACGGGACCGGTGGTGGACAGCTGCACCAGCGAGGAACCGTCGGTGGTACCGACAACTCCGCGCAGGCGCATCTCATGAACAACCTGCCCGTCGGCCAGCAGGTCGGCCAACGCACCCACAGGTGCGCTACAGCCGGCCTCCAGGGCGGCGAGCAGGGACCGCTCGGCGGTCACGGCGGCCCGGGTGACCGGGTCGTCGAGCTCGGCGAGCGTGGCGGCGAGGTCGGCATTGGCTGCCGTGCACTCGATCGCCAGTGCCCCCTGGCCGGGGGCGGGCAAAACGGTGTCGACCGACAGGAAGTCGGTCACGACGTCGCTGCGTCCGATGCGGTTGAGACCGGCGGCGGCCAGGACCACCGCGTCGAGCTCGCCCTTGGTGACGTACCCGACGCGGGTGTCGATGTTGCCGCGGATCGGCACGGTCTCGATGGTCCGGCCGTGGCTGCGGGCGTACGCGTTGAGCTGCGCCATCCGGCGCGGCGAACCGGTGCCGACGCGGGCGCCGTCCGGAAGCTGCTCGAAGGTCAGCCCGTCACGGGCGACCAGCACGTCCCGCGCGTCCTCGCGCGCCGGGATCGCGGCGAGCACCAGGTCGGGGTGCTCCGCGGTCGGCAGGTCCTTGAGGGAGTGCACCGCGAAGTCGACGTCGCCGCGCAGCAGCGCCTCGCGCAGCGCCACGACGAACACACCGGTGCCGCCGATCTGCGCGAGGTGCTCGCGGGAGGTGTCGCCGTACGTGGTGATCTCCACCAGCTCGACCTGACGGCCGGTCAACTGCCGTACGGCGTCGGCCACATGGCCGGACTGGGCCATGGCGAGCTTGCTGCGCCTGGTCCCGAGTCTCAGTGCTTTCTCGGTCATGACCGCCCTCGGTTCTTGACATCGGCGTCGTTCAGATCGGCCCGGGAGACGGCGGCCACCGTCTCGGGGTCGAGGTCGAAGAGAGTGCGCAGCGCGTCCGCGTACCCGGCGCCGCCGGGTTCGGCCGCGAGCTGCTTGATCCGCACGGTCGGGGCGTGCAGAAGCTTGTCGACGACGCGGCGCACGGTCTGGGTGACTTCGGAGCGCTGCTTGTCGTCGAGGTCCGGGAGCCGGCCCTCCAGGCGCGCGACCTCACCGGCCACGACCTCGGCGGCCATGGCGCGCAGCGCGACCACGGTGGGCGTGATGTGCGCGGCCCGCTGGGCGGCGCCGAACGCGGCCACCTCGTCGGAGACGATCGCGCGCACCCGGTCCACGTCGGCGGCCATCGGGGCGTCGGCGGAGGCCTCGGCGAGCGACTCGATGTCGACGAGCCGCACCCCGGGCACCCGGTGCACGGCGGCGTCGATGTCCCGCGGCATCGCGAGGTCGAGCAGCGCCAGCTTCACGGGCCCGGCCGGCACGGGCACGTCGCGGCGCTCGCGCGAGATGCGCCGGTGCGTGTTCTCGGCCCAACTGCCGTGCAGCTCAAGGGAGTCGGCGTCGGCAGCCGGGGCCGCGTCGGCCGCGCCGTCGGCCCTGAGCGCCTCGTCGACCACCCCGAACCCGGCCACCGCGGCACCCGCGGCCGCCGATCCGGAGAAGCCCACGGGACACCCCGGGGCCGGCGCGACATCCACGAGCGGCACCGGGTCCACCAGGCTCTCGCCGACCGCGACGGCGACGGCCTCGCCGGTCAGCACCAGACCCGTGGCGCCCGTGCAGGACACCGCGACGTCGACTCGTGTCAGTTCCCGTGCCACATCAGCCATGGGCACGGCACGGGCGGCCGTGCCCGACTCGCCGAGGATCTCGGCCAGGCGCTCGGCGCGGGCGTGGGTGCGGTTGGCGACCACGACCTCGTCGATGCCGATCCGGCCGAGCGTCGCGGCGGCGAGCGAGGACATCGAACCCGCGCCGATGACCAGCGCGCGCTTGCCCTTGGCCCAGTCCTCGACGGGCGCCCCGGCGGCCAGCTGCTCAAGACCGAAGGTGACGAGCGACTGCCCGGCCCGGTCGATGCCGGTCTCGCTGTGGGCGCGCTTGCCGACCCGCAGCGCCTGCTGGAACAGATCGTTCAACAGCCGCCCGGCGGTGTGCAGTTCCTGCCCGAGCGCGAGGGTGTCCTTGATCTGGCCGAGGATCTGTCCCTCGCCGACGACCATCGAGTCCAGACCGCAGGCCACCGAGAAGAGGTGGTGGACGGCCCGGTCCTCGTAGTGGACGTAGAGATAAGGAGTGAGCTCTTCGAGGCCGACGCCGCTGTGCTGGGCGAGCAGCGTGGAGAGCTCGGCGACACCCGCGTGGAACTTGTCCACGTCCGCGTACAGCTCGATGCGGTTGCAGGTGGCGAGCACCGCCGCCTCGGCGGCCGGCTCGGCGGCGAGGGTGTCGTGGAGCAGCTTGGCCTGCGCGTCCGCGGAGAGGGAGGCCCGCTCCAGGACGCTGACGGGGGCGCTGCGGTGGCTGAGGCCGACGACCAGGAGGCTCATGCCGGCATCACGGCGGGCATGTCCCCGTCCGGTCCCTTCCGGCCATTGCCCGCGGCGCGCACCGGCGGCACCACGGCGCCGGCCGCGGCGGCCGCCTCGGCGACGGCGGCCTCCTCGCCGGCCTTGCGCTGCTCGTGGAAGGCCAGGATCTGGAGCTCGATGGAGAGGTCGACCTTGCGCACGTCGACGCCCTCGGGAACCGAGAGGACGGTCGGCGCGAAGTTCAGGATCGAGGTCACCCCGGCCGCGACCAGACGGTCGCACACCTGCTGAGCGGCGCCCGCCGGGGTCGCGATGACCCCGATCGAGACACCGTTCTCGCTGATGATCTTCTCCAGGTCGTCGGTGTGCTGCACCGGCATCCCGGCCACCGGCTTCCCGGCCATCGCGGGGTCGGCGTCTATCAGGGCGGCGACCCGGAAACCGCGCGAGGCGAAGCCGCCGTAGTTGGCGAGGGCGGCGCCGAGGTTACCGATACCGACGATCACAACCGGCCAGTCCTGGGTCAGACCCAGTTCCCGGGAGATCTGGTAGACGAGATACTCGACGTCGTACCCGACGCCGCGGGTGCCGTACGAGCCCAGGTACGAGAAGTCCTTGCGCAGCTTCGCGGAGTTGACCCCCGCGGCTGCCGCGAGCTCCTCCGAGGAGACCGTCGGCACGGAGCGCTCCGAGAGACCGGTGAGCGCACGCAGATACAGCGGAAGCCTGGCGACGGTGGCCTCGGGGATTCCTCGGCTTCGGGTCGCCGGTCGGTGAGTTCGGCCAGTTGCCACGGTGCTCCTGCGGGATGAGCGGGGCTGCAGGCGGCCACATGTCCCAAGGCCGCCCCGTCGGATGCAGGCTATGTCTTTGTGAACGCGTGCACAAAGATGGTGTCCGCTTTGTCCGAGCAAAGTGACCGGGCTCACGCGAGCCGGGGAGGGAATCGCGGAACCGCAGACGGGTTCAGTCCGTTCAGGACCCGAAGGGGGCAAAGCCGCACACTCTCCTCACAGCGATACCCCCGAACCACAGCAAAACGACCATGATGGTAACCGCAACTATTGCGATCCCCATCATTTGGCTGCTCAACCGCCCACGGCCGAGCGCCCCGGGAAGGCGGCCGGGTTCGCCGGAAAGCGGCCCGGGCTCAGCCGGTCAGCGCGGCCTTGAGACGTACGGGGTCCACGCGCCAGAAGGTGTGCTGCTCACCGTCGACGAGCACGACCGGGATCTGCTCCCAGTACTCCTTGTGCAGCGCCTCGTCCTGCGTGATGTCCTTCTTCTCCCAGGCCGCGCCCGTCTCGGCACACACGGCCTCGATCACCTCCTGGGCGTCGTCGCACAGATGGCAACCGGGCTTCCCGATCAGGGTGACCACCCGGTCGGCCGGATTCCCGCCCGGCTTCTTCGTACGTCGCAGCAAGGGACTCATGCCTCCTATTCTCCCGCCCCCGGGCCACCCCGCGGACCCATAAGCCCGGATCGTCCGTTTAACACGACGGCCTTGGAGAGTTCACGCCATCGCATACCGGCGCGTCGGGAAGTCCCGAACAGACTGGCTATGCTCACGGCATGGCCGCACTGGGATGGCTCACCCCTCGTAGGCGCTCGGCGACAGCACGAAGCGTGCTGGCCGGCGAGGCCGCAGCCGAGGCAGCCCGCAAGTCCTCGCAGGAATTCGCAGAGCTGGCGGAACTGGCCCAGGCCAACGCCGACGAGACCCCTCCGGAGCCCGAGTTCCCCGTCGTCGGTGACGACCTGGCCGCCGCCTTCTTCGACCTCGACAACACCGTGATGCAGGGCGCGGCCCTCTTCCACTTCGGGCGCGGCCTGTACAAGCGGAAGTTCTTCCAGCGCCGCGAGCTCGCGCGCTTCGCCTGGCAGCAGGCCTGGTTCCGGCTGGCCGGCGTCGAGGACCCCGAGCACATGCAGGACGCCCGCGACAGCGCGCTGTCCATCGTCAAGGGCCACCGCGTCTCCGAGCTGATGTCGATCGGCGAGGAGATCTACGACGAGTACATGGCCGACCGCATCTGGCCCGGCACCCGCGCCCTCGCCCAGGCCCACCTCGACGCGGGCCAGAAGGTCTGGCTGGTGACGGCCGCGCCGGTCGAGACCGCCACGATCATCGCCCGCCGCCTCGGCCTGACCGGCGCGCTCGGCACGGTCGCCGAGTCCGTGGGCGGTGTCTATACGGGACGCCTCGTGGGCGAGCCCCTGCACGGGCCCGCCAAGGCCGAGGCGGTCCGGGCACTCGCCGCCGCCGAGGGGCTCGACCTGAGCCGGTGTGCCGCGTACAGCGATTCGCACAACGACATCCCGATGCTCTCGCTCGTCGGCCACCCCTACGCCATCAACCCCGACGCCAAGCTCCGCAAGCACGCCCGCGAGCGCGAGTGGCGGCTGCGGGACTACCGCACCGGCCGCAAGGCCGCGAAGGTCGGCATCCCGGCCGCGGCCGGGGTAGGCGCACTGGCGGGCGGCACGGCCGCAGCCGTCGCCCTGCACCGCCGCCGGCGCTAGCCGGAAGGCCCTGGACGGGCCCGTTCGCCACTGTCCGCAGCCGTGGACGACCGCCGGCCGCCGTCGGCCGCCTCGATATTCGACGCCGGGGGTTTCGCCCCCACCCCCCTTGGCCCGCCAGCCCCGTTGCCCACACCCGGGCACAACAGATCTCCGTCGCGGACAGATCCGAAAGCAACCCGATCAAGTTCCGCTCACGATGTGCGACTTGAACAGACGCATAGACGTCACAGAAGCGACGGAATCGACGATTTGAGCAACTGGGTGTAGCGCTCCCTGCACGAAGCGTTATTCTCCTCAGACGCAATCCGGAACCCGCACATCGCCACGATGGGTGAACGGTTCCGCACTGCACGTGATGGAAGCTCTGCCTCTGGGAGTCCCGTGTACCCACACGTCGGGGTTGACGCCTCGGGCCTGGCTACGCTGCGCGGGGCGGTCGTCGACCGCCTGCGCGTCTTCGTCCCCACCGCGTACGCCGGCGCCCCTGCCTTCGCCACCGCAACACCCGTCGGGCCCTGCTACGCCCTGGCCGACGGTGGTGCCGCAGTCGGTAGACGGAGCGGCGGCCGCAGCACGGGCACGTCCGCGACGCCCACCGCCCGCCGGCCCACCGCCGACAGCGACAGCGCCCGCATGATGGATCTCGTCGAGCGTGCCCAGGCCGGTGAGGCCGACGCCTTCGGCCGGCTCTACGACCAGTACAGCGACACCGTCTATCGCTATATCTACTACCGCGTCGGCGGCAAGGCGACGGCCGAGGACCTCACCAGCGAGACGTTCCTGCGCGCCCTGCGCCGGATCTCCACCTTCACCTGGCAGGGCCGCGACTTCGGCGCCTGGCTGGTCACGATCGCGCGCAACCTGGTCGCCGACCACTTCAAGTCGAGCCGTTTCCGGCTCGAAGTGACCACCGGCGAAATGCTCGACGCCAACGAGGTCGAGCGTTCCCCCGAGGACTCCGTCCTGGAGTCGCTCTCCAACGCGGCCCTGCTCGAAGCCGTCCGCAAGCTCAATCCACAGCAGCAGGAGTGCGTCACCCTGCGCTTCCTGCAGGGCCTGTCGGTCGCCGAGACCGCCCGGGTCATGGGCAAGAACGAGGGCGCGATCAAGACCCTCCAGTACCGGGCCGTACGCACCCTGGCCCGCCTCCTGCCGGACGACGCCCGCTGAATCGCCCGGCCTTTCCGGAACCACCCGCCGACCCGCCCCAGGCGGGTCCAACTCACCATCCGTGAGCACTCGATGACGCTGTGGTCCGATCATCTTTCGTCTCATCTTTCGTCCGTAACCCAAGTGCCGCGTCCGTCGTTGTGCGGGATGCAGGCTCCCTGCGGTCACGCCATGCCCACCGCCGCTCACTCGATCGTGTGGATGTGTTCAAGGCGTGCAACCTTCCAGGCCCCTTGGGGAGTCGACCGTGATGATGAGAGGAGGTGCCGCCAGTGATCGCGAACGTATCGGCGCACCGGCGGGCGAACGCCTTCGCCCAGGCCCTGGAAGAAGCCTCGGCGGCCGACCAGGAGACACCCGAGACCGGGCCGGCCGAACAGGCCGACACCGGCAGGTTGTTGACCCTGGCGGGTGGGCTCGGCGAACTGCCGAAACCGGAGATGGACCCGCAGGTCAAGATCGAGCAGCGGACGCTGCTCATGGCCGAGATGGAGCGAATGTTCGCCGGCGGCGGTGCCGTCGACCCTCAGGTGCCCGAGCAGCGGACCGGCCGCGGCGCCCACCGGGCGACGTCGCTCCGGAAATTGCGACCCCGCTCCCGCTGGTCCAAGGGCATTGCGGCGGGGGGGCTCAGCATCGGCGTGGCCGCGGGCGCGTTCAGCGGCGTGGCCGCTGCCAGTTCCGACGCCCTCCCCGGTGATTCCCTGTACGGGCTGAAACGGGGCATGGAAGACCTCAAGCTCGGCATGGCCGACGACGACGCCAGCCGGGGTGAGCTCTACCTCGACCAGGCATCGACCCGGCTCTCCGAGGCGAGACGTCTGCTGGAGAGAGGCCGCTCCGGCGACCTCGACCACGAGCAGCTCGGCGAGGTCCGGCGCGCCCTCAACGGCATGGAGCACGACGCCTCCGAGGGCCACCGCCTGCTGCACCAGGCCTACGCCCGGGACGGCTCCATCGGCCCCATCGCCGCGCTCAACTCCTTCTCCCAGGCGCACCGCGAGACCTGGAGCAAGCTGCGCGGCAAGCTGCCCCCGCAGCTGAACGACGTCGGCAACAAGGTGACGTCGGTCTTCACCGCCATAGACCAAGAGGTCAAGCCGCTGCAGTCGCTGCTGCCCAAGACGTCCTCCAAGACGCACACCCGGCAGGACAACACCTCGCACCCCGGCGGCACCTCGGGCGCGACCCGCCCGTCCGCGCCGTCCTCGTCCAGCGCCTCCGGCCACAGCACCCCCGGCCAGAGCGGAAAGCCGCCGCAGCAGCCGTCCGGTTCGCCCTCCAACGAGGGCCTCCTCGGCGGCAACACGGGCGGCCTGTTCGAGCCGGGCACGGGCAGCACCACGCCCGCCCCGCCCCACAAACCGGCCAAGCCCCCGGTGCCGGACGTCACACTGCCCCCGCTGCTGCCGGGCCTGCTTCCGGGCCTGGGCATCGACGAGGAGAAGGCGGACTAGCCGGGCAAGCGCCCAGAAGTACGTGCGCGAACGCGGGAGGGGCCGGGAATCATCCCGGCCCCTCCTTGTGCGTACAGATCGTTGTGCGTACAGATCTCTGCTGCGTACGGAACGCCCGTACGGCCCGCCCGTACTGCCCGCCCGTACGGAACATCGGCAGCGCGTGCGAAGGACTCAGAAGAACACGGATCGCCGCTGCACGAGCAGCTTGTACAGCGTGTGCTGGATCTGTTCGCGCACCTGGTCGGTCAGGTTGAACATCAGCATCGGGTCCTCCGCCGCCTCCGGCGGATAGCCGTCCGTCGGGATCGGTTCGCCGAACTGGATCGTCCACTTCGTCGGCAGCGGCACCAGACCGGCGGGGCCCAGCCACGGGAACGTCGGCGTGATCGGGAAGTACGGGAAGCCGAGCAGCCGCGCCAGGGTCTTGGCGTTGCCGATCATGGGGTAGATCTCCTCGGCCCCCACGATCGAGCACGGCACGATCGGCGTGCCCGCCTTCAGCGCGGTCGACACGAAGCCGCCGCGCCCGAAGCGCTGCAGCTTGTACCGCTCGCCGAACGGCTTGCCGATGCCCTTGAACCCCTCGGGCATCACACCCACGACCTCGCCCCGCTCCAGGAGCACCTGGGCGTCCTCGGAACAGGCAAGGGTGTGCCCGGCCTTGCGGGCCAGCTCGTTGACGACCGGCAGCATGAACACCAGGTCCGCCGCGAGCAGCCGCAGATGGCGGCCCGCCGGATGGTGGTCGTGCACGGCCACCTGCATCATCAGGCCGTCCAGCGGAAGCGTCCCGGAGTGGTTGGCGACGACCAGCGCCCCGCCCTCGGCCGGGATGTTCTCGACGCCCTTCACCTCGACCCGGAAGTACTTCTCGTAGAACGGCCGGAGCACCGACATCAGGACCTGGTCGGTGAGCTCCTTGTCATAGCCGAACTCGTCGACGTCGTACTCACCGGTGATCCGCCGCCGCAGGAACGACAGGCCGCCGGCGATCCGCCGGTCCCAGCCGCCCTGCTCGTGCGGTGCCTCCGTGCGGGTCTCCGAAGCCTGCTGTCCGCCCTCCTGGGCCCCCGGCAGGGAACTGACCGGGGAAGCGGGTGCCGCGAGCGGCTGCGGCCCGGGCTCGGCCTTGCGGCGGCCCGGGACCGACCGCCTGCGGCCGGTGCGCTGCGCGCTCTGGCGCGAGCGGTCGTCGTCGAACGGGATGACCTTGGCGTCCGCCATCGTTGGTGCGCTCCTCATTCCGCGTTCGAAGGGGTGGTGGCCCGGGCCCGGGTCCCACCCGGGAAGGGCTCGAACCGGAGCCCCGCCACCCGGTCCACCGCCCTGGCCAGCGAGTCCGGCGGCAGCAGCCCCGGGCCCCGGCTGCGGGCGAAGTCGGCGAACGTCTCGGCGGTCGTGTACTTGGGTTCGTAGCCCAGTGTCTCGCGCATCTGCAGGGTGCTGACCACTCTGCCGTGCGTGAGCAAACGAATCTGCTCCGGCGAGAAGTCGGTCACCCCGACCGTCCTGAGCGCGGTCCCGACCCAGCGCACCGCGGGGAGCAGCACCGGCACCGTGGGCCGGCCCAGGCGCCGCGAACACTGGGACAGCAGGAGCACGCCCTCCCCCGCGACATTGAAGGTGCCGCTGTTGAGCGTGCCGCGCCGGGGCTCGCCCGAGGCGATCCGCAGCACGTCGATGACATCGTCCTCGTGAACGAACTGGAGCCGCGGGTCGTAGCCGAGAACGGTCGGCAGCACGGCCAGCGAGAAGTACTCGGCGAGCGGCGAGTCGGCGCTCGGCCCCAGGATGTTCGCGAACCGCAGCACGCACACCGCGACGTCCGGGCGGCGCCGGGCGAAGCCGCGCACATACCCCTCGACCTCGACGGCGTCCTTCGCGAAGCCGCCGCTGGGCAGCGACTTGGGCGACGTCGTCTCGGTGAACACCGCGGGATCGCGCGGCGCGGACCCGTACACGCTGGTGCTCGACTTCACGACGAGCCGTCTGACCGTCGGCGACTTCTGACAGGCGCCGAGCAGCTGCATCGTGCCGATGACGTTGGTCTCCTTGACCGTGGCACGCCCGCCGCCCGAGCCGAGCGGCGTCCCGGTCACGTCCATGTGCACCACGGTGTCCACCGAGTGCTCGGCGAGCACCTTCGCGATCGCCGGCTGGCGGATGTCCGCCCGCACGAAATCGGCACCACCCAAATGGTGTTCCGGCCGGACGACATCGACCCCGATCACCCGGTCGACCTCGGGATCACGCTGGATCCGCCGCACAAGGCGACCGCCCAGCTGCCGGGCCACTCCGGTGACGAGCACGACCTTCCCCAAGATCAGCGCCTTCCTTCGGCCTTCGGTACGCCCCTACGCCCTGTGCGCCACCGTAGCCGCTGGATGTTGCGCGGCGATGACTCCGTGCGCGCGCATGGCCGAGAAACTGCCTCACCGATCGCGTCCGGGTACGCCACAGCCCTCCCACCGACGATCCGGCGGGAGGGCTGTGATCTCACGAACAGCGCTCGCTTACTTCTTGTTGCGACGCTGAACGCGCGTGCGCTTGAGCAGCTTGCGGTGCTTCTTCTTGGCCATCCGCTTGCGCCGCTTCTTGATAACAGAGCCCACGACTACCCTCGCTCACTTCTTCTCACTCGGTGCGGGGCGTCTGGGCCCACACGACCTACGTCGGCCTAGCCTACCTGCCGCCGAGTGAGGGACGTAATCCGAGGGGAACACCGAGCTCCCTCAGGCCGTCTCCACCCCCACAAAGGACTCGCGGAGATACTCGTGAACTGCTTGCTCCGGGACCCGGAAAGACCTGCCCACCCTGATCGCCGGCAGATGACCGCTGTGCACCAAGCGGTACACGGTCATCTTCGACACTCGCATCACCGAGGCGACTTCCGCCACGGTCAGGAACTTGACCTCGTTGAGAGGCCTGTCACTCCCAGCAGCCATGACCCACCTGTACCTTCCGCACCGAACGCGCACCGGCTTCCCCTCCGGTGACTCAACGTCGCTGTGCGCTCACTCCCCAGACTAGGTGCGGGTGGTGCGAGTGGGGAAGAGGAGCTGCGATCGGCCGCCTACTGTGACAGACACGCTCGATTGAGTACATAGCGAGTAAGCGGGCGGTAGTAATCGGACCGCACGGCGTCATCAAGCGGAACGGCCACGGCCACCCGTCCCTCGGCTTCGCCGACGAACAGCGCGGGGTCGTCCGTATCGGCCAGACCGACCGCCTCAATACCCAGCTGACCTGCCCCGCAGACCCATCCGTGATCTCCGATCACAAGCTCGGGAACCCCTCTCGAACCCCCCGCCGCGACCCCCAGGGCGACCCGAATCGGGAGGGGCGAATGGGTGTGTGCGCCGGTCTCGCCACCGGCTCCCCGCGCGCCGGGTTCCCGCACCAACGCGACTCCCCGTACGTAGTCAAGGTTGTACGTACGTACCCCGAACCGGGTCGTTATGTCGACAGAGCTACCCTGCGCCGGGGTGAGGACAGGGCATCCCGCCGCCGACAAAGCGTCCGCCAACGCGGCGTAGAACCCGAGCAGCCGGTGCGGATGCCCGGTGCCGAGCAGCACCGCACCCCGTCGCGCGGCCACCTCGCCGAGCCGCGCGGCGAAGGCGTCGAGCGCCGCCAACGTCCGCTCCGGGTCGATGACGTCGGGCCCGCTCACATGCCGGGGATCATCGCTCACCCCGCACTTGTCCGCCATCAGCCGCAGCAAGTCCCCCTCTCCCCAGCCCCATTCGGGGTCGAGGCCGAGCAGGACCCGAGGATCGCGGGCCGCGAACAGCCGGTAGCTCCGCAGGCTCTCCTCCCTGGAGGTGGCCACCGGCCCGGCCAGCCTGGCTGCCAGAAGATGCGCCCGCAGCGCCCCGATGCTCAACACCCGACGATGCTCTCGCAGCCGGGCCGCCGGGACATCAATTTCCGTTGGCTGCCCCACAGTTGGCGTAACGTCGCATCAACTCCCGGTGCTCCTAGGGCAACAGCCCCCGCAGCGGGAAGGCCGCCCGCCGCGTGGCGAGCACCGCCTGGTCGAGTCGGTTCGCCGGGTCGTACCCCTCGTCCCACGGCCGCCACGCCACGGTCCGCCCGTCCGTCATTCGGCCCGGGCCCAACTCCCTTGTGCGCGCGTACACTTCGTCGCGCCAGGACGAGGGCACCACCGACTCGGGATCGACCGGCGCATGCCCCGCGATCCCGACCAGATGCGTCCAGGACCGCGGCACCACGTCCACCACCGAGTAGCCGCCGCCCCCGAGCGCGACCCACTTCGCCCCCTCGACGTACTCGTGCGCCAGCGAGTGGCAGGCCGCCTGCACCGCCCGCTGGGCGTCGAGCGAAACGGCCAGGTGGGCCAGCGGGTCCTCGAAGTGCGTGTCGGCCCCGTGCTGGGTGACGAGGACCTGTGGCCGGAAATCGGCGATGAGCTCCGGCACCACCGCGTGGAACGCCCGCAGCCACCCCTCGTCCCCCGTCCCGGCCGGCAGCGCGAGATTGACCGCGGCCCCCTCGCCCGGCCCGTCCGCACCGGTCTCCTCGGGCCAGCCCGTCCCGGGGAACAGCATCCGGGGGTGCTCGTGCATCGACACGGTCAGGACCCGGGGGTCCTCCCAGAACGCCGCCTGCACCCCGTCCCCGTGGTGCACGTCGACGTCCACGTACGCGACCCGCTCGACCCCCAGCTCCAGCAGCCGGGCGATCGCGAGGGCGGCGTCGTTGTAGATGCAGAACCCGGCCGCACCGCCCGGCATCGCATGGTGCAGGCCGCCCGCGAAGTTGACCGCGTGCGAGGCCTCCCCCGCCCACACCGCCTCGGCCGCGGCCACGGACTGCCCCGCGATCAGCGCGGACGCCTCGTGCATCCCGGCGAAGGCGGGATCGTCGACCGTCCCGAGCCCGTACGCGATGTCGGCCGCACGCGGGTTCGCGGACGCGGCCCGCACGGCGTCGACGTAGTCCTGCCGGTGCACGAGCCGCAGCGTCGAGTCCCCCGCGGGCGGCGCGGCGACGACGTCCACCTGCTTGTCCAGCCCGTACGCCCGCACCAGACCCATGGTCAGCGCAAGCCGCACCGGGTCCATCGGATGGCTCGACCCGAAGTCGTAGCGCGTGACAGCTTCATCCCACATCAACAGTGCGCGGCCGCTCATGCCCGCCACCGTATCGGGCGGCCTCCGAGCCGAACGAGCGGGCGTACACCAGCGTCAGCAGCACCAGGATCATCGGCACGAGCATCGCCCCGCGATAGCTCCAGGCGTCCCCGAGCGCCCCCACGAGCGGCGAGCCCACGAGGAAGCCCACGTAGTTGAAGATGTTGAGCCGCGCGACCGCGGCATCGCTGGCCTCCGGGAACAGCCGTCCGGCCGCGGCGAACGTCTGCGGCACGATCACACAGAGCCCGAACCCGAGCAGGGTGAATCCGGCCATCCCCATCCAAGGCCCCGGCGCGAGGGCCACCACGCCGAACCCCGCGGCCGCGAGCACCGTCCCGAACCGCACCACGGCCACCGCCCCGAACCGCCGCACCCCGAAGTCCCCGGCGGCCCGCCCGAGCAGCGTGGTCACCATGTAGACGTTGTACGGAACGGTCGACAGCTGCTCGGAGCTGCCCAGCGTGTCCTGGAGGTACTTGGCACTCCAGTTGGAGACGGTCGAGTCGCCGATGTACGCGAAGCTCATCACCAGACACAGCGGCAGCAACAGCCGGAAGACGACGGGCTTGGCCCCCGGCGCGCCCCCGGCCACCTCGGCTGTCGGCACCCCGTCCACGTACCACCGGCTCGCGACCAGACACACCGGCAGCAGCACGGCCACGACGGGCAGATACGACACCAGCAACGACAGATGCCAGTGCGCCCCCACCCAGGCGAGCGAGGCACCCCCGATCCCGCCGAGACTGTACGAGGCGTGGAACCCGAGCATGATGCTGCGCCCGTACGTCCGCTGGAGGCTCACCCCCAGCATGTTCATGGAGGCGTCGAGCGCCCCCACCGAAAGCCCGAACGCGCCGAGCGACAGCGCGGCCTGCCACATCCGGTCGCCCGCCCCGGCCCCGAGCAGCGCCAGGAGCACGGCGGGCTGCGCGAACCGCAGCACCACGCTCGGCCGGACGCGCTTGATCAGCTGCTCGGTGCAGACGCTGCCGGCCCCCGCGAGGATCGGTACGGCCGCGAGGAAGACGGGCAGCAGCCCGTCGGATATCCCGTACCGGTCCTGGATCGCGGGTATGCGGGTCACCAGGAGCGCGAATGCCATGCCCTGCGCGAAGAAACTCACCGCCAGGGACGCCCTGCCGTGCCGCAGGCGTGGGTCTGTCATGGCGGCACAGCCTAGGGCCGTTACCTACTCCTGGGTAGAGAGATCACCCGAGCAATCCGAGCAGCTGTCCCATGTCGCCGAAGTACCCGTTGGCCCCGGGGAGCCGCTCGGCCGGCGTCATCGCCGTGAACGCGTACACGTCCATGCCCGCGGCCCGCGCGGCCTCGACGCCGAGGGGGCTGTCCTCGACGACGACGCACCGCTCGGGGGCGACGCCCATCCGCTCGGCCGCGTGCAGGAACAGGTCCGGCGCCGGCTTGCCCCGCCCGACGTCCTCCGAGGAGAACACCCACTCGTCCTCGAACCACTCGTCGAGCCCGGTCCTGAGGTGCCCGACCCTGATCCGCTCGTGGGTCCCGGAGGACGCCACACAGTAGGGCACCCCGTCCGCCACGAGCTTTCCGAGCACGTCGGTCACGCCGGCCACGGGCTGGAGCTCCCGCTCGAACGCGGCGAAGATCCGGGCGTGCAGCGTCTCGTCGAAGTCCGCGGGCAGCGCCTGCCCGGTGCGTTCCTGGATCAGGTCGTGGACGCGGTGGATGGCGGCCCCCATGTAGTCACGGAGGGAGTCCTCGTACGAGGTGGCGTGGCCCAGTTCGGTCAGATAACTGGACAGGATGGTGTTGGAGATGGGCTCGCTGTCGACGAGCACGCCGTCGTTGTCGAAGATGATGAGGTCATAGCGCATGACTCGACCTTAAACGCAGAAAAGCCCCGCACCGTGACCCTGAGGGTCTGGTGCGGGGCTTTTCCCAAAAATTGTTCGGCGGCGTCCTACTCTCCCACAGGGTCCCCCCTGCAGTACCATCGGCGCTGAAAG
>NZ_BMUZ01000030.1 GCF_014650455.1 Streptomyces xanthochromogenes | reverse complement strand
GGCTGCCCCCGCGGCACCACCTACACCGTGAACGACGCCCAGCAGATCACCGGCAAGAACGGCTCGACCACCAACTGGTCCTACGACCGGGCCGGCAACGAGACCGCCGGCGCGTCCACCCCGGAGGGCACCCGCACCGCCGAGAAGTGGTCCGACTACTCCCAGCTCAAGTCCCTGGCCGTGGGTGGCGCCACCTACGCCGGGCAGTACGCCTCCACCGACCAGTCGGAACGCACCAAGCTGGGCCAAACCACCTTCCACAACGGTCCGTTGGGCCTGTCCGCGGAGACCACCGGCGGTGTTGACACCGGATTCAACCGGGAGCCCGGGGGCACCCTGAACTCCATGACGACCGGGGGCAAGGCCTACTACTACCTGACCGACGCACTCGGTTCGGTGATCGGCCTCGCCGACGAGACCGGCACCAAGGTCAACACCTACACCTACAGCCCCCGCGGCGTCGCCCGCACCACCACCCAGGCGGCTCCGCAGCCCTACCGGTTCGCCGGCGGCCACCAGGATCCCACCGGCCTCTACCACTTCGGCGCCCGCTACTACGACCCCAACATCGGCCGCTTCACCCAGCCCGACCCGTCCGGACAGGAGAAGAACCCCTACCTGTACGCCGAAGGCGACCCCGTCAACCGCATCGACCCGAACGGACTGCTTTCGGTCGGGGGAGTTCTGAAGGGCTCCTTGAAGTGGGCGGGACGGGCGACGAGCGGCAAGGCGCTCTGGGATGCGGGTAACGCCCTGCTGGACGGTGACTACCGCACGGTCGGCGCAGTGGCAGCCGGTGAGGTCGTGTCAGGCCTAATTGATGCGGCCTGCGTGCCGTCTGCGGCAGGCGCGGGAGCGCCCACGGCTGGTGCCGGAGGTTTTGTTGTGGGGGCAGCCTGCTTTACCGTCGCCGAATACGCGGGTAATCAGGTGCAAAACGGACTGTCCTAGCCGCCGCAGTTGGAAATCTTGCGGACACGTCATTGACCATCCCACTCTTCGACACTTTGAGGAGATCGCATGACATTCGTGATGGCTGCAGGCCGGTGGTATCCCGATGGCTCGGCCGGCCTCGTGATCCTCTTGGTCGCTCTGGCAGCTCTTGTTGCCATGATTTTCTACGGGCGTGCGAAGAAGGGTGGTAAGAAGTAGCGGCACACGACCATGAGTTCGACGTTCGCAAATTCGACCGCACCGCAGTACGCCCACAGGTCGCAACCTCGACCGGAGGTCGTAGCCCTGAACCAGAAGATCGTCCAGAACCAGGCACGGATCATCGCGCTGCTCACTGAGTTTGTCGGACGGCGCCACGAAGGCGGCTAACTTCATGGGCCAACCATCCAGGCCCATCCGCGAAGGCCCCGAACCAGTCCCCTTCTGGTTCGGGGCCCTCATCTGGTCGCCGGTCTCCGATGCCCAGCAGGGCACGTCGGGTCTGTACCAGCTGGTGCCAGGCGAAGCGGACGTGTTCCTCGCTAGGAGCCGAGCGGGTGGCAGAGGGGCTGGGCAGGGGGAGACCGTCCCTGAAGCAGGCGATGTCGGTGAAGAAGCGGTAGTCGCCACCGATGGTGGGGCGCTGGAGCCGGGTGATCGTGGTGGCAAGGTCGTGTTGGGCGCCGCCGATGGCTCGGTGGAGCGCGAGGCGGAGCACGGCGTACCGGATCAGGTAGGGAAGGCTGACGGCCTCCGCTTCAGCTTGCAGCGCGCCTGCCCGGTCCACGATCCCTGGGTTGCTGCCGCTGTCCTTCAGCACGGCCACCTGGGCGAGGATACGGTTGGCGCGCTGGTCGAGGCCGTTCAGGAACTGGTGCGCGAGGGCCAGTCCGTCAGTGGCAGGAACGGGATCTGCGAACGAGGTCACTGGGCACTGTTTCCCGGATCACGTGCGGAGCCAGTGATGAGGACTGCGAGAGTGACGGTGCCGAGGTAGATGTGGGCGCGTTTCTCGTAGCGGGTGGCTACGGCGTGGAAGCTGTCGGGTAGCCGGGTCATGGCAACATGACCCGGCTACCCGACCAGTGGCGCGGCCTAGCAACTTGCTACGACAAGACCGCCACCATCTACCTTGCCGCACTCCATCTCGCTGCCATCTTCATCTGGTCAGTGAGATGATCCGAAGAAAACGGCCTAGCCCAGCTCGGCGGCAGGTCCGCCTGCGAGCCGTCGTTCACCACGGAAAGTAGTCGTGAAGAAGTTGGGTGGACGGCCCCGTCGGGCGTGTCGTGCACGTCGCGGTCTTACTGGGAGAACGCGTAGGTCCGGACGGGGTCGAGGTGCAGTTCGAAGGGCCCGAAACAGTCGGCCGCGAGGGTCGCGACCGGAGCGCCGCAGGGGCAGGCCCGGTTGAGTCCCTCGTCGCCTGTCGGTCCGCAGCACCCACTCCTGTTCTCCCAGTTGGGCAGTGGCTGAAGGCCGGCGGCGTCATCAAGGTGCACCAGCACTGTGTGTCGGCTGCCCGCCGAGATGACGAATCCTTCTTCACGGCAGACCAGAGGTCCGCGCGACTGAGCTGACTGCGGGTGTTCCTGATCGTCCTGCACGACGTAGGGAGGTCCCCAGGGCTCGGGATCGATCGCGTAGTGACCCCGCGGAACGGTGGCAGGTGCCCGGCGTGTCTCCTTGTCCCGGTCGCGCTCGTCGTCGGAGACGTCAGGGATGGCGGCAAGCTCGGCCAGCTCCGGCGTGATCGCGGTGCCGCACTTGGAACAGAGGAAGACGGTCATCCCCTCGTTGTAGTGCTCAGGACTGCCGCTTCGCATCCTCGTTTCGCTGCTCGGAGTCGACGCGCGCAACGACGCCACGGAGATCGGGCATGCCCAGGTGGACGGTGGTGTGCCGGGCCGCGAGGTCGCGCATGGCGGCGAGCTGATGCGAGGGGCCGCCACTGATGCCAATGTGTCTTCCGGCGCGAATGCCGCTTTCGCCGACCCACGCAAGGAGTTCGACAGGAAGGCGGTGTGCGGTGACCCGGAGCAGGTCAACGGCAGTGTGAAGAGCGGACTTTCGAAGGCGGACAACTTCGACACCCTGCAAGTGGGGATGGCGTCCTTCCACCCGAAGGTCGGCGGCGCCGCACTCTACAAGAACGTGTTCTAACAAGCTCTGGGGTAGCAGGACGGCGATCGAAGGCAGGGCCTGAGTACGCATACTCAGGCCCTGCCTGGCATGAACGGAGACAATGCCGCTATGAATGATCTTCGGTCGGAGCGTCACCGTGGCGCAGGTGAGGACGTCCTCGTCGCGGTGGTGCTGTGGGTCTTGGACGCGTTCTTCGCAATAGCCGCGCTCTGGCTCGGGCTGGCGAAGTCGGACCTCAACCTCTACGAACCCGACCCTCACGCCTCTACTGGCCCGGCATACGCCTACCTGGCGGTTTTCGCCGGACTTGTCATGTTCTCGGCCTTCGGCTTGTACCGGCTCGGCTTCCGGATCAGTGTGGCAGCGCAAGGACTGGCCAGTGCGGGGCTGCTGCTGTTCTGCGCCGCCGGGGTGTACGGATAGAGACCTCGCGATGCTTCCGTCTTCAGCGGTGCAATGCCGGGCGGCATCTGGACTATGGTCCGCTGCTCCGTCACGAAGGATGCGAAGCGCGGGCTCGACACGTGGACGGGTACGCCGCAAGCGCATCGCAGGAACGAAGCCGTACTGGACGGCGCGCAGTTGGTGGATGATCGAGGCCAGTGAGCTGTCTGCCATTCCACGGCGTGGCCGTAGGCTGCTGAAGCGAGGGGGTGAGTGCGGGTGTACCGGGCGAGGGAGAAGGAGAGCGGGCGGGACGTCTTCCGCCGCCACATCGGGCTGCCGGGTGAGCAGCACCAGCTGGCGGGGGAACTGATCTGCTGGAAGTGTCAGGCTCGCGTCGGACCAGTGCGCAAGGGGACCCGCCAGGGCACGGAGACGCCCGCGCACTACCGGCTCTGGCAGCGCATGAAGCACGACCTGGGCTGCCCGCTCGATCCGACCGCGACCATTGAGCACATCGCCCACGGCTCCCACGGGCTGGCCACGGTCGATGAGCAAGGAATCCTGCGCCTGAACCTCCCGGAAAAGCTGACGGACATCCCGCCACTGCACCTCGGCGGTGATGCTGTTCCCGATGACGTCGTCACGAGCACGACGACCACCGTGAACCCGCTGCTGCCGCCGGCCGTCAACAGTGCCGTGCAGATCGCACGATTTCTGCAGCTGCACGACTTCGACGACGACATCGTCAAACGATTCAAGGTCCAGACCCACCAGGGCCAGCTGATCGGCTGGCCGCAGTTCTGCTACGGCCCGGCCCGCATCACGTACGCCACGCTGTACAAGCGGCGCCGAGCGCATGAGGTACTCAGCCACCCGGTCGCGGTATTCGGCACCATCGTCCACATCCGCCATGACAAGAAGGAGCGGCGGCCCTACGCGGTCCTCGCGGTCAACGTGCCCGCAGGCGATGAGGTCTTCCACGTCACGCTGCGCTCCATGTATCCCCCGCTGATCGAGCCCCTCTCCGTCGGGATGCACGTCCTGGCCGTCGGCGCCTGGGACCACTTCGACGGCGGTTTCACCCCAGCGTTGAGGATGTTCGCCGAAGAGCACTGGCAGATCGCCTACTGGACGACCGACGAAACCACCGGCGCGGTGAGCGATCCCGCCTGCCCGCGGCCGCTCACAGCCCAGGACCGCACACGCCTGCATGACAAGAGGCAGCACGACCTCCGCCCGACGCGTGCCACCAAACTGGCCAAGGGCAACGAAGTCACCCCGCAGCCGCACGCTCCGGCCACTCCCAAGAGCGACTCCTCCAGTATGAGGAAGCGCCCGGCCGTGCCTGCTGCGCCACGGGACACACCCGGGGGGGATCGCAGCACTCGAGCCGACGACATCGCCCGGCCACCCCGCCCCCGACGTACGGGTCACCGCACCATCACAGCCGCCGGATGACGGCCTCACGCCGCAGCCCGCACCACCCATGCCGACGGAGACCAACGCGGACGACGCCCCGGCTCACGAACAGACAGAAGCGGGCGACGTTCCACCGGTGCTCGTCATCGAGTGGCTGGGTGGGACCGTTCCAGCGGACAGCGGGGACGTGGACGGTGGTGAGCTTGTTGGTGCGAGCCCAGCGGACGAAGTGCCCGGCTGTGTGGCGGTAAGTGGCGGGGGCTCTGGGTGTTGCCGCACGCCGAGTCGTCGTGGCCGTCGCCCGGCGGCCCCAGCACGGATTGCATGCGGAGCGGCGCCATCGGCACAGCCGGGCACCGTGCGGCTCAGCCCGGCCGCCTGGCCCAGCCCCAGGGGCTTCGGGGCAGGGCGGCAACGGGGGGCAGTGGGATCCGCGGAAGGGGCCCTGGTCGGCGGGCGCGGGACCGCTGAACGGGCGGCGTGCACTACCCCTCCCAGGGGGCGGGCAGTACGGGCGCTGCGAACCACCAAGGCCTCGGTGGACGGTTCCCGGATGCTCGGGGGTTCCGGAAGCGTGCGCCCACAGTCTGGGAAACGAGCGGGGTTGGTGTCGGTTGTGCTGAACGGCTGCACGGGGCTCTCCCCTGCCCGGGGTGTACAGGAGCAGCGGGTGGAGCGGGCCCGGTCGGCCCGCTTTCGGGTCGTGGCCTGGAAGAAGTCCAGGCCCGCTATGGGGTCTGCCAGTGGTCGGCCCATGCCCGTGAGGCTTTCACGTGGCGTTCCAGGCCGGGTGTGCCGTGGTCTTGCCAGGCCTTCCAGGATCGGGCGTCGGCCTCTGCGAGGACCAGGATGCCCTCGCGGGGGGCCATGGTGAAGGCGGGGATGCGGTTGCACCAGTGGGCGGCCTGTTCGGGGGTCTGCTGGCCGTCCAGGACGAGGCGTTGACCCCAAAGAACCGTGTCCGTCCACGCGGGGCCTTGGGCGGCCCAGGCCCAGTCGATCAGCCACGTTCGGCTCGTTCCGGGCAGGAAGTTGACCGCGGCCGGGTCGCCGTGCACGAGCATGTCGCCGGTCAGTAGCGGCCGGTCGGCGGGGTCGCAGTAGCCCTTCCACCGGTCCCACGCCGGTTTCAGTCCGGCTTCGGGCGGGGCCGTCGTCGTACTGAGGTCCCGCAGGATCGCGGCGACGGATTCCAGGTGGGGGCTGCCCTCGGCGGCGAAGTCGGCCCACGGCGAGGTCGTGGTGATCCCCTCGAAGGCGAGCACCGTCCAGCCTCCAGCCCCAAGACGCCACAGCAGCTGTGGGGCGACGCCGGGCAGGAAAGGTGCCACCGTGGATTCCACGTCCAGCTCGGCCGTCCGCTCGTGGTCTTCGGGGAGCCCCTTGAGGAAGACACTCCGTGCCCCGGCGAGGGACATCAGTGCGGCGAAGCCCGAGCTGGTGGCGTGGGAGACGTCGGCAACCGACTGGACGTCCCCGATCCGGTCGGTGATAGCGCGGCGAACGGGTTCGGGCAGTTCCCTGTAGGAGCGCAGGTCGACAGCACGCACGGGCCTCTACCTCGCAGGCCGCTGCGGGTCGTTCGGCGGGAAGGGCGGGTTCTTGTCCGGGCGAGTCGGCGGGTTCGTCGACGGGCGCCCCGGCGGAGGGTTGGTGGAGGGCCGCGGAGAGGGCGTCCGCACTTCAGACATCGGCATGCCCGGGACGCTACCGGCCGCGCACCACCGGTCGGGCCCAAACGAGAGAACGGCCTCCGGGCGTCGGCCAGCCATAACGCTATGCGCTGCAGGGATGCGGCTGCGGGAGGCGGCAGGGTAGGTCGACCCACGACACCTTCGCCGAGCAGGACGCCGCTCCGCGAAGGGCCGCCGAGATCTGTGCAGCGGTCGCCCTGCTCGTCGCCGCTGTCACCGGCCCACAACCTGGCGGACGCAACCGGCGCCCGAAGAAGCCTGCAGGGTGACTACCGGGCGCACTCAGGTCCCGCGGCCGGCCCGCCCCCGGGCAGGGTCAGGCGGCAGGTGACCGGGGAGGCCCGGGGCCGGATTTCAGGAGAGGATGATTCCGGGGAACTGGGTGTAGTCGGGAAACAGCGTGAGCTGCCCTGAGAGCACGCCGTTCCAGCGGAAGCCGGGCCCGTGGTAGCGGGGGGTGTAGTAGGAGTAGCGCTGGTTGGCGGAGCCGATGGTCTTGAGGGTCTCCAGGTACGGGTCCAGGGTCGGGGTGGCGGCGATGTCGGAGTGCTGGATCTTCAGCTGGATGTCGAGGACGCGTTGCTGGGCTTCGTCCAGGCGTCGGCCGAGATGTGCGAGGGCTTCGTCCAGGGTGGCTCCGTGGTGGCGGCGCAGGAGGCATACGGCGTTGAAGTGTTCGCCGGCGAAGCACTCGCGTCGGAAGGAGTGCATGTCGTTGGGCAGGATCCAGGCGTGCGAGGCTGCCTGCTGGAACTCGGTGACCAGCGGGTGGGCGAGGATGTCGTCGGTCAGATGGATGTCCATCACGTACTGGGCGTAGATCATGAAACTCTGACAGCCGGCTTCGGGATGGCGGATGGCGAGGTAGGCGTCCAGGTCGCCGACGTCGGAGTGGTCGGGTGCCTGGGTGGCGGCGGAGGGCCAGGTGGCCAACGCGGCGGCCATCCTGGTGACGAGGTCGGGGCCGTGGGCGTTGATGCGGTCGACAAGGTTCTTGATGACGCGGGGGGACCAGCCGCTGGTGCCGTCGCCCGCGCCGCCGGCCATCAGCGCGAAGACATCGTCGACGTACGCGGCGCAGGCTTCGCGCTGCTGTCGGGGTGTCAGCTCGGCGCTGCGGCACAGCTTGTCCAGGTCGTCGTCGAAGGCGAACCACCACGCGGCCACCTGGCACAGGTCCAGAAGACGGTCGGGGTCGCCGTCGGGGAAGCCGGTGCAGCACAGCATGGTGGACTGCACCTCCAGCACCTCTCTGGCCCGGGCGGTGTCGTGCGGGAGGAGGTCCTCGAGGATCCACTGCTCGGTCCGTGCCGAGATCGCCCGGAAGTCGGGGTGGAAGTCCCATCTGAACCGGTGTGTGACCTCCGGCAGGTAGGCGCGGGTGCCGGGCAGGAGTCCGGGGCAGTCGGAGGCTGCAGGCATGGAAGACCTCTCGAAGAATGCGGGATGGGGGGACTTGGCCGGGAGGTTCTCTTGTACGGATAGGCCCGCCGATGTGGGATCCGGTGCCGGTCCCCGTGCGCACCGGGGGGCTGGGCGGGGTGATTCCGCCCGGCCGGGTCCGTGTGTCCGGTGACCGTGCGGCGTGCGCCGCCCGCGGGTCAGCATCGTTGATGGGGGTGCGGTGAGGGTTCAGTGGTTGCGGTGGGTGATCAGGCCGGCGAGCGCACGGTGCAAGCGCCGTGGTCATCGTGTACCCAGGAACAGCCGGCCATCCGGCGTGCCCGAGGCGGAAAGGAGCACGCCCCCCCGAGCGCAAGGGGGCCGCCGTCCGCCGTGTTCACCACGCCGGCCGCCCCGGTGCGCCGCCAGCTCCGGGTCAGGGGACACATCACACGCCACGCCAGTGCGACTTCGCACGACTCATCACCTTGGTCACGGCGTGCCGGACCTCACGACCTGGCTCGCAGGTACGTCCCACATCTGCGCGATCGGTTTGGACTGCTGTTATCTGACCGCCCTGAGAGCAGCACAGATCCAGCCGGACATGTCGAATTAGGCAGCCCTGCCCGGATCCACACTCCCCTATCGGGCAGCGGGCTACTGCCGACGACGGGCCGTGGTCCGCGCGAGGCCTGTGCGGTCAGGACGATGTCGGTGTAGCCGGCCAGGAGGACGCCGGGGACGGACAGGACCCGTGCGGCCAGGTTGCCCGGACGCGACAGGCGAAGCCGGGCAGGCTGAGCGGGACGGCACCGGTGACCTTGATGTTCCGGCCCCTTGAGCACGGAGGTCGCACGGCTGCCGCGGTGAGTGCCGTGGGCCGCCGCTCGGCGATCAGGCCCCGGGGCTGTTTGCGCGGGTGAGAGTGGCCCCCCATTCACAGATTGTCCGGGTACAACAGTGTGCGGTGGGGAGCGCACGGTAGGACGGAAATGATCCGTCTGCCCTTGTTCGCGCTCTGCTTCCCGTGTGCGCATCCTGCCAGGCTGGGCCGGGGTCGGTATCCCGTGTCTCTCGTGTGCTGTGCCGGGGTTTCGGTGCTGCTGGGGCCGGTCGTGTCCGGTTCGCCTGTCCGCCGACGAAACGAGGTCGCCATGTCCACCAGGTCCGATCTGTCGGAGATCATCAAGAGGTCCATGCAACTCACCGATGCTGTGGGGGCTGCCTTACGTCGCCAGCTCATACCGCGCAAGAGCGGCCCGGCCGAATCCGTGGGACACACCAGCCGTGCCGTCCATGACCTGGCCGTGCAGGTCAGTGCGCTGGCGGAGCAGGTCAGCGCGCTCAGCCGGGAGCAGCGCCGTTCCGAGTCCGCCGGTGCGGGCAGCTGAGCGGCATCGTTCCGGGGCCGGTGGAAAGGGGGGTTGCGGCCGTGGCTGAGGGTCGCGGTCGCCGAAGCGTTCGTCTGCTGGCCCGGGCTGCTTTGGCCGAGGCAGCTCATGCGGCCCGGGCCCGCCGGCGGGGGGAGGCATGTGCTCCTGTTGAGGGGCAGATGGCGCGGGCCCGGGCGCTGCGTGTGCTGCTGGAGGAGCTCGGGCCGCTGTATGTGAAGGTGGGGCAGATCCTGGCGACGCGTCCCGACATGGTCCCGGATCATGTGCGTGCCGAGCTGGCGCTGCTGAACGATCAGGTGTCTGTGCGGCCGTTCGAGGAGTTCGAGCCGGTGCTGGTGGAGGAGCTCGGGGAGGCCTGGCGGGGGCTGTTCGCGGAGATTCACACGCAGGTGCCGTTGGGTTCGGCGTCCCTGGCGCAGGTCTATCGGGCGGTGACCGTGGGGGGACGGTCCTGCGTGGTGAAGATCCAGAGGCCCGGCAGCGCGGAGGCCGTGCACGGGGACATGGCCGTGATCCGGCGGGTGACGGCTCTGGCAGGGCGGCTCGCTCCGCGCTTCAACGAGGTGGTGAACATCGATGCGATGGAGTCGATGTTGTTCGAGGTGATGAAGGACGAGCTGGACTTCACCCGTGAGGCGCGGAGCATGAGGAGGGCGCGAAAGCTGGCACGCCTCTACCCGCGGGTCCGTGTGCCCAAGGTGTTGCTGGCCACGCCGCGCGTCCTGGTGCAGTCGTTCGCCGACGGGGTGCCCGCCAACCAGCTGAAGGACGATCAGCTCACCGTCCGGCAGCGCAAGGCCATCGCCTACCAGCTGATGGAGTTCATGTTCCGCGGCTACTTCATCGACCGGACGTTCCACGCCGATCCACACCCCGGCAATGTCCTGATCAGTGCTGACGGTGTCGCCCATGTGATCGACTGGGGGATGGTGGGGCGAGTCGACCGTTCCACCAGCACCCACGTCGTGGGTGCGATGCTGGCCATGGCCCGCAACGACGGCACGGCCCTGGCGCAGAGCTGGCTTCGGCTGGGAACGGCCACCCCGTGGAGCAACGCCAGCGCCTTCACCACCGATGTGACCCGGCTGGTGCCGCGCTGGGCCGGCGCTTCCCTGGAGGAGCTGCGGTACGGCGTTGCTCTGATGGACCTGGCGCGCGCCTCCACGCGACGCGGTATCCAGGTCAGCCCGGTGATCACCGTGATCGGTAAGTCCGTCGCCAACATTGAAGGAACGGTTCGCTGCGTGTATCCCGGCCTCAAGCTGGCGACTGCCCTGGAGCGCTCGCTCTCGGATGTGGTTGTGCACATGGCCGGTGAGGTCCTGTCACGGGAGCAGGCGGTGCAGACGTTCCTGGACGCCGTCCACGGCAGTGCGGTTGTGCCCGGGCAGCTGCAGGGTGTGCTGGCTGACGTCGCCGCCGGGCAGTTCGCGGTGCGTGCCCGGACCAACCTTGGCGATCCGGTCAGCCCGGGCCGGCGCCACCAGCTACCGACGGGCAGCACTCTTGCCCGCAGTCTGGCCGGTGCCGCGGCGCTCGGCTGGGTTCTCAACCGCAAGGCCCGGCGCTAGGTTCTGTCTCTCCGATCACGAATGGAGAGACAGAACTGTCGGCGAAGTGAAGCCTGCTTAGTTCTTGCGTGCGGTTACCAGAGCGAAGGAGAGGAATTCTCCGCCGTCTGTGGTGAGCATGTCGATGACCGGCTGGTTGGCGCTCCGGCCGTCCGGCTGATGCTCGGCGCATGCCTGGACCCACAGCAGCCAGTCCTGCCAGGCGTCTTGCTGTAGACGCGCGGACGTGACCTCCACCAGTTCAGTGATCGCCCACTGGAAGCGCCACCATTCCGCCGTGTGCCAGGCCATCGCTTCCCAGCCCACCACGTCTTTGATATGGGGCGGAATGGCCCCGAGCTCACGGGCTTCCCGTGTCATAGCGGGGGTCGCCATGGCCAGTTGTCCGCCAGGGCGGAGAAAACGGACCAGGTAGGGCAGATAGCTGTCCGCCGTACCGAAGTACTCGAAGGCGTCGACGCTCACGATGGCGTCGAAGCTCTCCTCTTCGAAAGGCAAGGCGTGCGCCTCGGCTCGCACGGCCTGCACCTGATGACCGACACCTGCGTCGGCGAAGACGGCTGCTGCGTCCTCGGGAGCGATCCACAAGTCGGCCGCGACGACCCGGGAACCGTACTCGCGGGCAAGGAACACCGACGTGGCGCCCTTGCCGGAGCCGAGGTCGAGTATCCGCATCCCCGGGCGCAGATCAAGGTCGCGGGCGAGGTCCTCCAGCAGCCACAACGGGTTCGGCCCCATGTCGAGATTGAGCACCCAGCTGGGGTCATAGCGGGAGGAACGCGGATAGCGGTCCGGACGTACGAGATCATTCAAGGCAGTCACGAGCACGAACCCAAGCCGATCACCGCCCCAGGCACAACCCGATTTCGCCTCCCCGCCTGTATGCAGGTACGGCAGCGGTCGGTTCCGTCTCTCCGGTCACGAGCGGAGCCAGATCAGGAGTGCGGCGGCGGTAACGGTGCCGAGGAAGACGTATCCGCGCTTGTCGTAACGGGTAGCGACGGCTCGGAACTGCTTGATCTTGTTGATCGCCCGCTCGACGGTGTTCCTGGCTTTGTACCGGATCTTGTCGAAGTGGGCAGGACGGCCGCCGCGTGAACCCCTGCGCAGGCGGGCTGACTTGGTGTCGCTCTTCTCCGGGATGACGTGTCGGATGCCCCGTCGTCGTAGGTAGGAGCGGATCACACGGTTGCTGTATGCCTTGTCGGCGCAAACACTGTCCGGCCGCCGCCTCGGCCTACCCATGCCAAGCCGGGGGACGCGGATCTTGTCCATGAGCGGCTCAAACTGGGTGCAGTCTGCCCGCTGACCAGGCGTGACGACAAGGGAGAGCGGGCGGCACTTGCCGTCCGCGCTCAGGTGAATCTTGCAGGTCAGCCCGCCGCGGGAGCGGCCAAGGGCTTCGCCCGCCGCACCGCCTCCGCCCGGAATGGGCATGAGCGCACGTGCACGCGCACGTGAACTGATCTTTGTGTGACCCCTTTTGAGGCACAGGGCAGTGCTGGCGGAGGGTCCTTCGGAGCGCCGGCGGCGTGCTGGTGAGCACGGATCGAGGTTGAGTCAATGTTGATGTGCCAGTCGATGCCGCCCTCGGCATCGGCGACGGCCTGGACGTGCTGGAGCAGCCTCTCCCAGGTGCCGTCCGCCGACCACAGCATGTGGCGTTTGTGAATCGTCTGCCAAGGGCCGAAGCGTTCGGGCAGCTTGCGCCACTGACAGCCGGTACTGAGCCGGTGGATGATTCCGTTGATCACTTGGCGGTGGTCCCGCCACCGGCCGCACCGGCTGTTGCTCACGGGCAGCAGTGGCTCCAGCACCGCCCACTCGCCATCCGTGAGATCCCCCCTGCTGAGCATGACCAGAACAACGAGCTGCCCGATCGAAGAGATACGCCCCTCAGTAAGCGAAAGTCCCCGGTCAGCGGCACGGAAATGAGTTGTTCAGGCCAAGGAGCGGTTGTTACCGTCACGCCAGCGCGAGGGACGTGTGATCAGCGGGACAGGGAGGTTGATGAATATGGCTGCCGTCGGCCGTCTTCAGCATGCCCTCATCCGGCCCGCGCGATAGCAGAGCGCGGCCCGGGTCGTCCTAACGACCAGGAGAGACACGTGTCTTCCTCTTCTTCGCCCGGCCACACCAACGTGATCACCAAGCGCCTGATCCTGCGGCCCTGGACCACAAACGAGGCCGCTGCGGTCCTCGCCGACACCAGGTCCACTCACTGGGCGGGCGACTTTCCCGCTGAAGGCGACCGCATGGTCGCGAGCCTCTTCGACCAGCACCCCGCCTGGCTCGACGCATACGGCCACCGCCTGATCATCGAGCGCGAGAGCGGCTTGGTGGTGGGCTCGATCGGCCTGTTCTGGCCGCCCAGCGAGGGCGTCCTGGAAATCGGATACGGCATCGTGGCCTCCCGCCGAGGCCGCGGTTATGCCCCCGAGGCCACCCAAGCCCTGGCAGAGTTCGCCCTCACCGCACCTGAGGTCCACACCGTGTCCGCTGATGTGGAGCTCTCCAACCCGTCCTCAGTCCGTGTGCTGGAGAAGGCCGGCTTCCGCCGGTGGGCCACCGAAGACAACACGGAGAACATGGCCCGGTTCAGGATCACGAATCCGGACCGCTCGCGGCGATGATCCCCGGGGCCCTGGAGGCGATGCCTCCAGGGCCCCATCGTGGTGGCGGAGCCGCGAGACAATCAGGGTGATCGGAGAGACACGCCCTAGCGCACCACGCCCTATGCGCCTCTCAGGGCGGCTTGCTGAACTCGCCTCCTGGGAAGACTTCTTGAGCGGGATCTGCAGACCGTGTCCTCCCGCGAGTAGGTAGCGGAAGCCGAAGATGATAAGGCTCTGCACCAGATGCCGCCCCCCACGTACACGGGAAGCAGAGCCTCCCCGGCAGCGAACAGCGGTCTGAAGGCAACCCGAGCTACGGCACCGGGGGTCTATCCCCGCATACGCGCCCGAGCAGTTCTAAACTGCTCTACCCGGCGAAGAGACGTCGGTTCCATCCCCGCGTCGGCGGGACAGACCCCGTGCGGGTGATGAAGATGGGCCCTGAGGTCCGGATCACCCCCGCGTCGGCGGGACGGACTGGCTGCGCGCCAACAGCCCGGACCTGGTCATCGGAACACCCCCGTGTCAGCGGGACGGACGCCTCGGCGACGGCGGCCTGCGCGAGGGCCGCCGGAACACCCCCGCGTCAGCGGCACGGACGCCGTAGTAGGCGTACAGGTGGGTTTCGGTGGCGGAACACCGGCGCGTCAGCGGGACGGACTCGTACGCCTTGTGATGGTCGGGGCAGCGACCCGGAACACCCCCGCGTCAGCGGGACGGACTGGTGGCGCAGGGCGGTCGCGGTGTCCCAGTCCGGAACACCCCCGCGTCAGCGGGACGGACCGACGGTCTGTCAACACCCTATTGAGAGATGGCGGAACACCCCCGCGTCAGCGGGACGGACTGGTGGACGCCTTGCGGCGCGTCACCCCGGTGCGGAACACCCCCGCGTCAGCGGGACGGACCTGGCCATCGACTGGAGCAGTACAGGCGCGTACGGAACACCCCCGCGTCAGCGGGACGGACGCACCGACGTGCCGGATCGCATCACCAAAATTCGGAACACCCCCGCGTCAGCGGGACGGACGGCGGCGGTGTGCGCGGCGGCCTTGGCGGCCGCGGAACACCCCCGCGTCAGCGGGACGGACAGGGTGAGCGGGTCGGAGAGGGTGAGCGCGGTCGGAACACTCCCGCGTCAGCGGGACGGACGGTGGGGCACGTCCAGGAGGCGGTCACGGAGGCGGAACACCCCCGCGTCAGCGGGACGGACGTGGCCGTCCCTGCCGATCTCGTGTGCCCGTTCGGAACACCCCCGCGTCAGCGGGACGGACGCGGACCTGATGGAGACGAAGCCCTTCCTGGACGGAACACCCCCGCGTCAGCGGGACGGACGCGATCATCTGCCGGGCGGCCGCGATCTCCGAGCGACGGGAACACCCCCGCGTCAGCGGGACGGACGTCTACGCACGGTGCTGCCTTAGACGTCGTTTCAGTTGGTGAGTCGGCGGTGGTTGATGAGGCTGGTGGCGATGGCGGTGAAGGCGAGGAAGTGTTCGGGTTTGCGTTCGTAGCGTCGGTGCAGGCGTCGGCATCCGCCGAGCCAGGACATGGTGCGCTCGACCACCCAGCGGTGTTGGCCCAGGCGTTGTGAGTTCTCGACGCCGCGGCGCGCGATACGAGGGATGATGTTCCGCTCGCGGAGCCATCGACGCAGGTGGGGGTAGTCGTAGCCCTTGTCGCCGTGAAGCTTTGCCGGTCGGCGGCGCCGTGGTCCGCGCGGGCTGCGGACCGGCGGGATCCCCATGATCAGCGGTTGCAGGGCGACGCTGTCATGGGTGTTGGCCGCAGAGACGGCGACAGAGACGGGGAGGCCGGCCCGGTCGACGACGAGGTGGATTTTCGATCCCAGTTTGCCGCGGTCGGTCGGATTCGGTCCGGTCAGCTGCCCCCTTTGAGGGCACGGACACTGACGGAGTCAACGGCGAACCGCGACCAGTCCAGAGCGCCCCGGGCCCCGAGTTCGTCGAGGATGACGCGGTGCAGGCGGGCCCAGACACGCTGTTGACTCCAGCGCGCGAAACGCCTGTAGACGGTGGGCCAGGCCGGTCCGAACACCGGCGGCAACTGCCGCCAGGAACAGCCCGACGTCGCCACGAACACGATCGCCGTCAGGCACTCACGGTCCCCGGCCCGCCGACGGCCTCCGCCCTGCGGACGCACCACCACCGTCTCCGGCACCACCCGCCGAAACAACTCCCACAACTCATCCGAGACCAGATGCTCAGCAAGACTCGTCATACCAACACAACGACCATCTCCACCAAAGGAAACGTCGTCTTAGCGCAGCCGCCGGAACACCCCCGCGTCAGCGGGACGGACGAGCCCCGCTTGCGCGAGGGTGAGCGCTTTTTCGGAACACCCCCGCGTCAGCGGGACGGACTCCTGGCCAAGCTGCGTCGGCGTGCCGAGCAGCGGAACACCCCCGCGTCAGCGGGACGGACCATCGAGCCGATGCAGGATGTCACGCAGGCCCTGGAACACCCCCGCGTCAGCGGGACGGACGGCGCGATGAACACCAGCGCCGGCGCCAGCATCGGAACACCCCCGCGTCAGCGGGACGGACCGGACGCGGGCGATGTGCTCGGCGTCCTCGGCCGGAACACCCCCGCGTCAGCGGGACGGACCCTTCGTGACCTGCACCCTAGCGAGGGCTTTACAATTTCTTTAGATGAAGGGTTGGCGCGGCTGCTGGGTCCATGGATGCACCGTACAGCGCTGCGCTGGGTGTCTTGGCGGTGCTGGGTGCTTGGCTGGCGGTCCGGGCTGTTGGGACGGCTGCTGATAATGGAAGGCTTGCCCTGGTGGAGGGGCGCCCCCCACGGCGCCGGCCGAATCCACAGGGCGCAATCGGACCCACCCCGCGTCGGCGGGACGGACACCTACCCACTGAACGGATCACCCCCGCGTCGGCGGGACGGACGTGGAGGGTGGTTGGGTCCGCGTCTCGCTTGCCGGATCACCCCCGCGTCGGCGGGACGGACCGCGGAATCCGCTTTGTGCGGCGCCCACGCGTCGGATCACCCCTGCGTCGGCGGGACGGACCAGAGGACGAACCGCTGCATCCGCGTGAGGGTCGGATCACCCCCGCGTCGGCGGGACGGACTCGCCGCGCCGACATGGTCGGCGAACACCCGGCGGATCACCCCCGCGTCGGCGGGACGGACGACCCGCTGACTATCAGGCCCTGGTCCTCAATCGGAACACCCCCGCGTCGGCGGGACGGACGATTATGTGAATTGACCTAATCCGTGCCTGAAAGGAACACCCCCGCGTCGGCGGGACGGACCACTTCCACACGCCGCCCTCGAGCGGGCGGGGCGGAACACCCCCGCGTCGGCGGGACGGACGGACCCGGACCACGTCGGCGATGACCGGATCGCGGAACACCCCCGCGTCGGCGGGACGGACCGCATCCCGGCCGGGCGCAGCATTTCGACGTTCGGAACACCCCCGCGTCGGCGGGACGGACGCGCCGCCGGCCCGGGGGAAGCGGTAGAACGCCGGAACACCCCCGCGTCGGCGGGACGGACAACGGCGTGTTCGTGGAGGACTACATCCACGACGGAACACCCCCGCGTCGGCGGGACGGACGTCCGCAACGGCGGGATGGTCATCTTCGTGACCGGAACACCCCCGCGTCGGCGGGACGGACTCTTCGTGACCTGCACTCTAGCGGGGGCTTTGCCGTCGCTTTAGATGAAGGGATGGGGCGTCTGCTGGGCGCATGGATGCACGGTACAGCGCTGGGCTGGGCGTGTTGTCGGTGCTGGATGCTTGGCTGGGGGTCCGGGTTGTTGGGCCGACTGCACGGGGAGGGTGCTGATGATGCGGTGGTTGGGCGAAGAGCCGGATGCGTCGGTCTGGGCGAAGTCGCGAGGAACACGACCGATCCGCGGCGGAAGGAACGTTCGCTGGGACTCAGGCGTCAGCCCCCGGCCCGGACGTACTCTGTCTCCTTCGCCGTGGCCGGCTTCAGGTCGCCGGTGCGGATCGTGGCCTCGGCCAGCTGCCCCGGCGGGACCGGACGGAGGAACGCCACTCGCATCAGGTCGTCGCCGAGGTCGAGGGTGATGAGCCCGGTGCGACCCTCCCGCTCGTACACGACGTAGTCCCACTGCCTCACGACGCGGCCCCCTTCAATTCGAGGGAGCCGGCCGAGATCAGATCGGCCAGCCGGTCCGGATCGCACACGTCACCCGGGCGGGTCACGGGGACAGCCCAGTATCCATCGAGGCCGTCCTCGGGGTCGGTGAGTTCGATGGGTGGCACGCCGAGATAGTTGTCGCGGCCGAGGTACTCCGCGTGCGGACTCCATCCCCAGTCCGGTGCTACGGGGGGCGTGAAGGCGTAGAAACGGCGCGTCGAGGGTGCGTGGAGAACCGGGCCGTGCAGGGCGGACGCCAGTGCTCGGGATACGTGGACGGACATCCGGCTTTCGGCGGTCGCGTACACGAGCGGCTCGGTGAGGCGTACGGCCGAGAACCGGCGGCCGAGGGCGAGAGAAGCGATGCCGCCTTTCTCCCACTGTTCTTTCGCCGCCTGGGGTCGGTTGAGGCTGCTCGCGAGCCAGTCGCGGATCGCCTCCCGCTCTGGTTCGGTGAGGTGGTGGGCAAGGTGGAGAGAGTTCATGGGTGCCTCCGCGGTCGGCTGCTCGTGATCTGCACCGTAGGGAGGCGGTGACGCAATCCGCTCGACGATTGCGCCGAATTGCGAGTACCCCGGGGGCGGTTATCGCCGATTGCTCACGCGTGCTGGACCTGGGTCCGGGCACGCGCGATCAGCCGATGGGCGTGCTGGCGGTATGCGGCGGCCTCATTCAGCGCGTCCCAGACTCGTCCGTACAGGGCTACATCGTCATCGGATTCGAGCTGCAACTCAGTGTTGATGGTCTCGACGACGACACGCTCCTCGTCAAAGATCCAGAACCCGTGCTTCGGAGTCAGTTTCAGCGGGGCGCCGAGCGGCACGATGCCGAGGTCCACGGTGCTCATCCCGATCAGGCCGACAAGCCGGTCGAGCTGGCCGACCATGACGTCGCGCGGGCAGACAAGAGCGTGCAGGGCGCCTTCCCAGATCAGCACGCGGAACCGCCGGCCCGCCTCGTACAGAACCTCTTGACGCTTCATGCGAGCCTGCACGGCCGCGTCCGTATCGCGCGGGGTGGACTGCATGAGCTCGGCGTTCCGGGTCATCAAGTGCCGCGCATAGTCCGGGGTTTGGAACAGGCCGGGAATGACGGTGGCCTCATAGCCGCGCATGGTGGTGGCGCGCTGGTACTCGACGACGTACCGATCCTGCACAGGGCGCTGCCCGGTGGCCAGCTGGCGGCGCCAGGAACGTTGCTGCGACTCCAGGCCCCGCAGACGGCCCTTTAGGTCGTCAGCCTGCCCGGGGGCATCTGCCGCGCGAGCCCACGCTTCGAGATCTTCGAAGGTCGCGGTCTGCTTGCCGGTCTCAAGTCTCGACACTTTCGAGCGGGCCCAGCCGAGCCGGGCGGCGATGTCCTTGCCGTTGAGTCCGGCCTCGATGCGCAGCTCGCGCAAGCGCGCACCGAGGGCGACTCTGGCGCTCTGGAAGTCCGTGCTCACAAGGACGAACGTACCTGTGCCCAGACTTCGGCATTAGGGGCTGCGCGGCGCCAGGCAGCATCCCGGGCCCGGCAAGCGGCCAGCACTTCGGCTGGGTCCTCGACGAGTTCGACACCTGTAGTGGTGTCGGTGTCGTCGATGTGGAAGCGCACCAGAACCCGGGAGTCGAACAACCACAGATCGAACTCAGGCAGCTCCAGGCGCCGAGCTTCGGAGCGGGTCAGCACCCTGATGTCTTCGCCGGCCGCCACGTTGCCCGCCGCTGTCGCCATCAGGAAGCACTGTCCGTCGGTGGGCGGCTCATCGACAATGCGAACCCGCGAGAACCGGGCGCCTTGGGCACTCCGTTCGCGCACGTTGACGTTCCACGGATGAATGGGCTCGGGCTGCGGCAGGACGCCCTGCATGAAGGCCTGGAAGCGTTGGCCCTGCCGGTCAGTGGCATAGCCGCGTCGGGTCTCCAGACGGAACGCCGTGTGCTCGAACTCCGAGAACAGGTGGACGATCTCGTCGAACGGGATCAGGGGAGGCAAGGTCACTCCTTCGGCGCGAAACGCGTGAGCAGGTCCCGGGGGATGACGACAGAGGTCTCGTGCTCCCCGACGTCGCGCAGCTGACCGAGGTGCTCGGGGTCTGTCAGCTGGTCGCCCTGGACGACGATGTCGCCGGTCTCGACGACCTCGTACAGGGTGGGACAGTTGCCGTGCTCGCTGGTGGTGCCGATGAACCTGAGCGTCATGTCGCCCTCCGTCCGCGCTGGTTGGGGAACCAGGATGCGATGAACGGAGCGGGGGAACCCGGTGATTGCGGCAGATTGCGAATCGCGGTGTCAACATGCCGGGTTGCTGGCAACACGATATGACAAATGCGCCTCCTGCCCGGCCCGAAAGCCAGACAGGAAGCACACTCGCGCGTGGGGCCTTTACAGGGCGGACTGGAAGGCCGAGGCGCTCGGCACGTTGCACGTCGAGAGTGGCCCCGGCCATGATGCGGAACATCCCCGCGCCGGCGGGACGGACGATTCAGTCTCCCGGTTCTTCTTACGGGTGGCCGGATCACCCCCGCGTCAGCGGGACGGACGGGGGCCGGTGCCGAGAGGGGGTTCCCGCCCCCGGATCACCCCCGCGTCAGCGGGACGGACGCTCGCCACATCTCGTCCATCGGCAGCACGAGCGGATCACCCCCGCGCCAGCGGGACGGACACATCGTAGGTCGACCCCCTCGCCTTAGCTAGCGGATCACCCCCGCGTCGGCGGGACGGACGTCAGCTGGGTTCCGCGCGCAGCCCTCACCCGCGGATCACCCCCGCGTCGGCGGGACGGACGGCTCGAGCTTGGCCATGGCGCAGATCTGGGCCGGATCACCCGCGCGTCGGCGGGACGGACCGGGGAGTGCAGTGCCTCACCTGGAGCCAGGGCGGATCACCCCCGCGTCGGCGGGACGGACTCCCTCCTCGGAGGCTCCGGTGATCCGCTCGCCGGATCACCCCCGCGTCGGCGGGACGGACGTGATGAACCGGCCCGCGAGACTCAGGAGTTCCGGATCACCCCCGCGTCGGCGGGACGGACAACGGCGCCCTGGTCGAGAGCGTCCATGAAACCGGATCACCCCCGCGTCGGCGGGACGGACCTCGGTGCAGTCCCCGCCGCGTTTCAGAACGTCGGATCACCCCCGCGTCGGCGGGACGGACCCCACCCCCGCAACGTCCGCACCGATCTGCGCCGGATCACCCCCGCGTCGGCGGGACGGACTCGACCTTCAGGTCGGCGGCGCCCTCGATCGACGGATCACCCCCGCGTCGGCGGGACGGACCTACGCGTGGGGCGGCGGCGGCCCTGACGGACCGGATCACCCCCGCGTCGGCGGGACGGACAGTGCCTGGTCGGTCCCGGCGGAACCGTCGAACGGATCACCCCCGCGTCGGCGGGACGGACACCAACGCCGGCGCGACGGTCTCCCACCACAGCGGATCACCCCCGCGTCGGCGGGACGGACAAGAGAGGAGGAGGATTCCCTGAGTTGGTGACCGG
>NZ_BMUZ01000029.1 GCF_014650455.1 Streptomyces xanthochromogenes | reverse complement strand
GGCGGCCTCACCGACCGGCGTGAGCCGGTACTCCTCGACGGTGTCCCCCGTATTGCGCACCCGCAGCCTCACGACGGCGCTGTCACCGGGGGCGACGGTGGTCGCGGGGGGCTCTAGGGCAGTCCACATAGTCATCCCATTTGCGTAGCGTCTTTTTGGCGTTGCCTGGCCTGCCGGCCGCTGAATTGCTGTCAGAAGGTAGGCAGACAACATCAATTGTGCGATGAACAGTTGGCGGAGCAGCACTCGGGCCATGGGTCGGGCGAGACGGACCGCGCGGAGGAGGTGGGCGCGGCGCATTCGCCGGTCGGCGCCGGGTGGTCGGGTGTTGGACACGATGGCCGATTGCCTCTGCGGGCCGTGGGGCATCCAGTCGTGTCCACCTCAGCTGTCGCCTGCGGTCGGCCAACTTCCGTGTGGCTATGGTTCGTTGTGCCGGTAGCGCACCCAGCCGATGCGAAACATCGTCCGGCTACCGGACGGGTCCGTATCGTTCCTGCGCCGTCATAGCCGTCGTAGCCGTTGTGCTGCTCGGCTGCCAGGTGGGCCCGGCCAGACCGGCCAGACCTGGCCTGAACGCTCGGCGCCGGAAGCCCGGGCTCTTGACCTGCGTGGCCTCAGCAACTAGCTTGCGGTGACTATCGGCTAGAACCATGGAAGGAGGCGACCCGCGGATGCACACCAACTCCGATCTCGGTCGCCTCGCCCAGCGCGCGGCCTGGGCTCCGGGCCGGATCGCCCACGGCTGCTGAGCAAGCCGCTTCAGCGCGTCCTGCGGGGCTCCAGCCCGTCCTGCGGGACTTGCATCTGGTCTTTCTCTTTTCTTCCTTCACCCTTGACCTTCCGGTACGCCCTTTCAGGGTGCCGTTTCGTGCGTCTGCCTCGCCTCGGCAAGCCCGAACACCCGGCGCCCCCGAACACAGAAAGCTGCCTCACATTGGCTCACATGACGAACCGACCGAACCCGCACCGAAGTGCGAACCGGCCGTGGTAGCCCCGCAGAAGTGCGAACAGGCCGTGGTGGCGCCGCAGTTGACCGTCAACGGTGACGCCATGCCGATCGCGCCGACACCGCCCCAGACCACCGCCCTGGACTTCCTGCGCGAGCGCGGACTCACCGGCACCAAGGAAGGCTGCGCCGAAGGCGAATGCGGTGCCTGCTCGGTGCTGGTGGCCAGGCCCGGGGTGAAGAGGCCCACCGATTGGGTGGCGGTCAACGCCTGTCTGGTCCCGGTCGCGGCACTCGACGGCCAGGAGATCGTCACCTCCGAGGGGCTCGCGACGGACGGCGGACCCGGCGGTGCTCCCACCCTGCACCCGGTGCAGGAGGAGATGGCGGTCCGTGGCGGCTCGCAATGCGGATACTGCACGCCGGGGTTCATCTGCAGCATGGCCGCCGAGTACTACCGGCCCGACCGCTGTGCGCATGCCGCCCCCGGCTCCGGCGACGGCACGGTCCAATCGGACGCCGAGCACGGTCCCAACGGCTTCGACCTGCACGCCCTGAGCGGCAACCTGTGCCGCTGCACGGGTTACCGCCCGATCAGGGACGCGGCGTTCGCGGTCGGGGCGCCGACCGACGAGGACCCGCTCGCGCGGCGCCGCGAACAGGCGCCGCCGGCGCCGGTAGCCACCGAGTACCTCCAGGGTGACAGTGCCTTCCTGCGCAAGGGCACCTTGGCCGAGACGCTGCGGGTGCTGCGGGAGCGGCCCGATGCGGTGGTGGTCGCCGGCTCCACGGACTGGGGCGTCGAGGTCAACATTCGTTCTCGCAGGGCCAGTTGTGTGGTCGCCGTCGACCGGCTGCCCGAGTTGCGAGAGCTGCGCGTCGCGTCCGACTCCATCGAGATCGGCGCGGGCCTCACGCTCACCGAGATCGAGCGCCGCCTCGACGGCGACGTTCCGCTCCTGGCGGAGCTGTTCCCGCAGTTCGCCTCCCGGCTCATCCGCAACGGCGCGACCCTCGGCGGCAACCTCGGCACCGGCTCTCCCATCGGTGACAGCCCGCCCGTACTGCTGGCGCTGGAAGCGTCGGTGGTGCTCGCCGGAGAGGACGGCGAGCGTACGGTCCCGCTGGCCGATTACTTCACCGGGTACCGGCAGAGCGTGCGTCGGCCCGGCGAACTGATCCGCGCGGTACGGATTCCGCGGCCGCTGTCGCCGGTCGTGGCCTTCCACAAGATCGCCAAGCGGCGGTTCGACGACATTTCCAGTGTCGCGGTCGCCTTCGCCCTCGACATCGCGGACGGTGTCGTCCGCAAGGCCCGCATCGGCCTGGGCGGCGTGGCCGCCACCCCGATCCGTGCCCTGGAGACCGAGGCGGCCCTGGAGGGCCGGCCGTGGTCGGCCGGGACCGTCGAGGCCGCGGCCCTGGTGCTGCGGTCCGCGGGCACGCCGATGGGGGACCATCGCGCCAGCGCCGAGTACCGCTCCGCGATGCTGGGCCAGAGCCTGCTCAAGCTGTACGCGCAGAACACCGAGGCGGTGTCGTCATGAGTCAACTGTCCGAGCGTCCCGAGAAGCCCGTCGTCGGCGTCCCGCTGCCGCACGAGAGCGCCGTTCTGCACGTCACGGGAACCGCCCTCTACACCGACGACCTGGTGTTCCGCACCAAGGACGTCCTGCACGCCCATCCGGTGCAGGTGATGAAGGCGCACGGCCGCATCACCGCGATCCGTACCGGAGCGGCGCTGGAGGTGCCCGGTGTGGTCCGGGTCCTGACCGGCGCCGACGTGCCCGGCGTCAACGACGCGGGGATGAAGCACGACGAGCCGCTGTTCCCCAACGAGGTCATGTTCCACGGCCATGCGGTCGCCTGGGTGCTGGGCGAGACCTTGGAGGCGGCCCGGCTCGGGGCGGCGGCGGTCGAGGTGGAGATCGAGGAGCTGCCCTCCCTGATCACACTTGAGGACGCGATCACGGCCGAAAGCTTCCACGGCGCCCGGCCCGTCATGCTGTCGGGCGACATCGAGGCCGGCTTCGCCGACTCCGAGCATGTGTTCACCGGCACGTTCCAGTTCTCCGACCAGGAGCACTTCTACCTGGAGACGCACTGCGCGCTCGCTCACATCGACGAGTCCGGACAGGTCTTCGTCCAGAGCAGCAGCCAGCACCCTTCGGAGACGCAGGAGATCGTCGCTCACGTGCTCGGGCTGCACAGCCACGAGGTGACCGTGCAGTGCCTGCGCATGGGCGGCGGTTTCGGCGGCAAGGAGATGCAGCCCCACGGCTTCGCGGCCATCGCCGCACTCGGCGCCCGGCTGACCGGACGCCCGGTCAGGCTGCGGCTCAACCGCACGCAGGACCTGACGATGTCCGGCAAGCGGCACGGCTTCCACGCCACGTGGAAGATCGGGTTCGACGCGGAGGGCCGCATTCAGGCCCTGGACGCCACGTTGACCTCCGACGGCGGCTGGAGCCTGGACTTGTCCGAGCCGGTCCTCGCCCGCGCCCTGTGCCACATCGACAACACGTACTGGATCCCCAACGCCCGCATCGCCGGCCGCATCGCCAAGACCAACAAGGTCTCCAACACCGCCTTCCGCGGCTTCGGCGGACCCCAGGGCATGCTGGTCATCGAGGACATTCTGGGCCGGTGTGCGCCCCGACTCGGCCTGGATGCGATGGAGTTGAGGGAGCGCAACTTCTACCAGAAGGACCAGTACACGCCGTACGGGCAGCCGGTCACCCAGCCCGAGCGGATCTCCACCGTATGGCAGCAGGTCAAGCGGAACGCCACGGTCGCCGACCGCAACCGGGAGATCTCCGCCTTCAACGCGGCCCATCCGCACACCAAGCGGGCCCTGGCGATCACCGGCATCAAGTTCGGCATCTCGTTCAACCTCACCGCCTTCAACCAGGGCGGTGCCCTGGTGCTGATCTACAAGGACGGCTCCGTCCTGATCAACCACGGCGGCACCGAGATGGGCCAGGGCCTCCACACCAAGATGATGCAGGTGGCCGCGACCGCCCTGGGCATCCCCCTGTACAAGGTGCGACTCGCCCCGACGCGCACCGACAAGGTGCCCAACACCTCGGCCACCGCTGCCAGTTCAGGCGCGGACCTGAACGGAGGCGCGGTCAAGAACGCCTGCGAGCAGCTGCGCGAACGGCTGGTGCAGGTTGCCGCCACGCAGCTGGGGGTGAACGGCAGCGACGTCCGCATCGCCGAGGGCGTCGCCCGCGCCCTGGGCACCGAACGGGAACTGGCCTGGGACGACCTGGTGCGCACCGCGTACTTCCAGCGCGTCCAGCTGTCGGCGGCCGGCTACTACCGCACGGAGGGGCTGCACTGGGACGCGAAGGCGTTCCGCGGCACGCCGTTCAAGTACTTCGCCCATGGCGCCGCCGCCACCGAGGTGGAGGTCGACGGCTTCACCGGCGCGTACCGAATCCGGCGCGTGGACATCGTGCACGACGTCGGCGAGAGCCTGTCTCCGATGATCGACATCGGCCAGGTCGAGGGCGGCTTCGTTCAGGGCGCCGGCTGGCTGACGCTGGAGGATCTGCGATGGAACACCGAAGACGGGCCGCAGCGCGGCCGGCTCCTCACCCAGGCGGCCAGTACGTACAAGCTGCCGAGCTTCTCGGAGATGCCCGAGGAGTTCAACGTCTCGCTGCTGGAGAACGCCCCCGAGGAGGGCGCGGTCTACGGTTCCAAGGCCGTGGGCGAGCCTCCGCTCATGCTGGCGTTCTCGGTGCGCGAGGCACTGCGGCAGGCCGCCGCCGCGTTCGGACCGGACGGGACGAGTGTCGAGCTGGCCTCGCCCGCGACACCGGAGGCGGTGTACTGGGCGATCCAGTCGGCCCGCCTGGGTGGAACCCAGGTTCGCCGCGACGCCCCCGACGAGTCGGTGCAGGACAGCGTCATCCGCACCGCCACGGAAGCACTCAGCGGTGCCTGACATGACGTGGATCGCCGCGGTCGCGCGGTTGCGGACGCGCCGGGAGTCCGGCGTGTTGGTGACCGTCGCGACCGTGCGCGGCCACGCCCCGCGCGACGCCGGCGCGAAACTCGTCGTCGGACGGGACCGGAGCTGGGGCTCGATCGGCGGGGGCAACGTCGAGGCCGTCGCGATCGACCGGGCCCGGCAGATGATCGAGGCCGGCAAGCCGGAGCCGGAGCTGATGGACTTCGCCCTGAACGACAAGGTGACCAACCAGCACGGCGTGCAGTGCTGCGGCGGTACGGTCTCGGTCCTGCTCGAACCGCTCCCGGTGGTGAATGCGGTGGCAATCTTCGGTGTCGGCCACGTCGGCCTCGAACTGGCGCGCATTCTGGCCCGGCAGGACATCGACCTGCACCTCGTCGACAGCCGGGCCGAGACCCTCACCGACAAACGGCTCGGCGTGCTGGCGGACGCGGTGGCGCAGGTGCATGTGCATCACACGCCGCTGCTGCCCGAGCAGGTGCTGGAGGAGTTGCCGCGAGGCACCCACGTCCTGATCATGACCCATGACCACGCCGAGGACGCCGCGCTGTGCGACGCCGCACTGCGCAACTCCCGCATCGGGTCGATCGGGTTGATCGGTTCGGCCGCGAAGTGGGCGCGGTTCCGCAGCCGCCTCGCAACCGAGGGCGGTCACGACGAGGCCACCATCGGCCGGATCAAGACACCGATCGGGCTGAGCGGCATCACGGGCAAGGAACCGGCGGTGATCGCCCTGAGCGCCGCCGCCGATCTCCTCCGCACCTTCGAGGAGGAAGGCAGCTGGTGATTCCGCCCCCCGGGGCGCCCCGCATCACGTGCCGGCCGTCGGCGCGGTCGGACGCGGGACTTCGGCCGTGGTGGACGGGTGCGGGGCGGGGTCGGGCGCCCCCGCCGCGTCCTACTCCTCCGGCTCCCACGTGCGGAGCAGGGCGAGCGCTCTGCGTCCTGCTTGCTTCGGGCAGCCAACTCGGCACGGCCGTGGTCCTCCGGCCGGCACCCTCCGGATGGCGAGACGTATCGTGGCAGGGGAACCGAACGCGCTCATCGGCGCGGCCTCCGTGATCTCGCTCGCTGCGTGGACACCGCCTACCCGCAGGTCACGGGTGTGGGCGAGGATGGGGTCGGCCCGTCGTCGTTCGAGCAGAGGAGTGCTTGCGCAGATGCCCGCTTCCGGTTCCGCACCCGGTTCCAAGCCACCGACGATCGCCGACGTCGCGCGCGTCGCGGGGGTGTCGCGTACGACGGTCTCACACGCACTCAACGGTCTGGGCAAGGTCGATCCCCGGACCCGGGAGCGGATCAAGGAGATCGCCCAGGAGCTCGGATACCGCCCCAACTTGCGTGCGCAGCGGCTGCGTACCGGACAGGCGAAGGCCATCGCGCTGGTGTCGTCCATGCCGTTCGCGGTGGCCGGCGGGCCGTCGAGGCTCGGGTTCTACATGGAGGTGGCCGCTGCCGCCGCCGAGAGCGCACTCGTCCATGGATACGCGCTGGTGCTCGTGCCGCCCGTGGGGTCGGCATCCGCCCTCAACTCCCTGGACATCGACGGGGCCATCGTGGTCGAGCCCGATGCCGACGACCAGGCGGTCTCGCAACTGCGCGGGCGCGGGCTGCCCTACGTCGCGCTGGGCCGACCCTCGGCCGCGGACGACGAAGCGCCGTACGTGGACCTGTGGGGCGACTGGGTGGCCACCGTGCTGCTCACACATCTGCGAGAGCAGGGGGCCAGGCATCCGGCGCTCATCGTGGGCTCGGGAGCCCGGCATTCGTCGGTCGACGCCCGCGCCGCGTACGAGCGGTTGGCCGCGGAACACCACTGGTCGCCCGTGGTCGAGGCATGGCCCGAGACGGGGGGTGAGCAGGCGGCGTACGAGCGCTGTACGGCGCTGCTCGCCGAGCACCCGGAGATCGATGCGATCTGCGCGTTGGTGGACGCCTTCGCGGTGGGGGCGGCGCGGGCCGTGCAGGACAGCGGGCGCTCCATTCCGGACGACGTCCTGGTCGCCACCCGCTACGACGGGCTGCGGGCCCGCACCTGCCAACCGCCCCTCACGGCCGTCGATCTGCACCTGGACCGTGCGGCATCCGACGCGGTGGAGCTGCTGCTCGCCGGCCTACGGGGTGCCACGGCCGCCCCCACGCCGGCCGCAGCACCCGCGCCCACGCTGGTCGCGCGCGCATCCTCCCTCAGGGACCGACGATGAGGACGGTTCCGGAGACCAGGGCGAAGACGAGGACGAACAGGCGCATCCTGCGGGCGTCGATCCGCTGATGCACGACTCTGCTCAGCCAGGCCCCCGCGGCGATCGCCGGAAGCAGAGCGGCCGCCCAGCCCAGATCGGCTACGTGCCCCTGGCCGGTGGCGAACAGCAGGACCAGGGAAGCCACTTCGCCCACCAGGAAGCAGGCGGCGACGGTGGAGCGGAGCTCGGCGGGGGGCCGGTGCTGGTAGACCAGCGCGAGCGGGGGGCCGCCGACCCCGGTCGCGGTCTCCGTCAGGCCGGTTACCACGCCTGCTCCGACGTACGCGGCACGGCCGGGTGCGAAGGCCGGCGCGGCGAGACTGACGAGCGCCGCGAGCACGGTGGAGACACCGACGAACAGTCCGATGTTGCGGTCCGGGATGAGCCAGAGCAGCGCAAGGCCGCCCGGGGTCGCGGCCAGCCGCGCCGCCCCGATCCAGCGGGCCCCGCGCAGATCGAGTGAGCCGCGTTCGCGCCAGGTGATGTACAGGTTCAGGGGGATCATCGAGGCGAGGACGAAGACGGGGAGCAGGGACGGGTCGATGATTCCGGCCACGGGGGCGACGATCAGCGCGAAGCCGAGCCCGCTGCCGCCCTGGACGAACGCGGCGATCCCCACGGTGACGGCGAGGATCACCAGTGTCTGCGAGGTCACTGTGCTGTACTCCGCTTCTGTGCCGTCGTGTTGCGCACGGTGGCGCTTCGCGCGGTCATCGAGGTGAGGTGGGCGCGGATGACGGGCGCCCGGGCCACGGCGGTCTGGGCCAGGCCCGTGGCCCGGCGTACGAGCGCGGGGCCGTCCCAGTCGGTGGGCCGCCCGCGCCACAGCCGCAGGCGGCCGGCCACGAACACGGCGCTGATCTGATCCCGGTTGCCCCTGCGCACCAGCTCCCAGGGCAGGTCCCAGGACAGCGCGAGTTCGGGGGTGGCGACGTCCACCAGGAGGAAGTCGGCCGCCATACCGGGTGCGATGGTGCCGGTGCGGCTGCCGAGGCCGACGGCGTCCGCGCCGCCCGCGGTGGCGTGCTCCAGCCAGGTCCAGCCCGCCCCGCAGGACGAGTCCCCGGTGGGCAGCCCGTACGCCAGCCGCTGGGCGAACTCGGCGGCCTCGGTGAGCCGGAACCCGTCCCCACGGGTTCCGTCGGTGCCGATCCCGAAGCGGACACCGCGCTCGGCCAGGGTGGTGGCGGGGGCGACCGCGTTGCCCTTCCAGGCGCTGGCAACCGGGTTGTAGCTGACGGCCGTTCCCGTGTCCGCGAGCAGTGTCACCTCGCGGGGGGTCAGCAAGGTGGTGTGAGCGGCCAGGATGTGCGGGCCGAGTGCGTTGATGCCGTCCAGGTGTTCAAGGGGTCGAAGGCCGTGCCGCAGCAGGGAGCGTTCGACCGCCGCCAGATGCTCGTTGACGTGCATCTGAAGGACCGTCTGGGCCTCACCGGCCAGGCGCCCGGCCGCGTGCAGGGTGGCGTCGGTGGCACCCTCCGGGGTGGAGATCGCGAGCGAGGGATGGATGAGTGGATCGTCGGTGTAGGCGGCCAGGTGCTTCTCGGCCCGTTCGAGCACCACGGCGGAATCGGTGCCCGGACCGGTGTCGTCGCAGATCAACCCGAGGACGCAGCGGACCCCGGCGTCCCGTGCGGCGCAGGCGACGACATCGGTGTCGACGTCGGCGCGCGTCCCGGCGTCGGTGACGGTGGTGAACCCGCCGCGCAGTGACTCCAACGCGGCGAGTTTCGCCGCCACATAGGCCGACTCCTCGTCCAGGGCACCTTCGAGGGGCACCCACACTCGGCGGAATATCTCAGAGGGCTCACCGAAGGCGAGGCCCGCGCCGAAGCTCTGGGTGAGGTGGTGATGGCTGTCGACGAAGCCCGGCATGAGCAGGTGACCCGGCAGACGAAGGGCCCGAAGATGCGGATAGGTACGCTCTATTTCCTCGGTCGGTCCCACGGCCTCGAACGAGCCCGCGGAGACGACCACCGCGTACAACTCCATGACTCCTTCAGGCAGCAGGACCGCGTCGGGGATGAGGAGGAGAGGGCCGCGCTTGCGCAGCCGTTCCTTGGTGAGCTGGTTCATCGGCTGCCTTCGGTGCGCGGATTGAGGCGTACGGACAGACGGGCGGCGATGGCCGGTCCGACGTGGTGGAAGAGGACGTTGAGGACGGCCGCGACGAACGCGCCGACCGCGACGCCGCTCTCAAGGAGGATGCGGGCGGTGGAGGGAAGCCCCTGATAGACGTCGGGCACGAGGATGGGCAGCAGGCCGAGCGCGAGCGCGACGGCACAGATGAACGTGTTGGTGTGCCGGTCCAAGTCGCAGCGGGCGAGCATGTGCACGCCGAGTACGGCGATCACCGCGAAGACCACCATGGAGGTGCCCCCGACGACCGGGGCGGGTACGACGCTGATGGCCCGGGTCACCGGAGCGAGAAAGCCGATGACGATGAGGAGGACACCGGCTGCGGCCGTGACGAAACGGCTGCGCACGCCGGTGACGCGGACGATCCCGATGTTTTCCCCGCTCGTCACCATCAACGGCATCCCGAACAGGCCGCCGACCGCCGAGACGAGTGCGTCGCCGCGGACGGTCTTGGGCACGGCCACCCGCTGGTCTATCTCCTTGCCCACCGCCTCGGCGTTGATGACGGTCTGACCGGTGGCCTCCGCCATCGAGGCCAGGCTGTAGAGCATGAGCGGCAGGGCGGCCAGCACGTCGAACTGGGGCGAGCCGAACGGCACGAGCCGCGGCACGTCGACCCAGCCACCCTGGCCGAGGTGGCCCAGGCTCACGTCCCCGAGGCACAGGGCGAGGACCGTACCGGCGATGAGGCCGAGCATGACGGAGAGTTGACGCAGGACTCCCCTGAAGAGCAGATGGAAGACGACCGTGAACCCGATGGTCGCCATGCCGAGCGCGAGATGGCCGGGATCGGCGAAGCCGCGCTCCCCGGGACGTCCCGTGACCAGAAGTGCCCCGACCTTCACCAGATTGACGCCGACGATCACGATCATCGTGCCGATGACGAGGGGCGGGAAGAACTTCAACAGCCGTGCGAAGAAGGGCAGTACGGCGAAGGTGAAGAGGGAGGTGAGGACGACCGCGCCCGCCGCGACGCGCAGGCCGTGCTGGTCCGCGATGGAGAGGAACAGAAGCAGCGGCGCGCCACCCGGCAGCATGACGAACGGCAGCCGGGGCCCGAACTTCCAGATCCCTACGGACTGGATCAACGACCCCACGCCGGACAGCACGAAGGCGGCGGACAACAGGTCGACGGTCAGCCCCGCGTTAAGCCGCAGGGTGGCGCTCATCAGGAAGATGGCGGAGATGGGGGTGGCCGCCATGACCAGCACATGCTGCACACCGAAGAGCGCTATCCGGCCCAACGGGCGGGATTCGTCGACGGGGTGGGGAGATGGCTCTCCGGATTCCGGACGGGAGGGGGCCTCGGGGGAGAGGTCCCCTCCCGCCGCACGAGACGTGGCTGCGGGTGTGTCCTCGGATTCCGGACGGGAGGGGGAGGCGGGGGCGAGGTCCGGGGCGGTGACTCGTTCAGGGGCGGCGGGCGGGGAGCGGCGGGGACGGGACACGTGCGAGCTCCGTTCGGGTCGCGTGCGCGGAATTCAGCCGTGGAGCGGCCCGGACGGGAGCCATATACGAGCGGCCAAATCGATTTGGCCGTCAGTATGGGGACGACGGAGAAGCGACGTCAAGGGTGAGGACGAGCAGAGAGGAGCCGGAGGAGTGGGGCGGGCCTCCCTCCACAGCGGTGCCTGAGCCTGGTTGCGGCGCTCGAAGTCGAGCAGTGCCGAGGCCTGTTCGACCGCTGGGCGCAGTGGGGGCACAGCTTCTGCCTCTTCTTGAGGCCGCCGCGCGTTCAGGTCAACCGGACGTCGGTCGAAGGTTGTTCATGAGCAGGCCGAGGGTGAACTCGAAGCGGTCGTGCCCGGTGCCGGAGATCAGCTCCGCGGCATGGCGTCGGGTCTGCGGGAATTTCTCGGCGGGCAGTGCGGTGAAGCGGTCCAGCAACTCCTCGTCGCTGAGCACCCATTCCTGATCCGGGTGCCGCCGCCGCTGCCGGACCAGGGACTGCTCCAGCGCGTAGGCACTGACGTACAGGGACAGCGCGTCGCGGGCCCAACCGGCCGTCCTCGGCTCGATTCCGCCCGCGAGCAGGATCGCCAGGACGCCTTCGCCGACCCGCAGCGTCTCCAGATTGGTCGGCACCATGGCCAGTGCGGCGCGCGAGACGCCCGGGTATCGCAGGTACAGGTCGCGGATCTGTGTGTACACCCCGAGCAACTGCTCGCGCCAGGCAGTCGGGTCCGGTTCAGGGAGCACGACCTCGGCGTAGAGCCTGCCGATCAGCAGATCGTCGATGTCGTCCTTGTTGACGATGTGCGCGTACAGCGACGACGGACCGGTGCCGAGCACGGCGGCGACCCGGCGAATGGTCAGCGCGTCGTACCCCTCGGTGGCGACGACTTCCAGGGCGGCGTCGGTGATCCGTGCGACGGTGATCGGCTTCTTGCGCGGTGCCGTCACGGCGGACTCCGCCGTGGGTTGGGCGTGGCGAGCTGAACGGCGTTGGCGGGGATCGGCGGTCATGCCGACCACTATAGCTTGACACGAACAATGTTCGTTAAGTAGAACTTAGATCGCTTGAGCGAACTAAGTTCGTATCGGTGTCCTGGTCGATGTCGTGGAGGTACGTCATGCGAGTTGCCGTTGTCGGAGCCGGACTAGGGGGGCTGGCCCTCGCACAGGGTCTGCGGGGCGCCGGTATCGAGGCCGATGTGTTCGAGCGCGACCCGGGGATCGGCGCTCGGTTCCAGGGGTACCGGCTGGTGTTGAATCCGACCGGTTTCCAGGCGGTGCGCGACTGCTTGCCGACGCGCTGGCACCCGCTGCTGGACGAGATCGTCGTGGACGCCTCCGCCGAGCAGCTGATCCTTGACCCGCAGCTGAACGAGATCGGCAGGCTCGGCGCCGGCCGGACCGGCATCGTGGTCGACCGGCAGGTGCTGCGTCACCTGCTGTTGACCGGCCTCACCGTGCACACCGGCGCGGCCCTGACCGGTTACCACGTGCTGGCCAACGGCAAAGTCGAAGCCCGGTTCGCCCGCCGTGACCCGGCCACCGCGGACCTGCTCGTCGGCGCGGACGGCGTCACTTCCGCGGTCCGCCGGGTGCTCTCGCCCCGGACCACCCCGACCGACACCGGCGTCCGATTCGTCATCGGCCGCACCCCGCTGACCGATGAGTTCGCCGCGCTGTCCACGGCGTACGGCTCGAAGATCACGGACGGCGGCGTCAGCCTGCTGCTCGGCGCGATGCGCTTCCGCACCCCACCCAAACAGGCCGCCGAGCAACTGGCCCCCGACGTCACACTGCCCGACATCGGCGACTACGTGCGCTGGGCCATGATCCTGCCGCCGAACGGCTCGCTGGAGGACCTGACCGCGCAGGACGCCGTGCTGTCCAGGATGGAAGGGTGGCACCCGGAGCTGCGCACGCTGATCCAGCAGGCCGACCCCAACAACAGCACGCTGCTGTCCATCCGCGCCGTCAAGCCCGGCGATCGCTGGGCGTCCGGCCCGGTCACGCTGCTCGGCGACGCGATCCACGCCACGTCTCCGACGGGCGGCAACGGCGCGAACACCGCGCTGCGCGACGCCGAGCTGCTGCGCCGCTGCCTGATCGAGGCGGGCGAAGGCCGCCGGGACCTGCTCGGCGCGGTCGACGATTACGAGCGGCAGATGTTCGAGTACGGCGCCGAGGCCGTGCGCAGCAGCCTCGAGAAGCTACCCGCCTTCGCCCCCGAAGCGAAACTGTCCTGAGACCGACATTCACCTCATGCGGGCGAGGGAGCCCGCCCGGTCGTGGACATACCGACCGGAGGGCGAGAGTGGGCACGGCCTGACGTGCGGTGGGAGGGGCCGCCGTCGCGTCCGATCTCCGCCCGTCGGGCGCCCATTTACTCCGTCAGGAACCGCACGCTACGGCTGGACAGATCGACCGACGGTGGGTGGACCAGCGCGTGATGTCCTGGCAGACACAGGTGACCTCGTTCGAGAGCCGTATACCAGCCGTTTCGTCGTTCTGTGCAGCTGCCCAATCCCATCAACTGGCTGGTCTCGCGGTCGACTTGGAAGACGCTCATTGCGCTGAAGTACAGCCCGCACTCACCTTGGTGACGGTCTACACTGCTTTCCCGCTTCCGAAGTCCGCCCCGGCCTGGCGCGCAGTACGGTGAGCAGGAGACTCGACAACGTGACACAAGAGCGCCGAAACATCTGGGTGGACTACGGACTCAGTGGGTTGACGAGGTGGTTCGAAGGCCCTTGGGAGAATGAACCCGTCGACGTGGTGGCCGAGGTTCCCGATTGGAGTGGCGGGCTCTACGTGCCGACTCTTTGGCGGGGCTCCCAGCGTCTGCTGGACTCCAGCCTGACCTCGGAAGAGATTGCCGCGCTCTGGCCGGCTGCCACGGGGCTGAACTACGACATCGACCGGGCACGAGTCGACGCGCGTGACTGGCTGCAGCAGATCAGGGAAGTCTGCCACGGTCGACTGGGCCAGACACCCGTCCTGGAGCCAGTCGTCGGCTGGGAACTGCGGGAGATCGTTCTCGACGAGATCAGGCAGGCAGGCAGGGACGGCGTTGACCGCGGCAGACCAGTTCAACCCGTATGGCTCGGTACCGGGCATCGTCCCCGCTCTCGAGCACCTCGTGTCCGAGACGGATCCCGACCTCGGTTTCCGTCTCTTCCTGCGTGCACTGAAGGCATTGTGGATCCCCATCACCAGCGGTCAGCTCGCCCGCTTCGAGGCAATCGGCGAGAGCTTCGGGTACAACGAAGCGGTCGTGTACGACGGGGAGTTCACCTTCGTCGCTGTCGAAGGCTGATCTTCTGAAGGGTAGGGTGGCGAGCCGCAGACACTGGCCACCGTGCCTCAGGGCAGGGAACCTGCACGTCTGTGCTGCACGAAGTCCAGGCATGCCGAGCCGTCCTGGACGCCGCGACTCTCCACGCTGCCCTCACCGAAGGAGCGGGCACCGCTCTGGAGCAGGCAGCCATGGCCACCGCCCCCGACCTCACCTGCCGCCTGTTCCTTGAGACCCTCCTGATCGCTGAAAGCACCGTCTCCCACGAGCAGTACGCCAGATTCACAGAACTCGGTGAGCACTTCGGCTACCACCCCGACTATGTCCTCCACCGCCAGGGCCTGCGGGCTGCTGCTTGACACAACGTGCCGTGATCGCACCGTGGGTCTGGCATAGCGCTTCAGGTGGTGTCAGTGGGCACGTGCAGACTGACCACATGTCCGCATCTCGCAATGCCTCTCGTCACCTCCGTGCCGATCTCGCTTGGGTGCGGTCGATGGGTGGCCCCTTGATCGTTATCCCGGTCTCTGTGCTGGACCAGTGGGCCGGATGCACGGATGACGGAGTCATCGTCGGCGGCACCGATGTTCCCGACGACTACGACCGTGCATGTGACGTGGCGGGCTGGGCCGGGATTGTCGAGGTCGGCACCGACGGGTTCGGTCTGGTGTTGGCCGACGAGCCCGCCACGACCTGCTACCTCCCTGAGCTGAACATCTTCCTGCGATGGCTGGCCGCCAACTCCGATGCCGAGCTGCTTGAAGCTGCCAAGGCCGTCATCGAGGACCCCGCGACCGACTGGGAAGACTGTGGTGTCTGGGAGATCGATGGGGCAGCGGTTCTCATGGACTCCGCTGTAGCCGGAGCTGACCTGGCCGTGAAGTACCCGGATCAGGAGCGCTTGCCGGAACAGGCCCAGGTTTCCGTGCCGGCAGGACGCTGGAGCGTTCGCGCATTTCACACGACGGGCGACCTTCCGTGGGTGGGGATCGTCCAGCTCATTCCTGCGTAGCTGGTCTCCGCCGTCCGATCGGCGGGCCACCTCGGCCGCGTGGGCCGCGCTGTGACGGCTCCGACGGCCCCATCGGTCGGCGACGGCGGGCTGATTCCGGTCGGTGTCCAGCTTGAGGTGGGAAACGCGCGTGGGGTGGGCGGGGATGCTGCTGTTGAAGGTGAACCTCTATGCCTTGGCTGCGGCGGCCGATCTGGCGGCCTGCTCGATCTTCGCGCAATAGGCGGTGCGGGCGTCCTCATCGATCTGCATCTCATGCTCGGGGCGCATTCCCGTTCGGCCGTCGACGCCTTCACGGAGGATGTCGGCGTGCCCGGTATGCCGGTTGGTCTCGCCGAGGACGTGAACCAGGATGGCGAACAGGTTTGTGTTGGAATGAGGCTCCGGCCACCACGGCACGTGGCCGGGGGCGTCGAGGGCAAGCTCGTCGATCGTCGCGTCTGAGTGTTCCCACGTGCGCCGGTAGGACTCGATGATGTGACCGCGCGTCTCGTCCTCGGTTGCCCACAGGTCGTTGCCGTCGTGGTCCTGCCACCGGGGCAGCGGTTCCGGGGAGAGCCGGTCGAAGACTTCGCCGAAATACCTGGCCTCGACGCCGGCCACGTGTTTGACCAGGCCGAGGAGGTTGGTCCCAGTCGCCGTCAAGGGGCGGCGAGCATCATATTCGGACAAGCCGTCGAGCTTCCAGAGCAGTGCCTCACGGTCCCGCCGCAGTCTCCCGTGCAGGTTGTCCTTCGCAAATTCGTCGATCATGCGCCATGAGCCTGCCATGGGCTGCTTGTGGCCTCAAGATCCCGTATGTGGACCGCAGCGACCGATAGAGCCGGCGTGGCCATCGCCACTGCAAGCAGCTGTTGTCGCAAGAAGCTCACGAAACGCGCGACGTGAGAGGCCCTGCCAGGGCCCTGTTAGGCCTGCGCGGCCGTCCATGCAGGTTGCCGACCCTGGCGGCCCACCGCAAGCATGGCTCAAATTGATTTAACGTTCAACCGGATCTGGAGGCATGCTGTTCAGGGCGTCGCCGACCAGCTCTTCCCGGCGACCGACCCAACGCCCCTTCTACGTACGGGAGATGACTCGACATGACGCAGACGCAGACGGAGCCCCGGCCCCAGGCGCAGTCAGAGGCCCTGCCCCTGCGGCTCCATCACCACGCCTGGATCACCGACGACCAGGAAGCCAACCGGCGCTTCTACGAGGACGTGATCGGCCTGCCCTTGGTGGCCACGTGGACCGAGCGCGAGGTGATGGCCGGCGCCGAACGCACCTACAGTCACGCCCTTTACGGGCTGGCCGACGGCAGTGCGCTCGCCTTCTTCCAGTTCGCCGACGCCAAGGACCAAGAGGAATTCAGGACCAGCATCAACTCAACTCCCTTGCGCCACATAGCCTTCAAGGTCGAGGCCGATGTACAGGAAGCCATCCGCGAGCGCATCCGCGCAGCCGGCCCCGCGGAAGCGAATCCCCATGTGATCGACCACGGGTTCTGTGTCTCGCTGTACATCACGGACCCCAACGGGCTGATCTTGGAGTTCGCCGTCGACCACCCCGACGTGGAGAAGATCGACGCCGAGCAGCGCGCCACCGCACACGCCGACCTCGCCCGCTGGGTCGCCGGTGACCACACCAGCAACAATCGCTGGCGCTGACCGTCATCCTGTGGGGCGTCCTGGTCCGAAAGAGCCGTTAGCGGCGGCGGCTGTGGCCCGGTTAGTCCGGCGGGAATCGCGTTCGAGGCGGTGCCACTGCCACCTGTGACCGGCTGCCCGCAGCCCTCAGCGGGCGGCACTGGCACCGGGCACCGCGGACCGGCCGCGAAGCATCGGACCGGCCCCGAAGCATCGGGGAACGCTCCTGGAACGGCGGGCGTTCAGCTCGGCCTGCGGGCACGGCACATCGTGGCCCTCCTGCGTGACGTGCCAGGCAAGCGTGCCCCTGATCGTGGTGCGTCGCCGCGGCCAGCACCTGGCACGAGGCGCCGGTCACCGCGCCGACTGCCGCATGCAGCGCGCCTTGCGCGGCGGGGCGGGACTCTCGGCGCGGATCATCATGTGGGCGGCGGGCTCCAACTGCCGCGCTGACCGCCTCAGTTGGCCCCGCCCTCGCCGCCTGAGCGGCGCCGGTACTCCTGGTATCTACGCCGATTCGCCTCCAGCGTGGCGTCGGCGGCCCTCTTCAAAGGGCTGCCTCCATTGGTCCGCTCCTCCCGGAGAGCTTCCGAGATCTCCGCCCCGCGGCGCCCCCGCGTCGGCAGCGGCTTCACATCGGCGTCCGAAGACCGCCCCGCTGCCGCCTGGCGCTCCTCGTCCTTTTGCCGCGCCCTGGCCGTTGACCACCAGCGTGGGCCGAACTGCGGAAGATCGAGCGTGCCGGGGGCGAAGCGCCGGACCGTCCCTTCACTCTCCAGCTGTTCCAGCATCACCCGAAGGTCAGCCGTCGAGGTCCGTGGCGCATCTCCCCGCAACGCGTACCGGTTCGCGTCGATCGCCAGCGCGATCCGATCCTCCCTTTCGGGGCCCGGGAGCAGATCCATCACCTCCAGGATCTCTTCCACACTCGGCTGATGGACGTCCTCATGGCCCCGCCTCCACCGTCCCACCATCGCCGCCCCTCCTTCCTCCCCGGTAGTTGCGACACGGCCCGTGGCCACGGCCCATGGCCACGGCCCTCGGGCCCTGCCGAGAGTTCCGATGATGGCAGTGGATTGCGCGTGATGAGTAGGGCCGGTCCGCAAGCACGACCTCGGGGGTCGCGTTCGTGGCCCGCTCAGGCCGGCGCGCGGGATTCCGATGCGGGCCATGACCGGCTCGAACGCAGGCGCGTCGTCGCCTGACCCGCGGTGACATCAACGTCGAGGGGTCTTGCCCGGCCTGGGTCGAGCGGCGCTCGCGCGGCGAGGGTCTTCCGGCGTTCTCGGGAGGTCAGTTCGCCGTTCCGGTGGTCTCGCCGACCGCCAGTGCGAAGGCTTCCGCCTGCGCGGAGGGCCGTAGGCGGTGACGTATGAGGCCCAGCTCGGAGACGGGCAGGCCCCGCACCGGGACGAAGATGACCGAGTCGCGGCGCGCGTGGTACTCGGCCGTGGATCGGCACAGCAGCATGACGCCACGGTTGGCCGCCGCCAGACTCAGCCCCTCCTGGAGGGTGTTGACACTGGGTCCGGACGGTATCGGGAGGCCGCCCGGGGTCAGGTCGGGCGCCTGTGCCTGCCGCCAGTACGCGGGTGCGCCGCCGTCGATGTGGATGAGCCGACAGTCGGCCAGCTCCTCGGCGGAGACCGACTCCCGGGCGGCGAAGGGGTGCCGGACCGACACGGCGAGGGTCTGCGGCTGCCGGGAGAAGACCGGGCCGAGGACAAGATCGTCCTCGGCCACCGGCAGCAGGACCACCGCGCAGTCCATCTCCTCGCGGCGGAGCGGTCCGAAGGGGTCGGAGAGGGGGATCTCGACGATGTCGATCGCGCAGTCGGGATACCGGTCACCGAACCGGGCGATCGCCTCGCCGAGGTCGTCGTCGACGGTTCCCTGGAAGCCGATGCGCAGCGCCTCGCCCATGCCCCGGGCGGCGGCCCGCGCCTCGTCGACCGTGGCGCGCAGGGCATCGTATGCGGGGCGCAGACCGGCGAGGAAGCTCTCGCCCAGCGGAGTCAGGGACACCCGGCGGCTGGTGCGTTCGACGAGCGGGGCGCCGATGCGGCCTTCCAGGGATCGCAGCAACTGGCTGACCCGGCTCTGGGAGATGTACAGCCGCTCACCTGCCCGCCCGAAGTGCAACTCCTGGGCGAGCACGAGGAATGACTCCAGCTCGCGGATCTCGACACCGCTCATGGCTCCCTTTCTACACCGCCGCCCATGCGCCGATCGAGTAGTCACGCTTATCGAAGGATGAGGGATCAGCCGTTTTTCCCGCAGGTCGGGATGGGTTGGCTGGTCGCATGGCACGAACTGAGGAAATTGCGCGCACCCATGGGGTGCTGCCGGTGCGCTCGGCGCCCCACGGCCGGCTGGGCGTCGCCGCTGTCGCGAGTGCGACGTTCACGGTGGTGACGTCCGAGATGCTGCCCGTGGGGCTTCTGACGCCCATCGGGTCCGCGTTGAAGGTGAGCGGGGGCACCGCCGGGCTGACCCTGACCGTCACCGGTGTGGTGGGTGCGGTGTCGGCGCCGCTGCTGACACCGCTGTTGGGACGGTTCGACCGACGGACGGTGCTGTGCGCCCTGATGGCGGTTCTGGCCGCGGGCAACCTGCTCGCCGCCTGGTCTGCGAACTTCGCCGTCATGGTGACCGCCCGCGTCCTGGTCGGCATCGGCATGGGTGGCGTCTGGGCGATCGCGGCGGGCCTGGCGGCACGCCTGGTGCCGCAGAAGGCCATTGGATCCGCGACCTCGTTGATCTTCAGCGGTATCGCGCTGGCGTCGGTGCTCGGCGTTCCTGCGGGTACGTACATCGGCGAACTGGCCGACTGGCGAACGGCGTTCATCGCCGTGGGTGCGCTGGCGCTGGTGGTTCTGGTCGCCCTTGCGGTCCTGCTGCCGCGGTTGCCCGCCGAGCAGGAGGTGCGGCTCGGCGGTGTGATGCGGCTGTGCGGAGAGGCGCGCGTACGGACCGGCCTCGGCGTGGTGGCCCTCCTTGTCACCGGTCACTTCGCCGCGTACACGTATGTGCGCCCCGTCCTTGAAGAGGTCTCGGGGGCGAGCGCCGGGACGATCGGCACGCTGCTGCTGGTGTACGGAATGGCCGGTGTGGCGGGCAACTTCGCGGCCGGCGCGGGTGCCGGACGGTCACCGCGCAGCACCCTGATGGTGATCAGCGCGGTGCTGGCGACCACGGTCGTGCTGGTACCGGTGCTCGGTGGCTCCCTTCTGACCGCGGGCGTGCTTCTCGCCGTCTGGGGCCTGTCCTACGGAGGTGTGTCGGTCAGTACCCAGACCTGGCTGCTGGCTTCGGCCCCCCGGGCTCGTGAGGCCGTCTCTTCGCTGTTCGTCGGCGTCTTCAACGCTGCGATCGCCTTGGGTGCGCTGGCCGGTGGACTGGTCGCGGACGGCGCCGGGGCCACCGCGGTGATGTGGCTGGGCGGCGCGCTCGCCGTCGCGGCCCTTGCGGTGACCGCGCTGGGGAAGGCCCCCTCGTCCGGGCGACTCTGAGCCGGGGCCAGGACGCTCCCGCCCGCCATCCCGGTTCAGGGCTGGCGGGTGGGGGCCCGAGAAGGCCGGGGGAGTCCCTCACGACTACGCCCACCGGCCTCACGGCACCGCTCGCGGCCAGCCACCAGCGCCACAACTCCACAGCGGTGTCACCAACGTGCCGGTCTCCCGGATCTGGCGCTCGTTGGCTGAGGCGACAATCAGGTGGAGCTGCTGGTGCATGGCGGCGGCTGAAGTGGACAGGAGGCGATGGGCGCCGATGCAGCCAGCAACTCCGGGTGTATCGGACTCGTCGAAGCGGGGGTTCCTGGATCGGCTGGATGTGTGAACCGTGCAGGCCTCTTGAGTCGGCTGTCCGGCACCTCCGGCGATCCTGGCTACGGCCGTCCTGGTTTGTCCTCTTGGTCAGCGTTTGGGGAAGGTTCGAACATGACGCATGCACACGGTGCTTCCGCGGAAGCGGCAGTAGCGGTGGCAGCAGACACTGAGGCTGTCCGGCTGCCGGCGGTCGGTGAGACCGCCGTCGGGGAGTCGAACTCGGTTCTTGAGGAGCGGGCCCGGCGTATGAGACGCCGACTGGAGAGACTCATAGGGATTGCCGCGACCGAGGGCAATTCCTTGACGCCGCTACGCAATGGTGACGAGATCTTCTCCGCCATGCTGGACGGGATCAATTCCGCCCGGCACACGGTCGACATGATGACATTCGTCTACTGGAAGGGCGACATCGCTCAGCGGTTCGCGGATGCCCTCGCGGAGCGGGCGCGGCAGGGAGTGCGGGTGCGGCTTCTTTTGGATGGGTTCGGGAGCCGGCTCATCGAGAAGGAGCAGTTGGACTTGATGGAGCGTGCCGGAGTGCGGGTGGCGTGGTTCCGTAAGCCGCTCTATCTGTCGCCGCTGAAGCAGAACCACCGCTGTCACCGCAAAGTCCTGGTCGTTGACGAGGAAACGGCGTTCACCGGTGGTGTCGGCATTGCCGAGGAGTGGTGTGGAGATGCCCGCAATCCGAGTGAATGGCGCGACACTCATGTCCAGGTGCGGGGGCCGGCCGTGGACGGGCTGGCTGCCGCGTTCGCGCAGAACTGGGCTGAGTGCCACGAGGAACTCTTCGACGAGCGCGACCGGTTCGCCTCCCACGTTCCCCAGGGCGACGCTGTCGTGCAGGTGGTGCGCGGCTCTGCCAGCTTCGGCTGGCAGGACATGCAGACTCTGTTCCGGACAGTGATCGAGTCGGCGGAGGAACGGATCCGGATGGCCACGGCCTACTTCGCGCCCGACGTGTACTTCATCGAGCTGCTGTGCGCAGCCGCCCGTCGCGGGGTCGAGGTCGAGATTCTGCTGCCAGGTCCCTACACCGACAAGCGGGTCTGCCAATTGGCCGGGCAGCACTACTACGAGGACCTGACCGCCTGCGGAGTCAAGATCTTCGAGTATCAGCCGACGATGCTGCACACCAAAGTCGTCACCGTCGACCGGACTATGGCTCTGGTCGGCTCGACGAACTTCAACCGCCGCTCGCTGGACCACGACGAAGAAGTGATGCTCGCTGTGTTGGACCAGACGTTCACGGCGAAGCTGGACAGCCACTTCACGGAGGACCTGGAACACAGCGCACTCATCACGCGAGGACGCTGGAAGCGGCGCTCCATCGTTCAGCGCGCCAAGGAGGCCGCAGTCCTCCCGATCCGCCGCTTTCTGTGAGCGGGGGTGGTCGATTCCCCTTGCCCATGTGCACAGGAGCGAATACTGCTGCTTCATCAGCAGCACGCCGACACCGTTGAGGCCCACGTTGTCGGCTGCCCGGGGCGGAATGCCACTCCGGGCCCCCAGGACGGCAGAGCCGGGTCCCGGGAACTCGCGGTGCTCGGGGCCCGGGATGCTCGGCCTCAACTGGCGACGTTGGCCGCCCAGAAGGGGGCGGGGCCGCCGACCGGGCCCGATTCCCGCGGGCGGCGCAGTTGCGGCACGTCCACGGAGTTCACCGCGAGGATTTCGCCCTGGAGCCGTTGGATCTCCTCGGAGGGCGCCAGACCCAGTTCCTGGGCGAGCAGGTAGTAGAGGTGCTGGTACGCCTTGAGGGCCTCGCCGCGACGGCCGGCGAGGTGCAGGGTCCTGATGAGCTGTTCGTGGAACCACTCGTGCAAGGGGTAGTCGTTCACGAGAGTGCGCAGCTCGGGCAGCAGCTCCCGGTACCGGCCGAGCGCGTTCTCTGTCTGGACGTGCAACTCAAGTGCACGGATGCGGAGTTCCTCGACGTGTGCGATCCGGCCCGCGAGCACGTCTCCCGTGGGGACGTTGCTCAGCAGGGGGCCCCGCCACAGCGCCATCGCGCGCTTGAGGTCGGCGGAGGCGCGCTCCGGTGCGCCCTGGGCGAGATCGCTTTGAGCGCTGCGGACAAGCCGCTCGAAGAGGCAGACGTCGATCTCGTCCTCGGACGCGAGCAGGCGGTACCCCGGCGCCTGCGTGAGCAACAACTCCCGCTGCGGCGAGGTGATATCGGCCTCACGGAGCATTTTGCGGGTGTGGTAGACGTGCGTTTGGAGGGTTCTCGGGGCGCCGCTGGGGGAGCTCGCCCCCCAGAGCTCGCGGATCAGGATGTCCGAGCCCACCGCCTCGGACGGCTGGAGAGCCAGAACGGCGAGGATCTGGCAGAGTTTCGGCGCCTTCGGGGCGAACGTCTCACCGCCATCGGTGGTGATCTCGAACGAGCCAATGAGGTTGAACCGCATCACGCACACTCCCGTCCTGGCGCGGTGGGCGCCCATGTCGGCCTTGGTGTGATCCAAACGTAAAGAAGAGGCTCCCTTGACCTGGCATGTGCATGGGCGAGAGTGTCAAGTTACCGGATGGTAATTAGGTGTTTCGGGGGTGCGGGTCACCGTCAGCCCCTCGTACTCCGCGGAGTGTCGCCCGGCCCCAGCACGGCCACCAGGTGCGCGATGCAGGCCAACGTGATGTGGCGGTGCCAGCCGGGATACGACCGGCCCGCGAAGTCGCGCATTCCCACCCTCTCGGAGACTGCCGCGAAGTCCCGCGCGACGATGTCCGGCAGCCGGGTGAGCGCGAGAACGGATGCCAGCGACGACGTGCCCACGGGCGTCAACCAAAGGCGTTCGTCCGGTAGTCCGGCCGGGGACCATCTTCGTATCAGGAGCAATGACGCGCCCCGCGAGGACGAGGCCGCGACGACCGGAATGACCGAGGCCGTGGTGCGGCTGTCGCCGGGATGCACCCGCTGGCGCAGGCGGGTCAAGGAGGTGGTGAGCTCACCAGCGGCGCGCTCGCCGTCCCCGTACTTGGGCAACGCCGTCCGGTCGAGCCGTAGTTGCGTGTCCGGGGGCACGCGCACCAGGGACTGGATGCCCAGCGTGGAGAGACGCCGGACCAGCGCCACCCCGTCCACCCCGTCCGCGTCGACTACGACGGGACAGTGCGGGGGGTTGCCGGCGGCCGCGACCTCGGTCACCGCCTCGCCCACGCATTCCTCGAGCGTGCCGGGCATGGCGCCGTCCGGGATGTTCGCACGCTGCCTCAGGGGGCTCTCCAGCCACCGCTCGGGCAGCCGCAGTCGCCAGTCGACCGGCAGGGCGGCCTGGCCGGAGGCGAGCCATGTCCCCACCGCCTGCTGGCCGTTGACGAGGCGACCGACGTCCGGCAGATAGTGCTGGCCCACCCCGATCGAATGCAGACCGGACTTGGGGATCACGGTGGGCCGCATCACCCACGCGTCGGGCATGAGAGCCTGTCGCGCGTAGTCGGCGAGATCGCGCCGGAGCGGCATCCAGTCCCACGGTGACGTACTGATGAAATGGTGGACCCGCTGCTGCGCCGCGACACCGTCGAACTGTGCCGCGATGTTGCGCAGTGTCTTGCGTCCCGGCAGCGTGAGCAGCCCCCGTACGTATTGCTCCGCGTTCAGGCGCTGTCCGCTGCGCTGCAGCGACTCGAAGAGCCGCGCGCTCAGTTCCGCGCCGAGGCCGGTCGGTAAGACCGACTCCCCGTTGGTGTCGGCCGGGTGTAACTGATGCCGCCTCATGGTTCCTTCCGTATGCCTGGCCGGTAGTGCCGCCACCGCCCCGTCCCCCCGCGATACGCGAAATGCCCTCGCCCCGGCCCGGCAAAGGACGCAGGTCCTCACTAAAAAGGACGTCCGTTCGGTAGTTTCGGTGAGACCGTATCGTGTGGCGGCACGCTCTCCGTCCCTGCGCGGTGTGGTACCCGCATCGTGGCGGTGCCCGCTCCGTCGCGGCGTACGCGGCGAGCGGTGGCGTGGGTGCGGCAGCCTCTTCAGTCGCACGTGTCCCCTGAGCCACGTGCCTGCGCGAGGAGGTGTACGGCACGGGACGGAGAGGTGTCGAGCGTCGTCCGTACGGCGTCACTCGCGACACTGGGGAGCAACAGGTCGAGCAGGCTGGAGATCTCGTCGGGAAGTGTGCGGTTCTCCAAGGTGCCCGTGACCAGTTGCACACCGGTCCAGGCTCCGACGAACAGCCGGGCGAGAGTCGCCGGATCGATGTGCGGGAGCACCTCGCCCCGCTGTTTCGCCTCGGCGAGCATCTCGGTCTGCAGGGCGATCCAATCCGGCCAGCGCGTGCCGAACAGGCCGCGGGCCGTGGGGTCGACGGACAGTTGGATGGCGGCGCCGAGTATGGGCTCCCTGGGCAGGCGGTAGGCGATGAGGAGTGCCAGGTCGACCCACTCCTGCAGCTTGAGGGTTTGCGGACGAAGGCCCTCGACGGTCACCGCCTCGTCGAGCACTCCCCGGGCCAGTTGCTCCTTCGACGTGAAGTGGAAGTACAGGCCGCCCCGCGTGAGTCCTATGCGCTCGGTGAGCACGCCGATGGTCGTGGCCTCGTAGCCGAACTCGTTGAACAGACGGGCCGCCGCCTCCAGGATGGCCGCACGGGTGCGAATCGATCTTTCCTGCCTCGACACTCACAACTCCCTTGACTAGCTCTTTACCAGCATGTGAAGTTCACCCTGGCCGTCCCCAAAACCTAACGGTGGTCCGGTACTTTACAAGTTGATCAAGGTTTTCCCAGCTCATCACCGAAGCCAGGGGAGTTCTGCCGAACATGACCGCAGCTACGTATTGCTTAGAAGACCCGTGCGCCCGTTCCGTCGCGCAGCAGACGTCTCCACTCCATGAGTACGCTCATCTCAGAGACGAGAGCGCCATGTTCGTCACGGGCTACAGGCGCATCGCGGAGCACGAGTTCAGACTCTGTGCCAGTTGGCCGGCCTCGCCGGGCGAGCTGGCCTACGAACCCCGGGTACTCGTCCAAACGGTCCGGCAGTGCGGTCTCATCGTCGCCCATGCCGAATACGGCGTTCCGCTGACGCATCAGACGCTGCTGCACAACATGAACTTCACGATGCAGCCCGCTCTGCACGACTTCCGTGACGCGCCCTCCAGCCTGGACATCCGCACGATCGTGTCCGATACGAGACGGCCGGGACGCGCCACCGACATGCTCAGGATGGACTTCCAGATCCTGCGGGCCGGTGCCGTCGTGGCCGGCGCGGATCTGGAGTTCGCCTGGATATCCCCCCGGGCCTACCGACGGCTGCGCGGGGCCCAACTCGACGTGGTGTGGGGGGACTGGCCGCTGCCGGCGCCCGCCGACCCGGGGCTCGTCGGCCGGTCCACGGACGGCGATGTGGTCCTCGCGGCGGACGGCGCACCGAACCGCTGGCTACTGCGCAACGACATTCGCGACCGCATGCTCTTCGACCACGCCGTCGACCACGTGCCGGGAGCGGTCCTGCTGGAGGCCGCCGACCAGGCCGCCCGTGCGCTGCTGGCGCCGCGGCACTTCGTACCCTCCGGCCTCACCTCGAACTTCTCGCAGTACGTGGAGTTCGACTCGCCCTGCTCGATTCTGGCCGAGCCGCTCCCCGGTCCCCGCCACGGCCAGGTCGCCGTCCTGATCACTGGTACCCAGGACGGCGAGAGCGCGTTCATCGTGGAACTCACCGGCACGACCTGCTGACGGCCGCCCCTGCCCCGGCCGGGGGCCACGGTCCCCGACCGGGGCGGTGCCGTCACTGGTTGACGTAGCCGCCGTCCACCGGCAGCACGGTGCCGGTCAGGAACGGACACCGGTCGCTGAGCAGCCAGGCGGCCGCGGCCGCGATCTCGTCGGGATGTGCCGTACGTCCTTGCGGAGTAGCGGAGTTGACCAGTTCCTCAAGGCCGGGATTGCGGCCGAACCAGTCGGCGGTGATCTCGCTGCGCGTGGTGCCGGGAGCGATCGCGTTCACGCGGATGCCCTGCTTGGCGTATTCGTCGGCCGCCGCCCTGGTGAGGCCGACGACCGCGTGCTTCGAGGCGATGTAGGGGGCGGCCGTGGGGATCGACACCAGGCCGCCCACGCTGCTGTTGTTGACGATCGAGCCGCCGCCGTGAGGCAGCATCGCGGCTATCTCGTGCCGCATGCAGTTGAAGACGCCCCGCACGTTGATGTCCATGATGGTGTCGTAGACGTCGTCGGACATCAGGTGCAGCGGGCTGCGATCACCGCCGATCCCCGCGTTGTTGAACGCCGAGTCGAGCCGCCCGTACTCGGTGACGGCGAAGTCGACAACCTTGGCCATGTCGTCGGCGACGGACACGTCACCGACCACGCAGGCCGCTTCGGCACCCTTGTCGCGCAGTTCGCCGACCAGGGCGGCCAGCCGATCCGCTCTGCGGGCGGTGAGGACCACGATCGCGCCCTCCTGCGCGAACACCCGTGCCGCCGCCTCCCCGATGCCGCTGCTGGCACCCGTGATGAGCACTACCTTGTTTAAAAGAAGATCACTGTTCACAGCGGAAGTGTGGCATGCGCAGGTACCCGGGCCACGGGCGGAACTGTGCCTCCCCGCGCGGCACTTGGCCGATGCTCCCCGGCGAGGTGTGGCCCCGATCCGTGCCCGCCACGGCCATCACCTGAGCGACCCCTCGGCCGCGACGTGGTTCAAGCGGCTCCCGCTCCACTGGCGCCCCGGGCCCGACCAGCCCTCGGACCGCGATGGACGTGCGGGCAGCAGCCGCGCTGTCCCGAGGCGCGCAGCACATGAGGCACGGCGGAGGGAATCGCCCCTCCATCTCGCGGCAACAGCCGGTTCATCGACGCCGGAAGGGCGGACCCTCCCGCGCCGGGCGGTACTCGCTCCGGCGCGGGAGACCCGTCCGCGTCCATGGCGGGAGCGCGTGCCTACTCCGGCAGCAGGCTGCCCGCGACCGGCCTGTCGACGGCCATGAGCCAGCGCCCGTCCTCGACGCGGCGCAGCACGTCGGTGCAGGTCCCCTCCAGGTGCAGGGGCGCACCGTCGGCCTGGATGCCGTCGATGGTGTACTGCACGCCGATCAGGGCCACGTCGCCGGCCACATAGGAGTGGGTGACCGTCGCCTGGAGCGAAGGCTTCGAGGCCAGGAATTCCTTGAAGAACTTCAGCCGAGCCGCTCCGGTCAGCGGCTCGCCCGAGAAATTGGATATCGCATCGGCGCGATAGAGCTTGTCGAACAGCTCGCCGTCACCCGAGTTGAACACCTGCAGGAAGATCTCGTTCTGCAGGTCGGTGTCGTCGGTCAGATCCGGGTTGTCGAAATCGATGTCGACAGTGATGGCCATGGAGATGCAGACCCTACTTCCTCATTGACTGGACAGGTTGGGCACCGCTGGTCCCGGAGGCGGGTTCTTTCCCCTCCGGCAGCTGTCGGTGCCTTGCTCATCGTCGAGCGTCTCGCGCACGGGACGGATGGTTCCGCGTCCCCGCGCTCAACTCACTTCTCGCCGTACGGGTCGTCGATGGCATAGCGCCAGTGGCCGTCCGTACCGAGCCGCAGCACGTCGACTCCGACGCCGGTGAGGTGCTCCGGCTTGCCGTCGGCGTCCGTGGTGTCGATCTTCCAGTCCACGATCAGCAGAGCGGTGTCGCCGGTCACGAAGGACTGTCGGACCACGGCCGTCATCTTCGGCCCGGCGGCGAGGAATTCCTTGACCGAGTCGATCCTGGCCTTTCCCGTGAGCGCGACTCCCGGCTCCCACACGGCCACGGCTTCTTCGGTGTACATCGCGTTGACCGCATCCGCGTCGCCCGAATTGAATGCCTCGACGTAGAGTGCGGTGTGCTTGTCGACGTCACTGGTGAGTTGCGTCATGCTGAGACATCTCCCTTTCCTGTTCCCGCCGGACAGGACGGCATTCCGAGTCCGGTGGACCCGGCAGAGAATACCGATGAGGAAACAACCACATGCTCATTGTGAAGTAATACAGCGGACTTGGCCCGCCGCTCTCCGCACGATTACCGAGGTGTGGTTGACCCGTCGTTACGATCACCCACTCACGCTGGTATTCGCCGCGTCGCACGGCTACGCGAAAGGCCGACGCCGCGCATCGCGGACCAGGGCAGTCGGCGCGCGACCGCGTCCGTCCACCGCACTGGCCGACGAACCTCACGGCCTGCGATCACCACGACGCACGAACACCACGACGCACGAACACCACGGCCCACCAACACCACACAGGGAGCTGAGCACATGGCCGGCGAGGACCAACTCCGGGACTACCTCAGGCGAGCCATCGCGGACGCCCGCGACGCGCGGAGCCGGCTTCAAGAGGTGCAGGACAGGCAGCGTGAGCCGATCGCGATCGTCTCGATGGCGTGCCGATTCCCCGGTGGGGTGGCCTCGCCGGAGGATCTGTGGCAACTGGTGAGCGAGGGAGTCGATGCCGTCACCCCCTTCCCCGAGAACCGGGGTTGGGACCTCGACGGGCTCTACGACCCGGACCCGAACACACCGGGCACCAGCTACAGCCGGGAGGGCGGCTTCCTCCATGACGCCGATCGTTTCGACGCTTCGTTCTTCGAGATGTCGCCGCGCGAGGCGCTGACCACCGACCCGCAGCAGCGCCTCCTTCTGCAGACCGCGTGGGAGGCGTTCGAGCGGGCCGGCATCGACCCCAAAGCACTCCGGGGCAGCCGTACCGGAGTGTTCACCGGCATCATGTACAACGACTACGGCTCCCGGCCCGGCCTGCCTGCCGAGAACACCGAGGGCTATCTGTTCAGCGGCAGCGCGGGCAGCATCGCCTCCGGCCGGCTCTCCTACACGTACGGTCTCGAAGGCCCTGCCGTCACCGTCGACACGGCATGCTCCTCCTCCCTCGTGGCCCTGCACCTGGCCGCCAACGCGCTGCGCCGCGGCGAGTGCGATCTCGCGCTCGCCGGTGGCGCGACCGTGATGTCCACCCCGGTCGCGTTCGTGGAGTTCTCCCGACTGCGTGGTCTGGCGCCTGATGGGCGGATCAAGTCGTTTGGGGCGGGGGCGGATGGTACGGCGTGGT
>NZ_BMUZ01000028.1 GCF_014650455.1 Streptomyces xanthochromogenes | reverse complement strand
GCGGTGCGGCCGGTGCCGGGCGGTGCGGCCGGTGCCGGGCGGTGCGGCCGGTGCCGGGCGGTGCGAGTTCGTTCCGGCCCCCGGGCCGGGCCGGGCGGACCCGGCGGGGCCTGATCCCAGAGGGCACTACCCCAGGGGGCTGGCCCGTGTGGGTCGAGGAGGGCACTACCCCAGGGGGTTGGCCCGTGTGGGTCGAGCCCCCAGCGGCTCGGGGCCCGTACGCGCGAGCCTCCCGTGGCTCGGGGCGCGTACGGGTCACGGCTCGTACAGGTCGTCCGCGTCGTCGCCTTCTTCTTGCAGTGCTTGGCGGACCACGCGCAGGGCCATGCCTTCGGGATAGCCCTTGCGGGCGAGCATTCCGGCGAGGCGCCGCAGGCGGCGGTCGCGGTCGAGGCCGCGGGTGGAGCGGAGTTTGCGCGCCACCAGGTCGCGTGCTCGCTCCTCTTCCTGGTCGGGGTCGAGCTGGGCGACGGCTTCGTCGATGACGGTGGTGTCCACGCCCTTGGTGCGCAGTTCGCGGGCGAGGGCGCGGCGGGCGAGGCCGCGCCCGTGGTGGCGGGATTCCACCCAGGCGTCGGCGAACGCGGCGTCGTTGATCAGGCCGACTTCCTCGAAGCGGGAGAGGACTTCTTCGGCTACGTCGTCGGGGATCTCCCGTTTCTTGAGGGCGTCGGCGAGTTGTTTGCGGGTGCGGGGGGTCCCGGTGAGCAGGCGCAGGCAGATGGCCCGCGCCCGCTCGGCCGGGTCCTGGGGCGCTGGTGGTGTGTCGGCTTTGGCCGTGTGGGTGGCGTCGGCCGGTCCGTCCGGGCCGGCCCGTCGGGAGCGGCCCCGTGGGGGGCTGGGCTCCTCGGGGCCGGTCCACTCGGTCCTGCGGGTCACCGCTAGCTCTTGGCGGCGGTGGCCTTGGCCGTCTTGGCCTTGGTGGCGGGGGCGGGCACCGTGGTGGTGTCGGCTGCGGGGGCGGTCTCGCCCGCGGCGTCCTTGGTGTCCTTGCCGTCCTTGGTGGTGTCGGTGGCCGGTTCTTCCGGCCGTACGCCGACGCCGAGCTTCTCCTTGATCTTCCGCTCGATCTCGTTGGCTAGGTCGGGGTTGTCCTTGAGGAAGTTGCGGGCGTTCTCCTTGCCCTGGCCGAGCTGGTCGCCTTCGTAGGTGTACCAGGCGCCGGCCTTGCGGACGAAGCCGTGCTCGACGCCCATGTCGATCAGGCCGCCTTCGCGGCTGATGCCCTGGCCGTAGAGGATGTCGAACTCGGCCTGCTTGAAGGGCGGGGCGACCTTGTTCTTGACGACCTTGACGCGGGTGCGGTTGCCGACCGCGTCGGTGCCGTCCTTCAGCGTTTCGATGCGGCGGATGTCGAGGCGTACGGAAGCGTAGAACTTCAGGGCCCGGCCACCGGTGGTGGTCTCGGGGGAGCCGAACATCACGCCGATCTTCTCGCGCAGCTGGTTGATGAAGATGGCGGTGGTCTTGGACTGGTTGAGCGCGCTGGTGATCTTCCGGAGGGCCTGGCTCATCAGTCGGGCCTGGAGGCCGACGTGGGAGTCACCCATCTCGCCCTCGATTTCGGCGCGCGGCACGAGGGCGGCGACGGAGTCGATGACGATGAGGTCGAGGGCGCCGGAGCGGACCAGCATGTCGACGATTTCCAGGGCCTGCTCGCCGTTGTCGGGCTGGGACAGGATGAGGTTGTCGATGTCGACGCCGAGCTTCTTGGCGTACTCGGGGTCGAGGGCGTGCTCGGCGTCGACGAACGCGACGGCTCCGCCGGCCTTCTGCGCGTTGGCCACGGCGTGCAGGGTCAGGGTCGTCTTGCCGGAGGACTCCGGGCCGTACACCTCCACCACGCGGCCGCGCGGCAGGCCGCCGACGCCGAGCGCGACGTCCAGCGCGGTCGACCCGGTGGGGATGACCTCGATGGGCTCGTTCGGCCGCTCGCCCAGGCGCATCACCGCGCCCTTACCGAATTGCCGTTCAATCTGTGCGAGTGCGGCGTCGAGCGCCTTCTCGCGGTCGGTTCCTGCCATGGGTTCCACCCGATTTGCTTGAGTCGATCGCTTCACGTCAAAGACGCTAACCCCTGCCACTGACAATGGGCCCCGACGTCCTTCCAGCCTGTGGATAACTCCACCGGAATCGCGGTGGAACCCTTGCAAACACAGGGCTGGACCCTCATAAGAATGGATGTTCGATTTTGGTGTCAAGCGCACCACGCCGGGCGGACCGCCCCGTTCCGCCGCTGCCCGGGACCTTCCCGGGACCGCCGCGCGCCGGCTCCGCACCGGCCGCGCGCCCGCTCAGGACGTGCCGCGGGCCTGGTGCCTGCCGTGGACGCGGGGGTCGTCCGTGACGTCGTAGCGCTTCACGTACGCCCCGAGGAACGCCTGCAGGGTGGCGACCGCGGGGATGGCGATGAGGGCGCCGACCGCGCCCATCAGGGCCGTGCCCGCGATCACCGAGCCGAAGGCGACCGCGGGGTGGATGTCCACGGTCCTGGCGGTGAGCTTGGGCTGGAGCATGTAGTTCTCGAACTGCTGGTAGACCACCACGAATCCGAGCACCCACACCGCGTACCAGGGGTTCACCGTGAAGGCGATGAGCATGGGCAGGGCGCCCGCCAGGTAGGTGCCGATGGTGGGGATGAACTGGGAGACCAGGCCCACCCACACCGCGAGCGCCGGGGCGTAGGGGACGCCCAGAACCTCCAGCAGGATGTAGTGCGCGATGCCGGAGATGAGCGCCATGAGGCCGCGTGAGTAGAGGTAGCCGCCGGTCTTGTCGACCGCGATCTCCCACGCCCGCAGCACCTCCGCCTGGCGGGCGGGCGGCAGTACGGAGCAGAGGGTCCGGCGCAGCCGGGGCCCGTCGGCGGCGAAGTAGAACGAGAACAGGAAGATCGTGAGCAGCCGGAAGAGGCCGCCGAGCACGGTCGCGGAGACGTCGAGCACTCCGGTCGCGCTGTTCTGGACGTACTTCTGCAGCCAGTCGGAGTGGAGCAGGCTGTCCTGCACCTCGACGCGGGAGAGGTCGGTGTGGAAGGTGTGGTTGACCCAGTTGATCACCGAGTCGAGGTAGCGGGGGAACTGCTCGACCATGTCGACGATCTGTCCCGCCAGCATCGAGCCGAGCAGCACGACGAAGCCGACGGTGGCGACCGCCAGGGCGAGGAAGACGAGGAAGGTGGCGAGTCCCCGGCGCATGCCGCGGGCCGCCATCCGGCCGACGGCGGGTTCCATGGCGAGTGCGACGAAGAACGCGATCAGGATGTTGATCAGCAGACCGATGAGCTGGTGGAAGGCCCAGCTGCCCAGCTGGAAGCAGGCGTACAGGGCCAGGACCAGCACGACGGCACGCGGCAGCCAGCGGGGCATGCGGGCGGGGCCGGCGGCCCCGAGGAGGTTCGTCGGGGGCTTCCCGGAGGCGGGCGGGTCGTCGGCCGGGCCGGTCTCCCGGCTGTCCGTCCGGTCGGTTCCGCGGACGTCCGCCGGGCCGGTTTCGCGGTCGGCCGCGCGGTCGTCGGGGGTGATCTCATCTGTCGGTGCCACGGGGCAAGTCTCGCCCATGGGTCCGACAGCGGGCCGCCACCGTCCGTCACCGGCCGGGGCTCGGGCCGGGCCTCGCATCCGTTCCCGCCGGATCGCGCGGGCCGGCCCGCCGCGGCGGGCCGGCCGGTCGCCCGGGCCGGAGCGTCAGCCGTGGCCGTGCCGTTCACCCGAAGGCGGTCGGGCCGGTGCGCGGCCGGTGCGCGAAGGGCCGTCGGCGGGGCCTCGCGGCGCCGGCGGACGCGGGGCGGGTTTCAGCGCCGTTCGGCGGGTACGTCCATGGCCGCGCAGACCGCGCGCCAGACGTCCTTCGCCTCCCAGCCCGCGTCGAGTGCCTCGTGCACGGTGCGCCCGCCCAGTTCGGTCATCACGTGGTCACGCGCGAAGGAGTCGGCGTACGCGGCGCCGAAGTGGTCGGCCATCCGCTCCCAGAAAATCGTCAACCGCATGACTCAAGTATCGCGCCCCTGGGAGTGCAGCCCCGGCCGTGGGGGTGGTCCGCGGCTCCGGGGGCCCTACCGTCTCCAGCATGGCTGGTTCCGGGGCATCCCCCCACTCCCCCGACTCCCCGCTGGCGCGCGCCGAGCACTTCGTCTGGCTGACGGCCAGGGTGCTCGAACAGCGCCGGTTCGCCTACCACTTCCTCGGCGGGGACGCCGACGCCGTCGAGGCGGCACTCGCGGCCTACCAGGGCGACGACGGCGGCTACGGCCATGCGCTGGAGCCCGATCTGCGCGGCCCGGTCAGTCAGCCCCTGCACACCGCGCACGCGCTGCGGGTCCTGGACTCGGTCGGCCGGCTGGGCGGGCAGCGCGTGGAGCGGATGTGCCGCTATCTGACGGAGGTGTCCACCAGGGACGGGGCGCTGCCGGCGCTGCACCCTTCGCAGCGCGGCTATCCGGCGGCGCCGTTCGTGCCCGTGGTCGACGATCCGCCGAGCGCGCTGCTGACCACCGGTCCCGTGGTGGGGCTGCTGCACCGCAACCAGGTGTGGCACGCCTGGCTGTTCCGGGCCACCGACTTCTGCTGGGCGGCGGTCGACGCCCTGGAGGGTTCGCATCCGTACGAGGTGGAGGCGGCGGTGGCGTTCCTGGACGGCGCCCCGGACCGTTCCCGGGCGGAGGCGGCCGCCGACCGGCTCGGCCGGCTCGTGCGGGGGCAGGGGCTCGCGGTGCTCGATCCGGCGCGGATCGCGGAGTATCCGGTCGCCGAGGGGTACGCCCCGGGCGAGCACCACTTTCCGCACGACTATGCGCGCGGGCCCCGGTCGCTGGCGCGGCGCTGGTTCACCGACGAGGAGATGGGGCGCTCGCTCGACCACTTGGCGGCCGAGCAGTGCGCGGACGGTGGCTGGCCGATCCGTTGGCGCGCGTGGGCGCCCGGCACGGAGCTGGAGTGCCGCCCGATGGTGACCATCGAGGCGCTGCGCACGCTGCGCGCCCACGGCCGCGCCATCGGGTGAGGCGGGCCGTCACGGCCTCCGGGAGGGGCGGTGGGGCGCCGTGACGGCTCTGCCGGGCGGGCCCCCGCCCCCGGTCCGCCCTCGCCGCTGTCCGCCCGGTCCTGCGCCTGCTCAGCCGCCGAGGGCGCGTGCGCCCGCGGTGACGAGCACGGCTGCCGCGACGATCACGAGGAACGGGGCGCGCAGGAGCAGGGCGACGGCTGCCGTCGCGAGTCCGGCGGCCCGGGCGTCGAGCAGTACCTGGTGGCCGGTGCTGAAGGTCTGCTGTGCGGTGAGTGCGGCGAGCAGGGCCACCGGCAGCAGGGCGGCGAGCCGTTTGACCAGGGGGCGGTCCAGGGCGCCCGCGGGGACGAGCAGGCCGAGGAGCTTGACGAGGTAGCAGCCGAGGGCGGTGGCGGCGATGGCGATCCAGACGTTCAACGTGCTTGTCCTTTCGGGGAGTTCCCGATCTCGCCGGATCGACCCGGATCGGTGATGTCGTCTCCGGCCGGGTCCGGGCCCGTGCCCGGAGCGGTGGCGGTGGCGCCGCGGCCCTTCAGGAAGAGCACGAGGGGGGCGGCGAGGGCGGCGCCCAGGACGGGCACGCCGGCGGGCAGGACGGGCAGCAGAGCCAGGACGAGGACGACGGCGAGGGCGGCGGTGACGCGCTCGGTGGTGGTCTTGAGCATGGGTGCGAGGAGGGCGAGGAAGACGGCGGGGCTCGCGGCGTCGAGTCCCCAGGCGTCGGTGTCGCCGATGGCCCGCGCGCCGAGGGCTCCGGCGAGCGTGGTCAGGTTCCACAGCACGTAGAGGGTGGCGCCGGTGACGGTGAAGCCGATCCGGGCGGCGCGTCGGGTCGGCTGGGCGAGGGTGACGGCGGTGGTCTCGTCGATGACCCATTGGGCGGCGAGGGGCCGCAACGCCTTGGGGAGCGCGAGGAGTTGCGACAGGCGCAGCCCGTAGAAGGCGTTGCGGGTGCCGAGGAAGAAGGCGCCGGCGGCCGCGGTGAAGGGGTTGCCGCCGGCGGCGAGGGCGCCGACGAGGGCGAACTGGGAGGCGCCGGTGAAGACGAGGAGGCTGAGCGCGCACGTCTGGAGGAGGCCGAGTCCCGATCCGGCGGAGGTCACTCCGAAGGCGAAGCCGGAGAGCCCTACGGCGATGCCGACGCCCAGGGCGTCGCGGACGACGGCCGCGTCGGGCTTGCCGCCGGGCCCGGGCGGTGTCTCCTGGGGTGTTTGCGGGGGTGCTGTCTGTTCTGTTGCCACGTCGTGGACGTTAGAAGAGGGCGGTGTTCTCGTTCTTGTACGTTCTTGCGCTGCCGGGAGCCCAGGGCTGTATCCGGGCCGCGGTGCGTTCGCGGCGGTAGGCGCCGGGGGTGACGCCGACGATGCGGGTGAAGTGGCGGTTGAGGTGCGGCTGGTCGCTGAAGCCCACGGCGAGGGCGGCTTCGGCGGGCGGCGTGCCCCGGTCCAGGAGGCGGCGGGCCCGGCGTACGCGCTCGCCGGTCAGCCAGGTGTGCGGGGGCAGCCCGTACTCCGTCTTGAAGGCGCGCAGCAGGGCGAAGGGGCTGGTGCCGAGTTCGGTGGCGAGCTGTTCGAGGGAGGGCGGTTCGGCGAGGCGCTCGACGAGGAGGAGGCGGGCGGTGGCCGCGGCGCGGGCGCCGGCGGATCTCGGGGTGCGCTCGGGCAGGTCGTGGCCGTGGCGGCGAAGGAGGCGGGCGACGGCGATGCGGAAGACGCTGTCGGCGGCCAGTGCGTTGCCCTGTTCGGCGGCGCGGTGGACGTCCTGGATGAGGAGGGCGGTGTCGGGGTCCTCGACGATGGTCCGGGCGAAGACGGCGGTGCCGCCCAGGGTGGTGGTCTCGGCCGCTATGTCGGCGATCAGCTCGGCGGAGGGGTAGAGGGTGGCGTACGTCCAGCCTTCGGGGGTTCCGGCGTGGGCGGCGTGCGGCACCTCGGGGTTGATCATGACGACGGTGCCGGGGCGGGCCCGGACGGTCTCGCCGGGCATCACGACGGCTTCGATGCCGGTGCGTACGGCGCCGAGGACGAATCCCTCGTGGGCGTGGCGCGGGAAGGTGTGGTGGATGTAGCGGGCGCGGAGCAGGTCGAGGCCGGGCAGCTCGTGGTGCTGCCAGTGCCGTGCCCATTCCTCGACGCCGTTCACCCTGCCATTCTCGCAGCTCCGGGCCGTTGTCAGTGTCTGGGTGCACGATGGGGCCATGGCACGGACAGCGTTGGATTCCTTCTCGCCCGCGACGCGCGGCTGGTTCACGGGGGCGTTCACCGCGCCCACCGCGGCGCAGGAGGGCGCCTGGCGGGCGATCGGGGAGGGTTCCGACGTCCTGGTGGTCGCTCCGACGGGTTCCGGCAAGACGCTCGCCGCGTTCCTGGCCGCGCTGGACCGGCTGGCGGCCGCACCGCCGCCCGCCGACCGGCTCAAGCGCTGCCGGGTGCTGTATGTGTCGCCGCTGAAGGCGCTGGCGGTGGATGTGGAGCGCAATCTGCGCTCTCCGTTGACGGGCATCCGGCAGGAGTCGGTGCGCCTGGGGCTGGCGGAGCCGGAGGTGCGGGTCGGTATCCGGTCGGGGGACACGCCGCAGGCCGAGCGCCGGGCGTTGACGACGCGGCCGCCGGACATTTTGATCACGACGCCGGAGTCGCTGTTCTTGATGCTGACGTCGGCGGCGCGTGAGGCGCTCGCGGGGGTCGAGACGGTGATCCTGGACGAGGTGCACGCGGTGGCGGGCACCAAGCGGGGCGCGCATCTGGCGCTGTCCCTGGAGCGTCTTGACGAGCTGCTGGCGAAGCCGGCCCGCCGGATCGGCCTGTCGGCGACGGTGCGTCCGGTGGAGGAGGTGGCGCGCTATCTGTCCCCGCAGCGCAGGGTGGAGATCGTGCAGCCGCCGTCCGCCAAGGAGTTCGACCTGTCGGTGGTGGTGCCGGTGGAGGATCTGGCCGAGTTGGGGGGGTCGCCCGCCTCCGATGCCCAGGAGGGCGCCGAGAAGCCGTCGATCTGGCCGCACGTGGAGGAGCGGATCGTCGATCTGGTGCAGGCCCACCGCTCGACGATCGTGTTCGCGAACTCGCGCCGGCTGGCGGAGCGGCTCTGCAACCGGCTCAATGAGATCGCGTACGAGCGCGCGACGGGGGCGCCGCTTCCCGAGCATCATGCGCCGGCCGATCTGATGGGCGGCTCGGGGGCGGCGACCGGCGCGCCCACGTTGCTGGCGAAGGCGCACCACGGTTCGGTGTCCAAGGAGCAGCGGGCGGTGGTGGAGGAGGATCTGAAGGCGGGCCGGATTCCGGCGGTGGTGGCCACCTCCAGTCTTGAGCTGGGCATCGACATGGGTGCGGTGGATCTGGTGGTGCAGGTCGAGTCGCCGCCGTCGGTGGCTTCGGGGCTGCAGCGGGTGGGCCGTGCGGGGCACCAGGTGGGTGCGGTCTCCACGGGGGTGGTCTTCCCGAAGTACCGGGGGGATCTGGTGCAGTCGGCGGTGGTGACCGAGCGGATGCGGTCGGGGGCGATCGAGTCGTTGCGCATTCCGTCGAATCCGCTGGACGTGCTGGCGCAGCAGCTGGTGGCGATGACGGCGTTGGACAGCTGGCAGGTGGACGATCTGCTGGCGCTGGTGCGGCGGGCCGCGCCGTTTTCGGCGCTGCCGGAGTCGGCGTTCACGGCGGTCCTCGACATGCTGGCGGGCCGGTATCCCTCGGATGCGTTCGCGGAGCTGCGCCCCCGGGTGGTGTGGGACCGGGTGGCGGGCACGGTCACGGGCCGGCCCGGCGCGCAGCGCCTGGCGGTCACGTCGGGCGGCACGATTCCCGACCGGGGCCTGTTCGGTGTCTTCCTGGCGGGGGCCGACCCGAAGAAGGGCGGGGGGCGGGTCGGCGAGCTCGACGAGGAGATGGTGTACGAGTCGCGGGTGGGTGACGTCTTCACGCTGGGCACCACGTCGTGGCGGATCGAGGACATCACGCGGGACCGGGTCCTGGTGTCGCCGGCGCCGGGGGTGCCGGGCAGGCTGCCGTTCTGGAAGGGCGATCAGCTGGGGCGTCCGCTCGAACTGGGCCGTGCGCTCGGCGCGTTCCTGCGCGAGGTCGGTTCGCTGACGCCCGAGGACGCGCGGCTGCGGCTGCTGAGCGCGGGGCTTGACGCGTGGGCGGCGGACAATCTGATCGGCTATCTCGACGAGCAGCGCCGTGCCTGTGGCCACATCCCGGACGACCGGACGATCCTGGTGGAGCGGTTCCGTGACGAGCTGGGCGACTGGCGCGTCGTCATCCACTCCCCGTTCGGCGCGCAGGTCCACGCGCCGTGGGCGCTGGCGCTGGGGGCGCGGCTCGCCGAGCGGTACGGCATGGACGCGCAGGTCATGCATGCCGACGACGGCATCGTGCTGCGGCTGCCGGACGCGGATCTGATGGGTCTGGATCTGCTGGACCAGGATGCGGCGCGCGGCGATGCGACGTACGACAGTGAGCAGGCGCCGGTGGGGGCGGCGGACACGGTCTTCGACAAGGGCGAGATCGAGCAGATCGTCACCGATCAGGTCGGCAGTTCCGCTCTGTTCGCCTCCCGTTTCCGTGAGTGTGCGGCGCGCGCCCTGCTGCTGCCGCGGCGCACCCCGGGCAAGCGCACCCCACTGTGGCAGCAGCGTCAGCGCGCGGCCCAACTCCTGCAGGTGGCAAGCGAGTTCGGGTCGTTCCCGATCGTGCTGGAAGCGGTCCGTGAATGTCTCCAGGACGTGTTCGACGTGCCGGGCCTCACGGAGCTGATGGGTGATCTGGAGGCGCGCCGGGTGCGTCTGGTGGAGGTCACCACGCCCGAGCCGTCGCCGTTCGCCCGCTCCCTCCTGTTCGGTTATGTCGCACAGTTCCTCTACGAGGGTGACTCGCCGCTGGCGGAGCGGCGGGCGGCCGCGCTGTCCTTGGACTCGCGGCTGCTGGCGGAGCTCCTCGGCCAGGCCGAGCTGCGTGAGCTGCTGGACGCCGATGTGCTGACCGAGCTGGAGCGGGAGCTCCAGTGGCTGACCGAGGAGCGCCGCATCAAGGACGGCGAGGGGGTCGCCGATCTGCTGCGGGTCCTGGGGCCGCTCACCGATGCCGAGTTGGCCGAGCGGGGCGCGGAGCCGGGCTGGGCGGCGGAGCTGGAGGCCGCGCGGCGCGCCATCCGGGTCCGTGTCGCCGGCGTCGAGCACTGGGCGGCCATCGAGGACGCGGGCCGGCTGCGGGACGCGCTGGGCACGGCCCTGCCGGTCGGGGTGCCGGAGGCGTTCACGGAGCCGGTGAAGGACCCGCTGGGCGATCTGCTGTCCCGCTATGCGCGCACGCACGGCCCGTTCACGTCGGCGAGTGCCGCGGCCCGGTTCGGGCTCGGGGCCGCCGTCACGGACGGGGCGCTGCACCGCCTGGCGGCGGCGGGCCGGGTGGTGCAGGGCGAGTTCCATCCGGCGGGCATCGGCCAGGAGTGGTGCGACGCGACGATCCTGCGCAGGCTGCGGCGCCGTTCGCTGGCCGCGCTGCGCCAGGAGCTGGAGCCGGTGCCGCCCGCGGCGCTCGCCACGTTCCTGCCCCAGTGGCAGCACGTCGGCGGGGGTGAGCTGCGCGGCATCGACGGGCTGGCCCGCGCCGTGGAGCAGTTGCAGGGCGCGGCGGTGCCCGCCTCCGCGCTGGAGAAGCTGATCCTGCCGTCGCGGGTGTCGCAGTACAGTGCGGCGCTCCTGGACGAGCTGACCACGACGGGCGAGGTGCTGTGGGCGGGGGCGGGCGCCCTGCCCGGCAAGGACGGCTGGATCTCCCTGTATGTGGCGGACGCGGCCCCGCTGCTCCTGCCGGCGCCGCATCCGCTGGAGCTGACCGCGCTCCACGAGGCGGTGCTGGCCGCGCTGGCGCCCGGGTACGGCCTGTTCTTCCGCCAGCTCGCCGAGCAGGTGCGGGCCACGACCCACCCCGACGCGACCGACCCCCAACTCGCCGATGCCGTCTGGGATCTGGCGTGGTCGGGGCGGCTCACCAACGACACGCTCGCGCCGTTGCGCGCGCTGCTCGGCTCGGGGCGCACCGCGGGCTCCACCGCCCACCGCGCCAAGCGGCCGGTGCCGCGCGGCCGTTACGGCACGCTGACCGCGGCGGCCCGGCCGGCCGCGCGCTCCGGGCCGCCGACCGTCTCGGGCCGCTGGTCGCTGCTCGTGCCCCGCGAGGCCGACCCCACCCATCGCGCCCACGCCTTGGCGCGCAGCCTTCTGGACCGGCACGGTGTGGTGACGCGGGGTGCGGTGCAGGCCGAGGGCGTCGAGGGCGGCTTCTCGGCGACGTACCGGATCCTCGCCGCGTTCGAGGACAGTGGTCAGGCGCGGCGCGGCTATGTGGTCGAGGGCCTGGGCGCGGCCCAGTTCGCGATGGACGGCGCGGTGGACCGGCTGCGGGCCGCCGCGACCGCCCGGGACCGGGGGACGGACGCGCACACCTCCCCACAGGCCATCGTCCTCGCGGCGGCCGATCCGGCCAATGCCTACGGTGCGGCGCTTGCCTGGCCCGAGCCGCCGGGCGGCGCCGGCCACAAGCCGGGCCGCAAGGCGGGCTCGCTGGTGGTGCTGGTCGACGGCGAACTCGTGCTGTACCTGGAGCGTGGCGGCAAGTCGCTGCTGGCCTGGGCCGTCGAGCCGGACGATCCGGCACTGACGGCCGCGTGCGGGGCGCTGGCGGCCGCGGCCCGGGCCGGCCGGCTCGGCACGATCACCGTGGAGCGCGCCAATGGCGACCCCGCCCTGACCTCACCGCTGGCCCGCCCCCTGGAAGCAGCCGGCTTCGTCCCGACGCCGAGGGGGCTGCGCCTGAGGCCCTGACGCACCGCCCGACGCTTCCCGGGGCGCGGGCCACGTCCCCGGGCCGGACACGGCCCGGCTCTGCCCGGCCCGGCCCAGGCCGCGTCCCAGGTCGAGGCGTGGGACGGCAGAGCGCTCCCGCCCAGCAGCGCCGCCCCTCCCCTGCCTCCGCCCTCACCCTCACCCTCGGGCAGGAGCGAGCGCGCGGGAGCGAGCGCGTTCGGCGGGTGGCCCCGGCACAATGGAGCCATGCCCGAAGGCGACACCGTCTACCAGGCCGCACGGCGGCTGCACACGGCGCTGGCCGGTGAGGTTCTCACGCGGTCCGATCTGCGGGTGCCACGATTCGCCACGGCGGATCTGACGGGCCGCACCGTCTTGGACGTGACGCCGCGCGGCAAGCACCTCCTGACGCGCGTCGAGGGCGGCCTCACATTGCACTCCCATCTGCGGATGGACGGGTCCTGGCGGATCTACCGGCCCGGCGAGCGCTGGAACGGCGGGCCGTCGCACCAGATCCGGGCGATCCTCGCGAACGCCGGGCACACGGCCGTCGGCTACCGGCTGCCCGTGCTCGAACTGCTGCGTACGAAGGACGAGTCGAAGGCGGTCGGTCACCTCGGGCCCGATCTGCTGGGCCCCGACTGGGACGCGGAGCTGGCCCTGCGCAACCTGGTCCGGGACCCGGCCCGCACCATCGGTGACGCGCTGCTCGACCAGCGCAACCTCGCCGGGGTCGGCAATGTCTTCAAGTCGGAGATCTGTTTCGCGCTGCGGGTCGTGCCGTGGCTGGCGATCGGCGCGTTCCCGGCGCCCGAGCGCCTGGTGGCGACCGCGAAGCAGCTCCTGGAGGCCAACAAGGACCGCCCGGTCCGCCAGACGTACGTCTACGGCCGGGCGGGCCGGCCGTGTCCGCGCTGCCGGACCGCCATCCGCACCGCGGCGCAACGCGACCCCTCGGGGCGGGAGCGCCCGACCTACTGGTGCCCCAACTGCCAGCCCGCGCCCGCCCTGTGAGCCCCGAGGTCCGGGGCGCGCCCGCCCTCTGAGCCGCGGCCCCGACGCCCGGGGCACCGGCCCGCGCCGGAGTCCCCAGCCCCCTGCACCGGCCCGTGGCGGGCCGGACGCGGCCGCGCCGGGCCACGTACGACAGGCCCCGCCACCGCCTCTCCGAGGCGGCCCCGCACGGTTATTGACGACCAGTCAGGTGTGGTCGTACCGTCCGGGAATGCCCCTCACGGCGTACGACCTCAGCGACCGCACGGCCTTCGTCACCGGCGCCGCCGGCGGGATCGGGCGTGCCAGCGCCCTGCTGCTCGCGCAGGCGGGCGCCGCGGTGCACTGCGCGGATCTCGACGAGGCGGGCCTGGACGAGACGCGGTCGCTGATCGTGAAGGCGGGCGGCACCGCACACGTCCACCGGCTCGACGTAGCGGACCGCGCACAGGTCGAGGCGGCGGTGGAGGCCGCCGGGCCGGTCCACGTGCTGGCGGCGATCGCGGGCGTCATGCACACCAGCTCGGTCCTGGAGACCGAGGACGCCGATCTGGACCGGGTGCTCGCCGTCAACTTCCGCGGGGTGCTGCACGCCTGCCAGGAGGCGGCCCGCGCGATGATCGCGCACCACATCCGGGGCTCGATCGTCACGATGGCGTCGGGCGCGGTGGACTCCTCGCGCCCCGGCCTGTTCTGCTACAGCGTCTCGAAGGTCGCCGTCGTGCAGCTCACCCGGACACTCGCCGCCGAGCTCGGCCCGCACGGCATCCGCGTCAACGCCGTCGCGCCCGGCTGGGTCCGTACCCCGATGACCGAGCAGCACGCCGCCGAGCAGCAGGAGCAGATCGAGTCGATGATGCTGCGTCTCTCGCCGCTCGGCCGGCTCGGGCAGCCGGAGGACGTCGCTCAGACGGTGCTGCACCTCGCGGCGGACGCCTCGGCGTTCATGACGGGTCAGATCCTGCGTCCGAACGGCGGCGTCTCCATGCCCTGGTAGTCCTCGGCCTCCTCGCGGCGTCGGGCCCGGACTTCGCACGTGCGGTCGCCGCGGACGCCACGTGGACGGGCAGCAGGCTCAGGCCCCAGCCGCCCGCGACCATCGCGCCTTCGACGAACCCGGTCTGGCCCGGCACCAGGGCCATGCGCAGCACGGCCCACCACCACAGCGCCGCTACCGCCAGCGCGGGCACCCAACGCACCGCCACCGCCATGGGTCGCCTCCTCCGGTCGACGCTAGACCGCCGGACACAGCGCCGGGAGGGCGCACCGGGTGCAGGCCCGGCGCGCTCGGCATTGCCCGCGCTTCATCGCGTACGAGGCGGCCCGCGCGCGGGGTATTCGCGTGCGGCGGGCCGGCGTCGTCGTTCTGGTGGCCATCGGGGTCAGACGGTCTCGGCCTGGAACATCCAGGCGTGCTTCTCCAGGTCGGCGGTGAGGCCGATGAGGATGTCCTGGCTGATGGGGTCCGGGTCGGCGGTCGCCTCGATGCGCTCGCGCATCCGGGCGATGATCGCGCCGAGCCCGTCGACGAGGATCTTCACGGCGTCGGTGTCCTTGATCCAGCCGTCGGGGACGGTGCCGATCGCGCTGGACTTTGCGACCGTGGCGGCCCGCCCGTCCGCGCTGACGCCGACGGCGGAGGCACGCTCGGCCACGGTGTCCGAGTGCAGTCGCGCGGTGTCGACGACCTCGTCGAGCTGGAGGTGGACGGACCGGAACCGGGGGCCGACCACGTTCCAGTGCACCTGCTTGGCCACCAGGGAGAGGTCCACCAGGTCGACCAGCGCGCCCTGCAGAGCGTCGCCGACCACCTTGAGGTCGGCGTCGGACAGCGGGCTCTTGATGTAGGACATGCGTTTCCTCCACGGGGACGGAACGTCCGCGAGGCCGCCAGGGGCGAACACCCGTACGGCATATGCGGACGTATGCGCGAACTCCTACCACCCTGCCACAGAAGCCCCGAATCGGGCGCGGCGGAAAACGGCTGAGCCCCGGCCGGTCTCGAAGACCGGCCGGGGCTCAGTTCAAGCCTGGGTGCGCGCCCTGGAACTCAGGCCGCGACGACGTCCACCGCTTCCGCGGGCGCCTTGATCGTCACCCGCTCCGTCGGCACACCAGTCACCGACGACACGGAGATCGAATTGAGCATCGGACGTACCGGCGCACGCACCGGCACCGGATCACTGGCCGCCGCAGAGGCGGCGAGCTCGGCGAGTGCCAGCTCGTCGCTCACTTCGCGCATGAGCTCGGACATCCGTACGTCAAGCGCGTCGCAGATCGCGGAGAGCAGCTCGGAGGATGCCTCCTTCTGCCCCCGCTCCACCTCGGAGAGATAGCCGAGTGAGACTCGGGCGGACGAGGAGACTTCGCGCAGAGTACGGCCCTGGCGCTGGCGCTGCCGACGCAGCACGTCACCCAGCAGGCGACGGAGCAGAATCATCGGTGGCTCCCTCCTCGGACCGCGTAGCCGCATCCTTCACGCCCCACCGTACCGCCTCGCGCCGCGGCCGTGCGGGGAGCGATGTCGTGTTCACTCAGGGCTGCAAACATCAAATCCCCCCGTTCTGTTCCGTATCCTGTGCCCGCCCATCCTTGCGGAGTTCACTGGAGAGCAGTTCGAGCACGCTGCGTACACTCTCCCTACGAATTTCCGCCCGGGTGCCGTTCAACCGCAATGCGACGGTTTTCTTCTCTCCCGCCGGGCCAACGGCCGAAACGTATACCGTCCCGACCGGCTTGCCGTCCTGGGGCTCGGGTCCGGCGACGCCCGTGGTCGCGATCCCCCAGCTCGCCCCCAGCACCTCGCGCACCCCTGCCGCCATCTGCAGTGCCACGTCGGGATCGACCGCTCCGCGCTCCTCCAGAAGGGTCTGGTCGACGCCCAGGACGGCCCGCTTGAGCGCGGTGGCGTAGGCCGTCACGGAGCCGCGGAAGACGTGCGAGGCGCCGGGCACCGACGTCAGCTCGGCGGCCACCAGGCCACCCGTCAGCGACTCCGCAACGGCGAGCGTCTCGTCACGTTCCGTAAGCAGTCGAAGGAGCCGGGCCGCTTCGCTCACAACGCGGATCCCGCGGCCTCGCGCTGCGCGGCGAGTCCCTTGCGCCTCAGGACGACCGCCTGGCGCACGTAGTCGAGCCCCGTGACGACCGTGAGCACCACGGCGAGCGCCATCACCCAGAACCTCAGGGTGGCGAGGGGGCCGGTGAGCGCGAGGACGTACATGCCGGTCGCGGTGCCCTGGGCGAGGGTCTTGAGCTTTCCGCCGCGGCTGGCCGGAATCACTCCGTGCCGGATGACCCAGAAACGCATCAGTGTGATGCCGAGTTCCCGGAACAGGATGACTCCGGTGACCCACCACGGCAGGTCGCCGAGCAGCGAGAGGCAGATCAGCGCGGAGCCCATGATCGCCTTGTCGGCGATCGGGTCGGCGATCTTCCCGAAGTCGGTGACCAGGTTGTACGTGCGGGCCAGGTGTCCGTCGAAGATGTCGGTGATCATGGCGACGGCGAAGGCCGCCCAGGCCCAGGCCCGCATCGCCGGATCGTAGCCGCCGTCCGCGAGCAGCAGCATGACGAAGCCCGGCACGAGCACGAGCCGGATCATCGTGAGGATGTTGGCGATGTTCCAGAGGCTGGCCTGGTTGACGGCCGCAGCGCCCAGCTTGCCGCCGGGCGCCGGCGTCCGGCCGGTACCGCCCGCCGCCGATGCCGGGACTCCGGTCATCTGCCCGCCTCCTCAACCCCGCCGATCAACTCGACCACGAGGTCGACGCCCTCGGTGGCGACGACCTTGGCCTCGACCATAAGGCCCGGCGCAAGTCCCGCGCTCTCGGTGAAGGTGACCTGGCCGTCGGTCTCGGGTGCCTGGTGCTCGGCGCGGCCGACCGCCCCGTCCTCGTCGTCGACGCTCTCGACCAGGACGCGCACGGTGTCGCCGATGCGCTCCTCGGCGCGCTGCGCGGTGAGCTCCTCGGCCAGGCGCGACAGGTGGGCGAGGCGTTCGGCGATGGTGTCGGCGTCCAGCTTGCCCTCGTAGCCGACCGCTTCGGTGCCCTCCTCGTCGGAGTAGCCGAAGACGCCGATGGCGTCGAGGCGGGCCGCGGTGAGGAAGCGTTCCAGCTCCTTGAAGTCGGCCTCGGTCTCACCGGGGAAGCCCACGATGAAGTTGGAGCGGACACCGGCGGTGGGCGCCTTGGCGCGGATGGTGTCGAGCAGTTCGAGGAACCGCTCGGTGTCGCCGAAGCGGCGCATCGCGCGCAGCACGCCGGGCGCCGAGTGCTGGAAGGACAGGTCGAAGTACGGCACGACCTTGTCGGTGGAGGTCAGCACGTCGATCAGGCCGGGGCGCATCTCGGCGGGCTGGAGGTAGCTGACCCGTACGCGCTCGATGCCGTCGACGGCGGCGAGCTCGGGCAGCAGCGTCTCGAGCAGCCGGATGTCGCCGAGGTCCTTGCCGTAGGAGGTGTTGTTCTCGGAGACCAGCATGACCTCCTTGACGCCCTGCTCGGCCAGCCAGCGGGTCTCGCCGAGGACGTCACTGGGGCGGCGCGAGATGAACGAACCGCGGAAGGACGGGATGGCGCAGAACGAGCAGCGGCGGTCGCAGCCGGAGGCAAGCTTCACGGAGGCGACGGGGCTGGTGTCGAGCCGGCGGCGCAGCGGAGCGCGCGGCCCGGAGGCGGGCGCGAGGCCGTCGGGGAGGTCCTCGGGCGGGGTGTCCTGGGCGTGCCCGGGCAGGGCCACGTCGGGGGCGCTCTGCCGCTCGGCCGGGCTGATCGGCAGGAGCTTGCGCCGGTCGCGGGGGGTGTGCGAGGCGTGGATGCCGCCGTTGAGGATGGTCTGGAGGCGGTCGGAGATGTCGGCGTAGTCGTCGAAGCCGAGGATGGCGTCGGCCTCGGGGAGCGCTTCGGCGAGGTCCTTGCCGTACCGCTCGGCCATGCAGCCGACCGCGACGACGGCCTGGGTCTTGCCGTGATCCTTCAGATCGTTGGCTTCGAGGAGGGCGTCGACGGAGTCCTTCTTGGCGGCTTCGACGAATCCGCAGGTGTTGACGACGGCGACGTCCGCGGCCGATGCGTCCTCGACGAGCTCCCAGCCGTCCGCTGCCAAGCGGCCTGCGAGCTCCTCCGAGTCCACCTCGTTACGGGCGCAGCCAAGAGTGACAAGGGCGACGGTGCGGCGTTCGGGCATGGACTCAAGACTACTTTGTCCTGGCCCACGCCCCTGCCGCGAGGGTCGTGGGCCGGGCGGGCTCAGCCGACCTGCGGGTCGCCCTTGGTGTAGCTCAGGCGCTCCACCTGGCCGTCCTCGAATTTGCTGTCGATCTTCTTGCCGTTGACGTACAGCTCGATCGCCCCGGCGTTGCCGAGGATCAGGTCGACCTGCTGACCGTCCTGGAACGTCTGGGCCTCGCCCTTCTGGAGCAGGCCGTCGAAGAGCATCTTGCCGTTGTGGTCCTTGGCGGAGATCCAGCTCTTGTCGTTGATCGCGGTGACCTTGACGGTGACCTTGTCGGCGGGGACGGCGGCGATCGCGCTGTCCGAGGGGTTGGGAGTGGGCTTGGGGGCCGGGGGCTTGGACGGGCTGGGGGCGGCCGGCGACTTGGCCGGGGGCTTCTGCTGCGCGGGGCCCTCGGCGACGGAGCTGCCGCTCTTCTTGTCGCTGCTGCCGCTGAACATGGTGAAGCCGACGAAGCCGACGACCACGACGATGGCGGCGACCATGGCGGCGGTCCAGTTGGGGCGGCGCGGCTCGGGGCGGATACGTTCCGCCTCGAACAGGGGGGCCGCCGGGGTGGGCGCGGGACGGCCGCCGTGGTCGGCGTCGTACTGGTCGACCAGGGGGGCCGGGTCGAGGCCGACGGCCTGGGCGAACGTGCGGATGTGCCCGCGGGCGTACACGTCACCGCCGCAGCGCGAGAAGTCGTCCTCCTCGATCGCGTGCACGATGGGGATGCGCACCCGGGTGGCGGAACTGACCTCGTCGACCGTCAGTCCGGCGGCGATACGGGCCTGCTGCAGTACGCGACCGATCGATGGCCCGTCGTCTTCGATCGAAGGCCGGTCGTCTTCGGGAGAGTTGCCGATGGACACGGGGGCGCCTTTCGAGCGTGAGCCACCTGCTGGGTGTTCAGTCTAGGGGGGGTAGGAAAGAGTGGGGCAACCGGTGGAGCGGAGTTTGTACGCCATCGGTATGGCCGGCGCCCCTGAAGAACGGAACAGCGGCCACGCTTGCTTCCACGCTTCCCTCAACTTGACGTACGGCCAAGGGAAACGGTTGCTCGGGGTTCCCGTACGAGTGCTGTTTGGGCCGGTCGGCCGACAGGCCGGGGGCCGGGCGGGGGCTTCGTTGCGCTTCCGGGGGGGGTGAGCGGGGCGCCGGGCGACAGAATCTGTCAGCTGACAGCGCGATGACAGTCGACGGATTCTGTCCGCCGACCGCCCGCGATCGCCGCGCCCGCTGTCCGGCACACTCAGGGAGCCTCCCCCCGGATCACCGCCAGCACTCCATCGAGTTCGTCCGGTTTGACCAGGACGTCGCGTGCCTTGGAGCCTTCGCTGGGGCCGACGATGTTGCGCGACTCCATGAGGTCCATCAGCCGGCCGGCCTTGGCGAAGCCGACGCGGAGCTTGCGCTGGAGCATGGACGTCGAGCCGAACTGGGTGGAGACGACCAGTTCGGCGGCCTGGCACAGCAGGTCGAGGTCGTCGCCGATCTCCTCGTCGATCTCCTTCTTCTGCTTGGTGCCGACGGTGACGTCGTCGCGGAAGACCGGGGCCATCTGGTCCTTGCAGTGCTGGACGACGGCCGAGATCTCGTGCTCGGTGACGAAGGCGCCCTGCAGACGGGTCGGCTTGTTCGCGCCCATCGGCAGGAAGAGGCCGTCGCCCTTGCCGATGAGTTTCTCGGCGCCCGGCTGGTCGAGGATGACGCGGCTGTCGGCGAGCGAGGACGTCGCGAACGCGAGCCGTGAGGGAACGTTCGCCTTGATCAGGCCGGTGACGACGTCGACGGAGGGCCGCTGGGTGGCGAGCACCAGGTGGATGCCGGCGGCGCGGGCCAACTGGGTGATGCGGACGATCGCGTCCTCGACGTCGCGGGGCGCGACCATCATCAGGTCGGCGAGCTCGTCGACGATGACGAGGAGGTACGGGTAGGGGGTGAGCTCGCGTTCGCTGCCCTCGGGCAGTTTCACCTTGCCGTTGCGGATGGCCTCGTTGAAGTCGTCGATGTGGCGGAACCCGAACGCGGCGAGGTCGTCGTAGCGCAGGTCCATTTCGCGCACGACCCACTGCAGCGCCTCGGCGGCCCGCTTGGGGTTGGTGATGATCGGCGTGATGAGGTGCGGGATGCCTTCGTAGGCGGTCAGCTCGACCCGCTTGGGGTCGACGAGCACCATGCGGACGTCTTCGGGGGTGGCGCGCACCATGACGGAGGTGATGAGGCAGTTGATGCAGGAGGACTTTCCGGAGCCGGTGGCTCCGGCGACCAGGACGTGCGGCATCTTGGCGAGGTTGGCCATCACATAGCCGCCCTCGACGTCCTTGCCGAGCGCGACGAGCATCGGGTGGTCGTCCTCGGCGGCGTCCGCGAGGCGCAGCACGTCGCCGAGGTTGACCATTTCGCGGTCGGTGTTGGGGATCTCGATGCCGACGGCGGACTTGCCGGGGATCGGCGAGATGATCCGCACGTCGGGGCTGGCGACGGCGTAGGCGATGTTCTTGGCGAGGGCGGTGATCCGCTCGACCTTGACGGCGGGGCCGAGTTCGATCTCGTAGCGGGTGACCGTGGGGCCGCGGGTGAATCCGGTGACGTTGGCGTCGACCTTGAACTCCATGAAGACGTTCTGCAGGGAGGCGACGACGGCGTCGTTGGCGGCGCTGCGGGTCTTGCCGGGGCCGCCCTTCTCCAGGAGGTCGAGGGAGGGCAGTGCGTAGGTGATGTCCCCGGCGAGCTGGAGCTGTTCGGCGCGCGGGGGCAGTGCTTCGGTGGTGTCGCGCGGCGGCTTGGTCAGGTCGGGTACGACGGGGGGTGCACCGGGTGTGGCCTTGGGGGCGGCCTTGGCCGGGGCGGTTTCGGCGGCCCGGGCGGTCGGCAGCGGGGTGGCTTCCTGCTGTTCCTTGTCGCGTTCGCCGGTGACGCCCTGGGTGAGGTCGGCGACGACGGGTGAGGGCGGCAGGCCGTTCATGACGGCGCCGTCGAGGGCCGCTGCCGCGGCGGCGGCCACGTCGACGGGGTCGAGGCCGCCGTTCTCGAAGGCGGGCTGCACCGAGCCCCGCCGGGGGCCGCGGCCGCGGCGGCGGGTGAGTGCTTCCTGCTCGGCCCATTCGGGGTCGTGCGCGGCGGGGGCGGCGGGGCGGCGGCGGGTGCGGGGGGCGGGTTCGTCGTCGCGCCATTCGTCGTCGTACGGCTCGTCCTCGGCGGGGTCGCCGGGGAGGGGTTCGAGGACGCCGAGTTTGACGCCGAGCAGGCGCAGCCGTTGCGGGATGGCGTTGACGGGGGTGGCGGTGACGACGAGCAGTCCGAAGACGGTGAGCAGGACGAGCATGGGGACGGCGAGGACGTCGCCGAGGGTGAATTCGAGGGGTTTGGACGCGGTCCAGCCGATGAGGCCGCCGGCGTCCTGCATGGCGTCGGTGCCGTCGTTGCGGCCGGGTGAGCCGCAGGCGATGTGGACCTGGCCGAGGACGCCGAGGGTGAGGGCGGACAGGCCGATGACGATGCGTCCGTTGGCCTCGGGCTTCTCGGGATAGAGGATGAGCCGGATCGCGACGGCGCCGAGGAGCAGGGGTACGACGACGTCGAGGCGGCCGAAGGCGCCGGTGACCAGCATTTGTACGAGGTCGCCGACGGGGCCGCGGAGGTTGGACCAGGTGCCTGCGGCGACGATCAGTGCGAGGCCGAGGAGCAGCAGGGCGACGCCGTCCTTGCGGTGGGCCGGGTCGAGTCCTTTGGCTCCGCGTCCTATGCCGCGGAACATGGCTCCCACGGTGTGGGCGGCGCCGAGCCAGACGGCGCGGGCGAGGCGGTAGACGCCGCCGGTCGGGGAGGGTGCGGCTTTGGGTGCGGGCCGGGGGGCGGCCGCTTTTTTCGCGGGTGCCCTTTTGGGCGCCGTCTTCTTGACGGGTGCTTTGGGGGCGGTGGCTTTCTTCGCGGGCGCAGCCTTCTTCGCCGGGGTACGGCCGGTGCGCTTCGCGGTGCCCGCCGTGCCCTGGGAACCCTTGCCGGACGTACGTGAGGCCATGGTGCTGAGGTTACCTGGGTCGGCGGCGGTGGACACGTGTGCCTACGCCTTCACCCGTCCGTGTCGTAGGCCGCACGGCTGCTGACGCCGCGTCAGCCGGACGCGGCGTCAGGTGTCGGGCGGTCAGTTCTGGGTGGGGAGGGTGGGCGCGCCGCCGGTGCCGGGTTCGAGGGCGTCCAGGGCGCGCCGCAGGCCGGTGAGCTTGCGTTCGAGGTGGGCGGCGGTGGCGACGGCCGCGGCGTCGGCGGAGTCGTCGTCGAGTTGTTTGGAGAGCGCTTCGGCCTGTTCCTCAACTGCCGCGAGGCGGGCGGAGAGTTCGGCGAGCAGGCCTGCGGATTCCTTGGCGGCGCCACCGCCCTGGGTGCCGCCTTCCAGCTGGAGGCGCAGCAGGGCGGCCTGTTCGCGCAGCTGGCAGTTCTTCATGTAGAGCTCGACGAAGACGGACACCTTGGCGCGCAGCACCCAGGGGTCGAACGGCTTCGAGATGTAGTCCACGGCGCCTGCCGCGTATCCGCGGAAGGTGTGGTGGGGGCCGTGGTTGATGGCCGTGAGGAAGATGATCGGGATGTCGCGTGTGCGCTCGCGCCTCTTGATGTGCGCGGCGGTCTCGAACCCGTCCATTCCGGGCATCTGGACGTCCAGCAGAATGACCGCGAAATCGTCCGTAAGCAGCGCTTTGAGCGCTTCCTCCCCTGACGATGCCCGCACCAGTGTCTGATCGAGCGCAGAGAGGATGGCCTCCAGCGCCAGCAGATTCTCCGGCCGGTCATCGACCAGGAGGATCTTGGCCTTCTGCACCATGGCCCGTCCTCCTCGCCCCGGCAGTGCACCGGGCGCCGCCCCAGGGGACGACTCCCTTGCGTCGCCCGTCCTTGTGCCGGTCATGGTAGCCGCACCCCGCCTGTCGCCACACCCTGTCACCGCGATGTCACTGTGCACGTAGCAGAAACGTAGTGGGAGACCAGAAGGTTCCCCGAATACCGTCGCCTCACACGCCTTCGGGCACAGTCAGTCAGCAACGCCCGGCGCTCCGGGCGGTGGACGATCACTTTCCTCGCATCCACTGCTCCATGACGGAGAGGAGATGGTCGGGGTCGACGGGCTTGGTGACGTAGTCGGAGGCGCCGGACTCGATGGCCTTCTCGCGGTCGCCCTTCATCGCCTTCGCGGTGAGGGCGACGATCGGCAGGCCCGCGAACTGGGGCATGCGCCGGATCGCGGAGGTCGTCGCGTAGCCGTCCATCTCCGGCATCATGATGTCCATGAGGACGACGGCGGTGTCCTCGTGCTGTTCGAGGACCTCGATGCCCTCCCGCCCGTTCTCCGCGTACAGCACCGAGAGCCCGTGCTGTTCCAGGACGCTGGTGAGCGCGAAGACGTTGCGTACGTCGTCGTCGACGATCAGCACCTTCTCGCCGCCGAAGTGGAACGCCTTGGCGGGGTTGCGCTCGGGCTCGTTCACCTCCCAGTCCTCGGCCGCGCCCCGGGGCTGCGTGGAGGGTGCCGGTTCGCTCTGGCGGTCGCTGCCGAGCGCCTTGCGGCGCCTGCGGAACAGTCCGGCGGTCGCGGGCTGCGTGGCGCCGTGCCCGGCGGGGGCGTCGTTGTACAGGGCCGGCTCGGGGCGTACGGCGGCTTCGATGGCGAGGCCGGCCGCTGCTTCCATGCCGCCGGGGGCGAGCTGCGGGTAGCCCTGGGGGGGCAACTCGCTGAGGTGGAGCGGGAGATAGAGGGTGAAGGTGGAGCCGCGGCCCGGTTCGCTGGCCGCGTGGATCTCGCCGCCGAGCAGGCGGGCGATCTCTCGGCTGATGGAAAGGCCGAGGCCGGTGCCGCCGTATTTGCGGCTGGTGGTGCCGTCGGCCTGCTTGAACGCCTCGAAGATGACGCGCATCTTGCCGGCCGCGATGCCGATGCCGGTGTCGGTGACGGAGAACGCGATGAGGTCGGCGTCGGCGTCGCGCAGCGAGCCGGCTTCCAGGAGCTGTTCGCGGATCGCGTGCGGTACGTCGGTTCCGGCGGGGCGGATGACGAGTTCGACGGCGCCGGTGTCGGTGAACTTGACCGCGTTGGACAGCAGGTTGCGCAGCACCTGGAGGAGGCGCTGTTCGTCGGTGTGGAGGGTGGCGGGCAGTTCGGGTGAGACCCGTACCGAGAAGTCGAGGCCCTTTTCCGCGGTGAGCGGGCGGAAGGTGGCTTCCACGTAGTCGACGAGCTGGACGAGGGCGATGCGGGTCGGTGAGACGTCCATCTTGCCGGCCTCGACCTTGGACAGGTCCAGGATGTCGTTGATCAGCTGAAGCAGGTCGGAACCCGCACCATGGATCGTTTCGGCGAACTCGACCTGCTTGGGCGAGAGGTTGCCTTCGGCGTTGTCGGCGAGCAACTTGGCGAGGATCAGGAGGGAGTTGAGCGGGGTGCGCAGCTCGTGGGACATGTTCGCGAGGAACTCGGACTTGTAGCGCATGGAGACGGCGAGCTGTTCGGCGCGCTCCTCCAGGACCTGGCGGGCTTCCTCGATCTCGGTGTTCTTGACCTCGATGTCCCGGTTCTGCTGGGCCAACAGCTCGGCCTTCTCCTCCAGTTCGGCGTTGGAGGCCTGCAGGGCGCGCTGGCGGTTCTCCAACTCGGCGGAGCGTTCGCGCAGTTGCTCGGTTAGTTCCTGGGACTGCTTGAGCAGGACTTCGGTCTTGGAGTTGACGGAGATGGTGTTGACGCTGGTCGCGATCATCTCGGCGATCTGGTTGAGGAAGTCCTTCTGGATGTGGGTGAACGGCTGGAACGAGGCCAGTTCGATCACGCCGAGGACCTTGCCCTCGAACAGGACGGGCAGCACGATCACATGGGCGGGCGGTGCTTCGCCGAGCCCGGAGGAGATCTTGAGGTAGCCCGGCGGAACGTTCTCCACCAGGATGGTCCGCTTCTCCTCGGCGGCGGTGCCGATGAGGGTCTCGCCGGGCCGGAAGGAGGTCGGCATGGAGCCGGCCGAGTAGCCGTAACTCCCGCGCATCCGCAGCTCGTACGAGCCGTCGCCGGCCGCGCTGACCTCGGGGGCGCCGCCGGTCGGCATGGCGAGGAAGAACGCGCCGTGCTGGGCGGAGACGACCGGGGTCAGCTCGGTCATGATGAGGGAGGCCACGTCGTCGAGGTCGCGGCGGCCCTGCATGAGGCCGGAGATGCGGGCGAGGTTGCCCTTGAGCCAGTCCTGTTCCTTGTTGGCGACGGTGGTGTCGCGCAGGTTGGCGATCATCGTGTTGATGTTGTCCTGGAGGGCCTGGATCTCGCCCGCCGCGTCCACGTCGATCTTCAGGTTGAGGTCGCCGCGGGTCACGGCGGTCGCGACGGCGGCGATCGCACGGACCTGCCGGGTCAGGTTCCCGGCCATCTCGTTCACCGATTCGGTGAGGTCGCGCCAGGTCCCGTCGACGTCGCGGACGCGGGCGTGGCCGCCCAACTGGCCCTCGGTGCCCACCTCTCGGGCCACCCGGGTCACTTCCTGGCCGAACGAGGACAGCTGGTCGACCATCGTGTTGATGGTGTTCTTCAGTTCCTGGATCTCGCCGCGCGCATCGATGTCGATCTTCTTGGTGAGGTCGCCCTGGGCGATGGCGGTGGTGACGGTGGCGATCTGGCGGACCTGGCCGGTGAGGTTGTCGGCCATCGAGTTCACCGACTCGGTGAGGTCCTTCCAGGTGCCCGAGACGCCGGGCACGCGGGCCTGACCGCCGAGGATGCCGTCGGTGCCCACCTCGCGGGCGACCTTGGTGACCTGTTCGGCGAACGAGGACAGGGTGGTGACCATCGTGTTGACGGTGTCGGCGAGTTCGGCGACCTCGCCGCGCGCCTCGACCGTCACCTTCTTCGTGAGGTCGCCGTTGGCGACGGCGGCCGAGACCCGGGAGATGTTGCGGACCTGGGTCGTCAGGTTCGCGGCCATCAGGTTGACGTTCTCGCTGAGGTCCTTCCAGATGCCGGTGACGCCGCGCACCCGGGCCTGGCCGCCGAGGATGCCTTCGGTGCCCACTTCGCGGGCGACGCGGGTGACCTCGTCGGCGAAGTTGGACAGCTGGTCGACCATCGTGTTGACGGTCGTCACCAGTTCCAGGATCTCGCCCTTGGAGTCGACGGTGATCTTCTTGGAGAGGTCGCCCTCGGCGACCGCGGTGGTCACCTCGGCGATGTTGCGCACCTGTGAAGTCAGGTTGTTGGCCATGGAGTTGACGGACTGGGTGAGGTCCTTCCAGGTGCCGGAGACGCCTTGGACCTCGGCCTGGCCACCCAGGATGCCTTCGGTGCCGACCTCGCGGGCGACGCGGGTGACCTGCTCGGCGAAATTGGAGAGCTGGTCGACCATCGTGTTGAGCGTGTTCTTGAGCTCCAGGATCTCGCCGCGGGCGTCCACGTCGATCTTCTGGGAGAGGTCGCCCCGGGCGACCGCCGTGGCGACCTGGGCGATGTTGCGGACCTGGGCCGTGAGGTTGCCGGCCATGCCGTTCACGGAGTCCGTCAGGTCGCGCCACACACCGGCGACGCCGGGCACCTGCGCCTGGCCGCCGAGGCGGCCGTCGGTGCCGACCTCACGGGCGACGCGGGTCACCTGCTCGGCGAAGGCCGAGAGCTGGTCGACCATCGTGTTGATGGTGTTCTTCAGTTCCAGCATCTCGCCGCGGGCGTCCACGTCGATCTTCTGGGAGAGGTCGCCCCGGGCGACCGCCGTGGTCACCTGGGCGATCTGACGCACCTGCGACGTCAGGTTGCCGGCCATGAAGTTGACGGAGTCGGTGAGTTCCTTCCAGGTGCCGGACACGCCGTCGACGCGTGCCTGCCCGCCGAGCCGGCCCTCGGTGCCCACGTCCCGTGCCATGCGCGTGACCTGGTCGGCGAACGAGGACAGCTGCGCCACCATCGTGTTGACGGTGTTCTTCAGCTCCAGCATCTCGCCCGCGACGTCCACGGTGACCTTCTGCGACAGGTCGCCGTTGGCGACCGCGGTGGTCACCTGGGCGATGTCGCGGACCTGGCCGGTGAGGTTGCGGAAGGCGGTGTTGACGGAGTCGGTGAGGTCCTTCCACGTGCCGGCCGCGCCCGGCACCTCGGCCTGCCCGCCCAGGCGCCCCTCGATGCCGACCTCGCGGGCGACGCGGGTCACCTCGGAGCCGAACGACTGGAGCTGGTCGACCATCGTGTTGACGGTGTTCTTCAGCTCCAGCATCTCGCCGGCCACGTCGACCGTGACCTTCTGGCTCATGTCGCCGCTGGCGACCGCCGTCGTCACCTGCGCGATGTCACGCACCTGCGTCGTCAGGTTGCGGAAGACGGTGTTGACGGAGTCCGTCAGGTCCTTCCACGTGCCCGCGGCCCCCGGCACCTGCGCCTGCCCGCCGAGCAGGCCCTCCGCGCCGACCTCGTTGGCGACGCGCGTGACCTCGTCCGCGAACGTGCGCAGCGTCTCGGTCATCTGGTTGATGGTCTCCGCGAGCTGCGCGACCTCGCCGCGGGCGTTCACGGTGACCTTCTGCGACAGGTCGCCGTTGGCGACGGCCGTGGTGACCTGCGCGATGCCGCGGACCTGTGCGGTCAGGTTGGTCGCCATCACGTTGACGGAGTCGGTGAGGTCCTTCCACACCCCGGCGACGCCCGGCACCTGCGCCTGGCCGCCGAGCTCGCCCTCGGTGCCGACCTCGCGGGCGACGCGGGTCACCTCCGAGGAGAAGGAGGACAGCTGGTCGACCATCGTGTTCACGGTGTTCTTCAGCTGGAGCATCTCGCCGGCCACGTGCACGGTGACCTTGCGGGAGAGATCACCCTTGGCGACGGCCGTGGTGACGAGAGCAATATCACGTACCTGGGCCGTCAGCCGGTACGCCATCGTGTTGACGGAATCCGTCAGATCCTTCCAGGAACCGGACATTCCGCGTACCTGGGCCTGGCCGCCGAGCTTGCCCTCCGTGCCGACTTCGAGGGCGACCCGGGTCACCTCGTCGGTGAACGCGGAGAGCTGGTCGACGAGGTTGTTGACGGTCCGGCCGACCTTCAGGAACTCGCCGCGCAGCGGCCGCTCGGCGCCGTCGCTGCCGTGCGAGCGCAGATCCATGCGCTGTTCCAGATCGCCGTCGGCGACCGCGGAGAGAACCCGCCCGACCTCGGAGACGGGCCGGGCGAGGTCGTCGACGAGCGCGTTGGACGCGTCGATCGCGGCCGCCCAGGAGCCCTCGCAGGCGCCGTTCTCCAGGCGCTCGGTGAGCTTGCCCTCGCGCCCCACCATCCTGCGCACCCGGGCGATCTCCCCGGTCAGGTGCAGGTTGCGGTCGGCGACCTCGTTGAAGACGGCGGCGATCTCCGTCATCACCCCGTCGCCCGAGACCGTCAGGCGTTTGCGGAAGTTTCCGTCCCGCATCGAGGCGAGGGCGGCGAGCAGTCGCTGCAGCGCCGCCGTGTCCACCTCGGTGGTCCCGTTGCCTCCCCGCTGCTTGTGACTCCGGGCCTGTTGAGTCCGGGACTGATCGTCTTTCGCGCGCGTGCTTACGCCCCGCGCTGCTGCGCCAGACTCCACCGTGTCCCTCCCGCAAGGGTTGACCGCACTGCCCGGGCTGTCTCCGGAAGCATGCCCAGTGTTTCACCATGGCCGAACCAGGCCATAACAGTTCGGCAGCTTCGCATATCCGTCCCCGCCCACGGAGGGCGGAAACACCGGTGACCGGCATCCGCTGGGACAGCGAAGGTAAGTAACCTGGGCTCCGGCTGTCCAACCGCCCCGGTCCGCCCGGCAAGGGGTGGTTCGTCCCCTTTGCTCGGTAAAGCTTGGGGCGGGCGGCACAAAGGACGACCACGGGACACCGGAGGGGGCGGGCCGACGTGGGACTGTTGATTCCCGGAGGGCACGTTCCGGAGCCCCGGCAAGGAGATCCGGGCGTCGAGACGCGTACGAGGAGTTCTGTGATCACCGCGCGGGCGGCAGCCAGCTTCGACCCTGTCGGGCGGTCGGTCGCGACCGCCCGCGCCTTCGTCCGCGACACCCTCCAGGGCTGGGGGTACGCCGACGTCGTCGACGACGCCGTGGTCCTCACCAGTGAGCTCGTCACCAACGCGGTGGTCCACGCCGGCACCAAGGCCGATGTGCTGTGCCTGCGTTCGGACGACGGCGTACGCGTCGAGGTGGCCGACCGCTATCCCGAACGTGAGGTTCCGCTGCTCGGCTCCCCCGCCGACATCGCGGGCCCCGACCGCGAGAACGGCCGCGGCCTGCTGCTGTGCGCGGCCCTCGCCTCGCGCTGGGGCGTCGAGTACACGCCGACCAGGAAGACCGTCTGGTTCCAACTCGACCTGCCCAACCGCCCCGTGGGCACCCGCTCGGCCGGGCCCGCCCTGCCGACCGCGCTGCTGCCCGTCACCGACGGCAGGGTCCGGGTCGCCGTCGTCCAGATCGACCGCGCGGGCGCGGTGCGCGCCTGGAACGAGGACGCCGAGGAACTCTTCGGCTACCCCGCCGAGCAGGTCACCGGCAAGGCACTCACCGACTTCGCGGCCTGGCCGCACACCCCCGGCACCTCCACCGGCATCGTCGAGGCCCTCCAACTCTCGCGCTGGGAAGGCACCTACGGGATAAGAGGGGCCGACGGACGCGTGGTCCCGGTGTACGCCTCGCACCTGCGGGTCCGCGACACCGAGGGCGAACCCTCCACCGTCTGTCTGCTCGTACGCGACGACGAGCGGGCCGTGTTGCAGACCCCGGTGCGTCAACCCGCCGCCGATCCGGGCACGTTGGGCGAGAACCGCAACGTCGACCCGTTCGAGGTCTTCATCGGCTCCCCCGCCCCCGACGACCTCGACGGCCTGCTGCAGCGGACCGTGGAACGCGCCCGCGACATGCTGGACGGCGACTCCGCGTTCCTGCTGCTCGCCACCGACGACGAGACCGAGCTGGAGGTGCGGGCCACCACCGGCCTGCCCTCGGCCCGCCAGCGCTTCGCCCGCGTGCCCGTCGAAGCCGGCACCGGCCGCTACGGCTCGGCGCGGATGCCCGCCGTCCACGAGGACCTCGCGGCGGTGCCCGGCGCGGTGCCGCTCCTGGAGAGCACCGGCATGCGTTCGGTGGTCACCGTCCCCCTCAAGGTCGAGGGCCGCCTGACCGGTTCGCTCGGCGTCGCCGCCGAATCCCCCGGCCGCTACTCCAACGAGGAGGCCCTGCGCCTCCAGTTCGCCGCCGACCGCATCGCGCTCGCCGTCGAATCGGCCCGCCTGGGCGAACTGGAACGCCTGCGCCGAGGCTCCCTGAGCTTCCTCGTCGAGGCGTCCGACCTCCTGGCCGGGACCCTGGACCGCGATCAGACGCTGGCCCTGATGGCCCAGATGACCGTGCCCACCCTGGCCACCTGGTGTGCCGTCTACACGATCGCCGACCAGGCCTCGGAGCCGTACCTCTCCTATGTCCTGCACGAGGACGAGGAGCGGATCGACGGTCTCAAGGCCCTCCTGTCCAAGATCGACCCGCCGGAGCCGGTGCCCACCCCCGGCGCCCGCGTCTGGACCGCGCCGGGCGAGGCCGCCCACCAGGCCGCGCTCCGCGTCTCGATGCGCGACTTCGGCCGCTCGGGCAGCCCGCACACCGGCAGCGGCCTGGGCACCACGTTGTCGACGGCGGCGGCGGTCGGCGGCGAGACGGTGGTCCTGCCGCTGGTCGCGCGCAACCGCGTCATCGGCATGCTGACCCTGGGCAAGCCGTCGGACGACCACTTCCGCCAGGAGATCCTCGAACTCGCCGAGGACCTCTCGCGCCGGGCCGCCCTGGCCCTCGACAACGCGCGCCTGTACTCCGAGCGCATGGCGATCAGCCGCTCCCTCCAGCGCTCCCTGCTGCCGCCGGGCCTGCCGCAGATCCCCGGCGTCGAGGTCGAGGTGATCTACCGTGCGGCCGGCGAGGGCAACGAGGTGGGCGGCGACTTCTACGACCTCTTCCCGATCCGCGACGGCGCGTACGGCTTCGCCATCGGGGATGTGTGCGGTACGGGCCCGGAGGCCGCGGCCGTCACCGGCCTGGCCCGGCACGCCCTGCGCCTGCTGGCCCGCGAGGGCTTCGGCGGGCCCGCGGTCCTGGAGCGCCTGAACGCGGCGATCCTCGACGAGGGCGCCCGCAGCCGCTTCCTCACCCTGCTCTACGGGGAGTTGTGGCCCCAGGAGGACGGCAGCGCCATTCTGAAGATCGTCTGCGCCGGCCATCCGCTCCCGCTGCGCCTGCGCCAGGACGGCACGGTCGAGCCGGCCGCCGACCCGCAGCCGCTGCTCGGCGTGATGGAGGACCTGGAGCTGTACGAGCAGACGATCACCCTCGACCCGGGCGACGTCCTGCTGTGCGTGACCGACGGCATCACCGAACGCCGCGAGGGCACCCGCATGCTGGGCGACGACGGCCTCACCGACGTACTGGCCACCTGTACGGGGCTGACGGCGGGCGCGGTCGCGGCTCGGGTCCTGCGCGCGGTCGAGCGCTTCGCCGCCGAGCCCGCCTCCGACGACATGGCGATCCTGTCCATGCGCATCCCCGAGCAGGCCAAGCGATAGTCCCGAGAGGGCACGCGGGAACGCGAAAGGCCCCGCCCATTGGGCGGGGCCTTTCGTATGTTCTGAGCCCCCATGCGGAATCGAACCGCAGACCTTCTCCTTACCATGGAGACGCTCTACCGACTGAGCTATAGGGGCCGGTTGTTGTCTCGGGGTTTCCCCCTCGCCAACGAGATAAAGCATACCCCGAATCAGACGGTGTTCCGAACCGCGCCCGGCGGTGGTCGCTAGGCGGGTTGCAGCAGCCCGCCCAGCGCGTTGCAGACGGAGACCAACCGCCGCAATTCCGCCGGGGAAAGCCCGTCGAGCGAAGGCAGCGCGAGCGTCTCGTCCGCGGCCCGCTCGGTCGCGGCCAGGCTCGCCCCGTCCCGCCTGAACTCCCGCATCCGGTGTACGGGAATGGGCACGGGCACCTCGCACGCGACTCCGCGCCGCCTCAACAGCCGCGCGAACGCGTCCCGGTCGGGCCGGCCGTTGCCGGGCACCCGCACGACATACCTTTGATAGCGGTGCCCCTCGGCGGGGGCGGGCGTCTCCACTCCGACGAGCCGTCGGTCCAAGTACCCTGCGCGCTCGCGGCGTTGGGCCGCATCCCCGCCGAGTCCCTCGTGGTCCTCCGCCTCGATGAGCAACACCCCGTGCCCGGCGGCCAGTTCGGCGAACCGCTCACCATCGGCGGGATACCCGAAGCGGCGGACGAGTACGACAGCGGCGGTCCGCGACGTGACGGCCCGGCCGACGGCTTCCGGGGCCAGGCAGTACGTCGACGGATCGATGTCGGCGAACACCGGAACGGCCCCGACGGCTACAACGGCCCGGGCCAACTCGGCGGTGCCGTAGGCCGGCACGATCACCTCGTCACCGGTCGCGACACCGGCAGACTTGAGCGCTCCTGTCATTCCCATGACAGCGGATCTTCCTCTTGCCACATGAACGCCAGGTGAGCGGGCACAAAAAAACGCTGGCCCCCGAACCGAAGTTCAGGGACCAGCGTTGAAGTTTTGTTCGGCGGCGTCCTACTCTCCCACAGGGTCCCCCCTGCAGTACCATCGGCGCTGAAAGGCTT
>NZ_BMUZ01000027.1 GCF_014650455.1 Streptomyces xanthochromogenes | reverse complement strand
GCTGAGCACGGTCACACGCGTACGGCTCGCGGGCTTGGGACGACGGTGGGACCCCACGAAGGCGAACTCCTTCTTCCTCAACCGCCGAACACTGCACACTCGACGGGACCTTCACGGACACCCCGGATCGGAGGTCGTGTTGCGGCTGAACTTCCCACTCCTCGCTAACGATTCGCTAGTGATCAGCAAACGTGCCGATGTCAGCGCGAGCCGCCAGGGAGACTGGGAGAGCCGAGCACCCCCAGGGGGGCACCGACCGGCTTCACGGTCCCGCTAGGCCGCGAGTACGGACTCTTCCTCTGCACTGCTGCGGTTACGGCCGCTCCCGCGTGTTCGCCAAGCTGGTGAACCAACTGCGGCGCGAGGGTGCCGACACCGGCGGCCACGGCCGTCCGTGGAAACTGCCGCTGGAGGACCGGATACTGCCGTTCACTGCGTACTGGCGGTCCAACCTGACCATGCGACAACTGGCGCTGCTGTTTGGGCTGTCGAAGTCAACTGCGAGCCGAGTGGTCGACTGCCTTGGGCCGAAGTTTGCCCTGCGGGCCCGCCCGCGGTTCGCCGAGGATGCCGTGCTGGGCTCAGACCACTGAACGGTTCTATCCAGAACGGCTCCTACGCCGTAATCACACCAGTCCCCATCATGATCATCATGGGGTGGTGGATCACTCCGGGAGTGATCCACCAGCGCCCGGTTCGCCGCCGTGGTTCAGCTCCACATCTGCTTGATGTCGGGGGCGAGGGTGCGGCCTTGGCGGCGGCCCGCGTCGGCTGCCGCGCGGGCGCGGGTGGGGTCGTAGGGGTTGGGGCCGATGGCTTCACGGGCGGCGGCATCGGGGGCGGCGAGGAAGGCGTGGGCACCGGTGCCGTTGAGGCGCGCGACGTCGTCCTGGGCGCTGGGGATACCGGCGTGGCCCTCGGGCATGGGGGCGAGGACGACGATGCGGTCGTGTCCTGCGGCCAGGGTGGCGTTGGCGGCGGAGACCATGCCGGCGTCGATCCATTCGCGACCGTCGAAGTGGACGCTGGGCCAGATGCCGGGCACGGCGCCGCTGGCGGCGGTGGCGGTCTCGATGTCGATGCCCGCCTCGGGGCCCAGCAGGCGCAGCTGGCCGGTGTCGGCGTCGGTGACGGCGACCCGCATGGTGGCGGGCCAGTGGGTGGTGCGCAGGCGGGAGCGGACGACCGCGCGGCGGGTCTCGGTGTCGACCCCCGCGCCGAAGGTGCGGGCGACCCGGCCGAATCCGGCGCCCACCGCTTCGGGGTGGCCGGCGCCGGTGATGAATGCCTGGGTCCAGCCTTCGTAGACGGCCGGGTCGGTGTGCATGACGGGTTCGTTCTCGCCGGCGTGGTCCTGGTCGGCGAAGAGGGTCTCCCAGTCGGTACCGGAGGTGTAGTTGGTGCCGATGAAGGAACCGGCCGATGTGCCGATCACGGTGTCCGCGTCGCGCAGGTCCACGCCTTCGTCGAGGAGCCCGGCCAGGACGCCGATTTCCCAGCCCATTCCGGTGACGCCTCCGCCGCCGAGGACGAGTGCGCGAGTGGGGGTGGTGGGAGCCATGACAACACCTTTCCGAGAATCACCATTTCCGATAATTGACGTTACCGTAAGAGGATGGAGAACGCTCAGCGCGGCCGCAGGCGCCACCCCGACATCGCCCCCCTGGCCCTGGAACAGACCCTGATCCTGCTACAGGCCCATGGCTACGAGGGCCTGCGGATGAAGGACGTCGCCGCGGCCGCCGGAGTCGGCCTCGGTGCGCTCTACCGCCGCTGGCCAGGAAAGGAGGAGATGGTCGCGGACGCCTTGCGAGCCGACCGGTCACTGCACGCCACACCCGACACCGCCGACCCAGTGGCGGACCTGACCGCATCCGTCGAACGCATCATCACTGCACTGCCCCAAGGGCTCGGCAGACTGATCGCCGCATGCGTGAATGAGCCCGACTCCGCACTGGCACGCGTGACACGACAGGCGAAACTCACCCCCATGATCGACACACTGACCGCCCGCCTGGAACGCGTGACCGCACCCGCACCCCACACTCGCCGCCGGGCCGAAAGTGGTCTGTCCTACATCCTGTGGAAACGCGCCTTCGAGGGAGAAGCTGCCAATGCCGCCAGCTTGTGCGACGAGGCACTCACCATCATGGGCGCACGTCCTTGATGCCCAACGCCAACAGGCCCGGCGGGACACACCGGTTGGCCTCAACCTCGTTTCCGCCTCCCGGCGCGCTGTTTCGGGACACCTCTTAGCTCGGCTCATAACCCAGAGGTCGCAGGTTCAAATCCTGCCCCGCTACTGCACAAGGAGGCTCGGGGTGCAAGATTCTGAGCTCTGCCATGCTCAGTTTCAGGTAGGCCGCTCGTGACTCAAACGGAGCGGCTCAGTACGGCCGAATGAAAATGTGGTGCCCCGCAGGCAGGGCATCCAACATTTTTCTCTGGCTGGTCAAGCGTTTCGCCTGGGTGCCCCCAGTCGAGGATCAGCCACCCGCCGATCTATTCGACTCGATCGCGAAAGATAACGTCTCCCTGTCTGGAGTATGCGGCATTGAGGAGACACTTCTCCGCTAGCTGCAGAGCTTTGGGCCACTTGGCACCGTAGGTCTTCGCGAACGCCTCGATCGCCTTCTCGGCGTGTGGGCTGTCGTGAAGATCACCGACGACGGGGAGAAGCCGCTGGCGTTCTACGTCTTCCCGGCAGAGCACTGGATCCATCTCCGGACCACGAACCCGATCGAGTCCACGTTCTCCACGGTCAAGTTCCGCACCGAGGTCACGCGAGGGGCCGGCAGCCCGGCCGCCGCGCTCGCCATGGTGTTCAAGCTCGTCGAGTCCGCCCAGGCCCCCTGGCGCGCGATCACCGGCGCCCACCTGGTCGCCCTGGTCCGCTCCGGCGCACGCTTCGAGAATGGCGTTCTGGTTGAGCGCGAGGAGACCGCCGCTGCCTGATCACGTCGCATCGGTCATCGAAGCCTTGACTTTCACGTCACGGCGGCGGCACGTGACCGGGTGGAAGCTCGCCATGCTCGGGGAACCAGAGTTCCCCACCCGGCAAATCCTGGCGGGCCTCTATGAAGTGCTCAAGCTCGAGGTCGAGCTGGACCCCCGGCACAAGATCAGCAATCGTTGGCAGGACGGCATTCGGAACAGGGTAGACGTTGTACATCCATGCATCGTCCCCCCGATCAAAATCTCCGCGAACCTGAACGATGTCCTCTCCGCTCAACGCGGCGATCACGACCCGCTCGAAGTCGCCGCGCCAGACCACGAGGTCCCATGCGACGTTCCTTCCCTCGTGGAATGGATACGGCCGCGTGCTCACAGTTGTCCCCCTGGGGTCGAGTCGCCACAACCTACCCGGCTTCGTCGACAATCTGATCACTGCCCCGTGATCCACAAGTCTTGACGACTGCTCTGGACAGAGGGGAGCGAGCCCCTTGGGGCCAACGCCGCCCGGACCCAGCGGGGGAGTGGGTCATGGATCGAGGCCTGACGCACCGTTGCGCTGCAGCTGGCGATTCCGACCTACTCTGGCCCAGGAGACAGACATGGAAAATGGGCAGGGCGGTCGGGCTGGTGGGGCCGGCAACGCGAAGATGGGGAGCAGATGACTCTGAAGGCAGGCCAGCGAGTGGTGCTGGCAGCGGATACCCGGCTGACCGATTCGGACGAGGTGGCGGGGTTCGTCGTCGGATTCCTGTCTCTGGCGGCGGGCACTGGCGGGACCGTCGAGCACGTGGCCGACCACCAGGACGAGAGCGATGACGTGCGCGAGTACGAGCGGCTCAAGTCACTGCTCGACGCCTTCGGGCGTGATATGCCCACGGAGACCAGGAGGCAGCTCGAAGAGAAAATCGCTTCTCTGGAACCCGCGTGGAACGCTTTCCAGGAACGGGCGCCTCGGGTGAGTGTGCGGGTCCGCTTCGACAACGGATTCATCCTCGACGGAGCCCAGGAAGACGTCTTCGTCCCCGCCTGATGAGGGCGCGTCCCAGGGTCGGACCGATGGCCGGCGGTCGCGCTCGCGCCTACGGGCCCACCGTCAGGCTGCAGCGTGTCGCGAAGGCGCAGGCGCGATGGGCCACCGTTCGGCCGGATGGGGCGGAAGGTTCAGCAGGAAGGTGACTGCGGGCCGGTCTCCGGCACGCAGCGGGCGTCCAGCGGTGTCACCGCCGAGTGCCCGCGCGCCCGACACGAACCTCCTTCGCTGTTGCCGTCACGGCGTGGTGGTACGACGACCGCGTCGGCTGCGGAAGCCGAACAGGACAGTCCCGAGGGCGATCAGGAGCAGCGCCAGGAGTGGACCGTGGCCTCCAGTCAGCCTGCGGATGTTCTTCTGGAGGCCGTCCCAGACGCCTTGGTCCGGCGCCCGTACGACGCCGCCCAGCCAGATCGAGCCATCCGGTGCGGTGACCGGGCGGGACGCTGAGCCTTGCGCGGCCTGGGTGATCTGCGGATACCGCTGGCTCATGTCCGCTTCCGTGACGTTGGTCAGCCGGACGTTGGTGAGGTCCGCGCCCCCGTAGACGTAGCGGGTGACGCGCCGGACGCCACCGTCAGTGTTCTCCCGCGTGATGTCGAACTCCTTGTCCCGGTAGGAGCGTACGTAGTCGTCGAAGACCTGCTTCGGGCGCCAGCCATCCTCCAGCTTTGCCGGGCCCAGATCCTTGGAATCGATGATCCCGTCGAACGACGTCTCATGCCCCTGCTGGTGCCGTTCGCGGACCCACTGGGCGATGATGCGGGCCATGAACGCCCGCCGCAGCGGCGCGTACTCCGGAGCGGTGTTGACCGACTTGACCACCTCGGGCAGTACGAGGGTGCGTTCCAGTTCCTCGTTCCGGGCGTCCGTGGCGGGATCGGTCTTGCAGGTCGGGGAATACGGATCGTCGATGTGGTCCGACTTCGTCTTCACATCGAGCAACGCCTTGAGGATGTAGAGCGATCCGCCGTCCTGGCGCACCTCCACTTCGCCGGGCACGATCCACATCCGTGCGGAGAAGCAGAGCGTGCCGTCCGCACCGGGCTGGATCCGCTGCCAGTACTTCGACCCCGTCGCCGAGTCGGGGTGCAGGATCTTCGCTTCGGTGCGCTTCATCTGGAGGTCGGCCTCCAGCATGGCCTTGCCGGCGTTGGTCTGGCCGAGGGCGGGATCGACGATCCGGTCAGGTTCGGTGGGATTGAGGTTGACCCAGAACTTCCGCGGGTCGAGCGCCAGCCAGGTCCGTAGATCGTCGCCCATGTTCTCGACCGTCCGCGCCCCCAGCTCGCTGTCCTGCTGGTAGCCCTCGGGCAACTGCTGTGAGGAGTACGCGTACTGCACCCCGCCCGAACCGTCGGAGAAGTAGCGCATCTCCAGCGTCGAGAAGTCCACCCCGCCGTAGGACGTGCCGGACGGGGTGAGCGCCCGGTCGAGTGCCCCCGCACCGCTCTCCGCCCCGCCGCACGGACCGGCGGCCAGGTAGGCAGAGAGTGCCATGACGGGCTGTCCGCTGCCCTTCCCCATCGACGTGCACGGTGTGGACTTGGCTCCCGGCACCGGCAGGGCCGCCTTGGCCTGTTCCTCCTTCTTCTTCCGTTCCGCCCTGAGCCGGGAGAGGCACTGGCTGATGATGGCGCCTACCCGGGCCGCCGACGCCTTCCGGTCCTGGCTGGTCTCGTACGGGGTTCCAGATCTGAAGTTCTTCTCGGGAATGCTGCTGGTGAGCTTCAGACAGAGTCCGCAGCGGCCCCGGTCCGAGAAGCCGGCGACTGCCCTCGCCTTCAACTGCCTGATCGCCTTGTCCCGCAGACCGAGGTCCGTGAGGAGGGGGTTCAGTACCTGGTCGTAGATGACTGACTCGGAATGGTTCCGGCCCGGTTCGTTGACGGCGGCAAACTCCAGCAGCGGACCGTCACCCGTGATGCCGATCGCGTCGAACAGCGCCTCGTTGCCCTCACGCCTCAGCAGCCGGCCGTAGCCGGTGTACTGGCCCAGGCTGACGTCGCCCGCGCTGAACGTCCGGGTGATCGCTTCCATGTGTGACGGTCGGAAGTTGGTCATGTCGAACCAGATGACGGCGAGGTTGCGTGTGCCGTCCTCCATGTGGAGCTTCTCGTGGGCCTCGATCCCGGCCCTGCTGATGGGGTCCGTCATGAGGGCGTTCGCGATATCGGCGAACTCGCCCGCGACCTCGGACTGACCCGGAGTGGGTGTGTCCGTAGCGTCCGCTGCGGGCGCCAACAGGACGACCGTCAACATGGCGACGACCAGCAGCACGGCGTGCGCCGCCCGGTTCCGTCTTCTCGATCCCGGGCGCCACCCCTCACGCCCCGGCACGTTCGTCCCGGCTCTCCGGCGAGGCCGTCCTCGTGGCGTCGAGGTAGGCGGTCAGCGACGGGTGTGGCGTGTCCCGGTCCGGGCCCGTCCCAGCGGTCCGTTCGCCCCGCTGATAAGTGCGCCGGCCCGCCGCGCCGAGGGCACCGAGTACGAGCAGGGCGACCCCGCCGGCCCCAGTGAGTGACGTACCTGTCGAGCAAGTCGGGTGGTGGCTCAGGTCCCCTGCCGCCAGGGAGGGCTTGTAGCCGATGCTGACGACGCAGGCCGAGGCCGGTGGCGCCGACAGCAGTACGCTGCAGGCCAGCAGGACGGCGGCCCCGGCCAGCCGCACGACGGCGATCGGACGGCTCGTCATGAGCCCGCCTCCACGCTCTTCAGCCGCAGTATTCGAGTGCGCAACACTTCTCCCTGCGGGGCAAGTTCGGGGTCCTTCTGGGCTCGCCAGCCGGCGAGCTCCAACTGTGCGGACTGCAGGCGGTGCAAGCGCAAGGCGGCGCCGCGTCCGTACCAGCGCCAGGTGCTCGCCACGGCCCAGAACCGCAGGGCGGGCGATACCAGGACCTGTTCTTCCGTCGGCACGAGGAACGGGCGGCCGCTCGCAGCCTCCTCCGACGCGGCGGCCCGCAGGGCTGCGCCACGCTCGCGCAGTCCGAGTGTCAGAAGTAGCAAGGCCATTGCCATGAATGGGAGTTGGGGAAGCAGCCAGAGCAGTGGTGAGACGACCAGGGTGTCCAGCACGCTTCCTGTCTCGACGTGGCCGTGAAGTCGGGCCGACAGCCACCCGGAGAGCACTTCGGCGGCGGTCGCGCCGCCCGCCGCCGTCATCACGGCTGCCGCGGCGACACGACCGCGCCGTCGCGCCCGGCCCGCGAGGACGAGCCCGGCTCCCAGCAGCGCGCCGAACACCACCTGCCCGCCGAGCAGACCGACCGACTGCCGGATCCAGTACTCGAAGCCGCCCGTCGTCCCGAAGACGGAACCGAGCGAACCGTAGATCTTGATGAACATGATGCTCTCCACGAAGCTGTACCCGAGCCCGACGGCGGCGCCGAGGGTGAGCCCGGTGACGGTGTCGGTGATGCGGTACCGGAAGAGCGTCAGGAGCAGCAGGACACCGGCCGATACGACGAGGGCGTTCACCACCCCGAGGTGCAGGACCACCAGGTCGATGGTCCGGAACTGACTCCTGGTGAACTCGCTGATGTCACCGGCAGGGGAGGTGAGGTCACCCAGGGGCGGGCTGAGATGACCGCTGATCGTGGCGAACGCGAGACCGGTGTAGGAGCGGCCGAGACCGAAGACGATCAGCGCGCCCCAGCCGAAGGCCGCCAGCAGTGCCGCGAGTGGCACGCGGGCGAACCGCACCCCGCCGCGCAGCAGGAGCAGCACGAACGCGGTGCTGGGCAGGCAGGCCAGTGTCAACGGGAGGTACTCGACCATCACCATCAACGGGATCAGTCCGAACGGCAGCAGTAGCAGTCCCAACGTCACCCAGGTCAACTGTGCTGCCCGCCGGTCGGGTTGACGCGTGACGGCTATGTAGACCTGGATCAGTACGCCGGCGGCGATGCCTGCCAGCACGCTCCAGAAGACGGCGCGGGGCATGGACAGCAGCCTGTTGAATGAGTCCCCGAAGCCGGGCATCTTGGTGAGGGAGGCCGGCAGTTTGTAGAAGATCGACAGAGCGGGCTCGTCGGGCAGAACCCGGGGGCGGGTCAGGTTCCCCACCAGCTCGACCAGGTACAGGGCGATGGCGCCCCGGGCGATCAGCAGCGCCCGTGCCGTGGCCGCTCCGTCGTCCCGCAAGGCTCGGAACGCCCGTCCGTTCATGAGCCGCCTCCAGAGGAGGAGGGCGTGCCGGGGAGATCGGTGGGTAGATCTGTGGGGAGTTCGGGGAAGCCTGTCGGAAGGTTCGTCGGGAAGTCGGACGGCAGGTCCGTGGGGAAACCCGTGGGGATGCCTGTGGGCAGTCCGCTGGGGAGGGACGTCGGCAGCGCGGGCATCTTCGGCATCTGCGGGACGCTCACGTCGTTGGCACCCGAGAAGTCGATGACGAGCGCGGCGGCCAGGAGCACGGCACCGAGGGTCCCCCCGCACAGCACCACCCGGATCTGACGACCGGACGGACCGTCCGGGGGCCCGGCGTCGGGAACGGGTTTGGGCAGTAGTTCGGTCACGCCTGACTCCACTCACCTCAGCAGCGTGCGCGGCAGGTCCTGTGCACCGCGGCGAAAACGTCGACAGGACGATACGAAAGGCCCTTGAAATCCCGGTGAAACGGCGGGCCGCCGGACTGGGCGGTACACGCCGACCGGCGCCCGGATTACCTGCTGGAGCCCGCTCGCGGTAGCGCGCACTCTCGAAGATCTCCGCCCCGCCCACATCCAGGACGAGCCGTGCGACGGAGCCCAAGACCTGCGCCAGCACCCACAACTGACCAACAGGGCCATGAGGTCGACATCGATCAGTGGCAATGACAGCGCCACCAGTGCCTCGCCGTCGGTCGCGGTTTCAGAGCGTTCCGAGTGCGCTCAATACGCGTTCCGCTCCGTTGTCGCTGCGAAGAATCTGTGCAAGCCCGGCGGACCGGTTGCGGTACTGCTCGTCGTGGAGCGTCGTACGCAAGGCGCCGGCCAACTGTGGTGCGGTGAGGCGACGCGCGGGGGGACTGGTGGGAGACACGCCAAGGGCCGTCATGCGACGGGCCCAGAAGTGCAGGTTGATGGCGTGTGGTGCGGGCACGCAGGGGCCTCCGGCTGGCAGGCCCGGGGGCAGCGGTTCCGGGGCCGGCATGGTGCACAAAGCGGCATCACAACTGGCTTCTGGCAGAGATCTTGGGGAGCCGTCGCGGAGTGTCACCGGGGCAACGGTACGGGCGGGCCCCAAGGGCGGTTACTGGGACAGTCAAAATTTCCAGACGCTTTCGCGAGCCGTGCTGGCATCGTATGAACCATGGCAGCGATAGACGACACATCCGAACCCGACAGCTCTGTCCGCAGCACCTGTCCGCCCCTGGTGGAAGCAGCGTGGCTGTATCAAGCGGATCAGGTGTGTCCGGAGGACCTGCCGATGACCGCTGCCCAGGCACTCGCACTGGGGATGGATACGCCGGCCCTGTGCGAGCTCGCCGGTCTGCCGCGTCATGCGGACCCCCGGGACATCCGCGACACATTCGAGCAGGCCCTCGAAGAATCGGGGATCCTTCTGCCCGATCACCACTTGGCCAGGCGATACGCACTGCGCAGACTGGCCTCGCGATTCACCGCCAGGGAGGTGGGTCTCGCCGAGTTGGCATCCGACGAGTGGTCGGAGGTGGAGGTCGAGACCGCTGAGGAGCAAGCATTCGTGGCGCTTCTCCCGCCATGCGCGTGCTGCATCGAATACACGCTGGGGCTCGACGAGGCAGCATGGGAGGCGCAACTGCAGATTGCTGCCCGTGCCTTGGCCTCGCATCCCACTGTCGGGCCGCGCTACTGATGAGCGGGCTGGCGTTTCCGCCGAAACTTCTGGGGTCACGATGGTGGAGGGTCACTGAAGCAGGATCATCTTGCGGAGGAGTTTGAATCCGGCCCATCCCGTGGAGCTGCCGCCTGATCTTCGTGGACGCCGACTACCGCACCACCGCCATCGACCACGACACCCGCCTCGGCGTCGACGTCCACCCCGTCCAACGCCCGCCCGGCACCCACGGATACACGATCGTCCCGGGACGCTGGACATCGAACGCAGCATCGGCTGGCTCACGCATCACCGACGCCAAACGCGCGACTACGAACGTCACCCGCACCGCTCCGAAGCGATGTTCCACCTCGCGATGATCGACCTTATGGCCCGCAGACTCACCGGCGCAGCCATCCCGAACCGGCGCGGAACCTGCCCCGGGACCAAACGCAAATCACCGGACCAAACGCTCAGCGAGGGGAGTTGTACGTCACCGTGCGCGTCGACGGATCACCTCTCGTGAGCGGAGGTGACCTTGTTCGACTTCCCCGAAACCGCCGACCCTCCGGTCAGGTCCTGTACCCCCAGGCCGCTGAAAGCCCTTGAGTGAGCCCCGAAGGAGCCTCGCGGGCGAACGCCGTGCGCTACAGAGAGATGAGCCGCGCGATGAAGAAGGCTGCGATCAGTACGGCTCCGGCAGCGATCAGCCACAGCCAGAATCGGGGGTGCTCCCAGAGCCCGCCGTCCGGACGTTCCTCGTGGGCCTCGGCGGTCGAGCCTTCCACGGGTGGGGTCTCCCCGGGGGGAGTCTTGCCGGGAGGGGTCTTCCCTGGAGGGACGAGTGGATCAGTCATGTCCTCAGGCTCGCCCAGGCCACACGATCGCGCATCCGCTGGCACGACCCCACCGCGCTGAGCTCCGCCGGTGTCGCACGCGGTCCGTGCCGCGTCGGTCGCGAAAGGCCCGTCGGCACGCAAAGCTGGGAGGTACGGGCGCCTGGGCCCAGGCCTCAGGCCGTCCTGGACAGCCGTCGTGCGGACATCGAAGGGTCACGTCATGAGCCCCACCAGCGAGCGCGGAGCCGGGCCGGTGGACGGACATGTCCGCCCGCACGGGGTGAGCGATGCCACGGTCGAGGCACTGGGCACCTTGTCCGAGGCACTGGAGACCGTGGAACAGGCTCGAGGGCATCTGTACGCCTTCCATCGGCTGACCGGCGGTGCGGATCTGACGCTGGGCCGTGCGGTCGAGCAGCTGCGGGCGGCGGGCCACGGGGAGCAGGCCGATCTGGTCGAGCGGGAGATCGTGGGCCGCAACGTCCTTCCCGGCTGCTGGACCTTCCAGGTCATCGAGGCGTACAACGCCACCTATTACACGCCGTTCACCGAGGTGGAGCACCAGGTACGCCAGGAACTCGTCGACGGGCGGAGCCACCTGCACGAGGCGGAGATGAAAGAGGCCCGCCGCACCCACGGGCATCCCGACCACACGGCTCGGCCCTGACAGGGTTTCCGGACGACGGCCCCCATGCCGGGGATGAAGTGCGCACCCGAGGGAACGCGATCGAACACCCTCAGAGGGAAAGGGCGCGATGCCATGAAAAAGACGACGGACATCAACCGGCTGCTCGGAGCCGCGACCGCGCTCTACGGCGTGGCCATCATGGCCAGGCCCGAATGGCTCGCGAAACCCTGCGCTCTCCCGCTGGAGCCCGGCGGCAGCGTTCCACGGGATACGAGCTTGCTGGTTCGGGCCTTCGGATCCCGAGATCTGGTCATCGGGCTTGCCATGGTGGCCGCGACCGGCGACGACGCACGCCGCCTCGCCACTTGGTGCCGGGTCGCCGCGGACACGTCCGACACCGTGATCTTCGGTACCCAGCTGCCCCATCGGCAAGCCCGCCTGAAAGCCGCGGGAGCTGCGATCTCCTGGGCGGCCCTCTGCGCGCTGAGTCTGAGGAGCATCCGCTCGTAAAGTCCATCCCGCTGCCCCTTCCCCCTCCGGAAGCCACTGGCTTCGCCTCCGCAGGGCCAGCCTCGTCGCTGATGAAGATGCCGTCCCGTGGCGAGATGCGTGATCAGGACTAGCGTGGGAACTCGCGAAGGGGGGCGCTTCGAAGGCCGGAGGAACGCATGGCCGTACGGCACCGATTGATCAAGAAGCCGCCCGAGGACGTCTGGGCGATCCTGGCCGACGCCGAACGCTACGGGCAATGGGTCGTCGGCCCCGACCGGGCCGAACTGGACGCGGGCACCTGGCCCGAACTCGGAGCTGTTCTCCGTTACACGGTGAAGATCGGCCCGTTCACGCTGCACAACCGGACCGTCGTGCGCCGCGTCGAGCCGATCAGCGTGCTCGAGCTGGAGGCGTACAGCGGGCCCCTGGGGACCGCGCGGATCGCCATGGAGCTGCGGCCCTGGGGCGAGGACACACTCGTCATTCTCGACGAGCACCCCCTGCGCGGTGCGGGAGGCGCCCTGCACAACGGCCTCCTGGACGCGGCGCAGCAGATTCGGCACCGCGCGATGCTGGGCCGACTTGCCCGTCTGTGCGAGGGGACCGACGCCCCGGGGCGCGGCGCTGCCCACCGACCGCGCCCGCGCCCCGCCTGAAGTCGCCACTGGCTGCCACCAAGGGCCCCTGCCGGGGGCCGGGCACGACTCATCCCGTCCAGCCGGGCGGCACCGACGCAAACCGGGAGCGACGCATGCCGGACGCCGTAGTGATCGGAGCGGGGCCCAACGGCCTGGTGGCGGCCAATCTGCTGGCCGACGCGGGCTGGAGCGTGGACGTTCTGGAGGCGCAGCCGGAGCCCGGCGGAGCGGTACGGCACGACCACGGGGTCGCCCCGGACTTCGCCAGCGATCTGTTCAGCGCGTTCTATCCCTTGGCCGCCGCATCACCCGTCCTGGCCGCCCTCCACCTGGAACGGGAGGGGCTGGAGTGGAGTCACGCTCCGAAAGTGCTGGCCCACCCCCTGCGCGACGGCCGCTGCGCCGTCCTCAGCCGCGACTTGGCGGAGACAAGCGCGAGCCTCGAAGCGTTCGCCCCCGGGGACGGCGACGCGTGGCGGCGCCTGTGCGAGATCTGGGAAGGGCTGCGGCCCGGCATCCTCGATGCGCTGTTCACTCCCTTCCCGCCCGTCCGGGCCGGGGCCCGCCTGGCCGTACGGCTGCGGGCGGCGGGCGGACTGCGCGTGGCGCGGACGATGCTCTTGCCTGTGCGGCGTCTGGGGGAGGAGCAGTTCGGCGGTGAAGGAGGCCGGCTTCTGCTCGCCGGAAACGCCCTGCACGCCGATCTCGCGCCTGAAGCGGCGGGCAGCGGGGGGTTCGGCTGGTTGATGTCCATGCTCGGGCAGACCTACGGATTCCCCGTCCCGGTGGGTGGCGCCGGCGCACTCACCGCGGCGCTCGTCCGGCGCCTGGAGGGGCGGGGCGGAAAGGTGCGCTGCGGCCAGGAGGTGACGGAGATCGTCGTACGGGGAGGACGTGCCGTGGGTGTCCGCACCGCAGGCGGCGAGGCGGTCGCCGCGCGCAGGGCGGTCCTGGCCGATGTGTCCGCGCCCGCCCTCTATGGTTCGCTGGTCGCCGAAGAGCACCTGCCGCAGCGCCTGCTCACGGACCTGAAGCGCTTCCAGTGGGACTTCGCCACGTTCAAAGTCGACTGGGCCCTGAACAGCCCCGTGCCCTGGAACAGCCCGCAAGCCGCACAGGCGGGAACCGTTCACCTCGCGGAAGGCGTGGACAGCCTCACCCGCTCCGCCGCGCAGATCGCCACCGGCCATGTGCCCGACGAGCCGTTCGTGCTCTTCGGCCAGATGACCACCGCCGACTCCAGCCGCTCGCCGCGGCGCACCGAGGCCGCCTGGGCCTACACACACGTACCGCACCACGTCAGGGGCGATGCCGGAGACGACAAGCTGACCGGATCGTGGGACGCCCGCGAACAGGAGGCGATGGCCGACCGGATCGAAGAGCAGGTCGAGCGCTACGCCCCCGGCTTCCGGAGCCGCATCGCCGCACGCCGCATCCTTGCCCCGCCCACCCTGCAGAGCATGAATGCCAACCTCCACGGTGGCGCCATCAACGGGGGTACCACGGCCCTGCACCAACAACTGATCTTCCGCCCCACCCCGGGCACGGGGCGCCCGGAAACACCTGTCCCCGGTCTCTTCCTGGCTTCCGCGTCCGCTCACCCGGGCGGGGGAGTCCACGGAGCACCAGGTGCCAACGCCGCGCGGGCCGCCCTCCGCGGACGCCCCACTCGCGCCCTCTCCCACCTGCAGCGCCACCTGACCGACCGGGACCGCCGAGGACGGCGCTGACCTAAGGACTCTCCCGCGCCTGCTCTCAGGGCGCAGCAGGGTTTTGATCATGCCGTCCTGCTGACCCGTAAGGACGTGTACGCCTGCAGGGCGTCCTCATTCGGCTTTTCACAGCGTCACTTGCACCGCCTTCTTGCCATTCCAATCGCGAAGACCACGAAGACTATGACGACAACGACTCCGAACCACCATCCGCGTAGAGCTCGTAACACGATCTTGTTGAAGTGCCCTGATCGGGCGTGACCGATGTGACGATTCGGCCGTTCGGGAGAGTGTGAGTAGTCGGCCATGGATCGTGGATGACGACCTTTGGATGCTGATCGAGCCGCTGCTGCCGCCCTGGCCTGAGCGGTCACCGGGGCCTCGGCCGGTGGCGGACCGGCTGTGTCTGTAGGGCATCCTGCACGTTCTCTGTAACGACCTGGCCTGGCAACTGCTGCCGCTGGAGCTGGGGTTCGGCTCGGGGCAGACCTGCTGGCGCCGTCTGGAGCGGTGGCAGCAAGCCGGGGTCTTCGATCGGCTGCACCGCATTCTGCTCGCCGAGCTGAATGGGGCCGACGAACTCGACTGGTCCCGCGCGCGTGTGTGTGGACGGCTCCCATGTTCGCGCGAAAAGAAAGGAGCCGACACCGGTCCGTCACCGGTCGACCGGCGCAAGACGGGCAGCAAGCACCACTTGATCTGCGACGGCCGCGGCACCCCGCTCAAAGTCATCACCACCGCTGCCAACGTCAACGACGTCACCCAGACCCTCGCCCTGGTCGACGGTATCCCGCCCGTGGCCGGGCGTCCCGGCCGGCCACGCCGCCGCCCCGATTCGCTGCTCGGCGACAAGGGCTACGACTCCAACCCCCACCGCGAGGAGCTGCGCAAGCGCCGGATCCTGCCGGTCATCTCCCGCAAGGGCGCCCCGAACATCAAGGGTCTGGGCCAACTCCGCTACGTCGTCGAGCAGACCTTCGCCCTGCTCTACCAGTTCGAACGCCTCGCCGTCCGCTGAGAACGCCGAACCGAACTCCACGACGCCTTCGTCTCATTGACTCATTGACCTGCGGCCTCATCTGCTGGAGGCGGCTTCGGAAGCCCAAGAACGGCTGACCGGTGTCAGGGCAGGCCAGGGCCCCAGCGGGCTGCTTCAGAGCGTTGGTACTCTCCGCATCCAGGGCGAGGCGGGAGAGATGATCATGGGAGCAGAGTCGTCGAGTCCTCCGGGCCGCCGGTTCAGCGGAATTGGCTTTGGTGTCCTCTTCGGCGGACTGACCGCAGTGGTGACCATTGCTGCGATTGGGAGGGCATGGGCTGCTTGTAACATCGGCAGCAGCGCAGGAGCCAACGGCATGACTTTGCTGTTTCTTGCGCCTCTCATATGGATCGCCGCTGCGGTTCCGTGGGTGATCCTGCACAGCACGCTTGGAAGACGTCATCGCAGGACAGCCCTGATGGCAGGGCTCATCTTCACCTTGTGGTTAACCTGGTTCCTTGTCACATGGCTCGGGATGCCGGACTCCTATCCCGCCCCGTTGTGCCCGGGCAACGTCCCACCCTGGTGGCCGAGCTTCATCCCGGCATGACTCCGGCATGGCTTGTGACCGACCTTGGCACCGGCAGCGGCAACCCACTCAGCAGCACCCCCGACCAACCGCTTCACGCCAGCAAGATCGTGTTACGAGCTCTTACCGATCTTTTCGTTAGTTCGGTGGGTGTGGTGGGCGGATGGTCAGGCCGGTGTGGGTGAGGAACGACCAGGGGAGTTGAGGGTTGGTGTTGATGTGGTGGATGCCTTGTTCGGTGGCGTCGGCGACATCGGCGAGGTGGTCGCCGGCGAGGTTGGCGAGTTCACGTTTCTTGAGCGAGGACCACAGCAATTCCACCGGGTTCAGCTCGGGTGCGTAGGCGGGTAATCGCTCGAGGGTGAGCCAGTCCTGCTCGTCGACCCAGGCCCGCATGGCCCGGCTCCAGTGGGCGGACAGGCCGTCCCGGACCAGAACCACGTTCTCGCCGCGGTAGAACACCTTCGTCTGCTCCAGGACCTCGATGAGTCCGAGGGTGTCGTAGCTGCCGGGCGTGAGACGGAAACACAGACGTGCCCCTCGACCGGGATCGGTGGAGTGGTAGCCCAGGGCCCCGGTCATCGACGCCCGCTTCCAGTTCAGGCGGTGCCGCAGCAGCGGGGTCCGTCCTCGGGGCGCGTAGGTGCGACGGACCTGTGGCAATAGACAGATGCCTGATGCGTCGAGGAACACGATCCATGCACGTGTGTTCACCGCCCCTTTTTAATCCGCGGCCACTCATGCGCGACCGAGCGGGCAATCTCCGACTCGTCCCGCTCCACCGCCCGCCGCTCAGGGCGCTGAAGACCCCACCCCAGCCGGCCCGTCAGCAGCCGCCACACCGACGCCCGCGACAGCACCACTCCCGTCGCCCGCTCCACGACGATGCCGACCCGCTCCAGGGTCCACAGGTCGGCCTCAAAACCGTGAGCCTGGGCACCCTGTTCCAATGCGGCCCGGACCACCTCCACCTGTGGGTCGTCCAGCTTGGGCGGCCGCCCGGTCGCCGCACGCCGCCGCAACGCTGAAGCACCGCCTTCCTCCCAGACCCGACGCCAACGCCGCACGCTCTCGGCACACACCCCCACCGCCCGCGCGATCTCCGCATTCGAGACACCCTCCTCGAATAACACCACCGCCCGAACGCGACGCGCTTCCGCCAACTGCGGCCGTGACTAAGGAGGAAGAGGAGAGGGGGCGGCCGGGGAACCGGGTTGATAAGCCACCCCGACAGCATCCCACTCACACGACCACCACACCCACCGAATTAACGAAGAGCGCCCGCCCTCGCCTGAGGACCCACAGCACTGCCCGCGCCGCGCCCGAATCGCGTTCGTCGACTCCGCCGCGACGGAGTCGCGAGCCTCGAAGCGGTCGACCTCGACCTGACACAGACGGGCGTCCCTGTCTGCGGTCAGGCGGCTGGAACCCCGGGGACCATGCGGACTCGGGGCTCAAGCGGCATCCGGGGGTGACGGGCCGTCCGTTGACGCCGTTGCCCTGGTGAACCTGCGTCAGCGGTGACGTGCCGCCGCTCGGCGCGTTCAGATGTCGCGGTCCTTGGCCGCCTGCAGCAGCGTGTACATCGCGTCGTCCAGCTGGTGCTGCTGGCGTTGGGACAGTGCGGACAGCAGCGCGGCCTCGTTGGCGGCGTGGTCACTCATGGCCGCGTCGACGGTCGCCATGCCTTTGTCGGTGAGTGTCACCAGGAAGCTGCGCCGGTCCTCGGGGTCCAGCTGCCGGTCGATCAGGCCGGCCCGGTCGAGCCGGTCGAGGCGGTTGGTCATCCCTGCCCGGGACAGCATCAGTTGCTCGGACAGCACCGACGGGATCACCACGTAGGGCGGCCCGGACCGGCGGATCGCGGCCAGCACGTCGAACTCTCCGTTCCGCAGGCCGTGGCGGGCGAAAACCTCGTCGAAGGAACGGTTCATGACCGCGGCGAACCGCGTCACCCGCGCCAGGACCTCGACCGGCCACAAGTCCAGGTCGGACCGCTCCCGCCGCCACTGCTCGATCACGGTGTCGACCTCATCGTTCTTACGCATGCCGCCAGCATACTATTTGACGAGAGATAGTTCGACGCCTTACTATCTATCCATCGAACTACACGCGTTCGGAACATCTGGAGGACCTCATGCGCAAGATCATCGCGAGTCTTTTCGTGTCCCTCGACGGCGTGGCCGAGGCGCCCGACACCTGGCACTTCCCCTATTTCAACGACGAGATGGGAACCGCCGTCGGCGCGGCCATGGCCGAGTCCGACGCGATGCTGCTCGGCCGGGTCCAGTACCAGCAGTTCGCGGCGTACTGGCCCTCCAGCGAGGATGAATTCGCCGGCTTCATGAACAACCAGAAGAAGTACGTCGTCACCAGCACCCTGACCGAGGCAACTTGGAACAACACCGAGATCATCAGCGGCGATGTGCTCGCGGGGCTCCAGGCGCTCAAGGACTCCGAGGGCAAGGACATCGCCGTGACCGGCAGCCTCACCCTCGTGCGATCGCTACTCACCGCCGGACTGCTCGACCAGTTGCAACTGTTCGTCCACCCGATCGTGCTCGGCAAGGGCGCCCGGTGGTTCGACGACCTCGACACCGTCGAACTGCGACTGGCCTCGGCCCAGGCCTTCTCCACCGGAGTGATCCTCCAGACCTACACGCAGGCTTCCTGACCAGCTCCGCCGGCCTGCGGCCAGCAGTCAGGTCCTGACCAGCCGCCGTCCCTGTTCAACACGGCCCCGCTGATCGCCGCCTGAGCCACCCCTACCTCAACTCCCACGGAGCAGCATCATGTCGCTCATCGTCGCGGACTTCGCCGAATCCGTTGTCGTACGCGGCGGCGAAGCCGAGGTCATTGGCCAGGTCCCCACCACGATCCGCCTGCTGGCCGACAGCAGTTCCACAGGCGGCGCCCTGTCCATCCAGCGAGTCACCCTCACCGACGGCGCCGACGGCGCCAAACCCCACCACCACGCCAACGCCGCCGAAATGTTCTACATCCTCGACGGCACGGCCCAACTGCTGTCCGGCGACCAGATCGTCACCGCACAGACCGGCGACCTGGTCGTTGTACCACCCGGAACAGCCCACGCCTTCGCCGCCGCCCCCGGCCTCAACGCCGACATCCTCATCGTCATCACCCCCGGCGTAGAACGTTTCGAATACTTCCGTCACCTGCAACGCATCGCCAACGGCGAGGTCCCACCGGAAAGCCTGCTGGAGGTCCAGGAACTCTACGACACCTACTTCCGCAACAGCGCCGCCTGGAACACCCTTCGGCCAAGGCCTGGAACGTGAAGTGGTGACGGCCTTAGGCGGCGTCTCGCCAGATCACCGATGAGTTTGACCGGCGCGCAGTGTCATACCCAGCAACACGAACCTGTGAAGAGAGGCCCTACCGTGACCGCCCTGAACGCGGAGCAAGCTCGTCTGGCGATCGTCGAACACTCCCGGCGTCTGGCAGATTCAGCGGCCGCGGCCGAACCCGACACCGCTGTGCCAACAGCTCTGAAGTGGACCATCTCCGACCTGGTCGCGCACGTGGGCCAGACCCAGAACTGGGTCGCGGAGATCATCGAGCGGCGCATCACCGATCCCACGCAACTGCCAACGGAGTTGGCCGTTGCACCCACCGACTCTCGTCGCTGGCACACGTGGCTCGCGGAGTCCTCGCAGCGAGTCGCGAGCGCCTGCTCCGACGACGCACTCGACGCGCCCGTGTTCAACCCCGCTGGAGACGAACGACCTGGGACGCGCTTCTGGCTGGCCAGCATGCTCAACGAGGCGGTCGTCCACGGCTTCGACGCCGCCGCTGCGTCGGGCCGTCCGGCCGATGTCGACGCCGACGTCGCAGTTGCGCTCATCAGCAACCACTTCGCGATGCTCACTTCCCCCACATGGGCGATGCAGCGCGCCGATTCCGCCCACGCCATCCGTGGCACCGGGCAGACCCTGCAATGGCTGGCCACCGACACCGCGGCCGACGGCGCCTGGTTCATCGAACGGCGCCCTGACGGCGCGGCATGGGAGCCCGGAACCCGGCAGGCCGAAGTCACCGTGAGCGGCCCGGCACGCTCCCTCCTGATGATCCTCACCCGCCGGATTCCTCTCACCGACCACGGCACCGCCGGCATCAGCGTCAACGGCGACACGGGAGTCGCTCAGCACTGGCTGGACAACACGGCCCACGTCGCCGGCTGACCGGCACGGCCGCCCTGCGATCAAGTTCAGGCGAAGACCTTCGCCGTGTGGATGCCGGTCGTAGTCGGAGGCGGATGAGGACCCGGGGGCCGCAATGCAGGATGGGGGAGGGGCGACTCAAGCGCATCGCGGGAACGAAGTCGGCCCGTACGGCTGATTGTTGGTGGATGATCGAGACAGGTGAGTCGTCCGCCATGCCACGGCGTGGCCGTAGGTCGCTGAAGCGAGGGGTGGGTGTGGGTGCACCGGGTGAGGGAGAAGGAGAGCGGGCGGGACGTCTTCCGACGCCACCGCCGGGTGAGCCGCACCAGCTGGCGGGGGAACTGATCTGCTGGAGTGCCAGGCCCGCGTCGGACCGGTGCGCAAAGGGACCCGCCAGGGCGCGGAGGAAGGTCCGCGCGTCGAGCGCGTGAGAGCGGCCGACTCCGTGATGCCCCGCCCACCCCTTGCCTAAGATCTGCCAATATGGGTGAATCGAAAAATGAGACGATGACCGGGATAGTCCTGACCGGCGGCCGTACCCGGGCATGGGTGGAGCGCGGCGCGCTGCACTGGATCCGGGGGCGCACAACCGTCGTCGTGCCGGGGGCGGGCATCCGCCGCGTCGAAGCGGGCGGGAAGTCGCTGACCGTGTTCCTCGTCGAGGATGCCGGAGGCGCCTCCTCGATGACGGTCCGTCATCGCAATCAGGACATGATCAGCGCGCTCGGCGCGGAGATAGACGTCATCATCGGTGACGCGGGCCGTTCGGAAAAGCGGCGGCAGCCGCAACGGCACACCGTGCCGGCGTGGCCCGTGTGCGTGCTGACTCGGCTGCGCGACCGAGTGCTGCACGGCAACCCATGGTGGAGGCGCGCGCTCTGGTACACGGTCCTGGGGCCTCCCCTGGCCGTGCTGCTCCCGCCCAGCTCCGTCCTGGGCATCGCCGCCTGGCTGCTGCTGCCCGCCGGGCTCGGCCTGCTGTGGTTCTGGGTGAAGATGACCGACCTGGACACGCGGTGGGTGATGCGGCGGCGGGGTGTGACCGTCCACGCCCGGTACGAGTTCGACCTGAGCACATCCAGCGACTCGGGCGTCAGCTACATCGTCCACTTCCGCACGCTCGACGGACAGCAGATAGCGGCGCCCATCACGGTGCGGGGACACCGCGATGAGGTCTCGTACGACCCCCGAGACCCCTCCCGCGTATACGGGCCCACCCGGGTGGCCTGGCTGGGGTACGCCTTGATCTCCTTCATCATCGCCGGCATGTGGGGCGTGGCCTTCTGTGTCCCGGCGATCATCTGGATCACGAAGCTGGTGTCCCCGGCGTTCTAAAGGGTGTTGCAGAAGGCTCAGTTCTGGGCATTTTGCCTGTATGGGTGGGGTGTTGAGGGCTGAGCCGTTGTGGGTGGAGACGTTCACCGGCTTGCGGATGGACCGGTTCGCGAAGCTGGTGAAGGCGATACGCGAACGGGGCGGGAGCGGGCCCGGCGGCGGCCGGGTCGTGGTGTCTGCCGCTGCCGGACCGGGTGCTGCTGGTGGCCGTGTGCTACCGCACGAACCTCACGATGCGGCAGCTCGCGCCGCTGTTGGGCATCTCGCCGACGACGGTGTGCCGGGTCATCCAGCGGCTCCGTCCGCTGCTGGCGCTTCGAGCGGACTCCGCGCCCGGTGACGGACACCGAACGGCTGTGGATCGTAGACGGCACCCTCATTCCGGTCCGTGACCGCAAGGTCGGTGCCTCGTCCCGCAACTACCGGTTCTCGGCGAACGTGCAGGTCATCATCGACGCGGAAACCCGCCTGGTCATCGCGGCGGCCCGGCCGCCGCCAGGCAACAAGGCCGACGCGCATGTCTGGCGGGCGTCTGACCGGCCCGCTCTGGCGGCGGCCACGACGGTCATCGCGGACGGCGCCTACCTCGGCACCGGCCTGATCGTCCCGCACCGCAAGAGAGCCGGCCGCCTCCTCCTGCGCGGGCAGGAGGAGGACCACGCCGAGCGCCGAAGGGTGCGAGCCCGTGTCGAGCACACCTTTGCCCGGATGAGGAACTGGAAGATCCTGCGCGACTGCCGCCGGAAAGGAGACGGCCTTCACCACGCGGTCCAGGCCGTCGCCACCCTGCACAACCTCGCCGTGGCGCGGTGAAACAGCAGGCCAGGCGCCACTTCAGCCTGCCAAAGCCGTTCCTTCTGCAACACCCTTGAGACCCGCAGACGCCTCCAGGCCGTCACGCCGCTGCAGCCGGTCTGCTCCGACGGAACGTCCCGCCAGCCTACGCCTTTGCACAACACGTAAACGATGCCCCGCAGAGCAGCACGGTCGTCTGCGGGCAGACGCCCGGAATACCGGCGACGCCTGGCCGGACGAGCCGACAACAGCGGGACCACGCGTTTCCACAAGTCATCAGACACAAGGTCAGCAGGCACCCCACCAACCCTGCTCCTGCATCACCCAACTGCCAAGCCCTACAGGAGTCTTCATTCTCGAACACTCAGCAAGAGGGGCTGCGCGGAGAGGGCCCCGGCGCGGGCTAACGGGTGAGGAGTTGCTTGATGTCGACGGTTTGGTTGGCCGGGGGCTGTGCGGGGTTGACGGGCTTGTCGTAGTCGGTGAAGAGCGTGGTTTCCGATTTGGTGCCGCCGCTGGTGACCTTGAGGATGTAGGGCTTGCCTTCGGTGGCGACGAACATCGACTGGGTGGTGCCGTTCTTGTCCTTCTTCAGCTCAAGTGCTTTGGTGCCGGCAATGGTGGTGGTGGAGCCGCGGGTCAGGCCCTGGCGTTCTGATTTGTCCTCGTCCATCGCCGCGACCAGTCCCTGTTTGTCGCAGAGTCCGGTCAGCTGGTCGTCGGAAGCCGGCATACGGACCCATTTGTCGGCGACTTTCGGCACGATCGCGTCGGCCTGGGGCTGCCGCTTGAGGCTGTTCTGCCAGTAGGCGGCATTTCCCTTGAGGAACAGGGTCGCGTCCTTGTGCCGGATGTCGGAGACGGCCTGCGCGTTGGTGACGGTGCCTTGACAGTTCTTCTGGTCGTCCACGGAGAGATCGACCGCCACCCGCTGCCCGCCGGACTGCGCCACATTTCCCTTCATGTGCATGGACTTGGCCTGTCGGGTGGCCTCCACCGCCTTCGCGGCTATCTGGTCCGCGCTCTGTCCGTCGAACGCCTCCTTGCCATCGCTGCCGCAGCCCACGGCCCCCGCCAGGAGCGCCGTGACGCCCGCCGCAGCTGCAACCGCCGTCGTCATCTTCAGACCGCGCATTCGTCCACTCACCCTTCATCGCAACACCCGCAGATGCCGCCGTCCTCGTTGTGCCTGTGACCCTTCTGTGAAGCCCCGCTACCCCCACGAACCGCCCAATCACCGGGAAGCTCCCATTCCGGATCGACAGGTCGGGCGTCACGCTCTTCGAGGTGGCGCGAAAGAACTCACCGACTTGTCCCCGCACGTGGCGGCCGCGGCCAGGCTGCAACTTTCGTATGTGCCCTGACATCTGACTGTCATTCATGTTGTACACATCACTCAGTAAGGGCTTTCTGATGGTTTGGCAAAGTGCGGGTTCTAGGGCCTGAAGATGCCAGCCAAGACTCGGGCTACAGCTGCGTTTCGAAGGTACAAAGCGCGCAGAATCTTTATCTCGACGGACAGTCATATGTTCACTCTGCGTACTGGAGCCTTTGGAATATGCCATTCCGTTGAGGTGTGTGGTGAGGATGTGGAGGCGCACCTGCTGGTGCGTTTCCACTGTGCGTGTCAGCCCGGGATCGCTTCGGGTGACTGGGGGATGCGCGCACATTTTCTGGGGGGTGTGCACGTGAGGCGTGCGCGTATGACGATCGCCGCAGCAGTTTCCGGGACGGCGCTTTCCCTGCTGGGAAGCGGTGTCGCGACGGCAGGTACGGGCCCGGCTCCCTCTGCGCAGGAGCGGGCCGCCTCGACGGCGGCGGGGGCGGCGGGCACCGAGGCCGGCAATCCGGCCAGCGCTGCGGCAGTGGCGACCGGGGTGTGCTCCGATGCCTACCAGATCGGCACCACTTCGTATGCCTACCGTGGCACGGAGACGATCGCCTCGGTCAAGCAGTTCTACTCGCCGAAGTGCAATCAGAACTACGGCTATGTGTGGGTGTGGAAGTCGTTCCTCGACAAGAAGATCAGGTTCGACCTGCAGGTCGGTGTCTGGAACTACGACCGCTCGACACTCTCCGGAGTGCGACGCGAGTACGACTCGCTGGACCAGGAATTTTGGGGTAACGGAGCCGACTCGGTCAAGGACTGCACGTCGGGTGATGGCACTCTGACCATCGCCAACGAGCAGGGCGCGTATGCCGCCAGGACATCCAAACGCTGCTGACACATCGCCGGCGCGATCGGCCGGCCTTGCGCCGGCTCGTGCCGCGGGAGTTGCCCTCATGTACGCGGGTGGCAGCCGCCCACCGGCTGCCACCCGCCGGGTCCCGCTTCTCCACCAACCGGCTCTGTCAAGCCTGATCGACTCAAGGAGAGTTCCTCGTGCACTCTGTCATGCCCGAAAACCGGCGGACCAGACGCGGCAAATACTCTGCCGCGGCAACTGCCGTCGCCGCCGCCGCAGGAACAGCGCTACTCGTCGCCCTGATCCCGGCCCAGGCATCCGCCGCGTCGGCAGACAAACCCGACTCGCCACGGCTCACCGCGTCACCCACCGGCCAGACCCAGGCCCCCACAAGCACCCCGATCGGTACCCCGGGCAAGGACCGCAAGCTGGTACAAGCGGGCATCCTGCAGTCCACGTTCCAGGGCCTGGGCATCGGCCAGGTGCCCTGGTCGCAGTTCCACAAGGCACCGCTGTCGGACTCCGTCGGCGCGCAGGTGAACTACGGCAACGGCAACCTGCTCCTGTCCGTCAACGCCTTCGACATCGCCGATGCCGGCCCCGGTCTGTCCTTCGGACTCGCCTATAACGGCCTGAACACCAGTTGGAAGGCGACGACCGGCAGCGACTACCTCATCCACGAGCCGAACACAACATCGGCCTACGTGCAGGGACCGTCCAGCACGATCGCCGTATTCGAACGGGACGGCTCGAACTTCACCCCGGCGCCCGGCTACAAGCAGGACCTGACGCAGTCGTCGGACAAGAAGACCTTTACCCTCACCTCCCGCGGAAACGGGCAGAAGACCACCTTCACCCGCACCGGCACCACCGGCGACGCCCGGGTGAGCAAAGTCGAGGACAAGAACGGCAACGCCACCACCATCACGTACTCCGGCGCGTTCACATCGAAGATCACCTCTGCGTCAGGCCGCACCCTGACCTTCGACAACGACGGCAAGCAGATCACCAAGGTCACGGACAATACCGGACGTTCCGTGTCCTACACGTGGTCCGGGAACGATCTGAAGACGTTCACCGACACCGACGGCAAGACCACGGCTTTTGACTACGACACCTCGCACCGGATGACGAAGGTGACCACACCGGAGGGCCGTGAGGCGCGATTCACCTGGAACACCAACCTCCTCGCGTCGATCACCCGGGTCGTCGACAAGAGCGTCGGCACCGGAGCCACCACCGCCTTTCGCTACATCCTGCCGCAGCCCGGCAGCGAAGGCGAAGGCATCGCCCGCATCACCGACCCGCTCGGCAAGAACACCGAGAAGACAGTTGACGCCCGCTGGCGCGTGAAGAAGACGACCGATCCGCTCGGACGTGAGCGCTCCCAGACATGGGGCCCCGACAACAACATCACCAGCGCGGTCGACGGCATGGGTGTGGGCTCGACGCCGGGCAATACAGTCACGTTCGACTACGACGACTCCTTCAATCCCAAGTCCGCCACCCAGCCCACCGGCGCCCAGTCGACCGCTGCCTGGACCCAGAAGTCCGGCGGCCACTACCCGGAAACACTGACCTCCGCCAGCGGCGACAAGGTCACCAACGGCTACGACACCTCGGGCAACATGATGTCGCAGACCGACACCACCACCGGCTCCGACGGCGCGAAGTGGACCTACGACTACAACCCGAAGTCCGGAACGACGGACTGCGGCGGCCTGCCCGGCCAGCGCTGCTCGGCCACCGACCCCGAGAGCCACAAGACGTCCTTCACCTACGACTCCAAGGGCAACCTGGCGAAGGTCGACCGCCCCTCGGCTCAGGAGGACCTCACCTACACGTACGACGCGCTGGGCCGTACCGACACCGTCACCGACGGGCGTGGTGTCAAGACGGTCTTCACGTACGACAAGCGCGACCGGCTCACGACACAGACCAGCGACGGCAAGACCGCAACATTCGTCTACGACGCCGACGGCAACATCAAGACCCGTACGTCGCCCGCCGGCACGAGCACGTACAGCTACGACGAGCAGAGCCGCGAGCGCACGCGCAGCCTGCCCGCGGGCGGCGCGAGCTCGGTGACCTACGACGCGTCCGGCAACGTCAAAACCGCCACCGACGCCGGCGGCACCCTCGCCTACGACTACAACGACGCCAACCAGCTCACCACTCTCACGCAGCCGGGAGGCGCCAAGATCACCTACGGCTACGACAACAACGGCGACCGCACCACCACCACCTACCCCGGCGCCACGGTGCAGAAGACCGACTACGACAAATCCAGCCGCGCCCAGAAGATCGAGGTCAAGAACGGCTCGACCGTCCTGTCCACGATCTCGTACGACTACAGCAAGTCCGGCAAGGACAGCGACAAGATCAACAAGCGCACGGTCGACGGCGCCGCCACGGCCTACACCTACGACTCCAAAGGCCGCCTCACCAAGGCCGAGGAGACCAAGAACGGCTCCACCACGGCGGGCTGGGCCTACTGCTACGACAAGGCCGGCAACATGACCGGCCGATCCACCGGCACCAGCCTCCCCGCCTGCACCGACCCGCAGTCCGCCCGCCAGTACAACAACGCCAACGAACTCACCTCCCTCGGCGGAAACACCGGCTTCTCCTACGACGGAGACGGCAACGAGACGTCCGCCGCCTCGCCCGCCGGAGTCCGTACGAACGGTCAGTGGACGCCGTACACCCAGCTCGCCGAACTGACCGCCACGGGCACCGCGTCGACCTACACCTACGCAGGCGTCGACAACAACGACCGCCTCACGCGTGGCAGTTCGACCTTCACCAACACCGCCACCGGCATGACCCGCGAGAACACCACCGGTTTCGTCCGCGAAGCCTCGGGCACCCTGACAGCCATGACCAACGGCGGGGCCAGCCAGTACTACCTCACCGACGTCCAGGGCAGCGTCATCGGCCTCGTCGACGCCTCCGGCAAGCGCACTGCCACCTACACCTACGGCCCCTACGGCGAAGCACGCACCACCAGCGGAACCAACCAGCCCTACGGCTATACCGGCACCTACCTCGACCCAACGGGTCTCTACAAAATGGGCGCCCGCTACTACGACCCCCAGCTCGGCCGCTTCACCCAGCCCGACCCCTCCGGCAAGGAATCCAACCTCTACGCCTACGCCGCAGGCGACCCCATCAACAATGTCGACCCGAACGGCCTGTCCTTCTTCGACGCTGTCGGCAAGGGGTTCGACATCTACGACATAGGCAGCATGGCCAAGGACATCGACGAGGGCAACTACAAAGACGCTCTCGCCACAGGAGTCGGCATGGCGGCAGGCGCCGCCGCAGAGGCCGGATGCGGTGCGGTGGCCGCAGCCGTCAGCGCACCGACAGCAGGGGTAGGCGGACTGGCGGTCGGCGCCACCTGCTTCGGCACCGGGTACGCGGCTGGCGAGCTCGGCGAAAAGGCCGCCAGCAGCGTCCTCAACTAATGATGAGAACCTCTCTCACCAGATAAGGAGATTGACAACATGCATGGACTTATTCTGGCTAAGGGCGCGGGGCACGGCACCCCTAGCTTCTGGATCATCGCAGTCGTCCTGATCGTCATCGTCGGGGTTGCATTTCTGATGAGCAAGGCGCGCAAGAAGTAATCTCTGCCTCCTCTCACCTGCCCACCGGGTCTGGGAACGGCTTATCGCCGGGCTCAGACCCGGCTTTCGCTCTCGAGGCAATGGTGGCCCGATTTCCATACAGCCCGAGCTCTCCGGCATCGACCTCGCCTGCCAGGCCCGGATCGCCGAACGGCTGAGCTGGGCGATCCGCCCGGAGGCGTGGGTGATCGACGATGTGTCGTTCCCCAAGTGCGGCACCGCTTCGGTCGGGGGGCCCGGCAGTACTGCGGAGCGCTCGGGAAACGGGCGAACTGCCAGATCGCGGTCAGTGTTCACGCCGCCACCGACACCGCGTCCTGTCCGCTGGACTGGCAGCTGTATCTGCCGCCGGAGTGGACGGAGGAGCCGGACCGCTGCCATCGGACCGGAGTGCTGGATGAAGCGGTTGCCCACCAGGAGAAGTGGCGCCTGGCGCTCGGCATGCTCGACACGGTCGCCGGCTGGCAATGGAGGCGCCGGTGGTGGTCGCCGACGCGGGCTACGGCGTCAGCACTCCGTTCCGGACCGGCCTGGAGGAACGCAGGCTGTCCTATGTCCTCGCGCTGACCGGCAAGGAAGTCGCTCATGCCGAAGAGGCCGAGCCACACCGGCCCGCTTATGGCGGGCTCGGGCCGCCGACCCTGCCCCGCTACCGCACCCCGCCCCGAGCCGTCAGCGCCCTCGCGGAGGAAACCGGCCCGGAACAGTTCACACAGGTCACCTGGCGACAGGGCAGCAAAGGCCCGATGACCTCGCGGTTCACCGTCCTGACCATCCGGCCCGCGGGCAAGCAGTCCCTGGCCGCGGCCCAGAACGCGGGCGACGGCCGCAACCGGTGGGACGGTGTCCTGCCTGCCCGGACCCTCCTGGTTGAGTGGCCTGAAGAGCAGGACGCCCCGACGGGCTACCGGATCTCTAGGCGCTGTTTCTCGGATCTCCTGACGTGAGTGGGGTGTTGGGGTCAGGCTTGCGGTATGGGTCGTGGGGATTTGACGAACGCGGAGTGGGACCGGCTGGTGTCGTTCCTGCCTCCTGGTGGTGCTCGTGGGGGCCGGTGGAGTGATCACCGGCGGGTCATCAACGGGGTGCTCTACCGGGTCCGGACCGGTGTGCAGTGGCGGGATCTGCCGGAGCGGTTCGGGCCGTGGGAGACCGTCTACAAACGCCATCGACGCTGGTCGGCTGATGGGACATGGACGATGCTGCTGTCTCGGATCCAGGCCGCCGAGGACGCTGTGGGCCGGGTCGACTGGGACGTGTCGGTGGACTCGACTGTCGTGCGGGCCCACCAGCACGCCGCCGGCGCGAGGAAGGCGCCGGCGGCCGCTGGTCCTCAAAAGGGGCACGTTCGGGGGACGAACCCGGTCGATCCGGTGTTGCGGAAACTGGTGGTCCGGCTCGAGGAAGTGGTCAGGTCGGCGAGTGCCTGGGACGCTCCCGCGGCGGATTCACCACCAAGATCCACCTCGCCGCGGACGGGCGGTGCAGGCCTCTCGCCCTCGTCCTGACACCGGGACACTACGGTGACGGGCCACAGTTCGAGCGTGTCCTGGAGCAGGTCGCCGTGCCCCGTATCGGAGTCGGAAGGCCCCGTACCCGGCCCGACCATGTCCTGGCCGACAAAGCCTACACATCCCGGAAGAACCGCCGCTACCTGCGACGACGCGGAATCCGCCACACCATCCCCGAACGCCTCGACCAGCAAAGACACCGCAAGAACCGCGGCTCACGCGGTGGCCGGCCCACCGGCTTCGACAGCGAGCGATACAAGAAAAGCAACACCGTCGAACGAACCATCAACCGCCTCAAGGGCTTCCGCGCCGTCGCCACCCGCTACGAGAAACGCGCCCACATCTACCTCGGCACCGTCACCCTCGCAGCCCTCATCATCTGGCTCCGCACATGATCCGAGAAACAGCGCCTAGTACTGCAACGGTCTTTGGTCTGATGGTTGGGCAGTTTCTGGTGGTGTGTGGCCGCGTCGTTTGTAGTGGCTGAGGCGGGCTTGTTGTCGTCGTGTGCGGCGCCAGTAGGACCAGTGCAGGGTGTGCTCGAGAGATGGGGGTCGGCGGTGGGCGAGGCGGGTGATCAGGCGTCGGAGTTCGGGGAGGGTGAGGGGTATGAGCTGAGAGGATCCGTTTCTGCTTTGTCTGTGTCGAGCTCGCGGGCGCGCAGGACGGTGAGGCAGGCGTGGGCGGCCATGGCGAGGGTCATGTGGCGGTGCCAGCCGGGGTAGCGGCGGACTTGGTAGTCGTCCAGGCCGCATTCCTGTTTCGCGCTCTGGAAGCATTCCTCGATCGCCCAGCGGCTGCCGGCGACGCGAATCAGCTCATCGAGGGTGGACTCGGCGGGGCAGTAGGCAATGTAGTAGGAGATCTGGTCGGGCCGGCTGACGCTTCGGCGGGCGATCACCCAGTGGCGGCGGTCTTCGCGGTGCCAGGGTCGGACCTCCACTCTCGCCCAGTCGTAAATCCTGGGGCCGTGGGCCCCGTTCCCGCAGGAACGACTCTTCCACTTCTGCCGCGACAACCCGTTGAACAGGTCGTGAACGGGGTGGTCCATAGCCCAGCGGGAGACGACGGTGTCGTGGCGGGTCGTCGCCATGACGTGAAAGACATCCGCCCGCTCGAGCTCGGTCCGCCATCCTTTGGAGAAGCCGTAGGCGGCATCCGCGGTCACCCACCGGAACGGGATCTTCTCCGTGACCGCCCGGCGGACCATGGCCTTCGCGATCATCACCTTCGTCTCGAAGGCGACTGTGTCTTCGATGCCCGCGGCACGGCACCGTTCCCGGTCATCGGTCCATGACGTGGGCAGATACAGACGGCGGTCGATCAACGTGCGGCCACGGGCACCGGCATAGGCGAGGAAGACACCGACCTGACAGTTCTCCGTCCGCCCCGCCGTTCCGGAGTACTGGCGCTGGACGCCGGCCGAGCGGACACCCTTCTTCAGGAAGCCGGTGTCGTCCACGATCAGCACCGCGTCGGGATCACCAAGCTGTTCCACTACGTAGTCGCGGACGTCGCCCAGGACCTCGTCCGCGTTCCAGTCGATCCGGTTCAACAACCGGTGCATGCGATCGGGCGCCGCGTGCCCGGCCTCCTCCGCGAGCGTCCAGCCGTTCTTCCGCTCCAGCGAAGCGATCAACCCCTGCATATACGCAAGGGCCGACTCCCGCGGCTCACTCCGGCTGAACCGGTGCACGAACCCTCCGTGCAAACGCTCCAACTCGCCCGCCCACAACCTGACATCACCATGGTCCCCACCCATAACCACACCAACGAACGCCCTGGCCAACAGTCACGGCAAAGACCGTTGCAGTACTAGGCCTGCGTGACATGCCGCATCGCGTACGAGCCGGCACTCCCGGACGGCCACATCGCAGTCGTGACAGCGGTCGCGATCCAGGGCCGTTCCCCGGGAGAACGGCGAGGCGGGGGCGGGGGCGGTCCAAGGGGGCGCGTAGGTGGATTTTTGTGCGCGGGGGGGCGTGGTGCTCGCTCGGGTTGTGTGGAGGTCCGTGGTCTGTCACGGGCCAGTTGTTTACGTTCGGGCAGAAGCACGCAGCGGCCATGGTGTGGCTAGTCGGCCGAGCCAGGGGCGGCATCTGCATCAACCGGCAGTCAATGCGTATGTGTTGTGGGTGCCGTGAAATGGGGGGCGTTCATGTGTACCGGCATCATCATCCACATGGCCCTCCTCGGCTTGGCCCCCGCGGGCGACGTAGCGGACGCCGCCATGGCGGCGTCCGCCGCGTCGCATCCGCTACCGCGCTCGCCGCCCGCTGCGGGGCCGCCGCTGAGTAACCGGGACGTCGGGCAACGGAGACCCGGGCAGCAACGACACCAACGCCCTCCGGAACGCCGTCACCACCTTGGCCAACAACGAGAAGAACAATGCGGGCCACAACGTCGCGCAGGGCAACATGTCCACCTCGGACGACTGCAACTACTATTCGACGTCTCTGCGGGCAGGCAACACGGGCAGGTGCTCCAACGGGTGGCTCTCCGAGGACTGGTGCGCCGATTTCGCGCGGTGGGTGTGGCAACAGTCCGGCGCCAACGTCTCGGGCCTGGGGGGGCGATCACTTTCAAGAACCGTACGGGCAGCAACTGGCACAACGACCTGACCAACGTCCAGGTCGGCGACGTGATCGGGTGGCGCTTCGGCACGGTGGCGAGCGATGACCATGTCAGCATCGTCGTCGCCGTCACCAGTACCACCTTGACCGTGATCGAGGGCAACGTCGGCAGCTACCCCTCGCACGTTCTGCAGAACACCTACGCCAGGACAGTCAATAACAGTGGCGGCATCAGCGGGTACGCCACCCTTTCGCTGTAGACGCCGCGGTCCGCACAGGCCAGCACGAGCCATTATTCGCGGCAGCGTGCGACCTGCGGCCCCCTGCCCAACCCTTGAAGGGGCAGGGGGCCTTGGGGACGGGTTCCCGTACGGTACTCAAGGACCATCAGGGCCCCGACGCCTCGGACTCGTGGACGGAGCCCCGCGGTGCCGGCCCACCGAGGCGGCGGACACCGCGCAGCCGTCACGGCCCTCCCGCGCGCTCTCCGACAAGAGCACGCCTACATCGCGCCGCCGTCTCCGATCGGGGAATCACCGGTTGCGGCACCGTCGTGCCATCCGTATCCGGATCGCCGCCATCGGGGCCTGCGCCGCCGCGCAATGCCGCAGCGGCAACCTCCGCGGGAACTCCGTGGTGGACCTGGAGGCCGAAGTCCGCCCAGGGGTGCGGGGGAGAGGGGCTCCGGCACTCCGGTTGAGAACAGTGCCGTGATTGCGGTGCTGGGCGCAGCTGTCGTCGAGGTGGCGTACTCCGCGTTGTGGCTGCGCAGCCCGGGACAGGGCTCCGGCGAGGAGCTCGACGCCTACGACCTGGCCGCGGAGCTGCCGGGCCGGCTGCCGTCAGAGTGGCTTCGGGAAGTCCCGCGCCTTGATCTTCGCCATCCGGCCGTCGGTGTGATGGAAGACCAGGCCTTCCGAGCCGTTGGCCTCGGCGAGCTGCAGGACGACCGCGCGAAGGTCGTCGAACGACCTGCCCGGCAGGGAGATGACGTCGGCCTCGGCATGGGCGATGAGCCAGTGATGCCTCTCGCCCTCGGGGTTTCCGTTGATCCTCGGACCGGTGAGCTCGTAAGTCCCTGCCCGGAACCGTTCGATGCCGGTGAACGCACTGACGTTCGCCACCGCCTCGGCGTGGAACTTGGCGAAGCTCGACTGCGCGACCGGCTCCCAGCCCACGGTGCGTCCGGTGATCTCGTCGGTGCTGATGGCCTGGAAGTTCGGCGGGGGGGGGGTTTTGCCGGGCTTGATCTCGCGGCGGGCCCACCAAGTGGTGCCGTCGTGCGTGACGCAGGTCCCGTCGTATTTCCGGGTGGCTATGCCTTCGCCGGCGAGGACCCTCTCGCAGCCGGCCGTGACCGTGGGCAGGACGTAGCGACGGTCCTCGGGATTGCGGGCGAACATGGTTGGGATCTTCTGCATGTGGACCTCCTGGTGGGTGGCTCACAGATTGTGGGCGATGAGTAGCCCATCGAGCACGGCATTTACGGCGGTTGGCAGTTGGACGATGGTGAGGGGTGACTCGGCCTTGCCAAGCGGGCAGGGGGTGGAGCGTGGTGACCCTGATCCCCTGTGTGATGGGACACTGCAAACAAGTGGGTGGCCTCGCGCCGAAGCGCGGGGCCACCCATGTGATGACGATTGATGCGACTGGCGGCTACCAGCGGTACCAGCGGCCGCTTCCTCCCTTGGGGCGGGCGACGAAGCCGACGAGCCAGACGACGAGCACGATGATGGCGATCCACCACAGGGCCTTCAGTGCGAAACCCGCGCCGAAGAGGATCAGAGCCAGTAGAAGAACGAGAAGCAGGGGAACCATAGTTATCAACCTCCGAGCCGTCGAATGCCCCGGCCTTCCTCACCGACACAGCCCCGGCACACTTGTTTACAAGATTCTTGTCCGGGAATTCGTTGCGCTCCCATGCGCCTGAGCGCGCCCGCCAGGTGCGAGCCACACGCAACGCTTCGAGCACGCCGGCTGACCGCGACGCAGCGTTGAGTACGCCGGGCGAAGATGGCGATCGCCTGCAAACACTGCTGCCTGCCGCACGTCCCGAAGGCGGGTGCGGATGGGAGGGCCGTGCCGACCAGGTGCTGGGTCTCTGGCCGGGACCGAGGAGGCATAGCGGTAGCTGGTGGAGCGTGGACAGGCTGTCCTATCGATCACGAGCGCGTCGTTCCGATGGGGCCCTGGGCTGTTGGTGTCGATGACTTTCAGTCAAACGTGACGGGTCTGCGGGGCTGAGGGTGGAGTGAAAGCCGTTGCTGTGAGTCGGGGATTGGTATCTTGTGTCCGTTTTCTCGTTGACCGAGAGCGGGAAGGGGAGGGGCTAGTTCCTGAGGGGATGAGGGTCGGATTTTAGGGAAGTGGTCGCTTCCTTGTGCAGATCCTGTGCGAACGTGTGTGCTCCTGGTGGCCGTTGGGGCTGCCGGGCTTTGACTTCCTAGCGGGGGGAAGACGTGCGTTCGTGTACTTTCGGCATGCCCTTTCGGCATGCGCGTTCCACAGCGAGAAACTCTCTGATTGCCTCCGTCGTGGTGTTGGGGCTGGGCGCGTCCGCCTTGCCTGCACTGGCGGCAGGACCGGCTCCGGCACAGGGTTCGGTATGGGGGCAGGGCAAGGCGCGGGCTGAGATGCCCGCGGTGAAAGTAGGGCAGAACAAGCCGCCCCGGAATCAGCGCAAGGCGGCGCCGAGCGCGGAGCAGCGCCGGTGGGAGGCTGGGCAGAAGTCCCGGCTGGCAGGACAGCAGCAGGGCGCCGCTGCGCCGTCGGTGAAGGTGGCCGTGCCCGAGGGGCAGGGCGATGTGCCGTGGCACCAGATCTTCGACTTCCGTATCACCGACTCGCTCGTGGGACGGATCGACTACTCGACCGGCAACATGATGCTGGCGGCCACCGACTTCGACATCGCCGGTGTCGGCAACTCCCTCCAGCTGACCCGGACCTACAACTCCTTCTTCGCTCCCAGTGGCCAGATCTCCACCCCGTGGTGGAGCGGGTATGAGCGGAACCTCGAAGCGTTCGCCAACGACGTCATCTGGTACGACTCCTCCGGCGCCAGCATCGACTTCCTGAAGAACGCCGACGGCACGTTCAAGACACCGGACGGTTACGGCAAGGACCTCAAGAAGAACAGCGACGGCACCTACACCCTCACCGACCGCAAGTCCGGCTCCAAGGACACCTACAACGCCAACGGCGTCCTGACGAAGGTCACCGACCGCAACAACGGCACCATCACGGTCACCGCCCACAACGACTCCGGCGGCTGGCTGGCAGGCTACAAGCTCACCGAGGACCGTTCCGGGCGCACGATCGATCTGGTCAAGACGAGTGACGCGCTGTGGACGGCGACGGACAACAGCGGCCGGAGTGTCAAGTACGACATCGACGCCGCCCATCACCTTGTGCGGTCCTGGGACACCGCGGGCAGGGCGACGTCCTACGACTACGACGAGGACGGACGCCTGATCAAGGTGACTACGCCCGAGTCCCGGACGACGGAGTTCACCTACGACTCGCAGAGCCGCGTCACCT
>NZ_BMUZ01000026.1 GCF_014650455.1 Streptomyces xanthochromogenes | reverse complement strand
TACCTCCACCGCGGCGGCCGCACCGCCCGCGCGGGCGAGTCCGGCAGCGTCGTCACCCTCGTCACGCCCAACCAGCGCCGCGAGATGAGCCGCCTGATGGTCAACGCGAGCATCGTGCCGCAGACCACCCAAGTGCGCTCGGGCGACGAGGAGTTGACCCGTATCACGGGTGCCCAGGCACCCTCCGGCATCCCGGTCACCATCAAGGCACCGGTAGTGGAGCGCCCCCGCCGGAGCGCCTCCGCCTCCTCCTCGCGCGGCCGCCGCAGCCGCCCGTCCCAGGACCGGCGCGCCGCCCGCCCCGCCCGCGCCGCCGAGCCCCGCCAGTCCGGAACGGCCGCCTGAGCCCGCACCCGGCACCGCACCGGGGCGTTCGCGCCCCGGCCGCCGACCGCACACCCGGTCGGTCCACCCCCCAAGCCTTGGAAGGCATCATGCGCTGCGTCATCGCCCGCTTCCCGTTCGATCTCTCCAAGGCCCAAGTGGTGGCCGCCATGAAGGGCATCAAGCCCGAGCCCGTCGAGGGCGACTCCGTCCTCATCGGACGCCGTCACTACCCCGTCAAGCAGGTGGGCGAGGTCATCACTCGGCAGGACCGCCGCGACTTCAGCGCCCAGGAGGTGACCCGGGCCATGACCCGCCTGGGCTTCACCTGCCAGGGCCTGCCCCAGGCCGCGCCCGCCCGCACCCTGACCCCGCTGGAAGCGGCGTCCGAGATGCTCGGCGTGAGCGCGCTGGCCTGACCCGGAACCGGGCACACCACCGCACGCGATCACCACGAGGGCCCCGCCGGGACACCGGCGGGGCCCTCGTCGTGTGCCCGTGTTCGCCGCCCCAGCCGGTCGGCGCGGCACCCGGGGCACCCGATGGTGTTGAATTTCCCCTCGGGCCCGCGGTCCCGCAAGGCACCGCGAACCCCCGACGCGGTGCGAAAGAGGTGACATGACAGCGGACAGCCCGCTCACTGGTCGACTGGACGACGACGACTATCCCGCCTACACGATGGGCCGGGCCGCCGAGATGATCGGTGCGAGCCCCGGCTTCCTGCGCGCCCTCGGCGAGGCCCGCCTGATCACTCCGCTGCGCTCCGAAGGCGGCCACCGGCGCTACTCCCGCTACCAGCTGCGCATCGCCGCCCGCGCCCGTGAGCTCGTCGACCAGGGCACCCCCGTCGAAGCGGCCTGCCGCATCGTCATCCTGGAGGACCAGCTGGAGGAGGCCCAGCGCCTCAACGCGGAGTACCGGGCGGCGGCCGACAAGGACCCCGGCTCCCACTGACCGCCGCCCCCGTCCCCGGCACCCCCGGACCGGTCGAGCCGTCGCCCCCGCCCGATCGCGCGGACCGGGCCGGCGCGCGCGTGAACGGCGGGGGCCCGGCGGGGTTCAGCGGGTTGCGCCCAGGCGGCGCTTGGGCTTCGGTTCGGCGGCCTCGCTCCTCGCCCACAGCGAGCGGACGTGGCCGAGGTGGCGGGTCATGCACTTCTCGGCCGCCCGGGCGTCACCGGCCAGCATGAGGTCGAGCAGCTCGATGTGCTCCTCGGCCGACGGGATCAGCTCGTCGCGCTGATCGAGCGCGGTCAGACCGTACAGGCGGGAGCGCTTGCGCAGATCGCCGACGGTCTCCACCAGGCGCTCGTTCCCGGACAGGGCGAGCAGCGAGAGGTGGAAGCGGCGGTCGGCCTCCAGATAGCCGATGAGGTCGTGGTCGCGGGCCGCGCGCACGATCTCCTCGGCGACTGGCCGCAGCGCCTCCAGGTCCGCGCGGTCCGCGCTGCGGGTGATCCGGCCGATCATCGGGACCTCGATCAGCGCACGGATCTCGGTGTACTGGTCGAGGTCGCGCTCGTTGACCTCGGTGATCCGGAAGCCCTTGTTGCGCACCGGCTCCACCAGGCCCTCCCGGGCGAGGTCGAGCATGGCCTCGCGCACGGGGGTCGCGGAGATCCCGAACTCCTCGGCGAGGCCGGGCGCCGAATAGACCTGTCCGGGGCGCAGCTCGCCGGAGATGAGCGCGGCGCGCAGCGCGTGGGCGACCTGGTCGCGCAGCCGCTCGGTGGTGGTGATGACCTTGCTCTGCTTCAGGTGTCCCATGCTGCTGTTCCTCCGTACCGAGCGGAGACCCAGAGTACAATGTCACGTTACGTTTGCGACTGGCTCGGTTCCGAGGCATCCTCGGGCCCCTGGCCGGCCAGCGCCCCGAGCGTGAGGGGAACCGCCAACGGGCGCCGCTGTGCGGGCGGTTGGCCGTCCCCGGCGAGGCAGGACACCGCCGCCCCGCACATCCGTCCCTGGCACCAGCCCATGCCGGCCCGCGTGAACAGCTTGACGGTACGGGCGTCCCGGGCACCCTGGTCGGCGACCGCCTCGCGGACGCGGCCCGCCGTGACCTCCTCGCAGCGGCACACCTCGGTGTCGTCGCAGAGCCAGCCGGTCCAGCCCGGCCCCGGCGCGTGCGTGGCGGCCATGGCTTCGGCGAAGGTACGCAGCCGGGTGCGGCGGGACGACAACTGCCGCACGCGCCCCTCGGGGCCGGGGTCACGACCGAGCCGCGCGGCGATGGAGCGGGCAGCCAACTCTCCCTCGATGCAGGCGAGTTGGGCGCCCGCGACACCACCGACCTCCCCGGCCCCCCAGACCCCCCGCACGGAGGTCTCCTGCCCCGAACCCAGGTGCAGGGCCAGGGTGTTGTCGGCGGTGGTCCGGGTGCCGCAGCCGAGGGTGGTGCCCAGTTCGATCCCGGGGACGAGCCCGTGGCCGACCGCGAGCGCGTCACAGGCGATCCGCCGCCCGGACCCGGGCACGGGCCGCCACCGCGCGTCGAGCCGGGAGACGGTGACCGCCTCGACGCGCTCGGAGCCGTGTGCCTCGGTCACCGCGCTGCGGGTACGCAGCGCGATCCGGTGCCGCAACAGGGCGGCGCCGTGCGTCAGGCCCTCGGCGAGCTTGCGGGGGTTGACGGCGAGCGCCCGGGGGTGGCGGGCATAGCCGAGATAGCCGGACGCCTCGATCACGGCCGGAACCTCGGCCCCGGCCGAGGCGAGCGAGGACGCGACGGCGAGGAGCAGCGGCCCGCTCCCGGCGACGACGACCCGCTTCCCCGGCAGCACGAGCCCGCCCTTGAGCATGGCCTGCGCACCACCGGCCCCCACGACGCCCGGCAACGTCCAGCCAGGGAAGGGAAGTTGGCGTTCATAGGCCCCGGCGGCGAGCAACACGGCCCGCGCCCGAACCCGCACGGGCCGCCCGTCACCCCCGTCGTCCCCGACGACGGCGTGCACGGCCCAATCACCGTCCGCGCCCCGCTCGACGGCCCACACATGGTGCCGCCCGAGGTGCTCGACCCGCCCGGCCGCGAGCCGCTTCCGCAGCGCGACGAACGCGTCCCAGTCATGATGCAGCGCCTCGGGCCGAGCGGCCCCGAGCCCGGCGGCGGGCTGCCGGTAGAACTGTCCCCCGACGTGTTCCGCCATGTCCAGCAGCGCGACCCGAAGCCCGAGCTCCCCCGCCGTCCCGGCCCCGGCCAGCCCGGCGGGCCCCGCCCCCACCACCACAAGGTCGAACACCCCGGTCACCACACCAACACCGCCGAGCTCACGGAAAACGCCCCCATCTCCACAACTCCGCCTCGAATCAGCTCAGTTGGGGATGCGCGGAGCGTCGTGCCCACCCCGGCCGACGTCAACTCCCGCGGGGGCGCGGGGAACCGGGCGACCGGCCAGGCACGGCCCGCACCGGGGCGCGGCGGAGCCGCACCCGCTCCGGGACCCCGCTCACACCGCGAGCTCCCCACGCCCCTCCCCCTCCTGCGTCCTGACCTCGTCCCCGGGCCCCACCGCCACGAGGCACGCCCTCCGATTGGCCACGCCGTTGACCGTGACCAGGCAGTCGAAGCACTGCCCGATCCCGCAGAACACCCCCCGAGGCCTTCCACCTCCACGGGTCGTTCGCCACGTCAGAACGCCCGCGGCCCACAACGCGGCCGCGACGGTCTGCCCCGGCAGCGCCGACACCGCCCGGCCGTCCACCGTGATCTCGAACGCGGGCCCGGGCCGGGCCCCGGCCAGCTCACCGGGGGTTCGGGCCACCACGTCCTCCTTTGCCGACCGCCACCGGCGCCTCATGCCCCGGCCCCCGCCCCGGCCCCGGTCCCGGTCCCGCCCTCGAATCGCGCCGGATCGAACGGGCGGACGTCCACCGGCGGTTGGGCTCCGGTCAGGCAGTCCGCGATGATCCGGCCCGTCACCGGGGCGAGCCCGATCCCCGCCCCTTCGTGCCCGCACGCGTGCAGGAGCCCCGGCACCCGGGCATCCGTCCCGATCGCCGGAAGGTGGTCCGGCAGATACGGCCGGAACCCCGCGTACGTCCGGATCACGCGCACCCCCGCAAGCACGGGGAACAGCGCGGTCGCCCCGGCCGCGAGCCGCCGCAGGGCCGGTACCGAAAGGGCGCGGTCGAACCCGACCCGTTCGCGGCTCGCGCCGATCAGGACCGGCCCCGCCGGAGTCCCCTCGACCACCGCCGAGGTCTGGAGCGCGGCCGAGTCGCTGGCCACGTCCGCGACGTAGTCCGCCGCGTACACCTTGTGCCGCACCACGCGCGGCAGCGGCTCCGTGACCAGGACGAAGCCCCGACGGGGCAATACGGGCAGCAACACCCCGGCCAGCCGGGCGAGTTCGCCGCCCCAGGTGCCGGCGGCGTTGACGACGTACGGCGCGTGGAACACGCCGGATGCGGTCCGTACGCCGCGTACCGCACCCCCGGGACCCGTGAGCAGGCCCGTCACCTCCTGCCCGAGCCGGACCTCGGCGCCGGACGCGCGCAGCAGATGCGTGGCGGCGAGGGCGGGCATGACCTGGGCGTCCTGGGGATAGTGGACGCCCCCCGCGAGACCGCGAGCCAGGTGCGGCTCCAGGTCGGGCAGCCGGTCGGCCGCCACGTCGCGTACGGTCACGCCCGCCTTCTCCTGCGCCGCCGCGAAGGTGCGCAGCGCGGTCAGGGCCGCCTCACCGGAGGCGACGACCAGTCCGCCCTTGGGTTCGTACTCGATCCCGTGCGGGAGGCGTTCGGCCAGCTCCCGCCACAACTCTGCCGATTTGAGGGCGAGTTCCAGTTCGGGGCCGGGGGCCTTGTCGGAGACGAGGAGGTTGCCCTCGCCCGAGCCGGTGGTGCCGCCGGCCACGGGGCCCCGGTCGAGGACGGTCACCCTCAGGCCGGCGCGGGCCGCGTAGTGGGCGCAGGCGGCGCCCACGATGCCGGCGCCCACGACGATGACGTCCGGGGTGCTTGTCATGACCACCCCGGTAATATTTCACATGGCACCGCGTGTGCCAAGGAGTTGGCCGGGGGGGGGCTTGCCCACCCTCCTGCCCATCGCTCGGGGTTGGATGGTTCCGGCCCTTGGGGCTGCGCCCCAGACCCCGGGGGGTTTGCCCACCCTCCCCCAAGCTCTTAATGAGCAGGGGGGAGCCCCATCCCGTGCGGCGGGTTGCATCGGCTGAGCCCTGGGGCTTCGCCCCAGACCCCCTGAGGGGCTCCGCCCCCCGCACCCCGTTCGGGGCTCCGCCCCGGACCCCGGGGGGCTTGCCGACCCTCCCCCAAGCTCTTAATGAGCAGGGGGGACCCCCATCCCGTGCGGCGGGTTGGATGAGCTGAGCCCTGGGGCTTCGCCCCAGACCCGCTGAGGGGCTGCGCCCCTCGAACCCCCGCAAGGGGCTCCGCCCCCTGCACCCCCCGATCGGGGCTCCGCCCCCTGCACCCCCCGATCGGGGCTCCGCCCCCTGCACCCCCGTTCGCGGCTCCGCCCCGGACCCCGTTCACGCCTGAACGGCGCTCGTCCTCAAACTCCCCCAAGGCCTCAAGGGCCAGGGGGGACCCCCATGACGGGCTGAAATGCCCGATGCCGGCCAGCACCGAAGCTTTTAGGGGCGCGGGGAACTGCGCGAGAAGCGACCACGGTACGAAGCCGCACCAAGGGGGCGGGACCAGGGTTACAGGACCGTGCTGCCCAGTGCTCGGCCGCTCCCCCCCACCCCCGGCAGCACATAGAACAGAGCCGAACCGTACTGTTCCGCAAAGGAGTTGAGTGCGTCGGACGCGGCCAGCCGGGTCCCCACCCGTACGAACAGCGCGGGGTCCCGCATGTAGGCGAGGAAGAGCATGCCCCGGTCCCCGGGGCTGTTCTCGTAGGAGTAGCTCCGCCGGAGCATCCGGGCGCCGCCGTCCGGCCCGGGTCCGGCCAGGCGCACGTGGGCGTCCAGGGGCAGGACGTAACTCCCTTCCGGTGTGCGCGCGTTCAGGTCGGAGGACAGCACCTCCCCGCCCCCCTTGCGGCACCCGACGATCTGCTCCTGCCGGGCGACCGGCAACCGCCCGAACTCCTCCACCCGCAACCGGATTCGCCGCACCACCAGGAACGTGCCGTCCGCGTACCGCCCCCCGGGCGGCAGCCACACCCAGCGCTCGTTCTCCGCCGCCGTGGGGTTCGACGTGCCGTTCTTGAAGCCCAGCAGGTCACGCGAGGCCTCTCCCGCCCGCGGGGGCGCGAGGAGTTCGGAACGCGGGCCGGGGCGCTCGCCCGACAGGAAGCCCGCCTGGCGCCAGCGCGGCCGCAGCACCCCCGCTCCGGCTCCCGCGAGCAGCCCGGCCAGGCGCTCGCACCCCCGCGCGTCCCGCGCACAGATCTGCACGCCGATCTCACCGCCCCCCGCCGCCACGTCCAGGTGCTCCCCGGCGAAGGCGGGCAGCTCCCGCAGGCCCTCGGGCGCCCCAACCCCGAGCCGCTCCGGCAGGCCGGGGCCGATGCCGACGGTCGCGGTGGGCCCGGGCGCCAGCCCGGCGAGCAGCTCGCTCCACCGCGCGAGCAGCCGCCGCACCGCGTCCCGCCCGGGGGCGCCCCGGGTGCCGGGGGTGAGGTCGTAGGAGACGAAGAGCATGTGCGGCTGCTGGGGCTCGGCCACCCCGGGCTGCCGGACGGGGCCGGGCGGGGGCCCCTGGACGGGCCGCCGGTCCCGCTCGCGCCGAGGCGCCGCGGCCTCGCACCCGCTCGCCGCGAAGGCCATGGGAAGCGTGGCGAGAAGCGCGCGGCGCCGGAACCCCGGGTCACTCAAGTCATCGTACAAAACAGTACATTTCGTGAGAGAAGTGCTCGGTACGATACACCTGCGGCGGCCCGGGTACGGGGATCTCCGTAAGCGGCAGACGAAGAGCAACGGGCAGCACAGCGACAGCAAGCGATCGACAGGCGATCAGCGAGCGATCAGCGCGGGGGGAAGCCATGTTCGGCTACGTGATCATTCCCGGTATCGACGGGTCCGACGAGCACCACTGGCAGAGTGAATGGGAACGGCACTGGGGGTCGTCGGCGGTGCGCACGGCGCCCGACTCGTGGTCCGAGCCGGACCTGGAGGACTGGGTCGCGGCGGTCGGGTCGGCCGTCGACGAGGCATCCAGGAAGCACGATCACGTCGTGCTCGTGGCCCACAGCCTGGGCTGCTGGGCGGCGGCCACCTGGCTGGACCGGAGCCCCTCCCCCGCCGCCACGGCCGCCTTCCTGGCGGCCCCGCCCGACCCGCTGTCCCCGGCGTTCCCGAGCGGGTCCGCACCGACCTTCACCCAGCTGTCGGCGCGCCCGCTGCCCATCCCCGCCCTGGTGGTGGCCGGCACGAACGACCCGTACTGCGCCCCCGAGACCTCCGCCGCCTTCGCCGCGCAGTGGGGCGCCCAGCACCATCTGGCCGGACCCATCGGGCACATCAACTCCGGGAGCCTGTTGGGCAGTTGGGAGGAGGGCCGGGACCTTCTCGACTCCCTGCTCCCGCCTGCCCACACCCCCGACCTCACGCCCACCCCGGCCCCGGCCCCCGACACGGCGGCCTGAACCGGCACTGCTCCCCCACCCCTCCGCCCGCCTCTCCCCCTGCCGCTCCCGTACCGCTCCCCCACTGCTCGCTACTGCTCGCCCAGCGGATTGACCGGCGTGGGCGGTGCGTCCGGGTCGTCCTCGGCGCGGGGGAGCGGGCGGTGACCCTCCGACCAGTGGTTGGACCAGCCGCAGACCCCGCACGAGTACCGCCCGTCCAGCCCGGCCAGCTCCGTACCGCACCGCTTGCACTGCGTGTACGTGATGTCCGGCGTCGGGGGCGGCATCGGCGTCGGCTTCGGCACCGTCCCCGGAACGGCCCCCGGCACGGCCCCGGGGACGGCTGCCGGAACCGGCGCGGCCTCATGCGGCCGTTCCGGCTCGGGCGGCCGTTCCGCCTCGGGCGCGGGGATGTCACTCATGCGTCGGAGCGTACGCCCGCGCGGGAGTGACACGGCTCACGTACACCCGTCGCACCACCCGGACCGGCAGGTGGCGCCCGGTATGCGGGTGGGCGCGGTCGATATCTGTCATCCGTTTTCTGTTATCCGCCGACCGTCACCCTGTTCTCCTCTCCGTCGGGTCAGTTAGGTTCGGTGCTCCGGGAGAGTGGACGAGGCGTGATCAGTGAACAGATAGCCGCGGTGGTCGTCGCGGCCCGGGACGGGGATCAGCGGGCGCGCGACGAGCTCGTCGCCGGGTATCTGCCGCTCGTGTACAACATCGTCGGGCGGGCGCTGGGCGGGCACGCCGACGTCGACGACGTCGTGCAGGAGAGCCTGCTGCGGATGCTCGACGGGCTCGGCTCGCTGCGCGAGCCCGCGGCCTTCCGGTCGTGGCTCGTCGCCGTCACCATGAACGAGATCCGCCGGTACTGGCAGGGCCACCGCCGCACCCCCGTCGACGGCGGGCTCCAGGACGCCCACGACCTGGCCGACCCGGGCGCCGACTTCGTCGATCTCACCATCGTGCGGCTCGGTCTGTCCGGGCAGCGCAAGGAGGTCACCGAGGCCACCCGCTGGCTGGAGCCCGACGACCGGGCGCTGCTCTCGCTGTGGTGGCTGGAGGCGGCGGGCGTACTCAGCCGGGGCGAGGTCGCCTCGGCGCTCGACCTGAGCGCCGAGCACGCCGCCGTACGCGTCCAGCGCATGAAGGGCCAGCTGGAGACCGCCCGGGTCGTCGTGCGGGCACTGGCCGGGATCGAGCGCTGTGGCGAGCTGTACGGGCTCGCCCTGTCCTGGGACGGCGTGCCGTCGGCCCTGTGGCGCAAGCGCATAGCCCGCCATGCCCGTACCTGCGCGGTCTGCTCCGGGCACTGGAGCGGGCTCATACCCGCCGAGGGGCTACTCGTCGGGCTCGCCCTGGTCCCGGTGGGAGCGGCCACCGCCGGTCTGCTGGCGGTTCTGGGCGGCCGGGCGCCCGCCCTGGAGACCACCGCCCACGCGACCGCCGCCACCCAGCCCTCTCCTCGCGCCGCGCACGGCGCCCACGCCGCGGGCCGGCGGCGGGCCCCCGCCTCCCGACGCGACCGGCGCGACCGGCGGACGCGGCGACGGCGCCGGGCGGCCGCCGTCATCGCCGGGCTCGCCGCCGTCGCGGCCCTCGGCGGTGCCTACCGCTTCGTCACCGACCCCGGCCAGGACTCGTCCCGGACCGTCGCGGACGCCCCTCTCACCACCACCGACGCCGCCAGCGCCGACGGCCTCAGCACCGGGCCCCTGTCACCGAGCCCGTCCGCCTCCAACTCCCCTACCAAGGCGAGCAGTTCGCCGTCGCCGAGCGCCCCGGTCAAGCACCCCTCCCCGCCCCCGGCCACCAAGTCGCCCACGCACGCCGCACCGCCCAGGCCCGCGCCCAGCACCAAGCGGGCGCCGGCCGGCCCGGACGACGGCACCCCGGCCGCCGTGCAGCAGGTGCTCGATCTCGTCAACTCCGAGCGCAGCAAGGCGGGTTGCTCGGCGCTCACCAGCAATCCGAAGCTCTACGACGCCGCCCTCAAGCACTCCGAGAACATGGCCGCGCAGAACTTCTTCGACCACACCGACCCCAGCGGTGCGGGCCCCGGCGAGCGCATCACGGCAGCCGGGTACCAGTGGAGTTCGTACGGCGAGAACATCGCTCGGGGCCAGGCGGACGCGGCCGCCGTCATGGACTCCTGGATGCACAGCCCCGGCCACCGCGCCAACATCCTGAACTGCGGGTACAAGGAGATCGGCATCGGTGTGCACTACGGGTCCGGCGGCCCCTGGTGGACCCAGGACTTCGGCACCCGGAGCTGATACCGCCGACGTACGGGGGCGGGCCCGGTCTTCGCGACCCGGGCCCGCCCCTGTGCGTCCGTACACCGTTCCTACCCGTTCAGTCCTGGTCCTCCAGGTCGCCCTCGGTCTCCAGGTAGACCTGCCGCAGCGCTTCGAGCACGGCCGGGTCGGGCTTGGCCCACATGCCGCGGGACTCGGCCTCCAGGAGGCGTTCCGCGATGCCGTGCAGGGCCCAGGGGTTGGCGTTCTGGAGGAACTCGCGGTTGGCCGGGTCCAGGACGTACGTCTCGGTCAACTTGTCGTACATCCAGTCGGCGACCACGCCGGTCGTGGCGTCGTAGCCGAACAAGTAGTCCACGGTGGCGGCGAGTTCGAAGGCGCCCTTGTAGCCGTGGCGACGCATCGCCTCGATCCACTTGGGGTTGACGACCCGGGCCCGGAAGACCCTGCTGGTCTCCTCGACCAGGGTGCGGGTCTTGACCGTCTCGGGGCGCGTCGAGTCGCCGATGTAGGCCTCGGGGGCGGTGCCGCGCAGGGCGCGGACGGTGGCCACCATGCCGCCGTGGTACTGGAAGTAGTCGTCCGAGTCGGCGATGTCGTGCTCGCGGGTGTCGGTGTTCTTCGCCGCGACCGCGATCCGCTTGTACGCCGTCTCCATCTCGTCCCGGGCCGGGCGCCCGTCGAGCTCGCGGCCGTAGGCGTAACCGCCCCAGACCGTGTAGACCTCGGCGAGGTCGGCGTCGGTGCGCCAGTCGCGGGAGTCGATGAGCTGGAGCAGGCCCGCGCCGTAGGTGCCGGGGCGGGAGCCGAAGATGCGGGTGGTGGCCCGGCGTTCGTCGCCGTGCTCGGCGAGGTCGGCCTGGGTGTGGGCGCGGACGTAGTTCTGCTCGGCGGGCTCCTCCAGGGAGGCGGCGAGGCGCACCGCGTCGTCGAGCAGGCCGATGGTGTGCGGGAAGGCGTCGCGGAAGAAGCCCGAGATGCGCAGGGTGACGTCGATGCGGGGGCGGCCCAGCTCGTCGAGCGGGATGGGCTCCAGGCCGGTGACCCGGCGGGAGGCGTCGTCCCAGACGGGCCGGACGCCGAGCAGCGCCATGGCCTCGGCCACGTCGTCGCCGGCCGTGCGCATCGCGCTCGTGCCCCACAGGGAGAGCCCGACCGAGGTCGGCCAGTCGCCGTTGTCGGTGCGGTAGCGGTTGGCCAGCGATTCGGCGAGGGCCTGTCCGGTCTCCCAGGCGAGCCGGGAGGGGACGGCCTTGGGGTCGACGGAGTAGAAGTTGCGGCCGGTCGGCAGCACGTTGACCAGGCCTCGGAGCGGTGAGCCCGAGGGGCCTGCCGGGACGAAGCCGCCGTTCAGGGCGTGCACGGTGTGGTCGAGTTCGGCGGTGGTCGCGGCGAGGCGCGGCACGACCTCGCGGGCGGCGAACTCCAGGATGGCGCGGACCTGTTGGGGCTGGTCGGCGGGGATCGCGGCGAGGTCCCAGTCGGCGTCGTCCATCAACTGGACCAGGGCGCGGGCCTGTTCCTCGGCCTCGTCGGCGCTGGTGCGGGTGGCGGCGGACTCGTCGAGGCCGAGGGCTTCGCGCAGTCCTGGCAGGGCGGTGGTGCCGCCCCAGATCTGGCGGGCGCGCAGGATGGCGAGGACGAGGTTGACGCGGTCGGCGCCGGCCGGTGCGTTGCCGAGGACGTGCAGGCCGTCGCGGATCTGGACGTCCTTGATCTCGCAGAGCCAGCCGTCGAGATGCATGATGAACTCGTCGAAGCCCTCGTCCTGGGGGCGGTCTTCGAGCCCGAGGTCGTGGTCGAGCTTCGCGGCCTGGATCAGGGTCCAGATCTGGGCGCGGATCGCGGGGAGCTTGGCGGGGTCCATGGACGCGATCTGGGCGTGCTCGTCGAGGAGTTGCTCCAGGCGCGCGATGTCTCCGTAGGAGTCGGCGCGGGCCATCGGCGGCACGAGGTGGTCGATGAGCGTGGCGTGCACGCGGCGCTTTGCCTGGGTGCCCTCGCCCGGGTCGTTGACCAGGAACGGGTAGACCAGCGGCAGGTCGCCGAGTGCGGCGTCGGGGCCGCAGGCGGCGGACAGGCCCGCGTTCTTGCCGGGCAGCCACTCCAGGTTGCCGTGCTTGCCCAGGTGGATCATCGCGTCGGCGCCGAATCCGCTGTCGGCGGCGCTCGCCGCGATCCAGCGGTAGGCCGCCAAGTAGTGGTGCGAGGGCGGCAGATCGGGGTCGTGGTAGATCGCGATCGGGTTCTCGCCGAAGCCGCGCGGGGGCTGAATGAGGATCAGCAGGTTGCCGCGGCGCAGGGCCGCGAGGACGATGTCGCCCTCGGGGTTGCGGGAGCGGTCGAGGAACATCTCGCCGGGCGGCGGGCCCCAGTGCTGCTCGACGTTCGTGCGCAGTTCCTCGGGCAGCGTCGCGTACCAGCGCTTGTAGTCGGCGGCCGGGATGCGGACCGGGTTGGCGGCCAGCTGCTCCTCGGTGAGCCAGTCCTGGTCGTGACCGCCCGCGTCGATGAGGGCACGGATCAGCTCGTCGCCGTCGCCGGAGACCAGGCCCGGGATCTCGTCCTCGGGGCCGAAGTCGTAGCCCTCGGCGCGCAGTCGGCGAAGGAGTGCGACGGCGCTGGCCGGGGTGTCGAGGCCGACGGCGTTGCCGATGCGGGAGTGCTTGGTCGGGTACGCGGAGAGCACGAGCGCTATGCGCTTGTCGGCGGCCGGGATGTGCTTGAGGCGGGCGTGACGGACCGCGATCCCGGCGGCGCGGGCGGAGCGCTCGGCGTCGGCGACGTAGGCGGGCAGGCCGTCGGCGTCGATCTCCTTGAAGGAGAACGGCACGGTGATCAGGCGGCCGTCGAACTCGGGGACGGCGATCTGGCTGGCCGCGTCGAGCGGCGACACGCCCTCGTCGTTCTCCTCCCAGGCGCTGCGCGAGCCGGTGAGGCAGAGCGCCTGCAGGATCGGTACGTCCAGGCCGCTGAGCGCGCCCGCGTCCCAGGATTCGTCGTCGCCGCCCGCCGAGGCGGTGGCCGGCTTGGTGCCGCCGGCCGCGAGGACGGTGGTGACGATGGCGTCGGCGGCGCGCAGCTCGTCGATGAGCGCGGGCTCGGGGTCGCGCAGCGAGGACACGTACAGCGGGAGCGGGCGGCCCCCGGCGTCCTCGATCGCGCCGCACAGGGTGTCCACGAAGGCGGTGTTGCCGCTCATGTGGTGGGCGCGGTAGTAGAGCACCGCGACGACGGGCCCCTCGACCGGTCGGGCGGTGCGCTCCAGCGGGCCCCAGGACGGGGCGGGCGCGGGCGGCTCGAAGCCGTGGCCGGTGAGCAGCACGGTGTCGGACAGGAACCGGGCGAGCTGGTCGAGGTTGGCGGGGCCGCCGTGCGCGAGGTAGGCGTGCGCCTCCGCGGCGATGCCGACCGGCACGGTGGAGGCCGCCATCAGCTGGGCGTCCGGGGCCTGTTCGCCGGTCAGGACGACGACGGGCAGGCCGCTCGCGGTCAGCTGGTCCAGGCCGTCCTGCCAGGCGCGCACGCCGCCGAGGAGGCGTACGACGACGAGGCCGACGCCGTCGAGGAGCGCGGGCAGGGTGTCGAGCGCGAGGCGGGACGGGTTCGCGAACCGGTAGGGCACCGGGCCGTCGGCCGCGCGGGCGGAGAGCAGGTCGGTGTCGGACGTCGACAGGAGCAGGATGGGGCGGGGGTCCTCTGCGGGCTCCCCGGACGTGTGCAGCATGCGGCGTCAGGCCTTCCTCGGGGTGTCCGCGCCCCGGGTGGTGTCGGAATGGGTCTCCCGAGCCGGGGAGGCTTCCCTGGCCTGGGAGGGGGAGTTCCTGACTCACCCGGTCTCCGAGCTGACCTCGGTCCGGGCTCACAGTGGCGGGACCGCGCCGGATTCCCACCGGGCTTCCTCCCCTGCCGCCGTCGCCGGCGCCGCCTGCATAGTAGCTACCCCGGTCGCCCGCGCTTCTGGGCGCGGGGTGGTTGGGGGTGCGGGGGCCTCCGGCCCGGGGGGTGCGGGGGGGGTGCGGACCCTCCCGGGGCGGGGAGCGGCTCGTGTGCGTTCGGCTGCGGACCGTGCGGGGCTGGTCGCGCCCACGCGGCGGAGCCGCACATGTCACAGCCCCGCGCGCCGCCGAGGCGCGAACGGGGTCCGGGGCGGCGCCCCGGCAGCCGACCGGCACCCGGACCACTCCCGGCGTGGCCACCGCCTCCCCCCTGGGTATGCTCGCCGCCATGCCGCCCCCCTCCTCAACACCCCCCAACCAGGGCGAACCCCCCATAGGGGGCACCCCGGGCGAAGTCGCGCCCGGCCCCGTCGTGCGGGACCGCGACGACGCCTGCCCCGGCGCCCTCCGGCTGCACACCGCCGACGACGGGAAACTGGCCCGACTCCGCCTGCCCGGCGGCATCTTGACGAACCGTCAGGTGGAGGCGCTGGCCGTCGCGGCCGAGCGGTACGGGGACGGCCACCTCGGCATCACCTCGCGCGGCAACACCGAGCTCCGCGGCATCGGTGACCACTGCGGCAACGGCCTCGCCGAACTCCTGCGCCACACCGCCCTGTTGCCCTCCGAGCGGCACGAGCGCGTACGCAACATCGTGGCGTCCCCGCTGGCCGGCCTGGACGGCCTCGGCCACGGCGGCCTGCACTCCTGGCTGCGCGAGCTGGACGCGCTGCTGTGCGCCCAGGACTGGACCACCGCCCTGTCGGGGCGCTTTCTGTTCGCCCTGGACGACGGCCGCGGCGACGTCACCGGCCTCGGCGGCGATGTGACCTTGCTCGCACAGGGGGAGGGTGCGGCACTCGTCCGGACCGGAGGGGCGGCCCCCCTGCGCGTGGCCGCCGCCGACGCCCCCCGCGCCGCCCTCGCCGCCGCCCGCGCCTTCCTCGCCGCCGCGGACTCCGCGGGCACCGGCGCCTGGCGGGTGCGCGAGCTGCCCCGGGGCCACGAGGTGGACCTCGCCGCCGCCCTGGCCCGCGCGGGCATCCCGGCCGAGCCCGCCCCCGTACCGCGGACGGTGCCCGCGAGCGCCCCGCGGCCCGGCGTCGCGCCCGGCCCCGACGGCACGTACGCCGTACTCGTGGCGCCCGTGCTCGGCCGGGTGACCAGCGCGCAGCTGCGGGCGCTCGCCGGCCCCGGCGGTGAGGTCAGGATCACGCCGTGGCGCGGATTCGTCGTCCCCGGCTTCGACGAGCGCGGCGCCCACGAGCGGCTGGGAGACCTCGGCGCCGCCGGGTTCATCACCGGCCCCGGCTCCCCGTGGAGCGGGGTCGGGGCGTGCACCGGGCGGCCCGGCTGCGCGAAGGCGCTGGCCGACGTCCGCCGCGACGCCCTGCCGGGCACCGGCGGCCTGCCGGTCTACTGGTCCGGGTGCGAACGCCGCTGCGGGCATCCGCACGGCGACTGGGTGGACGTGACCGCGACCGCCGACGGCCGCTACACGGTGACGGCACGGAGCGGCGCGGCCGAGCAGCAACTGCCGTATGGAGAAGGCGAGTTGTCGGACACCATCGGCCGGGCGCGAGGCGGCGGACGATGAGCGCCGCACCAGCCGGCACACACAGGAAAGCGACAACGGGCACGCCGGCGACGGGGACCACGACGAGATGAGCGAGAGCACAGTGTTCGACTACGAGAAGGACGGCGCGGAGATCTACCGCCAGTCCTTTGCCACGATCCGCGCCGAGGCGGACCTCGGCGGGCTGCCCGCCGACGTGAGCCAGGTCGCGGTCCGCATGATCCACGCCTGTGGCATGACGGACCTGACCCGCGACCTCGGCTGGACGCCCGGCGTCGTGGCCCGGGCCCGCGAGGCGCTGCGCGCGGGCGCGCCGATCCTGTGCGACGCGCGGATGGTCGCCAGCGGGGTGACCCGCAAGCGGCTGCCCGCCGACAACGAGGTGCTGTGCACCCTGAACGACCCGTCGGTGCCCGACCTCGCCGCGAAGCTCGGCACCACGCGCAGCGCCGCCGCCCTTGAGCTGTGGCGCGACCGGCTCGACGGCGCGGTCGTGGCCGTCGGCAACGCGCCCACCGCCCTGTTCCGGCTGCTCGAAATGATCGAGGAGGGCGCCCCCCGTCCGGCGGCCGTCATCGGCGTACCGGTCGGCTTCATCGGCGCGGCCGAGTCCAAGGACGCGCTCGCCGCGCACCCCTCGGGCCTGGAACACCTGGTGGTACGGGGCCGGCGCGGCGGCAGCGCGATCGCCGCGGCCGCCCTCAACGCGATCGCGAGCGAGGCGGAATGAGCGAGAACAGCAGCACGGCCGGCCGTCTCTACGGAGTCGGCCTCGGGCCGGGCGACCCGTCCCTGATGACGGTGCGCGCGGTGGAGGCCATCGCCGAGGCGGACGTGGTGGCGTACCACTCGGCGCGGCACGGCCGTTCCATAGCGCGCTCGATCGCGGCGAAGCACATCCGTGCCGACCACATCGAGGAGAAGCTGGTCTACCCGCTCACCGTGGAGACCACCGATCATCCCGGCGGCTACCGGGGCGCCCTGAACGACTTCTACGAGGAGGCCTCGGCGCGCCTGGCCGAGCACCTCGACGCGGGCCGCACGGTCGCCGTGCTCGCCGAGGGCGACCCGCTGTTCTACGGCTCGTACCAGCACATGCACAAGCGGCTCGCACACCGCTACCCGACCGAGGTGATCCCCGGTGTGACGTCGGTGAGCGCCGCGGCCGCCCGGCTCGGGGAGCCGTTGGTGGAGGCCGAGGAGGTGCTCACGATCCTGCCCGGCACGCTGCCGGAGGAGGAGCTCACCGCACGGCTGGCCGCCACCGACTCGGCGGTGGTGATGAAGCTGGGCCGCACCTTCACCAAGGTCCGCCGGGCACTTGAGCGTTCGGGGCGCCTGGACGAGGCGCGGTACGTGGAGCGCGCCACCATGGCGGGCGAGCGCACGGGCCGGCTCGCCGACATCGAGGCCGAGTCGGTGCCGTACTTCTCCGTCGCGGTGCTGCCGAGCCGCATCGACGCCACGCCGCCCGTGCGTGAGCGCGGCGAGGTCGTGGTCGTCGGCACCGGTCCGGCCGGGCCGCTGTGGCTGACCCCCGAGTCGCGCGGCGCCCTCGCCGCCGCCGACGACATCGTCGGCTACACCACGTACGTGGACCGGGTGCCGGAGCGTCCCGGGCAGCTGCGGCACGGCTCGGACAACAAGGTGGAGTCCGAGCGCGCCGAGTTCGCCCTCCAACTGGCCATGCGGGGCAGGCGGGTTGCCGTGGTGTCGGGCGGCGACCCGGGCATCTTCGCGATGGCCACCGCCGTACTCGAAGTCGCCTCGCAGCCCGAGTACGCGCAGGTCCCCGTGCGGGTCCTGCCGGGGGTGACCGCGGCGAACGTGGCCGCCGCCCGCGCGGGCGCCCCGCTCGGCCACGACTACGCGACGATCTCGCTCTCCGACCGGCTCAAGCCGTGGGACGTCATCGCGGAGCGGCTGGACGCGGCGGCCTCCGCCGATCTGGTGCTCGCGCTCTACAACCCCGGCTCCACGAGCCGCACTTGGCAGGTCGCCAAGGCCCGCGAGCTGCTCCTGGAGCACCGCTTGCCGGACACCCCGGTCGTGGTCGCCCGGGACGTGGGCGGCCCCACCGAGCGGGTCCGCATCGTGCGCCTGACCGATCTGGACCCGGCCGAGGTCGACATGCGCACGATCCTGCTCGTCGGCTCGTCGCAGACCCGCACGGTCCGGCGCGGCGACGGCGAGGAGATCGTCTGGACCCCGCGCCGCTACCCGGAGGGCTGAGCCACCGACCGTCCGGACGGGGTCACCCGGTGAACCGGCGCACCCAGGCGGCCGCCTCCTCGGGGGTGGCCGCCCTCTCGACCCCGTCCGGCACGGGCGGCCGGCGTACCACGACGACGGGAATCCCCGCCTCGCGGGCGGCGGCGAGCTTGGGCGCGGTGGCCGCGCCCCCGCTGTCCTTGGTGACGAGGACGTCGATCCGGTGCGTCCGCAGCACCTCCCGCTCCCCTTCGAGGGTGAAGGGACCGCGGTCGAGCAGCACCTCCATCGCGGCCGGGAAGGGCGGCTCGGGCGCGTCCACGGACCGCATGAGGAACCACAGCGCGTCGAGACGGGCGAAGGCCGCCAGGCCCATGCGTCCGGTGGTGAGGAAGACGCGGCGGCCGAGCGCGGGCAGCAGGGCGGCGGCCTCCTCCAGGGAGCCCGCCGGATGCCAGCGGTCGCCCGCGCCGGGGACCCAGCCGGGCCGGCGCAGCGCGAGCAGGGGAACATGGGCCTCGGCGGCGGCCCGCGCCGCGTTGAAACTGATCGTCCCGGCGAAAGGGTGGGTGGCGTCGATGAGCGCGTCCACCGCGTGCGCACGCAGCCACGCGGCGAGCCCCTCGGGCCCGCCGAACCCGCCGACGCGGACCTCGCCGGGCGGCAGCCGGGGCTCCGCGACCCGTCCGGCGAGCGAACTCGTCACGCGCAGTGAGGTGACCTCGGCGTCGCACAGCAGCCCCGCCAGCCGACGGGCCTCGCCCGTACCCCCCAGAATCAAGACGTGCACAGGATCGGGTTCCGTTCGTGAGTGAGGCCGAGGGCCATGAGTTCCGTGAGTGAGGCGAAGGGTGGCCGCGGCGCCCAACTCAAGCACACCGGGCTGCGCCCCGGCTGGACGACCGGTGCCTGCGCGACCGCGGCCACGACGGCCGCGTACACCGCGCTCCTGACCGGCGACTTCCCCGATCCGGTGACGATCACGCTGCCGCGCGGCCAGACCCCCGCGTTCGCGCTGGCCGCCGAGGAACTGGCCCCCGCGCAGCCGGCCGCCGGGCGGGGGGCCGCCGGGCAGGGGGCCGCCGGTTATGCGATGGCGGCGGTGGTGAAGGACGCGGGCGACGACCCGGACGTCACCCACGGCGCGCTGGTCCGCTCGACGGTACGGCTGCTTCCGCCCGGCTCGGGCGTGGTGTTCCGGGCGGGCGAAGGGGTGGGCACGATCACCCGCCCCGGCCTTCCGCTGCCGGTGGGCGAACCGGCGATCAACCCGGTGCCGCGCCAGATGATGCGCGACCACGTGGCGCTGGTGGCCGAACGGCACGGCGCCCCGGGGGACGTGGAGATCACCATCTCGGTGGACCACGGCGCGGAGATCGCCCGCTCGACCTGGAACCCGCGCCTGGGCATCCTGGGCGGTCTGTCCATCCTGGGCACGACCGGGATCGTGGTGCCGTACTCGTGCTCGGCCTGGATCGACTCGATCCGGCGCGGGGTGGACGTGGCGCGGGCGGCGGGCCGCACCCATGTGGCGGGCTGCACGGGCTCGACGTCGGAGAAGACGGTCGTCGCGGAACACGGCCTGCCGGAGGACGCCCTGCTCGACATGGGCGACTTCGCGGGCGCGGTCCTCAAGTACGTACGCCGTCATCCGGTGGACCGCCTCACCATCTGCGGCGGCTTCGCCAAGCTGTCGAAGCTGGCCGCGGGCCATCTCGACCTGCACTCGGCCCGCTCCCAGGTGGACAAGCCCTTCCTCGCCGAGCTCGCCCGCCGGGGCGGCGCGAGCGAGGCGCTCGCGGCCGAGGTGGCGGACGCCAACACGGGCCTGGCAGCACTGCAGTTGTGCACCGCGGCGGGCGTCCGGCTGGGCGACCTGGTGGCCGCGCGGGCCCGCGACGAGGCGCTGTCCGTGCTGCGCGGGGCGCCGGTGACGGTGGACGTGATCTGCATCGACCGGGCGGGCAACGTGGTGGGCCGGAGCGAGCCGGCGGGCCCGTGAGCCGTCGTCCTCAGCAGCGGTGGCGGTCGGCGGAGTACAGATGGCTGTCCCGGAACTCGGCCGCGCCCAGCGTCCGCCCCACCAGAATGACGGCGGTCCGCACGATCCCGGCGTCCTTCACCTGTCCCGCGATGTCGGACAGGGTGCCGCGCAGCACGACCTCCTCGGGCCGTGAGGCGAAGGCGACGACGGCTGCGGGGCAGTCGGCCCCATAGTGCGGCAGCAGCTCTTCGACGACACGGTCGACGTATCCGGTGGCGAGGTGCAGCACGAGCAGAGCGCCGCTGCGCCCGAGGGTCGCGAGGTCCTCGCCCTCGGGCATGGCGGTGGCGCGCTGCGCGACGCGGGTCAGGATGACGGTCTGGCCCACGGTCGGCACGGTGAGCTCCCGCTTGAGGGCGGCCGCCGCCGCGGCGAACGCGGGCACCCCCGGCACGACCTCGTAGGGCACCCCGGCCGCGTCCAGGCGCCGCATCTGCTCGGCGACCGCGCTGAACACCGACGGGTCGCCCGAGTGCAGCCGCGCCACGTCGTGGCCCGCCTCGTGGGCGCGCACCAGCTCCCCGGTGATCTCCTCCAGGTTGAGCTGCGCGGTGTCGACGAGACGGGCGCCTTCGGGGCACTCCGCGAGCAGCTCGCGCGGCACCAGGCTGCCCGCGTACAGGCAGACCTGGCAGGAGGCGAGCGTACGGGCGCCGCGCACCGTGATCAGGTCGGCGGCACCGGGCCCCGCGCCGATGAAGTACACGGTCATCTGTCGTCTCCTGGAGGGGGGTTGAGGGGGACGGGTCCGGCCTTGGCCACCGCCCACTGGGTGACCGGCATAGCCTGGCGCCAGCCCGTGAAGGTGCCGACCGGCACGGCGTGCGCGACGGCGAGCCGGACGAGGTCGCCGCCGTGACGCCGGTACCACTCGGCGAGCAGCGCCTCGGACTCGATCGTGACGGTGTTGGCGACGAGCCGCCCGCCGACGGGCAGCGCGTCCCAGCAGGCGTCCAGCAGCCCGGGCGCGGTGAGCCCGCCGCCGATGAACACGGCGTCGGGGGGCGGGAGTTGACCGAGCGCACCGGGCGCACCGCCGAGGACCACCCCGAGGCCGGGCACACCGAGCCGCTCGGCATTGCGCCGGATGCGGTCGGCGCGAACCGGGTCCCGCTCGACGCTGAAGGCCCGGCAGGACGGGTGCGTACGCATCCACTCCACGGCGATCGAGCCGGAGCCCCCGCCGATGTCCCAGAGCAGCTCGCCGGGCGCGGGCGCGAGCGCGCCGAGCGTGGCGGCGCGGACGTGCCGCTTGGTGAGCTGCCCGTCGTGCTCGTACGCCGCGTCGGGCAGACCCGGCACGGCACCGAGCCGGGGGGCGCCGGGGGCGCGGCGGCAGTCGACGGCGACGACGTTGAGCGCGTCGTGGGCGGGCTCGTCCCAGGCCTCGGCGACGCCGTCCCGGCACTGCTCGTCCTCGGACCCGAGTTGGTCGAGCACCCACATCCGGCTGGGCCCGAACCCGCGGTCGCACAGCAGCGCGGCGACCTCGGCGGGGGTGCCGGCTCCGGCGCTGAGCACCAGCAGGCGCCGGCCGTGGTGCAGGGCGGCGGCGACCCGGGGGAGGGGCCGCCCGACGGCGGTCACGACTTCGGTCTCCTCCACGGCCCAGCCGAGCCGGGCACAGGCGTAGGCGACGGACGAGGGGTGCGGGAGGACGCGGGGCGGGGTGCCGAGCACCTCGGTGAGGGTGCGGCCGATCCCGTAGAACATGGGGTCACCGCTGGCCAGAACGGCGATGCGGCGCCCGGTGTGGGCCGCGATCAGCTCCGGCACCGCGGGCCGCAGGGGCGAGGGCCAGGCGACGCGCTCCCCGCGGCACGCGTCCTTCGGCAGGAGCGCGAGCTGCCGCGCCCCTCCCACGAGCACCTCGGCGGCCCCGAGCAGCGCCCGGGCGGCGCCCCCGAGCCCGCCCCATCCATCGGCCCCGATGCCGACGACGGTGACGTCGGGGTGCGGGGTGCGGGGGTGGTTCACGGATACCTCGGGGGTCGGGCGGCGTCTGGACCCGCACTCTACTGTCCGGGCCCATGCCCCTCCCGCCCTGGGTGGCCCGCCCCCGCGGCCCCGCCCGCGGTTCCCCGCGCCCCTCGAACCCGCCTCCACCTGCGGCCCTTGTGCGGCCGGCCGCGGGCGCCTTCCGCGCCCTCACCGGCATCGTCCTGGCCCAGGCCCTGGACCACGCCGGTACACGTCTCTACGAGCCGTACCGGGCCTTCGGGTTGGCGATACGCCCGGTGGCCACCCCGCAGGATGCCGACCGCACGACGCCCGACCGGAAGGCGTAGCCCTCTTGCGGCTTGGTCCAGACCAATGCCAGTCTGCCAAGTACCGCTACCCAAGGGCGACTTGGCGCGCCCGTGCTCCGTCCTGCCCTGCCGCGGGCCGCGACGGCACGGCCGCCGTGGCCGCCCGCCTCCCCACGATCAAGGAGCACTCGCATGTCCGCTCGCCGCACCGCAGCGTCCCTGGGTGTCCTCGGGGCCACCTCCCTGACGCTCCTCTGCCTCACCCCCACCGCCGCCTCCGCGCACGGGGCCATGTTCAACCCGGTCAGCCGGATCGCCGCCTGTTACGCCGAGGGCCCGGAGCACCCGGTGTCGCAGGTGTGCAAGGACCTCGTGGCCGACTCGGGCACCCAGCCGCTCTACGACTGGAACGAGGTGAACATCGCCAACGCCAACGGCCAGTCCCGCCAGCTCATCCCCGACGGCAAACTGTGCTCGGCGAACCGCGACAAGTACCGTGCGCTGGACTGGGCCCGTTCCGACTGGCCGTCCACCAGCGTCGCGGCGGGCAAGTTCGACTTCAAGTTCCGTGCCACGGCGGCCCATTCGGGCACGATGACCGTCTACATCACCAAGCAGGGCTTCGACCCGACGAAGCCGCTGAAGTGGTCCGACCTGGACAACACCCCCGTGGCCACCTACCAGACCCCGCGCACCGCGACAGACGGCTACTACAACTTCACCGGTACGCTGCCGACCCGCACCGGCCGCCACATCATCTACAAGGTCTGGCAGCGCGACGACAGCCCGGAGGCGTTCTACAGCTGCTCGGACGTGGTGTACGGCGGCGCCGCGAAGGCCGCCGCGGCGCCCACCGAGCAGAAGATCACCGCGGGAGCCGCCCACTCCATGGTGAGCCACCACGGCCACGGCGGCGACCCGGTGGCCGCCACCACCCCCGCGGCCGCCCCGGCCGCCTCCTCCGCCTCCACCGGCGGCTCGGCCGCCCCCCAGGCCCTGGCCGCGGCCTCCGCCGCCGGCGTGGCGGGCGGCGGCTTCCTCCTCCTGCGCCGCCGCCGCGACTGAACCGGCACGGCGAGGTGCTGCCCGCCCCCGGACGGCATCCGGGGGCGGTGTCAGCGCCTTCCCGTGCCGCCGGGCGGGCCGTCGCGGATGTCGTGGTCCGAGAGCCGGCTGACGCGGGGCGCCGCGATCGTCAGGGCGCCGTGGACGGCCACTGCCGCCGCGTATCCGCGGTCCACGGGGATGTCGAGGACGGTCCAACCGGGCGGCGGACAGGGGCCGTTCGGACTACCGGAGCCCACGTAGTCGGCAGCCGGGTCACGGCCGAGGCCGGTGCCGAGACCCTTGAGGTAGGCCTCCTTACGGGTCCAGAGGCGAGCCAGTTCGCGGGGGCGGCGGACGGGTGGCAGGGCCGCGATCTCCGCCTGTTCGGCCGGGTGCAGCATCGCGGCGAGTTCGGCGGCGCTGCCGGGGTCGGTGATCAGGTCCACGTCCACGCCGATGGGGGCCACCGCCGTTCCCATGAGCACGAGATCGCCCCGGTGCGAGAGCGAGAAGTGCAGTTCGCGGCTCGCGCCCAGGACGGTGGGCCGGCCGTGCGGACCGCCGCAGCACGGACAGGTCTCGCGGCCGTAGCGGATGTCCTGCGGCCGGGTGTCGAGGTAGGTGCCGAGCAGTCGGCGCAGCGCCAGATGGGCCGTGGTGAAGCGAATCCGGTCGTCGGCGTGCGCCAGTTCGGCGGCGCGATGCCGTTCGGTCGGGTCCAGTACCGCGGTGTCGAGGGCGGCGCCGCGGATGTCCGGGACCCTGATGAGATAGAGGTCCAGGGAGCCGGGCTGGGGCAGGGGCCGTCCCGGTGGAGCCGCCGGGTGGAGCAGGGTGGCGCTCGCGGACGGAGAACCGCTCATGGGTCACTCACCGACCTCTTCCTGATGGATGACGGCGCGGACCGCCGTCGGAGGCATCACGCTCCGCACCCGGCGACGTGCGCGCCGGCGGCGTGACGGAACACCTCAACTCCCCTTTTGGGAGCGGTGGTTCGGTCGGCAGGTCGCGGCGGGCGCGCAGCGGTCCGGCCAGCAGCAGCGCGGAGCTGACCGCGAGGCCGCCGGTGAGCATCCACAGCGCGGGCCGCACGCCGAGAGCGCTGCCCAGGATGCCGCCGAGGAGCGAACCCACGGGAATGGCACCGAAGTTGGCGACCGACATGCTCGCCGTGATCCGGCCCAGCAGGTGCGGCGGGCAGTACTGCTGACGGAACGTGCCCTGGATGACGTTGGCGGACACCACGCCCAGGGCGAGCACCGCCCCGCCGAGGGCGAGCAGGACGACCCGCCACCCCGGTTCGGCCAGCGGTACGAGCAGGCCGAACGGCGCGGTGGCGAACTTGCACAGCAGCATGCCGCGGGCGGAGCCGAACCGCCGCGAGAGGGACCCCGCGACGACGGCGCCGAGCAGGCCTCCGACGCTGGCGCCGGCGAGCAGCCAGCCCACCGCGGACGCGCCGACGCCCAGGTCACGGACCAGGAAGACGGTGAGGAGGGCCTGGTAGCCGGTGAGCAGCAGGTTGGTGACGGTGCCGTAGGCGGTGAGGACGCGCAGGTAGGGATCGCGCAGCGTGTAGTGCAGGCCGTCACGCACCTCTTGGCGCAGCGGCCGGGGCACGGCCGGCGCCTCGGGGCGGGGTTCGGTGCTGCGGATGCCGAGCAGGCACAGGGTGGAGGCGAGGAAGGTCGCGGCGTCGACGAGGAGACCGCTGACCGCGCCGAACAGCCCGGCCAGCATGCCGCCGCCGCCGAGCCCGGCGAGCTGGGCCGCCGACTCGCTGCCCTGGAGCTTGGCGTTGGCCTCGGCGAGGTCCTCGCGGCGGACGACGGAGGGCAGGTAGACCCGGTAGGCGATGGAGAAGAACACGTTCGCGAGCCCGGTGAGCAGCGCGACCACCATGAGCTGGGTCATGGTCAGGACGTCCAGCCAGGCCGCCGCGGGCACGCTGGCCAGCAGCACCAGCGAGCCCAGGTTGCAGACCAGCATCAGCGGGCGGCGCGGCAGCCGGTCCACCCAGGCTCCGGCGGGCAGGCCGACCAGCAGCCAGGGCAGCCAGGCGGCGGCGGCCAGCGCGCTCACCCAGAAGGTGCTCGCGTCGAGGCTGACGACGGCGGCCAGCGGCATGGCCACACCGGTGATGTTGCTGCCGAACCGGCTCATGGTCTCGCCCGCCCACAGCAGCCGGAAGTCCCGTTGGCCCAGGAGTCCGCCGCGCGGCCGTGGCGGGGCGGCGGTGGCGGTGTTCATCGGACCGTCATCACCTTGGCCACCTCGTCGGTCAGCCGGTCGGCGGCGTCGGCCCAGCGTGCCTGGCGGTCCCCGAACTCCCGCCTGGCGGAGGCGAGTTCCGCGCGGGCCCGGGTCAGGGCGGCGTCGGGCGCGGCGCCGCCGGGGCCCCCGCCGTGGGCGCAGGCCGCGGCGACCGTCTCCGGGTCCAGCCAGTCCGCGGGGTATCCGGCGGCGGCCTCGGCCACGGCGGGCTGTGCGCGGGCCGCCTCGGACAGCGGGAGGCCGCCGTCCAGGGCGGCGAGGACGGTCTCGCCGACGAGGTGGTGGGCGGTGCGGAAGGGCATGCCGTCCACGACGAGGCGTTCGGCGAGGTAGGTGGCGGAGGTGAAGCCGTCCCGGGCCCGGGCCGTCATGCGCGCGCGATCGGGTTCGGCGCCGGCGACGACGAGCCGCAGCAGGGTCGCCGCCTCCTCGGTCCCGGCGAGGCCCGGCCACAGGTGCCGTACGGCCTCGGTGCCGACGGCGATGGCGTTGGTGTAGCCGGCGGTGGACATGGCGGTGGCGGCACCCGTGAAGCCGGCCAGCGCGGCACTGGAGCGGCCCTGGACGTGCTCCAGCAGGAAGGGGTTGCGCTTCTGCGGCATCATCGAACTGGAGCCGACCAGGTCGTCGGCCATCCGCAGCAGCCCGAACTCCTCGGTGGTCCACCAGGTCAGGTCGCGCGCGATCCGGGCCATGAGGACACCCAGCACGGCCGCGGCCGACAGCATGCGCAGCGCGAAGTCACGGGAGGCGACGGCGTCGACCGAGTTCGGGGCCACCCCGGTGAAACCGAGGAGTTCGCCGGTGCGGCCGGGGTCGACGGGCACGGAGGTGCCGCCGACGGCGCCCGCGCCGAGCGGGTTGACGTCGATCTCGCGCCCCGCGTCGAGCAGTGCCTCCGCCGAGCGCAGGACCGCGCCGGCGACTCCGCACAGGTAGTGCCCGTAGCTGATCGGCACCGCGGGCTGGCCGTGCGTGTAGGCGGGCATGGTGACGTCCCGGTACCGCTCGGCCCGGTCGAGCAGGACCTCCGCCAACTCCATTACCTCGGAGACCAGTTGGCCGTAGGGGCCGCGTACCCGCAGCCGTACGGTGGTGGCGTTGAGGTCGTTGCGGGAGCGGCCGGTGTGCAGCACGCCGCCGGTCTCCTGGCCGAGCCGGTCCACGAGCCAGCCCTCGTACGCCAGATACAGCCCGCGCGGCATGGGGCGGTCCCGGACGGCCGCGAAGTCGTCGGCGCGCAGGGTGTCGATGGTGGCGAGGAGCGCCCCGGCACGGGCGGTGTCCACGATGCCGCGCTCGGCGAGCATGACCAGGTGGGCCCGGTCCACCTCGCTGATCAGCCGCAGCTCCTGCCCGATCGGGTCGTCGGCGCCGGGCCGGTACTGGTCGTAGACGATGCGGTGGGCGCGGGCGTCCAGAGCGGTGCGCAGCCGCCCGGTGTCCACTCCTCCGGCTCCGACGGCCTGCGACGGAGTCGTCATACCGGCATCTCCTCCTTCACCGAGGCGTGTTCCAGGGCGGTGGCCAGTCCGAGGGAGCGGGCGGTGTCGGCCGCTCGCGCCGACTCCTCGGGGCGGTCGGCGACGGCGATGACGTGGCCGAGCCGGCCGCGGAAGTCCTCGGCAGGGCCGACCCGGGTGCCGGGCGGGCGGTAGAGGGCGGCGTCCACGGCACCGGGCACGGCGAGGGCGGCGGCCTCGGCGGCGTCGGTGTCCCCGAGGACGGCGTCGCCGTCCGCGGTGAGGAACCTGATGGAGGCCGCTCCCGCGGTGCCGCTCGTGCCGATGAGCTCGACGGGCAGGCCGAGTCCGGCGCGCACCTGGGCGCCGACGAGGTCGATGCCCCGGGCGCGGCGCACCAGTTCCGGGATCATGCCGCCGGCCAGGCGCGGGTTGACCTCGATGACACGGGCCACGCCGCCGTCGAGGCGGAGCTCGACGTGGGCGGCGCCCCAGCCGAGGCCGAGCGCCTTCACGGCGTGCACGGCGCTGTCGGCCAGTGCGGCGGCCTCGGGTGCGGGCAGCACGGCCGGCACGTCGTGACCGGTCTCCACGAAGACCGGCGGTTCACCGACGTGCTTGGCGACGGTCACGACGACCTGCTCACCGAACACCTCGACGGAGAACTCGGACCCGGTGAGGTACTGCTCCACCAGGACCCGGGCGGGTGTGCGCAGCCCGCGTTCATTGACCGTCGCGGACAGCAACTCCCCGGCGTGGGCGACGACTTCACCGCTGTCGCGGCACAGGCGTACACCCAGGCTGCCGGAGCCCTGCACCGGCTTGACCACCACCGGGCCGCCCTGCCACTGCGCGGCGGCGACCGCTTCGGCGACCGTGCCGGCCACCGAGAACCGGGGGACGGGCACACCCGCATCGGCCAGGGTGCGGCGCTGCACCGACTTGTCCCGGCAGGCACGCACCGCGTCGGCGGACGGCCCGGGCAGCCCGAGCCGCGCCGCCAGGTCGGCGGCGGCGGCCACGTAGTACTCGGAGCTGGACAGCACACCGGCGACGCGCGCACCGGCGGCGAGCCGCTGGACGGCGGCCCACAGCGCGTCACCGTCCGCGGTGTCCACGACGACCGTGCGCAGCTCGTCATCGGCCGCGTACGGGTAGCGGCCGGGGTCGGCGCTCAGCAGCACCGGCTCGGCACCGAGCGCGCGCGCCCGCTGCGCGAACTGGCGCCCCGTACCAGTGGTGTTGGACTCGACGAACAGCAGCAGCGGGGCGCTCATGCGTCGGCCCCCGGCATCATCACGTCGTCGAAGCCGCGCCGCGCCCAGACCAGGCGGGACCAGGAGGACGGGGCGTCCAGCGGGTGCGCGACGGTCACGGGACCGCCCGGGGTGGGGGCCGGTTCGATGCCCTGCTCGGTCAGCCAGTCGGTGTTGTAGACGGTCGACTGGTAGCGGTAGCCCTCGTCGGGCAGCACCATGACGACCTTGCTCTCGGGGTTCCGCGCCGCCCACCAGGACGCGACCTGGAAGGAGGCCCCACTGGTCGGGCCCATGAACAGGCCGTGGTTGCGGAACAGTTCGTGGGTGGCGTGGAAGGCCTCGGCCGCGGTGACCCAGTGGACCTCGTCGTAGGCGGCGTGGCGCACGTTGCCCGGGTGGATGCTGCTACCGAGGCCGCGCAGGGTGCGCGGCCCGTCGGGGGTGCCGAAGATGATCGAGCCGTGGGTGTCGACGCCGACCAGGTGCAGGGCCGGGTCGGTGGGGCGCAGGGCGGCGGCGAGCCCACCGGTGGAGCCGCCGGAGCCGACCGGGCCGACCAGGCAGTCCACCGAGCCGACGGTCTCCCCGATGAGCTGGGCCACGACCGCGTAGGCGCCGGGGTTGTCCGGGTTGTCGTACTGCCCGGGGACGAAGCTGTCGGGGTGCAGCCGGCGCAGTTCCTCCACGCGGGCCAGCCGGGCACCCTGGATGCCGCCGGGCTGGCCGGTGTGCTCGACGATCTCCACGGTGGCGCCCAGCATTTCGAGCCGGTTGCGCAGGTCCCGGTCTATCGCGGAGTCGCCGACGATGGTCAGGTCGTAGCCGCGCAGCCGGCACACCATCGCCAGCCCGAGCGCGAAGGTGCCCGACGAGGTCTCGATGATCCGGGTGCCGGGCCGCAGCAGGCCCGCGGCCTCCGCACGGTCGACGATGAACCGCGCCGGCAGCAGCTTCATCAGGCTGAACGCGGTGGCGTAGAGGTTGTCGGTCACCTGGATGATGCGGGGCAGCTCGGTGGCGTCCACCACCGAGTCGTGCACCCGCGCGGCGCCCGCGATCGTGAAAGTGGTCATGTCAGTCACCCGTCGTGAAGATCCACTGCTCGTGGATGCCGATGTTGTGCAGCAGTCGCCGACCGTGCTCGGTGCGGGCGTCGACCTCGGGGTCGTCGCGGTCGTAGAGGAGTCCGGCGATGTCCCCGCTGTGCGCCGTCTGAATGCCGAGGGCTCCGGTCTCCCGCTCGATGACGCGCAGGCTGTCCAGGAGCGGGATGGGCAGGTGCCGCTGGTTGATCGCGGTGCTGGCCGAGGCCACCGCGCCGACCAGGGCGACGTCCTTGGTGTGGATGGCCTCGCGCAGCATCGCGTGCAGCTCGGCGAAGTCCTCGATCTCCGTGCTGTCGTAGCGGGCCGGCGGGAAGGCCAGGGTGTCGATGCCCTTGCCTTCGTTCTCCGGCCGGGAGCCGAAGCCGAGGACCCGCACGGCCGGCATCCGGTAGCCGAAGTCCTCGATGACCTTGCCCTCGCGCTGCGCGAACAGCACCGAGCTCTCCTTGAACATGAGGGAGTCGGACGCGGTCTCGGCACACACCGCGATCCGCGCGACGGCCTCGGGCGGCAGCGGCGCCACGAAGGCGTCCTGTACGGCCCAGATCGCGGCCAGCACGTCACTGGTCGAGGAGCCGAAGCCACGGCACAGCGGCACGTCGCCGGTCAGTTCGAGATGCCCGCCGACCGGCCCGTCCTCGGGCCGCACACAGGCCTGGACGGCGAGCTGCGCCGCCCGCCGCGCCTTGGACTTCCAGGACGGGGAGACGGTCAGCTCCTCGCCCCGGGCGGGGATGAAGGACGCCTGGGTGGTGTGGACGGTACAGGGCATCGTGACCAGCCCCCGGCTGAGCTGACCCTGGTGCGGAAAGACGCCCTGGAGTATTTCGCCGTGATGTATCGGCGCGGAAGCGACGCCGACGCGCCAACCGGAATGATCCACCATGTCCTTGACTTCCTCTGGGGGCCGGACCGGACCGTTCACTGGGCCAGGCCGATCATGCGGACCCCTCCACGCTAGGCAACACCGGCACCCGAATCCGGCTGCCGAAGCGGCAGTATGCGGGCAGTTAGCGGCAGCCGGGGCCGCGGGAAGCGGTGCGGAGCGCAGACCCGGACAGACCCCGGGGCCCGTACGGCGATCAAATCCGCCGTACGGGCCCCGGGGCCGTGTGCCGCGCGTCCTGTGCCGCATGCCGCATGCCGCGTCTCGGGCGACGCGCCGTCTCGGTCGAGGCGGCCGTCCCGGATGAGGCGCTGTCTCAGATGTGGGCCGCCGGCCGCAGACGGCGGGCGAGCACCTCCCCGATCGCGCGCAGCGGCTCCGCCTCGGTCATCGCCGCGTGCTCGCAGTCGACCGCGAACTCCTCGACCCGGCCCCCGACATACGGGGCCCAGGCCGCCGCCCCCGACTGCGCCGCCGGCGTGCCGGTCGCGTCGAAGAACAGCGCGTCACCGCCGAACCGGACGTCCGGCACGTACCGGTACCGCATCCGCAGGTTGTCGAGGGTCGCCGCCACCACGGCCGCCGCCTGTGTGTGCTCCAGACCGGCGAGCACGGGGTCCGACTGCCGCAGCGCCTCGGCGAGTTCGGCGATGTCCGGCACCGAGTCGGCGCACCGCACCGGCACGGACTCGCCCCGGCTGCCGAGCAGGGCGGTCAGTACGTGCCTGCCGTCGATCTCGGGCGCCCGGAACCCGTCGGGCAGCGGGTAGGAGTCGAGCAGCGCCAGCAGCGCGACCTCCTCCCCGGCCGCCTCCAGACGGGCGGCGACCGCGTGCGCTACGAGCCCGCCGAACGACCAGCCGAGCAGGTGGTACGGGCCGTGCGGCTGGACCTTGCGGATCTCGGCGAGGTAGTCGTCCGCCATCTCCTCGATGGATTCCGGCACGTCCTCGGTACCGCCGAGCCGACGGGCCTGGAGGGCGACGAGCGGCCGGTCGGCACCGAGGTGCGGCAGCAGCCCGGCGTAGCCCCAGCTCACCCCGGAGACGGCGTGCACGCAGAACAGCGGCGCCGTGTCCATGTCCCGGCCGGGTGCCCTGATGGGCAGCACGGCGTCGAGCGGGTTGCTTCCGCTGCCCGCCGCGATGTGCTCGGCCAGCAGCGCCGGGGTGGGGCTCTGGAACAGGTCGCGGATGGTGACGCGAGTGCCCCAGACCGTACGGATGCGGCTGATCAGCCGGGTGGCGAGCAGGGAGTGGCCGCCGCGGTGGAAGAAGTGGTCGTCGATGGTGACGGAAGCGAGCCCGAGGGTGTCGGCGAAGAGACCGCACAGGATCTCCTCGGCCGGGTTCCGCGGGGCGCGGCCGTCGGAGACGGCGGACAGATCCGGTGCGGGCAGGGCGCGGCGGTCCAGCTTGCCGTTGACCGTACGAGGCAACTCCTCCAGGACCACGACGGCCGCAGGGACCATGTACTCGGGCAGACGTGCGGCCGTATGCCGCACCAGGGCCGCCGTGTCGGTCGTGTCGGCGACGACGTAGGCCACCAGGCGCTTGTCACCAGGGCGGTCCTCACGGACCACGGCCGCCGCCTGCTGCACCTGCGGATGCGACGCCAACGCCGCCTCGATCTCGCCCGGTTCGATCCGGAACCCCCGCAACTTGATCTGCTGATCACCCCGGCCCAGATACTCCAGCGCACCCTGCTTGTTCCACCGCGCCAAGTCACCGGTGCGATACATCCGCGCCCCAGCAGGCCCGTAAGGGTTGGCCACGAAACGGTCCGCCGACAAACCGGGCTGCCCGATGTATCCGTGCGCCAGACCATGCCCCGCGACATACAACTCACCCGGCACCCCCGGCGCCACCAACTCCAGGTTCCCGTCCAGCACATAGGCGTGCTTCCCGGACAGCGGACCACCCACCGGGATGCTCGCCACCCCCTCGGCCATACCCGGCTCAATGGCGAACGTGGTCGTGAAGCCCATGCTCTCCGCCGGCCCGTACCCGTTCAGCAACCGCAGGTGCGGGAAGCGAGCAAGTGCCTTTGCCGCGTGAGAAGGTGACGCAGCTTCACCGGCCGTCATGGCTTCACGGATCTGTCCGAAGACGGTGGGGTGTTCGTCCAGCATGTGGTTGAACAGGCTCGCCGACATCTGGAGCGTGGTCACCTGATGCCGCTCCACCAGCTCCACGATCTGATGCGGATCAGTGTGCTGACCCGGCTGAAGCACACACACCCCACCATGGAGAAGCGGGCCGAACACCTCCAACGCGAACGCGTCCCACGACACCGGAGAACACTGCAAGAACGTCTGCTCCGGACCGAACGCCAGATAGTCAGGACCGACAAACGTCGCCGCAAGCGCCCGGTGCGAGGCGGCCACACCCTTCGGCACACCCGTCGAACCCGACGTGAACATCACACACGCAACCGACTCCGGAGACCCACCCGTCGCCACGGACCCACCCGAGACCGCGCTGATCTCCGCCACCTCACGCGTCAGATCGACACGCACCGCATCCGACCGCAACACCGGAAGATGCGACTGCGTGACGACAACAGCCGGACGCACCTGCTGCAAAACAGCATTCAGGCGCTCATCCGGGAACTGCGGGTCCAGCATCGTGTACCCCGCGCCCGCCTTCAGCACCGCCAGGATCGCCGCCACCATGTGCGGCGAACGCTCCACATGCACCGCCACCAGATCACCCGGCCGCACACCCTTGCCCGACAGATACCGGGCCAGACGGTTCGACCACACCTCCAACTCCCCGTACGACACCACCTGATCCTCAAAGACCACAGCCGCAGCCTCCGGCGAACGCGCCGCCTGACCCGCGAACAAGCCGTCCAAGCCCAGTTCGGGGGCCTGGGTGGCGGGCCCGGACCAGGCGTCGAGGAGCTGCCGTTCCTCGGGTGCGAGCAGCGGGATCGAGCCGACGGCGGTGTCGGGGTCGGCCGCGGCCGACTCCAGCAGGAGCAGGATGCGTTCCAGCAGGAGTCCGACCGTCTTCGGCTCGTACAGGTCGGTGGCGTACTCGACGATGATGTCGAGACCGTCCGGGCTGCCGTCGGCCGCCCGGCGCTCACCGAACGCGAAGGTCAGGTCGAACTTCGCGATCCTCAACTCCGGGTCCAGGAAGGCCGCTTCGAGGCCAGCCAGATCCGGAGCGCCGGCAGCAGTGTCGCCGACGGTGAGCATGACCTGGAACAACGGATGCCGGGACGCCGAACGCTCGGGGTTGAGCACCTCGACGAGCCGGTCGAACGGAAGGTCCTGATGAGCCCACGCGGCAAGATCCGTTTCCCGCACCCGGCCCAACAACTCACGGAAGGTGGGATCACCACCCACATCCGTACGCAGAACCAACGTATTGACGAAGAACCCCACGAGATCATCGAGAGCCTCGTCCGTACGGCCCGCGACCGGCGAACCGATCGGGACATCAACACCCGCACCACACCGCGAAAGCACGGTCGCCACAGCCGCCTGAGCAACCATGAACAACGTGGTACCGGTCTCACGCGCCAACCCGGTCAGAGCAGCATGCGTGACAGCGGGAGCGGTCACCTTGTGAGTGGCCCCGCGATAGGAAGCGACAGCAGCACGCGGCCGATCGGCCGGCAACGTCGCCTCCTCCGGCAACTCGGCCAACTGCGACTTCCAGTAGTCGAGTTGGCGCTCCTCTTCGGTGGCGAGGAGGCTGCGCTGCCACAGGCTGTAGTCGGCGTACTGGACGGGCAGCGGCTCCCAGTCGGGGGCCGCGTCCCGCGTGCGCGCCTCGTACGCCGTGGCGAGGTCCCGCAGGAGCGGGCCGTTCGACCAGCCGTCGGAGGCGATGTGATGCATCACCACCAGGAGCACGTGCTCCTCGGGGGACAGCGCCAGCAGATCCGCGCGGATGGGCAGATCGGTGGCGAGGTCGAAGGTGACGCCGGCCAGCCGGGCCAGCGCCTGGTGCAGGGACTCCTCCGTCACCGGGGTCACCGGGAGCGCGAGGTCGGTCTCTGCGAGGGAGCGGACGGCCTGGTGAGGCCGGCCCTGCTCCGAGGGGAATGTGGTCCGCAGGGCTTCGTGCCGGCCGACCACGTCGACCAGCGCGCGGCGCAGCGCCTCGATGTCGAGCGCGCCGGTGAGCCGTACGCCCAGCGGAATGTTGTACGTCGGTGAGGGCCCCTCCAACTGGTCGAGGAACCAGAGCCGTTGCTGGGCGGAGGAGAGCGGCGGCCGTTCGGGCCGCTCCCCCGCCACCAGCGCCGGACGCTCGTCCGCGCCGGTGCCCGCCGCGATCAGCTCGGCCAGCCGTCCGACCGTCGGGCACTGGAAGATCTCCCGCACCCCGAGCCGTACGCCGAAGGCCTGCCGGATCTTCGAGGTGAGCCGGGTGGCGAGCAGGGAGTGGCCGCCGCGGTGGAAGAAGTGGTCGTCGATGGTGACGGAAGCGAGCCCGAGGGTGTCGGCGAAGAGACCGCACAGGATCTCCTCGGCCGGGTTGCGCGGCGGGCGGCCGTCGGAGACGGCGGACAGGTCGGGCGCGGGCAGGGCGCGGCGGTCGAGCTTGCCGTTGACCGTACGAGGCAACTCCTCCAGGACCACGACGGCCGCAGGGACCATGTACTCCGGCAGCCGCGCCGCGGTGTGCCGCACCAGAGCCGCCGTGTCGGTCGTGTCGGCGACGACGTAGGCGACCAGGCGCTTGTCACCGGGACGGTCCTCACGGACGACCGCCGCCGCCTGCTGCACCTGCGGATGCGACGTCAACGCCGCCTCGATCTCGCCCGGTTCGATCCGGAAACCACGCAGCTTGATCTGCTGATCACCCCGGCCGAGATACTCCAGCGCACCCTGCTTGTTCCACCGCGCCAAGTCACCGGTGCGATACATCCGCGCCCCAGCAGGTCCGTAAGGGTTGGCCACGAAACGGTCCGCCGACAGACCCGGCTGACCTATGTAGCCGTGCGCCAGACCATGCCCCGCGACATACAGCTCACCCGGCACCCCCGGCGCCACCAACTCCATTTTCCCGTCCAGCACATAGGCGTGCTTCCCGGACAACGGACCACCCACCGGGATGCTCGCCACACCCTCAGCCATGCCCGGCTCAATGGCGAACGTGGTCGTGAAGCCCATGCTCTCCGCCGGCCCGTACCCGTTCAGCAACCGCAGGTGGGGATAGGCCTCCAGGGCGCGGGCGACATGCGCCGGTGAGGCCGCCTCGCCCGCGGTCATCGCCTCTCTGATCTGGCCGAAGACGGTGGGGTGTTCGTCCAGCATGTGGTTGAACAGGCTCGCCGACATCTGGAGCGTGGTCACCTGATGCCGCTCCACCAGCTCCACGATCTGATGCGGATCAGTGTGCTGACCCGGCTGAAGCACACACACCCCACCATGAAGCAGCGGGCCGAACACCTCCAGCGCGAACGCGTCCCACGACACCGGAGAACACTGCAAGAACGTCTGCTCCGGACCGAACGCCAGATAGTCCGGGCCGACAAACGTCGCCGCAAGCGCCCGGTGCGAGGCGGCCACACCCTTCGGCACACCCGTCGAACCCGACGTGAACATCACACACGCAACCGACTCCGGAGACCCACCCGTCACCACGGACCCACCCGAGACGGCACTGATCTCCGCCACCTCACGCGTCAGATCGACACGCACCGCATCCGACCGCAACACCGGAAGATGCGACTGCGTCACCACCGCAGCCGGACGCACCTGCTCCAGAACACCGTTCAGACGCTCATCCGGGAACTGCGGGTCCAGCATCGTGTAACCCGCACCCGCCTTCAACACCGCCAGGATCGCCGCCACCATGTGCGGCGAACGCTCCACATGCACCGCCACCAGATCACCCGGCCGCACACCCCTGCCCGACAGATACCGGGCCAGACGGTTCGACCACACCTCCAACTCCCCGTACGACACCACCTGATCCTCAAAGACCACAGCCGCAGCCTCCGGCGAACGCGCCGCCTGACCCGCGAACAGGCCATCCAGACCGAGCCGGGGCGCCGTAGTGGCGGGCCCGGACCAGGCGGTGAGGCGGGTGTGCTCGTCCTCGGTGAGGAGGGACAGGGTGGAGACCGGCTGGTCGGGGGTGGTGACAGCGGCGGTGAGGAGACGTACCAGGCGAGCAGCGACGGCCTCCGCGGTGGCAGGGTCGTAGAGGTCGGTGGCGTACTCCACGGTGATGTCGAGTCCGTCCGGGCTGCCGTCGGCCGCCCGGCGCTCACCGAACGCGAAGGTCAGGTCGAACTTCGCGACACGGATCTCGGGAGTGACGAACTGCGCGGTCAGACCGCCCAGTTCAGGTTCGCTCACCGTCGTGTCGCCGACGGTGAGCATGACCTGGAACAACGGATGCCGGGACGCCGAACGCTCGGGGTTGAG
>NZ_BMUZ01000025.1 GCF_014650455.1 Streptomyces xanthochromogenes | reverse complement strand
GCGGCTTTGGTGGTGGCGCGGTCGCGGTTGATGCAGTCGGCTCGTGCGGGTGGGGCGATGTTCGCGGTGCAGGCGGGTGAGGATGAGGTGGCGGCTCTGTTGTCGGGGGTCGGTGACGGGGTGGGTATCGCTGCTGTCAACTCGCCTTCGTCCACGGTGATTTCGGGCGACGCCGACACCGCGGAAACCGTGGCCGAAGAGCTGCGGCGGCGCGGGCGGAAGACCACGCGGCTCACGGTCAGTCACGCCTTCCACTCCTCGCACATGGACTCCGTGCTGGCCGAGTTCCGGCACGTGGCCGACCGGTTGACCTATCACCCGCCCGTCCTGCCCGTCGTGTCCACCCTGACCGGCCGGACAGCCAAGGGCGACGACCTGCGGACGGGTGAGTACTGGGCCGCTCAGCTCCGCGGCACGGTCCGCTTCGCCGACGCCGTGGGGAGCCTGGCCGAGCAGGGCGTGAAGAACTTCGTCGAGCTCGGCCCCGACGCGGTCCTCACTCCGCTCGTTCACGCGAACGTCGATCCGGCCGGGGCCGCCGCGACCGGGGCGATCGTGCCGTTGCTGCGCCGCGATTCGCCAGAGGCGGAGTCGACCGTCACCGCCCTTGGACGGCTGCACAGCCACGGCGTGCGGGTGGACTGGGAGGCGTTCTTCGCGGGCACCGGCGCCCGCCGCGTCCCGCTGCCGACATACGCCTTCCAGCGCGAGCGGTACTGGATCGAGGCCTCGCCGGACAACGGAGATCCGGCGCACCACGGCCTGCGGGACGTCGGTCATCCTCTCCTCGGAGCGGCCATCGGCGTCACCGCCGAGGCCGAGGCATTGTTCACCAGTCGTGTCTCGCTGCGCACACACCCGTGGCTGGCGGGCCACGTCCTCGACGGATCGGTCGTCCTGCCGGCATCCGCCTTCGTGGAACTCGCGGTGCGCGCGGGCGACGAGGTCGGCTGCGACGTCCTGGACGAGTTGGACACGGCGGTGCCGCTCGTCATTCCAGAGCGCGGGACCGTACGCATACAGGTCGCTGTGGGGGCGCCCGAGGACGGCCGGCGGCCGGTGACCATCCATGCGAGGCCCGACGAGGCCGACGTGCCGTGGACCCTGCACGCGCACGGTCTGCTGAGCCTGCAGGGGCCCGGCAGCGCGGACGGTCTCACCTCGTGGCCCCCCTCGGAGGCGGAGCCGCTGGACCCCGACGAGGTGTACGGGCAACTCGCGCGTACGGGTGCCCGGTACAGCTCCGCTTTCCGATCCCTGAAAGCCGCCTGGCGTCTGGGCGACGAGGTGTTCGCCGAGCTCGCCCTCGACGAGGAGGCGCGGGCGGACGCCGAGGGCTACCTGCTCCACCCGGCGCTGCTCGACGCGGCGCTCCACACCGCGCTTCTCCCCGCTCGCCAAGGCGTGCCCGACGGCAGGGCCCGGGTCGTATCGGCCTACCGCGGGGTGCGGTTGCACGCGAGCGGGGCATCGGTCCTGCGCGCCCGGCTGACCCTGGACGGCGATCGCGTCGGCGCCGTGGTGCTGGCCGACCGGGCGGGCGCACCCGTCGCCTCCATCGACTCCGTCGAGACCCGGCCGACCGGCAGCGACGAGGTCGGGGACGCGGCGGCGCGGGCGGGCGACAGCCTCTTCCGCGTCGACTGGGCACCGGTGCCCCTGAGGTCGGCCGGCGAGACGGTGCGGTGGGGCGTGTGGGACGGCACGGAGGCCGGCGGCCCCGAGCTCGGCGGCCCGCGCTTCAGTGAGCCGGAGGAGATCGCGCAAGCGATCGCTTCCGGTGTGCCGATCGACGCGGTGGTGCTCCGGCCGGCACCGTTCGCAGGCTCCGACATGGTCGCCTCGGCACACGACGTCACGCGTCGCGTGCTCGGACTCGTGCAGCAGTGGCTCGCGGATGACCGGCTCGCCGGCACCCCGCTGGTCGTCGTCACGAGGGATGCCATGCGGGTGCGGGACACGGATCTGGTCGACCCGACCGCGACCGCTGTGTGGGGTCTGCTGCGCTCGGCGCAGTCGGAGGCCCCCGGCCGCATCGTCCTCGTCGACACCGACACCGACACCGACGTCATGGGTGACACGGGCAACACAGGCGCGGGCGCATACGTCGGCGATGGATTCCTCGGCGTATCACCGGCAGCTCTCCTCGCCGCGGGCGAGCCGCAGGTCGCCATCCGGTCGGGACGGCTCCTCGCCCCCCGCCTCCAACGCGACGAGAACACCGTCGACACGGATCACTCGGCGCGGTGGGACGCCTCGGGAACCGTACTCATCACCGGCGGTACGGGATCGCTCGGCGCTCTCTTCGCACGTCACCTGGTGCGTGTGCACGGAGTCGGGCACCTGCTGCTCACCAGTCGACGTGGTCAAGATGCCTCCGGAGCAAGGGAGTTGGCGCGCGAACTGGAGGCGCTCGGCGCGCAGGTGACGATCGCCGCCTGTGACGTGGCGAACCGTGCGGAGCTGGCCGCGCTGTTGTCCGCCCTGCCGGAGCGGCACCCGCTGACCGGAGTGATCCACGCGGCCGGCGTTCTGGACGACGGGCTGGTCGAGGGCCAGACTCCCGAGCGCCTCGCCGCCGTGCTGCGCCCGAAGGTGGACGCCGCCTGGCATCTGCACGACCTGACCCGTGACATGGACCTTTCGGCATTCGTGCTGTTCTCCTCGATCGCGGCGGTACTGGGAGGACCGGGCCAGTCCACCTACGCGGCGGCCAACTCCTTCCTGGACGGCCTGGCGCACCGGCGCGCCGCGTCGGGACTCACCGCGACGTCGCTCGCCTGGGGGCTGTGGTCACAGGAAGGCGGTATCTCGGGCGGACTTGAGGAGGCCGACCTCAAGCGCATCGCCCGCAGCGGCTTCCGTCCGGTCACCTTCGACTCGGGGCCCGTGCTGCTCGACCTGGCGCTCCGCCGGGGCCGGCCGGCGCCGGTGGCCTCACCCATCGATGTCACGGCCGTGCGGCGACAGGGCGATGTCCCGGCCCTGCTGCGCGGGCTCGTGCGGACCACGCCGCGGCGCAAGGTGCGGGACTCCGGCGCCGACGTCGAACCGCTCGCCGAGCGGCTCGCCGCGCTGCCCGAAGCCGAGCAGCGCCAGCTCCTGAACGCGGCCGTCCTGGCCGAGATCGCGGGGGTGCTCGGCCACGCGGACGCCACGCGTCTCGACGAGCAACAGCCCTTCCCGGCGCTCGGGTTCGACTCCCTGACCGGGGTGGAGCTGCGCAACCGCCTCAATGCGCTCGTCGGTCTCCGGCTCCCCGCCACCTTGGTGTTCGACCATCCCACCCCCGCGGCGCTGGCCGCCTACCTCCGTGGCGAGCTGCTCCAGGAACGGCCCGACGATGCCACGGCGGGCCGGGACAGCTTCGACTTCGGTGCGGAGGTGCGACTGGCGGACGACATCCGCCCGGCGGCCGACGTCGTTCCCGTCGTCACCGACCCACGCGACGTGCTGCTCACGGGCGCGAGCGGGTTCCTCGGTACGTTCCTGCTGCGTGACCTGCTCCGGACGACCGACGCGGTCATCCACTGCCTGGTGCGGGGCAGTGACGAGTCACAGGCATTCGCCCGGCTGCGGGCGAGCATGGAGCGCTACGGCGCGCAGGACGCACTGGACCCCGGGCGCGTCAGGATCGTCGTGGGTGACCTGGCGCGCCCGCGCCTCGGACTGTCCTCCGCGGACTTCGACCACCTGGCCGAGACGGTCGACGTCGTCTACCACAACGGCGCCCAGGTCCACTGGCTGCACCCCTACCAAACCCTCAAGAACGCCAATGTGCTGGGAACCGAGGAGGTCCTGCGGCTGGCGGCGCGCCACCGAACCGTACCGGTGCACTATGTGTCGACCGTCGGGGTCTTCGCCGGTGCGGCGGTCGCGGGCGTACCGCTGAAGGTGAGTGATCCGACCGGCCCCGCCGAGAAACTGCCGAGTGGCTATCTCCAGAGCAAGTGGGTCGCGGAGCAGCTCATCGGCATCGCCCGAAACAGGGGGCTTCCCGTCTCCGTCTACCGCGTCGACGTCATCTCCGGAGACCAGGAGAACGGTGCCTGCCAGACCAGTGACTTCGTATGGCTGAGCATGAAGGGGCTCATCCAGGCGGGCGCGGTGCCGGCGGAGGTCGGCGGGCGGTTCCATCTGCTGCCGGTGGACTACGTAAGCGCGGCCATCCTCCACATCTCGCGCCGGCCCGATGCCGACGGCCGGACGTTCCACCTGTTCAACCCGAGTTCGGTGACCCTGCAGGAGTGTGTGCGCCGGCTGCGTTCGCTCGGCTATCCGCTGGACGACGTGGACTGGGACGCGTGGCGGGACCGGGTGCACGGGGACCCGGCCAACGCGATCGTTCCGCTGCTGCACGCCTTCGAGATGATGACGGGGGACACCGACGCGTTCTACCCGCCGATGGACACCACGGAGACCGAAGCCGCATTGGCGGGCAGCGGCATCGTCTGCCCGCCGGTGACGGAAGAACTCTTCGCCAAGTACGTCGGTTACTTCGCGCGGACGGGGCACTTCCCGCCCGCCACGGCCGCTCGGTCCTGACCTGGACTCTGGGCGTCCGGTCCCGGGCCTGTGGGCCTGCCGACGGACTTGGCCTCCGGCAGGCCCACGGTTCGTAGGGTGATCGGCGTTGCCCCGGTTCCTGCCCCGTCGGCGGGAACCGGGGCAACGCCGCATCGAGGGGCAGCGACCGGAGGCCGCCCCGAAGTTCGTCCCGCCGGGAAGCCCGTGCCCAGTGTCGGTGTCGGGGTACGAAGGCCAGGTCTGCCGCCCGGCCGTACTCTCCCTCCGGGACCAGAACGAGCCACTCGACTCGGCACGCAGCGGGCTTCGGCAGGTGGCCGTGGCGATCGGCGTCAGGACCGGAGCCCGTATTCCGATCGACGTCGGTGACGGCCCGACGAGGGCAGAGCCCCGAACCCTGCGCCGCCGACGGTCGCGCCGCCCACGTCCGCCCGCCCGCACGTCGGGCAGTCCGGGTGGTGGCGGGGGTCGACAATGCGCCAGCTGTGCGTGGACGTTCCGGTCGGTGAAACCGGCCATTCCGGTTGCAGCGTGTGCATACCCGGTGCGCATGCGGTTATATGGGCGGCCACATAGGCGCGGCTTCACCCGACGGCCGACGGTCCGGCCACCGGTCTCGAACGGCTGCCCTCGGCCGACGATTCAGCACGCGGCGACGTGGCACGTCGTTGTGCGCACCAACCAGTCGATCAACGCCCCTCCGGAGTCCTCCATGACCAAGCAGTACCGCTCGCTGTGCACACGCCAAGACTTGATCCGTTCGGCCGCCGAGGTGATCGACCGTTCGGGATTCGCGGAATCCTCCATCGTCACCATCAGTTCCGGGGCCGGTGTCAGCACGGGTGGACTGCATTTCCACTTCAAGAACAAGCAGGTGCTGGGCGAGGCCGTCGAACTCGCCGCCGCGCAGGCCCTGTTGTTCATCACGGGCGGAGTTCCGCTCCGGCACCCGGCACCTGTGCAACTGCTCATCGACGCCTCGCACGCGCTGGTGCGCGGCCTGGCGGCCGACCCGGTCCTGCGAGCGGGCTTCGGCCTCGGCCGTGACGCCACCTGGCAGGGCGTCGTCAATCTGTGGGAGCAGTGGCAGGACTGGATCCAACTGGTTCTCACCGTGGCGCGGGACCAGGGCAGCCTCGCACCCGACGTGGCGCTGGAGGGCCCGGTGTCCGCCATCACCGCTGTCGTGGCCGGCCTCGAAGTCCTCGGTGGCAAGGACGAAGCATGGCGTTCCTGCCGTGTGATCACGCAGTTCTGGCAGTTGCTGCTGCCCGGACTCGTGACAGAGGTGGTGCTCGGTGGGCTCATTCCCGAGGGCTCGCCCGCGATACCCGGGGCTGCGGACGTGAGTTGGGCCCCCGACACCCGGTTGCAGCAGGTCTGCGGAGTGGCCTGAGCAGGCCGGTTGTGCGTACTTTGTGCCTCCCTTGAACAGCGCCGCGCATCATGGGCGAAGCCCGGCTCGCAACGGGCCGAGCACCGTGACAAGGGAGTTGACGTGGGCAACGAGTGGCTTCGCAGGTTCACCCCGCCGGGCGGAGGCCCCCGCCCGGCCGCCGATGCCATACGGCTGATCTGCTTCCCGCACGCGGGTGGCGCGGCCAGTTCCTACCTCTCGCTGGCCACCGCACTGACACCGGCCGTAGACGTACTGGCCGTGCAGTACCCAGGACGTCAGGACCGCCGTCGCGAGGCGCCCATCGAGGACATCGGACGGATGGCGGAAGCCCTGGCCGACGAGATGCGCGGGCAGACCGAGAAGCCGTACGCCTTCTTCGGCCACAGCATGGGCGCGGTGCTCGCCTACGAGACGGCCTGCCGTCTCGACGAACGGCACCTGCGCGGACCCGCAGCCCTGATCCTCTCCGGCCGCGGGGCGCCCGCCCCGCGGCCCCGGCTCCACGACCAACTGCGGACCGACGCCGACATTCTGGCGGCGGTGCGCCGGCTCGGCGGCGCCTCCCCGCAGGTCCTCGACGACCCGGAGATGCGGGACATGGTCATGCCCGCGCTGCGCGCCGACTACCGGGCGATCGGCTCGTACGCCTGGCAGCCGCGTGAGCCGCTGGACACGCCGGTCACCGTGCTGATCGGAGACAGCGATCCGGTGGTCACCGTGGAACAGGCTGCGGCCTGGGCCGACTTCACCACGGCGACCACACGCACACACGTTTTTCCCGGAGGCCACTTCTACCTCGACAGTCACCTGCCGCGGGTGGCCGCGACCCTCACCGCCGCCCTGAGCCGCTTCGCCCCGGCCACGGCGACCTTCCCCGGAAAGTAGCGGCCCCCGTGCCACGCGTCATGGGAGGGAGAACGGCAGCCGGGGGAACGGGTCGGTGCCGGTGATCGAGCTGCTGCTGTCCGAGCCGACGGCGTTCGCGGAGTCCTTCGAGGACGAGCCGAGCTCGGGCCTCTTTCCCGCGGAGGACGAGCTGGTGGCCGGGTCGGTGCCCCGCCGCCGCCGCGAGTTCACCACCGTACGCGCGTGTGCGAGGCGGGCGCTGGGGCAGCTCGGAGTCGCCTCCGTGCCGATACTGCCCGGCCTGCGGGGCGCCCCCGGGTGGCCTGCGGGAGTGGTCGGCAGCATGACGCACTGCGTGGGTTACCGTGCGGCCGCGGTGGCCCGCACCGAGGACGTGGTGGCGATCGGCATCGACGCCGAGCCCAACCTGCCGATCAGGACCGACGGGGCACGGGACCTGGTGACGGTGGCCGAGGAGCGGGCCCGACTGCCCGTGTTGCGGGCACGTCGACCCGAAGTCCACTGGGACCGGCTGGTGTTCAGCGCCAAGGAGAGTGTGTACAAGGCATGGTTCCCGCTGACCGGACGGTCGCTGGACTTCGACCAGGCGGTCGTCACCGTCGACCCGGACGAGGGCACCTTCCAGGCGCGCCTGCTGGTGCCGGGCCCCGTGTTCGACGGAGGACGGCTGACCGGCTTCGAGGGGCGCTGGCTGCTCCGGCACGACGTGTTGCTGACCACCATCGCGCTCGCTCGCCGCGCGTCGGCTGCCGGGGCGCTTGTGTGAGTTTTGTGTGTGATTCGAGCACGCTGCTGCACGATAGTGATCGGAATTGACCACTCCCTGGGTGTGTTCGGGGATTCGAGTCATCGGTTGCGTGGGGTTGGGGGCGCGATGCAGTTCCGAATACTGGGGCCTATGGAAGTCGACGGCAGCGACGGGCCGGTGAATCTGGGGGGCACGAAGCAGCGCGCCACGCTGGGGCTCCTGTTGCTGCAGGCCAACAAGGTCGTGGCCACAAGCCAGTTGCTGAACGCACTGTGGGGTGCGGACGACGCGCCCACCACGTCGCGCAAGATCCTGCAGAACGCGGTGTACGGGCTGCGCGGCGTCCTCTCCTCGGGCTCAAGACGAAACGGCGGCCCCGACCAGCACGACGCGACGTTACTGACCCAGCCGCCCGGCTACATGATGCGGGTGGCTCCGGAACAGGTGGATCTGCACCGGTTCCACGCATGGGTGGGGGAGGGGCGGGAGAAACTGGCTCAGGGCGCGTCGGAGCCGGCGGCGTCGCTCCTGCACGACGCACTGGGGTTGTGGCGGGGACCGGCCCTGGCCGATCTGGTGGAGGCCGGAATCGAGTGGCCCGAGCTGGTGGCGGTTCAGAAGGCGCGACTTGACGTGCTGGAGGACTACTTCGAGGCCCAGTTGGCCTGCAACCGCCACCATGTGGTCCTCGCCGACCTTGAGATGATGGTCGAGACCGAGCCGCTGAGGGAGCGGTCGTGCGGTCAGCTCATGCTCGCTCTGTACCGGTGCGGGAGACAGGCGGACGCGCTCAACGTGTACAGCCGCATACGAACCGCCCTGGTCGAGGACCTGGGTCTCGAACCCGGGCGTGGCCTGCAGCAGCTCCAGCAGGCGATCCTCACTCAGGACCCCGAGCTGTGCCGGCCCGCCCCGGGCGCGGGCCGGCCGTTCACGACGGCGGACGGCAGCGCGGCCACGGAGCGCCGGCCGGCCGTGCTGTCGGTCGCTCCGGTCGGCGGCGGGGCGAACGCCGAGGCCTGGGGAACCCATGCGGCCGAGCCGACGGTTCGAACGCCGACGAGCGAGACGGTGACGGGCCGTACGCCGGTGGGTGACGTGGTGACGGGCCGCGCGCCGGTGGCCGAGGTGGTGGCGGCAGCGGCGTCGACCGGCGGGGCGTCGGCGAACGAGAGGCCGCCGGGTGGGTCGCCCGCCGACGACCCGTCGGCCGACGAGGCGGCGGCGCGGCAGCCGAGTGTCACCCGCCATCAGGTCAGCGCGCTGTCGATACGCACCTGGCTCGCCCCCACGCTGGGCGGAGCCGACAGTGCGGAACTCGACCAGCTTCTGAACGGCACCGCATCCGTCGTGCGCAAGCAGGTCGAGCGGTTCGGCGGCACGGTGACCGCGTCCATCGGATCGGTGACCCTGGCGCTGTTCGGGTTGAGCGGGCCGCGTGCGGACGGTGACGACGACGCCCGACAGGCCGTGCTGGCGGCGCTGGCGATCCGCGACGTACTGGACGCGTCCGACGGGTCCGGTCCTGCGGTGGCCGAGCTGACGGTGCAGACCGCCGTGACCAGGGGCGGTGTGCTGGTGTCCAGGCGCGATCACGCCGACGCGCCGACCGTGGTCGGCGCGGTTCTCGACGAGTCCCAGGCGCTGCTGTCCAGCGTGCCCGCCGGTGCCGTGCTCGTCAGCGACGCCGTCCGCCGGACGGCCGGTGACGCCGTCGTCTGCCGTCCGGCGGACGTGGGCTGGCAGGTGCTGGGAGTCCGCGAGGCACACGGCGGGCCGGGGCCGACGGGGGACACGGAGGGGTCCTGTGAACTCGACGTCCTGCGGGGGCTCATGAAGCGGACCCAACGCAGGTCGGCGCCGTACCTGGTCACGGTCCTCGGTGAGTCCGGGACCGGGAAGAGCCGGCTGCTGGGGGACTTCGAGCACTGGGTGACCGGCCGCTCGGAGGCACCCGTCGTCCTGATCGGGCGCACCCCGGCCGCGACCCAGGACGATGCGCTCGCGGCCCAGGCGCAAATCCTGTCCGCCTACTGCGGCGTCCGGCCCGGCGACGACGAGGCGACGGTACGCGCCGCGCTCTCCGACCGGGTGCGCTCGCTGTTCTCCGCGGACGCGGACCGCATACTGTCCTCGCTCCTCGCCCTCCTCGACACCGGTGCCGAAGCACTGCTCCGCGTGGTGTGCCCGGAGGAAGTGCTGGGCGCCTGGTGCGAGTTCTTCCGCGCCGCCGTCCGGACCGAGCCCATCGTGCTGTGCATCGACGATCTGCACCATGCGACCGACTTCGTGCTGGACGCCATCGAGGGGCTCGCCGAGTCGGCGGGGCCCTGCCCGCTGTTCGTGGTCGCCTGCGCGGGTCCCGAGCTGGTACTGCGCAAACCCAACTGGACCGGCGGCAAGCGGCACGCCACCACGGTCACCCTGGACCAGCCGGTCAGGGTCTCCAGCGAGCGACTCGTCGAATTCCTGCTGTCGGCGGCGAACGGCTGACGGGGACGCGCGGCGGGTCGCCCGGCACACCATCGGACCGGCTACCGGCTACCGGCTGACCGTGGGGCTCCGCCGTACATCGGCGGGACGTGGCCCGTGATGCGTCCGCCCGCCCGCCTTCCGGATCGACGGAGGGGCGGCTGCCGCCCGAGCGATTCGCCCAGCAGGCCGACGACCGGCCGCCGGCAGGGGCGCGGGCGTGGCATGCCCGTCGAACGGACCGATGCGCGTGGCCATTCCGCGCCGGCCCCCGTCCATCTCACCACTCCCCAATCTCCCCACTCCCTCTCTTCCTGGCCTCGGCACCTCATTGCCCAGTAATCAATGGTTCACCTTCTCGCCGGGCCGCCCGGATGACTCGGACGTGACCGAACACTGGAATGGCCGGGACGGTAATTCCCGCAAGATGTATCCGGCATCAGGAGCGCTCTCCACTCCTGCCGCACAAACTCGTCACGCGTCCCGAGGGAGCGACATGAATTCCGAAAACGCTGTACCCGAGCTGGCCGAGCCCAATTTGCGGGCCCTTCTGGCGACGGCTGGACTCGACGTCGAATACGTACGTGCGGAGGGGAACACCCTGTACCGCCGATCGGAAACGGGCGGGGAGTCCGTCGAGATACCGGTCCTCGACTGTGCCGGGGGCTACGGGTCGTTGATGTTCGGGCACAACCACCCGGAGCTCCTGGCCGTGGCCCGCCGGCTCCTGGACGACCACACCCCCGTGCACGCACAGTTCTCGTCCCACCCCTACGCCAACAGCCTGGCGGCCGAACTGAACAGGATCGTCCGCCGCGAGACCGGCAGCGAGGAGTGGTACTTCGCCACCTTCGCCAACAGTGGCGCCGAGGCCGTCGAGGCCGCGGTCAAGCATGCCGAACTCGACCGCGTGCTGCGGCTCGCGGAGCTGACCGAGAGGATCGAGGCCACCGGCGAGCAGGTGCGGGCGGCGGTTGGCAGCGGCGCCGCGGTCCTGCCGGACGAGGTGCTGACCCGACTGGGCGTCGAGCGCCCCGCGGGGACGGGCGCGGCCGGTGGCGCGGACGCGGTCGAGGCCGCGCTCGCGAAGATCACCGAGGAGAACGCGCGACTGCGCGCCAAGGCACCGGTGTTCCTCGCCCTGGAGGGCGGCTTCCACGGCAAACTCATGGGCAGCGTCCAACTGACCCACAACGCCGGCTACCGGGAACCGTTCGCCGCGCTGGGGGTGCGGACCCGGTTCGTCCCCGACGACCGGCCCGAGGCCCTGGAAGAGATCCTCAAGGAGGAGGGCGCCACCCTCCTCCAACTCGTTGTCGAGGACGGGCTCGTCCGCGTCGTCGAACACCCCCACCCCGTCTTCTGCGCGTTCCTGGTGGAGCCGATCCAGGGCGAGGGCGGCATCCGCCCGCTGTCGAAGGAACTCGCCCGGTCCATCCAGGCGTTCGGCGAGGCGGCCGACTGCCCCGTCGTCATCGACGAGGTGCAGAGCGGCATGGGCCGCACCGGCGCCCTGCTCGCCAGCTCCCACCTCGGGCTTCGCGGCGACTACTACGCACTCGCCAAGTCACTGGGCGGCGGTCTCGCCAAGGCGTCCGTGATGCTCGTGCGGGAGTCCCGTTACCGGCCGCAGTTCGAACTCGTGCACAGCTCGACCTTCGCCAAGGACAGTTTCTCGTGCCACATCGCGCTCAAGGTGCTCGAACTCCTCGAAGCCGATGACGGCCGGGCCTACCGGCAGGCCACCGAACGCGGTGCCGCCCTGCACGGCGCCCTCGAACGGGTCCGTGCCGCCTTCCCCGATGTCGTCAAGGACGTACGGGGCAAGGGGCTGATGCTGGGATTCGAGTTCCAGGACCAGAGCCTCGCCGACGACGAGACGATCGCCGGAGCCGCCGGCACCGGCATGTTCGGCTATGTGATCGCGGGCCATCTCCTGCACGCCCACGGCATCCGGACCTTCCCGACCGCGAGCGCGACGAACACGCTGCGCTTCGAACCCTCGGTCCTGCTGACGGACGACGAGATCGGCCGGATCGAAAAGGCACTCACCGATGCCTGCGAGATTCTCCGCGCCCAGGCATCCCACCGGCTGGTCACCTCTTCCTGACCGGCCTGCAGCCAAGGTGACCGGCTTACCGGTGCCCGATGGGCGATCAGCCACCGACTAATTACTCCGAGCGGCGTCGAAAGTTCCCGGCAGAAGAGCCCGGCCCCAGGAAATGCCAGATATGAAAGGGCAGTCGAAATTCATGATGAGTGACAATGCTCCGGTGGTTGTCGATGCGCACATCGACCGGGACGAGCCGGTCGCCGTCGTCGGTATGTCGTGCAGGCTTCCGGGATCGGACAGCCCCGCGGCCTTCTGGAAGCTCCTGACCGGTGGGACGAGCGCGATCGGGGACGTCCCCGCAGACCGGTGGGGAGCCCAGGAGCCGACCGCGGTCAGCCGGGGTGGGTTCCTCGACGGCGTGGGTGACTTCGACGCCTCCTTCTTCGCCGTCTCCCCGCGTGAGGCGACGGCCATGGACCCTCAGCAGCGGATCGTGCTGGAACTGGCGTGGGAGGCCCTTGAGGACGCGGGCATCGTCCCCGCGTCCCTGCGCGGCACCGACACCGCCGTGTTCGTGGGCACCCTGCGCGACGACTACTCCAACCTCGTCTACCAGCGCGGCACCGACGCACTGACCCAGCACACCATGACCGGTCTGAACAGAGGCGTCATCGCGAACCGGGTCTCGCACCACCTGGGGCTGCGCGGACCGAGCATGACGGTGGACGCCGCCCAGTCGTCCTCGCTCGTCGCGGTGCACCTGGCCTGCGAAAGCCTGCGCACCGGCGAGTCCGCCGCCGCCATCGCCGCCGGGGTCAACCTCAACCTCCTGGCGGAGAACACCGTCACCGAGGAGCGCTTCGGCGCGCTCTCGGCGGACGGAGTGACCTACACCTTCGACGCCCGGGCGAACGGCTTCGTGCCCGGAGAGGGCAGCGCGGTCGTCGTCCTCAAGCCGTTGCGGACCGCGGTCGATGACGGCGACCGGATCTACGGTGTCATCCGCGGCAGCGCGGTGAACAACGACGGGGCGACCGACGGTCTCACCGTGCCCAGCGAGGACGCACAGACCCAGGTGGTGCGTGCCGCCGGGGAGCGGGCCGGTGTGGACACCGGCGACGTGCAGTACGTGGAACTGCACGGCACGGGTACGCCGGTGGGCGATCCCATCGAGGCGCGTGCCCTGGGTGGCGCGCTCGGTGCCGGACGCGGCGACGAGGACCTGCTGCGGGTCGGGTCGGTGAAGACCAACATCGGGCACCTGGAAGGCGCCGCGGGCATCGCAGGCCTCCTCAAGGTGCTGCTGAGCGTCCACCACCGGCTGCTGCCGCCGAGCCTGAACTTCGAGACGCCCAACCCCGCCATCCCACTGCGGGAGTTGGGGCTCGCCGTGCAGCGCGAGCTGACCGAGTGGCCGCGGTCCGACCGCCCGCTGGTGGCAGGTGTGAGTTCCTTCGGCATGGGCGGCACCAACTGCCACGTCGTCATCACCGAGGGCCCCCCGACCGCGGCGGCCGCGACGACGCCCGAGGCGTCCGGCGCTCCCGCCGTGCTCCCGTGGGTGGTGTCGGGTACGAGCCCGGCGGCGCTGCGCGCCCAGGCCGACCGGCTGCTCTCATGGGCGGGAGACGAGGCGGGCCCCTCGCCGGTGGACGTGGGCTGGTCCCTGGCCACCACGCGCACCGCGTTCCGGCACCGCGCCGTCGTCCTCGCCCCCGACCGGCCCGGTCTCCTCAAGGCGATGGCGGCGCTGGCGTCCGGCCGCACCGCGCCGGGCGTCGTCACCGGCACCGCGGACCGTGCCCCGTTCGCGGTCCTGTTCACCGGCCAGGGCGCCCAGCGCGCCGGCATGGGCCGCGAACTGTACGAGACCTTCCCCGCCTACGCGGCGGCGTTCGACGAGGTGACCGCGGCGCTCGACCCGCACCTCGACCGACCGGTGGCCGAAACGGTGCGCGACGGCGAGGGCCTCGACGAGACGCTGAACGCCCAGCCCGCGCTGTTCGCCGTCGAGGTCGCCCTGTACCGGCTGCTGGAGTCCTGGGGTGTACGCCCGGACTTCCTGCTCGGGCACTCCATAGGTGAGGTCACCGCGGCCCACGTCGCAGGGGTCCTCGACCTGGCCGACGCGGCTTTCCTGGTGGCCACGCGCGCACGCCTGATGCAGTCGGCCCGCGCCGGCGGCACCATGGTCGCCGTCCAGGCCACCGAGGGCGAGGTCCTCGCGCTGCTCGCCGGCCACGGCGACCGGGTGTCCATCGCGGGCCTGAACGGGCCGCGGTCCACCGTCCTCTCGGGGGACCGCGACGCGGTCGACGCCGTGGCCGCTCAGTTGCGCGAGCAGGGACGCAAGACCACACGGCTCGCGGTCAGCCACGCCTTCCACTCCGGGCACATGGACGACATGCTGGACGACTTCCGCACCGCGATCGAGGGGTTGGCCTTCCACCCGCCGCGCATTCCGATCGTCTCCAACGTCACGGGAACACTGGCCACCACGGCGGAACTGACGTCTCCCGACTACTGGGCCCTGCACATCCGCCGCACCGTCCGCTTCCAGGACGGAGTGCGCTTCCTGGAAGCCCGGGGAGTCACCACCCTGCTCGAAGCCGGCCCCGACGGGGTGTTGACGGCGCTCGCCCGTGATTCCTTCGAGGACCCGGACCACGGCGAGGCTATCCCCCTGCTGCGACGCGACCGCTCCGAGCCGCTCAGCGCCCTCACCGCGCTCGCGACCCTGTCCGTCCGCGGCGGCGAGGTCGACTGGCCGGCCCTCTTCGACGGATCGGGCGCGCGCCGTGTCGACCTGCCCACCTACGCCTTCCAACGCAAGCGGTACTGGTTCGACGCCGCCGCGCGCCCCACGACGCCGAGCGAGCCCCGCGTGCACCACGCGGAGACACCGGCCGTCGACGAAGCGGCCCCCCTGGACCCGCACGGGGAACTCGGCGCCCGACTGGCCGGCCTCTCCGATCGTGAACGGCAGCACGCGGTAACCGAGTTGGTGACCGAGCACATCGCCGCGGTCCTTGAGTACGCGTCGGACGACCACATCGATCCGCGGACGCCCTTCAGGGAACTCGGCTTCACCTCGCTGATGACCACCGAGCTGCGCGCGGGGCTCGCGCGGACCACCGGACTTCGCCTGCCCACCGGACTCCTCTTCGACCACCCGACCCCGCAGGCACTGACCGCATTCATCGAGACCGAGCTGATGGGGGCCGGCGCCCCGGCCGCCCGATCCGGGTTCGCCCGGGCGGACGACGGCGAGCCGATCGCCATCATCTCCATGGCGTGCCGATTCCCCGGCGGTGTGGCATCGCCCGAGGATCTGTGGCGCCTGGTGTCCGAGGAACGCGACGCCGTGTCCTCGTTCCCCACGGCCCGCGGCTGGCCTGACGACCTGTACGACCCGGACTCCGACCGGCAGGGCGCAAGCACCGTTCGGCACGGTGGATTCCTGCATGACGCCGGCGAGTTCGACGCGGCGTTCTTCGGAATCTCGCCGCGCGAGGCGCTCGGCATGGACCCCCAGCAGCGGCTGCTCCTCGAAACCTCCTGGGAGGCCGTGGAGCGGGCCGGACTGCTGCCCGAGTCGCTGCGCGGCAGCCGTACCGGCGTGTTCGTCGGAGCCACCTCGCTGGAGTACGGGCCCCGGATGCAGGACGCACCGCAGGCCGTCCAGGGCAATGTGCTGACCGGCAGCACGACCAGCGTCATGTCGGGCCGGATCGCCTACCAACTCGGCCTCGTGGGCCCCGCGGTCACCGCCGACACCGCCTGCTCGTCCTCACTGGTGGCCCTGCACCTGGCCATGCGCTCGCTGCGCGCGGGCGAGACCGATCTCGCACTGGCCGGCGGCGCGGCCGTGATGTCGTCGCCCGGCATGTTCGTGGAGTTCTCGCGCCAGCGGGGGCTGGCCCCCGACGGCCGCTGCAAGTCGTTCGCCGAGTCCGCCGACGGAACCGGCTGGTCCGAAGGCGTCGGGCTGCTGCTCGTCGAGCGGCTGTCGGACGCGCGCCGCAACGGGCACCAGGTGCTCGCGGTCATTCGCGGCTCCGCCGTCAACCAGGACGGCGCCAGCAACGGCCTCACGGCACCCAGCGGCCTCGCCCAACAGCGGGTGATCCGCGAGGCGCTGGCCGACTCCCGGCTCACGCCGGCGGACGTCGACGCCGTGGAGGCGCACGGCACCGGCACCCGGCTCGGCGACCCCATCGAGGCCGAGGCCCTCATGGCCACCTACGGCAGCGGGCGCGAGGGCCGGGAGCCGGTGTACCTCGGGTCGCTCAAGTCCAACATCGGTCACGCCCAGGCGGCCGCCGGCGTCGGCGGCATCATCAAGATGGTCCAGGCGATGCGCCACGGCGTACTGCCCAGAACACTCCACGTCGAGCGCCCCACCCCCCACGTGGACTGGTCCGCCGGCGCCGTCGAACTCCTCACCGAGGCACGGGCGTGGCCCGGAGAGGGAAGCACGCGGCGCGCCGCGATCTCCTCGTTCGGGATCAGCGGAACCAACGCCCACGTAGTCATCGAGCACGACCCGGCCAAGGACGGGGCCGCGCTCCCGGCGCCCGAGGCCCCCGCCGCGGACCCTGCCGAAGCCACGACTGCGGCGCCTACCGCGCACCCGTCCGCGGCCGGCCCGGCAGCCGCCGCGGTCGTCCTCGGTGATGCCGCGCCCGAGGCGGCCGACGGGGGCCTCGATGTGCCCTGGATCCTTTCCGCCCGAGACGAGACGGCGCTGCGTGCCCAGGCCGGAAGGCTGCGCGCCCACCTCGGCGAGACGGCGGACGTCGCCTCCGTCGGCTGGTCGCTCGCGGCTACCAGGACCGCCTTCGAGGAACGGGCTGTCGTCCTCGGCGACACCGTCGAGGATCGTCTCGCCTCGCTCGAAGCGCTGGCCGACGGCCACGAGCAGACCCAGAACGTGATCAGGGGTACCGCCGCGGCGGGCCGCACCGCCTTCCTCTTCACCGGGCAGGGCGCCCAGCACCTCGGCATGGGCCGGGAACTGTACGGCTCACACCCCGTCTTCGCGACCGCCCTCGACGCCGTCTTCGACGCCTTCGACGGCCTGTTGGAACATCCACTGCGCGACGTCATGTTCGCGGGGCCCGACGACGACGCCGCCGAACTGCTGCACCGCACCAGCTACACGCAGCCCGCGCTGTTCGCCGTCGAGGTCGCCCTCTACCGGTTGTCGGCGCACCACGGCATGACCCCGGACCTCCTCGCCGGGCACTCGATCGGAGAACTCGCCGCCGCGCATGTGGCCGGTGTGTTCTCACTGAGGGACGCCGCGACCCTCGTCGCCGCCCGGGCCGGGCTGATGCAGTCGGCTCCGGCCGACGGCGCCATGGTCGCCCTACAGGGAACCGAGGAAGAGGTCCGGCATGCGCTGGCCGGGCTTGAGGAATCGGTGGGCATCGCCGCGGTCAACGGCCCGCGTTCCGTCATCGTCTCCGGCGATGAGTCCGTCGTCACCGGCATCGCCGCCGACTGGCGCGAGCGGGGGCGGAGAACCACCCGCCTCCAGGTGAGCCACGCCTTCCACTCGCCCCACATGGACGGCGTCCTGGCACGGTTCCGGGAGATCGCGGCCACGGTGCGGTTCCACCCGCCCACGATTCCCATCGTGTCGACCGTGACCGGCCGGACCGCCACCGCGGAGGAACTCACGTCGGCCGAATACTGGACGGGTCAGATCCGGGCCACCGTCCGCTTCCTGGACGCGGTCGAGGAGCTTCACCGTCAAGGCGCCACCGTCTTCGTCGAGGTCGGCCCCGACGGCGTCCTCACCGCCCTGACCCAGGGCGCCCTCGAAGACGTCACCGCCGTCGCGCTGATGCGTCACGGTCACCCCGAACGCCACACCGTCTCCCGGGCCCTCGCCCGCGCCCACACGGCCGGAGCGCCTCTGGACGGGGCCACGTTCTGCCCCGGCGCCACCCCGGTGGACCTCCCCACGTACGCCTTCCAACGAGAGCTGTACTGGCTGGCCCCGCAGCCACCGGCCGACGTGCGCAGCCTCGGACTCGACACCGCGGACCACCCGTTGCTCACCGCTGCGGTCGAGCTGGCGGGGCGTGAGGACGCCGTCCTGACCAGCCGCATCTCGCTGAACAGCCACCCCTGGCTCGTCGACCACGCCATTGCCGGGACGATGCTGCTGCCCGCCACCGCGTTCCTGGAGCTGGCGGTCGCCGCCGGCAGCCACCTCGGCGTGCCGTACGTCGACGATCTCACCCTTGAGGCACCGCTCACCCTCCCGGCGGGCGAAGCGGTACGGGTCCAGGTCGCCGTGGGAGCCCCGGACGGCACCGGAGGCCGCCCCTTCACCATCCACGCCGGCCCCGATGGCGAGACCGACCACACCCGCCGATGGACCCGCCACACCTCGGGCACCCTCACCTCGTCGGCCCCCGCGGCCGAACGCTCCGGGCAGTCCGTGCCGTGGCCGCCCGTCGGCGCGACAGCGGAACCGGTGGACGACCTGTACGCACGGCTGGCGGCCCTCGGCTACGCATACGGCCCGGCCTTCCAAGGGGTCGAGGCGATCTGGCGCGACGGCACCGATGTCTACGCCGAGGTGCGACTGCCCGCGGGCGCGGCGGAAACAGCCGCGCGCTTCGGACTGCACCCGGCCCTGCTCGACGCGGCTCTGCATCCGGTGGTCCTCGACGCCGGCGCGGCGGGCCCGGGGGACAGCATCCTGCTGCCGTTCGCCTGGTCCGGCGTATACCTGCACGCCGTCGGCGCCACCGCGCTGCGCGTTCGTATCCGTCCCACCGGCACCCACACGGTCAGCCTGAGCCTGGCGGACGGCACGGGCGCGCCCGTGGCCGATGTGGAATCCCTGACCCTGCGCCCCGTCGCACGGAACAAGCTGGTGGCCCCCACCTGGAAGGCGGCCGACGCGCTCTACCAGGTCAACTGGACGGCCGTCGGCGGGGCCCAACCGGATACCGGGCCCACCTGGGCCGAGGCCGGAGACGACCTGTCCGCCGTCGGCGCGGCCGATGTGATCGTCGTGAGGCACCACCGCCCGTCCGACGGCGACGCGCACGCGCCTGCCGTACGCGTGCTGGGGCTCGTTCAGGAGTTCCTCGCCGACGAACGGTTCGCCGACTGCCGCATGGTGGTGGTGACATCCGGTGCGATCGCGACCACGTCCGACGAGGACGTCACCGACCTCGCGGCCGCCCCGGTGTGGGGCCTGGTGCGGTCGGTGCAGTCCGAGCACCCGGACCGCCTGGTTCTGGTCGACCTCGACAGCGACGCGACAGGCGCCGCCTCCGCCGGTGACCACCGGCATCCGCTGACCGCCGCGATGGCCACGGGGGAGCCCCAAATCGCCGTTCGAAAAGGGGAGTTGAGGGCTCCCAGGCTCGCACGCGCCGTCCTCCCGGACGCGAACGACAGCCTGCCGGAACTCGATCGCGACGGCACCGTCCTCATCACCGGCGGCCTCGGGGGTCTCGGCGCGCTCCTGGCCAGGCACCTGGTCACCGAACACGGCGTCCGGCACCTGCTGTTGACCAGCAGGCGCGGTGTTGAAGCGCCGGGAGCCCGGGAACTGGCCGCCGAGCTGACGGAGGCGGGTGCCACCGTCCGGATCGAGGCGGCCGACGTCTCGGTCGCCGCGGAGGTGTCCGCGCTGCTCGCCACCGTGGACACGGCCCATCCCCTGACCGCAGTGATGCACACCGCCGGTGTCCTCGACGACGCCACCACACTGTCGCTGACACCCGAACGCCTGGCCACCGTGATGCGGCCGAAGGCGGACGCCGCTCGCCACCTCCACGATCTCACCCGCACCCTCGACCTACGGGCGTTCGTGCTCTTCTCCTCGGTCTCCGGGCTCATCGGCACCGCGGGACAGGCGAACTACGCGGCCGCCAACACCTATCTGGACGCGCTCGCCCAGCACCGCCGTGCCCACGGCCTGCCCGCCACCTCCCTCGCCTGGGGTCTGTGGGACGGCACCCAGGGGATGGGCAGCACCCTCGGCGCGGCCGCCCTGGCACGCTGGGAACGGGCCGGCATGCCGCCCCTCACTCCGGCCCAGGGTCTTGCCCTCTTCGATCAGGCGCTGTCCACGGACGCCGCCCTGCTGGTCCCGGTGCCGCTCGAACCGTCCCGGATCGCCGACGAGCCGCACCCGATCCTGCGCGACCTCGTCCCCACCCGCATCCGCCGGGTCGCGAAGCGCGGGGCGGAGGGCGCCCGCGCATCGGACTGGACGCGGCACATCGCCGCCCTGCCCGAGGCGCAGCGCAAGGAAGCGGTGCTCGATCTCGTACGCGGCCACGTCGCCGCCGTACTCGGCCACGCCACGGCCTCCTCCATCACGCCGGACCGGTCGTTCAGCGACATCGGATTCGACTCGATGAGCGGTGTCGCGCTGCGCAACCAGCTCCAACAGGCCACCGGACTGCGGCTGCCCAGCACGCTGGTGTTCGACCACCCGGCGCCGGCCGCGGTGGCCGAGTACCTGCTGGGCCGGACAGCGGAAGAAGCGGGCGAACGCAAGACGCCGCAGGTCGTGGCGCGGCGAGGCAGGACGGGCACCGACGAACCCATCGCCATCGTGGGCATGGCGTGCCGCTATCCCGGCGGCGTGGCATCGCCCGCCGATCTGTGGCGGCTGGTCGCCGACGGTGTGGACGCCGTCAGCGAGTTCCCCTCGAACCGGGGCTGGGACCTCGAAGGGCTCTACGACCCCGACCCGGAGAACGCCGGCACGAGTTACACGCGGCACGGCGGATTCCTCCACGACGCCGGCCTCTTCGACTCCGCGTTCTTCGGCATGGCCCCACGGGAGGCGACCGCCGTCGACCCGCAGCAGCGGCTCCTGCTGGAGACCGCCTGGGAGACCTTCGAGAGCGCGGGCATCGACCCCGCCACGCTCCGCGGCAGCGCCACCGCCGTCTTCGCGGGAGCCATGTACGACGACTATCCGGCCCACATCGCGGCCGCACCCGGCGAATTCGAGGGATTCCTGCTCGCCGGGAACCTGTCCAGCGTCCTGTCCGGCCGGGTGGCCTACACCTACGGCCTCGAAGGGCCCGCCGTCACGGTCGACACCGCGTGCTCGTCCTCGCTCGTGGCCCTGCACCTCGCGGTGAACGCGCTGCGCACCGGGGAATGCGACCTCGCCCTGGCAGGCGGCGTGACGGTCATGTCGCAGCCGACGACGTTCGTGGAGTTCTCACGGCAGCGCGGCCTGTCGTCCGACGGGCGTTGCAAGGCGTTCGCCGAGTCGGCCGACGGCACCGGCTGGTCCGAAGGTGTCGGCCTGCTCCTCGTCGAACGGCTCTCGGACGCCAGGCGCAACGGCCACGACGTCCTCGCGGTGGTCCGCGGCACCGCCATCAACCAGGACGGCGCGAGCAACGGTCTCACCGCGCCCAACGGCCCTTCGCAGGAACGGGTCATCCGCCAGGCGCTCGCGAACGCCGGGCTGAACGCGGCCGACGTGGACGCGGTCGAGGCGCACGGCACCGGTACGACACTGGGCGACCCGATCGAGGCCCAGGCGCTCCTGAACACCTACGGCCAGGAACGCCCCGATGACGGCGCTCCGTTGTGGCTCGGTTCCCTCAAGTCGAACATCGGCCACTCCCAGGCGGCAGCCGGCGTGGGCGGCATCATCAAGATGATCCAGGCCATGGACCACGGCGTCCTGCCGAGGACCCTCCATGTCGACGAGCCCTCCCGGCACGTCGACTGGGATGCCGGGGCGATCTCGCTGCTGACCGAGCCCCAGCAGTGGCTCACCGCCGACCGGCCCCGCCGCGCGGGCATCTCCTCCTTCGGGATCAGCGGGACCAACGCGCACGTCATCATCGAGGAGTCCGGGACCACCGCTTCACGGCCGACCGATCCGCCGGCCGTCTCCGCACCGGCTGCCAGCGCCTGGATCGTGTCGGCCCGCACGGAGGACGCCCTGTCCGCCCAGGCCGCGCGGCTGCAGGCGCACATCGGCGAGAACCCCGATCTCACGCCCGCCGACATCGGCTACTCACTGGCCGTGGGGCGAGCCGTTCTGAATCACAGCGCGGCCGTCGTCGGCGACGCCGACGCACTCCGCGACGGGCTCGATGCCCTGGCCCGCGGCGGCTCGGCGCCGTCCATCCAGCGTGGGCACCGCGACGGAACGGGCAAGACCGCCTTCCTGTTCACCGGACAGGGCAGCCAGCGCGTCGGCATGGGGCGTGAACTGTACGAGTCCGCGCCCGCGTTCGCCCGCGCGCTGGACGACGTGTGCAAGCACCTCGACCCCGCTCTGCCCCGGCCCCTCAAGGACGTGCTCTTCGCCGCGGCGGGATCGGCGGAAGCCGCCCTGCTCGACCGGACGGTCTTCACCCAGGCCGCGCTGTTCGCCGTCGAGGTCGCGCTGTACCGCTGGTTCGAGCACCACGGTGTGACGCCGGACCTCGTCATGGGGCACTCCATCGGCGAGGTCGCCGCGGCCCACGTCGCCGGAGTCCTCGACCTGGTCGATGCCTGTCACCTGGTCGCAGAACGGGGCCGTCTGATGGAGGCCGCGCCCGAGGGCGGCGCCATGGCCGCGATCGAGGCCGGCGAGGAAGAGGTGCGCGACGCGCTCGCCGCGCTGGGCGAGGACGGCGACCGGGTCGCCGTCGCGGCGGTCAACGGCCCGCGCGCCGTAGTGATCTCCGGAGACGCCCTCGTCGTCGAACGGCTCACCGACGCCTGGCGGGCCGAGGGAGTACGTGCCAAGCGACTCGGCGTCAGCCACGCCTTCCATTCCCCGCACATGGACACGGTGCTGGAGGAGTTCCGTGCGGCCGTGGCACGACTGACGCTGCGCGCCCCGAGCATTCCCGTCGTGTCCAACCTCACCGGCAGGCCGGCCACCGACGAGGAGCTCACCTCCCCGGACTACTGGGCCCGGCACATCCGTCAGGCGGTCCGGTTCCACGACGGATTGCGGTACCTGGAAGAGCACGGCACGACAGAGTTCGTGGAGCTGGGACCCGACGGTGTGCTCACCGCCATGGTGCAGCAGTCCCTTCAGGGGCAGGCCGCAACGGCGGCCCCCGCGCTGCGCCGCAACAGGCCCGAGGCCGAGACCGCTCTGGGTGTCCTCGCATCGCTGCACATGCGCGGCACCGGCCCGGACTGGGCAAAGGTGTTCCCCGGCGCCCGACGCGTACCGCTGCCCACCTACGCCTTCCAGCAGCAGCGCTACTGGCTCGATACACCGCTGCCGACGGCCGACGCCGACGGGCTCGGTCTGAACGCGTTGCACCACCCGTTGCTGGGCGCGGCCGTCGGCATCGCGGCTCGGGACGAGTTCCTCTTCACGGGGCGCCTGTCCCTGCGCACCCACGCCTGGCTGGCGGACCACGCCGTGGCAGGAACGGTCCTGTTGCCCGCGACCGGGCTGCTGGAGATGGTGGCCCGGGCCGGCGAGCAGCTCGGCACCGAGCGGATCGATGAACTGACCCTGGCCGCGCCCCTGGTGCTGCCCGAGAGGGGAGACGTACAGATACAGGTGGCCGTGGGCGCGTCCGACGGCGGGCGGCGCACGGTCGAGGTCCACTCGCGCACCGGCGACGGCGAGTGGGTGAGCAATGCCCATGGAACCCTGGCCTCCGACGAGATGGGCACCGCGACGGATGTCGGCACCGGTCTGGCTGCGTGGCCGCCCACGGACGCGGTCGAAGTCGACCTGGCGGGCGCCTACGAGCGTCTGGCGGAGCAGGACTACGCCTACGGGCCCGCGTTCCAGGGGCTGCGCCGGGTGTGGCACGGCGACGGCGTGGTCTTCGCCGAGGTCGTGCTGCCCGAGGAGCCGGGCGCCGACGCGGGCCGGTTCCTCCTGCACCCCGCCCTGCTGGACGCCGCACTGCATCCGCTGCTGCCGGGGGTGACGTCCGAGACCGGGACGGCGCGCCTTCCGTTCTCCTGGTCGGGCGTGCGGTTGCACGCGATGGGTGCGTCGGCGCTACGGGTCCGGTTGACGCTTTCGGACCCCTCGGCGGAGACCCTGGACGTGTCGCTCCTGGTGACCGACGCCGCGGGGGTGCCGGTGGCGTCGGTGGAATCGCTGGCGCTGCGTCCGTTGTCGCGGGACGCCGTGCGGGGTGCCGCCCAATCGGGCCAGAGCGGTCTGTTCCCGGTCGAGTGGGCCGAGGTGACAGTCCCGGCCGAGCCCGTGGACATGTCGAGTTGGGCGGCTCTCTCGGTCGCTCCCGTCGCTTCCGTACCGTCGTACCCCGGCTTGGACGGTGTCGCTCGAAGCGGCGCGGACACGGTGCTCTGGTCGCTGATGTCGCAGGGCGCTGGTGGTGAGCTCAACGGCGCCGGTGTCGCAGGGCTGGCCCGGGTGGAGTTGTGCCGGGTCCTGGGCCGGGTGCAGGAGTTCCTGGCGGACGAGCGGCTCGCGCACGCCCGGCTGGTCGTGGTGACGCGGGGGGCCGTCGCGACGACGGCGGACGAGGACGTTCCCGACCTGGTGCACGCCGGTGTGTGGGGCCTGCTGCGCGTGGCGCAGACCGAGAACCCGGGACGCGTCGTCCTGGTCGACCTCGACCAGGACGGCGAGACCCACCTGCCTGCCGTGCTCGGACTGGCCGAGCCTCAAGTCGCCGTGCGCGACGGCAAGTTGCTGGTTCCGCGCCTGGGGCGGGTGCGGCAGGCCGTGGATGCCGAAGCCCCCCGCTGGGACCAGGGCACGGTCTTGATCACGGGTGCGACGGGCGTCCTGGGTGGCGTACTGGCACGCCATCTCGTGGTGGAGCACGGCGCCAGGAGTCTGCTGTTGCTGAGCCGGCGCGGAGGCGACGCGCCGGGGGCGGCCGAGTTGGAGCGGGAGTTGACCGGCCTCGGGGCCCAGGTGGACTTCGCGGCCTGCGACGTGACCGACCGGGAGGCGTTGGCCCGGGTGCTGGCCGGGTCCCAGGTGCGTGCGGTCGTGCACACCGCGGGCGTCCTGGACGACGCCGTGTTCGGCGAACTGACGCCGGACCGGCTGGACGCGGTGGCCCAGCCGAAGATCGACGCGGCATGGAACCTGCACGAACTGACGCGAAGTCAGCCCCTGACCGCGTTCGTGATGTATTCGTCGATCGCCGGACTCATCGGCAACGCGGGGCAGGCGAACTATGCGGCCGGCAACACCTTCCTCGACGCGCTGGCCCATCATCGCCGTGCGCTGGGCCTGCCGGGTACCTCTCTGGCGTGGGGCCTGTGGTCGCAATCGAGCACGATCAGTGGGCAGTTGAACGAGACGGACCTGCGGCGACTGGCCCGGCTGGGGCTCGTCGCACTGCCGGCGGACAGAGGGATGGAGCTGTTCGACCGGTCCTTGGTCACCGGACAGCCCGTGCTGGCCGCGACGTATCTCGACACCGGAGTGCTGCGTCGCCAGGGTGACCAGGTGCTCCCGATCCTCCGGGGTCTGGTCCCGGCGGCCACCCGGCGCCGGACAGCGGGTTCCGCCACGGGCACGGACGGCGGCGCGGGATGGGGCCGGCAGATGGTCGCGCTGCCCCCGGCCGAGCGCGAGAAGGCGGTGGTGGACATGGTGCGCGCCCAGGTGGCCGGGGTGCTGGGCCACTCCGGTTCGAACGCGGTCGAAGCGGACCGGCCGTTCCAGGAAGCGGGCTTCGACTCGCTGACCGCGGTCGAGCTCCGCAACCAGCTCAACTCCATCACCGGTCTGCGACTGCCCACGACCCTCGTCTTCGACTATCCCAATCCCACGGCCGTCGCCCACCACCTGCTGGAACGGCTGGTGGACGAGCAGGGGCCGGTGGCCGAACCGGTGCTGGCCGAGCTGGACCGGGTGCTGCCCACGATCCGGTCGATCATCGGGCACGAGGAGTCGAGGGCGCTGGTGGCGACGAAGTTGCGTGAACTGCTGTTGCTGACCGATCCGGCCGGCGACTCCGGCCTCGGCATCGCCGGCGGAACCGTGGCGGACACGGACCTGGAAACGGCGAGCGACGAGGAGCTGTTCGCGCTCCTTGACGACCGGGAGTGAGAGCCGGACGGTAATTCCACATCAACCCGGTTCTAAATGACCCGGGATGACGTTCCCTTTGGCCGGTGGCCCTGCCACCGGCCAAAGGCATAGGCCTTGCCGTTTTGATGCGGGAGCTGCGCCCGGCGACATCGGTGCCGACCCGGAGTGCGCCGTCCCGGTCCGCGGCGAGACGGTGGGCCTGTTTCCCGCCCGGCGCCTGTGGGCTTCACGCGGGAACGGACCTATGAGTGGCCCTGACCTGCACTGATTGCTCTGGGCAGGAGAAGTTACTCCGTGATGAGTGGCTGAAGAATCCAGAAGCCTATATTGCTTTCCATGAGTTCTGTATCCACGCAAGAAGCCGCAGATTCGATCTCCATGACCCCCGCCACGTTACGCGAGGCGATGTCCCGCTTCGCGACCGGAGTCATCGTCCTGAGCGTGGGTGGTGAGCACATCCACGGAATGACGGCCAACGCTTTCAGTTCGGTGTCCCTGGACCCGCCGAAGGTTTTGTGCTGTGTTTCCCACAGTGCCGTCATGCATAAGTCGGTCCTGTCTGCGGGCCGCTTCGGAATCTCCGTACTGGGGGCCGAACAGGAAGCACTGGCACGTCACTTCGCCGACAAGAAGAGGCCGCTCGGCCCCGAACAGTTCAGCGGACTCGACTGGCGGCCCGGAGCGATCACCGGCGCCCCGCTGCTGCACGGCGCACTGGCCTGGCTCGAATGCGAGCTGTCGGAGCACCACGACGCCAACGACCACTCGATATTCCTCGGCGAAGTGGTCAACTCCGGTGTCTCCGCCGACAGGGCGGGGCTGCTCTTCTTCAACGGTGTCTTCCAGCAGGTCCATCCCGTCAGCAGCTGACGGCGAGAGTTCCGGGTGAGGAGAACGGCATGACCACGGACACCGACACTCCGTCGGAACACATCCTCTGGGAATCGATCGTCGGGCCCAGGTTCGTCGAAGCGCTCAACGACGGTCTGGCGAGGGCGAGATCCCTGCGCACGTTGCCACCCTCGGAGCCGACACGAAGCGCCCAGGAATTGCCCGACCCGTTCGTGGCCAGGGTGATGGCGTCGTTTGGGACGGCCCTTCCAGCCGTGCTGGCTCCCGAGGAGAAGCGGGATGTGACGCTGAGATCCGCCCTGTTGCGTCGAGGCCGCCGGATGCTCATGGACTCGCTGACACCGGGTGGCCCGACCGCGCCACTGCTGGTTCGAGGACGAACGGACGAGCTGTCCTCCCGACACGAGACGCTGGTCCGCACGCTGCTCATGGAGTGTGCGGCACTCGTCGTGCTGGAGGGCGGCGGATTCCAGGGCGGCGGCTCACGTCCCGCCGACCTGATTCGCGCGCTGGGCAGAACGGCGCGGGCAGACGAGGAGCCGGCGGTGGGCGGATAGGGCGTCCGCGTCAAATGGCCCTCCCTCTTGAGGGACGGGCGAGGGTGGGACCCCGGCCCCCGCATGTGGCCACGGTCCCGCATGTGGCCCTGGCCCCGCATGTGTTCTCGGGCCCCGGCCGCGACCGGTGCCCGAGGGCCCGGTGCCCGGGCCTCAAGCGGAAACGGCATCCTGGCCGGGGCCGAGTTCCGGGTGGGCTTCGAGCAGTGGCTCGGGGGCGGCTTGGCGCCAGGAGTCCTCCAGGACGTCGCGGAGCTCGTCCAGCCCTTCCAGTGCGGCAAGGCGTACGCGTACCCAGTTCGACCCTGCCTCGTGGGCGGGCACCCAGAACTTCTCCGGTTCGGCCGCGATCAGTTCGGCCCGCTCATGGCGGGGGCAGCGCACGGCGAACGAGGTCTGCTCATCGGGAACGGTGATGAACATCTTCCCGGACACCCGGAAGGTGGGCATGCTCCAGGCCTCCTTCTCCACGGTCTCGGGAAGGGAGAGGGCAATGCGCCGAACGTCCTGCGCGGTGGGTGTAGGGGTCATGAGCACCACGATAATGAACATCCGGTGCTCGGCACACGCAGGGTGATCACTTCACGTCGAGGCACCAAGGGGCCGCGGAGCGGGCCCAGTTGCGTGTGGTTCGGGCAGTGTTGGCGGGCAGTCGAGAGAGCCCGTTCGAGCCGGGTTCGCCGGCCCGACCACTTCGGCTCTCGACACGACTCCCGGCCCGGGCACCGTCGTGCGGGCCAGGCCTTCTGCGCCTGTTGGTGTCGGCGCTCATCACGTCATGGGCGGGACAGCAGGGTGTCCGGCCCTTGTGTCCGCGACGGGGTCAGGCGCTCCGCGCGGCCCACGGCGACGGGCTCGGGTCGTCGACGACCGTGAGATGCCCGGCCGTCTGCTCATCGAGTGCCTCCATGCGACGCTCACCCCAGTGGGCCAGTGGCAACAGAGCCCGATGCAGCGCGGTGCCCGCTTCGGTGAGCCCGTACTCCACCTTGGGGGGTACGTGGGCGTAGACCTTCCGGTAGACGATCTCGTCGGCCTCCAGTTCGCGAAGGCGCTGGATCAGCATCTTCTCGCTGATCCCGGTCAGCGACTGGCGTAACTGGCCGAATCGGCGGGGCTGGTCCTTGAGCTCCCACAGAATCAGGGCTTTCCATTTGCCCCCGACGATGTCCATGGCTGCGTCCAGCCCGCAGATGTAGGGCCCTCTCGGCATCTTCGACTCCCTGGGTGGTGCGCGATCATCGCGTGGCTGAGCGATCGTTTTCCGGACCGGTCGTGGAGAGCCGAACTGCGCCCGACCACGCGGCTGGTGACGGGCACGACGTTACGGCATACGCGTGAGTGGGCACTCCCCGCTTCGGCAACTGTGCTGCCACTACGGCCACTTGACCCCGTTGCCCGGTGACCGGATTCCTTCGGTCGCGGTCTCCCCGCCGGGCGACGCACGGGCAGCGCTGCGAGCGGGATTACTTACCAATTGGTAACTGGTTACTGAAAAGTTCGTACTTGTCAATAAGTATCTGGCCGTAGAGCCTGTTGGTGGGCCTCTGCGGGACTCCGTCGCAGAACGGTGTCGACGGTCTCCGTGGATGCGCAGGGCCGATGCGGGAACGGCGCACCAAACAGGTGCGTTGCCCGGTTTCTCTCTAGAAATGGAATTTTTTGATGGCGGTTGCAAATCACACCCCGGTCACGGTCGTTGGTCTCGGTCTCATGGGCCAGGCGCTGGCCGGAGCCTTCCTCAAGGCAGGCCACGCCACCACTGTGTGGAACCGGTCGAGTGACAAGGCCGCCGGTCTGGTCGGTGAGGGAGCCACTCTCGCTCCCTCGCTCAAGGAGGCGATCGAGGCGAGCCCTCTGATCGTGCTGTGTGTGACGGATTACGACGTCGTGCGGTCGCTCCTGGACTCGGTGTCCGGCGACCTCGCCGGCAAGACCCTTGTCAACCTCACCTCCGGCCACTCCGAGGGCGCTCGTGAGACCGCCGAGTGGGTTCTCGAGCACGACGCCCAGTACCTGGACGGCGCGATCATGGCGATCCCGCCGGTGATCGGTACCGAGCACGCGACCCTGCTCTACGGCGGCTCGAAGGAGGCGTACGACGCACACGAGTCGGCGCTGAAGGCGCTCGGCGGCGCCACCCACCTGGGCACCGACTACCAGCTGGCTTCGCTGTACGACGTGGCGCTGCTCGGCATCATGTGGGGTGTGCTGAACAGCTTCCTGCACGGTGCGGCCCTGGTGGGCACGGCCGGTGTGGACGCCTCCACGTTCGCCCCGTTCGCCAACAACTGGATCGGAGCGGTCACCAACTTCGTCAGCGCCTATGCGGGCCAGATCGACCAGGGTGACTTCACCGCCCACGACGCCACCATCGACACCCACCTTGCGACGATGATCCACCTCATTCACGAGAGCAAGGCCAAGGGCATCAGCTCCGAACTGCCTGAGTTCGTCAAGGCCGTTACCGACCGTGCGGTGGCCGCCGGTGAAGGCAAGTCGAGTTACGCCGCGATGTTCGAACAGTTCAAGAACGCGGCGAAGTAGACGGCAGGCCCTCGCTCTTCCCTGAGGGACCATGGCGAAGGTGTCGGCCCCGGAGGAGATGAATCTCCGGGGCCGACACCTTTGCACGTCCCGCATCGATGCCCAGGCGAAGCGCGGAACGCGCGCAACCTTCGGTAGGACGCGCGGTGCGCACGGCCCGACACCCGCGGTCGGCCTTTCCCGTTACACGCGGAGTCGCGCGGAAAACACCTGCGGATTTCAATAAGTAATCGCCTTGCGTGCTCGTGAATTGGGCAGGTAACTGCCAGGTCATTTCTTTCTGGGTAAAGCCTCGGTTACCGGTCCGTGGGTAGCCGAACAAGGAAACTCCCCTTTCCCCTGCTAGCGTCATCGCAGGTTCGCCAGGGAAATAATGAAGACTTGTCGAGGAGGCCTAATGACCGAGGTCGGGCTTGAGACCACGTCCGTGCTGAGCGCAGTGAAGGAGATCGCTCCCACACTGCGGCTGAACGGCTTGGAGAGCGAGGAGCGCGGCTGGATACTGGACGAGAACGTCGATCTCCTGGAGAAGGCCGACGTCTTCCGGATCGCGGTCCCTCGCCGGTTCGGCGGACTCGACCTCCCCGTTGCCGACCAGGTCGACATCATCGCCGAGATCGGGCGCGGCTGTGGTTCGACCGGGTGGGTCGCCTGTGCCTGGGTGTCCAGCACCTGGATCGCGACCCAGTACCCGGACAAGGCGCAGGAGGAGATCTTCGCCACCGGCTCGGTACGGATCTCCGGCGGCTTCACACCCACCGGCACCGCCGTCGAGGTGGACGGCGGTTATGTGCTCAGCGGTAGCTGGCGCTTCAACACGGGCATTCGGGGCGCGGACTGGAACATCTACGCGGCGATGCTGCCGTCCGAGGACGGCGAGCACCGCGAGGTGTTCGCCATGGTCCCGGCGTCGGACGTCGAGATCGCCGACGACTGGGATGTCACGTCCGCCGCCGGCACGGGCAGCTTCACCACGACAGTGAAGGACCTCTTCGTCCCGGCCCACCGCGTCGTGGACGGGATCGAGGTGCTCGAAGGCCTCGTCGAGCGCTCCAACTCCGGTGCCAACGGCAGGAATTACGGCCTCACCGCCTATGTGCTGGCCCTGTCGGTCCCGGTGTTCGTGGGGCTGGCCCGCGCCGCGCTCGAACTCACGGTGGAGCGGGTGCCGGGCAAGGCCGTCGCGTACACACACTGGAGCGACCAGAGCCGGCACCCGTACACCCAGACCCAGATCGGCCTCGCTGCGAACAAGATCGCTGCGGCTGAGGCGCTCACCACCGCTTGGGTGACGCGCATGCAGCGGGCGGCCGACGACGGTGTGCAGCTCCCGCTGGCGGAAAAGGCCGCGATGCGCGGCCAGATGGCCTATGCCGTGCAGGTGACCAAGGAGGCCGTGGACACGCTGCACGCCATCAGCAGCGCCTCCGTCATCGCGCGGTCCTCTGCCTTCCAGCGCGCCTACCGCGACATTCAGGGCCTCTACCTGCACGGCCTGATGAACCCGCTCAGCGGCTTCGAAGTGCACGGACGCGTGCTGCTCGGTCTTGAGCCGGACAACGACTACCTGTAAGCGACGCCCTGCCCCGCGCACGCCCCGTCCGGCCCTCGAAGAACACGGGGGTCGGACGGGGCGTGTGCCGTACCGCGGGCAGGTCGCGACACGGCGGTTGGGACAACGCCCCCGGCGCGGACACGACGTGTCGCCGCGTCGGGGGCGTTGACGCGTCCCGTCATGCATACCGGCCCGTCATGCGTGCCGGCGGCCGCGGCCACACGCACAGCGGCGCGGACCCGTCACGGGTCCGCGCCATTTCTGACTTCCGCCGGCGTCACCGGGGCCCGAACACGGCCGCGGCAGCAGCGGCGGCGGCATGGTTCGGAGACGACTCGTGCCAGGAGAAGTGTCCCCGTCAGATCTGCAGCAGGACATCCTTGGCTGCCCGGGCACCCGACTCGATCGCGCCGTCGATGTAACCGCTCCAGCCGTTGGCGATGTCACCGCTGGCGAACGCGAGCCGCCCCTTCGGCGCCTGGACGTCGGGGTACAGACCGGTCAACTGGCCGGGCTTCCTGAACGCCCACCCCCCGCGGGAGAACTCGTCACTTCCCCAGCGCTGTGCCTTGATGTCGAAGATCTGCATGTCGGCACCGAGCTGCTTGACGGCGTTGGCGACCTGGACCTTGTCGTCGGGGTTGAACGTGGGGTTGGTGCTGAAGGCGATGTACAGGTTTCCCTGCGGAGTCGGCTTGTCGGGCAGCAGCATGGAGATCGGTGAACCGTTTTCGGCACCCTGGGCGTAGAAACGGCCCTGCGGGCTGCTCGCGTGGATCCACAGCTTGGTCCCGGTCTTGACGCCGATGCCCTGACTCGTCGCAGCGGTTTGGGCAGCCGGGAGCGCCGGGCTGAATTTGATCGTCTGCCACACGTTGACGGGTACGGCGACGACGAGAGCCGGCGCGTCGAAGCTCGCTCCCGCGCGCGTCGTGACGTGGTAACCCGTTTTGGTCTGTGCCACCTGTGACACCGGCGAGTTCAGCCGGACAGTCGGCTTGGTTTCGTTCAGCATGGCGTTCAGGAGGCCGACGGTCCCGGTGGTCATGCGGTACTTCGTCGTCTCGTTCCAGCCGTCGTTGTTCCAGCCGGAGAGGGCCCACCACTGGGCCAGCATCGTCAGCGCGCCACTGGCGCTGGAACCACCCGAGTACACGGAGGTCTGGCCGTTCACCATCAGTTCCTGCGCGGGGGTCAGCTTCATCTGGTTGAGCCGGTCCCGCAAGGAGAGCTTGTCCAGGTCCTTGAGCAGGTCCGCCCGGTACAGAGGCTCGAAGGGGCGCTCGAAGTACTGCTTGGACCCTTCAAAAATCCGCTCGTACGAATTCCCCAGCAGCCCGAACCCCTCGGTGGGAGAGAACTGGGCCGGCCCGCTCGGCGTGGGAAAGAAGGTGCGTTCCGGGTCCTGGTCCGCGACCAGAGCGATGCCGTACCGCTTGAGTTCCGCGGCGACGTGCGGCTGGGTGGACTCGACCCAGGTGCCGCCCATCTCGATCTGGTGCCCGGCGAGGGTTGTGGTCCAGGTGCGCCCGCCGATGCGGTCGCGGGCTTCCAGGATCAGCACACGCAGACCCTTGAGGCGAAGGTCCCGTGCTGCGGTGATACCAGCGTATCCGGCGCCGATGACGATGGCGTCGTAGCTGAGAGTCTCGTCCGCCACCGCTTCGGCCGGCGCGAAAACTTCGGGCACCACGGTCGTGAAGGCCGTGGCGGCGGTAATTCCCGCGCCCACCCGGAGGATCGATCGACGAGATATCCCTCTGGCTGCACCAGAATTCGATATAGCGCTTGACACTGGTTTCCTTCTGTCCCTCGTAGGTGAAACATCCCAGACCGCGAGCAACCCGTTCGACTTTGCGGTGCATTCACGGCTTGAGGCGCGCTTGAGTAAGCAGCTCTTCCCGCAGACTGTAAGCGGCTGAATCCCGACCACGTTCATAGGGCGGTAATCAGCCACTCATCTCACGACACGCGGCCGCGCGCCCCGACGGGCAACGCGTCGGGCTGCGCCACGGGGCGACGCAACCAGCGGATGGCGACGACCTGTTACGGAACCGGCCGGAGCGGCCAATTCCGCCACACCGCCCGTGCCTGCCCTGCCCGAAAGCGCACAGGCGCAGGCAGCAACCGGCCCCTGCGGCTGCTGCCGCCCGCAGAAGAACAGACTCCGGTTCTGGCGTACTTCAAGCCAAGATGCTGCGCGGCGCGGGGGAGTGGTGCGTGGACGGGTTTGTGTCGTACGTGATGAGGCGGACATCGATCTCAGCAGGGCTCGGGTACTGGGACGGTGTTGTTGCACCTGCCGTAGCGGCATGTGGTGTGGTCGAGACACCACAGCACGAAAGGCTCTGTCCGATGTATCCCTCCGTCACGCCTCCCCGCCAGGTCAAGATCGGTGATGCGGCCGCATTCGCCGGGACCACCCCACGTGCCATCCGTCACTACCACGCGATCGGCCTGCTGCCGGAGCCGGAGCGAGGCGGAGACGGCCGACGCCGTTACGGCTACGACGACATGATCCGCCTGCTGTGGATCCGCAAGATGGCAGAGGTCGGGATCAGCCTGGACGATATGCGGGCCACCTTCGCCGAGGCCCGGGACATCGAGGAGATCCTGAGCAGGCTGGAGGAAGCCCTGGCGGCGCGGGAAGCCGAAATCAAACGTCAGCGAGCGGCTGTTCACCGCTTGCAGGCAGTGGGCAGCCCTCTGGGGTTGCTCGCCGAACTGGTCACCGACCGGCTCAGCCACCTGCCCCCGGGTGCCTTGCGCCGCTCCGACCTGGACGCCCTGCTGGTCACGGAACGGATCTTCGGCCCGCTGGGCGCCGCCGTCCAAGCCAGCGTGTTCATCGTGCTGGCCACGCACCCCGACCTGAGGGCGGAGGACGACCGTCTCGATGCCGCCGAGGCCGCTCTCGACCACGGCACCGATCCCCACGACCCACGCGTCGAAGAACTCGCCGTTCAGCGATACGCCCAACAAACGGCCCTGGAGCGGGCCATCACGGCTGCTGGACTGGATGCGGCCGAGGAGAAGCTCTTCGAGATTTACGACGCCGACCTGAAAGGAGAAGAAGACCCACAGATGAGCGCCTTCGGAGCGATCACCAAAATGCCCTACGACTTCTCTCCGGCCCGGATGCGTTGCATAGAACTCACGGCGCAACTCCTCGCCGACGCCCACTCCGCAGACGACTGATCGCCTGTGCCTGGCACCGGTGCGGCGGATAGCAGTGGCCGGCAACGATGAGGCCGACAGCCGGTCGCGTCCATCCGCATACGACTGGTCGCATCGGACGTCGCGTTCGGGCTGTACGGAGAGCACTTTCGGCTCGAATGAAGCCACAGCTCAAACACCGCGTCAGCGGTCCGTCTCCGTCAATGCTTCCGGGCCCGGTGACACCACCTCCGAATCATCATCAACAGGAGGGTGAAGTCATACCGGACCCGAAGGCCAGAGGCTTCATGGCGGAGCGACTCACAAACGGAGGCGGTACAAGTGCAGCCGCCCCCGCTCTGTGGCTGGGTCAGCCGGTGATGGCGACCGGGGCGTCCCACGCGTCGCGGTCGACGGTGATGGTGTAACCGCCGCGGGTTTCCTTGCTGTTGACCATGAACTGGTGGCCGCGGCTGTGGTCGGTGTAGAGCTTGCTCGCCCAGGGCCAGTCGCTGGTTGTCGTGTTGGCGTTGTCCCACTTCGCGTACCAGAGGTTGCCCGGCAGGTCGGTGCGGTTGGCGGCGGTGGCGACGGCGTGGGCGCTGGTGGTGCTGAAGCCGTAGTAGCCGGCGCGGTATGTCTTGGCGCGCAGGGTTTTGGTGAAGGCGCGGACGTAGGCGAGGACCGCGTTGTTGCACGACGTGTTCTTGATGTCGTACGGCTCCATGTCCAGGTAGATCGCGCTGCCCTGCTTCATGCCGAGCGCGGCGGCCTTGGCCACCGCGTCCGCACCGTCGGAGGCACCGAGCGAGGAGGCATTGGCGACGGTCATCTTCTCGGGGCTCTTGCCGGTCTGGCAGGCCGGCTGAGCACCCACGTAGAGGGGGATCAGTTTCCAGCCCTGGGCGGTGACCGTCTTCACCCAGGACGCGGTCAGGTTCGGCTGGGAACAACCACGGTTCTTCCCTCCGACGTAGACGGCGGCCGCCCCGTAGGGACCGGGCTTCCACGCCTTCATCGCAGCGGCGGAAGGAGCCGCGCAGGTGTCGAAGGCGAGACCGGTGAACGTCTTCTGTGCCGGCCATGCCGGTGCGGCAGATGCGCTCTGCGCGATCAGGCCACCCGTCGCGGCGACGGCCACACCGGCCACGCCCCAGCCGATGTAGCGGTTTCTCTTCGAGAGACGGTGCGCAGGCTTGCGCGACTTGTCGGACATAACGGTCCCCACCCCTTGTACGGTCTGCTGCTGTCAATGTGTGCGGCTACCGCCGCAGTTGCTGAGCGACGTGTGCATTGATCCCCCGTCGCACACCGCCCCCAGATGAACCGAAGGATACCCAGAACTTTCGATTCCCTTGGGGGATCCGTGATCTTGACCGGCGCGAGTGTCGGTCGAGTCCTCGCGAGGCTCTCCCGCCCACGTGGTCCCGCTGCCCTTTCGCCGGGGTGCCCACTGCGGCTGTCACCCGCGCTGCCAGGTTCTTGACAGTGTGGGGCCGTAGTCGTGGGCGGCCGTCGACAGCACCGCCACCACGGACGCGCCCCGCCGTACCGTGATCAGCGTCGAGCCGCACTCCCGGGCCGAGTCGTGGCTGTGAAGGTGTACGCCTCGTCGCCGAGCCTGGGGGCGCTTGCAGCGGGAAGCGGCGGTGGAATTCGGCGATGGCCCGGGCGACGACGAGGAGATCCTCACCGAGGATTGATCGCATCCAGTGACCTGATGCGAACAGGCCCGTCAGCGTGACGCGTTCGGGGTGTTCAGCGGTTTCCAGCCATGGGGACTTTTTGTGCGGTTCGGCGGTGGGTGCCTTGACGTGGTCTAGGCGCTGTTTCTCGGATCTCCTGACGTGAGTGGGGTGTTGGGGTCAGGCTTGCGGTATGGGTCGTGG
>NZ_BMUZ01000024.1 GCF_014650455.1 Streptomyces xanthochromogenes | reverse complement strand
ACCATGAACAACGTGGTACCGGTCTCACGCGCCAACCCGGTCAGAGCAGCATGCGTGACAGCGGGGGCGGTCACCTTGTGAGTGGCCCCGCGATAGGAAGCGACAGCAGCACGCGGCCGATCGGCCGGCAACGTCGCCTCCTCCGGCAACTCGGCCAACACCGAGCGCCAGAAGTCGAGTTGAGGGGACTGTTCATCCGCCAGCAGCCGCTGCTGCCAGAGGGTGTAGTCGGCGTACTGGACCGGCAGCGGCTCCCAGCCCGGGGCCGTGCCCTCGGTGCGGGCCGCGTAGGCGCGGTCGAGGTCGGCGAAGAAGGGGGCGTTCGACCAGCCGTCGGAGGCGATGTGGTGGGTGACGACGACCAGGACGTGGTCCTCGTGCGTCACCTTCAACAGGGCCGCCCGCAGCGGGAGTTGTGCCGTGAGGTCGAAGGCCTTGGCGCTCTCTTCGGCGAGCAGCGCGGGCAGCGTGTCCTCGTCGGCGGGTACGACCGGCAGAGGTACGTCGATCTCGTCGGCCGCCAGGACGAGCTGGTACGCCTCGCCGTCCGCCACCCGGAAGACGGTGCGCAGGGCCTCGTGGCGCCCGACGACGTCGGTGAGGGCGCGGCGCAGTGCGGCGATGTCGAGAGGGCCGGTTAGGCGGAGGGCGATCGGAATGTTGTACGTCGGCGACGGTCCCTCCAACTGGTCCAGGAACCAGAGCCGTTGCTGGGCGGAGGAGAGCGGGAGGCGTGCGGGGCGTACGCCGGCCACCAGCGCGGGGCGGGCCTTGTCGCCCTTGCTCGTCTGGATCAGCTCGTTGAGCTGGGCGACCGTGGGGTGCTGGAACATGTCGCGGACGGTGATCCGGACGCCGAAGGCGGTGCGTATGCGGCTGACGAGGCGGGTGGCGAGCAGGGAGTGCCCGCCGAGGCGCAGGAAGTGGTCGTCGATGGTGACGGAGGGGCGGCCGAGAACATCGGCGAACAGGCCGCACAGCACCTCCTCTGCGGGATCGCGCGGGGCGCGCCCGGTGCTGTCGGAGCTCAGGTCGGGTGCGGGCAGGGCGCGCCGGTCGAGCTTGCCGTTGCCGGTCAGGGGCAGGGTGTCGAGGAGGACGAAGGCGGCCGGGACCATGTAGTCGGGCAGTGCCTCGCTCGCGTGGCGGCGCAGGGCCGCGGTGTCGACGTCCTCGCCGACGACGTAGGCCACCAGGCGCTTGTCACCGGGGCGGTCCTCACGTACGACCACCGCGGCCTGGGCGACGGACGGGTGGGCCACCAGGGCCGACTCGATCTCACCCGGCTCGATCCGGAAACCGCGCAGCTTGACCTGCTGGTCGGCACGGCCCAGATACTCGACCTCACCGTCCCGCGACCACCGCACCAGGTCACCGGTGCGGTACATGCGTGTCCCGGCCGGGCCGTGCGGGTCGGCGACGAAGCGTTCGGCGGTCTGGGCGGGGCGGCGCAGGTAACCGCGGGCAAGGCCTGCGCCCGCGATGTACAGCTCGCCGGGGACGCCCGGGGCGACCAGGCCGAGGTGGTCGTCGAGGACGTAGAGCCGGGTGTTGTCGAGGGGGCGGCCGATGGGCAGGGCACCCGCGTAGTCGAACGGGCGGCGGACCGGGTGGGCGCTGGCGAAGGTGGTGGTCTCGGTGGGCCCGTAACCGTTGACGACCTGGAGGTCCGGGCAGGCGTCCATGACGCGTCGCACCGCCTCCGGCGGCACCACGTCACCGCCGGTCCACACCTCGCCGAGCCCGGTGAAGGCGGCCGGGTCCTCCTCGGCGACCAGCCGGAACAGACCCGCCGTCAGCCACAGCCCGGTGATCGACTCCTCGGCGAGTACGGCGGCCAGGGCGGCCGTGTCGAGGACGCCGGCCGGTGCGACGGCGACCGTGCCGCCGGTCAGCCAGGGCGCCCACAGTTCGAAGGTGGAGGCGTCGAAGGTGTGCGGCGAGTGGAAGAGGACGCGCTGGTGCGCGGCGCGCCGCCAGCGGTGGTCGAGGGCGAGTTCGGCCACGTTGCGGTGGGTGACGGCGACGCCCTTCGGCACGCCCGTCGAGCCCGAGGTGAACATGACGTACAGCCACTGGTCGGGGTGGGCCGCAACCTCGGGGGCGGTCGCCGGGTGGGCCGCGGTCTCGGTGTCGGTGGTGAGGTCGTCGACCAGAAGGACCCGGGTGTCGCCCGCCTCGGCGACGAGCTCGTGGTCGGCGAGGTTGCGGTCGACCAGGAGGAGCGGGGCTGCCGTGTCGGCGAGGATGCGGGTGAGCCGGGAGGCCGGGTCGACGGCGTTGAGGGGGGCGTAGACGCCGCCCGCCTTGACGATGGCCAGCAGGGCGAGGACCAGGTCGGCGGAGCGTTCCATCAGAACGGCGACGACGGTCTCCGGGCCGACGCCGAGACCGGCGAGGCGCTGCGCGAACCGGCTGGACACGGCGTCGGCCTCGGCATACGTCCAGGAACGGCCGGCGTGCGTGAGGGCGACGGCGTCGGGGGTGCGGGCGGCCTGCGCGGCGAAAAGGGCGGCGAGGGAGGCGTCCGGCACCGGGGTGGCGCGGCCGGTCCAGGTGTCGAGCAGCAGGGTGTGTTCGGCCGGGTCGAGGAGGTCGAGGCCGGACAGCGGGGTGTCGGGGTGCGCGGCCGCCTCGCCGAGCAGCCGCAGCAGCCGGCCGAGCAGGGCCTCTACGGTCTCGGGGTCGTACAGGTCGGTGGCGTACTCGGCGGTGATGTCGAGGCCGGCGGGCAGGCCGTCGGGGGTCAGGTGCTCGTCGAAGCCGACGGTGAGGTCGAACTTGGCGGTGCGGGTGGCCGAGTATTCGGCGCGGGTCCGCAGGCCCGGGAAGTCGGTGCCGGGGTCGGTGGAGCCGGCCTGCACCAGGGTGAGCATGACCTGGAAGAGGGGGTGCCGGGCGCCGCTGCGCTCGGGGTTGAGGGCCTCCACCAGCCGGTCGAAGGGCAGGTCCTGGTGTGCCCAGGCGCCCAGGTCGGTCTCCCGCACCCGCCCGAGGAGTTCCCGGAAGGTCGGGTCGCCGGCGACGTCGGTGCGCAGGACGAGCGTGTTGACGAAGAACCCGACGAGGTCGTCCAGGGCTTCGTCGGTGCGGCCGGCGACCGGGGAGCCGATCGGGACGTCGGGGCCCGCGCCGGAGACGGCGAGCACGGTGGCGAGGGCGGCCTGTGCGGCCATGAAGAGGGTGGCGCCGCTCTCGCGGGCCAGGTCGGCGAGAGCGGTGTGCGTTCCGGGCGGGCAGTGCACGGTGACGGTGTCGCCGCGGTAGGAGGCGACGGCCGGGCGCGGCCGGTCGGCGGGCAGCGTGGCCTCTTCGGGGAGTCCCACCAACTTGTCCTGCCAGTAGGTGAGTTGGCGGTTCATGAGACTGTCGTCGGCGTCCGGCTCGCCGAGCACCTCCTGCTGCCAGAGGGTGTAGTCGGCGTACTGGATCTCCAGGGGTTCCTGCTGGGGCGCGTGACCCGCTCTGCGGGCCCCGTAGGCGTGGGCCAGGTCGCGCAGCAGGGGGGCGATGGACCAGCCGTCGGAGGCGATGTGGTGCATGACGACCAGCAGGACGTGTTCCCGCTCGCCGAGCCGGATCAGCCGGGCCTGGACGGGCAGGTCGGCGGCGAGCCCGAAGACGTGCGCGGACTCGGCGGCGAGGACGTCCGCGAGGGTGTCCTCGCCGGCCGCCAGGACGGGCAGCTCGGGCCGGGCGTCCTCGGCGGGCAGGATGTGCTGGTACGGGGTGCCCTCACGCTCGGGGTAGACGGTGCGCAGGCTCTCGTGCCGGGCGACGACGTCCGCGAGGGCCAGGGTGAGCGCCTCGGTGTCGAGGTCGCCGGACAGCCGCAGGGCGAGCGGGATGTTGTAGGTCGCCGAGGGGCCCTCCAGTTGGGCGAGGAACCACAGGCGCTGCTGGGCGTACGACAAGGGGATCACTGGGAGGCTCCCATCCGGCGCATCGGCCGCAGCTTGGGGCGTGCGCTCTCCGCGCGGTCCAGCCGCTCGGCAAGCCTGGCCACGTTCGGGTTCTCGAAGAGGGCGGGGACCGGGAGTTCGGCCCCGAGGACGGTACGAATCCGGCTGATGAGCCGGGTGGCGAGCAGGCTGTGCCCGCCGAGGCGGAAGAAGTCGTCGTCCACGGAGACGGACGGCACGCCGAGGACTTCGGCGAACAGGCCGCACAGGACTTCCTCGCGGGGGTTGCGCGGCGCCCGGCCGCCGCTGCCGGCCACGACGGGGGGCCGGGGCAGCGCACGCTTGTCGAGTTTGCCGTTGGCGGTCAGCGGCAGGGCGTCCAGGGCCATGAAGACGGCCGGGACCATGTAGTCGGGCAGCGCCTCGCTCGCGTCGGTTCGCAGGGCGTCGAGATCGACGTCCTCGCCGACGACGTAGGCCACCAGGCGCTTGTCACCGGGGCGGTCCTCACGCACGACCACCGCGGCCTGGGCGACCGACGGGTGGGCCACCAGGGCCGACTCGATCTCACCCGGCTCGATCCGGAAGCCCCGCAGCTTGACCTGCTGGTCGGCACGGCCCAGATACTCGACCTCACCGTCCCGCGACCACCGCACCAGGTCACCGGTGCGGTACATGCGCACACCCGGCGGTCCGTACGGGTCGGCCACGAACCGTTCGGCGGTGAGGCCGGGCCGGTCCAGATAGCCCTGGGCGAGTCCGGTGCCGGCGATGTACAGCTCGCCGGGGACGCCCGGGGCGACCAGTTCCAGGTGCTCGTCGAGGACGTAGAGCCGGGTGTTGTCGAGGGGGCGGCCGATGGGCAGGGCACCCGCGTAGTCGAACGGGCGGTGCAGCGGGTGGGCGCTGGCGAAGGTGGTGGTCTCGGTGGGCCCGTAGCCGTTGACGACCTGGAGGTCCGGGCAGGCGTCCATGACCCGCCGTACCGCCTCCGGCGGCACCACGTCACCGCCGGTCCACACCTCGCGCAGGCCCGCGAAGGCGGCCGGGTCCTCCTCGGCGACCAGCCGGAACAGACCCGCCGTCAGCCACAGCCCGGTGATCGACTCATCGGCGAGTATCCGGGTGAGCGCGGCCGTGTCCAGCAGGCCGGGCGGGGCGACGACCAGGGTGCCACCGGACAGCAGCGGCACCCACAGTTCGTAGGTGGTCGCGTCGAAGGCGAGCGGCGAGTGCAGCAGGACCCGGCGGTGCGCGGCGCCGGTGAAGCGGTCGTCGGCGGCCAGCTCGGTGATGTTGCGGTGGGTGACGGCGACGCCCTTCGGCACGCCCGTCGAGCCCGAGGTGAACATGACGTAGGCGAGCTGGTCCGGGTGGACGGTGACCTCGGGGGCCGTGTCGGCGTACGAGCCGGCCGGGCCGGTGACCGACAGGACGCGCGCGCCGTCCGGGAGTGCGAAGCCCGTCAGGTCGCGGTCGGTGAGGAACACCTCCGCGCCCGACACGCGCACGATGAGGTCGACGCGGTCCTTCGGGTAGCGGGTGTCGAGCGGCACGTACACCGCGCCGGCCTTGACGACGGCGAGGATCGCGACGACCGCCTCCGGTGAGCGCTCCTGGAAGAGCGCCACCCGGGAGCCGGGCCGCACCCCCTCGGCGATCAGCCGGTGGGCGAGCAGGTTCGCCCTGCGGTCCAACTCGGCGTACGTCAGCCGCTGTTCGCCGTGCGAGAGGGCGACGGCGTCGGGTGTGCGGGCGGCCTGCCCGGCGAACAGCTCCGGCAGCGCGGCGGCCGGCCGGACCTGCCGGGTGCCGTGCCAGGTGTCGAGCAGCCGCGCCCGCTCGTCGTCGGCCAGGACATCGAGGGCTCCGATCGGTGCGTCCGGGGTGTCGGCGGCGGCCTGGAGCAGCCGTACCAGCCGTGCGGCGACGGCCGAGACGGTCGCCGGGTCGTACAGGTCGGTGGCGTACTCGACGGTGATGCCGAGACCGGCCGGGCCGCCGTCGGGGGCGCGGTGCTCGTGGAAGGTGAAGGTGAGGTCGAACTTGGCGATGCCGAGCGCGGTGAACTCCGACTCGGCGTGCAGGCCCGGCAGTTGGGGCACCGGGGTGTCGGCGTCGGTGACCGACAGCATGACTTGGAAGAGGGGGTGCCGGGCGGCGGACCGCTCCGGGTTGAGGGCCTCCACCAGCCGGTCGAACGGCACGTCCTGGTGTGCCCAGGCCGCGAGGTCGGTCGTCCGCACCCGGTCGAGGAGTTCCCGGAAGGTCGGGTTGCCGCTGACGTCGGTGCGCAGCACGAGCGTGTTGACGAAGAACCCGACCAGCTCCTCCAGCGCCTCCTCGCTCCGGCCCGCGACCGGGGAACCGATGGGGATGTCGCTGCCGGCGCCGGAGCGTGCCAGCAGGGCCGAGGTGGCCGCCTGCGCGACCATGAACAGGGTGGTGCCGCTCTCGCGGGCGAGTCGGGTGAGCGAGGCGTGCAGACCTGCGGGGCAGCGCACGGTCAGCGAGGCGCCCCGGTACGAGGCGGTGGCGGGCCGGGCCCGGTCGGCGGGCAGCGTCACTTCCTCCGGCAGCCCGTCGAGCACCCGGCGCCAGTGGTCGAGCTGGCGCTCCTCGTCCGCCGCGAGCAGCGCCTGCTGCCACAGCGCGTAGTCGGCGTACTGGACCGGCAGCGGCTCCCAGTTCGGGGCCGTGCCCTCGGCGCGGGCCGTGTAGGCGGCGGCCAGGTCCCGCACGAGGGGGGTGGTGGACCAGCCGTCGGAGGCGATGTGGTGGATGACGAGGAGCAGTACGTGCTCGTCGTCCTCGACCCGCAACAGGTCGGCGCGCAGCGGCAGTTCGCGGGCCAGGTCGAAAGTGGTGGCGGACAGGTCGCGCAGCAGCTCCGGCAGCGCCTCGCGGGTCGCCGGTATCAGCGCCGCCGCGGGCCGGGCCTCGTCGGCGGGCAGGACCTGCTGGTACGGGGTGCCCTGCTCGGCCGGGAAGACGGTCCGCAGCGCCTCGTGCCGGGCCACGACGTCGCCCAGGGCGAGGTGCAGCGCGTCGGTGTCGAGGGTGCCGACGAGCCGGACGGCGAGCGGGATGTTGTAGGTGGCGGAGGGGCCCTCCATCTGGTCCAGGAACCACAGCCGCCGCTGGGCCGCCGACAGCGGTATCCGCTCGGGCCGCTCCCCCGCCACCAGCGCGGGCCGCCGGTCCTCATCCGTGCCGTCGGCGATGAACGCCGCGATCCGGGCCACGGTGGGCCACCGGAACAGATCGCGCACCGACAGCCGGGCGCCCAGCGTGCGCCGGACGCGGCTGACGAGGCGGGTGGCGAGCAGGGAGTGCCCACCGAGGCGGAAGAAGTCGTCGTCGATGGAGACGGCGGGCAGCCCCAGCGCGTCCGCGAACAGCCCGCACAGCACCTCTTCGACGGGCGTACGGCCCTGTCGGCCACCGGGCCCGGTGCCGAGCCTGGGCTCGGGCAGCGCACGGCGGTCGAGCTTGCCGTTGGCGGTCAGCGGCAGCAGGTCGAGCTCCACGAAGGCGGCCGGGACCATGTACTCGGGCAGTGCCGTACCGGCGTACCGGCGCAGCGCTTCGGTGTCGACGCGGGTGTCGCCGTCGGCCACGACGTAGGCGACGAGGCGCTTGTCGCCGGGACGGTCCTCACGCACGACCACCGCCGCCTGCGAGACCGACTCGTGCGACACCAACGCCGCCTCGATCTCGCCGAGTTCGATCCGGAAACCCCGCAGCTTCACCTGCTGATCGGCACGACCCTCGAAAACGACCTCACCGAACTCGTTCCACCGCGCCAGATCACCCGTCCGGTACATCCGCTCACCCGACGCACCGAACGGATCGGCCACGAACCGCTCCGACGACAACCCCGGACGACCCACATACCCCCACGCCAGATGACTCCCCGCCACATACAACTCACCCACCACACCCGGCACCACCGGACGCAGCCCCTCATCCAGCACATACATCCGCGTATTGGCCATCGGCACACCCAAATGCAGCCGATCCACCACCCGCTCACCAGGCCCGAACACCTGATAACTGCAGAACACCGTCGACTCCGTCGGCCCATACGCATGCACCACCGTCGTCCCCGGGCACTCCTCCAACACCCGCTGCAACGCAGGCGCCGACAGCACATCACCACCCGTCCAAATCTCCTCCACACCCGCCAACGCCCCCACCGCCTCAGACGCCATCGCATCGAACAACGCCGTCGTGAAATACACCGCGGTGATGCCATGGCGCACGAGGGCGTCGCCGAGTTCGGCCACATCGACCTTGGAAACCGGAAGGATCACCGCGGTGCCACCGCTGAGCAGCGGCACCCACAGCTCGTACGTCGAGGAGTCGAAGGCCAACGGCGAATACGCCAGCACCCGCCGGTGCCGCTCCCCCGCACCCCACCACGGGTCCAACGCCAGCTCCACCACATTGCGATGCGTATTCGCCACACCCTTCGGCGTCCCACTCGACCCCGACGTATACATCACATACGCCAACTGGTCCGCATGCACCGGGACTTGGAGGGAGTCGGCATCGGCCTCGGCCAGCAGGGCCGGGACGTCCGGCGGGGACAGCGGGGTCAGGCCGTCGGCCGGGGCGTCCCGGTCGGTGACGAGGAGGGTGGCGCCGGTGTCGGCGAGGATGAACGCCAGGCGCTCGCGGGGCTGACGGGCGTCCAGCGGTACGTACACGCCGCCCGCCTTGAGGACGCCGAGGGCGGCGACCACGTACTCCGGTGACCGGTCGAGGAAGAGACCCACGGCGGTGCCGGGGACGACGCCGAGGCCGGCCAGGCGGCGGGCGAAGGCATCGGACGCGCGGTCCAGCGCGCGATACGACAGCTCGCTCTCCCCGCACACCAGCGCGGGCGCGTCGGGGGTGCGGGCGGCCTGCGCGGCGAACAGTTCGTGCAGGGTGCCCGTGGGCAGGGTGGCGGCGGTGTCGTTGTAGTCGGTGAGCAGGGCGCGGCGCTGGTCGCGGGTGAGCAGCTCGATGTCGGCCACCCGGACGTCGGGGTCGGCGATCACGGCGTCCAGGACCCGGGTCAGCCGGTCGGCGGCGGTCTCGATCGTCGCGGGGTCGTACAGGTCGGTGGCGTACTCCAGGACGATGTCGAGCCCGTTCGGGCCGCCCGTCCGGTCGCGGTGCTCGTAGAAGTTGACGGTGAGGTCGAACTTGGCGGTGCCCATGCCGGGTTGGCCGGTCCTGGCGCGCACCCCGGGCAGCGCGGGGGCGGCCTCGGCGGCCTCGGCCAGGGTGAGCATGACCTGGAAGAGCGGGTGCCGGGCGGCGGACCGCTCCGGGTTGAGGGCCTCCACCAGCCGGTCGAAGGGCAGGTCCTGGTGTGCCCAGGCGCCCAGGTCGGTCTCCCGCACCCGGTCGAGGAGATCGCGGAAGGTGGGGTCGCCGCTCGCGTCGGTGCGCAGGACCAGCGTGTTGACGAAGAAGCCGACCAGGTCCTCAAGGGCCCCGTCGGTGCGGCCCGCGACCAGGGAGCCGACCGGGATGTCGGTCCCGGCCCCGGAGCGGGAGAGCAGCGCGACCGTGGCGGCCTGCGCCACCATGAAGAGCGTGGCGCCGGACTCCCTGGCGAGCGCGGTGAGCGCCCGGTGGGTCTCGCCCGGGCAGTGCACGGTGTGGGTGCTGCCCCGGTAGGAGGCGACGGCGGGGCGGGGCCGGTCGGCGGGCAGGGTCGACTCGGCGGGCAGCCCGGCGAGTGCCGTGCGCCAGTGGTCGAGCTGCGTCCCCTCGTGCTCGGCGAGCAGGTCCCGCTGCCACAGCGCGTAGTCGGCGTACTGGACCGGCAGCGGCTCCCAGTTCGGGGCCGTGCCCTCGGCGCGGGCCGTGTAGGCGGTGCCGAGGTCCCGCATCAGCGGGGTGTTGGACCAGCCGTCGGAGGCGATGTGGTGGACGACCAGGACCAGCACGCTCCGGTCGGCGCCGGTCCTCAACAGGGCCGCGTGCAGCGGCAGTTCGGCCGCGAGGTCGAAGAGGTGCGCGGCTTCCCCGGCGATCCGGTCGGCCAGCTCGTCCTCGGTGACGTCGGCGACGGCCAGCGGGACGGTCACCTCGTCGGGGTGGGCGATGTGCTGCCGGGGCTCGCCGTCGTGCACCGGGTAGCTGGTGCGCAGCACCTCGTGCCGGGCGAGCACGTCACCGATGGCCTGCCGCAGCAGCTCGGGGTCGACGGCGCCGGTGAGGGTGACGGTGAGCGGGATGTTGTAGGTGCTGGAGGGGCCCTCCATCTGGTCCAGGAACCACAGCCGCCGCTGGGCCGCCGACAGCGGCAGGTGCTCGTCCGAGCGCGGGACGACGGTGAGCTGGGGGCGCGGGGCCGTCCCGGCGCCGCCGGCGATGTGCTCGGCGAGCCGGGCGACGGTCGGGTACTGGAAGAAGTCCCGCAGGGTCAGTTCCGTCGCGAGGGCGCTGCGCACGCGGCCGACCAGGCGGGTGGCGAGCAGGGAGTGCCCGCCGAGGCGGAAGAAGTCGTCGTCGACGGAGACCGCGGGCACGCCGAGTATGTCGGCGAACAGTCCGCACAGCACCTCTTCGGCGGGTGTGCGCGGGGCCCGGCCCGTGGCGCCGCCGGCCTGCGGTGCGGGCAGGGCTGCGCGGTCGAGCTTGCCGTTGGCGGTCAGCGGCAGTTCGGCGAGTGCGACGAAGGCGGAGGGCACCAGGTACTCGGCGAGGCGCTCGGCGCAGTGCCCGTGCAGGGTGTCGGCGTCGGCCTCCGATACGACGTAGGCGACGAGGCGCTTGTCGCCGGGACGGTCCTCACGCACGACCACCGCCGCCTGCGAGACCGACTCGTGCGACACCAACGCCGCCTCGATCTCCCCCAGTTCGATCCGGAAACCCCGCAGCTTCACCTGCTGATCGGCACGACCCTCGAAAACGACCTCACCGAACTCGTTCCACCGCGCCAGATCACCCGTCCGGTACATCCGCTCACCCGACGCACCGAACGGATCGGCCACGAACCGCTCCGACGACAACCCCGGACGACCGATGTACCCCCACGCCAGATGACTCCCCGCCACATACAACTCACCCACCACACCCGGCACCACCGGACGCAGCCCCTCATCCAGCACATACATCCGCGTATTGGCCATCGGCACACCCAAATGCAGCCGATCCACCACCCGCTCACCAGGCCCGAACACCTGATAACTGCAGAACACCGTCGACTCCGTCGGCCCATACGCATGCACCACCATCGTCCCCGGGCACTCCTCCAACACCCGCTGAAGTGCCGGCGCCGACAGCACATCACCACCCGTCCAAATCTCCTCCACACCCGCCAACGCCCCCACCGCCTCCGACGCCATCGCATCGAACAACGCCGTCGTGAAATACACGGCAGTGGCCCGGTGTTCGGTGAGCGCCGCGGCCAGCTCGGCGATGTCCAGCTTCGGGGCGGGCAGCACGATCGCGGTGCCACCGCTGAGCAGCGGCACCCACAGCTCGTACGTCGAGGAGTCGAAGGCCAACGGCGAATACGCCAGCACCCGCCGGTGCCGCTCCCCCGCACCCCACCACGGGTCCAACGCCAGCTCCACCACATTGCGATGCGTATTCGCCACACCCTTCGGCGTCCCACTCGACCCCGACGTATACATCACATACGCCAACTGGTCCGCATGCACCGCGAGTTCGAGGGGTGGGGCATGTTCGGCGGGTTCGGTGACGTCGTCGGTGAGGCGGAGGACGGGCACGGTGCCGGCGAAGGCCGTGGCCTGCTCGTCGCGGTCGGTCAGGAGGAGGACCGCGCCGGTGTCGGCCAGGATGAACGCGCGCCGTTCCTCGGGCTGACGGGGATCGAGGGGGACGTAGGCGCCGCCCGCCTTGAGGACGGCGAGCATGGCGACGACGTAGCCGAGGGAGCGGTCCTGGAAGAGGCCGACGGCGTCCCCCGGGCGCACGCCGCGGGTCCTCAGCCGGTGGGCGAGGGCGTCGGCGGCCCGGTCCAGTGCCCGGTAGGTCAGTTCGTGGCCTTCGCACACCAGCGCCGTCACGTCCGGGGTGCGGGCGGCCTGCGCGGCGAACAGCTCGTGCAGCGCGCCTTCCGGCAGCCGTACGGCGGTGTTGTTGTAGGCGTCGAGGTCGACGGGGGTGGCGGGGTACTGGTGAGACATCTTCTCGACACCATTCTCGAAGTTCGGGGTCTGCACGGGTCTCGCGGCGTGCCGGAAACCGGTGCGGCCACGACTGGGGAATCGCGTGTGCGGTGCGGAAAAGGCGCGGGGCGTGGTGCCCGGGTCAGGCGGCGCCGGGCGCGGCCGGTGGCGTGTGCCAGGCGGCCGGGAGGAGCAGGTCCTCGGGGTCGAGGGCGCCCACGTGGTACTTGCCGACCGCGCTGGTCAGCATCCGCGTCTCCAGGGCGAAGGCCTCGACGAGGCGGCGCAGACCGGCCTCGCGGTCCTCGTCGACGGCGAGGAGCGCGGCCCGGCCGAGACCGACGGCGCGGGCCCCGAGGGCGAGCGCCTTCACGGCCCGGGTGCCCTCCCACATGCGGCCGCTGGCCAGGAGGCAGCGGTCCGTGCGGCCCAGGTGGCGCAGGCAGTCGGCGAGCGGCAGCCCGACGTGGGAGAGGAAGCCGGTGGGGGCCCAGGCGGTGCCGCCCTCGGCGCCGTCGACGGTGACGGCGTCGGCGCCTGCCGCCCAGGCCGTGGCCGCGGCGAGGGCGACGTCCCGGCCCGGGTGCAGCTTCACCCACACCTTCACGCGGGGGAAGTTGTTGCGCATGAGCCGGACCTGCTGGCGCAGGATCTCCTCGGTGAAGGTGCCGGGGCTGCTGACCCGCAGCACCCGGTCGCTGTCGGCGCCGAACACCTCGTCGGTGGCGTACTGCTCGGCGACGCGGCTCGCGGTGTCCCGGCCGAGGACGGTGAGGCCGCCGAGGCCGGGCTTGGCGCCCTGGCCGACCTTCAGCTCGAAGGCGAGCCGGCCGGTGGCGAGCAGGGGTTCGCTGACGGGGTCGCTGTAGACGAGGTTCCACACCTCGGCGTCGGCGTCCTCGGTGGACTGCTGGACGGCGACGCCGCCGAACATCTCGTCGGCGGCCTCGGCGTAGGCGGCGATCCGGCCGAGCAGCGGGGTGACACCGGTGTCGCCGGCACTGCGGTAGCCGTTGACGGGGACCACGTTCTCGCCGATGACCAGCGGGACGCCGAGCTGGGCCGCCTGCCGTCCCGCGGCCTCCCCGAGGTCGTGGCTGGCCACCTGTGTCGAGCCGAACGCGGAGACGTACAAGGGCAGTCGGCTGGTGAATCCGCCGATGACGGTTTCGAGGTCGACGTCGCTGTAGAGGGGTTCGCGGCCGAGGTCGATGAGCTTCTTCAGGCGCTCGGGCATGAAGACCGGCGGGACGATCCGGATGCGCTCCAGGTCGTCGTCCGGGGCCGGTACATACGGTGCCGGGCCGGCGCCGAGCAGTCCGCTGCCGTAGCCGGACTCGGCGGGGAAGGCGGCGGCGGCACCGAGCCGGGCCCGGGCGCGGACCTGTTCCTCGGGGAAGCCGTGCGCGACGAGTGCGGTGCTCACGCCGACACCACCCCGGGGAGCTTCGGGTAGGCGCTGGCCTGCCAGGCGACCTGCCGTCCGGTGACGTACCGGGTGAAGCGCTCCAGGCCGATGCCGAAGCCGGAGCTGCCGGGGATGCCGCGGCGGGCCAGGTCCAGGTACCAGCCGTACTTGGCGGGGTTCTCGCCGGTCTCGCGCATCCTGGTGACGAGGGTGGCGTAGTCGTGCTCGCGCTCGCTGCCGCTGGCGAGTTCGCCGTAGCCCTCGGGGGCGATGAGGTCGAAGTTGCGCAGCACGCCGGGCTGTTCGGGGTTCTCCTTGTCGTAGAAGCCGCGCGAGCCCTTGGGATAGTCGGTGATGAAGAAGGGGCGGTCCGCGCCCGCGGAGACGATCTCCTCGCCCTGCCAGTCGATCTCGGCGGCCGGGTCCTGCGGGTGCCCGGCGTCGATCAGGCCGGCGGTGGCCTGCGCGTGTCCGACGCGGCCGAAGGCCTCGGTGACGGCCCGGCGCAGGGTGTCGGTGTCGCGGCCGAGCACGTCGAGTTCGGCGGGCATCGAGGCGACCACGTCGGTGACGACGTGGGTGACGAGCTGCTCGGCGAGGTGCATCGCGTCCTCGCGGCGGGCGTCGCGCATCTCCACGTCGATCTGGTGGAACTCGACGAGGTGGCGGTGGGTGACGGCCGTCTCGACCGGCTCCAGGCGGATGTTGGGCGCGATGTAGAAGATCTTGTCGAAAGCGAGCAGCGAGGCCTGCTTGTAGAGGATCGCGCTCGTCATCAGCTTGTACTTGTGGCCGTAGAAGTCGACGTCCACCTGCTTGGAGCCCCGGATGCCGGGGTCGGTGACCGGTCCGATGAGGGGCGGCAGCAGTTCCTGGAAGCCCTGCCCGGTCAGGAAGGCGCGGGTGGCGGCGAGCATACGGCTCTGCACGCGCAGGGTGGCCCGGGTGCGGGGGTCGGTGAGGTGGGCGTCGGGCGAGGACGGGAACGGCACCGTTGCCTCGTCCACGGCCTCGGGGGCGGTCACGGTCATGGTCATACCTCCAGCAGTTCGTGGGCGGGCCCGTCGGCGGCAGCACGCTGCGGGCCGGGAGCGGGGCGGGGGTCGGGCGCCTCGTCGTAGCGGCGCTGCACGTAGGTCAGGGCGTCGTACAGGCCGGCGGCGGTGAGCCGGGCGCCGCGCTGTCCGGTGACCCGGCCGATGGGCAGCGCCCCGATGTCGGACCAGGTGAGCCGACCGTCCGCGTCGATGTGGCTGCGGGTGCGGCCGGCGTTGTCGGGGTGCAGGCAGAAGGGGACGTCGAGGTAGCCGCGCTCGAACGCCTTGAGCAGCGCGCTGCCGAGGTCGCCGTCCAGGTCGAGTACGGCGTCCACGAGGGCGCGGGCCTCGGCGTAGACGGGGTTGTCGGCGGTGTCGAGGGCGACGGCGGCGGCCGGCGCCGTGGTGCGGGCGGCGGCCCGGGCGGCGACGCGCAGGGCCTCCACGTTTTCGGCGACGGTCGGGATGCGGTGCGCCTCGGCGGCGGTCTTCACGATGAGCCGGTCCGCGCCGGCCAGGACCGCGAGTTCGGCGGAGCGCTCAAGCAGGGCGCGGGCGCCGTGCGGGGAGCGGGGGTAGACCCCCATGTAGGTGTAGACGACGACGTGCCAGTCGGTGTCGGGCAGGAGCTCGGCCGCGAGGCGGCGCAGCGCGCGCACGGCCTGCCGGTCCTGCTCGGGGCTGGTCTGCTGGGTGTAGCTGAGGGAGATGGAACGCAGTCCGGCCCGGTGGAAGAAGAGCCCCTCAAGGGCGCTGATCGCCACCAGCAGTCCGGGCGGGCAGAGTTGGCCGAGCATGCAGCCGCCGAAGCTCTCCAGGTGCGGTTCGGCGCCCTGGGCGCGCAGCGCGGCCAACTGCTCGCAGGCTTCCTGCCAGTTGCGCATCGAGTCGACCAGCGGGGTGCGGCCGTAGGGCAGGCAGTAGGAGACCGGGCCGCCCTCGGTGGCGGTCAGGCCCAGCCGGGCGAGCGCGGCGACGATCCGCTGCGGGCTCGCCGAGCCGTGCCGGACCTGGACGGGGAAGCCCGGGCCGGGAATGCCGTCCAGGACCCAGTGGGAGGTGTGCGGGCTGTAGGAGGTGATGGGGTAGCCGTTGAGGGAGACGTCCGCGTTGAGGGCGCGTACGGCGGCCGGTTCGTCGCAGACGCGGGTGTAGCTGTCGATGGTGAGGGTGCCGGCGACCGCTTCCGCCGCGCCCTTGGTGGCGAGCAGTCCGGCCCGCATCCGGGCGGGCTCCGAGAAGCCCATGCGAGGCTGCACCACGAGGGTGCCCCGGGCGCGGGCGGCGGCCACGAACCGGCCGAAGGACGTCATCGAGCCGCTCCTTCCCGAGCGCCGACCGGTACGAGCGCACCGCGACCGGCGGTGAGTTGACTGTCATTGGCCTCGAACTCGGCGCACTGTGCGCTGAGTTGACCGTCGCCCGGCACGACTCGGGTGCGGTCGGCCGCCAGCGCGGCGACGAACGCCTCGAAGGGCGCGAGGCCCTGCTCGTCGTGGAACACGGCGTCGAAGCCCGCCGCCAGCAGCCGCCGGCGCTGCCCGTCCTGTCCCTCGGCACCCCGGACACCGAGCTTGCCGCCGACGACGGCCGGCAGCCCGGCCAGCTCCCAGCGTGCCCGGAGCGCCCGCACGAGGTATTCGGCGTCGTGGAATCCGTGGCCGTTCACACTGCTCACCACGAGCAGGTCGGGCTGGTACTTGCAGCACGACTCGACGATCTCGTCCTGGGCGATGCACGGCCCCAGATTGACGACTCGGTGTCCGAGGTCTTCGAGCAGCAATTGCATGAACACGAGATTCCAGGTGTGGGCATCGGACGGCAGTCCGGTGACCACGACGTCCAGCGGCCCGGACGTATCTCGGGGCGCCAATTCCGCAGGCTGCTTCATCACTTCGTCCGCATCATGGGATGTCAATGGGAGAAGGAGGTCCTGGATGGCTCGGAACTTCCTTACGCCATTGATCGTAGGAACGCGTCACGCGGCTCACCGGCGCCCGAGGCGGCAGCCGGGCGGCAGTTGCCGCTGCCGGTCGATACGGGATTCACGGCCCGACGTACAGTCGCTTTCCGGTGCCGGACCGGTGTGAAGGACGCGAAGGAACGCGATCGCGTCGCCACTTCGGTACCCGCCCGCACAGCCGGCGCACTCGCGCGGGATCAACGTCCGAGATCGAACCACCCGGATCGAACGACCCGGATCGAATGGCTGAGATCAACGAGGAAAGCGGACAAGCGAGTTACCGGCTTCGACCCTGCCTTGCCGTACCTTGCGAAGGAGTGGACCCATGTCCCAGATCGCCCCTGTCGCCGCCCCCGACGAATTGCTGACCGCGGCGCTGCGCGAGGCCATGTCCCAGGCCGATCGCCGTGAAGCCGTGGGTGAGGCGAAGTTCGCGGTCCTTGAGGCGGCGGTGCAACTGCTCGACGCCGACCGGCCCGAGCTCGCCGACCAGCCCGAGCTGCGCACGGAACTGCTGCGCGAGGCGCTCGGCGCGGTGCGGGCCGCGGCGGTCGCCGCCGGGGTCGCCGTCACGCGCGCCCGCCAGGTCACGGCCGTGCCGGCCTGACCGCGGAGCCGGCGGCGTCGACGTCATGCCGCCCAACTGCCGCCCGTGCTGCCCGATTTCGCGGGCCGCGCTGCCTAGCGTCGAGGCAGCGGTGCGGAGGCGACGCCCCGTACCGACCTGTTCCACGGACCGACAGAGGTGACTTCCATGGCAACCAACCCGTTCGACGACGCCGACGGCCGATTCGTCGTCCTGGTCAACGACGAGGGCCAGCACTCGCTGTGGCCCGCCCGCATCCGTCGTCCCGACGGCTGGCAGCAGGCGCACGAGGAGGGCAGCAAGCAGGAGTGCACCGAGTACATCGAGGCCAACTGGACCGACCTGCGCCCGCGTTCGGTGGTGGCCGCGATGGGAGCCTGAACCGTCCGGCCCACACCGGGGCGGCGTCGGTACGGCTCGCTCGGAGCCGGTACCGACGCCGCCCCGGTGTGCGTGGGCCCCGTACGTCCTCAGTCGTCCAGGCCCACCACGCACCACTCCAGGACCGCCATCGCGGCCGTCATCTTGTGGTGCGCCTGTCGCCAGGCGAGGCTGCGCTCGCCGTCCAGGACCTCGTCGGTGACCTCCTGGCCGCGCACGGCGGGCAGGTCGTGCAGGAACACGGTGTGCGCGCCGCTGTGGCGGTCGAAGAAGTCGCGGTCGATGCGGAACCCCTCGAAGGACGCCAGCCAGTTCGGGTCGGCCTTGGGCACGCCCATGGTCTGCCAGCGGCTGGTGTAGATCGCGTCCACCGGGCCGTCGACCGCGTCCGGGTCGGTGATCTGAACGACCTGGTGGTGACCGCCGCTCAGCTCGTCGACCGCGTCCAGAACGGTCTTGGGCACCTCGTAGCCCTCGGGGCACAGCAGGGTGACGCGCAGCTCGGGGACGAGCGCCCCGGCCAGCGCGAGGGCGGCTCCGGAGCTGTTGCCCTCGCCGACGACGAGCAGATGGCGGCCGGCGAGGGACCCGAAGCGCTCGGTGAGCGTGGCCAGGTCGGCGATGGCCTGGGTGGGGTGCTCGTCCAGGCTGAGCGCGTTGACGACGGCGAGGTCCGGGCTGGTGCCGAGCCGGCGCATCTCCTCGACGTCGCCGTTGGTGCGCACGACGAGGGCGTCCAGGTACTGGCCGAGGACGCGGCTGGTGTCCTCCACGGTCTCGCCGGTGGAGAGTTGGAGTTCGTCCGGCCCGAAGGTGATGACGTCGGCACCCAGGCGGGTGGCCCCGCTCCAGAACGACGTACGCGTCCTGGTGGAGGACTTGCGGAAGAAGATGCCCACCTGGCGGCCGGCCAGCGGACGGTCCTCTACATCCCCTCGGCCGAACTCGACGGCGCGGGCGACGATACGGGTGAGCTGCTCGGGCCGGAGGTCGGCGAGCGAGATCAGGTTGCGCATGGCGGGAAGGCCCTTTCGGTGACGGACGGATGTCGGGAGGAGAGGGTCGGGAGGAGAGGGGGGAGAAGCAGCGGGCAACAGGTAGCGGATAGGAGAGGCAAGGGCAGGGGCAAGTGAGGTGAATGGATCAAGTGGCTTAACAACAGGCGTAGTTGAGGACGTACCGCGAGCCGCGGCCGACCCCTGGTGCACCGGCACCGCAGACCGCGGGGCCGCACCGGCACCGCAGACCGCCGGGCCGTATCAGCACCTCGGACGGCCGGGCCACCCGCCGGGTTCAGTGCACCAGCGCCGCGGACCGCCGGGCCGCCGCCCCCGCGCGATCCGCCGCGAGCCCCCGCACCAGGTTGAGGACCCCGAAGCGGCTGGCACCCTCCGCCGCCGCCGGCAGCCGGCGGACCAGTCCCCGCAGCATCAGCGCGTGGACCTCGCGGGCCACGGTCGCGGCGGGGACGGCCAGGACGGCGGCGGCCTGCTCGGCGGTCCAGCCGTCGGCCAGCGCACCCAGGTCGCCGAGGAGGGTGGCCTGCGCGGCGTCCATCCGGCCCACCGCCGCGGCGAGCACCGCGCCGAGCCCCTCTTCGTTGACGTCGGAGAGGGTGGCGTCGTCCACGAGGTCCAGGGGGCTGGTCCTGGCTATCCTCAGCAACTCCTCCAGCGAGTGCAGCAGCAGCCAGGACGCGGCGGACTCCATCGCCCTCGGCACCCCGTCCAGGGCGTGGCAGATCCGGGCCACCGTGCGCACGACGGAGTCCGTGGGCAGCAGGTCGGGACGCATGTGGCCGACGTAGGACAGCATCAGTTCCACGGCAGGCTCCCCGGCGCTGAGGGATGCCCCGGGCAGCGGTGTGGCGGCGTCGGACGACGGCTCCGGGGCGGGCAGCGGCAGCGGGGCGAGCGGCAGCAGCCGGTTGCCGGGGGTGCGGTGCGGTTCCCGCGCGGTGATCAGCACCTTGAGGCGCTCGCAGCTGTGCAGCAGCTCCAGGAGCTGGGGGGCCGGACGCGATGCGGCGTCGTGGCCGTCGAGGACCAGGAGGGCGGCGCGGTCGCGGACGACCGAGGCCAGTTCGTCGAGGCCCGGACCGCCGTCGGCCAGGGAACGCGCCCAGGCGGTGAGCGCGGCGCGGGGACTGCGGGCGGAGCCGGCCGCCGCTGCTGCCGTACCCATGTCGACCCAGAGGACGGGCATCCGGTCGCGGGTGTGCAGCAGCAGCGCGGCCTCCTGGGCGAGCCGGGTCTTGCCGACGCCCGCGATGCCGACCACGGTCAGCAGCCGCTCGTGCTCGGTGGCGAGCAGCCCGGTGAGGGCCCGCAGCTCCTCGGTCCGGCCGACCAGGCGACGCAACGGCTCGGGCGGCGGGGCCAGTTCGGCCCCGAACGCCTCGCGCATCACGGTGTCGGCGGGTGCGCCCTCGACGGCGAGTTCGAGCGCCGCGCGCCGGGCGTCGCCCAGCCGCATGGCGTCGGCGAGCAGCCGGAGCGTCTCGCGGCGCGGGTGCCGTACCCGCCCCTGCTCCAGGTCGCGGATGGCTCGAACACTGACGGTGGACAGGCCGGCGAGCTGTTCCTGGGTGATTCCCGCCCACCGGCGTGCCGCTCTCAGCTGTCTGGCGAGTCCGTCCGTAGCTGCCTGCTCCGTCATGGCCACTCTCCTCGACTTGCGTGTGGGCCCGTCGACGAGGGCCTGTCTCAATTCCGCCTGGTGGACCTCAAGGTGACGGTGGTGCTTACCGAACGCGTACCGCCCCGTTACCTAGGGCAGGGAACGGGCTATGATCCGGCCGGGGCGGGGATTCGTGACCTGGGGGAGGGCTCACGGCATGAGCGATGCCGAGGCGGGTTCGTTGCGCTTCAACGTGCTGGGTCCGCTGGAGGGCTGGGCGGACGGGTCCCGGCTGCGGCTGGGCGGACTCATCCAGGAACGTGTGCTGGGAACCCTCCTGCTGGAGGCCGGCCGGGTACTGCCGATCGGCCGCCTCGTGGAGTCCGCGTGGGCGGAGAACCCGCCCGCCACGGCCTCGCACCAGGTGCGCAAGGCCGTGGCCGACCTGCGGCGGCGCATACCGGACGGCGGCGAGGTCATCGTCACCGACGGCCCCGGTTACCGCGTGGAGCTGGGCCCCGAGCAGCTGGACCTCACCGAGTTCGCGCTGCTGGTGCAGTCGGCCAGGGACGCGGCGGGCGGGGGCCGGCCGGGCGAGGCGGCCGAGGCGCTGCGCGCGGCGCTCGGCCTGTGGCGCGGCCCGATCCTGTCCGGGGCCGGCGGTCCGGTGATCGAGGCGGCGGCCACTGCGTTCGAGGAACGCCGGCTCGCCGCCGCCGAGTCCCTCTTCGAGCTGCGGCTCGGCTTCGGCGAGAGCACCGAACTCGTCGGCGACATTAGGGACTTCGCGCAGAGCCACCCGCTGCGCGAGACGCTGCGCGCCCAGTTGATGCTGGCCCTGTACCGGGCGGGTCGGCAGGCGGAGGCCCTTGAGGAGTACGGCCGGGTCCGCGAGCTCCTCGTCGAGGAACTGGGCGTCGACCCGGGCCCCGGTCTGACCCGGGTGTACGAGGGGATTCTGCGCGAGAGCCCGGAGCTGGCCGCGCCCGTGCCCGCCCCCACCCCGGCACCGGTGACCCCCGCCGCCCCGGCACCGGCCGCACCCGCCGACGCCCCCTGCACCCTGCCCTACGACCTGGCGGACTTCACCGGCCGGGAGCGGGAACTGGCGGAGCTCCTCGACTGCGCGGGGCGGGACTACGCGCGTCATTCGCGGATCGTGGCCCTGGACGGCATGGGCGGCAGCGGCAAGACCTCGCTCGCCGTCCACGCGGCCCACAGTCTGGCCGGCGAGTTCCCCGACGGGCAGCTCTACATCGACCTGCACGGTTACACCCCCGGCGAGGAGCCGGTCACGCCGGGCGGGGCGCTGGACAGCCTGCTGCGCGCGCTCGGCGTACCGGGCGAGCGCATCCCGGAGGACCTCGCGGGCCGCACGGCACTGTGGCGGGCGACGATCACGGGCCGACGGCTGCTGCTCCTGCTCGACAACGCCGCCGACGCCGCCGACGTGCGCCCGTTGATGCCGACCGGGCCGGGCTGTCTGGTGCTCGTCACCAGCCGGGCCCGTCTGGTGGAACTGGACTCGGCGCAGTGGATCTCGGTCGACGTGATGTCGCCCCAGGAGTGCGCGAAGCTGGTCGCGGAGACCCTGGGCGAGCAGCGGTACGCCGCCGAGCCGGAGGCCGCCGCTGAACTGGCCCGGCTCTGCGGCCATCTGCCGCTGGCGCTGCGCATCGCCACGGCCCGGCTGCGCAACCGGCCCCGCTGGACGCTGCGTTATCTGGCCGACCGGCTGCGCGACGAGGCGCGCCGCCTGGACGAGCTGAGTTCGGGCCAGCGCAGCGTCGCCGCCACCCTGCGCCTGTCGTACCAGGCCCTGGACCAGGAGTGCCGGACCGCGTTCCGCATCCTGGCCCTGCATCCGCGCGGCGACATCGACGTGCACTCCGCCGCCGCGCTGCTCGGTACGGACCCGCGCGACGCCGAGGACATCCTCGAACTCCTCCTCGACGTACACCTCTTGCAGCAGCCGGAGATCGGCCTCTACACCTTCCACGACCTGGTGCGCAGTTTCGCGCACAGCCTGCGGTCCGGGGCGACGGAGGGGGACGACGACGCGTCGGTGCACCGGCTCCTCGACTACTACCTGGCGGCGACGGATTCGGCGTGCCAGGTCATGTTCCCGGGACGCCGCCGAATACCCGCCGGCCCCGAGGAAACCTCCGTGGCAGCGCCGCGGTTCGCCGGGCGCGGGCAGGCGGAGCACTGGTTCGCACGGGAACAGGGGGCGCTGCTCGGGATGGTGGGGGTGGCCCGGCGGCTCGGCTGCGACCGGCACACCGTGCTCCTGACCCGCAACCTGGCCTTCCAGCTCAGCGCGCGCGGCCAGTTGGAGGAGTTCCGCTCGATGGGCCTGGAGGCGGTGTCCGCCGCGCGACGGCTAGGCGAGCTGTCGCTGCTCGGTGTCAGCCTGTCCAACCTGGGCGTGGCCTGCTGGAAGTTGGGGCGGTTCACCGAGGCCGTCGAGATCGCGACCGAAGGCCGGAACGTCGCCGAGCAGCTCGGCGATCTCCAGACCCTGGCCCACAGCGAGAGCACGCTGGGGCAGCTCAACAGTCTGCTCGGGCACTTCCCCCAGGCGCTTTCGCATCTGGAGAAGTCGATCGGCTACGAGCGGGAACTGGGCACGAGCCGTGCGGAGGCGGAGAGCCTCACGCTGCTCAGCACGCTGTACGAGCAGTGGGGCCGGCACGAGGAGGCCGCGGCGGCGGCCCGCCGGGCGATCGCGCTGTGCGACGAAGTCGGGCGGCACGAGAACAAGTTGGTCGCGCTCACCGACCTGGCGTTCGCGCAGGCCTGCATCGGGGACGACGAGGCGGCCGAGGTGAGCCTGAAGCAGGCGCGCGCCCTGTGCGAGGAGAACCGCGACCCCGGCCAGGTGGCGCTGGCCCTCGCCCTGTCGGCTGAGGTATGCCACCGGCTGGGCCGTACCGAGCAGGCCGTCGAGTTCGGGGACCACGCGCTGAGTACCGTCAGCTCAAACGTTTCTCCACTGCGCCGGGCCAAGATCGAGAACACCGTCGGCCGCTATCTGTGCCGCCGGGGCGACGCCGTGGCCGCCCTGTCCCTGCACGAGCGGGCGTACGAGCTGGCGGGCTCGCTCGACTTCCGGATCGAGATGGCCTACGCCCACTCCGGCATCTCCCGCGCGCAGGCGGCACTCGGCCGGACCGAGGAGGCGGCCCGGCACGAGCGGGCCGCGGAGGAACTGTTCACCGCGATGGGGGTGCCCGCGGACCGGCGCCGCTGAACCGGCCCCGCCGCCACCCCCGTACGGCCGCGCCCCGCCACTCGCTCCGGAGGGAGCGGGTGGCGGGGCGCGGTGGTGGCCGGGGTGCCTCAGGCGGCGGCGCCGGTCGGGCCGCGGTCATCGGCGGGCTTGGGGGTGGGGGTGGGGGTTCCGTACGGGGCGATCACGGTGGGACCGCGGTCGTCGGCGAGCGTGACGGTGGACGAGCCGTGCGGAGTGATCACGGTGGGGCCGCGGTCGTCGGCGACGACCTGCACGCCGGCCGGCCGGCCCTGCGGGTGCCCCGCCTCGATCGTCGCTCCCAGGCCGAAGGCGAGGACAGCGGCGACGATTCCGACGAGACCAGCCGACTTGCGCCCCATGACGTATCCCCTTTACGTGGTATCCCCGGTTTGGCCCGGTTCCTCTTCCCGACACCACGAACTCTCCCGAGACCCGTTCCCGGACCGTTCCCACACCGATACCGCCCCCCGCACCCAGGCGGGAAGGCAGACGGTATCCGCAGGTGGGAGGGGGTTTCACGGCCGCTCGGAGCCGCGCTCGGGGCGGCCCGTTCCGGGGTTGCGGACGGCCCGGGACGGGGCCCGCGGAACCGCCGTCCGGCATCCGAAGCCCGCTATCCGCTATCCGCTCCCCCCCCTCCCGCTCCCCTCTGCCCCTCCCTCCCCCTCCGCCTCTGCCTCTGCCTCTGCCTCTGCCTCTGCCTTTCACGGGTGCCGGGGCTCAGTCCCGGCCCGGCACCGGCTCACGGGTGAACACCGGCTCTCCCGCGCCCAGTTGGCAACTGACCACGCGCGGGCCACGCTCGGTCAGCACCACGGTCGTCCGGGCGCGCCCGGAACCGACGTCCGCCAGATCCAGCAGCGCCCGGACGGTCGAGCGCAGCGCCGCCACCTCGTCGTCGCTCGGTCCGTCCCGGCCGGCCCGCACCGAGCCGGAACAGCACCGCGGGACGATGTCCACGACCGTGTGCATGCTGCTGTCACTGATCGTCTCGACGCTGAACTCGGGCCCGTCCCACGGCTCTTCGTCCGCGTACGGCACGGGTGGCGCGGCCCCGCCCTCGGTCCACCGCTCCACGGCCGACAGGTCCTGAAGGATGCGGCGTAGCCCCGCGGCGACATCGATCCGGTCCGGGGGATGCTTCATTGGAGACTCCTCTTGGAAAGAACTACTCCAGCACCCTGAAGCCTCCCGTTCCCGTCCGCGTCCCGCCCGGCTCCCGTCCGCCGCCCGCAGGGCCACATGAGCGGTGAACTACGCACTCCACAAAGGGAGTTGAGCCGCACTCATCGCACGCTCTGCAGCCTCGGCAGATGCAGATCGCGGAAGACCGCGGTGAGGCGCAGGCACAGGACGACCCCGGCAGCGGCGATCGTCGTCAGGGCCGGGCCCGCCTGGAGCCAGTGCAGCAGCTGGTAGCAGAGCGCGCCCGCCAGCGCGGCGGTCGCGTAGACCTCCTCGCGGAGCAGCAGCGGCGGGAACTGTCCGCACAGTACGTCGCGTACGACCTCACCCGTGACGCCGGTCAGCACGGCGAGGATCACCACGGCGACCGGGGTGACATGGGCGTCCACGGCCGCCCGGGCGCCCATGACCGTGACCACCGCGAGGCCGACCGCGTCCACCACCATCAGCGACCGCTGCGGCAACTCCCACCTGCGCAGATACAGCATCGTGCCGATGCCGGCGCAGGCGATGACCGTCAGCAGGAGCCAGTCGTGGGTCCAGTACAGCGGATGCCGGTCGAGGATCAGATCGCGCAGGGTCCCGCCGGACACGGACGCGGCGAAGGCGAGCACCAGACCGCCGAAGGGGTCCATGTTGGCCCGGTGCGCGGCCAGCACACCGCTGGCCGCGAACGCGGCGACGCCGATCAGGTAGAGCACGTGCAGCATGTGGGCACCCCCGGGTGATGCGAAAACGTGGCGGACCTGTGCAAAGGGCAGGTGCGACAAGGGACTTACGGCAGGAGCAAGAAGCAGGCGGCCGGAGCCGCGCGGGTCAGCGCTTGCGGCGCGCGAGCAGCAGCCCGCCGGCGGAGGCGAGGGCGGCAGCCGATACGGCGACGACGTCGAGCATCGGATCACCGCGGTCGGCCGCGCGGGACGCGGGCTCGGGCGCGACCGCGTCCCCCTGGGCCACACCCACCGGCGCGCCAGCCTGATGTACCGCGACCCCATGTGCCGCACCGACACGGGCAGCACCCACATGTGCGGCACGGACATGAGCGGCACGGACATGAGCCGAACGGACATGTGCGGGGACCCCACGCTCATGGGCCGAGCCCTCATGAAACGGGTCCACATGGCCCGGGACGGTATGGGCTGCGCCCACACGCATCGCCGGTGCCGCCTGTGCCGGGGCGGCGAGCGTGGCCGGAATGACGACGGCTCCCGCGAGCACCGCGGTCACCGCGATACGACGGGTGAGGTCCATCCCACGATGGTGCCGGGGACCACCGGCCGCGCGGATCGGCCGTTGGGCCATACCCCACCCCGCCGAAAGCACGAGACCGGCCAAGGCGCCGAGCCATTCCAGCCCGGGCCACCCCGGCCACCCCGGGCCCGGCCGCCCCCGCTCGGGCCTTTCGGCCCTACTTTCACATCCGCGCAAGTATGCTACTTTCGTATCGACGCAAATAACCGTGCGGCCGCCTTCCGCGTCGCACCCGTAGCGAGGAGGTGTTCGGGATGAGTCCCGATCGAAGTCCTCGCAGCGCGCTGCCCGCCGGCTGACCAGCAGTCCCCGTCAGCCCGGCCGGCCTTCCCGCACGCTTCGCCCGCCCGCACCCCGCGTTCCGCACACGGTGCCCAGTACGCGGCGGCGCCCAGTACGCAGCAGTGCTCGGCACGCGGCAGACACCGCCCGCGTACACGCCCAGTACGCAGCGGCGCGGCACGCGATGCGCACCCCCGCGCCCCGAGGCGCCCCACACACCAAGCCATACCCACCCCTGACACCCCAGGGAGTTTTCGTCATGACCACACTGACCCCCACCCCCCAGAAGCTCGCGCCGCCGGGCCGGCGCCGTGAGCGGCGGGCCGCCGAGCTGGAGGCCCGCACCCGTACGGTCGCCGAGCGGCTCGGCGCGATCGCCGCGCAGCCCACCGCGCACGTGCTCAAGGAGTACGGCGTCGACCGCGACGGCCTCTGCCAGTCCGAGGTGCTCGACCGGCAGGAGCGGCACGGCCTCAACACGGTCGCCCAGGACCGCGCCCCGCGCTGGTACGTCCAGCTGGCGAAGGCGTACGCGAACCCGTTCATCGCCGTACTCGTCTTCCTCGCGGCCGTCATGTACTGGCAGGACCCGGCGGACCCCGGCGTCATCATCCTGTCCGTGATGGTCGGCATCAGCGGCCTGCTGCGCTTCTGGCAGGAGTACCGCTCCGGCCGTGCCGCCGACGCGCTGAAGCAGCTGGTCACCACGACCACCGCGGTGCAGCGCCGGGCGGGCGGCGGAGCGCTCGGCACCACCGTCGAGGTACCCATGGACCAGGTGGTCCCGGGCGACGTGGTCAAGCTGGGCGCGGGCGACCTGATCCCCGCGGACCTGCGGCTCATCGGCGCCAAAGACCTGATGGTCAGTCAGGCCTCGCTGTCGGGCGAGTCGTTGCCGGTCGCCAAGGCCGATGTGCGGGCCGGCGAGGACAACCGGAGCGCCGCTCCCGGCGGCGACCCCGTCGAGGCGGGGAACCTCTGCCTCATGGGAACCTCCGTAACCTCGGGCACCGCCACGGGAGTTGTGGTCGCGACCGGCGCGGACACCTACTTCGGTTCCATGGCGGGCTCGCTCGTGGGAGAGCGCCCGCAGACGAACTTCGACAACGGGGTGCGCAAGGTCAGCTTCCTGCTCATCCGCTTCATGCTGGTGATGGTCCCGGTCGTGTTCGCGATCAACGGGATCACCAAGGGCGACTGGAACGAGGCGTTCCTGTTCGCCATCGCCGTGGCCGTCGGGCTCACCCCCGAGATGCTGCCGATGGTCGTCTCCGCGAACCTGGCGCGCGGCGCCGTGGCCATGTCGAAGAAGAAGGTCGTCGTCAAGCGGCTGAACGCGATCCAGAACCTGGGCGCGATGGACGTCCTGTGCACCGACAAGACGGGAACCCTCACCGAGGACCGCATCGTCCTCGACCGGTACCTCGACGTGCACGGCTCGGAGGACAACGAGGTACTGGAATACGGGTACTTGAACGCCCACTTCCAGACCGGGCTGCGCAACCTCATGGACCAGGCGGTCATCGACCGCGTCAACGAGGCCGAGGAGGTTGTCGTCGACGCACGGTTCACGATGGTCGACGAGATCCCCTTCGACTTCGCCCGGCGCCGGATGTCCGTGGTCCTCAACCGCAACGGGCTGCTGGGCGGGGCGGGACGCCCCGAGCACGTCCTGATCACCAAGGGCGCGGTGGAGGAGGTCCTCTCCCTGTGCACGCACATGAAGGACCGCGGCGAGCGCGTGGAGCTCACCGACCAGCTGCGGTGGCACGTGACGCGCACCGCCGAGGACAACAACCGCCAGGGCCTTCGGGTGCTTGCCGTCGCCACCCGTACGATGCCGACCGCGCGCGACACGTACACGGTCGCGGACGAGTCCGGGCTCACCCTCGTCGGCTTCCTCGCCTTCCTCGACCCGCCGAAGGCGGACGCCGCGGCGGCGCTGCGCGGCCTCGCGGACAAGGGCATCGCCGTGAAGGTCGTCACCGGCGACAACGAGCTGGTCGCCGCCCGGGTCTGCGCCGACGTCGGCATCGAGGTCGGCACGGTCGTGACCGGACCCGAGGCCGACGCGCTCGACGACGCGGCGCTGCGCCGACTGGCCGCGACGACCACGGTGTTCGCGAAGGTCAACCCCGTACAGAAGGCCCGGATCGTCCGCGCGCTCCAGAGCGACGGGCACACGGTGGGCTTCCTCGGGGACGGCATCAACGACGCGGCGGCGCTGCGCGACGCGGACGTCGGCATCTCCGTGGACACGGCGGTCGACATCGCGAAGGAGTCCGCGGACATCATTCTCCTGGAGAAGGACCTGACCGTCCTGGAGCAGGGCGTGGTGCAGGGCCGCACGACCTTCGGCAACACGATCAAGTACATCAAGATGACGGCCTCGTCGAACTTCGGCAACGTCTTCTCGGTCCTGGTCGCGTCCGCCTTCATCCCCTTCCAGCCGATGCTGGCGATCATGCTGCTCGTGCAGAACCTGGTCTACGACATCGCCCAGCTGGCCACGCCGTGGGACCGCATGGACGAGGACTACCTCCGCAAGCCGCGCAACTGGGACGCCAAGGGGATCGGCCGGTTCATGGTGACGATCGGGCCCATCAGCTCGATCTTCGACATCGCGATGTTCGTCATCATGTGGCACGTCTTCGGGGCGAACTCCGAGGCCAACCAGGCCTTGTTCCAGTCGGGTTGGTTCATCGAGGGCCTCCTGTCGCAGACCCTGATCGTCCACATGATCCGTACCCGCAAGATCCCGTTCATCCAGTCCCGGGCGACCTGGCCGGTCATGGTGATGACGGTGCTCGCGGTGGCGACCGGACTGTTCCTGCCCTTCTCGCCGCTGGCCGCGACGATCGGCTTCGTGCCGGTGCCGATGGGGTACTTCCCCTGGCTGATCGGCGTGCTGCTGGCGTACTGCACGCTGACGCAGCTGGTGAAGGGCTGGTACATCCGCCGCTACAACACCTGGCTGTAGCCACGCGTCACGAACGGCCCCGGCCGCCCGTCCTGTACGACGGGTGGCCGGGGCCGTTCGCGCACCGCCCGCTACGGCCGGCGCTGCCAGATCGGTTCCTCGTCCCGGAGCCTGTCCCTCCGGCGTTCGACCCAGTCGAAGAACTCTTTCGGTTGTGCTTCAAACGCGGCCGACAAGAGCTGATAGAGACGGACGGCGTCGGCGTCCATCTCGTACTCACATTCCGGGCACGCGCGCCAATCGCCGCGGGCCCTGGTGAGGTCAGCCGCACACCGGGGGCAGGCCGGGTCAACCGCGTCTACGCAGGCTGGGAAGTCCCGCAGGGGTAGCAGATCCACCAGCCGTCCTGTGTCGTCGTCATCAGCTGTCCGCAGTTCGTGCACTGCATCGGTCTTCCTCTCGATGGTCCGCATGGCGTACCACATGGGTGGCTACCCAGATAGAGGTCCGGCCCATCCCGATCGCCCGAACGGCCGAGATCGACCCCTACGGTTCCCCTGTCCGCCCCGTGCCCCGACACCGGGCGGACCGGCGGAGAACAGAGCGGTCAGGACGGAGTCACCAGGCGGGACTCGTACGCGTACACCGCCGCCTGCGTACGGTCGCGCACCCCCAACTTGACCAGAATCCGGCCGACATGGGTCTTCACCGTCTGCTCGGCGAGGACCAGCGCGCCGGCTATCTCGGCGTTCGACAGGCCCTGCGCGATCAGCGCGAGGACCTCCGTCTCGCGCTCCGTCAGCGCCCCCACCCGCTCCTTCAGCGGGGCCTTCGGCGTCTGGCTGAGCCGGGAGAACTCGGCGATCAGGCGCTTGGTGATGTTCGGGGCGAGCAGCGCTTCGCCCGCCGCCACCACCCGGACCGCGTGGGCGAGTTCATCGGCGGAGGCGTCCTTCAGGAGGAAGCCGGACGCTCCCGCGCGCAGCGCCTCGTACACGTACTCGTCGAGGTCGAAGGTGGTCAGCACCAGGACCTTGACGGGCGACCCGGCCACCTCGGTGATGCGCCGCGTCGCCTCGATGCCGCCGAGCTCCGGCATGCGGATGTCCATCAGGACGACGTCGGGGGCGAGTTCGGCCGCGCGGGCCACCGCTTCGAGGCCGTTGACGGCCTGCCCGACCACCTCGATGTCCGGCTCCGCGTTGAGCAGCACCGTGAATCCCTGACGGACCATCACCTGGTCGTCGGCTATCAGCACCCGGATCGTCACGGCCTGTCCTCCGGCTCCAAGGAAAGCGGCTCCGCCGGCTGCGGCTCCAGTGGAAGCGTCGCGCTCACTTCGTACCCCCCGTCCGGCGTGGCGCCCACGGCCAGCTCGCCGCCCAGCATCGCAGTACGCTCCCGCATCCCGAGCAGCCCGTGCCCGGCCCCGGGCGACGGGGCGACCGGGCGGCCCGGTGCGGTGTTGGTGACCCGCACCGCGAGCCCGGCCCGGTGGTAGGCGATCAGTATCCGTACCGCGGCGCCCGGCGCGTGCCGCATCGCGTTGCTCAGCGCCTCCTGCACGATGCGGAAGGCGGACAGCTCCACCCCGGGCGAGAGCGGGCGCCGGGTGCCGAGGACGTCCGTGGTGACGGAAAGGCCCGCGCCCCGGACGTTGGCGACCAGCTCGTCGAGCCGGTCGAGCGAGGGCTGCGGGGCGTGCCGCACGGCCTCCGCCGACGGGTCCTCCGAGCGCAGCACGCCGAGCACCCGGCGCAGCTCGGTCAGCGCCTCGACCGCGTTCTGCCGGATGCCCGCCAGGTTCTCGCGCAGCTCGTCGGACGGGTCCGCCACCAGGTGCGGGGCGACCTGCGCCTGTATGGAGATCACCGACATGTGGTGGGCCACCACATCGTGCAGCTCCCGTGCGATGCGGCTGCGCTCTTCGAGCAGGGTGCGCCGGGCGCGTTCCTCGGCGGTGATCTCCTCCTGTGCGACGAGCTGCTTGCGTGCCACCCGCCGTCCGCGCAGCGCGGCGCCCACCACGACGGCGATCGCGAACAGCACGAGCGCGAGGCCGCCGCTCGGCGAGTTGTGCCGCTCCCCCGCGAGGGCCACGCACAGCATGCCCGCGCCGTAGCCGATCACGGATGTCTCGATCGCGACCCTCGGCCGGTGCGTGATCGCGACGAAGAAGAGGATCAGGGCGGAGATCCCGACCCCAACGCCGCTCCACGGATAGAGCACGGCCGGATCGGCCCGGCCCCCCGCCCACACCCCGGCGACGAGCGTGACCGCCGTCGTCACCCACCACGCCGCCAGCGGCCGGTACAGGGCCGCGACCAGCGCCCCCGACTGCACCCCGGCGAGCGCCACCCCCGCCTGCACCCCCAGGTGGAACCGGTGGGCGTACTCGTCGGTGCCGCCCACCATCACGATCACGGCGCCGATCATCAGCGGCACGACGAGGGCCGGTCGCCACGCGAGCCAGCCCTCCGTCGCCCGGCCCCGCTCCGTCACCGGCTCCGGCACGGTCAGCAGATCCTGCCGCAGGGCGCGCGCCACCGCCCGCAGCCGGTCCCCCGCCGTCTCCCTGATCCCGCGCCCGCTTCCGCCGTCCCCCGTCTTCACGACGCTCACCCTAGGCACGCCGCATCCCCCTCGTCTCCCGCGTCCCGATCGGACGCCCCTCGCGCACCACGCGCGAGGTCCGGCGCCCCGGCTGTTCGTACGTACGGAACGTGCGCCAACACAGCGCCAGCATCAGCGCGAACACCGGCAGCCAGCACAGCCGGGCCGGCACCCAGCCGCTGCCGTCGGGCACGGTGTGCAGTCCGGGCAGCGCGTCTCCCGCGAGCAGCCCGAGGCAGGTGACCGCGATCATCGAGGTCTGGTGCCACAGGAAGACCGTCATCGCGGACAGGTTCACCAGGGCCACCGCAGCCCACAGCGCGGGCCTGCGCAGCACCCGGCGCAGCGGCCCGAGCAGCAGCAGCGCCGCGCCGCACTGGGCGAGCCCGAAGGTGACGGCGGCCAGCGTCGGCGGGTTCAGGTTGGACATCGCCGCGCCCGGCACCCCGACCATGGACGCGGGGTATCCCGCGAACCGTACGAGCAGGGCCGTGGCCCCGGCGCCGCCCACCAGCAGCACCCAGCCCGTCGTGCGCGCAGACGTGCCCGCACCGCGCCTGGCCCACAGCGCGCCCAGGCTGTACGGCACCAGCCAGCCCGCCGGCAGGTTCAGCCAGCCGGCCGAGGCGGCGCCGTCCTGTCCGAAGCGGTACACGTCCACGTACAGGACGACCGCGAGCGGCCACAGCGGGTGCATCCGCGAGACGAGCGGGGTCGCCGCCGTCAGGGCCGCGAAGACCAGCAGGAACCACAGCGGGGACAGGACCAGTTTGATCAGGGTGTGCAGGGTGTCGGGGCCGACGCCCGAGACGAGCAGGCCCGCCGCCGCGACCAGCCACACCACGAGCACCGCCGCCACCGGCCGGAACAGCCTGCCGAGCCGGGCCCGCAGCCACCGCCCGTACGTCTCGCCCCGGGCGCGGGCGCCGACGTAGCTCTTCGTGGCGACCTGCCCGCCCACCAGGAAGAACACGGCCAGGGTCTGGAACGCCCAGGACATGGGCGCCAGTTGGGGCAGGTACTGGAGCGGGCTCGCGCCGTGGACCGTGCCGCTGTCGACGACGAGTGCCGTGACCAGCCAGTGGCCGAGCACCACCCCGAGGATGGCGAGGGCGCGCAGCGCGTCCACGGCACGGTCCCGGTCGGGCGGGGTCGCCGCCTCGATGCGCCGGACGAGTTCACGCACGCCCGTCGCCCGTCTGCCGGTTTCACGCATGGCGGGCCTCCCGCGCCTGCTGTGACGTCCGGCCGTTCACGATCCGGGCGAGGTTGCGCAGTGGTACGGACCCGGGCCGCAGGTAGTCGCTGTGCCCTCCGGGGCCCGCGTCGAAGAGGTGCGCCCCGAAGTGCCGCGACACGGGGTCGGTTCCGAACCCCACTGTGCAGAAGGGGAGTTCGACCCTGACGTGCGGAACATCGGCCACCCAGTCGTCGCCGCCCCGGCCTGCCCACACGGTGGCGCCGGTGTGCAGCGCGGCGGCGGTGTCGAAGCCCGTACCGGGGCTGCCGTAGAGGACGATGTCGGACACCTCGGCCCCGGACGCCGCCCGCGCGCACACCACCGAGCCGTAGGAGTGGCAGAGGAGGGAGATGCGGGCGACCGGCGCGGCGGACCTCAACGTCTCTACGAATGAGGCGAGTTGGGAGGCTCCGACTGCGGCGCGGCCCGAAGTGAGGACCTCGGGGCTGATCGTGGCCGGTGCCTCGTACCCCATCCAGGCGATGACGGCCGCGCGCGGGCCCAGCTGGTCCGCCAGGGCCCCAGCCCCGTCGCGCAGTCGCCCGTAGCGGTCGAGGCTGGTGTCCGAGCCGGGGACGAGGACCGCGATCCGCTCGGCGTGCGCCAGGTCGCCGAAGACCTCGGCGGTGCGGCCGCCGTCGCGCCCGTCGAAGGAGAGGAAGTGCCGGTCCGATGCGGCCATCGCCTCCAACGCCCGTGCCCTGCGCAGGTTTCCGTGGTCCTCGGCCATCCTCTCGGCGTCCAGGATGGTGCCCCGGTTGGCCGCGTACCGGGCGTCGAGCCCGGCGAGGGAGAGCGGGGCGAGCGCCGCCGGGGCGGGCGCGGGCACCGCCTCCGGGCGGGCCGCGCCCGACAGCGGCACCGCGACCGAGGCGGCGACGAGACCGGCGATCAGGGTGCGCCGCAGCCGACCGGAGCGCGGGCGGGCGGGGCGCGGGGGTGCGGGGCGCGGGGTTCTGCCGTCGGAATCCTGTTGCTCGGGTGGGCGGCGCGACGCCATGAGGAGGCCTTCCGTACCGAAGTGACCGGGGTGAAGCGGTGCTGTCGGTAAGGAAGTTACGAAGCGATGGCCCTCGTCGGCGTCGCGCTGGGGAGCTCACTTGGCGGGTGGCTCCCCGGGGGTAGGGGTGGCTCTCGAGTACTACGGGCCGGGCCCGGGGCGGGTACTACGGGCCGGGCCCGGGGCAGGTTCTACGGGCCGGGCCCGGGCCGAGCGACCCGGCGCCACGGTTCGGGCCCGGCCGGGGGCTTGGAGCGGGGCCGGTCCGATGGGCTCAGCGCTCGGCTGGCTGCTTCCGCTCGCCCTTCCCCTTCGCCGACTCCAGCCGGTACGGCACGTCGATCACGGTCACGCCGGGCATGAAGAGCAGCCGGGCCTTCAGGCGGAACGCGTTCTGGTTGTGCAGCGGCTGCTCCCACCAGTGGCCCACGATGTACTCGGGGATCACCACCGACACCATCGCGCTCGGGTCCGCGTCCGCCGTCTCCTTCACATGGGCGAGGACCGGCCCGACCACCTCCCGGTACGGCGAGTTGATGATCGTCAGCGGTACGCCCAGGTCGTACGAGGCCCACTGCTCGCGCAGCCGGTCCGCCTCCTCGTCGGCGGCCACCGTGAGCGCGGTCAGGGTGTCGGGCCGCAGCGCCTGGGCGAAGCCGATCGCCTTCAGGGTCGGCGCGTGCACATTGGAGACCAGGACGAACGCGTGGTGGCGCGAGGGCCTGCGCGGCTTGGCATCCGGCTCGACGGCGACCTCCCTGGCCACCTGGTCGTAGTGGCGCCGCACGCCCTTCATGCCGAAGAACAGGATCGGCATCGCGATGATGACGAGCCACGCGCCGTGCGTGAACTTGGTGATCAGCACGATGACGAGGACGAGCCCGGTCAGGGTCGCGCCCACCGTGTTGATGGCGAGCGCGCGGTGGATGTGCCGGCGGTTCGCACGGCCCGCGTCCGTCGCCAGCACCTTGCGCCAGTGCTTGACCATGCCGGCCTGGGACAGCGTGAACGACACGAAGACGCCGATGATGTACAGCTGGATCAGGCGGGTGAGCTGCGCGTCGAACGCCACGATCAGCGCGATCGCGGCGAGCGCGAGCAGCACGACGCCGTTGGAGTAGACGAGCCGGTCGCCCCGGTTGTAGAGCTGGCGCGGCGCGTACCGGTCCCGGGCCAGGATCGAGGCGAGCATCGGGAAGCCGTTGAACGCGGTGTTGGCCGCGAGGATCAGGACGCCCGCCGTGAACGCCTGCACCAGATAGAAGAGCAGGTCGACGTTGCCGAAGGTGGCCCGGGCGATCTGGGCGAGCGCGGTGGCGGTGGCGGTACCGGCCGGGAGTCCCAACTCCGTTGGATCGGCTGCCACATGGACCTTGTAGACCATGGCGAGCGTGGTGATCCCGGCGAACATGGTCACCGACAACAGGCCCATCGCGGCCAGGGTGTTGGCGGCGTTGCGGGCCTTCGGCTTCTGGAAGGCAGGTACGCCGTTACTGATCGCCTCCACACCCGTCAGGGCCGTACACCCGGAGGCGAAGGCGCGCAGCGCGAGCAGCACGACGGCGATCCCGGCGTAGTTCCCGGCCGCGTGGATGGGCAGGTCGGCGGACTCCGCGCGGATGGTGGCGCCGGTGGCGAGCCGCACGACGGCGAACGCGAACATGAGGTAGATGACGCACACGAAGCCGTACGTCGGGATCGCGAAGATCCGCCCGGACTCGCGGACCCCGCGCAGGTTCATCAGGGTCAGGATCACCACGAAGCTGACGGACAGGGCGACTTCGTGGGTGGCGAGGGACGGGATCGCCGAGGTGATGGCGGCCACGCCCGACACCACGGACACGGCCACGGTCAGTACGTAGTCGACGAGCAGCGCGCTCGCCGCGGTGAGCGCGGCTGTCGGCCCGAGGTTCTCGGCACTGACGACGTAGGCGCCGCCGCCCCCCGGATAGGCGTGGCAGGTCTGCCGGTAGGACGCGATCACCACTACGAGCAGGAAGACGATGGCCGCGGCCGCGTACCAGGTGAGGTGCAGCAGGCTCGCGCCACCGAGCGCGAGGATCAGCAGGATCTCCTCGGTGGCGTACGCGACGGACGAGAGCGGGTCGCTGCAGAAGATCGGCAGCGCGAGCCGCTTGGGCAGCAGCGTCTCGCCCAGGCGGCTGGTGTCCAGCGGCCGTCCGACCAGCATCCGCTTGGCGGAACTCGAAACTCCCATAACCCAGGAAAGTAGCCGTAATGCCGCATATCTAATGGTTTGCCGCACCGGGTGGGCCCGTATGGGTGAATTCACGTTCCGTGAACCCTTCGTCACCAGGCGCCGCTACGCTCGTGTGCCGTACGGCGGCACTCGGCAACGCGCTGAACGCACAAGGGAGTTGACCATGACCCGCCCCAATGACCTCAACCCCTGGGACTCACCGCGCGCGTTCTACGGAGCCGAACTACGAGGCAAGCGGAAGGCCGCCGGTCTCTCCCAGGACGAACTCGGCGCGCTCGTCTTCTGCTCGGGCGCGTACATCGGCCAGATGGAGAACGCGACCCGCCGTCCCCCCATGGAAATGGCCAAGCTGCTTGACGCCGTGCTGCATACGGACGGGATTCTGACCCGGATGTGCGAGGCGATGGAGCAGGCCTCGCAGCATGCGGAGTATTTCCGCCTCGCGGCCGAGCTTGAGGCGATGGCCGCCACGATCTGCGAGTACGCGCCGATGATCGTGCCGGGGTTGCTTCAGACGCCGGAGTACACCCGGGCCCTCATCCGGTCATCCCGTCCGTTCGCGAGCGAGGAGTTCATCGAGAAGAGCGTCATCACTCGGCGGGAGCGGGCCCAGCTACTGGACGGGCCGGAGCCGCCGGAGGTGTGGTTCATCGTCCACGAGATCGTGCTGAGCACGTCGGTCGGCGACGCGGCGGTCATGCATGCCCAACTCGCCCACGTTGTGCAGCTCATCGAGAAGCATCGCGTGGTGGTGCAGGTGATTCCGATGTCGGAAGGTGCCCATCCCCTCATGGACGGGCCGTTCAGGGTGATGACCTTCACCGACGCACCACCTGTCGCGTACACCGAATCGGCTTACTCAGGGCAGCTGTTGGACAGTCCGGCCCTGGTAGCCAGTTATACGAAGACCTACGATCTGGGCAGGGCCGTGGCGTTGTCGCCGGACGCATCCCTGGCCATGATCCGGGCAGCAATGGAGGATTCCGCACCATGAACATAACGCGCTCTCTGGCCAATGCTCGCTGGCGGAAGTCGTCGTACAGCAACGCTGATGGCGGCAACTGCGTGGAGGTGGCCGAAGGCGCATGGCGCAAGTCCTCGTACAGCAACGCTGAGGGCGGGAGCTGCGTCGAGGTGGCGGACGGTTTCGGGGACGTCGTGCCCGTGCGGGACAGCAAGGTGGCGGCCGGGCCGGTTCTGGTCGTGGGGGCCGGGGCGTGGGCGCGGTTCGTGGGGGCGGTCAAGGCGTCCTGAGCGGGTGGCGCACATGCGAAGGGCCCCATGCCGCGGGTGCGGCTGGGGCCCTGTCGTCGTTCGCGGTCGGTGCCGGGGTCAGACGGTCTTGGCCTGCGCCGCCTGGGCGTGGCGGAGGGTGCGGAGGATGAGCCACTGGTCGCCCCAGGCCATCGCGGTGCCGATGACCGCCATGACGATGCCGAGGGTGAGTTGACCGGTCGCGGCACCCAGCGCCAGGCCCGCGATGCCGAGGCCGTAGCGGATGACGAAGCGGACCACGAGCAGGCCGAGCGCGAGGAAGCGGGTGCGCTTGTTCTTCCACAGCGACTTCATGTACCGGATGCGGGCCTTCAGGACCGTGAAGGCGAGCACGATCTGGACGATCGCGACGACCGGGATCAGCGCGTACAGCACCGGATAGGCCCGGGCGATGTCGAAGATCCCCGCGAAGAGGCCCACCAGCGGGAAGTACCAGTTCGGCAGACCCTTCAGGACCGAACCCCCGTCACCCGCAACGCCGTTGACCTCCGCGTTGACCTGGACCGGCATCTCCATCGCGACCGTGGCACTCATGGCGTTCCCCTCACCCTCGTTCCCGTGACCGCCGGCCCCTGCCGACACCACTGATACTCCCGCCCGAGGCAGGGCCGGCGGCAGAGCGAAGAATCCCGACTCCCGCAGGACAAATGTCCCGGGCACCACACGGCCCCGGCCGGACCTCAACTCGGGCCGCTGGTTAGGGTCGTACGGTCGCGGCGACCAGGGGGAGGGGCTACCAGTGGCCGATGAGGGCGAGATACTCGACATCAAAACCGCCGACCTGAAGGCGACCGCGCCGACGTTTCATCAGCAGAGCGTGGCGGTGGAGCGTGCTCCCTGGCCCTGGGTAATGACAGAGGCCGCACTCATCGTTACGGGTGCAGACATGGATCCCTCCGTGGTCACGAGGGAGTTGGCGCTGGATCCGACCTCAACTCGATCACCTGGGATCGACCGATGGGACACCACTGGTTCAACGGACGGGCGATGGAGGCTGGAGTTCGACAACGACTACTCTCGCGATTTTTCGTTGCAGATGGACGCAGTTCTTTCCATTGCCGAGGAAAAGAGGGGAGAGATCGAGAACCTGACGAGGCAGGGGTACGAGGCAGTGCTTGCCGTGTCCGGATTCGCCGGCCACGATTGTTCGCTGCCTTTCTCAGCACAGCAGATGGCGCGTGCCGCGAGCATCGGGCTCCCTCTCGTAATGACCCCTAACTTGAACGAACGCTGAGCTCAGGCGCGGAGATACTAGATTGCCTGCACAGTCTTGGAAAACCGTTTCGACATCACTGGTGGTGACTCGACCCGGCCTCGATTCTCAAGCCGTCAGCGGCCTGCTTGAACTGCCCCAGGCCGGGAGCATCAATGAATCCGGAGCGGGCGTAGTCTCCCAACCAGGGTGGTGGGCTCTTGTCTATTCGGGGAGCAACTCCCCTGAACTGGAGCAGCAGCTTCAGTCGCTCGCCGAACAGATCCAGCCCCGCTCCGCGAAGGTCAGGGACTTGATTTCCTTGGGCTATTCAGTGCACATCGAAATCTCTGGGGTAGCAGAAACGGGCGACGCTCTGTACATCTCTCCCGCTGCCCAGCTGCACCTTGCGGCCATGGCTCTTCCCGTGCGATGCACGGTCATCTCTCCCGCCGGAGAGCCGGCGAGCGACCCGCTGGACTGGCTCGACTGACGAAGCCCTGACAGTGAGGTACATCCGCCCTGCCAGGTACATCCGCCCTCCTGTCGATCCCCGCGCACTGGGCCCCGGGCCGCGGCGCGCGGCTGGGGCCCTGTCGTCGTTCGCGGGTCGGCGCCGCGTTCATGGGCCATCTACAACGGGACGTATCCGTGACATACAACCTCCTTACCGTTGACGCCCTGAAGCCTGACATCGTGGCCATCGCCCTTGCCGAGTGCCTGGACGTGCCGGTGGACGAGGTGAATGTCGGCGCCCCCGAAACCGATCCCGAACTCCGGCGCTGGGATGCCGCCGTGTCGTGCGAACTGCGGCCTGTTCTGGGCGACTTGACCTGGTCAATGGATATCTACGCCCAAGAGGCGGTCGCCAACCAACCGGCAGAAGCAGAACTCGCCGCGAGGTTCGCGGAGGCCATGAACACGACCGTCCTGTTCCCCGCTGAGGAGGCGCCTCCCAGCGCGTATTGGGCGGCGACGCCCCAGGGGCTGATGACCCGTGCCCGGCTCGAACCCTCCGATGACGAGCCGCCCGTCTATAAGGTCACGTCCCTTGAAGCGCCTGTACCCCAGTTCCCCGGGGCCACGGTGGAACACTTCGAGGAGATCGTGCGGGAGCAGCAACCCGACAGTCCCGTCACCGACCACTTCGTAGCCTCCCTGGGGAGAGTGAGGGAGTCGGCTTCGTATTTGGCGCGGCTTTCTCTCGATGAGGACACCGGCAGCCCCAAATGGACCGCCCAGAACAAGCTGGCCGTATGGGAACGGGTCATCACGCAGATGGAATCGGGGTGGGCGCCCTCGGGCTGGTATTCAGCCGGTCTCTATCGGGAGCGGCTGGAGGGTCGCGACGCTCTCGTGGATCTCGTCGGCCGAGTTCCGCATGACGTGGCCGAGCTGTTGAGCGAGGCTCTCGATCAGTTGGACAGGCGTTTCGCCGCTGCGACCGTGGCGGATGCCGAAGGCCTCCAGGAACAGTTGCCGGGCGGCCGCCCGTCCGATCATCGGCCCACCGGCATATTCCGTAGGCCCAGAAAGAGGTGTGAAGAGTGACCACGCCCAACGATCGCTTCCATGAGCTCCGCAGCCTCCTGCGCTCCTACGAGGTGGTCGGCTACGCCTTTGACGACACGGAAGAGCAGCCCGGAGCGGCGCTCGATGCCTACCTCCGACAGGCCGCGCTCCACCCCGCGCGTGCCGCCCGGGCGGCCGCAGAGATCGACGATCTTCTGGCCGTGGGCCTGTTCAGCAGCGAGATCGCGGACGACGTCGACCTGCTACCGCACATCAATCCTGCTCAGGGAGAGTCGGTGGAGAGCTGCTTGGCTGTTGTTCGCAACCACCTCGCAAGCTTCCTCGCGGAACCGGGGGAGCCGTCCAGGATCACTCCGCGGACCTCGTGGGAGTGGAAAGAGCGATTCCCCGAACTCTCACATCTTCTGGGCTCGTATTTCCATCAGGACTTCTCCCACGAATACTCCTCGCACAAGGAAGCTCTGGAAGACTACATTTCAGGGGTTTCGCCGGGTGATCTGCTGTGCGTGACCCGAGAAATCCAGGACTTCCTGAGCCTCAGCGAATCGCACCACCAGCTCAGGGAAGCAGCGGCGACGCTGGGGTTGCGCGTCGCTCCCCCGCGTGGCGTGCGGCTACGGCAGTGGCTTGTGGATGTGCAGGGCATCATCGCCCACCACTTGCAGGGATGAGCGTTGCCAAGGCGCCGCCCGTCCGAACCCCGGCTCACCGGCTGGTGGTGGCACCGCCGCCCCGATCCCCTCCCCTGGGAACAGCCGTGGACCGGCGCGTACACGCAGTGTTCGATGGTGAGTCGGGCCGTGCCATCCTCGCGGCTTCCGGGAGGGGCTGTCGACGCTCGGAGATGACGGGCCCATTCGAGGTCCACCGCCCCATGCGAAGGGCCCCGGGCCGCGGTGTGCGGCTGGGGCCCTGTCGGGTTTGCGGGTAGGGGCTGCACTGGCCGGGGTCAGACGGTCTTGGCCTGCGCCGCCTGGGCGTGGCGGAGGGTGCGGAGGATGAGCCACTGGTCGCCCCAGGCCATCGCGGTGCCGATGACCGCCATGACGATGCCGAGGGTGAGCTGACCGGTCGCGGCACCCAGCGCCAGGCCCGCGATGCCGAGGCCGTAACGGATCGCGAAACGGACGGCGAGCAGGCCGAGCGCGAGGAAGCGGGTGCGCTTGTTCTTCCACAGCGACTTCATGTACCGGATGCGGGCCTTCAGGACCGTGAAGGCGAGCACGATCTGGACGATCGCGACGACCGGGATCAGCGCGTACAGGACCGGGTAGGCCCGGGCGATGTCGAAGATCCCCGCGAAGAGGCCGACGAGCGGGAAGTACCAGTTCGGCAGACCCTTCAGGACCGAACCCCCGTCACCCGCAACCGAGTTGACCTCCTGGGCAGTGCTGACCTGGACCGGCATCTCCATCGCGACCGTGGCACTCATGGCGTTCCCCTCACCCTCGTTCCCGTGACCGCCGGCCCCTGCCGACACCACTGATACTCCCGCCCGAGGCAGGGCCGGCGGCAGAGCGAAGAATCCCGACTCCCGCAGGACAAATGTCCCGGGGCCGTCAGTTCTTCAGGGTGTCGTCGAGCCAGTTGAGGATGCGGGCCATGGCCAGACGCTCGGCGCCGGTGTGGCAGTGGGCGCCCGCGCCTTCCGCGACGGTGAAGCGCATGAGGGTCTTGGGGCAGGTGAGGTGGTCGTAGAGCTGCTGCGGCTGGCCGTCGAAGAACAGGTCGTCCTCGGCCTCGCAGACCAGCGTCGGACAGGTGATCTTCTCGGCCACTCCGTCGGCGAGGGTGTAGTCGAGGTAGGAGGCGAGGAACTGGCGCGGGGTCGCGACGTCCATGACGTACGAGCCGTGCGTGATCGCCCAGCGCATCGTCGAGTTCGTCTTCATCAGGGCCTCGATCGAGGCGTCGATCTCGGGGGCGTGCTCGGCCCGCAGCAGCGCCTCGGCCTCGGGGCGCGGCATCGGCATGTTCTTGGTGGCGAGCTCGCCGAGGTCGTAGACGCCGTCGACCGCGATGACGGCGGCGAGGCGGTGCTCGAAGGCCGCGGCGCGGGGGGCGAGCAGGCCGCCCATGCTCAGGCCGAGCAGGCCGATGCGCTCGGGGTCGACCTCGGGGCGGGTGTCGATCAGCCAGTCGAGGACCGGGGTGATCACGCTCTCCCAGTTGGGGCGGAAGGGGAGCCCGTCGTTGAAGCGGGCGCCGGGCTGGCCGGGGCCGTCGAAGGTCAGGACGTGGTAGCCGCGCTCCACACCGGCCGCGCCGCCGAAGAAGTGCATCTCCTCGGCCGTGCCGTCGAATCCGTTGTGCATGACGAGGGTCGGCGCGGGCCCCTCGCCCGGGGCACGGTAGAAGTAGCCCCGCAGGAACGTGCCCTCGAACGGGATCTCCACCGGCTCGATCACCGGGTCGAAGAGCCGGGCGGCGGCGTGGAAGGCGGCGACGGCGCGCTCGTAGGAGGCGGCGATGCGCGGGTCGTCGGGGTTGCCGTGGAGGAAGAACTCGGCCGAGCGGAAGTAGTTGTTCGCCCGCAGGAACCCGTCCCGCGCCGACACCTCGTGGCCGCCTGCGAGCGCGGCCTGCGCTTCGGCCTCGGTGCGCTCGGCGGTGGCCATCCACTGCTCGTACCAGCCGTCGTAGTCCCCTGCGGTGATCTTCTCGGCGGTCGCGACGACCTCGCCGAAGTCGGAGCCGCCGTACGCGGCGTGGCCCAGCGCGCGCAGGGTCTCGTACCAGAACTGCGGGTCGTCCTCGAACAGCATCGGCTTCATGACCGTCTCCCTTAACGCAGGTTTTCCTTGCGTTAAGAACGTAGCGCGACCGAGAGCGCTAACGCAAGAGGACTTGCGTTAGCCTTTCGATATGACCGGAAACCAGCGCGACACCACCGACGACCACGAGCCCGGCCGGGCAAACCGGGCGGAGCCGGAGAGCGGGCCGCGCCGGCGCACCGGCGGCCGGAGTGCCCGCGTGCGGGAGGCCGTCCTCAAGGCGACGGCGGAACTCATCGCGGAGCAGGGCCACGAGCGCATCCCCATCGCCGAGATCGCCGAACGCTCCGGCGTCCACCAGACGTCCATCTACCGGCGCTGGCGCACCACCAACGCCATCGTGCTCGACCTCTCGCAGGAGCGGCTGACCTCCCTGTGGGCCGTACCGGACACCGGCAGCCTGCACGGGGACCTCCTCGCCTACGCCCAGCGGGCGGCCGCCGCGATGGCGGAGCCGGACGGGGCCGTACTCCTGCGCGCACTCATCGCCGGGGCCGCCGAGCACGCGGCGGCCGGGGACAATGCCGGGGTCGATGCCGAGAGCGTGGCCGCCTACGTCGACGCGGGGAACATCCCCGCCACGCACCCCCTCGCCGAACGGGGCCGGGACCTCCTGGACATGCTCGACCGGGCGGCCTCCCGTGGCGAACCCCGGCTGCGCCTCTTCGACGTCCTGGACGGGATTCTCGCGCCCATCTATCTGCGCACCCTCTTCCGCATCCCGGGCATGGACGACGCCTACCTCGGCTCCCTGGTCGACAAGTGCCTTGCGCACGCGGCAAGTTGAGGACGGCGAGAGCGACGGAGGGAGACGCCGCCGGGCCCTGCGGGTGGGTGGGTCACATGTGGACGGGACCTTCCGAGGTGCCGACCGCCGGGCGCGGCGGGCCCTTGCGGTAGAGGATCACCGAGACCAGGAGGCCGAGGGCGAAGAAGGCCGCCGACCACCAGTACGCCGTCGAGTAGCTGTGGAGCTGGGCCTGGACCCGCGCCGCGGGGGTGGGTCGGCGGCCGACCAGATAGCTCGTGGCGGCGCTCGTCGCGAGGGTGTTCAGGAGGGCCGTGCCGATCGAACCGCCCACCTGCTGGCTGGTGTTGACCATCGCGGAGGCGACACCCGCGTCGTGCGCGGCCACTCCGGCCGTGGCCATGCTCATCGCCGGGGCGAAGATCAGGCCCATGCCTACGCCCATCACCAGGAGCGGGGGCAGGACGTGCCCGGCGTATCCGCTGGTCGCGTCCAGGGCCGTCATCCAGGCGAGGCCGGCCGCGCCGAGGCCCATGCCCAGCGGCACGATCGGCTTCGCGCCCAGCTTGGGGACGAGCTTGTTCTGCGCGACGACCGAGCTCACGATCATCGCGAACACCATGGGCAGGAAGGCGAGTCCGGTCTTCACCGGGGTGTAGCCGAGGATCTGCTGGAGGTAGTACGTCAGGAACAGGAACACCCCGAACATGCCCGCGCCGGAGATGAACATGGCCAGGTAGGACGCGGCCCGGTCACGGTCCAGTACGACGCGCAGCGGGAGCAGCGGGTGCTTGGCGCGCGTCTGCCACCAGGCGAAGGCCAGCAGCAGGACCCCGCCGGCCGCGAGGAAGCCCCACGTCTGCACCGAGCTCCACGCGTGCGTCTCCGCGTTGGAGAAGCCGTACACGATGCAGAACAGCCCGGCCGAGACGAGGACCGTGCCCGGGATGTCCAGCTTGGGCCGGTCCTGCGGGGCGCCCGGGTGCAGCAGCCGCAGCGCGCCGAAGAAGGCGAGCGCGGCGAAGAGCAGGTTGACGTACAGGCACCAGCGCCAGTCCAGGTACTCCGTGAGCACTCCGCCGAGCAGCAGCCCCACCGCGCCGCCCGTTCCCGCGACCGCGCCGTAGATGCCGAACGCCTTCGCGCGTTCCTTCGGGTCGGTGAACGTCGTGGTCAGCAGGGACAGCGCGGCCGGTGCGAGCAGCGCGCCGAACACGCCCTGGAGGGCGCGGGCGGTGACCAGGACCTCGAAGTTGGGCGCGGCACCGCCGATCGCCGAGGCGAGGGCGAAGCCGACGAGTCCGACGAGGAAGACGACCTTGCGTCCGACGAGGTCGGCGATCCGGCCACCGAGCAGCAGCAGCGAGCCGAAGGCGAGGGCGTACGCCGTGACGATCCACTGGCGGTTCCCGTCGGAGAAGCCGAGGTCCTGCTGGGCGGAGGGCAGCGCGATGTTCACGATGGTCGCGTCCAGGACCACCATCAGCTGGGCGAGCGCGATCACCCCGAGCACGAGCCAGCGGTGCTCGTGCCGGGCCCCGGTGTGCGGGGCCTGCGGCGGTGGCACCCCGTCGCCCGCGTACGCGGCACCGGGCGGCGGGGTGCTCGACGTCGATGTGTGCGCATCGGACGACCTGTGTGCGCCGGATGCCGTGGGAGTGGTGGCGGAAGCGGCGGCCAGCCGCTCGGACGCGCCGGCTATCCGCTCGGCGCGTCCGGCCTCGACAGAGTCCTTGGTGTGACGGCCCATGTGCCGGTCTCCTCGGTGATCTCCCGTTGGTGACCCGATCCACCCGGTTCCCTGGTGGGTTCCCCCGGGTGGTCGGCGTCCCGTGATCGCCCCTCCCTCACGCTAAGTGAGGCCCAGGTCTTCCGCCACGCGAGTGAACGGGCGTGGCCGCGTGCGGCGGGGCGAGGCTCCAGAGGTGGCCCGCGTCCCGGCGGCCCGTCCCTATTCGTCCCAGGTACGGCTGGGACGAATGCGGGCGTCGCGCTCCGGACACGATTGCTGACACAGGGTCACCACTCGGGGGCCCCGCACCTTGGAGAAAACACATGAACCGCAGCACCGTACGCAACGCCGTCGTCGCCGCCACCGCCCTGCTCGCCCTGTTCCCGGCCGCCGCGATGGCCGCGACCCCGACGGCCGCACCGGCTCGGGCGACGGTCGCCACCGCCCACCACCACAAGATGCACGCCCAGGGTGTGGTGGTCACCGGGAACGGCCGTGGGCTGCACGTCCGCAGCGGCGCCGGCACCACCTACCGGACCACCGGCACCCTGCGCTCGGGGCGCCAGGTGTCGTTGGTCTGCAAGCGGAACGGGTCCTCGGTGCAGGGCAACCGGGTGTGGTACCGCCTGGCCGGGCACCACGGCCGCTATGTGTCCGCGCACTATGTGCGGGTCGCGGCCGGGTCCACCGTTCCGTGGTGCTGACCGTCGGTACGGGAGCGGCCGGGACCGACGCCGGCCGCTGAATCCACAACTTCGCCCGTTCGCCCCGGGGGCCGGAGCTTGGCTCCGGCCCCACTGGGGTACAGATGGCCCCTGAACGGGACTTTGTGGACTTTTGGGAGGGACCGCGTGGCCCAGTGGCGACCGCTGCCCGACACGACCCGGCCCGAACTCCGGCTCCTGATCGAGGAGTTGAGGCACCTCAAACAGACCTCGGGCCTGAGCCTGGCGGGGCTTGCCGCCCGCACGACGTACAGCAAGTCGGCCTGGCACCGCTATCTCAACGGGGACAACCTCCCGCCGCGCGACGCGGTCGACGCCTTCGGCGCGCTCGGCGGGGCCGAGCACCATGCGCGTCTGCTGGAACTCTGGGACCGCGCGACCCGGACCCCGGCCCTGCCCGCGCCACCGCCCCGGCCCCCCGAGGCCGCCCCCGCGCCACCCGCGCCCCCGCGCCCCCGCCGAACGCATCACCGGACACTCACCGTCGCCGCCGCGCTCGCCCTCGTGGGCAGCGCCGCCTGGGCGGCCGTCCCGCACTTGCGCGAGGCGACTCCGGCCGCGCCCGCGCCGCCCGCCTGCCGGGGCGCCAGCTGCCAGGGCGACGACCCGGCCCGCACCTCCTGCCGCACCGACGCCCGCACCCAGAGCGCCCTGAAGACGGCCTCGTACGCGGTGAAGCTCCGGTTCAGCCCGTCCTGCGACACGATCTGGTCGGAGGTGCGCAACAGCTCGACCGGCGCCCGCACCGAGAGCCCCATGCTGGTGGCCCCCGACCCCCGTCAGGCCGAGGCGTGCGCGGAGGTCAACCACAAGATGCTCTGCACGGGCGACGTGCCGCCGGGTTAGCCCGCGACGGCCGTGCCGGACTTCTTCCAGTTGTCGCGCAGCCGCGTCAGGTAGTCCGACGCCTGGCTCCCCGGCTTCACACCCCGCGCGAACGCCGCCATATTGCCGCCGGCCGCGTTGTACCCGAGCGCCATCAGCTCGTCGCGCGACAACGATCCCGCCCAGTGCGCGGGGAGCTGAGCGGACATGTCGTGCAGGTACCAGGCCGCCGCCTCGACGGCGAGCGCGCGGTCGTCGGGCAGCTCCTCCCACTTACGCCCCGCGAAGTCCCGGCCCCGCTTGGTCTGGTCGAACGCGGCCCGGTGCATGTTGGCGATGCCGAACGCGGCGTCCGGCTTGTACTTCTGCCAGCTCCGCTCGAAGGCCGGGTCGTGCGGCTTGTAGTCCTCGTTGTAGAGGATCGCCATCAGCAACTGGGCGCTGATCCCGGCCTGCTTGGCGTACTTGCGCACCTGGGGCGCGTAGTCGGCCGGGTCGTACGTACCGCTCGGCGACGACGCACCGGGCGCCGGCGCGGCCGAGGCGGACGCGGAGGCCGAGGGTGCGGGCTTGTGCGCCGGGCTCCCCGTGTCCGTTCCGCCGCGTACGCATCCCCACGCGGCCAGCGCGACCACCGGCAGCACCAGCCACCGGGCCCGCCCGCCGCGCCTCCGCTCAGCCTTCACCATGCAGCCAGCTAAACACGCCCTGTGGCGCGGCCGCCACGAAGGCCCCGAAGGCGGGGCGACCGGCGGAGGGACGGCGGGGGGACGGCCGAGGGCCGGGAGTTGGTGCGGAGTCAGGTGGCGGAGGAGGAGTCGGTGCGGAAGGAGCGGGTGGGGAAGGAGTTGGTGGCGGCGGCCGAGCCGCAGGAGGCCGCCGCCACGTCCCCGGGTTGCCCCGGGTTCCCCGTTTCCCCCGTACTCAGAGCTTCCCCGAGCGGGTGGCCGGGGTCATCAACCCCCGGGACCATGCGGTCTCCGCCGCTCGACCGAGGGGGTTTCGGCCACCCGTCCTACCCCACGGCGAGGACCGCTGTACGTGCCGGCCCGGAAGCCGGTTCGCCGACCGAGGCAGGCGCCCAGCCCGTCATGGGGGTCCCCCCTGGCCCTTGAGGCCTTGGGGGAGATCGAGGACAGGGGTCAGCGGCGCATGCCCATCGCGTCGCGGACCTCCGCCAGGGTCCGGTCCGCCACCTCGCCCGCCCGGGCGTTGCCCTCACGAAGCAACTCCCTTACGTAGGACAGGTCCTGCGCGTACTCCGCACGCCGGGCCCGCAGCGGAGCGAAGTGCGTGTTGACCGCATCCGTCGCCGCGGCCTTGAGCCCCGCCGCCCCGGCATCCCCCACCTCCGCCGCCACCTCGTACGGAGAGCGGCCCTGGCAGAGTGCGGTGAGCAGGACCAGGTTGCTCACCTCCGGCCGGCCCTCGGGGTCGTACGAGATCCGGCGGACCGCATCCGTCTTCGCGCCCCGGATCAACCGCGCGGTCTCGTCCGAACTCGCCCGGATCGCAAGGGAATTGCCCCGGCTCTTGCTCATCTTCGTGCCGTCCGTGCCGAGCAGCAGCGGCGCCTCGGACAGCAGGGTGCGCGGCTCGGGGAAGACCGGGCCGTACCGCTCGTTGAAGCGGCGCGCGATCGTCCGGGTCAGCTCCAGGTGCGGCTCCTGGTCCTTGCCGACCGGCACCAGATTGGCCTTGCAGAACAGGATGTCGGCGGCCTGATGCGCGGGGTAGGTGAACATCAGGCCGGAGACGGCGGCCTGCCGGGAGTGCGCGATCTCGTCCTTCACCGTGGGGTTGCGGCCGAGCTCGGCGACCGAGACGAGGCTCAGGAACGGCAGCAGGAGCTGGTTGAGGGCGGGGATCGCGCTGTGCGTGAAGATCGTCGCCCGGGAGGGGTCGACACCCGCCGCCAGGTAGTCCAGGACCAGCCCCTCGACGTGTTCCGCGAGCCGGTCCGCCACGTCCCGGTCGGTGAGCACCTGGTAGTCCGGGATGACCAGGAAGAGGTCCATGCCCTCGTTCTGGAGGCGGACCCGGTTCTGGAGCGTGCCGAAGTAGTGGCCGAGGTGCAGGGGTCCCGTGGGCCGGTCGCCCGTCAGGATGCGGTCCTTGGCCGGAACGGCACCGGGGACGGCACCGGGGACGCCGGTCGGCTCGATCTGGTGGGTCTGGTGGGTCTGGTGGGTCTCGTGGATCCGCTGGATCTCGTGGATCTGCGTGGTCATCGTGGCTCCTTGCCAGGCGGTGGGACGGCGGGCGGGCCTGGACGGCGGCGGCCACTGCGGTATCCCGGCGAGGGCAGGGCGAGGGCAACGAAAAGGGCCGTCCAGTGAGGAACGGCCCGGGTGACGATGTCGTGCGTGTCTGGGGTGGCCGCTCCTAGGAGGAGCGCCACCAGCAGAGCTGGGAGCGGTGCTGCGCTGCGGACGACATGGCTTCACTCTAGCCCGGCCGCGGACCGGGGCCCAGGGTCCATCGTCACCCGGGGCCCGTATCGCCCACAGCCCGCTCAGTTCTCGTGTGTGTAGAACACATAGAACGCGGTCAGGAACATCCCCGCGCCGAACGCCGCCCCGATCCCGGACGACCGCAGCACACTGTGGTCGGACAGGCTGTAGAGGAACCCCATCGCGCACCCGAAGAGGGCTCCGTAGGCCGCCGCGCGGATCTCGCGGGGCAGGGCCGACTGGATGCGCAGGAGGCCGATGCCCAGGGCGATCAGGACCACGCCCGACACTACGCCCAGGACCACCTGCCCCCAGGTGATCACGCCGTTGCCGCCGTTGCGCTGGATGCCTGCGGCCCAGATTCCGTACGCCACTCCCAGGACGACGGGGACCGCGACGGCGGCCCTGCCGAGGCGGGGAGCCGTGGGCCGGCTCGTCACGGGTACCGAAGCGTGTGAAGCGTGTGCGGCCATGGCGGCACTCCTTCCGCTTGCCCGGAACGCCTGCCGGGCCCGTACCGGACCCATCTGCCGGGCCCGTACGGGGACACCCACAGGCGGGGCCCACCCATGTGGCACGCCTTTGTGTGCGTCCCCCATACAGCCCACACCCGCGCGCGCCGACCGGCAACCCGGGATTACGTGGACGGGTGCGCAGCTTCCTGTCGGTGGTGCTGATCGTGCTCGCGGCCGTGCTCGTCCCGCTCGGCGCGATCGCCGCCTGGGTGAAGACCGAGATCGGCGACAGCGACCGGTACGTCGCCACCATGGCTCCGCTCGCCCGCGACGAGGCCGTACGGGGCGAGGTGATCACCAAGGTCACCGACGCGATCATGAAGAACATCGACGTGGGCCCGCTCCAGGACTCCGTGGCCGCGCTGACGGGCGGGGCGGTGCGCTCCTTCACCGCCACCTCCGCCTTCCAGGGGGTGTGGAACACCGCCAACCGGGCCGCGCACGCGAGTGTCGTGTCCGCCCTCACGAAGAACGGCGGCGGCAATGACGTACGCATCGACCTGGCACCCGCCATCGAGCAGGTCAAGCGCCAACTCGTGGCACAGGGCGTGCCGTTCGCGAACAGGATTCCCGTGGAACACACCGACCTGACCGTCGTCGAGTCGACGAAACTCGGCCCGGTACGCACCGCTTTCCGCCTGCTCCGGCGCATCGGGATCTGGGGTGCGGTCGGCTGCCTGGTCGCCGCCGCCGGTGCCGTGCTCGTGGCGGTGCGCCGCCGGCGCGCGCTCGTCGGGGTGGGGCTCGGGCTCGCGGTCGGTGCGGTGGTGTTGCGGGTCCTCGTCGCCGTCGGCCGCAAGCTCACGCTCGACGGGCTGCCCACGGACTCCGACCCGTCGGCGGCGGGTGCGGTCTACGACGCGCTCACCGACTTCCTCAGCACCGCGGCCTGGGTGGTTCTCGGGCTCGGGCTCGCGCTCGCGCTCGGGGCGTGGCTCACGGGCCGGCCGTGGCAGCGAGGGCGGCGAGCCGCCGAAGCGCCCCGTCCAGGACCGGCACCGGCGGAGTAGCGAGGCCGATCCTGACCGCATCGGGCACGGCGGCACCGACCGCGAACGCGGTGCCGGGCGTCACCGCGATCCCGAGCCGCCCCGCCGCGGCCGCCGCGAACGTCTCGGCCCGCCAGGGTGCGGGCAGCTTCCACCAGCAGTAGTCCGGTCCGGGGCGTACGCGGCCAGCGGCGGCGGGGTTCCGTTCGCGGTGCGCGGGTCGAGCGGTGCGCTGCCGTAGCCGCGCAGGTCGGGGGCGATCACCCGGTGCGTACGGGAGAACTCCGCGATCCCCGCGGGCGCGGCGGCCGCCCTGCGCGGACGGGCCCAACGGCCGGACTATCGTGCCCTGTTGACCACGGTCGATGTTCCCGCGCCGGTGGTCGTCGACCGGGACGACGTCCACACGCCCGTCGCCGACGCGGAGGCGATGCACACCACGCTCCCCGACTCGGCCCTGACCGTCGTCGAGGACGCGGCCCACCTGCCCAACCTGGAGCAGCCCGGCGTCTTCAACGACGCCCTGCGCGGCCTGCTGTCGCGCGTGGCGGCGCACACCCCCGCACCACACTCCCCTGCCCGTGCACACACCAAAGCCCCTGTACACACCAAGGCTCGCGCAAAGGCTTGAGCAACCGTGCCGGACGAGGGCCCGTCCTTGAGGGAGGATGCGAGCTCTGTGACCAGCCAGCGGGAGGCGGCCGCCATGGACACCATGGGCACCGGAACCATGCCGTACCGGGACGGCATGGTGGGCGTGCGCCGCCGGCGTCCCTGGCGGGTGGCGTCCGCACTGGCCGGGGCCCTGCTCCTTGCCGGGGTCAGTGTGGTGGTGGGCTGCCGGGCCGCCGATTCGGACGGGGTCACCCCGGTCCCGCAGGCCCTCGCCTTCCTGCCGTGGCTGCTCGTGCCGGGCGGCGCCGGGCTCGCGCTCGCCGTGCTCGGACGGTGGCGTACCGGCATGGTGTGGGGGGTCGCGGTGCTCGCGGTCACCGGCTGGTACACCCAGCCGTACGGCGCCGCCTCGACCCAGCCGAAGGGCTCGATCCTCGCCGAGTTCCAAGTCCTCACCTCCAACACGGAGTTCGGGTGGGCGACGGACGATCTGATCGCCACGGTCAAGCGCGAGCGGCCCGACCTGGTGTTCGTCGAGGAGTGCAGCTTCCGCTGCGCCGACGCGCTCGCCGCCGACCTGCCGAAGGGCGACTACCCGTACCGCGACGTCGTCCGGGAGGACGGCTCGGCGGGCTCCGCGATCCTGAGCCGGTTCCCACTCAGGATGGTCGAGCCGATCGAGTCGGTGATGGCCATGCCGGGCGCGGTGGTCACCATCGGCGGCCGGGACGTACGGCTCCAGCTCGCGCATCCCTCGCCGCCGCTGCCCGGCGACGATACGAAATGGCATCAAGAGCTGGGCAGGATAAGGGAGTTCGCGCGGGAGGCGAAGGGCGGCCCGGTCATCGTCGCCGGGGATTTCAACGCGACCCAGGACCACGCCCTGTTCCGCTCGGTGCTCGACGACGGCGCCCTGCACGACAGCGCCCGTCTGACCGGCCAATCCGGTACCTGGTCCTGGCCGGCCGACCGCAGCACGCCGTTGCGCACCCAGATCGACCACGTCCTGGTGAGCGGCGACTTCAAGGCGACGTCGGCCCGCTTCCTGAAGCTGCGCGGCACGGACCATCGCGCGCTGCTCGTGGGCCTGAGCCTGTACGGCGGCTAGCCGCCCCGCAGAGGAGTTCTCCCCCTCCCGCCTCCCCGCCTCCCTCTGTCCACTATCCACAGGGGCCGAGGCGGGCGGTGGGGCGGGCGGCGCGCGGGGCGGGCCCGGTTTCGCCGTGCGGGGCGGGCATCTCGGGGATGATCCGGAAGCGATGACGCGGCGTCGTGATCGGATTCGTAAAAATTATCCACAGGCTGTGGACAAGTTTTACGGTTTTGTTGGGCGCCCCGTTTGCACCAAGTGATCTTTTTACGGTGTCGTGTGTTCATGGCTGATCGGAAGCGGGCGGACGAGCGCGGGCGGCAGGGGCGGCTCGCGCCGCCGGAGTGGCTGATCGGGGGGCTGCGGCCGGCCCCCACGCCGATCCCCTGGCCCGCGGTCGCCCGCGCCGCGATCGCCCTGGCCGCGCCACTCGCCGTGGGCATGGCGACCGGACACAGCGCGTACGGCGCGCTCGCCTCCATGGGCGCGCTCAGCGGAGTCATCGGCGACACCGCCGACGCGTACCGGATGCGGATCTTCAACATCGCGGTACCGCAGCTGTACGGGGCGATCGGCGTGACCGTCGGCAGCCTCGTCTTCGGGCACGGCTGGCTCGCGGTCGGCGCACTGACACTGGTGGCCCTGGTGTCCGGGATGATCTCCTCGATCGGCGCGGTGGCCTCCGTCTCGGGACTGCTGCTCCTGCTCAACGCCGTCGTCGGGGCGGGCCTTCCGATGCCCAGCCCGTGGTGGAAGGCGCCGCTGCTGCTCACCCTCGGCGGCCTGTTCGTGCTCCTCCTGAGCCTGCTCGCCTGGCCGCTGCGGCGCACCGAGCCCGAACGGGACGCCGTCGCGGGGACGTACCGTGCGGTCGCCGCGGCGATCGAGGCGGCCGCGACCGACGCGTACGACACGAGACGCCAGGCCGTCACGAACGACCTGAACACCGCGTACGACCTCATCCTCGGCCGGCGCGCCCGTGAACACGGCCGCCGTGGCGAGCTGGTACGGCTCTCCGCCCAGCTCAACGTGCTGATCCCGATCGTGGAGGCGGCCCCCGCCGTACACCTGCGCGGCTGGGGCGTGGACCCCGCGATCCCGTCCGCCGTACGGCAGTTGGCGGACGCGGTGGACGAGGGCCGCACCGGCACCGTCGAACCCGAGCTGCCCGAGCCCACGACCCCGGCCGAGCGCGCCCTCGACTCGGCGCTGCGGTACGCCTTCGCCGTGGTGCACCACCCCGACCCCGACCACACCAACATCGACGACCGCCTCGGCCGTCCGGCGGCCCTGCGCATCCGGTTCCGCCGCGCGGCGCGCAACGTCCTGCTCTCCGGCGCCTCCTGGCGCTACGGACTGCGGCTCGCCCTGTGCATCGGGCTCGCGCAGGTGCTGGTCTCGGTGGTGCCGGTGGAGCGTTCGTACTGGGTCGCCCTGACCATCGTCTTCGTCCTGAAGCCCGACTTCGGATCGGTCTTCGCCCGCGCGCTGATGCGCGCGATCGGCACCGCGGGCGGGCTCGTCGTCGCGGCGGCCGTCCTCGCGGAGGTGCCGCGCGGGTGGTGGGACGTGCCGGTGATGCTGGTGCTCGCGGCCCTGATCCCGGCGTTCTCCGCGAAGGGGTACGCCTTCCAGACCGCGGCCATCACGCCGGTGATCCTGCTGCTCTCCGACGTCCTCAACCACCAGGGTTTCAACCTGGTCATGCCGCGCCTGTGGGACAGCCTGATCGGCTGTGCGATCGCGCTGGTCGCGGGGTACCTGCTGTGGCCCGAGAGCTGGCACACGCGCATCGGGGCGCGGCTCGCGGAAGCGGTCTCGGCGACGGCGGACTACGTGGAGTACGCGTTCGGCTCGGAGGACGACCGGGCCGAACGGGTCCGGCGCCGACGCCGGCTCTACCGGGACCTGTCGACGGTACGGAGCGAATTCCAGCGGGCGTTGACGGAGCCGCCGCCCATGGGGGCGCGGGCGGCGGCGTGGTGGCCGCTGGTCGTCGCCGTCGAACGCATCGTGGATGCGACGACCGCGGCGCGGGTCCGGGTCAACCACGGGGCGCCGTGGCCTGCGGCCGGCGAGGCGGTGGAGGTCGCGGTTCAGCTCCGCGAGCTGGCGGATGGCCTGCGGCGCAGCTCGCGGCTGGTGGGCGTCCGGGTCGCCCTGGCGGGCCCCGAGGAAGGTGTCCTCGCGCCCCTCCGCCAGGAGGTCCGCGCGGCCCGAGCGATCGCCTCCCCGGGCGGGTAGCCCCCTGCGGGGGCGGGCTGTTGCCGCTTACCCGGGGTGCGCCTGGGCTCCGCCCCGGGCCCCGGTTTCTGGCCCCTCCCCGCCCCTTCCCGCAACCCTCCGGGGGTGAAGTGGGCCGCCTCTTGGGGCTGCGCCCCGGGGCCCGGTGGTTCGACTGCGGACCGTGCGTGGCTGGTCGCGCAGTTCCCCGCGCCCCCAACCCCGTTTTCGGCTGCGGACCGTGCCCGCTTCTCGCGCAGTTCCCCGCGCCCCCAACCCCCTTTTCGGCCTCGGACCGTGGGTGGCTGGTCGCGCGGTTCCTCGCGCCCCTGGAAACCCGTGGTCGGCCTCGCGCCGTGGTCGCTTCTCGCTCAGTTCCCCGCGCCCCTAAAAGCTTCGGTGCTGGCCAGCACCAGGGCATTTCAGCCCGTCATGGGGGTCCCCCCTGGCCCTTGAGGCCTTGGGGGAGTTTGAGGACGAGCGCCGTTCAGGCGCGAACGGGGGTGCAGGGGGCGGAGCCCCCGCCCAGGGCTCAGCCGATGCAACCCGCTGCACGGGTGGGCGCCCCCCGGGGTGCTAGAACAGCGGGAGTTGGCCCGGGGTGGGGGACAGTTCGAAGGCGGCCAGGGTTCGTTGGGTGGCATCCAAGGGTGCCCGGCGCTTCGAGCCGGGGCAGAGCTTCAGCTCCGCACCCTCGTGCGTACGCGGATCGTGGCGTACGAACTTGCCCGCCACCACGGCGACGGAGCGACCGCAGGACGGGCAAGACCGGCGAGGGGATACGGACGTCATCCCCCCATGCTGCCAGAGGCCTACGCGGCCGGCTTGAACGCCGAGGCGAGCCCGTTCCGCCACAGGCTGTTCACCCGGGACTTCTCCGTCGCGTTCGGGTACGCGTTGCGGCACGAGGTACCGGGACCGCCGCCCGACATGAGCTCACTGCACGGCCCGGAGTAGTGGTCGGGCAGACCCAGCACGTGCCCGGTCTCGTGCGCGACGACCCGCACCGAGTAGTACTGCTGGTTCTGGCCGTAGTCCAGGAAGATGTAGCCGTTGCCGTGCCCGTCGGTCGAGGCGTACGAACCGTTCTGCGGGTCGTTGCCCTCGTAGTACTGGAAGTCCGCGCCCGAGCTGCTCTCGGCGAGGCGGACGTTCTGCACCGAGCCGTTCCAGATCTGCGCGGCCTGCGATATCTGGGAGCGGAAGCTCGGCGCGTTGGAGGTGCTGTAGTACACGGTCACCGCCGCGGCCAGCGGGTTCGCGGCCCGCTTCTTGGCGACCGACTTCATGACGGCGTCGTAGAACGCCTGGTCGTTGGCGGCGGAGTGCTTGCCGGCGGCGGTGTAGTGCGCGGCGCCCGCAGGAGCCGGGGCGGCGGTGGCGGGGATCGCGCCGAAACCGGCGAGGGCCAGGCCCAGGGCAGCGGTCACGGCGAAGGTACGGGGGTGTCTCATGGGGGGTTACCAATCGTTGGGGGGATCCGCGTCCGGCTGGGTGGGCCGGCCACGGGTGGGGGTGTTCCCGGTGATTGTGGAGGCCACAGCGGCGTACGGGAATGATGCCGATCTGCGATAACTCCCGCGTATCAGAGTGGTTTTGGACATCTGGTGGAAAGAGTTAGCGCGTCCTAACCTCTGCCGCATGGAGCTGGAGGTGAGACATCTGAGGCTGCTGTGCGCGATCGCCGACGCCGGTAGTCTGCACGGGGCCGCGCGGGCGCTCGGCACCAGCCAGCCTGCCCTGACCAACCAACTGCGGCGCATCGAGAACACGTTGGGCGGACAGCTCTTCTCGCGCGAACGAACCGGCTGTGTGCCCACCGCCCTTGGGCAGGGAGTGGTCGGCCGGGCCCGGCCGCTGCTCGCCTCGCTGAGTGCGCTCGTCACCGAGACGCGGGCCGCGGCCGCCCGCACCGGAGGCGGGCCGCGGCTTCGCATCGGCTCCACCGCGAGCCGTGCGATCCCGGGCTGGCTGCGTCGGCTGCGCGAGCGCCTGCCGGGGACGGAGACCGAGCTCCAAGTGGCGGTTTCGGCCACCGCGCTGCTGCGCCGGGTCGCGGCGGGCGAACTGGACATGGCCTTCGTGCACGAGGTGGAGGGCTGCCCCTTGCGGCTGCCGCCCGGACTCGACATCCGCACGCTCGTGGAGCGCGAGCCGCAGTTCGTGTGTCTGGCCGTGGACCACCCGGCCGCCCACCGGACCATCGTGGACCTGGCCGACCTCGCCGCCGACCAGTGGATGATCGACCCGAGCGTCGACGGCGAGTGGGAGGGACTGCGGCGGGTCCTCAATGCCGCCGGGCTCAACCCCCGTGTACTGCACGGTGATTACCTGACGGCCGCGGGCCTGGTCGCCACCGGCGAGGTGGTCACGCTGTGCCAGCCCACCTCGCGGCCGCGCCCGGACATGGTCGTACGCCCGCTGCGCGGCGACCCGCTGGGCGTGCGGCTCTTCCTCGCGGTGCGCAGCGGGGCCTATGGGGGCGAACTGGCGGGTGTGGGCGCCGACTTGGCGTCGGCGTACTGGGAGGCCGCCTCGCACTCGCCCCCGTACCGCAGCTGGCTGAAGGAGCGCGGCCTGCCGTAGCCGCCCGGGTGCGGACGCACCGGCGGCCCGGACCCGTCCGGCCGGTCGGCCCGCCCTGTCTCTCGCCCTGTCTACCGACCTGTCCGGTCTGGACCACTGGAGGGGTGGGGTGACGACTACGATGCCGTCGACTTCGGGTTGTCGTGGTACTGCAAAGCGTCGCAAGGCCCGGAGTTTCTGACATACCGCCATATGTCGCACCGTCAAAGGATGTTCGGGCCATGAGCAACAGCACCGGTGGCAGAGGACTGCAACCCAACGTACTGTCCACGTTCGCCACCGTTGTCATGGCGGTCGCCGGCAGTGCGCCCGCCTATTCGCTGGCCGCCACCACCTCCGTCCTCGTGGCGGCGGTCGGGCTCGCCAGCCCGGCGGCGCTGCTCTACTGCGCGATACCCATGCTCGGCATCGTCCTCGCCTTCGGGCGCCTCGGCCGGATCGACGTCAACGCGGGGGCCGCCTACTCCTGGGTGGGCCGCACCCTGCACCCCTTCCTCGGCTTCATCAGCGGCTGGGCGCTCGTCGTCGCCGCGACCCTGTTCATGGTGGCCGGCTCGCTGCCCGCCGGCCAGATGACCCTGGGCCTCTTCGACCCCGCCCTCGCCCACAACACCGCGCTCGCGACCACCACCGGCGCCGGGTGGTTCCTCCTGATGCTGGCCGTCGTCCTGGGCGGCGCCCGGCTCTCCGCCCGTGCCCAACTCGTCGTCTCGGGCGTCGAGTTGGCCATTCTCGGCGGCTTCTGCGTCGGCGCGCTCGTGCACATCGGGGAGGGCGGCGGGGTCGTCGCGTTCGACTGGGCCTGGCTCGGCTTCGGGCACTTCGACGGGGTCTCCGGGTTCGCCGCGGGCACCCTCATCGCCGCGTTCTACTACTGGGGCTGGGACGTCACCAGCAACCTCAGCGAGGAGACCCGCGACAGCCGCCGCACCGCGGGGCTCTCCGCGCTGGTCGGCGTCGCCGTCGTCTTCGCCCTGTTCGTCGCCTACACCGTCGCCGTGAACATCCTCCTCACCAGCGGCGAGATCGAGGCCGGCCAGACCAATGTCCTCGCCCTGCTCGGCGAACGGATCTGGCCCGGCTTCGGCGGCAGACTCATGGTGCTCGCCGTCGTCCTGTCCACCATCGCCACCCTGGAGACCACCCTCATCCAGGTCACCCGCTCCCTGTTCGCGATGGGCCGCGACCGGACGATGCCGGGCGCGCTCGGCGCCGTGCACCGCCGCTGGAACACCCCGTGGGTGGCGATCCTCGTCGTCGGCGCGGTGGCGCTGCTCCTGTTCGTCGCCTCCAACGCGCTCGGCTCGGTGCGGGACATCATGGCCGACGCGCTCGCCGCGATCGGCCTCCAGACCACCCTCTACTACGGCCTCGCCGGGCTCGCCGCCGTCGTCGCCTACCGCAGGACCCTCACCGAATCCCTCGGCTCGTTCCTGCTCGGCGGCCTCTGGCCGCTGCTCGGCTCGGTCTTCATGTTCTGCGTCTTCGGCGCCTCGCTCACCCGGCTCAGCGCCGCCGCCGTCACGATCGGCCTCGGCAGCCTGCTCGCCGGGCTGATTCCCCTGCTCTGGTACTGGCGCCGGGGCAGCGCCTACTACCGCCCCGCCCGCCTGGACGCGACCCGCTCCTTCGAGGCCGGTGCCGGTCACCCCAACTCGCCGACCAGGGGCCCGAGTTACGTCAACGCCGGTCACCCCACCGACTTCTGAGAGGGGGACACGGATGGCAGCGCTGCGCCGCCGCTCCGGCCGGAGCGCGGACCTGTCCTTCGACGCCGACCTCGGCGACCGCGCGCTCACCACGGCCCGGCACGACATCGTCATCGGCCGCTGGCAGGGCGTACGCGACCTGCTGCGGGCCACCGGCGACCACTGGCCGCTGCGCACCCATCGCATCCGGGCACTCGCGAACGCCGCAGCCGGGTCGTCCGTCGTCGAGGCCTGGCGGGCGGCCGAACCGGCCAACCCGGACGTGGCGGTCCTGCGGGCCGCCACAGAGGTGACCCGGGTGTTCAACGGCGCCATCGCCGCCGGGCGCGGCGCCGGGACGGACCGCGACCGGATCGACGTCGCCGTCATGGCCTGCCTCGCGGCCGCCGACGCCCGCCCCGGTGACCCGACCCCCTGGGCCTCGCTGCTCACCGTGGTGCGCCTGTACGAGGGCGGGGTCGCCCGCAGTGAACTCCGGTCATGGTGGGAGGAGTTGCGGCGGCGCGACCCGTACCACCTGGAGGGGCACGTCCAGATGCTGCGCTATTTCTCGGCGCGCTGGCACGGGACGCACGGCTCGATGTACGACTTCGCGCGGGACGCGGCGGGCGCGGCCCCGGCCGGCTCCCCGCTGCCCGTGCTCGTGCAGATCGCCCGCGTCGAGGAGTACCGGTACGTCTCCGATGCCGCGAAGGGGCGTCCCGTGCGGGGGTTCGGGCAGCACTGGAACCACGAGCTCGCCGTGACCGAGCTCCTGCGCACCTACGACCGCTGGCTCGGGGGCCGCGTCCCGGGGCCCATCCGGGCGGAGGAGGCCGCGGAGCTCAACTACCTTGCGCACGCGGCCTGTTGTGCGGGGCTCACGCGTGAGGGCGCGGCTCTGGTCGGGCTGCTCGGAGAGCGGATCGCCCTGGTTCCCTGGGTCTACACGGGCGATCCCGCCCAGCAGATCGGGCGCTGGCGCGGGGGCGCTCCGCCGAGTTAGCCCACCGGGTCGCTAACCTTACGTGTCTGCGCTGGCCAGGGGTCTGCTCCCGGATCTGTGGCGCAGTGCGGTACGTATCGCACCCAACTCATGCGAAAGGCCTCTCCCATGGGCATTCGGAGCTTGCTGCGCAAGGTGTTCGGACGCGAAGGCACGGAGCGTGCCGAGCCGACGGCGGCTTCCGTACCGCCCCAGACGGAACGCACCGCCGAGGCCGCCGAGACGCCGGCCGACGCGGCCGCGCCCTCCGTCCCGGCGCCGGGGCGGCGCAACCTGTCCCCGGCGGAGAAGCTCGTCGCCGCCGCGTTCGACGGGCCCCGCCCGCCGGCCGGAACCCCGGGCGACGCCTCCCCGTCCGACGCTTCTCCTTCCGACGCCCCTTCTTCCGACGGCTCCCCCGCCGACGGCTCGACGGGTGCCGCCGATGTCCCCCAGCCCCGCACGGAGGCGAAGCCGGAGCCCGTCGAGGCGGAGCCCGAGCCGGCAGCGGCGAAGGCCGAGCCCGTCGCGGAGCCCGCGGCCGAGCCCGCAGTGCCCGAGCCCGTGGTCGAGCCGAAGGCGGAGCCCGGGCCGGCAGCGGCCAAGGCCGAGGTCGCACCCATCGCCGAGCCGGAGCCCGCGCCCGAGCCCGTACCGGCCGAGCCCGTCGTAGAGCCCGAGCCCGTACCCGTACCGGTTGAGGATGTCGCCGAGCCCGAGCCCGAGCCCGAAGCCGTGGTCGAGCCGAAGGCGGAGCCCGAGCCCGAAGCCGAGCCCGTACAGGCCGAGGCCGAGGCCGAGGCCGAGGCCGAGGCCGAGCCCGTACAGCCCGAGCCCGACGCCGTCCGGGCGGAGCCCGTCGTTGCCAAGCCCGCCGTCTCCGCCGCCCGGGTCAAGTCGCGGGCTCCGGGGCTGTCCGGCGCCTACAAGGCTGCCGGGGCCGCGCTCAAGAAGGCGGGGCTCAACGGGGCCCGGATCAAGGTGTACCTCGTGCTCGACCGGTCCGGGTCGATGCGGCCGTACTACAAGGACGGCAGCGCCCAGGGTCTCGCCGAGCAGGTCCTCGCCCTGGCCGCGCACCTCGACGAGGAGGCGACCGTCCACACCGTGTTCTTCTCGACCGACATCGACGGTTCGGTCGACGTGACCCTCGACGCGTACGAAGGTGTCGTCGACGAGGCGCACGCCGGGCTCGGCCGGCTCGGCCGGACCAGCTACCACCGGGCCGTCGAGGAGGTCGTCGAGCACGTCGAGAAGTCCGGCCACGAGGGCCCGGTGCTCGTCGTGTTCCAGACGGACGGCGCACCGGACGCCAAGCTGCCCGCGCGCCAGGCCCTCACCGACGTCTCGGACAAGCCGCTGTACTGGCAGTTCGTGGCGTTCGGCGAGGACGACTCCAAGGCGTTCGACTTCCTGCGCGGCGCCGAGGGCGAGCACGACCACGTCGGGTTCTTCCACGCCGGGCCCGCGCCCCGCGAGCTGAGCGACGCCGAGGTCTACCGGGGACTGCTCAGCTCCTACCGCCCGTAACGCGCGCCCGCGTCGCCTTCGGGAGCGAGACGGTCACGGTGAGCCCGCCCTCGGCGCCGGGCTCCGCCGTGGCCGTTCCGCCGTGGGCCACCGCGATGGAGCGCACGATGGACAGGCCGAGGCCCGCCCCCGGCCCCATCCGGTCCCGCCCCTCGCCCCGCCGGAACGGCTCGAACAGGGCGGGAATCCGGTCCGCGGCGACCTCGGGTCCCGCGGGGTTGGCCACCACGAGCCGGCCCCCGTACACGGTGACCTCGACCGGGCCGCCCGGTTCGCTGTAGGTGACCGCGTTGGCCAGGAGGTTCGCGGTGAGGCGGGCGAGCAGCGCCCGGTTGCCCCGCACCACGGCAGGCGCCGCGTCCACCGTCACGGTGTCGTAGCGCGCCGCCTCCTCCCGCACGACCTCCGCGAGGTCCACCTCCTCGCGCCGCTCCAGGCCGCGCTCGCTGCGGGCCAGCATCAGCAGTCCCTCGATGAGCTGCTCGCTGCGCCGGTTGTTGTCGAGCAGCGTCGTGCGGGTGCGGGCGAGGTCGGCCGGACTCGCGTCGTCGTCGAGGCCTATCTGGATCGCGGCGCGCTGGGTGGCGAGCGGGGTGCGCAGCTCGTGCGAGGCGTTGGCGATGAAGCGGCGCTGGCTGTCGAAGGCCGCTTCGAGACGGCCGAGGAGGTCGTCGATGGTGTCGCCGAGTTCCTTCAGCTCGTCGTCCGGACCCGCGGCCCCCACCCTCTCGTGCAGATTGCTGGCGGTCAGCTTGCGGGCCCGGGCGGTCATGACGTGCACGGGCCGCAGCAGCCGGCCCGCCGTCCACCAGCCGACGACGACCGCGAGCAGCGCGATCGCGATGAGCGCGAGCGTGGACCACAGTGCGGTCTGGTCGGAGGCGGCGTCGCTGACGTCGGCGCTGAGCCGGTAGACGGTGAGCGGTTCGAGGGCCGTGCCGCCCTGGGTCCGGTAGTAGGCGGGCAGCCCCGGCGTGCGGAGCGTGGTCGCGCGGGTCGCGATCGCGGTCGCCTGCTCCTGGGTGCCGGCCCGCGAGAGCAGGTTGACGACGGCGAGCAGCGCGGCGCCGAGCGTCAGGAAGACTCCGCCGAAGATCAGCGCGATACGGGCCCTGATCACCGCGGGCGTCCCTTCACAGCGCGTACCCCACGCCCTGGACGGTACGGATGAGCGCGGGCTCGCCGAGCTTGCCGCGCAGCTTGCTCATGGCGACGCGGACCGCGCCGGTGAACGGGTCGGCGTTGGCGTCCCAGGCGCGCTCCAGGAGTTCCTCGGCGGAGACGGCCGCGCCGTCGGCCTCCAGGAGGATCTGGAGCACGGCGAACTCCTTGGGCGAGAGGTCGAGCTCTTGGCCGTCTCGGTGCGCGGTGCGCCGCACGGTGTCCAGGCTCAGGCCGTGCCGCTCCAGGACCGGCGGGACCGGGCGGGCGCTGCGCCGCCGCAGCGCGCGGACGCGTGAGACCAGTTCGGGGAACTCGAAGGGCTTGCCCAGGTAGTCGTCCGCGCCGAGGTCGAGGCCCTCGACGCGGTCCTCCATGGAGGCGGACGCGGTCAGCATCAGGATGCGGGTGCGCGAGGCGTCCGCGACGAGACGGCGGGCCACCTCGTCGCCGTGCACGCGCGGCAGGTCCCGGTCGAGGACCACCACGTCGTAGTCGTGCAGGCCCAGGTAGGCGAGGGCCGCGTCCCCGCTGTAGACCGTGTCCACGGCGAAGCCTGCCCGGCGCAGCCCGGTGGCGACGAGCTCGGCGAGGACCTCCTCGTCCTCGGCGACCAGTACCCGCATGTTCTCGTCCTTCGTGTGCACGTGCCCCCTTCCGTCCCAGGATGCGTCCTTGTTACGACAGGGGGTGTTTCGCAAACCTCTCCGCGTTCCGGCAGCCGTCGTCACAGCTCCCCGGCGGACGGCCTGCACCCGCCCGCCGGGCAGCCGTCGTCACAGCTCCCCGGCGGACCACCGGAACCCGTCCGCCGGGCGTCCGGCAGGCGCCTGCAGGCCGTCCGGCATCCGGACATCCCGGGCGGGTGCCCGGGCACCGGCGGATAGGATTCAGCGCATGCCTTCGCCGACGTACTACGTTTCCACGCCCATCTATTACGTCAACGATGCCCCGCACCTGGGCCACGCCTACACCACCGTCGCCGGTGACGTGCTCACCCGCTGGCACCGCCAGCGCGGCGAGAAGGTCTGGTACCTGACGGGCACGGACGAGCACGGTCAGAAGATCATGCGCACGGCCGAGGCGAACGGCGTCACCCCGCAGGAATGGTGCGACAAGCTCGTCGGCGAGGCGTGGCAGCCGCTCTGGGAGCACCTGAACATCGCCAACGACGACTTCATCCGCACCACCCAGAAGCGGCACACCGACCGGGTGCAGGAGTTCGTCCAGGACCTGTACGACAAGGGCGAGATCTACAAGGGCGGCTACGAGGGCCCGTACTGCGTGGGCTGCGAGGAGTACAAGCTCCCCGGCGACCTGATCGAGGGCGAGGGCGGCACCCAGCTGTGTGCCATCCACAAGAAGCCGGTGGAGCTCCTCAAGGAGGAGAACTACTTCTTCAAGCTGAGCGAGTACGGCCCGAAGCTCCTGGAGTTCTACGAGGCGAACCCCGGCTTCATCCAGCCCGAGTCGGCCCGCAACGAGGTGCTCAACTTCGTGAAGCAGGGTCTTCAGGACCTGTCGATCTCCCGGTCGACGTTCGACTGGGGCGTCCCGGTGCCGTGGGACACCAAGCACGTCATCTACGTGTGGGTGGACGCGCTGCTCAACTACGCGACGGCGGTCGGGTACGGCGCCGACCAGGCCCGTTTCGAGGAGATCTTCCCGGCCGACGTGCACCTCGTCGGCAAGGACATCCTGCGCTTCCACGCGATCATCTGGCCCGCGATGCTGATGGCCAACGGCCTTCCCGTGCCGGGCCGGGTCGCGGCCAACGGCTGGCTGATGGTCGGCGGCGAGAAGATGTCGAAGTCCAATCTGACCGGCATCAAGCCGCAGGACCTGACCTCGCACTTCGGCGTGGACGCCTACCGCTGGTACTTCTTGCGGGCCATCGCCTTCGGCCAGGACGGCTCGTTCTCCTGGGAGGACTTCACCGCCCGCTACACCTCCGAACTCGCCAACGACTACGGCAACTTGGCGTCCCGGGTCGCCGCGATGGTCGGCAAGTACTTCGGCGGGGAGCTGCCCGCCGCGCCCGCCGACGGGGACGCGGAGCGGGCCGTCCACGACGGGCTCGCGACGGCGGTCGCCGAGGCGGACCGGCGCATCGGCGACGAACTCGACTTCCAGGGCGGCATCCTGGCCGTCTTCGACTTCGTGAAGCAGGTCAACGGCTACCTCACCGAGCAGGAGCCGTGGAAGGTGGCCAAGGACGAATCGGCCGAGGGCCGGGACCGGCTCGCGACCATCCTGTACACGGCCGCCGAAGCGCTGCGCGGGATCGCGGTGCTGCTCAACCCGGTGATGCCGGAGACCTCGCAGAAGCTGTGGGACTCGCTCGGCGCCGAGGCGGCGCTCGGCGCGCTCGCCGGCCAGCGGGTCCAGGACGCGGGCGTCTGGGGTGCGTCGGCTCCGGGTGCGAAGGTCACCAAGGGCGCGGTGCTCTTCCCCCGCCTGGAGGAGAAGCCCGCATAGGGCGGCGACTTGAGGGATGGGGGCCCGGGATCGTACCGATCCCGGGCCCCCACCACTTTTCCTGCCGACTTCGACTGTTCTTGGCAGTATCCGTGGCCCATTCAACGGTTGTTGATTCGCTGTTGATCGGGGCCGACCAGTCTGTATCGGTCGGTTAGCACGGGGAAGGAAAGGACAGGGAATGCCATTGCTCGCGAATCGTGTCACGGTGACCGTTCACGCCTCCGATCCGCTGAGCCGGGCCGGGGTCATCAGTCACCTCCAGCACCAGCCGACCGTGGAAGTCCTGCGGGACAGCCGCGAGGCCCGTGAGACCGACGGACGTCCCGCCGACCCCACGGTCGCCGTCATGCTCGTCGACCAGGTCGACGACGCCGCGTCGGCCGAGCTGCGCCGGGTGGTGCGCGGCGGTGAGCAGCGCGTCGTGCTCATAGCCCGCGAGCTGCGCGAACCCGATCTCCTGACGGTGGTGGAATACGGGGTGCGGGCCATCCTGTGGCGCCACCAGGCCACCGAACAGCGCCTGTTGAAGGCCGTGCACAGTGCGGCGCGCGGCGAGGGAGAGCTGCCGCCGGACCTGATCAGCCGACTGCTCGTCCAAGTGGGCCGCCTGCGCCGCTCGGAGACCACCTCCGCCTCCGCGGGCTCGTCCTCGGCCCCGCCGCTGTTCGGGATGGCGCCGCGCGAGGTCGACGTGCTGCGCTTGGTCGCCGAGGGGCTCGACACTCGGCAGATCTCCGAGAAGCTCGCCTACTCGGAACGGACCGTCAAGAACATCCTGCACGCCCTGATGACCCGCCTCCAGCTCACCAACCGCGCGCACGCCGTGGCCTACGCGCTGCGCGAGGGCTACATCTAGGCCGCCGCGGCTCGCGGTCCGGGCCGGCCCGGCCACCGCGGGCCCGCACCGCTCACTCACCGCCGCACCCCGCGGTGCGGCCGTGTCCGGGAACTCGGGAAACTGGCTCAATGATCCACGAAATCGACGAGGCGCTGCGGCGCATCCTGCGCGGCGGAGCGCTGCCCGACGGAACGGGGGAGGTCGTCTTCGAGGCCCCCACCCGTGACTGGGCGGCACGTCGCAACACCCCCACCCTCAACGCCTACCTGTACGACATCCGCGAGGACGTGGCCCGCCGCGAGCGCGGCTCGTACGCCGAGCGGGACGCCAACGGCGTGGTGCTGCGCAGGCGCCAGCCGCCGCGCTGGTACCGGCTCTCGTATCTCCTGACCGCGTGGACCAGCCGCCCCGAGGACGAACACCGGCTTCTTTCGGGGGCGTTGGCGTGCCTGCTGCCGCACGAGATGCTGCCGCAGGAGTTCGTGCCGCGCGCGCTCGACGCCTACAACGTGTCCATACCGCTGACCGTCGCGGTGCCGCCGGCCGAGTCGCGCTCGCTCGCCGACATCTGGTCGGCGCTCGGCGGCGAGCTGAAGCCCTCGCTCGACGTGGTGATCACGACGCCGTTCCCGGTCACGCCGGTGTACCCGGTCGCACCGCCGGTCACCGAGGGCGTCATCACGGTACGCGGCCGCGACGGCGTCCCCGCCGACGCGAAGCCCCGTCTGATGCGGGGCTCGCTGAGCGATGCCCGCAAGGACGCCGGTACGCAGGACGGTGGCCCGCAGGACGGTGCCGGGAAGGGCGGTGCCGGGAAGGACGCCTCGGGGAAGAGTGGGGCCGGGAAGGGTGGGGCCGGGAAGGGCGCCCCGGGTAAGGACGGGGCCGGCAAGGACGGTGGCGCCCGGTGAACGAGGCTGCCCGCGCGCTGCTGCTCCGGCTCGACCATCTGCGGACGTCGGTGGCGGCCCTGGTCGAGGCCCGTTCCGCCGACGATCCGACGGCGCAGGACCCGCTGCGGGGCCTGTACGTCTCGGCGGAGACGGCGTCCCGCCTTGCCAACTCCCCGGCCCCCGAACTCCCGGTCCCTGACCACTCGTTCACGCCCGCGCCCGGTGACCGGATGGCGGCGCTCGCACAGGACTTCGGACTCGGCGAGCTGGACACGCTGCTCCTCGTGGCGGCGCTCGCGCCCGACGTGGACCGGCGCTTCGAGCCGCTGTACGGCTACCTCAACGACGACGTGGGCCGCCGCCGGGCCTCGGTCGCGCTCGCCCTGGAACTCGCCGGGACCGGGCCGCACGACCCGGCCGCACGGGCCCGGCTGCACGCGGCGGCACCGCTGATCACCGGCGGGCTCGTGACCCTGGAGGACGAGGACCGGCCGCTGCCGGGGCGCGCGCTGCGCGTGCCCGAGCGGGTGGTGGCCCACCTGCTGGGCGACGACACGATGGACGGCCAACTGGCCGACGCACACGTCGAGTTGCTGACGCCGAACGGGACCGCACCCACCGACGGCCTCGCGGCGCGCATCGCGCTCGCCCCGGAACCGGTCGCCGTCCATCTGCGCGAGCGGCGGGCCGGGAGCGGCGCGGACGCGGTGACCTCGGCCCTGCGCGGCGCCGGGCGGTCCGTCCTGCGCCACCGCCCCGAGCGCGCCGACCCCGTCGCGGCCCGCGCCCTGCTGCGCGAGGCGCGGCTGCGCGGCGCCGGGACCGCCGTCGTCGTCGAGCTGCCGGACGAACCCGGGCCGCTGGTGCGGGAGTTGGCGGTGCCGGACGTGACCGTGGTGTTCGCCGGGACCGTCCCGTACGACCCGACGTGGGCCCCGGGGGCATCCCTGCTCGCCCTGGAGGACACGACGGCCGAGACCGATCCGCTGACCGCCTGGACCGAGGAACTCCCTTCATACGAAGGCGACTTGGCGGAGGCCGTCGGCCCCTACCGGCTCGGTGCCGGACAGGTGCGGCGGGCCGCGAGGGGCGCGGTGGCGCTCGCCGGGTTCGAGGGGACGCCGGTGGGGCTGGCCCACGTCCAGCGGAGCGCCCGGCTGCTCTCGGCACCGCTGCTCGACCGGCACGCCCGTCGGGTGCGGCCGGCCGTCGGCTTCGGCGACCTCGTCCTGCCCGAGGAACCCCTCGGCATGCTGCACGAGCTGGCCGGACGGGCCCGGCACCGGGACAGGGTGCTCGGGGAGTGGCGGCTGCGTACGGGCGGCGGACGCGGGCGGGGCGTGGTCGCACTGTTCGCGGGCGACTCCGGCACCGGCAAGACGCTCGCGGCGGAGGTCGTGGCGGGTGAGCTGGGCCTGGACATGTATGTCGTCGACCTGTCGTCCGTGGTCGACAAGTACGTCGGGGAGACCGAGAAGAACCTGGAGAAGATCTTCGTCGAGGCGGACCGGACGGACTCGGTGCTGCTGTTCGACGAGGCGGACGCGGTGTTCGGCAAGCGGTCGGAGGTGAAGAGCTCGCACGACCGGTACGCGAACCTGGAGAGCGCGTATCTGCTGCAGCGGCTTGAGGCGTTCGACGGGATCGCGGTCCTGACGACGAACCTGCGGGCCAACATCGACGAGGCGTTCACCCGGCGGCTCGACCTGGTGGTGGACTTCCCGTTCCCGGATGTGGCGCTGCGCGCCGTGCTGTGGCGCAGTTGTCTGGCCGGGGTGCCGCAGGAGCCGGATCTCGACGCGGAACTCGACGCGTGCGCGAAGGAGTTCGAGCTTGCGGGCGGGGCGATTCGCTCCGCGGCGGTGACGGCGGGGTATCTCGCGGCGGGGCGGGGTTCCGCCGTGTCCGTCGCGGACGTGCGGGCGGGTGCGCGCCGCGAGTACGTGAAGTCCGGCCGCCTCGTCCCGGGCACGGGCATGCCCTGGGCCCCCTAGCGTCCCCTTGGTCCGCGGCCCCAACCCCGCCTTCGGCCGCGGACCGCACGTGGCCGCTCGCGCAGTTCCCCGCGCCCCTGAACCCCGCTGTCACCTGCGGACCGCGGGGGCCGTTCGCGCAGTTCCCCGCGCCCCTCAACCCCCTGTCGCCTGCGGACCGTGCGTGGCCGCTCGCGCAGTTCCCCGCGCCCCTCAACCCGTTCTCGCCTGCGGACCGAGGGGCCCGTTCGCGCAGTTCCCCGCGCCCCCGAACCCGCTGTCGCCTGCGGACCGTGCGTGGTTGCTCGCGCAGTTCCCCGCGCCCCTCAACCCGCTGTCGTCTGCGGACCGTGCGTGGTTGCTCGCGCAGTTCCCCGCGCCCCTGAACCCGTTCTCGCCTGCGGACCGCGGGGGCCGTTCGCGCAGTTCCCCGCGCCCCTCAACCCCCTGTCGCCTGCGGACCGTGCGTGGCCGCTCGCGCAGTTCCCCGCGCCCCCGAACCCGCTGTCGCCTGCGGACCGTGCGTGGTTGCTCGCGCAGTTCCCCGCGCCCCTCAACCCGCTGTCGTCTGCGGACCGCGGGGGCCGTTGGGGAAGGGCGGGGCGGAGCCCCAGGGGGCTAGGGGACGATGCGCCAGCGCTGCTGGTCGGCGGGGAGGGCGCCGCAGGGGCGGACCTCCGACACCTGGAGCACCTTGTCGTTGGGCGACAGGTCGGACATGCACCAGGCCCCGTCCTTGCTGATCAGGCGCACGAACCCGTCCGCCCCCTCGATCGGCTCGATCGACCACTTCTGGTTGCTGGTCATCTGCCCGTTCGTGAGGCTCGGCTTGCCACCCGAAGCCCCCCACATCTGGATCTGGTTGCCCTCACGGGTGTTGTCCGCGACGGCCCAGGGTTCGGAGGAGGAGGTGAAGGCGAACTCGTTGCGCGGCAGCGGCCGGACGTACCAGTACTGGTCCCACGTGGGGTTGTCCTTGATCTCGTTCGCCGTGTAGACGTACCGCCCCTCCGGCTTCTGGTCCGTCGCCGTCGTCAGGTACATCCCGAGCCCGGACTGGATGCGGACCAGCTTGGTCGGGTCGTACGTGGGCTTCTTCGGACCGCCGCCACCACCGCCACCACCGCCACCGGAACCGCCGCCCTCCGGCTTCGGCTTGGGTGCGGGCGGCGCCGGGGCCGACGGCGGCGGCTCGGGCGCCTTGGACGGCGACGGCGGCGCGGAGGGCAGCGGGCTCTGGGAGCCCTGCGGCAGCGGTATCTGCTTGGCGGGCGCCTGCTCGGCGGCCTGGCTCTTGACGCCGGTGTCGTGCCGGAGCCAGATCATGACGAACACCACGAGCAGCGCCAGCAGGATCGAACCCACCGCGAGGACCCAGCGCGGGAACACCGACGGCTGCAGATAGGTGCCGCGCAACTCCTGCGGAGCCGGGTCGCCGGACCTCAACACCGCGACGGTGAACGGGTGTTGGCGGGTTCCGCCGAACCAGCTCACGTTCACCGCGGTGAGCTCCACCTCGGCGAAACCGGCCCGGCCGGGGTC
>NZ_BMUZ01000023.1 GCF_014650455.1 Streptomyces xanthochromogenes | reverse complement strand
ACATCTACCTCGGCACCGTCACCCTCGCAGCCCTCATCATCTGGCTCCGCACATGATCCGAGAAACAGCGCCTAGGAACCTGTTTGACATGAACTGCGCCATCGTGAGGTGATCACGCGGTCATCACAAGTCCGTCAGCTGAGGAATCCGTGCACTCCTACATCGCGGCTATCGTCGAGAGAGCGCCCAGCGTTTACTTGCAGAATGTTGCCATCACCCTGGCCGGGACGGCGCTCTTCTTCTGGATCGGACGGGCCAAGCTTCGAGCAGGCGGCCGCTCGGCCAACCAGTACGAGACGGTGCGGGTGGCCAACGCGTTGGTTGTTCCGCCCCCGCCCCGGCGCTCCCAGCGGGTCCAGGGCCGTATCTGGATCGGCGTGGCCGGCGTCTTCGCCTTCGGATGCCTCTTCAACCTGGCGATGGGCATCTCCGCACTCGTGCACTGACCTCTGCGCGTTGAAACCGCGACAGCGGGCTCACACCTGCCTGGCGTACGGGTGTGTGTCAGTGCCGGATGCCACGCTGAAGGCACGGTTGTCGACATGACCGACCCGCAGGTTGCGAGGTCGGCAGACGTACGCCGAGGCGTGCCGCAACGTAGGTCTCTCAAGATTGTGTCGCGGTGGCGTGCGTGCCCGGATCTGCCGACGGCCGCCAGTTGACCGGCCTGGTGATTTGCCCGCGGGGCGCACAGATGCGGACGAGGTCGCCGCGTTCCTTACCGCGGACCTCGGTTGCGGTCTGCTGACTTTCGGATGGGGTGGGCGACGACGTAATGGGCGGGAATGAGTGTGAGCCAGAACCACATGGCCGCTGCCGTATTGATGAAGGCCAGAGGGATGGAGAGCCCGAGGATCAGGACGCTGGCGCCGAGCTGGGCGGTGAAGCGATGGCGGGCCACGGCGGCGGCCGATGCCGGTGAAGGATGCACTTGGCGCTGTGTGAGCAGAAGCAGGATCGCGTGTACCGCATGGATCGCGGCCATGGCACCCGCATAGAGGGCGACGGTTTCGGGCTGGGAGGCGTACTGGGCCAGGAGCGCCGTGGGGAACGGCAGCAGGGCGACGAGGCCAAGACCCAGCAGGACCAGGCGCGTTACTGTGACCGTCTCGGTGGGCAGTGCGGTGAGGATCCGACGGTGGTCACGCCAGAGTCCGGCAAGGAGAGCGAAGCTGAGGACGAAGGCGCCGACTTTGGGAAGGGCCTCGGCCAGGGCCTTGTGGAATGCGGCGTCGTCCAGGTGGGCGGGGATGGCGACGTTGATGACGAGCAGGGTCATCGCGATGGCGTAGATGCCGTCGGACAGGGCGATCAGGCGTGCCGCGCCCGGCTCCCTCGTGTGAAGGTGGGCCGGTTTCACTGGCTCGGTCATACCGACGACAGTAGGGCTATGCGTGCTGCCTTTGGAGGTGGCCGGGTACGCGGACGTAGGAAATCTGGTCCCGTCGGCATTCTGCTCTGGCGTGTGGAGGCCACATCGCATCCGCTGCAACCTGGCGCGCGGCGTGCGCCCGAGTGATGTCAGGCCCTGGGTGGAGCGCCCGCGTGCTTCCGCTCGGCCTAGGAGGGCCTGCCTCCGTTGGCGTTCGTGTTCGCGGACACCATCGAGGCGAAGGCCGACAACACCGTGAAGGTTCTGGAGGAGGCTGGCCGCCGCGCCGGTACGACTCCTACCGCCGGGGGATCACCGCCCTCGACTACGGCCAGGCGGTGCCCGTCCTCGTCACCACCCTGGAGCAGCTCCAGGAGACGGCGCCGGCGCGGCGGCGGCTGGACGGACGGGCGAGCAGATGCTGGCGGCTGCGTTCGACACTCTCGACGGCGACGCCCTCGACCGCGAGGCCGCCTGCACCGACGCCCATGAGCAACGACGCCGGCCGGGGCCGCGTCGGCGGGCATGGATGACCGGCTCCTGAACGAGCTCGTGGCCCGGGCCCAGGAGGGCTTGCAGTGTACGAGCGTAGGCGGACCGCTCCAGCAGCTGGCGAAGCGACTGCTGGGCCTCGGGCACTTGGACCTCGGCTACACCACCTGGGGGCAGGCACGAGCGGCGGTGGGCATCCGGTGTCGACCTGGCCCGGGTTGTGCTGCAGGCGGCCCGGAGGAGCGGCAGTGGCCAGGGGCATGTACGTAACCGTTGGCGACCGGCCGCCCGCACGTCCGGGCGGCCGCGGCGCAGCTTGCGAAGCCAGTCGAGCCGGCCGCAGCCCCGCAGGGTCCTCGCCCACGCCGCCTCGAACGGCGGAACGCGTACCTTGTCCTCAACTCCCAGGCTCATCGCGACGGCCCAAGCCGGCGTGCTCCTCCAGGACATCCCGAGCGAGGAGAAGCGACTCGTCGACGCCCACCGGTGGGCCCTGTCCCAGCTGTTCTGGACCCATGTGCATGCCTACGGCCGGCTCGGACTGGACATGGGCTCCCACCCCGAATTGGCCGCAGCCGCGGCGGGAGTGCCCATCCCCACTGCCGAGTCGATGTGCAGCTGGCAGGCTCGCTCTGACCGGCCGTCCGGCTCCCCGGTACGTCCACATCAACTTCCTCGGCCGCTGTTCTGCCTCCAGCCTCCGACCCCCGACACCGGGCATGCGGCAGCGGCGCGGCCCGACCGCATCGCACTCGTGATCCGGCACGTCAGGGGATCTGGGCCTCGATGTCGGCGAGTTGCGCGGCGAGGATTTCCTCGAATGCATTGCGACGGTCTGCTCCGAGCGGGCGGATGTCGCGGGCGAAGTAGGCCAGGGCGGGGAAGTGTTCGGGGTCGGCGCCGAGCACCGCGACGCGGAACTGTTCCATGCCCTGTTCGTACTCCTGTGGCGTGATGGTGCTGATACCGGCCTCGGAGGCGATCAGAGCGGCAAGAAGGATCACGATGCGGTGGTATCGCACCGGGATCTCATCGTCGGGCAGGCCGGACGCGCGCAGGGCCTGCAGAAGCTCCTCCATGACCAACCGGGATCCGGTGCCGCCGGACGCGTAGCGTCCCCACACCGCGGCGAGTTGGGGTTGCTCGCCGAATGCCTCGCGCAGGCGCAGGGCCAGGGCGGTGACGCGCTGTTTCCAGTCGCCCTCGGGGCGGTAGCCGTCCATGGCGGCCAGCAGGATGCGGTCGGCAACCGCGCGCAGCAGTTCGGTCTTGTTGCGGAAGTGCCGGTAGAGGCTGGAGGAGTCGGTCCCGAGCGCTGCGGCGAGTTTGCGCACGCTGAACGATTCGGCGTCGCTCGTGCGCAGCAGTTCCGCCGCCGTGTCCAGGATCTCCTCGGTCGACCATCGCCTTCGGCCAGTCATCTCGCCCCTCTCGTCCAGACCCAGCCTAACCTATGCACTTGCTGATGCACGCACTGCGTGCATAATGAGGGCAACTCACCGCCCGATGGCAATGACAGACCCGGCATCCGGCCGGGAAGGGAGAAGGAGCCATGAGCGAGACCACTATCGCGACGCGGCCGCCTGAGCCGGACTTCTCAGCGATCACGGCCGATCAACTGATTGCCTACCGCGACGCCGAGAACCGCTTCCGGGCCTCCACCGCGGCGCGGGCGATCCTCGGAGAGCCGGACGCCGGCGCCGCGATCGTCTGGCAGGAGGTACCGCTCCCCGGCCGCGACTTACCGGTCCGCGTCTACCGGCCGGCCCCGACGGGAGACGACGAAGCCGCAACCCGAACCGACCTGCCACTCGTGGTCCATGTCCACGGCGGCGGCTTCGTGGGCACGGCAGCGCAGTGCGACTGGACCAACAGCCACCTCGCCACGGGGCTGCCCGCCCTCGTCGTCTCGGTCGAGCACCGCCTCCTCGGCCCGGACAGCCCGCTCGCGAGCGCCGTCGACGACGCTTGGGACGTGCTCCAGCACGTGGTGCGGCACGCAGCGAAGTGGGGCGTCGATCCGACGCGTGCGGCCGTCTTCGGTGAGAGCTGCGGCGCGCTCATCAGCGCGCTGGCGGCCATCCGAGCCAGGGAGTCCTGCCTGGAGCTCAACGCGCAGGTACTGGTCAACCCCGCAGTCGACGTGACCGGGACGATGCTCGACTACCCCTCGATCGCCGAGTACGCGCACAACCCGACCCGGGCCCTGCCGCAACTGCGGCTCATTCAACGGCTCGCCGTCCCGCCGGGAGCCGACACCCGCGCAGTCTCACCGCTGTACGAGGACGACCTGAGCGGACTCGCCCCGGCACTTGTGGTGGTGCCCACCCGGGACGCGCTCGCCGACCACGGCCGCAGCTACGCCGAGCGACTCCAGGCAGCCGGGACCTCCGTGCAACTCACCGAATACCCGGGGGCGCGACACGCGTTCCTCACCCTGCCCGGCGTGGAACCACAAGCCGCGGCCGCCCGGGCGGAGATCCTCGGGTTCCTCCGCGCGACCCTGTCGAAGTGACGGAGGAACGATGCATCCCACCCTTGGACCCGACGGCCCAGCGGTCTCCCGACTCGGCCTAGGCTGCATGAGCATGACCGGAACCTACGGCCCCATTGACCCGCATGAGGCCGCGGCCACTGTGCGCGAGGCCCTCGATTCGGGCATCACCATGTTCGACACCGGCGACTTCTACGGCGAAGGGCCGAACGAGGAACTCATCGGCCGGACCCTCGCACCACACCGGGACCGCGCCATCCTGGCCACCAAAACCGGAGTCCGCCGCACCGCCGAGGGCCTGATGCCCGCCGGCTCACCCAACGAGCTGCGGCGTGTCTGCGAAGCGTCGTTGCGTCGGCTGCGCACCGATCACCTCGACCTCTATTACCTCGCCCGCGTCGACCCCGCCGTCCCCGTCGAGGAGTCTGTCGGCGCCTTGGCCGACCGCTTCGTCCTGGCCGGGAACTCCCTCGGCGCCTTGGTAGCGCTCCAGACCGCGGTCACGGCACCGGAGCGGGTCGAGGGGCTGGTGCTCATTGGGTACCGGCCCCACGACCAGCCGGCCTCCCCCGCGTCTGCAAGCCGCCTGGGACGCTGAAAGGACGGCGCTCGCCGCCGGCGATCTGGACGCAGCGGTGTCAGTCGGCGTGGAGGCCTGGACCTCGGCCGGTGCGACCGCCGAAGTGCGTGCTCACGCGGCCCGCATGCTCCGCGACCAGTTCACCGAACAACTGGCCCACGGCGAACCGTCACTGGCGGCGGACCCGCTCGGCGAAGGTGCAACAGCGCTGCGCACACTGTCCGTTCCCGCCTTGGTGGGAGGCGGTGAACACGACATGCCCGACTTCTTCGAGGGCGGCGAGGCACTGGCCCGCGATCTCGACGCGGGCCGGCCCGTGGTCATCCCGGCCGCAGGCCACCTTGCCCCGCTGGAACAGCCCTCTGTGTTCTGCACCCTGCTACTGGACTTCATACGCCGTCTCCCGGGGGAGCGACGCTGAACCCCGCGCCCGCGAGACCTGATGCGATCTCCGGGCAGTCGTTCCGGGGTTCCGGCGCTCGTCGCCGGAGCCCGTTCATTGTTCGTCTTGACGGTTCTGACTTCTCGCGCTGTCTTCCGGCGGGCCTTCGGGGGTGACTATGCGGCTTGGGTGAGTTCGGCACGGCCGAACAGGAGGGCGTATCCGGAGGGGAGTTGGGTGAGGATGCGGTCGAGGAGGTCGGGGCCGGCGAGATGTCCGACGACGCTGAGGACGGTTCCGGTGTCCCAGCGGGTGGTTGCGGGGGTGGCACCGGTGCGGGTGGCGATGTCCTTGACGAAGCCCCATCCGGTGAGGGGGTGTGCGTCGGGGATCTGGGCGGTGAGGTCGACGGCGGCTTCGACGGGGAGGCGGGCGGCGAGCTCGACGCGTTCGTCGCCGGTGAGCTGGCGGCCGAGAGCGGCCAGTACGGTTCGGGTGACGTCTTCTGCCTGTTCGCGGGTGGGGTAGGCGCCTTCGTAGCGGACCCTTTCGGTCATCTGGTGAAACGTCATGCCAGGCCGGGCCGTGACGGGTTCACGCAGTGAGTACATCGGGGTTCTACCTTTCTGCCTCGTGGCTTTCTGGTGCAGGGGCGTAGGGCCGCGGACGGGCCGGGGGACGGCAGCCCGTCTTGCGGATGGACGTGGGGGCAGGATGCGTGATTGCGGTTCTACGGGTGCTGGGGGCGGCCGAAGAGGAGGTCGTACCCCGGGGGGAGCTGCAACATGACGCGATTCGTCAGGTCCTCGCCTGCCGCGTCGGCGGCCACGCTCAGGACGGCCCTGACATCTGAGGCCGCGGTCTGCTCGGTGGCTCCCTCGATCCATGCTGCTGTCGCGCGCAGGAACCGCTCCGGCGGGAGTGGCTCAGTGGCCCGCAGCGGGTTGAGGAGGATCAGGGCGAAGCTCTCGGGGAGCCGGGCAGCCAACTCTGCCCGGACCTCACCCACCAGGTGCGCGCCCAGCAGCGCCAGGACCGTACGCGCGGCACGCTCGGCTTCCAGCGGTGTGGAGTATTCGCCGCGCTCCTGCACCTGGGCGATGAACGTCTCCGTACGCATGGCCATCACTTCCCCTCTGTGCATGGTGGTGCGGGGGACAGGCTGTGGAGGGGGTGAGGGGGGACAGGGAACCGAGAGGCGACACCCCGTCCCCCGCAGCCTGTGCGAATTCGTCGGCCGTAGAGCCGGATGTCAGCCGCTGATCTGCTGGCGATCGGGCTGTCCGCCGATGGCGATCTTGCGGGGCTTGGCACGCTCGGCGATCGGGATCCGCAGCGTCAGCACTCCGGCCTCGTAGTCGGCGGTGATGCGCTCGGTGTCCAGGGTGTCGGCGAGCACCAGCTGGCGGGAGAAGATGCCCAGGGGCCGCTCGGAGAGCTCCATCTGCACCTCGTCCGCCTTCACGGCGGGGCGGCGCTCGGCCCTGACGGTGAGCATGTTCCGCTCGACATCGATATCGATCGCGTCCTTCGCGACACCCGGCAGGTCGAGGGCGATCACGTACTCCTCGCCCTCGCGGTAGGCGTCCATCGGCATCGCCGAGGGCCTGGACCACGTACCGGTCGTGCCCGTGAGCTGCTGGGCGAGACGGTCGAGTTCGCGGAACGGGTCGGTGCGCATCAACATCGCGAAAACACCTCCATCGGTCTGGCAGTAACTGCCAATGCGCTGTGTCTGCCACCGTTGTAACATGTCATCGAAACGATGACAAGTTCCGATGTCATCCAAACAGTGACGACCGAAAGGAGTCCTCGTGAGCGTCTCCCCGGAGCCCCGCGACCCCACCTCGTTCTTCGCAGCGCAGGCAGCGCTCGACGCGATCAACGACGCCGTGCACACCGCCCAGACGTCGCAAGGCGAGGCGCCGGCCGAGGACGGACGGGCCAGCGCAGAGCAGGCGCTGGCCGCGCTGCTCCTGTTGCGGGAACTGCGCGACCAGCTCGCCGGATGGGAGCCGGGTCTCATCGAAGCGGCCCGAGCGGCGGGCTCCAGCTGGGCCGACCTCGCCGGCCCGCTGGGCGTCGCCAGCCGCCAGGCCGCCGAGCGGCGCTACCTCCGCGTGCGGCCCGGCGCCCCCGGCGAGACCGGTGAACAGCGTGTCCAGGCCACCCGCGACCGACGCGCAGCAGACCGCACCATCACCACCTGGGCCCGGGCCAACGCCGGCGAACTCCGTCAGCTCGCCGGCCAGATCACCGCACTCACCGACCTCCCCGCACACGCCCGTACATCGCTGGCCAGCCTCACCGACACCCTCGGCGACAACGACGCCGCCCGCCTCATCGCCCCGCTCGCCGACACCCGCATACACCTCGAAGCCGACCACCCCGACCTCGCGGCACGCGTCACCACCATCACCAACCACGCCGAGCAATTGCGCCAGGCGGGCAATGGACCACGCTGAATCAGGGGCCGCAGGGAGGCACCCGGGCCGCAGGCACAAGTGTGATGTCGGCAGTTCCGGCCCCACGCTCACGGTAGGAGGGCTGCTCGCGCGCTGACTGTCTGGGCCTGGCGGGTGGGGCCCTGGGCCGGGCCGGCGGCAGGGCCCGATCGGCGCGGCGGCCCTTGTGATGGAGAGACACCGGCCGGCGCCACAGGGCTCAGCCCGTCACGGCCCCGCGGAGGCGCGCTATGGTCTCGTCCACAACCCGCGTGGCGCACGGTGGACTTGGGATGACCAGCTTGTTGCGGCCCTCTATCGTGATCGGCGTTCAGCGCAACGGCGGGGACCGGATCTGGAGCCGCCCTTCCAAGAGCTCGCTGTGGAGTGCAGTTGTAGGCCGCCGCCAACCAGCCGGACGCTCTCGCCAGCAAACAAAGTCGAGCCGCATGCCCTGGGACTCCGCCCTGCTCGTCACCATCGTCGACGCCGCCGATGCATCGGTCTCCGGTGACAGCAGAGCGGCGGCTGCGCCCATACATCGATGACGGCGAACGCGGCCGGCTCGTGTATTGGGCGATTGAGTTGAAGGCCAGAGATGCTGTTGACGTGGTTTTCGACGATGCCGGAGCTGTGGGGCGGGGTAGGGCGGGCCCTGGCTATGCGACGCCAGTACTGGGTGTGAACGCGTGTGACGGGACGTTGAGTTACTTGTTACGCGAGAGCAGCCCGCTGGTTCACGGGCGGTGGGTAGAACACGACCGAGTCGACCGGTGTGAAGTTGGCCCACGATCCGTTCTGCGGCGCCATGCCGCCGTGGCAGTTGCCGGTCCCGTTGTGGCGTCTGTAGCCGTCGCGCAGTGCGGCGTGGGTGCCGCCCTCTGGTAGTTGAGAATTCGGTGCCAGTTGTGCCGGCTGCTCAGGTTGCGGGCGCTGTAGCTCCGGAAAACCTGACTGGGCAACTGGGCGGGGTCCTGGCTCTCGGGGTGCAGGCCGACTGCCCGTCCCGGAGCGCTGGCCCACGGCGCGGCAGTCTTCGTCTGACGGGGCCGATCGCCATCACGACCGCGGTTGCCGCTCCGAATGCCACCAACAGGGCACTGCGGATTCTCCCTGTCGCGAGTTCCCCGACGATTCGTGTGATGTCTCTGTAGACATCGTCATCGACCCTGGGTCGGTGCTGAACATCGCCGCCCAGCTCCTGTGCGCCGCCTGCTCGTCCTGAGAAATCTCCAAGGCAACCGCTGGCGGAGGTGGGGCCGCAGCATCTGAACGTTCAATGTCACTCTGCGAAGACGAGTGAACGAAGGCCGGTGTCCAGCATGCGGGTCAACTCGCCGACCCGGCCGCCACCACCCGGCGCCGCCGGGAAGCGTTTGAGTACCGCAACGACGGCCGGTGTCGCACGATGAAGAGTCTGCTCAATATGTGCGGCACCAACGCTCCGATCGTCGTCGGTGACGAGTTCAACCGCTCTGGCCGCATGAGCGCCGGCTCCGAGGATGTGCTTGACCTGGGTGGCCTTGGCCAGCGGATGCAGGTAGGCGGCGCCTGCCGCAGACATCGCTGCCCGAGCCGCCTCGCGCGCAGCCGCAGTGTCCGCGCTCTGGGCTGCCTTGAGTGCCGCCCACGCTCTATCGCGCAGAGCCTTCCCCCGCTCACCGCCTCGAACGAACTCCCACGCGGCGCCGATGGCCTCTCGAGGCCGCGAGTTGTCCGGCTGATCGGCCTCGAATACCTCGAGCACCAGCTCCGCGCACGCTGCGGCGAACGCGGTGACCTCACGGAGATCCTGCCTACTCAGAGCGATCTCTTTGACTTCCCCTGTCATGACTCCATCCTCGACCATTGCGCAGGACGGTGAGGCAGTAGGGGGCTGCTCCAAGTCGGTCCCACGCCACAGGCTCCGAGCAGACCGGATCTTGCAAATCATTCCTCGGCAGCATGAGCGTGGGACGCGGCCCGGATTTGCGATAGAGCTGTTTGGAGCTCTGTCCTGCCGTGCAGTTCTGGGCGCTGGCTGGTTGGCGTTCGTACCAGAGACGACATGCCGGGTCTCTTGTCCGGCGCCGAAGAGCTGTTTTGAGAAGCAGTTCGGCTGGTGCCGGCCGGAGTGGGGGACTGGCCGACAGCACAAACACCGCAAGAGCCGTGGCTCCCGAGGCAGACGGTCCACCGGCCTCGACAGCAGGCCCTCATCATCTGACTCCGCACGTGAACCGGGAAACGGTGCCTAGCGGCAAAGGCTCACAACGATCGGCGTCTCCATGGTGAAGGTTTACCGCTGGTCGTCGAGGAAGTTCCGCAGGTGGTTGGTGAGAAGGGCGGGCTGGTCTTCAGGGATGAGGGTGTAGCTGTCGGGAATCTCGACGAACTCGGCCCGAGGCAGCAGCTCGGCCAGTCGGCGGCCGTGAGCCGGAGGCATCACGCGGTCCTCGGCGGCCCAGACGACAAGGGCGGGGCGGTCGAAGGTGCGGAGCGCTTCGGACCAGGCGAGGAGCTCGGCTTTCGGCGGGGTGCTGAGGAGGTATTTGCGCAGATCGCGGCGTACTGCCGCGGAGCTGATCAGGGGCCGGAGCCAAGTGTCCATGATCTCGGGCGGCACCGGCCGCTTGGTCATCCATCCCCAGGCCACCGGGAGCCGGCGCAGCGGCCTGAGGCGAAGCAGGTTGAAGGCCAGGGCCAGGCCGCCCGGCAGCCGGGCTGAGGCGACCAGGTTGCCGCCGGGCAGGCCGGGCGGGTAGTTGTCGAACGCCTCGCAGGAGGTGATGACCAGCCGGCCGACGCGAGCCTCACGGCCGTAGGCGACAAGGCTCTGCGCGCCGCCCCAGTCGTTCAGCACCAGCGTGACGTCGCTCAGGCCCAGCCGTTCGAGGAACTCGTCCACCAGCCGGGCGACCCCGAGGATCGAAAGGTCGGCGCCCGGGTGCATCGGCCGACGGTGGCCGCCGAGCGGGAGGGTGGGGACGACGCAGCGGAAGTCGTCCCGGAGTCCTGCGACGACGTGGCGCCAGAGCGAACCGTCCATGGCGACGCCGTGCAGCAGGACGACGACCGGGCCGTCACCGCCGGTGTCCTGGTAGTCGAGGGTGCCGGCCGAGAGCTCCACATCGGGCATGAAGGCCACTCCTATGCTCGTGACGATGTGCCGGCCGTGCCGGACGCGGAGGCGCCCGATTTGCTGAGCGGGGCTCAACTACGCGGCACCGTAACGCATTTGATGGGTGACCGGGCCTGCTGTCTGTCGTACAAGCTTCAAGTGGCACTGCTGCGTTCAGGGGGTGACGATGTTCCAGCGTTCGGCGGGAATGTCCTCGCAGGTGTAGAGGGTGGCTTTGCCATGGTCGCCGTCGGGGGAGAGCAGGCAGAGGTGGTTGGCCTCGTTCCGGGGCTCGTCCGGCTCGGGCGGCGCCGGCAACCAGCCGCTGCGGGCGGCGGTCGCCCTGTAGTAGGCGACGACGTCCGCTCGGCGGGCGGGATCGGCGTACCCCTGGCCGAAGTACGCGAAGCGGTCGTCGTCGTCGCAGCCGGAGTAGGAATCCTCGTCCGCCTGTGCGCCTTGCGGGGTGCCGAGCATCCGGACCTGGGCGGCCATCGGGTCCTGCAGTGCCGCGTCCAAGGCGGTGCAGCCGTAGATCCCGCCGTTGAGGGCACCTCTCGGCCGGAGTTCCTCTTCGACGGCGACCCCGCCGGGGAGCCACCGCGCTGCGCGGCGTCAACGCCCCATGGCGCAACGGCGCCCTCGTCGAGCGCACCGCCTCTCGCGCAGGACGGGCGCAGAGCCAGGAGCAGCCATGGACACCGGCCCCACCTCGACGAATCCCCTCCGGTGCCGGGCGGCGTCGTACGGGTCCCAGCCATTGGATCAGGCTGGTCGATCGGAGGCGTAGCGGGCGAGCGTGGTCTCCACCGCCTGCTCGACGGCGTAGCGGATGTCGGAGGCCGATGGGTTCCAGTCGGTCAGCAGCATGCGGGGCCACAGGACGTAGTTGGCGATCATCCCGAGGAACTGGTTGGCGGCACTCTCGGCGTCCGGGACGTCGGCGTGGCCGGCCTCGTGCTCCGACTCCAGGTAGTGCTGGACCGAGGTGAAGTAGGGCAGCTTGCCGAGCCGGAACTGTATCTGTCCCAGTTCGGGGAAGCGGGGCAACTCGGCGATGACGATGCGGAACAGGGCCGTCATGCCGGGCCGGCCGATCAGGTCGGCGTAGCGGTGGCCGATGGAGGTCAGGCCGGAGCGCGGGTCTCCTGCCTGAGGCCGAGCGACGGTGTCCGCGGTGTCACGCTGCCAGGACTCGGTGACGATGGCTTCGAAGAGGGCTGCTTTGGTGGGGAACTGCTTGAACAGGGTGGACTTCGAAACGGCCGCCCCTTCGGCGATGCGGGCGAGGGAGGTTCCGTCGTAGCCGTGGTTCAGGAAGAGGTCCGTGGCTGCGGAGATGATCGCCTCACGCTTCTGCTGGGCGAGACGGCGGTGGTGTGCGGAGAGCTCTGCTGCCATGGGTGCAGTATGCCCCAGATCCGAGGCGAGTCACTTGACTCGCCTCTTTTCGCATGCCTACGCTGCAATGGAAAGGCGAGTCGACCGACTCGCCTTTGATGGCGGTGCCCGACTCGTCTCTGGTGCCGTGCGATGAGGGAGCAGCTGATGACAGCCGACAGGATCGCTTTGGTGACAGGTGCGAACCGCGGTCTGGGCAGGAGTACGGCTCTCGCGCTGGCGGCGCGCGGGGTGCGGGTCATCGTGACTCATCGTGGTGATGTGCCTGGGGTCGAGGAGACTGCGCGACAGGTGCGCGCCGCGGGTGGGACTGCCGCTCTCGTGCGTCTCGATATCAGTGACATCTCCTCTTTCGGAGCCTTCACTTCCGAGCTGAGCGCACTGCTTGAGCGCTGGGGGGCCTCGCGGCTCGACATAGTGGTCAACAACGCGGGGGTTGGCGTTTTCGGCCCGCTGGAAGCTGTCACGGCCGACGACTTCGACACGGTGTTCGGCACGAACGTGCGGGGCACGTTCTTCCTCATCCAGTCGCTGGTGCCGTTGCTGGCGCAGGGCGCCCGGGTCATCAACGTCTCGTCGTCGTTGACTCGCCACACCAGCCCCTCGACGTCGGTCTACTCCGCCTCGAAGGCCGCCGTCGAGGCCCTGAGCCGCACTCTGGCCGCAGAGCTTGGCTCCCGGGGCATCCTGGTCAACTCCATTGCCCCGGGGCCGACCGCCACCGACTTCAACGGCGGTGCCATGCGGGATGACGTCGGTATGCGCCAGGGCCTGGCCGGGCAGACCGCGCTCGGCCGTGTCGGCGAACCCGAGGAGATCGGCGACGCCATCGCCACGCTGGCATCGGAGGACCTGCGCTGGATGACGGGCCAGCGCATCGAGGTCTCCGGCGGCTTCCTGCTCTGAGCGCTCTGAGCGTCCCGGCGAGCCGGTCGCGGGTCGCGGGTCGCGCCCAGGACATTGACGTTCTGGCAGCGCTCCTTGAGCGCAGTGAAGGCGGACGCCGTGCTGCCCGGTGGTGTTCCCTGAGCGTGCGAAAAGGGGACGCCGTACTGACCGGTGGTGCTCCTCGAACGTGAGGAAGGCGGACGCCGTGTTGCCCGAGTGGTCACGCTCGATGGGCGCCGGCCGTGGCGGCCGGAGTGCGTGTGGCCAGGAGAAGGTCCTCGTAGGTGTGGTGGCGGGTGGTGGTGCGGTGGTGCAGCAGGCTGGCGGCGCGCTCGTGTTCTCCCGCGTCGACGAGGGCGCGGGCGAGGGTGTCCTGAATGATTTCGCGTTCGACCCGTACTCCGCCGATCCGCTCCGCGTGTTCGCCCAGACCGGCGAGCAGGTCCACTGCGGCACCGGGGCGGCCTGCGGTGATCTCCGCCAGCGCCTCGACCACGGGGGCGAGGACCTCGCGGTAGTCGGGGCGTTCGTCCGCGGCGGCCCGGCGGGCCAAGACGCGCAGGTCGTCGGTGTCGGCCTCCACCGCCAGGGCCAGGGCCAGGTTGAAGGTGTGGAAGATCTCCGCCATCCCGCCCGGTGCGGCAAGCAGTTCCCGTACGTGAGCCGAGTCGCTCTGCCCGGCTGGGGTCTGTCCCGCCAGGAGCAGTCGCCAGTTCGTCGCGGCGCGCATGCCCACATCCGTACGCGCCAGTGCCGCATCCGCCCGCCGACGCGCGTCCGCGAAATCACCGCAGGCGATGGATTGCAGCGCGGCATGCCAGTTCAGGTGCCGCGACTGCACCGCCTGCGGATCCGCGAGCAGCCACTGGTCGAGGAAGTCGGCCGAGGCGCGACCGTTTCCGAGCTCGTGCTCGGCGTGGGCGCGGGCGTGAGCGGCCACACCGGAGCGGGGATACAAGTCCAGTGCGCGGTCTGCCTGTTCGTACGCCTCGCGCACCCGGCCCTGCTCGGCCATGGTCGCGGCCAGCCAGCTCTGCCAGGGCCAGTTGTCCGGGCCGGCCACCGCCGCCTGTTCCTGGGTCAGGGCATCGCAGTGTGCCCGGTACGTGGCATCGCCGCAGGCGGAGAACGCGCCCAGCATCAGCCCGGCCTGCTCATCTGCGGGCCAGCGGGCGAAGTGCTCCACCAGGTGATCGGCGGTCAGTCGGTACTGCCGGTGGGTGTGGAGGAAGATCCCGTACACCAGACTCGCCTCCCGCTCCCCGGCGGCCAGGGCGTCCCGATGCGCGATCGACAGCTGTTCCTTCAGTACGCCATCGTCCCAGCGGTCTCCGGTTGCCAGCGCCAGCAACGCCCGCGCCACACCGCAGTCCTCGTTCGAGCCGACCCACTGGCGCAGCAGCGGCAGTACCTGCCCGTTCAGCGACAGCAGAGCCTCCACGGCCCGTTTCGCCACCGGCCTGTCCGTCGAACTCGGTTCGACGACCGTCGCTGTCCCGTTTCCCCCTGTGAGGTCCTTCATCGCGTGCTCGCCGGCTCGTTCACACGCTGGAGCGGAACACGGCTGTGCAGACGATGCCGCTGTTGCCGCAGTGATTGCGTGGCAGATCCAGCGGCAGGCCGGTCTGATTGCCGCTCGCCACTCCGCTCCCGGTCACGGTGGATCCCGCTGTCCGCACGGCGCCCTGGCTGGTGCAGGTGTTGCCGAAGACCGCGTTCCCGACCCCGATCACGCTCGCGTGGGCGGCGCCGGCCGGAAGCAGTGCCGCCCCTGCCGCCGCGCCCACCACCGCGGCCCGCGCACCCGCACGCCTCACCGCACCGCCCGCACTCCGTGGCTCCACGTTCATCGCGCTCCTCCTCCATCCGGCACCGCATACCGGTGTGTGTACAGCCCGCTGCGGCTCGACGAACCCGGGCCGCACACGGACAACGAGAAGGCCCCGCATATGACACGCGGATACCACCGGGGCCCTCGTACGGCAGCTGCCGCGTGTGCTCCCTGTACCGGGCCGCACCACCCGGGCGTCCAACCAGTGTTCCGAACGCGGACGCGAACACAGCAGGGGGAGGGCCGGTCGGCCCGCTCACGAGGCTGGACGATCCCCGCGTGTCCCCGCCCGGGCCTCCGGCGATTACGGCCTCATTCGAAGCACCGAATGCTTCAGAAGCGGAGAATTCGCGACAAGCCCCTCGCGCAGGCCGGGAACAATGCTGAAATGCGCCATGGAACCGGGCAATGACACAGCACCATTCCGCATGATCTCCGTGACCCAGGAGCCGTTCCGCGCCCTGCTGGAGGCCGCTCCCGACGCGATGGTGATCGTGGACGACGCCGGCGTGATCCGGCTGGTCAACGCCCAGACGGAGACCTTGTTCGGCTACCCCCGGGACGAACTGCTCGGGCGTCCGATCGAGGTACTCGTCCCGCAACGGTTCCGGGCCCACCATCCGGGCCACCGCATGGGTTATTCCGCCAACCAGCAGGTCCGGCCCATGGGCGCCGACCTCGAACTGTACGGATTGCGGCGCGACGGGGCCGAGTTCCCCGTCGAGATCAGCATCAGTCCGCTACAAACCCCCGACGGGTTGCTGATCTCCGCCGCGGTGCGTGATGTCAGCGAGCGCAAGGCGGCCGAGGCGCGGTTCCGTGCTCTCCTTGAAGCCGCTCCGGACGCCATCGTGATCGTGGACGACGCCGGCACCATCCAGCTCGTCAACGCGCAGACCGAGGCCCTGTTCGGCTATCAGCGGGAGGAACTGCTCGGACGCCAGGTCGAAGTCCTGGTCCCGCAGCGGTTCCACCACCATCACCCCTCGTACCGGCACGGCTATGTCGACAACCGGCGCGTGCGCCCGATGGGGGCGGGCCTGGATCTGTACGGGCTGCGCCGGGACGGGGTCGAGTTCCCGGTCGAGATCAGCCTCAGCCCCCTGGAGACCCCGGACGGCACCCTGGTGTCCGCCGCCATCCGCGACGTCAGCGAGCGCAAGAAGGCGGAGGCCCAGCTCGCCGAACTCTACGAACAGCAGCGCCACGTGGCGCTGACGCTGCAACGCAGCCTGATGGGATCACCGGCGCCCCTCTCCGGCATCGACACCTCCAGCCGCTACTTCCCCGCACGGCAGGGCCTGGGGGTCGGCGGTGACTGGTTCGATCTGATCGCTCTCGGTGGCGGTCGCGTCGGGGTGCTGATGGGCGATGTCATGGGCCGCGGCCTGGAGGCAGCGGCCGTCATGGGACAACTGCGCTCGGCCTCCCACGCCCTGGCCAAGACCGGTATGCCGCCCTGGCAGCTGATGCGGGCTCTCGACGCGGTCGTCAGCGAGCTCCCCGACCAGCTCGTCACCTGCTGCTACCTGATCCTCGATCCGGACGAGAGCGCCCTGACCGTGTGCTCCGCCGGTCACCTGCCGGTGCTGCTCGTCGATCCCACCGGGCAGGTGCGCAGACTCCCCGTGCCCGTCAGTGTGCCCCTGGGAGTCGGCGAGGTTCCGCACCAGGAGACGCGGCTGACAGTACCGCCGACCTCGGTGCTGGCGCTCTACACCGACGGACTGGTGGAGACCCCCACCAGTGACATCGAAGCGCAGATCGATGCCCTCTCCATCGCACTGGAGAAGGCCATCGCCGACACGCCCTGCCTGGAGCGGGCGGCGGACTCCGTGCTCGGCGCCCTCCTGCCCGACCCTCAGGACTACGCCGACGACGTGACCCTGCTGCTCGCCCGCATCCCTCCGGCGCCGCTGACCGCCGTATCCGCCGATCTGCCGGCGCAACCGATCAGCGTGGGGGAGGGGCGCCGCTTCCTGCGTCGTACTTTGCAGGACTGGGACTGCGAGGACTTGATCGACACCGCGTGCCTGCTCGCCTCCGAACTGCTTTCCAACTCGGTCCGCCATGCCTGCGACCCGCTGCGGCTGCGGCTGCGTCGTGCCGAGGACGAGCTCAACATCGAGGTCTGCGACGGCAGCCCCGTACTGCCCCAGGCCAGGACCGCGGAGCTCGACGAGGAGTCGGGGCGCGGGCTGGCCCTGCTCGACCAACTGGCCGCGTCCTGGGGGACTTTGCCCACGCAGGAGGGCAAAGCCGTATGGTTCGCGCTGCCCCTTCCCGATCCCGACCGACAGGACGGAGGAGACGGACCGGGACCGGCGGTGACGTGCCGAGCAGGCCATGCCGCCTGTGACCGCGGCCCGGACAGCCGCCTCCGTCCGACACTTCCGTCCGCTACCGTGCGCCGATCCGACGGCGACGCAGGCGACGATTGGCCCGAGCGCTCTGCTTGATACGAGGCATGGTGTTCCGCGCCCGCGGGAGGAGTCGTGTCGGGCCTGGAGCCAGGGAAACGGGACCAGGACCTGCTTCGATCGGGTTCGCGGCGATCCAGTTCTCCACTCACGCCTTGCGGGGCGAGCTCCTCGGAGCAGAGCGCATCGGAGTGCTCTGGCCGTACGGCGCGCAGGGGCCGGGCCCGTCGTTTCGTCCGGCATGCCGGACAGCGCCCCCTCGCCTCTGCCGGTGCGGGTGTTCAGACGGTGCGCTCGGTGAGCGCTGAGAAGCGGGGCTGTGCCGGGAGGGAGGGGGTCGGGGAGGAGCCCGTACAGTGCCAGGCGGGGTGCGTGGCAGGCTGAAGTCGGACCCGTGGCGTCGCCGGTCGGGGTCGGTCACGAGAGCGGTGGGGACGTCGCTGTCGCGATGTCCGCGCCTTGTTCCGAGCCTTGTTCCTCGAACACCACTGCCCCCAGGCCTAGTTGACGCGGTCGGAGGAGTCGGTACGGCCCGCAGTGGCCCGCGCCGGTCACGGCGGTGTCGAGGGCGGGCCCGGGCAGGAGGGTGCGGCCCCGGGGCGCGACGGCGCTGCTGAAGGACCGGGCTCCGGGAGGGGGCAGATCAGTGCCGGCCGTCGCCGTTGCCTTCGGTCGTACGGAGCAGGCCGCTGCACCCTGGGTCCGGTTTGCCGGGGAGCTCCTTCCCGTCGTGTTGTGCGGAGTCGTACCGGTGGGCGAGAAGTGCGGTCGGCGCGATGACGGCCAGCGCGAGCACGCCCCCGACCGTGGCGAGGAACGGGTAACTCGTCGCGGAGACGACGAGGCCGGAGGCCACGCCGCCGGTCGCTCCGGCGATCGACATCCCCACGTCGACGAGGCCCTGGGTGGAGGCCCGCGTTTCGGGTGCGGTCGCTTCGGTGACCATGGTCGTGCCGCTGACGAGGGCCATGTTCCAGCCGATGCCGAGCACCACGAGCGCTAGGGCCGGCAGGGCGGTGCCGCCGGGCGGGACGGTGGCGGCGAGCAGACCCGCGGCGAGCAGGACACCGCCCGAGGCCGCCGCGACGGGACGGCTTCCGACGCGGTCGACGAGGCGGCCCGTCAGGGGTGAGGGCAGGAACATGGCGCCGATGTGGAGCCCGATCACGATGCCCACGGCCTGGGTGTGGTGTCCGTGGTGGGTCAGATGGATCGGGGTCATGGTCATGGTGGCGATCATGACGAGCTGTCCGCTGATCATGACTGCGGAGCCGGCGGCGACGGCCGTCCGGCGGGGAGAGCTCGGCCGGAGTTCCGGCGCCTCGTGTGCCGGTATGCCCGTCTGCGCAGCCCGCGCGAGGAACAGCGGGTCGGGGCGCAGCCGGAGGGCTACGACGAGTGCGGCAGCCGCGTAGGCGCCGGCCGCCAGGACGAAGGGGCCGGTCAGGTCCGGCAGTCCGAGCAGGCGCGCCAGTGTCCCGGTGGGGCCGATCATGACTGGTGCCGCGACGGCGCCGAACGTGGTGGCCAGCAACACCCTGCCCGCCGCCCGTCCCTGCTCGTGCGGCGGAGCCAGGTCACTGCCCGCGTAACGGGCGAGGAGCGTGGTGACGCTGCCTGCCCCGTAGACGAACAGGGCGGCCAGCAGGAGCGGGGTGGCGCGGGTCCCGGCTCCGGCCACCACACCGACGCTGCCCAGCGCGGCCGTCCCGTGTCCGGCGGCGAGGCCGGGGCGGCGCCCCCACCGTTGCGAGACGCGGCCGGTTGCCAGGGCGCCGAGCGCTGCACCCGCGGTGAACAGGGCGACGGGCAGACCGGCCGGACCGGTGGAGCCGATCAGGTCTCGCACGAGCAGGGCACCCACGGTGATGCCGGCGGCCGTTCCGGCTCCACCGAGGATCTGTGAGGCCACGAGCACCCGCATGAGGCGGCGTCGGACCCAGGGCGCGGCGGGCCCCTCGTCGTACGGCCCCGTGAGGACGGTCATGCGGCCGGCTCGGGTTGACGCAGGCCGGGCGGCTGCGATGCCAGGGTGGAGATCTCCGCGAGGCTCATGCCCAACTGCTCGTGCAGGAAGCGGACGACGGTCCAGTGCGGCATGGCGTCCGCGTCGAAGGGGCCGAAGGCCGCGGTGTACAGCGGGATCCACCGCAGTGCCTCCTCCGCGGACCTTTCGCGCCCCCGGTCGAGGGCGTGCCGTTCCTGGTAGGCGGCGTAGGCGATGCTGCGGTGGTGGATGAACTGCCCGCCGGGCAGGCGCTGTTCGCACAGCCTCCGGTACTCCTGGGTCTGGAGGATCAGGAAGTGCCAGATCTCGTCGATGTCCTGCTCAACGGGAAGGAACAGGCCCGCGAGCCGGTCGCGGTGGCGGGAGACCAGGTAGAGGTAGCGCAGGCACTCGCGCACCTGGCTCTGGGCCAGGCCGGGCTCGCATCCGGTCCGCGCGACGGCGTACCCGACGGCTTCCTCGTACAGTGCGCTGCCCAGGAGATCGCGGGCGCTCGGTGTGGATGGGGACGGGGCATGGGTCGTGCGGGGCGTGGGCGTGCTCACGGGCTGCCTCCTGAGAGGTCCGGCGGGACCGGCGGAGCGGGGCTTCGTGGGGGAGGGGCGGCCGGTGTCAGCGGGAGCGTTCCAGCCAGGCGTACTTCCCCGAGCGGCCGATCGGGACATGGGTGCGATGGACCGGCGCGCATTCCCTGCCGAGCAGGTCCTGGACGGTCTCGGCGAGGCGCCGGGACCGGGCGGCGTCCAGCGGCTCGTCGTCGAACGTCACGTATTCGAGCGTGGTCCGGCCCTGCACGTCGCCCGCGGATGCGGGTGCCTCGACGACCCGGAAGATGAGGACTCGGTCGCTGACCGCCGTGACGTGAGCGTCGAGATCGGCCTGGGCGACAGGACCCTGCGGGGTGTCGAGGAGCTCCTTCTCCCGGCCGCAGAAGGCGGTGATGAGTCCGGGATCGGTGGAGTCGTCGGCCGTGCGCACGCAGTCGCCGGACCGGTAGCGGACCAGCGGCATGAAGGGGTTGCGCAGACTGGTGACGATGAGACTGTGGATGCCGCTGCCGGGGGCGACGGGAACGAGTTCGACGCTCATGTCCCGCAGGTGCGGTCGGTAGCGGCCGGTGCGCGGGTCGCTTGAGTAGAGGTAGCCGAGCTCGGTGCTGCCGAAGAGGTCCACGACGGGGCAGTCGAAGCGGTCGCGCAGCAGGGCGCGGACATTGAGCGGGGTGTATTCGTAGGCGTGGACGATGCTGCCGGGCAGCGGGAAGTCGTCCCACAGGTCCCAGGCATCCAACTTCCTTACCAGATGGGCGAGATGGGGACCCGAGCAGTCCAGGTGGTAGGTGCCGGACGGGTGGGCATCGGCGATCTCCCGGATCTCCGCGAGCATCCTGCATACCTCCGGCCGGTCCCAGTGGGCCGGGTCGTGGACGCGGTTGAGATAGAGCGTGCGGTCGTCGAGCCAGCGTGCGCCGGGGGTGGCCGCCGGGTTCTTCGCGTTGACGCGGGCGACGTGCTCGGTGGCGAGCACGGTGGTGAGGGAGATGCGCTTGCCGTCCGCTTCCCAGGTGGCGCGGAGGTCGGGGTGTTCGCTCCAGAGCCGGTAGTAGGAGCGCAGAAGGAACAGCGGCGGCCGGATCAGCTGCATCCGGGCGTGGTTGGTGCCGGTGGACAAGACGTACTCGGCTTCGCCCGTCGCGAGCGCGCCGGCGAGCGCGGGTGTCATCCAGTTGTCGGGGAAGCCCTGCGCGATCTGAGCCTTCTCCAGGATCGGGAAGTCGCCCCGGGCGACGCTCTCGCGATAGAGCGGTATGTTCCGAACGCGGTCCACGACATGGGGGCTGGGCATCGGACTCATGCGAACCTCCGTTGTGGCGGGTGCCGCAGCCGGGGACACCGGCCGCGGCACCCGCTGTCGGGCCGTGCGTCAGGAAATGCAACCGGTCTTGCCCGAAGCGCTGATGCAGCCTTGTTTGGCCGTGGCGCTGATGCAGCCGTCCTTGAGGCCCTGCGACGAATTGGCGGCGACCCACTTGGCCCAGACGGTGTCCTGGGTCATCTGCTGGATGAGCTTGTCCATGAGGACCTCCTCAGTGGCGGAACCTGGTCGACGGGTGACGGACGGATGCCCGTCAGCCCGCCCAGCGACAGTAAAGAGAACGCCAACTGGCAGTCAAGGAGTGGTCAAGGCCAATGGCGTGAATGTGCGGGGCGACGGTCGTTCCCCGGGCGGGCAGGCCACAGTGGGCCGCGGGGAGTCCACGTACGGACCCCTCGCGGGCGAGCCCGGAGTGGGGCGGTCCTAGCCCCTCCCGGTGTCGGGTCCTGTGGCTCCGAGGGATTCCGGTACGGCGTCCGTGACCGGTCTGCCCGCGGTGCCGGGAAGGCCGGCGTTCCGGGGCCGGGGTGCCGGCACCGCGGTGCCGCCCGAGGTCAGCCGCACCGGTTCGCAACCCGCCTGGTTGTGCTGCAGTGCCCAGCCCTCCAGGGCGGTCTGGCAGGCGAGGTCGAGGTGGGAGACGCCTGACAGATCCAGTTCGATCGGGCGGTCCTTCGGCAGTGCCTCCAGGGTTTCCAGCACGCGCGGAAGCCGGAGGAACGTCGCCGTGCCGGACATGGCCACCACCAGGTGCCCGCTGTCCTTCTCGCGGACGTCGACGTGGATGTGCGAGGTGTCCCAGGCCGACTTGGCGACCGCGAGCACCACGCCCAAAATCACGCCCTCGAACAGATTCGTGGTCACGATCGCCACCGCCGTCGCGCCGAGGATCAGCGCTTCGCCCCGGTCACGTCGTAGCAGCGGGCCGATCTGCCGGACCGGGACCAGCTTGCAGCCTGCGTGCACCAGCACACCCGCCAGTGCGGCGAGCGGAATGGCGCCGATCGCAACGGGCAGCAGCGCCGTGAACAGCAACAGCCACGCGCCGTGCAGGATCCGCGAGAGCGAAGTGGTGGCCCCCGCGGCGACATTGGCCGAACTGCGGACGATGACGGCGGTCATGGGGAGCGCACCGAGCAGGCCGCACAGGCTGTTGCCGACCCCCTGCGCAACCAGTTCCTTGTCGTAGTGCGTGCGCGGCCCGTTGTGCATCCGGTCGACGGCCGCCGCGCTGAACAGGGACTCGGCCGAGGCAATGAGGGTGAAGGCGATGGCTGTCCCGAGCGCGGCGACTCCTCCCAGGGCCGCCAAGTCGTCGAGACCGGGCGGCCGGATGGCCTCGGTCAGACCCCGAACCGTCACATGGGCCACGTCCGCCCCGAGTGCGGCGGTCACCCCGGTCGCGAGGGCTACGGCGGCCAGCGGCGCGGGTACCACGCGAAGCCGCGCGGGAACCCTGGGCCACAGGACGAGGACAGCGATGGTTCCGAGGCCGATGGCCGCTCCGGTCGCCATGCCGGGGGAGCGCACGGCGTCCACGACCAGGCCCGGCACCCCGAGGAGCTTGCCCAGGCCCGATCTCGGCTGCTGGGCGCCGGCCATGGTGTAGAGCTGCCCGAAGATCAGCACCAGTCCGATGCCCGCAAGCATGCCCTGGACCACGGAGCCCGAGATGGCCCGGAACCAGCGCCCGCAGCGCAGCAGGCCCAGCCCGATCTGGAGAGTGCCGGCGAGCAGCACGATCGCACCGAGCATGCCGAGGCCGAACTCCTGAACCGCCTCGAACACCAGGACCGTCAGTCCGGCGGCCGGACCGCTCACCTGCAGTGAACTGCCGGGCAGGAACCCCACCACAAGACCGCCGACGATGCCGGTGACCAGCCCCAGTTCGGCGGGGACACCGGACGCCACGGCGACGCCGACGCAGAGTGGCAGGGCCACGAGGAACACGACCAGGGAGGCGAGCAGATCCTGACGGAGTACGTGAGGCCGGCGCAGGCCTCCGAACGTGGATTGCAGATAGGAGCGCGGAAGAGACATGGACGTTGGTGTTCCTCTGCTCTGGGGCGGGCCGGTGGGAAGGGTGCGGGGCCCGGTGGCCGGGCCTGGGCGGAGTACCCGGGTGCGCGCCGGGCGTGGCGACGGGAGCCCGTGCCCGGCGTGTGCACCGGACGGGAGTCCTGGGCGTGACGGCATGGCGGCTCACCGGTTTCCTGAGGAGTCGCCCGACGTGGACCGGGTGGGGTCAGCGGGTCAGCGGCGACAGAGGCAGCTGGGCCGGCGGGACTCGTGACCCGAGCCCTGCCTCGCCGATATGCCGTGCCCTTCGTGCTCACGGCTACCGCTCCGGCTCCGCGAGGACGTCAACTGCCCTGTGCGGAGCGGTCTTTGGGCTGCCGTGGCGAGGGGCCCACATATGCCGGGGTGCCGGAAGTGGGCCATGCCGGTCGTCGCGAAGGGGCGGGCGTGAGGGATGGGTGACGTCATGTCGGCCTGCCTCCTGCGCCCGTCTCGATAGGGTCCGGGCGCGGTGTGGTCTGCTCGATGGAGAGGTTCCCGGTTTGTACGGAGGGGCTCCGGGGCGCCCGGTGGGGGCGGCCCTCTCGGACCACCCTCACTACTTTGCCCGTGCATTACCGTTTCTTGACAGACGGAATTCTTGCCAAAGTGAAGCCGCAAATCACGCCATCCGGACCTGGCGTGCGGTGTCAAGGGCCTTGCAGATTAAGGCAGTTGTGCGAATGTGCAGAGTTGGGGGACACCGTAGGAGCAAAGACGGCTGCCCGCCGTGCTCATCCCGTGCGCTCATCGCTCGCGACCCCCGAGACGACGAGTCTGCGCCGGAGCTCGTTGTGGACGAGCTCGCGTCGATGTGATGGAGGCCCCACCATGCCGAGGCTGCCGGGAGACGGTCGGCGATGCGGAGTTCCTGGCCGGTGCAGGTGAGGAACAGGGTGGTGGCCCAGTCGGCGGTCGGACGGCGCCGGCCCAGCCGGGACGTAGAGTGCGGGCCCGATATTGCCTGTGTTGTGTGCCGGTTGTAGGCGCCTGGCCGGCAAGTCGGTTCGTGCAGCGGCGGATTGGACTGTGGACAGGCGGCGGTGGAGGCGTGCGCGGTTGCCGTCGTGAGCGCCAGCCTCATCGCGGCGACGGGCAACCCGGTTGATGCGGCGGCGAGTCGAGGTGTCCGATGTATGGAGGGGCTCCGTCGTCGATGCCCGGAGTTCTGTGTGCCGGGCGACTGGCGGCGTAGGACCACTCGCACGGTCCATGCGAGTAGAGCACGAGGAAGGTGAACAACGGGCGACCTGCGCAGTCGCGTGCCTCAGGGGATCAGGCGGGCGCTGGTCCGCCAGATGTACTCGCATGTCGCCGACGCCTCCTGGAGCTTCTCGCGGGATTCCTGTGAGGCGTGGTAGAAGGTCCGCTCGATCATCCAGCACAGGGCGCGTGCCATCGCCGAGGCCTGATCCGGTGCGGTGCCGCCCTGGACGCCGGCGCGTTCCAGGACGGCGGTGATGGCCACGATGAACAGGTCGGCCGTGTGGTTCCACAGCTCGCCGATCTCCGGCACCGTCAACGACAGGTCGATCGCCGTGCGCATGACCAGACCGTGCGCACTCCACAGCTCGACCGTGCGTTGCATGGCCGCCGTGATCGCCGGACGCGGCTCTTCGGTCTGCGCGGTGACCCGGGACCGTTCCCACAGATGCTCGACGGTCCGGGCCACGAGTGCCGTGACCACTTCCTGCTTGGAGCCGAAGTAGAAGTACAGGGCACCACGCGTGATACCGGCGCCCTGGGCCACGTCGCCGACGGTCATGGCGTCGTAGCCCTTGTGCGCCAGCAGGGCCTCGCAGGTGTCGAGGATGGCCCGCTCCCGGACATCCCCCTTGCGTTCGGTGGGGCGACGGCCGTGCGCGGAAGGGCGGCCGGGCATCAGAGTTGAGCCCCCTCGGCGAAGTCGGTCGTACGGGAGAGCGCCTCCCACGCGCGGATGTCCTCGTCCACGGCCGTGCGTGCGGCGGTGACCAGCCGCAAGGCGTCCGAGCCCAGGACTAGGTGGGACGGCGGCTGCTCGACCGAGGTGATGTGCACGAGGGCGTCTCCGGCCCTGGCGGGATTGCCCAACTGGTTCCCGCTGGCCTTCTGTCGCGCTTCGCGGATGGGGGTGAACATCTCGTCGTAGTCGTCGACGGTCCGCGCGGCGCGTGTCATGGACCGTCCGGCCCAGTCGGTGCGGAACGAGCCGGGCTCGATCGCCGTCACATGGATTCCGAACCGCGCGACTTCCTTGCCCAGCGCCTCCAGGATGCCCTCCAGGGCGAACTTGCTGCCGCAGTAGGCGGACATGCCGGGCACGGCCATGAGTCCGCCCATGGAGGTGACAGCCATCAGGTGCCCGCGGCGCCGGCGACGCATGTGGGGCAGCGCCGCCTGGAGGGTGGCCACTGCCCCGAACACGTTCACCTCGAACTGTCGGCGCACCTCGGCCAGCGGGGTTTCCTCGAAGGTGCCCTCCAGGCCGTAGCCGGCGTTGGCGACAACGACGTCCAGAGGTCCGACGTTCCGCTCGACCTCCGCGATCGTGCCGAAGACGGCGTCATCGTCCGTCACGTCCAGCATGCGGCCGTGGGCACGCCCGGGCGCGAGCTCCTCGAAGGCCCGCAGGTCCTCCTCGGACCGTACGGTGCCGACGACGGTGTGCCCGGCGGCCAGGGCGGCGTGCGCGAATGCGCGCCCCAGGCCCGTGCTGACGCCGGTGATGAGCCAGTTCCGGTTCTCCATGGTTCCTCCAGAGCGGCCTTGCCAGGAGCCGGGTCGCTCCCTCGGCAAAAGTCTACACAGTGTAGATTTTTATCGTTGCTGCGTCGATTCTCTTAGGCCTCATCGAGATCACCGTGGGGCATCCGGCGAGGCGTGAGAGGAGATGCGGGGCTTGACCACCGGCCGGCTGCCACTTGCCTGCCGCCAGACGATCGAACGAAGACGGGGGAGGCGGGCGCGCAACGGAACCGAGTATTCGGGGGCTGGGGATGACGCGGATCCACTCGGACGGGCATCGAGGAGTGGTTCTGTCCGTCGGCGCCGTGTCCCGTCGTACGTCGGGTACGGTCGCGGCGCACTCGACTGGCGGATGCGGGGGGACGGCGGATGACCGACGACGGAACGCGGTGGATCCCGGACGTGTTCGACGGGTGGCCCCTGGTCGTGCCGAATCCGATCGGTGTCGCGTCGCGGGGGTCGCCCAGGGTGGACCTTCGGCGTGGACGAGCCGGTGGACGTGTCGCAGTTCGCAGCCGAGGGCGACGGCGAACTCGGCGCGCGGGTCGTGATGGCCGAAGCTCCTCGCGGGATGGTCCGGGCAACCCAGAAGTACCTTGCAGCATCGGGCGTTTCCGCGACCCGGGTGAGGACGCGGCTAGCGCGCGTCGTCGCCTCCGCCCTCTCCGACCTCTACAGCGCCGTCACCACCACGATCGGAGTGGTGAGGGGGCCGATGCACGGCGGTGCCAACGGGCCGTGACGCACATTCCCGAGAGATCGACGCCCCGTGCCGCGCCGACGCCTGGCTCGACAAGGGGTCGGCGTCCGAGCGGAAGATCATGGGCTTGGGGCATCGTGCACACAAGCGCGAAGACTCCCGTGTTCCGATCACGTAGGACGCCCTGGACCGGATGGAGGCGCGTGCTGCCGATCCGGAAGCGAGTCGGCTAGCCACCCTGCACAACGCCCCTGCGGCACGCCCTGCTCGACCGCAGAAGAATCCATCCCAACCCGGACTGTCCGGCTGGACTGGCCTACCACTCATGTGCTTCGACGTCCCGGCCCTCACGCCGGTCTTGGTGATGAGCTGCGTCGCCGGCTGGACCGCCCACCTCACCGGGCAACCCGCTCGCAACTCCGTGACCCGCCCTCTGGCTTCCTGCGAAGGCCCGGGCCAGAGAGCCGCGCCGGGCGCCAGGCGATGCACCGTGGGACGAGAGCGGCGCGACTCGACAGCCCCGGACGCACCATGACTGTCCTGCGGCGGGCCGACAGTATGTTCACGCAGGGTCTCTAGGCGTGCGCGTGGCCCGGTGCGCGGGACGTACGGGGAGCGGCGTGGTGGGCGACGTCGGACCTCTCGCGGGCTCGGAGGCGTTGCAGCCACAGGGACGTCAGCCCCAGCAGACCACTGAAGATGACCAGGAGCAGGACGGACACCCACATCTGCGGGCTACCGGGCGACTGCCAGGCTGTCCACGCCGTGGATGCGGTCCACAGGGCGAGGCCCAGGGCGTAGAAGCCACGGACGTGGCGCAGTTGCCGTACGGCCCGCAGGGACTTGACGAGTTCGCTCTTCGATGCCATGCGGGCCCGGGTACCCCGGCAAGCGCCGCTCAGTATGGCGGGTTTGCCGATTGCTGCCGCGGCGGTACGGACCGGTGCTCTTCGCCGTGTCCTTCGAAGGTGCGCCGAGCCGCCGCACTCTGGTCGGCGGCGGGCCGGTCGTCGGCGGGGATACTCGGAGCGGCGCCGCAGCGCTTGCACTGCCTGCCGTTCTCGGCCGGCGTGCCGATGGTGAACGGGGCGTCGCCTTCGTTCTGGCCGCACCTCACCGTGGCGGTGCAAGCCCCCTCCCGCGTGGGCGCTGTTTTGGCTGCGGAGGCGGTGACGGAAACCTCAACAGCGGTCGATGGGCTCTGCGGCGGTCAGCCTGTACTGGGCACGGCTGTCCAGGAGGAGCGGCACCAAACCGCGGAGCGGCTGACGCATGGGCGCGACGGCGCCCCCGTCCGGTGACCGGCGCAACTGGATTCCGTGCAGGGCGAGTTGACGTCCGACGTGCTCGTATTGGTTCTCGTCCAAGCGGTAACCGCACGGGGGAGAGCCGAGGATGTCGGCGGGCTGTGGGGGACTGTTGTCCGCACCGGCGAGGTAGAGGGTCCCCTGGTCCCCGTGCTCGGCGGCGTGGGACGTGGCGGCCTCGATGGCTTTCCGACGGTCCGCCGCGTAGGTGAGCAGGCCGCTGAGCCCGGTCAACTGGGCCTTCACTCGCCGTCGTTTGTTGACCGCGGGAGTCTTCTGCTCCGCTTCGGTCGTGGCATTGATACGGCTCTCGATCAGCAGGGCGATCGCGTTTTTGATGCCCGCCGTGTTCCGCAGGATGCGTTCCTGGCCGTCCCCGGCCACCTGCTTTATGGGGGTACCGGTCTTCGGATCGGTCCAGATCCCGTAGGTGCCGGTGCTGAATCCGGCCCGCTGCGCCGCCCTGCGCACGTAGTCCTGGGACAGGACCCGAGCCTCCTCGCGCAATGGCGGCGAGGTGTTGAGGTTGCGCGGCCAGAGGTCGAAGAGGTCCCTGTCGTAGTGCCCGGTGACAGCCGCGTACTCGTGCAGGTCGTAGACGACGTCAGGCTGCCGGTCACGCAGGACCGACGCGATGGCGGCCGCCTCCTCGGTCCTCAGGGCCATGTGATCGCGGTTGATGTCGACGGCCTCGGAGTTCGTCCTGGTATCGGCGGCCAGACCGTCCGGATTCGCTGTCGGGACGACCAGGACGACGGTGTGCTCCAGGAAGTCCAGTGTTGGTCGGTCCTTGGCCAGGGCCAGGTCACGGATGGTGGTGAGGCAGGCCTCGCGACCCGCCGGCTCGTTCCCGTGCTGGCTGCACACGAGCAGCACGGTGATGTCGGCCTGCCGCCCGCCGATGCGCACCTCGCGCAGTTGACGGCCTTGGCGGGTGGTACCGATCCGCCGTACCGAGGTCCGTTCGCTGAGCCGGTCGACCTCGGCGAGGAGCGCCTGCTCCTGCGGCTCACTGGTCCACTGCGCCCCGTCGCTGCTCTCGAAGCCGGTCCGGACCTCGGCCTTCGGTCCGTCGGCCGGGCCATTGGCGACGGCGAGACCGCCGCACACCAGACTCAGCGCGGTGAGACCAGTGAGAAAGCCGGTAGCGACTGCGCGCCGGTGCATGGCGACCCTCATCCCGTGGTAGTCGACCGGACCCTTTGGGGAACTCGACGCTAAACACCAACGGACGATCGTGCACGCCGTGCGAGCCGAAAGGCGCCGACCGTTCGCGCCGACCTGGCGTACAGGCCTTGGCTCCCCGCCAGGGTGCCGGGCTGCGACCGTGCCCGCGGCAACAGGAATGCCTCGCGCCTCGTCACCCGACGCGCCTTGACCGCCCGACGGGGTCCACCGGTGCGCGGCGCGTGACCCACGGACGGAACGAGATGCACCGATGGCCGACGCGTACGTCCGCGCCGCGCCTCATCGAGTCACCTTGGTTGTGGCCGCCCACCCCTGCACGGCCGGGCGGCGGAGGCGGCCGTAGGCGGGTTGGTCAGGCCGGTCGCACGGTGCGGGGCCCGACGCACTCGGCGCCGTACGCCTGGACCCGCTCACGCAGTGCACGGTCGGCGGTCACGACGGTGCACGGGCGGTCCGCGTAGGCGGCGGCGAGTTCGACGATGAGGTCGTCCCCGCTGCCCGGCGCGGACTCGACGCGTACTCCGGGCACGGACTCGACGTCTCGGGCCGCACCTTCCACGACGAGGATGACCTCCTCGCTCCCCTCGCGTTCCGCGAGTCGGTCCCGGAGCCTCATCGTGGCGCCCCTGCGGTCGCGCCACCACCCGTCGGGCACCGATCCGACGACGTTCGCGGCGTCGACGATCAGCACCGGGCGCGTCCTCATGGCGCCGTCCGGGCGCAGGAGATCCAGGATGGTGTGCGGCGCATCGTTCGTCGGATCACGGGCCGTGATTCTGCCACGCGGCAGTGCCACCAGTACCGACCCGCCGGGGGCATCCGCCGCTCCCTTGTGCCCGGCCGGTCGGGCCGGAGCGGGGAGCCGTGCGGCGACAACCGATGAGTTCCTTCGTGATCAGGGGTTATGGACCACGATCGGCGCGTGCGGGGCGCGAGTCCGGTAGAGGCGGCGGGCGCCGGTCCTGTGCCTTGTCGCCGGGACAGGTGACATGAGCACTTCCCTGCACCGGGGGCAGCCAAGACGCGACGACAGGGGAACTCGGCTGCGCATTCTGATCAGCACGGCCTTCGTCTTACTCGACGGTGTCGTGGAGGCCCCGGCGGTGAGGCGGAGGAGTGCACAGCGAGCCGCACCGGTCGTCGGCCGACCAGGGTTGCGGCGTCCGGCGCGAGGGCCATTCCGAACTCGCCTCGCTGCAAAGCCGGTTGGCGATGGATGGCGGGGCGGGCCGGCGGTTCACTGCGGGCCGGACGGCCCGGGCGTCGGATTCCGGCCGGGTGGGCGTGAGCGGCATGGTCCGGATCGTGAACCCGGCTTGCCGAGAGGTGTAGACCAATCTAGATTGTCGCGCGAACCACACGAGCCGTTACGCACTGTGAGGTCGTTTTGTCAGTCGCTGGATCTTCCTCCAGAACACCCACCTATCAGTCGATTGCCGCCGACCTGGCCAAGGCCATCAACTCCGGCCGCATCCAGGTGGGCGCCGCGCTGCCGCCGGAACGGGCCCTGGCCCAGAAGTACGGAGCGGCCCGCCACACCGTCCGGTCCGCCCTGGAACTGCTCCGCGAAGAGGGCCTGGTGTTCACCGGCCGCCGCGGCACCGTCGTCCGCACGTCGTCCGCCATCGAGCCGTCGCCGCGCCCTGGAGCCCGGCAGGAGGCGTCGCCATTCGTCGCCACCGTGCCGCCGGGCCCCGGGCGCCTGTTCAGCGCCTCGGTCGCGCCCGCCCTCGCGGCAGAGCTTTCCGTGGAACCGGGCCGGAGTGTGCTCACCTACCGCTACACCCTTCACCAGCCCCTGGGGGACACCGCGGTGGACGCCATCACCTATTTCACCCCTCGACTGACCGACGCATTGCCGCAGTTACGGACCTACGCCCACCGTCTGCCCGTGACCAATCCCGATCTGAAGAGCCTGCCCCACTGGTGCGAGCACGCCGGGCTGACCGTCACGGCCAAGGAGACCATGACCCTCACCCGCAACGACCACGTACGCGAGCCCACGTGGCCCCTGCTGAGGCTGCGGCGACGCCTGTACGACCAGACCAGGGGACTGCTGGCACTCACCGATCTCTGCCCGCCCCTGACGTGGAGCGAAGTCACCGTGGAATCAGGCCAATTCCACTCCTGCCAGGTCAGCGTCTGAACGGTGGGCCGGATCTGTCGAAGGCGCCGTCGGGAGCTGCCTCCCGGACGACGGCGGCTCGGCCACCGGTGCGGAGCGCCTCTTCCCGTGCCCTCTCTCGCGTGTAGCCGAGGAACGGTGTCCTCTCGCACGAGAGGACGTTCCACGTCACCGTGCCCGAGGACACTCCGCCCGGGTGAAACCTGATCCTCGTCACCAGCCGGGGCATCGCCTGTCGCATCGTGCCGGAAGCCGTTGACGACGTGCCCCTCAACACGCCCCGGTGGCCGAGACGGGAGAAGCCCAACGTCGACACGGACAGGGGGTGGGACCGCCCGCCGGCCCGGGCTGGATCGGCGTGCTGTCGGGCGGCACGGACGGAACGAGAGGGCGGAGGGCGCGGTCCGGCCGCTGATCTTCGTGCCGCGACGACGGGCGATAGCGCTTCCGCTCGGGCCGACGCGCACGGGGGCGTGCGGGACCGTACGAGTCGTGTCGGGCCCGGCGAAGCCCTTTACGGGTTCTTGCGGACGATCGACGCGTTGAGCGCCGTGGCGAAGGCGCACCAAGCCGCGTACGGCAGGAGTGCTCGCGCCGCACGACGGTCGACCCGTGCGATACGGCGGATCAGGTCCACGTTGCTCACGTTCAGGAGCAGGGTTCCGGCCAAGCCCGCCCTCGGACTGTGAAGGCGGAAGAAGAGCCAGTTCCAGCCTGCGTTGAGGGCGAGATTCGTGGCGAGACCGGTCGCGAGTCGCGTGCGTTCTTGTCGGTCTGCGGCCTCGCCCAGTGCGTGGCCGCCCGCGTAGGCGATGGTGGCGTACAGCGGAGTCCAGACGGCACCGAAGGCCCAGGACGGCGGCTGCCATGAAGGTTTGCGCAGCGATCGGTACCAGACGCTCGCGGGATCGACGGCTCGCGCCCCGAGCACCGCGGTGGCTGTGACGGCCGTAGTGGTGGCGCCGTACCGCAGCCAGGGGCCGATGGAGTCGCGTGTGTTCGTGATGGTCATGACGGTACGGTTCCCCGCACGGAGCGCCCGTATCGGAAGTCGGCGGACAAAACCCTCGCCGGTCCCGGCCGACGACGGCATCCCTGCTCTCCTGCCTGACATAGGCGGCCCCCGCGTCAGGCGGCCTTCGAGGCCGGGCGGGTGGCGCGCAGAGCGGACCGTGCCGTGGGGGCGCTGCCGATGGCCGGTACCAGGACCGGGTCCTTGCCGTACTCCGTACGGGCGCTTTCGAGCAGGTCGCTCCACGAGCTGACGCGCGGGCGCCGACGGAGCAGCGCGCGACGCTCCCGCTCGGTCATGCCACCCCAGACGCCGAACTCGATCCGCTGGTCCAGAGCGTGGGCCAGGCATTGCGTCCGGACCGGGCAAGCACCGCACAATGCAACGGCTTCCTGCTGCCGCGCGGTCTCGGCGAACAGTGCGTCCGCGTCGCTCTCCTTGCAGACCGCCCGCTCGCTCCACCCCAGCAACACCATCATGTCCCCCTTCTCTCCCGTATCCGTCTGCGCCCGTCGTGGGCGGCCCCGTCCTCAACGGCGAGGCGAGGCAAGGGGGTTCACACCGGCCCCGCCCGGGCTTCCGTATACCCCGGATCGGTGATCATGCACGGCGGAAGGGGCACGGGATTGTGCGCCGAGGTGATGATGAATGCGTGGCCCAGCCGGAGTGACTGCGGGGGAGCGCGCCGGCTGTCCACGGAGCATGGAAACAGAACAGCTGATGTGTGTCGTATGCATCGCCGCAGCGGGGCGGAAGTCGGGAGGCGGGTCGGCGCGGGCCTCTCGCCGGGCTCCCTGATCTCGCTGCTCGCCGCCATGCTCGTACCGTCCGCGCTTTGGCCTTGGACGAGGCGGGCCGTTCGCTGAACCGGTCCGGCGCGATGTCACGGGCTCGGGCCCAGGTCGGCAGCCGTGCCGCATCCTTCTGGCACTGTCGCGTCGTCACCGCCACCCGCGTGACTCGGCGGCCCAACTCCCCGCGCACGGGCAGGCGTTGGTGGTCCAACGGGGCGGCAAGGCCGAAGAGGAACGTCGACGGGTACGGTCGTCCGCACGGCGGGCCAGTCCCACCAGGGCCAGGGCCTCAAGGGAGTGCGCGGCCATGCTGGGCACCGTCCCAGACTCTCGATTTCGGCGTCCCGTGAGCGGTGCCGTTTGACGTGAGGTCAGCAGTGGCCGTAGGGGGATGCTGTGACGGGCGTCGAGATCGCGATCGGGTACTTGTTCGCTTGGGCCGTACGAAAGGCTCGGCTCGCGGCCGGGCGCGCCGACGGAGAAGTCGACCGCATGGTGAACGCCGGCATGGATCGCCTGCACGAGGTCGTGAGCCGGAAGCTCGGCGACGACCCAGCGTTCCACCGGCTGACGGACGAGGCGGCGTCCGGTCACGAACTGCCGAGCGAACGGACCCGGCAGCGGGTCCGGCTCGCACTGGAGGAGGCCAACGAGACCGACCCGGACTTCGCCGTCGCTCTCGAGCGGGCAGTGGCGCACCTGCGGTCCGTTGCCCCGCAACCCGGAGCGCCGTCCGGCGGTGACCACATCGAGTTCCAGCACAACACCTTCCACGGCCCTGTGCAGGCCAAGGGCATCCAGCACATCGATCACGGTGACGCGTCATGACCGACGGCAGCCAGCGGCCCGACGGTCACGACGCCTTCCAATTCCACGACAACTCGTTCCGGGGCCCCTTCCAGACGGAGGGTGTCCAGCACAACAACTACTACAGCGGGCCTACGGCAGGTCCGCCGAAACAGAAGTGGTGGCGCCGCAGGGCAGCGAGGGCGATCGTCGCGGTGACGCTCCTCCTCGCGGCTGCCGGTGGGTATGGGGTCTACGTGCTGGCAAAGTCCATCAATGGTGGGAACGCCCAGGCGATCCAGGTTTCACGTCCGCTGGACCCCGGCAGCGCGACACTGCCGTCCTACGTCCATCTCCAAGCGCAGGAGGACTGCGCGTCCGACGTCCACTACTACGCGGAGACGGCGGCTGACTACGAGAAGGGCGACAAGCGCGGGCAGCGGAGCCTGGGACCCGTTGCCGTGGACATCACCAGTCAGACGTCTTCTGACGAAGCAGTTCTGCTGGTGGGAATGAGGGTGCTGGATGTGCAACGGCAGCCGCTCCCGACCACCGGCATCGCCGTCCAGGACGGTGGATGCGGCGGCCAGGTGGACGTCAGACCCTTCGCGACCGATCTGGCCAAGCCCGACCCGCCCATCTTCGCGGAGCCGTCCGGCGGACACCCACCGGCGAAGTTCCCGTACAAGATCTCTCCCGACGATCCTGAAGTGTTCAGGCTCGAAGTGCACAACACGACCTGTTTCTGTGCGTTCGCCATCGAGCTCGACTGGATCGCGGCGGGCAAGGCAGGCAAGACGATCCTGGACAACGACGGGAAAGGCTTCCTGTCTGCCGCGGCTCCCGCCATTGCCGCATACCAACTCGATTCGACCAGCCATCTCATGCCGACCACATTCCAGCAGATCCTGCCGTCACACGCGTAACAGACGTAACAGAGGAGTGGAACCGCCGTGGACACGGGTGACGCCCGTTTCAGAAGACGGCGATTGGGTTCACGGCGAGTCCGGTAGTGCCAGTGATGCGCGGCGGCGCCAGCACCAGCATGAAACTCGCACGCCCCAGCCGTCCGCAGACCTCGGCGAGCTCGTCCAGGTCCGCGGCGTCGATCAGCGGCAGACCGAGCCGAGCGAGGGCGACCTGGTGCATGGGCATGGGGAATTGGGCTGGTCGGGCGTCGCTGATGTCGCCGAGGTACACGCTCACACCGTGTTCGTCCAGCCATCCCACAGCGCTGAGGTCGAGGCCGGGTACCGGTTGGCCGAGCGGGCGATGGGTGTCCCATCCTCCCCGCACGGCCACAGCGTCTCCGGAAGACAGCACCGTGCCCGCACGATCGAGCGCGGCATCGAGATCGGTCGCTCCGATCCGCCGGTCGGGCGGAAGACTGCCGCCGTCGGGAGCCAGGTCCAGGAGCACGCCGCGGGTCACGATCCCGGCGCCGAACGGGTCCGCCGAGCCATGCGCAACGCCCGTCGGCGTCACGGCGTCCTGCACCGGTACACCGGGGTAGACGTGCTCGTCCACCGGCATGTGTGCCACGGCGTCGAGATGGGTCAAGGCGGCATTGTGCGTGTTGATGACGAGTGTGTCGGTCAGCGCCAAGGGCTTCGCCCCGTTGAAGTTCATGATCTGCAGCACGCCGGCCGGCATCACGGCAGGGCTGCCGACGGGGCCGAGTCCTGTGGTGAGGGGGACCGGGCGAATGCGGCGAGCCAGGCTGACGTGGTGGGCGTCGCGTACTTCGGTTGCGGCCCGCCTTCTTGCCGCCGCGTCGATCAGGTGGAGGGTGCCCAGTTGATCGTCGTCGCCCCACCGACCCCAGTTGCTCGGAAGTACGGCCTCGGTCATGGTTACTCCTTTCCGGCGGGACGCTGCTGCAGTGCCGTCCCGCTGCTGGGCCCGATGAGGGGGCTTGCTTCGTTGAACTAGCGAGCAGGGGGAGAGGGCGAAGTCAACTTCCCTCCGCTGCACGGGAGATGGAGGGGCGAGGCCGAGGCGGAGATCAGCCCGTGCTGCTCGTTCACGCACCCTGTTCTTCCGCCCCGACGGCTGTCTCGCAACGCCAACACCAACGCCATCGCCGATGCCAACGCCGGTGCCGAAGGCGGTCTTGTGCCCATGGCTGTGGCGATGCCGTCTCTACGCCTCTGCTCCGCTTCCGATCCGTCCCGCTGATGGCGCCTCACGCATGAACAGACCGGTCAGTCGGTCCAGCGCGGTGCGAAGGCTGCCGCCCCCGGTGCCGCGCGCGCTGAGATAGCCGTCGGGACGTACGAGGATCCAGTCGCCAGCGGCTGCGGCCAGTGTGTCCTGCACCCGGCCGCCGGGGTCCCACACGCCGCAGTCGACCCCGTTCGGCCGGCGCCGGCTGATCGTCACTCCGTTCAGCCAGGCCGGGAGCGACGTCGTCTCGGTGGCGATCGGGCCCTGGCCGGAGTCGTTGCCGTCGGCGAAGACGAGCAGGTGCCACGTCGGAGCCCGGAGCAGCGCGCGCAGTGCGGTCCAGCCGGGGGATTGAGCATCGGCCGCCGAGATCTGAGTGAGGCGTTGGCCAGGACGTGGGCCCTGATCCGCCCCGTCGTCCGGCACGGTGAGGGGGCTTTCGAGGTAGGCGATGCTCAGCCCCGACATGCTCCGAATAAGCCGACGCATGAACCCGTGATCATGACGCTCGGTGTCCCCGGTCTCCCTGCTGGACGTGTCGACCATGGCCGTGTTCATGACCTTCGCGGTGGAGGCAAGCAGGGCTTGGCCGATGGGAACCCGCTCGGCGTCGTAGGTGTCGAGCAGTGTGTCGTCGGCGTGACCGTGTACCACCATGGCCAGCTTCCAGGCCAGGTTGTACGCGTCCTGGATGCCGGTGTTCAGCCCCTGCCCCGACGCGGGCGAGTGGACATGGGCGGCGTCGCCGGAAAGGAGACACCTGCCGACGTGCATGGTGGGGACCGCGCGCTGCTGGATGGTGAACTTCGAGGCCCAACTGGGCCTGCTCACCAGGGTTTCGCGGCCCAGAGCCTGTGACAGTTTGGTGCTGAACTGTCGGGCGATCAGGTCGGGATGCGCAGGCTCGCCCGAACCGGTCGTGTCCAGAAGTCGCCACTTCCCCGGTTCCGGAAACGGAAACAGCATCAACGCGCCACCGGGCGGAAACAGCCAGTGCACCCCGTCCCGTTCCACATCAGTGTGCACGATCGCATCGGCGATCAGCCATGTGTGCGCGGCTTCGCCCGCCAGGGGGAGCCGGAGGGTCTTGCGGACTGTCGAGTGTCCGCCGTCGCAGCCCCACAGGTATCGGGCACGTACGGTCTCCTGCGCGGCGCCTGGGTGATCGCCGCTGCTCAGCACGGCTGTGACCCCGTCGGTGTCCGGCTTGAACGAATCCAGCTTGGTGTTCCACTCCACGTCGATCCCGGCCGACATGGCATGCGCACGCAGCACTCGCTCGGTGATGACCTGATCGATGTTGAACATGTACGGAAACGGGGTCACCAAGTCGCCGTAGTCGAAGTCGACCCGGGTCGTGCGGTCGGCCTGGTGGCGGACGAACGCGTTGACTCGCGTTCCGTGCGGAGCGATGTCGCCGAGGATGCCGAGCTGATCGTAGATCTCCAGGCTGCGGGCGTGGGTCCCCAGCGCGCGGCTGGTGGTGGCAGGTCCGGGTGCGGCATCCACCAGCCGAACCGACAGTCCCCACCGGGCCAGTTGCATCGCCGCCGTGAGACCGACCGGGCCCGCTCCAGCGACAAGGACGTCGACGGCATTGCTTGTCATGGCAACCGAACCTCCCCTGTGTCAGCTATGCTGACGCAGGAACATACCCCACAAGTGACAGGACCGCGAGCGATGAGCGCCAAGGAGAACGCCGGTACGCACCCGCCGCTCCTCACCCTCCTGCAGCGGGGGGCCCGTTGGTTCTCCGACGAGTTGATGGAGCGTTTGGACGCCGCGGGCGTGGACCCCATCACACCGGCGCACGCGGCGGTGCTCGCGCACCTGGACTCCAGCGCGTCGCTGAGCATCGCCGAGCTCGCCCGCCGGGCCGGCGTCACCCGCCAGACGATGCATCGCGCGGTCACGCAGCTTCTCGACGAAGGCCTGCTGGTCAGCACGCCGGGGCCGGGGTTCCCTCGCACTACCCTCATCGGCCTGACGGACGCGGGGCGTCGGCGTCGTGACGTGGCGTCAGGGATTCTTCACGACCTGGAGCAGACTCTGGAGCGTCAACTGGGTACTGAGGCACTGGCGGCTTTGCGTGACAGCCTGACGCGGGCCTGGCCGGCGTGAAGAAGTGGGTCGCCGACCAGGAAGCAGGACGGCATCGGACTGCGGCGGTCGCGGTCAGCGTGGGGTACCCAAATCCCCTTCCCCAGAAGTGCGTTGATGCTTAGAAGACCTGTGTTCTGTGCGTACAGGGCGTGATGTCGGCATGCGGCCCTACGGCTACCGATCCCGCCGGGGGCTCAGGGTCACTCGATGGTGAGAACGTCCCGTACCGTGCGACGCGGGGAGCGGGGACCGGCCGGACCGTATCCGATGCGGAGCATCACCTGTACGTACGGCATGGCGGAGAGCGGGTCTCGTACGGCCCACCGCAGGTCCTCGCGCTCGAGAGCTTCCGTGGTGACGTTGGCCACGAGATCGTGGTGCGTGGCCAGGAGCAGTACGTGCTGCAGGGCCTGGCCGACACGCAACCAGTCGGCGGGGGAGTCCTCGGCCGTGCCAAGCAGGGCCAATTGCGGGACCTGTTCGAAATCCAGGCAGCCGCGGTCGGCGACCGGCCGGCCGGTGGCGAAGTCGCGGATGGGGGCGGCGCCACTGCGACGACGCGGCGCGAAGGCGAAGTCGGGGACTCCGTCGACGGTCGTGTCCGACGGGATGGTCCCGACGCGGGTCCAGCGGGCGAGTTCCGCGATCTGCTCCGGGTCGTGTGCGTTCTGCGACTCCGCGTCCTGGGCCAGGTCCAACAGTGCATCCACGTGCCAGGGATGGGGGAAGTGGAGGGCCGCGCCCTCGCATGCCGCGGCGTCGCGGAGAGCGTCACGGACGGGTTCGGGTACGAGTGTCGGAGCGAACGGGTATCTGCTGGTGTGCCGCCTGGCGATGTCCTGACGCAAGGAGGCCAGGTCCCGAGTCTTCTGTGTGTCCCGGGGTGGATGCGCGTCCAGCCGCACCGCGGCGAGGAGTTCGGGCCGGTCCGGATCGGGCAACAGGGTCACCTCCGGGTCCAGGCCGGCGTCGGCGCAGGCCACCCGCAGGGTGAACAACGACGCGCCACACCCGATGTGCAGTGCCCGGCCCTGGGAGTCGGCGTACGGGACCGCGCGCCGTTCGTCGGAGTACAGCTCGACGGTGTTCGTCGCACGCAGGAAGAGAAACCGCCAGGGTTGGGCGTTGTGCAGGGACGGTGCGGCCGTGGCGGCCTCGATGAGCGCGGTCACGGCCGGAACGTCCAGGGTGGGGATGGTCCGTGGCATGGTGTTGCCCTCCTCGCCGAGGTCGGAGCGTGGCTGTGGCCCCATCCGTCATACGCCCCTGGGCGCGGGGGCCTGGCGGTCCGGGAATCCTTGGCGGGCCGCGCATTCGACCCCGGGTACGAACAGAAGCGGGCGGAACGACCGCCGTGCACAAGGGAATTGATCAGCTGTCAGTCGAAGCGCGCACTACGGCGACGGTGCATTGTGCGTACTGGACGACCTGTTGGCTCACGGAGCCCAAGAGCGCATTCTTGAAGCCGCCGTACCCGCGCGTGCCCACGACCATGGTGCGGGCGTCCTGTGACATCTCCACCAGGACGTGGGCGGGCGAGCCCTGCACGACCCGGGGGTGGACCGGGGCCGCGGGGCGGTCGCCCAAGGCCTCCTGGATGACCTCGGCCAACTTCTCGCGGGCCATCTCCTCCGGGCTGACCATGCCGGAGGCGAGCCCCGTGATCCCCATCCCGAGGGGATTGCGCGACCACTCCCAGCACATCACCGCGTGCACGCGCCCCTCGATGGAGGCGGCGTGCTCGACAGCCCACCGCAGGGCGTCCATCGAGTTGCGCGAGCCGTCCACACCAACCATCACCAGGGGTTTTCCGACCTCGCTCATGTCGTCCTCTCGCTTCGCTGTCGTACTCGACGGGCACTCGGGGGATCGAGGTATCAGTGCTGCGCCCGCCATGCGGTGTTGTCCGGGCTCACCCTCAGCCTCACCGTTGTGAACGGGTACTCACAGATGCCAAAGTCCTTCGCGGCAGGGCCACAGGTCCCGGCCGCAGCAGCCGTCGACCGTGCGGTGCGCACCGCCTCGCAGGTCCCCACAAATCCTGCCCGGCTTTGTCCGGTGCCGCCTGTCGAGATCGTCGCGTGGGACTGCAGGCTGCTCGGTCCCGGCGTCTCGAACTCGCCTTCGTCGTGCGCGGCGGGCTCGCCTCACGCCGGTCGTACGACTGTGCCCGGACTTGCGAGGTCGAGGGGTGTCCGCACGATCGCCGGCCGGGTTGACGGAAGCGCGGGTACGGGCAGCACGGCCGGCAACGACCGGGGCATGCGTTCCAGGACGCCGCCCGCGAAGACGTCGTACAGGGGCAGGGACTCCAGGTGCACGTACCCGATGTGGCAGTCGCACGTGGTCAGGGGGCAGGGACGCGGGGCGAGGGCGGTGCGGTAGGAACCGTCGTAGAGATTGCCCAGCTCGTCGCGTACGAAATGGCAGCGGCGGACCGTGCCGTCCCCGTCCACCGAGATCACGGACTCTCCGGTGCGGCAGGGCAGCCCGGCCGAGGCGTGCGGGTGGCGGCTGAGGGGGAAGAGCGGATCGAGCGCGGTCCACCGGGCGGCCTGTTCGTCCGTGTAGATGTGGCCTTCGGCGGCGTTCACCCAGAGGTACACCTGTTCCGGCAGTTCCTCGCGCAGCTTGCGGGCGGCCTCAAGGTGCTCGGGCAGGCCCACGACTCCGACGCTGAACCGCACGTTCAGATCGCGCAGTTGACGGGTCTTGGCCAGGAAGCGCTCGTGCGGTGTCTGCCCCGGGTGGTAGGTGCACCACAGAGCCACCGTGTCCCGGTCGGCTTGGTCGAGCCAGTCGGTTCGGCAGCTCAGGTTGGTCTGGATCGCCACGCGCCGCACGTGCGGTTGACGGGAAAGGCGCACCAGGGCGCGCTGGTACCAGGAGCGGGTGAGGCCCTCGCCCCACGGGGTGAAGAGCACGGAGAGGCGGTCTTCGCGCTGCGCTGCGACCCAGGCCTCGAAGCGTTCCAGAGCCGCACGGTCGGCGCGCAGCTGAGCCGTGGTGTCGCGGCGCTTGGCGAACGGACAGTACGGGCAGTCGTAATCGCAGGAGGCCAGCGGGCCGCGATAGAGGATGGTCAGGTCCACGGCGGCCTCACTTCAGTTCGTAGGCGGCCATGGCGTCCCGCACGGCCGGGGAGAAGAACTCGGGACCGATGGCATCGGAGTGGGCAAGCCCTTCGGCGGACAGGCGCAGCAGGTCGTCGCCGTCGCCGCGCAGCCAACCGCGCGCGGCGAGGACATCGAGTTCGGCGCGGAAGTCGTCCCAGGGATCGGCTCCGAAGCGCAGGCGGTAGTCCGCTCCGAGCAGTCCCTCGGCCTGGAGCAGGGACTGCAGCAGGTGTCGGCGCCGGGCCTCACCCTCGTCGACGTGCCGGCCGTGGAGGGCGTGGGAGAAGTCCTCGGTGGCGGTGTAGTCGTCGATGATGCCGCGGATCTCCCGCATGGAGACCGCGTAGTCGAAGGAGTAGTGCAGCGTCGAGGTGTACGAGCGGGCGCCACAGCCCAGGCCGATCATGCCGTCGGTCTGACAGGCGTAGTCGTCCGGGCCCTGCGGCGGGGCGTCGGCACGGCGGAACATCCGCATCGACACCTGCTCGTAGCCGTGGGACAGCAGATGGTCCCGGCCCTCCCGGTAGCGGCGCAGGCGCTGTTCGTCCCAGTCCCGTCCGGCGCGCAGCGGGTCGGCGTGCCGGCCGAGGCCCGTCAAGGGACGCACATAGAGCGGATAGAGGTAGATCTCCTCCGGCCGCCAGGCCAGCGCCGCGTCGAGGGACTGGCGCCAACTGGCCGCCGTCTGGCCGTCGATCCCATAGATCAGATCGATGTTGAGGACGGGAATACCCGCTTCACGGATGCGGGCGAGGGCTGCTTCCACGTCGGAGCGGCGCTGTGGCCGCGCGGCGGAGCGCGACTCCTCCTCGATGAAACTCTGCACCCCCAGGCTGAGTCTGGTGGTGCCGCGCGCGGCCAGTACGTCCAGGCGGTCCGTCGTCGCGGTGGAGGGGGAGGCCTCGACCGACAGCGGAACAGCACGGAGGTCCGCTCCCATCTCGTGCTCGGCGATGTCGCACAGCTGCTCCAGCTCGCGGGGCTTGAGGAACGTGGGTGTGCCGCCGCCGAACGCGGCGTTGACGAACCGCGGCGGTTCGTCGTCGCCGAGCGCCCCGCGCACCGCGGCGGCTTGGCGGCGCACCGCGTCCAAGTATCGGCCGGTCAGGTCGTCGGGCGCCCCGATGCGGGTGAACAGGTTGCAGAATCCACAACGGACCTCGCAGAACGGTATGTGCACGTACAGCGAGAGGGACCCACGGGACTCGCCTGCCCACAGGTCCTTCAGCGCGGGGCGCGGAGCGAGCGGCCGGTAGGCGGTCTTGTGCGGGTAGGCGTAGGTGTAGCTCTGGTAAGGGCGCGGAGCCGTGTGGGGCGGCGTGGCCAGGGGGGTGTGGGTCATGTGGTCGGCTCCAGGAAGAAGTGGCTGTACGGCACGGTCCATACGCAGTCGTGACCGAGGCGATGACCGGTGTAGCCGTCGTCGCCGTACGCGGTGCCGTGGTCGGAGCTGACGATGGCGAAGCAGCGGCGGCGGGAGCTCATGGCGTCGAAGAGCCGTCCGACATGGCGGTCGATGTACTCCAGGGCCGCAGCGTGGGATGCCCGGCTGTCGCCCGACTCGCGGGTCGCGCCGGGCAGATGGAACCAGTTGGGCTGGTGCAGGGCCGAGGCGTTGAGGAAGAGGAACAGCCTTTGTTCGGGCGGCAGTTGGGTCACGACCTTTTCGGCGCGCTCCACTTGGGCTTCGAAGGAGGCCGGGGAGGCCACCGAGAACGCGGGTTCCCAGTGGCTCTCCTGGAAGAATCCGGGCAGTACGTTGCCCAGCGCGCCCTGCTTGTTGAAGAAGCCGACTCCGCCGATGCACACCGTCCGGTAGCCACGGGCGGCGAGACCGGCCACCAGATGGGGGGCGTCGAAGACGAACGTCCGCCCCGCGGTGCTCTCGCTGCCGGCGAACCGTGCCGCGAACAGCCGTGGGTGCGGGCCGGGCGACGCCGGGGTGGGGAGGAAGCCCGCGAACATCGCTTGATGGGAGGCGTAGGTGAAGTTGCCCGGGGCGTGGCGCTGTTCCCAGGTGCCGCCGGGCAGGTGTGCAGAGAGGTTCGGGAGGCGGCCGGTGGCGGCGAGTTCGACGGCCACGTCGTAGCGCAGGGTGTCGAGCGTCAGCAGGAGGAGGTCGTCCCGCCCCACCACCTCGTTCATGTCCGGGATGTCGTACGGCGGGGGAGCGGTGTCCGCGGCGGCCCGGGAGGTCTCAGGGGTGGTCATGTGCTGTCCTCGGTGGTGCGTCGAGCGTGGTGGGTGGGGCGACGATGTGTCGAGCCGGGAGCGTGTGTAGTGGGGAAAGATGCGCGGGCGGCGCGGTGCGGCCGGACCGGACCGCGGCGATCTGGGCCCCGTAGGTGTCCAGACCCTCCGCGCCGCCGTCGGGCAGACCCGTCAGCCTCGGGAGGAGATCACCGAAGGCGTTGACCTCTCCCACGGCGAACCGACGCCAGCCCACGGCGGGCAGCAGGTCCACCCCGACGCACAGGGTGCCGGGGAAGCAGGCCGCGGCCCGCTCGCTGACGGCGAGGGCCTCCGTCCACCGGTCACCGGCCAGCGCGCGCACGGCCGAGAGGTCGCCGCGGGCGCCCCCCAGGTGCAGATTGGTGAGGGGGGAGCGGCTCGTCCGGACCACGGCATGGGTCGCGCGGCCGGCCACGACCACCACGCGCAGATCCGCGGATCTGCCGAGGAGCGAGGCCTTGGGCAGCCAGCGCTCGATGTGCAGCCCGTCCGGGGCGAGCGTGTCCACGATCGAGGCGATCTCCGTCTCGTCCGTGTAGCGGCGGATGCGCAGGGAGTTGTGGAGGCTGCCGTCCGCGGTGTGCTCCACGCTGGTGGTGACGGCGACGCGGCCGCTGCTGTTCGTCTGGACGGCGAACACGCCCGAGGCGGACGACCCGTGGGCGAGCTTGACGAACACCCGGTGCAACCCGGCCTCGCGCATGAGGTGCCGTACGCCGCTCCACCCCTCCACCGGTGCGAGCCCACCGCTGGTCGGTGACGGGGGTACGGGCACGCCCGCGCGGTCGAGACGGGCGTGGCACAGCCGTTTGTCGAAGAGCACGGCGAGATCCGCCGGGTCGTCGAGGCGGCGCCCGCCGCGCAGCGAACGGACGGCGCCGAGGAAGTTCTCGTACCAGCGTGCGGAACCCTCGACGCGGGTCTGCTCCTGGCTGCCGCGCAGGATTCGGTCCACCGCCGCGTTCTCGCCGGGCGAGTCCAGCCGTACCACCTCGTCGTCGCCGAAGTCGGCGCCGCCGTCCCGCAACACATCAAGCCACTCCACGACGCGTGGTGTGCCGTGGCCCGCTTCTCGTGCCGCCGCCGTGAAGAGTTCCGTCCGGCGGTTCTCCCCGTTGGCGACGACCGCCCATTTCACCGCCATGTGCCGTCCCCGCACCTCTGCCATGCCACGTCCTGGCCTCGTCGTCCTCGCGGCGTGGGCTATTCGCCCACGGCGACGAAGCGCCAGACGGTCCCGTCCTCCTCCTCGTCGGAGTCGGCGTCTCCCGCGTCGGCGTCGACCCTTACTCCGGCGGCCTCCAGTGTCTGCACGAGGCGGTCGCGCAGTTCCGGGCCGAGGTAGTTGTGGTGCAGATCGAGCGACTTGAGGTGGGTCAACGGCCGGCCCGACAGCAGCTCTGTGACACCGTCGTCCGTGAGGACACCCATCGAGATGTCCAGGTCCTCCAAGCGGGCCACGACGGGAGCCGAGGCGAGTGCGCGGCAGATGTCGTCCTGGATCTCGCTGTTGCGCAGCCCCAGCCGGCGCAGGCTGGGCAGCCGGTCGCCCGCGAGGATCGGGGCCAGGTCGGAGACCTGGCAGTCGCCGCCGTACTCGGATGTGCCGAGCCACAGGTCGAGGGAGACCAGCGCGGGCAGATCGCCGCCGGCGATACCGCGTACCGCCGCCACGGGAAGGCCGCCCGTCTCCACGGTGAGCGCGCGCAGCCGTTCGTGCCGCACGGCCGGAAAGACCAGCTCGTTGCCGCCTCGCACGCCGAACTCCTCCAGATCCGGGAAGGCGGCCAACAGGGGTGAGACGTCACCTTGAACGATCCAGGAGATCTCGCACTCCTCCATGACGATGTCACCGAGGAACAGGCCGCGCAGCGCGGGCAGTTGATCACGCGCGGCCACCAGCGCGTCGATCACCGCGTCCGGTGCCTTCTCGTACACATCGCTCCAGGCGCCGACGATCAGCGCGCGCACCCGTCGACTGTCCACGGCCGCGAGGAAGCGGGCGAAAGCCTCCGGCCACTCTTCCTCGCTGTCGTACGCGTCCACGGCGATGCGCCAGGCCACGGATTCGGCGGCGGGCAGGGGTGCGGCCGTCCCCGGTGTGTCGCCGGCGGCGGGAAACGTGAAGGCCGGCAGGCCGTGGAATTCCTTGAGGTGGCTGCCAATGGTCATGGGGACCGCTCCTTCGGGCTGTTTCCGATGCGTCGACGATGGGCCCGGCTCGATGGACCGAAGCCAGGTAAGGGAGTTGTACCAAGCCCCACTGACATCACCGCCAACAGGGGCGTCGCTCGATGGCCGCTCGGAGCTCGGTGGCCGCGCGGAGCAAGCGTGTTGGGCGCGGGGCGTCCGCGTGGCCGGAGCCCTTCCACTGAGGGGCATCCACCTGCCGCGGAGGCGGACGCGGAGACGGACGCGGAGACGGACGCCGCTCGGCGGGCGAGGCCGATATTGGGCAACTCGGGCGCCAACCAGGGGTGTTGGGGCTCGGCGGTCTTGATCGACGGAGTCGGAGACCGAGGACCGGTGGGCGGTCGGTGGGGTCGACTGAGCCGAGCCCCCCGGTTCGCAATGCTGGGACCGGAAGGATCTCTGAGAGAGCTGCGGGTTGCGAGCGGGCGCGTGCTTGGGGGCGGGTTCTCGGACGGGGCCGAGGAGGGCCGGCGTCAGGCGTGGGCGAGTTCCAGGACCGCGATGCCGGCCAGGACCGCCGCGCTTGCGGCGAGGCGGCGGTTACCGAAGGGCTCCCGGAATATCGCCAGGCCGATCAGCGCGGCGAAGACGATGCTGGTCTCCCGCAGCGCGGCGATGGTGGATATGTTGCCGCGGGACTGTGCCCAGACCACGAGCCCGTATGCGAGCAGGGAGAGCACGCCTCCCGCGAGGCCGCGCCGGCCCACGGACTTGAGCTGGACGCCCAGCGATCGCCTTCGCATCAGCCAGGCGGACACGAGGAACGCGAGGCTCTGGGACAGGAAGAGCCATGCGATGTACCCGGCGACCGTGTCCGATTTCCGCACGCCGCTGCCGTCGACGAGCGTGTAGGAAGCGATCATCGTCCCTGTTCCGAGGGCGGCGGCCAGCGCCGGTAGCTGAGCGCGGCCGGGCATGCCGTCGGCCAGGGCCAGTCCGACGAGACCGAGGGAGATCACCAGAACGCCCGCCGTGTCCTTGGCGGACAAGGGGCGGTCGAGGACGGTCGTGGAGACCAAGGCGACGAGCAGCGGGGACGTACCACGGGCGATCGGGTACATCTGGCCGAAGTCACCCAGCCGGTAGGCCTGCAACAGCAGCATCTGGTAGGCGACTTGCAAGGCGGCCGAGGTGGCGATGTACGGCCAGGCCGCGGCGGAGGGACGCGCGGCGAAGCAGACCATGATCGCGGCGCATCCGGTCGTGGCCACGTTCATCAGCACGAAGACGGCCAGTTTGTCCTCGGCTCCGTGTGCCAGTGCGTTCCAGACCGCGTGGAGCAGGGCGGCGGTCAGCACGGCGACGGGCACGGCGGCCGCGCCGTGCGTCGGCAACGACAGGGCCATGGACATGAAAACCCTCCCTCGTGGAATCTTTTTCCACGCTAGCATCGCTCCATGGAATTAAATTCTGCCGGGGGTCGGGGGCTCGCGGCCCACGTCCGGGCCCACCTGTCGGAGCTGCGCGACGCCGAGGCCCGCGTCGCCCAGGTCGTTCTCGACAAGGGGGCGGAGCTGGTGCATCTGAGCGTCAGCGATGTCGCGCAGCTCGCCGGGGCGGCACCGTCGTCTGTCGTCCGTGCCTGCCAGCGTCTGGGTTTCCGCGGATATCAGGAGCTCAAGATCGCGGCGGCCCGCGAGGCGCCCGCGCCGCCTCCGTCGAGCGAAGCCGATCCCGCTGCCCGTGCACTCGCCGAAACGGTGCGTTCCGCGCGGGAGGCGCTGGACGGTCTGGCTTCCACGCTCGCCCTGGACGCACTGCGCGACGCGGCCGCGGCACTCGACGCGGCTCCGCGCGTACTGGTCGTGGGTGCGGGACTCTCCGGTGCTGTGGCTCTGGACACCGCATACCGCCTGCGCGCCCTGGGCTGTGTCGTCGACGCGCCGGCCGACCCGCTCACCGCCCAGCTGGCCGCCGGGCTGCTGCCGCCCTCGGCGGTCTGCCTGGCCATCAGCCACACCGGTGCGACCCGCACCACGGTCGACGCGGCCCGTCGAGCCCGCACGGCTGGGGCGACCGTCCTTTCCCTGACCAGTTACGCCCGTTCACCCCTGAGCGAGCTCAGCACCCGCACGTTGGTCGCGGGTGGACAGGACCGCATCTTCGGACTGGAGACGGTCGCGAGCCGCCTTGCGCACCTCGCGGCCGTCGACGCGCTGTGCCAGACCCTGCTCGCCGTACGCGGGACGGAAGCGGACAAAGGGCTGGCGATGTCGTCCGATGTCACGGCGGACCACACCTACTGATAGGCCACGGCTGCCGTGCGGAACCGGTTCCGCGACGGCCCGTCCCGCACGCGAGGCCGGCGTCCGTGCCTCCCCGTCAGTGTCTCCCCGTCCGTGCCTCACCTACGAGTGCGGGCTCGGCGGAGGCCGGCCCGGGAGCGGCCCACAGGAGGCACGGGCCCGATGGACCCGCCAAGCGCCGTGTCACGCGTGCGGGTTGCCGCCCGCGGGTGGCCGCAACGCGTCCACCAGGAGGTCCAGCATCCGGCCTGTCGGAGCCGTGCCCTCGACTGCCGTCGAGGACAGGAACACTCCGAGGAGCATCATCGTGACCTCGTCCGGTTCCACGTCGGCTCGCAGCGAGCCGGTCCGCACGCCGGCATCGAGGATCGTGGCGATGGCCGCGGTCAGTCGTTCACGCGTGGCCGGGGTGGCGATGGCGCCCGATGCCCAGCCCGCGCGCAGGGTGTCGGAGATTCCGCGCTTGGCCGCGAAGAAAGCGGCGTAACGGTCCATCCACGCACGCAGGGCGGCTTCGGGTGGGAGCTCGGAGAGCAGCGCGGGGACGCTGGTGACGACGGCGTCGAGCTCGGAGGCGTAGATGGCTTCGACCAGGGCTTCACGGGTGGGGAAGTGGCGGTAGAGCGTCCCGATGCCGACGCCGGCCTCTCGGGCGATGGCGTCCAGGCGCGCCGTGCCGTCCGTCGCGGCGAAGGCGTCGCGGGCTATGGCGAGCAGGCGTTCGCGGTTGCGCCGTGCGTCGGCGCGGGCCGGGCGTCCGGCCGCAGGGGGCGGCCCGTCGGCGTTGGGGGAGTCTGGCGAAGCCAAAACGGAGACCCTCCGGTTGGTGTTACGGTCGTAGGTAAACGGAGTTCCTCCGTTTGCTTCCATCGTCTCATGAGAGCGAGACCGTCATGGCATCCACCGACCGATCTCTTCAGCTCACCGCCGGCGGCGCCGTGCGACCCGGTGGGCCTGGAACGCTGGCCGGCCGAACCGTCTCCCGGGTCGGCTACGGCGCCATGCAGCTGGAGCGGCTGCGCCGCGACGACGCGATCGCGCTGCTGCGGCGCGCGGTCGAGCTCGGCGTGGATCACGTCGACACCGCCCAGTTCTACGGCGACGGCCACGTGAACGAGGTCATCTGCGCGGCGCTCCGCCCCGAGGACGACGTCCTGGTCGTCAGCAAGGTGGGCGCCGAGCCCGCCCCGGGCGCCGCGGTCCCGCTACGCCTCGCGCAGCGGCCCGAGCAACTGCGGGCCGGGGTCGAGGCCAACCTCAAGAGCCTGGGTCTCGACCGGATCCCCCTGGTCAACCTGCGCCGCGCCGACACCGGCCCGGGGCTTCGCCCCGAGGGCGATCAAGTGGTCGACCTCGACGACCAGCTCGCCGTCATGACCGCCCTGCGGGACGAGGGCAAGATCGGCGCGATCGGCCTCAGCAGCGTCACTCTGGACGGACTGCGGCGCGCGCTCCCGGCGGGCATCGCCTGCGTGCAGAACGCGTACAGCCTGGTGGCGCGCGACGACGAGGACATGCTCCGGCTCTGCCGGGCCGAAGGTATCGCCTGGGTGCCGTTCTTCCCGCTGGGCGGCGCCTTCGCGGGCCTGGCGAAGGTCGTCGACGAGCCTGCCGCGATCGCTGCCGCCCAGGCGCTGAACGTGACCCCCGCCCAGGTCGGCCTGGCCTGGCTGCTCCACCACGCCCCGAACACCCTCCTCATCCCCGGGACCGCCGACGCGGAGCATCTGCGCGGGAACATCGACGCGGCCGCGATCAGCTTCGACGACACGACACTCGCCAGCCTCGACGCCGTTCCCAGCCGCGCGGGAGACATCGTGCGGTGAATTGGTGTGGTGTGGTTGCGCGGAGCCTCGACCAAGCGCGCCGCTTGGCGACGCCCTGCGGGGGCCCTGGAACAACGTCACAGTCAGGCCGGCTTGGCTGCAGCTGAAGGTCGCGAGCAACTGGGTGGTGCGGGAAGGCGGTACGGCCGGGCGATGAGTTTGCGAGACCGGAACGGTCTACCCCCAGTAACAAACGTCAGACGGCTCACCGCGTAGGCGACGGAAGGTCGCTACTAGGAGGACGGCTCAGTGACCGAAGATGTGGGCAAGGTGACCGGCGACCTCTCGATCTCCGTGGACGGGTACTCGGCCGGGCTCAACCAGACCGAGCAGCGTCCGTTCGGTGATGACGCGGGTGATGGCTGGGGCGACAGACTGCACGCCTGGATGTTCGAAACCCCCGAGCAACGGCAGGCTGAGCTCGACCGGCTGACGGTGGTCGGCGCCTTCATCATGGGGCGCAACATGTTCGGCCCCGTACGCGGCACATGGGATCGGCAGTGGAAGGGATGGTGGGGCGACAATCCCCCCTATCGCGCACCGGTCTTCGTGCTCACCCACCACCCGCGCGATCCACAGCCGATGGACGGCGGCACCACGTTCCACTTCGTCACCGACGGCATCGAATCCGCACTGCGGCAGGCTCGAGAGGCGGCAGGGGGCCGCAACGTGTCGATCCACGGGGGCGCGACCACCGTCAACCAGTACCTGGCGGCAGGCTTGATCGACGAGCTGCGGCTGCACATTGTGCCGTTCACGCTCGGCGCCGGTACGCGGCTGTTCGACGGAGTGCCGTCCCTGAATCTTGAACAGGTGGAGTCGCGAGCAGCGAACTCGGTCACACACGTGACCTATCGCATGCGGTCCTGAGCTTGGCTTTGTTCACGAGTGCGGGCTCTGGTCCCCTTCTTTTGACAGTGGGCCAGGGCCCGTACTCGTGAACGAGCGCTTCAGCCGGCCAGTGAGTGTTCCGGTTGGCCCCCCGTGCGCTCAGCACTGTGAAAGGGAGAGCCGGGGCCGCCGCATGGGGGCAGGAGGGCCGCTCAACCTCCCCAGGCTTCCCCGGCCCTCCCGCATCCCGACAACCTGGTGCCCAGCCGCGCCCCCCTCATGCGCCGCCCGCGTCCATCCCTGCCGCGCTTGGGAACAGCGGGCGCGCGCCAGGCTCGGGGCGCAGCTTCGGCGCCGGACAGCACGACCGGCCGCAGCCGGTGTCTGGCGCTGTCGGGGACCTTCACGACGACCACGTTCTGCCGGGGCGAGCACGTGCCGAGCGAGCCACTCGTGTGGGACGTCAGGCCGCCGCCAACACCCGATCCAGCCAGGAACGGCGGGCCTGCCGCGCTGCTCGGCTGATCGCCGCGTCCGGGACCACCAGGTCGAACGTGTGGTAGCCGCCGGACCACACATGCAGCTCGGCAGAGCCGCCGGCCCGCCAGATCCGGTCGGCGTAGGCTACGGCCTCGTCGCGCAGCGTCTCTGCCGAGCCGACGTCGATGAACGCCGGGGGCAGTCCGGACAGATCCGTTGCGCGGGCCGGCGCGGCGTAGGGCGAGACGCCCGGGGTGCCGCATTCGGAGCCGAGCAGGGCCTTCCACCCGAAGCCGTTCCAGCTGCGGTCCCAGACATCGACACCGTCCATCTGGTGGGCCGAAGCACTGTCGTTGCGGTCGTCGAGCATCGGGCACATCAGCAACTGCCCGGCCAGCCGCGGGCCGCCCTTGTCACGCACCAACAGACTCAGCGCAGCGGCCAGGCCACCGCCGGCACTGGTCCCTGCGACGACGATCCGGTCCGCGTCCAAACCGAGTTCGGCCGCGTGCTCAGCGGTCCACAGGAGCCCGGCGTAGACATCGTCGAGCGGTGCGGGATACGGATGCTCCGGCGCGAGCCGGTAGCCTGCCGAGATCAGCGATGCCCCGAGCCGCTCGGCCTCGTCCAGCAGCGGTTCGATGAAGAACAGATGCCGCGGATCGCCGCTGAAGTAGCCGCCGCCGTGCACGAAGTAGAGGACCGGGCGCGATACGGCAGGGCCGGCCACGGCGGCAGGCGTGCAGATCACCAACTCGGTTTCGGAGGCACCGGACGCCCCCGGGGCGGAGACCGAGGTCACCTCGAACCGCCCACCCTGGCGCAGCTCGTCGAGCGTCGGCACCTCTGCGGCGTCTTCGGTCCGAATGGTCGGCAGCCGCTCCAGGCTCATCGGGCCCGCACCGCTCTCCTGCACGGCGCGGTATCCGTCCAGCAATGCCGCATCGAAAGGTATTGTCGCCATCAGTCCACCCTCGTCGGAATGCGCGCGCCAGTCCCGGGAACGGCGCTCATGAGCTCCGAACGCGCGCCCCGTGATTCCTCGTTGGAAGCGGGCGTCCAGCCGCCAGGGGCAGTGTAGATCTTGCTCCACGTGGCCGATCTCCGTGGTCCTGTGTCGGGCCGGGGCACAGCAGACAGGGGCACCTCGCCTGTGGTGAGCCCGGCGGGCGACGGGACCCGAGCCTGACGGCGCTGCCTCATGTGCTCGGCAGGTTTCGGCAGTGCGTCACGGCGGCCGCCGGGCTGCCGCCGTGACGCGTCGCTGGGTTCAGCGGACGCTGACGGTCGCGGTGTCGGAGGTGCGTTCACGGACGGGGTGGCGGTCGGTGGGGCTGTTCAGTCCGTAGACCACCGCGCGGTGTTCGACGATGGCCGGTGTGGGCGGCCTTGACCTGCGTGACGCCCTGGGCCTCAGTTTCTGCGTGACTACGCTGCCGCAGGAGATCTGCTGCCAGGCTCCACCGCTGCTGCGGCGTCATCAATGCCGTGGCCGATGACGCGGTAGGTCTCGCCCACGTGCGCCGAGCGCTGCGCGAAGACCAGACGCGAGGCACCGCATCATCGTGGACGAGCTCTCCGCCGACGGCCGGTGCGTCCTCACACTGAGGAGCTCCGAGGCCTTCGTCTACTGACCGAGTCGCTCTAGCCGAGCGGGCCGGCCCATTCGGCGTCCGAGTAGAGAATCCCGGGGTGCATACTCACCCGAAAGTCGCGTGCTGCATCAGGGGATACCGGGAATGCGTATCGGCCCTCTGCCGTGTCGCCGGGCGCGAGTTCACCCTGGAACAGCTTCATGTTCGCTTTGGTGTCGAGGAGGAAGTCGACTCCCGCACCATTGGCGTCCTTGACGCGCGGCTGAAGGAAGTTCGCGTCGACCGGCTCGCTGGAGTGGTTGGTGACGATGATGTGCAAGAGGAACGCGCGATCGCCCTTCTCCAACCCGAGAGCCCGTTTGCCGGGCGTGTACTCGGTGGGCGCTGCCACGGTGACCGTCACGCCGTCGTCGTACGTGTGGCTTTCCCCGTATTTCGCGGGCCCGGGGTTGCTGACTTCGTGGAACGTGGGCAACGGGGATTCGGGCGCCTGAGGGGTCTCCGCGACCGTGGCTCTGCGGCGTTCCCTGTCGTCGTGGACGGCGTCCTTGACCATCGTCACGGTGACGACCAGGCCGACGACGGCGAGGGCCATCGAGATGCCGCCGAGGATCGTGCCGCCGAGTGCCGAACTCTTGTTGTCGGCCCGCCCTTTGCGGACGTTGTGAAGCCCGATCAGGCCGAAGATCACAGCGAGCGGGCCCAGGATCCACGCCACCCAGAACAGGCCCGGCAGGAACGCGATGAATGAACTGATCGAGCCGAGAACGATCGCGGCGGTGCCGAGCCCGTTGCTGAGCCGCGGCGGCACTGGAACCCATCCATACGGATAGCTGTCCATGGGGGGCGGGTTGTGGCCGGGCGGCGGCCCCCACTGTGGCTGTGGTTCAGGGGTTTCAACAGGCGTCGTCATGCTCGTCTTTCTGCGGTGCAAAGTGCGGGCCTCACCCTAACAGCGTCCTTTACATCTTCTTTACTGGTTTTTCTGGAGGCGTTCGTAGTCGAGCGTTGGGCGCGCGACGTCAGCGAGCCAGGCTGAACGATCCGGGCGCATGGTGGACTCGGACAGGCCAGTCGTCCGCAGGTCGAGGTGCGGCACGCGGCCCGTTGTGGCGTGCTTGACCGCAGGAGCATCGCTGAGGTGCTGGCCTGTGACGGGGATCTGCCGTTCAGGCAGCAGCTCGGGAACTGCCGTTTGCTGTGTGGGGCCCCCTTCGTATTGCGAGTGGGAGGGGATCTTGACGGCCGGTCAGGTCGGACGGCGAGCGGGGCCTGTATGTGCTCGTGGGGACGACGGTGTCAAGGGAGGGAAGCCGGGTGGGGAAGTCCTTCGTTCTGGGCGCATGGGAGATGCTGGCGCCTGCGCTGGCTACCGGGGCCCTGTAACGGGGGCATCGGAAGGCTGGACGGAGGAGGTGTGGGGGCTGGGCCGACACGGTCCTCATCAATAGGACAACGTTTCGTTGTTTCATTGGTCGTGTGCGGTAGGGTGAGGGTATGTCACGTGATTCCCGTCAGCAGGCCCGTGACCGCCTGTCCGCACTGGCCCCCGCTCCCGCGGACGACACCACGGCCGCGCGCCGCGTCGAGCAGGACGCGTCACTGGTGGGGCGGCTACTGGCGGCCGCCGGCGGTCACAGCGACCACGGACAGCAGCCGGCCGTGACCCCGGACGACGTGGGCGCCGCTCTCGGCCTTTTCGATGACATGCGCGAGGAGTTGGACCGGCTGGAGACCCAGGTGGTCATCGAGGCCCGCCGCCGCGGTATGGACTGGCGGCAGATCGCCGCCCATCAGGGCCTGAACTCTTCCCAGGCCGCTTCGCAGCGTTACCAGCGGCTGATGACCCGTCTTGAAGAGATCCGCCAGGGTGTCCGGTAAGGGAGTGGAGCGCGAGATGACCGACCAGCCGCGCGAGTTGTTCACCGCCGTCGACGCGCTGCTCGCCGCTGTCGATGACGGCAGTGTGCTGCCCGCCCCGGAGGAGCGGGTCAGGCTGCGGGAGGCCGCCGGGCTGACCCAGGCCGCCGTCGCAAAGGCCCTCGGGGCACGGGTTCCCAGCATTCAGGCATGGGAGGCGGGCCGCGCCGAACCGGCAGCCGAGCGCCTGGACGCCTACCGCAGACTCCTCGAAGGCCTCGCCCACCGCTACCCCGCACCCGCTGCACCGCCCGGCGGAAAAGACACTGACCGGACGCAGTCCCTGTCCGCGGACCCGGCCGCGACGGCAACCGAGGGCACTCTGCTGCCTGCGCCGGGTTCCGCCCGGTCCCCCGCTGCGGGCTCCGTCGCCGAGGCTCCGGCTCCCGTTGCCGCCGCGGCTCCGGCTGGGGTAGCCCGACCCGTGCGTACCACCAGGCCGACGTCGTCGACGTCGGGCCGTCCCGGCGTGCGGAAGGCTGCCGCTGCGGGCATCCCGGTGGATGGATCCGATCCGCGGTTCGAGAACGGTCCGTTGGCGGTCCTGGACGTCGACTCCGACGGCACGGTGTTGGCGCACTGTACGGGCGGTCTGGTCTTGGACGTGCCGGCGAAGTCTCTTCCGTCCTTGGTGGATTGGACGTTGAGGGAGGCGAGGTTGGGTGCGGCGAGGCTGTCCGGGCCAGGCAAGGATGCTGATCCGTTGCTGGTGCTGACCGAGCCCGCGCTGGAGCGTTACGGTCTGCCTGTTGCGCTCACGGAGGAGGAGCGTCTCGCGGGGCGGCTGCCGGAGGGCCACAAGGTCATCAAGCAACTGGCCCGTGCGGAGTGGAAGCTGACGAAGCGTGGGTTTGGGCCGTGGGCGCGGATCTACCGCCCCGCGACCGGTTCGGAGCGGGCGTGCGTCCAGCTGTGCATCCCGTCGTGGCAGGCGCTGGATACCCGGCACTGGGGCGCGGCCGGGCAGCTTCCGCCGGCAGAACTGGCCCGTGTGCTGGGCGTGTATGCGTCGCGTGTGATGACGCCGCGCGGCTCGACGGCCGTGACGGGTTTGGAGTTGATGACGGCGCTGCATCCGCCGACCCGGGCTTCGGCTCCGGACGCCGACGGTAAGCGCACCGCGGAGCACAATCCCGGTTCGCTGGGCAACGATCCGGTGGACTGTGCCCCGTGCGAGGCCCCGGACGGGCACCCGCTGCTCAAGGATCTGCCGCGTTTCCATGTGCGCGGCCCGGCGGAGAAGCTCTTCGAGGAGGCGTACGACTGGGCGCGGCCGATGACCGACGACGAGTGCACCCTGCGCCACCTCGTCGGTATCGATGTAAACATGGCCTTCGCGGCCGGCGCGAACGGCCTCAATGTCGGTCTGGGCGCGCCGACGCACGTCACGTCCCCGGTGTTCGATCCGAAGCTGCCCGGCTCGTGGCTGGTGGACCTGTCCCATGTCGACCTGTCCCGAGTGAAGGTCGGTAAGGAGTGGGTGGAGCTGAACGGCTCGCTCCTGCCCTCCCCGTTCACGCCGAAGGGCGAGCGCCCGGAGGGGCCGGCCTGGTACGCGACCCCGACCGTCGCCTACGCGGTGGAGCTCGGTTACGACGTCGCGCCGGCCGAGGCATGGGTGCGCTACGAGAACGGCCGTTACCTGGACGGCTGGTACACCCGGCTGCGCGATGCCTACCTCGCGACGATGGCCGACCTCGGCGTCGGCGCGGACCTGGCTCCGGCCGACTTCCTGACTGCGATGGACGGTTACAGGGCCCACGATCCGGAGTTGGCGATCGTCGTCTCGGCGGTCAAGGCGACGGTGAAGGGCGGCCTGGGCAAATTGCGCGAGCGTCCGCGGGGGGAGGGCTGGCGGCCGGGCGAGCCGTGGCGCGCCCTTGCCCGCCCGACATGGCGGCCGGACATGAGGGCCGCGGTCATTTCCCGCACCCGCATCAACCTGCACCGCAAGATGGTGAAGCACGCGGCGTTCACTGGCCAGTACCCGGTCGCGGTCCTGTCCGACTGCGTCGTCTATGCCGCGAGCGGCCCATCGCCTCTGGACTTCCTGCCCTACCGGGACGGCAAGCCGCTGGCCGGCGGTTTCAAGCTCGGCATCAACCCCGGCCTGGTCAAGCACGAGGGCACCCAGTCCGTGCTGTGGGGCGAGGAGGTCCGGGACCGGTTCGACGCCCCTGAGCTCAACCTCGCCCGGTACATCAAGGACGGCACCGTCACCGACGCCGACAACGGCGAGTAGGAGCAGAACAGATGACCCTCTTCGGCGACGGCCTGGATGCGGCGGTGCAGAAGGCGTTCACCCGCCCCGCGCCGAAGTCTGCGGGCGCGCAGATGCGATACCTGGTCAAGCAGTTCAAGGGCACCAGAGCGGTCGCCCAACTGCTCCGCATCTCCCAGCGCACCGTCGAGCGCTACGTCAAAGACCAGATCAAAAAGCCCCGCCCCGACCTCGCCGCCCGCCTGGAACGCGAGGTGAAGAAACGCTGGCAGCCCCAGATCAGGGCCAGAGCCCGGGAGAAGGCGGCGTCCACGGGCGGCATCATCATCGACGCCCGCGCCCGTATGGGTTACACCGCGCCGATCGGGTCCACCGACCAGGACCGCATCCGGCACCTGACCGTCGCCCTGCCACCCCACCATGCCGCCCGCCTCCTCGACGCCCAGGAAGCCGGCGCCGGCGACGACCGGCTGAAGGAGATCACGGCCGAAGCCCTCAAAGAGGTCTACTTCCAGGACGGGGGTCGCCGCGCAGGAAGCCTCGAAGAAGTCCGGTTCACCGACATCGAACACCTGGAGTTCGGCCTTTAACAGCCGCGTGAGGGCTCCGGACGCCGGACTGGTGTGGCTGAGCGCCTCATCTGGCGGACGGGAGCAGCACTTGGCGGGGCTGAGCGGCTGAGTTGGTGGATACGTGCTGTAGAGAGCAGGCCGCTTGGATGTCGATGTTGGTGACCGGGCATGGGGTTGTTTCGTTGACCGGGCTGACGTACCGCCGGGCACTGGCTGCCACCACTCTCATCGCTACTGCCGTGACCGGTAGCGTCCTCGCTGCTGATTCCGCCTCTGCCGGCGGCGTCGAGCATTGGGCAGCACCACCCGCGGCACGGGAGTAGGAGGCGGCAGCCTCCTCGGCCTGCCGATCGGACCCCCTCCACCAATGTGGCGGCGCGGACATGCCTGGCCAGGATGACGTCCAGCACGGCGCCAGTTTCGACGCCTTTGAAAGCAGCCCGGCCGACAACCTCGCCAGTCCTTGAAACGCGGAGGGCGATTACGCACAGGGCTCGCTGCACCCGCCGTCTCAACCGCTCAGCTCCGCCAGTTCAGTCGCCCAGCCGCCAGGTGGAGCGGTCAGTCACAACGGGTGTGCGCGCCGATGCTTCGGTAGTTGTCACATAGGCAGTCTTGTTGTCACGTGCGGGGTGCGGAGCTGGAAGGTTGTCCTCTCAGTTCTTGACGGCCTCTGCGATCTGCTGGGCAGCCTGGGATGGGGTGAGGTGCGTGGTGTCGATGACCTCGGCTTCGTCGTGGAGCCACGTGCGGGCGGCCGCGGCGTAGGGTTCCAGGTGCACGAGGCGAAACGGGGAGTCGGGGCCGATAACGGTGTCGCCCGCGATCCGCGCGCGGAGAGTGTCCTGGTCGGCGTGGAGGACGAAGTGCCGTACCGGAATATCGTGCTGGGCAAGGCCCGAGCTGATCTCGCGCCAGTACTCCTCGACGAGGACGGTCATGGGCATAACCAGGGTTCCGCCGGTGTAGTCGAGGACGCGGCGGGCGGTCTCGACCACAAGGGGCCGCCACGGCGGCCAGTGCTGGAAGTTCTCCGTTTCGGGCAGACCCGGCGTGATGTCCATGAGCGTCTCGCCGACCTTCTCGGCGTCGAACACCCGTGAGTCCGAAATCAGCTGCTGGACGAGCGCGCTGGTCGTCGTCTTGCCCGCGCCGACCCCATGAACACCTCCTGCTGACAGTAAGGCTGGCGAACGAAGCCATGTGGCAGGCCGGATGCGTCGCCTGGTGACAACCGAGATGCTTCGCGTGCCCCCTCTCGCAGCCGATCCGGGTCTACTGGTGACATCTGTCGTGCTTCGGCCCAACACCGATGCATGCGCGGGGTGTAGGGTCCGTGCCCTGCTCCACCGAGCGGCAGCCATGTAAATCCGCGAGGGAAATCAGCAGTAGCTGATTCAGAAGGACCGGTAGATGCGGTCGGGATGGGCGAAGGCCGCGTCTGCGAACTCCGCGAAGTCCATGTTGCCGATCGACAGATTTGCGTGCACGTCGTGGACGCCGGCTGGGGCGGTCCGGAACTCCCGCGGCGGCGGTAGGGAATCGATGAGCTCCTGGTAGTACATCGGGTCGAGGTCTTCCTCCTCGTCCTCGGTGATGTCGAGGACGAGCAGTGCGCGATGGGCAGACTGCATCGTGGCGCGGTCGGCGAGAAACACCACCATCAGGTTCTCGTCCCGCCTCGCCTCGGCGAGGACCTCCCCCGGCGTGCGATCGGCCCAGACAGGATCGTCGACGAAATGAACAGCAGGCTCGAACCTGCCGTCGTCCCCCCACGGCTGAGCCAGGTCCGCGACCACCGCCTGCCACACAGCCTCGTCCCCATAGTCGGTGCGGATGATCAGCGCATCGAACTCGTCGCGCCCTGCGATCTCAGGCAGTGCCTTCACTCGACCCCTCCCACAATGCCAGGCAAAGGCCTGACTGTCTCATGAGCCACCGACAACGCTTCATGCTCAGCCTCCGCCGGCCCATCCCGCCGCCGCGGGGTGTTCCGGCCGCTGCCCGGCAGCACTCGGCCCAGGGCCTGTGCCCTGAACTCAGCGTCCGGCCGGGGCGATGGGGCTGCTGCCCGGTTTGCGAGCGGGACGACTTGATTGCCGGGACGGTGTCGCCGCAGAGTGTGTCGTGGCGCAGCGCGGACTGTCATGCGCGGACTGCTGTGCCCGGATCCTGCTCATCAGCCGAAACCGGCAGACCGGCCTGTGCAAGCTGTGTCGCGACGAACGCTAGGTGGGGGAGTCGGCTCCGGTTTCGTTTCCCGTCTCTGGTGTGGTGGGTCAGTGCGCGGGTCGTGACGGGCACGAGAAGTCCAGCCGCACGCCACTGCCCGACCGGAGTCTGTGCTTGCGGCACTTGGCGAAGGAGCTCTGTAAAGCCCAGGGACCGGCCCAGGGCGGCTTCATGCACAGCGGACGCCTCGGGCGCCATGAGGCCCCACTGGGTGGCCTCCACATGGGCGACCAGCGGCAGTCGCACCTCGACGAGGTCCGCGCCGAGCTTCTCCAGATGGGCGACGGCGCCGTGCACGGCCGATGCGACCTGGGGGTCCACACGGTCGAAGTAGTGGTTCACGGGCACCCCGACGCGCAGTCCCCGCAAGCCGTCGTCGGCCGTGCGCGGCCAGGAGCCGGCGCGTGGCGCAGCGATGCCGGCCCCGTCGTGCGGGTCGTGGTGAGCCAGTGCTTCGAGCACCAGGGCCGCGTCCTCGACGGTCCGGGTCGGAGGGCCGACGTGGTCGAGGGACCACGACAGGGGAGCCCCCCGTGCCGCGAGATCAGCCCGTAGGCGGGCCTGAGGCCCGACACGCCGTTGAGCGCGGCCGGCACCCGGATGGAGCCACCGGTGTCCGTACCGAGCGCGAACAGGGCCGAACCGGCAGCCACCGCGACCGCCGAACCGCCGCTCGACCCGCCCGCGATGTGCTGCGCAGCCCACGGGTTGGCGGTCTGCGGGGTGAGGAGGCCGTAGTGGAATTCGTGGGTGTGCGTCTTGCCGACGAGGACCGCACCGGCCGAGAGCAGTGCCGCGACCGTGCTGTCCGCAGTGGGCACGCGCCCCTCCCACAGCCGTGAGCTCGCGGTCCTGGTGATCCCGGCCGTGTCGATGAGGTCCTTGAGACCGTACGGGATGCCGTGCAGGGGACCGAGACGCCGGCCGGACCGGATCTCCCGCTGAGCCTGTGCGGCCGCCGCTCTGGCGTGGTCGGCGACCACGGTGACGTACGCGTTGAGCTGCCCCTCTACCGCAGTGCACCGTTCCAGGACCGAGTCGGTGAGTTCAACGGGCGACAACTCGCCGCATGTGTGAGGTTCTCCTCAGGTCGACAGGCCGCAGCTGAGCACCGGGACGGGTCCCGGGCGCTCCGCAGACGGGTGCGTGTATGCGCCGATCGTTCGCAGGGGTCGGCCCGCCGCCGACGAAGGGGGTGACTGCGGCGGGCCCTGATGGAGAGAGCGGTCCGGGCCCTACGGGGACTCGGGGAAGGAGATCTTCCTGGCGTGGTGGAACCAGGCCACGAACACCATCAGGACGGCGGCACAGCCGCCGAGAGTCATGACGGTCGAGGGGGAGGTGTGGTCGATGACGATGCCGCCCGTCAGTGCCCCGATGGAGAAGGTGGCCTGGAACGACGCCGTGAACACGACGGAGGAGGCCTCGGGGGAGTCGGGGTTGGCCTTGGCGAACCAGGTCTGCGAGCAGACCGGCACGGCGCCGTAGGCGATGCCCCAGACGATCAGCAGAGCCACCGCGCCCAGGTCCCACCGGCCGAGCACCGGCAGCAGCAGGGTCACGAAGGCGATCATCGCCGCGGCCGCGGCGAAGGTGGCCCGCGGGTACCGGGTCACGGCGGACCCGCCGAGGAAGTTGCCGACGATGCCCGCGACACCGTAGATGAGCAGGTAGACCGTGATGAGCCCGGAGCTCACATGGGTCACCTGCTCCAGGAAGGGGGTGACGTAGGTGTAGGTGCCGAAGTGGGCCAGGACGACGAGGAAGGTCAGCACCAGCGCGAACCGGGTGTTGATGTTGCGGAACATCCCGCTGAGCACGTTCAGGCGGGTCGCCTGCACGGCCGGGAGCGCGGGCACCACCAGGAGCAGCATCACGAACACCGCGACGGTGAAGACGCCCATGACGAGGAACGTCGTCCGCCAGCCCGCGATGTCCCCGATGAACGTGCCGAGCGGGACGCCGAGCACCGAGCCGAGGGGCACCGCCGAGAAGATCACCGAGGTGGCCCGGCCGACCTGCTCCGCCGGTACGAGCCGGCCGGCGAGCCCGGCCCCGATGGACCAGAAGCCGCCGATGGTGATGCCGACCATCACCCGCGAGATGAGGATCATCCAGTAGCTCGACGCCGCCGCAGCCAGGAAGTTGGCCAGCGCCAGGAGCAGGATGAACGCGCCGAGCATCGCCCGCCGGTCGATGCGCGCGGTGGCCACGGTCACCACCGGCGCGGAGATCGCGGCGAGGAAGCCGGGCATGGTCATCATCAGCCCGGCCATTCCGTCCGAGATGGTGAAGCTGGACCCGATCGATGTCAGCAGACCGATGGGAAGGATTTCGGTGGTGACGATCGCGAAGATCCCCATCATCACCGAGATCACGGCCAGCCAGGAGACCAGAGGTGAACGGAGAGTCGGCGTCGCCGAGGCCTCGCTGGAGGTGGTGGTTGTTGTGGACATCAGTCCCGTCTTGTGTTGGGCATCACGTGAAGTGTGATCACCAGTCCAGCAGGGACGACAGCCAGCTTCTGGCAGATTCTCGACACCAACAACAGGCGTCCAGGGTGATGTCGCGTTTCCGCTATCCGCCCCCGGCGGCCGAAAGCCGAGCATCTTGCCTGCTCAGGGATGTCCGCGTGATGCCAAAGAGGTGCACGGGGGGCCGTCGGCGCCCCGCTCCCGACACCTTGACCTGCCCGCTACTTTGCCAAGTCGACGAAGGGGGAGGTCGGGCGGGTGAGGCGCCGCGATGGCCGGGACGCGGGCGCCGCCCTTCAAGATCGCCGACTGTAGTGCTGGTGGCGTCCGGCCGCTGTCGCCGCGAGCACGCGGCCCGGTGCGCGGGGCGGTCACGCGGGCCAGCCCGTCTCGCTGTATAGCTCCCCGTTCTGGATCTTCTCGATGGCCAGCCGGGTGTAGGGGACGAGGTCATCGGGGAGCGCGGCGGGGTTCCAGAATTTCCACTGGGTGCACTTGTCCGGTTCGCGCAGCTCTGGCTCGCCGCTCCAGGTTCGGGGACGGAAGAAAAGGCCCATGCGGGGCGGGTATTCGGGCTTGCCGATGTGGTGGACGACGTGGACGAGTTCGACGTCCTTGCGCTCGATGAGCAGGCCGGCTTCCTCGTGAGCCTCCCTGATCAGGCAGGCGATGGCGTTCTCCTGCTCACAGTGGCCGGCCAGGACGTGCCAGGTGGACGGAGCGAACGCGGAGTCGGGGTGGCGCAGTCCGAGCAGCACCGTCCCGTCGGGCCGCTCCAGGTAGAGATGGACGCCGATGATGTTGGGGACCGTGCCGCGGGGCGAAGCCGGACGTTCCGCCTCGGGCGCGGACCCGCTCCGCGTCGCCGGAAGGCCGGCGGCGTGGCGTCGTACGAGGTCTTTGGTGGTGTCGGCGATGCGCAGGCGGTGGAGGTCGGCAGGGGAGAACCAGGCGAGCATCACCCCCTCGGTCAGGTGGAGTTCGCGCGGATCACCGTTCCAACGGCCCGCATAGATGGCGATGGGCACGGTCGCGCCGGCGTCATTGGTGGCGTACTCGGTGCCGAAAGGGGTCAGGTCGGCGAGACTGAGGCCGGCTTCCTCGGACAGTTCGCGTCGCACGGTGTGCTCCAGGGTGGCGTCCTGGGGCTCTCGGCCGCCGCCCAGCAGGGACCACATGCCCGGCTCCCAGATCCGGCCGGGAAAGAAGTCGCGCAAGTGGAGCAGGTATTGACCCCGGTCGTTGTGGATCAGGGCGGAGGCGCTTGCGGTCCCCGGTTCGACCGGGGGAGTGAGCCTGAGCAGCTTCTCGCGCAGGGACGGCGAGGCCGCCTGGTCCATGGGACGCCACTCGATGCCGCCGACCTCTTCTTCCTGCGGCACGATGGGCGCCCCTGCCCCGGTACGCGAGCGGAAGAGGAAGCGGAAGTCGAAGTGCTGGTGAGCGGGTTCGTCTTTGCCCGGGCGGGCGTCGATGTCGTGAGTGTCGATGTCGAACGGCACGGTCTCGTAGCCCGGCCAGGGGACCACGGCCTGGGACGGGATTCCGGTCTCCTCGTGCAGCTCGCGCAGAGCCGCCTGTGCCAGGGACTCGTCCCCGGGTTCGGCGTGTCCCCCTGGAGCCAGTACCTTCCCGCTCGCCAGGTGCAGCACGTGCAGGACGCGGCCGAGGGGGTCGACGACGATGACGCTGCATGTGACGTGCCCCGAGAAGGTGGAGCGGCTCGCGATGTCGTCACCGGTGCGGTCGAGGGCTTCCAGGAGGCCGTGCAGGTGAGGGCGCTCGTGAGGGTGGCGGGCGAGATAGGACTCGACGGTGGTGCGGATGTGGTCGTGCGACAGCGGCATGGTTGCACCTCGAAGGCAGGCTGTGAGGAACGGGCTGTGGGGCCTGGGCTGATGAGTCGTTCGCCGTTCGTGAGGCGGCTGGGGCTCACTGCCGTGATGGTGGCCGGGGGGCGATGCGGTGCGCGGTCAGCAGGATCGCCGCGAGAGTGCCGGCTTCGGTGATCCGCCCGTCGCCGCACATCGCGAGCGCCTCGTCCAAGGCGATCCAGCGGAGCTCCATGTCGGCCTCGCTCGCGTCGCGGTGGTGCTCCCCGATGCGCAGGCCGCGGGCGAGGTACAGGTGCTCACGGGTGCGGGCGCCGGCGGGCATCCGCCACATGGTCGTGAGCAGCTCGACCTCGGAGGCATGGAGACCGGCCTCCTCGCCGAGTTCCCGGCGCGCGGCCGCCGACGGGTCTTCGCCTGGCTCGCATCCGCCACCGGGGCACATCAACAGCCGCTGACCGCATACGTAGACGTTTTCTTCCACGAGGGCGATCCGGCCCTGGCCGTCGAGGGCTACGACGCGCACGCCGTCGGTCGACTCGGTGTACTCGTAGGTCCCCTGGCTCTGGTCCGTGCGCCGGACCACGTCGCGGCGGACCACCAGACGAACTCCGGTGAACTGGACGGTCGATGAGAGTGTTCGCCAGCCTTCGATCACGTTGAGCTCTCCTTGGGTGAGGACGGCTTTCCGGCCTGCCTTCGTCGGCGACGCCGCTGAGAGGGGCCGGAGGTGGTGCTACGAGGACTGGCCGCGGGGAGTCGGTGCACCCGCGCGCGGGCCGGGCACCTGGTCGTCCGCGATGCTCGCGTATTCGGCGGCCTGGGCCAGAAACATGGCCCGGTAGCGGCCGTCGGGGCGGGCCATCAGCTCCTGGTGACTGCCGGACTCGACCAGGTGTCCCTGATGAAGGACGTGAATCATGTCGGCGTGGCGTACCCCGGACATGCGATGGGTGACGAGGACGACGACGCGATGGGGTGAGGCGAGGGCTCGTACGCGCCGGAACGCTTCGATCTCGGTCTCCGGGTCGAGGGCGGAGGTCGGCTCGTCCACGATCAGGACGCTGTCGGCGTCCTGCGTGATCGTCCGCCAGTGGGTGCGGGCCAGACCGATGCGCTGCCACTCGCCTCCCGAGAGATCTGCGGAACCCCGGAACATCCGCCCGAGCAGGGACTGCCAGCCGGCGGGGAACTTCTCCCACAGCCGGTCGGCGTCGGCGTGCCGCAGCGACCGCATCAGGGCGTCGTCGGTGTGCGGGTGCTCGGGCCGCCCAATGCGCAGATTCATCGCCGCAGTCAGCGGCCAGCGCTGAAAGTCCTGAGTGAGGACGGAGACCCTGGCGAAGACCTGGCGCCGGTCAACGTCGGCGAGGTGCTGCCGGCCGAAGCGGACGGTGCCACCAGCGGGACTGACGAGCCCCGAAAGGACCTTCATCAGGGTGGACTTGCCGGATCCGTTTTCGCCGACGACCGCGACCACCCGGCCCATCTCCAGTCGTAGCGACACCTCGTGCAGCGCAGCGTGTTCGCGGTCGGGATACCGGTAGGACACCTTCTCCAGCTCCACCGAACCCAGCCTGCTCGCCAGTGGCTCACCGCCGTGGGGGATCGTGCGTGTGACGGCGCCCGTCACGAAAGCCTCGTGGTCGCGGACGTAAAGAGACTCCTCGTTCAGCTGGTTCAGATTCATGACGAGGGAGCCGAGCGACGCCGATCCGGAGCGGATTGCCAGGATCGCGGTGCCCGCGACTGCGAGGCTCATCCACCCCGCCGTGATCATCCCGTACACCGCCGCGTAGGTCAGAGCCGTCGCAACCCCGGACATACTGGCCGCGAGCAGCTCGATCATGGCCTTGCGGGTCGCCAGACGCCGCTGCTCCGACTCGGCCGTCGTCGCCATCTGTTCGTACTTGGTCAGGAGGAACGGCCCGACCTGATGCACCCGGACCTCCTGCGCCGCCGTCCGCTCGGTCAGCAAGTTGCCGAGCAGCCGCGATGCGCGGAGGTGCTCGACCCAGGTCAGCCGGGAGACGTAGCGCTCCTGCGCGACCCGCATCGCCCCCCAAGCACGCGGGGCGGCGATCAGCAGGAGCATCGGCAGCAGCCGCACGTCCAGGACGCTCAGCACGCCCGCCGCCGACACCAGTGAGATCACTCCGTTCAGCGCCGCGATGCACGCGGAGATCATCCTCCGGGAGGCATCCACCCCGAACTGGGCCACATCCATGAGCCGTTTGAATTCGGGGTCCTCGATGGCCTCCAGCTCCACCTCGGCCGCGGCCTTGAGGTACTGGACCTGGGCGATCCGCTCCACCAGCGGCTCCAGACGCCCCGCCCGCGACGTGGACAGCCCCGCGAACAGCGACCGGATCACCGCCGCACAGGCTCCGGCGACGACCGCCGGCAGGGCCTGATGCAGCCGCTCGGGCGCGCTTCCGCCGCCCAGCAGGGCGTGCATGACCGAATTCACGATCAGCAGACCGATCGCGGCCGCGATGCCCTGGCCGACCTCCGCGATGCCCAGCACCACCAGACCCGACCGGTCCGCCCGCCACGCCCGCTTCACCGTCGCCCCGACCAGACGCGGCATCGACCGCAACGCGGACAGCAGCGTCACCTCGACGCGCGACCGCTCGTGCTCCGACCACGCCGCGTCGTAGCGCAAGGCTCCGCCGAACAGCTCCTCCTCCGCCGCCGACACGGCCGGCTCCGTCATCCGCGCACGCCACAAACTCATCGACGACTCCTGGAGCCCGCGCGGCCGGAAACCGTCGCACCGGGCATCGAAGAGGCACCCTGACCAGGGTGATGTTCGAGCGGTCCGCTCCGTGCGGGGGCAGGGCAAAGCACGGGCATGGAGGCCTCCAGCAGGGTGGGCGAGGGGTGCAGGGCGATAGCTAAGCGCATCCGACGGTTGCCCAGGGGCGTTTTCAAGAGCGGACCAGTGAAGGTGTGTTCGAATACGTGCAGGGGCCCAAGTGCCTTACGAGTAGGGCCAGTTGAAACCAGCAAAATCGAGTACCCGGCACCCGGGCCGCTCGCTCGTACGACGATTTTCAGCCATCTGCGGGGCAGGGCGCCCCGCAGTAGCACGCACGATGCGGCCGGACGCGCCTCGGGTTGCTGGGGCCGCACAATGACCGGTTTCGCCGCCCCTGGCATGGCCGGCACCGCCGACCGTGCGAGGCTGCCACCACCGATGGCGCAGGCCACCCCCAAGCCGCTTGGCGCGTCGGCCGCGAGGGGGCGGGCGAGGCTGCCACTCGCCATGAGGTTCTCGTCATCGGGTGAGCGAGCACGCCCAGCAGGGACGGATTCGCGGACGCTACGGCCTTCTGCGGCATCCGTTCGTCGGAGTCGGAGCTTTGTCTCCCGGGTCGACAGGATCCGTCTGCCTACGCGTTCTCCGGATCGCCAACTTGCTCGGCTGGCAAGAGGGTCCGGTGGGCGCACGTCCACCCAGTACCGAGAGCGGGAGGCACCCTCACGTCGCCTCGGGGATGGAGCACCGGGCTCACGGCAATCCGTTCGCGTGGCGTTTGTCCGGCCGCCTACGGTCTGCGCATGACGAGGACTACGCCGACCAGACCGGTGTCCGTGGAAGCGGTGTTCCCGGAGCTGGCCCCCTACCGAGCCCGGACTACCCGGTTGCACCCCAGACCGGGACGGCCCGGCATGCACGACAGTCACGTCGGCGGGCCGATGCTGTGGCCGGACGGCGAACAATGGCCGCTCTGCCACGAGCCGCACCAGCACGAGACCGAGGGGTACGCACCCGAGGAGATCCGCAGCGCCCGCGCCGCAGGCGTTTGGCCGCCGAGCCGGCCGTGGCTCCCCGCCGGAATTCACGGCCTGGACGATCCGGTGCCCTTCGTGGGGCTGGCCCAGTTCTTCCGTCGCGACATCCCGAACCTTCTCTGCGGGCCCGACGGCGCGGACCTGGTCCAGCTCTTCCGCTGCCCCTTCAGCCACGGCCCGGACCTGGAGCGCCGCTACCGCCTGGAGTGGCGACGGGCACGGGATACCGAGCGCGCACAACGCTTCCTCGCCGCTCCGCCCGAAGTACCCCTGCTTCGATGGGAGCACGAACTCCCGGAGCCGTGTGTCCTGCATCCGGAAGAGGTGGACACCTATCCCTGGGCGGAGGACGACACGCTGCCCGGCGGGCTGATCGCGCGCATCGACGCGTGGGACGACGCCCAGGCGGCGGAACACGGCCCCGACGCCCCCAGCTACCAGTACGACCTGTCGATCCCTCCAGGCTGGCGCGTCGGTGGCTACCCCAGCTGGGCGTCGACGGGCCCGATGGCCATCGACTGCGCGTCCTGCGCAGCCCCGATGCGGCTGCTGCTGACGGCAGAGGGCAACGAGATGGACGCCGGCTCGCACAGCTGGGCGCCTTTGGAGGACCGTGACCCGTCCATGAGGGGGAAGGCATCGATCCGAGGCGGCCAATCCGTCGCCCAACCCACTCGGCTCCACTTCGGCCGGGACCGGGACCTGCACATTTTCACCTGCCCGGCCAACCCTGGGCACCCGCCCCGATGGGTGCTCGCCTAGGGGGTCTGGCAGTGAAGGATCATGACGGAGTCGGGTACCGGAACTCTCCGAACGCCTCGACCGGGTTCACGTCCCGCGATCAGGGCCGGGCCAGGGAACTGGGCGGTCTTCCGGACTCATCGGCAAGTGCCGGTTCCGAGCGCTGGTTCAGCTGTTCTTGATCGCCCGCGTGACGGCGGGTGAAGAAGACGCGTAAACCCCCGCCGAAGGCATCGTTCAAGGACCCCAAGATCCGGGGCTGGGGGCCAGGGCCCAGAGGCGGCGCCGGTCATCGGAATCGGCCTCGGCGGCAAGTCGGCGCCCCTGCGAGGCATTCTCCTGCCAGATGCTCCACCACGGCTGCACCCATTCGCGGCGCCGCGTCCTGGACAGGCTGCTGCTCGGCGAGGTAGCCCGGACCGTGAGGCTGCGGTCGCAGGCCCTGAGTCGCAGCTCGCGCCGCTGTCCGCAGCCCGCTTCCGAATTGGCCATCTCGCGCCCTGGAAAGGCCTGTTGGCCGGACGACGCTCGCCCTGCTCTGTTTCGCTGGGTCAGCCCGCCGCGAGGCGAGATGCGCCGCAGCGCCGCAAGACCCCAGGTGCAGCACGGCGGAGCGGCATGGCGCGTGCTCCGTCACCGCGGATCCACCTCGCAGGCACACCTTCCTCACTGACATGAACATGCGTTTCTCGCCAACGGGGCCACGGCGTGGCGGACTTGACGGACCCTCATGATCGTCCGATGGTACGCTCCCGTGCACATGCCACGTGAGCTTTCGCCTTGGCATGGCTACAGCCAGGGGGGCTCTCCGGGCGGTGACGTCTGCCCACAGCCGAGGGTCCGCTTGGGCAGATTTCGAGAGCTGGATTCCAGCCGCTCAATAGAGAGTCACATGACGAATTTTTGGCAGGATCCGACAGTCTGGGCGCTTGTCGTCGGCGTCGCTGTCGCCGCCACCGTAATCACCCGCCAGCGAAAAACGATCAAGGCGCTAAGTCGTCACAAGCAGGGCCTGCACGGTGAGCTGACCGCATCGCAGGGCAGGGCAACCGACCTCCAGTCAACCGTCACCGAGCTGCGCAACGGCTATGACGAGGTGGTCCGCCAGGCCAAGGAAGAGGCGGAGGAGGCCACAAACACCGTACTGAAGTCGGCCATGCGGACCCTTCAGGGCCTCGCCGCGGAGCAGCAGCGGGCCATTTCCGGACTGCAGAAGAAGTACGGCGACTCGGCCGTGCTGCGGGACATGCTGGACATCGACCACATGAACTCGCAATTCAACCGGCGTGCGCAGTCCATTGCCGTGCTGTGCGGCGGCTGGCTCGGCCGGCAGCGCGAGGCCGCATCGGTCCATGACGTGATCCGCGGAGCGCAGGGCCGCATCCGGCACTACCAGCGCATCGAGATCGCCTCGCGGGTCGATTTCGCGGTGACCAGCCGTGCCGTCGAACCGGTCGCGCTGGCCGTGGCCGAGCTGCTCGACAACGCCAGCAGCTACTCCGAGCCGTCCACGATGGTCGAGGTCGAGGTGCGGACGGTGCCCCGGGGCATCTGCATCGTGATCGACGACGCCGGTGTCGGCATGAGCGAAGAAGAACGGACGAACGCCACCGCTCTGCTGTCCAGCGGCTCCGCGGTGAGCGTTTCGGAGCTCGGCAACCCTCCCGCGTTCGGTTTCGCGGTGATCGGCGCACTGTGTGCGCGGTTCGGGTTCACGGTCACCATCGACAGCACCTCTCCCTACGGCGGCGTCCGTGCCGTGGTGATGGTGCCGAAGGAGTTGTTGACCGAGATGCCGGAGCCCAAGGCGCCCACCCCCGCGCGAGAAGTCAATGCCGTTGCCGCGAGCCGCGGTTCGGGTGCCGCGGCGACGGAGGGCGGGCTGCCCCGACGACGGAACAAGCGCGGCATGGCGCTCGTGCCGGACGGCGGGGGCGGGTCCGACGAAGCGCCGCCTGCCCGGTCGGCAGAGGCGCGGGTGGCGGCCATAGGCGCATTTCAGCGTGGCACTCTCAGCGGCCGAGGTGCGAGGGTACCGGCCGCCGAAGGTGATACCGCTGCCGATACACACGAAGGACTCGATGCCCCGTGAGCGACAACCTGTCCTGGATGCTTGAGGACGCGCTGCAGATTCCGCATGCTCTCCACGCGGTCCTGATCTCTGCCGACGGCCTCCAGATGTCCCGTACCGCGGAGATCGACCGGGGCGATGCCGACAAGGTGGCCGCCGCCGTCTCCGGCCTGCAGTCGCTCAGCCGGGCCGTCGGCTTCTTCTGCGGTGAGCACGGAACGAACTGGCGCCAGACCCTCATCGAGTTCGACGGGGGCTGGGTGTTCCTGAACGCCGCGGGCGGCGGCAGCTATCTTGCCGTGGCGGCGTCGGTGGAGGTCGACATGCAGGACATCACGTACCGGATGCAGCAGCTGGTCAGCCGGTTGGGCAAGGCGATGTCGACCGGCCTGCGCGGCGACACGGTCACCTCATGACCGAACCCGGCCGTCCCGAGCCCGAGTTCGTGTCCGAGGCCGGAGAATTAGTCCGTCCCTACGTCATCACCCGTGGCCGTGACCTACCCGACGAGGACGAGTTCGCCCTCATCACTCTCGTCACGACGGCCACCGACGAGCAGCAGCGGCCCCAGCGGCTCTCGCCCGAGGAGCAGCAGATCCTGGAGATGTGCTCCAGCGGCTACCTCTCGGTCGCCGAGATCGCCGCGTACTCCCAGCTGCCGCTCGGGGTGGTCAAGGTGCTGCTCAGTTCCCTCGCCGAAGGGGGCTATCTCGTGGCCCGGGCGCCGGTGCCCTCGGCCCGTCCTACCAACAAGGCCTTGCTCAAGGAGGTGCTCGATGGCCTCAAGGCTCTCACTGTCTGAGGATGCCTATGTGCCCAGCGGCGCACAGCAGACCGCAGTGAAAATTCTGGTCGTCGGGCATTTCGCCGTCGGCAAGACCACCCTGATCGGCTCGCTCTCCGAGATCACGCCGTTGTCCACCGAGGAGCGGATGACGACGCTGTCGGAGCGCGTCGACGATCTCAAGGGAGTTCAGGGAAAGACGACCACCACCGTCGCCCTGGACTTCGGCCGGCTGACGCTGAGCGAGCGCATCGTCCTGTATCTGTTCGGTTCTCCCGGACAGCAGCGCTTCGTGAGTCTGTGGGACGACACGGCCCGCGGCGCGCTGGGCGCCTTGGTCCTGGTGGACCCCGAGCGCTTGGCCGACTCCTTCGACATCATGGATCTGGTCGAGAGCTACGGCCTGAACTTCGCCGTGGCCATCAATCACTTCGACGGCAGTACGGTCCACACCCCGGAGGAAGTCCGGGAGGCCCTCGACCTGCTGCCCGACACCCCCGTCGTCACCATCGACGCACGCGACGAGAAGTCGTCCGTCGACGCCCTGATCACCTTGGTCCGCTATCTGTACGAGCGCGCCGACCTGGAGCACGCATGACAACCCCCTCTGTACCTCCGCCCGGCTGCCCCGCACACGGCAGCGGGCAGCGCATACCCCTGGACAGCGCGGAGTTCGCCGCCAATCCGCACGCGTACTACCGCTACATGCGCGAGCTCGGCCCCACCGCTCCGGTCACCATCGCCCCCGGCGTGGAGGCGACGCTGGTGACCGATTACAACGCGGCTCTGGAACTGCTGCAGGATTCGACGACGTTCCGCAAGGACTCGCGCCGCTGGCGTGCGCTGGCCGAGGGCTGCATCCGCCCCGACAGCCCGGTCCTGCCGCTGCTGGCCTACCGGCCGAACGCGATGTTCACCGACGGTGCCGAGCACGTGCGGCTGCGGCAGGCCATCACCGACTCCTTCGCCCGGGTCAGCAACAAGCGGCTGAGCCGGATCGTCAGCCAGGCAGCCCAGTTCCTGATCAACCAGTTCAGCGCGCGCGGCAGCGCCGACCTGCTTCGCGACTACGCCCAGCAGCTCCCGCTGTACGTGTTCAACGAGCTGTTCGGCTGCCCGGCGGAGATCGGTGACCGGGTGCTGTTCGGCATCTCCGGCATGTTCGACGGAGTCAACGCCGAGGCGGCCAGCCAGGTCCTGCTGGGAGCGGTCGGCGAGCTGGTGGCCCTCAAGCGCGCCCGGCCCGGGGAGGACGTCACGTCCTACCTGATGCAGCATCCGGCGAAGCTGAACGACGAGGAGCTGGCGCACACGCTGGTGTTGCTCCTCGGTGCGGGCGGCGAGCCGGAGGGCAACCTGATCGGCAACGCCTTCTACACGATGCTGACCAACGAGGAGTTCGCGCGCCTGGGACAGTTCGACAAGGCTGTGGACGACACTCTGTGGCGCAATGCGCCGATGTCCAACTATGCGCCCCATTACCCGGTGGTCGACACGGACGTGGCCGGCGACAAGGTGCGCGCCGGTGACCTGGTGCTGGTGTCCTTCGGCGCCGCCAACACGGCGCTCGCGGACCGCGGTGCCGACACCCGCGGTCACCTCGCCTGGAGCGCGGGCCCGCACGCCTGCCCGTCGAAGGAGCCGGCCAGGCTGATCGCCCTGACGGGCCTGGAAACGCTGTTCAACGCCCTGCCCGACGTCGAACTCGCCGTCCCCGCGGACAGTCTCGCCTGGCGGCCCGGCCCCTTCAACCGGGCCCTGGCCTCGCTGCCCGTCCGGTTCAGCGCAGTCACCCCGCGCGCCGCGGCCGCACCGGAGCCGACGGCCGTGCCCCGCTACCAGGCACCTCCCGTCGCGGCCGGGCCCGCGCCCGCGGCGCCGCAGCCCAACGGCAAAGCGGGGCGCTGGAGCAGCTTCATGAAGTGGCTGACGGGCCAGTAGCCCACACCCCCTGTGATGCGTGTGGCACGGGCAGTTGATATAGCCTGCATTAAAGATCAACTTCCTGGGTAGAACGGCGCGGAGTGTCTGGAGTGACACAAGATGAAGGAGAGGCAGTGGACCTCGCAAGCACTTCCGCGCACCTATCGGCGAGCGCCCGACCGGGCCCCCAGCGCACCATCCCCAGCAGACGGAACCCGTGCGGGGGCGGCGACCCCGACCAGCCGCAGGAACGAATACCCACCGCTCTCGGCAGCGGCTTGAGTTTCGTCTCCTCCCTGGTCGGCGGAGCACGTCCCCGTACTCCCGCACCGTCCGGACGCGTTGCCCGTCACGACGAGCGAGGCACACGATGACCTCCCGCCCGGGCCCCGGCATACCGGCAACCGGCCCCGGTGAGACGACGCTCGGCGACCACGTACTCGGTCAACTGCGGCGCCTGGGCGCCACGGTGGGCCTGAGCGAGAGGGACACCGAGCTGTACGGACAGGTCCTGATCGAGTCCCTCGCAGGCGCCGCCCACCGGCCGCTGTCCCTGCCGCCGGCCTCGTCCGGCTTCCTCTCCGACGACCACACCCCCGTCGAGTTCTCTCTCGCCGGCACTCCGGACACCGCTCCGGCCCTGCGCGTGCTCGTGGAGCCCGGCTGCGCCCACAGCGACATGGCCGACAGCGGCCGCGCCGGGCTTGCGGTCATCCGTGCGATGGGCGCCCGCTGGGGCTTCGACACCGGCCAACTCGACTCCCTCGCCGACCTGTTCCTCCCCGCTGCGGCCCAGGGCCCCCTGGCCCTGTGGTACGCGCTCGATCTGCGCGCCGGAGGGGTCCCAGGAGTCAAGGTCTACCTGAACCCCTCCGCCTCCGGCCCGGAAAACGCGGCCCGTACCGTGCGCGAGGCACTGCGGCGGCTCGGCTACGGCCAGGCCTTCGAGCAACTGCCCCAGGCGGCCGGCTATCCGTTCCTCGCTCTGGACCTGGGCGCCTGGACGTCGCCCCGCGTCAAGGTCTACGTGAGTCACCTGGGCATGTCGGCCGATGACGCCTGCGGGCTCAGCCGTACCTCAGGAGCCGCAGCGGCCGACATCCGCTACTTCTTCCACGCGGCCTCGGGCTCCCTCGCGCCGTCCGAGAGCGGCGCAGACGACACCCTGCGGCTCGTGCGGCGGCCGGCGCTCACCTGTCACTCCTTCACCGAAGGCGACAGCGAACCGAGCGGCTTCACGCTGCACATTCCCGTTCGCGACTACGTGCGCGACGACGAAGAGGCCCTCGCCCGCGCCACAGCCCTGCTGACCCGGGCCGACATGGACCCCACCGTCCTGAACCGGAGCCTGGTGGCGCTCACGCAGCGGAGCCTCAGCGACGGCGTCGGGCTGATCGCCTACCTCGCCCTGGTGTACGAGCGCAACCGGCCGCCCCGGCTCACCGCCTATCTGAGCTCCGAGGCCTACCGCGTCCGGCCGCCGCAGGAGCAGTACCCGCGGGGCACCTGGATGCCTGCGCAACGCACCCGGAGCGTCCTGGACCGCGGGCACCAGGCCGTCGCCCACGTCAGCCCGTACACCGCACAGAAGGAAGTCACGTGGAGCCCTACCGCATCAAGGTCGTAGAACCTCTTGCCTTCACCACCCGGGAGGAGCGCGAGGCCGCGCTGAAGCGGGTCGCCTACAACCCCTTCGATCTGCGGGCCGACGAAGTCACCATCGACCTGTTGAGCGACTCCGGGACCGGCGCCATCTCCGCAGACCAGCTCGCGGCGGGAATGCAGGGCGACGAGTCCTATGCCGGCAGCCGCTCCTTCTACCGGTGGCACGAGGTCGTCTCCGAACTCACCGGCTACCCCCACATCCTGCCGGCCCACCAGGGCCGCGCGGCCGAACGCGTCCTCTTCTCCTCGCTGCTGCGGCCCGGCACGAGCGTGCTGTCCAACACGCACTTCGACACCACCCGCGCCAACGTCGAACTGACCGGCTGCACGGCGTACGACCTGCCCTGCGCCGAGGCCAAGGACCTCGACAGCGACTACCCGTTCAAGGGCAACATCGACCTGGTCGCCCTCGAACAGGCCCTGGAGAACGCGGACCGGACGCCCGTCGGGGCCGTGCTGATGACCATCACCAACAACGGTGGCGGGGGCCAGCCGGTCAGCATGGACAACCTGCACCGCACCGCCGAACTGTGCCGCCGTCACAACGTGCCGATGATCCTCGACGCGGCCCGGTTCGCGGAGAACGCCTGGCTGGTGACCCAGCGCGAACCCGGCTACGCCGACCGCACCCCGCGCCAGGTCGCCGAGGAAGCCTTCCGCCTCGCCGACGGCTGCGTCATGAGCGCGAAGAAGGACGGGATCGTCCACATCGGCGGCTTCATCGGCCTGAAGGACCCCGAACTCGCCGAGCGGTGCGGGGGTCTGCTCATCGCCACCGAAGGATTCACCACCTACGGCGGTCTGTCCGGACGTGACCTCGACATGATGGCCCGCGGCCTCCTCGAAGTGACCGAGCCGGCCTACCTCGCCGAGCGTGCCGACATAGCCGCCTACCTCGCCGCACGCATCCGCGAGGCGGGCGTCGACATCCTGGAGCCCGCCGGCCTGCACGCCCTCTACGTCAACGCCGGGCGCCTTCTGCCCCACATCCCTCCGCACCAGTACCCCGGCACCGCCCTGGTCTGCGAGCTCTACCTGCGCGGAGGCATCCGCTCGGCGGAGCTGGGCTCGCTGTACCTCGGCGAAGAGGACGAGCACGGCAATCCCGTCAAGACGGCGCCCTACGAGCTTGTACGGCTGGCTCTGCCCAGGCGGGTCTACACCCGCAGCCACTACGACCACGTTGCCGCCACGCTGGCAGACATCGCGAAGAATCCTGAATCGGTCCGCGGCTACCGGGTTACGGGCCAGTCCCCGATCCTCCGACACTTCAGCATCAAACTGGAGCCCGTGAAGACCGGCGACTGATCAGCACGATTCGTTCGTGACGACGCGCGCCCAGCCATCAGATTCCTGCATGCAGCGCAAATCTTTCGGCTGGGCCGACACCGGCCACCGCACCAAGGCAATTGACCGGTCGAAGCCGTGGGAATTTCACCACACGGTGTTCGGTGTTCGGTGTTCGGTGGGACTCTCCACCCCAGTGACGTGTCCGGAGGCGGTTTTCACTTGGCCCATCTCTGTCCACGTCGGCCCGGGGAGGCCACTCGCCCATGACGTGCTTGGCTCAGGGGCCACCGCCCTCCTCCTTGAGCCGATCTTTGCTGCCTTCATGGGTGGGGCGGCCCGTGCCCGGCGGCTGCGCTGAGCACCACTGGGCCGGCACCGCGGTCGGAACCCCGCCACGGGTCGCAGGCCCCTGCTCCGGGTGCGGGGAGGACCGGTTGTTACCGTGCACGCGTGCCTCACTCCTCACGCGACACACCGGAAGGCGCCGGTTGGGGGAACTCCCAACTCGGCACGTACAAAAGCCTGATGCCCGCTCGGGTGGAGAAGCTGTCATGGCTGAATCCCGGGACGCTGTGGGCCGCCCGAAACGGTGTCCTCGCCTCCTGGTTCGGAGATCCGACGGGCCGGACCCGCAGTCGCTGGGTGGAGCAGGCCGTGGCCGCGGGCGCTCCCCCCGACGCGGTCGTGCGCCGCACGGACGCCGACCACTTCTCGTTCATGGTCATCGGTGACACGGGTGAAGGCGACGACCCCCAATACGCCGTGATACCGGGCTTCCTGAAGGTCAGTCAGGGCACCGACTTCGCCGTGCTCGCCAGTGACGTGATCTACCCAGTGGGGAGCACCGACGACTACGGCAAGAAGTTCTTCCGCCCTTACCAGAACTATCCGGCGCCCATCTACGCGATACCGGGCAACCACGACTGGTATGAGGGCCTGCAGGGCTTCATGCGGGTCTTCTGCGAGGCTCCGCCGCTGGCGTCCGAGGCGCGACCCCGCCCTCTGACGCGGGCCTGGTTGCGCTCGCTGCTCTGGCACGCACCGGGCAGCACCGACGAGCATCGTCTCGCCGAGGCGCGGGCTTTGCGCTCGGAGCCGTCCCAACAAGCCGTTCAGCCGGGCCCGTACTGGGCCGTCGACGCCGGGCCGATACGGATCATCGGCATCGACACGGGCCTGCTGGGCACCCTCGACGCCGAACAAGGCCGCTGGCTCCGCGAAGTGTCGCGCGGCGACCGGCCCAAGATCCTGGTGACGGGGTCTCCGCTGTACGTGGACGGCGAGCACCACCCGTGCGCCATCGAGGGCGGAGGCACGGTGGACGCCATCGTGCGCGACCCGGAACACCACTACGTCGCGGCGATCGGCGGCGACATCCACAACTACCAGCGGTATCCGGTTCGGGTGGACGGCGGGCGCACGATCCAGTACGTCGTCGCCGGTGGCGGCGGGGCGTTCATGCACGCCACGCACACGGTCCCGAGGGTCTCCGTCGCCGGCGTGACAGAGCACGACTTCCGCTGCTATCCGTTGCGCGGCGACTCGTTGGCCTTCTACAGCAGGCTGTACGGGAACCGGCTGCGGATGCCGCGCTTCTTCACGCTGACCGAGGCCGAGGCCCTGGCGGTGGTCGCCGAAAGGCTGGGCGTCCCGCCGATCCGCGCACAGGGGGAGCCGGTTCGCGTCACCCGGCGCATCCGCCTGGTCGCCAGTCTCCTCGGCGCGGGTCGGCGGCCCGACCGCAAGGCGCGTTTGCGGCTGCCGGTGCGCAAGCTCTACACGCAGCTCTTCTCGCCGGGTTCGGCGACGTACAGCCCGCCGTTCTTCAAATGCTTCCTGCGGCTGGACGTCACACCGGCCGCGATCCGTCTGCGCTGCCACTCGGCGACCGGGACCCTCGACCACGAGATCGATCCGCCGGTCGAGGACGAGGTGACCATCCCCCTCTCTTGACGCCGCGCGGCAGGTGACCGGACGGCCGGGCATCTGGTCGCGATGCCCGGCGTGACCGTCCTGGACCTCGATCTGTCGGTTGGCGCCGGCCGTCGCGCGCGAGGAGACGTCGGCGGGGACCCATGCCAGGTACGCAGCTGAGCCCGCCCCTGCCCGGTCCGACGGCGCGGTCATCGCTACCACCGCCCTTCAGCAGCGGGAGGGGCGCCCGGCCCCGGGCCTGGACCTCACGCCCCGACTGCACCGGCCAGGGAGAAGTGGCGCTCGGGCTCAGCGCGATCCGGGCGGCCGGGCAGCGCATGCCGAGCGGTGGCGGCGACTGTAGGTGGGACATGTGGGATCTCCCGGTGCGTGGCGGGCGTCACGCACCCTGATCAGTACCTCTTCCCCTGTCTCACGTTGCGGTCGGACCGCGTTGTCTCAAGAGTGCGGCTTTCCCTCGGCTATTGGGGGAGCGCGATTGGGGTCCGGTGGTACTGGAGGGTCAGCCGATGCGCACGCCGAACTGGAACGGCATGTTGTCCATGGACTCGTAGCGCACGACCGTGCCCGTCCGGGGCGCGTGCAGCACCATGTTGTTGCCGGCGTACAGGCCGATGTGGTGCAGGTCGCCGAAGAAGAGCACCAGGTCGCCGGGCTTGAGCTCGCTGCGGCCGATCCGGGTGCCCGCGTTGGCCTGCTCCTGCGAGGTGCGCGGCAGGTTGGCGCCGGCCTGGCGGTAGGCGTAGCCGGTCAGACCCGAGCAGTCGAAGGCCGCCATACCTGTCTTGGACCAACCGTACGGTTTGCCGAGCTGGGTCTGGGCGGCGGCGAGGGCGGCGGCGCCGACCTGCGAGGCGGGGACGTCCTTGCCGAGGTTCGGGCGCTCGGTGGAACGGTTGGCGCGCGACTCCTCGGTGGCGAGGGCCGCCTTCTCCTGCGCGGTCAGGGAGTTGAGCAGCTTCTGCGCGTCGCCGAGCTTGCCCTGGACTTCCTTCTTCTTGTCGTCGAGCACCTTGCTGGTGTCGGCGAGGTCCTTCAGCTTGTCCTGGGCCTCCTTGCGCTGCTGCGCGAGGGTGCGCTGCTTGCCCTGGATCTTCGTCAGGGCCTCGGCCTGCGTGGCGCTCAACTGGTCGAGCGAGGAAGCCTTGTCGAGGAAGTCGTCCGGGTTGGAGGAGAGGAACAGCGCGAGCGAGGGGTCGATGCCACC
>NZ_BMUZ01000022.1 GCF_014650455.1 Streptomyces xanthochromogenes | reverse complement strand
TGGTCCAGACGGCAGTCCCGGCGCTCGATCAGGTCCTTGAGCCGGCCCGGCGTCGCCACCACGACTTCCGCACCCGAACGCAGCGCACCCGCCTGCCGCCCGATCGACATCCCGCCGACGACCGTCGCCAGCCGCAGCCGCAGGGCCCGGGCATACGGGGTCAGCGCATCGGTGACCTGCTGGGCCAGCTCACGCGTGGGGACGAGGACCAAAGCGAGCGGCTGGCGGGGCTCGGCGCGGCGGCCCGCCGTGCGGGTGAGCATCGCGAGGCCGAAGGCGAGGGTCTTGCCGGAGCCGGTGCGGCCACGGCCGAGCACGTCACGGCCCGCGAGCGAGTTCGGCAGCGTCGCGCCCTGAATGGGGAACGGGACGCTGAGGCCCTGCTGGGCGAGCTCGGCCAACAGCTGGGCAGGAAGCGCGAGTTCGGCGAAGGCCTCGACGGCGGGCAGCGCCGGGGTGATGGTGACCGGCAGCGCGAACTCGCCCTGGGGGCCGGAGGAGCGGCGGCCGTAACCGCCCGAGCGGCCCGAGGAGCCGGAGCGGCCGGAGGAGCCGAACCGGCCGGAGCCGCCGGAAGAGCCGGAGGAGCCGAAGCGGCTGCCGCCGCGCGGGGCGCCGGAGCCGCCGGAGTTATTGGTGCGGCTGTAGCGATCGTTCGTACGGGTGCGGTTCATGCGGAACCTTCCTTGATACGGCACGCATCGAGGAATTCCCGGGAGAAAGCACAGTACGGGGAATCGCAAGAACGAGCCGGGCGGATGCGAAAGCGCATCGGGCCGAATTCGATATTCGGGGCGCATCGCTGTGATGAGGTGCGAAGAAAATCCCGGGCGCCGTGGGCGGGCGGTCCCTGCCGTGCGGCGGGGCGCGCGGTCGATCCGGGGTGGTGCGGTGCTGCTCGGGGTGCTGCGTGGGGTGCGTTCTCGCCGGTCAGGTGCTCACGGCGGAACGGGCGCGAAGCCGTCGTGGCGGGCGCGAGGGCCAGCGGGACGGGCGGTCGGGCCCGAAAACGCGACGAGCCGGGGCCCGCACCCCAAGGTGCGGGCCCCAGCTGCGAAGTGCGTGTCGACGATCAGGCCGGAACGATGTTCTCGGCGGTCGGGCCCTTCTGGCCCTGCGCGATGTCGAAGTTGACCTTCTGGCCTTCCTGGAGCTCACGGAAGCCCTGGGCGGCGATGTTCGAGTAGTGGGCGAACACGTCCGGACCGCCACCGTCCTGCTCGATGAAGCCGAAGCCCTTTTCCGCGTTGAACCACTTCACGGTACCTGCAGCCATGTCATTCTCCTTGGGGCAATTTCGGAGACCACGCCGTGCGGACTCCGCGTCACTGTGATGATTGCCCTGCTGGGAACCACAACTGCAACTGATATCGACAGTAGCACGGCGCAATCGCAGAAGCATGGTCAATAATTCTGCTCGGCCGGTCGCGCGAGAAATTCTGGTGAGGCCGCGACAATTAATTCTTGTGCGGCCGTGACAGATATACGCGCACCGCGGCGAGGGCCGGACGGCGTTTTCCGGTGCGGCACAACGGCCCCCGGACGTCAGGCGGGTTGGGCCGGGAGGGGTCCCGCGGGCCGTGCGCTGACTACTCTGCACGGGTGACCACCGAGTTGACCTTGCTTACGCGCGTCGCCTACCGCGGCCAGGAGGTGACCGCGCCCCGGCTGCGCGGGCTCCTCGCGCTGCTCGCCGAGGACCTGCGGGCCGGATGCAGCACCGGGCGGCTCGTCGAGGGGCTGTGGGACGACGAGCTGCCCGAACGGCCCGGCAAGGCGGTGCAGGTACTGGTGTCACGGCTGCGCTCGCAGCTCGGCCCCGACGTCGTCGCCAGCACCCCGGCCGGCTACCGCCTCGCGCTCACCGAGGAGCAGGTCGACAGCTCGGCCCTGCCGCTGCGCGCGGCGGCCGCCGAGGCGCGGGCCCGCGCCGGTGCGCACGGCGATGCGCTCGCCGAGGCGGAGGCGGGGCTCGCCCTGTGGGACGGCGTCGTCGCGAGCGGGGACGGCGAGGACCTGCACGACCCCGTGGCCGCGCTGCGCCGCGCGCGCGGCGGCGCCCACCGCACCCTCGTGCGCTGCCGCGCACTCGCGCTCGCCCGGCTCGGCCGCAAGGCGGACGCGGTCCGGCCGCTGGCCCAGCTCGCCCGTGAACTGCCGCGCGACGAGGAGGTGTTGGCTGAGCTGCTGCGCTGCGAGGCCGCCACCGCGGGACCGGCCGCCGCCCTGACCCGGTACGACCTCTACCGCCGCGCCCTGCGCGACGAGCTCGGTGCCGACCCGGGGCCCGAACTGGCCGCCCTGCACCAGGAGTTGCTGCGCGGCGAGGCCCCCCTGGTGCGCCACGGGGTGCTGCACGAACCGAACCCGCTGCTCGGCCGGGACGGCGACCTCGCGGCGATCGCCGGACTCCTCGACCGCGCCCGGGTCGTCACCGTCGCCGGCCCCGGCGGCCTCGGCAAGACCCGGATCGCGCACGCGGTGGGCCGACGGGCCACCCAGCGGGTCGTGCACTTCGTGCCGCTGGCCGGTGTCACCGCCGACGACGACGTGGTGGCCGAGGTCGCCTCGGCGCTCGGCGCCACCCCGGCCCGCAACCTGCCCGGGACCGCCGGGGTCGTCGCGGGCATCGTCGGGGCGCTCGGCCCCGGCCCCGCGCTCCTGGTGCTCGACAACTGCGAGCACGTCATCCGGGGCGCCGCCGAACTGGTACGGGCCCTGGTGTCCGGCTCCAAGGAGCTGCGGGTGCTCGCCACCAGCCGGGCGCCGCTCGGTCTGACCTCCGAGTCCGTGTACGCGCTGCCCGAGCTCGGCCTCGTCTCGACGGTCGAGCTGTTCGCCCAGCGGGCCCGGGCCGCGCGGCCGGACGCCGAGCTGCCCGTGGGGGCGGTCGAGGAGCTGTGCCGCCAGCTGGACGGCCTTCCGCTCGCCGTGGAGCTGGCGGCCGCGCGCGTACGGGTGCTCTCCGTGCCGGAGATCGCGCGGCGGCTGCGGGACCGGTTCGCGCTGCTGCGCGGGGGCGGCCGTGACGTGCCCGAGCGGCACCGCACCCTGCGGGCCGTCGTCGAGTGGAGCTGGAACCTGCTCGAACCCGAGGCCCAGGCGGCCCTGCGGGTCCTTTCGGTGTTCCCCGGCGGCTTCAGCGAGGACGCGGCCGAGCACGTCCTGGGCGACGACGACGCGCTGTTCCTCCTGGAGCAGCTCGCCGACCAGTCGCTGATCAAGGCGGCCGACACCACGTCCGGGGTGCGCTTCCACATGCTGGAGACCGTGCGGGAGTTCAGCGCGGGGCGCCGGGAGGGGGCCGCCGAGGAGGAGGCCGTCACCGACCGGTTCCTCGCTTGGGCGAGGGACTTCGGCCGGGCCCACCACGACGCCCTGTTCAGCCCCGACTCGCTGCGGTCCTGGGAGCTCACCCGGCGCGAGCAGGACAACCTCTCCCTCGCGCTGCGGCACGCACTGGCCCGTGACGACGGGCCCACCCTCGCGGGCCTGACCGCCGTGCTCGCCTCGCTGTGGGCCACCGACTCCAACTACAGCCGTCTGACCGGCCTCGCCGCGGACACGGCGGGACCGCTCTCGCACTTCCGCCCCGGCCCCGACGACGTCGAACCCGCCCGCAGCGCGGCCGTGGTGTGCACGCTCAGCCTCTTCATGGGCTACGGACCGCACGCCGTAAGGCAGTTGGTGACCCTGCGCCGGCTGCCGCCCGCCGAGCCCGACACACTGATGCGGGCCCTCGACGCGGTCCTTCGCGCCCTGCCCGAGGTGCACCCGCCGCACTACACGAGGCTGCGGGAGCTGTGCGCATCCGGGAGCGCCCTGCTCGCGGGTGTCGCCGAGTGCTTCGCCAGCTATGTGTGGGAGTACGAGCGCGATGTGGACCGCGCCCTCGAATCGGCCCGCCGCGGGCTCGACGCCCTGACCTCGCTGGGCAATCCGGCCACCGAGATGCTGGGCCACGGCCGTATCAGCGAGCTGTGCCTGCAGACCGAGCGCGGCGAGGAGGCGTACCGGCACCTGATGGCGTCGATGGACGTACTGGAGCGGACCGGCGACTGGGCGGACGCGGCCGGCTGGTACGACTCGGCCGGGGTGCGCTGGTCGCTGGTCCTGGCGTGCCTGCAGCGCGGCGAGCTCGACGAGGCCGAGCGCTGGCTGGAGCTCGCGGCCCTGGAGCAGCCTCCGGAGGTGGCCAAGGTGTTCAGCGCCGAACTGGGCTCCCGGGCGGAGATCGCCCTGCTCAGGGGGCTGACCGAGGTGGGGCTCGGGCTGTGGCGGCAGGCGGTGGTGCAGCTGCGCGAGGCCGACGCGCTGTATCCCGACGACCCGTTCGTGGGCACGTGGTCGCTGCAGATCCAGTCGACGGCCGTCGCCGCGCACGCCCGGCACGGGCGCCTCGAACCGGTCGCGGACCTGGCGGACGAACTGGCCCGGCGGGCAGGGGAGTTGCTCTCCCGTCCGCGGGACGAGGGCAGCCCGGCCGAGCTGCCGGTGTCCGGCACGATGCTGCTGGCCATCGGCCTGGCCGAGCTCGCGCGCGGCAGGACGAAGGGGGTGCGGCTGCTCGCGCTCGCCGAACGGATGCGGGTGCACCGGGACTTCCCGACGATGTCCGCGGCCCGGGCCCGGCAGTCGGCCGAGGACGCCGACGGGGCGGCGTACGCCGACGCGGTGTCGGAGTACGCCGCCCTGGGGCGCGAGGCGTTGGAGGAGACCGCCGTTTCGGTGCTGCGCGGCATCAGCGCTGCGGGTCGCTGTTGAACTTGGCCTTCGACCAGAAGTAGCCGAGCACGGTGAGCCCGAGGGACCAGCCGATGGCGAGCCAGCCGTTGTTGCCGATCTCCGTGCCGAGGAGCAGGCCGCGCAGGGTCTCGATGGCCGGGGTGAACGGCTGGTACTGGGCGACCGGCTGGAACCAGCCCGGCATCGAGTGCAGCGGCACGAAGGCGCTGGACAGGAGCGGCAGCAGGATCAGCGGCATCGCGTTGTTGCTGGCGGCCTCGGCGTTCGGGCTGATCAGGCCCATGCCGACGGCGATCCAGGTCAGCGAGAGGGCGAAGAGCACGAGCAGTCCGAAGGCCGCGAACCACTCGATCACGGTGGCGTCCGTGGAGCGGAAGCCGATGGCCACGCCGACGGCGCCGACGAGGACCACGCTCAGGACCGACTGCAGGACGCTGCCGATGACGTGTCCCACGATCACCGAGCCGCGGTGGATCGCCATGGTGCGGAAGCGGGCGACGATGCCCTCGGTCATGTCGTTGGAGACGGAGATCGCGGTGCCGACGACGGTGCTGCCGATGGTCATCAGGAGCAGACCGGGGACGATGTAGGCGATGTACTTGGCGCGGTCGGGACCGCCGCCGCCGATGCCCACGCTCATGGTGTCGCCGAAGATGTAGACGAAGAGCAGCAGCAGCATGATCGGCGTGAGCAGCAGGTTCAGGGTGAGCGACGGATAGCGCCGGGCGTGCAGGAGGTTGCGGCGCAGCATCGTCGAGGAGTCGCGCAGGGCGAGGGAAAGGGAGCTCATCGCTGGTTCTCCTTCAGGGCGGCCGGGACGGTGGCGGGGCCGGTGGTGGGGTGGCTGGTCAGGGCGAAGAAGACGTCGTCGAGGTCCGGGGTGTGCACGGTCAGCTCGTCGGCCTCGATCTCGGCCGAGTCCAGCCAGTCGAGGATGGCGCGCAGCTCGCGCTGGCTGCCGCCGCTCGGGATCTGCAGCGAAAGCGACTCGTCGTCGCGGGTCGCCTCGCGCAGGGCCGAGGCCGCGTTCTCGTAGGCCCGCGGTCCGGTGAACCGGAGCCGGACGTGGCCGCCGGGGACGAGCCGCTTGAGCTCGTGCGCGGTGCCCTGGGCGACGAGCTTGCCGCCGTTCAACACCGCGATGCTGTCGGCCAGTTGGTCGGCCTCGTCGAGGTACTGGGTGGTGAGGAACACGGTGACGCCGCCCGCGACCAGGCCGCGGATGATGTTCCACATGTTGTGCCGGCTGCGCGGGTCGAGTCCGGTGGTCGGCTCGTCGAGGAAGATGATCCGCGGGCTGCCGACCAGGGTCATCGCGATGTCGAGGCGCCGGCGCATGCCGCCGGAGTAGGTGGAGGCGGGCTTCTTCGCCGCTTCGACCAGGTCGAAGCGCTCCAGGAGTTCGGCGCCGACCCGGCGGCCCTCGCGGCGCGACAGGTGGTTCAGGTCGGCCATGAGGAGCATGTTCTCCTCGCCGGTGATCAGGTTGTCCACCGCCGAGAACTGCCCGGTGACCCCGATCGCGGCGCGTACCGCCTGGGGGTCGGTGGCCAGGTCGTGGCCGCCGACGCGCAGTGTCCCGGCGTCGGCGGAGACGAGGGTGGAGAGGATCTGCACCGCGGTGGTCTTGCCCGCGCCGTTCGGGCCGAGCAGCGAGAAGACGGTGCCGGCCGGGACGGCCAGGTCGATGCCGTCGAGGACCGTCTTGTCCCCGTAGGCCTTGCGAAGCCCGGTGGCCTCGATGGCGAGTTCGTGCGTCGTCGTTGTCATGCCGCAGAGCTTGCGGCCGACCCGGTTCAGGGCGGTTTCAGGCCGGTTTCAGCAGCTCTCGCGGGGTGAGAGCGCGGTGGGTGAGGCTGCCCGTGGCAGGGGCGGGCGTCCGGCATACAGTGGCGCGACCATACGGAGTCGAGGTCGGGGGAGTGTCATGACGGTCCGCCTTGTGCTGGTGTCGCCCGCCTTCAGCCGGGCCCTTCGGGAGGCGCGCTTCGACGACGGCGGCCCGCTGGAGGACGCCGGGCTCGCCGCGGCCCGGGCGGCGGCGGACTCGCTGCCCGCCGTCGGGCGGTTGCTGACCTCCCCGACGGCCCGCTGCCGGCAGACGGCGGCGGCGCTCGGCCCGGGCGCCGCGGACGTGGCCGAGCTGGCCGCCCTCGACGTGGGCCGCTGGCGCGGGCTGACCCTGGACGAGGTGGGCACGGCCGAGCCCGAGGCGGTCGGCGCCTGGCTCGGTGACCCGTCGGCCGCGCCGCACGGCGGCGAATCGGTGGCGCAGCTGTGCGCGCGCGCGGCCGCCTGGCTGGACGGGGCCGCCGAGGACGCCGGGCGCACCCTCGCGGTGGTGGAGCCCGAGATCGTACGGGCCCTGGTGCTGCGGGCGTTGGACGCGCCCCTGTCCGCGTTCTGGCGGATCGATGTGCCCCCGCTGACCGCGACGGAGCTGAGCGGCCACGCCGGCCGCTGGAACCTGCGGGCGGGGCGGCCGCTGTGAAGGCGGGGGGTCGGCCCCGGCGCGCGTGGGGGCCCGGGCGGAGGGCGGGCTCAGGGAGCGGGCCGCGGGCGCCGGCTCAGAGGGATATCCACTCCTTCGACGTGGTCACCGCGTCCAGTACGTCGGGCAGCGGCTCGGTGCCGAGGCCCGGGCCGGTCGGGACCGTCAGGTGGCCGTCGGCCAGGACGAACGGCTCGGTGATGTCGGTGGCGAAGTACCGGTGGGAGCCGGAGGTGTCGCCGGGCAGGGTGAAGCCGGGAAGCGCGGCGAGGGCGATGTTGGCGGCACGGCCGATGCCGGTCTCCAGCATGCCGCCGCACCACACCGGGACGCCGTGGGCGCGGGCCACGTCGTGGATGCGGCGGGCCTCCAGATAGCCGCCGACCCGGGCCGGCTTGACGTTGATGATCGAGCAGGCGCCGAGCGAGATGGCTGCCGCGGCGTGCGCCGCCGACTCGATGGACTCGTCCAGACAGACCGGTGTGCGCAGCAGGCGGGCGAGCTGGGCGTGCTGCACCAGGTCGTCGTTGGCGAGGGGCTGCTCGATGAGCAGGAGCCCGAACTCGTCCAGTCCGGCCAGGTGTTGGGCGTCCACGAGCGTGTAGGCGGCGTTCGCGTCGACCTGGAGCAGCAGCGCGTCGCCGAAGCGCTCGCGCACGGCCCGCACCGGCTCGACGTCCCAGCCCGGCTCGATCTTCAGCTTGATCCGGACATAGCCCTCGGCCACGTAGCGTTCGACGGCGTCGAGGAGCTCGGGGACCGAGTCCATGATGCCGACCGACACCCCGCACGGCACCCGGTCCCGGGAGGCGCCGAGATAGGAGCCGAACGACTCCCCGGTGGACCGGAGCCGGGCGTCGAGAACCGCGCTCTCCAGGGCCGACTTCGCCATGCGGTGCCCCGTGAACGGCTCCAGGGCCCGGCCCACGGCGGCCGCGTCCACGCCGTCCTTGGGCAGGGCCGGGATGAGGAACCTGCGCAGTACGTCCTGAGCTCCGTCGACGTACTCGGAGCAGTAGCGCGGCTCGGACATCGCGGCGCATTCGGCCCAGCCCTCCCCGTCCGGTGTGACGACACGGACGAGCAGCACGTCGCGGCTGGTCTCGACGCCGAAGGAGGTGCGGAACGGGGCGACGAGCGGCATCGCGATCCGGCGCAGTTCGATGCCGGAGATCTTCGTCTGGGTCACGGGTTGCTCCCGGTGGAGAGGCGGTCGGGGGTCGAGGTGGGGGTGCGGTGGACGACGTAGCCGCGCCGGTCGTGGAGGCCGAGCACACGGGCGCCGTCGGCGAGCAGGTCCCCCAGGGTGTGACGGAGGGCGTGCCGCCAGGCGCGGGCGGCCGCGGGGTCGGTGCGGCGCAGGCTTTCGATGTCGCCGGGCAGTTCGATGACGACGAACTCGCCTTCGGCATCGGTCGGTCGGGGCCGCTCGTCCACCTCGCGCAGCACGTGGACGGCGCCCGCGGGCAGCGGGATGCCCGGGGTGTCGGGGGCCGGAAGCGGGGCGGCCAGATCCCAGGCGGCGAGGACCCGGTCGGACTCGTCGCCGCCGTTGATGGCGTCGTCCATCGCGCCGTAGAAGGAGCGCAGGTATTCCTCCGGGCGGGCGCCGAGCTTGGTGAGGTTGAAGTGGGCGTTGCGGCGGATCAGCGGGTCGTACGTCCAGGTGATCCGCTTCAGACCGCGCGTCAGGGCCCACCGGCGCTGGTGCAGCTTGAGGGCGAGGCCGATGCCCCGGCCCGCCGTGGTGCCCGTGATGCCCGTGATGTGGGAGTGCAGGGTGGTGCCGGCGGGCTCGCCGAAGAAGGCCACGGACGCCCCCACCAGTCGGCCGTTTTCGTAGGCGCCGGCTACATAGTTCCCGGCGTGCGACAGCGCGCGCATGATCTCGGCGGAGATCGGGGCACCGCTCGGCGGGGTACCCCAGATCTCCGCGAACAGGTGGGCCGTCGCGTCGAGATCGGCCATGGAGTGGAGCTCGCGGACGTCGGGGGCACCGGGGCCGGGGGCGGTCACAGGAGGGCTCCGACGAGGTCGGCGAGGAGCTGGGTGCGGGGCGGCATCGCGGCGGTCACCACATGCTCGTGGTCGGCGTGGGCCCCGTCGCCGACGGCGCCCAGCCCGTCCAGGGTGGGGCAGCCCGCTCCGGCCGTGTAGTTGCCGTCGGACGCGCCGCCGACGGCGGCCGCCGCCAGCGTGCCGAGCCCGGACGCGACCGCCAACTCCGCTGCCAGTGCGAACAGTTCGGCGGAACTCCCGGCGTCCAGGGGCGGCCGGTTGGGGCCGCCCCCGATGTCGAGGCGGGCCCCGGGGTGGTGGGGTGCCAGGGACCGGATGAGCTCGTCGACGGCCTGCTGCGCGGCCGGAGTCGGTACGCGGACGTCGATGCTCAGCTCGGCACGGGCCGGGACGGTGTTGGCGGTGGTGCCGGCCGACATCACCGTGGGCGTGATGGTGGTGCCCGGCCCCGTACGAGCGGTCACGGCGTCGGTGAGGGGCCCCAGGGCGAGGAGGTGATGGGCCAGTTCGACGGCCGCGTTGATGCCCTTCTCGGGGTCGAGCCCGGAGTGGGCGGCGCGGCCGTGCACGGTGAGCTCGTAGTGGGACACGCCCTTGCGGGCGGTCTTCAGGGCGCCGCCGGCGGCGGCGGCCTCCAGGACGAGGGCGGCCCGGCAGGCGCGCGCGGTCTCCTCGATGAGCGCACGCGAGGTGTCCGAACCGACTTCCTCGTCGCCGGTCACCAGGACGCAGACGCCGTTCAGGGACGGCAGTCGGGCCAGCGCGTGGAACATCTGGACCAGGCCCGCCTTCATGTCGAAGACGCCCGGGCCGCGCGCGATGCCCTGCCGCACCGAGAAGGGGTGCGTCGCGAGGCTGCCGATCGGCCACACGGTGTCGTGGTGGCCGAGGAGCAGCACGCGGGGTGTCCCGAAGCTCCACCGCACATGGCTGACCCCGCCGCTCACGATCGTCTCGGGCCGCGCCCCGAGCAGCCGGGTGCCCTGCTCGGCCACCACCCGGGCGCTGCGGGCCACGGCCGCGTGATCGGCTGAGTACGACTCGCACGACACGAGTTCTTCGAGGTCGGTGAGCATCGCGCCGAGCGCGGGCGGCGGCGGGGCGGGACGGGTCACGGGGTCGGCCTGCACGGGGAGCCTCCAGACGGTGGGGTGCCTCCCACGCTAGGCAGTCCGCCGGACCGGGAGTTGGTGTGCGGGCCACGGTCTGCGGCCGGGATTCGTCCGCCGGAACGAACCCGGACAGGACCGGCCCGGCGGCCGGTCGCCGGGTCCTGCGGCGGGTGCGCCGACGGCGGCGGGGCCGGGCCCGCCGGGCCGCAGATGCGTGCCCCAGGGGTCGGTTAGGGTGGCTTGTGCGCCTCGCGAGGACACCCTGGGTCGGGGCTCAAGCATCGCAAGATACGGGGGACTTGGCATGGCGGTTGACCATTGCGGAGCGGCGGCCGACGACCGGCGCCTTGAGCCCGGAGCGGCCGAGGCCCGGCGGGTCGAGGGGCTCGTGGCGGCGCAGGCGAAGGCCGTCGCGCTGTTCGCCGAGGTGGAGGCGCGGGGGCTCGTCGCGCCCGGGGTGGGAGAGCGCGAGGCGAGCGACCGCATCCGGGACCTGGCCAACGACATGTTCGGCACGACCAAGCACTGGCACAAGCGGATCATCCGCTCCGGGCCCAACACCCTGGTCCCCTACCGGGACAACCCGCCGGACCGGATCATCGGCGAGGACGACATCGCCTTCGCCGACTTCGGCCCGATCTTCGAGGAGTACGAGGCCGACTTCGGCCGTACCTACGTCTTCGGCGACGACCCGCACAAGCACCGTCTCCTCGCCGACCTGCCGCGCGTCTTCGACGCCGGACGCGCCGCGTTCGCGGCCGACCCCCGCATCACCGGCAAGCAGCTGTACGCCGAGGTGGAGCGGCTGGCCGCCGAGGCGGGCTGGGAGATCGGCATCTGGCACGCGGGCCACCTGGTGGGGGAGTTCCCGCACGAGACCAACGACGGCGCGAAGGCCGAGTCCTACATCACTCCGGACAACGGCAACCCGCTGCGCCGCACCAGCCGTTCGGGCCGGGTCTGCCACTGGATTCTGGAGCTGCACTTCGTCGACCGGCACCGCGGATTCGGCGGCTTCTACGAGCAGTTGCTGGACCTGGCGTGACCGCGGCCCTGCTCGGCTTCGCGCTGTTCGCGCTGGTGGTGACCGTCGTACCGGGGCCCGACCTGCTCCTGGTGCTGCGCAACTGCCTGCGGGGCGGGCGTCGGGCGGGCGCGGCGACCGCGATCGGGGCCGCGCTGGGGTCCCTGGTGTGGGCAGCGGCGGCGGCCGTCGGTCTCGCCGCCGCGCTGCAGCGGTGGGACGCGGCTTTCACGGCCGTCCGGCTGGTCGGGGCGGCGTACCTGGTGTTCCTGGGCGTGCAGGCCCTGCGGTCGCTGCGCGACGGGGCCGTCGGCGGGCCGCCCCCGTCCGCCGGAGCCGGGCGGGTGTCCGTCGCGCGGGGGCTTCGTCAGGGCCTGGCGAGCTGTCTGCTCAACCCGAAGGTCGGGATCTTCTTCGTGGCGGTGGCTCCACAGTTCCTGCCGGAGGGCCGCTCGGTCCTGGCCACCACGATGCTGTTCGGCGTCATCGACGCGGTGATCGCCGCCGGGTGGCTGGTGCTCGTGTCCTTCGGCGCGGGCGGTCTGATGACGTGGCTGCGCCGCCCGCGGGTGGCCCGGGGCCTGGAGGGCACGGCGGGCGGTGCGCTGATCGCCCTCGGCGTGGTCACGGCGGTGGACGCCGCCCGGGCGTAGGCCGCGCGCGTTCGTCGCAGTACGCCGAAGGGCCTCACACCCGTACGGATGTGAGGCCCTTCGTGCCGGGGCGGGCGGGATCAGGCGGCCGCGAGGGAGATCTCGGTCGACTTGATCAGCGCGACGACGGACGAGCCGGCCGTCAGCTTGAGCGCCTCGACGGCGTCCTTGGTGATGGCGGAGGTCAGCTCGCCACCCTCGACGTCGACCTTGACGGACGCCATGGCGCCACCGGTGGCCACGTCGGCGACGGTGCCGGCGATCTGGTTGCGGATGGACAGGCCCTCGACGGGACCGGTCGCGAGGGAGACCTCGGTGGACTTCACGAGGGCCTTGACCGCGGAGCCCTCGGCCAGACCGAGCTCCTTGACGGCCTCGGTGGTGATCGCGGCGGTGATGTTCTGCCCGCCCGTGAGACGGACCTTGACCGTAGCCATGGCCTCACCGGTGGTGACGGCGGTGACGGTGCCGGCGATCTGGTTGCGGATGCTCAGGCTCATGAAGAAACGCCTCACAGAGAGTTCGTGCGGAATTCGTACGGGATTGTCAGGCTGTGGGCCTGCGGTGCTTCACACGCTAATGCCGCGAAAGGAACCCGGTGCGGAGGCCGTCGCATGCGCGACCTCGAACGGCCCTTGTGGCTCGCAGAACGGACGACCCCGAAGGTCATCGGTTTTCCAGGACTTTCGACCCGGCACCCGGCACCCGGCTTCCGCGCCACGGGGTGCCCCGGCCGTGGCGTCCCCGGTGCGCGCATCCGGTGTGCGAGGCTGCCGGTGTCCCTGCGGCCGGCCGGTTCCCAGGAGGGTTCGGCGGCCTCGACGGCGGACCGGACGGATGGTCTTGAGCGGGATGTTGAGGCGTTCGGTGCTGTTGCGGGCGGCCGCGGGGGCATTGACCGCGAGCGGTTCGACGGGCGGCACGGTGCTGGGCGCGCGGGCCGCCGGGCGGCCGCGGGCGCGGAGCGGATTCGAGGGTGGTGGCGGGCCTGTGGTGCTGAGCGGGTGGGAGCGCGGCGGCAGCCTCGTCGTACGGAAGGTGGGTGATCTGACCGGCCCCGGGATCACCACGCGCTTCCGGATGGACGCGGCCGATCTCGGTATCCCCGTCAGGGCGCCGGACGGGCGCCTGTTGTTCGTGTTCGGGGACACCTTCGAGGGAGCGAGCGTGGGAGGCGGCTGGTGGCGTTCGCCCGTCGCGCTCTACGGACGCGTGTCGCGGGGCGGCGAACCGGTCGGTGAGGCAGGCGAGTTGGGCGGAAACGTCGCCTGGACGGGTGCGGTGGGAGGGCGGTATGCCCAGCAGCTGAGGCCGTACTCGCACGACGGCCCGTCCTTCTCGACCGTGCTGCCCACGGACGTGATCACCATCGGCACCGACATGTATCTGCACGTCGCGGTGCACCAGGGCTTCGGCAACGTCCGGTGGAGTGAGATCTGGCGCTCGCGCGACGCGGGGGAGACCTGGCACCCCACCGCCGCGCGCTTCCCGGGCACCCTGCACGGCGGGATGTTCCAGCTCCTCACGTGGGCGCTCGCCGACGACGGTTACGTCTACGTGCTGTCGACCGGCTTCCAGCGGGACAAGCCCGCCCTCCTGCACCGCGTCCGCGCCGACCGGATCACCGACCCTTCCGCCTACCGGTCCTGGGGCAGACGGGCGGCGGGGTGGGCCTGGGGCAACCCGCCCACCCCGGTCCTGGACGGCAGGGTGGGGGAGATGTGTCTGCGGCCGCTCGACGGCCGGTGGCTGCTGACCTGGTTCAACGAGGGCGACTACCGCATCGACGCCCTCGTCCTCGACACCCCTGTCGCCGTGTGCGGGGCCACCGCCGAGGAGCGCGTGACGCTGATCCGGGGAGCGGCCTGGGGCCGGGAGGACGACGCCCATGTGGCCCAGCTCTACGGCGGATACGTCATCCCCGGATCGACCCTGGACGATCTGTATCTGACGGTCAGTCAGTGGAACACGGAGGCCGGGTGGCCCTACCGCGTCATGCACTTCCGGGTCCGCGGCCTCACAGCCGTTCACCTCCCCGGACACTGACGCGCGGCGTCGGGCCGTCGTGCCGAGGGAGCCCTGGGCCCGCTCGGGCGTCCCCGGGTGTCACGCGGGGGTGGCACGAGCGGGCTTTCACCCATGGCCGCCGCCGCAGGTCTACGCTTGTTCCACTGGTGAGTGAGCGGGCGTGACTCCCTCCAGAACGGCATCGGGGCTGTGTCATGGATGTGCGGCAGAACACCGCGGCGTGGCAGCGCGTGGTGGAGATCGCGAGTGGCGCCGACCGGCCGGTGGCGCTGCCGTCGGCCGCGGTGGCGTGCGTCGACGACGTGGGCGCGGACGGCCTCGGAGTCAGCCTCATCACCGGGGGCCGGATCAGGACCGTCGCGTACGCCGTCGACGACCGCAGTTACCGGCTGGAGGACGCGCAGCTGGTGTCGGGAGAGGGCCCGTGCACCGAGGCGTATCTGCGGCGCGGGATCGTGGAGGTGGAGGTGTCGTCCGCGCCCGGGCAATGGCCCGTCTTCCTGCGGACGGCCGGCGAGCTGGGTATCCGCAGCGTGGTGGCCGTGCCGTTGCTGGTCGGCAACGGGGTCCCGGTCGGCGCCATGGACGTGTACCGCACCACCGGCGCCGCCCTCGGCGCGGCGGACCGGGCACGGCTCGACGCCTACGGCCGTATCCTCGCGCTGCTCGCTCTGGACGCCCATCCCGCACTGATCGGCTGGGACCGGGCGACCCCGGAGACGGGCCCCGTGGGCTATCCGCCCGTCGTGCACCAGGCGGCCGGTGCGGCCGCCGAGGCCAGTGGGGTCGCAGTCTCCGACGCCCTGGCCCGCATGCGCGCGCACGCCTTCAGCCGTCAGCGGCTCCTGGAGGACGTCGCCCGCGACATCCTGGCCGGACGACTGCGCCTGGAGGAGGACGGCGACACCCCCGGCTGACCGTTCGGCTCACCCGCGGGCGGTCCGCGGGGCCTACGGCCGCCGCCGCTGTCGGCGGCGGCCGTAAGTGCACGTGGGATGCGAGGCTCCCCCTCGTCGTACCCGACGTGCGGGTCCTCGACGGCAGCGGGGTTGCGGGAGGGCCCCGTGATCCTGCCGTGGAGGACCGTGGAGGCTGGAGCCGCAGGTTGTGGGCGTCGCGACTCCGGCCGGGCCTCGTCGTTCCGAGGGCTCGGGTCCGGGAGCCGTCGCGGGGCCGATTCTCGTACGGGCCCCGGTGTGCGCCTGCCCTCTCAAGGTAAGGCCGGAGCCCGGAGCCGGGCAGGACGCGGACCGGCCACGTGCATCGACGAACCGGCCAGTTTCCCGAGGACCCCTGTTTCACGGGGGCCGGCGTCCCGCGATGCCGACCCGGTGCACGGCCGGTATCAGGACAGGGCGCTGTGCTGGGTGCCCTTGTCGATGATCTGCCGGGCGAGGTCGGACATGCGCAGGCCGTTGTTCCGGGCGTAGGAACGGAAGCGGTCGAAGGCGTCGTCGAGGCTGGTGTTCCAGCGTTCGGCGAGGATGCCCTTGGCCTGTTCGATGACGATCCGGCTGGTCAGCGCGGCCTGGAGCTGGTCGCGCTCGATGTAGGTCTGCTCCAGGGTGCGCTGCTGGAGGACCGCGATGGTGGCGATGTCGGCCAGCGCCTGGGCGAGCGCGATGTTCTCGGGGGTGAGCGAGCCGGACTCGGTGTGGAAGAGGTTCAGCGCGCCGACCATGCGGGTGCGCAGCCGCAACGGCAGGGCGTGGGTGACGGCGAAGCCGTTCCTGCGCGCCTGCTGGGCGAAGTGCGGGAAGGCGGCGGTGGCCTCCGGGTCGGTGAGGTCGATGTTGGTGCGCTGGCCGCCGCCGCGGAAGGTGTCCACGCAGGGGCCCTGGTCGTGCTGGATGGCGAAGAGTTCGAGGAGGTGGGTGTTCTCGTCGGAGGCGGCGATGGTGTGGAGTTCTCCGTGCTCGTCGCCGAGCATGATGCCGGCCGCCGAGATCTCCAGGAGTTCGACGCATCGGGCCGACAGGCCCTGGAGGAACTCGATGACGTCGAAATCGTCGATCAGGGAGTCGGCCAACTCCACGAATACCTCCGCCAATCGCTGTTCGCGACCCATGACACTCATCCCCTATCGCCGACGGGCACGTCGGGCCCGGTTTCATCGTCGTTGAATCGCAGCCGCCTGGCCACCACGTCCTGCGCGACCTCGGTGATCGGGCGGCCGTGGGCGTACGCGTAGGCGCGCAGCCGCATCAGGGCCTCGGCCAGCGGCCGGTCCAGCTGCACGCTGACCATCCCGGTGGCCTGGTGGACGACCGCCCGGTGCAGGACCTGCGGGTTGCTGCCCTGTCCACCGCCGAGGAACCGTGCGGTCAGCAGCCGGGCCAGGGCGGTGGCGTCGTCGGTCTCCTGGGCGGACAGCGCCCGCGGCCCGTTGCGTACGACGGTGAGCACACCGACCTGGATGGCTCCGAGGCCGAGGGGGAAGGCGAACACCGCCCGCACCGGCAGGCCGTCCAGGGCGCCCAGGAGAGCGGGCCACCGCCCGGGCCGTACCTCGGCCAGGTCGGGCACTCGTACCGGATGGCCGGATGCGAGGGCGTCGGGCCCGGGGCCCTCGCCCAGAGTGAACTGGAGGTCTTCGAACTGTGCCGAGGCGGTGCCGTGGCACCACACCAGCTCCGTGTGCCCCATGTCCAGAACGAGCGAGACCGCCAGGCCGTCGGCGTTCAGCAGGTCGGCGCAGATCTCGGCGAGTTGCTCGTCCGTGCGGTTGCCCGCCCGGAGCTCGCCCAGAACCTTGGCAGCCTGCTCGCTGAGCACTACAACCCGCCCGCTTTCCGTCGGCCGACAGGCTGCGCGGACTGCGCGTAACGCCTGTTCATCAGAGCATCGCGGACAGTGGCGTAGCGGGGAAACACCTCGGCGAGGCCGGTCCCTGCGAGGAGCAGGGCGATGTTGCTTCGAGTGTAGACCAGCCGTAGCCACCCGCCCTGTGACCACTGGTATCCGTGCACGTCACACAGGACGGACAGCGCGCTGCAGTCCATGAAGGTGACCGCGGTCAGATCGGCCACGAGGCCCGGGCACGGGCCGTGCCGCAGCCGGAGGCGGAGGCTGCGGTCGAAGGCGGACCGGGTCGCGATGTCCAGTTCCCCGTGCGCCCGAACCACCCGGCACAAGGACTCCTCGTGGCCACGGTTCCCCAGCGTCATGATGTCCCGCCCCCTGATCGGCCTGCATGTGGGTCGATGCCGGGTCCGGGGCATGTGTGAGCCAGCGTAGTGAAGCCGTCCGAGCGTCCGGGGGTGCTTGCGCGGCAGTATCGATTCTTCCCGAAGGGGACGTATGTCCGATGGGCGCACGTCAAGAAGGGCGACGCGCAACCCCGGTGGGGAGCGGGAGGCGCCGATCGTCGCCCGGGTCAGCTCGGGTCGTCGTCGGGCCCGGCGTGCCAGATGGCCCAGCACTCGCCCAGGTCGGGTGAGACGGGGCCGGGCCGGGTCTCGACGTGGGCGGTGGAGATGGCGGTGTGCAACGCGTCGAGGCTGCGCAGGTACTCCTCGGCGAACAGGGCGGGCGGCGCGGGCTCGGGCGGCGCCGCCTCGCGGCGGGTCGTCCGCGGGTGGGGCACCCGGTCGCCGAACAGGACGAAGAGGAAGAGCGAGGCGCAGGCGAAGAAGAGGAGGGCCATGTCGAAGCAGTCCGCATACGTCATCCCACGACCGCCGTGCCGTCGCCGTGGGCTGCGGAGGGCGCGGTCGCGGGCGAGTCGGACGGACCGCGGCACACCGTCAACTCCCTTGCCGTGCAAGGCTGTTCGCCCACTCCAAGGACCCGGGGCGGCACGACCCCGAACGCCGTCGGCCGCTGGAGGGAGCGGGTGTCGGAGCCGGATCGTCCGGGGACGCGGTGGCGGGGCGGGAGGCGGAAGCCGGCGGGGGCACCGACCGGGGGCACAGCGGACATGGCCTGGCTCCTTGAGGGGCTCGTGGACGGAACGCGTACGACGGGATGCGGAGACGCGGCCGTACGCGATGGCCCTACCGGGGGCTGGGGCAGGTGCGGAGCTCGCGGAGTCGATCATTCCGTTCCATGGCGGGCCGGGGCCATCCCCGGAACAGGTGGCCCGCACTTCACGCCCATGACGTCTGCCGAACCGGCGGCTGCGCTGCGGCCCCGGGTGAGCGGGTGGTTACCGAGGCGGTGGGCCGGCCGTGCCGGGCGGGTCGAGCCCGCGCTCCGGCGCTCGGGAACTACGCGGGGCGCCCGGGGTTCGTTCGCCTCCGGGCGGCGCTGCGGGCGGCGCTGCGGGCGGACGTCGGCGGGAAGAGGCCCGGCCGGGCGGGGCCGATCGGTCCGGCCGTGGTGGCCAGGAGGCGCAGGGCCTCGGCTCTGTCGGTCTCGGGCGGGACGACCAGCAGGTCCCACCGGCCCCGGCCCGGCGCGAGGAGGCAGAGCGTGTTCGGGGCGTGGCGGCTGGTGGACCGGTGCAGTTGGATCACCTGGTTGGCGACGAGGAGCCGGCCGGGGAAGGCCGACCACATCGCCGCGTTCACCGTCACGTGCGCGATCTGCGGCCAGGAGTGGGGCAACGCGCCGATCAGGCCCGGCAGTTCAGCGGTCAGGTCGTCCGAGCGGGGCCACCAGGCGCCGTCGATGCGGTGGGGGCCGCTGCCCGCCGGTGTCAGGCGCAGGCGTACCGGGTGCAGGGACGACCGGGGGCGGAGCGTCGAGGCCGCCTCCCGTTCCCGCAGGGAAGCCGATGCCGGGTGTGCGCGGGGGCCGTGCGTGGCGGGCTTCGCCGCGGCCGGGAAGGGCGGGGCCGCGTCGTCTTCCCGGGGCGGGGGGTGCGTCGCGGGTCCGGAGGGGAGCACCGGGACGGGGAGCAGCGGCAGGGAACTGGCGGTCATGGTGCGCTCCTTGGCCGGGGCGTGGGTGCGGTGGTCGGTCCGGCCGGGGGCTGGGGCCAGGGAGGGTGGGGCGGAGGGGGTCAGGCCTGGTGGGGGACCGGGCCGGGTTTGTTGTTCGATCCGGGGGCGGGGACGGTCCCGGGGGCGGGGACGCTCCTGGCCGGTTCGGCCGGCTCGACCGGGTGCGAGGTCGGCGGCAGTCCCGCGGCCGCCGCTTCCCGGCCGAGGAAGGCCCCCAGCTCGCCGATCGTGCTCATCAGGGGTGCGGGGAACACGACGGTGGTGTTCTTGTCGACACCGATCTCCACGAGGCTCTGCAGGTTGCGGAGTTGGAGCGCCAGGGGGTGGGCCATCATGGTGTCGGAGGCGTCCCCGAGTGCTGCCGCGGCGAGCGATTCGCCCTCGGCGTTGATGATCTTGGCTCGCTTCTCGCGCTCGGCCTCGGCCTGCCGGGCCATGGCGCGTTTCATGCTGTCCGGCAGCTGGATGTCCTTCAGCTCGACGAGGGTGACCTCGACCCCCCACTCCGCGGTGGCGACGTCGAGGATCTCGCGGATGCCCAGGTTGATGCGGTCGGTCTCGGACAGGGTCTCGTCGAGAGTGTGCTGGCCCACGACCTTGCGCAGAGTGGTCTGCGCGATCTGGTTGATCGCCGTGCTCACGTTCTCGATGGCGATGACGGACTTCTCGGCGTTCACGACGCGGAAGTAGGCGACGGCCGAGACGTCCACACTGACGTTGTCGCGCGTGATGATGCCCTGCGACTGGATCGGCATCGTCACGATGCGCAGGGACACCCGGTGCAGCACGTCGACCAGGGGAATGATGGCCCGCAGTCCGGGAGCCCGCGTGCCGGACAGCCGCCCGAGCCGGAAGAGCACTCCTTGCTCGTACTGCTTGACGATCTTGAGGGTCAGGGCCAGTGCCAGCAACAGGAGCACGACGATGACGACGACGAGTGTGATCAGAAGCTGCATGAGGTGCGCTCCCACGGGTGAGGGCCTACGGGGCCCGGGGCGTTGGGGGGTTGGCGTCGGCGAGGGGCCGCGCCCGTCATGCGGGCCGCGGCGGGTCGGGTCGGCGGGTCGGGGCCGCGGCCGGATCGTCCCGGTCCGGAACCCGCCGGGTCGCGTCGCTGGGGGTTCCTCGGACGCCGGGGTGGAAGCGGCTGTAACGGTGGAGGACGATCCTCTCGGCGTGCTGGGCGTTGAGGAGGTGGATCACGCGGGCCGCCATGACGATCAGCAGCAGCGTGATGACGATGGTCAGGGCCGTGGTCATGGCGGTCACATCCCCATCGGGGTTCGGTCGGGGCGGGCCGTGCCGACGGCGCCGTAGGTCGAGGAGGCGCCACCCTCGTACTCCCACGCCTCTTCACGGTCCTGCAGGCGATCGGCCGCCGACGTGTCGTGCGGGACCGTGTTGTGCGGAGCCTTGTGGTGCGGGCTCCGCAGGGTGTCGTGCGGGTCCGGCACGGTGCCGTGCGGCGTCGGAGTATCGCGTACGACCGCCTCCGCGGCGCCCACGGCAGCCTCCGCTGCCATCAGCGCGGTCGCGGTGAGCTGCGGGCCCGTGTCGTCGGTCGCGGCGGCCATCAGGCGGGAGGCCGCGGCGGCGCCGGTCTCCGGTGGGATGACGAGGAGGTCCCAGCGTCCTGCCGTGTAGGACAGCAGCAGGAGCTTGTGCGGGTCCTGCTCGTCCCTGAACCAGCCGGCCTTCACGACGTGCCCCGGGACGGGGATCTTCCGCGGGACGACGGGCCAGTGCCGGGGGTTCACGGCGATGCGGGTGATCCGGCCCCACCTGGGGGCCAGCGCATCGATCAGTGCGGGAAGTTCACGCAGCAGGTCTCGGGACCGGGGCCACCAGGCACCGTCCAGGAGACCGCGGGAGCTGCCGACGGGCCGCAGCGCGATACGCGCCGCGGGGTCCCCGGAGAGTTCGTCCGGGGAGGAACGTCGGTCGATCGTGGTCGCGGACATGGCGCGAACCCGTCTCCGGGAACACCGTCCACGGACGATCACCCGGTGCTTTTCTCAACCGAGAACGACGTCAGCGTGGAAGCCAGTGTGCGAAATGCTCCCGGTTCCTCAACCGTACTCCTAGGCGCGGGCGAACGGTGGCTCGCGGCGGCCGAGGAACGACGGCGTGAAGCGGCTCGGGTTCCCGGGGGCTCACGGTCGGTCTCGACTCGGTTCTCGCCCCGGAACTGGCCCGGCACCGGAAGCGGCTCTCGGACGACAGCCGCCGCCGGGGCCGGCTAACGGGGGCCGGCCGAGACCACCCCCTGCCGGGCCGCGTCGACCGTTGCGTAGCGCGGAAAGGCGCCGGTGAGGTCGACGATGTGCAGCAGCAGTCCGATGGCGCGCCCGGAGTAGACCAGGCGCAGCCATCCGGCGCGGTCCAGGCACCTCGCCCGCGCGGTGCACAGGGGCCCGAGGGCGCTGCAGTCCATGAACGCCACGTCGGTCAAGTCGACGACGAGACAGGGTGGGTGAGTGCCTCGCAGCGCATCGGCCAGTTTGCCGGACAGGAGGGGGGTGGTCAGGATGTCGAGTTCGCCGGTTGCCCGGATCACCCGATACCCCTGGGAGAGATCGGCGGTCGTGCCCATGTGGGCCGTCTCCTCTTGACGTACTGCGTACGGGTGGGACGGAGCGGTCTGCGGAGGGAGGGCCGGGGTCTGGGGCACCCGCAGTGGGCACAGTACGGCTTCGTGTCCCCGCGGCGGTTCCGTCCGTGACCGGTACTGGAAATGGGCACCAACTGCCCTTTCGTACACGCTCTGTTGTCGCAGTCCGACTGTTCCGGGAACGTCATTGATCGTTTCGGCCAAGGGAGTTCAAGGTCTCACTCGTCGTCAGCGGCGGCGCTTCATGCGCATGCGGATGACGGTGCCGTGCTCCGTGCTGCGCATGTCGGCGGCGTCGCTGAGCTGCCGGATGATCCACAGCCCGCGCCCGTCGAGGTGGGACGTGTCGGGCGGCAGGTATCCCGCCAGGGCGGTGTCGAGGCTGCCCTTCGGGTCGGTTATCTCGCAGAACACTTCGGCGGCGGTGGTCCAGAACGTGCAGCGGCCGGCCCCGCCGCCGTGCCGTACGGCGTTGGCGGCGGCTTCGTCGACGCAGATCAGCAGGCTGTCGATCCGCTCGGCGGGCAGGGCCGCGAGGTGGGCGAGCCGGGCGGTGAACGCCCGCAGGTCGGCGATCTGATGCATCCCGTCGAAGTGGAACTCGGCGCGGTCCTCGGGCGGTTCGGGCAGCGGGACGGTGTCGCAGGCCGCACTGAACCGCTCCGGCGGCACATGGGCGGGATTGGCCCGGTGTTCCGCGCCGGTGGTCAGGGCGGGGTGGGTGAGCTGGGCGGTGCGCAGCGCGCTCGCGGGCAGTACGCGGGTGTCGTACGGGCACAGGTGCCAGGCGCCGGTCGAGGCCAGGGCGAGGGTGAGGAGCGCCTCGTAGCGCGACCACTCGCGGGCCTCGTCGCCGGTGAGTCCGATCCACGGCGTCTCGCCGAGGACCCGCGACGGGCCGGGGGCCGAGTGGGCCTTGTCGTGGAAGGCCCGCAGCGTCTGGGCGGGGGTGCGGTACCAGTGGGTGGGCGCGAAACACACGTGCTCGGCCCGTGCGCCCAGGTGGCGGCGCAGCAGTGCCGTGTTGTGCCGGGTGGTGGCGACGAAGACGGGCTCCCCCGCGGCGAGTCCGCCGCGGGCGAAGGGCAGGGCCGCGTCCAGGAACTGCTCGTCGCCGCCGTACAGCAGGAGGTGGTGCGCGTGGGGAGCCGGCCCAGGCCGGGACGGCGCGCGCAGGTCAGTCATCGGTGATCTCCTCAAGGAGGGTCAGCGGTACCTCGGGCCGGTCCCAGCCGCAGGCTCGCAGCATCTGGGCGACGGCGGGGGTCCTGGTGTGCACGACGAGACGGCGTCCCGGCTCCAGGGACTCGGCGAAGGCCACCAGTGCGTGCAAGGAGGCGAAGTTCAAGAACGTGACCTCGGTGAGGTCCAGCGTGACGTCCGCCGGAGCCCCGTCCACCGCGAGCAGATGACCCACCAGCGCGGCCTGGTTGGTCAGGTCGACCTGACCGGCGAGCCGCAGGCCCGGGGGGTCGGCCGTGTCCCAGATCCGCAGCAGAGCGTCCGCGTAGAGAGGGGGGTGCACGAGGAGCCTCTTCCCTGCCCGCACCGCGACGCCCGGAGCAGGGCCGCGGCCGGCATCGGCCGTGATCGAGCACGGCCGACCGGCTACGGAATCCGTCGCGCGGTGGAGCTGATGACCGGTCGCCGAGGGCCGGGTGAGTATCCGCGGGCGGCATGCTGCCTCCCCTCCGTGGGGGCCGCCGTGGCCGGCATCGGAACGGGGTTCGCGCCGGTGGGGGCAGCTACGGATTCCCTTTCACCGTGAGCCGGTTGGGCGGCACGGGGATGGTGTGCCGGTGGTCGTCGGTGTCGCCGCCGACGAGCGTGACAGAGCCCTGCCGCTCCGTGCGATGGCGGTGGCGGTGGGCGCGGTGGTTCCGCAACCCGGCATCGTCCTCGCGGCCCCACCCGCCGGGTCCGTGGCGGAAGAACCCGAGGGCCGGCACGGCCCCGACCGCCCGCCACCAAGCGTCGAGGAACCCAAGGCGGGACCGGAGCGAGGGGAGCGATCGGCACGATCATGGGCGGACCTCCGGTCACGGAACGGGCCAGCACGACCGGGGACCGGGGTCTGTCTCAACAGCCTAGCCCTGTAAGGAAGTTGGGGATACCCGATCCTGGGACAGCCGGCCCATGAGGGGTGTGCGCACGTGGGGGCTGATGCGGAGGCCGCCGAGGAACGCGGTGAGCCGTTCCGCCTCGACCGCGATCGCGGCACGCAGGCCTCGGTCCGTGTCCGCCGTGAGGAGCTCTGTGACGATCTGCCCGTCCGCGCGTTGCCGCCAGCCCCCGATGATGCGGCCGTTGCACCACACGGTCGGACAGATGTTGCCGTTGCGGTCGAAGAGTTCGGCCGCATGAGCGGCATCGAGGTACCAGTCACGGTCCCGCCAGCCCATCGCGGTGGGGTCCAGGGTGGGCAGCAGGGACACCGCCCGTTCGGTACGGGTCCCTTGTGACGGGCCCAGGACGGGATCGCCGGGCAGCACGTACCCGACGGCGTGGCCGAGGTCGACCTCGACGGCGCCGGTGCCGGCCAGAGCGGTGCGGGTGGCGGTGAGGTTCCAGCCGGTCCACCACGTGATGTCGTCGAGGGTGACCGGGCCGAACGCCGCCAAGTAGCGGGTGGCGAGCTCGACTCGGGCTTGTTCTGCGGGGAGTTGAGGGTGCGGTTCGGTCAAGGTCCACCGGAAGGTGGCCGAGGCCCACGTGCCCCGAGGACGCCCGCGGCGGATGCGGCCCTCGGCCGCCAGCACGGTCAGCACCTTGTTGCTGATCCGCACCCGCGACTCGTACGGCTTGCCCGGCGACAGCGTGATCCGCTCCTTGAGCCGCGGAACGGCGTCGGTGATCCGGGTGGCGTCGGCCTCGCCGAGACCGGCCAGCGCCGCGGTGACCTCGTTCTCGACGGACGCCAGCCACGCCGTGTCATGACCGAGCTGATCGGCCAGCAGCCCGGCCAGGGCGCGGCGTTCGCGGGCCGCGACGGTGCGGGCGGTGGACGCCTCCACCACCGGCGCCAGGTCCTTGGGCACCACGAACACGGTGCGGCGCATGCACAGCATCCGCACCAGGCTCCGGTCCTCGTACAGTGCGCGCTCCACCATCTGCGGTGTCGCGCCGGTCATCCGCGCGGCCACGGAGAGGAACACGGTGGCCGGCTCGGTGGCGTGCAGCGCCACCAGCGCCTCGGCCACCTGCTCCACCGCCGTGGCGTGCGTGGCCGGGGTGAGCAGGTGACGACGGACCAGCATCGCGCGACGCTGCTGGTCACTGATCTTCGGACGGATCGTGGCCATGGTGGACGCAGCCTAAGCCGTTGCGGCCTGTCCGGAGCCGTTGTGGCCTGTCCGGTCGGCAAGCCGTCGGGCGCCATCGGGCACGGACGACGTGAGCAGGCTGTGTCAGCCGCGCAGCGTCCGGAAGAAGGCACGGATGTCGTCGACGAACAGGTCGGGAACCTCGAAGGCCGGGAAGTGCCCGCCCTCGGTGTGCTCCCGGAAGAAGGTCTGGCTGTCGCCGGGTCCGAGGACCTTGCGGACCAGCGGGTCGCTGTAGAACAGCGAGGAGGCCATGGGCACGCTCGAAGGGCTGCCCCAGCCGGGGTTGTCGGCGTGGGCGAGCTCCCAGTAGAAGTCACCGGCCGCGGGGCCCGTGCGGGTGAACCAGTAGAGGCTCGCGGTGATCAGCACGTTCTCGCGGCTGATCGGTGTGGCGGGGTTCGCCCACTGCACGAATTTCTCGGCGATCCAGGCCAGTTGCAGGATCGGCGAATCGGTCAGACCCGCCGAGAGGGCGTTGGGCGCGGTCGAGTGCAGCACCTTGTAGCCCTTCATCTGCGCCCAGCGGTGTTGCGCCGCTTCGAGTCCGGCCTGCTCCTGCGGGCTCAAGCCGTCGGGCACCGGGAGGTCCTCGCCGGCCATGCCGAGCTGGAGCCGGTCGCCGTGGGTATGTGCGCCGATCACCCGGTCGGGCAGCAGCGACGCCACCCGGCCGGTCACACCCGCCCCGAGGTCCCCGCCTTCCACGCCGAAGCGCTCATAGCCCAGACGGGACATCAGCTCTCCGTAGGCCATGGCGGTGCGTTCCAGATTCCAGCCGCGCGCCGACAGCGGGCTGGAGAAGACGAAGCCGGGCAGCGACGGAATGACGACGTGGAACGCGTCGGCCGGATCTCCGCCGTGGGCGCGGGGGTCGGTCAGCGGCCCGCTCGCCTCCAGGAACTCCACGAACGACGTCGGGTAGCTGTGATTGAGCAGCAGGGGGGTGGCGTCCGGCTCGGGTGAACGGATGTGCAGGAAATGGATGGTCTGCCCGTCGATCTCGGTCAGGAAGTGCGGAAAGGCATTCAGCTTCGCCTCGTGGGCCCGCCAGTCGAATCCGTCCGCCCAATGGTCGGCCAGCTCATGCAGGTAGGCCGGCGTAATCCCGTGATCCCAGTCCGATCCGGCGCCGGGCACCGGATACGGCGTGCGGGTGCGGGCGAGACGCTCATGCAGGTCGTCGAGGTCGGACTGCGGGACGTGAATCCGAAACGGGCTGATGTCGGCGCACATGATCACGAATATATGGGCATTCCGGACAGGCTGCCATGGGTGAGCCGAAGAGACCGTGCCGCATGCGCCCGGGACGGTGGGCCCACGGTCCGGAAGGCCGCCGCTCCGGGTGACCGGCGAGCGTCGGGTGAGTTCCGGGGCCGCGTTCCTGGTCGGCGCCGCTGAGTCGCGCCGACCTCCGGCCGCGCGGCGAAGGGCCGGGCGCGAAGGGCCGGGCCGAGAGGGCGGCGCTGGGTGGCCGAAGCCGTCCAACGTGCTTGCGCCTGCGGCCTGTTGGGTGTCGGCGCGGGGGACGGAGGGGCGAGCGTCCACTCCCGAGCGCCCACCCTCTCGTCTTCCCCCGCGCCCATGGTGGCGGCAGCGGTGGCCGTAGGGGTGCCCGCCGGTGCCCGCTCGTCATGCACGGGCACCAGCGACCGCTGCTGCGAACCCCGTCAGGAGAAGACGACGGAGCTGAGCTTGAGCTTGTCGCCGAGCTTGGCGCCGGGCTTCATGACGAAGTAGGTGTCGCCTTCGCAGTCGGCCTCAAGGAAGGCGGTCACGGTGGAGGTGGTGAAGTTGCGGGGCGAGTGGCCGGGGCTGTCCGTCGAGGTACCGGGCAGGTTGACGCAGCGGGCGCTCACCGGGTCGGAGATGGCGGCGTCCCGGCCCGTGCTGGTCTTGTAGAAGAAGTCGCCGGTGGTGGCGTGGGCGGAGGACGGTACGGCCAGGGCCAGCAGGAGCGCGCCGGCGGCCGCGCCGAGGGTCTGGTGAAGACGCATGAGTTCGATGTCCTTCGGTGCAGGGAACGATTCGGCCCGAGCCTGCCGCTGTTCCGTCTCCCCGAAGCCTGCGGCCACTCCGCTTAACCCGGTTGAAGCAATGATGAATCGATCCTGCCCCGCTGTGTGGGTTACGTCGTACCAAGCGGTGCCCGCGGCACGCGCACGGCACGCGGCCCCGACCGGCCCGGACAACGAACAAGGCCCCGGTCGCTGACCAGGGCCTTCGTTGTGGAGCGAGTGACGGGAATCGAACCCGCGCTCTAAGCTTGGGAAGCTTATGTTCTACCATTAAACTACACTCGCATGATCGTTCCCCATGGGGGAGCGGTCGTCGCTCACTCTACCTCATGCCCGGCCCTCGGTGGATTCGCCGAGGGCCGTCGTGCTGTCGTGGGCCCGGATCGCCATGCGGGTGGCGGGAGTTGGGGCGTACGGTGGAGGGCGTGCGCGGGGGGCGGAGTGCCGCGTGCGATCGCGCCCCGTTCATCCCCTAATGTGGTGTTTTCTCCGTCCACGCTTGTTGGGGAAGGGACTTGAGCGACTTGATGGACTCGCTGGAGCGCACCGTCGTCCGTTGCGCCGAGGGGCACGTCTTCACCACGGATTCGTTTCCGATGCAGCAGCTCGGCGCCGAGCGGATCGGGCCTGGCCGGCTGATCCGGTGTCCGAGGTGTGCGCGTTTGCGGCATGCCGTGCCGGTGGCGGTCGGGCAGAGGTAGGGCCCGGCCGGTAACGGCGGTGGAGCACAGGCGCGCGGGACCGTCCGATTGGGGCGGGGCCGCGCGCCTTGCGTATCCTCGGTGCGTGCTTCTCTCAGACAAGGACATCCGGGCCGAGATCGACTCCGGGCGGGTACGGATCGATCCCTACGACGAATCCATGGTGCAGCCGTCCAGCATCGACGTGCGCCTCGACCGCTTCTTCCGGGTGTTCGAGAACCACCGCTACCCGCACATCGACCCCGCCGTCGAGCAGGCGGACCTCACCCGGCTCGTCGAGCCGGAGGGGGACGAGGCGTTCATCCTGCACCCCGGTGAGTTCGTGCTCGCCTCGACGTACGAGGTCATCACGCTCCCCGACGACCTCGCCAGCCGCCTTGAGGGCAAGAGCTCGCTCGGGCGCCTCGGGCTGGTCACGCACTCCACCGCCGGGTTCATCGACCCCGGGTTCTCCGGCCACGTGACCCTGGAGCTCTCCAACGTCGCCACGCTGCCGATCAAGCTGTGGCCGGGGATGAAGATCGGGCAGCTGTGTCTGTTCCGGCTGTCGTCGTCCGCCGAGGAGCCCTACGGGTCCCAGCGGTACGGCTCGCGTTACCAAGGCCAGCGTGGGCCCACCGCCTCGCGGTCCTTCCTCAATTTCCATCGGACCCAGGTGTGAGCATGAACGACCAGAACGACCTGCGCGAGAACCTCACGTACGAGAAGTTCGGCGGAGCCATCCGCGACCTCGCGCAGACCATCGCCGACGACGGCTACGAGCCCGACATCGTGGTCTCCATCGCGCGCGGAGGCGTGTTCGTGGCCGGCGGGCTCGCCTACGCCCTGGACTGCAAGAACATCCACCTGGTGAACGTGGAGTTCTACACCGGCGTCGGCACCACCCTCGAAATGCCGGTCATGCTGGCCCCCGTGCCCAACGCCATCGACTTCTCCGGCAAGAAGGTGCTGATCACGGATGACGTGGCCGACACCGGCAAGACGCTGAAGCTGGTCTACGACTTCTGTCTCGACCACGTCGCCGAGGTGCGCAGCGCGGTCATCTACGAGAAGTCCCACTCCCTCGTGAAGTGCGAGTACGTGTGGAAGCGCACCGACGAGTGGATCAACTTCCCCTGGTCCGTCGAGCCGCCCGTCGTGCGCCGCGAGGGCCAGGTCCTCGACGCCTGATCCCGCCGCGAGAACGTCGAAGGGCCCCGCCGGGCCGCAGCCCGGCGGGGCCCTTCCACGTGTCCGCCGCTAGATCGTGCCCAGCTTGATCAGGGACAGCAGCGCGACCAACTGGATCGCCGAGGCGCCGAGCGCCTTCGGCCAGGGCAGGTCGTGGGACTTGCTCACCATCGACGTGAACAGGGCGCCGGCCGCCAGCCAGGTCGCCCAGCCCAGCACCTGGACCACGCCGTTGTCGCCGCCCAGGAACAGGGCGAGCAGCAGGCGCGGCGCGTCCGTCAGGGACATGATCAGCATCGAGAGGCCCACCGTGGGCTGCCACGCGCCGTCGCCGCCCAGCTGGCGGGCCATCGTGTGGGTCACCGCACCGAGGATCAGGCCGCCGATCACGAAGACGACGCCGGTGATGAGGACCACCGGGATCGCCTTGGAGAAGGTGGTGCTGATGACGTCCTCGCGGGCCTGGTCGAAGCCGAAGATCGCCAGCATTCCGTAGAGGAACGTGATGATCAGCGCCGGGCCCCACACCGGGTAGTCCCGCATCTGCCAGAAGGTCGGCCCCGGGCGCGTCACGATGCCGGACAGGAGTTCCTTCCACGGCAGCCGGGGGCCGCTGGGCTGGGCCGGTGCGGCGCCCGCGCGGTAGGTTGCGCCGTCGCCGTACGGGTCCTCGCCGACGCTGAACGCCTGGGTGTGGCCCGGGTTGTTCGCGTACGGGTCCTGGGCGGGGGCGTAGCCCTGCGGCCGGCCCTGACCCGGTCCCTGGCCCTGGTAGTACGGGTCGCCGAAGTACTCCGGCTCGTCCTGCTGCGGGTAGGGCTGCCCGTACTGCGGCTGTCCGTTCCCGTACTGCGGCGGCTGTCCCTGCCCGTAACCCTGCGGTCGCTGCTGTGCGTGCCCCTGCCCATGCCCGTACTGCGGCTGCTGCCGGTCGTCCGGCCACTGCTGTGCCGGTGCCTGCTGCTGCCCTTGCTGTTGCGGTTGCCGCGGGGGGCGGTTGTTGTCCCGGCCGCCGCGTCCGATCCTGAATCCAGCCACGAATCGAACGTACCTGTTCCGCGGGGATGCCAACCGGGGGGCGGCCGGAACCGGACGCCTTTGCGGCTGACCTGTGACATCCCCTAGGGGGCCGGGAATCCGGGGCGTTTTGGTTGAATCCAGCCCGATTTACACGGCTGCGCCCGAAGCTGACGGTAGCCGTTACATTGCCTACGCATTACGCAAACACGGCACTCGTAGCTTTGTTGATGTCGCCGCCATAAACCTCATCAGATGCGGCATGTGCGACATCACAGACAGGCTTCACGCTCAACGTTACGAGGAAGATCAGCCATGCGCGCCACCCGCCGAACCATCCGCACCGCCGCCATCGCCACCGGAGCCATCGCCGCTCTCGCCCTCCCGGCCGGTGCCGCCTTCGCCGACTCGCCCGCGACCCCGTCCGACGCGCAGCTCCAGCCGCACGGACAGGCGGGCGACGAGACCCCCAAGTCCGACGTGCTGCCGGGCACGGACAAGGGCGACGAGTCGAAGAAGGACGAGTCGGAGAAGGGCGACGAGGCGAAGACGGACGACGCCAAGAAGGACGAGGCCAAGAAGGACGACGCCGGCAAGGGTGACAAGAAGGACGACACCCAGAAGGACGTCCGCGCCTTCGTGAAGTCCGTCAAGCTCGCCGACGGCTCCGTCGCCAAGGTCTACAAGCTCGGCCAGAACCACTACGAGGCCGAGATCTGGGCCAACGGCAGCAAGCTCGACACCCTCGTCGCCAAGGGTGCCTCGGCCGCCGGCCAGAACAACGGCCTGCACGTCGTGCTGAACCCGGACGGCACCGTCACCTCCTGGGTCGACGGCGGCAAGAAGAAGGACGAGAAGAAGGACGACAAGCGGGACGAGCGCAGGAAGGACGAGCGCCGGAAGGACGACAAGAAGTCCTACGTCATCTCCTCCGTGAAGATCACGATGCCCGACGGCCGGATCGCCAAGCTGATCAAGACCAGCAACGGCCCGCGCGTCGAGATCTCCATGGCGAACGGCACCTTCCTCGGCGCGATCGACCCGAAGGACCCGTCCGCGCTCAACGACGGCTGGACGTACAAGATCGTCAATGCCGGCAAGGGCTTCTACAAGTTCGTCGTCATCGACGGCCGGAACGGCGGCAACAGCTGGGTCTACGACTTCGGCGGCAAGCTGATCGAGAAGTACACCGTCCAGAAGGACGGCAAGAAGGCGCAGCCGCACCGCGACACGAAGACCGCGGACCGGACCACGGCCAACGTCGTCCCGAAGGGCGGCGTCAAGGCCGGTGCCGAGGGCGTCTCCAACGGGTCGTCCGACCAGACCCCGATGCTCGCCGCCGGTGGTGGCCTGGCGGCGGCCGGTGCCGCGGGCCTCGGCTTCGCCATGCTGCGCCGCCGCGGCAGCCAGGGCTGATTCTCCGGCCCCGGGCGCGACGGGGCCTCCCGGCACAACGGAAAGCGGCCGGCTCTGCCTTCGGGCAGAACCGGCCGCTCCCGGGTGCGGGGCTACCGGGTGACTACTTGACCGGCTCGGGCTCCGGCTCGCTCTCGGCCTCGGCGGCGCCCGCCGGGTCGACCGGGGTCTTCACCGAGTCGAGGAGCAGCTGCGCCACGTCCACGACCTGGAGGTTCTGCTTGGCTTTGACGCCCGTGGAGGAGCCACTTTCGGATGCAGCCTTCTTGCCGTTGACCGAGTCGGTCAGCATGACCAGGCAGAACGGGCAGGCGGTGGAGACGATGTCCGGGTTGAGGGACAGGGCCTCGTCGACGCGCTCGTTGTTGATGCGCTTGCCGATCCGCTCCTCCATCCACATGCGCGCACCACCGGCGCCGCAGCAGAAGCCGCGCTCCTTGTGGCGGTGCATCTCCTGCTGGCGCAGGCCCGGGACGGCCGACATGATCTCGCGCGGGGGCGTGTAGACCTTGTTGTGACGGCCCAGGTAGCAGGGGTCGTGGTAGGTGATCAGACCGTCCACCGGCGTGACCGGGACCAGCTTGCCCTCGTCGATGAGGTGCTGGAGCAGCTGGGTGTGGTGGATGACCTCGAACTCGCCGCCCAGCTGGGGGTACTCGTTCGCGATCGTGTTGAAGCAGTGCGGGCAGGTCGCGACGATCTTCTTCGCGGACTTCGGCTTCTTCGTCGACTCGTCTTCGTCGTCCTCGCCGTACGCCATGTTCAGCATGGCGACGTTCTCCTGGCCGAGCTGCTGGAACAGCGGCTCGTTGCCGAGGCGGCGGGCCGAGTCACCGGTGCACTTCTCGTCGCCGCCCATGATCGCGAACTTGACGCCCGCCATGTGCAGGAGCTCCGCGAAGGCCTTGGTGGTCTTCTTCGCCCGGTCTTCGAGGGCGCCCGCGCAGCCGACCCAGTACAGGTAGTCGACCTCGGTGAGGTCCTCGATGTCCTTGCCGACGATCGGGACCTCGAAGTCGACCTCCTTGGTCCACTCGACGCGCTGCTTCTTGGCGAGCCCCCAGGGGTTGCCCTTCTTCTCCAGGTTCTTGAGCATCGTGCCCGCCTCGGACGGGAACGCGGACTCGATCATCACCTGGTAGCGGCGCATGTCGACGATGTGGTCGATGTGCTCGATGTCGACCGGGCACTGCTCGACGCAGGCGCCGCAGGTGGTGCAGGACCACAGGACGTCGGGGTCGATGACGCCGTTCTCTTCGAGGGTGCCGATCAGGGGGCGCTCGGCCTCGGCGAGGGCCGCCGCCGGGACGTTCGCCAGCTGCTCCTCGGTCGCCTTCTCGTTGCCTGACCCCGCGCCGCCAGGCGCTGATGGATCCTGCTTGCCGCCGCCGGCCAGCAGGTACGGGGCCTTGGCGTGCGCGTGGTCGCGCAGGGACATGATCAGGAGCTTGGGCGAGAGCGGCTTGCCCGTGTTCCAGGCGGGGCACTGCGACTGGCAGCGGCCGCACTCGGTGCAGGTGGAGAAGTCGAGGATGCCCTTCCAGGAGAAGTGCTCGATCTGCGAGACGCCGTAGACGTCGTCCTCGCCCGGGTCCTCGAAGTCGACCAGTTCGCCGTTGGAGGCCATCGGCTGGAGCGCGCCGAGCGCGACGCCGCCCTCGGACTCGCGCTTGAAGAAGATGTTGGGGAAGGCCAGGAAGCGGTGCCAGGCCACGCCCATGTCGGTCTTCAGCGCGACGGTGATCATCCAGATGAAGGACGTCGCGATCTTCAGGCCGGCGAAGAAGTAGGTGAGGTTCTGGAGCGTGGAGAGGTCCATGCCGCGGAACCAGGCGACCACCGGGTACGAGACGAAGAACGAGGCCTCGTAGCTCTCCACGTGGTGCTGGGCGCCTTCGAGGGCGTGCAGCGTGAAGATGCAGATGCCGACGATGAGGATGACGGCCTCGACGAAGTACGCCTGGCCGGTGTTCGAGCCCGCGAACCGGGACTTGCGGCCCGGGCGGCCCGGACGGTTCAGCTGCCGGATGACGATGAGCGTCAGGATGCCGAGCGTCGTCATCGTCCCGAGGAACTCGACGAACATGTTGTACGGCGGCCAGTCTCCGATGACCGGCAGAATCCAGTCGGCCTTGAAGAGCTGGCCGATGGCGTTGACGATCGTCAGGAGCAGCGAGAAGAAGCCCACGGCCACGAACCAGTGCGCGAAGCCGACGATGCCCCACTTGTTCATGCGCGTATGGCCGAGGAACTCCTTGACCACGGTGATCGTGCGCTGCGTGGGATCGTTCGTGCGGGTGCCGGCCGGGACGTTCTGGCCGAGCCGCACGAAGCGGTAGATCTGCACGACGGCACGGCCGAACAGCGCTACGCCGACCGCGATTAGGACCAGCGACACGATGATCGCGGCGAGTTGCATGAGGGGGCTCCTCGGGCCTGCGAGGTGGGTTACGGGGGACGGGCTCGAACGGATTACTAAGCAGTAACTTATCCAGTCCACCTGAGCGTACCCACTTCCATGGCCGCACTGTAGCCGCGCAGGCGGTGATCTGTGTCGCTCAGCGTGCCCTTGGTCGTCGCCGGATATCCATCGTGTTATTCACCACATATGGGGACATAACAAACTAACTTGTTGTCGGCCACGACGATCGAACCGAATGGGCGTCCCCATGCCAGCTCCCGCCACGTACCTCGTCACCGGTGGTGCCGGATTCATCGGCTCGCACCTGGCCGATGCGCTGCTCGGCCAGGGCCACACCGTGATCGTGCTCGACGACCTGTCCACCGGCGCCCGCGCCAACCTCGCCGACGCCTGGTCCGATCCCCGGCTGCGCTTCGTACGCGGCTCGGTCCTCGACGAGCGCCTGGCCGACGAACTCGTCGCGCGCTGCGACACGGTGGTCCATCTCGCGCCTGTCACCGGAGCCATCGGCGCGACCGCGCTGCGGCACGGCGTCCGGCACCTGACCGCGGCGGCCGACGGCCGCGGCGAGGCGGCCTCGGGCGCCACCGTCGTACGCCTCGGCGACACCGTCGGGCCGCGCCAGTCGCCCGCGCACGTCACCCTGCTCACCCGTCTGGTGCGCCGCGCGATCGCGGGCGAGCCGGTCTCCGTGCACGGCGACGGGGCTCGCACCCGCCGCTTCCTCGACGTCGCCGACGCGGTCGAGGCGCTGCTCGCGCTGCTCGCCCACCCGGGCGCGGCGGGCGCCGAGTTCGACATCGCGGGGCAGGAGGAGATCGCCGTCCTCGACCTCGCCGAACGCACCGTGGCCCGCAGCGGTTCAGCCTCGCCGGTGCGGTACTTCCCGTACGTCGTCGACGGCGTCCCGCACGGCACGTCCGCCGGGGCCGGGGACCGGCCGCTGGACGCCGCGCCGCTGCGCGAGCTGACCGGATGGCGGCCCGCCCGCGGCCTCGACGACATCCTGGACGCGGCCATCGACCGGGCCCGCGACGAGGCCCCCGTCGTCCTGCCCGGCTTGCGAGCGCCCGCCGCTTCGCCGGCCGGCCAGCACCTCGGCTGAGGGGGCGGCCGACATGCTGCACGGGCTCGCGGCCGCGACGGCGGCCCTCGTACTGACCGCGCTCCTCGCCGGCCTGGGCCGCACCTTGATGCTGAGGTTCGGCCGCAAGGGCGGCGACGCCACCCCGCACCTCGGCGGCATCGCCGTCGCGCTCGCCACCCTCGGCGTCGCCTGCGCGGGACCACTGCTCGGCGTCGCCGAACTGGGCCCGGGCGTCGCCCCGTTGCTGGCCGCGGCCGGCGCGGTCGCGCTGCTCGGCCTGCTCGGCGACCTGCGGCCGCTGGGCCTGCGGGTCCGCATCGTGGCGGAGGCGGGCGCCGCCACCGTCGTGGTCACCCTGGCCGGGCTCTCACCGGGCACGGGCGCCCTCGCGGTCCTGTGGATCGTGTTCGTCACCCACGCCTTCCAGCTCCTGGACCACTCCGACGGGGCGATGGGCGCGGTCGCCGCCGTCACCGCGCTCGGTCTCGCGGTGTGCGCCATCGCCGAGGGGCACCCCGGACACGGCCTGCTCCTGAGCGTGCTGGCCGCTGCCCTCACCGGGTTCCTGCTGCACAACTGGCACCCGGCCCGCATCCATCTCGGCGACTGCGGCTCGCTGTTCACCGGATTCCTGCTCGCCTCGTCCGCGGTCACCGTGCACACCGGGGCGCCCGGGGCCCGCACCGGCGCGGAACTCTTCGCGCTCACGCTCCTCGTCCTGACCGACACCCTGCTCGTCCTGGTGTCCCGCCACCGCGCGGGCCGGCCGCTGCTGCGCGGGGGCGGCGACCACATCGCCCACAGGCTGCGCAAACTCGGCCTCACCCCGCAGGGCTCGGCCGTCGTGCTCGGCGTCGCCTCGCTGGCCGCCACGATCGTCGGGCTCCAGTTCCACGACGGGCGCATCGCCCCCGTGGTCGCGCTGCCGCTCGCCCTGCTCGTCCCCGTCGCGGTGGTGCTGCTCCTGCGGGTCCCGGTGTACGGGCCCGCCTCGCGGCGCCGCACCCCTCGCGCCCGCGCCCCGCAGAGCGAGAGCGCCCCCGTCGACCTGGCCCGGGGCCGGGGCTGAACCCCGCCCCCGGCGGCAGCCCGCCCCCGGCGGCAACCCGCCTCCGGCAACCCGGCTCCGGCAACCCGCCTTCGGCAACCCGCCCCGCCAGCAAGCAACCCGCCTCCAGCAGGGAGCAGTACGCCCGTGATGACCACCCTCCTGCACCGGCTGCACCGCGCACTGCGCCGCCTCGGCATCGACGTGGTCCGCCACCGCCCCGGCGGCCACGCCCTGGTCCGGCTGCTCGCCCGGTACGAGATCGACCTGGTCCTCGACGTCGGCGCGCACCGCGGCGACTTCGCCGCCCGGCTGCGCGAGGCCGGCTACCGCGGCCGCATCGTCTCCTTCGAGCCGCTGCGCCAGCCCCGCGCCGAACTCCGCCACCGCGCCGCCCTCGACGACACCTGGAGCGTGCTGCCGTACGCGCTCGGCGACCGCTCGGGCACCGCGACCCTCAACATCTCCGGCGACTGGGGCCCCGCGAGTTCCCTGCGCGCGATGCTGCCCCGGCACCGCGCGGCGGCCCCGCGCACCGCGTGCACCGGCGACGTCATCGTGGAGACGCGGCGCCTGGACGAGCTGTGGGAGCAGGTCACCGCGCCCGGCGAACGGGTCTTCGTCGCGCTCGACGTGCAGGGGTACGAGGCCCAAGTCCTGGACGGGGCAGGGCGGTTCGCGGACGAGATCTGCGGGGTGCGGATCGGGGCGCCGCTGGTGCCGCTCTTCGAGGGCGCCGAGCTCTTCGACGAGCTGCTCGCGCGCACCCGCGACGGCCTCGGCCTGACCCTGATGTCCCTGGAGCCCGGCTTCACCGATCCGCGCGACGGCCGGCTGCTCCAGTGCGACCTGGTGCTGCTGCGCGAGGACGGCCCGGCCCCCGGCGAGCAGGTGCCCGCGCAGGCCGCCGCGGTGGTGTGAGAGCGTCGAACGGGGCACGATGAGACATACTCCAGCGCGAACCGGGTAAGCCTAGAAAGCGCCCCTGACCTGCGCTTATGACTCCTCTTGCAGATAAGCGCAGGATAAAACTTGAGTCGGCTGCACTCAGCTCTGTTGACGCGGCGGGAACGGTCATGCATCCTTGAGCCAGATCCACTCAAGTAGTCATCTGGAGGAATCGAAATGGCACGTGCGGTCGGCATCGACCTGGGCACGACTAACTCCGTCGTCAGCGTTCTTGAAGGCGGCGAGCCCACCGTCATCACCAACGCAGAGGGCGCCAGGACCACGCCGTCCGTCGTCGCCTTCGCGAAGAACGGCGAGGTGCTGGTCGGCGAGGTGGCCAAGCGCCAGGCGGTCACCAACGTCGACAGGACCATCCGGTCGGTCAAGCGCCACATGGGCACCGACTGGAAGATCGAGCTCGACGGCAAGAGCTTCAACCCGCAGCAGATGAGCGCCTTCATCCTGCAGAAGCTGAAGCGCGACGCGGAGGCCTACCTCGGCGAGAAGGTCACCGACGCGGTCATCACCGTGCCGGCGTACTTCAACGACTCCGAGCGCCAGGCGACCAAGGAGGCCGGCGAGATCGCGGGCCTCAACGTCCTGCGCATCGTCAACGAGCCGACGGCCGCCGCTCTCGCCTACGGCCTCGACAAGGACGACCAGACGATCCTCGTCTTCGACCTCGGTGGCGGCACCTTCGACGTGTCCCTCCTGGAGATCGGCGACGGCGTCGTCGAGGTGAAGGCCACCAACGGTGACAACCACCTCGGTGGTGACGACTGGGACCAGCGCGTCGTCGACTACCTGGTGAAGCAGTTCCAGTCCGGTCACGGCGTGGACCTGTCCAAGGACAAGATGGCCCTCCAGCGCCTCCGCGAGGCCGCCGAGAAGGCCAAGATCGAGCTGTCCTCGTCCACCGAGACCTCGATCAACCTGCCCTACATCACGGCGTCCGCCGAGGGCCCGCTGCACCTGGACGAGAAGCTCACGCGCGCCCAGTTCCAGCAGCTCACGTCCGACCTCCTGGAGCGCTGCAAGACGCCGTTCCACAACGTCATCAAGGACGCGGGCATCAACCTGTCCGAGATCGACCACGTCGTTCTCGTCGGTGGTTCCACCCGCATGCCGGCCGTCGCCGAGCTCGTCAAGGAGCTGACCGGCGGCAACGAGGCCAACAAGGGCGTCAACCCGGACGAGGTCGTCGCCATCGGCGCCGCCCTGCAGGCCGGTGTCCTCAAGGGCGAGGTCAAGGACGTCCTGCTCCTCGACGTCACCCCGCTGTCCCTCGGCATCGAGACCAAGGGAGGGATCATGACCAAGCTCATCGAGCGCAACACCACGATCCCGACCAAGCGGTCCGAGATCTTCACGACGGCCGAGGACAACCAGCCGTCCGTGCAGATCCAGGTCTACCAGGGCGAGCGCGAGATCGCGGCGTACAACAAGAAGCTCGGAATGTTCGAGCTGACCGGTCTGCCGCCGGCCCCGCGCGGTGTCCCGCAGATCGAGGTCGCCTTCGACATCGACGCCAACGGCATCATGCACGTGACCGCGAAGGACCTCGGCACGGGCAAGGAGCAGAAGATGACCGTCACCGGCGGCTCCTCGCTGCCGAAGGACGAGGTCAACCGCATGCGTGAGGAGGCCGAGCAGTACGCGGAGGAGGACCACCGCCGCCGCGAGGCCGCCGAGAGCCGCAACCAGGGCGAGCAGCTCGTCTACCAGACCGAGAAGTTCCTCAAGGACAACGAGGACAAGGTCCCGGGCGAGGTCAAGACCGAGGTCGAGGCCGCCGTCGCCGAGCTGAAGGAAAAGCTCAAGGGCGAGGACTCGGCCGAGATCCGCACCGCCACCGAGAAGGTCGCCGCCGTCTCGCAGAAGCTGGGCCAGGCCATGTACGCCGACGCCCAGGCCGCGCAGGGTGCCGCCCCGGGTGCCGAGGGCACCGAGCAGGCCCACCCCGCCGGTGACGACGACGTCGTCGACGCCGAGATCGTCGACGACGAGAAGCCGAAGGGCGGCGCCGCCTGATGACGGAGGAGACCCCGGGCTTCGAGGAGAAGCCCGACGTCCCCTCCGGCGCTCAGGAAGACGCCGAGCCGAAGGCCGCCGACTCCTCCGAGGAGGAGAAGGCGGCCCCGGCCGGGGACGCTGCCAAGGACATCGCCCTGCAGGCCCAGCTGGACCAGGCCCAGACGGCGCTCACCGAGCGCACCACGGACCTCCAGCGCCTCCAGGCCGAGTACCAGAACTACCGCCGTCGCGTGGAGCGGGACCGCGTCACGGTCAAGGAGATCGCCGTCGCCGGCCTCCTGACCGAGCTGCTGCCCACGCTCGACGACATCGGCAGGGCCCGTGAACACGGCGAACTGACCGGCGGCTTCAAGTCGGTGGCCGAGTCTCTCGAGACGGTCGCCGCGAAGATGGGCCTCCAGCAGTTCGGCAAGGAGGGCGAGCCCTTCGACCCGACGGTCCACGAGGCCCTGATGCACAGCTACGCGCCGGACGTCACCGAGACGACCTGCGTGGCGATCCTGCAGCCGGGCTACCGGATCGGCGAGCGTACGATCCGCCCCGCGCGGGTCGCGGTGGCCGAGCCCCAGCCGGGTGCGGCCGCCAAGGAAGAGAAGTCGAGCGACGAGGAGAGCGGTGGCCCCGACAAGGGCTGACGCAGCGGTCATGAGAGCCGTGATCGTCCGGAAGGAGGGACGTCGATGAACACGAAGGACTTCGTCGAGAAGGACTACTACAAGGTTCTCGGCGTCCCCAAGGACGCCACGGACGCCGAGATCAAGAAGGCGTACCGCAAGCTCGCGCGCGAGAACCACCCCGACGCCAACAAGGGCGACACCAAGGCGGAGGAGCGCTTCAAGGAGATCTCCGAGGCGAACGACATCCTCGGCGACCCCAAGAAGCGCAAGGAGTACGACGAGGCGCGCGCCCTGTTCGGCAACGGAGGCTTCCGGGCCGGACCGGGCGCGGGCGGCGGCAGCTTCAACTTCGACCTGGGCGACCTGTTCGGCGGGCAGCAGCCCGGCGGGGGCGGCGCGGGCGCCGGCGGCTTCGGCGGCGGGCTCGGCGACGTGTTCGGCGGCCTGTTCAACCGGGGCGGCGCGGGCACCGGCCAGCGCACCCAGCCGCGCCGCGGCCAGGACCTGGAGTCCGAGGTGAGGCTCAGCTTCACCGAGGCGGTCGACGGGGCCACGGTCCCGATCCGGCTGTCCAGCCAGGCCCCCTGCAAGGCCTGTTCGGGCACCGGCGACAAGAACGGCACCCCCCGGGTGTGCCCGACCTGCGTCGGTACGGGGCAGGTCTCGCGCGGCTCGGGCGGCGGCTTCTCGCTGACCGACCCGTGCGTGGACTGCAAGGGCCGCGGCCTGATCGCCGAGAACCCCTGCGACGTCTGCAAGGGCAGCGGCCGGGCGCGCTCCTCGCGCACCATGCAGGTCCGCATCCCGGCCGGCGTCAGCAACAACCAGCGCATCCGGCTCCGCGGCAAGGGCGCGCCGGGCGAACGGGGCGGCCCCGCGGGCGACTTGTACGTCGTGGTGCACGTCGACGCGCACCCGGTATTCGGCCGCAAGGACGACAACCTGACGGTCACCGTGCCGGTCACCTTCACGGAGGCGGCTCTCGGCGCCGAGGTCAAGGTGCCCACGCTCAGCGGTCCGCCGGTCACCCTGAAACTGCCCGCGGGCACCCCCAACGGCCGTACGATGCGGGCCCGCGGCAAGGGCGCGGTCCGCAAGGACGGCACCCGGGGCGACCTGCTCGTCACGGTCGAGGTGGCCGTGCCGAAGGAGCTGGACGACAAGGCCCGCGAGGCCTTGGAGACCTACCGCGAGGCGACCGCGGGCGAGGACCCGCGAGCAGAACTGTTCCAGGCCGCGAAGGGAGCATGACATGGATCCCCGCCAGCGTCGGCAGCCTCAATTCGGCGGCCGGGCGTACGAGTTGACCGACGAGACGCCGGTGTACGTCATCTCGGTGGCGGCCCAGCTCTCCGGTCTGCATCCGCAGACCCTGCGGCAGTACGACCGCCTCGGCCTGGTCTCGCCCGACCGCACGGCCGGGCGCGGCCGGCGCTACTCGGCCCGCGACATCGAACTGCTGCGCAACGTCCAGGAGTTGTCGCAGACCGAGGGCATCAACCTGGCGGGCATCAAGCGCATCATCGAGTTGGAGAACCAGGTGGCGGCGCTCCAGGCCCGGGTCGCGGAGCTGTCCTCCGCGGTCGAGGGCGCGGCCGTCGCGATGCAGCAGCGCGAGGCCCAGGTGCACGCCTCCTACCGGCGGGACCTGGTCCCGTACCAGGACGTCCAGCAGACCAGCGCGCTGGTCGTCTGGCGGCCCAAGAGGTCCTCGGAGTAGCCCTGCCGGGGCCAGCTCCTGACAGCGCGTCACAGGCCCGTCGTCCCGTTCCGGGGCGGCGGGCCTCGCGCGTGCCGAGCCGTCGTGAACCGGCAACCCGATCGGGATAAGGTCATCGGTCTCGGTGGCAGGGAGGCGGGCAGGGGCATGTCGGAGCAGGTGGCGCATCCGCACGGCGCGGACCGGCTGTGTCCGCCCGCGGAACGGGCGTACGCGGACGCGCTGCGGGCCGGGCGGATCGCGCGCGAGGACGCGCGCGAGGCCACCTGCCTGATCGACCTGGGCCTGCTGCACCCCGACCCGGCCGCCCTCGACTGGCTGCTCCCGACCTCCCCGCAGGCGGTGATGGCCCGGCTGCTGCGCGGCGTCCACGAGGACATCGCGGCGAGCCAGGCCCGAACGGGCGTGGTGGCGGCGGCGTTCGAGCGCTTCGCCGCCCTCGGCGCGCCGGCGGCGGCCGACAGCGAGGCCATCCGCGTCCTGGACGGCATCCCGCGCATCAACGCGGCCATCGACGACGCGATAGCCGGCTGCACCACCGAATCGCTCACCATCCAGCCCCGCGGCATCCGGCCCGAGCACATCCTGTCGCAGGCCCTGCCCCGCGCCCTGGACATGCTGGACCGGGGAGTGCGCATCCGCACCCTCTACACGCACGTGGCCCGCCACGGCCCCGGACTCCACGACTATCTGCACCAGTTGGATGGCCGGGCGGTGGAGGTGCGCACCCTGGACGAGGTCACCGACCGGCTGCTGCTCTTCGACCGTACGGTGGCGATCATCCCCGCCGCCGCGGACGACACCAGCGCCCTGGAGCTGCGCCATCCGGCGCTCGTCGAATACCTCGCCACCGTCTTCGAGCGGCTGTGGCGGCTCGCGGTGCCGCTGAGCGACGCGGTGCCCGCGGCCACCGACTTCGAGGGCATCACGCACCGCGAGCGGGTCATCGCGGCGCTGCTCGCCGAGGGCCACCAGGACGCGGTGATCGCCCAGCGGCTCGGCATCAGCGTGCGCACCTGCCGCCACCACATCAGCCGTCTCGCCGCGGCGCTGGGCAGCTCCAGCCGCACCCAACTCGGCGTCCGCATAGCCCAGTCGGGCCTCGACGCGCACCCCCGCTGATCCGCGGTGCACCGGCATGCGGACATGTCGTCCTTTATTCCGCCTCCAGTTGATGCAGTGCAGCAACATGATGGTGGTGGCCGAGCGGCTCCCGATGCATCGTGGTGGGCAGTATGAACAGCTCGACTCACGGGGATGCGGGGCCGGACGGCGGCGTGGTGGACGCCGCGGCCGTGGCCCTGCTCGTGCGCGGCATCCACGACGGCCTCGCCGAGACGCGCCGCCGCGCGGGCGCGGTGGCCGAGGCCTTCGAGCGGTACGCCTCGCTCACCCCGGGCGCCCCGCGGCCGGGACAGGCCGTCCGGGTGCTCGACGGCTTCGAGGCGATCGACGGGGCCATCGCCGAGGCCTCCGCCGGCTGCGTCACCGAGATGCTGACCGTGCAGCCCGACGGCATCCGCTCGCCCAGCATCCTGGCGCACGCCTCCACCCGGGACCCGGCGCTGGTGGCCCGCGGCGCCCGGATGCGCACCCTGTACACGCACGTCGCCCGGTACGGACCGGCCCTGGGCGCCTATCTGGAGCGGCTCGGCGACGGCGCCGAGGTGCGCACCCTGGACGAGGTCATCGAGCGGATGATGGTCTTCGACCGCACGGTGGCGTTCCTGCCCGCCAACCCCGAGCGCACCAGCGCTCTGGAACTGCGCCAGCCTGCGCTGGTCGGGCATCTGGTGACGTACTTCGAGTGCCTGTGGAACCGGGCCGTCCCGCTGTCCGAGCCCGTCCCGGCGGCGACCGGGATCGCGGGCATCACGCACCGCGAGCGGGTCATCGCGGCGCTGCTGGCCGAGGGCCACCAGGACGCGGTCGTCGCCCAGCGGCTCGGCATCAGTGTGCGCACCTGCCGCCACCACATCGGCCGCCTCGCCGAGGCGCTCGGCACCTCCAGCCGCGCCCAGCTCGGCGTGCGCATCGCCCGGGCCGGCCTCGGCGGCCCGGCGTGAGCGGCTCAGGCGTCCTTGTCCAGGATGCCCGACTGGGCGATGAGGTAGCCGAGTTGGGCCCGGCTGCCGCTGCCGAGGGCCGCGGCGAGCTTGGCGATGTGCGCGCGGCAGGTGCGGACGTTCATGCCGAGCCTGCGCGCTATGGCCTCGTCGACATGGCCCTCCACCAGGAGCTTGGCGATGGAGCGCTGGACGCCGGTGATGCCGGCCGTCTCCAGGTGGTACGGCACCTCGTCGTCCCACGGGACGGCGTACTGCCAGAACTGGTCGAAGACCCCGACCAGGTACTGCACGAGCCCCTCGTGGCGCAGTTCCAGGGCGACTTGGCGGTCGCTGCGGGCGGGGATGAAGGCGACCTTGCGGTCCATGATGATGAGCCGGTCGATGATCTCTTCCAGGGTGCGCACTTCGAGACCGTACGGAGCGATCCGTTCCACATAGCCGATGGTGGCACTGTGGTGGCGGGCGGTGTGCTGGTAGAGGGTGCGCATCTGGACACCGCGGGCGACCAGCGGTTCGATGCGCCGCAGGGCGGCCTCGAAGGTCTCGGGGCGGCGGCCGCTGCCGGGCTGGATGACGAGGAGTTCCTCGCTGCACTCGTCGATCACGCGGTCGAGCGTCGCGTTGATCAGTTCCAGGCCTTCGAGGACGGTGATCGCGTGGGTGCCGCTGAGCGAGGGCGTCGCGATCGACATGAACGGCTCGAAGGTGTTGGCGAGGGCGACCGAGAGCTTGCGGCGCTCCTGGATCTCGCGTTCCAGCGGCTGGGTCAGCAGGTTGAGCACCACGGTGGGTGGAACCGGCCGCAGCAGCTGGGCGTCGTCGGGATCGGGGCGCAGCAGGGTCAGGTCGACCAGACACGGGGCGGAGTCGGCCTCTGAGCGGGTAATCCCGCCCGTACGCAGGGCAAGGGCGTACAGAGCCGTTCCTGTCTCGCACAGATCAACTGGGCCGTGATCGTGTCCTATATGCCCCTGTTTCAACCTAGTTGCACCCCCCTCATCCTTTTGAATTACAGGAACATGATGCCTGGCTGCGCTGGTGGAAGTGGTCGGAGTGGGCCATCGTCGTATCCGCGGGGGGAGGTAATGATCAAAAGAGGTGGAGATCGGCCATGAGCAGGATGGTTCGAGCACTAAGCACGACAGCCGTTGTGGCGGCTGCTCTCTGCGCTCTCTCGGCGCCTGGGGACATTTCTTGGGAGACCCACCCCGCGAAGTCCGGAGTCACGACCGCCCAGGACATCAGCTGGGAGATCGCACCGAAGGGCGCGAACACGGACATCTCCTGGGAGTCCGCACCTGCGGGTGCTGTCGCATGAGCTTCCCGCCCGACGACCGCACCTTCCGGCGCGAAATGGCCACGGCCTACCGCTCGGGGTGGCATTTCATCGACCTCGCCACAGCAGTTCCGTTCCGTGGCGATTCGTTGATGGTCACCCTGCTCGGTGAGCCGATCCTGATCGCCCGTGAGGACGACGAGGACGTACGTGCCTACCGATGCCTGCGCCGGCCGCGCGGGGCGCCGCAGCCCATTCGCTGCGTGGTCCGGTACGGCATGGTCTTCGTCAATCTCGACCAACGTGACCACCAGCTTTTCGAGTCGGAGACACAGCCCGATTCATCCACCGCCACCCCCCGCAGTGCCTGACGCGATCCCCCGTCGTTGTACATCGCGCAGGTGCTTCCCCCACACAGCGGCGCCATCGTGGACCTGAACACGGTGGCGCCGCTGTGCTGCCCGGGGACGGAAGACCCCGTCAGGCGTTGCCCATCGCCCGGGTCAGCCTGATCTCGATCAGCACCCGCTGCGGGTTCTCCCGCGGGACCCGCTGGTAGCGCTCGGTGTAGCGCGCCTCCGCGTCCGCGATCAGCTCGGGTTCCGTGCGGATGAACGCGCGGCCCTCCAGCGTGGCCCAGCGCCTGCCCTCCAGCTGGCAGAGCGCGACCCGCGCGCCCGCCGGATCCGCCTCGGCCGCCGCCCGGATGTTGGCCACTTTTCGGCTGCCCCCGCTGGTGATGATCCGCGCCAGACCCGCCTCCGGGTCGTAGGTCGCCCCCACCGGCACCACGTGCGGCGAGCCGTCCGGCCGCGGTGTCGTCAAGGTGCAGATGTGGCGCTCTCGCCAGAAGCTGAGATAGGCACTGTCGGGCCTGCGTACGTCATGAGCCATGGCCCAGAAACCTAGCGCAGCCGGCCCTTCCCTCATTCCTTCCCCCGCCTTGAGCGGAATGGGCTCAACTTTGTGTACGTTGGAAGGGTCATAGGAAGTGCCGCCATGACCGACGTACGACGAGGAGGAGCGAACGCACGTGGATGCCGAGCTGACCAACAAGAGCCGGGACGCGATCAACGCCGCGAGCAGCCGGGCCGTCGCCGGGGGCCACCCGGATCTGACTCCCGCGCATCTGCTGCTCGCACTCCTGGAGGGCGAGGACAACGAGAACATCGTCGACCTGCTGGCCGCGGTGGACGCGGACCAGGCCGCCGTGCGCTCCGGCGCCGAGCGGCTGCTGGCCGCGCTGCCCAGCGTGACCGGCTCGACCGTCGCCCCGCCGCAGCCCAACCGCGAGCTCCTGGCCGTCATCGCGGACGCGGACCAGCGCGCCAAGGAGCTGGGGGACGAATACCTGTCCACCGAGCACCTCCTCATCGCCCTCGCCGCCAAGGGCGGGCAGGCCGGTGAGATCCTCTCCGGGCAGGGGGCGAGCGCGAAGAAGCTCCTTGCCGCGTTCGAGACGAGCAGGGGAGGGCGCCGGGTGACCACACCCGACCCGGAGGGTCAGTACAAGGCGCTGGAGAAGTTCGGTACGGACTTCACGGCGGCCGCACGCGAGGGCAAGCTCGACCCGGTCATCGGCCGGGACCAGGAGATCCGCCGGGTCGTCCAGGTGCTGTCCCGGCGCACCAAGAACAACCCGGTGCTCATCGGCGAGCCCGGCGTCGGCAAGACCGCCGTCGTCGAGGGACTCGCCCAGCGCATCGTGAAGGGCGACGTACCGGAGTCGCTGAAGAACAAGAAGCTGGTCTCGCTCGACCTCGGCGCGATGGTCGCGGGCGCGAAGTACCGCGGCGAGTTCGAGGAGCGCCTCAAGACCGTCCTCTCCGAGATCAAGGAGAGCGACGGCCAGATCATCACGTTCATCGACGAGCTGCACACCGTCGTCGGCGCGGGCGCCGGCGGCGACTCGGCGATGGACGCGGGCAACATGCTCAAGCCGATGCTGGCGCGCGGCGAGCTGCGCATGGTCGGCGCGACCACGCTCGACGAGTACCGCGAGCGGATCGAGAAGGACCCGGCCCTGGAGCGCCGCTTCCAGCAGGTCCTGGTCGCCGAGCCGTCCGTCGAGGACACCATCGCGATCCTGCGCGGGCTCAAGGGCCGGTACGAGGCACACCACAAGGTGCAGATCGCGGACAGCGCGCTCGTCGCCGCCGCGACCCTGTCCGACCGGTACATCACCTCCCGCTTCCTGCCGGACAAGGCCATCGACCTCGTCGACGAGGCGGCGTCCCGGCTGCGCATGGAGATCGACTCCTCGCCGGTCGAGATCGACGAACTCCAGCGCTCCGTCGACCGGTTGCGCATGGAGGAGCTGGCGCTCAAGAACGAGACCGACGCCGGTTCGCTCCAGCGCCTGGACAAGCTCCGCAAGGACCTCGCCGACAAGGAGGAGGAGCTGCGCGGCCTCAACGCCCGCTGGGAGAAGGAGAAGCAGGGCCTCAACCGGGTCGGTGAGCTGAAGGAGAAGCTCGACGACCTGCGCGGCCAGGCCGAACGCGCCCAGCGCGACGGCGACTTCGACACCGCTTCCAAGCTCCTGTACGGCGAAATCCCGGGCCTGGAGCGGGAGTTGGAGGAGGCCGCCGAGGAGGAGGCCGAGCAGGAGAAGTCCAAGACGGGTGACACCAAAAGCGGGATGGTCAAGGAGGAGGTGGGCCCCGACGACATCGCGGACGTGGTCGGCGCCTGGACCGGCATCCCCGCCGGACGCCTGCTGGAGGGCGAGACGCAGAAGCTGCTTCGCATGGAGGACGAGCTGGGCAAGCGCCTGATCGGCCAGACGGAGGCCGTGCGCGCGGTCTCGGACGCGGTGCGCCGCACCCGGGCCGGCATCGCCGACCCCGACCGGCCGACCGGCTCGTTCCTCTTCCTCGGCCCCACGGGCGTGGGCAAGACCGAGCTCGCCAAGGCCCTCGCCGACTTCCTCTTCGACGACGAGCGGGCCATGGTCCGCATCGACATGTCGGAGTACAGCGAGAAGCACTCGGTGGCCCGCCTGGTCGGCGCGCCTCCCGGCTACGTCGGCTACGAGGAGGGCGGCCAGCTCACCGAGGCCGTCCGCCGCCGCCCGTACTCCGTGGTGCTCCTGGACGAGGTCGAGAAGGCCCACCCCGAGGTCTTCGACATCCTGCTCCAGGTCCTCGACGACGGGCGCCTGACCGACGGGCAGGGCCGCACGGTCGACTTCCGCAACACCATCCTGATCCTCACCTCCAACCTGGGCAGCCAGTACCTGGTCGAGCCCTCGACCAGCGAGGAGGTGAAGAAGCAGCAGGTCCTGGACGTGGTGCGGGCCTCCTTCAAGCCGGAGTTCCTCAACCGCCTCGACGACCTGGTGGTCTTCTCGGCGCTCACCAAGGACGAGCTGTCCCACATCGCGGGGCTCCAGATCGAACGGCTCGCCAAGCGTCTCGCCGACCGCCGGCTCACCCTGGAGGTCACCCCCGAGGCCCTGGCCTGGCTCGCCGAGGAGGGCAACGACCCGGCCTACGGCGCGCGTCCGCTGCGCCGCCTGATCCAGACCGCGATCGGGGACCGGCTCGCCAAGGAGATCCTGGCCGGCGAAGTCCGCGACGGCGACACGGTTCGGGTCGACCGATTCGGGGAGGGGCTCATCGTGGGGGCCGCGAAATAGCGCCGATCGGACCTCCCGGCCCCGATTCGGTCAGCTCCTGGCGGATACCCGGGGTCGGGGCTTGCCAGCCCTGCCCCGGCATGGGGGAGGATGACCGGAACCGTACGAAGGAAGATTCACGATGAGCATCGACCCGTCCTCGATTCCGAATTTCGGGGCTCAGCAGGGCCCGCAGCCCGGCGGCGCGCCGACCGGGCCCGTCGTGCCCGACCAGGATCTGGTGAAGCAGCTCCTGGACCAGATGGAGCTCAAGTACGTCGTGGACGACGAGGGCGACCTCGCCGCGCCCTGGGAGGATTTCCGTACGTACTTCATGTTCCGCGGCGACGACGACCAGCAGGTCTTCTCGGTGCGGACGTTCTACGACCGGCCGCACAGCATCGACGACAAGGTCCAGATCCTGGAGTCGATCGACGACTGGAACCGCCGCACCCTGTGGCCCAAGGTCTACACGCACACCCACGACGACGGCACCGTCCGCCTCATCGGCGAGGCGCAGATGCTGATCGGCACCGGTGTGGCCCTGGAGCACTTCGTGTCCTCCACGGTGAGCTGGGTGCGCGCCTCCATCGAGTTCGACAAGTGGCTCCTGGAGCAGCTCGGCCTGGAGAAGGACGTCGACGGCGACGAGGGCGAGGAGTCCGGCACCCCGGACGCCGAGTGACGCGTTCGCGCGCCTGACGCGTCCTTCGTGCCCGGCGCCTCACAGCGCCATGGAGGCCCGCGTCAGCAGATAGGCCCCGTAGCAGAACGAGAGCCCGGCCAGGGCGACGGTCACCGCGACCGCCGCCCGGGGCCGGGCTTTCGTCAGTGCGAGCGCCGGCGGGATCAGGAGCGGGAAGGCGGGCAGCAGGAAGCGCGGCTTCGACTCGAAGTAGCCGGCCCCGCCGACCGTGATCAGGACGAGCACCCCGGTGTAGACGAGCAGCGGCAGCGACGGCCGGTCGAGCGCGTACAGCACGAAGAGCAGCACCATCACCGCGGTGAGCAGCGCCGCCATCGGGAAGCCCAGCTCGAACGGGAAGGTCGCGAGCCGTTTGGCGAACCGCAGCGTGCCCATGCCGAAGTCGAACCGGGACGTCCAGCCGGACTGCACCGCGAAGTAGCCGCCGAGCGGGTCGCCCTCGCGCACCCCCACCCACAGGACGTAGCCGCACCAGCCGAGCGGCGCGAGCAGCGCCCCCGCCCAGGGCCGCCAGGATCGGTCATCGCCGCGCCGGATCTCCACCGCGGCGGCCACCAGGACCGCCGCGGCCACCGCGATGGCGTTGGGCCGCGCGAGCCCGGCGAGCAGCGCGAGCGAGCCCGCCCACAGCCAGCGGCGCTCCAGGACCGCCCACAGCGACCAGGCCGCAAGGGCCGTCATCACCGGCTCGGTGTACGCCATCGTGAGGACGACGGCGTGCGGGAGCAGCCCCCAGAGCAGCACCAGGAGGGTGCCGACGGGCCGGCCGTACAGGCGCTCGCCGATCAGATAGATCGCGCAGGCCGCGGCGGCCGCCGCCGTCCACGACAGGAGCAGCCCCGCGGTGCCGCCGGTGACCGGCAGGACGGTGGTCACGGCCCGGATCAGGCCCGGGTAGAACGGGAAGAACGCCAGGTCGCTCTGGACCGCGCCGTCCGGCCAGAACAGCGTGCGGCCGTATCCGTGGGCGGCGATCCGGGTGTACCAGTCGGCGTCCCAGGCGGTGGCGAGCCGGGCCCGGGGCGCCATGTCGCGGTGCCAGGCGGCGGCCGCGAACACCAGGAGTCCGGTCAGCCGCGCCGCGGCGAACAGGCCGAGCGCGGGGGCCGCCCGGCGCAGGGCGGCCGCGCAGCGCGAGGCGCTCGTGATGCCGCCGGCCCCGCGGAAGCGGGCGTGAGCGGTGATCTCGGCGGACAGGGGGCACCTCCGGGCGCGCGTGATCGGTCAGACCGACCATCGGCGCGGAGCCCGCGTCCCGCGACCGCAGCGCCCCCGACCGGGTGGAACTCCGCCCGCCCGGCGGTGCGCAAGCGGGTCACGGGGACCGCGCGCGCCCCGCCTAGCCGGCCAGTGCCTTGAGGCGGGCGACCGCCTCTTCGAGTACCGCCGTCTGCTTGCAGAAGGCAAACCGGACAAATGGCGCACCTTCCTCGCGGTGATCGTAGAAGACCGCGTTCGGGATCGCCACGACGCCGCAACGTTTCGGCAGGGCGCGGCAGAACGCGAAGCCGTCGCTCTCGCCCAGCGGGCGGATGTCGGTGGTCACGAAGTAGGTTCCGGCCGGCCGGAACACCTCGAACCCGGCCGCCGCGAGCCCGGCGCTCAACAGGTCCCGCTTGGCCTGGTGGTCCGCGCGGAAGTCGTCGAAGTAGGCCTCCGGAAGCCGCAGCGCCTCGGCCACCGCGTACTGGAAGGGCCCCGAGCCCACGTACGTCAGGAACTGCTTGGCCGAGCGGACGGCGGCCACGAGCTCGGGGGCCGCGGTGATCCAGCCGACCTTCCAGCCGGTGAACGAGAACGTCTTGCCGGCCGAGCCGATGGTGACCGTGCGCTCGCGCATGCCGGGGAAGGACGCGAGCGGAACGTGCTCGCCGCCGTCGAAGACGAGGTGCTCGTACACCTCGTCGGTGATCACCAGGAGATCGCGCTCGCAGGCCAGCTCGGCGACCGCGGCCAGCTCCGCGCGGCTCAGGACCGTTCCGGTCGGGTTGTGCGGCGTGTTGAGCAGGATCAGGCGGGTGCGCGGGGTGATCGCCGCGCGCAGCTCGTCCAGGTCCAGCGCGAAGTGCCGGTCGGCACCCCCACCGAGGGCCCCCTCCTGCGGACGCAGGGTGACGGGCACCCGGGTGCCGCCCGCCATCGCGATGCACGCGGCGTACGAGTCGTAGTACGGCTCCAGGGCGACGACCTCGTCGCCGGGTTCCACGAGGGCCAGCAGGGACGCGGCGATCGCCTCCGTGGCGCCCACGGTGACGAGCACCTCGCGGTCCGGGTCGTACGCCAGGCCGTAGCGGCGCAGCTGGTGCTCGGCGATCGCGGTGCGCAGCTCGGGGACGCCGGGGCCGGGCGGGTACTGGTTGCCGTGCCCCTCGCGCAGGGCGCGGACCGCCGCCTCCCGCACCGCCTCGGGGCCGTCGGTGTCGGGGAAGCCCTGACCGAGGTTGATGGACCCGGTCTGCTGGGCGAGGGCGGACATCTCGGCGAAGATCGTCGTGCCGAACTCGGCGAGGCGGCGGTTGAGGAGGGGGCGCGCGCTGGAGGTCATGACGGCCATCCTGCGGGCAACCTCTGGAGTTGCTCAAGTGTGCTTTGGCGCTCGGAGCCCGAGGGCATCCACCTTCCACGCGGGACGACGGGGGACCGCTGGAGAGAAGGACGGTGGGGGATGGACATCGCGATCGTGCTGGGAATCGCCGCTCTGGTGGTGCTGCTCGTCGTGGCGGCGCGGCGGCGGCGCGGGCCCGCGCGGCGACGCGGACGCTCGTCGGCGGCCGGGTCCTCCGCCGCGGGGGCGAGCTGGTGGGCCGGCGGCGGCTCGGACGGCGGGAGTTCGTCGTGCGGCAGCGGAAGCGGCGGCGGGCACCACGGGGGACACTCGTGCGGAGGCAGTCATTCCTGCGGAGGCGGCGGCCACTCCTCGTGCGGCGGCGGCTCGTCCTGCGGGGGCGGCGGCTGCGGTTCGAGCTGAGGACCCCATTCGGCCGTCGACCGTGCGAGTGCATCGCGCCGACCGCCGGCGGGAGCGACGGGTGACCGGGTCACGGCGGTCGCGGCTGACACGGGGCAGCCGATTCCGCCGCCGGTTCCGCCCGTTGTGCGCCCGGTCGGTCACGGCCGGCCGGGCGCCTTCTTTCACGCCGGTAGTTGAACGTTTGAACCGAGTGGCCCCCGAGGGGATGGAAACCCCATCAAGTTGGGTAAAAAAGCTGTGAGCGCCGCGCACTTCATGATTCCCTCGCAGATGAGAAACGACGCAGCCTTCGGACTCCGGGCGATCAGACAGCGGTCCCCGTCCTTCGTTGCGGTCCGAGGCGACCTCGGCCACCCACCCGCCACATGTGTGTTTTGCGGAGCCCCTCCATGCTCACGACCCTCAAGACCGCCTATACCGACACGCGTGCCGCCGACCTCGCCTGGGCGCTGGGCCGCGAGCCGCTGCCCGCCCTTGCCGTGCTCGACCTCGAACTGTCGGGCGCCAAACTCCAGTTGAGACTCCTCGGCGCCTCCCACCAGGTGCTCCTCGACGAGGAGCGCGGCACCTGCTCGGAGACCGTCGCCTGCATGCCCGGCAGCAGCACCCCGCTGCCGCTCGGCGTGGCGAAACGGCTCGGGGAGTGGGACTACGAGTTCGCCGCGCGCGTCGAGACGCTCTCGCACGGCTCGTTCGCGGGGCGTGCGCAGGAGCTCCTCGCGCTCGTCGCCGATCACCCCAACGGACTAGCGGGAACGTTTCCTGGATCCCCGCACGCGTTCACCGCGATGCTCGCCCAGCGCGGCGAGGGACAGGTGTGGTGGCGTACCTGGCACGCCTATCCGCAGGAGGGCCAGTTGGTGGTGACACGGACCCGGGTCGGCGTGCGGGTGGCCACGCCCGCCGGGCTCTGAGACCCCCGATTCCCCTGCGGTCGGCTCCAGTTGAACCCGTGTGGGTGACATGAAGCGAACGGAGCGTCACGTAGCGTTCGGCAGGTGATCGAACCGCTCCCCGCTCCCGTGAGTAGTCCGCGGTCGGGCCGGTTCCTCGTCCTGGCCGTCGTGTTCGTCTGCGCGGCCTGCGGACTCGTCTACGAGCTCGAACTGGTCGCCCTCGCCTCGTACTTGATCGGCGACTCCGTCACCCAGGCCTCCGTCGTCCTCTCCGTGATGGTCTTCGCGATGGGCGTCGGCTCGCTGCTCGCCAAACAGCTGCGCTGCCGGGCCGCCGTCGGCTTCGGCCTCATCGAGGCCACGCTCGCCCTGGTGGGCGGCTGCTCGGCGATCGCCCTGTACGCCACGTTCGCCTGGTTCGGCGGCTCGCGGTACGCGCTCGTCGCCTTCTCGCTCGCGATCGGCATACTGATCGGCGCCGAGATCCCGCTCCTGATGACCCTCATCCAGCGCGTCTCGCGGCGCGCCGCGGGCGACGCGATCGGCACGGTCGCCGATCTGTTCGCCGCGGACTACGTGGGCGCCCTCGTCGGCGGCCTGGCGTTCCCCTTCCTGCTCCTTCCCCAACTCGGCCAACTGACCGCCGCGTTGCTCACCGGCGCGGTCAACGCGGTGGCGGGCGGCTCGCTCGTGCTGCTGCTCTTCGGCCGCGACCTGTCGCCGCGCGCCCGCTGGGTCCTGATCGGTGCCAACGCCGTCGTCCTCGCGGTGCTCGCGCTGACCACCGCGATGGTCGGCGACTTCGAGCAGGCCGCGCGCCGCGCCGTGTACGGCGGGCAGGTGCGGGTCGCCGTCCAGACCCGCGTCCAGGAAGTCGTCCTGACCGGCAGGGGCGGCGCCCCGCTCGACCTGTTCCTCGACGGGCGGCTGCGGATCGACGGCCGCGACGAGTCCCGCTACCGCGCCGCCCTGGTGGCGCCCGCCCTCGATGCGGGCCCGCACGGCCGCGTCCTGATCCTGGGCGGCGGCGACGGCCTGGCCGCCCGCGAGGTGCTGGCCCGGCCCGGCGTCCGCTCGGTCACCCTCGTCGAGCTCGACCCGGAACTGGTCCAACTGGCGCGCCAGGAACCGCAGTTGGCGGCCCTGAACGCGCACGCCTACCGCGACCCCAGGCTGCGCACGGTGATCGCCGACTCCTTCGGCTGGCTGCGCGGCGACGGCTACGGCGCGGGCACCTACGACGTCATCGTGTCCGATCTGCCCGACCCCGGCATCACCGCGAGCACCAAGCTCTACTCGCAGGAGTTCTACGGGCTCGCCTCCCGGCTGCTCGTGCCCGGCGGGCGGCTCGTGGTGCACGCGGGCCCGGTGGCGGGCCGCTCGCACACGTTCTGGACGGTCGCCGCGACGGTCCGCGCAGCCGGCCTGGACACCGTCGAATACCGGGCGACCGGCAGCGGCGCCGGGTACACCGCGGGCCCCGACCGCGCCTCCGACTCGGCGAGGTCCCCCCGCGACTGGGGCTTCGTCCTGGCCACCCGGCCCGCCCCGCACCCGTTCACCACCGGCGCGGCCGGGCCCCGCGCCGGGCTGCGGCTGCCGCTCGGCAGCGAGCCGCTGGCCCCGCCCCGGGACGCGGTCCCGCCCTCGACGCTGGTGCACCCCCGGTACGCCGACTGAGACGCCGCGCGCGGCCGGTCCGGGTGGCGCGCGGCGGGGCTGAGGCGCGTGTCGCGCAAGGGGCGACAGGGATCGGCGCCGCGTTTGCGCAGACGTGGCGGCCGGTGCTGGGTAGGCTCGATGGCTATGGAGCATGAGGTGTTCGTTCCGGTTGAGGCCCAGTCGCTCCGGCAGACGCTGCGCGACCCCGGCCTGGTCGCGCGCTGTGTGCCGGGGCTCCAGCAGGATGCGGGCGAGCCGCCCATCGCGGGCCGGCTGAAGGTCCGCCTCGGCGGGAGCACCATCACCTACCGGGGCGCCCTGCGCATCACCGAGCAGGGCGAGGACGTGTTCTCCTTCGAGGGCGAGGGCGTCGAGGTCCGCGGCGCGGGCGCCGCCCAGCTCACCCTGACCGTGCGGCTCGCGGACGCCCCCGGCGGCACCACCCTCGCCTTCGCGGGCACGGCCCTGGCCGAGGGCCGGGCCAACGACGTACCGCACGACGCGGCCGTGGCGTCCGCCCTGCGCCTGCTCGACCGGTTCGCCGCGCAGCTGGCCCGCCCCGCCGCCCCCGAACAGCCGGACCCCGCGGCCGCGGCCGACGACCCGGGCGCCCCGAAGGCGCAGGCGGCCGACACCGACCTCAACACGGACCTGGAGGGCTCGGACCACGTGCCCGCCCGGGACCCGGACCGCGTCTCGGGCCTGGACGCCCAGCTGGACGGCGCCCTCGACGCCGATGAACTCGCCTCCGTCTTCGACGCCGAGGTGCCACCGCCGTCCCTGGACCCGCTCGCCGACGAGGAGTTCTCCATCGAGGTCGGCGAACCCGTCCCCGTCGAGGCCGCGCACGCCCGCCGCACGATGATCGGCCGCAGCGCCGAGGAGGTCGACCACGCGCCGCCGCGCGGCCGGTACGCCCCGGTGCCCGCGCCCTCGGGCAGCACCGCGAGCGCCACGCTGCGCTGGGTCGCCCCGGCGGCCGCCCTGGCGCTCGCCTCCGCGGTCGTCGTCGGCCGCGTGCTGCGCCGCCGGCACTGAGCGGCCGGGCGTACCTGTCCGGCCCAATGGCGCGGGCATTGGTCCCAAGGCCGGGGGCCACCGGCTAGGGTCGAAGGCGTGAGCAGTGACCAGATCAAATTGGGCGTCGGCGCAGCTGAATTGACCGTCGACGCGGGCAACGGCTGCCGGATCAGCAGCCTGGTGATCGACGGCACCGAGGTGCTGCGCCAGGGCGACAAGTACGGCTGCTTCCCGATGGTGCCGTGGTGCGGCCGCGTCGAGAACGGCCAGTTCCGCGACGGCGGAGTGAAGTACCAGCTCCCCCTCAACTCGCCGCCGCACGCCATCCACGGCACCGCACGTGACCATGCGTGGAAGACCGCACGGGTCTCGGGCACCGAGGCGGTGTTCACCTACGAACTGGCCGAACCCTGGCCGTTCAGCGGCAAGGTGACCCAGATCTTCGAGCTGACGCCGGACGCGCTGACCGTGCGGATGGGCGTCGAGACGTACGACAACTCCTTCCCGGCACAGGTCGGCTGGCACCCCTGGTTCCAGCGCGAGATCGACGGCAGCCGGGTCGGGCTCGCCTTCGACCCCGCGTGGCAGGAGGAGCGCGGCGAGGACCACCTGCCCACCGGGCGGCGGATCGACCCGCTGCCGGGCCCCTGGGACGACTGCTTCGGGATGCCCGACGGCGTCGACGTCACGCTCACCTGGCCCGGCCTCCTGGAGCTGAAGGTGACCAGTCCCACCGAGTGGGTCGTCGTCTACGACGAGCAGGCCGAGGCCGTGTGCGTGGAGCCGCAGTCTGGTCCGCCCAACGGGCTCAACACGCTGCCCCGCCTGGTCACCCCCATCGAGCCGCTGGAGCTGGCGACGACGTGGAGCTGGCGCCGCCTCTAGGACGCCGCCTTTAAGCTGACTGCCATGACTGACGTACGCGCTGACCTGCTCCAGCAGATCCAGGACAAGGCCGTGGTGCACGGCAAGGTGACCCTCTCCTCCGGGATCGAGGCCGACTACTACGTCGACCTGCGCCGGGTCACCCTTGACGGCGTTGCCGCGCCGCTGGTCGGCCAGGTGATGCTCGACGTCACGGCCGACTTCGACTTCGACGCGGTCGGCGGCCTGACCATGGGTGCCGACCCGGTGGCCGGCGCGATGCTGCACGCCGCCGCCGCCCGCGGCCGCACCCTGGACGCCTTCGTCGTCCGCAAGGCCGCCAAGGCGCACGGCATGCAGCGCCAGGTCGAGGGCCCGGACATCAAGGGCCGCCGGGTCCTGGTGGTCGAGGACACCTCGACCACCGGCGGCTCGCCGCTGACCGCCGTCGAGGCGGTCCGCGCGGCCGGCGCCGAGGTCGTGGCCGTCGCCACGATCGTGGACCGGGCGACCGGTGCCGCCGAGAAGATCACCGAGGGCGCGGGCGTGCCGTACGTCTTCGCCTTCTCCTCGACGGAGCTGGGCCTGGCGTAGGGGCGGGGCCGAGCCCCGTAGGGGCGAGCGCACGGTCCCGCGTAAAGCGCGCGGGGGCCGGTGACCCGGGGCGCGAAAGTCGTGACCTAGGTCCCGGCCTGTTGCGACCGGCGCGCTGACCTGCGGATTCTTGAAAGGGCGGGCTGTTTCACGTGAAACAGCCCGCCCTTGGTGCGTCCGCCGGGTGGAGCCGGGGGCAGAGTCTGGAAAGATAGGCCGCGACGATGACGTCGCCCCCAGGTCAGGGCCAGCACATATCGCACACCCCGCACATCACAAGGAGCGGACAGATGCCCATCGCAACCCCCGAGGTCTACAACGAGATGCTCGACCGGGCGAAGGCAGGCAAGTTCGCCTACCCGGCCATCAACGTGACCTCGACCCAGACCCTGCACGCTGCGCTGCGCGGCTTCGCGGAGGCCGAGAGCGACGGCATCATCCAGATCTCCACCGGTGGTGCGGAGTTCCTGGGTGGCCAGTACAACAAGGACATGGTCACCGGCGCTGTCGCCCTGGCCGAGTTCGCGCACGTCGTCGCCGCCAAGTACGACATCACGGTCGCGCTGCACACCGACCACTGCCCCAAGGACAAGCTGGACGCCTACGTCCGCCCGCTGATCGAGGTCTCCGCCGAGCGCGTGGCCCGTGGGCTGAACCCGCTGTTCCAGTCCCACATGTGGGACGGCTCCGCCGAGACCCTCGCGGACAACCTGGCCATCGGCCAGGAGCTGCTCGCGAAGGCCGCCGCCGCGAAGATCATCCTTGAGGTCGAGATCACCCCGACCGGCGGCGAGGAGGACGGCGTCAGCCACGAGATCAACGACGAGCTGTACACGACCGTCGACGACGCGCTGCGCACCGCTGAAGCGCTCGGCCTGGGCGAGAAGGGCCGCTACCTGCTGGCCGCGTCCTTCGGCAACGTCCACGGCGTCTACAAGCCGGGCAACGTCGTGCTGCGCCCCGAGCTGCTCAAGGACCTCCAGGCGGGCGTGGGCGAGAAGTACGGCAAGGCTTCGCCGTTCGACTTCGTCTTCCACGGCGGCTCGGGCTCCACGGCGGAGGAGATCGCGACCGCCCTGGAGAACGGCGTCGTGAAGATGAACCTCGACACGGACACGCAGTACGCCTTCACCCGGCCGGTGGCGGACCACATGTTCCGCAACTACGACGGGGTGCTGAAGGTGGACGGCGAGGTCGGCAAGAAGTCGACGTACGACCCGCGCACCTGGGGCAAGCTGGCCGAGGCGGGCATGGCCAAGCGCGTCACGGAGGCCTGCGCGAACCTGCGCTCGACCGGTACGAAGCTGAAGTAAGCACGTCGTACGCGACCGCTCGCGTACGTCCGGGCCCGGTGTCCCCCTCGGCGGGGGGCGCCGGGCCCGGCCCGTTTCCGGGCTCGGACACGCGGACGCCGTTCACCCGGCACAGGCACCACCCACCGGCACCAGGCACCGGCATCAGACGCACAGGCACCAGGCACCGGCATCAGACGCACAGGCACCAGGCACCAAGCACAGAGGCTCAGAGGCTCAGAGAGGCACCCATGACCACGTACGACTTCGACGTCCCCGTTGACCGACGCGGTACCTGGAGCATCCAGTGGGACGGGGTGGCCACCCGGTTCGGGGCGGACGGGCTGCTCCCGTTCACCATCTCCGACATGGACTTCCCCTCCCCGCCGGAGGTCATCGCGGCGCTCCAGGAACGGATCGCGCACGGGGTGTTCGGCTACACCGACTGGCAGAACGAGGAGTTCCGCTCGGCCATACGCGACTGGTACCGCGCCCGCCACGACACCGAGATCGACACCGCGCGCCTGGTGTACGCGCCGTCCGTCCTCAACCAGCTCTCCCAGCTGCTGCGGATGTGGACCGAGCCGGGTGACGCGGTCGTCGTCCACACCCCCGTGTACGACGGCTTCCGCAAGGCGGTCGACGGCCTCGGACGCGAGCTGCGCGGCGTACCGCTCGACGACCCGGAAGCCCTTGAGGCGGCGCTCGCCGGACCGCGCAGCCGGGTGCTCCTGCTGTGTTCGCCGCACAATCCGACCGGGCGGGTGTGGACGGAGGCCGAGCTGTCGTCCTTCGCCTCGCTCGCGGCGCGGTACGGGGTCGCGGTGATCAGCGACGAGATACACGCGGACTTCGTCCACGACGGCCACCGCCACCTGCCCTGGACCCGTTTCGGGCGGGGCCGGTGGGCGCTGATCACCTCCGGCACGAAGTCGTTCAACTTCCCCGCCCTGACCGGGTCGTACGGGATCGTCGGGGACGCGGCGGACCACGCGGAGTTCATCCGCCGGATGGAGACGGGCGAGGGGCTCGCCTCGCCGGCCGTCCTCTCCCTCACGGCGCACATCGCGGCGTACCGGTCAGGTGCGCAGTGGCTGGACGCCGTCCGGGCGTATGTGGCGGGCAACCTGGCGCTGGTCGCCGAGCGCCTCGACTCGGCCTTCCCCGAGCTGAGTTGGGCTCCTCCGCAGGCCGGGTATCTGGCCTGGATCGACCTGCGGCCGCTGGGTGTGGCGGAGGGGACGCTGCAGCGGGAGCTGGTGGACGTGGAGAAGGTGGCGATCATGCCGGGCGGGGTGTACGGGGCGCCGGGGTTCGTGCGGCTGAACGTGGGCTGTGCGCGGGGGAAGGCGGAGGCGGGCGTGTCGGCGCTGTGCCGCGCACTGACCCGGCTGAGGTGACCCCCCGGGTTTCGCGAAGGGGCGGGGTGGGGGACAGTCGTGCTGTGGCGGACAACGTACGCATGGGCACCGGCCCCGGCCGCTGGGTGCTGCTCACCACCGTCCTCGGCTCGGGCATGGCCCTCCTGGACTCGACCGTCGTCAACGTCGCGCTGCCGCACATCGGCGCCGACCTCGACACCGACATGGCCGTACTGCAGTGGACCGTCAACGCCTACATGCTGACGCTGGCCGGCCTCATCCTGCTGGGCGGCGCCCTGGGCGACCGGTACGGACGGCGGAAGGTGTTCGTGATCGGGGTGGTCTGGTTCGCCGCCGGCTCACTGCTGTGCGGCCTCGCCCCCAACGCCGGGGTCCTCATCGCCGCCCGCGCCCTGCAGGGCATCGGCGGCGCCCTGCTCACACCCGGCTCCCTCGCCATCATCCAGTCGGGCTTCCACCCGGACGACCGGGCCCGCGCGGTCGGCGTGTGGTCCGGGCTCGGCGGGGTGGGGGCCGCCGTCGGCCCGTTCCTCGGCGGCTGGCTGGTCGACGGCCCCGGCTGGCGCTGGGTTTTCCTGATCAACGTGCCGCTCGCCGTGCTGTGCGTGGCCGTCGCCCTGCGCCACGTACCCGAGTCGCGCGACCCGCACGTCCACACCGGGCGCTTCGACGTGACCGGGGCCGCGCTCGGCGCGCTGACCCTCGCCCTGGTGACGTACGCGCTGATCGAAGCCCCGGGGCAGGGCCCGTCCCGCCTGGTCATCGGGGCGGGAGTGGCCGGGCTCGGGCTGGGCGGCGCGTTCGTACGGCGTGAGCGGCATCTGGCCGACCCCATGCTGCCGCCGGACATCTTCCGCTCCCGTACGTTCACCGCGGTCAACGTGGTCACGGTCTGCGTGTACGCCGCCTTCGGCGGGTTCTTCTTCCTGGCCGCCCTCCAGCTCCAGGTCGTCGCCGGGTACTCGGCGCTCGGCGCGGGCGCCGCCCTGCTGCCCACGACCGTTCTGATGCTGCTGCTCTCGGCCCGCTCCGGCGAGCTCGGCCAGCGGATCGGGCCGCGCATCCCGCTCACCGTCGGCCCGCTGCTCTGCGCGACGGGGATGCTGTTGATGCTGCGCGTGGGGGAGCACGCGTCGTACGTACGGGACGTGCTGCCCGCGCTCGTGGTGCTCGGCCTCGGCATGGTGACCCTGGTGGCGCCGCTCACCGCGACGGTGCTCGCCTCGGTCGACGAGGGGCGGGCCGGGCTCGCCAGCGGCATCAACAACGCGGCCGCGCGTGCGGCGGGCCTGATCGCGGTCGCCGCGTTGCCGCTGGCCGCGGGGATGGGGCCGGAGGCGTACCGCTCGGCGGCGGAGTTCGGGTCCACGTTCCGGCGGGCCATGCCGATGTGTGCGGGGTCGCTGGTGCTGGCCTCGTTGGTTGCCGTGCTCAGTGTGCGGCGGCCGGAGGGGGTGTCCGCGGAGCCCCAGTGCCGCATGCAGGCCGGGGTCTCCGGTCCGGCGATCGAGCCCGGCCGGGGCGAATCGGCCTAGCCGGGGGCGGTTTGCCCGCCCTCCCGCCCGTTGCCCGGGGTTGGTTGGTTCCGGGTCCCCCCTGGGGCTCCGCCCCAGACCCCGTTCGCGCCTTAAGGGCGCTCGTCCTCAAACGCCGGACGGGCTGTAGGTGCCCCAGTGCCGGTGCGGTCTGGGGGCGGAATTCCCGGGCGGGGTGTAGGTGCCCCAGCACCGGTTCGGTCAAGGGTCGGTACCCGGGGGCCGGGTGGGAGGCCCGGTGCAGCGCCCGGTCGTGGGGAATCGCGGTGGCAGACTGGGCCGCATGTCCATTCACGAGAACCTCCTCGGGGGCCCCGCCCCGACCCTGCTGCCCGACGACCCGGAGCCCCGCGAACTGCTGGCCTCCGGCACCGCGCCCGCCGACGTCGCCGCGAAGTACCCCACCTCCTCGCTCGCCTGGGCGCAGCTCGCCGACGACGCGTTCGACGGCGGCCGCACCGTCGAGTCGTACGCCTACGCCCGTACCGGATACCACCGCGGTCTGGACTCGCTGCGCCGTGCCGGGTGGAAGGGGCACGGCCCGGTGCCGTGGGAGCACGAGCCCAACCGCGGCTTCCTGCGCGCGCTGCACGCCCTCGCGCGCGCCGCGCAGGCGATCGGTGAGGACGCCGAGTACGAGCGCTGCACGTCCTTCCTGCGGGACTCCTCGATGCTCGCCGCCGACACCCTGGGCTGAGCCACCGCGGCCGGGGCCCGCCCCAACCCTGGCCGAAAGGGAACGCCCTGGCCGTCCGTGACATCTGTATGTCTGACACGGACGGCCCGGGCAGCCGCGTACGGCACGATCGCGCGCCCGGCCGCATCGACAGGCTGGCGCAGAGGCCCCACTCCTCTCCCCCCAACTCCAGCCGGGGACAAGGGGAGAACTCCGTCTTGGGCAAGCGAGGCGCCCGCAGCAACACCGGCCGTACCGGCGCGGTCGGCGGCCGTACGGAAGCGCGTGAGCGGCAGCATCCACCGCGACGGCGGGACGGACGCGGACCCGGGCGCCCGCGCGTCCTGCTCGTCGTGGGCGCGCTGCTCGGCGCCACCCTGATCGGCGGGGTCGCGCTCGCCCAGTGGCCCGGCGGCGGGGGCCACGAGCCCGCCGCGGAGCCGGGCAACATCGCCGCGAGCCCCATGGAGGAGCGGCCCCCGCTGCCCCTCGACGCGCCGCCTGCCAAACCTTCGCCGTCGCCGGGCACCTCGGGCAGCCCGAAAGCCGACGCCGTACCGCTGTCGGGGCCCGGCACCTTCACCACCGCCCAGGCGTCCGGAAGGATCGTCGGCACCGGCGGGCCGCTGCGCCGCTACCAGGTGCAGGTCGAGGACGGCGTGGACGTCTCCGCCAAGCAGGCCGCGCTCGACATCCAGAGCATCCTGTCCGACCCGCGCAGCTGGGCCGCGCACGGCAAGGGCCGCTTCCAGCTGGTGTCCGGCGGCGCCGACGTCGTGATCAAGATCGCCACGCCCAGGACCACGGACAAGCTGTGCGCGGTCAACGGCGACACCGGCGGCGAGCTGAACTGCGAGGTCACGGGCGGTGTCATCGTCAACCTCAAGCGCTGGGTGACGGGCTCGCCGCAGTACGACGGGCCGCCCGCCGAGTACCGCCACCTGATCATCAACCACGAGATAGGCCACATGATCGGCTACCACCAGCACATGGCCTGCCCGGGCGCCGGAAAGCTCGCCCCGGTGATGATGCAGCAGATCAAGGGCCTGAACGGCTGCAAGTCCAACGCCTGGCCCTACACCTCGGGCGGGACGTTCGTCACGGGGCCCTCGGTGCCCTGACGAAGCGGACGGAACCGTGTTTATGATGCGGGTGGGGACCGGGGCTCCGATGCCGACCTAGGAAGGGGCGGACCGCTACCCGGACACATCGAGGAGACAGCGATGTCATCAAAGATGTCCGAACCGGTCGTGCCACCCGAAGAGGGTGACGAGCCGGAGACCCCGAACCTGGACTTCGAGGGCACCACTCCGTACGAGGACTACGTCCAGGCGGACGTCCTCACCCACCTCCAGCACCTGCGCTCCGACGACCCGGGTGAGATGGTCTTCCTGGTCACCACCCAGGTCATGGAGCTGTGGTTCACGGTCATCGTGCACGAGTGGGAGACCGCGTCGCGGGCGCTGCGCGCGGACCGCATTCCGGTCGCCGTCGACGCCCTCAAGCGTTCGGTGCGCGAGCTGGAGGCCCTGAACGCCTCGTGGACGCCGCTGGCGCAGCTGACCCCGGCCCAGTTCAACTCCTACCGCTCCGCGCTCGGCGAGGGCTCCGGGTTCCAGTCGGCGATGTACCGGCGGATGGAGTTCCTGCTCGGGGACAAGTCCGCCTCGATGCTGGTGCCGCACCGGGGCGCGCCCCGGGTGCACGCCGAGCTGGAGAAGGCGCTGGGCGAGCCGAGCCTGTACGACGAGGTGCTCGCGCTGCTCGCCCGCCGCGGCTACCCGATTCCGGCGGAGGTCCTCCAGCGCGACCTGACCCTCAAGTACGAGCCGGACGCCCGCGTCGAGGCGGTCTGGACCGAGCTGTACACGGGCGACCAGAACGCCGAACTGGTGCGCCTGGGCGAGGCGTTGACCGATGTCGGCGAACTCGTATGGCGCTGGCGCAACGACCATCTGGTCGCGACCCGGCGGGCCATGGGAGCCAAGACCGGCACCGGTGGTTCGGCCGGGGTGGCCTGGCTGGAGAAGCGGGCCACCAAGAGCGTCTTCCCCGAGCTGTGGACCGCGCGCAGCCATGTCTGAGGTGCTGGCCAAGAAGGCCGCGGCGCTGGACGCCGCAGACGAACTCGCCCCGCACCGAGACCTGTTCACGCTCGACGAGGGCGTGGTCTACCTCGACGGCAACTCCCTGGGGGCGCTGCCCCGGCACGTCCCGGCACGGATGCAGGACGTGATCGCACGCGAGTGGGGCCACCTGCGCATCCGCTCCTGGGAGGAGAGCGGCTGGTGGACCGCGCCGGAGCGCATCGGCGACCGGATCGCCCCGCTGATCGGTGCCGGTCCCGGCACGGTGGTGGTCGGCGACTCGACGAGCGTCAACGTCTTCAAGGCGCTGGTCGCGGCGGTGCGCATGGCCGGTGAGGGCCGGGACGAGATCCTGGTGGACGCCTCGACGTTTCCCACGGACGGCTATGTCGCCGAGTCCGCAGCGCGCATGACGGGCCGTCAGATCCGGGCGTTGGCGCCGGCGGAGATCGTCGCCGCCCTCGGGCCGCGTACGGCCGCGGTCCTGGTCAACCACGTGGACTACCGCTCGGGCCGCCTCAACGACCTGCCCGGTATGACGGCGGCGATCCACGCGGCCGGGGCGCTCGCGGTCTGGGACCTGTGCCACAGCGCGGGCGCGCTGCCGGTCGGGCTCGCCGCGTACGACGTCGACTTCGCGGTGGGCTGCACCTACAAGTACCTGAACGGCGGCCCGGGTTCACCGGCCTACCTCTACGTGCGCGCCGACCACCAGGCGCGCTTCGACACCCCGCTGCCCGGCTGGAACTCGCACGAGGACCCCTTCGGGATGCGGCCGGCGTACGTGCCGGGCGACGGCGCCACGCGGGGCCGGGTCGGCACCCCGGACATCCTGTCCATGCTGGCCCTTGAGTCCGCCCTCGACGTGTGGGACGGCGTCCCGGTCGAGGCGGTCCGCGCGAAGTCCCTGGCCCTGACGGACTTCTTCCTGGAGTGCGTCGAGGCGTACGTCCCGGCGGGCAGCGTGTCGTCGGTGACTCCCGCCGCCCACGCGGAGCGCGGCAGCCAGGTGTCCCTGAGCTGCGAAGGGGCGGGCGAGGTGATGCGCGCGCTCATCGACCGGGGCGTGGTCGGCGACTTCCGCCGGCCCGACGTCCTGCGCTTCGGCTTCACCCCGCTGTACGTGGGCTTCGCGGACGCGGAGCGGGCGGCGGCGGAACTCGCGGCGCTGCTGGGCTGAGCCGAGCGGGCCGGGTTCGGGGGCGGTGGGCCGGGAGGAGTCCGGCGCACCGGCCCCGCGGGTGTGCCGCGGACGCCCTGGTAGCGTCCGTGGCACCCGGGTGATCAACCGGCTTGGCCTGGCGAAAGGTTGGGAATGACGGATCCCGCAGAGCGTGACATGGATCCCGCGGAGCGTGACGCGGCCGAAGAGGCCTCCGCCTTCTCGCACCCCGCCGTCGCCCCCGACGCCACCGCCTCCTACGGCGACCATCCCGACCAGGTCATCGACTTCTACGCCCCGCGCGGACCCGGCACCGGCGCTCCTCTGGTGGTGCTGTTGCACGGCGGTGCCTGGCGGGCCCCCTACGACCGGGCGCACGTCACTCCGCTGGCCGACTTCCTGGCCCGGCGCGGGTTCGCCGTCGCCAACGTCGAGTACCGGCGCGGGAGTCTGCTGCCGCAGCAGGGCGGCGAAGGGCCGGTGGCGGGGCGCTGGCCTGACACCTTCGACGACGTGGCCGCGGCCCTGGACGCACTGCCCGCCCTGGCGCGTGACGCCGTCCCGCAGGCCGACCCGCGCCGCACCGTTCTGACCGGGCACTCGGCGGGCGGCCACCTCGCCCTGTGGGCCGCGGCCCGGCACGTGCTGCCGCCCGACTCCCCGTGGTACACCCCCTACCCGGCGGCCCTGCGCGGCGTCGTGGGCCTCGCCCCCATCGCCCACTTCGCCACCGCGGTCGAGCTCGCGGTGTGCTCCGGAGGTGTACTGCAACTCCTGGGCGAGGGAAGCGAGTTGGGGGAACGCGCCGCCTTCGCCGACCCCGCCGCCCTGCTGCCGACGGGGATCGCCACGGCCGTCGTGCAGGGCCGCGAGGACATCGTGGTGCCCCAGGCCGTGGCGGAGGCCTACGTGGACGCGGCGGCGAAGGCGGGCGAGATGGTGGGCCTGACCCTCCTGGAGGGTGTCGGCCACTTCCCGCTCATCGACCCGGCGGCCGACGCCTGTGCGGTGGTGGCCGAGGAGATCGCGCAACTGGCGTACTAGGCCGACGAGGGCTCGTGCCGGATTCCCGTCAGCCGTCCTGGGCGTCCCTGGGGCGGAATGCGCCCTGCCGGAAGGCCAGTTCGGCGAAGCGCTCGCCCATCAGGCGGTGGGTCCCGGCGTCCGGGTGCAGGGCGTCGGGGAGCGGGACTTCGGCCGCGTCCCGCTCGCCGTACAGCGAACGGCCGTCCAGATAGTGGATGTTGGGATCGTCCGTGGCCCGTGCCGCCACGATCGAGGCCAGCTCGTCCCTGATGACGTTCAGGGTGAGCTTCCCGGCCGCCCGCTCCGCCGGGTCGCCCTCCGCCCGGAAAGACAGCCTGCCGGCGGCGAGCGCCGTGAGGTCCATGGCGCAGGGGCCCGGGGTGTCCTCGTGGATGGGTGCCAGGACGGGCGAGACCACCAGGAGCGGGGTGGTCGGGTGGCCCTCGCGGATCGTGTCGAGGAAGCCGTGCACCGCCGGGGTGAACACCCGCAGCCGCATCCCGTCCACGTTGACCAGGTTGATGCCGATCTTGACGCTGATCAGATCCGCCGGGGCGTCCCGCATCGTCCGCGCGGTGAACGGGTCGAGCAGGGCGCCGCCGCCGAAGCCGAGGTTGACCAGCTCGACCCCGCCGAGTGCCGCGGCGAGGGCGGGCCAGGTGGTGCTGGGGCTCGCGGCGTTCGAGCCGTGGCTGATGGAGCTGCCGTGGTGCAGCCACACCCTGCGGCCCCGGTCGGGCAGCGGCTCCACGGGGGCGTCGGTGCGCAGGGCGACGAGTTCGGTGGTCTCGTTGTGGGGCAGCCAGATCTCGACGTCCTTGTCCTCGCCGGAAAGGTCCGTGAAGCACAGGGTGCCGGGCTCGCCGGGCCGGTGGTCGGCGGTCCCGGCGGCCATGTCGATGGTCAGGGTGTGACCGCCGCCGACGCTGCCCCGGCCGGCCAGGCGCCCGTCGACGACGAGGTCGTACACGCCGTCGGGCTGGGCCGGGGTGCCGACGTACGCGCGCTTGGTGGGCAGCGTGTCCAGTTCGATGGTGGTGGCCCGGGTGCGGAAGGCGAGGCGCACGCCGGAGGGCTGGGACTCGGCCATGGCGACCTGGGCGTCGGCGCCCCGGGCGAGGGCGGCCGCGGGCAGCCGGTGCGGCAGCACGCCGTGAGCGGTGTGCTCCAACTCGATTGCTCCGCGCAGGAGTTCGCCGGTTATGGGGGTGGTGGTCGTGGTGGTCGTGGTGTGCACAGGGTCACCGCTCGGGTTCGGGCCACCGCTCGGGTTCGGGGTGGGGATCTGCTTCGGGCCACCACTCGGGCTCGGGGTGGGGATCTGCCTGGGGGTGGAGACGGGTTTCGGGGCGGAGGCCGGGCGGGGCTTCATGGTGTCGGCCAATTGCGCAGGAGGGCGTCGAGCGCGTCCAGGGTGCGGTCCCAGGTCTCCTGGGTGTCGGGGGCGCTGTGGCTGAACCCGCCGCCCATCTCCAGGGTGATGTAGCCGTGGAAGACGCTGCCGAGCAGCCGTACCGCATGCGTCTGGTCCGGCTCCGGCAGGTCGTAGCCGCGCAGGATCGCGCGCGTCATCTGCGAGTGCCTGCGCCCCGCGCTCGCGGCCGCCGCCTCGGGGTCCAGCCGCAGCTGGGCCGCGGCGTAGCGGCCGGGGTGCTCGTGGGCGTAGTCGCGGTAGACGTTGCCGAGCGCGGCCAGCGCCTCCTTGCCGGAGCGGCCGGCCACGGCGTCGGCGGCCTGGACCGCGAGCTCTTCCAGGGCGAGCAGGGCGAGCCTGGTCTTGAGGTCCTGGGAGTTCTTGACGTGCGAGTACAGGCTCGCGACCTTGACGTCGAAGCGGCGGGCCAGCGCCGAGACGGTCACCTGCTCGAAGCCGACCTCGTCGGCGAGCTCGGCGCCCGCCCGGACCAGGCGGTCGGTGGTCAGTCCTACGCGTGCCATGCCCTTCCTCTCCCTGGGTGCTGCGCTCTCTTGCCTGAACCTATTATTGATTTGCCTACAAGCTTTAGGCAAATTACCGTGAGGTTCATGAAGCCGCTGACCGAACAAGACATCCGTGCCGCCTTCGTGAACTGCACCAAGGGCGAGGCCAAGCGCCTGTCCGTGCCGCGCGACCTGGCCGACCGGCCCTGGGACGACCTGGACTACCTCGGCTGGCGCGACCCGCAGGCCCCCGACCGCGGCTACCTCGTCGTCGAGCTCGACGGCCGCCCGCAGGGCCTCGCGTTGCGCTGCTCCAGCGCCGTCCCGGGCCAGCAGCGGCGGAGCATGTGCTCGATGTGCCTGACCACCCACTCCGGTGGCGTCGCGCTGATGGTCGCGCCGAAGGCGGGCAAGCCCGGCAAGGAGGGCAACTCGGTGGGCGCCTACATCTGCGCCGACCTCGACTGCTCGCTCTATGTCCGCGGCAAGAAGGACGCGGGGGTGGGGGCGCGGCTGCACGAGACGCTCACGGTGGAGGAGAAGATCGGGCGGACGGTGGCGAACGTGGCCGCGTTCGTCGCCAAGGTGACCGCGGCGGCGTGACCGCACACCCCGGTCCGACGGGCCCGGGCGTGCGGGGCCCGGCCGGGGCGGACGGGTCCCCGCGTAGTCCCTGAGGCGGACCCCGAAGTATCCGTATCCAGCCGGACGCCGCGGCCCGGACCGCCGCCTACCGTGGTGGGTGTGAACGAGACGATCAGGCCCCGGCAGGGGAGCGGCAGCACAGCAGCGGGCGGCGTGGCCGAGCGCACCCCGGAGTTCCGGTGGGCGATGGACGCGTACGCGGGGCTGCGCGGCGATCTGTTCCACGACGCGTTCGCCTACCGGCCGCTCCCGCCCCGGCGGACGGACGGCCCCATAGCCCGGATGCTCCCGGGCCGGGCCCGCGAGATCGTGGGCTGGCTGCCGCACGCGGTGGTCTGCTTCCTCGCGTTCTGCGCGATGACGTTCGGCTACGAGCGCAGCCTGAGCGGACTCACCGGGGGCTTCGCCTTCCTGGTGAGCGGGATGCTGCTCGCGGTGCCGGTGGTCATGACGCTGGTGCGCCCCATCGGCGCGTTCTGGCTGTCCTGCGGGGCGCTCCTTTTCACCGGGATGATGGGGAACCACGGCAGCATGACCCCCTGGACCCCCGGGTCCGGCCTCATGCACCTCACCGTCCTGGCCGTGGTCGCGCTGCGCACCCGCCCCCGCATCGCGCTCAACATGTGGCTGGTGACCTTCGGCCTCAGCGTGGTCCTGAGCGTGCTCCGCGGCCGTGCCCACACCCTCGGCAGCGTGCAGGTGGCGATCTTCTACGGCATGGTCCTGCTGGTCATCTCCGTCGGGCACATCCGCAAGGACGCCGAGCGGCAGGTCAGCGCGGAGAAGTCGGTGACCGCGGTCGAGCGCGACCGGCGGACCGTCCTGGAGGAGCGCACCAACATCGCGCGCGAGCTGCACGACGTGGTCGCGCACCACATGTCCGTGGTCGCCATCCAGGCCGAGGCCGCGCCCTACCGGGTGGAGAACCCCCCGCCCGAGCTGGCCCAGGCCTTCGCCACGATCCGCGAGAACGCGGTGGCCGCGCTCACCGAACTGCGCCGGGTGCTCGGTGTCGTACGCGCCGAGGACTACGAGGCGCCGGACGCCCCCCAGCCCACCCTCGCCGACCTGGACGGCCTGCTGGCCAACGTCCGCGAGGCCGGGCTCCCGGTCGAGAAGGTCGTCACCGGTGCGGTACGGGAACTCCCGCAGGGCGTCGAGCTGTCGGCGTACCGGATCATCCAGGAAGCCCTCAGCAACACCCTGCGGCACGCGCCCGGGTCGGGGGCACGGGTGGAGATCGGGTACGTTCTGGGCGGGCTCGGCCTGCGGATTCTCAACGGCCCCGCGACCAGCGAGGCGGGCCCGTCGCAGGGGTCCGGACACGGTCTTACGGGCATGGCGGAGCGGGTCGCGATGCTCGGCGGGCAGATGACCGCGGAGCGGACGGCGGAGGGCGGTTACGAGGTGACCGTCTTCATCCCGGTGGCGGCCGCGGAGCCGGATCGGGAGCCTGAGCCGGAGCCGGGAGTGGACCTGGCCAAGAGGACGGAAGAGCGGACATGACGATCCGGGTGCTGATCGTCGACGATCAGATGATGGTGCGCGAGGGCTTCTCCGTACTGCTCGGCGCACAGCCGGACATCGAGGTCGTCGGCGAGGCGGTCGACGGGCGCGAGGCGGTCGCCCAGGTGCAGGCGCTGCGGCCCGACGTGGTCCTGATGGACATCCGGATGCCCGGCATGAACGGCATCGAGGCGACGCGCGAGATCGTGGCGGCGGACGACTCCTCGAAGGTGCTCGTGCTGACCACGTTCGACCTCGACGAGTACGTGTACCAGGCGCTGCGGGCGGGAGCGTCTGGCTTCCTCCTGAAGGACGCCTCCGCGCGCCAACTCGCCGATGGCGTAAGGGTGGTGGCCTCGGGGGAGGCGCTGCTCGCCCCCTCGGTGACCCGGCGCCTGATCAACGAGTTCGCGCGGGTCGTGCCGTCCCAGCGGGCCGGTTCCCCGGGGGTGGGACAGGTGGAGGAGCTGACCGATCGCGAGACGGAGGTGCTCGTTCTGATCGCCCAGGGCCTTTCGAACCTGGAGATCGCGGATCGGCTGGTGGTGGCGGAGTCGACGATCAAGACGCATGTCAGCCGGGTGCTGGTGAAGCTCGGGTTGCGTGACCGTACGCAGGCGGCGGTGTACGCGTACGAGACCCGCCTGGTGACTCCGTCCTAGCCGGGGGGTTTGCCCACCCTCCCGCCCGTGACCCGGGGTTGGCTGGTTCCGGCCCCTGGGGCTCCGCCCCAGACCCCGGGAGTCGCCCCACCCCACCCCTTCCCGCAACCCTCCGGGGGTTGAAGTGCCCCTGGGGGCTCCGCCCCCAGACCCCCGTTCGCGCCTGAACGGCGCTCGTCCTCAATCTCCCCCAAGGCCTTAAGGGCCAGGGGGGACCCCCATGACGGGCTGAGGATGCCTGCGCAGCCCAGCACCGAAGCTTCTAGGGGCGCGAGGAACTGCGCGAGAAGCGACCGCGGCCCGCGGACGGAGTCGGGTTTAGGGGCGCGGGGAACTGCGCGACCAGCCACGCACGGTGCGAGGCCAACAGGGGGTTGGGGGCGCGAGGAACTGCGCGAGATGCGACCGCGGTCTGCGGACTGAGACGGGTTTAGGGGCGCGGGGAACTGCGCGCCCAGCCACGCACGGTGTGAGGCCGAAAGGGGGTTGGGGGCGCGGGGAACTGCGCGGACGGCCCCGCACGGTCTGCGGACGGAATCGGGGGCAGGAGCGCGACTGCGTCGCCCGATGGGTCGTCCGCTCGGGGAGTGCGGTGCGAACCTGCAAGTCAACGTGCCGAAGGCATAGGCAACCTGCGGGTGACAGATCGCCAACTTCCGGCGGAATGGGGCGAATCTGCATCAGACTCTGGCATGGCCCCCGCCAGTGGGGGCTCAGCCATCCGAGATGTTTCCCTCGGCGTCCCATGCGGCGCGGTCCGCGCCGGTGAAGGAGTGCAGATGTCCCTGTCTCGTTCCCTGTCCCGCTTCGGAACCCGCTTCCGCTCCGGCGCGGTCGCCGGGCTGGGCGCTACCGCGGTGCTGGCCGGTCTGGTGGCCGCGGTGCCGGCGGTGCCCGCCTCCGCCGCCGGATCGTTCGTGGTCAGCCAGGCGCAGTTCGACCACATGTTCCCGGGCCGGAACTCCTTCTACACCTACCAAGGGCTGACCCAGGCGCTCGGTGCGTACCCCGGGTTCGCGAACTCAGGTGACGGGGCGACGCGCAAGCGCGAGGCGGCGGCGTTCCTGGCGAACGTGAGTCATGAGACCGCCGGGCTGAGGTACGTGGTCGAGCAGAACAAGGCGAACTACGGTCATTACTGCGACCGCAGCCAGCCGTACGGGTGCCCGGCCGGTGACAAGGCCTACTACGGCCGCGGGCCGCTCCAACTGAGCTGGAACTTCAACTACAAGGCAGCCGGTGACGCCCTGCACATCGACCTGCTGCGCGACCCCTACAAGGTCGAGCGTGATTCCGCGGTGGCCTGGAAGACCGGGCTGTGGTTCTGGAACAGCCAGAAGGGCGCGGGCAGGACGACACCGCACGACGCGATCGTCCACAACAAGGGGTTCGGCGAGACGATCCGCAGCATCAACGGCGACCTCGAATGCAACGGGAAGAACCCCGCCGAGCGCCAGGACCGGATCAACCTCTTCGAGAAGTTCACCCGCGACCTCGGCGTCAGCGCCGGCGGCAATCTGTCCTGCTAGGCAGTGCCGTCCGGCCGGCCCGACGCCGGCCCGGGTGTGCCGTCGGCCGACGCGTCGAGGCGCCGGCCGACGGCTGCTCCCGGACCCCTCCAGGGCACGGCGTAGACGCGGGGTCCGCGGTCGACGGCCGATGGGTTCGAACCGCCCCGCCCCCTTGATCTCCCCGGGGGTGACCCCGGATCGTCGAGCCCATGCACCCCATCCCCTTCCGCCCCGCCGAGCGCGACTTCATCGCCAACCCCTACCCCGCGTACGAAGAACTCCGGGCAGGGGGCCGCATCCACCACTACCCGCCCACCGGGCAGTGGCTGATCCCCCACCACGCCGACGTCCGCACCCTGCTCCGGGACCGGAGGCTGGGCCGCACCTATCAACACCGGTTCACCCACGCCGAGTTCGGCCGGACACCACCGCCCCCGGCGCACGAACCGTTCCACACCCTCAACGACGGCGGCATGCTGGACCTGGAGCCCCCGGACCACACCCGGATTCGCCGGCTCGTCTCGCAGGCCTTCAACCCCCGCACCGTGGAGCGCCTCGCCCCGACCGTGCGCCGCCTCGCCGCCCGCCTCGTGGACGACTTCCGCGCGGCCGGCGGGGGCGACCTCGTGGCCGAGGTCGCCGAGCCCCTCCCCGTCGCCGTCATCGCCGAGATCCTCGGCATCCCCGACGCCGACCGGCACCTGCTGCGTCCCTGGTCCGCCGCGATCTGCGGCATGTACGAGCTCGACCCGGGCGAGGAGACCGCGGCCCGAGCCGTCCAGGCCTCGGTCGAATTCACGTCGTATCTAAGGGAGTTGATCGCCGAGCGGCGCAAGAAGCCCGGCCGGGACGACCTGATCTCCGCCCTCATCGCCGCGCACGACGAGGAGGGGGGCGAAACGAGCCCCCGCCGCCTCACCGAGCAGGAGATGATCTCCACCTGCGTGCTGCTCCTCAACGCCGGCCACGAGGCCACCGTGAACACCACCGCCAACGGCTGGTACGCCCTGCTCCGCAACCCCGCCCAGCTCGCCGCGCTCCGGGCCGCGCCCGATGCCCTTCTGCCCACGGCCATCGAGGAGTTGATGCGGTACGACACCCCGCTCCAGCTCTTCGAGCGCTGGGTGCTCGAAGACATCGAGTTCGCCGGGCAGACGCTGCCTCGCGGCAGTGAGGTCGCCCTGCTCTTCGGGTCCGCCAACCGCGACCCCGCCCGGTTCGCCGACCCCGACGCCCTCGACCTCACCCGTGCGGACAACCCGCACATCTCCTTCGGCGCGGGCATCCACTACTGCCTCGGCGCCCCGCTCGCCCGGCTCGAACTGGAGGCATCCTTCGGGCAGTTGCTCGGGAAGATGCCCGAGCTGCGGCTGACGGCCGAACCCGAGTGGGGACCCGGGTTCGTCATCCGGGGGCTCAAGGAGCTCCGGGTGGAGTGCTGAGCCATCCGCGAACCGTCCTCAGCCCACCACGTCCCGGCGCCGCAACGCCCCGACCCCCGCCCCGGTCAGCACCGCCGCGAGCGCGGTCAGGAGCAGTACCGGGGACCACGCCATCCCCACCCCCGGCAGCTTGGGCAGATGGCCGAAGGGGGACACGTCCAGGACGGCGGCCGGCAGGTTCAGGGCGGGGCCGATCCAGCCGAGGGCCAGGCACAGGGAGACCACGCCGAGGGCCCCCGGGGCGAGCCGGGGGAACGCTCCGTACAGCAGTACCGCGAGCCCCGACAGGGTCCAGATCGCGGGGAGTTGGACCAGTGCCGCGCCCAGGAGGGGGCCGGCGTCGCCGCCGTGGCCGGCTGCCAGGCCGAGCCCCCCGACCGTCATGATCAGGGCCGCCCCGCCGAACGCGATCACCAGATGTCCGGCCGCCCACCGCACCCGGCCCACGGATGCCGCCAGGACCGGCTCGGCCCGCCCGTCCGTCTCCTCGCCGTGCAGCCGCAGCACCGACGAGACGGCGTACAGCGCCGCGACCATCCCCAGCATGCCGACCATCGTGGCCAGGAACGCGTCGGTCAGCCCGCTCTGCCCGCCCATCCGCTGGATGATCTCCCGGGTCCGCGCGTTGTCGCCGACCAGTGCCGCCGCCCCGTCGGCCATCCGCCCGAACAGCAGCCCGGCCAGCGCGAATCCGACGGCCCACCCGAGCACCCCGCCGCGCTGGAGCCGCCAGGCCAGCCCGTACGCCGTCGTGATGCGTCCTTCGGCCGGACCGGGCCGCGGCGGCACGAAGCTCATCCCGATGTCGCGGCGTCCGGCCAGGACGTAGGCGACGGCCCCCTGCGCGAGGGCCGTCGCGACGACGAGCAGCAGTACCCACCAGCGCTCGCCCGCGTAGGGCCGTACGTTCTCGGCCCAGCCCAGCGGGGAGAGGTGGTCGAGTACCGAGGAGGCGTCGCGGGTCGCGGTGTCGCCCGCCGCCCTCAGCAGGAACGCCGCCCCGAGGACCGCTCCGGTGAGGCCCTTGGCGAGCCGGGCGCTCTCCGTCAGCTGGGCCATGATCGCCGCCATGGCCGCGAACAGCATCCCGATCGCCCCGATCGTCAGACCGAGCGCCGCCGAACCGGCCGCGTTCCCGGTCGACTCGGCCAGCCCCGCCGTGACGATCGACGCCACCGCCGCGTCGGCGACGAACGCCGCCAGCAGTGCGGACGTCAGGGGGGCCCGGCGGCCCACCATCGCCGACGACAGCAGTTCCTGACGGCCCGTCTCCTCTTCCTCCCGGGTGTGCCGCACCACGATCAGAAGGCTCATCACCGCCGCCAGTACGCAGCCGAACCCGCCGAACCGCCACGCGGTCAGGGCGCCCGACGAGTCGCCGAAGACCGGGCCGTACAGGGCCCGCAGCGAGCCGTTGCCGCTCATCGAGCGTGCCACGTCCGCGCGTTGGGCGGCCGTCGGGTACACCTTCTCCAGGGTGCTCGCGCCACTCGCCACGAGCCCGCCCAGCGCGATCGCCCACACCGGGATCAGCACCCGGTCCCGACGCAGAGCCAGCCTCAACAGGGCCCCGGTGCCTGCGAGTTCATCACCCGGGCCCTTCCTCCTGGCGGCCGTGGCGGGTACGGCGGCCGGGCCGGTCATCGCGCGGCCACCTCCTCGGCCCCCGTGTAGTGGCGCAGGAACAGCTCCTCCAGGGTCGGCGGCGTCGAGGTCAGGGACCGCACGCCCGACGCGGTGAGCGAGCGCAGCACCGCGTCCAGCTTGTCCGTGTCGACCTGGAGTTTGACGTGGCGGCCCCGCACATCGAGGTCGTGCACACCGGGAAGGTGCGTCAACCCGGCTGGGGCGCTTGCCAGTTCGGCGGTGACGGACGTCCGTGTCAGGTGGCGCAGCTCCGCGAGGGAGCCCGTCTCCACCGTCCGGCCCCGGCGGATGATGCTGACCCGGTCGCAGAGGCTCTCCACCTCGCTCAGAAGGTGCGAGGAGAGCAGCACGGTCCGGCCGCGGTCGCGCTCCTCCTTGACGCAGTCCTGGAAGACCTCCTCCATGAGCGGGTCGAGCCCGGAGGTCGGCTCGTCGAGGATCAGTACGTCGACGTCGGAGGCGAACGCGGCGACCAGGGCCACCTTCTGCCGGTTGCCCTTGGAGTAGGTGCGGCCCTTCTTCGTCGGGTCGAGCTCGAAGCGTGCGACGAGGTCCCGGCGGCGGGCAGGGTCGAGTCGGCCGCCCCTCAACCTGCCGTACAGGTCGATGACTTCACCGCCGGAGAGGTTGCGCCACAGGGTCACGTCGCCGGGCACGTACGCCACGTGGCGGTGCAGGTCCACGGCGTCGGCCCACGGGTCGCGGCCGAGCAGCCGCGCCGTGCCGGAGTCGGCACGCAGCAGGCCGAGCAGCACCCGGATGGTGGTGGACTTCCCCGAGCCGTTGGGGCCGAGGAAGCCGTGGACCTCGCCGGCCTCGACGGCGAGGTCGAGCCCGTCGAGGGCGTGGGTGCGCCCGAACGACTTGTGCAGTCCGGCGACCGCGATTGCCTTCGTCATGTTTTTGAACGTACTGTACTTTCACGAAGTTGTGAAGATAAGGAAGCGTATGAAGGAGCCGATAGGGTCGAGGCCATGAGCGGTGTGGACAGCGCGGAAGACGGCGTGGAAGACGGCGTGGACGAGGAGCAGCAGGTGCCGGACGGGGCGGACGCGGTGGGCAGGCCGCAGGGGCGGGACGAGGACGCGGTGGGCAGGTTCGTCGAACGGTTCGCCTCCGAACTCGCGGAGGCGGGCATGCAGCGGATGGCGGCCCGCGTCTTCGCGGCCCTGCTCGTCTCCGAGGCCGGCTCGATGACCTCGGCCGAACTGGCCTCGGCGCTGCGGATCAGCCCGGCCGCCGTCTCGGGCGCGGTCCGTTACCTGTCCCAGGTCAACATGGTCGGCCGCGAACGCGAGCCCGGCTCCCGGCGCGACCGGTACGTCCTGCACAACGAGCTCTGGTACGAGACCTTCACCAACCGCGACCGGATACTGACCCGCTGGGAGCAGGTCATGCGGGAAGGCGTCGCGAGCGCGGGCGGCCCCGGCACGGCGGCCGGGGCGCGGATGGCGGAGACGGCGGCGTTCTTCACGTTCCTGCACGGCGAGCTGTCCCAGCTGATGGACCGCTGGCGCGAGCACCGCACCACCCTCGACCTCCCTCCGATCCCACCCCGCTGATCGCGGAGCTCCCACCCCGCTGATCGCGGGGCCCCTTCGTCGCGGGGCCCCGGGGTCAGGTGGGCAGGACCAGCTCCCAGGCGGCCGCCCGCACGGTCCACGTCCGCGTGCGGACCGGGCCCGCCACGATCTGGTCCGCCCGGTAGCGGAAGCCGCCCACCGGGCCCGAGATCGTCACGGCCCGCGCCGCCGCCCGCGCCCGCTCGCCGGTGCGCCCGTGCACCACCACCTGCGCGAGCCCGTCCGCCGAGGCCACCGACACGCCCGCCACCGGCCGGTCCAGGTCGCTGAGGAGCACCCCGTCGGCCTCCACGCGCAGCCGGTGCGCGACGGCCGCGGACACCGGGGCCGGCGCCCGCACCAGGGAGCGCAGCGCCGAGCGGGCCGCGCCCCACACCGTCGGCGGCGCGGGCCGGGCCCGGACCGGATGCGGGGCGGGGACGCGGAGCGCGCCGAGCACCACCTGGTCGCTGTCGTCGACGAGGAGGTCGAGCCGGCGCCCGGCGCCCTCCAGGGCGGCCCGCGCGGCCGCCACCGCGCCCAGCGGCACCCCGAGCGTGCGGGCCAGCTCCAGGGAATCCGCCGAGCCCACCGGAACCAGCGCCAGAGCGCCCCGGTCGAGCTCACGCTCCCGGTACAGGGTGGTCACCGCGCGTAGCAGCGCCTGGTCGTCGCCGACCACCACGGTGCGCCGTCCGCCCCTGCGGGCCAGTGCCTTCGCGAACTCCTGTGGCCCCTCGGGCCAGCAGATCTTCGCCTGTGCTCCCGCACACAGCACATCTTTCGCGATCCGTACGGACTCGCCGTCAATACGGCGGGCGACCGGGTCGATGAGCACGACGAGCTGGTGCGCAGCCGACACCTCGGTCCTTCCTCGGGTAGCATCTTTGTGCAAGAGCCCCTTGCGCTATTGCGCCAGGGGCTTCGTCTATTCCGGGGCAAGCGTTCTTCGGTTCAGGCCCATGGTGTACGCATCCACATATGGAACGCGTATGCCCCTGACCTTGGACATGCCCCGCCCGGAAGGGGTGTACGCCTGTGCCCGCACTTGTGCTGCTCGGTGCTCAGTGGGGTGACGAGGGCAAGGGAAAGGCCACCGACCTCCTCGGTGGATCCGTTGACTATGTGGTGCGTTACCAGGGCGGCAACAATGCCGGCCACACGGTCGTCGTAGGCGACCAGAAGTACGCGCTGCATCTTCTCCCTTCCGGGATCCTCTCACCGGGGTGCACCCCGGTGATCGGTAACGGAGTCGTCGTCGACCCGGCGGTCCTGCTCTCCGAGCTGAGCGGACTGAACGAGCGAGGCGTCGACACGTCCAAGCTCCTGATCAGCGGTAACGCTCACCTGATCACGCCGTACAACGTCACGCTCGACAAGGTCTCCGAGCGCTTCCTCGGCAAGCGCAAGATCGGAACCACCGGCCGCGGCATCGGCCCGACCTACGCGGACAAGATCAACCGCGTCGGCATCCGCGTCCAGGACCTCTACGACGAGTCGATCCTGGAACAGAAGGTCGAGGCGGCCCTTGAGGGCAAGAACCAGCTGCTCGCCAAGGTCTACAACCGCCGCGCGATCGAGGCCGGGAAGATCGTCGAAGAGATGCTCCAGTACGCGGAGCAGCTCAGGCCGTTCGTCGCCGACACCACGCTCATCCTGAACAAGGCGCTCGACGACGACAAGGTCGTGCTCTTCGAGGGCGGCCAGGGCACCCTGCTCGACGTCGACCACGGCACGTATCCCTTCGTCACCTCCTCGAACCCGACCGCGGGCGGCGCCTGCACGGGTGCGGGCGTGGGCCCGACGAAGATCAGCCGCGTGATCGGCATCCTCAAGGCCTACACGACCCGTGTCGGCGCGGGCCCGTTCCCGACCGAGCTGTTCGACGAGGACGGCGAGGCGCTGCGCCGCATCGGCGGCGAGCGCGGTGTCACCACCGGCCGTGACCGCCGCTGCGGCTGGTTCGACGCACCGATCGCCCGGTACGCGACCCGCGTGAACGGCCTGACCGACTTCTTCCTCACCAAGCTGGACGTGCTGACCGGCTGGGAGGAGATCCCGGTGTGTGTCGCGTACGAGATCGACGGCAAGCGCGTCGAGGAACTCCCGTACTCCCAGACCGACTTCCACCACGCGAAGCCGATCTACGAGAAGCTGCCGGGATGGTCCGAGGACATCACCAAGGCCAAGACCTTCGACGAGCTGCCGAAGAACGCGAAGGCCTACGTGAAGGCCCTGGAGGAGATGTCCGGGGCGCCGATCTCCGCGATCGGTGTCGGCCCCGGCCGTACCGAGACGATCGAGATCAACTCCTTCCTGTAGGCGAGCCGGCGGGGGGACCCGCAGGCGCGTGATCCGACGAGCGGGGCTTCGGGCGGCCGGTTGGCCGTCCGAAGCCCCGCTCGGTCGTTTCCCGGGCGCATCCGCCGGCTGTCTACGTCGGGAACTCGCCGAGCCAGCTGCGGTCGAGCAGGTTCTCGGGGAGGTACTCGGACTCGATCGTGATCGGCCGCCCGGCGTCGTAGCCGAGGCAGGCGAGGGCGAGCGGGGCGAGGGCGATGGCCCCGTCGAGGTCCTCGGCGCGCTCCGCGTCGGCGGTCCAGTACTCGTGGTGCAGCTGGACCGCTTGGAGAAGGGCCTTGTCGAACTCCTCGTGGTCCTGGGTGATGAAGCGGTAGAAGACGTTCAGCGGGGGATAGAGGATCTTGAGCATCAGCTCACGGTCGACGAACCGCAGGTTCTCCGGGTTGGTGCCGTCGAACGCGGCGACCAACTTGTCGCCCAGGCCCTCGCGTTCGAGCCAGTACGTCTGGAGCGCGTCGACCCAGTGGTAGATGTACTCCTCGAACTCGGCCCCCGAGCCGCGCAGCAACTCCAGCGGCACGTTGGCCAGTTGGGTCATCCGGGCCTGGTCGCGGCAGATGATGGCGAGCCAGAACGCCTGGAGCCAGGTGCCGGGGTCGGTGAAGTGCGTGGGCCCGCCGAGGGCGGGGACGGTCCGCTTCTCGTGCGCGATCATGCACTCGACCGTGGTCCCCTCCGGCGCCGTCGCGGAGGCGAAGAGCGCGGACCCGGTCTGCATGGCGGCGACCCACGCCTCCCACGTCTCGCTCGCGTTCGCGGTCGGGTCGTGGAGGCAGTGCGTGAAGGCGGTGCTGAGCGTGCTGCCGAAGGAGAGTCCGAACATGTCCGGCGCCTGCTCGACGCGCTCGATCTCCTGAAGCGTCTGCTCGTCGATCTCCGCGAGCCACTCGGCAGAGTTCTCGCCCGGGTCGTACGGCGTGCGGGAAATCTGGGTCATCCGGGTTACTTCCTAACCGAGAGGTCGAACTCTTTCATCTCGTAGCCAGCGTACTTAGCGCCGTCCGAGTCGGCCTTGACCAGGACGTAGTCGACCTTCCCGTCCTGGAGCGCCTTCTTGAGGTTGGCCATCAGTGCCGCTTCGGCCCTGCCTTCGGGCGACCCCTTGGCCTTCTTGGCGCGCTTGTCCATCTCCTTGAGGATCGTTTCGAAGTATTCACGCGTGCCCTGCGTCACCCTTCGACCGGTCAGACCCTTGCGCGTGCCCAACGAGGCCGTCTTCGAGCCCTTGGCCTCCACGACCAGGTAACGGCCGTCCTTGGTCACGTAGATCTGGTCGAACCGGTTGTTGCCGAACGCCCCGTCGTCCACCCGCTTGGCGCCGGGGAAGTGCTCGGGCACCGCGTGGTACTCGGCCACCTCCTCACCGAACAGCTCGCTCTGCTTGCCCATTTGGCCGTGCAGCGGCGAGTGGTGCGCGTCGGCCTGCGCCATGGCATCGGCCAACTCCGGTGTGGGGTGGGCCGCATACGCCTTTTCGGCAGCCTCCAGCTGGTCCTCCGCGGCCCGGTCGGCCGCGATGGCGTGATCGCGCCTGGCCGCCTGGTCGTCCAGATGCTGCAACGCATCGTGGGTCAGACCGGCCCGGGTTCCGGGGGCGCGGTTCGGGCCGTAGACGTAGTGCTCGCGGATCGCCGGCGGAAGATTGTCCGTGGCGATCCACTTGCCGGGGCGGGACGGGTCCTTGCTCAGCTGCGGGAGCTCCTGCCCGTATCCCCCGTCCACCTTGCTGAAGCGCCGGTAGCCGTTCGACCGGTAGTGCTCCTTGAACCACGCCGGGTCGCTGTTGGCGCGCTCCACCTGCTGGCGCTTGATCTCCAGTTCCTGCTCGGTCGTGCGGCGGCCGGCCGGCGGGTCGGCGTCGTGGCCGCCGCCGGGCGTGCCGTGCTCGCCGGGCACGTGACCGCCGTCGTTCCCCGCGCCACCGCCGTGGCCGGACTCGTGGCCGCCCGAGCCGCCGTCGTGGCCGCCCGTGCCGTGGCCGCCGGAGTGGGTGCCGGCCTCCCCGGTGTGGCCTGCGGCGTGGCCCGCGGTGTCGCCCGCCGCCGGAGTTCCGCCGTGCGTCCCGCCCGTCGCACCCCGGTCGAGGTCGTTGGCCGCGCCCCGGCCGAGGTCGTGCGCGGTGCCGCCGGGGGCGTGGCCCAGGTCGTGGGCGGTGCCGCCGGGCACGTGTGCGCCGGCGAGCGCCGGTTCCTTGATGGCTGCGGGGGTGGGTGTGTCGATGTGGGGGAGGGTGTTTTTGAGGTGGGCGATGTCGTCGGCGCTGAGTTCGACTTTGGCTGCGGAGGTGGTGCCGTCGGGTTTGATGACGGTGCCGTCGTCGAGGTTGAGGCGGCTGCCTCCGGGCCATTCGATGTAGTTGCCTTTGACGACGGGGAGGTCGGCGTTTTTGGCGTAGGTGCCGTCGATGTTGAAGGTGCCGCCGTGGGCGAGGACGTCGGCGTAGCGGCCGTTGGTGATGTTCTTGAGGTTGCCGAAGAGGTCGCCGACTTTGATGACGCCGAATTTTCCGGCTTTGGCGATGTAGGTCATGGGGTCGACGACTTTGGCGACCTTGCCGGTGACGGAGAGGACCTTGGCGACGGCTCCGCCCTTGGCGGCGCTGCCGGCGCCGCCGGTGAAGACGGTGGTGAGGACGTTGAAGGTGACGCCGCCGGCGGCGCGGGCCGGGTTTTTGCCCCATTCGTCCCAGGCGACGAGTGCTTTGCCGGTTTCCTTCATGGCGGTGCGGGAGTCGCGGAGCCAGGAGGGGAGTTGTTTGTCGGGGACGGTCCAGAACATGCCGCCGAGGGGGGTGGCGGTGATGGCGAGGCCGGTGGCGAGTTTGGCGAGGCCGGTCCAGGCCTGGCCGGCTTTGTCCCAGCCGTCGGTGCCGACGAGGGTGCCGAGGCCTTTGACGGTGCCCCAGATCCCGTCGACGATGAATCCGTCCCAGACGAATGATTTGGTCTGTTCCCACAGCCAGCGCAGGCCGGTGTATTCGCGTTGGGCGTGGCCGCCCCAGGGGGTTTCCTCGGCGTGCTGGAGGGCGTCGGCGGAGAATCCGTACATGCCGGGTTTGTGGGTGCCGTCGTCGACGGTGAGTTTGCTGCCGTTGACGAGGGCGGTGATTTTGTCGTGGCAGGCGCGTTCGGCGTCGGTGAACGCGGCGACGGTGGCGCCGACGTCGCTCATGAGGCGTTCGTTGTGGTCGATCTTCTTCTGGTCGCGGCGCCAGTGGTCGTCGCCGGCGATGCTGTCGGTGAACGCGAATGCTTCGGTGCGGAGGCTTTTGAGTTTGTCGACGAGGGGTTTGACCTGGGTCTCGTACTCGGTGAGGGCGGCGGCGGCTTTTTCCAGGCCGTCGGCGAAGTCGTCGGCCTTCGTCTTGACGGGCAGGGTGGTGGCGAACAGCTGGTCGGCCTCGGGTGCCTGGTAGCAGGCGGACAGGCCCTGGAATTCCTTGTGGACGTTGGAGCCGCCGTCGCGGAACTCGCCGGCCTGCTGGGTGAGGGCGGCGGCGTCCTTGCCGAGCTGTTCGAGGTTGCCGGTGAACATGGGGATGCCGGCGGGGTCGATGACGTCCTTGCTCACTTGTGGCCCCCCGGCTTGTCGGCGGGCTGCGCGGGGGGCTGTGGGACGGGTTTGCCGTCGGGGCCGAGTTCCTGGCCCTGGTCGTTGACGACGGGTTCCTTGACGGCCTGTTTCTGCTTGTTCGCGGCCATGTCGAGGTCACCCTTGACGTATTCCGTCGTCGCGTCGTACGCCCCGTTGAGTGAATGTTCGGTGCGTACGGCTATGTAGCCGAGTTCTTGTGCTTTGTGCTGCATGAATTCGCCGAGTGCGCCGCCGACGGGGCCGATGGGGGCCTCGCCGCAGTACGGGCCGGAGATGGTGCCCGCGCTGGTGGCGGCCGATTTCAGGCTTTCCTGCATCGCGGTCCCGGCCTTCGACATGCTCTCGGCCGCCGTCGCCGTCTTCTTCAACACACCCGAAACACCGGATGGTTTGATGTCCCAAGCCGACACGAAATGCTTCCCCCGTTCCCTGCCTGCTGTCCAACTGCCTTGCATGTGCCGCGCG
>NZ_BMUZ01000021.1 GCF_014650455.1 Streptomyces xanthochromogenes | reverse complement strand
TGGTCCAGACGGCAGTCCCGGCGCTCGATCAGGTCCTTGAGCCGGCCCGGCGTCGCCACCACGACCTCCGCACCCGAACGCAGCGCACCCGCCTGCCGCCCGATCGACATCCCGCCGACGACCGTCGCCAGCCGCAGCCGCAGGGCACGGGCGTACGGGGTCAGCGCATCGGTGACCTGCTGGGCCAGCTCACGCGTGGGCACCAGGATCAGCGCGAGCGGCTTCTTGGAGTCGGCGCGGCGGCCCGCGGTGCGAACCAGGAGGGCGAGGCCGAAGGCGAGGGTCTTGCCGGAGCCGGTGCGGCCACGGCCGAGCACGTCACGGCCCGCGAGCGAGTTCGGCAGCGTGGCCGACTGGATCGGGAAGGGCTCGTTCATGCCCAGGCTCGCGAGGAGTTCGAGCACCTCGGCGGGCAGCTCAAGGTCGGCGAAGTTCGCGACGGGCGGCAGCGCCGGGGTCACGGTGACGGGGAGGGCGAACTCACCCTGCGGTGCGGCGGGCCTGCGGCCGCCGCCGGAGCGGTTCGGCCCCTGGGGCCGGAAGCGGGCCCCACGGTCGGCGCCGCCCTTGCGAGCGGCGGAGTAGCGGTCGTTCGTGCGAGCTGAACGGTTCAAGGAGAACCTTCCTCGATATGGCACGTATCGAGGGACGCCCGGCGAATTCGATCAGCCGGGGCATCGCAAGAACGAGCCGAAAACAGAAGTTGAATTCCGATCCGGCCGCACGGGGGCGCGGAAATCCCCCGCCCGATGTCGGAATGCCGGGCAGCCGCCGCCTGGTGGGGCGGGCGGGCCGGATCAGGACAGCGGGCTGATGCCGCCCCGGCCGTGGCCGTGGCGGTTCGTCCGCTGCGTGGCGGGACGCGGGCGGTGCCCGGTGTCCCGCGGGCCGTGAAAATTCCGTCATGGGGTGACGGTGGCCCGGTGGCACAGCAACGGGCTGGGGCCCGCACCCCAAGGTGCGAGCCCCAGCCGCGTGCAGAAAACGCTTCAGCGTCAGGCAGGCGTGATGTTCTCGGCCTGCGGGCCCTTCTGGCCCTGCGTGACGTCGAAGTTCACCTTCTGGCCTTCCTGAAGCTCACGGAAGCCCTGGGCGGCGATGTTCGAGTAGTGGGCGAACACGTCCGGACCGCCACCCTCCTGCTCAATGAAGCCGAAGCCCTTTTCCGCGTTGAACCACTTCACGGTGCCAGTAGCCATGTCATATCTCCTTCGGGGCAATGCCCGGGGGTCCGCACTGTGCTGACCCCGTCGTTACCGCGATGATTGCCCCGTCCGGAAAACACCGGAAATACAAAAGCGCCCGACGGCATAAAACCATCAAGGCACTTGAAGTCTTTGGGAACCACAACTGCAACTGGGATCAACAGTAGCACGGATCTGACAAGGTGGCACGGCAAATACTACTATTTTGCGCGCGTCGCCAGGAGGCCCCGCCGTACTTTCGGCAAATTTCCGGGGCCACGGGCACGAATATTTCCGCTGCGGCAGGGGTTGGTAGCGTCGCAGCGTGGGTCTTACGCGCGTTCTCGGCGGTACCGGCAGCCCTCCCCCGACCCGGGCGGTCGAGGTGCTGCGTGCGGGGTCGGCGGTTCTGGTGCTCGGCGTGGCGGTGCCCGTCTGTCTGGCGGCCGGGGCGGAGGCCGGTGCCGCCTGGCGGCCCGCCGCCGCCCTCGCGCTCGCCGTGGTGCAGGCCGCGGTCCTGTGGTGGGTGGTGGGACGACCCGCCGTGGTGCTCCTGGTGAGCGCGCTGCTCGGGTCCACCATGTGGCTGCTCTTCCCGGCGCTGAGCCTGACCGGGGCACTGCTCGGGGCGCAGCTCGCGCTGTGCGTCCTGTCCGCGCTGCGGCCGGTGCGCACCTCCCGGTGGGGGCTGCTCGGGATGCTCGCGCTCGCGCCGCTCGCCTTCGTGGGCGGCGGGGTCCTGTCGCTCGTCACCCAGCTGCTTGCCGCCGCGCTGGCCTGGACGGCGGGCCAGTGGCGCCGGGCGCAGCAGCAGCACCTCGCCGCCGAGACCCGGCGTGCGGTGGCCGAGGAGCGGGCCAGGATCGCCCGGGAGGTGCACGACGTGGTCGCCCACACCGTGTCGGTGATGGTGATCCAGGCGAGCGCCGCCGACGACGTGTTCGACGCCGATCCGGAGCAGGCGAGGCAGGCCCTGCGGGCCATCGACGGCGCCGGCCGCTCCGCGCTCGGGGAGCTGCGGCTGCTGCTGCGGGCGGAAGCGGGCGAGGAGGGCGGCGCGGGCGGCGACGGCCGGCGTCCGCGGCCCGGGCTCGGCGACCTGGCCGAGCTGGCCGCGGGCGCGCGGTCCGCCGGGCTGGACGTCGAGCTGCACGAGGAGGGCCGGGGCCCGACACCGCCGGCCGCCGTTGACCTCGCGGGCTACCGCATCGTGCAGGAGGCCCTGACCAACACCCTGCGGCACGCCGGGGCGAGCCGGGCGCGGGTGTCGGTGTGCCGTGACGAGGAGTCCGTCCGCATCCACGTCAGCGACAACGGCCGCCCCGGAGGCCGGAGTTGGCGCTCTGCCGGGTCGGGGCGGGGGCTCGCGGGGATGCGGGAGCGGGCCGCGCTGCTCGGCGGCACCCTGGAGGCGGGCCCGGGGCCCGACGGGGGTTTCGAGGTACGCGCGGTGCTGCCGATAAGGTACGCGTCGTGACGATCCGGGTGGTGGTGGCCGACGACCAGGCGCTGGTGCGCGGCGGTTTCCGTCTGATCATCGACGCGCGGGACGATCTGGAAGTGGTCGGCGAGGCCGCGGACGGGCAGCACGCGGTCCGCCTGGTGGGCGAGTTGCGGCCGGACGTCGTCCTCATGGATGTGCGGATGCCGGTCATGGACGGCATCGACGCGACCCGGGCCATCGTCGCCTCCGGCAGCGCGGCCCGGGTGCTCGTCGTCACCACCTTCGACCTCGACGAGCACGTACTGACCGCGCTGCGGGCCGGGGCCAGCGGCTTCCTGCTCAAGGACATCCGGCCCGCCGAACTCGCCGAGGCCGTGCGGGTGGTCGCGCGCGGGGACGCGCTGCTCGCGCCGACCGTGACGCGGCGCATGCTCGACCGGTTCGCGCACACCACGACGCCCCCGGCGCCCGCCGCCCTCGCCGGTCTTTCGCCGCGCGAACGCGAGGTGCTCACCCTGATCGGGCAGGCCCTCTCCAACTCCGAGATCGCCCGCCGGCTGCACCTGTCCGAGGCGACGGTGAAGTCCCATGTGTCCGCGGTACTGCGCAAGTTGGGGTTGCGCGACCGGGTGCAGGCGGTGGTCGCGGCGTACGACCACGGTCTCGTCGAGCCGCGCCGCGGCTGAGCCACGGCCCCGCCCGTACCCCTGCCCGCCGCCCCGGTCATCCCGTGGGATGAGGCGGCCGCGTACTCATCCCGTGGTCGGGGCGCGGTTCGGTCCGGCTGGTGGATGCCCCGCGCCGGGCGGCCTGCCTAGCGTCGGTGCCATGACCGACACCCTGTACGGCCGGATGTATCTCGCGGCCTACGACACCGACGCCGGGGCCCCTTACGGCCGCACCCGCACCGGCTTCCTGCTGCGCGCGGCGCTGCTCGCGGAGCTGGCCTGCCTGGGCCGCGTCGCCGACACCTCGGGCGAGGTGGCGGTGACGGACACCGGCAGCACCGGGGATTTTGTGCTCGATCTCGTCCTGTCCCGCGTCGGGGGGCACCGGCGCACCTGGAAGGCGTGGGTGCGCGCCGACCGCGGGGAGACCCTGGGCGCGGTCGAGGACCGGCTCGCGGCCCTCGGCCTGGTCACCGTCGCGGAGCGGCCCGCGTTCAGGCGTTCCGCCCGGCGCGAGGTGACCGTGCGGCACGCGGCGGACGTACGGGCCCTTCAGGCGCGGCTCACCGCCGTGCTGCGGGGTACCGGGCCCGTCGAGGCGTACGACGCCGTGGTCCTGGCGCTCGGCGCGGCGGGCCGGGTGCGGCACCTCGTTCCGGCGGCGGATGCCCGCGCCCACCAGGGCCGTCTCGACGCGATGACCGGGCGGCTCGACGCGATCGCGCCCGGGCTCGGCCACGCGGTGCGCGGCCTGCGGACCACCATGGTCGCGGCTCAGGGCGGAATGGGGGGTGGCTGAGGTGCGGTGGCTCGCCGCGGTCGCCGCGAGCGCGGTGGCCGTGCTGGTTCCCTCCGCCGTGGCGCCCCCGCCCGCACCAGCCGCATCCGCATCGGCCGCGGGGTCGGCACCGGTGGTGCGGACCGGTGCCGGGGCGGTGCGCGGGGCGGACCACGAGGGATACCGGGTCTTCTTCGGCGTCCCGTACGCCGCTCCGCCCGTCGGGGCTCTGCGCTGGGCGCTGCCGAGGCCGGCCGCCGCCTGGCACGGCGTCCGCGATGCGACGCGGCCCGCACCGGCGTGCGCGCAGCCCGCCGGCGAGGTGCCGGGCGGCAGCACCGGCGAGGACTGTCTCCACCTGAACGTGACCGCCCCTTCCGACGCGAGCCCGAGCCGTCCCCGGCCGGTGCTGGTGTGGCTGCACGGCGGCGGTTTCACCTCCGGTGCCGGAAGCTCCTACGACGCGCACCGGATGGCGGTGCGGGGCGATGTGGTCGTGGTCACCGTCGACTACCGCCTGGGCGCGCTCGGTTTCCTCGGCCGCGCGGGCCTGCCCGGCTCGGGCACCTTCGGCCTCGCCGACCAGCAGGCGGCGCTGCGCTATGTACGGCGGAACATCGGCGCGTTCGGCGGGGACGCGCGGAACGTGACGCTCGCCGGGGAGTCGGCCGGGTCCTACGCGGTCTGCGCCCAGCTCGCCTCGCCCGCGGCGGCCGGGCTGTTCCATCGGGCGATCATGGAGAGCGGGCCCTGTACGGGTGGTCCGGCTCGCCCGTTCGCCCCCTATGCGGTGGGACCTGCGGCGGCGGAGGCCGCCGGGGCGAAGCTCGCCGACGCGGTCGGCTGCGCACGGCGGGCGGATGTGCTCGGCTGTCTGCGCCGGGTTCCGGTGGCCCGGCTGCTGGCGGCGCAGGGGGCGGACGCACAGCCCGAGTACGGGACTCCTCTGCTGCCGCGCGACCCGGCCGGGGCGGTCGCCTCGGGGCGGGTGGCGCGGGTACCGGTGCTCATTGGGGCCAACCACGACGAGGGCACCGTCTGGGCGGCCGGCATCATCGCGGCCGGCACGTCCGTCAATCCGGCCAACTGGCCCGATGTGGTGCGGGAGTTCGTGCCCGACCCGGCGCGGGCCGCGGAGGTCGTGGCAGCGTATCCGGTGCACGGCACGGACGGCGGGCCGGTGTTCGGCGCGGTCGTCGGGGACGCGAACTACGCCTGTCCCACGCTGCGCACCGGGTCACTGCTCGCGGCGCGTCAGCCGGTGTGGCGCTACGAGTTCGCCGACCCGGACCCGCCGCGCCCGACGCCCGCTCCCCCGCCGTTCCCGCTGGGCGCGACCCACACCACCGAGCTGCCGTACCTGTTCGATCTGGGCGGCAGGCCAAGAAATATGACGGAAGGTCAGCACCGGCTCGCGGACACGATGATCGGGTACTGGACGCGGTTCGCCCGCTTCGGGGACCCGGGCGGCGGCGGGGCGCCGCGCTGGACGCGCTCACAGGTGCAGGGCCTGGCGCCGGACCGTACGGGCCCGGTGCGGCCGGGCGGGGTCCACCACTGCGGGCTGTGGGCGACGATGCCGTGAGCGGCGCGCGTCAGACGGCCGGGAAGCTGAAGGTGTAGCCCTCCTTGGCGAGCCACGGGAGCAGCTCCTTCAGTGCCTCGACCGTCTGGCCGCGGGAGCCGCCGCCGTCGTGGAAGAGCACGATCGGGCCGTTCTTGAGCTCCTGCTTCACCGTCTTGACGATCGTCCCGGTGCCGGGCTGCTTCCAGTCCTTGGTGTCGACGTTCCAGCCGAGCGGGCGCATCCCGTGGCCGGCCGCGATGTGGCGGTTGTCGGGCGTGAAGGCGCCGCCGGGCGCCCGGAAGTACTGGACCTTGGCGCCGCCGGCCGCCTGCTCGATCATCTTCTGGGCGTCGAGGATCTCGGCGCTCTGGTAGGCGACGGGCTTCTTGTTCATGGCCTCGTCGTGGCTGACGGTGTGGTCGCAGAGCCGGTGACCGGCCTCGACGACCTCCTTGACCATGGCGGGGTCGGCCTTGGCCTGGGGGCCGATCATGCAGAAGGTCGCCTTCACGCCGTACTGCTTGAGGACGGCGAGGATCTTCGGCGTCCAGACCGGGCTCGGGCCGTCGTCGATGGTGATCGAGACGGACTTCCCGCCGCTCTCGGTGGCGTGGTCGATCGTTTCCGATATCCCGCCGGAGCCGGGGGGCCCGGCGGCGCCGGTGGCGTCGGCCGAGCCGTCCGAGCCGTCCGGCGCACTGTCGTCGCCGCCGGGGCCCGACGGCCGGGCGGGGCCGGAGGGCCCACCGGCCGGCTTGTCGTCGGACTTTCCGGGGGCATGGGACTTGGCGGAGGAATGCGCGAGGGCTGGGCCGGGACCGTCGGCGGAGGTGTCGCTGCCGAGGAACACCGCGGCGGCGACGCCGCCCGTCAGGACCACGGCCGCAGCCGTGGCCATCGCGATGCGGCGTGTGTGGGCAGTCGGTCGCGCCATGGATTCCCCATCCCCTCGGTACGTGCCGGTACGGCAGCGGAGCTTCACCAGTCGGCCACGATCGCACGATCGCGCTCGAATCCCGAAATGTGAATTCCCCGGCCGGGTATCGACAGAAAATACCCGAATACCGACAACCTTCTTGACATCCAAGGGGGTTGACGCGCCATCAGTGGTACGAGAGGTCCGGTGCGGGCGCCGCGTGCCGGGACTTTGGTCCCTAACGCGCAGGCAAAGACGGAGCCAAGGGCGCGTCCGGTTCCCGCTCCGAGCAGGGAGTTCACCGCGGGACGTTCGTCCCGGCCCCGCCCGCCCGGCTACGAGAGCCTCGTCACTCCGGCCCGCGCATGCCCCCGCCCCGCTCCCCCGGTGGGTCAGAACTCGTCGACGGTGTGCGGCAGTTGCGTGGTGCGCAGCGCCGCGTCCAGGGCATCGGCCGCGCCCGGGGTGTGTTCCGTCACCAGGCCCGCGAGCACCAGGCGGCGCACCTCGGTGCCGCCCAGGTAGCAGGCCGCCAGGTCGCGCACGTCGAGGGCGAGGTCGGGCGCGGCCGAGGTCGGCTCGTAGGTGCAGCCGTGCGGGGAGGCGGCCAGGCGGAAGCGGCCGGCGTTGGCCGGGACGCGGTCGTCGGTGATCTCCAGGACGAGGAGGACCTCGGCCGCCCAGGAACGCGCGGTGAGCGCGGCGCCGACGTCCACCAGGCGCACCCACAGTGCGGGGAACTCGGCGACGACCCTGACCTGGTCCCGGTCGGTCGCGAACAGCAGCAGCGGGTCGTCCGGTGCCAGGCCCCAGGCGCGGACGGTACCGGTGAGGTCGATGCCGGCCAGGTAGTTCCACAGCGCGGCCTCGCCCGCCGGGGTGTCCGCCTCCAGCTCGGCGACCTGGACGGTGCCGGGCTTGGCGGGGTCGTCCTCGCGCCGGGTGCGGTAGACGGCGTAACCGGCGAGCGGCTCGCCGACGGCGCCGAGGCCCACCACCCGGGGCGGGCCGAGCTCCTCGTCGTCCTCGTCGGTCTCGGGCAGCCACTCGCCGCGCCAGCGCTCCGCGTCGCGCGCGACGCGTCCGGCCCGGCGGGTGCGGGTCGTCTCGTAGGAGGGGCCGAGTTGGGCGGGCGCGTCGGCGGGGTCGATCAGACGCAGGGGGCGCGGGTCGGGAGCGATGCGCAGGTCGAGCGGGCGGGTCGAGTTGATCTCGACCGTGGTCCCGTAGGTGCCCGCGCCGAATCCGAAGCGGCCGTAGATGGCTGCCTCCGAGGCCCACAGCGCGGCGATGGGACGGCCGTGCGCGGCGCAGCGGCGGAACACCTCGGCGATCATGCCGGAGAGCACGCCGCGGCGGCGGTGGGTGGGTGCGACGGAGACGAACGTGAGCCCGGGGCACGGGAGTTCACCGCCGGGGACGGAGAGCGTGAAGCGGTGGGCGACGAGGAAGCCGACGAGTGCGTCGCCGTCGTAGGCGCCCACCCGGTCGCAGCGCAGCACCATCGCGCGGTGGTACTCGCGCTTCTCCTTCTCGTCGGGGCGGTCGTGGAAGACCAGCCACCAGAGCTCCAGGGCGCGGTCGACGTCGGACTCGGGCACGTCGCGGAACTCCAGCTCGCTCATGCGGCGACCCTAACCCGACCGAAACGGGCAGTCACCCGCATAACGCCCGGGTCGGGGACGGTCACCCCGGGCGGCGTCGGAGCCGGCGGGAGCTAGGCGACCGAGCCGATGCGGCCGACCTTCGTCGAGCCGTCGTGGTGGATCGGGGTGTGGGCGCCGGTCAGGGCGACCCCGCTGCCGCCGCGGCGGTTGGCGACGATCTCCGCGGCGATGGACAGGGCCGTCTCCTCGGGCGTACGCGCGCCGAGGTCGAGGCCGATCGGGGAGCGCAGGCGGTTCAGTTCCAGCTCGGTGACGCCCACGTCGCGCAGCCGCTTGTTGCGGTCCAGGTGGGTGCGGCGCGAGCCCATCGCGCCGATGTAGGCGACCGGCAGCCTCAGCGCGGTCTCCAGGAGCGGGATGTCGAACTTGGCGTCGTGGGTCAGGACGCAGAGGACCGTACGGGAGTCGGTGTCGGTGCGCTCCAGGTACTTGTGGGGCCACTCCACGACGATCTCGTCCGCCTCGGGGAAGCGGGTCTTCGTCGCGAAGACGGGCCGGGCGTCGCACACGGTCACGTGGTAGCCCAGGAACTTGCCGACCCTGACCAGCGCGGCGGCGAAGTCGATGGCGCCGAAGACGATCATCCGGGGGGCCGGGACGCTCGACTCGACGAGCACGGTGAGCGGCTGCCCGCACAGGCGGCCGTCGGCGCCGAGGGAGACCGTGGCGGTGCGGCCCGCGTCGAGCAGGGCGGTGGCCTCGTCGGCCACGGCACGGTCCAGCTCGGGGTGTCCGCCGAGAACGCCTTCGTAACGGCCGTCGGGGTGGACGAGCAGGGCGCGGCCCATCAGCTCGGCCGGCCCGTCGGTGACCCGGGCGACCGCGGCGGCCTCGCCGCGCGCGGCGGTGGCCAGGGCGGCGGCGAACACCGTGCGGGCGGGGGCGTTACCACCGACCGGGGTGACGAGTATGTCGATGACGCCGCCGCAGGTCAGGCCGACCGCGAAGGCGTCCTCGTCGCTGTATCCGAAGCGTTCGAGGACGGTCTCGCCGTCTTCGAGCGCCTGCTGACAGAGTTCGTAGACCGCGCCCTCCACACATCCGCCGGAGACCGAACCGATCGCCGTGCCGTCGCTGTCGACGGCGAGGGCGGCACCCGGCTGCCGGGGCGCGCTGCCGCCGACGGCCACCACGGTGGCCACGGCGAACTCGCGTCCCTGCTCGACCCACCGGTTCAGCTCTTCGGCGATGTCCAGCATGTTCGGTCTCCTTAACGACGTGTGGAGGGCGTCAGCGGCGCGGCCGCTACTTGACGCCGAGCCAGTTCTCGATGGGATGGAGGGCGAAGTAGATGGTGAAGACGGCTGTCAGGGCCCACATGAACCCGCCGATCTCCCGCCACTTGCCCTGTGCTGCCTTGATCACGGTGTAGGCGACGACGCCCGCGCCGACACCGGCGGTGATGTTGTACGTGAACGGCATCAGGGCCACGGTGAGGAACACCGGGATGGAGACGGACCGGTCGCTCCAGTCCACGTGCTTGGCGGCGCTCATCATCATCGAGCCGATGACGACCAGGGCGGCGGAGGCGACCTGGGCCGGGACCAGCTGGGTGACCGGGGTGAAGAAGAGGCAGGCGGCGAAGAAGAGACCGGTGACGACCGAGGAGAGGCCGGTACGGGCGCCTTCACCGGCGCCGGAGGCGGACTCGATGAACACGGTCTGGCCGGAGGCGCCGGAGACACCGCCGATCGCACCGCCCGCACCGTCGATGAACAGCGCCTTGGACAGGCCCGGCATGCGGCCCTTGTCGTCGGCGAGCTTGGCCTCCTGGCCGACGCCGATGATGGTGGCCATCGCGTCGAAGAAGCCGGCGAGCACCAGGGTGAAGACGATCATGCCGACGCTGATGGCGCCGATGGAGCCCCAGCCGCCGAACTCGACGTGGCCGAAGAGGCCGAAGTCGGGTGAGGAGACCGCGCTGCCCTTGAGGCCGGGAGCGGCGCCGCCCCAGTCGGCGTCGGTCAGGCCGGCCGCCTTGGTGACCACGAAGGACAGGACGCTGCCCGAGACGATGCCGATGAGGATCGCGCCGGGCACCTTGCGGGCCTGCAGGGCGAAGATCAGCAGGAGCGTGATCGCGAAGAAGAAGACGGGCCAGCCGACGAGCTGGCCGGTCAGGCCGAGGGTGACGGGCGGTCCGTTCTCGGGTCCCTTGCCCACGAATCCGGCCTTCACCAGGCCGAGCAGGGCGACGAACATGCCGATGCCCATGGTGATCGCGTGCTTGAGCGCCAGCGGGATGGCGTTCATGATCATCTCACGCAGGCCGGTGACGACCAGAAGCATGATCACGACGCCGTACATGACGCACATGCCCATGGCCTGCGGCCAGGTCATGTTCGGGACCACCTGGGTGGTCAGGGCCGCGGAGACGTTGAGTCCGGCGGCCAGAGCGAGCGGGACCTTGCCGATGAAACCCATCAGCAGGGTGCTGACCGCGGCCGCGAGCGCGGTGGCGGTGACCAGGCCCGCGTGGCCCAGCACATGCTTGTCGACATCGGGCGTCGAGAGGATCAGCGGGTTGAGCAGGAGGATGTAGCACATCGCCATGAAGGTGGTGATGCCGCCGCGCACTTCCTGCGCGAACGTCGATCCTCGCTCGGATATGTGGAAGTACCGGTCGAGCCAAGACCTGCCGGCGGGGGGACGGGAGCCGGAGCCCGCGTCCTCGGCGGTGGTCTTCGGCTCCAGGGACTGCTGGGTCATGGTGCCTACTCCCAAGGTTCACAGGGGCACCCGCATAAGACTTGAATCCTCAGGTCAGACAAGCTGCGGGATTTGGGATGGTGCGTGGGCTGCACGACCCGGGGGACGGCCCGAGACGAACGGTGTCTGCTCCTGCCGGGGTACCGGAGGCGGTACCGCAGTGCAGATGGCTACGGGTGTTGCTGGTGTGACTCGGTTGTGCCAGTGGTGCTCGTACTGCTGGTGCTACGGGTGCTGCGAGGACCGCGAGCGGTGCGGTACTGATGTGCTCCGGGCGGTGCGGGCATCGGAAGTGTGACGTTCCTGGGAGGCACGCACCGCCCGGAGGGATCGGGGGATCCCCGGGGAGGGATCAGGCGCCGGTGCCCGTGAGGTGCTCGGGGCGGACCGGGGTCTTGTTGAGCTCCAGACCGGTCGCCGCCCGGATCGCCGCGAGGACGGCCGGGGTGGACGAGAGGGTCGGGGCCTCGCCGAGACCGCGCAGACCGTACGGCGCGTTCGGGTCGGCGAGCTCCAGGACGTCGACCGGGATGGTCGGGGTGTCCAGGATCGTCGGGATCAGGTAGTCCGTGAAGGACGGGTTGCGCACCTTCGCGGTCTTCGGGTCGACGATGATCTCTTCCATCACCGCGACGCCGAGGCCCTGGGTGGTACCACCCTGGATCTGGCCGACGACGGAGAGCATGTTGAGGGCCTTGCCCACGTCCTGGGCGGTGGCCAGCTCGACGACCTTGACGAGGCCGAGCTCCGTGTCCACCTCGACCACCGCGCGGTGCGCGGCGAACGTGTACTGGACGTGGCCGTTGCCCTGGCCGGTGACGAGGTCGAAGGCCTGGGTCGGACGGTGCCGGAACTCCAGCTCCTCGTCGATCGCCTCGCCCTCCAGGACGTCCGCCAGGTCGGCGAGGACCTCGCCGCCGTCGGTGACGACCTTGCCGCCTTCGAGCAGCAGCTCGGCGGTGGCCCAGGCGGGGTGGTAGGAGCCGAACTTGCGGCGGCCGAGCTCCAGGGCCTTGGCCCGGACGGCCTCGCAGGTGTTCTTCACCGCGCCACCGGTCATGTACGTCTGCCGGGAGGCGGACGTGGAACCGGCGGAGCCGACCTGGGTGTCGGCCGGGTGGATGGTCACCTGCGTGACACCCAGCTCCGTACGGGCGATCTGGGCGTGCACGGTGACACCGCCCTGGCCGACCTCCGCCATGGCCGTGTGGACCATCGCGACGGGCTCGCCGTTGATGACCTCCAGACGGACCCGGGCGGTGGAGTAGTCGTCGAAGCCCTCGGAGAAGCCGACGTTCTTGATGCCGACCGCGTAGCCGATGCCGCGGACGACGCCCTCGCCGTGCGTGGTGTTGGAGAGGCCGCCGGGCAGGGCGCGGACGTCCGCCTCCTCGCCGGCCGCCAGCCACTGCTGCTCGGGCGGCAGCGGGCGGGCCTTGACCCGGCGCAGCAGCTCGGCGACCGGGGCCGGGGAGTCCACGACCTGGCCGGTCGGCATGATCGTGCCCTGCTCCATGGCGTTGAGCTGGCGGAACTCGACCGGGTCCATGCCCAGCTTCGCCGCGAGCTTGTCCATCTGGGCCTCGTAGGCGAAGCAGGCCTGGACCGCGCCGAAGCCGCGCATCGCGCCACAGGGCGGGTTGTTCGAGTAGAGCGCGATCGCCTCGATGTCGACGTCGTCGATGACGTACGGGCCGACGGAGAGCGAGGAGGCGTTGCCGACGACGGCCGGGGAGGCCGAGGCGTACGCGCCGCCGTCCAGGACGATCTTGCACTTCATGTGCGTGATCTTGCCGTCCTTGGTGGCGCCGTGCTCGTAGTAGAGCTTCGCCGGGTGACGGTGCACATGGCCGAAGAAGGACTCGAACCGGTTGTAGACGATCTTGACCGGCTTGCCCGTGCGCAGCGCCAGGAGGCAGGCGTGGATCTGCATCGAGATGTCCTCGCGGCCACCGAAGGCGCCGCCGACGCCCGAGAGCGTCATGCGCACCTTCTCCGGCGGCAGGCCGAGGACCGGGGCGATCTGCTGGAGGTCGGAGTGCAGCCACTGGGTGGCGACGTACAGGTCGACGCCGCCGTCCTCGGCGGGCACCGCGAGACCGGACTCCGGGCCGAGGAACGCCTGGTCCTGCATGCCGAAGGTGTACTCGCCCTTGACGATCACGTCGGCGCGCTTGGCGGCCTCGTCCGCGTTGCCGCGGATGATCGGCTGGCGGTGCACGATGTTGGGGTGCGGGACGTGACCGGAGTGGTGGTCGTCACGGCCCTCGTGGATCAGCGGCGCGTCGGGAGCGAGGGCCGAGGCCTCGTCCGTGACGAGCGGCAGCTCCTTGTAGTCGATCTTGATCTTGGCGGCCGCGCGGCGGGCCGTCTCCGGGTGGTCGGCGGCCACGAGGGCGACCGGCTCACCGTGGTGGCGGACCCGGCCGTTGGCCAGGACGGGGGTGTCCTGGATCTCGAGGCCGTAGTTCTTCATCTTGGCCGGCAGGTCGTCGTAGGTGAGCACGGCGTACACGCCGGGCATCGCGACGGCCTCGGAGATGTCGATGTTCTCGATCAGCGCGTGGGCCACGGTGGAGCGCAGCGTCTGGCCCCACAGCATGTCCTCGTGCCACATGTCCGAGGAGTACGCGAACTCACCGGTCACCTTGAGGGTGCCGTCGGGCCGCAGCGTGGATTCGCCGATGCCGCCCTTGGTGTGGTTCTGGGTGACGTTGGTGGGCGTACCGGCCGGCGTGGTGCGGGTGTTCTGCGCCATGATCAGACCGCCTCTTCCTGACGGGCGGCCGCGAGGCGGACCGCGTCGAGGATCTTCTCGTAGCCGGTGCAGCGGCACAGGTTGCCCGAGAGCGCCTCGCGGATGTCCGCGTCGGACGGCTCGGCGTTGCGCTCCAGGAGCTCGTCGGCGGCGACCAGGAGACCCGGGGTGCAGAAACCGCACTGCACGGCGCCGGCGTCGATGAAGGCCTGCTGGATCGGGGAGAGCCCGCCCGCTTCTCCAGTCTGCCCGTCCTGCGGCTTCGCCTGCCAGCGCTTGGCGGCGTCGACCGAGGTGCCGCAGGCGCCGGAGGCGCAGCCGCCGCCGGGGTGGGCGTCGGTGCGGTGAGCAGCGTAGTCGGCCAGGCCCTCCACGGTGACGACCTCGCGGCCCTCGACCTGACCGGCCGCGACCAGGCAGGAACACACGGGTACACCGTCGAGGCGGACCGTGCAGGAACCGCACTCGCCCTGCTCGCAGGCGTTCTTCGAACCCGGAAGGCCCATGCGCTCGCGCAGGACGTAGAGGAGGCTCTCGCCCTCCCACACGTCGTCGGCCTCCTGCTTACGGCCATTGACCGTGAAATTCACGCGCATGGTTATGCAGCTCCTTCAAGGGTGCGGCCGTTGTCGCCGCGGTACGACTCCCAGGTCCACATCAGCGTGCGACGGGCCATGACGCCCACGGCGTGACGGCGGTAGTTCGCGGTGCCGCGGACGTCGTCGATCGGGTTGCACGCACCCGAGGCGAGCTGGGCGAACTGCTTCGCGATCGACGGGGTGATGATCTTTCCGTTGTCCCAGAAGCCGCCCTCTTCGAGCGCCGCGTTCAGGAATTCCTCGGCCGCCTTCGCCCGGATGGGGGTCGGGGCCGCCGAGCCGATGCCGGTACGGACCGTGCGGGTCTCGGGGTGCAGGGCCAGGCCGAACGCGCAGACCGCGATGACCATGGCGTTGCGGGTGCCGACCTTGGAGAACTGCTGAGGGCCGTCCGCCTTGGGGATGTGGACGGCCTTGATCAGCTCGTCCGCCTCCAGGGCGTTGCGCTTGACGCCCTTGTAGAACTCGTCGATGGGGATGAGCCGGACGCCGCGCGCCTGGGACTCGACCTCGACGTCGGCGCCGGAGGACAGCAGGGACGGGTGGGCGTCACCGGCCGGCGAGGCACAGCCGAGGTTGCCGCCGACACCGCCGCGGTTGCGGATCTGCGGGGAGGCGACGGTGTGCGAGGCGAGCGCGAGGCCCGGCAGCTCCGTCCGCAGGTTCTCCATGATCTTGGTGTACGGGACGGAGGGGCCAAGCCGGACGCTGTCCGCCCCTACCTCCCACTGAGCCAGCTCGCTGATGCGGTTCAGGTCCAGGAGGTACTCGGGCCGCCGGTGGTCGAAGTTGATCTCGACCATCACATCGGTGCCACCCGCAATAGGCACAGCTGTGGGGTGCTCTGCCTTGGCGGCGAGCGCCTCCTCCCAGCTGGCGGGGCGAAGGAAGTCCATGAGTGGCTCTCTTCCGATTCTCAAATTCGGGGTCGTTCGCGCGGGTCCCGGGGACGGCAGGCCCTCGACATCTCAGTCGTTCATGTGCTGTTAACGCGGTGTGGAATCAGTACACAAGTCCCGATCCCTCGGGTGCAGTCACCGAAACCATGAAGGAGTTGGCTGGTCTCCGCTCACGTCTTGTAGATTCGTATGAAAGGCGGTGCTCCGTTACCTCACCGCTTTCCAACGGCAACATCAAGACAGATCGGCGGCGACACGCGATGCGGCTGCGCGCACTTCTGGAAACCGACGCGCTGGGGCTGCGGCTGCTCGGCGGCGAGGACGAGCTGGACCGCACGGTGCGGGGTGTGATGACTACGGACCTACGGGATCCGAGTCGCTATCTGGCGGGCGGCGAGCTCGTCCTGACGGGCCTCGCCTGGCGCCGGGACGCCGAAGATTCCGAGCCATTCGTACGCATCCTCGCGAGCGCGGGCGTGGCGGGTCTGGCGGCGGGCGAGGCGGAGCTGGGCGCCATTCCCGACGATCTTGTTTTGGCTTGTTCTCGCCATCGGCTCCCGCTGTTCGCGGTGAACGAGTCGGTCGCGTTCGCAACCATCACCGAGCACGTCGTACGCCAGGTCTCGGGCGAGCGGGCGGGCGACCTCGCGGCGGTCGTGGACCGTCACCGCCGCCTGATGACGTCCGGCCCGGCCGGTGGCGGCCCCGAGGTGGTCCTCGACCTGCTCGGCTCCGACCTCGACCTGCGGGCCTGGGTGCTTTCGCCCACCGGCCGCCAGATCGCGGGCGCCGGCGACGCCCTGACCCCCGCGGTCGGCGCCGCGCTGGCCGCCGAGCACCTGGGCGCCACGCGCACCGGGCGGCGCGGCCCGCACCGGGCCACCGTGGACGGGGTCACCTACTCGCTGTTCCCCATCCGCAACAACGGCCGGGGCGCCGCGCCCGCCGCCCGCGATGTGCGCGAGACGGTGCTTTCGGACTGGCTGCTGGCCGTCGAGGCCGACGCGAGCGACTGGCCGGCCGCCCGGCTCGACCTCCTCCAGGGCGTGACCCAGCTGATCGCGGTCGAGCGCGACCGGCGCGACGCGGCCCGCACGGTGCGCCGCCGGCTCGCCCAGGAAGTACTCGAACTCGTGCAGACCGGCGCCGCGCCCGCCGAGATCGCGGCCCGGCTGCGGGTCGCGGCCCCCGTGCTGCTGCCCGGCCTCGGCTCGGCGCCGCACTGGCAGGTCGTGGTGGCCCGGGTGGACTGGGAGCGCGACTCGGGTGCCGAGATCGCGGGCGGCCCGGTCGCCCAGTCGCTCCTGGAGGAGATCCTGGTCGACCCGGCGGTGGTCGGCGCCGAGTCCTCGGACCGGATCGCGGTGGCCCACGCCGGCGACGAGGCGATCGCACTGGTCCCGCTGTCCGCGGCCACGGCCGAGGGTGCCGAGGGCGGTCTGCACGCCGACGCGCTGCTGACCGCGGTGCGCGCGCCGCTCGCGGCGGGCCTCGCCGACGACGGCCGCCTGACCCTGGGGGTCAGCGCGGCGGTGCACTCCGCCGAGGGCCTGCGCGGCGCCCTGGAGGAGGCCCGGCACGCCCGCCGGGTCGCCGCCGCCCGCCCCGGCCGGGTGTGCGCGGCCGGCCACCACGAGCTGGCCTCGCACGTGCTGCTGCTCCCGTTCGTGCCGGACGATGTGCGGCGCGCCTTCACGGCCCGGCTGCTCGACCCGCTGCGCGACTACGACCGGCGCCACCGGGCCGAGCTCATCCCGACCCTGGAGGCCTTCCTGGACTGCGACGGCTCGTGGACCCGGTGCGCCACACGACTGCATCTGCACGTCAACACGCTGCGCTACCGGGTGGGCAGGATCGAGCAGTTGACGGCCCGTGACCTGTCCCGTCTGGAGGACAAGCTGGACTTCTTCCTGGCGCTTCGGATGAGCTGACAGTCGTTCCCGGCCAGTGTCGGACGATTGTGAACTCATTCACGCACCCCCCTTGGCCCGGCGTGCCATTCCGTGCTGAGATGCGGATCTACTCAGCAGCTCGATGGCGCGCTCGGGGAGGGCAACGTGGCGTACACCGCCATGTCTGGTTCCGGAACGACTGCAGATGACGGGGATCCGCTCCAGACGGCGATATGGCGGTTGCGCTCGCGCGGCTGCTGGACCGACGCCGCGGCCCTGCTCGAACCGCACGCGGGAGTACCGGCCGGCGCCCTTCAGCGCACCGCGCTGCTCACCGAGCGCTGTGTGTACACCGAGACCGGCTGGGCGGAGGCCGACGAAGCACTGCGGGGCGCCGAGGCCATAGCCCGCAGCGACGAGGAGCGCGGCGCCGCCGCCTGCGAGCGCGGCTATCTCGCCTACGCCTCGACCCTGTTCGGGGTGCGCGACCGGGCGGACGAGGCACGCTCGGCATTCGGCCGGGCCGCCGCCCTGATCGAACCGGCCGGCCGCGGCCGGGCGCTGCTCGACTTCCGGCGCGGGCTGCTCGCCGAGAACGTGGCCGACGCGCCCCAGGCCGCCCGCTCCGCCTACCGCCGCGCCCACGAGGGCGCCGCCGCCCACGGGGACACCCTGCTGCTCTCGTTCACCTGGCGCCATCTGGCCGGACTCGCCCTGCGTGACGGGGAGTTGACGGAGGCGCGGCACGGCTTCACCGAGTCCCTGCGCATCCGCGAGGAGCTCGGCTACCTCATCGGCACGGCCCCCGCGCTCGCCGCGCTCGCCGACACCGAGGAAGAGCCCGTCTCGACCCGGCTGCGCACGGAGGCGGCCCGCCTGGTGCGCCTGCTCGGCGTTCCGACCTGGCTCGCGGCCCATCTGGGGGCGACTCCCCCACACCCTGCCGCGATGTGACGGACCGTCACCCGGCTTGCCCCGCACGGCATTTCGGCCCGAGCCGGGCCGCCCCGGCAGCCGCCCTCCCCGCTCCCGGCGCTCGCCCCGGGCGGAACGTCAGAGCGTCGAGCCCGTGAAGTGTTCCCGTACCAGCGACTGGACGACCGGCAGGTTCTGGGCGCACAGGGCGTCCAGGAGGGCCAGGTGTTCGGCGGCGTCGGCGACCAGGTCGCCGCGGCGGGCGACCGGCGCCGCGGTCAGCGGCCACTGCGCGCGGCGGTGCAAGTCATCGGCCACCTGCACCAGTTGCTGGTTTCCGGCCAGTGCGAGGACCGCCCGGTGGAAGGCGCGGTCGCACTCGGCGTAGCCCGCCCGGTCGCCGGTCGCGGCTGCTTCGGTGGTGGCCTCGGCGAGCGGGCGCAGCTCGGCCCAGCGGGCCGCCGGGACGGTACGGGCGAGGCGCAGCATCACCGGCACCTCGATCATGGCCCGCACCTCGGCGAGCTCGGCGAGTTCGCGCGGGCTCCGCTCGGTGACCCTGAAGCCCCGGTTGGGCACGACCTCGACGGCGCCCTCGATGCTGAGCTGCTGCATCGCCTCGCGCACGGGGGTCGCGGACACCCCGAACCGCTCACCGAGCGCGGGCGCGGAGTACACCTCGCCGGGCACGAGCTCGCCGTCGACCAGGGCGGTGCGCAGGGCGGCCAGTATCTGGCCGCGCACGGAGTGGCGGTGAACGGCGGTACGGGGGGCCGGGGACCCGACGGTGCGGGGAGCCGGGGGCTCGCAGTGGGTGTGCTCGCCGCGCGCGTCCTCGTCCGCTGCGCCGGAGAGCGGCTCGACGGCCCGGGCCTGGCCGGGAACCCTGGGTGACCCATACGGAGGCACGGTCGCCCCGCGCCCTCTGCCCTGCTCCACCCCGGCCTCCTACGGCTCCACTGCCCCCACAGACCATAGGCGGACAAAGCGCGAGTTCAAACATCGGCGACATCGGATAAGGTAAGCCTTACCTGTCAACGATCGTGATTCGGTGGTCCCGCATGACCGTCTCGACCTTGCTGCCCAGCCCCGTCACCCCCTCCTATGCCCGGCTCGCCGAGGCGTACTCCGGCCTGGGGATCAGGGAGCTGACGGCGGCGGAGCAGCTGCCGAGCGGTGCGGGCTGGGTCGGCGCGGCGCAGCTCGCGGCCGGCGGAACCGCCCTGGACGCCTTCCTCGCCTGGGACAACGCCCAGGTCGTACGGGACTACGGGCACCAGGCCCGCCCCGACGTCATCGCCTCGTTCGGCTTCCACCGCTATGCCTGGCCCGCCTGCCTGCTGGTGACGGTGCCGTGGTTCCTGCACCGCCGGGTGCCGCGCGTCCCGGTTGCCGATGTCGCCTTCCAGCGCAGCAGCGGCCAAATCGCCCTCCGCACAAGGGAGTTCGCCTGCCTGCCGGACGACCCGGCCGCCGAACTCCCCGGCGCCCGCGTCGTGGCCGACGAGGAGGCCCTGCGCGGCGAGGTGCGGGACGCGGTGGCCGAGCACCTCGGGCCGGTGCTCGAAGGCTTCGGGCCGCGCATGCGGCGCGGCCGGCGGGCGCTGTGGGGCATGGCGACGGACGAGATCGTCGAGGGCCTCTGGTACGTCGGCGCGCTGCTCGGCGAGGAGTCCCGCGCGATGACCGAGCTGGACGCGCTGCTCCCCGGCACGGCGAAGCCGTACGTCGGCACCCCCGGCTTCCGCGAGCTGACCGCGCCCGACGGGCGGCGCCTGCCCACCCGGGACCGGGCGAGCTGCTGCTTCTTCTACACGGTGCGGCCCGACGACACCTGCGTCACCTGTCCGCGCACCTGCGACGCCGACCGCGTGCAGAGGCTCAGCGCCGCATCCTGACTCCATGCCACCCATACGGGTGAGCGCCAGTCGAACCCAACTCGCGCGCCGGGCACGGCAGTTCGAGCGATCGCCCCCTATCCGGCTGCCCTCGCACTCCGTTGGCGTCCTCTTGCCCCGAAACCCCCTGCCGCCTCGCGCGGCTGGAGCAGTATGGCGGCCGATACGCCCTACGCGATGCAAGGGACACCGCATGCGACTGACCGACATATCGCTGGACTGGCTGCTTCCGGGCGGCGTGATGATCGTGGGGGTCGTTGTGGCTCTGGTAGTGCTCGCGCGCGGCAAGCGCACCGCTGACAACGCCGCCGGGGACGACTCCTGGGAGCGCAGCGAGGAGCGCCGCAGAAGGAAGGAGGCGGTGTACGGCACCGCTTCCTATGTGCTCCTGTTCTGCTGCGCGGCGGTGGCCGCGGCGCTCTCCTTCCACGGTCTGGTCGGCTTCGGCCGGCAGAACCTGAACCTGACGGACGGCTGGGAGTACCTCGTGCCGTTCGGCCTCGACGGCGCGGCCATGTTCTGTTCCGTGCTCGCGGTGCGCGAGGCCAGCCACGGTGACGCGGCGCTCGGCTCGCGGCTGCTCGTGTGGACGTTCGCGGGCGCCGCCGCCTGGTTCAACTGGGTGCACGCGCCGCGCGGCATGGCCCACGCGGGTGCCCCGCAGTTCTTCGCGGGGATGTCGCTCTCGGCCGCGGTGCTCTTCGACCGCGCGCTGAAGCAGACCCGCCGGGCCGCCCTGCGTGAGCAGGGTCTGGTGCCGCGTCCGCTGCCGCAGATCCGGATCGTGCGGTGGCTGCGCGCTCCCCGGGAGACCTTCGGCGCCTGGTCGCTGATGCTCCTGGAGAACGTGCGCACCCTGGACGAGGCGGTCGACGAGGTCCGCGAGGACAAACGCACCAAGGAGGAGAACAAGCTCCGCAGGCGCGACCAGGAGAAGCTGGACCGGGCGCACTTCAAGGCGCTCAGTCGGCAGAACCGCTCCTGGGGACGCGGCAGGGGCGGCGGCCGCCAGGTCGACGTCCAGGGCATCGGTCCTGGCCCGGGCTCCGCGCAGCCCAAAGCTGTCGCGGAGCCGGCCATAGCAGAGCCAGGACAGCTGCCCCTGCGCAACCGGCCCTCCCTCCAGGCCGTCGGGACCGCTGAGTCCACGCCGGCCAGGACCGTGGACCTCACCGCCGAGGACGACACCCAGGCGTTGCCCCGGCTCGACTCATTGGAGCGCAAACTGAAGGACCTGGAGCAGCAGTTCGGCTAGTCGGCGGAGGCACCCGGGCGCGGCGGAATTCCCGGCTCGCGCCTCCGCGGCCTAGTACCGCGCCACCCCGTCACCGAGTTCGAACCAGACGACCTTCCCCCGGTCGTGCTCGTGGACGCCCCAGGCGTCCGCGAGTGCCTGGACGAGCAGCAGGCCCCTGCCGTGCGTGCCGTCGTCGGACGACGGCGCGTACGGCGTGGGCAGCGTCGGCATGAAGTCCCTCACCTCCACGCGGAGTCCGGCCTCGCCGACCGCCACCGTCACGACGGCCCCGTGGCCGGTGTGGACGAGGGCGTTGGTGACCAGCTCACTGGTGAGCAGTTCGGCCACGTCGGCCGCCTCCGCCTGCGGCGAAGCCCCGAGGAGCTCCCGCAGTGCGTGGCGCACTTCCCGTACGGCACCCAGATCCGACTGCCCCACTCTCCTGCACAGCAGACGCTGGTCCCCCTGCTGCGCATCAGGTGTCCGGACGGGCCCGCTCCCCGCGGAGCCGAGTCCTGCCTGATGCCTTGTCATAACCCCCACCTGCACGCTGTGACGACCTTTCCCCCTCGAACATGCACACGGGATGCATGCCCCACCGGGCCACGGTCACGCATGGTGATTCCACAACAACCGAAAGGGATTGCCCGCGGGGGCCGCCGACGGGGAGCCCGGACATGACAGCCGCGGGCCCGGCGATCACCGCCCCGAGCGGGCCGTGCGCCGCCTCGCGCGCCCCGCGCAGCACGCCGCCCGGCTGCCGCCGGTCCCGGGCCGTCCGGCACCCGCCGTGGGGATCCGGAGCCGCTCCCCTACGCGTTGACGGCGGCATACGGGGCGTTCGAGGCGGTACGGGAAAGGAGCGGCCCCGCTCGGGTGAGCCGGTGCGGGATCGAAGGGAAGGCGGCCGGGGCGTGGGCCGGAGGTGAGGTCGCGGCGGTTCTCCACCCCGGTTTCCCCGGGGCTCGTCCGGGCTCGGGGACAAAGGGCCCGGCGTACGACGGGACAGGGGCCCCGCCCAGGGGCGTCCCCGCTCGCAACCGGCATATCCCGGAGGCAGCGCAGGCCACGGCCGGGCAGGGGGTCGCACTCCCCCGGGCCGTGGCCGCCGGTCCGGCGGTGCCGCACGCCATCGGACCGACCCCGCGCGCGGACACCCCGACCGGCGTGCCTCGGCCCATCCGCCGACGCACGCCTGCCGAACCCGGCGTATTCCGGGCCGAGTCGGGGAGCACGGCGCCGGAGGTGGCGGTACCGGCGGAACCGGTGCGCGGGCGCGACGGTTGTGGAAGCCGGTACTGTCGCATCCGCCCCACGACGACCCGCCCGGCTCGGCCATCGCCCCGGTACGCCCGAGGCGTACGCGCGGCTACGCGAGGAGCCGGAGTGCGTCGTCACGGGCACCGTCCCGACGCCGCGTGCGCGCAGGATCGCGCCGGGCCGCGCCAGGGGTCCGGCGTCGTCAACGGCGGCCTCACCCGGGCGGCGGCGCACCCCTCGGACGCGGCCCGCTCAGTACGGCACGGTGCCGCACCAGGTCTCCGCCCAGGCGGAGGGCCCGTACTTGTTGGCCGCACGCATCGACACACAGATCTCGTCACCCGAGAAGGGCCCGTTGATCGTGTAGTTGGTGCCCCCGGTGGAGTAGATGGTGTCGACGCTCTTCTTCGTGAAGTTGCTGCCCTTGTTGGTGTAGTGAATGTCGTAGCGGGTCGCGCCGGAGACCGTCGGCCAGGTCACCGCGATCGGCATGGAGCAGGCGCCGACGCAGCTGTTGGTGTACGCGAGCTTGTAGGCCTTCATGTCGGCCGGCGGCGAGCCCGCGGTCGATCCGGAAGACCCGGAGGACCCCGAGGACCCCGACGAGCCGGACGAGCCCGAGGACCCCGACGAGCCGGAGGACCCGGAACCGCCGGACGCTCCCGAGGAGCCGGAGCCGCTACCGGCGCCCTTGGCGGAGCCGCCACCGGGCGGGCTTCCCGGGCCGCTGCCGGTTCCGGCCGAACTCCCGCCGTTCGCCGCCGCGTTCTGCCCGTCGGCGCCCTTGCCGTCCGGGCCCTTCGCGTCGCCCTTGGCCTGGTCGCTCGCTCCCGGAGAAGGCGAACTGCTCTGCACGGATGGCGAGTTGCTGGTGGACGGTGTGGCGCTGGCGCCGGGACCGGCACTCGCACCCCCATGGGCACCCGCACTGGCACCCGCGCTCGCGCTGCTGCTCGGCGGCTGGGCGTGGGCTTCGTTGCCCCCGTCGCTCGCGAAGGGCTGGAGCACGGCGATCGTGCCGCCGCCGACGGCGAGCACGGCGATGACGGGCAGCACGACGATCCGTCGGCGGCGACGGGGCCGTTGGGGCTCCCGTGCCGTGACGGCGCCGACCGCCACAACGCCTTCGGGGGTCCCGGCCGGCGGCCGCAGCCCGATGGTCGCCCGGTCCACGGGCTGCTCCCGCAGGGGCGTCGCCTCGGCGTCGAGCAGCCGGGCGGACTGCTGGGCGATGCGCGCCACGACGCGGGCGGGCAGCCAGGCGCCTCGCCCGCCGCTCGGCCGGGTCCGTTCCGGGTCGGTCAACAGTTCGTCCACGGAGGGGCGTTGGTCGATGTCCTTCGCGAGACAGCGGGTGATGAGCGCCCGCAGCGCCTCGTCCTCCACCCCCGTCAGATCGGGCTCGCCCTCCACGATCTGGAACATCACGGCGTGCTGGTTGCTGGCGCCCTGCCCGAACGGCAGCTGTCCGGTGGCCGCGTAGGTCAGCACGCACCCGAGGGTGAACACGTCGCTCTTGACCCCGGCGCTCTGCCCGCGCACCTGCTCGGGCGACATGAAACCGGGCGAGCCGACCGCCATCCCCGTACTGGTCAGCAGGGACTCGACGGACGTCTCCAGCGCCCGGGCGATCCCGAAGTCGATGACCTTCATGCCGTCCACGGTGAGCATCACGTTGGACGGCTTCAGGTCACGGTGCACGATTCCCGCGCCGTGAATGTCCCCCAGCGCCTTCAGGAGCCCCTCGGCGAGGGCGTGCAGCGACGCGACCGGCAGCGGCCCGTACCGCCGCACGATCTGTTCGAGCGAGAGCCCGGGAACGTACCCCGTGGCCACCCACGGCGGCTCGTCGCCCGGGCCCGCGTCGAGCACCGGCGCCGTGTAGCGCTCGCCGACCTTGCGGGCCGCCTCGATCTCCCTGCGGAACCGCGCCCTGAACTGCTCGTCGGACACGTGCTCCTCGTGCACGACCTTCACGGCGACCGTGCGGCCGCTGTCCGACCGGGCCAGGAACACCCGCCCCATACCGCCCGCGCCGAGCCGTCCCAGCAGCAGGTACGGCCCGATGCGCGCGGGGTCACCGGCCGCGAGCGGCTTGATGCCCCCGTCCGCGTAATCGTCCTTCTCGACGCGTCCGTCCCCGTTCGTACCGCTCATGATGGTGTGGCTCCCCCGGCCCTTCACGCCTGGTCATCGGCGCAACTGCGCTGAGCGTAGCCGCTGTTGACGACCCGAGTGAAGGCGAGGACGCACGGGGCGGGCGGGGCGGTTCCGTGCGGTCCGGTGGAGCGCGGGCGTCCGCTTCTCCGTGGCCGGGACGGGGCGCGAGGGCCGTCAGGGCCTCGGCACGTTGCGGAGGTTGGAGCGGGCCATCTGGAGCATGCGCCCCACTCCCCCGTCCAGGACGATCTTGCCGGCGGAGAGCGCGAAGCCCGACACCATCTCGGCGCTGATCTTCGGCGGGATGGACAGGGCGTTGGGGTCGGTGACGATGTCGACCAGGGCCGGGCCCCTGTGCCGGAAGGCGTCCTTGAGCGCACCCGCGAGCTGTTTGGGCTTCTCGACCCGCACCCCGTACGCTCCGGCCGCCCGCGCGATCGCCGCGAAGTCGGGGTTGTGGTTGGTCGTCCCGTACGAGGGCAGACCGGCGACCAGCATCTCCAACTCGACCATGCCGAGCGAGGAGTTGTTGAAGAGCACGACCTTCACGGGCAGGTCGTACTGGACCAGGGTGAGGAAGTCGCCCATCAGCATGGAGAAGCCGCCGTCGCCGGACATCGAGACGACCTGACGGCCGCGGTCGATGAACTGGGCGCCGATGGCCTGCGGCAGCGCGTTCGCCATCGAGCCGTGGCTGAACGAACCGATGATGCGGCGCCTGCCGTTGGGCGAGATGTAGCGGGCCGCCCAGACGTTGCACATGCCGGTGTCCACCGTGAACACCGCGTCGTCGTCGGCGAGTTCGTCCAGGACGGACGCCACGTACTCGGGGTGGATCGGGACGTGCTTGTCGACCTTGCGGGTGTACGCCTTGACCACGCCCTCCAGGGCGTCGGCATGCTTCTTCAGCATCTTGTCGAGGAACCTGCGGTCCGTCTTCTCCTTGACCCGCGGTGTCAGCGAGCGCAGGGTCTCCTTGACGTCGCCCCACACCGCGAGGTCCAACTTCGAGCGGCGGCCCAGGTGTTCGGGCCGCACGTCGACCTGGACGATCTTCACGTCGTCGGGCAGGAAGGCGTTGTACGGAAAGTCGGTGCCGAGCAGGATCAGCAGATCGCACTCGTGGGTCGCCTCGTAGGCCGCCCCGTACCCGAGCAGCCCGCTCATGCCGACGTCGTACCTGTTGTCGTACTGGATCCATTCCTTGCCACGCAGCGCGTGTCCGATGGGCGACTTGATCCGCTCGGCGAACTCCATGACCTCCGCGTGCGCCCCGGCGGTGCCGCTGCCGCAGAACAGCGTGACGCGCTTCGCCCCGTCGATGAGGGCGGCGAGCCGGTCGATCTCGGCGTCGCCGGGCCGCACCGAGGGCCGGGACGTCACGAGGGCGTGGTCGATCGGCTTGTCGGGGGCCGGCGCGGAGGCGATGTCACCGGGCAGCGCCAGGACGCTGACCCCGCCGCGGCCGATGGCGTGCTGGATCGCGGTCTGCAGCACGCGGGGCATCTGCTGCGGGTTCGAGATCAGCTCGCTGTAGTGGGAGCACTCGCGGAACAACTGGTCGGGATGGGTCTCCTGGAAGTAACCGAGGCCGATCTCCGAGGACGGGATCTGCGAGGCGAGGGCGAGCACGGGGGCCATCGAGCGGTGTGCGTCGTACAGGCCGTTGATGAGGTGCAGGTTGCCGGGCCCGCACGACCCGGCGCACGCGGCCAGCTTCCCGGTGAGCTGGGCCTCGGCGCCGGCCGCGAAGGCGGCGACCTCCTCGTGCCTGACCTGGATCCAGTCGATGGCGGGGGTGCGGCGAATGGCGTCGACGACGGGGTTCAGACTGTCACCGACGACTCCGTACAGCCGCTTCACGCCGGCGCGGGTCAGGATGTCGACGAACTGCTCTGCAACGTTCTGCTTGGCCATGGGTCCATCAACCCACGGCCTTCGCCGTTACGCCTCCCAGACCGCGACCGCCGTACGGTCGTCGGCGTACCCCTTCACCCGCAGCTGTACGTCGGCGAGGAACGCGGCGAGGCCGGGCGGCTCGGGGGCGGCCCAGCGTTCGGCGAGTTCCTTGGCGAGGGCGGCCTCGCCGCGCAGGGGCTCGGCCAGGCCCCCGCTGCACAGCAGCAGGGTGTCGCCCGGTCGGGCCACCGAGGCCCTGAAGCGGAACGGTTCGCCCGGCGGCGGGGCGGGCGGGTCGATGTAGGGGCGGACGGGCTCGACGGTGCCGAGGTCCATGGTGAGACGGTCGCCCTCCGGGGTCTCGGCGGGCGGCGAGCCGAAGCCGACCACCGGCTCGCCGCGGGCCTGTCCCGGCTCGGGCACGGCGGGCTCGATGTCCTGCCACACGCCGCCGCGCAGCCGGAACAGACCGCCGTGGCCGACGCCGAAGAACACCCGGGTGCGGCAGGCGGGATCGGCGGACAGCAGCAGACAGCGCAGGTTCGCCGTGTACTCCTCCGGCTCGGCGCCGAGCTCGGCGGCGCGGGCCCGCAGCATGCCGTAGCTGCGGTCGGTGAGCCGGTGCAGGCCCGACTTGAGGTCGCCGCGCCGGCCCGCCCTGATGTCCTCGGCGAGGCGGACCTGGCTGCGGCCGATGGCACCGCCGATCCAGTGACAGGCGTCGGCGGCGGCGAGCTGCGCCCGCTCGCTGGTCCGTACGCCGCTGGCCACGGCGACCAGGACCAGGGCGTTCTCGCCGGTGCCGAAGCGGGCGGTGAGCAGTGCGTCGCGGCGCGGCTCGCCCCGGTAGCGGGCCGAGTCCCCGCGCGAGGAGACGGCGCGCAGGACGTACGCGCCGTAGCGGGCGCCGTCGAGGACGGTGTCGGCGACGAGGTCGTCCAGCTCGTCGGGTCGCGCGACGGGCAGCGCGGTGGGCTCGGCGTCGTAGGTGGGCGGCCCGTCACCCACATGGCCGGTACGCGGCCGGGGTACGGGCGCGAACCGCTCGGGCGGCGCGGTCACGGGCGCCGCGAACTGCTCGTCGGGCGCGGTGGCGGGCGGCCCCGAGGCGCCGGTGGCGGGCGTGCGCAGACTGCTCGGGGCGTTCGCGACGCGCTGCCCGTCCTCGGCGCCGCGGGGCGGCTCGGGCGGTGCGGTGACCGGCGCCGTGCCCGGCCGGGCCGGGGGCCGGTCCGCCGGGTCCGGCGCCGCCTCCTCCGCCCAGCCCGGCGGCAACTCGGGCACGGGTTCCGTCGGCGGCGGCGGGGCCGCGGGCACGGACTCCCACCAGGCGGCGGGCCTGCGCGGCCCGGCCGCGCTCTCGGGCGGCTCCCACGGAGCACGGGGGCGGGACTCGGGGGCGGCGGGCGGGGCGGGTTGCGCGGCCGATGGCGATGCGGGCGATGCGTCCGGGGGCGGGGCGGGTTGTGCGGTGGGGCGTTCCGGTGCGGCCGGGGGAACGTGGGGTTCCGGGACCGACGCCTTCGGTACGGAAGTCTCGGGTACGGGCGGCTTCGATGCCGCAGGCTCCGGTACGGGCGGCTTCGCTGCGGCAGGCTCCGGTACCGGTGCCTGCGGTGCGGGCGCCTCCGGGGAGGGTGAACCCACCGTGTCCGACGCCGAGTTGAAGCGGTCGTCGAGGCTGTCGCGCGAACCGTCGGGACCGGCGTCCGGGGCCGACTCGTCGTACAGCCGGTGCCACCAGTCGTCGTCCCGGGTCGGCCTCTCCCCCTGCTGACTCATGCCCTTATTGTCCACCGCCGGAGGCATACGAAAACGGGGCATCGGGAAAATGTGCTCAACGGACAAGTGTCGCAACGACAGAAAAAGTCCGCCGGGCGCCCCCACCCCCCACGGGGAGGACACCCGGCGGACCGCCTTCGTGGATCAGCGCACCGCGTACGCGTTCACCACGGTCTGGGTGACCGAGTTGCCGTTGGCGTCGGTCAGTTCGGTCTTCAGCGTGACGTCCTTCGCGGCCGCGCCCGCATGGTTCACCGTGGCGGTCCAACTTCCGCCCTGGAGACGCGACTTGGCCTCGGTCCAGGTGGTTCCGCCGTCGTAGGAGTACGACAGCTTCGCCGAGGTCAGGGCGGCGGGGGTGTAGCCCGCGTGACCCGTGGCGGTGAGGACGATCTTCTGGCCGTCGCTCGCCGGGACCGTCTTGAGGCCGTCCTCGGGGATGCCGTAGTGCGGGAAGAGCAGCGGGATGCCCTGCGAGTACACCTGGTCGTCGAGGTGCGAGCGGAACTTCCAGCTCGTCACGACTTCCTGGGACCGCTTCCAGACCGAACCCGAGGGCCCGATCTTCTGGTTGTCGCTGATGAGCTCGTACGCCGCGTCGTCCGCGGGGACGGTGAAGACCCCCGACGGCCAGCCGGTGCTGTCGTAGTCCTCGCCGTTGCGGCGCAGCAGCAGGGAGCCGATGTCACCGAACGAACCCGGCTGGGCGCTGTGCCGGGAGTCGCTCCACATGCCCGGGGCGAAGCCCATCAGGTTGCCCTGGCGCTCGGCGGCGAGCAGCGGCTCGCCCGTGGCGTCCCGTCCGGCGTCGGGGCCGACGACCCCGTCGTACCAGCTCTCGCTGGTCTGCTTGCCCGCCCGGTACGCCTTGGCCGGGGACAGCATGAACTCGCCGAAGGGGAAGCTGGACGAGACGAAGTGGTCCCAGGTCGTGGTGCCCGCCGTGTAGTACTCGGTGCGGGTGGAGGGGACGGCCACCAGGTCGATGCCGGAGACGCTGACGGGTCCGGCGCCGTTCGGGCGGTAGGCGGCGACGCCGTCGACGAAGTCGGCCGGCACGCCCATCGAGTGGTACGTCGAGACGTTGCGGCCCAGCTGTGCGTCGCGCACCCGGTAGGTGCGGTCGGAGCCGATGCGGCCGTCCTCCTGGAAGCCGAGGTTGTAGACGTAGCCGCTCTTCGCGGTGGCCTTCCAGCGCAGGGTGACCGGGCCCGCGGACAGCCGGTCGGCCAGCGCCTTGGCCTCGGTGGCCTCGACGGCGAGGGTGGGCAGCGGGCCGCCCGCGAAGCCGTACGTGGGCAGCCAGCGGCCGGCCGAGGGGCGGTGCACGACGAGCGCGGTGGCGCCCGCGGCCTTGGCGTCCTTGCCCAGGGTCAGGACCGAGGCGTCGTCGTCCGGCACCGCGACGAAGGCGATCTTCCCGCTGACCCCGGCCGCCTTGAGCTCGTCGGGGCTGCCCTTGCCCGCGTCGACGAGCTGGGCCCGGCCGGTGCCGTCGAGGTTGTCGGAGCCCACGCTCGCGGTGAGCGGGTGCAGCTCCGGGCCGCCGACCGCGCCGAGCGTCTCGAACTGCGGGGCGTAGGCGCGCCAGTAGCTGCCGAACTCGAAGTCGCCGGTACGGGCGTCGCCCTGGACGTCCGCGAAGTAGTCCTGGATGAGACGGGACCCGCTGATCGAGCCCGAGTGCAGCCACTGGCCGCCCCAGGAGCGGGCGAAGTCCAGTGTCGTGGTGCGGACTTCACTGGGCTTGTCCGTCTTCACCGCGAGCCGGTGGGCCTTGCGGGCGTCCAGGACCAGGGTGGTGTCCTTCTTCAGGTCGAGCTGCGGACGGCCGAGGTAGCTGACCGAGCCGATGTTCGCGCCGGTGGCGTCCGCCGGGTCGGCCGAGGCGACGAACGACGACACGAAGTAGGCGCCGGGGCGCAGCCGGTAGACCTGGTCGGCGGCGCCCTCGTTGAAGCGGCGCTCACCGGTCGCGGTGTCGGTGCCGATGACGTCGAGGGACGAGGGGCCGGCGGCGGGCTTGCCCTGGCGGTCGACGAGCTTGACGCGCAGGGTGACCGTCTCGGGCTCGACGTACAGCGAGAACGGGGTGGAGACCTTGACACCGTTCGCCGTGGCGAGCACGCGGCCGGTGACGTCACCGTACTGGGCGGCCTTGAGGCGGGCGGTGGGGTCGACGGCGAGCGGCACCTTGACGGTGGCTCCGGCCGGGACCGTGACCGAGCGCGAACCGAGCCTCGCCACACCGGAGTTGACGGCCGAGCCGTCGTTTCCGGTGACGCCCGCGACCGTGAGGTCGAGCTTCACGGACTTGCCGGAGACGTTGGTGTAGGGCACCTGGACGGTGGTGCGGTCGCTCTTGTCCTGCGGCCAGTCGAAGGTGCCGCCCTGCACGGCGGGCGCGCCGAGCACGGTCTCGTCGATGGCGGCCTTGACGTCGAGGCGACCGCCTCCGGTCTCGCGCACGTCGCCGGGTATGCCGCTGTTGGCGGAGGAGACGAGCGCGGCCTTGATCTGCTGCGCGGTCCAGTCGGGGTGGCGCTGCTTGACGATGGCGGCGGCGCCCGCGACGTGCGGCGTGGCCATCGAGGTGCCGGACATCGTCTGGTACGCGTAGACGCCCCGGCCGCCCGCGTTGGCGGCGGAGATGCCGACGCCGGGGGCGGTGATCTCCGGCTTCAGGGTGTGCGTGAAGGGGGCCGGGCCGCGGCTGGAGAAGCTCGCGGTGGTGTCGTCGCGGTCGACGGCGCCGACGGTCAGGACGCCGGGCGCGCAGCCGGGCGAGGACACGGTGTTCAGGGCCGGTCCCGAGTTGCCGGCCGCGACGACGAACAGCGTGTGCGTGGCGCTGGTCGCGAGCTCCTGTGCGGCGGTGCTCATCGGGTCGGTGCAGTCGGTCGGGACGGGGCTGCCGAGCGACATGGAGACGACGTCGGCCTTGTTGTCGACGGCCCACTGCATGCCGGCGATGATCCACGAACTGTCGCCGGAACCCGAGTCGTTGAGGACCTTGCCGACCAGCAGGTCGGTGCCGGGTGCGATGCCCTTCTTCTTGCCGTCGCTCGCCGCGCCCGAGCCGCCCACCGTGGAGGTGGTGTGGGTGCCGTGGCCCTGGCGGTCCTCGGTGTCGGGCGAGTCGGTGAAGTTCTTGGAGGCGGTGATGCGGCCCTTGAGATCGGGGTGTTCGGCGTCCACACCGGTGTCGAGGACGGCGACCTTGGTGCCCTTGCCGTCATATCCGGCGGCCCACGCGAGGTCGGCGCGGATCTGCTTGGCCGACCGGTCGAGGGAGGCCGTCACCTTGCGGTCGAGCCACAGCTTCTTGATCCCGGAGGCCGACCGGGTCCGGGAGTTGGTGACGTCCGCCCACACCTGGGCGGCCTTCGTCTTGTCCGCGCTCAGGGCGATCCCGTTGACGGCGGGCAGACTCAGGCCCGCCTTGGCGCCGCGCGGCACGGCCGGGGCCGCCGAGCGCGTCGCGGCGTCGCCGTACACCGCGATGAGCGGCAGCGACTTGGTGTGCGCGTCGTCGTAGCCCTGGCGGATGAGCCCGGAGACGTTGAAGAGTTCCTCGTCGACCCGGCCGGCGGCGAGCGCCCCCGCCGCGTCGTCGGGGTACACGTACAGCTCGTTCCCCGACCGCCTGGTCTGGACGAGCGGTACGGAACCGTCCGCGCGCGGCAGCGCGGTGACGCCGGTGGGCGTGCCGGAGCCGTCCCTGCTCACCACGACCTTGTCGCCGGTGACGAGGGTGACGGTGGCCGGTGTTCCCGTGCTGCTCGCGGCGCTGCCGACGAGCGGTCTCTTGGCGGTGTCGGCTGTGCCGTCGGTTCGTGGCGCTGCCACGGACGGCGCCACCGCGGTGACGGCGAGGGCGGCGGCGGTCGCCACCCCCAGTGCCGTACGCGATATCGGGCGCATCGCTCTCCCCAGATCAATCCGGAACAAAAGGCACCCGCGCCGGAAGTGCGCAAATGCCCTGTATCCAGAGGCTGTTGGTGCTGCGGTGGCTCGACATTGGCAGAGCGGCGGCCGATCCGGGGATGATGTTGTGCGGCGGGTTTGCGCCGGGGCGGTTTCCCGCCAGCGCGCAGGTGAGGGCCTGGACACAGGCTTCGAGGGAGGCGGTCCGTGGTGCTGGGAGCGATAGGTCTCGACGAGACGCAGGAGTCGGCGTACCGCGCCCTGGTCGCGGTGGGCGCGGCCGAGGTGAGCGACCTCGCGCACCGGCTCGCGCTGCCGGAGAACGAGACCGAGCGTGCCCTGCGCCGTCTGGAGCGGCACGGCCTTGCCGCCCAGTCCTCGGCCCGTACCGGGCGGTGGGTCGCGGCGCCGCCCGGGGTCGCGCTCGGCGCGCTGCTCACCCAGCAGCGCCACGAGCTGGACCAGGCCGAGCTGGCGGCGGCGCTGCTCGCCACCGAGTACCGCGCCGAGGCGGCCGAGCCGGCCGTGCACGACCTGGTCGAGGTGGTGACCGGGGCGAGCGCGGTGGCCCACCGCTTCCACCAGTTGCAGCTGGGCGCGGCCGACGAGGTGTGCGCCCTGGTGACGGGCAAGCCGGTCGCGGTCACGGGGATGGACAACGAGTCCGAGGAGCGGGCCTCGATCCGCGGGGTGAGCTATCGGGTGGTGGTCGAGCGCGAGGTGCTCTCACTGCCCGCCGGGATCGTCGAGCTGTCCGCCGCGCTCGGCCGGGACGAGCAGGTGCGCACGGTGGAGCGGGTGCCGACCAAGCTCGTCGTCGCGGACCGCGCCTTGGCGATGGTGCCGCTGACCGGGCGCGGCGCCGAGCCGGCCGCGCTCGTGGTGCACGCCAGCGGGCTGCTCGAATCGCTGATGGGCCTCTTCGAGGCGGTGTGGAAGGACGCGCTGCCGCTGCGCCTGGGCGGCGGGGGCCGGGGCGTGTTCGAGGAGGGCCGGGGCCCGGACGCGACCGATCTGGAGATCCTGTCGCTGCTGCTCGCCGGGATGACCGACGCCAGCGCCGCCAAGCAGCTGGATCTCGGCCTGCGGACCGTGCAGCGCCGGGTCAAGGGCCTGATGGAGCTGACCGGCGTCACCACCCGCCTCCAGCTGGGCTGGCACGCCTACGAGCGGGGCTGGGTGGCCCGCTGAGGCCCACGGCGAACCCGCGGGACCCGCCCGTTTCCCGTGTCGCTCGGCGGGGCCGGAGGCAACGGCACCGCACTGCGGCCCGCGCCGTCTCCCGCATCCTCGGCGGGGCCGGGGCAACCGCGTGGAACTGCGGGAACGCCGCGTTTCCTGCACCCTTGGCAGATGGGTGTGTGGCAGCTCCTCGCGGTCGGGGCGGTGATGCTGATGGGCCTGTGCGGCGTGCTGGTCCCCGGCGTTCCCGGGCCGGCGATCGTATGGGCCGCCGTGGCGTGGTGGGCGCTCGACGACACCACCGGCCTCGCCTGGGCCGTCCTGGCCGGGGCCACCGGCGTACTTCTCCTGAACCAGGCCCTCAGACCCCTGCTGCCGCCGCGCCGCTTCAAGGGGGCCGGGGTGTCGAAGCGCTCGGTGCTGACGGCGGGCGCGGCGTCCGCGGTGGGGTTCTTCGTGCTGCCCGTGGTCGGCGGGATCGCCGGGTTCCTCGGCGGCCTGTACGGCGCCGAGCGGATGCGCCTGGGCAGCCGCGCGGACGCCGTGGCCTCGGCCCGTACGGCGCTGCGCGCCGGCGGCTACTCGGTGATGGCCGAGCTGTTCGCCTGCCTGCTGGTGGCCGGGGCCTGGCTGGGCGCGGTGGTCTGGGGCTGAACGGGCCCGGGGACGGTCCCCGGGGCCTGGGGCCACCTTCCGATGACGAGGTGGCGGCGGGCATGTGAGGGTGACCCCATGAGCGAATTCAGCGAGGCCGAGCGTGTGTACCTCAAGAGCCAGCGGCTTGGCCGGCTCGCCACCGTCGACCGGAAGGGCCAGCCGCAGGCCAACCCGGTCGGCTTCTTCCCACAGGACGACGGCACGATCCTCATCGGCGGATACGCGCTCGGCACGACGAAGAAGTGGCGCAACCTCCAGGGCAACCCGAAGGCCGCCCTGGTGGTCGACGACGTCGTGAGCGTGCGGCCGTGGAAGGTGCGCGGCGTGGAGATCCGCGGTACGGCCGAACTCCTCACCGGTCCGCACGAGTTGGGACCGCACTTCAGCGAGGAGATCATCCGCATCCACCCCGACAAGATCCACAGCTGGGGACTGGACGACCTGCCGAGCCGCGACTAGCGGGAGGCCGAGCCGCAACTGGCGAGCGCCCGAGCCGCAGTTGAGCGACCCGGGCACCAACTCCGTTGCCGCTAGGCCAGCTTCACCTCCGGCTTGTACAGATCGAGCCAGATCGCCAGGTCCAGGGTGCGCTCCAGACCGCGCCGCGAGGCCTGGTGGATCTGCGGACCGCTCACTTCGGCGGCCCGGCGGAGCCCTTCGCGGTCGACGAGGTCGAAGACCGGGTGCGAGGGCTGGGCGAGCAGGTCCTTGGCGTGCCCCTGGAGGGCGATGGCGTACTTCGGGTCCTGGGTCGAGGGGTAGGGGCTCTTGACCCGGTCGTACACGGACTGCGGCAGGACGTCCCTGGCCGCCTCGCGCAGCAGGCTCTTCTCGCGGCCGTCGAAGGACTTCACCGACCAGGGCGCGTTGTAGACGTATTCGACGAGCCGGTGGTCGCAGAACGGCACCCGCACCTCCAGGCCGACGGCCATGCTCGCGCGGTCCTTGCGGTCGAGCAGGATGCGCACGAAGCGGGTGAGGTGGAGATTGCAGATCTTGCGCATCCGGTACTCGAAGTCGCTCTCGCCGTCGAGGCGTTGGACGCCGGCGACGGCGGTGTCGTAGGAGTCCTTGACGTAGGCGGGGACGTTCAGGGCGGCCGTCAGGTCCGGCCGCAGCAGGCCGGAGTCGTCGCCGAACTGCTCGGCGAACTTGACGAGCCAGGGGAACGTGTCGGCGGCCCGCGCGTCCTCGTCGAAGAACTGCTTGTAGCCGCCGAAGACCTCGTCCGCGGACTCGCCGGACAGGGCGACCGTGGAGTGTTCGCGGATCGCCTTGAACAGCAGGTAGAGCGAGGCGTCCATGTCTCCGAAGCCCATGGGGATGTCGCGGGCCCTGATGACCTTGGCCCGCACCTCGGGGTCGGCCAGTGCCTGGGCGTCCAGGACGATGTCCTGGTGGACGGTGCCGGAGGTGCGGGCCACGTCGTGGACGTAGGGGGTGTCGGGGGTGGCGCGGAGCTCGTCGGCGACGAAGTTCTCGGTCTGGCCGACGAAGTCCACCGCGAAGCTGCGCACTTGGTGGCCCACTTCGCCGAGCTGCTGGGCGGCGAGCGCGGTGAGCGCGGAGGAGTCGAGGCCGCCGGAGAGCAGCATGCAGCGCGGCACGTCGGCTATGAGCTGGCGGCGGACGATGTCGTCGAGCAGCTCGCGGACGTGGGCGATGCTGGTGGCGCGGTCGTCCTCGTGCGGACGGGTTTCGAGCGTCCAGTAGGTGTGGGTGCGCAGGCCGCCGCGGTCGACGGTGACGACGGTGCCGGGCTCGACCTCCTTCATGCCGTCCCACACCGCGTGGCCCGGCGTCTTGACCATGGTGAACAGCTCGCGGAGTCCGTCCAGCGAGACCGAGCGGCGGGCCAGCGGATTGGCGAGGATCGCCTTGGGCTCGGAGCCGAAGAGCACGCCGTCGGCGGTCTCGTAGTAGTAGAAGGGCTTGATGCCCATCCGGTCGCGGATCATGACGAGGCGCTGGACGCGCTCGTCCCAGATCGCGAACGCGTACATGCCGTTGAGGCGTTCCGCGACGGCCTCTCCCCATTCGAGGTAGCCGTGCAGGACTACCTCGGTGTCGGAGTCGGTGGTGAACCGGTGCCCGCGGGCGGCGAGTTCGGCCTTGAGCTCGGTGAAGTTGTAGGTCTCGCCCGAGTAGACGAGGGCGACGGTCCGGCCGCCCGCCTCGACGCTCATGGGCTGGCGCCCGCCCGGAAGGTCGATGATCGCGAGCCTGCGGTGGCCGAGCGCGGCCGGCCCGTTGGCCCACACGCCGCGGTCGTCGGGACCGCGGCAGTCCATCGTCTCGGTCATCGCGTCCAGGGTGTCCCGCTCGGCGCGCAGTTCACGTTCGAAGGAGATCCAGCCGGTGATGCCACACATGGTGCCTCCTGCTTGGCCTCTTCGACCGGAGGGGGGACGTTCCACCGGCCGAATCAGATGTATTGAGCAACTACCTACCTTTCGATCGTGTGACTCGGCAGGGTCATCCGTCAACACGTCCGTAACACAGGTGGCTTGAATGCAGCGCCCAGTCGGCCGGAACGCACGGGGAACGTATACGAACAGAACACGAACAGGGCGTGCAGGGACCGCATACGGCCGGACGGGCGGGCATCGCGGGCACCGCGCGGGCGGCGGGTGCCGCACGGGGCGTCCACCAGGGGCTACGGGCTGACCGCGAGCACGATGTACGCGGCGAACAGCGAGAGGTGCAGCCCGCCCTGCATCAGGGTGGCGCGGCCCGGTACGACGGTCAGGATGCCGACGGTGACCGTCAGGGCGAGCAGCACCATGTGGCTGGCGCCGAGCCCGAGCACCAGCGGGCCGGACAGCCAGATGGTCGCGAGCGCGACGGCCGGAATGGTGAGGCCGATGCTGGCCATGGCCGAGCCGAGCGCGAGGTTGAGGCTGGTCTGCACGCGGTCGCGCCGGGCGGCCCGCACGGCGGCGATGGTCTCGGGCAGCAGCACGAGAAGCGCGATGACGACACCCACGACGGAGGCGGGCAGGCCGGCCGCGGCCACCCCCCGCTCGATGGTCGGCGAGACCCCCTTGGCCAGGCCCACGACCGCGACCAGCGCGACCCCGAGCAGCGCGACACTGGTCCAGGCGGTGCGCGCGGAGGGCGGGTTGGCGTGGTCGTCGTCCCGCATCACCTCGCCCTGCTGGGTCACCGGCAGGAAGTAGTCGCGGTGGCGCACGGTCTGGGTCGCGACGAAGAGTCCGTACAGGAACACCGAGGCGATCGCGGCGAAGATCAGCTGGGCGGGCGAGAACTCGGGGCCCGGCTTGCTGGTGGTGAAGGTCGGCAGGGCGAGGCTCAGGCCCGCCAGGGTGGTGACCGTCGCGAAGGCCGTGACGGTGCCCTCGGCGTTGAACACGGCGAGCCTGCGCCGCAGGGCGCCGACCAGGAGGCAGAGCCCGACGATGCCGTTGCACGTGATCATCACGGCGGCGAAGACGGTGTCCCGGGCCAGCGAGGCGCTCTTGTCGCCGCCGTCCGACATCAGGGTGACGATCAGGGCGACCTCGATGACGGTGACCGCGACCGCGAGCACGAGCGATCCGAACGGCTCGCCCACCCGGTGCGCGACCACCTCCGCGTGGTGCACGGCGGCCAGCACCGCACCGGCCAGGAAACAGGCGACCACGGCGACGAGCCAGGCGGGCAGCGACCGCCCCCACGTCAGCGCGAGCAGCACGAGGGCGAGCGGCGGCAGCAGCGCCGACCAGCGGTCCAGGGGCAGGCGCGCGAGACGGATCATGTCTTCGACGTTCGCAGAAGTGGCCCGGCCCCGCCCGTCGGACTACTGCGGCCCGGCGGTCGCCTGCCGGTTCCGGGCCGCCGCGAGCGCGAGGTGGCGGCGCGCGTAGGAGCGCCAGGGCCGCCAGGCCTCCTCCCCGTCGGCGCCCACGTCCGGGTCGCCGAGCGCACGCGTGCGGATCACCTGGACGGTCCCCTCGTCCAGGCCGGGCAGCCCCCGCAGCACCCGTTCGGCCTCCTCGCGGTCGGCGCCGGCGTCCAGGCGCAGGGTGGCGTCGGCGAGCGCGGTCGCCAGCGCGGCGAGGCGCGGGTCGGGGTGGGCGGCGAGCAGGGCGGGCTCGGGGAAGAGGTGGGTGAGCGCCCCGCAGGGCGCGTCGAGGCGTTTGCCGTACGTCTCGACGAGGCCGGCCGCCGCCTGCGGCCCGACCAGCGCCCGCACCGCGCACTCCTCGGGGTCGGCGGCGCCGGGCGAGCGCAGGCCCGGGGTCCGCGCGACGAGCGGGGCGAGCCCGGGGTCCGCGCTCAGCCGTTCGTCGACGGCGTACGGGTCCGCGTCCAGGTCGAACAGCCGGCGCAGGCGCTGAACGGCGGTGGTGAGGTCGCGCAGATCGGTGAGGTGGATCCGGGCGTCGAGCCAGCCCTGGCGGGCCGTGGTGTGCGCGGGGGCGGCCTCGTCGACGGCCACGACGGCAGTGCCGTGGGGCAGCCGCAGGGTGCGCCGGTAGACGCGGGTTCCGCTCTCGCCGACGACCTCCTCGACATGCGCGACGGCCTCGTCCGCGAGGAGGTCGAAGGTCTCCTTCACGGCGTACGCGCCCCGATGGGCGAGCCGCAGCGGGATGCCGGCGCTCGCCGCGACACCGGGTCCGGCGGCCCGGGTCCCGGCCTCCTCGCGCAGGCCGCTGGGGGTACGGGCGTAGATCTGCCGGATCGTGTCGTTGAACTGGCGCACGCTGGCGAAGCCGGCGGCGAAGGCGATCTCGGTGACCGGGAGCGGGGTGGTCTGGAGCAGCACGCGCGCGGTGTGGGCGCGCTGCGCCCGGGCGAGGGCGACGGGGCCGGCGCCGACCTCGGCGGTGAGCTGCCGCTGCACCTGCCGGGTGCTGTAGCCGAGCCGGGTGGCGAGCCCCGGCACGCCCTCGCGGTCGACGACGCCGTCCCCGATCATGCGCATGGCCCGGCCGACGACATCGGCCCGCGTGTTCCACTCGGCCGACCCCGGCGCGGCGTCCGGGCGGCAGCGGCGGCACGCCCGGAAGCCGTGGCTCTGGGCGGCGGCGGCGCTGGGGAAGAACCGGACGTTCTTACGGCGTGGGGTGACGGCGGGGCAGCTCGGCCGGCAGTAGATCCCGGTCGTCGCCACGGCGAAGAAGAACTCCCCGTCGAACCGGGCGTCCCTGCTGCTGACCGCCTCGTACTGCGCGTCTGGGTGCATCACGCCTTCCAGTGTGCGCGGTCGCCTGCGGGGTCTCTGGCGGCATTCGGACACCTAACCCTCGCGGGCCGGCCCACCCCCTGGATGCGGCCCCGCCCCCCGCTCCACCGCAGTCCGGCCGCGCCCCGACCGGACCCACTCGCGCAGTTCCCCGCGCCCCCAACCCCGATCTCGTCCTCGCGCCGTCCCTGGCCGGTCGCGCGGTTCCCCGCGCCCCTGAAAGCGCCGGGCGCAACGGCATCCTCAGCCCGTCATGGGGTCCCCCCAGGCCCTTGAGGCCTGGGGGGAGTTCGAGGACGAGCGCCCCTCAAGGCGCGAACGGGGTCCGGGGCGGAGCCCCAGGGGGCCGGAACCAACCGACCCCGGGCCGGGGCGGGCACCCGAGGGCTCAGCGCAGGCGGCCCCGCTTCAGGGCGCCGTTGGCACGGCCCTCCGCGCCCTTCGCCTTCCAGTCCCGCCGGATCTCCGCCCGCAGCCGCGCGTCCGTCTTCGCCACGATCCGCTGGTTCTCGCGGAGCAGCTTGCGGTAACTGTCCAGGCGGCGCACGGCCAGCGAACCGTCCTCGATCGCGGCCAGCACCGCGCAGCCCGGCTCCGCCTCGTGCGCGCAGTCGTGGAAGCGGCAGTCGGCGGCCAGTTCCTCGATCTCGGCGAAGACCTGCCCCACCCCGGACTCCGCGTCGTACAGGCCGACCCCGCGCAGACCGGGCGTGTCGATGAGCACGCCCCCGCCCGGCAGCACCAGCAGGTTGCGAGTGGTCGTGGTGTGGCGGCCCTTGCCGTCCACCTCACGCGCGGCCTGCACCGCCATCACCTCGTCCCCGAGCAGCACGTTGGCCAGCGTGGACTTGCCCGCACCGGACTGCCCGAGCAGCACGCTGGTGCCGCCCGCGACGACCGCGGCCAGGGCCTCGACGCCCTCCCCGCCGGTCGCGCTGACCGGCAGCACCTGGACCCCGGGCGCGGCCGTCGACACGTCCTGGACGAGGTAGGACAGCCCGACCGGGTCGGGGACCAGGTCGGCCTTGGTGAGCACGACGAGCGGCTGGGCCCCCGACTCCCAGGCCAGCGCGAGGAAGCGCTCGATCCGGCCGAGGTCGAGCTCGACGGCGAGCGACACCGCGATGATCGCGTGGTCGACGTTGGCGGCGAGGATCTGCCCCTCGGAACGGTTGGACGAGGTGCTGCGCACGAACGCGGTGCGCCGCGGAAGGTACGTACGGACGAACTGGGGATCGCCGACCGGCTCGACGGCCGCCCAGTCGCCGGTGCAGATGACCCGCATCGGATCGTGCGGGGTGACGAACGCGGTGTCGGCGCGCAGCGTGCCGTCGGCGGTCACGACGTCGCACTGGCCGCGGTCGACCCGTACGACCCGGCCGGGCACCAGGCCCTGCGCGGCGTACGGGGCGAACTCCGCGGCCCAGGCGTCGTCCCAGCCGTACGCGGCGAGGGGGCGCGAGGGAGCGGAGCTGTTGACCCCGGAGGTGGAGAACTCGGAGGTGTCCTGCGGGGAAGCGAACGAGGAAGACAAGGGGAACCCTTCGAAGGGCGGCCCCGGCGCCACGCGCACAGGCGTGGTGGAAGAAGTCGGTCAGCCGGAGACCGCGGGCATGGTGTGGATGGACTTCGGGATGCGGGCAGCGCCCTTCGCAACGACAGCCATCGTTCACACCTCCCCAACCACGTCTCGGTACCGGCGACGACGTTGCGTCGCCCCGCTCGAACAGTCCCGACTTTAAATGCACCGGGACCGACGGCGCCAGCGAATAAAGCGAGTTGGGGCCGGCCCGGAACCCCGCCCCGCTCCCCCGGAACGCACCCACCCCCTTATTTGCGTATGAGCGCAAGAAGCGGCAGACTGCACGAGTCGCTGGAAACCGCATCACCGAAGGGGGCAGCCATGGACGCGGAGCCTCCCAGTCCGCAGCGCCCCACCGGGCGTCGCTGACCCTTCCTCACCTCTTTCTTTCTCACCACGTCGGGCACCGCCGCGCCGGGGTGCGCGGTCGCGCCTCCGGGACTCCTGTGTCCACAGTGTGGTCGGAGGTTTCTTGTGATGTCGTTCCGGACGAGCAGCCCCGCACCGCGGGTCACCTCCCGCTTCGCAGGGCGCCTGGCCCGGCTGAGCTGGGTCGACGCGGTGGTCGCCGCGGCCGTGCTCGTACTCTTCTACGTCGTGCTCCAGGTCGGCCACGGCACCACGGTCCGGTTCTCCACCGATCAGTCGATCAAGGTCGACACCGATCCGGCCCAGCTGCCCTACGACGCCGCGCGCTCGCTCCTGCGCATGTTCATCGCGCTCGCCGCCTCGCTGGTCTTCACCTTCGTGTACGCGCTGGCCGCCGCCAAGAGCAGGCGTCTGGAGCGCATCCTGATCCCGGCACTCGACATCCTCCAGTCGGTGCCGGTGCTCGGCTTCCTCACCGTCGCCGTCAGCGGGTTCATCGCCCTGTTCCCCGGCTCCATGCTGGGCCTCGAATGCGCGTCGATCTTCGCGATCTTCACCTCGCAGGCCTGGAACATGACGTTCGGCTTCTACCACTCCCTGACCTCGCTCCCGCGTGAACTCGACGAGCTGTCAAGGTCGTTCGGGTTCACGCGGTGGATGCGGTTCTGGAAGGTCGAGCTGCCGTCCGGGATGATCAGCCTGGTCTGGAACGGGATGCTGAGCTTCGGCGGCGGCTGGTTCTTCCTCGTCGCGTCCGAGGCGATCAGCGTCAACAACAAGGACTACGCGCTGCCCGGGGTCGGCTCGTACGCGGGTGCCGCCATCACCGACGGCGACCTCGGCAAGATCGGCTGGGCCATCCTCACGATGGCCGTGATGGTCATCGGCGTGAACTTCGTCTTCTGGCGACCACTGACCGCCTGGGCCGAGAAGTTCAAGAACGAGCAGTCCGAGGCCGGCGAGATCCAGCGGTCGGTCGTCCTGGACTTCCTGCGCCGCTCGCACTGGCCCCAGCTGCTCGGCAAGGCGTTGCGCCCGCTGGGCCGGGGCCTGAGCCGCGCGGGCCGCGTCTTCGGCACCGACGACCGTCCGCTGAGCGTCGACGGGGCACGCCGGCGCACCGGGGACATCACGTTCACCGTGGTCGCGGGCGGCCTCATCCTGTGGGGCCTGTTCGACCTCGGCCGTTACCTCCACGACCAGACGGGGCTCGGCGTCTTCGGCGAGCCGCTGCTGCTCGGCCTCGCCACGCTGGCCCGGGTGGTGGTCCTGGTGGCCGCGGCCACCGTCATCTGGGTGCCGATCGGCGTGCGGATCGGCTTCTCGCCGCGCCTCACCCGCATCGCCCAGCCCGTCGTGCAGGTGCTCGCGAGCTTCCCCGCCAACTTCCTCTTCCCGCTGGCCGTCTGGTTCTTCCTGAAGACGGGCCTGTCCATCAACATCGGCGGCATCCTCCTGATGGCGCTCGGCGCCCAGTGGTACATCCTCTTCAACACCATCGCGGGCGCCATGTCGATCCCGAGCGACCTGCGCGAGGCCATGGACGACCTGGGCGTACGCGGATGGCAGCGCTGGAAGCGGCTGATCCTGCCCGGCATCTTCCCGGCGTACGTCACCGGCGGCATCACCGCGTCGGGCGGCGCCTGGAACGCCTCGATCGTCGCGGAGGTCGTCACCTTCGGCGGCACCACCCTGACGGCCACCGGCCTCGGCGCCTACATCGCGAAGGCCACCGCCTCCGGCGACTTCCCGCACCTGCTGGCGGGCGTGGCGGTGATGAGCCTGTACGTCGTCGGCCTCAACCGCCTGCTGTGGCGCCGCCTCTACCGGCTCGCCGACACCCGCTTCGCCCTCTGACACCCCTGAACCTTCCTGGAGCCCCCCATGGTTCTGAACGCCCTGCGCACCCTGCGCACCGCACGGCACGCCGTCGCCCCGCGGGCGCCCCGCCCGGCCGACGGTGAGGTCCTGCTCGAAACGGTCGGCCTGACCAAGGCGTACGCGGGCGCCGACGGCGAGCTGCCCGTGCTCGGCGGCATCGACCTCCAGGTGCGGGCCGGTGAAGTGGTCGCGCTGCTCGGCAAGTCCGGGTCGGGCAAGTCGACGCTGCTGCGCTGTCTGGCCGGGCTCGTGCCGCCGAGCTCGGGCACGGTGTCCTACCGGGGCGCCCCGCTGACCGGCGCCAACCCGGGCACCGCCATGGTGTTCCAGACCTTCGCGCTGCTGCCCTGGCTGACCGTGCTGCAGAACGTCGAACTGGGCCTGGAGGCGCGGGGCGTACCGGCGGACGCGCGGTCGCAGGCGGCCCGCCAGGCCATCGACCTCATCGGGCTCGACGGCTTCGAGTCCGCCTACCCCAAGGAGCTGTCGGGCGGCATGCGCCAGCGCGTCGGCTTCGCCCGGGCCCTGGTCGTCGAGCCCGACGTCCTGATGATGGACGAGCCGTTCTCGGCGCTCGACGTGCTGACCGCGGAGAACCTGCGCGGCGAGCTGATGGAGCTGTGGGAGTCGGGCCAGTTCCCGACCCGGGCGATCGTCCTGGTGACCCACAACATCGAGGAGGCGGTCCTGATGGCCGACCGGATCGTGGTGCTCGGCTCCCGGCCCTACGGCACGATCCGCGAGACGTTCGAGGTGGGTCTGGAGCGACCGCGCGACCGTGACGCGCCCGCGTTCGAGGAGCTCATCGACCGGGTCTACCGCACGATGACGGGCCGCGTGAAGGAGACCCACGGGGCGGGCCCCAGCTCCGTCCGGGGCGGTCAGGCCCCGCTCCCGGGCCGCCCCGAAGGCCTCGGGCCCGACCGGCGCACCCCGGCCAACACCCCGCTGCCGGGTGCGAGCGTGGACGGCCTGTCGGGCCTGGCCGAGATGGTCGCCCACCGCGGCGGGAGCTGCGATCTGGCGGACCTCGCCGACGATCTGGGCCTGGAGATCGACGACGTACTGCCCCTGGTCGACGCCCTGGACCTGCTCGGCTTCGCGGTCGTCACCGGTGACGACCTGGTCCTGACCGACCGGGGCAGCACGTTCGCGGGCGCGGACGTGCGCCGGTCCAAGGAGATCTTCGCGGAGGCCGCGGTGGACGCGCCCCTGGTCCGCCTGATCACCACCAGCCTGCGCCAGAGCCCCGAGTCCGCGCTGCGGGCGGGCTTCTTCCGGGACGTCCTGGCCCACCACTACACGAGCGAGCAGGTGACCCAGCAGCTGGAGACCGCGACGGACTGGGGCCGTTACGCCGAGCTGTTCGGGTACGACGCGGAGCGCGAGGAGTACGGGCTCGACGACAGCGCCGCGGCGTAGCCCCGGCCCGGCGGGCGCCTCCCGGTTCCCCGGGCCCCTGAAAGCCGGCCGGACCTAGTCGGTGACCGGACGTGGGGCCCCGGCCCTGCGGGTGGCCCTGGCCGGGGCCGGCTCGGCCGCCGGGACGGGGGCGGTGGCAGCGGTGGCGTCCGGCGATACCGCCAGGGCCACCACGGACGCCTCCTCAAGGAGCCCCCGCACCCCCGGGTGAGCCGCGCGGTAGAAGATCCGGGTGCCCTCGCGCCGCGAACTGACGAGCCCGGCTGCGCGCAGCTTGGCCAGGTGCTGCGAGGTCGCGGCGACATGCGCGCCCAGGATCTCGGCGAGCGCGCTCACCGGCAGTTCGGCCCCGCCGAGCGCCCACAGCAGGCGGTACCGCGAGGGGTCGGCCACCGCCTTCAGTACGGCGACCGCCCGGTCGGCCCGCTCCGCGTCCCAGCTGTCCATTTGCGCTCCCATGCAAATAGCGTAACGGGGGCACGGGGTGCCGCGCACGGCCGACCGCCGTGTCCGTTTCGTTCAAGACCCGCGCCCGGCGTGCTGCCTACGGTGAGGCCATGACTCCACGACTCGACGCCATCGGCCTGGTAGTGGCCGACATGGCCGCATCCCTCGCCTTCTACCGCCGCCTCGGCCTGGACCTCCCGGCCGACGCCGACACCCAGCCGCACGTGGAGTGCACGCTCCCCGGCGGCACCCGTGTCCTGTGGGACACCGAGGACACCGTCCGCTCCTTCGATCCCGGCTGGAAACGGCCCGAGGACGGCGGCCGCACCGGGCTCGCCTTCGCCTGTGACTCGCCCGCCGAAGTGGACGCGGTGTACGAGTCGCTGACGGCCGCCGGACACCACGGGCACCTGGAGCCCTGGGACGCCTTCTGGGGCCAGCGCTACGCGACCGTCCACGACCCGGACGGCACGGAGGTGTCGCTGTTCGCCGCCTTGGCGTAGGCGGTCAGCGTCATCCCGGCGAGCGCGCGCATCTCGCGGGCGAGGTGCGCCTGGTCGGCGCACCCTGCGACGAGGGCCGCCTCCGCGTACGGCACGCCCCGCGTCACCAGGGCGAGGGCGCGCCGCAGGCGCAGGATGCGGGCCAGCGTCTTGGGTCCGTAGCCGAAGGCGTCCAGACAGCGCCGATGCAGCTGACGGGCGCCGAGCCCGGCCTCGGCCGCGGTGGCGCCCACGCTCCACCCGGCGGCCAGGCGCGCCGAGACCGCCCGCGTCAGCGGGTCCTGCGGGGGCGCCTTCGCGAGGACCGCGGCTTCGAGTGCGGCGGCCGGCTCGGCCGCGTCCCCGACGCGCAGCGCGAGCGAGCGCACCTCGGCGCCCGGCCAGAGCGCGTCGAGCGGGACCCGGGCATCGCGCAGTTCGTGGGCCGGGACGCCGAGGAGCGCGGGAGCGGCGCCGGGGGCGAAGCGGATCGCGGCGTAGTGCGTGCCGGGAGGCGCGTCGGGGACGTGGGCACGGGTGTCGGGGCCCGCCACCAGGAGGCGGCCCTCGCACCAGAGCAGGTCCATGCAGCCGTCGGGCAGCACGGGCCGGGGCGCGCCGCCCTCCACGGTCCGGGTCCACAGGACGGCTCCGGACAGCCGCGAGGGCCGCTCTCGGTACATGCTTCGAGGGTAGTGCGCCGGCGCGGCGGACCGCCGGTCAGTCCTGGTCGCGCGGGGACTTCTCGTGGCCGCGCGGGGGCTTCTCCGGCGCCTTGTCCGATGTCTTGTCCTGCGGCTTCTCCTCGTGCTTGCGCACGGTGTGCAGGCGGGACTTGACGTCCTCGGGGGGCAGGAACTTCGACCAGCGCTCGGGGAATTCGGACGGCATGCCCGGGTCGCCCGCCTCGTCCGCGTCCTCCATGTCCTCCATGCCGTCGAAGAGCATCGCCTGCATCGGCTGGGAGCGGGCCACGATCTGCGCGGCCTGCGCGGCCTTGACCCGCTCGCCGGCCTCGCGGGCCGCGGCCGTGGCGACCGAGGGCCAGACGCGGTCGATGGCGGCGTTGACGGCCGCGCCGACCAGCACCGCGAACGCCGAGATGCCGATCCACAGCAGCACCGCGATGGGGGCCGCGAGCGAGCCGTAGATGGTGGGCCCCTCCACCGTGCTGGTCAGGTAGATCCGCAGCAGGAACGAGCCGAGCACCCACATCGCCAGGGCCACGAGCGCGCCCGGCACGTCCTCGATCCACGGCGAGCGGACCGGCACCGAGACGTGGAAGAGGGTGGTGAGGAAGGCGATGGACAGCAGGATCATCGTCGGCCAGTACAGGAAGCTGATCACGTCCGTGCCCCACGGAATCCACTCCACCACCCGGTCCGGGCCGACCACCGCGAGCGGCAGCACGACCGCGCCGATCAGCAGCGCCACGACGTAGAGCACCAGCGAGAGCGCCCGGGTCTTCACGATCCCGCGGTGCCCGTCCAGCCCGTACATCACGGTGATGGTGTCGATGAAGACGTTGACCGCGCGCGAGCCCGACCACAGCGCGATGGCGAAGCCGATGGAGACGATTTCCGGGCGTTTGCCCTTGGTGACGTCGTCCAGGAGCGGCTGCGCGAACTCGTGGACCCCACGGTCGGACAGCACGGTTCCGGCCGCGTTCAGGATGTTCTGCTCGATGCTGGCGACCGTGTGGGTGCTGGTCCAGCCGTCCACGTAGCCGAGCAGCGCGATGACACTGAGCAGCAGCGGAGGCAGGGAGAGCAGCGTGAAGAACGCGGCCTCGGCGGCCAGGCCGAGAATGCGGTACTCGACGCAGGAGTTGACGGTGTCCTTGAGGAGCAGCCAGCCCAATTGCCGCTTGGAGACGTTGCGGTAGAGGACGCGGGCCCGATGGAGGCGGCCGGATGTCCGCTCGGGTGTTTCATTTGCTGGCTGCACGTCCTTACCGTATCGGCATGGCAGCCACCACCCACACAGTGACCAACCAGCCTCCGCCCCTGGTCGGGTACGACGTCTTCACCGCCGACCGGGCCCTTGGCGAGGCGGTCGAGCGGCATGTAGCGCCGGAGCTCCTCGACGGCGTCCAGGAGGAGCTCGCGGTCCTCGGACGGTCGGCGGGATCGGCCCAGGCCCAGGAGTGGGGTGTGCTGGCGAACGAGAACCCGCCGACGCTGCGCACCCACGACCGCTACGGCAACCGGATCGACGAGGTCGAGTTCCATCCGAGCTGGCACCGGCTGCTCGGCAAGGCCGTGTCGTCGGGCCTCACCGACGCCTGGGGGCGGCCCGCCGGGCACGTGCGCCGGGCCGCCGGGTTCCTGGTGTGGACGCAGGCGGAGGGCGGGCACGGCTGCCCGGTCTCCATGACGCACGCGGCCGTCCCCGCGCTGCGCACCGACCCGGCGCTGGCCGCCGAGTGGGAGCCGCGGCTCACCTCGCACGTGTACGAACAGGGGCTGCGGCCCGCCGCCGAGAAGGGCGGTGTCCTGTTCGGCATGGGGATGACGGAGAAGCAGGGCGGCAGCGACGTACGGGCCAACACCACGTTCGCGGCCCCGCTCGGCGCCGACGGCGAGTACGTCCTGACCGGGCACAAGTGGTTCTGCTCGGCGCCGATGAGCGACGGGTTCCTGGTCCTCGCGCAGGCATCCCCTTCCCACAAGGACAGCCTCACCTGCTTCCTGGTGCCGCGGGTCCTCGACGACGGCACCCGCAACGCCTTCGCGATCCAGCGCCTCAAGGACAAGCTGGGCAACAAGTCGAACGCCTCCAGCGAGGTCGAGTTCGACGGGACGTGGGCACGCCGGGTCGGCGAGGAGGGCCGCGGGGTGCGCACCATCATCGAGATGGTGGCCGCGACCCGCCTCGACTGTGTGATCGGCTCGGCCGCGCTCATGCGACAGGCCGTGACCCAGGCGGTCCACCACGCCTCCTACCGCAGCGCGTTCGGCGGGGTGCTCATCGAGAAGCCGCTGATGCGCAACGTGCTGGCCGATCTGGCCCTGGAGTCGGAGGCCGCCACCACGCTGGCGCTGCGGCTCGCCGCCGCCTACGACGCCGACACCGAGGAGGAGCGGGCGTTCCTGCGGCTCGCGGTGCCGGCCGCCAAGTACTGGGTCACCAAGCGGTGTACGCCGGTGGCCGTCGAGGCCCTCGAATGCCTCGGCGGCAACGGCTACGTCGAGGAGTCCGGGATGCCGCGGCTGCTGCGGGAGGCGCCGCTGAACTCGATCTGGGAGGGCTCGGGCAACGTCCAGGCCCTGGACGTGCTGCGGGCGCTCCAGCGCGAGCCGGCGGCCATCAACGCCTTCCTCCAGGAGGTCGGCAGGGCGCGCGGCGCGGACCACCGGCTCGACGGGGCGATCAAGGGCCTGCTGACCGAACTCGCCGATCTGGACGGCATCGAGGGGCGGGCGCGGCGTCTGGTGGAGCGGATGGCCCTCGTGCTCCAGGGCTCGCTGCTCGTGCGCTGGGCGCCGCCGGAGGTCGCGGACGCGTTCTGCGCCTCGCGGCTCGGCGGTGACTGGGGAGCGGCGTTCGGCACGCTGCCGCACTCGCTCGACCTGGCGTCCGTGGTGGAGCGGGCCCGCGTCGAGGTGTGAGCGGGAGCCCGGGGCGCGGCCGAAAAGCGGTGTCCCGGGCGGTCCGTCGGGGGCGGTGCTGCGCCGACACGGCACCACCCCCGCACTCTCATGCGTCCGAGGACGGAGCATGACGACCGGACTTCCGGTGCACTGCCACCTTCGTACGCACGCACGGCCGTTCGCGAGAGTTGCAAAGGGTTGCAACCATGTGGGGCATATCGCCGCGCGCCAACTACCGGGCGGGCACGATGAATTCAGGACATCCGGGTCCGGCCCCGCCGGGCGCCGGTGTCGACGGCAGGAGGATTCCGTGCACACCACCACGCTGGACGTGGCCCGGCTGGCCGCCATGGACGCCCAGAAGGCGACCCGGCTCCTGAAGGGCGTGCGCGCGGCCGCGCTCGCGGGCCGGAGCTCCACGGTCGGCCCCCGGGCGGAGATCGGGGAGTCCTGGCGGCGGGCGCTGAGCAGCGGGCTCGACCCGGACGGGGACAACCACGCGGGGCTGCTCGCGCTGTCCGAGGTCGAACGGCGCCGGCAGCACTCGCCGCTGGCGGAGGTCCTGCCGGTCCTGCGGGACGCCCTGGTGTCGGTCGCGGACGCGGCCCAGCACATCATGGTCGTCTCGGACGCCGAGGGCCGGCTGCTGTGGCGGGAGGGCCACCCCTCCGTCCTGAAGCTCGCCGACACCCTGGGGTTCGAGGTCGGCGCCGACTGGAGCGAGAGCGCCGCCGGCACCAACGGGGTGGGCACCCCGCTCGTCACCGGGCGTCCGGTGCAGGTGTTCTCGGCCGAGCACTTCGTCGCCGCCCATCACACCTGGACCTGCGCGGGCGCGCCGATCGTCGACCCGCGCGACGGACGGCTGCTCGGCGTGGTGGACGTCAGCGGGCCGCTGAGCACCATGCACCCGGCCACGCTCTCCTTCGTGACCTCGGTGGCCCGGCTCGCCGCGGCCGAGCTGCGCGGCCGGCACTTCGCCGCCCTGGAGCGGCTGCGCACGGTCGCCGCGCCGGTGCTGTGCCGGGTGGGCGGCCGGGCGCTTGCCGTCGACGACAACGGCTGGGTCGCCGCGGTCACCGGCATGCCGCCCACCGACCGGCTCGCCCTGCCCAAGTCGCCCCGGGCGGGGCGCATTTGGCTGCCCTCGCTCGGCATGTGCACCATCGAGCCGCTGCCCGGCGGCCGGCTCGTGCGGGTCGGCGACGAGGCGGCAGGACCCGGCCCGGCCACGGCCCGGCGGGTCGTGCTCGACCTCTCCAGGCCCCGGCGCTGCACGGTGACCGTCTCCGGGGACGCGGGCGACTGGACGCAGGAGCTCAGCCCCCGCCACGCCGAGCTGCTCCTCGTGCTCGCCCTGAACCGCGAGGGCCGCAGCGCCGCCCAGCTCGCCCAGGACATCTTCGAGGACCCGACGCGCACGGTGACCGTACGGGCGGAGATGTCCCGGCTGCGCCGCCGTCTCGCGGAGGTGCTCGCCCACCGCCCGTACCGCTTCAGCGAGGACGTACGGGTGGAGGTCGTCCGGCCCGACCACCCGGCGGACCTGCTCCCCCACTCCTTGTCCCCGGCGGTCGCGACGGCCCGGGGCCGGCTGCCCTGACCTGCGTTGGAGGCATCGGGGGCCGCATGATTGCCTGGCGTCCATGAGTATCACCGTGACCACCTGGTCCCTGGAACAGACCTCCCCCGACGATCTGCGCCCGGCCGCCGAGCCCGCGGACGACGTCACGATCGTGCGCGCCGAGGTGCCCTCGCCGGAGTTCAGCCGCTTCCTCTATACGGCGGTCGGCGGGGACATCACCTGGCTCGACCGTCTCGGCTGGAGCTACGCCGAGTGGCAGCGGACGCTGGACCGGCCCGGCACCGAGACCTGGGTGGCCTACGAGCGGGGCACGCCCGCCGGGTACGTCGAGCTGGAGGCCCAGCCGGGCGGCTCGGTGGAGATCGTCTACTTCGGTCTGATCGCCGCCTTCCGCGGCCGGCGCATCGGCGGCCACCTCCTGACGCAGGGGCTGCGCCGGGCCTGGGACCTGGCCGCTCGGTGGCCGGGACTGCCCGCCACCGAGCGGGTGTGGGTGCACACCTGCTCGCTGGACGGCGAGCACGCCATGGACAACTACCTGCGGCGCGGATTCAAGCTCTTCGACACCAAGGAGGAGCAGGCCGAGGACGTGCCCGCGCCCGGCCCCTGGCCGGGCGCGGGCCAGTGACGCGGACCACAGCGTCTTATGATGCGGGACAGCTTTGTCCACTATCTGGATAGTGGTGGACTGGGTCCAAAGTCCCGTGACACGCTTCCGTCATGTCTGGAACTGGAATCGCCTTGGTGAGTCGGCGGCACGTCGACCTCGGCCGCATGTCCAGCGCCATCTGTCCGGCACGCTGACTCCTCCAGCCACGCCGCGATCCCCCTGCCCTCTGTCTTGACTGCGCACCGCCGCGCCGAAGCGCGAGTGTGCAGGTCAGAGCCGCCCACCCGCAGTCCCGAAGGACATATGCCATGGCCGCCAGCCCAGATAACCCTGCCCCCACGACGCCCCGCCGCAAGCCGGGCCGCCACCGTGGTGAAGGCCAGTGGGCCGTCGGCCACTTCACGCCCCTCAACGGGAACGAGCAGTTCAAGAAGGACGACGACGGTCTCAATGTGCGGACACGCATTGAGACGATCTACTCCAAGCGGGGCTTCGCCTCCATCGACCCCAACGACCTGCGCGGCCGGATGCGCTGGTGGGGCCTCTACACCCAGCGCCGCCAGGGCATCGACGGCGGCAAGACGGCGATCCTGGAGCCGGAGGAGCTGGACGACGAGTACTTCATGCTCCGCGTCCGCATCGACGGCGGCCGTCTGACCACCGAGCAGCTGCGGGTGATCGGCGAGATCTCCCAGGAGTTCGCGCGCGGCACCGCCGACCTCACCGACCGGCAGAACGTCCAGTACCACTGGATCCGCATCGAGGACGTCCCGGAGATCTGGAACCGCCTCGAAGCGGTCGGCCTGTCCACCACCGAGGCCTGCGGCGACACCCCGCGCGTCATCCTCGGCTCGCCGGTCGCCGGCATCGCCGCCGACGAGATCATCGACGGCAGCCCGGCCATCGACGAGATCCAGCGCCGTTACATCGGCAACCCGGCCTTCTCCAACCTGCCCCGCAAGTTCAAGAGCGCCGTCTCCGGATCGCCGCAGCTCGACGTCGCGCACGAGATCAACGACATCGCCTTCGTCGGTGTCGACCACCCCGAGCACGGCCCCGGCTTCGACCTGTGGGTCGGCGGCGGGCTCTCCACCAACCCCAAGCTCGGGGTGCGCCTCGGCGCCTGGGTGCCGCTCGACGAGGTGCCCGACGCGTACGAGGGCGTCATCTCGATCTTCCGCGACTACGGCTACCGGCGGCTGCGCACCCGCGCCCGCCTGAAGTTCCTCGTCGCCGACTGGGGCGCGGAGAAGTTCCGTCAGGTCCTGGAGGACGAGTACCTGAAGCGCAAGCTCGTCGACGGGCCGGCGCCCGAGCTGCCCAAGGAGGTCTGGCGCGACCACCTCGGGGTGCACCGCCAGAAGGACGGCCGCTTCTACATCGGCTTCGCGCCCCGCGTGGGCCGCGTGGACGGCGCCACCCTGAGCAAGATCGCCGAGCTGGCCGAGACGCACGGCTCGGGGCGCCTGCGCACCACTGCCGAGCAGAAGCTGATCGTGCTCGACGTCGAGGAGGGCCGCGTCGACTCGCTCGTGACCGGCCTGGAGGCGCTCGGCCTCAAGGTCGACGCCTCGCCGTTCCGGCGCGGCACGATGGCCTGCACCGGCATCGAGTTCTGCAAGCTCGCCATCGTCGAGACCAAGGCGCGCGGCGCCTCGCTGATCGACGAACTGGAGCGCCGCCTGCCGGAGTTCGACGAGCCGATCACCATCAACATCAACGGCTGCCCCAACTCCTGCGCCCGCATCCAGGTCGCCGACATCGGCCTCAAGGGCCAGCTGGTCCTGGACGGCGACGGCAACCAGGTCGAGGGCTTCCAGGTGCACCTGGGCGGCGCGCTCGGCCTGGAGGCCGGCTTCGGCCGCAAGGTCCGCGGCCTGAAGGTCACTTCGGCCGAGCTGCCCGACTACGTCGAGCGGGTGCTCGGGCGCTTCCAGGCGGAGCGCGCCGAGGGCGAGCGGTTCGCAACCTGGGCGGCGCGCGCCGACGAGGAGGCCCTGTCATGAGCGAGCGCGCGGCCCCCTTCTACTGCCCGTACTGCGGCGACGAGGACCTGCGGCCCAACGAGACCGGTCACGGCGCCTGGGAGTGCGCGGCGTGCAACCGGGCCTTCCAGCTGAAGTTCCTCGGGCTGCTCGCCCGCGGAGTACAGCGCAACGACGGTGGAGGGGAAGCGATATGACGGCCACTCAGACCGGCGCCGGAACCGCCGGGGAGCGCGAGGCGCCCGCCCGCGCCGCGGACCGGGACCCGGGCGGGCGCACCGACGAAGAGCTCAAGGCCCTCGCCGAGCAGGCGGGACGGGACCTCGAAGAGGCCTCCCCCCTGGAGATCCTGCGCTGGGCCGCCGACACCTTCGGCAACCGCTTCTGCGTCACCTCCTCCATGGAGGACGCGGTCGTCGCCCATCTCGCCTCCCGTGCGATGCCCGGCGTGGACGTGGTGTTCCTGGACACCGGCTACCACTTCCCCGAGACCATCGGCACCCGGGACGCGGTCGCCGAGGTGATGGACGTCAACGTCATCACCCTCACCCCGCGGCAGAGCGTCGCCGAGCAGGACGCCGAGTACGGCCCGAAGCTGCACGACCGCGACCCCGACCTGTGCTGCGCGCTGCGCAAGGTCAAGCCCCTTGAGCAGGGCCTGAGTTCGTACGCCGCCTGGGCCACCGGGCTGCGCCGCGACGAGTCCCCGACCCGGGCGAACACCCCGGTGGTCGGCTGGGACGAGAAGCGCCGGAAGGTCAAGGTGTCCCCGATCGCCCGCTGGACGCAGGACGACGTGGACGCCTATGTCGCCGAGCACGGTGTGATCACCAACCTCCTCCTCATGGACGGCTACCCCTCGATCGGCTGCGCCCCCTGCACCCGCCGGGTCGCCGAGGGCGAGGACGCGCGCGCCGGACGCTGGGCCGGGCGCAACAAGACCGAGTGCGGGCTGCACGGATGACGGGCCGTCAGAACAGTGATCAGGAGACTTCGATGAGCGTGACGGAGGCGGGAGCCACCATCTGGCTGACCGGTCTGCCGAGCGCCGGCAAGACCACCATCGCCTACGAGCTCGCGGGCCGGCTGCGCGCGGCCGGGCACCGGGTGGAGGTGCTCGACGGCGACGAGATCCGCGAGTTCCTCTCGGCGGGCCTCGGCTTCAGCCGCGAGGACCGGCACACCAATGTGCAGCGGATCGGCTTCGTCGCCGAACTGCTCGCCGCCAACGGCGTGAAGGCCCTGGTCCCGGTGATCGCCCCGTACGCCGACAGCCGCGATGCGGTGCGCAAGCGCCACCAGAGCGAGGGCACCGCCTATCTGGAGGTACACGTCGCGACTCCCGTGGAGGTCTGCTCCGTCCGCGATGTGAAGGGCCTGTACGCCAAGCAGGCGGCCGGTGAGATCAGCGGCCTGACCGGCGTCGACGACCCGTACGAGGCACCCGAGTCACCGGATCTGCGGATCGAGTCCCACACCCAGACCGTGCAGGAGTCCGCGGCCGCGCTTCTTGCGCTGCTCACCGAGAGGGGCCTGGCGTGAGCGACGCACGCGCGGCCACCGGGCCGCAGACGACCGCGACAGCCGCACCGGCGCGCCGCGCGGGTGGTGGGGGCACCCCCTGGACGAAGTCCTCGGGGGAGAACGAATGGGGCACAGCATGACCTCGGCAATCACCGCGGGCGAGGGCATCGACAGCCCGTACGCGCTCAGCCACCTGGACGCCCTGGAGTCCGAGGCGGTGCACATCTTCCGCGAGGTGGCGGGCGAGTTCGAGCGGCCGGTGATCCTGTTCTCCGGCGGCAAGGACTCCATCGTCATGCTGCATCTGGCGCTGAAGGCGTTCGCCCCGGCCGCGGTTCCCTTCACGCTGCTGCACGTCGACACCGGGCACAACTTCCCCGAGGTCCTCGCCTACCGCGACCGCGTGGTCGCCGAGCACGGGCTTCGGCTGCACGTCGCCTCGGTGCAGGACTACATCGACGCGGGCAAGCTGCGCGAGCGCCCCGACGGGACCCGCAACCCGCTCCAGACCCTCCCGCTGACCGAGGCCATCCAGGAGCACCGCTTCGACGCGGTGTTCGGCGGCGGCCGGCGCGACGAGGAGAAGGCCCGCGCCAAGGAGCGGGTGTTCTCGCTGCGGGACGAGTTCTCGCAGTGGGACCCGCGCCGTCAGCGTCCCGAGCTGTGGCAGCTCTACAACGGCCGGCACGCCCCCGGTGAGCACGTCCGCGTGTTCCCGCTGTCCAACTGGACCGAGCTGGACGTGTGGCAGTACATCGCCCGCGAGGACATCGACCTGCCGCAGATCTACTTCGCGCACGAGCGCGAGGTGTTCAAGCGGTCCGGCATGTGGCTGACCGCCGGCGAGTGGGGCGGTCCCAAGGCCGACGAGAGCGTCGAGACGCGCCAGGTGCGCTACCGCACGGTCGGTGACATGTCCTGCACCGGCGCCGTCGACTCCGACGCGACGACGCTGGACGCCGTCATCACCGAGATCGCCGCATCGAGGCTCACCGAGCGGGGCGCCACCCGAGCCGACGACAAGATGTCCGAGGCCGCGATGGAAGACCGCAAGCGCGAGGGGTACTTCTAGAATGTCCAACTCCGTTGAAACAGCAGTGCAGTTGGCCGATCTCTCGGCCACCACCCTGCTGCGCTTCGCGACCGCCGGGTCCGTCGACGACGGCAAGTCCACGCTGGTGGGCCGGCTCCTGCACGACTCCAAGTCGGTCCTGACCGACCAGTTGGAGGCCGTCGAGGCGGCCTCGCTCAAGCGCGGCCAGGAGGCCCCCGACCTGGCGCTGCTCACCGACGGCCTGCGGGCCGAGCGCGAGCAGGGCATCACCATCGACGTGGCCTACCGCTACTTCGCCACGCCCCGGCGCCGGTTCATCCTGGCCGACACCCCCGGGCACGTGCAGTACACCCGGAACATGGTGACCGGCGCCTCCACCGCCGACCTCGCCGTGGTCCTGGTCGACGCCCGCAACGGCATCATCGAGCAGACCCGCCGGCACGCCGCGGTCGCCGCCCTGCTGCGCGTGCCGCACGTGGTCCTGGCCGTCAACAAGATGGACCTGGTGGCGTACGAGGAGAAGGTGTTCGCCTCGATCGCCGAGGAATTCACCGCGTACGCCAGCGAGTTGGGCGTGCCTGAGATCACCGCCATCCCGATCTCGGCGCTGGCCGGCGACAACGTGGTGGAGCCCAGCGCCAACATGGACTGGTACGGCGGCCCCACCGTCCTCGAACACCTGGAGACGGTCCCGGTCAGCCACGACCTGACCTCGTGCCACGCCCGCCTTCCGGTGCAGTACGTGATCCGGCCGCAGACCGCCGAACTCCCCGACTACCGGGGCTACGCGGGCCAGATCGCGGCCGGCACCTTCCGGGTCGGCGAGCCGGTGACGGTGCTTCCGTCGGGGCGTACGAGCACGGTGGCGGGGATCGACCTGCTCGGCGAGTCCGTCGACGTCGCCTGGACGCCGCAGTCGGTCACGCTCCTCCTGGCGGACGACATCGACATCTCGCGCGGCGACCTGATCGTGCCGAGCGGGGACGCGCCGGCCACCACCCAGGACGTCGAGGCGACCGTCTGCCACGTGGCCGACCAGCCCCTGACGGTGGGTCAGCGGGTGCTGCTCAAGCACACCACCCGCACGGTCAAGGCGATCGTCAAGGAGATCGAGTCCCGGCTCACCCTGGACGACCTCTCCCAGCACCCCCACCCGGGCCAGCTCGTCGCCAACGACATCGGCCGGGTCAAGGTGCGCACCGCCGAGCCGCTGGCGCTCGACTCCTACGCCGACTCCCGGCGCACCGGTTCCTTCCTCCTGATCGACCCGGCGGACGGCACCACGCTCGCCGCCGGCATGGCGGGCGAGTCGTTCGCCACCCACAAGGTCCTCACCACGGTCGAGGACGAAGAAGGCTGGGACTTCTGATGACCAACGACGTCTACTCGACCTTCGCGAAGGAGGGCGGCCGCGTGGGCAGCGGCGCCCTCGGCAGCGGCCAGGGCGGGGTGTCGCGATGTGCGCGATGACGTACGCGCACCGCTCGCGCGCCCGGCTGCACCACCAGCACCCCACACACCACCGAAGACCTGCCGACTTCCCGGCCGCGTAGCGGAGTTGAGACTCCGGACGTAAGCACCGGGCCTCCGAGAGGACACCCTCCCGTGCCTGCCAGCTCCACCTTGAGGCGCAGCCTCGTCGCCGCCGCCACCCTGCCCCTGCTGTTCGGCGCCCTCGCCGCCTGCGGCTACGGCTCCTCGTCCGACAAGGACGACGCCGGGAAGGCCACGCCCGCCGCCAACGGCAAGAAGCTCTCCGCCGACTCCGTGAAGATCGGCTACTTCCCGAACCTGACCCATGCCACGCCGCTGATCGGCGTCCAGGAAGGGCTCTTCCAGAAGGAGCTGGGCGGCACGGCCGTCAAGACGGCCACCTTCAACGCGGGGCCCTCCGAGATCGAGGCCCTCAACGCGGGCTCGATCGACATCGGCTGGATCGGCCCCTCGCCGGCCATCAACGGCTACACCAAGTCCAAGGGCCAGAGCCTGCGCATCATCGGCGGCTCCGCGTCCGGTGGCGTGAAGCTCGTGGTGAACCCCGGCAAGGTCACGTCGCTCGACGACCTCAAGGGCAAGAACATCGCGACCCCGCAGCTCGGCAACACCCAGGACGTGGCGTTCCTCAACTGGATCGCCGAAAAGGGCTGGAAGGTCGACGCGCAGAGCGGCAAGGGCGACGTCAACGTGGTCCGCACCGACAACAAGATCACTCCGGACGCCTTCAAGTCCGGGTCGATCGACGGCGCCTGGGTGCCCGAGCCGACCGCGTCCAAGCTGGTGTCCGAGGGCGGCAAGGTGCTGCTCGACGAGTCCGACCTGTGGCCGGACAAGCAGTTCGTCATCACCAACATCATCGTGTCGCAGAAGTTCCTCAAGGAGCACCCCGACGTCGTCGAGGCCGTGCTCCGCGGCTCGGTGAAGACCAACGACTGGATCTCGGCCCACCCCGACCAGGCGAAGGCCTCCGCGAACGAGGCCCTCAAGAAGCTGTCCGGCAAGGCGCTTCCGGCGGACATCATCGACCCGGCGTGGAAGTCCTTCAAGACCCTGGACGACCCGCTGGCGGCCACGCTCCAGGCGCAGGCCGACCACGCGGTGAAGGCCGGTCTCCTCAAGAAGCCCGACCTGAACGGCATCTACGACCTGGCTCCGCTCAACAAGGTCCTCAAGTCCCTGGGCAAGCCCGAGGTCGGCGACGCCGGTCTCGGCGTCAAGTAGTCCCCACACCCGGCCGGTTACAGGTTTCCCAGGAGGTGACGACCATGGCCACCGCACTCGCCAAGGCCACGGACCGCACGGCGGCAGCGCACGAGTACGCCGCCCGCATCGAGCACGTCTCGAAGTCCTTCGACGGTCCCGCGGGACCGCAGCTCGTCCTCGACGACATCACCCTCGATGTCGCTCCGGGCGAGTTCGTCACCCTCCTGGGCGCCTCCGGCTGCGGAAAGTCGACGCTGCTCAACCTGGTCGCCGGGCTCGACGCGCCGACCGCCGGCGCCATCGAGACGCCCGGCGGCCGGCCGGCCCTGATGTTCCAGGAGCACGCCCTGTTCCCGTGGCTGACCGCGGGCAAGAACATCGAACTCGCCCTGCGGCTGCGCGGGGTGGCCAAGAACGACCGGCGCGACCGGGCCGAGGAACTCCTGTCCCTGGTCCGCCTGGAGGGCGCGTACGGCAAGCGGGTGCACGAGCTGTCGGGAGGTATGCGCCAGCGTGTCGCGATGGCCCGCGCGCTCGCCCAGGACTCCCAACTCCTCTTGATGGACGAGCCGTTCGCGGCCCTGGACGCGATCACCCGCGACGTCCTGCACGACGAGCTGACCCGCATCTGGCGCACTGCGAACACTGGCGACTCCGTCGCGGGCAACCTCTCCGTGCTGTTCGTGACCCACAACGTGCGCGAGGCGGTCCGGCTCGCCCAGCGCGTGGTGCTGCTCTCCTCGCGGCCCGGCCGGGTCGCCCACGAGTGGACGGTGGACATCGAGCAGCCGCGCCGCATCGAGGACGCCGAAGTGGCGGAGCTCTCCGTCGAGATCACTGAACAACTGCGTGGGGAGATCCGCCGCCATGGCCAGCACTGAGACCACCGACGTCAAGGACTCCCGGGACGCCAAGGGCCCCGACGGCACGGCGGACTCCCCCGGGCTCGGCAGCCTGGAGGCGGGTCTCGACGCACTCGAGACCGTCCAGGCCCACCGCATCCCGGTGCGCGAGGTGCTGGTCAAGAAGGTCCTGCCCCCGCTGTCCGCGGTCGTTCTCGTCCTCGTGGTGTGGCAGGTCCTGGTCTCGGCGAAGGTCACCGACGAGTACAAGCTGCCCGCGCCGTCCGCGGTGTGGTCGAGCCTCACCGACATGTGGCTCCAGGGCACCCTGCTCGACGTCGTGTGGACCAGCGTCTCGCGCGGTCTGCTCGGCTTCCTGCTCGCCCTGGCCATCGGCACCCCGCTGGGTCTGCTCGTGGCCCGGGTCAAGTTCGTGCGGGCGGCCATCGGCCCGATCCTGTCCGGCCTCCAGTCGCTGCCGTCGGTGGCCTGGGTCCCGCCGGCCGTGCTGTGGCTCGGCCTCAACGACTCGATGATGTACGCCGTGATCCTGCTCGGCGCGGTCCCCTCCATCGCCAACGGCCTGGTCTCCGGCGTCGACCAGGTGCCCCCGCTGTATCTGCGGGCGGGCCGCACGCTCGGCGCGACCGGGGTGCGCGGCGCCTGGCACATCCTGATGCCGGCCGCGCTGCCGGGCTATCTCGCGGGCCTGAAGCAGGGCTGGGCCTTCTCCTGGCGGTCCCTGATGGCCGCCGAGATCATCGCCTCCTCGCCCGATCTCGGCCTCGGGCTCGGCCAGTTGCTGGAGAACGGCCGCAACAACTCCGACATGCCCGGCATCTTCCTGGCGATCTTCCTGATCCTGATCGTGGGCATCGCCATCGACCTGCTGATCTTCAGCCCGCTGGAGCGCAGGGTGCTGCGCGGCCGCGGTCTGCTCGTGAAGGGCTGAGCCGCCGTGCACCGCCCGGTCCTCCTCGTCATCGCCCACGGCAGCCGCGATCCGCGGCACGCCGCGACCGTGCACGCCCTGGTCCGGCGGGCCCGGGCACTGCGGCCCGGCCTGCGCGTGGAGACCGCGTACCTGGACTTCAACACCCCCTCGGTCCCCGAGGCCCTGGACCGCCTGGCCGACGAGGGCATCCGGGACGTGGTGGCCCTGCCCCTGCTCCTGACCCGCGCCTTCCACGCGAAGGCCGACATCCCGGCGGCCCTCGGCCGGGCCCCGGCCCGCCTGAACATCCGCCTCGCCGATGTCCTCGGCCCCTCTCCCCTGCTGCTCGCCGCACTGGAGCGACGGCTGTACGAGGCGGGCCTGAGCCCGGCCGACAAATGCTCGACCGGGGTCGTCCTGGCCTCGGCGGGCTCCACCGACCCGGAGGCGATCGCAGTGATCGCTGAAATCGCGCGGGAGCTGCGGCACACCGGTTGGTGCGCCGTGCGGCCTGCGTTCGCCTCCGCGGCACTGCCCCGCACGGAGGACGCGGTACGCGCCCTGAGATCCCAAGGCGTGCGCCGCGTGGCAGTGGCCCCCTACGTCATCGCCCCCGGCTTCCTCCCCGACCGCATCGCGCGGGGCGCCGAGGAGGCGGACGTCCTGTCCGAAGTGCTGGGCGCGGCACCGGAGTTGGCCACCCTGCTCCTGCACCGCTACGACGAGGCGCGGGTGCGGGGCGGGATACCGGCGCTGTCCGCGTAGGGGCGAAGCCCCGGGGCAGGGCGCAGGGGCAGGGCTCGGGGGCGCCGTCCCTGGGGGCGCCGTCCCTGGGGCCGTCGAGCCCGGCGCCCCGCCTGCCGCTGCGCCTTTCGCGTGACGGCTAACCCTGCTGTATGCCCGCCACCGGGGCGGCTTGCGGGTGCGCGACTTCCGTCACCCACGTGGGGGGCAAGCGGATGCGACTGTATGTCCGGTTCTCCACCATGAGGGGCGGGATTGGGGCCGACACCCGTGCGCGACGGAACGCACCTCAGTCGAACCGCAGCGATCCCGTCCGGGCCCGCTTCAGCTCGAAGAAGTCCGGGTACGCCGCGATCGTCCGCACGCTGTCGAAGAGCCGGGCCGCCTCTTCGCCGCGCGGGATCGAGCTGAGCACCGGACCGAAGTAGACCTTGCCGTCGAGGTGCATGGTCGGGGTGCCGACGTACCCGTCCTCGGCCGGGTCCTTGCCGGCGTCGTGGCTGAGCCGCACCGCCTCGTCGTACGCCGGGTCGTGGGCGGCACGGGCCAGCGCGGCGGGGAGCCCGAGTTCGGCCAGGGCCTCGGCGACCACCACGTCGAAGTCCTGGTTCCCGTCCTGGTGGATGCGGGTGCCGAGGGCGGTGTAGAGGCCGCGCAGCACCCCGGCGCCGTGCTCTTGGGCCGCCGCGACGGCGACCCGGACCGGCCCGATGGACCGGTCGACCAAGTCCCGGTACCAGTCGGGCAGTTCATTGCCGATGTTGTGCAGATACAGGCTCATCGGCCGGAATCTCAGCTCGATGTCCCGGTGCCGCTCCACCTCCAGCATCCAGCGCGAGGTGATCCAGGCGAAGGGGCAGGCGGGGTCGAAGTAGAAGTCGACGGCGGTGGGCTGCGCGGGCGCGTTCACGGTATCGGTCATGGCCCGACCCTAGCCCGGCATTGGCCCCCGGTCGTGGGCCATTGAGTCCTGGTGAGGATGGGCCAATCCCGACCCCTCGACCCCTGTCGCCCGACGGCGTGAACCCGTCCGGTACCGTCCCCGCATGAACCCCGAGACCTTCCTCCTGGGCGGGGACCGACCGGTGCGGCGTCTCGGCTTCGGCACCGCGCAGCTCACCGGCCCCGGCTACTGGGGCCCGCGCGGCGAGCGATCGGACGCACTGGCCGTGCTGCGCCGCGCGGTCGAGCGGGGTGTCACGCTGATCGACACCGCCGACAACTACGGCCCGGACCTGGCCGAGGAACTCGTCGCGGAGGCCCTCCACCCCTACCCGGCCGATCTGGTGATCGCCACCAAGGGCGGGGTCGTGCGCACCAGCGACAGCGCCTGGCACATCGAGGGACGACCCGAGCGGCTCCGGGCGATGTGCGAGGCGAGCCTGCGGCGGCTGCGCGTGGAGACCATCGACCTGTACCAGCTGCACCGGCTCGACCCCGACGTGCCGATGGCCGAACAACTGGGCGCGCTCGCCGAGTTGAGGCGGGAGGGCAAGATCCGGCACATCGGCCTCGACAGCATCACCCCCGAACAGCTGACCCGGGCACTGCCGCTGGCCCCCATCGCCTCCGTACAGAACCGCTTCAACCTGCTGGACCGGGGGTCGCAGGCGGTCCTCGACCTCTGCCAGAAGCGCGGTATCGCCTTCCTGCCCTGGTTCCCGCTGGCCAACGGCGCGCTCACGGGGGACGCGGCGGCCGCGCTCGACGAGATCGCCCGTCGCCACCGGGCGAGCAGGAGCCAGATCGCCCTGGCCTGGCTGCTGCACCGCTCGCCCGTCCTGTGCCCGACGCCCGGCACCGGGTCGGTCGGCCACCTGGACGAGAATCTGCGCGCCGCCCACGTCGCGCTCTCCGAGGACGAGTCGAAGGTGCTCGACGCCCTTCAGCCCGCCTGAGCGGACCCTTCGTCCCGCGTCATCTCGACGAGCGCCTTCACGGTGTTCCAGTTCCGGGAGGTCGCGTCGATGCCCTTCAGCAGCCCGGGCCGGGACAGTGCGGCGCCCAGTTGTGAGGTGCCGAGGCCTCCGGGCGCGTACAGATAGAGCACCTGGTCGCCGAGGCGGAACTCCTCGGGTAGGTAGGCGGCCGGGTCGATGGAGGCGAACCGCTCCGCGGTGACGGCCGGACCGGCGAAGAAGGTGGCGTGCAGCTGCTTGCCGGCCAGCTCCTCGGCCGGGAAGGGGCAGGACTCCAGAACGGACCGCAGGTAGCGGCCGCTGCGGACCATGACGGCGACGCCGAAGCCGAAGTGCTTCTCGATGGCGGCCGCCAGCTCCGCGGCGAGGGCGTCCTGGTCGCGGGAGGCGCTGGTGAAGACGGCGTTGCCGCTGTTGAGATAGGTCTTCACCCGGCCGTGGCCCAGCTCTTCCAGGATGCTCCGGAGCTCGGCCATGGGAACTTTCCTGTTGCCGCCCACATTGATGCCGCGCAGCAGAGCGGCGTACGTCGTCGTCATGCGCCCACAGTAGGGCCCACGGCAGGACGGCCTCCGCGCCCCGTGGGGGACGGGCGCGGAGGCCGTCGTTCAGCGCTGCCGGGCGGTGTCTACTCGACGACCTTCAGCAGCTTGTTCGGGGTGCCCGGACTCGCGTTGGAGATCTTGTCGGCCGTAGCGCCCTTGGTGAGGGCGTCGGAGACCTGGGCGGGGGTGGCGTCCTTGTGCCCGGACAGATAGACCGCCGCGGCGCCGACGACGTGCGGGGTCGCCATGGACGTGCCGGAGATGGTGTTGGTGGCCGTGTCGCTGGTGTTCCAGTCGGAGGTGATGTCCGATCCGGGGGCGTAAAGATCCACCACGGAGCCGAAGTTGGAGAAGTCGGACTGCTGGTCGTCCTTGGTTGAGGAGGCGACGGTGATGGCCTCCTTGACGCGGGACGGCGAGCCGCTGCCCGCGTCCGCGGACTCGTTGCCGGCCGCGACACCGAAGGTGACCCCGGAGGCGATCGCCTTCTGGACGGCCGCGTCGAGCGCCGGGTCGGCGGTTCCGCCGAGGCTCAGATTGGCGACGGAGGGGCCCTTGTGGTTCTTGGTGACCCAGTCGACGCCCGCGACGACCTGGTCGGTGCTGCCGGAACCCTGGCTGTCGAGGACCCGCACCGCGACGATCTTCGCCTTCTTGGCCACGCCGTGCTCGGCGCCCGCGATGGTGCCCGCGACGTGTGTGCCGTGGCCGTTGCCGTCGTCGGCCTTGTCGTTGTTGTCGACCGCGTTGAAGCCGTAGGAGGCCCGGCCGCCGAAGTCCTTGTGGGAGATGCGGACTCCGGTGTCGATGACGTACGCGGTGACGCCGTCGCCCGCGCTGTCCGGATAGCTGTACTTGCCGTCGCCCGCGGTGGCGCTCTGGTCGATCCGGTCCAGGCCCCAGGACGGCGGGTTCGCCTGTTCCGCGTTGATGTGGAACTTCTTGTTCTGGACGACCGTGCCGACGGACGGGTCCGCCGCGAGCCGCTTGGCCTCGGTCTGCGTGAGCCCGTCGGCGGAGAAGCCGTTGAGCGAGGAGGAGTAGTCGCGCTTGAGCTTGCCGCCGTATTCCTCGGCGAGCTTGCGCTTGGAGTCGGGCGTGGCCGACTTGTCCAGCAGGACGATGTAGCTTCCGTCGACCGCGTCCTTGGCGTCGAGTCCGTAGACCGCGCCTTCGGCGGGGGCGGCTCCGGCGAACGAGGAGCCCAGCGTGGTCAGTCCGGCGGTCGCCACCACGGCGGCTATGCCGGCGGTGAGTTTGGTCCTGCTCGCGCGCTTGTGAGTTGCCATGAAGAGGGGTCTCCTCGTCACTATGTGTGGGGGGTTCGCCTACCGGAAGGAAACTTTCCGGGGCTGGTTCGAAACCCTTGCCGATTGACGCGCGCAGATCAAGGACTTCATACGGCTGTGACTTAGCCAACAAGGTTTCGTAATGCGAAAACCATGCAGGGACGCACAACTGGGACGTTATGGAGGGCCGGTGGACACTCTGCGTGAAGCCGACCCGTTCCCACATCGCTCAAGTAGCCTGATTTCAGGTGGCATTGACCGACCGTTCGGCGCCCCCAGCCGCGCAGCACCGCCCGGCCGTCAGCGCCGATAGCGCGCGAGCACCCGGTTTCCGTCCTCGACCAGGCGCTTCTTCAGCTCGGCCGCGTCGATGGCCCCGCTGTAGTACTCCTGCAGGGCGGGGGTGGCGACCTTGTCCTTCCACTCCGGGTAGCCCCGCACCGACTGTGCGGGGGCCGAGCGCAGATGCGGAGCGAGTGCCGCGCCCGTCGCCCAGCCGTCCTCGACGGTGCCCAGGGCCGGGTCCTTGAGCGCCTCCGTTCCCGTCGGCAGCATCCAGTCGCCCTTGGCCAGGCGCACCATGTTCGCGGGGCCCAGCAGGAAGTCGACGAACTCGGCCGCCTCCTTCTTGTGCGGGCTGTCCCGGGCAACCGACAGGGTCTGCGGACTGACGCCCTGATCCAGGCCCGCGCTGCCGGCCGGCGCGGGCAGCACCGTCCACTCGAAGCCGGGCGGCGCCTGCTGCACGATCTGCTGGCGGTAGGAGAATCCGAGCGGCACCATCGCGTACTTGCCCCCGAAGAAGCCGGGCAGCGTGTCCGAGCCGCCCATGCCGAGGGTGGTACGGGCGGCGCTCCTGTCGGTGTTCACCTGGGCGTTGACGGTGTCGGGGACGACCGCGTCGCCCGCCGTGAACTCCACCTTCGCCCTCCCCTCCCCGTCACGCGTGAAGAGCCGCCCGCCCGCGGAGAGGCCCAGGTTGAGCGTGACCGAGACGGGCTCCTTGAGCGGCCAGGCCACCCCGTACTTCCCGTTCCCGCTCAGCTTCTTCGTCACCTGCCTGAACTCGGCCCAGGTCCAGGGCCGTTCGGGGGTCGCGATGCGGACCCCGGAGGCTTTGAGGATCTTCGCGTTGGCGATCAGCACCCTCGGCTCCTGGAGGAACGGGACCCCGTACACCCCCTTCCCGAAGGTGGTCGTCTGCCAGCTCCGCGCCGGGATGTCGGCCTTGAGCCGCGGCGGCAGCAGGCCGCTCAGGTCCGCGAGGTAGCCGCCGTAGGCGAAATCGGCCAGGTCGTCGGAGGCGTCGTGGATGACGTCCGGCGCCTCACCGCCCTCGAAGGCGGTGAGCAGCTGGTCGTGGACGGTGTCCCAACTGCCCTGTACGTACTGGACCTGGACGGCGGGGTGCGTCGCGTTCCACTCCTCGACCAGGGCCTTCGTGGCATCGACGGACTCCTTCTGCCAGGCCAGGGACTGGAAGCGGAGCCGGACGACCCCCTGGGCGTCCGAGCTCCCGCCGGAGCATCCGGTGAGCAGCGACAGCAGGAGCACGAGGGCCGCCGCCACGCTCAACAGGCCGGTGTGCGGCCCCTGTTCATCCTTCCGCATCAGCTCTTCACCGCCCCGGTCAGCATGCCGCCGGTGATCCGCCGCTGGATGACCGCGAAGATCACCAGGGAGGGCAGGGTGGCGAGGAAGGCGGCCGCGGCGAGCGGCCCGAGGTCAGCGACGCCTTCCGCGCCGAGGAAGTGGGTGAGGACGACGGGCAGCGTCTGCTTCTCGGGGGTCTTGAGGAGTACGAGCGCGAAGAAGAACTCGTTCCACGCCGTGATGAAGGCGAAGAGCGCGGTGGCCACGATGCCGGGGGCGAGCAGCGGCGCGGTGACCGAGACGAGGGTGCGAAGGCGTCCCGCGCCGTCGACGGCTGCCGCCTCCTCCAGCTCGGCGGGCACGGCGCGTACGTATCCGTTCAGCATCCAGAGCGCGAAGGGCAGCGACCACACCACGTACACCATGACGAGACCGCCGACCGAGTTGATCGCGTGCAGGTCCTTCAGGACCAGGAAGAGCGGAATGATCAGCAGCACGAACGGGAACGCCTGGCTGATCACCACCCAGCCGGTGGCGGCGGCCGCGAGCCGGCCCCGGTGGCGGGCCATGACGTAGGCCATCGGCGTGGCGATCAGCACCGCGATCACGGCGGCGGAGACGGCCGCGACCAGACTGTTCAACCCGGCGTGCAGCAAGGGCTGTTCGTCGAAGCCCTGGCGGAAGTTGTCGAGCGTGGGGTGGCGCGGAATCCAGGTCGGATGGAGTGAGCCCAGCTCGCGCGGCGACTTGAAGGCGGTGGAGATCAGCCAGAGGAAGGGGAAGGCGAGGAAGGCGAGATAGCCGAGGAGTGCCAGGTACTGCCCCGTCCGGCCCCATGCCCTTGTACGCGTGCTCACGTGTCCCTCCCTTCGTTGATGCGGCCCACCAGGAAGAGGGCGAGACAGGCGGCGATCACGGCGACCATCACACAGCCCATGGCGGCCGCATACCCGAACTGGCCGTAGCGGAAGGCCTCTTCATAGGCGAAGAGCATGGGGAGTCGGGTGCGGCCGCCCGGGCCGCCGTTGGTCAGGACGTAGACCAGGGCGAAGGAATTGAAGTTCCAGATGAAATTGAGCGCCGTGATCGCGAGGGCCACCGGTTTCAGGGCGGGCCAGGTGACGGTGCGGAACCGGCGCCAGGCGCCGGCGCCGTCGATGGCGGCGGCCTCGTGCAGCTCGCGCGGGGTGTTCTGCAGCCCGGCGAGGAGCGCGACCGTCGTCTGGGGCATGCCGGCCCAGACGCCGACCAGGATCACGGCGGGCAGCGCGGTGGCGAGGCCGGTCAGCCAGTCGTGGCCGCCGCCGAGCCCCAGGGTGCGCAGCGTCTCGTTCAGGATGCCCGCGTCCGGCTGGTAGACGAGGCGCCACATGATGCCGACGACGACCTCGGGCATCGCCCAGGGGATGATCGCGAGCGCCCGGGCCAGCCAGCGCAGCCGGAGCTTCTGGTTCAGGAGCAGGGCGAGGCCGAGGGCGAGCAGGAACTGGGGCACGGTGACGCCGGCCGCCCACAGCAGGCCGATCCGGAACGACTCCCAGAACAGCCCGTCGTGCACCAGATCACGGAAGTTGAGCAGCCCCACCCAACGGGTGGCGGTGGTGCGGCCGGACTGGGAGTCGGTGAAGGCCAGCGCGATGCCGTACAGCAGGGGCCCCACGCTGAGCACCAGAATGGGCAGGAGGGCCGGGAGCACGAGGAACCAGGCGCCACCGGCGTGCCCGCCCCCGCTCCTGTTTCTGTCCCGTCCGCCGGTGCGTCTGTTCGTCGGCTCTGTGGTGGCTGACCGCGCACCCGCGGTCGCTGATGTCACCTTTTCAACCCCTTTGTCCAGTAAGGCCGAACAGCCTCCGTCATCGTGCTGACGGTCCGTCCGTTCGTCAAGACGACCTGCGCGAATGCAAGACTTGCCCGGAACAGACGATCACCGGGAGACATCTATGGACGAGGCACGGGCACGCGAACTGCTGGCCGCGACGGCGCTGGACGGTCCCGGCGGTCCTGCCGGAACCGTGGCCGCCGAGCTGCTGGCCCTGGGCGAGAACGCCGTCTTCGCCCTGCCCGGCACGAACACCTATACCGGCACCGGCACCGGCACCGGGCACGGCCTGGTCGTCAAGGTCGGCCGCGACGCCACGCGCCACCCGGAACTCCTGGAGCGCGCCGAGCGTGAGGTCGCCGTCGCGACCTGGCTCGCCGAGGCCGGTGTGCCCGCGGTCCGGGCCGCCGAGCCGAAGCCCCGGCTCGTCGAGGGCCACCCGGTGACCGTGTGGCACCGGCTGCCCGCGGCCGAACGTCCGGCCACGCCCGCCGATCTGGCCGTACTGCTCCGGCGCGTCCACGCCCTGCCGCCGCCCGCCTTCCCGCTGCCGCGCCGCGAACTGCTGGGCGGGGTCGAGCGATGGCTAGACCTGGCCGGCGAGGCGATCGACCCGGCGGACGCCGCGTATCTGCGCGCCCGCAGGGACGGCTTCGCCGAGGCGGCCGCCGCGCTCACCCCGCATCTTCCCGTCGGTCCCATCCACGGCGATGCCCTCCCCCGCAATGTGTACATCGGCCCCGAAGGGCCGGTCCTGGTCGACCTGGAGACCTTCTCCGCCGACTTCCGTGAGCACGACCTGGTCGTGATGGCGCTCTCGCGCGACCGGTACGGGCTGCCCGCCGAGCAGTACGACGCGTTCGTCGGCGCCTACGGCTGGGACGTACGCGAGTGGGACGGCTGCGCCGTTCTGCGCGGTGCGCGCGAGACGGCCAGCTGCGCCTGGGTCGCCCAGCACGCTCCGGCCAACCCCAAGGCACGCGACGAGTTCCGCCGCCGGGTCGCCTCGCTGCGCGACGAGGACGCCGAGGTGCGCTGGTACCCCTTCTGAGCGCGGGGGGCGGGCCGGGCCGCCGCCACGGCGGGCGGGCTCAGCCGTGGGCCGGAGTCAGTTCGCGCAGCGGCCAGGAGCCGTCGATCACCGCGTCCGTGGTGCCCTTCGCGCGCAGGAACTGCTGGAAGTCGGCCGCCCAGTCGGCATACCACTGGATCTGACGGGCATGCAGCTCCGCCGGTTCGAGCCGCGCCACCTGGGGGTGGCGCTCGGCTATCGCCATCGCCACCCGGGCCGCCGCCAGCGCGTCGGCCCCCGCGTCGTGCGCCGACTCCAGGACCACTCCGTACTCGGCACACACCGCTTCCAGGGTGCGCTTGCCCTTGCGGTAGCGGTCCACCGAGCGGTCGATCGTGTACGGATCGACGACCGGGCCTATCGGCGCGCCCCCCAGCCGCTCACTGAGCGACGGCAGTTGGTGGCGGCGCAGCTCGGCGGCGAGCAGCGTCAGGTCGAAGGCCGCGTTGTAGGCGACCACCGGCACGCCCAGACGCCAGTGGGCGGCGAGGGTCTCGGCGACCTCGTCGGCCACCTCGGCCGCGGGGCGGCCCTGCGCCGCCGCGTGTTCACTGCTGATCCCGTGGACCGCGGAGGCCTGCGCCGGAATCCGTATCCCCGGATCCGCGAGCCAGCCGCGCTGCCCGACCACACCGGCGCCCCGCACTTCGACGATCGCCGCCGTCACGATGCGGGCCTCGCGCGGCTCGGTGCCGGTCGTCTCCAGGTCGAACCCGACCAGCGGTTCCAGGTGCCAGCTCATGGTGCTGCCCCTCCTTCGTGGTGCTTTCCCCCAGTTGACGACCACCCTCGCACGCGCCACTGACAATCGGCCGGGCGGCCGGAATCCGCCGGGGACTTCCCACCATGAATCAGGACACTGGGCGCGAATCAACCCATACCGATTCGAATTCCTCGCGATAGGTCTCGAAGAGGCCGTGCTCCACGTCCTGGCCCGGTCGCACCACGCCCCGCCGGCCCCCGCCGCGCAGGACGAGCACCGGCGCTTCCATCCCCCGGGCACGGCGCAGATAGGACTGGACGACCGCGAGGCCGTCCGCCCCGTCGCCGTCCACGAGGTAGGCGGTGAAGCGCGGGGTCTCGTCGAAGACCTGGATCTCGAACGCCCCCGGGTCGCGCAGCGCCGTCCGCACCCGGCGCATGTGCAGGATGTTCATCTCCACCGACCTGCTCAACTCGCCCTTCTTCAGGCCGAGTTCACGCTCGCGCCGCTTGACCGCGCTGCTCGCCGGGTTGAGGAAGAGCAGCCGGACGCGGCAGCCGGTCTCGGCGAGCCGCACCAGACGGCGGCCCGAATAGTTCTGCACGAGCAGATTGAGGCCGATGCCTATCGCGTCCAGGCGCCGGGCGCCGCCGAAGAGGTCCTCGGCGGGCAGCTGGCGCTGGAGGCGCACCCGGTCGGAGTGCACGGAGACGACATCGGCGTACCGGTCGCCGACCAGGTCCTCGACGGCGTCGATGGGCAGACGGTGCGCGGCGGGGGCACCGCCGGCGCCGCCGAGCACGTCCAGGAGCCGCGCCGAGGCCCGCTCGGCCTGGGCGAGCACGGCCTCGTTCAGGGCCCGGTTGCGGGAGACGACGTTGCGGGCCACCTCCAGCTCGTCCAGGGCGAGTTCGACATCGCGCCGGTCGTCCACGTACGGCTCGAAGCAGGGCCAGTGCTGCACCATCAGCTCCCGCAGCTGCGGGAGCGTGAGGAAGCTGAGCACGTTGTCGTCGGCGGGGTCGAGCAGATAGCCCTTGCGGCGCGAGACCTCGCGCACCGCGACGGCCCGCTGCACCCACTCCTGGCCGGCCGGTCCCGCCGCGGCGACCACCCAGTCGTCGCCGTGGACCGGTTCGTAGATCGGCCGGAGCACGGCGGCCACCACGGCGCGCAGCCGCTGCTCCACCAGGTTCAGCCAGATGTAGGCGCGCCCGGCCCGCTGCGCGCGCGTACGCACCTCGCTCCAGGCGTCCGCGCCCCAGTCCAGCTCCGCCCCGATCTCCATCGGACGCGCCAGGGATACCGCTCCGGGCGGGATGTCGCCGGACTCCCCCTCATGACCCGTGTCACCAGGGGGCAGCTCAAGGCCTCCCGAGCTCACCCACGCACCGCCTTCCGCCCCCGGCACACCCCTGCGGGCCCGGCCCGCCCCCGCACGCCCTTCAACGATCAAGGAAGGGTACTCCGGGAGCAGGAGGCGCTGCAGCCGGATCACGCGTCGAGTTTGCCAACTGGCCCGAGGATACGGCCTGTTCTGATGGGCACTATCTGACGGGGTGAGCGGATTCATAGCGCTTGCGCCGCGTCGGCCGGACCCGGGTCACCCATTGGCGCACGCGGACGTCCCGGGTGACGGTCGTTTTTTCGGGGAGGATCTGGCCGAACAGCCCTCCAGTAACCCGAGTGGAAGTGGAAGAGTCTTGCCCATGCAGGTGTGGCCGGGACAGGCTTACCCACTCGGCGCCACGTACGACGGCGCCGGGACCAATTTCGCGGTCTTCTCCGAGGCCGCCCGTCGGATCGAGTTGTGCCTGCTCCACGACGACGGCTCGGAGACGGCCGTCGAACTGCGCGAGTCCGACGCGTTCGTACGCCATGCCTATCTGCCCGGTGTGCTGCCGGGCCAGCGGTACGGCTTTAGGGTGCACGGACCGTACGAGCCCCAGCACGGGCATCGCTGCAACTCGGCGAAGCTGCTCCTCGACCCCTACGCGCGGGCCATAAGCGGCCAGGTCGAGTGGAACGAGGCGGTGTACGGCTACCACTTCGGGCGGCCCGACAGCCGCAACGACCTGGACTCGGCGCCGCACACGATGGCCTCGGTGGTGGTGAACCCCTTCTTCGACTGGGGCGACGACCGGCCGCCCCGCACCGACTACCACCACACCGTCTTCTACGAGGCCCACGTCAAGGGCCTCACCATGCTCCACCCGGAGCTCCCGCCGGAGCAGCGCGGCACCTATGCCGCGCTGGCGCATCCGGCGATCATCGACCACCTCACCCAACTCGGCGTCACCGCTCTTGAGTTGATGCCGGTGCACCAGTTCGTCAACGACCACCGGCTCGCCGACGCCGGGATGTCCAACTACTGGGGCTACAACACCATCGGCTTCTTCGCCCCGCACAACGCGTACGCCTCCTGGGGCGACCGCGGCCAGCAGGTCCTGGAGTTCAAGCAGGCGGTGCGGGCGCTGCACGAGGCGGGCATCGAGGTGATCCTGGACGTCGTCTACAACCACACGGCGGAGGGCAACCACCTCGGCCCCACGCTCTCCTTCCGGGGCCTGGACAACGCGCAGTACTACAGACTGGCCGACGACGCGCGCTACTACGAGGACACCACCGGCACGGGCAACAGCCTGCTCATGAGGTCCCCGCACGTCCTCCAGCTGATCATGGATTCGCTGCGCTACTGGGTGACCGAGATGCACGTGGACGGCTTCCGCTTCGACCTCGCGGCGACACTGGCACGTCAGTTCCACGAGGTCGACCGGCTCTCGTCCTTCTTCGACCTGGTCCAGCAGGACCCGGTGGTCAGCCAGGTCAAGCTGATCGCCGAGCCGTGGGACGTCGGCGAGGGCGGCTACCAGGTGGGCAACTTCCCGCCGCTGTGGACGGAGTGGAACGGCAAGTACCGCGACACCGTGCGGGACTTGTGGCGCGGCGAGCCGCGTACGCTCGCCGAGTTCGCGGGGCGCCTCACCGGCTCGTCCGACCTCTACCAGGACGACGGGCGGCGGCCACTGGCCTCCATCAACTTCCACACCTGCCACGACGGGTTCACCCTCAACGACCTCGTCTCCTACAACAACAAGCGCAACGACGCCAACGGCGAGGGAAACCGGGACGGCGAGAGCCACAACCGGTCCTGGAACTGCGGTACGGAGGGCCCCACCGACGACGCCGGGGTGACGGAGCTGCGCGCCCGCCAGATGCGGAACTTCATCGCCACCCTGATGCTGTCGCAGGGCGTGCCGATGATCAGCCACGGCGACGAGTTCGCCCGCACCCAGCAGGGCAACAACAACGCGTACTGCCAGGACACCGAGCTGTCCTGGGTGCACTGGCCGGAGCCGGGCGAGGACGTGGACGGCTCGCTCCTCGCGTTCACCCGGGCCATGGTGTGGCTGCGCCGCGACCATCCGGTCTTCCGGCGCAGGCGCTTCTTCCACGGCCGGCCGGTACAGGGCACCCACGACGAGCTCTCGGACATCGCCTGGTTCACGCCCGAGGGCGTGGAGATGGCCGAGGAGGACTGGCAGTCGGCGAGCGCGAAGGCGCTGTCGGTCTTCCTCAACGGCAACGCCATCTCCGAGCCGGGCACCCGCGGCGAGCGGATCGGCGACGACTCGTTCCTGCTGATGTTCAACGCCAGCGCGGAGGACATCGAGTTCGTCGTCCCGGTCAACCACGGCCGGCAGTGGCAGGTGGTCGTGGACACCGCACGTTCCGACGGTGTGCCGCAGGGCGGCGGGCCGAAGGTGACGGGGGGCGAGCGCATCGGCCTGATCGGCCGGAGCATGACCGTGCTGCGGCGGCCCGCCTAGGCCGCGGGCCGCGGCGCCCCCAACCCCCCTGACCCGTGCCGGAGTTCGACTGTCAGGGGGCTCCGGCACAATGGGTCCACGAACGCGGGCCCAGCCCGGTCAGCTGTCGACCGGGGCCCTCGGGTCCACCGTGACGCCGGGTGCGACGGCCTCGACGGTGGTCGCGTCCGGCCGCCCGGAGCCGAGCCCGCGCACGGCCCAGGAGAGCACCGCGCACAGCGCCCCGGCCACCACCATGACGGCGAACGCGGCGACCGCCCCGTGGTCCTGCGCGAGCCGCCCCGACAGGGCGAGCGCCAGAGCCTGGCCGCCGACGACACCGCTCGTCAGGAACGCCATGGACTCGGCGAGCCGCCCTGCCGGAACCAGCCGTTCCGTCAGTCCGAACACGGTGATCAGATGGGGCGCGTACGCCACCCCGAGCACGGTCACCGTGACGTACAGGCCGAGCAGGGTGTGGACGAACAGCAGCGGCACCGAGAGCACGACGAGTGCCGAGGTGGCGATCCGCCAGCGGGCCAGCGGGGCGAGCCGCTCGGGGACGGCGACCATGGCGAGTCCCGCGGCCGCGCTCATCACCCCCATCGCCGCGTACACGAGCCCGGTCTGCGAGGGCCGGCCGAGCTCGCCCGTCAGCGCCGTGATGCCGGCCTGGGACGCGCCGAACATGGCGCCCTGCAGCACCATCGTGACGCGCAGCGCGTGGACCGCGCCGGGCAGCCGGCCGCGGGGCGTCCCGGTGCGCTCGGCCGCGGTCATCTGACGCGCCGTCGGATGGAGGGCGAAGGCCGTGCCGCAGACGGCGAGCAGGGCCGCCGCCGCGAGCAGGGCGGCGGCCGGCTGGGCGAGGGCGGCCGCCAGGCCCACCAGGGCCGGGCCGAGGACGAACGAGATCTCGTCCAGGGTGCCCTCGAAGGACAGCGCGCCGGCCACGGTCCGCTCGTCGGCGCCGGCCCGGTGCGCCAGGGCGACGGTCCTGCTCCGGGCGAGCGGGCCAACCTGCGGCACGCTCGCCCCCGCGAGGGCACCGAGCAGGGCGAGCGGGCCGGTCGGAAGACGGGCGAGCGCGGCGAGCACCAGGCCGGTCACCGCGGCGGCGTTGACGATCGCCGCTGCGAGCACCACGGTGCGCTGGCCGTACCGGTCGGCGGCGCGTCCCAGGAGCGGGCCCGCCACGGTCTGCCCGGCGGCGAGCGCGCCGCCGGCGAGCCCGGCCGTCGCCAGGCTGCCGCTGGTCTCGGCGACCAGGAGGACGCTGCCGAGCTGGCACATGGCCGTCGGCAGCCGCCCGAGGAAGGAGATCACGGGAAGCAGCGGACCGGTCAGGTTGAGCACGTTGCGATAGGTCTGCAGGGATCCGGCCATCAGGCGAAGCTAACGCGGCCGACCGGGGCATACGCATGGGCCGAAGGCACAGAAGCCGTCCGACGGGGTACGTACGTTCATATGACCCAGCTGACCCAGCCCATCGCGACTTACCGGCTCCAGCTCCAGCCCGGGTTCCCGTTCGCCGCCGCCGAGGGGGCACTGCCCTACATCGCCGGTCTCGGTGTCTCCCACGTTCATCTGTCCCCGGTCCTGGAGGCCGTGCCCGGCTCCACCCACGGATACGACGTCACCGACCACGCCAAGGTCCGCGAGGAGCTGGGCGGCGAGTCCGGTCTGCGCCAACTGGCCGCGCGGGCACGGGAGTTCGGTCTCGGCCTGATCCTCGACATCGTGCCGAACCACATGTCGGCCGCCGCGCTCCACAACCGCCGACTGTGGGACGTGCTGCGCGCGGGCCCCGCCTCGCCCTACGCCTCGTGGTTCGACATCGACTGGGAAGGGGGCGACGGACGGGTCCTGCTGCCGGTGCTCGCCGGCCCGCTGGGATCAGAGCTGGACCGTCTGACGGTGGAGGGCGACGTACTGCGCCATGGCGAGCAGCGCTTCCCCCTGCGGGAGGGCACGGCGGGCCTGCCGCTGGCGGATCTGCTCGACGCGCAGTTCTACCGGCTCGGCTGGTGGCGCCTGGCCAGGACCGAGCTCAACTACCGGCGCTTCTTCACCATCGCGGAGCTGATCGGCGTCCGGGTGGAGGACGAGGCCGTCTTCGCCGCGACGCACGCCAAGATCCTGGAGCTGGTCGCCGACGGCGTGGTGGACGGGCTGCGGGTCGACCACCCGGACGGCCTCGCGGACCCGGAGGCGTATCTGCGCCGGCTGAACGAGGCGACGGGCGGCCGCTGGACGGTCGTCGAGAAGATCCTCACCGGCGACGAGCGGCTGCAGGCCGGCTGGGCCGTCGCCGGGACGACCGGGTACGACGCACTGCGCCACATCGACGGCCTGTTCACGGACCCGGAGGGCACGGCCCGACTCCAGTCCCAGTACCGGGAGTTCACCGCGGTGAGCGGGGACCGGGGCGGGCGCTGGGAGCCTACGGTGCGCCGCGCCGCCTACCGCGTCCTGACCCATGAGCTGGTGGCCGAGACCGAATACCTGGTGCGTCTGGCCGGCCGGATCTGTGCGAGCGGTGGCCCCGAGCTGCGCGACCACGCCCCGTGGGCGCTGCGGCTCGCCCTGCGCGAGCTCCTGGTCCGCGTCCCCGTCTACCGCCCCTATCGCTTCGGGGCGGAGCTGGTGCTTCCGGCATCGGCGGCCCTGGAGGCGAAGGCGGCCTTCCCGGTCCCGGAGGAGTCGGCGGCGGTGGACGTGGTGCGGGACCTGGCGCTCGGCAAGCTGGGCGAGGACGCCGACCGGGCCCGCTTCCGTACCCGTTTCGCGCAGACGTCGTCGGCGCTGCACGCCAAGTCGGTCGAGGACACCGCCTTCTACCGCTACACGCCGCTGCTGTCGGTCAACGAGGTGGGCGGAGACCCTGGGCGGCCCTCGGTCGACCCGACCGAATTCCACGCGTTCTGCACCCATCTCGCCCGGGACTGGCCGGCCACCGGAACCGTCCTGTCCACCCACGACACCAAGCGCAGCGCGGAGGTACGGGCCCGCATCGCGGTGCTCTCCGAGTGCCCCCAGCGATGGGCGGAGCTGCTCGACCGGCTCGGCGACGGGCCCGGCGCCCCGGCGCCCGATGCGCATCTCGCCTGGGTCGCCTGGCAGACCTCGGTCGGGCTCGGCGGGCTGCCGGAGCGGGAGCGGCTCGAAGGGGCGCTGCTCAAGGCGGTGCGCGAGGCGGGCCTGCACACCTGCTGGACGGAACAGGACCCCGGCTACGAGAAGGCCGTGAGCGACTTCGTCGCCGCGGGGCCGGGCGATGAACCGGCCACACACGTACGGGAGTTCACGCGGGAGACCGAGGCCGCCGCACGGGCCAACAGCCTCGGCGCGGCGCTGCTGCATCTGACCATGCCGGGCGTGCCTGACCTCTACCAGGGCACGGAGGCCGAGTACGCGGCCCTGGTCGACCCGGACAACCGCCGCCCGGTCCGGTTCGAGGCGGCCGCCCTGGCCGAGCCCGGCGACAAGCTGCGGGTGACCCTGGCGGCCCTGCGGCTGCGCCGTGAACTCCCCGCCGCCTTCGGCGAATCCGCGACGTATGAGCCGCTGACCGCACGCGGCCCCCGCGCCGGGCACTGTGTGGCGTTCAGCCGCTCGGGCGAGGTGGTGACGGCGGTGACCCGGCTCTCGCTGCGCCTCGCCGAGGCGGGCGGCTGGGCCGGGACGGAGCTGGTTCTGCCCGATGGCCGGTGGGTCGACGTCATCGGTGGTGAGAGGCAGTTCGGCGGCGCAGTGCCGCTGGACGAGCTGTTCGCCGAGCGGCCGGTGGCCCTGCTCAGGAGGGCCGTACCAGCAGGCGGTGCGGGGCCCGGGTGAGCAGGCCGCTCTCGGCCGGGTCGAAGGCGTCCGCCGCGCGCAGGCCCGGCATGGCGGTGAGCAGCGCGTCGACCGCGCACTCCGCCTGGAGCTCGGCGACCCGCGCGGCCGGGCAGTCGGCGGGCCCCAGAGCGAGGGCGCCGGGGGCGGCGCGGTGCAGATCGAAGCGGTCGGGGTCGGCGAACCGGCCGGGGTCGCGGTTCGCGGAACCGACGAGCAGGGCGACGGCCGCCCCGGCCGGGACGGTACCGCCGGATATCGCGAGGTCCCGGGTGGCCCTGCGCAGCACCACATGGACCGGCGGATTGCGCCGCAGGGACTCCTCCCAGGCCTGCCCCGTCAGCGCCGGCACCGCCCGTATCAGCGCCAACTGCTCCGGGTGCGCCAGGAGGTTGGCCAGGAGCGAGGCGAGGGCCCGGCCGGTGAGCACCGCCTGGTCGGCGCAGCGCGCGGCGAGCAGGGCGACGCCGGTGCCGCCCCGGCCGCGGCCCAGGTCGGTGGCCGCGGGGGCCTTCGCGCGGCTGCGGGTGGGGGCCGATCCGGCGCGGCCCATCACGGCCGCGTAGGACAGGCCGGTCGCCGCGGCGATGGTGCCGGTCGGCAGCCACCGGCAGAACTCCTCGACGAGGTCGGCCTCCCGGCGCCCGGCGAGCCGGCGGGCCAGCACATAGGCGGTGCGAGCACACACCTCGCGCAATAGCGCGAAGGCGCTCTCCGGCGCGGCGTACTCCTGTGCGCAGCGCACCGTCCCCGGCCCGCAGCAGGACCCCCGGCGCGGCCCGGCGAGCCCGCGGCCGGCGAGCGCGGGAGCGGCATCCGCGTACCGGCTGATCAGCCAGGCCTCAAGCCGGGGGTCCCAGAGCAGGGGGTGTTCCTCGCGCAGGGTCCGGTAGAAGGCGTACGGGTCGTGGCGGGCTGCTGCGCCGAGCAGCGAGAGCGTGCCCTGCGGGGTGCCGGGCCCGGGGGCCGCGGCCGTCCCGGCCGGCTCGACCGTCGTCATGGCGCGCCTCCCGGTCGGCGCCCGAGGGGCGCGGTCGCGGCCCCGCGGTGGTGCCGTCCGCCGGGCCCGGTGACTGCTCTCAGCGGACCACTTCGGCGGGGCCGTCGCGATCCGCGTTCGGCCGTACGGGTGAGATCCCGCCCCTCCCGTACGGCGCCGACCGGTGCAGCAGTTCGGTGGACGCCGCCGCGGCGCCGGCGAGCTCGACCCGCGAGAGCACGGTCGGGGCCCGCTTCCAGGAGGAATCGACGGAGGCCGTCTCGCGGCCCCGGATGCTGCCGGGCGGGGCTTCGCCACCCCGGCCGACCGGGCCCGTCCGCAGACGGCGGTACCCGGCATCCACGTGGTCGTCACCAGCATGCACCAGCAGCGCGCGAGGCCAACTCCCGTCAGACGTACGGAGGTTGGTCCGCCCGCAACCGCCTCAGTGGTTGGCGAGCCGGAAGGACATCCGGCCGAAGCTGACCTGGTCGCCGTCGGCCACGGCCACGACCCCCGTCACCCGGCGCCCGTTGACACAGGTCCCGTTGGTGGAGCCGAGGTCGCGCAGCTGCCACGTCCCGGCCTGGAAGAGGAGTTCGGCGTGCACCCGCGACACCGTCTCGTGGCTCAGGCGCAGCCCGTTGGCCGGGTCGCGCCCGATCCGCAGCGGGTAGGGGCCCGGCGCGGGGAAGAGGAGTTTGGGCAGCCGCTCGCTCTGCCAGGCCCGACGCAGCGACACGGAGAACTCCGACACCCGGCTGACCGCGCCGAACACGGCCCTGGTCCAGCGGTTGCCGCCCTGCTCCAGATCGGCGGTGAGCACGATCAGTTCGTCGGAGCGGCGGGCGGCCAGGGCCAGCTCCATGCGGCGCAGGAACGTGTCGTGCGACAGCTTGCCCTCGGCCGCACCCTCCCGCAGTACGTCCAGCACCCGGTCGCGCTCCGCGTCGGAGAGCCGCGCGGGCGCCGAGGAGGTCTGGGACTCGAAGGAGGGCGTCACACCGGCGATTGTCCTTCCCCGGCACCGGACGTGTCCAGCAGAAGGCTTCCCTCCTCGGCGGGCCACCGTCCCCGGGTGCCCCACCGCTGACCTGCGTCGCGGAGGCACCGGTCGCCAAATCCCCTTGCCCGGCCGCCCACCTGCGCTGTTAGGGTCCCCCAACTCGTACCACCACCGTGGGGACCCTCTCTTGACGAACAACGCGTCGGACACGAACTACCGTCCGCTCGCCAGGCCCGAAGAACTCGGGCTCTTCCAGCAGCTCTCCTACGTCCTCGACCACGAGGTCGAGGACGATCTGACGACCGGCCGCCGCATACCGGAATGGATGTGGGTGGCCGTGCGGGGCGACCGCGTACTCGCCCGCCTCTCCTGGTGGACCGGCGCCAAGGGCGCGGCGCCGGAGGCCCTCGACTTCTTCGACGTCGACGACTCGCTGCCCCCGGCCGAGCGGCACGAGATCGGGCTGCGCCTCCTGGAGACCGCGACCGCGGCGGTGGTGCCCGCGGGCACGGAACGCCCCGAGTACGGCCGGTTCCTGCCCGGCGACTGGCGCGAGGACCCCGCCGCCCGGGAGGTCGTCGAGACCCGGCTGAACATCGTGGCGGCCTCGGGCGCGACCCCGCTCGTCGAGCGGCTGCGCCTGGAGTGGCGGCCGGGAACCCCGCTCCCGCAGGCCTCCACCCGGCTCACGTTCCGCCCGGCCACCGACCGCGAGGAACTCATCTCCCTGATGACCCTCGTCGTGGAGGGCTCGCTCGACGAGCACACCCGCGCGGAACTGCTCACCATGAGCCCGCGCGAGTCGGCGGAGCTCATGTACGAGGAGGAGTTCGAGAGGTACCGCACCCCGCGCGCATGGTGGCGGATCGCCGAACTCCGTGAGGGCGGCGGGGCCGTCGGCTTCGTGATCCCCGCCCGCAACAGCTACAACCCGATCATCGCGTACATCGGGGTACTGCCCGCCCACCGCGGCCACGGCTACATCGACGACATCCTGGCCGAGGGGACACGCGTCCTGGCCGAACAGGACGTGCCGCGCATCCGCGCCGCCACCGACCCGCCCAACGTGCCGATGGCCGCGGCGTTCGCCCGTGCGGGCTACGTCGTCTTCGAGCGCGCGATCAACATGGTCTGGAAGTAGTCGGGAATTGCGGGCGTGTCCCCCTCGTCTGTCGCACCATGGTCACAACCGGCCACGACAGGGGGACACGCCAGTGCTGTTCGAAGTGTGGGCACCGCATGCCGACCGGACCGCCCTACTCCTGGAGGGCGCGACCTATCCCATGCGCCCCCATCCGGTGCGCGCCGGCTGGTGGCTGACGGAGGCCGAGGGCCACGCCGGCGACCGGTACGGATACGTCCTGGACGACGGCCCCGTCCTGCCCGACCCCCGCTCGCGCCACCAGCCCGACGGGCCGGACGGCCTCAGCGCCGTCGTGGTCCACGAGACGTTCGCCTGGCAGCAGCCCTGGGAGGGCCGCGCGCTGCAACGGGCCGTCCTCTACGAGCTGCACATCGGCACCTTCACCTCCGAGGGCACCCTCGACGCGGCCGTCCAACAGCTGCCCCATCTGGCCGAGTTGGGGATCACGCACATCGAGCTGATGCCGGTGTGCCCGTTCCCGGGGCGGCACGGCTGGGGGTACGAGGGCGTCTCGCTCTGGGCGGTCCACGAGCCGTACGGCGGGCCCGACGCCCTGAAGCGGTTCGTCGACGCGGCGCACGCGCACGGCCTCGGTGTCGTCCTGGACGTCGTGCACAACCACCTCGGCCCGTCCGGCAACTACCTGCCCGCCTTCGGCCCGTACTTCACGGACACCCACCACACGCCCTGGGGCGCGGCCGTCAATCTGGACGCGCCCGGCTCCGACGAGGTCCGCGCCTTCCTCCTGGAGAGCGCTCTGGCGTGGCTGCGCGACTACCGCCTGGACGGACTGCGCCTGGACGCGGTGCACGCGCTGGCCGACACCCGGGCGTACCCCTTCCTCGAAGAGCTCTCGACGGCCGTGGACGTGCTGGCCGCGGAACTGGGCCGGCCGCTCTTCCTCGTCGCCGAGTCCGACAGCTGCGACCCGCGCACCACCGCGCCGCGCGCCGCGGGCGGTCTCGGCCTCCACGCCCAGTGGAACGACGACTTCCACCATGCCCTGCACACCGCACTCACCGGCGAGTCCCAGGGCTACTACGCCGACTTCGCCCGCGCCCCGCTCTCCGCACTCGCCAAGACCCTCACCCGGGTGTTCTTCCACGACGGCACGTACTCGAGCTTCCGCGGCCGCACCCACGGCCGCCCCGTCGACCGCTCCCGCACCCCCGCCCACCGCTTCTTCGGCTACGCCCAGACGCACGACCAGATCGGCAACCGCGCCCAGGGCGACCGCCTCTCGGCCACCCTGTCGCCCGGCCTGCTCGCCTGCGCGGCGGCGCTGACGCTGACGAGCCCGTTCCCACCGATGCTGTTCATGGGCGAGGAGTGGGGCGCCCGCACCCCCTGGCAGTTCTTCACCGACCACACCGACCCCGACCTCGCCCGGGCCGTACGGGAGGGCAGGCGGCGGGAGTTCACCTCCCACGGCTGGTCCGCCGAGGACATCCCCGACCCGCAGGACCCGGCCACCCGGCAGCGGTCCTGCCTGGACTGGGCGGAGCCCGCGGCCGAGCCGCACGCGCGGCTGCTCGCCTGGTACCGCGAACTCATCGCGCTGCGCCGCGAACGGCCCGACCTGACGGATCCGGACCTCGCGGCCGTCAAGGTCGCCCATGACGAGGAGGCGCGCTGGCTCACCTACCGGCGCGGCGACCTGCGGGTCGTGGTCAACCTCGGCAAGGAGCCCGTCAGGATCAGGCTCGGGGGCGGCGGCCGCATCCTCGCGGCCTGGGAGCCGGTCGAGGCACCGGGCGCGGACGGGCTCGTCCTGATGCCCCCGGAGTCCTGCGCGGTCCTCGGGCGCTGAGGGGGTGGGGGCCTCGCGGGCGCCGACCCCCGCCACCGCCCTCAACTCCCTTGTCGCGACGGCGGGTTACTCGACGATCGCCATGGCGCGGTCGGTGTTGTTGAAACGCCGGGCGCCGTCATCCGTCACGGTGACGATGTCCTCGATGCGGACGCCGAACCGGCCGGGCAGATAGATCCCCGGCTCGATCGAGAAGCACATCCCGGGCACCAGCGGGCGCTCCTCCCCCTCGATCATGTACGGCGGCTCGTGGGTGGTCACCCCGATGCCGTGACCGGTGCGGTGGATGAAGTACTCGCCGTACCCGGCGTCCGCGATCAGCGCGCGCGAGGCCCGGTCGACGTCCTGGCAGGCGGCACCGGGCCGCACCGCGTCGAAGCCCGCCTGCTGCGCCTCGCGCACCACGTCGTGGACGCGCTGCTCCTCGGCGCTGGGCTCGCCGACATGAACGGTACGCGTGGTGTCGGAGCCGTAACCGTGCTTGAGGCCCCCGAAGTCGAGCACCACCATGTCGCCGCGCTCGATCGTGCGGTCCCCGGCCTCGTGATGCGGATTGGCACCGTTGGGCCCCGACCCGACGACGGTGAAGTCCACTTGTGAATGGCCGTACTTGAGGAGCAGCCCGGCCAGATCCGCGGCGACCTCCGTCTCCTTGCGTCCCTCGAAGCGCACCTTCACGATCTCGCCGTACGCCTCGTCGGCCGCGGCTCCCGCCGCAGCCAGGCGCGCCAGCTCGTGCTCGTCCTTGACGGCCCGCAGCATCGGCAGGGCCTCGGTCAGCGACACGTACGAGGTGCCGGGCAGCTCCTTCTGCAGCCCGAGCAGATGCATCGCCCAGGCGTTGTCGCTCACCCCGAAGCGGCCGTCGACATCGAGGAGCGGGGCCGTCACGGTGTACGGGTCCTTGCCGTCGGTCCAGTCCCGCAGGGTCAGGGCGGCGGAGCCGGGCGCGTGCTCGGCGTCGGGTGCCTCCAGGGTCGGCACGACCAGGACCGGCTCCTGCCCGGCGGCCAGCACCAGGACGGTGAGCCGCTCGGTGATCGCGGTCGGCTGGTATCCGGTGAGGTACACGAGGTCGGGACCCGGCGCGACGAGCACGCCGGCCAGTCCGGCGTCGGCGGCGGACTCGGCGGCGCGGGCCATCCGGGCCCGGTAGTCGTCGGCGGTGAAGGGCGCGGGGGCAGGCGTCGTCGGCATGGCCTCATCCTGCCCGTACGCCCGTTGGCACGCGAGTGGATGGGCGCGGCGACCTTCGGACCGCAGCCACCGCGCGGGACCAGGCCGTCACAGTCCGTCCGTCTCGTCGTCGACCAGCTTCTCCAGCAGCTCGCCGAAGTCCTCACCGACGACGATCCGCAGCCCCTCGCCGTCCCGGTCGCTGAGCTGGGTGAGGGTGCCGCCGCGCCACCAGTAGACGTACGGACTGATCGACCCGGGCGTGTCCTCGTAGCCGGAGGCGGCGAACGACGCCATGGCGTTGAGCGCGAGGACCATCCCCGAGTCCCGGATGACGTGGAAGGCGAGCTGGTGCCGGAAGGGCATCGCCACCAGAGCCCCTTCGGGCGGCAGCTCGCGGCCGGTCACCTGGCGAACGACGGCCTCCAGCGCGAGCACCCGGCTGGCCGTGTAGAAGGAGTCGCCGACGACGATGTCGAAGCGCGTCCCGTCGTCGCCCTTGACCGTCTCATGTCCCTCGACGGGCAGTTCCCGAAGGTTGCGCAGGGCCTGTTCCCGCAGATCCGGAACCTTGCCGAGAGGTTCGAGCGCCTCGTCGGTGAGCATCATGACGCTCTCCGGGAGGTCCAGCGCGAGGATCTCGTAGAGGCCGGGCGCGACACTGCGCGCATAGCCGAAGCTCTGCGGATCGAGCCCGTCGCCGCTGATCACCCGCGGGTAGAGCTGGGCCCGGATCTGCTCGGGCGCCATCGTGTCGAGCGCGGAGGGCGCGTCCATGGTGCGCAGCACCATCCCGACGTGTCTGCGGATCAGCTCGGGCCAGACACGCGGACCGCGCGGCTCGTTGTGGCAGACCGCCGCGAGGTTGCCGAGCCCGAACCGCCGGCCGCCGCTGTCCTTCACCGAGTCCGCGTAGACGGTGACCTCCAGGCCCAGCTCGGCAAAGGCCTCCCTGACCACAGCACGAAAGCGGGCGCCCTCGTCGTTCGAGAAGAAGCCGAACTCGGGGTCCCTCGGGACGTCGCTCGCATCCCGCCTGGGGCCTCGTCGGAATATCCCCACGTCTGCTGCCTTCCCCTCGCACGGTCGCCAGAGCTGCGAGCCTACCCAGTGAGCGCGGCGGTGATGACAAGGTCCGCCCGCGCGCGTCCGGTGGCCACCAGAGCGGCGTTGACCTCGTCGGACTCGTCGACCCAGCGCTCCGCGTACGGCCGGGGCCTCCCGTGCCGCACGTGGCGCTCGACGAGTCTGCGCACCCGCTCCCCGTCGGCGAGGTGGAGGTACCAGATCTCGTCGACGAGATCCCTGACCTGAGCCCACGGCCCGTCGTCGTGCAGCAGGTAGTTGCCCTCGGTCACGACGAGCGGCACCTCCGCCGACACGGGGATGCTCCCGGCCAGTGCCTCCTCCAGGGAGCGGTCGAAGTCGGGCGCGTAGACGACCGTGCCGGGCTCGGGCGAGCGCAGCCGCGCGAGGAGCGCGGCATACCCGGCGGCGTCGAAGGTGTCGGGCGCGCCCTTGCGCTCGGTACGTCCCAGCCGTCGCAGCTCGCTGTTGGCGAGGTGGAACCCGTCCATCGGCACGAGGACGGCCTCCCCGTCGAGCCGTGCCACCAACTCCCCCGCCAGCGTGGACTTCCCGGCGCCGGGCGGCCCCGCGATACCGAGGATGCGCCGGCGGCCGGGCACGACGAGGCTGCGGGCGCGCCCGGCGAGCCGGTCGAGGTCGAGATCCATATCCGCATTCTTCCACCAGTGGCCCCACGCATACGTAGTACGTATAACCCTGGTCACCCGCGCGCGTATAACCTGTGGCTCATGCCGCACATCGCACTGATCACTCTCGTCGTGCGCGACTACGACGAGGCCATCGACTTCTACACCCGGGCGCTCGGTTTCGAACTGGCCGAGGACACGGACCGCGGGGACGGTTCGCGCTGGGTTGTGGTCCGCCCGCCGGGCACCACGGGCGGGGCGGCCTCGCTGCTGCTGGCCCGGGCGAAGGACGACGCCCAACTGGCGAGCGTGGGCGCGCAGACGGGCGGCCGGGTCGGTTTCTTCCTGCACACGGAGGACTTCGCGGGCGACCATGCGCGCATGCTGGCGGCCGGCGTCCACTGCCTGGAGGAACCGCGTCACGAGGTGTACGGGTCGGTGGCGGTGTTCGAGGACCTGTACGGGAATCGCTGGGACCTGCTCCAGCCGGCCTAGGCCCGGCCCGGCTGCCCATGGAGGTCGGCCCGGCTCGCCCTTCGGAGGGGCGGGTCCGGCCGGGGTAACCCTTTCCGAACGCGAAAAAGCCCCGCACCGTGACCCGTATTTCTACAGATCATGATGCGGGGCTTTCCCCAAA
>NZ_BMUZ01000020.1 GCF_014650455.1 Streptomyces xanthochromogenes | reverse complement strand
CACCCCCCCCCACTTCTCGGGGCCGGTTAGTCCTCGACGATCTCCGCGTCGACGATGTCGTCGGCGTCGACGGTGACCTTGGCGAGGATACGGCCGATTTTGCGGATGGCCTTCTGCTGGCGGTCGGCGGCCTCGGCGGCGCGTTGAGCCGTGGCGTTCCGGTCCTCGGCTGCGTCCTCGATGGCGCGGTGTGCGCGTTCCAGGAGGAGGAGGGCCGCGTCCACCGGATCTCCAGGGCCGGACTGTTTGTCCGGTGCGGCCGCGTCCGGCTCCTCCGTGCGAGGTGCGGGCATCACCAACTCGGCCTGCCAGGCGGCGCTGAAGGCCTGCGTGCGGGCGACCGGGTCTTTGATGCCCCTGGCCGCCTTGGCTGCTGTCTTCACCCGGTCGGAGACCTGTCCGGCGGTGAGCCGGAGCGATTGGTCCTGGTGCGCCCGGTACAGGGCTGCGTACGCGCGGGCGGCTTCCTCGTCGCTGGTGGCCTCGGCGTGCGATCGCAGCTTGTCCAGGTGACTGTCGGGCAGGGGGCGGCCGAGCTCCTTCTGCACCGCGCGGGCCAGGCGCCACGTCTTCTGCAAGCGGTCGGCGCCGGACGTCGACATGCCGTCGTGTTCCTGGTCTAGGTACTGCTCCCAGGTACGGGTGCCGTCTCCCCGGTACAGGCGCCGCCGCCGTACCGCCTCCAGGGAGTAGCCGAGCATCCATCGTGCCGAGTTGAGGTTGTCGATCGCGCGGTGCGCTTCGTCGAGCTGGCGTTGTTCGTCGGCGTCAAGGGGCCCGTTGGCGGTGGAGTCGACGTCGGGGAGGGTGAGCGCCCAGTGCTCCATGGTGAACGGCTGCGCGCGGAGCTGAGGCACTTCCTCAGTCTGCTCGGGTCGTACGACGACGGTTCCGGCAGCCCCCTTCTTGACGCCGGCCGCAGTGGAGGCAGTTGACTCCGGTTTGAGGTTGGAGCCCTTGGCGGAGGCTCTCTTGAAATCGCGCCTAGGCATTCTTGACCAGCCCCAGGTTCTGCATCTCGGTGACCAGCTCACCGAAGGGACCGCGCGCGGCCTTCTCGACGGGGAAGCCGGTGGCCTGCTTGATCTCGTCCAGCATCGGGATCTTGACGGTGAAGACGTTGTACTGGGCCTCGGTGAGCAGGTCACGGATTTCGCGCTCGGAGCGCACGTTGGAACGCACCCGGTTGAGGAGGACCCACAGTGGGGGTGCCTGACGAGAGGGCCGGTCAAGCGCTGAACGCCTCACCATCGTTTCGACCTTGGTGGAGGTGCGGGGCTGGTGCATACGCTGATAGTCCGCCATGGATGCCTCCATGTGGATGATCGCGAGGTCGGCGACTTTGAGCACCGAGTCCGCAATGTGCGGGTGGTTCTCGGTGTGGCCTACGTCAACGATGTCGATGCCACGCTCACCGAGCGGGGTGTACTCCTCCGCGAACCGGGCGGTTGCGTTCTTCTTGACTTCGAAGGGGAAGCCCGCGATCTCGTGCCACTGGGAGAGGTGTTCGGATTCATCGGCGTCCCAGAGCTGCACGGGGTACCCGGCTTCGTGGAATGCGTGGCCCATCATTCCGGTGTCCGTGGTTTTGCCCATGCTGCGGGGACTGAGGTTGGCGATGAGCACGGCGTGGTTCTCCTCGTGCAGCGGCAATGTAGTAACGGCCATGATGCTGCCACGGCGCCCGACGGTGCAGGCGTCGACCCCATGCACGACACAGCCCGGAGAAACGAAGACGACCCCACATCTGGCTGGATGAGGGGTCGCGCTCTGATCGGAGAGGGAGGACCGGTTCAGGCGTCCGGGACAGTCGCGAGTGCAGAACCGGCGGGCGGGCCAGGCACGTTGGCACCCGGCGCCACCGGGAGCGGCGCGAAGACGGCGCCTCTCCCCTTGGACATCTCGACAAGTACTTGCCGGGCAGCTTCGCAGTCGCCGGCGGCACGGTGGCCGCCGCCGAGCCGGAGCCACCGGCGGGAGCCGAGCCAGTCGGCGTACGCGTTCATCAGGCAGTACCAGCTGTCCCAGGGTTCCAGGTGCATCGGCTTCTTCCCGGCCCGCGCGACGTCGCGGAGCACGGCAGACCTGTCGAACTCGGCGTTGTACGCGAGAACGACGCGCCCCTTGGTGACCTTGCGGAGCCGGGGGAGCACCTTCTCGAACGGCCGCTTGTCGGCGACCATCTCGTCTGTGATGCCGTGCACCCAGCGGGCGCCGTCGCTGATCTCGGCGTCGCCGGGGTTGACCAGGGTGTCCATCAGCTTCTTGCCGGTGGCCGCGTCGATCACGGCGATCTCGACGGTGTAGCCGGACAGGTCGGTGGTCTCGGTGTCGAGCACGACCGCGCGGCCCGGCTCCAGCAGGTCCCGCGCCTCCCGGGTGATCTCGCCCCACGCCGGGCACAGCTCGATCTCGCCCGCGTACGGGCCCGCCTCGGGGTCGTCGGCCAGCTCCCGCCGCACCGTGGCCTCGGTGGGCAGGTCCTCGATCCGCTCCCAGTCCAGCTCCCAGCGGTCGGTGTACGGCGAGTGCCAGGCCCAGACGGTCACGCCGTGCCGGTCAGCGAGGCCCTGCGCGAAGCCGCGTACGGCGGCGCCCCGGGTCGGGGCGAGCCGGGCGTACTCACGCAGCGGGGACGGCTTCCCCTTCGGTAGTCCGCGGACCGCCTCCCAATCGACGCCGGGCAGCTCCAACAGCGCGCGGACGTCCCCGAGCCGGTAGAGCGAGACGGTGACCGTACGGTGGCGGCCGACTTCCTTCTCGTAGACGTGTGCCGGGCGAACCCACCCGGCGGCCTCGACGTACTTCCAGTCGCTCGCCCGGATCTCCAGCACGTCCGTGGCGGCGGCCTGCGCGGTGACGTACTGCTCGCCGTCGGCCTCGGCGGCCATCGTGTCCAGGTCGGTGATCAGGTACCGGCCTCCCCGGCCGGTCGTGATGCGGCCCTCCTCGCCCATGCGCACCAGGTCGCTCCAGTGCCAGCCGATCCGGGAGGCCGCCGCGTCCCGGGGCAGGCTCGCCGCCTCCCACGCCACCCGCTCGCCGACGACGGAGCGCACCAGGTCGGTGTCGAGTTCGCGCGCGGCCGCCGTGGAGTACATCGGCCAGCCCTTGTAGTGGTCGACGACCTTCAGGTGCTCCTGGGCGACGAGTTCGGCGACGTCGTCGGGGGTGACCGGCTCGCCTGTGTGCTCGGCAAGCAGCAGCGCGATCCGGGTCGCCCCCAGGGCTTCGGGGACGTACGGCTCCTGCTGCGGGATCGCCGCGGCGATGGTCTCGGTCGTGGTGTCCGTCACGGTCGGCACTCCTCCTCGGTGGTCATCGTGCGGTGGTCCCTCTGGGTGCCGAGTCGAGCGACGGCGTCGACCTCGGCGGCGAGCCGGGCGCGGGCCCGGGCGAGCTTCTGGTCGGCCGCGCGCTTGGCGGCCCGGGTGCGGGCCAGGGCCTTGGCCTGGCGGTCCTCCCGTTCGGTGAGCGTGCGCAGCACCTCCTCGTAGTGCGCCGTCTGCTCCGCCGCGATCTCGGCGCCCGGGCGCTGCGGACTGCGGGGGCCGGACCGGTCGCGCTCCCGGGTGCGCTGGTCGCGGGCGAAGCCGACCAGCTCGACGGTGACCACCCACTTGGTCCGCTTGTGCGGCGGGCCGGTGAGCAGCGCGAGCCGGGGGAACGTCTCCGGGTACCGGTTCTGCCAGTTCGAGACGGCGGCCGCACTGACGCCGACGAGCCGGGCGCCGGCGGCCAGCGTCACCAACTCGCCCTGGCGGCCCTGGTACTCGGGACGGAGCCAGACCACGCCGTCGGTGCTGGCGCCGGGCGGGGACTCTGGGGGGTTCACTTCCTGGTGCATCTGCGGGTCTCCTCGATGCGCCCGGGCTGGGGTCGGTGGCTGCTGGGGGGCTTCGCCGCCCCCCAGGCCCCCGCTCCCCCGGCACCGCCCGGCGCGGTCAGCGCTCCCGTGGTGCGGGTGCGTGCGCGCCGGACGGCACCGGGGCTGTGTGTCCCTGGCCTGGGCAAGTTCCTGTTTTCCGACCGGAGATGAGGCGGGTCAGTCGTCGTCCGGGTCGGCGGCGGTGTTGCCGGTGTCGAGCCGGAGGTAGCTGTATCCGCTGTCGTACGGCTCGGGGTCGGTGATGCTGAACTCCCGGCGCAGGGCTTCGACGACCAGGGCAGTAGTGGTCTCGTCGGCCGCGATGCGGAGGTCGGCGATCCCGGGCAGGTGCTGGCGGGGGCGGCGCTCACGGCGGGCCATCAGTGGAAGCTCACTCGTGCGATGACGGCGAGCAGTTCGCCCGCGTCGCCGGCGGCCTGGAGAGCCTGGTGGTCGGCTTCATTGACGGGGCCGACCACCAGGACGTGTTGGGCCCGGTCGAGCAGGCCCCACCAGTCCGCGGGCAGGCTCACGGTCTGGGCCGCCCGCCACAGCTCGATGTCGTCCTGGCCGTCGTCGTCGACGTGGACCAGTCCGCTCAGGGAGCGGTCGGCGATGGTGGCGCGCAGGCGCCAGGACGGGTCCACGTCCGGCATGCCGTGCAGCCCCCAGTGGTCCCAGTCGGTGCGGGCCTCCAGGTCCTCGATCCCGGCGCCCTCGCTCTCCGGGTAGAGGGTGAGCATTGGCAGGGGCTGCCCGTCGGGGGTCGTCGTCTGCCCGACGAACACCCCGTAGTTCTCCGCGAGGTGGTAGGCGTCGACGTCGCCCAGGTCCAGGTCGTCCAGGGTGACGACGTCGATCCCGGCCGCCCGGAAGGCGTCCGTCGGGTCGTTGGTCCCGCGCCGCGAGGCGCCCTCGGAGACCTTCCGGACGGCTTCCGCCAGGACGGGGCCGTCCCCCATCGCCCAGTGGTCGAGCGCATCGTCCAGGAGCGCGGCCGCGGCGGCCTCGTCCATCGCGTCGACGGCGGCGAACGCCTCGTCACCGCTCCCGGCCTGCATGGCCGTACGGGCCAGGGGGGCCCACTGCCGGGTCGTGTCGGAGGCGGCGAACCCGGCGGTGGGGACGGCGCCGTAGACGGCTCCGGCGAGCGCGGCGAGCGTCGCCCGGTTCTCCTTCACGACCTTCGGGATCAACGTCTGCTGGCACGGCTGGCACCCGGCCCGGCAGGCGGCGACCAAGCGGGCGGCGAGGTCGAGATCCAGGACCCTCCAGCTGCCGTGCGGCACGAGCGGCAGGGCGCTCAGGTCCGGGAGCGGGTTGTGCGTGTGGGTGGTGCCGGCGGCCGCGGAGCTGTACGCGGCTCCGGTGCGGTCCTGGCGCTTCTTGGCGCGCTGCTTCTTCCCGTGCTTCTTGACCACGAGTTCTCCTCGTCGGCGTGCAGCGGTTACCCATGACCCGATGCACGCGAGCAAGAACGTGGTGAGCTGCGCGGGCATACGGAAGGCCCGTTGGACGGACCGGTGGTGCTCTCGTCGCACTGATGCGCTGGGACCGTGTGGTCCTGGCACCTTCGCCTCAGATCGCTCCCAGTCATGGGCTGAGGCTGGCTTGGGCCTGTGCGTGGCCTTGCTCGAAAAACGATACCCACCGCCACTGACAAAGAACGGTGAATTCGGCCAAGCGCGGTCAAAGGCGGTGTTCGGAAACGCCCGCATTCACCGAACTGTCCCCGGCGTATCTGGATCGAGGTTTTTGACCTTGGTCGGTAGGGTCCCGTGGGGAGAACGTGGCGTGCGCTTGCTGACGTGCCACGGGAATTCGTGGCACGGGGAGAAAGCGCATGGGGGAACGGTTCGCGACACCGGAAGACGTGCGACGCCACTGGCGCCTTGAGGAAGGCGACCCCTACCGGATCGCGGAGACGAAGGACGAGGCGGCCAACCGCAAGGCCACCGTCTGGCGGCGCGAGGAACGCGCGAGCGAAGTCGATCTGGTCGGCGAGCACTTGGTCATCGCCCGAATGAGCTACACCGACTCCGGGCGGCACCGGTGGGGCGTCTTCCACGCAGGCACCGCACAGCCCGTGCTCATGCTGGAGTACGAGGACCGCCACCCCGAGGACAAGGGGCCGCGGGCCCGCGCCCTGGCGGAGGCACTCGACCAGTGGCGGGACACGGCGACCGGGGAGCCGTTCGACTGGACCAGCGAGGGCCTGATCGACCGGCTTCGCTCGCCGTACGGGTACGGCCTGCTTGATCAGGTCCGCGGCCGGGACCCGGACGCCCGCTGGGCGGGCACGGCGCCGGCGGACGTGACCGCCTGGCCGACCGACGGCGGGCAGGAGTACGCCTACGACAGCTCCCTGGACAAGGTCACCGTCTTCGACCCTGACGGGCTGCTGATCGCCCGGGGAGAGCGCAAGCTCGATCCGAAGACGCGTAAGAGCGCGTTCCTCGGCGAGATGCGCGACGGGCGGCGCATCTCCGGGCAGCGCTCGGACGACTTCGTACAGAACGCGGTATGGCAGCACCGGATCGCCCAGCTGGAGCCTGGCGCCCGGGACGGGCTGTGGATCTACTACCTGGACCACCGGCCGATCGTGCACGGCACGGACAGGTTCGCCGACGACTGGCCCGACATGAAGGCCCTGCTGCGGTCGGCGGGGTTCACCTACAGCGGCTTCGCGAAGGCGTACGTCACGGCGGGCACCACCCGGGCCATCGCCCGGGCGCAGAGCGTCGACCGGCTGGCCCGGGCCCTGTACGCGCAGGGGCGCATGGTGGAGATCCGGGCGGACGAAGACCGGCTGCGCGGCGTCCTCGCCCCCGCCGCCCCCGCCGCCCCCGCCCCGGCCCGCGCCGCCGTCCTGGTCCCGGCGGCCGCCGTGGCGGCCGCGCCGGAGGCTCCGGCCGCACCGGCACCGGCGGCCACACCGGTGCTGAGCCCACAGGACCTGACGGACGGCGTGCTCGCCGCAGAGCTGGAGCGGCTGCACGAGGAGCGCCGCGGCGCCGCGTACGGCAGTGCGCGCAGCCGACGGCTCGACGAGCAGATCGCCCCCCTGAAGCAGGAACGCGAGAAGCGCGAGGTCGCGCAGGTGGAGACCCGGCCCGACCCGGCCGGGATGGAAGACGGCGAGATCGCCGCGGAGCGGGAAGCGCTGGCGCCCACCGTGCGGCGCGGGCCCTACGGCCATGAGGACCGTACGCCGCTGGGGGTGGCCCGCCGGGAGCGGGACGCGCTGCTGCGCGTCGAGCAGGCCGGGCGTACGGCGGCGGAGCTGGAGGCCCGGCCGCCGGTCGTGCAGCTCACCGACGAGGACCTCCAGGCGGAGGGCGCCCAGCTGGTCAAGGACCGTCATCAGCGGCCTCCGGAGGCTGCTGACGCCTTCGGGGGTCGGGTGGCGGCGGTGGGGGCGGAGATCGCCGACCGCAGGCTGCACGCCTGGGGAGAGCAGCCGCCGGCGGAAGGCCTCGACGACGTCGAGCTGACGGAGGCCCTGGAGGCCCTGCGCGGGCTACGCCTGTCCGACACCGAGTTCGCGGGCTCGATCCCGGCCAAGGACCGCGTGGAGAAGGTGTTCACGGCCCGCCGCCACGTTCTTCACGAGGAGGTCAAGCAGCGCGACGAGAAGGCGTTCAGGGCGCTGCTGGAGACGGACGGCCGGATTCGGCTGGAGACCTACGGCCACAACAGCACCACCAGAATCCGGATCGACAACCGCTACTACGGCGAGATCACCGACTACTACTCGGGCTGGCGGGCGCGGCTGTGGCGCGGCCGGGACATCACCCGCGAGGAGGAGTGGCGCACCGATGCGCTGCGCTGGCTGATCGGGGAGTACGAGAAGGACCCGCAGACCCGTGACACCCGTACCTGGGGCGCCTACGTGGCGGTCGAGCTGCCCCCGTCGTTCGTCGACCAGCTCACCACCCATTTCAGCGACCTGACGCTGTCGGGCGAGGCGGAGAAGTACCTGATCACGCAGGTGGCCGACTCCTCGCGGTCCCAGTCGTGGGACGAGACCGGCAAGAAGATCATGGTGCACGCTCTCGACGTGCCGGAGCGAACGCTGCCGGTGCTGGAGCAGATGGGACGGCGCCTGGTCGACCGGCTCGACGAGGAACTGGACTCCGACGACAAGAAGACCCGGGAGCGGGCCAAGCGGGCCCGTCCGAACGTGCTGCGCGCCCTGGACGACCTCGTGGCGCTGATGGGGACCCGCGGCCTGGAGCCGCTGGGGCCGGATAATGCGAGTGCCGAGTCACCGCAGGACGGAGAGGCAGACAGTGAGCGAGTACGCGACGACGGCCCGTCGGCACTGGGAGACGTACCGGCCGCGGGAGCTGTCGCAGATGGAGGACCCGGAGGCGGAGGCGTTCTTCCAGGGTCTGGCGACGGACGTGCAGGAACGGATCGCGGAGCTGACCGAGGAGAAGATGGGCGAAGCGATGCGGGAGACGGACCACCGGCGGCGGGCGGGCAAGCTGAAGGCGGCTCAGCAGATGGCCCGGGATCAGGCGCTGAGGGAGATCGTGTTCCTGGAGCCGGAGGAGGACAGCCGGGACGCGGAGCTGCCCCGGTAGTCTTCCGGCCCGCCTCCCAGGAGGACCTGGCCCCGGCGGGCGAGCGGGCCAAGGCCGCCGCCAACCTGGAGGCGGTCCGCGTCCTCAAGCGGGTGCGCGAGGAGAAGCGGCCGGCCAGCGCCGACGAACAGCGGGTGTTGGCCCGCTGGTCGGGGTGGGGCTCGGTCCCCGAGATCTTCGCCGCGCGCCCCGTAGCCAACGATCCGGTGTTCGGGCCGGGCGGCGAGCGGGAGGGCGGCTACGCGGCGGCCGCGGCCCGCTGGGAGTCCTTCGCGGAGGTGCGTGACCCGCTGCGGGTGCTGCTCGACGATGACGAATGGCGGGCGGCGGCCGCCTCGACGCTGAGCGCCCACTACACGCCGCCGGAGATCACCTCCGCCCTGTGGCAGGCGCTGGCCGACCTCGGGTTCGACGGCGGTGAGGTGCTGGAGCCCGGCAGCGGCGCGGGCGTCACCTTCGGCACCGCGCCGGAGTCGGCCCGGCTGACGGGTGTCGAGATCGACCCGACGTCCGCGGCCGTCTCCCGGCTGCTGGCGCCCGGCGTGACGGTCCTGAACGAATCGTTCGCCGACACCGTCGCCCCGGACGGCTCCTTCGACGGCGTCGTGGGCAATGTGCCCTTCGCGCGGGTCTCGCTGTACGACCCCCGGCACAACCGTGGCCGCCACCGCCTGCACAACCACTTCCTGATCAAGTCGGTGGCGCTGACCCGGCCGGGCGGCGTGGTCGCACTGATCACCTCCCGGCACACCCTGGATGCCGAGAGCGCCACGGCCCGCAAAGAGCTGTCCGAGATGGCCGACCTGCTGGGCGCCGTACGCCTGCCGAACAAGGCCTTCGCCCGCTCCGCCGGTACGGACGTGGTCACCGACATCCTCGTCCTGCGCCGCCGCATGGACGGCGAGGAACCCCTCGACCGGTCCTGGCTCACCTCCAGCAAGCGGGCCGTGGGCGAGCACCAGCTGCCGGTCAACGACTACTTCGCCGCCCACCCCGAGCACGTGCTGGGCACCCTGGCCAGCCGCATGGGCGCCCACGGCCCGGAGGTCGCCGTCGACGGCGACCCGGACATCGGGGAGGCGCTGCGCACCGCCCTGCGGCAGGTCACCGACAGCGCGGTCCTCGCGCGGCGCTGGTACGCGCCGCACCCCGAGGGGCCGCACCGGCCGCCTCTGCGGTTGAAGCCAGCGGCCGACCTCCAGGACTTCACCGGCCGCCTGTCCGCCGACGTGGAGGGCAAGCTGTGGCAGACCTCCGGTGACGGGGAGCTGGTGGCCGTCGAGCTGCCTGCCGATCAGCACGCGCAGCTCGCCGCACTGATCGACCTCAAGGACCTGGTGCGCGGGCTGAACGAGCTGGACCGGTCGGGCTCCGACCTCGCACTGGCCGACGCTCACCGGCGCCTGACCAAGGAGACCTACGAGCGGTACGTCGCCGCGCACGGGGCTCTGTCCCGGCCGCGGCAGCAGCAGAACGTCACGACGCAGACGGGCGAGGGCGAGAGCGTCACCGGGCTGACCGCCTGGGGCTACTTCCTCAACGACCCGCAGGCCTACGAGGTCCTGGCGCTGGAGATGTGGGAGGCGGACTCCGAGACGGTGCACGTCTCGGAGATCCTCGACCACGCCCCGGCCGCCCGCCGCAGCGTGCTGGGGCAGCACACCGACGACGCGCAGCAGGCGCTGGACGCGGTGGTCGCCGAGCGCGGGCACGTTGACCTCGCCCACATCGCGTGGATGCTCCAGGTCGACGAAGACGAGGCCCGCCGGCGGCTGGCCCGCTCGGTATTCACCGACCCGCTCACCGGAGAACTCCTCTACAGCGCCGACTACCTCTCCGGGGACGTCCGCACCAAGCTGGAGATCGCCCGGCAGGCCGCCCTGCGCGATGCAGCCTTCCGGGTCAACGTCGCCGAACTGGAACGCGTCCAGCCGCGCGAGATGCTCCCCGGCCAGTTCGCCGTCCGCCTGGGCGCCGCCTGGCTCCCCGACGACCTGGTGCAGGAGTTCTTCCGGACGCACCTGGGCGACGCCCACCTGACCATCCAGCACTCAGGCAACGGCAACTGGCACATCCTCAAGGGCCGCGGCCTGAGCGAAGAGGACGAGATCAAGCACAGCGCGGGCGGCCTGTCCCCGCTGGCCCTGCTCAGCCGGGTCCTCAACGGCGGCTCGATGACCGGGCGGCCCCACGACGACGAGGAAGCCGCCCGCGCGGTACGGGTCAAGGCGGAGGAGTGGCGCGACGCCGTCGAGGCGTGGGTGCTCGACGACTCCGTACGGGCCGCCCGGGCCGCGGACGTCTACAACCGGCAGATGAACAACCGGGTGATCCGGGACTTCACCGGCTCCCGCCCCTCCCTGACCGGGCTCGATCCGGACTTCACGCCGTACGACCACCAGCTGGCGGCCGCGGCCCGGATGGCGCACGAACGCTGTCTCGTGCTCTCCCACGTGGTCGGCGCCGGTAAGACGGGGGCGCTGGCCCTCGGCATGATGGCGATGAAGAACACCGGCCAGATCAACAAGCCGATGGTGGCGGTCCCGAACTACCTGGTCGAGCAGTGGGAGGGAGAGGTGCGCCGCCTCTTCCCGGCGGCCCGCATCCTGACGCTGACCAGCGCCGACCTCGCCGACGGCAAGCGCGACCGGATGTTCCAGTACGTCCGCGCGAACAGCTTCGACCTGATCATCATGTCGCACTCGCTGTTCGACTCGATCCCGCTGAGCCCGGAGTTCTACGAGTTCTACAACGACGAGGAACTGCGCAAGCTGGACGCGCAGATCCTTCACGAGCGGCGGCGCGAAGGGAAGTCGATCAGCCTCAAGCAGCTCCAGGAGAGGCGCCAGCAGCACGAGGAGAGCCTCAAGGAGAAGGCGGCCGCCGTCCGCACGCCGGGACAGGTCTACATGGACGACCTCGGCCTGGATTTCTTCGCGATCGACGAGGCGCACGAGTACAAGAACCTCGCCGTCCGCTCCAAGATCCCCGGCGCCCGGGTCGCCGGGTCCGCCAAGGCACAGCACCTGCATGCCGTGCTGGAGTGGGCCCGCCGCAACAAGCCCACCGGCCCGATGGGCTGCCTGGCGACCGGCACTCCGCTGTCGAACGCCATCGGAGAGCTGCACTCGCTGTTGCTGCTGGCCAACCCAGACCTGCTGCGCAGCCTCGGCATCGAGGAGTTCGACGCCTTCGCCACCATGTACGGGAAGATGGTGGAGCGGCTGGAGATGACCGTAGACGGCAAGGGCTTCAAATCCGTCGAACGGTTCGCGTCCTTCCACAGCGTCAACTCCCTGCTGCGGCAGCTGTGGCTGCCGGTGGTCGACTACAAGGATGAGGAAGACCTCGGGCTGCCGATGCCGAGCATCAAGGGCGGCGAGCCTGAGCTGATGCTCGTGCCGGCCACCACCGAGCAGCAGGCGCTCATGGAGGAGCTGGGCGAGCGGTACGAGGCCTACCACCTGGGCGAGGTCGACAAGAGCGAGGACAACCCGCTCTCGATCAACACCGACGCGCGGGTCATCGCCCTCGACCCACGGCTGATCGACGCGCAGGCGGAGCCCGGCAACAAGCTCCGGATGCTCGCCGACCGCATCGCGGCGAAGTACCACGAGACGAAGAACGACCAGTACAAGGACCTCCGGTACAAGGACCTCCGGCCCCACCCCGTCCCCGGGGCCCTCCAGATGGTCTTCCTCAACCAGGGCACCCCGGGCGGCAAGAACCGCGGCAACTTCAACGCCTACCAGGAGCTGAAAGACCTCCTGGTGGAGCGTGACGTGCCCGCCGAGAAGATCGACTTTATCCATGACGCGTCCCGCGCCGACCAGCGGCGCAAGCTGACCGCGCGCGCCAACGACGGCGGCAGCAACGTCCTGATCGGCTCCACCCAGCGCATGGGCAAGGGCCTGAACGCGCAGAACCGCGCCGTCGCGCTGTACCACGTCGACCCGGACTTCCGGCCCGCCGACATGAAGCAGAAGGACGGCCGGGCCCTGCGGCAGGGCAATCAGAACAAGGTCGTCGAGATCGTATGGGTGGCCACGGAGAACACCTTCGACTCACGGATGTACGGCATCCTCGCGACGAAGGCCAAGGGCTTCGACCAGCTCTACAAGGCCCGGCTGGACGCCGGGTCGGACGAGATCCAGGAAGTCGACGAGGCGATCGTTCCGTTCGAGGAAGCGATGGCGATCATCTCCGGCAACCCGTACCTGATCGCCCAGGAGGACCTGCGCAAGAAGCTGCGCACCCTCACCCTGGACCAGAACAACCGGGCCACCCAGCGGGCCATCGTCTTCAAGAAGGTCCAGCAGCTCAACAAGGACATCGACACCCTGACCCGGGACATTAACCGGCGCGGCATCGTCCTGCCGTCCCTCCGCCCGGTCCTGGGCGACGACTTCGAGATCACCTTGGGCGGTGTCACCTACACGGCGCACAAGGACGCCGCCGTACCCCTTACCAGTGCGCTCGTCGGCGTCCTTGAGGGACTCCCGGAGAAAGGCGCTCGCAACCCGGACACCGTCCTCGGACGGCTCGGAGGCCGCGACCTCGTCGCCGTGGCCTTCCACCAGGACGGCCAGGAGGTGCCCTTCGTCCGTGTGCACCTGGACGGCCTGCCGGGCTCCCTGCACCGCTTCGACGCGGTCGAGCTGAGCACCCTCAAGGGCGAGACGCTGCTGCGGCGGCTGACCAAGACCATCACGGAGGCGCCCCAGCGGCAGACCGAGGACGAGGGCAACCTGACGGCCAAGCAGGCCACCAGGGACGAGTTGCTGGTCTACTCCGAGCAGCTGCGCGGGCAGGTGCCCGGCCTGGGCCGGGCCCGTGAACGCCTGAGCCTGGTCGACGGCCTGGTCTCTGCGCAGATCGCGGTGAACAAGGCGGGCAAGCCCACCAAGGACGAGTCGGCCGCCGAGACGGAGAAGCGCAAGCAGGCCATCGAGCGGCGCGACGGGCTCCAGCAGCAGTTGGACCAATTCGACGCCACTCCCCCGGCGGAGGCCTCGACGGAGGCGGGCGAGGCGCTGCTCGACCTGGACGAACTGCAGCCCCGGGACCCGGGCCTGCTCTCCCCTCAGCAGGTGGAGAGTGAGGCGGCAATCCTGCGTGCCCACATCGCCGTCCACGGTGATCCCGACGGTACGGCGGCCGCCCGCCTCGCCGAACTCCAGACGTCCCGGGCCGGGAAATCCCTGGGCCAGTGGATGGAGGGGCCGGAGACGGCGCCCGCGCCGCCGGCCGACGAGGTCCTGGCCGACGAGGAGGACGACGCCCCGGCGCCGGACGGTGACGGGTACGGGACGGCCGACCTTTTCGAGATGTTCGGTCTCACGCAGCCGGACCGGGTGCCGGTCTCCGAGGCGGAGCCCGAGGCAGAGCCGGAGCCGGAGACCCCCGCCGGCGTCCCCGACGGGCAGATGACCGTGGAGGAGGTGCAGTCCGAGGCCGCACCGGCTGGGCCGGGCGACGTCGCTGCTCGGGGTGACGGGCGGGTCCGTCTCACCAGCGCGGACGGACGGCTGACGTTCACCCTGCCCGAAGTCCCCGCCGATGCGGGCATCGTCCAGGAGGCGGTGGATGCATACCAACGGCAGCTCAGCGAGTTCACGGCGGTCGTCGAGACCAAGAACGAGCAGGCGGCACAGACGCCCACCGAGCAGGCTGAACAGCTGGCCCGGTGGCGCCGCACGTTCAAGGGGGGCAACCGCCTAGAGCCGTTCCGCCCGCTGCCTTCCCTGCGGCTGACCCCGCGGGTGGACGCCCCGGGCCTGATCCCTGCGGAGTACGACACCGGTTCGTGGGTGACCTGGCGGGACGGGCAGAGCGGCGAACGGGTCACTGGCCAGGTGACAGGGCCGGGACCGGCTACCAACACCTGGTTCGTCAGCACGGACAGGACCGGCCACACCGGCGAGTACCACGTGCTGTCCCGCAGCGGGAAGAAGTCCTCCGGGTACACCTACTCCCTCAACGGCGCGGCCACGCATCTCCGGCCCGTCGACGGGCCCGGGCAGCAACTGCCGCTGGAGGCACTCCCGGAAGTGGATGCGGTGCCCGCCCGGCCGGTCACGTCATACGCGGACTGGCTGCCGACGAACGGGCTGGCCCCGGTGCGCGAGCCGATCCCGGTGGCGGTCGGGGAGATGGGTCCCCGCTTCAACCCGACGGAAGTCGCCTTCGACGTCGTCGCCGACGGCATCCCCTTCGTGATCAGGCTGAGCCAGAACGACGAGACCCTGACCTCGACCTTCGTGCCGCGTGTCGAGTCCGACGGCGAGGTCGTTGTCGAGTTCGGGCCCCTGGACAGCCGGGGGGAGGCGGTGGACTTCTGCACACGGGTGGCCCGTGAGGCGCGGGAGATGGCCGACAAGCCGCTGTACGCACAGAACCGCAACTATGACTTCGCCCTAGCGGGCGAAGGGGTCTGCGGCCGGTGCAGTCTCCACCTCGACGACAACGACGTGAAGCAGCTGTACCGGGTGGACGGCGGCGACGCCGACTGTATCGCCCACCTTCACCTCCGCTTCCGGGCGGCAGAGGACGACATCGCCGTGCTGGCGCGGGCCCGTCGTATCTGGGCGGTCCGTACGGACCCCGAGCCCGAGACCGTCGACACGGTGCTGCCGGCCGCCACCGAGGAGGCTGCGGAAGCGGCCACCGCGCCGGGGCTGGTGGCGGCCGTGGCGTCGCAGCACCCGCACGAGGTTGCCCGCGAGACGCTCCAGGGCGGCAACCGGATCACGGCCGTGGTCAGCGGCGGGAGCATCGAGTGGGACGGGAATGCCTGGGGTGTGCCCGCCCCGGAGACGGCCACGGTCACCGGCACCGTCTTCCCCGGGTTCCGCGACTACCACTGGAACGCCACGCTCCTCGACGCCCAGATCCTCGACCAGAACGGGGCGGAGCTGGCCGCCCCGGACCGCGTCTTCATCCGGAACCTGCCCACGCGGGTGCAGGTGATCCCGTCCGAGCACCGTGACGACCTGCGGCCGGAGACCCGTACCGTGGCGGAGATCCGCCTGGGCGACCTCATCGCAGGGGGCGGTGCACGGGGTGAGGCAGTCGCCGAACTGCGCTTCGCGGACCGCAATCGCCGGGGCAGCGTCATGGCGTTCTCCACTCGCGACGCAGCGACCGGGACCGGCAACGGCTTCGCCCTGAACCTCACGGACGAGGTCTTGGTCGTACCCCGCGAGCGGCGGGCGCCGCAGGACGTCGCCGCGGTATTCGGGCGCCACGGCAGTCACGACCAGGTCGCGTCCGAAACCCGGCGGACCTACGACCTGCACGCCGCCGTCGCGGAGGTCACCACGCGCGTCTGGCCGAACGGCGACACCGGCCCCCAGGACGAGATCCAGACGCTCAGCGAAGCGATCGGGGCGATCGACGCGGCCGCGAGGGGCGTGGACGCCTACCGGGCCAACGCCGCGGCGATGGAGGCCGCCAACGCCGCCGCAGCCGCACTGTTCGCGGCCACCGACGGCGACGTACTCAACGGCTACGTCGGCCAGCCCCTGCACCGGTTGCGTCAGCACCTCGACGTCCAGGCTCAGCGGCTGCACGCGGATGTCGCCCACCTGATCGAGCGGGCTGCCGCCGCGCCGGCGGCGAACACGAACACTGCCGACGAGCTCACCCCACCTGCCCGCGAGGAACAGGGCGCACAGCACCAGCCGACCGAACGCACCCGGGAAGGGGACGACGTGGCCTCCCACGGCACGGGCCAGACGGAACAGCTCGGGCTGTTCGGCGACTCGACAGAGGGCCCGGCGGAGACGGGCAAGGACAGCGGAGCCGTTCCGGCTGATGAACTGCCTGCCCAGTCGGTGACGACCGCGGGCGGGAAGGAGGCGCAGCTGCAGGCGGCGCTTATCGAGGGCGAGACGATCACCGCCGTGCCGTTCACCGACCGGCGCGAACCGGTAGCGGGCTGGGTCCTGACGACGGCGGGCGGGCATGCGTTCCGGCTGCGCCCTGTGTCGCACTCCGATCCGGATGAGGACCACTGGCAGGCCGGTCACGACGCTGACGGCACGTACTGGTGGGCCGTGAACGACGACTGGGCCCTCAAGGACATGCTGGCGAGAATCCGCGAGGACTCGGCGACCCGTACCCGGTTCGCGTCCGTATGGGCTCGCTACGGGCACCTGACGTTGCAGCCCCCGCAGTTCGAGACGACCACGGACCGCGTAGAACTCGAAGAGGGCGTGTTCCTGATCCGCCGATTCGGCTCCATCGGTCTTATCGCGTCGTGCCGGTGGGGCTGGGAGCACCTGACCGACCCGGACGGCGCGCAGGGCCACACCGGTGAGGACTGGTCCCGGAAGGGCCCGGACAATCGGCAGTACGTCGCCGAGTGGAAGGTCTGGCACTCGGCCCAGGAAGCCATTCCGGCCGCGCGGCTACGCGTCGTGGCCCAGGTCACCGATGACATGACCGGCACGCCGGACGCATACTGCGATGCGTCGCAGCCCTTTGTCGGCAAGTGCAGCGCCAAGAGGTCCGGGGCCCGGTACTCGGTCGCCGTCGACGATGACCAGGGCAATGAGCGTGGCTGCTACACCGTGTGCGCGCGGTGCCTGTCGTACCGGCTCCTGAGCGATGATGCCCAGCAGATCAGTTACAGCCACGTTGAGAGCCTTGCTCGGACTCTGGCCAAGGGCGATCCCAAGGTGGGCGGGCTGCACTGGAAGCAGTGGCCCGACCGAAATGCCGAGCTGGCCGGACAGATGCTGTCGGCCGCGCTGGATGCCGGAGAGACCGCGCCCTGGCCTGCCAGGGCTCTGACAGCGCAGATCCTTGCTGAGGCCTGCGAAGCGGGCGACGACCGAGCCATGCGTGAAGCACGCGCGGAGGCGAAACTTGCGGGCGGGGACGCGAACGCGCAGAAGCGCGCGGCGGATGAGGCGTTCGCCGCCCGTCAGGACCGGACCGCGCTGATCGCCCGACGTGGCGCGCCCCAAGCGCAGACCGACCCGGAGGCCGTCGCCATCCTCGGGCTCGCCGGCTGGGGCACGGCCGATGGCGACGCGGCGCCGGAGCCTGCCGAGGGGGCGACGCCCCGGGCCGTCGACGTCGCTGCGCTGACCGTCAGCCCGCGGGTCCTCAACGGGGAACCGTCCTCGTACCAGTTCACCGTCACCGGCCCCGGACTGACCGTCGGCGAGTACCACATCTCCCACGACGCCCAGGGCAGGGGCGCCCGGGGAATCATGTGGCAGGCCTGGTGGCACGGTGTCGAGCCGTCGGGCCGGTGGGACGTGATCAGTATCAGTTCCGGCGAGGGCGAGAGCACGGCCCTGGCGGCCGTCGCCGAACATGCGGCCAGTGCTGGGGACGTCGCCGCCGGGTTCAGCGCCGCCCGCCGCATGCACTACGACGCCGGACTGTGGCTGCTGCCGGAAGTCGGGGAGTCGGAGGCGATCCAGTACCACCCTGACGGCTCGTGGACGATCACCGCCGAGACCGGCGCCCCGTACACGGTCCGCTACGAGTGGGAAGGCCGCACCGCCTCCGGTGACCTCGCACCGCTCCTGATCGAGGACCAGGCGGGGACCCTGATCGCGTCCTGCACCGCCGTCGACAGCTACATGTCCGCATGGGCGCCGATGCTGGACCGCCTCCGCCTCCACGCCACGGCGGCCGCTGACGGGTTGCAGCACGCGACGGCCGTCACCCTCGGCGGCCCGACCCAGGAGTGGGTTGAGGCGTGGTGCGTGTGCAGCTGGACCGAGCGCGCCGACGTCGCCGGGTACGCCGACCGCGTCCCCGCCGGCGACGCAATGGCCTTGGCGCACCGTCAGGAGATGTCGGCGGCGGCTGGGTCACCGGCCGCCGCCGACCTGCCGGAGCTGGAAGTGGTGCTCGTGGACGTGGACGTGCCGCCGCCCGACTCCGCCGGGCCGTACGACGCCGACGAGGAAGCGCAGGCGGACATCGGGCGCCTGGGCGAGGCGTTCGCACGGTGGGACGCGCTGCTCACGGTCCAGCGCTACTACGAGGCCGACCGGCAGCAGCGTCCCGACGGCGCCGGGAGCCCGACCAACCCCGTTGCGCAGCTGGCGGCGGCGTACCGGGACGCCGAGCAGTCCCTGCGCGACGGCCCGGCGGGCTCGCCGGACGACCTGGTGCGTCAGGTCCACACAGTGGCGGTCTGGAGCGGCGCCCTGGAGGCCGTGGTCGACGAGGACCTGCGCGGTCCGCTGAGGGATGTGCGGGCGGCCGCCACCCTGCTGGCCTCCCGTTCGCAGGCGACGGTGGAGGCCTTCGAGGCGGAGCTGGCCGCCCTCTTGGTGAACCCCGCAGAGGAGACGGTCGCCAATACGGCGCCTACCGAACAGGTCCCTGCGGCCGTCGACGACGAGCAGGTGGCCCCGGAGAGCACCACCGAACCGGGCTCCGACGAACCGGTTGACGATGCCGGTCCTGCCGAGCCGCCTGCGGCCACAAAGACCACGTCGGCCCCCGAGACGGACGACGAGCCGGAGGCACTCCCGGAGCCGCCGGCCGCCGCCGACACCGCGGCGGACAGCGATCCGGAGCCGGACCGCGCGCCGGACCCCCAGGAACCCGCAGTCGCGGTCCCGGATGAGGGGATGCACGAGGCACGGCGCGAAGCGTCGCTCCTCGAGCAGGACCGCCCCCGGCCGACGGATGGAGATCAGCAGACACCGGAGCCCGGTACGGCGGCCACACCGCCGCAGCCGGACCCGGACCCGACCCCGGCGAGCGAGGCCGCGCGAGACGCTTCGGAGGAACCGACCATGACCACCCCGCCGACCCCGCAGACCGACGCACCGGCGCCTGACGGGCAGATCACCGAGGAGCCGCCCGCGCCCCAGCGTTACGTCGACACCGTCGCCCTCGCCGGGGACCCGGACTATCGGATGCGCCTGTCCGGGCTGGACGGTCAGCCGGTCGACTCCGGAGACGTACTGCGGGGCGACGTCGTCATTGCCACGCTCCACCCGGGCCCCGAGGGGGGATGGTTCGCCCGGCTGGACGCCGAACGCCTGGCCAATGACGTCACATACCTGGTCGACGCACCGCAGGACGCCGCAGCCCAAGCGGCGGTCATGCACTCCGCGTTCACCGGCGCTCCGTACGGTCCGGCGCCCGGGGCGGCCGTCGGCGACGAGACCCGGCAGCGGGTGGACGTGCTGCGGGCCGACCTGCGCGACGCCGCCGTACGGCACCGCGACGCAGTGACCGGAGCCGCCACCCGGGCCTACCCCGACGTCGGGCAGAACGAGCACTTCCAGGCGCTGGTCGGCCACCTCGACGGCTTGGCGGCCGCGGTCTCCGACGCCCACGGATCACAGCAGATGACGCAGCACCTCGACGGCGTCCAGGGGGCCGTCAACGCCTGGGGCGGCGCACTGCCGAACGACCCCGGGCACCCGGAGCGCCGCCAGCTGGCCTTCCCGCTGGCCCATCTGCTGTATGACGCCCGGCGCATGCAGGACCAGGTGCAGGCAACGCTCGCCGCGATGCAGGCAGAGCGGGAGGCCGCCCGGGCCGAAGAGGCGGCCGCTGCGGCCTACCGCGAGTGGCAGCAGCTGGACGCGGAGGTCCAGCAAGATGCCCTCGACGCGCGGGGCGAGGAGGACGAGCGCCGCTCGGCCGACGTCGACGAGGGGACCGCCGCGGCGACAGATGCCGGGCCCCGGCAGGAAGGGACAGAGTCTCAGAGTCCCGAAGTCCCGGACTCACAGACTACTGACACGGCCCGGGCGGACGCGCGAGCAGCCCCAGTGGGGACGCCAGCAGACGCACCGGCCGCGGAGAACCCGGAAGGCGCAGCACCCTCCGAGGGTGACGGTCCGGCTCCCGACGTCGCCGTCAACGCCATCCGCCAGGCGCTGGAAGACGCCCTGCGAGAGCAGCCGGAGGCCGGCGACCTGCCGCTGTGGACCGGCCCGGAGACCCCATCCGCCAACACCGCGGCGACGGAGCCTCCTGCCGGACCGATGGACATCCGCGCCGAATTCCAGGCGGTACTGAACGCCTGGGACGAACACGTGCCCTCGGCGAACGGCACGGCCCAGGACCTGGTCGCCGAACTCGACGCCGATCTCGCCACGTTGCAGCGGGCGTTCACTGAGGCGGTCACCCCGGCCGCGCCGACGGAACCGACCACCGCCACGACCCCAGCGGACACCACCACAGAGGAGACGGCGGCCGCGCCCGTCGCACTGCAGGCCGACGCCGTCAACTCCGCCCTCCAGCAGGCCGATACGCACACCGCCGAGCTCCAGGACCTCCCGGAGTGGCAGAAGATCCAGACGGTGCGCGGCGCGGTCGGCCACCTGGTCCGCGTCATGCGAGAGCGGGCCGGGGAGCACTTCGAGCGCCTGATGGGGGACAACCGCATCAGCGAGTTCTTCCGCAAGGTCTCGATCAACGCGTGCGAGAAGATCGCCGGGTGGGCGCAGGCGGGGGCTGACCGGCTCCGGCGACGGGATGAGGGGAAAGGACCCGACACTCCGGCTGCCGACGCGCTGCGGGACGTTGCCTATGCCGCCTCCGCCTACGGCCCCCCTGGCGCGGGCCGCAGCGGGCCGCCGCCGGCGTCACGGGACACCGCATCCGTCACGGTGGACATTCCCGCGATGCGCCAAATCGGGGAGGCGCTGGCTCGCCCTCTCCCCGGCGCCAAGGACGGGGGCACGCGCGTCTCCGCGGCCGCCGCACGGGGCAAGTCGACCACCCGGGGCGCAGCGAAGAAGCCGAGCGGCTCCCCGAAGAAGAAGTCGAGCAGCGGCGCGGAGCAGGCGGGGCACCTGCGGCGAAGTGGCACAGACCAGCAGCAGGGCCACAAGCCGACCCAGCTTTGAACGACGTGGGGCCCGTGCACAGCTGCGGCTGGCACGGGCCTCACGCGAATGAGGCCGTGCCCCCGCTGCGTGTCGGGGGCACGGCCTCCCTGTTGGCGGGAGCCGTCAGTTACGGCTTGAAGGGGAGCATGCAGGGCTCCGCGACGTATCCGGTGATGCCCTTGTACGTGACCTTGTTCCACACGTTGTAATCGATGGTCCCCTGGCTGCCGCATGCGTTGTGCGCGCCGTTGAACCAGCGCAGGTAGGCGCCGTCACTGTTGACCGGGCTCGCGGCCGATGCCCCCTGGGGCAGCAAACCGCGGGCTGTGCTGTTGGTGGTCGCCTGGGCGCGGATGCGTACGGACTCCTTCGCCTACAGGGTCTTCGTCGCCGCGTTGGCCGCCGGCGGATGCGGGCAAAGGGCCTGGCAGGATCGTGCGGTCTACCCACCTGAGCGTCTGCAACTGAAGGAACCCGCCAGGGTGGTGTCAGTGCCCTTTGGCACCATGATCGGCATGAGCAAAATCGTGAACTTCACCATGGTGAACCCTGGCAAGGTCAAGCGCTTCCTGCCTGCACAGGACCTGAGCGCCGAGGAGACGCGGCTCCTGGGCCTCATGAGGGAGGCAGCACGGGAGCGTCAGGAGGACCTCGACTACCAGGAGGTCGACTGGGAACTGTCGGTCCAGGACGCGCTGGAGCATCTGCTCGCCGGCCGGGCCGACTCGACCGCCGACTACGCGGGGAGCGCGTACTACGCGGCGCTCCAGATCATCATCGAGCACAACGCCGGTGACTGGGAGACCCTGGGCAGCTACCACAGCCCCTATACGCTGTTCTCGGCTCTGGACAAGGCGCTGAGCACCGCGGGAGTGTCGAAGGAGCTGCTGCCGTCGCAGTACGTCTACAGCGGCCCGTCTGTGTCGTTCTACGTCCCCAGCCCGCTGGAAGGTTCGCCGGAAATCGGCATCTGGCCCCTGTCGGGCGTGGGGCAGGCGGTGGAGGCATACCGGGCGGCGGCGGACCAGGTCGACACCGACCTGCGGTACGACCTGGACGAGCTGATCACCGCTCTCGACACCTGGGCGTCGGAGTGGTCCGAGGGGCGCGGCGAGTGGTGGTGGGCCGAGGACGGCGCGATCTTCTTCTCCATCGTCGGCTAGATCGGCAGGTCTCCAGGGCGGCGGATGCGTACGGGCTTGGGCTGCCGCGGAAGGCCTTCGTCGGCTGCCGGAGCCTCAGCTTCGGCGAGAGCCCGGTACAGGCAGGCCTTCCTTGAATCGTGCGACGGCGGCCTCGGACTACGCGAGTAATTCGTCACGACTCGGCTGTTAGGTCATCGGGTGGTCTCCTTGCTGGTCAGGTCCTGCGCGGCGCGGCTGCGGCGGAGGATGCCTTCGGCGATGTCGCGCTGGGCGGCGGCGCTGCGGCGGTGTTCGGCGGCGGCGGGTTCCTCGACGGCGGCGAGCCGCTCGAAGACCTCGGCGCGAGCGAAGTGCCGGGCGGCCCAGACCGCGTTCTTCTCCTCGACTGCGTCCGTACCAACGGCGTGGACCGCTGCGGCGTACGCTTTGTCGCACTCCTGGCGCAGTTCTTCAGCCCGCTGGTGGAGCCGCTTCACCTCGGCACGGCGGTCGCTGGCCTCCTGGCGGGCGGCCGGGTCGTGCAGCGAGGGCAGCAGGCGGCTGATGGCGTCGCGGCCCTGGCCGACCAGGGCGTCCAGCCACTCGCCGAGGTACTGGGCGTAGGCGACGGGGTCGGCTGCGTGTCGGCCGATGCCGGTGCGTCGGCGGCCCATCATCACCCAGGCGGCAACCTTGATGTTCCAGCGCTCGTGGGCGGACTGCCGGGAGATCTCGGCGGCGTTGCCGATGTCCGTCCAGCTCGCTCCGCGCTCGCGCTCGACGATGACGGCCTTGGTGACCAGATCGTCGACGAGACCCTGAATGAACAGGGCATCGCGAAGCACACAACCGTGGTCGTCGGCGGGGTACCGCTGGGCGACGTCGCGCAGCGCCGACTCCGTGATGTCCGCGAGCGTCTGCGCGCGGGCGAGCATCGCCTCGTCGAGTGGAGTCAGCGCCGGAGGCCGCTCGCGTTCGTCGGGTTCGTTCATCTCATCCATGAGCGTCAGGCTAGGCCTGACGACTGACAGCGTCAGGGTTTTGCTGACATCTTTGGTGCCGGATTCCGGCCTCGGGGATCAATCAGGACGTGGTTAGCGGTAAGCCCCTGACGGTCAGGTCGCGTCCGTGATGCGGGCGGCGTAGACCCGGTGGGCCTTGCGCTCGGCGGGGCTGGCGGTGTCGGTGGCGAGGGTGGCGGCCTGCTGCAGCGCGGTGCGGTGGAGTTCGAGCGGTGCCGTGATCCGCAGGGAGTGGCCCTGGCCGCGGCGGATGGTCCGGCCGGAGGCGAGGGCGGTGCGGACGGTCTCGTCGCCGCGGGCGAGCAGGTGGTCGGCGAGCAGGCCGGGCAGATCGAGGGTGAGCACTGGGTCCGGCTCCGGCTGCTGTGCTGTGGCCGGGTCCGGGAGGACGTCGAGCTGCGCGGGCAGTTCACGGGCTCCGGCGGCGTCCAGGACGCGGCGGATCGTCTTCGGGGCGACCTGGTGCTGGCGGGCGAGCGCCTTGACGGCGGTGCCTTCGCCGAACGCCTCGACCACCTTCGCTGCCTGGTCCGGGTCGAGCGCGGCGGGGCGGCCGAGCGTCTTGCCGGAGGCTTCGGCGGCGGCGACGCCTTCGCGGGTGTTCTCCGAGATCATGTCGCGCTGGAACTCCAGCACGGCGGCGAGCACGTTCACCATCATCTTGGTGCCGGGGTCGTCGGAGGCGAGGTCGATGCCGGACAGGAGCCCGGACTCGACTCGCAGGTGCAGGCCGCGGCGGATCAGCACCGGCCGCAGGGCCAGGATGTCCGCCACTGAGCGGAAGAGCCGGGCGGCGTCGGCGATGCGGATGGTGTCGCCGACGGCGGCCTCGTTCAGCAGCCGGGTGAAGCCGGCGCGGTCGAGGGAGAGCTGCCGGGTGGAGGTGGCGGGGTCCTCGTAGACGGGGGCGCCGGCGGCCAGCAGCGGGGCCAGGGCGTGGCGCTGGCGGGCGTCGGTCTGCTTGTCGGTGGAGTGCCGCAGGTAGAGCCGGTCGGCCATGTGGTCTTCGCCTTCCCCGGGTGGGCCGGGCGCGCCCGGCGGTGTCCGCGGACCACCCTAGCGGGGGCGGAATGGGGAGGCGGAATAGTGGACCGGATTCGATTGGACCGGCGGCCGGTTCCGGCAGGTCGGCGGGCCGAGCCGATTGGATCTGCGACTGGGGGCGGAATCGACCGATTCCGCCCCCCACGCCCAACGGATTGCAGTGTGTGATGCGCATCACACAAACACTCTCAGGCGTCAAGTACCTGTACTTGGCGTAAGAGCGCTCTGCCGCCCCCCTGCCTTTCGGGCAGAGGCCTTGACCGTGAAGGACAACCGCAGTGAGCGAACCCAAGCGCTGGCGAAAAAAGCCCGAACAGGAGCTGCACACCCTGGGCGAGCCGTCGCCCTCGCTGTCACCAAAGGAGCGGAAGCAGTGGGAGAAGGTCAGGGCTAACGAGAAGGCCCTGCGCCGGATCGCCCGGGCGTTCGCAACGGCCGAGCATGAGAACGCCGTCTTCGCGGCGGCCACGGCGGGCTTGCTCACCAAGCTGGAGAACAGCGGCCCCGTCGAGGGCAACGTGCTCACCTACATCACCAAGATCCTCAGGCATGAGGCGGGAGCGCACCGCAAGAAGATCGCGGAGCAGCAACAGCGCGTGCATCTCGTCGGAGACGACATCCATCTCCTGGACACCGTGGACTCGGTCACCCCCGAGGACCTCGTGGTGCTCAAGGAGATCAAAGAGTCCCTGAAGGAGAAGCTCCCGCTCCTGCGCAAGGAGTTCAGCGAGCAGGAGTACAAGGTCTTCCTGCTCACGGAGGGCGAAGGCATGAACTGCCGCGAGATCAGCGAGGCGCTGGGCGGCATATCGCCGGGGGCGGTCCGCCAGTCGTTGCTCGCGGCCCGGCAGAAGCTGAAGCGCCCCGCGGTCCGGACGCGTTTGGGGGTCTCGCCCCTGGCGGATTAGCAGTAGCCGTTCCCTCGGGCGCACGGAACGTCTCGTCAGCGTTCCGTGCACACCGAGGGTGGGTTGCTCACCCGCCACGGAAGGAGAAAACGAGATATGAAAATGGAATTGACCAAGGATCACCCCAGGGCGAGCGTTCCCTTGTGGATCGGGTCGTACGTGATCCTTCTCTGGTCCGTGATCGTGCATCTGGTCGACCGAGTGCTGCTGTTCTTGACGCCGACAACGCGAAGCGCGCGGTCGGCTCATCGTTCGGTGGCCGCGCTTGCCCTCGCGTCACTGTTGCCGTTCGGGGAGAGGGAACCGGCACCGCACAGGAACAGCTGACCGGTCTCGTGGGCCGGGGTCCTCCTAACACAGGAGGGCTCCGGCCCACTGGTATTTCTACCGGCACACAGGGTGCGGGGCTGGGCTCGGTGGAGCCCAGGGAGAGGGGCCGCTCGTACAGCGAGCGGCCCCCGACTAAGGGGCCACAGCCAGTGCAGGTCACGTTCGACTTCAGCACCGCCGTATGGACGATCATGGGAATCCTCGCCTACGTCGGCGTCTACCAGTGGTCCCAACCGACCCTCCCCACCACGCCGACGGCTCATCCCATGGGCATGACCAAGGGCGAGCGAGTGGCCCTTGCGCTCACCGCGGCGGTCGCGGTGATCACCTTCGGCTCCTACATCTCACACGGCATAAAGAAGGTCGAGATCGACAAGCCCGTGCCGACGGTCTCGACCACGATCTCGCCGACCGCCCATCCGTCCCCGCACTGACTCGACGCCCGCCCCGCGGACCTCAAGCGGGCTTGCGGTTCCTGTAGAGCCCTATGTCTTCTGTGCCCAGAAAACGCTGGACGTCCGGCCGGCCACTCGACATAATCCTGTAGTACTCAACAGCACCGACATAGAGAGAGGGGCATTTCTTGAGGATCACCATTGAGGCCAGCAGCAAGGAGTTCGAACGCAAGCTGCTCGATCTGTTCACGGAACACCGCAGCGAGCTTGCCGTCACGGTCGAAACCGACTGGAACGCTGAACGGGCTGTGACGTTCCTGTCCACCCTCAACCCGGTTGCCCGGGACTTCGCCCGTCGCGTTGTTGATGCTGGCGGCCACCTCGACGCCTCAGTGCTGCGGTCGGAGTTCGAAGGCGGGTTGCGCGGCCCCACCGTCGCCCTCACCAACGCTCTCAAGCGAGGCATCAAGCGCGGCTGGTGGGCCGAGGGGACCGAGGCCCCGATCACCGTGGTCTACGGGGGCAGTCTCACAGACGGATGGAGGCAAGCGTCCGCCTATGAACTCAATGCCGACGCCCTGAACGCCTTCCGCCAGGCGTTCGCCCACCTGGATGCTGCCCCCGCTCGGCTCAACTGGGATGGCGACGCCCCGAGCGCTCTCCCTCTGGCGGACTGGGCGAACCATGACACCCCACGCGTCCTGCCCCACGATGCGGAGCCAGAACCGGGCGGCGACAGCTGACCTCAGCCGCGGTCGGGAACCGGCAGGCAGGAAGGGGTTGCGGGGCTAACCCCCCACTCCTTGATAGTCGGCCCGGCCCGCCACTTCGGCGCCGCCCCGGCTCCCTCTCGGAGGTCTTTCGTGTCCCTGCTGTCCCTGGTCTCCCCCGCTGTGCCCGGTCTGCTCAGCACGGTCTGCGCAGCCGCCATCATCGCCCTGGCCCGCACCGCCCTCGCGGGGCTGCACGCCTCCCGCGCAGCCCAACTGGCCGCCAGCACCGCCCCGGTGGAGCCCCCGCGCCGGCTGCGTGAATACACCCTGCTCCGCACTACCGGTCCGGACGGCCATCCCGTCCAGTACACGAGCACCCGCCCGCCCGGCAGCGTCATCACCCACCAGATCGACGGCCACCCGCGCGACTTCGAACTGACCGCCCTTCCGCTCGGCGACGGCACCTTTGCCGCCGAACCGCTCTGACAACCCTTCTCACGCCCTTAAGGAGCAACGCCCTATGAGCAATACGGATTCAGCACAGAACGAACCCGTGATCGGCAGCCTGCGTCCGTACCGCTGGTCCTCGGAGCAGTCCGTCGCCTACGAGGCGGCCATCGAGGCGATCAACGGCGTGGTCGGCGCCTACAGTGCCCTCATCGCCGATGCCGAGAGCCGTCCCGGCACGGTCGCCGAGATCACCGAGTACCGGCGGCTGCGCAGCGAATGCCAGCAGGAGCGGCGCGCCCTGAAGGCCGAGGACGCCGAGCACATCGCCCGCGTCCGTGCCGCCTACTCCGCCCGGCTCCACGAGCTGATGGAGCCCGGAGCGTGAGCCAGCCGCAGGACGACGCCACTCGGTACCAGCTGCCAGCAGCCGAGAACCGGCGCATATTCGTCGCCGACATCGTGCCGGACCATCTGACCGGGCCCACCCCGCAGGACCCAGCCACCGCTGTGTTCCTGCTGGGGCAACCCGGCGCCGGCAAGACCCGGGTGGCTCAGCTCATCGCCGAACAGCTCGATGCCCGGGGCGGGTTCGTCGACGTCGACAGTGACCTGTACAAGCCGTACCACCCCGAGTACGCGCGGTTAATGGCCGAGGACGACCGGCTGATGACGCTCTACACAGGCCCCGACGGACGGGCCTGGATGCGCCAGGCCCAGCAGTTCGTCCGGGGCGAAGACCCCCTCTCCGGCGGCCAGAAGCTCAACGCCCTGGTCCAGGAGATCGCCATGGACCCGCAGTTCCTGGCCGAGACCATGCAGCAGTACCGGGCGGTCGGCACCCGCATCGAGGGCTGTGTGCTGGCCGTCGCCCAGGCCGTGAGCGAACAGGGCATCCTGAACCGCTACGCCGAGCAGGTCCGTGACCGCGGCCAGGGGCGGCTCACCGTGCCGGAGAAGGCGCAGGCGTCGTACACGGGCATCCCGGAATCCTGCGAGGTCATCGTCCGCGCGGGTCTCCTGCACGTGGGAGCCGTCTACCGGCGGGGGGAATCCGAGCCCCGGTTCTCGGCCGACGCCTCCGAACTCGCCCGCACTCCCCTCGCGCTGCGCCAGGCTGTGGAGAGGGAGCGCGCCCGGCCCCTGACGCGGGAGGAGTCCGAGGACTTCCTCGCCGTCCAGGCGAAGTTGCGCACCGTCCTGCCCGCAGACTTCGGTCCCCAGCTCGACCGCATCGACGCACTGGCCGCCCCGCTCCTGACGGCGTCGCGACCCGGCGGGCCACGCGTCTCGTCCGCGGCCGCCCGCTCACGCAGCACCGGCACCGTCAAGCGACCGGCCCAGCCGGAACGCGGCACCACGCCGCCCACCGATACAACGAACGCAGCACGCCAGCACCGTCCAGACAACGGGCCAGATCCGCGGCGCGGACGCGGCAAGTAGCAGACGCGGGGGTGGCTTCTTGCCGGGGGCCCGCCGAACGGCGGGCCCCCTCGCGCCGGCGCGGTCAGTCCTGCGGTCTGCACACCCCGCATGGCTCGATACCCGGCTCCTCCATCGCGATCCGGGCCTCCATCTCGTTGAGGTAGCCCATCTCCCGCGTGTACAGACCGCACTCCGCGCGGTGCAGGAGCGCCACCCCGCCGTCCACGCGGGACGGCTGAAGCTTCCACGACACGCGCATCCGGGCCTTCTTCTCCCGTTCCCGCTCGCGCTCCGCCTCGGCCTCCAGCTGTCGGATCGCGGCACGGGTCCGCTCCAGCTGGTACGCCTGGTACTCCTCGACCACGCGCAGCTTGGTCAGACGCGACAACTCAGACGGAATAGGCTCGTGCATGCTTTCCGCTCCAGGTCCGGACGCCCCTCATCGGGGCTCCAGGCGCCCTGCTCTGCCGCTCGACGTGGAGCTGCCCCGGATCATGCGCTGGGCTTCTTCCGCTCGGCATCCCCCTGCACCCGCGCCAGACACGACCGGCACAACGGGTTCCCGCCCGCACCGTAGCGCTGGATCAAGGTCGAGCAGATCGCGCAGTTGCCGCGCTGATCACTGGGGATGTCCCGGGCCGCGACTGGTGCAGAAGGTGTGGTCATGGTGCTCCTCGTCTCGCTGCTCCGTGGCCCGTGCACGGGTTCACGCCACGGCTTGATTAGAGCACGTGTTCGATTTTTTATGCACGTGCAGACACACCCCAGGACTGTCACCGATAGCTGGCCACCGGCAGACAGTCGGCCACGCGTCTGGAGCGTCGGTCTCGTCCGGCCGATTCGGCAGCCCATCCGGGGGCTGTGCGTCTCCCTACCTCAGATGCGCACGGCACAGCGCAGTCACGGACGGGTCGGTCACACCGATCGACCATCCACAGACCTGATCGGGACCCGGGTACGGCCGGTGCCCGCTGCCCTGTGGCGGCCTGGCATGGTGGCGCGCCCGGGAGTTCCGGGAGTAGGGCACATCCGAGGTCTGACGGCGCGCTCTGGGGCGCGGGACCAGGTCGCGGTGTCCGGACTGGGCGCTCTGCTGGGGCGGCGGCGCCGGCGCGGGCGGGGAGGGGGGCAGAGACGGCGGTTCACCGGCCGGTGCCAGGGATGCGCGCGCGGGTGCCTCGACCGGAGTGGGCCAGGCAACGGACGCGGGCTCCACGTTATGGGCCCGAGGCGCCTGGCGTGCGGGGGCGTGATCCGGTGTCACCGTCACGCAGCCGGACAGCAGCAGGGCGACGGCCAAGGCGAAAGGAGCGATCACGGCATGGCGCATGCGCCCACCGTGGCGCAGGGCGCGCTGCGATGGCCTGCGGCCGCGCCGGATGCACCGTCACGGGTGAACCGCACGATCACCGGCCCGGCGGCCTCCCCGGGCGTGGCCGTACAGCGCGCGGCACCCTGAAGGAATGGAGTACCCGGTCCCCGTCGCGCTCGCCCGGCCGGTTGCGGCCCTCCCGGCCGGACCGGGCTGGTGGTACGAGCCGAAGCTGGATGGGCACCGGTGCGTGCTGTGGCGGGATGCCGACACCGTGCGGCTGCACACCCGATCAGGACGGACCGTCACTTCGGCGTGGTTCGACATCGCCGTCGCCGGTATGAACCTGCTGCCGGGCAGTGTGCTGGACGGCGAGGCCGTGATCTGGGCCGATGGGCGCTTGGACTTCTCGGCGGTCCAGGCCCGGGCGGCCTCGACCGTGACCCGTTCCCGGAGTCTGGCCGCACGGCTGCCCGCTTCCTACGCGGTGTGGGACCTGCTCGCCCACCCAGAGCTCGGCGACATCCGCACCCTCCCCTACACCGAGCGCCGCCGCCGCCTGCTCGAACTCCTGGAGAACATCGCCCCGCCCATCCAGGCCGTGCCCGCCACGGACGACATCGAGGTGGCCCGGGACTGGTACGAACACCTCCAGGACCAAGGGATCGAGGGCATCGTCGCCAAGCGCGCCAACGCCCCCTACCGCGCAGGACGGATCTGGTCGAAGGTCCGTCATGCCGAGACGGTCGACGCCGACGTCGTCGGCTACACCGGCGCCCCAGCACGTCCTCGCGCCCTGGCCGTCCGGCTGCTCGACGGCCGCCGCGCACTGACGCAGCGGCTGACCGCCCCTCTGGCTGCCGCGGCCGCGCCCCACTTGATGGCTGCGGGTCCCGGCGCGCGAGCCCGAACCGCGGGCGGTGACACCTACACCTCAACCGCGCCGGGCCTCGTGGTCGAGGTCCTCTCCGGCACCACCCGCCACGCGGTCGTGACCGTCACCCGCATCCGCTGAAGCACCCGGCCCACCACTCACCGAAGTACCGCTGCATAGCCGCGTTGTCAGTGGTGGCAGCGATGATCCCCCGGTGACTGACACGATCATCAAAGCGTTCCGCTACGCGCTGGACCCGACCGAGGCCCAGATCGAGATCCTGCACCGCTACGCGACCGCATCCCGGTGCGGTTTCAACTTCGCGCTGGGCATGAAGACCACGGTGTATGACCGGTGGAGGCGGGGGCGGGACGCTCTGGTCGCGGCGGGCATGGACAAGGCGGAGGCGAACAAGAAGGCGCCGAAGGTGCGGGTCCCGAACCGGAACCGGACGCAGGCCTATTGGCGCGAGACCCGCGGGCAGGGGTTCATCGGCCCCCTCCGCGAGGGCCAGGAGCCGCGCGCTCCGTTCGCATGGTGGGAGGGCGTCAACAACCGGGCCTACTACACCGCCTTCGAGGACGCCGACACGGCGTGGAAGAACTGGCTCGACTCGCTCGCCGGCCGCCGCCCCGCGATGGGATTCCCCAAGTTCAAGCGCCGCGGAGCCTCGCGGGAGTCGTTCCGCATCGTCCACAGCCTCAAGAACCCCGACATACGCTTCGACGGCCCCAGACGCCTGCGGATACCCGGCGGAGGCGGACAACCGGCCTTCACCGTCCGCCTCCTCCAGTCCCCCCGGGCTCTGACCTCGCTCATCGCCTCCGGCCAGGCGGTCATCACCAGTGTCACCGTCTCCCGCGAAGGACACCGCTGGCACGCCTCCGTCCTGGCCCGCATCGAGCAGGACCTCCCCACCCGCCCGACGCGCCGTCAGCAGGCCGCCGGCCGCATCGGCATCGACCTCGGCGTGAAGACCGCGCTCACCCTCTCCGACCCGCTCACCCTCCACCGCGGCCAAGCCCCCGTCCTCGCCATCGACAACCCCCGCCTGCTGGAGAACACCGCCCGCAAACTGGCCCGCGCCCAGCGCGTCATGGCCCGCCGCCACGTCAAAGGCGCAGCCCAGCAGTCCCAGGGCTACCTGGAGGCAAAGGCCCGGGTCGCCAAGTTGCACGCGCTGCTGGCCGCACGGCGCTCCACCGCGCAGCACCTCGTGACGAAGCGGCTCGTCGAGCAATACGCGGAGATAGCCCTGGAGACCCTCAACACCAAGGGCATGACGCGCTCCGCGAAGGGCACCGTCGACAAGCCCGGCCGCAACGTCCGCCAGAAGTCCGGCCTCAACCGGGCGCTCTTGGACGTCGGATTCGCCGAGATCAACCGCCAGATCGAGTACAAGGCGGGCTGGCGCGCCGTCACCATCGCCAGAGTCCCCGGCCTCTTCCCGTCGTCGAAGTCGTGCCACCGGTGCGGATGGATCCACACCAACCTGACCCTGGCCGACCGGGAATTCCGCTGCGACGCCTGCGGTATGATCATCGACCGGGACGTCAACGCGGCCCAGAACATCAAGAACCACGCAACACCCGACCGGCCATAGGCCGGTCCAGACCCCTGGAGCAGGGGCTGTAACGCCCGTGGACTGCACGTAAGACCCCACCCCCGCAAGGGCGTTGGGGCAGGCAGGGTGAAGCGGGAAGGCCCTCTGGGCCACCCTGGGAAGGCAACTTCCCAGTCGTCCCTATATGTGCATAGTGCGCGCGAACACGGTGATTGCCGGACTTCTCGAAAGTCGTTGGAAACAACTGTGTAGTCGGGTAGACACGCAGGTCGCGGAGGGTGCTTCCTTACGCGCGGGGACGGTCCCGAGCCGACCGCGCTGCTCGCCCACGTCGTCGGGTGCGGCCCGTACGCGCGGGGACGGTCCCTTGGTCAGGTCCAGGGTGATGGTGTTGGTGTCGTGCTTCCCGTACGCGCGGGGACGGTCCCGGTCGAGCCCGGGTGACCTTCCGCCCGCCGGCGTGCTTCCCGTACGCGCGGGGACGGTCCCCGCGGTCACCCATCCCGGCTTCGCGGCATCAAGTGCTTCGCGTACGCGCGGGGACGGTCCCGCCTTTCTGCGTCCGCATCGCGCATGCTGGGTGTGCTTCCCGTACGCGCGGGGACGGTCCCCCTGGTCAGGAGCCCTTCGCAGACTGGGAATTCCGCTGCGACGCCTGCGGTATGATCATCGACCGGGACGTCAACGCGGCCCAGAACATCAAGAACCACGCAACACCCGACCGGCCATAGGCCGGTCCAGACCCCTGGAGCAGGGGCTGTAACGCCCGTGGACTGCATGTAAGACCCCAACCCTGCAAGGGCGTTGGGGCAGGCAGGGTGAAGCGGGAAGACCCCTTGCGGGTCACCCTGGGGAGGCAACTCCCCAGCCGTCCCCATATGTGCATAGTGCGTACGAACGCGGTGAATGCCGGACTTCTCGAAAGTCATCGAAAACGGGCATCTCCCTCGACAAACCCGCAGGTCGCGAAGTGTGCTTCCCGTACGCGCGGGGACGGTCCCCGGTCTGCTGCCATGGGGGGGCCGCGATCTGTGCTTCCCGTACGCGCGGGGACGGTCCCACCGTGATCGTGGTGTTCGTGACCTCGGCGGTGTGCTTCCCGTACGCGCGGGGACGGTCCCAAGGTGGACCCGAGCCGGTGGGGGAGCAGATCGTGCTTCCCGTACGCGCGGGGACGGTCCCGACGTGTACCTGATGGTCCGACGCAACCACGAGTGCTTCCCGTACGCGCGGGGACGGTCCCCTTCAACACCAGGGAGGTGGTCAAGCACGGTCTCCGACGTATTTGGTGGTGTCGCAGGCCACCCTGCTGATTCCGGTGAAGTGGACACAGATCTTGGTGTCGGTGCCGGTGTCGAAGCCGGACCAGTGGTAGCTCAGGGTTCCACCAACCCGTCGGGCCGTCTGTGCCGATCCGAGCTGCCATCCGTTGAGGGTGAGCATGACGTCTCGCTGCCTTGCGGTCTTTGGTGGATTGGTCCAGATCCCGGTGACGCTGTTCCAGTGGTTGCGACCCTCCAGACGGATGCACACCTGGGGGCCCGACCAATGGTGGGTGCAGGCGCTGGAGTCCGCTGCGGCCGGCGTCGCGAGCGGGATGACGCACGCCAAGGCCACGGCCGCGCTTACACACAGGTTCCGTCTCATGCCGGGCCCAACGCCCAGGGCACGGATGAAGTTACCTGTTCGGTGGCCGGTGCGGAGGCCCCCGTGGGGGCCGGGGGCCCTGGCCACGGTGGGCCGCCGCGTATCAGGCGTCTTCCCGGGTCCAGGCGCTCGGGACGATGCCGGGCAGGCGGTGTGCCACCTGATGTTCGCCCTTGGTACAGCCCGCGAACGGCCCGCTCGGCGCGCGCAGCTCCCGCAGGGCGGGGTCCAGGTGATCGCGGTGCCAGGTGCTTGGTCCAAGGTAGCCGCAGCTGGCGGGGTCGGTGAGTTCCTGCCAGGCGAGCCACATCGCATGGAGGCGGGCGACGGCCACCGTGTGCTCGAACCAGAGGTGGCACCATCGGGCATCGGCGCCGGGTTCGGCGAGGTACCCGGGCACGAGGACTCCTTCGACCCACTCGATCAGGGCCCGGAGTTCGTCGTCGTACGCCGGGGAGTCGAGCAGCAGGATGAGGGGCGGGTACTGCGCCTCGTCTTCCGCATCCTCCTCGCCGGCCGGTTCCTCCGTCTCGGCGGAGGCCTCGCCCGGATCGCTGTCGCCGCTCTCGGCAAGCTTGTCGATGAGTGCTGTCAGGCTCGCGACCTGAACTTTCAGGTCCTCGATGTCCTCGAACATGCCGACAGGCACGTCAAGACTGGGAGTCTCGTCCTCACCGGGCATTGCGGGCCGCCTTCCGCAGTTCGTACGCGCCTACGGCACGCTTGGTGATGGCGGCCTCCTCGGCGCGCATCTGCGGGCCGATGTGTGCCATCCGCTTCTCCGCGTACCAGGGGCGTAGACCGATCTGCGCGACCGGCATGCCGGTCGACATCAGCAGGGCCGTGCCCTTACGCATGGCGCGGATCTCGGCGGGGTCGAGCACCTGCTCGCGCTGCTCGCTCCAGCTCCGGCTGCCGCCGTCCTTGCTCTTGGAGTACGAGCCGCGCTCGACGTAGTGGGCGCCGGTCAAAGAGCTGATGTCCTGGGCGAACTTGGCGTCATCGATCCCGACACCGATCACCTTCTTCGTGGCCGCGCTCCACATCGAGTCCATGCCGACCTCGCCCCACGCGCGAACCCCCTGACGGTAGCTCTGGAGGATCACGAACGGCGTGATCCCCCGAGACCCGAGGTGCGAGTACAGGTCGGGCAAGTCCGCGATCTTGCAGATGTTGGCGGCCTCGTCCAGGACGGCCCGCATCGGCTCTGGCAAACGACCGCCGTGGCGCTCGCCCGCCTCGGTGCCGGCGGTGAACACGGCGTCGGCGACCGCGGCAACCAGGGCGCTCGACGGGCCGCCCTTCTTGCTCAGCAGGTACAGCGTGTCCTTGCTGGTGGCGAACGCCTCGGGGTCGAAGCGGGCCCGGCTCTTGTCCGGGGTGACCCAGGCGAGGACTTTCTCATCTCGCAGTGCTGACATGGCAGTTCGGGCATTTTGGTAGATGCCACTCTGCGTCTCTTCGGCGATGTTGATGGAGGAATCAACCTGTTCGGCGAGGACCGGCTCGTGCTCATAGAGCACGCGCAACGGGGCCTTTTCTTTGGGGTCGGCCAGCCACCGCATGACCTCGCGGACGGTGGCGCCCTCCCACCACGCGGCCCGGAACAGGCCGGTGAGGAGGTCGCCGGCGGCCTGGCTCCAGAACGGGTCGGCTTGCTCGCTGGTGATCTGGTTGACGAAGTGGGACGCGAGGCGCTCGGCGCCCTCCAGCGTCTCGGCCTGGGCGACCAGGTCGACCCACACGTCCCGCTCGGCTTGCGCGACGCCCTGGGTGTCGAAAAGGAAGGTCTGCCCCACTCGGCCGCGACTCGCGACGGTGGCGGCGTAGGTGTCGGCTTTGTTCGACGTCATCAGCAGGGCGCCCGGGGCCTCGTCCGCCACCGGGATGGCCAGCGACGTGGATTTGCCCGCGCGGGGCGCCATGATGGCGACGTAGGTGTCCTCGTCCGATCCGCGCAGCTCGACGCCGGACGGCAGGTGGTCGCCCAGGAGCACACCCCGGTCGCAGGCCGGGACGTCCTTGGGCTTGCGTTCCTTGAGTGAGGCCCGCAACCGCGTTGCCGTGCGCGCTGCCTGTTTCGGCGTCAGCTCGCGGACCTGGTGCAGCGTCGCAAGGCTGGAGGGGTTCCGGAACCACCTGAACGCGGAGCGCAGACCCCACACGAGGAGGGTCACGAGGGCGAGGTCGGCGATGGTGGCGCCTGCCATGGACGCGGTCTGCGAGTGCGGCCACACCGTCGACCAGTCGGTGGCCATCTGGTAGATGGTCAGCGGGGAGGCGGGGGCTACCTCGTCGCCGGTGACGAACGCTCCGGCTGCGGCTCCGGCCCATGCCCCGGCCGCCAGGGTCACCGCGCCGCCGGCCAGGATCCCTCCGGCCGCCCATGCGCGGTCGTTGTCCGTCATCATCGTGTGCCCACCCCCGTGGTTGTGGCGCGGCGCCGGTTGGCGTCCGTGCGGTACAGGCGGGCCTCGGTCGCGGTCAGTTCCAGCGCGGCCGCGATGCCGGGCCTGGTGCCCAACTTGATCAGGTACTTGCCGCGGCCCGGGTGACGGCTGCCCTCGTCCTCGGCGGGCGGTGCCTCGTCGTCGTGGTGTGAGGGCTCGATGTCCAGGCCGGTGGAGGTCGCCGACGACCAGGAGGAGATCAGCATGATCTCCTGCTCCGTGAGCATGCGTTTGCCGGTGACGCGGCGGAGTTCCTCCTCGGTGCTGGCGCCCAGCACCCAGGTGTCGCACCGGTCCATCAAGCCTCTCGCTTTGGCGCGGTCCATCTCGGTGGGCAGGGCCTCCATGTCGAGCAGGGAGTGCGTGACGTAGATGGTGACGTCGTCCGTGGTGCGGTTCAGGCGGCTGATCGCGTCCATGGCGTCGACCAGGCCGGGCCCGGAGCGCAGGGCTCGCCACATCTCGTCCATCGGCAGCACCAACTTGCTGTGCATGAGGCCGATGCTGCGGGCGCTGTCGATGCTGGAGTACGTGTAGGCCCACGTCGCGATCATCCCGGCGGACACGACGTCGTTACCGCGGGCCCGCAGCGCGCTGATGTCGACGCTGACGGCGGGCGCGTTGATGTCCAGCGGTGTGGTGGTCGGCCCGTCGAAAAGTCCCTTCAGCGGGCCGCCGATGAGGTTATCGAGTCCGGCGATCACGGAGCGGGTCAGGTCGCGGTAGCGCTCGCCCTCGGCGCCGAGCTTGGTGCGCAGTTCCTCCGGGGCGGCCCGCAGCACCATGACGACGTCGGCGATGACCGGGTCGCTGCCCGACTCCTGGGCGGCGGAGGCGACATGGACGGCCGTGTCCAGCGCACTGCGCTCGATCTCGTCCGGTGCCCGGCCGAGCCCGTTCTTGGTGGAGAGCAGCGCCACGAGCGTCTCCAGGCGCCGTCCGTTGAGGACGTCGAGCAGAGCCTGGCGGCGCTCGACGGGCAGCGTGTGGACCCTGCCCTTCAGCGGCCCGGAGTCGAGCGGGTTGATGCGGCCGATGCCGTCGCCGATCCGCACGACGGACCCGCCGAGCTCGCCGATGAGCTGCGAGTACTCGCCCTTGACGTCGCCGGGCACGCACACCATGTGCCCGTACGCGCTGTAGACGAGGCAGATGCGCTTGACCAGAGCGGACTTGCCCGCGCCGGGCTGGCTCATCACCCATACGCCCGGGTTGGTGGTGAGCTTGCCGGTCCAGCCGGACGGGTCCAGGCAGACCAGCTCCCCGGTCAGCACGTCGCGGCCCACCGGGACGCCGCGCGGCGGCAGTCCGGACCCGAGCAGGAACGGATAGATGGCACCGGCCTGCCCGGAGGGGCCGGTGTAGACGGTGCCGGTGTCCTCGACCGGCACTCGCCCGCTGAAGCGGCCGCCCCATCCGAGCCGGGGCGCATACCGCTTCTGCAACTTCCGCTCGGTGCGCCGTTCTTCGCGGCTGGGCTTCGGCGTCTCGACGCGGGTGATCACCTTGGGCGTGATGACCTGCGGCGGCCTCGCCTTGCGTGCCATGGTCAGGTCCTCACTTCACCAGCGGGTTGTAGCCGACGGGGATCCCCGCGGCGAAGACCGCGGCCTGAGCGGCGAAGGCGGGCCTCATCCGGATGCCCTTGGTGGCCTTGACGGCCCGCTCCAGCTCCAGACGCATGGCGGGCAGATCGGCGGCGCGCCGGGCAGTGCCGGTGACCATCAGCGTCCAGTCCACGACCTGGCGGCCGCCGGACATCTGCGCCGCCGCCTGCTGCGCCTTTTGCAGGTCGACGCGCTGCGACCACTTGGCGCGTCCCTTGAACTCGGTGGTCGCGCGGGCCGCGTTCTCGGCATGGCTGATCTCGCGCTCCAGCACCGCCTCGCCCTCCACCGGGTCCAGGACCCGGTAGGCCAGGGTGATGCGCCGCTGGAAGCGTCCGGGCGCGAGCAGGGGCAGCAGCACGCTGTAGGGGATGGAGCGGCGCGGCATCTCGCGCAGCACCCACGACAGCGAGACGGCTCCGTCGTGGGCGTACTCCTCCAGGTAGTCGTCGGCGGCCTGCGGTCCGCACTCGGCCCACTCCAGGTCCTCGAACTCCGCATCGCGGGCGTTGAAGACCCTCGGGTCGTAGGCGGAGCGCACCAGGCGCCGCAGGTCGATGTCGGTGGCGCGGCGCTCGATATCGGTGCCGGTGCCCGACAGGTCGAGGCCGTCCACCAGCCGCAGTGTCTCCGCCACCTGGTCGGCCAGGGTCTCGGGCGGATCGGACGCCGCGAGCGGATCGACGGTGACCGACATCCACGGCGCCACGCTCGCCGTGGCGTGCGGCGTCGTCCGCACCAGCTCGGAAATCACCTGCGCTGCCAGCGCGGGGGCCCCCGGGTCCATCCGGGCGGCCACGTCATCGCCGAGCGCCTCGCCGGCGCCCGGTGTGATCTGGATCGTCACCGATGCACCCTTGATCTGCTCGTCGGTGCTCATCGAGTCCAGCAGGGACGACCAGCTGCGCAGGTTGCCCTGCACGGTGCTGGTGGGCGCCATCAGGCTGCCGCCCGGCGACAGCAGCGTCGTGACCGTCATATGGCCCGAGGTGCGGTCGTGGACGACGCCGACGGACCGCCCGGAACTGGGGTCGTAGGCCTTGATGAGAGTGGAGGAGGCGCCGACGCCCGGCAGGTCGAGCGCGTACGGGTGGGGCAGCAGCAGACGGCGGTAGTTCGTCGCCTCTGCCCGGCTGGCCCTGCGCCATGCGAAGCGCGCCCAGTAGTACGCCAGGGCGGACATGCCGTGACGGCGGGCGGCGGCCAGACCGATCACGGCGGCCGTCAACGGGAGGGTGACGAGGAGGCTGATCGGCATGCTGGTGGCGACGAAACCGTCGACGAGCAGCGCCACCGCCGCGAACATCGTCGCGTTCCTGCTCAGTCCCCCGTATCCGAAGGACCTGCGGACACGGAACCCGTCCACCATCAGACTGCCCGGTACGTCGTGGGTCGTCACGGCTGCTCATTCCCCCCGTTGCCGATCTCTGCGGCGCTGTCCTGGACGGCTTGGTTGACGCCGTCGATGACCTTGATGGCGACGACAGCGGCTGCGGCCGGACCGGCGGCCGCTGCGCCTGTGCTTCCGCCTGCTGCTGCTCCGGCGCCCTGGCCACCCGCTCCTCCGGCGGCTGCTTCGGGCCCGGCCTGGGCGGGCACGTCGGCGAGCTGCGCCGTGTTGGCGTCCGCACGGGAGGCGTGCTGCTGCACGTCCTGTCCGCGGCCGCCGTCCGCGCCCTCTCCGCCCTGCTTGCCCATCGTCTGGGAGACCATTTGAGCGTGACGAATGGCGTCGGGTGGCCCGTCGTCGGAACCGCCCCCGCCGCCGCCACCGGCTTCCTCGGATCCCTTGTCGGCCTTGCCCGACAGGTATCCGACGGCACCGCCGAGCGCGCCGACGGCGCCGCCGCCGGCCATGCCGCCGCCCACGGCCTGCCCGAACGGCGCGAAGATCTTCATCAGCGGTCCCGGTGCCAGTACCGCCAGGACCAGCGTGGCGCACCCGCGCAGCCACTCCATGGGCGTCGTGGAGCTGCCGAACTCGACGAAACCCACGCAAATGATCACGGCCAGGATCGGCTTGTAGAAGATCACCATGCAGATCGAGGTGATCAGCTTCGGTGCCCACTGGCGCGTGGCGTCTCCTCCGACCCGCCCGGCCCCCGCCACCGGCAGGAGCAGGCACTGGATGGGGATGGCGCTCTGCCGGAGAAAAATCATCACGAGCTGGATGCCGCCGACCAGCAGGACGACCAGGGCAACGCCCAGCAGGGTGATCGGGTTGGCTACGGTGGCCGGGACCATCACGGCCACAATGCGCTTCAGGGCGTCATTGTCGGTGTCGAACGTCCCGTTCACGAGCCCTCTCGTGAGGGCGTCTCCGGCCGACAGCAGGAGAGCGACCAGGCCGACACCGAGCGCCGAAATCACGACGTTCTCGACCCATCCGCTGGCCGCCCTGCCCGCGTGCCTGAGCTGGCCCGTGACGGCCATCTTCCCGATCTGCCACATCAGGCCGAACGTGGCGATCACCAGACCCAGCCACGTCAGCATCCCCGCAAGCGTGGCATCACCGCTCCACAGTCCGGTGGCGTTCAGGTTCAGCGACGGCCCCATCAGAGCGATCGTCAAAGCCTTCTTCAGCGCGCTTCTGGCGAAATCCGCAGCCGACGTGATGATGGGACCGAGCGCGCTGTCCCATACCGATTTCCAGGCCTTGTTGACCTTCTTCTCGACCGCCACGCCGACGTTGTGGCACATATCCCCCTTCACGACCTTGGTGGCCCTGAGAAGGTCACCGAGCATGCCGGTGCTGACGCGGCACTCCAGCTCGATGCCCTTGCCGACGAGGCCGCCCGGGCCGTCTGCCGCCGCCGGTGCCGGCGCAGCCAGTGCCAGCCCGCACACCGCCACCACAGCCAGGAGCAGTGCCACGATCCGGCGTCTCACGACGCCTCCCGGATCGCGGTCCACCCCGCCGCGTTGAAGGCCGCGTCGCCGGGCGCCACGGCCTCGGGCGCCGCCTGGCCCTGCGCCTGGTCCTGCGCCTTCGCCGTGGTCTCCACCGACAGCTTCCAGTCGCCCGCCTCCCAGCGCACGCCGACCACGGTGACGGTGTAGGTGACGGACTCCTTCGCCGTCTCCGCCGTCTTCGTCGACACGCGGGCCAGCAGCCACGCACTGACCTCGTCCGGCGCGGCCTTGATCACCTTGTAGCCGACTGGTGTGTTCCGCATGTACGCGCCCGACGGCAGGTCCTGCTCAGGGGTCACGCCCGCCTGCTGGTGAAAGTCCTTGTCGACGTCGATGCCGCCCAGCTCGACTGCCTTGGCGGCCTGCGTGCTGCGGTCGGCCGTCGCCAGGTAGGAGTTGTACGTGCGCAGCCGCTCGTCCACTGCGCTGCGGCCTCCGGCCTGCACCGCGGTGGAGTTGGCGGCCAGCGCCAGACCCATGGCGCCCTCGGCGGTGTGCGGAAACCCGACCTGGCTGCCGTACTTGTCGCTGCGCTCCCCCCGCGGAAGCGCAGCCCACTTCGCCGGTTCGGTCCAGTTGTCCGGCATCGTGTAGGTCGGCGCCGGCGCACCCGAGGCAGTCCTGCCCGCGCTCGCCGACGCCTTCTTGCCGGCCGCCCCGTCATCCCCCCCGCCGTCACTTCCGTTGAACATCGCCACTGCGGTCAGGGCCAGGACGGCGACGGCCACACCGCCCGCAGCCCAGACACCCTTGCTGTTCAGCGACCCCCTGTGCGCCATGACTACCCCACGATCCCGTTGAGAATGGTGATCACTGCCCCCGACAGCAGGCAGGCTGCGACGCCGCCGCCCATCCACTTGAAGGGCTCGCTGCCGCCGCCATTCCTCGACTTGTCCGACGTGGCGAGCTTGAAGATCCCGAAGATGACGGCACCGGCCCCGGCGAGCAGCACCAGCCACAGCCCGTAGCCGAACAGCTCGCTCACCGGCCCGTCCAGGCCCTTGATCTTCGTCGGCTTCGCCGCCGGGAGGAGCCCGTCGGCCAGCGCCCACATCACTCTGCTGCTCACTTGCTGTTCCCTTCCATCTGCCGCCGCAGCCTGTCGCCGGCGGATCTGACGTCCTTGTATTCCAGGGCCTGCGCGGCGTCCTCGACGGTGCGCAGCACCGGCAGGTACGGCACCGTGGCCACCCCCGCCAATCGCGCCTGGAGGGCCCGGATGCGGTAGCGCGCGGCCGGTACCGGCCGGGCCGGGGCATCGGCGATCCACACGAGCCAGGGGCGCGGCAGCTGGCTGCTCCAGCCCCGCAGCACCGTCTCGACGCACACCGCGCCGTAGACCGTCGTCTCGGCGAGCAGGACCGGCATCGCCCCGTACGGCACCTGACCGCCGGGCTGGAGGAGACGCGCGCGCGTCCCGCCGCCCTCGCCGTCCAGCATGCGCATCACCGTCGCGACAGCAATGCCGTAGCCGTGCACGGGAATCAGTGCGTACTGCGGCCCAATAGGGGTCCCGTTACCCGGAATTGCCGATACCGCTTGAGCACTCACACCCAAGTCCCCCCTGTTTGACTCTATTTGCGTCCCCTGATCTTGGGTTTGCGGGACTCCAGAGGCTAGCGTGATTTGCGCAGCAAAGCTGCCCGGGTTTCATTGCGTCACGGGGGACGAGTCCAAATGTTGTTCAACGGGAAACGAGCGGCCGCGCTGCGCATCGCTTCCGGCCACACCATCCGGGGCCTGGCCGCCGCCGCGAACATCTCCCGCAGCACCCTGCGAGCAGCAGAAACAGGACTGCGCCAGCCCCGCGAACGGGTGGTGCGCGCCCTCGCGAAAGCACTGGGCGTCCCCCGGCATGAACTCCACCTCGCCCCGCCCCCTGACGGTGTATCACTGGCCGAGATCAGACGTTCGCTCGGGCTCACACAGAAGGAGATGGCCAAGCGCGTTGGACACTCGCCGACCACGGTGTCGCAGGTCGAGCGCGGGGGCCACGTCCAACTTCCCCTGGAATGGGCCGCCGCCTACGCCCTGACGCTGCCTCATTTCTGGAGCGCCCACGCCGCCTCCCGTGATCTAGTACGCGGGGAAGCAGCCGCCCGCGCACCGCGGCTCACCACACACCCGCGGGGGGAACGCGCGTGAACACACTGGTGAAAGCTGGCATTGCCCTGGTGGCCCTGTTCGGCGCCTTCGTCATGATGCTCGTCGTCGGCGTCGTCGTCATCGCGAAAGCCGGGGCCGCCGAGATATCGGACGGCGGAGGCGGACTGCGCGGGGTACCCGCCGAATTCCGGCCATGGATCCTCAGAGCATCGGCCGCCTGTACCCACCGCGAGTTATCGCCCGCCCTGCTCGCCGCGCAGATCGAGGCCGAGTCCGGATTCAGCACCAGCCGCAGCACCGTCAGCTCCACCGGCGCCCTCGGCCCCGCCCAGTTCATGCCCGGCACCTGGGCCACCTGGGGCCGCGACGACGACGGCAACGGCGACACGAGCCCCTGGGACATAGGCGACGCCGTCATGTCCCAGGGCCGCTTCATGTGCTCCCTGATCGGCGACGCCAAGGCCAGCGGCATCCCCGGCGACGTCCGCGCCCTGGCCCTGGCCGGCTACAACGCTGGCTGGTACGCCGTCACCCACGCCCACCCGCCCGGCATCCCCCCCTTCGCCGAGACCCAGGACTACGTCAAGAAGATCCTCGCCGCAATGTCTAAATTCCAGGGCCCCGGCGTCCTCCAGGTCAGCGGAACCGGATCCGGACCCGACGCCGTACGCCGCGCCCTCACCCGCGTCGGCACCCCCTACGCGTGGGGCGGCGGCGGTCCTGACGGACCTTCAACGGGATTCTGCGACGGCACCAACGGATACCTCAACGGCAGCTGCTCAGCGTCCAGCACCTCCGGCTTCGACTGCTCCAGCCTCGTCATGTACGCCTACTGGCCAAGCCTCCACCTGCCGCGCACCGCAGCCGAGCAGTACGGCGCCACCTCCAACCACCCCGTGGCACGCGGCGACCTCCAGCCCGGCGACCTGCTGTTCTGGGCCCACGGGTCGTCGATATACCACGTCGCCATGTACGCCGGAGACGGCAAGGTCGTGGCCGCACCGCGCACCGGACGCAACGTGGAAGTCGCTCCCATGGCATCCGCCATGCCCGAGCGGGACTACTACGGCGCCACCCGCCCCTGACCCGAAACAACGTGTGCCGCAGACCGGGCCTCGGTCTGCGGCACACGTGCGTACGGCTCTACAGAGTCTTGCCACTCTTCGCGGCGGGTACGGGCTGACGGTGCGGCGCGACCCCGGCCTCCGCAGGCGCTGCGGCCTTGACCGCCTTAGTAGGGTCCACACTCGGCGATGTCGCCCTCGCCGCCGCGGTGTTCACCTTCACCCGCGACTGGCCCGGCACATCGCCGACTGGACGCTGCAACGCCTCACTCGTCGCATTGACCATGCGCTTCCCGAGCTGAGCAGCGGAGCCTTCCTGCCACGACGGGTCCTTGGCCAGACGGGCCAGATGCTCGCCGACCGGCTTGTCCTCTTTCTCCATCTGTGCCATGCGGCTGGCCACCAGCGGCCACTCGCGGTGCGCCACCAAAAGGTCCGCCTCCCGCTCGCGCCCGGGCAGCGCCTCGCGGACAAGCCCGGCGTAGCGCTGGTTGTCCTGGGGGTCGATGGCCAGCTTCCACAGGGTTCCCTCGCGGTCGTCCAGGTCGAAATCCCGGGGGAGGTCGAGCCCAGTCGTCAGCGGCCCGTACGACAACTGGGCGTCCCGGCTCATTGCAGGTTCGGCGGCCGCACCGAGCCCCTTCGCCACCGCCTGGTCGACGGCCAGGACCTCGTTGTACGCGGTCGCCAGGACCTCGCGCACGTTGACGCCCTTCTCCTCCAGCCGGGACATCGTCGCGGCCATCTCCGGCCAGGCCGGTGAGGTCACGATCGCCTCGCGCACGGGTCCCGCCGGCAGCGTCTCGCGCACCGCCCGGACCCACTGGTCGGTGGACTCCGATGCCTTCGCCGCGACCTGGTCGCGCACGTTCACCGCGACCTCGCCGATGCGCGGCAGGACCTGGTCCAGGTCGACGCCCGCCTTGCGCAGGGCGAGCAGCTGCTGCGCGAGCTGCGGCCAGTCCGCCTCTTCCATTAGCGCCGTGGAGATGTCGGAGGGAAGCAGCCGCCGTACGTCCTTGCCGACCTCGTTCACCGCCTCCTCGGCGGACGGAAGGTCGTCCTCCTTCCCCTTCTGCTTGCGCTGCTGGTGGCGCCGCGCGGCGTCCGCGATGGCCATGACCAGACGCGCTGCCATGACCGCGGTCTGCACCGCCTCGGCGGCGGACTCCGCGAACGCCTCCCCCGCCTGCTCCTCTGGTACCGGTGATGTCATCTCGCGCTCTCCCCTCGTTAGCGGCCCCGCTTCGGGCCCTTGCGCTGCTGCTCCTCGCCGGGCGGCCGCCGTGTCGGCGACGGCGCCCCCTGCTTGCGGGCCGGGGCGCCTCGCCCGGGGCCGCCGGCGGGCGCGGCAGTCGTGCCGCTGCCGGAGGCGGCGGCCGCCGAGCTGCGCTGCCGCTGCCATCCGTCCAGGCGCCATACAAGCACTTCGGCGACCGAGTCCGCTGAGTTCAATTCCCTGCGGGCCGCGACCGTTGCCAGGACGTCGCCCGGATCGTCGCCCGCCACCTCGACCTCGACCAGACGGGCTCTCAGGGCGGGCCACGCCGGATCGGCCAGGACCGCCTGCGCATGGTCGGGGATGGCCTCCTGGACCGTGCCGACCATCGGCCGGGTGCCCGGCGCCGTGACCGCGCGCCGTCCGGTTCCTGCCCGGGGTGCGGTGCGTTTGGCCCGGGGCTTGTACTCGCGTGCCGCGTTGACGCCGACGGTCACCTCGACGGCCTCGTGCAGCAGTCGTCCGGCCCGTCCGGCGGCCTCCGCCTGGATGCGGTGCTCCTGCGCCTGGTGCCAGCGCCGGGAGGCCTCCACCGCGGTCACCAGGGCGAGCAGCAGACCGAGGGCGGCGACCGTGTCGTTGCGGCCAACGGCCGACACAGACCGAGCGAGGACCTGGTTCGACTCCCGGTACAACTGGCGTGCCTGACCCTCCATCTGGCGGGCAGCCGGGGCACGGGATGCCCGCTCGTACTCGTAGGCGGCAGTCCGCATCTGACTGCGCACCAGGTACGGGGAGACAACGGCGGCCGTCACGATCAGATCCCCGAGCGCGGCCACGTCTCCGGCACCCTCGTGCAGTCCCCCGGCCCCGAGCTGGTCGGCGGCCGCGCGGACCTTGGCCGCCGCCGCACGCCACGCATCCGCCGGCGTCGCCGCGGGGTTCACCGGCGGTCCACTCCAGCGTTCACGTACGCGTGGCAGCGACAGGTCCGGGGCAAGCTTCGTGCCCGGGAAGAACACCGGCTTCTGTCCGCTGTCGCGGTCTCCGGGCAGCGCCACGGAGTAGCCGGTCGTGTTGCCGTCCGGGGCGATCCGCTGCTTCACGCGGAGCCCGGCCGCGGCGAGCCGGGCGAAGAAGTCGGCGTCGCTGACGGCCGCGGCCGCCGCCTCGCGCACAGTGCGCTGGAGCGTCTCACGGACCGGTTCGGACAGTCCCCGGCGCGTTGCCTTGTCGGCCTCTCCGGTCTTCGACCACCTGCGCGCGGTTCCGTCGGCGTGAGCCAGACGGCGCAGACCGAACTCGATCTCGAACCCGCGCGCTGCTTCCTGCATCCGGAGCTTGCTCCAGCTCGTGTCCGGCTGACGGTCGTCCTCGCGGGCACGGGTCGCCACGATGTGAATGTGGTCGTCGGCGTGGCGCACGGCCACCCACCGGCACCCCTGGTCGTCGGTATGTGGAGCGATGCCCGCGGCGTGCATCATCTCGCGCGCCACCCGGGCCCATTCCTCGTCAGTGAGGAGTCTGTCCTCCGGTGGGTTGCGCACCGCCACATGGAAGACGTGCAACGGCGGCTTCCTGCCCGTCAGGGCGCGTACGGGTGCGTCCAGCAGCATCGCGAGATCGGCGATCGAGAAGTCCTCCGACTTCACCGGATCGGGTACGAAGGGGTCCCACGCGGCGACCATGTGCGGGTCCACGTGTTCGTCTCGCTTGCCCGGCCCGTACAGGTAGTAGAGCAGTCCGGCGGTGTCGTCGCCGGGCTCCGCTTCCTTCGGGATCATGAGCGCGCCCGCCGCTCTCTCATCACCTGGAGGGTGGCCTCGTCGACGTGCCGGACGGTCTCCTGAACCAGTGCCAGTACGGCCCTGATCTGAGCGTTGGTCACCTCGCCCTCGGCGTTCAGCACATGGGCCACCTGGTTGAGGTTGTTGCCGACACGGCGCAGCTGCGCGCGCTGCCGAATGAGTTCCTGCAAGACCACCTTGGAGTCCGCCGAGACGGGCACCACCTGTTCCGTGGCGACGGCCAGCGACGCCTGGCCGACCCATGACGCGAGTGCCTGGTTCTCTCGGTCGGCTGCCTCCTGCACGATCGCCAGTTCGGCGTCGTTGAAGGAGACCTTGAAGCGGTGCGACCGGGCCCCGCCCGGTTCGCGCCCACGTCGTCGTAGCGGAGGACGCGACGCTTCCTCATCCGCCGACGACTCGTCCACGCTGGCGCCCCCTCTCCTACCCCTCCCGGTCCATCCCTGGACCAAGATCGATGACGGCCAACCTAGTGCAGACCGGCCAGCGATATCCGGTTACTGGGCCCAGTAACCTACAACTCGCTGCCTGTGGTTACTGCCTCCCGTAAGGCGCGGCCCGTACATGCCGTGCTGTCAGTTCCTTTACCGCCTGCGGCATTCCACCCAGACATCGAGGTGGGTGCCGGAATGATGGACGCTACGATCACCGCATGCCAAGCGCTGATGAGATCTTGCAGAAGATGAGGGAAGTCCAGGAACGCCGGATGGCCGCTGCGGGCCCCCTGGTTGAGGTCCTGGCCAAGCGGAGCGGCCTCCTGGAGCAGCTCGCCGAACTCGACGAGCCGTACGGCCAGGCGTACGTCGACGCCGAAGCTGCGGGCTGGACGACGGAGGAACTGACGAACCTCGGTGCGGACGAGCCCGTGAAGCGACCGCGGACCCGCCCGAAGCGGTCGCGGTCGTCGGCGAAGAAGACCGACGGCCAGTCGTCCACGGCGGCCTCCGAGGGCTCCTCGCCGGCGGGCACGATCCCGGCTCAGGACGGGGCGGCCGACGCCTCGGCGACGGCGGGCAGCACCGCCTCGGCCTGACCGTTCCACTCCTCCGGACACACGCGAAGGGCCCCGCATCGCGGGGCCCTTCGTCGTTGGTGTTTCGTGCGGCCGCCGGTCAGACGGCGGGCTTCCAGTCGGCGGCCGGGACCGACGGCCGGGGGGCGAACAGAGCTCGCAGGAGAGTCTGGTTCCCGAACAGCGTGAGCTGTTCCTCGGGCCGCCTGGTCGTCCCCGCCTGCTTGCGCAGTCGGTACAGCGTCGCCTGATAGCTGGAGGCGGGCTTGTACCAGTCCTGCCCCTGGACTGCGGCGGAGATGGCGGCCCCCATGAACGGCGAGACGGCGTCGGCGATCATCTGGGCGATGTTGCGGATGCCCTTCGCTCCCGTCCGGGCGGGGATGTAGGTCCACGGATAGTCCCGGCGGAAGCCGACCAGGACTCCGAGATCGGGCAGGGAAACCGTGATGGTTCCTTCACCCTGGGGGACGTCGGCCGGGCGGAACTTGATCCCGTACCAAGGGGCGGTGACGCACAGTCCAACACGGTTGAGAGGGAAGCTGCCGCCGCCGTTCGGTTTGCCAGTCCTGGGGTTGGTCTTGCGCTTGCCGCGGGTGTCGGCCCACCAGGTGACTGGGAGGTTCAGGGCGTCCGCGACGGTCACGACCGGGAGGGCGGGGCGACCTTGGTAGGGCTCAATTCGGCGGTCCAGCTCGGGCATCCAGTCGGGCAACTTGCCGGTCTTCTTGAGCACGTGGGCGAACATCTCGTGGGCCGCCGCCCGGCTGTCGGCGTGGTCGGCGTAGCGGGGGTACGTGTAGCGGGTGGCAACCATCCATGCCCGCTCTCGGTGGGTGGCCGCGCCGAAGTCGGCGGCGTCCGCGATCTGCCACGAGCACCATGCCCAGCCGAAGCCCTCCACGCTGGTGATCTCGGACTGGATCGCCTCCGCCAGGGCCGGGGTCTGGCGGAGCAGGTTTGCCGACTGCTCCATCGTGATGGAGATCAGCGGGGCGCCGATCTGCACCAGGCACATGGGCCAGATCAGCATCTCGGCCATAAGCGCGGTGCGCTCGTCGGAGACCGACGAGGCGGCCCATGCACGGAACTCGGTCGGGGTCATGCAGGGGGGCAGGCGACCGCCGCCGCACCGGTCTCCCCAGCCGTGCGCGTCAGGGTGGTCCTCCATGCCGTAGATGACGTCGCCGTAGTAGTGGTGTGGGCCGCCGTAGAGGCTGCACAGGTCGTCGACCTCGAGACAGCCGAACGCCTCGGAAGCCTGCCACATGATGGTCTGTAGTTCGGCAATCTCCTGCCGGTTCCAGCCGGAGCGCTTGCCTCCATCGGAGAGGGTCTGGCAGGGCGGCGAACCGTGGAAGCGGTGGGTGCAGCGGAGGGCGGGGTGGCGGGGGTCCAGCGTCCTGATGTCCGCCTCCACTACCCAGTGACCGGCCGCCCGGGCCGTCGCCGCGGCGTCCCGGTTCTGCTCGATCAGGATCCAGTCGCCGCCGTCGTCGACCAGTGCGCGTCCGGCCGACATGCCGCCCGGTCCGCCGAACGCCTCGACGCCGCGCTCCGGTTCGCCGTCCTGCCAGGTGCGCGCCCAGTGGGGCGGGTAGGGGAATGCGAAGTCGGTGCACTCCCGGCAGTCGGCGCAGTCCGCGCCGGTCGCGCAGACGGTGCAGTCGTCCTCGCACGTCCATCCGTCCCAGTCGCTGACCGCGGGCTGGAAGCCGCCGTTCACGTACGGGCGCCCGTCCTCGTCTGTCGCTGCGGTGTCGCGCTCCTCGTTCATGTGATCTGCCCTTGTTCGTTGAGGTTCTCGGTGGTGTCGGTCCGGGATTCCCGCCCGTTTCGACACTGCTAATTCAATCAACTCTTGAAGGTGAGATCAAGACGTCCGGGCAGGTCACATGCTGTTTTTGTTCCGGCGTCGGAACGCCGTACGACGGCCTCGGCCGGGGGCTCCCTCGTCGGTCGGGCAGGCGTCAGCCGCCGCGGGCCGTGTCGGGGTGCCGGGCTCGCCGTAGGCGACCGCCGCAGGCGGCTTGGCCTGGCGGCCGGGCGCGGGCTGTGGCCTCCTCGGGGTGCCCGTCCGGCGAGGGAGCCCCCGGCCGCCCCCACCCCTGCACCACCCGCTCAGCGTGCGGCCGACGTCCGTCCCCCCGCCCCCTTGGAGAGAGGGCCGGGGGGTGTGGGGGGCAGCGCCCCCCACGTCACCACAGGGCGGTCTGCACCGCGTCCGCCTCGGGTGCCCGGACGGGCCCGGCGGCCTGCGCGGGAGTGAGCTCGGGCGCCGTCGGCGGACCGGCCGGGGCGGGCTTCTTCTTCGCTGGCCGGGCCGGTGCGGGGCCGTCCTTGGGACACTCGCACCGGCACCACCACACGCACGGCTCGCCGCCCGGCCGGGGGATGAACTCGGCGACGGTGCGCCCCTGATGGTTGGTCACCCAGTCCCGGTTGCTGTCGACGCTCGGGCCGCCCTCCTGCCGGTGGACGCAGATGTCGCACCGGCCGTTGAGGCAGTTCCAGCAGGTGCCCCGCTCGCACGTGCTCCACCGGTGGAACCCGAACGGGTAACGGTCCTCCATCTCCTGCCAGTGCGCGGGCCACGCGTGCTCGCGCACCCACGCACCGGCGTCCTCCGACATCGGCGACGCGTTGGGAACCGGATCGGTGATGCCCATGATCAGGGCCCCCTGGAGGTTGAGCAGCGGCATGTCCCGCACCCGCTCGCGCTCCTCCGGGGTGAGCAGGCGCTGCGGGCGCCGGATGACCTTACGGACGTCGTGCGCGGGCCGCTGCTCGCGGGCGGAGCGCGGAGCGAACAGGCGCCGCAGCAGAGGCTGGTCGGCGCGTGCCACGGTCGTTGTCTGCGGCTTCATGGGTGCCGGTTCGGCGGCTGCGGAAACGGTCTCCGCCGGGACCGGGTCCTCCTCGCGCCGCTGCTCGCCCTTGAAGTAGCGCCCCTCGGACAGCAACGGGTAGCCGCCACTGCGCGTCGGAAGCGGTACGAGCCGGGCGTCCTTCGCAGCGGCCTGGGCGAGGCCCTGGCGCTCTGCGCGCCACACCAGACGGGCCACCCGGCAACCGGTCGGCGACTTCACGATGCGGCGGCTGCCGTTGCCGTCCAAGTGCACGTCCAGCAGTCCGGCTGCCCACATCCCGGCCACTCGGCCGCGGGCCACCTTCTTGTTGACGTCCCAGCGGTCCGGAACGCAGTCCAGGGCCCAGAACCCGTCGTCGTACTCCGCCAGGTCGGCGTGCTCGGCCCAGTGCAGCACGGTGCGCTGCGCATCCGAGAGCGGCCAGCGCTGCGCCTCGGCGATCTCCTCCGAGGTGAGCGGGTCATCAAGCAGCTGGTGGGCCGCCTCGAAGTGATCGCGGGCGGCCTCCGCAGCCTCGTACTTGTCGGCCCACTCGCCGGACAGCGTGATACGGACGCCACCTTGACAGCGGGCGCACTGGATGGCCCACCACTCGCGGTACAGGGTTGACGGCAGCGGCAGGAAGTACATTCCCGGCGGCAGGGACGGCCCGGGCTTGACCAGTGTCACGGCAGGCTCGGCGGCCGCCGCCGGCGCGTCCTCGGCCCGGGGCTCGACGGCCGGGCGGGGGGGCTCGACGCCCGGGCAGCAGCCGCCCTCGTCCTCCCATCGCTCAGCGGCCTCGCGGGCGGCGCGGGCCTCCTGCTCGACGAGCGTCACCGGGCGCCGGTAGCGGCCCACCCCGTGTTCCAGGGCGGGCAGGCGGCGGGCTGCGGATTTCTTGTCGTCCCTGCGCTTGTACCGCTTCGCGACGCAGGCGTAGCGGGCCTCGTACGCCGCCTTGTCGCTCTCGTACAGGCCCGCCGGGTGCAGCCGCGCAAGCTCCAGGGCGGCCTGTCCCATCGGTGTGGCCGCGAGAACGCGGGCGTCGTCGGTCGCGTCGACGACGACGAGGAACCCGGCTGCGTGCAGGTCCTGCGTCCGCTCCCGGCTGATCTTGCGGCCGCCGCTCCAGGTGCCGCGCTCGGCGGCCTGCCGGACCTGCCCGTCGCGCTGGTACAGGCGGCCGGTCTCCGCGGCCTGCAGGACCCGCACGTGCCCGGCGGTCCACCCGAGCCGGGGGACGGCGCTCTCGGCGAGGTAGGCGTTCATCCTGGCCAGGTGCCGGTTGTCGGCGTCCATGCCGGTGGCAGCCCGCTCCTCGGCCTCCTGCTCGGCCTCGGCGCGGCGCCGCTCGCTCTCCCGCTCGGCGTGCTCGGCGGGCGTGAGCTTGCGCTCCAGCTCGGTGCGCAGCGCAGCCGCCGTCGTCTCGATCCCGGCGGCCTCCTGGGCGCGGACGGCGTAGTCGACGGCGCCGCTGGCGCAGTAGCGCAGCGCGCTGTCCGGCATGCTCGGGTCGGCCGCGTACTGCTCTGCCCGGGCGGCGTGCCCCTCGGCCTCGACGGCCTCCCGGTGCACCGCGTGCATGATCTCGTCCCGGTGGGCCTCGGTGCGGGGGGTGCTGCGGCACGCGGCGCTGAGCGCCATGTCATCGGCTGCGGCGGCGAGTTCGGCGGCCTGGCGGGCCACCCGGAGGCAGGTCTCGGGGGTGGGCTCCCCGAAGTCGGTCTCGGTCATGTGCTCTGCCCTTGCTCGTTGAGGGTTCTCGGTGGTGCCGGTCCGGGATTCCCGCCCATTTCGACACTGCTAATTCAATCAAGTAATGAGGGTTAGGTCAAGACGCTGCCGCACCGGCGGTCGGCCCATTTCTCAGGCAGTGCCGCCCGTGCGCGTCGCGGCCGCCGGTCAGTCCTGCCTGCGGGCCTCGGTGACGGCGCGCTTCCAGGTGCTCAGGCCCCCGCCGTGCTGCTCGGCGAGGGCGGCCGCGACCTCCCCCGCCTTCCGGTCGGGCGCGGCGGCCAGGGCCTCAGCCGCCAGGGCGACCCTGGGGTCCGGGCCCTTCGCCGGCTTCCGGCCGGCCGCTCCGGCGCGGGGCCCGGCGTCGGCGTAGGCCCAGAGCTGGCGCCGGGTGCGGTACTCGCGCGTGCGGCCGCTCTCGAGCTCCTCCTCGCGCACGGGCGCGGGCCACCCCGGCGGCGGGTTCTCGCGATAGTGGCTGATCGCGCTGACGCTGATCCCGAGGACCTTGGCCTGGACCGCCGGGGGCAGTTCCTCGTCGGGGCTGCCGCTGTAGTCGACACCGTTGTGCTGCCGCCGGTGCTCGGCGTGCCAGCGTTCCCAGACCTCCAGGTCCCAGTACAGGGCGCGGTCGATCCGGCGGGCGGGCGGGTGCTCGTTGTCCTCACGGTCCGCCCACAGGTTGCGCAGGGTGGCCTCGCCCTTGTACCCGGCACGCTCGGACAGCTCGGCCCGGGTGGCGTACAGCCGTCCGTCAATGGTCTTCATGGGTCCTGCTCCTTGGTGTGTGTAGGACGCGTCTACCATGTTGGCGTGCTCGGGTGACGGCCTGTTGAGGGCCTTCGGTGGCCGAGCCGTTGCGGCCGGCGGGATTCCCACGCTTTTTTGCGCCCCGCCGGCCGCCTGCATGTCCCGGACCGTCCGGCCGACGGGGGAGCAGGGATTTCTGCCCCCCGCTCCCCCGCCGGCCGCGCTGCCCCCAATCAGTGCGGAGCGCGGGCGCCCCGCACTGGCGGTGTCACCACAACCGCCCGCCGGTCTCGCGCCACTCGGGCTGCTCGCCGTCCTCGAACGGCTCGATCACGCCCATCGTGCCGACGTCGCCGTCCTGATAGCGCAGCTCTCCGTCGAATTCATGCGCCTCACCCATCCACGCGGACAGAGCCATGAGGCGGCGGTTGATCGAGAACGAGTAGGTCTCGGGGTCGCCCACCCGCAGGTACTTGATGGCCTTCGGACGGCCCTGGTCGTCGGTGCCGCTGTCCGGGTCGGGCACGAGCACCCACGCCTCGCGCTTGACCAGCGCCGCCAGTTCGCTCTCCGGGATGCCGTGGGGGGCGACGTGAAAGTCTCCTCCCTCGGTCAGCTCCCACAACTGCGCGAGCGGGACGGGCGGGTACAGCTCGACGGTTCCCTCGACGCTGAAGTCAACAGACATGATTCCTCCTGGGGGGGCGCCGGGCCCGGCGCGCGTCCGGACCCGGCTGCCTGTGGGGTGGGGGAGCTACTTGCTGTAGGCCGCGATCAGCTCGCGGACCTTCGCGTCACCGACGCAACCGGCGGGCGCCCCGAACTCCTCGGACGCCGGGTGCCGGTAGGTGCTGGGCAGCGCGCCCACGGGTCGGCCTCGCAGGTGCGACCAGTAGCGCGGGCCCTGCCAGCCGCACAGCTCGCACTCCATCCAGTGCGGGTTGTCGGAGCCGGGGAACCCGGTGAACGGCCTCCACCGGAACGTCGCGAGCAAGGCCATGACCGACTTCGCCGCGTCGACGTTGCGGGGGCTCTGCGGCATCCGCTCGTGCAGCAGCGGCACCGGGTCCATCAGTACGGGCACCGGGGCGGTCACGGTCTCCAGCGTCATGGCCGTGATGTGACCGGCTCCGTACTGGGCGGCCACGTGCCCGGCCGCGGCCAGGGCGGCGCCCTGCGGGACGCCGCGGCGGCCCTTCTCGGGACGACCGAGGTTGTGCTCGCCGCTGCTGGTGATGGTGAGCCAGTCACGGTGCCAGCGGAAGACGGCGCCGATCACGGTGTCCGTGCCGGTCAGGACGGGGTAGCGCTGCTCCCAGTCGGGGGCGCCGAGCCGGAACGCCGGGGTCCTGGTCATGTGCGTGCCTTTCGTTGAGGTTGATCGGTGTCGAGCGGCCGGGCCGGTGGCGCGGGCGGGGATTCCCGCCCCCGCCCGCGTCACCGGGGGCCGCGGGTCAGCGGCAGGTGGGGCGGCCGTAGACCATGCACCCGTGCCGCAGGTGGGTCATGAACTCCAGGTGCTCCGCGCACATGCGGGGCGTCCACGGGCTCAGCGGGGAGATCGGGAAGTAGGTGCACGCCCCGGGGTGCTCCTGGGCGGCGAAGGCGTCCTCGTAGTCGCCGTACAGCTCACCGTCGCTGCGGCCGTCGGCGATCCGGATCGCGAGCCACCCGCGCTCGGCGCGCTCAAGGCGGCGGCCGATCTCGTCGCCCATGCGGACAGCGGCGTTGAAGGCAGCGAACTCGCGGCGGGCGACGTGGGCGGCGTGGCCGTGGCTGACGGCGGCGACGGCGAGCAGCCGCACCGTGCCCTCGGCGTCCAGGCAGTCGCCCTCCAACTCATCCCACTGGAGCCGCCGCTCGACCGGGTCGACGGCGCGGCGCTCGACGTAGCGCACCCGGCGCACGGGGGTCCGGCCCGCGCAGACGTCGTCGGCGGCGGGGCCGTCGTCCGCGATGACGAGGTACTCGGCCGGGGCCTTGCCGAGCTGCACGCGGCAGGCGGCGGGGGTCTGGCTGGTGATGGTCATGTGCGGCTTTCTGTCGTTGAGGTTCTTCGGTGGTGGGCTCCGGCGGGGGGAGCGGGATTCCCGCCCCGCTCCCCCTGCCGATCTCGTCACTGCGGCCGGGTGACGTGCTCGATCTCGTGGGCCTGGTAGCGGCCGATGTACCGGCCGCCGAAGGTCACGCAGCAGTACCACTTGGTGGGCGCGTACTCGTAGGTGAGCCAGCCCTGGACCACGCCGTCGCGCGGAAGCCCGAAGGGGCCCTCTCCGGCCTGGGTCACCGTGTCGCCCGTGGTGAACCCTTCACGGCTGTCCATGCGGTCGACCATCGCGGGATTCCTTTCGTTGAGGTGGTCGGTGGTCCGGCGGGGTGGGCGGGATTCCCGCCCCGTCCACCCCGCCGGGTGACGGTCACTCAGGACCGGCGGGTGATCTGCCGGGTGAGTACCTCGTAGCCCGCGCCGCCCCTGGCCTGGAGCAGTCCGCCGTGCAGGTCGGCGCGCTCGATGCCGGTCAGCGGGCGCACACCGTGCCCGGCAAGGAAGGCGTCGACGGTGTCCACCGCGTAGGCGGCGGTCTCCAGCCACTCGCCGCTGCCGTGCACGTCCAGGACGGCGCCGTCCTTCCACAGCTCGACGTAGTAGAGGCGCAGCACCGGCTCGAACGTGGGCTTGAGCTGGGTGTTGGCCTCGTCGTCCAGCAGGAGCGGACCGAAGGTGACGGCCATGATGATCCTTTCGTTGAGGGTTCTCGGTGGTGCCGGTCCGGGATTCCCGCCCCGTTCCGACACTGCTAATTCAATCAAGTTTCAGGGTTGAGGTCAACCCGAAACGGCAGCTCAGACGGTGTTTTTTCGAGGCCGTGTCCGGCGTCCGCACGCCGCACGGCGGGCCGGTCGGGGGATTCCCTCCGCGGCGGGGCAGGCTCCGCCGACCGCGGGCCGTGTCGGGGGGCCGGGCTCGCCGTAGGCGACCGCCGCAGGCGGCTTGGCCTGGCGGCCCGGCGCGGGCTGTGGTCCCCTCCGGGTGTCCCGCCGCGGAGGGAATCCCCCGGCCACCACCCACCCGCCACCACCCACCGGCCGCAAGATCAAAAACGGCACCCCCCACCCCTCTGTGGAGGGTCGGGGGGTGTGGGGGGCGGAGCCCCCTGCATCACCACCGGCGGCGGAAGTCGGCCGTAGCGCCGCACCCCCACCCTGTTGTGCCGGAACAACGGGACAGGGGTGCGGGGTGACGGATTGTTGGGTCGGCACAACGAAGGGCGTCAGCCGATGCTGTCCTCGCGCCACTCCTTCATCGCCTTGGACACGGTGGCGGGCGCGACGCCGACCGTGGCCGCGAACTTCGCCTGCGAGGGCGGCGGCCGCTCGGCGCCCTTCGCCCGCAGGAAGTCCTCCGCGAGGCGCCGACGCCCGGCGCGGTCCTCGGAGTACCGCTCGGCAGGCTGTTCGTAGCCCTCCCCCGCGCCGTCGCCGGCGGCGTCTTCGCGGTACCCGTTCGCGCCGTTCACGGTCGGCGCGGCCGCGTACGCGGAGGTGTTCGCGGTGAGGGCTCCGGCGTTCGCGCCCACCAGTCCGCGGTCGCCCTGGCCCGCGGAGCCGTCCGGACTGTAGGGGGCGGGCACGGTGCTCCTGACGACCGACCGCGAGGGTGCGACCGCGGGCACGGTCGCGCGTTCGCGGTGCGAATCGCGCAGGTCAGAGCCAGTCACCGGGGCCGGACCGGCGGCTGTGACCGGCAGGCGTTCGCTCGTCGGCTCCCAGGACGTTCGCGCCGTCGCCATGTCGATGAGGGGACCGTTCGCGGCCGCCGGGCTCGTCGACATGTCGTTCGCGGGTGCCTCCTCCTCGGCGTACGCGCCGCCGTTCGCACCGTTCGCACCGTTCGCGGGAAGGCTGCCGGGGCCGGGAGCTTCGCGGTCGGTGTTCGCGCCGTTCGCGGTGAACGCGCCGACGGCGTTCGCGGTCCCCGGATCACCGTTCGCGATCAGATGCCCGGGGATCGGCAGCCCCCGGCGAGCATCGCGCATGGCCCGCAGCTCGAACGCCCGCGCCCGCTTCTTCCAGTTCCTCCTGCCGTACTTCTCGCGGAGCTCGTCGCGCAGGGTCAGCCGGTCCCTCTCCAGATCGAGCGCGGCCGTGCGGGTGTAGACCTCCCACAACCTCATGCGCCGCCACACCCCGAAGGTGCTGACCGGGGCGAGGAACCACCGGGCGATCCCGAGCGGCTCGTACTGGCGGCCGTCGGCGATCCGGGCCCGGCGGGCAATGGCCCGGCGCAGGGCCTCGGTGATGACCACGACCAGCCCGGGCATCGTGGCGTGCGCGGCCGCCTCGATGTAGGTCATCCACCGGACTTCGCCGTTCGCCGGCCAGCCGCTGGCCGCGTTGAACGTGACGGTGGCGAGGGTCAGCACCCATGCGAACCACCGCAGGATCGGTGCCGGGGTGCGGATCGCGCACAGGAAAAGATCGGCCGCGATCAGGCCGACGATCCCGACGTCGATGCCGATGGGGAAGACGTACGAGAACCAGTCCCAGTGCCAGCCGAGCGCGAGGTCGCGCACGGAGCGGTAGGAGCCGGTGAAGCCGATGACCGCGAGCGCGATGGCGTTGACGGCGACGACGACGGCGGAGGCGAGCAGGCCGCCGCGGATCGGGACCAGGACCTCGTCGTCGGGGGCGGCGCGGCCAGCTGATATCGGCGGCCGTCGCTCGGCTCCGGGCACCGCGTACGTCGTCACGGCGTCACATCTCCTCGGTTTTGCGGGCATTGGAGATCAGCACCGTACGCCGAAGTGCGTGGGCCGCGATGCCGCCGGACACGACGAAGCCCCCGTCGGTGGACCGACAGGGGCTCCTCGCAGGGGAGGTGACGGCCGGTCACCCGGCCCAGACGATGTCCAGCACATACAGGTGCTGGCGCGGCTGGTTGACGACGTAGACGACGGTGAGCGGGCCGACGTCAGCCCGGCGCAGGTCCGGCCCTTCCGGGTCGGTGGGGTCCCACTGCGGCCACCCCCACGGCTGGCGGGAGGCGATGTCCAGCACGTCGCGCACCATCTCCTGTACCTCCAGCGGGAGCTGGGCGAGGACGGCGGACGCGTTCGGGGAGAGCCGGGCGGGCCAGGCCGGGGTCACCCGCGGGACCCGATGACGTCCTCCAGGGGGACGCCGTCGGAGGTGTCCATGCCGCCCGCGAGGAACGCGGCGACCGCGGGGGCGGTGTCCAGGCGGCCGCTCCACTCCCGGATCGTCTCGTGCAGCGGGGTCAGGTCAAAGGTCTGCCGGGCCGTCTCCAGGGCGTGCCCCCAGTCCCGTTCGAAGGCGGGCAGCCAGTGCGCGGCGCGGGCGTGGCGGCTGATGCGCTCGCGCAGCTGCGCGGCGGCCGCCGGGGACGGCGGCGGTGCGGGCTGATGGACGGGCTGAGCGGTCATCGCACGGGTCCTTCCGGTGTCTGGGTTCGAGTGTGGCGGGCGGCGGCGAGGGAGTCGAGAACGGCGGCGCAGGCCTCGGCAAACAGGGTGGTGAACGGCTCCCCCTCCCCCGCGGCCTGCTGGCACTCCCACAGGGCCGTCGCCGCGAGGTCGGCCAGTTCGCCGACGGCCGCCGCGTCCAAGTGCAGCGTGCCGCCGGGGCCGGTGCCGCAGCGGGGCGAGGCCTTCGTGAGCCAGGCGGGCAGCGGGTTGGGGTGGTGGCACGCGGCAAGGGCAGCGTGCAGAATGCCGGGCGCCGCCGCGGCGACGGTCGCCGGGCGGCGGGTGGTGGCGGTCTCCTGCATGTGCTTTCCTCCCTGGCGGGCGCCGGGGCCGATGTCCGCGGTCCCGGCGCCCGCCTCGGTCGGGTCGGCCTACGACGCCCCGAGCAGGTCGGCGACCTGCGGGCCGACGTATTCGTTGATGAGCCGGGCGGCGGTCTCCACGGCGAGCTGCGCGTCGTCGACCAGCTGCTCGGGACGGCCGGAGGGGACGAACAGGGTCCAGTCCGTGGCGGGCACGAGCATCACGGCGGACGCCAGGACGGCCGTCCGCTTGATGTACGCAGGCGCCCACAGCTGCGGGTACGTCTCGCCGCGGCCGTACGGGGCCTCCCAGTCGCCCACCTCGTAGCCGGGGCGGTGCTCGCGGGCGAGCGCCCGGTGCGGCAGCGGCATGGTGACCTTCACGATCGGGTCGCCGTCCTCGTCGCGGTCGAACGTGACCGACAGGTCGGGACGGATGTCGATGTAGCCGGGCGACATCACCGGCGGGGTCGCGATGCGCCACGCCCACGCGGTGAACAGGGCGCGGTCGGTGCGGTCTTCCTCGAAGAGTTCCTCCGTGCGGGCGCTGATGTACGAGCCGAACCGGCTGTCGGCGTTGCGGCGGTCGTACTCGCGGTCAACGCGGACGAGGGTGGTCGGGTCCCAGTCGGACATGGTGGTGCTCTCCTTGATGGTGGAGTCAGCGGCGGAAGGGGTTGCCGAGTTCGCCGCGGGCGACGGCCCGCACGAGGGCGGCGACCTCGGCGGCCCCGGCCGTGGTGGCGGGGGCGGCGATCGAGACGACGGTGGCGCCGTCGGCGTTCATGCTGATGTCCCAGCCGCCGTTGGAGTAGATGCCGACGACCAGGCTGGCGTCACCGTGGTAGCCGCCGCGCGGCGTCTCGGGGAGGCGCCCGACGACCGCCTGGTGCTTACGCGGGTTGGGCAGGACGGTCAGGCCGATCTCGGCGGAGGTCAGAGCCGAGACCAGGTCCTGGCACAGCGCGGTGACCTGCTCCCCGGTGCGCTCGGTGTCGGGGGTGCGGGTGTAGCGGCTGGCGATGACCTCCAGCGCGCCGCCGGCCAGACTCACCGCCCAGTCCCACTCCTTGGGCGTCACGCCGTGCCGCTCACCCGCGGCCCACAGGTCGCTCAGCAGGGCGGCGGCCTCGTCGAGCACGCTCGGCGCGTACAGCGTCGGCAGGCCGGTGGCGGCCTTCTTCACGGCGGCGTACGCCGCGGCGCTCGGGTCGGTGTCGGTGGTGCTCATGTACTTCCCTTCATGGCGGAGCCCGGGGCAGATGGCCCCGGGCCCATGCTGTCGTGCCGTACGGACAGTGCGGGGCGGGATCGGGTACTTCCCGCCCGGGCGGGGCTACTTCACTCAGGCCTTCTGCAACTCGTGGCCGTGGCAGAGGACCGGGCCGATCAGGAAGCTGATCCGGTTGACGGTCCACCGGCCGCCGGTGAGCGGCCCCGGGGCCACCTCGTCGACGATCCGCCCGGTCTTGCCGACCGCCCGGGGGTCGTCCTCGCAGGCGACGATCCGCACTGTGTCTCCGGCCTGGAACATGTCGTGTCCTCTCGTGGGCGGGTCAGGCGCCGGGCTGACCGGCGGCGGTCCAGGCGGCGTACTCCTGGCGGACGTACGGGCGCTGGCTGGGGTCGAACTCGATCGAGTGGGGCCCGTGCGGTCCGGCGGTCATCTGCGGGTGCTGGTGGTCGAACTGGGTCAGTTCGAACGCGGCCCGGACTGCGGCGCCCCGGGCCCCGGGCCCGGGGTCCTCGACGGCCATGCGGTCCATGAGGGCGGCCCGGCGCAGAAGGAAGACCCGGTCGACCGTCGCGGCGTCGGGTGCGGGCGGCACGGTGACCATCCCGTTGCGGCGGCCTTCGCGAACGGCACCCAGCTCCATCACGTCGTGCATCTCACGGCGCAGGTTCGGGGCGTCGGAGTAGGCCTCGGACGGGGTCGGGGCGTCGAACCCGTCGCCGGTGTCAGGGTTCATCGCTGTGCTCACACCGCCTCCCGCGTGGTGGCGCCGGCGGTGCAGCGGTCGCACCGCACAACCTCCTCGGGGAAGTCGTCGTCGTAGACGGCGAGCAGGTCCATTGGGCTGCGCACCGGCACCCAGGCCGGGCCGGAGCAGCCGCCCAGGCACGGCACCTGTGCCTCGAACCCCCAGTCCATCGGGTCGGGGAACCAGGTGCGGTAGGCAACGACGATCTCGTCGCCGCCGACCGCGAGGGCGCCGATCGGGTCGTGGTTCGGGCGCAGGTGCGTCCAGTGGAAGGCCTGCGCCAGGTCCTCGCCGAAGAACCGGCGGGCCAGCACCCGGCGGGCGTACTCGGTGTGGTCGCCCTCGACCTGGTGGTCGGCGTGGACGCGGTCGACGGACCGCTGGAGCAGCAGCCGCAGCCGCATCAGCCGGTCGTCGGTGACGACGTGGTCGAAGCCCTCGGCGTGCAGGCCCGGGCGGGCGAGGCTGATCTGCCGGTACTGGCGCCGGACCTCGCTGTCGGGGACGCGCCGGTTGTCCGGGCGGCGGGAGTTGCGGGCCAGGCACTGGCGCAGCGGCGCGGTCATCACCACGGCGGCCGCGGGCAGCTGGTGGGCGTGGGCGGCCTCGATCAGCCGCTTCCTGACGTCGACGCGGGTATTCGTCGCATCGACCAGACACGTCAATCCGCGGGCGAGACGGCGCTCCAGGACGGCGTCCAGCAGGAACACCGCGTCGGCGGTGGCCTCTTGGTCGCCCGCGTCGCCGGAGACGGTCCACCGGTAGGAGTCGAGTGCCAGCCGGTAGTCGACGGGCCAGGTGCGGGCGAGGGTGGACTTGGCGGAGCCGCTCGCGCCGATCAGCACGATCACGGACGGTTCGGGGATCGGGTTCATGTCGGGGATCTCCTGGGTCTCGGGTTCGGAGGGGCCCCGGGGGGCGGCCGGTGTGGTCCTGGCCGGGATGGCGGCCGCGCCCCGGGAATCGTGCGGTGGGTGCTGGCGGTCAGCTGACGGCGGCCAGCCGCGGCGCGTTCTCGCGCTGGCGCCAGGCCTCCAGGACCTTCTTCGGGATGCGCGCCCGGTCCGGCACGTCGTGGCCGTGCTCGCGGGCCCACGCCCGGACGGCGCCGGACTCGTAGTCCCGGCGCAGCGGGAGGCCGCGCAGGACGGCGAACGCCGGGGCCAGCAGCAGGCGGCGGCCGCGGCGGGTGCGGCCCTTGACCCGGTACATGGCCTGGTCGGCGGCGTTGAGCGCGGCCGACAGGGTCGGCTCGGGCAGGGCGGCGAGCCGGGCGGCGCCGATGGAGGCGCCGACCGTGAACGTCACGCCCTGGTGCTCGACGGGCTGGCGCAGCAGCTCGGCGAGGTCGGCGAGCCGGTCGTCCAAGCGCGTGTCGTCCTCGACGACGGCCACGAACTCGTCTCCCCCGAGCCGCCCGGCGACTCCGTGGGCGCCGCACCAGGCGGCCAGCCGCTCCCCCGCGGCCGCGAGGACGGCATCACCGGCCGCATGACCGTGCACGTCATTGACGCATTTGAAGCCATCCAGGTCCGCAAGGAGAACCGCGGCGCAGGGGCGCCGGCGGATGACCCGCTCGGCCCGCCGACTCCAGCCGTCGCGGGTCCACAGCCCCGTCAGCGGGTCGTGGCGGGAGCGGTCCAGCCGCCGGTGGAGGCGACGGGCGTGCAGCGCCCACCCGGCTGCCAGGGCGAGGACGGCGAGGGCCTGGTTGATGTCCGCCGGGTTCGTCATGCCGCCCGCCTCATCGCGTTGCGGCGTAAGGCGTTGCGCTCGGTGTGGCTCATACCGCCCCAGATGCCGTCGGCGGCGAGGTAGGGGTTGGCCAGGGCCCACGCCCGGCAGTTGTCCAGGACCGGGCAGGCGACGCAGAACGCCTTGGGAGGACCGGCGTTCACGCCGTGCGCGGGGAACCAGAAATCCGGGTCCTGACGGCACGGCTCGTCACCGGTCATCTCCGGGTAGGGCACCGACGGGTCGGCCAGCTGAATCAAGATGACCGGGGTCTTTCCGCCTGTCTTCTGGGTCATGATGGGCAATGCCCTTTCCTCTACAGGGGGTTCGGGTGGCCCGGGGCGGGCGATCTGCTTGGTCGTGGTGCCGCCCGCCCCGGGGCGGATCTACAGCAGGTCGTCGTGCCAGACGACCTTTATGGCGTCGACGTCGGCGACGGCACCGCTGCGGTGCCGGACCGCGTCCTCGGTGTCGACGTCCTCGCGGACCTTCTCGACCACGTCGCCGCGGCCGGGGAAGCGTGACGCCGGGTATGTGAACCACTGGACGCCGGTCCGGGGCTGCTCGTGCTCGCCCGGGGTGCGGGTCGGGATCTCAACCGCCCAATGCGCCATGAGGTTCACCTCCTTCTCGCTCTGTTCCGGATACCGGGGCTGTCCCGGCTCCCCTTGCCGCCCCGCTCCCCCGGGCCGGGCGGCGCGGGCAGCCGTCAGGCCGCCGTCCCGGCATCGGCGGTGCCGTGCGGAAGCGCCGGGTCGCCGTGCTTCCCGATGACACCGTTCAGGGCGCTCCACAACTTCTCGCCGGCGGCGGCTCCGTACTCGGGGGCGGCGAGCGTGACCCGCACAGCGCGGAAGACGTCGTCCAGGGCGCCGCGGCCGATACCCCGCCAGACCGTGTCCCGCAGCTCCGCGAGGCTCATGTAGCCGCCGAAGGTGGTGTAGGGCTTCCCGCCGCGCTGAGTGACGGCAATGCCCCGCTCGCCGGTGTCCAGCGTGTCGACGATCTCGTGCTCCAGGCCCGCCTTCTCGGCGGCGTCGACCAGGGCGCGCAGCAGGTCGTAGTTGCGGACGAAGCCCTCGACGGCGGCCCTCTGCTGCCAGATCTGGCCGTCGAAGCCCTCCACGGGGCCGATGCCGGGCTGGGAGGCGATGGTGACGTACCCGGCGCGGTTGGCGGCCGCGAGCGTCGGGATCAGCTCCTGGGTCTCCTCGTCGGGGCCCCAGTTGGGCTGGTAGCCGGGCCAGCTGGCGACGTGCCCCTCCAGCCAGAGGGCCATGAGCCCTCCGAGCTGACCGAGGTCCTGCGCCGACCTCCAACGGTTCCGGTCGAGACGGCTCATCCAAGGCAGTCGGATCTTCACGGGGTTCTCCAGACGTTGAACGGACGAGTGGGTGCGCGGTCGTGCTGGCCAGATCTCCAGGGCCCACGTGCGGGACGCGGGCCTAGGGCTACCGGTCAGGCGGTGCGGCGCTCGTCGTCGGTGTCCTTGACGACGTGCAGGGGCGGGAGCTGGCCGGAAGCGCGGAGCATGCCGGTCGGGTCGAGCGGACCGTCGGCGAGCGCGGCGCGGTGGGCGATGGCCTCCTCCATCGCGGCGGCCGCCGCGGACTGCTGGCGGGCCACCTCGATCCGGGAGTTGGCGTCGATCTCCGCGATAGTGATGTCCGCAGAGCGGTCCACCTTGAGCGCGGCCATCTCGGCGGCATGCTGGGTGGCCACGCGGCGGTCGTCGCGGCGGGAGCGGGCGATCAGGACGCTGGACGCGATGACGGCGACGATCCAGATGATGAGCGCCGGGGCGATCGGGTCGGAGTAGACGCCGACCGACAGGGCGCCGAAAGTCAGGGCCATCGACGAGAACACCGCGCTGGCGGTCTCCTCGTCGCTCTTGACGGCGAGGTAGCCGGAGGCGGCCCCGAAGGCCAGCATCAGCCCGGCGGCGCCGACGCTGTGCTCGGCACCCTGGGCGTTCCAGATCCGGGCCAGGGTCAGCAGCGTGCCGGCGGCCACGGTGGTGCCCGCGTAGGCGCGGTGCTCGCTCAGGAACTCGGCGGGACTCTTCGGTGCGGGCATCTGGCCGGGGGCCGGGGGCTGCTTGGACATCGGAGCTCCTCGCGGGCGGGTCAGTCGGTGGAGTCGGGGGTGTGGGTCGTGGCCCGGGCCTCGGCCTGGGCGCGGTGTTCGATCAGTTGGCGGCGCACGTACTCGCGCTTGAAGCCGATGGCGTCGCAGGCCTCGGTCTGCTTGACCTCGCCGCTGTCGATCGCGGCGGCGACGTCGGCCCAGAAGTCGAACTCGGCGTCGGCCTTGCGCAGGTCGCGGGTGGTCTTCGCTGCCGCCAGGCGCTGCTGGACCTGCTGTACGCGCCGGGCCTCGGCGGCCTTGTCGGTGTCGGGCTTGGACATGTCGGGGGCTCCTTCGGGATGGGGGAGGATGGGTTCTCCTCCTGCTCCGTTCTGGAGCGGGTTCGGGGCCCGGGGCGGCCGGAGTTCCTTGGCCGGGATGGCGGCCGCCCCGGGGCGAAGTCACTCGCTGAGTTCGCGGTGTCCCAGCGACTCGGCGGCGGCGCGGATCAGGGCGGTGGTGTCGCTGAGCGCGGACGCCTCCTCCATCTCGCCGTCCTGGGCATACGCACCGCGCAGCCGCGCAGTCAGTCCGTGCAGGGCGGGCAGGACCTCGCTGGTTTGGAGCGCGAGCCGGATCTCGTCGTAGTCCGCGCCGTTGGTGATGTCCTGGGCATTGGCCCTGAGGGCGGCGGCGACGTCCCACAGGTCGTCGCTGTCGCGACGGTCGGGGTCCACCCGGTCGGCGATGTCGTATGCGGCCGCCCTGATCAGCTGAGTGGTCCCCCACGCGGCCAGGATCAGCAGGATGACCCTGTTGGAGGTGATGTTGAGGACGGTGGTGAACTCGACGACGTCGTTGACCATCCAGGCGATGACAGCGGCGTAGATGGCGCCGATGGTGACGTTCCCGGCGTGGATGCCCACCAGGCGCAGGACGCGGACGGTGAGGCGCCGGGCCCGGAGGGCGCGGCCGTGGAGGTCGCGGGAGTTGAGGTGCTGGATCGCGGTCATGAGCGGGGATCCTTCCCGTCGGATGCGGCCCGTGGTCGGTGCCGCACTCTCAGAATGCCTACTTTTTGTAGGCCTGTCTAGCGTGTGCCCACCATTTGTAGGCATCTTTTTGTTTTCGCTGGTCAGGCTGCATCAGCGACCGGGACGGCCGGGGCGGGGATCGTGGCGTGGGCGGCGACCGCGAGGCGGGTGACGAGTTCGTGCGCGGACTCGCCCGCCTCGACCAAGGCGTCGGCGAGGTCGGCGTCGCCGAGCGCCACGGCGGCGGTGGTGAGCGCGTCCAGGTAGACGGCCATGTCGTAAGCGTCGGCGCGCAGGTCGATCAGGCCGGGCTGGTAGGCGGCCGGGCTGCTGAGGCTTGCGGCGCCGGCCAGGTGCTCCGGCACGCGCTCGTCGGTCAGCCGCTCGATCTGCTGGTCGAGTGCGGCGACGAGCTGCTCGGTGGTCTCGTGCGCCCAGGCCCTGCCGGTGAGGCGGGCGGCGAGGGCGGTGAGCTTGGCAGCGACGTTCACGGGGTGGCTCCTTCGTCAGACGGAATCCGGTCGGGACTGACCAGATGCTCCCGCCGAGTCCCGGACCCTGTTACTTCCGAAGTGCCGGAGTTACAGAGTCCGGGGTTCAGCGGCAGCGCCTGGGGCTAATCGTCGGAGGCGGTCTCGAAGGCAGCCGCGGCCACCGCCGCCGCGACATCGACCGCCTTCTCCACGGCCGTGCGGACCTGCTTGACCTCGTCGGGCGTCAGGGGGCGGCTGGAGCTGACCACGCGGCCGTGCTCGTCGACGACGATGTCGACCGCGCTGCGCGCGGCCGGCGCGGCCGCCGGGCTTGCAGTGGTCACAGGCTTCGAGCCGCCCCGCTTTTGGACTGCCTTCCTCCGGGCAGGGGCCTGCTTCCGCGCGGGGGCCTGCTTCCCGGTGGGGGTCTGTTCAGCTGCAATCCGTTCCTCGGCGGCGGCCTGCTTGCTGGCAGAGACACGCTCCTGGGCCGCGGCCTTCTCCTTCTGCACGGCCAGTTCCCGGGCCGCGGCCAGTTCCCTGGCTGCGGCCCGCCCTTCGGCCGCCTTCTCGTGGGTGACGGCCCTTTCTGCCGCGCGCTCGTCGAAAGCGGCGACTCGCTTGGCGGTCTCCGCGACAACGGCGGCTGCCGTGGTCGCTTTCACGGTCCCGCGGCATTCGGTACAGGGGACGGAGACGCCAGGGCCAGTGATACGCCCCGAGTCCTCGCAGACCAGGCATTTCGGTCCTTTGGTGGCGGCTTGCATGCCGTACGCCTTGCGGTAGGCGGAGACCGGCGGCGTCTTCGGGAGCTTCGGCTCTGCCGGACGCCGTCGGGAGGCTGTGACCGGCTCGACGCCCCCGGCCTGCATCGCCCAGGCCATGCGCAGGACGGCGGCCACCGGGCGCATCGCCTCGTTGCGCACCCGCCTGCCGACCTTCTTCCTGGCCTTGCGGATCTCCCGGCGGACCTTCGCCTTGGCCTTGCGCCGGACATGCTTGGTGACTGCGGCCGCGCCCTGGCGGATCTCCTTGGCGTAGTCGATCGGCGGGGGCGGCTCCTCGCCGTAACCGGCCTCGACCAGCCACAGCCAGCCGGATTCCTGCTGCCCGGCGCGCAAGCGGCAGTACGCCATCCACTGCACGACGGCGACGCGGGGCTCGACCCAGGTGTGCCCGATCCCGCAGGCGGCCTCCACCGCGGCGTCCATGCCGGTCTTGAAGGCCAGCCGCAGGCCGGTGTCCGCCTCGCACACCGGGCAGGCCAGCACGGTCGGAATCCACACCCGGCGCCACGTGTGCTCGGGGTCCTCGACGACGTAGCGGAAGCGGCGCTCGAAGGCCAGGTAGTGATCACCGTTGTCGGGGCTGAGGGCCCGCCACGGGCTGATCGGCATCGGATCTCCTCCGGGGAACATTCGTGATCTTCCGGACGTAACAGCGGCGGAACTAGGGGAAACGTGCAGGTCAGGGGCTCGGAACAGGTCGGGAACGGGGTCCGGGGAGGGGAACGTGTTCCGGCCCGGGGCGGGGGTTCCGGCCCTGTTCCGGGCTGGTTCCCCCTCGCTGACCTGCATGTTTCCTGGTGTTCCGGAAGCGGATCAGCGCCCGTCGGCCTCGCCGGTGAGCCTCTTGAGGTCGAGCAGGCGGTAGCCCTTGGTCTGCTTGGAGCCCTTCGGCCGGAAGGTCTCCTTGGCCCACTTCTGACCCCGCGGGGCGAGGACCTTGTCGAGCACCAGGGCCAGGACGGCGCCCTTGGTCATCGACGGGCCGTCGCCGGTGGCGAACTTCTCCAGGTCCCACGTCTCGGGCTGGACCTCGTGCAGGGCGTCGAACAGCTCGTCCTCCGTCAGGCCGCTCGGGTCACCGAGGGACCGGTAGATCGAGCGGATCACCTGGAGGAGGACCGGCAGCGTCTCCTCCTCGGCCTCGTCCTCGTCGCCGTCCCACGGGTCGCCGCCGCCGGGGTTCGGCAGAACGACGCCGGGGGCGAAGGCCTTCGATGCGGCGTCCAGCTCGCACATCCCGGCCGCGGCCCGCTCGGCGGCCCGGCGGTCGGCCTCGTCGTCGCTGGTGATGCAGGCCCGGTACGGGATCGGCTCGCAGTAGTCGCCGCCCGCCATCACGTACGCCACGGAGGCGTCGTTGACGGCGTCGCCCATCGCGGGCAGCAGCCGGTCCGGCCGCCACCCCTGGGCCATCGCGCCGCCGCCGGCGATCTGCACGATGTCGTCCTTGTCGCACGCGCACATGACCTGGACCGGGAGTTCGGCCAGCCACATGTTCGCGCCCACCCGGTCGCGGGTGACGCCCTGCGAGGCGATCTCCACGCCCACGTCGGACTTCAGCGAGGTGAGGTTGATCTGCTTGACCAGCTCGTCCAGGCGGAGCGGCTTCTCCTCGCCCTCCTCGGGCTCGGGGAAGGTCTCACTCTTGGCGGCCATCACCAGAGCCGGAAATTCGTCGATAACGACGGTAATTCCGGGTCGCTCCGGGCTGGATTCCCAATTCAGACCCATTCCCAGCCGGTCAAAGAGCTTCGGCCGACCCATTCCCACCGCGAGGGCCCACTCCAGAACAACGCGGGCCTCCTTCGGCGTCCGGGCGACGGCAGACATGCACTTGCGGTACGGGCCGAATCCCGAGCCGTAGGAACCGAGGTCGATACCGACGATGATCCGGTCACTGGTCGCGGTGAGCGCGTCCAGGCGGGCACGCAGCATCGTCGACTTCCCCGAGCGGGACTTGCCGATGTACGCGGCGCTGGTCCGCTTGCCCGGAAGGGCCAGGGGACGGCCCGACATGTCGGCACCGAACTGCGCCTTGTGCAATTCGTGCGTGGTGACCGACTTCGGCGCCCGGTACGGCAGTTCCGGAACGGCCTTCCACGGGTCATCCCCCGGAATACGCAGCACGCATTCATTACGGGCCTTGGCGGACTGCTGCAAGAGAGCCGAATTCGTGCGGACGCCCGGCAGGCACGCCTCCAGCAGAGCAAGGTTGTCGGACAGCTTCTCCGGTGTCTGGTTCTTCAGCACGATCTGGATCTCAAAGCCCCAGTTGCGCGGGAAGATCTGCAAGGAGTGGACAGCGATACCGATCTCCTTGGTCAGCGCCTCGTGCAGCATCGCCTCGAAGGCCCGCGGCGTCATGCCCATCTCGAAGCGGTCCGGCAGACCGGCCTCGGCGCGCTCCAGCTCCTCCAGCTCCTCCGGCGACATGTCGGGGCGGCGCCCGACGCGGGCCAGCACCGCGAGGTTGACGAGCGCCCCGGCACCCAGACCGATCAGGCCGTCCATGAACACGAACCCGGCGGCGTCGATCCCTGCCATTGGCAGGTACGCGGCCGCCACCCGCTGGAGAATCTTGACGCGGGCCGTGGAGACCGCGGCGGTCGCCTGGACCAGGGCCATCGACGACTCCTGCTGCGCGACGTCGGCCGCCTTCTTCTTCGCGTCCCGCTGGAGCAACGCGAACTGGGCCCGGCGGGCGGCCCGCGTCGCCTCCACCGCGAGCATCTCGGCACGCTGCTTGGCGGCGTCCGCGTTCTGGCCCTCGACCCCGCGCACCCAGCGCTGCACGCGCACCCCGCCGCGGATCGTGGTGGGGACGATGCCGCGCGGTGTCCACTGCCGCGACGCCCACCGGCGGACCCTGCGCCGGGCCTGGCGCTGGACGTAGGCGCGCCGGGCGGTGCGGCCCTCGGGGGTGCGGAGCGTCGGGTGAATCCAGGGCGCGTCACCCTCCGCGTCCTCCCCCAGCTCCCACTCGCGGGCCGGGATCACCCGTCCTTCGACTGGCGCGGCCGCGGGCTTGGTCATGTCGACGCGGGCCGCCGGCGGGGCGGGCTCGGGCGCCGTGATGTCAGAGACCTCGGGCTCGTCCTCAATAAAGGGCAGCCGGATCACCTTCGCCATAGGCTCGTCGCGGCCGGTCTTCGCGGTCCGCTCGTCGGTCTCGGTCATGCTGGAATCGCCTCCTTCTGGGGGTGGGTGGCGAGACGGGGACGGCCATCGTCTTGGTCGGTGAGGGACCGGCCCTGTCTCGCACTCTTCGGTTGGTGTTCAGAACCCGGCACTACGGGATTTCGTGAGTCCGGGAGTCACAGACTTACAGACTCCGGTATTTGGTCCGCGTGTCAGCTGGTCGCGGCCAGGTGCAGGACCGGGTCGCCGTTGTGCTCGCGCTCGGCTTCCTTGATCCGCGCGCGGCACCAGGTCTCTCCGCGCAGCACCCGCAGCCGCTGCTCCGGCACCTCCTTCTCGAAGTACCGCTGCACGTCCTTCCAGCCCGTCTCGTGCTCCACGCGGAGCCGCGCGAGGACCCACTCGCGGGCCGCCTGCTTCTCGGCCTCGGCCTGTTCCGGGGTGGCCGCGCGGGCGGTCTCCGCAGCGAGCGTGCGGACCGCGCGACCCTGCTTCGCGGCACCCTCGTCAATGCTCTTCTGACGGCCCCGCGCAGAGGGGGGGTTGTTGGGCTTGACCTGCTCGTTCATTGCACGCGTGCGGGCCGCGCGCGGGCTCTGTGAGGCCTCTCCAGCGGGGACCTCGGCGTCTTTTTTGATCTTCGCGGCGGATGCCTTTGCGCGGTTCGCGCTGAGCGCGTTCGCGGGGTCCGCGAGGATCTTTCCGATGGCCGTGGGGTCGATCATCCAGCCCTCGCCGGCGGCCATCTCGCGCACCGGCTCGGCGGGCGGGTCGAACATCGCGAGCGACGCCGTGGGCCTCAGCTCGTCGTGCTTCTCAACGAGACCGGCGACCTTGCCCGCGCGCTTGCCGAACCGTTGGAGAATGCCCTCGGTCACGCCCGGCTCGGCGCCGTGCACCTGACGCCAGGCCCGGTCCCACGCCTCCGCTTCCGACAGGGGCGGCATCGTCGCCGTGCGCAGCCATGCGGCCCGGCGCACGACGCGCGGATGCTTGATCCGCCGCAGCAGCGCGATCCGGATCTCCTCCGCGCTGCGCCCGCCGACGCGGTGCATCTGGGAGTGGAGGTAGACCTCGAACACCCCGACGCCGAACAGCGACGACGCGGCGAAGACGACCGCGAGTTCGGGCTTGTCCGCGTGGTGCCAGGCGTTGAGCGCGGCCGCGATGGTGGCGAACGTCCACTGCATCACCGCGTACAGCTTCGCGGGCTTGTCGTTCTCGACCGCCCACTTGCGCAGCCACGACATCGCCCAGGTCGCGCCCTCGACGAAGACCGGCACCAGCAGCGCCAGGACCCAGAACACACCGAGGTCGACCACTGCGGAGAACTGGCCGGGGAACGCGAACGAGATGGAGGTGATCACCACGATCATCACCCACGGCATCGGCTGGCCGATCGCGGCCGCCATCCGCTCGTTGCGGGCCTTGCGGGCCGCGGCCCGCTTCTCGCGCCGCTTGGCCTTCTCCTCCAGCTTCTTCGTCTTCGCGGCCTCCTTGCGCAGGTCCTTGCGCTCGGCGGCCTTGTCGCGGGCCTCGGAGATCTCGATGTCCGCCAGGGCGTTGGTGCGGCGCCCCGTGGCCTCGGCCTGGGTGGCCGCCGCACGCGCCGTGACCTTGTCCATCTGACGGCGGCCCTCGTAGGTCGTCGTCTCCATCAGCGGGTCCTTTCCTGGCCCTGACCCTGGCGGGCCCGGGTGACGCGGGTGATCGGGGCGGAGATGTTCAGGGAGGTGAGGACCTGCCACGAGTCGAAGTCGGCGCCGGTCCAGTCCGTCATGTCAGCGGTCTGCGGGGTGGCCTCGGCCGTGCGGTCGGTCGCCGTGAGGGTCGCGGTCTTCATGCCGCCTCCTTGTCGCGGTAGCCGCCCGCCACCGTGCGGAAGGCGGGGGAGGTGAGGGCGCTCTGCGGGGTGAGGACGGCGTCCAGCGCGATGACCACGAGCGCGATCAGCACCAGGCCGATGCGGGCCATGACGTCCAGCTCGATCCCGAACAGCCAGGCGCCGCCGGCCAGCGCGGCGAACAGCCGCACCCGGCCCAACATCACGGGCAGCAGGGAGAACAGGAGCGTCAGGCGGGGGTTGGAGGTCGTGAAGTTCATGCGGCCCGACCACCCTTCGCGGCGCTCAGGGCGGCGGTGCCGCGACGCGGGAGCGGCACCACGTTCGCCGGGGGGCGGATGCCCAGCACACGGCGCAAGTGCTTGATGTTCTCGCGGTCGATCTCGCTGTCCGGGTCGCTGGTGTCCACCAGGAACTCCACGAAGTCGGACCGCAGTTCGGGGGACGCGGCGCGGAGGGCGGCAAAGTCGATACCGGAGCCCAGTGCGGCCTCGATGTACTCGTTCTCGCTACCGACGATGCGGCCTGCGACGATAGTCCTCATAGGGTCGTACCTCTCTGCTAGATCGGCCCTTACGCGGGCCCTCCGGTTTGGCTTCCAGGCGGCCGGAGGGCCCGTTTTTGACATAGGTATGTCGTCACGCTTCGTGAGATGGAGTCACGGGGCGCTGCCCTACGAGAACGACAGTCGCAGGATTGCGAACGACTGTCAATCACTGTCGATCTGCAATATTAAGACTGCGCTACCTACTGAACCAATCTCAGGACTGTGATTCACTAGGATCGCCGAGACGGAGGAGAACAGAGCGAATGCCGCCCAAGTGGAAAGCCCTCGCAGATGCGCTGGCCGCGCAGATCAAGAGCGGGAAGTACGCTCCGGGCGACCGGCTGCCCAAGATCGAGGACACGGCCAAGGACGCTGGGCTGGCCAAAAACACTGTGCACCAGGCGTACAAAGCGTTGGAAGTGGCAGGCCTGGTCACTTCGTCCCGGGGGCATGGGACTGTCGTTCGTAACCGTCTGCCTCTAGCATCCGGCGCTGAGCGGGAAGCGCGCAGCAAGCTCACCGGATCTTCTTGGCGCGCGGGCGAACGCTCCGACTCGCACATGGCCGGGATCGTCGCCGCGCCTGAGGAAGTCGCAGATGCCCTGGAGATCGCCGTAGGCGAGAGGGTCCTCCGACGCTCGCGCACATACCGCGACGAACACACCAACCAGGTCATCTCTCACTCCACGTCGTGGATTCCGGTTGGCTTCGCCGATGAACTGCCAGAGCTGCTCATGGGCAAGCGGTTGGCCAGCGGAACCTCGATTGACGTGATCACTCGGCACACCGGTCGTCCGGTAGTTCGTCGAGTCAGCTCCATGTGGGCGCGCAACACCACTCCGGCCGACGCGGGGCCGCTGGAGATCCCCGAAGACACCCGTGCAGCAGTCATCGTGCTGACAGTGAGAGTCATTGATAGTGCTGGCGTCGTCATTGAGTACGGCGTGGATGTCGGCGGGCCCGGCCGCCGTTGGACCAGGGAGGAGAGCACCTCATGACGCTCCCGTTTCTGGACGACACCCTCATTCACGTCGCCGAGAATCGCCTGGGCATCCTCCTCCAGGCGGACCGCCGAGACTCTCTCACCTGGGCCGAACAGAGGGAGGTTACGCGCACTATGCGGACACTCGCGGGGCGTCCGGGGCTGACCCAACTCGTCCTGCTGGCTGGCCTTCCTGGGTCAGGGAAGACAACGATCGCGCGCGAGCTGGAGACTCGGGGCTACCTGCGGATCTGCCCCGACGAGCGGGTTTTCGAGCAACACGGCCACTACGGGAGGGACTTTCCTCGTGGTTCCTACAAGATCCGCGAACGCCCCATCCTGACCGCGATCGCAGCCGAGCTCCGCGACGCGTTGGCCTCCGGCCGGGACGTCGTCCTCGACCACGGTCTTTGGACGCTCTCCGAACGTCAGGAGTGGCGCGAGGTCGGCGAGGCTGCAGGGGCCAAGGTCACCCTGGTGTACCTGCCCGCCACCCACGAGGAACTGTGGGAGCGGATCAAGAAGCGCAACGCCAGCACCTTCGACAATCCCAACGCTATGTACTTCACTGAGGAAGACCTACTCCGGCACGGTGCCCGATTCGAGCCACCAGGCAACGGCGAGTCCCCCGTCGTCTACGCCGGAAGCCTCGTACCTGTGATCGAGGACAACGGGAATCTGACGACACTCCGGAATCAGGGGGCTGCCCCCGCGTGATGCCTGGAGGGTGGATGATGGCCCGCGAAACGCGAACAGGCCCCCGTCACGGGAGCCTGCCGGTCGCGCTCGCCGGTTGTGGTGGTCGGCGGCGTGACCAAGCACCTGAATGGGAGGTGCCTGCGATGGTCAGCAGGCTACGCGTGCCCACAGCCAGTGGGCCAGAGGGACACGGTGACACGCCGACGGCGACCCTTCGTCCCCCCGTGGCAGGACGCCCTTGCGACTTCCCTCCCGAAGCGCTCGCACCGGAAGCCCGGCTCCACCACAGCGGATATATCCGACGGCGGTCTGCCGACCAACACCAGCTGATCATCGGTTCTACCGACTGGCGGAAGGACTTCACGATGGCCGTCATGGCCGCCCGCGCTCCGTAAATGCCGAGAGCCGCCCCTGCGCCAACAGGAGCGGCTCTCGACCTTCACAACCTGACTCAGTCACAGGCCCCTAAGCCACAGCTCCTGAGTCGTACGTCGGCTGATGCCGGGTTCCCGACCCTGACGGGCCCGGTCACCATCAAACAGGGTAACCGCCCCGGCGACCTTTCCGCAGCACCGCTGATAGGTCCGTCCGAATACCTGGTGATGATCCCCGACGTGCGACTCTCTACCCCGATTGGGAGAGATCGCACCCCATGCACCACCCGGTCCCCCGCACCATGTGCACCATCGTTCGACCGCCAGGCGCTGCCTCCGCGCCCCTGCTCGTGTGCTCTATCCACGATGCGGCTGCCTCGATGATTTCGGAGGCGGCCCGGTGAACGACTTCGACGACGAGCCGTACGACGACGGCTACGGCGAGGAAGAGGGCGACCAGCTGGTCGCCGAGGACTGGCCGACCGTGAGCACGCCGGTGCCGGTGTGGGTGATGCTCGCCGGTCTGTCGGCCAAGGCCTTCCTGATGTACGCCTTCCTCGCCGAGCACATCAACTCGCGTATCCAGAACCCGAAGAAGCGGATCGCCTGCCCGAAGCAGAAAGCCATCGCAGTGGTCCTGGAGCTCAAGGACGATCGCCAGGTAGCCGCCTACCGCAAGGAGCTGGAAGCGCTCGGCGCGATCAGGACGGAGAAGTACCGGTACGCAGGCGGGATGCGCCAGGGGTATAAGTACTTCGTCCGCTACAACCCTCCGACGGGCTACCAGGGCCAGCTTCGACTGCGGGATTTCTACAACGCCCACCCAGAGTTCAAGGCAGCCGCGAAGTGGGAGGGGCGCACGGAGGCCGCGAAGAAGACGGCGGCCGCGACGATCCCGGCGCAGGGCAAGCCCGCGCCCGCGCCGGCGCCGAAGCCCGCTCCGGCCCGCGAAGCACGTAAGAAGGCCGCCGAGGTGCCGCTGGCGCCGGAAGTGCTGAGGGTTCTGGAGGCATTCCGTCCGGAGCTGCGGGAGGCGATGCGCGAGACCGCGCACACCGATGCGCCGAAGACGCTCGTGACGGCGGTGACGAAGGCCCTTAGGGAGCGGACCGCTGAGCAGCTGGTCTTGCGGGTTCTACGTCGCTGGACGACACATGGGTACGCCGAGAAGTTCGAGACGGGTCGCCTGGAGCGTCCGGTGGGCGCGGCGGTGGCGATGGTGCGACACGGCGAGTGCCCGGATCTGAGCTGCGAGGACGGCAAACTGCTGGCGGGCGGCGAGGCGTGCGTGCTGTGCATCGAGCGCGGCAAGAACTACAAGGCCGACTACAAGGCCGACCGCGAGGCGAAGAAAGCGGCGGCCGCCACCCCGGCGACCCGCCTGCTGTGCCCCGGGTGCGAGCAGAACCGGGGCACCGAGGGCGCTCTGTGCCCGCTGTGCGTGGGCGGGTTCGAGAGCGACATCGCCGGAGCTGCTGAGCGGGCCGCCGAGGACGTCGCCCGGATGGAGAACCCGCCCGCCGAGTGGGCGGACGCGAAGGAGCGGGTGCTCGCCGAGGCAGAACAGGCGCGCGAGCGGGTCCGCCGGGAGGGCGCCGACCTCCTCGGTCAGCTCCTGGCGGCGCAGTTCGCCGCGAGATCGGCCGCGACCGACATCCACCGGCTGCGGCTGGCGACGCTGGACGCCGACAGCGACCGCCCCCAGGAGCCGACCAGCGAGCCGGAGGCGGCCCCGGAGGTGCCATCGATGCCGGTGATGTACGGCGCGGAACCGGCGCCCTGCTCGGGTCTGCGCTGGGATGGCTCGCCGTGCGGCCGTACGACTGAGGCCGAGGACGGATTGTGCGGCGTCTGCCGTGGTGCGCAGATGGCGCAGCACGAGGACTTGGCGGCCGCGCGCTGACGCACTAGGAAAGGCCTGCGGGCGACGACGGCGAGACGTGATCGCGGCTATGCGGTGCCCTCAATCTCGGCCCTGAGCTGGGCAGCGAGGGCACGGGCCTCCTCCGCCTGCGCGGCGGCCTCGGGGCGGCCCTCCTCGATGGCGATGCGGTCGAGCAGAGCCGCCTTGCGCTCGGTCAGCCGGAGACGAGCACCGGGAGCCGGGCGCTTGTGCATGTCCCGGTACAGGTAATTGAGGCCGTCGAGAAGCTGGCCCATCTCGTCCAGTAGGGAGAGCGTCGGCAGGCCGCCGGTGACGGCGTGCTCGCCCTTGCCGTGCTCCTGCGCCCACTCGTCCAAGTCCCGTCCTGCCTTGATGGGCTCGTACGCGGCCTCGTGCAGCCGCAGGTACTCGTACGGGAACCGGGCGCCGGGCGGGATCGGGTTGAACGGCTCGTGCAGGGCGTCCTTCCACTCCTGCTCGGCCTCGCGGTACCGCTCGTGCGCGGACTGCTTCTTCATGTCGAGCTGCTCGGCGATGGCCTCCCAGCTGGTGTGGCGGGCCCGCTCGAAGAGCACGGCGCGGGTTAGCACCTCCTGGGCCTGGTGCACCAAGGCGAGCGCGTCGGCAACCTCCTCGCCCGGCTCGGCATAGTCGTCGCTGCCGGTCGGCACACCGCCGGCGGCTCGGTCGGCGAGTTCGCGCAGCTCGTACGAGAGGACGAGTCGGGCGAGAGCCTTCGGGCTGTACGCGTACCGCTCGGTGTCGGGGTCATGCTCCACATCCGTCATGCCGTCAGGCTAAACCTGACGGCATGCAATTGTCAGGCTCTACCTGACGCGCTCGATCTCCAGGCCGGATGGCCGCGTTCCCGGGAGCCCGTCGGCGGCGGCCGCGACGCTGCCGGTCCGGGAGTACGTGACTCCGGGACTTCCGGAGTCTGGGTTACTCAGTACAGTCCGCGCCTGGCCCCAAGGGGCGCCGCTTGTCGCGTGTTGCCAGCTCGCGGTCAGGGATCGGAGGCGGCTGACCGGTGGCCCGGTCGGCAACGGTTCCGTGGCGCGGGAGGGCGGTGTTCAGCGCGGGGGCAGGGGACTGCGGTCCGGTGCCCAAGGGGCGGCGGGTGGTGCTCACAGGCTCATCCTGGCAGGCCCGAGACGGCCGTCTCGGGCCTACTCGACGACCGGCCCGGCGCCCATCTGTCCCGCCGGCGGCCCGCATCACGAAATCGGGCAGAAAACCGAAGGTCCGGAGACCCGATTTCGACCTCGGTTTTCACTCCGATTTCGGCCTCTGAGGCCATAAAACCGCAGGTCACTCCGGAGGTGGTACTGATACCACCTCCGGAGGTTGCATGAATGCCACCTCCCGGAGTGGTGGAGACGCAACCTCCCGAGGTGGTTGAAACGCCACCGCAGAACGAAACCAAGGTCATCGAAACCAAGATCGGGTGTGGCGCCTTGCGGCGCGTTGCGCCGCTGAACGCCGTAGGCCATCTACAGGTAGTTGAGCGCGAGCGTGCGTGAGGCGGCTTCGCCGCGGCCGACGGCGCCACGGCGCCGGACCAGTTCGCTCCTCCCCCGAAGAGATCCACCGGCGGCCGGTGGCCGCAGACCAGCTCCCCACCGAGCAAGCCTCGGTGGGAATCCGCCCCTATCGTCCCCCTAACAGGCCGGGGCGGCCGCCGTCTCCATGAGCCCCTGTCCCTGGTACAGGGGCTCATGGCACCCTCACCGTCGTTGCTGGAGAGGACCCCCCCACGCTGAAAGCGCAGGTCATGACCTCAACCACGACGAAAGCCGCAGGCTCATGACAAGCGCAGCGACGGCGCACCGCCGCTCTCGGGCGCCTGGGCCTGTTAGGGGTTAGAGGAGAGGGGCGCGGGCCCGTCACCCGTAGGGGTGAAGGCCGGTGCCAGGGTGACGGCATCGTCGTGGCTGAGGTGATGACGGGCCCGCGCCGTGGGTGGCTGGTCTGAGTGCATACGTGCAGGTCAACCCATAGAAAGGACGCCCCTCCGGGGCGACTCAACGCAGCCCAATCGGCTCCGCCGGGGGCGCCACGGGCGCCCCCGGCTCCACCGATGGGACAGCGGACGCCCTACGGGCGGCAGCCAGAAGAGGAGGGCGGCGCGTCCCTGAGCGGCCCTGTGCGGCTCTCGGGGCTTGATCGGCACTCCCGGGCCTCCGTGGCAGGAACGGCGCTCCTGGCCCCCGCCAGGGGCGTTCTCGGGGGTCTTCTGTGGTGAGGGTGACGGGGAGCGGTGGGCTGGTCCGCCCGGCCCGGGCACCGCTCCCCTCCCCCGCGACGTCCGGCCGCCCCGTCCCGCCGGCGGATCGCGTACCGGCAAGTCACAGACTCCGGAAGTCACGGAGTGACGTACTCACGGAGTACCGAACTCTGTAATTTCATGCATAAACATGCAGTTCAGAGGCTCGCCCGGTGTCCAGTCTAAAGAATCTTGAGGTGCCTTCTTGTGGGGGTGTACGGAAGTCCGTACAGTCCTAGGTGTACGAAGTTCCGTACGCCTCGCCGGGCCGCCGGGCCAGCCAGCAAGGAGCGGACGCCATGCGACAGACCATGCCGAGCGACGACGAGACGGCCCGCGCCCAGCAGATCGCCGAGCAGGTCGCCGCGCTGCTGGGTGAAGCCCGCCGCGAGTACGAGAACCGGGTCAGCGCTCGCTGCCAGTGACCAGGACCGCGCTCCGGACGCCCCTCGGGGGGCATCCGCTGTGGCTGCCCTGATTCGCCCCCTGAACTGGAGCGAAGCTGCTTAGCGTTGTTTTTTCGGCGGGAACTGCTGGTACCCCGTGAACTCAGCACCCTGCACCCCGGCGCCGTGCACGGCTCGATCACCGCCCCCGGCCTGGAGATCCGCCCCGACTACCAGGGCGGCTGGGAGGTTCGCGCCTCCCGCTACTGATCAGCCGCACCGCCCCCACCGCACCACTACCGAAGGAGAAACCGTGACCGTCGCTCTCTTAACCGCCGTGATCGCCGTCCTCGGCACCCTGCTCGGCTCCGTGGTCACCGGCCACTTCCAGCAGCGGGCCACCGAGCGCGGCGAGGCAGGGGCCCGCCGGCGCGAACTGCGCAAGGAGCACCTGAACGCCGTCACCGCGCTCGCGGAGGCCATCAGCGCCTACCGCAGCATGATGTGGCGCCGCGGCGACGCGAAGTTCAAGGGCGACCTCGACCGCTACGAGGAACTGCGCGTCCGCTCGCACGACACCCGCGCCGCGGTGGCCGCGCCCCTGGTCGGGCTGCGCATCCTCATCACCGACCCGGCCGTGCGCGCCGCCGCGGACCGCATGGTCGACGCCACGTTCGGGATGCGCCACCAGGACACCGACGCCGACACCCTCAATGCGGCCCGCGTCGCGGCCCTGACCGCCCACGACGAGTTCGTGGACGCCGCCGCCCGCTACATGCAGACGGTCTGACCCCGCCCCAGCCAGTGAGGGAGAGCACCATGCTGTTCGGCAAGTCCCGCGCCAAGAGCGCCGCCCGCCCGGCCCCCGCCCCCTTCCCGCGCGTGGAGTACGTCCCGATGAGCCTCGCCGAACTGGCGGCGTACGAGCGAGTCATGCTGCACGCCGCCGACCGCGTGGCCGCCCGGCGCCCGGACATCGGCCACCGTGACCACCACCTCGACGTGATCGGCAACCTGTACCGCAGCGCCGGAGCCGCCTCGGTCACCGAGTTCGACCCGGAGAAGGTGCGCATCCCGATCCAGAAGGCGGACTTCCTGTCGCTGGAGTACGCGATCCGGGACATCCAGACGTACGGCGGCAACCCGGAGATCGCCCGTGAGGCGCACTTCCTGCTCAACCGCTTCAACGCCCTGCTCGGCCAGCAGCGCGCCGTGGTCCACATGGGCGGCACGCCCGTGTTCGACCCCGACGCCCCGGCCCCCGTCTCCACCGACCACCCGGCACTGCCCGGCTGGCAGTGACCGCCCGCCAACCCACACCCACCCATCGCACGACACCAAGGGAGAACGCACCCGATGAACGCCAAGGACCCGATCGCCTTCGTCCCGGCCAGGCAATCCCGGCTCGGCGGCGGTGACATCGTCATCAGCCTGACCCCCGAGCAGTCGCAGAAGCTCGGCCCCGACGCCGACATGCTCGCCGACTGGTTCCACAGCGCACTGTGGGCCCTGGCCACGCTGCGGAGCGCCGCCCCGGCGGACCAGGCCGTCTCGCCGAACAGCTGGCACACGATGATCAACGACGTGGACCACCGGCTCCTGCCGCGCCTGGAAGGCATCCGCGACGCCCTGATCCGCGCCCACGCCGCCAGCGGCGGCAGCGTCGGCGACCTGGCGCTGGCAATGGACGTGGCGCGCAGCACGGCGCAGTACCGCCGGGAGGTCCTGCACAACTCCGCCCCGGGGACCTTCGAGAAGTGGGCCGTCAGCGACGGCCGGCGGCGAGGCGGCGGGGCCCCGCAGGACGACCGCGGCGGCCAGTAGCCGCCGCGCACCCGGGAGGGCGGGCCGGTCCGCCGGCCAGCAAGAGCGGCCCGTCCCCCGGGGCTCACCCATCCATCAGGGACAGGAGAACCCCCATCATGAACCAGCTCGACACCGCCGCCGTCTTCGCCGCCGTGTTCGTCACGCTGTACGTCGCGCACAGCGTCGGCGACCACTGGGTGCAGTCCAGCTGCCAGGCCGCGACCAAGGGCCTGCCCGGCTGGACCGGGCGCCTCGCCTGCGGCCGCCACGTCCTGGGCCTGACCATCACCAAGGGCCTGGTCCTGGTCCCGGCCGTCCTGGTGCTGCACCTGCCGGTCACCGTCCTGGGCCTGGTCCTCGGGCTCGGGATCGACGCGGTCACGCACTACTGGGCCGACCGGCGCACCACGCTCAAGGGCCTCGCCGACCGGTGCGGGAAGGCGGAGTTCTACTCGCTGGGCACGCCCGCCCACGCCGGGCACCCGGTGACGGCGAAGGGCGAGTACGCGCCCACGCTCGGGACCGGGGCCTATGCGCTCGATCAGAGCTGGCACATCCTGTGGCTGTTCGTCGCGGCCCTGCTGATCGCCGCCGTCTGACGGCCCTGTGTGCTGCTGTGCCCGGGCCGCCCGCCCGGGCACAGCGGTGCGCAGGGCCGGACAGCCCGGCCGCCCTCGACCGAAGGGACCCGATGATCCGCGACGCTGCTACCTGCGACCGGCCGTACTGCCTGGCCGTCTACCTCGAACCCGACGACCTCCCCGAAGAACGCCCGATCGAGACCGCGTTGGCGGCCGCGGGCTGGGTCCTCGACGACGCCGCCGGCCACGCGTGCCCCGGCTGCGTGCGCGGCGCGGGCCCGGTGCTCGAACGGGGGGAGTGTCCCCGCTGCTGCGGTTCCACCGTCGACCGCGCGGACGGGGCGGTCTGCCACTACTGCGGGCACGTCAGCCCGCACCCGCCCGAGGACGACTACGACCTCGACTGACGGCGGTCGGCGCCAGGAGTGCGGCAGTGCCGGAGTCACAGACTCTGGGACTGCCGCACTCCGGCATTCCGGAAGTCCGGTACTCGCGGACTCCGGGCGGGTTCTGGTCGGTCAGGCCGGGAGAGCGTCGATCGCGGCCTGCCACGGATAGGCGTCCAGGTCGCCGTGCTTGGGCTTGTGCGGAGTGAACCCGCCCTCGCCGAGCAGCACGGTGACGCCCGCCTCGCGCAGGAACTCGACGTGCCGGGCGACGGCCGGGTGGGCGGCCTGGGCGTCGTTGAAATGGGGCAGGGCGACGATCGGCACGAGCGCGATGCCCTCGGTGATCAGCCCGAGCGCGAGGGTGTCGGAGACGGCCGTCGCCCACTTCGCCAGGGTGTTGTTGGTGAGCGGGGCGACGAGCATCGCGTCCGGCGGCGGCAACACGTCGGGCTGGCTGGGGAGCTTGTACTGGTGGCGGACGGGATGGCCGGTGAGCCGTTCCAGGGCCTCGATCTCGCCCTCGGCGTCCTCGGTGAGCCACCGGTGGGCGGACGGGGTGAGGATCAGGCAGACGTCCCATCCGGCCTGCTGGGCGGCCTCGATCGGTACGGACAGGCGGCGGGCGGGAGGCGCGGCGCAGGCGATGACGTACAGGGTGCGGTTCATGGTCACCGGGAGAGTCCACAGCGATCAGCGAGGCCGTGCAAGCGCCCCTCGGCGCTTCCCGTGCCCAACAGCCGCAGGTTCTCGACGAGTTCCTTGGTCCGGGGGCGGCACACCACTTCCTCGGGGGCGAGGGCTTCGGCCTCCAGCAGCGTGTCGACGGCCTTCTCGCGCATCCCGGCCTGGGTCTCGCCCAACGCCCGGTCGGTGAGCAGATGGGCGCGGCGCTCGCGAGGCAGGGCGTCCAGGGCCTCGGCGGGGATGTCCGCGGCGACCGCCACGGCGTCCGCGCCGGCGGAGAGCTGGACGTGGGCCGCGACCCGGTACAGCGCGCAGTTCGTCGTCCCGAACGACGTCCACAGTTCGTTGCCGTCCGTGCCGATCCGGGCGGCGTGCTCGTCGGCCTGGTCCAGGTAGAGGGGGACCGTCCGGGCGGCCGCGTCGGGGCTGCGGTCGTCCGCCTCGGCGACGGCGGCCTGGGCGAGCGCGGCCTTGAGGAACAGCATGCCGAGCACGCTCAGCCCCAGCGCTCCGCGCTGTACCAGCTCAGGACGCAGGCGTTCGGCGGCCGCCGTGGCGAAGGCGACCGCGGCCTCCGCCTGGCCGTGGCTGGTCATCGCGTCCGCGAGATGCCGGGCGGCGCTGGCCTTGATCACGGCGTCCTCGGACCGTTCGGCGGCCGCGACCGCGCGGTGCCCGGCCACGACGGCGAGTTCGGTGTCGCCCCACTTGATGGCGGCCGCCTCGGTCAGCTCCAGGGACAGCGACAGCAGCCGGTACGCCTCCTGGAGGTCCTCGCCGTGGTGACGCTCGACGGCGCGCGTGGCGGCCACCAGGAGCGCCGGGATCTGCACACCGAGCCGGGCGAAGTGCCCGGCCTGGAACCCGGTACGGGCGTGGACCAGAGCACGGCGCAGGTCGGCGACGGGCACCGGGTCGGCGCCGGAGTCGTCGGTGCGGCCGGTGATGATGTCGTGACGCTGCAAGACGGCGCGCACCGCGTCGATCTCGCTCTCGGCGGGGCACAGGACAACCGGGTCGTACAGCAGCCGGTCCACCGTGACGTTCAGCCGGGAGGCGATCTCGGTGACCACCGACAAGTTCGGGTCGGCCTGGCGGCGTCCGCCCTCCAGCTCCTCGACCCAGCGCAGGGAGCGCCGCATCAGGGAGGCGAACTCCTGCTGGGACAGGCGGCGCCGTCCTCGCCAGTGGGCGACGCGGCGGCCGAACTGGATGCGGTCCATGAGGCGCTCCGGGACGGAGTCGATGACCCACACACTTCGTGTGGGCTACGTCGTGTATACCGCCCCTACGGTCCAGGTATGGCCCATTCCGCTGAGACCTCCAGCCCGACGTGGCACCGGCTCGCACAGCCTTCCGAACGGCTCCGCGACCAGTGGGTGCGCGGGGAAGGCTGCACCCAGTGGGTGGCGTGCGGCCGGACCTGGGACGCGGTGGCCATCACCCCGATATCGCACGGCCTGGACGTGCTGGTCGCCATGCGGGTGGGCCCGCGCCAGGGCTATCCGGTACTCGCCGACCACCTGCGCGACCAGCTGTACGTCCTGGTGCCGCCGGGCACCGGGGGGACGGCCACCGGCCTGCCCGGCGTGCGGGTCCTCGGCGACGGCTTCCAACTCCTGATGCCCGCCGGTCAGCACAGCAGCCCGGTGGCGCACTGGATCAGCCCGCCCCGCGAGAGCGCGCCGCCGCTGATCCGCCCCGACCGACTCACCCACCATCTGCGAGCCCTGGCCCGCGACCAGCAGGAGGCGGCCACCCCATGACCGGCACCCACCACATCCTGTACGACCCGGATGGACGCCTGGCGGCGGAACTGCCGCCCGACCGCACCGCGCACGAGCAGGTGGTGCGCACGGCGCTGGCGTGGCCCTCTCCGCTAGACATCCCGGCCCCCGACGTCGCTGCGGTCGGCCACCTCCTCGCCGGGGCGGCGTGGGTGGTTGCCGATGCGGTGCGCATCTGCGCGGACCGGCTGCCCGAGGACGACGGCCGCCGCGTGTTCGCCGAGTTGATCCTGCAGGAGGCCGACGGCTGTCTGTCGCGGCCGTGCACGAGCCTTGAACGAGTGCAGAGCCGGGCTCGGTTGATCCGCTCGCTGTACGAGCGGCTGGACCGGCTCGAAGCTGCCGTGCCCGTCGGCACGCCGGCGGCCGCGGCCCCCTGAGCCGTCTCCCGGCGCTCTCCCCAGTGGGCCCGGGCGACGCACGAAGCCCCCGACGGCTGCTCCTGCACCGAGCGCCGCCGGGGGCTTCTCCATGCGTGTCCTCGTCGGCCGGGCACGGTCAGGCGGGGACGGGGACCCGCGCGCCGTACTGGGCAACGGTCCAGGCGATGACCTGGGCCCTGTGCTCCCGAAGCTGCCACGAAGTGCCAAGTAGCTCTCTGTAACCACGCTTGACCTGCGAAGACGTTGCGGTGCCTGGCGCCGACTTCATGGTGGAGGGACCACGCTGACACCGGATCAGTGCGTTGACCTGCAAGGTTCTCGAAGCTCGGGATTCGTGAACTCACCGCTTGGCCCGGTACTCCCGAAGGTGTCGCCCGGGGACATGTCCCCGGGCGACACCTTCGGGAGTACCGGGCCACCTGGCAGGAGTAGATGAACCAGTACTCGATCCCGGTGAATGCCCACCCGGTCGCGTCGAAGCGGAAGCCGTCGAACTCGAACGAGGCGAGCGCGGCCTCGGCGCCCGCCTCGGAGTGCGAGTCAGACGGCCTTGGCCTTGGAGGGGCGGCCCCATCCCAGCGCACGCTCGATTGCAGCGAGCAGCGCGGGCTCCCACCCGGCGGCCGCCAGGTCCGCAGCACTGGTCAGGCCCGCCTCGGCGAGCGCGGCCAGCTGAACTTCGTGCTCGATTCCCTCGGCCCATGCTGCCCGCACAGCCCTGCGGCAGGCGAGACGGGCTTCGAGTTCGGCGGTGGTGTCCTCGTGTTCGCCGCGGCGGCGCACCTCGGCGAGGGCCCCTGCACTTGCGGCGACGTCGTCCAGGAGGACGACGGCCTGTTCGGCGTCCGGTTGGCGGGGCGCGGGGGAGGCTTTCGGGCTGACTCCGCGGCGGAGCTGTTCCATGCGGGTGGGCAGCGGCCCCCAGGAGGGTTCGCCGGCCATTTCCTCGTTGGTCTGCTCGACCGCCCGGGTCCAGGCCCGGAACAGGCCGCGCGGCTCCAGAGGGGTGCCGGGCGGGACCGTGTATTCACCGCGGTGGTTGGCGCGCAGCCCCACCCACAGGGCGGTGGTGGTGCCCCGCACCCGCTCCAGGAGCGCGTGCCGCTCCGCGAGCCAGCGGCGGAGCGCCGTCCGGGAGAGTGCGGACAGAGCGATCAGCTCGACGTAGGCCTCATCCCTGCTCCACCCCTGGGGCCTGCGTACGATCCGGATCTCTTCGAGTGAGGGGGCAAGGTCCTCGATCCGGCACGCGCACAACTCGCCGGACCGGGCTCCGGTGTCGGCGACTGTCGCGCCCATGGCGAGCATGCGGATCTGTCCGGGCAGGGCATCACCTCGGGCGGCGACTTCCTCCAGAGAGGCCCGCAGCAGGGACCGGGCCCGCTTGGGCACAGGCTGCTTGCGGGCGGGGTCGGGCTGCGGCGGCAGGTCGCCGTACACCCCGGCCGCCTTCGCGAGCAGCGCCAGGACCTCGATCCGGGTCTGCCTTGAGTTGTCGGTGCTCGCCCGTTTCTTGGCCGTTGCGCGGGCCCGCAGCTCTCCGCGGGCGGCGAGGTCCAGGTAGGCGTCGACGGCGGCCCGGCGGAACAGGGCGCGGCCTTCGGCCTCGCTGTCGAGCGGGTGGTCGGCGTGGGCCAAGGCTCGGCCGTACTCGCCCGCCACCCACCGCACTTGGCGGCCGCGGGCCTCGGAGATCTCCTCGTCCCACGAGCAGACCTCGGCGGCGGCCGCACGCAGCAGGTCGGCCCCGGTGAGGCTCCGGTCGACGGACATCAACGGGCCTCCCCGGCAGCGGGGCGCCGTACGGCCTGGCGGACACCGCGGGCCGCCGGGGACCACGAGAGCGCGTCACCGCCGTGGAACTGCCGGAAGGCGGTGTCCTTCGAAAGGCTCGCCGCGCCGCCGATGTCCGTCCAGGTCGCAGGCTTGCCTCCCGGGCAGCCCTCGCCCCGCAGGGCGCGGCCGGCGGCGTCGCGCGCGGCCCGGCCCGCCGTGTCGGTGACGAGCATCAGCAGTTCGAGCTGGTGTAGCGGGTCGACCGCGAGACCGACGGCCTGCGCGAGTAGTTGCACGCACTCGGTTGGGGCCGTCCCGTCGGCGTATGCCTGCCGGATCAGGTCGTTGATCTGCTCGGCCATCATGTCGACGTTGTCCACGCGGATTCCTTCCGTTGTGCCGGAACAACGAGCGGCGGCAGCCTAGCGGCATTCCGTTGTGCCGAGACAACGGAACGGGCGCGGTTGGCGAGAACCGCGCCCGTTGGCCAAATCACAGACTCTGGGAGTGCCGACCTATGAAGGTTGCTGCCGCTCGCCCCTCCCGACGGAACGGCGGACCCTCCCCTTGCCGACGGTCTCGCCGGCCTCCCCCTGGGCGGATTCCTCCGCCGCGACGGAGGCCCGGCGTCGCGGCAGCGCGGAGGCCAGCAGCGCCTCCTCCGTGTCACCCTGAAGCCGTTCGGCGTGAACCTGCAACAGCACGTCGACGGCGACGCGGATCAGGGTGTTGTCTGTGATGATCTCCGAGCGGTCCAGGCGTCGAGCGCTCAAATGCCGCCGGAGATCGGCGAGGTCAGCTAGCTGGTCGGACCGAAGTCGAGCCTCCTTCCGTTCCAGCGTCGTCCACTTCGGCTCACCAGAACGGTGCTGTTGCTGCGAAGCGGAGCCGGGCCGGTTCCTCGGTGGCGTCACGCAACCTCCTTGATCATTGGAGCCCGGCGGGCACCGCGTCCGCAGCGCGGCACGGCTTGGCAGCCGGTACTCACGGCCGTGACCCTACCGAGCTGGCACAGCAGGGCCCATCCGGGAGACCAAGCCCCAACCGGCGGGCCTGGGTGCCGCTCCGGGCAAAACCACTACCCGCCGGGAAGGCGCCGGCACCGGATTGCACTCAGCCCCGAGAAGTGGGGGGGGGTCCC
>NZ_BMUZ01000019.1 GCF_014650455.1 Streptomyces xanthochromogenes | reverse complement strand
GTCGCGACAAGTGCGGGTCCGTGGGACTCCCCCGCGGTCAGCCAACGCAACCTGCTCAACGGTGCCCCCTCCGGGCGGCGTGCTGCGGGAAGATCCGGTGCAGTTCCTCGTGAAACCCGGGGAACGTCTTGCCGACGCAGTCGGGGTCGTCGAGCGTGAGGCCCTCGCTTCTGAGGCCGAGCACGGAAAACGCCATGGCGATGCGATGGTCCCGATGGCAGGCGATCCGTGCCGGTGCCGGGCGTCCGGGGTGCACGGTGATCCAGTCCCGGCCGGTACGGGTACGGATGCCCAGGGCCCCCAGGTTCTGCTCGACCGCCGCGATCCGGTCGGACTCCTTGAGCCGTGCGTGCCCGACGCCCCGGATCGTGATGGGGGCGTCGGCCAGCGGGGCCAGGGCCGCCAGTGTCATGAAGGTGTCAGAGACATCACCCATGTCGACCGTGAACCCGCCCCTGAGCTGCCCCGTCCCGGTGACCGTGGTCGCCTCCGGGGTGCTCTGCACGCGTGCGCCGGTGAGCTTGAGCACCTCGACGAACCGGAGGTCGCCCTGGGAACTCCCCGTGCCGAGCCCGGTGACCGTCACGGTGGTGCCGGTGGCCGCCGCCGCGGCGAAGAAGTAGGAGGCCGTGGAAGCGTCCGGTTCGATGAGGAGGTCGGCGCCCCGGTAACCACCCGTGCCGACGGTGAAGACATCGTCCTCTTCGGCGACGTCCGCACCGAAGTGCCGCATCAACGCCGTCGTCATCGCGACGTAGGGCCGGGAGACGAGGTGGTGCACGGTCAGTACGAGCGGTGTGCGCATCAGCGGGCCCGCCATCAGCAGGCCGGTCAGGAACTGACTGCTGAGGGCTCCGTCGAGATTCAGCGTGCCGCCGTCGAGGCCCTGGGAGCGGACCCGCAGCGGCAGCCTGCCGTCCGGGTCGGTGGTGACGTCGGCGCCCAACTGCCGCAGCGCTTCGGCGAGTGGTGCCAACGGCCGGGCGGTGAGCTGGTCGGTGGCTTCGAAGAGTACGTCGCCGTGGCCTGCGGCCGCGAAGGGAGGCAGGAAGCGTGCCGCCGTGCCCGCATCGGCGCACCACACCCGTGCCGGGCCGACCGGGCCCGCACCGAGCCCGGTCAGCGACCACACGTCGTCGCCGCTGGTCCTTTCGACGCGGACGCCTAGTTCCACCAGGGCGTTCAGGAAAGCGACCGTGTCGTCGCTGACCAGCGGGGCACGCAGGGTGCTGGCCGAACGGGCCGCGGCCGCCAGCAACAGCGCCCGATTGGTCAGGGACTTCGAACCCGGGACGCGGGCCTCGAAAGCGGCCGCTCGGGACGTGCCGGGGGAGAGAGCCATGGGGTTCCTTCGTGAAGTGAGTCCGTCACGTACGCGCTCGGCCGGTCCCGTCGCGGGACCTCGCATGCGCGGACTCCTTCCCTCGTGGTGCCGAACGCCGCACGCAGCTTCCGCCGCCGGGCCGGTTCGGACCACGGGTGGCGCCCGAGCTTGTCAGATCGGCGCCCCATGCCGCCCCGAGTTGACGCATTGACCTCGCTCCGCGGCCCCGAGCGGGACGACGGTGGTCACCGCAGCGGGGCCAACGTCCGCCGCTGTGCGTCGAGTTCGCCGCGGACGGCCGTCAGCAGCGCGTCCCAGGTGGCGGCCGACTGCCGGAGGGTCACCGCTTCGAGCGAGCTCACGACCGTCCGGTAGGAGATCCCGAACCAGGACAGGTAGGACAGGACGCGCCGCGACTCCGCGTAGTGGCGACGCACACTGTCGCCCCTGACCTCGCCGTGATCGGCGACGGCGAGCAGCGTCGCCCCGGACAGCACGCTCACCGTGTCGGGGGCCACCAGCTCCTCGACGTACGAGGTGTCGGGGCGCGCCGGTGTCGTGCGGGCGGTCGAGGTCCAGGCGAGGCGCTGAGGTGCGGCCCCGGCCGCCGCGAGAGCGCGCCATCTCGGCGAGGCGAGCGAGTCCTCGTAGATCTCGTACGCCAGACGGGCGTTGGCGATCCCGGCCTTCCCCGACATCGCCCGCGCCTCCGCGCTGCCGGCCCGGTCGAGCTCCCGGTCCACCTCGATGTCGAGGGAGTTGACGGAGAACGAGGCGACCGAGGCGATGGACCGCAGGTCGCGCCCGGCGGCCCGGGCCCGCTCCAGGCCGTCCAGGAAGGCGTCGGACACCTGCGCATAGCGGTCGGGGGAGAAGATCGCGACGGCGTTCACCCCGATGCCCTCCGCGAGGCAGGTGCTGATCGCGGCCAGGTTCGGGGCCGTGGCGGGGATCTTCACCAGCAGGTTCGGCCGGTTGACCGTGCGCCACAGGGCACGGGCCTCGGCCACGGTCGCGCCCGCGTCCCAGGCGTTCCTCGGGTCGACGTCGATGGAGGCGAAGCCGTCGCGTCCCGCGGTGCGCTCATGGGCGGCACGCAGTTCGTCGCACGCCGTGCGGACGTCCTGCGTGGTCAGGGCCCACACCAGCTCCTCCGCGGTGAGGTCGCCATGCGCCAACTCCCTCATCCGCGACCGGTACGGGGGACTGGTGTGCAACAGCTCGGCGAACGCGTCGGCCCGGCCGACCGCCCCCGTGACGCCGTGCGGGCCGACCGCTCGGCGCAGCTCGCTCAGGGTGGTTCCGGAGCGTTGGAAGTCGTCGAGCCAGACGGAGACCCCTTCGCCTGCGAGTCGTGTGAAGACGTCGTTCATGGCGTTGTTCATGACTCCTGCGATCGTGCGGACGGGGATGCCGACAGGGCCGTACGGGTGGGGAGTTCGGCGACGAAGGGGTGGTCGGGTACGGGTTCGCACCGGGCACCGGAGCCGCCGGGGGAGCCGAGCTGGACGAAGACCTCGCGGTCGGCGGTGCGGAACGCGGACCAGTCGCCGGGCAGGTCGTCGTCGTGGAATATCGCCTCGACCGGGCAGACGGGCTCGCAGGCCCCGCAGTCGACGCACTCGTCGGGATGGATGTAGAGCTTGCGTCCGCCCTCGTAGATGCAGTCGACCGGGCACTCGTCGATGCATGCCCGGTCGAGTACGTCGACGCAGGGGGCGGCGATGACGTAGGCCATGGGGTCTCCTGGGGGTGTGCGGTGCGGGGGGTGTGGGGGGTGGCCGTGCGGTACGGGCAGCGGGGGCCCCGGGCGCGGTGGACGTACGTGGGCCGGGGCGCTGGGACTCCTCGCGCCGCGCCGGCCGGGGGCCGGCGTCGGCGGCGGGGCGACGTGCGCCGGTGCGACCGGCCGAGTGGCACCGGGTGCTGGGGGAGGCGCGGGAGGTCAGCGGCCGGTGGGCGGGAGTTCCGGGATGCGGCGCGGCAGCCGGGATGCCACTGCGGCGGGCAGCCCGCGCACCATGACCGCCGTCGCGGGGTGATCGCCGGTGCGCAGCTCCCCGTCGACGCCGTGCGGGATGAGCAGCAGGTCTCCGGCGTCGGCAACGGCAGAGGACAACTCGTTCTCGAACAGGGCGAGTTGACCACTGATGACGAGTACCGCTTCCTCGACGCCGTGGTCGGCCCGGACTTCGAGCCGGGTGCCGGGCCGCAGGTCCCAGTACTCGACGCCCTCGCACTCGCTGTGCAGCATGCCCCGTCTGATCAGGCTCTGCCACTGTGCGGAGCGGTCGCCGACCCGCACGGTGACATCCCCCTGGGCCCTGGAGACGATCACTTCGCGCCGCCTTCGCCATCGACCGCGAGCGTGACCACGAGCAGCCGAAGCGGAACTCCGGCCGCCCGGAAGGTCGACTGCGAGCCGGCCTCGATGAGCAGGCAGGTGTCCTTGACGAGGGTGACGGTCTCCGTCAGGCCGGGTGCTTCCACCACGCCTTCGCCCGCGTGGACGTAGACGGCGAGTTCGGCCCCGGGGCGGCCCACGGCCCGCTCCCCGCCCGCCGCGATGTCGATGACCTCGACCTGCTTGAGCGGTCCGCTGAACACGCCCTTCGTGTCCACGCGCTTCTCCTCGAACAGGTCGTGCACCACGGCCTGGGTCATGTCTGCTCCTTCGGGGGCCGGTGATCCGGACAGCACCGAACTGGTCGCCGGTGCGAGGGTTTCGATGACCCACCAGTCGAGGTGGCCGTCACCGGTGTTGCGCAGGCCGTGGATGTTGCCCACGCTGGTGAGGGCGAGCGAGCCGGCCCGGACCTGTCGGGGCCCGCCGTTGAGCAGGAGTTCGCCGCTGCCCGACAGGATGAGGTAGATCTCCTCGGTGCGGGTGTGCCGGTGCTCGCCGCTGACGCCGTTGGCCGGCAGCGAGGCCCACTCGACGGCCTCGCTCTGCGAGCGCAGTTGCCGCCGGGTGGCGAAGGCCTTCCAGTACGTCTTGCCCTCGGCCCCGTGCACTCCGTACACCGAGGCCTTGGTGCTGGTGTGGCCCACGGCCGTCCACGGGACGGCGGGGCCTTCGAGGGACGCGCTCACTCGGAGTCACCCCAGTGGAGGTCGGCCAACTTCTGCGCGGCGGCGTCGAGTTCGTCCTCGGTGAGGTCGTTGACGAAGGTGGCGGCGCCGATGCCGACCGGCAGCGGCAGCCGCTGCAGGCCGTCGCGGTGGCGCACGGTGTCGCGCAGGGCGGGTATCAGCAGCTTCGGGGTGCACGTCTCGTGCCAGGCGGGCAGGCCGAGGGCGCTGATCACCCGCAGGATCCGGCGCCGCTCCTCGGCGTCGAGCAGGCCGCGCTGCTCGGCGACGACCGTGGTGAGGGCCATGTCCACGGCCACGGCCTCGCCGTGGAGCAGCTCCGGCAGGGCGTGCATCTCGATGACCGGGCTGAACGAGTGCCCGTAGTCCACGACTCGTTCGAGGACCTTCTCCCAGAGGTTGGGCTGCAACTCCTCCAGCATGCCGTGGATCGCCCGCTCGATCACCTCGGTCGCCGGGTCGGCAGGCCGGCCGGGGGCTGCCGCCAGGTCCTCGGCCGTGACGAGTTCGGCCGGCCGCTGCAGCCGGTCGCGCACCAGCTCTTCCCCGTACTGCTCCAGAAGGTCGAAGAGGCGCGCGTCCTTGATCAGGGCGATCTTGAGGATCTCCGCGAGGCCGTTGCCGATGTGCCGGTCGTCGAGGGTGTTCAGGAACGTACGGTCCAGGAGCGTCCGGTCGGCGGGGAAGTACGTGCCGAGGCGGTTCTTGTGCCCGTCGTTGTTCACCCCGGTCTTGGCCCCGACGCCGGCGTCGACCAGGCCGATCAGGGTGGTGGGGATGCGGATCCAGGGGGTCGCGCGCCGGTACATGCTGGCGGCGAAGCCGACGATGTCCATGAGGACACCGCCGCCGATGGCGATGACGGGCTCCCGGCGCCGGTCGATGCCGAAGGCGTCGAGGCCGTCGATGACCTTCAGCACCAGCTCCATGTTCTTGGCCGGCTCACCGGCCGGGAGGGCGAGCAGGTGGTGGTCGACGCCGTGGTGGTCGAAGTAGTTCCTGATGCGGGCGCCGTAGAGCTCGTCGACGACGGAGTCGACCACGATGAAGCGGCGCACCGTCTCGCCCTCGACGGCGTCCTCCAGGATCGCCCGGTTCGCGACGCTCAGCAGGTTCTCCTCCACGCGTACCTCGTAGCCGACCTGCTTGGTGGCTCGTACAGACCAGTGAGTGACCGGGTCTCCGACGGTGAACAGGCCGTCGGAGAAGGTGTGTTCGGTCGACTGAAGGTCCGGCTGCATGCCTGTCTCCTCGATTGGGACGTTGCTGCTCCGCGCGGGGCGACGTCATGTGCCACACGCTGCGGGCTTGATCGCTTCGTCAGGGACTATGGCAGTACTTCAATGCATCTGCAAGCACATTAATGCGTGGTTGGCGTCACCCTCGCCCCTCGGGTGCGCATCGGCGCTGGGAGGCTGTGGGGGTATTTCGGCGCACAATTGGCCGTCGTGTGAGCTCTGTTCCTGGTCGCGCTCTTCTTTGGGTGCCTCGTGAGATCTCTGGTTAGTTGCTTTCAGATGCATAGATCTGTATCGTCCGTGACCACGGGTTTCCGTCACGCAGATCACCGGGAGGGAGCGCGGGCATGCCGCGCCAAGAGGCAGGGGCCGGGCAGCGAACCGGCCGCATCGGTATTCCGTCCATCCGCCGCGTGGACCACTTCGCGTTCACGGTGCTGGATCTCGACGCAGCCGTCCAGTTCTTCGCCGAGGTGCTCGGCGGCGAGCTCTGTTACATCGAAGGGCCCGTCCAGGACCACCAAGGGGACTGGATGCGGCGGAAGTTGGGGGTCCACCCCCGGGCCGTGGCCCAGGTGGCCATGGTGCGGGTCGGCCCCGACACCAACCTGGAGCTGTTCCAGTACGCGGCACCGGGGCAGCGCACCGCTCCGGTGTCGCTGGGCGCCCCGGGAGGGCGCCGGATGGCGCTGCGCGTCGCGAACGTCGATGCCGTGGCCGGCCGGCTGCGCGAGCGGGACGACGTCACGGTGACCTGCGACGCGGTCTGCCCCACCGTGTGGCCGGGGGACTCCGTGCGCCGGGTCGGGTTCACCACCTCGTGGGGACTAGAACTCCAACTGTCCGGCTCCACCGACCCGTTGGCCGCCCCGCGGGGCGCAGCGCCGAGCGGGCCCGCCGAGGTCCTGGGCGCCGATCACCTGGCGCTCACCGTCGCCGACCTGGAGGCGTCCGTACGCTTCTTCACGGAGGTCGTCGGAGCCCGCCCGCTGCCGCTCGTCGGCCCTCGGGAGCGCTCGGGGATGCGGGCCAAGCTGCGCCTGGGGCCCACCGACCGGATCGAGCTGCGGCAGTACGAGGGCGGCGGCACCCCGCCCGCGCCGGGCAACGCCGATGTGGGGGGCTCCCACCTCGCCTTCCACGTGGACGACGTCGACGCCGCGGCCGCCTACCTGGCGGCACAGTCCGGCGTCCATGTGATGGGGGAGCCGGAGACCATCACCCACGGCCCGATCGAGGGCAACCGGTGGGTCTACTTCACCACCCCCATCGGCGTGCAGATGGAAGTCCTGCGCATGCCCGACGGCCAACTCCCCTACGAGCGGCTGACCGACGCCCGTCGGGCGTCCTCCCACGCCTTCGACTGGGCGCACTAGCAACGCACTTCGGCGAGGACCGGGCCGGACGACCAGTGCTGCTCGTCCACCGCCTCTCCCGTTCCGTTCTTCTTCTTCTTCTTTCCGCCACCCTTCTGCCTTGAGGAGCACCACCATGCGGTGGGACCACCTGTACGTCGCCGGCACCGGCGCCTACCTGCCCAAGACCATGAGCGTCGAGGACGCCATCGACGCCGGTGTCTACGACGAGGAGTCCGCCCGGCACAGCGGCCACCTGTCCGTCACCGTCGCCGCCCCCGAGGACAGCATCCCGGAGATGGCGGTACGGGCCGGGCAGCAGGCGCTGCGGCGTTCCGGATACCGCCCCGAGGACGTGGCGGCGGTCACGTACTCCGTCGTCTTCCACAACGGCATCGACATCTGGAACTCCGGCTCCTACATCCAGAAGGGGATCGCCGCGCCGGGCTGCCTCGCGGCCGAGGTGCGCTCGGGCTCCAACGGGGGCCTGGTCGCCGCCGAGCTCGCCGCCGGCTATCTGCACGCCCACCCCACGGCGAAGGTCGCCGTCTCCACCGCGGGCGACCTGTGGACCGACCCGTACTTCGACCGCTGGCGCACCGACCGGATCCTGTACGGAGACGGCGCCGCGGCCGTGGCGCTCTCCCGTGAGGGAGGGTTCGCCCGCATCGTGTCGATGGCGACCTACACCGACCCCGAGCTGGAGGCGATGCACCGGGGCCACGAGCCCTTCGGTCCCTTCCAGCACGACGCCGAGCACCCCATCGACCTGAACCGCCGCCACCAGCAGTTCCTGGAGGACTTCGACAAGGACGAGGTGTGGCGCCGGGTCGAGGGCGGCCTCCAGAAGGCCGCGAACCAGGCTCTGGAGGAGGCGGGCCGCTCCATGGACGAGATGGACCACCTCGTCGCCCCGCACTTCGGCGCCGGTCTGACGCTCCGTCAATGCCTGCGCCCGCTGGGCGTGGAGGACCTGAACCGGACCGCCTGGGACTTCTCCCGGCGCACCGGCCACCTCGGCCCCGCCGACCAGTTCGCGGGCCTCAACCACCTCACCGAGACCGGCGCCCTCACCCCCGGCAAGCGCGTCCTGCTGCTCGGTGTGGGCGGCGGGTTCAGCTGGACCTGCGCCGTGCTCGACATCCTCGAAGAGCCGTCCTGGCGCGGCGTCCCGGCGTGAGCCGCCCCGAGCCCGCGGCCGTCCTTTCGGGTTCAGCCACGACCCCCATCCCCCAGCCAGCGAAGGAGCGGGCCATGCCCGTCGGAATCATCGGTCTCGGTGCGTACGCCCCGCCGCGCGTCATCGACAACGAGCAGATCAGCACGTGGACCGGCGTCACCCCGGAGTGGATAGCCGAACGGACGGGGGTGCACGGCCGGCACTACGCCGACCCCGGCGTCACCACGTCCGCGATGGCGGCCCGGGCGGTCGAGGAGCTGTTCGCCGACTCGCCGCACAGCCGCGAGCGCGTCGGCCTGACGGTGCTCGCCACCTCCACCCCCGACCAGCCGCAGCCCGCCACCGCCGTGCGGATGCAGAAGCTGCTGCGGATGCACAGCACGCCGGCCTTCGACGTGAACGCGGTGTGCTCCGGGTTCGTCTACGGCCTGACCGTGGCCGAGTCGATGCTGCGCACCTCGCCCGACGACGGGACCGCGCTGGTCATCGGCGCCGACATGTACTCCAGCATCATGGACCGCGGCGACCGGCGCACCGTGTCGCTGTTCGGCGACGGCGCCGCGGCCGTGCTGCTCGGCGAGGTGCCCGAGGGCTACGGCATCCACGCGACGCGGCTCTACGCGGACGGCGACGGGGAGGACCTCGTCGAGGTCGCGGCCGGCGGCACCCGCGAGACCGCGGACGACGCGGCCCGCGAGGCGGGCCGGCACTTCTTCCGGATGCAGGGACGTTCGGTCAAGGAGTACGCCCTCCAGATCATCCCGAAGACCGTGGACGACGTGCTGAGCCAGGCCCGTCTGGAGATCGGCGACATCGACCGGGTCTTCATCCACCAGGGCAACACCCGACTCGTCGAGGCCGTGGCCGCGCAGTTGGGCGTGGACATGTCCCGAGTCCCGCTCACCGCACCGCAGTTCGGCAACACGGGCGCCGCCTCCATCCCCTTCACGCTGCGCCACTCGCACCGCGAGCGGCCGATCGAGCGGGGCGAGCGCATCCTGTTCGCGGCCGTCGGCGGCGGGATGACCGCGGGCGCGGCCGTCCTGACCTGGTACTGAGAGGGGGAGCACAGCATGCGTCTGAAGGACAAGGTCACCGTCGTGACGGGCGGCACCCGGGGGCTCGGCCGGGCGATCGCCGAGCGGTTCGTGGACGAGGGGGCCACCGTGGTCTGCGCGGCCCGGAACCCTTACGACATCCAGCAGTTGATCGATCAGTTGCCGGACCGGGTCCTGTTCCACGAGACCGACGTGACCGACCCGGACAGCGTCGACGGGCTCATGGACGCCGCGGTGGCGGCCTACGGGCGGATCGACGTGCTGGTCGCCAACGCGGGGGTGAACCGCGACGGCAAGGTCGACCGCCTCGCTCCCGAGGACTGGCGGTCCATGATGGACACCAACCTCAACGGCGCCTTCTACAGCCTGCAGAGCGCCGCCCGCCGCATGATCCCGCAGGGTGGCGGCCGCATCATCACGGTCTCGTCGAGCATGGCGAGCCGGGTCGCCATCGGCGCGGCGGGCTACTCGGCGACCAAGGCGGCCATCGAGACCCTCACCAAGGTGTCCGCGATCGAGCTGGGCCGCAAGGGCATCCAGGTCAACTGCCTGGCGCCGGGCGTCCTGGAGGACGGAATGGGCCGCGAGCTCTCGCAGAACAAGAAGGTGTGGGAGGCCTACCACCACCGCTTCTCGCTGGGCCGCGCGGGAAGGCTCGACGAGGCGGCGCTCGGCGCGGTGTTCCTGGCGAGCGAGGACAGCTCGTACGTCAACGGTCATGTGCTGGAAGTCAACGGAGGTCTGCTGTGGGCGTGAACGAGGTGGAACCCGCGGTCCGGCTCGTGGTGGCCGACGGCATCGGCACCATCGAACTGTCCCGGGCGCCGGTCAACGCCCTGAACCACGCGGCCCAGGCGCAGTTGCGCGAAGCCGCACAGGAGGCGGCGGACCGCAGGGACGTCTCGGCGGTCGTGCTCTACGGCGGCCCCGACAAGTTCTCCGCCGGCGCCGACATCCTGGAGATGGCGGGCCTGGAGCCGATCGACATGGTGCTGTGGGCGGCCCGTCTCCAGGGCGCGTTCACCGCGGTGGCCGACATCCCCAAACCGGTCGTCGCGGCGGTCACCGGCTTCGCCCTCGGCGGCGGCTGCGAGCTGGCGCTCACGGCCGACCACCGCATCCTGGCCCCCGAGGTGAAGATCGGGCTGCCCGAGGTGAAGCTGGGCGTCATCCCCGGCGCGGGCGGCACCCAGCGGCTCTCCCGCCTGGTGGGCACGGCCAGGGCCAAGGAGATCATGTTCACGGGCCGGGCGCTGAGTGCCCAGGAGGCACTGGAGATCGGCCTCGCCGACCGGGTGGTCGCGCGGGACCGGGTGCTCACGGAGGCGCTCGCCTGGGCGAGCCAGTTCGTCGGCGGCCCCTCGCTCGCCCTGCGGGCGATCAAGCAGGCCGTCGATCTGGGTACGGGCACCGATCTGCGCTCGGGCCTGGAACTCGAACGCACCCTGTTCGAGGGCCTTTTCGGCACCCGGGATCAGCTGACCGGCATGCGCACGTTCGTCGCCGACGGTCCGGGCAAGGCGGTCTTCACCGGGCGGTGAGGACCTTGGACAACACGAGTGCGGCCCCGGGGAGAATCCCCGGGGCCGCACTCGTCCGTGATGAAGTCGCCTTGTTTCCACGGCTGTTACGCCGCCGCGATCACGGCGTGAGGAGGAACTTTCCGCGGGAGCCACCGGCCGCGAGCCTGCGGTGTGCCTCGGGACCGAAGGTGAAGTCGCCGATCTCGGCCACCCGCAAGGTGAGCACGCCCTCGTCCACCAGCGCGGACAGGATCGCCAGCTGGTCGCCGTCCTGCTCGACGAAGGTCCCCAGCACGGTGATGCCGCGCTCGGCCTTCGGCGGCTCGGGTGCGTAGATGGATCCGGCCCGGCCGCCGTCGCGGACCGCGCCTATCACCTTCGGCGCGATGCCGGCCGTCTCCAGGAGGACATCGGCGATCGCGGTGGGCAGCGGCTCGTCGGCGGAAAGCACCGAGGACGCACCCAACTCCCTTGCCAGTTCGGCATCCTGCGGCCGGGCGAGGGCGATGACCTCGACGCCGCGGGAGGCTGCCAGCTGGGTGGCGAAGCCGCCCACCGCACCGACGGCACCGCTGATCAGGAGCCGCTCACCGGAGCGCGGGGTGAGCTTCTCCAGGGCCTGGTAGGCGGTCAGCCCGGCCAGCGGCAGCGCCGCGGCCTCGACCAGGTCCACGGTGCGCGGGGCCGGCGCGGCGATCGCGGCGGGCAGGGCGACGAACTCGGCGTGGGTGCCGATGCCGGTGGCGTACTGCGCCGACATGGCCACCACCCGGTCGCCGGGGGCGAAGCGGTCGACGCCGGCGCCGACCGCCTCCACCGTGCCGGACAGGTCCCAGCCGAGCACCAGCGGGAACGGGTGGGAGATGTTCGCCGCCATGGCGCCGCCGCGCACCAGCAGATCGACCGGGTTGACGCCGGACGCCGCGGTGCGGACCAGGATCTGGCCGGCCTGGGGAGTGGGGGAGGGGAGTTCGGAAACGGTCAGCAGCTCCGGGCCGCCGTACTCCGCGAGGGTCAGTGCGCGCATGTCGGATCTCCTTGGTGGATGAAACTGAAAAAGATTGCACCTGGAAGCATACGTCTCTACTGGGCGTGCTCGCCCAGCGGGCCCCTTTGGCGTCAACTCCTCGTGAGGGCTGCCGGTTTGAGATTCATAAGATTGCTTGCGGGTGCATAGGTTATGTCGCTAGGGTCATCCCACCGGTCAAGCGAAGCCGTGCGCGTCGGCGCCCTTCGCCTCCCTGTCCGTCGCGTGAGCCGCAGGGGACGAGGCCGTATCCACCACTTTCTTCGCAGGGAGGCAGTACCCCCATGCCCAGAACGACCGACTCGCCCGTCGCGCCCGGCAGTTCGCGGCTTCCGACGCTGACCGGGATGCGGTTCATCGCCGCCGCTCTGGTATTCCTCCACCACGGAATCTGGGTCAACGTCTTCTCCGACAAGGACGTGGTGTCCTTCTACCACGACCTGTTCATCACCGCCGGCCACGTCGGCGTCTCGTTCTTCTTCCTGCTCAGCGGCTTCGTGCTGACCTGGTCGGCGCGGCGCAAGGACACGTACAAGCGCTATCTGCGCCGCCGGATCGCCAAGCTCTACCCCAACCACGTGGTGACCTTCGTCGCGGCGCTGCTGCTCGTCGCCACCTCCACCCGGCTCTACCAGGCGATCCCCAACCTCTTCATGGTGCAGTCCTGGTTCCCGGTCTACAGCCTGCTGTTCAGCGTGAACCCGCCGAGCTGGTCGCTCGCCTGTGAGGCGCTGTTCTACGTCGCGTTCCCGCTGCTGCTGCGCTGGGCCAACCGGATCCCGGTGGAGAAACTGTGGTGGTGGGTGGCCGGGGTGGTCGCGGCCGTCATCGGCGTCGCGGTGTTCGCCCAGGTCGTGATCACCGACGGGCCGGCCATGCCGGACGGGCAGCCGCTGGGTCTCTACCAGTTCTGGTTCGTGTACGCCCTGCCGCCGGTGCGGGCCCTGGACTTCTTCCTGGGCATCCTGCTGGCGCGCATCGTGATCAACGGCAAGTGGATCAGGGTCGGTGTCCTCCCCGCCGCCCTCCTCTTCGTCGCCTGCTACGCGCTGGCGGGTCAACTCCCTTACGTGTACGGCCTGAACGCGGCCACGATCATCCCGATCGCCCTGCTCGTCCCCGCCGCGGCGGTGGCCGACATCAACGGGTGGCGCACCGGACTGCGGGGCCGCTTCGCGATCTGGCTGGGTGAGATCTCGTACGCCTTCTACCTCGTGCACGCCATCGTCCTGATCTGGTGCCGCGGGCAGCTCGGCAATCCGCAGGGCTGGAGCACGCCCACCGGAATCGCGCTGCTCCTCGGGGGCCTGGTGCTCAGCGTGCTGGTCGCCTGGGCGCTGTACGCCCTGGTGGAGCGGCCCGCGATGCGGCGCTGGAGCAGACCGCGGGCGGACCGGATCGCGAGCGGGCCGAAGGTCGCGACGTCGGCCGAGGCCGGGCAGAGCGAGCTTGCCGGGACCCGGTAGCTCGACAGGGATGCATTAACGAACCGGATGTGCGGTTCTCGGTGAGGGGATTGATTCCTTATGTGCCCCGCGGTCAGGACGATATTGCCCGTATTTGCATGTCTTGGGCCGTGATTCCGGCAGGTCGGTCTGGTGACGGTCCCGGTTGACAAACCGGATCGCAGGTTTTTTACTGACTCTCGTTCGTATCGATCTTGGGGAGGGAACGATGACGATTAGCGCGACGGCCGGCACGCCGGAGGCCATCAGCTTCGGGGGTGAGGCCAACCCTTATGCCCTGTACGCACGGTTGCGCCGCCAGGCTCCCGTGAGCCACATGTCACTGCCCGACGGCGGTGAGTTCTGGCTGGTGACCCGCTACGAGGACGCCAAGAACGCGCTGGCCGACCCGCGGTTCAGCAAGGACCCGAACCGGGTCGGCGAGCGCTGGAGGGCCACCGTCGCCCAGCCGACCGACGGCGAGGACGCCTCGCTCGTACGTCATCTGCTCAACGTCGACCCGCCGGACCACACCCGGCTGCGCCGTCTCGTGCACAAGGGCTTCACCCCGCGCCGCATCGAGGCCCTGCGCGGCCGGATTCAGGAGATCACCGACGGCCTCCTGGCCGAACTGGACGCGACCGAGGGCCCGGTGGACCTGCTCGACAAGTTCGCCTTCAAGCTGCCCGTCACGGTCATCTGTGAACTGCTCGGTGTTCCGCTGGCCGATGTGGACGACATCCACGACTGGTCCACCGCGCTCTCGACGCTGGTCGCCGACGAGGAGGGGCACGCCCGTGTGGGCAAGGCGGCCGGCCAACTCGGCGCGTATCTGGACGAGTTGGTGGCGCACAAGGCCGATCACCCGGGCGACGACCTGATCAGCGCGCTGATCGAGGCGCGGGACGAGGGCCAGCGCCTGTCGCACGGCGAACTCACCGCCATGGCCTTCCTCATGCTCATCGGCGGCCACGAGACCACGGTCCACCTCATCGGCAACGGCATGCTCGCGCTGATGCAGCACCCGGACCAGCTGGCCCTCCTGCACAACGACCCGTCGCTGATCACGAGCGCGATCGAGGAGTTCCTGCGCTACGAGGGTTCGGTGGAGGTCGCCACCTGGCGCTTCGCACTGGAGGACCTGGACTTCGACGACGTCCGCGTCCCCGCCGGCGCCCCCGTCCTGGTCTCGCTCGGCTCGGCGGGCCGCGACCCGGACCGCTTCGAGAACCCCGACACCTTCGACATCACCCGCGGTGACGCCGGGCACCTGGTCTTCGGCCACGGCATGCACTACTGCCTCGGCGCGCCCCTGGCCCGGATGGAAGGACAGATCGCCGTCGGCAGCCTGGTGCGGCGCTTCCCCGCCATCCGGCTCGCCGCCCCCGTCGACACGCTCCGCTGGCGCGAGGGGCTGCTCATCCGCGGACTCTACGAACTCCCCGTCCACCTGCGCTGATTCACGGCCCAGCCCGTCACCGTCCTCTGTGGAGTCATGCCATGCCGGCCCCCCTTTTCGCCCTGGTGCTGAGTGTGTTCAGCCTGGGAACCGCCGAATCCGTCATCGCCGGTCTGCTGCCGCAGCTCTCCACGGACCTGGATGTCTCGCTCCCCCAGGCGGGGCTGCTGGTCTCGGGGTACGCCGTGGCCATCGTGGTCGGTGGCCCGCTGGTCACGCTGATGACCAGCCGGCTGCCGCGCAAGCCCCTCCTGATCGGGCTGCTCGCCCTGTTCGTCGCGGGCAATGTGCTCGCGGCGCTGGCTCCCGGCTACGGCGTCCTGATGACGGCCCGGGTCCTGTCCGCGCTCAGCCACTGCACGCTGTTCGCGCTCGCCCTGATCGCGGCGGCGGAGATCGCGGGACCGCGGAAGTCCGGGTCAGCGGTGGCCCGCATCATCATCGGCGTCAACCTCGCGACGATCGTGGGCGTGCCGCTCGGCCTGCTGCTCGCCCAGCAGTGGGGCTGGCGGGCGACCTTCTGGGGCGTGACGGTGCTCAGCCTGACCGCCCTGCTCGCCTGCGCCTTGCTGGTGCCCGCCACCTCCGCCGGGGCCGGGGGAGGAGTGGCTGCCGAACTCTCGGTGCTGCGCGACCGCAGAGTGCGGGTGGCCCTGCTGCTGACCGTGGTCGGCATGGGCGGCGGATTCACCGCGTTCACGTTCCTCACCCCGCTGCTTGAGCGGGTCAGCGGCTTCTCGGGTCATCAGGTGACCCTGCTCCTCTTCCTCTTCGGCCTCGGTTCGCTCGCCGGCGGTGCGCTCGGCGGCAAGCTGGCGGACCGGGCCCTGATGGGGTCGCTGACCGCGCTGCTCGCCGTGCTCACGGTGGTCCTGGTGGCCTTCGCGGGGGTCGCCCCCCAGCCGGTCGCTGCCGTCGGCGCGCTGGTCGTGTTCAGCATCGTCTTCTTCGCCCTCAATCCCGGGCTCGGAGCCCGCATCCTCAACTCCGTCTCCGGGCGCGCCCCCACACTCGCCGTCGCGATGAGCATCGCGTCCGTCCAGACCGCGATCGCTCTGGGCTCCTGGCTCGGCGGCCGGGTGCTCGACCTCGGACACGGACTCAGGAGCGTCTTCCTGGCCGCCGCGGTCCTCACCCTCGCCGGGTGCTCCATCGCCTGGTGCGAGTGGCGCGTCGATCGCCGCGCGTCCCGGAAGCCCGAAAGCACCCCCCTGACCGGGGCGGCCACCGCCCCGGCAGCCCCCCACTTGCGTACAGCCCCCGGCGGCGTTCGTCGCCGCCCGCCAGAGAACGTAAGGACTCAGAAGTGACCAGCACGGTGACACGCAGAAGGTTCGTCAAGCGCACCGCGACCGGCGTCGGCGTCGCAGCGGTGGGGACCGGCCTCGGCGCGGGCGTCTTCGCCCCGCCCGCCGCCACGGCAGCGGGGGAGAGCACGGGCAGCACCGTCTTCGGGCCGGTCACGGTCGCCTCGACGGACAGCCGCTACGCCGATCTGCGCCGAGGCACCAACCAGCGGTTCGAGGGAAATCCCGAGAGCATTCGCCTCGTGGGCTCGACCAGCCAGGTCGTCGCCGCGGTGCAGAGCGCGGTGAGCGCGGGCAAGAAGATCGCCGTACGCAGCGGCGGCCACTGCTACGAGGACTTCGTGGCCAACGCAGCCGTCAAGGTCGTCATCGACCTCTCCGCGATGAACGCCGTCGGATTCGACTCCGGCCGCAACGCCTTCGTCATCGAGGCCGGCGCCAAGCTGGGCCAGGTCTACGAGCGGCTCTTCAAGGGCTGGGGCGTCACGGTCCCCGGCGGTGCCTGCCCGACGGTCGGCGCCGGCGGCCACATCCAGGGCGGCGGCTATGGCGCGCTGTCCCGCAGGTACGGCCTGATCAGCGATCACCTGTACGCCGTCGAGGTCGTCGTGGTGGACAGGACGGGAACCGCCAAGGCCGTCGTCGCCACGCGCGAGACGGGCGACCCCAACCGCGATCTGTGGTGGGCCCACACCGGTGGTGGCGGCGGCAACTTCGGTGTGGTGACCCGCTATTGGATGCGGGCGCCCGGTGCCACCGGCAGCGATCCGTCGAAGCTGTTGCCCAAGGCCCCGTCGGAGGTGTGGATATCCACGGTCAACTGGCCGTGGGCCGGCCTGACCAAGGACGGCTTCGGCCGGCTGATGAAGAACTACGCCCAGTGGCACATCGACAACAGCGCACCGGGCTCGGCCCAGCTCTCGCTGTTCAGCGAGCTCAAGCCGTCCCATCGGGCGGCCGGTGCGATCTCGCTGACCGTGCAGGTGGAGGCCTCCGCACCCGGCGCCGAGCAGATGCTCGACGACTTCGTCGCGTACGTCGGCGCGGGCACCGGGGTGACCGCGCAAGTGGCCGACCACCGCAAGGTCCCGTGGCTGCACGCGACCCAGTGGTCCGGCTTCACCGGGCCCGACCCGCTGTTCCGCTTCAAGGGCAAGCCCGCCTACCAGCGCAAGAACTTCACCGCCGCGCAGCTCGACGCGATGTACAAGCACCTGACGCGCACCGACTACGAGTATCCGGCCGCGCTGATGCTGATCTCGGCCTATGCCGGCAAGGTGAACGAGGTGGGTCCCGCGGACACCGCGGTGGCGCAACGGGACTCGATCCTGAAGGTGCAGACCGCGGTCCTGTGGACGGACGCGGCGGACGACGCCGAACACCTGGCCTGGGTGCGGGAGTTCTTCCGCGACCTGTACAGCGAGACCGGCGGCGTGCCCGGCCTGAACGGCGTCACCGACGGCATGTTCATCAACTACGCCGACGCGGACGTCAAGGACCCGGCCTGGAACGCCTCGGGCACGCCCTGGCAGCAGCTCTACTACAAGGGCAACTACGCGGCCCTGCAACAGGCCAAGGCCAAATGGGACCCGCGGAACACCTTCTCGCACGCCCTGTCCGTCGAGCTTCCCTCCTGAGCCGGACCGGCTCGTCGCGCCACCCGCGCGCGACACCCCGGGCGGAACATCTCGCCCCCCAAGAACTTGCTTGCGCATGAAATGAATGTGCATTAAATTCTCGCGTAAGCAGCACCCGAAGAAAACAACGAAAGGTATGACCCTTATGACCACCCAGACCGCCAAGCGCCTGCAGGGCAAGACCGCCCTGGTCACCGCCTCCTCCCGGGGCATCGGCCGTGCTGTCGCGCTGCGTCTGGCCGCGGACGGCGCCGACGTGGCCGTGACGTACCAGAGCAACGCCGCCGCCGCGCAGGAGGTCGTCGACGCGGTCGTCGCAGCCGGTGGCAAGGCCATCGCCCTGCAGGCCGACTTCGCGAAGAAGGACGAGATCGAGAACCTGTACAAGGAGGTTCTGAACGCCTTCGGTTCGCTCGACATCGTCGTGAACAACGCCGGCATCGCCGGCAACGGCAACATCGCCGACGTCGACGACGAGACCTTCGAGCGCGCTGTCGACGTCAACTTCAAGGGCACGTTCTACTCGCTGCGCCAGGCCGCGACGCACGTCAGCGACGGGGGCCGGATCATCAACATCTCCACCGGCTACACCCACTCCACCTTCGCGGGCACCGGTGTCTACACGGCCACCAAGGCCGCCGTCGAGCAGCTCGGCCTCGCCCTGGCGCGCGAGGTCGGCGGCCGCGGCGTCACCGTCAACTCGGTGCTGCCGGGCCTGATCCGCACGGACCAGACCGCCCCGATCGCGGACCAGTACGACACCTTCGCGCAGATGATGCCGCTCGGCCGCATCGGTGAGCCGGAGGACATCGCCGGGGTCGTCGCGTTCCTCGCGAGCGACGACGCCTCGTACATCACGGGCCAGTACCTCGCCGCCGCCGGCGGTCTCGTCTCCTGACCCGGGGCCGCGCCGGCCGCGGCCCATCCGACTGCGCGGGCGGAACGTGCCCTCCCCCTGCCGTTCCGCCCGCGCATCGAACCCCTGCCCGACCCCACGCCCCACCTCGCGTCGACGACGAAGGACTGACATGGATTCTCTGGCGGACGCCGTTCTGAACGGCGCCACCCCCGCACAGCTGGAGCGGGAGCCGCTGCCCGGCGACTATCCGGCCGTCCACACGCGGGCGGAGGACGTGGAGATGTTCCGCGGCGTCGACGACAAGGACGTGCGCAAGTCGCTGCACGTCGGACGGGTTCCGATGCCGGAGCTCGCGCCGGACGAGGTGCTCGTCGCGGTCATGGCCAGCTCCATCAACTACAACACCGTGTGGTCGGCGACCTTCGAGCCCGTGTCGACCTTCGCCTTCCTCAACAAGCTCGGAAAGCAGGGCGGTTGGGCCGCCCGGCACGACCAGCCCCATCACGTACTGGGCTCCGACGCCTCCGGTGTGGTGGTCCGCGCCGGCTCCGCCGTCCGCCGCTGGAAGGCGGGCGACCACGTCGTCGTCAGCTGCGTCCAGGTCGACGACCAGGAGCCGGCGACCCACGCCGACGGCATGATGGGCGCCGAGCAGCGGATCTGGGGCTACGAGACCAACTTCGGCGGCCTCGCGCACTACACCGTCGTCCGCGCCAGCCAGCTCCTCTCCAAGCCCGCCCATCTGACCTGGGAGGAGTCGGCGAGCACCATGCTCACCGCCGCCACCTCCTACCGCATGCTGATCAGCGACCGGGGCGCCCGCATCAAGCAGGGCGACATCGTGCTCATCTGGGGTGCGACCGGCGGGCTCGGCGCGTTCGCCGTCCAACTGGTCAAGAACGCCGGTGGCATCCCCGTCGGGGTGGTCAGCTCGCAGGCCAAGGCCGAGATCCTCCGGCGGATGGGCTGCGACGTCGTCATCGACCGCACGGAGATCGGCATGGACGGCGATGCCGCGCCGAGCCCGGAGAAGACCATCGAGCTCGGCAAGCGGCTCGGCCGGGCCATCCGCGAGCGCGTCGGCGAAGACCCGCACGTCGTCTTCGACTTCATCGGCCAGGCCACCTTCGGCATCTCCGTCTTCGTGGTGCGCCGCGGCGGTGCCGTCGTCACCTGCGGATCGAGCACCGGCTACACCCACCAGTTCGACAACCGCTATCTGTGGATGAACCTCAAGCGGATCATCGGCAGCCACGCGGCGAACCTGCAGGAGCAGTGGGAGTGCAACCGGCTGTTCAAGCTGGGCATGCTGTCGCCCGTGCTGTCCGCCACCTACCCGCTCGCCGAGGCCGCCGAGGCCGCCCGGCTCGTCCAGACGAACCGGCACACCGGAAAGGTCGGGGTGCTCGCCCTTGCCCCGGAGCCCGGGCTCGGCATCACCGACCCGGAGCTGCGCGCCCGCATCGGCGAGGAGCGCCTCAGCCCGCTGGCTCCCCGCGTACCGGCACTGGCCGGTTGACCGAGATGGACGAGAGAGGCACAACTGCCGTGGTGGAGCTGGTGTCCGGACCGAAGGAGGGCGCGGGGCTCGACGCCGGCGCCGAGCGGATCGACCGGGTGGGCGTCGTCGGATGCGGAACCATGGGCGCGGGCATCGTGGAGCTGTGCGCCAGGGCCGGGCGCGACGTCCGGGTCGCCGTGAGCTCAGCGGACTCGCACGTCCGGGGCGCGGCCAGGATCCGCGCGTCCCTCGACCGCGGTGTCGCCAAGGGCCGGATCACCGAGGCCGACCGGGCCGCCGCGCTCGACCGGATCTCCTTCACCACGGACCTCGGCGAACTGGCCGACCGGCAGCTGGTGATCGAGTCCGTCCGCGAGGACGAGCAGGCCAAGGCCGAGGTGTTCGCAACGCTCGACAAGGTCCTGCTGTCGAAGGACGCCATCATCGCCACCAACACCTCGTCCCTGTCGGTCGCGCGGCTCGCCCGCGCCACCCGGCGGCCCGGCAAGGTCATCGGCATCCACTTCTTCAACCCGGTGCCGGTGCTGCCCCTGGTGGAGCTGGTCGGCTCCGTCCTCACCGAGCCCGGGACGCGGACCCGTGCCGCCGACTTCGTCGCGGGTGTGCTCGGCAAGACCGTGATCAGCGCTCCCGACCGGGCCGGCTTCCTCGTGAACGCCCTGCTGTTCCCCTACCTCCTGTCGGCCGTCCGGATGGTCGACAGCGGCCTTGCCACGCCCGAAGTCGTGGACCAGGGAATGGAGTTGGGCTGCGCCCACCCGATGGGACCGCTCAAACTCGCCGACCTCATCGGCCTGGACACCACGGTCTCCATCGCGCAGGCGATGTACGAGGAGACCAAGGAGACCCTCTACGCGCCGCCGCCCCTGCTGCTGCGCATGGTCGAGTGCGGGCTGCTCGGCAAGAAGTCCGGCCGGGGCTTCTACACGTACGCGTAGGACAGCGGGGATTCAAGGTTCGGGCCCGAGCCCGGTCGGCTGAGGCCGGCCGGGCTCATTGCTGTGCCCGTTCGCGCCCTACGTGACGGGGAACGGAGCGGCTCAGCCGCCGGCCGTCGCGGGGTTGTGGCGCAGGCGGGCGACCAACGACGCGGTCTGCTCGTCGAACGAGGCCACGTCCAGGGCCGTGGTGAGTTCCTTCTGGAAGGTCACGGCGGCGTCCGTGATCACCGCCGTGCCCTGCTCGCTGATCTGCGCGTACATCACGCGGCGGTCTTCCTCGCTGATGACACGGCCGGCGAGGCCCTCGTTCTCCAGCCGGGCGACCAGTCGGCTCACCGTGGACTGGCTCAGCCCGACGGCCTCGGCGAGGTCCTGCATGCGCACCCCGCCGGACTTCGCGTTGTCCCGCATGACGACGAGTGCGGTGTACTCGGCGACGCTGACTCCATGACCGCGCTGCAGCCGCTTGTCCAGCGTGTTGCTGATGCGACTGGTGAGCACCGTCAACTGCCGCCAGAGCTCGACCTCACCGTCCCGCCGTCCACGACCTGCAGTCATACGCTGATCTCCACACTTGTCGTCGCAGTCCCCGTGTTGATACCCAATGTTAATGTTCCTGCATGCATTGACAAGCCATGCGGGAAGGTCGGCTGATTCGATGCGCGGGGAGGTGCGGGGAAGCGCGAGGAGCGCGGCGCGTGGTGAGCGGTGGCGCGGGGCCTCTGCGGGTCCTTACAGGGCGTATGTCTCGATATGGGAGGCGAATCGCTCCCGCAACTCGTCGGCGGACAGGCCGAAGTCGTCCGCCTGGAACCGGTGCGCATTCGGCGTGGGGGCGGCCGTCGCCCGCGCGAGGCACTCGACATTGTCCAGAACCGCGGGGGTCGGCTCGACGCCGATGAACTGGAGGACGCGCCGGACGGTGGCGGCCGGGGCGGCGACCAGGTCGGCGTGGCGCACGTCGAGCAGCCGGTCGGGTCCGAGCCGTCGGCCGGCCTGCGACGTCCGCGCCAGGTGCCGCTCGATGTGGTCGGCCCACTCGCGGCCCACCTCCTTCGGGGCCACCCGCGATGAGGTGGTGCGCCGCAGTCCGGCGGAGAGGCCGGCGGTGATCGTGACCAGTGCCGCCGGGTCCCGGTGCACCCGGATGACCCGGGCGTCGGGGTAGACGCGCAACAGGTCGTCCACGCGGGCGGCGTGGAAAGGCGCCCGCAGGACGAGCGAGGCGACCGGTATGCGTGCGGTGATCGCCTGCAACTGCTCGCGGTGAAAGGCGTACGCGGCGGTCAGATCGGCCGCCTCCAGTTCTCTCACGTACTCGGGGATGCGCAGGTACATCCCGCTCACCGGGCTCTGGAACGCGTTGGCGAGGAGCTGGTGGCACCCCCCGGGGCGGGTCGCCTCGCGGAACCGTCCCACCGTGCGGTGCCGCACCGGGTGGCGGGACGCCTCCACGTGGGCGCGGGCCTGGCCGATGAGCATGCGTCGGCCGGGGGAGCCCGCGCCGGGAGAGACCGGGTAGAGCATCTCCCACAAGGTCGGCGAATCCACGCTCGGATGCTCGACCAGGAGGTTCTGGAGCATCGACGCGCCACTGCCGGGCAGCCCCGAGATGAAGACGGGGTTCCTGATGTGGGTGGCGGCTGTTTCCGGGGCCTCCTGGGCCAGGGCCGCGAGCCGGGTCTGCTGCTCCAGCGCGGAGACCAGGCGCTCGCGGACCGCGGCGGCACCCTGGGGCGTCAGACCGGCCTCCGAGTTCACCGCCTCGGCCAGGCGGCCGAGTTCGGGCAGGAAGCGGGGGGACGGGACGTCGTCGCCGGGGTGTGGTGCCTGTGCCCGGGACCGGAGTTCGTCCAGGTCGATCAGGACGGGGCCGACCGGCCATTCGCCGCCGGAGCGCCCGGACCGTCCCTGGGCGCACCCCGTCGACCGTTGGTCGGGCACGGTCACATGGATGTCGGAAACACGCTGCACCACTCGCCACCCCTGGATGATCACCACTACCTGAGATGTTCACGGACTGCTCTGCCACATCTCCGAGCTCTGCCGAGATTAAAAACCGTGCATGCGGTTTGTCAACCGAGAACGAGTGCCTCCGGGCTCCAGGGCGTTCTGCGGCACAAGGGTTCGCGAATGCATGCAGCATGGTTGGTTTTTTTCTGGTCCACGGCGTACGCTGCTCCCCATGCCCAGAGGCATTCGTGCTCGTCGCGGCTGCCCCCTCGGGGGCAGGGCACGCCACGATGTTAGAACAACACCGCTTGGTCGGTTTATTTGTCCGCATGGGGGGCCTGCGGCCCAGCGGCAGGTATGAAGAGCAGAGCCGGCAGGGAGCCGACCGTTGACAAAGCAGGAGAGGGCGGTCACCACCCGCCGAGATCTGATCCGCTCGGCCGCCGTGGCCTTCGACCGGTACGGGTACGCCCAGGCGACCTTGAGCGACATCAGCAGGCAGGCCGGTGTCAGTACCGGGGCCCTGCACTTCCACTTCGCCAACAAGGCGGCGCTCGCCGAGGCCGTCGAGGAGGACGCGACCGAGGCACTGCGGTCCGTGGTGCGCGAGGCGTACCGCAGCCGTGAGTCGGCGCTGCAGGCACTGACGGACGCCTCGCACGGGGTGCTGCGCCTGCTGCGCGGAAACATCGTGTTCCGCGCGGGCTTCCAGCTCAACGCCGACTTCACCTGGGAGTCCGGGCTCGATCTGCGGCGCGAGTGGCACACCTGTGTGCGCCGCTTCGTCGACGAGGCGGCGCAGGAGGGCGCGCTCGTCGACGACGTGGTGCCGGGCGACGTGACGGTCACGATCATGGCCGTGATGACGGGCTACGGCCTGCTCGGCCGGGAGGAGCGGGAGTGGTTCTCGCAGCGCATGCTGACCGGATTCTGGGAGCTGCTGCTGCCCCGGATAGCCGCGGCGGACACGGTGGACGCGCTCGTTCCGGGCGGAGGCCCGGTGCCGGCGGCCTGAGTTCATCAAATCGTCATGGGCCGGTGATGATCATGGACCGCGGCATGTGACAGTCTCACGGCGGCCCGCTCGGCGGTCCCGGCCCGGCCGATCAGCTGCCAGGTGTCCCGCCGCCCAGGGGTTCCGTACGCCCGGCTGCCTCCGCGCCCGCGGTGCCGGCCGCCCGGTCACGGTCCGTCCCGGCGCCGATGGCGAACAGCCGCGTACAGCACTGTCCATGCAAGAGAGAAGGATGCCGAACATGCAGGAATGCCCGTTCAGGATGGACGCGGCCGGCCGGGACATCCAGGGTGAGGCCGAGCGGGTCCGCCGTGCTGGCCCGGCCGTCCGGATCGAGCTCCCCGGCGGGGTGCCGGCCTGGGCCGTCGCCGACCCGGAGGCGATGCGCCGCCTGCTCGCCTCGCCCGACGTCTCCAAGGACGCCGTCCGGCACTGGCCGGCCTGGACCAACGGGGAGGTGCCGCAGGACTGGGCACTGGCCATGTGGGTGTCGATCCGGAGCATGTTCACGGCGTACGGGCCCGAACACACCCGGCTGCGCAAGCTGGTGTCGAGCGCCTTCACCGCGCACCGCACCAAGGCGCTGGAGCCGGTCGTGCGGCGCATCGCGGCCGAGCTGCTCGACGAGATCGCGGAGCTGCCCGCGGGCCGGCCCCTCGACCTGCGGGCCCGGTTCGCGGTGCCGCTGCCGGCCCGGCTGATCTGCGAGCTGTTCGGAGTGCCGAGGGAGCGTCGCGACGAACTCTGCGCGATCTTCGACTGCCTCTTCGACACCTCGGCCGATGCGGCGGCGGTGGGGCGGGCCGCGGCCGAGCTCTACGGCATCCTGCACGAACTCGTGGCCGCCAAGCGGGAGTTCCCCGGCGACGACCTCACCAGCGGGCTCGTCCTCAGGCAGCGGGAGACCCCGGAGCAGTCGGACGAGGCGCCCCTGGACGACCAGGAGTTGCTCGACACCCTCGTCCACCTCCTGTCCGCGGGCTACGAGACCACGGTCAACCTCATCGACCACGCCGTGCACGCCCTGCTCACCCATCCCGAACAGCTCCAACTGGTCCTGGCGGGACGGGCGTCCTGGGAGGACGTGGTCGAGGAGACCCTGCGCTGGGAGCCCGCGGCCGCCAACCTGATGCTCCGCTATGCCGTCCAGGACATCGACCTGGGTGATGTGGTCATTCCCCGCGGCGAGGCGATCGTGCTCTCGGTGGCCGGGGCGGGCCGAGATCCGGGGACCCACGGTGGCGACGCGGACCGGTTCGACATCACCCGGCCCTCCCGGCGCGCGCACCTGGCCTTCGGCCATGGTGTGCACCACTGCCTGGGCGCGCCGCTCGCCCGGATGGAAGGCGTCATCGCGCTTTCCGCGCTGTTCGAACGGTTCCCGGGCCTGTCCCTCGCCGTCCCCTCCGGCGCGCTGCGCCCGGTGGCGTCGTTCATCTCCAACGGGCACCAGGAACTGCCGGTCCTGGTGGGTGCCCCGGCGCCGGCCGTCCCGTCCGCCGGGCGGGCCTCCGCGGGGGCGGCCGGCTGAGTGGGCGGACGCGGGAGGGGGCCGCGGCCTCGCGGCCGCGGCCCCTCGGCGGCACGGCGGTCGTCAGGCGTGTGCGGGGGTCCCCTGGATCTGGCACCGGAACGTGGCTTCGCCGCGCTGGAGGCCGGTGACTTCGACCGCGAGGGCACCCGGAGACCACGCCGGGATCGCCCGTGCCTCGACGAAGCACGGGGCGTCGAACTCGACGTAGCGCTGGGCCTGGATCGCCGTCGACAGCGGGTTGAAGCCGTCCGCCCCGGCGAAGGCGTACGCGGCCTGTTGCGCCGCCTCAAGGAGTACGAGCCCGGGGACGTGATCGACCGCGTGGTCGATCAGGGCCGGGTGGCCGGTGTCGCTGATCAGCTCCCAGCGGTGCGGTACGCCCGTGTCGGCGAGCGTGACCTCGTCGCGGGAGTGCCGGCCCACCACGGAGGGTTCCACGGGCGTGGCCCACGCACGGGGACGGGCCGTCAGATGGTCGCCGCGCAGCCTGCGGTAGACACCGTCCGGTACCCAGGTGAAGTGGGAACTGCTGGTGACGAACAGGGTGCCGCCCTGCTGGAGGCTGATCTGCACCCGCAGACTGCGCCGCCCGGTCCAGGTGTACTCCGCCTCGGCCCGCACCGGGGCCAGGGTGTCCGTACGGTGGCGGGGGTCCGCGGAATACCGCAGATCGTCCAGGAGGAAGTGATTCGTTCCGGCGGCGACGTCGAGTCCGGCGTGGGTGAGTCCCAGGCCGATCTGGCGCAGGGTCTGCGCGATCAGCATGTGGTGGTGCGCGCTCCCTCGGGCGGGAGCGAAGAAGTTGTGCTGCTTCGACCAGTCGACCGCGATCGAGAAGACGGTGTCGCTGCGCCGCCGCCAGCCGGCGACCAGTACGTCCTCGGCGGCCGCTCGATGGGCGAACGCCGGCGATATCGCCGGGTCCGGGCGACCGGGCGTCGGGATGTGCCCGAGCAACGTCGAAGTGGTCTGTATGTGGGTGTCTCGGTCGATCTCGATCATGTGCCCCCCCGGGCCATCGTGGATAGTCAGAGTCCCTGTGTCCATCTTCTACAGTATTAACATACTGACCATCCGGTTCTGTGTCGGGCGGGTGAACAGGTTCGTGACGCGATCCTGACGCGGTCGGCGCCCGTGAGTGCGGCCGGGCCTGCCGCTTTGCGGCCGTCGTCGGGTGCCGGTCGTCGGCGATCGGCCCGATGGGTGGCCAGCAAATCACCCCTGGCACGCGGCGCGCAGAGTGTCCTACAATACGGACCATCCGGTTTTTGGGGGACCCGGTCCGTTGCCCCGCGACCCTCAGGAGACCCTGTATGGCCCGTCAGGAACGTGCGATCCGGACGCGCAACGCGGTACTCGAAGCCGCTGCCACGGTCTTCGCGGAGCACGGCTACGAGTCGGCCACCATCATGCAGATCCTCGACAGGGCCCAGGTGACCAAGGGGGCCCTGTACTTCCACTTCACCTCCAAGGAGGACCTGGCGCGCGGCGTGCTGGAGCACGCGGTGACCGAGCCGCCGCCGGAGCAGCCGGTCAAGGTCCAGTCGTTCATCGACATGGGGCTCCTCCTCGCCCATCGGCTCCCGCGCGAGCCCCTGTTGCGCGGTGCCGCTCGCATCGCGGCCGACCAGAGCGCCCAGCGGTTCTTCGGCCAGCCCTGGCAGGACTGGGTGAAGCTGACGGCGCAGCAGCTGACCGCCGCGAAGGAGCAGGGCGAGGTGCTGCCGTACGTGGACCCGGAGCGGACCGCCCAGACGATGGTCGCGGCGTTCACCGGCACCCAGCTCATGTCCCAGGCCAGCACTCGGATGTCCGACCTGGAGGAGCGGGTCTCCCTGCTCTACGACCTGGTGCTGCCCAGCATCGCGGTGCCCGGGGTCCTGGGCCGGCTCGACACCTCGCCGGAGCGCGGCGCCCGCCTCTACGCCGAGTACAGGGCCGCCGTCGAGGCCAGGAGTGCGGGCGGCTGACGCTCGCACAAGGGATCTTCCGCAGGGGCGGAAGAGTTCGATGAAGCAGTACGCGCTGTGCCTGACAGCGCGTATCGGTACGCGTCGGTGCGACGCGAGGGGGGACGGACCGTCATGGGTGCGTTGAAGGGCAGGACCGCGCTGGTCACCGGCGCGAGCCGCGGCATCGGCCGAGGAGTGGCTCAGCGCCTGGCCGCCGACGGGGCCACCGTCGCGGTCCACTACGGGGGCAACGAGGGCGCCGCCCTGGGCGTTGTGGACGAGATCCGGGAGGCCGGGGGCACCGCCTTCGCGGTCGGCGCGGATCTGCGCCGACCCGACGCCGCCCGCGTGCTCTACCGGGAGTTCGACGCCGCGCTCGTGGAGCTCGGCGTCGGGCCCGGCCTGGACATTCTCGTCAACAATGCCGCGATAGGTCCGCTCGGCGACATCGAGGCGGCCACCGAGGAGCACTTCGACGAGATGTTCACGGTGAACGCGCGGGGCCCGTTCTTCCTCACCAAGTACGGCCTGGAGCGGATGCGCGAGGGCGGCCGGATCGTGAACGTCTCCTCGGCGGTGACCCGGACCGCCTTCCCCGAGTCCATCGCGTACTCGATGTCCAAGGGCGCGGTCGACGTCTTCACGCTCGCGCTCGCCAAGCACGTCGGCAGTCGCGGCATCACCGTCAACACCGTTGCCCCCGGCTTCGTCGAGACGGACATGAACGCCGCGCTGCGCCAGTCGCCCGAGGCGGCGGCGGGGCTGGCCGCGTACTCCGTCTTCAACCGGATGGGACGCCCGGCCGACATCGCGGACGCGGTCGCCTTCCTCGTGTCCGAGGAAGCGCGCTGGATCACCGGGCAGTGGATCAGCGTGAGCGGGGGCTCGGGGCTGTGACGTCCGCGTAAGGCCGCGTAGGGCCGCGCGAAACCGTATGGATGCGGGGGCGGAAGCGCAGCACTGATGGGGGAGTGGCCGCACCATGCCCCCCGTCAGTGCCCCGCGCCTGACCGCCCCCGCGGCGAGTGACGGCGTAGCCGTCGGGGCGCCGGGCCCCGGCGCCCCCTCTCGCCGAGATTCCCGCACGGCAGGGGCCGGAAGCCGCCGGCACGGAAAGCGGCTCGCCCCGACTCCCGTCAGGTGTGCGGGAGATGGGGCCGCCGGTGGCGTGGGGCGGCCTCCTGAGTGAAGCAGGCCACCGGCGCCGGGCGCGACTGGAGCGGCACACGGAAAACCACCAGAGGAGCGAGCCCGCTCTGGAGGATCAACCAAGAGGTGTTTCGGCCCTCTCTCCTTGCATCTACGATGCAGAAACTCGCATTCACCTGGTGAATGCGGATCTGGTTCCTACGAACCGGCACCCGCACCAAGGAGCCACTCATGCACGTCGAAGACCTCCTGCGTCTCGAATCCCTGGATCTGGAACTGCTCTGGGGCGAGGAGCAGCAGCTCCTCCGGGAGATCACCGGGGTGACCGCCACTGACCTGGAGGACCCGACTCGTTTCCTGCGGCCGGGCGAGGTCGTGCTGAGCGGTCTCGTGTGGTGGGCCCCGGAGAAGGGGTCCGAGACGATCAGCCGCTTCGTCTCCGCGCTCGTGACCGCCGGAGCGGCCGCGCTCCTGGCCGGCGAGGAGACGCACGGCAGCGTGCCCGAGGAACTGACCCGGTCCTGCCGCGAGAACGGCATCGCCCTGCTCGCCGTGCCGTCGCGCACCAATTTCCGTGCCATCACCGAGGCGGTCTATCTGCGTCAGTGGGGCGACCTCAGCCGGCGGCCCACCTCGCACCGCCACGCCCTGCCCGACAACGTCCGCAGCGAGCTCAGCGACCTCGTACGGGCCGGGGCCGAGCCGGACGTCCTGCTCGACCGGGCCCTCGCCCACGTCGGAACGCCGGACTGTTACGTCCTGACCCCCACCGGACGCACCGTGGCCCGTACCCCCGGGGCCCCGGAGATCCCCGCCCAGCGCGGCCGCGACCTGCTGCGTCGCGCGCCCGACGGTCTCACGCTGCTGATCGACACGGACAGCTCGCCGTACGACAGCTGGCATCTGCACCTCGCGGACGCGGCTGCCGTGCCGCCGCGTCTGCTGCACGAGACGGCGGACGTGCTCGCCGACCACCGCTATGGCCGGGACCGCGCGCGCAACGAGATCCGGCGGCGGGCCGGCGAGCTGATCCGGCTCGTCGACGCACCGGCCACCGACCTGCCCGCGCTGAGCGGCGCCCTGACCGCCTGCGGGCTTTCCTCCGACGGCCCGTTCCACGTGATCGGCGCCGCCGCCCGGGCCGACGGCGACCAGGCAGCCGCGGCCGACGCCCTGGCCGAAGCCCTCCGCCACACCCCCGACCGGCCCTTCGCGCTCGGCCGCCTCCCCCACGGAGAGGTGCTGGCCGTGGTGCAGGGCGGGTCCGAAGTGGCCCTGGAACTCAGGGAGTTGTGGCGCGTGGTGCAGGCCTGCGAGCCTCTCGTCCCGCTCCATGTCGGCGTCGGCGCCCAGGTCGACACCCCCGACCGGCTCAACTCCAGCCTGACCGGAGCCCGTTACGCGCTGGCCGCGGCCCGTACGCGGGAGCCCGAGGGGGCCGGTGTGGCCGCCGTGGACGAACTCGGCACGCTGGAGGGGCTGCTCGCCGGCATCCCCGACGACGTGCGGACCATCTATCACCACAAGGTCCTCGGGCCGCTGGCCGACGACGCCCACACCTCCTCGCAGATGCTCCGGGAGACCCTGGAGTCCTTCCTCGCGCACAACGGGTCGTGGGCGCGCACGGCCGCCTCCCTGCATCTGCACGTCAACACGGTCCACTACCGCATCCAGCGGATCGAGGTCCTCACCGGCCGCGACCTCTCGCGCCTGGAGCACAAACTGGACATGTACGCGGCACTGTGCTGTCGCTGACCGGGTCCGGGGCTCCGGGACCGGGCGGGGCGTCATGGAATGTGGCTGTATGGGTAGGGAGAGCCTGTTCGTGTGATGGCGCGGCCCGAGTGGGAAGGGGCACGGGATGGTGCAGGTGGCGGCCGGGGTCCTTGAGCCGAGTGGGCAGGGCTGGGTGCAGGCGGGCGAGTTCGGTCTGGCCTTCCTGCTCTCCGCGGCCATCGGCCTCGAACGGGAGATCCGCCAGAAGGCCGCGGGGCTGCGGACGTACACCACGGTCGGCGTCGGGTCGGCCCTGTTCACCCTGGTCAGCAAGTACGGGTTCGGTGACGTGCTGAGCGCGGGGACCATCGAGCTCGACCCGTCCCGGGTGACCGCGCAGATCGTGTCGGGGGTCGGCTTCATCGGCGCCGGGGTCATCTTCGTGCACCGGGGTTCGGTCCAGGGGCTCACCACGGCGGCGACGATCTGGCTGACGGCGGCCGTGGGCGCCGCGGCCGCGGCCGGGCTCCCGCTGCTGTCGATACTGGCGACCGCCGCGTACTTCGTGGCCGCCTATCTGGTCCGCCCCCTCGTCCACCGGCTGCCGCAGATGCGCTCGGTGCCGTCGACGTTCCGGATCGCGTACGAGCAGCGGCCGGGCCTGCTGCGCGAGCTCATGGAGCAGTGCGAGCGCGCGGGGTTCAGCGTGGCCGGGCTCCAGATGCTGCGGGCGGGCGGCACCGGCGATCCGGCGGAGGTGCTGATCTCGGCGGTGGGCCGCGCCGATCCGGCCGTCCTCACCGCCCGGTTCGCCGATGTGGCCAACGTGGTGGCCGTCACGCGGGGCGGCAACGAGGACGAGTGAGGTCGGGGGCCCGGCTCAGGCCGGGCCCGGACCATCGCGCAGCCCGGGATCGCGGCGGGTGGCGATAAGACCGAGCAGGACGGCGACCGTGATGGCCACCAGGTGCTCGCGGCCCGCCAGGTTCGGCTTCTGGATGGATCTGAGCACGGTCGGGGTGACCGCGCACAGGAACAGGACCGGGGCCCGCTTCACCGTGGCGACATGGGCGAAGAGCCCCACCACCGCGGCGGACGCGCCGGTGTCGATCACCTGGGCCGCCTCCGGGGGCAGCCCCCACCACCGGGGCCCCGCCGCGATCATGACGCGGGCGCTGAGCGTGCCCGCCAGCGAGACGGCGTAGGCCACCACCACGGTCCGGGTGCGGCCGAGCACCAGCTGGGCCAGCGCGATCCCGAGGAAGAGCACCGGGATGCCGGGCAGCGCGGGCATGTCACGGGCCGGGACGAACAGCGAGAGCGGCGTGCGCAACAGCACGAGCGGGAGCGGGATGTCCCCCCGGACGTGCGAGGTGAGCCGCACCAGCGTGGCCCCGGTCGGGGACTGGTCCACCGCGTGCAGCGTCAGGACCGCGACGGACGTGACGACCGCGAGGAGAACGCCGGACAGGCCGCGGCGTACGAGTGTGCGCACCGGCTCGGCGACGATGACACGGAACTCGCGGAGCAACTGGCACCCGATGAAACGTGCGAACCGCCGGAGCCTGCGCTCGGCTCGGGGAGGCGGGACGGCCGTCGGGACGGCGACGGTCACCGGAACCGGCGGGGGCACCTGTTCCGCCACGCCCGTCCGCTCCCGGGCATCCGTGTCCCCGCGCACCCTCGACCCCCAGACCGCCCCGGCCAGGGACTCCCCACCGGCCTTCGAGGATCTTGCCATGGGGCGCGCGCGCCTCTCGGGCCGCCCCCCGACCCGTTCGACCGGGTGTGCGGTGCCTTGTCACGGGCCCTTGTTCCGCCTCATACCGGAGGAAAGCGACCGCTGTGGTTCACATCGATAATCAGGCCACTCGATGGGGTGAAAGGCGTATTAGGCATAACCCATCCGGCCTCATGGCCGTTGATGGCGGTGCGGGCGAGTAGTCCGTGACGAACTCCGGAAGGCAGGAAACCAATGAGACGGGTCGCCATGAAGGGCCTGGTCACGGCGGTGGCCACGGGCGGCGTACTGGCCGCGACCGGCTACGCCTACGCGGACTCGAACGCCGGCGGCAGCGCCGACTCCGCGCCCGGGGTGCTCGCGGGCAACGCCGTGCAGCTCCCGGTCGATCTGCCCGTCAATGTGTGCGGGAACACCGTGGACGTACTCGGACTGCTCAACCCCAGCGCCGGCAACACCTGCGCCAATGCCTCGCGCGCCCCCCACGGCGCCAAGGCGGGCTCCTCGCGTGCGGGCAACGGCGGCGGTGCCTCCGCCTCCGGAAGCGGAAAGGATTCGCCCGGCGTGCTCACGGGCAACGGCCTCCAGCTCCCCGTTGATCTCCCCGTCAACATCTCCGGGAACTCGGTCGGTGTCGTCGGTGTGCTGAACCCGTCCGTCGGCAACACCTCGACGAACGGCTCCACCCCGCCGGTCCGCCACCACCCCGCACCGCCGCCGGCCCCCGCGCCGCCGCCCGTGAAGCCGACCCCGGTCCCGGCACCCCCGGCCGCCCCCGCGCTCCCCGTGCCGCAGGGGAGGGCGCTCGCCCACACCGGCGCCGACGGGCTCGGATTCGCGGTCCCCGCGTCCGCCGCGCTGCTCCTCGGCGGCGGTGTCCTCTACCGCCGGTTCCGCGGCGCCACGCGGTAGCGCGCGTCAGTGGTCGTGGCCCCGGCGCCGATGCCGGGGCCACTGCCGTGCGGGGGCACGGCTCAATGCGCGGCCGGGCAGTCGACGCGTACCTCGGGGCTCCAGTACGTGTCGCTGGTGGAGAACAGGCCGCTGCCGTACTCGTAGTAGAGGTACGAGGCGAAGCCGAGGGTCCGCCCGCACGCGGAGTCCGGTGCCACCCGGTACGTCAGGGTCACCGTGCGGCTCGCGCCCGGAGGCAGCGGGACCGCGTAGCCGAGGCCGAGCCGGTCGGTGTCCTGGCAGGGCGATCCCGCCGCCTCGCAGGAGACGAGCGAGTAGGTGAGGTCCGTCTGGCGTTCGGTGTCCCAGGTGGGGCGGACCGACTGGTAGACGAACCGGATCTCGGTGGACTGGGTGTTGGTGAGCGTCATGCTCAGCTCGACCGTGGAGCCCGGTGCGACCGCGGTCCTGTCCGCGCTGAACGTCAGGTCGGCGGTGTCGGCTTCGGCGGGGGTGCCCACGGAGAACAGCAGGGCTGCGGTACATGACAGGACCGCGGCGAGGCCGAGACCTGCGAGGCGCGTCGTGTTCATGGGTTCGCAGAATAGAAGGTGCCCGACCCGCCGGCGCCCCCCTGCGCGGCATACGGCTCGAAACGCTCGGTGCCGTCCGGACTTGCGGTGCGGGTCGTGGGGAACGGATTCCCGCAGCGCAGTGGGGGACGCGGGCCGGTCGCCGGACGGCGGCGCGCCGGGGCGGAGCCGTGCGAAGGGCTCCGACGGAAACGGCGTACTCAGTGCCGGTGCCCCCACCCAACTGGCGTTCGCAGTAGGTGGGTTGGGGTCGGCGACCGGGAACTGGCGTGATGATCCCGGGCGTTGGGCAGGCAACCGGGAAAGGGCTTCGCACGAGCCGGCAACGCGACCGCATTGGGGGCGGATGACGTCATGGAGCAGAGTGCCTGGCGATTCTCGGACGACCGTGGGCAGCTGTCGACGGCACCGTCGCCGCCGTCCCGTGTGGTGGCCTACATCCAGGCCGGCGCCACCCTGGAAGACCTGGGCGTTCGCCCGGCGGCGGTGTTCGGCTCCTTCCACGACGACGGGACGGAACCCGACCCGGCCAAAATCGGCGCGCTGCCACGGGACGGGATCTCCTACCTGGGGGCGGGGAGCGGCCTCTCCGTGGACGCGCTGCTCTCGACGGGACCGGACCTCGTCGTCGCCGTCAGCTATGGCGGCGGCCAGGTGTACGGGCTCGATCCCGAGGTGGCCAAGCATCTGGAGGAGCGGGTTCCGGTGGCCGTCCTGGACGTGGGCCAGGCCCGCTCCCTGGCGGACATACGGGGCCGGTTCGCCGATCTGGCCCGGTCGTTGGGTGCTTCGCGGGAGGACGCCGCCGCGCTCACCGATGTGGAGGAACGGCTGCGTACGGTCGCCGCACGAACCCCCCGCCCGCGCGTCCTCGCGCTCTCGCCGGCCGACTCCGACCAGGTCCACATCGCCCGGCCCGGGTCCTGGCCCGAACTGCGCGGACTCGCCGGACACGGGGTGGACCTGATCGACCCGGGAGCGGGGCCGGGGGCGAACTGGCTGACCGCACCCTGGGAGACGGCGGCCGGCCTGCGGCCCGACATCGTCCTCGCCGACGTGCGGTGCAACGCGGCCCCGCTCGACACCCTGCGCTCCCAGGCCTCGTGGCGGGCCCTTGAGGAGCACGCCCGCGTCCTCGCCTGGAATCCGGAGTCCCCGTGCAGCGCCCGTGCGCACGCCGCCTTCTTCGGCGCCGTCGCCGACGCCCTCGAAGGAGTGTGAAGGGGCCGGGCGGGGCGTGCGGAGATGCGCCAACTCGCGTACGCCGCGCCCGGCAACGGCTCGAAGGCGCGGGCGACGGAGGTGTGTACTGGGCGGGTTCATGACGTAGGCCGTCAGTCAGGAGACCGTGCGGATGACCGTGCCGAGCCGTGTGCCCATCGACCCGTTCGGGGCGGACATCGCCGCCGAAAGCGCCCGGCTGCGTGCCCGGGGCCCGATCGTCGCGATCACCCTGCCGGGCGGCATCCCCGCCTGGGCCCCCACCCGGTACGACACGCTCAAGGCGCTGATCCTCGATCCGCGCGTCAGCAAGGACCCGCGCCGGCACTGGTCGCTCTGGCCCGAACTGGACCAACACCCTGACTGGCTCTGGATATTGGGCTGGGTCGGGGTGGTCAACATGCTGTCGACGTACGGGCCCGATCACGCCCGGCTGCGCAAACTCGTCGCCCCCGGCTTCACCGCCCGGCGCACCGAGGCGATGCGCGGCCGGGTCGAGGCGATCACCGCCGAGCTGTTGGACGGCCTTGCCGAGGGCGCGTCCCGTGGTGCGGCCGTCGACCTCAAGGCGGGCTACGCCCACCCGCTCCCGATGCGTCTCATCTGTGAACTCTTCGGCGTGCCCGGTCACTTGACCGAGGCCATCGGCCGGCTGATCGCCGCCGTCTTCGACACCTCCGACCCGAGCCCCGAGCACGGCGCCTTCGTGCAGGAGCAGATCGCCACCGTCCTCCCGGCCCTCGTCGCGTACAAGACCGAGCGACCCGGTGACGACCTGACGACCGAGCTCATCAAGGTGCGGAACGAGGACGGTGACCGGCTCGGCGCCGACGAACTCGTCCACACGCTGCTCCTCGTCATCGGCGCCGGGTTCGAGACCACCGTCAACCTCATCGGCAACGCCGTCGTCGCGCTCCTGGACCACCCCGGCCAGCTCGCCGCCGTCCGTTCGGGCACGATCGGCTGGGACGCCGTCGTCGACGAGACGCTCCGCGTCCACCCCTCGATCGCCAGCCTGCCGTTGCGCTTCGCGGTCAGCGACCTCACGGTCGACGGGGTCACCATCCTGGCGGGCGACGCGATCGTCACCACCTATGCCGCCGCCGGTCTCGACCCGGCGCACTACGGCGACGACGCCGACGCCTTCGACGCGGCCCGGGGCGCCGACGACCATCTCGCCTTCGGCGTCGGTGTCCACCGCTGTATCGGCGCGCCGCTCGCCCGCATGGAGGCGCTCACCGCGCTCCCGGCGCTCTTCGACCGCTTCCCGGATCTCGAACTCGCGGTCGCGCCGACCGAGTTGAAGCAGGTGCCCTCGTTCATCGCCAGTGGCTGGCAGGAAATCCCGGTACGCCTCGGGCGCCTGCCCGGCCCACGGGAGTCCCGTCCCGGGCGCGACCCGGCGTGAGACACCCGCGCGCAACGGCACGTTCTCTGTGACAGTTCGCAACACGAGTATCTAGATTGGCCGTTGACGCAGCGCCGCATCTCCAGGAGACACCCGTGACCGAGAACCCAGCACCCTCGTCGACGCCCGACCATGTGCGCGAACGCATCAACACCGCGCAGCCGCACACCGCCCGCATCTGGAACTACTGGCTCGGCGGCAAGGACAACTACCCCGTCGACCGTGAGGTGGGCGACCAGATCCGCGCGCTGCATCCCGGCATCGGCGACTACGCCCTGGCCGACCGGCTGTTCCTCGGCAGAGCCGTCCGGCATCTGGTGGCCGACCGTGGGGTGCGCCAGTTCCTCGACGTCGGCACCGGACTGCCCACCGCCGACAACACCCACGAGGTCGCCCAGCGCCTCGCGCCGGACGCCAGGATCGTCTACGTCGACAACGACCCGCTGGTCCTGGCGCACGCCCGCGCCCTGCTGACCAGCACCCCCGAGGGCCGCACCGACTACCTCGACGCGGATCTGCGGGACACCGCGACCATCCTGGAGCACGCGTCCAAGACCCTGGACCTGAGCCGGCCGGTCGCCCTCATGCTGCTCGGCGTCGTCATCTTCATCCCCGACGAGTCCGAGGCCCGTGCCCTCGTGCGCGACCTGATGAAGGAGCTCGCGCCGGGCAGCCATCTGGTGCTCTCGCACACGATCACCAGCCCGGCCATGCCCGATGTCGACGCGGCGGTGGCGTTCTGGAACGAGCACGGCACGCCGAAGCTGACCCAGCGCACCCCGGAGCGGGTGGCCGCGTTCTTCGAGGGGCTCGACCTGCTGGAGCCCGGCGTCGTGTCGTGCTCGCGCTGGCGCCCGGAGACGGGCGACACCCTGCCCGACGAGGTCGCCATGTACGGCGGCGTCGGCCACAAGCGCTGATCCGGCGCACGGCGCGCGCCGCGTTCATCGGCGGGGCTGTCCCGATGCGGGCGCCCCGCCGGCGTGCAGGCTGCCGACCAGCGCGAACAGTTCGGCCTCATTGCCCGCGAGCCCGGCCCGCGCCAGCGCTTCGTCCGCCTCGGCGATGACGCCCTCCAGCGAGACGGGAGCCCCCGGCCGGTCCGCGGGGGTGTCGAGGGCGGCGCGCACAGTGCTCAGAAGCCGCAGATAGGCCTGGGCGGCGGAGCGTTCATGGGACGTCATCACGGCGGTGGCGGTCATCGGCAGCCTTCCCTCGGAGTACGGGCTCACCGTTCACGATGCCGTACGCCACTGACAATCGAGGCTCACGGCCCGCTGACGCGCGGCCGATTGTCCCGCGACCCGGCGGCAGCCGCCCGGCCGGCCACCAGTCGGCGTCCCCCTCGATCCGTCGGCCGTCTTCGCCCGACCCGCGAGTCGCGGCCCTCGATCCGTCGGCCGTCGGCCCTCAACCCACCAGCCGCAGCGCGGTGTCCGAGACGCCGACGCTCACCGACTGGCCCCAGGTCAGATCGAGGGCGTCGCCCTCCATACCGTCTCCGAAGGCGACGAGCCGGTCCGACTCGACGGTGATCCGCAGCCGGTGGGAGCCGGACAACTCCCCTTCGACCAGCGAGGTACCGGTCACGGGAGAGGGCCAGGCCTCACGCACGAACCACACCAGGCGCGCGTCCACCCGGGCCGGCAGCGCGGGGGCGTCCGCGCGCTGCTGCCACAGTGAGCGCAGCCAGCCGGTGGCCCCGGTGCCGGTGCCGACCAGGACGCCGGAGGACGCCTGCGCCTCGGTGGTCGCGGCCGGGTCGTCGGGCCCGATGCGGTAACGGGCCGTCTGGTGGCCCGGCGCTCCGAGGTAGATCTCGTTGAGGGCGAGCAGTCGCTGACGGTCGTCGGTGAGCGCCTCCACCATGGTGAGTTCCTCGACCGCGCACCCGCGCCCGGCCGCGGCGGGCAGCAGCCCCGCGGCGGCGGACGCCCGGTGACGCACCAGCACCCCCGGATTGCGCCCCGGTTCCGGGTCGATGCCGATCACCGGCTGACCCGACAGGTACTTGGCCGCGTTGGCGACCAGACCGTCCTGGCCGACCACCACCACGACATCCTCCGACGCGAACAGGAAACGGTCGAGGTCGGCCCGCTCGACCCGGGCCTGGCGCCACTGGGAGGGAATCGCGGACGCCACGCCGGCCAGCGCGCGCAGCGCCCGGTGATGGCGCTCGGCCACCTCGCGGATGTCGCGGCCGCGCGAGGAGAGGAAGAAGTCGGCCTGGCCGTGCGTGCCGTGCCGGGCCAGCAACTCCTCGTACTCCGAGGTGCGGTGGACCAGGACGGCGCGCGGGGCCAGACTCACGCCCGCTCACCCCGGCCGAGCCGGTCGAGCAGCGTGGTCAGCACGTCGGGGGACAGGGTCAGGCTGTCGATCCGGGGCAGGTTCTCGGCCAGCCGGGTCGCGGCCAGTGCGTGCAGGGTCGCCGCGTCCGCCGCGCCGTGCACCTGGAGCCAGGCCGCCTGGGCGCCGGCCCGGGCCTCGCCCGAGGCGCGGGCCGCTGCCGCCTCGGCCTCGGCGAGCCGTACCGTACGGGCGGCCTCCGCCTCGGTGCGTACCGCGTCGGCGGCGGCCGCCTCCTCGGCCTCCCGACGGGTGTTGGTGCCGCGCTGTTCCACCAACTGCTCCTCGCGGCGGGCCAGTTCGATGCGGCTGGCGAGTTCGTTCTCGGCGATGGTGCGCTCCCGCTCGACGGCCACGGCCCGTCGTTCGTAGGTCGCCCGGTCCGCCTCCTGCTGGATGCGCTCGCGTGCCGGGGTCCGCAGTGCCCGCTCGACCTCGGGCTCGGGGCGGATCGCGACGACCCGCACCGCGACCACCTCGATGCCGGTCGAGGGCAGCCGGGGCTCCGCCGCGAGCCCGGCCGCGATCCGCTCCCGCACCGCGGCGACGCCGTCGGCCAGCGCGGCCGACAGGGCGGTGCGTGCCAGGACGTCCAGGGCGTGCTGCTGCGCGGTCTCGGTGAGCAGGGTCGACAGCTGTTCCAGGGGGTCGCCCCGCCAGATCCCGGTGTCCGGATCGATCGAGAAGTCGAGGCGGTCGGCGGCGGTGCCCGGCTCGCTGATCCGGTACGTCACGGTCGCCTGCACGGTGACGTCCTGGAAGTCGGCGGTGCGGGCGTGGAAGGCCATGGCCAGTTCCCGGTCGTTGACCGGCACTTCGGACAGCGCGGCGCTGAGCGGCCGGAACCAGAAGCTGAGCCCGACGCCGTCATGGGCCGGACGGCCGTTCCTGTGGTGCCGGATGTACGAGGTGGGCGCGGAGCGCAGATGACGCCGCCCCAGGCGCCGGGAGATGTCGGCCATGGTGGAACCCCTCTCTTTTCGTCAGTCAGACGATAGAGGCACGGCTTTTTATCGTCAAGGTGACGGGAAAGGGGGAAGGCTGTTTGTCCCGGCGCGAGTTGGCGGGGTGGTGCCGGGGTGGGGGCGGCACCGCCCGGTGCTCGCGCGGCGGCTCGGTGGACGCATGGTGAGTGTGTGATTACGCGTGGTGACGACGCGCCCCTTGTGGTATGGCGGGCGGCTCAATATGGGGGGATATCGGGTTAATTAATGACCATCCGGTCTACACATCTGGGGTCCGTGGGATGAGTGACGGGAGCTGGCATGCGGGACATCGGTCGAAGGGAATTGCTGGGCGCGGGACTTGGGGCCGCCGCGGCGGCGGGTCTGGCCGGCTGCGGCTCGCTGGGGGGTGGTGGCTCCGCCGGTTCGAGTCGCCCGGGGCAAGGCCCCGCGAAGCCCGCAAAGCCGCAGGCCAGGTTGATCGGTGACGGTTCGACCGCGGACACGGGCAAGCAGCCGAACCAGCCCGACAAGCCCATTCCGCTCGAACCCGGCGAGACCCCGCCGCAGTTCGTGATCTTCTCCTGGGACGGCGCGGGCGAGGTCGGCAACGGGCTCTTCCCGCGCTTCCTCGAACTGGCCAGGAACCACGGGGCGGGGATGACGTTCTTCCTCTCCGGCCTCTATCTGCTCCCGGAGTCGAAGAAGCGCCTCTACCAGCCGCCGAACAACCCCGTGGGCGCCTCCGACATCGGCTACCTCAGCGACGCGCACCTGAAGGAGACGCTGAAGTACACCAGGCAGGCCTGGTCGGAGGGTCACGAGATCGGCACGCACTTCAACGGCCACTTCTGCGGCGGCTCGGGATCGGTCGCCAACTGGACCCCGGCCCAGTGGAACAGCGAGATCGACCAGGCGGTCTCGTTCGTCACCGAGTGGCGCACCAACACCGGCTGGACGGACGAGGAGCCGCTGCCGTTCGACTACCACAGGGAACTCGTCGGCGGCCGCACACCCTGTCTGCTCGGCCAGGACAACCTGCTGCCCGCCGCGAAGGAACGCGGCTGGCGCTACGACGCCTCCTCACCCGGCGGCCGGCAGATGTGGCCGGAGAAGCGCCACGGCGTATGGGACCTTCCGCTGCAGGGCATCCCGTTCCCCGGCCATTCCTTCGACGTCCTGTCGATGGACTACAACATCCTCGCCAACCAGTCGAAGAACACCACCAAGGGCATGCCGTCCCGCTATCCCGCCTGGCGGGCGCAGGCCACCGCCTCGTACCTGGCGGGCTTCAAGCGCGCGTACGAGACCAACCGTGCGCCCTTCTACATCGGCAACCACTTCGAGGAGTGGAACGGCGGGATCTACATGGATGCCGTCGAGGAAGCGCTGAAGGGGATGGCCGGCAAGCAGGACGTACGCCTGGTGTCGTTCCGTCAGTTCGTGGACTGGCTGGACGTGCAGGACCCCAGGGTGCTCGACCGGCTGCGCTCGCTGGAAGTGGGGCAGGCGCCTCCGGGCGGCTGGAACGCCTTCTTCAAGGCGGCCGGAACCGCAGGCGTCAAGGGGCCGTCGGGAGCGCCCAGTTGACGGGTGTCCGGCCGCGCTCACTCGTACGGGCGCCCGCTCCCGTACTTTGCCCGGATCGGGTCTGACCGTCACATCCTGCGGGGATGTATGCCGTCAAGGGCAACACGCCGGATGCGGCGGAGCGGTTCGGGAGGCGCCGGGAGGCGGGCTTCCTCGCACCGGGGTCTGCTCGGTGCAGGGAAGCGGGCCCGGCCGGGTCGGCCGGTGCGAGGGTGCGCCGGCTCCGCGCGGCCGCGCACGCCGGTCGGCCGCGGCGCTCGGAGCGCGAAGCGGCCCCGGTGCGGCCGGGGCGGAGGGAGCACATCATGCGTGAACTGCGAGCGGAAGCGGTTCTCGGCCGGGCGGGCGAGGAGGGGCGGGACGCGCTCCTGTGGCACGTGATGAGCACCGACGACCCGACCACGCTGTGCGGCCGCAGCCTCGACCGCCATGAGGCCGCGAAGCCGCCGAAGCCGGACTTGAGCGATGCCGACCGCTACTGCGGAGCCTGCATGGCCGCCTGCTGAACCACGGAGGGGAGCGAACGGGGGCCGAGGGTGGGGCGGTTGACACTCGGTGACCGAACGGGCTGTTTCCTCAGGGGAGTTGAGTGCGCGAAGGGGAATCCCGGGCCGGTGGGGGACCGACGGTTCCCAGGGTGCGTACGAGAGGGGCCGCCGCCAGTGAAGCGAGGGCGAGCCAGAGGGCGGCGAACAGCCAGCCGCCCAACACGTCGCTCGCCCAGTGCACCCCCAGGTAGACCCGCGAGAGGCCGACGGCGACCGCCCACAGGACGAGCAGGGCGACCGTGAACCGGGCGGCGGACAGGCGGGAGCGGGTCAGCACCGCCCAGATCAGGAGGCCCGCCGTGAGCGCGCTCGTGGCGGTGTGCCCGGAGGGGAAGGAGTGGCCGGACGCGGTGGTCGCCCAGTCGACGGCGTCCGGGCGCGGGCGGGCGACGGCCGCCATCAGGCCGTACCGCACCCCTTGGCCGACGAGGAGCACCGCGAGCGTGGCGGCAGTGGCGTACCGGCGCTGTCTGCTGTTCCGGCCCGCGATCAGGCCCGCGACGACGGCCAGGGCGTAGGGGAGCACCCCGGTGCCGGTCGCGGTGACGGCGCGGGCCACGGCCACGGCGACCGGCGGCCGGTGGTCGAGCGGCCAGCGGTGCAGGGCGAGGTCGCCCGGCAGCGGCGCCCCGTGCCGCACGACGACGAGCACCGTGAGCGGCGTCAGGAGGAACAGCAGCCCGCAGGCCGCGATGCCCGTGCGCCGGGCCGACGTCATCGAGCCGTCACCAGCGGCCGCAGCCGGGTGTCGCCGAGCCGCTCCACGAAGGGCGCCGCCCGGCGCGCGGCGAGCGTGAGGACGAGGCCGACCAGTGCTCCGACCACCAGGCCGACCACCACGTCGTGCGGGTAGTGCGCCCCGACCCAGACCCGTGAGGCCGCCATCAGGAGGGCGGCCGGAACCGCGATCGCGCCCAGCTTCCGGTCCGTGAGCAGGACGGCGGCCGCGGCCGCGGCGGCGATCGCCGCGTGGTTGCTGGGGAACGACCAGTCGCCGAGCGGCGGACAGGCCTCGACGGTCAGCGTGTGCAGCGTCTGACAGGGCCGTTGCTCGTGGACGACCGCCTTGAAGAGGTCGTTGACCGCGTACGCCGCGACGACGACGAACGGGGCGGCGAGCGCCATGGCGGTGCGGACGGTGCCGAGCGGCCGGGCCCGCCACCAGGCGAGGACCATCAGGACCGCGAACAGTGCGAGCCCGTAGTCCGACCAGAGCGCGATCAGCGTGTCCACGGGGCCGGGCGTGCGGTGCGCCAGGTCGGTGACCCACGTGTAGAAGCCGTCGTCGAAGTGCATCAGCGCGCGTCCTCGGGGGCCGTGCGCGCGCGGCGGGCACGCAGGATCTCCAGGGCGACCGGGATGAGCGAGACGGCGACGACCAGCGCGACGAGCGGCAGCAGGTAGTGGTCGATGTTCGGTACGGACGAGCCGAGCGCGTAACCGCCGAGGACCAGCGCGCAGGTCCACACGAGGCCGCCGAGGACCTGCCAGAGGGCGAAGACCCGGGCCGGTACGCCGAGCGCCCCCGCGAGCGGGTTGAGCACCGTGCGGACGATCGGCACGAAGCGTGCCAGCACGATCGCCTTCGCGTGTCCGTACTTGGCCAGCAGTTCCTCGGCCCGGGCCGCGCCCTCGTGCAGCTTGCGGGACCGGCTGCGGGCCAGCAGCGCGCGCCCGCCGCGGCGGCCGATCCAGTAGCCCACCTGGGCGCCGACCAGCGCGCCGATCACCGAGCAGACCAGGACCTGCGGCAGGGAGAGCGTCACGGGTCCGCTGCCGCCGGGCACGCACAGCAGGCCCGCGGTGAAGAGCAGGGAGTCGCCCGGGAGCAGGAAGCCGACGAGGAGACCGGTCTCCGCGAAGAGCACCACCGCGATGCCCAGGGCCCCGAAGGCGGCGAGCAGCGAGCCCGCGTCGAGGACGTTCACGGCCTGTGGGGCCGCTGCGAACAGGGGTACGACAGCCATGTCAGTGGGCCCTCCCATAATGGTGTTCGGGCCGCTCGTCCACGGGGGACGCACCGGGCCCGGCTGACTACAGTGATGTAGACGGTCTACAGCACTGTAGACGAATGATGCGGGAGGAGCGTTCCATGACGGTCACGGGAGACGCCGGACACGGGGACGGACGACGCCCCGCGGGCGAACTGGAAGCCGGGGTCCTGGCCGCGCTCTGGGCCGCGGATGCGCCCCTGACCCCGGGCGAGGTCCAGACGGAACTCGGCGGTCGCCTCGCCCGCACCACCGTGACCACGATCCTCTCGCGCCTCCACGACAAGGGCGCCGTCACCCGCACGCGTGTCGGGCGCGGCTACGCGTACACCCCCACGGAGGACGCGCCGGGCCTCACCGCCCGCCGTATGCACACCGAACTGGCCAAGGAGGAGGACCGCTCCACGGTCCTCGCCCGTTTCGTCTCCCAGCTCAGCGACGAGGACGAACAACTGCTGCGCTCCCTCCTGGAGGAGTCCGGGGGCGACGGGCAATGATCTTCTCGGTCTGGATCCCGCTCCTCGTGCCGTTCCTCGCGGTGCCCGCCGCCCGCAGGCTCGCCGAGGCCCTGCCGCCCCGGCCCGCGGCCTGGCTGCTGGCCGCCGCGGCCACCGGCCTCGCCGCCTGCTCGACGGCCGCCCTCGGCCTGATCGCGCTGGCCGGCGCGCTCCGGTTGCCCTTCTTCGCCTCGCTCGAAGACCTGACGTCCCCGCTGGACGCGCTCCCGACCTGGCTCGCCTTCCCCGCGGCGGCCACCGCGGCCGGTCTCGTCGCCGCCTCGTGCGTGGCCCTGATCCGCACCGCCCGTCGCCACCTGGCCGAACTGCGTGCCGCCCACGGCCGGTTGACGCCCGGCACCGGTGAGCTCGCCGTGCTGCGCGACCCGACACCGGATGCCTACGCGCTGCCCGGCCGCCCCGGCCGCATCGTCGTCACCACCGGCATGCTGCGCGCCCTCGGCCCCGCCGAGCGCGAGGCCCTGTTCGCCCATGAGCGGGCCCACCTCAAGAGCCGCCATCATCTGTTCCTGGCCGCCGCCGAACTCGCCGCGCACTGCCATCCGTCGCTGCGCTCGCTGCGTGCCCCGCTCGCCTACGCCCTGGAACGGGCCGCCGACGAGTACGCCGCCGGGGCCGTGGGCGACCGTAAGCTCGCCGCCCGGGCGATCGGCCGCGCCGCCCTCGCCACACGCGCCGCCGAACCGAGCGCGGCCCGCCCCCGCGCGGTGCTGGCCGCGGCGGTCGGTCCGGTCCCGCGCAGGGTCGCGGCCCTGCTCGACCGCCGCCCCGCGCCCAGGCTGCCCCGCTCGCGCGGCGCCCGGCTCATAGCGGCGGTCCTGCTCGGCTGCCTGTGCGCCTCGGCGGCCTCGGCGGTCGAGGCCGCCGCGGATCTGCACGGGGGCATCGAGATAGCCCAGGGCGAGGCCCAGCGCTGAGGGTCGCGGGGGAGCGGGTGCTTCGGTGCGGGCCGGGGTGGCCCGCACCGGCCGTGCGGGGCGCCGCGCCGCCGGGGCCGTGACCCGTACGGCCCAGCAACGCTGAGGGTCGCAGCCGCGTGCCCCGGAGAGTGGATCCCGAGTCCACCGCCGCACGCCCTGGGAGACGCCATGACCTGCCTCAACCGACGCGACCTCGGACTGCTCGTGCTGCGGGCCGGCACCGGCGCGGTCCTGATGGCCCACGGCGCCCAGAAGCTCTTCGGCTGCTTCGGCGGCGGCGGGCTCGAAGGCACCGCGGCGGCCATGGAACACATGGGCTTCACCCCCGGCAAGCAGAGCGCCGTCGCCGCCGGGCTCGGCGAGATGGGCGGCGGCGCCCTGCTGACCCTGGGCCTCGCCACCCCGGCCGCCGGAGCGGCGGCGGCCGGGGCCATGGCGGGCGCCGTGGCCGTCCATGCGCCGGCGGGCTTCTTCGCCCAGGGCGGCGGCTTCGAGTACCCGGCGTTCCTCGGCTTCACCGCCGCCGCGATCGGCCTCGCGGGCGCGGGGCGCTACTCACTCGACCACGCAACGGATCACGTACTGGACCAGCCCTGGACCGTCGCCCTCGCCTTCCTCGGCAGCGCCGTGGCGGCCGCGGCCGTGGTCGGACGCCGAGCCAGGAACCAGGAGCGCGAGCAGGACCAGGAGCAGGACGGAGTCGAGACCTTCGGCTGAGGCCCCCGGCCCCCGGCCGCAGGACGGAGCCGAGGCCTCCGCCCGAGCCGAGCGGCAGCGGCCCCCCCCCCCGGCCCCCCCCGGGTCCCCAGGCGCCCGCCCGGGCCGGTGTCGCCCCTCCCTCCTCGCGTCTCCGCCCCTCCCTCCCACCTCCCCCCTTCCCTTCCGTCCCGAACAGTGCGCCGCGGCTCTCCTCGCACGGCAGACAGGGTCACGACCATGAAGAACGACTCGCCCGCAGAACCCGGCACCGGACTGCTGCACCGCCTCGGAAGCTGGTGTGCCCGGCACGCCTGGCGGGTCGTCGTGGGCTGGCTCGTCCTGCTCGTCGTGATCGGCGTGGCCCACGGGCGGTGGGGCGGAAGCTTCGCGGACAGTTTCTCGCTGCCCGGCACCAGCACCCAGACCGGCGCGGACCTGCTCAAGGCCCACGGCGGTACGTCCGGAACCACCGCCCCGATCGTGATCAAGTCCGATCAGGGCTCGGTCGCCAACCACCAGGCATCGGTCGAGGCGGCGGTGAACAACCTCAAGCGTCTGCCCGACGTGGTCTCCGTGAACGATCCGCTCACCACCCCCGGGGCCGTCTCGCCGCACGGCGACATCGCCCAGATCGGCGTCACGTTCACCAGCAACCCCGCCGGCTTCGACCACTCGTACGTCGGCAAGGTCGACACCGCCGTGCAGCCGCTGCGCGCCGATCACGTGGAGGTCGAATACGGCGATCCGCTCGGGCAGTTGGCCGCACCGAAGGCCGCCGACCTGACCTCGGAGATGATCGGCCTCGGCGTCGCCCTCCTGGTGCTCCTGATCGGTTTCGGCAGCGTCGCGGCCGCGGCGCTGCCGCTCGTGACCGCCGTCCTCGGTCTCGCCGTCGGCCTCGCCGGACTCGGCCTGCTCGCCGCCCAGTTCAGCTTCGGAGAGGCCGCCCCGACGCTGGCCGCGATGATGGGCCTGGGCGTCGGCATCGACTACGCCCTGTTCCTGTCCACCCGCTACCGAGCACTCCTCGGCACCGACGAGATCGGGGGCGCCGGCCATGGCCTCGACCCCGCCGAGGCGGTCGGCCGCACCGTGGCCACCAGTGGGCGGTCCGTCCTGGTCGCCGCCGCGACCGTGGCCATTGCGCTGGCCGGCCTGTACGTCTCGGGCATGAGCTTCATCGGCACCCTGGGTGCGGCGGCGGGGCTGACCGTGATCGTCGCGGCTGCCGCATCCGTGACGCTCACCCCCGCCCTCCTGGGCCTGCTCGGCCGCCGCATCGACCGCCTGCGCGTCCGTACGCCGGTCGCCGAACCCACCGGCACCAACGACGTCTGGCACCGCTGGGCCGCCCGGGTCGGCCGCAGCCCCTGGCTCTTCCTCGTGGCGGGCCTGGTCGTGCTCGGCGTTCTCGCCATCCCGGTCGGCTCGCTGCACCTGGGCCACATCGACGCCGGGGCCCAGCCCACCTCCAGTACCGACCGGCGGGCCTACGACCTCATCAGCCAGGGCTTCGGACCCGGCGCCAACGGGCCGATCACCGTCGTCGCCAAGCTCGACAGCGAGCAGGCCGCCGACCCGTCCCAGAGCCAGGCCCTCGCCACCACTCTGCAGCACGATCTGTCGGCGGCCCCCGGCGTCGCGTCCGTGACGCCCCCCAAGCCCACCCCCGACCACGCCCTGCTGGTCAGCACGGTCACTCTGGCGACCGGCCCGCAGGACCGGGCCACCACCGACCTGATCCACACCCTTGAGGACCACACCGTGCCCGACGCCCTCTCCGGCACCGGTGCCACCGGCTATGTCACGGGACCCACGGTCTCGGGGCAGACGTTCACCGACACCCTCGTGGCGAAACTGCCGCTGATCATCGGCGTGGTCGTCGCCGCCGCGTTCGTCCTGCTGCTCTGCGTCTTCCGCAGCCCGCTGGTGGCGCTCAAGGCTGCCGTCCTGAACCTGTTCTCCATCGCCGCGGCCTACGGTGTGGTGGTCGCGGTCTTCCAATGGGGCTGGGGCGGCTCGCTGTTGGGCGTCGGCGAGAAGGTGCCGATCGAGTCCTACGTGCCGATGATGATGTTCGCGATCATCTTCGGGCTCTCGATGGACTACGAGGTCTTCCTGCTGGCCCGCATCCGCGAAACATGGCTGCACCGCGGCGACAACCACCTCTCCGTCGCCACCGGCCTCGCCGCCACGGCGCGCGTCATCACCTGTGCGGCGCTCATCATGACCAGCGTCTTCCTGGCGTTCATGCTCTCCCCGAACGTCGTGGTGAAGATGCTCGCGCTCGGCCTCGGCGTGAGTGTGATCGTCGACGCGACGGTCGTCCGCCTGCTGCTCGTGCCCGCGACGATGTACCTCTTCGGCCGCGCCAACTGGTGGATTCCCGCCTGGCTGGACCGTCGGCTCCCCAGACTCGACCCCGAAGGTCCCGCACAGCCTCCGAAACCGGCCGCCTAGACCGAGCGCGTCGCCAGCCCAGACGCGGAAGCCGCAACGTGCGCGCGGGTACGTGCGCGCACGGCCCGCGTACCTGGCCACCTCGGTCTTCGCTCCGTCGCACGGTCACCGTGAGCTGCGGACGTCGCGGCCCCGTCGGGGGTGATGCCGCCCTCGACCCGGTCCGCGGCGGTATTCGGAAGAAGCTGCGCCTCTCTGCCGGGAAGGCCGCTCGGATGGGCCCGACAACGCGCAACGGCGTTGAGGCGGACTGTTCCCGTGGGCATGTCGGGGCTAGCCTGTTGCTGCGTCCCAGCCCCCGACGCGGTCGGCAAGATGTCGCAGGTGCCCGTAGAGACGGGTCCGTCGGCTGCCGCGGCGGGCCTCACCCGGGGCCGTGTCGCGGACGGTCGGACGGATGTCGGTGCGGGCTCCTCCTGGGCGCTTCTCCGTGAACGGCCTGACCGGCAGGAACCAGCGGTATCCACCGGGTCGGCGCGGCGGTGCGGGAACTGAGGTGCTGTGCTCGCTGCTCCGCCCGAGCCGTCCATCCGGCACAGGTACAGGGTTTTGTCGTCGGTCGTGCTGCGCGGCGAGACGGATTCGGAGGCAACGTTCCGGGGACGAAAGGCCGTTGAATCCTGCCCGCTGCGGCCGCGGCCGGGCATCGCCATCGAGATGTCGGCCCTCACCTTCCGCGACGTCAGTGGGCTGAACGTCCTTCCGGAGGCAGTCCGGCGTGCCATCGACGCGGGGCGTCGCCTGGACCTTCGCGGGTTGTCCCCTCAGGTCCGCCGACTCGTCTGCCCGGCGGCAGCCGACCGCGTCCTGCTCGTCCCGTCCTCGGGGCGACGCCTCTTGCGGGCCGCCGCGCGGCGCCTCTCGTACCGGCTCCGGCATGGTGCCCCCTGTCGCATTTCCCCGCGCCACGGGCGGCGTGGGGCCGGGAGAAGAGCCGATGATCCAGGCGGAGTCCGTGATCAGTGACCAGATGGCAGAAGCCATCCGTCTGCTGGATGACGCCCCTTGGACAGGCGGCGTCGACGAGGCGATCGAGGCGGCCCTCACCGCGCTCGACGTCGCGGGTCTCGCCGTGACACTGGCAACTCCCGAGACGGGGATGGAGCCGGTGGTGTGCTCCGGCGAGGCGGCACGGAGGTTCGAGGACCTGCAGTTCACGGTGGGCGAGGGCCCGGGGGTGGATGCCCTGCGCAGCGGGACCCTTGTCCTGGTGGCCGACCTGACCGAGGAACGCGCCGGCTGCTGGCCTCTGCTGCGGGGCGAGGTGCTGGGGCTGCGGCTGCGGTCGGTGTTCTGCTTCCCGATGACCCTCGGCGCGATCCGGATCGGCGTGCTGAGCGCCATCCGCCCCACCGCGAGCCGCCTCACCTGGCAGCAGCTGGACGACGCGTTGGCCCTGGCCGCGGCCCTGACCCACTGGTACCTGACCCGGACGGCGTCCGCGATCGACCGGACCGGACCCCTTCCCCTCACTCAAAGCCTGGGGCACGCCGAGATCCACCAGGCGACCGGCATGGTCAGCGTCCAGCTGCGTCTGCCCCTGGCCCAGGCCCTGCAGGCACTGCGCGCCCACGCCTACGGACAGAGCCGCCCCGTCACCGACCTCGCTCACGACATCGTCACCAGAAGGCTGCGCCTGCCCTCCACGGGAGATGACACGCCCCCCTCCGTGACAGACAAGGACTGATCGTCATGCCGCGCGAACAGCAGCTCTCCCAGATCTTCCTCGACGTCGCCGACACCCTGGTCGCCGATTTCGACATCATCGAATTCCTCCAGCGGTTCACCGAGAACTGCGCCCGTCTCCTCGGCGTCGACGCGGCCGGGATCCTCCTCGCCGACGAAGAAGGCCATCTGCGCCTCCTCGCCGCCTCCGACGAGAACACCCGGCTCCTTGAGGTATTCGCCACCCAGCACGAACAGGGTCCCTGCGTGGACTGCTACCACAGCGGCCTCACCCGCCTCGACATCGACCTCACCGACCCCGACACCACACACGCCTGGCCTCAGTTCGCCACCGCCGCACAGAAGATCGGCTACACCACCACCAACGCCTTCCCCCTGCGCCTGCGCGAGAGCGTCATCGGTGCGCTCGGTCTGTTCCAGAACGTTCCCGCCCCGCTCGGCGAGGAGGACCTGCTCCTTGCGCAGGCCCTGGCGGACATGGCGACCATCGGCATACTCCAGCAGCGCACCCTGGCCCACAGCGAAGTCGAACGCTCCCAGCTCCAGTACGCCCTGACCAGCCGCATCATCCTGGAACAGGTCAAAGGGATACTCGCGGAGCGCTGGGGGACCAGCGTCGACGACGCCTTCACCGCCCTGCGCGCCTACGCCCGCTCCCACCACCACCGCCTCACCCAACTCGCCCTCGACATCACCACCGGCCGCTTCGACACCGCCCACATCCCCCGTCCCGCACCCCCGGCACAACAGTGAGCCTCCCGACCCCGCGCCGGCCAGGTGTGCCCCGTACCGGCGCCCGACTCCCGCCCGAAAGCCGGCGGGTGGCGGCGGCGACTCCGGTGAGTGGCGAAGGGTGCCTCACGCGTAGGCGCTCTGCCGGGCGATCCGCCGGGTACCGGCCGCGCAGTAGGCTGGAGACCTCTCGCAACCTTCGAAGTGGTCCCGCCAGGGATGCGCTCGGCCGTGACCCCGCCATTCGGCTGCGTGGAGCACCGGGTGCCGCAGCACCCGGGTGTCCTCCGCTGAAGGGCTCAAGGCCGTGCCGACGAACAGCACCATTCCCGTACGTACGGATGTGGCGGGGAGTGACTTTGCCCGGCTGTCGAAGAGGATTGCCGATGCGGGCCTGATGGCCCGTCGGCCGGGCTACTACACCATCCGCATCACCGCCGTCGCCTCCCTGTACGTCGGCGGTTGGGCCGCCTTCGTGCTGGTGGGCCGCAGCTGGTGGACCCTGGCCGTGGCCGCGTTCCTCGCGGTGGTCTTCGGCCAAGTGGCGCTGGTCGCACACGACATCGCCCACCGGCAGGTCTTCCGGCTGCGCAGAGCGAGCGAAGTGTCCGGCCGCATCGCTGGAAACATGGGCATCGGCATGGGATACGGCTGGTGGCATGACAAGCACACCCGCCACCACGCCAACCCCAATCATGAGGATCTCGACCCGGATCTCGACCCCGATGTGCTGGTCTGGTCCCAGTCTCAGGCCCGCGCGGCCACTGGGCTGCCCAGACTGCTCGGGCGTCGGCAGGCGTACCTCTTCTTCCCGCTGCTGACCCTGGAAGGCTTCAATCTCCACATCTCGGGTGTCCGAGCGCTCGCCAACCCTTCGTTGAGGAGCCGCCGGTTGGAGGGCGTGCTTCTCTTCGTGCACTTCGCGGCGTATCTGACGGCCCTGTTCCTGGTGCTGCCGCCCGGTATGGCCATCGCGTTCCTCGCGCTGAACCAGTGTCTCTTCGGCGTCTACCTCGGATCGATCTTCGCTCCCAACCACAAGGGCATGCCGATCCTGACCGGTAAGGAACGCCCGGACTTCCTGCGTCGTCAGGTGCTCACCTCACGCAATGTGCGCGGGGGATGGTTCACCGACCTCGTGCTCGGCGGGCTCAACCACCAGATCGAGCACCACCTCTTCCCGAGCATGCCAAGCCCCCACCTGCGCAAGGCCCAGGCCATCGTCCGCGGCTACTGCCAGGAGCTGGGCGTCGGCTACCTCGAGACCAGTCTGCTCGCCTCCTATCGACAGGCTCTCGCGAGCCTCCACGACGCCGGAGCCCCGCTGCGAGCCGTCGCCGAGCAGGAGGGGCGGGCGTGAAACCGGGGCTGTCGCCGTCGTCATCCCGCCCACGACGAGGGCGCCTTGGCGGCCGCCGGCCCGGGCCGGCGCGTGCCGGGCAGGTCCGGAGCGGCGTCAGCCGCCGTCGGCGATGAACCCGGCTATGGCGGCAGCGACGGCTTCGGGCTGCTCGTCGGGGATGTAGTGCCCGGCGTCGGGCACGACAACTCCGGTGGTGTCGTCGGCCCATGGGCCGATGGAGGCTGCCATGTCCGGGATGGAACCGTGGCTGCTGGAGATTCCGAGGACCGGCACGGTCAGGTGCTGCCGGTCGAGTGCCTGATGGTTCCTGCGCGCAGACTCGGCGGCGTCCCGGTAGTAGGCGAGCGAGGCGCGGAGGCCGCCGTCCGCGGCGAGGGCCGCTGCGTAGTGGTCGAGGTCGGCGTCGTCGAACGCGTCGGGAGAGAGGGCCTTCGTTTTCAGGAACCAGCCGACATAGTCCCGTTCGCGCCCGAGGAGCAGGGTCTCGGGCAGGTCGGGCACGACATGGAACGCGAAGTGCCAGGTCTTCCACGCCCGGGCCGGGTCGGTGGGAATCGCTTCCGGGAGGGTGATGCCGGGGATTCCGGCGTCGAGCAGGGCCACCCCGCGCAGTTGGCTCCCGTGGTTGAGGGCGAGCGAGAAGGCGACCCAGGCGCCGATGTCGTGCGCGGCCAGCCAGTAGGTGGACACTCCGAGTGCCTCAACGGCGGCGTGGACATGGGCGGCGACCGTGTGGGTGTCGTAGCCGTGCTCCGGGCGTTCGGAGTGGCCCTGGCCCGGCAGGTCGATCGCGATCACGCGGAACCGGTCGGCGAGGCGGGGCATGACCTTCCGCCAAGCCCACCAGGTCTGCGGGAATCCGGCGAGCAGCACGACAGCCGGGCCGGCCGGCCGGCCGCCGTCGACGGCGTGAAGGCGGATGCCGTCCGCGTCGACCCAGCGGTGGGTGAACCCGTCCAGGTCGCGCAGGGGCAAGTGGTGGACAGGGCCGGCTTCGGAGACATGCCGAGTCGTGGTCGCGGGGTCAGTCACAGGAAACCTCCATCGAAGATCTGCAACCTAACACATCTTGAACTATTCAGTTCAAGATAGAGTGGTGCGCAGCGCATGGGCATCGACGCACGTACCGGCAAGGAAGTGTCACGTGGCAGGCAAGAAGCAGTTCGACATGGACACGGCACTCGACGCCGCGATGGTCCAGTTCTGGCGCGCCGGATACGCCGACACCTCCGTGGACGACCTGTCACGGGCAACGGGCCTGAACCGCAGCTCCATCTATTCCTCGCTCGGCGACAAGGACACGCTCTTCCTGCGCTGCCTGGATCGCTACACCGCGCGCTACGGCGAGAAGTACGACGCCGCCCTGGCGGGTGCGGCCTCGGAACCGCTTGCGGCTGTGCGCGCGTTCTTCGACGTCACCCTCGATCGCATCGCCGATCCCGACCTGCCCGATGGATGCCTGATCGCCCAGTCGGCCATGGCGATTCCGGTGCTGAGCACGGCCGTCGCCGCGCACGCCAAGGAGGCGCTCGGTTTCCAGCGGGCGCGCCTGCGCGCCGCGCTGAAGGCCGGGCGACTCGCCGACCGGGACGCCGATGCGTTCGCCGAACACGCGGCTGCCGTGAACCAGTCCCTCGCCGTCATGAGCAGAGCCGGGGCGAGCCGGGCGCAGCTCTTGGCCGTGGTCGGCGTGACCGTGGACGCGCTCGCGCATGCTCTGCGCGCACCCGGGAGCGCTTAGGCGACGCGTACGGACGGCCCCTGTCCTGCCGTGGCGCTGCCGTTCACGATCCGGTCCTTCTTCTCCGGGGCGGTGCCCCCGGTCCCGTACGGCGGACCCGATCCCGTACGGCCGGGAACTCCGGGCGGTCGGCCATGCCGGGCGCCCGGTGGGTGAGAGCGGACAACAGGGCGTCGGCCGGGCTCCCGGTCCACCGCGCGGCCCTTCTGTACCAGGGCGGTCAGCGGGGCAGGAGGGCGCTGACGGTCTTTCCGCCGGCGCTGCTGTGAGTGACGAAGGTGGCATGGGCAAGGCGGCCGACCATCGGCCATCCGAAGCCGCCCGTGTCACCGTGCAGGTCGGGGGTGCGCCTCCGCGGGGCTTGCGTACTGCGGTCGTGCACGGCCACCTCGATGCTGCCCGGGTGCTCGCACAGATCCAGGGTGCAGGCGCCGCCGCCGTGCCGCAGCGCGTTGGTGACCAGCTCCGACACCACCAGGACCACCGTGTCGGCGGCATCGGCCGCGACCGGATGCGCGAGCCCGTCCACGAAGTCCCGGGCCGTGTCGCGGGCGTCGGCGACGCATGCCGGGGAGCTGACGGCTGTGGCGGTGAGGCTCATCGTGTCCATCGGTTCACCCTGGTCTCTGGATCGTCCTGGTCTCTGGATCGTCATGCCCTGGTCCTGCTAGGCAGGGCCTATGCCCCGGCCCTGAGCCGTTAACCCTCGGGATGCGCGGTTCGTCCTCAACCCATGTCGCCGTTCGATGCCGATTACCTATCTGTCGAACGAGTGGAAATCTATGGCGGCGAGAGTAGACATTGGGTTGTGGTGTGCGTATGGTTCCTGTCGTAGTCAAGAAGGACCGCAGGCCCGGCAGAGAAGAAGTGCCGGGCGCCAGTACCGCAGTTGCAGTTCGCAGGGCGGTGCGGTGGTGGAGTTCCGAAGCCAGGATGGTTGCGACAGCGGCGACGGAACTGATCACCGGACCGGGCGGCCCGCAGTGATCAGGGGCTGCCGCAGCAGTGCCGCAGTACACGTGGCAGCAGTACGGGAAAGTGCAGTTGACGTTCCCGTCAGTGGTCAGCACAGCCAGAGGGAAGAACGGAGGAGCCAAAACGCCATCAGGATCGCCCGGACACCGAAAGCCGTCCGGGTACCGCAGGACATCGATAGTGAGGTGGTCTCCGGTCAAGCAACCGCGATCCCCGCATTTCCCGCCCTCGCTCGGGTGGACGTGCGGACACAGAAGGCCGGCGCGATATCAGGGCCGGCAGATGGTGTAGCAAGTTCCTTCGGGGCCCGGGTGCCACATGGCACCCGGGCCCCTCAAGCGCGTTCCGGTTCCATGAGAGAGGTGCAATGACAGCAGACGATTCGTTCGGCCGGCTCGATGACGACGACTACCCCGCCTACACCATGGGCCGGGCCGCCGACCTCCTCGGCACCACGCCCGCCTTCCTGCGTGCGATCGGCGAGGCCCGCCTGATCACGCCGCTGCGCTCGCGGGGCGGCCACCGCCGTTACTCCCGCTACCAGTTGAAGATCGCCGCACGTGCCCGTGAACTGGTCGACCAGGGCACCCCGGTCGAGGCCGCCTGCCGCATCGTCATTCTTGAGGACCAGCTCGAAGAGGCCCGGCGCATCAACGAAGAACATCGCGCCCGAACCGAGTCCCGCCGCAACGCGGATGCCTGAATCGTCCGTGGAAACCGCCGATCACGAGCGGTTCCTCACCCGGCTACCGGCGGCGGCGAGGCCGGTGTCGCGCAGGCGGTGGGCGACACCGGTGTGCGCGGGGTGTGGAGGAGCGGGAGGCGATCCGCGGCCGTTGCGGAGGGATGACTGAAGTCTGGGAGGGTGACGGATATGGATACGGGGCGCAGGAACAACGTCATCGTCGCGGGCAACCCACAGTGGCTCGTGGTGGTGCTCGCCCCGGGGTTCGGCTGTGATCAACGCATGTGGAGGCCGACGCCGCCTCCCCTCGATGAGGACTACCGGGTGGGCCCGTTCGGTCACATGGGATCGGGCCACTGGGACCTGCCGGCGTTCTCGGAGGACCGCCGTGCCTCGCTCGACGGCTGCACCCGCGACGGGGTCGAGATCTGTGCGGCCGTCGATCTGCGTGATGCGGCGTTCGTGGGGCATTCGGTCAGTGCGATGGTCGGAGTGCCGGCCGCTCGCATGGCCCCCGAACGCATCGGAGCACTGGTTATGGTGACTCCGTCACCGCGGTATATCTACGACGAGGGTTGCCGCGGCGGATTCGCCGCCGAGAACGGCGAAAACGCCGAGAACGACGAAGACGCCGAGATCGCCGAGAACATCGACGAGCTGTCGGCGTCCCTGGGGCCGAACCGTCCGGGTCGGTCCGCGGCCGTGGCGCCCGTCGTCCCGGTGGTCCCAGTGGTCATGGGGAACGCGGAGCGGCCCGAACCTGAGGAAGAACCGACGAACAGCTTCTGCGCGACCGACCCCGACATGGCGCATGTCTTCGCCCGTACCCCGTTCCTTCCGGACTCCCGGGGCGACGTCCTTGCGGATTCCCGGGGTGACCTTCTTCCGCAGCCCCGGGGTGGCCTGAAAAGCGTGGACGTCCCGACGCCGGTCCTCGACCGCGCACGGGACGCGAATGCTCCACGCGAAGTCGGCGGCTACGGTCACGGGGCCATCCCCGGCCCGCAGTTGACCACCTTCGATGCCACTGATCACGGCCCGCACCAGTCCGCCCCACGTGCCGTCAACGATCCGATCACCCCGGTCCGCGAGGGCCTGCGGTGACGTGTCGCACAGGCCAGCAGGGCGACCCGCCCGATCGCCAGGGCCGGGGCGAGCAGGGGACGGCGAACGCGACGTTCGCCGCGCTGCTGGAAGACAGCACCGAGGAGCTGTACGAGAACGCCCCGTGCGGATATCTGTCCACGCTGATGGACGGCACCATCGCGAAGGTCAACACCACGCTGCTGCGCTGGCTCGGCCGGGAGCGCGAGGCCGTGGTGGGCAAACTGCGCTTCACCGACCTCCTGACCGTGGGCGGAAAGCTGTACCACGAGACGCACTTCGCCCCGCTCCTGCGCATGCGGGGCGAGATCAGCGGCATCGCCCTGGAGGTCAAGCAGGCCGACGGGGGTCGGATTCCCGTGCTGGTCTCCTCCGTGGTCAAACACGGCACCACCGGTGAACCCCTGCTCATCCGCACCACCATCTTCGACGCCAGCGACCGCCGCGCCTACGAAGAAGAACTCCTGCGCGCCCGCAACGCCGCCGAACAGGACCGCAAACAAGCAGAAGCCGACCGCGCCCGGCTCCAGGACGCCCTGGCCGTACTCCAGCAGTCGCTGCTGCCCGCCGCCCTGCCGGAGATCCCCGGGGTGGAGAGCGCCGCGCACTACCGCACCGCCTCGCCCGAGCAACTGGGCGGAGATTTCTACGACTTGTTCCCCCTCGACGGCAAGCGCTTCGGCTTCTTCCTCGGCGATGTGTGCGGCAAGGGCCCACAGGCCGCCGCGGTCACCTCGCTGACCCGCTACACCCTGCGCGCCGCCGCTCTGCACGACGCCGACCCGGTCTCCGCGCTCACGACCCTCAACGCGGTGCTCCACGAGCGCTACACCAGAGGCGATCCCCGGTACTGCACCGCCATCTTCGGCACCATCGAGCCCGACCCGGCAACCGGTCGGGTCACCGTGTGCCTGGCCTCCGGCGGCCATCCACCGGCCCTCGTCCTGCGGGCCGCCGGGCATGCCGATTTCCTGCCCACTCCCGGTGGCCTCCTGGTTGGCGTCCTGCCCAAGGCCCCTTTCGCCTCCGCCACCACCACCCTGGAACCCGGTGACACCCTCCTGCTCTACACCGACGGCCTCACCGAGGCCCGCACCGGCCAGGACCGCACCACGCTTTACGGTGACGGGGCTCTGCGCGCCTTCGCCGCCGGGCAGGCCGGCAAGCCCGCTGAGGCGGTCATCCAGGCCCTCACCGGCCTGCTCGACGATTTCGGCGACGGGCTCGACGACGACACCGCACTTCTTGCCATCGGCGTCCCCACCCATCAGGCGATCGCACCGGCAGTGAAGACCAGGTGACGAACCAATTCATGATCACTACACGGGACGCCGCGTCCGGACCTGTCGTCGAGGTGACCGGCGATCTCGATCACGCCACCGCCCCCCAGCTGCGCGGGCAGCTCGCCGCGCTCACGATCCAACCGGGCCAGCGCCTGGTCCTCGACCTGGGCGGCCTTGAGTTCATGGATTCCAGCGGCATTTCGGCCCTGATCGTGGCCCGCACCCTGGCCCACGCCGCCCAGGCCGGCATCGCCCTCGCCGCCGTACCCGCCAATGCCCTGCGCGTTCTGCGTATCGTCGGCCTCGACGAGCTCTTCACCCTCCAGCCGGACGCGGATACCGCTACCGCATCCGACGGCCCCGAGGGGTGAGCCGCGGCCTTCCCGCCAGTGCTGCCTGGGCCGACTTGCGCGAAGCCCGCGCGGTCGTGACGGCGGGCGAGAACCGCGCCCCGCCCACCAGAGTGATCGTGTCGGCGTGACCCAGTGGCCGGTTCCGGCGTGGTGGACGAGCAGGACGCGGCCGTCGGCTCGCCGGATGAAGGCCGCCGCGGTCGCACCGACCATGGCCGGTGCGGGCTTGGCCGGTGTCATGCCGCCCACCCCATGGCGGCGAACGGACGCCCGACCGCGATCGCGGTCAGGGCCGCGGCGGTGTAGGCGACGAGCGGTGAGGGCAGCGCCGTGTAAGGGTGCCAGGCCAGGGCGGTGTGCCGGTCCGGTTCACAGATCCGCGGAGTGCCGCCGTACGAAAGAACACGGAAGAACAACTGGATGCGGGGGATGGCGGCGACGCTGTCGCGATAGTGGAGGACGTGGACGAGGCGCAGGTCCTGCGGGTCGATCTTCACGCCGAGTTCCTCCTCCGATTCCCGGACCGCGCAGGCGCTGGCCGATTCCTCTTCGAGGTGTCCGGCGGGGACGTGCCAGGAGCCGGGGTCGAAGGGGGAGCAGGGGGAGCGCCGCTGGAGCAGCACTTGTCCGGCATGCTCGAAAACAAGGTGTACGCCGACGATGTTGGGCTGGCTTCGCACGGGGGCTCCTCCGAGGGCATCGGTACGGACAGGAGCTCGGAAAACACGCGGTGCCGGTCATGCGTAGCGGTGAGCGCAGAGCGAAGGCTCGCTCGAATGTGTTCCGTGAAGCTCGCCCCGGCCTCTGTGGTCGGGGTCGGAGCTCGTGATCTTGCGTTCGAATCACTCGTGAGGGGGCGGTCACCCGATCCGGCGATTGCCATTTCTCGATTGAGGGCCGAGGGCATCGCGGCGCGGTCGGGTGCAAGGCGGTGTCACGGGCGCGCGACGGGGGCGGATTCCGACGCCGTGACGGCGTCGACGGAGTCGACTTCGGTCGCTGCCGGAGTTCCGGAGGCGACTCGCCGTAACGCTCAGTACTCTGCGCCTTACCAGGAGTGGCGTGCCTCGCTACGCTGCCGGACCCTACTCAGGAGAGCACGCATGCTCGGTACCGACTTCCGCACCGGATCGCCCAACTGGCTCGACCTCGGCAGTCCCGACATCCCCGGGGCCTGTGCCTTCTACGGAGCCGTCTTCGGCTGGCGGTTCGTCGCCGCCGGACCCGACACGGGCGGCTACGGCTTCTTCCAGCGTGACGGCCGGACCGTCGCCGCGGTCGGGCAGCTGACCGAGGAAGGCGCGGACTCGGCGTGGATGCTGCACTTCCACACCCCCGACATCCAGGCGACCACGGCTGCCGTGCGCGACGGCGGCGGGAGCGTGCGGATGGAGCCGGTGGACGTGATGGGTGAGGGCTGGCTCGGCCAGTTCACCGACCCGCAGGGCGCCCAGTTCGCCTGCTGGCAGCCCGGCCGTACGGCCGGCTTCGAGTTGGCCTCCGCCGAGAACGCGCTGATCTGGGCCGAGCTGCACGTGCCGGACCCGGCGGCCGCCATTGGCTTCTACGCGGGCCTGTTCGGCTGGCGCTCGGCCGAGATGCAGGTGCCCGGGATGACCTACCGGGTGCTGAGCATCGCGGACGGCGATCAGCAGGACGGCTCGTTCGGCGGGGTGGTCCCGCTGACGGGTGACGAGGAGCAGGCGCGCTGGGCGCCGTACTTCCACGTCCTCGACGCCGACGCGGTCGTCGCGGCGGTCACGGCGAACGGCGGCTCCGTGCTGATGCCTGCCGCCGACGTGCCCTCGGTCGGCCGGATCGCCTGGGTGGCGGACCCGGCGGGCGCGGCGTTCGCACTGCTCACCCCGGACCCGCAGATGTCCTGACCGCGGGCGAACCCGTACGCATCCCGGCAGGCCGTGCCGGGCGTCTCCTGGTGTCTCCTGGACGAAGGGGAGGCCGGACCGTCGCCCCGTGCGCGACCGGAGTGACGGTGATCACGGACGCTCTTCGCGGAGTGCTGCGTAGGCTTGGGCCGTCGTCGGGGCGGTGTCCGGGAGGGTGTGCGCAGTCCTCCTGGAGGCCTCGCCTGATGGCTCGTCAGGAAAGTCGGCAAGTGGTCGGCGCGAGTCCTGGAAGACCTGGCGGACGCTGCCCGGACATGCGACTCGTCGTAGGGTTGGAAAGTGCCCTTGACCTGCGAAAAAGCAGGCAGGGAGCCTGTGCCTAGGAGTACTTCAGTGATACGTACCATGTTCAAGTCCAAGATCCACCGAGCCACCGTCACCCAGGCCGACCTGCACTACGTGGGCTCGGTCACCGTGGACGCCGAGCTCATGGAGGCGGCCGATCTGCTCCCCGGCGAGCTGGTGCACATCGTCGACATCGACAACGGCAACCGCCTGGAGACGTACGTCATCGAGGGCGAGCGGGGTTCCGGGGTCATCGGGATCAACGGTGCCGCCGCCCACCTCGTGCACCCCGGTGACCTGGTGATCCTCATCAGTTACGCCCAGATCGACGACATCGAGGCGCGCGTGTTCAAGCCCAGCGTCGTGCATGTCGACGGAGCCAACCGGATCGTCGAGCTCGGCACCGACGCCTCGGCCCCGGTGCCCGGCAGTGACCAGCGGCGCAGCCCGCAGGCCACGATCCCCGCCCCGCAGCGCTGACCCGCCCCCGGAGAGGAACCCGCACCATGGCAGAGATCCGGGACGACCGCGCCCGAGGGCTGCTCGCCGCTTTCGAGGGCGGTGAAGTGGTCGGCCGCATCGCCTACTTCGTACTCGACGAGCCGTCCGCCGCGCTGGTGGCGGTGCACACCGTCGTGGAGCCCGGGCACGAGGGCAAGGGCATCGCCGGTGACCTGGTGCGGGAGTTCTACGCCACCGCCGCGCGCGAGGGCTTGGCCGTCGTGCCGCTCTGCCCGTACGCCGCGAAGTGGGCCGAGCGGCACCCGGGCGAGGCGCCCGCCGCCCCGGCCGCCCTGGTCGAGGCCGCCCAGGCCCGGCTCGCCGCGAATCCGGAGCTGTGGTGAGCGGGCTCGCACTGCTGCACACCTCGCCCGTCCACGTCCCGGTCTTCGACGCCCTGCGCGACGAGGACGCCCCGGGCCTCGTGCTGCGCCACCTGGTGGACGAGCAACTGCTCAGCAGGGCAAGGGAGTTGGGGCCGGACGCGGTGGCCGGGGACGTCGGGGCCGTCCTCGCCGACGCGGTGGCCCAGGGCGCGGACGCGATCCTCTGCACCTGTTCCACCATCGGCGCGGTCGCGGAGGCCGCTTCCGCGACCCTGGGCGTGCCGGTGCTGCGGGTCGACCGGCCGATGGCCGCGGCCGCAGTGGCGCGAGGGCCGCGGATCGCCGTCGTCGCCGCCGTCGCCTCCACCCTTGGGCCGACGGCCGCGCTGATCCGCGAGGAGGCAGGCGACCGGCCGCTCGCACTGCGGACGGTGCTCGTCGAGGACGCCTGGTCCCACTTCGAATCGGGCGACGCGCAGGCGTACTTCGCGGAGGTGGCCCGGGCGGTGGACGCCCTGACGGACGTCGACGTCGTGGTGCTGGCCCAGGCTTCGATGGCGCCCGCCGCCGACCGGACCACGACCGCCGTTCCGGTCCTGTCGAGCCCTCGCCCCGGGCTGCGGGCGGCGGCCGCCGTGGCGGGCCGGGCCGCCTGACCCGTACGGGTTGAACCGGCGGGCGCCGGGCAGGCGCGCAGGTGAAGCTGATCTCAGACCATGAGGAGGCCGATCATGACCGTGCCGCACCCGGAGCCCACCCCGCCGTGGCCCACGCCGCTGCCCGACCCCGAACCGGGCCCGATCCCCGGACCGGGTCCCGGCCCCGGCCCCGATCCGGTTCCGCCGAGGCCCGGCCCCGGTCCCGACCCCCAGCCGCCGAGCCCGGGTCCCGACCCGAGCCCGCCGCAGCCGGACCCGGACCCGGGTCTGCCGGACCCCGTGCCGCAGCCCCCGGGCCCCGATCCCGTACCGGGCCCCCCGCAGCCCGAACCGGCGGGCTGAGGGGCCCGGCCGCGGCGCCGGTCAGCCGGTGCTGACCTCGGACCGGTCGCCGCCCCACAGCGTGTGGAACGAGCCCTCCCGGTCGGTGCGCCGGTAGGTGTGCGCGCCGAAGAAGTCGCGCTGGCCCTGCGTCAGCGCCGCCGGGAGGCGCTCGGCGCGCAGCGCGTCGTAGTACGCGAGCGCCGCCGAGAAGCCCGGCACCGGGACGCCCTGGCGGGCGGCCGCCACGATCACCGCGCGCCAGTCGTCCTGCGCCGCACCGATCTCGTCGCCGAACCGCTTGTCCGAGAGCAGGCTCGGGAGTTCGGGCTGCGCGTCGTAGGCGGCCCGGATCCGGTCCAGGAACGCGGCCCGGATGATGCAGCCCGCGCGCCAGATCGCCGCGACCGCGCCGGGGTCGACGTCCCAGTCGTAGTTCTGGCTGCCCGCCTGGACCTGGTGGAAGCCCTGCGTGTACGAGACGATCTTGGACGCGTACAGCGCCTGCTCCACCTGCGCGGCGAAGGCCGCGGCCTCCTTCTCGCCCAGCGGGTTCGCCGCGGGCCCGGCCAGCGAACGGGCCGCCTCGCGCAGCTCGGCGTGGCCCGACAGGGACCGGGCGAACACGGCCTCGGCGATGCCCGACACCGGGACCCCCAGGTCGAGCGCGATCTGCACGGTCCAGCGGCCGGTGCCCTTCTGCTCGGCCTCGTCCTCGACCACGTCCACGAACGGCTTGCCGGTCGCCGCGTCGACATGGGCGAGGACCTCGGCGGTGATCTCGATGAGATACGAGTCGAGGCGACCGGTGTTCCAGTCCCGGAACGTCTCGGCGATCTTCTCGGGGGAGTAGCCGGCCACCGTACGCAGCAGGTGGTACGCCTCCGCGATGAGCTGCATGTCGGCGTACTCGATGCCGTTGTGCACCATCTTCACGAAGTGGCCGGCGCCGTCCGGGCCCACGTGGGTGACGCACGGGGTGCCGTCGGGCGCCTTCGCCGCGATCCGCTCCAGGAGCGGGCCGAGGGACTCGTACGACTCGGCGGAACCGCCCGGCATGATGCTCGGTCCGTGCAGTGCGCCCTCCTCGCCGCCCGAGATGCCGACGCCGACGAAGTGGATGCCGCGCTCGCGCAGTTCGCGCTCGCGCCTGCGGGTGTCCTCGAAGTGCGCGTTGCCGCCGTCGATGATGACGTCGCCCTTTTCGAGGAGCGGCGCGAACTCCCGGATCACCGCGTCCGTCGCCTCGCCCGCCTTGACCATGATGACGAGCCGGCGTGGCCGCTCGAGAGCGGCCACGAAGTCCTCGGGCGACTCGGCCGCCACGAAGCTGCCCTCCTCGCCGAACTCCTCGACCAGGGCCCGGGTCTTGGCGGCCGTCCGGTTGTGCACGGCGACCGTGAATCCGTTGCGCGCGAAGTTGCGGGCGAGATTGCGGCCCATGACCGCGAGTCCGGTGACGCCGATCTGGGCTGTTCCACTCATGCGTGTTTGCTCCTGGATTCTCGGGGTGCGCGGCGCCACGAGCGTCCGTCATGGCGCACGTTTGCCGCCCACCCTACGGAACGGGGCACGTCATACGGCATGGACGGGATTCCCGACACGGCGTGCCGAAAGTCCACGCTCCCCTGAAGGCTTCCCTCCGCTTGTTCCGACCCCTTGTCATGACCTGTTCGCAGCCCCTACTTTGGCGGCTCTTGATGCCTTCGAGGGGGACTCATGGCCTTACGCGGCCGGCACCGCCGGTACCAGCCGAGCCGGATCAACCAGGCGTCCCTGACGGTCACGGCCGGCGGGGTGGGCATCGCCCTCCCGCTGATCGCGGCGGGGACCGCCGATGCCGCGTCGCTCGACGTGTGGAACAAGGTCGCGGCCTGTGAGTCCACCAGCAACTGGCACATCAACACGGGCAACGGCTTCTACGGCGGGCTCCAGTTCACCCAGTCCACCTGGGAGGCGTACGGCGGCCGTCAGTACGCGGCGCGCGCCGACCTCGCGAGCAGGGACCAGCAGATCGCGATCGCCGAGAAGGTGCTCAAGGGGCAGGGCCCCGGCGCCTGGCCGGTCTGCTCGGGCGAGGCCGGTCTCACCCGGGGCGGCACGGCCCCGCAGCTGACGACGACCACCGAAATCAAGCCGCAGTCGACGCACCGGACGGCGAAGACCCCGGCCAGACCCCCGGCCGCGAGACCCTCCACCCCGAAGAAGGCCGAGCAGGCGAGTCCCACCAAGGTGCCGGGCAAGCGGGACTCGTACACCGTGCTGCACGGTGACTCGCTGTCCCTGATCGCCGAGCGCGAGCGGGTCCAGGGCGGCTGGCCGCACCTGTACGCCGAGAACCGTACGGTCGTCGGCGCCGACCCGAACCTCATCCGCCCCGGCCAGCACCTGACCCTGCCCGGTGGCGCCCCCGCGAAGCCCACGACGCCGCCGAAGAGCGCGGCGAAGCCGGCCGCCAAGCCCCCGGCCGCCAAGCCCGTGGCGAAGGCGCCGGCCAGGACGGCCGCGTTCACCGCGCCGGTCGACGCGGACCCGAGCACCCCGTACCACAAGGCCGGTTCGTCCTGGGCGAGCGGCTATCACACCGGCGTCGACTTCCCGGTGTCCACCGGCACCTCGGTGAAGGCGGTCACCTCCGGCACGGTCGTCGCGGCCGGCTGGGGCGGCTCGTACGGATACCAGGTGGTCATCCACCACCCCGACGGCCGCTACAGCCAGTACGCCCATCTGTCCGCGGTGAATGTGAAGACCGGTCAGAAGGTCAACACCGGCCAGCGGATCGGGCGTTCGGGCGCGACCGGCAACGCGACCGGACCGCATCTGCACTTCGAGATCAGGACAGGTCCTGCCTACGGTTCCGATGTGGACCCGCTGGCCTACCTGAGGGCGGGCGGCGTAGCCGTCTGATCCGGGGTGTCCTCCTGGCGCCCGGCCGCACCGGGCGCCGCGGGCATGCCCGCGGCCGGGGCCGGGGCGGGCCCGGTGCGGCGGCCGGCGTTCAGACGCTCGGTGGTGAGCAGGATCAGACCGCCCGCGGCCACCACGCCGAAGCCCAGCGCGATCGCGGTCCCCGCGGTCCCGTACCGGAACGATTCGCCGAACAGGGTCAGACCGATGGCCGCGGCGACCACCGGATTGACGACGGTGACCGTGGCGAGCGGCGCCGCGAGGCCCGCGCCGCGATAGGAGGCCTGCGAGAGCATCAGGCCCGCCAGCGCGAACGCGGCTATCGCGAACAGGATGGGCAGCTCCGCCGCCGGAAGGCCCGACTGCCAGTCCTCGGCGACGGACTTGGTGAACACCGAGGCCAGACCGAAGGCGCTGCCCGCCGCCGCGGCGAGCAGCACACTGCGGGTGGCCGCCCGGTGCAGGGCCCTCGACGCCACGAACAGCGCCGCGACCGCCCCGAGCCCGGCCGCGGCGAGCACCAGGCGTGGGCCCATGGCGACGGCGCCCGCGTCCGCTCCCTTCGTCAGCGCCAGGAGGCCGGCGAGGCCCGCCGTCGCCATGACGGCGCCGCGCCAGGCGGCGGCCCCGGCCCTGCGCCGGATGAACACGGCCGACATCGGCAGCGCGAACACGATGGTGAGCGCGCCCATCGGCTGCACCAAGGTGAGCGGGCCGTAGGCCAGGGCCGCCACGTGCAGCGCCGCGCCGAGCCCGTTGAGGGTGACCGAGCCCCACCACGCGGGGCGGCGCACGGGTGCGTACGCGCTGCTCGGGGCGGAGGCGGCCACGCGCTCCTGCACGATCGCCGCCGCCGCGTACGCGACGGCGGAGACCAACGACAGCAGCACGGCCAGGACAAGGGCGCTCATGGCTCCACGATGTCTCGTTGCGGACCCCGTGTCGTCGTCCCTGAGCACCGATTCATGAGTACTCCAGGAGGAGTAGGGGCATACGACCAAAGTCGTCCCAGATATCGGACTTTCAGTAAAACCGCAGCTCAAACAGGGCGTCAAGGGGATCGGACGATCACCTTCCGTCACCCTGGGAGGGCCCGGGCGTTCGACCGCGCAACCCCCTGTCACGGGCGTGGAACCGGCCATCCAGGAGTTCGTGCCACAGTGGCACGAACTGACATCGACAGACGGGCGGCGCAGTGCACCCCGAAAAGTGGGCCGAGGTCTCGTCGGTCGGCGGCTTCTTCGCCCTCCGAACCGGCGACGCCACCGGCCCCCACGTCCCCCTCGCCACCCTGTACGCGGGGCGGACCGCGCCCCTGAGCGCGCGCATCGACACGGTGGCCAATCGGCTCGACGCCCCCGAGCGCCGGGTGGCCGCGTCCATCGCCCACCTGGGTCTGGCCGCCCGGCTCTGGTCGATCGCGCTCGGCCCGGCCGTGCTGTACGGCGTCCTGCCGGACCTCGCCGCGCCCCGGCTGCACTGGGACGGCGCCCGTACCTCGCCCGACGACCTGCTCCTCGCTCCGGGCGGCCAGGACCGCGAGGCGAGCGCCGAAGGTCTGGTGGAGAGCGTCATCGAGGGTCATCTCGTCCCGCTCGCCGAGGCGTTCCGCCGGGACACCCCGGTCTCCCGCGGACTGCTGCGCGGCAACGCGGGGTCGGCTCTGGCCGGCGCCGTGCGCGAACTCCACGGCTGGGCAAGCAAGTCGGGGCGCCCGGAGGCGGGGGAGCGGGCCCTGGCCCTGGGGGCCGAGCTCTTCGCCTGTTCTCAACTCGCCGGTACAGGAGTCCTGTTGGAAGGGCCGGCCTTCCGCAGGCGCAGCTGCTGCCTCTACTACCGCTGCCCCGGTGGCGGCCTCTGCGGCGACTGCGTCTTCGAACGGCCGCCCCGGCGGACCCCGTCGCGGGGTGGCGCACCGGACTGACCCGTCGGCAAGGTGTCAGGATTCCTTGACAACCCGTCCGTGTCAGGGAATCCTGACGGTCATGGGAGCTGAGGACACCCCGGCCTCGCTGGCCGGACAAGTCACCAACAAGGACCCCGCCGTCGGACTCGCGGCGGTCGTCGCGCTGCGCCGCCTCTTGGAGGAACTGGAGCGCGTGCACGTCGACAACGCCCGCGAGCAGGGCTGGTCATGGCAGAACATCGCGTCGTCCCTGCAGGTCAGCAGGCAGTCGGTGCACGAAAAGCATGCGAGCAGGCGCAAAGCCACAGGCAAGGAGGGCTGAAGGTGTTCGAGTTTTTCACCGAGCCGGCCAAGCGGGCGATCGTCGCCTCGCAGGACGAGGCGATCGCGCTCGGCCACGACTTCATCGGCACCGAGCACATCCTGCTCGGGCTCGCCGGAACCGACGGCATCGCCCGGGAGGCCCTGGCCGCGCGGGGGGTCGAGGCGGAGCCGCTGCGCGCGGAGACCGTACGGATCCTCGAAGCGGCCGGGGTGCCGAGCAGTGGCGGGCAGCCCGCGAAGGACGCGCTCGCCCCGATCGGCATCGACGTCGAGGAGATCAAGCGCCAGGCCGACAGCACCTTCGGGCCCGGTGCCTTCCAATACCCCCGGCCCGCCTACACGCCCCGCGCCAAGCAGGTCCTGGAGGCCACCCTGCGCGAGGCCAAGGCGCTCGGGCACGACCGCTTCGGCACCGAGCACATGCTGCTCGGCCTCCTGGCGGCGGGCGACGGCGGGCGGGGTCGGGAGGTCCTCGCGGCGCGCGGCGCCGACCCGGCGGAGCTGCGCGAGGAGACCCTGGCCCGCGTCGCGGCCGCCGAGGCGTAGGCGCCCGAGGCCGTACGGGCGGGCGGAGCAGGGGAGTCGGGGGCTGGGCGCCGATCGCGCCGAGCCCCCGAGCCGTCCGCACCCTTGACGCGTACACGTGGGAGGTCGAAGAATGACCGCACTCTGACAACGTTGTCCACGCTGTCCAAGGAGGCCCTCCACCCATGCATCCCCACCGGAGAAGGCGCGGGGCGGGCGTCGCGCTCGCCGCGCTCGCGCTGTTCGCCGGGGCGCTCGCCGCGCCCGGCGCCGAGGCCGCGCCGGCCCACGACGGGCAGGCGTCCCACGACGGGCAGGCGTCCCACGACGGGCAGGCGTCCCACGACGGGCAGGCGTCCCACGACGGGCAGGCCTCCCGCGACGGCCAACTGACCGATCTGGTCGACCCGTTCATCGGCACGGAGAACGAGGGCAACACCTATCCGGGCGCCTCCGTACCCTTCGGAATGGTCCAACTCTCCCCGGACACCGGCCACAACACCGGTTACGACCATGCCCAGGACCACATCAGGGGCTTCTCCGGCATCCACCTGTCGGGCGTCGGCTGCGGGCTCGGCGGAGACCTGCCCACCCTGCCCACCACGGGCGACATCACCGAGACCGACTACGCCCGCTACGCCGCGAAGTTCCGTCACGACACCGAGCGGGCGAGCCCCGGGTACTACAAGGTCGGCCTCGACTCCGGGATCACCGCGGAGCTCACCGCGACCACGCGTACCGGGGTCCAGCGCTACACCTTCCCCGCCACCGACAAGGCCAACGTCCTGCTCAACGCGGGGCAGTCGCTGCACCGGACGATCTCCACCACCGTCGAGGTCCTGGACGCGCGCACGGTCCGTACGGCCATCACCGGCAGCGGCTTCTGCCAGGACACCAAGCCCTACACGGTCCACACCGTCACCCGCTTCGACCGCCCCTTCACCGCCTTCGGCACCTGGAAGGACGGCCGGGTCAGCACGGGCACGACACGGTCCAGCGGCACCGCCGGCAACGGCGCCTGGCTGCGCTTCGACACCACCAAGGACCACACCGTCGAGGCGACCACCGCGCTCAGTTACGTGGACGCGGCGGGCGCGGCCGGCAATCTGCGCGCCGAGGGCGGCCGCGGCTTCGACCGGGTGGCCGGCGCCGCCCGGGCGGCCTGGGAGCGCAGGCTGCGATCCGTACGCACCCAGGGCGGCAGCGACACCCTGTGGCGCACCTTCTACTCCTCGCTCTACCGCTCGTTCCTCGCGCCCAACATCGGCAGCGACACCGACGGGCGCTACACCGGCTGGGACCAGAGGATCCACCGCACGAGCGGCTTCGACTACTACCAGAACTGGTCGCTCTGGGACACCTACCGCACCCAGACCCAGCTCCTCTCGCTGCTCGCCCCGCGCGAGGCCCGCGACATGGCGATCTCCGTCCTGAAGATCGACGAGGAGAGCGGCTGGCTGCCCAAGTGGGGCTACGGCACCGTCGAGACCAACATCATGACGGGCGACCCGGTCACGCCGTTCCTCACCAACGCGTATGCGCAGGGGCTGCTCAAGGGGTACGAGGAGGAGGCCTACCGCGCGCTCAGGAAGAACGCCGACGGCGCCCCGCCCGCCGACTCCCCGGCGGTCGGCCGCGAAGCCAACTCCCCTTACATCAAGGCGGGTTATGCCCCGTACATCAAGGACCGCCCGCACGCCAAGCCCGGTGACTCCGACTTCGACCACGGCGCGTCCGCGACCCTCGAATACGCGCTGTCCGACGCCATGCTCGGCAGGATGGCCCGCGAACTCGACCACCGTGAGGACGCGGCCCGCTACACCGCACGCGCCCAGAACTACCGGAAGATCTTCGACCCCTCGACCGGGTTCTTCCGCGCCCGCGACGCCCGGGGCGCCTTCACCGGCCCCGCCGACCCAGCGCAGAGCGAGGGCTTCCACGAGGGCACGAGCTGGCAGTACCAGTGGCTGGTCCCGCAGGACCTGCCCGGGATGATCTCGCTCATCGGCGGCCAGGACGCGGCCAACCGGCGCCTCGACTCCTTCTTCGCCTACGACAAGCTCCTCGGTGACCCGGCGAAGACGGCCCGTGAGGTGTGGGTGAACGGGCCGTACTCGTACTACAACGCCGACAAGTACAACCCGCAGAACGAGCCCGACCTCATCGCCCCGTACACCTACCTCTCGACGGGGCAGCCCTGGAAGACCACCGACGTGGTGCACGCGGCGCTGACGCTGTTCACCGACGCGCCCACGGGGATGACCGGGAACGACGACCTCGGCACGATGTCCGCCTGGATGGTGCTGTCCTCGATCGGGATCTTCCCGGTCCAGCCCGGCACCGACACCTGGGGCCTGTCGACGCCCGTCTTCGACCGGGTCGACCTCTCGCTCGACCGGCGCTACTACCCGCACGGCGGCTTCACCGTGCGGGCGCCGGGCACCTCGGCCACCCAGCGCTATGTGGCCTCGGCCCGCCTCGACGGGCGGGAGCAGTCCCGTACCTATCTGACCGGGGCGGACCTGCGGGCGAGCCGCACGCTCTCCTTCACCGTGGGCGCCGCGCCCTCCGCCTGGGGCACCGCGCCCTCGGCGGCACCGCCCGTCGTGCGCTAGCGCCCGCCCAGCCACCGCCCGCCCCGCTTCCCCGGCGGCGGGCGGTTTGGTATGTGGGCGGGTCGCTCCGTACCATGGCGCTTTTGGGAACTTGATATCCGGACTGATCGAGGAACACAGCGGCGATGACGGTGACAGAGGACTTCCAGGGCCAGGAGCAGGGCCCCGGTGTCGACGAGCGGCCCGCACAGGGCGTTGACCAGGACTTCGGCCCCGGCATCGACCCCGAGCGGCTCGCGCTCTGCCTGAGCGTGCTGGCGGAACTCGACCAGATCGACGTCGACCACCCCGACGCGATCACCGTGCGCCGCGCCACCGCCGGCGTCTACCGCACCGTGAAGCAGCGCCGCCGCCAGGAGCGCCGGGCCGCCAAGACCGCCCACGACCGGGCCGTCACCGAGGCGACCGCCACCGGCTCCGCCGAGCGCATCGACGACGAGACCGAGGGCCTGCTGCCCAGCTCCTCCGTCACCGGCGAGATCGCGGGCATACTCCAGCGACCCCGCTCCTGCTACATCTGCAAGGGCCGGTACGTCGAGGTCGACGCGTTCTACCACCAGCTGTGCCAGAAGTGCGCCGCCGAGAACCGGGCCCGCCGGGACGCGCGCACCGACCTCAGCGGCAAGCGCGCCCTGCTCACCGGCGGTCGCGCCAAGATCGGCATGTACATCGCGCTGCGGCTGCTGCGCGACGGCGCGCACACCACCGTCACCACCCGCTTCCCCAAGGACGCCATCCGCCGCTTCAAGGCGATGGAGGACTCCGGCGACTGGATGCACCGCCTGGAAGTCGTCGGCATCGACCTGCGCGACCCCGCGCAGGTGGTCGCCCTGGCCGAGCGGACCGCCGCCCAGGGCCCGCTGGACATCCTGATCAACAACGCCACGCAGACCGTGCGCCGGCTGCCCTCCGCGTACGCGGCCCTGGTCGACGGCGAGAGCGCGCCGCTGCCCGCCGGTGAACTGCCCGCCCACGAGGTCATCGGGGCCTTCAACTCCGGCGCGGTCGACGGCCTGACCGCGCTGCCCGTCGGCACCTCGGGCCTCGACGCCCAGCGCGTCGCCGACCTCGCCCTGGTCGCCGGCAATGCCAGCATCGCCAAGCACCACGACGGCACCGCCCTGGACGCGGGCGGGCTGCTTCCGGACGTCGTCGACAGCAACACCTGGGTGCAGTCCATCGACCAGATCTCTCCGGTCGAGCTGCTCGAAACCCAGCTGTGCAACTACACCGCGCCGTTCATCCTGATCAGCAGCCTGCGCCCGGTGATGGCGGAGGCCGCCCGCAAGGCGCCGAAGGGCCGCGCGTACGTGGTGAACGTGTCGGCGATGGAGGGTGTCTTCAGCCGCGGCTACAAGGGCGCGGGACACCCCAACACCAACGCGGCCAAGGCGGCGATGAACATGGTCACGCGGACCAGCGGCCAGGAGATGTTCGAGAGCGACAAGATCCTGATGACGTCGGTCGACACCGGCTGGATCACCGACGAGCGCCCGCACCACGACAAGCTGCGGCTCGCCGAGGAGGGCTTCCACGCCCCGCTCGACCTGGTCGACGGCGCCGCCCGCGTCTACGACCCGATCGTGCGCGGCGAGCTGGGCGAGGACCTGCACAGCGTCTTCCTCAAGGACTACGCGCCCGCCAACTGGTAGGCCGCGGGACCTCATCCGGAGGGCGGCACGCCTCGACGGGTGCCGCCCTCCGGCATCACCCGGCGCCCTCCGGCCTCAACGGCCGCCCTCCGACGGCCGGTTGGCCCGGGCCGCGACCAGAGCGAGGACCGGACGCCAGTCCTCCATGACGCCCACGTCAAGCCCCACGACCTTCCCCGCGTCATCGGCCTGCCGCAGCACCACCGCGTCCTCGGCGAGCGGGTCGCGCGCGAAGGCCGCCGCCTCCTCGGGCCCCATCACCCCGCCCTGGGCGCGCAGGGTCAGGGCGCTCTGCGGCGACAGCGTCCGGTCCGGCTCGACCGCCGCCAGGTACCGCTTGGCCGGCACGTGCAGCCGCACGAGCCGGGCCACGCGGTCGCCGAGCAGCGGGCCGACAGCCCGGGCCGCCGTATCGGCGTGCCCGGCGTCATCACCTGGATGGAGTAGATGTCCGAGGTCGTGGACGAGGCCCGCGACCTGGAGTTCCTTGTCGGCCGGGTGGGCGCGCCGCAGCAGGTGGGCGGTCTGGAGGGCGTGGTCGTGCAGATCGACGGGATCGCCGCTGCGGTCGGGGGTGTCCCAGGCGCCGCGGCACCCGTGCAGGAGCTCCATCAGCTCCTCGACCGAGCCCACGATCCGCTCCGGAACGGGTCCCCTCGACAGCTCCATGTGGTCTCCTCCCCGCGCGCGGCAGCCGACCCGGCCAGCAGATCATGGCGGGGTGAACATCGGGCTGAACGCCCGGCGAAGGAAAGTTGACGCAAAGGAAGCGTCCCTATCGAGCGCTACCGCGCTCATTTGGTTACTCTGGTGCGAACGGTAGCCACAGCGGGTCCACCAACCCTCAAGGCCCGTTCCGGATCCGTCCCACAACCTGTGGCCGTGATGCGGACAGAGTGCCGGCGCCACCGCGTCAGAACTGCCCTTGCCCCTGCCTTCGGGCGGACACCGGGTCGGAGAACGACGCAGACCGGGACGCCCAGGGTTACGCGACACAGAGGAGTGCGCGGTGACACCAGAGACCACAGAGCGCGAACGTCGTACGCCGGAACGCGGTGGCGAACGGGCCGGACGGCCCGAGAAGCTCCGCAACATCGAGGTCTGGGCCCGCTCGGCCCCGATCCGCCTCGCGGGCTACGAGGAGGACCTCGCCGAGCCGCACATCCTGCCCGGCATCGACTGACCCGCCGCGCACCTCGGTCCGTGTCCCCTGACGCAGGGGGCACGGGCTTTTGTGAGGGCCCCGGCAGGCCAACGACGCCTGCAGGCCGGTGAATCGGCGGACGGGCAGGGGCGTGATCCGGCCTTTTCCACCCCTGTCGCCCGGACGGCCCACGGGGCAGGATGACCGGATGCCCGAGACGCCCGGTGACTCCACCGCCTTCCACGACCTGACCGCCTTCCTCGCCATCCCGCGCGTCAACGGACTCGCGCTCTCACCCGACGGAAAGCGCCTGGTGGCCGCCGTGGGGACCCTCAACGCCGAGGGCAACGCCTGCGTGTCCGGCCTGTGGGAGCTGGACCCCGCCGGCGTCCGCGAACCCCGACGGCTGACCCGTTCCCGCAAGGGCGAGTCGGCGCCCGCTTTCGCCACGGACGGCACCCTGTACTTCCTCTCCGGCCGGCCCGACGGCGACCCCGCCGCGGTGGAGGAGGCCGAGGAGGGCTCGGCGGTGTGGGCACTTCCGGAGCACGGCGAGGCAGCCCTGACGGCACGTCACCCCGGTGGCATCGCGGGCTTCTGCCTCGCCCGGGACACCGGCACCCTCGCCTACAGCGCGGGACTCCTGCCCGGTGCCGCCGATGCCGCGGCGCACGCGAAGCTGCGCAAGGACCGGGCCGATGCCAAGGTCACCGCGATCCTGTACGAGTCCGGGCCCACCCGGTACTGGGGCAGCGACCTCGGCCCGGACGAGCAGCACACCTTCGTACGGGCCCGAGGCGCGCACGGCTCGCCGGTCGACGCCGGCGGGCAGGGCAGCGTGAGCGAGACCGAGACCGCGCTCTCGCCTGACGGTACGCGCGTCGCCCACACCCGCTTCGTCCACGGCGCGGTACCGGACCGCTGCCGCACCGTCGTCGTGATCGCGGACGCGGCCACGGGCGAACAGCTGCGCGTGATCGACCGGGACGGATTCGTCTACAGCGCCCCGCTGTTCACCGCCGACGGCACCGGTCTGATCTGCACCCGCCAACTGCTTGAGACGTACGAGACGCCGTACTCCTACACCCTCGTCCGCGTCGACCTCGCCGACGGCGCCGAGAGCGAGCTCGTGCCGGACTTCGAGAACTGGCCCATCGGCGCGACCGTCTCGCCGCGCCCCGACGACGCGACCGTCTGGTTCGCCGCCGACGAACTCGGCCACTCGCCCGTCTTCCGGCGCGACCCGGACGGCACCGTCACCCGGCTCACCGCCACCGGCACGTACACCTCGCTGTGCGTCGCGCCGGACGGGCGCACCCTGTACGCGCTGCGCAGTGGCGTCGACTCGCCGCCCACCCCGGTCCGCCTCGACGCCGCCGCACCCGACCAGGAGCCGGTCGCGCTCAAGGCGCCGGGCGGGGTGGGCCGGCTGCCGGGGACGCTGACCGAGGTGCACACGGTGGCCGACGACGGATTCCCGCTGCGCTCCTGGCTGGTGCTGCCCGAGGGCGCGTCCGCCGAGCGGCCCGCGCCGCTGATCGTCTTCCCGCACGGCGGACCCGAGACGTCCTGGAACGCGTGGACCTGGCGCTGGAACCCGTGGCCGTTCGCGGCCCGGGGCTACGCGGTGCTGCTGCCCGACCCGGCGCTCTCGTCCGGCTACGGGCCCCGGATGCACGAGCGGGGCTGGGGCCAGTGGGGCGGGCAGCCCTACCGGGACCTGATGGCGGCGACCGACGCCGCCGAGGCCCGCCCCGACATCGACGCGACCCGCACAGGCCTCGCGGGCGCCTCCTACGGCGGCTACCTGGCCAACCGCATCGCCACGCTGACCGACCGCTTCAAGGCGATCGTCTCGCACGCCTCGCTCTGGGACTTGCGGGCGTTCCAGTCGGAGACCGACGTCTCGGCCTACTTCCGGCGGATCTTCGGCGACCCGCTGACGCGGCCGGAGCGCTACGAGGCGAACTCGCCCGCGCTCGCGGCCGACCGCGTCCGCACGCCCGTGCTGGTGGTCCACGGCGGCAAGGACTACCGGGTCCCCGTCGGGCAGGGCATGGCCCTCTTCCAGGACCTCCAGCGCCGCGAAGTCCCGACGAAGTTCCTGTACTTCCCCGACGAGGGCCACTGGATCCTCGCCCCGAACCACGCCCGCCTCTGGTACGCCACCCTGCTGGGCTTCCTCGACCACCACGTACGGGACGAGGAGTGGCAGCGCCCCGAACTGGTCTGAGCAGCGCGCGAAGGGACAAGGGGATCACTCACCCGAGCCGGGGCCTCCGTCGCGGGGTGTGCGTGCCTGCCGGCCGGAGCCGGGGGCCGGGGCTCGGGGGCCGGGTCGCGATGCCCCCCCGGCGGGCGGTCGCTCGACGAGGGGGCGAGCCTCCGTGTCCCCCGTTCCGCCCCGTCCGTTTGCGCCGGACGCGCGCCTGCGGCACACAATGAGGGGCAACTCGGGGCGTACAGCTGGGAGATCCACGTGCCCTCGACCCTGCGCAGAATCGCCGCTGCCGCCGCCGTGCTGTCCGTCGGTGCCTTCGCCGCCGGATGCGGCGGCGGCGCCAGTGGCGCCGACAGCCGGCAGGACCTCAACCTCCAGCCGATCGCCGCCGCCGGACCCGACCCGTTCACCCAGTCCACGGCCGATTCGACGGCGACCCCCACCCCGGCGGCGCCGCCCGCCCCCCGGAGTCCGGCGCCGGGCGTCCAGTCGACCCGGATCGTCTCGGGCGCCGCGCCCGGCCTGTACGGCGGCACCCAGTCCGTGGCCAGCTGCGACGTGGAGAAGCAGATCCGCTTCCTCGGCGGTGACCGGGCGAAGAACCGGGCCTTCGCGGACGCCGCCGGAATCGACCCGGGGTCGGTCGCGAGCTTCCTGCGCGGGCTGACACCGGTGGTGCTGCGCGGCGACACCCGGGTCACCAATCACGGCTTCCGGAACGGCTCGGCCACCAGCTTCCAGTCGGTGCTCCAGGCCGGCACCGCCGTCCTGGTCGACGACCACGGCGCGCCGCGCGTGCGGTGCGCCTGCGGCAACCCGCTGAAGCCGCCCAACGCCCACCAGGGCGAGTGGAACGACAAGGGCAAGCCGTGGCCCGGCTACCACGCCGACCGGGTCATCGTGGTGCGGCCCACCACCGTGGTCATCAACAACCTCATCATCGTCAACATCACCAACAACACCTGGATCGAGCGCAAGACCGGCGACGACGGCCGGCGCGACCGGGAGCGCCCGGACATCCAGATCGACCCGGACAAGCCGCCGGTCACGCTGCCGCCGTCGCCCCCGGCGAGTCCCAGCACCTCGCCCCCCATCAGCTCCCCGCCGCCGAGCCCGGACTGCCCGACGCCCACGCCGACCGTGACGGTCACCGAGACGCCCTCGCCCGCGGCGCCGGGCTCCGCCCCGCCCGTGAGCCCGCCCGGCGCCGCGACCCCGAGCGGCTGTCCGACCGCCACCACGACGGTCACCGCGACGCCCTCGCCGTCGCCCAGCGCCTCGACACCGTCGCCGGGCCCCTCGACCCCGTCGCCCGTGGAGCCCTCGACCCCGGAGTCGAGCCCGTCCGGTGACATGCCCTCGCTGCCGACGGACATGCCGACGGACCTGCCGAACGGAGACTCCGGCATCGTCCCGCCGTCCCCGGAGTCCGAGAACGTCTGAGGCGTACCCGCCTCGCCCGCGGCCACCGGCAGCTCCTGCCGGTGGCCGCGCGGCACGACACGGGCCGGACTCGGGGTCGTGACGAAAAGGCGGGCCAAGAGGTGCATATAGGCTGCTTCCTTTGTGCCGTTGTCCCTCCTCCAGCAGCCAGGAGCGTCCTCCGTGACCGTCGCCATCGACCTGCCCGAGCCGTCCGCGCCCCCCGCCGCCGAACTCCACGACAGCGTGGCGGGTGATGTCGTCCACGACGCCGTGGCGGCCGATCCGGTCCACGACAGCGTGCTGCGCGACGCCCGCGAGTTCGGGGCGTACGCCCGCACCGGTGGCTGGGCGTTCGCCCTCAAGGTGGCGCGCAGCGTGCGCCCCGGCGGGCAGGCGGCCGGTGAGACGCCGAAGGTCTCCGCGAAGGAGTTCAGCGAGCTGGCCGGCTGCTCCGCGGAACGCGTCATGCGCTACTACAAGGCGTGGGACAAGGCCTCCGACGACGGCCTGGTCCCGCTCTTCGAGGCGCTCGTCCCCGGCGAGGACATCGAGCTGCCCGACGCGGACGTGTGGCTGACGTACTACACCTCCCGGTCCAGTGCGACCTCCGAGCGCGGCACCGCCATCACGGCGGCCGCCGAGGCCGAGGGCATCCGGCCGACCAAGGCCCTGGAGGTCGCCGAGAACCCGACCGCGCTGCGCGCCGCCATCCTGGCCGACCCCGGCACCGCGCAGGCCGCCCGCTCCGCGCTCCTGGACCGCCTCAAGGAGGACCCGGCGCTCCAGACCGAGCTGGCCCGCGACATCGCCCGCACGGACGAGCTGAAGAAGGCGGTGGCCTCCGAGACCCGGGCCGCCGACCGCATCGGCTATGTCCGCCAGATCGTGGAGAACGGCCAGATCAGGACGCCCGCCGGACAGACCGTCGAGGCGCCCGCGGAGCTGCGCGCCGAGGCCGAGCGCCACCTGTCCCTGCTGGACGAGCTCGACGACTCGGAAGAGGCCGGCGAGTGGGCGACCGAGGCGTACGACACCGTCAAGGGCCTCGTCGTACAGGCCGTGGAGGCCGACCCCGAGCTGCGCGTCCAGGAGCGCCGCACGAAGTTCTACAGCAGCCTGCAGAAGGCGACCAAGGTGTTCGAGGAGCTCACGCTCGACGATGCCGACGACATCTACGAGGACGACATGGTGCAGCGCCTCGAAGCCCTCCAGAGCGCCATCGGCAGCTGCATCACCGCCCTGCGCAAGGCCTCCCCGGCCAACTGACGCGCGGCCCCCGCCGCCCTCGCCCGCCCCCGCGCCCACCGGCGCCTCCCTGATGCGCGCGGTCCTGGCTGCGCCTAGCGTGGCCCCATGGACGCGGGTGCAGAGGGCGGAGGGGCGGCCGGGCTGTGCCACTGCGGCGGGGCGGCCGGCGGCGAGGAGTGCCGCTTCCTCCACTCGTACGGCCGAGACCTGCGGATGGGCAGTTTCGACTGGGACCTCGGCGCGGGCCTGATGTACATGGACGAGCCGGCGCTGGACGTGTTCGACCTCAGGCCCGACGAGTACGACAACCGGCCCGAGTCGCTGGCCGCCCGGGTGCCGCCCGCGGAGGCCCTCAGACTCGACGCGCTGGTGTCGCAGGCCCTGAAGAACGGCAGCGTCAACTACGGCGTGTACTTCCGCATCCGGGCCCGTGACGGCGGGCTGCGCTGGACCCACACGCAGGGCTTCGTGCGGCGCGACGAGAACGGGCGCCCGCTGCGCATCATCGGCATCGTCCGCGACGCCACCCAGGAACTCGCCGAGTCCACCGCCCGGGTCGGCCTCGACGACGAGCGGCGTCGCACGACCAGTGTGGTGGAGGCGACCACCGCCGCCCTCGCGCACGCCAGGACCGTCAAGGACGTCATCGACGTCATGAAGGACTCGCGGGGCCCCGAGTACCTGGGCGCCACCAGCCTGGTCATGGGACTCCTGGAGGCGGGCCGCATCCATCTCATCGCCGAGGGCCCCGAGGGCAGCTTCGTGCCGGGCACCCGGTGGACCCGGGTCGACGAGCGGTATCCGATGAGCGAGGTCATCCGCACCCTCGCGCCCCGCTTCATCGAATCGCCCCGGGACTTCGAGGAGTCCTACCCCGGCCTGTGGCCGAACATCAGCGGCCTCGGCATCACCTCCGCGGCCTATCTGCCGCTGATCGCCCAGGGCCGCCCCATCGGCGCGATCGGCCTGCTCTACAGCGACAAGCGCGGCTTCACCACGGACGAGCGCAACCTCCTTGTGGCGCTGGGCAGTTCGATCGCCCAGTCCCTCCAGCGCGCCATGCTGTACGAGCAGGAGCACGACCTCGCCGAGGGGCTCCAGCAGGCCATGCTGCCGCGCCGCATCCCCGAGGTGCCCGGCGCCCGGCTCGCCGTGCGCTACCGCTCGGCCCGGTTCGGGCGGGACATCGGCGGCGACTGGTACGACGTGATCCCGCTGCCCGGCGGCCGGGTCGGGGTGGCCATCGGAGACGTACAGGGACACGACACGCACGCCGCCGCCGTGATGGGCCAGCTGCGCATCGTGCTGCGCGCGTACGCCGCCGAGGGGCACGCGCCGGCCACCGTCACGGCCCGGGCCTCGGTCTTCCTGCACGAGCTCGACACCGACCGCTTCGCGACCTGCACCTACGCGGAGGCCGACCTGAGCACGGGTGTGGTGCAGATCGTGCGGGCCGGGCACGTCGACCCGCTGCTCCGCCTCGCGGACGGCAGCTGCCGCAGGCTCCCGGTGGAGGGCGGCCTTCCGCTGGGGCTCTCGGCCGAGTTCGGCCGGCTCGAATACCCGGTGTCCACCATCGAACTCGACCCGGGCCAGACCCTGTTGCTCTACACGGACGGGCTCGTCGAGCGACCCGGCGCCGATCTCGACGACGGCATGCAGTGGCTGGCGTCCCTGGTGCGCTCGGGTCCCGAGGAGCTCGAAGCGCTCGCCGACCGGCTGTGCGACGTGGTCGACGAGCGGGGCGGCCAGGACGACGTGGCGCTGCTGCTCCTGCGCCGCAGCGAGACGGAGGTGCCCCAGGGCGGCGGCAGGCTCCGCCAGCACGTCGCGCAGAACGACCCGGAGGCGCTCACCTCCTCCCGGCACATGATCCGGGCGGCGGTCCGGGCCTGGGGCGCGCGGGAGCGGTCCGACGAGATCGAGCTGGCCGCCGACGAGCTGATCACCAACGCCCTGATGCACACCGACGGCGGGGCGATCGTCACCATCCGCGTACTGTCCGGCCCCGAACGGCGGCTGCGCGTCGAGGTGGAGGACCGCTCCAGCGCGCTGCCGCGCCGCCGTGAGGCCGGCTCCTCCGGTGTGTCGGGGCGCGGCCTGATGCTGGTGGACCGGCTCGCCGACGTGTGGGGCGTGGAGTCGCGCGGCAGCGGCAAGTGCGTGTGGTGCGAGTTCACCGTGCCGGAGCGGAACTGATCAATACTTGACGGTAACTATCCGTAACGATTCATTACTTGACCGTAACCGTTCGCAAGGGTTTGACTGCTCACTCTGTACGGGCGGCACCGTGGCCGCCCGACCGGCCTCCGACCGACACGAGGACCCCTTGAGCAGTGAGCTGCTGGCACCTCTTGATCTGGCGTTCTGGCACCTCGAATCGGCTGAGCACCCCATGCATCTGGGTGCGCTCGCACACTTCGACCCGCGCCCCGGCGTGGGCGGCGGCCAGGTCCTCGACCTCCTCGCGGAGCGCGCCGCGGCCGTCCCGCGGCTGCGGACGTGCGTACGCGGCGTCTGGCTGCCCGTCGGCGGCGCCGCCTGGGTCGCCGACCCGGGCTTCGACGTCCGCCGCCATGTCCGCCGGGTCCGGCTGCCCGCGGGGGACTTCGACACCGAGGCCGTCCGGGTCGCGGGCGAGTTGATGGAACGCCCGCTCGCGCGTGGTCTGCCGCCCTGGCGGATGTACGTCCTGACCGGCGAGGACGACGGGGCGTTCGCCGTCCTGGTGAAGCTGCACCACGCGCTCGCCGACGGCATGCGCGCGGTCGCCATCGGCGCCGGCATCCTCGACCAGCTCGCCACCCCGAGCGCCCGGCGCCGGCGCCCCGTGCCGCCGAGCTCCGGGCTGCCCGGCCCGCGCCAGGTCGCCGGATTCGCCCGCGACCGGGTCGGCGAACTGACCCGGGCCGTGGGCATCGGCGCCTCCGTGCTGCGGGCCGGCCGGCTCGAACTCGGCGCGGGCTCCGCGCTCGCCGCCCACTCCAGCGGCACCCGGCGCCTGGCCACCGCCGTCCTCGACCACGAGGACGTCCAGCGGGTGCGCAGGGCCGAGGGCGGCACCGCCAACGACGTGCTGCTCGCCGTCGTCGCGGGTGGACTGCGCCGCTGGCTCCTGGAACGCGGCTCGGGAGTCCCCGGCGCCCAGCCGCGCGCCCTGGTCCCCGTATCCCGCCGCCGTCCCGGCGCCCCGCCCGGCTCCGGCAACAAGCTCTCCGCCTACCTGCTCGGCCTGCCCGTCGCCGAGTCCGACCCCCTGGCCCGGCTCGCGGCGGTCCGTACCGCCATGGACCGCAACAAGGCCGCGGGGCCCGGTCGCGGGGCCGGGGCCGTGGCCCTGCTCGCCGATCAACTGCCGCCGCTGGCACACCGGTTCGGGGCGCCGCTCGCCGGAAACGCGGCCCGGATGCTCTTCGACGTGCTCGTCACCAGCGTGCCGCTGCCCCGCTCCGAGCTCTCCCTCGGCGGCTGCCCGCTGCGCGCCGTCTACCCGATGGCACCGCTCGCCCGCGGCCAGTCCCTGGCGATCGCCCTGTCCCCGTACGGCGGCCGTGTCCACGTAGGTCTGGTCGCCGACGGCAAGGCCGTCCCCGACCTGGACCGGCTCGCCACGTGCCTGCGGGAGGAGCTCGGGGAACTCCGCGGGGCGTCCGCGGCTCGCTGAGCGGGCCCGGCCGGGGCACCCTGGACCTATGCCGGAACTGCCCGAAGTCGAGGCCCTGCGGGAATTCCTCTCCGACCACCTGGTCGGGCAGGAGATCGCGGCCGCCGTGCCCGTCGCGATCAGCGTCCTGAAGACCTACGACCCGCCGTACACCGCCCTCGCCGGGCGCACCGTCACCGGTGTCGCCCGGCACGGCAAGTTCCTCGACCTCGACGCCGACGGCCTGCACCTGTGCGTCCACCTCGCCCGGGCGGGCTGGCTGCGGTGGTACGACGCCCTGCCCGCCACCCCGCCGAAGCCCGGCAAGGGCCCGCTCGCGCTGCGGGTCTCGCTGACCGGCGGCGCGGGCTTCGACCTCACCGAGGCCGGCACCCGCAAGAGCCTCGCCGCCTACCTCGTCCACGACCCGTCCGAGGTCCCCGGCATCGCCCGGCTCGGCCCCGACCCGCTGGCCCCCGGCTTCGGACGCGACGACTTCGCGGCGCTGCTCAAGGGCGAGCGGCGCCAGCTCAAGGGAGCGTTGCGCGACCAGTCCCTCATCGCAGGCATCGGCAATGCCTACAGTGACGAAATCCTGCACGTCGCGCGCATGTCACCGTTCAAGGCCGTCGCCCACCTCACCGAGGACGAGACGACCACGCTGTACGAGGCGATGCGCACGACGCTGACGGAGGCGGTCGAGCGCTCGCACGGGCTCGCGGCGGGCCGCCTCAAGGCCGAGAAGAAGAGCGGGCTCCGGGTGCACGGCCGCACCGGGCAGCCCTGTCCGGTGTGCGGCGACACCGTCCGCGAGGTGTCCTTCGCCGACTCCTCCCTCCAGTACTGCGCCACCTGCCAGACCGGTGGCAAGGTCCTCGCCGACCGACGCCTGTCGAAGCTGCTCAAGTGACCACGCCCGCGCGTGCGAGGCCGTCCGGGCGCGCGAACCCCCGCCTCACCGGGGCGTGATCGTCGCCAGCCGCGTCCCGTCCGCGCCCCGCACCTCGAAGCGGGCGATCGCGTTCTGCGCGAGCGCCGCCGCCCCGCGCATCCGCACCGGCAGGCCGCCCGGCTCCGCCCAGGTCGCCACCGTCTCCCTGGAGCCGTCCCGGCCCACCGCGACCAGCGTGCACGACACCGGAGCCGCGCCCGAGAGCGCCAACTCGACGTCCGTACCCCACTCCTGAGGGGCCGTCACCAAGGATGCCGTCACCCCGGGCGCGTGCGAGGCCACCTTCCAGCCGGGCGCCGCGGGTTCGAGGGCGATGCCCGTCCCGCCCGCCACCAGCACCCCCGCGGCAGCCACCAGGCCGAGCCGCACCACGCGTCCGCGCCGGCGCCGGCGGGCCACCGCGCCCAGCATCCGGTGCAGCACCTCCGGCGACACCGGGGGATCGGGCACCGGGCCGCCCGCGAGGTAGGCGGCGAGCAGCGCCGCCACGCTGCCGAACTCGGCGAGCAGCGCACCGCACCGGGCGCACCCGGCGAGGTGCTCCTCGAAGCGGAAGGCGTCGGCGGCACCGAGCACACCGAGGGCGTAGGCCCCGACGTCCTGGTGGATCTGCGGCGAACTCATGCCGTCAGGTACGCGGAAAGCGACCCGAACACTCACGACACCCCGGCACGACCCCGCCTACACTCCGGCCCCATGCTGCGCGTACTGGCGGTCGACGACGAAGCCCCCGCCCTCGAAGAGCTCCTCTACCTGCTGCGCTCCGACCCCCGGATCCGCTCCGCCGAAGGCGCGACCGGCGCCACCGAGGCACTCCGGCTCATCGGCGCCGCCCTCGAAGCGGGCGAGGACGGAGACCAGGGCGTCGACGTCGTCTTCCTCGACATCCACATGGCCGGGCTCACCGGGCTGGACATCGCCCGGCTGCTCGCCGGGTTCGCCCGCCCGCCCCTGATCGTCTTCGTCACCGCCCATGAGGGCTTCGCCGTGCAGGCCTTCGATCTGAAGGCCGTCGACTACGTCCTCAAACCGGTACGCGGTGAGCGCCTGGCCGAGGCGGTCCGCCGGGTCGCCGAACTCGTCTCCGGCCGCACGGCCACCGTCCAGGAGCCCGACCAGATTCCGGTCGAACTCGGCGGTGTCACCCGCTTCCTGGCCATCGACGACATCACCTACGCGGAGGCCCAGGGCGACTACGCCCGGCTGCACACCGCACGCGGCAGCCACCTGGTACGGATTCCGCTGACCACCCTGGAGGAGCGCTGGCGCAGCCGCGGCTTCGTACGGATCCACCGCAGCCACCTGGTCGCCCTCGACCGGATCGACGAACTCCGGCTGGACGCGGGCAGCATGAGCGTGCGGGTCGGCGACGCCGAACTCCCCGTCAGCCGGCGCCACGCGCGCACGGTACGCGACCGCCTGCTGCGCCGCAGCCCCCGCTGACCTGCCCCTTCCCCGATCAGTGAGCGGCTGCGTACACTCCGCGCCATGTCCGCAGAGCAGGCGGCGCGACGCGAGAGGGTCACCGGGGAGCCGAGGAGGGTCCGCCCGCTGCCGCGTCACCGCGCCCAGTCCGAGATCGACGAGCAGACCGCGCTCGGCGGCGCCTACGTGCGCTCCCTGATGCGTGGTCAACTCCGGGCCGCACTGACCGGGTTCGCGGTGCTCGCCCTCACGGTCGGCACCCTCCCGCTCGCCTTCCGCGCCCTGGACGACGACGCCGTCACCTGGTGCGTGCTCGGCTTCGCCGTCTACGCGCCCCTCGCCCTCATCGCCTGGTGGTACGTGCGCACCGCCGAGCGCAACGAGCGCGACTTCGCCCGCCTCGTCGCCGACCGTCCGACGGACGGCCGCCCGACGCAAGGCCGCCGCGCCGAGTGAGCCAGACGTACGCCGTGGTGGCGGTGACCGCCGTCGTGCTCGCCACCGTCCTCGTCGGCGGGTTCGGCCTGCGCATCTCGCGCACCACATCGGACTTCTACGTCGCCTCGCGCACCGTGGGCCCGGGGCTCAACGCGGCCGCCATCAGCGGCGAGTACCTCTCCGCGGCCTCCTTCCTCGGCATCGCGGGGCTCGTCCTGGTACAGGGCCCGGACATGCTCTGGTACCCGGTCGGCTACACCGCCGGCTATCTCGTCCTGCTCCTGTTCGTCGCCGCTCCGCTGCGCCGCTCGGGCGCGTACACGCTGCCCGACTTCGCCGAGGCCCGGCTCGAATCGCCGGGAGTGCGCCGTCTGGTGAGCGTGTTCGTGGTCGGCGCCGGCTGGCTGTACCTGGTGCCCCAACTCCAGGGCGCGGGACTCACGTTGAAGATCCTGACCGGGGCGCCGGGCTGGCTCGGGCCGGTGCTCGTCGCGGCCGTCGTGGTGGTCGCGGTCGCGGCCGGCGGCATGCGCTCGATCACCTTCGTCCAGGCCTTCCAGTACTGGCTGAAGCTGACCGCGCTGCTCATCCCCGTCTTCTTCCTGGTCCTCGCCTGGCGGGGCGACGGCGCGCCGCGTCCGGTCTACGACGAACCCGCCGCCCTGCGCCACCAGCAGACCGTCCACGTCGCCGACACCCTGACCCTGCGGCTGACGGACCCGCTGCCCGTCCGTGCCACCGGAACCGTCGACGGACGCCCGCGCCACGGCGAGGCGCTCACCCTCGCGCGGGGCGAGCACCGCGTCGGGGCCGGCACCCGGCTCGCCCTCGCGGCCGCGACCCGCGTCCCCGGCACCGCCGCCCGCACGGAACACCCGCTGTACGCCACCTACGGGCTGATCGTCGCGACCTTCCTCGGCACCATGGGCCTGCCCCACGTCGTGGTCCGCTTCTACACCAGCCCGGGCGGCCGCGAGGCCCGCCGTGCCACCGTCGTCGTCCTCGTCCTGATCGGCGCCTTCTACCTGCTGCCACCCGTCTACGGTGCCCTCGGCCGTCTGTACGCCCCCGAACTCGCCCTCACCGGTGACGCGGACGCCGCCGTGCTCCTGCTGCCCGAGCGCCTCGTCGGCGGCGCCGGGGGCGATCTGCTCGGCGCGCTGGTCGCGGGCGGCGCGTTCGCCGCCTTCCTGTCGACCGCCTCCGGACTCACCATGGCGGTCGCCGGAGTGCTCACCCAGGACGTGCTGCCCTCGCGCGGCATACGTCACTTCCGCCTGGCCACACCGGTCGCCATCTCGGTGCCGCTCGTCGGCGCGCTGCTGGTGAGCGGGGTGCCGGTGGCCGACGCGGTCGGGATGGCGTTCGCGGTGTCCGCCTCCTCGTTCTGCCCGCTGCTCGTGCTCGGCATCTGGTGGCGGCGGCTGACCCCGCCGGGGGCGGCGGCCGGGCTCCTCCTCGGGGGCGGTTCGGCGTTGCTCGCGGTCGCCGCCACCGTTCTCGGGCTCGCCCCGCCGGGGCTCGCGCACGCGCTGCTCGCCTGGCCCGCCGTCTGGTCGGTGCCGGTCGGCTTCCTCGCCATGATCGGGGTCTCGCTCGCCACCCCGGGACGCATCCCGGCCGGCACCAACGCCGCCATGACCCGCTTCCATCTGCCCGAATCCCTGGCCCGCGGGGGAGGCGCACCGCGATGACCCTGGCCGCCCTGCTCTTCCTCGGACCGCTCCTCGCCGCCGCCGGGTTCCTGCTCGGCCGACGCGCCGCACGACAGGCCCGTACCAGCGATGTCGGAACGCCCGTCGAGCACGCCACCTTCGAGACCCTGCACACCGCCTCGCTCGCCGCGCCGCCGCTGCGCGCCGGGCTCACCGCCGAGGCCGCCCGCAAGTCGGCCCGTGGCCTGCGTTCGCTGCTCGGCACCGACGCGCTCTGCCTCACCGACCGCGAGGCCATCCTGACCTGGGACGGGGCGGGGGAGCAGCACCACGGTGCCCAAGTCCTCGACCAGGTACGGGCGTTGCTCGAAACGGGGCGCGACAAGGCGTTCGCGCTGTCCTGCGACGACCTGGACTGCCCGCTGCGCTGGGCGGTGGCCGTGCCGCTCACCGTCGACGACCGGGTGCTCGGCACGCTGATCGCCTACGCGCCCCGCGAGTCGGCGGTCCTCGCACGCGCGGCGGGCGAGGTCGGGCGCTGGGTCTCCGTACAGCTCGAACTCGCCGAGCTCGACCGCTCCCGCACCCGGTTGATCGAGGCCGAGATCAAGGCCCTGCGCGCCCAGATCTCTCCGCACTTCATCTTCAACTCACTCGCCGCGATCGCCTCGTTCGTCCGCACCGACCCGGAACGCGCCCGCGAACTCCTGCTGGAATTCGCCGACTTCACCCGCTACTCCTTCCGGCGGCACGGAGACTTCACCACGCTCGCGGAGGAACTCCACTCCATCGACCAGTACCTGGCCCTGGTGCGGGCCCGTTTCGGGGACCGGCTCTCCGTCACTCTCCAGGTCGCGCCCGAGGTGCTGCCGGTCTCGCTGCCGTTCCTGTGCCTCCAGCCGCTCGTCGAGAACGCCGTCAAGCACGGCGTCGAGGGCGCCGTCGGGGCGGGGCGCATCACCATCAGCGCCCTGGACGCGGGCAACGAGGCCGAGGTGGTGATCGAGGACGACGGGGCGGGGATGGAACCGGAGCGGCTGCGCCGCATCCTGCGCGGCGAGGGCGGCGCCTCGGGCGGCATCGGCCTGCTCAACGTCGACGAACGACTGCGGCAGGTCTACGGCGACGCCTACGGCCTCGTCATCGAGACGGGTGTCGGCGCGGGCATGAAGATCACGGTACGGATTCCCAAGTACCGTGCGGGTGTGCACAGTTGACTGGGCGTCAAAACAAGTGGATCGCCAAGTGGCCCAACGGCAGGCCGAGTTCCCACGCGGGGGTCCACACCCGGGGCTCGTCCTCGGTGTCGGCCCGGGGATCGACCCCGCCCGGCACCACGGCGTCCAGGTCGGCCGCGAGCAGCTCCGTCTCCTCCAGCCATCGCCAGGCCGTCCGTGCCATCTCCACATCGGGTCCGCGTTCCTGATCGTGCAGCAGTCGGTGCAGTCGCGCGCAGACCCAGTGCCGCCAGGGCCGCCCGGCGGCGGTGAGCGAGCTCCACTCGTCCAGCCGCGCCACCACCAGGGCCCCGCCGACTGCCCCGTCGGAGAGGAAGATCGTCAGGGCGAGGGCATTGCGCCCGGCTCTGAACTCCAGCGTCGTCGGCGGCATCAGATCGCCGGTGCGCAGCAATTCGTCGGCGATGTACTCCGCGTACATCCATGCCATCGGCACCAGCAGTTCGCCACCACTGGTCCCGTTACTTCCCTCCGGACGCATCCTGTCTCGCCTCTTTCATCGACCGTCCCGGCGCTCCCGGGGAGCTCCAGGGAGCATTGAACCGGGGGCGCGTGCCCGCCGTGGCCAGAAGGGCAGGATCCGTCACAAGACACGAGGTACTCATGCATGTGCGGCATCTCCTCGGCGCTCATGTGCTGGGCGCCCTGGAGCCGGAGGAGGACCGCGCCGTCGCCGCGCATCTGCGCCGGTGCGCGCCGTGCCGGGCCGCCTACCTCGAAGCCGCCGAGGCGTCCTCACTGCTCGCTCTGCTCACCGAGGCGGACCTGGAACCCACCGAGGAGAGCCCTTCGGGACCCGACGCAGAATAGCCGGGCAGCACCCGGGCCAGGGCGCGCAGGGCGTAGTACGAACGGGACTTGACGGTCCCGGGCGGCACACCGAGCACTTCGGCCGCTTCGTTCACACTCAGGCCGCGGAAGTACAACTGGACCAGGACCGCGCGGTGTTCGGGTGTGAGCGACCTCACGGCCGTGCGGACGTCCAAGGCTGCGGCGCAGCGCTCGGTGTGGTCGGCGCACTCCGCGGTCGCGAGCAGCACCTCGTCGGCGACCTCGGCGGGACGGGCCAGCCGGCCCCGCCGTGCGTCGATGGCCAGGCGCCGGGCGACGGTGAACAGCCAGGGCCGCATGGAGGAGTAGGGCGCCTCGAACGCCTCCGGGTGCTGCCAGGCCCGTACCAGCGTCTCCTGCAGGAGGTCCTCGGCGCGCTGGCGGTCGCCGTAGGTGAGCCCCAGCAGGAAGTGGAGCAGCGCGGGCCCGTGCGCGCGCTGCAGTTCGGCCAGATCCCGCTCGTGGGTGTAGCGCCGTATGCCTGCGACCGCCGTCGTCACCGTGCCCGCCTCTCCCCCCGAAACCCCTGACCAGCGGTATCCGAGCGCATCCGGACGGACGGGGGACAGGCGTCGTCCGCCGTCCTGCGGCGAGCGGTCGAACCGGGCCGACGAGTGGTACGGCGAACGGTCGCGGCGGGGGAGCGGGCCCTGGCGCGGGTGCGTCCGATTCAGCGATCTTGAATCATATGAACGGCTTTTCGGCTTGACTGGCCGGTTCTCGCGGGGTGGATTTCGGACACACCACCGCCTTCGAGCAACGGAGTCCGACGCCGATGCACCAGCCGACCCAACGCACCCGACTCGGGGCGGCGGCCGCCCTGGCCCTCCTGCTCGCGGCCACCACGGGATGCGGCGGGGAGCAGCGGCCCGCCGTGCGGCAGCCGCACCCGCAGGGCGCCCAGCGCACCCCGGCCTCGGGGCCCGCACCCGCCGCGCATCCCTTCACCCTCGTCGCCACCGGCGACGTGCTCCCGCACGACTCGACCATTCAGCGTGCCAAGTCCGATGCGCAGGACGGGAGTTACGACTTCCGGCCGATGCTCGCCGGGGTCAAGCCGATCATCTCGCGGGCCGATCTGGCGATCTGTCACATGGAGACCGTGTACGGAGAGGACGAAGGCCCCTTCACCGGCTACCCCGCGTTCACGTCCCCGCCCCAGGTGGCCGCGGCGCTCAAGGACGCCGGGTACGACTCCTGCTCGACCGCCTCCAACCACACCCTGGACGACGGCGCCGACGGCATCGCCCGGACCTTGAAGGCCTTCGACAAGGCCGGCCTGAAGCACACCGGCTCGGGCCGCACGGCCGAGGAGTCGGCGCGGCCCGCGCTGCTCTCGGCCGGCGGCGCCAAGGTCGCCCAGCTCGCCTACACCTACGACACCAACGGCTATCCGATGCCGGACGGACAGCCCTGGGCGGTCCACCTCATCGACCAGAAGAAGATCATCGCCGACTCGCGGGCGGCCCGGGCGGCGGGCGCCGACGTCGTGGTCGTCAGCCTCCACTGGGGCACCGAGTGGCAGACCGACCCCGACGAGCAGCAGCTCACCCTCGGCAAGGCGCTCACCGCGTCGAAGACGAACGGCCGCCCCGACATCGACCTTGTCCTCGGCACCCACGCGCACATCCCGCAGGCGTACGAGAAGGTCAACGGCACCTGGATCGTCTACGGGGAGGGCGACCAGATCGCGGGCGAGATGTTCAACGACACCGGCGCGCGCGACGACCGAGGCAACATGAGTTCCATCGCCCGCTTCACCTTCGCGCCGCCCGTCAGGCCCGGGGCGCGCTGGGAGGTCAGCAAGGCGGAGTTCGTCCCGCAGTGGATCGACGTGGACCGCGGCCGGGTGATGAGCCTGCCCGATGCGCTGACGAAGTCACCGGGGCGGGAGGACTACACGGAGGCGCAGGACCACATCCGCGAGGCGGTCCTGGGGCGCGGCGCGGCGAAGGACGGCCTGACGATGTCGCGGTAGGGCCCGCCGGGTGCCCGGGCCGCCCCTTGCGGTCCCGATCCGGTCACCGGGCCGGGACCGGCCCTGCTCCGGCACCACGATGGCAGGCCGGCGGCCCGGCTACGGCACCACGGTGACCGGCCAGCGGCCCGCCTTCACCAGGCGGACGGCGACCGAGCCGATGATGCGGTGGCCGGCCGACTCCGACGCGCCCACCACGACCGCGTCCGCCGTGAGCTCGTCGGCCGCGGTCACCAGGCCGGAGTAGGGGTCGCCGCGGAACGTGTGGAACTCCCAGCGCACGTCCCAGATGCCGCGCACCCGCTCGGCCGCCTCCCTGATCTCGGCGACCAGGCCCTCGGCGATCTCTCCCGTGGTGTCGGCGACCGGGGCGCCGAGCGCTGCGCCCGCCGGAAGGACCGGCTGGACGTACACGAGGGCGAGCAGCGCGTTCTGGCGCCGGGCCAGGCCGCTGGCGTACGCCGCGGCCCGCAGGGAGGAGTCCGAGCCGTCGACACCGGCGACGATCACCTTCGGACCGTCGGTGCCGCGTTCGAAGCGCTGGGAGTCGGGGAGGGGCTGGGGCTGCTGCTCTGTCACGCCCCGAGGCTAACGGGCCCGGTGGCGCCTTCGACAGGCGGCCCGGCCCCGGCCTCCCTAGAGTGCTGAACATGACTGTCAGCCAGGCGGCGCCGACACCGTCCCGGACCGGCTTTCTGGGGCGCGTGCCCGAGGCGTTCGCGATGTTCTTCGGCGTGCTCGGCCTGTTCTGTGCCGTCATCGCGCTGATCCCGCCGCTGCGCCGACTGCTCCACCCGGTCTCCTGGTTCCTCGACCGGGTCGCCGTGCCGGTCAGCGCCAACCTCGCGTACGCCGTCTTCCTGCTGCTGCTCGCGGCCGCGATCGGCTCCCGCAAGAAGGTCGCCTGGTGGCTGGTCGTCGTCTATCTGGGGCTGCTGTTCCTGCTCGACGTGCTGCTCATCGCCGTCATGGAATGGGCGTGGATCGCCAACGGGCTGTTCTGCGGAGCCGCCCTCCTGGTGCTGATCCTGGCCCGCAAGCAGTTCTACGCACAGACCCGCAGAGGCGCCTTCCGCCGAGCCGTGGGGGTGCTGTGCCTGGGTCTCGCGGCGGGCGTCCTCGTCGGCTGGGGCCTGATCGAACTGTTCCCCAACACCCTGCCGCGCGGCCAGCGCCTGCTCTGGGCCACCAACCGCGTGTTCGGCGGGCTCGTCTCCAGCGGCCGCTTCGACGGGAGCCCGCCCCGGCCGCTGTACTTCTTCCTCGGCCTGTTCGGTGCGATCGCCCTGCTGACCGCCGCCTCCACGCTCTTCCGCTCGCAGCGGATGGAGGCCGCCCTGCACGGCGACGAGGAGCCCCGCATCCGGGCGCTGCTCGGCGCCTACGGACGCCAGGACTCGCTGGGCTACTTCGCCACCCGGCGTGACAAGGCCGTCGTCTTCTCGCCCAACGGCAAGGCCGCCGTCACCTACCGGGTCGAGGCCGGCGTGGCCCTGGCCAGCGGTGACCCCGTGGGGGACGAGGGGGCGTGGGGGCCGGCGATCGACGCCTGGCTCGACGTCGCCCGCAAGTACGCCTGGGCGCCCGCCGTGATGGGCGCGTCCGAGGAGGGCGCGACCGCCTACGCCCGGCACGGGCTCGGCGCGATCCAGCTCGGCGACGAGGCGATCCTGAACGTCGCGAGGTTCGACCTCGACGGCCGCGACATGCGTGTCACCCGCCAGGCGGTCCGCCGCGTCGAGCGGACCGGGGCCACCACCCGGATCCGCCGCCACTCGGCGCTCAGCGACGAGGAGATGCGGGGGATCGTCGACCGCGCCGACGCCTGGCGCGACACCGAGACCGAGCGCGGCTTCTCGATGGCGCTCGACCGGCTCGGCGACCCCGCCGACGGCGACTGCCTGCTCGTCGAGGCCTTCGACGCCGACGCCAAGCTGATCGCGCTGCTCTCCTTCGTCCCCTGGGGCCCCGACGGCATCTCGCTCGACCTGATGCGCCGCGACCGCAGCGCGCCCAACGGTGTCATGGAGTTCATGGTCGCCGAACTCTGCGCCACCGTGCCGAAGTTGGGGGTGCGCAGGATCTCGCTCAACTTCGCGGTGTTCCGCTCCGCCTTCGAGGAGGGCGCCCGCATCGGTGCCGGACCCGTGCTGCGGCTGTGGCGCAAGCTGCTCCTGTTCTTCTCCAAGTGGTGGCAGCTGGAAGCCCTGTACCGCTCCAACGTGAAGTACCAGCCGCAGTGGTTCCCCCGCTTCCTCTGCTACGGCGACGCGGGCTCCCTCGCCCGGGTCGGGCTGGCCTCCGGCATCGCCGAGGGCTTCGTGTCGGTGCCGAGCCTGCGCAAGCTCTGGGGCAAGGGCCATCACAAGGGCGTCACCACGCCGGTCACCACCGCGGGTCTGCCCTCCATCGAGGCGCTCGGCCTCGCCGGGCCCACCGACGCAGGGGTGACGGAGCGTCAACTCCCGGACCAGGTACGGGTACGCCACCGCAAGCTCGACCGGCTGCGCGCGGACGGCACCGAGCCCTACCCCGTCGTCATCCCGGCGCGCACCCACACCCTGGCCCGGCTCAGGGCCGAGGGCGAGGGCATCGGCGCGACCGTGGCCGGACGCGTCATGGCCGTACGGGACTTCGGCGGTGTCGTCTTCGCCGTCCTGCGCGACTGGTCCGGCGACCTCCAACTCGCCCTCACCCGCGAGGGCGCGGGCGCGGAGGTCCTCGACCGGTTCACCCACGACGTGGACCTCGGCGACCACATCACCGCCACCGGCACGACCGGTCCGAGCGCGAAGGGAGAGTTCTCGCTGTTCGCCACCGGCTGGCAGATGACGGCCAAGTGCCTGCGTCCGCTGCCCGACAAGCGGCGCGGCCTCGCGGACCCCGAGGCCCGGGTGCGCCGCCGCTATCTCGACCTGGTGGCGAGCCCCGAGGCCCGCGAGGTCGTCCGGGCCCGCTCCACGGCCGTCCAGGCGCTGCGCCAGGGCCTGCTGGAGCGCGGCTACCTGGAGGTCGAGACGCCGATGCTCCAGCAGATCCACGGTGGCGCCAACGCGCGCCCCTTCACCACCCACATCAACGCCTACGACCTCGATCTGTACCTGCGCATCGCACCCGAGCTGTACCTCAAGCGGCTCTGCGTCGGCGGCGTCGAGAAGGTCTTCGAGATGGGCCGCACCTTCCGCAACGAGGGCGTCTCCTACAAGCACAACCCCGAGTTCACGATGCTGGAGGCCTACCAGGCGTACGCCGACTACGACGTGATGCTCGACCTCACCCGCGAGCTGATCCAGGGTGCGGCCACCGCCGCCTTCGGCTCCCCGATCGCCCGCAAGGCGGACCCGGACGGCAAGGTCGTCGAGTACGACATCTCCGGGCCCTGGCCGGTCAAGACGCTGTACGGGGCGGTGTCCGAGGCGCTCGGCGAGGAGATCGACGCCGACACCGACGAGCAGCGGCTGCGCCGGCTCTGCGACCGGGTGCACGTCCCGCACACCCCGGACGACACGCGCGGCGACGTCGTGCTCGAAATGTACGAGCGGCTCGTCGAGGAGAAGACGAAGCTGCCCACCTTCTACAAGGACTTCCCCACCGACGTCTCCCCGCTGACCCGCCAGCACCGCAGGGACCCCCGGCTCGCGGAACGCTGGGACCTGGTCGCCTTCGGCACCGAACTGGGCACCGCCTACTCGGAGTTGACCGACCCCGTCGAGCAGCGCCGCAGGCTCACCGCACAGTCGCTGCTCGCGGCGGGCGGCGACCCCGAGGCGATGGAGATCGACGAGGACTTCCTCGACGCGCTCGAATACGCGATGCCGCCCACCGGCGGCCTCGGCATCGGCGTGGACCGGCTCGTCATGTTCCTCACCGGTCTCACCATCCGCGAGACCCTGCCCTTCCCGCTGGTCCGCCGCACCTGAACACGCCCGACGGCAACCGCGCCGGGTGACTCCATTCGTGCTGGTGTCATCGCGCTGTTGACGTTTCGTCGGCCTCGTGGCGCCCGGTACGCCCTAATCTGCCGCCATGACGAACAAAAGCCGTATGTCATGAAAAGGGATCAGATGCTCCCCAGTCGGCGGACACTGCTGCGCATCACCGGCTGTCTCGGAGCCGCAGCCGCGGTACGCGTGCTCACCGCGGAGGACACCGTCGCCCCGGCCACCGCGCCCCGCGCGGCCCCGCAGGCCGCGGGCCCCCAGGCCGTCGCGCCCCCCGTGCGTGCCAGCGCGTACCGGCTGGAACCCATGACCGCCTACATCCCGCCGCGCTATCACACCGCGCTGCCGCCGGTGCGCACCAGGCCGTTCCTGAGCATGCCCCAGCTGGGGGAGCGCTCCATGGTGCTCACCTTCGACGACGGGCCGGACCCGCGCTACACGCCCGGCATCCTCAAGACCCTGCGCGAGCACGACGTGCGCGCGGTGTTCTTCCTGTGCGGCGAGATGGCCACCGACAACCGGGACCTGGTGCGCGAGATGCGGGACGACGGGCACGTGGTCGGCAACCACACCTGGACCCACCCGCAGCTCAACAAGACGGCCTCCGCCCTGATCCGCTCCGAGATCGGCCGCACCAGCGAGGTCATCGAGCAGACCCTCGGCGAGGCGCCGCAGTGGTTCCGGGCGCCGTACGGGGCGTGGAACCGCAATGTCTTCGAGATCCAGGCCGAGATGGGCATGGAGCCGCTCGCCTGGACCGTCGACACCCTCGACTGGACCACGCCCGGCACACCCACCATCATCAGCCGGGTGCTGGAAGGGGCCGCGCCCGGCGTCGTGGTGCTCTCGCACGACGCGGGCGGCGACCGCTCGCAGAGCGTCGCGGCCCTGCGCACCTATCTGCCCGAACTCCTCAAGCAGGGCTACGAGTTGAAGGTTCCGCCGCGCCGCAGATGAATCCGGGGCGGCGGCCGTGGGGCGGCCGCGCCCGTCGCGTCGGGGCTACTTGACGGACACGAGGCGGGCGAACGCCACGACGTTCCCGTCGTACCCGCGGGACCTGGAGAAGCCGCCGCCGCACGTGATCACCCGGAGCTCCGGGTGCCCGGTGTCGCCGTACACCCGGGCACCCGGGAAGGTGGCCTTGTCGAAGACCTCGACGCCGTACACCTCGAACACCGCCGTGCGGCCGTCGAAGCGGTCCACCTCGATGTGACTGCCCTTCTGCAGGGAGCCGAGGCCGTAGAACACCGCGGGGCCCTTCATGTTGTCGACGTGGCCGACCACGACCGATGTGCCGCGCATGCCCGGGGCCACCCCGTTCTGGTACCAGCCCGCCAGGTTCGGGTCCTCGGGCGGGGGAGCCTGCACCCAGCCCTGGGGGTCGGTGCCGACGTCCATGACGGGGGCGTTCACGTTGATCGACTCGATCCGCACCCGGGACGCCGGGGCGAAGGGCAGCGGCTCGACCGCGGCCGACGGGGGCGGGGACGCGGTCCCCGCGGTGCTGGTCAGCGCCGCCGCCGCGGCGGGCTGCGGCGGGCCCATCGTCACGTCCGCGCCGTTGCGCAGCAGCGCGAGGCCGGTGAGCATCACCAGGGCCAGCGCTCCCCACGGGGAGTATCTGCGACGCTCCATGCCGTACTCGTCCTGCGCCATGTCTCTCCGTCTCCTTCGCCGTCCACCCTCAGCGCCTCCGAGCAACGTAAGGGCCACGTGACCGACCGGCGATCGGGAAGCGGCGAACGGGTGCTGTCCACCGGGCCTGAGCCATCCGGGTAACGCCCCGCCGAAAATGATCTGACGGCCTGTGACCTGCGGGTCCGTCAGATTCCGAAGCGCACGGGGGAGCCACGGTTCACCAGGGTGGATCAGTGCCGAAATGCGGCTTGTATGAGCGGCGGTGAGGGTTCGTCATGGGAGGCGTACTCGTCGATCATCCCGGAGCACGGCTCCGGGGCGTCCTCCCATGGAGGTTCAACGATGCGTGCTTCACGCGCTCTAACGGTGGCGCTGGTGGTCGGCGCCGCGGTCGGGTTCGCCGCCCCGGCGGCCGTCGCCGGAGGCCCGCCGGGCGGCGGCGGTGGCCCGACCAGTGTCGAAGTCGACCCCTACGCGGTCCACCAGGGCGCCACTCTGCGGATCACCGCCAGGGGCTGCCACAACGGCGGCAGGGTCAGTTCGAACGCCTTCGACGAGGTCCACCTGTCGTCGGGCGACGTCAACTACGCGACCGCGAGGATCCACGACTCCACGACGCCGGGCACGTACAGCCTGGCGGTCAAGTGCAACGACAACGACCGGGTGGCGACGCGCAGCTTCCGCGTCCTCGAAGGCCGCGGAGCCGACGGCGGCCTCGGCGGCGCGGCCGGCCCCACCGACACCGAGATGGCGGTCGGCGGCACCCTCGTCGGCACGGCCGCGCTCGGCGGCGCGCTGTTCATCGCCCGCCGCCGGCGCCAGGGCGTAGGGGTCTGACCGGGACGAACCTCCCCGGAAGGATCGCAACGGCCGGTCGCCCCCGAGTCCTGGCCAGGACTCGGGGGCGACGGGTGTGCGTGGTCGCGCGACCGGCGCTAGTGGCGCCGGCCGGTGGTACGCCGGCGGTACAGGGCGTAGCCCGTGCCCCCGGTCGCCAGCGCGATGAGCGTGGCGCCGGTCGCGAGTTCGACGGGGCTCAGGGAGCCGTCCACGCTGCCGCCCAGACCGCCGCGGACGCCGCGCGGGGTGGTGACGGTGGGCCGGACGGTGGGGCGCACGGTCGAGCTGGTGGTCGGCGAACCGCCGCTGATCGTCAGCTGGCTGGTACCGCGCGCGCCGTCGCAGGAGAACGTCACGGTGTACGCGGCGCCTCGCTTGGCGTCCCAGTCGACCGTCGCGTTCCTCGAACTGTCCTTGGGCACGGTGACCGTGTCGAAGACTCCGGAGGACACGGTGGCCTCGGTGGAGCACCCGGTGACGTTCAGCGTGACCTGACCGCCGGGCGCGATCACCGAGGGGGTGATGCTGAAGCCGAACGGCGTGATGTTGCTTCCGCCGGTGCTGCTCCCGGTGCTGCTCCCCGTGCTTCCGCCGGTGCTGCCCCCGGCCGCTGCGGCAGTCGTCGGCACGGCGAGGGTGAGGGCGGCGACGGCGCCGAGCAGGGTGGCGGATGCGATGCGTATCGCGCCCATGGTCAGTCCTCCGGTCCCCGAGGAGCAGCTGCGGATCCGATTCCACATGGGGTGAAATGCACCTCGATGCCCGAAACGCTAGGAGGCGGCCCGGCGTGTCGCGATCGCTGTCCGGCGAATGGGGCATCGCCGTCCCCCGCCCGGCCGAGCAAAGGCCCCGCCGGTGCGGCGGAGCCACGAGGCGCGGCCCGGCGGGCCGGGGGTGTCAGCCGATGCCGGGGAACAGGTCCATGAACGGGCCCGCGGTCGCCGAGATGCCCCGGCCGAAGGGGGCGTCGAAGTCCCAGATCAGGAAGAGCAGGAAGGCGATCAGGGCGCTGAAGAGGCCGGCGAGCAGCAGCTCCCGCCAGCTGCGCCTGATCTGCATCGTGAAGATGAGCCCGACCGTGACGAGGGCGCCGATGATCAGGCCGAACCACACGACCCCGGGCATCGTGGCACCCGCCCCCTGCCCGCGGGCGGTGCGGGCGGCGTCCACCGCGCCCACCTGGTCGATCACCGGCTGGTAGGCCTGGGCCTCGAAGTCGTTCGCCGGGTGGTAGTCCGTCACGTCGCGGCGGATCTTCTCCAGCTTCTCGGTGCCCTCGTCGGTCAGGTCACCGTGCTTGGCCATGTGGCTCCACTCGGTGTGCACCACGTAGCTGACGTACGCGTCGACGTCGGCCCGGGTCCGGTCGCGCACCTCCGCCGGGTACACCTGCACGCGCTGGCTGATCTCGTGCAGGGCCTGGGCCTCCTGCTGTACGTCCGCCTGGGCGGCTCCGCGGCCCTCCCAGACGCCGGCGATGGCGAGGCCGAGGACGATGGCGTACACCACGCCGATCATCATCGTCATGTACTCGATGACGTCGGGAGTCTCGGACGTGTCGACGTCCGGGGTGATCCGGCGGCTGCTGAACAGGGTGATGGTGAGCACGACCGCGCATGCGGCGGCCATGGCGATGACCAGGACGAGCCAGTCGGACAACGGGACCTCTCAAGGAAAAGGGGGCTCAGCGCGAGCGCGAGCCGGAGCGGGAGCGCAACAGGGCCGCGCCGATGACGGCGGGGGCGGTGATGAGCAGGGTGAAGGTGACGGGGGAGAGCCGGGGCGCGGGCTTCTTGCGCGGCGGCATCTGGTAGTTGCGCAGGGTGATCCGGGGCACGGCCTGCGGCCCCGGGCGCGGTGGCGGCGCGCTCGGCGCGGGCGGCACCACGGCCGGCGCCGGCCGGTGCACGGCCGGGGGCACCGGTGCGGGAGGCGCCGGGTGCGGGGTCGGGC
>NZ_BMUZ01000018.1 GCF_014650455.1 Streptomyces xanthochromogenes | reverse complement strand
ACTCTTTCGTGTCCGATTTCCTCGGTGCCTTTCAGGTTCTCCCTCGCGGGTTTCCCTTTCCGGCGATTCAAACTCTAGCAAGTCTTTTTCGCTTTCCCGACCACTCCGTTCCGCGAGCATGCGGAAGTAAGGATTCAGGTTAGGATCAGGACTTGGTAGGTGCCGCCGACCGCCGAATCACAGTGTCGTGATGGGGTCAGGCAGGAGTACGACAGTACATGCCACCGGGAGTTGAGGCAAATCGTTTCCGGTGTGCACCTAGGTCCGCCAACCGGCACCTGTCGTGCGGAACTAGGACTTCTTATGACTTACCCTTCTGAACAGTACGCCGTCCAGGACAGGTAGTGACGGCGACACTAGAAGCTCCGCCCCTGGGAGGCTCCCCATGACTAGCGTGATGTCCCCACTTGCTGGACAGGCCATCGGGCTCGCTGCAGTGCCCGACCCCGTCTTCTCCGGCGCGATGGTGGGCCCCGGCACCGCTATTGATCCCGTACGTGAGCCGTCTGCGGCCGTGGCGCCTGTTGACGGCGTTGTTGTGTCCCTGCACCCGCACGCGTTCGTCGTCGTCGACGGCGAGGGCCACGGTGTGCTGACGCACCTCGGGATCGACACCGTGCAGCTCAACGGCGAGGGCTTCGAGCTCCTCGTCAACAAGGGCGACACCGTAACGCGCGGCCAGGAGGTCGTGCGCTGGGACCCGGCCGCCGTCGAGGCCGCCGGCAAGTCCCCCATTTGTCCCATCGTGGCACTCGAAGCCACCACCGACTCCCTCTCCGATGTCGTCGACAGCGGCGATGTGAAGGCCGGGGACGCGCTGTTCAGCTGGCAGTGACGCCCGCACCGCCGCGGCGGTGCGCTGGACAGACAACAACGGCGGCGACAACGACCGCCGCGACTATCGGAGACGGGTGAGATGGAGACAACGCTGCGAGGCGTCGGCGTGAGCCACGGTGTGGCGATCGGCGAGGTTCGGCACATGGGCACGGCGGTTCTCGAGCCGCCGGCCAAGCAGATTCCGGCATCGGACCACGGGCGCGAACAGGGGCGCGCCCGCCAGGCCGTGGAAGCTGTGGCCGCCGACCTGATGGCGCGTGGCAATCTGGCCGGCGGTGAGGCGCAGGCCGTGCTCGAGGCCCAGGCGATGATCGCCCAGGACCCGGAGCTCATGTCCGACGTCGACCGGCGCATCGTCGTCGGCAGCACCGCCGAGCGCGCCGTGTACGACGCGTTCTCGCACTACCGCGAACTGCTCGCGGGCGCCGGTGAGTACATGGCGGGACGTGTCGCCGACCTCGACGACGTGCGGAACCGGATCGTGGCGCGCCTGCTCGGCGTGCCGATGCCGGGTGTACCGGACAGCGACGAGCCGTACGTGCTCATCGCCCGGGACCTCGCGCCGGCCGACACCGCGCTGCTCGACCCGGCTCTCGTGCTCGGCTTCGTGACCGAGGAGGGCGGGCCGACCAGCCACAGCGCCATCCTGGCGCGGGCGCTCGGCGTGCCCGCGATCGTGGCCCTGCCCGGTGCCGGTGAGCTGGCCGAAGGCACGCTGGTCGCCGTGGACGGCAGCACCGGCGAGATCTTCGTCGACCCGAGCGCGGAGAAGCAGGCCGAGCTGGAGCGGTCCGCGGCCGAGCGGAAGGCGGCGCTGTCCGCCTCGTCCGGCCCCGGTGCCACCTCGGACGGGCACAAGGTGCCGCTGCTCGCCAACGTCGGCGGTCCCGCCGACGTGCCGGCCGCGGTCGAGGCGGGCGCCGAGGGCGTCGGCCTGTTCCGTACCGAGTTCCTCTTCCTCGACGACTCCGCCAAGGCGCCGTCGGAGGAGAAGCAGGTCGAGGCCTACCGCAAGGTGCTTGAGGCGTTCCCCGAGGGGCGCGTCGTGGTGCGGGTCCTGGACGCCGGCGCCGACAAGCCGCTGGACTTCCTGACCCCGGCCGACGAGCCCAACCCGGCGCTCGGCGTGCGTGGTCTGCGCTCGCTGCTCGACCACCCCGAGGTGCTGCGGACGCAGCTGACCGCGCTGGCCAAGGCCGCCGCGGGTCTGCCCGTGTACCTCGAGGTCATGGCGCCGATGGTGGCGGACCGTACCGACGCCAAGGCGTTCGCCGACGCGTGCCGCGAGGCTGGTCTTCAGGCGAAGTTCGGCGCGATGGTGGAGATTCCGTCCGCCGCGCTGCGCGCTCGCTCGATCCTGCAGGAGGTCGAGTTCCTTTCGCTCGGCACCAACGACCTGGCGCAGTACGCCTTCGCCGCCGACCGTCAGGTGGGCGCGGTGTCGCGACTTCAGGACCCGTGGCAGCCTGCGCTGCTCGACCTGATCTCGATGTCCGCCGAGGCCGCCAAGGCCGAGGGCAAGAGCTGTGGTGTGTGTGGCGAGGCGGCCTCCGATCCGCTGCTGGCCTGTGTCCTGACCGGACTCGGTGTCACCAGCCTTTCGATGGGTGCGGCGTCCATTCCTTACGTGCGCGCGACGCTGGCGAAGTACACGCTGGCCCAGTGCGAGCGTGCGGCTTCCGCGGCCCGTGCCGCGGACACCGCCGAGGATGCGCGCAAGGCCGCTCAGGCGGTGCTGTCCGGCGAGTGACCGGACGGTCGTGAGACCGGTGTGAAAGGGGCTTCCCGCCGCGGTGCGAACGGGGGCCCCTTTCTCGTTCCCTCTCGTCCCCTTCCGTCACCGGATTTCCGTGGACGCGCGGCGCCCCGGGTCTTCAGTGGTGCGGGTCGGGATGGTCCACGGGGAATCCTGGGCGGTATTCGACGCCGGGTTCGGGGGCGAGTGGTTCGCCCGTCTCGGCGTCGGTGCAGTAGGCGCTGAACACCTCGCCCTCGGTCAAGGGACCGAGGTGGCCCTGCCGCAGCCGCCATCCGTGCAGCCGGTCCGGGCTGTCGGGTTCGGCGGTGCGCAGGACGAGCCCGCCGGCGCTGTCCCGGGCGATGCCGGCGGCGAGGACGGTGACGAACTCGGCCGCGTCCGCCTCGTCGAGGCGTACCGGATCGGACCCCGTGCGCTCGGCATGGAGGACGGCGATGAGCTGCTCCTCCTGGGCGGGGATGCTGCAGACCAGGTGATGGGTGCCGGGGCCGGCTGCCTCCAGCAGGTTCAGCAGGAGCCGGGAGGCTCGGTCGAACGCGTCCCGGCCGATGTCCTGGCCGCATTCGGCGCAGTCCCCGGCCTCGGCCAGGAGCAGCGTCGCGTACTCCCAAGTCGCTTTGCGGACGGCCTTGTTGATGAGCTGGGGCACGAGGCTGTCGATGGGCTGGCCCGCGTAGGCGACGCAGGCGCCGTCGGCTGCCAGTTCGGCGGTGAAGCGGGTGCGGCTGGCCGGAGTGTCCGGGTCGAGGCCCTGCGACGTACAGAACGCGGTGAACTCGTCGGGGTCGAAGAGGGCGACCGTGGTGTGGGCGCCCTGGGCCGAGAGCGATCGGAGGAGACCTTCCACCTGGCGGAGGTAGAGCCCGTGGTCGTCGAAGACGAAGGATCGGTATCTCGTCATGGCCGTGAAGTCGTGCGCGTCGGCGATGAGGCCGACGGTGCCCGGCATTTCCCGGCGCAGCGTGCGCCGGACGGCCCGGATGTGTTGGGTGTGCGCCATGTTTCCCCCTGAGCACGGTGTCGATCAATGCTCACTCACCGTAATCGAAGGCACTGACAACGGGGCTCGGACCGTCCGTGGCCGGACGAGCCGGTGCTGGACCAGGCAGGTTCCGGCGATGGCGGTGCCGAAGGTGATCCAGCCCGCCGGCCCCGTCGCGATGGCGGCCGTGACGGCGAGGGGGCCGATGCTGCGCTGGACCGACTGGGCCAGGCCGTGCACTCCGAGGTAGCTGCCCTGAGCCGCGTCGGGGGCGAGGGCGATGGAGAGTTCCCAGGAGATCGTGGCGTGGACGATCTCGGCGAGGGTGAAGGCGATGGTCGCGGCCACGAGGAAGGCGGCGGCCGGTCCGGCGCCGGGGGTCGCGGAGGCCGCGATGGCCACGCCGGCGACCACGAAGGTCGCGGAGAGCGGGATCAGCAGTCGACGGGCCGCCGGGGTGGTGGTGCCGAAGCGCGCGAGGGGCACCTGGAGTCCGACCACCATCACGTTGTTGATGACCATGAGGAGCGGGACGAGTCCGTGCGGAGCGTCGGTGGCGTGCACGGCCCAGAGCGGCAGGCCGACCTTGAAGACGGCGTCGTCCAGGAAGAGCACGGTTTCGGTGGCCACGAAGGTCAGGTAGCGGCGATCGCGCCACGGGTTGGTGGGACTCGGCTCCGGAGCGGGCCGCCCGGACTTGGCGACCGTGCGCGACGGCGTCGGGGGTTCGGCGCAGAGCGCGGTGATGAGGGCGGAGCCGAGGAAGGAGAGGGCGTTGCCGGCGAGGAGCCATTCGTAGGCGGAGGCCGAGCCGATGGCGAGGGCTCCGGCCGCGGCGAGACCGCCGACCGCCCAGCCCGCGTTGGCGACGGTTCGGCTGACGGCTTGGTAGCGCACGCGCTCGGGGCCCGCGATGCGGGCCGCGTACAGCTTGGTGAGGACGTTGGCGGAGCGGTCGCCGAAGCTTCCTACGGAGGCGAAGAGCAGGAGCAGGGTGAAGTTGTCGGTGGTCAGGAGCGCGAACGCGGCGGCCGCGCGCACCGTCTGGAGACTGATGAGGACGCGGGTCAGGGGCAGTCGGTCGGCGATGCGGCCGCCGATGGGGGCGCCGGCGATGCCCACGGCTCCGGACGCGGCGACCAGGGTGCCGATCTGGGCGAGGGAGAGCCCGGCCACGTAGGTGAAGTACAGGACGGAGACGGCTTCCCAGAGGCCGCTTCCCGTCCGGTCGACGAAGGCCACGGAGAGCATCCGGCGGCCGTCGAGGCCTCCTGGGACGCGTTCCCACAGTGCGGCCCTTCGGCGGCTCCAGCTCATTGCTCCCCCTTGACGAAACTTATGTATTGGTACAGACTGTGTTACGTGGCGACACAATATTCGATCGCTGGTACGACAGCCAAGGGAATTGCCGCGTCCGTGGAACGCGCGGTCGCCGACGGAGGGCTTGGCCCCGGGGACGCGCTTCCGCCCGTGCGCCGGCTGGCCGATGAGCTGGCGGTGAGCCCCGGCACGGTCGCCACCGCCTACAAGGAACTGCGGCAGCGCGGTGTGGTCGTCACGCGTGGCCGCGGTGGCACCGTGGTGGCCGCGGCACCGGCCGTCGCGTCGCGTCGGCCGCCCAAAGTGCCCACCGGGCTGCGGGACTTGGCGGGGGGCCACCCCGATGCCGCCTTCCTGCCGGACCTCCCGGCGCTCGTCGCACCCTCGACGGGCCCCCGCTCGCACCGCTCCACCCCTCGACTGCCCCTACTCGAAGAGCGGGTGCGCGCCTGGTTCGACCGGGACGGGGTGCCCTCCGGGCATGTGACGTTCGCGCACGGCGCGCTGGACTGCGTCGCCCGGCTGCTGGCCACGGAGCTGCGGCCGGGCGACGCGGTCGCCATGGAGGACCCCGGCTATCACCATCTGCTCGACCTGCTCCAGGCGATGGGGCTGCGGACCGTCGCGGTCGCCGTGGACGACGAGGGCATGCGGCCCTCGGAGTTGAAGGAGGCGCTGCGGGCCGGCGCGCGGGCCGTCGTGTGCAGTCCCCGGGCGCAGAACCCGTACGGCGGCTGCTTCTCGGCGGGGCGGCGTGACGCGCTGGTCGAGGTGCTGCGGCAGTTCCCCGAGGTGCTGGTGATCGAGAACGACCACGCGGCCGAGATCGCGGGTGCGGAGCTCAACTCCCTGACCGGCGGCGGGGTTGCGCGGTGGGCCCAGGTGCGGACGGTGACCAAGTACCTCGGCACCGATCTGCGGTGGGCGGCCGCCGCGTGCGACCCGGTGACGCTGGCCCGGCACGACGGGCGGCTCCTGCTCACATCCGGCTGGGTGAGCCATCTGTTGCAGGCGGCCGTGCTGACCTTGATGGACGATCCGTCGGCGCAGCTCTTGGTGGCGCGGGCGGAAGAGACCTATGGGGAGCGCCGTGCGGCATTCGTCAAGGAGCTGGCCCGGCGCGGGATTTCGGCGCACGGGGCGAGCGGGATGAATGTGTGGGTGCCGGTGCGCGACGAGTCGGCGGTGGTCAACGGGCTGCGCACGCGCGGCTGGTGGGTGGCCGCCGGGGCCCGGTTCCGCCTGGCCGCGGATCCGGGCGTCCGGATCACGGTGGCGGGTGTGGACCCCTCGGAGGCCGCGCGGCTGGCCTCGGACTTCGCCGGTGCCCTGGGCGAGTCCGAGGCCACGTACGGGGGTTGATCAGCCGCGCTTGCGGGCGATGTCCTCGTAGAAGCGCAGCAGGTCCAGGTTGTCGACCGACCCGGGGTTGACGGCCTTGTCGAGGGCGGCGCCCTGGAGGAGCCGTTTGACGGGCACCTCGATGCGCTTGCCGGTCAGGGTGTGCGGGACGCCAGGGGCCTCGATGATCTCGTCGGGGACGTGGCGGGGCGAGAGCTGTTCGCGGATCGCCTGCTTGATCCGCGTACGCAGAGCCTCGTCCAGGACCGCGCCCTCGGCGAGGTGGACGAACAGCGGCATCCAGTAACCGCCGTCGGGCTCTTCGAGGCCGATGACGAGGGATTCGCGGATTTCGGGGAGACGTTCGACGACCTCGTAGATGTCGGCCGAACCCATGCGCACGCCTTGGCGGTTGAGGGTCGAGTCGGAGCGGCCGTGGATGATCACCGAGCCGTGGTCGGTGAGGGTGATCCAGTCGCCGTGCCGCCATACGCCGGGGAACATGTCGAAGTAACTGTCGCGGTAACGGCTGCCGTCGGGGTCGTTCCAGAAGCGGATCGGCATCGAGGGCATGGGGTTGGTGACGACGAGCTCGCCGACCTCGCCGACGACCGGCCTGCCCTGTGCGTCCCAGGCCTGGAGGTCGGTGCCGAGGCAGGGCGCCTGGAGTTCGCCGATGTGCACGGGCAGGGTGGGCACCGCGCCCGCGAAGCAGGAGCAGACGTCCGTGCCACCGCTGACCGAGGCGATCCACAGGTCTTCGCGCACCTCGTCGTGGAGCCAGCGGAACCCGTCGGGCGGCAGCGGCGAGCCGGTGGTCGCCACGCCCTTGACGCGGGACAGGTCGAAGTCGCGTCCTGGGTGCACATCTGCCTTGCGGCAGGCCATCACATAGGCCGCCGAAGTGCCGAACAGGGTGGCGCCGGTGCGCTCCGCGACCCCCCACTGGGCGCCCGTGTCGGGGAAGCCCGGGCTGCCGTCGTACAGGACGACGGTGGTGCCGGTGAGCAGGCCGGAGACGAGGAAGTTCCACATCATCCAGCCGGTGGAGGTGTACCAGAAGAAGCGGTCCTCGGGGCCGAGGTCGCAGTGCAGCCCGAGCTGCTTGAAGTGTTCCAGGAGGATGCCGCCCTGGGACTGCACGATCGCCTTGGGCAGGCCGGTCGTGCCGGACGAGTAGAGCACCCACAGCGGGTGGTCGAAGGGCACCTGCTCGAAGACGGGCTCCGCGTCGCCCCCGGTCAGCGCGGACCATGCGAGGGTGCCCTCGGGGGCCGGGGTGCCGAGCAGCGGGATGTGCACGACGGCGCGCAGCGTGGGCAGTTCGCGGCGCAGTTCGGCGACGACGTCGGTGCGGTCGTGCTCCTTGCCGCCGTAGCGGTAGCCGTCGACCGTGAACAGCACGACGGGCTCGACCTGCTGGAAGCGGTCGAGGACGCTGCGGGCACCGAAGTCGGGGGCGCAGGACGTCCACACCGCGCCCACGGCGGCCGAGGCGAGGAACGCGGTGACGGCCTGCGGCACGTTGGGCAGATAGCCGCTCACCCGGTCACCGGGACGCACGCCGAGGGCGCGCAGCTCGGCCGCGAGGGAGCCGACCTGGCGGCGCAGCTCGGACCAGCTGGTCTCGGCGGGTTCGTGGGTCTCGTCGACGTGCACGAGGGCCGGCTCGGCGGCCCGGGCGGGGTCCTCGGCGGTGCGCAGCGCGTGCTCCGCGTAGTTCAGTGCGGCGCCCGGGAACCACTGGGCCCCGGGCATCGTTCGATCGGCAAGGACAGCGGTGTACGGGGAGGAGAAGCGGATGTCGAACCAGTCGGCGACCGCCCGCCAGAAGGTGTCGAGTTCGGCGACGGACCAGCGGTGGAGAGCCGGGTACCCGCCCTCGGCCGGTGCGCCGTAGCGCTCCGCCGCCCAGGCCTGGAAGCGGGTGATCCGCGCGGCGGCGATGCGTTCGGAGTCCGGCTGCCACAGGGGCTCGGGCTGCGGAGCGGGGTTCGCTGCTGAAGTCATGGGTCGGCTCCCGGGCTGTAACGCGTGATGTGCGTGTTTCCCGCGCACACGCGAGGGGTGTGCGCGGGAGGCGGCTGACAGGGACGATGCCATGTGATCGTCTTCCGCACCAGGGTGTGCCACCCATACTCGGCCGCCCGGGTATGTGGCGCCGCCACGGTGAACGGCAGTTGAACGAACCGCGCGCGGGGCCGTCCGGGTGGCAGGGTGAGCTGCATGAACGGCGATGACCTGGTGCGCTCGGTGAAGGCGGTCGGTTCGGTGCGGGGGCTGCGGGCGGTGCGCTCGGCCCTGCGGCGGCGCCGGGCGGACGCGCGGGACCTGCCGGCGCGCGGGCCGGAGCGGGCCCGAGTGCCCGGTGCGGTGACCGGGGCGGAGCCGAGGCCCGGCGGCGGCCTGCTGCGCTTCGCCCGCTCCGAGCTCGAGGTGCGGGTCGCGGCGGGCGGCGCGGTGTTCTGGGGCTGGGACGGTGCGGGGCCCGAGCCGTCGTACGCCCTGAGCGGCCCGGCGCCCGAGCTCGATCCGCGGGCCCTTCTGGAGCCGGACAAGGACGGCGGCTGGCGGGTCGTCTCGGAACGACTCACCGTGGTCGTCTCGCGGCACGGCGCGGTGGACGTGTGCACGCCGGGCGGTGTGGTGCTGCGGCGGGAGCTGCCGCCGCGCTGGTGGGAGCCGGTCGGCGGCGGCCCCGCCCGCTGGCTGCAACGGTCCGAAGTGCCCGCCGACGCACGGTTCTTCGGGCTCGGCGGTCGGGCGGGCGGCCCGCGCCTTCGGGACGGTACGTACCGGCTGTGGAACACCGACCCCGGAGGCGGCTTCGGTCCGGCCGACGACCCCTTGTACATCACGATGCCGGTCCAGCTGGTCGTCGCCGACGCGGGATGTCACCTGGCTTTCTACGACAGCACCTGGGACGGCCGGGTGGTGCTGCGGGAGGGCGAGGAGGGAGCCGGGTCGGGCCACGACCGGCCGGGCGGCAGCGAGCTGCGGATGGAAGGCGGCCCCCTGCGCTGCTGGGTCGTCGCGGGCACCCCGGCCCGGGTGCTCCAGGGCTGGACGGCGCTGACCGGCGCGCCGGCCCAGCCGCCGTCCTGGGCGCTCGGCCCCCAGCACGCCCGCTGGGGGTTCGGCAGCGAGCGCGAGGTGCGGCGCGTCGTCGGCGGGTACACCGAACGCGGCCTGCCCCTGTCGGCGCTGCATCTGGACATCGACCACTACGACGACCATCAGGTCTTCACGGTCGACCGGGCCGCCTTCCCCGATCTGCCCCGGCTCGCCAAGGACCTCGCGCAGGACGGGGTGCGGCTCGTCTCGATCGTCGATCCCGGAGTCCGCGCCGAACCGGGAAACCCGCTGTACGAGAGCGGGCGGGCCGCCGGAGCCTTCGTCGAGGACGCCCGCGGGCACGAGGTGCGCGGGGAGGTGTGGCCGGGCGAGTGCGCCTATCCGGACTTCACGCATCCGGCGGCGCGCACCTGGTGGGGCGGGCAGTACCAGGAGCGTCTGGACCAGGGCTTCGCCGGGGTGTGGCACGACATGAACGAGCCGGTGTCCTTCGCGCCGTTCGGGGACCCGACGCTGCCCCGCTCGGCCCGGCACGACCTGGACGGCCGGGGCGGTGACCACCGCGAGGCCCACAACGTCTACGGCCTGTGCATGGCCCGCGCCGGATACGAGGGGCTGCGCGGGCTGCGCCCCGACGAGCGGCCGTTCCTGTTCTCGCGCTCCGGCTGGGCCGGAATGCAGCGCTACGGCGGCACGTGGTCGGGCGATGTGTCGACCGGCTGGCCGGGCCTGCGCGCCTCGCTCTCGCTGGTGCTCGGGCTGGGCCTGTGCGGCGTGCCGTACTCGGGGCCCGACGTGGGCGGCTTCACCGGCAGCCCCTCGCCCGAGCTGTATCTGCGCTGGTTCCAACTCGGCGCCTGGCTACCGCTGTTTCGCACGCACGCGGCCAAGTGGGCGGGGCGGCGCGAACCCTGGGAGTTCGGCCCCAAGGTGCTTGAGGGCGCGCGGGCCGCGCTGGCCGAACGGCAGCGGCTGCACCCGTACTTCGTGACGCTGGCCCACGTGGCGCGGCTGACCGGGGCGCCCTATGCGCGCCCGCTGTGGTGGAGCGCACCGGACGACCGGGCGCTGCGGGACTGCGAGGACTCCTTCCTGCTCGGCGACGCGCTGCTCGTGGCCCCCGTCCTGGAGCGCGGCTCCGACCGGCGGGCGGTGCGGCTGCCGCGCGGGCGCTGGTACGACACGGCGACCGGGGAGGCCCATGACGGCCCCGGCCAGGTGCTCCTGAACGCCCCGCTCTCCCGGATTCCGGTGCTGGCCCGGGCCGGTTCGGTGATCCCGGTGCTGGGCGAGAGCGGCGGCCTGGAGCTGGAGGTGTGGCCACCGGCCGCCGGGCGCACCGGTGGGGGGCTCGTGGTGCGGGACGCGGGGGACGGCTGGGAACAGGCCCGGGTCGAGCGGTTCACGACCCGCGTCGACCACGGCCGCGTGGTGGTGGAGCGGGTCGACGGCGGGCCGGGAGCTGAGGTCGGCCTTCCGGTGCGGGTACGGGGGGCGGTGCGCTGAGGAGAGGACGGGCGACGGTCACTGCCGTTCCATCAGGCGAGGTGCGTGCGCCCTCGGCCGTACTCCCCCGCGAACCATTTGCGCACCGCCTCGGTGTGCAGCGGGAAGGTCAACTCGGCCGGTTCGCGCAGGAGTTCCCAGCCCTCGCTCTCGTCGGTCGGCCGCGAGGGCGGGAGCAGGGCCGCGGGGCGCGGGGGCAGCAGGCCGAACAGGAGGAGGTGTTCGGGGGAGCTGAGGGCGTCCGCCAGGCGGACCTCCGCGACCGGGACCTCGATGCCGGTCTCCTCCTGGAGCTCGCGGACGACCGCGTCCTGCCAGCTCTCGCCGAAGTCGATGAACCCGCCGGGCAGGGCGCGGCCGCCGCGCCGCGGCTCGATGGTGCGGGTGATGACGACGAGTCCCGCACCCCGGGCGTCGGTCACGGGCAGGAGGGCGATGGCGACGGGCAGCGGGTTGCGGTAGGCGACGGTGCCGCAGATCACGCAGCGCCGGGGCCAGGCGCCGTCCGGGGCGGCGAAGGGCGCCCCGCACGCGGCGCAGTGGGAGTCCGGCAGGGGCTGCTGCGAGGTGGCGGTCACGCGCGGACTCTAACCGACCGACTGCCGCGCGCAGCGGGCTCGCACACAACTGGCATCCGCACCCGCGCCATACGCCACACCACCCGCACCCGCACCCGCACCCGCACCCGCACCCGCACCCGGAAGCTCACGACACCGGGCCGATCCCGCCTTTCCCCGCACCGCAGTTGACTGATAGAGGGTGTGTGCATGACACAACGTACCGATGGACGAGGCACCCCGTTCCGGCGCTGGGCCTCGCGGACTCCGCGGTTGCTGCGCGGGGCCGTCGCCGCCGCTGCCTCACTGCTCGTCGTCACGGCGCTCTCCCCCACCGCGCAGGCCGTGCCGCGGCCGAAGGCGCCCCGCGAGTTCGTGGCGCTGCGCAGCGTCGATCCCTCGATCATCCAGGAGATGCGCTACATCACCCCGCACGACTTCGTGGGCGAGCCGATCGACGGCTACCGGCAGCCGCTGTGCATCCTGACCCGCCCCGCCGCCGAGGCCCTGCACCGCGCGCAGCTGAGGCTCCTGCGCCAGGGCTACTCGCTGAAGGTCTACGACTGCTACCGGCCGCAGCGGGCCGTCGACCACTTCGTGCGCTGGGCCAAGGACCTGGACGACGAGCGGATGAAGGCGGAGTTCTATCCCCGTGTCGACAAGTCGAGGCTCTTCACCGACGGGTACATCGCCGAGAAGTCCGGGCACAGCCGGGGCAGCACCATGGATCTGACGATCGTCAAACTGCCGGCCCTGCCCACCCGGCCGTACCACCCGGGGCAGCGGCTCGTGCCCTGTTACGCGCCCAAGGGCCAGCGGTTCCCCGACAACTCGCTCGACATGGGCACCGGCTTCGACTGCTTCGACACCCTGGCACACACCGACGACCCGCGCGTTCAGGGCGTACAGCGGGCCAACCGGCAGTTCCTCAAGAGCACCCTGGCGGCGCAGGGCTTCGTCAATCTGCCCGAGGAGTGGTGGCACTTCACGTATCAGCCGGAGCCGTTCCCCAGCACCTACTTCGACTTCCCCGTGTCATGGCGTTCGGTGACCGGCCGCTGAGGGCAGGGCCGCGTTCCGGTTCGGCGGAGCGTCCCGTCGCGGCCGGCGGAGGCGAGCACCACGGTCGTTCCTCTCGGGGTACGACACGATGAATCCGCCCGGGGACGAGCGGACGTCCGGGGCCACCCCCGTGGGTCCCGGGCGCCCGCTCTGTCCTTTCGGACGCGAAGGAGCCGTATCCGGTTCTCCGGAGAACGATTAGGTTCTGCCGCATGGCCAACACGACGCACACGACACCCGGGACGACGGCGCAGACCACGGCGGACGGCACGCGGCCGACCTTCGATTCGTACGAGGAGTTCTGGCCCTATTACGTGGCGATGCACTCCCGGGCCGCCACCCGCTGGGTCCATCTGACGGGCACCCTCACCGGACTCGTGCTCAGCGCCTACGGGCTCGCGCGCGGGCGCAAGCGGTACGCCCTGGCACTGCCCCTCATCGGGTACGGGACCGCCTGGCCCGCGCACTGGTTCATCGAGAAGAACAACCCGGCCACCTTCGGGCACCCCGCCTGGTCGCTGCGCGGCGACCGGCAGATGATCGCCACGATGCTGGCCGGACGCGATCGTGAGCTCGGTGAGATCGCCGCCAAGTGGCTGGCGGAGAACCGCTGAGCCGGGGCCCGGACCCGACCGCCCCTCCCCAACTCCGGTTGCCCGTGGCACACTTCTGACGTTCCGTCAGAAGGCAGTACCAGGAGGGGCCTTGACAGACGCACGCACGCGCACGCCTGTGGTCGCGGGCTGGTTCACGGACACACAGGGGCAGGATTTCCGGCTGCTCGGCACCCGGTGCACCGCCTGCGCCTCCGTCTTCTTCCCGCGCGAGGACGCCTTCTGCCGCAACCCCGGCTGCGTGGGCGGCAAACTGGCGGAGGTCCCCCTGTCCAAGAGGGGCCGGGTGTGGTCCTACACCGATGGCCGCTATCGCCCGCCCTCGCCCTATGTGTCCGACCCACACGTGGAGTGGCAGCCCTCTGTGCTCGTCGCCGTCGAGCTGGCGGCCGAGCGGATGGTGGTGCTCGGCCAGGCGGCCCCCGGGGTGAGCGCCGCCGATCTCGCGGTGGGCATGGAGGTCGAGGTGGTGCCGGGCGTGCTCAACGAGGACGCGGACACCACGTGGACGACCTGGCACTGGCGGCCCGTGGGGGTGGCGGCATGAGCGGCGACATCGCGATCCTGGGTGCGGGCATGCACCCGTGGGGCAAGTGGGGTCGGAGCTTCGTCGAGTACGGGACGACCGCGGCCAGGGCCGCGCTCGCCGACGCCGGGATCGACTGGACCCAGGTGGAGTCGGTGGTCGGCGCGGACACCGTGCGCGGCGGCTACCCCGGCCATGTGGCGGGGGCGACCTTCGCCAAGGCACTCGGCTGGCAGGGCGCGCGGGTGACCAGCGTGTACGCGGCCTGCGCCTCCGGGTCCCAGGCGATCGGCGCGGCCCGGGCCCAGATCCTGGCCGGGCTCGCGGACGTGGTGCTGGTGGTGGGCGCCGACGCCGCGCCGAAGGGCTTCTTCGCGCCGGCCGGAGGCGAGCGGCCGGACGACCCGGACTGGCTGCGCTTCCGGGTGCTCGGTGCCACGAATCCGGCGTACTTCGGGCTCTACGCCCGGCGCCGGATGGCTCTGCACGGCGACACGGTCGACGATTTCGCTCAGGTCAAGGTGAAGAACGCGGCGGCCGGGGCGCTCAACGCGAACGCGCGTTACCGCAAGACCGTCAGCGCCGAGGAGGTCGCCGCCTCCGCGGTGGTGGCCGATCCGCTGCGCCTGCTCGACATCTGCGCCACCTCGGACGGCGCCGCCGCCCTGGTCCTGACCAGCATGGACTTCGCACGACGGCACGGCGCCGCCGATCCGGTCCGCATCCGCGCGGTCTCCACGGTCACCCCGACCTACCCCCGGGCCGTCCTCGACCTGCCCGACATCGCGACCGATTCGGCGGTGTCCGTCGAGCCCCCGCCGCATTCGTTCCGGGCGTCCATCGCCCGAGCAGCGTACGAGGAGGCGGGCATCGGGCCCGAGGACGTGTCGCTCGCGGAGGTGTACGACCTGTCCACCGCGCTGGAGCTTGAGTGGTACGAGGACCTCGGGCTGTGCGGGACCGGTGAGGGGGCCAAGCTCCTGCGGGACGGCGCGACGGCGCTCGGGGGGCGGATACCGGTCAACACCAGTGGGGGTCTCGCGTCGTTCGGAGAGGCGGTTCCGGCCCAGGCGATCGCCCAGGTCTGCGAACTCACCTGGCAGTTGAGGGGCGCGGCGGGCGACCGTCAGGTGACCGGGGCGCGGGTCGGGATCACCGCGAACCAGGGCCTGTTCGGACACGGATCGTCGGTGATCGCGGTGCGCTGACCCGACATGCCCGCACCCCTGCGCCGGTGCTGCCGGGCAGGCGCAGGTCCGACCCGGTGCGTCGCGGACGGCCTCAACATCCCCTGCTGTGTACGACCTTGACGACCCGTCATGGCCGGTGAAAACTGCCCGTTGTCTCTCGGCATCGCCGCGTCCACCACCCGAAGCTCCCGCTCGACCGGCCTTGCCGCCATGGGAAACGCGCCGCAGCCTAGAGAACCAGGGGTAGCCATGACGGACCGGTTCGTAGCCGCGATCGACCAGGGGACCACCTCCAGCCGCTGCATCATCTTCAACCAGGACGGGGCGATCGTCGCCGTCGACCAGCGCGAGCACCGCCAGATCTTCCCCAAGCCCGGCTGGGTGGAGCACGACGCCACGGAGATCTGGGCCAAGGTGCAGGCCGTGGTCGCGGGCGCGCTCGCCCGGGCGGGGCTGCGGGCCGAGCAGCTCAGCGCGCTCGGCATCACCAACCAGCGCGAGACGACCGTGCTGTGGGACCGGGCGACCGGAAAGCCCGTGCACAACGCGATCGTCTGGCAGGACACCCGGACCTCCGCCCTCTGCCACCAGCTCGGCGGCGAGCACGGCCAGGACCGGTTCCGCGACGCCACCGGGCTGCCGCTCGCGAGCTACTTCTCGGGCCCCAAGGCGGCCTGGCTGCTCGACAACGTGCCGGGGCTTCGCGCCCGCGCCGAGCGCGGCGAGATCGCGTTCGGGACGATCGACTCCTGGCTGATCTGGAACCTGACGGGCGGGACGTCCGGCGGCGTCCACGTCACCGACGTCACCAACGCCTCGCGCACGATGCTGATGAACCTGGAGACCTTGCAGTGGGATCCCGAGATCCTCGCGGCGATGAACGTGCCCCGTGCCGTACTCCCGGAGATCCGCTCCTCGGCCGAGGTGTACGGCACCGCCGTCGGTCCCGCGGCGGGCGTGCCCGTCGCCTCGGCCCTCGGCGACCAGCAGGCGGCGGTCTTCGGACAGGCCTGCTACGCGACGGGAACCGCGAAGAACACCTACGGGACGGGGAGCTTCCTGTTGCTCAACACCGGTACCCGGCCGGTCGCTTCGAAGAACGGGCTGATCACGACGGTCGGCTACCGGATCGGTGAACAGGCGCCGGTCTACTGCCTGGAGGGCTCGATCGCGATCACCGGGGCGCTCGTGCAGTGGTTCCGCGACCAACTCGGCATCATCCGGCACGCGGACGAGATCGAGACGCTGGCGGCGAGCGTCGACGACAACGGCGGGGCCTATGTCGTGCCCGCCTTCTCCGGTCTCTTCGCGCCCTACTGGCGCTCCGACGCACGCGGGGTCATCACCGGCCTGACCGGCTACGTCACGAAGGCGCACCTCGCCCGCGCGGTCCTGGAGGCGACGAGCTGGCAGACCCGCGAGGTCGTCGACGCCATGTTCCAGGACTCGGGCGTGCGGATCTCCACCTTGAAGGTGGACGGCGGGATGACCGCCAACGGCCTCCTGATGCAGCATCAGGCGGACGTGCTCGGGGTGCCCGTGATCCGCCCCAAGGTGTCGGAGACGACGTGTCTGGGCGCGGCCTACGCGGCCGGGCTCGCCACCGGCGTCTGGTCGGGCCTCGACGAGCTGGCGGCCCAGTGGCAGCGCGACGTGGAATGGTCGCCCCGCATGGCGGGACCCGTACGCGAGCGCGAATACGCCAACTGGCACAAGGCCGTGGAGCGCAGCCTCGGCTGGCACGAGGAGGAGGACGGCCGATAGCCGCCCCCGTGAACGCGCGGCCCGTACCCCAGTCGGTGGGGGTACGGGCCGCGTCGCGTCACGGGTGCGTCAAGTCGCGGCGTGCTGACGGGACTTGGCGGACAGCGCCATGGCGTGCTCGACCACGCCGACCAGGATCTCCTTGACGGACTCGCGGACCCGCGCGTCACACATGAGGAGCGGCACCTCCGGGTCGAGGTCGAGCGCCGCGCGCACCGTGTCGGCCGGGTAACGGGCCGCCTCGTCGAAGCAGTTGACGGCGACGGTGAACGGAATGCCGCGCCGCTCGAAGTAGTCGATGCCGGCGAAGCAGTCCTCCAGACGACGGGTGTCGGCGAGGACCACCGCACCGAGCGCGCCCTGCGCCAGCTCGTCCCACAGGAACCAGAAGCGGTCCTGGCCCGGGGTGCCGAAGAGGTAGAGCACCAGGTCCTCGCGGAGCGTGATGCGCCCGAAGTCCATGGCCACCGTGGTGGTGCTCTTGCCCTCGACGCCCGCCAGGTCGTCGACCGGGCGGCCCGCCTCGCTGAGGCGCTCCTCGGTGCGCAGGGGGCGGATCTCGCTCACCGCGCCGACGAGGGTGGTCTTGCCGACGCCGAAGCCGCCGGCGACGAGGATCTTGAGCGTCACCGGATCGACGTGCCGCTTCCTGCGGCTAGAGCGCCCGAAGGCCATTGATCACCTCGCGGAGAAGGGACTCGTCCGGCAGCTCGGCCGGCGGAACGGGTCGGGTTACGTGCACCAGGGCGTCGGCGACGAGATCGCCGACCAGGACGCGGACCACCCCGACGGGGAGGTCGAGTCCGGCCGCGAGCTCGGCGATCGACTGCGGGGAGTCGCCGCAGCGTTCGACGATCTCCACGTGCTCCGGTGAGAGCGTCTGGTCGCGGCCGGGGTCGTCGGCCGCGGGTTCCGGGACGACGACGGCGATCAGGTCGAGGCGGTGCTGGCCGGCGCTGGTGGTCCGCCCGCGGGTCATCGCGTACGGCCGCACCACCGGGCCCGCGTCGTCGTCGAACCAGTGGTGCGGCCGCCCCGGAGCGGTCGCGTCCGAGGGGGCCCGCAGCTGGTCCTGGGCCCGCTGGTCTGCCTCACTCATCTGGTCCCCCGCTCATGGCGTCCCCCGCTCACCCTCCGGTGCGCAGGCCGGTCCGTGGTGCGGTGGTCAGGTGGACACCGACCCGCTTGACCATCAGGGTCATCTCGTACGCGACCTGGCCGACGTCGGAGTCGGCGTCCGACAGGACGGCCAGACAGCTGCCGTCACCGGCGGCCGTGACGAAGAGGAAGGCGTCGTCGAGCTCGACCACGGTCTGGCGGACCTTGCCCGCCTCGAAGTGTCGGCCGACGCCCTTGGCGAGACTGTGGAAGCCGGAGGCGACCGCGGCCAGGTGCTCGCCGTCCTCGCGGGTCAGATCGCGCGAGGTTCCGGTCGCCAGGCCGTCGCTGGAGAGCACCAGGGCCTTGCGGATGGAGCCGACGCGGTCGACCAACTCGTCCAGGAGCCAGTTCAGTTCGCCGGAACCGCTCCCGGTGGTGTTGCGTACTGCGGCTGAGTCTTGTGGCGCGGTCATCGACCGTCCCCCTCCGGTGTGGTTCGTCGTGCGGTGTCGCCCCGGTCCTGCGCGGACGGTCCATCCACGGTGTCCGAGGCTTCGTTGTGCCTGCGGCCGCGCTGCCAGCCGCGCTGCAGTGAGGCCATCCGGTCGCGCACCTCGTCGGCGTCGCGCTCCGGCTCGGGCCCGTCGTCGGGGTCGGCCGCGGCGCGACGGCCTTCGGGGGCGTCCTTGAGCTGAGGGGCGAGGCTGGCCTGGCGGACCCGGCGGGGCAGCCCGCCGAGCAGGGCCTCGCCGTCGGGCCGGGGCTCGGGAAGGCTGCCCCAGGAGGGTGCGGAGCTGGGCGCGCCCGGCAGGTCGGCCGGGTTGGCGGGGCCGCCCGGGGAGCGCTCGCCCAGACCGCCGGGCCGGACCGGGGTCAGGCCCGGGGGCCGGGGCGCCGGCCGCAGGGGCCCCGGGGCCGGGGGCTCGGTCAGGGGTGCGGAGGCGCGCGGCGGCTGGGGCGCACGACGCTCGGGCAGCCGGCTCTCGAAGCCGTCGCCGGGTGACGGATCGGGTTCCGGCGCCGGGTGGCCGCGCCCGTGGCCGTCGACGCGGCGGCCGTTGTCGCTGACCAGGGTCGGCACCCGGTGGCGGCGCGGCAGCGGCAGCGGGTCCCGGTCCTCGCCCTCGTCGGCGGCCTGCTGGTGCTGCTGGCGTTCGTCGGCCGGCTCCGCGGCCCGGCGGGCCGAGCGCAGCATGCCACCGCGCCCCGGGTCGATCGCGTCACGGCCCACGGGCGCCTCGAACACGGAGGGCTCGTCCAGGCCCAACGGGTCGATGGGGGGCTCCAGTTCGACGGGTCCGTCCAGGACCGACTGGCCGGGAATGCCGACCGGCATGGGGGAAAGCGCCCGGCGGGGAGCGTCCTGGACGCCCCGGCTGTCACCCTTGGCCGCCTTGCGGTCGAGCCGGAGGTCGCTGCCCTCGGTCTCGGGTGCGTCGGTGAGCAGCGTCGCCGGGATGAACACGACGGCGGTGGTTCCTCCGTACGGCGACGGCTGGAGCGAGACGCGTACGTTCTGGCGCTGGGCGAGACGGCTGACGACGAACAGACCGAGGCGGTCGGTGTCGGAGAGCTCGAACTCGGGGGTCTCGGCGAGCCGCAGGTTCGCGTCGAGCAGGGCCTCGGGGGCCATGCCGAGGCCGCGGTCGTGGATCTCCAGGGTGAAGCCGTTGGCGACCCGCTCGCCGTGCACCTGGACGGCGGTGTGCGGGGGCGAGAACACCGTGGCGTTCTCCAGGAGTTCGGCGATCAGGTGGGTCAGGTCGGCGACGGCCGGGCCGCCCACGCCGAGCCGGGGCAGCCTGCGCACCTCGATGCGTTCGTAGTCCTCGACCTCGGCGACCGCGGCCCGTACGACGTCCATGAGCTGTACGGGTTTGCGCCACTGGCGGGAGGGGGCGGCGCCGGAGAGGATCACCAGGCCCTCGGCGTGCCGGCGCATGCGGGTGGTGAGGTGGTCGAGGCGGAAGAGGTCGGCGAGTTCGTCGGTGTCCTCGGTGCGCCGCTCCATGGTGTCCAGGAGCGTCAACTGGCGGTGCAGGAGCACCTGGTTGCGGCGGGCGAGGTTGACGAAGACCTCGGAGACGCCGCGGCGCATGTCGGCCTGTTTGACGGCGGCCTCGACGGCGGCGCGCTGCAGGGTGTTGAGCGCCTGGCCGACCTGGCCGACCTCGTCGCGTTCGTAGTCCAGGCGCGGCGCCTCGGTCTCCACGTCGACCTGTTCGCCGGCGGCGAGGCGGCGCATCACGCTGGGCAGGCGGACGCCGGAGACCTCGTGGGCCTCCTTGCGGAGCCGGGTGAGGTCGCGGACCAGCTCGCGTCCGATGCGTACGGACATGAACAGGGAGACCAGGAGGGCGAGGAGGCCGAGGACACCGGCGAGGGCCGCCTTGATCACCACGTTGAAGGCGACCGGCTCGACCCGGTCCTGGTAGCGGTTGCCGGCTTCGGTGCCCAGCTGGGCGAGGCGGTCGAGGACCGGTGTCGCGGCCTGCTGCCAGCGGGTGGCGTCGAGGTGCCGGGGCTCCTTGCCGGGCCCGGCGTCGATGATGGCGGCCTCGGCGGCGCGCAGCGCCTCGGTGTCGGGTCCGCGCCAGTACTGCTCGAAGACATCGCGTTCGGAGCTGGGCAGCATCTCCAGGTTGGTGTCGTAGAGCAACTGCCGATTGGCCACCAGGTCGGATATTCGGCGCAGTTCGGGTGCGGTGGTCTTCGGAGTGATCAGGGAGGAGGCGACGAGGGCGTCCTCGCGGGAGAGCATCTCGCGGGCGCGGGTGACGCCGACCAGGGCCCGGCCCTGCTTGTCCATCTCCACGTTCTCCAGGGCGTGGAGATTCATGAGGAAGCTGTAGCAGGGGTCGATGAGGCGGTTGTAGAAGTCCAGCGCCTGGGGCCGGTCGACGGTGCCCTGTTCGACGGAGCCGCGCAGCACGGCGAGCGAGTCGAAGCCGTCGAGCACGGCCTTGAGGTGATCCTTGGCTATCGGCTGGAGGTCGCTGCGGACGCCGGAGTCCCGGGCCGCGGCGCGGATGGCGGCCACGGCGGTGTCGGTGGCCGCCCGGCGGCTGCGCAGCGAGGCGAGGGCGTCGGAGGGGCGTTCGTCGGCGAGGTAGACGAGGGTCTGTCGGCGCTCCTGCTGGATGACGCGGACCGTGTCCTCGATGGGGTAGCCGACCTTCTTGACGATGTTCGCCACGTTCATCAGCTCGTTGGCCTGCCGGCCGGTGAGGTACGTGGAGAACCCCCACAGCGCGCTGAGGGAGACGAGCGGCACCAGCAACAACGCCACGATCTTCCTGCGGATGGACTTCCCGCGAAAGCGCATGGCCTCCCCCAGATCAACCGTCAAGAAACGGCGTGAGCCTACTACTGACACAGAGACAACTCGAAGGCACGTCCGGACGATTTTCGGCCGCCCTGAACGGTGGTGATCATGAGTTGTCCCGGTATTCCGGGAGATGACGGCGCCCTTCGAGGCCGGGAACCCCCGTCATGGCGGCTTTTCGCCTCTGGGGGCAGATGGCTGGAAGTCTTCGTTCCGGGCAATTCCCGGGAATCTTCCGGGAGTTCCGTTCGTCTGTCTGTACGGGTGGCGCGGAACCGTGGGGGTACGCGTGGCGGGGAGCGAGGCGTCGGGGCCCCGCGGGTGGGGAGGATGACAGGCATGAGCGTTGAGCAGCAGCCGTTGTGGGTGGAAGAGCCTGCGGTGCGACCGCGGCTGCCGGACCCGGTGCGTACCGCGGCCGTGCGCGCCGTCATCATCGTCGCCGCGACGCTGATGCAGGCGATGGTCGCCTTCCTGAGCGCACTCGCCGGTTCGTGGCTCGCCTTTCCGATGGTGCTGAGCAGCGTCGGCAGTACGGTCCTTGCCACGTGGGGGGTGCTGGACGTCTGGGTCACCCGCCAGGTGTGGAACCAGCGCAACGGCGTGGTGTCGATACCGAGCAGCACGGCGCGCAAGCTCCGCAAGGAGCGGCGCCGGGCCCGGCGGGCCGCCCGCGCCGGCGAGCGCGGGGCCCGAATACGGTCGACGGACGGCTCGGGGCAGCGGCTGTCGCGCGCCTGAGCCGGTCCGCCGCCCGGCGCCGCACCGTTGTGCCGTCGGGCCTCAACTCCCTTGCGCGGTGGGCTTCTTGAACATGCGGGTCGCGGTGATCTCACCGTGCACGGTCTCGCCCGCGGTGTCCTGCTGGGGCAGACCGGGCCGCAGATGCTCCTCGACGCTGATGTACTTCAGGCCCGCCCGGAGGTCCGCGTCGTTGCGCAGCCGGATCACCAGGGGGAACTCGGCGAGCGCGGTCGTGTCGAACAGGCCTGTGGTGTAGAGGAGTTGGACGCCGAGCGCGTCGGACACGGCCCGCTGGAGCTCCAGGAGGTACGTCGCGTTCGCGCGGCCGATCGGATTGTCGAGGAAGAGCGTGCCGGCGTGCCGGTGCTTGTCACGGCCCCGGTCGTTGCTGCGCAGCGCCGCCATCGTGCAGTACAGGGCGATCGCGGCGGTGAGCAGCTGGCCGCCGGAGAAGACGTCGCCCATCTGCCCGACGGGGACGCGCTCGGCGCGCAGCACCGCGTCCGGCTTGAGGATCTCCACGCTGATGCCGCGCGGCTCCAGGGCCGCCTGGACGCCGCGCAGTAGCAGGGACATGCCGTCCCTGCGCAGGTCGGAGTTCTTCCGCACGGCCGCGCGGGTGGCCTCGTCGATGACTTCGCCGAGGCGCTCGGTGAGGGTGGCCTGGTCCGGCTCCTCGAAGCGGATGCGCAGGAATTCCTGGCCCGACCACTCCCCGAGACCCTCGGGGAGCTGGGAGAGCCGCTGGGCTGAGCGGAGCGTGGTGAGCGCCGAATCCACCAGGCCGCGCAGCCGGTCGACGATGGAGTCCCGGTTGCGTTCCAGCTGCGCCAGCTCGTCGGTGAGGACCCGCAGGCGCGGCTCGAAGGCGGCGGCCCAGGCGGCGGCGTGCTCGGGCAGGGAGGCGGCGGGCAGTTCGCGGATCTGCTGGCGGGCCGGGGTGCGGACCTGCTCGTAGCGGGTCGCGTTGGCGTGGCGCACCAGGATGTCGCTCGCCTCGCGCACGGCGGATTCGGCGGCCGAGAGGTCGCCGGAGCAGCCGCGCAGCGAGCGGCGCGTCTCGGTGGCGGACTGGCGGGCCTCCTCCAGGGTGCCCGGGTACGGCTCGGGGGCGTTCTCCTCGTCCGGGCCCTGGCTGTTGTCCCGCAGCAGGTCGCGCAGCAGGGCGGCCGTCTCGTCGAAGCCGCCGGCCCCGTCCTCCGCGGTCCGGTGGGCGGTGAGCAGTTCCGCGTGGGCGGCGCGGGCTGTCTCCAACTCGTCGGTGCGCGCCGCCAGTTGGGTCGTCGCGGTACGCAGCAGGGCCTGGGCCTGCTCGGCGTCGGCCGGGACGTGGTCCTCGGGAAGGTCGGTGTGCCGCTCGCCGTCGGCGGGTGCCAGGCGCTCGGCCTCGCCGCGCAGCCGGCCGAGCTGCTCGCTGGCCGTGGAGGCACGGGTCTCCAGCATCTGGACCAGTGACTCGGCGCGGGCGACGGCGGCCTGGCGGGAGGGGCCGTCGGCGCCGTCGGTGCCTTCGAGGAGGGTGGCGGCGCGGGTGCGCACCTTGTTGGTGAGCCGGTCGAGCTCGGCCAGGGCCGCACTCTCGTCGCTCTCGGCGCGGGCCTGCTCGGCCCGCAGGTCGGCGCCGACGCCGACCTTCTCGTACAGCTGGGACGCGGCGCGGTAGGCCTCGCGCAGGGCGGGCAGCGCGTGGCGCGGGGCGTCCGCGTCGGGCTCCGGGAGGTTTTCGGGGGCGCCCGCGATCTCGGCGCGCTCCGCGCGCAGCGCGCGGGAGGTGCGGTGGGCGTCGTCGGCGGCGCGCTGGGCGGCCCGGCGGTCCTCGTCGGCGGCCTTGGCGCGCTCCAGGAGCGACTGCGCGCGGGCCTCCGACTCGGCCGCCTCATCGGCGAGTTCGCGGAGCTTGACCTGCCAGCCGGCCCGCTCGCGGAGCCGGAAGGCGAGCCCGGCGAGGGCGTCGGCCGCGCGCCGGGCGCGCTGGGCGGCCTCTTGGCGCTCCTCGCGCACGCGTGCCGTCTCGGCCGCCGCTTCGTCCGACTCGGCTCGCGCGGAACGGGCCTCGGCCAGTTCCTCGGTGGCTGCCTTGGCGGCTTCGCGGGTCGTTTCGGCCGCGGCGGCCAGCTCGGCGAGCATGCCGGGCGGGCAGTCCGCGCGCCAGGACCCGATCCGGGCGGCGAGCGAGCGGTCCCCGGTGAGCCGGGCGGCCAGCGTGCGGATCTCCTCGTCCCGGGCGGTGGCGCGGGCGCGCAGCGTCTGGCGTTCCTCGTCCGCGGCGTGTTCGTCGTGCATGGCCGGGTTCGGCGGCACGAGGAAGATGCCGCTCTCGCCGCCCGAGTCCGCGGCCGGTACGGGTGCGAGCAGCGCGGCAGTCGTGCCGACGGCCACGGCGGAGCGGGGCAGCAGGGCCGCGCTCGCGAGGGCCTCGCGGGCCCGGGCGTGCGAGGCGGGGTCGGTGATGACCACGCCGTCGACGAGCTCGGGGCGGGCGGCGAGCACCGCGGCGTGGTCGGCGGGGGCAACCGCCTGGGCGAGGTAGCGCCAGCCGGGCAGCGCGGGGATGCCGTGCTCGCCCAGGTACTCGACGGTGGCCAGGACGTCCGCGCTGGGCGGCAGGAGCCCGCCGTCGCCGAGCGCGCCAAGGATGCGGGAGTCGTCGGCGGCGGCCGTGCGCAGCTCGAAGAGCTGGCGTTCGGCGGAGGCGATGGACTGGTCGAGGAGCGCGCGCAGTTCGTCCGCGCTGCGGTCCAACTCCTCGGCGCCGAGCGGACCTTGGAGCTTTTCCCCGTCGTGCCTGCGGGGCTCGGGCACCCCGGCAGCGGCACCCGCGCCGGGCAGGCCGAGGAGTTCGGCCAGGCGCTCCTCGGCGGCGATCGACTCCGCGGCACGGCGCTCGGCGTCGTAGGCGTTCCCGGCGGCGCGCGCGGCGTCCTCGGCACGGGCCGCGGCCAGTTCGGCGCGGGCCTCGACGGAGGCGGCCTCGCGGGCCCGGTCGGCCGCGGTGCGGGCGGCCTCGCGGGCGGTGTCCCAGCCGGCCACGGCGGTCTTCTCGGCGTCGCTCGCGGCGAGGGCCGCGCGGGCCGGGTCGGCGTCCGGTGCGCTGTCGTCGAGCCAGCCGGCGCGGACCGCCTCGGCGGTCTCCTGCTCGACCTCGGCGAGGCGCTGGCGCAGGTGCCCGGTCTCGCTGCGGGCGCGCTGGGCCTCGGTCGCGGCGGCGGTGGCGTCGCGGTGCGCGGCCTCGCCCGCCTCCTGGAGGCCCGCCGAGCGCCCCTCCTCCTCCGCGGCGACCCGCTCGCCGTCCTCGGCGGCCGTGTGCAGGGCCCGTACGAGATCGGCGGCGGCCCTGGCGCGGGCGGCGAGCGCGGGGGCGGCGTCGCGCTCGGCCTCCTGGATGGCGACGGCCACGCGGGCCGAGCGGTCGGCGGCGGCGCGGTGGCGCAGCACGGCTTCGGCGGCCTGCCAGGCGGAGTGCAGGGTCCGGGCGTCGGCCAGTTCGCGGCGCTGTGCGGTGGCCGCCTTCTCGGCGACGGCGAGCGCCAACGAGGCGTGCCGGTAGGCGAGTTCGGAGGCGATCAGGGAGCTCGTGCCGCGGGCCTGCTCGGCGAGCGTGACCTGGTGGGCGGCGGCGGTGACCTGCTGGGCGAGGTCGGCTGCGCGGCCCCGCTCCTCGGCGGCGCGGGCCGAGAGACGGCGGGCGAGCGTACGGGTGCGGCGCTCGGCGCCGACGTGGATGTCGCGGGCCCGGGCCCGGGTCTCGGCCGCTTCGACGATCCGGTTGAGCAGGTCCACGGAGCCCGCGGTGAAGTCGCGTTCGGCGGTGAGTTCGGCACGGCGGCCGAGCTTGTTGCCGAACCCGCTGACCAGGTCCGCGAGTCCGTCCGTGTCACGGGTGTCGGTGACGGCGCGCAGGAGCAGGTCGGTGAAGTCGGAGTCCTTCTTGACCGCGAACAGGCCCGCGGCCTCGCCCTCGTCGGCGTTCATCTCCCGCTGGTAGCGGAAGAGTTCGGGGTCGAGGCCCAGGTCGCCGAGGTGCTCGTTCCAGCGGTCGTGGATCTCCTCCCAGTACACCTCCAGATGCGGGTAGGCCTTGGTCGCCTCGGTGATGGCGTCACGGAAGCCCTTCATGGTGCGGCGCCGGCCCTGGGCACCGGAGGCGCCTTCCGCGGACGGCCGCATCGCGCTGGACTCGGCGACCGGCAACGAGTCGAGGCTGAGGCCGGGACCGGGCCGGAAGGAGTACCAGGCCTCGGCGAACTTCCTCGGGTCGTTGGAGACTTGGCGGCCGCGCCACTCGCTGACCTTGCCGACCACGACCAGTTCACCGGTGAGGGTGTGCTGCCACTCCAGGGCGACGTGTCCGCAGTCGTCGGCGAGCAGGAACTTGCGCAACACGCCGGAGCTTGCACCGCCCAGGGTGTTGCGGTGGCCCGGCAGCATCACCGAGAAGATCAGCTTGAGCAGTACGGACTTGCCGCCCCCGTTCTCCAGGAAGAGCACGCCCGCGGGCGCCGGGCGGCGCGGCGGGCCGACCGGCTCGTCCTCGAAGAACTCGGCCTGCGCGGGGGCCGGGTTGGGCACGGGCGCTCCGACTCCCCGCAGGTCAAGCACGGTGTCGGCGTAGCGCGCACCGGCGGGCCCGATGGAGTAGAGGCGGACCCGGGACAGCTCGTACATGTCGGCGGACTCTCGTCGTTGTGTGGGGGGAGGGGACGGAAGGGAAGGTCGTGGTCAGGAGTGGAAGGGCAGTCCGGCGTCGGCCGCCAGTTCCAGGTCGTCCGCGTCCGACGGCGCCAGCAGGGTGGCGCCGCCGTCGGTGACCGCGACCACGCCGAGCTCGATCAGCTCGGTGAGGGCGGCGCTGCCCGCCATGTCGCGGACCTGCAACTGGTAGCGGGCGGTGGTGCGGTAGGCGCCGCCCGCGTCGTCGCCGGTCCGCTGGAGGAAGCCGGATTCGGTGAGGAAGGCGACGGCCTTGGCGACGATGCCGGTGGTCGAACCGGCGAGTCGGCGGGCGTCCTTGGTGGCCCCGGTGGAGCTGCGCCGCGCGTAAATGCGCCAGGCGGCCTCCAGGCCGGGAGCGCCGGTCTCGGGGTCGGTGTTCTCGCCGGTCTCCTCGGCCCGCTCCTCCAGCCGGCGGCAGGCCTGCCGGACGAACGCGTCCACGCCGTTGACGGTGATGCGTCCGATGTATCCGTCGTCGGCGAGGTCCTCGGGCCGCGGGAACGCGAGGGCGGCGACGGCGAGATGGGCGAGGCCGTGCAGGAACCGGTCGGCGGAGTCGGGGGCCGCGGCGCGGCGGGCGTAGTCGCCCATGCGGACGGCGAAGACGGAGTCCTCCGCCGCCGTCACGGCCATGCCGGCGCGGGGCGACACCTCCAGGACGATCAGGCCGAGCCCCGCGGCGACGGCGTCCGCGAGGCGCGCGAACGCGGGGTCCTCGCGGTGACGGCGGAGCAGTTCCGCGTACTCCGCGTCGCGGGCGGGGAGCAGCTTGGGCTGGAGACCGAAGGCGACGAGCCGTGCGGCATCGGCGGCGTCGGCGGGGGTGATCCGGCCCTCGCCGCCGGCGCCGGTGCCGGGTGCGGCGGGCGCCGGTTCGGCCTCGTCGCCGAAGGCGACGTGCTCGGTGGGGTGGTCGGTCACGGGGTGGTCTCCTTGGTGCGTGCGGTGCGATGTGCGCGGTGCGTGTGCGGGGCACCTGCGGCGGGTTCGCTCCCCGCCCCGCCCCTTCCCGCACCCCTCCGGGGGATGCCGTCCGGGTGCGGGCCGTGCGTGGTTGCTCGCGCCCGCGCGGCGAAGCCGCATGTGTCACGGCCCCGCACACCTGGCAGCACGGGGTACGCGGCGCTCCCGGCGCGTCCGGCGATAAAGGACGCGCGCCGTTCAGGCGCGAACGGAGCCCTGGGCGGGGCCCCGGGGCCGCGGGTGGTCCGGGGTGGACGTGTCACGCCGCCTCCGTCCGGCCCGCGGCCATTCCCACCGCGTCCAGCAGGGCCATTCCCACGATCAGGTCCGCCCCGCCGAACTCGGGGTCGTCCAGCTGGGTGCCGTCGTCCACCGCGAACAGCAGGCGCTCCTCGCCCTGGCGGTAGGCCGTGCCGACCGGGGGGCTCGCGGCGTGGACCGCCAACAGGGCGACCAGGTAGGGCAGTTCGGGGTCGAGGCGGCGGGCGTCGGCCAGCAGGCCGGAGAGGCGGCGCGGCGCGTCGTGCTCCAGGTCGAGCAACTCCATGGCCGAGGCCAGCTGCTCCTCGCTGAAGCGGCTGTCGTCGGGGGTGGCGATCAGCTCGGGCTCGGGCATCTCCGCGCCCAGGTGTTCGCGCTCCATGGGCGGGGTGAGCAGTATGTCCACCAGGTCCCCGACCCGTACGGACACCGGGGTGCGCAGGCCTGCGCCGCGGGCGAAGAAAGCGTCGGTCACCCGGATCGCGTCCGTCACCGGGAGCGGCAGCAGCGGGGCGACCAGCTGGCCGTACAGGTCGAGTCCGGAGCGGGCGGCGGGCCGGGCGAAGGCCTGGCGGTCCTGTTCGGCGCGGAAGAGCGGGCCGGCCTCCAGGAGGCGGGACTGGAGCTGGGTGTGGCGGCGGATGCAGTCCTTGACGATGTCGACGAGCTCGGCGGCACGGCGTTTGTTCTCCGGGTCCTCCGCTTCGTCGCGGGCCTTGCGGATGTTGGTGAGGATCGCGTTCTCGTGCCGGTAGCGGTCGGCGACGTGGTCGAGGGCCTCGGCGATCATGTCCGGCACCGCGTTGAGCCAGTCGACCGCGCGGACGTTGCGCCGCGTCGCCTCCAAGGTGCGCCGCAGCGTCTCGGCGTACTGCACCGTGCGGTAGCGGGCCTGTTCGGCGGCGAGCTGGGCGTCGGCGAGGCGGCCCCGGCTGATGAGGACCTCCAGCTTGACCTCGGCCGCGATCTGGGCGCTGGTGACGTCCGTGTCGAGGGCGCCCACCAGGACGTTGACGGCCTCGTCGGTGGTGCGCAGATAGACGGCGCCGCCGTGGCCGGGGACCTCTTCGAGGAGCTTGAAGTCGTAGTCCCTGCGGACGTAGACCCCGTCGGGGTTGAACGTGCCGTACACCGCGCGGAAGCCGCGGTCCACGCTGCCGACGTTGATCAGGTTCTCCAGGACCCAGCGGGCCACCCGCTCGTGCTCGGCGGTGGGCCGGGCCGGGGCCTGGGCGGCGACGCGCGGGATCAGCCGGGCCACGATCTGCTCGTGGTCGGCGCCCGTGTCGAAGTCCATGTTGAGGGTGACGAGGTCGATGGAGGCCAGTGCCACCTCGGCCATGGCGTACACCGAGTACTCGCCCGCGAGGTTGGCCTTGCGCACGTCGAGGTCGTGCAGCGGCGCGGTGCAGGCCAGCGCGCGCAGGCGGCGCGCGAGACCCTCGTCGGCGGCCGGGCCCGGTGCCGGGCGCACGGCCGCGCTGAGCTGGGGCGGAACGGATTCCGTCGAGGCAGGCGAAGTCACGCTGGACAGATTAGGTCCTCGCACTGACAACGGTCGAAACGGCGCAGATCCGCCCGCCCCCCGCACCCGGTGCGCGGGTCAGGCGGGCAGGCCGGTGACCAGTTTCGCGTACGCGTCGACGAGCTGGGCGCGCGAGTCGTCGAGGTAGTCGGCGAGCAGCCGCCGGGCCGCGTCCCGCCGGCCCGTGCGCAGTGCCTCCACGATCTCCCGGTTGCGGACGAGGTAGGGCTGGTGGAGGCGGCGGGGATCGTCCACCACGTGGAAGGCCAGGCGGAGTTCGGCCAGAACGCCGCGCATCAGCTCGTCCGTGCGGGCGCTGCCGGCCAGGCCCACGAGTTCGCGGTGGAAGTGGATGTTGGCGGTGGACACGCCCGCCCAGTCGCCCTCCTCGGCCGCGCGTTCGCCGCCGGAGACGGCCGCGTCGAGCCCGTCCAGGGGATAGGGCGGCTTGCCGAGACCCTGGACGACGGCGCATTCGACTAGGCGCCTGGTGCGGTAGATGTCGGTGACGTCCTCGACGGCGAGCACCCGCACGAAGACTCCGCGGTTGAGCTCGTGGACGAGCAGCCGTTCGTGGGTGAGCAGCCGGAACGCCTCGCGCAGGGTGTTGCGCGAGACCCCTAGGGCCTTGCCGATGGCGTCCTCGACGAGGCGCTCGCCCGGCGGGAAGTAGCCGTCCGCGATACGGGTCCGCAGGATGTCCGCGACCCGCTCCGCCGTGCTGGTGCGGCCGAGCAGTGCGCGGTCCTCGGCAAGTCCGCCCGGCCCGGGACCCGTTGTCGCCACAGCGCCCTCTCTCCTCCGTCGGCCGCTCCCGCCGACGCGTGCGCCCATCGTAGAAGCACCGTGAGGACATGAGGAAGCGGGAACGTCCGCGCAAGAGCCTTGTCGGATCGTTCAACAATCCCCTACGTTGAAACGACGGCACGCCGAAACGACCGCACGGTGAAGCGTCCGCACCGCGCCCCCGCACGGCACCCTCAAGCACCCAGCACCCCTCCGGCACAGCCCCGGCAGCCCTCTCGTCCGCCCTCTCGTCCCCTCCTGCGAGGTGCACATGAGCACGACCAAGGCAGAGCCGCAGCACGGTCGACTGCCCTACGAAAGCGGCCCGTTCGGCTGGCTGCGCGCGCTCGGCCCGGGCGGCCGGCGCGCGTTCGGCGGCGCGTTCGGCGGCTACGCGCTCGACTCGTACGACTTCTTCACGCTCCCGCTCACCATGGTCGCGATCTCGGCCCACTTCGGTCTCGACACCGGCCAGACCGGGCTGCTGACCACGGTGACGCTGGTGGTCTCGGCCGTCGGCGGCGCGCTCGCCGGGGTGGTCGCCGACCGCATCGGCCGGGTCCGGGCGCTGATGATCACCGTCGGCACCTATGCGCTCTTCACCGTCCTGTGCGGGTTCGCGCCCAACTACGAGACCCTGCTGGTCTTCCGCGCCCTCCAGGGCCTCGGCTTCGGCGGCGAGTGGGCGGTCGGCGCGATCCTGGTCGCCGAGTACGCGTCGGCCCGCCACCGCGGCCGCACCCTGGGCGCCGTGCAGAGCGCGTGGGCGGCGGGCTGGGCGCTCGCCGTCGTCGTGTACACGCTGGTGTTCCAGCACGTCGGCCCGGACACCGCCTGGCGCGTGATGTTCTGGACCGGAGCGCTCCCGGCCCTCCTGCTCGTCTACGTGCGCCGCAACGTCGAGGACGCCCCCGAAGCCACCGAGCAGCGCCTCGCCACGGCCCGCACCACGAGCGGCGGCGCCACCTTCGCGGCGATCTTCCGCGGCCCGCTGCTGCGCACCACCCTGTTCGCGGTGCTGCTCTCCGCCGGCGTCCAGGGCGGCTACTACACCCTCGCCACCTGGGTACCTACCTTCCTCAAGAGCGAGCGGCACCTCACGGTGGTCGGCACCGGCGGGTATTTGGCGTTCCTCATATCCGGCTCCTTCATCGGCTACCTGACCGGCGGCCACCTCACCGACCGGCTCGGCAGGAAGAAGAACATCGCCCTGTTCGCCGTCCTGTCGGCCGTCTGCATCCTCCTCTACACGCACCTCCCGTCCGGGGCGAACACCCTCCTGCTCGTGCTGGGCTTCCCGCTCGGCTTCTGCATGTCGGCGATCTTCAGCGGCTTCGGCTCCTTCCTCAGCGAGCTGTATCCGACGGCGGTGCGCGGCAGCGGCCAGGGGTTCACGTACAACACCGGGCGGGCCGTGGGCGCCTTCTTCCCGACCCTGGTCGGCTATCTCTCCGACAGCTGGGGCGTGGGCGGTGCCCTGGTCTTCGGCGCCGTCGGCTACGCGATCGCGGTACTGGCCCTGCTCGGCCTGCCCGAGACGCGCGGACAGGAGCTGTCATGACCCGACTCGAACCGCCCGCGCTCGCCTCTCCCCAGCAGGCCCGCACCCTGTTCCGTTCCGGCACGGACGTGCCGACGGCGGGCTGGGCGCCCGGGCACGCCCAGGCGAACCTGGTCTGTGTGCCTGCCGACTGGGCCGAGGACGTACGGCTGTTCTGCGAGCGCAATCCGCAGCCCTGCCCGGTTCTCGACGTCACCGGTCCCGGCGCCTTCCGGACGCGGCTCGCCCCCGACGCCGATCTGCGCTCCGACCTTCCCCGCTACCGGGTCTGGGAGAACGGCGAGCTCATCGCCGAACCGGTGGACGCCACGGCCTTCTGGCGGGACGACCTGGTGACGTTCCTCATCGGATGCAGCTTCACCTTCGAGTCCCAACTGGCCGCCGAGGGCGTGCCGTTGCGCCACATCGAGCAGGGCCGCAATGTCTCGATGTACGTGACGAACCGGCCCTGCCGGCCGGCCGGACGGCTCAGCGGGCCCCTCGTGGTGTCCATGCGCCCGGTCCCGGCCGCCCTGGTGGCCACCGCCCGCCGGGTGACCCGGGCCATGCCGGCCGTCCACGGCGCTCCGGTGCACTCGGGCGACCCCGCGGCACTCGGCATAGCGGACCTGTCCCGGCCCGACTTCGGGGACCCGGTGCGGGCGGAGCCCGGCGACGTGCCCGTGTTCTGGGCCTGCGGGGTCACCCCGCAGGCCGCGGTGACGGCCTCCCGGCCGCCGTTCGCGCTCACCCACGCGCCGGGCCGGATGTTCCTCACCGACGTCCGCGACGAGCACTACCGCACCGGCTGAACCACGCGCACCCGCGTCCCGGCCGAGCGCGCCGCGCCCGGCCGGGGCACACTGCACCACAGGACCACGCACCCCCGTGAACAGGAGACGCACCGCCCATGACCCGGTCCGCGACGACGTCGATCGACCTCAATGCCGATCTCGGCGAGGGCTTCGGCCACTGGCGCCTCACCGACGACGAACAGCTCCTTTCCGTCGTCACCAGCGCCAATGTGGCCTGCGGCTTCCACGCGGGCGACCCGGCCATCATGCGGCGGGTGTGCGCCTTGGCCGCCGAGCGCGGGGTGCGCATCGGCGCCCAGGTCTCCTACCGCGACCTGGCGGGCTTCGGCCGTCGCTCCATGGACGTGCCGTCCGACGAGCTGGCCGCCGAAGTGGCCTACCAGATCGGCGCGTTGGAGGTCTTCGCACGCGCCGCGGGCAGCCCGGTCTCGTACGTCAAGCCGCACGGCGCGCTCTACAACCGCGTCGTGCACGACGAGGAGCAGGCGGCCGCCGTCGTCGAAGGCGTGCTGCTCGCGGGCACGGGTCTTCCGGTCCTCGGCCTGCCGGGTTCCCGGCTGCTCGCCGCGGCCGAGCGGGCCGGCCTTCCGGTCGTCACCGAGGCGTTCGCGGACCGCGCCTACACCCCAGGGGCCACCCTGGTGCCGCGCGGCAGGGACGGCGCGGTGGTCAGCGACCCGGACGCGGTGGTGGCGCGGGCCGTGTCGATGGCCCTGGACGGCACGGTGGTGTCCGAGTCCGGCGAGCGGGTCGCCGTCGGGGCGGGCTCGCTGTGCCTGCACGGGGACACCCCGGGCGCGGTGGACCTGGCCCGCCGGGTGCGGGCCGCTCTTGAGGCGGCGGGCGTCTCGGTGGCGGCGTTCGCGTGAGCACGCCGCGCGTCCTGCCGGTCGGGGAGCACGCCCTGCTGGTCGAGCTGGACGACGGCGAGCGGGCCGGAGCCCTGCACGCCGAGCTGCTGCGGCGCCGCGCCGCCGGGACCCTGCCCGCGGTGACCGAGATCGTGCCCGCGGCCCGTACCGTCCTGCTCGACGGCGTGGCCGATCCCCCTTCCCTGGCAGCCCAGTTGACCACCTGGGAGATCCCTCCCCTGGAGGGGGCCGACCAGGAGACGGTCGAGATCCCCGTCCGCTACGACGGCCCCGACCTGGCGGACGTCGCCGCCCTGTGGGGGGTGTCCGAGCGGGAGGTGGCCGGCATCCACTCCTCGGCCGAGTTCCGGGTGGCCTTCTGCGGCTTCGCCCCCGGTTTCGCCTACCTCACCGGGCTCGACGACCGGTACGCGACGCCCCGCCGGGCCACCCCGCGCACCGCGGTCCCGGCGGGCTCGGTGGCTCTCGCGGGCCCGTACACCGGCGTCTACCCGCGCTCCTCCCCCGGCGGCTGGCAGCTGATCGGCAGCACGGACGCGCCCCTGTGGGACCCGCGCCGCGAGCCCGCCGTCCTGCTCACGCCGGGCACCCGGGTCCGCTTCGTCCCCGGAGGGGCGCGATGACCGACCGGGCGCTGTCCGTCGTGCGGGCCGGCGCGCTCACCTCCGTACAGGACGAGGGGCGGCACGGGCACGCGCACCTCGGGGTCCCGCGATCGGGCGCGCTCGACCTGCCCGCGAGCCGGCTCGCCAACCGCCTGGTCGGCAACGCGCCGGGAGCGGCCGTCCTGGAGACGACCCTCAACGGCTGTGCGGTACGCCCCCGTTGGGCGGTCACCGTGGCGGTGACCGGGGCGCCCTGCCCGGTCACCGTGGACGGCCGGCCGGTCGCGTGGGGAGCCCCGGTGCGGGTGCCGTCGGACGCGGTGGTCGAGGTGGGCGCGGCGACCCACGGGGTGCGCTCGTACGTGGCGTTCGCGGGCGGCATCGCCGTCGAGCCGGTGCTCGGCAGCCGCTCCACCGACCTCCTGTCCGGGCTCGGCCCGGCGCTGCTCAGGGAGGGTGCGGTGCTGCCGCTGGGGCGCCCGGGCGCCACGCGTCCCCCGGTGGACGAGGCACCCGCGCCGGGGGTGCCCGAGGAGCTCGTACTGCGGGTGCGCCCGGGGCCGCGTGCGGACTGGTTCACGCCGGACGCGCTCGCCGCGCTCGCGGCCGGGCACTACCGGGTGTCCTCGGCGAGCAACCGCATCGGGCTGCGCACCGAGGGACCGGCGCTCAGCCGGTCCTTGGAGGGTGAACTGCCCAGTGAGGGAATGGTGTTGGGGGCGGTACAGGTACCGCCGGACGGACGGCCCGTGGTCTTCCTGGCCGACCATCCGACGACCGGGGGCTACCCGGTGATCGGCGTCGTGCCCGAACCGGACCTGGCGGCCGCGGCACAGGCCGTGCCGGGCACCCCGCTCAGGTTCGTCCTGACGCACTGGCGCTGATCCGGCACCGGCGCGACGGTCGCGAGGGCGGCGGCGAGCGCGTCCGCGGCGTGCAGGTCGAGCCGGACCGCGGTGCCCCGCGCCGCGTGCCGCAGCTCGTCACCGGCGAGCCGCAGCAGCTGGGGCAGCAGGTCGGTGGAGCGCCGGGCGAGCCAGGCGGTGCCCGATGTGGCCAGCCAGTACAGCGAGGCGGCAGCGCCCGGCGGCGGCTGTTCCGGTTCGGCCGAGGGCGGTGCGCCCGCGGCGATGCCCCGCTCGGTGAGCAGGGCGTGGCAGCGGGCCGCGATCAGCCGGTGACCCCGCTCACCCGGGTGCAGCCGGTCCGCGCTCCACAGCGTGCGGTCCTCGACCCACGCCGGGTCGGCGAGGTGCAGGTGCACGGCCCCGTAGCGTGCGGACAGGGCGTGCACCACGCCGTTGACGGCCCGCTGGCGCCGCGCGAGCGGCCGGGCGAGCGGTCCGGGCAGGCCCAGCATGGCGCCGGGATCGGGCAGACATGCCGTGAGGAGCACCGCGCCCGCCCCGACGAGGTCCGCGTACAGCGTGTCCAGGCGGACGGCGATGCGCCGGATGTCGAAGGAGCGGCGCAAGGTGTCGTTGACGCCGACGACGACCGAGACGAGGTCGGGTGCGAACTCCCTTGCCCGGGGGGCCTGTTGCTCGACCACGTCGAGGGTGAGCGCCCCGCTGGCGGCGAAGTTGCGGAACTCCCATCCCCGTTGTCCCGCGGCGAGCAGCGCCGCCCAGCCGCGCCGCCCCCCGGCGACCGGATCGCCGACACCCTCGGTGAGGGAGTCGCCGAGCGCCGCGAACCGCAGGGGGCGGCGGGCGAGTCGAGGCGCCGCCTCGACGGCCGGGGCACTCACGCGATCACCTCCGGCGCCGCCCGGTGCGGGGCGGGCCCCGTGGTGTGCGGCGCGGGCTCGGCCGCCCCGGCCGCCGGGATGTCGTGGGCGGCGGGCCCGGTGGCCCCGGACGCCGGTGCGCAGTGCGGGGCGGGTTCGGCCACCACCGCCGGGGCGTCGTGCGCGGCCAGGAAGGCGGTCACCGCGCCGCCCCAGCCGAACAGCTCGGCCCGCGCCCGTGCGGCCGCCCTGCGGCGCTGCTCGGACCTGGCCAGCAACTCCCTTACCGCGAGGGCGAATTCCTCGCCGGTACCGCCCGCCGCGAGGCCCGCGTCGGCGACGACCTCGGGGAGTGCGGACGACGCCGCGCACACCACGGTGGTCCCACACGCCAGGGCCTCTAGCGCCGAGAGGCCGAACGTCTCCGCGGGCCCCGGGGCCAAGCAGACGTCGGCGGCGGCCTGGAGATCGGCCAGGTCCTCGCGGTCGGCGATGTGCCCCAGGAATTCGACCGGCAGCCGTTCCCTCGCCGCCCGGCGTTTCAGGCCGCCCGCGAGCGGCCCCTCCCCCGCGACCACCAGGGCCGCCCGCACGCCCGCACGCCGCAGCGCCACGAGCGCGTCCAGGGCGAGGCCCGGCCGCTTCTCGACCGAGAGCCGCGAGCACAGCAGGAGCAGCACCCGGGCGCCGCGCGCGTGCCGGGCCCGCAGCACCGTGGAGCGCCGGCCCGGCCGGAAGCGGACCAGGTCGACGCCGAGCGGCGCCCGGACCACATTGCGCGCCCCGATCCGCACGAACTCGCGCTCCGCCCACTCCGTGGTGCACACGATCCGCGAAAACGCCCAGCCCGTACGCCTGTTGAGCCGATCGGCGGCGCCCCGGGCCAGGGCCTCGGGCAGGCCCCAGGTGCGCAGCACCCCGTCGGCCGTCTCGTGCGAGACCATCACGGAGGGCACCCGGGCCCGCCGGGCCCACTCCCCGGTCCAGCGCAGGGTGGTCCGGTCGGACACCTCGACGCGATCGGGCGCGAGCTCCGCCAGGACCCGGCGGACCGGGCGCGGGTCGGCGAGCACCCGGTAGCCGCCGGTGCCGGGCAACAGGGCGCCCGGCAGGGTGATCACCCGTCCCTGCTCGGTGAGTTCGTCACGCGCCCGGGCGCCGGGCACGATCAGTACGGGGTCGTGCCCGGCGGCCAGATAGCCCCGGCCGAGTTCGCGCAGGGCGGTGCGCAGGCCGCCGGAGGCGGGCGTGACGAAGTTGGCGAGCCGCACGATCCGCAGGCCGCTCATGCCGCCACCGCCGTCCGCGCGTCGAGCACCTCGGTGTAGTGCTCCAGGAGCAGATCACCCACCGCGGCCCAGGTCCGCCCGAGGACGGCGCTGCGCCCGGCCCGCCCGTAGGCCGCCCGGAGCGCCGGATCGCCGAGTTCCCGCACGGCATCACGGAAGGCCCCGGCGTCCCCGGGCGGCACGAGGAGCCCGGTTCTGCCGTGGGCCACCAGGTCGAGCGGGCCGCCCGCAGCCGGCGCGACCACCGGCACCCCGCTCGCCATGGCCTCCTGCACGGTCTGGCAGAACGTTTCGTACGGGCCGGTGTGCGCGAAGACGTCCAACGAGGCGTGGATGCGGGCGAGTTCGGGTCCGGTGCGGCGGCCGAGGAAGATGGCACCGGGCAGCGCCGAGCGCAGCGCTGGGGCGCTCGGCCCGTCGCCGGTGACGACGACGCGCACGCCGTCCAGCGCGCAGACGTCCGCGAGGAGTTCGACCTGCTTCTCGGGGGCGAGCCGGCCGACGTAGCCGACGATGAGTTCGCCCTGGGGGGCGAGTTCGCGGCGCAGGGCCGCGTCGCGCAGTTCGGGCCGGAAGCGCTCGGTGTCGACGCCGCGCGGCCACAGGCGCACCCGCCGTACGCCGTGTTCGGTCAGGTCGCGCAGGGCTGCGGTGGACGGGGCGAGGGTGCGGTCGGCGGCCGAGTGGACGGCTCGCAGGCGCCGCCAGGCGGTGCCTTCGCCGGCACCCATGTAGGTGCGGGCGTATCCGGCGAGGTCGGTCTGGTAGACGGCGACGGCGGGTACGCCCAGGCGGGCGGCGGCTGCCATGCCCCGGACGCCGAGGACGAACGGGCTCGCGAGGTGGACGAGGTCGGCGCGGTGCGCGGCGATGGCCGTGGCGACCCGTCGGCTCGGCAGGGCCAGGCGGACCTCGGGATAGCCGGGCAGCGGAAGCGAGGGCACCCGTATGACGGGGCACGGCGCGTCAGAGCCCTCCCCCGTGGCCGTGGCCGGGGCTATGACGAGCGGTTGGTGACCGCGTGCGGCCAGGTGCCGTGCGGTCTGCAGGGCGCAGTGGGCCACGCCGTTGACGTCGGGCGGGAAGGACTCGGTGACGATGACGACACGCATACCCGTGTTGTCGTCGCGCCGGGAGTGGCCCGGTCGACTTGGATCTTTCCGCCCGGGGAACGTCCCGTGAGCGTTGCCCTTCCGGGGCCGGGTCGGGCGTCCATGAGCGTTGCCCTTCCGGGTCCGGCGTCCAGGAGTGTTGCCCGTCCGGGTCCGGCCGTGGGTCGCACGGCCTGCCCCCGTAGGCCGTGGATCACACGGCCGTGGGGTCCGGGCCGAGCCGGTCGTGGATGGCGCTCTGCACCTCGGCCTCCTCGGCCGGGTCGGCGGCGAGCCTGCGCAGCCGGTCGGCCACTCTGGCGTCCACGAGCTCCGCGTACTGGGCGGCCACTTCTCTCGTGGTCTCCTCGCAGTCCCACAGGCATTCGACGGCGAAGCCGGTGGCGAAGGAGGGGTCGGTCGCGGCGAGCGCACGGGCGGTGCGGCCGCGGAGCTGGGAGGAGGCGGTTTCGCGGTAGACGTGGCGCAGGACGGGGGCGGCGCAGGAGATGCCGAGCCGTCCTGCCCCGTCGACGAGGGCCCGGAGCAGCGGGGCGTCGGGGCCTTCGGCGCGTACGGTCTCGCGGAGCACGCCGAGCACCAGCTTCTCGTCGCCGGCCTCGCCGCGTGCGGCGAGCACGCCGGCGGCGGCGGCGCCGAGCTGATCGGGGCGCCGGGCCCAGCCGCGGGCCCGGTCGACGGCCTCGGGGCCGCACATCCGCTCGAAGGCGTGCACGGCCGCGTCGGCCGCGGTGCGCGAGCCGGTGGAGACGGCCGCCTCGATCAGGTCGAGGACCCGGGCGTCGCACGACTCGGCGAGGTAGTGCAGGGCGGCGCCGCGGGCTCCGTCGCTGCCGGAGCGGGCCGCCTCGACAATGGCGTCCCGGTCCTCGGGCCCGGCGACCGCGCCGAGGCACCGGGCCGCGGGCAGGTGCAGGACCGCGCCGCGTTCCAGGCCTTCGTCGGCCCAGTCGAAGACGGCTCGGACGCTCCAGCCGGGCCGGGGTCCGGACGGCCGCATCTGGCGCTGCCAGCGGTCGAAGGAGCCGGTCTCCCGGGCGGCCCGCACCCGCTTGCCCACCTCGTCGCGCGGGTCCTCGGCCCAGAGCCGCCAGGGCCGGGGCTCGAAGGCGTCGCGCACGGTGGTCGCGAGCTCGGCGTCGCCCTCCGTGGTGGCCGGGAAGCGGCCGAGCACGGACGTGGCGAGGCCGCGCAGGCCCGCGTCGTCGTCGCGCAGCGCCAGCTCGTCCAGGGCCCAGGCCCAGTTGGACCCGGTCGCGGCGTAGCGGCGGAGCAGCGCGAGGGCGTCGCTCCTGCCGTACGAGGCGAGGTGGCCGAGGACGGCCAGGGCGAGCCCGGTCCTGGAGTCCTCGGTGTCGAGGACGTCCTCGGCACTGAAGAGGTGGCTCTCGATCTGGTCGAGCCCGCCGTCGAGGTCCAGGAAGAGCCGCGCGTAGTACAACGAGCGGTTCTCGACCTGCCAGTCGGTGCGGGGGTCGCTCAGTACGCAGTGGTTGAGGGCCGCCAGGGCCTCGTCGCGCGGGGCGGCCAGCGCGTGCAGCGTGCCGTCGCCGCGGCCCCGCTGCAGCAGGCCGAGCAGCGTGCCGCTCGGCGCTATGACTGGATCGAACATGGAAATAGCCTCACATCAAGCTGTCGACGCAACCGGGGATTCGTGCCTTGCCCTAGGCCGCGCAGCAACATGAGGGGTCGCCCGCCGTCTTCTGCCTGGTGTAGACCATCTTCCTGCCTCTCGTCGTGGTTCCCGGTGAAGGAACCCTGCCCCCGATGTAGGGGTTCGACGTCATGATGACCCAGCCATTTCGCCATTGCGACCACATTTACGGCGCCCCTCTCCGCGGGCTCTTCGGTGGATCCCCCGTAAACGCTTGGTGGACGCTCAGTTGGCCCCGAACAGGGCGAGCAGCTCCGCCTTGCCGAACATCCGGGCGGTGTCGACCGCGGAGGGCGTCCCGGCGGAAGGATCGGCTCCGCCGGCCAGGAGGGCCTTGATCACGGCGTCCTCGCCCTTGAAGACCGCCCCGGCGAGCGGGGTCTGGCCGCGGTCGTTGGCGCGGTCGGCCTCGGCGCCGCGGGCCAGCAGGGCGGCGACCGCCTCGGCGTGCCCGTGGTAGGCGGCGAGCATCACGAGGGAGTCGCCGCGGTCGTTGGTGAGGTTCGCGGGCACCCCTGCGTCGACGTATGCGGCGAGCGCCTCGGCGTCTCCCTGGCGGGCCAGCTCGAAGATCTTGGACGCCAGCTCGACCACCTCGGGATCGAGGTCCTCACTCATCGAAAACTCCTTAGGGGCAACGGAACAAACCCGCACGGCGACAGCGCCGTACGAGTGAATCGACAGGGTACTGCCCACCGGGCCACATGACGTGGCCCACCGGCGGCAAAGATCACCGCGAGTGACGGTTTGACCGTCCGAAGGCCGCACAGTGTCCCGCTCCGGGCTGCTTTTCATATCCGCCACTCCAGTGAAATTGGCAGAGTTTCACCCATTTGCACCTTTTATCGCATAGATACTTCCTGTGAGCCTGGAAGAACTCATGGTGACCGTCCCCATCAACCAGGAGATCCCCAATGATCCTGTCCATCTCAGGTGTGGTGCTGCTCGGAATCATCTGCTTCCTCTTCTTCAAGAAAGACGGACTCAAGGCCTCGCACGCGCTGGTGTGCGCACTCTTCGGCTTCTACCTCGCGGGCACCGCCATCGCCCCGAGCATCACGGCCGGAGGCGCGAGCCTCGCCAGCCTGCTGGGCGGGATCAAGTTCTGACCTCCCGCCGTCCGCCGTCGCACGGCGGACAGCACGGCGGACCCCCTTGCGGACACAACTCCAGGAGAACGATGTGGCCCGGCGACCACTCCCCCGCATTCTGAGCAGCAGCAGCGCATCCATCGTTCGCAGCCGCGAGATCGCGCGCACGGCCGCCGACAGCGCCACCGACGTTCTCCATCCGCTCATCACGATCAGCCGCGGCCTGCGGCTGATCACCGCCGCCCTGCGCGGCAAATGGGCCGCCACCCCCAAGGAACGGCGTGGTCCCGCGCTGTTCCTGACGGCGGCCGTGGTCCTGGTCGTCGCGCTCATCCCGTACGGGCCGCTCCTCGCCCTGATCACGGTGATGGGCGCGGCCGGCTGGAAGGGCCGGGTGAAACCGGTCGTCAAGACGGGCCCCGACGAGGCCGAACTCACTCGCCTCCAGTCCCTCTACGAGGCCCTCGTGCCCTACTTCTCCGTCCCCGAGGACCCGAGCCCGCTCTTCTCGCACGGCGGCGAGTGGGACAAGGCCTTCAGCGACCACGCCTTCGACGACAGCGGCCGTCTCACCCGGCTCGCCATCCGCTACCCGGCGTACTTCACCGACGGCGAGCCCGCCGCGCGGGCCCGCATCGAACAGCTCCTGCACGCCAAGTCGGGGCGCGGCCGTGAGTACCACTTCGCCTGGGACGAGGAGGGCAACCAGCTCACGATGAGCGTCCTGGACGCGCTGACCACGGCGATCGCGGCCCAGCGCTTCGTGACCTCGCCGGGCGAGACCGTCCTCGGCTTCACCGACGCCGACGCCGTGCGGCGGACCGTCCCGGTCACCGCGGGCGAGGAGAGCCACGACGCCCCTCCGGTGGTCTGGCGCACCGGGCCCCGCTCCACCGAGCCGCACCTCCTGATCGTCGGCCAGCCCGGCTCGGGCACCACGACGCTGCTCCGCTCGATCGCGCTCCAGGCCCTCCAGCACGGCGACCTGCTGATCGTCGAGGGCAGCGGAACGGGTGAGTACGCCTGCCTGACGGGCCGCTCGGGCGTGCTCGCCGTCGAGTGCGGCCTCGCGGGTGCGCTCGCGACCCTGGAGTGGGCCTCGCACGAGACCGAGCGCCGCCTGATCTCGGCGAACCGGGCCCGCCAGGCGGGCCACCCCGCGCCCGAGGACACCAAGCGCCCGCTGTGGATCCTGCTCGACCGGCCCAGCGTCCTCGCCGACCTGGCCGCGGCCGACGGCCGCCCCGACCCGCAACACCTGCTCCAGGTCCCGCTGCGGCACGGCCGGGCCGCCGGGGTGACGGTGGTGGTGGCCGAACAGTTCGAGACCCTGGACGACCTGTCCGAGCCCGTGCGTTCGCAGACCCGGGCCCGCGTGGTCCTCGGCCCGGCCTCGCTGGGCGAGGTGGAGTCCGTGCTCGGCGTCCCGCCGCACACCACCCCCACCGCCGAGGTCCCGCCGGGCCGCGGCTACGCACGTCTGGGCACCGGCCCGGTGCTCCGTCTCCAGGTCCCCGCGACGCCGGACCCGTACGACGACGCCACGACGGAGGCCCACCGCCAGGCGGTCCTGGACCTCCTGCCGGCCCGGGAGGGCCCGGTGGAGGCGACGCCGGTGGAAGCCGCGACCGTCCAGGCCCCTCCCGCCGACGCAACACCGGTCGAGACGGTCCCCGCCGAGGGGTAGCCGCGGAGCAGAGGGGCAGCGGACCGGCTCGTACGGCGACCGGGCCCGACCGGGCCTACGCCACGAACGTCCGAGGCGGCTCCGCGCTCCCGGAGCCGCCGCCCGTCTCGACCAGGCGGGCGGCGGCCGCGAGGCGGACGGCCGCCTCGTCCGCGACCGGGCCGCCCACCGTGAACGGCAGCCGGACATAGCCCTCGAAGGCGCCGTCCACTCCGAAGCGCGGCCCCGACGGCACCCGCACTCCGACGCGTTCGCCGACCTCCGCGATGCGGGAGCCCGAAAGGCCCCCGGTGCGCACCCACAGGGTGAGGCCGCCGCGCGGCACGTCGAACTCCCAGCCGGGAAGTTCCCTGCGCACCGCGGCCACCAGGGCGTCCCGGTTCTCGCGGGCCTGGGTCCTGCGCAGCTCCACCGCCTGCTCCCAACCCCCCGTGCCCATGAGCCAGTTGACGGCGAGCTGCTCCAGGACCGGAGTCCCGAGGTCGGCGTACGCGCGGGCGGCGACGAGCGAGCGGATGATGTCGGGCGCGGCCCGCACCCAGCCGATCCGCATGCCCGCCCAGAACGCCTTGCTCGCCGAGCCGACCGTGAGCACCGTGGCCCCGGCCGGGTCGAAGGCGCAGACCGGGCGCGGCATGGCGAGATCCTCGTCCAGCCACAGCTCGCTCATGGTCTCGTCGACGACGAGCACGGTGCCGGCCGAGCGCGCCGCGTCCACGAGCCGGCGCCGCTGATCCTCGTCGGCGAGCGCCCCGGTGGGGTTGTGGAAGTCCGCGACGACGTACGCGAGCCGGGGCGCGGCGTCCCTCAGCACCTGGCGCCAGCGCGGCAGGTCCCAGCCGGCCAGGCCTTCGGCCATGGCGATCGGCACCAGGCGGGCGCCCGCCTCGCGCATGAGCTGGAGGATGTTGGCGTACGAGGGTGACTCGACGGCGATGCGTTCGCCGCGGCCGGCGAACAGATGGCAGATCGCGTCCATCGCCCCCATCGCGCCCGTCGTCACCATGATCTGCTCGGGCATCGTGGGGATGCCGCGCGCGGTGTAGCGGTCGGCGAGCATCTGCCGCAGTGCGGGCAGGCCCGCCGGATAGTCGCCATGGGTGTGGGCGTACGGCGGAAGCTCTTCGAGCGCGCCCTGGACGCCCCGGGTCAGCCAGGGTTCGGGCGCGGGCAGGGCGGCGCAGCCCAGGTCGATCATCGAGCCGAGCGACTCGGGCGGAAGCGGTTCCAGGCCCCGGCCGGGCAGCGGATGCCCGGCGGGCACGGCGGTCCAGCTGCCGGCGCCGCGCCTCGATTCGAGGAAGCCCTCGCCGCGCAGCGCCTCGTAGGCGGCGGCGACCGTGGTGCGGCTCACCGACAGGGCGAGGGCCAGCTCACGCTCGGCGGGCAGCCGGGCGGCGGCCGGGACGCGGCCCTCCAGGACGAGCAGCCGGATCCCGTCGGCCAGCGCACGGTAGGCGGGCGGCTTGCGCAGGCCCGCGCCGATCGGTCGGGGCTGCTGCGCCTTGAGCTGGCGGGCGAGCTGGGCGGGCCCGATCGCCGAGGTCCACTGAGCCATCGAAGTCAGTCCACCTTCCCGGAATTGGCCATGGTTGCAGTCCATTGTCCCGCCACAGAGTGGCACGGGTCAGTCCACTACCACCACACAGGGGGCCTCACCTTGTCCACGCACCTCACCCGGAGGGTGGTCCAGCTCTACGTCGGCCTCGCGCTGTACGGCGTCAGCTCGGGACTTCTCGTCCGCGCCGGGCTCGGCCTCGAACCCTGGGGGGTGCTGCACCAGGGTCTCGCCAAGCACACCGGTCTGTCGATCGGCGTCGTGTCCATCATCGTCGGGGCGGCGGTCCTGCTGCTGTGGATCCCGCTGCGGCAGCGGCCGGGACTCGGCACGGTCTCCAACGTCTTCGCGATCGGCGTCTTCATGGACGCCACCCTCGCCGTCGTCCCCGATGTGCACGGGCTGCTCGGCCAGGTGCCGCTGACGGCCGCCGCGATCCTCTGCAACGGGGCCGCGACCGGCCTCTACATCTCGGCACGCTTCGGCCCGGGTCCGCGCGACGGGCTGATGACCGGTCTGCACCGGGCGACGGGACGCTCGATCCGGCTCGTGCGTACGTCACTTGAGGTCGTGGTGGTGGCGACCGGCTTCCTGCTCGGCGGTTCGCTCGGCATCGGCACGGTCCTCTACGCCCTGGCGATCGGACCGCTGGCCCAGTTCTTCCTCCGCATCTTCGCGATCCCCGTCCCGGCCCCCGCGCCCGACACGGCACCGGCCCGGGCCACGGACCCCGCCCCGGCCCCGGCGTCCACGGGCAACCCCGCCGTCGCACCGGCGTCACCGGAGCGCGCGATACTTCCCCGGTGACTCGCGTACGCCACCCCTATCTGGACCACCCGTCGCCGATCCCGTTCGCCCATCGCGGCGGGGCGGCCGACGGCATCGAGAACACCGCCGCCGCCTTCGCCCGGGCCGCCGAGGCCGGTTACCGGTACTTCGAGACCGATGTGCACACCACGGCCGACGGGCGCCTGGTCGCCTTCCACGACGCGACGCTCGACCGGGTCACCGACGCCGGGGGCAGGATCGCCGAGCTGACCTGGGACGAGGTGAAGCGGGCCCGGGTGGCCGGGCGCGAGCCGCTGCCGCTGTTCGAGGAACTCCTGGAGTCCTTCCCCGGGGCGCGCTGGAACGTCGACCTCAAGGCCGAGTCCGCGCTCGTCCCCCTGGTCGACCTGATCCGCCGCACGAACGCCTGGGACCGGGTGTGCGTCGGCTCCTTCTCGGAGGCCCGGGTCGCCAGGGCCCACCGGCTCGCGGGCCCGCGCCTGGCCACCTCCTACGGGGTACGCGGCGTGGCCGCGCTGCGCCTGCGCTCGTACGGGATTCCGGTGCCGCTGCGCCCCGGCGCCGTCAGCGCCCAGGTCCCGCTGAGCCAGAGCGGCATTCCGGTCGTGGACCGCCGCTTCGTGCGGACCGCGCACGCGCTCGGGCTGCAGGTGCACGTCTGGACCATCAACGATCCCGAACGCATGAGGGCGCTGCTCGACCTTGGCGTGGATGGCATCATGACCGATCATCTGGAGACACTGCGCACGGTACTGACCGACCGGGGCGTCTGGCACTGACCCGACCCCCGGCAGCCACCGCTTCGCGTACGGCACGAGCGAGGGGGCGCGGGTTGAGCGCTGAAGCCACGGACACGCTGGACCGGCCGGAACGGCCGACCGGCGCGGCCGACCGCAAACGGGAACAACACGGCTGGTACTTCTACGACTTCGCCTGCTCGGTGTACTCGACGAGCGTGCTCACGGTGTTCCTCGGCCCCTATCTGACCTCCATAGCCAAGTCGGCGGCCGATGCCGACGGGTTCGTGCATCCGCTGGGCGTACCGGTGCGCGCGGGCTCGCTCTTCGCCTACGCCGTGTCCGCCTCGGTGATCTTCGCGGTGATCCTCATGCCGATCGTGGGCGCCGCCGCCGACCGCACCGGCCGCAAGAAGCCCCTCCTGGCGGCCGCCGCCTATACGGGTGCCGCGGCCACGGCCGGGATGTTCTTCCTGGACGGCCACCGCTATCTGCTCGGCGCGGTGCTCCTGATCGTCGCGAACGCGTCCCTGTCCGTCTCGATGGTCCTCTACAACGCCTATCTGCCGCAGATCGCGGGCCCCGAGGAGCGCGACCAGGTCTCCTCGCGGGGCTGGGCGTTCGGCTACACCTCGGGGGCCGGTGTCCTCGTCCTCAACCTGATCCTGTACTCGGGGCACGACGGCTTCGGCCTGTCCGAGTCGACCGCCGTACGGATCTGCCTGGCCTCGGCCGGAGTGTGGTGGGGCGCGTTCACGCTGGTACCGCTCCGGAGGCTGCGCGACCGCGAGGTCGCGGCGGCCGGGGGGCGGGCCGGCGCGACCGAGGGGCGGGTCGGCGCGGGCTGGCGGCAGCTGATCTCGACACTGCGCGACATGCGGGCCCGTCCGCTGACCCTCGCGTTCCTGCTCGCCTACCTCATCTACAACGACGGTGTGCAGACGGTCATCTCGCAAGCCTCGATCTACGGCTCCGAGGAACTGGACCTCGACCAGGACACGCTCATCGTGGCCGTGCTGCTCGTGCAGGTCCTGGCGGTGGCCGGGGCGCTCGGGATGGGTCGGCTCGCGCGGACGTACGGGGCGAAGCGGACGATCCTGGGTTCGCTCGCCGTCTGGGCTGTAATCCTCGGGGTCGGCTACTTCCTGCCGGCCCGCCAGCCGGTGCTGTTCTTCGTGCTCGCGGGCGCGATCGGCACGGTGCTCGGCGGCAGCCAGGCCCTGTCGAGGTCGCTTTTCTCACACATGGTGCCGAGCGGCAAGGAGGCCGAGTACTTCTCGGCCTACGAGATGAGCGACCGGGGTCTGAGCTGGCTGGGGCCATTGGTGTTCGGTCTCGCGTATCAGCTGACCGGGAGCTACCGGGATGCCATCATCTCGCTGGTGGTCTTCTTCGCGGTCGGGTTCGTGCTGCTCGCCCGGGTGCCGGTGCGGGCCGCCGTGGCCGCCGCGGGGAATCCCGTTCCGGCGCGGATTTAGACGTTGAAGTGAAAGGCCGGTAGTGTACGCCTTTGGCCTGCCAGGCGGACCGTTACTGCGTGCTTGAGTAGAGAAGACGCTGGGTGACATCTGCTGTCAGATGTGACAAACCGGTCACTGGTGGGTACAACAAGGGGCGGCACGACGGCGACGCATGACCCAGAACGGGAATCTTTACCGCCGACCGGACGTTGACCGGATGACGACGACAGTGACACCTGTCCTGTGGGCGACAAGCCCGGGAGGCACGATTCATGAGTGAGCGAGCTCTTCGCGGCACGCGCCTCGTGGTGACGAGCTACGAGACCGACCGCGGCATCGATCTGGCCCCGCGCCAGGCCGTGGAGTACGCATGCGAGAAGGGACATCGCTTTGAGATGCCCTTCTCGGTGGAGGCGGAGATCCCGCCGGAGTGGGAGTGCAAGGTCTGCGGGGCCCCCGCACTCCTGGTGGACGGCGACGGCCCTGAAGAGAAGAAGGGCAAGCCCGCGCGTACGCATTGGGACATGCTCATGGAGCGGCGCACCCGCGAGGAGCTGGAGGAGGTTCTGGCCGAAAGGCTGGAGGTCCTTCGTTCCGGCACCATGAACATTGCCGTGCATCCGCGCGACAGCCGCAAGTCCGCCTGATCGCGCAGTTCGGCGATACAGCGCACAAAAGCTGAGGGCCGGTCACACCATCTGGTGTGTGACCGGCCCTCAGCTTTTGCATGGGCCCTCGGCTTTCGCGTGGCCGGGCCCGTTGGAATGCGGCCCGGCCCGGGCCTGAACCGGTGCCGGAATCCGGGCCGGATGCGGGCCCTGGACGGGATGCCCAGGGCCCGATGCGCGGTCAGGGGACCAGCGGCGGACGCGGGCCCCGGTCGTCGCGCGGCGGGTAGGCGGAGGCCCCGCCCTCCCGGATGACCTCGCCCGGCACGACCTTGCCGTCCGGGTAGTGGATGCGGGCCTGCTGGAAGGCGTCCCCGAGGGCGCCGCCGCCGGCCGCCCGCATCCGCTTGTCCAGGGAGCGTTCGGCGAAGCGGGTGACGGACTTCCGCACCGGCGGGAGCAGACAGAGCAGCCCCAGCGCGTCCGAGACGAACCCGGGGATGATCAGGAGCAGGCCGCCCAGCATCGTCAGGGCGTTGCCCTCGCCGCCGCCCTTGGCGGTTGTGGGGGCCGCACCGGACTGCTGCTCCTTGAACGTCTCGGTGAGGTTGCGGAAGGCGCGGCGCCCGGCCCGCTTGATGACGTAGCCGCCGAGCAGCAGGCCGCCGACGAGCAGCAGCACCACCAGCAGGCCACTGGTGGCCGAGGCCACCACGGTGAGCAGCCAGATCTCCAGGACCAGCCAGGCGGCGATCCCCAGGGGTACGAAGGTGCGGGCGCGCGAGCGCTTGGGAGCTGTCGGAGGCGGAGTGCCGGTCGTCATGCTCCCAGTGTGCCTGGGAGCCGATCGGGGCGGCGTAAGGAGAAGATCAGTACGCCCTGGTCAGGCACCCCGGCCATACGGGTCCCCGGCTCTGCCGAAGCTCCCCGGGACCCCGGGACCCCGGGACCCCGTGGCGCTACGGCTTGCGGCCCAGGAGCTTGTTGGCGCGGGACTCGACGCCCCAGGCGGTGACCCGCCAGAGCGCCTCGACCAGGATGTCGTTGCTCATCTTGGAATCGCCGCGTTCGCGCTCGACGAACGTGATGGGCACCTCGACCACGTGGAAGCCCGAGGCGACCGCGCGACGCGCGAGGTCCACCTGGAAGCAGTAGCCGGCCGAGGCGACCTCGTCGAGGCCGAGGCCTTCGAGGGTCTCGCGGCGGAAGGCCCGGAAGCCGCCGGTGACATCGCGGATCGGGACGCCGAGGAGCAGCCGTGAGTAGGTGGAGCCGCCGCGCGAGATGTACTCGCGGTACTTGGGCCAGTTCACGATCCGGCCGCCGGGCACCCAGCGGGAGCCGAGCACCAGGTCGGCGCCCTTGAGGGCGGTGAGCAGCCGGGGCAGCTCCTCGGGCTGGTGGGAGCCGTCGGCGTCCATCTCGACGAGGACGCCGTAGTCGTGCTCGATGCCCCAGCGGAATCCCGCCAGGTAGGCGGCGCCGAGGCCTTCCTTGCCCTTGCGGTGCAGCACGTGGACCTGGTCGTCCTGGGCCGCGAGCTCGTCCGCGAGTTTGCCCGTGCCGTCGGGGCTGTTGTCGTCGGCGACCAGGACGTGGGCCTCGGGGACCGCCGCCCTGACGCGGGCGACGATCGGCTCGATGTTCTCCGCCTCGTTGTAGGTCGGGATGATCACCAAGGCCTTGCCCAGCGGGCCGTACCGCCTCTGACCGCCGTCGTTCACTGCTGCCCCTTATTGTCCGTACGCAGGGGTCCACCATAGCGAGCGGTCGTGATCAGGCCGTACCGCGAGGGTGTGTGGTGTCGGATGCGCCCGGATGGCGGCGGGGATCCGCCGGAATGCCGGATGTCGTGAACGTGTCGGTACGGGGGCCCGGCGCCCTTCGGGCCGACCTGGGACCCGCTGGCTGCGGGTCGACCGAAAGCCGTTGTCTACTGAGCATCCGGGCCCCACCCGGGTCGCACCTTCCCCGGGCCCTCAGGGGGCAGGGGGGACGCCCTCGCGGCTGAAACCTTCCCTCGCCCCCGAGGCGCGGGCGCTGAACCTGGCTGCCAGTGGTGGTGCGCCGGTGCGGCACACCACCCCATGACCCAGCGGCGTTCGACGACTGCGTGGAGGTTCAACCGTTCGGACAGTCCTGTGGTGGACTCGGCCGAACCTACCGGCCCGTTGCCGCGTTCTGTCAACAGCCGATTGAGCTGCGACGTTTTTTCAAATCGCCAGGTCAGTCCCGAAGATCCGCAGGTCGTGGCGATGCCGTGACGGCCGTCCTTCGGGGGTACGAAATGTCCCTATGTCACTCGTTCGGCCGCGCGAATACCGTTTGTCCGAACACCACGGTGCGCAGACAGACCGGCAGGGCCACGCCCGGAGTGAGGTCCGGCAGGCCCGGGGTGCCCGAGCGCGGGTCGGTGGACCAGCGGGCCACCCGGTCGTCCGGAGCCTGCACCACGAGCTCCTCGGCACGCCAGACCGCGTAGTCGGCCGGAGCGCCCGGCACCAGCGTCCCCGCGTCGTCCCGGCCGAGCGCGCGCCAGCCGCCCCGGGTGTGGGCGGTGAAGGCGGCACGGACCGAGATCCGGTGGTCCAGGGTGTGGTGGAAGGCGGCCGCACGCACGGTGCCCCACGGGTCGAGCGGGGTCACCGGGGCGTCCGAGCCGAAGGCGAGCGGCACCCCGGCCCGCAGCAGGGCCGCGTACGGGTTGAGGGTGCGGGCCCGCTCCACGCCGAGCCGCTCGGCGTACATGCCCTCCTCGCCGCCCCACAGCGCGTCGAAGGCGGGCTGCACGGAGGCGGTGAGACCGAGCTCGGCGAAGGCCGCGACGGTCTCGGGCGTGAGCATCTCGGCATGCTCGACGCGGTGCCGGGCGGCGCGGATACGGGCGAGGCCGACCCGCTCGGCGGCGGCCCGTACGCCGTCCACGACCGCGGTCAGGGCGGCATCGCCGATGGCGTGGAAGCCGGCCTGGATGCCGGCCTCGGTGCAGGCGGCCACATGGGCGGCGACCTCGGCGGCGTCCAAGTGGCGCGCGCCGGTGTGCGGGGCGTCCGCGTACGGGTCGTGCAGGCAGGCGGTGTGGGAGCCGAGGGAGCCGTCCACGAAGAGGTCCCCGGCCGCGCCGACCGCGCCGAGTTCGCGGATGCGATCGGCGTCCTCGGCCCCGGCGACACGCTCGGCCCAGTAGCCGAAGACCCGCGGCCCCCGCTCGTCGCGGGCCAGCGCGAGCAGTGAGGTGAAGTCGTCCTCGTCCGAGATGTCGGGTCCCCCGCACTCATGGAGGCTCGCGATGCCGAGCGAGGCGGCCCGGCGCAGCGCCGCGCGCTGGGCCTCGGTGCGCTGGCGCGGAGTGATCGCACCGTGGGCCGCGGCCCGCACCGCGTGGTGGGCGGCGCCGGTCAGCGGCTCGCCGTCCCGGTATCCGGCCAGGTCACGAACGCCCGGGACCAGGTCGAGCAGGGCGGTGGTCACGACGGCCGAGTGCACATCGATGCGCGGCAGATAGAGCGGGCGGCCGCCCGTGGCAGCGTCCAGCTCGGCCCGCGAGGGATGGCGCCGCTCGGGCCAGCGGGCCGCGTCCCAGCCGTTGCCGAGCAGCACCTTGTCGTCGGGGCGGGCGGCCGCATGGGCGCGTAGGGCGTCGAGTGCCTCGGGCAGGGTGCGGGCCGCGGACAGGTCGAGGCCGGTCAGGGCGAGCCCGGTGGCGGTGGTGTGCACATGTGCGTCGGTGAACGCGGGGGTGACGAGGGCACCCTCAAGGTCGACGACCTCGTCGACGCCACTGGCGAAGGCGTCCGCGGCACCCTCCGAGCCGACCCAGGCCACGTGTCCGCGTTCGACGACCATCGCGGTGGCGAACGGGTCGGCGGGGCTGTGCACGTCACCGCCGCGCAGCAGGACGGTGCGGTGGGCGGACTCTTCGGCCGGCTCTTCGGTTGTGGAACTCGCGGAACTCATGGAGGACAGCCTAGATATGCGGCGGCCGCGCCTCGTACGGGGTCGACAGGACCACGGTCGTACGGGTCGAGACGCCGGCCAGGGTGCGGATGCGGGTGAGCAGGTGCTCCAGCTCCAGGGGGGTGGCCACGCGCACCTTGAGGATGTAGTTCTCGTCCCCGGCCACGCTGTGGCAGGCCTCCAGCTCCGGCACGCCCGCGAGGCGCTCCGCGATGTCGTCGGGGGCGCTGGGGTCGAAGGGTTTCACCGAGATGAACGCGGTCAGCGGCAGGCCCACCGCCTCGGGGTCCACGACGGCGGCGTACCCGCGGATGACCCCGCGCTGCTCCAGCCGCCGTACGCGCTGGTGCACCGCCGAGGTGGACAGGCCGGTGGCCTTGCCCAGGTCGGTGTAGCTCATCCGCCCGTCCTTGACGAGCAGATCCACAATCTGACGGTCCAGCTCCTCCATGGCGATCAACCTATGGCCCCGGGTGCCCTTCGGGACAGTCGGGGGACGCCCGAAAGGGCACCTGCGGGCGGCATGTGACGAACACCACAGGTTTGCGGACGCCCGGACGGGGGCCAGGTGGTTATCGCCACGGCTTGGCGGGAAGTGCTTGCTTTGGTCGCGGCCGCGGCGCAATGCCGGCCCACCCGAGGGGGAGTGTCCCAATGCAGAATCCCAAGCGCACCGGACGTACGGAACGCGAACGTGGCGAATTGGAGCCTGCCGATATCGCCGACCTGGTCGACGACGAGGACGCGCTCGACGCGTACGACACCTTCGAGATGTACCGGGTGATCTGCCCGGACTGTGCCCAGCCCATCGGGCTGCTCGCCGACGAGGAGGAGCTCCCGGAGCACGCGCTGTGCCCGAGCCCCTGGAACCCGTTCGTGCTCACCGTGTGTGCCGGGACCGGGCGCCCCGCCACCGAGGCGAAGGCGGCCGACGAGACGCTTGAGGTCCAGGAGCAGGACACCGCACTGCTGTTGACGCTCCCTCAGGGGCTCGACTGGCGCACCCAGCCGTTCTCCCACGTGGGCGGCCCGGGCTCGCGCCCGCTGCGCGTGCCGCAGATGCGCCGCGCCGCCTGACCGGCGCTCGCCGTGCGGGCCGGACGCCACCGGGGGGCGTCCGGCCGTCATCGCTCGACTCGCGTGCACACCGTCTTCCCTCAACTCCAGTACGTACCGCGCACCATGGCGTCCAGCGTGGCCCGGTGCAGGATCAACGCGTCCGGGTCCCGCGGCGGTTCGACCTCGCCGAAGTGCACCTGCCGGTAGGAGATCCGCAGCATGACCACGGCGTGCCGCAGAGCCGCGTACAGGGTGTGGAACTCCATGTCGCGCGGGACGTGTCCGGTGAGTTCGGCATAGCGGCGCTCGACGTCGTCGCGCCGCAGGAAGTCCGGCAGGCCGGGCTGGCCGAAACCCACCGTGAGGTCCTGGAAGAAGCGGTGCAGATAGACGGTCCAGCCGAGGTCGAGTTCGCGGGGGCCGTAGGCGGCCATCTCCCAGTCGAGGACGGCGGCCGGCTCGAAGCCGTCGTAGACGATGTTCCCGATGCGGGCGTCGCCCCAGTTGAGCACGGCGGGAGCCTCGTCCTCGGGCCAGTGCGCGTCGAGCCAGTCGAAGGCCGCCTCGATGAGGGGAGAACGTGGCAGTCCGTCAACCACCCATGTGTAGTAGCCCCGTTGGGCTTCGACGTGCCGGCTGAGGGCAGACCCCTTGGGGAACTCTCCCGGCAGCAGGAACTCGGCCTCCCCGGGCGGGAATTGACCGTGCAGGCGGGCCAGGACGGACAGGGTGCCCTCCTGGAGGCGGGCGCGCTCGGCGTCGGTGGCGGCGTGCAGCCAATTGCCCTCGTACGTATAGGGCATGACGTCCGGCGGTACGCGCCCCTCGGCCCGGTCCATCACGAAGAAGGGCGCGCCCAGGGGCCCCGGGTCCTCCTCAAGCCAGCGCACGCGCGGCACGGGGACGTCGGTGTGCTCGGCCACCAGACGCATCACACGGTGCTGGCGGGCCATGTCGTACACGGGGAAGACGGTGTACGCGGCCGGGTCCGCGGCGAGCCGCAGGGCGCAGGCGCGGACGGGGGTGTCGGGGTGCTCGATGTCGAAGAGCAGGGTCTCGCTGGACATGCCGTTGGACGACGGCACGCGGATGCCGGTGACGCGGGCGCCGGGCAGGCGGGCGTCCAGCCAGGCGGTGAGGCGGCGGCCGACGTCCTCGGGGTCGCGGGTGGAGGTGCGGGGGCGTGGCGCGGTGGCCAAGGCGGTGCTCCCTTCACGACGAACGACGAACGACAAGCGGGCGGTTGGGTCAGGGGGCGACGGAGGCGTAGTCCGTGAAGCCGCTGGGGTCGTGGCGGCCGAAGCTGCCGTGCTCGAAGATCCCGTAGCCGGTCCGCCCGTCGAGGGTGAAGCGGGCCGCGTGGTCAGTGACGCCGTAGGCGGCCATGGGGTGGGCGGCCGGGTCGGACAGGTCGTATTCCTGCCGGTCGGTCCAGTCCCGGCCCTGCCAGGTGCCGTGCTGCCAGCCGTCGGCGGGCGGGTATCCCGCGCCGACCGCGAGCGGTGAGGAGGCGAGGATCTCGACGCCGAGTTCGAGGGGTTTGCGGGACTGGTCGGTGAGGTGGATGACCGCGCGCTCGGGGTGGCGGGTGCCGGGGCGGTAGGTGATGTCGGCCTGGGGCCAGCCGAGTTGGGCGTCGGGGTGGCCCTCGCGCACGAGCGCGGCCTCGTTGAGCGTGCGGTATCCGTCGGCGTCCTCCTGGGCGACGACCATGACGAACCGGTCGTCGAACCGGGCCGGCACCCACAGCCAGTGGAAGCCCTCGGGCCGGTACTCCGCGCCGCGCCCGGGCTCCTCGCCGGGGATCGGCCGCACCCCCCAACTCCGGTCGCGCGTCCCGGTCCACTCCCCCGCCGTGACGGGCATCTCCTCGCCGCCCACCCGGATCACCCCGGTGCAGTGGCCCGCCTGCACGAACCGGCGCCCCTCCAGCGTCAGCCGCCCGCCGCTGCGCTGCACGTGATGGGGTTCCCACAGGGCGGGGAAGTCGGCGTTCCAGACGATGTCGTACGAGAGTGAACTCGGGTCGTCCGGATCGGGAGCGCAGTGGAGTGCGAGGCGGCGCAGCGGGACGTCGACGGTGATCCGCAGGGGGCCGACGGCCAGGTTCATACGGTCGTCCGTGAGGGCGTCGGACGCGCGGACGGCGTGCAGCCGGTCGCCCACCCGGAGGGTGGCGTAGGCGTCGATCACCCCGGTGTTCGGGTAGACCCCGAGGCCGGCGATCAGCAGGGCTCGGCCGCGGTGGTCGAAGACGTGGAAGATGCAGCGGTCGTAGGCGTTGCGGTCGCCCGTCGCGACGTGCCGCATCGAGAGGGGGGCCTGGTGGATGGGGTACTCGTCGAGTGGGGCGGGGCGGTCCTGGGTCATCGGCAACCTCCATGCGTCCGGGGGCACCTGACGGTACGTCAGCTCTTTGCCTGCCGCCATACCCCGGGCGGTGGGGGGGTTTGCCCGCCCTCCCGCCCGTGACTCGGGGTTGGTTGGTTCCGGCCCCTGGGGCTGCGCCCCAGACCCCCTGAGGGGCTGCGCCCCTCGAACCCCCGCAAGGGGCTCCGCCCCCTGCACCCCCGTTCGCGCCTGAACGGCGCTCGTCCTCAAACTCCCCCAAGGCCTCAAGGGCCAGGGGGGACCCCCATGACAGGCTGAGGTTGCCCGGTGCTGGCCCGCACCGGGCATTTAGGGGCGCGGGAAACTGCGCGACCAGCCACGCACGGCCCGCAGCCGAAAACGGGTTTTGGGGGCGCGGGGAACTGCGCGAGAAGCGAGCACGGTCCGCGGACACAAACGGGGTTGGGGGCGCGGGGAACTGCGCGACCAACCGCAAGCGGTGCGAGGCCGAAAAGGGGTGGGGGCGCGAGTTCCGGCGTTATCGGCGCCGCACGGCTCGCGGCCGACGGCAGAGGCGGGCCACCCGCGACCCGCGTGGTCGACCGAGGCGGGGCGGTGCTCGGGTCGAGCCCCGGAGGGGGGTCGTACGGACGGGCGAATTCGGGTGGGGGTGACCCCGGCCCGGCGCGTCCCGTTGGCCAGGCTATGAGTTCGCTGTATTCGAACGCCCCCGGCCGAGGCCGGCGAAGGCTCGTGACGGGCGGCGGCGTCGCCACCCCCGCACCGGCCACCGACCCGCCCATCTACCAGGCCCTGCTGCGGCATTGGGCGAGCCGGGGCCGCACCCTGCCGGGGCGGCGGGATCAGGAGTGGGCCCGGATCGCGGCCGCCCCGGTGTGGCCGGGGCACGGGGTCAGCGGGTCTCCGGACCCGCGAGGTGGCGGGCGATGACCATCCGCTGGATCTGATTGGTGCCCTCGACGATCTGCAGCACCTTCGCCTCGCGCATGAACCGCTCGACGGGGAAGTCCGCCGTGTAGCCGTAGCCGCCCAGGACCTGGACCGCGTCCGTGGTCACCTTCATCGCCGCGTCCGTGCAGAACAGCTTGGCCATCGCGGCCTGGCGCGAGAAGGGGCGGCCCGCGTCGCGCAGCCGCGCCGCGGCCAGGTACAGCGCGCGGCCCGCCTCGATCTGGGTCGCCATGTCCGCCAGCATGAAGCGCAGACCCTGGAAGTCGGCGATGGGACGGCCGAACTGCTGCCGTCCGGTGGCGTATTCGAGCGCCTCGTCGAGCGCGGCCTGGGCCACACCGATCGCGCAGGCCGCGATGCCGAGCCGCCCCGAGTCGAGGGCGGACAGGGCGATCGCGAAGCCCTGCCCCTCCTCGCCGATGCGGCGCGCGTCGGGTACGCGTACGCCGTCGAAGTGGAGCTGGGCGGTGGGCGAGCCCTTCATGCCCATCTTCTTCTCGGGGACGGCGGCGCTGAGCCCCTCCGCGTCGCCCGGGACGAGGAACGCCGTGATGCCGCGGGCGCCTTCCCCGCCGGTGCGGGCGAGGACCGTGTAGAAGTCCGCGATCCCGCCGTGGGTGATCCACGCCTTGGTGCCGGTGATGACCCAGTCTCCCCCGCTCTCGGCTCCGCTTGAGTGGGAGGTGCCCCCACCGTCGCGCACCGCCTTGGTGCGCAGCGATGCCGCGTCCGAGCCCGAGGCGGGCTCGGAGAGGCAGTACGCGCCCAGCAGGCCGCCGCCGAGCATGGCGGGCAGATGCTCGGACTGCTGCTCCTTCGTGCCGTAGCCCGCGAGCGCGTGGCAGGCGAGGGAGTGGACGCTCACGCCGAGGCCGACCGTGAGGCGGGCCGCGGCGAGCTCTTCGAGCACTTGGAGGTAGACCTCGTAGGGCTGGTCGCCGCCGCCGAAGTCCGAGTCGTACGGCAGGCCGAGGAGGCCGGATTCGGAGAGCAGGGTGAAAATCTCGCGCGGGAAGTGCCCGGCGTCCTCCTGCTCGGCGGCCCGAGGCGCGATCTCCCGCTGGACGATGTCGCGCACCAGCGCGACAAGGTCCCGGGCCTCTTCGGTGGGCAGCTGTCGTTCCACCGGCTGTGGGGCACGGTCGGGCATGGCGCGCTCTCCTCCCTGTCGGGCGCTACGACGGACGCACGCGCAGGGTGTGGCGGCGCCGCCGGTGACTCTGCTCTACGACTGTTGCCTTCCCTCCCGGGTCACGGAAGTAGCAGGCGGGCGGCCGTGGCGCTGTGAGTATGCCCGATCGGACGCGTCCCGTCACTGGCTCCAAGATCACGATTTCCCCCGGTCCGGCTTCAACGGGCCGTTGGAATTCGGCACTCCGGAATTGGTCCGAACCATTGACCGCACTGGTCTAGTCCTTCTAGCGTTCCCTTCGACGCCTTAGTGCGTTCATGTCAAAGCAGTGCAAGCAGCACCAGTGCGCGTCCCCCACTCTCCCCTCCCCACGAGGAGAACACGATGCCCGGACCCCGTCCCCCACTTCCCCGGTTCAAGTCCCTGATCGCGGCCGCGTGTACCGCCGCCCTCGGCGTCACCCTGCTCGCCGGCGCGGGCAGCGCCACCGCCGCCCCCGAGAAGGCCCCCGCCCCCGCCCCGCAGGCCGCGGCGGCCGGCTCCAAGGTCGTCGGATACTTCACCGACTGGGGCGTCTACCAGCGCAATTACCACGTCAAGAACATCGAGACCTCCGGCTCGGCCGCGAAGCTGACCCACATCAACTACGCGTTCGGCAATGTCACCGGCGGCAAGTGCGCCATCGGCGACGCCTACGCCGACTACCAGAAGACGTACGACGCGTCCTCCAGTGTGGACGGCACCGCCGACACCTGGGACCAGCCGGTCGCGGGCAGCATCAACCAGCTGCGCGAGCTCAAGAAGAAGCACCCGGGCCTCAAGGTCCTCTGGTCGTTCGGCGGTTGGACCTGGTCGGGCGGCTTCGCCGAGGCCGCGAAGAACCCGGCCGCGTTCGCCTCCTCCTGCTACAGCCTGGTCAAGGACCCGCGCTGGGCCGATGTCTTCGACGGCATCGACATCGACTGGGAGTACCCCAACGCCTGCGGTCTGTCCTGCGACACCAGCGGACGCGAGGCCTTCAAGAACCTTCTGGCGGCCCTGCGTTCGAAGTTCGGCGGCTCCAGCCTGGTCACCGCAGCCATCACCGCAGATGCCTCGGCGAACGGCAAGATGGACGCCACCGACTACGCGGGCGCGGCCGGTTACGTCGACTGGTTCAACCCGATGACGTACGACTTCTTCGGCGCCTGGGCCGCCCAGGGCCCGACGGCCCCGCACTCGCCGCTGACCTCCTACAGCGGCATCCCCACGCAGGGCTTCAACACCGACGCGGCGATCACGAAGCTGAAGGGCCTCGGCATCCCGTCGAGCAAGCTGCTGCTGGGCATCGGCTTCTACGGGCGCGGCTGGACCGGCGTGACCCAGAAGGCGCCGGGCGGCACCGCGACGGGCCCGGCGGCGGGCACGTACGAGCAGGGCATCGAGGACTACAAGGTGCTCAAGACCAAGTGCCCGGCCAACGGCACGGTCGCGGGGACGGCGTACGCGTACTGCGGCAACAACTGGTGGAGCTACGACACCCCGTCCACCATCGCCGGGAAGATGACCTACAAGAACAACCAGGGTCTCGGCGGAACCTTCCTGTGGGAGCTGAGCGGCGACACCACCAACGGTGAGCTCATCAAGTCGATCAGCTAGTACGGGAGTTGGGCCGAAGGGGCGGGGCCGTGGCGGCCACCGCCCCTTCGTCATGCCCCGGGCGGTCCCGGCAGCCAAGACGGTTCGGGCGGTTCCGGCGAGGGGCAGGACGGCTCGAACTCCTCGATGGTGTCCAGGGTGCGCCGCAGCATCCGTACCAGCAGCTCGCGCACGGTGTCGCGGGGCGGCCGCAGCTCGCCCAGCCAGTCCAGGGTGACGCTCTCCACGCTGCCCAGCCACCCGAGCAGCGCGAGCCGGGCCAGGACCGGGATCTCCCGGGTTCCGTAGGCGCCCTCGGCGATGGTGGCGATGAGTTCCTCGCGCACCGCGTCCCGGATGGCCTGCACCTGGGTGTCGAAGCCGACCCCGCCCGTGACGATCGTCCGGTACGCCGCCTGGTGGTGCTCGGCATAGCGGAGGTAGCCGTCGATGGTGCGGTGGACCCGCTCGGCGCGGGGCAGATCGGTGTCGCTGCCCGCGCGGGACACCAGGTCGGCGACGGAATCCTCGACGATGGCCAGGTAGTAGCCCCGCTTGGACTTGAAGTAGTAGTAGATCAGCCCCTTGGCCACCCCGGCCTGCTTGGCGATGTCGTCCATCGACAGTGCGTCGTAGGAGGTGTCGGCGAACAACTTCCGCCCTGTTGCGATGAGTTCGGAGCGACGGACCTGGGATCTCTCGGTCGTACCGCCCTGTTGACTATTATTCAAATTCGGCCCTAGTCTCCAACTGCCACAGGATGCCCGCAGTATGGCAGACCTGCATTCGCACTCCCCCTGCACCGCCCTTCGAGGGTTCGCCGGATCGTACGGGAGGATCAAGTGAGCGCAGCCGGACGGCCGTTGGCCGAAGGCAGAACAGCCTGGAAGAAGACGGCGGTCATCGCCCTGCCCGCGGTGGTCGCGGTCGGGATCATGGCCAATGTGATGGCGGAGGGCGCGCTCGCGGCGTCCTTCGCGGTCTCCGGGACCAGTTTTCAGGTCTCCTCGGGGAAGCTGACCAGCTCGGGGCTCTCCTCGTACGTACAGACCGACCGGTCCGTCGACGGCAAGGGCCACCCGGTGGCCCTGCTCGGCATCGGGGACGCCACGCTCAGCGACATCTGCCAGTCCGCCGAGGTGAGCACCCCGGTCGGCACGGTGGTGTTCAAGCTGACGGCCGGCGGCGACGCGGGCCAAGTGACCGCCAGCAACCTCGTCATCGACGGTGAGGACCTGGTCGGCGACGCCCGGTTCGGCACCGCGGAGATCGGCCGCGACGCATCGACTCTGGACGCCGTCAAGGGAGTTCAGGGCCAGGCGGGCAAGTTCGGCCTGCAGGCCGGGGACATCGAGGTGAACGGTGTGAGGTCGCACGCCTGGTCGGCGACCGGCGGCAACTTCCGGCTGAAGGGGATGAAGGTCGATGTGAGCATCGGCGGCAAGAAGTGCTTCTGAGACGACTCGGGCTGCTCCGGCTCCCCCGCACCGGCGCGACCACCCCCACGCCCCGGCCGCCGGTCCGGGTCCAGGGCGGCCCGCGGCCGGGCGGGGCCGGTGCCCCGGGCGAGGGCGCCGGTTCCCGCGCCGGGTCCGCCCCCGGCGCCCGGACCGGCCGGGGTGGGGGACCCCGCACCGGCGAGGGGACGGGGTTCCGCATCGGCGAAGGGCGCCGCTCCCCCCGGGGCGGGCCCGTGCCGGGCGGAGGTCTTGAGCGGGTGCGGCATCCGTGGCTCGACGAGCGACTCCCGCTGCCCGAGGCCCGCCGGGTGCTGCGCGGCTGGCGACGGACCCGGCCGTTCTGGGCGGGACTCTTCCTCCTGCTCGGCGGCGTCGAACTGCTCGTGGTGCCGCTGTCGCCGCTGACCATCCTGGTCAGTCTGGGGCTCGGCGGCATTGCGGCGATCGGCATCGGGCTCGCGCTCGTCGCGGCCGGCCTCTTCCTCTGGTTCCTGCCACACACCCGGCACTACGTGTCCATCAACGCGCTGATCCTGTCGGTGCTCTCCTTCGCGGCCACCAACCTGGGCGGGTTCCTGATCGGGATGGCGCTCGGCATCACGGGCAGCGCGATGGGGTTCGGCTGGACGCCGAAGGAGCGGCCGGATTCGCGGGTGCCGGACGTCCGCACCCAGCGCACGCTCGCGGCCGCCCTGCCGCTGGCCCTGCTCGTCACGCTCGGCGGGCGTCCGGCCGCGGTCCCGCAGGCCGGGGGGATCACCGCCCCGGCGGTGCCGCCCACGGTCACCACGACCCGCTTCTCGCCCCACGGCTTCCTGCTCGCCGGGGTGACGACGGTGCCGACCGCGCACGGCCCCCTCAAGGTGATGGTGCTCAGGATGACCTCGGCCTCGCTCACCGACTACCGCCTCAACACCCGCGACGGACACGACGAACTCGCCCTGGGGGCCTCCTCGTTGGACCTGAGCGGGAACGTGACGCTCTACCTCTCCAAGTTCAGCGGCTGCCTCGAAGGGCTGATCTGCGTCACCTTCGACCCCAACACCCTGCCGGTGCCGCCGATCGTGCCGCCGTTCGTCTTCATGACCGATGTGTCGGCCGAACAGGCCCTGGTCACCTCGGACTCGATCGTCGCGAACGGCCTGACCCTGGGGGCATCGTGATCCAGATCCAGGCCGCCCTCTTCTGGGCGTACGCGACCGGCGCGACCTTCGCCCTCTCGGCGGCGCGTCAACTCCAGTGGTGGCAGCGGTCGGTGTACCAGGAGGGGGTGCGCACCCGCAGCCGCGCGGCCAACCCGTATCTGATGCTGACCGTGCTCTTCGCGGCCTTGCTCCTGGTGCCCACCGGCCTGTTCATGCTGTGGCAGAACCCGTCGTGGGCGACCATGCAGGTGGCCGGGGGCCACGGCGGGATCTGGGCCGGGTTCGTGCTCTTCTACGCGGGCGGCACGGTCGTCGCGATCGTGCTCGGCTTCCTCGTGGCGCAGACGCTGGTGCTCGTGGGGGCCGGCTACTGGGCGTACCTGCAGAGCGTGGGCGGCCACTTCCTGCTGTTCGGGGTGCTGATCCACGGCTGGGACGGGACCGGCTACCGCCGCCTGCTCACCACGAACCGGACCGCGCTGCGGGACTGGCCGAAGGACAGCGTGGTCAACGACCTGCTGCACTTCCTGACGTCGGGAACGTTCCTCGCGCTGCTCGTCCTCGGGGCCGCCGTGATCGGCACGATGCTGATCACCGAGATCGGCTGGCTGATGGAGGGCTGGGAGCTGCCGGGCGCGGACGAGGACCGCAAGGTGCCCCGGGTGCTCGCGGTGGCCGTCGCGGCGGCCGGGGTCTACGGGCTGCCGTTCGTCGGGGCCGTGGCCGCGAGCGCGCTGGTGCGGCTGCTCGGGTGGCCACTGGGTCTGGTGCTCTTCGCCGCCCTCGCGGGCGCCGTGCTGCTGGCCCGGCGCTCACCGGTGCGACTGCTCTACGGGCTCGTCGGCGTCCCGCGTCGGCACTGGAAGGCCGACCTCGACCTGGAGCCGACGTCCTAGCCGGGGCGGCTCCGGCTACAGCAGGCCCGTCTGCGTGACCAGCATGGCGATGACCACCACGAGGGTCCAGCCCAGGACGTGTTCGAGGACCTTGGGGCCGGTGTCCTTGGGGCCGCCGGTGCGGGCTCGCAGCTCGGCCCGGGCTCGGGGATCGTCGAGGGTGGTGGCAGGCAGGGTCATGGGCTCACTCGTTCGTGTGGCGGTGCACGGTCCCCCCGGTGACCCGTCCACCGTGCCATCGGAACGGCGCCCCGGGGTAGAGACGTTCGTCACTGCACCCGGGGCGCGAAGGGCCGCTCAGCGGATGCCGACGGCCGCGAGGGCCTTGCGCTGACCGGCTGTCGGGGACGCGGGCCAGTACAGGTAGCAGATGCCCCCTGTGCCCGAGGACACGTTTCCGCTCGCGTTGTAGCGCTTGGTCCGCAGCCAGATGGTCTCGAATTCGTGCCGCTTGTAGACGCGCCGCACGGCCGCGTCGCCGGGCGATGCCGGGTCGTGGGCGATGACGTCGCCGTCCGCGGTGAAACCGGTCACGGTCATCAGGTGTCCCGAGGTGCCGTAGCCCGCGCCGGTCAGTTCGGTCGCGAGGAACGACTGGGACGTTATGGCCGGAATGCCGGCGCGGACCAGCCTCTCCACGTCGTTCAGCGAGCCCAGCCGGGTCACCACCGCGCTCAGGTCCCGGTAGGTGGCGGCGTAGGCAGCGTTGAAGGGCCAGTTGCCGCAGCCCTGGTACTGGTAGTCGTACGTCCCGCGGGCCGCCTGGCAGACCTGGGGGTCGGCGTAGGACGGGTCCACCCAGGCGAGGTCCGCGGCGCTCGGGCGGCGCCCCCAGTACTCGATGATCATCTGCGAGGAGGTGGGGCTGCACCAGGCCTCGCCGCCGTTGTCGTACTGGGGGTACTGGCCCTTGTGGATCTCCTGCGAGTAGCTCGGCACCGCCAGCTCGCCCGCGTAGCCCGGTGTCGAGGCGTCCACGGTGAACCGGTCGGGGATGTCCGACGCCATCGCGCCCAGCCGCCACACGGTCGGCGTGAGCCGGCTGCCCGGCGTCCGGTAGAGCGTGACCCGCAGCCGGTAGGAGGCCAGGCGCAGGCCGCCCGCCGGGGTGTCGATGGCGAAGGTGTCCGTCGAGATGGAGCTCTTCCCGTCGCCCTGGCCGTCGACCGAGGTGCGCCGGATGTCCGTGTCGCCGTCGCCCGCCGTCCAGCGGCCCATCACGTACGCCGGTGTGGCGGTGCCGTCGGTGTAGGTGCCGAGCAGCTCGACCTGGATCCAGGTGCCGGGCGGGGTGTGGGCGTTCCAGTGGGCGACGGCCTCGGTGGCGGGGACGGTGGAGCGGTGCACCGGCGAGGTCCAGCTCGCGTACTCCCAGGTGGCGGTCTTCTGGGTGTGCGGGTCGGTGTAGGAGCTCGTTCCGGCGGGCCGCGCGATGACGATGCCGGGGCGCCGGCCGGTCTCGACGCGCACGCCGTGGGCGGCGCCGGAGCGCCAGTCGGCGCCCGAGGTCCAGGCCTGGTTGTCCACGAGCTGCTGGCCCTGCTTCGGTCGGGCGGCGCCGCCGGACGCGGCCGCCGGTCCCGCGGACGCGGTGACGGCGCCGGCCGCGACGGCGACGGCCGCGGCGAGGACGGTTCTGCGGGAGGTGGGGCTTGTCACGGTGAGGACCCCCGGTCGGTCACGGATGGGGTGAGTGCACGACAGCGGGCCCACTATCCCGGGTCGGGGGCACCCTCGGCCAGTGATTCGGCGCGCGCCCCGGCGCCAATATGGGTCTGGACCCCTTGGTCTCGACCACTGGCATGAGCTGGTCGGCTTCCGCGTGGCCACCGGTCGGCCCCCGAGGCGCCCGCGGCCTGCCACCCGCGCGCCCCGCTCCCCCGGACCGGGTACCGTCGAGGTCCCCTCTCCTCCGGAGCCCGCCCGGCATCGCCCCGGCCCGGGCCCGCCCGGAACCACCAGGCAGGACGCGATGACGAGCACGCCCGCTACCGACCCCACCGCGGCTGAACTGGCAGCGTTGGTAAGGGAGTTGCCGCCGTCCTGCGGGCCGGTGCGGCTGGTCGGGGTGGACGGGCACGCGGGCTCGGGGAAGTCCACGTTCGCCGGCCGCCTGGCCGGGGCGCTGGGCGGGGCGCCGGTGCTGCACCTGGACGACCTGGCCACGCACGAGGAGTTCTTCGGCTGGCCCGACCGGCTGGACCGCCAGGTGCTCGACCCGTTCCTGCACGGCGAGCCGGCCCGGTACGACCCGTACGACTGGGAGCTGCGGCGCTTCGGAGCCCCGCGTTCCCTGGAGCCCGCGCCGGTGGTGATCGTCGAGGGCGTCGGCGCCGGGCGCCGGGCACTGCGCCCCCGGCTCGCCCTGCTGATCTGGATGGAGCTGGACGCCCCGGCCTCCTGGGCGCGGGGCCGGGAGCGCGACGGAATCGGACTCTCCGCCTTCTGGGACGACTGGACGGAGGCGGAGATGCGCCATTTCGCCGAGGACCCGTCCCGACCCTTCGCGGGCGCGTTGGTACGTCAGGTGCAGAAGGGGTACGAGTGGCTGCCGGGACTTGATTCGGCTGCCCGTACGAGCCGTTCGCTCACCGAACGTGACGAGCTCACCCCACCGCCCGGAACAGTCGCAAAACAGCCCCCGGAGTGCTTCAACTCCGCTTGACCCAGGGGCCATACAGGTCTTACGTTCTCAATGTGCGGCTTTTCGGAGCCGCCGCGGACGCGAAGCCCCCGGTTGTTCCCCCGTGATCGGGGGCTTCGTTCTGCCCTTTCCTCCCTTCTGAGCCCGTCACGCAGGGCGTTTCACTCACCCTGGGTCACCATCCGAGCTCCCCTCCCGCCCCCTTCGGCAGCGGGCCTTCCCGCAGGTACGATGCACATCGGTGCGGTCAACTCCCGTCAATTCCGTTGTGCGAATGGGCGGTTCAGCACGGGGCACGGTGGTGGGGGACGTGATGGACTTCGGCACTCCGGGGGTACACGCCCCGGCCGATCTCGCTTGGCTGCGCGGGGTGGACGCGTACACGATGGGCGCGTATCCGCAGGCCGAGGAGGAGTTCCGCACCGCGGTGCGGCTCGACCCCTCGATGGCGGACGGCTGGTTGGGACTGCACGCCCTGCGCGTGGACACCACGACCGCCCTGCTGCGCATGTACCGCCATCGCGAACGCTTCGGCGAACAGCGTGCCGGACACCGCAGGACCTTCAACTCCTGGTACTGGCTCGGCTGGTGGGTTCAGCCGGTGCTCGAGAGCCCGCGCGATCTGCTGCTCGCGCACGCCTCCCACTGGCTGGACGGACGTCATGTCCCGGAACTGGACCGGGCGTTGGCGGGGCTGCCGCCCGTGGACGCCGATCCTCAGGTGCGCTTCCTGCACGCCTGCCGGGCCTATCTGGTCAAGGACTGGGAGCAACTGGTGCGCCACACCGAGCCGTTGGTCGACGACCCGCTGCTCGGCATCGAGGCCGGCCTGTTCGGCGGGATGGCCCGGGTCCGCCTGGAGATGTTCGGGCAGGCCGAACCGCTGCTTTCGGCCGCGCTGATGCGCTGCCGCAGCGAACAGCCCCAGCGCAAGGAGCTGCGCTACTGGCTGGCCCGCGCCCACGAGGGCACCGGCCGCTCGGCCGCCGCGCTGCCCCTGTACCGGGCCGTGCACCGTGTCGACCCGGCGTTCATGGACACCGCGGCACGGCTGACCGCGATCACCGAGAACGACGGGTACGAGGGGGCGGACGAGTCCCCCGACCTCGCCGCGGTCGCCCTGTCCGGCTTCGGCGACACCGTGGAGGCCGAGGCCGAATCCGCCCTCGGGCTCGACGCCTCCGACGGCCGCGAGCTGCGGCTCGGCGGTGAGGCGCAGTCGCCGCTCGCCGGTCCCGCGGGGGGCGTGCGCGACGGCGTCCGGGACAAGCCCGGCGTTCCCGCGCAGCCCGCTCCCCCGCAGTTCCCGGCCGGCCCCACCGACCCCGTGCTCCTTTCGGAGGCCCTCGCCGAGCTGGAGCGGATGGTGGGCCTCGAACCGGTCAAGCGTCAGGTGAAGGCGCTGTCCGCACAGCTCAACATGGCGCGGCTCCGGGCGAGTCAGGGGCTTCCCGTCCAGCCGCCGAAACGTCACTTTGTCTTCTCGGGCCCCTCCGGCACCGGCAAGACCACCGTCGCCCGCATCCTGGGCCGGGTCTTCTACGCGCTCGGTCTGCTCGGCGGCGACCACCTCGTGGAGGCCCAACGGGCCGATCTGGTGGGCGAGTTCCTCGGCCAGACGGCCGTCAAGGCCAACGAGCTGATCGACTCGGCGCTCGGCGGCGTGCTCTTCGTGGACGAGGCGTACTCGCTCTCCAACTCCGGTTACAGCAAGGGCGACGCCTACGGCGACGAGGCGCTCCAGGTGCTGCTGAAGCGTGCCGAGGACAACCGGGACCACCTGGTGGTGATCCTCGCCGGATACCCCGAGGGCATGGACCGCCTGCTCGCCACCAACCCGGGCCTGTCCTCGCGCTTCACCAGCCGCGTCGACTTCCCCTCCTACCGCCCGCTGGAGCTGACCTCGATCGGCGAGGTGCTGGCGGCCGAGAACGGGGACGCGTGGGACGAGGAGGCCCTGGACGAGCTGCGCTCGATCAGCGGGCACGTCGTCGACCAGGGCTGGATCGACGAGCTGGGCAACGGGCGCTTTCTGCGCACCCTGTACGAAAAGAGCTGCGCCTACCGGGACTTGAGGCTGTCGATGTATCCGACGACCCCGACCCGCGACGACCTCTCCACCCTGCGCCTGCCCGATCTGATGCAGGCGTACGGGGAGGTCCTGTCGGGTCGCGGCCCCTCGCGCCGCGACCCTCAGGAACCTCTGTAGCTGTCCGGAGCTATCCGGCCAGCGCCTGCTGGGCCTGTTCGCCGCGGGGCTCGGCGAGCCGGGCCAGCGGGGGCGGCTCGTCGCGGTGGGCCGGGTCCCGGACCTCGCCGACGAGCTTCTCCAGGACGTCCTCCAGGGCGACCAGGCCGAGCACCCGCCCGGAGCCGTCCGCGACCTGGGCGAGGTGGGTGGCCGCGCGGCGCATCACGGTGAGGGCGTCGTCCAGGGGCAGTTCGGCCCGCAGGGTGGCGAGCGGCCGCCACAGCTGCTGCGGTACCGCGCGCCCCTGCTCCTCCACGTCGAGCACGTCCTTGACGTGCAGGAAGCCCATGAAGGCGCCGCCCTCCGCGCACACCGGGAAGCGGGAGTATCCGGTGCGTACCGTCAGCTCCTCCAGTTCCCGGGGTGTCACCGAGCAGCCGACCGTGACCAGGGACGCCCGGTCGAGCAGGACGTCGGTGACCGGGCGGCTGCCCAGCTCCAGGGCGTCCTCCAGGCGTTCCTGGGCCCCGGGTTCCAGCAGCCCGGCCTGGCCGGAGTCCTCGACGAGGCGGCCGAGCTGGACGCTGGTGAAGACGGCCTCCACCTCGTCCTTGGGCTCGACCCGGAACAGCTTCAGGATGAGCCGCGCACAGGCGCCGAGCGCGATCGTCACGGGCTTGCAGACCCGGGCGAAGGCGACCAGGCCCGGGCTGAACCAGAGCGCGGTGCGCTCGGGCGCGGCCATGGCCATGTTCTTCGGGACCATCTCGCCGATGACGAGGTGCAGCGAGACCACCAGGGCGAGTGCGATCACATAGCCCAGCGGGTGGACGAGGCCCTCGGGGAGCCGGGCCGCCTGGAAGACGGGCTCCAGGAGCCGGGCCACGGTCGGCTCGGCGACCGCGCCGAGCGTCAACGAGCAGACGGTGATGCCGAATTGGGCGGCGGCCATCATCTGCGGCAGGTTCTCCAGGCCGTGCAGCACCTGGCGGGCCCGCGCGGAGGAGGCGGCCAGCGGTTCGATCTGGCTGCGGCGCACGGAGACGAGCGCGAACTCGGCTCCGACGAAGAAGCCGTTGGCGAGCACGAGCAGCAGCGCGAACAGGAGTTGGAGCAGGCTCATCGGACCGCCTCCGCCACCGGTGCGTCGGCCGTCCGCACGAAGCGGACCCGCTCGGCCCGGTACCGCTCGACCTGGCGGACCTGGATGCGCCAGCCGGGCAGCTCGACCCGGTCGCCGGGGACCGGGATGCGGCCGAGGAGGTCGGCGACCAGGCCGGCGACGGTCTCGTAGGGGCCCTCGGGCGCCTCCAGGCCTATCCGGCCCAGCGAGAGGACCCGGCAGCTGCCGTCGGCCTCCCAGGCGGGCCTGCCGTCCTCGCCCGCCACCACGGCGAGCTCGGGCCGGGCGGCGTCCGCGCCGTCGTGCTCGTCGCGGACCTCGCCGACGAGCTCCTCGACGATGTCCTCCAGGGTGACGACGCCGGCCGTGCCGCCGTACTCGTCCACGACCACGGCTATCGGCTGTTCGCTGCGCAGCCGCTCCAGGAGCTGCTGCACGGGCAGCGTCTCCGGGACGAGCAGCGGCGGCACCGCGATCAGGCCGACCGCGGTGCGCAGCCGCTCGGGGGGCCGCACCGCGAGCGCGTCCTTGAGGTGGACCATGCCGACGACCTCGTCGATGCGCTCCCGGTAGACCGGGAAGCGCGAGAGGCCGGTGGCGCGCGTGAGGTTGAGGACGTCGGCGGCGGTGGCGGTGGTCTGCAGGGCGCTGACCTTGACGCGCGGGGTCATCACGTTCTCGGCCGTGAGGTGGCCGAGCGAGAGGGTCCGTACGAAGAGGTCGGCGGTGTCCTGCTCAAGGGCGCCGGCCCTGGCCGAGTGCCGGACCAGGGAGACGAGCTCGCCGGGTGTGCGGGCCGAGGCCAGCTCGTCGGCGGGCTCCACGCCGAGCGCCCGCACCAGCCGGTTGGCGACGGTGTTGAGCAGCGAGATGAGCGGGCGGAAGAGCCGCGAGAAGCGGTCCTGCGGCCCGGCCACGAAACGGGCCACCTGGAGCGGCTTGGAGACCGCCCAGTTCTTCGGCACGAGTTCGCCGATCACCATCTGGACGGCGGCGGCGAGCAGCATGCCGAGCACGACGCTGATGCCGGAGACCGCGCCGGCCGGGAGCCCGGTGGCGCCGATGGGCCCGTCGAGCAGGTCGGCGAGCGCGGGCTCGGCGAGCATGCCGACCACGAGCGAGGTGATGGTGATGCCGAGCTGGGTGCCCGAGAGCTGGAAGGACAGCTCGCGCAGGGCGCGCACCACGGTGCGGGCCCTGCGGTCGCCCTCGGCCGCCGCCCGTTCGGCGTCCGGCCGGTCGACGGTGACCAGGCCGAACTCGGCCGCGACGAAGAAGCCGTTGGCGAGGATCAGAAGGAATGCCGCGAAGAGCAGCACGAGTGTGATGGTCATGCCGCCGCCTCCTGGGAGGGGGCGGCGCAGGTACTACCGGACGATCCGTCCATTGCTGGAGGGAGTCACTCCTCGGGTCGCTGGTGCCCCGCGGCCGATGAAGCTGGCCCTTGTGCGGGGCGGGGCGCACTCGGCGCCACCGACATCAGGGTAATCAAGATGGTGCCAGGTGGGGCAAGGGGCTCAGCCGTTGTCGTGAGCCGAGCCGGGTGAATCGGGGCCGGTGCCGCGGCTGCCGTGGCTCTCGGCGAGCGCGCGCAGTGCCTTGGCGTCCCGGATGGCGCGGGCCTTGCCGCTGCCGGGCTGGATGCCGAGGGCGGGCAGGCTGGTGCCGTCGGAGAGGTCGAGGAAGACCCAGGGGTCGCCGGGGCGCAGGTTCACCCGGAGGATCTCCGGCCAGGCGAGCCGGCGCCGCGCGGTGAGGTTGACCACGGTGACGCCCGCGTCGTCGGCGACCACCTTGGGCCGGCTGAGCAGCACGAGCACCCCGGCGAACAGGGCCGCCATCAGGATGAAACTGCCCCGCTCGCCCCCGCTCAGGGTCTCCAGGAGCAGCGACATCACCGTCATGGCGACGAACATGGCGGCGGCGCTGATCAGCAGGACGGCCCGGGTCACGGTCGGCCTGAACGTGACCGGCAGGACGGGGGGTTGGGGCACGGGGGCGGACACGGTGTCGTTCGCTTTCGTCGCGGTCGTCTTCGTCGCTGTCGTCGGCGGCGCCGCTCGGCGCCGTGCGCGGGTCAGAGGCGGCAGGCGTGGATGGCCGTGGTGAGGATGGCGCGGGCGCCCAGCTCGTACAGGTCGTCCATGACCCGCTGGGAGTCCTTGGCGGGGACCATGGAGCGTACGGCGACCCAGCCCTCGTTGTGCAGCGGGGAGATCGTCGGCGACTCCAGGCCCGGCGTGAGCGCGACCGCCCGCTCCAGGTGCTCGGCGCGGCAGTCGTAGTCCATCATCACGTAGCTGCGGGCGACCAGGACGCCCTGGAGGCGGCGCAGGAACTGCTGGACCTTGGCGTTGTCCTCGGCGCCGGTGCGGCGGATCACGGCCGCCTCGGACTTCATGATCGGGTCGCCGAAGACCTCCAGGCCCGCGTTGCGCAGCGAGGTGCCGGTCTCCACGACGTCGGCGATGACCTGGGCGACGCCCAGCTCGATCGCGGTCTCCACGGCGCCGTCGAGGTGCACCACGGAGGCGTCCACACCGGCCTCGGCCAGGTGCTTGGCGACGATGCCCTCGTAGGAGGTGGCGATCGTCTTGCCGGCCAGGTCCTCGATGCCCGAGACGGTGCCGGGCTTGGCGGCGAAGCGGAAGGTGGAGCGGGCGAAGCCGAGCGGCAGGATCACCTCGGCCTCGGCGCCGGAGTCGATCAGGAGGTCCTCGCCGGTGATGCCGATGTCGAGCTTGCCCGCGGACACGTAGATCGCGATGTCCTTGGGGCGCAGGTAGAAGAACTCGACCTGGTTGACGGGGTCGACGAGGACGAGTTCCTTCGACTCCTTGCGCATCCGGTAGCCGGCCTCATGGAGCATCGCCGACGCAGGTCCGGACAGTGAACCCTTGTTGGGGACGGCGATGCGCAGCATGAGGTCAGCTTCCTTTTCGTACGGGAGAGATGTGCTGGAGGGCGTGCTCAGAGGTGGGCGTAGACGTCGTCGAGGGAGATCCCGCGCGCGACCATCATCACCTGGACGTGGTACAGCAGCTGCGAGATCTCCTCGGCGGCGGCTTCCTTGCCCTCGTACTCGGCGGCCATCCAGACTTCGGCGGCTTCCTCGACGACCTTCTTGCCGATGGCATGCACGCCCTTGTCCACCAGCTCGGCGGTGCGGGAGGTGGAGGGGTCGCCGTTGGCGGCCTTGAGCTGGAGCTCGGTGAAGAGCTCTTCGAAGCTCTTGGAGGGTTTGTTCGCCATGATGCTTCTTAGGGTAAGGGGTGGGTTCCGGTCGCTCAGCGCCAGGGTTCGCTGACCGTGCGCAGCGTGGCCGCGGTGGCCACGGCGGCGGTGACCGCTTCATGGCCCTTGTCCTCGTTCGACCCTTCGAGGCCGGCCCGGTCCAGGGCCTGCTCCTCGGTGTCGCAGGTCAGCACGCCGAATCCGACGGGTACGCCGGTGTCGACGGTGACCTGGGTGAGGCCGTTGGTGACACCCTGGCACACGTACTCGAAGTGCGGGGTGCCGCCCCTGATGACGACGCCGAGCGCGACGATGGCATCGTAGCCGCGGCCCGCGAGCACCTTGGCCACCACGGGCAGTTCGAAGCTGCCGGGGACGCGCAGCAGCGTCGGCTCGTCGATGCCGAGCTCGTGCAGGGCGCGCAGGGCGCCGTCGACGAGTCCGTCCATCACCTTCTCGTGCCACTGTGCCGCGACCACCGCGACACGGAGGTCTCCGCAGTTGCGTACGGACAGTTCGGGTGCGCCCTTGCCGCTCACGTGCTCTCCTTCAGGTGTTCTGGGACGTGCTGTGTTCTGGACGTGCTGTGTTCTGGGATGTGCGAGGTCTCGGACGTGCGAGGTCTCGGACGTGCTTACTGGTTGCCGCAGGCCGACATCGGCGCGGGGCCGCCGTCGAGCCACGGCAGGTCGTGTCCCATGCGGTCCCGCTTGGTGCGCAGGTACCGCAGGTTGTGCTCGCCCGCCTGGACGGGCATGGGCTCGCGGCCCGACACCGTCAGGCCGTGCCGGACGAGCGCGGTGATCTTGTCGGGGTTGTTGGTCAGGAGCCGCAGGCTCCGCACGCCGAGGTCGGTGAGGATCTGGGCGCCGGCCGCGTAGTCGCGGGCGTCGGCGGGCAGGCCGAGCTCCAGGTTGGCGTCGAGGGTGTCCCGGCCGCGCTCCTGGAGTTCGTAGGCCCGGAGCTTGGAGAGCAGGCCGATGCCCCGGCCCTCGTGCCCGCGCAGATAGACCACGACGCCCCGCCCTGCCTCGGTGATGCGCTCCATCGAGGCCTGGAGCTGGGGGCCGCAGTCGCAGCGCAGCGAGTGGAAGATGTCGCCGGTCAGGCACTCGGAGTGGACCCGGACCAGGACGTCCTCGCCGTCGCCGATCTCGCCGTGGACCAGGGCGACGTGCTCGACGCCGTCGACGGTGGAGCGGTAGCCGTAGGCGGTGAACTCCCCGGCGGCGGTGGGCAGATGGACCTCGGCCTCGCGGCGCACGGTGGGCTCCGCGGAGCGGCGGTAGGCGATCAGGTCCTCGATGGAGATGATCGTCAGGCCGTGCTTGCGGGCGAAGGGCACGAGCTCGGGCAGGCGCAGCATGACGCCGTCCTCGCCCGCGATCTCGACGATGGCGCCGGCCGGGGCAAGACCGGCGAGCCGGGCGAGGTCGACGGCGGCCTCGGTGTGGCCGTTGCGGACCAGCACCCCGCCGGGCTTGGCGCGCAGCGGGAAGATGTGGCCGGGGCGGACGAAGTCGCCGGATGCGGAGCGGCCGTCGGCGAGCAGGCGCAGGGTGGTGGCGCGGTCGGCGGCGGAGATGCCGGTGCTCACGCCGTGGGCCGCCGTGGCGTCCACGGAGACGGTGAAGGCGGTCTTCATCGACTCGGTGTTGTGCTCGACCATCTGCGGCAGTTCGAGCCGGTCGAGGTCCTCGCCCTCCATGGGCGCACAGATCAGACCGCGGCACTCGCTCATCATGAAGGCGACGATCTCGGGGGTGGCCTTCTCGGCCGCGATGACGAGGTCGCCCTCGTTCTCGCGGTCCTCGTCGTCGACGACGACGACGGGCCGGCCCGCCGCGATGTCGCGGATGGCCTGCTCGACGGGGTCGAGGGAGAGGTCCTCGCGGTTGTCGGTGGAGTACCAGGTGGGTGCGTGCGTGGTCATGCCGTCGCTCCTTCCAGGACGGGCTTGACGCTCGTGCGCGAGCGCAGCCACCAGTCGCGCATGCCCCACAGGACGAGCGCGCCGTAAATGACGTAGACGAAGCCGGAGAAGGCGTATCCGTTGGCGAAGTTGAGCGGGACGCCGACGAGGTCGACGAGCAGCCAGGCGAACCAGAACTCGACCATGCCGCGGGCCTGCGCGAACATCGCCACGACGGTGCCGACGAAGACGTACGCGTCGGGCCACGGGTCCCACGAGAGCGCCGGGTAGGCGGTGAAGAGCCCGGCCACGGCGACCGTGCCGACGGCGGCGCCGCCGAGCAGGAAGGCCCGCTCGCGCCAGGTGGCGAACCGTACGGCGATGGAGCCGTCCTGCGCCTGCTGCCGGCCGCGCCGGGTCCAGGCGAGCCAGCCGCCGGCCGCGACGACCATGACCACGACCTGCTTGCCCGCGCTGCCGGAGAGGTGTCCGGCGGCGAACGCCACGAACAGGATCAGACCCGAGACGAACTGGGCGGGCCACGTCCATATGGAGCGGCGCCAGCCGAGGGCGAGGGCGATCAGGCCGATGGTGTTGCCGATCATGTCCGACCACTTGATGTGCTGACCGAGGACCGTGAAGGCCTCGCCGTTCAGCCAGTTCACTGCGCTCACTTGGCGTTCCCCCCGTGGCTCGCGCCGAGCAGCCGCTCGACGTACTTGGCGATGACGTCGACCTCAAGGTTGACCGGATCGCCGGGCTGCTTGATGCCGAGCGTGGTCAGCGCGAGGGTGGTCGGGATGAGGCTGATGGTGAAGTAGTCGGCGGCGGCCTCCACGACCGTGAGGCTGACGCCGTCCACGGTGATGGAGCCCTTCTCGACGACGTACTTGGAGAGGTCGGCGGGCAGGGCGATCTTGACGATCTCCCAGTTCTCGGAGGGGGTGCGGGCGAGCACCGTGCCGGTGCCGTCCACGTGCCCCTGCACGATGTGGCCGCCGAGCCGGCCGCCCACGGCCATGGGCCGCTCCAGGTTGACCCGGGAGCCGGCTTCGAGGGCGCCGAGGCTGGAGCGCTTGAGCGTCTCGTCCATCACGTCGGCGGTGAACTCGCCGTCGCCGAACTCCACGACGGTCAGACAGACGCCGTTGACGGCGATGGAGTCGCCGTGTCCGGCCCCTTCGGTGACGAGGGGGCCCCGCAGACGGAAGCGGGAGGCGTCACCGAGGGTCTCGATGGCGACGACCTCGCCCAGCTCTTCGACGATTCCGGTGAACACGTTCAGCGCTCCTTGGCGAGAGGGGTGGCAGTGATGCGCAGGTCGGGGCCGATCCGTACGGCCTCGGTGATGTCGAGCCGCAACGCGTCGGCGATGGTGCTGATTCCCGCTCCGGCGAGCGCGGTGGGGCCGGCGCCGAGCAGGGCGGGGGCGAGGTAGCCGACGACCTTGTCGACGGCGCCCGCGGCGACGAAGGCGCCGGCCAGGGCCGGGCCGCCTTCGAGGAGTACCGAGCGCACGCCCCGGGTGTGGAGCGCGGCGAGCAGCGCGGGGATGTCCAGGCCGCCGGTGGCGCGCGGGATGCGCAGGACCGCGGCCGCGGGCAGCTGGGACGCGTCGGCGTCCTGGGCGACCGCGATCAGGGTGGGCGCCGCGTCGTCGAGGATGCGGGCGCCGGGCTTGACGGCGGTGGCGTTGGTGTCGACTGCCAGGCGCAGCGGCTGAGTTGCCCCCTCGATGCCGCGCACGGCGAGGTGCGGGTCGTCGGTGCGGGCGGTGCCGGAGCCGACGACGACGGCATCGCACTCGGCGCGCAGCCGGTGGACGTCGGCGCGGGCCTCGGCGGAGGTGATCCAGCGGCTGGTGCCGTCCTCGGCGGCGGTGCGCCCGTCGAGGGTGGCCGCGTACTTCCAGGTGACGTGCGGACGGCCGAGCCGCATCGAGGTGAGCCACGCGGCGTTGACCGCCTCGGCCTCGTCGGCGAGCAGGCCGCGCTCGGCCCGGACGCCGGCCGCGCGCAGGGTGTCGGCGCCGCCGGTGGCCTGCGGGTTCGGGTCGCCGACGGCGTAGTGGACGCGGGCGACGCCGGCCTCGATGAGCGCCTGGGCGCAGGGCCCGGTGCGGCCGGTGTGGTTGCAGGGTTCCAGGGTGACGTAGGCGGTGCCGCCACGGGCCCGCTCGCCCGCGTCCCGCAGGGCGTGGACCTCGGCGTGCGGGCCGCCGGCCCGCTGGTGGTGGCCCTCGCCCACGAGCGCGCCCGAGGCGTCGGTGATCACGCATCCGACGACCGGATTGGGGCTGGTGGAGCCGAGTCCGCGGGCCGCGAGCTCGACGGCTCGGCGCATGGCGTCTGCGTCGGCTGTGGATGCCACCGGGTCCTCCTGCCTCTTCGGGCACGGACTCCGGGGCCTGTCGATGACGACAGAGAGCGGGAAAGGACCATCGCGCACAGCTCACGCCGCGGCCGAAAGAGACCGGTGCCCTGGTGGACGACCGGTAACAGACGGCCGACGTGACCGGTCAACGGTCCGCCCGCCGCGCACTGCCTCCCATCCGGACTTTCACCGTCGGTCCAGGAATTTCACCTGGTCAACCGGCCGCTGGATGCGGACGGGTCGCGGACTATAACCGCCGGTTCGGAATTACACCGACCCCGGAGTGCGCTGCTGCTGGTACAGGGCCAGTGTGCCACGCCTGCTCGAAGGCCATGCGAGTGAGTGGATGTGGCCTGGCTCACAGATTGGCCGGATTCCAGCGGCGCCCGGCCCGGAGCCGAGCGGAACGCGACCAGCGGCATGTGCCTTTGGTCCATACCTATTGACGCACTGGTCTAGTCCTTTTAATCTCTGCGTCACCTCCGAGGAGAGGCCCGCCGGTGTGCGCACACCGGGGCCGCGCACGACCACCGCCCTGTTCGTTGTGTTCCGCCCACCTCCCAGGAGGAACTGCCCGTGTTCTCCCCCACCCGCAGACGCACCGCGCTGCTCACGGCCGCCACCGCGGTCGCCGGGCTGCTGTTCGGCGCGCTCTCCACCGGCGTCTCGCAGGCCGCCGTCGACAACGAGGCCTGTCGTCCGGACGGCCTGTACAAGACCCCGGGCGTCGACGTCCCGTACTGCTCGGTGTACGACACCGAGGGCCGCGAGAAGATGGGCGCCGACCACCAGCGCCGCGTCATCGGCTACTTCACCGGCTGGCGCACGGGAACGGACGGGACGCCCGCCTACCTCGCGTCCGACATCCCGTGGGACAAGGTCACCCACATCAACTACGCCTTCGCGCACGTCGGTTCGGACAACAAGATCTCCGTCGGCACCGACAGCGAGAAGAACGCTGCGACCGGGATGACCTGGCCGGGCGTCGCGGGCGCCGAGATGGACCCCTCGCTCCCCTACAAGGGCCACTTCAACCTGCTCAACAAGTTCAAGAAGCAGCACCCCAACGTGAAGACCCTCATTTCCGTGGGCGGTTGGGCCGAGACCGGCGGCTACTTCGGCGACGACGGCAAGCGCGTGAACTCCGGCGGCTTCTACTCCATGGCCACCAACGCGGACGGCTCGGTCAACCAGGCCGGCGTCGACACCTTCGCCGACTCGGCGGTCGCGTTCATCAAGAAGTACGGCTTCAACGGCGTCGACATCGACTACGAGTACCCGACGACGATGAAGGACGCGGGCAACCCGCTCGACCTGACCGTCTCCAACGCCCGCCGGGCCGGTCTCGTCAAGGGCTACGCGGCGCTGATGAAGTCGCTGCGCGAGAAGCTCGACCGCGCGGGGGCGGCCGACGGGAAGCACTATCTGCTTTCGGTGGCCGCGCCGTCGTCCGGCTATCTGCTGCGCGGCATGGAGACCTTCCAGGTCCAGCAGTACCTGGACTACGTCAACATCATGTCCTACGACCTGCACGGCGCCTGGAACCAGTACGTCGGCCCCAACGCCTCGCTGTTCGACGACGGCAAGGACGGGGAGCTCGCGGCCGCCGGGGTCTACTCCACGTCCCAGTACGGCGGCATCGGCTACCTCAACGCCGACTGGGCCTATCACTACTTCCGCGGTTCCATGCCGGCCGGGCGCATCAACATGGGCCTGCCGTACTACACGCGCGGCTTCGAGAACGTGCAGGGCGGCACCAACGGCCTGTGGGGCAAGGCGCCTTCGAGCAACTGCCCCGCCGGTTCCGGCCTCACGGCCTGCGGTGACGGCGCCGTCGGCATCGACAATCTCTGGCACGACCTCGACGCCAACGGCAAGGAGGCCCCGGCCGGCTCGAACCCGATGTGGCACGCCAAGAACCTGGAGAAGGGGATCGTCGGCGACTACGTCACCAAATACGGCCTCCCGGCCGCCACCAAGCTCACCGGCACCTACGTCCGCAACTACGACTCCACGCTGGTGGCGCCCTGGCTGTGGAACGACCAGAAGAAGGTCTTCCTGTCCACCGAGGACGAGCAGTCGGTGGGAGCCAAGGCCGACTACGTGGTGGACAAGGGCATCGGCGGCACGATGGTCTGGGAGCTGGCCGGCGACTACCAGTGGAACGCGGGCAAGGGCCAGTACGAGCAGGGCTCGACCCTGACGAGCGAGATGTACGACAAGTTCAAGTCGGCCACCCCGTACGGCAACAAGCGCTCCACGATCGCCCTGCCCACCCAGGCGCTGAACATCGGCGTGGACTTCGGGCAGTTCCCGCTCGGCGACTCCAACTACCCCATCAGCCCCAAGGTGACCCTGACCAACAACACCACGGCGACGCTGCCCGGCGGCACGGAGTTCCAGTTCGACTACGGCACTTCGGCGCCCGCCAACGCCAAGGACCAGTCCGGTTTCGGCACGACGATCGTGCGCAGCGACCACACCGCGGCCAACAACATCGGCGGGCTCAAGGGCGACTACAACCGCGTCTCGCTGAAGCTGCCGAGCTGGCAGTCACTGGCCCCGGGCGCCTCGGTCACCCTCGACTTCGTCTACTACCTGCCGGTTTCCACCCCCTCGAACTGGACGGTGACCTTCGGTGGCAAGACCTACGCGCTGGCCGGCGACCACACCCGGGGGGCCGTCGTGAGCGACCCGGGCACCTCGACGCCCACCCCGACTCCCTCGGGAACACCTGCCCCGACCCCGTCGCCCTCGGGCACGACCGGCCCCTCCCCGTCGCCGACACCGCCGGGCGGCACCTGCGCGGCGCCGGTCTGGTCGGCGGGTTCCGCGTACGGCGGCGGCACGACCGTCTCGTACAAGTCCCACACCTGGAAGTCCAAGTGGTGGACGAAGGGCGAGGAACCGGGTACTACCGGTGACTGGGGAGTGTGGCAGGACCTCGGCGCCTGCTGATCGAGCTCCCCGCACGAACGCCCGGCGGCGGTCTCCCGGCCCTTGGCCGCCGTCGGGTGCTGGTATGTGAAGCCACGTCAGATCTGCGGTGCCGTCAGTTTCCTTGCCACATCAGGGATTTGGCGTGAAGAGGTCGTCCTGGGCGGCATCCCGCGCGGTCAGCAGGGCGCCGCTCAGGACCGCTCCGTCACCCAGCGCGCTCGGTCTGACCTCGGCGCGGAGCGGTGTCAGGGCGTCCAGCGCGCGCTGTACGCGGGAGGCGAGCAACTGGCCGCCGGCGTGGCCCAGTTCGCCGCCGAGCACGATGAGCCCGGGGTCCAGGACCGCGACCACGGCCGCCGCTCCGATCGCGAGCCGCTGGGCCAGCGCGTCGAGGAAGGGCCCGTCGGCGTCCCGTACGGCCTCCTCCGCGCTGCCCGTCCGTCCGAACCCGGCGGCGAGGCGTGCCACCGCACCCGCGTGCACCAGTTCGTGGAAACCGCCGTCGCAGCCCGTCGAGGACGGCAGTCCGCCGGTGCCCGGCACCGGCATGAACCCGATCTCGCCCGCGCCGCCCGAGGCACCCCTGCGCAGCTTGCCGTCCAGGACGAGGGCCGAGCCGATGCCCTGGCCGAGCCACAGGAGCACGAAGGTGTCCTGCCCTCGGGCGGCACCCAGGCGCTGTTCGGCCACGGCGGCCAGATTGGTCTCGTTCTCGACGAGCACGGCGGCCGGCAGCCGCCGGGCGAGGACGCGGACGAGCTCGCGGTGCCACGCGGGCAGCCCGCTGGTGTCGCGCAGCTCGCCGCTGGCCGGGTCGATGAGCCCGGGAGCACCGACCCCGACGCTGTGCAGCCGATCCGCCCCGGCCTCCTTCGCGGTGCGCTCCAGGAGCGCGACGGCCTGCTCGACGGCGGGACCCGTCCCCGACTCCGGGTCGATCGGCAGGGTCGCCTCGGCGAGGGTGTGCCCGAGCAGGTCGGCCACGACCAGCGAGACGCTGTCGGTGCGTACGTCCAGGGCCGCCAGATGCGCCCGGTCGGCGACGATCGCGTAGAGACGCGCGTTGGGGCCGCGCCGCTCGGCGCCCGACTCCCCCACCACATGGACCAGGCCGGAGCCCTGGAGGCGTTCAACGAGGTCGGCGACGGTGGGCCGGGAGAGTCCGGTGAGGTTCTTCAGCTGGCCTGCCGTCAACGGCCCCTCGTCCTGCAGGAGGCGCAGGGCGAGCCGGTCGTTGATGGCCCGGGCGGTGCTCGGGGATGCGGGCATGCCGGGAATCCTTCCAGATCACCGAAAGCGGATCGCTACCCGTTCTATTTATCAGGCAGGCTTCCTGATAGTTTACGGCCCGGCGGCGGGAAGGCCGCCCCGAGGGAGGGAAACCCGGTCGACATGGCAGCCGAACTTGCTCTGGATCCACGGCAGTTGAGGCGGGCGCGGATCGCGATCGCCGCGGTGTTCTGTGTGCACGGCGCGGTGACCGGCAACTTCGCCACCCGGGTCCCCTGGATCCAGGAGCACGCCGGGGTCTCCGCGGGCCAGCTCGGCCTCGCCCTCGCGTTCCCGGCGATCGGCTCCTCGCTCCTGATGCCGCTGTCCGGTGCGATCACCCACCGGTTCGGGGCGCGCAACGCGCTGCGCGGGCTGCTCGCCCTGTGGACCCTGGCCCTGACGCTGCCCGCGCTCGCCCCGAACGTCTACACGCTGTGCGCGGTCCTCTTCGTGTACGGGGCCAGCGCGGGGATGGCGGACGTGGCGATGAACGCGCTCGGCGTGGAGACCGAGAACCGGCTCGGCCGCTCGATCATGTCCTCGCTGCACGGCATGTGGAGCGTGGGCGCACTGATCGGCTCCGCGTCCGGGACGCTCGCCGCGCACCTCGGGGCGGACGCCCGGCTGCACCTCACCCTGGCCGCCGCCGTCCTGACCCTGCTCGGCTTCGCCGCCTGTCAGGGCGTGCTCGACCTGCGCAGCGCCCCCGACGAGACGCCGCCGCCCCGGTTCACGCTGCCGCCCAGGTCGGCACTGATCATCGGCATGGTGGCGTTCTGCGCGGTGTTCGCCGAGGGCGCGAGCATGGACTGGTCGGCGGTCTATCTGCGCGATGTGCTCGACGCCTCGGCGGGTACGGCCGCGGCCTGCACCACCGCGTTCACGCTGACCATGGCGGTGGCCCGGCTCGCGGGCGACAAGGGGGTGGACCGCTTCGGGGCCGTGCGGACGGTCCGCGCCGGAGGGGTGCTCGCGACCCTGGGCGGTGTGCTCGTGGTGTTCGCGCCGGGCCAGGCGGTCGCGATGGCCGGGTTCGGTCTGATGGGCCTCGGGGTGGCCGTCGTGGTGCCGCTCGCCTTCGCCGCCGCGGGGCGCAGCGGCCCCAACCCGAGCCAGGCCATCGCCGGTGTGGCGACCATCACCTACACCTCGGGCCTGGTCGCGCCCTCCGCGATCGGCGGGATCGCCGATCTGACGTCCCTGGTGACCTCGTTCGGCCTGGTGACCGTGCTCGCGCTCGGCCTCGTGGCGGGGGCGCGCGTACTGCGGGCGGGGGTCCGCCCGCAGGAGGCGCCCGACACGGCGAGCACGCCGTCGGTCCGCCAGTCCTGAAGCCGCCACGCGCGCCCGTTGGGCGGGCTCGGCGAGGGAGGTCGGGATCCGGCACTAATATTTGGCCTGATCTTTCCTTGGCATCGACCCCCCACTGACGAACTGGAGCGACCATGCGCCTCGGCGTGCACTGGACCTTGCACGGCGATGGGCGGACCCCCGCTCCAGGAGCCGTCGTACGCCCCGACGAACGGCTCACCTGGCCGCGCACGATCGGCCTCGGCGCCCAGCACGTGGTGGCCATGTTCGGTGCCTCGTTCGTCTCGCCGGTCCTGATGGGCCTCGACCCCAACCTCGCGATCATGATGTCCGGCATCGCGACGGTCATCTTCCTGCTGGCCACCAAGGGCCGGGTGCCCAGCTACCTCGGCTGCTCGTTGTCCTTCGTGGGGGTCGCCGCCGCGATCCGAGCCACGGGCGGCACCAGCGCCACCGTGACCGGCGCCGTGTTCGTCGTCGGCGTGGTGCTGTTCTTCGCCGGTCTCGCGGTGCAGCGGTTCGGCGCCCGGATCATCCACGCGGCGATGCCGCCCATCGTCACGGGTGCCGTCGTCATGCTGATCGGCTTCAACCTGGCGCCGGTCACCGCCGCCACGTACTGGCCGCAGGACCAGTGGACCGCGCTGATGGTGATGCTGTTCACCGGTCTGGCCGTGGTGTGTCTGCGCGGCTTCTGGTCCCGCATCGCGATCTTCCTCGGGCTGATCTTCGGATACGGCATCTCCTGGGTGCTCGACCAGGTCTTCGGCAGGATCCACTCGGTGAACGGCGGCCCGCAGGCCGTCGACCACTGGCGCCTGGACCTCTCGGGCGTGGGCAAGGCCGACTGGATCGGGCTCCCGAGCTTCCACGCCCCGAGCTTCGAATGGTCGGCGATCCTCGTGGCGCTGCCCGTCGTCATCGCCCTGATCGCGGAGAACGCGGGTCACGTCAAGGCCGTCGGCGAGATGACGGGCACCAACCTCGACGACAAGCTCGGCACCGCGATCGCCGCCGACGGCGCCGGCTCGATGCTGTCGACCGCCGTGGGCGGCCCGCCGAACACCACGTACTCCGAGAACATCGGCGTCATGGCCGCCACCCGCGTCTACTCGACCGCCGCCTACTGGGCCGCGGCAGGATTCGCGCTGCTCTTCGGCCTGTGCCCCAAGTTCGGCGCGATCGTCGCGGCGATCCCGGGCGGTGTGCTCGGCGGCATCACCGTCATCCTGTACGGCATGATCGGGCTGCTCGGCGCCCAGATCTGGATCAACGCCAAGGTCGACCTGCGCAATCCGCTGAACCTGGTGCCGGCCGCGGCCGGCATCATCATCGGCATCGGCAACGTGACGTTGAAGTTCACCGAGAACTTCCAGCTCAGCGGGATCGCGCTCGGCACGATCGTGGTGATCACCGGCTACCACGTGCTGCGCGCGTTCGCCCCGGCCCACCTCAAGGAGCAGGAGCCGCTGCTCGATTCGGGCACTTCGTCGTACGAGAAGGACCAGGCATAGCGCGGTACGGGAAGGACGGGGCATAGCGCGCCGGGGCCGCCCGTAGCGGCGTCCCGGCACGCCGTTCATCCGATCCGGTCAAGCCCCCTTACGGCGGTGCTGGGCCGGGCCGGGGGCTGGGACGCTGCCCCCATGACGCAGACCGCATGGACCGGAACCGGACACCCCGCGCGGCACTCGACGCACACCCACCGGTTCGCCACGCCGCTCGACCCCGTGGTCCGGCGGATGCGGGCGCTGCGGGCCGACCTGCCGGCCCGGGACGGCGTCGCGGTCTTCAACCGCGTCTATCTGACGGTCACCGAGGAGATCTCCCGGCTCCTCGCGCACGACCACTTCACCGACCCCCGGGCCGCGGCGACCCTGGACGTGCTGTTCGCCGGGCGTTATCTGGCGGCGGTGGAGTCGTCGTCCCTGGGCCGGCGCCCACCGGACTGCTGGCGTCCGCTGTTCCAGTACCGGCGCCATCCCGGGGTGCGTCCGTTGCAGTTCGCGCTGGCCGGGATCAACGCGCACATCGGGCACGATCTGACGCTCGCGGTGGTCGACAGCTGCCGGGCCCTCGACTGCGAACCGGCCCTCCTGGAAAGGGACTTCGACCGCATCGGCGACACCCTGGTCCTCCTGGAGGAACGCATCCGGGAGGAACTCATGCCCGGCCCCGACCTGTTCGAGGTGGCCGACCCCATGACGCATCTGCTGGCGTCCTGGAGCCTGGACCGGGCACGGGACGCGTCCTGGTCGGCGTCGAAGGTCCTGTGGCAGTTGCGGGAACTTCCGGCCCTGGCCCAGGAGTTCACTGATCGGTTGGACGCGGGCGTGGGTCTGGTGACCCGCTGTCTGCTGACCCCCCTTTCGGTACCCGACTGAGGAGCGACCATGGCGATACGGCTCGGACTCGGCCTCCCGCAGATGAAGCAGTACGACCTCGGCCGCGATGTGCCCGCGGTGGCGCGGACGGCGGAGGAGATCGGTTTCGAGAGCCTGTGGGTCTTCGAGCGAGTGCTGTTCCCCGAGCCCGCCACCCAGGGTCTGTACGGCGTTCCGGGCCTGCCCTGGCCCGACAGCTACCGCTCGGTGGCCGACCCGCTGGTCACGCTGACCCTCGCGGCGACCGCGACCGGACGGGCCCGGCTCGGCACCAGCGTCCTGGTGGCCCCGCTGCACATCCCGTTCCAACTGGCCCGCTCGCTGGCCTCGTTGGATGCCGCGAGCGGCGGCCGGGTGGTCGCCGGGCTCGGCACGGGCTGGTCGCACGACGAGTACGCGGCGGCGGGCGTGGCGCCCTTCGAGAAGCGCGGCAGGGTCCTCGACGAGCTCCTCGATGTGTGCGCCGCGGTGTGGGGGCCCGATCCGGTCGCCTATCAGGGCGAGTTGACGACCATCGCCCCCGCCGTGGTCGGCCCCAAACCGGCCCGCCCCATCCCCGTCTACCTCCCGGCGTCGAGTCCGAAGTCCGCCCGCCGCCTGGTGGACCGGGCGGACGGCTGGCTGCCCGCGGCTCAGGGCGCGGCGCAGCTCGGCGAGCAGTGGGCGAGGCTCCAGGACCTGGCCGCGGAGCGGGGCAGGACACGCCCGATCGAGGTCTGCGTCCGCGTGAACGCCCAGCACGGTCCGAAGCCGTTCGAGGGCGCGGAACGCCCGCCGTTCACCGGCAGCGCGGCCCAGATCGTGGACGACCTGGCGGCCCACGCGCTGGACGGCATCGAGGAGTTCCTCCTCGACCTCCAGGGTTCCGCACGGGACGCGGAGGAGCTGAAGGACCTGGCGGCGGAGGTGTACGGGCTGGTACGGGCGGCGGGTCTGTAGCCCCGGGGCCGGCACCCGGCCCCGGCCCGCCGGGCTCCTCTCAGCCCGCCCGGCGTTTGAGGACGAGCGCCCTTGAGGCGCGGACGGGGGTCCGGGGACAGCGCCCCCGGCACCTCGGCTCCGGGGGCTAGTCCTCGGGAAGCTCGACCGGGGCGATCGAGTCGTACAGGTCACCCGGCCCGGGGTTGCCCGCATCCGTGGCCCCACCGAAGTGGTGCATGACCCCCCACACCGCGTTGAGCGCGGTCTGCACCGCACCCTCCGCCCAGCCCGCCGTCCAGGAGATGTCGTCTCCCGCGAGGAAGATCCCCCGCTTGTCCTCGGGCAGCGAGTCCTGCATGAAGTGGGTGAACAGCCGGCGCTGGTAGCGGTAGTGCCCCGGCAGGTTTGCCTTGAACGCGCCCATGAAGTAGGGCTCGTTCTCCCAGGACACCGTCACCGGGTTGCCGATGATGTGGCCCCGGATGTCGACCTTCGGGTAGATCTCGCCGAGCGACTTGAGCATGACCTCCATGCGCTCGCTCGCCGACAGCGGCAGCCACTTGAGGCTGTCGTCGCACCACGTGTACGAGAGGCAGATGACGGCGGGCTTGTCCGGCCCGTTGTCCAGCAGATAGGTACCGCGCGTCATGCGGTCGGTGAGCGTCATCGACATGACGTCACGGCCGGTGTCCTCGTCCTTGTCCAGCCAGAACGGCCGGTCGACCGGCACGAACAGCTTGGAGGACTCCATGTAGTGGGTCCGCTCGATCGCCGTCCAGTGGTCGATCGGGAAGAGCGAGTCGTCACAGGCGATCTTGGAGAGCAGCATCCAGGACTGCGCCGTGAAGATCGCCGCACGGAAGGTGCGGATGTCGCCGTCGGAGTCCGTCACGGTGATGCGGTTGCCCGCGGTGCGGTGCAGCCGGGTCACGGCGGGCCTGGGCGCACCGTCGTGCAGCGAGGAGAGCGAGGTGCCCTGCGCCCAGTGCACGATCTTCTCGGGCTCGCGCTCCCACAGGCGCAGCGGCAGCTGCTGGGAGCCCCCGACGATGCCGCGGTGGTGGTCGTCGGCCTCGGTGTAGACGACGCGCAGGATCTCCAGGATGGAGTTGGGGAAGTCGGTGTCCCAGCCGCCGGTGCCGAAGCCGACCTGGCCGAAGATCTCGCGGTGCCGGAAGGACTTGAAGGCCTCCGACTCGCAGAGGAAGCCGTAGAAGGTCTGGTTGTCGAGCTTGTCGACGAGCTTGGCCCAGATCTCGCGGATGCGCGGGATGTCGCGCTCGCGGATGGCCTGGTTCATGTCGGAGAAGTCGGCGCCCTCTTCGAGGCAGGCGTTCCAGGCGTCCATGACCTCGCGGTACACGGGCGGCAGCTCGTCGACCGACGTCGCGTAGTGGGACTCGCCCTTGAGGTCGACGACCGTCGAGGGGGTGTCCGGCGCGAGCGGGTTGGGGAACGGCTTGGTCTCCAGGTCCACCAGGTCGATGTAGTGCTGGAGCGCGGTGGAACACGGGGGGAACCGCATGGCGCCCATCTCGGCGGTGAGCTCGGGGTCGCAGCCCGGGAAGCCGACGGTGCGCAGCCGGCCGCCGATCTGGTCGGCCTCGTACACGACGGGCTTGAGGCCCATCTTCATCAGCTCGTACGCGGCGACGATGCCGGAGAGGCCGCCGCCGATGACCGCGACCTCGGCGCCGTGCTCGGTCGCGGGTATCTGGCCGAGCCCGGCCGGGTGCGCGAGGAAGTCGTCGTACGCGTAGGGGAAGTCCGGCCCGAACATCGTGACGGGCGGCTGCTCGTCGATGTGCTGGACGGCGGTGGGCACCGTGGACGTCATGGGGTACGGACTCCTTGCACAGTACGGAAGTTGAGGGGGCAGGCCCTCATGTCCCGGGGTGGGGACCCGGGCTCAGGGGGTCGGGTGGATCGGGGGCCTCAGACGAGGGAGGAGTAGAGGCCGGGGCGGCGGTCGCGGAGGTACGGGTTGTTCGCGCGCGAGGCGGCGAGGAACTCGGGGTCGACGTCCCCGACGACCAGCTCGGTGCCGCGGCCGGCGCGGGCCCGTGCGGCACCGTCGGGTCCGGCCAGGCAGCTCAGGCCGACGAACTCGAACTCGCCCTCGGGGCCGGTCCGGTTGACGTACGCGACGTACAGCTGGTTCTCGAAGGCGCGGACCGGGACGACGGACTCGGCGACGAACTGGAAGGGGTGCATCTGGGCGGTGGGCACCAGGAGGAGGTCGGTGCCGGCCAGCGCGTGGGCCCGTACGTTCTCCGGGAACTCCACGTCGTAGCAGATCATCATGCCGACGCGGAGGCCGTTCAGCTCGGCCTGGACGACCGGCTGGTCACCCGGCGCGAAGGCCTCCTGCTCGAAGGCGCCGAAGAGGTGGGTCTTGCGGTAGTTCGCGAGGCGGGTGCCGTCGGGGCCGATGAGCTGGGCCGCGTTGTAGACGACGTCGCCGTCGCGCTCGGGGTAGCCGTAGACGACGGCCAAGCCGTGGCGCACGGCGATGTCGGCGATCGCCCGGGCGGAGGGCCCGTCCGCGGGCTCCGCGAGCTTGGCCACGTCGTCGCCGATGGCGTACCCGGTGAGGAACAGCTCGGGGCAGACGATCAGCCCGGCGCCGGTCGCCGCCGCGCGCCCGGCCGCCTCGTCCAGTGCCGTCAGGTTCGCGGTGACGTCCGAGAGACGGCCGGAACTCTGGAGCAGGGCGGTGCGCAACGCGGGCATGGGCGGTCCTCGGCGGGGCTCAAGTGCGGGGTGGGGTCACTAGACGGTACGTTCCGCCGTTCGGCGCGGACAAGGCGCGAGCGTTGCGCATAGTCGCGCGATTCGTTGCGCAAGATCGCGGCTTGGCGGCGATTCGTTGTGCGGTTTTCCGCTGGGTGCGGTTGGGGGCGTGGTGCGGGGTGCCTACGGCTGCCCGCGCAATTCCCCTTGCCCCCTCAAGCCCGCCTTCGCCCGCGGACGTACGGGGCTGGTCGCGCCGTTCCCCGCGCCCCTCAAACCCGCCTTCGTCTGCGGACCGTACGGGGCTGGTCGCGCAGTTCCTCGCGCCCCTGAAACCCGCTTTTGCCTGCGGACCGTCGGGGCTGGTCGCGCCGTTCCCCGCGCCCCTGAAACCCGCCTTCGGCAGCGGACCGTGCGTGGCCGTTCGCGCCGTTCCTCGCGCCCCTCAAACCCGCTTTTGCCTGCGGACCGTCGGGGCTGGTCGCGCCGTTCCCCGCGCCCCTCAAACCCGCCTTCGTCTGCGGACCGTGCGTGGCTGGTCGCGCCGTTCCCCGCGCCCCCAAACCCGCCTTCGTCTGCGGGGCTTCCGTGGCCGTTCGCGGCCCTTGGTGGCACTGGGTGCATGGGCGTCTTCAGCCTGTCCGGCGTTTGAGGACGAGCGCCGTTCAGGCGCGAACGGGGTCTGGGGCGGAGCCCCAGGAGGGCCGGCACCCACCAACGCCGAGTCACGGGCGGGCGGGCGGGACAACCCCAGGGGCCCGGCCTAGGCCGGGGAGCCGGAGGTGTAGCGGCGCAGCAGGGGCGAGAGGACCAGGACCGACTTGGTGCGTTCCACGTACGGCTCGCCCGCGATCCGCTCGAGCACCCGCTCGAAGTGCCGCATGTCGGAGGCGAAGACCTGGACGATCGCGTCCGCCTCACCGGTGACGGTGGAGGCGGACGCGACCTCGGGGTACCGCTCCAGCCCGCGCTTGATCGCGTCGGGCGAGGTGTTGCGACGGCAGTAGATCTCGATGAAGCCCTCGGTCTCCCAGCCGAGCGCCGCCGGGTCCACCCGTACGGTGAAACCGGTGATGGCACCCTCGGCCCGCAGCCGGTCCACGCGCCGCTTGACGGCGGGGGCGGACAGCCCGATCAGCGAGCCGATGTCGGCGTAGGAGCGTCGGGCGTCTTCGGCGAGCGCGTGGACGATGCGTTCATCGAGGTCATTGAGTCGCACTGCGGGTGGATCACTTCTGTGAGGCGGTGGCCAGCCTGGAACGGCGGTAGCCGTAAGCGAAGTAGATCACGAGACCGGCGGCCATCCAGTATCCGAAGTACTCCCAGGTGACCCCGGAGAGGTTCCACATGAGGTAGCCGCAGCTGAGGAAGCCGAGGATCGGGACGACCCAGCCGAGCGGCACCCGGAAGGTGCGCGGCATGTCGGGACGGGTCTTGCGCAGGATGACGACGGCGACGTTGACCAGCGCGAAGGCGAAGAGCGTGCCGATGCTGGTGGCGTCCGCGAGGTTGCCGAGCGGCACCGCGGCGGCGAGCACACCGCAGAACAGGGACACGGCGATGGTGTTGGCGACCGGCGTGCCGCTGCGCGGGCTGACCTTGGCGAACACCTTGGGCACCAGACCGTCGCGGGACATCGCGAACAGGATGCGGGTCTGGCCGTAGAGCACCGTCAGGACGACGCTGGCGATGGCGATCACGGCGCAGGCGGCGAGCAGCGTGGCCCAGAAGGAGTGTCCGGTGACGTCCTTCATGATCCCGGCGAGCGCCGCCTCCGAGCCCTCGAACTGCTTCCAGGGGCGCGCGCCGACGGCGACGAAGGCGACGAGGACGTAGAGCGCGGTGACGATGACCAGCGAGAGCATGATCGCGCGCGGCAGGTCCTTCTTGGGGTTCTTCGCCTCTTCACCGGCTGTGGAAGCGGCGTCGAAACCGATGTAGGAGAAGAACAGCGTCGAGGCCGCCCCACTCACACCGGCCGTGCCCATCGGCATGAAGTTGGAGTAGTTGCCCGACTTGAAGCCCATGAAGCCGATCACGCAGAACAGCACCAGGGCGGCGATCTTCACCCCGACCATGATCGTGTTGGCGCGCGCCGACTCACGGGCGCCGCCGAGCAGCAGGCCCATCGCGAGGACGACGACGATCAGCGCGGGGAGGTTGAATATCCCGCCGTCGCCGGGCGGCGCGGACAGCGCGTCGGGGATGGTGACGCCGATCGTGCCGTCCAGGAACTCATTGAGGTACTGCCCCCAGCCGACGGCGACCGCCGCCACCGAGACGCCGTACTCCAGGATCAGGCACCAGCCGCAGATCCAGGCGACGAGTTCGCCGAGCGTTGCGTAAGCGTACGAGTACGACGAGCCGGCGACCGGGATGGAGCCGGCCAGCTCGGCATAGGACAGGGCGGAGAAGAGCGCCGTGAGGCCGGCGAGCACGAAGGAGAGCGTGACGGCGGGTCCGGCCTTGGGGACGGCCTCGCCGAGCACCACGAAAATGCCGGTGCCGAGCGTCGCACCGATGCTGATCATGGTCAGCTGCCACATGCCGAGGGAGCGCTTGAGCGAACCGCCTTCGCCCTGGCCACCCTCCTCGACCAGGCGTTCCACCGGCTTGCGCCGCATCAGACCGCTGCCGGGGCGCGGGCCCCCGGCGGCGGGTGCATCGGTTGAGGGTGGCGCTGCGCCGTGATCCAACACTGAGGTGGCTCCTTATCGCTGCCAATCGGCGGCGGGTGACCGCGACGGACCGGCCTGCCCGCACAAAAGGGGTATTTTCGGGCAGCATGGAGCCTTCCCGTGGCCGGTTCCGCCGAGCAGGCGGTCCCCGCCACTCCACGTACGGCGAGAACCCTATGGGTTTCCGCTTCCCGGTCGTAATGCAGCAACCTTGCGCATCGGCGGCTGATCATTGCGCGCGGGCGCGAGCAGTGGGTGTTTGTTGCACATCAACGTTCGATACGTGCGTATGCCCTGTTCGTGCCCCTTCTCACGGCCTCGCGCAGTGGTCCTGGTCACGGGCTCGCACGCCGGTCCTGGTCAGGCGGTCGCCTTGACACTTCATCAGGGCTGTTGCAGGGTCGCGCCCCATGGAGCTGCACGTGCCGTACGAGATCGCCGGGCCGTCGGCCACGGGCTGGCTGGATCCGGCCCCCTTCCTGCGCGGGGTGGCCTGGCTCGACGCCGACGGGCAGCCGGTACGGGCCGATCCGGACGATGTGATGCGGCTGCCGTGGGACACCGGGGAGCGGGCCGCGCTGCCCATCGGAATGCGGATCGAGTTCACCGCGCGGGAGGCGTCGGCGGTGGAGGTCCGCTATCGCGCCCGGGTACCGGAGGACGACGCGGAGCTGCACGACCTCGCGCACACCTTCGCGCTCTGGCAGGGCGGGCGGTGCATTGCCGAGGAGTCCGTGACGCCCCGTCAGGAAGGGCATGTGCGCCTTCAACTGCCGCGCTCCCCCGGCCCGTTCACCATTCATCCGCCCGAGGCGCAGGCCCCAAGGATCGTCGGCCTCCGGCCGGTCGGCGGCACGCTCGCGCCGGCCCCGCCGCAGCCGCGCTGGCTCGTGCACGGGGATTCCATCACGGAGGGCTGGTGGTCGACGCGGCCCGCACACGCCTGGCCGGCGGTCGCGGGCCGGGCGCTGGGTCTGGATACGGTGAACCTCGGGTACGCGGGCGGCGGGCGCGGCGAACTTCCCACCGCCGAACAGCTCGCGCGCCTTTCGGGCGACGTCATCACGCTCGCCTTCGGCACCAACTGCTGGTCGCCGGTGCCGTTTTCGGCCACGCTGATGCACGAAACGACGCTGGCGTTCCTGCGGCTCGTACGCCAGGGCCATCCGACGACGCCGCTGCTCCTGGTCTCCCCGCTGCTGTGCCCGGAGGCCGAGCAGACTCCGAACGCGCTGGGCGCGACGCTCTCCGAGCTGCGCGCGGCCATGGAGGGGGCGACCGAGGAGCTCATCGCCGGGGGTGATCACACCCTTCAACTGCTGCCGGGCAAGGACCTGTTGACTCCGGACCACCTCGTCGACGGGCTGCACCCCACGGACGAGGGGCACGCCGTGCTCGGGGCGGTCGTGGCGCGGGCGCTGGCCCCTCATGTACCGGCGCCCCCGGACGCGTCCGGGCCGTCCCGCCTGCCGTAGCCGGGCTGGACGTGCCCGGAAGCCCACCGCACGTGCCGGAGCCCCCGCGAGAGAAATCGCGGGGGCTCCGGGGCGTACGGCGGTCGGGCGATCGGGCCGTACCGCTGGGCGGTGACTAGCTCCAGCTGGCGTGCAGCGGCTTGCCCTCGGCGTAGCCGGCGGCGGACTGGATGCCGACGACGGCCTTCTCCTCGAACTCGGCGAGCGAGGAGGCACCCGCGTAGGTGCAGGAGGAGCGGACACCCGCGATGATCGAATCGATCAGGTCCTCGACGCCCGGCCGGGTCGGGTCGAGGAACATGCGCGAGGTGGAGATGCCCTCCTCGAACAGGGCCTTGCGGGCCCGGTCGTAGGCGGACTCGTCGCTCGTACGGTTCTTGACCGCGCGGGCGGAGGCCATGCCGAAGGACTCCTTGTAGAGGTGACCTTCGGCGGAGGTGTGCAGGTCGCCCGGGGACTCGTAGGTGCCCGCGAACCAGGAACCGATCATGACGTTGGAGGCACCGGCCGCCAGCGCCATGGCGACGTCGCGCGGGTGGCGTACGCCACCGTCGGCCCAGACGTGCTTGCCGAACTTCTTGGCCTCGGCGGCGCACTCCAGGACGGCGGAGAACTGCGGCCGGCCCACGCCGGTCATCATCCGGGTGGTGCACATGGCGCCGGGGCCCACACCGACCTTGATGATGTCCGCGCCGGCCTCGATGAGGTCGCGCACGCCCTCGGCGGCGACGATGTTGCCCGCGACGATCGGGACCTGCGGGTCCAGGCCGCGCACGGCCTTGATCGCGGCGATCATCGACTCCTGGTGGCCGTGCGCGGTGTCCACCACGATGGTGTCCGCACCGGCGTCCAGGAGCTGCTTGGCCTTGCCGGCCACATCCCCGTTGATGCCCACGGCGGCCGCGATGCGCAGCTTGCCCTCGGCGTCGGTGGCCGGGGTGTAGAGCGTCGCGCGCAGGGCGCCCTTGCGCGTCAGGATGCCGGCGAGACGGCCTTCCTTGTCCACGGCGGGGGCGTAGCGGCGGTTGGCGTTGTCGAGCTTGTTGAAGGCCTCGCGCGGGTCGATGTCCGCGTCCAGGAGCAGCAGGTCCTTGGACATGACCTCGGACAGCTGCGTGAACCGGTCCACGCCGGTGAGGTCCTGGTCGGTGACGACGCCGACCGGCCTGCGCTCGCCGTCCACGACGACGCCCGCGTTGTGGGCCCGCTTGGGCAGCAGGGCCAGCGCGTCGGCGACGGTCTGGGTCGGGTCCAGGACGATCGGGGTGTCGAGCACGTGGTGACGCGTCTTGACCCACGAGATGACGTCGGTGACGACCTCGATCGGAATGTCCTGGGGGATCACGACGATGCCGCCACGGCGGGCCACGGTCTCGGCCATGCGGCGGCCGGCGATCGCGGTCATGTTGGCGACGACGAGCGGGATGGTGGTCCCCGAGCCGTCGGGGGACGCCAGGTCGACGCCCTGGCGGGAGCCCACCGCGGAGCGGCTCGGCACCATGAACACATCGTCGTACGTCAGGTCGTACGGCGGCTTGATGTCGTTGAGGAAACGCACGTGCTGAACATCCCAGTCGTTCGAGGTGGCCCCAGGCATTTCAGCCAGGGGAAAAGCACGTAGTTCATTGTCCCATGTTCGTACGATTGCGCTGCCCGGGCCGATCGTCCAGGGACAGGACCTTGGGCCTAGTGCGATCCTCCTAGCGCGAGCACCGGGCACAGCTCCGGACCCGCCGCCTCGTCCAGGATTTCCCGGGCGATCGCCCACTCCTCGGGGCGGGCCTCGGCGTACGGCTGCCAGCCGGTGACGATCAGGAGCCGCCCGCTGCCGTTGGCCGGGAGGTCGCCCAGACAGTCGGCGAGCGCGTCCCAGTTGCGGCCGAACCAGTCGGGCAGGTCGAGGGCGCGGGCGAAGCGGTCCATCAGGGCCTGCTTGCCGGTGACGCCGGTCAGGTCGAGGACCACCGTGGTCCAGCCCTCGGCGCGGGCGCCGGCGAGCAGGCCGGCGAACGGTTGGGCCGTCATCGCAGTACCGCCTTGAACGTCTTGTAGTGGTCGCCGGTGTAGTAGAACTCGCCGCCCTGCCCGGTGATCAGGCGCCGGGCGCCGCGGTCGCGGGAGCCCGGGGTGTCGACGGTGTACTCGTGGTAGTAACCGCGCTTGTGCTGCGGCAGCAGCTTCTCGAAATTGCCGAACACCACGCCGTCCTTGCTGTACGGGAACGGGCCGCCCTTGTCGATGAGCTTGAGCGTGCTGCGCGCTTCGGGCGGCAGCTGGGCCGCCGGGACCGTGGCCATGCCCTTGGCCCAGGCGGGTGCGGAGGCGGGTGCGGACACCGGCGGGGAGGACCCCGGGCCCGTGGGTTTCGCGCTGTCCTTGCCCCCGCAGCCGACGAGCAGCACGGCGAGGCACGCGAGGACCGCGGCGAGGGCGATCCGGGCAAACCTGTTGATCATGCCTCGATGGTCCCATCCGGGAGGGGCCCGAGCGAATGCGTGGACCGATGTTTCGGGGTCACGATGGAGGCATGCTGCTCTCCGACGTGGCCAGAACCTCGGCCGAGATCGCCGCCACCGCATCCCGCTCGGAGAAGTCCGCGCTGCTTGCCCGGCTGTTCTCGGCCACCGCACCGCACGAGGCGCCGCTGGTGGTGACGTATCTCGCGGGCCGGCTGCCGCAGCGGCGCACCGGGCTCGGCTGGGCCACCGTCAAGGACCGCCCCGCGCCCGCCACTTCGGCCCGGCTGACCGTACGGGAGGTCGACGAACGGCTCGACGCGATCTCGCTGGTGGCCGGCAAGGGCGCCCAGGGCGAGCGCAAGCGGCTCGTCGGTGAGCTCATGGCGGCGGCCACCGAGGAGGAGCAGCGCTTCCTGGTCTCGCTGATCACCGGCGAGGTCCGCCAGGGCGCGCTGGACGCGGCGGCCGTCGAGGGCCTCGCCGCGGCCGCCGGAGCCCCCGCGGCGGATGTGCGGCGGGCGGTGATGCTGGGCGGCTCGCTCGGCACGGTGGCCGAGGCACTGCTGGCCGAGGGTCCCTCCGCGCTGGCCGCGTTCCGGCTCGACGTGGGCCGTCCGGTGCTGCCGATGCTCGCGCAGAGCGCGAAGGACGTGGCCGAGGCGCTCGACCGGCTCGGCCCCTGCGCGGTCGAGGAGAAGCTCGACGGCATCCGGGCCCAGGTGCACAAGGACGGGGAGTCGGTCCGGGTCTTCACCCGTACCCTCGACGAGATCACCGAGCGACTGCCCGAAGTGGTGGCCGCGGCACGGGAGTTGACGGCGGAGACGGCCGTGCTCGACGGGGAGGTGATCGCGCTCGGGCCCGACGGGCGGCCCCGCTCGTTCCAGGACATCGCCGGACGCGTCGGCTCCCGGCTCGATGTCGCGGGCGCCCAGGACCGGTTGCCGCTCTCCCCCGTCTTCTTCGACCTGCTCTTCGTGGACGGCCGTGACCTGCTCGATCTGCCCGTGGGCGAGCGCCAGGCGGAACTGGCCCGCATCGCGCCCGAGCCGCGCCGTGTGCGACGGTTCGTGGTGGCGGACCCCACGGACCCCGAACTGCGTTCCGCCGCCGAGCAGTTCGCGGCGGACACGCTGGAACGCGGGCACGAGGGCGTGGTGCTGAAGGCGCTCGACTCGCTGTACGCGGCGGGCCGGCGCGGCGCCTCGTGGCTGAAGGTCAAGCCCGTGCACACGCTGGACCTGGTGGTCCTCGCGGCCGAGTGGGGGCACGGCCGGCGCACCGGCACCCTCTCCAACCTGCACCTCGGCGCCCGCCGCGAGGACGGCACGTTCGCCATGCTGGGCAAGACGTTCAAGGGGCTCACCGACGTGCTGCTCGCCTGGCAGACCGAGCGGCTGCGGGAGTTGGCGGTGGCCGAGGAGCCCTGGGGGGTGCGGGTGCGGCCGGAACTCGTCGTCGAGGTGGCCTTCGACGGCGTACAGAGATCATCGCGCTACCCGGAAGGGGTGACACTGCGGTTCGCACGGGTAGTGCGCTATCGCGAGGACAAGAGGGCCTCGGACGCGGACACGGTCGCGACAGTCATCGCACTGCGCGGCGGGAAGGACTGAAACCGGTGGAGCAGGGGAACGACGCGGGGCGGCTCGAACAGGCACAACGGCGGAAGCAGGAGGCCGGGCTCGCGGCCGCGCGGCTGACCGCGGAGGGGGTCACGGCGGTCGCGTTGACCTGGGTGGACGTGGCGGGACTCACCCGCGTCAAGGTCGTGCCGACCTCGCGGCTCGCCCAGGTCGCCGCGCACGGCGTCGGCATGTCGCCGGTGTTCGACGTGTACCTGGTGGACGACTCCGTCACCACCAGCCCCCACATCGGGGGTCCGGACGGCGACCTGCGGCTGATCCCCGACCTCGACCGGCTCACCGTGCTCGCCGCCCAGCCCGGCTGGGCGTGGGCGCCCGTGGACCGCTTCGAGCAGTCGGGGCAGCCCTACGACGCCTGCCAGCGGCAGTTCGCCCGCCGGATGACCGAGCGGGCCGCCGAACGCGGCATCGAGCTGCGGATGGGCTTCGAGACGGAGTGGGTCGTCGACCCGCCGCTGGCGGGCGCGGCGTACGGAATGGCGCGGGTCGTGGAGCGCTCGGCGTACGTGGGCGATGTGATCGGCGCCCTGGAGGCGCAGGGCGTCGAGGTGCTGCAGATCCACCCGGAGTACACGGCAGGCCAGTTCGAGGTGTCGGTGGCCCCGGCCGATCCGGTGGGGGCGGCGGACCTCGCGGTCCTGGTGCGCGAGACGATCCGGGCGGTGTCCCTCCGGCACGGGCTCACACCCTGGTTCGGCCCGGTCGTCGACCCGGAGGGCGTCGGCAACGGCGGCCATGTGCACCTCAGCCTGTGGCAGGACGGCCGCAACCTGTGCCGGGGTGGCGAAGGACCGTTCGGGATGAGCGCGACCAGCGAAGGCTTCCTGGCGGGCGTCCTCGACGCACTGCCCGCGCTGCTCGCCATCGGCGGCCCCACCCCGGCGAGCTATCTGCGCCTCACGCCGTCCCGCTGGGCCGGCGCCTTCCAGTGCTGGGGTCTGGAGAACCGGGAGGCTGCGCTGCGGTTCGTCGCCGGGCCGCCCGGTGCGCAGGACGCGGCGAACGCCGAGGTCAAGTCGTTCGACCCGGCCGCCAACCCCTACCTCGTGGTCGGCGCGCTGATCGCGGCCGGGCTCGCCGGGCTCGACGCGGGCCTGCGCCTGCCCGAGCCCGTGACGGGCGATCCGGTGCACTCCGACGGCCCCCGTCGGCTGCCCTCCTCGCTGCCCGAGGCGGTCGGACGCTTCCTGGAGTCGGCGGTGCTGCGCGAGGCACTGGGCGACCGGCTGTTCGAGGCGATCGTGGCGGTGCGCCAGGCCGAGACCAAGCTCTTCGACGGCCGTACGCCGCAGGAGATCGCCGAGGCGACGCGCGGGCGGTACTGAGTGCTTCCGCTCGTCGACCACCACTGCCACGGCGTGCTGCGCGCCGATCCGGACGACGCCGCCTTCGAGGCGTTCCTGACCGAATCCGACGCCCCCGCCGCACCCGGCACCAGCTTCTTCGACACCCAGCTGGGCTTCGCGGTGCGCCGCTGGTGCCCGCCGCTGCTCGGCCTCGAACCGCACTGCCCGCCCGAGCGCTATCTGACCCGCCGCCGCGACCTTGGCGCCGCCGAGGCGAACCGGCTGCTCCTGCGCGCGAGCGGGATCGGCACCTACCTGGTGGACACCGGTCTGCCCGGTGACCTCACCGGCCCGGCCGAACTGGCCCGGCTCGGCGGGGCCCGGGCCCGCGAGATCGTACGCCTGGAACACCTCGCGGAACGCCGCGGTGCGGAGGAGCGGGATCCGGACAAATTCCTCGCGGTGCTCGCCGAGGCGATCGGCGCCGCCGCGGGCACGGCGGCCGGCTTCAAATCGGTGGCCGGATACCGCTACGGGCTCGACTTCGCCCCCGAGCCGCCCGGCCCGGCCGAACTCCGCGCGGCCACGGCCCGCTGGCTGTCCGCCGGGGCGGGCCGGATCACCGACCCGGTGCTGTTGCGTCATCTGCTCTGGTCGGCCGCGCACACCGGGCTGCCGCTGCAGATCCACACCGGGTTCGGCGATCCGGATCTGCGGCTGCACCGCTGTGATCCGCTGCTGCTCACCGACTTCATCCGGGCCGTACGCCCGACGGGGTGCCGCCTGGTCCTGCTGCACGGCTACCCGTACCACCGCAGCGCGGGCTATCTGGCGCACGTCTACCCGCATGTGTACGCCGACGTGGGTCTCTCGCTGGCCCACACGGGGGCGCGGGCCGAGGCGGTCCTGGCCGAGTTCCTGGAGCTGGCCCCGTTCGGCAAGCTGCTCTTCTCGACGGACGCCTACGGCCTCGCGGAGCTGTACGTCGTGGGGGCGCGGCTCTACCGGGAGGCGCTCGACCGGCTCCTGAACGGCTGGACGGGGTCCGGGGCGTGGTCGGCCGCGGACGCCGAGCGGGTGGCCGCGCTGGTGTCGGCGGGCAACGCCGAGCGGGTCTACGGGACGTGAGGCGGCCCGGTCGCCGGGGGCTGTCGGGCCCCCGGCGACTCAGATGCCGTCCGGGTCCGCGCGGTCGAGGGCGGGCCGCGGCTTGGGGCCCGTCTCGTTCAGCAGGAAGTCCGCCGCGGCCGTGTCGGTCACCAGGCTGGTGACCAGGCCGGAGCGCAGCACCGCGTCGATCGCGGCGGCCTTGCGCTGGCCCCCGGCGATCGCGACGACCTCGGGGATGCGGCGCAGCCGGTCCGCCTCGACCGTGATGCAGCGCTCCCCCAGGTCGCGGCCGACCCGGCGGCCCTCGGCGTCGAAGAGGTGCGCGGACATCTCGGCGGCGACCCCGAGCGAGGCGTAGTGCGCCCGCTCCTCGTCGGTGAGCATGTCGTGGACGGTGGAGATGCCCGGCTCCCAGGAGCCGATGGACACCGCGGCGACGGTGACCTTGTCGAAGTACTCGAAGGCGCGGGCGATCCCGGTCTGGTTGCGCAGCGCGGCGGCCGTCGCCGGGTCGGGCAGCAGCATCGGGGCGTAGATGGGGTGCGCCTCGCCGCCGGAGACCTGGGCGGCCCGGCGCACCGCCTCGACGGAGCCGCGCTCGGCGGTGCCCGCGTCGTACACCCCGGTCAGCTGGACGACCGTGCAGGGCGGCAGGCGGTCGAGGGCCGCGGCCATGTGGATGGTGGAACGGCCCCAGGCGAGGCCCAGGACATCGCCCTCGCTGACCAGCTCGCCGAGCAGGTCGGCGGCGACCTCGCCGAGGTTCTCCGGGTCGGGCGAGGTCTCCTCGCCCTCCGCCGGGGACTCGACGACGACCGCGTGCCGCAGTCCGTACCGGGCGCGCAGGGCGTCGGAGCGCTCCGCGTCCAGTTCGGCGGGGACGCGGATCTCGATCCGTACGAGATCGCGCTCCAGGGCGGTCTCCAGGACCCGGGCCACCTTGAAGCGGCTCACGCCGAACTCCTCGGCGATCTGGATCTTGGACTTGCCCTCCAGATAGAAGCGGCGGGCCATCGCCGCCGCCTGCACCAGCTCCGCGGGTCCCATCCGCAGGGCTGACCGACCCGCCGACATTGCAGACACCGCGATCTCCTCACTGCTGTTCACAACTGCTGTTCACGCACCGGACTCGCTGTTCATCCTGTCAGATCCAACGGTCCTTGATCAGCCCCGAAGGGTTCCGTTCATTCAGTGGCGGCTCAGTGTGCGCACGCCCAGGGTGCGTCCGCCGTCGTCCGTTCAGCCATGGAGCGCAGGGAGCGCACCGCTTCGGCCGGGTCGTCGGCCCCGTAGACGGCCGAACCGGCGACGAAGACATCGGCTCCGGCCTCCGCGCAGCGCTCGATCGTGGACGCCGAGACGCCCCCGTCGACCTGGAGCCAGAGTTCAAGTCCGTGTTTGGCGATCAGCTCACGGGTCCGGCGGATCTTCGGCAGCATGATGTCGAGGAAGGCCTGGCCGCCGAAGCCGGGCTCGACCGTCATGATCAGCAGCATGTCCAGCTCGGGGAGCAGGTCCTCGTACGGTTCGATCGGTGTAGCGGGCTTCAGGGCCATCGAGGCGCGGGCGCCCTTGGCCCGGATCTCGCGGGCGAGCCGCACGGGGGCCGCCGCCGCCTCCGCGTGGAAGGTGACCGAACCGGCTCCGGCCTCCACGTACTGCGGGGCCCAGCGGTCCGGGTCCTCGATCATCAGATGGCAGTCCAGCGGGGTGTCCGTCGCCCGGGCCAGGGATTCCACGATGGGCACGCCGAGCGTCAGGTTCGGCACGAAGTGGTTGTCCATCACATCGACGTGCAGCCAGTCGGCACCTTCGACGGCCCTGGCCTCGTCGGCCAGTCGGGCGAAGTCCGCGGAGAGGATGCTGGGGTTGATCTGAGCCATGCCCCAAGCCTGCCATGCCCCGGGCCACTTGCCTGCCACGGTGCGGGCCCCAGCCCTGCCGGATCGGGGCGGACCGGGCGATCCGGCCGGATCGGCGGGCCGCGACCGGTGATCCTCCGCCCGCGGCCCGGGCCGGCCGGAATCCCTGCGGAGCGCGGGCGGACCAAACCGTGATGCGCCCAAGTCCCTTGCGGTGTGGGCGAGTTGGAGCTCGTCGCGCTGGGCGCACGGGAGACGACGCCCCGCGTTCACGGGGCGTCGCGCGCCGGTCAGGCGGTGCGCCTCAGGAGCGCGAGGTACATCGCGTCGGTGCCGTGCAGATGCGGCCACAACTGGACGTCGGGGCCCTCGCCGAGGCCCGCGACCCCGGGCATCAGGGGGCGTACGTCGATCCACTCGGCCTCGACGGGCTCGGCGCCGCCGCGGCCCTTGAGCACGTCGTCGACGACGATCCGGGTCTCGGCCAGGTGCGGCGAGCAGGTGGCGTACCCGACCACACCACCGACGCGGACCGCCGACAGGGCCTCACGCAACAGCCCGCGCTGGAGCGGAGCGAAGCCCTCCAGGTCCTCGGGGCGCCGGCGCCAGCGGGCCTCCGGGCGGCGGCGCAGGGCGCCGAGACCGGAGCAGGGCACGTCGACCAGGACCCGGTCGAAGGACCCCGGCAGCCACGGCGGGCGGGTGCCGTCGGCCGCGATGACCTGGTACGGACCCGGGTTGCCGGCCAGCGCCCGCTCGACCAGACGGGCCCGGTGCGGCTGCTTCTCGGAGGCGAGCAGGGCCGCGCCCCGCCCGGCCGCGAGCGCGGCGAGCAGGGCGGCCTTGCCACCGGGGCCCGCGCAGCCGTCCAGCCAGCGCTCGTCCCGGCCTTCGAGCGGGGCGTTGGCGAGGGCGGCCGCCACGAGCTGACTGCCCTCGTCCTGGACCCCGGCGCGGCCGTCGCGCACCGCGTCCAGTGCGCCGGGCTCGCCGCCCTCGGCCATCCGCACCGCGTACGGCGACCAGCGGCCGGGCAGGCCGCCGTCCTCGCCGAGCGCGTCGAGGAGCTCATCGGTGGTGGAGCGGCCGGGACGGGCGACCAGGGTCACCTCGGGGCGCTCGTTGTCGGCCTCCAGGAGGTCCTCGATGCCGGCCCGGCCGCCGCCGAGCGAGTCCCAGAGCGCGGAGACGACCCAGCGCGGGTGCGAGTGCACGACCGCCAGGTGGTCCTCGGCGTCGTCCTCGTAGGAGGGGGCGACCTTCTCCAGCCAGCCGTCGAGGTCGTTCGCGGAGATCTTGCGCAGGACGGCGTTGACGAACTTGGCCCGCCCGTCGCCGAGCACCACCCGTGCCAGCTCGACGCTCGCGGACACCGCGGCATGGGTGGGGATGCGGGTGCCGAGCAGCTGGTGCGCGCCGAGCGCGAGCACGTCGAGCACCGGCGGGTCGACCTCGCGCAGCGGCCGGTCGATGCAGGCCGCGATGACCGCGTCGTAGGTGCCCTGACGGCGCAGTGTCCCGTAGACGAGCTCGGTGGCCAGCGCCGCGTCCCGGGTGTCGAAGTTCCCGCCCTCGCGCGCCTTGCGGAGCAGCGGGGGCAGGACCAGGTTGGCGTAGGCGTCGCGCTCGTCGACGGCCCGCAGGGCCTCGAAGGCGAGGATGCGGACCGGGTCCTTCTTGGGACGGCGGTACGGCTTGCCGCCCTTGCCCGCGTTGGGGTTCGGGCTGCGACGTGGCGAATCGTTCACGTGAAAGGTGCTCCGCGGATCAGATGGGGCGAACCCTCTCAGCGTACGTCCGGCGCTCCCAGGCGCTCACCCGGGGCGATCCGGACCCCGCGGGCCCAGTCGGCGCCGCGCATCGGCTTCTTTCCCTGCGGCTGGACCCAGAGCAGCTCCACGGCGTGCGAGCCGGTGCCGACGTACACGTTGTTCTTGGCGGCGGAGATCTCGCCGGGCGCGAGCTCGGTGCGGTCGGTGACGAGGGCGGCCTGGACGAGCTTGAGGCGCTCGCCGCGGAACACCGTCCAGGCGCCGGGCGCGGGGGTGCAGCCGCGCACCACGCGGTCGACCCGCAGCGCCGGGGCCGCCCAGTCGATGTGCGCCATCTCCACGGTGATCTTCGGGGCGAGCGAGATCCCGTCGGCGGGCTGCGGAACGGCCTTCAGGGAGCCGTCCTCGATGCCGTCCATGGTCGCGGCGAGCAGTCCGGCGCCCGCGAACGCGAGCCGGGTGAGCAGGTCGCCGCTGGTGTCCGTGGGCCGGACCTCCTCGGTGACGGTGCCGTACACCGGGCCGGAGTCGAGCCCCTCCTCGATGAGGAAGGTGGCGGCGCCGGTGATCTCGTCGCCCGCCATGACGGCGTGCTGCACGGGCGCGGCCCCGCGCCAGGCGGGCAGCAGCGAGAAGTGCAGGTTGACCCAGCCGCGCGCCGGGATGTCGAGGGCAGCCTTGGGCAGCAGGGCGCCGTACGCCACGACCGGGCAGCAGTCCGGGGCGATCTCGCGCAGCCGGGCCAGGAACTGCTCGTCACGCGGCTTCGCGGGCTTGAGCACCTCGATGCCCGCCTCCTCCGCGCGCTCGGCGACCGGGCTCGCCACCAGGCGGCGGCCGCGCCCGGCGGGCGCGTCCGGCCGGGTGACGACCGCGGCGACCTCGTGCCGGCCGGAGGCGATCAGGGCGTCCAGGGCGGGGACGGCGACCTCGGGGGTGCCTGCGAAGACGAGCTTCACTGGGGGTTACCTCGCTTTGTCGAGAGCAGCGTCCCAGTCTATGGGCCGCCGCCCCGGGTCCCGACGCGGAGGTGGCCGGGGCCCCGCGCGGACCTGCTGCCGGGTCCCGCACGCCTCCCGTGCGCGTCCCGTACGGCAGGGGCGTACGGGGAGTTGCGCGCCCTGTGCATATGCCCATACGCCCCCGCAGCGTGACCACAACAGGAGGTGGCGCGTTGGTCAAGAGAGATTGACCGAATCGGGCCGCTTGTGCGTCCCGCGCCTTTTCAGCACCCGCTCCACGTCAACACGGCAACCGCACCACGCAGTACCAGCACCACCACCAGCACCACCCAGAGCTCCGACTGCACCATCCCTTCTGTCCCTTTTCATCGCCGGTTCGAGAGGCTTGCTCATGGCCGACCACGCAACCCACGACGCCCAAGCGCGGGCCAGCCTGCACCTGTTGGTGCGGGACATCGAGCGGGTCCGCCGGCAGGTGGACGCACTGCGCACCCTCACCGCGCAGCTGGGCAACGTCTACCGCCCGCGGCGCTCCGGTCCCTCCACGGGCTTCGTCGTGTACGGACGCGCTCCGGCCCCGACCGTACGGCTCGCCCAGGAGCTGCGGGACAGCGTCGAGACGCTGGTCACCGCGGCCGTCGACTTCGACCGCTCCCTCGGCTTCTCCTGGGACGCCGTGGGCTCCGCGCTCGGCGTCACCAAGCAGGCGGTGCACCGCCGTTACGGGTCGCGCCGGGCGGGCGCCCAGGCCCCGGGTCAGGTCGACGCCGAGCGTCCGGCCGAGGCCGCCACGACCCGCACCCTGCCGCCGCTGCCCACCATGCCCGCGGTCCCCGCCGCCCGTTCGATGCCGCCGCAGCCGACGGCGAGCAGCCAGTCCCTTCGCGAGGAGGTCCGCACCAGCGCCTTCCCCGGCCCCCGCAACGGCTGACCCGCTTTCGCCCCTTCGTGCCCTCGCGCCTGTACGCATCGCGGGGGCACACCCATGTCCGGGCCGACCCTCAGCCGATGTCCGGCGGGTCGATCCTCAGCCGCACCGGGTCACCACCGCCCCGGGCCAGCCGGGAGGCCTGGGCCGCCTTGAGCGCCGCGGCGAGCGCGGCGCCGGAGCCCGGCGGGACCCTGACGAGGGCCCGCTCCCAGCGCTCGCCCACCGGCGGGTCGCCGGGCCTGCGCGGCCGGCCCGGGTCGGACACCGGCAGTGGCACCGGGCCCAACACCTGTGCCTCGGGCGGCAGTTGGGCCGCGTTCAGGAAGGCCTCGACCGCCTCGGGGCGGCCGATGGCCTCGGCCATGCGGGAGACCGGGGGGAAGTTGAGCTCGGCCCGCTCGGCCAGTTCACGCAGCGCGTGGCCCACCGGGTCCCAGCGGACCAGCGCCTGCACCGGGCGCAGCGTGGGCTCGGCGACCACGACCACGGTGCCGCCCGCGTCCTGCCCGCGCACCAGCGAGGACGCCGAGATCCAGCGCCGCAGCGCCTCCTCGCCGGCCCGGATGTCGGGCCGGCTGAGCATGGCCCAGCCGTCGAGGAGCAGCGCCGCCGCGTAGCCGCCCTCGGCGACCGGCTCGGCGCCGGGCGTGGACACCACGAGAGCGGGCTGTCCTGGCACGCTGTCCAGGATGTGGTCCCGCCCCGAGGTGCGCACCGGCACCGCGGGAAAGGCCCGGCCGAGCTCCTCCGCGGTCCGGCGCGCGCCGACGACCTGGGCCCGCAGCCGGTTCGCCCCGCACTCCGCGCAGTGCCAGTCGCGCTCCGCCGTACCGCACCAGGCACACGTCAACTCCCGCTCGTCCGGCGCCTCCAGGGGCCCGGCGCACTTCCCGCAGCGGGCGGGCGTCCGACAGCGGGCGCAGGCGAGCCGTGGCGCGTAGCCACGGCGGGGCACCTGCACGAGCACCGGGCCGCTCTTCAGGCCCTCGCGCACGGCCTTCCAGGCCAGGCTGGGGAGGCGGGCCGCCCGGGCCGCCTCGTCGCGCGCCAGCTCGCCGTCGCCGACGGTGCGTACGAGGGGGGCGGCGGCCCTGACCACCGTGCGGTCGGCGACCAACGGGGCGGCCCAGCCGCTCTCCACGAGCTGGGCGGCCTCGACCGTACAGCTCGTGCTCCCGAGCAGGAAGCCGCACTTGTCGTGCGCGGCGCGCAGTTCGAGGACCTCGCGCACGTGCGGGAAGGGGGCGTTGTCGTCGCTGTGGCTGGAGTCCCCGTCCTCCCACACCACGACGAGCCCGGGATTCTCGACGGGGGCGAACATCGCGGCCCTGGTGCCGACCACCGCCCGTACCGCGCCGCGCCGCACCGCGAGCCACTGCCGGTAGCGGCGCTCGGGGCCCGACTCGGCGGTGAGCAGGGCGTGCCGGCCCTCGCCGAGCAGCGCGGTCAGCGCCGCGTCGACCCGGGCGGCGCTGCGGCCGTCCGGCACCACGACGAGGGCGCCGCGCCCCGAGGCGAGCGTCGCCCCGACGGCCCGGGCGATCTCCGCCGCCCAGTGCGGCCCGGGCAGCGCGGTCCACACCGCGCGGGGTGCGCCGCCGGTGCCCAACGCCCGCAGGAACGCGGGCCCTTGCTGGTACCGCTCCCAGGTGCCGGGCTCCGGCGGGGCGGGCGGCGGAGGCGGTTCGGGGGACGGCTTGGACTCGGCGCGGGCGTTCCTCGGCGGGACCGCGAGCTGGAGCACATCGGCGAGGCTGCCCGCGTACCGGTCCGCGACCGCGCGGGCGAGCGACAGCATCTCGGCGCTGAGCACCCGCTCCGGCGAGACGACACCGGCCAGCGCGGCCAGCGGACCCGAGTAGTCCGACTCGGCCCGGCGCTCCACGAGGAACCCGTCGATGAGCCCGCCGCCCTCGCGCCGCCCGTCGCGCACATTGCGCGACCCGGCCCCGAACCGCACCCGCACCCGCACCCCGGGCTGCGCGTCGGCGTCCAGCTCCTCGGGCACCGCGTAGTCGAAGAACTGGTCGAGGTGCAGCACCCCCTTGTTCACCACGACCCGGGCGACCGGCAGCTCCTTGGCGAGCGCGGCCCCCCGCCACGTCCGCGGCTTGGCCTTGGGCACCTTGGCCTTGCGCACCGTCTCCCGAATGAGCGCAAGCTGCTCCGGCCCCGCGCCCTCGGCGCCCCCGCCCTGCCGTTCGTTCTCGCTGCTCACAGCCAAATTCCTACCAGACGGGACTGACAGCGGGGGCCGGCCCTGGTCGTCGGCCGGTTCCCGCCATGCTCCCTCGACAGCCAGGAAGGGGTGCGATTCCCTCCGGTTGAGGAAACGGGAAACGTCCCCATTCGCCTTGTTCCGCTCGATCCGCTGCCGCACTCTGATTCGCGTCGCAGCCGACCGTGCGCAGGGCAGCGACGGAGGTTCACATGCAGCACCACATGTACCGCTTCGGGGAGGAACTGCGGCGGCGACGCCTCGCGGCGGACCTCTCACTGGAACAGCTCGGAAAGCGTGTGCACTACAGCAAGGCACAGCTGAGCAAGGTGGAACGCGGCCTCAAGCGGCCGAGCGCCGAGCTCGCCCGCCTTTGCGACACCGAACTCGCTGCCGATGGCGCCCTGGCTCGGCTGCTCGACACGGCGGATTCGCCCCTGTTCCTGCCCGATCCCGGGCGCGACGACGAGGTGTGGTTGATGTACCTGGACAAGGACGGCACCAGCACGCTCCAGCCCATGAAACGCCGCAGCCTGATCGCCGTCGGCGCGGCATCGGCTCTTTCGCTCCCGCTGGCCGGCAGCCCCCTGCCGGTGGACACGGGGGCCGGGACGCTCGTGGAGGCAAACCGAGTTCTGTTCGACCAGTTCCGCAGGATCGGGCAGGCCGCGGCTCCCCGCAGTCTCGTGCCTGCCCTGATCGCCCAAATCCACGCGCTGGAACAGCTGGCCCGTCTCGCAGGACCCCGGTCAAGGGGCGAGCTGCTGGTCCTCGCCTCGCGGTATGCCGAATACACGGGATGGATGGCCCAGGAGGCAGGGGACGACCGTACCGCCCTGTGGTGGACGGACCGCGCCGTGCAACTCGCGGACAGCTGCGGCGACGAAGCGCTGGCCGCCTACGCCCTGGTGCGACGGTCCCTGATCTGCCTGCTGGGCGGTGACCCGGTCCAGGCCACCGAACTGGCTGAAAGGGCGCTGCGCAGTGCGGCAGTGCCACGGGTGCGCGGACTTGCGGCGCAGCACCGCGCGCAGAGCCTGGCGGTGGCCGGCGATCACAGCGCGGCAATGCGGAGTCTCGACGAGGCGCGCGAGCTGCTCTCGATGGACACGGCCCGGTCCGACGCCCCCACTCTCGGCGCCTCGCACGTGCCTGATGTGGTGGAGATGTACACCGGTTGGTGCCTGTACGAACTCGGCAGGCCGCGACAAGCAGCGGAGCTGCTCGACCGGGAGACCTCCCGGCTCTCCCCCCATGCCTTGCGGGCGCAGGCCCGCCACGGTGCGCGCCGCGCCCTCGCCCACGCTGCCGCCGGCGACATCGACCAGGCATGCACCGTCACCACGGAACTGCTCTCCTGCGCCGCGGCCGTCGAGTCGGCGACCATCTCCACCGACCTGCGACGGCTGGCCCGTCTGCTCGGCCGACACCCTCGCAACGCCCGGGCGCGCGAGGCGGCGCGTCGGCTCATCACGGTTCTGCCGCACCCATCCTCCTGACACAACCCAGCGAAGGGACCGAGCCATGCACGAGTTCTTCATCAACTACCGCACCCAGGACGGCAAAGAAGCCGCCCGCACCTTCGACGCCGAGCTGTCGAACCGGTTCGGCACGGACAGCGTCTTCCGCGCGCAGAAGTCCATCGCTCCCGGGACCAAGTGGGTCGACATGCTGGTCGGGGGCGTGCGCCGGTGCCGGGTGCTGCTCGCACTGATCGGGACCGACTGGGTCGACGCTCCACACCAGAAGCGGCCCGACCGCAGGGCACTGACCGACCCGAAGGACTGGGTGCGCCGCGAGATCGAGGAGGCGTTCGCGGCCGGGGCGCTGGTGGTGCCGGTCCTTCTCGGACGGCAGATGGCGCAGCTCGACCCGCTGCGTCTCCCCGCATCCCTCAAGCCGCTGGCCGACTGCCAGTACGAGCGGTACACGACGCGTACCGCCGAAGCCGATCTGACCCGGCTCGGCGACAGGCTGGTCCGCCAAGTCCCCGACCTCGGCTCCTTGGATCGACGCGTCAGCGGCGCCGAGGCCGAGGCCAAACAGCCCTCCGGCTCCTCGGAGACCCGCACCAGCCGACAGAGCGGCGGCATCGGTACGGTCAACGGCGATCTGGGCTCGTTCGTCAACGAAGCACACGGCCCGCTGCACACCGGCTCCGGCGACCAGCTCAACGGACCCCGGATCACCGGCGACGGAACCAACTACGTCGCCGGTGACAACCGTGGAGGCATCCGCCAGCGGTTCGGCGGTTCGCAGCGCCCGGGGAACGACAGGTGAGCGACTCGTCCGGTGCGTTCATCAACGAGTCCCACGGCCCCGTGCACACCGGTGAGGGAACCCAGTTCAACATCTCCCTCGCCCTCGCCGCGGCTTCGGACCGGCTGCGTCACAAAACGGGCCCGAAGCTGCTCAGCATCACCGACAGGGACGGCGACTGGCTCGACCAGAGGTTCGTCGCGCCGGGCGGCATGCAGCGAGCCCGCACTCTGCTCCAGGCGAATTCCTTGGTACTCCTCTCGGCACCGCCCGGATCCGGTAGACGGGCCTCCGCATTGAAGCTCCTGCATGAACTTGCCGACGGCTCGGGCGGGTTGTACGAACTCCCCGACACCGAGGACGACAGCAGCTCGGTCCTCGACGCGGAAGAGGTGAGCGAGGGCGACCGCCTGATGCTCGACCTGTCGGCCGTCGACGAGGCCCGTTACCTCTCCCTCCAGAACCGCCTGCTGGACTTCCGGGCCAGGCTGGTGGAGCGCGGAGCCCGGCTCGCCGTAGTACTGCCCCGGCATCACGGCTACCTGCAGCGGGCCGAGCTCAAGCCCTACACCGCCGAACTGACCAAGCCCTGGCCCCGGGATGTACTGAGCCGGTATCTCCAACTCGCCAACATCCGCCCGACGCCTGCGGAGCTGGGCGTCCAGACCTTCGCCAACCATCTGGGCCGCATCCCCCTGCGGGAGGTCGCCGAACTCGCGGACCGTATCCGTTCTCTGCGCGACAGCGGCACTCCCGGCGGCTTCCCCAGCTGGCGCGACGGGGCGGTCAAGACACTGGCCGACCGGAGCGCCGAGGTCGCCGCGGACCTGGCCGCCCACGACTCGGGCCGCAGACGGGCGCTGCTCCTCGCCCTCGCCCTGTTCCACGCATCCTCGCCGGGCACCGTGTTGCGCGCGGCCTCGGCGCTTCTCTCCACCCTGTCGCACCCTCCCGATCAACGCCCCCGGCTCGAACAGGTGGACCTGAACCGGGAGTTGACCGAGCTGGGCGCGGAGACCAGCGCGGACGGGCTGGTGCGGTTCAGGACGCACAACTACGACCAGGGTGTCCGGGACCACTTCTGGACGTACTTCCCGGACCTCGCCGAGCAGCTGCGACGCTGGATGCATGAGTGTCTGGCTCGGCCTGGAATCGGGGAGGACGACCACGGCCGCGCCATCGAGCGCTTCGCCGAGCAGTGCCTCAAAGCCGACCGCCCCGACGACCTGATCCGGCTCGCCGACTCTTGGACCGGCCGCCACGGCCAGGTCCGGCTCATTCCGGACGCTGCTCAGGCCCTCAGCCTCGGCTTGGCCCACGAGCGTCATGGTCAGCGCTTCCGCCGGCAGATCTACGAGTGGTCCCTCACCAGAAATCTGCCGCAGAACCTCAAACAGGCACTCGTACTCGTCTGCTCGGAAACCATGCGGCAGAGCCACCCGCACCAGGCGCTGGTACGGCTCCATCACTTGGACCGTCGAGCGGACGGACGGGTCGCCGACACCGCGCGCAACGCACTGCTGGCCCTCGCGTTGGACGACAGCCGTATGTACCGCCTGCTGCTTCAGCGGATCCGCCGCAGGTTGGGGGAACCCGACGGGGGCAGGGACCTCGATCTGTTCCTCGCGCTCAGCCAGTCCACCCGTCTGATCGCCTCAAGGGATGTTCGCGCGGGACTGGAAGCGGGATGGGGCGCCGTCTTCGAGCGGCTGCCGCCGCAGCGGTGGCGCCCGTACTCGGCCCGATGGTTCACAGCGGTGGCGACCGGCTCGGCTCCCGAGCGGCTGCTCGATGTGCTCGTCGACGGTTGCCACGGCGATGCCTCACTGCTCGGTGGCCTCTACCAGGCCGCCAACGACTGGGGGCGGCCGAGTCCACCGGGATCCGGCAACCGGCCGGCGATCACCGGTCTGCTCATCCAGAAGATCAACGCCGCCCAGGGACTCGATTCCCTGGCATCCGCCGTCTGACATCCACTTCCTCGGGGGAGCACATGAGCGGTTCAGGCCGTCACACCATGACCGTCTTCGTCACCCTTCTGCTCGGGCTGCTGTGCGTCATCGCGGGGGTGGCCCTGCAGTGGCCACGATGGGCCTGGCCTGTTCTGGCTGCCGTGCTGGTCACGGCGGCCGTGGTGGTCAACCGGCTGATGTCCCGGGACGACGACGGGTTCCCGGCCCACCTCACTCTGGAACCCGATCTGCCGTTGCCGCCCGCACCCCGTCGGGAAGTGCGCGTCCATGGTGTCGCCCTGCCCAGTGCTGTCACCGACTACGACTTCCTGTTCTCGGCCACGGTGCGCTGGAGCGTTCTCGACTCGCCCGACGGAGCGATGCTCGGAAACCCCTCCGGCCTCGCCGTGGACACCATCCTGCAGCGGGCCCGCGAGATCACCGCAGGGCAACCCCCTTCGCGGAGCGCACTGCTGCAGCACCAGCTCGACGGCGCTCTTGCGATCATGCTCCCGGACCCCGGCGGACGGTTGCAGGCCATGGCGTTGGAGGTCTCGCTCGACCTCCCGGGGCCGGACCTGGAACGCCTGGCCAAACTCTCGGCCGTACGCAAGGAGCAGGACGTCTGGGAGCACGAGCGCAACCATGAGCGCAACAAACGCGACTACCTGGGCGGTGACGTCCTGAAGGACACCGGCAGCGCCGTGGTGTGGTGGCTGGCCCGCAACGAGGACCGGATCGAGGAGACCGTGGACCGGATCGGTGTCCTGGCCCGACTCACCGCCGCAGCCAACAACGACGAAGTGGCACCGGAGTTCCAACACTTGGTGCCGCCTCCGGTCCTTCCGCCGGAGCCCGGCCTCCATGCCCAGGCCCCCTTCACGTCCGAGGCCACGCCGCATCACGGCGAGGAACCATCGGGTACGGGCAATCGCCTGGACGATGTGATCGCGTGGTTCGGCTTCGGGCCGGACGATCCAGACCTGGCCCTGTTCGGGAAACGGCTGCTCCAGGTGGCTGAGGGTCACAACAAGACCGAGGCCGCTGAAGAGATCAGGGCCCGCTTCGAGGGGCCGGGTCTCGAAGACCCCGCCGGGCAACCGGCTACGGAGGAATGACCAGCATCCGCACGGGCGACATCCCCTCCCCAGAACATGAGGGCCCCGGACCGATCCCGGTCCGGGGCCCTCATGGGGTGCTGGGGCCTACAGACCCGCGGCGGCGCGCAGCGCCTCCACGCGGTCCGTGCGCTCCCACGTGAAGTCGGGGAGCTCGCGGCCGAAGTGGCCGTACGCCGCGGTCTGGGCGTAGATCGGGCGGAGCAGGTCGAGGTCACGGATGATCGCGGCCGGACGCAGGTCGAAGACCTGGGTGATCGCGGTCTCGATCTTCTCGTTGTCCACCGTGTTGGTGCCGAACGTCTCGACGAACAGACCCACCGGCTCGGCCTTGCCGATTGCGTACGCGACCTGGACCTCGCAGCGCGCGGCGAGGCCGGCGGCCACGACGTTCTTGGCGACCCAGCGCATCGCGTAGGCGGCCGAGCGGTCGACCTTCGACGGGTCCTTGCCGGAGAAGGCGCCGCCGCCGTGACGGGCCATGCCGCCGTAGGTGTCGATGATGATCTTGCGACCGGTCAGGCCGGCGTCGCCCATCGGGCCGCCGATCTCGAAGCGGCCGGTCGGGTTCACCAGGAGGCGGTAGCCGTCGGTGTCCAGCTTGATGCCGTCCTCGACGAGCTGCTTGAGGACCTGCTCGACGACGAACTCGCGGATGTCGGGCGCGAGCAGCGACTCCAGGTCGATGTCGCTGGCGTGCTGCGTGGAGACGACGACCGTGTCGAGGCGGACGGCCTTGTCGCCGTCGTACTCGATGGTGACCTGGGTCTTGCCGTCGGGGCGCAGGTAGGGGATGGTCCCGTTCTTGCGGACCTCGGTCAGGCGGCGCGAGAGGCGGTGCGCGATGTGGATCGGCAGCGGCATCAGCTCGGGCGTCTCGTCGCAGGCGTAGCCGAACATCAGGCCCTGGTCGCCGGCGCCCTGCTTGTCCAGCTCGTCGCCCTCGTCACCTGCGGCGGACCCCTCAACCCGCTTCTCGTACGCGGTGTCGACACCCTGGGCGATGTCCGGGGACTGGGCGCCGATGGACACCGAGACGCCGCAGGAGGCGCCGTCGAAGCCCTTCTTCGAGGAGTCGTAGCCGATTTCCAGGATCTTGTCGCGCACGAGCTGGGCGATCGGCGCGTACGCCTTGGTGGTGACCTCACCGGCCACGTGCACCTGGCCCGTGGTGATGAGGGTCTCCACGGCGACGCGGGAGGCCGGGTCCTCGCGCAGAAGCGCGTCGAGGATCGTGTCGCTGATCTGGTCAGCGATCTTGTCGGGGTGACCCTCGGTCACAGACTCCGAGGTGAAGAGACGACGGGACACAACGCTCCCTGGGGTTGCAGCGGCTGCTGGCTGATCATGGTAGGTCGCGCCGGGAGCTGCGCCCGGCTGCGGATCCGAGACCAGTTTATCGGTCGGTTCTGCTCAATGGACCACGTGTCTCGACACGTGGAGTCCGGAGATCTCCGGATCTGGTCGTTCCGGTATGCCGCATGCGCGGCGACGGACGCCCCGGCGGGCCCTGACCGGGGGGTTCAGGGACGGTCTCCGGAGGTGGCCCCGGTTTGTCCGAAACGCCGGCCCACCAGATCCCACACCGTGTCGGCGAGGGCTTCCTTGGGACCGTACGGCACCGGCGTCTCGGAGCCGTCGGCGCCGAGCACGACGGCCTCGTTCTCCTCGGAGCCGAACGTCTTGCGCTCACCGACCTCATTGACGACGAGCAGGTCGCAGCCCTTGCGCCGGAGCTTGAGACGGCCGTTGGCCAGCACGTCGTCGGTCTCGGCCGCGAAGCCGACGACCAGTTGGCCGGGCCGGGCGCGCTCGGCGGAGATCTCGGCGAGGATGTCCGGATTGCGGACGAGGGTGAGCGGCGCGGGCTCCTGTCCGTCCTTCTTCTTGATCTTCCCGGCGGCGTACGACTCCGGCCGGAAGTCGGCGACGGCGGCCGCCATGACCACCGCGTCCGCGTCCGCCCCGGCCTTCAGGACGGCCTCGCGCAGCTGTACGGCGGTGCCGACGTGGACCACATCGGCACCCGCCGGGTCCGGGAGCCCGGTGTTGGCCTCGATCAGGGTGACCCTGGCCCCGCGCGCGACGGCGGTACGGGCGAGCGCGTAGCCCTGCTTGCCGGAGGAGCGGTTGCCGAGATAGCGGACGGGGTCGAGCGGCTCTCGCGTGCCGCCCGCGCTGACCACCACGTGCCGCCCGGCCAGGTCCCGCTCGGCACTCCCCCGCGCGAGCACCCGGCGGCACACCTCGAACAGCTCGCCCGGGTCGGGCAGCCGACCCTTGCCGGTGTCGACACCGGTGAGCCGCCCGACGGCGGGCTCGACGACGATCGCGCCCCGGCGGCGCAGGGTCGCGACGTTCTCCTGGGTGGCGGGGTGCTCCCACATCTCGGTGTGCATCGCGGGCGCGAAGACGACCGGGCAGCGCGCGGTGAGCAGGGTGTTGGTCAGCAGGTCGTCGGCCAGGCCGTGGGCGGCCTTGGCGAGCATGTCGGCGGTGGCCGGCGCCACGATCACGAGGTCGGCGCCCTGTCCGATGCGGACGTGGGGCACCTCGTGGACGTCCGACCAGACCTCGGTCGAGACGGGGTGTCCGGACAGCGCCGACCAGGTGGCGGCTCCGACGAAGTGGAGCGCCGCCGCGGTCGGCACCACTTGGACGTCGTGCCCCGACTCGGTCAGCCGGCGCAGCAGCTCGCACGCCTTGTAGGCGGCGACGCCGCCGCTGACCCCCAGAACGACCTTCGGCTTGGCCATCGAAAGAACTGCCTCTCCCCGTGCGCCTGATGCGTGTACGTACCCATGACACACCACAGGCCCGGCAGTCGCGCTGCCGGGCCTGTGGTGGAAACGTATCGGTGCCTACTGGGCGGGGCCCTCGATGGCCTCGGAGGTCAGCAGACCCGCGTTGATCTCGCGCAGCGCGATCGAGAGCGGCTTCTCGTGGACGTGGGTGTCCACCAGCGGGCCGACGTACTCGAGCAGGCCCTCACCGAGCTGCGAGTAGTACGCGTTGATCTGGCGGGCACGCTTGGCCGCGTAGATCACCAGGCTGTACTTCGAGTCGGTTGCTTCGAGGAGCTCATCAATCGGAGGGTTGATGATGCCCTCGGGCGCGGTAATGGAAGAGGACACTCTCTGCCTTCCGATGGGGATCGAAGATGTGAGCGGAACCGAGCGGATCGGAGGACGCCGGGTGAATGACGTCATACGACTCGATCAAACAACTCGCATCAAGGCTAGCAGCTCGCGGGCCACGTCCTCGACCGAGGTGTTGACCAGGGTGGTGTCGAACTCCGACTCGGCGGCCAGTTCGACCTTCGCGGCGGCGAGCCGGCGCTCGATGACCTCGGGCGCCTCGGTGCCCCGGCCGGTGAGCCGGCGGACGAGTTCGTCCCAGCTGGGCGGCGCGAGGAAGACGAGCTGCGCCTCGGGCATCGACTCGCGGACGAGCCGGGCGCCCTGGAGGTCGATCTCCAGGAGGACGGGCTCACCGGCTTCGAGCCGTTCGAGCACGGCCGTGCGCGGGGTGCCGTAGCGGTTGCCCGCGAACTCGGCCCATTCGAGCAGTTCGCCGTTGGCGACGAGCTTGTCGAACTCCTCGTCGTCGACGAAGAAGTACTGCACGCCGTGCCGCTCGCCGGGGCGCGGCTTGCGGGTCGTCGCCGACACCGAGAGCCAGACCTCGGGATGAACCTTGCGCATATGAGCGACGACCGTGCTCTTGCCGACCCCGGAGGGGCCGGAGAGCACGGTCAGCCGCGGACGTGCGTCCGGGGGTACGGGGGTGGTCCCCCGGGGTGTTGCTGCCATGCGGCGATTATTCCAGCTTCTCGGGCATGCCCGAGACGTCAGGCCCCGGAGCCGCCGAACTCGCGCTCAAGGGACGCGATCTGATTGGAGCCGAGCCCCCGCACGCGGCGGCTCTCGGAGATCCCGAGCCGCTCCATGATCTGCTTGGCGCGGACCTTGCCCACGCCGGGCAGGGACTCAAGGAGGGCGGAGACCTTCATCTTCCCGATGACGTCGTTCTCCTGGCCCGACTTGATGACCTCGTGGAGCGAGGCGCCGGAGTGCTTGAGTCGATTCTTGACCTCGGCCCGCTCCCGGCGAGCCGCGGCGGCCTTTTCGAGCGCGGCTGCGCGCTGTTCAGGGGTAAGGGGCGGAAGAGCCACGCCTACGTCACCTCGGATGTCGAACTGTCGGATACGGACCGGTGAGGAACCTAATCGCCCCACACCAGGCGAGCAACGAACAACGCACTCGCGCACGTGCTCGTCTGCTCTCGTCGGAGACTAGCGGCCAAGGCCGCTCCAGTCAGCGAGAACAGACGAAAAGTCCTGGTCAGCCTCAGCCGACCAGGACTTTTCGGACAAAACCCCCCGGTTTTGAGTAAGGAATTTGTCAACGTTCGGTGCCCGGGCGCCGAACGGCCCCCCGCGGCCGGCCGTTTCCCCGGTGCGCGCGAGGCCCCGGCGGCCGTCGCCGCACGTCCGCCGCGTGTCCGGAAAGCACGCCGCCCCGGTGCGACGCATGTCACACCGGGGCGGCACCGTCGATCACACCCGCGGAATCGCCGCGCGGACCTCGTCGGCATAGCGGGCCGCGGCCTCGCGCAGGGCGCTCGCGTCGGGGCCGCGGCGCAGCACCCCGCGGCTGACGCTCGGGACGACGTTGCGCACGGCCGAGCCGAACACGCCCGGCAGATCGGCCGGGGTCGCGCCCTGCGCGCCGATCCCCGGGGCGAGCAGCGGGCCGTTGATGTCGAGGTCCACCCCGGCGTCGCCGAGCGTGGCGCCGACCACGGCACCGACCGAGCCCAGGGGCGAGGCGCCCGTGTTCTCCGCCTTCATGTGGTCCAGCATCAGCTGGGCGAGGGGACGGCCGTCGGCCGCGGTCGAGCGCTGCACCTCGGCGCCCTCCGGGTTGGAGGTGAGGGCGAGCACGAAGACGCCCGAGCCGGACTTGGCCGCCAGGTCGAGCGCCGGGCGCAGCGAACCGAAGCCCAAGTACGGCGAGACGGTGACCGCGTCCGAGAACAGCGGGGAGGCGGGGTCCAGATAGGTGGCCGCGTACGCCGCCATCGTGGAGCCGATGTCGCCGCGCTTGGCGTCCATCAGGACCAGCGCCCCGGCCGCGCGGGCCTCCTCGACCGCCTTCTCCAGGACGGCGACGCCGCGCGAGCCGAACCGCTCGAAGAACGCCGACTGCGGCTTGAGGACGGCCACCCGGTCGGCGAGGGCCTCCACGGTGATGCGGGTGAAGCGCTCCAGACCCGCGATGTCGTCGTTCAGGCCCCAGTCCGCGAGCAGGGAGGCGTGCGGGTCGATGCCCACGCACAGCGGTCCGCGGGTGTCCATCGCCTCGCGCAGACGGGTACCGAAGGGGATCATGCGGCGGCCTTCTTCCGGGTCTCGGCGCCGACGGCCTGGGCGAGCGTCGCGTACGGGGAGGTGGCGAGCCGGGCCGCGAGGCCCTTGTGGATCGCGCGGGCCCAGAAGGGGCCCTCGTAGATGAAGGCGCTGTAGCCCTGGACGAGGGTGGCGCCGGCCAGGATGCGCTGCCAGGCGTCCTCGGCGTTCTCGATGCCGCCGACCCCGATCAGGACGAGACGGTCGCCGACGCGGGCGTACAGGCGGCCGAGTACCTCCAGGGAGCGCTCCTTGAGCGGCGCGCCGGACAGGCCGCCGGTCTCCTTGACGAGGCCGGCGGAGGACTTCAGGCCGAGCCCGTCGCGGGCGATCGTGGTGTTGGTGGCGATGATGCCGTCCAGGCCGAGCTCGACGGCGAGGTCGGCGACCGCGTCGATGTCCGCGTCGGCGAGATCGGGGGCGATCTTGACGAGCAGCGGGACGCGGCGGCCGGTCACGCTGCGGTCGGCGGCCTCGCGCACGGCGGTCAGGAGCGGGCGCAGCGACTCGGTGGCCTGGAGGTTGCGCAGGCCCGGGGTGTTCGGCGAGGAGACGTTCACCACGAGGTAGTCGGCGTGCCGGGCGAGGCGCTCGGTCGACTTCACGTAGTCGGCGGCGGCCTCGGCCTCCGGGACCACCTTGGTCTTGCCGATGTTGACGCCGACCGTCGTGCGGAAGACGGCCTTGCGGGCCGCCAGGCGCTCGGCCACGGCCGCCGAGCCCTCGTTGTTGAAGCCCATGCGGTTGATGAGGGCGCGGTCCGGCACGAGGCGGAACAGCCGCTTCTTGGGGTTGCCGGGCTGGGGCTCGCCGGTGACCGTGCCGATCTCGATGTGGTCGAAGCCCAGCATCGACATGCCGTCGATCGCGACGGCGTTCTTGTCGAAGCCGGCCGCGAGGCCGAAGGGGCCGTGCATGCGCAGGCCGAGGGCCTCGGTGCGCAGCTCCTTGTGGCGGGGCGCGAGCACGGCGGCGACGAAGGTGCGCAGGACGGGGACGCGGGCCGCGAGACGGATCCAGCGGAAGGCCAGGTAGTGGGCCTGCTCGGGGTCCATCCGCTTGAAGACGAGGTTGAAGAAGAGCTTGTACATGTTCGTTGTCCTCAGGGGCTCTGGGTGGGGGCTCATGAAGGGGACTCATGAAGAGGGGGACACCGTTTCCGGTGTCCCCCTGCTTCCCCGCCTGCTAGTCGCGGGCCGCGGTCAGATGCTCCGCGTGTTCCTGGAGGGAACGCACCCCCACGTCACCGCGGTTGAGCGCGTCGATGCCCTGGACGGCGGCGGCGAGCGCCTGGACCGTGGTCAGGCAGGGCACGGAGCGGGCGACGGCCGCCGTGCGGATCTCGTAGCCGTCGAGACGGCCGCCGGTGCCGTACGGCGTGTTGACGATGAGGTCGACCTCGCCGTCGTGGATCAGCTGGACGATGGTCTTCTCGCCGTTCGGCCCCTCGCCCTCGCTGAGTTTGCGCACCACGGTGGCGTTGATGCCGTTGCGGCGCAGCACCTCGGCGGTGCCGGAGGTGGCCATCAACTCGAAGCCGTGGGCGACCAGTTCACGTGCCGGGAAGATCATCGTGCGCTTGTCCCGGTTGGCGACCGAGATGAACGCGCGGCCCTTGGTCGGCAGCGGACCATAGGCGCCCGCCTGCGACTTGGCGTACGCGGTGCCGAACACCGAGTCGATGCCCATGACTTCACCGGTGGAGCGCATCTCCGGGCCGAGCACGGTGTCGACGCCGCGCCCGTGGACGTCGCGGAAGCGGCTCCACGGCATCACGGCCTCCTTGACGGAGATCGGCGCGTCCAGCGGCAGGGTGCCGCCGTCGCCCTCCTTCGGCAGCATGCCCTCGGCACGCAGCTCGGCGACGGTGGCGCCCAGCGAGATGCGGGCGGCGGCCTTCGCGAGCGGCACCGCGGTCGCCTTCGAGGTGAAGGGGACGGTGCGCGAGGCACGGGGGTTGGCTTCGAGGACGTACAGGATGTCGCCCGCCATCGCGAACTGGATGTTGATCAGTCCGCGGACGCCGACTCCCTTGGCGATGGCCTCCGTCGAGGCGCGCAGGCGCTTGATGTCGAAGCCGCCGAGGGTGATCGGGGGCAGCGCGCACGCCGAGTCGCCGGAGTGGATGCCGGCCTCCTCGATGTGCTCCATGACGCCGCCGAGGTAGAGCTCGGTGCCGTCGTAGAGGGCGTCCACGTCGATCTCGATCGCGTCGTCGAGGAAGCGGTCCACCAGGACCGGCCGGGTGGGGCTGATCTCGGTGGACTCGGCGATGTACGAGGCGAGCCGCTCCTCGTCGTACACGATCTCCATGCCGCGTCCGCCGAGCACGTACGACGGGCGTACGAGGACCGGGTAGCCGATCTCGTCGGCGATGGCCTTGGCGCCCTCGAAGGTGGTGGCGGTGCCGTGCTTGGGCGCGGGCAGGCCGGCCTCGGCGAGCACCTGGCCGAAGGCGCCGCGGTCCTCGGCGGCGTGGATCGCCTCGGGCGGGGTGCCCACGACCGGGACGCCGTTGTCCTTGAGGGCCTGCGACAGACCCAACGGGGTCTGTCCGCCGAGCTGGACGACGACACCGGCGACGGGGCCCGCGAGGGTCTCGGCGTGCACGATCTCCAGGACGTCCTCAAGGGTGAGCGGCTCGAAGTACAGCCGGTCGGAGGTGTCGTAGTCGGTGGAGACGGTCTCCGGGTTGCAGTTGACCATCACGGTCTCGTAGCCGGCGTCGCTCAGGGCGAAGGAGGCGTGGACGCAGGAGTAGTCGAACTCGATGCCCTGGCCGATGCGGTTGGGGCCCGAACCCAGGATGATCACGGCGGGCTTGGTGCGCGGCGCGACCTCGCTCTCCTCGTCGTACGAGGAGTAGAAGTACGGGGTCTTGGCGGCGAACTCGGCGGCGCAGGTGTCGACCGTCTTGTAGACCGGGCGCACCCCGAGGGCGTGCCGGACCTCGCGGACGACGTCCTCGCGCAGGCCGCGGATGTCGGCGATCTGGGCGTCGGAGAAGCCGTGCCGCTTGGCCTCGGCGAGCAGCTCGGGGTTGAGCTTCTCGGCGGCGGCCAGGTCGTCGGCGATCTCCTTGATGAGGAAGAGCTGGTCGACGAACCAGGGGTCGATCTTCGTGTACTCGAAGACCTCTTCCTGGGTGGCGCCCGCGCGGATCGCGTACATGACGGTGTTGATGCGCCCGTCGGTCGGCCGCTTGGCCTCTTCGAGCAGGACGTCCTTGCTTCCGACCGGGCCCGTGAAGTCGAACTGCGAGCCCTTCTTCTCCAGGGAGCGCAGGGCCTTCTGGAGGGCCTCGGTGAAGTTCCGGCCGATCGCCATGGCCTCGCCCACCGACTTCATGGTGGTGGTGAGGGTGGAGTCGGCGGAGGGGAACTTCTCGAAGGCGAAGCGCGGGGCCTTCACCACGACGTAGTCGAGGGTCGGCTCGAAGGAGGCCGGCGTCTTCTCGGTGATGTCGTTGGGGACCTCGTCGAGCGTGTAGCCGATGGCGAGCTTGGCCGCGATCTTGGCAATCGGGAAACCGGTGGCCTTCGAGGCGAGCGCGGAGGACCGCGAGACGCGCGGGTTCATCTCGATGACGATGACGCGGCCGTCGTCGGGGTTGATCGCGAACTGGATGTTGCAGCCGCCGGTGTCGACGCCGACCTCGCGGATGATCGCGATGCCGATGTCGCGCAGGCGCTGGTACTCGCGGTCGGTCAGCGTCATGGACGGGGCGACGGTGATGGAGTCGCCGGTGTGCACGCCCATCGGGTCGAAGTTCTCGATGGAGCAGACGACCACGACGTTGTCGTTCTTGTCGCGCATCAGCTCCAGCTCGTACTCCTTCCAGCCGAGGATGGACTCCTCCAGGAGCACCTCGGTGGTCGGCGAGAGCGTGAGGCCCTGTCCGGCGATGCGGCGCAGCTCCTCCTCGTCGTGCGCGAAGCCGGAGCCGGCGCCGCCCATGGTGAAGGAGGGGCGCACGACGACGGGGTAGCCGCCGAGCTCGTCGACGCCCTTGATGACGTCGTCCATGGTGTGGCAGATGACCGAGCGGGCGGACTCGCCGTAGCCGATCTTCTCCTTGACGGCCGCGACGACGCCCTTGAACAGGTCGCGGTCCTCGCCCTTGTTGATGGCCTCGACGTTGGCGCCGATCAGCTCGACGCCGTACTTCTCCAGGACACCTTGCTCGTGCATGGAGATCGCGGTGTTGAGCGCGGTCTGGCCGCCGAGGGTGGGCAGGAGCGCGTCGGGGCGCTCCTTGGCGATGATCTTCTCGACGAACTCGGGGGTGATCGGCTCGACGTACGTGGCGTCGGCGATCTCCGGGTCGGTCATGATCGTGGCCGGGTTGGAGTTGACCAGGATGACCCGCAGGCCCTCGGCCTTGAGGATGCGGCAGGCCTGGGTACCGGAGTAGTCGAACTCGGCGGCCTGGCCGATGACGATCGGTCCGGAGCCGATGACCAGAACGGACTGGATGTCGGTGCGCTTAGGCACGCTCGGCCTCCATCAGGGATACGAAACGGTCGAAGAGGTACGCGGCGTCGTGCGGGCCCGCGGCCGCCTCGGGGTGGTACTGGACGCTGAAGGCCGGCTGGTCGAGCAGCTGGAGACCTTCGACGACCTGGTCGTTCAGGCAGACGTGGGAGACCTCGGCGCGCCCGAAGGGCGTCTCGGAGACCTTGTCGAGCGGCGCGTCGACGGCGAAGCCGTGGTTGTGCGCGGTGACCTCGACCTTGCCGGTGGTGCGGTCCTGCACCGGCTGGTTGATGCCACGGTGGCCGTACTTGAGCTTGTACGTGCCGAAGCCGAGGGCGCGGCCCAGGATCTGGTTGCCGAAGCAGATGCCGAACAGCGGCGTCCGGCGTTCGAGCACCGCCCGCATCACGGCGACGGGGCCGTCGGCGGTGGCCGGGTCGCCCGGGCCGTTGGAGAAGAACACGCCGTCGGGGTTGACGGCGTACACGTCCTCGGCGGTGGCGGTCGCGGGCAGCACGTGCACCTCGATGCCGCGCTCGGCCATGCGGCGCGGGGTCATGCCCTTGATGCCGAGGTCCACGGCGGCGACGGTGAACTTCGCGGTGCCGAGCGGGACGGCTTCGCCGTCGGGGCCGATCGCGGGGACGACGTAGGTCTCCTTGGTGGCGACCTCGGCGGAGAGGTTCGCGCCCTGCATCTGCGGGGCTTCCTTGACGCGGGCCAGCAGGGCCTCGTCGCGGACGCCCTTCCACGCCTCGCCGGAGAAGATGCCGACGCGCATGGCGCCGCGCTCGCGCAGGTGGCGGGTGAGGGCGCGGGTGTCGATGCCGGAGATCCCGACGACGCCCTGCTTGACGAGCTCGTCGTCCAGGGAGCGGCGCGAGCGCCAGTTGGAGGGGAGGCGGGCGGGGTCGCGCACGACGTACCCGGCCACCCAGATCTGCCCGGACTCGGGGTCCTCGTCGTTCACGCCGGTGTTGCCGACGTGCGGGGCGGTCATCACGACGACCTGGCGGTGGTACGACGGGTCGGTGAGGGTCTCCTGGTATCCGGTCATGCCGGTGGAGAACACGGCCTCGCCGAAGGTCTCCCCCACGGCCCCGTAGGCGCGGCCGCGGAAGATGCGGCCGTCCTCCAGGACGAGTACGGCGGGAGCCTTGGCGGCTCCCCGGGTGGAGGTGGTCATCGTGCGGCGCCTTCCGTCGTGGTGGGTTGTGCAGAGGTCTTGGTCATGGAGTTGATGGCTGCGACCCAGGCCGGGTGCTGTTCGGCCCGGTCGGAGCGGAAGCCCGAGTCGATGAGCTTGTCGCCGTGGCTCCAGGTGACGACGAGCAGGCCGCCCTCGGTGAGGACCTTGCCCGCGATGCCCTTGTCGAGCCGGGCCTCGCGCAGCTGGGCGGCCGGGACGAAGAAGTCGTTCGCCCCGGGGCGTACGACGTCCAGGCCCGCGTCCGTCAAGGTGAGCTCGGCCTTGCTGCGGACGCCCAGGCCGTGCGCCACGATGCGGTCGAGCCACTGCCCGGCGGTGGTGGAGCCGTGGTAGCGGCCGCTCAGCTCCAGTTTCGCCTCGCCCGGCGTCTCGGGCGCGGTGGGCAGGTCGGGCAGGTCGGCCTGGAGACGGCCGCGCCACTGCCAGCCCTGGCGCATCAGCCAGTAGACGAGCGCCACGAAGAGCAGGAGTCCGACGACCCAGCCGATGCGTCCGCCCCAGTTGGTCACCTCGGCGGACTTCTCCTCGGCTGCGAGATTGATCAGTGATGCGTACGTCACGCCAGCTTCCCGTCCACGACCGTTGCCCGGCCCCGCAGGAAGGTGTGCGTGATGCGTCCGGGCAGCTCGCGGCCCTCGTAGGGGGTGTTGCGGCTGCGGGATGCGAAGCCCGCGGGGTTCACCTCACCACGGTATGCCGGATCGACGAGCGTCAGGTTGGCGGGTTCGCCTGCCGAGATGGGGCGGCCGTGGCCGGTCGCCTGCCCGATCTCGGCGGGCTTGTGGGACATGCGGTCGGCGACACCGGCCCAGTCGAGCAGGCCGGTCTCCACCATCGTGTGCTGGACGACGGAGAGCGCGGTCTCCAGGCCGACCATGCCCATGGCGGCCGCGGCCCACTCGCAGTCCTTGTCCTCGTGCGGGTGCGGGGCGTGGTCGGTGGCGACGATGTCGATCGTGCCGTCCGCGAGGGCCTCGCGCAGCGCCATGACGTCGCGCTCGGTGCGCAGCGGCGGGTTCACCTTGTAGACCGGGTTGTAGGAGCGGACCAGCTCGTCGGTGAGGAGCAGGTGGTGCGGGGTGACCTCGGCGGTGACGTCGATGCCGCGCGACTTGGCCCAGCGGACGAGCTCTACGGAGCCGGCCGTCGACAGGTGGCAGATGTGCACGCGGGAGCCGACGTGCTCGGCGAGCAGCACGTCGCGCGCGATGATCGACTCCTCGGCGACGGCGGGCCAGCCGCCGAGGCCGAGCTCGGCCGAGACGATGCCCTCGTTCATCTGGGCGCCCTCGGTCAGGCGGGGCTCCTGGGCGTGCTGGGCGACGACGCCGCCGAAGGCCTTCACGTACTCCAGGGCGCGGCGCATGATCACGGCGTCGTCGACGCACTTGCCGTCGTCGGAGAAGACGGTGACGCCGGCGGCGGAGTCGTGCATGGCGCCGAGCTCGGCGAGCTTCTTGCCCTCCAGCCCGACGGTGACGGCGCCGATGGGCTGCACGTCGCAGTAGCCGGACTCCTTGCCGAGCCGCCACACCTGCTCGACGACGCCCGCGGTGTCGGCGACGGGGAAGGTGTTGGCCATGGCGAAGACCGAGGTGTAGCCGCCGCGGGCGGCGGCCTGGGTGCCGGTGAGGACGGTCTCGGAGTCCTCGCGGCCGGGCTCGCGCAGGTGGGTGTGCAGGTCGACGAGGCCGGGCAGCAGGATCTGGCCCTCGGCGTCGATGACGGTCGCGTCCCCCGCGTCCAGGCCGGTGCCACTGATGTCGATTTCGCCCTTCCGGGCGGTGGCGGCGATGGTCTCGCCGTCGATCAGGACGTCCTGGACGTCACCGCCGAGGACCTTCGCACCACGGATGAGGATCTTGCTCATGGTTACTTGTTCTCCGAATCGGTGGGACGGGCGTGGCTGACGGCGGGCTCGTTGCCGCCGAGCAGCAGGTACAGGACCGCCATGCGGGTGTGGACGCCGTTGGCGACCTGCTCGACGACCGTGCAGCGGTCGGAGTCGGCGACCTCGGCGGTGATCTCCATGCCGCGCACCATCGGGCCCGGGTGCATCACGATGCCGTGCTCGGGCATCTTGGCCATGCGCTCGCCGTCGAGCCCGTAGCGCCGCGAGTACTCGCGCTCGGTCGGGAAGAAGGCGGCGTTCATGCGTTCGCGCTGCACCCGCAGCATCATCACCGCGTCCGACTTCGGCAGCACCGCGTCCAGGTCGTAGCTGACGTCGCAGGTCCAGTGCTCGACGCCGACGGGGAGCAGCGTCGGCGGTGCCACCAGGGTGACCTCGGCGCCGAGCGTGTGGAGCAGGTCGACGTTGGAGCGGGCTACCCGGCTGTGCAGGACGTCGCCGACGAGGGTGATGCGCTTGCCCGCCAGGTCCTGGCCGAGCGCGTCCTTGCCGACCAGGCGGCGACGCATGGTGAAGGCGTCGAGCAGGGCCTGCGTGGGGTGCTGGTGGGTGCCGTCGCCGGCGTTGATGACCGGGGCGTCGATCCAGCCGGAGGTGGCGAGCCGGAAGGGTGCGCCGGAGGCGCTGTGCCGGATGACGACGGCGTCGACGCCCATCGCCTCCAAGGTCTGTGCGGTGTCCTTGAGGGACTCGCCCTTGGAGACCGAGGAGCCCTTGGCGGCGAAGTTGATGACGTCGGCCGACAGGCGCTTCTCGGCGGCTTCGAAGGAGATCCGGGTGCGGGTGGAGTCCTCGAAGAACAGGTTGCAGATGGTCCGGCCGCGCAGGGCGGGGAGCTTCTTTATCGGCCGGTCGGAGACGCGGGCCATCTCCTCCGTGGTGTCGAGGATGAGCACGGCGTCGTCGCGGGTGAGGTCGGCGGCCGAGATGAGGTGACGCATCATCTGGGGGTTCTCCAGGTGTGGTGGAGGTTTTGGGCGTGCGGGCGCGCAGAAGCAGCCCGTACGGGTCGGTGCGGTCCGTACGGGGTGGTGGGAGCTACTGCTCGCCGGCCGGAGCGGTCTGCTTGACGCCGAGCAGCACGGCGTCGCGGCCGTCCTCCTCGGCGAGCTGGACCTTGACCGTCTCCCGCAGCGACGTGGGGAGGTTCTTGCCGACATAGTCGGCACGGATCGGGAGTTCGCGGTGGCCGCGGTCGACGAGGACCGCGAGCTGGACGGCGCGCGGGCGGCCGATGTCGCCGAGCGCGTCGAGGGCGGCGCGGATGGTGCGGCCGGAGAAGAGGACGTCGTCGACGAGGACGACCAGGCGTCCGTCGATGCCGTCGCCGGGGATCTCGGTGCGGCCGAGCGCGCGGGCGGGCTTCATCCGCAGGTCGTCGCGGTACATGGTGATGTCGAGGGAGCCGACCGGGGTCTTGCGTCCGGTGATGCCTTCGAGCTTCACGGCCAGCCGCTCGGCGAGGAAGACCCCGCGGGTCGGAATGCCGAGGAGCACCACGTCGTCGGCGCCCTTGGCGCGTTCGACGATCTCGTGGGCGATACGGGTCAGGACGCGCGCGATGTCGGGGCCTTCGAGAACGGGCCGCGCCGCATCGGGGTGCGTCTGATCCTGCGGGTGGTGCGGGTGCTGCGTGTCCATATGAAACGGACCTCCTTCTCCGCCTCACGGGACGGACCTTAAAGGACGTCGGAATTGCGTCACCAACGGTACCAGGGGCCTGGAGCCGTCCGACACCGGGCCATCACTCGAACGGGTGAGCCGGGCCGGGGAATCGCCGTGACCTGTACGGCCCGCCGCACGCGGAGCCTGTCACTCCTGCGGGGCGGGGGTGTGGACCATTCGGCTTGACGCGGCCAAGTAACGCTGCGTAACCTCACAGTGAGTTACAGCCGCGCGGCGGAGCCGCACGTTGTCACAGCGTCCGGGGAGCTATATGTCCAGCGAATACGCAAAACAGCTCGGGGCCAAGCTCCGCGCCATCCGCACCCAGCAGGGCCTTTCCCTCCACGGCGTGGAGGAGAAGTCCCAGGGCCGCTGGAAGGCCGTCGTGGTCGGCTCGTACGAGCGCGGCGACCGCGCCGTGACCGTACAGCGCCTTGCCGAGCTGGCGGACTTCTACGGCGTTCCGGTGCAGGAGCTGCTGCCGGGCACCACGCCGGGCGGGGCCGCCGAGCCGCCGCCGAAGCTGGTCCTCGACCTTGAGCGCCTCGCGCACGTGCCGCCGGAGAAGGCGGGCCCGTTGCAGCGTTATGCGGCGACCATTCAGTCGCAGCGCGGCGATTACAACGGCAAGGTCCTTTCGATCCGCCAGGACGATCTGCGCACGCTGGCCGTCATTTACGACCAGTCCCCCTCGGTGCTGACCGAGCAGCTGATCAGCTGGGGTGTCCTGGACGCGGACGCCCGCCGTGCGGTCGCCCACGAAGAGGGCTGACCCCCCTTCAGCAGAAACGTGCCGTCGGGCCCGTCGGGAGCATGCGCTCCGGGCGGGCCCTTCGGCGTTCTGCAGGGCCGGCGTTTCAACAGGGCCGGCGTTTTGGCGTGCGGCCGCCCGAGTACGCCGAAGGGCCCGCGGCACGGATCGTGCTGCGGGCCCTTCGGCGTACTCGGGGCGCCGGCCCCGCCGGGTACTAGTCCCGGCGCAGGCTCGGCTTGAGGTCCTTGAAACGGGCGAGCAGGCCGTTCACGAAGGCCGGGGAGTCGTCCGTGGAGAACTCCTTGGCCAGCTGGACGGCCTCGTCGATGACGACCGCGTCGGGCGTCTCGTCCTCCCAGACCAGCTCGTACGCGCCGAGGCGCAGGATGTTCCGGTCCACGACCGGCATCCGGTCGAGCGTCCAGCCCACCGCGTACGTGGAGATCAGGTCGTCGATGCGGTCCACATGGTCCGCGTAGCCCTCGACGAGCTGCATCGTGTACTCGGCGACCGGCGGCTGACGGTCGTCGGACCGCGAGTGCCGCACCCAGTCCGCGAGGACCGTCTGCACGGACTCGCCGCGCTGGTCGGCCTCGAAGAGGATCTGGAAGGCGCGCTTGCGGGCCTTGTTCCGGGCAGCCACGGTTAGCTGTTCACCCGGCCGAGGTAGTCGCCGGTGCGGGTGTCGACCTTGATCTTCTCACCGGTGGTGATGAAGAGCGGGACACCGATCTCGTAACCGGTCTCCAGGGTGGCCGGCTTGGTGCCGCCGGTGGAGCGGTCGCCCTGGACGCCCGGGTCGGTGTGCTGGATGACCAGCTCGACGGCGGCGGGGAGCTCGACGTAGAGCACCTCGCCCTCGTGCTGGGCGACCGAGGCGGTGAAGCCCTCGATGAGGAAGTTGGCGGCGTCGCCGACGGACTTGCGGTCGACCATCAGCTGGTCGTAGGTGGCCATGTCCATGAAGACGAAGTACTCGCCGTCCATGTACGAGAACTGCATGTCTCGGCGGTCGATGGTGGCCGTCTCGACCTTCACACCGGCGTTGAAGGTCTTGTCGACCACCTTGCCGGAGAGCACGTTCTTGAGCTTGGTGCGCACGAAGGCCGGGCCCTTGCCGGGCTTGACGTGCTGGAACTCGACGACGGACCAGAGCTGGCCTCCGTCGAGCTTGAGCACCAGGCCGTTCTTGAGGTCGTTCGTGGAAGCCACGGTTGCGGAATCTCCTGGACTGAAAGCTGGTGGACGACCGAGGGTACGCACACGGGGCACGTACGCGTGCTAGAGCGCTAGCAGCTCCTTGGTCGTGATGGTGAGTAGCTCGGGGCCGCCGTCCGCCTCGGGGCGTACGACGAGCGTGTCATCGATCCGGACGCCGCCCCGGCCCGGGAGGTGGACCCCCGGTTCGACGGTGACCGGCACGCAAGTGTCCAGTTTACCCATGGCTCCAGGTGCGAGCTGCGGCTCCTCGTCGATTTCGATCCCGACACCGTGTCCGGTGAGCGGTCCGACGGCCTCCGCATGGCCCGCGGCGTCCAGTACCTGACGGGCCGCGCGGTCCACCGCACGGTACTCGGCGCCCGGTACGAGGGCCTCCCGGCCGGCCCGCTGGGCTGCGAAAACAGCGTCGTAGAGCTCGATCTGCCAGTCCGCGGGAGTGGTGCCGATCACGAAGGTACGGCCGATCTCGCAGCGGTATCCACGGTAGGTGGCGCCGAGGCAGACCGAGAGGAAGTCGCCCTCCTCGACCCGGCGGTCGGCCGGACGGTGGCCCGCCCGCCCGGAGTTGGGCCCGGTGCCGACCGAGGTCATGAAGGCCGGCCCGTCGGCGCCGTGGTCGACCAGGCGGCGCTCCAGCTCCAGGGCGAGGTGCCGCTCGGTGCGGCCCACCAGGATCGACTCCAGCAGCTCGCCCAGGGCCTGGTCGGCGATCTCGGCGGCGATGCGCAGACAGGCGATCTCGTCCTCGTCCTTGACCAGGCGGCGCTGCTCCACGGCGCCGCCCAGATCGCTCAGGAGGAGCCCGGGCGCCACCGAGCCGATCGCGCGGTGGCGGGCCACGGAGAGGTGGTGCTCCTCCACGGCCAGCGAGTCCGCGCCGGTGGCGAGCGCCAGGTCGGCGGCGGCGACGGCGGGGTCGCCGCCGGGGGCGGGCAGCACGGTGAGCCGCAGCTGCTCGTCCAGGTGTCCCTCGATGAGGTCGCCGGAGGGCGTGCGCGGGCACAACAGGACGTCCTCGGCGGGGCCGAGCAGCAGGACGGCGCCCGGCGGCGCGCCGCCGGAGAGATAGCGGACGTTGGCCGGGCGGGAGACCAGGGCGGCCGCGCTGCCTGCGGCCGCGCAGCGGTCCCGCAGCCAGCCGCGGCGTACCGCGAACACCTCTGACATGCCCCGAGCGTATGAGCGGGGGAGCGGGTCGGCTGTCTCAGCGCGTCCGACCGGGGGCCGCCCCGGTGGTCGGTCCGTCCTTGTCCTCAAGCGCCGGACCGGCTCAAGGGGCTGCTCCCCCGGCTGCCCGTCCAGGTGCCCCACGCGCTGTCCTCAAGCGCGGGACCGGCTCAAGGGGCTGCTGCCCGTCCAGGTGCCCCACGCGCTGTCCTCAAACGCCGGACGGGCTCAAGGGGCTGCTCCCCGGCTTCCTCGGCTGCGGGCCGTCCCGGGCCGGTCGCGCAGTTCCCCGCGCCCCTTGGCGGGGCCGGGGTCGCACAGTTCCCCGTGGCCCTGGCGGACTGGTCCGGGCCGGAGGTGGTTCCCGTAAGGGGGCCCACCAGGGCGCGAGGAACTGCGCGACCAGCCACCCTCGGCCCGCACCCGAAAACCAGCCCCCTCAGGGGCGCGAGGAACCGCGCGAACGGCCAGCCACGGCCCGCGCCAGCCGAACGCCCCCGGACGGGAAGCGCTACCAGTTCGGGGGGCTGGCGATCGTGCGGGCCAGGACGTCGTCCAGGAGGCGGGCCGTGGTGGGGACGTCGTACTGGGAGTTGTCGATGATCGGGAGGCCCGAGCCGTACCAGCCGGCCATGCGGCCGTGGATGCCCGCCACCTCCTCGTCCGACAGGCGCCGGTTGCCGCTGCGCTCCGCGTTGCGCTCCAGGACGACCTCCAGGCCCGGCAGGAGCACGACCGGCAGCAGGCCGGGGCCCACGTGCCGCTTCCAGCCGCCGAGGCCGACGACCGGCCGGTCGGGGAAGACAGCGTCGTCGAGGATGCAGGAGATCCCGTTGGCCAGGAAGTTGCGCGCGGCGAAGCCGCAGGTGCGGCGGGCCAGGCGGTACTGGGCCTCGGAGTGGTCGTTCCAGCCCGACTGGGGGTCGGCGAACCCCGAGCACACCCATTCGCGTACGTCGTCGAGGCTGATGTGCGCGGTGGGCACCCGGCGGTGCTGCGCCCAGTACCGGGCCACGGTCGTCTTGCCGGCGCCGGCCGGGCCGATGAGCAGCACCGCGAGCGTGGTCGCGCCGGTCCCCTCGGGGGCCTGCGGCATCGGTACCGGGCCGCCGGGCGGCAGCGCGACGTGCCCGGTGGTGTCCCGGGACGGTGGCCGGGCCGAGGCGTGCTGGGGCGCGGGCCCCTGCCAGCCCTGGCCGGGCGGCTGTTGGGTGGCGGGGTGGTGCGGGGCCTGGGTGGGCGCCGTCGGCGGGTGGGCCGGGAGTTGGCCCGCCGCGGGCCCCGGCTGGTACGGCGGGGTACCCGGCGCGCCGGGCCTCAGCGGAGCCGTGCCCTCCGGCTCGATTCCCTGGGCCCAGTCGTGCGGGGGCTGCCCCGGGGCGTGGGGCGGCGGCAGTGGAGCCCCCCCTGCGTGCTGCATCCGGTGCCACTCCGTCTCGTACAGGCAACTGGCGCTGGTCGGGCGCCCGTCGGTGTGGGGCGGCCCGGTGCAGAACCGTACCTCTCCCGGCCGTCACAGTGTGAACGGCCGGGGGGCGGCAACAGTGCCCGTCAGCCGAGTTCGTCGGCCAGCTCGTCGGCGAGCGCGCGCAGTGCGAGCCGGTACGAGCCGATGCCGAAGCCCGCGACGGTGCCGGTGGCGACGGGGGCGATCACCGAGGTGTGGCGGAATTCCTCACGGGCGTACGGGTTCGAGATGTGCACCTCGATGAGCGGCGCGGTGCGCTGGGCGGCCGCGTCGCGCATTCCGTACGAATAGTGGGTGAAGGCGCCCGGGTTGATGACGACCGGAATTCGACCGTCCGCAGCCTCGTGGAGCCAGCGGATGAGTTCGCCCTCGTCGTTGGTCTCGCGGACCGAGACCTCGAAGCCGAGCTCCTTGCCCAGCCCTTCGCACACCTCGACGAGGCCCGCGTAGGTGGTGGCGCCGTACACGTCGGGCTCGCGGGAGCCCAGGCGGCCCAGGTTGGGGCCGTTGAGGACGAACACCCGCCGGGTCACGCGGAGACCTCACCGTAGGCGGCCAGCAGCACCGCCGGGTCCGGACCCTCTAGGACGGTCGGCTTGGCGAGGCCGTCCAGGACGATGAAGCGCAGCAGGTTGCCGCGGGACTTCTTGTCCAGCTTCATGTTCTCCAGGAGCTTGGGCCACTGGTCGCCACGGTAGGTGAGCGGCAGCCCGACGGACTCCAGGATCGCGCTGTGCCGGTCGGCCGTCGCGTCGTCCAACCGCCCTGCCAGACGGCCGAGTTCGGCCGCGAAGACCATGCCGACGGAGACGGCCGCGCCGTGCCGCCACTTGTAGCGCTCGTTCTTCTCGATGGCGTGGGCGAGGGTGTGGCCGTAGTTGAGGATCTCGCGCAGACCCGATTCCTTCAGGTCGTTGGAGACCACTTCGGCCTTGACCCGGATGGAGCGCTCGATCAGCTCGGCGGTGTGCGGGCCCTCGGGGGTGCGGGCACCGGCCGGGTCGGACTCGATGAGGTCGAGGATGGCCGGGTCCGCGATGAAGCCGGTCTTGATGACTTCGGCCATGCCCGACACGTAGTCGTTGACCGGCAGCGAGTCGAGCGCGGCCAGGTCGCACAGAACGCCGATGGGCGGGTGGAAGGAGCCCACCAGGTTCTTGCCCTCGGCGGTGTTGATGCCGGTCTTGCCGCCGACCGCCGCGTCCACCATGCCGAGCACGGTGGTCGGCACCGAGATCCAGCGCACCCCGCGCAGCCAGGTGGCCGCGACGAAGCCCGCGAGGTCGGTGGTGGCGCCGCCGCCCACGCCGATGACGACGTCGGTGCGGGTGAAGCCGGACTGGCCCAGCGCCTTCCAGCAGTAGGCGGCGACCTCGGCGGTCTTGGCCTCCTCGGCGTTGGGCACCTGGATGGCGATGGCCTCGTAGCCTTCGGCGGCGAGGTCCAGCCGGATCGCGTCGCCGGTGCCGGCCAGGGCCTCCGGATGGATGATCGCGATCCGCTTCACCGTCTCGCCGATGAGCCCGGGCAGTTCGCCCAGCAGGTTGCGGCCGACGAGCACTTCGTACGGGTCATTGCCGGCGGTGCCGCCGACCTGGATCCGGGTGGGTGCCTGCTCCGTCATGCGTCCTTCAACTCCAGTGCGTCGAGGACCGCCTGCGCGACCTCTTCGGGGGTGCGCTCGTCGGTCGCGACGACCGCACGGGCGACTTCGGTGTACAGATGGCGGCGCGCCTCCATCAGCTCGCGCCACTGCCGGCGCGGGTTGACGGCGAGCAGCGGCCGGGCCGTGTTCAGGCCGACGCGCTTGACCGCCTCGTCGACGTCCATCGAGAGGTAGACGACGGGGTGCGCCGCGAGCAGCGCACGGGTGTCGTCGTCGAGGACGGCGCCGCCGCCGAGCGCGAGCACACCCGGGTGTTCGGCGAGCGCAGCGCTCACCGCGGCCCGCTCCAGGGCGCGGAAGTGCGGCTCGCCGTCCTCGATGAAGATGTCCGAGATGGGGCGGCCCTCGGCGGCGACGATGTCGGCGTCGGTGTCCCGGTAGGGCGCGCCGAGCCGCTCGGCGAGCAGCGCGCCCACGGTGGACTTGCCGGAGCCCATCGGGCCGACCAGGACGACCAGCGGTCCGGTGCTCACCGGATCTGGAGGTTGTCGAGGTAGGAGGTGACGTTGCGGCGGGTCTCGGGCACGCTGTCACCGCCGAACTTCTCGGCGACCGCGTCCGCGAGGACGAGCGCGACCATGGCCTCGGCGACGATGCCCGCGGCCGGCACGGCACACACGTCCGAGCGCTGGTGATGCGCCTTGGCCGCCTCACCCGTGACGACATCGATGGTGGCCAGCGCACGCGGCACGGTCGCGATGGGCTTCATCGCAGCCCGCACCCGCAGCAGCTCACCGGTGGTCAGGCCGCCCTCGGTGCCGCCGGAGCGGCCGGAGGTGCGCCTGACGCCGTCGGCGGTGTTGACGATCTCGTCGTGCGCCTGCGAACCGGGCACCCGGGCAAGGTCGAAGCCGTCACCGACCTCGACGCCCTTGATCGCCTGAATACCCATCAGCGCGGCAGCAAGCCGCGCGTCCAGACGCCGGTCCCAGTGCACATGCGAACCAAGCCCCACCGGCACCCCGTAGGCCAGCACCTCGACCACACCGCCCAGCGTGTCACCGTCCTTGTGGGCCTGATCGATCTC
>NZ_BMUZ01000017.1 GCF_014650455.1 Streptomyces xanthochromogenes | reverse complement strand
CGTATTGAGCCGGGTGAGGTGGAGGCTGTGCTGGCCGGTCATCCGGGCATCGCGCAGAGCGCGGTCGTGGTCCGGGACGACCATGCCGGCGACGCCCGCCTCATCGCCTACGTCGTGCCGGACGTGGACGGGACAACCCCCGGCGAGGAAGCGGAACAAGGGCAGATCGAGGAGTGGAAGGATCTCTACAACTCGCTCTATTCCGAGTCCGGTTCGGAGTTCGGGGAGGACTTCTCCGGATGGAACAGCAGTTACGACGGTGAGCCCATCCCGCTGACCGAGATGCGTGAGTGGCGTGCCGCCACGACCGCGAGGATCAAGGCGCTTCGACCGCGCCGGGTCCTGGAGATCGGCGTGGGTACCGGACTGCTCCTCGCCGGCCTCGCACCCGAATGTGAGGAGTACTGGGGAACCGACTTCTCACCCACCGTCGTAGAAACGCTGCGACGCCATGTCGACGCCGACCCCGAACTCGCCCGGCGCGTCACCCTGCGCGTGCAGGCCGCGCACGAGAACGGCGAGCTGCCGCACGGCCACTTCGACACGATCGTCCTCAACTCCGTCGCCCAGTACTTCCCGAGCGCCGACTATCTGGAGCAGGTCATCGAGCAGGCCTTCCGCCTGCTCACTCCCGGCGGAGCCGTGTTCATCGGCGACATCCGCAACCCGCGGCTGCTGCGCACCTTCACCAGCGCGGTCCAGGCGGCCTCCGCCGACGACGTCGCAGACACGGCCGCCGTCCGTCGTGCCGTGGAGCAGAGTCTGGTCCTGGAGAAGGAACTCCTGGTGGACCCGGAGTACTTCACCGCCCTCGCCCACCACATCCCCGACCTGGCCGGCACCGACATCCAGCTCAAGCGCGGCGCCTCCCACAACGAGCTCACCCGCTACCGCTACGACGCCACCCTCTACAAGACCGGCATCACCCCCCACCCCCTCACCGACACCCCCACCCACCCCTGGCCAGGGGATCTCGCGGACCTCGCTGAGCAGTTGGGCACGGGACGGCCCGATCGGCTGCGCGTGACCGGCGTCCCGAACTCACGCATTGCCCACGATCTCGCCGTGCGGCAGGCGATCGAGGGCGGGACGGCGGCTCCCGGACCGCTCGTGGCCGGTGTCGATCCGGAGGAACTGCACCGGCTGGGGGAGCGCCACGGTTACTGGACCGCGATCAGCTGGAGCACGCACGATCCGGCCGCCGTCGACGTGACGTACGTTCGGCCCGAAGTCCTGGCAGAGCGCGTCGCCGTAGGTACGTACGCCTCCGCAGGCAGCGCCGCTTCCGGTATGCCGCTGTCCTCCTGGACCACGAGCCCGGGCGCCGGCCGCGACACGGGTGCTCTTCTCATCGCCCTGCGCGAGCACGCCCGTCGGCTACTGCCCGACTACATGCGCCCTGCCGCCATCGTGCCTCTCGACCGGCTGCCGCTCACCGCCAACGGCAAACTCGACCGCGCCGCGCTGCCCGCCTTCGCGCCGGAGCAGGCCGACATCGGACGGGCACCGGCCACACCGCAGGAGCAGGTCGTGTGCGAGCTGTTCGCGGAGGTGCTCGGGCGGCCGGTCGTCGGAGTGGACGAGGACTTCTTCGCCCTGGGAGGACACTCCCTGCTGGCCACCCGGTTGATGGCGCGGCTGCGGGCCGCCTTCGGCGTCGAGTTGGGGCTGCGGAGCCTGTTCGAGGCGTCGACCCCGGGCGGGATCGCGGCCCGGCTCGAAGCCGACGACTCGGACGGCTCCTACGAGGTGCTGTTGCCGCTGCGCCCCCGGGGCACACGGGCGCCGCTGTTCTTCGTCCATCCCGGCGGCGGCATCAGCTGGTCGTACAGCGCGCTGATCAAACACCTGGGCCCGCAGTACCCGCTGTACGGAATCCAGGCACGCAGTCTGGCCCGGCCGGAGGCCAGGCCGGGCAGCATCGAGGACATGGCGACCGACTACGCCGACCAGATCCAGACCGTGCAGCCGCACGGCCCCTACCACTTGGCGGGCTGGTCCTTCGGCGGGCTGTGCGCGCACGCACTGGCAGCCGAGTTCCGGCGGCGCGGTGAACCGGTGGCGCTGGTCGCGGTGCTCGACGTGATCCCCAACTGGCAGGGGCTGACCCACGCGGACGTACCCGCGCCCGACGACCGGGTGATGCTGCTGTACCACGTGGGTCTCGTCGACGACGGCACACAACGGCAGGACGACGAGGAGATGACCTTCGCCAGGGCGCGGGAGATCCTGCGTCGCCAGGGCAGTGCACTGGCCAGCCTGGACGAGGACCGGCTCGCGGCGATCACCGAGATCTCGGCGAACAACACCCACCTGACCATCGACTACCGGCCTGGCGCGATCGACGGCGATCTGCTGCTGATCGCCTGCTCGGAGCAGCAGGACCCGCCGGTCGACGCTGCGGCCTGGCAGCCGTACGTCCGTGGCACCGTCGAAGCCCATGTAGTGCCCGGCGAGCACGGGTCCATGCTGACCCGGCCGGACACGCTGGCCGAGATCGGTCGGATCCTGTCGGCCAAGCTCCACGAACTGACCGGCGACGAGTGACGTTCCCAGCCCGCCTTCCAGGCTCGCCCCGTCCGCCTTCCGCGTGGACCGATCCCGAGGACTGACAACGATGCTGACCGACGTGCTCTCCGTCGACTTGGCCAAGGCGCTAGAGGCCGCCGACGGCTGGCTGAGCGACTACATCCGCCGACCACACAGCGAACTGGGACGTACCGGCCCGGTGTGCCCCTTCGTGGAACCCGCCCAGCGCGCCGGCGCGCTGGAGATCCGGGTCAGACTGGTGGGTCCCACCCCCAGCCAGACCCTCATCGACGAGATCGTCCGCTGTGGGCTGGACGAGTTCAGCGAGGTCGACTGGAAGGCCGGCAACCCGAATCTGCGCTCGCTGCTGCTCGTCCTGCCGGACCTGCCGCCCGAGCATCTGCACCTGTTGGACGAGGCGCACGCCGCGCTCAAGCCCGAGAGCGTGCACCGCGGCCTGATGATCGCCCAGTTCCACGAGAAGTGCCGGGAGAAGGCCGCCCGCAACCCGGAGTTCGAGGTGAGCTACGCCCCCGTGCCGATGATGGCGGTACGGTCCATGGCGATCCATGACGTGCTGTTCCTCGCGGACCGGCGCGAGTGGTTCGAGGAGTACGCGAGCCGCTTCGGGGCGCGTTACCGGAACTCGGCGCACGGCATCGATCCGCTGCTGACCGAGATGTACGAACGGGCCCGTGCCAAGCATGGGCTGATGACCCCGTGATGCACGGCGGATTACGGCCCGGGGGTGCACGATGACGGACACCGCCGTGTACCGGGGCATGGATCAGGCCACGCTCGACCGGCAGTACTCGCCGAGTTCCCGGGTGCCGAGCCTCGGGGCCTACCTGCGGGAGTACGCACGGCGGAGCACGGCCGCCCGCCGGTGCCACCCGGTGCGCACCGGGCTCGCCTACGGCGGACATCCGGCCGAGGTGCTGGACTACTTTCCCGGCCGCCCGGGGCCCGGGCGGCCCCCCTTGCTGGTGTTCGTGCACGGCGGGAACTGGCAGGCGCTCGGCCGTGCCGAATCGGCCTTCCCGGTACCGCCGTTGCTCGCCGCCGGTGCGGCGGTCGCGGTGGTCGAGTACGGGCTGGCGCCGGACGTCGGACTCGACGCGATGGCGGGGATGGTGCGGCGCGCGATCGACTGGCTGCTGCACCACGCGGACCGGCTCGGGTTCGCCTCCGACCGGCTCCACCTGTGCGGCACTTCGGCCGGCGCGCACCTGGCCGCGATGGCCCTGTTGCCCGGTCCGCCGCAGGGGCCGGACGTCTCCGGCCGGATCGCCGGGGCGGTGCTGCTCAGCGGCATGTACGACCTTGAGCCGGTCCGTCTGTCGTACGTCAACGAGGCGCTGCGCCTTGACGAAGCGGGGGCGCGCCGCAACAGCCCGCTCGGCCTGCTGCCGCCGCGGTTGCCTCAGGTGGTGGTCGCCCGCGGGGGCAACGAGACCGAGGAGTACGTCCGCCAGCACGACCGGATGGTCGCGGCGCTGCGTCCCCGGGCCGCGGTGTGCGAGGTCGTCGCCGAGCGGCGCGACCACTTCGACCTCCCCTACGACCTGGGGGTGAGGGGCACCGGACTGGGCGACGCGGTGCTCGCGCAGATGGAACTGGGAGGAGCGGCCACATGACCACCGAACAGCCCGCGCAGGGCTCCGGGCAGAGCGCCGGATGCCCGCTGTCCGCAGCCGTCCCGCCGGGCACCACCCCGTACGCGTACTACGCGCGCATGGACGAGCTGCTGGCGCTGCAGCATCCGCTCAGCCCGGCGGACACCGAGCCGGGGTTCATCATCATGAGCCAGGTCAAGGAGCTCCTCTTCAAGCTGCTGCACACCGAACTGACCACCGCCCGCGATCAGTTGGACAAGGACCGGATCGACGCCGCGCTGTGGACCCTGCGCAGGTCGGCGCGGGTGCAGCAGGTCCTCCTCGTGTCCTGGGAGACGTTCTCCGTGCTCTCGCCCGCCGAGTTCGCCGAGTTCCGGGACGTCCTCGGATCGGCGTCCGGCTTCCAGTCGGCCGGCTACCGGCGACTGGAGTTCCTGCTCGGCAACAAGAACCCGGCGATGGCGCAGCCGCACCGGGACACGGCCGGTCACGACGCGGTGCTGAACCAACTGCACGAGCCGAGCCTGTACGACGCGGCCCTGGCCCTGCTGGCCCGCCGGGGGCTGCTCACGCCGGACGACTCCCCGGCGCGGGACGCCACCCTGCCGTACCGGTCCGGCGAGGACGTCGAGGAAGCCTGGCGGGCGATCTACCAGGACCGGCCCGGCCACCACGATCTGCATGCGCTGGCCGAGGCGCTGATGGACACGGCGGAGCAGTTCGCGCGCTGGCGCTACACGCATCTCCTCACCGTGCAGCGGATGTTGGGAGCCAAGCCGGGCACCGGCGGGACCGATGGCGTCGCCTGGCTCGCCCGGATCAGCGAACACCGTTTCTTCCCCGAGCTGTGGTCGGTGCGCTCGACGCTCTGACCCACCGGACAGGTGCCAGGAGCACCAGGGACACGACAGATGCCGACGGACTGAAGGTGAGGAGTGCCGATGGAGGGCGGAATCCCGCGCGCGGTGGCCGAGGAGCTGGACGCGGCCGATCCGCTGGCCGCGTTCCGGAAGCGGTTCGTCATCACCGATCCGGAGTTGGTCTACCTGGACGGCAACTCGCTGGGCCGACTGCCCGCGGCCACGTCGGACCTGTTGCGCGAGGTGGTCGAGAAGGGCTGGGGCGGCGGCCTCGTACGGTCGTGGCAGGAATGGATCGACTGGGGCGCCCGGCTCGGCGACCGTCTCGCCGCCCACGTGCTCGGCGCCCGGCCCGGCGAGGTGGTGATCTCGGACTCGACGTCGGTCAACCTGTACAAGCTGGCCGGCGCCGCGCTGGACGCGGCGCGCGGACGGAACACCGTCCTCATGGACGCCGAGGACTTTCCCACCAACCGGTACGTCCTGCAGGGGCTCGCCGACCAGCGCGGGCTGCGGCTGCGACGGCTCCCGTCCGATCTCGACGGCGGCCTGGATCTCGATGTGCTGCGCTCCGCCCTCGACCGGGACGTCGCCCTGGTGGTGCTGTCGCTGGTGTCGTACCGCAGCGGCGCGCTCCTGGACATGGCGAAGGTGAACGAACTGGCCCGCGCGGCCGGCGCCAGGGTGCTGTGGGACTTGTCGCACGCGGCCGGAGCCGTCCCCGTCGATCTCGCCGCGGCCGGTGCGGAACTCGCCGTGGGGTGCACCTACAAGTACCTGAACGGCGGCCCTGGTTCACCCGCCTTCCTCTATGTGCGCAGTGATCTGCACGCCGTGCTGCGCCAGCCGGTGTGGGGCTGGTACGGGCAGCGGGAGCAGTTCCGGATGGGGCCCGACTACGATCCGGTGCCGGGGATCGAGCGCTTCCTGGTGAGCACCCCGCCCCTGCTGTCGCTGGCGGCGATCGATCCGGCCCTCGCCCTCGTGGAAGAGGCCGGCGTGGACCGGATACGTACGAAGGGGCTGCTGCTCGGCCGGCTGGCCGACGATCTGGCCGCCGCCTGGCTCACCCCGCTGGGCTTCCGGTCGGCTTCGCCGGGGACGCCGGAGCAGCGAGGCTCGCATGTGTCGCTGCACCACCCGGACGCCTGGCGGATCTGTCAGACGCTCGCCGGTGAAGCGAAGGTCGTCTGCGACTACCGGGTACCCGACCGGTTGAGGATCGGTCTGTCGCCCCTCTACACCCGGTTCACGGACGTCTGGGACGCACTGGCACGCCTCCGCGAGGTCACCGCCGGGCGCACCTACGCGTCCCGCCCCGCCGACCTGGCCCGGGTGACCTGACCGTCGGCCTCGGGGCCACCGCCTTGCCCGCACCTCACCACCCACCCGATACGGAGTGCCCATGACCGACACATCGCCGCTCACCACCGACGGCCTGGTACGGATCCTGTTCGGCTCCTCGGCCTTCCAGATGCTCAACGCGGGCCGCAACCTGGGTCTGTTCGCGCTGCTCAGTCGGCAGTCCGGGCTGACCGCTCAGGAGATCGGACGTGAACTCGGCCTGGCGGAACGCCCGGTGCAGATCCTGCTCCTGGGTACTACAGCTTTGGGGCTGACGGTCCGTCAGGACGAGGGGTACCTCAATGCCGCTGTCCTGAACAACACGTTCGAGGACGGCACTTGGGAGATCATCGAGGATCTGATCGAGTACGAGGAGCGGATCGTCCGCCCTGCCGAGGTGGACTTCACGGAGTCGCTGCGCCAAAACACCAACGTCGGGCTGCGCCGGATCGACGGGACCGGCACCGACCTCTACCACCGGCTGTCCGCGAACCCCGAGCTTGAGCAGTTGTTCTACCGCTGCATGCGGTCCTGGTCACGGCTGTCGAATCCCGTCCTGATCGAGCAGGCCGACCTGACCGGGGTGCGCCGGGTCCTCGACGTCGGGGGCGGCGACGGCGTGAACGCCATCGCCCTCGCCCAGGCCAACCCCGGCGTCGAGTTCACCGTCCTCGACCTCCCCGGCACCGTGCAGATCGCTCGCCGCAAGATCGCCGAGCACGGCTTGGCCGAACGGATCTCCGTCCGGGCGGCGGACATCTTCGCCGACGACTACCCGGCGGGGCACGACTGTGTGCTGTTCGCCAACCAGTTGGTGATCTGGTCACCGGAGGAGAACGTGCGCCTGCTGCGCAAGGCCCACGCGGCGCTGCCCGACGGCGGGCGCGTGCTGGTGTTCAACGCCATGTCCGACGACAGCGGCGACGGCCCCCTGTACGCGGCCCTGGACAACGTGTATTTCGCGACGCTGCCGGCCGCGAGCAGCACCATCTACCGATGGGGCCAGTACGAGGAGTGGTTCGCCGCGGCCGGGTTCGTGAAGCCCGAGCGGCTGCCGGGCGGCCGGTGGACGCCGCACGGCGTGATCAGCGCGGTCAAGTGACGCCCCAGCGAGAACCGGAGTCGGCCATGTCCCTCAAGTCCCACGACGCCTCGCCGACCGGTGGGGCCGCGGCGTGCCCCGCCGGTCCGCACATGATGGATCCGGATCTGCTCCGGGACCCTTTCGGCGGCTACGGCCGGCTGCGCGAACAGGACCCGGTGGTGCACGGCAGGTTCGTCGACGGCACCCCGGTGTGGTTCGTGACCCGCTACGACGACGTCCGCGCGGCGCTGCGCGACCCGCGGTTCGTCAACACCCCCTCCCACGTGCCGGGCGAGAAGGGCGCGGACCCGCGCGAGGGCATGATGGAACTCCTCAAGGTCCCTGAGCATCTGCGCGGCTATCTGCTCGGCTCCATCCTGGACAGCGACCCGCCGGACCACCCGAGGCTGCGCCGCCTGGTGACCCGGGCGTTCGCGGCCCGCCGGGTCCTGGATCTGCGCCAGGAAATCGAGCGGATCGCCGACCGGCTGCTGGCCGAGCTGCCGCACCGGGAGGAGGACGGGACGGTCGATCTCCTGGAGCACTTCGCGTATCCGCTGTCGATCACGGTGATCTGCGAGCTCGTCGGCATCCCGACGGCCGACCTCGGCCGGTGGCGGGAGTGGGGCGGCGACCTGGTGTCGATGCGGCCCGAACGACTCCAGCACTCCTTTCCCGTAATGATCGATTACTGCCACGAACTGATCGAGCGGCGCCGCGCCGCGCTCAAGGACGATCTGCTGAGCGAGCTGATCCGGGCCCAGGACGACGACGGCGGACGGCTCAGCGACGTCGAGATGGTCACCATGATCCTCACGCTGGTCCTGGCCGGCCACGAGACGAGCGCGCATCTGATCGGCAACGGCACCGCCGCGCTGCTCACCCACCCCGACCAGCTGGCATTGCTGCGCAAGGACCCGGCACTGCTGCCGCGCGCGGTGCACGAGTTGATGCGCTGGTGCGGGTCGGTGCACGTGGCCCGACTGCGCTACGCCACCGAGGACCTGGAGCTCGCGGGCACAGCGATCGCCCGGGGTGACGCGGTCCAACTGGTCCTGGTGTCGGCCAACTTCGACCCGCGCCACTACAGCGACCCGGACCGCCTGGACATCACGCGCCAACAGGAGGGGCAGGCCGAGAACCACGTCGGCTTCGGACACGGCATCCACTACTGCCTGGGTGCGACGCTGGCCCGACAGGAAGGCGAGGCAGCCTTCGTGAAACTGCTGGAGCACTATCCGGACCTGGCGCTCGCCGATGGGGCCGCCGAGCTGGACCGGGCCCGGCTGCCGGGCAGTTGGCGGCTGAACTCGCTTCGCCTTCGGCTCCGGCCCTGACCACGGTCGCGGACAGGGGCCGCCCGGCATCGGGCGGCCCCTGTCGGCCGGCGACTCGCCTTGGCGGCGCACGGACGGGTGCTCAGCCGGGTGGTCCGTCTCCCAGGGTGATGGCTTGCACCGGGCACGCCAGCGCCGCTTCGTGCACCTGGTGCGGCACCGCGGTCGCGGCGCCTTCGGGCACCAACTCCGAGTATCCGTCGTCGTCCTGAGTGAATACGTCCGGGGCCGTCAGAACGCACTGCCCGGACCCTATACACGTGTGATGATCGATACTGATCTGCATGGAAGACCGTCTCCGATGGTCGGGCGGACAGGGGCCACTCAGTCCCCGAGTGCGTGCGCGGCGGCGCGGTCGAGGGCGACGAGTATCCACTCCTCGAAGTTCCCTTCCACCTTCGCCGCGGCCTCGCGCCAGCGGTCCACGCGATCGACGGACACGCTGATCCTGGGCAGACCGACCTGTGCGAGCGGGGCCGCCCGACTGCCCTGACGGCTCTCCCGCAGCTGGAGCCGGAGCCGGTTCCTCGACCAGCCCTGCTCCTCCGCGCGGTCGAGCCAGGTGTCCGCCTGCTCGGGCGGGAGCGAGGCGACCTCGGCATGGTGGCCGAAGCTCAGGTTCTCGCGCCGTCGCCCGAGCTCGAAGTGCCGTGCCACCCATGCGTAGTTGCGCAGAGTCTGATAGTCGAGTCCAGCGGCCTGTACGCCGGTCCGGTAGCGGTCGGAGTACCGCTCCTGGCCGTACACGAGCCAGTCGCCCAGGCACCAGGCGGATGAGTCGGCGATCTGGAAGATGTGCAGTCCGGCCTTCTCCCACCGGTCGTACGACAGGATGGCGGGAATCTTCAGGCCGACCCGTGTGGTCAGGATCCGCCCTTGATCGTTGCTCCCGCGGCGAGCCGCCGCCTCACCCGGTCTGTGGCCGACTGCTAAATGACTGTCACGCTGGTGGTACTTGGCGATTTGCTGCACGGGTTTTCCCCCTGGAATTGAGCCATTGCCAAATCTCGTCCCAGTCGTCAGCGACCGGGGGCCATGAAAGGACCCCGGCCCAAAAAACCGTAGATTACCGAACGATGTATCGTCAATGATCAATTCCGGACGGATGTGACCGGTTGGAGCGCAAAGGAGCCCGGGGATGACAGCCTCAAGTGTCCGTGATCTCTAAAACCCGTGTGCAATCCCTGCGCCCGGACCCTTACGGCGCGGACGGGGTCGCTCGGGCCGGGCTGCCGATGCCGGGCCGTTCGGCCGCGGCGATCCCGTCGAGGATCAGTTCCAGGCCGACCCGGAAGGCCTCCTTCGCCTCCCGCTCCACATGGGGTGTCGCGTCGGCCGGCTCCTTCCCCGCGTCGTCGGCCGCGGCAGCGGTGGCGTGCGACTCCAGCGCCGCCAGAGCCGGGAAGCGCTCCGCGAAGTCCGGCGCCACCTCGGTGAGCAGAGCGGTCCGCTCCATCCACCACTCCTCGTCGGACACCCCCGTCTCCGGCGCGGCCTGCCGGCGCTCGGCGGCCACCCGGGCCATGCCCCGGACGAACTGGAACAGCACGGCGATGACCCGGCGGACTCTCAAGGGCTCCAGGCCCACCCCGCCCAGGATGCGCACCACCGTCTCCAGTTGCGCGTACTCGCCCGGCCCGAGCACCGGCCGGGCCTGGGAGACCTGCAGGACCCAGGGGTGCCGCAGATAGAAGGACCAGGTGTCCTCGGCCCACTCCGCGATCGCCGCGCGCCAGCCCGCGGCGGTGTCGTACTCGGTGGGCAGCTCGGCCAGCACCCGGTCGTGCATGAGATCGACCAGTTCGCTCTTGCTCGGCACATAGGTGTACAGCGCCATGGCCGTCCGTCCCAGCCAGGACCCCACCGCCCGCATCGACAGGGCTGACATTCCCTGCTCCTCGGCCACCGCGATGCCCGCCGCCACGATCGTGTCGACGTCGAGCGCGGGCTTGGGCCCGGGTGCGGATCTGGTGCCCTTCGGGCCGGCCGAGCGCCAGAGCAGAGCCATTGAGCGACGGGCGTCGCCCTGTCCGGCAAAAATGACCACCTTGCAACTCCTTACTGCATAAAGTAACCTCGCCCCGAGCATCTCCTTACGGTGTAAGGATATCAGGTGGACGTGGGGTCCCGCCTCGGGATGCCCGGCACTCTTGGAAGGTTTTTGATGGCAGAGCTCCCTGTTTCATTCATCCAGGTCACCGACATCAAGCACGTCACGCCGCGCATGGTCCGAGTGACGTTCGACGCGGACCACATCGACGACTCCGTCGGCGGCACGCCGGACCAACAGGTCAAGCTCTGCTTCCCCCGATCCGGCCAGCGCGTGCCCGTGCTGCCGGAACAGGGTGACGACGCGACCAGCTGGTACCAGGCGTTTCTGGCCATTCCGGAGGACGAGCGGCCCTGGATGCGCAGCTTCACCATCCGGCGGCGCCGGCCGGGCACCAACACCCTCGAAATCGACTTCGTCCTGCACGGGGACACCGGCCCCGCCACCCGCTGGGCCGGTTCGGCCCGGCCCGGCAGTCAGCTCGGCATGGTCGGACCTTCGACGCTCTACTCCGCACCCGTCTCCCTGACGGACTCGATCGCGAACTCCGACTGGCTCCTGCTCGCCGGTGACGAGACCGCGCTGCCGGCCATCGGCACCCTGCTGGAGGCGCTGCCCGAGGGGGCACGTGCCCTGGCCTTCGTCGAAGTCGCCGACGCCGAAGAGCGGCAGGACTTCGAGACCGCCGGGAACGTCAGCGTCAACTGGCTCTACCGAGACGGGACTTCGCCCGGCCAGAGCGACAAGCTGGTCGACGCCGTGCGCGAGGCCGAGTTCCCGGCCGGCCGGCCGTTCGCCTGGCTGGCCGGCGAATCGGGGGCCGTGCGGGCCCTGCGCCGTCATCTGGTCAACGACCGGGAGCTGGACAAGAGGTCGATCGACTTCAGCGGCTACTGGCGGTTCAAGCTCACCCAGGACGATGCGCCGACCACGGAGGACATGGCCGAGGCGCAGGAGCGGCTCGCCGAGTTCCAGGCCGCCGCCGACGCCCGCCCGGAATGAACCGCACGGAGGGGCCGGGCTTCGGCTGGGCCCCTCCGCGCCCGACCGAGAAGCGGTACGCGCCGACAAGCGGTACGCGCGAAAGAAGGCTTTCATGATCACAGTGCGAGGTCTCGCCCGGCAGTTCACCCTCCGTGGACGGACCGTCGATGCGGTGAAGGGCATCGACTTCGATGTGGCGGCCGGGGAACTGGTCGGTTTCCTCGGCCCCAACGGGGCGGGAAAGACCACGACCCTGCGCATGCTGACCACGTTACTGCGCCCCACCCGGGGTTCGGGCACCGTGGCCGGCTGCGACCTCCTGACCGACCCGCAGGGGGTCCGGCGCAAGATCGGTTACGTGGCGCAGGGCGGGTCCACCTGGCCGGAGTCCAAGGTCGGGGAGGAGATCGAGCTGCAGGCCCGCCTCTACGGCCTGTCGCGGGCCGAGGCCCGGCGGAGGGGAGCGCTCCTGGCGGAACGGCTCGACCTCGCCGGCCTGGAGCAGCGTCCCGCGAAGACGCTCTCCGGCGGCCAGCGGCGTCGGCTCGACATCGTGCTGGGCCTTGTGCACGAGCCCCAACTGGTGTTCCTGGACGAACCCACCTCCGGACTCGACCCGCAGAGCCGGGCCAACCTGTGGGACCACGTCCGCCGGATGCGCGCCGAACAGGGCATGACCGTCTTCCTCACCACCCACTACCTCGACGAGGCCGACGCCCTCTGCGACCGGATCCTGGTGACGGACGACGGCAAGATCGTCGCCGAAGGAACCCCGGACGAACTCAAGGCAGGCGTCGCAGGTGATGCGATCACCGTCGACGTCGCGGACCGGGCCGCCGAGGCCGCCGAAGTGGTGCGCCGACTGCCCGGAGCCCACGACGTCACCGTCGTCGCCGAGACCGTGCGGCTCAGGGTTCCCCGGGGTGACTCCGTGCTGCCGGAGCTGCTGCGCGCCCTGGACAGCCATCGGATCACGATGACCTCGGTCAAGGTGAACCGGCCCACCCTCGACGACGTCTTCCTCAGCCTGACGGGGCGTTCCCTGCGCGACGGCGAGGCGGCGAGCCCGGCCATGGAGGCCACTCATGCTGCGTGACACCTGGCTGATCTTTCTGCGGGACATGAAGCTGTGTCTGCGCAATCCCACCTGGCTGATCATCGGCATCATGCAGCCGCTGCTGTACCTGTTCCTCTTCGGGCCGCTCATGGTGACGGTGGTGGCCCATACGCCCGGCTTCCCGTCCGGCAACGCCTGGGCCGTGCTCACGCCCGCGCTCATCGTGCAGACGGCGCTGTTCAGCGGTTCGTTCGCCGGAGTCGGGCTGCTCACCGAGTACCGGGTCGGCGTGGTGGACCGCTTCCGCGGAACACCGGCCAGCCGGTCCGCGCTCCTGTTCGGCAAGGTCCTGGCCCAGGCCGTCCAGGCCACCGCGCAGTCGGTGCTGATCGTCCTGGTGACGCTGCTCGTCTTCGACCTGGACGCGCCGGCGTCCGGCATGCTCCTGAGCCTCGCCATGGCGGCGGTCCTCGCCATCACGCTGTCGTCCGGATCGTACGCACTGGCGATGGTCCTCAAGAGCGAGGCCGCGTTCCCCTCGCTGATGAACGCCGTGCTGCTGCCGCTGCTCCTGCTGTCCGGCGTGCTGCTGCCGGTCACCGCGCAACTGGCTCCCGGCTGGCTCTACAACCTGGCCCGCATCAACCCGCTGACCCATGTGGTCGACGCCGAACGGGCCGCGTTCCGCGGGGACTTGGGCTCCACAGGGCTGCTGACCGGGTCCCTCGTCCTGTTGGCGATGGCCGCCCTGGCGCTCGTCTGGGGCACGCGGACGTTCCAGAAGGAGAACGCCTGACGGCGACATCCCGTGAGGCGACAGCCTCTCTGCCCGACCACGACCGGGGCTCTCCGGGGAGCCCCACCCGTACCACCCGAGGAGCACATGTGAGTACCGACGCCATCAAGGTGACCGGTGCGCGGGAGAACAACCTCAAGAACATCTCGGTGGAGATCCCGAAACGGAGTCTGACGGTCTTCACCGGCGTCTCCGGCTCGGGCAAGTCCTCCCTGGTGTTCGACACCATCGCCGCCGAGGCCCAGCGCCAACTCAACGAGACCTTCACCGCCTTCGTCCGCAACTTCCTGCCCGACCACGGCCGTCCGGCCATGGACGCCATCGAGAACATCTCCGCCGCCGTCGTCATCGACCAGAAACGGCTGGGCGGCAACCCACGCTCCACGGTCGGCACCATCACGGACATCAACCCGCTGCTGCGACTGCTGTTCTCACGGGCGGGCGACCCCGTGGGCCTGCCGCCCAGCGCGTTCTCGTTCAACGACCCCCAAGGCATGTGCCCGACGTGCGAGGGGCTGGGCAGGGTCGTGGAACTCGACCTCGACGCGTTCGTCGACCGCGCCAAATCCCTCAACCAGGGCGCGCTGCTGCACCCCGACTTCTCCACGGACAGCTGGTACTGGCTGAGTTACGTGGAGTCCGGCTTCTTCGACAACGACAAGCCGCTCGCCGACTTCACCGAACGGGAGTTGGGGCTGCTGCTGCACGGCGAGATGCCACAGAAGCTCCGCCTGGTCTGGCAGGGCAACACACTGAACGTCAAGTACGAGGGTCTGGTGGACAAGTTCACCAGGCTCTACATCAAGAAGGAGGACATGTCCGAGCGCAGCCGCCAGGTGTTCCAGCGGTTCGTACGCTCGGCTCCCTGCCGGGACTGCGCGGGCACCCGCCTCGCGCCCGCCGCCCGTGGCTGCCGGATCGCCGGCCACCACATCGCGGATCTCACCTCCATGGAGGTCGAGCGCCTGGCCGCGGTCCTGGCGGGGCTGGACCTGCCCCACGTGAAACCGGTCCTGAAGGACCTGGTCTCCCGGCTTCGGCACCTGGTCGACATCGGGCTCGGCTATCTGAGCCTGGACCGCGAGACCCGAACGCTGTCGGGCGGCGAGTCGCAACGGATCAAGATGGTCCGCCATCTGTCGAGCAGTCTGACCGACATGCTGTACGTCTTCGACGAACCGAGCGTCGGACTGCACGCCCGCGACGTGCACCGGCTCAAGGAACTCCTGCTCGAACTGCGGGACAAGGGCAACACGGTGCTCGTGGTGGAGCACGACCCGGACGTCATGGCCATCGCGGACCACGTGGTCGACATGGGACCGAAGGCCGGGACGCTGGGTGGCGAAGTGGTGTTCGAGGGCAGCTTCACCGGTCTCGTCGAAGCCGACACCCTCACCGGCCGCCACCTTCGCCACCGCCTGCCCGTGAAGGCCGCACCCCGGCGCGCGACCGGCGCGCTCAGCGTCACCGGCGCGAACAGTCACAACCTCACCGATGTCACGGTCGACTTCCCCACGGGCGTCCTCACCGTTGTCACCGGAGTCGCCGGATCGGGCAAGAGTTCTCTCGTCAACGACGACTTCCTGAGCCAACATCCGGATGCGATCGTGATCGACCAGTCCGCGGTGACGGGGAGCCGGCGGTCCAACACCGCCACGTACACCGGACTCCTCGACCCGATCCGCAAGCTGTTCGCCAAGGCCAACGGGGTCAGTGCGTCGCTGTTCAGCGCCAATTCCAAGGGCGCCTGCCCCAACTGCCAAGGACTGGGCGTCCTTTACACCGACCTGGCGTTCATGGAGACGCTGAAGTCCGTGTGCGAGGTCTGCCAGGGTCGTCGTTTCGCCGATGACGTCCTCGGCTACCGACTGCGCGGCCGGTCGATCAGCGACGTACTGGCCATGACGGCGGCCGAGGCGGTGGACTTCTTCACCGAGCCGAAGCTCCGCCGGACGCTGCACGCGCTGAACGAGGTGGGCCTGGACTACGTGGGGCTCGGCCAGCCGCTCAGTACCCTGTCCGGCGGCGAGTGCCAGCGCCTCAAGCTCGCCGCCGACCTGCACCGCGTCGGCAGCGTCTACGTGATGGACGAGCCCACCACCGGCCTTCACCTGTCCGACACCCACCGCCTCCTCGGCATCGTCGAGCGCATCGTCGACCGGGGCAACACGGTGATCGTCATCGAGCACAACCTCGACATCGTCAAGAACGCCGACTGGATCATCGACCTCGGCCCCGAAGGCGGCAGCGGCGGCGGGAAGGTCCTGTTCGAGGGAACCCCGGCGGAACTCCTGAAGGCCGCCGGCTCGTACACCGCCGAGTACCTCCGCCGGGACCTTTCGGGCGCCTGACGCGTAGGTGCCCGTCCACCGCCGGGGCGTGGCCGGTGTCGTCGGGGCCGGATCGCGGCGGATCGGACGGAAGGCGCCTGACCTGGGCAGAACCTCAGGTCAGGCGCTTTCTTCGGCTGGGGAGGACGTTCAGCGTCCTCGCCACCGCCGTCGTCCGGTCGGCGGGACGAGGCCAGTCGAGCTGCCTGGGCCCGTCCCGCGCCGGTACACCGCTGCGGGCGAAGGCCGGCAGCTCGCCGTCGCAGCCGACGACGTGAAGCTGCGGGGGACCCTCGCTGGACCACGCCGGTTCTGCTCCGCCCAAGCCGGCGCGGCGTCGGCCAGGTGTCGTTCCTCGGCCCGCGACTGACAGCCGTGCGGATGGTGTGGTTGGCTGGCCTGCGCGATTGCGGCGTGACGGGCAAGGGAGGCGAGGCATGGGCGGAGTGGACTATCCCGGCGGGGTACGGGAGGACGGGCTGCCGGCGGCGCTCTCCGATCCGGCCAGACTGGCGGCGCTGGAGGCCAGCGGGATGATCGGCAGCGCCCCGGAGCAGATGTTCGACGACCTGACGCGACTGGCCGTGTCGGTTACGGGTTCAGCCATCTCCGCGATCACGTTCGTGGGGAAGACCCGCACCTACTGGAAGTCGGTGCCGCACCTGCCCTACGGCACCGTGGACGAGTGGCAGAACGCGGTGGGCGACAGCTTCTGCTACTTCGCCGTCGGGGCGGAGGGCCCGTTCATCGTCGAGGACGCCGAGAAGGACCCGCGCACCGCCGGACACCAGGCCATCGGGCCCTGGGGCGTTGGCGCCTGGGCCGGATTCCCGATCGTCACCAGCGACGGTCAGGCGATCGGCACCATGTGCGTCATCGACGCGAGCCCGCGCCAGTGGAAGACCCAGGACCTGGAAACCCTCGCCGTGCTGGCCCGCGCGGCATCCAACGAGATCAATCTGCGCATCTCCCTGGGCGCGACACAGGCCGCGCTGAGCACCGCGCAGGTGGCGCTGCACCAGGCACAGGGGGCGCTGGCGAACTCCCGCGAACTGGCCCGCTCCCTCCAGGACAGCCTTCTGCCGCCGGCGCTGCGCCCGGTACCCGGCATCGACGCCTCGGCGCTCTACCTGCCTGCCAGTGGCGACGCGGATGTGGTGGGCGACTTCTACGACCTCTTCCACTCCCGCGGGCCGTGGTGGACGGCCGTGCTGGGCGACGTGTGCGGCAAGGGCACCGAAGCGGCCAAGGTCACCGCGTTGGCCCGCTACACCCTGCGCGCCGACGCCGGGGACCACCTGTCGCCCGCGACGGTCCTCGGCCGGCTGAACGCCGCCATGCTCGCCCAGCGCTCCCCGCGCTTCCTGACCGCCGTCCAGGCCACGCTCCGCACCACACGAGCCGGCGTGGCCGGACGCCTGTGCCTGGCGGGCCACCCGCCGGCCCTCGTCCGCCGCGCCACGGGGCGTGTGCAGCAGGTCGGCACCAGCGGCACTCTCCTCGGCGTCCTGGAATCCGTCCGCCTCACCGACGTCCGCTTCCGGCTCGCCCCGGGCGACCTGCTGTTCCTCTACACCGACGGCGCCTGCGAAGCACGCCCGGACCCCCAGGGGCCCGCACCCGACCGGTCGATCTTCGACGAAGGAGCCCTCGCCCAGGCCCTGGCGGACACCCACGGCCTCGACGCGGCCGCGACCACCGCCCAAATCGCCCGCACGCTGGCCGACCACCACGGTGGCTGGGCCAGCGACGACACCGCCCTGCTCGCCCTCCGGGTCCCCCCACCACCCTGACCCGGCCCGCCCCGACCGGACACGGCACTCGGGCCGGAAGGCGTCCCGGCCACGCCCGCACCGAACTCCGGTGAGCAGAAGCCCCGTTGAGCATCGAGCAGCCCGTACCGGATTTGGTGGACACGACCACGGAGTCCTCCGTCCGCACCGGGGCGAACGGAGGACTCTTCGTGTGTGGCTCAGTCGATGACGACGATGCTGCTCTCGCGGCCGCCGGTAGCGCTGTCGGTGGCCCAGCCGTAGCCGCTGTTCGCGGTGTGGACGTGGGAGGTCCCGGCGAAGCCGGCCCAGTGTCCGGCGACGAACGGCTCGTCAGCGCTGACAACACCCTCGTAGCGCCCGCCAACGGCGACGTCCGCGTAGGCGGGGGCGGCCAGGCCGGCCATGGTGAGCGCAACGGTGGAAGTGACCAGGACCCGGGCCAGCATGCTCTTCATCAGAGTTCCTCTCAGCGTGGGGATGTCCCCTGAGTTAACGCAGACGGCAGGCCCGTACGGTCGCTGCACGCGCCAACACACGTAGCGGATCACCCAATTCGCTCAGGTGAAGGGCGACCGGCGCTTGTTCCCGGCAGCCGGCGATCAGTGGAAGAATCCCCGCGTGACGGTACGTACCAGTGATATCGAGAAAGCGGCCGGGCTGCTGCGCGCCGGAGGGCTGGTGGCCCTCCCGACCGAGACGGTCTACGGTCTCGGTGCCAACGCCGAGGACCCCGCTGCGGTCGCGCGCATTTTCCAGGCCAAGGGGCGGCCCTCCTCCCACCCGCTGATCGTTCACATCGGCGGCGCGGACAGCCTCGACCAGTGGGTGGAGGGCGTTTCCCCCACGGCCCGGCTGCTGGCCGAACACTTCTGGCCGGGGCCGCTGACGCTGGTGCTGCCCCGGGGCCCTCGTGTCCCCCTCGAAGCAACTGGTGGGCTGGACACGGTGGCCGTGCGCGTGCCCGCCCATCCCGTGGCACTCGCCCTGCTGTCCGCCTTCGGCGGCGGAATCACGGCGCCCTCCGCCAATCGTTTCGGCTCGGTCAGTCCGACGACTGCCGACCACGTCCGTGCGGAACTCGGCGCGGCCGTCGACTTCGTGCTGGACGGCGGCCCGTGCGAGGTCGGCGTCGAGTCGACGATCGTCGACGTCACCGGTGAAGTACCCGGCGTCCTGCGGCCCGGCGGGGTGACGCGCGAGGAACTCGAAGCGGTGCTGGGGTGCCCGGTCACCGTTCCCGAAACGAGTTCCGTCCGGGTACCGGGCCAGCACCCGTCCCACTACGCGCCACGGGCACGCGTCGTCCTGGTCGCGCCCGACAAGGTCGTGGCCGAAGCGGAAAGCGCACAGGAACGGGGGCACCGGGTAGGCGTCTTCCTCCCGCCCACTGCCGTCACTCCGCCCAAGGTGCACGCCGTGGTCGACCTGCCTGCCTCGGCGGCCGGCTACGCACGCGGACTGTACGGGTTCCTGCGCGAGCTCGACGAGCAGGGATGTGACCTCATCATCGCTTCCCTGCCGACGGAGGAGGGGCTCGGCCTGGCCATCGCCAATCGCCTCCGCCGCGCTGCGGGACCCCGGCCCGACGATGAGCAACGAGGCTGACCGGAACGGTAGTTGACGAGGTGCCGGCGCCTCCGGGATCGTCGGCGCCCCGGTACCTTCGACGGACCGAGCCGTCCGCGCGAATGTTCCGAGCGGGCCTCTCGGTTGCCGGTCAGGGCTGGATGTTCTCCAAGTCCTCCAGGAGGCCGGGGTGCTTCGGCTCCCAGCCGAGTGCACTCCGGGTGCGGGCGCTGGACGAGGGCTGGTCGGCCTCGAAGATCGGGCCGAGGGGGCCATAGGTCTGCACCGGCACCGACTCGACCGGCAGACCCAGCCGCCGCCCGACGACCTCGGCGATGTCCCGCACCCGGTCTCCCTCGTCGGCCACGGCGTGCCAGGCGCTGCCGGCTTCCCCGCGCTCCAGGGCGAGCCGGAACAGGGCTGCCGCGTCGAGCGCGTGGACGGCCGGCCAGCGCTGTGTGCCGTCGCCCGGGTAACCGGACACGCCGGTCCGGCGTGCGATGTCGGTCAGCAGGCCGGCGAATCCGCCCGAGCCCTGGTTGTGGACGGTACGCGGCAGGCGTACGGCCGTACTCCTGACCCCGCGCGCCGCAAGGCCCAGGACCGCCGTGACCGCGCGGCCGCGACCGCCGACCGGTCCGTCGGTCGGCACCGGATCGGCCTCGGTGGAGAGGCGGCCCGGGGTGTGGGGCGTACCCGAGGCGGTCACGAACGGGCGGTCGCTGCCGACGAGTTCCTCGCCGAGCGCCGCGAGGGCGGCGCTCTCCTCGGCGACGTTCCGCGCGAGGGCCTCGGGACTGCTGAAGTCGTTGCCGAAGGCGAGGTGGACGACGCCGTCGGCCCGGGCCGCGCCTGTCCGGAGGACATCCAGATCGGCGAGGGCTCCGCGGAGCGGCTCGGCGCCGGCCGCCTCGACGGCGCGTGCGGAGGCGTCGGAACGGGCGAGTGCGAGGACGGTGTGGCCGTTGCCGAGCAGTTCGGCGACGACGGTGGAGCCGATCAGGCCGGTGGCGCCGGTGACGAAGACGCGCATGGGAAATCCTCCATCAAGTGATGGGACTCTTGTCCCGTCACACGCTACCAGGCGACGGGACAAGAGTCCCATCACATAGGATGACCCCATGAGTAGGTGGGAACCAGGCGCACGCGAACGCCTCGTCGTGGCCGCAGTCGATCTGTTCACCGAGCAGGGGTACGACGCCACGACGGTCGCGCAGATCACCGAGCGTGCCGGGGTCACCAAGAGCACCTTCTTCCGGCACTTCCCCGACAAGCGCGAGCTGCTGGTGGCCGGGCAGGAGACGCTGAGCAGGCTGCTCACCGAGGGGATCGCCGAGGCCCCCGCCGCCGCCACGCCTCTGGAAACGGTCGCCGCCGGTCTTGAACGCGCATCGAATGCGATGGGCCCCATGAACCGCGAGCTCGCCCCGCGCGTGCGGGCGGCCATCGCCGCCTGCACCGAGCTGCAGGAGCGTGACGCCCTCAAGGCCGTCAGCCTCACCGCCGCGATGACGACCGCCCTGGTCGCCCGTGGCCTGCCCGAAGCCACCGCGGCCCTGGCGAGCGAGCTGGGCATCCTCGCCTTCAAGCGCGGGTTCGCCGAGTGGTCCGAGGGTGACCGCGACGGCCAGGACGAACTCGCCGGGTACGTCCTGGCGGCTCTGGACGAGCTGCGCGTGGCGAGCGCATCACTGGGCTGAGCGGTCGGCCGTGCCCGCTCGTCGGCGGGCTGACCGGGTAGGTCCACCCTCGTGGAGGGCCCGGGCGTGCCCGTCGCCCCGTACGGCGCCGGGCCGGTGGTTCACCAGGCGGGGCGGATCGGCCCCCGCGGTGCGAGTCGTCTCAGGTCGGTGACCAGTTCGCCGAAGCGCGTCTCGCCCAGTACTTCTCTCCATGCCGCGACGGCGGCTCGGGCCGCCTGATCGGCGGCGCGCGTGGCGGCCCAGCCGGTCGCGGTCAGGGCCAAGAGGCGGGCGCGGGCGTCGTGCGGGTGCGGAAGCCGTTCCACGTATCCCTTGCGGACCAACTCCTCGACGAGCTGGGCGGCGGCCTGCTTGGTCACGCCCAGGTGCTCGGCGAGGTCGGCCGTGGTGGCGCCGCCGGCCGAGATGCGGGCGAAGGCGAAGCCGTGCGCGGGCCGGAGGTCCGCGAACCCCTGCTGGGACACGGTGGTGTGGATCTCCTGTACCAGCTGGCCGGAGAGGGCCAGTACAAGTGCGGAGAAGTCCAGGGCGTCGTCCATGGCTTGACTATAACTCGTCAACCAGCTTGTCTATGTGGACAAGGAACTTGTCTAGCTGGAGGTTGGCGTATGTCGTTCATCCGCAGTGAAGAAGCCGTCGTGCACGAGATCCACGGTGGCCGTTTCGTTTCCTACGTACGTCCGGACACCGGCAGCCGGGACCTCGCCGCCTGGCGCGTCGAGATCCCGGCCGCCATGGTGGCGCCGACCCATACGATCAGCGAGGAGGAGACGTTCTACGTCCTGTCCGGCAGCGTCCGGCTCGTCATCGACGGCGAAGGCCTCGAACTCCGGCCGGGGGACGCGGCGGTGGCGCCGGCAGGCTCCGAGCTGGCGCTCGCCAACACCACCGACGAGCCCGCCCAGCTGTGGGTCAACACGCGTGTCGGGCTCACGGCCCGGCTCGCCGACGGCAGCAGCATGTCGCCTCCCTGGGCTCGCTAGTGCTGTGACCGACGGGCCCGGCCCTCCCGTGGATCAGGTGGCCGGGCCCGTCCCGTGCGCATGGTCGAAAGCTGTCACGTCATGGGGCTGCGCGGCGCCCGCGTGCCCGCGGTCCCGCCGCCTTCGCGGGGGCGCCTTCGCCTCGGCGGCCTCGATGGGCCACGCCTGTGGGGGCCCGGCAGGGGCGCGGGAGGCGGGCAGCGGTACGGCTGTGGTCGCTCAGTGGTTGGTGCCGGTGGCCCAGATCGCTTGGCTGCCGTCGTAGATGACGACGTTGCCGTCGTCCTGGACGACCAGTCGTGAACCCGGGTGGCCGCTGGTGTTGGATGCCCATACGGGCCTGTTGGAAGCGGTGTAGACGACGAAGTTGCCGTCCGTCTGGAACCGGGCCGTCCAGCCCTGGCCGACCGTGTTCGATGCCCAGCGCGCCCGGTTGAACTCGTCGTAGACGACGAGGTTGCCGTCCGTCTGCAGGACGAGTCGCGCCGTGTTCGAGCTCAGGGACTGGTTGCGGTTCAGGGTGAACGGCGCGTAGCGCGTCTGGTTGGCCTGGGGTCCCAGCGCGGTGACCGAACCGTGCTCGGCCGCCGGAGCGTGTCCGGCGGGTGCGGCGTTGGCCTGGCCGGTCAGCGCCATGGTGGCGAGGGTGGCCGTTGCGAGAAGGGTGATGACTCTCTTCCTCACGAGCGGACTCCTTGAGTCAGTCAGTGCATCCTGCGAGTGCCCGACCGGGCACCGCAGCGGCACTCTGGCACCATCGACACACCGGAAGGAGCCGCTCCGTACGGCGGTGGCGGGTTCATATGCCCTCTTTGATGAGAAGGTTCCGGCATTGCGGGGCGGGCAAATGCCGACGAATGCCCACGAAGGGCCAGCTCCTCGGCTTCCGGTGCTCCGGAGAGTGCGAGCGGATCAACTGCCGTCTCCTGATGGGCAACCGCGACCTCGTGCGGGACTCAAAGTCCGATTCCCGAGCGCCTCGTGCCGGTCGCACCACTGGTCATGCCAGGAGGGCGCGTCAACGGCGTGTATGCGGACGAGGTCGAATCCCGGGGTGCGAGGGCGCGCCCGACCGGCGCTGACCGCGCGTGGCCACCTGCGCTCGGGGGGCCGCATCGAGCACCGCGGGAGCTGGACTAAGGTCGCGTCCATGGCCACCCTGGTTCCCGCCCCCTTCGGCGACTTCGCCGCTGCCCACCCCGCGCTCGAAGTTCGTGCGGACCTCGTCGCGCCGGTGGCAGGCGCTCTCGCACATTGGGACGCCGCTGAAGCGGCCCGCGCGGTCCTCTATGTCGACACCGACCCGGCCAAGGCCGACACGGCTGTCTTCGCGGAGTCGTACAAGGTCCCGCTCGACGTCTCCGCGAACTGCGTCGTGGTCGCCGCCAAGCGGGGCGGCGAGACCACACTCGCCGCCTGCCTCGCACTCGCCGGTACCCGGGTGGACGTGAACAGCGTCGTGCGCAAACACCTCGGCTCGCGCAAGGCGTCCTTCGCGCCGATGGACGTCGCCGTGGCCGAGAGCGGGATGGAGTACGGGGGCATCACGCCCATCGGCCTTCCCTCCTCCTGGCCGCTGCTCGTCGACGCGGCGGTGGTCGAGACCCCGTTCGTCCTGGTCGGCAGCGGCCGACGCCGCGGCAAGCTGATCGTCCCGGGCTGGGCACTCGCGCAGCTCCCGGGGGTCGAGGTCCTCCAGGACCTGGCCCGCTGAGAACTCCTGCAGACGACCGCCCGGCATTGGCCGCGCCGGTGCTGCGACAGGAGCGGCAGGGGGCGGCGGCGGCCACGCGCGCCCTGCCTCTCCGGCCGTGCCCGCCTGTCGTAGGGTGCGGTACATGAGTCCTAGCATCGCTTCCAACACTCCTGTAGAACTTGACCAGTTGCTTGAGTTCGCACGTACGAGGCACCGCGCGATCCTGCTGACCCGGCGCGCCGACGGCGACCCGCAGGGGTCGCCGCTGACGTGCGGCGTCGACGCCGAGGGACGCCTGGTGATGTCCACGTATCCCGAGCGCGCCAAGACACGGAACGCCCGCCGGGACGAGCGGGTGAGCGTGATCGTGCTCTCGGACGAGTGGAACGGGCCGTGGGTGCAGATCGACGGCACGGCCGAGGTCATCGACGCGCCGGAGTCCGTCGAGCCGCTGGTGGACTACTTCCGCAGCATCAGCGGTGAGCACCCCGACTGGGACGAGTACCGCGCGGCCATGCTGAAGCAGGGCAAGTCCCTGATCCGCGTCACCCCGGTCCGCTGGAGCCCGGTGGCGAAGGGTGGCTTCCCGGCGCGGCTGGCTCAGGAGTAGCTCCTTTCCGCCCCGAGCCGTGGCCGTTCCCGCCGTCACCTCGATGCGCGGCGGACGCGGAATGGTCTGGACCTTGACAGGTGCAGACCATTCCGCTTGAGTCTGCCCCGATCCCACTCGACTCCTAGAAGGAGTGGTCGCGTGTCGAGACAACGGCTCATGGCTCTTCTCACCACGCTCGCGGTCGCGTTGGGGCTTGCCCTCGTCGTGCCGCTGGCATCCACTGCCTCCGCCGCCGCCACCTGCGCCGGCGCCTGGAATTCCTCCTCGGTCTACACAGGTGGTACGTCCGCCTCGTACAACAGCCACAACTGGCAAGCCAAGTGGTGGACCCAGGGCGAGACCCCCGGAGCGGCCGGCGTCTGGGCGGACCAGGGTGCGTGCGGCGGCTCGGGCGGAACCGGCGGTAGCTGCGACTACCCGGCGTGGACCGCGGGCCATGCCTATGTGGCCGGCGACGTCGTCAAGTACACGGACGGCAATTACTACGTCGCCGAACACGACAACCCGGGCTACGACCCGGTCATCAGCACCTGGTACTGGGACCCGTACAGCTGTAATGGCGGTGGCGGTCCGACCACTCCGCCGTCCAACGGCTCCTTCGTGGTCAGCGAGGCCCAGTTCAACCAGATGTTCCCGAACCGGAACTCGTTCTACACGTACAGCGGTCTGACCGCCGCACTGAGCGCGTACCCGGGTTTCGCCACCACCGGTAGTGACACGGTCAAGAAGCAGGAGGCCGCGGCCTTCCTCGCCAACGTCAGCCACGAGACCGGCGGCCTCGTCTACATCGTCGAGCAGAACACCGCCAACTACTCCCACTACTGCGACGCGACCCAGCCCTACGGCTGCCCGGCCGGGCAGTCCGCCTACTACGGCCGAGGCCCGATCCAGCTGAGCTGGAACTTCAACTACAAGGCGGCGGGCGACGCGCTCGGCATCGACCTGCTCCACAACCCGAACCTCGTGCAGACCGACTCGGCGATCGCCTGGAAGACCGGGCTCTGGTACTGGAACACCCAGAACGGCCCCGGCACCATGACCCCGCACAATGCCATGGTCAACGGGGCCGGGTTCGGCGAGACCATCCGTAGCATCAACGGCAGCATCGAATGCAACGGCGGAAATCCCGCCCAGGTGCAGAGCAGGATCAACGCCTACCAGAGCTTCGTCTCCATCCTCGGCGTCCCGGCCGGGAACAACCTGAGCTGCTGACAGCTCCAAGGGCTGCCCTTCGCCGCCCTGCCCGAGACGCGGCCGTGCGCCGAGCCGGGCCGCGGGTAACCGCGCCCCGGCTCGGCGTCAACTGGTCGGCGTGCCCCGCTCATGGGCGAGCGGGGCACGCCGAGCCGATCGAATGCGCTCATGGCCGGAAGGTCACAACTCCAGGCAGTGCACCCCTCCTTGCACCGTGCCCACGTAGAGCCGGCCGCCGGCAGCCGCCAAGCTCGTGGCGTTCAGGTTCTGCAGGCCGTTGGAGATGTTCTGCCAGGTCCGCCCGCCGTCCGTGGAGCGCAGGACACCTCGGCCGCCACGCGGCAGGGCCGCATCCCAGTAGCTGGTGGTGGCGGCGTGGAGAGTGTCGTCGACCTGGAGCAAATCGCTTACGCGCAAAGGTAGTTGACCGGTGTCGGCGGTACGGAACGTCCGGCCGCCGTTCGTCGAGACCCTGATCGTGTCACCACCGATCAGCATCTTCGGGCCGGCGAACTCGATGGTGTCGACGCGGCCGTCGGCGACCTTGGTGATGTCGTCGCCGCCGTTGTCCGAGCGGTAGAGGCCGTCCGGGGCGCCGAGCCACAGCCGGTCGCGGTTCTCCGGGTCACCGGCGACGGCGGTGAAGTGCGTCCGGTCGTTGAGCAGGTTCTTCCAGGTGGCGCCGCCGTCCTCGGTGGAGAAGAGGCCCGTGCCCTCCAGGTTGCTGTACGCGACGTACACGCGGGCGGGGTCGGCGGGGTGCACGGTCATGGCGAACACGGTGCCGTTGCTCTCCGTCTTCTCCTGCCAGGTGGCACCCGCGTCACCGCTGCGTTGCAGGTGGAAGTCGCCCCAGGCGCCGCAGCGGACCCGCCACACGATCCGCGAGTTCTTGGCGGAGGCCTGGAGCAGCCGGGTCTCAGCGCCGATCGTGCCCTCGCCGCCGGTGGTTCCCCACTCCGTGCCGGCGACCGGCAGCGGGGCCCGGTGGGTGCCCTGTTGGCCGGCCGCGAGCAGCTGGTCACCGCTGACGGCAAGGGAGTTGACGGCTCCGCCCTGGACGCCCAGGCGGCGGTAGCCCTTGCCGTCCGCGGTGCCTCGATAGACACCGGCGGCGTCCGCGGAGACCGTCAGCGAACCGTCGGCCCAGCGGTCGAAGTCCGAGGTCGTGGACGCCTTGCTGACGGACGGAATGCTGCTCCACCGACGGCCGTGGTCGCGGCCGACCCGGATGTCCTTGCCGTATCCGACGTACATGTCGCCGCCGCTGAGGGTCAGGCCCGAGGCGCCGTAACCGTGGTCGTCCAGCGTGGCCCAGCTCTCGCCACCGTCGAAGGAGCCGACGATGCCCGAGCCGATCTCCTGGATCGCCACGACCTGGCTGTCCGCGACGACGGTGACGGAGGTCCGGCCGCCGGTGGAGTCGTAGACCTTGGTGGCCTTGCCGAGCGTGCCGGAGGACAGGCCGTCCCGCTTCCACAGCGACTTGCCCGTCGAGAAGTAGAGGCTGTCATCGCCGATCGCCACGTCGTAGACCGCGTCGACGACTGTGCTGGCGCACGGCCACCCCGCTGGACGCCCCGGCGGACGATCCCCTCACCGAGGAGGACCGGCAGATGCTCACGCTGCTCGTCAGTGGGCTCAAGGACGAAGCCATCGCGCGCCAATTGGGCTGGTCGGTACGGACGATGCGGCGCCGTATCAGCCGTCTCCACGAGGAGCTGGTTGCGGCCAACCGCTTTCAGGCAGGGGTGATCGCGGCGCGGCGAGGCTGGATATGAGGCTCGGCGACGGCAAGGAGAGCCGGCTCTGCGGCTTGAGGGGGCGGGTCGATGAGCGGCCGATGGGGGCCACATCGACATGTGGCTACGTCATCGTCACCCGTGTCCGTTCTTCAACTCCCTTTTGAACTCGCTTTTGCGGAGCGGGCGCCGGCTGCCTCACTAATTTAGTTTTCGAATAAATCAATAGTCGGTCGCCGGGGGAGTCTCGAGAGAATGGGCCGCGGTGGCGCGCTGGTCATCTCATCGTAGGGAGTTCGGCAAAGAGATTCCCAAGGATCTGCGCCGTAGGCCCCCCGTTGGGGACGTGAGTGGCCGCATCGAGACGCCTGATGACGGGTTCCGTCGGACAAAACCACACTACTGGCCATGTGTTGGCAAAGAGATGCGCAAGGGTTCTTCCCACGTAAGGGCTAGGACTTATCCCCTCAGGTCCTGCTTAAGAACGAGAAGTTATGGTGATCATCAATACTCCGCATTTTGCCCGCTTTGGAGGAATGCTGTGGAAGTCAAAGTCCTTGGTGCGCTCGAAGCCTCGGTCAACGGAGCGTCGATCGTTCCCACCGCCGACAAGCCGCGACAACTGCTCGCACTGCTCGCCCTCTCGGCGAATCAGGTCCTCCCCGCATCCCAGCTCATGGAAGAACTCTGGGGCGAGGAACTTCCGCGTAGTGCGATGACCACGCTGCAGACCTACATCCTCCGTATCCGGCGCAGCATAAATGACGCTCTCGACGCGAAGGCGGTACGCGGTCCCAAGGAAATCCTGGCCACCAGGAACGGCGGATACCTCATGGACGCGCTGCCCGGCAGCGTCGACGCCCTCGAATACGAGCGCTTCGCCGCCGCCGGACGGCGCGCCTTCGAGCGGGGCGAGGACGACACCGCCGTTCGACTCCTGCGTCAGGGGCTCGCGTTGTGGCGAGGTCCCGCCCTCGTGGACACATGTGCCGGGCGGCTTCTGGAAATCGAGGCGACCCGCCTTGAGGAAAGCAGGCTGGGCGACCTGGAGCGTCGCATCGAAGCCGAACTGCGCCTGGGCCTCCACGCCGACCTGACGATCGAACTCACCACACTCATCGCCCGCTATCCGCTCCACGAAGCGCTGCATGCCCAGTGCATGGTGGCCCTGTACCGCGCAGGCCGCCCCGCCAGGGCACTGTCCGCATACGCCGCACTGCGGCGCAACCTGGCGACGGAACTGGGCATCGACCCTTCACTACGGCTGCAGAGCCTGCACTGCGCGATACTCGGCGGCGACCCGGTCCTCGACCAGCACGACACGACGTGCCGCAGAGTGCTGGATCTCTTCGCCTGCCGTGGCGCCACTGGTGCCCGCCGTTGACGACGGATGCCGTCCGTCTGCCGGGGCGTTACCGGCCGGCGCTGCTCGTGACGTCCGGTTCCACTCCTCGCGCCCGGTCCAGGTGGCGCAGGTAGTGCTGCGGATTCGATCCGTGGGCGTGGTCCTGAGCGCCGTGTCGGATGTGGGTCAGGGTTCCGTCGGACGCGATGCGCAGCATGGTGGTGGCGGCATGAAGGGTGCCGGTGTCCCGCAGGCTGTCGGCATCCACGACCGGGATGTCGGGTCCGAACATTGCCGTGGCGTGCGTGGCCGTGGGTGCTGGGGGCCGCCCCGTGCGGTTGGCGCTGCTGACGTACAGGCGCGGGAAGCGGGCCAACAGGCGGGCCAGGGGCGGCCAGTGGGCGCCGAAGAGGAGGAGGTGGCCATCGCGCAGGGCGGGGGTCGCCCAGACCGGTGGCACGGTGTCGGTGCGTACAGGCACCAGCAGCGTGATCAGTTCGACCCGTAGGAGATTCAAGGCCGTGCCGAGGGCGGCCGGTGTCAGATCGAGCGCGGGTGTGAGCTCGGTCCATGTGGTGTCATTGTGCACCCACAGAGCCACCTCCTGGTCGGCGGGACGGGCCTTGGCGTTGTTGACGGCCTCCGGGGTGGTGGCCGCGACGACGTACGTCAGGGGACTCGGATTGGGCAGGATGACGGCCCGTCCGGTGGCGAGGGCGTTGGCGGAGGTGCCGATGTCGAGCGGGGTGGTGGCCGGCATGGGTGTTGGTCCGTTCAGGGTGCGGGTGCGGGTGCGGACACAGGTGTAGGCGTGGGGGCGGACCCGGTGGTGTCGGCGGTGTTGGCGGTGAGGCCGTCGAGGTAGGCGGCGAAGTCGGGGTCGGCGACGACGGCCTGGCCGAGTCGATAGGCCCGGTCCTTGACCCAGGCCAGGGCGGTGCGGGTCTGGCCCGGATTCAGTTCGTACCCGAGGCGTTCGGCGACCGCTCTCAGCACACGCTGACTGGCGAGGTGGGTCAGGACGACAGTAGGGGACAGGCCCAAATGGCTCTGGGGATCGTAGGGTTGGAAGGTCTCCGGGTGAGTGAAGGGGGTGCCCGTGGAGATCGTGGCCACTCCGGTGCCCACGATGGGGGTGGTGACGGTGAGGGGCACGCCCGTCTCGTCGGACACCATCCGGGCGATCCCCGGCAGCCGGGTCAGGTCGGGAGCCGTCCACCACGGGGCGCAGCCGGCCCCTAGCACGCGCGCCGCCTTCACCGGATCGTGGGCGAGCAGGAAGAGCAGCTGCTCCGTGGCCACCATGCCGCTGCGCTCGGCCATGCCCAACCACGAACAGGCGGCGACCCGCACTCCCGACTCCAGCGCGGCCAAGGTGTTCGCCAGCCCCAGACCGAGGTCGTTGTGCAGATGGGAGACCAGGACCGAGTCGGGGCCCGCGCCCACCGCGACCTGCTGGAACAGCGTGTGCGTCTGCCCGGGCAGCAGGTCTCCCACGGTGTCGGCCAGCACGATCGTCCCCGCGCCCTGAGCCGTCAACGCTCCCGCGTATTCGGCCACCAGAGCAGGGTCCGCGCGCGGTGCGTCCACCAGGCACACGTCGACCGCGATGCCGTCCGCCAGGTGCACCGCTTCCTTGACGACGTCCAGGCCGCCGGCCAGGGCTTCGCGGGCCCCCCTGTGGACCAGGGCGCGAGCCGTCGCCTCCGACGCCGCGACGATGACCATCACCCGCGCGTGCGCAGCCCCTCGAACCGCGCTCAGCGCCAACCGCACGTCCGGCACCGTGCCTCGGCAGATCGCGGACGGACTCACCGACTCCTGTGTTTCCAGGGCGACTTGACGTGTCGCCTCGAATTCCTGTGCACACACCGAGGGGAAGCCCGCCGCGAACACCACGTGCCGTGGACCGTCCGCGGCGAACATTGCCCCCTGTTCCCGGGCCAGCCGCACGCGGAAGGCCGCGGTCATCAACGTCTTCGCCTGAGCCCCGTCGCGTGCCGACTCCTCGAAGAACACCATGCGCCCGGCCCGTGCCGACTCCCGCACCACGTCCACAGCCGTCACCGCTCAACCCCCGTCTCGGCACGGGGGCCACACCCTGTGCGGTGTGACCCCGTTCGAGCGGATCGTATTAGGAGGCATGAACGACCGCGGTGACAACTGCGTTAAGTGGAAGCCGAGTTCGAGGAAGTGATATGGGGTGACCGCGCCGGTGGTCCGACTCCGGGGCCCGCAACACGCGCTGCTGCCGGGCGGGTTCGGCTCACACGCCGGGGCGGCGGGGCTGGTGAAGAGGGCATGGGTGATTCGTGGATATTTGATGAGTGCAACATCTGGTGAAGCTCTGCCCAAGACCCCTAAACTGCCGCTGCTCACCGGCCAAAACGACCGGAAGCTCAGCACCGCGAGGAGTGGCCGGCATCGAGCCGCCGCCGACGAGGGAGGAACCGACATGGTCAAGCACTACCTCAAGTACGCACTGAGCACGCTCACCGCCGCGATGTTCGCGCACATGGCCTGATCTGCTCCGGCCCCGGCCTGGGCCGGGCGACACCGTCCGGTCCAGGTTCCAGGAGGCCCCGTGTTCGGCACTGCCCTGAGTCAACTCCGTTACGGCATGGCGATCCTGCGCAATCGCCGCATCCGCCCGCAGGACCTGGAGCGCATCGCCCGGGACCTCGTCGCCACCCTCGCCGAGTTCGGCGAGCCCGGCGCCGACTCGGCCCTGCTGCCCGGCCAGTCCGGCCAGGCCGCGCAGATTGATCCCGAGGTACGCGGCACCGTCACCCGGCGCAGCCTGCGGGCCACCGCCCGTTCCGCCGTCCGGCACACCGCCTACTACCACCGGATCTTCGGTGAACTCGGCCTCGATCCGGACGGGTTGGACGCCGAGAGCTATGCCCGGGTGCCGGTGACGCCCAAGAAGGCACTGCGCTCCATGCCGACGGCGTTCGTCTCCTCCGCGGCCGTTCCCGCTCTCATGGCGCTCACCACCGGCACGAGTGGTGCGCCCACCGCGGTCTGGTACTCGCGAGCCGAACTGGACACCACGATCGCGCTCAGCACCATCTCGGCCGCCCTCGGGCTCGGCCTGCGCCCCCGGCACACCCTTGCCTACGCGGGTTGCTCACGCGCGACCCTGCCCTTGCTCAACGCGGCCGAGTCGGCGACCCGGGTCGGTGCCTCGTTCGTCCAGTTCGGCACGGTCGACCCCGCCATCGCCCTCGACCGGCTCGCCGCCCCCCTCGGGCTGCCCGGCAAGGCACCACAGATCACCCACCTGACCGCCTCGGCCTCCTATCTCGCGGCCCTGGTCGAACTGGCCGAGCGAGGCGGGTGGCGGGCGGCCGACTTCGGCCTCGAAAGCATCGGGGTGGGTGGCGAGGTACTGTCCGAGCCCCTGAGCAGACGTGCCGAGGCAGCCTTCGGCGCGCCCGTGTCGACCTCGTACCTGATGACCGAGACGCTGCCGTCCGGCGCCACCCCGTGCCCCGCCGGGCACCTGCACCACACCAGCGAGTTCGGGCACCTGGAGGTCCTCGATCCGCTGACCTGGGAGCAGGCCGCCCCGGGCGCGATCGGCATGATCGTGCACACCCCGTACGTGCCCTATCGCGAATGCACCCTGCTGCTGCGCTACGCCACCGGCGACCTCGTACGGCTGCCTGATTCCGTGCCCAGTTGCGAACTGGCCCACATGCCTGCCACCTCGGCGATCCTGGGCCGCTGGACCGGACCGCTCAGCGCCGTGCTGCCCACCAGGTCCGTACTCGACCTGATCGAGGCGGAACCAGAGGTCCCACTGCCCGCCCGCTACGTGCTGACCGGGGACACCGACTCGGGGGTGCTGCTGCACGTACTGGTCCGCAGCCTGCCCGCGGCCGGCCTCCTCGGCCGTCTGGAGGACCGGGCCACGGCCGCCGGCCTGCCCCTGGCCGGGATCGTCCTGCACGACGACCGAGCCGACCTGCCGCCCACCGCACCGGTCCGCGCCGATCTGCGCGAGCACACCTTCGAATCGGTCCGCGCGGCCGACATCCCCACCGGGAGCGGCATATGAACCCCTTCGCCCTCGTCGCGCTCAGTGCCTGTGCCGCCGCCATGATCGGTGCGGCGGCAGCCTATTTCGTCAGGGTGCGCATGCCGCGGCCGCCGGTCGGCGTCTATGCCGCGAGCGACATCGCCTTCCTCAGCGTCGGGGTCGTCGTGGCGCCGCTCCTCTACCTCTCGCTGTCCGGCGCCGCCGTCTCGGCCGTCTTCGGCCTGGTGCTGGGGCTCGCCGTGCAGTTCACCCTCGCACCGGTGTGCGGCGGCCGATGGGCCTGGGCGCCGGCACTCGCAGCGACGGCCGTGACCGCGGCCTTCGCGTTCGCGGACCGGCCGGTCGCCGTCCGCGTATGCACGGACCTCCTGCTCGTCGTCGCCGTGGTGGGCGTCGCCAACCTGTGGGCCCAGAGCGGGATGCGGCCGGTGCACGTGGCTGCCTTCGCGGCCGTCCTGACCGGCTACGACTTGGTGGCCACCACCCTCACCCGGGTCACCCTCGATTTCGCCACCCAGGTCCAAGGCCGGCCCTTCGCCCCGATGTTCGCCCTGACCGGCGGTGACAGGCCCGTCGCCATCGGACTGGGGGACCTGCTGCTCCTCGTCCTCTTCCCGCTCGTGGCCACCCGGGCGTTCGGACGCCGCGCTGGGCTCCTCGCGGCGTCCGTCGGAGTGGGTGTGACCGGCGTCGTCAGCGCGCTGTTCGCCGTCGGAGCCCTCACGGCGGGCTTCCCTCTGCTCACACTGCTCGGGCCGCTCATCGTGGCCCAGCACCTGGTGTGGACCCGGCGGTACGGCGGCGAGCGCCGCACCGTCGACTGGCGTGCGGGCACCCCGGTACGGGCCAGACCACGGGACGAACAGGCCCTGCCGGCGGCCGAGTTGACGGCCGCGCTGGCCGTCCCGGTGCCGGACGGCTCTCCCGAGGGCACCTGGTTCGCGGTCGGAGAGGGCCGGGTCCTGGCCACGGGCCCGACCCCTGGGCAGGCCCGCCGCGCGGCCGGGCGTCAGGCCCCCGAGGTTCCGGTGGTGATCCGGATGGTGTGAGCATCCCTTTGCCGGTCCCGTGGACGCGCCGGGGCGATGGATCGCCCCGTTCCGTTTGGTGAAAGGGTGGGGTAGGGGTAGGAGAACCCACCTCGCTCGAAGGAAGGACGCGTACATGATGGCCGTACGAGGCAGTGCTGTCGACATCCCGACACAGGACGGCATGGCTGACGCATACTTCGTCCACCCCGACGGGCACGGACGCCACCCCGCGGTGCTGCTCTACCAGGACGCGTTCGGGCCGCGCCCGGCGCTGAACGCGATGGCCGACCGGCTCGCCGCCGAGGGCTACGCCGTGCTGGTCCCCAACGTCTTCTACCGCCAGGGCCGCTCGCCGGTGGTGTCGCTTCCCGCGCACATCGACCACGACAACCGCGGCGCGCTGTTCGCCGAACTGGGGCCGCTGATGCAGGGCCTGACCCCGGACCTGGTGGTTGCCGACGCGCATGCCTACCTGGGCTGGCTCGCCGACTGCCCGCAGGCCGCCGACGGGCCGGTCGGCATCACCGGCTACTGCATGGGCGCGCGGCTCGCCCTGTACACCGCGGGGTCCTATCCGGACCGGGTGGCCGCGGTCGGCGGCTTCCACGGCGGCCGCCTTGCCACCGACCAGCCGGACAGTCCTCACCTGGCCGCCGCCACCATGACGGCGGAGGCGTACTTCGGCCACGCCGATCAGGACGAATCGATGCCACCTGCGCAGCAGGAGTTCCTGGAGAAGGCACTCACCGAAGCCGGCGTCATCCATCGCTGCGAGGTGTACCAGGGCGCGGGTCACGGTTACACCCAGTCCGACACCTCAGAGTTCGACCCCGAGGCGACGGAGCGACACTGGGCCGCCCTGCTGGACCTGTTCGGCCGAACACTGCGCGGTTGACGGCCGGGGTACGTACTCGGGAGGGCTGACCGGCGCTCGACGGCTTGGTCCGACGGCACGGTGATGACGTGGGACCGGGCCGTCGCCCCACCGGCGCCGGGCGTCTCGTCCCGATGACGGCTGCCGCCGCCTGGTCAACTCGGGCCGAGGCATGCAGGGTTGCTGCGGGCGAGCCAAGTCGGGTAGGAAGCCCGCATGCTAAAAGGGAGCAGGACCGGGCTGAGAGCCAGGCACGACGACGACATCCCCACTCTGCGCACCGAGCTCTACGACGACGTGGTCAACTCCGCTCGGGCCGAGGTGGGGCCGTGGCGGCCGATCACACCCGGTTCGAAGGATCCGCGGTTCGTGGTGGACGACACGGCACACGTCGACCTCACGTTCTCCGTGGTGGAGCTGGCAGGAGGCGCCCTGGCCGGCACCGCGACCGTGTGGGGCATCGACAACCACAACCGGTCCGCCCACGTCGGACTCATGCTGCTGCCCGCGGCCCGTGGAAAGGGCTACGGCACGGACGTCGTCGCGACGCTCTGCCACTACGGTTTCGTGGTCCGCGGCCTACAGCGGCTACAGATCGAGACACTGGCGGACAACACCGCCATGCTGCGCGCCGCCGAGCGCAACGGCTTCGTCCGTGAGGGCGTACTGCGCTCGTCGGCCTGGGTGCTGGGCGCCTTCGTCGACGAGGTGGTCCTCGGTCTCCTGGCCCAGGATTGGCAGCCGAACGCGCAAGCCTGAAGCCCGAGTCGCCGACGACGCTTCCAGCCGACGTCGGCGGCTCTCTCGGACGCCGTTTGCCCCGCCCCCGACCCCGACGATTCACGTCCACGCCTCGGCGCAGCTCCCGCGTACGCCGGCCCTGCGGTGGCATCCCGGTGGGGGCGCAGGGCCGGTGTGCGGTGTTGGCCTGTGTTGCCGGGACCGGCGGGGCGGGCCGACGAGTCCGGCGGTTTCCTGAAGTCTTCTCTGTGACGTTTCATTCCCGTCGGCGAGCCAGGCAACGTCGATTCCCGCTCGTGGAGGAGCCATGGAGGCCAGGATGAGCAACCCGATTCGGCTGTACATGTCGATGTCGCTCGACGGCTACATCGCAGGCCCTGACGATCGGCCCGGGCAGGAGCTCGGACGCGACGGTGGCCGGCTCTTCAACTGGCTCGACGACCGGGAGTCCGACGGTCCGAGCGGCCAGGTCTACCGCGAAGCGCTGGCCACCGGCGCTGTGATCTCCGGCCGACGCACCTTCGAGCTCGCCGGGCGCTGGCAGGGCGACCACCACGACGGCGTCCCGATCTTCGTCCTCACCCACCGGGTGGACGACGGGGACGTGCCACCGGGCCACGCGCGATTCGTGAGCGATGTCGAGGACTGCGCCCGGCAGGCTCGCGCGGCCGCCGGGGACCGGCCCGTCATGGTCCATGGGGCGGGTGCGGCCCAGGCACTCCTCCGAGCCGGGCAACTGGACGAGATGGAGATCCACCTGATTCCGGTCCTTCTCGGGGAAGGCCGTCGACTGTTCGATCACCTCGGTAGTGAGCACATCGAACTCGACCTCGTGCGACGGCTCGAAGACCGAGATGTCACACACCTCCGCTACCAGGTACGTCGATCCGAGGAAACCGCATGAAGACGCTCTTCGTCTCCTACCGCGTCACCGATCTGGACCGCTCGCTCGGCTTCTACACCGCCTTGGGCTACGTCGAACTGGGCAGGGTCGAGCCTGGCAACGGCGCACGCCTCGTGATCCTCAAGTTCCCCGAGGAACCGGCGGCCTCCCTCGAACTCGTCCACCGACCCGGCGAGCCACCGGTCGACGTCGGCAGCGGATTCGACCACCTCGCGATCCAGGTGGAAAGGCTCGCCGTCACTCTGGAGACGCTGACCGAAGCCGGCTTGGACCCCGAACCGCTCGAACATCCGGGTGGCCCGCAAGGCCCGAAGACGTCGTGGCTCACGGACCCGGACGGGTACCGGATCGAGTTGGTGGAGTGGCCGTCCGGCCATGCCGACAGCATCACCGCAGCGGACTTCGCGTGAGGGCTGCCCCGCATGACCGATCCGTCATCCCTGATCCGAGCGCCCGGACGCCCCGGAGGGACCGCTGAGAACGTGGGGCGGCACCGGCACCGGCACCGGCACCGGCACCGGCACCGGCACCGGCACGTGCACGGGTGGGTGGTCGCTAGGCCAGGAAGCGCTCGATCGCCTCGCGGGCGCGGGCGCTCGTGACCGCCGCGTCCGCCATCGACTGCGCCAGGGCATCGATCCACTCGTCCAGGCCCACTTGGCGTCGGGAGAGCACGATTCCCCGCACCTCGTGGCAGATTTCGCAGGCCACCCGTCCCGGGTCCGTCCGCAGCGAGAGCCGCTGCTCCCCGAGGGCGACGTCCAGTTCGGCGACCGAACCCTCACGCCCGGCCACCCGTTCCGCCAGCGAGCGCCTGCGCTTGACGCGCACGGTGCCGGGTGGCAGCGAGTCCGCCAGGTTCGTCGAAAGCACGTTGGCGTACAGGCCCAGGTCCGCGCTGTCCTGGCGGAGCGCGGCGGCCAGCAGTTCCACTTCCAGCTCAGGCATCGAGGCTCAGCACCATGGTCGGCCGGGCGATCACGTGGTCGTCGCGCAGCGGGCGCACCGCTGTGCCGATCGCGAAGAACTCCGTGGTGTGGGTTCCCCAGGTGTGCGAGTGCTGCCTCAGCTGGACTGCCACGATCCCCTCGGCCTCCAGGGCCTGCCCCTCCGCCTGCATGCGGCTCATCGCCAACTCGCGTGCGTCGTAGAGCGCCTGGGTGAACGGCTCGATCTCGACGTTGCGGCCCGTAGTGCTCAGAGCCTGGGCGAAGCGCTGGTGCGCCACGTGGTAGACGCACGAGCCCATCACCATGTCCAGCGGTGCGTATCCGGCTCGGATCAGTGTCCAGAAGTCCTGGCCCGACAAGTCGGAGGTGAACGGCTTGCCCTTGTTGTTGAGCCAGGTTCCGGTCGGCCCCGGGTCCGCGCCGTCCGCCTTGACCGCCGTACCGACCGCGATGAACTCGGCGATGTCCGAGCCGAATTCCTTGAATTCGATGTCCAGCCGCACCCCGACGATGCCGTCCGCCCCCAAGGCGCTCGCCTCCGCCTCCATCCGGCTCATCGCCAGCTCGCGCGCGTGGTACATGGCCTGGGACAGTTTGGTCAGCTCCTGGTTCTTCGACCAACGGCCGAGCTGGATGCCGACGTGGTACACCGAGGAGCCGAGGACCAGCCCGAGCGGGCGGAAGCCGGCCTCGCGCACCAGCAGGAACTCGTTCACCGTCAGGTCCGAGGTGAACAGCGATCCCTTTTCTCCCGGTTGGAGCTGAGCGAGCCGCCGCATCGCGTCCTCGGGTACGCCGTCCCTGGCCGGCTGTGCGGCTGCCCCGGTCGGTTCTTGTCCCGTTCGCTCGGTCATGTCAGCGCTCGCGCTCCAATCTCATGATGGTCAGTGGTCTCGCTCCGGCGGGCCGCCCGGAGTGGTCGAACCTGGCGATCGAGGTGCCGACGAAGACCGCTTCCGCGCTGAGGTCGCGCGTGCTCCCGATCGTGAGGCAGTCGCGCTCCCACACCCGCAACGTCACGTCATCCACCACGATCCCGTCGCCGCCGTGCTTCGACGCGTCCAGGGCCAGCTGCTCCCGGGCGTCGTGGCGGACGTGGTTGATCAGCAGGGTGTAGGCGTCGACCTCCTGGTTCCCCGCGGTCCAGGGGATGCGGCGTGAGGTACGCCAGTCGTCGTGCCGGGTCGCGAGGGCGATGCCGAAGGCGAGTCCGGTGGGTACCCATCCGCCGTGCAGGAGCTTGGCGAAGTCCTGGCCGCTCAGGTGCGACGTGAAGGGCTGACGCGGCCGGATGCGCGAGCGGGCCCGGACCGCGGTGCCCAGCGCGGTGAACTCAAGACCCCCCGCCGGAAACGCGCCGACCCGCAGCTTCACCCCCACGATCCCGTCGCCGCCGAGCGCCCGGCACTCGTCCACCGCGCGGGACAGCGCCAGCCTGCGCGCCGCGTACATCGTCCGCACCAACGGGGCGAACGACGACCCCCAGGCCGAGGACTGGGCTTTCACGCCGTCCGCGGCCGACCACGCACCCGGGCAGCCCCAGACGCCCGAGTACCCGATGTTGAAGACGGCCGTCCCGAGGACCTGGCCGACCGGCTCGAACCCGACGCCCTTGACCGCGGCGAATTCCTCGGCTGACAGCGCCGAGTCCCAGGTGCGGCCGTCCCGGATATCAGCCGTCCCATCGGCGGCGGCCCCGGGCGTACCGGCGTTTCCCCTTGAGTACGTCATCGACTCCCGTGCCACTGACCTCTCGGCTCACGGCGCGGATCGCGTCGCCGTTCGGCAGCGTAAGCCATCGAAGAAATCAGCGGAACGGGGGCCTCGGGCTCCAACGGACTGGTCCCGCCCTGGTGGATCGGAGGGACACGGGCCCGGCCCGGGGCGATGACGGACGAGGCCCGGTTGGTCACCGGTGACCGGGCCTGCTGGTCACCGGTGACCTCGTCCGCCGTCAGCGGCCGCAGTGCCGACGAGACGGCCTGCGGCCCCCGGTCCCTTGGCGTAGCCGGGGCGCCGGGCGCACCCGGTCCGTCAGGCGCAGCGTCCGGTGGGCCGGGTGCGGGTCACCACCTGGCTGATGCCGGTGGTCGCGTCGACCCAGACCACCTGACCGCCGGCCGCCGCCGCGGCCGAGAGCTGATCACCGCGGTTGCACGAGACCCGGCCCTTGCGCGCGCCGTCGTCCGAAGGCGACGCGGTCGCCGAGAACTGCCACAGCTTGGCGAGCGACTCGTTGTGGTACTCGGGGTCGTACGTCCGCGCTCCGACCGTCACCGCGTCCTCGGACGCCGTGAGGTCGTACGCGTTCAGCGCGTCCGGGCCGACCTCCGGGCTGAGGTCGACCGCACCGGCCCCGTCGAAGCCGGCCCGGCGCAGCGCCGTAGTGCCGTCGCCGTCGAGCTCGTCGGTAAGCCAGTAGACGTGGGTGCCGTTGACGGCCGTCGGGCCCAGGCTCGCGTTGGCGGCTGCCTCCTGGACCACCGTGTCCGTACCGGCCGCGATGTCGACGACGCGGGTCGTGTACTGGTAGGTGACGGGTGTGCCGCGGACCCGTTGCATGTCCTGGTAGACGACCTTGCCGTGACTCACGGACGGGAAGTACGTCCGGTGGTAGGTGCCCCCGCCGAGCTGGACCGCGCTCGCCGGGTCCTTCAGGCTCAGATAGGCGATGCCGGGCCGCCCGCCGTAGTTGTAGTAGGGGAACGTCACGGTGTCGCCGTCCACGGCCGTCGAGGCGCCCACGCTCCGGCTGGTGTGCCACAGTGCGCGCACCGGACCGCCTGCCAGTGGCCTGGCCAGGATGTCCACGCCGTTCGCCCCGTACGCCTGCCACACCACGGTTTTTCCGTCGGTCGCCGGATTGACGTGGTAGCGCCCGTCGTTGGGGCTCATCAGTTTCGACTGGCCCTTGCCGTCGGCCCGTCCGGCCCACACCGAGTACGCCTCCGAGCCCGCCTCGTTGGACGTGGATGCCGTCCACCAGCCGCCGCCCGCGCCGACCCGTGATCTGCTCGTGTTGACCCGGTCGAGGAGCCGGTCGGAGTCCACGCCCAGCGCGAGTTCCCAACCCGGCGCGATGCCACGGGCGTTGAAGGCGCGCTGCACGGCCTTGAGGCCGCTCGCGGGAACCTTGAGGTCCTTCGCCGCGGCGAGTACCGCGGCCCGGCCCTGCGTGAAGCCGTCGATCGGGGTGAGGTATTCGGTGAGCGCTTTGTACACGACGCGGTCGGCTACGGCCGCACCGAGGTCCTGCCGGATGTTCCACAACGCGCCGGAGAAGATGGTCGAGTTGAGGTGGACGCCGCCGTTGTCGGTGCCGAAACCCACACCGAGGAAGGACTTGGCGGTGGTCCGCCCGTCGCCCATGTCGCGCAGGGCGCAGGCACGCGGAGCCTTGGTCCGGCAGAGCCGTTCGCCGAGGAGACCCGAGTCGGGATGGTCGGTGGGGGTGCCGTACGCGGTGTTCTCGATGGCGTTGCCGAAGTAGTCGGCGATGGCCTCGTTCATCGCTCCCGACTGACCGGCGTAGACCAGACCCGCCGAGTGCTCGATGACGCCGTGGGTCATCTCGTGGCCGACCACGTCGAGCCCCGCGGACAACGGCCGGTACTCGGCGTCACCGCTGCCGTACACCATTTTCTGGCCGTCCCAGAAGGCGTTGACGTACGGCTGGCCGTAATCGGTCACTCCCACGAGGGAGTTGACGGTCATGCCGTGGCCGTCCAGGCTGTCGCGGCCGAACTTGTCCTTGTAGTAGTCGTGGACCTGGCCCGCGGCCCAGTGGGCGTCCACCGCGCCGGACTCGGTCGCCTCGGCGCCGAAGGCCGGGGTGGCGGAGGCCACTTCCAGGATGTCCTCCGGCCACGTGCCGACGAGGTCACTGGCCCACTTGCCGCGGGCGTCCCAGGTGGCGAGGACGTTGTCGCCCTGAATTCGCGAACGGTCGCGCAGAACATAGGAGTTGCGTGCCTCGTCACGGTCCACCTGAAGCTCGACGGGCTTCCCGTCGAGCCGGACACCCGAGCCCGCGACGCCGGACGCCGGGGCCGCGGCGAGGTGTGCCGGGGGGTTCTTGCCGGCTGCTGCGGCCGGTGCGCCGAACGTCTGGATCCCGCTGTACTGAAGGACCGGATATCCGGCCTGGGCGTCGACGTACACCTCGCGCGCCACCGGTTCTGCGCTCGCCGGGTCCTTGCCCCGTACGGTGATGTGCCGGGCGAGCACCCCGCCCCCGCTCGGCAGGACGACCAGCCCGCGTGGCGTGCCGGTGAGCTGCGGCTCGGTCTCCTCGCTGCCCCGGCGCGGGGTGAACTCCTGCGCGTGCAGGTCCGTGAGGACCGCGTCCACAGCCCGCTCGACGGCCAGTTCGTCGCTGATCTCGGGTGTCGTGCCGGTTCGCAGTCCGGTGAAGTACTGGCCCGACGTTCCGGTGACGACGCGTCGTCCGTCCTTCTTCTCCATGCGTACGAGGTACTGGCCACCGAGGACCGGCACGCCCTGGTGCTTCTGCTGGAAGCGCACCGTCTCCTGTCCGGCCCCGCTGCTGATGGTGCCCACCGGGTCCAAGTCCCGTGCCGGGGACGCGATCCCGTACCGGTCCGGTTTTCCCGCGAGGTGGGCGCGGGCCGCCTCTGCGGCACTTCCCGCGGCCGGGGCCTCCTCACGGATGCCCTGCACCAGCGCGGGCGTCGCCGTGTGCTGCCCCGGAACCACCTCCGCGGGGCCGGGCGGCGGGGCGCCCTGTGCCGCCGCGGCCGGACCTACCGGGACGACGAGTGCGGCGACGCCGATCAGCGCCGCCGCACTCAGTCTTCGGGATGTTCCGTTCGTCCGTGCCCTCGCTCTGGTCGAGAGCGTTCTCAATCGCCGCATCCTCTCCCCAACCCCCTTGCACGTCCTGCCGGCGGCACGGCGCCACCGGGCTGTGCTCATGGAACCGGCGATGCGGCGAGGCATCAACGGGGCAGGGGCCGCACGGAACACTTCCGGCCGCGCGGCACACCATGGGCATGCGTGTGGGTTCCGGCCTCTATGGCCGGGCTTCGCGGCCGGTGCGGGCACGATCCGGCCGGCTCGCGTGGCCCGTGGCCGAAGGGGTGCGCGGCCGGGGGCGCTCGCCCTGCGGTCCGAACATCACCAGGTACTCGACCGGGCCGCCGGCTCCGGCGTTCGCCACCCCGTGCGGGGTGCGTGTGTCGAACTCGGTCACGTCGCCGGCGACCAGGACCAGGTCGTGGTCGCCGAGCGCGAGCCACAGTCGCCCGTACAGGACGCACAGCCACTCGTAGCCGTCGTGGGAGACCTGCCGGGGCCGCGCGGGCGGGTCCTCCAGGGCGGGCAGGACGTGCTTGTGGGCGTGCAGGCCGCCGACATAACGGGTCAACGGCAGTACCGCTTTGTCGTCCCCGAAGCTCAGCGTTACCGCGGCTCGCGGGGCGGGCGCCGTGCCGGCCAACTCGTCCAAGGAAACCCCGTACTCCTTCGACAGCTGTAGCAGCACCTCCAGGGTAGGGTGGCGCCGGCCGGTCTCCATCCGCGACAGCGTGCTCGGCGAGATGCCGGTCGCGCCGGCGACACCGGCGAGCGTCGCGCCGTGCCGCTCGCGCGCGGCACGCAGCCGCGGGCCCATCGCGGCCAGTGTGCCGTCCACGTCGTCGACTGCCACGTCTCGCGCCTTCCTGCCCTGGGCTCCTCCACCCTGCTGTCCTGCAAGTTTGCCAGCATGGCAAGGTGGATCGCGTCGGGCAGCGGCCGCGGCGCATGATCGACGGGTAGCCGCGTCAGCCCGCGAACCGAGGAGAAGCCCATGCAGCCCGAGCCGACCACCGGACTCCGCCACCGCACCGTCGAGGTCCCGGCCGGGCGCCTGCACCTGGTCGAGCAGGGCACCGGGCCCCTGGTCCTGCTCGTGCACGGATTCCCCGAGTCCTGGTACTCCTGGCGCCGCCAGCTCCCGGCTCTCGCCGCGGCCGGCTACCGGGCGGTGGCGATCGACGTGCGCGGCTACGGCCGTTCCTCCAAGCCCGCGGCGACCGAGGCCTACCGGATGCTCGACCTGGTGGAGGACAACGTGGCGGTCGTGCGCGCCCTCGGCGAGGAGCGCGCGGTGGTCGTCGGCCATGACTGGGGGTCCAACATCGCCGCCGTCTCCGCGCTGCTCCACCCGGAGATCTTCCGCGCCGTCGGACTGCTGAGCGTTCCCTATGCGCCGCCCGGCGGCCCCCGTCCCACCGACATCTTCGGCCGGATCGGCGGCCCGGAGCAGGAGTTCTACGTCTCCTACTTCCAGAAGCCGGGCCGCGCCGAGGCGGAGATCGAGCCCGACGTCCGCGGCTGGCTCGCGGGCTTCTTCGCCGCCCTGTCCGGCGACACCCTGCCCGCCCCCGACCAGGCCGACCCGCATTTCGTCGCCCATGGCGGCCAACTGCGCGACCGATTCCCCGCCGGTCCGCTCCCGGTCTGGCTGAGCGAGGACGACCTCGACGTCTACGCGGCGGAGTTCGAGCGCACCGGCCTGACCGGCGCGCTCAACCGCTACCGCAACATGGACCGCGACTGGGAAGACCTCGCATCGCACCGCGGAGTGCCCATCAAGCAGCCCTCCCTGTTCATCGGCGGTGCCCTGGACGCCTCCACCACCTGGATGTCCGACGCCATCGAGGCCTACCCCACCACGCTCCCCGGCCTGTCGGCCTCCCACATCCTGGAGGCATGTGGCCACTGGATCCAGCAGGAACGCCCCGACGAGGTCAACGGCCTGCTGATCGACTGGCTCGCCATGCTCGCGGACTGATGCAGGGGCGCCGGACCGGTTGCCGCAATGCGCCGGCGGCCGCCGAATGGCCATGTCCTCCGGCCCGGCCGGCCACGGAGAGCGATCGGCGATGCGAGCCGCTCCGGTCCCTATCCCGCGCCGAACGCGAGGGCCGTGACCGTCGTGCCGTCGCAGACATAGGTACGAGATCCCGCGGTCGTCGACGTCCAGGGTGCGGGGGAGGGGGCGCCACCCTGGTACGGGCGGCTCCAGATCCGGCCGCCGTCGGCCCGCGCGTAGGCGTAGAGCCCTGGGTGCGCGCCGCCCGCGACGCCGAGCAGCACAAGGTCCGCCCGCGCGTCGAGAACCATGGCCAGCCCCTTGCCCAGATCCGCGGTGACCCAGCGGCGCTCGCCCGTGCGCAGGTCGTACTCCGTGAGCGGGCCGTGCCCTGCGCTGATGTCGATGCCCGGCGGCGCCGCGGTGGTGAAGAGGGTGTCGTCGAACGGCGTCAGCCGCTGTCCGGTCGTCGGGTGCCCACGCCACAGCACCGTGCCGGAGTTCGCGTCGAGAACCGCGAACGGGCCCTTGTTCAGGCTCTGTTGGAGCAGGACCTTCTTGCCGTCGGGACTGAGCTGCGTCGACGCCGCGAGGGTCTCGCCCTGAACGGCGTCGGCGGAGGCGAGGCCGCTCGGCACCCGCCACAGCGGGCGGCCGTCGGACAGGCGCAAGGCGGTCAGTTCGGCGGTGTCGCGACGCAGCGCCACCGCGACGCGGTCGCCCGGGGTGCTGCCGATGCCGAAGACGTCCGCGGGAAAGCGCCACAGGTCCTTGCCGGATCGCGCGTCAAGGGCCTGTACCGTGCAGCCCCCACCGCTGGTGCGGGTCACGCACAGGAGCACCCCGCCGCGCGGGTACACCGTGGTGCGCGGGGCGGGGCGGTGCCACCGCTGCCGGCCTGTCTCGTCCACGGCGTACAGGTCACCGGTCAGGACCGACGTGACGTACGCCCATCCCGCCTCACCCGCCGCCACGGCCAGGTCCGTACTCTCGGGGCTGCTGTCGCCCGGCGGGGCGAACCGCCAGTGCTGCCTGTCGCCGGACAGCGCGTCGCGGGCGTGCACGGCTCCGTCCAACTCGATTGCGTACACGGTGTGTTCGTCCGTCGCCGTGGGTGCGGAGCCGTAAGGGGGCTTCTTCCAGAGGACCTTGCCCGAGTCCGGGTCGAGGACGGCCGCTCCGGCCCCGCTCTCCGCGCAGGCAAGGAGACGCCCACTCACGGTCGTCGACACATGGGCGAATCCCTCGGGGAGTGGGGACTGCCACAGGACGCGAGGCGGCTTCGGCCGAGCCCCGGACCCGGCACCGCCGGCGAGGTACCAGGCGCCGACGGCCGCGGCGGCGAGCCCGCCACCCGCGGCCGCGAGCACGCGCCGCCGACCCCACCACCGAGGGGCCCGCGCACGTTCGAGCTCCTCCCGGACCGTGGCCTCGCGCCGCCGCCGGTCCCGCTCCACGCGCTCCGGCAGCCAGCCGGTGCTCGGAAGAGCCGGGGCGCCGAACAGGGCGCCAAGTTCGGGCACTTGGGGCCGCTGCCACGGCTCCTTGACCAGGCACGCGGCGATCGCATCGCGCAGGCCTTCCGGTACGTCCGCCAGATCGGGCTCCTCGTGCACCGTCCGGTACAGGAGGATGTGCAGGCCGGTCGCGCCGAACGCGCCGCGGCCACTGGCGGCGAAGGCGAGGGTGGCGCCGAGCGAGAACACGTCCCCGGCAGCGGTGCTGGTGCGTCCGTTGATCTGTTCCGGCGGCATGTATCCGGCAGTGCCGACGATTTGTCCGGTGCCGGTGAGGCCCGCACCCTCCACGGCGCGGGCGATGCCGAAGTCGATGACCCGGGGCCCGTCGTCCGCCAGAAGGATGTTGGACGGCTTCAGGTCACGGTGTACGACGCCTGCCGCGTGGATCGCCGCGAGCGCGTCGGCGAGCCCCGCTGCCAGCGTGCGCACGGTCGGTTCGGGCATCGCCCCGTGCGCGGCGACGGCGTCGCTGAGCGATGGCGCGGGCAGGTACGCGGTGGCGAGCCAGGGCTGTGCCGCGTCGGGGTCCGCGGCGAGGACGGGCGCGGTGAAGGCACCGCTGACTTTGAGCGCGGCCTCCGTCTCGGCCCGGAAGCGCTCGCGGAAGTGCCGGTCCTGCGCATAGGCGTCCCGTACGACCTTCACCGCCACCGGGCGCCCCGCTCTGGTCGCGGCGAGATAGACCCGGCCCATGCCGCCGGAGCCGAGCAGCCGGATCACCCGGTACGGGCCCACGGTGGCCGGGAGGGGCGCCTCCGGTGGCATCGCCGGGGACGCGGCCGAGACGGGCACAGTCACCCGGCGTCCGTCCGGTACGCACGGACGCGGCCACCACCGCTGAGGAACACGGTGCTGCCCGCCACCGCCACGCTCCACATGCCGAACCCCTTGGACGTGCCGCCGATGCCGGACGGCGAGGGGGCGGTGGACGGCGCGGGCACGCCGGACGAGCCCGCATTCTCCCGCAGGGCCCACAGTTGCTTGCCGTCCGAGGTGCGCAGTACGAGGCAGCCGCCGGTCCCGCTGGAGGTGGAGCCGTCGCCGTTGACCCTGATGGTGCTGAACAGTACGGCGGTCACCTGTTCCGAGGCGGCGATGGTGCGGCCGAGGAAGCTGAAGGGAGACAGCTGGACGGGGCTCTCGATGTGCCACTTGACGTCGCCGGTGCGCAGGTCGACTGCGTACACGCCGCTCGTGGTGTTGGTGAGAACGAGGCTCCCCACCACGACCGGCGGGGTTCCGGCAGTGACCGGAACCGCCCAGCGGCGATGCCCGTTCGCCGTGTCGTACGCGGTCATGCCGCCCTTGAGGTTGAGCGTGATCAGCACGTCGTCGGCCACCGTGAGCGCCGACGCGGCGCCCGAGCCGGCGTTCTGCATGTAGTCCGGCAGGCTGCCGTCAGGGTCGGCGGGCACCTCGACGGACCAGCGTGAAGCGCCGCGCGCCGCGTCGAGTGCGTGCACCGTGAGGCCCTTGGGCGTGTCCTCCGTGTAGTAGAAGCCGCCTCGGTCGGCGGCGTAGCGGGTCGTGCCCACGGCGGCGCCGGCGCCGAACGGCTTCTGCCAGCGGATGCCGCCCGCGGCAAGCCCGATGGCGACGACGGCCTGGCCGACCTGGTAGCCGGGGGTGGCCCCTGGGGTCGGGTGAAGCAGGTCTCCGCTCACGGTGTTGCCCAGGCAGTAGACGGTGTCGTCGGAGGAAGCCAGCAGCGAGGCAGGGGTGACGGACGGGGGCAGGACCGTGCTCTTGGACCGTGTCCGGGCAGTACCGGGGTCCACGGTTGCCACCTCGTACCGCAGGACGGTCGAATCGAAGCCGAGTCGCGACACGAGCACCGCGCTGTCGGTGAGACCGACGACGGTTTCCTTGAGCGTGAAGGGGTCACTGCTGCCCGGCGCCAACTGGTCGTTCAACCCGATGCCATGGTTCCAGCGGACGGTACCGGTGGTGGCGTCGAACGCCGCTGTATAGGCCGAGTCACGCAGGACCGCGACCGAGCCGAAGGCCCGCAGGTCGGGCAGGACGGAGTTGGCGGGTCCCGGCTTCGTCCACAACGGCGCGGGCGGGTCGGTGAGTTCGACGGTACGGATCGTCTTCCCGAGCGGCTTCCCGCTGTCCGCGGTGCTCCGGCCGTCCTTCCCGTCGCTGCTTCTGAAGGCGATCGCCGCTCCGCCCGCGCCGAGTGCGACCAAGGCTCCGAGCCCGCCGATCAACACCCGGCGTCGGCTCAGCCGCGGCCCGCGACCGACCCCACCGGGCACCATGGCGGGCGGTGGCGGCGCCACGGCCATCAGCTCGGCGTCGCGGGCACGCACCGCCAAGTCCTCGCGCAGCGCCGGGATCAACAGGTCCGCCGGGTCGGTGGGGGCGAGAGCGGCGAGCACCTCGTCCAGCGCGGGCCGCCGGGACGGGGTCTTGTCCAGGCAGCGCTGCAACAGCGGATGCAGCGAGTAGGGCACACCGGACAGATCGGGCTCGGCCGTCATCACCCGGTGCAGCGCCCCCTCGTCGGCCGTCCCGAACGGCCCTTCCCCACAAGCCGCGTAGACGAGCAGCCCGGCGAGCGCGAAGACGTCGCCCGCCGGGCCGACATCGTGCGACGACGTGATCTGCTCGGGCGCCATGAAGGCGGGCGAGCCGATCACCGTGCCGGTACCCGTCATACGGGTCTCGTCCAGCGCCTTGCTGATCCCGAAATCGATGACGCGCGGCCCGTCACCGGCGAGCAGTACGTTCTGCGGCTTGAGATCGCGATGCACGAGGCCCACACCGTGAACGGCCCCCAAAGCCTCGGCGAGCCCCGTCCCGAGCGCCCGCAGGGCCGGCTCCTGGAAGGAGCCGCAGACGCGCACCGCCTGGTCGAGCGTCGGCCCGGCAATGTAGGTACTGGCCACCCACGGCCGGTGCCCCTCGGTGTCCGCATCCACGATGGACACCGTGTACACGCCGCTGACCCTGCGGGCGGCCGCCACCTCCCGGCGGAAGCGGCTGCGGAACGCCGGATCGTCGGCGTACTCCTCCCGCACCTGCTTGACCGCCACCAGACGCCCGGACGCGGCCCGGCACAGGGACACCACGCCCATCCCGCCACCGCCGAGCGGGCGCATCACCACGTACGGGCCGATGGTCGCGGGCAGCACGACGGTCTCGGCGGAGGCGGCGGACACGTCTGCGGGGTGCGCCTGCCGAACCGGCCCCGGATCCCGTCCTCCCACGCTTCCCATGCCTGACATCCCTCCCGTGCGTCTCGCGCTCTGTCTCGGATACCACGATGCCCACAGGCGAGAAGAGGGACGCCCCCTTCCGCGAATCGGTTCCGCGCCGGGCACGGTCAACTCCCGCACCGCCAGGGTCAATTCGCAAGTCCGACGCATACCGGGCCGACCGGCATCGGCCGCCCGCGGCCAACGCCGCCAACGGTGCCTGCCGGGTCCCGGATACACTGCTGCGCCCCACCCCGACCGGAGGTCAATCCCAGTGTTCCCCGCACGGGTACCAGCCGCTGCCTCGTTGACCCTGATGATCGTCGCCCTGTCCGGATGCTCCTCCTGGGGCTGCACCGACACGAGGGCGAAGCGTGGCGAGGCCGGTACCAGGGTGCAGATCGAGAACTCGTCCGGGCGGCGGATCGGCGTCACCACCGAGGTCGTCGACTGGCGCCTCGAACCCCACCCGCAGGTGCCTTCCGAAGGCGACAAGGTCCATTTCCACTACCGTTTCGACGGCGCCGACCCGGCATCGGGCCCCGCGGTGGATGCCTGCGCCGTCGACAAGGAACGCGTGGCACTGGGCTGTCGGACGGTCTATTCGTCCGGGGCGTGGTCCGGGCCGAACGGAGCCCTCACGGGCGACGACTGGCTCACCGTCGAGCACCCTGAGCAGGTTGCCGACGTGCTACTGCTCCCCAACGACCAGTCCTACGACCGACGTACCTGCCAGCAGGACATCAAGGACGGCGGCGGAACGCATCCGCCGAAACCGGCAGGCAGAGGGGACCACTTGTAGGCAGGCCAGGGCGGTTGCGCGCGGCACGGTCTGCCGGGTGCTGCGGTGATCACCTCGGCAGGGCTCGCTGTCGGCCGGCCGATCGGATGCCGCAGCCGGTGAACAGTTCGTCGCGGCCCATGGTGAACTAACGGATCGTCAAATTACCTATGCGCAGGCCCGCTTGGCGACCCACCCCGCCATCGCCCGTACGCCGATGCCGATCGCGCGCTCGTCCGGGCCGAAGTCGGGGTAGTGCGGGTAGGCACTGGTGATGGGCGCGCCAGGGGTGTGGACGCCGAGGAACGTGAACGTACCGGGCATGCGGTCCAGGTAGAGGGCGAAGTCCTCGCCGCTGAACGGAGGGAACGCGGCGTGGAGCACGGCAACCGCATCGCGGCCCCGCGTGCGGCGGAGGTGGCGGGCCAGCGCGTCGGCGTCACCTTCGGGACAGACCATGGCGGGGAACGGCTCGGTGGGAAAGTGCACCGGGGCCCCCGGGAAAGAAGCGACCAGGCGGCGGATGTCCTGGCGTACGGCTGTGTACCGCTCCTGCGGCCAGGAGCGGTAGGACACGCTCACCTCGGCTTCCTGCGCCCTGGCCCGGACGGTCACGAACCGGGCCAGTGGCCCATCGGGTACCTGGGCGTCGGAGATCATCCGCTCCAGGTCAGCCGGTGTCTGCGGCGGTGTCACCGTGGCGAGCGCACTGATCGCGGCAGCCAGTCGCCGTGCGGCATCGGGCGCATCCGGCCCCGCGAGGGTCACCTCCGCCGTGTCCAGACCCGGCAGACCGAACCCGGGGGTGACGGCGAACTGGCCGACCGGGAACGGCCCGCAGTGCAGCGCGTGGATCTCCTCCACGCCGGTGAGCTCCAGCACTCCAGTGTCGATCAGTGCGCGAGCCCCGGTCAGGGTCTCCTCCGCGGGCTGGAAGAGGAACACCACCGTCCCGCTCAGTTGCTCCCGCAGCCGTGCCAGAACTTGCGCGACGCCGATGGCCACCATGGTGTGCACGTCGTGCCCGCAGACGTGGGCCGACGCCGGACCGCCCCCGACGATGTCCTTCGGCGGCACCGCGTCCATGTCCGCCCGGTACGCGACGGTCCGGCCGGGAGACGAACCCCGCAGCACCCCCACAACGCCGTGGCCTCCCACCTGGGTGGTGACCGCAAGCCCGGCCGCGCGCAGCTGTCCGGCCACCACACCGGCGGTGTGCTCCTCCTGCCCCGGCATCTCGGGGCGTCGATGGACGTCCCGCCGCAGCTCGATCAGCTTCCGCTCCAGTCGCGCCGCCTCGACGTCCACCGCACCTTGATCCACCGGCCCCTTCCGTCCATGGGCGGCGGCTCGCCCGGCGGCACCCCACACCATCGCCGCCCCGGCCGTCGCCGATATGGCCAGCACCGTACGGCGCGCCAGAGCTTGGTCCTCGGGACGCTTCACGGTTCCCCCTTCGTGGTCGGTTCGACAGTCCTCCGGAGCGTCGGGCAGTGGAGCCGATCCCTGTCGAACGCTGTCGCCGCCGATGAGCGGTGGACAGGTGTGGACGTGTGTGGACGTGTTACGTCACGATCGCCGTTTGCGGCCGCCTTTGCCCATACGGCGCACCACCGCTTCGGGGGTGGGGATATCCCCATCGCGGGTGCCGGGCCGTCCCGGCGTCGACCGGAGCCGGCGTCCGGCGGAGGGCGGCCGAGCGTGTCTCGCGCCAGGCACGCGGATGAGACGCCCAGGCTGGGGGATCGCGGGCCAGGACGTTGAACACCCGCAGATGGAGAGGCAGTTGTGTCTGGACCAGTGAACGACGAGGGCGGGGTGGGTACCGCCATGGATGTCAGTGCCCCTGTATAGAGTCCTGGCGATGGGGTCGGAACGGGGCCTCCAGCACAGGAGAATGGCAAGTCTCCCTGGTCTGCGCGGGGGTGGTTACGGCCCAACCGGCGTCCAGGCGTCAGCTGAGTGCCACAGTGCAGCCCGCCAGCCCGGTCCCATCACACCAACGGACAGGCCGACGCGCGATCCAGTCCCCATCTGCGCAAGCTCCATCAAGAGCCTCGGCGGGGCGGTCGACGGCGGCGCTGTGTCAGTGCCTGGTCGCATACTGACGGCCATGCAGACAACGGCACACACACTCAAGCAGGCCTGGCACCAGGTGGTCGTGGGCTCCGACGTGCTCGACGACGCGCTGTTCCCGCTCATCGGCACCTCGCCCGACGAGTACGAACAGCGCGTCGGCGATCCGGACGGGGCCCTCTTCCTGGTCCTGGACGACGACGGCATGGTACGCGGCCACATCGGGCCTTACCGGGAGGTCTTCGCCACCCGGGACTTGGACCTGGTGTTGTACTTCGTCGCAGAGGAGGCCGTCCAAAGGCTCGCCGAGCACACCACCACGTCCCCGGGCCATGGTGAGGAGACGGAACTCGTCGCCCGGCAGGCCGAGTTGCTGGACCGTATCGACCCTGCCTGGGGCGGCAGGTTCCGCAGCGGCGGCGTGGACGCCGAGCAGTCCGGGGCGCCCTTGCAGCCGTGCGGGCGCGACCCGCTGGAGGGCCTCGCCTGGATCGCCGGCGGCTGGCGCGAGCAGGACCCCTACACTCACCTCGCCTTCTTCCGTGGCGACAACATCAGTGCCGAACAGATCGCCCTGCTCTACGGGGCCGACCCCGCACAGATCGCCGCCGGAACCCGCCTTGCGGACCTGGGTGGCGCGGACGGCGGGACCCGCGATTTCTGGGACATCGGCTGGGAGACCTGCTGCTTCGGCCATGCCGGCGGCTGGGCGTACCTGATGTACCACGAGGTCCCCGACTACGGGCCCGGTCCCGAGGCGCTCGCCCGGCTCGGCGTCACCGAGACGGTGGAGCTGAGTGCGACCTCCGCGAAGGCCATCTACACCTTCGACTACATGCGCGACGGCCGCCGCGTCGACGACGACTGGGGCATCCTGGAACTGATCTGGTACAAGCGTGGCCGCGCCCCCTACTTCCGAGGCGGTCAGCTCGACTTCCTCAACCGGGCCGTACGCCGCGCCGAATTGGACCACCCCGAACTCACCAGCGAGTTCGAGCTGTACTTCCACGCGCTGGAGGACGCTCTCGGCATCCAATTGCCCCGGCAGGAGATCGAGCAGGGAGGGGTTCGGGCAGCGCAGTGGGCTCAGCAGTCGTAGCGGTGGACCGAGGGCCAGCCGGGGCAGCTGCGACAGAGGAAGACGTAGACGCCGCCGCAGTCACCCATGGCCATACCGTGGCTGTCCTCCTCCTCGTGCTCGCCGTGGGCGCGTACTTCCCAGCCGGACCCGGGCCTGGTGCGCTCTTCCACTGGAAGCCATCGGCCGCACGACTCACTCGCCGAGATCGTCAGAAGGTGCTCCATCGGGATGCCACAGGCGCAGTCCGGCCAGTCCGGTTCCTGCATCCAGCCCGGGTAGCCACCTACCTTGCTCTGCTGAGTGGTGAAAGCGTCGAAGTAGGAGATGCCGACAGTCTCCTCCAACTCGGCGCTCCACTCGCCCACACGTTCCAGGAGCTCGGCAGGCAGGTCCCAGTTCGGGTACTCCACGGTCCCGGTCGGGTGCACTACGCAGGGCTGCGGCACATAGTCGTCGTCGAACTCGTACGGCGGCGTTGCCTGTTCGAGCAGCGGCTCGGCCAGCACCTCGACCGTTGAGCGCCATCGCAGCACCGGCACCGGTGACCACTGGTCGTGCTCGGAGTGGACCAGCGGGCACCAGAGAACCTGGAGCACGTCGGTGCCGGGTGGGAACGCGAGGGCGGGGACATCGCGCCGGAACAGCTGCAATACGGGCGCCATGGCGACGGGGACGGGTCCGACGACCGCGCAGTCACGTGCGGGGTTGTAGTGGTCGGTCGCAGCGCAGGTGGGCCAGGTCTCGTCGGCGGGCCACAGCAGCGGTCCGCCGAGCGAGCTGTCCTCCCGCCCGGGATTGCCGATGCGCGGGTACAGCAGCGTGACGGCCCGCGCATATGGCACGAGCGACGGAAAGTGCTCCGCGATGTCCACCGGAGCCGACGGAACGGTAAGACTCATGATCCCCTCCAAACCGACGCATCGTAACGCGCAGGTGAAAGTGTTCGCGCTGGTCGGCAAGACCAGCCCGACACAGGATCACCGAGCCTTGGCCGGCCGCATGACGTCAGCCTGGCCCGCGAGTCAGGTGTGCGAGGTGTCCGCCGTCATCGGTGCGTCGCAACAAACGGGCCAACGGCACTCGGTCCCAGCTCAGTTGGCGTGGGCCGCTCGCTGGTGCTGGATCAGGTCGGCCACGGCGGCGGGATGGCGCAGATAAGGCGAGTGACTGGTGTCCCACGTTTCCGTCCGAGAGCAACGCCTGGCGAAACGGTCCGGAAGGGGGGACGCGATGGTCCGGTCCTGCTGCCCGCGGAGGTAGATCGACGGGGTGTCCCGCCAACTCACGTGACTTGGCGTGGCGTTGAAGATGGTCGGAGGCTCCGGGCGCAGCAGCTCCATCGCACGCGTGGCCGCCGGTTCGTCGATGTCGCCGAAGAGTTTCGCCCGGGCATCGGCCGGGTCCAGGCAGAGCCGCCCGTCCGCATCCGGCAGTGCGATCAATCCCTCGCCGGGCTCGCCAGGTGTCTCCCCGAGAATCTTGGCGGGGGATTCATCGACGTCGAGAATCCAGCTGTTGAGAAAGACCAGTGCGGCAGCACCACGCACCGTTCCCGCAGTGACGCCTCCGAAGGAATGTCCCACCACCACCGGAGGCTGTGACGAGCCGCAGACGACGGCCTCGACCTTCGCGGTGCTCTCGGCGAGCGACAGCTCGTAGAGGTCGGGCACCTCCACGGACAGCTCCCGGGCGCGCAGCAGATCGGCTAGTTCGGCGTAGTGAGCGGGCTGGTGCCAGGCTCCGTGAAGGATGATCACATCAGTCATTTGCGCACATTAGCGCCCTTCGCCCGGCCGATGCCAGGTTCTGGGCCAGGCCGGAGAACGTACCGCTCGCATACGGGGCACGTGCGCCTCCTCGCCGGGCGCCGACGGTACAACGGCGTTGCGCGAAGGCCGAGTTGGCTTGCTTTACGCGCGGCCGTCACGGGTGCGGGAGGGGCCGGGTCTCCCTGTGGATGACCGCTTACCGCCGGATCGACGCGGGCGCGCGGGCGCGCGGGCGCGTGAGCCGCGGTACCTGGTGTCTGCGGGGCCAGTGGCGGCGGCATCCCGATGCGCTGTCAGGCTGTTACTGACTTTTCCCTGTGGTTACCGAGAGGCGACGTACGGTGATCGTCCTGCAGATGCGACGCCTCGCGAATCGGCCGACAATGTTCTGGTGAGTGGCTCTCATTCGGCTCAGGGCGCAGTCGTCGAACCGGCGCCCAGGACCCCGAACCAGACACTGGCCCTCGCGGCGATGCTGTTCGCGGTTTCGATGACGTTCATCGACCAGACGATCGTCTCCATCGCGGCTCCTGACATCGTCAACGAGCTGGGCCTGTCCTCGTCGGGGATGCAATGGGTGGTAAACGCCTACCTGCTGTCGCTGGCGGCGTTCTTCGCTCTGGGCGGTCGGCTGGCGGACCTCTTCGGGCCACGCCGGATCGTCATCATCGGCACGCTGGTGTTCGTCATCTCGTCCGTGCTCTGCGGCTGCGTCCCCAAGGGGGACTTCGCCCAGACCTGGCTGATCGTCTTCCGCGCGACACAGGGGCTGGGCGCAGCACTGTTGTTTCCAGCGGCGCTGGCCGTGGTGGTCGCAGTGTTCCCGGTGGAGAGGCGTGGTCGGGCACTGGCGCTCTTCTTCGGTCTGTCCGGTGCGCTGACGGCCATCGGCCCGCTGCTGGGCGGCTGGCTCACCGGCTGGACCTGGCGGGCGATCTTCTGGGTGAACGTGCCCGTCGCCATCGTGGCCCTCGTCCTGACCGCACTGGCCCGCATCCCTGATCGGCGACGCGACGAAACGCTGGACGGCATCGGCGCCGTTCTCATCGCGGCCGGCATGGGGCTGAGCGTGCTCGGCTTCCAGCAGGCCGCATCCTGGGGCTGGGACAGCGCGGCGACGTGGGGCTGCATCGTCGGCGGCCTGCTGATACTGGGCCTGTTCTGGCGTTTCGAAAGGGGCAAGCGGTCTCCGCTGGTCAACCTGGCGGTGTTCCGCGACAAGGCGTTCACCGTGGACGCCCTGGTGCTGTTCTTCGCCATGCTGGCCTTCGTCCCGGTCTTCTTCTTCGCCTCGGTCTACGCCCAGGTCTCGCTCAGCGCCTCGCCCAACCAAGCGGCGCTGTACCTGCTGTACTTCTTCGCGGGCTTCGCGATCGCCTCCCAGTGGGGCGGCCGCATGCTGGACAAGCAAGGGGCCCGGCCGGCCATGAAGATCGGCACCATTCTGGGCGCCGTCGGCTTCGCCCTGTGGGCGGGCAAGCTCACCCACCTGTCGATGCACGACCAGTGGCCCTACGTCGCCCTCGCCGGTGCGGGCATCGGCTTCATCCTCGCGCCCGCCTCCACCGACGCGGTCAACCGGGCCATCGGAGCCTCCTACGGCGAGGTCACCGGCATCACGCAGACCGTACGCAACTACGCCGCGAGTGTGGGCCTCGCCGTCTTCGGCACGCTTCTCACCCACCGGACGACCGAGAACGTCGTCTCGACGCTCACGTCCCGTGGCCAGCCGTCGAACACGGCGCACCAAGTCGCCAAGGAAATCGCCGAGGCGGTGACGGGCAACGGTGACGCCCGTGCCCCGACCGGCACCGGGCAGGCGGCCACCGCCACGCGTGATGCCATGTCGAGCGTGCGGATGGACTTCGCCCAGGCCAACCAGTGGGTCTTCTACGGCATGGCCATCGCGCTCGGCATCGCGTTCCTCGTCTCCCTCCGCCACCCCGGAGGCAGGGGAGCCCCGGATGCCGTGGAGCGCCCCACGGACGAGCTCGACCGCTCCGCTGCTCCGCGGGGCGAGCACCAGCCGGCTACCGGCCCGGGCGCGTGAGCCTGCTGCCCCACCCCCTCAAGGCCGCCGCTCGGCGACCGGGGTGACACGGGAGTCAGGCCGACGCCTCCCGGCGCGGTGCAGGCGAGCCGTCCCGTCGTGTCGCCCCAACTGTCCAAGGGGGAAAGCGGGTTAGTGAACGGACTTGAGTCCGGCTGGTCCGGCCGCGATCGCACGGCCGTTGGCCGAGAAGTGCTGGTAGTCGGGCGGGGACCAGCGTCCGCCCCATTGCCAGCCGACCTCGCGCATGGCCGTACTGATCGCATCACCTTGGTGGATCATGCCTTGGTCGTGTCTGTTCCGGTCGAGGAAGACGGCACCGGCCGATGGGTACACGACCTCGTTCACATCCACGTAGGGGTTCTCCAGCGTGTTGATGTCCACGGCGTCGCCGTAGGAGTGCTGGGAGACCTCGCCGGGATCTCCGGTGACGGAGCGGCAGTTGAAGGCGGACGTGTTGTCGGCGGCCATCGCTGCCACGTCGTCGCCGTCGAACTCCGCCATCACCCTCATCTGCCGGATCGGGAAGTGCGCTTGGAAGGCTCGCCCGAAGACCTGGAGGAGCGGGGCCACCGCCCGCTGCCCGACGACGAGTTCGCCCGGGTGGACCTTGCCGTCGAAACCCCAGTGGTTCATCCGGATCAACCGGAGTCCGGACGGCGGGACCGGGCAGCCCGTGTGCCAGCTGCGGCCGAGCTTGGCGGTCGGGACGGCCGTTACGCTCGCGTCCAGCGCGGGCGCGGCCACCGGTGGCGGTACGGCGGCCGAGGCGCTCAGACAGCACGTGAGGACGGCGCCGGCCACAGCGAGGACGAAGGGAGTACGGGGCGGGAAACCGGCCTTGGGCTTGCAGGGCAGGGTGGTCGTAGGCGGCGGAATATCGGCTGTACGAGGTGCTGGCTTGGTCACCGGACAGGAATAGCGTGCCCCAGGCTCGCGGATGCTGTTGACGGCGTCCGGCCACCCGGAATTCGCCCAATGCGCTCAACCGGCGCAATCGACGGGCACTGACCGGCCGAAGACCGTGCGCGCTCGCTCAGCCGCCGCCGAAACCGTCAGGACCACGCCGCTCGGTCGGCAGTCGCCTGCCCTCGGCCGCTCGCGTCGTCCTCTCGGCAGCGCCGCAACGGGGCGCCGGGCGGCCTTCCGTCGGGTGGTGATGAACGGAGCGGGTCATGGCCCACGTCGGCCGGTCGGCTCCGCCCCGACGGCGGCCCCGGCCCGCTGAACGGCCTGTGGGGCAGCCCCTCAACAGCCGTGCCGGGGCTGTCCCGCCGACGTGGCGGGAGAGCCCCGGGTGACTCAGGGGTTCCGTCAGGCGTTGTCGGTCGTCTTGCGGCGGCGCACGACGTACACGGCGCCGGCACCCAGCGCGACCGCGGCACCACCCGCGAGGGCGAGCTGCGGCATCGCAGAGGAGGAGCCGGTCTTGGCGAGCGAGCCGCTGGCGTCGCTTGTGGTCCCGTTGGAGCCGCCGGTGCTGCCGTTGGCTCCCGCGGGTGCCGGGGACTTGGTGTTCTGCGTCGACGGGGTGGAGATCGGCTTGGCCGGATCGGTGGAGGGCTTGCTGCCCACCGCCGTGATCTGGAAGGGATACATGCCGGCGTCCGGGACCCCGCCGCAGGACCCGTCGTTGTTCTTGTAGTCGGCGTTGACGAACACGACGCCCGTACCGTCGACCGGAGCCGAGGCGTCGAGGGTGAGGCGCAGCTTGACGTCCGCGTGCGCACCCGTCCGGAGCGCCTTGACCGCGCCGGCGTGGTGCTGGGAGTCGATGTCGTGCCAGCCCGTGCCGTTGGACCACTGGAGGTGCAGCAGCTGGTCGACGCTCTTGGTGCCGCTCTTGTCCGTGGCGTGCGGGTAGGCGGTGGGGACGACCTGGTCGAGGGTCCGGCCCGTGCTGTTGTTCAGGCGGAGGGTGAAGTCGACCGTCGTTCCCGCGCCGATCTTGGAGGGAAGTCCGACGGCTGCGGCGGTCAGCGTGCCCGTGGGAACGCAGTCCCCCTTTCCTGCCTCCTTCTTGGCGTCGGCGAGAGCCGCCTCCGCGGCCGTCTTCTTGGCGAGGGCGTCCTTGATCGTGTTCTGCGCCTTGTTGATCTTCTTGGAGATCTCCACCTCGACGTCGGCCCGCGCCTTGCCCGCGTCGGCCAGCTTGTTGTCGGCGGTGGTCTTCGCGTCCGCGGCGGTCTGGGCGGCGGCCTCGGCGTCGGTGAGGGCCTGCTGCGCGGCGGCCTTGTCCTCGTCGCTCACGGCAGCGGCGAGCTTCGCCTTGGCGTCGGTCACGGCCTGGTCGGCGGCGGACTTCTTGCCCGCCGCTGCGCCTGCCGCCTTCTCCGCGGCGGCGAACGCCACGTTGAGCGGATGCTTCGGGTCCTCTACATCGCGCAGCGACTGGACGAGCGCCTTCTCGGTGACGACCGCGTCGTCGTAGGTCTTCTGAGCGTCCTTGACGGCCTGTTCGAGCTCGGCGATGGAGGGCTTGTTCTGGGTCTGGGCGGCCGGGTTGGTGTCGGCGAACGCCGGTGAGACGGACAGCATCGCGGCAGGAGTGGTAACGGCGGCCACGACCGCTGTAGCGAGAATTCGACGGATCTGCACGAACAGCCCTCTTCTGGGTCTGAAAGAAAGTGGGAGTCGCTCGGCGGCATTGCTCCACGCAGGTGCGACAGTTCGTGAATCGTAAGTGGCAATGAGCAACAGGAATAGGAGATATGGCTACCTCGGGACTGGCTCTGAGGGGTAGAATTCGGGCAATTGAGGAAAGTTGCCCCCACTGTCTGTGAAATACCTGTGAGTGATGTCACGGGCATGTGTGGGATGTGCTGGTTCCTGTGCCGACTCGGCCCGGGCGGCGGTCGTGATTGGTTCGGTACGTGGCGGTTCCAGCCGGGGACGGCTCTGAGAGAGGAACCAGGCCTTCCATTTCTCGCAGAAGTACGCAGCTTGTCGCCGGAGCGGTGGGAGGCGAGAGCGCCCGCAAGGGCCAACCGGCGTGACCGCGAAAATCGCTGTCCGATCCCCGGAGCACGGTGATAGACATCCGGCGTGGAAATGAATTATGAGTTCTCCGACCTGCTGCGCCTGATCGATGAGCGGTCTACCGCCTTCCGTGCCGTGGTGGCCGCGGCGCCCGGTCTTGACGCACAGGTGCCGAGCTGCCCCGGGTGGACACTGTCCGATCTGGTGAAGCACCTGGGTGGGGGAGACCGTTTCTGGGCCGCCATCGTCGGCGCGGGGTCTGCCGATGCTCCCCCGGCCGAGGCCGTCGCCGCGCGCGCCGCGCTGGAAGTGCCGCAGGAGCGTGCGGCCCTGCTGGCCTGGCTGGAGGAGTCGACGCGGCTTCTGCTGGGCGCCTTGCGGGCGGCGGGACCGGAGAGCGGTTGCTGGACGTGGTGGCCCGCCTCGCAGTCACCGCCGACCTCCGGCGCGGTCGCCCGGCACCGGGTCCAGGAGACCGCCGTGCACACCTGCGACGCCCAGCTCGCCGGGGGAGCCCCGCAGCCGCTGCCGGTCGAGCCGGCACTCGACGGCGTGGAGGAGTTCCTCTTCACCGTCTGCGGAACGCCGAGTGCATGGGCGCACAAGCCCACGGCGTTCGACTTCCACGCCGCCGAGGGTCGCTCCTGGCGCCTCACCGTCGACGGCGACGGCGCACGCACCACCCGCATCCCCGCGCCCACCGCCGCGCGTGCAGAGGAATCGGACGCGGCCGGCGCCTCCGTCCACGGCACGGCCAGTGAACTGGTCCTCTACCTGTACGACCGGATCCAGGCCGACTCCTTGCGCGTTGACGGAGACGCAGGTCTGCTCGACCTGCTCCGCGCTTGGGAGCCAGAGAAGAAGTAGGACGCAACGGGACGCCGGGAGTTGGCGTGTTGCCGGGTGGGTCTTCGCAATTCGGTGAGTGACTGTCCCTGGAGGATGTCTGCTCCTGTGGTGTCGTCGTTCGGACGGGCCGGTGCAGTGGTGCCGTCGTCGGGGCAGGCGCCCGGGCTTCCTTGCCGGTCTTCCTTGATGGCGGCAGGTCGATAGCCATGGGATTGCCCGGGGCATGTGCTGCCAGTGGCTCGAACCGGACCACCGCCACTACCTGCTTGAGGCGGGTCGGGGGTCTTGGCATCTAGGTTCAGCCTCGACGCCCGCTTGGAATGACGGGGCGGTCGGCCGGCTCCGTCCAGAGGGCTGGGCCGGTTGGTGTGGCAACTGAGCGAACCGAGAGGACTGGTGTGCAGTGATGGGCCAAGTCGGTCACAGATGGAGCCGTTCCGTGTCAGCGCTGTTCCGCGGCAGGATGGCGGCGCTGGCAGGGGTAGTCGCGTTGCTCGCGGCGGTGTTCACCGGTGTGGGCGCCGGCACGGCCGGGGCCGTGGACAGTAGCGCGCGGATTGCCGCGGTGGGGGGATGGACCTGCCCCGGGGTGGCTGTCCCGCCCGGTTACGTCATCACCATGTTCAACAGCAGCGGATGCAACGGCGCGGGTGCCTGGCTGCAGCAGCCCGTTCGTGACGGGATATGGACCTGCTCGGGGTCGCCGATCGTGTCGGGCTACGTCATCACCAACTACGACCGCAACGGCTGCAGCGGGGTGGGCGGCTGGTACCACCAACTGGTGCGCAACGGCATCTGGACCTGCCCGTACTCGCCCATCCCGGCGGGCTACCGCAGTACCACGTACGACGCACGTGGATGCAGCGGTCTCGGCGCGTGGCTGACCATCCGCGCCTGACACCGGCCATGACGCAGTGCTCGACCTGACGTAGCGTCCGGTCCAGTGCGGCGGCACGCGCGGCAACGCAGCGCGGGCGCCCCCTTCAGGGTGGCGCCCGCGCTGTCGTCGCTCCGGCTGTTTTCGGACCAACTTCCTTGTCACGTCCAGTACATGGGGTGTTGGCTTGTGCATCCCCAGGGCGACGGCGTACTGACAAGGCGCCCGTTGTCCTCGTGCTCCACGACACCGCGTACCGCGGTGGGGGAGGGCGAGCCGGTACCCAGGTAGGCACCCGGGTGTGTGTCGGGTGTCAGGCCAGCAGCTTGGTCTTGGCGCGCTGGAATTCCTCCGGAGTGATGTGGCCCTTGTCCTTGAGCTCAGCGAGCTTGCTCAGGTCGTCCACCGAGTTGCTTCCGGACCCCGCCGTTTTCTGGATGTACTGACGGACGGCTTCCTCGTGCTCCTTGGCGTGCTTCGCATCCCTCGCGCTCATGCTCTTCCCGCGCGCGATGAGATACACCAGGACGCCGAGGTAGGGCAGTACGAGCACCAGCACGAGCCACCCAGCCTTCGCCCAGCCGCCGAGGCCATGGTCCCGGAAGATGTCCGTGACCACCTTGAACAGCAGGAAGAACCACATGACCCACAGGAAGAGCCACAGCATCGTCCAGAACAGGTTGAGCAGGGGATAGTCGTCCATGCGTCACTCCGATCATGGATGTCCTGTCTCATTCATACCGGTAGACCCGGACGGCCGCATTCCAGCGGGGCAGCGGCACGGCAGCGGGACGGTCCCACGTCGGCGGGTGCGTGCCTGTGTTGCGCGGGGCAAAGACCGGAGACAGCGGCGGGCCTGTGCGGCTGTGGGTCCCGTCGCAGGGCCTGACCGTCGCCTGTGTCCGTCCCGCCCGGGCCGACAGCACGAGGCGGCAAGGCCGCGCACGCAGACGTTCCCTTGCCCGCGGGCGCACGGCGGCGCACCCGCCTCGCGGGACGTCCTCCACGGGTGGTGGGCGTGATCCGGAACGCCGACGAGACTCGGACGGCGCGTCAGCCCTGTTGACCCGCCGCAGGGCCCGTCGTTGTTTGTGCGGGCGGGCCACTCCGATCCGGCTGGACCTCCTGGGCTGCCGGGAACCCCGCCGGGCGCAGCCGCCGGTTCGGGCGTCCCCTGGCGCGAGTTGGGGCGGCATCCGCCGACTACCGGTGGCACTGCCCGGGGCGTGACGGCTCCGCCGGAGGGGTGCGGACGAAGGCGAACCCCTTCCCCTTCGCGTCACAAAATTCTGTCCGGTCTCTGTCCAACAGACTTACCTCTTGGTAACTTGCAGTCCGGTTACCTCCAGTAACCCCACGTATCTTCCGCCCCTGTGATCCACCCAGCGAGCCGAGGGAGTCCGTCATGCACGCAGCCGCGCTACGGCACATGGCAACCGCAGTCGTCACGGCCCTGACCGTCACCGCCGCGTCGGCGGCAACCGCGGTGGCTGCACCGGCTGCCCAGTCCGCTCCGACTGCCCCATCCGGCGCAACCTCGGCAAGAGCCGCGGCGAACGATTCGTTCTACGTCTACGACGGCAGCGAGCCACTGTCGTCGTTCGCCCCCGGCACGGTCCTGAAGACGCGAATCCTGCAGTACCACGTCCTCGGCATCCCGACACCGGTCAAAGCGATCCAGCTGCTCTACCGCACCACCGACGCCCAGGGCCGCCCCTCGGCCGGTGTGACCTCGGTCGTGCGCAGTCCCGGCGGCGACGGCAGCAAGGCGGTGTCGTACCAGTCGGCGTACGACTCCCTCAACCCCGCGGACAGCCCGTCCAGGGCGATCGCGGGTGACGTCAGCCTCGGCGGTGTCATCCCCAACGCCGAATCTCTCGTACTGGTGCCGTTCCTGCTGCAGGGCTACGACGTCGTGGTACCGGACACCGAGGGGCAGACCGCCGACTTCGCGGCCGGTCCGGAGTACGGCACGACGACCCTCGACTCGCTCCGGGCCGTCGGCAGGTCCCCGGCGACCGGCATGAACGCCGCCACCCGGTTCGGCCTGATCGGTTATTCGGGCGGCGCCATCGCCACCCAATGGGCAGCCACCCTCGCGCCGAGCTACGCGCCGGAAATCAACCGCAACCTGGTGGGCTTCACCGAGGGAGGGCTGCTGGTGGACCCGGCGCACAACCTCAAGTACGTGGACGGCAGCCTTGTATGGGCCGGGGTCATCCCCATGGCTCTCATCGGCGCCTCCCGCTCGTACGGCATCGACCTCAAGCCCTATATGAGCAGTTACGGCCTGGACGTCTACAAGAAGCTCGAGACTGGTTCGATCGCCAATGCCCTGGCTCAGTATCCCGGTCTGACGTGGAAGAAGCTGGCGAAGCCGGAGTACGCGGACCCGAACTCCGTGCCCGAGTTCATCCAGGCGGTCAACAAGCTCAACCTCGGCTCGGCCCCGACCCCGACCGTCCCCGGGTTCATCGCGCAGGGCAACGCCGGTGTGCTGGAGGGCACCTTCAGCAATCTTCCCGGCATCGGAACGGGCGACGGAGTCATGGTCGCCGGCGACGTGCGCTCCCTGGCCCGCCAGTACTGCGGCACCGGCAACAAATCGATCAAGTTCCAGCAGTACGACCTGCTGAGCCACGTCGGTGCCGCCGTACCCTGGGCCCCCGCCGCGGTGGGCTGGCTCAACGACCGTTTCGCCGGCAAGACTCCGCCCTCCGACTGCGGCCGCATCCCCGCAGGCAACTCACTCGCCCCGGAGCGGCCGACCTCGTCCTCCTGACGCGTCGCGAGCGGCGGGTCCGGCCGCGGGCCCGCCACTGAGCGGCCGGACGTCCGCCGTCCGACCAGGGCGGGTCGCTCGCAGGTGTACGGTGCTCAGCCCCTCGCGTCATCAGGGGCGCGCGAGCCGGGCGGCGAGATACGGCGCGGTGGCGCTGCGGCGGGCCTTCGCCACCTTGGCGGGCGGGCCCGCCGCGACCACCCGGCCGCCCGCATCGCCGCCGCCCGGTCCCAGGTCGATGACCCAGTCGGCGGTGGCGATCGTGTCCAGGTCGTGCTCGACGAGGACGACCGTGTTGCCGGCATCGACGAGGCGGTGCAACTGCCGCAGCAGCAACGCGATGTCCGAGGGATGGAGTCCCGCCGTCGGCTCGTCGAGCAGGTAGAGCGCATGCCCGCGCCGGGCTCGCTGCAGTTCGGTGGCCAGTTTGATGCGCTGTGCCTCACCACCGCTGAGCTCCGTCGCGGGCTGGCCCAGCCGTAGGTACCCGAGCCCCACCTCGCGCAATGTCTCCAGACTGCGGGCAGCGGGCGGCACGGCGGACAGGAACTCGGCGGCGGAGTCGACGGTCAGGGCCAGCACGTCCGCGATGTTCTTGCCGCGATAGGTGACTTCCAGCGTTTCGGCGTTGTACCGGGCGCCTCGGCAGGTCGGGCACGGCGCGTAGGTACCGGGCAGGAACAGCAGTTCCACCGCGACGAATCCTTCACCCTGACAGGTGTCGCACCGCCCTTCGGGCACGTTGAAGGAGAACCGCCCCGCCGAGTAGCCGCGCGTCCTGGCCTCGTCCGTCGCCGCGAACACCTTGCGCACCGCGTCGAACATCCCCGTGTACGTGGCCAGGTTGGACCGGGGAGTTCGGCCGATGGGCCGTTGGTCGACCCGGACCAGCCGGTCGAACGACTCGACCCCCGAAGCGTCCTGGACGTCGACCTCCAGCTGCGCCTCGTCGGGCTCCTCGGGCACCAGCCCCAGGTGGCCGCGGACGACCTCGGCGAGCACCTGCGTCACCAGCGTCGACTTCCCGGAACCGGACACGCCCGTCACCGCCGTCAGCACGCGCAGCGGTACGTCGACGCACACGTCGTGCAGATTGTGTCTGGAGACGCCGCGCAGGCGCAGCCAGCCGTGCGGTGTGCGCGGGCGGTGATCGAGCGGCTGGGCGCGCCCGAACAGGTACTGGCTCGTGGCCGACTCCCCGACCTGCTCAAGCCCGGCGACCGGGCCGCTGTACAGCACGCGTCCACCGCCCTCACCCGCGCCGGGGCCGATGTCGACCACCCAGTCCGCCCGCCGTACGACGTCCATGTCGTGCTCCACGACGAACAGCGAATTGCCCGCAGCCTTCAGGCGGTCCAGCACGTCGAGGAGCGGTTCCGCGTCAGCCGGGTGCAGGCCGGCGGAGGGTTCGTCGAGGACGTAGACGACGCCGAATAGCCCCGAACGCAGCTGGGTGGCGATCCGCAGCCGCTGCGCCTCGCCGGGCGACAGGGTCGTCGAGCGGCGCCCGAGGCTGAGATATCCGAGCCCCAGGTCGAGCAGTACGTCGACCCGGGCGACCAGGTCGCCGCAGATCCGGACCGCGACCTCGGTCGTCTCCCCGGACCGGGCGGTCGACGTGGTGGCGTCGGCCTCGGGCCGCCGTGCGACGGGCCGCAGCAGCGCCACGACCTCGGTGAGCGGCATCGCGTTGACCTCGGCGATGGAACGCCCGGCGAACGTCACGGCCAGCGCCTCGGCCCGCAGTCCGCTGCCGTGGCACTCGGGGCAGGGCACACTCCTGACGAACCGGAGCGCCCGTTCGCGCATCTTCTCGCTCTTGGAGTCGGCGAGGACGTGCATGACGTGCTTGCGGGCGCTCCAGAACTTTCCCTGGTAGCCGTAGTCGATGCGGTCCTCCTCCGGCTCGATGTACACGGAGGGCTGCTCGTCCGTGTACAGCAGCCAGTCCCGGTCCTTCTTCCGGAGCCTGCGCCACGGCCGGTCGACGTCGATCCCCAGACCGCTCACGACACTGCGCAGATTGGCGCCCTGCCAGGCGCCCGGCCAGGCGGCGATCGCCCCCTCGCGGATGCTCAGCGACGGGTCCGGGACGAGCAGGTCCTCGGCGACGTCGTGCACGAGGCCCAGTCCGTGGCATTCCGGGCAGGCGCCGGCCGCGGTGTTGGGGGAGAACGACTCGGCTTCCAGCCGTGCGGCCCTGGGCGGATAGGTACCGGCGCGGGAGTACAGCATGCGCAGCAGATTGGAGAGCGTGGTGAGGGTGCCGACCGTCGAGCGCGAGCTGGGCGACCCGCGTCGCTGCTGCAGGGCCACCGCCGGCGGCAGGCCGGTGATCTCCTGCACGTGCGGTGCGCCGACCTGTTGCAGCAGCCTCCGGGCGTACGGTGCTACGGACTCGAAGTAGCGACGCTGGGCCTCCGCGTAGAGCGTGCCGAACGCGAGCGAGGACTTGCCCGAACCGGAGACGCCGGTGAAGGCGACCATCGCGTCCCGCGGAACGTCGACATCGATGTTCCGCAGGTTGTTCTCACTGGCGCCCCGGACATGCACGAAGGGGTCGCTCGCGTGCTCGTTCACCGTTCCTGACTACCTGATCGCGCCGGGAACCGCGCGGCAGGCGTCGCCGCAGGAACCCGCTCGCGCGAGCATCCGGAGGGTCCGGTGCCTGAGGCGCCCGGTTCGGGCAGCCGATCGCGGCGCATCGCCCCGTACCGCCGACCGCGACAGCAGTTCCGCCAGGTGGCCCCGCGGCAGACCTCAGCCGGCGGAGAAGTACGACGGTGTGCGGACGCGCATGGTGGTGGCGAGCTCTCGGAGGAAGGCGTCGCTCACCGGGGGAGTGTTCGCCTGGATGACTGCGACGGCGTCACCGACCCGCGTGAAGTACTTGACGTAGTCGTAGTTCGACCATCGCCACACTCCGGGTGCCACCGGGGTGCAGGCCGGTGACGGCACGGGGGAGACGCTGGTGAGCGCGGCGCAGTGGGAGGGCGGGGTGAAACCCGGCTGCACGGGGCCGACGATCACCTGGATCTCCTGATGGAGCTCGTCCATGGTGTCCGCGCCCTTCCTCAGACCGTCGGGTGTGAGCCGGTAGTAGAAGGTGGGCTGGCTTTCGGCGGTGGCCCCGGTGGTGCCGACACCGTTCAGGTAGTAGCCCGCGGGCAGGTCCGGCCCCAGGAGGGAGACGCCGGCGGCGGCCAGCTCGCTGTTCTGGCTGCTCTGAGCGGACTGCGTGGCGGCGAACGAGCCGAGCGGCGTCAGCAGGACCAGGACGAGGACCACGGCGGCTCGCGGCCACAGAGGTCTGCGCGACTGAGTGAACCAGGCCGCGAGTGCGAACGCGGCCACGTACAAAGCGGGTTCGACGTACCAGGACGCTCCGGAGAACCACCCGGCCCCGCGGAAGCTCCAGACCACGTAGCAGCCGATGCCGACACCGAGCAGGGCAGTGAGCCACGCCGGCCGGACGTCGACGACGCGCAGAGCTGCCCATGAGAAGAGGAAACTGAGGAATACCACGGCGTATGACCACAGCACCGCGAGGCCGAGGCAGCCAAATCCCTCCGCGTTCCGGCAGGTGCTGGAGTCGAGGAGCAGCCACGTCGTCAGTGCGGAGGCTGCCACCGAGACGAGTCCTACGCCCGCAGCCCGTGCCGCACGTGCCCCATGTCGCGAGCGTTCCACTGGTGCCGGTTCGCCCAGCGCACTGTCCATCATTCGGCCCCCCCGAGTCGCACCAGAGCATATAGAACGGCTTCTGATCAAGGGAGTTGGCCCCGCCCGATGAAACTGATGGTTCGTCAGTACGACGTGGTGCAGGCGTGAGCGAAGTCGACGGACGCGCTGAAGCACCGCTCGACTTCGTCGTCCGTCAGTCCCGCCCAGCCGTGGTCGGCGCCGGGAACGGACCGGAAGTCGGCGTGGACGCCCAACTGGCCTAGGGTGGCGGCGAGTTGTGCGCCTTGGGCGGGCGGAATGAGCGCGTCCTCGGTTCCGTGCAGGATGAGGAACGGCGGAGCCGAGGCGTGCGCATGGGCGACCGGGCTCGCGGCACGGGCCAGTTCCGGCGCATCGCTGATCGCCGCGCCGATCAGCAGCGCCTCGCGGGTGGCCGGGTCGGAGGCGTCGTAGGTGCCGGGCGGGCACTGGCCGGGAAGTGTGGTCAGATCGGTGGGCCCGTACCAGGCGACGCAGCCGCTCAGTGAAGTGGTCAGGGCGAGCAGCGCGGCGAGATGCGCGCCCGCCGATTCGCCCCACGACAGGGTGCGGCGCGTGTCGAGGTCGAGCTCGCCGGCTCGCGCGTGCAGCCATCCCAGAGCAGCGGTCGCGTCGTCGAGTTGAGCAGGGTGAATGGCCTCGCCGCTGAGCCGGTAGTCGACGGAGGCGACCGCGAATCCGGCCTGTGCGAGACGGGCGAAGGGGGAGGGGCTCCAGTGACGCAGGCGCGGACCCATGTCCGCACGTGTGCCTGCGCGCCAGCCCCCGCCATGAAGGTAGAGGACCACGGGCAGGGGGCGGCGGTGTGTCTCATCAGGCAGCCACAGGTCGAGTTCGAGCGGCCGGATGCCCGCCCGATAGGCATACGGGACACCGCGCAGCAGACGTACGCCAGGGGCCGGATGCGCCGCGGCCGGGAGCGGGAGCCGCTCGGGGGCGGGCGGGGCCAGGAATGCGGCGAGGTCGGGTGTCGGCGGCATGAGTGCCCTTTCCGGGGTGGGGCGCGGCCTCTCGGCGGCCGGCCGGGTGGGACCTGCCGGGCGATCAGCTCCCGGTGCGCCACTGGTGCTCGGGCAGGAAGCGCACGTCGTATTTCTGCGGCACGGTCGCGAACTTCTGCGGTGCGGGCACGTAGGGCTCGGGCGGCAGGCCGAGTTCCTCGGTGGGGACGCCGAGGTTCTCGAAGAACCGCTCGAAGGTGCCGCCGGGCCCGGCGGCCACGCCGACGACCCGGCTGTGGTGGCGCTCGATGCGGTAGGCGTGCGGGCAGTTCTTCGGTACGAATCCGAAGTCGCCTGCGCTGAGCAGTCGTTCGTGCTGCTCGCCCTCCAGGTCCTCGACGAACAGCCGCACCGCGCCGTCGCTGATGTAGAAGACCTCGTACGTGTCGGAGTGGACGTGGGCCGGGATCACATCGCCCTTGGGTCCCTCGACGGTGAAGAAGTTGAAGGCGTTCTCCGTCTGCTCGCCGCCCGCGTAGACGGTGACCAGGTCGGTGAAGAGGTGGGCACGGTCGCCCATGCCCTTCTCGATGAAGTACGGCTTTCCGGGCTCGGCCGGAATGTGCGACCGCGGACGGCTGGGACGGGCGAACTCCATGGTCATGGGGAACCTCCGGGAACGACGGAACAACGAATCGGCGGAACGACGGAACGACGGAACAACGGGACGGGAAACGACGAGGCGATGCATGTCAGGTTACCTGACATGCATCGCGAAGGTCACCCCTCAGGCTCGTTATGCTCGAAGCCCCGTCCCGTGAGGAGCCATGACTACCCCCGCACGCAACCTGCCCCAGCTGCTTGCCGAGGCCAAACGCTGGTTCGACGACGCGTTGTTGGCCAGCATGCGGGCGGCCGGTGAGCAACCGGTCACCGTCGGGCAGGCGGCCGTCTTCGCCGCCCTCGACGAGGAGGGCACGACCGTGTCGGCTCTCGCCCGCAGCATGGGCGTCACCCGGCAGACCGCCCACCAGGCCGTGCACGCCCTCATCGGCATGGGGCTCCTGGAGCAGTCGCCCGATCCCGCCTCCGCCCGCAGCCGCCTGATCCGCCCCACCGCCGAGGGCGCCCGTGTGCACCGGCGGGCTCAGAACACCCTCCGCGTCATCGAAGGCGTCCTGGCGGAACGCATCGGCTCCGATGCCGTCGCCGCTCTGCGCGAGGCGTTGACCGTTCCTCCGGGGGAGCCTCCGCTGGTGGACGCACCCTGAGCGGCGGCCGCCCGAGCCGGCGGGCGGCGGGGGTGCCAGAACGGACGGGGCGATCCGACTTGCCCGCAACCTCTTGTCTGCTCGGGCTCGCCTTGACGGCCGGGCGGGGTCCGGGGAGGGCAGGGCGCGCCACGGGGCGGTGCTGATCGGTACAGGGGGCGGAGGTGGCTCCGTCGTGCAAGCCTGGAGAAGGAGCTGCCGACAGGCCTGCTCAGTGGGCCTGAGCGACTCCCCCTGACCGTGGAGGCACCTATGGCCGACAACGTGAATCAGCCGCAGGCCGCGCGGACCCGCGACGCCGGACCGCCGCACGAGTTGCAGTCCGGGTGGATCTTCTTCGCGGCGGTCATGATGATCATCGGCGGAGCCATGGCCATCCTTGAGGGGATCGCCGCCATCGCCAAGGACGACCTGTTCGTCAGGACGTCGAACTACGTCTTCACCTTCAACCTGACCAGCTGGGGTTGGATCCATCTCATCGTGGGGATCGTGGTTCTTCTCGCTGGATGCGCACTGTTCTCCGGGGCGGTGTGGGCCCGGGCGGTTGGCATCTTCGTCGTCGGCGTGAGCTTGATCGCGCACTTCCTGTGGCTGCCGTACTACCCGTTCTGGTCGGTCATCCTGATCGCCATCGACACCTTCGTCATCTACGCCCTGTGCACCCCGGCGCACTTCGGGAGGACCACAACCCGCGACTGACCCCTGGGCGTGCTCGGGGAGGGAGAGGCCAGGGGGCGGCTCAGCGGCGGCGCCGCAAGCCTCGAACACCGCGCGGAAGCCGCCGCGTTCGTCACCGCGCGCGGGCCGCTTCCTGTTCGTGGAACGGCCGTTGGCGGTACAGAACCGAACGGCCCGGTCTCTAATGAGCAGGAGGGCGCGGACGAATCGGCGAAAGGCATGTTGTCCATGGGCGACAGGGGGGCCGTCGAGGAGGTTCTCGGCGATCGCTACGCGTGGCCGCGGCCGTTGCCCGGCGCTGAGCGGGCGGACCGCTGATCACGGCGGCCCGAAGCAGCGGTTCGATCGCGTCGTGGAAGCGGCCCTTGTCGGTCAGCGAGGTTCCCAGGCCGAGTGGCGATTCGCCCTCAACTCGGTTCTGCGGCACGACGGTCCTCCCCACCCATCGGAACCGTCCGATGACCCTGCCACATCCCGTAAGCGCTGTCAGCCCGGTGATCCGCTACCTCTGCTGCCGGTCTCAGGGCCGCGAGGACGGTCCCTGGTATTCCCTGCTTCAGGTGGCCCGGGGCGCTTTTGGGCCGTCGACGAGCCGAGGGGGAGCCGGACAAGGATCCGGCTCCCCTCGGGTGCGGGCCAGGCCCCGTTCTACGTCATCAGGCAGCCGGCTGCGGCGCGATGCGGCGCTTCATGGCGCGGACGGCGGGGCGTTCCACGAAGCGGTGCACGAGCCATGCGGCGAGCAGCATGAACGCGGTGATGCCGGTGACGAGGAGCCATGGCGATACATGGCTGTGGAGGCTACGGATGATCTCCCAGCCGAGCTCCTCGTGGAGTAGGTAGAGGGGGTACGTGAGGGCGCCTGCGGTGGTCAGCCAGCGGTAGTTGAAGAGGGGGGTCCGCTTGATCGCGACGGCGAGGACGACCGCGTAGAAGACACTGATCACCGCCAGGCAGATGGTCCAGGACAGCCGGTGGTGGACCGAGGTCTCGGCGGACTTCATCATGTTCCGCAGCTGGCCCTGGGCGAGGATCCACGACGCCCCGAGCAGGATCCACAGTGCGAGGGTGGGGCGGAAGCGGTGCATGAGGAACATGAGAATGCCGCCGACGAAGAAGGGGGCGGCGTCGGGCATGGCGAAGATCTCAAGAAGGGGAATGCCCGCGTGCGGGGCCAGGACGGTCATCAGGAGCCAGAGACCGCAGAAGTAGAGCACTCTGCGGTAGGTGAGACCGAGAGCCGCAACCAGGGCGAAGAGCAGGTAGAAGCGCAGCTCCGCCCAGAGAGTCCAGTAGACGGGATCGATGTCGCCGACGCCGATCGGCTCCTGGAGCATGGTCAGGTTGGAGAGGATCTTGGAGAGGGTGTCGGGCACGGCGTCCAGCCGTCCGGTCAGGAGCAGTACGCCGGAGGTGAGCAGGACGGCGAACCAGTAGGCCGGGTAGAGCCGCAGCAGTCGGGAGACGGCGAACTGCTGAAGCGAACGCCCCCAGCAGGACATGCAGATGACGAAGCCGCTGATCAGGAAGAAGAGCTGCACGCCGAGCCAGCCGTAGGCGGCGGCGTAGTGGGCGTCCGGGAACAGCTTCCTGGTCGAGGCACCCCAGGGCGACGCGTCCCAGTTGTCGAAGCCTATGAAGTGGAAACAGACAACCATCAGCGCGGCCAGCAGCCGCAACCCGTCCAGGGTGTAGAGCCTGGTCTTCGGCCTGCCGCCCAGAGGGGCGGCCTCCACCGGGGGAGCGGCTGAAGGGGCGGTCAGCAGGGATGTCATCGCTTGGATTCCTTGGAGGCAGGCGAGATGCGGAGGGTGGCGTCCGGGGAGAGATGGGCCAGTACGGGTCGGTTCTGTGCGTCGGAGGCCAGGACTTGGGTGCCTGCTACAGGGTGGGGGACGGTTGTCCAGCGGGCCTTGCCTCCCGGGCGCCAGGTGGCCGTGCTGGTGGTGCCGTTGTTGTTACGGGCGGCGAGCAGGATCTCATCCCCGTGCGCGAGCACGGCGAGCGGGCCGTACCCTCGGGCCGAGAGGCCGGGGTGTTCGATGCGCCAGGTGCCCTCGCCGCCGGGAAGCCGGCCGAGCAGCGGGCGGCTCGTCCTGGCCTCGCGGAAGGCCACCGTCAGCGTTCCGTCGGGGCCGGCGGTTGCCGTCGGGGGGTCGGCAGGTGCGGGCAGACCCGTCGGGGACAAGGCGAAGGCGCCGCCGGGCTCGTCCTGCGTCCAGTGGTGGACGGTGTCGTGGCCGGAAGCCAGGACGTGCACGCGGCCCAGGGCGTCGGTGACCGCGGTGAGGCCCTCCTGCACCTCTGCTCCGCCCAGATCGCGCCAGGCACTCCAGCGTCCGTCGGACTGCTGGCGGCGCATCGCGATGCCCTTGGACCAGGTACGTACGAAGACCACGGCCTGCCCGTCGCCGTCCCGGGCGACGACGGGAGCGCCGACTCTGCGCCCGTGGTCCGGGTCGCGCTCGGGGTTGCCGAGGCCGCTCCAGGCGCCGAACGGGCCGTTCGCAGTGCGCTGTTCGGTGGTGACGATCTCGCGGGTGTTCTGGCTGGGCGAGGGCCCGAGAGAGGCGATCCGCTGGGCGAACAGCTGCCAGCGCCCGTCCCGAGTGAGGTTCGCGGACAGGCCGGGCAGCAGACGGTCGGCACCGAACAGGACGGGCTCCGGCCAGGTGCCGCCGCCCTTGGCGTTCTCACGCCACAGGGCGGGTCGGCCGCCGAGCACGGCGAACGCGGTGAGCCGGCCTTCCCCGTCCAGGTGCAGGGCGGGAGCGGCGGGCCGGCGGACCGAGGTGCGCTGGAGCCAGCCGGTGCCGTAGGAGCGGTCCTTGCCGACGTCGTAGTCGCCGCATCCGGCTGCGAAGGCGCAACCGTCGGGTGAGCCGCCGTACACGTTGAGGACGTCGGCCTTGGCCCGGACCAGCTCCTCGGGGAGGTTTTGGGGCCAGCGTTCGTTGTAGTAGCCGCGGTAGGAGACCACGCTGTACGGGCGGCCCTGCCCGGGCCCCTGGTAGCGGTCGAGGGCAGCCAGGGTGAACAGGGCGGTGGCCGTGTGATCGGGGTGGTCGGAGTAGCCGGGCTGGTCGTGGTGGGCGCGGTGTGCGGCGTCGTGCACCTGCATGTCCGGGTCCGGGTCCATGGTCCTGACCAGCGTGGGACGGTAACGGTCGAGCAGATGGGCCAGCGCGGCGATCACGCTGTCGCGGGTGACCTTGTGGCTGTCGCGGACCGGTGAGCCGGTGCTGACCAGCGTGCTGGTCACGATCGAGGGATCGGCCCACAGCTCGGGCAGCCCTTGGCTGGGGCCGCTGCCGTACGAGGTGTGCTGACGTATGCCGAGGAACACCAGCTGTAGACCGGGGTGTCCGTCGAGGGTGTCGAGCTCCACCTGGGTGCCGTCGGGCAGGGTGAGGGCCTCGGTCTTCCACGGCCTCTTCGCCTTGCCGGTGGCCATGTACGCGTAGGCCTGCCGCAGACCCTGCCGACGGGCTCCGGCATAGGCGGCGACGTCCGGCTTGGGCGCATTCCTGCTGCCGGGGACCTTGTTGACCCCGCCGGTCTCACCGCAGTTCAGGTAGACGCTGATCAGCTGGTCATTGGCGGCGATGGACTGGGCCAGCTCCGGGTTCATGAAGTACAGGTCGTCGTCGGGGTGGGCGACGATCTGCATGACCCGGGCTCCGCTGTGCCCGTCCTGGTCGGCCGACACGTCGGCGCGGGCCGGGGCCGAGGACGTGTCCGAGCCGGAGCCCGGGGAGCAGGCGGCGGCACCGAGGGCGAGGAGTCCGCCGACGACGGTGCGTCGGCGGGGGTTGCCGGTGCGGGAAGGGGACACGGTCGGGTCCTGGGCGGTGAGGTGGTCGTCTCCGGCGGATGCGGCACGGGTCACAGGGGTCGCTCGAACCGGCTCGGGATGGGGAAGTAGGAGCCCAGGAAGGTCCGGATCAACCGGTCGCTGCGCGCGAAGTCGGCCTCGTCGGAGGTGGTGTCGTTGATGCAGAACACCTGCTTGTCCCGCTTGAGGAGCAACCGGTCGAGGTGGTTGGGCGTGTGCGGGTGAGCGACGTCGACGTACACGTATCGCAGGTCGCCGGGGACCGCCCGGCGGGTGTGGAAGGCGTGGTAGTGGTGCAGGGAGGAGGGTATGGCGATGTCGTCGCTGCTGCGGAAGCGGTGGGAGGCCGTTGTGGTGTGCTGCTCGGCGAACTCCGCCTCGATCTCCTCCAGCACACTCCGGGTCAGGGCGTGCGGAGTGTGCCGCATCTTCTCCACGGGAGTGGTCCCGAAGCGCTCCAGGATGAGGGCGCGGTTGTTCTTGCCGGCGGCGGCGACGGGCACGTCCGCGGCCGAGGGGGGACCCAGCGGCACCAGCGCAGGGGAGGGGAAGAACCGGGTGAGCCCGTTGGCGAGGAAGAAGTCCTTGGGGGAGAGCTCGGAGCCGAGGAAGACGTCGTCGTTGAAGTAGAGGAAGTGCTCCGACAGCCCGTCGATGTGGTGCAACTGGCTCTCGATGGCGTGCGAGTTGAAGGTCGGGAGCATGCTGGTGTCACGGAAGATGTCTCGGTGGGACACCACCTGAATGCCGGGGACGGAAGTGTTCAGCCAGGCGGGGGTCTGGTCGTCGGTGACGAGGTAGATGGTGCGGATCCACGGTGCGTACATGTCCAGGGACCGCAGGGAGTAGCGCAGCTCGTCGTGGTCGGCGTACCGAGCGGCGTTGGCGGCCTCGGCGTGGTAACTGCTGCCCGAGAAGCGTGACCGGCGTTCGAGCCAAGCCGGGTCGGAACCGTCGACCCAGGTGAAGACGGCGTCGACGGGGAAGGTGATGTCGCGCGGCAGGACGGTGGTGAACTCCTCGCGGGTGCGGACCGTCATCACGCCGGCGTCGCGAGTGCCGTACGGAGCCGTGAAGGTCTCGGCCGGAACCTCCACGGAGGTGCCGGCGCCGGGTACGGATTCCGCGATGGAGTTGCGGCGCGGCGCGACCAGTCGTTCGCCGTCCTCGGCCCAGAACTCGAGGTCGCAACCGTGCTCGGGGCCGAGCACCACGTGCTTGCCCGGGTCGGTGTGGTAGGCGAACAGCCGGAGCACGTCGGCGCGGGCGTACCGCTGCCAGCTCGCGGGCCGGAACCCGGCGTGCGCCCTTCCGCCACCGTCCGGAGCGGTCAGGTACGCGGGATGGGAGGCGCAGTGCCGGCTGAGCGTCTCGAGGGCGGCGGCGCGGTCGGCGCGGGCCAGGGCGACGGTGGTGGCCGAGCGGTCCTGGCGGCGGATGCAGAAGTAGTCGATGCCGGCCGCGGACAGCGTCTCGGTGACGGTGGCCAGGTTGGCTCGCCGCGCGGTCTCGGGTGAGACCCGGGGCTGGGGCAGCGCGAGGCGTGAGCGTCCGGCGATCGTGACCACCACGGCACCGGATGCGCTGATCAGCGCACGATGGGTGGCGCTGAAGGTGGTGGCTCGCAGGTGTGTGGCCTGCAGGCCGGCCGAGGCGGCGGTGAGTCGCTGCTTCACCCTGCGTCGTTGGTCGGGGGAGAAGCGGCGGGCTATGGCACGCCGTCCCGTGGCGGGAAGCGCCTTGCGGTAGAGGGAGACAAGACCCGAGCTCTCGGCGTTGTGTGCGGCGCCCCCACCCTTGTCGTTCCCCCCGGGCTCGGCGCCGGCGAGGTGTTCCCCCGGTGCCGTCTCTGCCCGAGCCTGCAGCGCCGTCGGCGCCCCCTGGGCCTGTGTCATGCTTTTCGCTCCATTTGCTTGCTGCCGGTCCCAAGAAGCAGGACGGCGCCCCCGGACCTGCCTCTGGTCAAGAGAAGGTCTCGTTAATCCCAGGTGAATATAAGATGATGCTCAAGTAACGGTAATGTATTTATGCGTTGGTCAAGGCCCATCACGCAGCGAATCGGTGCAAATGTCCGAAATGGGCTGTGGGGTTGAGCCTGATCGATGGCCTCCGCACTGCGTCCGTAAACCGGCCGAACCCTTGGCCTGGTTGGAGAATCCCGGTCTCCCCGCGGCGACGCGGTGCGGTGGGAATCACAGAACACGGAGCAGGAAACGTTGAACGGAGCGACATGGGTGAACCCCTCCTGACCCATGCGGTGAAGGCCGCCAAATGGGCCCGGGGAGCCACGGGTCGAGCACGCCTGCGCGCCGAACGGCTCAACACGGTGCCCGCGTTGGGCACCCGGGGGCGTCCGCTGGCGCAGCTGCGTCCCGTGCATCTGTCCGTTCTGGGCGGCCGCACGCTCAACCTCGCCCTCCTCTGCCCTTCGTTGGCGGACGGCGCGGCTGAGGCCGAACTCCTCGTGGAGTCCCACGGGCGCACCGCACGTCTCCCCCTGGAGCTGGAACCTCAGGCGGACGGAAGGGTCTTGCTCACGCTGACGACTCCGCTGTGTCACGCCCGCCTGGACGCTCCGCAGGCCAAGGGCCTTCGGCTGCGCGACGGGATCTGGCGGCTCACCGTGGTGACCACCGACCGCGGGGGCCGTCAACGCCGGGCAGCGGTCGCCTCCTTCAGCGCACCCGTCGGCGACGGCCCGACCCTGCACACCCCGCCGGACCCCGTCACCGGCGTGCGCTACCGGGTGGCCCGCACCGTCGACGGCCACGCCGTGATCAAGGTCACCGCGCCCCAGCGGCAGGCCGAGCTGACCGCGCTCGACCTCAAGTGGGACCGCATCACCGTGCGCGGCCGACTGCTCGCCGCCCAGCCGCCCCATGACGCGTACGCGGCGGAAGCGGTGCGCCGCACCGTCGGCGGCGCCCCCCTGCCCATACGAACCCACTGGCAGGGAACCGAGTTCACCTTCGACCTGCCGCTCGCCGAGATGAGCCGCAGCGGCCACGGCCAGCGGATGTGGGACGTACGGCTCCGATCCGGCGGCACCCGGATCAGGATCGCCCGTCGGCTGACCGACGTGCGTCACCCCAAGCGCGTCTTCCGCACGCCGTTCCGTGCCGTTGCCCTGGAGGACGGCAGTGTGCTGCGCGTGCACGCCCATCTCTCCGCAGCCGGCACCCTCGCCGTCAGCTGTGCCCCCTTCGTCACCGCCAAGGACTCCACTCGATGAAAATCACGTTCCTGCTCACGTGGGGCGACGAAATGGGCGGCACCGAGATGGCCGCCTACACCCAGGCCACTCACCTGATGCCCCGCCACCAGGTCGAGGTCGTCAGCGTCTTCAAGACGCGTCCCGAGCCGTTCTTCGAGATCGGCCGCAGCGTTCCGCGCCGCTACCTGGTCGACCGCACCGGCCCGTTCGAGCAGCCGGTCCGCGCCAGCGACCTGAGCGAGCAGGAGTGCCGCACGCTTGCGTCGCTGCCCAGCGAGATCATCAAGCCGTCCTGGGAAGCGACCTTCGACCGGCTGTCCGACATCGAGATGAGCGCCGCGCTCGGCGCCCTCGACACGGACGTGCTCATCACCACCACCCCAGCCCTGATGGCGGCGGCCGCCGAGCTCGCGCCCGCCCGCGTCATCACCGTCCACCAGGAGCACCGCGCCTCCCAGTTGCGTGGTTCCACCGGCGAACCGCTCCTGGTGTACGCGCCCCGCATCGACGCCCTGGTTTCCCTCACCGAGCGGACCAACGACTGGTTCGCCGACTCGCTGGGAGCGGCCGCCCCCGAACTCGTCGCCATTCCCAACGCGGTCCCCAGCGGGTTCCGCCCCCGCTCCGACCTCGGCGGCCGGACCATCGTGCTCGCCGCGCGCATGACCCCGGAGAAACAGCTCGACCACGCCATCGAGGCCTTCGCCACGCTGGCCGAGGACCACCCCGACTGGACCATGCGGATCTTCGGCGACGGCCCGCAGGAGGTCAACCTCCGCCGTCTCATCGACGGCCTGGCCCTCCACGACCGGGTCCAGCTCCTCGGACGCTCCGCCCAGATGGAACAGGAGTGGGCCAAGGCAGCGCTCGCGTTGCTGCCGTCACGCAACGAGGCATTCCCGCTGGTGCTTCTGGAGGTCTTCGCGGCCGGTGTGCCGGTCGTCGCCTACGACATCGTCACCGGCCCCGCCGAGATCATCCGCCACGGCGTCGACGGACTGCTCGTGCCCGCCGCCGACAAGGACTCCCTCGCCGCGGCCATGGCCAAGCTGATGGAGGACGACGACACCCGCCACGCGTACGGTGCCGCCGCCCGCGCCGGTGTCCACGAACGGTTCGGGTCCACAGAGATCGCCGGCCGCTGGGAGGCCCTGTTCACCCGCCTCCTGGCGCGGCGCGACGACCCCCGGCGGCTGGCCCAGCGGGCCGACCGCACTGCCCGACGGATCGCTGCCGGCGGCACCCGCAGCTTCAACATCAGCGCCCCTGTCACCACGCTCGCGCAGTCCGCGGACGAGCAAAAGGCACGCGAGGTGCTGCTCCAGGCCCAGGACCGCAGCGGCACCCTGGTTCGTACCGCGGGGCGTCTCGCGGAAGTACGCGACGACGTACTGGCCCCCCGCATGGCCGAGTGGAACCTCGAACTGGCCACCGACGCGCTCACCGCGCACGGCGTGCCCTACACGCTGCTGCGCGACGGCGGCACCTCGTACCGGATCGCCGTCGAGGTCGAACGCCGGGCCCAGACGCTGGACGCCCTGGCGACCGAACTGCACGGCAAGCCCGTCTACGCCGAACTCATCGCACCCAACGGCGCCGCCCCCGGCGCCTGGCTCGCCGAGCGGCTGGGCAACGCCGGCGACGTCGCCGGCGTCCGCCTCTTCAAGCCGGTCACCACGACCGGCCGCACGCTGCGCTACGGGCCTGCCTTCGGCTGCACCATCGAGTTCTGGGCGGTCAGTGACGAGGACGAGGAGTTTCCCGGCTGGCGCAAGGCGCCCCGGGGGTCCACCCTCGTGGGCCCGCGCCTGCCCAGCCTGGAGGCGACCGCGAGCCTGCGCGTGGGCGAGCGCGAGCACCCCACCGCCGCAGCCTTCACGGGCCGGCTCATGAACGACCTCGACTTCCCCGTCGACGTCGTCTACACCTGGGTCGACGACACGGACCCCGCCTGGCAGCGACGTCGCGACGAAGCCCGGCGGGCCGCCGGTATCGCCACGTCGGGCGGTGCCGACAGTGGGGACGTCCGCTTCCGCAACCGTGACGAACTCCGCTACTCCCTGCGCTCCTTGGCCATGTATGCGCCCTGGGTACGCACCATCCATCTCGTCACCGACGACCAGGCGCCCGACTGGCTTGAGCTTGCGGACCCCCGTATCAAGCTGGTCAGCCACCGGGAGATCTTCGCCGACCCCGGCTGGCTCCCGACGTTCAACTCCCATGCCATCGAAAGCCAGTTGCACCGCATCGACGGTCTCGCCGAGCACTTCCTCTACCTGAACGACGACGTGTTCATCGGCCGACCGGTGACTCCGCAGGCCTTCTTCGACAGCAACGGGACGGCGCACCACTTCCGTTCGCCCACCGCCGTGCCGCCGAGCGAGCTCTCCGACGACGACGAGGGTTACTTCGCGGCAGCGAAGAACAACAGGACCGTCCTGCAGCGCGAGTTCGGCCGCATCGCCACCCACAGCTTCCTGCATGCTCCGCACCCGCTGCGGCGCAGCGTCCTCGAAGAGATCAGCGAGAAGTTCGGCGAAGAAGTCGCGGCAACCACCGCCAACCCCTTCCGCGCCGCGACGGACCTGTCCGTCACCTCCTCGCTGCACCACCACTACGGCTACCTCACCGGCCGGTCCACGCCGTCGTCGATCTCCTGCACCTACGTCAACGTAGGCAACGCCCAGCACCACACCGTCCTGAGCCGTCTCTTGGCCACCCGGGGCCGCACGGTGTTCTGTATCGGGGAATCCGCGGAAGCGGAGGTGTCCGTGACGGAACAGGACCGCACACTGCGCGCCTTCCTGGAGGCCTACTACCCGGTGCCCTCACCGTTCGAGTGCGCCTAGCCACGCGATTTGCAGCAGCGTCCGTACCCCCGCGGGTGGAACCTTCGGGGGGACGGACGCTGCTGGGCGCAGATAAGCCCGTCAACAGCGAACCCGGACGGTTCCACCGGGTATCCGATGGCAACGAACTGCCGGAAAAGTCTGGAGCAGTGGGAATTGATGCAGTCAGAGGCGAGGGTGGTTCGTGACGCCACAGTGCTCCTGGAGTTCGCTCGCACCGGTCAGCTTGGCTTTCTTGCTCTGGGTGCCTCAGCCCAAGAGGTTGAAGACGGCATGGGGAAGCCGAGTGGCGTTGCGGACAGCGCAGCACGCATGGCCGCTTACTCAGACGTTCAACTAGGGCAATCTCCGAGCGGAATCGTGGGGCTCATTTCCGTTGAGCCAGACCCCTTCACGGGCCTGCTGGTGTTGCCGCCGCCCTTGGGCTCCGGGATGCAGACGCCAGCCCCTGGTCTCGAAGTGTTCCGCGCGTATCTCGGAAGGCAAGGGCTCGGCCTGGAAAGTAGGGAGCTCTATACGCCGGGCGAATTCTGGTGGGTGGTGCAGGGATCTGAGGTTTCCATGGCGTTCGATGAACAGGGAGAGTTGCAGACAATTGCTAGCTCGGACCGAGACCTGTTGGCCTGGTAGCCGAGTCAACGCTTTCGTAGCAGATGCCATTTCAGGATGGCGGGGCCCTCCGTAGCAGATCAAGGGTCGTAGCGTAGCTTTTTGCGCAGCGAGCAAGAAAAAGCGATGGGGGAGGGGTTTCTCCGATATGGGGGAATCCGCTGTCCGGGCAGAGCATCGCCAACTCTCTGCGCACACCTGAGTGTCTCCACCCGCGTATGGATGGAAAAGGGAAGTTGTTGACGAGGCGCGTCGTCAGAGTCCGCCCAAGCTCGACCGGAACGTTCCGCGGGAACGTATGACCCGTAACGGGTCACTTTGCAGCGCGAAGCAACGCACTCGGGACCACGAGACCACTAACTCGCGCGCTCAACCCAAATAGGGAGTTCAACCAGCCCGTTCATGACCGCAGTGTCGTGGAAACGCAGCTCCGACGCCTCCACGGTCAGGCCGAAACTCGTCGTTCCCGAGAGAAACGTGCGCAGGGCCTGTGCCGCGATCAGGCGTGTGACGGGAATGCCCAGGCACGAGTGCCGCCCATGACCGAACGTCAGATGGTCGAAATCCCGACCGCGAGTGGGGTCGAACCTGTGAGCATCGGAAAGTACTGATGTGTCCCTGTTGCAAACATCCACCCCGATGACGAGCAGAGTACCTGCGGGAACCGCGTACCCGCCTATGACGGAAGGCTCCTTCGTCATCCGATAGATCCCCCGCGCGATCGGGCTCGCGTACCGCTGCACCTCATGGATGAGGCCGGGCAGCAACGTTTCGTCATCGCGTACCAGGCTCTGAGTCCTCGGGTCCTGCGCCAGGCAGAGGATTCCGTTCGTAATCAGTGCAGCCAACACTTCGACGCCCGACAGCGCGAGCAGTCGCGTGTTTGCCGCGACCTGTCGATCCTCCAGAGAAGGCAGCTCTGCCATCAGGTCCGACACGAGGTCGTCGGCGGGGTCGGCACGCCTGTCGTGCACCCAGTCGACGAGCGTGGCGTCGAGTTCGCGCACCGGGTATCCCTGGTAGACCGCGGTCCTCAGAGCCGAGACGAGGTTCTCGTCGAGTCCGAGCAGTCGCGACATGACACTGTCGGCGATGGGCACGCCGATCGACGCGACCGCGTCGATCCTGCCCAGGGCGAGAGCGTCCTCGATCGTGTGTTGGACATCCTGAATCAGCTGGTCCGACACATCGCGCACGCGTGTGTCGATGACCCTCCGAAGGGCACGCCGCACACGACGATGCTCTTCCCCGTCGGTTTGGGTGACCGCGAAGACCATGTCGGACATCGCATCCGCATCCGTCTCGGTCGGCTCGTCGAAAACGCTGGCCATGAGTTCGCCCGCACTGCCATAGGTGTCGACGTCGGACAGGATGCGGGTGGCTTCGCGGTGATCGTGGACGAGCAGCCCCACCCCCGCCGTTCCCATGCGCATGGGAACGATGGTGCCCACTGGTTGCGCCGATCCTTGCGAAGCGGCGGTCCGCTCATCGAGTGACTTGCGGAAGGGGATGCTGCCTTCAGACACACCAGACTCCTTGCCTTACGGCAATACCCACACAGTGATCGCCGGAACGAAAGACGAAGTCGTGCAATTCAAGAGCGTGCAGACTGGCCGCCTCCACGGGGGTGATGGTGTGCCCCCAACGGATTTCGTCGAGAACGGCTGCCGCCGGTTCCGAGCGGTCGATGTCGACGCGGCGGCGCTCCCCGTAGCGCGTGTCCTCGACGGCCAGGAACGTCGGACCGCGCCGCACGACGAGGGCTTCTCCCTGCTGCGCCGACCACGCAAAGGTGCCGTCCGACTGCCGTGGCGGGTCGAGGTGGCGAAGGCACCCGACTTCCAGGGCACCACAGTCGCCGCTCCACGAAACCCGCAAGCCGACGCCGCGCGCGTCGCGGAGCAGCGCGATCAAGGAGACGAGTTCGCGATCGCCCATCTCCGCCATGGCGATGTGACCGACCAGGCGAACCCCGGCGTATCCCGACCGGGTCAGGGTGACGAGGTTCTCCCTGCTCCGCACCGACTGGAGATTCACCGGAGCGAAGAGCCGTCGTCGGTTCGACCGCCGCTCTGCCGTCTGTTTCGTCACCATCGAAGTCCCGTCGCGAGCGCCAAGTAGGTGGCATCCTCATGAAAAACGATGCCGAGCTCCGTCCAATGCCCGACTAGCTCTTCGAGCTGACCTTCCCGCACTGACATCCCGAGCGAGCCCATCGTGGAAGCGAGCGCGGGAAGCGTTTTGCCCTTGGCCAGTGCACGGTAGGCCTCGGCCTCGAGACCCGGTTGAAGCACCACCTCACGGGAGGGCCAGGTGGACCGGTCGTCGACGACGACGAGCGAGTCGTCCGGCGCGGGCAGGGCGACCAGCCGAGAATTCGACGCGCCCGCCTTCCAGTTCGCGACCGCTTCGCGCAACAACCCGCACGTCTCGGGCGATATGCCGGCGGGCTCGGACTCGAAGACGTAGACGAAGTCGTCAAGGGCGTCCACCACCCCCTCGTAGGCGCTGACCAGGTTGCGCGAGGGGCCGAGCACCTGGAGACCGAGTTCAGGATCGTCGAAGTAGGGGCTGAAGCGTTCCAGTTTGATCGGGAACACCCCGGCGGGCGGCGTCAGATGATGGAGGGACGGGAGCGAGTCGATCAGCGCCGTGTAGTCGAGATCGCTCTCCCCGGGGAAACCCACGAGAACGTTCCACGACGGATAGATCCTGCAGGTGGCACAGTCGCGCAGGAAGCGCACGTTCTGCCACCCGGTCACCCCCTTGCGCATGATGCGCAGGATGGGCGTGCAGAGGCTCTCGACCCCCGGTTGCAGTTGCGTGAAACCGGCGCGCGCAAGGGACTCGAGCTGACCGAAGTTGAGGTTCGACTTCACCTCGGCGAACAACCGGACGTCCCACTCGGCGGGCAGCGCCATGTCCGTGGTCAGCCGAACGACATGGTCGGGCGCCAGAATGTTGTCGGAGAACACCAGGTCGAGCACGTTGTGCCGACGGACGGCCCGGCTTGCCTCCGCTTGCACGCGCTCGGCCGGCTTTGCGCGATGAGCCATGGCCGACCCGTTCAAGCCGCAGAACGTGCAATGGTGCTTCGCGCCCCACCAGCATCCGCGGCTGGCCTCCAGCGGAATCTTGACATCGATGAGTCGAGCGGCCGGCGACTTCCGCAAATCGCGGAAATAGTGATCGTAGACGGGCTCCGGCACCGCGTTCATGGAGACAGGCGTCGGCCCGATGGGGTTGCTCACCGAGGCTCCGTCGGTGCCGGATCGCCAGCACAGGCCGGGCACGGCCCGCAGCCGTTCCTCGTGCCCGTGCTCGTCACTGCCACGACAACCTGCGATGTGGGCGATGAGCGGCGCGATCGAGCGCTCCGCCTCGCCCCGGATCACGTAGTCGAACTCCGCGCGGGCGCGGTGGACGGCCGTACCTTGTACGCCGTCGCAGTTCGCCCCGCCCAGCAACGTGACGATGCTCGGGGACAGCTCCTTGACGCGGTGCGCGAGCGCGAACGAGGCAATGTTCTGATCGAACGTCGTCGTCAACCCCAGGACATCGACCCCTGACGCCACCAGGTCTCGGGCCAGCTCGTCGATGAAGGCAGGGGCCGCGCGGAACATCGCGCAATAGGCGTCGGCGTTGTCACTGTCGCGCACGAGCTCGTAAAAACTCGTGTGCCGTGGGTCGACGCCCGGGCGGAAGCAACTGGAGAAGACCCATTCGCCGACCCCGAACACCTCGGCATCGACGATCAGTTCGTAGTGGTCCCGCTCAAGGCCCACATCCCGGACCAGGAAGTCGAGCCAGCGGATGTTGCCGTAGACGACGTCGAGCTTCTCCACCTCGCCGTGTTGCTCGAACAGCGGGGCGATCGTACTCAACGCCAGTGAGGGCATGTCCACCACCGCCCAGGGCATGCAGACCAACGCAACCGAAAGGGCATCCTCATGCACGACCGGCGGGACCGGATCCAGCACCGGTCGCGGGTGCCCGATCTGTAGCAGTTCCACTTCGCCTCCTCATCGTCTGCCTGGTTCAGGACGCCTCTGGATCGGCGGGCTTCTCGATCTCGGTGGTCACCCGCGCACCTCGGAAGAGCACTGGGAGCCACAGGAGGCATGCCAGCAGGGGGACCGCGGCGTAGGTCGCCATGCCGACACTGGAGCCCAATCCGTCCATGAGGGTGCCGACGACGAGATAGCCGGTACCGATGAGCACCGACTCCACGAACGAGATCATCGACAGCAGGCTCGCCCGGTGGCGCGACGGCACCGCCTCGTTGAGCACGTTGTCCACGAGCACCGCGGTGATCTCGGGAATGCCGACCAGGACCAGGAACGCGGTAATGGTGACCCAGACGAGGCCGAGGCCGCTGAGGCCGAGCGCCGCGGCGAGCGTCAGGAGGGACACCGGGACGATCACCCGGTACCCGATGCTCCGGTTCGCGCGGTCCGACAGCAGGGGAACGACTCCGCCGACGAAGAATCCCGCCGAGATGACCACACTCACCAAAGCGGTGCCCGCTCCCTGATCGGAGAGGGTCTTCTGCGTGAAGATGATGTACGGCGTCAACGTCGCGTGCATCAACCCGGACACCACGACCAGCGTCACGAGCGCGGGCGTGGCGACCCGGAGCATCGCCCGCCACGCAGTGGCGTCGACGGGTCCCTTCTCGGCTTGGTCCTGCTCGTCCACCGCGTCCGCGCCGCGGATCTCGGGCACCCGTGACATCAGCACCACCACGGCCAGGACGAGGCAGGACGCCGAACCGAGATAGACAATTCCCCAGGAAAACCTTTGCAGTTGACCGCCCAGGACGATGGCGACTCCCGAGGTGACCGTCCCGAGCATGGTGAACCGGGACTTGATCTTGACGTACCCGGCCGTCGCACCACGTCGTACGAGCAGGTCGTACAGCAGGGCGGTGTCCGAACCGGACACACAGGCCATGCCCACACCCTGGCCCATGAACAGCGTAAGGAACACCCAGTAGTTGGAGGACGTCACCTGACCGAGCAGGCATCCAGCGATCAGCACCTGGCCGATCACGATGCTGGCACGCCTGCCGATGCGGTCGGCGATGACTCCCGTCGGCAGCTCCGCAAGCCCACTGACCAGGTAGATCAGTGTCTGAAGGATGGCCACCTGCCCGGCGGAGAAGCCTCGTTGCTGCAGAAAAAGTACGAACACGCCCCGCTGGAAGAGCGAGTTGGCGAGCACGGCGTATACGTAGAAGGGGCGCGCGACGCTTCGTGCCGCATCGTCGATTGCGGCCGACCCGTCAAGGGCCTCCGTGGTGGTCATGTTGCGGGATCCCCCTGGTGGCTCCGGTAGTCATGGGTGTTGGGCCTCCGCCGTCGACCGGAACCTACAACCCGTGCTGCGCGCAGGACTTGGGGCCGCCGTTCCGGGAACCGTCGCCGGCGCCGCGGCCATTCTCGGTGGAATTGCCACGTGTGGGAACCGGCGGCGTGCGTCTCCTGGAGGCCCGCCACGGCCGGCGGACTCTGCTCCGGCGGGCCGTGCCCGATCCGAAACGACTCCACTCCGACTGCTGTCACCGGCTCGGCCTCGTTCACTTACCAGCTCACGGGCATCTTCTTGACGCCGTACCCGAGCCCGTCGTCCATGAACGGGAGGTCGCCGAGGTCGACGGCCAGGGTCAGTGTCGGAATGCGCCGGAACAAGGCGGCGAACACGACCTGCAGCTCCAGCCGGGCCAGCGGTTGGCCGGTGCACTTGTGCACACCGAACCCGAAGGCGAGCTGCTGGCTGGCATCGCGGCGCAGATCCAGCACTCCGGCAGCGGGGAACACGCTTTCGTCACGGTTGCCGATCTCCTCCGGGAGGATCAGACCCTCGCCGGCGCGGATCACCTGCCCGGCGATCTCGATGTCCTCCACGACCACGCGGCGGCGGCCGGGCTGGACGGTGGTCAGGTACCGCAGCAACTCGTCGACGGCTGTGGCGACTTGGGGGTCGTCGGAATCCTTCAGCACAGTGATCTGGTCGGGATGCTGCAGCAGGGCCAGTGTGCCCAGCGCGATCATGCTGGCCGTGGTCTCGTGCCCGGAGATCAGCAGGAAAAGGACCAGCATCACCAGCTGATGCCGGTTCAGCTGGCCGGTGGCCAGCCGTTCGGTGGCCAGTTGGGACAGCAGGTCGTCCTCGGGGGCGGCGAGCTTGCGGCCGATCTGCTTGGCCAGGTAGTGGTACAGCTCGCGCTCGGACTTGCTCACGACGTCGTCCGGGGCGTCGACGCTGGTCATCGTCCTGATGGCGTGGTGGAAGAAGTCGTGGTCCTCGTAGGGGACGCCCAGTACGTGGCAGATGGTGATGGACGGAATCGGCAGGGCGAAATCCGACACGAAATCCGCCGGCTTGGGGCCGGCCAGGAGGGCGTCGATGTGGTCGTCGACGATTTGCTGGACCGTGGGCCGTAGTTGCTCGACCTTGCGGGGGGTGAACGGCCGGGCGATCATCCGGCGCAGCCGGAGGTGCTCGGGGCCTTCCATGGCGGTCAGGAACTGGCCCTCTTCATGGTGTTCCTGCAGGAACTGACTGTGGAACGGGTAGCCCGGCTGCATCCAGTCCGCGCTGACCCGGCGGTCCGACAGGAGCGCGCACTGCTCCGCATGCCTCGTCACCAGCCAGGGAGTACTGCCGTCCCACAGCCGAACTCGGACCAGCGGCGCGCGTTCCTGCAGCTCGGCGAGCTGCGGTGCCGGGTCCAGCGGACAACCGGGCGCCCTGGGCATCGGAAAGTACGGGACTGCCGTGGGTTCCTGATGAGGAACGTTGGCCTGCGCAGACGTCACAATCGTAGCTCCGTCCCGAATGTCACATGATGGAAGGCGCGTAGAAATAGAGGCCGATGGCACTCAGCCCTTCAGGCTGATGCAGGAACCATGGGCCGGGTGTTCGCCGGGAGACGATCCCTCCATGCGGAGAAATCTCATGACCGCCGACGCGGAGATACTGCCCAACAACTCGAATGATTGCGCTCGTTGAGGGGAGTGACCGCCGAGCCGACTTCCGCGATCTGCGTATTCCGGGGCCTTGATCTTTTCTGTTACGTGGCGGGAACCTATTCATGTTCAGCCCTCGTCCGCCGGGGGTGAGCAGCATCAGACGGCGAGCTCTCCGCCTGGTGCTGCTCCGGACCCGAAGCAGCCTACCCAGACTCGATCAAGCCCGACAAGAGGCCGGAAAGGCCCGGCGTCCGTTGGTCGGCGGCCGTCGGGCAAGTGCGCGATGCGGGAGATTGTGTACGCGAGACGCTGCCGGAACGGCTCGGGCCGTCGGCAGTTCCCGCCCCATGAAATGGCTCGGCCGGAGCGGTGAAGTGCTGGGCCTTCTTGATTCGTCCGGCTCGATTCCTCCCGATCAACCAAACCCGCTGTCATCGTGTCCGTCACGGAGAGAGAGGCTCTCACCAATGAATCGGCCCTCCGTGCGCGACCGGATTTGGATCATCGAAACGTGCCGGGGCCCCGACCCGCGGAATGGGGAGATTAGGTGTGGGAAGCGCTCTCGTGATCTTGCGTTGTGGCAGACCGAAGAGCTTCCATCGTCGCAGGCCGCAGGGCACTTTCTTATTCCTGGCAAGATCACTTCCACGTATCGGCCGATGGATCCGGGATCGGATGTGACGGCGGAAAACGTGTGCACTCCCCATTGACGAGACGCCAAAGACTGTATGAGATAAGGATGTTGGAGCCAGTCAAGGCGAAGAGGGGTCAAAAATGGCACAGGAACTGCAGGAGCGTTCACTGACCGTGACGGACGAGGCGGAGCCGGACATGGTGCTCTTCTCCGACGAGGAAGGTCTTGATCTTGCCGATGACGTCGAATTGATCACGCTGTCATCGGCCACTTTGGGTGCCATCGTCGCGCGGCGCTGCTGATCGCATCTGATGCCGACTCAGAAGCGACTGGCCCTCTCGTTTGCCGGGGAGGGCCAGGTGTCGGTCCGATCGTCCACGCGGCAGGCTCGCGTGACGCTGGGCCGCCCCTTGATCAATTCCGATGTCAATTCTCCTTTCTTCGTTCCTCTCGGGCTGCTCTGTATCGCCTCTCCGCTGATGGCTCACGGTCACCCCGCCGTCGTCGTCGACCTGGAGTACGAGCACCGGATCGGCGCCTTCGAGCCCGGTGACGCGGACTGGCTCGACCAGACGTGCGCTCGCTTCCTGGCCGCCGATCCCGACATTCTCGGCCTCACCTGCCTCGCGGACACCCTCCCGGCATGCCTTCTCATCGGGCGTGAGGTCAAGCGGCTCCGACCCGATGTCACGGTGGTTCTCGGCGGACCCGGAACGTTCGGTGTCTTCCCGGACGCTCTCCCGCGCTTCGCCGACTGTGTCGACTTCGTGTGCCGCGGCGAGGGAGAGCTCGCGATCACCGCCCTCGCGGATGCCGTTGCCGACGGGGCCGATCCCGCCGGAGTGCTCGGCTTCTGGTCGTGCAGGAACAGCCAGGCCGTCTCCAGTGGGCCTCAGCCGACCACGAATCTGAACCTCGTGCCGATGCCCGCGTACGGCGCCGTCCCGATGGGCGACTACATCCGCCTGTCGACCCCGCACATCTTCGACGTGCACATCGGCTCCGGGTGCACCTATTCGTGCAAGTTCTGCATGACGTCGACGTTCTGGGACCGTGACTTCCGGATCAAGGACCCCGCGGTCATCCTCGAAGAGCTGCGCTTCCTGCACCGCACGTACGGGGTGACCCAGTTCAACTTCCTGCACGACAACTTCGCCAACAAGCGCACGTACCTGGACGAGTTCGTGTCCTATTTCGCCGAGCACAACGACATGTTCGAGTGGGGCTGCGCGGTCCGACCGGACAACGTCAACCCGTCCCTTCTGCGGCGCATGGCCGACGCCGGATGCTTCAACATCTTCTGCGGCACGGACGCCGGGTCGGAGAAGATCCTCAAGGCCATGCTGAAGATGCCCTCGACGAAGCGGACCTACGAGTTCTTTCGGTCCGCCCAGGAAGTCGGCATCCAGTTCGAGACGAACACGATCGTGGGATACCCGGACGAGAGCGCCGAGGACCTTGAAAAGGCGTTGGAGGTCGTCTTCGACGCGATCGCCTATGGTGCCGTCAACAGCGACCTCAGTGTGCTTCAGCCGCTTCCCGGCGCCGAGATCACGGACGAGTACCGGGCTAAACTCCAGCCGCTCGAAGGCGGACTCGACGTCATGGGCACCTTCCTCCCGTCGGACGTCCGCGCGCTCATCAAGGACGATCTGGCGACCTTCACCGGATTCACCTTCATTCGCAGCGGGAACCGGGATTACGAGTACTACCAGGACGTATTGCGCCTTTCGCGATACTTCACGCGCCGCTATTACCACCTGCTGCGATTCCTCAAGCAAGGGGCGGGACACACGTACGTCGCATTCATCGACGCACTGCTCGAACGGGCTGCCATGCCCATCGAGGAAGCGCTCGTCGAGATTCTGGCGCAGTTGGAGGGTGAGCACGCGCAAGCCGCCAGGGCGCTGTTCGCATACGACTCGATGCTCGCGGAATTCCGGGGGGACGAGGTCGAGGAGGAGCTCGTCAACGTCTACCGGCGGCCCGCCACCGTGGAGGAGAAGCCGCATTTCCTGATCGAGGCATTCGACGTCGACGTCGTCGCGATGATCTCCGACCCGCGTGAAATCACCTGGAAACCGGAGCTGAACCGTCCGACGGTCGTGGTCGTCTATCGCGCGAATGAGGCAGAGGTGTCGACCCTCCGCCTGACGCCGGCTCAGGCCAAGGTGTTCAAGGCCCTCATGCCGCGCGGGCGGGACGAACGCGAAGCCCTCCTCGACAACATCGCCCCTGGCCGGCTGCGCGAGGTCGCCACGGCGGTGGCCGGGCTGTGTGCTCGGATCGACGCCTCACCGGATGCCCCCGGACGGACGCCTCCGGTGGCCGACAGCCCCCTCGTGACCACGTGAACGTGACGCGCCCCGTCACTGTCGAGGTGGACGACGATCCGATTCGATGGCACGGGCCCACGGGAGGCGACTACCTGAGCCGCTGGTTCGCCGCGGCGAGCCAGCGAAGCCGACTCGATCTCATGTGGGTCGAGGACGACGGGCTGAGCCAGCACTACCGCGTCCAGCAGGGCGCGTCCTTCTCCGACGGGAGCCCGGTACGAGCGCGCGATCACGCCCGGGCGATCCGGACCGCGCTCACGGTTCCGTCGCTCCAGCGGTTCCTGCGAGACATCCGCGCGGTCCGCACCTCGAAGGACGCGCTCGTCATCGAGCTCCGCCGCCAGGCGCCGCACCTGCCCAGCCTGCTCCGGAGTGTCGACCTCGCTCCCATCTCGTCGTGCGGGCAGCTGTCCTCCGGTATGTACGAGCGTGCCGTGCGCACTTCCGATGACGAGTACTGGCTCAAACCCGTCAAGGCCGGCACGCCACCTGTGCGGGTGCTGGTCCGCCGCGATCCGCACGACGCCCCGGAGCGGTTCCGGCGGGGCGAGGTCGATGTGACGTGCGCGACGGCTTTTCCGCTCGACCGCGTCCCTGACTTCGCGGACAGCCAGGCGTTCCACACGGCACCGACCGCGATCGAGATGTGCCTGGAGATCAACCCCGACAGCCCCTCGGCAGCGGGTGACGCGGAGTTCCGTCGCCGGCTCCTCGGCGCGCTCCGATACGACCGCCTTGTCGCACGGTGCTGGAACGGTGCGGAGTCGGCAGCGCCCGACCACCACGTCGAGGCACCGCCCAGCAACCTCGGCTCCGGCGTACGGCTGCGCCTGGGCTACTGGGACTACTACCCCAATCGGGACGTGGCCGAAGAAGTCGCGGCCCAGCTGACCGAGAACCTCGGTGTCCGGATCGAGCTGGCTCCCGCCGACTTCGTCTCGGGCTCGGCACAGTCCTGCGACGTGCTCCTCGCCTTGCGGGGCCCGCTCTTCGAGGATCCGATCAGTGCTCTGGACCTGCTCGACCCGGCGCGCCGTGACCCCGTCCTCGCGCCGCTGCTGCACCGGTTGTCCGAAGTCCCGGACGACGAAGCGGCGTACGACGAGCTGCGTCGGGCGGTCTGCGAGCAGTGCCCGGTCCTGCCACTCCTGCGTCTGCGAGGCCACTGGCTGCAGCGCGAGGAACTGGCAGGTCGGCCCTGGCCGCCGATGGGCGCCGTGCGCTTCCCCCGGTTCAGCTGGAACGCCGGTGCTTCCTGATCTTCGCGCAACGGTGATCTCGCTACGAAGGAGGGCCAGGGATGGCTGACGGAGTCGACCGCTACGTTCTGTCGCCCGCGGCGACCTGGTCCCGCGACGGCGACGAGCTGCGCGTCTTTTCCGACGAGGTACTGCTGGTCCGACGCTGCCCCGAAGCGATGTTCCAATGGCTCACAGCGGTCGCCGACGAACCAGCCGGTCTCCCGGCGCCGAGCGGAAGCCGAGTGGACGCCATCGTGCGTGCGCTCCGTCAACTTCGCCTCGTAGTAGCCCCGTTCGACCGGTCGTGGCACTCCTCCGCCTGGCGGAACCAGGTCGAGTACTTCGCGGCCTTGGGCCTGGATGCCGGGGCGGCACAGGACCGGCTGCGCGCGGCGCACGTGACCGTTCTCGGCGTCGGCGGGATCGGCGGCGCGGTGCTCGCCGAGATCGTGGGTGCGGGCGTGGGCGGGCTCACGCTCGTGGACGGCGACCGGGTCGCGCTGGAGAACCTGAACCGCCAATACCTCTACCGGCGTTGTGACGTCGGACGGGCCAAGGTCGAGGTGGCCGGCGAATGGGTGCGTGAGCGTCTCCCCGAAGCGGAGCCGATCACTGTCATGGAAACCGTCACGAGCAGCGAGGCGCTGGTGCCGCACCTGCGCGAAGGCGGATTCCTCGTCGTCGCCGCCGACCGTCCTGCATCGCTGCCCGAACTGTGCGCTCAAGCCTGTCTTGAGCGCGGAGCGTCGATGATCACGGGAGGCTGCGGTCTTCGGGTCGGGTCGAGCGGCCCGCTCATCCGGCCCGCCGACGTCACCGCCTTCCTCGCGTCGCGCCAAGAGGCAAAGGCCACGGCCGGAGCCGCGGCCACACCGATGGCGGCCTCGTTCGGACCGGTCAATACGCTGGTGGGCGCGACGATGGGCCGCGATCTCATCTTCGGCATTCTCGGTGTGAGCGTTCCAACGACATCGCATCGCGTCGAGCTGCTGGGCACGGCTTTGACCTGAGAGCGGCACCATGGCAGCCGCCTGGCGCGGCGGCTCGGGGCGGCCGTACCGAGCCCATGGAGCATCGGCTTGCCGACGAAGACGGAAGACGAACCCGACCAGCGCCACACATGGTGCCGCGCCGGCCTTCATCGCTGCTGCCGCACGGCGCTCCTGGGCGGAGTCGGTGGGGTGGGTGCGGGCGGCGGCGGGGGCCTCGGGTTTCGCTGTTCGCTTCGCTCGTGTTCCTTCGATTTGTGGTGTGTTTCGGGCCCGTGGCCCATGTCATCCAAGGGTATGGATCGTAGCAATCCGTGATATTCGGGCACATTTGTCGTGAGGCGGCCCACAGGACCTTGGTCACATACGAGTGGGCCTAGTGGCCGTCGATGAGCCCCGTCCTTGGTTCCTCTGCCGCCCGCGCCCTGTGCGGACCGGGTCTGGCGCGGACAGCTCGCGGGGCAATGGCGCGGCTTCGCTGCGAGGCCCGTTAGTAAGTGGGGGGCGTTGCCAGGCCGTGGGGGTGTCGGTAGAACTGGATGTGTCGCCAGGCGGCACGGGTGCTTCACCCGCCGCGGACGAACCCCTCTGCTCGTGTGAGTGGGTCATGCATGCCCCGGTATGCCGCGACCGTCCTTGTTCCCTTCGGAAGGCCTCTTCGTGTCCAACGCAGTCATCCGCCGCATCGCCACCTCCAAGAAGACCCTCGCGGGTGCCGTCGTGGCCGTTGGTGCCGCCGGTTCCCTGTTCGCCACGGTTCCCGCTCAGGCGGCCCCGGCGAACGCCAAGGCGATCGCCCAGCAGATGATCAAGGACCCGGCGCAGTTCGAGGCCTTCAGCAAGATCGTCACTCAGGAGAGTGGCTGGAACCACACTGCCACGAACTCCTCCTCCGGTGCCTACGGTCTGGTCCAGGCCCTGCCGGCGTCGAAGATGGCGTCCGCCGGTTCGGACTGGAAGACCAACCCGGCCACCCAGATCAAGTGGGGTCTGGACTACATGAACTCCCGCTACGGCAGCCCGGTCGGCGCCTGGAACTTCTGGCAGGCCCACCACTGGTACTGAGCCACCAGCTGACACACCACAACAGCTCAATCCGCAATGCCCGCCGCTCATGCGGCGGGCATTGCTGCGTTTACAGCCCCCTCGCCCCGGCAGCCGGACGGTCATCGGCTGAGCCGGGCTTCACCGCAGGTACAAATCGCCGTCCTCTCGAAGGCCGGGTTGGTCTTGGCGTCGAAGGGGTAGTCCCGGCAGATGCGGGAACCGTCGGGGGCGTTGTCGTCGGCGTCGGCCAGTCGGCCGGCCCACGCCCCATCGCCCCTGCGGCCAACAGCAGCCAACACTCCCACTAGGGAGGCTCGTTATCCGTCTGCCCGTCTGCCCGTCTGCCCGTCTGCCCGTCTGCCCGTCTGCCCGTCTGCCCGTCTCATCGGTCTGCTCACGTCCGTGGGTCGGCCCGCAGACGGGCGTCCCCCGGCTCCCCAGGAAGGCTCTCCATGACTGGTCCCGCACCCGGACCCGGCCTGCGGACCCTCCGGTCCGGCCAGTCGCGCGGAGCGCTGGTCGCGGGCTCGGTGGGCAACTTCATCGAGTGGTACGAATTCGGCGTCTACGGCTACTTCGCGACGATCATCGCCGCGCGCTTCTTCACTCCTGAGGGTGGCAGTGCGGTGGAGGCGCTGGTGAAGACGTATGCGTCCTTCGCGCTCGCGTTCTTCTTCCGGCCGGTGGGGGCGGCCGTGTTCGGCCGGCTCGGTGACAGGATCGGCCGGCGTCCGGTACTGATCGTGGTGATCGCGCTGATGACGGGCGCCACGACGGCGATCGGCGCGCTGCCGACGTACGCCACCGTCGGCGCCCTCGCACCCTGGCTGCTCACCCTTCTGAGAGTGCTCCAGGGATTGTCCGCGGGCGGTGAGTTCGGGGGTGCGGTCTCGTTGATGACCGAGTTCGCACCACCCGGGCGGCGCGGACTCTACGGGTCGTGGCAGTCGTTCACCGTGGCGCTGGGACTGCTGGGCGGCGCGGGCGCGGCGGCACTCCTCGCCACGCTGCTCAGTGCGGAGCAACTGGGGGACTGGGGCTGGCGGTTGCCGTTCCTGCTGACGCTGCCGATGGGGCTGGGGGCGCTTTGGCTGCGGCTGCGACTGGCGGAGACACCGGTCTTCGAGGCAGAGCGGGAACAGGTGCGCCAAGGGGAGCCCGAGCGGCCCGCCGCGGGCGAGGTGGTGCGGGCAGTGGCCCTCGGTGCCGGGCGTGTCATGGGCTGGTCCGCGGCCGGATACACCCTTCTTGTGGTGCTTCCCTCCTACCTGCAGAGCGCGCTGAACACGAGCTTCCGGCAGGCGTTGCTGGCCACGGTCCTGGCGAACCTCGGCTTCGCGGCCACGATCGTCCCGGCGGGGCTGCTCAGCGACCGGATCGGAAGGCGGCCCGTGATGCTGGCCGGCGCGGGGCTGGTGGTCGTCCTGGCGCTTCCGCTGCTCAACCTCCTTCAGGAGAGCGGCACTTCGAACGCGACCAAGGGCGTGGCGGTGTGCGTCGCGGGTGGCGTGGTCGGGCTGATGGCGGGCCCGGGCCCGGCGATGCTCGCCGAGATGTTCCCCACCAGCGTGCGCTACACCGGCCTCGGACTCGCCTACGCCCTGTCCAATGCCGTGTTCTCGGGGTGCGCTGGTCTCATCATCACGGAAGCGGTCAAGCGCACCGGGAACATCGACATCCCCGGGTACTACGCGGCGACGACCTGTGCGGTGAGCGTCCTCGCGCTCGCCAAGGTCCCGCACCGGAAGGGGAGTTGAACAATGCGGGTGATCGGCCTGATGTCCGGTACGTCGTACGACGCGATCGACGCGGCGGCGGCCGGCCTGAGCCTCGTTGGCGACAGCCTCGTCCTGACGCCGCTGGGGCTGGTGAGCGAGGACTACGACGACGGGCTGCGGAAGGCGCTGGCGGCTGCCCTGCCGCCGGCTGCCACCACTCTGGCCGAGGTGTGCCGGCTCGACACCCGCATCGGGCAGGCGTTCGCGGCTGCTGCGGTCCGTGCCAATGGCGAACTGTGCGATGGCCGGGCCGAGTTGGTCGCTTCGCACGGCCAGACCTGCTACCACTGGGTCGCCGAGGGGCAGGTGCACGGCACGCTGCAACTGGGGCAGCCCGCGTGGATCGCGGAGGCGACCGGGCTGCCCGTGGTCGCCGACTTCCGGCCGCGCGACATCGCCGCCGGGGGCCAGGGCGCACCCCTGGTGAGCCTGGTCGACCTGCTGTGGCTGCGCGGTCGGCCAGGCCGACCGGTCGCGCTCAACCTGGGCGGCATCGCCAACCTCACCGCCCCGGACGGCACCGCCTTCGACACCGGGCCCGGGTGCGCGCTGATCGATACGGCGGCCCGGGAATTCAGCGGCGGACGGCTCTCGTACGACACGGACGGGGCACTGGCCGCACGCGGCACCGTCCAGGAAGCGCTGCTGCGGCGTCTGCTCGCCGAGCCCTACTACGCGCTGCCCGCGCCCAAGACCACCGGCAAGGAACTGTTCCACTCCGGATATCTGCACCACGCGCTCGCCGGCCTTGACCGCCTGGCCGCCGAGGACGTGGTCGCCACGCTGACGGCGCTCACGGCCCGGACGGTCGCGAACGCCGTAGCCGGAGTCGATGCGTCCGAGGTGATCGTCTCGGGCGGCGGCACCCGCAACCCCGTCCTGATGGCGATGCTCACCGCACGGCTCCCGCACCTGGCGCTGCGCCACTCCGACGAGCTGGGCCTGCCGTCCGGTGCGAAGGAGGCGTACGCCTTCGCGGTGCTCGGCTTCCTCACCGCACACGGCCTCCCCGCCACCCACGCGCGGAGCACCGGGGCCCGCCACCCGAGCATCCTCGGCTCGATCACCCCGGGCCGGGAGGGTCTGCGACTGCCACCACCCGCACAGCGGCCACCGACCCGGCTGGTGCTGGAAACACCCCGGCGCGGCAGGTAAAGACGCCTGGCGCAGTCACCGGCCCGCCCCACTCACGCACCGGCTGCGCCGGGCGACGTTCCCGTGGTGGCGGCGTGGGGGAGGCGGAGGGTGAAGTGGCCGCCCGGGCCCGCGGCAGCGGTGAGTCGGCCGCCGTGGTTCGCCGCGATGTCCCGGGCGATGGCCAGGCCGAGACCGGTGCCGCCCGCGTCGCGGCTGCGCGAGGCATCGAGCCGGGTGAACCGGGTGAAGACTCGTTCCCGGTCCTTCTCCGGGACTCCGGGACCGTCGTCACGGACCTCCAGAACGACGCCCCGCGCCCCGTCGGTGACGGTCACGGTGATCGTCGTACGGGCGTGCCGCTGGGCGTTGTCGAGGAGGTTGTCCAGGACGCGGGCCAGCTGGCCGCGGTTGCCGTACACCAGGGCTGGATCCGAGGCGTCGACCGTGACTGGAACCCGGCCCCGCGGGCGCCGGGCCGTAGTGGTCCTTACCAGGTCGCAGAGGTCGAGGTCGGTCCGCTCGGGGGACTGGCCGGCGTCGAGGCGGGCGAGCAACAGCAGGTCGTCCGCGAGCTGTTGGACCCGGATGACGTCGTCGAGGAGCTCGGGACCGTGGAGCAGTTGCGGATGGGCGATGGCGACCTCGACGTGCGCGCGCAGGGCGGCGATGGGATTGCGCAGTTCGTGCGAGGCGTCGGCCACGAAACGGCGCTGGCGGTCCATGGACTCTTCCAGCCGGTCCAGGGTGGCGTTCATGGTCTGCGAGAGGCGGGCCACCTCGTCGCGTGAGGCCGGTACGGGCACGCGGCGTCCGAGGTCGCGTTCGGTGATCTCCGCGACCTCGGCGCGGATCGCTTCGACGGGGCGCAGGGCGCGGCCGGTGGAACGCCAGGTGACGGCGGCGACCAGGAGCAGGAGCAGCGGGATGCCGGGGATCATGGAGGTGACGATCAGCCGCTGGGTGTAGCGGGCCGTCTCCAGGCTGGTGCCCGCGTACACGGTCGCCCCGGAGCCGTTCGCCGTCGTCGCGCGGACCGCGACGAGCCGGTACGGGTGGGAGTCCGGGTCGGGGCGAAGAACCAGGTCCAGACTGCGGGCGGCCGAGCTGTGGCCCGGAGCGGGTTCGAAGGAGGCGACCGGCGCTCGGCCCGCCAGGTTCTCGCTCGCGGCCAGAATCCGGCCGTCGTCGGCGACGACCTGGAGCAGGCTGTCCTCGCCGTCGGGGACGGCGAGGCGATCGACGAGTTTGCCGGAGCCGCTCACGCGGGCGACGGCGTCGGCGCGTGCCAGTGCCGTGCGCTCGGCGGAGTTCACGAGGCCCTGGTGGATCACACCGAGCAGCCCGGCACAGGCGGCCAGGAGGGCTACGGCGACGACGGCGACCGCGCCCAGCGTGGTCGCCACCCGAACGGATCCGAACGGGAGCGGGAAGACCCGGCGGCGCGAGGCCCTGGGCCGCTCCGGCTGCTCGTGCCGAGCGTGCTCCTCAGTTCGGTGCTGCGGTACCGGCTGCTTCTGCCGCTCGGTGTGGAACGGATCCGTGCTCCCGCTGTGTCGTACGGGGCGGCCTGCCGATTCCGGTCGGTTCTGGTCGGCTCGGTTCTGGTCGGCGGAGCCGTCCGGGGGGCTCACGCCTTCGCCCGGGGCGCCGGGTTGAGGCGGTAGCCGATGCCGCGGGCCGTGTGGAGCAGTGACGGCGGGTTGTCGGCGGCTGCCTGCCGGAAGGGGCGGTCGAGCTTGCGGCGGAGCGCGCTGATGTGCACCTCCACCACGTTCGGGTCGCTGTCGGCGGGCAGGTCCCAGACCTCCTCCAGGAGCGCCCCTTTGGACACCGTGACCCCGGGCCGCCGCGCGAGCACGGCGAGGAGGTCGAACTCCTTGGCGGTGAGGGGGATTTCGGTCCCCGCCCGCGTACACCGCTTGTTCTCCGGTTCCAGTACGAGGTCTCCCGCCTCGACGACGGACGGCCGTCCGGCGCTCCGCCGCCGCAACAGGGCGCGGAGCCTGGCTTGGAGAACCAGATAGGAGAACGGCTTCGTCAGGTAGTCGTCGGCTCCGGTGTCGAGTCCCTCGGCCTCGTCGTACTCGCTGTCCTTCGCGGTCAGCATCAAGATCGGCGTCCAGAGGCCGGCTGCCCGAACCGTCCGGCACACCCGGTGACCGTCGAGGCCGGGCAGCATCACGTCCAGGATGATCACGTCGTACGCGTCGGTGAGGGCGAGCCGCAGACCCTCGTTCCCATCGTGGGCGATGTCGACGCTCAGCCCCTCGGCCTCGAAGCCGCGGCGGAGCACGGAGGTGAGGGAGACTTCGTCCTCGACGATCAAAATACGACTCATTGCCCGGATTCTACCTATTGATGGCTGCTGCCGAGGGGGCTGATTTTGACGGGACGGATCAGCGGGGGACGTGCGGCGACCAGTCGTAGAAGTCCTTGCCGAAGTTGCCCGAGCGCTCGCGGAGCTCCTGCTCGGAGATGCGGCCGCCGTTGCCGCGCTCGCCGGACCTGTCGGCGGCGGAGCCCGTGCCGGAGCCGTTTCCGCCGCTCTCGGTCTCCGCGGAGCCACTCTTGTGCTCTTCGTGCCGGGCGATCGCGCCCGTCTTCGCATTCACGTCGATCTCGTGCCGGACCGTGCCGTCGCTGATGCGGATCTGCCAGACCGGATCGGCTTCGGTGCCCTGGATCGACAGCCGGGAGACGAATCCGCCGCCCGCCTTCTCGACGGCAGTGTGGACGGCGGTCTCGCGTTCCACCTTCGCGGTGGCCAGCTTGGCGAGCGGGATCTCCAGGTACTTGCGGGCGCGCTCGGGCATCTGATCGGCGCGGTTGCCCAGGAGGGCGCCGGTCTTCGCGTCGACCTTGAGGTTGTGGACGCGGGGGTCGGCGGTCATCACGTCGACCTTCCAGACCTGGTTGCCGTGCTCGTTCTCAAGCCATATCCCGGTCATGCGGCTTCCGGAGACCGCCTTCTCGGCGGTGGCCAGGGCCTGTGTACGGGAGGTCTTGGGGCCGCCGCGCTCGGGCGAGGCAGCTGAGGCGGCCGGAGCTGGAACCTGGGTCGGTGCGGCAGCGGGCGTCTCGGCCGCAGCCGGGGCCGCGCTCTTGGCGGCGCGGGCCCTGTCCACGCCGGCGTCGGTGTCCGAACCTCCACAGGCAGTGAGCGAGAGGGCCAGGGCCCCGGCCGTGAGGGCGACGGCCGCCAGGCGACGGTGGCGCCGCACGGGGTCTGTGGTGTGGGGCGTAGCGGTGGCGTTGATGTTCATGGGTGCTCCCGAGCGATGTGTCTCGCCGGATGGCGATGACTCCACTCTCGGGGAGTGTCCTGAAGCGTCCCTGAAGCCTCCTGAACCCGGCTTCAGGATCGCTCCGGGCCTCCGCCCCGGCCGGCGTCCAGGCCCGCGGTCCGCCCCACAGGCGGTGGCGCCGCGCCGATCCAGCGGACGGAGCGACGCAGCGAGACGCCACAGGGAATGCGACGACCGTCAGACGACCCCGCCACACCATGGCTCGGGTGCATCCGGCGCGGCTGCAGAAGCGGCCCTTACGACAAGTTGGCCCGCCTGATCCGGCGTCGGCGCTTCGCGGCGCGCTCACCCGCGGCCTTCGCCTCTGCCTCCGAAGCGCCCTGGGCGACCGCTTTCTCGTACGCTTTCACGCGCGACTCTTCCATCTTCGCCTCGGTCCGGTCGCGCATCCACTTGAAGACACCCATGGAATTCCCTTCTACGTCCAACTGCGTCGAGCAGTAACAACCCGCATTACACGCACCGTTGAAACGACCCAGTACCCCTATGGGTGCGAGCCCAGACCCCGACCGGTGCGACCCGTCCGGCAAGCCAGGACTACCGGCCCGACCGGCAAGCCTGCGGGGCGCCGTCGCTCCCTACGGTTGACGGCGGCCCCGGCCGGGCCCTGGAGCCCGCGGTGCGCTGGACCCGCCCGGGTGGATGCCAAGTTGAGTGAACACCGGGTGGAGCACGCGGCGGACGCTGAAGTAGACCTGTCTTCTCGGCCTGGACAGGCCGGCCCGCGGGACGCCCAAGCGACTGAAGTGCGGGCGCCACCCTTCATCGAAAAGGATGAGCCCCTTGACGGTGCTGTTCCAGCTGCGGGTGTCGCCGGGGGGATAGTCGGGCAGCTCGGGTGGCAACCATTCGCGGCCCGTCTCCGCCCGTACGTGTTCCACTTCCTGACGCAGGGCCGCCGATACCCGGTCACGGAACGTGTTGTACGCCTGGGGCTCCATGGGAATGAGCAGGACCAGGCGTTGAGGCGGGGTCAAGTACCGGAACGCTTGCGTCAGTTCCCACAGGACAGCCTGGCCGCCTCCCGCTGCGATGACGACGAGGCGGGCGCGGATCATGAGATCGAGAATCGTCTGCTGCCAGTTGTCGTCCGCCATGAAGAACCGGTCCGCCCCGGCGGGTGGCAGAACCTGCCCGGGCTGTCCTGCCGCTACCACGCGGCCGGCCGGTCGGAGTGCGGCGATCAACTGCTCCTCCTCCGTTTTCCCGGAGAGGACGACGTCCCCGACGGTCGACGCTATGCCTTGTGTGATCGACGACTCCAGTTGAGCCCGATCGACATCGTCGTCGAACGATCTGAGGTAGAGGACGAACTCGCCCAGCTCGGCGGTGGCGGAGGGGTCGATCACCTTGGTGCTGTGCCGTCTGCCGTCGCGTTGGAGAAGGCGTCCGGCATAGATGACGAATCCGCCGACCGCCATGACCGCGGTCACCACGAACGTGGCCCACCACGGGTGAGTACCTATGTGGTACCTGGTCATTGCCTGGAATCGCCCGAAGCCGATGACTTCGGTGATGATCCCAACGGTGACGAGCAGCCCGCCCGTCAGTCTGAGTAGAACTCCCCGCACACGCGACTGCACGGGAAGGGTCAGTGGCCGCGGGCTCCTGTTGGTCCCGTCGGCGCGTTGGCCGTCCTCCGCCGGTGAGCGATCACGGCTTTCGTGCGTCACCCTTTCCCCCGTCCACCCGTTGCCGGAGGCTCAAGTTCCGCCCTGATGGCGGGATTTGTCGGTCAAGGAGCATCCTGGGCAACCCTGTGCTGCACTCGGGAAAGGGCAACCACTGTCAGCCACTGACCCGTGCGGCGCCTTCGGGCCACACCACGTGCACGGGGACGCCGGCGCGGCGGGCCTCCTGGACCGTGTCGGCAGTGCCGCCGCCCTGCCCTGAGGGAGGGGTGCCGTCCCACACCGCCACCAGGATGTCCGCACGTTCGATCAACTCTGTGTTGGCCGCCTCGTAGGCCTGCCGCTCAGCGCCGTCGAACGGCATGACCACCACCTCCGACGCGGCGTCGACCAGCCGATCGAATGCCGCAGCGTGATCCGCCGTCACATGCGCCGCGCGGTAGTCCCGCGACGGCAGCACTGCCACCAGGGTGCCCCCCGTGTCGAGTACTGCCTCGGCGAACAGGGTGTCGGCGCCGGACGCGAGACAGGAGACGCCGACCAGTTCGCCGCCTTTCCCGTGCTGCTCCGCCAAGAAGCGACGCAGCGCCATCTCGACGCGCTTGGCGGTGGCCGCCGTGAGATCCATATGTCCAGTCACCGCAACGGTCGGCATGCGCCGCCCCTCCGAGAGCCTCGCTGAAGCGGCCGATCCTAACGCGATGAGGGCGCGGAGCGCGGCCCCGAGAAGCGGAACGCCCAGGTGCTGCTTCGCGGCGTCACCGTACAAGCGCGACGAAGGCCAGAAGATAGGCCGCGGAGAAGATCGCGGGCACCCATTGCTCAACGTGCGTCAGAGGCAGATACCGGCGCCAGTCCCTTCCTTCGCCGAGCATCGCCCATTCCGCGCGAGAGTAGGCGAACGTCGGCAGACGCTCCTCGAACATGGCGATGACCTTGTACTTTGCGGCATTGAGCTGCCGATACGAACGCACCATGAGCCACCATGCGGCGCACTGGGCGACCAGGATCGCCAGACCGGCCGCAAGCACCCAGAGCGAGACGGTCGACAGCCCTCTGCCCACCGCGATGGTCGCGACCACCGCGCTGTTCACCGAGAGGAAGAAGGTATTGGCCAGATTGCGCCGGGCGCTGACCCGGTCGGCCATCTCGACGCACAACTTGTACTGCTCGAGTATCACCTGTTGGTACTTCTCGGTGGCCGCCGAGTAGTCGGACGGCCCTACGGTCGTGTTCCAGAGCGAGTCCTCAGTCCCAGTCACCCACCCATGATGGGGCAGAGGACGGTTGGCGTAAGGGTGTCCGCACGGATTCGACAGCCGAGAGGCCGTCGCTCGCGTGAGGCGTGCCAACGCCCTTGGCCCGGACGCTACTTCGCTCCACTCACGGCACTATGTCGAGCTTCTCCAAGACGCGGTCGCGGAGCAGCTCGTACTCCTGCTGGAGTCGGCGCCATTCGGTCACGGGAGGGCGGGGAATCACGATGCCTGCGGTGACGACCTCCTCCGGTCGGAACTGCTCACGGGTGAGATCGATCTCCATGCCCATGCCCAGGCGGTTCCACCAGTGGTAGTCCACACGCTCTCCGTCGACGTGGACCTCTCCCCGGATCAACTCACCTCCCAGCAGGTCATTGAGCACCATGGCGGTCACCCCGCACTGATCCCGGGCAGGGTTGTCCCCGGACCAGCGGGATCGGAACTCGGGGGTGCACGTCTCGGCACTCCAACTGCTGCGGACGGCTCGTTCGATGTCGGTGAGTAGCAAAGGTGTCATGCCTGTGATCCTGCCAGCGGGCACTGACAGCGGCGGGAGGCCGAGTGGCACGACATCGGCCTGCCGACTTCGAAAACAGGCACACGCACCTGCTCATTCCGGGGCGGCCACCGCTACCACCAGCATGTTCACGCCCCGCGCTCACCACTCACCGACGTTTTCGACGGCCCCTGCCGGTCTTCGGGCGGAAGCAGCCGGCAACGGCGCGGCCACGGGCTTGCCCCGGCGCGCGATACTGGAGTCATGCTCGTGGACACGATGCGTACACGAATCGGAGCCGCCCTCTTCTCCCGCGTGGCGGGGCCGGACGGGCCCGCCAACCGAGCCCGCATCCATGACACGCCCGGCCCGCGCTGGTTCGCGCCCGACTCGCCCGTGCGAACCGTGCATGGAGACGCCTCCATGTTCATCGGCGGCATCGCGGCCCTGCTCCTGCAGTCCCTGCATCCGCTCGCCATGGCAGCCGTCGACGCCCACTCCGGCTACAGGGGCGACCCCTGGGGCCGCCTCCAGCGCACCAGCACCTTCCTCGCCGTCACCACCTTCGGCACCGAAGACCACGCCCAGCAGGCCGTGGACCGGGTGCGGGCCGTGCACGCCCGGATTCGCGGCACGGCCCCGGACGGGCGGCCCTACCGGGCCGACGACCCGCATCTGCTCACCTGGGTGCACACCGCCGAGGCGTACTGCTTCCTCGGAGCCCACCAGCGGTTCGGTGCCCATCCGTTGACCGAGGCGGAGCGCACCCGCTACATCGCCGAAGGCGCGCGGGTCGCCCGGGCCCTCGGCGCCGACGACCCGCCCACCGACCTGCCCGCCCTGTACCGGCGGCTGGACGCCTACCGCCCCGAACTCCGCGCCACCCCGGCCGCCCGCGACGCGGCACGCTTCCTGCTGCTCACCCCGCCGCTGCCCTGGGCGGCCCGCCCGGCGTACGGCGTGCTCGCCGCCAACGCCGTGGGGCTGCTGCCGAGTTGGGCGCGCCGTGCGCTGCAGCTGCCGCGCATCCCGGTGGTGGAGGAGACGGTGGTGCGGCTGGGAGGCCATGGGGTGACCCGTACCATCCGGTGGGCCATGCGTCCGCCGACCTGATCCACCACGCCTGACCCGCCACGATCGTCACCGCCGCGGTCCTCTTGCTGCCGCCGTGGCCGTTGCGAGGGAGGGCCGGTGCTCAGCCTCCGCCCTTGACCGGCTGGCGGTCGATGCACGCCGAGTGCGAGAGCGGTTTCTCGGACCGCTGCCCGCCCTCGATCCGCACCCGCGCGCCGAGCCTGACCGCGTCGTACACCTGCTTGCCCGACGCGGGCGCGACTCCTACGGCACCGAGGATGTGGTCCGCCCCGACGCTGGGGAGGTCGGAAGGGGGCAGCTCGAACAGCAGGAGGCGTTGCTGGTGGTCTTGATCGGTGAACGTGACCGCCCAGTTCCTGGGGCCCGGCCGCCCGACGCCTATCTCGTTGGGGACGAGGTTCACTACGGGGTACTTCGCCGAGACGGTGACCGCCTGCTCGCCGATCGGGCAGTGGGGGTCCGGCGCGCCGATCCGGAAACTGCGGCCGTCGACAGTCAGCCGGTGCGTGTCGAGGTCGATCAAAACATCCTGAACAGGGCTCGGTGGAGCGGCAGTTGAGGAGGGCGGAGGCGGTGGCGCCGACGGGCCGAGGGCGCCGGAGGCGAGGGTGACGACCGCTGCGGCCGCCAGCACGGTGGTCGAGAGCAGTACGCGCCGGCCGCGACGGCGCCGTACCGCACGGATCCTGACCTGTGCTCCGGCGGTCGGGGCCGGAACCGCGCCGTGCACGGCCAACGCGTGGAGGCGGTCGCAGAGATCTGTCCCGGCCAGGGTGTGCGCCGGCGGTCGATCAGACACGGGCTTCCTCCGTCGGATGGTTTTCCTCACTCGTCAGGTAGCCGGCCAGTGCCGAACGGCCGCGCGCCAGACGGGCCTTGACCGTGCCGCTGGCCGTCCCTGTCTCCGCGGCTATCTGCTCCACGCTCAGATCGCACAGGTGGTGCAGCACGATCGCGGTCCGCTGGGTCTCCGGGAGCCGGCGCAGGGCCGCGACCAGGGCCACGTGATCGGGGCTCGGTTCGGGCACGAGCCGCGGTGCGGACTCGCCCCGAACCAGCTCCCACCAGTGCCGGGCCCGCCGCCACCGGCTCATCGCCAGGCGATGGGCCACCGTACGCAGCCACGCCTCGGGCGCCCGGTCGCCCGTCAGGACGGACGCCCGACGGTCCCAGGCCCGTACGAACGCCTCCTGGACCACGTCCTGTGCCTCCGCGTGGTCACCCGTCAGGGCGTACAGCTGGCCGACCAGACGTGGATAGGCAGCCGTGTAGAAGACGTCGAACTCGTCCTCGGTCACCTTGTCTTGCTCTCTTCTTACGGGGTCTTACGGCGTCTTACGCGGATGGGCGCGGGGTGCGCGGTGGTGCGGCGGGGCTCATGCGGTCGAGGTCTCCCCGGCGGCGCTCTGCGCCAGCCACTGCTCCCAGCTCAGGTTCCAGTCGCCGTAACCGTTGCCGGTCGCGACGATGTCCTTCTTGCCTCCGGAGACGGTGACGACGTCACCGACCCGGATCTGGTCGTAGAACTTCCGGGCGGTCCCGTCGGTGGCGAGCCCGACACAGCCGTGGGTCACGTTGTGGTGCCCCGCCTCGGTGTCCGCGCGCTCATTCTGGTGCACATACGTCCCCGACGTGGTCAGGTGGACGGCCCAGAAGTAGTCGCCGTTGTACGCGTCGCCGAGGCCCACCGTGCGGGAGTCCATGTGCACCTTGGGCGCCTTGTCCATGACGACCATCGTGCCGTTCCACGTGTCGAGGCCGGGTCGTCCGGTGGTGACGGGGATGTGCGTCGTCCTGCCGTCGGCGCGGACCGTCATCATGTGCGCGTCCACGTCGACCGAGGCGGTCAGGGAACGGCCGATGGTGAACTGGCGCACGGCATGGACGCCGACATGGAGTGTGACCTTGGTTCCGGGCTGCCAGTAGGCGGTCTTCGGGCGGAAGTCGACGCGCCGGCCGTCCCGGAGGTTCTGGTCCTTCACCCAGCTCCAGGCGCCCGTCGTGCCCGTGGACGTCTGCACCCGCAGCAGACTCTCCACGGCCTTGCGGTCGGCGGCGGGGACCGGCTTGGGGAAGGTGACCGATATCGGCATGCCCACACCGACCGTCTGACCGTCGGCCATGTTCACCTGGGCCTGGGCGAGCGCGGCGGGCTCGGGGGTGGACGCCGCCGTGGGTGCGGCCGACGCCGTGCCCGGGCCGCGGCCGTCCTTGGCGTCCACGTGCGCCGCCGCGGAAGCCCGCGCGCCGGGCTCTCCGGCCGCCGCCGAGCAGCCGACGACCGGAAGCAGGGCGAGACAAACCGTGACGGCGGCGCCGAGCCGGCCGGCGATCCGCCCGGCAGAACGGTCCTGGTGCATGAAGTCCCCCATGTGAAGTGCGATGTCGCCTCCTATACGCGTGGGACGGCAACCCGGTTGCACTCGATCCGAACTTTTCTGCGAGCACCCCACGCCCCGCCGCCGCACCTGTCGAACCGGCCGACCGGCAGCGCCAACTGCACCGTCGTACCGGGCGGTGTGCGGACCGGGTCGCCATCACCGGCGCGAACGGCATCGGGCAAATCAACCCTGCTCGCTGCGCTGCTGGGCCGAGGCAGGGTCATTGTTCAGCCGGGGAGCGTGATCCGGAAGGTGGTGTGTCCGGGGCGGCTGGTGAGGGTTGCCGTGCCGCCGTGGGCGGTGACCACGGCATGGACGATGGCGAGGCCGAGGCCGGTGCTTCCGGTGCTGCGCGAGCGGGCGTGGTCGGCTCGGATGAAGCGGCCGAAGACCTCGGGCTGGATTTCTTCGGGGATGCCGGGACCGTCGTCGGCGACGTCCACCTGGACGTTCCCCTCGCCGGTGCTGAGGGTGATGGTCACCTCGGTGCCGGGCGGGGTGTGGGTGCGGGCGTTGGCCAGGAGGTTGCCGATGGCCTGCTGGAGGCGGTGGGCGTCGCCGGTTACGGTGACCGGTTCTTCGGGGAGGTCGAGGAGCCAGTGGTGACCGGGGCCGGCGGCACGCGCGTCGTCGGTCGCGTTCAGGATCAGCAGCGTCAGGTCTACGAGCTCCTGTTCGAGGGGGCGCCCGGCATCCAGGCGGGCGAGGAGCAGCAGGTCGTCGACGAGCCGGGTCATGCGCTGTGATTCGCCGCCGATGCGCTCCAGCGCGTGGCGGACCTCGGCGGGTACGGCTCCTCGGTGACGAAGGGCGAGTTCTGCGTGGCCCCGGATGTTGGCGACGGGTGTGCGCAGTTCGTGGCTGGCGTCGGCGGCGAAGTGGCGGAGCCTTTCCTCGCTCGCGTGGCGGCGGGTGAGGGCGTCCTCGACGTGTCCCAGCATCTGGTTGAGGGCGGTGCCGAGCTGTCCGACCTCGGTGCGGGGATCGGTGTCGGGGAGCGGTCCCGGCATGGCGATCTCGCCGCTGGCGAGCGGCAGTTGGGAAACCTCTGCCGCCCGTGCGGTGACCTTCTGGAGGGGGCGCAGCGAAATGCGTACCCACAGGGCCCCCGCGATGCCGGTGGCCAGGAGGGCCGCGCTGAAGAGTACGGCCTCGACAGCTTCGAGGCGGTGCACCGTCTCCTCCACCGGGTGCAAGGGCAGGCCGGTGATCATGAGGTCCCCGTCGTCGCCGTTGACCGCCGTGACTCGGTACTTGCCCAGAGTGGAGAGATGGATGCTGTGCCCGTTTCCGTCAACGGGAACCCGCGCCAGCGCGCTGCGGTCGCCGTCCGTGAGCCGGACCGTGCGGTCGGTGGCGTCGTGGACCACGGCCGCCTGGGTGGTGGTGCCGTTCAGCAGGCGGGCGCCGAAGGTCGACTCGGACTGGCCCCGGGTGTCGGGGCGGTTGTCGGCGTCGGGCCTTGCCTCGTGTTCGAGGCTGGCGGCGAACCGGCCGCCGGAGGCCGCGAGTTGTTCGTCGAGGCGCCCCACCAGGAAGCCGCGCAGCGCGAGTGCCGTGGTGACGCCGACGGCGAGGCACGCGAGGGCGAGCAGGGCGACGAGTCCGGCGGTCAGCTGGCCGCGCAGAGTGCAGGGCAGGGGGCGCTTCACGGCGAGTCCGGCTTGAGGACGTAGCCGACCCCGCGCACCGTGTGGATCATCGGGGTGCGCCCGGCGTCGACCTTCTTGCGCAGATAGCTGATGTACAGCTCGACGACATGGGCGCGACCGCCGAAGTCGTACGCCCATACCCGGTCCAGGATCTGTGCCTTGGACAGGACCCGGCGGGGATTGCGCATCAGGAACCTGAGGAGCTCGAACTCGGTGCGGGACAGCTCGACCTCGACGCCGCCACGCCGGACCTCCCTGGCCTCCTCGTCCATCGTGAGGTCCCCGACGGTGATCCTTTCGGCGCCCGGCTCCGCGGTCATCCCGGCCCGCCGCAGCAGCCCGCGCAGGCGGGCCAGTACCTCTTCCAGGCTGTACGGCTTGGTGACGTAGTCGTCGCCGCCCGCGGTGATCCCGGCGATGCGGTCCTCCACGGCGTCGCGCGCGGTCAGGAACAGGACACACACCTGGGGTGCTTCGCGCCGCAGTGCGCGCAGGATCTGCAGTCCGTCGAGGTCGGGGAGCATCCAGTCCAGGACCACCGCGTCGGGCCGGAAGTCACGTGCGGTGGCGAGGGCGGTCGTGCCGTCCGCGGCGGTGCGCACCTGCCAGCCCTCGCCCGTCATGACGCCGGACAGGACGTCCGTGACATCGGGTTCGTCGTCGACGACGAGGATCCGCACGGGCTCCCCGTCCGGACGGTGCAGCAGCGGGGTGGTGTGTGGTTCGTCCATGGTCCCTTCAGCATCTCCCGATGCGCACCGGGGCGGGGCGGGGCGAGTCTCTGAGTTTCCTCTGAATCGGCGGCGGGCGGGCCGACGAGGGTCGTTTCAGAGGTTACTCAGAGGTTGGGCTGTGAGGCTGGCCGCCCATCGCCGGAGCGCGTCCCATCCGGAGGAGCCCTATGACCGCCACGTTCACGCCCACCACGGCCGCCGGCCGCGGGCTGCGCCACCGGCGCCCGCGCCGCAGCGCCGTCCCGTACCTGGTGCCGCTGGTGATCTGGGCCGGTGCCGTGGGGGTGCTGGCCTTGTGGTGGAGTGACACGTCCTCGGTCGTCGGCCCCTCGGGCTGGCTCACCGGCGCCGGCCGCATCACCGGTCTGCTGGCCGGCTACGCCTGCGCGGTCCTCCTGGCCCTGATGGCCCGCGTGCCGCTTGTGGACCACACCGTCGGCACCGACCGGCTCGCCCGCTGGCACGCGCTGGGCGGCCGCTGCACCGTCGGCCTCGCCCTCGCCCACACCCTGCTGATCATCTGGGGCTCTTCGCTGACCTCCCACACGAACGTGCTGAGCCAGACCGCCACCCTGGTCCTGGACTACCCCGACCTCCTCAAGGGCACGATCGGCTTTCTGCTGTTCCTGGTGACCGGAGTGCTCTCGGCCCGCGCGGCACGCCGCAGGATGAGCTACGAGACCTGGCACTACCTCCACTTCGCGACCTACCTTGCCGTGTTCCTCGCCTTCGGTCACCAACTGTCCAACGGCGCCGACTTCGTGGGCAACCGGACCGCCCAAGTGGCCTGGTACGCCTTGTTCCTCGGGGTCGCGGCCCTCATCGCCTGGTACCGGTTCGCCGTCCCCGTCCGCCGCGGACTCCGCCACCGCCTGCGGGTGGCCGCGGTACACCCCGAGGCGCCGGGCATCGTCTCCGTCCACCTCACCGGCCACCGCCTCGACGAACTCGGCGGCGCGCCAGGGCAGTTCCTGCGCTGGCGCTTCCTCGCGCGCGGGCTGTGGTGGACCGCGAACCCCTACTCCCTCTCGGCCCCCGCGCACCCCGGGCACCTGCGCATCACCGTCAAGACGGCAGGCGGGCACAGTGCGGCCCTCGCCCTCTTGAGGCCCGGTACGCGGGTGTGGGCCGAGGGCCCCTACGGGGCGTTCACCGCGGACCGTCGCACCTCTCCCAAGGTCCTGCTCCTGGCCGGCGGGGTGGGCATCACCCCGTTGCGTACGCTCTTCGAGACCCTGCCCGGCCAGGTGAGCCTCGTCTACCGCGCCCGCCGCCCGGACGACCTCGCCCTGCGCGGTGAACTTGATGCAATAGCGGCCCGGCGCCGAGCCGTCGTCCACTACGTCGTCGACGAACCCGCCGCGTATTCCTCGCCCCTCAACGCCCGCGCGCTGAGCGCGCTGGTCCCGGACCTGGCCGCGCATGACGTCTACCTGTGCGGGCCGCCCGGCATGACGCAGGCCGCGATCCGGGCCCTGCGCGAAGCCGGCGTCCCCGCCCGGCGCATCCACCACGAGTCGTTCGCCCTCTGAGGAGTACCGTCATGCGCCGAGCCGTCCTCGCCACCACCGGGATCAGCGCCCTGGTCGTCACCCTGCTCGCCCTCAAACCCCACCAGACCCCCACCCTCGCCGGGGTGACCGCAAGACCCACCACGACGGTCCACGTCCCCAGCGGCACCTCCACCGGAACGGGGACGTTCACCGGGGACCCCATCGACACCCAGTACGGGACCGTGCAGGTCGCCGCCACCCTCGCCGATGGAAAGATCACTGCCGTGAAGGTCCTCCAGGCCCCGGACCAGAACGGCCGCGACCAGCGGATCGCCGCCTACGCCCTGCCCCGTCTCACCCAGGAGGCCCTCGGCGCCCAGAGCGCCCGCATCGACGCCATCTCCGGTGCCAGCTACACCAGCCAGGGCTACATCCAGTCCCTCCAGAGCGCCCTGGACCGGGCCCATGCCTGACAACGCGACCGGACTGCGCCACGTCGAGCACGTGATGGGCACCGTCTTCTCCTTCGACATCCGCGACGAGCCCACCCCCGCCATCCGCGCGGCGCTCGCCGCGGCCGTGCGACAACTCCACCGCGTAGACGCCGTGTTCTCCACCTACCGACCCGACAGCCACATCAGCCGCCTCGACCGCGGCGAGATCCGCCTGGCGGACTGCCCGCCCGAAGTCCGCGAAGTCATGTCGCTCTGTGCCCAGGCCGCGCACGTCAGCGAAGGATGGTTCAGCGTCGTCCCCGCAGGCGCCCTGGACCCCTCCGGTCTCGTCAAAGGCTGGGCCGCCGAAGCCGCGTCCCAGCTCCTTCACGAAGCGGGCGCGCACCACACCTGCGTGAACGGCGGAGGCGACCTCCAGCTGCGGGGCCGCCCAACTGAGGTCTCAAAATGGCGTGTTGGGATCGCCCACCCACTGCGTTCCGGCCGGCTCCTCACGGTCATCAGCGCTCCCCACGACTTGGCCGTCGCCACCTCCGGGACCTTCGAACGCGGCGACCACATCTTCGACCCCCACACCGGCACGCCCGCCCGCACGTTCGCCTCCCTCACCCTCATCGGCCCCCGCCTGACCCTGACCGACACCTACGCCACCGCGGCCTTCGCCAGAGGCGGCAGCGCCCGGGAGTGGCTGGAGACACTGGACGGCTACGAAGCGCTCGCCGTCCTGCCCGACGGCCAGGAGTGGCGCACCCGGGGGTTCGACCGCTATGGGGTGTGAGGTGCGATACGGACTTGACCTCCGCCCCTGAACCCTGCGGCGTACGGCGTCCCTGGTCGGCCGGGCCTCTGATCGCACCGACCGGGTGGAGGCCGCCCCGGACGAGGAACACCCTCCTCGGCTGCACGAGGTCCGGCCGACGGGCGATGACCAGGGATTCGGCCAATCAGCGGACCGCGACAGCGCATCCGTCGGCTCGGACACCGCACCGACGCGGCGTTCTTCAAGGGGGCAGGGTGCTCCCCGAACTCCCGTCTTGGCACGCCCGATTCAGGACAGCTTCCCCGTCCAGGCCCGTGATGGGCCGGCCGCCGGGCACAGTTGATTGCCGGAGCACAGTCGAGGGCTGCCACGGGACCTCGGTCGTGATGAGGGGGAGCTCGAATGACAGCAGCGCACGACGATGCGAGCGACGGCGAGGTCGGCGCGTTCGTCGATGCCTCCGCCCGGCTGACCGGTTTCGGGGCGGAGGAGTTGACTGCCCTCGGAATGGGGGAGACGTATCGCGCGGTGGTGCTGGCGCAGGCCGGCTCCGAGCGCTGCACGCGACTGGTGGACGCGCTGTCCGGGCCGGGGACCCCCGCTGCGGTGCGCGTGGACGGGGAGCTCCTGGAGCTCGCCCGAGCGATCACCCACCTTTGGTACACGGGTAGTTGGCCCGGACGGCCGGGCGGCTCCGGCTCTTTCGTCGTCTCATCGGCGTCCTATGCGGCGGGCCTGGTCTGGCGCACGCTGGGCATGCACGCCCCTGGTACCCGCCCGGATGTGTTCGGCAGTTGGGCCGGGACGCCGGCCGGGGCGGAGTCGGTCCGATGAGCGCCCGGCCCGAGCGGTCCGCCTCCATGACGGGGCAGGAGGCGCCGTACGACGTGATCGTGGTCGGCGCGGGGATCGCCGGATCTCTCGTCGCCGGGCAGCTGGGCGAGCGCGGTCGCCGAGTGCTGGTGCTGGAGGCGGGGGTACGCGACGCCGACCCCGAGCAGGCCCACCGTGACGCCCTGGAGCGGTACTTCGCCGCGTCGGTGAAGGGCCCCGGCTCGGCCCACCTGCCGAATCCGGCCACCCCTTGGCCCGACGCCTCCGACCTGGGCGGAACCGGGGACGGCTACCTCGTCCAGCGCGGACGGCTTCCCTACGGCAGTGGATACGTACGGGCCAACGGCGGCACCGGAAACGTGTGGACCGGGCTCACCCCGCGCATGCTGCCGGAAGACTTCGCCACCCTGACGACGTTCGGGTACGGGCGTGACTGGCCCCTCTCCTACGCCGAGTTGGAACCCCACTATCGAGCGGCCGAGCGCCGGCTCGGGGTGGCCGCCGATGTCGAGGAACAGCGGCAGCGGGTCGGGCTGCCGTTCCCGGAGAACTACGTCTTTCCCATGCGAGCGATCCCTGCGAGCCGCCTGGACCGGTTACTGGCCGAGCGTCTCGACGGGAGCCGGATGGAGGACCCCGGCATGCCCGACACGGTGGAGCTGCGTGTGGTGGGCACACCGCACGCACGCAACGGCGTGCCCAACCCCGCGTACGACGGCGGTGTCGGCTATGTCCCCGCCGGCGCCCACGGCCGCCCCGACCCGGACAGCCGCTGCCTGGGCAGCGCGACCTGCATTCCACTCTGTCCCTCCCAGGCCAAGTACACCCCGCTCAAGACGCAGGCCCACTGGGCCCCTTCGGTCACCCTGGTGGACCGCGCCGTGGTCAGCCGGGTGCTCGTCGCACCGGACGGCCGGGCGACCGGCGTCGAGTACCTGACATACACCGCTCACGGCCCGGACCGCACGGGGGAGTTGACGGCCCGGACCGCGACGGCCCCCGTCGTCGTCCTTGCCGCGCACGCCGTCGAGAACGCCCGGCTGCTGCTCCTGTCCGGCCTCGCGAACCGCAGTGGGCAGGTCGGCCGCAACCTGATGGACCACCCGGTGCTGCTGACCTGGGGTCTGATGCCCGAGCCGGTCGGCCCCTACCGGGGTCCCGGCTCGACGTCCGGCTTCGAGGGCTTCCGCGCCGGACCCGCCCGCCGCACCCGGGCCCCGTTCCGCATCGAGATCGGCAACTGGGGCTGGCTGTGGGCCAAGGGCCCGGTCGACGGCGACGTCGCCGAACTGCTGCGCAGCGGAGGGCCGGACGGCCGCGGACTGTTCGGGACGGAGCTGAGAGAGGCCCTGCGCGACCGCGTCGGGCGGCAGTTCGCGTTGCAGTTCGAGATGGAGCAGAGCGCCGACCCCGCCAACCGGATCACCCTCGACCCGACCCTGCGCGACCGGCTCGGCCTGCCGCGACCGGTCGCGACGTACGACCTCTCCCACCACGTCCGGGAGGGCATAGCGGCGGCGAAGACGGTCTCCGACCAGGTCTTCGCCCGGCTCGGGGCCGAGGACCGCACCGACTTCCCCGACGACGGGAGCTGGCCCGGCCGCTACGAGCACAACGGCCGCGTGTACGGCTACCGGGGCGCCGGGCACGGCGCCGGCACCCACATCATGGGCAGCTCCCCCGACACCTCGGTGGTCGACTCCTGGCAGCGCTGCTGGGACCACCCCGGTCTGTACGCGGTGGGCTGCGGCAGCATGCCGTCCGTCGCCACCTCCAACCCGACCCTGACCATGGCCGCCCTCGCCCTGCGCAGCGCCGAACGCATCGAGGCCGACCTCGTCGAACGCCACCGCCCAGCCCTCCTCGACTCCGGAGCCGCCCGATGAGCCCGCAGCCCCTCCCTCCGGTCCCCGATCAGTATCAACTGCCGTTCCACTACGGGGCGTTGCACCAGATCGGTCTGGACTTCCTGGTCGACCCGGACCCGGTCCGCGATCTGCTGGCCAAACACCACCCGGCCCTGAGCGCCGCGGAGTTCGCGGACCGCGCCCTGGTGTCCGTCAACTACCAGCTCTACTTCGCCCAGTACCCCTTCGGCGGCGGCATCACCGAAGAGGTCGAGGTGAACATCGTCGCCTTCCCCACGGCGGCCGCGGACCGGGTGCCCGAGGTGACGTACGAGCAGTACGCCCAGGGCTTCGACCAGACCCGGCTGCTCGGCATCGCCCGCATCCACGTCCTGTGCGACAACCCGCTGGCCATCGACGCGGGCCGCGCCCTGTACGCGGAACCCAAGTATCCGGGCTGGTTCGAGGTCGAGTTGCCGTCCCTCAACGGGCAGGCGGACAAGCACAGTTGGACGGTGCACACCAAGTCGGCCGACATCACCCCCGGCGGTTCCGTCGACCGCCACGAGGACACCCTGTTCAGCTTCTCCGCCGACCTCGGCGGGCTCGCCGCCGTCCCCGCCAACAACACTCCCGTCACCGGCTACGGAACCGACTCCGAGGGCCGGGCGCTGGCCGGACCGATGAACCTCTACCAGCCCTACCACTGGTACGACCTGTCCCGGCCGGCCGCCGACCGCACCCGCCTGACCGTCCACGACCCCGCCGCCGACGTCGGCCGGGACCTGGCCCGCCTGGTCGGCGACACCGCGGCCGCCGGCGCCTGGACCTACCAGTCACCCCCGGTGGCCGCGCACAACCGGCCGTACTACCTGGCGTAGGCCCGGCCGGACACGGCGGTCCGAAGGCAGCGGGCACGCAGTGGGGCAGCCGAAGCACGGTCGCCCGAAGGCGCGGGCGAAGGCTGCCGAGCCTGGGCCGGTGAGCTTGAGCGGGATGTTCCTGCCCGGGTCACGCCCCCAGGTGCTCAACCACGGGCATGCACTCGGCGAGCAGGCCGACGACATCGTGCCACGCGCGCTGCGCGTGCTGTGGGTGGTAGCCGACGCCGGGCACCACGGGGTGGTCGACCGGCGGGTGGTGGAAGGCGTGCAGGGCTCCGCCGTAGACCGTGAGGCGCCAGTCGACGCCCGCGGCCTGCATCTCGGCGGCGAACGCGTCGCGTTGCGCGGGTGGCATGATCGGGTCTTCCGACCCGACCCCGGCCCACACCGGGCAGCGAATGCGCGCCGCCTCGCCCGGTCGGCCCGTGGTGGTCGCGTTGACCGTGCCGATCGCGCGCAGGTCGACGCCGTTGCGCCCGAGTTCCAGACCGATGGCACCCCCGGTGCCGTAGCCGATGGCGGCGATCCGGTCGGGGTCGGTCCGGGGCTCGCTGCGCAATACGTCGAGCGCCGCATGGCCGATCCCGCGCATGCGGTCGGGATCAGCGAGCAGCGGCATGCAACGGGCCAGCATCTCCTCGGGGTCGCCCAGATAGCGCCCGCCGTGCAGGTCGAAAGCCAGCGCCACATATCCCAGCTCGGCGAGGGCATCGGCCCGGCGGCGCTCGACGTCGCTGAGCCCCATGCCCTCGGGTCCGACCAGCACCGCGGGCCTGCGGTCGACACCGGCCGGGAGCGCGAGGTGCCCGGTCATCGTCAGGCCGTCGGCCGAATACTCGATGGTGCGCGTCGTCATCCTCGTCATGGCTCTGGACTGTAGTGATCGTCGAGCCCGGCCCGGCCGGTGTTCTGCCACCGGCAGAACAGCACGGCCCGGTCCGGCCGGTGTTCTGCCACCGGCAGAACAGCACGGGTTCCCTCCGAACTACGGGACGGGCCCGGCGCTCAAGCCGTCGAGTCATCCTGTTGCCCCCGTGGCGCGTATCTCGCTCGCACCCCTACAGCGGCGCGCCGACGGAGTGTCGCAGGGACGCGGCCCGCGAAGCCCTCGACCGGGTCGGCCTCGACAGTCGGCCGGACCACCGCCCCCGCGTCCTCTCCGGCGGCGAGGAGCAACGCGTTGCGGAGACGGGACAGTGCGGATGCCCTGCCCGGGACGGGCCGGCGGACCCTGGTGCACGCGTCGGCACATCCGCCGGGAAGCTACCCCCTACCGACCACCCCGGCCGCGTAAAGGACTCCCAGTATGGCGACGACCGATCCGATCAGCCGGAAGGCAACGGTGTTGGAGTCGTCGAACAGGCGCGCTCGGCGCGTTCCGACGTCCTTCGCGAACTTCGGGCCGAAGACGGCCGTCGTTGCGCCGAGCACCGCGATGACCAGCCCGACAAGTATGTGCACGTCACGCCTTTCGAGTGTGGGAAGCCCCGTGGGACGCTCGGTGACGCCGCCCCGCGGGGCGCATCACTTCCGTCGACTTCTGGTGTACAGCAGGCCGGCCACAACGGCTGCCACGGTGAAGAGTCCTATCGCGAGGTAGGGCGACCAAGAGGGGCCGTCCGGCCGGTCAGTGGCGAGGGTCCCAAAGAGTGTCACCGAGGTCTCCTAAAGCCGGATGACCGGTCACCGAATCGTGCCCCTGCACAAGGTAGTTGCAGGCAATGGCCCCCGGTCGTCATGGATCTCAGGGTGCCCCCGGGCGCGCCGTTGAATCCGGTGCCGAAGCCTCTGGTGGTGGTACCGCCCCGAGCCAGTGACCTCAGCTGCGCGGAGCACGCGCGCCGCGGGGCCACGGCCGCCTATCAAGCCGATCAACAGGCCACGCGTCAGCCGGAGACGCAGAACTCGTTTCCGGCAGGGTCTTGCAGGGTGGTCCACGCAAGGCCGGGCGCAGTGTGCTCGCCGACGATCGTCGCCCCCATCTTCACCAGCCGATCCACGTCGCCCTTGCGGTCCGGAGAGGTGAAGTCGACATGGATGCGGTTCTTGCCCACCTTCTCCTCGGGCACCCGCTGGAACCCCAGGACGAGTGGCTGGGCCGCGAGGACGACGAACTCGCCGAAGTCCTGGGCGACTTCGACTCCCAGCGCCCCCGCCCACCAGTCGGCGAGCTCCCGGGGCTCCGCGCAGTCAATCGTGATCATCTTCGCCGAAAGCTCCATGTCTCCACCGTAGAGCAGAAGGGCAGAAGGGGTGACCGAGGCATTCCGTCACCGCCCCGGCAACCCGGTGAACCTGCGCGGTGAAGGCGCCGACGGCACAGCCGGAGGGATCGGGGTCACCGTTTCCTGGTGGGCGACGGGCACCCGGCCTGCCCGCTGGTTGCCTCGGCCCAGTGCGGTGCCCGAACGGGCATCGCGCAGGGCCGTCTCGGGCTCGGTTGCCTCTAGGCGATGCTCGAACGGGGCCACGAGCGCCCCGCCACGGCGAGGGCGCCGGGTGTGGTGAGTGGCTGGGATCGGCGGACGCGGTGCGGACCTGCCGGGGGAGTCCCTTCCCGTAGGGCAGCCGAGTTCGCCTGATGCGCCGGCCCTCATGGGGTGCTGCAGCCGCCTCCGAGCCGTCCGGTTGGGCAGCCGATCCGACGTCGACGGGCATTCGCGCGGACTCCGAGCAGCAACTCGGGGCGTGTGACCTGCGATTGGACCGCCGGGTAAACGGGCAGATCCGGGCGAGCCGGGGCCTGGAACGGGCCGGTCTCCCCGACCGCTGCGGCGGTATAAATCTTGGCGGGTGTCCATTCGGGCGTCGGCTGCCCGAACGGGCCGTGAAGGGAAGGTAGTTGGGATGCGTTCACAGGAGCGGCACCACAGACTGCTGACCCTGGCACGCCAGGACGGCCGGGTGGAGGTCGCGGTGGTGGCGGCGGACTTCGGGGTGGCACCCGAGACCATCCGGCGGGACCTCAGCGAACTGGAACGCCGGGGCCTGGTGCGGCGTACACACGGCGGCGCCTATCCGGTGGAGAGCGCGGGATTCGAGACCAACCTCGCCCAGCGGGTGACCCTGCACGTCGAGGACAAGCGACGCATCGCAGCCGAGGCGGTGAAGTTGCTCGCCGGCGCGGAAACGGTGTTCGTGGACGAGGGCTACACGCCCCAGCTCCTCGCCTCCCTCCTGCCCACCGACCGCCCGTTGACCGTGATCACCGCCTCGCTGTCCACGGCGGCCGCCGTCACCGAGTCTGCGCACACCACCGTGTTGCTGCTCGGAGGACGGGTCCGCGCCCGAACCCTCGCCACCGTTGGCGCCTGGGCCTGCTCGATGCTGTCTGGCTTCGTCATCGACCTCGCGTACCTCGGATCCAACGGCATCTCGCGCGAGTTCGGACTGACCACACCCGACCCGGCCGTGGCCGACGTCAAGGCGAAGGCCCTGGGCGTCTCCCGGCGACGCGTCTTCATGGGGCACCACGGCAAGTTCGGCGCCAGCAGCTTCTGCCGGTTCGCCGAGATCTCCGACTTCGAAACGATCGTCACCGACACCGGTCTGTCCACCGCCGAGGCCCACCGCTACTCCATGCTCGGCCCGCAAGTCATCCGGGTCTGACCCGGAGCGCGACGTTCCACGTACAGCGGAGCCAGAAGGCGCCCGGGCTGTCCTCGGCATGCCCTTGGCACGAGGGAAGGAATGATCCACGTGAGGACAAGCAGGCACACCGCCCATGCCGCGACCGCGGCCCTCTGCTGCGCGCTGCTGGCCGCGTGCGCGGGCGCCGGCGGGGCGGGCGGGGGCTCCGGCACCCACTCCATCAACGTCCTGATGGTCAACAACCCACAGATGGCGGACCTCCAGAAGCTCACCGTCGACCACTTCACCAAGTCCACCGGAATCACCGTCAACTTCACGGTCCTGCCCGAGAACGACGTACGCGACAAGATCAGTCAGGACTTCGCGAGCCAGGCCGGTCAGTACGACATCGCCACCATCAGCAACTACGAGACACCCATGTACGCCAAGAACGGCTGGCTCGCCCCGCTCTCCGACCGGGCGAAGGCCGACAGCTCCTTCGACCAGGGCGACATCCTGCCTTCCATCCGGGAATCCCTGACCGCATCGGGCCAGATCTACGCCGAGCCCTTCTACGGCGAGTCCTCGTTCCTCATGTACCGCAAGGACGTCTTCGCGGCGAAGAAACTGACGATGCCCGACCACCCGACCTGGGCGCAGGTCGCCGACCTCGCGGCCAGGGCCGACGGTGCCCAGCCCGGGATGAAAGGCATCTGTCTGCGCGGGCAGCCCGGCTGGGGCGAGGTGATGGCACCGGTCACCACCGTCGTCAACACCATGGGCGGCACGTGGTTCGACAAGGACTGGCACGCCCAGGTCGACAGCCCCGAGTTCACCAAGGCCGTCACCTTCTACGTGAACCTGGTGCGTGCGCACGGTGAAGCGGGGGCGTCGCAGGCCGGGTTCACCGAGTGTCTGAACGACATGACCCAGGGCAAGGTCGCCATGTGGTACGACGCCACCTCGGCGGCCGGGGCCCTGGAGGCGAGCGGATCACCCGTGGCGGGCAAGGTGGGGTACGTACCCGCCCCGGTCGAGCGGACCAAGAGTTCGGGATGGCTCTACACCTGGGCCTGGGGCGTACAGAAGGCGAGCAAGAAGCAGGACGACGCCTGGAAGTTCATCTCCTGGGCGTCCGGCAAGGATTACGAGCAGTTGGTCGGAGAGCGGCTCGGATGGTCCCGGATCCCAGCCGGCAAACGCACCTCGACCTACGCGAACAAGAAGTACGTCGCCGCCGCCACCGCGTTCGCCGCCGCCACGAAGAACGCCCTCACCTCCGTGGACCCCCTCAACCCAGGAGTCCAGCCCAGGCCCGCACCCGGCATCCAGTTCGTCGGCATCCCGGAGTTCACCGACCTCGGCACCCAGGTCTCCCAGCAGATCAGTGCCGCGATCGCCGGAAGGGTCGGTGTCGCCGATGCCCTCAAGGCGGGCCAGGCACGCGCCGAAGCGGTCGCCGACAAGCACCGGGGGCAGTGACGTGGGCGTGCAGGCCATGGCCCGGGTGGAGCGGGGCGCACGATCCGGAGCATCACGACGACGGGCCGGCCGGCCGCGTGGGTCCTGGTCGCGCCGCGCCCCCTTGCTTCCGGCGCTCGTCTTCCTCGTCGTGGTGACCCAACTGCCGTTCGTGGGCACCCTGGTGATCTCCTTCATGCGGTGGAACGCGCTCGCCCCCGACGACCGAGGCTTCGGTGGCTTCGCCAATTACAAAGCGGCGGTGACCGATCCGGGTCTCCGCTCCTCGCTGGTCACCACGGTCGTCCTGACCGCCGCCGTGGTACTGGTGAGTCTGCTCCTCGGACTCGGGCTCGCCCTCCTCCTCGACCGGAAGTTCCCCGGTCGGGGCATCGTGCGCACGCTCCTCATCGCTCCCTTCCTCGTCGTGCCGGTCGCCTCCGCGCTGCTGTGGAAACACGCCCTCTACAACGCCTCGTACGGGTTCGTCAACGGCACCCTGACCTGGCTGTGGCAGCTGTTCGGCAGCGACAGCGCTCCTCAGCCCGACTGGCTGTCGGCCATCCCGCTCATCGCCGTCGAAGCGTCACTGATCTGGCAGTGGACCCCGTTCATGATGTTGATCCTGCTGGCCGGGCTGCAGAGCCGGTCGCCGGACATCGTCGAGGCGGCCCGAGTGGACGGGGCGAGCACCTGGCAGGTCTTCCGGCAGCTCACCTTTCCCCACTTGCGCTGTTACCTGGAGCTCGCCGCTCTGCTGGGCAGCATCTACGTCGTTCAGAACTTCGACGCGGTCTTCACCCTGACCTCCGGCGGCCTCGGCACCGCCAACCTGCCGTACACCGTCTACGAGACCTTCTACCAGGCGCACGATTACGGCCAGGCCTCGGCCGAAGGCGTCATCGTCGTCGCCTGCACCATGGTCATCGCCACCTTTGCGCTGCGCACCGTCTCGTCGCTGTTCAAGGAGGGGGCGCTGTGACCGCTCAAGAGGGACGCGCCGCGACCGGGCTCCTGTGCCGCGGCATCTGGGGATTCCTCGCCTGGTTCTGCGGCCTGTTCTTCTTCCTGCCGTTCGCCTGGATGGTGCTCACCTCGTTCCACGGGGAGGCCGACGCGGCGACGAACCCGCCCAGCGTCGGTGCCGCACTCACCCTCCAGGGCTATCGCGAGTTCTTCGGCGCGAGCACCGGCGTCAGCCCGTGGCCGCCGCTCGTCAACTCCCTCACCGCCAGCGTCACGTCGACCCTGCTCGTGCTCGCACTGGCCATACCCGCCGCCTACGCCCTGTCCATCAAACCGGTCCGCAAATGGACCGACGTCCTGTTCTTCTTCCTCTCGACGAAGATGCTCCCCGCCGTCGCGGGCCTGCTGCCCGTCTACCTGATCGCCAAGAACGCCGGAATGCTCGACAGCGTCTGGCTCCTGGTCATCCTCTACACCTCGATGAACCTCCCGATCGCGGTGTGGATGATGCGCTCCTTCCTGGCCGAGGTCCCGGTCGAGATCCTGGAAGCCGCTTCCATCGACGGGGCCGGACTGCTCACCGTCCTGGTGCGGATCGTGGCTCCCGTGGCCGCTCCCGGCATCGCCGCGACGGCTCTGATCTCCTTCATCTTCAGCTGGAACGAGCTTCTGTTCGCCCGGGTGCTGACCGGTGTCGTGGCCGGTACCGCACCCGTGTTCCTCACCGGCTTCGTCACCAGCCAGGGCCTGTTCCTGGCCAAGGTGTGCGCGGCCGCCGTCTGCGTCTCCCTGCCGGTTCTCGTCGCCGGCTTCGCCGCCCAGGACAAGCTCGTCCAGGGCCTGTCCCTCGGAGCAGTAAAGTGAAAGCAGCCGTGATCAGCTCGCCCGGCGTCGTGACGATCGAGACGGTCGACGATCCGGTGCCGGGGCCCCGGGAAGTGGTGATCCAGGTCGCCGCGTGCGGCCTGTGCGGCACCGATCTGCACATACTCCAGGGCGAGTTCGCCCCCAGCCTGCCCGTCGTTCCGGGCCATGAGTTCGCCGGAGAGGTCGTCGGCGTCGGCACCGAGGTACACGGCCTGTCGTTGGGCGACCGTGTCGCCGTCGACCCTTCCCTCTACTGCAACGAGTGCCACTACTGCCGGATCGGCCGCAACAACCTGTGCGAGCGCTATGCGGCGATCGGCGTCACCACCGGGGGAGCGGCCGCCGAGTTCGCCGTCGCCCCCGCAGCCAACTGCGTGCGTCTGCCCGACCGGATCCGGACCGAGGACGCGGCGCTCATCGAACCCCTTTCGTGTGCCGTACGCGGCTACGACGTGCTGCGCTCCGCACTGGCCAGCCACGTACTGATCTACGGGTCCGGAACCATGGGCCTCATGATGATGGAACTGGCCAAACGAACGGGTGCGGCCACCGTCGACATCGTCGACATCAACCCCGAACGCCTGGCCACAGCACGGCAGTTGGGTTGTGCGCACGCGGTGGGCTCGGCCGACGAGATCGAGCGTCCGCGCGGCTGGGACGTCGTCGTCGACGCGACCGGCAGCGAACGCGCGATCCAGGACGCCCTCGGCCGCGTCGCACGGGGTGGCACCTACCTCCAGTTCGGGGTGGCCGACTACGCGGCGCGGGCCACGATCGAGCCGTACCGCATCTACAACCAGGAGATCACCATCACCGGTTCCATGGCCGTACTGCACAGCTACGAGCGTGCGGCCGAACTGTTCGCCGCCGGGGTGCTCGACCCGGACGTCTTCATCAGCCACCGTTTCCCGCTCACGGACTACGCCGCCGCACTCGCCCAGTTCCAGGCGGGCCGCGGGCGGAAGATCCTGGTCACGCCGTGACACCCGAAGCCCTCGCGGGCGTGCTCGTCATCGGCGAGGCCCTCATGGACGTCCTCGTCCTGCCGGACGGCAGCGAAGTCGCCCGGCCCGGCGGCAGCCCCGCCAACGTCGCCCTGGGCCTGGGCCGACTGGGACGCCGCCCACAGCTCGCGACGCACATCGGTGGCGACTCCCTCGGCAAGGAGACGCACGCCCGGCTCGCGGAGAGCGGGGTCCGGTTGACGGAGGGTTCGGTGCAGGCCGGGACCACCTCCTCGGCGACCGCCCGGCTCGACCGCGCAGGGTCGGCGACGTACGAGTTCGACATCCGGTGGGCACCGGCGCGCAGCACGATCCTGCCCACCCTCGTGGGCATGCCGAGCCATCTGCACACGGGGTCCATCGCGACGGCCCTGGCACCGGGCGCGGACCTCGTGCTCGCTGCCGTGCGGGAGGCCCACGGTTCGGCGACCATCTCCTACGACCCGAACCTGCGGCCCGCCCTGCTGCGCGGCCCAGCGGCGGAACGGCCGCGCATCGAACAACTCGTCTCGCTCAGTGACGTGGTGAAGGCGAGCGAGGAGGACCTCGCCTGGCTCTACCCCGCCCGCGCCCCCGCGGACGTCGCGCGTGAGTGGGCGACCGCCGGGCCCGCGCTGGTCGTCCTCACCCTGGGCGCAGAGGGCGCGCACGCCTACTGGCGCGGAGGTGACCTTGTGGTGCCTGGCCGGCAGGTCGAGGTGGTGGACACGGTGGGTGCCGGAGACGCCTTCATGGCGGGTCTGTTGAGCGGGCTGATGATGCGAGGGCTACTCGCCGAGGGGCACGGTCCGGCTGCCGGGAAGCAGGCCCGCCAGAGGCTGCACCGGGCCATCGCCGCCCCGGACCCGACACCGGAGCTGGCCCCGGCCCTCGACCTGGCGGCCCGCGTGGCGGCGCTCACGTGCACCCGCGAGGGCGCCGACCCGCCGACCCTCGTCGAGCTGGGGGTTTGACCACGAGCGCGGAGGGCGCCGTGAAGCCCCGCGGAGCAGCGGGCCGTGAAGCCCTCGACCCGGTCGGCCTGGGCTCAGCTTGGACGGGCGCCCCGACGCCCCGACGCCCCGTCAGGCGAGGGGCGATGCCGTGGGATCGGCTGCCACCTGTCTGACGTGGTCCAGCTGAAGCCCGCACCCTTTCTTCACCTTAGATTTATGCACCAGACTGTTGCTGGAGCAGCTAAAGATTCTCCATAAGTCTGCCGCCGGAGCGCCAGCAGCGGTGTGCGGGTTTATCTGGGGTCAAGATGTGGAGGGGGTATGTCCACGACATACCCGACTCGGTGAGCGCGGCGCTTTGGTTGGGGTATAGCAGCCGACCCTCAACCACTCACACCCCCAACAACGTGACAACGCCCCGCAAGAAAGATGAGGCAGGGCGGTCACTCGTGAGAGTGACCGCCCTGCCTCATTGACAGCGGTGCCGGGTGCTCCCGGGATCAGTGACCGCTCGGGGTCTTCCCGTAGTAAGGCCGGATGGTCCTGGCCAACTTCCGCTGAATCACGCGCAGCGTGGTGATGGTCGGCTCATCGTCGAGTCCGGTGGTAGTCGGCCATTCGACTCCCGACCCCATCAGGTCGCTCGCGAAGACGATCTCCACCGCAAGCAGCACACGCGCCCACTCCACCGGAGAGATCGGATCATCCGAGGCGAGCGCGCTACGAAGCGCGAGGCACTGGTCAACCAGGTGCTGCGCATCCGTGAACCCCATTCCGACGGCCAGTTGGTCGCTGCATCGAGCCGGCCCGCACCACTCCAGGAGGGCGCGTCGCAGCAGGGCGATCTCATTATCGGCAAGCAGTTCGCCCGCCGCCACCGCATCTTCAGACGTCATTCCAGTCCTGCCCAATAGTCTTCCAGCTTAGTCGGATCCAGGCGGTAGATCGATCCCGCGTCCTCAGCGTTCGGATTGTGGACTACGAAGGTCGTCCCGTCCTTTCCGAGGTAGGCCTTCCGTCCGCGGGCCAGATCCTTGGTACGCGATGGGTTCGTCATGACGTCCTGCGCGAGCTTGACGAGATCGTCCACCGACATGCCAGGGAAGTCTCCCGCGTGCTTGCTCTGCGCGTGTCCTTGGGCGATGAGGTCAGCTTCTTCGATCCGCACGTCGTCCGTGCACCACGCGTAATTTGAATTGTGCACCAGGAACGGCGTGGCGCCCGCCAGGACATAGTACGTGTGGAGACCATCGACGGTGAGGTTGTACACCGTGTGGAACTCGGTCCACGAGCGCGTGCCAACGACCTTGCGGAGCTCACCGTCAGGGGTGCGCAGCTGGTCGCCCGCCTTGAGCGCCGCGGCAGCCAACCAACGCCCCTGGTCTGCCACCCAGAACGGGTGGCCGCCTGTGGCGGTAACCACGCCTGTAGCGTTGCCGGCCTCTCCGTCGGTGTCGATGGTGATCTGGACGAGGTTTTTCTGCCCCGTGCCGACGATCACGTCAGTGACGGTTCGCGCCTCTGTTTTTCCGGATTCCGGATCTGTGGCCAGCACCTGCTGCCCGACCCGGACGTCACCGATCGGCTTGCGTGCTCCGCCAGCCATCAGCACGGGAGTTTCCGGAGTGAAACTGTTAGCCTTTGCCTTCACCCGGCATACGGGGCTCTTCTCGAGCTTCTGAAGGGCCTCCTTGCCTTTGCCGATGATCTTCTTCGCTGCAGCTGACTCCTCCAGGAACTTCCCGATTCCTCCGGTGATGCGGGTGAGGGCCTTGGCGATCTCCGGAGACTTCTTGAGGACGGTGATCATCTTGCCTACGGGAAGAGCGCCGATCACCGCCCAGACGCAGCTTTCGATATTGCCTTCGGTCAAGCACTCCTTGATGTCTCCGAAAAGGAGGTCGACCAGGATCTGGCCGCCGTTCTCGATCAAGAAGTCCGTGATGTCCTTGTTGGCGAGTGCGCGAGCTTTCTCGTACTCCTCGGGCGACATGCCCGACTGCTGGAGCGCCCACTTCTCCTGCGCGGTCAGTTCAGGACCGCCGCCCTTGCCGTCCTGCCCGACGGCCTCCTCACGGCGCTTGCGTTCCTGTTCGCGCTGGTACTCTTCGGCCTTCTTCGCTGCTTCGTCGGCCTCCTTGGCGTAGGTTTCGGCGTTCTTGGCGGCTGTCTCCGCCGACTTGGCGTGTTCTTCGGCGGAGTCGGCGAGCTTGCCGGCGTCGGTGGCATCCTTCTCCGCCTGTGTTGCCACGCCTTGGGCGACCACAGCCTCCTGTTCGGCAAGGTCAGCAGCGCCAGCAGCCGCGGAGGCGTGCTGGTCGGCTTCGGCCGCGGCGCCGCGTGCTCGTGCTGCCTCGGCCTCGGCCTGGTTGGCTGCCTGGCGTGCGGCCGCAGCGTCCGCGTAGGCCTGGTTGGCGCTCTGGCGGGCGAGTTTGGCGTCGGCCTGGGCCTGGGCGTCGGCCTCGATGGCCCGTGCCGCCGCTGCTCTCGCCCTGGCTCCGTCTTCTGCCGCTTGAGCGGCGGACTTCATGGCTGCCGCGGTCGAGCGTGCGGCGTTGGCGGAGGACCGTGCGGCGTCCGCGGCTGCCTTGAACGCCGGGGCCACTTCGGCACTTGCGCGCTTTGCAGCGGCCGCTGCGGAGTCGGCGGCCTTGACTGCCTCGGCCGCCTTCGCTTCGGCGGAAGTGACCTGTTCCTGCCCCATCTCCAGGGCGTCCTTGGCCACCAGGGCCGCGAAGTCCGCGTCGATGTCCTTGCCGGAGAAAGACGCGGTCAGCGCGATGGCGGTGTTGGCAGGGTCTGCGATGCCGGCCGCGGTCGTGCGGGCAGCGTTCGCGGCCTGCACCGCGATACCGGACTGGAGTTTGGCCATCGCGGCCTCACGGGTGGCGCCTTCGGCTTCTGCCTTGGTGCGGTTGGCGGCCTGCAGGGCGTTGTTCGCCTCGATCGCGGCCAGACCTGCCAGGCGGGCGGACTCGTGGGCGGCCATGCCCGCGCGGGCTTCCTGCAAGGTGGCTTCAGCCGCGCTCGCGTTGGCGCGCTGTGCCGCGGCGTGGGTCTTGGCGGCTTCCGCTTCGGCCTTGTTCGCTGCAGCGTTGGCGGCCGCAGCCGCTGCTTCGGCCTTGTTCGCCGCCGCGTTGGCGCGAGCAGCATGCGCCGTTGCCTCTGCCGCTGCGGCCCGTGCCCGAGCTGCCGCTCCTGCGGCCTCGGTTGCCGCGGACCGCGCGCGTACTGCCGCGCCGCTTGCCGTGTTGGCCGCGCCCCGGGCTTCACCGGCTGCCGTCTTGGCGGTGTTGGCTTCCGCCCGCGCCGACTCCGCAGCGTTCGCTGCCATAGCGGCGTCCGCGGTACCGCGGACCTTGGCCGCGATCGCCTCGGTGGCCTGTGCCCGGGCTTCCTTAGCGTTGTGATCCTGCTCAGCCTTGTGAGCCTTTTCGCGGGCATTGCGGGCGTTGGTCTCTTCGCCTCGGGCATTCTCGTCCGCCTTGGACGCGATGCCTTCCTGCTCGGCGGCGTGCGCGCGGGCCTGTGCCGCTGTGGCGCCGGCTGCCTGGGCCTCGGCTCGGGCCGCCGAAGCCGTGCGTGCCTCGGCCTCCGCACGCGCTCGTGCGGCCGCCGCGGTGTTCCGCTCCTTCTCGGCCCGGGCGCGTGCCTGCGCCGCGAGATCGCGCTCGCGTTCGGCGATCGCGCGCTGCTCGGCCGCGATCTTCGCCTGGCGCTGAGCTTCCTCCCGAGCCTCGCGGGTCTTCTTCGCGTGCTCCCAGGCCTCCTTCTCGGCCTTCTCGGCCGCGATGCGAGCCGTCTTGGTACGGGAGGCCGCGTCGGCCGCGATCTGGGCCTGCTTGCCGGCGGCGTCGGCCAGCGAGGCCGCGACCTTGGCGTGCTCGACGGCGTTCGCTCGCCACGCCTTGGCCTGCTGCTCGTGCAACTGGGCCTGGTTCTTGGCGTTCAGGCCCTTGGCGTCGGCCTCGGTGGCCTCGATCGCCTTCTGGGCGGTCTGGCCGGCCTTGACCGCTGCCTCAGCAGCTGCCGCGATACCTGAGGCGACGTCGGACCACTGCGTGCCGTAGGTCAGGCCGGTCTCGACGAGAACGTCCGCCTGGACTTTCGCCTGCGCGGCCGCGACCTTGGCCGCCCTGGCCGCGTCGTTGGCGATGGTGACCTGGCGCGCGGCCTCGGCCTTGACTCCGTCGTAGGAGGACAGCGCCTTGCCGGCACGGTCGGCAGACAGCATCCGGTCCGCTTGGCGTGCCTGCCCGGCCGCGGAAGTCATCGCGTTGGACGCTTCCTTGAGGGCCTTGACCGCATCGCCGTGCGCGGCAATCAGCTTCGTACGCGCCTCGGCGGCGCGGGCGGCCTTCTCGGCCAGGTCGCGGAGCTTGTCCGCGGCCTCCTGTGCGTCCTTCAGGGCCTTCTCGTGAGCTGCCCGATCCGCGGCGTCCTTGTTCTCCGCGACCAGGTATCCCTTGTCGAGGAATTCGGCGATGACCTTGTCGTCGTTCGTGGCCAGGGCAGCCGCCGCGGCCTTCTTGACCTCGGGTCCGCCCGAAGCCACGAGCATTTCGACGCGCTTACGCAGTTCCGCCGCGCGCTCCTTGGCGTTCTGCTCGTTCTTCTTGTCCTGCGTGCGAGCGATGTCCGCGCCGAACGCGAGGAAATCCGCACGTGCCCTGGCGTCGCCCTTCAGGACACGCTCGACCTCGGCGTTGAACACCGGCCCACCGGTGCCCCGCATCGCCTCGATCTGCTGACGGTTCTTGACGTCGGCGCCAGCACCCTTGTCCTTGGCACGCTGGCGCGCCTCGGCTTCGCCGTGCGCGAGGAACTCCTTGACGGCGTTCGGGTCGCTGCTGTCGAGCGCCTTCCTCGCAGCCTCGCGGACTTCCTCCTCCTCGTCGAACTCGGCGTAGTCCTCGACGAGTTGCCGGTCACGCTCGGCACTCACCTTGTCCAGCTCCGAGGGCGCAGGAGCCGCCGGTGCCGTCGCCGCCTTCGGCAGCGACGCGGCCAGGCGGTCGAACGAAGCCAGAGTCTCGGTCAGCGAGGCCTGTTCGGCACGGGCCGTCGTCGCGGCCGCCGCGTCGCCGGTCGAGCCGGCGAGGATGGCCAGGGCCAGCGTCGCCGACAGAGCACCCGACGCTGCCGCGGTCACCCGACCGCGTCGTCTTCCGGCTCGTCGCCGGAATCTGTCAATCACGGGATGTATCCCCCCACGTTTTGAGATCGGAAAGACTCCCCGCGCGCACGGCGTCACCGCCGTGCGCGCGGGGAGGGTCAGGAAGTTTGAAAGAAGGGTTGGAACGGCGCGATGTGCGGGCGCCCGGGGCGGGCGGGCAGGTCAGGCCGGCCGCACCCCGGGACACGTAGTGCGCTCAGCCCTTGACGCGGTTCTCCGCGTTCCTGGCCTGCTGGAACATGTCCTGCCAGAAGCGAGCCGATCCGGCCGCCGCTGCCTGTTCCTCGGCCCAGGACGTCCCGTTGGCCTCAGCCGGGTCACCGATCGCCTTCCAGAGGCCGTTGGCGGACTCCTTGGCGGCCTTGGCGATGTTCCGCCAGTTCTCCGCCTGGGCTGCCGCGGCCTCCTGCTCGGCGATCCACGCCTTCTGCGCGGCATCCGCGTGCTCGGAGACCGCCTTCCAGGCAGCCTCCGCCTCGGCCCGTGCCTTCGCCGCGTCGACGGCGTTCCTGACCGCCGCCTCGGCCGCCTGGGCCTGTGTGATCAGCTGGGTCAGGCCGGCGCGACGCACTGTCTCGGTGTCGGTCACGTGGAGGCGGTAGGCCTCCAGGTCCAACGCCCCTGCCGTGGACCAGCCGTAGTTGTAGAACTCGGCGACGTCCGCGTCCGCGGCACCGGGGCGGACCGCCCACTGGGCTGCCACCCGCACCTGCTCGCCCAGGGCCCGCGTCGCGAGCGTGCCGACGAACTCCCGGTCGCCGGCGGCGACTTCCTGCCGGCGCTGGGCATCGGCCTCACGGGTCACGCGGTCATGCTCCCGGGCCAACGCGTAGCCGGACTTCACGAAAGCGGCCCGGTCGGCGTCCGTGCCCTTCAGGGCCTTCTGAGCCGCCGCGCGCACCGCGGGTGAGAACTCCTCGGAGTTCGTACTCACCACACGCTCGCAAAACGTCCGGTTCTGCACCCGGGAGTCCTTGAGGCGCTGCTTGGTGTAGGCGTATCCGCCGCCGGGGGCGATCCAGTCCGTGATCGCCGCGTCCCCACGTGAGTTGCGCAGCGCGTTCCACGCGGAGACGCGGAGCTCGGCGGGGAGCTTCGACACGGCGATCGAATGGACGTAGGCGCGGGCACTTTCAGCCGCCGCTGCCTTCAAGTCGGCTGCCGCGTCGGTCGGTTGTTCTGCCGCCGTCCGACTCGATATGACTGTGCGCACCGGTGAGTCGGCCCGGACGGGATCCGTGCCCGCAAGAAGACTGCCGCCACACGCCAACAGGGCGACCGTAGCGGCCTGGGCAATCCAGCGCTGCGTTCTCACTGGGGTCCTCACTTGACCGGTTTGATCTGCCACAGCTGGGCGTCACTCTGATTGCAGTACCAGGACTGCGCCTTGATGCCGTTGTCCGCCTTGGCGCCCGTGACGTCCAGGCAGCGGTCCTCGACATGCGTGGGGCGAAGTTGGAACACCTTGTTGACCTGGTCGACGAGCACGAGCCGCCAGCGCTGCTGCTTGCCTCCGGTACACGTCCACTGCTGGACCCTGGCCCCGGCCTGAGTCCCGCTGTTCTCCACCTCCAGGCACTTGCCGCTGGCCGCGGAGCGCAGCTCGAAGGAGGAGTCGGCGACGGGGACCAAGCGCCACTGCTGGGCCACAACGGCGGCGCAGGTCCACTGCTGTGCGGCCAGGCCGTTGTCCGCCTGGCCGTTGTTGATCTCAAGGCACTTGCCGCTGTGCATCACCTGGAACTGCGCAGTGGTCTCCGGCGCGGCTGCCAAGGGGGTGGCCTGGTCCGCTTGGGCCGTGGTGGTGCCTGCCGCCAGGGCGGCGACGCTCGCAACACCGGCCAGGGCGGCTCGGGTCATCCGTACCATCGTTGGTTCTCTTTCTGCTGTGCGATTGCGGGTGCCTGGCATGCGGCGGGAGCACGCTGACAGGCACCGTGTGTGGGGCGCGTCCCGGCCGGCCTGCTGCCGGTGCCGGGGCGGGAGGAGGTGTCAGGACTTGGCCGGCAGGATGGTCCAGCGCTGAGCTGGGGTGCTGTTGCAGGTCCACGACTGGGCGTTCGCGCCGTCCTTGAGGCTGCCGTCGGCGATGTCCAGGCAGTGGTCCGTGGCGTGGGTGGGACGCAGTTCGTAGGTCTCGTTGACGACATCGACCATGACCAGCCGCCAGCGCTGCTGCGGTACGTCGCTGCACCACCACTGCTGGACATTGGCGCCGTTCTGCTTACCCGCGTTCTCGACTTCCAGGCACTTGCCGCTGTGCTCGATGCGTACCTCGAAGGAGGCAGAGCCGGTCGGCTCCAACGTGAGGAGCTGGTTGGGGAGACTGCCGTCGCACTTGGACTGCACCGCGTTGGCGCCGTTGCGGAGACTGCCGTCCACGACGGTGAGGCACTGGCCGCTGTGCTCCGCACGCAGCTGCACTGCTGCACCGGCCTTGGCCGTGGTGGCCTGGTCGGCGTGGGCGATCGTCGCACCGCTGGAGAGCACGGCGGCGCTGACTCCGAGGGCCAGCGTGGCTCGCAGGGTCCGGGACATCTGGGTTTTTCCGTTCTGGAGAAGAGGGGGGTTCGGATCAGGACGGGTCAGGGCGCGAGCGGGTCGGCCAGCTTCCACGTCACGTCCTGTTCGAAGGTCTTGCCTCCGTCGAACCGGTTCTTGCCGTCCTTGGCGGCTGCGAGGACGTCACCGGCGAACTGGCGCAGCCAGCGCTTCGGCTGACTCGCCGACTCGAAGGACTTGCCGGAGCCGGACAGGCCCGGGCGGGCGCACCACGTGGCGTCTTGGGCGGAGGCGTCGCTGCCGTCGTGGGGTGCGGCCACGACGCGCAGACCCTTCAGCGTCAGGTAGGAGCCTCGGTCGCGGGCCGACTCGAAGGAGTAGCAGTCGGCCTTCTTGGCGAGGGACGGCACGACGATCCAGGTCGCGTCCTCTCGGTCGGTCTGCTTGCTCGCGCCGGCGACCGGTGCCACGAACGCTTCGTTGGCGTCCACCCGGGACTGCCGGAGGAAGAAGCCCGCCGGCTTGCCCGAGGCGGGCTGCAGCGACTGGCGCATCGCGCGGTACTGGTTCTCGCTCTTGAGGAACGCGACCACGTCTTCGTCGGTTCCGACCAGGGCCTTGTTCGCCTTGGCCACGAACCAGGGGTTCACACCGGTCTTGTTCAGGAGAGCCGTGAGCTGCTTCAGCTGCAGCCTGTTCGCCTCCGCCACCTGCCGACGGCGCTTTTCGGCGTCGGCCTTGTAGGCCTTCTCTGCTCCTGTGTGGATGAACTCCCGCCAATCGGCGGGGGCGGAGCTGAGGGCGGCCTTCTGCGCGGCTGCATAGAGCTCGGGCCCGTTGGCGGCGACGGCCTGGCGCAGCAGTTCGCGAATGAAGTTGTCGTCGCTGAGGCTCAGCATGGCGTCCGACGGCACGATGTTGAACAGCGCCGCGGCGCTCTTGCGAGCAGCGAGTTCCTGGCGTCGCTGGGCCTCCTCGCGATTCTTCTCCTGCAGTTGCCTGACCTCTTCGGCGACGTCGCGCTGATGGGCCTCGCGTGCGCCGTTGGTGATGAACTCGCGCCAGGCGGACGCATCCCCGGCCAGCGCCGCCGCTGCGGCCGTCTTGACCTCCGGACCCGCCGCTTCGTGCTTCATGACGGCGCGAACGAAGTTGTCGTCACTCAGGGCCAAGAGGTCGGGGCTGCTGGGAATGCCCACCGCGATGAGCGCCTGGGACTTGGCGAGCCGCTGCGCACGCGCGGCCGCTTCACGTTCCTGCTCGCGCTTCTTGTCGGTCTCGTACGCCTCATGGATGCCCGTGACGATGAACCGCACATGGTCTTCCGGGGCGGCGCTGAGCATGGCCTCTTCGGCTGCCATACGCACGGCCTCGTAGCGCTCGCCACCCTCTCGGGCCTTGCGCCAGAGTTCCTGGAGGAAGTCCAAGTCGCTGCGCTGGAGCACGTCCCAGGTGGCGTCCAGGCCGACGACCGCCGCAGCAGAGACGCGCTGGCTCTCGTCTGTGCCGATGGCGCTGGCCGCAGCGGCGGAGTTGCTCGGTGCCGCCAGCGCAGTGGTGGGTGCGACCACACCCACCACAGCGGCGAGCGCCGTGGTCGCGACGACGCCACGGGCCAGGATCCCGCGCACACGTGCAGGAGTGATGTCTCTGTTGTCCATGCTGGTTCGACTTGCTCTCTTCATCATGTAATGCCCCTGTAAATAAAGGGGAGATGGGGGTGAAGTCTTGAAGAGTCACCCGATAAGAGTCAAACCGGACTCATGCTATATGCTCTTGACCAATATTGCCCTTAAGTGGGTTTGCCTTTGCAATGTCATGACTCTTTCTTGGTTCTCTTTGTGCGTAAGAGGCGAGCCGTCGACATGTAAGTCCAGCTACCGGAAGCCCAGTTGAGCTGAAGTGCAGCCGCCGCTCGAGACGCCGTTCGGGTCCAGCCCGGCGAGGGCATCTGCCTGGTCCCGGTCCGGCACGCCGGCAGCGTCACCGCCTACCTGTCCTCCCGGCGGCTGAGATGTACCTCCGGCAGAACGGCGAGAGCCCCGCCGTCCACGGGCAGGCAGACCCCGTTGACGTACGAGGACGCAGGCCCCGCAAGGAAGGCGACCACCTCGGCGACCTCCTCGGGGGAGCACAGGCGGTCCAACGGGTATGCCGCTCGGACGCGTTCGCGCTCGCCCGGGTCCCGCCAGCGGTGGGCGTTGCGCGGCACTGCGACGAAGCCGGGCTCGACCACGTTGGTACGGACCCCGAGGTGCCCCCATTCGGTGGCCGCCGCCCGGGCCAGCGCCCCGAGGCCCGCCTTGGCCACGGCGTACGGGGCGAAGCCGGGCGCGGCACCGTGCGCGTGCACCGAGCCGGTCAGGACGATGGACGCGGGCACTCCGGCGGGCTTGCGCCGGACCAGTGCGGCGGCCGCTTGCCACGCCGACACGAGCCCCTCGTCGAACACCCGGTGCCAATGGCGAGGCTCCAGCTCCTCCAGTGGGGCCCGGTGTTCACTGAGCACCGCGTGTACGAGGATCGATGCAGGCTCGGATGCCGCGTCGAAAGCGGCGGCGAGCAGGGCGTCTTCGGTCGCGTCGCCCTCGAACGCGGCTGCCACGCCTACGAGTTGGCGCACGGCAGGATCTCGGTCCGCGGCGATGACGGCCGTGCCGTCGGCGATCAGGCGGGCGACGACGGCACGGCCCACCCCGCCCGCGGCGCCGATGACGAGTGCGGTGGTCATGGTGTTCACCTTTCGGTCGTACGGGGCGTGATGCCGATCCCGGGTTCCGGGCGGAGCGTGTAGGCCGCCCCCGTCAGGGGTTCGGGCGGCGTGACGGTCGTTCCGCGCCACGGCACCTCGCCGAACATGATCTCCAGGGGCGGCCCGTCGGGCGGCAGCAGTGCGCTGACGTGGGCGCTGGCCGCCGTCGCCACCGGGCCGCTCGGGTTGTGGGGTGAGACGGCGACCCCGTGGGCCGCCGCGAGAGCCGCGAGCCGCAGGACCCGCAGCGGGCCGCCCGCATGCTTCACGTCCGGCATCAACACGTCGAGCGCGCCCGACCGCAGTGCGGGCAGCACCTGTGCGGGTGTGGCCGCGAACTCCCCGCCGGCCAGCGGCGCGTCGATCGCCGCACGGACGCGGCGCAGGCCTTCGACGTCGTCGAGGCGGGCCGTGTCCTCCAGCCAGCCCAGCCGCAGGGCGCTGAACTCTGGTGCATGCAGGAGCAGTTGATCGACCGTGAGGAGGTGATGCGCGTCCAGGAGGAGAGTGTGCTCGGGGCCGATGGCGTCGCGCACGGCTCGGGCGATGTCCAGGCCGCGACTGATCCGGTCCGGACCCGGGAGCCCGTCGAACGGGGCGACCTTGACCGTCGAGTGACCCGCCGCGATCGCCCGGCGAGCGGTGTCGGCGGCGGCCTGGGGGGTGCGACGGGGCAGCGCACGGTTGATGTTGGCGTAGAGCGGGACCGTCCTGCGGAGCACCGGCCGGGCGATCCGCTCGGCCAGCCAGTCCGCGAGGGGCAGACCCGCGTCCCGTGCGGCCGCGTCCGCCTCGGCCGTGCGCAGGCCTCCCGTCACCGTTCGGCCCGCGAATGTGTCGGGCAGGGCGGCACCGCTCGCCGCCATGGCGAGCAGACGGGACGCCTCCGCCTCCGGAATGTCAGACAACTCGCCCCATCCGCAGCCATGTTGGACCAGCAGCCACGTCGTGCGCTCGGTGACGGGGACGCGGATCGGGCGCGGGAGCATACGGCCGGACGTATCGGCGGGTGCTGTGGTCACGGCCGGCCCTGCCTTTCCATGGCGCGGGCGGCATCCCCGCTCTCGTAGGCCAGCGGATCGGCGTAGTACGCCGCCAGGAGCAGCGCCCCGGAGGAGGCGGCCAGTGCGTGCGGGCCGAGCGCGGTGGGCCGGACACGGTCGGGGTCCCAGGCGTTGCCGACGAGGCGGGCCGCCTCGTCACGTACCACGTCCGCATGGGGCAGGACGCCGCCGGACAGTACGACCAGGGAGGGGTCGAAGAGGTCCACGAGGTGGGCGACGGCCGTGCCGATGTGCCGGGCCCGTTCGCGCAGCAGGCTGTCGGCCACCTCCGTCCCTGTGGCGGCGAGGGTGTCGAGGCGGGCGAGTCCCTCGCTCGCTGTCATGATCCCCGCGGCCGCTGCGGCGTCCACGACGGCGCGGTCGGACGCCACGGCCTGCAGCACCCCGCGGCGACCGCACGCGCAGGCCGGGCCGGCCACGCCGATCGGCAGGTGTCCGATCATGCCGGCGGCCGACCGTGCCCCCGTATGTATCCGGCGGCCCATCGCAAAGGCCGCGTCGATCACATTGCCCGTGAACAGGTGCACCGATGTCTCGGCACCGCGCGCGCACCCGAACCAGACCTCGGCGGTGGCCTGGGCGCGAGCACTTGAGTCCACAAGGACCGGGAGGTCCGCGCCGAGTGCCCGGGTCAGGAGCGCGCGCAGCGGCACGTCCCGCCAGCCCAGCGCCTCGTTGTCGACGACGACTCCGGCGGCTGGATCGACCCAGCCCCCGGTCGCCACTCCGACACCGAGGACGGGCACGGTGCCCGCCTCCTTGCGCAGCCCCGCCACCAAGTCGGCTGCTCCGTCCACAAGTTGACGCGCCTGCCCCGGGTCGCGCTCGTGGCTGCGCACCTCGTGGACCCGGCCCCGCAGATCCACCAGGCCCGCGGTCGTACGCTGCCGTCCCACATGCACGCCGATCGCGTACCGCGCGCGGGGCACCAGATCCACGGGTATCCGGGGGCGGCCGCCGGCGCCGGGCAACGCGGGCAGCTCCCGCAGCACACCGGCGGCGACCAGGGGCGCCACGATCCGGCTGACCGTGCCCGCCGCCAGGCCGAGGCGCTCGGTCAGACCGGCGCGGGGGAGCGGGCCACCGTCCAGTACGGCCTGCAGAGCGGCGGCGGTGTTGGCGCGGCGCAGTCCCGCGGGAGTGCGGTGGTCGTCGGTCACGTGGCTCCGTTCGTACCTCGGGGTCGGCTCTTCTCGACTCGGCTACGCCTGATGCGTGTTGACCTCTTCCAGCTCCTTGCCCGTGGTCGCGAGGAACGGTGAGACGGCGATGATGATCGCGGCCAGCACGTAGGCGCATGCGTAGATCGCGACGGTCCGCAGCCCGAACTTCTCCAGGAGGTTCGGGACGAGCACCACGTTCAGCGCGATCATCAGACGGGTGACGGCCTGGGCGATGCCGGTACCGATGCCGCGCAGGGGCGTCGGGGATGCCTCCGACGACCACACCCAGGACAGCACGCCGGGGCCGAACCAGGTGAGGAGGGAGTACAGGACGTAAAAGGTCAGCAGGAGTCCGGAGGCCTTCGGGCCCAGGAAGGCGATGCCGAGGCCGGCGACGAAGACGCCGAGGCAGGACCAGATTCCCAGGGTCCTGCGGTTGACGCGGTCGATGACCTGGGCGCCCGCGACGACCGCGACCAGGCCCGCGACGAATCCGGCCAGCGAGAACCAGAGCGAATTCTTCGCGCCGATGCCGCTGGCCTCCATGACGAGCGGGCCCGCGACGGTGGCGACGGCACCACCGAACGCCTGGAGTGCGAAGAACCCGGTGACGGCCGCGAGGCGCCACCCCGCCCCCTTGCCGAACAGTTCCCGCAGCTCCCGCTTCTTCTCGACGGGCCCGGCCGGTGCGGGCGGTTCCTCGACGCCGAGCAGCGCGAACACCTGGCGGGCCTCCTCGTGGCGCCCCTGCGCCCGCAGCCAGCGCGGTGACTCGGGCAGGAACTGACGGGCGATCAGCACGCCGAATGCCGGGATCGCGGCGAGCCCGAACAGCCAGCGCCAGGTGTCCTCGCCCGCCACGTCGCGCAGCGCGAGCGCGATGAGGACGCTGGTGATCGCGCCGCTCAGCCACATCATGTTGGGCAGCGAGCCCGCGATCCGGCCGCGCCGGGCCTTCGGCGCTATCTCCGTGAGGAACGCATGCGAGGTCGGGATGTCCATGCCGACGGCGACCCCGATGAAGAACCTGGCCAGCATCAGCTGCCAGACCTCGGTGACGAACGCGGCGGCGAGCGAGGCGACGACGAAGAAGACCAGGTTGATGACGAAGATGACCTTCCGTCCGAACCGGTCGGAGAGGTCGCCGAACACGACGAGGCCCACGGCCGCGCCGATGAACGCGATGGCTCCGAGCCAGCCCACCTGACTCGCCGTCAAGCCGAAGGCGGGTTTGAGGAAGAGCAGCGCCGAGCCCATGACGAGCAGGTCGTAGCCGTCGATGAACTCGCCGAACGCGACCAGACGCGGTGTCCAGCGCTTGGCGAACCGGGCTCTGCCGGGGCTGATGCCCGCCGGGGGAGGGGCGCTCGTACGGGATGGGGTGGTGGTCATGGAGGCGTCAGGGTCCTTCGTGGAAGCCGATGGAGGGCGGGGTGGCGAGCGTGGTCCCGAAGTAGTCCCGGCCCCCGTCGCCGGAGATCGGACTGCCGGCCCCCAGGGCGGGTGAACCGGGCAGCAGCTTGAAGGCACCCGGGTCGTACGACGTGCTGGAGGGCGCGGCTAGCAGGGGTGCCGAGGTGAGGGTGGAGGCGGCGGTGGCCGGGACGGGCACCTTGTAGAGCAGATTGTGGTCGATGCGGAACGCCGAGTCGTTCAGCGTCCACTGCGCGGAAGACGACGAACTCCCGCCCCGAAGAAGGTTGTTGGTGAAGACGACGTCCAGCTCGCCGTCCTTCGCAGCGGATTCCGTGACGATCTGGTGGTGGGCGTCGTCGGGCAGCTGGACCGTGTTGTTGTAGATCTGCCCGCGGACCAGTCCGCCGGCGCACACCTGGAACGTGCGGGCGTGGTCGTTCACCGAGAGGTTGTAGCGAATCACGAAGTCCTTGCTCTGCCCCGGCACGCCGGCGCCGTAGGGGCACAGCAGGAAGAAACCGCCGCCGTTGTCGAAGGACACGTTGTACTGGAACGTGACGTGGTTCGTGGAGTGGTCCACGTCGTATCCCTGACCGTCCGCGGTGGTGTTGCCGTGCGCGGACCGGTTGTACTCGAAGGTGACCCAGTCGCTGTTGGCCGTCCACATGCCGGCGTTGACGGACCCGGCGCGCTCGTTGAACCCGTCCAGGTCGTTGCGCTGTACGAGCACGTCGCTGCTGGTCTTGACGACCAGGCCGTCGCCGCCGATGTCGGCGAGGGTGTTGTCCTGGATGACGGTCCCGGTGTGCGGGTGCCAGTCGGCGGTGCACAGTGAGGTCCAGAAGCCGACCATGTCGGGCCTGCGGCACCAGTTCGACCAGAAGTAGATCCCGGCCCGATCCACACTGTGGATGTTGTTGTCGGCGATGCGAAGGCCCTTGAAGGCGGAAGGGATTGTGCTCCCGAGCGCCTCGACGACGATGCCGCCGGACGCTCCCGCGTACTTCCCGTTGGCGGCGGCGCCACCCGTCTTCGCGGGCAGCGTGCCGCGCACGTCGTGGATGTCGAGACGCTGGAGGGCGACTCCGGTCAGGTCCCCGGAGTCGACGGCCTGGGCCCAGACGCCGCGTCGCGCGGTGGTGTTGTCGCCGGGCGCGGTCAACTCCAGGTCCTGGACGGTCACATACGAGGCGTTCTTCAGCCAGATCGCCGCGTAGTTGCCGTTCGCGTCGATGCGCGCCGCACCGGCCGTTCCGTAACTCCCGTACGTGACAGGCGCGTTCACCGTTCCGGAGAAGTGCGCGTACAGCTGGCCCCTGCAGGTGGCGCCGCGCTTGAACAGCAGGGTGTCGCCCGGTGCGAGGGCCAGGGTGTTCGCCGCCGGCATGGAGTTGATCGGCGACGACTGGGAGCCGGTGCCGTTCGTCGTGGCGGAACAGTCGACGTAGTACGTCGTGGAGGATGCAAACGCCGTTGGAGCGAGGGCGAGTTGGGCAGCGCCGACGAGGACGGCGAGGATCAGGACGAAGGGGCGGAGCACGGTCACACCTCCAAGTTGTGTGCGGAAAGAAAATAAGTCCGCGAGGTGTGAGTCAAGGGGTTCCGCAGGGGCTGCCATGCACTTGCAACACGCGCTACACAAAGGGAGGGTGCGGTCGTCCAGCCGTACGCCCGCCGGCGACCTGGGCATGCGGCCCGGCGGTGCCGCCCAGGAGCACGCGGAAGAGCGCCGAGAGCGCGAGTCGGCGAGCGGGTCGACGAACATGGTCAGTGGGGGAGCGGCGCAGCCGTGGCTCGCGCGGTGTGACGAGCCTGCTGCCAGACTCTCAGCCGCCCGAAGATGACCAGCGCTTCGGCAACCAACCCGCCCCCGCCGCAAGCCACAGCCTCCGGCGACCCCGGCATCGACCAGCCCCAGGCCTTACGGCAGATCGCGGCGCATCAGGTCGGTGTAGGTCTCGCGGCGCACCACGGCGCGGTGCGCGCCGTCGCGGACGAAGACCACCGGAGGGCGGCGCGCGCCGTTGTAGTTGTTGCTCAGCGCATAGGTGTAAGCACCGGTGGCCGGTACGGCGATCAGGTCCCCGACGCGCGGATCCGCCAGCCGGACGCCGACGCTGAGGCTGTCGCCGGACTCGCAGTGCCGGCCCACCAGGCGGCATAGCTCGCCCCCGCCGGTCGGACGGTCGGCGACGGCCGCCTCGAAGCGCTGCTGGTACAGGGAGACTTCGAGGTTGTCGCCCATGCCGCCGTCGACGGCGACGAAGGTGTGGCCTCCGCCGCGCTTGACGGAGACGACCCGGTACAGCGAGACGCCGGACTCGGCGACCATCGAGCGGCCCGGCTCGATGAGGATGCGGGCGTCGGCGGGCAGCAGGCGTCGGGCGGTGTCGGTAACGGCGTCGAGATAGGCCTCCACCGTGGGCGGCCGGTCGGCGTAGGTGTAGCGGGAGCCCAGACCGCCGCCCAGGTCGTAGACGGCGAACTCGCCGAGCTCGGCGACCGCCTCGACGGCCCGGGCGAACGGCGCCAGGTCCAGGATCTGCGACCCGACGTGCACATGGACGCCGTCCAGCCGCAGCCGATCGCTGCCCCGCAGCCGCGCGATCGCCTCCCGGGCCTGCGCCGGCGGCAGGCCGAACTTGGAGCCGCTCTGGCCGGTGGACACGGCCTCGTGGGTGTCGGGGCGGATGCCGGGGGTGACCCGGACCAGTACTCCCTGCTCCGCCGTCGTGCCCGCCAGGATCTTCTCCAGCCGGTCGATGTCGTCGAAGTTGTCGACGACTATCGTCCCGGCGCCGGCCTCGACGGCCAGGCGCAGTTCCTCCTCGGTCTTGGCGTTGCCGTGGACGACCAGGCCGGCCGGGTCCGCTCCCGCGGCCAGGGCGAGGGTCAGCTCGCCGCCACCGGCCACGTCGATGCCCAGGCCCTCCTCCGCGAGCAGCCGGACGACCGCGGTGCAGGGGAATGCCTTGGAGGCGAAGACGGCGCGGGAGTTCGGCCAACGGGCGGCCAGGCCGTCGGCGTACCGGCGGGCGCGGGCGCGGACCGACGCTTCGTCGAGGACCAGGACGGGAGTGCCGTAGGTCTCGGCGAGTTCGTCCGCCGGTACGCCGCCGATGACCAGTGCGCCGGTGCCGTCCCGGGTGGTCCCGTCCGGGAACAGTCCCAGAAGCTCCCGGCTCTCGTGTGTCTGCGTCGTTGCCATCTGCGCTCCTTGTGCCGCTGATCCGCGTCCCGCTCTGCTGTCATCCTCCCGCTTCAGCCACCCTGGATCTTCGTTGACATCATCAATCCAGACCTCCCAGACTTGACGCTCACAACAGTCCTTCGAGTCGGGGGTGCGGCATGCGGGAGTCGGGTACGCGGGGACATCTGTCCGTCCGTCAGCTCGTCGACAACATCGGGCCGGCGCTGCTGCGCCTGGCCCAGGAGGGGACCGGCAGTGGCGGACCGCTCACCGACATCGTCATCCACGCCCCGGGCGCGCCGACACAGCTGGGGCCCGGGTGCGTGGTGCTGGGGGTCGGCGTGACCACGGAGACCGAGCTGTGCGAGCTGACCGCGGCCATGCGGCGGGCCGGCGCGCACGTGCTCGCGCTGAAGGCCCCGGTGCCGTCCTCGGCCGACGACTGGCCGACGATCATCGAGGTCAACCGGGACGCGTCCTGGATGCACGTGGCGACGACCGTCCGTGAGCAACTGCTGGAGTACGCGAGGACGCGCGTGCGCTCGGCCGGAAGCGGAGCGGAGCTGTTCGCCCTGGCGAACGCCGTCTACGAGGCCGTCGGGGCACCGGTCACCATCGAGGACCGCTTCTCCGCGCTGGTCGCCTGGTCGGAGGGGCAGGACCGGACCGACTCCGAGCGGATCGAGACCATCCTGGGGCGAGCCGTGCACCAGCGGACGCTCGCCGAGCAGCGCGAGCGCCAGGAGTTCGAGCGGCTGCACTCCAGCACCGAACCGGTGTACATGGAGGCGACCGGGGCCGATCAGCTGGCACGCGTGGCCATCGCGGTCCGGGCCGGTTCGGACGTCCTCGGCTACATCTGGGCCGCCGTTCCCGGGCCGCTCGACGAGGCGGCCACGGCCCGGCTGCGTGAACTCGCGCCCGTGGTCGCCCTGCAGCTGGTCGCCCTGCGCACGGAGACCAGCTACGCCCGCCGCCAGCGCGGCGAGCTGGCCGCCGCCGTGCTCGGCGGGGCGGCCGACCCGGTGGAGGCGAGCCGGCTGCAGTTGGGCTCCGGCCCGGTCTGCGTCCTGGCCGCGGCCCCGCGGATGGCCGGTCGCCAGGGCTCCGACGCGCTGGACGCCGCCGGGCTGCGCCGGTTCGCGGACACGCTGGAGTACTTCCTGGCGGCCGTACATCCCCGTTCGGCCGTGGTGGCGGGCACCGGAGCGGTGTACGTACTGGCCGCCTGGCCTCCGGAACATGCCACGCCCTTGGAGTCGGCCGTCGCCCTGGCCCGCGACTTCCTCGCGCGGACCCCACTGGCCGGCGACTACGTGGTCGCCGTCGGCGGCCCGGCCGAGTCGATGAGCCGGATCGTCGACGTACGGGCTCAGACGGACGCCGCGCTGCGGGCCCTGCGGCACCCGGCCGTCCGCGGACCGGCCGTGCGCACCGTGGAGGACATGGCGCTTGCGGTGCTGTTGCTGCACCTCGTGGACGTGACCGAGGCGCTCGGCCTGCCGGACGCCGGCGGTGCGCTCCACCGGCTGCGCCGGAACGAGGGCCGGGACGGTCCGCTGGCCGCGACCCTGGCCGCCTACCTCGCCGCCGCGGGAGCCACCGACACCGCGGCGGAGGCCCTGCACATCCACCCCAACACCATGCGCTACCGGCTGCGCCGTATCCGCGAGGTTTCGGGGCTGGACTTCGCCGACGCCGACGCCATGCTGCTCGCGCACCTCCAACTCCGGGTGCGCGAGCTGCGGGCGGGTGCCTGTCAGGCCTCCGGGTGATCCCGGAACGAGCGCGTGTAGCGGCACCCGTCCAGGTCGACCCAGAGCACCGCGCCGTCCGGGTCGGGCCCGGACGTCAGGCGCTCCGGCAGCCGGGGGTCGGCTCCGACGCGGAACGTCCGGTCCCCGAGCGGGACGAGTTCGGGTTCGTCGCAGGGTGCCTCCACGCCGGTCGCGGCGATCATGTGCAGCCGTCCCGCCCGCTGCACGATGTCGAAGCTGGGATACCAGGGGGTGTAGCTGCGGTATTTCCCGGTCAACGGATGCGGGGGAGCGGCCGGTTCGGACGGGCCGGGGCCCAGTGACTCGGGCCCGTAGAGCCAGTGTCCGTCCAGCGAGTGGTGGTAGGCGGACCATGCCGGGTGATCGCACACCAGCCGCCCGTCCCCCGAGTCGTACAGCCTGCCGCTCACCCCGTCCGCGGTGAGCGAGAGACGGTCGTCCCCGCTTGCCTCGACGCGGATGCGACGCGACGAAGTTCCGTGGGTCCCGACGTAGCGCTGGGCATCGGCGATCCGCTCCGGATCGAACAGCGCCGGGTCCGCCGGGGCTCCTTGGACGACGGCCAGCACATGGCGGGCGAAGCGGTCGATGATCTGGCACTCGCCGGGCGCGTTGGTCAGCACGGCGACACCGTGCCCGCCGCTGATGTCGGCGGCGAGGTACGAGCGGTATCCGACCATGCCGCCGGCGTGCGTCAGCCAGGTGTGGCCGTCGATCACTTCCACATCCACGCCGAGCGCGTAGCTGGAACTGACGGCTCCGACGGGGAGCGTGACAATCCGGCGGAAAGACTCGGGTCCGATGATCCGGGTGTCGTCCAGGACGCCTCGGCCCAGCAGCATGCGGGCGAACAGACCCAGGTCGGAAGCGGTTGCCAGCACGTTTCCGTCGGCCGCCGAGTACTCGAAGAATCCGGCCGGTGCGAGCGGGGCCGACGGCAGCGGCGGGCGGTCGTCGCGCAGGAACCGGTACCCGGCCGCGAGTTCGGCGATGTCCTCGTGAGTGATCCGCGCCGCCGAGTTACCCATGCCGAGGGGCCGCAGCAGCCGCCCGGCCATGGCGTCCGCCAGCGATCCCCCCGTCACCTGCTCGACGATCAGCCCGAGCAGGTTGTAGCCCTCGTTGGAGTAGTGGAACAGCTCACCTGGTTCGGCCCAGGTCCTGGCATCGCGCAGCGCGTAGCCGCGTGCGGCGGCATCGGGCAACGCGTCGGCGCCGGCCACCAGACCGGAGGTGTGCTGCAGGAGGTGCCGCACGGTGATCGCGCGGGAGCCGCCGTTCGGGGCGAACCAGGGGAGGTGGTCGGAGACCAGCGCGTCGAGGTCCACCTTCCCCTCGTCCGCCAGTATGCCGATCAGGAACGAGGTGAAGGTCTTGCTGATGGAACCGATCTCGAACCGCGTGCGACGCGAGACCGGCAGCCCGCGCTCCGCGTTCGCGAATCCTGCGGTGACGAACGCCGACTCGCCGGTCCCGTCGACCACGCTGATCGCGATGCCCGGCACCGGCCACCAGTTCCGCAACTGCTCCGTAAGCCCGGTGAGTACCTGTTGCACATCCATCACAGACCCGCCTTCCGCGTACCGAATCCCGCGAACCGGTCCGGGCCCAGTTCGAAGCGGGAGGAGTCGATCTCCGCATCCGGCCGGTCGCCTTTGACGAACCGTCGGCACAGCGGATAGAGGACCACGGCCAGCACCGCCACCGTGAGACTCGTGCCGAACGTCACGGCCTCGTCGACCGCCGTACTCCACACCAGATACACGATCATCGCCGCCGGCAGCACGACGACCAGGACCGCCCCGGGCCAGCCGCCCGGCACCCGAACCGGCCGGAGCATCTGCGGATACCTCCAGCGCAGAACCAGGAAGGCCACGAACTCCAGCAGGATCGAGGCCAGCATGAGCAGCACCGTGGCCCGCAGGATCGAGCTGAAGTCGACGGCGGAGAGCACGACGACGACGGTGGTGCTCGCCAGCAGCGCACCCACCGGCGTGTTGAACCGCCTGCTGTCCCGGGCCATCCACCGTGGCAGATAGCCGTCCGCGGCGAGCGCCCGTGGGACCCGGGTGCTCGTCAGCAGGATCGCCATGAACAGCCCCACCAGGGAGAGCGCCGACCCCACGGAGATCAGCACCTTCAGCGGGAGTCCGCCCAGTGCGTCGCCGACCACGACGAAGTCCCCCTGCACCCAGTCGCCGGGCGAACCCCGGTGCAGTCCGCTGCCGATGGCGGCGATGGTGGGCAGCAGATAGGCGGCGACGATCAGCGGAACCGAGACGATCAGAGCCCGGGTGTAGGTCCGGTGCGCGTCGGCGACCTCACCCAGCACCGTGCTCGGGCCGTCGAAGCCGAGGTACAGCCACACGATCACGCTGAGCGCGCCGGCCACTGACGAGTGGAGGCTCTGCCCCGGCACCATGAAGGGCGAGAGCACGTTGATCCCGTTGCCGACGGCGTGCCGGATGCCGAGGACCGTCAGTACCGCGAACGGCGCGAGGATCAGCAGCATCATCCCGACCGAGTACTCGCTCACCGCTTTGGAGCCGCGGTAGTTGAGGTACGCCATGGGGAGGACGAGGGCGACGGTGACGATCCAGTGCAGGTCCACGACGAAACCGCCGTGGAACAGGTCCACTACGACCATTCCCTTCCCGCGGGCGATGCCCGGGACCCAGGTGCCCAGGTAGTCGACCAGCAGAATCGGATAGAGGGCGAGGTTCAGCACCGACCCGATCGAGTTCCAGGCGCCGAACACGAATGCCGCACCTCTGCCGAGCGCGATCTTCGTCCAGTAGTAGTAGCCCCCGTCGACCGGTATCGCGGCACTCAACTCCGCAGCCACCAGCGCATTCGGTACGCCGAAGACCACCGGCACCAGGACGATCATCAACACGGTCATGCCCGGACCCGCGCTGGAGAGCGAGGCTTCGAGCCCGAAGGGGCCGCCGGACACCGTGAAGAAGAAGATTCCGACCAGGGCCAGCACGCCGAGCGTGCGTCTGCCCGCCTCGGGCGCCGAACGTGTGACTTCCGACGGGATCGCTTCGGACATCTGGGCCCCACTCTCCGTTCGTGCCGCCTGGTCGGCACAACGTACGAGACGTCACCGGGGCCGTCCTCGTCCTGTGCGTCAAAGCCCGGGATTGTTGATTGTTGCCGTCACCAATGCCGGACGGATCCACCCGGAACACGAACCTACGTCGGCGTGCTCACCACGATCGTGGCCGGACTGCTCGTCTTCGGTGTCGTCCTGGCCGGCCTGCTCCTCGGCGGAGTCCTGCGCGGCACAATGGACTGGCAGGAACTGCTCACCCAGGTGCTGCTCGGAGGAGTGCTGCTCTGCCTCGACGTGCAGGGGTTGCTCTCCCTGGAGGCGTTCGACTCACGGCTGGCACGAGAGTGTTTCGGCCCCTCGGAGCGAGAGCTGCTCCAACAGCGCATCAGCCAACTGGCCACCAGCCGGGCCGCGGTTCTGCAGGCGGTCGACGCCGAGCGCCGCCGCATCGAGCGCGATCTCCGCGACGGAGTTCAACAGCGTCTGGTGGCCTTGGCTAACTGCCGACCCGCTCGCCAGGCTGTCACCGCGCGAGCGCAGCGTCCTGGAGGAACTGGTCCAGGGACACACCAACGCCGCCATCTCGCAGAAGCTGCATGTCTCCATGAGCACCGTCGAGAAGAACCTCAACGCGATCTTCGACAAGCTCGAACTCGCCCAGACCACCGGCTACAACCGCAGGATCCTGGCTGTGCTGCGCTACTTGGAGTCGTAAGGCCCTGGCACGGCGAAGCGCCCCGACCGATGGATCTCTGCTCGGAGATCCATCGGTCGGGGCGCTCCACTGCCTCATGTCGGTCGATGCCGGTGCTCGCCAGCGGTCCTCTCATCGAGAAACAGGGGGACGGTTCTCGTAGCGGGTGGCGATGCCGCGCCGCTGCTTCAACCAGTTGATGCACCGCTCGACGACGCTGCGCCGTGTGTGTGACTCCCGGTCGAACCGGCAGCAACGTCCTCTTCGGGGTGCAGGGCCTGGCGCAGGGTGCGTACCTGGTCGGTGAGGTTGTGTTCGCTGATGCGGGCCTGGGGGAAGAGGAGGTCGAAACCGTGGACGGCGCCGGGGACTTGGACGAGTTCGGTGGTGACGCCGGCGGCGGACAGGCGTGCGGCGTAGTCGCGGCCCTCGTCGCGCAGCGGGTCGATCTCGGCCACGGCGATGTAGGTGGGCGGCAGGCCGCTGAGATCGGTGGCGCGGATCGGGAAGGCGTACGGGTCGTTGTGGCCGTCCTGCGTGTAGTACCGCACGGCCAGTTCCAGCGCGCCCCGGTTGAAGACCGGGGTGTCGGTGAACTCCCGTGCCGAGGCGGTGGTGAGACTGCCGTCCAGGCTGGGGTAGGTCAGGGACTGGAAGAGCAGGTGCGGCCCCGCCTGGTCACGGGCGCGGAGCACGGTGGAGGCGGCGATGTTGCCGCCGGCGCTGCCGCCGGCCACCGCGATGCGCGTTCGGTCTCCGCCGAGTTCGGCCGGGTTGTCGGCGATCCAGGTCAGGGCGGCGTAGGCGTCGTCGGCTGCGGCCGGGTAGGGGTGTTCGGGCGCGAGGCGGTAGTCGACGGAGACGACGACGGCGTGGGCGTCGCGGGCGTAGCGCAGGGAGCGTCCCTCTTCGGCCTCGGGAGATCCGTAGGTGAAGGCGCCGCCGTGGATGTAGAGGATCATCGGCAGCTCTGCTGTGGTGTCCGGGCGGTAGACGCGCAGTCGCAGCTGTCCTGCGGGGCCGGGGATGTACAGGTCGCGCACCTTGACCTCGTCGTTGACGGGGGTGTCGGGGCGTGCGCGCAGCAGTGCGTAGCGCTGGGGGTCGGCGAGGACGGCATCCAAGCCATGGACGGGGAAGACGCCGGTGTCGGCGGTGTCGAGCAGGGTCTGGATCTCGGGATCGACAGCGGGGGCAAACATGGCTGGATGAGCACCTTCCGGGTGTTCGACCGGGCGCTGCCCGGTCTGTTGTGCGGAACTGATCTCAGTCTCTGCCGATCATGAACGGCACATAAGTGGCCCGAGAGCCACTATGTGCAACTATTGGGCCATGACTGCGCCTCACCCACGACCGCGAGGTCGAACGGGCTCATCTGCTGCGACACCACACCGCGTGGCCGTCCTGGCCCTCGCACCGGTGGTGGCCTTCGACCTGAGCATCCCCGCCCAGATGCTCGCCGCTGTCGAAACCCGCACGGGCGCCGCGGCCTACGAGGTGCGCACCCTCACCCCGGACGGCTCCCCGGTACCGACGGTGAACGGGTACGGCGTCACGCCGCAGGGCGACCTGTCCGTGCTGGAGCACGCCGACACGGTGATCGTCGCCGGCACCCGCTGCCCGGAGGTGCTGGACGCCGGCACTGTGGACGCTTCCGTCGCCGAAGCGTTGCGCCGCGCGGCCCGGCGCCGCGCCCGGATGGTGTCCCTGTGTACCGGCTCGTTCGTCCTCGCGGCCGCGGGCCTGCTGGAAAGCCGCCGGGCGGCGACGCACTGGCGCTACGCGCAGCAGTTCAGGCGGCTCTTTCCCACAGTCGACCTCGACACCGACCCGCTCTACATCGCCGATCGCGGCATCCTGACGTCCGCCGGCGGCGCGGCCGCCATTGACCTGTGCCTGCACCTGGTCCGGGAGGACCACGGCAGTTCGGTGGCGAACCAGGTCGCGCGGTACAACGTCGTCGCGCCCATGAGAGACGGAGGGCAGGCGCAGTACATCGAGCACCCGGTCCGGGAGGACGCGGGCACTTCGACGGCCGGGGCGCGGACGTTGATGACGGAGCACCTGGATCGGCGGCTGTCCCTCACAGACCTCGCGGCCCACTGTCATATGAGCGTGCGGACCTTCACCAGGCGCTTCCGGCAGGAAACCGGACTCTCCCCGGCCGAATGGCTCGCCTCGGCCCGCCTGGCACACGTACGCCATCTGCTGGAGTCGACCGAACTGCCAGTCGACGACATCGCCGCCAGGGCCGGCCTGGGCAGCGGCACCAACCTGCGGCAGCATATGCGCACCGCCCTGGACCTCACCCCGTCCGCCTACCGAAGGGCCTTCCGCTCGGCCACCACCGGCTCCGCACCGCCCCCCTCTGGGGATCAGCAGGTCCGGTCCGCAGATACGTGACGCGGTTCGGCGTGCGTTGCCCCCGGGAACAGGGCTGTTTGCGCGGGGAGTTGGTCGCGTCGCGGTGGCCGAAGAAATGGGGTGATCACCGCACCCGGCACGGCTACTGTGCCGCAGGACACCGGGGAGATGGATGCCGACGCCACCACATGAAGTGGCCAACCAACTCGTGGCAGCCGTGACTGCCAAGGATGCCAAGCGGGTCAAGGCCCTGCTCGCGCAAGGTGCCGACCCGAACGCCCAAAGTCCTGAAGGCCTCCCGCTCTTGTGTGTGGCCGTCGCGGGGTTCGACGATGAGAGCGCGGAGGCGCTGACGGAGGGCGGCGCTGACGCCGACCGAGAGCTGGCCGACGGTACGACGCCGCTGGTGCGCGCCGTGGACTCGGGGTCGCCGGCACTGGTCGATGCCCTGATCGGCGACGCCCCTCGACGGCGGCTTCCCGAGGTTGTCCAACATCGGCTCCTCAGCCTCGCGCGGCACTGGATGGAGACGGGAGCCGAAGAGGAGCTGCGCCGCAGAACAGGGGCGTCGGGCGCGGCAGTTCACCGACATGTCCGTGACGGAAGGTACTCGGACGTCGAGGAGTTCTGCCTCGGAGGGCTCACCTGCCGGGCGGGCCACAGCGCCATTCTCACCTTCCTGGAAGAATGTTTCGGGATCATGACGCCGGTGCTGGAGCTGGCCGCACGCGCAGTCCTGTACAGCATCCCGGAGAAGACCCAGGTCAACTGGTTCGCCGCCTCGACGGCCCTCGCAGGCCGTCGCTCTCCACAGGACCGGTTCGCTTTGAACGCTCTCCGAAATCATCCCGATCCCGTCCACCGCATCTTGCTCGCCGATGTCATGTGGTCCCGGAACTTCTCGGTGCAAGTCGGCCTCCTGAACCAGAGTGGGGATACCGGGCAGGACGCCGAGTGCCTCGCCGTCTGGGCCCTTGAAGAACCTGATGGACTGGTACTTTCCTGGGTTCTGGAAGTTTTTGCCGACCATGAACATCCTGACCAGGAGGCCATCGGTCTGCGGTACGCCGACCATCCCGATCCGCGGGTGCGCCGCCGAATTCCCGACTTGTTCTCCCGCGACGTCCCGCCGACCGACGCCGTCGCCGTCGCGCTGCTCGCCCTGTCACGTGACCCCGTACCCGATGTCCGGTGGGCCACCGCAGGTGAGCTGGCTGCACACTTCACACCGGCTTTCCGCGAGGCTCTGCTGGATTTGGTCAACGACTCCGACTGTGATGTCCGGGCTCAAGCGGCCATCGCGTTGGGCGCAAGCAATGACCGGACGAGTGCGGTCACCGATGCCCTGGTCTCGGTGCTGGACCATGGCGAGCAGCTCGTACGCCTGGAGATCGTCTACGCGTTGGCTCGCCGGGACGATCCACGCACCGATGATGCCTGGGAGCGCGTGGGCGAACTTCCGCCGGGATTCGGCGAGGTCGATGGCGGCGGTCAGGAGGACCATCGCCTTCTCGGGTACTGGGACTACCAGCGGCGCCACCGCTCGCCCGGCTCCCATGCCGACTGATCTTTCCGTCAGTTCTGTGGGCCGGTGGTCGGCGCCGACTCGCTGTGCGGCAGTGAGCGGCACGATGCCGTCGACGTACTCGTCACTCGCCGGAACCGGCCGGCACAGTCACGCGCTACGAGCGTATGGTGAGCAACTCAGCCAGGTGGTCGGCGAATTGGGTGAGCCAGTCCAGTCGTGGTCCGCTGCGGGCCGCACGAAAACCATGGCGGCGGCCCCAGAACGCGGCCTGGACGGCATGGAACTGGGCCCATCGCCGGACGCGTTCGCGGTCTAGATCCGCCGCCTCGGTGAAGACGTCCAGGAGGCGGTGGACAGCCTTGCGCAGGTCATCTGCTTCGAGGAGAGTCAGCGCGCGGGACTTCAGCAGTGTGCCGCCGTCGTAGGCGGGATCTCCGACGTACCCCTTGGGGTCGACCGCGAGCCACGGCTCGCGCCAGGCGCGCAGGATGTTCCGGGCGTGGAGGTCGCCGTGGACGAGAGTGTCCGGCTGCGCCCGTCCCAGTTCCCGAACGGTCGCTACGGCGGCATCCAGTACCTGGCGCGGCAATGCATGGGACAGTTCCTCGGCGTCCTCGCGCAGTTGCTTCTCCCAGGCATCGGCCTGCTCACACAGCCGAGGGAGGCCGGGTGGCGCGGGGATGGCCAGGCGTCGATTGAGCCGCCCGGCGACCCTTGCGATCTCGTCGCCGTCCTCGACCTCTGCCAGGGTCGACGGCTGAACCCGCTCCAACAGCATCGCGAACCGCCCGTCGTCGCGCTCATGCAGAAGGACGGCGCCGCAACCACTCCACGCAACGAACGCATCAGGCTCATGGACATTGCCGGGGTGCGGAAACGACACCTTCAGCACGGAGCTCTCCTCATTCCGCCGCCGTACCGGAACGATGACGCCGACGCCCCCATGCATGACGTCGCCATCGGGCACGCACCCCCAGCGCTCCAGCAACTCGCCCACGATCGCGGGTAGTTCGGCGAGCCAGGCCGCCCCGGCATCCCCCTCGCGGTCGACGGTGCTCCGCGCGAACTCCTCCGGCATTGCGATCATCCCGGCACCCTACGCGCCAGCCCCCGGCAGCCAGTACGCCCAAGCCGGTCGCTCCCGCCCGGCGACACGCACTACGAAAGTCACGATCCCCAGCTGGAGTACTGGCCTGGCCCCCTTCGGCTGTCCTCGCCTGCCGTACTGAACTTCACGCTGGCATGGTGGAGACGCCTCCACCATTGCCACCGCCGCAGCACGTCAGCAGGCCTCTCGTGGGGCGACCGGCGGTGAGAGCCTCGCTATCCTGTGCTGCTGTGACTGGCTCTGCGCAGCTTCCGCTGCTGTTCCTCGATGTCGATGGACCGCTGATCCCGTTCGGGGCGGAGTCGCAGCAGTATCCAACCTATGACGTCGGTCCCGATCTGCATGGGGACTATGCGAACCCACTCCTGACCAGGATCAATCCTCAACACGGGGCCAAGTTGGCCGCGCTTCCCTGTGAGGTGGTCTGGGCCACCACGTGGATGGATGAGGCAAACGAATGCATCTCTCCGCTGCTCGGTCTTCAGCGGCTCGCCGTGGTTGCCTGGCCGGAGCCGACAGAAATCGATGTTCAGGACGAACGCGACGGGCTGCACTGGAAGACCCGCACTCTTGTCGACTGGTCGGCAGGACGGCCGTTCGTATGGGTCGACGACGAGGTCACAGAGACAGATCGCGCCTGGATCGCCTCCCATCATCGGGGACGCGCCTTGGTCCACCGGGTTGATGCCCGCCTTGGCCTCACCGATAGCGACTACGCGATTCTCGCCGCGTGGCTGGGATGACCGTTTGGGGGGAGGAGGTGTTGGTCCAGCCGCCGAACGACTTGTTGGAGGAAATGGCGACGCCGGTCTTCCTCTTCTCGTTCGGTCAGGACCTGGAAGAGTAGTTCGGTGCCGTGATGGTCTTTCCATAACTACGCCCCGTACCCGTCGGGGAGCCCCGGTGACTCTCGGCCACAGACGTAGAGTTGCTTCCTCGACGGGTCGGAAGGGGAGCGCCGTGGAGATCACGGTCCAATGGATCCGGACGTCCTGGACGAAGGAGTCCCGGGGCGGAGAGCCCGCCGCGCGCAGGAACGCAGCCCCGGTCGGATTCGTTCTCCCGCGTGCCGCGACCTCCTCCGCGCATGTGATCCGCATGCACGAAAGCGATGGCCTCGACCCCTATGACAGCTGTGCCATAGGAGTTGGGCCACGTTCGACGTGCGCCGCATCGTGCGGTGCGCCACGTATCGTCACGCTCCCGTGGTGGAGCCGGGGCGGACGATCATCAGAACGGTGACGGTTGCCCACAGCAGGTTGAAGACGCCGGTGAGCATGGCGAGTCGGGCAGCGAGGTTGGGGCCGACGACCTGCGCGGCGGTCAGGGCGTTGTCCTGGGCGGGAAGAATCAGCAGACCCAGGACGGCGGCCGCTGCGGCGGTCAGGACGATCGAGGTGATCAGCCACCCGCTACCGAGGACGCCGAGGCTGCTGGCCGTGGCGAACCCGAAGAGGGGAACCGCCATGCCGATGCCGGCGTAGACGCGGCAGATGCGGTGCAAGGTGCGCAGGGTCGCGAGCGCTTCAGGGTCGTCCGGCGTGCTGTGAGCGCGACGCAGCGCTTGGGGGAACATGCTCGCGGCGACCGTGACTGGTCCTACGGCCAGTACCGCGGCCAAGACGTGCAGGGAGAGGAGGAGTTTCGTCATGCCCGGTCGTCCGCGGCCGACGGGACAGCACGGCGCCGGCCGATGACCTTCGAGGCAGGGAGACGTCCTGCCCTGGACGTGCCGGTGAGGGTGTCGCCGTCGACCGTGACGGCGAAGGCCAGGTTCAGGCGCAGGGGCTTGGTGATGGCCTGGTTCCAGGTGAGTCGGTCGCCGTCGAGGGTGATGTCGTCGAGCGGGACGTTCTCTCCTGCCCCGTGGGCTGCTCCGGTCAGGACACCGGCCTGCCGGGCGAGTTCGATCACGGCGTCGATCCTGCCGACCGGGGTGGAGATGGTCAGGTCCCAGAGGCCTTCTGCGGCCATGATGCGTTCCTTAGTGCGAGTGCGGTGCGGTTGAAGCGCGGGCGGAATGGGTGGTCAGAGGTGGGCGGGCACGGGCCCTTCGCGGCGCCAGACGGTGCCACGGCGCTCATGGGCGAACACTTCCTCGACGGCGTGGGCGATCCGGGGGCCCACCTCCCGCTCCAGCAGGTACAGGCCCAGGTCGAGGCCGGAGGTGACACCTGCCCCGGTGATCAGGTCGCCGTCGTCGACGATGCGGGCGTTCACCGCGTTGACGCCGGTGGCATCGAGCATGTCCAGGCCCAGATGGTGGGTGGTGGCATAACGGCCGTCGAGTAGGCCCGCCATGGCCAGGACGAGTGTGCCGCCGCACACCGCGCTGAGCGTCACCTCGGGATTGTCCCTGGCCGCCTTCAGGAGTGTGGGCAACTCGGTCGTCAGGGTGCGGCCCAGCAGTACGGGGACGGCTTCGTCCTGCCGCCGTTCCCCGGCCCGAACGTCGTGGTCGGGAACCTCGCCGGGCTCTCCCACACGGCCCGAGGCGCCCGGGACCAGGATCAGGCCCGCGCGTGCGGGGTCGAGGGCGGCCGTGGCGTGCAGTACCAGGCCTCCGGTGCCGCTGACCACGGCGCGCGGTCCCTCCGCGGAGACCAACTCCACACTCACGCCGCCGCCGGAGGCGGTGCCGCCGGCGTACAGCACTTCGTAGGGGGCGATGACGTCGAGCGGATCGAAGCCGTCGAACAGGATGATCTGGGCGTGCATGGGCGAAGCCCCTTCGCGAGCGGTCGGCATCCGGTGCCGGATCGCTTCCGACGCTAACCGGCTGTCGGCCCGCTCCCCAGTGGCATTGGTGACAGGTCCCAACGGAATACTGCCAGCACTGTGGACCACGCTCAGAGCTGCATGAATAGTGACCTTGACAGCACTCGAAGCGGGTCATGTGCCCTGGAGGGCGGGTATCTTCTCGCCATGCACACCGTTGCCCTGCTCGCCCTGGACCGGGTGATCCCCTTCGATCTGTCCACCCCGATCGAGGTCTTCTCCCGCACCCGCCTCCCGGACGGACGCCCCGGCTATCAGGTCCGCGTCTGCGCCGAACGGCCGGAGATCGATGCGGGCCTCTTCACCGTGCGCGTGCCCTGGGGACTTGAGGCGCTCAAGACCGCGGACACGATCATCGTTCCCGGCACCGCCGACCCCGGGGCCCCGCTCCCTCCGGCCGTCCGTGACGCGCTGCGCGCAGCCGCCGCGAACGGCACCCGCATCGCCTCCATCTGCTCGGGCACCTTCCCCCTGGCCGCCACCGGGCTCCTGGACGGGCTGCGTGCCACCACCCACTGGTCCGCGGCGGATCTCCTCGCCTCCGGCCACCCGGACATCGAGGTGGACCCGGACGTCCTGTACGTCGACAACGGCCAGATCCTCACCTCCGCCGGCGCCGCCGCGGGCCTCGACCTGTGCCTGCACATGATCCGCCGTGACTACGGCTCGGCCGTCGCGGCCGATGCCGCCCGGCTGTCCGTCATGCCCCTGGAACGCGAGGGCGGACAAGCACAGTTCATCGTCCACCCTCACGCGCCCGCCCCTCAGGGATCGGTACTCGCTCCGCTGCTGGCCTGGTTGCAGGACAACCTGGGCTCCGATCTCACCCTCGCCGCCATTGCCGCCCACGCCGGGATGAGTACCCGGACCCTCATTCGGCGCTTCCGCGAACAGACCGGCACCACTCCGCTGCAGTGGCTCCATCGCGCGCGCATCCGCCAGGCCCAGCATCTCCTGGAGACCACGCCGCACTCCGTCGAACGCATCGGCGCCCAGGTCGGATTCGGCTCACCCACCGCCTTCCGCGACCGGTTCAAGAGGACCACCGGCGTCAGCCCGCACACCTATCGCCGTAGCTTCAGCTGAACCGGTCCATGGCTGAACAGGTCCGTAGCCGGGCCGGTCCATAGTCGGGCGTCCATAGCCGGGCCGATCCATCGGGCCGCTCTCACCAAGGGTCCTCGACGTCCCAGTCGAGCCGCACATCGCGGCGGCGGTGGAGAGGCGGACCGCCGCGATGCGCGAGCTGTTCAGGAAACTATGCGCCAGCGTTGCTGGTCGGCCGGGAGGGCGCCGCAGGGGCGGACCTCCGCGACTTGGAGCTTACTGTCGTTGGGGGACAGGTCGGACATGCACCACCCGTCGTCCTTGCTGACCAGCTTCACGAACCCGTCCGCGCCGTCGATCGGCTGGATCGACCACTTCTGGTTGCTGGTCATCTGCCCGTTCGTGAGGCTGGCTTCACGTCCGACGGCTCCCCACATCTGGATCTGGTTGCCTTCACGCAGGTTGTCGACGACTGCCCACGGTTCGGAGGAGGAGGTGAAGGCGAACTCGTCGCGCGGCAGCGGCCGGACGTACCAGTACTGGTCCCACGTCGGGTTGTCCTTGATCTCGCGCCAGGTCGTGACGTTCCGCCCCTCCCGACTGTCAGTTGTTTTCGTCGTCAGGTACATCCCGAGCCCGGACTGGATGCGGACCAGCTTGGTCGGGTCGTACTGCGGCTTCTTCGGACCGCCACCGCCGCCCCCACCCGAACCTCCACCCTCCGGCTTCGGCTTGGGCGCCGGGGGTGCCGGGGCCGACGGCGGCGGGCTCGGCTGGGTCGACGGGGACGGCGGCGCGGAGGGCAGCGGGCTCTGGGAGCCCTGCGGCAGCGGTATCTGCTTGGCGGGCGCCTGCTCGGCGGCCTGGCTCTTGACGCCGGTGTCGTGCCGGAGCCAGATCATGACGAACACCACGAGCAGCGCCAGCAGGATCGAACCCACCGCGAGGACCCAGCGCGGGAACACCGACGGCTGTAGATAGGTGCCGCGCAGCTCCTGCGGAGCCGGGTCGCCGGACCTCAACACCGCGACGGTGAACGGGTGTTGGCGGGTGCCGCCGAACCAGCTCACGTTCACCGCGGTGAGCTCCACCTCGGCGAAACCGGCCCGGCCGGGGTC
>NZ_BMUZ01000016.1 GCF_014650455.1 Streptomyces xanthochromogenes | reverse complement strand
GGACGGAATGCTGGCCCCTCCCTTATTCGGGAGGGGCGGATCACCCCCGCGTCGGCGGGACGGACGGCCTCGATGTGTTTCTCTCGCTGCTCTTCGACGGATCACCCCCGCGTCGGCGGGACGGACTCCTGGCTCGCTCGCGTACGCACATGCAGGAACGGATCACCCCCGCGTCGGCGGGACGGACAGGCGTTCCTGGTTCGCCGCGCCCGTGATGACCGGATCACCCCCGCGTCGGCGGGACGGACGGACGATGGCCTCGTCTACGGGTTCGACGAGGCGGATCACCCCCGCGTCGGCGGGACGGACGCCGTGACCGCCCTCGACCCCGACGAGCAGGCCGGATCACCCCCGCGTCGGCGGGACGGACCGCCTGATCCCGCTCATGGCCTGGCCGTGGCGCGGATCACCCCCGCGTCGGCGGGACGGACCGTTTCAGCGAGACAATCCGCTCGTGGTCGGCCGGATCACCCCCGCGTCGGCGGGACGGACTCTTCGTGACCTGCACTCTAGCGGGGGCTTTGCCGTTGCTTTAGATGAAGGGATGGGGCGGCTGCTGGGTTCATGGATGCACGGTACAGCGCTGGGCCGGGCGTGTTTGTCGGTGCTGGATGCTTGGCTGGGGGGCCGGGCTGTTGGGCCGGCTGCACGGGGAGGGTGCTGATGATGCGGTGGTTGGGCGAAGAGCCAGATGAGTCGGTGTGGGCGAAGTCGCGGGGGCTGGATCAGGCGTTGCCGTTGTATCCGCTGGTGCGTCATTTGCTGGATACCGCGGCGATGGCGTTGTGCCTGTGGGACCGCTACCTGTCGGAAAGTCAGCGGCGGAGGACATCGACTCCGCCCGCACCAACCACCTGGCGGCGGAGCACCCCCGCGTCAGCGGGGCAGACGCGGGCCACCAGGCCGGCCGCACTGCTGGGCCGAGCCCGCCCCCGCATCGGCGGGGAGGACCCCGAAGCTGGCCGCGCACGTGACGGCGAACACCTTCCACGCGGACACCGGGCAGCCGGACCTGCGCCCGGACTCACCCGCGTACTTCGCAGTTGCGCCTGACGGTTCCCGGATCGTCGCCGCGGCGAAAGACACTGTCGCCACCCAGGCGGTCAGCGCCGTCCGCGTCCTGCCGCGAGCGACTCAGAGGTGAGGTGCCGTACGGCGCTTGGCGCGCCCGCCTGCTGCGGATATCGCTCTCCGGCGTCCCGGTTGCCCTTCGCGCCTCTATTCATCGGCGTCGAGGTCAAGGTAGTTGGGGTTGTCGCCGGTCTCGGCGTGGAGGCGGGTGTTGAGGTCGGCTGTCCAGGCATTGGCCCAGGCCCGCAGGGTATCGAGCTCATCCGGGGTGAGGCCGTAGTCGTAGAATGCCTGGTCGTCCCACCATTCGGCGCCAGCGAGGTGGTCGCGCAGCTCGTGAAGATCGAATTCGGTGCGGGCGTGGCGGCGGCCGAGGGTTTCGAGGTCTGCGGTCGTGCGGTGGCGGGAGGCGGCGTGAACGTCAATGAGGTCACGGACCGCGCTTCGGTCGGCCAGCGCCCGGACCTTGGTGCCGATCACGTCGTCGAGAGAGAGGACCAAGCCGTACTCGGTCGCGGCGGGCGGCGCCCAGAACGCTTCTTTGAGGACGTCGACCTCGCATTCCTGACCAGAGTCGGGGTCGCTAACGATGAGCCGTCCGGACAGCGGGTCGGTCTCGATTTCCCGCACGGTCCAGCCGCGGCCGGTGAGGCCGGCGCTGACCGTGCGGATGATCTCGCCCATGGGGGCGGGATTCTCGGTGGCGACGTCGAGGTCTTGACTGAGGCGCTCGACCAGCCCGTGGGCTTGCACTGCATAGCCGCCGGTGATGACCAGGGGGTAGGGGGTGCCGATGGTGAGCACGTCGGCCAGCAGGCGACGGTGCAGAGCAGTCAGGTTCATACGGCGGTCGCGATCCGGACAGACCTCAGCTCGGGGAAGGCGTCCTCCCACACGTCACGCACCAGGCGGCTGATCAAGGTCCGCAGCACCGGCCACTGGGCGACGAGCAGGTCCCGGTTGAGGAAGTCCACCACGTCCTGCCGCTGCCCCTCGGCGAGGACGGTCCGGTACAGACCCATCCGCGGACGCAAGGCGCTCACGTCGAAGGAGCGCCTGCCCGACCAAACCACATGCAGCGGCAGGTCGACCGTGCCATGTGCAGGACCACGCAGGTCCTCCAGCCGGGCAGGCAGCCGCCGGGTGTACCGGGCGCGCAGGACCTCGCCGGCGTTGGGCACCTGCAAACGGGAGGACGTAACAGCCATACTTCGATTATCGCCTGCCGGACCGAGCCGACCACCACGAACACCAAACTGGTCCGGTGCTCACTCCCCGATCAACTACCGGAGCACCCCCGCGTCGCGGGACGGACACGGTCCGGCGCTGTGTGAGCTGAAGCTGGAACGGATCACCTCCGCGTCGGCGGGACGGACCGGGCCAGGGCGGCGGCCTGCTCCTCGGGTGGCGGATCACCCCCGCGTCGGCGGGACGGACGACCATAGGCGCCTGTGTGCGGCCCTGACGGCCGGATCACCCCCGCGTCGGCGGGACGGACCCGGACGGTTTCGGCGTGGGCTTCGGTGTGGGCGGATCACCCCCGCGTCGGCGGGACGGACGGGTCCCTCGGTTTCTCCACGTGACGAAATGGAGGATCACCCCCGCGTCGGCGGGACGGACGAAGCGGACCAGGTGCTCGGTGCCGTCGCTGACGGATCACCCCCGCGTCGGCGGGACGGACCGGTCTCCGGCGAGCGCCTGTGCCCAGATCTGCGGATCACCCCCGCGTCGGCGGGACGGACGACCCGTTAAGACGGTCGTCCAACGGCGTGAGCGGATCACCCCCGCGTCGGCGGGACGGACCTAGACGGCAGGCCGTTCCACCTCTCGCCGGTCGGATCACCCCCGCGTCGGCGGGACGGACGTGCGCCTCTGGGAACAGAGCGGCATAGCAAGCGGATCACCCCCGCGTCGGCGGGACGGACTGGGGAAGCGCCAACGTTGTCCATGCAGCTGCCGGATCACCCCCGCGTCGGCGGGACGGACACCCGCGGGAGCCGCCCGATGAGCGCCAACGGCGGATCACCCCCGCGTCGGCGGGACGGACTCGCCCATGGCCGGGTTGGCGGCCGCCCAGATCGGATCACCCCCGCGTCGGCGGGACGGACCCGTACGGGCTCGGGTAGCCGCGCCGCGGCGGCGGATCACCCCCGCGTCGGCGGGACGGACACCGGCAGCTTCTACGGCGCGCTCGGAGCGACCGGATCACCCCCGCGTCGGCGGGACGGACCCCGTAGCAGTCGAGGGCGAGGCGGGCCCAGGCGGATCACCCCCGCGTCGGCGGGACGGACTCACCGGGCACATCCTTTGTTTCCTGAGCCATCGGATCACCCCCGCGTCGGCGGGACGGACTGGCCGCAGGATCGGCAGGCTCCACCTTTCGACGGATCACCCCCGCGTCGGCGGGACGGACCTGCGCCGGATCGCTGAGGCGGGTCCGGACCGCGGATCACCCCCGCGTCGGCGGGACGGACCCTTGGACTGTTCCGGCATCACCAAGACCGATCGGATCACCCCCGCGTCGGCGGGACGGACCCGAACAGTCTCGACATCGCCGAGGCCCACAACGGATCACCCCCGCGTCGGCGGGACGGACATCATGATGGTTGAGACATTGCTCTCCAGTGACGGATCACCCCCGCGTCGGCGGGACGGACTCTTCGTGACCTGCACTCTAGCGGGGGCTTTGCCGTTGCTTTAGATGAAGGGATGGGGCGTCTGCTGGGTTCATGGATGCACGGTACAGCGCTGTGCTGGGCGTGTTGTCGGTGCTGGGTGCTTGGCTGGGGGTCCGGGTTGTTGGGCCGGCTGCACGGGGAGGGTGCTGATGATGCGGTGGTTGGGCGAGGAGCCGGATGAGTCGGTGTGGGCGAAGTCGCGGGGGCTGGATCAGGCGTTGCCGTTGTATCCGCTGGTGCGTCATTTGCTGGATACCGCGGCGATGGCGTTGTGCCTGTGGGACCGCTACCTGTCGGAGAGTCAGCGGCGGGTGATCGCTGCGGGTATGGGGTTGGAGGGTGAAGAGGAACGGGCGCGTGCGCTGGTGGGGTTGTGTGGTGGGTTGCATGATCTGGGGAAGCTGTCGGGCTTTCAGTTCTGCGACGCGCGTGGCAGGGATGGGCTCAGTGGTCGGTTGACCGGTGATGTGGGGAAGATCGGTGTGGAGCGGCTGCCGCATGATGTTGCGGGGATGGAGGCGCTTCCTGCGGTGTTGGCTGCGCTCGGTCTGGGTGGTGAGGACGAGCGTGATGTGGTGGGGCGCCTTGCTGAGGTTGTCGGTGGTCATCATGGGCGGTTTTCGTCGCTGGAGTGGGGCCGGTTGGGTGGGTCGGCTCATTCGGAGTTGCTCGGGGGTGTTTCGTGGGCTCGGCAGAGGGTGGTGCATGCGGCTGCGGTGTGTGGTGCGCTAGGTGATCCGCGGTTGCCTGGTGAGTTCAAGGCGTCTGCGGGCGTGCTGGTGACGGGGCTGGTCATTTTGGCGGACTGGCTGGTGAGTCAGGAGCATTACCTGCGGGGGCGTCAGCGGTCTCTGGGTGTCTCGCTTGAGCAGCATTTCGCGGTTTCCTGCCGGGATGCGGAGGGTCTGCTGGAGGAGGCTGGGCTGGCCTGTGTCGATCTTGAGCGCCGGGGGTTCGCTGAGGCGTATGGGATCGGCGGGTCGCCGAATGCGCTGCAGCAGTCGGTGATGGAGGATTTCTCGTCGGTCGTCGGTAGGGGCGCTGGGGCGGGGATCATGCTGGTGACGGCTGCGCCGGGGGATGGGAAGACCGAGAGCGCTCTGGAAGCGGAGCGGGTGCTGTCTGGGCGGTGCAGGACGCGGGGGTTCGCGTTTCTGTTGCCCACGATGGCTACCAGCGATCAGATGCATGAGCGGGTGGCTGGGGTTGTGGCCCGGCAGGGCGGGCGGGGTGCGGGGCTGACTCTGACGCACAGCATGGCCTGGCTCAGCAGCGCGTATGCCGACGCGGAGTTGGCTGTGGGCTCTCCGGTTCTGGTGGGGGATGGTGAGGGGCAGGCGGGTGGGGCGTCGCGGTATCAGGCTGAGATGCGGCCGAGGCGGTGGCTGCGTGGTGCCAAGCGGCCGTTGCTGGCGCAGTATGTGGTGGGGACGATTGATCAGGCGCTGATGGCGGTGTTGCCGGCGCGGCACAATGCGCTGCGGCTTCTGGCGTTGTCTGGGAAGACGTTCATTGTGGATGAGGCTCATGCTTATGACCCTTATATGCAGGTTTTGTTGGGGCGGTTGCTGAACTGGCTGGGGGCGTACGGGGTTCCGGTGATCTTGTTGTCGGCGACGCTGCCGGTGTCGGTGAGTGACCGTCTGATCAAGGAGTATCTGCGCGGTGCCGGTCAGGCTCTCTCTGAGCTGAAGAGGCGGTCGTTCCGGGCGCCGTACCCGGGCTGGCTGTACGTGGACGCGGTCAGCGGTAAGTGTCATGAGATCTCTGAGGGGTCGCGCAGGGCGCAGTCAGCCCAGCGGCGTATGGACCTCGACGTGCGGGTGGAGCCGGTCGGATCGGAGCCCGGCCGGGAACGGCTGGCTGTGATCGAGGGGTTGCTGGAGCCGGTGGTCGAGGACCGGGGCTGTGTTCTGGTGGTGTGCAATACGGTTCCTGAGGCCCAGTCCACCTACCGTCATCTGAAGAAGCGGTTCTTCCCCCGCGGCGTGGAGGATGGGGAGCTGGCGCTGTTGCATGCCCGTTTTCCGGGCGATGTGCGTGAGGCCCGCACGCTGGAGGTGACGCGGGGGATGGGGCGCGGTGGGCCGCGTCCGCGCCGGCGCATTATCGTGGCGACTCAAGTGGTCGAGCAGTCCCTCGATTTGGACGCGGACTTGGTGATCAGTGATCTGGCGCCGCTGGCTTTGTTGCTGCAGCGGGCCGGGCGGTGCTGGCGGCACGAGGATCACTGGGCCAGGCGGGGCCGGCCTGTCGGTGAGCGACCTGCCTGGGCTGTTCGCCACGGGCCGCGCCTGATGGTGCTCGATCCGCTGGCCGGGACGGGCTCGGTGCCGCCTCAATGGGGCACGGTGTATGCGGAGTTCTTGCTGGCGGAAACCTCCGCCCTGCTGGCTGAGCGTGCAGGTGAGCCTGTGGTGATCCCGGACCAGGTGCAGGAACTGGTGGAGGCCGTGCATGGCGATCGCCGGGACTGGTTCGACTGGGATAGACCACCTGCTCGATCGGCGGCGTGGGCAGCGCACGTGGGGGACGCTCTGGCTCAGCGCGGTGTCGCCGACATGGTGGCCATCCCCCGGGCCAGGAGCGTGACCAGCCTTGGCTCTCTGCACCATATGGAGGGCAGCGAGGACGAATGGGAGCTATCCACCCGCCTCGGCGCGGATTCTGTCCGTGTCCTGTGCATCTACCAGCAGGCCGATACAGGCCTCACGTTCGACGCGGAGGGACGGTTGCCGCTGCCGGGCCCTGGACCGGACGGGCGCATGGGCATCCAGGATGTGCGCGCGGTCATGAAACGCACCATCCCCATCAGGGCTGACTGGATTGACCGCAGCAATGAGACCCACCAGGTCCCTCCCGACTGGGCTGACCACCCGCTGCTCGCTGACCTCGCCGTGCTGCGGCAGCCGGTACACGACGGGCAGCCGCAGCCCGTGGTGGTGGGCGGGAAGCAGATCTGGCTGGACGACGAGCTGGGCCTGGTCCGCCGGTGACGCAAAGTGCTGTCCTGATCGATGCCCCTGCGTCGGCAGGGAAGCGGTACCCGCAGGCATAGCCCCGGCGCCGACTCACGAGACACCCTCACAGAGGTGAGGAGGACGGGGGCGGCGTCCACCGGCGACTTGCTGGATGCCGCCCCTGAGCAGCGGGTCAACGTTTGAAGCGGCGATGTGCCTCCGCAGCGCCGACAAGAATCACACCGCACGCGGAGCCCACTACGGGTGCAGGCTGCACGATCACGATCACGATGACGACTACGACCAAGGCGATGAGCACGAACAGATGCCAGGCGGCATCGGAAGGGCACGCCACTAAATCGGAGCGGCCTGAGCGGTCAGTCATAAGACGGTCCTGTCCCATGAGAGATGGCAACCGGGCCTTTGCGAGACCCAACTGCCCTGTGGGTATGCATGGTTGCTGCTACGGCTCTGTGATCACAAGGCGGTATGCGCCTACTCACTTGGAGAGGTGAATCATCGCGATCCGCGCCCGATTGTCAGTGGCGGCTGTTTCACTGTCCTGCACTAGCCCGCCTTGGCGGGAGCTGATGGCCTGTGGGCGGAGAGGGGAGCCGCGGGGTGGGTGTCGGGGCGGGTTTTGATCTGCGGGAGGAGCCGTGGATTCCGGTGCGGGTGGGGGGTGCTTCCTCACGTGTCGGGCTGCGGGAACTGTTCCATCGTGCCGGTGAGGTCGAGGATGTGGAGTTACCGGTGGCGCCTGCTGCCTCGGGGCTGCTGCGGATCCTGGCCGCGATCACGGCACGCATCGCCGGGCACGATGGTGCCCGGATGGACGACGAGGATCTGGCCGAGGACGGCGACGCCTGGTTAGCCCTGAGGAATAAAGTCCTGGCCGGCGGCAGCTTCGACCGCAAGGCGGTGGACTCCTACTTCGACGACGAGGCCCTCGTTGGGCGGTTCGACCTGTTCGACAAGGAGCGGCCGTTTCTGCAGGATCCGCGCCTGCTGCGGGAGTGTGTGGACGGACAGGGCCGGCCCAATCCGTCGGGGGTGAACAAGCTCGTCCTGGGCCGGCCCACCGGCGTCAACGGGGCTGTGCTGTTCGGTCATTTCACTGATACGGATCCGGTGCCGATCGATGCGGCGGAGGCGGCCTGGCATCTGATCGCGCAGTTGTACTACGGGCCGTCCGGGCAGTGCACGCCGCGCAGAATCACGCAGGTGAGGGCGGGCAGCGGGGACGCCGGCCCGCTGCGTAAGACGGTTTCCTTCCATCCGTGGGGGAGGACCTTGTTCACCTCCCTGGTGCTGGCTGTGCCGGTGCCCGGCGGGGGAGATCTGGAGGGGGAGGACCGGTGTCCGTGGGAGGAGGAGCTCCCCGACCCGTTGGGGCCGCCTCCGGTGATGACCTGGCCCGGACGGTTGCTGACGGGGCGAGCGCGCCATGCGGTGCTGCTGGTTCCCTCCGTTGACTGCCGACAGGTCACGGACGCGTACCTCACCTGGGCCACTCACCATCCGCCTCGTGCCGCGCGTGATCCGTTCGTCATCCTGGATATGCCGCGGGCCGGCGGCGAGCCGTTCGCTCGTCCTGCAGACGGGCAGCGTGCCTTGTGGCGTGACATGGATGCTCTGCTGCTGAAGTCTCGTACACCCACGGGGAAGCGGCCTCTGGCCTTGGAGAATCTTCCCCACGCTCTGCTGCCGTCCCTGCGTGTGCGTGCCTACGGGTTTGACCAGGACGGCCAGCAGCGGGACCGCAGCTGGTTTGAGGCCACCACCCCGGCCGTCCTTCAGTGGCAGCAGGAAGTCAACGAGGCGATGGCGTTGCATGTGGGCCGCTGCCGTCAAGCTGCTGAGGACGTCGCCCAGCGCCTGGAGTACGCGGCCCGGCTTGCCTGGAAACTCAGCAATGATCCGCCGGCCGACCTCTCAGCGAAGGTGAAGCTGGACCCGAAGAAGTACGGGCCCTGGGCACGTTCGGCCGCTGCGGCCTATTGGCCGGCCGCCGAGCGTCTCTTCTGGGACCTGGCCGCCCCCGAGCACGTGGACAGCCCGCCCCTGCGCCACTTCGTGGATGCCGGCCTGGACGCGCTTGACCGTGCGCTCGGCGGCGCCCGCGCCGACCTGCGCACCGCCCGCGCCCGCAGCAAGGCCCGCGCCACCCTGCGCGCCCTGCTGCGCAACTCCTGAACCAGTCCACCGCGCAATGGCAAGGACACGTGATGACCACACCCATGCCCCAATCCCCGGCCACTGCCCCCAAGGAGGGTGAGAAGCCGCGTGAGAGCGACACGTTCGTCGCCTCCATCCTGCGGCTGTGCACGAGCAACAACCAGGCCAGGGCCGAGCTGCGCCGGGGGCTGGGCCGCCCCGTCGAGCAGTGCACCTACCTCCACCGCTATCTCGTCCCGCGGATCAGGGAGGGGCTGCACCCCGAGGCCCTCCGGGCCCACTACGCGATCGCCGCACTGATCGCGGCCCGCCCCCGCGACGTCCGCGACCCCGGTCTCGCCGCGCCGGACGAGGACACCGGCACCGGCACCGGACAGGGGGGCGGTCCCGGGCTGTGGTGGAAGCGTCCCAATCTGGGGGCTTCGCTGGCCGAGGCCGTCAGTCAGGGCCTGTTCAAGCCGGACTCGGCCGAGGGCGACCTGCACCTGATGGCCCGCCAGAGCAGCCATTCCATCCACCCGCGGCTGCCGTCGTTGACCCAGCGAATCCTCAAGGGCGGCGTCCCGCTCGACTGGGCGGTGCTGCTGGAGGACCTCGCCTGGTGGAACCGCAGCCACGACAAGATCGCCACGCGGTGGCTGGAGAGCTACTTCCGCGTACGTACCCACGAAGAGCGCAGCGCGCAGCAGAAGGAGTCCAACTGATGTCCCTGTTCCTGGATTTGCATGCCCTGCAGTCGGTCCCGGCCGCGAACCTGAACCGCGATGACCTCGGCTCACCCAAGACCGTCCGCTACGGGAACGCTCCTCGCATCCGGGTCTCCAGCCAGTCCTGGAAGCGGGTCATCCGCCACGGTGTCGAGGAGGAGCTGGGGGAGATCGCGGCGCGGACCCGACGGGTGCCGGCCAAGGTCAAGGAAGCACTTGAGGAGGCCGGGTGGCCGGCCGAGCTGGCTGCGTTCGCCGGCAGCCAGGTCGCGGTGAGCGCCGGGAAGAAGGGGCTGGGTATCGAGGCGGCGGGGCACACGTCGGTCTTGCTGTTCCTTCCCGAGAGCGCGATCGCGGAACTGGCCGCGCTGTGCGCCGAGCACCGCGGCGCCCTGGAGCAGGCGGCAGGCAAGACGAAGCCGGGTCAGATTCTTCCGCCTGCCCAGGTGGAGGAGGTCCTCAAGCGGCGCACCGCCTCCATCAGCCTGCTGGGGCGGATGCTCGCCGAGCTGCCGGGTGCCAACGTCGACGGCGCTGCCCAGGTCGCCCACGCTTTCACCACGCACGCCAGTGAACCGCAGCGGGACTACTTCACCGCGGTCGACGACTGGAGCGGTGCGGCCGACACCGGCAGTGGTCATCTGGACACGGCAGAGTTCAGCGCCGGTGTCTTCTACCGCTTCGCCACCGTCAACATCGCGGACCTGGTCACCAATCTGGACGGCGACACCAAGGCCGCGCACACGGTGCTGGCGTCGTTCGCCGACCAATTCCTGATGTCACTGCCGCAGGCAAAGAAGAACAGCACCGCCCCGCACACCATCCCCGACCTCGCCTACGTTGCGGTGCGCACCCAGCGGCCCCTGTCGCTGGCGGGAGCCTTCGAGGCACCGGTTGCCGCCGACGGCGCGGGCGGCTTCGCGGGCCCCTCCCGCAACGCGCTGGCCGAATACGCCGCTGCCCTGAACCGGCTGACAGGCGAGCGGAACCGGCCCTTCCACGGCCATGCCTCCATCACCCCCCAACCCCTGGAGGGCCTTGGAACCCGTCACGACTCGTTCCCCGGCTTGATCGACGCGGCTCTGCAGGCCGCACCGCTGGAACAGGAGCGGGAGCAGTGAGCGGCCTGGTACTGCGGCTGGCCGGACCGCTGCAGTCCTGGGGCGAACGCTCCGCGTTCGCCCCAGACCGCGACAGCGCTTCCTTCCCCACCCGCTCCGCTCTGATCGGGATGTTCGCCGCCGCCGAAGGGAGAGCCCGCGGCAGCAGCCTGCAGCCGTATGAGGAGCTGGAGTTCACGGTGCGGGTGGACCGCCCCGGAGTGCGGCTGGTCGACTACCACACGGCCGGCGGCGGCTACCCCGACCCCCTCACCCCGGCCACCAGCGGCGGAAAACACAAGGGCGCTGCCGTCATCACCCGCCGCCACTACCTGGCCGACGCAGTGTTCGTCGTCGCCGTCACCGGCCCCGAAGCGGCCACCACCCGCATCAGCGACGCGCTCGCGGCTCCGTATTGGGCTCCGTTCCTCGGACGACGCTCCTGCGTCCCGGACGAACCGCTGCTTCTGCGGACCGGGGTCAGCGACCCGGTGGCCGAACTCCTCGACCAGGTCCCGCTCAGCGCCCCCGAACCAGGCCGCCGCCCATCAGGACCTGCGGATCCCGCAAACGTCGCGGTGGAGTTCGTGTGGGAAAGGCCCCCGAAGCCCCTGCCCGCAGACGCCGTGGAGATGGCCCTCCACGACAACCCGGTCAGCTTCGCCCCCCACAACCGTGTCCACGCCAAGCGCATCGTCCACCGCACCGTGGAACAGCTGCCTGCCCGTCTTTTCGACCTCCACACTCCGCTGCATCAGCAGCTCGTCACCTATGCCACCCAGGAAGAGTCCGTCGCGTGACAACCGCAGCCACTCTCGCCCGTGTCCGACTCAACCCCCACAGCCGCGATGTCCAGCGCGACCTGCGTGACGCCACCCAGATGCACAAAACCCTCATGCGTCTGCTCCCGGACGGCCTCGGCGCCAGCCCCCGTCAGGCCGGCGGGCTCCTCTTCCGCGTCGACCAGACCGATCACGCAACCACCGTCCTGGTCCAGGCCACCCACACCATCGATCCCAGCCGCCTGCCCACGGACTACGGATACACCGAACTCAAAGACCTCACCCCGATGTTCGCCGCCCTGCGTCCCGGCCTCGGCGTCCGCTACCGGATCACCGTCAACCCCAGCAAGACCGAACGCCTGCCCCTGGAACAGAAAGGCCGCCGCGGGAAAATCATCGCCCTAACCGGCGCCGAAGCCGACCAGTGGTGGCACCACCGCGCAACCACCGCCGGCCTGCACCTCAACACCCTCACCCCCACCACCGTCGAACCCGTACGGCCCCGAGGCAAAAACGCATCCCCCATGCGGCAACCACTCACCCGCTACGACGGCACCGCCACCATCACCGACCCAGACACACTCACCCACGCCCTGCTCACAGGCATCGGCCGGGCCAAACCCTACGGAGCAGGCCTGCTCACCCTCGCGCCAGCCTCCACCCGCGGGTGAGCGCCCCGCGCAGAGGCGGCGACCCCCGGGCCCGGCTCGCCGCCCCCACCCTCGCCATGCTGCCCCGCGTCGCGGACTCCCTGTCCTTCCTCTACCTCGACATGGTCCGCATCGTCCAGGACGACACCGGCGTCTGCGCGCAGATCCAGACCGAAGACCACCGCACCGACACCGTCTACATCCCCACCGCCGCCCTGTCCTGCCTCCTGCTCGGCCCCGGCGTATCCATCACCACCCGCGCCCTGGCCACCCTGGCCCGCCACGGCACCAGTGTCGTCTGCACAGGAGCCGGCGGCGTCCGCACCTACGCCGGCATCCTGGCAGACTCCCTCACCACCCACTGGCTCGAACAACACGTCACCGCCTGGGCCGACCCCGACCAGCGCCTCGCCACCGCCATCCGCATGTACCGCATGCGCTTCGACGACGAGGTGCCCAGCGGCACCACCCTGGAGCAACTACGCGGGATGGAAGGCCAGCGCATGAAGGCGCTCTACCGCATCCTCGCCCAACAGCACGGCATCGGACGCTTCCGTCGCAACTACCACCCCACCCAGTGGGACCAGCAAGACCCCGTCAACCTCGCCCTGTCCTCAGCCAACACCTGCCTGTACGGCATCGTCCACGCAGCCCTCCTCGCACTCGGCTGCTCACCCGCCCTCGGCTTCGTGCACACCGGCACTCAACACGCCTTCGTCTACGACATCGCCGACCTCTACAAGGCCAACACCACTCTCCCCGTCGCCTTTTCCCTCCACCAATCACCGAACCCCGAACAAGATGCCCGCCGCAAGTTCCGCGAAGAACTCCGTCTCTTCCGCCTCCTGCCACGCATCATCGGTGACATCCAGCACCTCCTCACCCGGCAAACGGACGGCGCTGATCCGCCCGAGCGGCACGACGTTCCTATGGTCCACCTATGGGATCCCCGCTCCGGTGTTCTCCCCGCCGGTGTCAACTACGGCACCGGGGAAAGCTGATATGCCGTCCATGGTCGTCCTCGCCACCACAGCGGTCCCCGACCACCTCAGAGGCGCCCTCAGCCGATGGACCACCGAAGTCGTCCCTGGAATCTTCGTCGGCAGTGTCTCCGCACGCGTCCGCGACGAACTCTGGGAAGCCACCAGCGCTGTCGTCGGCAACGGCGCAGCCATCCTCATCCACCCAGCCCCCACCGAACAGGGGTACGCCATCCACACAGCAGGGGCCCGGCGACGCGTCCCAACAGACTTTGACGGCCTCACCCTGATGAAAATGACAGCACTCCCAACCCGACACCTAGCAAAGGAATAGCAAAGGCTCCCTAACTGTGCAGGTCAGAAAGAGTTCTCCCCGCCGGTGCGGGGGTGTTCCGCTCCGCGTCCTTCGTTCGGGCGAGCAGTACCCGTTCTCCCCGCCGGTGCGGGGGTGTTCCGGACGAAGACCTCGATTCGCTTGCCGCAGAGGGGTTCTCCCCGCCGGTGCGGGGGTGTTCCGCCGTGGGACGGCGTGGCGGCGGGGGGTTGGGAGTTCTCCCCGCCGGTGCGGGGGTGTTCCGCCGCTTCCGAACGTGCTCAAGGTGGAGCGCGAGTTCTCCCCGCCGGTGCGGGGGTGTTCCGCCGCTTCCGAACGTGCTCAAGGTGGAGCGCGAGTTCTCCCCGCCGGTGCGGGGGTGTTCCGGCGAATTCTGATCTTCCCCGGCCAAGCCACGAGTTCTCCCCGCCGGTGCGGGGGTGTTCCGATCCTCACCCAGCTTCGCGAGCCGTTCGACGAGTTCTCCCCGCCGGTGCGGGGGTGTTCCGCCATCCAGAACCAGCGGGCCGGGGTCAGGAACGTTCTCCCCGCCGGTGCGGGGGTGTTCCGAAACCGGCGGCCGGCCCGCATAGCCGCCTAGGGTTCTCCCCGCCGGTGCGGGGGTGTTCCGGCCAAGATGGGCCCCTCCGGCACGGTGCTGATGTTCTCCCCGCCGGTGCGGGGGTGTTCCTTTGGAGTGCGCGTACCGGCCGCCCACCCGGGAGTTCTCCCCGCCGGTGCGGGGGTGTTCCTCGACCATGACCGGGGAGAGGTTGAACGGCCGAGTTCTCCCCGCCGGTGCGGGGGTGTTCCGAACTGGCTCGACTCGCTCGCCGGCCGCCGCCCGTTCTCCCCGCCGGTGCGGGGGTGTTCCGGTCGGGTACCTCGACCGCGCGGGCGAACTCGAGTTCTCCCCGCCGGTGCGGGGGTGTTCCGGATGTCCTGCGTCTGCAAGCGAAGGCGCCTGGGTTCTCCCCGCCGGTGCGGGGGTGTTCCGGTCCACGACATCGTGCAGAAGCCCGTCCAGTTGTTCTCCCCGCTGGTGCGGGGGTGTTCCGCCCAGCGGGATCGCGCCGGGCATCGAGGTCGCGTTCTCCCCGCCGGTGCGGGAGGAGGCCTCGTTGGCGGGCGACATCGAGCGCGCCCTGCGGGTGTTCCTGGACTCGGCTCTGTTCGGCGAGCTGGACGCCGATCCGATCGGCGCGGCGTCCGTGCTCGCCTTCGGCCCGCTGCGGGCGGTGGAGGAGGCGCTGGTGGAGTTCCGCCGCAGTGCGCTGGGGCGGCTGGCCCGGACGGAGGAAGCCGGCGTTGAGGTCCGGCGGGCCTACAGGACCGAGCAGGGGCGGCGCTGGTTGAGGCATAACCCGACCGGTGCGGACGCCGTCGCCGCGGCGACGAAGGCCGCCGACACCGCCCGCGAGCGCGCTGCCGAGTGCCTGCTCGCGACGCGCCTGCGCCAGCTGCGCGAGCAGGCTGCCGCCCGGACCAGACAGGCCGCCTCCGCGCCGCGGACGGACCGGCTGCCCGAGCTCGCCGCCCGCCCGCTGACCGACGACACTGCGGAAGAAGTGATCGTGTGAGCACCGAGATGAGCGGTGTCGACCTCGCCCGCCAGGCCCTGCTCGCCGCCCAAGAGACGGCGAAGAAGAACGGCGCCTCGGCAAGAGAGCCGAAGCGGCGCACCGGCACGACGGTGCGTCGCGAGGGACGCGAGCCTCTCGGGCTTGGTGCGGCGATCACGACGATGATGACCGAGCGCGGCATGGTCGCCCCGGCCGCCGGCGGCAGCGTCCTCGCCCAGTTCGACGCCATCGTCGCCGCGGCCGCGCCCGAGCTCACCGGACACGTGAAGGCCGTCGCCTTCGCCCCGGACACCGGACGCCTGGACGTCGCTCGCGACAGCCCCGCCTACGGCACTCAACTGCGGTGGAGCGCGCCGAAGCTGCTCGCGGCAGCCCACTCGCGGGTTAACGGTGCGAGGGTCCGCACCGTTCACGTCCTGGCGTCCGCGCGCGTGAAGGCCAGCCTCATCACTTCGGCCGCGCAGCCAACGATGCCCGCTGCCACGGTGGAGCGCCGGGCACCACCCGCGGGCTACCACCGCGCAATCGACGCGCACCACCAGGCATTCTAGCCCCCGCAGCTGGCCCCGACGATCGCGGCAGCCGTGGCGCGGCAAACCAACGCGATGCGCGAGCTGAGCCGCGCCTGCGGTTCCGGAGGGATGAGCCGGACCTGATCCGCCAGGCCCGCGTATAGCGCGCCGTCAAGCCGTCGCAAACGAGCCGCCGCGGTGCGCCGGGCCCGCGCCGAGGGTGCGAAGAGGTGCGGCCCCGCGAGTGCGAGCACTCGGGACTATCCCCACACGCGCGAAGAGCAGTCGTGCCACGGGGTGGGCTACATCCCAACGGTGCGTCCTCCATCCCCGCGTGCGCGGGGAGCAGTCCCGGGACGCTCGCGGCCCGCCGTGCCGGTCGGGCCCATCCCCGCGTGCGCGGGGAGCAGCCGGTGATCCGGATGCGAGCGATATCCCACCTGGGTCCATCCCCGCGCGCGCGGGAAGCAGAAGCGGCCCACGGACATCGCCCGCGCCCCCCCTCGGTCCGCTGTGCTGTTCGGTGTAGTGCCGCAAAGTCCGGGGGAGTTGGTCTGGTCTCGGGAGGTGACCGGCCGGGTTGTGGGTTAGAGGCGCCAGTTGCGGATGGTGTCGGCGCAGGTGAAGACGTCAGCTCCGGCGCGTACGTCGTGGGCGAGTTGGATGAAGCCGCCGTAGGGCTCGGTAAGTGTTTCGCCGGAGGCCTGCATGTAGGAGATGGCGATGAGTGCGGCGAAGGTGGGGTTGCGTGCGGGCAGGGGGCGCACGCTGACGATTTCGTGGAAGAGGGCGGCCGCGCGCCAGGAGGCGTCCGGCAGGTAGCCGAGTCGGGGCGTGTTTACCTTGTGGCGTGCGACCGCTGCGACGAGGCCGGAGAAGTCACTGACCTCCAGGGCCTTGGGCAGGAACTCGGCCTGCTGCTCAAGGAGCCAGGCCACGTCGATGTACAGCTCCACTGGTTCAGGCAGCCTTCGACCCGGATCCCTGGCTGGTGTCGGGTTCCTCCTCGGGGAACGCGGCCGCGAACTCAGCCACCAGGGACGACTTCTGCAGCTCGCGAAAACGCGCTGCCGCCAGCTCCAGCCGGGGGTCACGCTCGGCGACCTCGGTCAACAGCGCGGTGACCGTTGTCTGCTCCGCCTCCGCACGCAGCTTCAGCCGCTCAGCGGTCTCGGCGCTGACCCGAATGGTGATCTTCTCCGTCTTCTCACCCATACACCCCAACGTACAGCACCTGCCGTACGCCAACGAAGGGAATCGACACATCCGCACTTGTCCGTGCCTAGTACGGTGACGGGAAAGGTTCGCCGGGTCTGATGCTGTGCTGGCAGGATCGTTCCGTGGATCTTTCTGAGGGGCTGGCTGAGTGGACGGACTGGGACGGTGCCGCCTTCGGGGTGGGCCGCTCGCTGAGTATCTTCAGCGAGTCCCAGACGTTCACACAGGTCAAAGGAGTGTTCTGGACGGATAACCCGTTGGGGAACGCTCTGCATGAGGTGCTGTTGCAACTGGCTGCCGCGGGAGTGCTGGAGCGGCGGGAGGACCCGGACGAACAGTTCCGGTGGTCCGTGCGGTGAGGTCAGGCCGCTTCAGTACGGGTCCGTCCGCCGAAGCGGACGCCTCTCTCACTACGGATGCGGGCGCGTTCGCGTCGTTGGGCGGCGAGGACGTCGGGGTGGCGTGCGTCTCGGTTGCGCCAGCGCAGGTAGGCGTGCAGGGCCCGGGTCTGAGTGGACGTTAAGTCCGTTTCCGGTAGCGGCCTCGTCCGGGTTGGGTGAGGAAACCTTGGCGGGTGAGTCGTCCGAGGCGGCTGCGGGTGATGTTGACGGATGCTTCGTCGGTGGGCATGTCGAGGAGTTCGTGCAGCTCGCGGGCTCGGAATGCCTGGTCGGGGTGCTGGTTGAAGGCGTCGACGATGGCCTGGTAGGCGGTGCTCGACTCGGGCGGATCGGGGTCGGCCCCGGTAGGTGCGAGTTCGGCAATGACCTTGGCGGTGGTGGCCAGGTCCGCGGGTCGGCCCTCGGTCTCGGTGAGGGCGGCGGTGAAGTGCGCGATCTGACGGCGTAGTTCGTCTGCCCGGGCCGTGGTCTCGTTCTCCCGGAGGTGGAGGTCCACCAAGAGGTCGGTGATGTTCACGCGGCCAGCCCGATGGTGTCGCGCCGGGCCGGTGTGGGCGTGGTGAGGCGCCGGGCCATGTTGGCGGTGGAGGCCCAGTAGACGCGCGAGGCGGAGGTGTCGGGCCGGTGGTCGTACTCACGGGTCAGACGCCGGTGGAGCATCAGCGTGCCGTTCGTCTGCTCGACCACCCACCGCTTGGGCTGCGGGACGAACCCTTTGCCCTGGTCAGCGGGGTTGCGGCGGACGACCTCGACGCCGATGTCCAGCAGTGCGCCGTGAACGATGACCGCTTCCTTGAAGCCTTGGTCGACCAAGGCTTTTCTCCAGGCGCATTCCGCACCGCTCGGCGGCCTGGTCGAGCAAGGCGATGCCGGCGGCGTTGTCGTGCGCCGAGGCAGCCATGACGACGACGCCGATGATCAGCCCCAGCACGTCGACGGCCAGTCCCCGCTTGCGCCCCGAGACCTTCTTGTTCGCGTCCAGCCCCGTCGTGGTTCTGGGGACACCCGCCGCGGCGCGCACGGACTGGGTGTCGATGATCACGAGGGACGGGTCCTCTAATCGGCGGGCCTTCTCCCTGACCTGGCGGCGCAGGAGCTCCTGAATTCGCTGGTCAAGCCCGTCCTCGCGCCACAACCTGAAGTAGTAGAACACCGCCGACCAGGCCGGCAGATCATGGGGCAGCATCTTCCACTGACAACCCGTCCGGTTCTGATAGAAGATCGCGTTCACGACCTCCCTCAGGTCACACGACCCCGGATCCCCGGTCGCCGACCGCGCCACCCGGCCCTGTTTCCAGGCCGTGATCATCGGCTCGATCAACACCCACTGACCATCCGACAAATCGCTGAGATACGGCTCTCTCATCACGCCCCGCATCTCAACATGGACATGCCCATCGAGCAGCCCGGACCGCGATCAGTACCACGATCGAGCGATCACGAACGATGAGAAGTCGGACTTAACGACCACTGAAGGTGCTGATATCTGTTGATATGGAGGGCATCTCGGGGATCGTGCATCCCGCCGAGACGAATCCGGATCACTACGACTACGAGCGAGGCCGTGCGTTGATGACGGCTGAGACGAACTCCGTGATCGCAGGTGTCCTGGCCGCCGAGCCCGCGGCTGAGGTCTGGGTCACCGACGCGCACGGGCCTTTCCGCAACTTGCTGCCGGAGGAGCTTGACCGACGGGCTCGACTCGTTCGTGGAAACCCCGCCCCCTGGGCATGCTCGGTGGGCTCGACGAACACACGGACGCGGTGATGTTCTTGGGCTACCACGCCCGTGCCGGCGCCGGTCCAGCCGTACTGGCACACACCATGAGTGACGCCATCCTGGACGTACGCGTAGGCGGACATTCCATGGGCGAGATCGGCCTCAACGCTGCTATGGCCGGAGATTTGGGTGTGCCGGTGGTGTTGCTCAGTGGCGATGACATTGCCTGCGCCGAACTGAGTGATCTGGTGCTCTCGGCTGTCACGGTCGCGGTCAAACAAGCCCTCGGTCAGACCGCCGCGGTGGCACTTCACCCAGAGGAAGCCCGAGAGCGCCTCCAGCAGGCGGCTGCAGACGGCTATCAAGCAACAGGGGCTGGTCGCTCCTCTCGCCCTCGCCGGACCGCTTGAGGTCGAGGTCGACCTGTACAGCCCATATATGGTTGACCTGACGACACTCGTGCCAGGTGTTGAACGGGCTGAGGGAGCCCGGGCGGTCACCTTCATGGTCGCCGACTTCACCGACGCCTACAGGCTTGTCCTGCTGCTCGTACAGCTTGCGAGCATTAAGCCCAGCTAGTTCGGGGTTAGTGCGTACCACGCAATTTTCACTCGGGTTTGGCTCTTGAACTCGTAATCACTCACGAGCAGACGGAAGCGCTCCGGCCCGGTTCTGAACCCGCGCGTCCAGAGGCGGTCGCACGCCCTGTACCTCCTGGGCCGCCGTACCCTCCGCTCGCCCCGGGTGCGGCATCGGACGAGCGGCGTTCAGCGGAAGCGCGCCAAGAAGGATTCGCCAGCCTCCAGGCCCAGTAGGACGAGGCCACTGCCCAGCCGGGGAACTACGCAGCCAGATCGAAGACCTCACGGCCTCGCTGGCCGAGACCGAGGACCGACTCGCGGACCTGGCCATCAACCGGAAGAGCGCCTCGGAGACCGCACCGGTTGACACTGTCGGTTGGCCCAAAGCGGGCCGGAGTCTGCCATCGCCCGGGCACGTCAGCCACACGCAGTGATGCACCTTTATCAGACACCTGGACACTTCTATCGGACATCACCTGAGAAGCGGAACGAGATCTTCAAGGCGCGGCAATCAGGCCGCCCGGAGGGATGGATTCAACATGCGGATAATTAGGGGAGAGTGGAGGTCAAGTGCCGAGACAGGGGAACGAGGGCAGGAAATCGGGCGCTTGAACCGGACATTCCACCTCTGGATCGACGAGGGGGACTCGGCTTCTGTTTCGGGAGTATTTCAAGCCAACTCCCCTGCCATCCTTGTATGTCGAATCGTTCAATTCGTAGGCTTCTGGGGTCGCCGATGATCAGTCGGCCACTTGGATAGGGAAGGGCTCAAAATGGATAACTTCGTGCTGGACGAGGCCATTGTCTCGCAGTTCTCCTCTCTGCTGCACGATGAGGGCGTCATGCGTGGCGGGATCCAGAACGTGTGCATGTACGCCGGGATCCAGAACGTCTGCCGACACGAGGAGCCGCAGGCCTAACGGCCCCGGCGGTGCCGTGACTGCGGAATCGCAAGACCGCAGTCACGGCACCATCCGCGGTCAGCCTGAACCGAGGTGTTCCCGTAAAAGTGGAGCTCTTAAATGCATCGCATGACCTCAAGCCTCCGTGCCGCAACGCTTTCTGACACGTTGATTTGGGCCAGGGCCATGGCCTCCGAGCTCGGCATCACACGCGTCACCGACACAACGTGGCTGGACTGTGTCGGCATCCCCGTATTCGCCAGTATCCGACCTGGGGCGGCAACGGGCTCCCTGTGCGTCAATGCCGGCAAGGGGGTTCGGGTAGAGGAGGCGCGTGTCGGTGCCTACATGGAGGCCATCGAGTTCGCACTGGCGGAGCCGCGGGCGGGTGGCCCGGAAGTGGAACTCACGAGCCCGCGCAATTTCATCACGCAGCGCGGAGTCGATTTCTCGTTCGTCGATCTGTGTCCGCAGCTCGGGCATCCTGTCGACCCCGATGGTGTACTGGCCTGCGTGGAAGCCGAGGACGTCTCAACGGGGGCAAGCCTGCTGATCCCCGCTGAACTCGTCTTCTTCCCCTATCGGGAGAATCCGGGGCAGCAGATTTTCGGTACCAGCACCACGGGACTCGCTTCAGGAAACACCGTGGAAGAGGCTACAGTGCACGGGATCGCAGAGCTGATCGAGCGGGACATCCAGGCCCGTAACTTCTTCCGCAATACATCCCAGTATGTTCACTTCGATGAACAAGCTCCGGATATTGACCAGCTACGCCAGCGAATCGACGGCGCCGGACTGGATTGTGCCGTTCGGTATACGCCAAACGAGTTCAGCATGCCGTATTTCGAAACGTTCATTTTGGAACGCTCCTCCGACTATCCCGTTTCCATCTCCCAGGGGGCCGGCCTGCACGTCATCAAAAGCATCGCGGCGGTGCGGTCGCTCGCCGAAGCCGCCCAGTCACGACTGTCCTACATTCACGGGGGCCGTGACGACCTGATAGACCGGCACCAGTTCTTTGCCGAAAGGGGGGCCGGTGTGGAGCGCAAGGCCGAAGCCGAGGTACGCAGGCGCGCCAGGGATCAGAGCCGAAGTATCCGCTATTCGCAGATTGGGGACTCCTCCGCGGCAACAACGACCATCCAGGACGCGCTGAAGGCACTCCTCAATTCCCTGCGCGCTCAAGGGATACGCCAGGTTCTGCGGGTCGTACTCTCTCCTGCCGACTCACCGCTGGCAGTCGTGAAGCTTATTGCGCCCAAGCTGGAATCCTTCCAGCCCGGACTCAGGCGTGTGGGCCCGCGGCTGGCCGCACTGGCCACGACGGGGGACGCTTCACTGTGACTGCAACGCCCATCACCCTGTTTCTCGGCCCCACCGCGTACGGGGTGGACAAAGCCCTCCTGCAGCACGAGGACGTGATACTCAAGCCGCCGGCCCGGCGTGGAGACGTCGAGCGGCTCCTGGACGAAGCGCTGGCCCCCGGCGTCCTCGCCATCGCTGATGGCACGTTTCATGCCTTCCCTGCGGTCGGCCATGTCGAGATCCGACACGCCTTGGAGGAAGGCTGGACAGTGTGGGGCCTGTGCTCGATGGGGGCCATCCGGGCCGCCGAGATGCACACGCTGGGAGTCCGGGGATTCGGAGCGGTGTATCAGCACTATGCGGATGACTCCGATCTGGACGACGACGAAGTCGCGCTCATGCACGCTGTCGAGGCACCCCACCGGCCGATGTCCGAACCTCTGATCCATCTTCGGGAGTTCACCGGGTATCTCGTCCAGAAGAGTCACCTGTCCCCGAAGGACAGCGATGAGATCAATGCTTCACTGAAGAGGCGATGGTACGCAGACCGGACTATCCCCCTCATGAGATCTCTGCTGGTGGATTCCTTCGGCTGTGACAAGCAAGTCATCGCGCGCGAGATCGACGAGTTTGACCGGTTCCGCTTGAAGCAGAGCGACCTTATACGATTCTTGGAAGATGCGCCGTGGAAAAATACAACGGGGCACGGCGGAGATTAACATAAGGCGCTCACACGCCGGGACTTCAGAAGCCCATCGACGCGCAGAGCGAATGGAAAGGAATGACCGATGCATCCTGCCCTGTTAATCGGCCGGGGTGGAAGCCGAGGCTTACCCCGAAAAAACACGAGCAAAGTGCTGGACAGGCCCATGATGGTCTATCCACTGCTCGCCGCACAGCACAGCAAAAAAATCGACGAAGTGTACCTCAGCACGGATGACGCGGAGATCGCAGCAATCGGCCGCTCGTTCGGAGCCACGATCATAGATCGGCCGGCTGCGTTGGCCACCAGTGATGCACTGGTCGAAGACGTGGTGGTACATGGGCACCAGGAGATCATCAAGCGCCGTGGGTGTGTGGAGATCTTCGCCCTTCTGCTCTGCAACTCGGCGACGATAACCCCGGGAATCATCGACAGGGGTATCGGCATGCTGGAGGACGATCCGACGCTTGACAGCGCCTTGACTGTTTCCCGCTACAACGAATATTCGCCCGTACGCGCACGGCGTATTGATGGGAGCGGCCTGATCCAGCCGTTCGTGGACGTGAATGCCATTCCGGGAGCTTCGTGCGACCGCGATTCACAGGGCGACGTCTACTTTTGCGACGGGTCGGCCTGGATCCTCAGGGAGCGGTGCACAAATCTTGCTGTCGGCCAGCTGCCATTCCGCTGGACGGGAAACAAAATGGCTCCGCTCTTTCAAACCGGGGGCCTGGACATTGACAACCCGGACGGGGTCGCCCGAACCGAGTGGTGGTTGCGCGAGCACGGGTTCACCGAAACGTCCACGCCGTACGACCTGATGCAGGCGATCGGCGGGACCGGGCAGGGAACTGCCGATAGTCCTTCCATGAGGGGTGAGTGACAGTCATGGAGCACGCCAAGATCCTTGACCGTATCCTTCAGTTCCTGGCAGGCATGCCGGGCTGGCGCGGGGAGGTAGAGGCGGACACCCCTATCCTGGAAAACGGGCAACTTGACTCGCTGGGCATCGTTAGCCTCATGGGCTACATCGAGGAATCACTCGGGGTGGAGATACCCGAGAGCGAGTTCCAGTTCGAGCGATTCGCAACGCCCCGTTCCATCGCTGATCTCGTGCGTGACAGCGCCGATGGATCGGTGGCTGTGTGAGCCAGATAGAGGTGGCCTTCCCTGAGAGGATTCCGGCACGGCTGGGTCCCGAGCTCACTCGCCGGGTCCTCTATCTCGATGAGGACATCGACGACTTCGCGCTGATCGAAGACGGCGACGAGATCACTGGTCTGCGGCTTGTCGGCCCGATCACAAGGACTGCCCGACCGGAGAGTCTGATCGAGACCCTCATGCAGGAGGCGCAGGGGCTGCGGTCGGTAGAGCCCAAACGCGTCTGGAGCTCGCGACGTCCCAGCGGACCGGGCTCCGGGATCCGGGCCGACGACGTGATCCGGGAGCTGATCGACGCCGGCGATGCTCGCGTTCACGGACCAGGCACCATCAGCCTGCGGGGCGCCCACGCCGACCTCCTCACCGTCCTCGACGACATGTTTGCCGCCCTGTCGATGGACGTCGCGGGGGCGGAGCACCACCGCTTTCCGACCCTTCTGGGAACGTCCGTGCTGGAGCGGGGAGGCTACCTGGAGTCGTTTCCCAACCTTCTGCTGACGGTAAATCGCCTGCGCAACACTTCGGCTGACTTTGAGCGATTCCGCGACCACCGTCGCAGCGGCGGCTCGCTGAACGAGCTTGAGTCGGCGACTATCCCGGTGGAGTACTGCCTGCCGCCGACCATGTGCTACTACATCTATGACTCGCACGTCGGCACCCGCTCCGACGAACTGCGGGTCCTCACCGCCGTGGGCAGCTCCTTTCGGTTTGAGCACCGCTACGAGTCGCCCCTGCGCCGGCTGTGGGACTTCACCATCCGCGAGACGGTCTGGATCGGTGAACGCGACGACGTCCGTAGGGGGTTGGAGCGCTACCGGGGGTTGGTGACCGCGCTGTGCGACGAACTGGGCCTGGCCGGGTTGTGCGAGTCTGCCCACGACCCGTTCTTCCTTGCTGACAACGGTGCAGCCAAGGCCGCAGCCCAGCAGATGATCGGCTCGAAGACTGAGCTCCGGCTGTTCCTGGACGATGACGAGACCGTCGCCGCCGCCTCGTTCAACCAGCACGGACAGCATCTGGCCGCCCAGTACGACATTGGGCTGAGCGACGGGGCGCCAGCCTCCACCGCCTGCGTGGGCATCGGGTTGGAGCGCTTCACGCTGGCCTTCCTCGCCCAGCACGGCACCGACCCGAGGCGTTGGCCGAGCATCGTCGCCCGCGCCGTGGCAGCGCAGGCCGATCGGCCGGGCCGAGTGGCGGTGCGGGAGTGGGTGTCCTCGACATGACCATTACCGCACCGCCCGTGGCGTTGCGCACCGAACTACGAGGCGCAGTGGAGAGAATCGCCTCGACGGCACACACGGCTCCGCAACCGCTGCCGGCCGCACTCCTGCGGCAGATGTGGCAGACCGCCGCGCAAAGTGGCTGCCTCACCGCAGCCGCAGACAGCCAGCCGCAAGAGCGCCACCGCTCGCTTGCGATAGCCGAAGAGCTCGGTCGGCAATGGCTTCTCGACCTGCCCTTGTGGATGCAAAGCGATGTCGTGCCCTCGGCGCTGCGCCGCCACGGAACGGCGGACCAGAAGGGACTGCTGCCCGGCTGCGCAAGCGGTTCCACCCTCTTGGCTGTGGCCCTCAGCGAGGCAGAGAGCGCTTCATCACTCACCAATCTGACCACCACCGCCCGTTCCGTCGACGACGGATATGTACTCGACGGAGAGAAGCGTTACGTCACCAATGCGGTGATCGCCGACATCCTGCTGGTATCAGCGGCCGTGGCCACCACCGGTCGCACAAGTGTCGGCCTGTTCCTCGTCTCTGCCGACTCTGCCGGAATCACGGTGGAGCCAACCTCGATGGGGCGTGGGCTTGAACTTCTGGGAAGTGGCACCGTCAACCTGTCCGGGGTGCGGGTGCCTGAGACAGCCCTCCTGGGCGGGCGCCCCTTGGCCTCCTTCCAACTGGGGCCAGTGCTCTCGGTGGAGCGGCTGTTCCTCTCCCTCATGAGTTGTGCCGCCGCCTGGGCGGTGGTGGAGGGCGTGCAGCATGTCGGAAGCGCCCCGCGTCGCGCGGGAAGCCTTCTTAGCCACTCGGCCGTCCAAGTGCAGATGGCCGAGCTGGCAGAACGCCTCACCTGCGTAACCTCACTGGTCCAGAGCCTCTGCTCGACCTATGTGCAGCACGGGACGGTGCCAGCGGATCTCGCTGCGATCGCCAAGCACGAGACGGTCAAGGTGCTGATGGCTGCCCTGGGTGTCGAGCGCTCCCTCAGCGGGGCGGCGGCTCTGACAGCGGCCCAGGACAGCAGCCGACTCGACCTGGAGAACCGGTGCAGGTCGGCTTCAGCACAGGCCTTGGCTGGCGGAGCACCGCATGCCCTGCATGCGATCACGCTCGCCGGACTCGCGGGAAAGGGCGGGCATGTTCAGATCGTTTGACAGCGCGTGGCTGGACGAGCACTTCGGTCCGGTCCGATCGGTCGCGCTCGTCGGCAATGGCCCGTCAGCGGGACGCTCGCGCCTCGGGCCGGCCATCGACGAGTGTGATCTCGTCGTCCGCATGAACTCCTACGCTCTCGGAGGATTTGAGGAGCATGTAGGGCGGCGTACGGACTTATTCGTCACACACCTCCTGCACACCTACCCAGCCGAGCAACTGCGGGCCGACGGAGTCCGCGGCGTGCTGGCGTCACGGCCGGCGGGTACCAGATTCGCTCACAACGCTGCTCTGGGCATCATGCTGCGCCAGCGCCCCCAGCTGAAAGACCTGCCCACCGCGTGGATCGCAGACCGTGACTTCGCGGATCTCTACACGCTGCTGGGGATACCTTTCGACGATGCATCAGGACGAAACCCCTCGTCAGGCCTGGTGGCACTCCGCGTGATCACTCGGATTCCCACCGTCCAGCGACTGGTTCTTGCGGGATTCGACTGTTTTGCAGCAAGTCCGCAGATCCACTACTTCGTGGACCCGGTCTATGACGCGCCCGAGCGGCGTGCCGTCGTCGCCCACAGCCACAATACGCACGCGGAGAGAGCAGCAATCAGAACGCTGCTGGACTCCTTCAGCGGGGCCGTACTCATGCCTGACGAACTTACGGAGGCGCTGGCCGTGAAGAGCCCCGGCGAGATCTCCTAGCAGCTGCTCCCACTCCCAGGAGAGAGATGTCCAACAAACTTGACTTCAGCAACCGACTCCGCGAATTCTTCTACTACCCCAAGCTCAGTCGGCATACCGACCTGGTTTCCGACGTGAACTCCTTCACAGCATTCCTCAACGAGCCCAGCAGCAGGCGCGATCCGTACTCTCTGTACGTTCACGTGCCGTTCTGTGACTACCTGTGTCACTTCTGTCCGTTCATGAAGGTACTCAACCAGGCCACCCCGCCGGAGCTGAAGAAGCGGTTCTTCGATGCCATGGTCCAGGAGCTCCGCATGCTCGGAGAGTCGGCGTACCTTGAAGGACGGACGCTGGAATGGGTCGAATTCGGGGGCGGTACCCCGACCTCGGTGGAGCCGGAGTACATGGAACGAGTACTCCAGACCATCCATGAATCCTTCCCCCTCAAGAAGGACGCCGTCATCACGATGGAAGGGGATGCGCTGACCCTTGCCCGCCGGGAGAAGCTGGAATTGCTCCACTCTCTCGGTGTCAACCGGGTCAGTTACGGTGTGCAGACCTTCAAAGAAGAACTGCGCCGCAAACTCGGGTTGAAACCGACGGTTGAGGACCTACGCCGGGCTGCGGAGATGATCCGTGAGGTCGGGATCGCCGAGTTCGCCATCGACATCCTGTACAACCTCCCCGACCAGTCTCAGGAAACCCTGGACGACGACATTACCAAGGGGCTGGAGCTCGCTCCCGACTACATTGATTTCTATCCGCTGACCCTGTGGGAGAACACCACATTCAAAGCAAGGGTCGAGGAAGGAAGGGCATATACGCACCTGCCATCGAACGAGCAGAACCTCGCGATGTTCCGACAGATCGCATCCCGGATGGCCGACATCGGGTGGCGCCCCGCACGGTCCTACACCTTCGTCGCCCCAGCCCATCACGAGTTCATCGAGGTGAGCCAGAACCGCTTGCGCCAGCGAGGGGAGGCTCTCGGCGTGGGCCCGTCCTCGCGGGCGTTCGTCGGCCGCCGCCACTCCATCAACACCAGCTCCATCACGGACTACGTGAACATGCTGGAAGCTGGCACACTCCCTGTCGAGCTCGGCGCGCTGTGCTCACCGGAAGAAGAGGCCCACCGCCTCATGGTGCTCTTCCCGGCCATGCTGCTGGAGATCGATCTTCAGGACATCCCGTTCTACGAACCGCTCTTCGCCCCCCTCGTGGCTGATCTCGTGGAATCGGGCCACGTGTGGAACAACGGGAAGCGCATCGGCCTCACGGAGTCCGGCATGCTGTGGGCGGGGAACGTCTCACGCGAGTTCTTCAGCCCCGCGCAGAAGGCCCGCATGACGGATTCCTTCCTCTACGCAGTGCGCACCAAGGTCAACCCGTACAACCAGGATGCGACCGGCGTCCGCAAGGGTGCGAAGGCGCACAAGTGAAGCCGGGCACCTGGCAGGCTTTGGCCCTGCGTCAGTTTCAGCGCGCCGGCAGGGAACTCGCCACGGTGCTGGACGGGTTGGATGCCCAGGCGGTCAATATCCGCTCTTCGGAGCTGCCGAACTCCATCGGCTGGACGGCATGGCACCTCACCCGGGGCATCGACCGCAACCTCTCGGAGGCAGCGGGGTGGCCCCAGCTATGGACCACGGACGATTGGGCTAGACAATTCGGTCGGACGAGTGACCCGTCGGATACCGGCTTCGGCCATCGCGAGGAGGACGTCATCGCTTTCCAGTCGCCCTCCCCAAATATTCTTCTCGCCTACCACACGGCAGTTCAGGAGCTGGCGGAGCACTACCTCTCCTCCGCACCCGACACCGACGGGCTGCGTCGCGTCGAGAGTCCCACCTTGGGCAACGTGCACACGGTCGAGGAGCGCCTGGCGGCTCTCCTGGCCGACACATTCGCGCACATGGGACAGCTCACTGTTCTGCGTTCGTTGAACGACAAGGGACCCCGAGCCTCGTGATGGATGACACAGCACACTCCCGAATTACGCTCGGGGTCTCGAGTTACGGCGAGGGCCTGCGCAGCGGAACCATGTCCCGCCTGCAGTTCCTCGACGAGGCCCGGCGACTGGAGTTCCGTGCGGTGGAACTCTGCGACCGGACGGTGCCCTCTCCCTCGCACGCACCCGAAGCCCTGCAGGAGCTGGCCGCGAAGAACCTGACCACCCCGAGCTTCGCTATTCGCAACGACTTCACCGACCCCACCAGGCCGCTGGAGCTGGAGATTGACCGGGCACGGCAGGGGCTGCAGACCGCGAGCCAGCTGGGTGCGCACATCGTACGGATCTGGACCGGAACGGCCTCCCGCACACCAACGGCGCTGACGCGGGTGGAGGCGGCCTTCAACGATCTCGTCGCGTACGCCCATAGGCTCGGGCTGATGCTCGCAGTGGAGACACATGGCGGGCTCTCCAGCGACCTGGACATCCTGCCGAGGCTGCTCGGCCACGTCGGTGCGCCCGGGGTGGGCGTATGCATCGACGGCGGCTACCTTCCCGGCTCCTTGTTCGCCCAGGCCTTTGAAACCCTCGCCGACCGCATTGTCCACCTTCATGTAAAGGTCCACGACAGCGACGGTCCGGGTGGCCCCGACGCCACACGCCACGCGCCCCTGCTCACCTTCGTGCGGGACACGAACTACGGCGGCTACCTCGTGATCGAATACGAAGGATCAGGCCCCCGTGACCTCGGGGTGTCCTGGGCCCGCGACCTCGTGAGCACGGCCTGGACAGCGGGGAGCCTCCACTGACCAGGGAACGCACACTCCAGCCCTCCCCACCAGTCCATCTCCCCGCGCACATCTCCCGAGTCATCGAAACCGGCCCTGCGGCTCAGGCGCCGTCGGTCTACTACCTGGGGATTACCGCGCACGCCTCGGCCGGTGCACGATGCTTCCCGCTGTGGGCGCAAGCCATGGATATCCCGTTGAGGCTCGTCTGTATCGATGCCCCGTCCGGGACCCCCCGCGGGACACTACTGTCGCTGGTCCGCCAAGACCCCCAGGCCGCCGGGGTCTTGACAACCGGCCACAAGACAGAGCTGGGACGGGACCTGACCGGCTATGCCACCGTCACCAAGGACGTCCGCAGACTGCGCGAAGCCGGCACCCTCCGCGTTGACACGGACGGCCTCCACGCCTCAGCTCATGACGTCGCGGCCGGCGGGGACATCGTGCAGGAACTCCTCGCGGACAGCCGCTGGGAGACGGGCGCGCGGCACGCCGTCGTCCTGGGCGCCGGGGGCGCAGGCCTTGCTCTCGCCTGCGTACTCACGGAGGCCAGCGGGGTCCGCCAGGTCATCCTCACCGAACAGTCGTCAGCCCGCCGACGGGAAGTGCGCCACATCCTTGAGGCCGCTGGTCTGGACGGAGGCAGGGTCGCACTCGCACCAGCAACCCAGAACGACTCCCTCGTCGCCGAGGCACCACCGGGAACCCTGCTCGTCAATGCCACCGGACTGGGGAAAGACACCCCTGGATCCCCACTGGCCGATACCACCCCTCTCCCGGCACGCAGCCTCTTCTGGGAGCTGAACTACCGAGGACAACGCCCCTTGCTAGCCCGCGCGCAGGCCACAACCGGGTCGACCGGGGGACGGGCCGTCGACGGCTGGGACTTCTTCGTCCGCAGCTGGTTCGAGGCGCTCAAAACAATCCTGGAGACCAACTGGGGCCGCGACGAGCTGGCCACATTCTTCCGGTGCGCAGGAGAGGTACAAAAGCAGTGGTGACACACGAAACGATTCTGTGGCAGGCGGACCAAGAGCTCTGCAGCACCGCCCGTGCCGTACTCACGGACGACGGTTACGCCGTCCTTGAGGCCGAGCACTCGCAGGACGTACGCCACCCAGACCAGATCATTGGCATCATCGCCGACCATCGCGAACAGTGGGACCGCGAACGCCTCACACGCTTCCCCCAGGTTCGGGCCCTGGTCAGACTCGGCGTCGGCATCGACAACGTCAAGGTAGATGAAATCGAAGGCGCTGGCATCCGCTTCGACTCCGTACCGGCCTACGGCACCACCGATGTCGCCGACCACGCCATGGCCATGATCCTCGACCTCAGTCGCCAGCTCACGGCGCGCTCCGAGCGCCTACGCAAAGGTGGGACACGCGCTTGGCGCGCCGACCTGGAGAACGGCTTCCGGCTGCGGGGGCGCACGCTGGCGGTCGTCGGACTCGGACGCATCGGACTCAGCGTGGCCCGCAGAGCCGCCGCCTTCGGAATCGAGGTCATGTTCTTCGACCCGTTTCTACCCGAGGGAACCGAACTGGCACACGGATGGCCCCGCTTGCAGTCGGTGCGAGAAGTCGCGACTGCCGACATCTGCACCCTGCACTGCCCGGCCACCCCGCTCACCCAGCACATGATCGACCGGCACTACTGGGACGATGTCGCAGCCAGCGGCCCTCCCGACGGACAAATACTGATCAACACCGCACGGGGCAGCCTCGTCGACTGGCAGGCGTTCAATCATGCCTTCGACAAAGGGGTTGCTCGTGCCGCGGGCTTCGACGTCCTTGAGCAGGAACCGTTCCAAGAGGACGACCCGCTGATCAGCCAGTGGTGCAAGGAGGATCCCACCGTTCACGGTCGGCTTCTCCTGACCCCTCACGTCGCGTTCGCCTCTCCCGAGGCCGTGCGTGACCTGCACGAGGGAGCCGCCGCCCGCCTTGTGCGCGCCCTGTCCGAAACTCACGGCAGCCGACGTGGCATCCAGCACCTGGAGCACCTCACATGAAAATAGCCATCGGCTCGGACCACGTAGGGCTGGGTCTGAAGAACTACCTGGTGGAGTGCCTCAAACGCCGGGGTCATGAAGTCGACGACCACGGAACCCATTCGGACCAGCGGACCGACTACCCGCCGATCGTGGAGCAGGTCGCCAGAACCGTCGCCCGAGGAGAAGCCGACCGCGGAATCGTCCTCGGCGGCTCCGGCCAGGGTGAGCAGATCACGGCCAACAAAGTACGCGGAATCCGCGCCGCACTGTGCCACGACGTCTATCTCGCACGCATGAGCCGAGCGCACAACGACGCCAACGTCCTTGCCATGGGAGCGCGGGTGGTCACCCCCACGATCGCGGAGACCGTCCTGACGACATGGCTGGCCGAACCATACGAAGCGGGTCGGCACGCGCGACGAATCGAACAGATCGCCGAGCTGGAAGCGCGTGAGCGCGGCACTGCACCCACGGGTCCGCTCCCCGGTACTCGCCCAGGGGCGTCCCAGCATGCCTGAACACGCCCCGCTCCCCTTGACACTGGGCCAGAAATCAGTGTGGCGTGACATCTCCAGTCTCACCCCCCAGGACCGGTCCGGAGTCACGCTGTCAGCCTCCGTACCGCTTCCCTCCGGGATCGAGGACTCGGACGTCCGCACCGCGCTGTCCTTGATGATGCAGCGGCACGAAGTGCTGCGCACCCGGTTCTCCCCCGAAGGCCAACGCGGCCCAGTGCACCAGACGGTCTGCCCACCAGAAGGGGTGGAGATCCCCCTTACTCATGGCTCGGCCAAGGATGCCTCCGTACCTTCGCCAGCATCAGCTGACATCGAGGTAGTCGGCGGGCTCCCGTGGCGCGCCACCATCAACAGGGATGATCAAGGACAGTCGCACCTTGAACTGAGGATCCACCATCTGGCCACCGACTATCAGGGCCTGACTCTCCTGGCGGACGACGTGCACGACGCCCTGACGAAGCCCGGCGCACAGACCATTCCTTCCACTGGGCCCCGAACAATCCTGGCACTGGAATCCGGGGAACGAGAAAAGAAGATTACTAGCCGTGCGGTCAACAGATGGCAGGACATTCTCACCCGCGCAGTGCCAACACACCGCCTGGTCCGCCAACAGAACGTCCTGGAAGGCAAGCTGCGTTCGGCTCAACTCACGGCCGTCGTTCGCGAACGCTCTGCCAAATGCGGTGCCCCCCCTTCGGTACTGCTGCTCGATGCCTACTGCGCAGCTGTCCTCGAGATGGATGGGCCGGAGGACCGCCTCATCCGCACCATGGTGTCCAACCGCTTCGACCTGCCCCGGCAACGCATCGTCGCGTCTATGAACCAGTGGTCACCGCTACTCGTGAACAGAAACACCCACTCGCTCGCGGAGACAGCCCGGAAGGCCATGTTCGCAGCTCGTTACGGTGTCTACGACGCGGACGAGGTCGAGCGCGTACTCCTGTCCACCGGGCATCAGCGGGACGCGCTCGACCATGCCCCATCGTTCAACTATGTTTCCGCGCCTGTCAGCAGTCGATCAAGAGCCGCAGATGCTACGCCGCGCAGAGAGCTGACATTCACCGCCATTGGCGTGCCCGTGGGGCCAACGCACTATCTGCGTGCCGTGATGACCAGTGAACTGAGCCTCACACTCCGGATTCCCGACTCAGACAGTTCACGAGCAACAGCTGAACAGCTCCTGGAACACATCGAACGGAGAGTGCTTCAGGCATGAACGACGATGCGAGCAGAGCAGCAAAGACAGGCAACGGACGTCTACGAGCCCAAGCGACCCGGGACGAGGGAACCACCGCGCCCGACTCCAAGCTCCGACACAACGCCGATTTCATCAGACTGTGGTCGGGACAGTCGGTCTCCATGGTCGGGACGGTAGTGTCTCAACTTGCCCTCCCACTGGTTTCTGTGACGGTTCTGGGAGCAACCCCCAGCCAGCTGGGGTTGATTTCAGCAATCCAGCTGATCCCCATCCTGGTCATTGGACCGGCCTTGGGCCACCTCGTCGACGCACTGCCGCGCCGCCCCCTGCTGATCTGGGCCAACATCAGCAGATGCGCGGTCCTAGCGGTAGTTGCGACACTCATCTGGTGGGGCTCACTGCAGATATGGAACCTGGCGTTGTGCGCCCTGGCAATGGGCGCCCTTGCCGCAGTATTCGACATCGCGTGGTATGCCTACTTCCCGTCTGTGGTTCCGCAGCGTGATCTCGTGCCCGCAAACGCCCGCATGCAAGCGTCCTACTCAGTTGCCCAGGTTGGAGGGTCCGGGCTGGGAGGACTGCTGCTGAAGGTCGCGACTCCCGCACTCGCGTTCCTCTTCGACATGGCCACCTTCCTGTTCGCCGCAATCGCCTTCGCGCGAATACGTACCCCCGAACGTCGTCAACCACGGGCGGATCACGGCGAGCCGTTTTGGCCCAAGTTTACCTTCGGGTTCCGCGTTTTGTTTCGGGACAAGGTCCTACGCGCGATGCTCATGGAAGGCGCCTGGTTCAACCTTTGCGAGCAAGCTTTTCTCACGGTGTTCATGGTCTTCGCCGTGAGGGAACTGGGCATTCCCACCGACATCATCGGTGTGTGCATCGGCCTTGGCAGCATCGGCGCCGTCGCGGGATCCTTCGCTGCGACCGGCGCCGGCAAGCGGCTGGGTCCTGTCGGCGTGCTGGTGATTGCCATGGGACTGGCGTCCTTCGGTCCATCCCTCGTGCCGTTGGCGACAGGCAACAACCTGTGGTCGGCTGCCCTCATCGTGGCCTCGTTCTGCTTTTACGGCTTCGGACTGACGATCTACAACACACACAGCATCGCCCAACGTCAACTACGCGTCGACTCCACCGCCATCGGGCGTGCCAGTGCCGCGTTCCGGACCATTGCCATGGGAGCCCTGCCTCTAGGAGCAGCGGCCGGTGGGGCCTTGGCTGATATAATCGGATATCGATCTACTCTCTTCCTCATCGCACTCCTCTTAATCGGCGCATGGATCCCTTTCAGCTTGACCGTCAGCAAGGAAATGTGAGGTAGCTCCTGGGCGCCCGATTCCACCACTACCTGGAGATCAATGTAATTAGTCAAGAGGTGGCCGAGGGGCGGGCGAACATGTTTGTGGACCCGGCCGCTGGTTCCTGCGACGCGAGCAACCGCATCGCGGACTGGAGGCCGGAACTGATGACGTCGCATGTGAGGCTTCCAGCTGCGGCTGCCTCCTTCCCCCTCCGAGCTGTCGATGGTCAGCCGTAGGCGCATCGGCGCACCGTAGGCCGTTCAGGTCGCGGACCGGTGGTACCTCTGGCACAACCTGAGCGAGGCCGCCGAACGGGCTGTCGCCCGGCACCGCCAATGCCTGCGAGCCCCTGTCCTGGCGGCCTCCGAAACCCGAGCTGCCCCGGAAGAAGAACCGTCCGGCTCGCCCTGGCCGACAGGGGCATCGGTTCGCTGAGCTGCCACCTCACAGGGCTTTCACCGAGCCCAGAAAACAACTTCGCGATGGCTCTGGCAGGGGTCCCGGCCCATCGGCTACGCGGTCGCGGTGTTGGGTGGGGCGATGAGTTCGATTTCGAAGTGGTCGGTGTTTTCGAGGTAGGCGGCGTGTTGCTGGGTGCCGCCGGCGTGGGGGTGGCGGTCGGGGAAGAGGAGGGTCCAGCCGTTGTCCTGGGCTTTGTTGGTGAGGAGTTCGACGTGGTGGGGGGTGTCGATGTGGAAGGCGAGGTGGTTGAGGCCGGGGGCGAGGCGGTCGTGGCGGGTGTGGGTGAGGGCGGGGGACTGTTCGAAGACGAGGTAGGTGGGGCCGAGTTTCCAGCTGCGGCCGTGTTCCCAGGTCTGGTGGAGGGTGTAGCCGAGGTCTTCCAGGAGCCACTGCCAGTCGTCGATGGCGCGGGTGAGATCGGGGACCCAGATCTCGACGTGATGCAGTGTGCCGGTGGCCGGCGTGCCCATGTCTGTCACGGAGAGTGTGCTCCTTGGGTGAGTTGGGGGCGGCATCCTATACCGGATCGAGAGGGTTTCTACCAGGCTGCACCGTCGGTCATATGCCGTTCAGTTACGGACAGTTGACGGAAAAGGGTCTCTCCCGCTGTGCCGATCCGCTATCACGGAGAAGACGGCCGGGTCCGTGCACTGACGGCGGCCGCTGGGCGGCGTGCATGTCGTGGAGGGGGAGAGGGGGCCGAGGATGGCGGTGTTCGTGGTCTCCGCCGACACCGCGGCGGGCTCCCTCACGGTGACGGAGAAAGCCGGCCCCTCCTCCTACCGGCGGTCCGTATCGGTGGCGACGGGACGGGGACCGCTCGGGGTGGCCCAGTGCACTCCCGGCGGGATGCTGTTCGTGGCACTCGCGGTCTGCGACGAGGTCTTCTCGGTCGACATTCCGGCGGGCCGCGTGGCCGGCAGGATCCGGGTGGGCTGGGCGCCGCGCAGCCTCGCATCGGTCCCCGCCACGCCGTACCTGTTGGTTGCGAACGCGGGTTCGGACACCGTATCGGTTATCGACACCGTAGAAGGCCGAACGGCGGCGTCGATCGATGTGGGGCGGGAACCGGGCGCGATGGCGGTGAGCGCCGACGGGTGCACCGCGCTGGTGTGCGAGCGGGGAGCCGGCACGGTGGCGGCTCTGGACCTGGCGCCGCTGGCGAAGGGCTATCCCGCGCGGATCTCCCTGCGCTGGCGGACCGGAATCGGTCCCCATCCGCACACTCAGCCGCGGGCTGTCGCGCTGTGCGGGGGACGGGCAGTCGTGGCGTGTGCGCGCCGCGACGTTCTGCCTGTGCTGAACGTCGACGATGGTGTTCTGGTCGCGGACGTGGCGCTGCCCCTGCCGGGTGCGGCCCCGGCCGGTGTCGCGGTGACCGGCCGGGATGGCTTCGCCCTGGTGGCGTTGGAGCGCGCCGGGCTGCTCGCGGTGGTGGATCTGCTGGACTGGCGCGTCACCCGCCAGATACCCGTCGGGCCCGGTCCCCGGCACCTCGCGGTCGACGCGGATGACGGGACAGTGTACTGCGCCCTCGCGCAGCACAGCCGTCTGGCCGTGCTGCACCTGGACGGTGTGGACCTGTCCACCACCGACGGCGAGCCGCAGCTGGACACCCTGGCGACCGGGACCCGTCCCAGCGCCGTCGCGGTCGCCCGCACCAACGAGCCCGCACCGGACGGGACCTGACGGCAGATCGAGCAGCGCGGCCGGGCATAGGAGTGGCCGGTGCCCGGCCCCGCCGCACGGTTCGCGCGGGGCCGTCGAGAGGTCGGCCCGGGTTGCGGCGCGGCTGCGGGCGTATCCAGCAATCGCACGTCGGAAGGCCGAGACCATGTCTCCCACCAACGTCCTGTCCACCGGCCGCGGCCGGCCTGCTCCCGGGCCCCGGGCGCTGGCGGCCCTGCTCGGTACGACCCGCTCTCAGGTCCTGCGACAGGTCGCGAACAGAGCCCCTGCCACAACGAATGAGATTGTCGCGGCTCTTGAGGTGAGTGCGGCGACGGTATCGCACCACACCGGCGTCCTGGGCAGGTCGGGGCTGATCACCACACGACGCGACGGCGCCAGCGTCCGCCACACCCTCACGCCCCTGGGCCGCAGCCTCCTGGATGCCCACGGGCTGCCTTCCGCACCTCCCGCGCCCCCCAGACCCTGAGCCCCCTTCTCCCACGGCATCACCCGTGCGAGCGGCGCCCGCGCACGCCCCCTCCTCTCCCTGCCTGTCACCGCGACGGGCGGGGAGAGCGGGACAGACGGCTGCCACCGTGACTGCGGTGTGCAACCCAATGGCCCGTCGTTGACGAACAGGCCGCTCGCCGCACAGGAGTGAGGGTGCACGGCTGGTGCGTGCGCTCTTTTTGAGCAGGATCGAAAAGATTGCCAGGCCATTAATTCCGGGAAACACTGAGGGCTGCTCTCCCCAGAAATCTTCTTCAAATCACCGTGCAATTCGCTGACTTACTGTGGGGGTTACCACGCATGTCGGTATACGAGACAGCCCGCACGCCGCCCCCGCAACCGAGCCCGGATGAGGTCAGTGTGACGACGCGGGCGATGGTGTCGCAGTTGTTCGCGACGCCGGTGGCCCGTGTGCGGTGCCCGTTCGCCGACGTGGTGAACCCGTCACTCGCCGCCGCTGTGAGCGAGCGGGAGGGGGCACGGGTGAAGGACTTCGGCTACAAGCGGGAGACGGCCGGGGAGTTCACCGCCTGGGGTGGCAGTGACGCGGCGCGGCTGAGCGGCTGGGTGTGCTCGGTTGCCGGCAAGTTCGTGGAGTCCCTGACCGGCATGCCCCTGACCAAGGCGTTCACGCATTCCCTGGCCCGCGAGGGCGAACAGCTTGCCGGTGAGGCGTCCGTGTCGGTGGGGGTGACGCGGAGCTGGGCCTCGCTCTACCGGGAGGGTGATCTGCACGAGCCGCACTTCCACCCCAACACGGCGCTGTCCGCGGTCTACTACGTGGCCGCGCCCGGGGTCTGTGAGATCGATCTGTTCGACCCGCGGCCCGCGGTCGACTACTACGACCCGGGGATCTGCCTGGCGGGGGAGAGCCACCGGGTCCGCCTCGCCTGCGCACCGGGGGAGCTGATCGTCTTTCCCGGCTGGCTCAAGCACGCGGTACCCCCCTTCACGGGCGAGGGGACGCGTATCTCCATTGCCTGGAACCTGAACTATTTCACCGGCTGACCAAGCATCCCGTGTCGGCCTGCACGTCCACCCGCGGACCGGAAAAATTCCTGTCCCATTTCCTGGTCTGCTGTCCTCTCGAAAGAAAAGGAAAAAGTCGCCATGCGTAATATCCAGTTCTTCTCGACCGACACCGACGACGGCGTGGTCTCGGTGGTCGCCAAGACCGGTCCGGGCGAGCACCGCACCGTCAAGCAGATCCCGGTGGGCAACGCCCCGCGCGGCGGGGTGAAGTTCACCAAGGACGGCCGCGGCTTCGTCTGCAACACCTCCCAGAACACCATCTCGGAGATCGATGCGGTCGCCCTGGACGAGGTCCGCCGGATCGAGGTCGGTCACGGACCGCGCGGCCAGGGCCTGGTCCCGGGCGACAGGTACCTGCTGGTGTCCAACTCCGGCTCCAACACCATCTCGGTCGTCGATCTCGAACTCAACGTCGAGGTCCATCAGATCTCCACCGGCCGCGATCCCCGACACATGGGCATCAGCAAGGACGGCACCCTCGCCTACGTCTGCATCTGGGGCGGCGGCTACGTCAGCAAGCTCGACATCTCCTCGCTGGCCGACGGCAACCCGTTGGGCGTCTGCGAACTCGCGCAGATCCCCGTCGACCGCGAGGCCCACCCCTACAGCCTGGGCATCGACCCCTCGGGCCGGCGGGTGTTCGTCGCCAACACCCAGGCCGACTACACCACCGTCATCGACACCGCCACCGACCAGACCCATCGCGTGGACGTCGCCTCCACCGGCGGGCGCGGTGTCGCCTTCACCCCCGACGGCCGCCACGCGCTCGTCACGGTCGAAAACTCCTCCACCATCGCTGTCATCGACGTCGACACCCTCGCCGTGACCCGCCAGATCCCCACCGGATCCGGGCCGCGCGGTCTGGTCGTCGACCCCGGCGACCAGACCGTCTACGTCACCAACTTCGCCCGCGCAGGCATGATGGCCGCCCACCCCAACTTCGCCCCCAACAGCCTTACCATGGTCGACCTCACCTCCGCGCCACTGGACCGCGACGAAGGCACCTTCACCTACGAGGAGATCATCGTCGGCTACGGCCCCTGCTCCGTCGTCATGTTCGACCTCGACACCCTCTCCGAGCCCGAGCGCCTGCGCCGCCTCAACCGCGCCGACACCAGCGCCTGACCCCCGGCCGGGCCAGGGATACGCGGCCGTCGCCCCGTTTCCCTGGCCCCTGGCCGTTGCGGGCCCGGCCAGCCGTCGGGCCCGCAACGGCACCCAAACCCCCCTGCACCGCCTGTTTTCTCGTCCGGGAGCAGACCACATTGGCCGAGGTCACCTTTCACCCGCTCCACCCCTGGGCGCTGCTGCCCGAGAAGCCGAAGGCCGGCCGGGCCGAGGCGCGCGCGGAACGCGACGTCTACCGGGACTCGTTCCGCTACCTGCGCATCCCCCGTCTGCCCGCGGACTGCCCTCCCTGGGTCCTGGGCCGGGAACTGGGCTGGTCGCTGCGCTCCCCGCTCACCCTCACGATGCGGCCTTTGGAGGAAATCGGCCTGGCCGTCCCTGACGCCGAAGACCCCCAGCAGGTGGGCCGCCGACTCGGGGGGCAGCGCATGTTCCAGCGCGGCAAGGACTGGATCGCCACCGGGGATGCTTCCTGGCTCCATCTCGGCGACTACCGCACGGCCACCGGCGGTTGGGAAGGCATGTTCATCCCGAACGGGCAGGGCACCGTGGAATGGCGCCTGGGCTTCGCCGCCCGCATCCCGACCGGCACCTTCCTCATGGTCATGCCCCCACCCAGCCCCCGCACTCCGGGCCTGAGCGTGCCACTCGGCGTGATCCCCGCCAAAGCCGTCAACGCGATGGCTGAGCGGGGAGGCATGAGCATCGCCGTCCAGCCCGACCACCCCGTCCCCATCCACCGAGGGCAGGAGATCGCCCGGATCGTGCTCCTGCACCCCGACTCTCTGCGCGCCACCGCACACACCCTTCCCACCGCATCACAGACCACCCCGCCCCGGGCTGCCGCCGAGGCGCACAACGCTCCCGAGGCACCGAACGCTCCGGAGGGCTCGCCGTGACCGCCTCCAGCCCACCCACCGGCATCGACGCGGAACACCCCAGCACGCTGAGCCTGTTGACCGGCCGCCCGGTGCGTGGACTGCTCACGATCGCCTTCCTGACCCGCACCACCGCGGCGACCCTGCCCATCCTGCTGCTGCTGGCCCTCGCTGACGCCCACGGCTACGCCCGGGCCGCGACCGTCGGCGGCACCTACACCCTGGTCCTGGCCCTCTGCGCCCCGCTGCGCGGCCGTCTCCTGGACCGCTGCGGACCGCGCACGCTGCTGGCCATGGCCAGCGCCACCACCCTCCTGCTCGCCCTGGTCACAGCCAGCATCCACTACGCCTGGCCCTGGCCCACCACCCTCCCGCTGGTCATCGCCGCCACCCTCACCAGCCCCCCGCTCAACGCCGCCCTGCGCAGTTCCTGGCGGCGACTGGCCACCGGGGAGGCCCAGCTGAAAGCCGTCCACAGCGCGGACAGCGTGCTGGAGGAGGCCGGATTCGTCCTGGCCCCCCTGATTGCCGGAGCCGCCCTCGTCCTGCTCGGCCCCCGCCACGGCTACGAGACAGCGGCTGCCTGCTTCGTAGCCGTCATGGCCCTCTATCTCGCCGCAGCCCACCGCCACCACCTCACCCCCACCCGTACACCGCCATCGGCCGCCGCACCGCGAAACCGCGGGCGACGCTGGCTCGGGCCACTTGCCCTGCCCGGCATGCCGGCCATCCTGCTGCCGCTCCTGGTCATGGGCGCCCTGTTCGGCGGCACCGGCATCCTGGTCCCCGCCTACACCCAGCACGAACACGCCACCGCCTGGCTCGGCCCCCTCCTTGCCGCGACCAGCACCGGCGGCGTCCTCGGCGGCATCGCCTACGCAGCCCTGCCCTGGCGCAGCGACCTGTGGCATAAATACCGGATCCTCACCCTCGGCCTCACCATCCCCGCACTCCTGCTCTTCCTCGCCCGCCCCCTCTGGCTCCTCGCCACCCTCCTCCTGATCGCGGGCCTGTTCGTCACCCCGCTGTTCATCAACGCCTTCCTGCTGACCGACGCCACCGCCACCGACGACATGCGTATCGAGGCAAACACCTGGATCGGCGCCACCGCCGACGTCGCCAACGGCATCATGGCCACCATCACCGGAACCCTCGTCCAAGCACAGAAATGGGATACCGCCCTGCTCATCCTCACCTGCTGCGCCGCCACAGGAGCCGCCGTAACCCTCCTCCAGATGAGCCGGAACCGAGCTCGGCCCGCCCGGTCCGACGTGGGGGAGGGGCAGCCGGTACCGGCCGCAACAGCCCAGCCCACTGGGGCCGTTGACGCCCGGGCGGCCCAGGCCACGGCAGTGTCGGGTGCGACGGATCACCACCCGTGACCAGAACAGCAGGCGTGAGTGCTTCACCCCGTCCCGAGGCCGAACTCTCGCTTGCACAGGCACGGAACATCGCGGTCGCCGCGGCCTTCCCGCCCGGCGACCGTGCCGACGTCCCGTCGGTACTGGGGCATGTGCATGCGGTGCAGCTCGACAGCATCAGCGTTCTGGCCCGCGCCCACCAGCTCACCCTCGCCACCCGCATCCCCCACGCCACCACCCGTGACGTAGACGCCGCCCTCAACTCGATCAGCCGGCCCGCGGCGTTCGTGTATCCCGCCCACGCCCTCAGCCTGGTGCCCCTTGACGACTGGCCGCTGTGGGCGTTCAGACGCCGCCACACCCGCACCCGTCCCCAATACCCCGACCCCGGGCAGCGCGCAGCGCTCATCGCCCGCATCCGCGCCGACGGGCCCCTGCCGCTGCGCGGCCTGCGCACCGAACAGCCCACGACCACCGGCTGGGGCTGGGGGCCTACGAAGACCGCACTTGAGTTCATGGTCTGGGCCGGCGACCTCGCCTGCACCCGCTACACCTCAGGCCAACGCCTCTTCGACCTCCCCGAACGCTGTATCCCCCACCCGCTCCTCGGCGACGGCCTGGACGACGACACCTGCCAGATCCGGCTCCTCGAACACGCCGCCACCACCCTCGGACTCGGCACCGTCGACGACTATGCCGACTACCTCCGCATCCGCCCCGCAACCGCCGAACGCCTCCTGCCGCGCACGGCGCTCGCTCCGGTTGCCGTCGAGGGATGGGGGAGCGCCTGGGCCGACGCGTCCACGCTCGCCGGACCCGTAGCCGCTCCCCGGGAGCCGGTCTTCCTCGGTCCGTTCGACAACCTCATCTGGCACCGCCCCCGCGTCCAGCGGCTCTTCGGCTTCACTCAGGTCTTCGAGGCGTACAAACCCGTGGCCCGCCGCGAACACGGCTACTACGTCTGCCCCCTGCTGGCCGACGGCCGGCTCATCGCCCGCGCCGACCTCGCCTCCACCCCTGCCGGACTCACCGTCCGCCAAGCCTCGTTCGAGCCGCACGCAGGACCCGAGACTGCCGTCCACTTCGCCGGCGCCTGCCGCAACCTGGCCACCGCCACCGGCACGAACTGCATCAGCATCGAGGCCGACGCCGCCGACCCTCCCACAACAGCCGCATTGCGCAAGGCGCTGCGGTAGACAGGGCCGACCAGGCCACCGGAAGCCGACGCGAGACCGAGAAGCACCTCACGGCCGCGGGAACCTTTCCACCTGCATCGCATGAGCGTGCGCAGCTGACCGACCGCGCACGAAGCCCGCGCATATGAGGACCGTCCCGGAGAGGTGGTCCTCGAAGAGGCACACCCGGCAGGGGTTCGAGACGTCCCTACGGAGGGCCTGGCCCTCCAGGATTGCCAATCCGGGCTGGCGCCACCGGCATGTAGGCAGAGTTCCTCCCTCCGCGTCACCAGCCTCGTCCACGCCCTCCTCAACCGGAACCTGGCCAGCCCAGAGTGAGGAGGGGAAAGGCTCACTGTCACCAAGCTTTGGCCATCGGGCCGTTCGTGGCAGCGCAGTCTGGCCTGGTGAATGTGTCAGGGTGCGTCCGTTGCCTCTGGTTCCGGTCCCGCCTCGGTGTGCCACAGATGAAGCGAGTCGGCGTTGCGGAGTCCTTCGGCGATCTGGTGGCGTTCGGTGTCGTTGATGTCGAGGGCGTTGAGCCGGCGGCGCCATTCGTCGACGTCGGCGGTCTCCTCCAGGGCGGCGGCGAGCTCGATGAGGTGAGCGAGGGCGTGGGCCACCTCCACGGGCGGGGCGGTGGCCCCGTGTCTGCGGAGGGCCGTGGTGATCACGCGCAGGGCGGTGCGGTCGTCGGTCTTGAACTCGGCGAAGATGCGGGCGTGGTCGAGCGCCTTGGCCAGGCCCGTGAGGTGCTTGGAGCCGCCGTATTCCAGCTCGGCGGGTTCGTCCCGCTGGATGAAGATGATCGAGTTCCCGGACGGGTCAATGACGGTGAACCGGCTCGCCCCGGGCCTGTACCGGGTGATGCGCGGCCTGCCCTTGGTCAGGACCTTGCCGTAGGCGGCACGCATGGCCCGGGTGAATTCCGCGTGGTACGGCGCGACCGCGTCGACTATGACCAGGCAGGCGCCGGCGTCCTCCTGGTCCGGGTCGATGGTCTTCGGCGGCGTCCCGAAGTGCAGCGCGAAGCCGCTCCACTCCAGCACGAGGTAGATATAAGGCCGGGCCTGTTGGTAGGTGACCTGAAATCCCAGCGACTGGTAGAACTCCAGCGTCTCCTCCACCGACGCGCACGGCATCACCGGCACTATCGTCTCGTTCGCCCGCACCATCGGTTCTGTCACGCTCGGCACCCCTTCGGTTCCAGTCCCGCCTTAGACCTCCGATCCTGCAGCAGAGCCGATCCCGCCGCCTATGAAGCTTCAGCCGCACCTTTACCAGTGCAGGCCGAGGGGAAGAAAACCGGTCCGGCCGTTCCGACGGGTACCGCTGAGGCCGGCTGCGACGTGCATCACGATCACGGCGTGGTCTTCTCTGCGGACCAGCGCGGCGCGGGCCGGATCCTTGCACCTGGCCAACAACACCGAATTCCCACGCGGGAGTTCGGGATCGCGCGGTAGCCTCACGGTGTCGCCGTCGTGCCGGGGGTCTGCCATGGGTATCCGAGCCGCTGTTGTCCCCGCTGTGTCGCTGCTGCTCACCGTCACGGTGGCGGGCTGTTCGGCCAGCACCTCCTCCGATACCAGTGCCAAGCATCCAGCGGCGCCGACGTCCAGCGTTGCCCAGAGTTCGGTGACCGGGACAGGCGGTGCTCCTGCGTCCCTGCCGTACGGGCCTGGTCCGCAGGCGAAGTACACGGTGCAAAGCCAGCCGCCGACCGGGTCGTGCCACTTCGGATACACGGCGGACAAGCAGCCCCTCGAGGACAAAAAGTGCACGCCCGGTGCCCTCAATCCGAAGGTCACCCCGGCCACGTTGAAGACCACCATCTGCGCATCCGGCTACACCTCGACGATCCGGCCGCCCGAGAGCGTCACCGGGGTGGAGAAGACGGCGAACGCCAAGTCCTACGCCTACACCGGCGCCCTGCACGACGCCGAGTACGACCACCTGGTCAGTCTGGAGTTGGGCGGCGACCCCAACGATTCCCGCAACCTCTGGGTCGAACCGCCTTCCCCGGGTCACAAGGCCGGTGCGGGCCCCAACAACCCCAAGGACAGTGTCGAGTCCAAACTCCACACCGCCGTCTGCTCCGGAAAGGTGCAACTCGCCGCGGCGCAGAAAGCGATCGCGGCCGACTGGACCACCGCACTGGCCACGCTCGGCCTCAGCTGAGGGCTGCGTTTGCCGTCGGCTTCGCCCGCGCTGTCGCTGCTGCTGGAGATAGCCGGCCCCGATGCGGGGCCGTTTCCACGCATGTTCTGTCCTGCTGACCGGCAAGGTGTGGTCAGAAGCCTCCGTTGAAGCCTGTGCAGGGGGAGTGCTGGGACGCCCACTCCGTCCGTGGACTATGGACGGCGCCGTCCTTCCCGCCGGAGGGCTTTGGGCCCCCTCGCGCCGCCGCCCATGTGACGACACGCCCCTCGTCGACCGGACCTGAGCGAAACCGCCCCTTCCTGACAGTAAAACGGCGGCCCGCTCATCCGGCACAACGAGGCCACCCGCAATGCTTCCGTCCTCGCCGCTGCAATTCCGGACGGCACCTGGTCTCGTGCACCGCCTCTTCGGGTCAGGCTGAGGCCACTGACAACCTCGCCATCAACCTCCTGAAGCGGGCCAGCAAACACCTCCTTGCTGAGGGGTGCCATTCGGCCGCCGCTCCCGGCCCTTTGCCAACGGCGATCATCAGCTGCCGCCCATTGGCCTTGCCGCACTCCGCTCGGGGAGCGTGGTCGATCCAGCCTCAACGCCGAGTGGATTACCGTCACCAACACCGGCCGCGGCGGCGTCAACTTGAAGGGCTGGACTCTCACCGACCGGTCCCGCCACACCTACACCTTCCACAACCTGCGCCTGGCTGCCCACCAGTCGGTCCGGGTCCACACCGGCATCGGCCGCGACGTCTACCAATACCGCCGCGACTACGTGTGGAAGAACACGGGTGACACCGCGATCCTGCGCGACAACCACCAGCACATCGTCGCGGCGAAGTCCTGGGGACGCCGCTGAACCAGGGCCCGCATTCGTCGCGACGATGGTGAGCCGTAGAGGCCGGCACCCTTCGGGTGCCGGCCTCGGCCGTCGCCGGGCAGCAGTCCCGGCCTGGGCGGCCGGCGAGCCATCAGACGCAGGCTCCCCGGGACGGCGACAGAGGCGAAGGGCAGGAAGCTGATGCGGGCGTGGCGATGTGCGGTGCGCATGGGCGGGCGGGGCTTCTGGGTATCGTCAGGGCGGATCGCCCAGATTCAGGGCATCGGTTCGGTGTAGGGAGTGGATGGTGGGTCGTCAGCCCAGCGTGGTCACAGGGTGTTTGGCCGTCGTACTCGTTCTGGGAGCGAGCGGGTGCTCTGGAGGGACCGGCGATAGCCGCGCGGCCGACGGCAAGCCGTCACCGTCGGCCTCCGACTCCCGGAGTTCTGGGGCTGGTGCGTTGGGTGCGCCGGGGGACGTGAAGCAGCTGCCGGGCATGCCGACGGTGTCGGTGGCCCGCGCGCAGCTGGCAGGGCTGAAGGTCGCGGCAGCGGGATCGATGGCTGGCTACAGCCGGGAGAAGTTCCCTCACTGGGCCTCCCAGGGCGCTAAGTGCGACACCCGCGAAATCGTCCTGGAGCGGGACGGCACCGACGTGACGAAGGGCGCCGACTGCAAGGCCGTCTCCGGCAGTTGGATCTCCCGCTACGACCACCTCACGTTCACGAGCGCGGCCAAGATGGACATCGACCACACCGTGCCGCTGGCCAACGCCTGGCGCTCCGGCGCCAACACGTGGACGACCGAGCAGCGAAAAGCGCTCGCCAACGACCTCACCCACCCCCAGCTCGTCGCGGTCTCCGCCACCTCGAACCGTGCCAAGGGCGACCAGAGCCCCGACCAATGGGCACCGCCCGCTAAGGACTACTGGTGCGCCTACGCGGAATCGTGGACCACCGTCAAAGCCACCTACCAGCTCACGGTCACCGAAGCGGAGAAAGCCAAGCTGGCCGACATGCTGTCCACCTGTCCGGCCTGACACTGCCCACGACGGCAGTCGGCAGCCACTGAGAAAGCCCGAGCGGTTCGGGGCAGGATGGAGCATATGAACGACACACCACAGCCCGCCTCCCGCGGCACGACCTCGGAGCACTACACCGGACAGGTCACCGCGGGCCCGGGTGGCGCGATGACGGACGAGGTCGGCGTCATCACCGGCGACCTCACCCTCACCACCAGCGTCGAAGATGATGGCTTGGCTCACTCCCGCATCCAGTACACGGACGCGGACGAATGGTACACCCTGACCGGCAGCCCTCAACCTCTGCCCGGCGCTGGGCTGCAGGCTCTGCACGAACAGACACTGGAAGCCGTCCGCTCCGGAGGCGCGGCTGAAGCCCGCACCCCCTCGGCTCCGTAGCCCCGATGCATGCGCAGGTGCGGGAGGGGAGCCCTCCCAGCGCCGGACGTGCACGAACCACCGTCGGCCCGACTCGGCATGCGGTGCCGGACCACCCGCCTCCACCTGCGCTCGGTCGGCCAGTGCACCCGTCCGGCGATCCAGCGTCGTCCAGTTCCGTCCAGTCCTCGCCCAAGTGCTCGCCTACGGACGTGCGGACGCCGTGCCCGTGTTCGTGTAGCGGTCTGAGCCGGCCATCGAACCAAGTCAACGGGTGGGGCATTACGTGATGCCGACGGCCTGGACCGTGGGGAATTGCATCACCGCCGACAGTGCGGGTGCGGTTCATGGGTCCCCCTGCGGTGAGGGGGCTATTGCCCTGCAGAACGGTCGCGCTGGCGAACCGTGTTGCCGAGTCGTGACGCTCGGGCGCGGCTCCTACAGGTCGATCACGGCCCACAGCCGGCGTCCGTCGGAGGCGGTGTCGGCGCCGCAGCTGGATGCGCCAAGGTCTGCAATGTCGTGGAGCAGAGCGTCGCTGGTGACGTCCCGGCGGGGGGTGTGGGAGAGGACCATGACGAGTGCCTGCTGGTCCTGGTCGGCGAGGTGGAGGCTGACGCGTCGGCCGCCGTCGGCGAGGGCAGACCGGGCCAGCAGTTCGGTGATCCCGGTCAGCCGGTCGGCGAGAGAAGCGGGGGTCTGGTAGTGCCAGGCTTCGAGCTGGCCGAGGATGTGGCGGCCGGCTTTGGCTGGGGACCAGGGGGCGTTTTCCAGCGTCCAGTTGGCTGCGCGCCGGTTGCTGATGACCGCCCGCGGTCGTGGCCTGGTCGCAATCGCGGAGTCCGCTTCGGGGCGGGGCGATTCGACGGGCCGCTTTGGCGGGGGCGGGGTTTTCGGCGGGTAGTCCGGGCGGTGAGTCTGGTCTGGGGTCGGCGTCACGGCGGCCTCCCGGCACTGGAGTTGCACTCGCGCGGCCATCGTAGACCTCTGGCCAGGGCGGCGTGCCGGGTTGCGTAACCAGCCCGGGTGGCGCGGAGTTGACCTGTCATGGATGATCTCGCTGCCCCTGTGACGGGTACGTATTCCGACGCCCCGCGCGAACCGTTGATCACTCTGGTGGAGGCGCGGGATGTCGTGCGGCTACTGCGCCACTTCGCCGAAACCCACAGGCAGGGCTCCGACGAAGAGCTCGACGCCTACGCCCTGGCCACCGAGCTGGCAGGCCGGCTCCCGTCAGAGTGAAGTGGGGAAGTCCGCCGGGTCCGCGCGGCGGGCGCCTCTGTCTGGCCTCGCGGACTCCACGCCCGCTGGAGACGAAAGGCCGCGCCGGATGAGCCGTCGAATTCCTCCCCGGGCCACACCGGGCGGAGTTGAGCGCTCCGAGAACAGGCCGCGGCCGGGCCGGCGGGGGCTGTGCGTCCCGGCCCCAGCCCGTGCTGGCCGCAGGCCTGCGGGCTCTGCACGAGCAGACGCTGGAAGCCGTCCACGCGGGCGGCGCCGCCGGAGCCGCTACCACCTGACGGCACCGCTCCGAGCACAGCGCCCCGGAGGCTCGTCGGCCGGCTGTGGTCGCCGCGTGTTGCGGGACCGCGGCGCATCCGGTCGGCGACGCCGTGGACGTCGGCCCGGAACTGCCGGATATCGGTGATCAGGTCGCGCCATGGCTCGTAGGCGGCGGTGACCGTCTCGCCCGACGCCTCCAGGTACGCGATGGCGATGCCGTAGCCGAAGAACTCGTCGTACTCGGGCAGCGGGCGCAGGAGCACCAGGGCGTGCAGGAGCGCGGCGGCCCGCCAGTGAGCGTCGGGCGCGTCAACGTCGAGGCTCGGGGGTATTCACGCGGTGACGTGCCACGGCGGCGACGAGAGCGGAATGGTCTCGCACGGATACGTCCTTGAGTAGTGCCTCCTGCCGTTCCAGTAGCCAGCGGGCATCGACGTGCAGGTCCACCTCGCTCACGTGGCCCGGGTCGTCGCAGAACCCTGCAGGCCGAAGTCGTGCACGAACGCTTCCCTGATACCGGGCGTGCTGGTGACCCGGTCGAAGGCTTGGGCGCCGCGGTCCAGCGCGAGCTGGTTCTCCGCCGTGTCGGAGAGGGCTGCGAGGTAGGCGCTCACCGGTACGTCGCCGGCGAGCGCGATGAGCCGTTCGGCGGTCGCGGTGTCCACTTCGATCTGGGTGGTGTCGACCATGCACCGAGTATCCACCCGCGGGTTCTGCCCAGGGGAGTGTTCGCCGAGGGCGGCGGGGTGTGCACGGGGTCGTGCTCGCCGGCCCAGCCCGGCCTGGCCTCGCCGCCATGCCCCGGGTGCCGCCGTCGCCTCGCTCTGGGCCCGGTCTTCGGGCGAGGTGTTCGGCCTGCGGCCGCGGGGTGCGCCATAGGACGCCACTAGGAGCCACGTTGACGGCACGCACCTTGACCTCATACAACGGTGAGGCGTTCCCGCGCACCGGAATCGACCATATTTACGTACTTGGATTCTTTTGCGATTACACAACGAGGCTTCGTATGTGTCGTGCAGTATGTGTGCCTTGGGCAACACTGCGATGGACAGGGAGCGTTGGTGGTCAAGGAGTTAGCCGGGGTCGGTGGTCTTGATGATGGTGTGGAGCCGTCGGCGGGCCGGCGTGGAGTGGTGCGTTTCCTCCACGAGGAGGCGGCCCCCGCGGCTGCGCGCATGGTGCTGGGCAATGCTCTGCGTCATTTCCGCGCCGATGCCAAGCTAAAACAGGAGACGGTCGCAGCGCTTCTGGGCGGCTCGACGTCGAAGATCAGCCGTATCGAGACCGGTGTTTTCAGGCTGAAGCCGGCTGATCTCGAGACTCTCTTGAGGGTCCTTCAGGTGACGAATCCGGCGGATAAGCGAGTGCTGCGCGAACTTGCCTCTTTCGCCAATGAGCGTGCGTGGTGGCAGCCGTGGTCACCGGTGGCGCAGCCCTACCTGCTGGCCGTGGTCAGCTACGAGGATCTGGCGAAGCGGATCAGGTCGTTCGAGGCGCTGTATCTGCACGGTCTGCTGCAGACCGCCGAGTACGGGCAGGCGTTGATCCGGCGCGGGCGCGGAGGCCCGCTGGACCACGAGCGGCTGCTGGAGTTGCGCGAGGAGCGGCAGAAGCGGTTCGCCGCGGTGCCGGAGAATCGTTTGGTGTGTGTGATCGCCGAGGGCGCTCTGCGCAATCCGGTGGGATCGGGCCTGGTGATGCGCCGCCAGATCGAGCACCTGCTGGACCTCATGAACGATCCGCGCTATCAGCTGCGGATCGCGGCGCAGGGCGACCCGCGTGTACATCTGGAGATCGGCACCACCACGGTCTTCGACTTCAGCGAGAAGATCCTGCCGACCCTGGTCTACGCGGAGTCCTTCGAGGGCGGCCTGATCATCGACGACGAGATGATGGTCGACCGGCGGGTCAAGGCCTTCGACGCGCTGCGGGCGGTTTCGCTGGCTCCGCCGGCGACGCGCCGCAAGCTACAAGATTTGCGCAGCCTCTACCGGTAGGCCACGCCCGCTCGTCCGTCCTCGCGCCGCAGACTCAGGGTTTGCGGCCAATGCCGGCGTAGAGCGAGACCAGGCGGTCGGTGAGGATGCCGGGGCCGCTGCCGGCCTCCGGCTTCCACTGGTGGGCAAGCACCACGCCGGGGTCGACCAGGTCGAGCTGGTCGAAGAAGCGCAGCACCGATTTCCTGTCCCGGACCTGGGCCGGGGTGCCTCGCTGAATGTAGGTGTCGATGATCGCGTTCCAGGCTGCGGGGTCGAAGTCGCCGGTGCAATGGGTGAGGCTGAGGTAGGAACCGGAGGGCAGCTGCTCCATGAACTCCCCGACGACGCGGTAGGGCTCCTGGTCGTCGGGGACGAAGTGCAGCAGGGCGTGCAGGCTGAGCCCCACGGGCTGGGAGAGGTCGAGGATGCCTTCCTCGCGGACGGCGTCCAGGACCTGCTTGGGGCGGGTGGCGTCCGCGTGCACGTAGCTGGTTCGTCCCTGGGGGGAGCCGGCGAGGAGTTCGTCGGCGTAGACGAGGACGATGGGGTCGTTGTCGGCGTAGACGACGCGGGACGCGGGCTCGACGGCCTGGACCACGTCGTGGAGATTGGGCGCCGTGGGGATGCCTGTGCCCACGTCGATGAACTGCCTTACGCCCTGCTGGGCGAGGTAGCGCATGGCCCGCTGCATATATGCACGATTGACGCGGGCGACGGTCTCGATCGCCGGGAACACCTTCATCACTTGCAGGGCGGCTTCCCGGTCGACGGCGTAATTGGTTTTCCCGCCCAGGTAATAGTCGTACATCCTGGCGCTGTGTGCGCGGTCCTGCCGTAAATCGAGGTCGTCGTTTCCGCTGTCGCCGTGCCCCTGCACGGAATCGTCCCCCACTGCGGCTCCTCCAAGGTTGCGTGTCGGCGTCTGCCCACGTCAGGGGCGAGACGCACTTGCATTATCCCTGTCCATACTGGCCGTTCGCCGGTAAATGTCCACCCTGGAGCAGATTTCTCGACATAGCGCCAGGGGCTCCGTATCCACGAGGAAATCGGCAAACGCGCCGGTGTTTCCGCACCTCGCAGAGCCTCTGGTTTGCGGAAGCGGATAGATCATCGGCGGCCACTTAGCTGTGCATGCTCACAGAGTGCCCTGGACCAGTGCGTCCGCGAACAGCTCGACTGCCTGGGCCGCAGCCTCGATCACCGGCCCGCCGACAACCTTGGAGTCGCGGAAGAGGACCCGGCCGCGGCTGGGGCGCGCGATCTCCACGCAGGATCCCTCCGGGAGGCTGTACGAGCTCTTGCGCCATGCCAAGCCGTCACGCGACGGCGCACCGTGCCCCTGAGCCGTGCCATCCACCGCTGAGTCTGCGGGATTTTTCACTGGATGCCCCCTGTGGTGACCAACTCTTTCCTGCCGAAACGCAATTGCGTTTCGGCCCGACCCTGTCAGGATCACCGCCCCTGGCCGGGTCCATGCAGCGAGCACCGACAACGTCTCGTTTTCAACAGACGGGGGCCAGACGCAAGTGCACTTGGCAAGCGGACCGATTCATCACACAGTCCGACCGTCTCCGGTGTCGGCCCCGCACGGGCGCTGGCCATTCGCACTAGCCGCCGCTCTCACGGGCTCTCGCCGCTCACGCGTGGCTCTCATCAGGAGCGTTTCGGGCGCACGCGCCCGCACGAAAGCCGAAGCGTGAATCGAACGCCACCCGCCCGTCGTCCGCGGACGACGGTGAACAAGACGCCTTGAATGAGCCATCTGGCCGACCAGGACCGTCTCAACCGGGCCAATCCGCACACGAGTTGCGCCTACCGTCAGCCTCGCCCGCCCCTGGAGCGGGCAGCACAAGGGCCCCAGCTCACCGATTCCACTCAACGGCTGGGGCCCAAGTCCACGAACACCTCGAAGAGGAGAACGCGATGGCCCCCTCCCCGCACCGGACCCGCCGCAAACCCCGCCACGCTCGCCCCCGCCGACGCCGTCTCCCGCGGCCGTGCACCTGGTGCCTGCACGACGCGGCCGAAACCGCTACCGGCCCGGCCAGCCAAATGCTCCTCAACCCCGTCGGCACTGACTGGCGCGACGCACTGCTCATCCTCGCTCTCACCCTCGCGCACCGTCTCGTCCAGCCGTGCCCCCACACCCTCTCCCCACCCACGGCTGCGCCCACCGTCCACGAACGGCCCTGCGACCTGTGATGCGACGAGAACCCATGCCCCCAGAACCCCGCAATCCCAGCGACGACCCCACCCGCATCGCCCACCTCCTCAATCACATCCGCGTCCACGCCGGCGCCACCGAGATGTCCCTCGCCCGTACCACCGGCGTCGAACTCGGCTACATCCACGACGTCCTGGCCGGCCGCCGCTTTCCCACCCGCTCCTTCACCCACTGCTACGCCAGAGCCTGTGGAGCCGACCCCCAGGTCCTTCTCATGGTGTGGCAGGACGAGCGCGCTCGCCGCCAGCGGCCGCGCCCGTAGCCCAACCCGGACGTGTTGGGGACTGTCCGGTTGAGGAGACCGGGCGCTGAAGGCGAGCCGTCCCGGCAAGTACCGCGCCCTGAACGGCGCGGCCGCAGAATCGGCCGACGGCTTCCGGTGTGCGCTACCCCGGTGCTTGGCAGGTATCGCACGGTGCGCCTCTTTCGGGGGATAGAGGTGCCGGCGCGCGTCGAGGAGGCTCGCGCGGGCAACCGGCCCGGTACGGGGACGTGGTGAACATGAGAGGTGGCCGGGTGCTTAAGGATCAGGACTGTTCCAGCTGCGCGGACCTGCGAAGCGAAGCCGCCGCGAACAGCGCAGATGTAGACGATCTGCTGCTTGCGTGGCACAACCGGGAGCGCCTAGTAGTGCTTCGTTAGGTTCACGGTCTGGGTCTGCTGGTTTCCAGGGGGCGGCCGCAGGTGGTGCAGGTGCCGGTCCAGCACCTCAGCAGGTCTTGTAGTGCGTCGAGGGTCTGGTAGAGGCTCGGGCCGGTGCCTGGACTTTTGGGTCGAGTCTGCGCAGGGTGAGGAAGGCCTGGGCGGCGGTGACGAGGGTGACGTGGTGGTGCCAGCCGCGCCAGGTGCGGCCCTCGAAGTGGTCCAGTCCCAGGCCGTTTTTGAGCTCGCGGTAATCGTGTTCGATCCGCCAGCGCATCTTCGCCCCCCGCACCAGGTCCGCGACCGGCGTGAGGGCGGGCAGGTTACTCATCCAGTAGCCGGTCGGCTCTGCGGCGTCCCAGGGCTGTTCGACGAGCAGGGTCCGTGACGGAAGCTCCCCGTTCCAGCTGCCGTGGCCGCCGGCCTGTTCCTGGCTGGTGCGGGTGGCTTCCTTGCCCGAGGGCCTTATCTCGAGCACCGCGAAACGCGAGGTCATCATCCCCTTGCTGCTACCGGTTTTGCCTGTCCTTGACCTCTCGCTTAGAGTGATCGCCGCGTGACCGGCTTGGCCGGTCTGCCAGGGGGCTCATAAATCAATGGGGGGTTGTTTCGGCATGGCCGACGAAATGGTGCTCAGAGCACAGAGATTCATCAATCTGACCTACAACAACGGTGCGGCACTGGGGATGTCCAAGCTCGCCGAGGATGGCAAAACCGGCTGGCCCGTCATGTACGCCCTGACTCGTGCGTTGCAGTACGAGCTGGGTATCACCAGCCTCTCGGATTCCTTCGGGCCGACCACACTGTCCGCGCTCCAGTCGAAGTACCCGAAGCTGAACGACTCCACGGTGCCATCGGCAAACTTCTGCCGCGTCCTGCAGTCGGCCCTGTACTGCAAGGGGTACGACGGCGGTGAGATCGACGGAACCTACAACGGGCGCGTCAAAAACGCGGTGGCCAAGCTGAAGGCCAACATGGGCGTCGACACGGTCTACGCGGGAAGCTCCTTGGAGCCGAAGGTCGTCAAAGGCCTCCTCAACATGGACGCCTACGTCACCGTCAGCAACGGCTCCAATGAGATCCGCTCGATCCAGCAGTGGCTTAACAGGCGTTACGTGAGCCGTAGGGACTTTTACCTGATCCCATGCGACGGCCATCACTCCCGCGACGTCGCCAAGTCCATGCTCTTCGCGATCCAATACGAGCTCGGCATGGCAGACGGCACCGCCAACGGCGTCTTTGGCCCCGGCACCCAGTCCGGCCTGAAGAACCACACGGTCGCGGCCGGCACCACCGGCACCTGGGCGTCCCTGTTCACCGCAGCATTGATCCTGAACAAGCGGAACGTACCCTTCGGCGACTTCACCAATGACGTCAAGTCTGGCGTTGAGTCGTTCCAGTCGTTCGCCAAGCTCCCGGTTACGGGCGTCGGCGACTTCCAGACTTGGGCGTCCCTGCTCGTCTCCTACGGCGACCAGACCCGCAAGGGCACCGCCTGCGACGGTGTCACCATGGTCACTCCGGCTCGCGCGCAGGCGCTGAAGGCCGCCGGGTACAAGTACATCGGCCGCTATCTGTCCAACCCGTCAAGCACAAGCCTGCCGGAAAAGCAGATCCAGCCCGGCGAGCTCGCGACCATCAAGCAGTACGGTCTGCGCTGCTTCCCGATCTACCAGACCTGGTCCCGCTCGGCCAGCTACTTCAGCTACCCCCAGGGCTGCATCGACGCGACGAACGCCATCGAATGGGCCCAGATCCACGGTTTCAAGCCGGGCACGATCATCTACTTTGCGGTCGACTATGACGCCCAGGACGGCGAAATAACCGACTACGTTCTGAAGCATTTTCGGGGCATCTACCGCACCGTCGGCGAGAACTCCGCCTACGGCGTCGGCGTCTACGGCCCGCGCAACGTCTGCCAGCGTGTCTCCGACGCCGGATACGCCGCCGCCGGCTTCGTCTCCGACATGTCGTCCGGTTTCTCCGGCAACCTGGGCTACCCGCTGCCCACCAACTGGGCGTTCGACCAGATCGCCACCATCAAGGTCGGCTCCGGAGACGGCGCCATCGAAATCGACAACAACATCGCCTCCGGCCGGGACACCGGACAGGGCGACTTCGATCCCGGGGTCCCGGTCAGCTCCGACCTCGACGCCGACTTCAACAAGGCGACGTACCGGGCGGCGGCGCTCAAGGACGTCCAGGCATATCTGACGTCGATCGGTGTCCCGGAGACCGGTGGCGAAGGCTGGACCCTGGACGACGACTGGGTGACGTACGGCGTCGTCTCCACGACAGAGGCATTCAACAAGGTCATGGACGCCGACTGGCTGTTCACCAACCTGGCCAGGACCCTGAAGCTGCGCAAGGCGCTCATCCAGGCACCAGTGCTGTGGGAACTGCGCAAGCTGAACCCGCTCGACGCGGTCGCCGACGAGGCGGTGAAGGCTGGTGCGAAGAACGACTGCAGCACCGGCTGGGGGCAGATATTCGCCTGGGTGACCATCGCCGCCCGCAACTACTGCATGAACCAGGGCATCATCCACGGCACTCCGCTCACCGGCTCGGACACCCGCACGGTGTGGGACAACCTCCAGGACCCCGAGTACAACATCCCCTCGGTGGCCTACCTGACCATCTACAACGCGCAGCAGCTCGGCATAGCCCGCCCGTCGCTGACCACCAGCCAGGCAGACAGCCAGAAGCTGCTGGCCCGCTACAACGGCACCGGCGACAAGGCCGAGAAGTACGGCCGCGAGCTGGTCGGGCTCTACAACGTGCTGGAGAACTACAACAAGCTCAGCCGCGCCAAGTAGACCGGAATGATCGTGAAGAATGAGCGCATGCGGAAGCTCTGTGTCCCCGTCGTCGTGAACCTGCTGCTCGGGGTGCCGGCCATCGTTCCTCTGTTCCTGGCGTGGTACATCCTGGCCAACGGGCCGCTGGCGGCGATCGGCTGGACCATGCAGGACCCGAACGAGAACGACGGGATGCTTCTCTGGCTGGTCATCGCCGCCCCGGTGTTCTGTCTGTTCGGCCTGGTATGGGGGCTCATCAACGCCTGGCTGCGGCGCCGGACGCAGGTACGGGGCTCCCGCTACTGGCCGGTGTGTGCCGCCGCTTCCATCGCGCCATTCCTCATGATCTTCGGTCTGCTCTGACAGCTGATTCAGCTCACAGGGAGACAGGAAACGTGGATCACAACATGACACGGCGTACGGTCGTCCAGGCCTGCGCCGTCATCGGCGGGGCCGCGGCCATCGGGTCGATGCTGCCCGCCACCGCAGCGGTGGCCGGCGAACGGCGCGGGCCCCGGCGTCCGGCAACTTCCGCCAACGGCTGGACGACCCAGCCGAACGCGGACCTTGCTTCACAGGTGTGGACCCGCCCGGTGGCCGGTACGGGACTGGACGTACAGGTATGGATCGGCGATGTGGAGGCGGTGCTCGTACACATCGTGCGCCGCTTCCACTACGAGGTGCAGGAGCTCGCGGCGGTGGACCTGGCCGGCTGGCGCCCGGCCAAGGGCCTGCGACGAGGCCTCCCGGAGTCCAACCTGGCCTCGGGCACGGCTGTTCGTATCCGGCAGGGCGCCGGGGCGAAGGGCTCGCTGTTCCCACTCCAGGTCGCCGCCGTGCGGGACATTCTCGCGGACTGCCAGGGCATCGTCCGCTGGGGCGGCGACGACAAGCCGGTCGACGAATCGCTCTTCTACATCGCGGTCGGCCCGCACGACGAACGATTGCCCCGGCTGGCCACCGCCATCCGCGAGGCGACGTTCCGCTAGGCACGGATCGAAGAGTCTCAGCCGGCACCCGCGTGACGTCGGGGGCCGCGCGGTCGTTGAACAGCGAGAACCCACACCGGGCCCCGGGGATGTCAAGGCTGAATCCCCGGGGCCCGTCGTGCGACCGGGTCACGATCAGGCCGTCCCGGCCCCCGTGGCGGTGAGCCGGTCGACAGCTTCGGCGTCGGTCATGCGCAGCACTCGCACCAGGTGGGCGGTGCCATCCTTCGCGACGTGCGCGCGGCCCGGGGGCGCTCTGCCCTTGGCGACAGGGCCGGCTATCGAAACGAGGCGCTGCCAAGTGCCCACGCCCACCTGGGCGAGGACCCACGGTGACGGACTGCCCGCACGCGGCCGGGCCGAGGCTGCCGCAGGCGCCCCGATGTGAGGCACCTGCGGCGGATCAGTCTCGGTATTCTCGGCGGCCGTAGTTGTCGACGGTCACGGTCGGGTGCGCGGGCACCGACTTACCGGCAACTGCTGTCGACAACTCGGTGGGCCACGACGCACCCGGATAGACACCGACCACGGGGGTGTCGATGTGGAGCACCACGTCGAACCCGTCAGGTCCCGTGACATGGACGTCAGCCCGGTAGAACGCGCGCTCCGCACCGGTGTTGACTATACTCACCGGCACGGTGAGGACAGACCCCTTGTGGACGGGCGGATAGACGGCAACGTCCCCGCGAACCACGAGAGGGGTGCCAAGACCCTCGTTCCGGTCACCCGTACGGCTCTTCGAAGCCATAGGTGTACCCGGAGGAGCGGAGGACAGCGGCGTGGCCGGCTGCGCGCTGGGCATACCAACCGCCCTCGCCCCTTGCCCGCTGCCCTGCTCCTGCCCGCAGCCAACGAGGAGTGACGCCATCAGGGCAGCTATGCCAGCCGCGGCACGCGGTCTCAGCCGCGGCCGGGACGGCTCGCGGTTTCCGTCCATCGTCATGGCGTCACTCTCACTTGCACGGGGGGACGAGCCGCTTGCGGTCGATGACGGCCCACGCGCTTGCCTTGTCAAGCTTCATGATCGCGGTGACTTCGCCACATACGTCTTTGACGCGGAGCGGTCCGGCGTACTGCGTGAAATATCCCTCGTCGGTGACACACGCATCCTGCTTGCCCGTGCTGGTCTCGCACAGCTTGAGCTTCATATACCGCTTCTGGCCCGTGTTGTTGTCGAAGAGAACACACGAGCCCACGCCGTTCTTCCGGTAGTGGAAGAGAGTGCCCTGACGGCTCGCATCGGGAAGCCTCTCGGCAAAGGTCAGCTCATAACCAGTTCCGCACAGCGTGGCGGTCGCTTGAACCGCCCGAGGCGCGGCCAAAGCCACGGCCCGAGTCTCAGCGTCAGCGACAGACGCCACCCGTACACCCCCAACCGTCGAAGGCCCCTCGACGGCAGATGCCTGCGGCGCCGCAAGGCCCACACAGACCAAGGCCAGCGCCGCAACTGACACACGCTTGGCCGAACCCAAAAAAATACCCGACATGACTCTCCTGCATTCCGTTGTGCAGGGTTTTACGGTTCCACAAAACGGCAGCCCGAAAATGCGCACCTCCGCGCATATCCATAAACGCCGTTTCGTTGACAGTCGCAACCCGGTCGCAGGACCGAGAAGCGACACCCCCTAAACCCCCCATATGCAAACTCTTTGCCTCTGGTAAACCCAAGGCGGACCCCATTAGATCATCAATACAGATCTTAAAATGTCACAGACTTGGACAAAAGGTATGATAACAAAATGGATACATTCCACCCGTGCTCTGCACAGCCAGGTGAAATGCGGTAACCCGAGGGCCGGCATGAGGCAGCGTGACCGCAGCATCCCGTGAACGCTGCCCGGATCGCATCCGCGCAGCCGGGGCTCCGGTGCAGGACGACCGGCCCCACGCGGGCCGTCGCGGAGTGCCGTCCGCGGGGCACGGCATCCGCTACTTTGCGTAGAGCTCCCATCGAGGACCGCCGGGCGTGTCCGTCTGAGCGCAGACGAAGTCGACCCAGTGAGCGGAGGCCTGGTGCGCGTTTCCGTAGTCCACGCCGACGACGCCTCGCGCTGACTATGCGAACACAGCGCCGGACGCCGATGGCCGACAGAAGGTCGCACCGGTCGGTGGCTGGCACACAGTCGTCGCCCTGGAACACCCGCTCGTATCGAGCGTGGCGGCCTTCACCTCCGCTTCGGCGTTCTCCTCGGGCGCGGTTGGCAGACGGGCGTGAAGAGAACCGTCGACGGGTGGCGCAGGCACTCTGCCGGATACACGCAGTATGTTCCGAGCCACGCGGGAGAGTCTGGGATAGCCCTGATGTCAGGGACACGGGCGCCAGGGCCGAGAATCACCACTCAAGGCGCCATGGCAACAGGACAGTTACTTGCGCGTTGCTGACCAGGCGGCGCTGAGCTCCGCGAGCTGTCGGCGGAGGTGGCCTCGCTGCTCCTCCAGGTCCAGGGATGTGGGTGACAGGAGGAGAACGTTGTCGCGGTAGGGGCGGAAGCCGATGTGCTGCCATCCCATGCTGATCTTGGCGGTAACACGGTCCCACTCGTCCGACCGCCGGATGTTTGTGCCCAGGTCGGAGATGCCGGGCGCGTTCGCAACAGCCCGGCAGCCAGGCATCAAACGGAAGATGGCCTCGCCAGCCAAGATCGGGCCGAGTCCCTGCCCTCTCCATGCCTCGTGGAGCGTGACACGGTCCATGACGAGCAGAGCGGACCCCGCGTACTCCAGCAGCCCGCTGGCCTCATCCGTGTAGTAGCCCGTAGCGGGGTCGAGGACGGCTTGGGCAATCTCGGAGAGGTCTTCCGACTCCTCCTCCATCGCGGCGAAAGCGTTCCGGCCGCGGTCGAGGTGGACCCTATAAAAGACCATCGACCCGACGTCGGCATCTTCCGTTGTGCACAGCAGGCAGTCGACACCGCAGCAGTCGCCGTTCGCGTCCCCGCGCAGCTCCCTGTCGTGGATGCGCCGGCGGTGGAGGATGGCCACATCCCATCGCTCCAGCGTGTCGGCCTGCCCGGTGTCCCACAGTCCATCGTCGTGGCAGATCCGCAGGTGCAACTCGCTGGGATCACCCGGGAGGCGGTTGAGCTCGATCACCACCGGAGCCTACTCAGTACGCGCCACGACCGTGAACCGCCCGCCTGGACAAGCTGCATGACCGCCACCGTGACATGAACGGGCGCGGGTCGACAGCCCCCTCCCGGGGGCGTCGAGCTGTGCAGGGCCAACTTCCGGGCGGGGCAGGTCGCCCTGCCGGGCCCGGAGGAGCCTTTTGGAAGTCCAGGGATGGTTTCGCAGCCGATCGGGCTCTCGTGGTGGCTTCTGGCGCCTCTGTTGACCGCGGTCGAAGTCGAGTTAGACCTTCGCTGGTTGCTCGGGCTCGAGCTCGAGCTCGGGTGCTGGCACGACTCGCGGAGGAGTGGTTCAAGGCAGGGGGCAGGTGAAGGGGAGGGCGCGTTCGGTGAGGCGTCCGGTCACACGCGTGCTGCTCACGGTGCTGTTGGCAAGCCAGTCTGCGGCGGTCAGTTGGTCGAGCAGTCCGGGCAGTTCACCGGCAGGGATCGCGGTCTGCGGGAGCAGCATCTCCAGGGCAAGGCCTTCGCCGCTGGGACCGAGGCGTCCCTCCAGGCTGGTCCGGGTGGCCAGGACCAGGGCGAGCAGGCGGGCGCTGGCGGTTGCCTTTGTCTTGCGGAGGTTCTTGTCGGTGACGGCTTTCTGGGCCCAGCCGCTGAGCTTCGAGCGCGTCGTCCTGCCGAACCGGAACGGATCGGGGCCCTCCCCGTCAGGAAGGAGGGAAGGGATGGTGACCGGTGTGGGGTTTTCCGGGCGGGACTCGAGAAGGCTCTCGACGCGTGCGGGAAGCGACAGCCAGCCGCAGTCGGCCATTTGCTCCACCACGCCTCTGGGGTCGCTCAGGCCGAGTCCGGTGAGGTCCTGGCCGACCAGGTTGCCGGTCCCGGAATGGGCGGCGCGCAAGGTCAGCAGCACCACCACCAGACGCGCCTCCGGTCCTGGCAGCGGACAGTGTCCGGCGCAGTACTCGAGGGCGGTACGGGCGTGTTCCCACAGCGCGGGACCGGTCAGCACACGGATCACGGCCGGCTCGCCGCTGTCGGTGCAGTGGGTGCGCTGCTGGTGCTGGAGGCGGGCGGTCTGGGCGGCCTGCTCAGCACGACGGGCCTCCCGCCGCAGGTACGGGTCGTCGGTGAGGGCAGACCAGGTGGTAAACGCGGTTGCTTTGCGCGCATGCAGGCCGGCAAGGAAGGCCAAGTCGGGTTCGGTGCGCTGCTGATAGGCGCGGTACAGGTCACCCAGTTCCGTCAGTTCATCGCGCAGCTCGACGGGCCGCAGGCTGTGCGGGACGACCTGCCCGGCAATCCGTCTGTCCCGCGGCGGCCGCGGACGCCGCGGGACAGAACGGGCGGTCGGCACCGTCAGCGAACTACCGGCGGAGGAGGGGTCAGAGAACTGTGGAGCGCACGCAGCCGCAGCGGTCGGGTGAACACAGATGTCGGCGGGAGTGGCTGCGGCCGTGGCGCGGAGGGCGGGAGGAGCGGTGCCGATGGTCCTGGCGCCCGGGGTCGCGGCTGCACAGCGTGAGCAGCATTCCATGACGCGCCACCAGCGGCCCTCCCGGTCGGTGACGACGGCCAGGACCACCGGCCCGCCACACCTCCACGGCTCCCCACGCTCAGGCCGATCGTCGCGCCGGGCGAGGCTGTGGGCCTGACAGTTCTCGACCTTACAGGCGCAGAACGCCTGTGCCCGCGGCCCGGATGCCGCTTTCAGATGGGCCTTCAGGTGAGCCACCGCGGCCACACGGCCAGCCGCCGCGGACGGCAGACGCTCCGTGGGGCAGGCCGGACGGCTGCACGAGACGCGCACGGCCGCACTGCCGCGGCCGGCGGAATCCAAGCGCACCGTCCATGTGCGCCCCAGCACCCGGTCATCAAAGTCGCCCGTGGAGATCTGCGGCATTCAGTCCTCCTGCGCACTCGTCCTCAACTGCCCGCGGCAACCCCGCCATCGAACAGGGAACAGGCGGCGCGGGGAGATCCCACCGTAGGCCTCACCACGGACAAACACCGGTGAACAAGCTCTCTCCACGCCGTACCCGGCCCGCAACGGCCGAGCGCCCACACTCTGGCCGGTGAGCTGTGTCGTCGGCAGCTGGATCATCGGCTGTCCATCCCTGCCGCTGCCGGGAGCACCCAAGATTCAGGAATGGGCCACGGCGTTGGCCCGCAGGTGTGCGAGCAGGGCTTGTACCTCTCGCGGGTCGTCGCCGTCCGTTGTGAACGACAGGAGAGCCCTCATGACCTGACGGGCAAGCTCGCCTGTCGCCCGGACATCGTCACCGGCCGTGTGCGCCCAGCCGGCCATCATGCTCAGGGCGATCGTCGTCATGTGCGAGATGAGACCCTCACGAAACTCGGACAGGGCCTCCTGGAGGTCGGGCCCGTCCAGGCGGACGATGCCGGTGACGACCAAGAGCATGCTCTGCAGCCGGCTGGCGCCGTAATGGGTGATCAGTTGCGCCAGCGGCTGTTCGCGGTGACCACCGCGCACCAGAGCGGCCAGCGCGTCCTCATCACCGCCCCAGGCTGCTTCCAGCGCAGCGACCACGCGCAGGATTTGATCTGGAGTCAGCTCCGCAGACATGGACAACACCTTAGCCACCCCAGCGACCAGGCGGGGCGGGAGATCATGGTGGAGTCCTTCCGCCGAGTCCGCTGGCTGTGTGGTGTCGCGCGTTCTGCTGATCCAAGGCCGGCGCCGCAGTTGATGTCGGTGCAGATCCGGCTACCAGCGGGAAGGCTGGCTCCGATCCGCGTGGGGCCGCCCTCGTTCCGCCCGGCGGACATACGAGCCGGGAAGACTGCTCCCCTGGTGATTCGAGAAGACTTTCAATCAGCGACGCCATGTTGCGTGGCCTGATGGGCACCCGATCGTTACTCTCGAAGCTCCCGCACAATCCTGTGCGGGATGGACCCCGATCCGACTTTTACCCGCAGGGCTCACCTCCCCGCACTCGCGGGATAGTGACCGGGTTCAGGGGCTTATGGCTTCCCATGAGGCAAATGACGGCAAAGGCCCTTCAACACCGCAGGTGAAAAAGGGTCTCGCCCCGCACTGCGGGATGTACGGGCACCGGCCTGGTAGAGCAGGATCTGGACCTTGTCTCGCCCCCGCACCGCGGGATGTACGGTCTCCGGCGTGGAAGTTGCCCGTGGCGCCGCCGTCTCGCCCCCGCACCGCGGGATGTACCGCTGCTCTGAATCGCCTGGGAGAGGCCGCCGCTGTCTCGCCCCCCCACCGCGGGATGTACGGGAGTCGCGATGGACCGCGTCTTCAGCTTCCCCGTCTCGCCCCCCAACCGCGAGATGTAGGGGTAACGCCGAGGTAAGCCCAAAAGCCGCCAGTACTTGATCTTGGCGCCCTGTGCGGTAGCAGCCGTCACCCATTCGGCCCAAGGTCGTTGGTGCTGGTACTGACTGATCTCTGGGCCTGGGGCGGGACTTGTGACCTCGATCGAGCGGACCGCGTATCCGCGGTTCAAGCGGCTGATCACCGCGCATGAGCTGCATCTCTTCTTCGCGCCGACGCGGGAGGAGGCGGTGTGGGCTGCTGAGCGGATGGACTCCGACGGGCATCAGCTCGCGCTGTTGCTGGCGCTGAAGTCGTATCAGCGGATGGGCCGGTTCCCGAAGCCGGACGAGTATCCGGAGATGGTGGTCGACTTCGTCCGCCGTACGGTCGAGCTGCCGGAGGGCACGCTCCCGTTGTACGAAACGGGCCGCACCGCCGAGCGGCAGCGTGCGGAGGTGCGCCAGCGGGTGGGGACGAAGTACCAGCAGTCCCAGGCCCGGCAGATCGCTGAGGTGGCGATCCGCAAGGAGGCCGCTGCGAAGAACCGCCCCGCCGACCTGATCAATATCGCGCTGGAGAGGGTGGTGGCGGCCGGGCTGGAACTGCCGGCGTTCTCCACCTTCGACACGATGGCCTCCACGATCCGCACGGAGGTGAACACCTCGATCTGCTGCGGCATCCATGACCGGATGAGCCTCGCCGAGCAGACGGGGATGCTGCGGCTACTGGAAGAGCGTGACAGTGACGGCACCACGCGGTTCAACCGGCTGAAGCAGACCGCTCAGGGCCCGATCTGGTCGCACGTCAAGCGCCTGTTCACGCACCTGGAGTGGCTGGACGAGCTCGGCGACACCGCGGTGCGGGTGGACGGCGTCGCCGCACCGAAGGTCACCGACTTCGCCGGGGAGGCGGATGCGGCGGACGCCTCCGAGCTGCGGGGCTATGCGGCCATCAAGCGGATCGCGCTGCTGGCCTGCCTCGCCCACAAGTCCCGGATGCGGGTACGGGACGATCTGGCGACGATGCTCTGCAAGCGGGTCGCCATGAAGATCAAGAAGGCCAAGGAGGAGCTGGAGGAGATCCGGCTCGCTGAGCGGGACATCGTCGAGTCCCTGATCGGGAACTACCGCACCGTGCTCAAGAACCTAGACGACGGTGGCCCCGCCCAGGAGGCATTGGCGAAGGCTGCGGCGATGACCGCCGAGGCCGTGAAGGCCCTGGACGGGCTGGACGAGGCGGCGCCGGTGGAGGAGGTCGCCCGGCGCCTGGGCGGGGAAGTCTCCCCGGCCGTGCTCGCCCTGGCGAAGGCCCAGTTGGTGCAGGCCGGTGGCCTGGGGGCGGTCACCAAGGCGGTGGAGGGCTTCGGCGGGTTCGCGGGGCAGTACGAGCAGATCGAGAAGGTCTCCGCGCATCACGGCAACTTCTGGGAGGTGCTGCTGTACGGGCAGCTCGGCCGGGACCGGTCGGTGATGTTCGACCTGGCGGAGAAGCTGGAGTTCACCACGACGTCCGAGGACGGACGGGTGCTGATCGCGCTCGCGCACGCGATGCGCCACGAGAGCGCCCGAGGCGAGTACATCACCGCCCTCGGCGAGGACGGCAGAGCCGTCGACATCTCCTTCGCCACGCAGAACTGGCGCAAGGCTGTGCTCGACAAGACGCGCCCGGGCCGGTTCGTCCGCAAGCACTTCGAGGCGATGGTCTTCACCCACCTCGCCGAAGAGCTACGCACCGGGGACGTCGCCGTGGTCGGCTCGGAGGAGTACGCCGACTGGTCCGAGCAGCTGCTCGCGTGGGAGGACATCCAGGAGAAGCTGGCCGACTACCTGGTGGAGGTCGGGCTGTGCGAGGAGGGCGAGGCCGTTACCTTCGACGCGGCGTCCTTCCGCCGGCAGCTGGAGGACAAGCTGCGCCGCGCCGCCGCCGCGGCCGATGCCGGGTATCCGGACAACGAGGGCCTGGTCATCGACCCAGAGACCGGCATCCCGTCACTCCAGCCGCACCGCTCCGAGGGACAGCGGCCCTCGGCGAAGCGGCTGGAGCAGGAGGTCAAGGCCCGGATGCCGGAGCGCACGCTGATGGGGATCGCGGCCCGCACCGCGTACTGGGTGGAGTGGTGGCGACGCTTCGGCCCGCCCTCGGGCAACGACCCGAAGCTGAAGGACCCGTTCGGCCGGTACGTGCTGACCACGTTCGTCAAGGGCACCAACATGGGGCCGTACGAGGCGGCCAAGCACATCCCCGGGGTATCCGGGCACGAGCTGTCGTGCGTGGCCAACCGGCACTTCTCCATCACGCTGCTGAACGAGGCCGTCGCCGACCTGGTCAACGCGCACGCCCGCCTCGACATCTCCCAGGCGTGGGGCGACGGCACCGCCGTGGCAGCGGACGGCACCCACATGGATACCTACCTCAACAACCTGCTCGCCGAGACGAGCGTGCGGTACGGCAAGGCGGGCGGCATCGCCTACCACCACATCTCCGACACCTACATCGCGTTGTTCACGCACTTCATCCCGTGCGGGGTGTGGGAAGCCGTCTACATCATCGAGGGCCTCCTCAAGAACACCAGCGAGGTCAAGCCGACCACCGTGCACGCCGATACCCAGGGCCATTTAGTTACATGGACACCTTGCCCCTCGTTGAGGGTCGGGGGCGGCCGTCCGGGCTGTCGGGTGCGACGGCTCGGGGAGTGTCTGTGCGGGTTCAGCAGCGGCGGCAGGAGGACGGCTCGACCCTGGTCGAGCTGCTCGACGAGGACGGGACGCCAGTCGAGGTCGTCGCCGGATTCCTACGTTTTCTCGGCGCGCGGGACTGCTCGCCGAACACGCTCATCGCGTACTCCTACGACCTTCGGCACCTGTGGCGCTTCTTCGCGACCAGGGATCTGACCTGGGAGCGGTTCGGGCCTCCGGACGCGATCGCGTTGCTGGAGTACCTGCGGTCGGTACCGTCCTGCCGCCCGCGTCGGCGGATGACGCTGTCGGTGGTGACGATGGCCGCTGACGGTCCGGCGACCAAGCTCGCGGGCAGCACGGTGAACCGGATTCTGGCTGCGGTGTCCTCGTTCTACGAGTACGCGATTTTGTCCGGGCTGCTGGAGCGGGCCAACCCCATCGAGAAGCGTCCGGACCCTGCACTTCTGCACGTCTCCGAGCGGCATCGCCCGTTCATGGGACGGGCCAGCCGCCAACGGCCGGTCCGCCGGGCCGTGCGCGTCAAGACCGTCCAGCGGGTGCCTCGTCCGCTGGACGACGGCCAGGTCGAGTTGCTGCTCGGACAGCTTCGCGGGCTGCGGGACCGGGCGATCGTGTTGCTGATGCTCCACGGCGGGCTGCGGCCCGGCGAAGTGCTCGGCCTGCACCTGGACGACCTGGCCTACGGGCGGCGGCGCGTCGTGGTCCGGCATCGCGACGACCATCCCAAGGGCGTCCGGTCGAAGTCCCGGGTCGAGCGGGTCGTCGACCTGCACGAGACCGCGACTCTGGCGGCGGTCAGTGCCTACGTGATGAACGAACGCCCCGACGACGCCGACACCCGGCTGGTGTTCCTGATCGGCGGCCGCGGAACCAGACGCTTGGAGGCGTTGGGCTACGACGGCCTGGTGCGGATGTTCTCCCGGGCCTGCACCCGCGCTGGCATCCGCGAGCCCTGGGTAACGCCCCACGCGCTGCGTCATACGCACGCGACCGCGATGTGGGAGGGCGGCATGCGTGAACTGACCTTGCAAAAGCGCCTCGGTCACGCCTCGCCCGAGTCCACTCGTCTTTACACCCGGGTCTCCGATCCAGCAGTCGTCGCCGACTACCACCGGGCCCTGGACGTGCTGGGCAAGCCGGCGGAGGGACATTCGTGAGGGGCGTCACGGCTTCGACCGCCGCGCTGGGCGCCGCGCCGGAACCGGTCCGCCGTCAGCGCCCCAGGCACTGCCCCGAGGGGCAATACGTAGCGGCCGTCCGCGGCCAGGACAGCTTCAATCGTCAGTACCTCAACGCGAAACTGCGCTACTACCGCGACTTCCGGACCCGGTGGCCGGACCTGGAAACCTGGTTCGCCGAACCCCTGGTGGAACGGGCGGGCCGGCTACCCGGGGAACCTTTCCACCGTCCGTCGTTCCCCACCTCCCACCGGGCCCGGACCTACCTGACCTATCTGGGCCTGCACGGGTACGCGACATTCGACTACCCGTGGATGTTCGCCGTCGGCCAGCTGCGCGTTCACGACCAGGCCGCCCTGCTGGGAATCGATCCGGGCACCATGACACTGGTCGAGGAAGCCGTCGCGCTCGGCTACAACCGGCTGTCCGCGAAGCAGGCCATGCACTGGTCGGTGGCCCGGATCGCGTTGCGCAACGGTCTGACCGACGTCGCCGACATCACCGGCGATCACGTCGCCGAGGTCCTGGAAGCCATCCGTCTGTTCCCTGAGGACCCGGAGTTCGCGTCCTTCTACCCGTCGGCGCAACAGTTCTACGAGGGCCCGGCAAAGAGCTGGATCACGCACCTGCACCAGCTTGAGGTGGTGCTCTTCCACCGCGGCCAGGTCGCCAAGCAGCCACGCAAGCTCATGCCGTCGTGGAAACCACCGCTGACGCTTCCTCCCCGGATGTTGGCCGTCGCACAGAAGTGGCTGGCGGCCCGCAAACTGACCGACGCTCCCTCGACAGTGGACAAGCTGGAGCTCGCGGTGCGCACGTTCTGCCGGTGGCTTGAGGCCAACCACCCCGGTATCACGACGTTCGCCGATGTCACACGTGACCACTGCCTGGGCTGGATCGGGCACATCGCCGAAGCGCCGACCGAGAAGACCGGCAAGCCGCTCGGTGTCATGTCACGGATTCAGCGGATCTCCGGGCTGTCGCAGTTCTTCCGGGACACCGCGCTCTGGCAATATCCGGACGTGCCCGGCCACACCCTCATCGGCGCCGGTGACGCACCGAAATTCCCGCTGAAAGTGCCCCGCTTCATCCCCGACGACGAACTCGACCAGTTGATGCCGGCCATCGACGCGATCGCCTGCCCGTTCCAACGCGCCGCACTGCTCGTGGCCCGCTGGTCCGGTGCCCGACGCACCGAGATCCAACGTCTGCCCATGGACTGTCTGGACCGCTACCCCGACGGCACCGCACGACTGCGTCTCTCCGGTCGCAAGACCTACAAAGAACGCGTCGTCCCCCTGCACGAGGACGCCGCGACAGCCCTGCAGCACGCCATCGACCTGCGCCGGAACGCACCCGAGAGACCGTTCACCGACGAACGCAGCGGGGAGGAGATCCGCTACCTGTTCATGAGCCACGGCAAGCTCCTGTCAACCTTCTACCTGTTCGAGACGCCGATCCAGGACGCCTGCAAAGCTGCCGGACTGGTCCGCCCGGGCGGTCGCGCTGGCACCGGACGTGGCACCGTCTCGGCCCACCGGTTCCGGCACACCGTCGGCACCCAACTCGCCGAGCGCGGCGCGAAGCTCCACACCATCATGAAGGTGCTCGGCCACACCTCCGTCAGCATGGCCCTGGTCTATGCGCAGATCAGCGACCAGGAAGTACTGCGCGACTACAAGGCCGTGCTCGGCCCCGGCGCCACGATCGCCGGGCCGGCCGCCGACGAACTGCGCAACGGCTCGCTGCCGGACACCGCGGTCGACTGGCTCACGACGAACTTCTTCAAGACCGAACTCGAACTCGGCCGCTGCCTGCGCCTCCCCGCCGAAGGCCCCTGTGAATGCGACCTCTACTTGACCTGCGCGAAGTTCGTCACCACACCCGAGTACGCACCACGTCTGCGGGCCCGACGCGAAGTCGAGCAGACTCTCGCTCTCGATGCCGCCCAACGCGGCTGGGAGCGCGAGGTCGAACGACACCGCTGCACCAGCGACCGCATCGACAAGCTTCTCGCGGACCTCGGTCAACCCGCCCATCCGGAAGAGGAAGCCGAGAGCACCGGTGGCCCGTGACTGCTACCTGGGGGTTATCGGACCGGTCCTTGCTCATCGACCAGCACCGTGGGCGGAGACAAGAACACGTCAGCTTTCACCGGTCCGTAAGCGATGTTGAAGGTGTCGAGCCAGTACGACCAGCCCCGCACTCCCGCCGCGCTGCTGAAACGGTAGTTGAGCTGCCAGCGGACCCACTGTCCGGGAACAAGCCGTACGGCCGGGGGCCGTCGTGGTCGAGGGGGTATGGCAAAGAGGGGCTGGACCCGGGGCAGGACTCGCAACCGACCCTTGTCTTCGCGGAGCTGGACGTCGACCTTGCGCAGGTCTTCCTGGCCGTCGAAGCGGTCGAAACCGTCGCTCTCATGCATGCGAACCACGTGCGCGACCGCGGGCGGCATTGGCGGGACGCGAAAGCCGACCGGGACGGCGTTCCTGCGAGCCGCGGCCTCCCCTCCACGAGACTCCTTCGTCCAGGACGTCCGTATCCATTGAACGGTCACCTCCACAACGCTCCCCCCTGCCACCTCGTCGAGAGCTTCACCCTATGTCCGCACGACCTGACGACACCTCGAAGGGAGATCAACTTGAACTGTCCAGATAAACTCGGACATCGTGTTCGGCCTGTTCAAGATCCTCGGCTACAACTTCAGCCCGCGGTTCCGCGACCTGGACGACCAGCGGTTCTGGCGGGCCACGATGCCCGGCGTCGAGACCGGCACCTACGGCGCGGTGGAGGACCTGGCCCGCAACCGCGTGAACCTGAACAAGGTGATCACGCACTGGCCGGACATGCTGAAGGTCGCCGGTTCCCTGGTCACCAACCAGGTCCGCGCCTACGACCTGCTGCGCATGTTCGGACGTGACGGGCGCCCGACCCCGCTCGGGGCGGCATTCGCGGAGTACGGGCGGATCGCCAAGACCGAGCACCTGCTGCGGGTGGTCGACCCGGTGGACGACACCTACCGCCGGCAGATGAACCGCCAGCTCACCGTTCAGGAGTCCCGCCACAAGCTCGCCCGCGACGTGTGCCACGGCAAGCGCGGCACCATCCACCAGGCGTACCGCGACGGCATGGAAGACCAGCTCGGCGCGCTCGGCCTCGTCCTCAACGCCATCGTGCTGTGGACCACGAAGTACATCGACGCCGCCGTCGCCCAGCTCCGCGCCGAGGGCCACGAGCTGCGGGATGAGGACATCGCTCGGCTCTCCCCGCTCAAGCACGCGAACCTCAACGTGCTCGGCCGCTACAACTTCAGCGCCTCCACCCCGGCCGCTGGCGCCCTGCGCCCGCTGCGTGACCCGGACGCGGCCGGGATCGGGCCCGACGAGGACGACGTCGACCTATGAGCGGCCGGCCGTGAGGGTGTGGGTGGTTCAGGCGCTGTGGCGGCGTACGGCGTCGAGGAGCTGATCGATGTCCTCGGCGCTGTGGGAGAAGGCGGTCACGAAGCGGACGACGCCCGGCTCCCAGCGGTCGTGATAGAAGGCGTAGCCCTCGGCGAGGAGGCCGTCGGTGACGTGCTGGGGCAGGCGGCAGAAGAGGATGTTGGCCTGCGGGACCGCCAGGAGACCGGTGTCGGGGATGGCTTTGAGGCCGTCGCCGAGCCGGGTGGCCATGGCGTTGGCCTGGCGGGCGTTGTCCAGCCACAGGTCATCGGTGAGGTAGGCGTCGAGCTGAGCGGTCTGGAAGCGCATCTTCGAGGTGAGCTGCCCGGCCCGCTTGGTGCGGAAGGCCAGCTCCGTGGAGAGCGCCGGATCGAAGGAGACGATCGCGTCCGCGGTCATCGCGCCGTTCTTCGTGGCGCCGAAGGACAGGACGTCGATGCCCGCCTTCCAGGTCATCTCGGCCGGGGTGGTGTCGAGGTGCACGAGGGCGTTGGCGAAGCGGGCACCGTCCATATGGGTGCGCAGGCCCGCGTCCTTGGCGACGGCGGTCAGTTCGCGGATCTCGGCGACGCTGTAGACGCTGCCGGACTCGGTGGCCTGGCTGATGCTCATCACCGACGGCTGCACGCTGTGCACGTCCCCGGCCCTGCGGCCGGCCGCCGCCCGCAGGGCGGTGGGGTCGAGCTTGCTGTCGTCGCCGTCGAGGCCGACGAGCTTGGCGCCGCCGGTGAAGAACTCCGGTGCCCCGCACTCGTCGTGGTGGATGTGGCTGTCGCGGTGGGCCAGGACACTGCCCCACGGCGGGGTCAGGGCCGCCAGGGCCAGGCCGTTGGCGGCCGAGCCGGTGGTGACCGGGAAGACGTCCACCTCGCGTTCGAAGACCTCGGCGAGCCGCGTGCGGGCGCGTTCAGTGAAGGGGTCGTTGCCGTACGGCAGGACCTGGCCGAGGGCGGCGTCGGCGACAGCTTGGGCTATCTGCGGGGAGGCGCCGGCCATGTTGTCGCTGATGAAGGACAGGCCGGAGGGCGTGGTGGCGGGGGTCGTGCTCATGGGGGGGGGCTTCCTTGCTGGTCAGGTGATGATCGGGGAGGCGAAGACGACCGTGATGTCCACGGGCTCCGCTCCGGTGCGGTAGAAGTGCGGGGCGTCCCCGGCGAAGGCGAGCATGTCGCCGGGCCCGAGGTCCTGGGGTGCGTCGACGGGGCCCGCGGTGACCGAGCCGCTGGAGATGAGCAGGTGCTCGATCGTGCCGGTGGCGTGGGGCACACCGGCCAGCTCCGTCTCGGGCTGAATCCGCAGGCGCCAGATCTCCAGGCTGTTGCCGCTGCTGATGCGCCGCAGCAACTCCCGGGTGACCTCGCCGGGCTCGGCCTCGGTGGCCGGCCGGTAGACCGGTCCCGTGTCCGCGTCCCGGGCCAGGAGGTCGGCGATCGGGATGCGCAAGGCGATCGCGATCGCGTCCAGGGTGTCGATCGTCGGATTGCCCTTGCCGGATTCGAGCTGCGAGAGCGTGGCCTTGCTCAGTCCGGCACGCCGGGCCATCTCGGCCGCGCTCATCCCGCGCTGCTGGCGGCGCAGGCGGATCTTCGCTCCGACCGCGGCCGCGGTACTGCTGACCGGCTGCCGGGCGGGCGGCGGGGGCGTCATCGGCAATCCCCGACAGTGCGTGAATGAACCATACGTTCACTATAACGTACGGGTTGATATGGCGCACTCCGCGTTCATTAAACTGAACGGACTAGGGATTTTGTCCAGGTAGCGGCGGTAACGTCGGGATCATGTTTGCTGCCTACGCTGCCCGAATCGACCGTGACCAGCCGCTGAACGGCCTCGTGCTGGGCGATCTCCCCGCCCCGCAGGCCCGCCCCGGCTGGGTGACCGTGAACGTCAAGGCCGCCTCCCTCAACCACCACGACCTGTGGTCGCTGCGCGGAGTCGGCCTCGGCGAGGACAAGCTCCCCATGATCCTCGGCTGCGACGCCGCCGGGATCGACCAGGACGGCAACGAGGTCGTCCTGCACTCCGTCATCGGCCAGAGCGGCCACGGGGTCGGCCCCGACGAGCCCCGCTCGATCCTGACCGAGCGCTACCAGGGCACCTTCGCCGAGCAGGTCACCGTCCCCGCCTGGAACGTCCTGCGCAAGCCCGCCGAGCTCTCCTTCGAACAGGCCGCCTGCCTGCCCACCGCCTGGCTCACCGCCTACCGCATGCTCTTCACCAACGCCGGCGTCCGCCCCGGGGACTCCGTCCTGGTCCAGGGCGCGGGCGGCGGGGTCGCCACCGCCGCCATCGTCCTCGGCAAGGCGGCCGGCCTGCGGGTCTTCGCGACCAGCCGCGACGAGGCCAAGCGCAAGCGCGCCGTGGAGCTCGGCGCTGTGGACGCGTACGAGCCGGGTGCACGGCTCCCGCAGCGCGTGGACGCCGTGATCGAGACGGTCGGCGCCGCCACCTGGTCACACTCCGTGAAGTCCTTGCGGCCGGGCGGCACCCTGGTGATCTGCGGTACGACGAGCGGGGACCGCCCGGCGCACGCCGAGCTGACCCGGATCTTCTTCCTGGACTCAAGGTCGTCGGCTCGACCATGGGCTCCAAGGACGAGCTGGAGGACCTGCTGTCCTTCTGCGCGGCGACCGGCGTCCGCCCGGTGATCGACGAAACCCTCCCGCTGGACCGCGCCCGCGCGGGCTTCGAGAAGCTCGAATCCGGGAACCTCTTCGGCAAGATCGTGCTCACGACGTAGGCCCTGTCCTCCCGAAGCTGCCGCGAAGTGACAAGTAGCTCTCTGTAGCAAAGCGGGGGTGCGCTTGTCCGGGTTTTCGATCTTCTGGGGTTGTTGAGGGGGCCGTTCCGCGATGTTGGTCCGGTCACGACGACTGGAGGGAGCGCGGGGTGCGGCAGGACTGGGAGCCGGAGGACCTGATCGAGGTCTGGACGCTGCTGGAGGAGGACCAGGAGCGGTTGCGGAACAAGTCGGGGGCGAACCGGCTGGGGTTCGCGTTGTTGCTGAAGTTCTTCGAGGTGGAGGCCCGGTTCCCGGAGGATCACGGGGAGATCCCGGCGCCTGCGGTGTCGTACGTGGCTCAGCAGGTGAAGGTGCCGGCCGAGGAGTGGGCTGCGTACGACTGGTCAGGGCGGGCGATCAAGCGGCACCGGGTGGAGATCCGGGGCGCGTTCGGGTTCCGGGAGTGCACCGCGGAGGACCAGGCCCAGCTCGCCGAGTGGCTGGCGGCGGAGTTGTGCGGGGTGGAGCTGAACCGGGACCGGCTGGCGGAGGCCGTGGTGGTGCGCTGCCGGGGTGAGCGGATGGAGCCGCCGACGCCGGGACGCATCGCCCGCCTGGTCGGGTCGGCGGTCACCACCTTCGAGGAGCGGTTCTGTACGGCCACGGTGGGCCGCCTGTCGGCGGCGACCCGTTCCCGGCTGGACGACCTGGTGGCCGAGGACGCCGGAGGTGAGGAGTCGGCGGGCGGAGGTGTGTCGTTCTTCTCCGAGCTGAAGGCGGACCCGGGCGCGCTGGGCCTGGACAGTCTGCTGGCGGAGGTGAACAAGCTCCAGCGGGTGCGTGCGCTGGAGCTGGCGCCGGAGCTGTTCGGGGACGTGTCGGAGAAGCTGGTGGCGGCGTGGCGGGCGCGGGCGTCGAAGGAGTACCCCTCGGACCTGCGGGCGGCGGCGCCGCCGGTGCGGTACACGCTGCTGGCCGCGCTGTGCCACGTGCGGCAGACGGAGATCACCGATTCGCTGGTCGAGCTGTTCATCCAGCTGGTCCAGCGGATCAACACGCGGGCGGAGAAGAAGGTCGAGGGCGAGTTCACCAAGGACCTCAAACGGGTGCGCGGCAAGGAGGGCATCCTGCTGCGGCTGGCGGAGGCCGCGGTCGCGGAGCCGGGCGGCACGGTCCGCAAGGTGATTTTCCCGGTGGCCGGGGAGTCCACGCTGAAGGCGCTGGCCGCGGAAGCGGCGGCGAACGAGGCCCGCTACCGGGCCCGGGTGCGCACGGTGCTGCGGTCGTCGTACTCGGGGCACTGGCGGCGGATGCTGTCGCCGCTGCTGGGGGCGCTGGAGCTGAAGTGCAACAACACCGCGTACCGGCCGGTGATGGACGCCATCGACCTGCTGAAGCGGTATCTGGACCAGCCCATCGCCAAGGAGGGGGCGTTCTTCGACGAGTCGGAGAGGATCCCGCTGGCCGGAGTGGTGCGCGAGGAGTGGCGCAAGGCGGTGGTGGACGAGCGCGGCCGCGTCGAACGCATCCCGTACGAGCTGTGCGTGCTGGTGTCGCTGCGGGACGCGCTGCGGCGCCGGGAGATCTGGGTGCCGGGCGCGGGCCGGTGGCAGAACCCGGAGGACGACCTGCCCCCGACTTCGAGGACAACCGCGACGTGCACTACGACGCGATCCGCCAGCCGCAGGACCCGGGGGCGTTCATCGGAGCCCTCCAGAAGCGGCTGCGGGAGTCCCTGACCCGGCTCGACACCGCGCTGGAGCTGGGCACGACGGGCGGCGTGGACATCGTCAGGAAGCACGGCGAGCCGTGGATCAAGGTCTCGCCGCTGGGCAAGCAGGTGGAGCCGGAGAACCTGGTGGCGTTGAAGGCGGAGATCGAGCGGCGCTGGGGCACCATCGACCTGATCGACATCCTCAAGGAGGCCGAGTTCGCCACCGGGTTCACCTCGGAGTTCGCCTCGGAGTTCGCCTCGGTCGCCACCAGGGAGGCGGTCCCGAAGGCGAAGCTGCGGCGCCGGCTGCTGCTCGTGCTGTTCGCACTGGGCACGAACATGGGCATCAAGCGGGTCGCGGTCACCGGCAAGCACGGCGAGAGCGAGGCCGTCCTGCGCCGGGTGCGGCACCTATTCGTCACCCGCACCAACCTGCGCGCCGCCCTGGTCCGCCTCGTCAACGCCACCTTCGCCGCCCGCGATCAGGCGTGGTGGGGCGAGGGCACCGCCTGCGCGAGCGACTCCAAGAAGTTCGGGTCCTGGTCCAGCAACTTCATGACCGAGTGGCACCAGCGGTACCGGGGGCCCGGGGTGATGATCTACTGGCACGTGGAGAAGAAGTCGCTGTGTGTCTACTCCCAGCTGAAGTCCTGCTCCGCGTCCGAGGTCGCGGCGATGATCGAGGGTGTGCTGCGGCACTGCACGGACATGGAGATCGACCGCCAGTACACCGACACCCACGGCGCCTCGATCGTCGGGTTCGCCTTCGCCCACATGCTCGGCTTCAACCTGCTGCCGAGGCTGAAGAACGTCGGCTCGGCGCGGCTGTACCGGCCGGCGGCCGGTGAGGACGATACGTGGCCACACCTGGCGCCGGTGCTGTCGACCAAGACAATCGACTGGGACCTGATCGCCCAGCAGTACGACCAGATCGTGAAGTACACCACCGCCCTGCGCCTGGGCACCGCCGAGGCCGAGCAGGTCCTGCGGCGCTTCACCCGAGGCGGGCCCAAGCACCCCACCTACCGGGCGATCGAGGAACTCGGGCGGGCGGTGCGCACGGCGTTCATCTGCGACTACCTCGCCGACGCCGAGCTGCGGCGCGAGATCAACGACGGGCTCCAGGTCGTGGAGAACTGGAACTCCGCCAACCACGACCTGTTCTACGGCAAGGACGGCGACCTGACCGGCTCCGACAAGGAGTCCCAGGAGGTCTCAATGCTCGCCCTGCACCTGCTTCAGTCCGCGCTGGTACACGTCAACACCCTGCTCCTCCAGGACATCCTCGCCGAGGAGAAGTGGCAGAAGAAGCTCACCGACGCCGACTGGCGGGCCCTGTCCCCGCTGTTCTGGACGCACGTGAACCCCTACGGCCGGTTCGAGCTGGACATGAACTCCCACCTCGACCTCGTCGCCGCAGTGGCGGCCTCGGTGCCCGGCCCGCGCAGCAGCGAGCCGGTCACGGCCTGACGGGGTACGCCGGGCCGGCCGTGTCCACGCCCTTCCGGGGCGGCCTCGGGCAGCCCGGGAAGGGCTGGAAGGGCTGAGCGGTGTTCGGCAGCGTCCGCCACAGCAGCGGCATGAGCGGACCTTCGAGCCGGGCGCCCCCGGACTGGATCGTGCCCACCAGACGCCACGCTCGTTGAGTGGACGGCACGCCGGTCGTGCTCTGGTGGAGGTGGTGCCCGCCGCCAGGTCAGCGGCCGTGATCGATGACGTCGTGGAGGTACTGCACGGCGAGTTCCTCGGCATTGCGGTGCCGTTCAACGACCGCTGCGTCAGCATCGGACCATCGGCGGTAGAGATCTACAGTGGCCAGGAGCGCCCGTCCGGCCTCGTGGCGGTCGTAGCCGCACAGCGTCGCCTGAAGCTCGCGCGCCTCGTCGGGCGCGATGGACTCCAAGTGGCGCACACCGCGGGAAGGCGCACCCACCCGTCGGGCGGCCAGTGGGCCGAGCACGCTGTCACGCAGGTAGGCGAGGAAGCCGATGGTCTCGAACAGCTCCCCGCGGCCGAGCTTCGTCGCGCCGTAGTGCACCCAGACCCAGAACCGGTCCTCGATCCACTGGAGGTCGAACGCCGGACTGGCCGGCGGCTGCTGGGCGAGGGCACCCGTCAGCTGGCCGTCGCGGTCCCACAGGATCTCCGGGTCCTCGATCCGCTCGGCGAAATCGGAAGCCCGCACGAACTTGAAGTCCACGTGCAGGAGGGGCGGCCCGACCAGCGTGATGATCACGCGCGGCTCGCCGACATGCTCCCCGGTGAATCCGGCTACCAGGGAAGCCCAGGAACTGATCAGTACGAGCCGCTCCCGCATGACCGCTTCGTACGCCTCGTCATCGATGACCAGGATCAGGTCCACATCCGAGTAGACATCGGGGCGGCCACCTACGAACGACCCGGTGATCGCCACACCGGCCACACGCGCATCCTTTTGGATCCGGGGCAGTACGTCGCTGAGGAACTGGCTGTGCAGGGAGGGGACGTCCATCTGCTTTCCTTCCGGTCGGAGCAAAGCAGATCAAAGTAACACTTAGGCGGGCGAGAATCACAACTCAAATTTCTCACAAACGGTCCTTTGCCCGAGCAAGATCGGAAACGGGCGTCCGGACCGCCGCCGGACCCGGTTTCGTTCTCAGAACCCGTTCTCACGCGAAAGCGGCGCGGACCCCCTTCTGAGACTTGCATTGTGCGAAAATTCGACCTCATGACGGACCCTCAGCAGCCCTCCCCGACCGGCCAGCCGGACGCGAACGACGTCGAAGCGCACGCCTGTCCGAAGTGCGATGCCCAGCCCGGATCACCCTGCCGCTCGCGCGGCGGCGCCGTCGCCTCCGCCTACCACACCCGCCGCTTCACCCTGGTGCCCCGACTGAAGAAGGCACTGCGCGTGCCCACCCCGGCCGACCGCGGGCCCGGACAGCCGTGGCGGGCGGGCACCCCGCCCCCGGCCCCGGTCGACCCGGACTTGCCGGGCGCGGACATCCGCATCGGCTACGCCCGCTGCTCGACCCTCGGCCAGGAACTCGACTCCCAGCTCGACGCGCTCGCCGGACACGGCATCCCCCGGGACAAGATCTTCAGCGAGAAGATCAGCACCCGCGTCCGGGTCCGGCCCCGCTTCGAGGAGGCGCTGCGGACCGCGCGGGAGGTCAAGGCACACGCCCCGCACTGCCGGGTCATCTTCACCGTGTACGAGATGAAGCGGCTCGGCCGCGACGCCGCCGAACTCACCGCGCTCGCCGACCACCTCACCGCCCACGGCCTCATCCTGGAGATGCTCGCCGGACCCCTGCCCGGCCTCTACGACCCCACCGGGCCGGGCAAGCTGCTGTTCGCGTTCTTCGCCGCGATGGCGGAGACCGAGCGGGAGAACATCCGCGAGTCCACCCTGGAGGGCCTCGACACCGCCGCCCGCAAGGGCAAGCACGGCGGCCGGCCCCCGGTCATCACCGACGACATGCTCCACACCGTGCTGCGGCGCCGCGCGGGCGGCGAGTCCGTCGAGCAGATCCAGCCCGACCTGTTCATCCCCACCGGCAAGCGCAAGGGCCACAACCCCTCGGTGGCCAGCGTCTACCGGGCCCTCGCCGAGCACGCCAAGCGCGAGGCGTACCCCGAAGCCGTCGAGCAGGCCCACGCCGACTTCGCCGCCGGCCGGACCGCGACGGTCCCTGAGCCCCGCCCCGCTACCCCTGACCGAGCGTCACTCTGATCACAGAGCGCTACATGTCACTTCGCGGCAGCTTCGGGAGGACAGGGCCACGTAGGCATGGGGATCCGCCACGCGCCGGACGCGCCTGTCGTCAGACGATCGAATGACGACAGGCTCGACGGGCGTCCAATGAACCCGGACTTTCCGCGGCCTCACGGCGGCGAGAATCCAATCGGATCCGATGACGGCTGACGACAGGGTTTTATGACAGTCCGGGTCCGATGCGCCGACAGGAACGAGGAAGAACGTGGCCAACCTGGTCTACAAGCGGGTGTCGACGGACCAGCAGTCGACCGACCGTCAGAACCTCGTCCTGGACGAGGCCGGGAACGAGGAGCCGGTCGTCTTCGAGGAGGAGGGCGGCACCTCCAGCCGTCTCCATCCCCTTGAGCGCCCGAAGTTCGGCGACCTCCTCGTGTACGCGCGGCCGGGCGACACCGTGCACATCTCCGAGATGTTCCGCCTCGTACGGGGCACGGGCCACATTCTCGACGTGCTCGACGTCCTGCACCAGGGCCGCCTCGCCCTGCGCATCCACGACGGCGCGTTCTCCGCGATGGACCTCACCGCCCGCCACCCGCGCACCGGCGAGCTACTGTCCACCGTGAAGTTCACGGTGCAGACCCTCGCCGCCGCAGGCGAACTCCAACGGGATCTACAGCGAGAGCTGACGTACGACGGGCTGCGGGCCGCCGAGGCCAAGGGCAACAAGGGCGGACGCCGCCCCGCCATCCCGGCTGACAAGACCGACGACGTGCGCACCGCCTACCTGGAAGGCCGGTCCATCGCGGCCCTCGCCCGCGAGCACGATGTCAGCCGCGGCGCCATCCGCACCGCCGTCGCCGATCTCCCGCCCGAGTGCACGGCCAGCGACCCGGGCACCCCGGCCCCGGAACTGCCGGTCGTCCTCGACATGCCGGGCAAGGTCGCCGACTTCCTCCACGCCGCCGAGCTGGAGCCCGCCGAGCGCGTCACGCTCGACCAGGGCGTGACCGTACGGCGCGGCCAGGGCTACACCCTTCGCGTCACTGCCGTGCCTGCGGTCCACCGTCAACTCCTCGACCGCTGCCAGCCCCTCGACGGCACCGCCGCGGTCCCGGCCCAGCGCAAGGCCCGCCGCGAGTACGAGAACCGCGTCAACGCACTCCCGGTTGCCAGCCTGCGTTGAGCGGACCGACCACCGCAACCCGCCAAGATCAAGTACTGGCGGCTTTTGGGCTTACCTCGGCGCTACCCCATGTACCGCCGCACAGCATCGCGGCCACGTCCAGCGAGACGTCGCGTCCCCGCCCCGCGGGATGTACGGACCCAGCCCAGGGGAGCGGTCCTCGCCGGTCTGTTTCATCCGCGCCCTGCTGGATGTACCGTCCTCGATGGGGCTGTAGACGAGCGGGTTGGAGTCTCGCTCCCGCACCGCGGGAGTACCGCCGCAGAGCATCGCGGCCACATCCAGCGAGACGTCGCGTCCCAGTCCCGCGGGGTGTACCGATGAGGGTCACCCTGATTGCAGAGGACTGCAAGTCTCGCCCCCGCGCGGCGGGATGTGCCTGCCGCCATGAACCTTGCCGTGGTACAGGAGGGACTTAGGGGGAACCTGAGCGCCGCTCTGTTGTCCCCATCAGCTTCGTAAGTTGCGGGCCGAGCTGTGGTGATGCGCAGCGTGGTGCCCTGGCGGGTACGGGCGGCGCAGGGCCTGTGTCGGCCCCGGCGGAGCCGCTGACCACGCCGCAGGCGAAAGCGACCCCGAACGAGGGGCCAGCCGTTCTGTGTGATTCCGCCCCGCGACCGGTTCGCTTGCGCCAGCGTGGTTCCTGCACACCCGTACCGGCGTGCAGGCGGGGATGATCGAGTGGAGGGGTGTCATGCGCGAGCGGGAGACGTGGACGACGGAGGAGTTCGGTTCCTCGCATACGGGCTGGGTCGGTGTGCTCCTGGCCGACGGCAGCGTCCCGCCCGCGGTCTTCGTGCCCATGATGAGTTCGGGCGACGGGCATCAGGTGTCGCAGTGGAGCATCTACGACGGCGCGGGCCTCGGCCACGGGCCGCGTGCGGCCGTACTGCGCGCGGTGTGTTCCTGCGGCTGGAACGGTCCGGAGCACCAGTTGGACTGGGAGGAGATCGGCGACCAGCCCCTGGCCGAGGCGGCCGAGGCAGTGGCAGAGACGTGCAGCATGGACTGGGACGGACACACGCAGGACGTGGAGCGTTCGGCCATCCCCCTTCCCGAGAGCGTGAGCGCACTGCTGGAGCAGCTGCGGGGCGAACTCGAGAAGCTGGAGAAGACCTCCCCGCTGGCGGCCCTGCGCGCGGCCCGTCGGCTCGAGGTGACGGCGGTCGAGGTCGGCTACTGGTCGGCGCACGCCGGGCAGCGGGACGCGACGGTCGAACAGGCCGCGGCAGCCCTGGGGCTGAGCAAGGACGAAGCTCGCAAGACGCTGGCCCGCTTCGGCCGCTGGAGTCTCTACCGCTGACCACCCCGCATCGGCGGCCATGGAGGGGATCGAAGGCAGGACGGCGCTGGGTTTCTCCAGCGGACCACGGTCGATCCGTGGCCCGCCAGGAATGCCAGATAGGCAAACGAAGGCGCAGGCACGCTTACTTGAGTGTGATGCAGGGCTTGGTGGTGGCGCCGTAGTTGAACTCCACGCAGATCCGGCTGCCTGCGGGAAGGTCGGGTCCCACACGGTCGTGGCGGCCGCGACCCCAGGTGATCTCGGTCCAGGACTCCACTGCTTTGCCTGCCCGCCAGCTTCCGCCGACATGGCGGGGTCCGCCCGGTGTTTGATACCACCAGCGTGCCAGATTGTGGGATCTGACCGGGCTGCGGTTGGCGTAGATCCAGCTCAGGGTGCGCTGCCGGGAGCCGGCCCGGTGCCAGTAGGTGACGACCATGCCGTAAAGGCACGGGTTGCCGGCCTCGGCGTGACAGGTGTTGGCGCGCTCATCGACGTAGGAGTCCGACGAGGCCGGGACTACCGCAACGGCAAGAGCAGCCGCAGCCAACAACCCGGCCCATAACGCATGGACTCGCGGAGCCTTCGGCATGAGTGAACCTCCTGAACGACGGATCATGCTGAGTTCAACCGTGCGCGGGATCGGGCCGTCACCGTGAATGCCGTGCCCCAGCGCCCGTAGACACGTCGGCCCTGACGCCGGCGGGAGGAAGGGGCGTCAGGGCCGGAACACGATCCGCCTCAGGGGGGAGGGCGGGAGTCCCACGTATCGTCCTGCCCAACGGTGAGGCGGCAACAAGGGTCACGCACCTTTGTCACAGGGATCCGGGCGAGCGGTTCATCGGCCGAGCTGTTGACGGCAGGCGCGCACCACGGACGGATCGAAGCCCGTCCCCTGCGCCCAGGAACAGACCGCCCCGGTGTTATACGGCGGAGGGACTTGATGCGGGCGATGCCGTGCAGGGGAGGAGCGCCGGATGACAGCCGGGGGCCGGCCGGTTACGCGGTGAGGGTGCCGTGACGGGGCGACAGCCGGTTCGTGCTGGGGCTGGCCCGGTCCGGGGCGGCGGGCCGCAGGGTGGGAGGTAGCGGCCGAGGTCGCGGTGGCTGGGCCGTAGGCGGGGGCCAGGGTCTCCCGTGCGGGCGGCTGGACGGGGTCCGGCCACCCTGGGCCCGGAGCCACCGTGGCCAGACGCTCCCCCCGGGGAAGTAATCCCCCGGCAGGGGAGGCCGCGTTGGGGGCGATGGTCACACAGCCTGCGCTGAGGACCAGCACGGCCAGCACGGTGGGCAGCAGGAGGGGAGTACGCATCAGGAGGTGCGGGCGAGTGATTCCTTGGCCGTGGAGATCAGGTGCCGCTCCACCCAGCCGTCCACGCCCGACCCCTTCATCGTGATGTGCGCCCAGTTCACGTCACGGGTGTAGCCGTGGAAGCGGCACTTCTGGTCGCGGTACCCGATCCCCATTCTTGCCGCCGTTGTTGAAGGGGCCTGGCGGATGACGGCCGCATCGGTGTCGATCCGGCACGGCTCCTCACCCGACAACGCCGCGACCGACGACGCCATCGGCCCGACAGCAAGGACTCCCAGCACACCGGCAATCCCGACAGCCCACACGGCCCTGGTGCGCACCCGCATCCCTCCAAAGATCACAAACAATGGAGGCACCTTCGTAGCGAGACTGCGGCGGTCAAGTCGAACCAGAAAGCGCGCCGTTCATCCATGGGCGTGGAAACTGCCATCATCACACCGCGCGCTGATCACCGGTGCGGCCGTACCGGCCCCGTGATCTCGAGGTGCCCGGGCCAGAGGCAGAAGGGGACTTCAGTGACCTCCTCGTCCGCAGACCAGGCTCAGGCGCGGGCTGCACGCCGGCCGCCAGATGGACGCGGCTTGTGCGATGACCGCTCTTCTCATCCTCAGGGATGAACTCGACGGGGAACAGCTCGACTTGAATGTCACCGCCCCGATAGGAAGATCACCCGAGACTGTCGATCTTCCCGGGGGATCCCGTGCGCGTACGCCTCACGACGTTCAGCCTGACCACGGCCGCCGCGCTCAGCGCGCTCACGACGCTCCTGGCACCCGCGGCCGCGGCCGCCCCGCAGAGCGGCCCGTTCGGCAGGGCCGGTGACGTCATCACGATGCCGACCCGTGATGCCCTGGCCGCACTGCCGATCCAGGCGAAGGACCGGACCGGCTACCAGCGCACCGCGTTCAAGCACTGGGTCGACGCGGACAAGGACGGCTGCAACACCCGCGCCGAAGTCCTCAAGCGCGACGCCCTCCTCGCTCCCCAGCAAGGCGCCAGGTGCGCACTGTCCGGTGGCCGCTGGTATTCCGCCTACGACGACCAGTACCTCGACGACCCCAAGGCCCTCGACATCGACCACCGCGTCCCCCTCGCCGAAGCCTGGGACTCCGGCGCCGGCCAGTGGACTGCCACCGAGCGCGAGGCCTACGCCAACGACCTCGGCGACCGCCGAGCCCTGGTCGCCGTCTCCGCGAAGTCCAACCGGTCCAAGGCCGACCAGGACCCCGCCACGTGGATGCCCCCGTTCGCCGGCGACACCTGCGAATACGTCACCGACTGGATCGCCATGAAGGTCCGCTGGCAGCTGTCCATCGACCCCACCGAACAAGGCGCGCTGGACGCCAAGTCCGCCGACTGCCCCAACACCCCCCTGCACGTCACCCTCGCACGATGACCACCCCGAGTGCTGAGCGCTGCCTTCCGCGGTGACCCGGGGCGAACGCCTGGCGCTGGGCCGCGCGTACGTCGCCGCGCGGGGGAGCGGGAGCGGCCTTACCGTGAAGCGGAGTGCTCCCGAGGGCGCTTGAGCGGCCGGTCGTCTCCCGCACGTTGGCGACCGGCCGCCTGCACGCCCCGGCAGCCGCCGAACAGCACACGAAGCCAGGCGAGCTTGCCGCATCACCGGCTCACCGAGCTCTGCCTGGGGACGGGGCATCGAAACAGTGTTCCCTTTGTTGCGGTTGGTGAGCTACTGTCCCCAGACGCACCGCAAGGGGGACACCGTATGTATGCCGTTGATGCTGTGACCCGACCCGGTCGCCCGCCCGGCGTTCGTACCGGACCCAACGGACTCACCACCCGCCAGGCCGCGATCGTCGACTTCATCGAGGCGGAGGTCGCCCGGCAGGGATACCCGCCGTCGATGCGCGAGATCGGTCGGGCGGTCAAACTCAAAAGCACCTCGTCGGTCGCGCACCAGATGATGGCCCTGGAAAACAAGGGCGTCCTCTACCGCGATCCGCACCGCCCGCGCGCCTACCGCGTCCGGCACCGCTGGAGCGAGCACCTTCCCCCGGAATCTCCCACCACCACAGCAGACGTGGTCCACGTCCCTCTCGTCGGCCGGATCGCCGCCGGCACCCCGATCCTCGCCGAGGAATCAGTCGAAGACGTGTACGTCCTGCCGCGTCATTTGGTGGGCGAGGGTGAGCTGTTCGCGTTGAAGGTGATCGGCCAGAGCATGGTGGAGGCGGCCATCTGTGACGGCGACACTGTCGTCGTCCGCCGTCAACAAACCGCTCTGCCAGGAGACATCGTCGCTGCCCTTCTCGACGGTGAAGCCACAGTCAAGCGATTCCAACGCGATGCTGCCGGCCACGCCTGGCTTGTCCCTCACAACGCCGAGTTTGAACCCCTGTCGGCCGATGAGGCGGACATCCTCGGCAAGGTAGTCACCGTCCTCCGTGCCCTCTGATGACCTGATGCTGCCGCAGGAGAGCTGGTCGCGTCTGCGCGCGTCCGTGGCTCGTGCATGATGATCGGGAATGTTGCGGGTTCCGGGGGGCGTGTGAGTGAGGACGACGGGGTGGAGCTGATCCATCTGAGCGACCCGGACAGCAGTGTCCGACTGCGTGTACTGGGTCGGAACAGGCCCGGGGGCACGCCGTACAACGACTACCTCGACGCCGAGCTCATCATCACGAGCGCCTTCGCCAACGGACGCCTCGGGCTGTGTCTGTCGCCCGAAGCCATGGATGACTGGTCAATGGCCGTGTCCGAACTCTGCGACGGGCAGGGTGCCCGCTGGACGGCCGTGGGCGGAACCGAGATTCGGATTGAGATCGACAGGCACTTCTCGATGCCCCGTCCCATCGTCACTGTGGACGACAGCGGCACGTCCGGGGTCTCGGTTCGGGTGGTCCTGGATCCGGGGAACGGCTGGGATGACAAGCTACGCGAGCAGCTTGGCCGGGTCCGGCAGGCGTGGCCGAACGAGGTAGTGACGACGCCGCGGTCAAGGAACTTCTGGCAGTGACTTCAGGCGTCGCCAGCACATGAGTGCGCAGGCGAGGGCCAGGAAGGTTCGTGAGTGTCATCGCGGATCTCCCAGCGGATCCGCAGTCGGCGGAACCAGTGGAGATGGGCGAACGCGCGCTCGCCAACACAGCGTTGAGCGCTCAGCCGCGAGCCGTGCCCGGTGCCCCGGCGGGCGATCGACGGCTTCACTCCCAGCCTCCAGACCAAGCGACGGTATTTGTCGTGGTCACAGCCGCGATCGGCGAGGACAACGTCCGGGCGGTGCCGGGGTCGGCCGTGCTTGCCCCGCACTGGAGGGACCGCTTCAAGTAGCGGGATGAGCTGGGTGACGTCGTTGCGGTTACCGCCGGTCAGCGTGACCGCAAGTCCGGATGCCGCTTCCGTCCTGGATGGCGAGGCGAAACTTGAGCGTGCCAGGTCAGAAGCTGCTTTGGAGGCGGAAGGGGCTGCGTCCACGGTCCTGTTCGGCCTTGGCGGTGTGGACGAACGGCAGGTACAGGCGTGCTCCGTTGTGGAGGATGACGCCGAGACCTGGATGCTGGGCGGGCTGGCCGGGTCGGCTGCTGTAGCCGTAGGCCTGGGCGATCTCGGTGCTGTCGGTGTGGGTGAGGGCGGCGGTGAGGTACGCCTCGGCCCGCAGCGGGCTGACCGTGCCCGTCTCGTCGAACAGTGCGGGTAGCGGCACGGGTTCGAGAACTGCTCCGCTCGGGGGTGTGGTGGCCTCGCCGGCTTGTGTTCCGGGCGCCAGGCCTCCGGTGATCTGAAGCCAGAGACGGCTGCCGGACGAGAAGGTAACCGTGATGCCGTACGTCGGGGCGTCGTCGCCCTGCCAGGGTTGGACGGCGGTGATGTCCGGGCCGCTCGAGGGCAGGGCCTGGACGCAGAACTGGGTGAAACGATCCAGCAAAGGATGTCTCCTCAGATGGTTCAGATGGTGCGGTGACGGCCGGCGCCGCGCGCGGTGGCGGGCGGGTCGGCGAGGGTGGCGGGGCGGATGGCGTTGGGGCCGAACTTTTGGCGGGCCGCGTCGGCGACGGCTTCGATGCGGCGTTGCTTGTCGTCGGCGGGGTCCAGGAGCAGCTGGTGGAAGGCCTCGTGGGCGGGGGCGAGGCCTTCGGCGCGCAGCGCGATGTTCTGGACGCGGGCGCGTTGCAGCCCCAGGGACCGGTAGAGGTCGAGGCTGGTGCGGGTGAGCGCGGCGGTGTGGGCGGTTGCTTCGGGCAGGCGTCTGGTGCGCGTTGTGGAGGTCTGGTCGGCGTAGCGGACCACGATCGCCAGGCCCCGGCACACCTCGTGCGAGGCGCGCAGGCGCTGGCCGAGTTCGTCGGCCAGGGCGAGCAGTGCGCGGTGGTGCTGGGCGGGGTCGAGTTCGTCGCTGGTGAAGCGGTGGCTGCAGGTGGTGGAGCGGACGAGGGCTTCGCGCTGGACGGGCCGCTCATCGACACCATGGGCGAGCGTGTGGAGTTCGCGGGCGGGGGTGACGCCGAGGATGCGGGCCAGAGTGGTGGGCGGAGTATCGGCCAGCTCCCCGACAGTCCGGATCCCGAAGCTTTTCAGCGTGCGGGCGGTCGCCGGCCCGACCCCTGGCAGCAGAGCGGTGGGCTGGGGGCGGAGGAACGCTTCGACCGCTACTGGATCGGGGTCTATGACGGTGATGCGGCCGGGCGGCGTGAGCGCGGCCGCCATCGCCGCGACCATCACCGACGGGCCGGCACCGATCGTCGTCGCCACTCCATGGAGCGCAAGCGCCCGCAGCGCCAGGACCTGTCCTGCCTCGTAGGGGGTGCGATCGAGGTAGCGGAGCGCGCCGGTGAGGTCGACGTCGACCGCCAGGTCCTGAGGACGCGGCTGGAAGCGCGGAGTGAAGTCCTCCACCAGCGTCACCAACTGGCCGAACAACGCGTCCTGATCGTCTTGGCACTCGGATCCGGGCTGGAAGAAGACCCGCATGATGCACCGGCCGCCCCTGCTGTGATCGTTCATGGCGCCGGTCACCCCGCGCTGCCCTGGCTGGTGTGGCCAAGGGCTTTCAGGTCGGCCGACCGTGTCCCTGCGGGCTGAAGATCGGCGTAGGGATGCAGCTTCGCTCCCGCTGTTCCGTTGACCAGGGTCCGCTGGCCGCCAGCCTCAGCGTGCTCCCGGTTCTGGCTGTTGGGCTGGGGCTGGGCGGGGGTGGGTTGGGGTGTGGTGGCGCCGATGAGGGCCAGGGCGGCGTCGAGGCCGTTGTCGCGGCGCTCTGCGGCGAGCTCGTCAAGGTCCCAGACCCGGTGGCCGACGACGGTGCGCCGTGGACCGCGCCGCTCCACGGTGCCTTGGATGAGGAGGAGTCCGGAGTGGAAGATCGTGTGGGCGCAGTCGGCGTGGCTGTCTTCGAAGAAGGCGATGTCGACCAGGCCGGTGCCGTCTTCCAGGGTGACGAAGATGACGCGCTTGCCCGAGGCGATCGGCGGTGTCTGTGTCGAGGCCCGCACGCCGGCCACCAGGACCCGTTGGCCTGCGTGCAGCTGGGCCAGGCGCCGGGAGGGGATGGCACCAAGTTCGGACAGCAGCCGGTGGTGGTAGTCCATCAGGTGCCGCGACACATCCATCGACATGATCTCCAGCTCGGCCCCGAGCTGTTCGCGGCCGGTCATCTCGGGCAGGCCGCTCGCGCCCTGGGTCAGCGGGCGGGTGTCCAGGGGCAGTTGTCCGCTGCTGGGGCGGGTGCGGGTCTGGCGGTGCAGTTCGGTGAGCTGGAGCAGCAGGTCGCGCCGGGAGGCGTCGCCGGCGACGGGGGAGAGGGCGCCGATCTGGGCCAGGCGCTGGGCGGTGGGCAGTGTGGGGCGGGCTCGCTGCCACAGGTCGGCCACCGACCCGTAGGGCTGGCCGTCCTTGATGCGGGCGGCTTCGTCGTCGCGGATGCCCTTGACCGCCGACAGCGCCAGGCGCACACCGAACCTGCCGTCGGTGTCGGCGGGTTCGATGCGGTAGCTGGTGTGGGAGTGGTTGATGTCGACGGGCAGGATCGGCACGTCGTGACGGCGGGCGTCGGCGAGGATGACGCGGGCCGGCCACATCCCAGGGTCGTGTTCCAGCAGACCCGCATACAGGGCCGCCGGATGGTGCGCCTTGAGCCACGCGGACTGCAGTGCGGGCACGGCGAACGCCACCGCGTGCGCCCGGCAGAACCCGTAGGCCCCGAACGACTCGACCACTGACCAGACGTCGGCCAGCACCGTGGGGGAGTAGCCGCGGGCGCCTGCTTCCCGCTCGAACCACGCCTTCAGCTTCGGCAGCCGGGCCGGGTCGGCGAGGGCGCGGCGGAAGACTTCGGCCAGGGCCCGGTCGCAGCCGGTGAGGATCGCGACCATGTCGATGATCTGCTCGTGCCAGATCGTCACCCCGTAGGTGTCGGCGAGCACCGGCTCGAGATCGGGGTGCGGGTAGACGGGAGCCGCTCCGTGCCGCGCCGCGATGTAGATCGCCGGCATGCCGCCAGCCACCGGCCCTGGTCTGAACAGGGAGATGTCGGCGATCACGTCCTGGGGGCCGCGAGGCTGGAGACGTCCCAGGAGGTCCTGCTGGCCGGGTGACTCAAGCTGGAACATGCCGACGGTGTCGGAGTTCTGGATCATCTTGAACGCCCAGAAGTCGTCGAGCGGCACCTGGCCGGAATCGTCGAGGTCGATGCTCTGGCCGCTGGTGCGGTGGATCTCTGAGACGGCGTGGGCCATCGCGGACTGCATCCGCACCCCGAGCACGTCGAGCTTGAGCAGGCCCAGATCCTCCACATCCTCCTTGTCACCCTGGACCATGGGGTAGCTGCCGCCCGGGGTTGGCTGCACCGGCAGACGGCCGAGCAGGCTGCGGTCGGAGAGGATCACCCCGCACGGGTGCATGGCGTAGCCGCGGGGGAGCGCGTCCAGCTGCTCGGCCAGCTCGAACAGCGGCCCGTACCGGCCGGCTTCGGCCGCAAGACCCCGCAGCTCGGGCAGCTCGGCGAGCGCGCCGGTGATGTCGCAGGCCCGCAGGTGAGGGAACGACTTCGCGATCCGGTCGACCTCGTGCGGCGCGATGCCCAGGGCCAGGCCGGTGTCGCGCAGCGCGAAGCGGGCCCGGTAGGTCTCCGGCATCCCGGTCACCGCGACCCGCTCCGGCCCGAACCGCTCGAAGATCCGGTCGTAGACCTCCAGCCGGCGCGCGGACTCCACGTCGATGTCGATGTCCGGCAGGCTGGAACGACGGACACTGATGAACCGCTCGAACAACAACGAATGATCAAGTGGATTGGCGGTCGCGATGTCCAGCGCGTGGTTGACCATGCTGCCCGCGCCCGACCCGCGGGCCGCGACCCGGATCCCCATCTCCCGCACATCCGCCACGACCTGCGCCACGGTGAGGAAGTAAGTGCCGAATCCGAGCTTGGCGATGATCGCCAGCTCTTCCTCGAGCCGGTTCATCGCGTCGCTGTCCTTGTCCAGGCGGCGCCGGGCCATGCCGGCGAGCGCATGCTCCCGCAGCAGCCGGTCGACGTCCCCGTCGCCGCGCGCCCCGACCGCCTCCGCTTCCGGGAAATGCGCCCGCCCCAACCCAAGGTCCGCCACGGGGTCGACGCGGCACTCTTCGGCCGTGGTGATGGTGGAGGCCAGCAGGGCGCGGGCCCGCTCCGGGCCGGCGCCGGCGGCCTGGGCGATGCGGTCGGCGGCCGTCGCCATCGCGTCCGGGCCCTTGAGCCAGCGCTCGCCCGGATCCAGGCCATCGGGCCGGCGGAAGGGGATGGGGCGCAGCAGCCGGGCCGCGTCCAGGACGTCGGCGACCCGCGACCGGGCCGGGTCCGCGTAGCGCACGGCATTGGTCAGCACCGTCTCGATGCCGAGTTCGTCGCCGAGCTGCACCGTGCGTCCGGCGAGCCGCAGCGACCCGGGACCCGTGCCGCTCAGCCCGTACCAGAGCGCCTCCAGTCGCAGCGCGGGACCGAAGAGCTCCCGCCATGGCGTCAGCAGGCGGGCTGCGAGGTCCGGGCGGCCGGCCGACAGCGCGCGGACCGGCTCGGAGACCGGACCGAGCAGCACCGTCAGCCCCGCACCGGCGTGAGCATGAAGCATCGGCCACGTCACCACCGGCGGACCGCCGTCAGCGTCGGCGTGTGCGGCGGACACCAGGCGGCACAGACCCGCCCACCCCGCCTTGTCCCGCGCCAGCAGCGTGACCCGCAAATCGGGCTCCTCTACGTGCGCACCCCCGCGGACCGGGGTCCGCCGAGGGGCCGCGGGGGTCTCGGGCCGGGCGCTCCGGTGCGGCGCGACCGCGACGTCGACGCCCAGGACCGGCCGGACACCATGCGTGGCGCAAGCCTTCACGAACCGCACCATTCCAGCCACGGTGTCCCGGTCGGTGAGCGCCAGCGCGGTCATGCCGCGTTCGGCGGCGCGGGCCGCCAGGGCTTGCGGATGAGAGGCGCCGTACCTGGCCGAATAGCCCGACGCAGCATGCAGATGCACGAACCCGCCCATCCGCTCCTCCAGCTCTCGCGCCCCCTTTACCCCTTCTGTCCCAGTGGCCAGATATCCACCATAGCTCAAGCTATCGAAACTCTGTTCGAACAAAACGTAAGGGCTGCTGTCCCTGTCCCGTCCCACGTCACCCTGTCGCTGTCCCAGGTGAAGTTGTTCAGTTCACTCTTCGTCCTGGGGCAGGCTGTCGCTCGCCGCGTACACCGGGGTTCGGTGGCCCGGCGTGTCTTGTCGCTCGCTGTTGTCTGTCCCGCTTCGTTTTCGCTCTCAGGGGCGGTTTGGACGCTGATCCGTTGCCTGCTGGCGGGCCGTGTGGCTCTCTCGTGATCAGGGCTTGTGTGTTCGCTGTGGTGAGAGGGGCGGGTGACTGTCGAAGCGCTCTCCGACGCGACGTTTTCGAGGTCGAGTACGTCGATGAGGGCCGCGTACGCAGGCATGAGCCTCTGGAGGATGTCGCCCGGCTTCGAGGTGCTCGGTTCCGGCAACCGGAAGGTGCTGCCCACGGGGCTGCTGGACCAAGTTCCGGAGGACCAGGCCGAGGAAGCTTTGTGGTGGCACCGGCACATGGTCCGTCGAACGCAGCCATCTGCTGCCCAAAGCTGTGGCTCATCTTCGAGCCCGCAGTCTTCCTGTCGAGTTCGCCGCCGAGTTGACCGCCCTCCACATCAACGAGCCTCCACACTGGCCGACCGTGACCGTGCCCAGCGGCCCGCGCCTTTCTCAGTAGGTGCGCTATCCCGACTGGAATCTCGACGAGCCAAGCCCTCTCCACTTGAACCTGGCAATCCAGGTGAGGTGACGCCGCCCCGTGCGACCTGAGGGGTAGGCATCCGCAATCCGGGCGTCATGCTCGTCCTCCGGGCTGGTCGGGGCCCGAGGTGAGAACGATGTTGCCGGGGCCGCTTCAAGTCTTCGGCGTCCCCGGCAACATAGCGGCGCATGTGTCCGCTAGGGGACAGGCAAAACGGCTTCGATGGCCATCGTGACTTCGTCGGCGTCGGGTTCGGTCTGAGGGGCGAAGCGAGCGGGTGACGGTGCCGTCGGGGCTGATGAGGAACTTTTCGAAGTTCCAGCGCACGTCGCCGGTGTACCCGTCGGTGTCGGGGGTGTCGATCAGCTTGTCGTAGAGGGGGTGGCGGGTCGGGCCGTGGACGTCGGTCTTCTCGGTCATGGGGAAGGTGGCGCCGTAGGTGGCGGAGCAGAACGTGGCGATCTCCTCCGGGGTGCCGGGTTCCTGGCCCATGAACTGGTTGCAGGGCACGCCCAGGACGGTGAAGCCGCGGGCCGCATAAGTCTGCTGGAGCTTTTCCAGGGCGGCGTACTGGGGGGTGAGGCCGCATTGGGAGGCGACGTTGACGATGAGGACGGCCTTGCCCTGGTACTGGTCGAGGTGGGCGGGGCCGCCGCTGAGGGCGCCGATCACGACGTTGAAGACAGTCATGAGATTCCTTGTGTGTGGTGTGCTGCGGGACTACGGATGGGATCAGTGCCGGGCGGCGGGAACCTTGCCCGGCTCGTCCTGCCGGGTGGTACCCGGGTGGGGCCTGGGGTCGTGGGTGATGAGGAGGGTGGCGGCGAGGGCGGCGAGGGTGAGGATGCCGGCGGCCCACCACAAGGCGGTGCTGTAGCCGTGCACGAGGGCCTCGCTCTTCTTGCCGGTATGGCCGGTGAGGTATGTGGTTGTGGAGGTGGCGGCGAGTGTGTTGAGGAGGGCGGTGCCGATCGCGCCGCCGACCTGCTGGGAGGTGTTGACCATGGCGGAGGCGATGCCCGCGTCTTCGGGGCGGGCGCCGAGGGTACCCAGACTGAAGGCGGGCATCAGCGCGGTGCCCAGGCCCAGGCCGGTGATGAGCATGCCGGGCAACACGATCGCCCAGTACGAGCTGTGCGGGGTGATCTGGCTGAGGATCAGCAGTCCGCCGGCGGCGATGAGGAAGCCGGGTCCCATCAGGGCGCGGGCGGGCAGGCGGGGGGCGAGGCGGGGTCCGATCTGGGTGGAGGCGAACACCGAGGCGGCGGCGATCGGCAGGAACCCGGCCCCGGTCTGCACGGGGCTGAGTCCCAGGACGGTCTGCAGGTAGTACGTCAGGAAGAGGTACATGCCGAAGTTGCCGATGACGGCCAGGCCCACGGCGAGGTAGGCGCCGCCGCGGTTGCGGTCGGCCAGGACGCGCAGGGGCAGCAGCGGGGACTTCGCCCGGGTCTGCCATCCGGCGAAGGCGGCCAGCAGGAGCAGTCCGGCGCCGATGGGGCCCAGCGTGGCGGCGGAGGTCCAGCCGTCTTCGGAGGCATGGGAGAGGCCGTAGACGAAGCCGGTCACTCCGGTGGAGGCGAGCAGGACGCCGGGGACGTCGAGGCGGGGGCCGGGGCGGGGCCGATCGGCGGCCGGGGCGGGCAGGGTGCGCAGCGCGCCGAGGGCTGCGGCGAGGCCGATGAAGATGTTGATGAGCAGGGTCCAGCGCCAGTTCAGTGCCTGGGTGAGGAGCCCGCCGAGCATGAGGCCGATGGCCGCGCCGCCGCCGGACAGGGCTCCGAAAACCCCGAATGCTTTGGCGCGTTCCTTGGTGTCGGTGAACATCACCGACATCAGGGAGAGCACAGCGGGCACGAGCATCGCGCCGAAGATGCCCTGCAGAGCGCGGGCGCCGATCAGCATGCCGGTGTTCAAGGCCGCGCCGCCTAGGGCGGAGGCGGCGGCGAAGCCAATGATGCCGGTCAGCAGGGTCCGCTTGTGTCCCCACAGGTCCGCGAGGCGCCCGCCGAGCAGAAGCAGGCCGCCGAAGGTGAGGGAGTAGGCGGTGATCACCCACTGGCGGGAGCCGTCGGAGAAGCCAAGATCGGACTGGACCGAGGGCAGCGCGATGTTCATGACGGTCACGTCGAGGACGACCATCAGCTGGGCCAGGCAGATGAAGAACAGCGCCTCCCAGCGTCTGGGGTCTGCCGGTGCGGGCGTGGGGGTGGACATGGCGGATTCCTGTCGAATCGAAGAACAGAGCAGGTGAGGGCGTGTTCCACCGTCACAACAGGGGAGGGAGATCCCTAAGCCGTACGCTGAAACCCGAAGGAATCCGGCACTCAGGCAGGAAGAACCAATGGTTTCCGGCGGTGTCCCTGACGAGGTCGACCAGCGCCTGGTGCAGGAACTGCTGCGGGATGCTCGGGCGCCTTTCGCCCGTATCGCCGAGGCGATCGGCGTCTCCGAGCACACCGTCGCCCGCCGCTACCGGCGCCTGCACCACATGGGCCTGCGCGTCATCGGAGTCCCCGGCCCCCAGCTCAGCGGACCGACCCGGTGGATGCTGCGCGTGCACTGCGCCCCCGACGCCGCAACCAAGATCGCCGACGCGCTCGCCCGCCGCGACGACACCAGCTGGGTCGTCATCGCCTCCGGCGGCACCGAACTCCACTGCGCCGTCGACACCTACAGCACCCGCGAACGCGACGCCCTCCTCCTGGACAAACTCCCGCACACGCCCCGCGTCGTCTCCGTCCAGGCCCACCTGATCCTGCAGACCTTCGCGGGAACCTCCGACATCTGGTACGCCCCCCTTCCCAGACCCGACATCGCGCCCCCGCATGAGACCCGCGCGGCAGTAACCGTCGAGGCATCGATACCGGATGCCGTGGATGCGCAGCTCATGGCCGAGCTCGCCAAGGACGGACGTACTTCGCTCACCGATCTCGCTCACGCCACCGGGCGCTCACCGGCCAGCATCACCCGGCGCCTGGAACGCCTGCGAGATACCCGGGCTCTGCACCTCGCCGTCGACTACGCCCCCGAATACCTCGGCTTCCACGTCTTGGTCCGGTTCTGGCTGCGGGTGGCACCCGGACAGCTCGGCACGGTCGGCGCCGCCCTCGCTGACCATCCGGAAATCCCCTTCGTGGCCGCCACCACCGGCGCCTCCCACATGGTCGCCATCGGCATGTTCCACGACACCCACGAGCTCTACGAGTACCTCGACCACCGAATCGGCACCCTGCCCGGCGTGGAATCCATCGACACCGCCCCGATCCTCCGCGAAGTCAAACGCCTCACCTACCGACACGCAGCTCGATAGGCGTCACCTTCCGTAGGGCTGTATGGGAACGGGGCCTTGTACGCGGTGCCGCCCGCCGACATGAAGTAGCGGACCAAGGACACATGCCCGCTACGGCCGAGTTGATCTTGTGCGCATCGACGATGGGCTACATGGACTCGCGCCTTGCCGGCCTCCTCTTGCAGGTTCTGCCCGGTGCGCAGCGGCGACGTTCCCGACATGCTGCCGTCCGAAGGCGGCACACCTATCGCCACGCGTGTCGCAGGTCCAGTAATAGGTCTCCGAGCGGGGGCAGGACGGCACCGGGAAAAATTCGAAGGGGCGTGAACCAGCCCCGTAATCTCCTGGCCGACCGTGGTACAGGCGGCGGCCCGTCGGGCAGCGGGGCGGCGCAGGCAGGTCCGGTCATAGGCGGGCGCACGCGTTTGCTTATTCAACGCCTCTCTGCACGCCCGCCGTTCGAGTGTCCTGTCGACTGTCGCGGGCATGGATGTACTCCGCGGCTGCGCGACTTGCCTGTCTCGTTGCCTGGGCACCCAGTGTTCCTTGCGCGATACAGCACGCTCGAGGAGACGAGTCCGGCAGCAGGCCAGGCGATCGCAGCTACGACTCGTCGAAGGCGCGCCACGCTCACACGCCGAAGGCCAGGTACCCCATGTTCCTACGAGGCCGCAGCCTCACCTTCTGGGCCGTCCTCCTCATACTCCTGTACCTCGTTGCGACCAGTCCGCACGAACTCGCCTCCTTCGTCCTGGATTCCATCCACGCCACCATCGGCTTCCTGCGATCCGTCCGGGAAGTCTTCCTCGATCTCCGCACTTGAACGACGGCGCCGACCGCCTCACTTATGAAGGAGCCGAAACGTTGCATCCCATACGCACGGGCCTGCTCGCCCTCCTCACCGCTATCACCGGGGTCTTCACAGCCACTGCTGTCCGCCTCCAGCACCCCGAGCCGGCCCCGCCACCCACCACCACCAACGTCACCATCAACATTCCAACCCCGACATCGCCGCCCGTGCCCGTCGCCACGTCCACGGCACCCCCCGATACGCACGCCCCCTCAGCCCCGCGCACGGCCGCGGCTCGCAGCGAATCCAGTCCCGCGCCCACCTCCACACTCTCCCCAGGGATGGACCCCGTACCCAAATGCCCCGCACCGTCTTCAGCTGGCGGAGTGCAACAGCCCTCACCGTCCGCCTCGCTCATCCCGACGTCCGCCCCTTCCCCATCCGCTGGTCGCGACGGCATCCCTCCGGCCACCACGTCACCCCAGCCGGGGAACATTGACCACCCCGCACTCCCCGCCCCGCCGACCACCGGCGCAGAGCGGACGTGATCGGTGGCCTCGCCTTTCAGGGCGGATCCAGCTCCCGCTTGGTCAGCTGCAGCAGCAGCCCGTCCTCCCGGTGAGCTGCGGCCCGTCCGTACGAGCGTGATCGAGCAGCGTCGCGATCAACTGCTCGCCCGACACCGCCTCCGCAGCCTGACCCTCTACCAAGCCCTCGACAGCATGCAGGACATGCTGCGGTGCTGGACCGGTACCTGTACCGCCTGCGGACAACCCCTCGAACCCGTAGACCCAGTATCTAACGGAGCGCTACCGGGGCAAGCGCCGCAGTGCGGGCCAGTACGACTTCATCGCGCTGGTCGGGGGCATCGACCGGTTCGTTCAGGCGCCGATCGGTGCTGGTGTAGGACCAGTGGGACACCATGCCTCCTATGCCATCAGTGAGTTGATCGTTCTGCGTGAGTGGCTGACGGTGTTCCTGTTGTCGGCCTGCTCACATTCGTGGACCTGGTGGAATGGGTGCGGGCGCAGGTCAAACTCAGCCTGATCAGTCCCGTCGACCGGGCAGACACTCGTCCGCAGCCGGTTCGAACGCCTTCAGTGCCGGGCTGGCATCCTGGGCGGCTTCATCACCGGAACCGGCCTAGCGCTGGACATCCCAGCGTCCCCCCTGGCAAGCCCATGTCAGTAACCGGCCGATCGGCCGAGCGGGTGCCGTTTTCGCTCTCTGCTGTCCCGGGACATCGGCGATCCCACCGTCTGCGGCCAGCACTCATCGCCGTCGAATCCACAGTTCATCGAGCATCGATCGTGCCGCTGGTCATGTGCAGCAGGACGGTGACTTCCGTATATAGCCGACGTGGGTCCGCGACCCTGCCAGCCGCATAGCCGATCTCAGCCGGCGGCCCTATGTGCGCGGGGACTTCGGGGCTGCCGCGCTACCGGGTGGTGCGTCCCAGGTCGTGTCAGGACTCGGACTGAGCATTGGCTCGGCCTACGTCCCAGGAAGACTGATCACCTCGAACACGCGTCACGAGGGCTTCGCGAACTCTCTCTCCGAAACAGCCGCCCGGCCTTGGGCGGCTGCTGGGTCGCAGAGCTGTTACCTCGCCACTCCGCTGTCCCTGGTTCGCCGGTCCCGGCTTCCACGGAACCGGACTCACGTCGCGCAGCGTAAAGCTCTGCGGGAAATACGCGCAGGCCGTTGACCGAACCGAATTGGGCGAAGGAGTTCCGGAGTTTCATCCAGCCGTGCCGTGAAAAGTGGATTCGGCCACGTGCCGCCCAAATCGCGCTGCAGCATAGCTGTACCCTCAAGCGCGTTTGCCCGATGTGTCACGCTCAGACCATGCGCAACATGCATTCCTGCGGGCTGAATTTTAGTCGCCCGAAGTAGGTAATCGAACGCGGCATCAAATTTGTGCGATTTTCCGTGCTTCGGCGCCCTCGTTCGTACCCTTTAGATACCGACGTGGCTTGGTAGGCCAAACGGGATCACGGAGACGCGAGAGATCTCCGTCATTGAGTGGCCGCATTTGGGTCGAAATGAAATGGGAACACTTGCGTCATTCCGGCGGTTTGGCCGAAAAGCGTGGTTGTCGCCCTGCTCGTTCACTTCTAAATTGAAATTGGTGACTGCAATCGACACCAAACCGGCTGATGCTCTGCGGGAAATATCGCACAGCTCGGCATTTTCACACAGGAGGATAGATGTCACAGGAAACTGCCATCGGTGAGGGAAGCGGCCAAATCAGCGGCACGACCGTTCTGCCGCCGAATGGTGCTCACAGCAGGTTCAGGAGCAACTACCAGGGCACTGGGACCCTGGCCGGACACCAGGTGCAGGTGCTGATCACCTACGAGGCCGAGTCGGTGGGCCCGGACGCGTTCGCCGGTACCTCGGATGCCTTGATCACCACGACTGACGGCTCGGACAGCGCTCTGTGGCGCGGCGCCGGCGCCGGCTTCCGCGCCGCGGGAGCCACTCAGGTCGTATGGCGAGGTTATGCCGCGCTGGAAAGCCAGTCCCCGCGGTTCGCCGACCTCAACGGCGCCCTCCTGGACGTCGTAGTCAAGGTGGACGACGACGGAAAGGTGAGCTATCAGGCCACAAAGTGGCGGTAGCGGAACGGTCTGGTGCGGAACGTCGGACCCCGTCGCGCGTCAGCTGGCGAGCGGGCCTCGGCTGCGGTCGTGATTGTCGAGCGGCTGGTGCCGGATGAGAAGCGAGGCGTGTTCCCGTGCGGTCGCGTCGAACTCCTCACGGTCAAGTGACGTCGTTCCGCGCCAGTACAGCATCGCGAGACCGTGGCTGCGATCGTGGTCGTCGCCCCCTTGGACTCTCCCGACACACCAGACGGCAGATGTCCGGGCCACCTCTAGGGGCGATAACCCGGCGTGACACCTCGAACAGGCCCCAGCGGGCGCCGTTGCGCCACCAACAGTGCCAGGACCGGGGCTGACCGGCTGAGCGAGGGTCTCACATCTCGCTGCACCTGCATCGATGGCCTCGCTCCGCCCCGCATCCGAGTTGTCATTCTCCCGCCAGAATCGCGTCGACTGCCCCGCCCCATGGAGTCCGACGGCTCAAGCGTCCACCCCGCCGAGAGAATTCAGCTATAGGGCTCCGACGGATGACCAAACAGTCGCTGCGTAAAATCAACGCAGATCTACATCGCATCGAAATATTGTCCCGCTGGGTAAACGCGAGTGCTCCCCGTAGCTCAGTGATCTCGCGTTTCGATGACCAAGAGGCCAGGCCGGACCCGACAATTCTCGGAATTGCGATTTCCGGTGCTGCCTAACTTCCCTCAATAGTGGCGAGGGAACCACCTGTCTTTTTTGCGTGGCTGTCGCTATGTCATTTCATTGCGGGTATCCGACCCGCCGCTCAGGGACGGCAAGGTCCGTCCTGCTCCGCTAAGAGAGAGTTCAAAGGCAATGAGTGAGACCGTGGACATGCAACTTCCCGAAGGGTGCGCTGAGCCCGTCGCCGTGGTCGGCGCTGCGTGCCGATTGCCTGGCGGCGTCGATTCCCTCGCCGGGTTGTGGCGGCTTCTGGAGGAGGAGCGGGAGACGGTCCGTACTGTTCCCGAGGACCGCTGGGACTTGGAGGTGATTGCGGCGGGGCTTCCCGACGAGGTTGCCCGCCGGCTCCGGTTCGGAGGGTTCCTCGACGGGGATCTCGGCGCCTTCGATGCCCAGGCGTTCGGAATCTCCGGAGCCGAGGCAACCTGGCTCGATCCCCAGCACCGCCTTCTTCTCATGGTGGTCTGGGAGGCGATCGAGCACTCGGGCATCCCGGTCGACCGGCTGCGGGGGACCCAGACAGGCGTATTCAGCGGCATGTACGCGATGGACAACTACCTGCGCGGACACCGCCGGCCACAGGAGTCCGAGGCGTACTGGTACTCCGGTGGCATGCACGGCGTCGGCGTGGGCCGCGTGTCGTACCTTCTCGACCTGCACGGTCCGAGCATCTCCGTCGACACCGCCTGCTCGTCGTCACTGGTCGCAGTGCACCTGGCCTGCCAGGCCCTGCGCGCGCAGGAGTGCCAGACCGCGCTGGCCGGCGGAGTCTCGGCGGGCCTCGGCCCCGAGCTGGGAGCTGCCACATCCCGCTGGGACATGCTGTCCCCGACCGGCCGCTGCCACGCCTTCGGCGCGGACGCGGACGGCTACCTGCGGGCCGAAGGCTGTGGGGTGGTGGTCCTCAAACTCCTCAAGAACGCCGTGCGTGACGGCGACCGGATCCTCGCCGTGCTCCGAGGATCAGCGGTCAACCAGGACGGAAGGTCGATCCGCCTGACCGCTCCGTCCTCACAGGCGCAGGCAGCCGTTTTCTCCGAGGCCCTGCGCGTTTCTGGGGTGCGGGCGGGCCAAGTGGGCATGATCGAGGCCCACGGTGCGGGCACGGCGGTCGGTGATCCGCTGGAGTTCACGGCCGCCAACCAGGTCTACGGCGCCGGCGACCAGCCCTGCGCGCTGGGGTCCATCAAGACCAACATCGGCCACACCGAGCCTGCTTCGGGTGTCGTAGGCCTCCTCAAGGCCATCGTGAGCCTGCGCCAGGGCAAGGTCCCGGCAACGCTGCACTTCAACGGCTGGAACCCGCAGATCGACGCGACCGGGTCCCGGCTGTTCGTGCCGACCTCCCTGCAGCCATGGCCGGTCACGGAGGGCCCCCGGACCGCCGCAGTGTCCTCGTACGGAGTGGGCGGCACCAACGCCCACATGATCGTCGAGGAGGCCCCCGCCCCGAAACCCAGCCCCCCTCGCCCCGTTGGTACGACAGACGACAGCGAGCTGCGCACGTACCTGGTCAGCGCCGGCTCGCCGCAGGCTCTCGCAACGACCGCTGGGCGGATCGCCGACTGGATCGAGGGGGAGGGGCGCGAGGTGCCCCTGGTTGATGTGGCCCACACCCTCGCCACGCGCCGCTCCCACGGACCCAGCCGGGCCGGTGTTGTCGCGGCGTCACGGGACCAGCTCGTCGACCGGCTCCGTGCGTGCGCCGCCGGGGAGACCGGGCCCGGCATCGCCACCGGCACGGTCATCCCCGCCGGACCAGGACCCGTGTTCGTGTATTCGGGCCACGGCTCGCAGTGGTCCGGCATGACGCAAGGACTCCTCGACCACGATGCCGCCTTCACCCGCGTCATCGACGAACTCGAGCCCCTCCTCCAGGCCGAGGGCGGCTTCTCGCTGCGCCAAGTCCTGAAAGCGGACACGGTCGTCACCGGCGTGCAGCGGGTCCAGCCCACTCTGTTCGCCGTGCAACTCGCACTCACCGCCATGTGGAGGGAAGCCGGCGTCGAGCCGAGCGCCGTGATCGGCCATTCCATGGGTGAGGTCGCCGCCGCGGTGACCTGCGGAGCACTCAGCACCAGCGACGGGGTCAAGGTGATCTGCCGCCGCGCCGGCCTGCTGACCCGTGTCGCGGGCGGGGCCATGGCCGCGGTCAGGCTTCCCGCGGAGCAAGTCGGCTCCGCCTTGGCCGAGAGCCGGGCCGACTGCGTGGAAGTAGCCGTCATCGCCGCACCCGCCAGCACCGTCATCTCGGGCGACGCCTCCCAGGTCGAGGACCTGGTCGCGCAGTGGGAACAAGCCGAGGTGCCCGTGGCCCGGGTGCAGGTCGACGTCGCCTCCCACTCACCGCACATGGATCCCATCCTCGACGAACTGCGCGACGCTCTCGCCGAAGTGACCCCCCACAAGCCCCTGTGCCGCTTCTACACCACCGTGTGCGACGACCCTCGCGACGAAGTCGGCCTCGACGCCACCTACTGGGCGTTCAACCAGCGCCGCCCTGTCAAGTTCTCCGCCGCCGTGGCAGCCGCCGCGTCGGACGGCCACACGCAGTTCATCGAGGTCAACGTCCACCCCCTTCTCGCCGGCGCCATCACCGCCACGCTCGGCGACACCCAGGCCGCAGTGGTGCCCACCGTGCGCCGCGACGGCAACGAACGCCTTGACTTCGCCACGCATCTCGCCGCCGCGCACACCACCGGCCTCGCCCTGCCCTGGGACCGCCTCTACCGCAGCGGAACGCTGGCAGACCTTCCCGGCACCTGCTGGGCGCCCGAACACCTGTGGATTCCCAACAACGCTCTGGCCGACCCCACGGGCGGGACGGACACGCCACAGAGCACCGGGCATCCCCTGCTCGGCTACGGCATCGCCGACCCGGCGCAGCAAGGCCGCCGCCTGTGGCAGGCAGAGGTGTCCGCGCCGCTGGCAGCGTGGCTGGCCGAGCACCGCGTCGGCGAGGTGCCCGTGATGCCGGGGGCTGCCTGGTGCGAGATGGCGCTGACCGCGGCGGCGCAGACTCTCACGCCGTCCGCCGGCAGTGTCCGCGTCCAGGACGTCACCTTCGACTCTCTCCTCGTCCTCGATCCGGACCACAGGCCGCAGCTGAACGCACAGACGCAGCTCCAGGGCACCAGCGCGCGCTTCGAAGTCCTTACCCGGACCCCCAACGGCACCGAGACGCACGCGCACGCAACGCTTATCCCTGCGCCCGAACTCCCGCCGGCTGTGCCGCTGGACATCACAGATCTCGACCGGGACTACCCGGTGGAAGTGGACCTCGACAGCCTGCGCACGTCCTGGCAGACCAGCTGCTCCGTCACCTTCGGCCCGGCATTTCGTCCCCTGCGATCGGTATCTCTCCACACGGGATCCGACAAGCCGGACGCGCTCGCCCGCCTCGTCCTCCCCGACACCGTGCGGGCCCTGACTAAACAGTTCACCTGGCACCCGGTGCTCCTCGACGGCTGCCTGCAGACCCTGCTCGTCCAGTGGACCGACACCACGGATCTCCCGGCCGGGCACGCGATGCCCGACGGCATCGGCGCTCTGCAGGTCTACGGCGACACGTCCAAGGGCGTGTACGCCCGCGCCCGGGCGGAGAGCATCGACCGGCGGCACGTCACCGGCACCGTCGACCTCTACGACGCCGACGGGCAGCTCGTCGCCCGCGTGGAAAAGATCCGCTTCACGCACGTGCCCAAACAGATCACTCCCCAGGAACGTCTGGGCAAGTACCTCAACGGCGTGCGATGGGAAGGGCAGCAGCTCGCAGCAGCGCCGCGCACCGAGACCCGATGGCTCGCGGTGACCGAGGGTGCCGAACCTGCCTGGCACGAGCAGGTCCTCGCCGACCTCGCCACCCAGAGCGCGGTCACCCGACTGCCAGTCCCGTTGGGCATGAGCCCGTCGGCGGTGGAGGACACGATCCGCGGCGCCTTCGACACCTCCGAGCCCTTCACCGACATCCTCCTCATGCCGACCGAGGCTCCCGGCCAGGCACTGGCCACGACGGTCCCGGAGACGGCCCAACACCGGGTGGAGCGTGCGCTCACCGCGATCCGCTGCCTGGCCCATCAAGACCAGCCCGCTCGCCTGCACCTCCTCACCTGCTGCGGGCAGGGCACCCAGTCCGCCGAGACCATTGACCTCGCCCAGTCAGGCCTCAGCGGCCTGCTGCGCGTCGCCGCCTACGAACACCCCGACATGCACCCCGCCCTGTGTGACACCGACACCGTCACCGCGCCCGCCGACATCGCCCGCCAACTGCTCGCCGACGACCCCGAGGACCAGGTCGCCTGGCGCAGCGGAACCCGCCACGTCGCGCGCCTGGCTCCGACCCCGCTCTCCCCGGACGACCTTCCCACCACCCTGTGCAGGCCCGACCAGACACCCCTCGCGGCCGACGGAACCCGCTTCACCCGCATCCCCGACCCCGCTTCCACCGCGCATACGGTCGACATCAGCGTCACCGTCACCTGCCCGCCCCCACCTGACCTGCGGATCCCGCTGAGCGCCATCGCCGGCACCACTACAGGATCCGGCGCAGAGCCCCGCACGGTCGCCGCGCTCGTCCCGGCCGGGATGCCGGTCAGCCGGGTCACCGCCGAAAGGCGGTGGACCGTTCCGGTCCCCGCGCCCGAACATGCCACCGCCACCGCCGCGTCCCTGCTGCCCTACCTTGCCGCGCATCTGGCCGTCCACCGCCTCGCGCGGGTCACCTCCGGCGAGAACGTCCTCATCCGCGGCCAGCGCACACCGATTCTGACGGCCCTGCAGTACACCGCCGAAGCCGCCCGCACCCACGTCACCCTTCAGATGCCCGACCAGGAGCAGGCCCCTCGCACGGCATCCCCCGGCCTGTCGTGGGACGTCATCTTCGATGTCAGCAGCGACGGGCCGCCGGACGCGGCCGGACAACCGCTGACACCGGGCGGCCGCCACATCGCTGTCACCGGGACCGGACAGACGGCTGCTCCAGCACCTCACAACGCCCTGGCCTGCCGGCTCGATGTGCCTGCCGTCCTCGAGAGCGACCCCGACTGCGTCGCCGAAGCCCTCACCCGCATCGCCGCCGACCTCGCCGAGCAGCGGCTGCCTTTCCTGCCCCACACCGGCATCGACCTCGCCGAGAGCCTCAGCAACGACAGCAACGACACAGCTGGGGAACAGACTGTCGCCCTGCTCTGGCCCGCCGGCCCCGTCCCTGTCGCCCTGCCCCCGGACGCCGCCCGGCTCATCCGCCCCGACGGTGCCTACCTCGTCACCGGCGGGCTTGGCGGCCTCGGACTGAAAATCGCCGTATGGCTCGCCCGACGCGGCGCGGGCACGATCATCCTCAACAGCCGTTCCCAGCCCACACACGAAGCCACAGCCCTCATCGACAGCCTGCGCCGAGAAGGCCACACCATTGAGGCCATCGCCGCAGACGTCGCCGAACCCGGCACCGCCGAGACGCTGTGCACGGCAGCCGAACGCCACGGCCACCAACTGCGCGGCGTCCTCCACGCCGCGGCCGTCGTCGACGACGCGGCCATCACGAACGTCACCCCCGACCTCCTGAACCGTGTGTGGCGCCCCAAAGCCACCGGAGCCTGGCTCCTCCACCACGCCAGCAAGGCCTACGACCTCGACTGGTGGGTCGCCTTCTCCTCTTTCGTCCCCCAGGCGGGATCGCCCGGACAGAGCGCGTACGCGGCCGCGTCAGCCTGGCTCGACGAACTCGTCACCCACCGCTGGTCCGCGGGCCTCCCCGCCCTCGGCATCAACTGGGGTGCATGGGCGGAAGTCGGAATCGGCGCCCGCACCATCGGATCCCGCGGCTTCGAAACCGTTCCCCTGGACGACGCCTTCGAAGGCCTCGAACTGCTCCTTTGCCACGACCGGCCGCGCAACGGCTTCATCAGCATGGATCTCGCACGATGGCTTGAGCCCTACCCCCAGACAGCCCGCCTCCCCTTCTACACCGACTTCCTGCACGACAACGACCAGCAGGCCGCCCCGGACGGCGGCGACGCCCAAGCCGCCCGGATCATCACCGCCCCCGCCGACCAGCGTTCCGGCCTGCTGACGGACTTCATCACCCAACAGGCCGCCGACGTCCTGCGCTGCAGCCCCGACCGGATCGGCGCGCACGCATCCCTGACCGCACTGGGCATGGACTCCATGATCACCGTGCAGCTGCGCAACCGCCTCCAGAAGGCGTTCGACATCACCATTCCCCGCGTCATCCTGTGGACCAAGCCCACGGTGACCTCGCTGCGGAACTACGTCCTGGAACGCCTCCCCGCCGTCCACACAGCACCCCCCACCACCGAAGACACGACGCGCGGCGACAGTTGATCGTGCAGCGTCAGCCTCACCTGCCGACGTGCCCGAAGGAGGCACCCATGAACGCGCGCCACGTCCTCCTCGAAGGAGGCCCTGCCGACATCCCCGAGCAATACCCCCAGCCCGACGACGACTCAGACCGTCTGAGGGTGCCCCACCTCAACGGCTACGAGCACTACGAGTTCACGGGAACCTACCGCGCCGACACCGCCGGCCCCATCCCCGTCTACCGCTGGATATACACCACCCTCATCGCCGAGTGATCCCCGGCAGCAGCGCATCCACGCACGGCGCGCGGCAATCGCTCCCAACAGTCGACGGTGAGAACCTTCGCCCCGCCGCCAGCCGGTTGTCACTACCAGGGAACTCATCCACCATCCGGACTACCCCGAGGAACGGCATGCCGAAGCTTCCACAATCCACCCGCGGGTGGATCCTCAACCGCCGCCCCGTCGCAAGCCCTTCACCGGACGACGTCACCCTCACTGACCTCCCGCTGCCCGACCTGCAGGACGGACAGGTCCTGGTCCGCAACACCCATATGGCCGTCCTGCCGTCCATGCTCGGGCTGATGCGCGCAGGGCCCCTCGACCAGCGGCTCGGCGTCCACGGCCCCCACAACCCCCACTCCGCCTACCTGCCCTACACGCTCGGTGATCCGATGACCGGGCCCGCCCTCGGCGAAGTCCTCGCCTCCCGCGCCGACACCCTGCAACCCGGCGACACCGTCCGCCACATGCTCGGCTGGCGCGAGCACGCCACCGCCCCCGCCGACACCATGGAACACATCCAGCCCAAAGGCCTGCCGCCCTCCCTGTTCCTCGGCGCGCTCGGTCTCAACGGCCTGACCGCCTACGCCGGACTCACCCTGGCGGCGACCCTACGCACGGGCGACACCGTGTTCGTCTCCGCGGCGGGCGGCTCCGTAGGAAGCCTCGCCGGACAGATCGCCCGCCTCAAAGGCGCAGCGCGCGTCATCGGCAGCGCCGGAACCTCCGGCAAATGCGACCGGCTGAAAGCGGAGTTCGGCTTCGACGCAGCGATCAACTACACCGACGACGACCTCACCAAGCAACTCCACCAGGCGGCACCCGACGGCATCGACGTCTACTTCGACAACGTCGGCGGAGACCACCTGCACGCCGCCATCGAATGCATGCGCCACCACGGCCGCATCGTGCTGTGCGGCATGCTCTCGCAATACCTGTCCGGGGGGGGAGAGGCAGGCGGCCTGCCCGCCAACGTCTCCGCCGCCATCGGCAAAAGCCTGACCCTCACCGGCTTTCACGTCTTCGACCACCTGGACGGCGTCCCCGGCTTCGCCGAGGACATGCCCTCGTGGATCGCCGCCCGCCAGATCACCTGTCCCCAGACCGTCTTCGACGGCATCGACCGAGCACACGAAGCGTTCCAGGCGCTCTTCCACGGCCACACCACCGGCCAGACTCTCGTCCGGCTCTGACACAGGCCCGGGCCGCCCCGGGCCGGCGCCTGCCGAACCAGAACCAACCGTGAGGAACAACCATGTCTCCTCCCCACTCCACACCCCCGACACCGGCCGACCCTGCGCCGCGAACCGAGACAGCGGCACACGACGGGCACCGGAACGCCGTAGCCGAATACCTCGACACGGTCATCCGTCCACTGCGTGACCTGGACCTGGGAGACACCTGGCCCGACGCCACCCCCGGGACCGACCAGGAGGCAGCCCATGGAAGCCTGTGAGCTCACCCTCACCGCGGCCTCCACCGCACTGGCCAAAGGCGAGCTGTCCGCGCACGAGCTGACAGAGTCAGTGCTCAGCCGCATGGCCAGCATCCAAGAACACCTGCACCCCTACGCAACCGTGACCAGCCGGATCGCGCGGAAAGCAGCCGCACAAGCAGACCGGGAGACTGCGGCCGGCCGCCGGCGCGGCCCGCTGCACGGCATCCCCACCGCCTACAAGGACATCATCGACGTCCGGGGGATCCCCACCCTGGCCGGCTCCCACGTCCGGGACGGTCACGTCGCCACAAAGGACAGCACCGTCGCGGCCCGTCTGTCGGATGCCGGCACAGCCCTCCTCGGCAAGACCCATCTCCACGAATTCTCCCTCGGCGTGACGACCCCCCAGACCGCCAACGCCTGGGACTGCGAACGCATCGCCGGAGGCTCCAGTGGCGGCTCGGCCGTCGCGGTGGCCACCGGCGCAGCCACCTTCGCCCTGGGCACCGACACCGGCGGATCGATCCGCATTCCCGCAGCGCTCAACGGGCTGGTGGGACTCAAACCCACCTACGGCCTCATCCCGCGGACCGGAGTCCTCCCAGCAGCCTGGTCCATGGACCACGTCGGCCCCATCACCCGCAACGTGCCCGACATGCATCTCATCCTGCCCACCCTCACCGGATACGACCCCCACGACCCCGCCAGCATCCCCATCACCCCCCGCCCAGAGCCCACCGCTGCAGACAACTCCCTCAAAGGACTGCGCATCGGGGTGCCCACCAACTACTTCTTCGACCGCATCGACGCCGAAGTGGAAACCGCCGTACGCGTCGCAATAGACGACCTCACGGCCCTGGGCGCCCAACCCGTCGAGATCGAGATCCCGATGGCCCGCTACATCCAGGCAACCGCATGGAGCCTGCTGGCGGGAGAATCCGCGGCCTACCACGAAGCAACACTCCGCACCATGCCCCAGCGATACAGCCCGGAAGTACGCCTGTTCCTGGAAGGCAGCCAGACCCTCACAGCCACCGACTACCTGCGCGCCCGGCGGGCACGCACCCTCATCCGGCAAGCCTGGGCCCGCACGCTCAACGCGGTCGACCTCATCGTGACACCCACCGTGCCCCTGACCGCCACCCCGATAGGCCAGGAAACCATCCACTGGCCGGACGGCACAGCAGAGCCCCTCCTCGACGCCTACACACGACTGTGTGTTCCCGCCAACATCACCGGACTTCCGGCACTCACCCTCCCGGTCGGCCGCGACCACGACGGCCTGCCCATCGGCATGCAAATCATCAGCCGCTGGCTGGGAGAAAGCATCATCCTGCAGGCCGCCCACGCCTATGAGACCACCCATGCTGTGGCACATACCTGGCCACTCTGATCGCTAGCTGGCCACATGCTTGGCGCGCGGCCACGACCGAGCGAGACCTTCAGGGAAGCCTGGGAGCTGCTGCACGGCAGCAGGGCTGTCGAGCTCCTCAGGTGCATCTGGGGGTCAGGACCCGGACAGTGGCGTCCCGATTCCGCGGCAGATTCGCAGTTCAGGTGAGGTGTGGAGATACGCAGCTCGGCGACAACATCAAGTGGGACGCTGTCGAGGAAGTCTCGGGGGCTGCGGTTCCCATTGTCGAGATCTCGGTCGGTTGGGACGTTCCCGAGGCCGTGGTAGAGGAACTGCGCGCAGATGGCGCCGACTGACCGGCCTCAAAGGCGGCAGCACGTGGCCGAGTGGGCCACCGGTCGGCCCTTCTCACTTGGCCCGCCACAGCTGTATGCAGGTTGTATGCTGCGGCCATGGCTGACACAACGATCCGTATTCCGGTCGAGGTCCGAGACCATCTGGCCGCGCTGGCCGCGGACCGGGGTACCACGATCGGGCAGCTGGTGGCCGCGCTGGCCCGGCCCGCCCGAACCCGGGAACAGATCCGCGAGTCCTATGAGCACGACCGGGACTACCTTGCCGGGCACCTCGTTCCGGGACTGAGTGACGACGACGCGGAACGCGGCCTCGCAGTCCTCGCCGACATCAAGCGCTCGGCCCGCGCCGCGTGACCTACCTCTTCGACCACACCGCGATCGTCTCCCTGGGCTCCGGCAACCCAGACCTCTCCCGCATCGTCCTGGCAGTCAACCTGGAAGACGACCAGATCCACGTCCCAGCCCTGTCACTGGTCGCCGCATTCCAGGAACGCCCCGGCGCTGCCCACCACGTACTGATGCTGGACGCCTTCGCCGTCACCGCGCTGGACGCCGTCGGGATCGCCGCGGCCGAGGAAGCCATGGCCCAGGGCCGAGACTGGCGATTCGCCCAGGCCCGCGCCCTGGCCACCGACATCACCACACCCCGACCCGTCTTCGTGTTCACCTCAGCCCCCGAAGCCTACGAAGGCACAGCTGCTGTCCCGGTCCCGCTGGGTTCCTAGCCGGCAAGAGCCCGCCACCATTCGATCTGCGCTGAGTCTCCGCCGTTCATGACTTCCGTGTTCGTTTTCATCGAGGCCTCTCCGGCGGAGGAAGTCGATGGGGCCGAGGTCGCAGTGGGCGCCTGGCCGAGGGCCGTGACGTGCCGCCCGCCGGTCGGACCCGGTTCACGATGACCGTCGGATCCGTGGGCCTAGCCTCATCCGGGCGGCCGGGCGGCCGGGCGGCCGGGCAGCGCATGCCAGGCGGTGACGGTGACCGTAGGCTGAATTGTAGGGTCTCCCAGCTCGCGGCATTGGGTGTCCCGTTGACCAGCAGCTCCTCCTCAGTCTGAAGTTGAGGCCACTGACGGCCTGTCTCACGACCGCGTCATTTCCTCGTTCGCTTCGTTGCGCTGGGCGCAGGTCGACCGGGCCCGCGCTGAGTCTGTGCGTGAGGCAGGTAATCCGTTGCTGACCATGGTTGCGTCGGAGGGCTTCGCAGGGTGGCCGTCTCAGGCCCCGGCAGGTTGGTGGCGGTACCGGTCTGCCGGGGGAGCGCTGGCGGTCCGGCGAGGCCGACGGTCGCGGACGGGTGGTTGACCGCCCGGCCGTTCTATCGTCGCCGATATGGAGCGCGTCCTTCGGCAACATCCGTCCGGGAACCTTCCGTCACCGGAGGGCTGGGTCTTGACTTACCCTCGCTTCTTCGACGCGTTGCCCTCGATGGCCTCGACGACCTTCTTTGCTGTGGCCTTGGCCGAGCCTGGGTTCTGGCCGGTGACCAGGTTGCCGTCGGTCACGACGTAGGAGACGAACGGCAGTGTCGCCTTCTCGTAGAGTGCGCCGCGCTGCTTGGCCTTCTCCTCGGCGTTGTAGGGGACCAGTTTGTCGACGCGGGCGAGGACCTCCTCGGTCCAGGCGAATCCCGTCATCTTGCGGCCGGCGATGAGGTATGAGCTGTCGGAGAGCCGGGTGTTGAGCAGGCCGCAGTAGCCGTGGCAGACCGAGGAGACGATGCCGCCGCGCTCGTAGATCTCGCGGGTGATGCGCTGCAGGCCCTCGCTGTCGGGGAAGTCGTACATCACCGCGTGACCGCCGGTGAAGTAGATCGCGTCGTACGCGGACGGGTCGATCTGGTCCGGGCTCGCCGTGTTCTCGAGGATGGCCATCTTTCCGGGGTCGGCGTGCCATGCCTTGGCGGTCTTGTCGTAGTTCGGGAATTTCAGTGCACGCGGTTCGAGCGGCACAGGGCCGCCGGCCGGGCTGACGAGCGTCTGCTCGTAGCCGTGCTCCTCGAAGATGTGCCAGGCGTGCGTGAGCTCGGAGAGCCACAGGCCGGTGGTGTGGGACGGGTCGTCGTAGTGGCCGACGTTGGTGACGACGTTGAGGACGCGCTTGGTCATGGCTGATCTTCCCTCGTGCGGACCGGGATGGCGTGGAGGCGGGCCGTCGTAGCCGGAGCCAGTGGTCGGTCAGCGGACGCCCAGGGCACGCAGCGTCTTGAACGCCCGGGTCAGGATCCGCGCCCACTGCTCGTGCTCGACTCTGCTGGGCGGGGTGAAACCCTGGAGGCGCTGGTGGGCGACCGTCTGGGCTTCGGTGTACTTGAGCAGCCCGTCGGCGCCGTGACGGCGGCCGAGGCCCGAGTCGCCCATGCCGCCCATGGGGGCGTCGATGCTGCCCCAGGCGGCGGCGAACGCCTCGTTGACGTTGACGGTGCCGGCGTGCAGCCGTGCCGCGACCTTGCGGGCCTCGGTGCCGTTGCAGCCCCAGACGCTTGCGTTGAGGCCATACGGCGTGGCATTGGCCATCGCCACCGCCTCGTCGGCCGACCGGTAGCGGTAGACCGACACCACGGGGCCGAACGTCTCGTGGTCGAACAGCGTCATCTCAGGGGTCACATCGGTCAGGATCGTCGGCTCGTAGAACAGGGGCCCGAGGTCGGGTCGGGCTTTGCCTCCGGCCAGTACGGTCGCGCCCTTCGATACCGCGTCGTCGACGTGCGAGCTGACGGTCTCGAGCTGCGAGGGGGTGGTCAGCGAGCCCATGTCCATCGAGAAGTCGTAGGCCGCACCCAGGCGCATGGCCCGGGCACGGTCGGCGAACGCGGTGACGAACGCGTCGTGGATCTCATCGGCGACGTAGAGCCGTTCGATGGACACGCACAGCTGGCCGGCCGAGGGGAAGCAGGCGGCGACCGCACCGGCGGCGGCCTTCTCGATGTCGGCGTCGGCGAGGACGACCATGGCGTTCTTGCCGCCGAGCTCCAGGGACGCGCCGATCAGCCGCTCACCCGCGTCGCGCGCGATCTGGCGCCCGCTGGCGGTGGAGCCGGTGAACATCATGTAGTCCCCGCTGGCCATGAGCGCGTCTCCGATGGAGCTGCCACGGCCGACCACCATCTGCCAGACGTCGGGTGGCAGGCCGGCCTCGCGCATCAGGGCCAGTGCCCACAGCGCGGTCAGGGCGGTCTGGGTGTCGGGCTTCTGGACGACGGCGTTGCCCGCCATCAGGGCCGGGATGGCGTCGCCGGCGGCCATGCTGAGCGGGTAGTTCCAGGGCGATATGACGGTGACGACGCCCTTGGGGTGGTGCAGCTCGGTGGTGTGGGTCAGCATCGGGATCGCGCCCTTGCGGCGCTTGGGTGAGAGCAGCCGCCGTGCGCTGCGCGCGTAGTAGCGGGCGGTGATCGCGATGTCGCTCACCTCGAGGAACGCGTCGCGACGGGTCTTGCCGCTCTCGGCCTGCATCAGGTCGAGGGCTTCCTCCTGCCGCTGGAGGACGAGGTCGTGGAAGCGCAGCATGATGCGCTTGCGGTCGGCCACCGGGGTGGCCGCCCAGCCGGCCTGCGCGGCGCGTGCCCGGGCGAAGGCGTCCTGGACGTCGCCGGGGGTGGAGATGGGCAGGTCCGCGAGCGGTGCGCCGGTGTACGGGGAGGTCGTGGTGACCCGCTGGGCGCGAGTACCGGCGGCCACCTGGGCGGCCAGGCGGGCGAGACGGGCCGGCGTCAGCGATGTCGGGAGGCCGGCCTGGAGATGGCTGGTGTTCGTGGTGGTCATCCTGTCCTCAGCTCCGGTCCTGGATGGAGGTGGGCACGGGCATGTGCAGCGCCAGCTGTCCCTCGGTGGTGACGTCCAGCTGGATCGTCCGGAGCGGCTTCAGCGAGCGCAGGTCGTCGCTCATCCGTCCCTCACCGAGCCGCAGGTCCAGGCCACGGGGGAACCGCGTGGTTCCCGAGGAGAGCATGTTGATCTGGCTGGTCGTGGAGTGCCAGGCGCCGTCGATCGTGGTGTAGGAGGTCAGGGTCGAGACGTGTGCGCCGGTGGGCCGCGCGGTCTGCTTCGGGGTGGGCGCCGACAGAGCGAGGTCAAGGCCGCCCCGCTCGTTGGCGACCCTGGCGGAGGTGCGCGCGGTGTCGATGTTGACGTCGAGCCCGGTGACCCACTTGGGGAACCCGTAGCCGTCGTGGCCACGCACCTGCGCGATCTCGGTGTTGACCGGGAGCGAGAGGACGTAGGAGTGCAGGGAGTCATTCTTGAGCCCGGCGACCAGGTCGAGCAGGCCCAGCCCACCGTGTCGCGCCGGCTTCACGGCGATGCCGACCGCGGCCTCGGTGTAGAAGTCGATGTCGCACACGTCGTACCGGAAGGCCATCACGGAGACGATCCCGAGCCCCGGGGCAAATTCGAGCGGGTCCAGCTCCTGAGGGAGGCGAGCCCGGATCGCCTTGCTCGGCGCGAGCATCGTGAGCCGGGTCGTGGAGATGCGGTAGTAGAAGTTCGGCGTCAGCGTGGGCCCGATGCGGGAGTCCACGCGGCTCTTGGGCATCCGGCGGAAGAAGTCGACACTGCTGACCCGCGGGTCCCGCTCCACCTCGTCGAGGTCGGTGTCCATGCGGAACCGGTCATAGAGGCCGCCTTCGGGGACGGTGATGAGACGCCCTCCGAGAGCGACCTCTACGGTCCGGTCGGTCAGCTTGCCGGTCGATGCCATGAGCCCTCTCCTCCGATGTAAGCGGTGTCAACACCGAGGATCGCACGACATGTGAGCACCGTCAACACTGGAGGGCGCCAGGCGTGCGCCGAGTGAGCGCCATGCGTCAGGGGCCGACCGACGTGATGGCGAGGAAGGCGCTGCGCACCCGGTCGGCGACCTCCTTGCTCGACGCGGCCTGCAGCTTGCCGTCGAGGTAGAGGCAGGCCAGCCCGTGGGCGAGCCCCCAGCCGGCCGTGGCCAGGGCCGAGGCGTCCGCGTCGGGGAGGACGCGGTCGAGCGCGTCGGCCAGCAGCTCGTGCAGGGCGTCCGCGGCCTTGACCCGCTCGTCGGCGGCGTCGTCGCACGGCTTGCCGAACATCACGCGGAACAGGGCCGGGCGCCGCAGCGCGAAGTCGACGTAGGTGACGGCGAACTCGGCCAGGTCCGGGAGTGCGGCGGGCAAATCGCGCCCGCCGCCCAGGTCGGCCAGCAGGTTCCGGAAGCCCTCGACGGCGAGTGCGGACTCCAGGGCGTCGCGGTCCTTGAAATGGCGATACGGCGCGGTCTGCGACACACCGGCCCGGCGTGCGACGGCGCGCAGCGAGAAGGGCTCGCCGCTCTCCAGCATCTCCATCGCGGCCGACAGCAGCGCCGCCCGCAGGTCGCCGTGATGGTAGCCACTCTTTTCCAATGTTGACATTGCTTACTTCGTCCTCCTACGCTGTGTTAGCGCTGTAAACATAGCTGACGTCCGGTGGAACCAGGTGCCCCCCCAGGCTCGATCAACGACCACATCGGCTGGGTTCGCATCCCCGGCCACGTTGGTCGACCGCATCGTCACGTGGCGGTGCGACGCTGCTCGCAGGTGAGCTGTCGCCACCACCCCCGCCATCCACCTCAAGGAGACCCCATGCAGACCGTCCTCGGCGCCGGCGGACCGATCGCCGATGAGCTCGTGAACGAGCTCCACCGCAACCACACCAAGGACATCCGCCTCGTCAGCCGCAAGCCGTCGAAGGTGAACGACACCGACGAGCTCGTGGCCGCAGACCTCACCGACGCCGAGGCCACCAGCCGCGCCGTCGCGGGCAGCGACATCGCCTACCTCACCGTCGGCCTGCCCCTGGACTCGGAACTGTGGGAGCGACAGTTCCCCGTCATGATGCGCAACGTCATCGACGCCTGCGCCGATCACGGCACGAAGCTCGTCTTCTTCGACAACACCTACATGTATCCCGGAACGCCGACGCCCCAGACCGAGACGACAGCATTCGCGCCGGGCGGACGCAAGGGACGGGTCCGCGCAGAGCTCGCCACCATGCTGCTTGAGGCCATGCGGGCCGGACGGGTCGAAGCCCTGATCGGCCGCGCGCCCGAGTTCTACGGTCCCGGCCGGACGAAGAGCTACACGAACTCGCTGGTGTTCGACCGGATCAAGGCGGGCAAGCGGCCGTTCGTCCCCATCGACGCCCAGGCCAAGCGTTCCCTGATCTGGACCCCCGACGCGAGCCGCGCTCTCGCTCTGCTCGGCAACACGCCGGATGCCTACGGCCAGACGTGGCACCTGCCCATCGACCCGGACCGGCAGTCCTACGCCCAGCTCATCAAGACCGCCGGCGAGGTCACCGGCCGCAAGATCGGCTACACGGTGCTGCCGATGCTCGCCTTCGGCCTCGGGCGCCGCTTCGTCAAGCCGCTCGACGAGATGTACGAACTGCTCGTCCGCTACCGCGACGACAACATCTTCGACAGCTCGAAATTCGCGGCCCGTTTTCCCGAATTCCAGGTCACGAGCTATCGGGAGGGAGTGGAGCGGATCCTCGCCGGCTGACCCGCCGACGAGTACTCCCGCCGATCGACGCGCGCCGCGATGCCGAACCGGCGCCGGTACTCCGACGGCGTCACGCCCGTGGCGCGCTGGAAGAGCCGACGGAAGTTCGACACGTCCAGGTAGCCGACGCTGCGGGAGATCTGGGCGACCGGCTCACTGGTCATCTCCAGCAGCTCGCGAGCCTTGGCGATGCGCGCCGCCTGGATGTATTCCGTCGCGGTCAGGCCCGTGGCCTCCTTGAACCGCCGCTGGAAGGTGCGCGGGTGCATGGCCGCGGCCCGTGCGAGGTGTTCGACGGAGTGGGGCTCGCGGAGGCAGGCGTGCAGCCGGGCCTGCACCTCACGGATGTCGGTGTCGCCGTGCTGGAGTCGGGGCGTGAACTCCCGGTAGAGGGACTGCCGCCGGCGCGGCGGGTCGGCGAGGACGAAGCGTGCCGTGTGCAGCATGACGCTGGGGCCGAGCATGCGGTCCACGACGGTGAGGCCCAGGTCGACCCACGCCAGGATCCCCGCGGCCGTCATGATGTCGACGTCATCGATCACCATGCGTGAGGCGTCCACCCGAACCTTCGGGTATCGGCGCGCCAGCTCCTCGGCGAACGCCCAGTGAGTCGTGGCGTCCCGGCAGTCGAGCAGGTGCGTCTCGGCGAGGACGAAGACGCCGGCGCACACGGCACAGAGCGTGGTGCCCTCGGACCGGAGGCCGACGAGCCAATCGGTGAACTCGCCGGCCGACGCCATCAGCTCGGGTACGACGAGGCTCGGCGGGATGACGACGTGGCTGAGCCGGTGCGCGAGCTCAGGATGAGTGTCCGAGGTGCACACCATGACCGGCCCATCGTCGGTGGCAGACACCGCCCAGGTGCTGACCCGGATCACGCTCGGAGGGTCGGCCGACGCCACGGCGAACTCGCTGGCGACACGGAAGATGTCCCTCAGGCCGTGGATCGCCGACTCCTGGCACTCGGCGTACTCCAGCAGACCGACCTCACCGACGACCCGCGCTCCGGTCTCGTCGACGTGCGGACCTGTCGCGGTCGGGCTCATCATGCCCTCTCGAAGTCCGTGGTGGGCACAGCGATGGGCGGCAGACCCTGTCGCGTCTGCCGCCCATGTTCATCGATGCGGTCACTGCTGCTGGAGCGCCTCTCGCAGCGCGTCTACGGACAGCTGGCGCGCGACGTTGGTGGCCGGGGTGTCCCGCAGACTGTCCAGCAGCATGAAGTCGTGGACGGTCCCGCTGATGCGGACGGCCGTCACCTCGACGCCGGCCTCACGGAGCTTGTTGGCGTACAGCTCGCCCCCGTCCCGCAGGACGTCGGCCTCCGCCGTGATGACGAGGGCGGGCGGCAGCCCCTCAAGGTCCTCAAGGGTCGCCCGCAGCGGCGAGGCGTACTTCTCCTCGCGCTTGGTCTCGTCGGTCGTGTACGCGTCCCAGAACCACTTCATCCCGTCGCGGGTGAGGTAGTAGTGCTCCGCGAACTGGTGGTAGGACTGCGTGTCGAAGTCCGGCCCGGTCACGGGGTAGAGCAGGATCTGCGCCTTGAGCGCGAGCCCGCCGCGGTCCTTGTTCATCTGCGCGAAGACCGCGGACATGCATCCGCCGACCGACTCGCCGGCCACCGCGACGCGGGAGATGTCGAGACCATGCTCGGCGCCGTTGTCCCGCAGCCACTGACCGACGGCGTAATTCTGCTCGACCTGCGTGGGGTACCCCTTCTCGGGCGCCCAGTCGTAGACCGGGAAGACGCCGGCGGCACCGGCCCCGACGGTGAGCTCGCGGAAGAGCCGGTCGTGGGTCTTGTCGTCGCCGAAGACCCACCCGGCACCATGGATGTAGAAGACCACGGGCAGCGGGCCCGTGGCGCCCTTGGGCTTGATGATGCGGGTGCGGACAGTGCCCCACTGGCCGGCGTCGACGTCAACCCACTCCTCGTCGACGTCCGGGCGCTCGACGCCTTCGCCGCTCTGCAGGTCGCTGAGGATCTTGCGCCCCTCCTCGGGCGGCACCTCGTAGATCCGCGGGTGCGGGTCGGTGGCGTCGGCGAGCTCCTTGGCCTCGGGCTCCAGGTACGGCGTAGTGGGGGCTGGAAGGTCGGACATCGCTGATCCTCTCCTCGAATGCCGGTTGCTTGCCTCATCGACGCTACGGACGGTTCGCACCCAGGCCGAGTGCCGCGAACGACTCCCTTCGAGGTGATCGCGACACCCACCCCGAGGTGTGATCCGATGAGCGGAAAATCGGGCGAGCCGAGAACAGGAGCCCGCGGAAGGTGGCCCGACGGGGGCTCTATCCTCAGCAAGCCCCATTCCATGCACAAGCAGCGCCCATGGGCGCTGCTTGTGCATGGAATGGCCATGGTGCATTTCCGGTGGAAGGCTCCCCTTCCCTACAGGGTCCGGCTCATCGGCGTTGATCGCATTCGCTGATGCGGGTGGGAGTGGTGTGCCGCATACACACTGAGCAGGGCCGGCCGTGCCGATCCTGAGTCTTCTGTGCACCATCCTCTGTTCACAGTCGGCGCCGGAATCCTCCTGGTGGGCGGATCGGTACATCGTTCTTGAGGAAGGCGAGACGCACGGTAGCCAGGCTATTCCGGGCCGGCGTCAGATGGAGGACCATCGCTCCGCTCTGTCAGTGCGACCCCGGTTCTTGTCACTTTCTCCTGGGGCGGCCCGGATAGAACCCGGCGGGGCGGAGTTGGACGTCATTCTTCAGCAGGGCCAGGCGCACGGTGGCGAGGGTTGTTCCTTCACGGTCGGCGATGTCCTGGAGCGACAGGTGGTCGTGCTCGTACCAGGTACGCCATTGCTTGATGCGGCGGGCGGTTTGCTGGGTTCGGCGAAACCGCGGCGGGCTCCAGTCCACCGGGTGCTCGGCAAGCAGGTAGGTGACGTGCGCGGTGGTGGTCTTCAGCGTGTGGGCGAGCCGGGCGACGGAGAAGTCACCCACGGGCGTTGCCCGGTGGAGCTGGGCGGCGGTGATGCGTGCGGGGTCCGGCCCGGGGAGCACGAGGTGGCGCAGTGCGCGGGCAGGGAGGCACGGTGTCCATTGGAGGGGTTCGTTGATGTTGTGTTCGTCGAGGAGGGTGCGTGCGGTGTGGCGGAGCAGTTCGACTTCGGCGGGCAGGATCCGCCAGCGGAAGCGCTGGTACTGCTGGCGTTGGGAGGCGGTGGCGGGTGCGACGTCCGGGTGGGCGAGGTGTGCGGGGGAGCCGGTCAGGGCCTGGAAGATCCAGCGTTGCGCGTGTGCGGCACTGGGGATGAGGTTGGAGCGGAGTCGGCCCTGTAGTTCTTGCCAGACTTGGGGATCGAGGAAGCGGTCGCAGGTGGTGAACAGGGTGCGGCGGCGGGCGTAGTCGATTGGGGCGCCCTGGGTGTCGAGGTGGTCGGCCAGCAGGATCAGCGCGTTAAGGGCGTCGGTGGAGTCGGTGCGTCGGGTGAGCTCGGCCAGGAGGGTGGACACGTTGTGGCTGCTGACGGTGGTGCCGGTCAGACGGGTGGCGGCGGCGATGGGGGTGGTGTTGCCCACCAGCAGGCAGGCGACGGTGAGGAGTTCGTCGGCGCGTCGTGCCACCGGCTTGCCGTCCAGATGGCGGGGGGAGAGCCGCAGGGCCCAGGCGGGCCACAAGGCGGTGGGCAGCATGCGGGCCCTGGTGTCCTGGTTGGCCGGTGGGCGGGTGGAGTGGACGGCGGTGCGGTGACGCAGGCGGGCGACCGGCATGAGCTGGGCTTCCCGGCTGCAGCGCAGGGCCGCTTCGAGCACCGGGGAGACGGTTCCGCCGAGTGCGGCGAGGTTGGCGGGGTGGAGCTGGCGGCCGGTGGCGGCCACCCGGTCGGTGAGCCACTGCACGGCCCTGCCCGCAGCGCGGATGTTCTCGGCCTGCAGGATACGGACCGCTGCCGTGACCGCGACGGCAGTCGCTGCGGCGTCGGCGGGGGCGAAGTAGCTGTGCTGGTCCATGCGCCGGGTTTCCGGTGTGCGCTGCGATGTCCCGGGCAGCGGGTTGGTGCGGTAGCGCTCTATGCGGTCCAGAACGTCGGCCGGTGCCAGCGCTTGCAGATCACTGGACGTTGCGTGGTTGAGGATCAAGGCTCCCAGGCACTTCGCATCGTGCAGTACCACCCCCAGCGGTGCCCCCGCCCGCCCGTACAGCGGCCAGCGCACCGCACGGTCCGGGTCTGTGAGGAGGCTGTCGATCAGGCGCTGGGTTTCCTCCAGGGGGCTGCCGGGTGCGAGCGCGGTGACCGGGGTGGCGGAGAGGGGGTGGTGGCAGCGGCGGGGGCGTGGTCCGGCGCCCTGGGGTGGGCTCGCGCACAGTCCGGGTCGGGGTGTTTCTGTGCGGGGGTGGGAGCGCAGGCGGGGGATGTGCCCGCAGGCGGGGCAGCGGTCGGCGAGCAGGACGTGGTGGCGGGTGCAGGCGAAGGACCAGCCCAGGCGCCAGGTCACTTGCCAGCGTCCGCCGCTTTCGGCCAGGCAGGCGGGGCAGAACCGGGAGCCGGAGCGCCCCCACAGCAACTGCCGGTGCACATGGCGCCGTTGCGGCACGATCACGACCGCGTGCCCGTCGAAGGGCTGCAGCGTCATCGCGGCGAGAACGTCTGGGGGCACTCCGGTGACCTGAGCGATGGTGGCCAATTCGTCGGGGGTGGCCAGGGTGGTCCAGCGCGGCAGGATGGGGTCGGTCAGGGCCGGGTCGCGGTTCGGCAGGCCCAGGGCGCGGAGCACGTCGGTGAAGGGGCACTTCAGACGGTGGGCGAGGAACTCCTGCCAGGAGTCCAGCGCCTCGCCGGGATGCGGCGGGTACCGCAGCGGCAGGGTCCGTCGCACGGCCGTCACCCGGCGCCCCCCGTCCGGCGGGGTCGGCTGGTGGCCTTCCCCGACTGCAGGGCGTAGGCCAGTTCCTGGCGGGCCTGTTCGGCGGCAGCGTCGTTCTTGACCCGGTCGAGGAGGTCCTGGGTGAGGCGTTCGGTGCCGGTGCGCTGGGCACGCTGGCAGCCGCGGTTGATCAGTGTCATCAGCGAGCCGATGTGTCCGGTGCTGCGGGCGAAGAGGTAGTCCGACAGGTCATCGGCGAGCATGCCCGGGTGGGCGTCGGCCAGGACGATGCGCTGCTCCAGGGCGAGGAGGAGTTGTCGCCAGTGGCGGCGGCCCAGGTCGGTGTCGATGGTGAAAGGCGGCATGTCCAGGCGGGTAGTGCGCCTGCCGGTCTGGGCCAGGACCGTCTCGCCGACGGTCTCGCCCTCGCTGAACAGGCCCTTGTCCGCCAGGCCCACCCCGACCTTCAGGAGGGTGACGGGGAACTCGTTGGCGATCCACTTCAGATGGTTGCTGACCTCGACGCCGCTGGTCTTGTGCCACTTGAGGAAGTGCAGGTCGTCCAGGATGAGCAGCCTGACCTCGCAGGACAGGACACAGTCCAGGGCCTGCAGACCGAGCTGGGCGGCCGTCGAGGTCTGCCGCCCGGGGTGACCGAAGAACTCCAGCATGGCCCGGTTGAGATCCTTCATGCCCGTATTGCCGGTGAGCCCCACCCGGCACACCGGCCACCGCTCGTGCCCCTGCGCGGTGAAGGCTCCCAGCTCGGCGATCTCCCTGCGGTGGAACTCGCGGGCGAAAGCCAAGACCGCGGTCGTCTTCCCCAGACCAGGAAAGGCGTCCACAGCCACGGCTCCCTTGGCCTTGTCACCGTCCTGCACGTTGCTGTCGACGATGTCCCACAAGTCCTCGTGCAACGAGGCCAGTTGCGGGGTCCGCAACGGTCCCAGGTTCGCGTGCCATTCCCGCCGGACACGGTCGTACGCGGACCGCCGCTCGCCGGGGAGTGCGGCCAGCTGAGCCCGGAGGAGAAGGTCCGGTTGTTGACGGCGGGGAGCGTCCACGAATGTCTGGAAGTCCTCCTTCCGCGACAGCGCAAGGTTCTCCAGGCCCCCTCGGGCAGCGGGAACGCTCACACGTCCTCCAGGGCATCGGCGTAGAAGCCGTCCTCACCCAGAAACTCGTCCGCCTCATCATCGTCGCCGCCCTCGACCGGCTCCTCCCTTGCCACCGGTTGTGCCTCGTCGTGGCCCAGGGCGCGGCGTACGGACGGCAGGGAGCAGGGGTCCGGCCCGTTGGTGGGCGGGAGTTCGATGGCGGCCTGTTCACGGGACAGACGCAGGGCCATGCGCCGTTCGGCGAGGGTGGTGCCCAGCCCCAGGTTCCACCGCTCCAGCAGGTCAGCGACGGCGAGCCGGTCGTCAGGGTAGTGGTACTTCGACGCGGCCAGCTTCCGGGCGAAGGCCAGGGCGCCCTCGCTCAGCGGCATCCGCGCCGACGGTGCGTGTTCCCAGACCAGGGTGTGCCACGCGCGGGTGTCGGGGTGGCGGAAGTAGATCCGGGTGACATCGTCCGGGTCGACCTGGAACGGCCAACGGTTCTTCCCCTGCCCGTGGAAGGGACTGCGGGTGCCCGGGGCGGGGAGACCGGGCCCGCTGTAGCGGCGGCGGTCGATCTCGATGCCGTAGTGCTGGATCGTGCGCCACTTCGTGGCCAGGAACTCAAAGGCGAGGTACGGGTCCCGGGGGACTTCAATGTATCCGGCGCGTGCCATGCCGTGCTCGAACATGTGAGCCGGTGACATCCGTAGTCCCGGCACTCCCGGGTCGACCAGTCCGGCATGCGGGCGGCAGTGGTACACCGTCGCGGTCCACTCCCGGATAATCGCCTCCAGCTCGTCGAGGAAGAAGAACGCGTCGCCCTCGGGACACTCGCCGCGGGAGTGGATGTCCGGGCCCTTGTAGCCGGGCAGCGCCTCCAGCAGCCCTTCCCGCAGAGTGCGGAAGAACCGCTCCACCGGCCCTTTGTCCCGGCCCGTGCGCAGCCGGGCCGGCTGCAGGGAGATGCCCATCCGGCGGCACACGCTGGTCAGATGCTCCGAGACGTACACCTTGCCGTGATCGACCACGAGGGTCTCGGGCACCACCGGCGGCGAGGCCAGTCCCGTACCCGTCGCGCCCTCGACGTCGACCAGGACCGTGCGCGGAATGCCGTGCTCGGGCCAGAGCGCACCGCGAGCCCAGTCCCGCCCCGCCGGCCGCGGCCGGAAGCACTGGAACAGCACCGCGCTCACATCCACCGCCTTCGTGGACACCGGCGTCACCCGCAGGCCGGTGATGCAGCGGGTGTACCAGTCCATCGCCACCGTCAGTTCAGCCTGCACCCACCGCAGGGTCAGTGGGTCGAACGCGAACACATCCAGCCGGGTGGTGTCCATCAGCACGTACTCGCCCGGCCGCGTCGGCCGCAGCTTTCCGTACGGGGTCTCCGGACGGTCGGCGATGTCCCGGTTCCGCTTCGCAGCCAGCCGGAACAGTGGATGGCGGCGCTCCAGCTCCGACAGGATCCGGTAAGCCGTTGCCTGGCTCGGAAGGCGCACACCCCCGGGACCGTGGCGGGCGATCACGCGTGCGCGGGTGCGCTCGATCACGATCCTGCGCGTGGGCGTCGACTCGCCAAGGTGCTCGGCCATCACTTCCAGAGCGGTTTCCACCCAACGTTCATCGGCCCTTGCCACAGGCCCTCGGGACTGCTGCTTCTTTGCTACCAGCCCGGCCTCGCCATGCCGCCGGAAGTCCGCCACCCACTGCTTGACGGTGCGCACGTGGACCCCCATTTCCTGCGCCTTGGCCGCGTACTTGGGTCCTACCGGCCCGCCCGGCGCGTACTCGCAACGAGGTTCCCCGTCGCCTGCCAGCTCAGGGCTCCCCGAACGGAACCCCGTCAGCAACTCGCGTACGTGCCCGGCCCGTTCCAGGACATGGCTCCGTTCGCTCGCCCGCAGCTGGTCCAGCACCACCGAGGCGAGCTCTTCGTCATCGTCAGCCGCAGGGCCGGGCTGATCGGTGATCAACGATGCCCGGTCGGAGAACAGGAGCTCCTTCAACGACAAACGCAGCAGCCGCCCACGCCCGTCCTTGAGAACCACCTCGTTACCCGCTGCCGTCGCAGCCATCTCCACCACCTCGACGCTCTCGCCGTCGTAGCGGAAGCGAGTGCCGACCCCCACCCGGGCCCCGGCCCCACTCACGCTGCCCGCCGCAACAGCCGCGAGGGGATCAGCGGTTCGCTGAGGTCTGCCCGCAGGTCATGCGCCCACAACAGGTGGTGGACAGCAGCGTGGACACAGGGCTTCGGCCAGTGCGGCAACTGCTGGATCGCAGCATCCAACGGCAATCCGTCGAGGTCGGCCAGGCGCAGTTCATCGAGCAGTTCAGGACGAAAGAGCCAGTCACGCCGGTAGCCGGCCAGGAAGCGGATGTTCTCCAGCTCAGCTTCTGGCGGTTCGCTCCAGACCTCGTACCGCCAGCCCCGGGCCTCCACCGCCCGCCGGGTCCATTCGAAGGTGATTGCCACCTCTGGCCTGGTCAACTGCCGGTGAGGCTTGACGTCGACCACCACCGGGCCCTGGGCGGTGATCAGCAGATAGTCCGGGATGTGGCTTCGGACCTTGGCCCCTGCCATGGTCTTCATGAGGAGCGGCTGGGCCACGATGCCTTGGACGAGCGGGTCGAAGTCGGCGTGGAGAAGCCTCGTCAGTTCCAGCCGCGACTCGTAGATCACGTGTCCGCGCATGGTCGCTGACCAGTAGCTTCCGGAATAGTGCTTCTGTCCTCTGTGCCATCGGAACGTCCGCCACGGAGTCGCCGACCGCAGCACGCCGACGGACACTGTTGTCCACGGCAGGTCCTCCACGAGCTTGCCGTCGAGGAAACGAACACTGACCACTACGGCGGGATCGTCCATGGTGCACCCTCAGCTCGGGCCGTACCTGCTATTCACATGATCCCGGCCTCGGTGAAGCGGGCAGGAAGAACCGATCTTCACCGCCCGAAAGAGTGAGTCCCCTGAACAGCGATTCTCAGTAGGTCACCACATGTGGCCTCGCTGTGCTGTCGGCGCTGAGAATATGGCGCCGGTTTTGAGAACCCACATGAATGTCCGACATTGGGGGCCTTGGGAGGCCTGCATGCCCCGCCCCATTTGGTCCGGCGCGATCTCATTCGGCCTGGTCACGATACCTATCAAGGTGATCAGTGCGACCGAGAGCCGCAACATCGCCTTCCACCAGGTCCACCTCGCGGACATGGCCCGCGTCCGCACCAAGAAGGTCTGCGACATCGACGGCCAGACGCTGGACTGGGACGACATCGGCCGCGGCTACGAAGTCTCCAAAAACACCGTCGTCGCGATCACGGACGCCGAGCTCGACTCGATGCCGCTGCCCACGGCGAAGGCCATCGAGATCGTTGCGTTCGTTCCCGTCGACAGCATCGACCCGATCAGGGTGGGCGCCGGCTACTACCTCCAGGCCGACGGGCAGGTCGCAGCCAAGCCGTACACGCTGCTGCGCCAGGCCCTGGAACGCTCCAGCAAGGTGGCCGTTGCGAAATTTGCGTGGCACAACCGCGAGCGGCTCGGCTTGCTGCGAGTCGTGGACCGCGCGATCGCGCTCCACGCGATGCACTGGGACGACGAAGTGCGCAGCCCTGAGACGCTGGCGCCGACGACGGTCGAGCTGACGGACGAGGAAGTCGACGCCGCGATCCAGCTGCTGGAGACCATGGCCCGCGATGACATCGACGACTACACCGACTTTTCCGACTGCGCAGATGTCTGTGTCGGCTCCGAACTGGGCTGTCGCGTCACGTAGGTGTCCGTGACGCGACTCGGCACGTCCAGTCTCAGCTCTGGCAGCCGCAGCCAGAAGCCGCCTTGGCTTCGGTGACTGTGGTGGTCGTATCGACGGCGTGTTCGCCGTCGGTGCAGCAGGCGGTGACGCCGCAGCAGCTGCCGTCATCCACGACAGCCGTGTTGGGCGTGATGCTGGGCTTGATGGCGCGGACGATGGCGGAGTGCATGCCGTCGGCGACCGCATGGGTCGGGGTGATCTCGACGTTGGTGAACCCGGCGGCTTCGAGACCCTGGCGGTATTCGGCGAAGGACAGGGCGCCGGCGATGCAACCGACGTAGTCGCCGCGCTCGGCTCGCTGTTCGGGGGTGAGGGTGTCGTCGGCGACAACGTCGGAGATGCCGATCCGGCCGCCCGGGGCGAGGACGCGGTGCATCTCGGCGAACACGGCGGGCTTGTCGGTGGACAGGTTGATGACGCAGTTGGAGATGACCACGTCGATGGTGTTGGCGGGCAGCGGGATGGCTTCGATGGTGCCCTTGAGGAACTCGACGTTGGTGGCGCCGGCCTTCTTCTGGTTGGCCAGGGCAAGGGCGAGCATCTCCTCGGTCATGTCGAGGCCGTAGGCCTTGCCCGTGGGACCGACGCGGCGGGCCGAGAGGAGGACGTCGATGCCACCGCCGGAACCGAGGTCCAGGACGCTTTCGCCTTCGTGGAGGTCGGCGACGGCAGTGGGGTTGCCGCAGCCCAGCGACGCAGCGACGGCCTCAGCGGGCAGCTGATCGCGCTCGCCGGCAGCGTAGAGGGTGCCGCCGAAGTTCTCGTCGACCTCGATCGCGGCCGGTCCGCAACAGGCGGTGCCGCCCTCGGTGACCTGGATGGCGGCCGCGGCGTAACGCTGGCGGACGGTCTCGCGCAGGTCGTCTGTCTGCTCGGTCATGACCTTCACTCCTCGATGGCAGGACCTGGCGGGGCCCGGATCGGGTTGCATTGACGTTTCTCGATGCAACCTTGCGCTCTGGATTGAAAATCGTCAACATAGAAGCATGTCGAAACAAGAGCTGGTGGTACTCGGCCAGGACAGCGCCGAGGGGTGCTGCCCGACCCTGCTGACCGCCCCCATGGCCGAGGACCAGGCCGTCGAGCTGGCGAAGGTGTTCAAGGCCCTGGGCGACCCGGTGCGGCTGCGGCTGCTGTCGATGATCGCCTCGCAGCAAGGCGGAGAGATCTGCGTCTGCGACCTGACCCCGGCCTTCGACCTGTCCCAGCCGACGATCTCCCACCACCTCAAGCTGCTGAAGCAGACTGGTCTGATCGCCTCCGAGAGGCGTGGGACGTGGGTGTACTACCGGCTGCTGCCCGCGATGACTGACCACCTCTCGGCAGTGCTCTCCAACCCGCAGACTGAGCCCCTTCAGCCCCTGGACGTCCCGGCCGGAGCCGCCTCGTGAGCGAGGTGACCACCACGGCCGCCTCGGGACCGGTCTCGGCCCGGCTGTCGTTCCTGGATCGTTTTCTCGCGGTGTGGATCCTCATCGCGATGGGCGTAGGTCTCGGCCTGGGCCGCCTGGTGCCCGGCCTCGGCGACGCGCTGGCCAAGGTCACCGTCACCGGCGTCTCACTGCCGATCGCGCTCGGCCTGCTGGTGATGATGTACCCGGTCCTGGCCAAGGTCCGTTATGACCGGCTCGGCTCCGTCACCCGCGACAAGCGTCTGCTGATCCCCTCCCTGGTCCTGAACTGGGTGCTGGGGCCGGCCCTGATGTTCGCCCTCGCCTGGATCTTCCTTCCGGATCTGCCGCAATACCGGACCGGCCTGATCATCGTCGGGCTCGCCCGCTGCATCGCCATGGTGATCATCTGGAACGACCTGGCCTGTGGCGACCGCGAAGCCGCCGCAATCCTGGTCGCCCTCAACTCCGTCTTCCAGGTCATCGCGTTCAGCCTGCTGGGCTGGTTCTATCTGTCCGTCCTGCCCGGCTGGCTCGGACTGGAGACGACCGGGCTGAACGTGTCGGTGTGGGAGATCGCCCGCAGCGTCCTGATCTTCCTCGGCATCCCCCTCGCCGCCGGGTTCCTCACCCGCAAGCTGGGCGAGAAGGCCAAGGGACGAGCCTGGTATGAGGCGAACCTGCTCCCCAGGATCGGCCCGTTCGCCCTCTATGGCCTGCTGTTCACGATCGTCGTGCTGTTCGCCCTGCAGGGCGATGCGATCACCTCGCAGCCGGTCGACGTGGTGCGGATCGCCCTGCCACTGCTGGTGTACTTCGCCGTCATGTGGGCCGGATCCATGGCGCTGGGCAAGGCCGTCGGCCTCAACTATCCCCGGGCCACCACTCTCGCCTTCACCGCTGCAGGCAACAACTTCGAACTCGCCATCGCGGTCGCCATCGCGACGTTCGGCGCCTCCTCCGGGCAGGCCCTGGCCGGCGTCGTCGGCCCGCTGATCGAGGTGCCGGTGCTGATCGGCCTCGTCTATGTCGCCCTCGCCGCCCGCCGCTACTTTCCCAGCCCTCACCCACTGTCGGCCCCTGCCGCTGCCGCCGAGGAAGGCCCCGCCCATGTCTGAGCCCGTCACCACTAAGCCGTCGGTGCTGTTCGTGTGCGTCCACAACGCCGGACGCTCCCAGATGGCGGCCGCCTTCCTCACTCACCTCTCGCAGGGCCGCATAGAGGTCCGCTCGGCCGGCTCCGCCCCCGCCGACGCAGTCAACCCTGCCGTCATTGAGGCGATGAAAGAGGCCGGAATCGACATCTCCGTCGAGATCCCCAAGGTGCTGACCACCGAGGCCGTGCAGGCATCCGACGTGGTCATCACCATGGGCTGTGGGGACGCCTGCCCTGTCTTCCCCGGCAAGCAGTACTTGGACTGGAAGCTGGAGGACCCCGCTGGACAGGGAATCGACGCAGTCCGGCCGATCCGGGACCAGATAGAGGCCCGAGTCCGGGTCCTGTCCGCCGAACTGCTGTCCCTGTGAACTGACTCGGCCGGCCAGGCAGGGTCACTGTCCATTCAGGCCGCGGGCCTCAAGGAGCTCGTTTTCCAGACCTGCGATGCGTTTGTCCCCGAACCGTAGGTTCGAGCGAGCGCCTTCGAGTCGTTCCTGGAGCTTGCGGTGCTCCTGGGTGAGCTGGTGGACGCGGTGTTTGAGGGTGGTGTTCTCGGTGGTCAGCGCCTGGACGGACTCGCCGGGGACCATCTGGTCGAAGTCACGGATCTGGCCTATGAGCTCGCCGATCTGCTGTCGTTGAGCGAAAACCTCCTTCTGGGTGCGCGTCAGCTCGGCCTCAGCGTTCAGCGCTCGCTCACGCCAGGATGCTTCGACGCGATCATGCTGGTTCTGGCCGTGACGGTCCTGCCGAGCTCGGGTTGCGGCGGCCTCGTCTTTGATCAGGGTGCGGGCGGCTGGGTTCTCATAGAGGAACGTGGCGGACACCCCGGCCCGTTCGGCGACCGCTCGGACGGTTGGCCGGCCTCGTTCGCGGCGGAGCTGGGCGATCGCTTTCTCGACGGCAGCGAGTTTTTGCTCGGTCTGGCGTCGGCGGGCCGCGACGGCGGCCTGGGTTGAGGTGGGGTTTGAACTCATGAGGTCTCCTCGCCAGCGGCGGCTAGGTCGTTGGCGCGGAAGGCAGTGGTCCAGACCTTGCCGAAGTAGTCCTGGGGCCTGCGCAGGTCCAGGGCCAGTGCCTCGTCGAGAAGACCGACGGCGGCCAGGGCCTTCTCCAGTCCGGCGATCGCACGGGAGGTCGGGTCGAAGAGGCCGTGCAGGTAGTCGGCGGCCGCACTGTCGGGTGCTCGTTCGGCGAGCATCCGCCACTGCTCGCGTTTGCGGTGCCAGTAGACGAGGTCGGCGCCGGACATCACGAACTTGTCGCAGCCGTGGCAGTTCAGATTCCAAGGGCAGGTATCGCCGTTGACGACGGGTTGGAAAGTGCAGAAGCCGCCCTCCGCGGGCGTGGACTTGCGGGTCAGATCGACCAGCATGGCCTCGGCTTCCTCCCGCGTCATCGGCTCGCCGCTGGTCAGAGCAAGGCCTGGTTGCGGGGCTCCGGGGCCGGCGACCCAGACTGCGTTGAGGGCGTCGTTGAGCCGCGGGTCGGTGTGAGCGAGGTGGACGTAGTGCTCTGCCATCCTTTCGGAGACCTGGCCGAGGTAGCGCTTGATCTGCGAGAGGTTCGCTCCGGCCTTCAAAAGGTTCGTGGCCAGAGTATGGCGGGCCTGATGGGGGACAGCCGTACCGACGTCGAGCGAGCAGACCCAGGCCTTGAAGTGGGTGTGGAACGCGCAGTAGCTGATGCCCTTGCGCAGTTCCCGGTTACTGACCTTCAAAGCGTGGTGTCGGCAGGGCTGACGGTTCATGATCCCTGCGGTACGCCGGTGGCATGAGGTATGCGCAAGGGGGCGGGCTGACCGACGAACGGCGGGCTTTCCGCGAGAAGTTGAGGATGGAGGCGGCCGAGCGGTTCCGGCAGGGCGACGAGAACCTGGTGATTGCTCACGACCTGCGGGTCAGTGTCCGGTCAGTGCAGCGCTGGCGCAGGGCCTGGTCGCAGAACGGGCCCGGAGCCCTGGCGTCCAAGGGCCCGGCATCGCTGCCGCTGCTCAGTGACGAATTGTTCGCCGTGCTCGAGCGGGAGCTGGCCAAGGGGCCGGTGGCACACGGCTGGCCGGACCAGACCTGGACCCTGTCGCGGATCAAGACGCTGATCGGACGCCGCTTCCACAAGAGCTACACCGTGCAAGGGGTGGCCGCCCTGCTCAAGCGGCACGGCTGGAGCTGCCAGGTCCCCGCCCGGCGTGCGATTGAGCGGGACGAGACCGCGGTGGCCGGCTGGGTGAAGGAGACCTGGCCCCAGGTGGAAGGATCGTGGCGGCGCTCGGGGCCTGGCTCGTCTTCGAGGACGAGGCCGGATTCTCGATGACGCCGCCGACCACCCGCACCTGGTTCCGCCGCGGCCACACCCCGGTGATCCGCGTGCGGGGCCGATCCCGCCGCTTATCCGTCGCCGCCCTGGCCTGCTACAAACCCGGCGAACCCTCCCGGCTGATCTACCGGCCCTGTCCCGATGCCCGGCCCGACGGGCGCAAGAGCTTCTCCTGGAAGGACTACCGCGACCTGATCCAGGCCGCCCACCAGCAGCTCGGCGGCCCGATCGTGCTGGTCTGGGACAATCTCAACACCCACCTGACGGCCAGAATGCGCCGCTACATCGCCGCCCGCGACTGGCTCACCGTCTTCCAGCTACCGCCCTACTCGGTTCAAGGTCAGTAATCTTCAAAGATTAACGCGATCGTGGCGATGGCTCTGGCGCCCATCTGAGCCTGGCTGGAGTAGTCGCCGGTCGGCTGGGGTCGCGCCAACCACGCCGGCCTCGGCGACGGTGATGTCCTCCAGGCCGTCATCGACGAACCGGCCCTGCCCGCCGACAACGAGGCGAACACCGACGGCAACAGCCGCTTCTACGGCACCGAGCTGATCAACTCGGGCGACGCAGCGATCCGTGGCCCGAAGCCCAGGTGGACGCGGCAGCCCGCTGGGCCGCCGCGCTGTGCCGGGCCCACGGCTGGGGCGAGCGGTCCGTGATCGGCCACAAGGAATGGCAGCCCGGCAAGCCCGACCCCTCTATCTCCATGAACGACTTCCGCGCCCGCGTCGCCCGCTACCTCAAGGGCGGCTCCTCGGGCGGAAAGCCGACGCCCCCGAACGTCCCCGCGTTTCCCGGCGCTGCGGCCTTCGGGAACGGGAAGGCCAACGACTCGATCCTCCTCCTCGGCCAGCAGCTCGTACGCAAGGGATACGGCCGCCACTACAAGGTCGGCCCCTCCCGGGACTGGGGTGAGGCCGACCGCCAGAACACCGAGGACTTCCAGCGCGCCCAGGGCTGGACCGGCGCCGACGCCGACGGCCACCCCGGCCCCGAAACCTGGCGCCGACTCTTCACCTGACCCCACCCCCTGAACAAGGAGCACCGCACGAATGTGTACGCCTCACTGCTGCGCACGGGGGTGCCCGTTGCGGTCGGCTGGCTCATCGCCGTGACCCTGCGCTATGGGATCGACCTCGATGAGACGGCCGTGACCGGAGTCCTCACGCCCGTGGCCACCTTCGCCTACTACGCGGTCTTCCGTTTCGCCGAGGAGCACCTGTCGCCGCGCTGCGGCTGGCTCCTCGGCTACGCGCGGCCGCCGAAGTATGAGACGGAACCGTATCCGCTGCCGCGCTGATCAACACAAGAGACGCGACACGATGGGCCTCTTCAGGAAGCGTTTCGTGGTACGCGCGGGAGTAACCGCATACTGCAGGCTCGCTCCCTGCAGCGCCGCGTCGCTCCACTGTTTGAACCGTGATCTCCCCTCAAGCGGCATCCCGACACCTCCTTGGATCTGCCTCTCGCACTCAAATTGATGCTTCTCGCAACTTCATGGAAGTGCGTCAGGAGTTGTCAATAGCGGAGCCTTGAAGAAGATCTCTCGATAGATCCTAAAGCGGCCTGCCAGACTGCAGATATCGATTGAGTCTGGCAGGCCGGGATCAGTTCAGAATAGGAGTTCTGCTTGCGGCAGGATACGTCCGCGCTCGGGGCTGAAGGGCCTCGGCTGGTCGGCCATCCGGCTCTCGGCGGCCGCATGGGAGCACGATGCTGCCACCGATTTGGATCACGGCTCTGCGGCTGCGCTGATGCGGATCGCCTTCAATTCGTAGTGAACGATAGAGCACCGCGTTCGGTGGGGGGCGTGGGAGCCCCGCCCTGACGACCCCTTGGTGCGGCACCCGGTGCGGCCCGGCGCGTCGGAGCAGCCCTGAAACGGCCGGAGCCAGGTCGTCGTGGCTGCTGGCGAAGATCATCTGATCCGAAAAGGTCGGAAAGCGAGCGGACATGCAGATGCCTCCCGCTGGGGAGGGGAGGCATCTGCATGCAATGGCCGTTTCGCGTTCCGCCACTGACTCAACGTCGAGTTCAGCGGAGGCCGAGTCCATACGTCTGCTCAGTTGTCGGCGACTGACGATTCATCCGCGATCTGATTCGCGGCTTTTCTTGGTGACGGACTCTCGGTTCTCTTCACGAGTCGGTAGGCGGCATGTCGAGTTTTCTGAGTCGCCCACTTCGCTTTGGAAAGTTCACGGAGGAGCTCCAAGTGTGCTTTCTGGTTCGTTCGATTCGACAGCCATGAGACTGCGCGTTCTGCCCAATGATCACTCTCGCTTAGAATTGCTATCGTGAGTACTTCATCAACGGGCACGTGCTCCTGAAGCTCGCCTTCCGAGATCCTATGTTGCTGAGCGCCCGCTTTGAGGTTCTGCCGGAATTCTGCTTCATCCACATCAAGGATTGTTACCCAGGAGGTGGGCAAATTCATTGCTGAGGGCTGGACTGGTCCGTCAAGGCGGCCGATCGCCCAACTGCCGTTCCGGTCTACACCAAGCCAGATACCTGTTTCACTGACCTGTGCCAAAGGGAGCCAGGTGATCGTTCCTGGATCCCCCGAGGAGGGAGATGTGAGCCAATTCTTCTCAGGCACAAGAGAAAGTTCGGTAAGCAGGTCTTTGGATGGCATGCGGTTCACCACTCTGCGGTTGGCGTGTGAGTTTGATCGATCCCAAAGCGTTTCATGAAGTTGTCGAAAGATTTCCGATTTGCTTCATTCCAGTTCATTCCGTAGTGGCCCGACCACTCGTTAGTCTCAAGCTTACCGTCAGAGCCGATTCTGAGACGCCCACCGACCATCTCGGTTTTGTCTGATTGAATTGCCCAACCAAGCTGATCATGACCCATAGGCTGCTTGGCGCCTGTCGCGAAACGTTCCGTGAGAGGGTCGTAGACGAAGTCGCGCGCCTCGCCCGGCTTGAAGTTTCGCATTGCCGCTGTTGATTTTACTCGATCACTTACTTCAAGGATTCCCTTCGCGGTTCCGCTTCCCGAAATTACTTTTCCTCCGGCCGGTTCTCCCTCTACCCCGGGCGGCTTACCTACCTCCCCAGGAAGGAACGGAACTACGGCCTCCTTCAGGCCGCACATTTCTCCAGGATCCGCGATTTCGCAAGGAATTTCCGCGTCATCGGTTGTGTGACGGAAAATCTTCTGCCACCAGGCTGCTTTATCCCAGCGGTGCTTGTAGGCCCACCTGAGCTTCTTTCGCCTTATTTCCTTGGCGCTGTCATTCAGGCCCTTGTCGGGATAGTTGTGGAGCGTGTCCGGGTCGTGCGTACTGGCGGTGGTGCCATCGAGCTCTCCGTCGCTGGGCGCTACGTTGTCCTCGTACCACTGCGAAGGCCCGGTGGATTTTCCGGTTTTGGGATCCCGCTTCTCGGAGTGGCCAGTGCCGTCGTCGATCCATAGGCCGGTGGGGTCGGCGTAGGCGAGGGGGTTGTTGTTGCCGTACGTGTAGCCGTGCGCCTGTTGGGGATCCTTCAGGTCCATGACCGGGTCGACGGATATGAAGCGTCCGGTGGCGGGGTCGTATTCACGGGCGCCGAGGTGCGTGAGACCAGAGTCCGTGTCCCGGGTGCCCCCGATGAAGCCCTTGTCTCCGGCCCAGTTGGTGGGCTGGTTGCCGCGGGGGGCGCCGAAGATGGTGGATTTGCGGCGGGTAATGGTCTGGGTAGCGTCGGCGGTGATCTGGGTGCTGGCGGTGCCGTGGGGGTCGTTCAGGAGGTAGGTGAGTTTGGTGCCGGTGCGCATGGCGACGGTTTGGCCACCAGCGGTGTAGTAGCGGGTGCCGGTGACCTGGCCGGCCTTGTCGAGGTGGAGTTCATTGCCGCCGGGGAGGTAGAGGGTGGTGCCGGTGGAGTCGCGTCGGATGAGGCGCTGTCCGTCGGTGTCGTATAGGTAGTTGCTGGTGTTGGTGCCATCGGTGAGGGTTTTGAGGTGGCCCTCGTCGTCCCAGGTCAGGGTCTGGCTGCTGGGTCCGCTGGTGCGGGTTTTGGTGTTGCCGTCCTGGTCGTAGGTGTAGGTCTCGTCGTGGGCGGCGGTGCCGGCCTGGCTGACCTTGGGAAGGTTGTGGGTTCCGGGGGTGGGTGCGGCGTAGGTGCGCGTGGTGTCGATAGCGGGGCCGGCGGGGGTCGTGTGCTGGGTTTCGGTTTTGCGGTTGCCGACCGCGTCGTAGGTGTAGCTGGTCCAGTACGGGTCTTGGCCGCCGACGACCCCACTGGAGGGGGTGATTGCACACTGTTCGCCGGTGTTGGTCCAGGCTTCGGTGATGCGGCGCAGGGCGTCGGTGGTGAAGCACTGGGTGTCGGTGGTGCGAGTGGTGTCCTGGCCGTAGGCGGCTGCGATGGAGCTGATGTTGCCGGCGCCGTCGTAGGTGTAACGGGTGTCGTCGATGCGCTTGGGGCTGGTGTCGCGGTCGTTGGTGACGCGGGTGAGCCTGCCGGTGTGGTCGTCGTATTCGGTGGTGGTCCACACGTGCTGGTTGAACTCGCCGTATTCCTGCCGGACCGGGTTGCCGTAATGGTCGTACGTGCTTGCTGAGATCAGCGCGTTGTTGCCAGCGGTGACAAAGTTGACCATGCCGTGGACCGCGGTGTAGGCCGTGGAGACCTGCTCTTCGGGCAGGTCTCCGAGGGCCGGTTGGTAGACGTATTCCTGCTGCCCGCTGTTGCCGTTGTATCCGGCGAACCACTCGTAGGTGCCCGCGAGTTTGCCTTCACTGGCGGGGACGGTGGCAACAGTGTCGTTCGGGTTGTAGAGGTCGTCGTACCCGGTTATCTCGGTGGTGTAAGCGTCTGATCCGGCGTAGCGGGTCGACTTGGTGAGCTTGCCCTTGGCGACGGTGTCGTAGGTCCAGGAGGCGAGAGTACTCGTACCCTTCTTCAAAGCAGTCTTGCGGCCGAGTGCGTCGTAGTCGGTGTGGAGGGTGATACCGCGGGCGTCGGTGGTATCGGTGACTCGGTCGCCCTGGTCATAGGCGGTGGTGGAGCTGCCCCTGTCCGGGTCGTCGACGTGGGTCTGGCGGCCCCGGGTGTCGTAGGTGTAGGTCCACTTGGCACCGGAGGGGTCAGTGACCTGTTCGAGACGGCCGTATTTGTTGTAGCTGAACAGGGTGGACTGATACGTGGTGCGGTCGGCGTTGGTGTACTGGCGCAGTTCGCTGGTGCGGCCGAGGGCGTCGACTACCGTCGTGGTGCTAGTGCCGCCTTGCGGCGGGATGACGGTGGTGGTGTCACCGGTGTAACTGGTGGTGGCTTTTTCCTTCACGTCGCCGAACCGCTTGCTGAGCAGAGAGGTGGTGCGGCCTGCTCCGTCGAACTGGGTCTCCGTGGACGCGGGGTAGTCGGTGGACTCCGCGCCAGTGACCAGGACAGGTTCTGCCTTCCCGGTGGCGTAGTAGGTGCCGGAAGTGCGGTTGGCTTCGCCGCGGGTGTTGTAGAAGGCCTCGCTGATCAGGCGCCCCGAGCGGTCGGGGGACTCAGACTGGGTCTCCCTAGCCCGCAGCAGGCCGTCGTAGAAGGTGTAGGTGGTGTCGAGCTGGTTGTCATGCGTGAGGGTGGTGCTGGCAATGACGGTCGGCGCGTCGTTACGGATTTGGTATCCGAAGGCGTAGTTCGGCGAGTCCTTGTACGTGACCGCGGACCGTGTGGGAATCCAAACTTTGGAGATCCGGCCGAGCCCGTCGTATGCCGTGGTCGTGACCTTGCCATTGGCGTCAGTGACCTGCGTCGGTTGGCCGCGCAGTGGCTCCAGCACGCTGGTCAAGGTTTGGCCGAGCGGGTTGGTGACGACCGTCTTTGTGGGTGTTTCACCAGTGGCGGGTGTGTAGGCGGTGCTTGTGACTTTGCCGTATGCGTCGGCCGAGGCGAGGTTTCGGCCGTACTGGTCGTAGCAGAGCTGGAGGTTGAGGGGGCCGCACGTACTGGGGACCGAGGAGGTGGTCTCGTAGGCGGTGCCGTCGCCGTTGAGCTTTTCGGTCTTGGTGATGTTGCCCTTGGTGGGTGCTGCCGTTAGGTCGGTGTTGTTGTCGAAGTAGGTGCGGGTGTCATCCGTGATGTAGCCGTGCACGCCGCACGCCGTTGGGATGGTCCGAACCTGCGAGACCTTGTTGAGGAGCCAGATCCCGGTATTGCGCACGTAGGTGGTAGTGGTGCACTGCTCGTCACCGGTCTTGCTGGTGTCGCCGCTCTGGAAGACAGTGTCGACCATGCCGTAGTCGTCGAAATGCCGCGTCAGCTCGGTGGTCCGCGAGCCGCCAGTGATGGTGGTGCGGGTGGATTCCTTCTCGGTCCCGGTCTGGTACGCCTCAAGGTCCGGCAGCCCGGGCCGGGTGCGCGCGGCCCTCTTGTCCGACCGCCACGGAGTGTAGGAGGTGCGCGCGATCAGGTCGCCGCCGTCGCCGTTGAATGTGGCGGTGGAGCGGATCATGCCCCCGAACTGTTCGCGGTCAGTGACCGGGGTGGCGTCGACGTCGTCACTGTCCTTAACCTGCGCCCCGTCGATGCCCCGGAAGTAGCGCGATTCGCTGAGGGTCTTGGAGTCGCTGCCAGTGCCCTTGCGGGTCTGGACGCGTTCATAGCCCCGAGCTATTGAGTAGCTGCGGTCTTCGGACTTAGTGAACTCGTCCGTGCTCTTGGCCCACTTGGCGCCGCCGAGGTAGCTGTACTCGGTGACGGTGTCAGGGGTTCCAGCGAGGTTGTCACCTTCAGTGACCCGCTGGACAACGTAGGAGTTGAACCAGTCCTGCTTGGCCTTATCTCCTTCATAGGCCCACTTCACCGGAAAGCAGCGGGTGGTGTTGGAGCCGTCAGCCGGCGGCAGAGTGGTGGCGGTGCAGTCGGGATCGAGGTAGTCGATACCGATGGTGCCCCCGGACTCGGTGGTGATCTGAAACATGCGCAACCGGATGAATGGGGCCAGGCCGTCGCCGAGTTTGTCGACGCGGTTCGGCTTCTGCTTGCCTGCGAACGTCACCGGAGGCAAGTCCGCCTTCCCCGAGGCGTAGCCTGTCCGGGTGATGGACTGCAGCCACATGGGCGTGGACACGCCGTCACCGGCAGGAGGGAAGCCCTGGACCAGCGCCCAGGAGTCAACATCCTTGTAGGCACCGGAGGTCAGAGCCTTGGTGGTGATGTTGAGTAGGCGCTTGCGGGACCAGAACGTTGGTGAGTACTTGTCCTTGCATTCGGTGGCGCCGTCTTTGCAGTACAGGTCGAACGGGACATCGGGCCAGCTAGTGGCGTGGGTCTCGTCGAAGGTTCCGCATGCGGTCAGGCACCGTTCGGTGACGTCGAACTTGACCTGACCCATGGCCTTGGCGCTGTAGACGGCGTCCGAGCGCAGACCGTAGTCGATGTGGTCGAGCCAGCCGCCCCGGATGTAGGGGGTCACCGTGGACTTGCCGGACGTCTCGGATACGTTGCGGCCGTAGTTGTTGGTCTCGGAGTTCCAGTAATACGCCATGGCGTTTCCGCGGACGTCGACGACGTAGTCGAGCTGCCACCGCCAGGCTTGCTGGCACCAAGCGGAGGAGAAGGTCGCGCTGTAGCAGGGCTCCCCGGACTGGTTGCCGAACACCGGCACGGTCCAGACGGAGTTGGTGGTCGCAGTGGTCGAGTCCTTCCAGCCGGGCAGTCGGTTCAGGCCGAAGTAGTACTGGGTCCCGTCGGTTGTGGTGATTTTCCAGTGCTCTCCGTCGTTGTCACCGTTACTGGCGCCGGTCAGCTTTTCGACCTTCTCACCCGAGTCGGCCGCAGCGTGCCATCCGTTCTTGGCGTCGTGGACCAGTTCGATGCTCTTGCCGTTCAGCGACATCGTGGCGTTGTCGTTGAACCAGCACAAATCACCCACCTTGGTGGTGTTGGTGCTGCCTTCCTTGTCGTCGTTGCATGGCTTGTAGTGGCGTTCGATGAAGCCGGGTTCCATCGACCAGCCATCGCCGAGCCAGCCGGACTGGGTGTTCGACGCGGCCGTCAGGCCATCGACTGACTGGGAGCTGTAGTCCAGAGACAGCTTGGGCTGCATGTTTCCGGGAACGGACGGGACGCCGATCGGGTAGGACCAGTTGAAAGCACCCGTCGAACCGCCGGCATTCCATGACCCGGAAGACTGCATTGGGGTGGCCTTGTAGTCACCCGTGCCGCCGGAGGATCCCGCGGTGGCTGCCAGAACCGTTGCCCCAGTGGTGGCCCGGGCCATCAGCGGTTGAGCTCCTGCCAGAGGAGCGTTTGCGGCCAGTGTTCCCGCCCGCGTGTTGTTTGTGGTCGAAAGAGGCTTCTCCGTATGGCATTTGGCCACCTCGGGGGTGGTCAGTGCGCAGGCCGGGAGTTCGACGAGGTGCAGGCGGGCGGCCCAGTCGCCCCCGTAAGCGCCCTTGAAGGCGGAGTAGTCAACTTGAACCGGGACCGTCCCCGGCTGGGTGGCGCCGTCGGTGCGCCTGAGGGAGAGGAGTAGTCCGTCGACACCGGCCTTCTGGGCGGTAGTCCGGTCGGCGACCGAGACCCTCACCTTGGAAGGCGCGCCACCGGCACGGTCCTTGGCCCCGCCTACCGACACGGGCAGCGAACCCGCCTGCCGCTTACCGGTGACGGAAGTTGACTTGGCAGCCGGCGACGTGCTCGCGAACGTGCTCCCCATCGCCCCGGAGAGGTCGACGTCGACCGAACCCGCTGCCGGCCAGACGACCTTCGGCTGCTTCCAGGGATTGGCGGCTGCGTCGTCCTTCTTCTTCGGCCCGCCAGCTAGGGCCTTCGTCACTGCGACAGCCTTCGGCTGCTTGAGACCGGGCAGTGCCGGCCCTTCGCTGCCGGCTGCCACTGATACGGCGGGTAGCAACCCCACCGTGACCATAGCGGCTATGGAAGCCGCCAATCCACGCATGCCGAAACGGCTCACGCCCCACCCCTCGCCCATTCTAAAAATGACCGCCGGAGCGTAACAGGGCTTGTAAACGAACTGTCAAGTATTTGTTTTCACAGAACGCTATCAAACGATCCAAATAGCCCCTTACGGTCTGCTGCGACACACCGGAGTGCATCCAACCACTGGACAAGATGCAGGTCAGCTGCTTCCTGTAGGGCCCGGGTAAGTACTTCCTGTGTGTCCGCTTTGGGTGTCAAGTCGCGAAAGTGGCAACTTGGGAATGTAAAGGATATGTGTCTTGGGTCAGATCTCGGGCATCCCCTGAGTCCCAATTCTGGGGCTATAGAGTCACCTGAAATCGCCGAGCGAATAAGATGGAAGAGGCGTACATGAGACGAGATAGAAACTGGCCGCGGGGGCGCTTTCGCGCCAGCGCCACGGCCGCTTTCCTGGCCGGTGTCGTCGTGGCACCGGTCGTCGTGGCCCTGCCTGTGGCAGTGGTCATAGCCGGCGCGGCTCCGGCCGTTGCTTCTCAGCCGCCGTCTGACCCGGTGTCGCGGGGGGTGATGAGCGAGGAGGATTATGCGCTGCAGCAGGCCAAGTCCACTGGAAAACCGTATGAGTTGGTGTCGGCGCGCACGGAGGCGACCGATACGTGGGCGCAGCCAGACGGCCCGTTCACGGTGCGTCAGTACGGGCAAGCCGTACGGGTCTGGCGCGCCGGTGCATGGGTCGCGACCGACCCGACTCTGGTGTTCGCGGCGGACGGTTCGGTGGTGCCGAAGGCCGCCACGGTGCCGGTGAAGTTCTCCGGGGGCGGTACGGGGCCGATGCTGTCGGGCGTCAAGGACGGGCGCACGTTGTCGCTGTCGTGGCCCAAGGCGCTGCCCAAGCCGACCCTCAGCGAGAACATCGCTACCTACCCGGAGGTACTGCCGGGGGTGGACCTGCAGCTGAAGGCCGAGGTGGAGGGCTTCTCACAGCTCCTGGTGGTCAAGTCGGCGCAGGCGGCGCAGAACCCGGAGCTGACGACGCTCAACTTCGCCACCAGCACGGTCGGTCTGGACATCCACAAGGACAGTGACACCGGGACGCTGGTGGCCACCGACCCCGCCGGACAGACCGTCTTCACCAGTCCCGCCCCGATGATGTGGGACTCCACGCCGCAACCGACCGATGCGGGTGCGGCCCCGGCCGCCAAGTCTGCGAAGCGCGCGCTGGCGGCCGGGGAGGACGCCAGCGCACCCACCAACGGCTTCGAGCCCGGCAGCGGCGCCAAGGACGCGGTGATGGGCACGGCGCTGACCTCCAACTCCATTGCCATCACGCCGGACCAGAAGCTGCTGACCGGACCCGACACCACATACCCGGTGTACATCGACCCGAGCTGGGGATATGGCGACCACCAGAAGTGGAGCTGGACCCGCGCCTACGCCAAGTATCCGAACAACTCGTACTGGAACGCCAACGAGGACGTGCGAGTCGGATACGAGAGTGAGACCAACGGCCTGTCGCGTTCCTACTTCCGGCTCGATACGAGCTATGTGAGCGGTGCGCAGATCCAGTCAGCGACCTTCCGTATCCGCAACACCTGGTCCTGGTCCTGCACGAAGGCAGACGTGGTCCTTGGACGCTTCGGCGACATCTCACCGAAGACGACCTGGAACAACAAGCCGTCGCAGATCGGCGGCGATCTTGCGACCGTGCACGATGCGAAGGGCTGGAGCAGCACCGTTCCGGGCTGTGCCGCGGGAAATCTGGAGTTCAACGCCACCTCTGCGCTGCGCGACAGCGTCGCGGCCGGGCAGAAGAGCCTCACCCTCGGCCTCAAGGCGGGTGACGAGACGGACCACGACGGCTGGAAGAGGTTCGACCCCAAGACGGCCGTGCTGGAAGTGCAGTACAACCATCTGCCGGAGAAGCCCGACAAGCTGGGCACCAGCCCTCAGACGAGTTGCGGGGCGGGCGGTGTCATCGGGAACACCCCGATCAGCGTGTATGCCCATGTCAAGGACCTGGACTCCGGCAACCTCACTGCGCACTTCCAGGTCTTCAAGTCCGGCAGCACCCAGCCGGTGGTGGACACCAGCATCCCGGCCCTCAACGACCGCGTTGCGACCCTCGTCCTGCCAGGTACTGCCACCCCCAGCGGCGTCTACACGTGGAAGGTGCAAACCACGGACGAGGATCATGCCACCTCGGACTGGAGTGATACCTGCACTTTCACCACGGACCGTGACCGTCCCAGCCATCCGCCGGCCATCACCTCCACGGTGTTTCCCAACGGGGATCAGGGCTGGCCGGACGAGCCCAACGGCGATGTCAACGACAACGGCCACTTCACCTTCGGGCCCAACGGCGTCATCGACGTCGCCTCCTACAACTGGTGGACCGACTACGACCCGCAGGTCAACCGGTCCGACCCCAGCGCCCCCTTCACCGATGAGATCAGGCCTCCGGTAACGGGCCCGCACATGGTCTACGCGTACAGCGTGGACAAGGCCGGCAACCGCTCCGACACCGCCAGCTATCTCTACTACGCCGACGGAACCGGTCTGCGCGACGGTGCCGGTGACCTCAACGGCGACGGTTTCAAGGACATCTGGAGCGTCGACTCCAACGGCACGCTTCTGACCTACGCCGGGCACGGCAACAAGGAGTTCTCCGTCGCCGCCAACGGCGGCGGCGCCTTCCCCGGCCAACAGGTCGCAACCAGCGGCGACTGGGGCCAGGACGGCAAGAACGACCTGGTCTCCCTCGAGTACAACGACACGGCTCAGCAGAACCTGCTGCGGGTCTATCCCAACAACGGCCGCGGCGTCATAAACCGCGACGGGTACACCTCCTTCGACCTCAAGGTCACCTGCCCCAAGCCCACCACTGGTGGCCTCTGCAAGGGAATCACCGACGACCACTGGTCCAACGCCGACCAGATCCTCACTGGTGACTTCAACGGCGACAGCAAGCCCGACATCCTGGTCAAGCAGGGCAAGCAGCTATGGGCCTACTACGGCGACCGCTCGGACTACCTCACCCGCGGCCGCAGCCACCCCGTCCTCGTCGGCGGCACCGACTGGGACCAGTTCACCCTCATCGGCCCCGGCGACCTCAACCACGACGGCCTGCTTGACCTACTGATGCGCAACAACGAAACCGGCGACATCTACCGCAGCTACGGTGAGGCCGATCCCAACGGAGCGTTGAACGCCGCCACTTTCGGCACCGCGCCGCGCCGCACCAAGCTCGCCGGACTCACCCTGAAGAAGGCCGACTACCCGACCATCGGCTCCTCCGGAGACTTCGACGGCGACGACATCACCGACCTGTGGGGCCGCAAGACCGACAACACCGTGACCGGCTGGCCCGGCCAGGCCACCGGCGGCAACCTCACCGGTTTCGGGCAGCCGTTCACCATCGACGGCTCCGTAGGCGGCCGCCGCATCACCCCCGGCACCCGCCTCACCTCCGGCCAGTCCGTCATCTCCAACTCGGCCAAGCTCACCATGCAGGCCGACGGCAACCTCGTCGTCACCTCCAACGCCAACAAGGTCATCTGGTCCGCCAACACCGGCGGAAACCCCGGCGCCACCGCACTTGTACAGAGCGACGGCAACATCACCGTCAACAAAGCCGGCGACGACTCCACCTCACTGTGGAGCACCAACCAGGCCACCACCGGCAAACCCGAACACCTGGCAGACGGCTACGCCATGCTCCAGGACCGCGGCAACCTCATCATCGACAACGCCAAGGGCCAGACCCTGTGGTCCAGCGGCACAGCGATCCGCCACGACTACAACGGCGACGGGCGCAGCGACATGGCTTCCTGGTACACCTACAGCGACGGACATGCCGCGTTCCAGTCGTTCCTGACCAACTCGGACGGCACGTTCAACGCCCCGTTCGGTTCCTACAGTTCGGGCATCGGCAGCTGGAACGTGAACAAGATGCGGTTCGCGACCGGCGACTACAACGGGGACGGCCGCGGGGACGCGGCGATGACGTACGACTACGGCGGCGGCCTGATGAAGGTGTTCACCGCCTTCGGCAAGCCGGACGGCGGCTTCCAGGCCCCCGTCGTCTCCTACACCTCCGCCAAGGGCAGCTGGTACTCCGAGAGCATGAGCCTTCAGTCGGGAGACTTCAACGGCGACGGCCGCGACGACCTCGCCATCTGGTACTCCTACGCCGACGGATCCGACCGCCTGTTCACCCTCACCGCTGACGTCCGTGGCGGCTTCAACCCGCCCTTCGAAGGCACCGCACTCCCCGCCGGGTGGTGGGACGTGAAGCAGAGCAAGGTCGTCACGGGCGACTTCAACGGCGACGGCCGCGACGACATCGCCGCCCTCTACGGCTACGGTGACGGCACCCTGAAGATGCACACCTTCCTCGCCGGCCCCACCGGAGCCTTCCAGCCGGACCTCACCTCATGGGGCAGCACCATCACCTCCTGGGGCGACTGGAGCCGCACCTACCTCCAGGCCGGCGATTTCAACGGCGACGGCATCGACGACATCATCACCTGGTACGACTACTCCGACGGCAGCGACGCCATGCACACCCTGGTCGCCACCAGCACCCGCGACGGCAAGTTCAACACCCCCACCCAGGCCTGGAAATCCGACCCCGGCAACTGGGACCACAACCACATGATGATCACCACCGGTGACTTCAACGGCGACGGCCGCGACGACGTCGGCGCCATATACGGCTACAGCGACGGCACCAGCCGCATGTTCACCTGGACCACCAAGCCCGACGGCACCCTCAACGGCGCTGCCCCCGGCTACACCTTCAACACCCCAGCCAACTGGAGCTACGCAGCCAACACGATCCTCAGGCCCTACAACTAGCCATCCTCGCAAACTCGGCGGCCCCACCCGGACTCTGCTTCCGGTGTGGGGCCGCCGCGTCGGCGGGTGCGCTTGTCACACAGTCCGGTGCACCCCAGCAAGTGTTCTAGAAAAAGTTAGTGACATCTCCGAAAAAAGTTAGTGACTTTCTACCTGAGTATGTCGACTATTGCTATGGTGATGGGTAGTTGAGGACTTAGGGAGTTGGGTGAGCCAGTCACACGATGCGGCTGTGATGAACGCGACCGACGCTCGCAGGGAGCTCTTCGCTCTGGTGAGACGCGCCGAGAAGGACGGGCTCACCACCCTGATCCACAAGCACGGAGAGCGCGTAGTACTCGCCCCACTCGACCGCCTTCCGGCGGCCCGGAAGGCGGATGCGTTCCCCTCCCACGCACTGAGTGCAGCTCAGAAGGACTTCGGCGAGCTCGTGACGCTGGCAGCTCAGGGACGGCCGCAGGTGCTGAGGCGCAGCAGTACCCCTATTGCCGTACTGCTTCCCGCCGACGCCACGTCGGGTTCCCCGTCATCCGAGACCGCCGCGCCCCCTAGTGCGGTACTCGCAGGAGGTGCAGTGACCAGCAGCAATGATCAAGATCGTAGAAGTGTGCCGCGTCGGCTTGCCTCGCTGGGCGATGCCATTGGTGCTGTCCTCGCGGCCGGGCCGGAGACGGGCCCCACGTTCGGGCTGTCGGGCCTTGATGCGGCCACGGGTGGTCTGCAGTCCGGGCGCCTGACACTGGTGGCGGCCGCCCCGAACGTCGGCGGAAGTCTTCTGGGACTGGCGACCGCGCGGCGGACGGCGCTCGTCGACAACCGCCGTGTCCTGTATGCGGCGTCGGGCCCGAACCAGGCCGACATCATGCGCCGGATCATCTCCGCCGAGACCGGCGGCGACTACCCGCGACTGAAGCAGGGCCGCCTCACCCCGGACGAGCAGCAGGTGGCCCGGGAGCTGGCCCACGCGCCGCTGATGATCGATGACGGCAGCGAACTGACGGCCGAAGCCATCGCGGAGACCGCCCCTTACGTCGAGGACCTGGCCCTGGTCGTGGTCGACCGGCTCCAGGCCGCCCACAACGCGCGGCTTCCGCTCTCCGGTGACCGCCTCCCCAACGCCTCCCAGGCACTGGCCGGCCTCGCCCGCGCGCTGCGGGTCCCGGTGCTCGCCATCGTGGACAGCGCCGACCCCGCACTGCTGAAGCTGCTGGACGCCGATGTCCTGCTGACGCTCGCACCCGCCGACGACCCCGGAATCGTTCAGGTGACGATCGCTGAACGCGACTTCGGCGTGATCGGCACGGCCTGTCTCACTCCCGACCTGCTGCACGCCCGCTTCCTCGACACCCCCGCAGCCACTCACGCGGCCGGCGCGGGTAGTGAGGAGCCCGCGCGGGGGAGCGGCAGCGCCGTGGAGCGGGAGCTGGCCGAAGCGGCCCTTCCCTACACATCCGGCGCCCGACAGGGGCTGCCGGCTTCCCTCACCCATGAACTGGCCGCGCTGCGCAGCACGCTGGCCAGTGGCGACCGGGCGGCCCTTGACGAACTCGCAGCGCCCCTGGCCGAGGCGGCCGCCACATCGCCGCGGCTGCCGGACACTGCCGAGGGACAGCGTCTTGCCGCGGCCCTGCACGCCTACGCCATGGCCGCCGGCCGGCCCGCATCTGCCCAGCACGCCGAGACCGGCGGGCCCGCAGTGTCCGGTAACACGCGAGCAGAGTCTGAACGTGAAGCCGACGCTGAGGCTGAGGTGGAGGTGGAGGTGGAGGGGGAGGTGGAGCTTCAGCCGGGAGATGAGCAGGATGAGCCGGAAGGCGCCCCGTTCCCCGCGTTGAAGCTTCTCAAGGACGCGGTGGGCCGCTCGAAGATGCACCCGATCAAGGTGATCCGCGGTGAAGAGCGGGAGGGCGGGCCGTGGCCTTTGATCAGTGAGCACATGGACGGTGAACCACGCTGGGTCCATCCCGACGTCACCAGCACGCGCGTCCCCTACGACCGGCCGAACGGCAAGCGCGTGCGGCGGGACCAGCTCGACGTCCCGGACACGTTCGGCGACGGTGTGCTATGCCTGATCGACCGCAACGGCAGCTATCCCTCGGCCTGTTCGGCCGTTCCCCTGGCGCCGAACAAACTGCTGCACACCGGCCCCCTCGAGGAATTCGACAGGGCCGGGGCCGGCATCTACCTCATCGACATCCCGCAATGGTCCCGCACGGACATGCCGCACCCGCTCGGCCGGATCACCGACCGGCCCGACGACGCGGGCCGCGTGTGGGTGACCACCCCGCACATCAAGCAACTGGCCCGGCTCGTACGCGACGGCCACCTTCCCGCGATGCCGGCCATCCATGACTCCTGGACCGGCAAGGCCAATGAGTCCCTGTTCAAACCGTTCTACGAAGCGGCCCGCACCGCCCGCGCCGACCTCATCCAGACGGGCGGCGAACCCTACAAGGCCTACAAGACCCGCCTGTCGATCGCGCTGCGCCTGCTGTGGCCCAAACGCCAGGAGCAGAAGTCCCCGTTCTGGCGGCCGGACTGGCGCATGAGCATGGTCGCCGAGGCCTCCGTACGCCACTGGACCGTCGCCTTCAAAGCAGTCCAGGAAGGCCACCGGCTCATCGCCCTGCGCAATGTCGACGCGGCCGTCTTCTGGACACCCCCCGGCACCGCACCGGACACCTACCGGATCGGGACCGGCTTCGGCGAGGTCAAGGCCAAGTTCATCCAGCCCGGCCAGATGATCCCCGAAGGTGACGACTGATGGCCGGCCCCACCGGCCGCGGCCCGTCCCTGGGCGCCGCCCTCAACGACCTCCTGCGCACCCGCGTCACCCCACGCCACCGCCTGTCCTCCTACAGCGCCCAGCACTGGCACGCCCAGCTCAGCCAGCTCACCGGAACTCACCGCGGCTACCAGGCCCTGGAGGAGGCGGGGCTCGAGGTGACGGCCAAGACCCTGGTCAACTGGCTGTCGGATCCCGAGTACAACGTGCGCCGCGGCTACCGCGACCTCATCCACACCGCCTACGAGAACGTCGCCGTCGTCCCCGCCGACCCGATCCCGCGTCAGGTTAAGGACGGACAGTACGAGATCAGCGGTTACGTCACCACCGGCACCGACCGCCGCAACCGGGGAACACCACACGCGGCCCCCCTGCGGATCGACGGAAGCCGTGGCCACTGGACGACGATCGAGGACCTCTGGACGGCCGGCGAGCTCACCGACGACGCGTTCGAGGACCAGTTCATCGACGACGTCATCGTCGAGGACATCGGGGAAGGCACCGACGGCTGGGAATTCGACGGCAGCACCTACTCCGTCGAACTCCGGTAGTAGGGCTCTCCCATGGGAGGCGGCCCCACCAGACCAGGCGGAGCCGCTCTCCGGTCCGGGATTGGGTTGCCATCGTGGCGAGGAACGGCTTTCTGGCTGAAGGTCCGATGGAAGGCCACGACAGCTTCCGGAGGGCCTAACTGCCGTCTTAAACAGCGCTCTTCCAGTTCTCTCGCCATCGTCTCCGTGGTGTCGGGGCTGTGGAGGGCTGGCTGATGTCTCTGAGGCGCTTGGGTTTGGCGATGGCGAACCTTCAGGACACGGATGATCCGCATCTGCGAGGAGCTGCTGCTCCATGCAGGTCCACCGGGTTGATGCCCAGGGCGTAGGCAACGGCCTGGCGCGCCCTGTGGGTCAGGGCTTCCATGCCGCGCCGGCGTAGCACGCGGCTTCGGCGTCGGTGAGGGTGCTGTGGGCCTCGTCGGGGTCGGGGCGCCAGCGCAAGACGGGCTGGAGTCCGGGGTCGAGGAGCTGCCAGCCGTTGAAGAAGCGGGCGATCTGGTCCCGGGTGCGGGCCTGGAGGAGTGTTCCGGCGACCGTTTGCCATCGAAGTTGGTCTGCGCGCAGGCGCTCCTGCGGTGTCTGAGCGGGTAGCCGCTGGATATGGGGCGGTGGTGGAAGCGAATCGGTGCAGCGGTAGCTACTGGAGTCGCCATGAGCGCTGTCATGACGTGGGCGGGCGGCATGGCGTGGGGGTGGGACTTCGTGGCCCGATGCCTGATCATCTCGGCAGTGTGGGCAGTGATGGGCCCCCTGATAGCCCGGTCTCGGCAGCACGCTGAGCAGCGAGACGCCCAACACATGCGCGCCATCCGGGAGGCACGGCGCGGTCGGCGCTGACCACAGAGTGCGCCCCCGAGTCGCTCGATCGATGGCAAACGGTCAAGGTTCAGTGAGACGGGTCGGATGGCGGATGAGCGGGTGAGTTGGTTCTGACCGCGCTTCCGTGATGGCTGCGCCTGCAGGAGGATGCGGGCTCTGAGTAGGGCGAATGAGGCTCTGCCGTACATCTGTCGCTTGATCGTTTTGATCCTGTTGACGTGGCCTTCGACGATGCCGGAGCTGTAAGGCAGGGTGAGGCCGGCAGTGACGGCTTGGAGATCCTGGCGTATGGAGTCGGCGAAGACGCCGATGGCATCTGGGCCTCCCAGCTCGGCCTTCTGAATCCAGTCCCGCAACAGGTGACCGCGGCGTTGGCGAAGCATTCCGGTGAAGTCCCGCGCTAGGTCACAGGCCAGGGCGATCTCCGGGCAGGCACTTCGCACGGCGTCGAGCTGGGCAGCGTCGGAGGTGTTGAGTGACTCCTGGGGGCGCATGATCCATGAGGTGATGTCGCGAGGGCGGGGAGTCGCCGAGCGGGCAGGAACCGCGACGCCGTTCCGGATGGTCACCACGTAGCGGTGCACAACGTGGTAGCCGCCGGTGTAGCCGAGGGCGAGTACCTCGCGATAGAGCTGCATCGAGTTGGTGCAGCCCGCATGGAACCGGTGCTGTACGTGCTCCATGAACGGCTCCAGGACCCCGTGCCCTCGATCCTGAGCCGAAGCGAGAAGCCCTGCCAGATCCTGGTTCCGGTAGCGGCGGATCGTCTTGCGGTCCAGCTGCAGACGGCGGCCAATGGCGCTGAACGACAGGCCGGCGTCAGCCAGCTCGTTGACCTCCGCGTGGCGTCGTCGAACCCGCTGTAGGAGCGGGGTATCCGGCGTGGCCAACGGTGGGTTGGCTTCGGGTCCGGCTGATCGCCGTAGACACTCCCGGTGTCGACGGCAGGTCTTCTCCACGGCCGTCGAGAGGTTTTGGAGGAGGTGCCAGCGATCTGCCACCTCCAGGACGTCCGGGGAGGCCTTCCTGATGGCCTTGGTGAAGGCCATCAGGCGGTCTCGGCAGATGATCTCGGCACCAGGATGCTCCAGGAGCCAGGCAGCGACCGTCCCCGTTTCTCGATCCGGCAGCACGTCTACAGGCTTGGACGACTCGACATCCACGAGGACGGTGCCGTAGGTCCGGCCCTTGCGGAACGCGAATTCGTCGATGCCGAGGATCCTTGGGGCCTGTGCCGGCACAGGCTGAGCGGCCAACTGCTGCAGGAGGGCAGTCCGCCGACCATGCATGCGCAGTCGCGTGCATAGGCGTTGGCCCGGCCGGCCACCGAGCTCCGCGGCGACTGCTCGCATCGCCGACCGGGCCGCCGTCGAGGTACGAAGCCGGGGCTCAGTCAGGCCCGGCACCTGCTCCGCGTACGTCTGGCGTCGACACTGGCTCTGATCACAGAAGAAGCGACGCACGCGGAGACGAACGGTCATCTGACGGCCCCCAACAGGCATCTCGGCGATGTGGCGCCAGTACCGGCTGTGAACGCGTGCGCCAGGGCACTGACACCCAGGACACGGCCCCGGCGGTCCGCAGCCTGCCGCGTCGATCATCAGGTTGGCGTCTACGACCGTGGCCTGGCGCACTACGAGGTTCAAGCCCGGGAACAGGATGTCGCGAAGCGTTTCCGTCTCCATGAGGATGTCATCCCCTGGAGGAACGATCCGGCAGTCCTTGCTCTTGCTGGTATCGGACGGTTACGAGGTGGGCCGACTCGAGACGGGGTCTGCCTCTTCGAGCAACGCCAAAGGCCGTTCAGTCAGGGCACGTGTACGGAATCACTGCGTGCCGAGGCAGGTGCCGATAGTACGGCGGGCCGTTCCTCGCCGGCCGCGCGGCTTTTTGGCCATGCGGTGGTCGTGGTGGCGGGATTCAACGTGTCGCCGTGGTCCCCCAGGCCGGTAGCGTCCAGGCGGGAGGGCGTTTGACCTGGGCAAACCCTAGTTCGAGCGCACTGACGGGGACCTTGTCCGGCCGGTGGAAGGTTCACGGCCATCGGAGCACGTCCCCATTCCAGCCCTCCCAGACCTGATGGAACATCTCCCCAAGGAACCGAAGAAGATGACGGACTCGAACGCCCACCCGCAGTCCCTTCCCGCGCCGTCCATTCCCGACGCACTCCCCCCGGAGGCAGGGGATGCCCCGGTGAGCCTCCTGCGCGCGGCCCAGAGGAACGAGGATCTCCAGGTCCAAATCCCTGTTCCCGACGCCCTCTCCCAGGACCCCGACCTGGTGGACATGTTCCGGCTCCTCCTCGACGGCGAGCCGGGAAGCGACTTCTTCCACGTCAACTGCGTTTCTGGCGAGTCCATCTGGATTCCGATGCGCCCCGTGGTGCGGGAGGAAGAGAAGGTGTACACCCTGGGCTACGAGTACAAGCCAAGCTCGGCGGACAGCCAGTACAGCAAGACCATCCAGTTCGAGACCCGCTTCACGCCGCCCGGCGGCCCTTCCCCGGCCGCGCCTAAGCTCGACGACGACACCGCGAAGAACGGCGTCACCGGCTCCCGCAGCACTCCGGTCACCGTCACCGTCCCGCCCTACACCAGCATGGCCAAGGGCGACGTCATCGCGATCTTCCTCCTTCCCCCGGGCAACGAAGAGAGCATCTTCTTCGAATCAGCGCCCGCCGTGTCCGTCGCTGTGAGCGCCGGCGACGTCGGGAAGGCGGTCAGCGTGAAGCTGCCCGCCGAGGCGATCACCGGGGCACCCGCCGGACCGCTGGAGGTGCGTTACGTCCTCGTTGACCGTGCGGGGAACCCGGCCCTGCCGTCCCCGGCGGCAAGGCTCACCAAGGCCAACTGACGCGGTCTCGCAGCACCCGATTGACGACGATGGTGTCCGGCCCTGCCGTGGGGGTACCGGGCACCCTCGCGTTGCGGTGGCATGCCCGACGTCTCCAGATCTGCGGGGTTGTGCCCGACTCCGCTCGTCCGGGTCGGCTGCGAAGTGGGCCTTGCGGGCCGGTGGGGCCGTTCTTTCTGTCCCGGTGCGCTGACACGGAAAGTTGGTGGCGGAGACGTTGGACAGGCCGAAGAGCTCCCTCAGTCGGACGGCATCTGCGCTGCTGGGGTGTCTCGCCGTAGCGTGCTCGGGGCCGAACCTGCGGAGGCACCTCATTGTTCTGGCGTAGCCATCACGGAAGCGCGGTCAGAACCCTTCGGTTGGCGTATGCGGCTGTCCTGGGGAGCTGCACCAGGCGGCCGGTGAAGGGGCGGATCCTGTGACGGTGGGAAGCGGTGACTCGGCAGCCATGAACCGGACCGAGATCCGGGAGTAGGTTTCGGCGGCTGCTCAGGCCCTGGGTGATACGGGCGTTGCGCGAGGAGAGCGGTGGGACGAGGCCGGGGGAACAGCGCTCTACTGGAGGAAGGGCGACCCGGCTCTGGGGTCGGGGCCCTGGGCGTACGGTCTCCTGGTGTTCTGGGGGACGAGAGGGGGCGCCACGGTTGGGGATGTGCACCTCTGGACGCCGCCGGCGACCCCACGCTCGACGCGGTGACCTGGCTTCCGGTCACTCCCATCCTTGCGCCCGCTCTGCTGGTCGCGCATGTTCAGCGGCTTCTCGCTGAAGGTCCGCGCGCCCTCGGGGGAGACCATGGCCTACCTGTTGCGCCATCTCCTGCGCTGTCTGTTGCGCCCTGGATCTGGTGGTGGGCATGAGCGATCACGAGCAGCAGCCGGCTTTGAGCCGCAGCAAGGTCCTGGATGCCCTCGCGCGGGCGGAGCGGAAGGGTTTCACCCGGCCCGCGCCGAAATCAGCCAAGGCGCAGATGAAATTCCTCCTCACGCGCGCGAAGGGATCGACCCAGGCCGTGGCGGAGCGGCTCGGCGTCTCGCGCCGGACCGTGGAGCGCTACCGGGCCGGGAAGCTGACGACCCCGCAGAAGCGCCTCCAAACCGCCTTGGTGGAGGAGACCGGATCCGACTGGCAACCGCAGGTCAGAGCACAGGTGCGCGCGGCGGCGGCCACGCCCAGGGGGACGATGGTGGAGGTGACGGCATACTTCGGATTCACGTGCACGGGCAGCTCGGACGACGGCCGCGAACGCCAGATCACCACGGACATCTCACCCACCTACGTGAAGCAGATCCTGGAGCTCCAGGAAGCCGGTGCGACAGAGGAAGATCTGCATCCGATCGTCGCGGAGGCCATCACCGAGTCGTATTTCACGGAATGGGGCACACGGGCCGACGGGCTGCAGGATTTCACGTCCGTGTCGTCAATATCCTTCCGGTACTGACCCGGCTGAATTATCGCCTGCTATAAAACGTATCGGTGAGCCGCAGCACGATAGCTCTCACAGAGGCGGAGCATGTTGTCACCGGGATTTTCTCCAGCTACGGCAGGCTCACCGCGCATACCACTCCGGAGTGCGAACCTACGGCGCGCCCCCGGAGGATCGCGATCCTCCGGGGGCGCGCCTATGTGACGCCCTGTCAATTCGGCTCCAGCTACTCAGCAACGTAGCCACGGGTGCTGGGAGCACGCTCAAGTCAGTTGCCGTCGAAGTGAATCAAGTTCAGCCGTTCCCCCTGAGTGGCTGTGCACCAGTTTCGGGAGATGGGGTACTTGGTTCCCGAAGTGCCCCGCACCCATCCCGTGTAGCTGTTCGAGCACACCCTGGTGGAGCCCTGGATGTCCATCCAGCCTTCGTTGGCGGGCCCGCCATCCCAGACATAGCAGTAGGTATGGTCAGTCGGGCTGCCGTAATGGACCGTGACGACTGACGACAGGTTGCATGTGGAGTTCACGACCGTGGCGCTGGCCGGGGTCGCAGCGAGGATGGCAGCGGTGGTGAAGCCGGCCGCCATGGCTCCGGCTGCCAGCTTGCGGGTGAGATTCATGTAGTACCCCCTGAGGTCCGTGCCTGGCGGGTTGTTTCTCATGCGAGCAGTGCCGCCGAGAGAAGCGCGAGCTCCGTGATGCGCTCTACGTATGACGGGTTGTGCGAGCTCGTGGTGCAAGATCGACGCTAAGGCCTGCTGTCCTAGGTCCGTCCTAGATCTGTCCTTGCTGGTTCCGCTCGGGCATGTGACAAGTCGAATGCCGTGTGGGTGACAACCAGACTGCTTCGAGCGATCCCAATCGCCAGCTCAGCACTCTCAGCTGGTGGCAAAGCGGCCCGGCGGAACTCGCGGAGTGGGAGCGCATCGAGCAGCTGCTCGCCGCCGCGCCTGCGGGCGCCGTCTACGACCCGGACACCGATCCCGTCGTCCGGGCGGAGTTCGAAGCCGACGCCGCGGCCGCCGCCGCCCGGGAGGCCGAACTGCGCGAGCTCGGCACGCTGGAGCAGGCCGAGCCCCGCGCCGGGGACGAAGCCGTCCGTGACGAGCTGACCCGGTGAGCCGGCGGCTACGTCCAGGCCGACGTCGACGGCTGGCTCGCCCGCGCCTTGGCCGCGCATCGCGGGCACGCCCGCGACCCGGCCGCCCGCGAGGAAGCCGCCAACCTTCTCACCGCACCGGTCTTCGCGCACGCCGCCCATGACGCGCCCTCCTCGGCCTATATGCATGCCCCCAACCTCGGCTGGGCCGCCTACCTGTTCCCCGACTTCAAGTGCGGCTTCGACGGAGACCGGGAAGCAGAGGCCGTCTCCTTCCGGCGCAACGACGCGTACAACGACCTCAACGGTCACAGCGGCCGGGCAAAGCGGTACGGCTACTTCTGGAACAAGGGCAAGTGGACGAGGGACAAGCGCTGGGGTGTGACCGAGCAGACGCTGTACCTCAACGACCGGGCTGGCTGCGTATCCGTCGGATCCTTCCAGAACATCGGCGGGCTGCGCCCCCACATCGACGGCGACATGTAACCGACCGGATGGGCGCGGGACAGCGGACAGTACCGCCCCGCACCCAGCCGCGGTGACGGCCTCGGCTTCAACCGAGGCAACCTGTTCCTGTGCCGGTAGCCGGCGGGTCATGAGCGTGATGTAGGCCCATTGGTTCGGTGGGTGTGGTCGCGGTGTCGCGGGAGAAGTTTTCCCGCTGTTTCCGGTGAGCGGTCACCGCCTGTGCGGCGCGGGATTGTTATCGCGCGATCATCGCCGCCAGGCTGCCGCCGATCAGGAATGGGCCGTAGGGGATGGCGGTTTTCGGGTGGGCTTTGCGCAGGGCTATCAGTCCCAGGCCGTAGGCGGCGGCGAGGAGTTGGCCGGTGATGGTGCCGAGGGCGAGTGTGGGCCAGCCGTGCCAGCCGAGTATGGCGCCGAGCGTGACGGCGAGTTTGACGTCGCCGAATCCCAGGCTTCTGGGACTGATCAGGAACAGCATGAAGTAGCCGCCTCCTAGGGCGAGAGCGCCACTGAGTGCGGTCGGCCAGGATCCGTCTGCGTTCGGGAAGAGGGCTGCGGTGCCGAGCAGGGGCAGGGTGGCGGCTGTGAGGGGGAGGGTCAGGACGTCGGGCAGCCGGTGCACGGTGGCATCGACCCAGGCGAGGAGGACCAGGATCGGTGTGAGGAGCAGCCAGATGGCCAGTTCGGGACGGGGCCCTGTTCTGTGGGCCAGGATGCCGCACACCAGGGCGGTGATCAGTGCGGCGACTGGGGTGGAGGGCCCGTACCAGCCCCGGGTGCCTAGGGTGTTCTGCTTCTCGGTGGAGCAGGGCTTGCAGTGGGGGAGTCCGAGCCATGCCTGGGCTGGGTGTCCGGCTGGGCAGCGCGACCGCCAGCTTTCGTTTGCGGGTACGGCCAGCTTGTACACGGCGCGTGGCAGAAGCAGACCGGCAAGAGCACCGTAGGCGGTGGAGAAGGTCACGAGCATGTGCACTGGCCGGCCTCGCGGGTTGCGCTGATGGCACAGGCGCCGCAGCTCCCGTGGGCAGCGGACCTGCGCAAGGCCTCGATATCTGGATCAGGGGTCGTTGGAAGACTGCGCAGGTCCTGGCCGGCCGGACGAGTACGGCGCACGTGCGACTGCGCACCGACGGATCGGGCTGCGCACTCGCTCGCGGCGCACTGACGCCCCCCACCGTCCGTCGAGGGCGCCAGCGGGCCGGCTTGTGGCCGCCGGATGTTCCCGGTTGTCCTAGAACCCCTGTGCACGCTGACCTGCTCCGAGAAGGCTGTCGATGAGGTGTTCGGTCTCGGGGTCCAGGGGGATGCGGTTGTGCCGGCTGATCTGCTGGACGCGGGTGGAGGCGGTGAACAGGCCGGGACGGTTTCCCGCGGCATGCTCGATGCGCAACCACGCGCGATAAATGATCTCTGCCCCCTCGTCTACCTCGAGCCCCGTGGCGACAGCCTGCCGGGCGGCGGCGAGGTCGTGGTGGGGGCCGGGGGCCAGTCGCCAGGTGGCGATGGTGTGGGCGACGTCGACGATCCGGGTGCTCATCTCCTGCTGGTGTGGCAGGGCCCAGGGCAGGGGGTTGTGGCCGAAGGGCCTGCCGCGGACCAGGCGGAGGGCGCCTTCCAGGTCACCCACGCAGGCGGGTCCGCCTGCCAGGGCCCGTTCGGCGAGCTGTGTGAACCGGGTCCAGTCGCAGTGCACGTGGGGGGAGAGGCTATAGGGGTCGTCGCGGGCGGTGCGGCGCGGTACGTAGGGGGTGCCGTGGGCGTCGTCGCCGAACCCCCTGCGGAGATCACCCAACCGGGAGTCGAGGGTCTTCTTCGACCAGGGATTGAGGGGGTCCATGTCGACGCAGAGGGTGTCGGCGCTGCGGCCCGGCTTGAAGAACAGCAGAGCGGCGAGCTGGGCGGTGCGCGGGCCGTGGCCGGAGCTGGAGAGGCCGGCGACGTGTACGGGGCCAAGGACGCTGATCTCGGGCGCGTTCGGATCGCGGTCGACCTCTTCGTCTTCCGCAGCCGGTGCGGCATTCACGGTGGAGGGAGCCGGATCGGATCCCGGTTCGGGGTCGGAGACGTCGGCGTTCTGGGGCCTGGCCGCCAAGGGTTCTAGGGGCACGAGGTGGAGGGCGGCGGGGTCAGTGCCGGCGCTCACCAGTGCGGGGTACGCTCCGAGGCCGGTGGGGGCAGGGGCCTGCTGCGCGGCCTCGTTGTCCGGGGCGGCGGAGGGGGAGTCGGTCGCGGCAGACATAGGCGTGGCGGGTGAGATTTCGGGTTCGGCCGGCACGTTCTGCCAGGCACCTTCAGCGGGGATGGGTGGCTGACCGGAGATCCGGAGTTCGGTTGCGATCTGCTGGAAGGCCTCGTCGTCGAGGCGCTGGAGCCGGATCGGCCCGAGGGTGTCCATCTCCTGGAGCTCGCAGGAGGAGGCGTCGAGGATCTCGGCGTCGGGGAAGTGGTGTCTGGTTCGGGCGGCGGATGCGACCAGGGCCACCGGGAGGTCGCCGGCTTTGTCGAGGGCTTCGGCGAGCTGCCAGGCGGTGTCGCTGTCCAGGTCTGTGGCACACAGCAGGAGGTAGGGCTGTGCGGCATCTTCGGCTTGTTGGTAGGCGGTGAGCATCCATTCGCCGAGGTCGCGCACGGCGTGGGCGGGCTCGCGCTTGTGCGCGATGCGCGAGGTGGGCAGCAGGTGTGGCAGTTCGTCACCGAACCCGAGTGTCACGATCTCCACATGCTCGGCCCAGGGGCTCATCCCGAGTTCCAGCGCGATGGAGGTGCATGTTTCCCTGATGTGTTCCGCGGTCCCCTCCAGGAGGACAGCGCGCGAGCGGGCCAGGTTCAGGAGCACAACGCTGTTGTCTGCGGCGGCGCCGATGGTGGTCAGCAGCGGGTAGGGGGCCGCGACGGACGCGGCCTCGTCAGCGCGGAGCAGCGCCGCGCCGGTGGGCAGCGCCCACCAGCCGTCCGCTCCTTGCACGAAGGGGCGTTGGGGGGCGTGGTCCGCAGTGTCTGGCAGAACCTCGATGTCCTGCTCGCTGAGGCGGGCGGCCTGGATCACCGGGAGTGGGAGGTTGTCGGCCTGGGCGTGGTGGGCCAGGGTGCGTAGCGCGACGTCGAGTTCGTCGACGAGGGTGGGCGTGGAGGCTTCGGACAGTTGGGCCGGGGCTTGCGAGGTTTCCTCGGCGATGGCGATCGTTTCGCCGGGTGCGCGGCGCCGCTGTTGGAGGGTGCGGCGCAGCGTGAGGGCACCGGTGACGGCGGCGGCCAGGAGCGCGAGGGCTCCGGCCACGGTGGTGAGCTGGATGGGCTGGCGTGCTGCGGGGGCGGGCTGCGCGGCCGGGTTAGTTGGCGGGTTGGAGGGGCCCGTGGAGGGGGTCGAGCTGGCTGGACTGCTGGTGGAGGCAGTGGCAGGTGCTGGAGCGGAGGGGGCCTTCTGCGTTGGTGGGGTGATCGGGACTGCGGGTGCGGCCGAAGGGGCCTGCGGCCGGGGGGTGTCGTGCGGTGGGGCGGGGGCCGGCACGGCGGGGGCCGGGTTGTCTTTGGCGGGCGGTGCGGCAGTGTCCCCGGGGCCTGCGGGCGCGGCAGCCGCGGGGATGTCGAGGCTCCAGCCGACTTCGAGTTCGTCGGGGTGGGTCAGGGAACCGCCGGTGGGTTGGGGCTTGTTCCGGTTCGCGTCGAAGATCTCCTGGTAGCGGGCGCCGTCGTGGTACTCGCGTTCAGCGATCGTCCAGAGACTGTCGCCGGCGCGGACGGTGTCGCGGTGCGGCGCGCCTGCCGGATTAGCGGGGGCGGTCTGCGCGGTCTGGGTGTGGAGGGCGGGGTCGAGTAGCGGCAGGTCGGTGGGCAACTGCAGGATCCAGCCGGGCTGGATGGGAGCGTTGGTGCGGAAGGTCGTGCCGTCGGCCATGGTGCGGCCCTCGTTTGCGGTGGCGATCTTGGTGTAGAGCTCGCCGTGGCCGGTGAGGTGTTCGGCGATGCTCCACAGGCTCTCCGCGGGACGCACCGCACGCACGGTGTAGGTGTGCTGGGCCGTGGGCGCCTGGGAGGTGCCGGTGGCTGGTGCTGCGGAGGGTGCAGGCCCGGTGGAAGGTGCGGTGGCTGCGGGGGTGGCCTGGCCGGGTAGACGGGCTGCCGTGACGGCGTGCGCGGTGGCTGGGGCGGCCAGGGCGGTGCTGGTGGGCAGCAGTACCAGGATGCTGCCCACCAGTGTGGCCGCAGCACGCTGGCTCAGGTGCAGCCCCGGCAGTTGGGGCGTGGTGCGGCCCCTGAGCCGGGCCGGGATCTCCACGAGGAGCGAGATGACGAAGGACAGCCAGCCGGTCCAGCCGATGATGGCGACGGCCAGCAGTGCCACGCTGGTGGTGTCGGTGCGGGTGAACAGGTGACGCAGCCCGTCCAGACCGCCGGGTAGAAGCGCGGCGGTGGCCTGCCACAGCAGCCAGGGCAGGCCCGCGAGGAGGGCTGCCAGCGCAAGGAGCGCGGCCAGGGCGCGCAGGGCGGCGGACAGCGTGCGCCGACGGCGAACAGGGCGGGGGAGGGCCATGTGCAGTCCCTATCGGTCCGGTTGGGTGATGCCGTGGAGCAGAGCGGCCGAGCTGGTGGAGTGCACCAGGAATGTCGTGGGCCAGAACACGGCGGGGTAGCGGCCGGTGACGGTGACCGTGACGGTGCGCCCGCTGTCGGTGACGTGGACGACTCCGGTGTCTCCGGTCTTGGCGAGGTAGGCCCGGGCGGCTGCCGAGGCGCCGGCGGGGTCGGCGACGAAGGCCTTGCCGGGGATCGCCTGAGCGGGGTCGATGGCCTGTTGGGCGGCACGTGCCGCCTCCACGGAGAGATCGTCGGCGTGCTGTTTGGCGCGCAGAACCCCGAACGCGTCGATGGTGAGCAGCCCGCACAACAGGAGCAGGGGTCCGATGACGAGGGCGACGAAGACCGGCACGGCACCGCGGTCATCCCACCGGGAGGCTCCAGCCGGTGCGCGGGGCCGCAGGATGGGGCTCATGCGCGCCCCCGGTAGGCGTCGACGATCGAGGTGAAGGTGGAGCGGACGGTGCGCATGCCGGGCCCGCCGCCGATGAGGACCAGGTCACCGATCGGCACGGTGCAGGACACGGTGACTGTCACCGTGGCCACCTGCCCGACCGGCACGGCAAGGCCCTCCACCTGAGCCTGGACATTGGTGTGGCCGCAGACCTGGCCACTGGAGGCAAGCGCGTCGGCGGCCGCGGTCTTGGCATCAGTGCCTGCGGCGGCGGGAGTTCGCGCCAGGGATGCGGCGCGGGCGGCGGCCTGGGCGGCAGCGTCCGTCTTCTGCCCGGCCAGAGAGAGACGGGCGCCGGCGACGAACAGCAGCACGAGCACGATCAGGACCGGGACGATGATGGCGGCTTCGACGGCGACGCTGCCCTCGTCCGCCGGGCGCCCTGGCCGGGGTGCAAGGGCCATCAGGGTGCTCCCGCCGTGGTCCACCGTTCGATGGGCCCGGACACGGTGGCCTGGACATGGATCCCCGGTATGCCCGGAATCATCGACAGGGCCCGTGCATCGACGCGGACCCGCAGCCGCTCGGGTGTACTGCCGTCGGTGGACACCGCCCGGTCGGTGAGCAGGCTGGAGCCCACATCGTCGAGTACGTGCTTCGCCTTGGCTGCACCGTCGCCGGGGGTGGAGCCGTACAGCCGCCCGGCCGCCACGCCGGCCCGGGCGGAGCTGTAGGCGACGTTACGGGCATAGGCCCACATGATTCCCTGCAGAAGGATGAGAATCAGGATGATCACGAAGGGGTAGATGACGGCCATCTGGATCGGGTTCGAGCCCCGGTCCGAACCCCAGGGCAGGCGGGATGCGTTCACTTGCCGTCGAGGTCCACGTTGTCCACCTTGGTGGACGCCTTCGTGCCGAGCGCGACCAGCGCCGCCACGATGCTGAGGGCGATGCCGATACCCGCAACCCACAACAGCACCGTCACGACCGGGTTGTCGCCGCGCTCACCGCGCTCGCTCATCTCCTCGTACGCGTCAGCGATGTGGGCGCGAGCCTTGCCCGCCAGCAGCGACAGGCCGATGCCGGCCTTCAAGTAGGCGTCCTTCACGGCCTTTTCTCCTTACACGATGGGGGTCGGCGGGCTGAGCTGGCCCTGCGTTCAGGACAGCGCGAACAGTTTCAGCACCACGGGGAAGCCGAGCAGGCACATGATGAGGACACACATCACGGCGCCGGGGATGTGCATCTTCTCGCTGTCGGCGTTTGCCTTGGCCACGGCCGTGGCCAGTTGCTCATCGCGGGTGCTCTTGGCACGGGCCCGGACGGGCGCGTAGATGGAGGCGCCGTCCTTTCCGGACATCTGAGCGAAGTCCGCGACGTCCCGCAGGACGGGGATCCTCAGCTGGGCACCGAGGCCCTCGAGGACCTGCCAGGCAGAGGCCCTCTCCATCCGGGCGCGCAGCAGGGCTTCCTGCAGACGCACGAACGACCAACTGCTGCCCACCTGGGCTGCTTCCTCCAGCGCCTGGTCGACGGCGATGTTGGAGGCCAGGCGCAGGGCAACCAGCTCAAGGTAGACGGTGACGGCGTGCGTGAACTCCTCCCGTGCGCGGCCCGCATCGCGGCGCACCATGAGGTCGGGCACGAACCACAGGACGAACGCGGTCAGCACGCCGGCCACCGCGGGCACGAACAGGGGCAGCGTGATGCCGAGCAGGATCCACGCCGCGCTCAGCACGGAAGGCAGGACCAGCCCGACGAAGGCGAGCAGCACCTTGTTCAGCAGGAACTGTTCGACCGGCTGGTGCAGCAGGTCCAGGTCGGCCCGGGGGAGCGGCGCCGGGATCCGGGCCACCAGCCACGCGCCCATGAGATTGTCCGCACGCTGTTCCGGCAGGGCGGTTCCGGCCGTGGGAGCGGGTGGGCTGAGGCGCTTGAGGGCCGGACCCAACTTGGGCGGCGCGGGAGCGAGTTCCCACACCACCAGGGCCAGGCCCGCGCCGATCAGGCAGCCGAAGAGCACCACAACCACTGTGGTCGTCACCGTGAGGCCTCCACCCGGACAGGGGCCTTGACGGGGCTGCGCCCGTCCGGAACCAGCACCCGGGCAGTGCGGCCGCGGGTGGCGTAACTGCGCGACCACACCAGCACGGCGACGAACGCCGCCGAGAGCAGCCCCAGGACCAGCTGGCCGAGCAGCGTGGTGAAGACATTGGTGATCTGGGGGACAGTGAAGCCCAGCGGCACCAGGGCCAGAGTGATGAAGGTGAGCGTGCGCACGACGGTGCGGGACTTCTCCCGCTCCGCCTCAATTTTCTGACGCGCACTCACCTCGTCCCGCAGGGAAGCGGACATGTCCTGCATCGCCTGCGCGAGCCCCGGCCCTGGGTCGGTGACCGACAGCCTCAGCGCGGCACACACCTTGTCCGCGGTCGGATCATCCAGCGCGTGCCCGAAGTCCTCCACCGCCTCACCGAGGGGCCACCCGGCATCCACCTTGTCCACCAGCTCCTCGATCTCCAACTCCAGTGCCTGGGGGGCATGACGGCGGCTGGTCTTCAACGCCTGCTCGATCGCGACGCCCAGGCGCAGTACCTCCGCCAGGCGCTGCGTCCACTCGGCGAGCGCATCCCGCTTGGCCATCTGCTCCTTGGCCGCCGCCACCGGCGCGGTCAGCCACGGCACGCCCACCACCGCGGCCGCCGCGATCAACGCGACCACGAACACCCCGCTCACCAGCCACACCCCAACCCCGGCCACCAGCGCCGCGCCGAACAGGACACGCCGCCGGGCCGCTGTGCGGGACGTGCGCCCCGACCGGGACCGCTGGCGCCAACCAACCAAGAATCCGGGCCCCTTGGGCGTAGTCGTACCGGCCAGCCCGGCCACCAGGGCGCCGAGACCGCCGCCGAGCAGCGCCCCGGACAGCGCCCACCACCATCCGGTGATCATGCGCCCACCTCGTGCGGCCAGCCAGAAGGCTGCGCCACCAGGTCCGCGCGCAGGCCGGCGGCCTCCAGCTTCTGCCGGTTGCGGACCGACAGCGAGGCGTAGGGCACTGCCCGCTGGTCCCACTCGCTGGCCGGCCGGTAGATCTCGTTGTAGGTGGGGCGGCCGTCCGGACCCACGGGCTTGATCTCCCAGATGTGAGAGACGAAGCGCCGCTTGACGGGCCCGGATTCATCGACCGACAAGAACACCACGAAGTGCAGACCGTTGGCGATCTGGCGGTAGGCCAGCTCTGGGGTGAAGTTGGACTGTGCCAGCAGGTACAGCTCCGCGATCCGGTCGAAGATCGCTTCAGGCTCGGAGGCATGGATGGTGCACATGTTGCCGGGCCTGTCCGACGTCATCGCCTGCATCATCGCGGTGATCTCCGGGCCACGGACCTCTCCGACCACGACGCGGGTCAGCGACATGCGCTTCGCGCTCTTGAGCAAGTCCAGCAGCGTGATCTCGCCCGCCGCCCGGCCATCCACCCGCTCGCCGTTCGACGCGCGGGCTTCCATCGGCACCACATGCTGGTGATAGCCGTTCTTGTGGGCCCACAGCTCGAACGTCGTCTCGAGGGTGCCGAACCGCTCATGGGCAGGGATCTCCCGCAGCGTCGCCCGCAGCATCGATGTCTTTCCCGCGGACTGCTCCCCGGCGAACATGATGTTGCGCCGCGCCCGGACACAGGCCCGCAGGAAGTCGGCCATGTGCTCGTCGAGGGCGCCCAGGCGGACCATCATGTCCAAGTCGGCGTGCTGGATGCGGTGACGGCGGATGGTGATGTGCGTGAACTCGCCGGTGACCTGCGGGCCCAGGGCCTGGACGCGGGAGCCGTCCTTGAGCCGCAGCTCGACATCCGGGCTGAACGTGGAAAACGTCCGGCCGCTCTGCCCGCTGGCCCGGATCAAGTCTCTGACGAGCTCTTGCAGTTCTTCCTCGGAATCGGCGACCGGTGCGACCTGGACCGCTTCCGTATCGTCGCTGTACTTGAGGAACACCCGGTGCGGGCCCTCGATCCAGATGTCCTCCACCAGATCGTCGTCCAGATAGCGCTGCAGCCGCCCGGCCCGAAAGCACATGTCGAAGGCGAGCGCGGCCACCTCCCCCTCCTCGACCGCTGAATATCCGCCGCCGCGGCCGGTTGCGTCCGACCAGATCGCCACCTGCTCATTGATCAGTGCGCGGCCACGCTGCTCTTCCGCTTCCCCGGTCAGCGACGGGGCGTTCTTCTTCTCTTTCAGCAGCTGTTCAACGACGATCCGCTTGATCTCCTGCGCCGCCCGGTAGTCGATCCGCACCTGCGGGACCGCTCCCTGGCCCACCATGCGCGGCAGGGCTGCGCCCGCCGGCCCGCCGGACCGTGTTGACGTTCCGGCCGGGGCCACTGGCCGACGCGAGGGGTAGAGCTCGCCGTTGTAGACCGGTTCAGCGTGCATCGGTGCCTCCCATCATTCGCTGGTGCAGGGGCGAGGCGACCCGGGCGCGCTGGCTGGCCACCCGCTGCCGGATCGGGGTCGAGGCGTCCAGGACGGCCCGCATCAGCCTGCTCTCACGGAACCGCTTGCTCTCCGCGGCGCCATCGGACAGCACGGCGGCCTCCTGCGGCCGAAACGGCAGGCTCGCCACCACCGGTACCTGCAAGTACTCCTCCACCTCACGTGCCGCGTAGGGCCCCTCGGTAATCAGCAGGACTCCCAGACGTCCGGAGCGCCGGCCCTCGCCGTCCAGCAGCGCAGCGAGCATCCTGGCGCGTGCGGAGGCCATGTGCAGGCTGCGCAAGGTACTGCGCATCACCAGCAGCACCAGGTCAGCCCGCTGGGCCAGGACGCGGGCCGGACCGAAGGCTCCGTTGCGCCCCAGGTCAAGCAGCACGTCGTGACCGTGCTGCTCGATGCGGTCGATCCCCACGAACAGATCCGCGATGGCCCCCCACTCCGGTGCGAGCCCGGCCGCCTCCGAGGGACTGGTCAGGCCGGGCAGCAGCATCCTGGCAGGGTCATCACGCCGGTCCTCGTCGGAAATCCGCACGAGCTGGGTCCAGAAAGCATCCTGCAGGCTGACCGTGCGGCGGGAGGCCGCCAGATTATGAAGACCACGGTCGGCTGTCAGCCTGCTCTGCAACGCTCCCGCCAGCACGGCGCCCCCGTCCGGGCAGCACTCGGCCAAAAGCACCCGCCGGCCGTGCTCCACTGGCCACATCCGCAGCAGCGCCAGTGCCGTTGACGTCACCCCGGGTGCCCCCGGAACCCCCACCAGAGCGATCACGGCCATCAGGAACCGGCCCCGCTCGCCGCCTTCACAGCCAGCGCGACATTCCCGGCCGCAGCCTGAGCTGCCAGCCGCGGTCCGTCCGCCGACTTGACCGCTACGTCGATCACTTGCTGGCCTGTGCTGTCCTGCTTGGCGCCCACACGGACGATCCGCGCATCCACGGTGACAGGGCCACCGTCCTGGCCCGGCCTGCCGTTCCTACCGGGGGCTGTGACCGTACTGTCGCCGGTGAACACGACCTGGACCTGATCCTCCGGTTTCAACGGAGAGTCCGGCAACTGCCCCGGCTTCAGGTTCAGCCCGACCAACTGCTCGTCCTGGTGCACAAGCGTGCGGCTGGTGATCTGACCTGGAGCCAGCAGCGCACCGGGCAGCAGCTCGACAGCGGCGCGCTTGCCGACTACCTGCGTGCGCTGCCCGGTCCCGATCGCCTTGAGCGCCGGATCCAGCGCCACCGAAGCCTCCGCCAGGTCGGCGTCCTGGATCACCGTGCCTGCTGCCACATCCCGGGCCACCACCAGGACGGGGGTGCGCTGGCCGTTCTGCGTCCAGTACCAGTAGTTGCCCACCGCTCCGGCTGCGATCAGTGCCGCAGCCAGGGCGAGCACCCCCGGACGCCGGCGTCGTGCCTGCCACCGCAGGGACGGCGGGCCAGGCTGTGCCGGAATCTGATCCGCCACTGAGGCGGGCGCTGCCGTCTTGCTCACGCTGTCACGCCTTTCGCTCTCATGCTCAATTGCCGACGGCCTGGAGTTCCCCGACTCCGATCTGAGTCTGGGACTGTCGGATCTCCGTGAACTGGCCCGTGTCCCGGGCGCCGGCCGTGACCGTCCAGTCGACCTGCCATGTCGCCGTGGCCGTCAGCGCGAACCTCTGACCGGACTGCCCCGCCGAGGACTTCGCGAACGTGTGACCACACGTCGGCGACGGCTTCATACCGGACGACGCCTGGTACACAGTGCCGGGACCATTGCAGATCAGAGTGGCGCCGTCGCCGAACTTCCAAGTGATGGAGGCGACCTTGGCCGTCGCTGACACTGCTACCGCGCCTTCGGAGGCCGTGGCGGTGTTCGGGCCGAAGGTGGTGGGGGACTGGTCCACCCACAACCACATCGGCACCCCGACCGCGTAGGTGCTCTCCGAGTGAGGGCTGGCGATGTCCGGCCCTACGAGCTTCATCGAGTCGACAGCACGATGGGCCACGACTTCTGGATCGACAGGGGATGTCGCTGGGCCACCATCTGGGATCCACTGCAGCGACAGCCTGTCAGTGTCTGGGCAGAACACCTGGAACACTGCACCCTTGGTTGTCTGGCCGTCCCAACCAATTCCGGTTCCGGAGTTGACAGACTCCGGTGGCGGCTGCGGTTCCAGCTTCGTGTAGGTGCATGGCGATGGAGCGCTGCCCCCATGGGCGCTTGATGGGGCAGACGCCCGTTGAGCGCTTCCTCCTGGAGCTGATGGAACTCGGTGTGTGTCCAGGGCGCACGTTGTCACTGCCATCCATTGACCCCGGCAATTGGGGTCGTTGCCGATGGGATCCTCGGCCGCCAGCGCGACAGCGGTGAGCGCCCAGGCCAGCAGCATCGCAATAGGTGTCGCTCTGAGGAGCCTTCTCAGCACCTTCGGCTCCCGGTGGGAATGAACTTGGTGATCATCCAGCCTGACGGCCATTTCTCAGCTGTGGCTGTGGCGATGTATCGCATGGGTTGTGCGGTCGGGTACGGGATCACCTTGTTGCCAGCCCGGGTGTCAATGGTCTGCGACTCGGAGAGATCCATGCAGTCGCTGAGCTCCGCCGTCGGAGTCTGCGTCGTGAGATTGAGAGAGGTCACTACAGGCGTGTGGCCGAGCTCTCCCATCACCGCAGTGCCGGCCTTCTTCATCTGTGCCAGGTCGATGCGGAACTTGCCCAGTGCATCCAGCGAGGCGTACTTCTCGAGTTCGGTACCCGCCGCATCCGCTTTGCGGTATGCCTTCATCTGTTCCACCCACATCGCGTTGTACGACGCGAGGACGGCCGCTTTCTCGGCGGCATCCGCGGACGGGGTCTGCGGTGTCTTGCGGGGCGCGGTCGACGGTGTGACGGCAGTGGTGGGGTTCTTGTCCCCGCTCTGGTCGGTCTTGTTGTCGCTGCAGGCGCTCAGCAGGACCAAGGCTGCGGCTGAGGCGGCGGCGGCCCGCCGGCGCAGGGCCGTGTGACGGTGACGTCGTGGTGCGAGGGTCAACTGGTCCTCCCCGTAAGGTTCTTTGGGATCCACTGGGGTTCTGGGGCTGGGCTCGGAGCGTGAGTCAAAGCGATTCCGGCTTTGCTGTAGACGGCACCGTAGCGCCACTCTCCGTAGATGAGCCAAGTGCTATGCGTATGGACGTGGGGTGCGTTTGTGCATGTTCGTGCCGATTTCCGCGCAGGTCGTGTGGTCGAAACTGTCGTGATGAGGCCGAAACCCTTCACTGTCCCTGCTGTTGTCGGCGTCACGGTCCGTGATGGTGGATTTGCATGTGGAATCTGATGCATATGCGCCAAGTCCCTGTTCTGTGGCACGAGTGGCGTTGGTTGCGGAGCCGGGCCGGCTTGGTGAGGGTGGCCGGAACGCCCGAACCCTCACCCTCTATGGGGAGAGGTGGAGTGGGCTTGTGTGAGAGATCCGGCCAACCTTGGTCCCGTGGGGCTGCTGGAGCGGCCGCACATTGACGCCGCCGGGGAAGCCGGGTCTCACTGCCGGGGCAGCGTGGAGACGCGAGCGTTGTTCGCCGGGTTTCTCGCGCGGTTGAGGCGGCGGGGCGGGTTCAGTGGCTGGCACTTTCACAGTTCGGTCCAGGAGCGGCGTTCGCCCTGTCCGTTGAGAGGGGTCCAGAGGGGTCCGGTGGGGCCGTGCTGTTCGAGGTCGTGCAGGACGGCGGCGCCGAGTGGCACCGTGCGTGCGAGGTGAGCGACGGCTGGGTGTTCGGCGGTCATGGCTTGGAGGTCTTCGATGCGGTGGGTGAGGGTGACGGGGCTGGCGCCGGTGAGGATGAACAGGACGCGGGGGAAGACGGGGTACCAGCGCTGCCAGGCCGGGCCGGAGTTCGCCTGGGAGGCGCGGCGTCCGGGCGGGGCGGGGGTGTAGGTGTGCAGGCGGGCATAGTCGATGAGCTTGGTGGCCAGGCGCTCGCTGCTGGTGGTGGCGCGGTCGACCTCGACCAGGGACCGGAACTTGGTGCGGCTGCCGTCGTCGTTGTGCCGGACGTAGTACATCAGCGCGTCCGCGATGACGCGCTCACTGTCCCCGAGCGCGTGGGCGACCTCGGGGGTCCAGTCGAGGTAGCCGTGTTCGTCGCCGCGCCGTCGCGCGTCAGCTACGAAGGCCAGGTGGGAGCGGACCACGGTCAGGACGTGTGGCGTCTTCAGGGAGGCGGCTGAGGCCGACGTGAGGGGGTATGGGGGGCGGCCGCGCAGCTGGGGCCAGTCGCGGGTGATGCGGGCCCCGTCCGGGGTGAGGTACCAGGCGCGTTTGCCGTGCGAGTGGGGCAGGGCCGTGTAGCCGATCAGCCCTTGCTTGTGGAGCCGGTTCAGCGGTCGGGAGATGGTCTGGCGGGCCGCCTGCGGGCGCAGCAGGTCCTGGAGTTGCTGCGTGGTGGCCATGCGGTGCTGGGCCACGGCCGCGAGCAGCTGGTGGGGCAGGGGCTCGTGGGGGCTGGGCGTGAAGGGACGCGCGGTCGTCTGGTCGGAGGTAGGCGGCAGGTGGGTCACTGGAACTCCTTGGTGGACTTGGTGAGGGGGGAGGCACTGGGCGTGTGCTTGAGGAGGAAGGCCTGGATGCGCTGCTGCTGGGCGGCGGCGCGCGCGGTCAGTTCGGACAGTGGCCGTGCCCCTGCCGTCTTGTCGGCGGCCGCCTCCAGGGCCCGACGGTTGCCGGGCTCGTAGAGGTCGGCGAAGACGTCCTCCAGCACCGGGCCGTGGACCAGGACGGGGCCGACGCGCCGGCCGCCGACGGTGAACTGGGCGTAGTGGTCGTAGCGGTCCAGGTGGGCGACGTGCGTGGCGCTGGGCTGGTCGCCCCATTCCTCGGTGATGGCCGAGACGGCCCCTCTGGAGCCGGTGGTCGTCGACAGTGTCGATGCGTTCTGGAGCAGCGACTGGCGTACGGAGACCGGGAGCCGGGCCAGGAGCTGGGTCATGCCATGGATCTGTACCTTGAACTTCCGCAGGTCTTCGAACATCGAGGCGATCGAGTCGGCGGCGGTGCCGGTCAGGGTGATCAGCTCGTCGAGGTAGACCCGGAAGAGAACACGCTGGTCCTCGGGGACATCGGTGCGGGAGCGGCCGGCCCGCAACAGGTCGCGGGCGAGGAGGGCCACCAGCAGTTTGTCGCTCGGGCCGTTGCCCGCCGTGCACACCCACACGATCATGCGGCGGTCCATGGCGGCGCGGATGTTGTAGATGCCCTGGCCCTGGCCGAGGAAAGCACGGGTGACCGGGTTCGCGGCAAGCCGGGCGAGCGGGTTGATCAGGATGTTGAACGAGTCGGCCGGGAAGGTGGGGAACACGCTCTGCCACCAGGCCGCCGACTCCTCGCCCAGGCGCTCGCGTACGGCAGCCAGCGCGCAGGTGCGGAATCCGGCATCGGTGAGCAGGCTGCGGACCTGAAAGACCGTCGCTTGGTCGTCGGGGCGTCCTGCCTGACAGGCCAGTTCATTGGCCGCCGTCAGAGCGGTGAGTGCCTCGGTGAAGATGGCAATGGCGCGCGGGGCGTTGGCGTCCTCCCAGCCGAAGGCGCTTGCGAAGGCATCGACGGTGTCCTCGACCACTTCGTGTCGGGGCCGTCCGTGGTCCATGCCGATCAGGTTCCAGGAACTGATCAGCGACTGGGGGCCGGTGGCTTTCAGGTCGATGCGGGCGATGCGGCCCATGAGGTGGTCGTGCGCGAGGTAAGGGGCTGCGCGCTGCCAGGAGTCACGGTGCGGGTCGACGAACAGGAAACCGCCGCCCGCATGGGCGTATCCGACCGATTGGACCAGGGCGCGTTCGGTCTTGCCGCCGCCCGCCTTGCCGACACCGACCTCGAAGAGGGTCTCTGCCGTAGGGGTGGCCACCAGGCGGCGCCGGCCGTCCGCGCCTTGATACCAGCCCTGCAACAACAGAGAGGGATCCTCCGGAACGAACGACGGCAGATCAACGGCGAGCAGCGGCAGCCGGCAGTGCACGGTGGGCGGTTTGAGCAGCCCCAGCAGCTCGGTCAGCTGGACCCAGTTGGCGGCTGGCGGCTGGCACTGCCCGGCGGCCCAGCGCCGGTCGAACTGACGCCGGTGCGGCCAGCGGTCGGCTCCCAGCCGCCACGGCCCGATGCGCCATCCCCTCATGGCGAACCTGGCCGACCCGCCGAACACGGCCAACCCGGCCTGGATCCGGGCGAGATGGGCTTCGGCACGGCCCGCGATGTCGGAAGCGCAGCGCACCAGGATCTGCACCCGGACGAGGTGGCTGTCCTCGGCGAGCTTGCCGAAGGCCTTCGCGGGATCCACACGGACCTGCGGCGGCGTCATGACCATCCGGCCGCCCTCCCGGCTGCGACGGCCATCCGAACTGAGCACCTGCGTGAACTGGAAGAGCCAGGAGTCCTGAAGCCTCTGGTGATCGCGGTGCATCCAATGGGTCAGACGTGCGGTCTCAGTGCGCTCGTTGCGCCGGGCGGCATCCAGCAGCTGCCACCGGCGCGCCTTGAGCACCGTCTTCGGGGCGCGCTGCAGGTCGACGCAGACCTCGGCCAGGTCGCCGAGCTGGGCGCGCAGATCGGCTACGGCATCGACGAGTGGCTGCAGGGGATCTGGTTCGAGCGGGACATCACGCAGCAGGGCGACCGGGTTTCCCCGCAGGATGAACTCCGCCCGCACTTCGTGACGCCGCTGCTTGTTCGGCAGCGCTGCGGCCTTGGTGACCTTGACGTGGGGGCCGAAGGGAGTGGTGGTCAGCAGCCGTTCGGCGCCTGCCGGCCCCTCGATCCGGTAAAGGAGGGGGCTTGTACCGTCCGCACGCAGCCGGATCCGCACCGCCTTGGAGCGTCGCGGCGCCCACCATGGCATGGAAGTGGAGGCCCGGGCCAGCTCGATACCCCGGCGCAGAATCTGCTCGGGAGAGGGGTCGAAGTGCCGTGCCGGGGTCAAGTCGAGAGCCATGCGCTGCTGAGAGGCAGCCATGGCCATGCGCCGCAGCACCAGCTCGGTGATCGCGGCGGCGCCCACCAGTACCAGGAGCAGCAGCCAGGCGTGGTCGGTGAGCCACTCGATGACGGCGAGCAGCTGGTGGAAGAGATCGAGCGCGGGGCCGGACGCCGTCGGGGTGGGCTGTGCGGTCAGGACAGAGGCAGCGGCTGCCATGCGGTGGCTCCGTTCTTCGACGGGGTGCGAGTGAAGGAGAAGTCGGTCAGGCGGCCGTCGGTGTAGGTGCCGCCGCGGTCGCCGCCCGCCCACACCAGGTGCACCACCGCCCGGTCCGAGCCGCCGGAGCGGGCGATCGCCGCCTGAATACGGATGCGGGTGAAGGCCGGCACCACCACGTTCCGCACCCCTGGCGGGAACAGGGAGGGGAACGCCTCGCGGCCCACGCCGCCCGCATCGGCGGCCAGGAGCCGGCGGCCCAGCAGGAGGAGCTGCTGTTCATCGGCTGGAGACAGGTCGTGGGGCCAGGACTGCTCCAGGACCTGTTGGATGGCGGCGTCGCCACCGGGGCCGTCGCCGCGTGCTGGGAGAGCCGGCCGTGTGGCGGACCTTGCCGAGGGGGCGACCCCGGGGACCACGGACCTGCGGGGCACAGAGTCCGGGGCACGAGGCGGGGCGGCTGCCGGAGGCCGGGTCGCAGGGGGCGAACGCTGTACCCGTGCGGTGACGGTGGTGTGGGCAGCCCGCTGGGATTCCTCCTGCGGGAGCAGCAGGAACAGACCGCCACCGGCCAGCAGCGCGGTACACAAGGCCAGCGGCCAGACCGGGCGGGGCCGACGAGGGGGAGTGCGTGGAAGGGTCACAGCAGCCGTGCCCCTCCCGCGAAGCCGGACATCGCATCGACGGCGTCCAGACGCACGGCGGCCCCAGGCCGGGGAGCGTTGACCATCTGGCCGTTCCCCGCGTAGATCCCGACGTGGTAGATCGTCGCATCACGGCCCGGGGCGTAGGCGTAGAACACCAAGTCGCCGGGAGCCAGAGCGCTTTGTCCCTGGGCGGCGGGGATGCGCCGGCCGACCCCGGCCTGGTCCGACGCCAACCTCGGAAGGCGGACGCCTACCTTGGCATACGCGTACAGGGTCAGGCCCGAGCAGTCGAACCCGGTGATGGACGCACCGGACTTTCCGCTGGGGGAGCAGCAGCTCCCGGTGGTGGGGCCGGAGACGGCGCCGCCGCCCCAGGAGTAGGGGACGCCGCGTTGGGCCAGGGCGGCATCGAGGACGGTGCGCGCGGTCCCGGTCACGTGGCTCAGGTCGACGCTGGCCTTGGTGGCCGCCCGGTACTGGCGGATCCATCCCAGGACCTCGTCCGCGTAGGCGCCGGACTGGTTGTACTGCAGGATCGCCGAGCGGAGCTGGGGCGGTTCGCTCAGGTCGCGTCCGTTGCCGCACAGGTAGACGGCCGCGCCGAGGGCTGCGTCGTCGGCGTTGTGCGGGTCCTTGACACCATCGCCGTTCGCGTCGCGGCCCGCGCTGTCGTCCCAGGTGGAGGGCAGGAACTGGAAGGGGCCCACGGCCCGTTCACCCTGTGCGGTGCCGTCCCAGCGTCCGTGGTCGCTGTCGGCGACCGCGGTGGTGTTGCCGCCGGCCCCGGACCCGTTGAGCAGCACGCCCAAGATGCGCGGGGTGATGTCGCCGTTGGCGGCGATGCTGTGCCCGGCGGCGTGGTTGGACTCGGTCTTCGCGATGCCGGCGAGGACCGGCCAGTCCAAACCCTTGCAGCCCGGTACGTCGTGCCCGATGAGGGCTGCGGCCTTCTGGTAGGCCTGCAGCATGCGGGGCGGGATGTCGGCGATGGTGCCGCCTCCTGGATCGTTGCCGGTGGTGGAGCGGCTGGCGGCCAGTGCGGCCAGCGCGTTGACGGTCCCGGTGAGCGGGGTGGCGCAGCACACCGCGGTGAACAGCACGAGCGTGATCAGGACGGCCCACTTGGCCCGCCGCCGAGGGCGCCTGAGGGTGTGGAGCCTCATCCGCCGTCACCACCCGCGTCCGGGTCGCCGAAGCGGCGGCGCATCTCGTCCTGGATGCGGCGGCGTGCCTCGGGCGCATCGCCGGCCCCGAGCCGGTCGATGATCCGGCGCCTCAACGCAGCGGGATCCGGCCCGACGGCACGCGGCGGCGCAGACGGGGGAGTTGGCGTTGCTGGCGGAGAGGCGGGGCGTGGCGGGGAGGCGAGCGGACGTGCCGGCGGTGCGGCCGGCGGCGCCGGGGGAGGAGCAGGGGTGACGGATGCGGGCGCGCCAAGGCCGCTGTTCGGTGGCGCGGAGCGCAGGGCCCGGCCGGTGAAGGGAGCCGGAGCGCCCCGGTCGCCGGGCTGCTCACGCAGCCGCTGAGCCACGCCGCTGCCGGCCTGAGCCCAGGCCCGGCCGTCCTCGCGCACCGTGTTGCCCCAGACCCGCACCTGCTGGCGGGCATCGTGGGTGTAGCGCGAGCCGTGCTCCCCGCCGCGCCGCAGGTTCTCCGGCAATCCCCAGCTGGAGCCGTACGCGATCCGTCCCGCGCGGTGCAGGATCCGGTAGCCGCGCAGCCGGACAAGCCGGTTGTGGGCGCGGGTCGACAGCAGCGTCCGGTCCTGGTGCTGATCGTGCAGCAGCGTCCCGGAGTCCCGGTCGGCGACTGTTCCGTCCGGATCCCGGTAGCGGTCCGCGGGCCCGCGACGGCGCTGCGTGCCTCCGGCGCGGCCGCCGTGCTCTGCCTCGGATGCGGCGCTGTCCACGTCAGCGGTGGGCTTGCGCCACCGCTCGAGAGCCTGGTCGTCCGGGCGGCGCCCGACCAGCAGACCCCAGCCGCCGCGCGCACCGAGGCGAAGACCGGTGGCGGCCAGAGCGAGCGGGGCAAGCCCGCGGGAGGCCTCGGCGCCGGCATCGGCCAGCAGCCGGCCGGAATCGACGGGCATGCCCGCCCCGTCAGCCAGCGACGCCAGGGAAGCCATCAGTCGGTGACGAGTGCCCAGCCTGCCCACGGATCCGTGCAGTCCAAGGGAGCGCAGTCCGCCGATCCCAAACCCGCCGCCGGTGGCATGCACGGCGAGTGCGGCGCCGATCTCCGAGGTGTCGCCGGGCAGATGAGTGCCGCCGACCTTCGCGTACCGCATCCGGATGGCCAGCCGCTGCCCGAAACTGCTGATGCCACGCATGAGGATGCGGTGGCAGGCCAGGCCGACGATGCCCAGGACGTCGAGGACCAGCAGGCGTTCGGCCGGCAGGTCGGGTCCGTCGGTGAACACGACGTCCACACCGATGCCGTAGAACGGCAGGAACATGCAGCACACGAACATGACCGCGACCGACATGAAGAACACGGCGATCCATTTCCACACGACCTGCCGGTTCGGGCCGGGCAGCATCCCCCACACGAAGGCGACGCCGCCGACCGCGGCCGCACCGGCGTCGGCTGCCTGGGTGCCGAGCAGAACCACCGAGGCGGACAGCGGGATCGCGCAGATCAGCAGGGACGCGATGAACAGCATCAAGGCGCCCGCGGTGCGCCAGCCGGTGGGCTGGGACGCGTACTGGGCGCAGGCCTTGCCGACCGGGCCGCCCTGCTCCTTGAGGTCCCCCAGGAACGCGGCGAACTGCTGGTCTTCCTCGGTGAGTACGGGCTGGGATGCCTGCAGCAGCGCGTCGCCGGTGGTGAGCGCGGGCAACGTGTCGGCATCGGGGCCCTTGACCTGCCCGGCGGCGCCCTGCTCGCAGTACGTGCGTGCCACTCCGCGGATCAGGCCGCAGGTGTCGCCCTTGCCCTTTTGGGGCTGGTTCTCAGGCTTGTAGCCGCCGGAGACCCACTTGAGGTGGAGGGCGTAGGCCTTCTTGTCGCTGTCCTTGGCGGGGTCCAGGACGCGCCCGTACTCCAGCAGCATGTAGCCCTTGACGATCAGAGCGTTGGTCAGGGAGTCCTGAATCGGGCGGGCCACCTCGGCGGGGGAGAGCGGCTTGGCTCCCTCGAGCTGAAGGCACTTGAGCTCGCCGCGGCCTGCCATGCCGGCGCACGGCCCCTGGTCGCTGGCGATCTTCCCGCCCCAGTAGTGGGAGTTGACGGTGTCGCGGGCGACTTCGGCGGCGGCCTGCTGGGTCTGGGCGAGCGGGCCGCCCTGCGCGAGCAGGTAGTCGGGGCGCACGAACGCGGATGCGGCGAACCCGGCGATCACCAGGGTCAGCGCGATCTCACCGAGGCCCTTGCCGGTCTTGCCGCGGACGAACAGGATCAGCCCGAACACGAACGCCCAGGCCAGCATCAGCCCCTTGAGGCCGAGACTGTCGACGACCGCGTGGTTGTAGGCATCGGCAGCCTGCTGCGCCGGACTGGTGAGCATCTTCAGCAGCGGGAACTTGAAGGCATAGCCGATCGCCCAGCACGCCAGGCCGACCACCAGGCGCAACAGGGTGAACAAGCCGTTCATGACGAAGGCGTAGGCGTTCGACTTGAACGAAAAGACGGATCCGCCTTCGGCCGACAGCTCGTAGCCGTTGATGGGGACAACCTCGGAACTGGTGATGTTGAGGGGGGAGAGCATGTCGCCGCCGCTGTTCTGCGCGGCATGCGCTACCTGAGCGTTGACGAGCAGGAACACCACGGTGACGAGCACCGTGAAGCCACCCGAACGCAGGCGTGCGCGATCTGGGCGCCACATCAGCGCCTCCGCCGGCCGCTGCGCCGCACCGCGTACACGAGGAGCAGCCCGGCTGCGGGCACGGCGAGCCGGAAGGCGTCCGCCGTTCCGGCGCCGCTCGGCCGTGCACTGGAGCCAGAGGCGAAGGGGGCGGGGGTGGGGGCGCACGAGTCGTGGGCCAGCCCGGTGATCAGGACGCACGGGTCGTTGGAGGAGGTGGGCTGAGGGCTGGCGGCGGACACCGAGCAGATCTGGGGCCACCAGGCGTCGGGGACGCCCGCGATCGCGAACACGGTGATGACGGCGGCCAGGACAGCCACGACGGCGAGCGTGCCGACGATATGGGCACGACTGCGGGAACGGTCCCATTCATTGCCGGTCATCCCACGTGCTCCTTCGGCGCGTTGGCCGTCGTTGCCTCGGTGGGAGCTGGTGTGGGTTGGTCTCCGGGGGTGGTGGTGATGCCGGAGCGGATGCGGTGCAGGCGGGGGATGGCGACCTTGACGCGGCAGGTGTTCATGCGCGGCGCGGTCAGCAGCATCTCCCCTTTTCTGCGCTTGTCACGGAGGGGGGACAGGTCGGTGGTGACGATCTGCAGGAGTTCGGGGTCGGTGCTGTCGAGGCCGATGAACTCCAGGCCGCGGCGGGCCGTCTTGTCGTCCTGGGTGCGGGACAGAGCACGGTAGGCGAACAGGCCCCGGTCCGGGCCGAGTTCCTTCTCGTCCTGGGCGCCGGCGAACAGGCCGCCGTTGTGTTTGCGGCCGTCGTGGAGGATCTCGCTGATCAGAGCGGTGCCTTCGGCGGAGCCGGTCAGCCACCACAACTCGTCCGCGACAATGGCGCAGAACCTGGCCGGGTCGGCGAACGCGGTCTGCCGGGCGAGCGCCGCGATCAGATACAGCACCGCCCGGCCGATCAGGGCTTCCAGGGGCTGCTGGCGCAGGACCTCGGGGTGGGCGAAGGCCTCCTGGGGCGGCAGGGTGAGCCCGGCGGTGGTGATCACGATGAGGTCCGAGTCCAGGTCCTGCTCCAGGCGGACCGGCGGCAGTGTCGGGTCGAACACCATCTGCGCGAGCGGGTTGGAGGACACGATCCGCGTCAGGTCCACCAACGTGGCGGCCGCTTCCCGCCGGGACCCGCCCACCTCGTCCGCCATCGTTTGTAGGTGTTCGAGCACCTGGTGCATGGAGGGGGCGGCGCTGTGGGCGGTCTGCTCGACGGCCCGGTGCAGGACGCCGCCGGCCGCGGTCATCGGACCGATGCCCAGCTGCAGCGCGAGGTAGCTCAGCGCGTAGTGCGCGCCTTGTGCGGTGCCGGGGAACATGCGCAGCGGGTCGATGGATACTCCGGCCGCTGCGGCGTCGATGATCTGGCAGCGGCCCGGGGCGGCCGCACGGGCGAAGGTGGCCCACTCGCGCAGCGGGGTGCGGTCGATACAGATCGCCCGCCCGCCACGGTCCACGGTCGACTGGGTGAGCAGCTTCAGCAGCACACTCTTGCCGCCACCGGGATCCCCGCTCACGGCGAAGGACGCCGAGGCGTCGGCCTTGGGGGCATCCGCGATGTTCAGCAGCACCGGCCGGGTGGTGCCGGTGTCCTGGTCGAAGCCGAGCAGCATCCCGTTGGGGTCACCGGCCTCGGTGAGGGTGAGCGCGCCGCTCATCGCCCAGTCCTCGGACACCTGGTGCTGGGTGAACTCCCGCAGTGCGTGCGGGCGCACGGTGCCCGGCAGGCCGAGGGTGAAGAGAGCTTCCTGGAGCCCGGCCGGGCGCACCGCCCGGTAGTCCGCTCCCGCCAGCAGCGCCGCAAGAGCCCGGGCGCGGGCGTCGCAGTCCGCGGCGCGCGCGGCCCACACGCTCAGGACGGTCACCGACTGGACCTCGACCTCGATGGAGGTACGCGACAGCCGGCCGTCCTCTTCACTCAGATCACGCACGGCTTCGGGCACCGTGTGGGGCATACCGGTGGGCCGGACGTCGTACTGCTCGGCCTGGTCGACGAGTTCGTTCTTCTTCCGCTGCACCTGGGCTTTGGCCTTGTCGGCGGGAACCAGCGTGAGGTCGACGCAGTAGTCGACGGGAAAGGCCAGGCCCTCGAGCTGCGCGAGCAGGTCGGCGGCCTCGACCCGGACCGCTTTGGGGCACTCGGCCAGCGCCAGGTGCGCCTGGTAGCCGCAGCCGTCCTCGGTCTCGACCTGGAGCCACCGCCGCAGCAGCGGGGAGTCGCCTCCCCGGCGCCACCACGGCCCGCGCCCGGCCCGGCTGCTCCCTTCGCCTGTCTCATCGTTGTCGTGCCGGGTGCCGGGGGTGTGATCCAACGGATCGGGTCCGCCTTCGTGGAGGCGAACTTGACCGAGGTCGGCGTAGCTGGGGGAGCGGAGCTCGCCGGCCCGGAGGCGGCCGCCGTACAGGGTGCTGGACTCCGCCTCGCTCAACAAAGGCTCCGGCAGGCCGCGGCGTAGCGCGTGCTGCAGCATCCACACGACCTCCGCCGGGCGCGCCGGACGGAAAGCGAGCGCACCCGACAGCTGGGCCTCGATGTGTTCGGCCTGGCGGCGGTAGGCGTTGACTTCGCGGGCGCTGACCGCAGCGGGGGTGAGCCCGAGCTGGCTGGAGAGGTCGGCCCATACCGCCCCCAGGCCGCCGGCCCAGGCGAGTGGACCTGTCTCGGCTGTGAGCGGCACCGCCAGCCACAGGGTGCGGCGGTGCATCTCCTGTCCTTCCAGCAGACTGAGCGCGGACTCGGTGGTCTCGGCCCAGGGGTGCTGGCCGCTGTGCCGGGCGGCGCTGCCCGCGCCGGGGTCGACGCCGTCCAGCATGCGCAGGGCGATCTCGCCTGGATCAACCTGGGCACACAGCCCGTACAGCCGTGGTGCCCCGGACAGCGAGCGCACCAAGCTGGTTGCCTTGGACAGCAGTTCGTCGCGGACCTGGGTGGTCATGTAGGTGCCCTGCACCGTTTCGCTGTGCAGGCCCTGCTCGTCGGGGCCCGGATGCAGGCGGTAGAGCGCCCACACCCCGCCCTGGGCGGACCACAGCAGGTGACCGGCGAGATGACGGATCGGCACCCTCACGGCCGGCTCCCTTCGATGGGGCGTGCGGCCGCCTGAGCGAGAAGCCGCTGCGCGGGTGAGGCAGAGCGCACTGATGTCTGTGGGAGGCGGCGCGCTGCCGGCCGCGGCCGGCGAGCCTGCGAAGAGGTCGGGGTCACCGGGCGGGGGGTGGGCAGGTGGGACGGCAGGTTCTCGATGACGAAGCCACCGAAGACCCGGTGCGGCATACGGTCGCGGGCCACGCGGCCGCCGATGCGCCCGGGGGCGGGCTGCGCCAGCAGGGTCAGCCATCCGGCCAGGGCCGGCAGCGGAGCACGTCCGGCGAATTTGGGGCGGCGCACCATCCAGATCGCCACCACCCACGCGGCCAGCGGGAGTGGACCCAGCCAGGACCACCACGTGACCGTCTCGACCAGGAGCAGCCCGCCGACGCCGGCGACCGCGATCTGCGCGGGGGTGTACGGGCCGAGCGGAATCTTGAAGTCGGCGACCTTCCCCAGCACCCACGGGTGACGTCGGGCCGAGGTGTAGAAACGCGCCACGCGGGGCGCGGCACCGCTCGCGCTCACAGCTCACCCCCACTCTGCGGGGACGCGCCGGTGAGGGGCCGCACGGGCACGGTGATGGCGGGGGCCGACTTCTTGGTGGGGTTCTTGATCTGGTCGGTGAAGGTCGCGGCGAGGTCGTCGCGGGAGGAGTAGATGCCCAGCGCGATCGCCATCAGCAGCAGGGCCCCGATGCCCGCTTTGATCGAGAACCTTTGCACCATGTAGACGACGACGATCACGATCAGTGCGGCCTTGAGCCCGCGGCTGCCCCACGTGGTGAACATGTCGATCCACGAGTTCCCGAGATCGTCGAGCTTCCCGGCCAGGACCAGGGAGTGTGCCGTGTTCACGCGTGGCCGCCTCCGCCCGTACCCGTAGCGGTGGCGAATGCGGAGACTTCCCAGCGGCCGGCCCGCGCGGTCAGCGTCAGCTCATACGCCAGCGGCCATGCACCAGTCTTGTCCTGGGCCTTGATCTGGACCTGCACCCGGGCCTTCGTGCCGTCCGCCGGAACGCTCTCCGCGGCCGCCGACTCCTCGATGGCGCTGGCCTGCTCGACCTGAAGGTCGGTGTACGACGTCCCGGACAACGCCGCGAGCTGCACCCCCGGAGCCAGGTAGCGGTCCACCTGGCCGAGCCCGGTGAGATAGGCACGCAGGAACTCGGCGACGGTGGCGGTGAGTACCCCCTTCGCCGGCAGGCTCACCCCGTATGCCGGCTCCGGGGCCTTCGCCGTCGTGGGGCCGGCCACCTGACCGGGTGCCCCGGTGACCGCGAACGAGCCCCCGTCCGCGCCGGCCACGACGGGCACCGCGAAGTAGCGCACCGAGAAGTCGGCGTACTGCGCAGCCACCGTCACCGACCACTGCCCGCCCTCACGCTGCGCACTGCGCACCGCCACCGCGCGCTCGAGCACCGGCTGCGTACCCTCCGGCCGCGGCAGCGCAACCGATGGCGCCAGTGCCTGGGCGAGGCGTGCCTGCGCACTGTTCTCGTCGCCGGCGGTGCTGCGCAGCCAGGCCGCCAGGTACAGCTCGGCATACCCGGACGGATCGGCGGCCGGCGGTGTGCGCATCGTGCTGCTCGACGGCGCCGGTGCGGCCTCAGCGGGTGCGGCGGGCGACCGTAGGGCCGCCGCTGCGAGGGCGAGAGGGCCGCACGCGAGTGCGACCCACACCCCCCAGCGTCCGATCCGGACCTGACGGCGCATCCGGGCCAGGGCGACCCCCGCAGCCATCGGCGGCTCCTGGCCGCCCGAGGACTGTGTCGCAGGAGACATGTGAAACTCCCAGGTAGAGACGGTGTGTTGCTACCTGGACCAAACCCGCCAGCCCCGACCGATCCGCCGACCGATCAGCCCCCTCCACGGTCACGAAGCGGCCACAAAACCGTGGAGGGGGCTATGGAGGGACCCCTCCATAGCCCCCTCCACCCCTCTGCGGTTCTCTCCACAGCGAATCTGACCGTTCAGCCACCGGCGCGCGCCGCGGGCCCCGTGCCGGACGCCGTGTGGCCGCCGGTCGAGTCCGTCGGCGGTTCGCGCTTTCCTCCGTGGGCCACCGCGCACCCCCGCGACATGGCGGGGTGTTGAGCTGAGGAGACGGCTGCGCACGGTGAGCAGAGCCGGTGACCGAGTGTGAACTGCCGCCAGGATGCCGCGCCGGTCCACTGCCAGTGCGCATCCGGCGGTGCGCAGCGCGGTTAGCGGACCGCGTGCGACTGGGGCCGCCCACACTGCGGCTGCGCACCGCCCGGGTGGCCGGTCCATGGGGGCGAGCCGGATGCGCTGCTCGGCGCCGTCAGTGGGTTGCGTCATTCTGGGGTCGGGGAGCCGGGCCCAGCCGTAGGCGGAATCCGGCGGGTTCGCGTTGTCCGCTCAGCCGCATCAACGCCACCACGCCGACGAACGGCCTGTGGCGCTGCCCTTCTCGCCGGCTCCCAAGGGCTTCGGTGCCGGACTGCCGGTCGTGATGATCCCGCCACACGGTGCGCCCGCCGTATGTCCCACTTCGCCGTCTCCGGTGATGGCTCGGTCTCCCAGCCGCCGCCGGCCAGGTCCGCCATGCCCGTGTGGCTATCGAGGGGCGATGTCCATCGTGGTGAAGCGGACGACCTCGACCAGGACCGCCGCCGGGCCGCTGCCCTGGTGCGCCCCTGGTGGAGGGTCCCTCCACCGGTCCCTCCATGGTGCGCGGTGTGGAACGTCATCGGATCGTGACGCTTGGTGGGGGCATCCGGTCGGCGTTCTGGTCGGAGGTCGTGGGTGGACTCACGGCATGGAACATGCGCACGACGCCTCGCCGCTGATCGCGGAGATCACCGCCTCACCGACTACGGGCTCCGGTATTCGCCGGCCTGACGTCCCGTTGGCGGGAGGCTCACGATGAGCGGCTACGGGGCGGGGATCCGGCGTGGTGTGATGGCGGGGGACCGCTTCACGCAGATCTCCAACGCCCTCTTCCGTGACCCGCGGGTCAGCTTCAAGGCCAAGGGTCTGTTCGGGCTGCTGACTACTCACCGGGACGGCTGGCGGGTCACCGTGGCTGAGCTCGCCAGGTGTGCCACCGACGGACGGGACGCGGTCAACAGCGGCCTCAAGGAGCTGGAGCGGTACGGCTACTTGACCCGCGGCCGTGAGCGGAACGGGGACGGGACGCTCGGCGAAACCGTCTATGCCATCACCGACATGCCCGCGCACTTGTATGACCTGCTGGGGGATGCGGCCTCCACCGTCCTGGTGCCGCAAACGCGCAGGTCGCAGCCCATGACGGGAAATCCAGCGTGGGATAACCCTGTTCTGGCTGATCCGGCACCAAAGAACACCAAGAGAAAGAAGACCAACAAGGAGAACACCAACCCCGTCCATCCGTCCGTCCGTTCCGCGCCCACGCGCGAAAACGACGACACCCCGGCCCTCACGGGGGCGCCCGAGGCGCCGGAGCGGATCGAGGCCACCGCGGGCGTCCGGCTGCTGCTCGCCATCGGTATGCGATCCCCGAACCTGCTGCTGACCGGATCGGTGCTCCGCGACCAGGGGCAGATCGCCACCGCTCTTCTGGAGAACGGCTGGAGCGCCGAGCAGCTCGAGCATCTCATCGCCGGCCGCCCGCTGCCCCACCCGGTCCGTACGTCGGTTGCCGCGATCATCGCCGCCCGGCTCCGCGCCGCCCAGAGCGCCCCGACGCCCCACTCCGCCGGGCTCACCGTCTGCGAGCGGACAGGGGCGCAGGCCGCCGGCCGATCCCCGGCTGAGGCCGTCGCCCGCCGGGTGCTCGTCGAATGCGCCGCCTGCGGCAACCCCGGCCCGGCACCGGGAGAAGATCTCTGCCCGGCCTGCCTCGACTGGCCGCCGTGCACCACCTGCACCGGGCCCACCCCGCGCCGCGCCCACCCCGACAGTGACGGCCGCTGCACCCCCTGCACCCTCGCCGCCGCACCCCTGGGGGATCCGGCGTTGCCGAGCGTCACCTGAACCTCCATCACACGCACGCCCCTTTCGAGCGGACCGAGGAGATCATGACCATCGAACCCCGCCACCCCCTGCCGGAGCCGGGGCTGCGCCCCTTCATCACTGACCCGGGGTGCTGGCACCGTGCACTCCAGCGGACCTGGGCCCGGCTTGCGGCCGCGGCCCTCGACGGAGGCCCTGGCTACCGCCGGGAAGCCCACCGCGGGCAGGAGCTCACCCGAATCGACGAGCGCACCGAGTGGGGATGGCTGCGCTGGCCGACCCCGCTGTCCGAGGACGTCCCCGTGGCACCGCTGCGGATCGCCGTGCTGCCACCGAGGCCGTCCCATACCGCTCGGCTGGCCGGCCGTTGGCTCACTCGGCGTCCGCCTCTGCGGATCTACTTCGACGCGCGCTACCGGTTCTGGGTCACCAGCACCACCGCGCTCGCCGCCTTTCTCTCTTTGGTCTGGGTGGGCGCCGCGATGGCCAAGGGACTGCCGGCCGATGTCGGGGTGCCCCTGATGCTGCTCATCCCGGCGCTCGCCGAGCATGTGCCCGGGTGCCTGGACGCGCGGGCACAGGCGCACGTGCGGATCGTCCGGGACGAGGCCGGTCTGCGGGAGATGCTGCGCTTCATCGGCTGCCACCAGATCATCCAGGCCGCCGACGACCACGAGACTCCCGAACTGGCCCGGGCCGTTGAGGTCGGCCATCGCCTGCTGTGGGACATCGCCGGGGTGCTCACCCAGCCGGCCGCAGCCCCCGTCCACGCGTGGCTCCGTGCCCGCGAGGACCAGTTCGCCCAACTCGCCTGCCAGGCGGTGGAGACCCGAGCGGCGAAGCAGGAGGGGGACCGCCACACCACCCGCACCGGATGGGAGATGGAGCGGCCGGTAGAGAGCGCACAGGAACGGGTGTCCGGGACCGGCAGTGTCGGTGACGAAGGCCGCGTGTACGGCCCCCCGGAGACGACAGGATCAACGTGACCGGAGGCGAGCCCGGCTTCATCACATACGGCGGCATCCTCGGGGAGACCCGCGCCAGCAACACCGCAAAAGGAAAGGTCGACGGCGGCGCCGGCACCAACACCCCGGCAAACCAGGGCGCAGTAACCAACTGCCCGTTGTAACGGGCAGACGGATCTGGTGCCAGACCCACGCCTCGCACCAGAACCGATCGACCGAGGTCCAGAGGCGGGGGCTCAGTGCTTGGGCCAGCCGTGGTAGGAGAGGCCTCCGGGCTGTGTGAGGCTGCCGTTCAGGCCGACGGCGGGGTAGGGGATCAGGTTGTCGGGCAGGTCGTGTTCGGCGAACCAGCGCAGCGCTAGGCACTTGTCGGGTTCCCGGTTAACCACGTCGCCGGCGTATTTGGTGGTCTCGAAGAAGAACCCCAGACGGTCCGGTGTGCCGTCGCCCTGGTGGTGGATGACGGTGTGCCGGAGAGTCATGGTCTCGGGGTCGGCATCGAGGCCGGTCTCTTCGCGGAGCTCGCGCGAGGCCGCCTCAGCGGGAGTCTCGTTCTGTTGATGTTCGAGCTTGCCGGAGGGCAGGTGCCACTGGCCGTATCCGTAGGGGCCGCCGCGCTGCGAGAGGAGAAGTTCCTGTCCGTTGCGGACGATGACGTGGACGTCCGTGATCGGCGCGGTGGCGGTGGAAGTGCTGTCGCTCATGGTCTCGGATTCTCTAACTCGACGAAGGAGCGGTCGTGTTGACGGTATCGCCCGGGGCGGGTGTGACGCGGGTGATTGCCTGGGCGACGCCCGCAGGGGTGAGGTGCGTGGTGTCGATAGTCACGGTGGGGTAGCCGAGATGGGCCAGGAGTGGGATGGCTTCCTGGTAGAGCTCCAGCTCGCGAAGGGTGCTCTTGGGGTCGAGCTCGAAGCGGTGCTTGGTTCCGCGTTTCTCCAGCCGGGCCAGGATCGTGTTGGGGTCGGCGAGGAGGATGACCGCAAGGTCGGGGACGGCCAGGTGCTGGTTGATGGTCAGCAGGTAGTCGACGCTCAGCCCGTCGAGGCGTTGCAGGACCAGAGTGGAGGGCAGGTAGCGGTCCAGAAGGACGGTGTGGCCGACGTGGAGGTGCGGCTGTATTTCGGTGTCGAGCTGGTGGAAGCGGTCGGCGGCGACGGCCAGCGCGAGGGAGCGGCCCTGCATCTCGTTGGCCATCGCACGCACGGTGGTTCCAAGCTGGTTGGGGGAGGGCTGCGTGGTGGTGTGCACGATGTGGCCGGCGGCGGTGAGCAGCGGTGCTGTCTGCTGGATGGTGGTGGATTTGCCGGTGCCGCCGGGGCCGTCCACGGTGATGAACAGGCCCGCGGTCATGCTGCGGCCTCCGGGGTGTGGCTGCGCTGGTACTGCTCGCGCATCAGGTCGACCAGGTGCTGGTCGAGTTCGGGCAGCGGAACCTCGCCGAACTGGAGGCCGGTGGTGAACTGGTACTCGTCGCGGCCGCGCATCGCCTCGTCGGCGCCCTGGGAGGTGAGGTCGACGTCGCTGTAGGACTGCATCTGCTGCGGGTCGTAGCCCTGGCTGACGAGGTTGTCCCAGATGGGCGAGCCCGGGTACGGGCGGAAGGTGAAGACGCTGGCGCGGAAGGTCCCCGGCATCTGGTCGGAGAGGTTCCACAGGTCGTGGATGTGGCGGATCGTCGCGGCGATGTCGCTGCGGCTCTCTCCGGGATATCCGAGGATGAAATAGCCCTTCACGTTGATCCCGTGGGCCAGCAGGCGGTTGGTGACCGTGAGGGTCATGTCGGCGGTGATCCGTTTGTCCATCGCCTTGAGGATCCGGTCCGAGCCGGATTCGATGCCGAGGGCGACTTCGCGCAGCCCGTTGCGGGCGAGGGTTGCGAGCATGGTGTCGTCCTCGCGGGCCAGGACGTTGATGCGGCCGGTGGCGTCCCACACGTACCGCTCGCCGACCCGGGCCTGGGTAAAGACGTCCATGGCGGGGTGGATGACGCGCCGCAGGCCGAGGAACAGGTCGTCGACGGCACGGAACGCGGTGACGCCGTACGCGTCGTGCAGGGCGTCCATCTCGGCCAGGATGTTCAGCGGGTGGCGGGTGCGGATGGTGACGTCGGTGTTCATGCTCGCCGCGGCGCCGCAGAACCCGCACTCGTACGGGCAGCCGCGCGAGCAGACGAGGTTGGCCTCCAGGCGGCCGTCGTCGGCCCGGTAGGGGTCCTGGGGCAGGAATGACCGGTCGACGAAGGGGAGTTCGTTGATGTCGGGGGCCAGCCAGCGGGCGGTTTTTTTCGGGTCGGGGATGCCGCAGGCGGTGGTGTTGAGCAGCCGGTCGCACCACATAACCTTGGGCATCTCGGCGCGGCGGCCGACGTCGTCCAGGAGGGCGGCGACCCGGGTCTCGCCCTCACCGAGGATGAGGGCGGCCAGGCTGCGGAACCGGTCGTCACGCAGCACCATCTTCGGGGCGGCCTTGGCGTGGTGTCCGCCTGCCATGACCAGGACGGTGGGGTCCAGGAGCGAGGCGATGCGCGCCGATATGGCGTAGGTGGGGGCCAGCAGGTTGAAGCCCGCCCACCGTGGCCGCGCCGCGTTGATGAGGGCCGCGGTCTGTTCGAGGCCGAGCCCGTGGGCTTCGGCATCGAGGACGCCGGTGTTGAATCCTTTTGATTTGGCGAAGGTGGCGATGTAGCCCAGGCCCAGGACAGGCAGCGTGTAGTCGTTGACCCTGGGCCGCAGACGGTAGTCGCGCAGGGGCGCGTTCACGAAGACGGCGTCCAGCGGCCGGTTCGGGTCAGCGCCGGCGATGAGGTCAGTTCGCGGCAACTCCATGCTCTGTGTGCTCTGTGACGCGGGCATGAGCCCCCCAGGTGAGTGTGGTCAGGGTCAGCGTGTGCAGGTGGTGCGGCGTGGGTCCGGCAAGCTCCAGCCAGTGCCGGCCGAACTCCTCGTCGCCGCCCGGCCAGGGGTGGTCGGGGGCGATCCGGGCCGCCCAGGTGCGGACGGCGAGGTCGTTGTGCGGGTAGACGCTGAAGTCGCCGGTGAAATCCGCGGCCGCGGCCGCGGCCGTCCACGGGCCGATCCCCGGGACAGCGATGAGTGCCGCTACGAGATCGGCGGGCGACATCGACGTCCAGGACTGGTAGTGCTCCAGGTAGGCGGCGGCGGCCGCGCGGAGCTTGGGGCGGTGGAATTTCGCGCCGACCATCTCGAACGCGGTGTCGCTCAGATCCAGGACCTGGCCGGGGGCGGGGGCCACCGACAGGAGGGAGCCCTGCGGTGCGGCGACGGGAGTTCCGTGCGTGCTGCACCAACGCCGGTACACCTTGCGGGCCTGGTCGGCGCGGACGACCTGGCGCAGGATCGCGGTGGTCACCGCGTCCCACAGGCACGGGTTGGCCAGCCGGTATGTCTGCCCGAGCCGCCGCAGCTCGCCAGCGACGGCGTCCGGCACCCGGTCCGGCAGGTCGTGCGCATCGGTGGCCAGCACGCGGGGCTTGGCGTCCTCACCGCCTTCGACGCAACGAGCGTCCAGCCCGTCAGCCGTCCACGCAAGGGCCCACAGGCCGCTGCCGCTGCGCACGGCCCGGACCGGGACATTGGTGTCGGAATACTGCCAGGCCGGGTGATCGAGCGTCAGAATGGTGCTCACGGTGTGCTCCTCGCCGGTGGTGCGGATGGTGCGCCCATGGTGCCGTGTGAGCAGGCGGGCGGTGACCGTGTCGCGCACACCGGCCGGCCAGCCGGGCATCACCCGGATCACTCCTCGGGCCCTGAGCTCCCGGCGCATGGCGCGGTACTCGTGCCAGGAGGAGGCGGCGGGCATCAGGTCGGCGGCCGCATGCGAGGCGGGCTTCCAGCGGGGGCTGCGCACGAACAGCGCGATCGTCCCGGGCAGCATGACCGCCTGGTGCACCATGGCGTGGCCCAGGGCATAGGTGGAGCCGGGTGATTCGATCGATACGACGGCAGGAAGCAGATCGGCGCTGATGAAGTCGCCCTCCCAGCCGTCGGTTCGCCGCCGTACGGCGTGCAGGTATCCGCCGCGCAGGACCCGGCTGGCGAGGTAGTAGGAGTGGTCGTGGGGGACGACTTGATTGGCGCGTCGCGGGTTCATGTTCACCCGGATCTCGAAGCCGCACTCCGGGGCCCGGTAGAGGCAGAGCCGGTTGAGCAGGAGGGTGATGCGGCAACCCGCCTGGCGGTCCGGGTCATGCTCGATCTCGTCGACGAGCCGGGCCAACAGCGTCCGATCGGCGGCGAGTTGTTCCAGCAGCGCGCTGCTGGTCTGATGGAAGGCCGTCAGGTCGGCGGTGTTCATGAACGAGGGCCAGTCGTCGAGCCAGTTCCCCGTGTTCATGCGCCACCGACCGGAGCCTGGGTGAGCGAGTGCAGCACCTTGACGATTTCGGTGTGCGCACGCCGGGCCGTCTCCTGCACTTCACAGAGTGGCAGCGGTGCCCGCCGACCGGCGAGTGGCGGCCGGCCGCGCGTGACGACCACCTGAATCCCATTCGGCGCGCTCTGCAGGAGGCACAGTGTTCCTTGATGGCAGGCGAAGACGCTGCAAGGGCCGTACGTACGCACGTAGTGCGGGGTCCCGTCGTCGATGTCCTGCTGACGCCGGTACACCGCCAGGTCGAGGCCCCCGCTCAGGACAAGGACGGCCATCGTGGTCGCGAGGGCATGAGGCGTGGCCCGGCCGGTGCCAGGCAGCCGGACGTACGCCGCGATGCCGTCGTTGACGGTCTCGGGCTCGCCGGCCAGCAGATAAGTGTGGCCGTCTCCGATGAAGGCGACGGAGCCAGTGGTGTTCGAGACAAGGGTGTACAGCTGCTCGGCCAGGGGCCGTATCCAGTCGCTTTGGGACGACGCGGCGGGGTGGGGGAGGTCCAGCGGGTCACTCCCCTGATCCAGGAGTGCCACGGCGACCGCGGGGAGCATTAAACCGTTCAACGCGCATCGTCTCCGTCCGGATCGGGGTGAGCGTGCTCGCCGGGTCGCGTGGCGGACATCACGACGCAGCCCGGCGCTCGGCGAGCAGAGCAGCCAGGAACCGGCTGACTGGCTGGCCAGTGTCCAGCTCCAGCTTCCAGAAATCGCCTGCCGCGTCAGCCTCTTGGAACCACCACAGTCCGTCCGCGGTGACCCCCAGGTCGAGCACCACGTAGGGCAGGCCGAACTGCGCCGCGAAGAGATGGGCCGCGGTCTGAACCTCCTCAGGGATCACGGCGATGGCCTCCATGGGCGCCAGCTTCTCCTCGTCCGTCATCGAGAAGATGGAGAAAGGCGTCGCGACCTTCGCGGCGAAGAGATGGCCGTCGACGTCTACCAGGCGCACCCGGTAGTCGAAAGGCCTGTGCTCCACGCACACGAGCGCATGCTCCAGGGCGAGCGTCTCGTCCAGGCTGCCACCCGGCACAGGCCGCAGCGGCTCGCCCCATTTCACGAAGCGCACGCCGCTCCTGAAGCTGGGCTCGAACCGTGCGAGGACATGCGGGTGGATCCCGAGGGCCACATGCGGTGTCACCAGACCCGCTCTCGCGGCGGCGACAAGCTGCACTGCTGGGGATGCCGTCCGGAACTGGCCCTCGGGGCCACCGATCCACAGAAGGCCCTCGCACGTACGCAGGAGCGCTTCGAGCTGGACCTGGCCCTCTGGCGCCGGCATTTGCGGCCGCCACAGCACCGAGTGGATCCGGTCCGAGTCGGCCCTCTGGCCCTGGACGGCCAGCTCGAAGCCGACCTCGCCGTCCTGGATGTGCGCGGTGAGCGACGTGAGGTCGCCGATGTCTTTCGGGTCGACGCGCAGCACCTGGTAGCCCCCGTCGGGGGCTTGGAGCCGCAGGAGGCGCTCGACACGGTCCACGCCGAGATCGTCATTGGCCGCGACGACCAGGACGACACGATCCTCAGCCACTCGTGGTGCTCCTTGGGTGCGAAGGGTGGATGCCCGGCCCTGCTGGCCCGCGGTACCGGTAGAGCCGGGCGCCGCGCCCGCTGCTTCACTCGGGGGTCGCGGCGACCGCACTACAGGGGCCCGGAGCCGAAGGAGGTCTCTGGCGTGCCTGTCGTGTGGCCAAGGGACCGGCTTCACGGGTGCCGGCCCCGCTCTGGGGTGCCGCGCCCGGTCCCGGCTGGAGCGCCAGGCGCGGCCGCCACCGCACGCCGGCTGGCCGAAGGACCGTCCCCGCCGACAGGGAGCTTCGGGCAGGCGTGCCTGCGGTGACGGGCCCGGGGCAAGCCGGGCCGTTTGGAGCGGTGTTCAGGAAGGGCGCCAGCCGCGCACGATCACCGTGCCGGCGAGATCTTCCTTGGTGGGTGGCGGCCGCACGGTCCACGCCTCGACCTCGGTGAAGCCGGTCGCGTCGAGCCAGTTCTGCCACTCGGCGGCCGAGTACGACAGCGGTACACCGGCAGGACGTCGCTGTGCGGGGTCGGGCCATGCTCGCCGGCCTCGGGCGGCCGGTGCGAGAAGACCAGCATCCCGCCGGGCCTGAGCGCGGACCAGATCACCGGGCGGAGCAGCGCAGGTTCGGTGAACCAGACCGCGTCGAACACGGACACGATGGCGTCGTACTGCTCGCGGCGCCCGGAGAGGAACCGGTCGGCGGTGCCGTGATGAAGCTCCAGGCGGTCGCCGTGCGCGGCGCGCGCCACCGTCACCTGATGCTCGGACACGTCCAGACCGACCGCGCGGCCGCCCCTGTCGGCGATCGCGGCGAGGTTCGCGCAGGACCCGAACCCCAGGTCCAGGAAGGCCGTTCCCGGCCCGCACGAAATGAGCACCCAGATCTGGTTGCGTTCACCGGCCGCATAGCCGTCCCATGCGGCTGCCTCGGACTCGGACGTCGCGTCCACGGTTCCTCCATGTCTGAACAGCCCGGCCCCGAGAGGCTCCACGGGGCGCTGCTTTGCTCCTCGGAGCCGGGCGGTGAAGCCCTCTGGTGAGAGTCAGAGAGTCAGAGAGTCGATTGGAAGGCGGAAATATCCGGTTGGGTAGATGGTTCCCGCTCGATGACGCGGAGCAGGGCCACCGCGTGCTGGCCGTCGGCCTGTCTACGTGCCCGCTGGGCCAGCGGTACGTGCTGGGGCGGGGCAGGCATGGCCGTGTTCATCGCGGCCGCGGACACGAGAGCGGAGGTCATGGTGGTCCGATCGTCGAAGGATGCACAGCCCGCCCACGACGCGCAGGGGGTGAGCCCGCAGGCGGGCTGCGTGGGAAGACCCGGCAGGAACACTGCTCGGTGCTGCTCGGTGGGAGACCCATTGGATCGACGAATTGGGGTGAGCAGCCGATCGCACCGGGGGTTGTTCACCGCCTGCCGCTCGGGCCTAGTCACGAGCGTCGGGCCCCGGCGACCGGACGGCAGGCGGAATTCTCTTACCGGGGGTGTTGCAGGATCACCGCGATCACCGAGCCGTCCGTCGTGACGTTGTACCGCTCGGAGCTTCGCCAGCCCTCGCAGATGGCTTTCACGTCGCCCTCGGTCAGCCCTCGGTGGGCAAGCCTGGAGGGAAGCTTCTCGACCAGCGGGGTCACGATGTGGACGACACCCTCGGGAGCGAGCCAGCACCGGGCGTCACCGAGCAGCCGCTGCAAGTCCCCGAAGAAGGCGGCACTGTGACGCATCGACACGATGTCAAAGCTACGTGGCGCCAGGTGAAGGGGGATGGCGTCTCCGGTGACATCCCACACTCTGTAGCGGGGCCACTCCTTGTCACGGGAGAGGGCGGCCGCCTTCTTGATCGCGACGCGGGAGAAGTCGTAGCCGGTGACCTCCAGACCCAGCTTCGCGAGTTCCCGTGTCCACGGCCCGGTCCCGCATCCAAGGTCCACCGCCCGCATACCGGGCTCTGCCTTCACATGGACCCCGAAGAGGGCCAGCTCGTCCTCGTCGACGGGCAGATACTCGACGCCGTGTTTGAAGGCGCGGTCCCAGTGGGCGGCGTCTCTGCGCCGTACGCTCAGGCGCTTCATGCCGCATCGTCTCCTGTGCGTGTAGCGATGAACCGAGCCAGCCGGTCGGGGTTGAAACGCCGCTCCATGCACTCACCCGACGGCACCCCGAACAGGTTGGGGCCGCCCGGCTCGGGCAGCTCGGGAAGCATGTCTGCAAGGCCCGGCTCGCGGCGTGGGAGCTGACTGGGTTTCACGGTGCTCCTCAGCGGGCGGTCAGGATGATCGGGGTCATGCCGGCCCCGACGGCGATGACGATCAGGATCTGCACCAGCCACTGGCGCCACCCCCACCCCCGCTTGTCCATGTGGCGGACGTGGCCCCTCACGAGGCGGCCGATTCGGGATTGACGAGCGCGGTGAAGCACTGCCGCTGGTGCACGAACCACAACTCGACCTCATATTCGGCGTCATCAGGACTGATGTGGCTGCGGTCCAGGACCAGCACGCCGTCCGCGAAGCCCTCATGCATCAGCTTCCGGGCCTTCCTCCACTGCTCCGACGCCTGCGGGGCCTGCGGACCGTGCCGGTCGACGAGCTCCTGCCAGGCCCGGACCTCCCAGCCCCGGCGGACGGCCTCGGCGCGCAACAGGTCCTGCAAGGGCTTCGGGTCGACGCCGGGTGTGGTCTGCACGTAGGTGATGACCCGTCGAGGACGCACTTTCGAGTGGAACGTGAACGCTGGCTCGTTGAGCGCTTCACGCAGCCGTCGCAGGCGCATGCCGGAATCCAGCGAGATCCGGGGACCGCGAGATCCGTAGCGCCGGCTGGAGGCGTTTTCGACGTCCATCCAAGACGTATCGGGCGTGGAGGGTCGTGCCGAGATCGGTGACATGGGGGGTGTCTCCGTAGGAGAGCGACGGGAGTTCGAGGACACGCTGCGCAGGACTGCCCTGAGTGGGCGTCGGCTGCAAACCGCTCGATGCCCGTCCGCTGATGAGCGAACTGAGTAGTGCCGCACGCCGGACGGCCCGGGTCGGCAACTGGCACGGCAGCACCACGGAAGCGGCGGCCGCGGTGGAGGCGGCGTCGACGAGAGCGAGACGCCGTATGCGGTCGCCCGCCATGTGACGCGGGAGGGTCATGATGCCGACCCCTCGCCACACGCCGGGTACAGGAGGCGGCCAAGCTCGGCGTAGAGGAACTCTGCCTCCGAGACGGGCAATATGAGAGGCACGTCCGAACGATGCTGAGCGCCCTCGAACACCGCGAGGGGCAGCGCGATGCGACCGGCCTGAGTCAGGTGGACGGCTTCGCCGTCGGTCCTCTGGACCCTCCACCCGGGTAACGCGCTGCCCGCACTTTTATCGTGACGTGTCGTCATGTCACGGAAATTTAGGGGGACTTAGACGTCTGAACCCTTCCTCGGAATCAGGGTTGCCTCACAGTAAGGGTTCCGGTGATCACTATGCGGCCACACCAATGTGCGCGGCGACCTTCCGCAGATCATCACGGAAGGTAGGCCGCTCACGCTTCAGGAGGTCAGTGACAGCGCTTCGTACCAGGGGCGAGAAGGTCACCTCCTCGGGGGACTGCTTCGTCAGCCGAGTGAGCATGTAGACCGTGGCGTAGTCGTCCTTCTGAATCCGGTTGCAGTTCATCAGCTCGATCAAGTAGCGGGAGTGTCGCTCCAGCGGCATGCCTTCAGGAACGTTGACGGTGTCCGCGAGACGCAGGGCTTCAACCGTGTCGCCCTCTTCGGCGGTGAGATGCACCCCGTGCATGGCCACGTTCGTCGGCCCGAAGCAGGCGTGCCAGTGGTTGTGGTCCGCCCCGAGCTGCTCGGCCACGCGCTCCGCGCTGTGGAAGAGGTCCCACGCCACAGTCCTCTGGTTCGCGCGGACCGCCGCCACGGCAGCCTGCAAGTGCAGTGCCCCGTACGCCGATAGGTGTTCCTTGGACGCGTTGTCCCCCGGCCGGCACAAGGAGATCGTCTGACGCGCCAATTCGACGCTGTCCTCAACGTCGCCGGCTGTTGTCAGGACGCAGGAGAGGTTCCACGCTGCCGCAGCAAGAAGAGCGGGGTCGCCAGCGCTCTCCGCGAGAGCGAGCCCACGATCGGCCGCGATCCGGGCGAGAGTCGGTTCACCCACGCGCCGAAGCCAGATCTGGTGGAGCCCATAGAGACTGATCAACTCTCGAAGCGCGCTCGGCTCCCCTTCCGTTGCGTGCGCATCGCGTAAAGCGGCGTGCCCCATGCGCAGGAGTTGGGGCAGTGATGAACCGACGACCTCGTATCGGTCCTTCGCCTGTGTCTCATACGTCGTCCAGGCATCTTGGACAGCCTCGGTCACCGCCTCGACACTGACCTCGCCGGTGCTGCTAGGAAGGAGTGATGTGGGCAGCGACAGCATCCGACGGATCTCGGGCACGTGCGGGTGCTCGTTGTCCCGGCCGATCGCCAACCCCGACAAGAAGCCCCCCGTGAGGTCCGCGAGGTTCTTGATACCAAGGACGCGCGCGATCTCGATGAGTAGGGAGAGACTGTCGACAACGAGCTGGTCGTGCTCGATCTTGTAGGCCCAGTTCTCCTTGCGGCCAACCAGCTCGGCGAAGGCCTTCTGCGAGAGCCCGCGGTGCTCACGGAAGTATTTGATTCTCTGTCCGGTGGTGAACTCCTTGTCGTTTGGCACGTGTTGACCTCTCTCGAAGCGGGATAGGGCGCTCCCGAAGAGCGTATGCCCGACCGTCGCATCGAGGCGCAATACTGGAGCTCTCTCCTTCGGGAGGGCACTCAACGGTCTCCCGCCACCCGGCGGGAGACCGCCCTCCTATACGGGCCATCACGCTTGGAGCTACGTTGACGTATCGCGGTCTGATCCTCGACTTCGGTGGAGTTCTCACCACACGCATGCGGCTGAACGGCCAAGCGTTCGAACGGTCCGAGGGGCTCGCACCCGGCGCTTACTTTCATGCCCTCGATGAGCACCCCGAAGGCGTGCGGATCTATGCGGATCTGGAAGTAGGCCGCGCGACCCAGACAGAGTGGAACCAGGTCATCGGCAACATCCTAGGTGTCGACCCCACCGACCTGATGCGCCGTGCCCTGGCGAACCTGCGACCTGAGCCGGCCATAGTGGCGGCGGCCCAGCGGGCCCGTGAGGCAGGCGTGAAGGTGGCTCTGCTCTCGAACAGTTTCGGTCTGGAGCCGTTCAACCCGTATGCGGAACTGGGAATGTGGGAGGACGCGTTCGACGCGTTGATCCTTTCGGAGATCGAAAAGGTGCGGAAGCCGTCTCCGGCCATCTACCAGCGCGCACTGGATGCCCTCGGTCTCTCCGGACCGGAGTGCGTCTTCGTAGACGACCACGCCCAAAATCTGCCCCCAGCTGAAGCCCTAGGGATCCACACCATCCACCACACCGACGACCCGGAGGCAACGGCGGCGCAGCTTGACGCCCTGCTGATCCGGGCAGCGGTTTGAACGGATCGGGTAGCGCCTAGCCCTCCTGAGCTACGCGGCGCACGATCTCGCAGCACGGCGCCTTACTTAGCTTGTTGTTAATGGTCGGGTCCGGTCGCGTTCGATGACGGCCTGTTCCTGGTGCTCGTCCTCATCGGCGCCGGCGTGCTGGCCGAGCGCGAACCGGAGCTGGGCCAGCTGCTGTCCCACGCCGAGCACGGCCGGGCCGTGCGGTCTCCTTACGCACCCATCATGGGAGGGCGAGAGTACGGCGAGCGGCCAGACTCCGGCCGGGCGGACGACGATGCGGAGCGGCCGCCTCCCCTCTCCTCGCCGCTGACGCATTTCCCTGCACGGATCACCTGCAGTCGCGCACGGCCTGGCCACGGAGGATTACGGAGTCTGGGCGCCCCCTGACAATGCCTTCGTGGACTCAACGACATTGCTTGGCCTGGCTGGTATTGGCGGGACGCTTCTTGGCGCTGCCGCCGGAGCGGCTGGAGTACTGGGCGCAGCCCGGATCAGCAGCCGGGCGCAGGCGCATACGGAGGAGCAGAAGGCGCGGCGGCAGGCGTACAGCGTGTGCGCCACGGTTCTTCTCGCTCGGCGGGACGCTATAGCCGCACTCCTGGATGCGTTCATGAACGATGACTTCGACCCGGTCGCAGCGCGGGCCCGGCTCCAGGTCGTCGACGAGCAGCGTGACGCGGTGGCGCGGGCCATCGGCGCCGTAGCGGTCGAGGGCCCGTACGACGTCGCACACAGAGCAGAGTCTGCGGCAAAGGCCATCGAGATTCTGTCCGGACGGCTTCGCGACTGGACTTCGGACGTCGCCGGCGGCCGCAACCGTAACGACCTGCTCGCGAGTCAGTCGCGGTATGCCGTGAGAGATCAAGCGGACGTGGAGGAGATGCTCGACAACTTCACCGTGGGGTGCCGCAAGGTGCTCCGCCCCACGGAACGGGAATGGCCTGTGTCCATGGGGCGCCTGAGACGCCGCTGACGGTCGGTCGTGCACGGTGTCCGACACGGTGTCCCTGCAGACGATGCGTGACCCTTCGTCACCGGCAAAGAAGTCCAGGCCATTCGGTTCCGCAGCTTCCTTCAACGTGGTCGCTGCAGGCCCGCCGTGCCATCAAATGTGGCGTCCGCAATGTGATCTGCACGACTCCCAGTTGGGGAACTGGCACCGAGTTCCGTACGTACCGTCAAGGATCTCCGCAGCTAAGAGCACAAGCAGGCAAGCGAGTTACCCCGGAGGGTCCCCTCTCGCCGCGCCTCGTGGCACGCAGTGCCCCGTATCGCCTATCCCCAGGGGGAGTTGGGCGGCCCGTGTTGACTGCGGACGCCCGGTACTGTGTGGGGTTATCCGCTCCTCCTGGGGTCCGCGCCGCGTCGTGGTCGCCTGCAGGGCTCACGAACGTGGGGTCCTAGAAAGGGGTGGCCCCGATGACCTCCCAGTCAGAGGGAAGCAGCACCACGCGGAAGGCGGACCGGCTCTACAACTGGTTCCGCTGGCTCGGACCGATCTACTCGATCTACAAGATCGTGTGGGACCTTCTGGGCTAAAACGTGAAGAGCCCCGACCTAAGGGTCGGGGCCCACGCTGCACGCTTTACCCAATGAGGGCCTCATCCACCACTGCTTGCCGGCTACGGAGGATGGGGCCTTCGGTATGTTTTACGTGTCATGGAAGACAGTCTGGAAAATGCGAAGTGCCGCATATGACCGATTGCCTTCTTCCCCACCATCTTGCCTCGTGCGAAGCGGACTTCGCGACACCCGATCACATGTCGATCAGACATGGCGTCAAGGATCGTCCCGCTTTGACGTGCGCTGGCCTCCAAGTTCTCATGTGAATGTGACTTAGATCACATCTCCACGGTGACGTGGTGTACACCAGAACGCATCTTAAATTGTCTGGTTTGCCGGGGATCCACATCTCGAAATGGTCATCAGCTCGTGTAGCGGCGGAAGAGTACCCGACGCCGCCGACAGCGATGAACCCTCCACACCTCTACGACACGTGATCGTCCGGTCATCCAGAGCCACTCAAGATCACTAAAGGTGATCGTCCTCTGACGCGTTGTCAGTGGAGCCTGCTTGCATGGTTGGTTGCGCAGGGAGCGCACCAGCCTTGAAGGGGTAGGGCCCATGAGGACGACGTGGGTGAGGCCGTACGTGAAAGCGGACGGTACGGAGGTTCGAGGGCACGTCCGGCGATTACCGGATCTTGCGGGAACCGCGGGGGGCGGTCTCCTGCTGCTGGTGGCCGTGCTGTTGATCGTCGGATTCGGCACGCATACCGGTCCGGATACGGCGGTGCCCGGTGCCGGTGCTTCATCCGGAGCGGGGTCCTCGCACGGCTCCGAGCAGGCTGCCGTGTATCCGATCAAGTGGCCCGCCTGGGACAAGCTGCAGCAGGAAGCCCAGAAGCCGCAGCGGGCCGTGACCTATCCGGTCCCGTGGGACACGGGCAGGGCCTGGTGAGCCGGCGCCCGGCCGCCCGAGGGCGGCCTCCGGCACGGCGCCCTGTTCGGCGCCGCACCCCGGTGCGCGGGCGCCGGTCATCGCGACGCCAGCAGCGTCGGGACGCGCAGCTGCTCGTATTCGTTCTCGTCACGGCGGCGGCGCTGGGTCTGGCCCTGGTGGTGCTGCGGTGGCTGGCCGCCCACTGGTGGGTCGTCGTCATCGGCCTGGTCACGGCCGTGGCCGCGGGCGGGGCCTGGCTTTACCAGCGAGGCCAGCGTGCACAGTGGGAGCAGGTGCGGGCCCAGGGCCTGCGCTATGCCATGCCACAGCTGGACGCCCTGCATCACCGGGAGTTCGAGCACGCGGTGCGGGACCTGATGCGCCGGGACGGCTGCACTGATGCCCGGCAAGTGGGCGGGGCCGGAGACAACGGTGCGGACGTCAAGGCCACCGACCCAGCGGGGCGGCGCTGGGTGATCCAGTGCAAGCACCGCCGCGACGGGGACCGGGGCAGTGCTGTAGGGACCCCGGACCTTCACGTGCTCAACGGAACGGCCCGGCAGCTGCACGGCGCCGATGTCGTGGTCCTGGTGACCAACGGTCGGTTCTCCTCGAAGTGCGCGCCTTTGGCCCGCTCCCAGCACATCTATCTGGTGGACCGCCGCGTGCTGGGCGAGTGGGCGGCAGGCGGTCGGCCGATATGGGAGCTGTTGCGCTTACTGCCGCCACCGCGGCGCCCGTCCGCCATGTCCTGACCGCCGGACACGGTCGTCGAGGAAGGCCCCCTGCCGAGTAGGGGCCTTCCTTGACTGGCGCGGCGGGGAGTCAGCCCGCTGGTTGCAGGGGCGGCGCCTGACCTGGTGACGGGGTCGGGCCGGGCTCCTCGCTGAAGGACTCCAGCCTCCACTCCTGCCCGCTGCCCAGCCATGTCAGCTTCAGCGTGGTCGTGTAGCACTTGGTCTGGTCTATCGGTTCGGCCCAGTCCGGTGCACCGTGGCGCAGTTCCACACGGATATGGTCGCGTCGGTGTCGCGGTAGTTCTTCAGGATCGTTCCCGCGACCATGGTGCGGCTCTCGAAGTGCTCGCCGGCCGGGGGGGACCGTCCTGGTCCAGGCCCATCGCGCGGTTCGCGAGGCGGTACCCCTCATCGAGCTTGTCCTGCGTCGTGCAGATCTTGGCGGGGGCGTAGACCCGGTTCACGATCGCGTGACGGCTCGCCGGGTTGGCCATGTCCTCGTCGCTCGGCTTCTCGACGAATTGGCTCGTTGCCTGGCGGGCCCCGCCGGAGGCGCGGGCCGTTACCGCCCTGTCATTGCCGATTTCCGCGGCAGCTAACGGCTCCTGGCGGTAGGTCAGTTGAACTGCTGTAGACGCTAGCGGACCGCGGTAGTGCAGAGTCAATCGTGGTTGCCGTACGTGTCGGAGATGGCCGCCTCGCTCTCGCCCCGGTGGGTGACTTGCCAGTGAATGTGTCTCGACTCCTGGTAAAGACCCAGATTCGTCGTCACCGAGCGCGGTCCGTGATGCTTTTCCATCTTGGCAGCCGCCTCGCGCACCACTCAGATGGCCTCATGCGGCAAGGTCGGGCTTTGCCACTCTGTCTGCTTGCGCAGCGTGATCTGGCTGAACTCGTCGTGCCGTACGGGGGTTGGGGCGGCGTGGGTGAGGGTCCATGCTCCCGGGTCGGGGTCGGTGCGGGTGACATACAGATGCTTGGTATTGGCCGCGTGACTGGTGTGGTTGGTGACTGGTCTGTCGGATGCGGTCGCTTGTGCCGTGCCGATGGTGGGGCGATGCATCGGGGGGTTCCCATGCTGTTACAGCGCGGGGAGCGGGTCGGTGTGGTCGCTGAGGCCGAGGAGGAGCACGTGGTGTCCGACGGACTCGGTGAGGCCGTCGGTGACCTTCTCGACGTCGAGGCGCAGCCGGATACGCCCGGAGCCTTCGCGGTTGGCTGCGAGGGCGTGTTCGAGTTCGTCGTCGAGGCGGTCCAGGGCGGCCTCGGCTGCGGCGTAGTTGGCCAGGTCACGGGCGAGGAGCTGGCGGGTGGTGGTGTCGCGAAGCTGGTAGCTGGGCATCTGGGCCTCCTTCGGCGTCGGGATCAGGCGGTGGAGTCGGCTGCCTTGCGTGCCGTGCTCACGGCCCGCGACCAGACGTCGGGGCTGCCTCCGTGCTCGCGGGCGAGGGAGGCGGCGAGGCCGCGGATGTCGCCGTGCTCGCGCAGGGCGGCCAGGGCGATGGCCTGCCTGCGGTCGGCTTCCGACCGGGTAGGCGCGGTGGCGGGGCGGTGGGCGAGGGTGGTGCGTACGACGTACTCCCAGGATCGCTGCGGGCCGCCGTACCGCGTGCTGAGTTCCGCGGCCAGTCCCGGGTGGTAGCCGTTGCGGTCGATAGCCTCGGCGGCGTACTGCCCGGCGAGCTGCGTGGCCGTGAGCGGCTCGTCGCCGGCGTGGGCCCTCAGTGCGCCCGCGAGGGCCTCTTCCAGGGCAGAGGGGCGGCCGACGGCCGCGCCGGACTGGGGTCCGGGACGGCGGCCGGCTTTGCCGAGCTTGTCCCCGGTGCGCTTCGAGTCGAAGTCCTGCAGGTCGCCGACGCGGAAGGCGGGGATCATGCGGCCGGTCGGCCCCTGGACCGGCTCGGCGAGGGGCTTGGGGAAGTAGTCGGGGTTGTCCCTCAGGTACTTGCGGATCGCCGAAGGCCCGGAGAAACCCAGCCACGTCGCGGCCGTGTTGATGGAGACGACGTCCTCCGGGTCGGCCTGGTGCAGCTCGGGAGCGGCCTTGAGGACCTTGTCCGCCTTCTCCTGCTGGAACCAGCTGTAGAAGTCGCGAAACTGGCGCTCGTCGTAGAAGTCGGACCCGTCGATGCGCTCCTTCTCGGGATGACGGTGCTCCTGGGGCTGCTCGTCGCGCACCTTGTACCAGCGGGCCGCAGTGCCGACGCTGGCGCCGGTGAACTCGCGGATCCAGTCGCGGTTGACCACGGCACGGCTGCCAACGACGCGCCGCTGCGGGTTCAGGGCCTTGGACATGCAGTCTCCGTCCGGGGCGAGCCCCATATACTGAGGCCTGCTCCTCTGAGCCCTCGGCGCTCACGCGCCGACGGGTGAGTTGAGTTGGTGAAGGTGGTCGGCGGGACGTTCGGTCGGGGTTGCCGCCCTGGGGCGACACCCTCGTATAGAGGGTGCCTTCCGCCGGCCACCGCTCTTGCCGCTTAATGTGCGTAATTAATATTGCGCTCTTGGTGGGTGGCTGTCAATCTCGCCGGCGCGACGCGCAACCGTCATGACCGGTTGTCGCGGTGGGCGGCCCACGTCCGTTCGAAGTGCGGAACCTGCTTGTCCCGGACCTGGAACGGGGCGGTGACCAGGAGTTCCTCCACTCGGCTCGCACCCCACCGTCCTGCCGCCGCCCCTGGATGCCCTGGTTTTGGAGCTCGTCGAGCACCGGTACGGCTACTCGGCGCTCGGACGCAGTGACGATCACCCTTGGCTCTTCCCGGGGAAGGCTGGCGGACAGCCGATCAGCAGCCGTCAACTCATGCGCAAGCTCACCGCCATGGGCATCCGGGCTCGACCCAGCCGCAATGCCGCCCTGATGGAGCTCTCGGCCGAGCTCCCCGCAGTGGTGCTCAGCCGCTTGCTCGGAGTTCACATCTCCGCAGCTGAGAAGTGGGCCAAGGAGTCGGCATCCACGCGCGCCGCCTACGCTGCTGAACTCTCCCACCGGAAGACAACCGAGGGTTCGTACCGATGAGTTCGCGTCTGGACCTGTGGACCTGCGGGAGGCCGGGAGCCGCGTCAACCGATCTGTGGCAGGTCCTCGACTGGAGGGCGGGGCCACCACCGCGCGGCGCTCGCCCGGAGGCAGTCTGACGGGGGACGGAACGGCTGCCCGCAGGAGCGTCACCCAAAGTGACCACCACGGGGCTCGCCCGCGACTCAACGCGGCGGGTCGAGCACGTTGCGGATGCGGGTGGCAATGTGCAGATTGAGGCGTGTCTCCACGACGCCGAGGTCGTGGCCGGTGATCTCGCCGATGCGCTGGAGGCGGTAGCGGACCGTGCTGCGGTGGATGAGGAGCATCTCAGAGGTCGCGTCGTAGCTGCAGCCGCTCTCCAAGTAGCGCGAAAGTGTCATGACCAGCTCGGTGTGGTGCTGGGCGTCGTAGTCCAGCAGCCGACCCAGCCATACGTGGACGAAGAGGTCGGCTTCCCGCTCGCCTTCGCCGGTGCCCATCATGCGGCACAGGCCCAGCTCGTCGAAGGCGGTGCTGCCGTATGGGTCCTGGGAACGGCGGCGGACGGCGAGGGCCCGGACGGCCTCGTCGTAGGAGTGCGGCAGATCGGCGAGGACATAGCACTGGCCGCCGACCCCGATCGCGCCTGCGCTGGTGCCCAGGTCCTCTGAGACGGCCTTGTACAGTTCGTCTCCCGGATGACGCGGGTCCTCACCGGTCATCAGGACGACGGCTGTCGCGCCACGAAAGCCGACGAGCACGTCCCGGCGCAACCGTTCCGTCGCCCGTGTCACCGCATCGCAGAGCGCAGCCCCCTCGGGTGCCCCCGGCCACTCGAGCACGGCGACTTTGTGCGGCCGGTGCAGGTCGTGGCCCAGGGCTGCTGCCTGCGTGAAGGCGTCCTTGGTCCCCTCACCTGAGACCAGCCGGTCGACCAGGTCACGGCGCAGGTGGGGCTCTAGCTCAGCCAGTCTGCGCTCGTGGAAGAGAAGGGGAGCCAGCACCCGAGCGGCGTGTTCGAGCGCCGATGTGTCTGCTTCCGTCGCCCGCTGGTCCGGGTCCTCCAGCACGATGACGCCGAGCGGGTCTCCCGCCATCTCGATGGGCATGACCAGCCGGTCACGGTCCCGAGCGGCGCCGGGCTGGCGCCGCGCGCGGTGCATCAGGGCGTCCCGGCGCCGGTTTTCCGACTCGGGGCGGGTTCCGCTGCCGACTCCGCTCTGGGGGCCGCCCGCGCAGTGACCTGCCCAGGCCCGAGGGTGGCCGAAGCGGTCCTCGGTGAGGGCCGCGAATCCTGTGTGCTCGTGCAGGGCCTGGAGGATTCCCGCCTCGCCTCTGCCGGAGACGGCGGCGCGGGAGAGCGCCTCATAGGTGGCGAGCCGCGAGGCCAGGGCGGAGGCAGTTCTCCTGCCGAGGGCCACGGTGGGTGAGCCGTCCTCGGGCTCCGGCAGGTTCCCGGTGTCGGACAGGTCCCCGCTCACCGATATGTCCCCGGACCCGGCGGCTGGCTCGCCCCGGTGCCCGGTGAGGCGCGCGAGGACTGTCCCGGTCTGCCGCGCGAGCAGATCGGTCAGAGCGGTCTCTTCAGCCGAGGGTGTGGTCAAGGACCGGACGACGAGATAGCCGAGGCAGGTTTCCCGGTACCGCAGTGCGATGGCCCACGCCCACGGTCCGCCCGGCTTGTGCAGGTGGTGGCTGCGGCCGTCCAGGGAGTCGATCCGCCGGTCGAGCAGGTCGGCGGCCACCACGTCGGCAGCGGCTGCTACACCCGGGGCTCCGCCGGTTGGGCCCGCCTCGGGTTCCCGCGCCGCATCCCCGGGCCGGGCGACCGCGGTGGAAGCCGCCCGGAGTGGTGGGCAGCGCCGCGCCAGACCGTCGTGGACGGCATAGGCCGCTTCGGCGGTGAAAGGGCCGGTGGCGGCGATCGCCGCCATGCCCCCCCACAGCACCTCGCGTTCGTCCTCACCGTCGAGCATCACCGTCACCAGGCGTAGCAGTGCGTGTTGCGCTGCCGCTGGCCGCGGGACGGGGCGGAGGGGACCAGCGGTCGGAGAAGGCACAGCGTCCATAGCAGGTCCATTCGCGGCTCGATGGCGGCCTCCCTACGTACACGCTACGCCGCTCGACACGCGTTCCCACGACATCCGGTCCCTGTCCTCGGGGACAGGAACCGCAGCGCGGATTGGTCTTGCCGAGGCGAGGAAGTGTTCCGCGTACCGCGCGAGGCTGCTACCAGGTGTGGTGAGCCGTCCGTTCGCCTGGCTGCCCGCCGACCGGTCCCGCGTCGCGACGGAGGAGAGTCCCATGGCGAAGGCAGTTGGCATCGATCTCGGCACCACCAACTCGGTCATCGCGGTCTGGGAGGGCGGTGAGCCCTCGGTCGTGCCGAATGCGGAGGGGGCCAGGACGACCCCGTCGGTGGTCGCCTTCTCCGATGACGGCCAGCGGCTGGTCGGACAGCTCGCGCGTCGGCAGTCGATCCTCAACCCCAAGGGCACCATCACCTCCGCGAAGCGGTTCATCGGACGTCGCTACGACGAGATCTCCGACGAGGCCAAGGCGGTCTCCTTCGACGTCGTCGAAGGGCCCGGCGGGGTGGCCCGCTTCGAGGTGAGGGGAAAGCAGTACGCGCCGGAGGAGATCAGCGCGCAGGTGCTGCGCAAGCTCGCCGACGACGCCGGGAAGTCGCTCGGCGAGAAGGTGACCGAGGCGGTCATCACCGTACCTGCCTACTTCAACGACGCCCAGCGCCAGGCCACCAAGGACGCCGGGAGGATCGCGGGCCTCGAGGTGCTGCGGATCATCAACGAGCCGACCGCCGCGGCGCTGGCCTACGGGCTGGATAAGAAGGGCCACGAGACGGTCATGGTCTTCGACCTCGGCGGCGGCACGTTCGACGTCAGCCTGCTGGACGTCGGCGACGGTGTGGTGGAGGTCCGTGCCACGGCGGGCGACTCCCACCTGGGTGGCGACGATTTCGACCGCCGTCTGGTGGACCACTTGGCGGACGGCTTCCAGAAGGCCGAGGGCATCGACCTGCGCAAGGACCCGCAGGCTCTGCAGCGGCTGTTCGAGGCGGCGGAGAAGGCGAAGACCGAGCTGAGTTCGGTCACCCAGACCCAGGTGAGCCTGCCGTTCATCACGGCGGACGCCTCCGGGCCTAAGCACCTCACCGAAACGGTCCGCCGCTCCACGTTCGAGCAGATCACCTCGGACCTGGTGGAGCGCTGCCTCGAGCCGGTCAGGACTGCGATGGGCGACGCCAAGGTCACCGACAACGACATCGACGAGGTCATCCTCGTCGGCGGCTCGACCCGCATCCCGGCCGTGCAGAACCTGGTCCGCCGGCTGACCGGCGGCAAGGACCCGAACATGAGCGTCAACCCAGACGAGGTCGTGGCGCTGGGCGCCGCTGTCCAGGCCGGCGTGCTCAAGGGTGAGGTCAAGGACGTCCTGCTGCTGGACGTCACCCCGCTGTCGCTGGGCGTGGAGACGGCCGGTGGCGTGATGACCAAGATCATCGAGAGGAACACCACCATCCCCGCCCGCCGGTCCGAGACCTTCTCGACGGCCGAGGACAACCAGCCGGCCGTGGACATCGTCGTGCTCCAGGGCGAACGCGAGCTGGCCGCCGACAACCGGGTGCTGGGCCGCTTCCGGTTGGAGAACCTGCGGCCGGCCCGGCGTGGGGAGACCCAGATCGAGGTCACCTTCGACATCGACGCCAACGGCATCCTCAAGGTCAGCGCCGAGGACCGGGATACCGGCGCCGAGCAGTCGATCACCATCAGTGAGGGCTCCAACCTCGACCCCTCCGAGGTCGAGCGGATGATCAACGAGGCCGAGAGCAACCGCACCAGCGACCTGGCCCTGCGCGAGGCCATCGACGCCCGCAATGAGCTCGACGCCGCCGCGTACCAGGTGGAGCGCCGGTTGGACGACCTGGGCGACGCCGCTCCGGAGCACGAGCGGGCCCGCGCCCGACTGCTCATCGACGAGGCCCGTTCCGCTGTCAAGGAGGAGGCGCCGGCGGAACGGTCCCGGAGCCTGGCCTCCGAACTCCAGCAGATCTACGCGGCGCTGGCCGCCCACGCCGCCGGACCGGGCGGAGCCGGGGGCGGCGCCCAGCCCGGCGCGGCGGCGCCCGGCCAGGGTCCCGAGGGCGGCTCGCCGAGGGGCGACGACGACGTCATCGACGCCGAGTTCGACCGGAGCTGAGGCGGCGACATGTCCGATCAGAAACAGACGCGTCCCGCCGAGGACCGCTCGCCTCCCGAGCCCGAGCAGGCGTCGCCCGAGCGGATGCCCGCACCGCAGACGGGCCCACGGGCCCCCGAAGTCGCGGTGCAGGAGCAGCAGCCGCCCCGCCGCCCCGAGGTCGAGGAGCTGGAGGATCGGTGGCGGCGAGCCCTCGCCGACCTCGACAACCTCCGCAAGCGTTACGCCCGTGAGCTTCCCCGGGAACGGGAGGCTGAGCGGGCCAAGGTGGCCGCGGCGTTCCTCCCGGTCGTCGACAACCTCGAACTGGCCCTCGCCCACGCGGGCGCAGACGACCCCGGCACGATCGTCAGCGGAGTCCGGGCGGTACGCGACCAGGCCGTCGAGGTGCTGCGAAGCCTCGGCTACCCCCGCTACGACGAGACCGGCGTCCCCTTCGATCCCGAGCAGCACGAGGTGGTGTCCGTGGTGGATGAACCGGACACCCCTGCGGGCACCGTCGTCCAGGTGCTGCGGCCCGGGTACGGCGGGTCCGGCCGCCAGCTGCGGCCGGCCGCGGTAGCGGTCAGCCGCAAGCAGGAGTGAGGCCGCCGCCATGGCAGACGACTACTACGAGGTGCTGGGCGTCCCCCGCACCGCCGACGCCGCCGAGATCCAGCAGGCGTTCCGTACCCTGGCCCGCCGCTACCACCCGGACGTCAACCGTGATCCGGCCGCGGAGGAGCGCTTCAAGCAGATCAACGAGGCGTACAGCGTGCTGTCCGACCCTGACACCCGGTCCCGCTACGACCGGTTCGGCCCCGACTTCCGGCAGATTCCGGAGGACTACGACGAGCGTGTCGCGGCCGGCCGGGGCTTCGGCGGAGCCGGCGCGTACCGCGGCAGTCCCTTCGGAGGCACCCGAGGCGCCGACCGGGCAGGCGCCCGGGCCTGGACGGAGACCGGCTTCGGCGGCTCCGGCGTGGACTTCGAAGATCTCTTCGGAGGTGTGTTCGGCGGCCGGATGGGGGGCGCCGGACGGGGCGGCCCCATCCCCGGCGCGGACCAGGAGGCCGAACTCACGCTCAGCGTGGAGGAGGCGTACCGCGGCGGCCGGCGGAAGATCACCCTCGGTGGTCCCGGCGGCGAACGCAGCTACGACGTCACCATTCCGGCCGGCATCGTCGACGGGCAGCGCATTCGGCTCGCGGGAGAGGGCGGCCGAGGCCGCGGCCCGGGTTCCGCCGGGGACCTCTACCTGGTGGTCCGCATCGCCCCCCATCCCCGCTATCGGCTCGTCGGGCGCGACATCCACGTCCAACTGCCGGTCACCGCCTGGGAAGCCGCGCTGGGGGCGACGGTGCCGGTCTCCGGTCCGGGCGGGACGGTCAAGGTGCATGTGCCACCCGGTACCTCCACCGGCCGCAGGCTCCGGCTGCGCAACGAGGGGATGCCGGACCCCAAGGGTTCCCCCGGCCACCTCTACGCCGAAATCCAGGTGATGGTGCCGCCCTCGCCCAGCCCGCGGGAGCGCGAGCTGTTCGAGGAACTGGCCGCTGTCTCCTCCTTCGACCCGAGGAAGCAGACATGAGAGCCGAACAGCGTCCTTTCGCCGAAGGCACCGGACAGCCCGGCACCAGGGCTGCCTATTCCCTGGTCCGGGTGTACCGGATCAGCCCCGGCCCCTATCAGCTCCCCCTCGCCAACGTGGCCGGCAGGTGCGGGCTGCCGCCCGAACTCGTCGGCCGCTTCGTCGCCCTCGGGCTGGTGGATGCCGAGCGTGATGCCCGGGGCCGGCTGTGGTTCCGGCCGAGCGCGCCGGCGGCCATCGCCCGGGTGCAGCGGCTGCGGACCGGACTGGGCCTCAACTACGCGGCCATCGGCGTCGTCCTGGACCTGCTCGACCGCATCGAACGCCTGGAAATCGCACTGCGGCGCAGCGAACAAGCCGCCAAGGAGCAGACACCATGGACATGAACCGCCTCACCCAGAAGTCCCAGGAAGCGCTGCAGGAAGCGCAGAACGTCGCGGTACGTCTGGGCCAGACCGACGTCGACGGGGAGCATCTGCTGCTGGCCCTGCTCGATCAGCAGGACGGCCTGACCACCCGTCTGCTGACCGGTGCCGGCGCAGACCCGGCAGCCCTGCGGGCCGCCGTCGAGGCCGATCTCGCCAAGCGCCCGCGCACGACCGGTCCGGGCGCCACCCCCGGCCGAGTGACGGTGACCCAGCGGCTGGCCCGGCTGCTCGACACCGCGGAGCAGGAGGCCAAGCGGCTCAAGGACGAGTACGTCTCCACCGAGCACCTGGTGCTGGCCCTGGTGGACGAGGGTTCGACCACCAGTGCCGGCCGGCGGCTCGCCGAACAGGGCGTCACCAAGGATTCCTTCCTCACCGCCCTCACCACGGTGCGCGGGAACCAACGGGTCACCTCCGCCAATCCCGAGGAAGCGTACGAGGCCCTCGAGAAGTACGGGCGCGACCTTGTTGTCGAGGCCCGCAGCGGTCGCCTCGACCCGGTGATCGGGCGTGACGCGGAGATCAGGCGGGTGATCCAGATCCTCAGCCGCAAGAGCAAGAACAACCCGGTGCTGATCGGCGAACCGGGCGTCGGCAAGACCGCCATCGTTGAGGGCCTGGCCCAGCGGATCGTGCGCGGCGACGTGCCGGAAGGGCTGCGGGACAAGACGGTGTTCTCCCTCGACATGGGCTCGCTGGTGGCCGGGGCGAAGTACCGCGGCGAGTTCGAGGAGCGCCTCAAGGCCGTGCTGTCCGAGGTCAAGGGAGCCGAGGGCCGGATCCTGCTGTTCGTGGACGAGCTGCACACCGTCGTCGGAGCCGGCGCCGCCGAGGGCGCGATGGACGCGGGCAACATGCTCAAGCCGATGCTGGCGCGCGGCGAGCTGCACATGGTCGGCGCCACCACGCTGGACGAGTACCGCAAGCACATCGAGTCCGACGCGGCGCTGGAACGCCGCTTCCAGACCGTCCTGGTGGACGAGCCGACCGTCGAGGACGCGATCTCCATCCTGCGCGGTATCCGGGAGCGACTGGAGATCTTCCACGGCGTCAAGATCCAGGACGGCGCGCTGGTCGCCGCCGCCACTCTCAGCCACCGCTACATCAGCGACCGCTTCCTCCCTGACAAGGCCATCGACCTGGTCGACGAGGCCTGCGCACGGCTGCGGACCGAGATCGACTCCATGCCCGCCGAACTCGACGAACTCACCCGCCGGGCCACCCGGCTGGAGATCGAGGAGGCCGCGCTGGACCAGGAAACCGACCCGGCCAGCCGCGCCCGCCTGGCCGACCTGCGGCGTGAACTGGCCGACCTGCGGGGCGAGGTGGACGCCAAGCACGCCCAGTGGGAGGCCGAGCGCCAGGCCATCCGCAAGGTTCAGGAACTGCGCCAGGAGCTGGAACGCGCCCGGCAGGAGGCCGAGCAGGCCGAACGCGACTACGATCTCAACCGGGCCGCCCAACTGCGCTACGGAACCGTCAGCGAACTGGAGCGCCGGCTGGCCGCCGAGGAGGAGCGGCTCGCCAACAAGCAGGGCGAGAGTCGGCTGCTGCGCGAGGTGGTGACCGCCGAGGAGATCGCTGAGATCGTCTCCGCGTGGACCGGCATCCCCGTCACCCGGCTCCAGGAGGGCGAGCGGCAGAAGCTGCTCAAGTTGGACGAGATCCTGCGCGAGCGGGTCGTGGGTCAGGACGAGGCCGTCCAACTCGTCGCCGACGCGGTGATCCGGGCCCGCTCCGGGGTACGCGACCCGCGCAGGCCGATCGGCTCGTTCATCTTCCTCGGCCCGACCGGCGTCGGGAAGACCGAGCTGGCCAAGACCCTGGCCGCCGCGTTGTTCGATAGTGAGAGCAACATGATCCGCCTCGACATGAGCGAGTACCAGGAACGGCACACCGTCAGCCGCCTGGTCGGCGCGCCCCCGGGATACGTGGGCTACGAGGAAGGCGGTCAGCTCACCGAGGCGGTGCGTCGCAAGCCGTACTCGGTCGTCCTGTTCGACGAGATCGAGAAGGCTCACGCCGACGTCTTCAACACGCTGCTCCAGGTGCTGGACGACGGCAGGATCACCGACTCGCAGGGCCGTACCGTCGACTTCCGCAACACCGTCATCATCATGACCTCGAACCTGGGCTCCCAGTACCTGCTCCAGGACGCCACCCAGGCCGGCGAGATCAAGCCCGAGGTGCGGGACCTGGTGATGGGCGAACTCAACGGCCACTTCCGGCCCGAGTTCCTCAACCGGGTGGACGACATCGTGCTCTTCCACCCGCTCGGCATCGCGCAGATCGAGCGCATCGTGGACCTGCTGCTGGAGGACCTGCGCCACCGCCTCGCCGAGCAGCGGATCGACCTGGTACTCACCGAGGACGCCCGACGGCTGATCGCGGCCGAGGGCTACGACCCGGTCTACGGCGCCCGGCCGCTGCGCCGCTTCATCGCCCACGAGGTCGAGACCAGGATCGGCCGCGCGTTGCTCGCCGGCGAGGCACGCGAAGGCGTGACCATCCTGGTCGACGCCGCGGGCGCCGAACTGACCGTCACCCTCCAGGACGAGCCGCAGGAGCCGTCATGAGTACTTCTCCACAAGGCCGCGCCGCCCGCCCGGGCCCTGACGGCACTACCGACGGTGCCGGGGCCTCGCTGCGGACGGTCGCCTGCGCCAACTGCGGCCGGACCAACCGGGTACCCGCCGCGGCGCAGGGCAGCCCGCGCTGCGGGAACTGCCGGGCCCCGCTGCCGTGGATCGCCGAAGCGGGCGACACCGACTTCGGGGAGGTCGCCGAGCAGGCGAGCCTGCCCGTGCTGGTCGACCTCTGGGCCGCCTGGTGCGGTCCCTGCCGCATGGTGAGCCCGGCCCTCGAACAGGTCACCCAGGAGCTGGCCGGCCGGATCAAGCTCGTGAAGGTCGACATCGACAAGTCCCCGGCCCTGGCACGGCGGTTCGAGGTCCAAGCCGTACCCACCTTGCTGATCCTCGACCATGGCAGGCCCGTCGCCCGTCAGACCGGGGCCGCGCCCGCCCACGCGCTGCGCCGCTGGGTGGACGAGTCACTGTCGGCGTCCCACGGACCGGCCGACCCCACTTCCCGGAGGCCATGATGACCAGCCTTGCCGACCCGCACCTGTCCATGGTCCGGCCCGTGGTGCCCAGAACACCGCAGGGCTGCGAGGACTGCCTGCGCACGGGGACTCCGTGGCTGCACCTGCGCCTGTGCCTGACCTGCGGCCACGTCGGCTGCTGCGACTCCTCGCCGATGCGGCACGCCCGCGCTCACGCAGCGACCGACGGGCACCCGATCGTCCGGTCGTTCGAACCCGGCGAGGACTGGCGGTGGTGCTTCGCGCACGAGGCGATGGTCTGAGCCCGACCGCCGCTTCCCGCAGCCGCCTTCCGCCTGCTCCTGCGTTTCCACCGAAGGGAGTGAATCGTGCCGACGCCCACACTGACAGCCGACGTCTACGGCGCCTATCCGCTGCTGTCGGACGACCAGATCGCGATCCTGAGACCGTGCGGACAGGTGAGGCCGATCCGCGAGGGGGAGCAGCTCTTCCGGGCGGGCGACCCCAGCGGGGAGTTCTTCGTGGTCCTCAGCGGCACGGTGGCCGTTGTCGAAGGCCACGGCGACCGGGAGCAGGTCGTCCACGTGCACGATGCGCGCAGCTTCCTCGGCGAACTCGGCGTCCTGGAGGGCCAGACCGCCCTCCTCGGCGCGGTGGTGAGGACGCCCGGCGAGGTTCTCGCGGTGGGTTCGGCCGCCCTGCGCGACCTGCTCAGCCGAGAACCCGCGCTCGGCGACGTGATCCTGCGGGCCTACCTGCTGCGCCGCACGATGCTGGCTGGCGCGGGCACGGGCTTCCGTATCATCGGCTCCGCCTTCTCCCCCGACACCCGGCGGCTGCTGGACTTCGCCGCCCGCAACCGCCTCCCGCACCGCTGGGCCGATCTGGAGAAGGACCCCGAGGCTGAGGCGCTGCTGACGCGTCTCGGCATCGCTCCGGAAGACACTCCGATCGTCGTCTGGCACGAGCACCGGGTGCTGCGCAATCCCTCCAACGCCGAACTCGCCCAGGTGATCGGGCTGCGGACCGAGACCGTCGCGAGGGCAGTCCTCGACCTCGTGGTGGTCGGCGCGGGGCCCGGAGGCCTGGCCGCAGCAGTGTACGGCGCCTCCGAGGGGCTCTCCACCGTCGTCCTGGACGCGGTGGCGACCGGCGGCCAGGCCGCCACGTCCTCCCGGATCGAGAACTACCTCGGTTTCCCCGCGGGGATCTCCGGCATGGAGCTCGCCGAATGCGCCGTCGTGCAGGCCACCCGGTTCGGCGCCCGGATCACCGTACCCGCCGAGGCCGCCGGCCTCGAACAGCGCGACGGTGCCAACGTGGTACGGCTCGCCGACGGCAGCACGGTCGCCGCCAACAACGTGGTGGTCGCCACCGGCGCACGCTACCGGCGGCTGCCCGCCCGCGGCGTCGAGCGGTTCGAAGGACTCGGGGTCCACTACGCCGCCACCCTCTGGGAGGCGCGGACCTGCCGTCTTGACACAGTGGCCGTCGTCGGCGGCGGCAACTCTGCCGGCCAGGCAGCCCTGTTCCTGGCGCGCGAGTCGCCCGCCGTGCACCTGCTGGTCCGCGGCGAAGACCTGGGCCACAACATGTCCCGCTATCTGATCGACCGGATCGAGCAGAACCCGCGGATCCGCGTCCGGCTGCACACCGAGGTCCAGGAGGTCACCGGCGAGGACCGGGTCGAAGCCGTCGTCGTCCAGGACAACCGCACCCGCGAGCAGCAGGTGCTGGAGGCCCGTGCCCTGTTCGTCTTCATCGGGGCGCGCCCTGCCACCTCCTGGCTCGCGGGCGCCGTCACTCTGGACCCGCGCGGGTTCATTCCGACCGGGCAGGACGTGGCCCATGTGGCAGCGGACCTCTGGAAACCCCTGGGCCGCGCCCCACTCGCCCTGGAGACCGGCCTGCCGGGGGTCTTCGCCGTCGGCGACGTCCGCAGCGGCTCGGTCAAGCGGGTGGCCTCCGCAGTGGGCGAGGGCGCCATGGCCGTCCGTCTGGCCCACGAGCACCTCGAGGAGGTGAGACCACCCGCCATCAGATGACCTCAGCTCGTCCATCGACGCAAGAAAGGAACATGCCATGCCCGTCATGGGTATTCCCAAGTTCGAGCGCTTCTTCCGCGCAGCCGCCGGCCTCGATGTCCACAAGAACGACCTCAAGCGCTACAACGACTTCGTGGACGCCAAGCTCTACGACCTCTTCCTCATCGGCACGGCCAATGCCAAGGCCAACGGCCGGGACATCATCGAGCCGCAGGACCTCCCGGTCACCAAAGGCCTGCAGGAGAGCATCCACGCCTTCGACAAGCTGGAGGAGGGCATCGAACTGCGCCCCCTGCTCGACCAGCTCGCCGCCCGCCCGACCCTCGGCATGGAGGCCGCCGAGGACACCCAACAGCGGCTGCCCGACCTGGCCGGCGGCCTCAGCGTCGCCCTCGCCCGCGCCCTCAAAACCATCGCCCGCGACACCCGCCGCCCCTCCACGGATCAGTGGGATGAGGCCTTCGAACTCTTCGACCTGCTGATCTGAGCGGGGCATCACCAGACCGGCGGTTCCGCCGGCCCTGCCGGGCGCCCGCGCGTACCGGAGGCGATCAGCAAGACATCCCATTCCGCAAGTACCAATAGCCTGACTTACCGATAGTGAAGTGAGGGGGCGGAAGCCTGTGACGGCGGGAAGTGGTGACTCGGCAGCCATGATCTGGACCGAGATCCGGGAGTACGTTTCGGCTGCTGCTCAGGCCCTGGGTGATGCGGGCATCGCGCCTGGAGAGCGGTGGGACGAGGCCGGGGGAACAGCGCTCTACTGGACGGAGGGTGACCCGGCTCTGGGGTCAGGGCCTTGGACGTACGGTCTCCTGGTGTTCTGGGGGACGAGAGGGGGGCGCCAGGGTTGGGGATGTGCGCCTCTGGACGCTGCCGGCGACCCCACGCTCGACGCGGTGACCTGGCTTCCGGTCACCCCCACCCTTGCGCCCGCTCTGCTGGCGGAGCATGTTCAGCGGCTTCTCGCTGAAGGCGCACGCACCGTCAGGAGGCGCTGAGCGGTAGATCCGACGAAAGCCGCGTGGTCGAGTAGCCGGGTCGGGCAATGTGACCCGGCCACCCGACCGCACGGGCACTATCCGGCTACCTGACTGCCGTCAGTGCCGCCCACTAACCTCCTGCCAACGCCGTACCGACGTGCGCGTTGGTGTCCTGTTCGAGCGAGGGGAAGAGCTGTGCCCGACCGACCAGAGATTGTCTGCATCTGCGGATCCACCCGGTTCGTCGAGGAGATGCGTGCGGTGAATCGGGATCTGGCCTTCGAGGGGATCATTGCTGTCGCGCCGGTCGAAGCGGACGGGCCGCTCACCGAGGAGCAGAAGAAGGCGCTGGGCGCTCTTCATCTGCGCAGGATCGACCTGGCAGACCGGGTTCTGGTCGTCAACCCTGGCGGGTACGTCGGCGAGTCCACGAGCAGGGAAGTGGATTATGCCCGAGCCGCTGGCAAGCCGGTTTCGTTCACCGCTCCCGCCCCGGCCGCCAGGTAGCTCATCAGGGGCGCGGCCCAAGATTTCCAGGGCCTACACGCACTTCGGTGCGGCGCCTCTGGGGCCCCGGCATCAGACTGGCGTGCGTGTACGTCTTGGAGCGCGATGGCGCTGACCCTTGGGGCGAAGCCGACGCCAGCGAGTGACACCTAAGCCCTGCCGTTCGTTCATCCCACATGCCTGTACTGCCATCCCCTGAACAGATCGAAGCCGCCAGGACGCCCAAGGGTGCGTGGAAGCGTGCCCAGCTGGCCGAGTGGGGCGTGCCGTGGCCTCCGGAGAAGGGCTGGAAGGATGAGCTGATCGAGCGCTGGGAGGCCGCGCGCCAGGACGGCGGACCGCCGCCGCCCCTGCCCAGCTCGGCCCCAACCGACTTCGTACAGGAAACGCTCGACTTCGGCTGATCCGACGACGGTGGAGCCGGGCAGGATCACCCTGTCCGTGCGAAGCCGGCTTCCTCCCCTGGCGCGCCCGTGTCCGCCCGTCTCTTGGTGGGGATAGGGCGGCAGGGCGCATGGTCGACCACGCGGCACTTATAACGGGACATGCGCCACGCACTGCGCTGGGCGGCACGGTCCCGGTTCCGGCTTGAGCGCGGTGCTGACCGGCTGGGGCGGGTGCTGTCAGGGGTGTTGGGCGCTGGGGTGCCGGGTGAGGGTGTAGCCGATGTCGAAGGTGTTGGCTGACATGCGGGTGTCGTTGATCTCAAGCACGGTTCCGTCGGGGCCGGTGGTGGTGCGGGTGATGCGCAGGAGCGGGACGCCTTTGGGCAGGTGCAGGCGGTCGCTTTCGGTGGGGGTGGGCATGCGGGCGCTGACGGCTTCTTCCCAGGACAGAGGGGCGTGGCCCATCTGTTCGAGGAGGTCGTAGATGCCTCCGGGGCCGGTGTCCTTCTGGGCCAGCTGGGTGCCGCGGGCGAGGGAGGCGGGCAGGTAGCTGGTGGCCAGCTGGAGCGGGGTCCCGGTGGTGGCGTCGCCCATGAGGCGGTCTCGCACCAGAACGTCCTGCTGCTCTTCGCCCGCGGGGAGCCCGAGGAGGGTGGCGATGTCGCGGGGGGCGGGTGCCCAGGTGATGGCGGGCGGCTCCAGGGCGGTCCAGGGCTGGGCGGAGGCGTCGAAGTAGTAGCCGCGTTCGTCGCGGAGCACTTGGCGGCCGCGGGTGAGGCGTCGGCGTGTGGGCCGGGCGCGGACGACGGTTCCGCGGCGGCGGGTCACGTCGACCAGGCCCTCGGCTTCGAGCTGGGCCACAGCTGCGCGGGCGGTCTGCTTGGCGACTCCGTGCTGCTGGGCGAGGTCGACGATTTTCGGCAGGGTGCCGCCTGCCGGGTAGGTCCCGTCGTCGATGGCGGCGCGCAGTTCAGCGGCCATCTGCTGGTAGGCGGGGTTGCTCATCCGTACCTCCTGTTTCATGCGGATTCGGACAACCTCCCGCGATAGTCCTAGCCCTATTGACGGCCTGTTGCGCGCTGCCGAAGATAGTCCTAGTTCTAATGCACCGTCAGTGTTGCGGTCCATCCCACCGGCAACCGCTGCCCACGGGCTCGTCTGAAACCCGGTGCCACCACCACGCCGAGCCAGCGGCGTCGCCACGACCGCCCGCCGCGAGCCCTTCCTGATCCTCACCAGCCTCAACTGGGGTGACGCATGCTCCTCACCGTCGTACGCCACGCTGAGTCGATCGAGAACGCGACCAAGCACACCAGCTTCTACCAGGACCCCCGGCCGTGGACCAGCCCGGCCGCGCACGCCCTGTCTCGCGACCTCGTGGGGCTGACGCCGCGCGGCTACCGCCAGTGCCAGTGGCTGAGCACCGCACTCAAGGACCTCGCGGGCCGCGACCCGTACGTGTACTCCTCGCAGTATCGGCGGGCCCTGGACACCGTGGAGCTGGCGCTGCCCGGGCGGACCGCCGACGTGACCGCCCTGCTCAACGAGCAGCACTACGGCGACGCCACGTACATGACCAAGCGTGAGCTGTTCGCGACCTGGCCCGCGTGCGAGGTGGACCGCCAGACCCGCAAGCACCTGTGGACGCCCCCGGGCGAGGGCAGCGAGTCCTTGGCGGTCGGCGTACTGCAACGGGCGACGGCGTTCGTCGAAGGCATCGGCGAACGCGCGCCGGCCGTGGTGGCCGTGACCCACCACACGGCGATCCTGGCGCTGCGCAGCGTGCTGGAGCGCAGGCCGGTGACCGAGCTGGTGGAGGAGGCCCGGGTGCGCAAGACACCGAACGCGGGGGTCCTGGTCTACGAGCGACGCGCCGGGGGCTTCCACCAGGTCGACGCCGCCGAGCCGGACTGCCCAGAAGGGAGCCCGCGATGAACGACGTCGTCTACTTCAACGGACCCGTGCAGAACGGCGACTTCACGCTCGCCGAGCGACCGTGCAAGGCCGCGGGCATACGGCTCGCCGCGGCGCTGAACGCGCTGCTCGGCCTGGCGCCGGTGCCGCACTTGTGGAACACCGTCACCATCGCCGGGGATGTGCGCCACCGTTGCGCGGCAGACCGGGACACGGTCGGCAGGCAGCAGCGTGAGGAACGCACCCTTGCAGCGAAGTACGCCCCCGGCCCGCCCCCGGCGGCCGGCCTGCTCACCGACACTGACCCGCAGGTGACCGCGCTGGCCATGACCAGGGTCCAGGCCCTGCTCGCCGACGGGACGCTGGCCGTGCAGGACCTGCCGGTCGGGCTGTGCGCCCGCTGCGGGCACATGGCCGGCACGGGCACGGCGGGCGACTGCCGAGCCTGCGGGCACGCCACCATCCGGGCAGCGCGCCGGGCACTGCTGGTCTTCGACCGCACCGCGCACGGCCCGGTGCTCGAACGGGACGACTTCCACGCATCCGGCGCCCGGACACCGGATCACCTGCTGCACATCGCTCGCAACGTCCCCCGGCTGCTGGTGCTCTCCCGGACCCGGGCTCACGGTGTGGATCTGGCACCGCTCGGGCTGGAGGGGATGGTGCTGGACCCGCGGGCCGGTCTGCACGTCGCGGTGCTCGCGGCCGCCGGCGAGCTCGGATCCGTGCGGCCGGTGATGACGGTGACCGAGAACGCCGCGGCCAACGTGGCCGCCTACGGCGCCCCGTTCCGCCGACACGGCGCGATGCGACTGCGGTACGCGCTGCACGGAAAAATCCCCTACGCGACGGCGGCGAGCGGGCGGCTGTACGAGGTGCACCGCGCCCAGGAGGTCCGGGACCTGTTCACCGGCTGGTACCTACCGCTGTGCGCCGCCCGGGAGCGGTCCGGTGTGAGCGCCGCCCGGATTCCCGCCCTGCTGAAATTCCTGCGCCGGGCCTACCTCGCCCGGCCCGCCACACCCCCGGGTGATCTCCCCACCGACCTGAGGCACCGCGTCGCGGCAGGTGATATGCGCTGGGTGACGGACGCCCGGGCGCTGGCCTGCGCACTGTCCGACCGAGAGAACACCACCGGGCCCACAGGCCCGACAAGAGGAGCACCCTGATGGACACCAACGACTGGCGACTCGTCAAGAAGAGGACGGCCGATGCTGGCGGGGCGGTCTACGTCTCGGCCAACGGCACCCGATACCGGCGCACCGGCGGCGCGGCGCTGCGGAGCGAAGCAACGTTCCAGCAGATGGCCGCCGGCCTGGGCTACCCGGTGCCGCAGGTCCTGGAACTCGGGGAGTCGAACGACGGCACATTCTTCGTCGACGAGGAGTCCCTGGGCGAACAGTCGCTGCACGAAAAGGCTTTGGCCTCCCTGGACGGCGGCCGGGAGCTGTCCGACCTAGTGGTCGACCAGCTCGCCGAGGTCTCCGCCCGGCTGCTGTCCGCCCAGGCCGCACACCCGGTCGACGCAGGACCCGATGCGCTGAGGCATTGGGTGGAGCAGGCAGGCTGGACGCACAACGTCTTCGCCGAAAACCCCGACCTCGACACCCCACGCACCCGCGCGGCCCTCACACGCGCGACGGACGAGCTCTCCAGGATGCCGCTGGTGTGGGGCCACCTCGACTACGGCCTGCCGAACGTCCTGGCCGGTGGCGTCATCGACTGGCAGCACCACGGCGTGATCCCGCTGGGATACGACGTCGCCCTGGCCCTGGAAGTCATCCCCTTCAAAGGCGGCGCCAAGGGCTACGCCGCCACCCCGGAGCAGCGCGATCGGTACCTGGCGGTGCTGGATTCGGTGGCCCGGTCTGCCGAATGTCCGCCCCTCAGCGTGCACCTGGGGGCGTTCCTCCTGGTCAAAAGCCTCTTCTTCCTCGCGTTGATGCGCCCGACCGACCCTGCCCAAGCCGCCAAGCACCAGAAATGGCAGTACCGGCGCCGCCTCCTCCTGAAAGGACTCAAGCAGTATGAGCGCACCGGGAACATCGACACCGCTCGCTTCCCGACCTTCGACGGCTTCACCGCTGGGCAGGGCGCTCCCGGCCGTCCGTGACCGGGACTACCTACTGGACCGGTCGGGCGTCATCTTCAAAGTGATCGGCGACGTCCACCCGGGCTCGCACTGGCTGGGGTACGTGAAGTACTACCCCGACGAGCGCGGCGACCGGACGCTGTTCGGAAAGACCTACCGGCAGAACACGGTCGTCTCGAAGGCGTTCGGGATCCTCGCCGACCGCCCCGAGTGCTACGTCTACTCACCCGTGATCGGGTGCGTGATCACCGGCGTGCCCCGCGAGGACGTCGTCCTGCACTACTCGTGCCGGCAAGCCCTGACGGCCCTGCACGAGTCGCCCGAGCTGCTGGACGGCTCCGCAGTCAGCAAGGACCTGCTCGCCATCATCGGCTGGATCGTGGACCAGGAGGCCGGCGACGTCATCGGCGTCACCGGCTCCTTCCTCGTCGGCGTGGCGGGCGCCCGCTCGGACATCGACCTGGTCTGCTACGGCCCCCGCGGCTACGAGGCAGCCCAGACCTTGTTCACCCAGCGGTCACTGATCCACCCGTACGAGGGCGAGAACCTGACCCGGCTGTACCTGCGCCGCGCCAAGTACATGGCCGGGTCCTCCTTCGACATGCTGCTGCGCCAAGAGGCCCGAAAACTGCAAGGGCTGACCACCAGGGCCGGGGCACACATCAACTGCGAACCGCTGCGCGCCGACGGCGACCGGACCTTCCACGACGTGATCGCGCAGGAAGTCGGGCAGATCAGCGTGCTCGCCCGGATCACCGACCACCGCGAAGGCCTGGCGACGCCGGCGCTCTACGGCATCGAGGTCGAAACGGTCATCGCGTCCACGATCGACGAGGCTGACGTCTTCGCCCGCCGCATCACACACCTGCGCAGCTACCTCGGGGCCTACACCGGCGCGTTCCGCCAGGGCGACACCGTCCACCTGTCCGGGCGCCTCGTCCACATCCAGGGCCCCACCGGCACCGGCGGATTCGGCATCGAACTCACACCCTGGAGCGCCACCGAGAGCTACCTCGCCAACCTCGCCCGCTGACCCCGCCCGGCTCGCCCTGCACTGCCCCGGCCCTTCCCCTCTCCTGGAGGTCCGCGATGACCGCTGATCCGCATGCCTTCGTATCCGCAGAGCACCACTACGCCCGCTTCCGCCCCCGGTACCCTGACGGCCTGTACGCATTGCTCACCGACCGGTTCGCCCTGGATGGCACGCAGCACGTCCTCGACCTGGGCTGTGGTCCGGGTACCGTTGCCCTGGAGCTGGCCGGCCTGGTCGCCACCGTGGTCGCCGTCGACCCGGCGGCCGGGATGCTCGAACAGGGCCGGCTGCTCGCCGGCGAACGAGGCATCCACAACATCCGGTGGCAGCAGGGCGACTCCAACGCCCTGCTCTCCCTACGCCTACCGCCGCTCGACCTGGTGGTCATGGCAAAGTCGTACCACTGGATGGACCGCATCCAGGTCCTGGACGACCTCAGCTGGGTCACCACCGAGCAGGCAGGCATCGTCATCCTCTCGGCCGGGCCGCCCGGCACCACCGCGCTGCCCGGCTGGGCCCCCGTAGTCGCCGAAGTCCGAGCCGCCTACCTAGGAGCGGCCCGCCGGGCCGGAAGCGGGACATATCCCGAGCCGCAGGAGACCTACCAGACCACGTTGGAGCGCTCCCCGTTCCCCACGGTCGAAGTGGTGCCGTTCGACCAGGTGGTGGTGCGCAGCACGGAGGAGCTGATCGGCCTTCAGCTGAGCAACTCCTACTCCACACCGGCCCAGCTCGGGGACCGGCGGGAAGCCTTCGAGGAAGACCTGCGCCGCGCGCTCCTGGCATACGACCCCTCGGGCCGGTACGAGGAAACGATCCGCACCGAAGCCCTCATCGCCACCCGATAGCAAGAGGTCAGCTTTGACTGCGCCTGCTGGGGTGTCACCGCGTGGCTTTAGGGTGGGCGTCCCGCCAGCGGCTTCAAAGAGATCCTCCGTGGAAATATTGGGGCGACCGCGACACGGTGCGCATGCTGGTCGCGTTTCTGGTCAATCAGGGCGCCAATGTGGCCGACGCTGCGGACATCGCCCAGCAATCGATGATGAAGGCCTATCAGCGGTGGGATGAGATCCAGCACCCGCGGCCGTGGGTCTTCAGGGTCGCCTCCCACGATCTGGTACGGAAGTTCTCGGATGTACGAGAGGAACCGGTCGAAGAGGTCCCTGAGCCGATCTCGCTGTTGCCCCGGCCTGATGATGCGGCCGAGTGGGAGTGCCGGCAGTGACCCCGGCACCGGGCGGCCGGGCACCGGAAGTCTGGAGGGGGCTGTGGAGGGCCCCTCCATAGCCCCCTCCATGGATGTCCGGGCGGGAACCGGCGAGTGCCGAGAAGACCGACCAGGCGCCTGTGCGCAGTGGCGGCCGATGTCGCCGGACGCCGGCGCATCGAGGAGCGGCCGCCTGGCTGAGCGCATCGCGCCATCGAGAACAAGGACGACGTGGTCCGCGCGCTCTCGGGGGAGCCATGACGTACCTGTTGCGCAATCTGCTGCACAACGTGTTGCGCCATCTCCTGCGCTATCTGTTGCGCCCTGGTTCCGGAGACTGCCAGACACTCGCAGGCCAGGCTCTCAGCCAGGGCATGGTGGGAGGTCAGGCATCCCCTTCTACCCGGGCCCCTGCGCCTGATGATCAAGAAAGGAGGGTGGGGGCTTGGTCTGGCGGGCACAGCGGGGATCGGCTGCCAGGAGGGCTCCGCCTGTGGCGGGCCGCCTGACGGACCGGGAGCCCGGATCGAAGTGAGCTGTCCGGCTGCGGCTGGAAGCGCGACCAGCCGTGGCCTGGGCAACTCCGTAGATGGCAGACGCTGTGCGGGATTGCAACCATCCACGCAGCGCGCAAAATCGCAGATGCGCCGGACCTGATTTGGTGAATTGGGTGGTCTGTGAGGCGGGCGCCCCGTCATGCTTGTGGCTCGAAGGGCGACGAGGAATCTGAGTGACCATGACCCTGAACTTTGAGGCTGACCAGCCGGTAGTTGGGCTGAAGAGACAGCAGGCGTTGATCAACGCCATTCTCGGAGCAAGCAGTGCTGACGAAACGCGCTGGCTGGAATGGAAGTCTCGTCTGGACGTGGCGAGGGCCGAGGGGGCCTTCTCCGTCTCGAAGGCGATCCTTGGGTTCGCCAACCGCATGCCTGACGTTGCAGCGCAGTGGGCTGACGGGCACGCGTACCTCGTCGTAGGTGTTGAGGAAGGGGCTCTCCATGGAGTCGAAACGCACGACGTCGAGAAGGTGGATGCCTGGCTAGGGCGCTACCTAGGAACCTTCGACCGCTATCAGTTCACCTACGTTCCTTTCGACAACGGTGACGAAGCGCGGAACGTCATGATCGTCGACGTTTTCCCTCCACGTTGGGGTGACCCGGTGCACCCGCTCTGCAAAGAGCACCAGAACTTCTACCCCGGCACCGTCTTTCACCGATACAGCGGCAAGACAATGCCCGCTCGCCCAACTGAGATCGACGCGCTCTCCGAGCGGGCCCGGCGCGCGGCCAAGCGCGTGACCGTGGACGTCAGTCTCGCCGCCGGGGCCGTCGCCCTAGTGCCGCCCACTCAGGACATGCGCGTCAAGATCCTCGAATTTCTCCGCGAAGAGCAGATGGAGCAGCTCGGTACCGGCAAGCCGACGGGGAAGGACCGTGCCGCGAGCGCGTTCGGCGCGTACGCCCAGGTCTCCGATGTCTATCGCATGATGAAGCCTGCTGACCGACGCTCTCCCGAGGACTTCCGTGAAGAAGTCGATCAGTACCTGCGTGATTACGACGCCGCAATGCAGCAGTCCTTGGTACATGCGATCCACGACGCCGGGAAGCCCCTGACGCTCAGGCTCACCAACCCCAGCGAAGACAACCTCACCAAGGTCGAGGTCGTACTTAGCCTTCCCGACACGGTCTGGGCGCATGCGACGGACGAGGACGACAAGGTCGGCTGGCCCCACCCGCCCAGAAAGTACGGCACGGCCGCCCCTTCCATCAGGATGCTTACAGGCATGCCACCCATCCGAGCATTGCTGCCGCCTCTGCCCTCACCCGCCATCGAGCAGGAAGAAGGCTGCACCATCGTGCGCTTTCTGCCGGTGAACCTACGCCCTCACGAAACCGTCACGCTCACCCCAATCACGGTATACAGCGCACAGGAAGCACCCGAGGTCGTGTTCTCCGGACAGTGGCGAGCCACAGCAACGAACGTCAGCGGCAAAGTGCAGCGATCTCTCCCCATTCCTGCAGAGAGGCTGGCACTTGACATGAAGCAGGTGTTCGTTCCCTGGGCTTATGAGGGAGGCGACCCGGAGTAGGTATCAAGCGATAAGGCGCATCCGGGGGCAGACACCCTGATGGAGAAGCGGAGTTCTTGCTGGATCGCGAGCTGTACGAAGGCCGTCTCCGCATGAACCGGTGAGGACACGCTTGCGGATGGGATACGAGCAGATTGGCCACGCCCGCGGCGTCGCCTCCGACGTTCGCCGCCGCGCGGACCGGCATCAGCGCGCACCGCCTATAGGTGTCACACCGAGCGGGGGATGAGCCGGTGTCACTTCGCCCGTTTGGCTGCAACACCCGATGTAACACCACCGCCCAACACGAGCGCAACGCCCTGCGTTTTACATCTGACCTGCGGGAACCCCCGAAATGAGCTGCGCGGCCGCGTGTTGACCCCGGGCCTTGGCGGTCCCGGGGTCCGGTCGTGAGGAAGGGGTAATCAGTAGTCGTCGCGTTCGGAGGGTGGCCCGTACTGCTCGATGAGGTCGCAGGTGCAGGTCCCGCCCGCGTAAAGCGTCTTGTCGCACTCATCGTGGTGGTTACGCTGTGGCCGCTTCGTCGGGACCGCGGGCGGCGCGGGTTCCGGGGCAGCCTCGGGAGCCGGGACCGCGCCCGCCCAGTCCATGCCCAGCGCGGCCAGGGCGGCGAGCTGGGCGGCGCTCAGCTTGTCCCGCCTCGACTTGACGTTCGAATTCCACACACCCAGCTTCACGATCACCGGCTCCGCCTCACCGTCGACCGTGATCGTCTCGCTGTGCCCCCTCGGCACCGCCCGCTGCCCTTCCCGCTCCACCCACTGCGCCAGAGCCGCCAGGCCCCGCTGGAAAGCCGCCTCCGCCTTGCTCCCGGCCTTCTTTGGGCCCTTGGCCGCGTCGGCCGGCGCCGCGGCGAGCTCCGCCGGGGCGGCGGCGGTCAGGGGGAGGGTGGCGCCGCGGATGCCCAGGGCGGGCAGACGCTCGCGCTGCTCGGGCAGGAGTTGCGCCCAGGTGCCCGGTTCCTGCTGACGCCACCTCCACTTGCCGATGTCGTCGCCGTCCATCAGCACGCCGGGTGCGATGTGGGGCAGCTGGCCGTCGGCGTCGGCCAGGTCGGCGAGGACGCGGTAGTGGCGTTGCCAGTTGAGGGGCCAGGGGCAGTTCCAGTCCTGGTCGATCTCGGTGAGCTGCTGCGCGCGCTTCGCCGCCCGGACCGCGTCCTTCCCGAGGCCGCCTTTCCGCCGGAGGTTGGCGAGGAACTGCCCGACAGCCAACTGTCCGTCGTCACCCGCGCCTTCGCCCCACACCGCGTCCTGACGCGGCGCGAGGTGCCCGGTGGCCCGCCGGTAGGACCGCAGCGCGGCGAGCTTGTTCTCCCACGCCTCCTCGCCCGGCTCCCACACCATTCCGGCCTCCGGGGCGTCCAGCAGCGTCTTGCGCCGGTCCTCCAGCTCGCCCGCCCGCAGCGCCTTCCGTTGCTGATGCACCCAGCGGCCAAGCGGAAACGACTTCGTGACCCCCACTTCGACCTCGACGTCGTAGGGAACGGCGTGGACGCCGGTGATCTCGTTCTCCCTGCGCCAGCGGATCAGGGCTTGGTAGCCCTCCAGCCAGACCAGGGACTCCGGCCGGTACACCCGCGTACGGAGGAAGGCCGCGATGGTGGCGGCGTCGCGCGGGCTGGAGAAGTGCAGCAGCGCGGATTCGGCAGCGGCGTCGGTGTCGCCGTCGTGTTCCTGGTCCTCGCCGTCGCTCTCACCGCCGGCCCCGACGATCCGCCCGTCCTCATCGCGCTGGACGTGGACTTTGCGCTTGCCGCTGGTGAGGGCGCGGGAGGCCAGCTGCTCGACCAGGCGCTCGTCATGCGAGCGCAGGCCCTGGAGGACCGCTACAAGGGGGCGGAACGAGGCACTGGCGACCATGTCCGTCGGGTCCTCGTTCGGCTCCAGGAAGACCGGCACGATGATTCGCGCGACCTTCGTGCTGCCGTCGCGGTTGAGCCGGAGCGCGCGGCCGATGTTCTGGACGATCTCCACCTGCGAGCCGCGGGTGTCCGCGAAGCAGATCGCCTCCACGCCCCGCTCCCCGGTGATGTCGACGCCTTCCCCGAGGACGCGAACGCTGGCGAGGAAGGCGCGGTGGACTCGGCGTCCGGCGGCGTTGATGCCGTTGGCGAACTGGCGGATCTTCTCGCGCCGTTCGGCGACGGTGTGGTCGCCGCACAGCCAGGCCGACCAGACCCGGTCCGGGGGTACGTGGCGGCCGGCTTCCAGTTCGTAGAAGTCCGCGTCGATGGAGGACTTCGGCAGCTTGTCGGCGGCGGCCAGGTCGGCGTCGGAGGTGTCGTTCAGGTACAGCGCGGCAGCCGTCTCGGGGAGCTTGTCCGCGAACGCGCGGGCCTCTTCGACCTTCTGGTGGAATGTCATGACCGTACGCAGGTTGTACGCGGCGGCGTGCTCCAGGAGCGCGGTCTGCAACAGGGCCAGGCGCCGGCCCCGCTGCGCCTCCTCGGACTCCCCGAGAACCGGCGAGGGGTCCCGGATTTCGAGCACGTCGATCTCGAAGCCGGCAAGGATTTCGCGCTCGATCGCCTCGCTCAGGCCTAGCTCTGCGAGCCAGGCGCCGTAGGTTCCATCCGGGTCGTCGGCCATGGTCGCGAGCTCCGCCTCCTGGCCGTCCGCGCCCTTCTGGGGGCGGGCCGCGGCGAGGATGCGCGGGGTCGCGGTCAGGTACAGCCGGAAGTCCGCCGGGATGCGGGCGTTGTCGTGGATCGCGGCCCACGGACGGCCAAGATCACCAGCGGTTCCGTGTGCCTCATCCACGATCGCGAGCGAAAAGCCGTCCATGCGCTGGCCGTAGAGCCGCTCCCCGCCTGCCAGCGCGGCCTCCAGCGGCCCGCGAACCTTCCGCTGGCCCTCGGGTGCGTCGATGTCCTCACGGTCCACGAGGGAGGCGTAGGTGGCGAACACGATGACCGGCCCGTGCCCGGCCCACAGGGCCAGCTGGATCGGGTTCGTGGTGGTGCGCACGCTCAGCTCGTTCAGGACCGCGTCGTTCTCCAGCGAGCACACCGCGACCATCGGGGCCCGGTGGCCCACCGCGCGCCACGCCTGGGCGGTCTGGGCGAGCAGGTCCAGGGTCGGGACCGTGACGAGGATCCGGCCGTCCGCGAAGCTCTCCAGCGCGCACGCGGCGGCCGTGATCGTCTTGCCCGAGCCGGTCGCTGACACGATCGTGCCCCGGGCACCCTGCGGGGGCACGGATGACCTTGCAGGGAATCCCACCCACCTACGAAACGCCGACCGCTGATCTACCTGGTGTTCCTTGAGCCGAATCGCTGACATTCCGTGTCTCCCCGAGAGCTGAATTCGTGTGGTCTTTTCAGAGGGCCGCGTGCGGAATGCAGGCCGCGCCCAAGTCGTTCCAGATCGACGCATCCGCCTTGTGCCAGCCGCCCGGCTTTCCGTCCTTGAAAGGCGGCTTGTCTTCCGGGTCGTAGTGCCCGGCATCGAGCGTGCAGACGATGACGTCCCCGTCGGCGTTCCGCGTCCGCGCGGTGCAGAGACCGCCGGCCTCGCCCAGGGCCTCCAGCGCCCGACGCCGCTGCGTGGTGTGCGGATAGGTGCGCGGCAGCACGTTCTCCCGGACGAAGCTCTCCAGCCGCACGAGGCCGGCCCGCTCACGCTGCCTCACGTCCGCGATATGTACGGCCAGTTCAGCGGCCCCGGCCGACCGGCCGCCGCGCCGGGACCACTCCCGGTCCGTGATGCGCACCAGGGCCTCGCTCACGGCCGTCACGCCGTCATCCCAGCCGTCCTCGAACTCCGGGCCACGCGGGCGCGGCGCCATGCCGTCCAGCTCCACGACCTCGCTCTGCGCCCCGGCGACCGCCCCAGCTTCCAGCGCGGCCACCAGGTCGTCCGCCTCGCTCGCGGGTACACCCTGCGCCTCTAGGAGCGCGAACATCCTCAACCGGGCGTTCACGCCCGCCGTCTGATACTGGCTCACCCGGCGCAGAGAATCGCTGCTCAGCGCGGGATCGGGTCCGGTAGATTCGTGGTGACCGGTCATCTGCGGTCGTTCCTCTCGGAATTCCTGGGAGGTTCCCGGGTGGTTGGGGGGTGTCCCGTGTTTTCGCCAACGGTACATGCTGCATCAATCCGATGCACCCACTACACTAGAACCCACACGAACGAGCGACCCCCCCATCTCGTAGCCAGCCCGGCCCGCGCCAGCGGGCCCCAACGGTCCTGGAGGCGCAGCCGGAAGGGCCGTCAGGCGGGGGAGCGCAGCGGACCCGCCGGCCAGGCTGGAGCGAAGCGGAAGCCTGGTAGCGGGACGAAGTCCCGCCAGTCCGGGAGCGCAGCGGACGGACTGTCACCCTCCTTGCGCAGCAAGGAGGGTGTGCGGGTGGCGCAGCCACCCGCTGG
>NZ_BMUZ01000015.1:8256-267268 GCF_014650455.1 Streptomyces xanthochromogenes | reverse complement strand
CAGCTCGCCGGCTGACCCACACCAACAAGCCGATCCCGGGGGCCGGACCCATCAGCCCCGGCCCCACGCCCGTCACCGAGCACCCCGCAGGTCCCGCGACTTCGTCGACGGGACCTGTTCGGCGTTCCTCAACGGGCCCGGGGGCCGGTCAGAGCGTGGACTTCAGGGTGCCGTCCGGCGCCACCAGGAGGAGGGGGGTGGTGGGGTCGCCCAGGTCGCGTACCGCCGCGACGTCGGCTTCCGCCGGGTGGGTCGCCTCCGTCACCACCGCCGCCGCCTCCAGCGACTTCGCTCCGCTCGCCACCGCCATCGCGACCGCGGTCTGGAGCGCGGAAAGCTTCAGGGAGGGGAGCTCGACCGTGCCGGCCACGTACGTGCGGCCCGTCTCGTCGCGCACGGCCGCGCCCTCGGCCACGCCGTTGCGGGCCCGGGCGCTGCGCGCGAGCGTGATGATCTTGCGGTCCTCGGGGTCGAGTGCGGTGCTCTCAGTCATGCTCCGAGCATAAGGAGTGCCCGGGGCCGACAGGTGCGGGGGCTCAGCCCTGAATCGCCTGGTCCAGCTTCTTGGCGACGGTGCCGGTGACGGCCTTGTACTCCGCCGCCGGGATGCCGACCGGCTGCTTGCCCTTCGTCGAGAGCGCGCTCAGGGCCCCGCCCTTGCGGACCACGTAGTTGTGGAAGCCCATCTTGATCGGGCCCATGTCCATGATCAGCTCGTAGCCGTGTGCCTCGTCGCCCGCCTTGTCCACCGTCAGCGGCTTCACGGTGGCGGGGTACTTCTCGCCCTCCACGTCGACGGTGAAGGCGGCACACTGGGCGAGGGTCGCGTCGAAGCCCTTGAGGTACCCGGCGGCCTTGTCGCCGTCGAAGCCGAAAACCTGCTGAAGGCCGTACTCGAAGTTGCTCGTCTGCCGGGTGGCGGCACCCATCGGGGCGGCCTCGCTCTGCATCAGCTGCATGAGCTTCTGGCACTCGGGCTTGGTGGCCTTGCCGAACGTGAGGCCACCGGTGCTCGGTCCCGCCTTCCAGCCCGCCGGGACGTCCTTCTCGGTGAGCAGGGCCGCCTTGAGCCGGGCCTCGGTGACGGCCCCCTTGGCGCTGCCCGCGTCACCGGAGGTGCCCGGGGCGGCGGACGACGAGGACTTGGCGGCGTCCTTCCCGGCCGGCTTGTCACTCGTGCCGTCCGAGCTGCCGCACGCGGCGGCGAACGCCAGGGACGAGGCGGCCAGGGCCACGGCGGCGGCACGTCCGACGGAGACGGCGGTGAAAACGGGCATGCGTAAATCCCCCCACGGGACGAAAGCTGTGTGTTTCCTGTGCGCGCCGACTGTATGCGACGGCACCGTCCCGCTGCAGTCGCGTTTCTCAGCCGGCGATCGGATACATCGATCCCCGCCGCCCCTCCGGCGACGTCAGCCATTCCAGCTTCTGCGCCGTGTCCGTGTTCGGGAGCGGGGTGTGCAGCACGATCACCAGGTCCGGGCGGGCCGGGACGCGCAGCTGGGTGGACTCGACGTGCAGGGCGCCGACGAGGGGGTGTTCCATCTCCTTGCGGAGCTGGCCGCCGGGCTGGACGTCCCGGCGCTCCCACAGCTCGACGAACTCGGGGCTGAGCTCCTTCGCCTGCTCGACCACCGCCCGGAAACCCTCGTCGTCGGGGTGCTCGGAGCAGGCCGCCCGGAACTGGGCGACGACGTTGCAGGCGATCTCGTCCCAACGCTGGGCCCGCGCACGGTAGATGGGGTCGGTGAAGAAGGCGATCAGGCAGTTCTGCACGATCTCGGGGCGCATCCCGAGGACGAGCGCGGCCGACTCGTTGTACATGACCGTGTTCCAGTACGCGTCCATGATGTGCGCGGGGAACGGCATCCACGCGTCGATCAGGCGCTGCAGTCCCTGGCACATGTCGGTGTTGGCCGGGTCGACCTCCGGGGCGGGCGGGTTGAGCCCGGCGAGCACGTACAGGTGGCGGCGCTCGGCGCTGGTCAGTTGGAGCACCCGGCCGACCGCGTCCAACACCTGCGGGGAGACCGTGATGTCGCGGCCCTGTTCGAGCCACTGGTACCAGGAGACCCCCACGCCCGCGAGCACCGCGACCTCCTCGCGGCGCAGTCCGGGCGTGCGGCGGCGGGCCCCGCCGTCGGGCAGTCCCGCCTGCGTGGGGGTGATCCGCGCGCGCCTGCTCATCAGGAACTCGCGCAGCTCACTGCGCCGGTGCCGGTCGATCGGTGTAGCCACGAAATTCCCCCTGTCGGCTGCCTGGTGGTGCCACCAACAGGATAAGTTCCCACTCTCCACGGCCATTCCCGGACCGCGAAGGTATGGCCATGGCGATCGATACAGCGACGACAACCACCGGGCCCGAGACGGCGGCCCCCTCCCCCGGTCCGCGCGGAGACTCCGCACCCGGTTCCCCCGTGGACGCCCGGCTCGGCGGCCGGGCCAAGCTGGTCCTCTTCGTGCTCTGCGCCGCCCAGTTCATGGTGGCACTGGACTTCTCCGTACTGAACGTGGCGCTGCCCGCGCTCGGCAAGGACCTGGGGCTCGGCCAGTCCGCGCTGCAGTGGGCGGTGACCGCGTTCGCCCTTCCCTCGGGCGGCTTCCTGCTCCTGTTCGGCCGCATCGCCGACCTGTTCGGCCGCAAGAAGCTGTTCCTGACGGGCCTGGCCGTCTTCGGCGCGGCCTCCCTCCTTGCCACCCTGGCCTGGGACCCGGCGTCCTTCCTGACCGGGCGCGCCCTGCAGGGCCTCGGCGCGGCGGTGATCGTGCCGACCGGCATGTCCCTGCTGACCACGACGTTCCCGGAGGGCCCGCTGCGCGACAAGGCGCTCGGCATCTCCGGCACCCTGCTCTCGCTGGGCTTCACGGTCGGCATGGTGCTCGGCGGCGTCATGACCGACACGCTCGGCTGGCGCTCCACGATGGGCCTGCTCGTGGCCTTCGCGGTGGTCGTCCTGGCCCTGGCGCCGGGGCTGCTGCCGGAGTCCCGCACCCCCGAGCGGCCGCGTCTGGACGTGCCCGGCGCCGTCGCCGTCACCGGTGGGCTGCTCGCGGTGATCTACGCCCTGTCGACGGCGGCCCAGCGCGGGTTCGGCGGCGCGGACGTGTGGGGCACCCTGGCCGTCGGCATCGCCCTGCTCGCCGCGTTCGTGGTCGTCGAGTCGAAGGCGTCGGCGCCGCTGGTCTCGCTGCCGATGCTGAAGCGCCGCACGGTGGCCTGGGGCAACCTGGGCGGTCTGGTCACCTTCTCGATGATGTCGACGGTCGTCTTCGTGCTGACCCTCTACCTCCAGGAGACCCTGGGGCTCTCGTCCTTCGAGACGGGCCTGGTCTTCGGCATCCAGGGCCTGGCATCGGCCGTCGCCGGTACGTACGCGGCCCGGCTGATCGGGCGCTTCGGCTCCCGGCGCGTGCTGGCCGCCTCGCTGCTCGGCCAAGGGGCCTTCATCGCGGGCCTGTTGGGGCTCGGCACCCACTCGGGCGCCCTGCTCGCCACCGTGGCCGTCTCGCTGGCCAGCATGTGCCACCTCGGCGCGATCATCTCGTACGGCGTGACCGTGACCAGCGGGGTGCCCGACGAGGAGCAGGGTCTTGCGACCGGCCTCGTCACGACCACCCAGCAGGTCGGCCTCACCGTCGGCATCCCGCTGCTCGGCGTGCTCGCCACCACGCAGGCCTCGCTGTTCGACGGGGTGCGCACGGTCCTCGCGATCGACGCGGGTGTCGTGGTCGCGGCGGCCGCCCTGGTGGCGGTCGGCCTCGGCCTCGGCCGCGGGAAGGCCTAGTGCCTCCCGCGCCCGCTCCGGCCGTCGCCTCGCGGGGCCCTGCGAGGCAGGGCCCCGCGGCTCAGGCCCGGTCGAGGCGGAGCCGTTCGGCCTTCGGCAGGCCGGCGACCACCAGGTCGTACGAGTCCTCGATGAGCTCCCGGACCAGCCGGTCCGGGAGCTCGGCCGTGTTCACGGTGTTCCAGTGCCGCTTGTTCATGTGGTAGCCGGGCACGATCGCGGGGTGCTCCTCGCGGAGCCTGACCGCCTCGTCCGGGTCGCACTTGAGGTTGACCGTGAGCGGCTTCCCGTCGAGGGAGGTGAGCGCGAAGATCTTGCCGAGCACCTTGAAGACGGAGGTCTCCGGGTTGAACGGGAACTCCTCCGTCACGGCGTTGAACTCCAGGCAGAAAGCCCGCAGTTGCTTCGGTGTCACGCCACGCCCTCCTCGTCCTCTTCGTCCTTGGTCGGCTCCACGAGCACGGTGACGATCTTGTTGCGGCGGCCGGCCGGGGACTCGGCGGTGAGCCGCAGCCTGCGTGCGTCGGGCAGTTCCACCACGGCCGTGGCCCCGGCGATCGGCACCCGGCCGAGCGACTTGGCGAGCAGCCCGCCGACGGTCTCCACGTCCTCGTCGTCGAACTCGTCGAACCCGAACAGCTCGCCCAGGTCGCCGATGTCGAGCCGGGCGGTGACCCGGAAGCAGCCGTCCGCGAGCTCGGTGACGGGCGGCAGTTCGCGGTCGTACTCGTCGGTGATCTCGCCGACGATCTCTTCCAGGATGTCCTCGATGGTGACGATGCCGGCGGTGCCGCCGTACTCGTCGATGACGACCGCGACGTGGCTGCGCTGCTGCTGCATCTCGCGCAGCAGGTCGCCCGCGTTCTTGGTGTCGGGCACGAAGGCGGCGGGGCGCATCGCGGTGGAGACCAGGTCGGCCTCCGAGTCCCGGTTGATGTGCGTCTTGCGGACCAGGTCCTTCAGGTAGACGATCCCGACGATGTCGTCCTCGTTCTCGCCGGTCACCGGGATGCGCGAGAACCCCGAGCGCAGGGCGAGGGTGAGGGCCTGGCGGATCGTCTTGTAGCGCTCGATGCAGACGAGGTCGGTGCGCGGCACCATGACCTCGCGCACCAGGGTGTCGCCCAGCTCGAACACCGAGTGCACCATCCGGCGCTCGTCGTCCTCGATCAGCGATTCCGCCTCGGCGAGGTCGACCATCGCCCGCAGCTCGGCCTCGGAGGCGAACGGCCCCTTGCGGAAGCCCTTTCCGGGGGTGAGCGCGTTGCCCAGGAGGATCAGGAGCTGCGGGATCGGCCCCATGATCCTGGCCAGCGGCAGCAGCACGTACGCGGCGGCCGTCGCGGTGTTCAGGGGGTGCTGGCGGCCGATGGTGCGGGGCGAGACGCCGACGGCGACGTACGACACGAGGACCATCACGGCGATGGCCACGAGCAGCGCGGCCCACGTCTCGCCGAACTCCTCCAGGCACACGTACGTGACGAGGACGCCCGCCGCCATCTCGCAGGCGACCCGCACGAGCAGGGCGACGTTGAGGTAGCGCGTGGGGTCGGAGGCGATCTGGGCGAGCTTGGCGCTGCCGCGCCGGCCGGTGCGGACCGCTTCGGCCGCACGGAAGGAGGAGATGCGGGCGAGGCCGGCCTCGGCGCAGGCCGCGAGCCAGGCCACGACGACCAGGGCGACGGCTCCCGCGATCAGCTGACCGGTCATGAGACGGTCGGCGCCGGGGAGGGACCGGTCAGGCCCTTCTCCGCACGCCAGCCGTCGACGATGGCCGCCTGGAGGCCGAACATCTCGGCCTTCTCGTCCGGCTCCTCGTGGTCGTAGCCGAGCAGGTGCAGCACGCCGTGGACGGTGAGGAGCTGGAGCTCCTCGTCCATGGAGTGCTGCGTCTCGGCGTCCTCGCCCTGCTTCTTGGCGACCTCGGGGCACAGCACGATGTCACCGAGGAGCCCCTGCGGGGGCTCCTCGTCGTCCTTCGACGGCGGGCGCAGCTCGTCCATCGGGAAGGACATGACATCGGTCGGACCCGGCAGGTCCATCCACTGGATGTGCAGCTGCTCCATGGCCTCGGCGTCCACGACGATCACCGACAGTTCGGAGAGCGGGTGGATCCGCATCCGCGTGAGCGCGTAGCGGGCGATGTCGAGGATCGCCTGCTCGTCGACCTCGGTTCCGGACTCGTTGTTGACGTCGATCGACATGGTGCGCTCTGCTCTACTTCCCGTTTCGGCCGCCGCGACCTTCCTGGTCCTGGCGGCTGTCGTACTGCTCGTACGCGTCGACGATACGGCCGACGAGCTTGTGCCGTACGACATCCTGCGAGGTGAGCCTGGAGAAGTGCACGTCGTCGACGCCGTCCAGGATGTCCTGGACCTGGCGCAGACCGCTCTTCGTGCCGTTCGGCAGGTCGACCTGGGTGACGTCACCGGTGATGACGATCTTCGAGTCGAAGCCGAGCCTGGTCAGGAACATCTTCATCTGCTCGGCGCTGGTGTTCTGCGCCTCGTCGAGGATGATGAACGCGTCGTTGAGGGTGCGGCCGCGCATGTACGCCAGCGGGGCGACCTCGATCGTGCCGGCCGCCATCAGGCGCGGGATCGAGTCCGGGTCGAGCATGTCGTGCAGGGCGTCGTACAGCGGGCGCAGATACGGGTCGATCTTCTCGTAGAGCGTGCCGGGCAGGAAGCCGAGGCGCTCGCCGGCCTCCACCGCGGGCCGGGTCAGGATGATCCGGGTGACCTGCTTGGACTGCAGGGCCTGGACCGCCTTGGCCATGGCGAGGTAGGTCTTGCCGGTACCGGCGGGGCCGATGCCGAAGACGATCGTGTGCTTGTCGATCGCGTCGACGTACCGCTTCTGGTTGAGGGTCTTGGGGCGGATGGTGCGGCCGCGGCTGGAGAGGATGTTCTGGGTGAGCACCTCGGCCGGCGTCTCGCCGTGCCCGTCGCCGTTGGCCTGGTTGCCGTTCGCATTGCCGTTGGCGCTCGCCCGGAGCATGGCGATCGAGCGTTCCACTGCGTCCTCCGTCATCGACTGTCCGGTGCGGAGCACCAGCATCATCTCGTCGAACAGTCGCTGGATGAGGGCGACTTCCGTCGCGTCCCCCACGGCGCTGATCACATTGCCCCGTACGTGGATGTCGGCCGACGGGAAGGCCTTCTCGATCACGCGCAGCAGGGAGTCGCTCGAACCCAGGACGGTCACCATCGGGTGCTTGGCCGGGATGGTGATCTGGGCGTGCGCCTGCGGCTGTGTGGGTGTCTGAGTCATGGGCCGGCTCTGGGGCCTGCACATACCTCCCGTTGCAGGGTTCTCGCTGCTCGAGAGCCTCTGGAACACCAAGCCTACGACTTGCCGTGCGGCGCGCCGAGAGGTTTTCCACCCCGGGTGGTTCGGGGGGCCTCGCCGAGGCCCGGGGCGGGCCGGGCCCGGCCGGGTCGTGCCCGCCCGCGCCCGGGGCCTTACACGGGGTGGCGGAAGCCCAGGGTGGGGACGGCCCGGCGCAGGGGCCAGGTGCGGGCCGCGCCGGGCAGGAGGTCGGAGAGGAAGGCGTAGCGGCGCAGCGCCGACGGGTCCTGGTCGGGCAGGGTCCGTACGCGCTCCCACCAGCTCGCCACCTCGGCCCAGCCCGGTGCCGAGAGCGACCCCCCGAACTCCTGGACCGAGAGGGCCGCGGTGAGCCCCGCGAAGGCGAGGCGGTCGGCGAGCGGCCAGCCCGCCAGGGTGCCGGTGACGAAGCCGGCCACGAAGACGTCCCCCGCCCCGGTCGGGTCGAGGGCCTCGACCTCGATGGCCGGGACGTCCGCCGTCTCCCCGGTCGCGCCGTCCACCGCGTACGCCCCCTCGGAACCCAGCGTCACGACCGCCAGCGGCACCTTCTCGGCCAGCGCGCGGGCCGCGGCCCGCGGGCAGTCGGTACGGGTGTAGCGCATCGCCTCGGCGGCGTTGGGCAGGAACGCCTCGCAGTGTTCGAGCTCGGGCAGTCCGGCGAGGTCCCAGCGGCCGGTGTCGTCCCAGCCGACGTCGGCGAAGATCCGCGCACCGGAGCGCGCCGCGTCCTCGATCCAGCCCTCGCGGCGGCCCGGCACCAGGGATGCGACGGCGGCGCGGGCCCGGGGCGGGCCGTTGGGCGCGGACAGTTCGTGGGGTGCCTCGTGCCCGTGGGTGACCATCGTGCGTTCGCCCTCGTACGCCATCGAGACGGTGACCGGGGAGTGCCAGCCGGGCACGGTCCGCGACAGCGACAGGTCGATGCCCTCGCCCTGTTCGAGCGCGTCCCAGCAGTACTCGCCGTAGTGGTCGTCGCCGAAGGCCGCGGCCAGGGAGGTGCGCAGGCCGAGGCGGGCGAGCGCGGTGGCCATGTTGGCTACGCCGCCGGGGCTCGAACCCATGCCGCGCGCCCAGGACTCGGTGCCGCGCACCGGCGTCGAATCGAGCCCGGTGAAGACGATGTCGAGGAAGACCGTGCCGGTGAGGAAGACGTCGCAGGGCGGATCTCGCGGGTCGCGCAGCCCGTCGAGCGGGTCGACCCGCGGGGACCGGCGCGGCTCGGCACCCGGGCGCCGCGGGTTCCACTCGGCGGGCTCGGGCTCGGGGCCGGGCAGCCGGGGCTCGTGGTGCGGGTGGGACGGCTGCTCTCTGCTGTCTGGTCTCGTCACGGCGGGCTCTCCGTTCGCGTACAGATCTGGCAAGTCTGCCCGATGTACGCCGCGGAAGGGCCGCCGCGGTGCCGCTACCAGCGCGGAAGTGCCGGGACCGTCCAGTCGGCGTGCTCCGGGGCCCGCCGCATCGCGGCCGCGTCGTCGCGGTCCCGCAGGGTGCCGTCGTCGTCGAGCCAGCGCCGGTGGAGCCGGGCCAGTTCGGTGCGGTCGAGCTCGACGCCGAGGCCGGGGGCGTCGGACACCGCAAGGCGCCCGTCGCGGAACTCGTGCCGAACGGTGATCACGTCCTCCGTCTGCCACGGATAGTGGCTGTCGCAGGCGTGGTCGAGGTTGGGGACGGTCGCCGCTACGTGGGTCATCGCGGCGAGGCTGATCCCCAGGTGCGTATTGGAGTGCATGGACAGCCCCACCCCGAACACCCGGCAGATCGCGGCGAGTTCACGCGTGTTGCGCAGACCGCCCCAGTAGTGGTGGTCGGACAGGACGACCTGCACGGCGTCACTCAGGAAGGCCTCGCGGATCTCGGGGAACGTCGTCACGCACATGTTGGTGGCGAGGGGCACCGAGGTGCCCCGTGACACCTCGGCCATCGCGGCCGTGCCCGGCGCCGGGTCCTCCAGGTATTCGAGTACGTCGGCGAGTTCGGCGGCCACCCGCAGCGAGGTCCCCGGCGTCCAGCCGCCGTTGGGGTCGAGCCGGAGCGGGTGGCCGGGGAAGGCGGCGGCGAGGGCGCGGACCGCGGCCACCTCCTGCTCGGGCGGGAAGACACCGCCCTTGAGCTTGAAGGAGCGGAAGCCGTACTCGCGCACGAAACGGCGGGCCTGCTCGACGATCCCCGCGGGGTCGAGCGCCGCGCCCCAGGAGTCCTTCTCCCCCGCGCCGCCGGGGTGTTCGGCCCAGCGGTAGAAGAGGTAGGCGCTGTAGTCCACGGCGTCGCGGACCTTGCCGCCGAGCAGGGTGTGGACGGGGACGCCCCCGGTCTTGCCGAGCGCGTCCAGACAGGCGACCTCGAAGGCGGAGACGACGGACAGGCGCAGCTTGTCCGCGGTCTGCACGCCCCGCAGCCCGCCGACGTCCACCGAGTCGTCGATCCGGGACTCGTCCACATCGATGAGGTTCATGGACGTGAACAGGCCGTTGAGGTCGGCGAGCTCGTGACCCAGCAGCGCCCCGGCATACGGTCGGGCCAGTTCGAGGTACGGGGTGTCGCCGTACGTCTCGCCGACCCCGGTCACCCCCTCGTCCGTGACGACCTCGACGATCAGGCGGGGCGTGTACGGCTGATGCACGCCCTGGACGTTGAGGAGCGGGGGGTCGCAGACGAGGACGGGGGTGAGCCGCACCTCGGCGATCCGCCGTGCGCCCGCAGGGACAACTCGACTCATGCGATCCCGTCCATTCATCGACCCCGGCCTGCCGCTCGACCGACCATTCGTCCATCAACGCAAATCGAGACTAGATATGTGAACAACCACCGTCAAGGGGCGCGCACCTTCGACGGGCCGCCCCCCAACTCCCCTCCCGCTCCGCGAAATTCGCTCGTCTACCCGGCGGAATCCAGGCCAAACGAAACGTGACCCAGATCACTCCGTCCTGGCTTTTCGCGCACTCGGGACGCTTGATACAAATTGGCCTCGCGATCCCGTACAACACCGGGCGCATCCCCCCTCTTTGACCTCCCTGCCCCACGGGCACTGTTCCTTGGAACGCCCATGTCCGCACGCCCTCGTGCTGCCTGGCCCCTGGTCGCCGTCTTCACCGCCGGTTACCTCGCCGCCTACCTCCTCCCCACCGTCGTCGGCCGGCTCTCGGCCGGCCTCGGACTCACCCCCGCCGAAGCCGGACTGGTCGGCTCCGCCCTCCTGTTGAGCTCGGCCACGGCCGGTTTCACCCTCGCCTCCAGAGTCGAGCAGCACGGGCCGCGCCGCCTGGCCCGCTACGGACTGATCCTCGCCGCCACCGGCTACGGCGCCGCCGCGCTGACCACCCTGGTCCCGCTCGTCGTGGCGGGCGCCATGGTCGGTGGGCTCGGCTCCGGTACGGCCACGGCGGTCGCGGCGGCCGGCATCGCCGCCCAGCGCGACCCCCACCGGGCCTCCACGCTCGGCCTGCTCTCGGTGTCCGCGACGGCCGGCGTGCTCTACCTGACGATCCCTCACCTCGGTGGCGGGCACGCGACCCCGCTCGCCTCCATCGCCGTCGTGGCGGCGCTGGTGTGGCCCGCCACACGGTGGCTCCCGGACGCCTGCGGTACGGCCCCCCAGGTGGAGACCGTCCAGGTCGCCGCGGGTGTACGGCTCCCCCACCGGCGCTCCGGCACCGTCCTGGCCGCGACCATGCTCTGCTGGTCCCTCGCGCAGAACGCACTGTGGGGCGTGAGCGGGCGGATCGGCCTCACCCAGGCCGGGCTGACCGAGGTCACCGTCGGCATGGTGTTCGCGGCCGGCCTCGGCGCGGGGCTGCTCGGGGTCCTGGGCGCGGGTGCGCTCGGCGCGCGGCTCGGGCGGGCGGTGCCGATCGGGGCGGGTACGGCGGTCATCGCGGCCTGCATCGTGGCGAGTTCGTCGGCGCACGGACTGGTGTCCTTCGCGACCGGCGAGATCCTCTGGAACGTCTTCTACCCGGTCGTCCTGTCCTATCTGATCGGCCTGTCCGCCTCGCTCGACCCCCGCGGACGCTGGGCGGTGCTCGCGGGCTCCGCGTCCTCGCTCGGGGTGGCCTGCGGCCCGCTCACCGGGAGCCTGCTCTCGGAGTACGCCGGGTACCGGGGCATGGGGCTCGTACTGTGCGCGCTGCTGCTGCTCATCGCGGCGCCGATGACGGCGGTGGCCCTGCACACGGCCGGGCGGCCGCTGGTGCCGGGGTCCATCCGGCGCCGGGGCGGTATGCCCGCGGCGGTGGTCGCGGGGCGGGGGGCCGCCTCCGCGGCGCTGCTCCCCCAGATCGGCGTGCCCGAGCAGGAGGTGGCCGAGATCGCGATCCGCTCCCGCGCGAGGCGGCGCCGCAAGGTACTGGCTTCCTGAGCTCCGCCCCGACCCCCGGGGGATTTGCCCACCCGCCCGCCCATCACTCCGGGTTGGCTGGTTCCGGCCCCTGGGGCTCCGCCCCAGACCCCGTATCGCGCCTTAAGGGCGCTCGTCCTCAAACGCCGGACGGGCTGAAATGCCCTCGGTGCCGGCCAGCACCGAGGGCATTCAGGGGCGCGGGGCTGTGACATTGCGCAGCTCCACCGCGGTGCGCGCGACCGGGGGGTCCGGGTCACCTACAGGGGCGCGGGGAACTGCGCGACCAGCCACGCACGGTGGACGGACGAGGGCGGGGTTGGGGGCGCGGGGAACTGCGCGAACGGCCCCCACGGCCCGCAGCCGAAAGCCAGGGGCCGGGGCGCAGCCCCGGGGATGCGGGGCCCGGGGTTACGGCTTTGGGAAGTCGTAGGCGTCCACCTCCGCGAGGTAGGCCGCACGCCGCGGCTCGTCGTCGTCGAGGAACGCCGCCTCGAAGGAGTTCCGGGCCAGCTCCCGGAGCCGCTCCGGGGAAAGCCCCAACGCCTCCCGCACCGCGAGGAAGTTGTCCTCCGCGTACCCGCCGAAGTACGCGGGGTCGTCGGAGTTGACCGTGCACAGCAGCCCGGCGTCCATCATCGCCGGCAGCGGATGCTCCGAAAGGACGTCGACCGCCCGCAGCCGCACGTTGGACAGCGGGCACAGCGTCAGCGGCACACGGTCCCGGACCAGGCGGGCCACCAGGTCCGGGTCCTCCAGGGCCCGCAGGCCGTGGTCGATCCGCTCGACGCCCAGCAGGTCGAGCGCCTCGGTGATGTACGCGGGCGGCCCCTCCTCCCCCGCGTGTGCGACCCGCCGAAGGCCGAGCGCGGCGGCCGCTTCGTACACCTCGCGGAACTTGGCCGGGGGATGCCCGACCTCCGCCGAATCGAGGCCGATGCCGGTGATCCGGTCCAGATGCGGCCGCGCCGCCTCAAGGGTGAGCAGCGCCGATTCGGCCGGCTCGTCGCGTAGGAAGCACATGATGAGCCGGGTGGAGACGCCGTGGCGTTTCTCGCTCGCGGCCAGCGCCCGCCACAGGCCCTCCACGACCGTGGCGATGGAGATGCCGCGCGCCGTGTGCGCCTGGGGGTCGAAGAAGATCTCGGCGTGCCGCACGCCCTGGGCCGCGGCCCGGGCCAGATACGCGTCGGCGAGCGCCGCGAAGTCGTCCTCGGTCCGCAGCACCGCCATCAGCGAGTAGTACAGGTTCAGGAAGGACTGGAGGTCGTCGAAGAGGTACGCCTTGCGGAGTGCCTCGGTGTCGGCGTAGGGCAGCTCGACACCGTTGCGCGCGGCGAGCTCGAAGGCCAGCTCGGGTTCGAGGGTGCCTTCGATGTGGAGGTGGAGTTCGGCCTTGGGCAGGGGCATGGGGGGCTTCCTAGGGTGGTGCTCGGTGCGGTGTTTCAGGTGGTGCGCTTGGGGAGCGGGACCCTGATGAGGTCGGCGGCCACGGTCAGCTCGCCCTCGAATCCGACGGCCCTGGCCTGCCGCTCGAACTCCTCGGGATCGGAATACCGCTGCGAGAAGTGGGTGAGGACCAAATGGCGCACGCCCGCGTCCCGGGCCACCGCCGCGGCCTGACCAGCCGTCAGATGGCCGTGATCGAGAGCCAGTTGGACGTCGCCGTCCAGGAACGTCGACTCGATGACCAGCATGTCGCAGCCGTCCGCGAGCGCGTGCACGCCCTCGCACAGCCGGGTGTCCATGACGAACGCGAACCGCTGGCCGCGCCGGGTCTCGCTGACGTCGTCGAGGGTGACGCCGTTCAGCTCGCCCTCGCGCTGGAGGCGGCCCACGTCGGGGCCCTTGATGCCGTGCTCGGCGAGCAGTTCGGGCAGCATCCGCCGCCCGTCGGGCTCGACGAGCCGGTAGCCGTACGACTCGACGGGGTGCGAGAGCCTGCGGGCCTCCAGGATGTACGCGTCCGTCGCGGCCAGCACCGCGCCCTCCCCCGCCACCGGCTCCTGGCCGAGCAGCACGGACTCCCGGTAGGCGGTGGCGTACCGCAGCCGGTCGAAGAAGTACTCGCCGCTGAGCGGGTAGTGCGCGGTGACCGGGTGCGGTACCCGGTCGAGGTTGATCCGCTGGATCACCCCGGCCAGGCCCAGCGAGTGGTCGCCGTGGAAGTGCGTGACGCAGATCCGGTTGAGGTCGTGGGCGGCGACCCCGGCCCGCAGCATCTGCCGCTGGGTGCCCTCGCCCGGGTCGAAGAGGATGCCCTCGCCGTCCCAGCGCAGCAGGTAGCCGTTGTGGTTGCGGTGCCGGGTGGGAACCTGGCTGGCGGTGCCGAGCACCACCAATTCACGTACGGACACGGTGAGTTGCCTTGCTGTGCGGGGCTGTACAGGACGTGCGGGTGGCTATCCGGGCGGCCACTGGAGGCCGCGGCCGCCCAGGACGTGGGCGTGCGCGTGGAAGACGGTCTGGCCGGCGCCGCTGCCCGTGTTGAACACGATCCGGTAGCCGGTGGCGTCGATCTTCTCCTCGCGGGCGACCTCCCCCGCCTCGCGCAGCACGTCCGCGGCGATGGCCGGCTCGGCGGCGGCCAGCGAGGCGCCGTCGGGGTGGTGGACCTTCGGGATGACCAGGACGTGCGTCGGCGCCTGGGGGTTGATGTCCCGGAAGGCCACGGTCGTGTCGGTCTCCCGCACGACGGTCGCCGGGACATCGCCCGAGACGATTTTGCAGAACAGGCAGTCCGCCTGCGGTTCTCCGGCCACGGTCCGGTCCTCCTTGGTCGCGTTGATCAGGTAACCGCATGCTACTCAACGCGTTCGGGCGGCCGGGGTGCGGAGCGCGGTGCGCGTGCTCGGGCGGCGCTCCTTGTCCGCCGCCCGCCCGCTGCCCGCCCGCTACTTGCCCTGGAAGGACTGGGTGACGGTCACGGTCACCGTGACGGTGGGGCGGCCGCCGGGCGCGGGGGTCGCGGGGCCCGTGGTCGGGGCGGGCGCGGTGCAGTTGCCCAGGACACTGGCGCGGAAGACCGTCCGACCGGCCACCTTGGCGGTCAGGTCGCCCTTCACACAGCGGCCCTCCACCTCCTGGGTGACCTTGCCCTTGACGGTGATCGGCCTGCCGTCCCTGGTCTCGCCCTGGCAGCTCACATCGGCGACCTGTCGGGTGCCGCCGGCCGCCGAAGGGGTCGCGCTGGGGCCGGAGTTGAGGTTGGCGTTGCACGTGAGCCACTTGACGTCGACGTGCTCGTGCGCGAGGGCGGCGGTGGCGGTCTGCTCGGTGGTGACCGCGACCGCGGCGGAGTTGAGGCCGCCGACGGGGTCGCAGGCGGTGACCCCGCCCATTGCCAGCGCGGCCAGGAGCAGGACGGGCAGGGTGCGGAGTGCCGTGCGGCGCGGGTGGTGGTTCGACTGGTTCGACCTCTGGGCCCCCATGGGCGCCAGGGTGCCACCGCGGCCCCGCGCGCGATAGCCCCCCTGCGGCCATATCGCCCTCCCGGGGCAAGCCCCGGACCCCTGTCCCACTCCAGGGGGCACGACGCGGGGCTCCCCCGGACCCCGGCCCGTCGATCGCTGTCAGCGGACCGTGCATGGCCGTTCGCGCAGTTCCCCGCACCCCTGTGGGCGGACCGGAGCCCCAGGGGGTCGAGGGGCGGCGTCCCTCAGGACCAGCGGCCCGTTCGGGCCAGCAGGACCGCGGCCGCCGCCGTACCCGCCGTCGACGTGCGCAGCACGCTCGGTCCCAGGCGGTACGGCCGTGCCCCCGCCTCGGCGAACACGGCCAGCTCCTCCGGGGAGACCCCGCCCTCGGGGCCCACGACGAGGACGATCTCCCCGCTCGCGGGGAGATCCGCCGTCGCGAGGGCGCCGGAGGGGTGGTCGCGGTCCTCGTGCAGGACCACCGCGAGGTCGGCCCCCGCGAGGAGCGGCGCGAGCTGCTTGGTGGTCAGCGCCTCGCCCACCTCGGGGAAGCGCACCCGGCGGGACTGCTTGCCCGCCTCGCGGGCCGTACCGCGCCATTTCGCAAGGGACTTGGCGCCCCGCTCGCCCTTCCACTGGGTGATGCAGCGCGACGCCTGCCAGGGCACGATCGCGTCCACGCCGGTCTCGGTCATCGTCTCCACGGCGACCTCGCCCCGGTCGCCCTTGGGCAGCGCCTGCACCACGGTGATCCGTACCGCGGGCTGCTCCTCGGCAGCGGCCGAGGTGACCCGTACGACCAGGCGGTCCTTGCCCTCGGCCGCCACGACCACCGCGTCCGCCCAGTTGCCCGCGCCGTCGGTGAGGGTCACCCGCTCGTCGGCGCGCAGCCGCTTGACGGAGACGGCGTGCCGGCCCTCCGCCCCGTCCAGGACGAACTCGCCGACGCCCGGCACCTTGTCGACAACGAAGACCGGGGCGGTCATGACGTACTCCTCTGGTTCTTCAGGTTCTGCAGCGTTGCGGTCAACTCGGCCTGCGCCTCGTCGAGTTCGGCCGCCAGGACCTCGACGAGCCGGCCCGCGGGCAGCTCGCGGGCGAGCCGGTGGCCCTGCCCCGCCCAGAGCGCCATGCCCTGGGGGTCGCCGGCCGCGGCCGCGGCCTTGCGCAGCCCGGAGGTGAGCTGGTGCACCTGGGGGTAGCCCGCGGGGGCGTATGGCCCGTGCTCGCGCATGAAACGGTTCATCAGGCCCCGCGCGGGCCGCCCGGAGAACGCCCGTGTCAACTCGGTGCGTACGAAAAGGGGGTTGGTGAGGGCCTGCTTGTGCAGCACGTTCGCGCCGGACTCGGGGCACACCAGGAACGCGGTCCCCAGCTGGGCGGCGGACGCGCCCGCCGCGAGCACCGCCGCGATCTGTGCGCCCCGCATCAGGCCGCCCGTCGCCACGATCGGCAGCTGGACCGCCTCGTGGACGAGGCCGATCAGGGTGAGCAGTCCGATGCCGGAGTCGTCGGCCTCCGGGTCGTCGCGGTGGGTGCCCTGGTGGCCGCCCGCCTCGACGCCCTGCACACACACCGCGTCCGCCCCCGACCACTGCGCGACCTGCGCCTCCTGGGGCGTGGTCACGGTGACGATCGTGTACGTACCCGCCTTCGCGAAGGCGTCGAGGGTGGCCCGCTGGGGGCAGCCGAAGGTGAACGAGACGACCGGCACCGGGTCTTCGAGCAGGATGGCCAGCTTGGCCTCGTAGTTGTCGTCGCCGCCGGAGTCCGCGTCGCCGAGCGGGGTCTCGTACCAGGAGGCCTCGCCCGCGAGCTGGTGGCGGTAGACCTCGATGGCGGCGGGGTCGGTGTGCGGGTCCTGCGGCATGAACAGGTTGACGCCGAAGGGCTGGCCCGTCAGCCCCCGCACCTGCTTGATCTCCTGGTACATGCCGTCGGCGGTCTTGTACCCGGCGGCGAGGAATCCGAGCCCCCCGGCCTCGGAGACGGCCGCGGCCAGGGCCGGACCGGAGGCGCCGCCCGCCATGGGCGCCTGCACGATCGGATACCGGCAGAGATCGGTCAAAGCCATGTCCGCATCGTGCCACGGTGTGGCTCGCGTTCCGAATCGCTCCTTCCGTCCGGGCAGGTGAGGCCGGTCACGTGTCCGGTACACGGACGCCCCGGAAAGACGGAAGGGGCCACGGGGTGAACCCCGTGGCCCCTTCGGCTCGGCCTAGCGGCCGTTGAACGCGTCCTTCAGACGGGAGAACAGCCCCTGCTGGCCGGGCTGGAACTGGCCCGTGGGGCGCTCCTCGCCGCGGAGCTTGGCCAGCTGGCGCAGCAGGTCCTCCTGCTGCGGGTCCAGCTTGCTCGGGGTCAGCACCTCGACGTGCACGATGAGGTCGCCCCGGCCGCCGCCGCGCAGATGCGTGATGCCGCGGGTGTGCAGCGGGATGGACTGGCCGGACTGGGTGCCCGGGCGGATGTCCACCTCCTCCATGCCGTCCAGCGTCTGCAGCGGCACCTTGGTGCCGAGCGAGGCGGCCGTCATGGGGATGGTGACCGTGCAGTGCAGGTCGTCGCCGCGGCGCTGGAACACGTCGTGCGGCAGTTCGTGGATCTCCACGTACAGGTCGCCGGCGGGGCCGCCGCCCGGGCCGACCTCGCCCTCGCCCGCGAGCTGGATACGGGTGCCGTTGTCGACACCGGCCGGGATCTTCACGGTGAGGGTGCGCCGCGAGCGGATCCGGCCGTCGCCCGCGCACTCCGGGCACGGGGTGGGGACGACGGTGCCGAAGCCCTGGCACTGGGGGCAGGGCCGCGAGGTCATGACCTGGCCGAGGAAGGACCGGGTGACCTGGGACACCTCGCCGCGACCGCGACACATGTCACAGGTCTGCGCTGAGGTGCCGGGGGCCGCGCCCTCGCCCGAACAGGTCGTGCACACCACCGCGGTGTCGACCTGGATCTCCTTGGTGGTGCCGAAGGCCGCCTCGTTGAGGTCGATCTCCAGGCGGATCATGGCGTCCTGGCCACGGCGGGTCCGCGAGCGCGGGCCGCGCTGGGATGCCGTGCCGAAGAAGGCGTCCATGATGTCCGAGAAGTTGCCGAAGCCGCCCGCGCCGAAGCCGCCGGCTCCGCCGCCGCCCGACGACGACAGCGGGTCCCCGCCGAGGTCGTAGACCTGCTTCTTCTGCGGGTCCGACAGGACCTCGTACGCGGCGTTGATCTCCTTGAAGCGCTCCTGCGTCTTCGGGTCCGGATTCACATCCGGGTGGAGTTCGCGTGCGAGGCGCCGGAACGCCTTCTTGATCTCGTCCTGTGATGCGTCGCGGCGCACGCCGAGTACGGCGTAGTAGTCCGTGGCCACTTACGACTCCGCCAGGATCTGTCCGACGTAACGTGCCACTGCGCGTACCGCTCCCATCGTTCCGGGGTAATCCATGCGGGTCGGTCCGACCACGCCGAGTTTGGCGACCGCCTCGCCGCCGGAACCGTAGCCGACCGAGACGACGGACGTGGAGTTCAGTCCCTCGTGGGCGTTGTTCTCGTGCCCGATGCGTACGGTCATGCCCGATTCCTTGGCCTCGCCGAGCAGCTTGAGGAGCACGACCTGCTCCTCAAGTGCTTCCAGCACCGGCCTGATGGTCAGCGGGAAGTCGTGTCCGAAGCGGGTGAGATTGGCGGTGCCGCCGATCATCAACCGCTCCTCGGTCTCTTCGACCAGGGTTTCGAGGAGGGTGGCGAGGACCGTCGAAACGGTTCCTCGGTCCTCCGGTTCGAAGGACTCCGGCAGGTCCTGCACGAGCTGCGGCACGTCCGCGAAGCGGCGCCCCACGACTCTCGCGTTGAGCCGGGCCCTCAGGTCCGCGAGCGCGGCCTCGCCGAACGGTGCCGGGCAGTCGACCATGCGCTGCTCGACCCGCCCGGTGTCCGTGATCAGCACCAGCATCAGCCGGGCCGCCGCGAGTGAGAGAAGCTCCACATGCCGCACCGTGGACCGCGTCAGCGACGGGTACTGGACGACCGCCACCTGCCGGGTCAGCTGCGCGAGCAGCCGCACCGTACGGGCCACGACGTCGTCCAGGTCGACCGCGCTGTCCAGGAAGTTCTGGATCGCGCGGCGCTCCGGCGACGACAGGGGCTTGACGCCCGCGAGCCGGTCGACGAAGAGCCGGTAGCCCTTGTCCGTCGGAATCCGGCCGGCGCTGGTGTGGGGCTGGGCGATGAAGCCCTCCTCCTCCAGGACGGCCATGTCGTTGCGCACGGTCGCCGGGGAGACGCCGAGCGCATGGCGCTCGGTGAGGGCCTTGGAGCCCACCGGTTCCTCGGTGCCGACGTAGTCCTGGACGATGGCGCGCAGCACCTCAAGCCTGCGTTCACTGAGCATCGCGCACACCTCCAGTTGCCGTCCGTTTGGCACTCACTGTGTACGAGTGCCAGCAATCCCCCGGCCAGTGTACGGCCGACCGGTACGCCCCTAGCAAGGGCGGCCGACCACGCTACCGTGCGGCGGCGTCCGGCGATGGTGCCGCGGCGCCCTCCGGCGATTGTGGATAGCGTCGCGGTATGAACGTCAGTTGGGAAGATTTCGGCTGGGAGCGGCTGGGTGACGGCATCGGGCGCAGGCGCCTGCCCGGCTGGGACGCCACGGTCGCGCTGGTCGCCGGCGAGAGCTCGCTGCTCCTGTACGACACCGGCTCGACGCTCCGCGAGGGCGCCGGAATCCGGGCCCAGGCCGAGGCCCTGTTCGGGCGCCGTGTGACCCACATCGCGCTCAGCCACCCGCACTTCGACCACGTCCTGGGCACGGCGGCCTTCGCCGGGGCCGAGGTCTACGCGGCGGTCGGCATCGAGCGGGCCCTGGCGGGCGACGAGCTGCGCTCCGACGCGGTGAGTCAGGGGGTGCCCGCCGAGGACGCCGCCGAGGCGGCCGACCTGCTGGTCCGGCCGCACCACGCGGTGAGCGGGGAGTGGACGCTCGACCTGGGCGGCCGTCAGGTGCTGCTCGCCAATGTGGGCCCCGGGCACAGCGGGCACGACCTCGTGGTCCTGGTCCCGGCGGCCGGCGACGCTCCGGAGATCGTCTTCTGCGGGGACCTCGTCGAGGAGTCGGGCGAGCCGCAGGCGGGCCCCGACGCGGTGCCCGCGCGCTGGCCGGCCGCGCTCGACCGGCTGCTCTCGCTCGGCGGCGAGGACGCGGTGTACGTGCCCGGGCACGGGGCGGTGGTGGACGCCGCGTTCGTCCGCGCCCAGCGGGACCAACTCGCCGCGCGCTTCGGGGTGTCGTAGCCCCGCCATGCCGATGTGCCCGGGGGCGCCCGTTCGTCCCGGCCCCCCGGAATAATGAGGCCATGCGCAGCTACAGCCCTGATCTCACGCCCCCCTGGAAGAAGAAGCAGGCCCCTGTTCCCGAGGTGCCCGCCGAGACCGACCTCGTCGTCGAGGAGGTCTCCACGGGATTCTGCGGAGCGGTGGTCCGCTGCGAGAAGACGGCCGAGGGGCCGACGGTCACCCTTGAGGACCGCTTCGGCAAGCACCGCGTCTTTCCGCTCGTGCCCCGCGGCTTCCTTCTGGAGGGCAAGGCCGTCACCCTCGTACGTCCCTCCGCGTCGGCGGCCCCGCGGCGCCCCGCGCGTACCGCCTCCGGGTCGGTGGCCGTGCCGGGGGCCAGGGCCCGGGTGGCGCGGGCGGGCCGGATCTACGTCGAGGGCCGGCACGACGCGGAGCTCGTGGAGCGGGTGTGGGGGGACGACCTGCGCATCGAGGGCGTGGTGGTGGAGTACCTGGAGGGCATCGACGACCTTCCGGCGATCGTCGCCGAGTTCGCCCCCGGACCCGACGCGCGCCTCGGGGTGCTGGTGGACCACCTGGTGCCGGGCTCGAAGGAGTCCCGCATCGCGGCGTCCGTGACGCATCCGGACGTGCTGGTCGTCGGGCACCCCTACATCGACGTGTGGGAGGCGGTGAAGCCGGCGTCCGTGGGGATTCCGGCGTGGCCGGTGGTGCCGCGGGGGCAGGACTGGAAGACGGGGGTGTGCCGGGCGTTGGGGTGGCCCGAGAACACGGGGGCGGCGTGGCAGCGGATCCTTTCGGGGGTGCGGTCGTACAAGGACCTGGATCCGTCGCTGCTGGGCTCGGTGGAGCACCTGATCGACTTCGTCACGGCCCCGTAGCCCCTGGCCCACCGGGGTGGCCGCCCCACCTCCTGGGGCTCCGCCTCCTGGGGCTCCGCCCCAGACCCCGGGGGGGTTCGCCCACCCGCCCGCCCGTGACCCGGGGTTGGCTGGTCCCGGGTCCCTGGGGCTGCGCCCCAGACCCTGCGGGGGCTCCGCCCCCTGCACCCCCGTTCGCGCCTGAACGGCGCTCGTCCTCAAACGCCGGACAGGCTGAAGATGCCCATGCCGGCCAGCACCGAGCCTTCAGGGGCGCGAGGAACCGCGCGAAAAGCGACCACGGCCCACAGACGAAAACGGGTCTCAGGGGCGCGGGGAACTGCGCAATCGCCCGCCCCGGCCCGGGGCACAGGCACGCAGCGGCCTCGACCCGGCCCGGGGCAGGCCGGGGCAGGGTGCGTCCCGGCCGGCCGGGACGGGCGCGGCCTTCAGTCCACCAGGTCCCGGACCACCGCATCGGCCAGCAGCCGACCCCGCAGGGTCAACACCGCCCGCCCCGCCGCGAAGGCGGCCGACTCCAGCAGGCCCCCCTCCACCGCAGCCCGCGCCGCCGCGAGACCCGCGGGGTTGAGCAGGGTCAGGGGGCAGCCCTCGCGGAGGCGGAGTTCGAGCAGGATGCGCTCCACGCGGCGGTCCTCCGGGGACAGGAGTTCCCGGCCCGCGCCGGGAGAGCGGCCGGACGCCAGGGCCGCCGCATACGCCCCGGGGTGCTTCACGTTCCACCACCGCACCCCGCCCACATGGCTGTGGGCACCCGGACCGGCCCCCCACCAGTCCGCCCCGCGCCAGTACAGCTCGTTGTGCAGACAGCGGCCCGCCTGAGTGGTGGCCCAGTTGGAGACCTCGTACCAGGAGTACCCGGCCGCACCGAGCACCTCGTCCGCGATCAGGTACCGGTCCGCGTGCTCGTCGTCGTCCGTCATGGGGACCTCGCCGCGCCGGATGCGGCGGGCGAGCTGGGTGCCCTCCTCCACGATCAGGGCGTACGCGCTGATGTGGTCGGGGCCCGCGCCGACCGCCGCGGTGAGCGAGGCCCGCCAGTCCTCGTCGCTCTCCCCCGGCGTGCCGTAGATCAGGTCCAGGTTGACGTGGTCGAAGCCCGCCGCACGGGCCTCGGCGACGCACGCCTCCGGGCGGCCGGGGGTGTGCGTGCGGTCGAGGACCTTCAGGACGTGCTGCCGGGCGCTCTGCATCCCGAAGGAGACCCGGTTGAACCCGCCGGCCCGCAGCTCCGCCAGGTACGCGGGGTTCACCGACTCCGGGTTCGCCTCGGTGGTGACCTCCGCGTCCTCGGCCAGGCCGAACTCGTCCCGGACCGCCGCCAGCATGCGCACCAGGTCGGCCGCCGCGAGCAGGGTCGGGGTGCCGCCGCCGACGAAGACCGTCCGCACCGGGCGGGGGTCGCCGTCGAGCACCTTGCGGGCGAGGCGGATCTCCTCGACGACCATGTCGGCGTAGTTGTCGCGGGAGGCCAGGACGCCGCCCTTGCCCACCAGCTCGCTCGCCGTGTAGGTGTTGAAGTCGCAGTAGCCGCAGCGCGTCGCACAGTACGGAACGTGCAGGTAGAACCCGAGCGGCCGGTCCCCCGCGCCCTCCAGGGCGTGGCGGGGCAGCGACCCGTCCTCGGGCATGGGCTCACCATCGGGCAGTACGGAAGGCATGCCCCCATTGTCCGGCACGCGCGGGCGTCCGGTGCCGCCCGCCGAATCGGGCCCTCCGAACCGGCCCCCGCGCCGACCGACCCGCTCAGTCGACCCGCAGCACCAACAGCGCCAGATCGTCCGCCGGCGGGGTGTCGGCGAAGTCGTACACCGCCTGCTTGATGCGGGCGGCCACCGCGGACGCGGTGAGACCGGTGCACCCGGCCAGGACCGTGGCGAGCCCGTCGGCGTCGTCGAACATGCGCGGTCCCGAGCGGCGCTCGGTCACCCCGTCCGTCACGCACAGCAGGGTGTCGCCGGGAGTCAGGCGTAGGCTCTCGCTCTCGTAGCGCGCGCCCTCGACGACGCCGAGCAGGATCTGCGGGGCGGCGGCCGTGCACACCGATCCGTCGGGCCGCAGCAGCAGCGGCAGCGGGTGGCCGGCGCTGGCGAGGGTGCAGCGCACCGAGCCGCCTTCGGCGTCCGGCACCAGCTCCCCGTAGAGCAGGGACAGGAAGCGGGCCTGCTGACCGTCGAGCGGGTCGAGCGGGTCGGTCGGCTCGATGGGGGGTTCGGCCGTCGCGAGGTGGACCGCCGCCTCGGCCGCCTCGGTGGCGTCGTCCACGAGCAGTTGGTTGAGCCGGTCGAGCACCTCGTGCACCGGATGCCCCTCGCGGGCGAGCAGCCGCAGCCAGGGCCGGGCCAGGCCGGTGATCACGGCGGCCTCGGGGCCGCTGCCCTGGACGTCGCCGAGCGCGAAGCACCAGCGTCCGTCGGCGCCGGGGAAGACGTCGTAGAAGTCGCCGCCCGCCAGCGCCTCGTCGCTGGGCTGGTAGACGAAGGCGCTGTCGACTCCGGGGATCACGGCGACCCGGCTGGGCAGGAGCCCGCGCTGCAGGATGCGGCTGATGGTGGCCTGCCGGGTGTACTGGCGGGCCGCGCCGATCGCGAGGGCGACCCGGCGCAGGAAGTCCTCGATCAGGCCGGTGACCTCGTCGGGGATGTGGGTCAGACCGGCGCGGCCGAGCAGCAGGGCACCCACCTCGCGGCCGCCCGCGACGAGCCGGTACGCGAGCGCCACCCCGTCCGCGCCGAGCTCGGCCGCCCGTGGCCAGGGCATCGGCACCGGGCCGCCGCGCGCGGCGGCGGGCAGCCGGGGAGGTTCCTTCTCGACGGCGGCCCGCAGGGGCGCGATGGCGGCCTCCCTCGCGTGCCAGACCCGGGCCAGGCGGGGCGCGGCGAGCGGACCGCCCGCGCCCTCGTCGAGCCAGATCGCGCACCAGTCGGCGAGCCGGGGCACCAGGAGCTGCCCGGCCAGGGCCGCGATCAGGTCTTCGTCGAACTGGCCGGCCAGCAGGTCGGAGGCCTCCGCGAGGAAGGACAGCGCACCCCGGTTGATCCAGTCCCGGTCGGGCTCGCGCGGGGTGCGCTGCGGGGTCGGGGCGAGGATCTCGACGGTGCGCAGGCCGCGTTGGAGCCGTTCGTCGCGCTGCGCCCCGTTCCGCTCGGGGCGCGTTCCGTCCGGTTCGGGGTGCGCCCCGTTCTGCTCGGGGCATGTTCCGTCCTGGTCGTGCTGTGCCCCGCGCGGTACGGGGTGCGCACCGCGCGGTTCGGGCCGCTCGCCCGCGTCCACGGGGAGCCGGGCCCAGACGGTTTTGAGGCCGCTGCGATAGGTGATCCCCCAGCATTCGGCGAGGGCCGCGACGACGCGCAGGCCGCGCCCGTACTCGTACGCGGTGAGACCCTCGCGGCCCCGCTGCGGTGCGCCGCGTACCGTGCGCGCGGGATGGTGGTCGGAGACCTCGATGACGAGGGCCGCGCGGTCCGTCGTGCCACCGCACTCAAGGCGGCACAGGAGGTCGACGGTGGTGCCGGCGTGGACGACCGCGTTGGTGATGAGCTCGTTGACCAGAACGGCCGCCTCGTACGCGAACTCCTCGCGGAAGACGGCCACTTGACCCGAGTCGGCGGGGCCGAGTCCGGCCCAGTCGGCGAGCGCGGCACGTATGAAGCGCCGGGCGGCGCCGGGGGCCAGCGGGTTGCCGGGCAGGCTGGTGCGGGCGGTGGGACAGGCCGCGAGGGTGGTGGGGCAGGCCGCGAAGGCGGCCCGGGCGCTCGGCGGGGCGCCGGTGCGCGCCGGGGCCTCCCCTGCCGCGGCCTCGCCGGACAGGGCTGCGGGGAGCGGGAGTTGGGGGCGGTTCACGCTGCCCCGCTGGGCTGGCAAGGGTCCCACGGTGCGGCTCCTGACGGGTTCTCGCAATGCGCCGCTCACGGCTTCGACAGAGTGACAGACTGAGCGGGCGCGTAAGCACCGAGTCATCGAAGTGGGCCCGCATGAACAGAGACAGTGCTATGTCGCCCGACGAGAACGGCTGGGTCCGCGCCTCGGAGCTGCGCCCGCTGCTCGCCGCCCTGACGGCGCTGCGGGACGGCGACTTCCGGGTGCGGCTCCAGGAGGTCCACGAGGGGCTGCCGGCCGAGCTGGCGGCCCTGTTCAACCAGGTGGCCGCGCGCAACCAGCACGTCACGGACGAGCTGATGCGGGTGCGCCGCGAGGTGGTCCGGCACGGGCGCCTCGACGAACGGCTCGCGGCCAGCCCCGGGGCGGGCGCCTGGACCGCCGGGATCGGGCATGCGAACTCCCTGCTCGACGCGCTGGTGGTGCCGGCGGCGAACGCGACGCGGGTCCTGGACGCGGTGGCGGGCGGCGATCTGACCCAGCGGGTCGATCTGCACGACGGCAGCCGGCCGCTGCGCGGCGATCTGCGTCGGCTCGGGCGGGCCGTCAACACGATGGTCGACCAGCTGTCGCTGTTCACCGGCGAGGTGACCCGGGTCGCCCGTGAGGTCGGCACCGAGGGGCGCCTCGGCGGCCGGGCCAAAGCCCAGGGCCTGAGCGGGAGTTGGCGCGCGGTGACGGAGGCCGTGAACACCATGGCAGCGCGGCTGACCGCGCAGGTCCGTGACATCGCGGCGGTGACCACGGCGGTGGCCCGGGGCGATCTGACGCGTACGGTCACGGTCGAGGCCACCGGTGAGCTGCTCGAACTGAAGCTGACCGTCAACACGATGGTGGACCAGCTGTCCGCCTTCGCCGACGAGGTCACCCGGGTGGCCCGCGAGGTCGGCACCGAGGGGCGCCTCGGCGGGCGGGCCCAGGTGCGGGGGGCGTCCGGGGTCTGGAAGGGCCTCACGGACAACGTCAACTTCATGGCGTCCAACCTGACTTCGCAGGTTCGCAACATCGCCCAGGTCACCACCGCCGTCGCCAACGGCGACCTCTCGCAGAAGATCACCGTCGACGCCCAGGGCGAGATCCTGGAGCTGAAGTCCACCATCAACACCATGGTCGACCAGCTCTCCGCCTTCGCCGACGAGGTCACCCGGGTCGCCCGCGAGGTCGGCACCGAGGGCAATCTCGGCGGGCGGGCCCAGGTGCGCGGGGTGTCGGGCGTCTGGAAGGACCTCACCGAGAACGTCAACTTCATGGCGGACAACCTGACTTCACAGGTCCGCAACATCGCCCTGGTGTCGACCGCCGTGGCCCAGGGCGACCTCGGCAAGAAGATCACGGTGGAGGCGAAGGGCGAGATCCTGGAGCTGAAGTCCACCATCAACACCATGGTCGACCAGCTCTCCGCCTTCGCCGACGAGGTCACCCGGGTCGCCCGCGAGGTCGGCACCGAGGGGAACCTCGGCGGCCAGGCCCAGGTGCGGGGCGTCTCGGGGGTCTGGAAGGACCTCACGGACAACGTCAACTTCATGGCGTCCAACCTGACTTCACAGGTGCGCAACATCGCCCAGGTCACCACCGCCGTCGCCAATGGCGACCTGTCGAAGAAGATCACGGTGGATGCCCGGGGCGAGATCCTGGAGCTGAAGGACACCGTCAACACGATGGTGGAGCAGCTGCGCGCCTTCGCCGACGAGGTGACCCGGGTGGCCCGCGAGGTCGGCACGGACGGCCGGCTCGGCGGACGGGCGCAGGTGCTCGGGGTCTCGGGCGTGTGGAAGGACCTGACCGACAACGTCAACTACATGGCGGACAACCTGACTTCACAGGTCCGCAACATCGCCCAGGTCGCCACGGCGGTGGCCCAGGGCGATCTGTCGAAGAAGATCGACGTGGACGCGCGCGGCGAGATCCTGGAGCTGAAGACCACCATCAACACCATGGTGGACACGTTGTCGTCGTTCTCCTCCGAGGTCACCCGGGTGGCCCGCGAGGTGGGTTCGGAGGGGCAGCTCGGCGGCCAGGCGCGGGTGGAGGGCGTGTACGGGACGTGGAAGCGCCTGACGACCAACGTCAACGAGCTCGCCCTGAACCTCACCACGCAGGTCCGCGCGATCGCCGAGGTCGCCTCCGCGGTGGCCCAGGGCGACATGTCGCGCTCGATCACGGTGGAGACCCGGGGCGAGGTCTCCGAGCTGAAGGACAACATCAACCTGATGGTGTCCAACCTGCGCGAGACGACCCGGGCCAAGGACTGGCTGGAGTCCAACCTGGCCCGCCTGGCCGGCCTGATGCAGGGCCACCGGGACCTGATGGAGGTCGCCGACCTGATCCTGCGCGAGCTGACGCCGCTGGTGAACGCCCAGTACGGCGCGTTCTTCCTGGCCGACCCGGACGACGACGGCACCCCGTCGCGCACCACCAGCACCACCAAGGGGCTCGCCTTCATCGCCGGGTACGGCGCGGCGCAGGGCGCGACCGTGGACACCACCGGGATGCCGGGGCACGGCCTGGTGCGGCAGGCCGCCCTGGAGAAGAAGCGGATTCTGCTGGAGGAGGCGCCACCGGACTACATCAAGATCAACTCCGGTCTGGGCGAGGCCTCGCCCGCCAGTGTCGTCATCATCCCGATCCTCTTCGAGGACAAGCTGCTCGGCGTGATCGAGCTGGCCTCCTTCTCCCGCTTCTCCGACGTCCACCTGGCCTTCTTCGACCAGTTCGTGAACACCATCGGCGTCGCAATCAACACGATCATCGCCAACTCCCGTACCGAGTCGCTGCTCAGCGAGTCCCAGCGGCTCGCCGTCCAGCTCCAGGAGCGCTCCGACGAACTCCAGCGCCAGCAGGCCGAGTTGCAGCGCTCCAACGCGGCCCTGGAGGAGAAGGCGGCGCTGCTCGCCACCAGCTCCCAGTACAAGTCGGAGTTCCTGGCGAACATGTCGCACGAGCTGCGCACCCCGCTCAACTCGCTGCTCATCCTCGCCCGGCTGCTCGCGGACAACCCGGACGCCCATCTCTCCCAGCAGGAGGTGCAGTTCGCCACCACGATCCACCGCTCCGGGTCCGATCTGCTCCAGCTGATCAACGACATCCTGGACCTGTCGAAGATCGAGGCGGGCCGCATGGACGTACGCCCCAAGAAGCTCCCGCTCATCAAGGTCCTCGACTACGTCCACGCCACCTTCCGCCCCATCACCCTCGACCGCGGCCTCGCCTTCGAGCTGGCCGTGGGCGAGGACGTGCCGCGCGAGATGTACTGCGACGAGCAGAGGCTCCAGCAGATCCTGCGCAACCTCCTTTCCAACGCGGTCAAATTCACCTCGTCGGGCCGGGTGGAGCTGCGCGTCAGCCGGCACAAGGACGTGCCCGGCGGGGAGGACCTGGTCGCGTTCGTCGTCAAGGACACCGGCATCGGCATCGCGCACGAGAAGCTGCCGGTGATCTTCGAGGCGTTCCAGCAGGCCGACGGCACCACCAACCGCAAGTACGGCGGCACCGGCCTCGGCCTGTCCATCAGCCGGGAGATCGCGGGGCTGCTCGGCGGCCGCATCGTCGCCGAGAGCGAGCCGGGCCAGGGCTCGACCTTCACCCTGTACGTCCCCGTCCGCTACCCCGGGCACGTGCTCGGCGAGCTGGAACAGCCCGGCCCCGCGCTCGCCTTCGACGGCTCCGAGCGGTCCTTGGGCGAGGACGTGCTGCTGCCCGAGCAGGAGGACGAGTGGCCCACCTCCAGCAGGCTGGAGGAGTGGAAGAGCGGCCGGGCCGGTCAAGTCCTGCCCGGGCGGCGCGTGTTGATCGTCGACGACGACATCCGCAACGTCTTCGCCCTCACCCATGTGCTCGGCCGGGTCGGCATGCCGGTCCTGTACGCGGAGAACGGGCGCGAGGGCATCGAGACCCTGGAACGCGACCCCGGGATCGAGCTGGTCCTGATGGACATCATGATGCCGGAGATGGACGGCTACGAGACGATCGAGGCGATCCGGAGCAGCCCGCGCTGGGCCGAGCTGCCGATCATCGCGCTCACCGCGAAGGCGATGCCGGGCGACCGGGAGAAGTCGATCGCGCAGGGCGCCAACGACTACGTGCCCAAGCCCGTCGACGTGGACCGCCTCCTCGGCGTAGCCTGCGCCCTTCTGGACCCCGACGGCGCGGCGCGGGAGGAGGCCGGCGAGGCCCCCTCGGTCCCCGGGCGGCCGAGCGGCACCGAAGAGACCGAAGCCCCATCACCGACTCCGTGAGGCGGCCCGGCATGAGCCCACAGGCACCACCGCACGACGGCGCCGGCATCCTCCTCGTCGACGACATGGAGGACAACCTGGTCGCCCTGGAGGCCGTCCTCGGATCTCTCAACGAGCCGCTGGTACGGGCCCGTTCGGGCGAGGAGGCGATGAAGGCACTGTTGCGCCGGCGATTCGCGGTGGTGCTGCTCGACGTGCGGATGCCCGGCATGGACGGCTTCGAGACGGCCTCCCACATCAAGCGCCTCGACCAGACCAAGGACGTGCCGATCATCTTCCTGACGGGCAGCGACGGCGACGACGGCTACGCGTTCCGGGGCTATGCGACCGGAGCGGCCGACTTCCTCACCAAGCCCTTCGACCCCTGGGTGCTGCGCGCCAAGGTGAAGGTGTTCCTCGAACTGCACCGCAAGAACCGGCAGTTGGAGTGGATGCTGGCGGGCGACCGGGAGCAGCTCGACGAGATCGGCGCGCGGCTCGGCGCGATCGAGGACGAGCTGGCCCGGGGCGAGCGGAGCGAGATGGCCGAGCTGCGCCACCAGATGGCCCGGCTCGAAGAGGCGCTGCGGGCCCTGAAGCGGGCCCGCAGCAACCCCTGACGGGCGGGCTCAGGCCTCGCGGGAGCCCGCGTACATCTCCTCGATCAGGGCCCGGTACTCGCGCTCCACGACCGGGCGCTTCAGCTTGAGGCTGGGCGTCAACTCGCCGTGCTCGATGTCGAGATCGCGGGGAAGCAGCCGGAACTTCTTGATCGTCTGCCAGCGCTGGAGGCCTTCGTTGAGGCGCTTGACGTAGCCGTCGACCAACTCCAGTGTCTGCGGGGCGGCGACGACGTCGGCGTAGTCGCCCTTGATGCCCTGCTCCTCGGCCCAGCCGAGGATGGTGGGCTCGTCGAGCGAGATCAGCGCGGTGCAGAAGTTCCGGTCGGCGCCGTGCACCAGGATGTTGGAGACGAACGGGCAGACGGCCTTGAACTGGCCCTCGACCTCGGCGGGCGCGATGTACTTGCCGCCGGAGGTCTTGATGAGGTCCTTCTTGCGGTCGGTGATGCGCAGATAGCCGTCCGCGGACAGCTCGCCGATGTCACCGGTGTGGAACCAGCCGTCGGACTCCAGGACCTCGGCGGTCTTCTCGGGCAGCCGGTGGTAGCCCTCCATGATGCCGGGGCCGCGCAGCAGGATCTCGCCGTCGTCCGCGATCCGCACCTCGGTGCCGGGCAGCGGCTTGCCGACGGTGCCGGTGCGGTAGGCCTCGCCCGGGTTGACGAAGGAGGCGGCCGAGGACTCGGTGAGGCCGTAGCCCTCCAGGATGTGGATGCCGGCGCCGGCGAAGAAGAAGCCGATCTCGGGCGCGAGCGCGGCCGAGCCGGAGACACAGGCCCGCAGCCGTCCGCCGAACGCCTCCCGGATCTTGCTGTAGACGAGGGCGTCGGCCACCTTGTGCTTGGCCGACAGGGCGAAGGGCGCGCCGGTCCGGCCGGTGCGGCGGAAATTGTCCTGGCTGACCTTCGCGTACTCGCGGGCCACCCCGGCCGCCCACTGGAAGATCTTGTACTTGGCGCCGCCGCCCTCGCGGGCCTTGCTCGCGACGCCGTTGTAGACCTTCTCGAAGATGCGGGGCACGGCCGCCATGTAGGTCGGCTGGACCACCGGCAGATTCTCGATGATCTTGTCGATCCGGCCGTCGACCGCCGTGACGTGCCCGACCTCGATCTGGCCGGAGGTCAGCACCTTGCCGAAGACGTGGGCGAGCGGCAGCCACAGGTACTGGACGTCGTCGGCGGTGATGAGACCGGTCGCCACGGTGGCCCGGGCCATGTACGACCAGTTGTCGTGCGGCAGCCGCACGCCCTTGGGGCGGCCGGTGGTGCCGGAGGTGTAGATGAGGGTGGCGAGCTGGTCGGCGGTGATGGCCGCGATCCGCTCCTTGACCGCCTCCGGGTTCTTCTCCAGGTGGGCCGCGCCGCGCGCCTCCAGGTCGGCGAGGCTGAGCACCCAGCCCTCCGGGTCGCCCTCGGCGGGCTCGGCGCCGGCCGGGTCGATGACGACGACGTGCCTCAGCTCCGGCAGCTCGGCGCGGCGCTCGCGGGCCTTGGCCAGCTGGGCCGCGTCCTCGGCGATCAGTACCCGGCTCTCGGAGTCGGCCAGGATGAACGCCGACTCCTCGGCGTTGGTGGAGGGGTAGATCGTGGTCGTGGCGGCCCCGGCGCACATCACCCCGAGGTCGGCCAGGATCCACTCGACACGGGTGGAGGAGGCGAGCGCGACCCGCTCCTCGGCCCGCACTCCGAGGTCGGCGAGGCCGGCGGCGATCGCGTAGACCCGCTCGGCGGCCTGGGCCCAGCTCAGCGACTTCCACTCGTCGGGGCGCCCGGCGCTGCCCGGCACGGGGTAGCGGTAGGCCTCCGCGTCCGGCGTGGCGTCCACGCGCTGGACGAAGAGGGTCGCCACGGACGGCGGCCGGTTCTCGATCAAGGTCTGTGTGTCGCTCACGACGTCCTCCGGGCTGGCCTGCGGCAAGGCTGCGCGACTGGTTTTGTTGTTCGAGTGCTCTGGCTGTCCGACCCTTGTTAACTGGCGAGTAACCATCGGGCCGTGATCAGAGTAAGGCGCCGCCGCCCGGCGCGTAAGGGGCAACGGAGGGTGGTTTCATAACGAACGGACCCCCGTGCGAAGGCGCGGGGGTCCGTTGTGGCGGTGGTGCGAAGGGCCGGTGATCGCGGGCGTACTACTTCTTCTTGCCGCCCGACTCGTCGCTGGAGAGCACCGCGATGAAGGCCTCCTGGGGGACCTCGACCGAGCCCACCATCTTCATCCGCTTCTTGCCCTCCTTCTGCTTCTCGAGCAGCTTGCGCTTACGCGAGATGTCACCGCCGTAGCACTTGGCGAGGACGTCCTTGCGGATGGCGCGGATCGTCTCGCGGGCGATGACCCGGGAGCCGATCGCGGCCTGGACGGGCACCTCGAAGGCCTGGCGCGGGATGAGCTCGCGCAGCTTGGCGACCAGGCGCACGCCGTAGGCGTAGGCGGCGTCCTTGTGGCAGACCGCCGAGAAGGCGTCGACCTTGTCGCCGTGCAGCAGGATGTCGACCTTGACCAGGCTGGCGGCCTGCTCGCCGGTGGGCTCGTAGTCGAGGGAGGCGTAGCCGCGGGTCTTGGACTTCAGCTGGTCGAAGAAGTCGAAGACGATCTCCGCGAGCGGCAGCGTGTAGCGGATCTCGACCCGGTCCTCGGAGAGGTAGTCCATGCCGAGCAGGGTGCCGCGGCGGGTCTGGCACAGCTCCATGATCGAGCCGATGAACTCCGACGGGGCGAGGATCGTGGCCCGCACGACCGGCTCGTACACGTCCGAGATCTTGCCCTCGGGGAACTCGCTCGGGTTGGTGACGGTGACCTCCTTGCCGTCCTCCAGGACGACCCGGTAGACCACGTTGGGCGCGGTCGCGATGAGGTCGAGGTTGAACTCGCGCTCCAGGCGCTCGCGGATCACGTCGAGGTGCAGCAGGCCGAGGAAGCCGACGCGGAAGCCGAAGCCGAGGGCCGCGGAGGTCTCCGGCTCGTACACCAGGGCGGCGTCGTTGAGCTGGAGCTTGTCCAGGGCCTCGCGCAGGTCCGGGTAGTCCGAGCCGTCCAGCGGATACAGACCCGAGAAGACCATCGGCTTCGGGTCCTTGTAGCCGCCGAGGGCTTCGGTGGCGCCGTTGTGCAGGCTGGTGATGGTGTCACCGACCTTGGACTGACGGACGTCCTTCACGCCGGTGATGATGTAGCCCACCTCGCCGACGCCGATGCCGTCGGCCGGGGTCATCTCGGGGGACGAGACGCCGATCTCAAGCAGCTCGTGGGTGGCGCCGGTCGACATCATGCGGATGCGCTCGCGCTTGTTGAGCTGGCCGTCGACCACGCGGACATAGGTGACGACACCGCGGTAGGAGTCGTACACCGAGTCGAAGATCATCGCGCGGGCGGGCGCGTCGGCGATGCCGACCGGGGCGGGCACGTCGCGGACCACGCGGTCCAGGAGCGCGTCCACGCCCACGCCGGTCTTCGCCGAGACCTTGAGCACGTCCTCGGGCTGGCAGCCGATGAGGTTGGCGAGCTCCTCGGAGAACTTCTCGGGCTGTGCGGCCGGCAGGTCGATCTTGTTGAGGACGGGAACGATGGTGAGGTCGTTCTCCATGGCCAGGTACAGGTTGGCCAGCGTCTGCGCCTCGATGCCCTGGGCGGCGTCGACGAGCAGGACGGTGCCCTCGCAGGCGGCGAGCGAGCGCGACACCTCGTACGTGAAGTCCACGTGGCCCGGGGTGTCGATCATGTTCAGGATGTGGGCCCGGCCCTGGCCGGGGCCGTCGCTGGGGGCCCACGGCAGACGGACCGCCTGGGACTTGATCGTGATGCCGCGCTCGCGCTCGATGTCCATGCGGTCGAGGTACTGGGCACGCATCTGCCGCTGGTCGACCACACCGGTCAGCTGGAGCATCCGGTCGGCAAGGGTCGACTTGCCGTGGTCGATGTGGGCGATGATGCAGAAGTTGCGGATCAGCGCCGGGTCGGTACGGCTCGGCTCGGGCACGTTGGGAGGAGTCGCGGGCACGCAGGGTCCTGATTCTTGAGGCCCGCGGGTCTGATCGCGGCGCCTCGTCTCGGGTCGACGACGGTTCGATACGTAAGTAGCAGCCCCTATCGTCCCACGCCTGCGGGCCTGCGCCCGGTTTGGGCCGGTCGGGGGGCGGCTGGTAACGTGGACAGCTGTGTCTCGTCACCCTTGTGGCGGCGGGGCCGACCTAAGATCGAATCATCGAACCTGCAAAGGCTCTTTCGTGGCGAACATCAAGTCCCAGATCAAGCGGAACAAGACGAACGAGAAGGCGCGCCTGCGCAACAAGTCCGTCAAGTCCTCCCTGCGCACCTTCATCCGCAAGGCCAACGAGGCTGTCGCCGCCGGCGACGTCGAGAAGGCCACGGCCGCGACCCGCGCCGCTTCGCGTCAGCTCGACAAGGCTGTCTCGAAGGGTGTCATCCACAAGAACGCCGCCGCCAACAAGAAGTCGGCGCTGGCGCACAAGGTGGCCGGCCTCCAGGGCTGAAACACCCCGCTTCATCTGATCGACCCGCCCGACGGGACCAAGCGGCCCCTCTACCGCTCCCCGACGGCACCCCAGTGCCGCGCGCGGACGCGTTCGCCACGCGGGCGCGGCGCTAGCCAAAAGTAACGCGAAGGCCCCGTTCCGTCCTTCCCCAGGACGGAACGGGGCCTTCGTGCTGTCCGCGCGCGGCCGTACCGCACGCGCTCAGTGCGGTACGCGGCCGACCAGGTCGACGACCTCGCCGAGGAAGCCCTCGTCGAGCATGGTGGACACCGCGGTGTCGCCCTCGTCGCGCAGCCCCGCGTCGTGGCAGGCCACCCCCACCAGATAGCCGCCGTCGAGCTCGAAGGTGGCGAAGGCCCACTCGCCGTGCGAGGCGGGCTCGCCCTGCGGGGTGAGCAGGGTCGCGGCCTCGGCGTCGAAGCCGAACTGGGTGAAGCCCATCCGCATGCCCTGCCCGAGCGCCTTGGTGTACGCCTCCTTCAGGGTCCAGGTCCGCACCAGGCGGCGCTGCTGCTCGGCCTCGTCGAGCGCGCCGAGCCAGCGTCGCTCGGCGGGGGTGCACAGATGGCGCTGGACGGCGGAGTACTGGATGCGGCGGTCGGCGAGCTCGGTGTCGACGCCAACCCGGCCGCGCCGGTTGAGGCCGACCACCAGGAGGTCCCGGGTGTGGCTGAGGCTGACCTCGATCTGGTCGCAGCCGCGCAGATAGGGGCGCCCGCCCGCCTTGGAGGCGAGCTCGACGGTCTCGGGCGGGGTCTGCAGGGCGGCGCCGGCGGTGTACTTCACCAGGAGCCGGGACGCGGCGAAGCGGTCGCGGGCCTCGGGGTCGGCGAGGTTGTTGAGCCGTTGCCAGTCGCGGGCGCCGAGCAGTGGGCGCAGCTGGGGGTCGGCGATGGCCGCCGGCAGCCAGTCCCGCCAGCTCGCGTGCACCACGACATGGCCGTGCCACGCCATGGACTGCCGCACCCGGCTCCATGGGCTGTCGGGTCCCGGCATCAGAAGGGGTTCGGCGATGCCCGTCCTCTTGAGGGGGCTCATGGGGTACCTGCTTCCGCCAGAGGCGCGTCGTGGAGATCGAAACTGCGGCCGGCCCGAAAGCGCGCCAGCAGCTCCTCCGCGACCCGGTCGACGCAGTCCGGCGGCAGCGGAGGAAGGGTGAGGCCGAGCCTGCGCCCGTAGCGGTGCAGGGCGAGCACCAGCCAGGCGGGGTCGGCGAGGAATCCGGCGCCGCGCCGGTGGTGCTCCCACCGGGCCAGGGCGGCGCCGGCCGCGGAGAGCACCGAGTGCCGGTCGGCGAGGGCGGCGGTCGCGGGGCTCGCGAGAACGGCCCGGTCACCGGGCTCGATGAGCAGGCAGGCCTCGCGCAGGGCGAGCAGGTCGGCGTGGAAGGCGGCGGCCATCGTCCGGAGTGCCTCGCCGTACGGTCCTTCGGGTACGGAGCCGGCGAGGCGGGCGGCGACCGCGGTGAGGGACGCGGCGAGGAAGTCGCCGCCGCCCGCGACTTCGAGGCTGCCGATGTCGAGGTGCGGCACGGACTCGGCGGCGCCGAACAGGACGCCGGGCGGCTCGGCCTCCCGTCCCCAGAAGTGCCGTGCCAGGGCCGGGAGTTGGGGGATGACGACGGCCTGGCAGGAGGCGGTGCCGGCGTGGCCGAGTCCGGCGGCGGGCAGATCGCGCAGGAGCTTGGTCAGCATGCCCTGGTCGGTGTCGCGGCTGTAGCCGCCGGCTCCGAGGACGGTGGCGAGCTCCTCCAGGTCGTCCCGGAGCAGATCCGGTACGAGGTACTTGAGTTCGGCCGCGGCCAGATGGGCGGCGCCGGGCAGCAGGGACAGGGCGCGCAGCACGGCGGTGGCCATCGCGTCGCCCGCCAGCAGATCGGCGAACACGCCTGCCAGGACGCCGCGTTGACGCCGGCCGAGGGTCTCGCCGGCGAGGGCTGCCCGTACGGCGGCGCGCAGCACGGTGTCCACGGAGGCGATGACGGCGCCGGTGATCAGGGTGCGGTTGAGCTGGAAGGTGCGCAGCGCGAGCCGTACGCCCGCGCCGAGTTCACCGACCAGCGCGTCCCCGGGCACCTCGCACTCGTCGAACTCGTAACCGGCGAAGCGGCAGCCACGCATGCCGGTGGTGGGCTGCCGCTTGAGCAACCGCACGCCGTCGTCGGGCAGTTGGGCGGGGTCGAGCAGGAACACCGAGTGCGAGGCGGGCCCCGGCGCGGGGTCGGTGCGGACGTAGGCGACGACGGCACCCGCGCGTTCGGCGTTGATGACGACGTCCTTGCGGCCGTCCAGGACGAAGCCGCCGGAGTACTCCATGGCGGTGAGTTCGCCGCGCAGCATGGCGGTGCCGTGGGCGAGCGAGCGGTGCACGATGGCCGCGCGGCCGCCCGCCACCAGGAGCTTCGCGACGCTCTCGCGCTGCCGGGGCGATCCGGCGGCGAACACCGGGGCGGCCGCGAACAGCGAGGTGATGCCGTAGCCGAAGGCGAGGGCGACATCGCGCCGGAAGACCGGGCGCAGCATCCGCATCAGCTGGTCGGCGTCGCGCAGCCGGCCGCCGAGCGCGACCGGCACCAGCTCGGCGCCGAAGCCCTCCTCGTCGAGCAACTCCTCGGCCGCCGACAGGAGTTCGCTAGAGCCGTCGGCGGCGAGCAGGGCGCGGAAGCCGAGCGGGTTGGCCGGGTCGCAGGGGTCGCCGAAGCGGAATTCGAGTCGCTCGGCGCGCCGGCGTACGTCCGGGTCGGCGACCCGGACGGCGGTCTCGGTCATGGACTCAGCCTCCTTCCGCGGCGTACGGCGGCGCCGAGGCGTACAGCGGGCGTAGTTCGCCCCGCAGATAGAGCTCGCGCATGAGCGAGCGGCGGACCTTGCCGCTGGTGGTGCGGCGCACGGTGCCGGGGCGGACCAGGAGCACCCCGCCGAGGGACGCGCCGAACTCCGCGTGCAGGCAGCCGCGCACCCGCTCGGCGAGGTCGGCGAGCTGGCCGTGGCTCCAGCCGGCGCCGCGGATCTCCTGGATGGCGACGATCTGTTCGTGCTCGGCGGGCGCGGAGAGCACCACGGCGGAGCCGAACGGCGCGCCGGATCGGGCGAGTTGGCGCTCGGCCTCCTGCGGGTGCAGGGTGCGGCCGTCGACGAGGAGGGCGTCCTTGATGCGGCCGGTGAGGTACAGCTCTCCGTCGCGGAGCGCGCCGAGGTCGCCGGTGCGCAGGAAGCCGTACTCGCCGGAGGCGGTGGCGTGCCCGAAGGCGGCGGCGGTCTCCAGGGGACGGCGCCAATAGCCGTCGGCGACGGCGTCGCCGCGCACCCAGATCTCACCGACCGCCCCCTCGGGCAGCACGGCGGAGCTGCGCGGGTCGACGATGCGTACGGTGACGCCGCGGGCGGTTCCGCAGCCGGCCAGGGTGCGTACCGGGTGGCCCGGCACCGGGGGCGTCAGCTCGCCGCGCTCCAGGGCTTCGGCGGAGACGGTGGCCGGGGCGGGCGGCAGCCGGTCGGCGAGGCTGACCAGGAGGGTGGCCTCGGCGAGCCCGTATCCGGCGGCGAGCGCGCCGGGTCTCAGCCCGGCGGCCGCGAAGCGGTGGGCGAAGGCGGTGAGGGTGACGGCGGAGACCGGTTCGGAGGCGTTGACGGCGGTGGTCAGCGCGCTCAGGTCGAGGCTCGCGAGATCCTCGTCGGTGGCATCGGCCAGGCACCTGGCGTACGCGGAGTCGGGGGCCGCGGTGACGGTGACGCGGTGCCGGGCCACCTCGCGCAGCCAGCTCAACGGGTCGGCGGCGAAGCGGCGTCCGGGCATCAGGACGGCTGTGGCGCCGAGCCAGAGCGGGTGCAGGAGCTGGCCGATCAGGCCCAGGTCGTGGTGGAGCGGGAGCCAGCCGCCGATGCGGGCGCTCTCGTCGGTGCCGAGCGCGGCGCGCAGGCTCTCCATGGTGGCGAGGAGGTTGGCGTGGGTGACCTGGACGCCGCGGGGGGCGGCGGTGGACCCGGAGGTGTACTGGAGCAGCGCGGTGTCGGCGCCGTCCGGGGCGGGCGGGTGCCAGTCGGCGCCGTCGTCCGGGAGGCAGTCGACGGCCAGGCACACGACGGAGGAGCGCCCGGCGTCCGCGAGGCGCCGGGAGAGTTCGCCGGCGTGGGCGGACTCGGTGAGCATGACGGCGGCGTCGGTCTCGGCGGCGATGGCCGCGGTGCGCTCGGCCGCGGCCCGTGAGGTGTCCGGGGGCGGTACGGGAACGGCGACGGCACCCGCGTACAGGCAGCCCACCAGCGCGGTGACGGCGGCCGGTCCCTCGTCCATGGAGATGAGGACGGGCCGGCCGGCCGTGCGGCGGCGCAGCAGCGCGGCCGCCACGGCCCGGGCCCGTGCGTCGAGTTCCCCGTAGGTGTGCCCTTCGGCGTTGCCGTCACCGTCGAGGCAGAGCAGGGCGGTCCGTGCGGCCCTGTCGGCGAACCGGGCCGCCAGTGCCTGCGTGAAGCCCGTGGCTTGGGTCATCCTCTGCTCCCTGGTGCTCGGACGGATGGTTGGTTCCCCTACTCTGCGCGTCTCCCCTCGACGGGTACTTGAAGATCAACTGTGCTGCGGCGGACGGGCCGCTCATCTTCTGTGTCCGGGCACCTCGTTCAGGAGGTCCTGCAGGAGCGCGAGTTCCTGGCGGGTGAGCGGGACGTCGGGGCGCAGCCGTTCGGGATGGCCGGGTGGCGGGCCGTCGGCGTCGGTGCGCAGCATCAGCCGGAAGCCGCTGTCGAGCGAGTGCAGGCGGGCCCTGTTCCCATCGGCTGCCGTCAGATACATGTCAACACCGCCGTGCACCATGAGGGCTTCGCCCAGAGGTCGCAGGTAGCGGCCGACGAGGCGGCGCCATGTGCCCTTGGGACGGCGACGGGCGGAGCCTTCGACTCCGCCCGGAACGTCCGGGTTCTTCCCGCGGGCCATGTCAGAGAACACCTTCCGAGCTGGGGTGTCCGTTCATGTTCACGTCACCTCTCCCTTCCCCCCGGCCGCCGGACGGCGCCTGGGTGGAGGGAGGATGGGAGCGACCACTTGAGCCGTGGTCGGGTTCTGGCTGAAAGGTGCGGGTACCGAAGCGCGCGTACCGGTCCTCAAACGGCATGTGCCGGATTACTCTCAGCCCCGGGATCCGGCGGCGGCCTATTGCATAATCCTTAGCAACCGACCCATGATCCAGCACAACGGGGGGCACCATGGTGCGAGTTCTGATTGCCGAAGACATGCATATGCTGCGCAAGGCATTGGTGTCGCTCATTGAACTGGAGTCCGACCTGGAAGTGGTCGCCGAGCTGTCGTCGGGGACGGACATCGTGCCGACCGCGATGGCGATGCGGCCGGATGTCGCCGTTCTCGACATCGACCTGCCCGGCACCGACGGGATCACCGCCGCCGCCGGACTGCACACCTCGGTACCGGAGTGCCGCACGCTCATCCTGACCAGCCTGGGCAGACCGGGAAACCTCAGACGGGCCCTGGCCGCCCACGTCTCCGGCTTCCTCCCGAAGGACTCCGACCCGGACAGCCTGTGCGCCGCGATCCGTCAGGTCGCGGCGGGCGAGCGCGTCATCGACCCGCAACTCGCGCTCGCCACGCTCGACTCGGGCCCGTCCCCGCTCACCGACCGCGAGCGCGAAGTGCTGCAGCTCGCCTCCGAGGGCATGGAGGCCGGCCAGATCGCGTCCCGCCTCCACCTCTCCTCCGGCACCGTACGCAACTATCTGACCTCGGCCGTCAGCAAGCTCAACGCGCGTAACCGGGTCGATGCCATCCGTATCGCCCGCGAGGCGGGCTGGCTGCACTCGGTCTGAGCGCCGGCCCCGGCCGAGTCCGGCGGCTGCCGCCACAGCCCCGGCTGAAACGTTTCTCTACGGATGGGGCCGCGGCCTTCCTCAGGCCAGGAGCAGGGCGACATCGGCCCGCAGTTCGAACCGTCCGTCGGGGCGCGGCCCCGCGGTGAGCCGCCCGTTGACCGCCTCGACGCGTGTCGTCAGATTGCCGATGCCGCTGCCCCCGGCGAGCCGCTCGGCGCGTTCCGGGCACCGTCCGGCCTGGGCCCCGTCGTTGACGAGGGTCAGCCGCACCGCGCCCGCCGTCCGCACCGCGGTGATCTCGCAGCGGGCCGGTCTGCTGTGCCGGAGCATGTTCGTCAGGCCCTCGCGGACCATCGTGGCGAGCACGGTCTCCACGTCACCGGGCAGTTCGCCGCAGTCCAGGCGGACGGTGGCGTGGATGCCGGCGCCGGTCAGCATCGCCATGGCGTGCTCGGCCTCGGCGGTCAGGCACATCGGCCGGCTGCCGCCCGCCACGGCGCGCACGTCGGCGAGCGCGTCGCGCACGATGCCGAGCACCTCGGTCAGTTCGTGCCGCGCCTGCACCGGCCGGGTCGGCGCGAGCCGGCGCACCAGCTCGCACTTGAGCGTGATCGCGGACAGGCTGAACCCCAGCAGATCGTGCAGGTCGCGCGCGAACCGCAGACGCTCGCTCGTCACCGCGAGCCGGGCGATCTCGGCGCGGGAGCGGTGCAGTTCGGCGGCGAGCTGGGCCATCCTGGTCAGTCCGAAGACGACCACCGCGCAGATCGGCGTGTACGCGGCCTCGTAGATCACGTCCGGCACGGGCACCCCCACCGCGTACTGGGCCCCGGCTCCCGCCGCGGTGACCAGCACCAGAACCGGCCAGGCCAGCGGCGCGGGCAGCGCGAGCAGCGCCGACCCGGCGAGGAAGCCGGGCAGCCCCGCCCACTCCTTGCCGAACACCCAGAACGGCACGAACTGGAGCAGCGCCTGGAACCCCAGCGCCCCGAACCGCACCCGCCCCCGCCAGCGCGGGCCCCAGGAGAAGCGCCGGTGGAAGGACTCGGCGAGCTGGAGCGCGAGACAGCCGAGCAGACACAACTCCACGGTGGGCAGGCCGTGCGCGTACGGGGCGTAGGACCAGCCCTCGGCCGAGTACGCCAGGAAGTAGCCGACCAGGACGGCGAGGGTGATCGCGCTCGCGGCGCCGGGCATCACATCGGTGTGCCCGACCCGGGCGGCCCTGCGCCGGTCGCCGCCCGCGGTCCGCCGGCCCCGGCCGTCGGCGTCCGGTGCGACGGCCTCCTGCCGCAGCGGGACGACCGCCCGCAGCCGGAACCAGCCCCGGCCGTCGGCACCGTGGGTGAGGGAGCCGCCGAGTTCGCGCAGGCGGGAATCGAGCGCGGCCAGACCGCTGCCCGGCTCCGGCTTCGTGGCCCGGCCGCGGCCGACGCCGTCGTTGCCGAGCACGAGCACGGCAACGCCCCCGCCGCGCTCGGTGGTGATGACGCAGCGCTCGGCCCTGCTGTGCCGCAGCATGTTGGTCAGGCCCTCGCCGAGCACGGCGGCGAGGACGGTGTCCACGGCGGCGGGCAGTTCGCCGCAGCGGTGGCGCACGGTGGTGTCGATGCCCGCCGCCGAGAGCATCGAGACGGCCGCGTTCGCCTCGTCGGACAGGGACATCTGCCGGTAGCCGCGGCTGACCGACCGCACGTCGGCGAGTGCCTTGCGCGCGGTGCGCAGCACCTCGGCGACCTCGGCCTGCGCCGTGCCGGGCGCGTCCACGAGCAGCCGGTGGGCCAGCTCGCACTTCAGGGAGATCACGGACAGGCTGAGTCCGAGGACGTCGTGCAGGTCGCGCGCGAACCGTAACCGCTCCCCCGCGACCGCGAGGCGGGACAGCTCCTCGCGCGAGGCGTGCAGCCGGTCGATCATGTCGGACATCCGGGAGAGCCCGATGACGACGAGCGGAATCAGCACCGCCTCGATGCCGCCGTACACGAACTCGCCCGCGCCGAAGCGCAGTTGGTGGAAGAGCACGAACTCCCCGGCGACCGCGCAAGCGAAGAGCGGCCACCCGAGCGCCGCCGGGAAGACCAGCACCGCCGAGGCCGCGAAGAACTCGGTCATCCCGCCCCACGCGGCCCCGAACACGGCGATCGGAGCGTACGAGAGCAACCCGAGCAGCGCCCAGGTCGCATAGCGGTAGCGCCCCAGCCGGGGGATGAACCCCGGGAAGGAGTGCACCAGTTGCAGCCCCATGATCCCGGCGAAGCCGAGCACCGCGGCGGCCCCGTGCCACACCGACGGGCGCTCGACCCACACATGGCTGCCGTCGATCGTGCAGAGGCCGAGCAGCACCCCCGCGGTGATGGCGACCGCCGTACGCCGCGGCAGCGCCCGCCCGTCCCCACGCACCCGTTCCCCACGCACCGGTCCCCCGCGTACGGGTTGCCCACCCGTGCGGCAGGCCGCATCGGTCCCCAACTCTCCCCCATGAGCTTGCATCTCTTCGGTTGTGGCCGGCTCGTCGCCCAGCGTTCAATCAGGCCGCAGTGGCGAGGAGTTCGACCTCCGCCTTCAGCTCGAACCGCCCGCCCGGCCGCGCCCCCGCCTCCAGACGGCCGTTCACCGCGCTGACCCTGGTGGTCAGATTCCCGATCCCGCTGCCGCCGTTGACCTTCGAGTCGAGCCCCCTGTCCGAGCAGCCATCCACCCCGTCGTTGACGAGCGTCAGGCGCACTCCGGCCGCGGTGCGCTCCGCGGTGATCTCACAGTGGGCGGCCTTGCTGTGCCGCAGCATGTTGGTCAGGCCCTCCCGCAGCATGGTGGCGAGGACCGTCTCCACGTCGTCGGGAAGTTCACCGCAGTCGGTGTCGACGGTCGCCCGGATCCCCACCCCGGCCAGCATCGCGGTCGCGCTCTCCGCCTCGGCGGTCAGGCTCATCCGCTGGCGCCCCTCGGCGACCGTACGCACATCGGCAAGGGCCTGCCGTGCGATCCCCAGCACCTCGGTCAACTCCGCCTGTGCCTGCACCGGCCGGGTGGGTGCGAGCCGCCGAACCAGCTCGCACTTCAGCGTGATCGCGGACAGGCTGAACCCCAGCAGATCGTGCAGATCACGAGCGAAGCGCAGACGTTCCGTCGTCACCGCGAGGCGGGCGATCTCGGTACGGGAGCGGTGCAGTTCGGAGGCGAGCTGCGCCATGCGGGACAGGCCGAAGACGACCAGGGCGCACGTGACCGTGTAGGCGCTCTGCCATGTGATGTCCCACGGTGCGTTGCCCGCGGCGTACAGCTCGATACCGCAGGCCACCGTGACGGCGGTGAGCAGGGGCCAGGCCGCCGCGGCCGGAAGGGTGAGAAGAGCCGCACCGGCGACGAATCCCGGCAGCCCCACCCAGGTCTGGCCGAGGAAGACGGGCGGAACGAATTGGAGCAGGAGCAACGCCGCCAGGGCCCCGTGGCGCAGTGCCCGCCCCCGGCGCGCCAGCCTGGCGAAGCGCCACTGGAAAGAGATGGCCAGCTGGATGACGAGCGTGGCCGACAGACAGAGCTCCACTGCGAGCCCGTGGCCGAAGGCGGGGTGGTAGGCCATGGCTATCTCCGAGTAGGCCAGGAAGTAGCCGACCAGAACCGCGAACGCGATCGCCGAGGCCGCACGCGGGACGATGTCGGGATGGCCCAGGCCCCGAGGTGACAGAGTCGGCCGATCGGTGTCGGCGGCCTCGGGCGCGGTGGCGCGGCCCGGGCCGGGTTCCCCGTCGGCGTGGGCGGGCAGCGGCACGACTGCCTTGAGCCGGAACCAGCCCTGCCCGTCGGGCCCGTGGGTCAGGGTGCCACCGAGTTCCTGGATCCGGGAGTCGAGCGCGGCCAGGCCACTGTGCGTGCCGCTCTTCGGGATCCGCGATCGGCCGATTCCATCGTTGGCGAGCGTCAGCACGGCGCTGCCGTCGCGGCATACGGCCCGGATCTCGCACTGTTCGGCCTTGCTGTGCCGGAGCATGTTCGTCAGACCCTCGCGCAGCACGGTCGCGAGGACCGTGTCCACCACGGCGGGCAGAGCCGCACCGTCGACGTTCATGCTGGTGCGGATTCCCGCCGCGGACAGCATGGAGACTGCGGCGTTGGCCTCGCCGGACAACGACATCTCACGGTATCCGCGACTGACCGATCGCACGTCGGCCAGCGCCTTGCGCGAGGTGCGGAGCACCTCTCCGAGTTCCTCGTGGGCCTTGGCGGGCGCGTCGGCAAGCAGCCGGTAGGCGAGTTCGCACTTGAGGGAGATCGCGGACAGGCTGAAGCCGAGGACGTCGTGCAAGTCCCTTGCAAAACGCAGCCGTTCGCTGGCGACGGCCAGGCGGGAGAGCTCCTCGCGCGAGCGGTGCAGCTTCACGATCATGTCGGACATCCGCGAGAGCCCGATGACGATGAGCGGGATCAATACAGCCTCGATCACCGCGTACACGCCGGTTTCCCAGCCGGTCCCGTAGTGAAGGAAGACGAGGCTGTCTCCGACCGCCGCCAGACAGAACAGCGGCCAGCCGATCGTCGCGGGGAACACCAGCACGGCCGAGGCCGTGAAGAACTCCGTCATCCCGCCCCAGCCGACTCCGAAGGCGAGGATCGGCAGATACGTGAGCAGCCCCTGGGCCGCCCAGGTCGCGTACCGGTAACGGGGAGACCACGGCGCGAGGTTCGGAAAGGAATGGCCGAGTTGCAATCCCAGGATGGCGGCGAAGCCCAGGAGTCCGGCGACGAGCTCCCACCGCGGTGGCTGCTCCAGCCACACGTACGAGCCGTCGATGACGAAGAAGCCGACCAGCACCACGGCGGTGATGGCGATGGCTTTTCTCGGCGGCAGCACCTGGCTGCCGACATCAGCGGAAGAAATCTCCCCCTGGTCGACTATTCCTGCTTTCAACTGTCCCCCATGGTTTTCGGTGCCCGGTCAGAAGCACGTCTCCGGACCGGATCATAGGCAATTCCGCGGCCGGATCTGTAGTGCTCGACCGGTTCTCACAGGCGGGCCGCACCTCTGAGGTCGATGGCGGAGAGCACTCCGGCGGCGACCGCGTAGGCGCGCGCGGCCTGGACGACGCTCCGCGGCAGCGGAACGTCGCCCGGTGACCGAAAATCGCCCTTGCCCCCCTGGAGGTGGAACAGCAGTCGCGGAGCGTCGGGGCCGTGCAGTTCGACCCGGTGGTCGCAGCCCTCGTACGAGAGCACGGGGTCCTGCCCCGGCCTGCGCACGACCGCTTCCTTCGGTACTCGCAGATCACCTCCGGGGGCGACCGGGGGCGGGCGGAACGTGGCGTCCGGCGAGAGCGGTATCACGCTCAGCAGTGGAGAGGCGCCGATGGCGAGGTGCCGCACGATCACGTGCTGGAGGGGGTCGAGGGCATCGAGCAGTTCGCGGGACGCCTCGTTCCACTCCTGCTTGGGCACGTCGTATCCGGGAAAGCCCGGCACCACGTTGCCCAGCGAGACGGGGCCGAACTGCATCCGGTGCAGTGCCTCGCGCAGCAGCGGACCCGGCCGCTCCAGGCGCAGCTCCCCCCAGGGCGTACGCAGCACGGTGCTCTGGCCGAACAGCACCGTGACGTCCTCGCGCAGCGACCAGAACTCACCGAGTTCACGGGCCGCGAGGCGGTCGATACGCATGAGAGGGGGTCCTTCCACCGGCAGGGTGTGGTTCGCGTGCTACGTGCGGTTCAGAGGAACAGCGGGACCGGGTTGAGGTCCTCGTACGGGGTCGGCGCGGCCAGTCTGCCGAGCTGCACCGGGATGTCGAAGAGTCTTCCCGGGGCGTAGCGGGCCCAGTGGGGTCTGAGTCCGGGCACCACCACCTTGACCACGGGAAGGCCGACGTCGGGCCGCGTCTGGTCGAGTACGAGGAGTTCCATCCCCTTGCCGCGCAGCAGCCCTACGACCGCTTCGATGTCCTCGTTCAGGTCGTCGTTCGGAGTGTAGGGGTGTGTGTCGGGCCCGGTCGGGGCACAGTCGGCGGGCAGGAGGTAGGGGTGGTCCTCGACGGTGGCGGTCCGTAGCCACTCGCGCACATCGGGGTCCTCCGCGACAGCCTGGGAGACACTGCCGTCGGGCGCCACCACGTGCGGCATCATCTGGTTGAGCTCGGTCAGGGCGCGGCGCAGCGCGATGGCGGGGTCGAAGTGCGCACCGAAACCGAACATGATGTCCTGCCGCTGCCCGGGTTCGGCGCCCACAATCCTGGACAGGGCCGCCATGACCGGGATGCCGAGGTCGGCGGTGAGGTCGAGCACCCACACCTGACGCCCCAACGATGCGTGTACGCGGCGCAGTTCACTGATCCAGGGGTCGTCGAAGGCGTCGAGTTCGACCGCGGGGTGGCGGGTGCGGTTGTACCACCACAGGGCGAGCGCATCGCGTTCGACGAGTTCGAGGAAGCCTTGGAGCACGGCGTCCTCCAGGGTTCCCCCGGCGGCCGTGCCGTTGGATGTGGCCAGGCAGGAGAAGGCGCCGGCCGGCTGGGGCACGCCGTAATAGAGAAGCGCTGTCGGGAGCAGCTTCTGCCGCTGCTCGGTCACCGACCACAGCGGGGTCCAGTCGGTGGGTCTCTCCTCGTCGAAGGGGTCGGCGACGTACTGGAAGGGACCGTGGGCCTCGTTCCAGTCGGTGCGGTCCGCGTACTGCCGCTCGTCGTAGAGCTGGACGGCGTCGGGGTGGATCGCATCGTGCGCCAGGTCGCGGTAGGTGCCGTGAACCGTGGACTCGCCGCCCTCGAAGTGACCCGAGTGACGCTCGAGGGCCTCGGCCAGCGCACTCACTCTGGCCTGGATCTCGGTGGCGCCCTTGCCGCCGCAGGATGCGCGCAGGCCGCCGCGTATCGCGCCGAGTCCCTGAGAGCCCGCAGCCGGGTTGAGACCGGCCGAGAAGGAGTTGAAGAAGGCGGGGCCGCACTCGTGACGTTTCACGCCGCGCACCAGGCCCGTGACGGGATCGATCAAGTGGCCGTACCGCTCCATGAGTTGCTGAGGTGTGAGGCTGCGGTGGCCGTTTCCGTCGGTATCGCGCTTGATGCGCGAGCTCAGCACGACCGGGGCCTGCACCTGGGCGGTGGTCATCCCGGGCTCGCCGCAGCTCGGGCACTGCGGGCGGCGGACGACGGGGTGGAGTTCGCCGGTGAGGGTCAGCCCGTCGAGCGTGCGCAGCGCCTGCTGGCTCGCGTCCCGGTATCCGGCCAGCCACTTGGCGGCTTCGAGCCCCGCCAGCTGGAGGGCGGCGAGGCGGGCGGCGGGCAGGGTGCAGGACGGGCGGGCCACCGGGCCCGAACGGCCCAGCATCCGCTGGACGTGGGCCTCCACCGGGCGGCTGCGCCACAGGCGTTCGGCCAGGCAGGCCCAGCAGGGCCCGTCCGCGTCCCCGAAGAAGGGGCCGATCCACATCTCGGTGCCCTCGGCCTTCACCGGCAGCCAGCGCCGGCCCGAGGCCCTGAACTCGGCGTCGATGACAGCGAGTTCAGGATCCAGATAGTCGTCGCAGAGGACGAGTGCGAGGTCCGCGGGCTCGTCGGTGAGGGTGAGTCCGGCAGCGCGGAGGACCGCGCACAGCTCCTCCGCGCTCGTGCTGCCGGCCGCTACGACGCGTACCGCGCCGTGGGCCAGGGCGTCGGCCGCCCGGGTTCCGTCCAGTCCCGCCGCTTCCCAGTACGCCTGCTCGGCCGCCTCCTGCGGCGACATCCGGCGCTCGCGGCCGCAGAGCAGCCCGGCACCGGTCAGTCGCGACACCAGCCGGGCGGCCTGCCCGGTGGGGAGCGCGCCCTCCGTGTCCTGGGCGATGCGCTCCAGGGGGCGGGTGCCGTCGAGGAGGGGGGCGAGCCGTGCGATCTGCTCGCCGTGCAGTGCGGTGACCCGCTGGTCGGAGATCAGGTACACCGCTTCACCGGGCACCTGCTCGACCCGCAGGTGCGGCTTGAACCCCAGCAGCGGGGCGGCGGTCCGGACGGCCCCCATCAGGCGCTGTACCGAGCAGCGTCACGGTTGCCGGCTGCGGGTACCGGTGCCACGCCGGTGAGGCCGCAGGGAACGGGTGCCTGTCCGGCCAGGACGTTCCGCCCGAACTCCTCGATCACCAGGTCGTCACCGACGGAGACAGCAAGACCGAGGCCGACGTTCGCATTCATGGTTTTCCCCCTGGCAGACAGCTGGTGAAGGCCGAGGGGACCTGACCCCCCTAGCCGTCGGCTCTCGACTCCTGGTCGGGCCGACGTCCAGAACTCTGCCGGGTCGGCCGAATCCGCCCCAGTGCCGCCGTCACGGGATGCACATGAAACTTTCATACCCGTCCCCAGGACACTCACATGCCGGGTTCAGGAGCGCGGCACTGCCGTAAGCCGGGCCCGGATGACAGCTTTTGAGGGTGCTTGGAGCCGGGTCCGAAAACCATCGGGTCATCCGGCAGATCCGACCCCGGAGGAATCCCATGGAGATCAAGGTTCTCGGTCCGCTCATGGCCGAGTCGGGCGGCACGTCGGTCGTCCCGAGCGCCGGCAAGCCGCGACAGATACTGGCGCTGCTCTCGGTGTACGCGAACCAGGTCATGCCCGTGCCGACGCTGATGGAGGAGATCTGGGGCTCCGACATGCCCCGCAGCGCGCTGACCACCCTGCAGACGTACATCCTCCAGCTGCGCCGGCTGATCGCGGGGGCACTCGGCCCGGACAGCCCCTACACCGCACGTGAGGTGCTGGCCACCCGGCACGGTGGCTACCTCCTCGAAGTGACGCCGGGTGCGGTGGACGTGCACGAGTACGACCGTCTGGTGGCGACCGGGCGCGGTGCCGCCGAGCGCGGCGACGACGAGAGCGCGGCCGCCCTGTACCGCGAGGCGCTCGGCATGTGGCGCGGGCCGGCCCTGGTGGACGTCCGCCTCGGGCCGCTGCTGGAGATCGAGCTGGTCCGGCTCGAAGAGAGCCGGCTGGGGGTGCTGGAGCAGCGGATCGACTCCGATCTGCGGCTCGGACGCCACATGCAACTGCTCGCCGAGCTGACCTCCCTGACGGCCCGTCACCCGCTGCACGAGGGCCTGCACGCCCAGTGCATGGTGGCGCTGTACCGCTCGGGGCGGCAGTGGCAGGCGCTGGACGTGTTCCAGAACCTGCGCCGCGGGCTCGCCGACGAGCTCGGGCTCGACCCCTCGGCGCGGCTCCGGCAGCTGCACCGCGCGGTGCTCGCCGGTGACCCGGCGCTGGACTCGCACCTGGCCGGGCGCCGCCCGGTGCTCGACCTCTTCGCCGCCTGAGCGGCGCACGGGTGGCTCGACCGCCCGGCAGCAACGCGTCCGGACCCCGCCCTCTCCCCCCACAGGGCGGGGTCCGACGCGTGCGTGGCTCGATCCGGCCTCTAGGCGCTCGACGCACAGTGCCCCCGAACGTCGCCAATCGACACTGGGGGTTACCTTGCGAGTCATCGATCTGTCGTCGCCCGTGGACGCGGCCGGCTGGGAACCGGACCCGATCGTCCACGAGATCATGACGCCCGCAGAGGGCGCCGCACACATGGCGGCGGAGATGAAGGAGCACTTCGGGCTCGACTTCGATCCCGCCGACCTGCCCGGGGGCGAACTCCTGTCCCTGGACACGCTCACCCTGACCAGCCACACCGGCACCCATGTGGACGCCCCCTCGCACTACGGCTCGGTCGGCGACTACGGGCGGCCCCGGCACATCGACGAGATGCCGCTGGACTGGTTCCTGCGCCCCGCCGTCGTCCTGGACGTCAGCGACGTGGGCATCGGCGCCATCGGTGTCGAGCGCATCGAGAAGCAGATCGCCGAGATCGGGTACACCCCGCAGCCGCTCGACATCGTCATGCTGCACACGGGAGCGTCACAACACTCGGGCACACCGCGGTACTTCACCGATTTCGCGGGCCTCGACGGCCCGGCCACCGACTTCCTGCTCGACCTCGGCGTACGGGTCATCGGCACCGACGCCTGGAGCCTGGACGCGCCCTTCGGGCACATGATCCGCACCTTCCAGGAGACCGGCGACAAGTCGGTCCTGTGGCCCGCGCACTTCGCGGGGCGGCGGCGCGAGTACTGCCAGGTCGAGCGGCTCGCCCAGCTCGACACGCTGCCCACGCACGGCTTCCGGGTGTCCTGCTTCCCCGTGAAGATCGCCGGAGCGGGGGCGGGCTGGACCCGGGCGGTCGCCCTGATCGACGAATGAGAGCCGAGAGCGCCACCCGGGAAGACACCGTGACGCCCTGGCTGTTCTGCTTCCACCACGCGGGCGCCGGGATCTCCTCCTTCGCCAAGTGGCAGAAGATCCTGGGCGACACGGCCGAGGTCGTACCGGTCCTGCTGCCGGGCCGCGGGCCGCGCGCCAAGGAGGCCCGGATCACCGACGCCACCGAACTCATGAACGAGCTGAGGGAGTTGATCACCCCGCTGCTCGACCGGCCCTACCTCCTGTACGGGCACAGCCTGGGCGGTCTGGTCGCGCACGCGCTGACCCGGACCCTGGAGGACGACGGGCTGCTGCCGCCGGCCCGCCTGGTGATCGGGGCCGTGCCGCCGCCGCACCTGCGCAACACGCTGTTGCGCGGGGCGCGGCTCCCGGACCACGAACTCATCGATCTGCTGGTGGACTTGGAGGCGGCTCCGCCGGAGGCCGGCGGGCGGGACCGTTCGCTGTGGCAGCGCCATGTGATCCCGGCGCTCCGTGACGACCTGCGGCTCGGCGAGGCGCTGTGCCAGGTCAACGCCGACAAGGCGGTGGGCACTCCGCTGATGGCGCTGGCCGGCCGGGACGATCCGATCGCGCCGCTGTGGGAAGTGGCCGAGTGGGCCGACTACTCGGTGACCCGCTTCCGGCTCCAGACCATGCCCGGCGACCACTTCTTCGTGCGCGAGCGCGTGGTGCCCGAGCTGCTTCGCGAAGTGGCCCTCGAACTCCGGGAGTCGCTCAAGGGCGAGTACGGCGGCGAGTCGAGCGGGCGTCAAGAGGACGGGACGAGACTCCTTCCAACAGCGGATCTCACAGCGGACCTATCAGAGAGGTGACGCAGCCGTGCTGCACATTCCCGGGGCGCACCCCCAGGCCCAGCCCAACGAGGGGGACAGGTGAGCCGACGCGTAGTCATCACCGGAATCGGTGTGGTCGCCCCCGGGGGCGTTGGCACCAAGGAGTACTGGTCCCTGCTGACCGCGGGCCGTACCGCGACCAGGGCCGTCACGCTCTTCGACGCCTCGGCCTTCCGGTCGAGGATCGCCGCCGAAGTGGACTTCGACCCGCTCGCCCAGGGGCTGACCGAGGAGCAGGCGGGACGGCTCGACCGGGCCGCCCAGTTCGCACTCGTCGGCGCCCGTGAGGCGGTCACCGACAGCGGTCTCGACATGGCGGGCATCGACCCGTTCCGTACCGGTGTCACCATCGGCAGCGCGGTCGGCGCGACCACCGGGCTCGACTACGAGTACGCGGCGGTCAGCAACAACGGCGCCGAGTGGCTCGTCGACCACGAGCGGGCCGTGCCGCACCTCTACGACTACTTCGTGCCCAGCTCGTTCGCGGCCGAGGTGGCCTGGGAGTTCGGCGCGCAGGGCCCTACGGCCGTGGTCTCCACCGGCTGCACCTCGGGCCTCGACTCGGTCGGCCACGCCGTCGAGCTGATCCGCGAGGGCAGCGCCGACGTCATGATCGCCGGGGCCACCGAGGCGCCGATCTCGCCGATCTCGGTCGCCTGCTTCGACGCCATCAAGGCCACCTCGAACCGCAACGACGAGCCGGAGACGGCCTCGCGTCCCTTCGACAAGTCCCGCAACGGCTTCGTCCTCGGCGAGGGCAGCGCGGTGTTCGTCCTGGAGGAGTACGAGCAGGCCGTGGCGCGCGGCGCGCACATCTACGCCGAGATCGCCGGGTTCGCCTCGCGCTCCAACGCGTACAACATGACGGGCCTGCGGGCCGACGGTGCGGAGATGGCCGAGGCCATCGGCGCGGCCCTCGACGAGGCGGGCATCCCCGGCACCGACATCGACTACATCAACGCGCACGGCTCGGGCACCCTGCAGAACGACCGGCACGAGACCGCCGCGTTCAAGAAGAGCCTCGGCGACCACGCGTACGCGACGCCCGTCTCCTCCATCAAGTCGATGATCGGGCACTCGCTCGGCGCCATCGGCTCCCTGGAGATCGCCGCGTCCGCGCTCGCCATCGAGCACGGCATGGTGCCGCCCACCGCGAATCTGCACGAGGCCGACCCCAAGTGCGACCTCGACTACACGCCGGTCCACGCCCGTGAGCGCGAGATCAACACCGTGCTCAGCGTCGGCAGCGGCTTCGGCGGATTCCAGAGCGCGATCGTGCTCACCAAGCCCGAGCGGAGGAAGACGGCATGACGAGCGAGCTGCTCGAACGTACGGCGGTGCGCTCCGCCACCGCGGTGTTCACCGGGATCGGCGTGACCGCCCCCAACGGCCTTGGCACACAGGCCTGGTGGGAGGCGACGGTGGCCGGCGAGAGCGGCATCCGCCCGGTCTCCCGCTTCGACGCCTCCGGCTACCCGGCGACGCTCGCGGGCGAGGTGCCCGGCTTCGAGGCCGAGGAGCACATCCCGAGCCGGCTGCTTCCGCAGACCGACCACATGACGCGCCTCGCCCTGACCGCCGCGAAGGAGGCCCTGGAGGACTCGGGCGCCGACCCGGCCGAGATGCCGCAGTACTCGGCGGGCGCGGTCACCGCGGCCTCCGCGGGCGGCTTCGAGTTCGGCCAGCGCGAACTCCAGGCGCTGTGGAGCAAGGGCGGCCAGTACGTCTCCGCGTACCAGTCGTACGCCTGGTTCTACGCCGTCAACACCGGCCAGATCTCCATCCGGCACGGCCTTCGCGGACCCAGCGGTGTGCTCGTCACGGAGCAGGCGGGCGGGCTCGACGCGGTCGCCCAGGCCCGGCGCCAGCTGCGCAAGGGCAGCAAGCTCATCGTCACCGGCGGTGTCGACGGCGCGGTCTGCCCCTGGGGCTGGACGGCGCAGCTCGCCGGCGGCCGGATGAGCTCCGTCGCCGACCCGGCGCGCGCCTTCCTGCCGTTCGACAGCGAGGCCAGCGGTTACGTCGCCGGTGAGGGCGGCGCCATCCTCGTCCTGGAGGACGCCGAGGCGGCCCGCGAGCGCGGCGCCCGGATCTACGGACAGCTCTCGGGCTACGCCGCGACCTTCGACCCGGGGCCGGGCCGCGAGGGTGAGCCGGGGCTGCGCCGCGCGGCCGAACTCGCCCTGGCGGAAGCCGGGTTGAGCACGGGTGACGTGGACGTCGTCTTCGCCGACGCGTCCGGTGTGCCCGAGCTCGACCGCCAGGAGGAGGCGGCGCTGACCGCCCTCTTCGGCCCCCGCGGGGTGCCGGTGACGGCCCCCAAGACCATGACGGGCCGCTTGTCGGCCGGTGGCGCCTCGCTCGACCTGGCGGCGGCGCTGCTCTCCATCCGGGACGCGGTGATCCCGCCGACCGTGAACGTCACCTCGCCGGTCGCGGCCGACGCGCTCGACCTGGTCACCGAGGCCCGGCGCGGGCCCGTCCGTACCGCACTCGTCCTGGCCCGCGGGACCGGCGGCTTCAACGCCGCGGCCGTTGTGACCGCGGCGAACTGAACTCCCCATTTGTTGTTGCCATTTGCTGGCGTTGAGAGAGGCGAGCTTCATGAATCTCAAGGAACTGACCACGCTGCTGCGCGAGTGCGCGGGTGTCGGCGAGGGGATCGACCTGGACGGGGACGTCCTGGACGTGCCCTTCGACGACCTGGGCTACGACTCCCTGGCGATCCTTCAGGTGACGGGGGTCATCGAGCGGGACTACCAGATACAGCTGTCCGACGACACGGTCGCGGAGGCGTCCACGCCGCGGGTGCTGCTGGAGTTCATCAACGAGTGCCTGTCCTCCGCGAAGGCGGCGGCGTAGCCCCCTGCCCTCCTCGGCCGCCCACCCCTGCGCGGGGTGGGCGGCCCTCCGCATTCCCGGGGCCCCGCCCCGGCCCCGGGGGGGGTTTGCCCACCCTCCCGCCCGTGACTCGGGGTTGGTTGGCTCCGGGCCCCTGGGGCTCCGCCCCAGACCCCGGGGGGCTTGCCCACCCTCCCGCCCGTGCGGCGGGTTGCATCGGCTGAACCCTGGGGCTGCGCCCCAGACCCCGGGCGGGGGCTCCGCCCCCTGCACCCCCGTTCGGGGCTCCGCCCCGGACCCCGTTCGCGCCTGAACGGCGCTCGTCCTCAAACTCCCCCAAGGCCTCAAGGGCCAGGGGGGACCCCCATGACGGGCTGTAGGTGCCCCAGTACCAGTACTGCCAGGGGCGCGGGGAACTGCGCGACCAGCCACGCACGGTGCGAGGACGACGACGGGTTTCAGGGGCGCGGGGAACTGCGCGAACGGCCACGACGGTCCGCGGATGAGATCGGGGTGAAGGGGCGCGGGGAACTGCGCGAAAGGGCACCCCCCGGCCCCGCACCCGAGATGCGCACCCACCCCTGCCGCACACCCATCCCTCCCCGCCGCGCACGCGCAGAAGTGCCCGCACGCCGGGGGATCGCGTACGGGCACTTGTCTGGGGGGAGGGTCAGATCAGGTCGTCCCGGGTGATCTGGCGGTCCTGGATCTGCCAGGACCCGTCCACCCGCAGCACCCGGTCCACACACAGCGTGCTCGCCTTGATCTCGGGCCGCCCACCCCGCGGCGTCTCGATGACCAGCGCGTAGCAGCGGGCCGTCACGGCGTCGCCGTCGACGCCCTCGACCGAGACCATGCCCAGCCAGTGGCGGCGCTGGACGCCGGCCTTCGCGTACGCCTCCGTCGCCGCGGCGGCCGCGGCCGTGATGGCCTCGCGGCCGACCGCCGGCACCGGCTGCGCGTTGGCGGCGAACACACCGTCCGTGGTGAAGGTGTGGGCCCACTCCTCGACCCGGCCGTCGTCGAGCAGATGCATCTGCTGGGCGTAGAACTGCTGGATCTCCGTGTACAGCCCGGCGGTGGTCGCCTGCGGCAGCTCGGTGACGCTCATGGGGGTCCTCTCCTCCTGGATCTTCCTGCCCCCTGAGCATCGGGCCCGCCGCTCGACCCTCACTGGTGCGCCGGTGGGGGCCGCGGCCCCCGCCCGGGGTCAAGCCCGGCTCGATACCCGTTCGAGTGGCCGTGGGCACTTTGGCCGCGTACACCAACTCATCCGAGGAGATTCGTATGACTCAGCCCAAGGCCACCAGCGAGCGCCGCGTCGCGCTCATCACCGGGGCGACCAGCGGTATCGGTCTGGCGTCGGCGCGGGCGCTGGGCCAGGCCGGTCTCGCGGTGTTCATCTGCGCGCGCAGCTCCGAGTCCGTCGAGCTCACCGTGAAGGAGCTCCGCGAGGAGGGCCTTGAGGTGTCCGGCGCGACCGCCGACGTCCGCAGCCCCGAGTCCGTCAAGGAGCTCGTGGCCGCCGCGGTCACGGCGTACGGCCGCGTCGACGTCGTGGTCAACAACGCGGGCCGCAGCGGCGGCGGTGTGACCGCCGATGTGTCGGACGAGCTGTGGGAGGACGTCATCGACACCAACCTGAACAGCGTGTTCCGGGTGACCCGCGAGGCGCTCAACGCCGGCGGCATGCGCGAGCGCGGCTGGGGCCGGATCATCAACATCGCCTCCACCGCGGGCAAGCAGGGCGTGGTGCTCGGCGCCCCCTACTCCGCGTCCAAGCACGGCGTCGTCGGCTTCACCAAGGCGCTGGGCAACGAGCTCGCCCCGACCGGCATCACCGTGAACGCGGTCTGCCCCGGCTACGTCGAGACGCCTATGGCGCAGCGGGTGCGGCAGGGCTACGCCGAGGCGTACGACACCTCCGAGGACGCGATCCTCGCCAAGTTCACCTCCAAGATCCCGCTCGGCCGCTACTCCACCCCGGAGGAGGTCGCGGGACTGGTCGGCTACCTGGCCACCGACACCGCCGCCTCCATCACCGCGCAGGCGCTCAACGTCTGCGGCGGCCTCGGCAACTTCTGAGCCCGCGGACCGGCAACCCACCGAGCCGACGGCTTCCCTCAACTCCCGCCAGCAGCAAAGGAATTCACTCGTGTCCGTGACCGGAACGAAGCACCACACCCTCCACAGCGTCGCCGTCGCCGCCCCCGCCGAGGTCGTGTACGGGATCGTCGCCGATGTCACCAAGTGGCCGCAGTACTTCGGCCCCAACGTGCACGTCGAGCACCTGGAGCAGGACGACCGCGCCGAGCGCATCCACATCTGGGCGACCGCCAACGGCGCCGTCAAGAACTGGATCTCGCGCCGCACCTTCGACCCGGAGCGGCTGCGGGTCGACTTCCGCCAGGAGGTCTCGACGCCGCCGGTGGCGGGCATGGGCGGCGCCTGGGTGGTCTCGCGCGTGGACGACGAGACCTCGCTGCTCGAACTCCACCACGACTTCGAGGCCATCGACGACGCCCCCGACTCGGTGGACTGGATCAACGCGGCCGTGGACCGCAACAGCGCCGCCGAGCTGAACAACATCAAGGAACTCGCCGAACAGCACGCCCAGTTGGACGAGTTGGTCTTCACCTTCGACGACACCGTCCACATGAAGGCCGACGGCGCGGACGTGTTCGACTTCCTGAACCGCGCCGACCTGTGGCCCGAGCGGCTGCCGCACGTGGCGCGCCTGGACCTGACCGAGGACGAGCCGGGTGTGCAGGTCATGGCGATGGACACCAGCACCGCCGACGGTTCGGTGCACACCACCGAGTCGATCCGCGTCGTGTTCGCGCCGGACCGCATCGTCTACAAGCAGACCACCGTGCCCGGCCTGATGACCGCCCACACCGGCCGCTGGACCATCGTGGAGACGGCGGACGGTGTCGATGTGACCTCGCGGCACACCGTGACGCTGCGCACGGACACCATCGAGAAGTACCTCGGCGAGGGCAAGACGGTCGCCGACGCCCGCGCCTATGTGCACCGCGCCCTTTCCACCAACTCCACCAACACCCTGAAGCTGGCCCGTGGTTACGCGGAGGCGCTCCGTGGCTGACACCCTGCCCGAGGTGCCGGAGCGGCTCGACCAGCTGCTGTCCCGGGCCGCCGCCACGCACCCCGCGCGGCCCGCCGTCGTCACCGACGACTCCACGATGGACTACGCCGCCTTCGACGCCCGCGTCACCGAGGTGGCCGCCGGCCTCCAGGCGCTCGCGCCGGAGCCCTCGGTCGTCGCGGTCGGCACGGTGCTGCACCCCGATGTCGCGGTCGCCTACTACGCGGCCGTGCGGGCCGGGCACACCGTCGCGGTGGTCAACCCGCTGCTGCGCGAGGACGACCTGGCGCATGTGCTCGGCCTCGCCGGGGCCCGCGTCGTCCTGCTGGACGCGGGCCTGAACGCCCGCCTGGAGAAGGTCCACGACCGGCTGCCCGAGCTGCGCGAGGTCGTGCTGATCGGCGCCGGAGCGGACGGCCTCGGCCTGCTCGCGTCCGACGCCCCGCTCGCCGCCCACGCCGGGCGGGCCGAGGACACCGCGGCCCTCCAGTTCACCAGCGGCACCACCGGGCGCCCCAAGGCCGTCCGGCTCAGCCACCGCAATGTGACCGTGAACGCGGCGCAGATCGCGCGGGCGCACCGGCTCGACGGCGAGACGGTCAGCCTGAACCACCTGCCCACCTACCACCCGATGCACCTCAACTCGGCGATCGCGGCCGGCGCCACCCAGGTGCTGTGCGCCTCGCCGGAGCCGTACGCGGCCCTGATGACCGCCAACCGGCACCGGGCGACGATTCTGTACAGCCTGCCGGTGCGCCTCGCCCGGCTCGCGGCCGACCCGGACCTGGACTCGGTCTCGATGCCGACGGTCCGGCGCATCGCGTCGGGCGGCTCGGGTCTGCCGGTGCCGGCCGCGCGCCGCCTGTCCAAGCGGTTCGGCGTGCCGGTCTTCCAGGGGTACGGGCTCGCCGAGACCTCCCCGCTGACCCACAGCGACGACCCCGACCACCCGGTGCACGGCTCGGTCGGCACCCCGGTCGCCGGGACCGAGTGCCGCGTCGTCGACATCGACTCGCGCGCGGTGCTCGCGCCGGGTGGCGTCGGCGAGGTGCAGCTGCGCGGCCCGCAGGTGATGCAGGGGTACGCGGGCGGTCCCGACGGCACCGGCCTTGAGCCGGACGGCTGGCTCAGCACCGGCGATGTCGGCCGGGTCGACGAGGACGGCCGGCTCTTCCTGGTGGACCGCCTCAAGGACGTCTTCAAGTGCGACAACTTCCTGGTCGCTCCCTCGGACGTGGAGCGCGTGCTGCGGCTCGACGCCCGGGTCGCCGATGTCGTCGTGGTCGAGCTCGCGGATGTCGAGCACGGCGCGGTCGCCGGCGCCCTGGTGGTCCTCGCGGGCGCCCGCTCCGACGCACTCGCGGATGTGATCGCGCAGGCCAATGACGCCCTGCCGTACTACCAGCACGTACGCGACGCCATGACGCTCGACGCGATCCCGCGTTCGGGCAACGGAAAGATCCAACGCCGTCTGCTGGCCACACAGTTGACCAGCCATCAGCCCGTCGCGGGCTGAACCGGAGAGGCCCCGCATGTCCTTCACCGTCATCAACACGTTCACGCTGCTCGACCCGGCCGGCGCCGAGGAGTTCGAGGCCCGCTTCCTGTCCCACGTGGAGTGGATGCGGGCACAGCCCGGCTTCGTCGCCCACCAGGCGGTGCGCTCCACGGAGCGGCCCGAGGTCTACGTCAACCTCGGCTGGTGGGAACGGCCCGAAGACTTCCAGAAGGTCCTGGCGAGCGCCACGTTCCAGGAGCACGCCGAGGAGTTCCACAAGATCGTCGCCGTGGAGGCCGACCCCTCGATGGGGATCGCCCGCTTCGACGGCGCCCCGGGCGAGCCCGGTGACGTGCTCTTCGTGGACTCCTTCACCGTCGAGTCCACCGTCGAGGGCGACACGGCGGACGCCTTCGTGGGCGCCTTCCGGGCCCACGCCGGGGCCGCCGCCTCCCTCGACGGCTTCGTCGCCGCCGACCTCGCCAAGTCGCTGTTCGCGCGGCCCGGCGGGTTCACCGCGCTCACCCGCTGGCGGGACGCGGAGTCCGCGCTCGCGGCGACCGCGCTGCCCGAGTACGCGGCGCTCGCCGCGTTCGCCGAGGTGCGCACCACGCCCGCCGCCCATGTCGCGGGCAACCGCGCCGAGTTCGCCCCGGCCGGGGCCTGACGGCCCGGGCGGCGGGGTCCGCCCGGCGGAGCCGCCCGCAGGACCGCTCGTAGGGCCCGCCGGAGAGGCCGGCCGGAAAGAGAAGGGATTCACCATGGAGTACCGCCGTCTCGGCGCCTCGGGACCGGTGGTCAGCCGGGTCGCGTTCGGGAACTCGCTGACCGCGGGCAACCAGCTGGACGACCGGGCCGCCGCCGCCTGTGTGCGGGCCGCGCTGGACGCGGGCATCACCACGTTCGACACCGCCGACGCGTACGCCGAGGGCCGGGCCGAGGAGCACCTCGGCCGGGCCCTCGCGGGCGTCGACCGGGATTCCGTCGTGATCTGCACCAAGGTCGGCAGGGGCGGCGGGCCCGGCCCCGGCGCGCTGTCGCGCTCCCGGATCGCCGCGTCCCTCGACGCCTCGCTCCGCCGCCTCGGCACCGGGCACATCGACCTGTACCAGGCGCACCTGTACGACGACTCGACGCCGCTCGAAGAGACGATGAGCGCCTTCTCGGACGCCGTCGGCGCGGGCAAGGTCCGCTACGTCGGCGTCTCGGAGTGGGCCGCCGACGAGATCGGGCGGGCCGCCGCACTCGCCCGTGAGCTGGGCATCGAGCTGGTCTCCAACCAGCCGCAGTACTCGATGCTGTGGCGGGTCATCGAGGCCGAGGTCGTCCCGGCCTGTGCGCCGCTCGGCATCGGGCAGATGGTCTGGTCGCCACTGGCCGGCGGTGTGCTGACCGGAAAGTACCGGCCGGGGCAGCAGGCTCCCGCCGGGTCGCGGGCGGTGGCCGCCAAGGGCGGTGACGTCTCCATCCAGCGCTACCGCTTCCTGTCCGACGAGGTCCTCACGGCCGTCGCCCGCGTCGCCGACCTGGCGACGGAGACAGATCTGACGATGCCTCAACTCGCCCTGGCCTGGGTGCTGCAGAACGCCCAGGTCGCCACGGCCGTCATCGGCGCATCGGCGCCCGAACAGATCGCCCGCAACCTCGCGGCCGCCGAGGCCGTGCTCGACCCGGAGCTGCTGGCCCGCATCGACGCGGCGCTCGGGTCCGTCGTGGTCACCGACCCCGGTCTGACCCTGAGCCGCATGCTCCGCGCCAAGGCCGCCGCCCCCTCCCCCGCCACCCTCTGAGAGGTATCGCTGTGAGCACTTCCACGACCGCCCGGGAGATCCACCGCACCCGCGCCGGCATCGACGTCGACGCCTCGGCTGACACCGTCTACCGGGCGCTCACCGATGTGGCCGACTGGCCGCTGCTCTACCCCTGGATCGCGCACACCGAGGTCGTGTCCCAGCGGGGCCACGACGACGAGGTGAAGTTCTGGGCGGTGCGCCCGGGCCCCGAGGGCGGGCTGCGCATCTGGACGTCCAAGCGCACCCTGGACCCGGTGGCGCTCCGCATGGACTTCGTCCAGCAGGGTTCGGTGGGTCCGATCAAGGAGCTGGGCGGCACCTGGGACTTCCTGCCCCGGCCCGGCGGTGGCTGCCGGGTGGTGTCCGGGCACTGGTTCACCACCGACGCCGACCCGGCCGACACCGCGGGGGAGCTCGACCGGCACGGCGGGCTCCAGATGCGTACCCTCAAGTCCAAGACGGAGCAGCCCAGTTCGCTGACCAGTGATGTCATCCGGGTCGAGGACAGCGCGGTGCTGCCCGGCTCGGTGGCCTCGGTGCACGCGCGGCTCCTGGACGCGCTGCCGTGGCGCGACGGCGAGGAGAGCGCCTGGTTCGGCACCCAGGACGGCGTCAGGACCGTGCAGATCGAGCACGACGGCCACACCCTCGTGCAGAAGCCGCTCACCCCGCCCGGGCCGGCCGACCTCTACCGGCGCCGCTGGCGCCTGGCGGACGCGCCCGGCGGAGTGCGGGTGACGGCGGACGTGCTCGCGGTGGCGTCCACCGGCCGCGACCGGGTGCTCGCGCTCGCCACCACCGATGTGCGTGCCGCGCTCGCGCTGGCCGGGCAGCGATGACCGCCGCCGCCGAGGAGGTCCGCGCCGGGGCCCGCGCCGACGAGGAGCACCGCGCCGACGTGTGCATCGTCGGGGCGGGCCCCGCCGGTCTGACCCTCGCCCTGCTGCTGCTCAAGTCCGGGGTGCGGGTCACCGTGGTGGAGCGTTCCCGCTCCCACCAGCGGGAGTTCCGCGGTGAGATCCTGCAGCCGGGCGCGATGACGGTCCTGGACCGGCTCGGTGTCCTGTCCGGCGCGCGCGAGCGCGGCTGCCACGAGCACGACCGCTTCCGCCTGGTCGAGCAGGACCGGGTGCTGCTCGACATCGACTACCGCGCGCTTCCGGCCCCGTACGACCACCTCCTGTCCATACCGCAGTCCCATCTGCTGACCGAACTCCTGCTGCACTGCGCCGAGTTCGCGGACTTCGAGTACGTGGACGGCTGCCGCGTCAACGCCCTGCTCCGCGACGAGCGGGGCCGGATCACCGGGGCCGCCGCCGACGGGCACGTCTTCCACAGCAAGGTCGTGGTGGGCGCCGACGGGCGGTTCTCCAAGGTGCGCCGGCTCGCCGGCATCGAGGCGGGCCGCAGCGAGGCCTTCGACCAGGACGTGCTCTGGTTCAAGCTGACCCAGCCCGCCCCCCAGGCAAGCCATGACGTACGGGTGTTCAGGAGCGCGGGCACCAGCCCGGTGCTCGCCTACGGGTCCTGGCCCGACCGCGTCCAGGTCGGCTGGACGCTGCCGCACGGCGGCTACAAGAACGTCGTCTCCGAGGGCCTGGACCACGTCAAGGCGCAGCTGTCGAAGGCGGTGCCGGCGTACGCGGAGCTGATCGACGCGCAGATCACCTCGCTGCGCGACCTCAGCCTGCTCGACGTGTTCTCCGGGCGCGCCGAGCGCTGGGCCACCGACGGTCTGGTCCTGATGGGGGACGCCGCGCACACGCACAGCCCGATCGGCGCGCAGGGCATCAACCTGTCGGTGCAGGACGCGGTCGTGCTGCACCCGCTGCTCGTCGAGTCGGTGGGCCGCGGGGATGCGAGCGCCGCGTTCCTGGGGCGCTTCGAGGCGCGCCGGGCGCCCGACATCGCCACGATGATGCGGCTCCAGGGCATGCAGTCCAAGGCGATGCTGTCGACCGGCACGTTCGCGACGCGGGTGCGGCCCAAGCTCGCGGCCGTCGTCAAGCACACCCCGGTCTACCGCAAGGTGCTGCGCACCATCGCGTTCGGCAACCCGTCGATCGAGGTGGCCGAGGGGCTGTTCACCGCTCGCTGACCCCGCGGAACGCGAAGGGCGGGCCGGGTCCTGAGGACCCGGCCCGCCTTTCGCATGCGCTGGTTCAGACGCTCGCGACCTCGGTGCGGGCCGAGTCGACGACCGCCTTGTACAGGCCGCCCTTGACCTCGGCGTGCACGGCCATGGTCTTGGCGTCGGCGGCCATCTCGGGGCTCTGCAGGACCGGCAGGTAGGCCTGGGGGCCGCTCCACCAGCCGATGTTGACGTAGGCGCCGGTCTCCCGGTTGGAGTGCACCAGCTGGTGGCCGAGGAAGCCCTCGTGGCCCTTCACGAAGGAGAGGTGGCCGAGGAAGGAGCCCTCGAAGGCCTGCTGGTCGGCGCCCTCGCGCAGGGTGAACGTGGTGAGCGCGACCGCGGCGTCCGCGGACGGCACCGCGAGTTCGCCGAGCCCGTTGGCCGCGTTCTCGCCGGCCAGGACCGGGCCGTGCACGCTGGTGATGGCCGCGAGGTAGACGAAGCGGCTGCTGACCGCGGTGAAGAACTGCCAGTCGCCGACGACGGTGCGGTGCGCGTCGGCGTCCCGCCACCAGGTGAGGATGACGAAGTTGTCGGGCTCCTTGATGCCGCGCAGCAGCGCGGTGCGCAGCAGACCGTCCTTGGCGGCGACGGCCTCCTTGTACTTGAGGTAGGCCTTCTCGAACTCGGCGCCCTTCGCCTTGTGCTTCTCCTTGAGGACGAAGTGGGCGACCGCGACGACGGGGCTGTTCTCGCTCATGGGGTGGACCTTCCGATTCTTCGGGTGGATGGGTTACGCGGTGACCGGCTGGTGCGCATAGGCGTGGACGTACTTGTCGAGGACCGCGCGGTAGTAGTCGGGTCCGAAGCCGAGCCCGTACACCGGCGGCACGAGACGGCAGAGCTTGTCGATGGAGACGGGCTGGGCTCCGGACGCCTCGACGTAGGACTTCTCGGCGCGGGTGTCCAGCAGGTGCTCCATGTGCGTGACGACGTCCTCGATGCGCGGGGCGTGGCCCGAGGCGACGTTGACGACGTCACGGGTGCGGCCGTCGACGAGCAGCGTGTGCACGATCTTGATGACGTCCTCGACGTCGATCAGATCGCGCTGCGCGCCGCGGTGGACCTGGATGCGCCCGGCCGTCAACTGCCGTACCAGCGCGGGCAGCAGCTGGTGCGCGGGCTGGTTGAAGCCGACGACGTGCGACAGGCGCAGGATCAGGTACTCGACGTCCGAGGACTTGACGACCGCTTCGAGGGAGAGCTTGTGGCGGCCGTACGGGGTCGCCGGGTAGACGGGGCCGTCCTCGCGGCCGGGCGAGGCGTCGGGCACCGAGTACATTCCGGCGGACGCCGTCGAGAAGAACACCAGGCGCTTGCCGTTCTTCTCGCAGTACCGCAGCACCTCGTACAGGCGCTTGGACTCCCGGGTGTACTGCTCGGGCGGGATGTCACCGGCCGCCGAGACCCCGGCGGCCAGCGCCACCACGTCGGGGTGGTGTCCGGCGATGCCTGCCAGGTGTCCGGCCAGGAAGCCCCTGCCGACTATCTCCATGGGGTGTGCCAACTCCTTGTGGTGGACGGCTTGTTCAGGCCGCTGCGGATTCGGCCCAGGCGGGGATCTCCAGGATTTCCAGGACGGCGGTGGTGATGGTGTAGCCGGCTCCGCCGCCGTAGAGCATCACGTGGTCGCCGGGCTTCAACTGGCCGGTGAGCAGCAGGTTTTCGAGGCCGGCGGCCCAGTCTCCGGCGCCGATGTGACCGCTGCGGCGGGCGAACTCCCAGGTGGTCTCGGACTCGTCCACGCCAAGCAGGTGGTGGATCTGGAAGGGGCCCTTGATGCGGCCGGTGGAGGGGATGATGACGAACGCGATGTCGTCGATCTCCAGGCCGGCGTCGTCCAGGACGGACTGCTTGGCCTCCTGCATCACCTTGCCGAAGCGGATGTTGGTCATCGTCTCGTCGCTCACGGCCTTGTGGGCGTCGCCGCGTGCGGTGAGGTCGATCTGCCGTTCGGCGGCGCGCGAGACGGGGCCGAACTCCTCGTCGCCGCGGGCCATCGGCTCCAGGGAGTTGTCGGCGACGGTGGCGGTGGCCACCAGACGGGCGAAGCCTCCCGCGGTGGACAGGACGGTCGCGGTCGCGCCGTCGGCGTAGGCGTTGCCGTGCCGCAGCTGCCAGCGGTTGGCGCCGGGGCCGCCGAAGCGGTCGGCGGTGGTGAGCATGACCGCGCTGCCCTTGCCGTAGCCCGCCGTCAAGTGGGCGGCGGCCAGGTCGAGTCCGCTGATGCCGATGTTGCAGCGCTGCTGCACATCGAGGCCCGGCACGGTGGCGCCGACGGTCCGCTTGGCGATGTAGGACGCGGCGGGCCAGATGTCGAGGCCCTGGAACCAGGTGCTGCCGTGCAGGAGCAGGGAGTACGCGGACTTGTTCAGGCCGGAGCGCTCGTGTGCGGTGCGGCCGGCGGCGACCGCCATGTCCGGCGGCGCGGTCCAGCCCTCCTCCTCGCTCTCCCGGGCGATCCGCACCGACTCGTACCCGAAGTCGTCGATCCACTCCTGGCCGCACTCCCCGGCCGCGACGGCCTCGGCCACCGGGACGGGCTCGGGCAGCCAGGTGCCGAGCGAGGCGACATAGATCTCGTTCCAACGCATCCAGCTACTCCCCTGTTCGGCGGTTCGGTCGAATCCTTCGGGCATACGGCATGCGCCCAAGGTCGCCACCCCCTCTCGAATCGGACTTGAGTGCGGCCGGGGAACGTCCGGCCAAGGGCGGCTCAAGTGCCGTTCGAGTGGGGCAGGTCACGCTCTTGGGCATGACCGACGGTCGGCCCAGGCGGGCCGGCCCCACCCCCCAATCGGAGACCCGCCGTGCGCATCCTGTTCACCGCCCATGCGGGCAAGTCGCATCTGCGCCTGCTGATCCCCCTGGCCCAGGCCGCCGTCCGGGCCGGGCACACCGTCGCCGTGGCCGACGACGAGTCCATGCGCGAGGAGAGCGTGAGCTACGGCCTGGAGTTCTTCCCGGCCGGGTTCGACTGGGCCAAGGACCCCTTCTGCGTCGAGGCGATCGCGCTTCCGCTGTTCCGCGGCGACCAGGAGGCGTACGAGGACGGGCTCGTGGAGTGCGTGCTCGGGCCGCCCGCCCTGGCCGCGGCCCGCGACATCCTCGCCGTCGCCGCCGACTGGAAGCCCGATCTGATCGTCCGCGAGGGCGAGGAGATGGGCGGCCTGCTCGCCGCCGAGTCGCTCGGCATTCCGCACATCGCGGTGGCCGGCGGCTCCACGCATCTGCTGCCCCCCGCCGTCACCAACGGACCGCTCAACGCACTGCGGGCCGAACTCGGCCTGCCCGCCGACCCCGACGACAACTCCGCCTACCGGCACGGCCTCATCAGCTGGCTCCCGGCCGAGTGCACCGGCGACGACCTGGACCCGCGCACCCTGCGCCACTACCGCCAGACCGCCCCGTACCGCAGCGACGACAAGGCGCTGCCCTGGCTCGCCGAACTGGCCGACGACAAGCCGGTGGTGTACGCCTCGATCGGCACCATGGCGCCGTCCATGCCGTGGAAGTCCGACGAGGTGCTGCACGCCGTGATCGAGGCGGTCTCCGGCCTGGAGTGCACCGCGCTGGTCTCGATCGGCGTGGGCCGCGACCCCGGGGAGTTCGGCGAGGTGCCGGCGCATGTGCGGCTGCTCACCGAGTGGGTGCCGCAGGACGTGCTTCTGGAGGCGGCCGACGTGTTCGTCACGCACGGCGGCCACAGCAGCATCCGCGAGGGGCTGCGCAGCGGTACGCCGATGCTCGTCACGCCCATGTACGACGACCAGCCCAACTCCGCCGAGCACGTCGCCGACGTGGGCAGCGGGATCAATCTGCCCGCCTACTGGGTCACGGGCGAGACCGTCACCGAGGCGCTGGGGCGGCTGCTCACGGAGCCCGCGTTCCGGCTGCGCGCCGCGGCCGTGCGGCGCTCGGTGCTCGCCTGCCCGCCGGTGGAGCAGTTGGTCACCGACCTCGAAGAACTCGTCGCCGTCCACGCGGCACAGGAGGAGACATGCGTGTCCTAGTGACCGCTCTGGTCCCCAGCCACATCGTGCCGATGGTGCCGCTGACCTGGGCGCTGCGCGCGGCCGGGCACCAGGTGATCGTGGCCGGCGACGCCGAGCTGGTGAAGTTCGCCGCCGCGGCCGGCCTCGACACCCGTCCGGTCGGCGGCGGCGAGACCCGCCAGCGTCTGACCCGGCCCGGCGCCGTGGCGATGCCCGACCGGGCCGGCATGGACCGCCGCGCGGACTCCGAGTGGGACGCGGTCGGCGAGCGCTGGCGCACCCGGCTCGGCGGTTACATCGACGACCTGGTGGCGCTCGGCCGCGCCTGGGAGCCGGACCTGGTGATGACCGACCCGGTGGAGTTCGGCGGGCTCGTGGTCGCCGCCGCGCTCGGCGTGCCCGGCGTCGTCCACCGCTGGGGCCCGGACGACTTCACCAGCCCGCTGCTTCGCCAGGCCAAGGTCCAACTCCACGACCTGTGCATCGAGTTCGGGGCGCCCGGCTTCCCCGACCCGGCCCTCCTCATCGACCCGAGCCCGGCCTCGCTGCTGCCCGAGGGCGACAACACCCCGGGGCTGCTCTCGCGTTACGTGCCCTACTGCGGCACCGCCGAGCTGCCCGACTGGGCGGTCCACAGGCCCGAGCGGCCCAGGGCCCTGCTGTGCCTGGGCATGTGGCACGGCCGGGTGCTCGCCGAAACGGGCGAGCTGCCGCTGGGCTTCCGCCACGTTCTGGACGCCTGCGTCGAGCAGGGCCTGGACGTGCTGTTCCCGATCGACGCCCAGTACCACTCGGCGCTCGCGGGTATCCCGTCCTCCGTCAAGGTCGTCGACCGCTTCCCGATCGGCCCGGTGATGCGCCACACCGCGCTCGCCGTCCACCACGGCGGCAGCGGCACGAGCATGACGTCGTTCGCCTCGGCGGTCCCGCAGCTGGTGCTGCCCGGTGACAAGCCGTTCCTCCAGACCACCGGCCGGCTCGTCCAGGAGTCCGGATCCGGGATCAGCCTCGCCACCGAGGCCGAGCAGCACGACCCCGCGCTCGTCCGGGAGGCCCTCGTGGACCTCCTGGAGAACGAGCGGCACCGCAAGGCCGCGCAGGACGTACGCGCGGAGATCGAATGCCTGCCAGGCCCCACGGAACTGGTCCACACCTTGGAAGGGCTGATCTGACATGCGTCCACTCACACAGGAAAGGGAACAGGTGCCACCCCCCATGGCAGAACAGCACGGCCCGCCCGCGGTCGTCTTCAAGGGTGTCGTCAAGGAGTACGGCAACGTCCGTGCCGTCGACGGGATCGATCTGACGATCCACCGAGGTGAGACGGTCGCCCTGCTCGGCCCCAACGGCGCCGGCAAGTCCACCACCATCAACATGCTCCTCGGGCTCTTCCCGCCGGACCAGGGCCAGATCGAGGTCTTCGGCAAGAAGCCCGAACTCGCCATGCGCGCCGGGCACTTGGGGGCCATGCTCCAGGAGGGGAAGATGATTCCCCGGGTGTCGGTGCGCGAGCTGGTGGACTTCGTCCGCCAGACCTACCGCAAGCCGTTGCCGCTCCAGGAGATCCTGGACCTCGCCGAGCTCTCCAAGATCGCCAACCGCAACGTGGACCGGCTCTCCGGCGGTCAGGCCCAGCGGGTGCGCTTCGCCCTCGCGCTGGCCGGCGACCCGGACCTGGTGGTCCTCGACGAGCCGACGGCCGCCCTCGACGTGGAGTCGCGGCGTGAACTGTGGGCCGCGATGCAGCGGTACGCGGAGCGCGGCAACACCGTGCTCTTCTCGACGCACTACCTCGAAGAGGCCGACGACAGCGCCGACCGCGTCGTCGTCATCGCCTCGGGCCGGGTGGTCGCCGACGGCACCACCTCGCAGATCAAGTCCATGATCGAGGGTCGTACGGTCAGCTTCGTGCCGCGCGGCCGCCAGGAGGGCTTCGACCTGCTGCCGGGCGTCAGCTCCGTGGAGCACCGCGGCGGGCGCGTCCACCTGCGCACCAGCGACTCCGACTCCACGGTGCACGCGCTCTCGCGCGCCGACGCCTTCACCGATCTCGAGGTGTCGGGCGTGGGCCTGGAAGAGGCCTTCATCGCGCTCACCCACCAGTCCCGCCACGCGGCCGCCGCTCCGGAAGGACGGACCACCTGATGCTCGGTTACATCCGCCTCGAAATCCTGCGGCTGGTCCGCAACGGCGGCTACCTCATGATGAGCCTCATCATGCCGGTCGGCCTTTACGTCACCCTCGCGGGCGGCGGCCCCGACCAGGAGTCCCTGGTGCGGGCCATGGTCGGCGCGGCCGCGTTCGGCGCGCTCGGCGTGGTCATCACCAACGGCACCGGCATCGCCGAGGACCGGGCGCTCGGCTGGCTGCGCCAGCTGCGGCTCACCCCGCTCTCGCCGGTGCAGGTCGTCATCGCCCGCGGCGCCGTCGCCACCTGCCTCGGCATCCTGCCCATCGTGGTCATCGGCCTGATCGGCAAGTTCTACCGGGGTGTCGACCTGTCGCCCGGCACCTGGCTGGAGATCTTCCTGCTGCTCTGGGTCGGCATCGCCCCGCTCGCGATGCTCGGCATCGGCATCGGATACCTCTTCAAGGCGCAGCTCGCCCAGATCGCCGGCACCGTCTCGTATCTGACGCTGACGCTGCTCGGCGGCCTGATGATGCCGACCGACACGCTGCCCAGCTGGCTCCAGCCGCTGTCGAAGGAGACCCCGGTCTACCGCTACGCCCAGCTCTCCTGGGACGCGGCGGCCAACTCCGCGCCGAGCGGCACCGGCCTCGGCGTCCTCGCCCTGTGGACGGCGCTGCTCGCGGCCTTCGCCGCCTTCGCCTACCGCAGGGGCGGACGTCGCGCCTGATCCGTACCGCCCGTGAAGTGCCCGCAGGGACTCCCCTGCGGGCACTTTCGTGTTCGTACCGGACGCGAGTCGCATTCGAGCGGGTGCCCCCACCCTTGCCCTGCCACTGACCGTACGCGATGGAGTGAGGCAACTGAATGCGCGTGTTGTTCGTGGGGCACGGCCCGGCCCATGTCCCCTGGATCATCCCGCTCGCCTGGGCCTGCCGCCTTGCGGGCCACGAGGTGCGGGTGGCGGTGCGGCCCCAGTGCGTGGCCCCCGTGACCCGGGCCGGTCTGGTGGCCGTGCCCGTCGGCGACGAAGCGGCGGCGGGAGCCGTCGCGGCCCGCCAACTCGGCCTGGGCCCTGGCAGGTTGAAGGCCGGCTCGGAGTCCGCGGCGGTGCTCGACGCCGATCTCAGCGAGGCCCTCATCGAGAAGATGATCGCCGTCGCCGACACCCTCACCGACGACCTCGTCGACTTCGCCCGCTTCTGGCGCCCGGACATCGTGGTGCACGACACCGCGGCCGCCGCGGGCCTGGTGGCCGCCGCCGCGGTCAAGGTGCCGGCCGTCGGGCACACCTGGGGCGTCTCGCTCGGCGTGCACTGCGAGAGCGAGGCGGAGCTGCGCCCCTCCTACGCGCGGCTCTTCGAACGCTTCGGCGCCGACCCGGTGGTGGGCCCCTCGGTGTGGATCGACCCGTGCCCGCCGGGCCTGCGCCCGCCGCACGGGGTGCGCCGCGCCAACATGCGCTACGTCCCGTTCGCCGGGCCCGCGGCGCTGCCCGACTGGCTTCGCTCGGAGCGCCCTTCGGGCCGGCCGCTGGTGTGCGTCACCGGCGGGGTGACCACCAGCGCCCTGGACGAGGTGCGCGACCACGTGGTCCGCTCGCTGCTCGCCCTGGACACCGACGTGGTCCTCGCGGTCACCCCCGAGCAGGCGGCCGGAACGGGCCGACTGCCGGACGGCGTACGGATGGTGGAGTCCTTCCCGCTGGACGTGCTGCTGGCGCACTGCGACGCGCTCGTCCATCACGGCGGGGTCGGCAGCGGCCTGATCGCGGTCACCCACGGACTTCCCCAGCTGCTCCTTCCGCGCAACGCCTTCCAGGAGCACTGGTCCGATCTGGTGCGCGCGTCCGGCGCGGGCACCGCACTGCCCGCCGACGCAGAGGAGGGCGCGGTGGGAGCCGCCGTCCAGGACCTCCTGACGCGGCCCTCGTACCGGGAGCGGTCCGAGGCACTGCGGGCCGAGACCGACCGGATGCCCACCCCCGACCAGCTCGTGGGCTTCCTGGAGGAGTGCGTGAGAGCCGGTCGCACGGACGTACCCACACCTGAGGAGACAGGAAGACGATGACCGTACTCCTTGAGCCCACGACGGGCACGAACCGCTTCGTGCGGGGCGAGACGATGCACGGCCTGTTCCAGGACGCGGCCCGCCGCTTCCCGGAGGCAACGGCCCTGTCCCATCGGGGAGTTGCGGTCACCTACCGCGAACTCGACGCCGCGTCCGACGGCTACGCGGCGCTGCTCCAGGCGCACGGGGTGCGCCGGGGGCATCTGGTGCCGGTGCTCATGGAGCGCGGCACTCCGCTGATCGCGGTCCTGCTCGCGCTGTTCAAGTGCGGGGCCGCCTATTCGTTCCTGGACGCCCGCTGGCCCGTCGACCGGCTCGAAGGAGTGATCGGCCAGCTGGAGGCGCCCCTCCTGGTGACCACCACGGCCGGCGACTGGTCGGTGCCGGTGTGGACACCGCCCGCCGAGGACCTCCGCCTCACCGCGGCGCGCGGCCTGCGGCCCGCCCCGGTCGCGGTGACCGGCACGGACGCCTGCTCGGTGTTCTTCACCTCGGGCTCCACCGGCACCCCCAAGGGCGTGGTGTCCAGCCACGAGAACGCGGTGCGCCTGTTCGACGGCGCCTTCTACGCCGAGCTCGGCCCCGGCACCGTGATGCCGCAGACCGCTCCCCCGACCTGGGACGGCTTCACCCTGGACTGCTGGAGCATGCTCCTGACCGGCGGCACGACCGTGCTGCTCGACGAGACGGTCCTGGTGCCGCGCACCCTGCGCGCGCTGATCGCCGAGGAGGGCGTGAACGGCGCGTTCATGACGACGCAGCTGTTCAACATGCTGGTCACCACCGATGTGGGCGCCTTCGCCGGGATGAAGTGGCTGTCCATCGGCGGCGAGCGGGCCGCCCCGACCCGGGTCCGCGCCTTCCTGGCGGAGCACCCCGGCATCCGCCTGGTGAACGTGTACGGGCCCGTCGAGTGCGGCGCGGTCGTCACCGCGCACGCGATACGCCCCGAGGACTGCGACGACCCGGCCGGCATCCCGCTGGGCCGGGTGCTCGCGCACACCGATGTGTACGTCCTGGACGGCACCCGGGTGTGCGCGCCGGGCGAGACCGGCGAGCTGTGCCTGGGCGGCCCGGGCCTGGCCCGCGGCTACCTCGGCAACCCCGAGCTGACCGAGGCCGTCTTCGTCGAGGCCGAGATCGAGGGCCGGACCCAACGCCTCTACCGCACGGGCGACTTGGGCAACCGGTCGGCCGAGGGCGTCTTCCACTACACCGGCCGCGGCGACCGTCAGATCAAGATCCGGGGGCACCGGATCGAGCCCGCCGAGGTGGAGCGCACCGTGGAGCGGGTGGCCACGGTGACCGGCGCCGCGGTGGTGCCGATGCCCAAGCCCGACGGGTCCTACCACGGGCTCGCCCTGTTCTACACGCACGGCGAGCACGGCACCGGGCCGGAGGAACTGCGCGAGCGGCTCACCGAACTCCTGCCGGAGTATCTGGTGCCGCGCCGGGTCCATCTCCTGGACGCGTTCCCCCAGTTGGCGAACGGAAAGATCGACCGGCGTGAGCTGGCCGCCCGGGTCCGCCCGGAGCAGGAGCGCACCGAGGCGCCCGCCGAGTCGTTCGAGGGCACGGCGGCGCTGGTCGCCGACGGGTTCCGCGCGGTGCTCGACCTCGGCCGGGTGCCGGGTGACGCCTCGTTCTTCGAGCTCGGCGGCAGCTCCCTGGAGGCGGCCCGGCTGTGCCAGCACCTGGACGCGGCGCTCGGCGCGGCCGTCCAGCCCTCGCAGATCTTCCGCACTCCGACCGTGCGCCGGCTCGCCGCCTGGCTGGACGCCACCGCGCGCTCCGCCGAGGCGGCCGATGCCCCGGTGCCCGGTCTTGAGCCCGGCGAGATCCTGCTGCCGCCCGAGCAGTCCGGCTTCCTGTTCGCCGCCGCCCACGACAAGGACGGGCTCGGCGGTCTGTGCCGGATGACCTGGTGGATCGAGGGGCCGGTCGACCTGGACGCGCTGCGCCGCGCGGCCGGCGACGTGCATCTGCGCCACCAGGCCCTGCACGCGCGGTACTTGATCCGCAACAACGAGATCGGGTACGCGGTGGTGCCTCAGGTCCCGGCCGACGCCGAGGTGCTGCTGCTCCCTGACGCGGCCGACGAGCAGCGGGCGGCCCAGGACTGGCTGGCGGCGGCGCTCACCCCGCTGTCCGTCCGCGACGCCCGGGTGTGGCGGTCCGCCGCCGTGCGCGCGCAGGACACCGGACGCACCCTGTTCGGCCTGGTCGCCCACCACGTGGCGTTCGACGGTGCTTCCGAGACGGTGCTCGCGCGGGACCTCTCCCTCGCCTACGCGGCCCGCAGCGCGGGCCGTGCCCCCGAGTACCCGGCCCCCGCCGCGACGCTCGCCGAGGTGTCCGCCGACCACCGCAGGGTGACCGCCCGGGTGGACCTGGCGGCGCAGGCCGAGTACTGGGAGGACCATCTGGAGCTCCAGGAGCCCCTGGAACTGCCGGGCCGCGTCGACAACGACCTCAACGCCGGGCCCGGCCACTCCCCCGCGCTGACCGTGACCAACGCCGAGCTCGCCCGCTGGGACGAGCGGGCCCGGACCCTCGGCACCACCCGCTTCGCGCTGCTCGCCGCCCAATTCGGCCTCGTTCTGCGCGACTTGACCGGCCAGGAGGACATCGCGGTCAAGGTCCCGGTGGCCCGGCGCGGCAGCGAGGTACTCGCCTCCGCCGTCAGCTGCCGGGTCGATCTGCTCTTCCTGCGCTTCTGGCCGCCGCACAAGGAAGACGGCTCCGGCCTCCTGGAGCGCGCCGTCACCCATGTCGACGAGGCGCTCGCCGCCCAGGAGACCGGCGGCGCCCAGCTCGCCAGGACCGTGGTGCTCACCGGCGGCGGCGAGTCGCTGCGCCCGATGCCCAGCTTCCTGATGCAGGACGACCCGGACCCCCGGCTCGAACTCGCCGACTGCACGACCCAGTTGTCGCGCATCGGCGCGCCCACCATGTTCACCGAGCTGGAGCTGGACGTCCGCACCACCGCGGACGGCGCCCTGATCACCGCCTCGGTACGCACCGACCGCATCCCGGCCGAGATCGCCGACCGGGTGGTGACCGCGTACACCGAGCGTCTGCGCCGCGGCCCCGCCGAACCGGCCGCGCCCCTCGCCGCTCCCCTCACCTCCAAGGACACCTCATGCGTGTACTGATCCTGAGCAGCCCCGAGTCCACCCACTTCACCTGCATGGTGCCGCTGGCCTGGGCGCTGCGCGGCGCCGGGCACGAGGTCCTGGTCGCGGGCCAGCCCGACATCATCCCGATGGCCCGTTCGGCGGGTCTCAACACGGTCTCCGTGGGACGCCAGTTCTTCGGCCGGGACCTGCTCAGCCCGCCACTGCCGCCGAACAAGCGGCCCATCGAGATCGTCGGGCCGCTCACCCCGAAGATGACCATGATCGGCTCCCGGGTGTGGGTCCTGCACACCCGCTACATGGCACCCAAGTACCTCGAAGTCGCCGAGGCGTTCAAGCCGGACCTGGTGATCTCGGAGATATTCGACTGGGTCGCCTGCCTCATCGGCGGCGTGCACAAGATCCCGGTGGTCTCGCACCGCTGGGGCGTCGACCCGATGAGCCACCTGATGCGGGCCACCGCCGAGGACCTGTTGCAGGGCACCTGTGAGCGGCTCGGCATCGAGGGCGGCCTGCCCAAGCCCGATCTGCTGCTCGACCCGGCGCCGCCCCAGCTCCTGGTGGCGGGCGCGCCCGCCGGTGCGCCGATCCGGCACATCCCCTTCAACGGCACCGGGCCCGTGCCCAGTTGGCTGCGCCACCGCGGCGACAGGCCCCGGGTCTGCGTGACCATGGGCCGCCAGACCATCTCGCTCGGCGGGCTCCCGATGTTCCGCGGCATCGTCCAGGCCTTCGGCGACCTGCCGGAGACCGACGCGGTGATGACGGTGCAGGAGGAGTTCGTCGACGAGCTCGGCACCATCCCGTCCAACGTGACCATCATCCCGCCGACCCCGCTCAACGGCTTCCTCGACAAGACGGACGCGGTGGTCACCCACGGCGGCGCCAACACCCTGCTCGCCGTGGCCAGTTTCGGCGTACCGCAGCTGATCATGCCGCAGCTGGTCGACCAGTTCGAGGGCGGCGACCTGCTGGCCGCCGCCGACGCCGGTCTGACCCTGCGCACGGCCGAGGCGCAGAACGACCCGGCCCAGGTGGCCGAGGCCGTGCGCACCCTGCTCGCCGAGGAGCGGATCGCCAAGGGCGCCACCGTCCTCGCCGAGACCATGGCCGCCATGCCGAGCCCCGCCGCCGTCGTCCGTGACCTGGAGAACCTCCGATGCGCGCACTGATCATCGCCACCCCCGTCGACACGCACTTCCTGCCCCTGCTGCCGCTGGTCCGCGCGCTCACCGGCGCGGGACACGAGGTGCTCGTCGCCGGGCAGCCCGACGTGACCGGACCCGCCGCGGCCGCGGGCCTTGCGACCGCGACGTTCGGCGAGGCCTTCCACTACAGCGAGCTGCGCCGGGGCCGGCGCCCCGAGGGCCTGCGCCCCATCGAGGTGGTGGGCCGCCCGCCGGCCCAGCAGATCGACGGCGCCGCCCAGATGTGGCGCAACCACGCCCCCTACTTCCTGTACGACTACCTGGAGCTCGCCCGCGAGTGGGGGGCCGACCTGGTGATCGGCGACCACATGGAGTTCGCCGGCCCCGTCGTCGCGAAGGTGCTCGGCGTCCCGAGCGTCTGGCACCGCTGGGGCGTGGCCCCCACCAGCGAGTTCATGCTCGGCCAGACCCGGATGTGGCTGGGCCCGCTGTGCGAGCGCCTCGGCCTGGACTCCGTGCCGGAGCCGGACCTGGTCCTCGACCCGGCGCCGCCCGCGCTCGCCGCCACCGACGCACCCCCCGCCCGGCCGATCCGCCCCGAGCCGCACACCGGCGACGGCACGCCCTGGACGTACACGGCCTCGCCCGGACGCCGGGTCGCGGTGGCGCTCGGCGGCTACACCCTGGACCTGGACGGCGCCCCGCTGCTGCGCCGGGTCCTGGACGCGCTGGCCGCCACCGAGGGGGTGGAGGCGGTCGTCTCCGCGGCCCCCGAGCACCGCGCCACGATCGGGGCACTGCCCGAGGGCATGACGTACACCGAGGAGACCGCGCCCGGGCTGCTGTTCCCCGGCGCCGACCTCGTGGTCCACCACGGCGGGCCCGGCTCCACGCTCGCCGCCGCCGCGCTCGGCATCCCCCAGCTGGTCCTTCCGCAGCTGGACGAGACCTTCGTCGCGGGCGACCGGGTAGCCGCGGCGGACGCCGGGATCAGCCTGGACAGCGCCGAGTCGCAGAACAGCGACGCCGAACTCGCGTCCGCAGTACGCCAGTTGCTCACCGACCCGGCTTACCGCGCCGGCGCCCAGCGCCTGCGCTCCGAGACCCAGAACATGCCGACCGCGGCCGAAGCGGTCACCCTGCTCACCGAATTGACGACACGTCAGGAGGTCCTCGCGTGAGCACCGACGTGAGCGCCGAAGTCACCGGAAGCGACGCGACGCCCCAAGAGGGCGCCAAGGAGAACACCAAGGAGAAGAAGCCCAACCCGAACGGCATGAGCGACATCCAGGTCCTGGTGTTCATCGTCTGCGCGATGGCCACCATGACCCTGGCCCTGCTCGACGGCTCGATCATCTCCTCGGCCGTCCTGCCGATCGTGCGCGACCTCGACCCGGCACACGGCATCGACCGCTTCCCCTGGCTGATCACCGCCTACCTGCTGGCCGCGACGGCCGCGCAGCCGCTGTACGGCAGGCTCAGCGACAGCTACGGGCCGCGCCGCATCTATCTGGCAGCGCTCGGCACCTTCCTCGCGGGCTCCGCGCTCTGCGCGACCGCGCACTCGCTCACCCAGCTGATCGTCTTCCGCGCGGTACAGGGGCTCGGCGGCGGCGGCCTGATGAGCATGACGCTGATCGTGATCGCCACCCTGTACCCGCCCAAGTCCCGGGCCGGACGCTCCAACGCGGGCGGCGCACTCATCGCGGCCGGCATCATCGCCGGGCCCATGATCGGCGGACCGCTCAGCGAGAACCTGTCCTGGCGCTGGATCTTCCTGCTCAACGTACCGCTGGCGGGCCTCGCCCTGGCCGGCGTCGCCTGGGCGCTGCGCCTCCCGGTGAAGGGCACCCGGCAGAAGGTCGACATCCTCGGCTCGGTCCTCATCGCGGCAGCCACCTGCGCGCTGCTGCTCGGCGTGAAGGCGTACGGGGAGCACAACTCGTTCTCCGGGCCGGTGCTGCCCTACTTCTACGGCGGCCTCCTGATGGCCGGGGCGTTCGTCGCCCGGCAGCTCAAGGCATCCGATCCCCTGATGCCGCTCACCCTGTTCACGGACAAGGTGTTCCGGCCCGCGGCCATCCTCCAGTTCGTGGGCGGCTTCGCGCTGCTCTCACTGCCGGTGTTCCTCATCAACTACCTGAACATCGTGCGGGGCGTCTCGCTCGACGCGGTCGGTCTGCATCTGATCCCGCTCGCCGTCGGCGTGGTCCTGGTCTTCCTCGGCTGGGGCAAAATCATCACCCGTACCGGCAAGTGCAAGGCGGTCCTGGTGACCACCACGGCCACGGCGGCGGCCGCCGTCGCCGGGCTCGGCCTGACCGTCGCCGACGCTCCCGTATGGGAGTTCGACCTGCTGCTCCTGCTGCTCGGCGTGGGCCTGGGCGGCGTGACCCAGATCGCCCTGTTCATGACCCAGTCGGCCGCGTCCGCGGACCAGTTGGGCGTGGTCACCACGACCTCGCGGTTCGCGACCATGCTGGGCACCACCATCGGCGGCACCGTGCTGGGCGCGGTGCTCAGCGCCCGCTTCGCCTCGGCCGCCGGAGCCGCCGGCGTCAAGGACCCGGACGCCGCCGCGGCGCAGCTCGCCGGGCTCGACGCGGTCCGCCGCCACCTCGTGACGGACGCCTTCGCCCACGCCACGTCCACGCTGCTCCTGACCGCCGCCGGGCTGCTGCTCCTCGCCCTCGTCACGGCGCTGCTCATGAAGGACGTCGACGTCAACACCGCGGCGCTGTCCGGCGACGGCTCCGCCGAACCTTCCGCCGAAGCCTCCGCCGGAGAGGCCACCGAAGAGGCCGTCCCGGCCGCCCCCACGTCCGAGGAGGACGAAGTCGATGCGCGTACTGATGCTGAGCACCCCCTTCCCCACCCACTTCACCCCGATGGTGCCGCTGGCCTGGGCGCTGATGGGAGCGGGTCACGAGGTGATGGTCGCCGCGCAGCCTGACGTCACGGACGCGGCCCGCGCCGCCGGGATCTCGGCCGTCGACATCGGCGACCGCTTCCACGGCCTTGACGTCCTGCAGCGCCATCTCCCGGACGGGGTACGTCCGTTGGAGCTGATGGGCCCGACCCCGCCGGAGAAGATGGCGGGCACGACCAAGCTGTGGGAGACCCACGCCCGCTATCTGGTGAGCTCCTACCTGGAGTTCGCCCGCGAGTGGGGGCCCGACCTGATCGTTTCCGAGCAGATGGAGCTGGCGGGCCAGCTCGTCGCTGGCGCGCTCGGCATCCCGTCGGTGCAGCACCGCTGGGGCGTCGACCCGCTGAGCGGTCCCTCGCGCGCCTCGGCGCGCAACTTCCTGTACGGCACCGCCGAGCGGCTCGGCCTCGACGGCCTGCCCGACCCGACGCTGCTGCTCGACCCCTGCCCGCCCGCGCTGCACCACCCGAGCGCGGCGCCGGGCGCACCGATCGGCTACGTTCCGTTCAACGGCACCGGCACCGTGCCCGACTGGCTGCACCGGCCGGCCGCCGACGGGGTGCGCCGGGTCGTGGTCTGCCTCGGCCGCCAGACCCTGGTGCTCAACGGCACCGGCCTGTACCGCTCGATCATCGCGGCCTTCGAGGGCCTGGAGAACGTCGAGGCCGTGGTGACGGCGGACTCCGCCTTCCACGAGGGCTTCGGCCAAGTCCCGTCCAACGTACGGGTGGTGGAGCCGGTCCCGTTGAACCTGTTCCTGCGCGACTGCGACGCCGTCATCCACCACGGCGGCGCGAACACGACGCTCACTTCGTGCGCGTTCGGGCTCCCCCAGGTGGTGCTGCCGCAGATCGTCGACCAGTTCGCCTCGGCCGAGCTGCTCGCGGCGGCCGGCGCTGCCCGGGTACTCGGCGAGGCGGCCCCGCAGAACGACCCCGGCCAGGTGCGGGAGGCGATCCGGGACGTTCTGGAGGACCCGCGCTACCTCAAGTGTGCGCGGGAGTTGCGGGCCGACATGGCGGAGATGCCGAGTCCGGCGCGGGTGGTGGGGGATCTGGAGCGACTGGCTACCGCCTGATCCGCCCCGCGCCCCAAAGGGCCCCTGCCTTACCGGCAGGGGCCCTGCCCCATGCCCCCGGGGCCGCCCGCGCAGTTCCCCACGCCCCTGACCCCGTTCACGGCTGCGGCCCGTGCCCGCTTGTCGCGCAGTTCCTCGCGCCCCCAACCCCGTTCACGGCTGCGGACCGTAGTGGCCGTTCGCGCAGTTCCCCGCGCCCCTAACCCCGTTTACGACCTCGGACCGTGCGTGGTTGCTCGCGCAGTTCCCCGCGCCCCAAAACCCGTCGTCGACCTCGTGCCGTGGTCGCTTCTCGCGCAGTTCCCCGCGCCCCCAACCCCGTTCTCGGCTGCGGACCGTGCCCGCTTGTCGCGCAGTTCCCCGCGCTCCTAGAAAGCCGTGGTCGGCCTCGCACCATGCGTGGCTGGTCGCGCAGTTCCTCGCGCCCCTGAAAGACTCGGTACTGGGGCACCTACAGCCCGTCCGGCGATTGAGGACGAGCGCCGTTCAGGCGCGAACGGGGGTGCAGGGGGCGGAGCCCCCGCAGGGGTCTGGGGCGCAGCCCCAGGGCTCAGCCGATCCAACCCGCTATATGGGCGGGCGGGTGGGCAAGCCCCCCGGGGTCTGGGGCGGAGCCCCAGGGCTCAGCCGATGCAACCCGCCGCACGGGCGGGAGGGAGGGCAAACCCCCCGGCCCGGCGGGGCGTACGCGGAAGGGGCCCGCCGACCGGGATGGTCGACGGGCCCCTCCGGGGCCGGCATCCGTACGGACTAGCCGCGGCGCTTCTTGAGCGCGTCCCCGCCGAACTTGACGACGAGGCAGACGACGACGGTGACGGCGAGACCGATGATGAGGTGGCTCATGGTGTCCTCCAAAGGACGTGTATGGGTGGGGGGTTGGATGGTGCGGCGGAAACTCGGAAGGCGGGTCAGGCGTGCGCGGCGGTGCGCAGCGCGGCGAGGACCGCCCACAACGCCCCCGGGGTCGCGAAGGTCGCGGCCGTGAGCTTGTCCTCGGGGATCTCCACGTCGTACTGGTCCTCCAGACGGACCAGGAGCTCGATGGTGGCCATCGAGTCGAGGCCGACGGCCTTGAGGTCGAGCGCGGGGTCCAGCGGGGCGGTGACCCGTGGCAGGACCGAGGTCAGCAGCTGCTCGAAGCCGGCGTCCCACGAGACGTCAGTGGTGGTCATGGCTGAATCTCCTTACAGGATTGGGGAGTTACTGACTCGGGGAGTCGGTCATTTCTGTTCGCGGCGCAGGCGCTGCTTGTCGGTCTTGCCGTTCGGGGTGAGGGGAAGCGCGTCGAGCAGATGGCAGGCGGCCGGGACCTTGGCCGCTTCCAGGCGTTCCGTCAGCTGCGCGAGCACCTCGTCGGCCGTCAGGTCGGTGACGGCGTACAGGGTGAGGTCGTGGCCCTCGGCCGGGGCCAGGGCGGCGGCGGCCGTGACGCCCTCGATGTCCAGGGCGGCCGTCTCGATCTCCAGGGTGCCCATGCGGACGCCCTTGCGCTTGAAGAGGTCGTCGCGGCGGCCCTCGAAGTAGAGGTGCCCGTCGGCGTCGAGGTGTCCGTAGTCGCCGGTGTGCAGGGTGATCTCGCCGGTGACGGGGTCGGGGCGGAACCGCAGGGCGGTCTGCTCAGGGGCCTGCCAGTAGCCGGTCATGATGTGCGGTCCGCGCACACAGATCTCGCCGACGGTGCCGGCCGGCAGGAGCCGCCCGTCGTCGTCCAGGATCAGCACCTCGGTGCCGTCCAGGGCGCGGCCGACCGAGCCGGGCCGGGCGATGTCGCCGTCCGGTTCGAGCACGGTGATGCGCTTGCACTCGGTGGTGCCGAACATCGGGGAGACCCGGGCCTGCGGGAAGGCCGCGCGCAGCTGGGCGATGACGGGACCGGTCAGGGCCGCGCCGGTGTTGGTGAACAGCCGGACCGGGGGCGCCTCGCGGCGGTCCCGCCGGGCCAGCGTGAGCAGCATCTCGCCGAGCGAGGGCACCAGCGGAACGACGGTGACCCGGTGCTCGTGCAGGGTGCCGAGCAGCCGTACGTGGCGGTCCGGCGAGGTCAGCAGCACCTGGGCGCCGGCGATGACCGACAGCAGGATCTGGTAGAGCCCGTAGTCGAAGGAGACCGGCACCGCCACCAGGACGACGTCGTCCTCGCGGTAGCCCAGCCGGGCCTGGATGGCGCGGGCGGCGAACACGATCGGGGCGTGCGTACTCACCACGGCCTTGGGCGCCGAGGTGGAACCCGAGGTGTAGATGAGCAGGCCGAGATCGTCGGGGGCGACGGTCGCCTCGTCCGGCGCGCCGGGAGCCGCGTCGTACAGCGCCTCGGCGCCGCGGCGCACCTCGTCGAGCTCGAAGACCGGACGATCCGTCAACTCGCGCAGTACGGAGGTGTCTTGACTGCCCTCTCCGATCACGAGCTTCGGGTCGCAGTCCGGCACCACGGTGTTCAGATGGAACCGCTTCATGGCCGGGTTGACCGGCACGAAGGCGATGCCGCGGCGCAGTGCGCCGAACATCAGGGCGGTGAATTCGCGGGTGTTGCCGACGCGGACCAGTATCCGGTCCGCGTGTCCCACACCCTGGGCGGTGAGCCAGTCGGCGTACGCCCGTGACCAGGCGTCCAGTTCCGCGTAGGTCCACACGCCCGAGGCGTCGCGCACCGCGGGGGCGTCGGGCCGGGCGGCCACGGCCGCCGCGAGCAGTCCGTGGACGGTATCGGTGCCGGTGTCCGCGGCAACCAGCGTCTGAGTCGTCATCCAGCAACCTCGTGGTCATCGGAACGGATGGTGGTCACCCGAGCGTGAGGGGGTGGCCTCGACCTCGGATCGAGCGTCGGTGGAAGCCGGCCCTGCGGGCCGAGGACCCAGCACCCTGCGGGTTGTGCGGTGTTCGGCTGCGGACCGTCCGTGGCCGGGCGCGCAGTTCGTCGCGCTCCTGGGGCGCCGCTGTGCGGCTCCCTCGGATTTCGCTGGATACAGCACAACGCCCGCTCCTTGTGCGGAACTTGAGCCGCGCTGGAGCGCGCGGCCTGCCCGGGACTCAAGTCCGGTGCGAGGAGGCCGTCCCATGGTGTCGCCGGGCAGCAAGCCCCCATGATGACGACCCCGCCGCGACGACGTCCGACGGGGAAGGAGGCAGCGCTAAATGAACGCGGATTCCCGGCAGACCGGCAGCCAGGGTGCGGACGGCTCGGCAGGTGAGCGGCCGCTGGACTTCGGTGTCTTCTTCTTCGCCGCCGTCGGCGACCAGGCACAGGAGACCTACCGTCTGATGCTCGACGCGGCCCGCCGCGCCGACGAGCTGGGCTTCGGTTTCGTATCGACGCCCGAGCGGCACTTCCACCGCTTCGGCGGCGCCTTCCCCAACCCGGCGGTGACCTCGGCGGCGATCGCCGCGGTGACGACCCGCATCCAGATCCGGGCCGGCAGCGTCGTGACGCCGCTGCACCCGGCGGCCCGCATCGTCGAGGACTTCGCGATGGTGGACGGCATCTCGGGCGGCCGGGTCGCGATCTCGGTGGGCTCCGGCTGGAACGTCAACGACTTCGTGATCGCGCCGGAGAAGTACGAGACCCGGCGCGAACAGATGATCAAGGATGTCGGTGACATCAGGACCGCGTGGCGCACCGGCCACTGGACCGGCCCCAACCCGCTGGGCGTCGAGACGACGCTGCCCGTCTACCCGCGTCCGGTGCAGGACGACCTGTCGGTGTGGGTGACCGCTTCGCGCAGCGAGGGCACCTTCCGCGAGGCGGGCCGGCTCGGCTGCAACATCCTGACCCATCTGGAGAACCAGGACGTCGAGTCGCTCTCCGACAAGATCGCCCTGTACCGCAGCGCCCGCGCCGAGGCCGGCTGGGAGGGGCCGGGGAAGATCACCGTCATGATGCACACCTATGTCGCCGACGACGCGGCCGAGGCCCGTGCGACCGGCGGCGGCAGTCTGCGCGACTACCTGCTCTCCGCGATCGACCTGGAGGCACTCGCGGTCGAGGCCGGCGGCCGGATGAGCGGCAACAAGCAGGGCCGCGAGGTCCTGTCGGCGGTGAAGGCCCAGCGCAAGCTGGCCGAGCTCGGCGTCAACCGCTACCTGTCCGGCAACTCCCTGATCGGTTCCGTCGAGGAGTGCACCGAGACCGCCCGCCGGGTGCGCGCCGCCGGGGTCGACGAGATCGCCTGCCTGGTGGACTTCGTCGCCGACCCGGCGCTGGTGCTCGCCTCCCTGGAGCGCGTCGCCGCGGTGCGCCGCGAGGCCGCCCGGCCCGCCGAGCCGGTGCTGGCCGCCTGAGCGGCGGCGGCACCCCGCAGCAGAGCTTCTCCCGTTACGCGACTCATTCGATCAGGAGGTTGTCCATGCCGACGATCCTCGCCGTCTCCGGCAGTCCGTCGCCGGTCTCCAGCACCCACCAGGTACTCGGCCTCGCGGCGGACCGGCTCGCCGGGCGCGGGCACCGGGTGGAGACGCTCGCCGTACGCACCCTGCCCGCGGCCGAACTCCTGGGGGCCGACCTGAGCCATCCCCAACTCGCCCACGCGGCAGCCCAGTTCGAGCGGGCCGATGCCGTGGTGCTCGCCACTCCGGTGTACAAGGCGGGCTGCTCGGGGCTGCTCAAGGCCTTCCTCGACGCGCTGCCGCAGTTCGCCCTGGCGGGCAAGGTCGTCCTGCCGCTGGCCACCGGCGGCTCGCTCGCCCATGTGCTGGCCCTCGACTACGGCCTTCGCCCGGTGCTGATGTCGATGAAACCGCGGGCGGTCTCGGAGAGCTTCTTCGTGCACGCGGGCGGCATCCGCAAGGGACCGTGCGGCTTCGCCGGCCTCGAACCGGACACCCAGGCACTGCTGCACGAGGCCACCGACCACTTCGCCGACCTGGTGGAGAGCCTCACCGAAGCCGCCGTTCCGACCGTACGGCTGGCCCCCGCCGCCTGACCTGCGATGCCCGGGGCTGCCCCATGCGGCCCGACATCCCCTATTCATCAGCCCATTCATCCGCCTGTTGATGTGTCGATCACGACGTAACCACGACAGAAGAGGACCCCATGAAGGCTCTGGTTCTGAGCGGCGGTACGGGAAGCCGACTGCGCCCGTTCAGCTACTCCATGCCCAAGCAGCTCATCCCGATCGCCAACAAGCCCGTCCTTGAGCGGGTGCTCGACAACATCCGCGATCTCGGTGTCACCGAGATCGGCATCATCGTCGGCAACCACGTCGAGGAGATAGCCGAGGCGATCGGTGACGGCTCCCGGCTCGGCGTCGAGATCACCTACATCCCGCAGGAGAGCCCGCAGGGACTCGCCCAGTGCGTGCAGCTCGCCCAGGACTTCCTCGGCGACGACGACTTCGTGATGTACCTCGGCGACAACATGCTCCCCGAGGGCATCGCCGAGGCCGCCGCCGAGTTCCACGCGCTGCGCCCGGCCGCCCAGGTTTTGGTCGCCCAGGTCGAGGACCCGCGCGCCTTCGGCGTCGCCGAGGTCGACGCGACCGGGATCGTGGAGCGGCTCGTCGAGAAGCCCCCGGTGCCGCGCTCCAACCTGGCGCTCATCGGCGTCTACTTCTTCACCCCGGCCATCCACGAGGCCGTCGACTCGATCGTGCCGAGCGCGCGCGGCGAGCTGGAGATCACCGACGCCATCCAGTGGCTGGTCACCAACGGCTCGACCGTCCGGGCCCAGGAGTACCGCGGGTACTGGAAGGACACCGGCCGCGTCGAGGACGTCCTCGAATGCAACCAGATGCTGCTCGACGGCATCGAGCGCCGGGTGGACGGCGAGGTCGACGACCAGAGCGTGCTGATCGGCGCGGTCGTCGTCGAGGCCGGCGCGAGGATCTCGCGGTCCTTCGTGGAGGGGCCCGTCGTGATCGGCGCGGGCACGGTCCTGGAGGACAGCCACGTCGGCCCGCACACGTCCATCGGCCGGGACTGCGTCCTGTCCGGCACCCATCTCGACTACTCGATCGCCCTCGACGGTGCGACGATCTCCGCGGTGCGGGGCCTGCACGGCTCCCTGCTCGGCAGGTCCGCGGCCGTCACGGGGATCGACCTGGCAAGCCGCCACCACCGCCTGGTGGTCGGCGACCACACCCGCGTGGAGGTCGCGGCATGACGAACACCGGCACCGAGACGAGCAGTACGGACGAGAGCGGCACGGAGAAGAGCGCCTTGAACAAGATCCTGGTCACCGGCGGCGCGGGCTTCATCGGCTCGCACTACGTCCGCACGCTGCTCGCGGGCGGCTACGAGGGCTACGAGAACGCCGAGGTCACCGTCCTCGACAAGCTCACCTACGCGGGCAACCGCGAGAACCTGCCCGCCGCGCACCCCCGGCTGACCTTCGTCGAGGGCGACATCTGCGACCTGCCGCTGCTCCTGGAGCTGTTCCCGGGCCACGACGCGGTCGTGCACTTCGCGGCCGAGTCCCACGTGGACCGTTCGCTTGAGTCGGCCGCCGAGTTCATCGCCACCAACGTGGGCGGCACCCAGAACGTGATGGAGGCCGCGCTGCGCGCCGGCGTCCGGCGCGTGGTGCACGTCTCCACCGACGAGGTGTACGGCTCCATCGACGAGGGCTCCTGGACCGAGGAGTGGCCACTGCTTCCCAACTCCCCGTACGCCGCCTCCAAGGCGGGCTCGGACCTCATCACCCGGGCCTACTGGCGCACCCACGGCCTGAACGTGTCGATCACCCGCTGCTCCAACAACTACGGGCCCTACCAGCACCCGGAGAAGCTGATACCGCGCTTCGTCACCAACCTCCTGGAGGGCGAGACGGTCCCGCTGTACGGCGAGGGCGCCAACATCCGCGAGTGGCTGCACGTCGACGACCACTGCCGCGCCATCCAGCTGGTCCTCACCAAGGGCCGCGCGGGCGAGATCTACAACGTGGGCGGCGGCAACGAGCAGACCAACCGCCAGATCACCGAGCGCCTCCTGGAGCTGACCGGCAACGACTGGTCGAAGGTGGTCCGGGTCGCCGACCGCAAGGGCCACGACCTGCGCTACTCGCTCAGCGAGGCGAAGATCGCCGAGGAGCTCGGCTACGCGCCGCGCATCTCGTTCGAGGACGGCCTCGCCGAGACCGCCGCCTGGTACCGCGACAACCCCGGCTGGTGGAAGGCGGTCAAGCACGCGCCGCAGGAGGGCCAGAAGTGACGCTGCTCAACGAGACGGCGCCCGCACCCCAGGTGCTGGTCGTGGGCGCCGGACCGGTCGGGCTCAGCGCCGCCCACGAGCTGGCCCGGCACGGTGCCCGGGTCCGGCTCGTGGACGCGGCGGCCGGCCCGGCCACCACCAGCCGGGCGCTCGCCACACACGCCCGCACCCTCGAGACGTACGACCAGATGGGCATCCTGGACGAGCTGCTGCCGCGCGGCCAGCGGGTGGAGCACTTCACGCTCCACCAGAACGGCCGCCGCCTGATCCGTTTCGACACCGACTACAGCCGGCTGCCCACCCGCTTCCCGTTCACCTTGATGGTCGACCAGGTCATCACGGAGGAGGTGCTGCGCACCGCGACGGCCCGCCGGGGCGTCGAGGTCGAATGGGGCGTGCGCCTCACGGAGTTCGAGGACCTGGGCTCCGACGGCGTACGGGCCCATCTCGTCCACACCGACGGCACGACCGAGACCGTCACGGCCGACTGGCTGGTCGGCACGGACGGCGGCCACAGCACCATCCGCAAGCAGCTCGGCCTGAAGCTCGAAGGGGAATCGAGCGAGACCTGGCTGATCGCGGACGCCACCGTCCACTGCGACCTGCCGAAGGACAGCATCCACTGGATGCGCACCCCGACCGGCACCGTGATGATGGTGCCGTTCCCCGAGCCCGGCAAGTGGCGTCTGCTCGACACCGCGGAGACGTCCTACGGCGGCGACGACGCGATGGTGGCCCGGCGCTTCGCGGCGAAGATCAGCACGGGTACGGGCAGGCCCGCCGTGGTCGAATCACCCTCCTGGGTCTCGGTGTTCACCATCCAGCAGCGCATGATCGGCCAGATGCGCAACGGCCGGGTGCTGCTCGCCGGCGACGCGGCGCACGTGCACAGCCCGGCCTCCGGGCAGGGCATGAACACCGGTGTCCAGGACGCGGTCAACCTGTCCTGGAAACTCGCCGCGGTCCTGCGCGGCGAGGCCCCGGACTCCCTCCTGGACAGCTACAGCGACGAACGGGTGCCGGTGGGCGCGGAGTTGCTGCGCACCACCAAGATGGCGACGATGCTGGTCCAGCTCAAGAGCCGCAGGGCGGCGGCCGCACTGCGCGCCGCGTTCACGGTGCTGCGCTCGCTGCCCCCGGTCAAGGGCCGCATCCAGCGCAAGATCATGGGCGGCATGTCGGCGCTCGGCCTCGGCTACGCGGCGGGTCCCCTGGCCCACGCGTCGGCGCCCTCGCCGGGTGTACGCCCCGGCGAACGCGTGGCCCGCGTCACGGCGCCGGACCTCGTCACCAGCCCCGGCTGGCAGGAGGTCATCGCCGAACTTCAGCGCCCCGAATGGCTGTTGCTCACCTTCGGCGCGGCCCCCGAGGACCGTTACGGCCCCTCGGTCCGCGTCCGCACGGTCAACACCCCGGGCCCGGACACCCTGTCCGACCCGGCCGGCCACCTGTCCACCGCTCTGGGCGCCCCCGCGGGCACCTGGCTCCTGATCCGCCCCGACGGCTACCTGGCCGCGCGCGGCACAGCGAAGGAGTCCCCGTCGACCGCACTGACCTCCCTGGGAATCCACCCCGCCGAATCCCGTCAACTCGCCTAGCAGAAAAGCCAATTGGGCCCGCTCCGGACATTGTCCGGTGGCGGGCCCAACTGGTGCCGGGGGAAGAATCGGCCCCTCCGGCGTTCGAGGAGCGGGGGGTCCGGGGGGCGGCGCCCCCCGGTACCTAGGCCGCGCGCCGCGAACCCTCAGCATCCCTCCCGTAGAGGGAAAGGCACTGCGCGTACGTGGGAAGCAACCCGAGTTCCAGGGCCTCCGCGACGGTAGGAGCCCCCGCGTCCTTCTCGGACAGTACGGGGTCCCCCGTGAGCCACCGCGACCACGGCAGCCCCAGCTCCGGGTCGAACGCCCGCAGATCGAGCTGCGTGCCCGGCACGTACTCGGTGGAGCAGAGATAGCTGATGCACGTGTCGTCGGTCAGCGCCACGAACCCGTGCGCGAGCCCCTCCGCCACGAACATCGCCCGCCCGTCCCGCGCGTCGAGCACCGTGGTCACGTGCTCGCCGAACGTGGGCGAGCCCACGCGCACGTCGACGACGACGTCGAGGAGCGCCCCGCGCACGCAGCTGACCAGCTTGGCCTGGCCCGGCGGGATGGCCACGCCGTGCAGCCCGCGCACCGTGTTGCGCGAGGAGGCCGAGTAGTTGACCTGGCGCGGCACGAACTCGTGGCCGGTCTCGGCGGCGAGCAGGTCGTAGCGGTATGACTCGTGGAAACTGCCGCGGGGGTCCGTCAGCAGCTTCGGCATGATGCGGTACGCGTCCGGTACGGCGGTCTCTTCGATCCTCATGGTGGCGGACGGTAGGCGCCCCGACTCAAGTTCCGGTAGCGCCGCATGACCACCTGTCCAGCGGTCCCCGAGCGCCACCCGCCACAGTGCCGCTCAAACCGCGCATACAGGAGGTAGCCACGGTGTCGGTGAACGACCGAAGAGCAGGCGGCAGGGGCGGCGGCGCCGGATCGGTGGTGGTGCTCGGCGCCACGGGTTTCGTGGGCCGGCACGTCTGCGAGGTGTTCGACGCGGCGGGCTGGCGGGTGACGGGTGTCGCCCGCAGCGTACGAGGGCCCGCAACTCCCTACGAAAGAGCGGCACTTGACGTGGTGGGCGCCGAGCCGGACCGCATCGCGGCGCTGCTCGACGAGCGCGCCGCCGAGGTGGTGGTGAACGCCGCGGGCGCGGTGTGGCAGGCCACCGAGGACGACATGACGCGCGCCAACGCCGAGCTGGTGGAGCGCCTGGTCGCCGCGACCGCCCCGCTGGCCGGGCGGCCCCGGCTCATCCAGCTCGGCTCCGTGCACGAGTACGGCCCGGTGCCGCGCACCGGGATCACCGAGGACACCCCGACCGCACCGGTCACCCCGTACGGCCGCTCGAAGCTCGCCGGGGCCCGCGCGCTCCTGGAGGCGACGGCGGCGGGCGCGGCGGAGGGCCTGGTGCTGCGCGTGTCGAACGTGTCGGGGCCCGGCACCCACCGGGCCAGCCTCCTCGGCATGGTGGCCCACCATCTCGCCACCTCCGCCCCCGAGCCGCTGCGGCTCGCCCCGCTGCTCGCCCACCGCGACTTCGTGGACGTACGCGACGTGGCGGACGCGGCGCTCGCCGCGGCCCGCTCCGACGCCAGCGGACGGGTGCTCAACATCGGTGGTGGGCAGGCGACTTCGGTCCGCAGTCTGGTCCTGCGCCTGACCGAGCTCGCGGGCGCGGCCGCCGAGATCGTGGAGGCGCCGAGCGCGGGCGGCAGGCCGCCGGAGGCCGAGTGGCAGCGCATGGACATCGGGCGCGCCGAGCGGCTCCTGGGCTGGTCACCGCGGCGCAGCCTGGACGACTCGCTGCGCGATCTGCTCGCCCACGCACGCGTCGCCGTCGAGCGCGGGCCGTCGCCCGGCGCCCCGAGCACCGGGTCCACCGCGCATCGCGAGCCGTTGTCCAGTGCCCTTCAAGTCGTCCCCACAAGTATGGCCGTGTCGGATCACCGCTGAGGGCTTCGTGCCGAACTGACGACCATGGAGGCAGCCAAGATGAGTGACACCAAGGCACGGATTCTCGATTCTGTGCGGGAGTACCACCTCGAGAAGGAGCCGTCCCGCGAGTTCGTGCCGGGGGTCAGCGAGATCTGGCCGTCCGGCGCGGTCCTGGAGCCGGCGGACCGGGTGGCGCTGGTGGAGGCGGCGCTCGACATGCGGATAGCCGCCGGCACCAGCTCCCGCAAGTTCGAGTCCCGCTTCGCCCGCTACATGAAGCGGCGCAAGGCCCACCTGGTGAACTCCGGTTCCTCGGCCAACCTGCTCGCCATGTCGGCGCTCACCTCGCCGCACCTGGAGGACCGCCGCCTCAAGCCCGGCGACGAGGTCATCACGGTGGCCGCGGGCTTCCCCACCACCGTCAACCCGATCCTGCAGAACGGTCTCATCCCGGTCTTCGTGGACGTCGAGCTGAAGACGTACAACACGACCGCCGAGCGCATCAAGGCGGCCGTCGGCCCCAAGACGCGGGCCATCATGGTCGCGCACGCGCTCGGCAACCCGTTCGAGGTCGCCGAGGTCGCGCAGATCGCCGAGGAGAACGACCTCTTCCTCGTCGAGGACAACTGCGACGCGGTCGGCTCGCTCTACAACGGTCAACTCACCGGCACCTTCGGCGACTTGACGACCGTCAGCTTCTACCCCGCGCACCACCTGACGATGGGCGAGGGCGGCTGCGTACTGACGTCGAACCTGGCGCTCGCCCGCATCGTGGAGTCGCTGCGCGACTGGGGCCGGGACTGCTGGTGCGAGCCGGGCGAGAGCGACCGCTGCTTCAAGCGCTTCCAGTACCAGCTGGGCACCCTGCCGGCCGGCTACGACCACAAGTACATCTACTCGCACATCGGCTACAACCTGAAGGCCACCGATCTGCAGGCCGCGCTCGGTCTGACGCAGCTCGACAAGGTCGACGACTTCACCGCCGCCCGCCGCCACAACTGGCAGCGCCTGCGGGAGGGCCTGGAGGGCGTCCCGCACCTGATCCTGCCGGAGGCCACCCTCGGCAGCGAGCCCAGCTGGTTCGGTTTCGTCATCACCGTCGACCCCGACGCGCCGTTCAAGCGCAAGGAGTTGGTGAACTTCCTGGAGGAGCGGAAGATCGGCACCCGCAACCTGTTCGCCGGCAACCTGACCCGTCAGCCCGCCTACGTGGACGCCCCGCACCGGATCGTGGGCGATCTGACCAACTCCGACATCATCACCGAGCAGACCTTCTGGATCGGCGTCTACCCCGGCCTCACCGACGAGCACACCGACTTCATGACGGCCTCGATCCGGGACTTCGTCGCCGGCTGGTGACGGACTCAGACACCCCTCAACCCGAGCACCCCTGACGAGGAGAGAGCGTACATGTCGTCGACACTTGCGGAGCTGACTGAGCTTCAGCCGGTGGTCCAGCCCCGTGAGCCGGTGTCGGTCGCCGACCGGATCGCGGCGTCCGCGGCCACCACCGGCGGGCACCTGACCACCGGGGAGTTCCACCACTGGTTCGCCGAGCGCAGGAAGGCGGGCCGCTTCCACATCGAGCGCATCCCGTTCTCCAAGCTGCGCGGCTGGTCCTTCGAGCCGGACACCGGCAACCTGGTGCACTCCAGCGGCCGTTTCTTCAGCGTCGAAGGGCTGCACGTCACCACCGACGACGGCCCGCACAAGGAGTGGTACCAGCCCATCATCAAGCAGCCCGAGGTCGGCATCCTGGGCATCCTGGTGAAGGAGTTCGACGGCGTACTGCACTTCCTGATGCAGGCCAAGATGGAGCCGGGCAACCGCAACCTGCTCCAGCTCTCCCCCACCGTGCAGGCCACCCGCAGCAACTACACCAAGGTCCACCAGGGTACGGACGTGAAGTACATCGAGTACTTCACGGGCAGTGGGCGGGGCCGCATCCTCGCCGACGTACTCCAGTCCGAGCACGGCTCGTGGTTCTACCACAAGAGCAACCGCAACATGATCGTCGAGGTGGACGGCGACGTCCCGCTCGACGAGGACTTCTGCTGGCTGACCCTGGGCCAGATCTCCGAACTCCTGCACCAGGACAACCTGGTGAACATGGACTCGCGCACCGTACTTGCCTGTCTGCCCGCCTACAGCGCGGGCGGCGTCCGCGGGGACGAGTTCAGCCAGTCCCTGGCCCGCTCGCGCGACCCGCACGCCGGCGCCCTGCTCACCGACGTCGACCTGCTGTCCTGGTTCACCTCCGAGCGCTCGCGCTACGACGTGCAGGCGGACCGGATACCGCTGGACGACGTGCCGGGCTGGACCCGCGACGAGGCGCGCATCGGCAAGGACGACGGCCGCTGGTTCAACGTGGTCGCGGTCGAGGTGCAGGCCGGCAACCGCGAGGTCACCAGTTGGACGCAGCCCCTGATCGAGCCGTGCAGCCGGGGCATCGCCGCCTTCCTCGCCCGCTCCTTCGACGGTGTGCTGCACGTCCTGGCCAACGCCAAGGTCGAGGGCGGCTTCCTCGACACGGTCGAGCTGGCCCCCACCGTGCAGTGCTCCCCGGACAACTTCGAGGGCCTCCAGGTCCGCCCGCCGTTCCTGGACCTCGTCCTGGGCGCGGACTCCGAGCGCATCCGCTACGACGCCATCCACTCGGAGGAGGGCGGCCGGTTCCTCTACGCGGAGAACCGCTACCTGGTCATCGAGGCCGACGAGCAGGAAGCCCCCATCGAACCGCCCACCGGCTACCAGTGGGTGACGGTCAGTCAGCTCACAGCACTGATCAAGCACGGCCACTACGTCAATGTGCAGGCCCGGACCCTCCTCGCCTGCCTCAACGCCATGGGACATCTGACGGATGACTGATCGACCCCTGCGCATCGCCGTCCTCGGCACCGCCGACATCGCCCGCCGTCGGGTGCTGCCCGCCATGGCGGCCGACCCGGACATCGAGCTGACCGCGGTGGCGAGCCGGGACGGCGGCCGCGCTCGGGAGGTCGCGGAGCAGTTCGGCTGCGCGGCAGTCGAGTCCTACGACGCGGTCCTCACGCGGGACGACGTGGACGCGGTGTACGTGCCCCTGCCCATCTCCCTGCACGCCGAGTGGGCGGGCCGGGCGCTGCGCGCGGGCAAGCACGTCCTGGCCGAGAAGCCGCTCACCGCCGACCGGCCGACCACCGAGGCACTGCTCGGCCTGGCGCGCGCCTCGGGCCTGGTCCTGATGGAGAACGTCATGTTCGTCCATCATCCCCAGCACTCGGTGGTACGGGAGCTGGTGACGAGCGGCGCGATCGGTCAACTCCGCGCGTTCAGCGCCGCGTTCGCGATCCCGGCCCTGCCGGCCGGGAACATCAGGCACCGCCCGGAACTGGGCGGCGGCGCCCTGCTGGACGTCGGCTACTACCCGGTGCGGGCCGCCCTGTACTTCCTGGGCGCGGGCCTGGAGATCGTCGGCGCCGCCCTGGAGAGCTCGGGCGGCTCGGCGGTGGAGACGTCCGGCGCGGTGCTGGTCCGCTCGCCTTCCGGGGTGCTCGGGCAGCTGGCCTTCGGCATGGAGCACGCCTACCGCTCGGCGTACGAACTGTGGGGCAGCGAGGGGCGGATCCGCGTCGAGCCGGCGTTCACGCCGCCCGCCGACCACAAGCCGGCGGTGTGGATCACGGACGCGCACGGGCCGCGCGAGCTGACCCTGGCCCCGCACGACCAAGTGGCCGCCACTGTCCAGGCGTTCGTCCGTGCGGTGCGTTCCGGTGCCGTCGAGTCGCCGGACGCCGGGGAGTGCCTGGAGCAGGCGGGCCTGCTCGACGCGGTCCGCGCGCGGGCCACGCACCAGCGGCCCCCGCAGACGGTTTCGACGCGTCCTGCGTCGCCTTCTGCCGCGCTTTCCACCTCGCTTTCCACCTCGCCGTCCGTTTCGCCTTCTGCCTCACCTTCTTCTGCCTCACCTTCTGCTTCGCCTTCTGTTTCGCCTTCTGTTTCGCCTCCGGATGAGGAAAGGACCGACCGTGACCGTGACTGAGCAGCCGCCGCCGGTGACCGCGGCCGTGCGCGTCGCCGAACTTCACGTCCTGCGCGAGCAGGCGAGGCTCGGCCCGAGCGAGAAGGCCACCGAGGCCCAGCGCGCCAAGGGCAAGCTGACCGCCCGTGAGCGCATCGACCTGCTCCTCGACCCGGACTCGTTCCACGAGGTCGAGCAGCTGCGGCGGCACCGGGCCGTGGGGTTCGGTCTGGAGGCGAAGAAGCCGTACACCGACGGTGTGATCACCGGCTGGGGCACGGTCGAGGGCCGCACGGTCTTCGTCTACGCGCACGACTTCCGCATCTTCGGCGGCGCGCTGGGCGAGGCCCACGCCACGAAGATCCACAAGATCATGGACATGGCCATCGCGGCCGGTGCCCCCCTGGTCTCCCTGAACGACGGCGCCGGTGCCCGTATCCAGGAGGGCGTCAGCGCGCTCGCCGGCTATGGCGGCATCTTCCAGCGCAACACCCGGGCCTCGGGCGTGATCCCGCAGATCAGCGTCATGCTCGGCCCGTGCGCGGGCGGCGCCGCCTACAGCCCGGCGCTCACGGACTTCGTGTTCATGGTCCGTGAGACCTCGCAGATGTTCATCACCGGACCGGACGTGGTGCAGGCGGTCACCGGCGAGGAGATCACCCAGAACGGCCTCGGCGGCGCGGACGTGCACGCCGGGGTGTCGGGCGTCTCCCACTTCGTCCACGACGACGAGGAGACCTGCCTGGCGGAGGTCCGCTACCTGATCTCGCTCCTCCCCTCGAACAACCGGGAGATGCCCCCGCCGCTGCCCCCGGGCGACGACCCGGCGGACCGCCGCACCGACGTGCTGCTCGACCTGGTCCCGGCGGACGGCAACCGCCCGTACGACATGCGCAAGGTCCTCGAAGAGATCGTCGACCACGGCGACCTGCTCGAAGTCCACGAGCACTGGGCGCGGAACATCATCTGTGCGCTCGCCCGCATCGACGGCCGTGTGGTGGGCATCCTGGCGAACCAGCCGCAGTTCCTCGCGGGTGTCCTGGACATCGAGGCGAGCGAGAAGGCAGCCCGCTTCGTCCAGCTCTGCGATGCCTTCAACATCCCGCTGCTGACCCTGGTCGACGTGCCGGGCTTCCTGCCGGGCGTCTCGCAGGAGCACGGCGGGATCATCCGCCACGGAGCGAAGCTGCTCTACGCGTACTGCAACGCGACGGTCCCGCGCATCTCGCTGATCCTGCGCAAGGCCTACGGCGGCGCGTACATCGTCATGGACTCCCAGTCCATCGGCGCGGACCTCACCTACGCGTGGCCCACCAACGAGATCGCGGTGATGGGCGCGGAGGGGGCGGCGAACGTCATCTTCCGCCGGGAGATAGCGGGTTCGGACCATCCGGAGGCGGTACGGGCCGAGAAGATCGCGGCCTACAAGTCGGAACTCATGCACCCCTACTACGCGGCCGAGCGCGGCCTGGTCGACGACGTCATCGACCCCGCCGAGACGAGGAAGGTCCTCGCGGCGGCCCTGGCGATGCTCCGCACCAAGCACGCCGACCTGCCGTCCCGCAAACATGGCAACCCCCCGCAGTGAGGAGCGAGCGTGCCGAACGATTCGACTGAACCCCTGTTCCGCGTACTGAGAGGCACCCCGACGGAGGCCGAACTGGCCGCCCTGACGGTGGTCCTCCTCTCCCTGTCGGCGGAACCCACCGCCGCCCTGGCCCCCGTGATCCCCCTGGCCGCCTGGCGCCGCCAGCCCTACGCACCCCCGGTGAGCTGGCGCCGAGCCGCCTGACGCAACCCCCTGAAGGCCCCGGGCACAGCCCGGGCCCTCCAGGCACACGGGGAGCGGAAGTTGATGGCAGGGGCGCAGCCCGGTCCCTCCAGGGGCGCGGGAAGCGGAAGTTGATGGCAGGGGCGCAGCCCGGGCCCCTCAGGGGCGCGGGGAACTGCGCGACCAGCCCACGGCAGCCCGCACCCGACCGACAGGGAGCAGGAGTTGGAGGCAGGGCGCAGCCCAGGCCCCTCAGGGGCGCGGGGAACTGCGCGAACGGCCCGCAGCAGCCCGCACCCGACGGACAGGGAGCAGGAGTTGGAGGCAGGGCGCAGCCCGAGCCCCTCAGGGGCGCGGGGAACTGCGCGAACGGCCCGCAGCAGCCCGCACCCGACGGACAGGGGGCGGGAGTTGGAGGCAGGGCGCAGCCCGAGCCCTCCAGGGGCGCGAGGAACTGCGCGACCAGCCCACGGCAGCCCCCACCCGACCGACAGGGAGCAGGAGTTGGAGGCAGGGCGCAGCCCAGGCCCCTCAGGGGCGCGGGGAACTGCGCGAACGGCCCGCAGCAGCCCGCACCCGACGGACAGGGGGCGGGGCGGAGCCCCGCGCGAGGGGCCCGGGGTGCAGCCCCGTCAGCGCCCCGTCCGCGCCGCCCGCGCGATGGCGACAACGGCCTTCTCCAGGGCGTACTCGGGGTCGTCCCCCCCGCCCTTCACCCCCGCGTCCGCCTCGGCCACGGCCCGCAGGGCCAAGGAAACCCCGTCCGGCGTCCACCCCCGCATCTGCTGGCGCACCCGGTCGATCTTCCACGGCGGCATCCCGAGCTCCCGCGCGAGATCCGCCGGCCGCCCGCCCCGCGCGGACGACAGCTTCCCGATCGCCCGCACGCCCTGCGCCAGCGCGCTGGTGATCAGCACCGGCGCGACCCCCGTCGAGAGCGACCACCGCAGCGCCTCCAGCGCCTCCGCGGCCCGTCCCTCCACCGCCCGGTCGGCGACGGTGAAGCTGGACGCCTCGGCCCGGCCCGTGTAGTAGCGCCCGACGACGGCCTCGTCGATCGTGCCCTCCACGTCCGCGCACAGCTGCGACGCCGCGGAGGCCAGCTCCCGCAGATCGCTGCCGATGGAGTCGACCAGCGCCTGGCACGCCTCGGGCGTGGCCGAACGCCCCAGCGCCCGGAACTCCTGCCGTACGAACGTGAGCCGCTCGGCCGGCTTCGTCGTCTTGGGACACGCGACTTCCCGCGCTCCCGCCTTCCGGGCCGCGTCGAGGAGCCCCTTGCCCTTGGCGCCGCCGGCGTGGAGCAGCACGAGGGTGATCTCCTCGGCGGGCGCGTCGAGATACGCCTTAACGTCCTTGACCGTGTCCGCAGAGAGGTCCTGCGCGTTGCGGACCACCACCACCTTCCGCTCGGCGAAGAGCGAGGGGCTGGTCAGCTCGGCGAGCGTGCCGGGCTGCAACTGGTCGGAGGTCAGGTCACGCACATCGGTGTCGGAGTCGGCGGCCCGGGCGGCCGCCACCACCCGCTGCACGGCGCGGTCGAGCAGCAGGTCCTCCTGGCCCACGGCGAGCGTGACGGGGGCGAGCGGATCGTCGGTGGAATTCTTCCTGGTGGCCATCGCCGTCCAGCATCCCACGGGCCACTGACAGTGCCCGTCCGCCCGCTCCCCCACCGCGCCGAGACCCGCCGGGCATGTCGGAGAATGGCCAGGTGAACGATGTGACCCGACACGTACTGGTACTCCCGGACCGCGACGCCGCCGAGGAGGTGGCCGCCGAGCTGACCGACCTGTTCGGTCTCGCCGAGGAGCCTCAGCTGGTCCGCGACGCCCTGGCCGGCGAGGACGACGCCGAGGACGCCCAGTGGCTCGTCGTCGTCGAGGACCCCGGCGCCCGTCTGGACCCGAAGGCCCTGGACACCTTGGTCGCCGAACACGACGGCTGGCTCGAATCCCCCTGACCGCCCCTGGTCGCCCCGGGCCTCCGCGGCCCCCGCGGCCACCCCTGACCGGGGTCAGCCCTCCTTCGGCACGACCTGGATGTCGAGGTCGATCGAGATCGACGACCCGATCGCCGCGATCCCCCGCGCCAGCATGGTCTGCCAGGTGAGCGTGAAGTCCTCGCGGTGCAGCTCGGTGGTGGCCCGGCAGGCGCCCCTGGTCTCGCCCCCGAGCCCGGTCCCCAGGCCCAGGTACTGCGTGTCCAGCGTCACCGTACGGCTCACACCGTGCAGCGTGAGTCCGCCGATGATCGCCCACCGACCGGCGCCGCGGTGCACGAAGCGGTCACTGTAGAACTCCATCGTCGGATAGCTGCCGACGTCCAGGAAGTCGCCCGACCGCAGGTGGTCGTCGCGCATCCCGACCCCGGTGTCGATGGACGCGGTGTCGATGATGACGTGCATCGCCGACCCTTCCATGCGCTCACCGATCCGGATGGCCCCGGCGAACGTGTTGAACCTGCCGTGGATGCGGGCCAGGCCGATGTGGCTCGCCGTGAAGCCGATCTGGGAGTGCGTCGGATCGAGTTCCCACTCGCCCGGCTCCGGCAGCGTGGGCGGGGCGGCGATCTGGAGCGTGATGTCGCCGAGCGCGGCGAGCCCACTCGCGGGGACAGTGGCGTTGCCGTGGAAGGGCGTATATCCGTCGGCCGTGACGGCCAGCCGGTATTCACCTGCCGGGACCGTCGTGACCAGCGTGCCGAACGGGTCGGTCTCCCCCGCCACGACCTTGCGGCCCGAGGCGTCACTGACCACGTACTCGGCCCGCTGGACAGGCTCGCTGACGGGGTCGAGCACACGACAGCTGAGCACACCCGCGGTCGGAGGCACCGAGAGGCCGGCCAGCGGCCCGGAACGAGAACTGGTCGAGCTCTTGCCGAACCAGCGGCTGAACACTGTGCACGCACCCCCGTGCGTAGAAATTTCTGCCGGGCCGCGCAGGGGGCAGACATCCTCGTCCGTCCTCGCCACAGCAGGACTACGGCCCCTTGACGAAGACGCATTCGATCACTGTTGTGCCGTTCGAGGCAAACGCGGAGCCTGGGCACTGCTGAGGCACCTGTCACCAGAGGCCCGAATTGGCCATTCCGCTTGTGCGCGCCTAGTCGGCCGTCTTCCGGCCGTTCCCCGCTCCGACCTGGCCCGGAGGTCCTAGGTCCGGCGCCCGAGGCACCTGTCCCCCAACGCCCGCTACCGTGACGGGACATGACGACACATGAGCCGCCGCGCACGCGCGAACAGCGCAAGCAGGACGTCCTGACCCGCCTCGAAAAGGACGAGGACGCCTGGGTCGCGACCGCCTCCGCCTCGGGTGAACCCCACCTCATGCCTCTCTCCTTCGTCTGGGAACACGGCTCGCTCCTGATGTGCACCCGGCGCACCAACCCCACCCTGCGCAACCTGGAGTCCGGCGACCGCCCGGTGCAGGTGACGCTGGGCCACACCCGGGACGTCGTCCACATCACCGGCACCGCGACCGTCGTCCCGGCCGGCGAACTTCCCGGTGCCTCGGCCGACGCCTTCGCCGCCAAACTCGTCTGGGACCCGCGCGACAGCGGCCCCTCCTACACCTACTTCCGTGTCGCCCCCCAGCGCATCCAGGCCTGGCGCGAGGTCAACGAGATCCCCGACCGCGACCTGATGAGCGAGGGCACCTGGCTCGTCTGAGCCGTCAACTTTCCCGACTGTTCATTGACTTGGGGATGCACCCGCCGCTCCTCAATTGAATTGGGGCCGCACCTCAAGGCCCCCTCCCCCGAGCCGCGGCCCGGGGCACGGCCCTCAGCGAGTCCCCCGCTCCCACGACCGCGATCGCCCCGTCCGTGTCCGTCCGCAGCACCGCCGCTCCCCATGCCCGCAGCACGGCGACCGTGCCGGGCGCGGGGTGGCCATAGCGGTTGTCCCGGCCCACCGAGATCAGCGCCAGTCTCGGACGTACGGCCCTGAGCAGGGCGGGCTCCTGGTGCGCCGAGCCGTGGTGGGCGACCTTGAGGACGTCGACCCGCCCGAGCCCCGGGTTCTCGCGCAACAGGCCTCGCTGGGAGGGCGGTTCAAGATCGCCGGGCAGCAGCAGGGTCAGCCCCGCGGCGGCATGGACGAGCAGGGTGACGCTGGCGTCATTCGGCCCGTCCAACCCCGGCCCCGGGCGCGGACTCGGGCGCGGACTCGGCGTCAGCGGTGATGCCGGTGGCGGTACCGGTGCCGTCGGCAGACCGGGTGGTGCTGAGCTCTGCCTGCCCGGCTGCGGTGGCGGCGATAGCGGTGGCAGTGGCGGTGGCCACAGCACCTCCCAGGAGAGCCCGCCCAACGCCCGCCGCTCGCCGTACGCGGCGGTCGTCACCGGCACCCCGCCCGCAGCGGCGGTGCGCCGGACGAACGCGGCCTGGTCGGGCGGATCCGCGAACCCCGTCGTCTCGATCACCCCCACCGATCGGCCCCGCAACACCCCGGCGAGACCCCCAACATGATCAGCATGGAAATGGGTGAGCAGGAGCAACGGAATCCGGCTCACGCCGAGTTCATGCAGGCAGCGATCGACCGCCAGGGGCTCCGGCCCCGTGTCGATCACCACCGCCACCCCCGCTCCAGCGGCAAGCACCGTGGCATCCCCTTGCCCCACATCGCACATCGCATACGACCAGCCCGGCGGCGGCCATCCGGTGACGAGCCTGGTCAGTGGGGCGGGCCGCACCACCGCGAGCAGGACGAGAAGCGCGAGCGAGGCGGCCGCCCAGGGATACCGGGACAGCCGACGCGCCGTGAGCACCGCCACCCCGGTCACGATCGCCAGGAGCAGTCCCCCGCGCCAGCCGCCGGGCCACCCCGACTGCGCCCCGGGCAGGGCCGCGCCGGTACGGGCCACCGATGCGATCCACCCGGCTGGCCAACCCGCGCACCAGGCAAGAAACTTGGCGACAGCCATGGAGACCGGAGCGGCGGCCAGGGCGGCGAAGCCCGCGATCGTCGCCAGTGCCACCGCCGGCTCGGCCAGCAGATTGCAGGGCACGGCAACCAGGCTGACCCGCTCCGCGAACACGGCCACCACCGGCGCGCACACGGCCTGCGCCGCCCCCGCAGCGGCCAGCACCTCGGCGAGCCGACCCGGCACCCCGCGCCGGCGCAGCGCCTCGGCCCAGCCCGGCGCGATCGTGAGCAGCGCCCCCGTCGCGAGGACCGAGAGCATAAAGCCATAACTGCGGGCCAGTTCGGGCGCGTACAGCACCAAGAGCAGTACGGCGGCGGCCAGCGCCGGGATCAGCGATCTGCGTCGGCCCGTGCCGATGGCGAGCAAGGTGACCAGCCCGCAGGCCGCGGCTCGCAGCACGCTCGGCTCCGGCCGGCACACCACCACGAAGGCGAGCGTGAGCGCTCCGCCGAGCAGTGCCGTCGCCCGCAAGGAGATCCCGAGCCTCGGGGCGAGGCCGCCCCGCTCGGCCAGCAAGGCCCGGCCCGGCGCTCCGATCAGCAGTGCCAGCATGATGGCCAGGTTGCTTCCGGACACGGCCATGAGGTGCGTCAGGTCGGTCGCCTCGAAGGCAGCCTTCAGATCGGGCGTCACCCGCGAGGTGTCGCCGACGACCAGGCCGGGCAGCAGTGCCCGCGCATCCGGCGCAAGCCCTTCGGCCGCCCTGCGCAGTCCGATCCTGAGCTCACCGGCCATACGTTGTAGGACAGTTGGCGGCCCGATGATGCGAGGCGGCCCGCCCGGAGCCTTCAGCACGGCGGCGACTCCCTCGCCCCCCGGCGCGAGTCGACCGGTCACCCGCACCCGGGTCGACGGCAGGAGCCCCTGCCAGCTCGCGGGCGCGATCACCAGGACCGGCGTATGCACCAGATCGGTCCTGCCGCTCGGACCCAGGACCCGTTCGACCTCCGTGTCCACCGCGAACGTCGCCCCGCCCCAGCCCGGCGAACGGGTCGCTCGCGGATCGGCGCGCACCACCAACTCCACGGTCGCCTGCCGGAACTCGGCCGCGAGCGCGGGCAGCGGCCCGCGCCGCGTCTCGGCGGCATTCAGCCCTCCGGCCACGATCCCGGCCGCCGCACAGACCAGAACCCCGGCCACCGCACCCCGATACCGCCAGATCCCTTGACCAGCCCAACAGCCCTGCCCGCCGCCCAACCCACTGCGCCCGCTCCGACTCCGATCCCGGACCCCGTCCCCACCCCCATCCCCATCTCGGTCCCGGACCCCATCTCCGCCCCGGTCCCGGGCCCCATCTCCGTCCAGAGCCCCATCTCCGTCCCGGTCCCGCCCCCCATGCCGATCACCGGCCCCGCCCCGATCCCCCGCCCCGCCCCACTCACGTCGCGACCCCGCGTTCGCGCCCCTGCCCCGGTCCCGGCCCCCGACCCACCGCGCCAGCGCTCGTCCGGCCGTCGGCGCCACCAGCACCCCGGCCGCCACCAGGCATGCAAGCGCACCCCAACTTGATTGCGCAGCAGTTGAGTTGAGTGCCGCGGCCGTGCCTCCCCACGCTCCGAGCGCCGGGCCTACCAGTCGCAGGTCGGCCGGCCCCTCCCGGAACGGGTTGGCCGCGCCCAGCCGGTGTCCGGACCCGGCGTGGATCTCAAGGCGGCTCACAGCCGCACCAGTGGCTGCAGGTCGTCGAACCTTCGCTCGCCGATCCCGTTCACCTCACGCAGTTCATCGACCGAGCGGAAGCCGCCGTGCTGAGCGCGGTAGTCCACGATGTGCTGCGCGAGCACCGGGCCGACCCCGGGCAACCCGTCCAACTGGTCCACCGAGGCGGAGTTGAGGTTGACCGGCCCGCCCGCTCCTCCGGCAGAGCCGCCGCCTCCGGTGCTGGCCCCCGGCCCGGCCGGAGCCGCACCCGGCACCCCGGCCAACACTTGCTCGCCGTCCGTGAGCGGTCGGGCCCGGTTGAGGCCCGTCAGATCCGCGCCCTCTCGCACGCCGCCCGCAGCGGCCAGCGCGTCGGCGACCCGGGACCCGTTGGGCAACCGGTAGATCCCAGGCCGGCGCGCCTTCCCGCCGACGTCCACCACGAGCACCCCCGCCGGTGACGGCGCCGCGTTCGCCACTGGGCGGGGCATCGCACCGGCGCCCGCGATCCCGCCCCCTGAGCCGCGGCCTGCCCCCTTCCCCGCAGCCGCGGACGCGGACCCCGACGGCGCAGGCTCTGCCCCGTCGACCCGTTCGGGGGCGCGCACGGACTGCGGCCGCCCGACCCAGAAGTGGTGGATGGCGAACCCCGCCGCGACCACCAGCACCACGCACAGCGCGGCCAGGCTGCGCGGCGCGAGCCCGCACCTCGACTGGGCCCACAACGGAAGCCGTTCCCGCAGGGCCGCCGACACCCGTTCGCGTACGCCGAGCACGACAGCTGGAGGGGGGACGGCCGAAGCGTCCGACAGGGGCGGATTTCTTTCCGGGCGCTCGTTCCAGTGGGCCGCGCCCCGGCCCCGCACCTCCCGCTCGGGCAGGAGCCGCTCAGGCACGAGCCGCTCGGGCGCAAGCGCCGACTGCCCGAGGGTGCGTGCCGTCGCCGCGGCCGGTGCGGGTGGCGGAGCCGGCTCGGGCGGCGAGGCCGCCATGCCGGGCGGGGGTGGCAGGAAGAGCGCGTCCGCGCGGCTTCGTGCGGTCAGGACGGATACAGGGGCCTGGGTGGCGCGGCCTCGGCGGCCGTACCCGGGACGGGCCCGGCCGTCCGAGCCGGGGGCCCGGCCCGGTCCGCTCGTGGCGGTGCGTGGTGATCGGATTGCCATGTCACGAGACGTTAGGCACCCGGGCCGAAGCTCGCTGAGCACCCTCAATTTCCGTGGAAAACCGCCTAGTTGTGGATAACTCGGCCACCCGTAAGAGGGAGTTGAGGAGCGGATCGCGCGGGTCCGGGGCCCCGGGGCGGGCTCGCAGTCCGGCTCAGCGCGGCGAGACGATGGCGCCCAGGAGCCCCGGTCCCGTATGCGCGCCGATCACCGCTCCGACCTCGCTCATGTGCAGGTCGACCAGGCCCGGCACCCGCGCCCGCAGCCGTTCGGCAAGCGCGGCGGCTCGGTCCGGCGCCGCGAGATGGTGCACCGCGATGTCGACCGGGCTGCTCCCGGCCCGCTCGACCACGATCTCCTCAAGACGCGCGATGGCCTTCGAGGCGGTGCGGACCTTCTCCAGCATGTCGATCCGGCCGCCGTCGAGCTGGAGCAGCGGCTTGACCGCGAGGGCCGAGCCGAGCAGGGCCTGTGCGGCCCCGATCCGGCCGCCGCGGCGCAGATAGTCCAGGGTGTCGACGTAGAAGAAGGCGGAGGTCGCATCGGCCCGCTTCTCGGCGGCGGCCACCGCCTCGTCCAGCGAGCCGCCCGCCTCGGCGACCTCGGCCGCGGACAGCGCGCAGAAGCCGAGGGCCATCGCGACCATCCCGGTGTCGACTACCCGCACCGGCACCGGCGCGTCCTTGGCGGCCAGCACGGCGGCGTCGTAGGTGCCGGAGAACTCGGCCGACAGATGCAGCGAGACGATCGCGGTCGCCCCCGCTTCGGCGACCCTGCGGTAGGCGGCCGCGAACACCTCGGGGCTGGGCCGGGAAGTGGTGACGGGGCGTCGCTTCTGCAGGGCGAGCGCGAGGGAACGGGCCGAGATCTCGGTGCCCTCCTCCAGCGCCTGGTCCCCCAGGACAACGGTCAGCGGCACTGCGGTGATGCCGTGCCGCTCCATCGTCTGCGGCGGCAGATAGGCCGTTGAATCGGTGACGATCGCGACATGGCGGGACATGAGCGGGAGGTTACCCGCCGAGGCCGCTGCGCGGCAGCCCGGCCCTGGGTCAGTGATCAGTTCGGGTCAGCCCGTGGCGGCCTGTTCCAGCGCCTTGACCTGGTGTTCGCCGGTTCTGCCCACGACTTCGGGGCGGGCACCTTCTGTCTACGGGTTCTGCCTACGGGTGCGTGATCGGCCCGCGCCTCGGGGCGGAGGCATTCGGCCGCAGGTGCGTGATCGACCGATGGCTTCGGGGCGCGTCCCCTTCCGCCACGGACACGCGATCAGCTCGTCGCTTCGGGGCGGGGCACCTTCTGCCACGGACACGCGATCAGCTCGTCGCTTCGGGGCGGGGCGCCTTCTGCCACGGGTAGGTGACCGGCTGCTGGGCCGGGCCTATCGCCTGCGGTGCCTGGGCGGACGGCGCGGGGTGGCCCGGAACGTCGTCCCAGGACGGGTGTTCACCCGTCGTCGGCCCCTTGACCGACCAGTCCCGCAGGGCGCCCGACTCCATCTCGATCTGCTGGCTGAGCGAGGCGAGGTCGTCGTCGGCGAACTGCCGTGCCCGGTCCCGGGCCGCCCAGCGCAAGGAGTCCGCCGCGTGCGTGATCCGCTCGGTGCGCTCGCGGAGCTGGGGCATCCGCTCAGCGATCTTGCGCTTGTCCGGCTCGCGCTCCAGGCGCCTCAGCTCGTCGTCCAGTTCGTGGCCGTGCCCGCTGAGCCGCTCGAACAGCGCGAGCGACTCCTTCAGGGACTCGTCCTCGGCCAGGCGCGCGTGCAGCGCCTCCTGGGTGGCCCGCATCGAGTTGCGCAGCGAGAGCCGCAGCTGGGCGAGCTGGCCGGCGACCCCGGGCTGGCCCACGCTCTTGGCCTTGAGCGTGGTGTCCTCCACCGTCCGCCGGGCCTGGGTCACCGTCCGTTCCACCCCGCGCTTGGCGGCCCCGACCACCTTGACCGTCACGTACACACCGAGCGCCACGAAGGCGACGAACAGCAGCGCCATGATCAGGATCGCGGCTTCCATGAACGTCCCCTCGGTCGGTCGGCATCGTCCCCTCCACCGTAAACGGAACGGGCAGGCCGTGGGTTCCCGCGGAACCCCCAACCTGCCCGTAGGGGAAAGCCCCCACTGCCGTTTCGGCCCCTAGGCGGGGACGATGTTCACCAGCTTCGGTGCACGCACGATGACCTTGCGGATGCCCGCGCCGTCCAGCGCCGCGACGACGCCCTCGTCGGCCAGCGCCAGCTTCTCCAGCTCGTCGTCGGAGATGGTCGGCGGAACCTCCAGGCGGGCCTTGACCTTGCCCTTGATCTGGACGACGCAGGTCACGGCCTCGTCCACGACGTAGGCGGGGTCGGCGACCGGGAAGTCGCGGTGCACCACGGAGTCGGTGTGGCCCAGCTTGCGCCACAGCTCCTCGGCGATGTGCGGAGCCAGCGGGGCGATCAGCAGCACCAGCTGTTCGGCCACCGGTCGCGCCAGCGGGCCGCCCGCCTTGGTCAGGTGGTTGTTCAGCTCGGTGATCTTGGCGATGGCGGTGTTGAAGCGCAGCCCCGCCAGGTCTCCGCCGGCGCCGTCGATCGCCTTGTGCAGGGCGCGCAGCGTCGCCTCGTCGGGCTCGGCGTCGGTGACCGTGGCCTCGCCGGTCGCCTCGTCGACGATGTTGCGCCACAGCCGCTGCAGCAGCCGGTACTGGCCGACCACCGCGCGGGTGTCCCAGGGGCGCGAGACGTCCAGCGGGCCCATCGCCATCTCGTACAGACGCAGGGTGTCGGCGCCGTACTCGGTGCAGATCTCGTCCGGAGTCACGGCGTTCTTCAGGGACTTGCCCATCTTGCCCAGCTCGCGCTTGACGGGCTCGCCCGCGTAGAAGAACTTCCCGTCGCGCTCCTCGACCTCGGCGGCCGGCACCGGGAAACCGCGGCTGTCCCGGTAGACGTACGCCTGGATCATGCCCTGGTTGTACAGCTTGTGGAACGGCTCGGCCGAGGAGATGTGGCCCAGGTCGAAAAGGACCTTGGACCAGAAGCGCGCGTACAGCAGGTGCAGCACGGCGTGCTCGGCGCCGCCGACGTACAGGTCGACACCGCCGGTGGGCATGCCGTCGCGCGGGCCCATCCAGTACTGCTCGATGGCGGGGTCGACCAGCTTGTCGCTGTTGTGCGGGTCCAGGTAGCGCAGCTCGTACCAGCAGGAACCGGCCCAGTTGGGCATGGTGTTGGTCTCGCGGCGGTACTTCTTGACGCCGTCGCCCAGGTCCAGCTCGACGTTGACCCAGTCCTCGTTGCGGGACAGCGGGGTCTCCGGCGAGGTGTCGGCGTCGTCGGGCTCGAAGGTGCGCGGCGAGTAGTCGTCGACCTCCGGCAGTTCCAGGGGCAGCATCGACTCGGGCAGCGAGTGGGCGATGCCGTCCTCGTCGTAGACGATCGGGAAGGGCTCGCCCCAATAGCGCTGGCGGCTGAACAGCCAGTCGCGCAGCCGGAAGTTGACGGTGCCCTCGCCGATGCCGCGCTCGGTCAGCCAGTCGGTCATCCGCGCCTTGGCCTCGACGACGCCCAGGCCGTCCAACGAGATCTCGCCGTTGGCGGAGTTGACCAGCTTCGCGTCGTAGGAGCCGAACGCCTCGTCCCACGTCGAGGCGTCGGTGCCGCGGTCGTCGTCGGGCTGCACGACGCAGCGCATGGGCAGCTCGAAGGCGCGCGCGAAGGCGAAGTCGCGGGTGTCGTGCGCCGGGACGGCCATGATCGCGCCGGTGCCGTAACCCATCAGTACGTAGTCGGCGATGAAGACGGGAACCTTTTCACCGCTCACCGGATTGGTGGCGAACGCGCCGGTGAAGACGCCGGTCTTCTCCTTGGCGTCGGCCTGGCGCTCCACGTCCGACTTGGCCGCGGCGAACGCGCGGTACTTGGCCACGGCCTCGGCCGGGGAGGCGTGGCCGCCCGTCCACACGTCGTGGGTGCCTTCGGGCCAGGTGGCCGGGACGATCGTGTCGACCAGCTCGTGCTCGGGCGCCAGGACCATGTAGGTCGCGCCGAACAGGGTGTCCTGACGGGTCGTGAAGACGGTGATCGCGTCGGTGTCGGTGACCTTGAAGTCGACGCGGGCACCCTCGGAGCGGCCGATCCAGTTGCGCTGCTGCAGCTTGATGGCGTCCGGCCAGTCCAGCGCGTCCAGGTCGTCGATCAGGCGGTCCGCGTAGGCGGTGATCCGCATGTTCCACTGGCGCAGCTTGGACTTGAAGACGGGGAAGTTGCCGCGCTCGGAACGGCCGTCGGCGGTGACCTCCTCGTTGGCCAGGACGGTGCCCAGGCCGGGGCACCAGTTGACCGGCGCGTCGGAGGCGTACGCCAGGCGGTACTCGCCCAGGACGTCGGCGCGCTCGGCCTCGCTCAGCGCGGCCCAGTCACGGCCGCCGGGGACCTCACGGCTGCCGTCCTCGAACGCGGCGACCAGCTCGGCGATCGGGCGGGCCTTCTGCGCGTCGGTGTCGTACCAGGAGTTGAAGATCTGCAGGAAGATCCACTGGGTCCACTTGTAGTACTCCGGGTCGATCGTCGCGATCGACCGGCGCTTGTCGTGGCCCAGGCCCAGCCGGCGCAGCTGGCGCTTCATGTTGTCCATGGCGGCCTCGGTCGACACCCGCGGGTGCGTGCCGGTGGCGACCGCGTGCTGCTCGGCGGGCAGGCCGAAGGCGTCGAAGCCCAGCGTGTGCAGCACGTTGTGGCCGGTCATGCGCTGGTGGCGGGCGTAGACGTCGGTGGCGATGTAGCCCAGCGGGTGGCCGACGTGCAGACCCGAGCCCGAGGGGTACGGGAACATGTCCATGATGAACTTCTTGGGCCGGGCGACGACCGCGGGGTCACCGGCCAGGTCGCCCGTCGGGTTCGGCGCCGCGTAGGTGCCGTCGGCGTCCCAGAAGTCCTGCCAGCGTGCCTCGATGTCGGCGGCCATGGCCGCCGTGTAGCGGTGCGGCGCGGCCGTCTCTGCGGCGGCAGCGGTATTCGTCTCGCTCATGTCCTCAAAGCTCCATCGATCGTCTCTGCCAGCGGTTACGAGCGTTCGTCCGTCGATCCGCCATCGAATCGCCAAACGAAAAAACCCCTCGCACAGGAGGGGGCGCCGCGCCGAGTCCGACCGGATCTCTTCATCGGTCGGGAGTGTTCAGCGCGGCTCGCTAAGCAGAAGGCGTACGGCACGCATGGCGTCAGGGTACCGCAGGCCCCGCAAGGGCCGCACGGAGTACCCGTGGGGGGTGCCCGCACATGCCCCCGGGGGGTGCCCGGGGGCGAGGTTACTCCGCGTACCGCCCTCTTCTGGGGCAACCGCTCAAACCCCGTACCGGCTGGTATGGGGCGACCTAGCATGCCGCCACGGGACCGCTTTGCCGAACCATTCGGAGTCGCCCCACCATGAAACCTCGCAATCCGCTCAACCCGCTCCGCCCGCGCCAGAACGCCGCCCGGGGCCGTCCGGCCCGCAGGGGCGGGCTCTCCGCCGCCGCACTGGGCGTCGTCGCCCTGCTCATACCGCCGCTGGCACTCCTCTCGTCGGGGGCCCTGCGCGCCGCCCTGGACTTCACCGCCGGCGTCCTGTCGCTGGTCTCCCTGACCGCCTCCGTCGCCTGGGGCCTGCTGGCCACCGACCGCCTCTTCCTCACCCCGCGCGACCGCCTCATGGCACAGGCCGTCCACCGCGCGACCGCGGTCGCCTCGATCGGGTTCCTGCTGCTTCACGTCACCGTCAAGATCGCGCTCGGCCATGTCGGCCTGCTCGGCGCCGTGGTCCCGTTCGGGCTCGGCATGACCGGTGCGTCCGGCCTGATCGGCTTCGGGTCGCTGGCCGGCATCCTGATGGTCCTCACGGCCGCCACGGGCGCGATGCGCAGCGCCTTCGCCACCCCGGGCCGCATCGCGAGCCGCTGGCGCGCGGTGCACATGCTGGCCTATCCGGCCTGGTGCTCGGCACTGGTGCACGGCCTGTACGCGGGCCGCCCTCCGGCCGGCTGGGTCGTGACGATGTACGCCCTGAGCCTGGCGGGAGTCGTGGGCGCGCTGGCCGTACGCGCGCTCCCCCGCCCGGTCAAGCGCCGCATCGCCGCCCGGCTGGCCGCCTTCAGGCCGCGCACGGAGGGCGAGCGGGCGGAGCCCGCCGTGCCGCCGCGGCCCACGGCACCGCCGACGTACGAGACGTACGACGCGCCGCCCTACGGATCGCCGGCCTTCGAGCCGCCCTACGAGGCGCCGCCCTACGACTCGTTGGGCGCATCCTCTTTTGAGGCGCGGCCGACGCAGCCACTGCGTGGTGCACAGCCCCCCTATGAACTCCTCGAAGAGACGCGGCAGTTCGAGCCGCCGCGCCCCCTGTACGAGCCCCCGCACGAGTCGCTGCCCCGCTACCGTCCGGCCGCCGGGCAGGAAGCCCGCAAGGACGCGGGCACCGGCATCTCGGCGGGCTACCGCGCGGTCTCGCTTGCCCCCTCCGCTCCCCCGCCCGCCCGCTGGCCCGCGCCCGCGCCGCGTCCCCCCGAGCCGCTGCCCGCCCCCGCGCCGTCCGCGCCCTACCAGCCGCCGGCCGCCGGCGAGCCCTGGCACCCCCAGCCGGGCTCCTCGGTGGAACGCCCGTGACGGTGCCCGCAACCGCAGGAGTACGACCATGAACACGCCCCTCCCCGATGTACCCGAGGTCCGCGTCGTCGGCCTGCCCCATCTGACCGCGGGCTTCGACCTCGTCGAGCGCCTGGCCCTGCCGATGCACCTCAAGGTGCACGGCCCGCTGAAGCCGGTCGACGGCGAACGCCTGGCGGGGCTCGCCGACGACATCGCGCTCAACGGCCGCGGCGGCGCCGGATTCCCCTTCGGCCGCAAACTGCGGGCGGTGGCCTCCGCGGCGATCCGGCGCGGCATACGCCCGGTCGTCGTCGTCAACGCGAGCGAGGGCGAGCCCGCCTGCCGCAAGGACACCGTCCTGGTGTGCCGGGCCCCCCATCTCGTCCTGGACGGCGCTCTGCTGGCCGCCGAGGCCCTCGGCGCCCGCACCCTGGTCATCGCCGTCACCCGCGATTCCACGGAGGCCTCCGTGCGCGCCGCGCTCGACGAGCGGGGCCTGGCCGACAAGCGCAGCTCCCCCTTGCGTGCCCGCGTGGTCCGCACCCCCGAGCGCATGGTCTCCGGCGAGGCCTCCGCCGTGATCCGGGCCGTGGACGGCGGCCCCGCCCTGCCGCCGGGCCGCCGCGAGCGGGCCGCCGAGTCGGGGGTCGGCGGCGCCCCGACGCTGCTGTCCAACGCGGAGACCTTCGCGCAGCTCGCGGTGGCCGCCCGGCTCGGCCCGCGCCGCTTCTGCAACACCGGCGAGCCGGGCGAGCCCGGCACCGTCCTCCTGACGCTGTCCGGGGCGGTCGCCCGCCCGATGGTGATCGAGGTCCCCACCGGAGTGCCGCTGCGGTACGTCCTCCAGCTGGCCGGGGCGCCCTCGCTGCCGCAGGGCGTGCTGACCGGCGGCTATCACGGCAGTTGGCTCAACTCGGTGGCCGCCCATGACGCGGCCGTCTCGCGCGCCTCGCTCTCGGCGCTCGGCGGCGCACTCGGGGCCGGCGCCATCCTGCCCATCGGGCCGGGTACGTGCGCGCTCGGCGAGGCGCTGCGCGTGGCCGAGTGGCTGGCGGCGGAGACGGCGGGTCAGTGCGGCCCGTGCAGGCTGGGCCTTCCGGCCGTCGCGGGCGGGCTCGCCGATGTGCTGAACGGCGGCGGCCCGGCCGCCCTGGAGGCGCTGCGCGAGGTCACGGGTGCGGTGAAGGGCCGCGGCGCCTGCAAGCACCCCGACGGCTCGGCCCGCTTCCTCGCCTCGACGCTGGCCGCTTTCACGGACGACCTCGCGGCCCATGTGCTCGGCGGGGGCTGTGGCCGGCCCACGGTCGGCGTGCTGCCGCTGCCCTCGGCTGGATACCGGGAGGAAGGCGTGCCGAGCGGCGAGAAGGTGCTGGTCGACTGGACGCTGTGCGAGGGGCACGGGCTCTGCGCGGACATCGTGCCGGAGCTGATCCGGCTCGGCCCGGACGGCTACCCCCTGGTCGCGGACGCCACCGTGCCGATGCATCTGCGGGGGCGCGCCCAACGGGCCGTGCGCCGCTGCCCGGCTCTCGCGCTCCGGATCGAGCAGGCACCGGCCGCGCTCCCCCAGGTCACCCGCAAGGCTCTGGGCAGCGGCCGGAGTTGACCGGTTCTGATCATTACGCCGCCCTGAAGAGCTGAAGCGGATACGCGCACCCTGCGAGGGGCCTCGGAAGGAGGCCCCTCGCAGGGGCACAACGAGCTCAGGGGCACAACAAGAAGGCGGGCCATCCGATTCGGATGGCCCGCCTTCTTCACTGTGGAGCTAAGGAGAATTGAACTCCTGACCTCCTGCATGCCATGCAGGCGCTCTACCAACTGAGCTATAGCCCCTTGTTTGCTTCTTTGTCGTCCGGTTTCCCGCGGCGACATCGAGAACATTACACGGTCACCCCGGTGCTTCACCAAATCGGTTTCCGTTCTGTACGAAGAAGGGCTGTAACGTCCACCTTCGTGACCGTGAAGGTACTGGCGCACACCGCTGCCCGCTTCCCCTCCGTCCGCCGCCCCGTGCCGCTCGCGGCCGCCGTCTGCCTGCTGTCCTTCGCGGTGTTCTGGGCCGCCCAGCGGGCCGCCGGGGTCTCGATGATCGACCTGATGGTCTACCGGGCCGAGGGCCAGACGGTACGGGCCGGCGCCGACCTCTACGCGATGCGCGCGACCCGGGCGCACCTGCCCACCACCTACCCGCCGTTCGCGGCCCTGCTGTTCACTCCGCTCACCCTCGTCGGCGTCCCCGAGCTGCGGGCCCTGGCGACCGTCACGAACCTGGGGCTGCTGGTCGCCCTGGCCGAGCTGTCACTGAGGCTCGCGGGCCTGCGCCGGCCCGGGGCCGCACTGTGGATCGCCGCGGTCGCCGTCTGGTGCGAGCCGGTGTGGACCACCCTGCGCTACGGCCAGATCAATCTGCTGCTCGCCGTCGCCGTGCTCTGGGACCTCACCCGCGAGCGGGCCGATCGCTGGGCGGGCGCCGGCATCGGTCTCACCGCCGCGCTGAAGCTCACGCCCGCCCTGTTCGGGCTCTTCCTGCTGATCACCGCCGTCACCCGAAGGAGGAGCGGCGCCGGGAACTTTCCGCTCGCCGTCACCATCAGGGCCGCCGCGGTGTTCTGCGCGGCCACGGCGACGGCCGCGGTGGCGCTCCCGTACGACTCGTTGCGCTTCTGGACGTCGATGGTCTTCGAGGCCGGCCGGGTCGGTCATGCCGAGGACACCGCCAACCAGTCGCTGCGCGGGGTGCTGGCCCGGCTGCTGCACACCGGTGATCCCGGCCTGTGGTGGACGGCGGCCGCCGCCGTCACCGCGGCGGTCGGTCTCGCCGTAGCCGTCCGGGCCGAACTGCGCGGGGAGCGGGCCTGGGCGGCGATGGCCTGCGCGGTGACGGCGCTCCTGGTGAGTCCCGTTTCCTGGTCGCACCACTGGGTGTGGTGCGTGCCGGTGGTGGTGCTGCTCGCGGCCGAGAGGTCGCGCTGGGCACTGCTCGGGGCCGTCTTCTGCACGTACGCGCTCTGGTGGGTCCCGCACGGCACGAGCCGGCCCGAACTCGCCCAGAGCGGCAGCCAGATGGCCCTCTCCGCGCTCTATCCGCTGGCCGGGGCGGGCTTCCTCGCGCTCGCGGCGCTCAGGCCGTCGCGAAGGAGTAGAAGCGCTTGAGCGTGCAGTGCGCTTCGAGGAGACGGCCGTAGATCGGCTCCCCTTCGAGTTCCCGGTAGGTCTCGATCGGGTCGCCCTTTATGATCAGCGCCCGGGCGCATTCCTCGCACCAGTACTGATAGTCGGTGTTGACCGGATCCATGTCCCTGACGATGGGCGTACCACTGCCGCACCAGTCGCATTTCCGCCTGTGTGCACCCATGTTCAGCTCCAGCTGTGGCCGCAGGCCGTGCACACGTAGGACACTCCGCCGTTGTCACCGAGCATCTGGGCGACGTGTGCGGAGCCACAGGACGGGCAGCTCAGGGGGGCGCTGGAAGCCGAGGTCTGCGGTTCGCCGGACGCCTGCGGGAACTGTTCGCGACTCGCGGGCATCGCGCACTCCCTCCCGTTCGGTCCGTCGTCCCCCTCCGGCCGTCCCGATTCTGCCATGTCCTCGCAAGAGGGTCAGTGCTGTCACCGTACGAGACCGGACAGGCCGCCCAGGACGGACAGGACGGTCGGTGCGAAGGAGTGCCCCTGCGGCGCGCGGGCGGGTGCACGCGCCCCTTAATCGCCGGAGGGACCGGCTCCGGCGGCCGAGCGCTCAGGTCGTACGAGCGCTCAGGTCGGACGACGGCGCTCAGGTCCTACGACGGCTCCGCCCGGACAAGAGGTTTTGCCGGACAGGAAGCTTTGCCGGACAACAACCGGACAACAAGAAGATCCCGCCCCCTGAGGGGACGGGATCCGATTGTGGAGCTAAGGAGAATTGAACTCCTGACCTCCTGCATGCCATGCAGGCGCTCTACCAACTGAGCTATAGCCCCGCTGTTCGGCTTGTTCCCGCTTCTTCGGCGGTCCCGCGCTGCGAACAAGAAGAACTTTAGCCTGTGACCTGCCGGAAAGTGAAATCCGCCCGTCACCGCCTCTGAGCAGCGGTTAGTCGTCGTCGCCGAGGACCGGCTCGGGCAGCGTGCCGGCGTTGTGTTCCAGCAGGCGCCAGCCTCGCGCGCCCTCGCCGAGGACGGACCAGCAGCAGTTGGTGAGGCCGCCAAGGCCCTCCCAGTGGTGCGCCTCCAGGCCGAGCAGCCGGCCGATGGTGGTGCGGATGGTGCCGCCGTGGCTGACCACGACGAGCGTGCCGCCGTCGGGCAGCTTGTCGGCATGGCGCAGCACGACCGGGGCGGCCCGGTCGGCGACCTCGGTCTCCAGCTCGCCGCCGCCCCGGCGCACCGGCTCACCGCGCTTCCACGCGGCGTACTGCTCGCCGTACCGGGCGACGATCTCCTCGTGCGTGAGCCCCTGCCAGGCGCCCGCGTACGTCTCCCGCAGGCCCGAGTCGTGCTCGACCGGCAGACCCGTCACGGCCGCCAGCTCGGCGGCGGTGGCGGCGGCCCGCTGAAGGTCGGACGCCACGATCGCGTCCGGCTCCAGCGCGGCCAGCAGGCGCGCGGCCCGGTGCGCCTGGCCGATGCCCGTCTCGGTCAGCTCGATGTCCGTGGAGCCCTGAAAGCGGCGCTCCAGGTTCCAGGCCGTCTGGCCGTGCCGCCACAGGACTACGCGGCGGCCCCGGCCGCCCTTGGTGCCGTTCAGCTCAGCTCACCGTCCGTCTCGTCGGCCCCGGTCAGCGCGGCGTGCTCGGCCGCCTTGCCACGGGTCTTCATGGCGTCGTCCGGGAGCGGCAGCTCGGGGCAGTCCTTCCACAGGCGCTCCAGCGCGTAGAAGACGCGCTCCTCGCTGTGCTGGACGTGCACGACGATGTCGACGTAGTCGAGCAGGATCCAGCGGGCGTCGCGGTCGCCCTCGCGGCGCACCGGCTTGGCGCCGAGCTCCTTGTTGAGCCGCTCCTCGATCTCGTCGACGATCGACTTGACCTGGCGGTCGTTGGGCGCGGAGGCGAGCAGGAAGGCGTCGGTGATCGACAGCACGTCACTGACGTCGTACGCGATGATGTCGTGCGCGAGCCGGTCGGCAGCCGCCTGAGCGGCGGCGGTGATGAGCTCGATGGAACGGTCCGTGGCGGTCACAAGCAGGCTTTCGTCGGCGGTCAGATCGGATCAGATCGGTTTCCAGGATCTCACGGACCACCGACAGCCCCGAAAGCATCGCGCCGGGGCCCTCGCCCCGGCGCCCCGCAGCACTCCCCCGGTGCCCCGCGGCCCTTCACCACAGCGCCGTCAAACTCTTCACGTCAGCGCCCCGCGGCCCTTCACGTCAGCGCCTGCGATCCTTCACCCTCGACGCGCCGGGGCCCTTCGCCCGCGGCGCCCCGGGGTCCGTCACTCCGGTGCGCCGCGATCCTTCACTTCGGCGCCTTGTAGTCCTTGCCGATGACGACTGACACGTCGGCGTTGGCGGCCGCGCCGCCCTGCTTGACCGCACTGTCCGGCAGGCCGAGCGTCTTGGCGACCTCGACGGCGTTCGCCTTCTTCGACTCGTCGCCGTACAGGACCTGCGAGGCGGCCTGAGCGCCGGCGCTTCCGGCGTCGATGAAGGTGTAGCCGCCGTTGACGACGGCGACCCGGGCGGCTTCGGCGGCCTTGCCGTTGCCGCTGGCGTTCTTCACGCCGACCCGGAGCGAGGAACCCTGGTCGGCCCCGCCGCCCAGCTTGCCGCCGAGGACGTCCTTGACCACGCTGTCACTGGCCTGCTGGCTCAGCGTGCCGTCGGGCTGCACGGGCAGCAGCGCCGTCTTGTACGCGCCGATCTTGGCGTGCTCGGCGAGCTTGGCCAGGGAGGCGCCCAGGTCGCCTTCGGGCAGCGACGGGTCGAGGATCTGCGCGAGCGTCTGGACGGTGATGGTGGCCGCCTTCGGATCGTCGGAGATCTTGCGCAGCACGCCGTACATCACCGTGCCGAACCGCTGGAGCTGCTTGGTCTCGGCCTCGCCGGGTCCGCGATAGGTGGCGTAGGCGACGGCCATCTGGCCGGTGAGCGTCTGGTCGTCGCCCTTCTTCACCAGCGGGTCGCCGCCCTGCTTGGCGCCGGGGACGTCGGTGTCCGTGCTGATGTCGATGTTGCCGACGAGGTCGACGAGGTTTTCCAGGTACGGGGTGTCGAGCCGCCAGGTGCCGGTGATCTTGGCGCCGAGGAGGTTGGAGAGCGCATCGCGGGTGCCCTGCGAGCCGTCGGAGTCCACCGACTTGCCCAGGGTGGTGCGATTGCCGTCGTCGTCGGTCACGCCGAGCGTGTTGGGCAGCAGCACGGTGGTGCCCTGCTTGGTGGTCACGTTGTTGACGAGCAGCGCCGTGGAGGTGCCGCCCGCCTTGGTGTTGTGGAGGTGGACGACGATGACGTCGCGCTTCTGCGCCCCGACCGGGGCGGCCCCGTCCTTCTTGGCGTCCGAGGACGAGAGGCCGGGCAGCTTGCCGGCGAACCACAGATAGCCGGCGCCGCCCACGACGACGAGGACGAGCGCCACGATGAGCGCCACGCCGCGCTTGCGGCCGCGCCGCTTGGCCTCCTCACGGCGTTCGCTGCGGCTCTCGGTGAACTTCAGCCAGTCGATGACGTCCTCGGAGTCCTCGTCGGGCTCCTCTATGAACGCGAACTCCTCGGTGCCGGGGCCGCGTTCAGCGCCCGCGCCCTGGCCGTCCCTGCGCTGCTGGGGCACCGCGGGCGCGCCCTGCGGTTCGGCGTCCGCCGCCGCGGGCTCCGGGCCGGCTGGCTGCTGAGCGGCGCCGTAGTCGTGCCCATAGCCCTGCTGCGGAAACGCCTGGGTCTCGGTGAACTGCTGGTGCTGCTGCGCCTGTTGGGGCTGCTGGACCTGTTGAGCCTGCTGATCCGAATGCGACTGCTGCGGCTGTGGCTGTGGCTGTGGCTGTGGCTGCTGCTGCCCGTACGAGTCGTACGTCTGCTGCTGCGGCACATAGGTCTGGTCGTACCCGTACCCCTGCTGCTGTGGCTGTTGCTGCTGTTGCTGCTGCGGTTCCTGGGGCTGGGCGTACGGGTCGTACGCCTGCTGCTGCGGCGGGACCTGCTGGTACACCGGCCGGCCGTACTCGTCGTATCCGACCAGCTGCACCTGGGGCGCATACGGGTCGTACTGGCGGTCGTTCACCGGTGGCCTTCTCTCACTCGCCGACGTACAGGCGGTACAGCTGGACTCACTCGCCGCGATACAGCTGGCGCTTGTCGATGTAGCGGACCACACCGTCCGGAACGAGATACCAGACGGGGTCGCCCTGCGCGACCCGTGCCCGGCAGTCCGTCGAGGAGATCGCCAGGGCCGGCACTTCCACCAGCGAGACGCCGCCCTCGGGCAGCCCGTCGTCCGTCAGGACGTGGCCGGGCCTGGTCACACCGATGAAGTGCGCCAGCGAGAACAGTTCCTCGGCGTCGCGCCAGGTGAGGATCTGGCCGAGCGCGTCGGCACCGGTGATGAAGAAGAGGTCCGCGTCGCTGTTGCGCTCGCGCAGGTCCCGCAGGGTGTCGATGGTGTACGTCGCACCGCCGCGGTCGATGTCGATGCGACTGACCGAGAACTGGGGGTTGGACGCGGTGGCGATGACCGTCATCAAATAGCGGTCCTCGGCCGGGGAGACCAGCTTGTGGCTCTTCTGCCACGGCTGCCCGGTCGGCACGAACACGACCTCGTCCAGGTGGAACTGCGAGGCCACCTCACTGGCGGCCACGAGGTGTCCGTGATGGATCGGATCGAACGTTCCGCCCATCACGCCGATACGACGCTTCACCGGACCGGTAGGCACTTCCTGCTCTCCCATGCGTGCAGAGCCTACTGGCCCGGCTTTTCGGCCCCGACTCAGCGGTCGCGGTTGAAGCGGGTGGTGATCCAGAGCAGGAGGAGCAGGGCGAACAGCGCGCCGCCGCCGGTCAACCAGGGCTGCAGGCTTTCGTGGTTGCCACCGTGCTCGGCGCCTTCGGCGAGCGAGACCAGGTTGGCGGCGGTGCTGTGGAGGCTCATCTTCGGCAGGACCTATCCGGGAGTCGGGGCGGAGACTTCGCCCACATCGTATGCGGGCGGTCCGGGCACGCTCACGCCGACTCAGTCGTTCTTGTTGTCGTCGCCGCCGTTCGAGCGGTATCCGCGCAGCAGGAACCAGGCCAGGAGGCCCGCTCCGACCATCGAGCCGAGCAGCAGGATGCGCAGCAGCGCGCCCGGCCCCTGGCCGGACGCTGAGGCGAGAGCGGTGACGACGTCCGGCATGGTGTCGGGCATGGCAGGTCTCCTCGAAGTTATCCACAGGCCCCCGGGCCACGGTATCGCCACCGCCTAATGTGGATGTCGTCAGGGGGACGAGCCGACGACTCGAACGACAGGGGGCACCCATGACCGAGGACATCAACGACAACGTGCCGAGCAGGCAGCGGCGCAGGTTCCCCGGGATCTCCTCCCGGGCCTACGAACACCCCGCGGACCGCTCGGCGCTGGTCGCGCTGCGCAAGCTGACCGGCTTCGACACCGTCTTCAAGGCGCTGAGCGGGCTGCTGCCCGAGCGAAGCCTGAGACTCCTGTTCCTGTCGGACTCGGTGCGGGTGAGCGACGCCCAGTTCGCCCACCTCAACTCCATGCTGCGGGACGCCTGTTACATCCTGGACCTGGAGAAGGTCCCCCCGATGTACGTGACGCAGAACCCGCAGCCGAACGCGATGTGCATCGGCCTCGACGAGCCGATCATCGTGGTGACGACGGGCCTGGTCGAACTGCTCGACGAGGAGGAGATGCGCGCGGTCGTCGGCCACGAGGTGGGCCACGCCCTCTCCGGCCACTCCGTCTACCGCACGATCCTGCTCTTCCTCACCAACCTCGCCCTGAAGGTCGCGTGGATCCCGCTGGGCAACGTGGCGATCATGGCGATCGTCACCGCGCTGCGCGAGTGGTTCCGCAAGTCGGAGCTGTCCGCGGACCGGGCCGGGCTGCTGGTGGGCCAGGACCTGAAGGCCTCGATGCGGGGACTGATGAAGATAGCGGGCGGCAACCACCTGCACGAGATGAACGTGGACGCGTTTCTGGAGCAGGCCGAGGAGTACGAGTCGGGGGGCGACCTGCGCGACTCGGTGCTGAAGATCCTCAACGTGCTGCCCCGCACCCATCCGTTCACCACGGTGCGCGTCGCCGAGCTGAAGAAGTGGGCCGAAACCCGCGACTTCCAGCGGATCATGGACGGCCACTACCCGCGCCGCGACGGGGACAAGGACACCTCGGTGACCGACTCCTTCCGGGAGTCCGCAGCCTCGTACGCCGACGCGGTCAAGAGCAGCAAGGACCCCCTGATGAAGCTGGTCGGCGACATCGCGGGCGGCACGGCGGATCTGGGCGGCAAGCTGCGGGACAGGTTCACGGGCACGGGGACGCGGCCCTCCTCGACCTCCGACAAGGAGGCCGGTCCGGACGACGGCCCGACCGACGGCAAGCCGGAGCAGAACGGCAACGGCAACGGCAACGGCAAGAGCTGAGACGGCTTGGACTGAGAAGGCCAGGGCTGAGAAGGCTTGGGCTGAGGCGAAAGGCACTGAGGGGGGACAGTAAGGAGCCGGGGGAAACTGCGAGGAGCCGCGGGGACAGGAAGGCTGGGGGAGCAGGAAGGCGCTGGGAGAACAGGAAGGGCCCAGGGGCAGAAAGGGCCAAGGGGCGGGAAGGGCCCAGGGGCAGAAAGGGCCCAGGGGCAGAAAGGGCCAAGGGGCAGAAAGGGCCAAGGGGCGGGAAGAGTCCAAGGGCAGAAAGGGCCCAGAGGCCGGAAGGGGTCAGCCGGTGTTCGGGGACGGCTGGGCTCCGGAGGCCAGGGTGCCGCAGAGCGCCTCGGGGGCGGGACCGGTCGCGTACGGGTCGGTGCCGGCCGGGCCCTGTCCGCTCGCCCGCTCCCCCGCCAGGAGCGGCCGCAGCCGGCCCGCCACATCGGCCGAGCAGGCCTGGGGCCCGGCCTCGGCGGTGCTGGCCTGGATCTCCGTACGGTTCAGCCGCAGGTCCTCGCGGTCGAGCCGGAAGTTCAGTTCGCGGCGGACGGTGAACAGCGAGGCGTCCTTGGCGTGCGGCCCGTTCCCGGCGGGGCGCAGGGCGTAGACGAAGACGTAGTCGGTGGTGACGAGGAGGGCGTCCGGGCCGGACTCCGCGTAGCTCATTGAGCCCTGGACGCGGATCCGGGGGTCGGCGAGAGCCACTTTGGCCGGATCGAAGCGGACCAGCCAGCCGGTGGCGGAGTGCCTGCCGTCGGCGGCCGGGGTGGCCAGGCTCTGGTCGAACTGGGCCATCAGATCGGGGTCCAGCAGCACCCGGATCTGGCGGTCCGGGCCGCCGGCCAGGACATCGGGGTCCAGGGACGACTTGACCAGGTAGTCCTTGGCGATGGAGAGGGCGTTCATCACCTGGGCCTCGGAGAAGTGCGTGGTCCTGGTGGCCGACGGCAGATTGATCCCGGAGCCGCCGGTGCGGAACTGGGCGGCGGGGCTGTGCGCGAAGAGCTGCTCGGCGTCACCACCCGGCACCGGGTCCTGCGGGGCCAGCGGGATCACGGACATCCGCAGCGGCTCGGGGTGGCCGGTCGGGGGCGGCTCGTAGGGGTGCCGGACGCCCATGTAGATGGCGGTGCTGAAGGCTATGAGGAGCAGCAGCACCAGCGCGATGGCGGGCCTGGAGAGGACCCGCGGGGACCAGCCCGGGCGGGAGCGCACGGCCCGCGCGTGCTCGCGCATCCGTTCCTGCGCGGAGTACTCCTGGAGGCGGGCGGCGCGGACGAACGATTCGTCGAAGACGACGGACCGGTACTCGTCGTCGCCACCGCCGGGGAGACCCTCCGGTGTTTCCTCGGGTGGCTCTCCAAGCCCTGCCATACCTTCAGGGTAGGTCTCGTGGGGGAAAGGTAAACGCGCTGGTGCGCGTCAACTTCCGACGAGTTCCACCGCGCCGGTTCACGGGCTGTTCAGGGGGTGCTCAGCGCGGGCTCGAAGCCGATACCGCCGGCGCCCCGAAATCGGCCGAGGCCGAGGCGGGGGCGGGGACGGACGAGCCGGAAGCGGACTGCGCGCCCGGCGGGGAAGGCGGGGCCGTGGCGGACGGGGGCGCGAGGCCCTCCGTGCCCGGCGCCGAGCCGATCACCGGCGGGCGGCCTCCGGCGGCGGCGGGCGGAGACGGGGCCGCCGCGTTGGTCGGGTTGTCGACGTTGCTCGTGGCGGGGGGCGGCGGCGCCTTGTCCTCGCGGCCCGAGGAAGCGCCCCGGTAGACGGCGGAGAAGGCGAGGGCGACCATGCCGATACCCATGATCACGGCCATCAGCCAGGCGATGGGCCGGTGCCAGCGGGCGCGGCCCCGGTAGGGGCGCAGAACCCCGCCGAAGCGGCCGTAGGGGCCCGCCTCGGCGCCGCCGGGGAGGCCGGGGCCACCGAGGTCGTCCGGGTCGCGGCCGGGGCGGTAGGGGGCGTAGCCGTCGTCGAAGAGCTCGTCGTCGGGGGCTCCGGCGCCCGCGCGGGCGCGGGCCGCCTCCGCCTCGGCACGGGCCTGGGCGGCGGCGAGCAGACGCTCGACGGCGCTGGGTTCGTGGATGGCGGCGGCTCGTACGAAGTCCTCGTCGAACACCACGGAGGCGAAGTCATCGTCCGCGCCCCCGCGGTCGTCGTCGGGCTCCCAGCCGTCCGGGAACGGCCTGCCCCCTACGTCGTCCGGCACGCGTTCAGCGTATCCCCGGGCGGTCCGTTTGGGCAGCCGGTGGGCGAACTCGCCCTATCCCACGGAGAGTTATGAACGGCTACCGAATGTGACCGTCGCCGGTCACGATGTACTTCGTGGAGGTCAGTTCCGGCAGGCCCATGGGGCCGCGGGCGTGCAGCTTCTGGGTCGAGATGCCGATCTCCGCGCCGAAGCCGAACTGGCCGCCGTCGGTGAACCGGGTGGAGGCGTTGACGGCGACGGTCGTCGAATCGACCAATTGGGTGAAGCGACGGGCCGCGGCCTGCGAAGTGGTGACGATGGCCTCGGTGTGCCCGGAGGTCCACAGCCGGATGTGGGCGACGGCGGCGTCGAGGGAGTCGACGACCGCGGCGGCGATGTCGTACGAGAGGTACTCGGTCTCCCAGTCCTCGACGGTGGCCTCGACGACGGTGGCCTTGGAGGCGTCCGCGTAGGCCCGTACGCGCTCGTCCGCGTGGACGGTGACGCCGGCCTCGGCCAGGGCGTCCAGGGCGCGCGGCAGGAAGGCGTCCGCGATGTCCTGGTGGACCAGGAGCGTCTCCGCGGAGTTGCAGACCGAGGGGCGCTGCGCCTTGGAGTTGACGAGGATGTCGACGGCCATGTCGAGGTCGGCCTCGGCGTCGACGTAGACGTGGCAGTTGCCGGTGCCGGTCTCGATCACGGGGACGGTCGATTCCTCGACGACGGTGCGGATCAGGGAGGCGCCGCCGCGCGGGATGAGGACGTCCACCAGGCCGCGGGCGCGCATCAACTCCCTTACGGAGTCGCGGGATTCACCGGGGACGAGCTGGACCGCGTCGGCGGGCAGACCCGCGCCGCCGACCGCGTCACGCAGGACACGGACGAGGGCGGTGTTGGAGGCGTAGGCGGAGGACGAGCCGCGCAGCAGGACCGCGTTGCCCGACTTGAGGCAGAGGGCCGCGGCGTCCACGGTCACGTTGGGCCGGGCCTCGTAGATGATGCCGACGACCCCGAGCGGGACGCGGACCTGCCGCAGGTCGATGCCGTTGGGCAGGGTGGAGCCGCGGACGACCTCGCCGACGGGGTCGGGCAGGGCGGCCACGTCGCGCACGTCGGAGGCGATCGCGCGGATCCGCTCGGGCGTGAGCGTGAGCCGGTCGATGACGGTCTCGCTGGTGCCGGCCTCGCGGGCCTTGGCGACGTCGACGGCGTTGGCCTCGACGATCTCCGCGGTCCGCACCTGGAGCGCGTCGGCGATCGCGAGCAGCGCCTCGTCCTTGACCGCACGCGGAAGTGGCGCGATCTCGGCGGCCGCTGCGCGCGCCCGGTAGGCGGTCTGCGTGACCGGGGACATGTCGTCGTACGGGGAGGGCGAGGTCTGCGAAGCCATGCCCGCAGACTAATGCGCGGCGGGCGGGCGTTTCGCCCCGGTTCCACTCCCCGAGACGGTCCCGGGGAGCGGGGTCAGAAAGGGTGGACGCCCACGGGGGCGGCCGGGGGTGGTCCGTACCCCTCGGCGAGCCGCTGGTGGTAGGTCCCGCGGTCGATGACTTCGAGGCCGACGATCTCCCAGGGCGGGAGTTTGGCGGTGGAGCGGTGTTCGCCCCACAGGCGCAGGGCGACGGCGGCCGCGTCGTGCAGGTCGCGGGCCTCCTCCCAGTACCGGATCTCGGCGTGGTCATGGGCATAGCGGCTGGTCAGCAGGAACGGGTGGTCGTGGGCGAGCTGTTCGAGGCCGCGGCGGACCTCCTTCAGCGGCGCCTCCGCTCCCGAGACGCTGAGCGTGATGTGCCACAGCCTGGGGATGTCCCCGGGCTCCTCGACTGCCTCGCTCCGTTCGACGTCGGCCCCCGTCCCCACACTGGTCAGGGTCCGCTCAGCCGTCGTCCCTCGGGGCGCCGCCCCGGGGCGCGCTCGTCTCACCGGCGGCCTCCTGTGCTGCTGTGTGCGATGCGGTGCGGTACTGCGCGGATTGCCGGTCCGCGTGTACCCCCGCCTCAAAGTTGACCAGCCCGAGGCCGGGCGCGGGGCGGTTTTCCTGAAGGTGTCTGTCTTATGGCTGGACTTTCAGCCGTTTCAGGGGTGCAGGACGACCAGATCGTCCCTGTGTACGACTTCCCGCTCGTAGCCGGGGCCGAGTTCACGGGCGAGGTCGTGCGTGGAGCGGCCGAGGAGCTGAGGGATCTCCTTGGCGTCGAAGTTGACGAGGCCACGGGCGATGGCACGGCCCCGGAGGTCGCGCAGTTCGACGGGATCGCCGGCCACGAACTCGCCCTCGACGGCGGCGATTCCGGCGGGCAGCAGCGACTTGTGGCCTTCGACGACGGCCCGTACGGCTCCGTCGTCGAGGACCAGGGCGCCCTGCGGGGTGGAGGCGTGTGCCAGCCACAGGAGGCGGTCGGCGGAGCGGCGGCCGGTGCGGTGGAAGTGGGTGCCGGTGGCGCGCCCGGCGAGGGCGTCGGCGGCCTGGCTCGCGGAGGTCAGGACGACGGGGATGCCGGCGGCGGCCGCGATACGGGCGGCCTCGACCTTGGTGACCATGCCGCCGGTGCCGACCCCGGCCTTGCCCGCGCTGCCGATCTGGACGTGGGCGATGTCGTCGGGACCGCGGACCTCGTCTATGCGCGAGGTGCCGGGCTTGGCGGGGTCGCCGTCGTAGAGGCCGTCGACGTCGGAGAGCAGCACGAGCAGGTCGGCGCGGACGAGGTGGGCGACGAGGGCGGCGAGGCGGTCGTTGTCGCCGAACCGGATCTCGTCGGTGGCCACGGTGTCGTTCTCGTTGACGACGGGCAGCGCGCCCATGGCCAGGAGCTGGTCCAGGGTGCGGTAGGCGTTGCGGTAATGGGCGCGGCGGCTGGTGTCGTCGGTGGTGAGCAGGACCTGCCCGACGCGTACGCCGTAGCGGGCGAAGGAGGCGGTGTAGCGGGCGACCAGGAGGCCCTGGCCGACGCTGGCCGCGGCCTGCTGGCGGGCCAGGTCCGTCGGGCGGCGGCGCAGCCCGAGTGGGGCGAGGCCGGCGGCGATGGCGCCGGAGGAGACCAGGACGATGTCCTTCTCGCCGCCGCTGCGCGCCTTGGCGAGCACGTCGACGAGCGCGTCGACCCGGTCCGCGTCGAGGCCGCCGGAGGCGGTGGTGAGTGAGGACGAACCGATCTTGACTACAATTCTGCGGGCCTGTGCCACCTGCTGCCTTGCCACTGTCACACGGTGAAATCTATGTCAGGACGGGCCGTGGGCGCTTGGAAGTTCCAATCGGCGGACAGCCTCACGGGGGCCGCACAAAGGAGCTTTAAGCTCGAAAAAGTGCGAAAACTGGGGAACTGATGGGCCGATGGGGTGCTGAAGCCCACACGCCCCTACCGTGCGGCTTCATACCGGCCAGGCAAATTTAGCGTCAGAAGTGAAACCTCAGGAGCTGCTACGCCCTCCCTCCTGATGACTGTTCGAACAACTCCATGGCGGACGCCCGGGGGACTCGGGGCGCATGGATGCAACAAGGAGCGTGCCGGATGCCGTCGTCACCATCTCGCCGACGTCTGCTGCAGGTCGCCGGGGGCGGCCTCGTGGCGGCGCCTCTCGCCTACGGCGGATGGCAGTGGCTGGCACCTCGGGGCGGGGCGGGCGTCGACAGTCCTTCGACGGGCACGACGACGGGCAAGCCGGCCTCGGATTCGGCCAACCAGGCGTATCTGCACGTGATCGCGCACGCCGACGACAGCATCTACTTCATGAACCCGGACCTGGAGCAGTCGATACGCAGTGGCGCCCTTTCGGTGACGGTGTGCATGACGAGCGGTGAGTCGGACGGCCGCAACGCTCCGGGCAAGTCACCGCAGTTCAAGTCGATGCGGACGGACCGGCCGGGCTTCGCGCGGGCGCGGATAAACGGTCTGCGGGCCGCCAACGCCCTGATGGCGACGGGCGACGACAACAGTCCGTGGACGGTGGAGCCGGTGGAGCTGCTGCCCGGCTTCCGTTCCGAGCTGCACTATCTGCAGGCCGCCCCGCACGTCCAGCTGATCTACATGGGCCTGTGCGAGGCGCGCTATGTGAGCGTGCCGCGTCCGGTGAGCATGCGGGGTCTGTGGCTGGGCGCCATCAAGGAGCTGCCGACGCTGCCGGGCACCGGCAGCCCGGTGCGGATGCCGCGCGCCTACACGCGGGACCAGATCATCGACGCGCTCGCGGCGGTGATCGCGCGGGTCAACCCGACGGTGATAAGGACGCTCGACCCGACCCCCATGCACGCGCCGCGCGAAACGGTGGCGATGATGAGCGCGCCGACGATATTGCGTGGCCTGAGCTATCTGGACCATCAGGACCACACCTCGTCGGCGCAGTTCATGCAGGCCGCCATGGAGCGCTACTGGGGCGGGGGCAAGGGGCGTCCGGCGTCGGTGTCCAACTACATCGGCTACCCGACGAACTACACCCCGCCGTCCCTGGACGCGGCGGCCACGCGGCGCAACTCCCAGCTCCTGAACGCCTACGGCTGGGCGGACCACCGCGACTGCGGGGACGCGGCGGGCTGCGGCGACCTCAAGGTGGGCCCCAACGGCCTGAAGGGCGGCGGGGCCGGCTGGGCGCGCGGCACCCGCACCCGTACCCCGGGCACCGTGCGCTGGCTGGCGCCGCTCAAGGACGGCCGGCTCGCGGCGTTCGCGGTGCTCAACGGGGCGGTGCGCTGCTGGGTGGAGCGGGAGGCCGGCAAGGGGCCGTGGGGCGGGCCGTTCGAGGCGGTGGGCAGCGCGGGGGGCCCGCTGGACCCGCAGGTCGAGGTCGTACGGCTGCCCGATGGAACGCTTCAGCTGTTCGGTACGCGCACGGTCCTTCCGTTCAAGGGGCAGAAGCACCACAAAGAGCTGGTCTGTGTGCTGCAGACCGGCGTGGGCGCCGACGGGGTGCCCAAGTTCGGCGCGTGGACCTCGCTCGGCACCCCGGACACCGCCCCGGAGAAGTCGCTTGAGACGGGCTATCCGGCGACCGCGGTCGCCCCGGACGGCACCGTGCACGTACTGGCCCGCAACTGGGCCGGTGACATCGCGATGCGCAGCGGCAAGGGCGGCAAGGGGTGGGGGCCCTGGCAGCTGCTCGACCACCCGGCGGGCAAGCAGCCTCCGCATCCGCTGGTGGTGGAGGGGATCGACGCGCTGGTCGACCCGTCGGGCCGGATTCATGTGGCGGCGCCGACCGCCAAGACGGTGCTGCACTGGGTGTCCCCCGCGCCCGGCGAGCTGCCGAGGCTTTCGACGCCGACGGGTCTGCCGCCGTCGGGCAGCGCGGTGAGCCTGGTGGCGGACGGCAAGGGCGGCGCGCTCGCCGTCTACCGGGGTGCGGGCACCGCGCAGGTGACCGTCGCCGCGCCCGGCGGCCCGTCCGGCACGTCGGAGGCCGCGTGGAAGGTGGCCCGCCGCACACCGGCGGGCGGCTACGGGCGCGTCTCGGCGTACCGCCTGAACGGGAACGGGGCCGCGCTGGTGATCGCGGCCCGGGACGAGCAGGGCCGCGTGGTGCCGGCGACCGACAGCTCGGCCAAGCAGGCGGCCTGGGAGACGCCGGGCGTGCAGTTCGTGGGGATACCGGGCATGTCGCAGGACTCGGCCGGCCGGGCGGTGCTCGTGGTGCTCGGCACGGACGGCCAGCTGTACGCGGCCCGTCAGACCCGGCCCGGGGCCCGGTTCGGGGAGTGGTCGGCGGCGGCCCAGGAGAGCGCGGGCAGCCGCGTCTAGCGAGCGCGCGAGGAGGGGCGGCCACCGGTCCGGTGGCCGCCCCTCCTGTCGTTCCCCCGGTGTACGTCCGCTACTTGACCGGGATCTTCGGCTCGACCGGGTCCGGCTCCCCCGCCTCCTGGTGGCGCGGCACCAGAATCCGGCGGGACAGCACGTAGGTGAACGGGATCGCCACCACGGCGGCGACCAGCGGGGCGATCGTCTTGTTCATCCCGACCCAGTGCACCAGGGCGAACAGACCGGCGCTCTGCACCACGAAGTTGGTGACGTTGGTGAGCGGGAAGAGCAGGAACTTCTTCCAGCTCGGCTTGGTGCGGTAGGTGAAGTAGGTGTTGAGGAAGAACGAGCCGACCATGCTGAGCAGGAAGGCGATGGTGTACGCGACGAAGTACGGCAGCTTCGCCAGGTGCAGCAGCGGCCAGTAGAAGGCGTAGAAGGTGCAGGTGTTGACTCCGCCGACGAAGCCGAACCTGATCACCTGCCCGAGCTGACTTGGCATCAGACCACCTTGTGCTGCGGCTCGTTGCGGTACACCACGCGGCGCTCGACGCCCTCGGGCTTGCCCGGGAAGCCGTGCGCCTCCTTGACCAGGAAGTGCGGGCGTCGCTTGGTCTCGTAGTAGATGCGGCCGATGTACTCGCCGATCAGGCCCAGCATCATCATCTGGACGCCGCCGAGGCCGACGATGATCGCGACGAGGGTGACATAGCCCGGGGTGCTCACGCCGTAGGCGATGGCGGCGACGGTGATCCACAGGGCGTAGGCCGCGCCGACGCCGGCGAGCAGGACGCCGAGCCAGATCGCGAGCCGCAGCGGCTTGTTGTTGAACGAGATCAGGCCGTCCATGCCGTAGTTCAGCAGCGAGCCGAACTTCCACTTGGTCTCGCCGGCCTCGCGCTGGGCGTTCTGGTAGTCGAAGGTGACGGTGTCGAAACCGATCCAGGAGAACAGGCCCTTGGAGAAGCGGTTGTACTCGCCCAGCGAGAGCAGTGCGTCCACGGCGGGGCGCGACAGCATGCGGAAGTCGCCCACGCCGTCGGTGAGTTCGACGTCGACCCACTTGTTGACCGCGCGGTAGTAGATGCGGCTCAGGGCGGAGCGGACCTTCTTGTCGCCCTCGCGGGTGCGGCGGGCGATGATCTGGTCGTGGCCCAGCTGGTAGAGCTCCAGCATCTGCCCGATGAGCTCCGGCGGGTGCTGGAGGTCGGCGTCCATGATGACCACGGCGTCCCCGGTGGCCTCGCGCAGCCCCGCGAGCATGCCGGCCTCCTTGCCGAAGTTGCGGCTGAAGGAGACGTAACGGGTGGCGTCCGGATGGCGGTCGGCCAGGGCTCGCAGGTGCAGGAGCGTTTTGTCCCGGCTGCCGTCGTCCACGTAGCAGATCTCGTACTCGATCGGGAGGGTGTCGAGCACGCTGCGGGTCTTGGCGTCGAATTGGTCGATGACCGCTTCTTCGTTGTAACAGGGGACGACGACCGACAGCTTCATCATCAGTGCTTTCCGTTGGCAGAAGACGGGGAGGGAGTGCGGGAGGACCTGGTGCGGGTGCGGACCGCGCCGCCGACTCCGACGGCGAGCAGGGCCACCAGGGCCAGTCCGCTCGCCAGGAGTCCCGGCTTGAGTCCAGGGGTCTGGAAGGAGCACGAGAGGCGGGAGCCGCCGTCGCCGAGGTTCACCGCCATCAGCCCGCCCAGAGTACCGGGGGCGCGCGCCGGGCCGCCGTCGACCGAGCACTGCCAGCCGGTGACGGCCGGAGCGGCGATGACGGCGGTGCCGGTGGTGCCCTTGGGGAAGGTGGCGGCGATGCTGTGACCGCCGGCCGTGACCTTCTGGGGTCCAGTGGCCTTGAGGTGGTCGACCGCGGCGCCGAGCTTGGCACGGCTGAGGCACCCGATGGGGAACTTCGGGATGTCCTGGGCCTTGTGGGTGCCCAACGCGACGGTGAACCTGCCGCTCGCCGGGACGGTGCCGAGCGGCAGCAGGGTGTTGCTGGTCATGTTGTAGCGGCCGTGCTGCTCTACGGTCCTGCCGAAGGCCTGGATGCTGCCCGTGTACCAGGGGCCGTACCAGTAGGCCTCGGTGCCGGGGGTGCAACTGGCGCTGAACGACGTCCACTTGGAGCCGGTCTCGTTGCCGGGCAGGTGCAGGTCGCCGTTCGGCGCGGCGGTCGCCGGGGGGCCGCCGGCGGGGGTGAGGGCGGGCACGTCGTAGACGGGGGTGCCGAGCACGCGCTCCTGGCGGGCGAAGACCGAGGCGTCATGGGCCCCGGCGTCGCTCGCGGTGCCCGGGCGCAGCGTGACCACCGGCGGGGCGGCGACCGAGTGCTGGGTGAAGCCGTTGCGGTTCTTGGCCCAGTCCAGATAGCTGCCGACGCCCATGATCGCGCGGCCGACCGGGTCGGTGAAGGCGAGGGTGTGGCGGCCCTGTATGTACCAGCCGGCGCCGAGCGCGTGCAGGGCTTCGGCGGTCTTCGCCGGGACGTAACTGCTGTAGTACGAGCCGCCCTGGCCGCCGAGGAGCAGCGGGTCGTTGTTGGCGAACTCGTGCGGGCCGGGCTCGCTGCGGGTGGCCGGCCAGTCGTCGTGGGCCCGGACGGCGTCGTGGGCGGCGAGCGAGCGGGCGTCCAGGGTCCGCTTGGGCTGCCACCACTCGCTGCTGTCGCGGATCGCGGTGACCGAGAAGACGGTGTACGCGGTGGACAGGAACACCGTGCAGGCGAGCGCGCCGGTGAGGGCGACCCGCATCGGGCGCTGCCCGCGGAAGCGGTACAGGAGGAGCAGCAGGACCAGGGCGAGCAGCCCCCCGCCGACGGTCAGGATCCAGGTGCCGTGCGAGACGTAGGGGCTGCGGGCGCCGAAGGCCACGACGACGGCGGTGACCGCGGCGCCGAACAGGAGCTCCAGGGGGCGCGGGCGGCGGGACAGCGCGAGCCAGGAGACGATCACCAGCATCGCGGTGAGCGCGATGGAGGCGCGGTAGGGACTGCCGTTGGGCATGGCCAGGCCGTGCCAGAGCAGGATCGTCGGTGCCCAGATGTAGGAGAGGGCGACCAGGACGAGCAGGACGCACCAGGCGATGCGCTCCTTGGCGGGCACCCGGCGCATGAAGGGGAAGGCGAGGACGAGGAGCAGCGGGAGCAGGCCGACCGAGATCTGCGGCGCGTTGCCGTGCAGGCCGCCGGGCAGCAGGTGCGCGAGGTAGTCGGCGGCGCCGGGCGGGCCCTTGTAGGTGGCGTCCGGGGCGGGCTGGGACAGCTTGCTCGCCTTGAGGCCGACGGTGAGGACGGGGGCCGCGAGCAGCAGGCCCGTGGCCGTCATCGTGGCGGCCCGCACCAGCGCGTTCAGGCGCTCTCGGAGCGGGGTGTCCTCCAGGACCAGGCGGACGACGAGGACCAGGCCCATGCCGATGGTGGCCATCGCGGCGATGTAGAAGTTGCCGGCCCAGGCGGCGAAGACGAGCAGGGTGCCGAGGATCCAGTGGCGGCCGCGCAGGCACCAGTCGGAGGCGATGCCGAGCATCGGGAAGGCGGCGAGGCCCCACATCCACATGGGGTCGGAGAAACCGTCGGAGATCATCCAGGCGCTGACCGCGTAGCCGACCGAGAGCAGTCCGCGCAGCCAGGGCGAGCCGGGGCGCAGCCGGCCGAGGAAGACGGTCATCAGGAACGCGGCGAGGCCGACGCTGAGCAGCGTGACCAGGAAGACCGGTATCTCCACTTGGTCACGCGGGAACAGCCCGACGAGCCAGGAGAAGGGGTTCATGAGGTAGGTGAAGAAGTCCCCGAGGAAGGGGACGCCGAAGCCGCTGCCCCAGTTGAAGACGAGGTCCCCGGAGGCGGTGCCGTGCATCAGGTCCCACAGGTGTGCGTGGAACGGCACGAACTGGTTGCCGAGGTCGTTGACGGCCCGCGAGCGCGAGCCGAACGGGTAGGTGCCGTGCACCGCCATCGCCAGGCAGTAGGCGCCCATGGAGATCACGGCCGACAGGGTGGCGGCGACCGTCTGCGCTCCGAGGAACTTCGGGCGGGGCCGACTGCCCCGTTCGGCCGTCGCCGCCTGTTCCGCGGGGGAGGTTTTCAGCACCGTGCCTTCTCGCTCACTCGCTCTGTGTCCGCTTCGCCCGCGATGTCCGGCCTGGGCGGCCATGGACAGGGTCCAGGAGAAGTATGACGTTCCCGGCGGAGGTGCGCCCCTGGCACCACCTTCTCCGGAGATGGCCGCCGGGCCTCATTGGTTGCCCGGTCCTCTTTCACAGTTGCGTAACGAAGCAGCGGCGGGTCCCGGTGCGCCCGCCCCGCGAACGGGCGACGGTCGCGCCCGGGCGGCTGCCGGGAGGGCGATGGATACCAGGTAGCGTTGAACCGCATGCCATTAGCACAAATGGATTGAGGTGCCAGTGCCTGACGTCTCCGTGATCGTCATCGTCTACAACGATGCCGATCGACTGCCGACGGCCGTCCAGTCTGTCCTGGACCAGACGCATAAGAGCGTCGAGGTCCTGATCGTCGACGACTGCAGCAAGGACCGCTCCTACGAGATCGCCCAGGAGCTCCAGGCCGCGAACCCGGGACGGGTGCGGGCATTCCAGCTGCCGCAGAACAGCGGTGGCTGCGGGGCACCCCGTAACCACGGCATCTCCGAGGCGCTTGGCACGTACGTAATATTCCTCGACAGCGACGACGTCCTGGAGGAGAACGCCTGCCGGAACATGGTCGCCGCGGCCGAGCGCACCGGCGCCGACCTCGTCTCCGGCATGTGTGTGCGCGTCTACGTGGACAGCCGGCACGGCAAGACCGTCGACTGGTACCCGTGGATCTACTCGACGACCCGCACGCTTGAGTCGATCACCGAGATGCCGGACCTGCTGGTCTTCGACACCCTCTCCACCAACAAGTGCTACCGGCGTGAGTTCCTGCTCGACCAGGGTCTGTCCTTCCCGGTCGGCATCCATTACGAGGACCTGCTGTTCTCCGCGCAGGCCTACGTCGCCGCCCGGCGCATCACGCTGATCCCCAACCGCGTCTACTCGTGGAACGTCGTGGAGAACTCCTCGGCGAAGTCGATCAGCAACCGGCGCCACGAGATCGCCAACTTCGTGCACCGCATGGAGATCCACCGGCGGGTCGACGAGCTCCTGGAGGAGAAGGGCTACGAGGACCTGAAGTTCCGCAAGGACGTCAAGTTCCTCAAGCACGACCTGGTGCTCCATCTGCGCGATCTTCCGCTGCTCGACAACGACTACCGGCACGAGTTCGCGGAGCTCGCCAACAGCTATCTGGCGACGATCTCCCCGCAGGCCTATGCCGAGGTCCAGCCCATCCAGGCGATCTGCGCCTACCTCCTGGGCAAGGAGGACTGGAAGAACCTGATGCCGGCGGCCGACGCCCTCATCACCCCCGGCAAGCTCACCGTGCCGCTGGTGGAGAAGGACGGCCGGATCTACTGGTGCGCCGAGCACCTGGACGACCCGGACGGCGCCCGCATCCTGGACGTCACCGCGGCCGGCTACCACACCCGCCCGCTGAACAAGCTGTCGCTGGGCAACCGCCTCACCTCCTACGCCGACGACGGCCAGGGCAAGGTGCGCCTCGGCGGCTCGGTGGTCAACCCGCTCGGCCGCGTCAAGGCCGGCGCCGAGCTGACCGGCACCCTGGAGTTCCGGGCCCGTCGCACCAGCCTGCAGTCCTTCCGCTTCCCGCTGACCTCGCTGACCCACGGCGGGCGCACGCTGGACTGGAAGGCCGAGGCGGACATCGCCCGCAAGCTGCGCCCGCTGGGCATCATCGACGTGGTGTGGGACGTCTGGCTCAACCTGGACATCGACGGCGACTCCGTCTCCACCCGCGTCTCGGCCGGCAGCATCGACGTGAACTCCGGGCACCCGCTGCACGTCCGCCCCCGTCTGACCCGTCTGGTCTCCGACCGCATCGAGCCGTCGGTCTCCAAGAAGGGCAACCTGAGTTACGTCCTGACCGCCTCGGGCGCCGCGACCGTACGCACCCAGGGCCTCATCGAGGAGGCCCTGCGCAGCAAGGCCGCCGGGGTCGCCAAGAAGAGCCTGCGCAAGGCCCGCCGGATGAAGAAGGACCTCAACTCGGGCGAGACCAAGGTCCGCGTCTACCACGAGGTGCTCTCCAAGCTGCCGATCCGCAAGGGTCTGGTGGTCTTCGAGAGCCACATGGGCAAGCAGTTCAGCGACAGCCCGAAGGCGATCTACGACGAGATGCGCCGCCAGGGCATCGACTTCGAGCCCGTCTGGTCCTACGAGGGCGCCAAGCCCACCGGTTTCCCCAAGGACGCCACGCTGGTCAGACGCTGGAGCTACGCCTATCTGCGGGCGCTGGCCCAGGCCGAGTTCTGGATCGACAACCAGGGCTTCCCGGCGTCCCTGACCAAGCGTCCGGGCACCACCTACATCCAGACCTGGCACGGCAGCGCCCTGAAGCGGATGGGCTTCGACCTGCCGCAGATGAAGGTGCTCGGCCGCCCCGAGCGGGAGCGCCTGCAGCGGGGCCTGGACCGCTTCGACCACTTCCTGGTCCGCTCCGAGCACGATGTGGCCACCCTCGCCCGCGGCTTCCGGCTGCGCGAGGACCGGCTGCTGCGCGCCGGCTACCCGCGCAACGACGAACTGGTCAAGGCGCGCGAGCAGGAGAGCGCGTCCGGCTCGCGCGAGCGCGGCCCGCTGGCCGCCGAGCTGAAGATCGACCCGGCGAAGAAGGTCCTGCTGTACGCGCCGACGTTCCGGGCCACGCCGCAGGGCGCGGTGCGCCGCTTCGAGCTGCCCTTCGACGTCGAGGCATTCGCCGAGCGCTTCGGTGACGACTACACGCTGCTGATCCGCTCGCACTACCTCAACCAGGTCGTGCTGCCGCCGTCGGTGCGCGGCAAGGTCATCGACGTGTCCAGCGGCTACGACATCTCGCCGCTGCTCGTCCTCGCCGACGCGCTGATCACCGACTACTCGTCGCTGATGTTCGACTACACCCTCCTCGACCGCCCGATGATCTTCTTCACGTACGACTACGAGGAGTACGCGGGCGAGGCTCGCGGCACCTACTTCGACCTGCGCGAGAAGGCGCCGGGGCCGGTCGTGGGCACCGAGGCCGCGCTGTTCGCGGCGGTGGAGGAGCTCAAGTCGGCGGACACCGAGTACGCCGGGGCGCGGGAGCGTTTCGCGGCCGAGTTCGGTGAGTACGACCGGGGCACCGCCGCCCAGCAGATCGTCGCCAAGTTCTTCACCTCCGGGAGCGGCAAGTGACCGAGCAGACCGCCAAGGGCGGCGGCCGTGACATCTTCTTCGTCTCCAACGCCGTCAACGAGCTCGGCGGCGTGGCGACCTGGTCGCACCAGATGGCCCGGCTCTTCGCCGACCGCGGCAACCTGGTGCACATGGTCGGCATCACCCCGCCCAGTCACCCCTTCGAGCTGGGCCCGGACCTGCCGTACGGCACGACGACGCTGTACGACGTGCATCCGCCGTCGGTGCCCGGCGCGCACGGCATCAAGGGCAAGCTGAACCTGGCGGACCGCCGCCGGCGCGCCGCCCGCGCCGAGGGCATGCAGGAGCAGGCCGCCAAGCTCACCCGCATGTTCCGCCAGGCGCGGCCCGGCGCGGTCGTCATCGTCACGCAGGTGTGGGCGATGGAGTGGGTCGCGCTCGCCGACACGTCCTCGGTCACGGTCGTCGGCATGACCCACGAGTCGTTCGAGGCGTGCCGCAGGTCCTCCCGGTTCGGGCGGGTCAAGCGCTACTACGGGCACGTCGACCGGCTGCTCGCGCTGACCCGCGAGGACGCCGACCTGTGGGCCCAACAGAGGCTCGACAACGTCGACTTCATGCCCAACCCGCTGCCGTTCTTCCCCGCGGAGCCCTCGCAGCGGACCTCCAAGCACGTGGTGAGCATCGGCCGCCTGCACGAGGAGAAGGGCACCGACCTGCTCCTGGACGCCTGGTCCGAGGTGGCCCCGCGCCACCCCGGCTGGACGCTGCGGATCTACGGCACGGGCTCCGACGAGGAGGCGCTGCGCCGTCAGTGCACCGAGCTCGGCCTGGACGGCTCGGTGGAGTGGATGGGCCGCACCGACGACCCGGCGGGCGCCCTCCAGGACGGCGCGGTCTTCACGCTCGCCTCGCGCGGCGAGGGCTTCCCGCTCTCGCTCCTGGAGGCCATGGCGACCGGCGTTCCGTGTGTGGCCTTCGACGTCGCACCCGGCATCCGCGAGATCATCCGCGACGGCGAGGACGGTCTGCTGGCGCCGCCCGGCAACACCCTGGTCTTCGCGCGGCGCCTGGAGTCCCTGCTCGCCGACCAGGAGCTGCGCGACCGGCTCGGGGACGCGGCCCGCGAGAACATCCAGCGCTACCGGACGGACGAGATCGTCCGGCGCTGGGAGGACCTCTTCACGTTCCTGGAGCGCTGATCCACACCGCGTTCCCGTAGCGCGCGATACGAGCGGAAGGCCCCGGCACACAGGGTGTGCCGGGGCCTTCCGCACACCGTCCCACCTGCGGGTGACCGCACAGAAGTCGCATATCCGCACCCCTTTGACACAGGGCCCCTACAGGGCCTCCAATAAATAAGAAAAGCTGTGCTAGCGTCCGCGTGCGCGCGAGCCGAGGCGCCCGACCACCCTTGCAGCTGTGCCCCATTCGAGGATGTGTGCCGATGGACCCCGTTGTTACCGTGATCGTCCCGGTGCACAACACGCTGCGGTACCTGGAGCGCTGCTTCGGGTCCGTGGAAGCGCAGACCATCGGGCGGCGCAAGCTCGAAGTGATCGCGGTGAACGACGGCTCGTCGGACGAAAGCGGCGACTGGCTCGACGCGTGGGCGCGCGAGCGCGACAACGTCCAAGTGATCCACCAGGAGCCCTCGGGCGGCGCCGGAAAGCCCCGCAACGTGGGCATCGAGCGGGCCCGCGGCACCTATCTCTTCTTCCTGGACTCCGACGACTACCTCGGCACCGACGCGCTGCGGCGCATGGTCGCGATGGCCGACGGCGAAGAGTCCGACATCGTGTACGGCCGGATCGTGGGCGTGGGCCGGGACGCCCCGGTGGACTTCCGCACCACCAGCGCCGAGGTCGACCTGTACGACTCCCCCGTGTACTGGACGCTGGCCCCGTACAAGCTGTGGCGCCGCGCGCTGATCGAGGAGCACGGGCTGCGGTTCGCGGAGGGCCGCCTCCTCAACGAGGACGTGGCGTTCGCCGTCCCCGCGGTGCTGCACGCCAAGAAGATCTCGGTGGTCGCCGACCACGACTGCTACTACCTGGAGGGCCGCGGCGACGGCACCAACGCCAGCCGCCAGGACGTCGACTGGGTCGATCAGCTCGCCTTCGTCGGCGAAATCCTGCGCGGCCTGGGCGAGTTGGTGCCCGCCGGCCGCGAGCGCGACAAACTGATGGAGCGTCACTTCCACGGCGAGATCCTGAGCATGTTCGGCGAGCCCTACCTCGCCCGTGACGAGGCGGGCCGCAAGGACATGGCGGCCGCCGCCAAGGTGCTGCTCGACGAGTGGACCACCGAGCCGATCATGGCGGCGCTGCCGCCCCGGCTGCGGCTGCGGGTGCACTGCCTGCGCCACGGCCTGGTGGACGAGCTCACCGAGATCGTCCTCGCCGACACCGGCAGGACGCTGGGCCCCGCACACCAGGACGGCGAGCGGGTCTACGCCGCCTACCCCTACTTCCGGGACGCCGAGCGGGCCATCCCCGACTCCGCCTACGACATCACCTCCCGGGTCCGGCTGGTCCAGCGGGTCGACTCCTACGCCTGGGACGGCCCGGTGCTGCGGGTCGAGGGCTCGGCCCGGCTCAGCGAGCTCGACCCGGCGGGCCGCAGGGTGGGCGTGCTGCTGCGCCGCCAGGGCTACACGTACTGGGTGCCCGCCGAGACCGCCGACGACGGCACGTACACCCTCCGTCTCGACATCGGCCGGGCCGCCGACGGGGAGCCGCTGCCGGAGGGGATATGGACGATGCGGATCGTCGTCACCTCGGGCGAGCTCAGCAAGGAAGCCTGGCTCGCGCGCCCGTCGGACCGCCTGTACGACGTCTCGCCCGAGCCCCGCGTCATCGACCGCGGCGAGGCCGGGCCGTGCGCCGCCGGCCTGTTCCACTCGGCGGCCCACCAGCATCTGAACCTCGACATCGGGGACACCCGCAGGCTGCTCGCCACCTCGGCCCGGGGCACCGTCGCGCGCAGCCGCCTCGGCCGCGTCGAGGCGGCGGCCCGGGTGACCGTACCGGGCTGGCCGGCCGAGCGGGGCGAGGCCCGGCTGCTCCTGGTCTCCGACCGGAAGACCCTGACGGCCCCGACCACCACCGAGGTCGACGACAACGGCCGCGTCGCGGCACGGGCAACCGCCGACGGCGTGGCTCCGGGCACCTGGGAGCTCCGACTCCGGCTCGTGGCAGGCTCGTTCAGCCGGGACGTGCCGGTGATCGAGTCCTCCGGCGAGCCGCTGCGCCTGACCGTGCCGGTGCCGTTGGTGCGCCAGGTGCGCCGCAAGGCGGCCCGTGTGGTGCGCGGCCGCTGACCCACCCGTTCCCCGCGCCGAGAAGACGAAAAGGCCCCGCCGGTCGGCGGGGCCTTCTCGTTGGGTGCGGAGCTCGTGTGCGGAGCTCGTGTGCGGAGCTCGTGTGCGGAGCCCCTGCGCGGGCGGGATCAGCCGTCGCGGTGGTGGCGCCAGCCGGCCCACGCCGAGGAGATCATCGAGCGCACGTCGTGGTGCGCCTTCCAGCCGAGCTCGGCCGCGATGCGGTCGGCGGAGGCGACCACGCGGGCCGGGTCGCCCGCGCGGCGCGGGTGCACCTCGGGGGCGATGCCGCGGCCGCTGATCTCGTTGATGAGGTCGACCATCTCGCGCACCGAAACGCCTTCGCCCCGGCCGATGTTGACGGTCAGGTCGCCGTACTCGCCGGCCTTCGCCGACTCGTCGAGCTTGCGGGCGGCGGCCAGGTGCGCGTCGGCGAGGTCCTCGACGTGGATGTAGTCGCGGACGCAGGTGCCGTCGGGGGTCTCGTAGTCGTCACCGAAGATGCGCGGCGGCTGCCCGTCCTCCAGCTTCTCGAAGACCATCGGCACGAGGTTGAAGATGCCGGTGTCGCCGAGCTCGGGGGTGGCCGCGCCCGCCACGTTGAAGTAGCGCAGGCAGCCGGTGGCGATGCCGTGCGCCTTTCCGGCGGCCCGCACCAGCCACTCGCCGGCCAGCTTGGTCTCGCCGTACGGGCTCATCGGCAGGCACGGGGTGTCCTCGGTGACGAGGTCGACGTCCGGCATGCCGTACACGGAGGCGGAGGAGGAGAACAGGAAGGTGCGCACGCCGGCCGCGGCGACCGCCTCCAGGAGCACGGTCAGGCCGAACACGTTCTCCCGGTAGTAGTGCAGCGGGATCTCGACGGACTCGCCCACCTGCTTCTTGCCCGCGAGGTGCACGACGCCGGTCACGGAGTGCTCGGCGAGGGTGCGGTCCAGGAGCTCGCGGTCCAGGACGGAGCCGACCACCAGCGGCACTCCCTGCGGCAGCCGCTTCGCGTCACCGGTGGACAGGTCGTCGAGGACGACGACGCGCTCCCCCGCCGCCGTCATGGCCCTCACGACATGGGAACCGATGTATCCGGCGCCGCCAGTGATCAGAAAAGTCATGTGTGCGTCCACGTCCTCATCGTCGCCTTGATCGAGCCGTCCGGGCCAGTCTGCGCAGCTTCCCGCCGACCACCCCGAGGGCCCCCTGTACTCCAGGAGCGAGCCGCACCGCGAGCGATCCGCTCGACGTGCGGTACGGCTGCACCAGCAGAACACCGTACCGGCTGGCGGGGACCGCCGTGCGCCGCAGCCCGGCGGCCCGGGCCCGCAGCGTGGTGTGCGCGCCGGGCCCCGAGGCGGTGTTCAGGCGGACCCGCAGGTCCCAGATCTGGGTGCCGTGGCCGCCCGCCGCCGCGAGAGCGGCCAGCATCACGGGGGCCTGGCCGGTGAAGCCCTCGGCGCCGGGCCGCAGTGCGGCGGTCACCGTCAGGGCGCTCTCGCCGCCGCCCCTGGGCACGAACTCGATGTCGGCGCCGGTGGGGACCCCGGTGGCCGCGAGGCGTCCGTACAGCTCGTGCACGCGCAGCTTGAGGATGCCGCGCCGTCCTGCGAGCAGCGTCGCATCGACGGTGACGGGCAACCGGTCGGCGGGCAGCGCCGTCAGGTCCAGGGGCACGTCCGCGAGGTCGTCCGCCCACACCGGTCCCGCGGCGGTGCTCGCGTACGGCGGAATCAGGCGGGCCGGGTCGGCGGCGAGCTGGGAGAGCCGGTCCAGGTCACGGGGGGCGTCGGCGGCAAGGACCACCTGGGCGAGCCAGCGGGCGGGTGCGGCGGCCGCGGCGATCTCGGCGGGTGCGAAGTCGGCGAGATGGGCGCGGGTGAGCCGCCACCACTGGGCGCGGTAGCCGGCATCCCGTACGCGCAGCTCGCGCAGGTACAGGCACAGGTCGTAGTCGACGAACTTGGTGCGGCAGGCGGCCGCGAGCGCCTTGCGGTCGGCCGCGCCGAAGGCCGCCACGGCCTGGGCGTGGGCGGCGATGCGGGCCTGCCAGTTGGCGACGTCCTTGCGGGCGAGCGAGATGGAGACCTGGGCGGCGGCGCGGCGCACGTGCCAGACGTACACGAGCTCGGGCACGACGGCGACACGGGGTCCCGCGGCGTACACGCGGGCCGTGAAGACGAAGTCCTCGTAGGTGAACCTGCCGTCGGGGAACCGGATTTGATGGTCCGTCAGAAATGAACGGCGGTAGAGCTTGTTGACGCACAGCGTGTCGTGGAGCAGTCCGGGCTCGGCCTCGGGCGACTCGTACACGGCTGCCTCCCGGTACAGGCCCGGCTGCCACTGGACGTCCCGCCCCTCCGGCAACTCGCGGCGCACCGCGCGGCCGACCGTGACGTCGGTGCCGTGCTCGCGGGCCGCGTCGAGCAGCGCCCGGACGGCGCCGGGGGGCAGCACGTCGTCGCTGTCCAGGAACATGACGTACGGGGAGGTGGCGGCGGCGATGCCGTCGTTGCGGGGCGTGCCGCAGCCGCCGCTGTTGTCCGTGCGGCGCAGCACGCGCAGCCGGGGCTCGGTCGTGGCCAGCTGGTCCAGTACGGCGGCCGTGCCGTCACTGGAACGGTCGTCGACGGCCACGACCTCGGTGACGGCCGGGCCCTGCGCGAGCGCCGACCGCACGGCGTCGCCGACCAGCTCGGCGTCGTTGTAGGCGATGACGACGACGCTGACACCCGTGGGACCGTCCGGGGAGGCAGGGCTCTGGCTCATCCGTGAATCCTACGGCGCCCCGCGCGCCGGTCGTGCCCCTGGTCGATGCTGGTCGGTCCCGGCCCCCTCGGGCTCCGCCCCAGACCCCGTTCGCGCCTCAAGGGCGCTCGTCCTCAAGCGCCGGACGGGCCGAGGATGCCCATGCCGACCCGAACCGGGTCATTGGGGCCACCTACAGGGGCGCGGGGAACTGCGCGAACAGCCCCCGCGGCCCGCGGACGTGACCCCGTACCCCCGGCCACCCCGCCCCGCCTGCGGGAAGGGCCCGGACTAGAAGGGCCCGAACTCCTTGAACTCCTGCTCGGCCTCGTCGCGCTCCGCATCCCGGTCGCGGCGGCGCTGCGCGGCCGGACGGGGGGCCTCCAGGCGGTGGTCCTCCCCACGGCGGCCCAGCATCTCGGCGCCCGCCATCATCGTCGGCTCCCAGTCGAAGACGACCGCGTTCTCCTCGGGGCCGATGGCCACGCCGTCGCCGGTACGGGCGCCGGCCTTCATCAGGGCGTCCTCGACGCCGAGGCGGTTGAGGCGGTCCGCCAGGTAGCCGACGGCCTCGTCGTTGTTGAAGTCGGTCTGGCGGATCCAGCGCTCCGGCTTCTCGCCGCGCACCCGGTAGACCTCGTTCGCCTCGTCGAAGGTGACGGTGAAGCCGGCGTCGTCCACGGCCTTCGGCCGGATGACGATGCGGGTCGCCTCCTCCTTCGGCTTGGCCGCACGCGACTCAGCGACGATCCCGGCGAGCGCGAAGGAGAGCTCCTTCAGGCCCGTACGGGCGACGGCGGAGACCTCGAAGACCTGGTAGCCGCGCTCTTCGAGCTCCGGCCGGATCATGTCCGCCAGGTCCTGGCCGTCCGGGATGTCGATCTTGTTGAGGACGACGATGCGGGGCCGGTCGTCGAGCCCGCCGTACTGCTTGAGCTCCTCCTCGATGATGTCGAGGTCGGAGACCGGGTCGCGGTCGGACTCCAGCGTCGCGGTGTCCAGGACGTGCACGAGCACCGAGCAGCGCTCGACGTGCCGCAGGAACTCCAGGCCCAGGCCCTTGCCCTGGCTGGCGCCGGGGATCAGACCGGGGACGTCCGCGATGGTGTAGACGGTCGAGCCGGCCGTCACCACGCCGAGGTTGGGGACCAGCGTCGTGAACGGGTAGTCCGCGATCTTCGGCTTGGCCGCCGAGAGCACCGAGATCAGCGAGGACTTGCCGGCGCTCGGGTAGCCCACCAGGGCCACGTCGGCGACGGTCTTGAGCTCCAGGACGATGTCGGCGGACTCGCCGGGCACGCCGAGCAGCGCGAAGCCGGGGGCCTTGCGGCGGGCGGAGGCGAGCGCGGCGTTGCCGAGGCCGCCACGGCCGCCCTGGCCCGCGATGTAGGTGGTGCCCTCGCCGACGAGGTCGGCGAGCACGTTGCCCTGCTTGTCGAGGACGACCGTGCCGTCGGGCACGGGCAGGACCAGGTCCTGGCCGTCCTTGCCGGAGCGGTTGTCGCCGGCGCCGGGCTGGCCGTTGGTGGCCTTGCGGTGCGGCGAGTGGTGGTATTCGAGAAGCGTCGTCACGGACTGGTCGACGACCAGGGTGACGTCGCCGCCACGGCCGCCGTTGCCGCCGTCCGGGCCGCCGAGCGGCTTGAACTTCTCACGGTGGACGGAGGCGCAGCCGTGGCCTCCGTTACCCGCGGCGACGTGCAGCTCGACGCGGTCCACGAAGGTGGTCATGGGATGTGCCTCCTGAGGCCCCCGGCCAGCGGCCGAGAGAAAGTACGGGAATGTCTATCTAGTAACACGCGAAAGGCGGACCCGCTTCCCGTGGGGGAAGTGAGGTCCGCCTCCGCTGAAACCGCTCTACGGCTGCCTAAGTGATCAGGCGGCCGGAACGATGTTCACGACCTTGCGGCCACGGTGGGTGCCGAACTGCACCGCGCCGGGCAGCAGCGCGAACAGGGTGTCGTCGCCACCGCGACCGACGCCCGCACCCGGGTGGAAGTGGGTGCCGCGCTGGCGGACCAGGATCTCACCGGCGAGCACGGTCTGACCGCCGAAGCGCTTCACACCGAGCCGCTGAGCGTTGGAGTCGCGACCGTTCCGGGTGGACGATGCGCCCTTCTTGTGTGCCATGTCTCCTCAGTCCCTTACTTCGCAGCCGTGGGGATGCCGGTGACCTTGATCGCCGTGTACTGCTGGCGGTGGCCCTGGCGACGGCGGTAACCGGTCTTGTTCTTGTACCGAAGGATGTCGATCTTGGCACCCTTGTGGTGGTCCACGATCTCGGCGGTGACCTTGATGCCGTCAAGGACCCACGGGTCGCTGGTCACGGCGTCGCCGTCGACAACGAGCAGGGTCGAGAGCTCGACCGTGTCGCCAACCTTGGCAGTGGAAATCTTGTCAACCTCAACGATGTCGCCGACAGCAACCTTGTGCTGGCGACCACCGCTGCGCACGATGGCGTACACGCGGATCTCTCTCTCGCTCGATACGGAACCCTTGAAGCCAGCCATCCCGCGGAAACAGGGGGCCTCCCCCGGCGGACCGGGAGGTGAGGTGCTCAGGGGTAGGCGCGTATATAAACACGCCGAGGGTCAAGGCTACGGGGCCGGGCGTGGTGGGTCAAACCAGCGCCATTACCCGCACTCCTCGGCGACGAAACCGCGCAACCAGGCCCGGAAGTCCGGCCCCAGGTCCTCCCGCTCACTGGCCAGGCGCACGATGGCGCGCAGGTAGTCCGCCCGGTCGCCGGTGTCGTACCTGCGCCCCTTGAAGACGACGCCGTGCACGGTGTCGAGCCGGTTGAGGGCGTCGGTGAGCTGGATCTCGCCGCCGCGCCCCGGCCCGGTGCCGCGCAGCACGTCGAAGACCTCCGGGTCCAGGACGTAGCGGCCGATCACCGCGAAATGCGAGGGGGCCGCGGCCCGTTCGGGCTTCTCCACCAGGCCCGTCACACGGACGACGTCGCTCTCGCCGGTCGGCTCGACGGCCGCGCAGCCGTACTGGTGGATCTGCTCGGGTGCCACCTCCATGAGCGCGACGACGCTGCCGCCCAGGCGCTCCCGGACCTCCACCATGCGCGCGAGCAGGGGATCACGGGCGTCGATGAGGTCGTCGCCGAGCAGCACCGCGAAGGGCTCGTCGCCGACGTGCGGGGCCGCGCACAGGACCGCGTGGCCGAGGCCCTTGGGGTCGCCCTGGCGCACGTAGTGGACGGTCGCCAGGTCGCTGGACTCGCGCACCCTGGCGAGCCGGTCGGCATCGCCCTTGCGGGTCAGCGCGGACTCCAGCTCGTGGTTGCGGTCGAAGTGGTCCTCCAGGGCGCGCTTGTTGCGGCCGGTGATCATGAGGACGTCCGAGAGTCCCGCCGCGACCGCCTCCTCCACCACGTACTGGATCGCCGGTTTGTCGACCACCGGCAGCATCTCCTTGGGGGTGGCCTTGGTGGCCGGCAGGAAACGCGTGCCGAGCCCGGCGGCGGGGATGACGGCTTTGCTGATCGCACTCATGCGGGGGCGGACTCTCCTTCGTACGACGAAGCCCGCCCCCGGTGTTCCGGGGACGGGCTCCTGGGCCGTGCGTCAGTCAACTACCGCCGGGTGTACGCCGGCTGAGCGGGGGCTGTCCGCCACCTGTCGGTCGCGGGCCACCCGACCCGCCGGCCACCCGACCCGCCGACCGCCGGATCGGCGGCCCGCGGCCCGGCGGTCAACGGTCATCGTCCGACATCTGTCAGCCGATGACCGTCAGCCGTCAACTGCCGTCCGTCAGCTGTCGGTCGACGCCGAGACCGAGGACTGCTGCTGCTCGGCGGCCGCCGTCTTCTTGGCCGTGGCCTTCTTGGCCGTCGTCTTCTTCGCAGCGGTCTTCTTGGCCGCCGTCTTCTTCGGGGTGGCGGCCTTCTTCGCGGTGGCCTTCTTCGCCGTCTTGCGAGCCGCCTTCTTGGCCGGGGCCGCCTCCTCCGCGGACTGCGCGGATTCGGCGGGCTGGGTGGCTTCGGCGGACTCGGCCGCCGGGGCGGACACGACCACGACGACCGCCGCGTCCTCGGCACCCGAGGGCGAACCGGCCGGGGCCGTGGCCTTGCGGGTCGCCCGGCGGCGGGCCCGCGGCGGGGCGGCGACGGGCGCCTCCTCGACGACGGGCTCGGCGACGGCGGGCTCGGCCACCGGCTCCTGCGCCTGGGGCTCATCGGCCTTCGGCTCGGGCTCGGCGACGACCACCACGGGCTCGGCGGTGGCCGAGGCCGGGGCGCCCGCCGGAGCGGTCGCCTTGCGGGTGGCACGGCGACGGGTGCGGCCGCCGCGCGGCGCGTCGTCCTCGATGAACGAGGCGACGGTCACCGCGGCCGGGGCCTGCGCGGCCTCGGGCTCCTCGGCCACGGGGGCCGGGGTCTCGACGGCTGCCGTGCGCGGCGCACCGGCCGGGGCCGAGGCCTTGCGGGTGGCGCGGCGGCGGGACCTGCCGCCGCGGGCCGCGGCCTCCGCCTCGGCGATGCTGCTGTACAGCTCCTCGTCGGGCACGAACTCGGGCTCGGCGAGCGCCACCGGCGTCGCGATCTCCGCGGCGACCTCGGCCTCGGACTCGACGGGCTCGGCGTCCACACCGTCGTGCTCATGCTCGTGCTCGTGGGTGTGCTGGTCGTGCTGGTCGCCCTCGGCGCCGCCGCGGCCGCGCTTCTTCGAGCGCTTGCCCGCACCGCCGCCGACCGCGGCCGGCTGCTCCATGTGCACGATCACGCCGCGCCCGTTGCAGTGGACGCAGGTCTCCGAGAACGACTCCAACAGGCCCTGGCCGACCCGCTTGCGGGTCATCTGGACCAGGCCGAGCGAGGTGACCTCGGCCACCTGGTGCTTGGTGCGGTCGCGGCCCAGGCATTCGAGCAGGCGGCGCAGGACCAGGTCGCGGTTGGACTCCAGGACCATGTCGATGAAGTCGATGACGACGATGCCGCCCAGGTCGCGCAGCCGCAGCTGGCGCACGATCTCCTCGGCCGCTTCGAGGTTGTTCCTCGTCACGGTCTCTTCGAGGTTGCCGCCCTGGCCGGTGAACTTGCCGGTGTTGACGTCGACGACGATCATCGCCTCGGTCTTGTCGATCACCAGCGAGCCGCCGGACGGCAGCCAGACCTTGCGGTCCAGGGCCTTGGCGAGCTGCTCGTCGATCCGGTAGGTCGCGAAGACGTCGACCTCGCTGGTCCAGCGCGAGAGGCGCTCGGTGAGGTCCGGGGCGACGTGCGCGACGTAGCCGTGGATGGTCTCCCACGCCTCGTCACCGCTGACGATGACCTTCGAGAAGTCCTCGTTGAAGATGTCGCGGACGACCCGGACGGTCATGTCCGGCTCGCCGTAGAGCAGCGACGGCGAGGACGTCGAGATCTGGTTGGCCTTCTTCTGGATGTCGGCCCACTGCGCCTGCAGGCGCTCGACGTCGCGGCGCAGCTCGTCCTCGCTCGCGCCTTCGGCGGCGGTGCGCACGATGACGCCCGCGTCCTCGGGGACGATCTTCTTGAGGATGGTCTTCAGACGCGCGCGCTCGGTGTCGGGCAGCTTGCGGCTGATGCCGGTCATCGAGCCCTCGGGCACGTAGACCAGGTAGCGGCCGGGCAGCGAGACCTGGCTGGTCAGGCGGGCACCCTTGTGGCCGATGGGGTCCTTGGTGACCTGGACGAGCACCGACTGGCCGGACTTGAGGGCGGCCTCGATGCGGCGCGGGCCGTTGCCCATGCCGAGCGACTCGAAGTTGACCTCACCGGCGTACAGGACGGCGTTGCGGCCCTTGCCGATGTCGACGAACGCGGCCTCCATGGACGGCAGCACGTTCTGGACCTTGCCCAGGTAGACGTTGCCGACGTACGAGGTGGCCTGCTCCTTGTTGACGTAGTGCTCGACGAGCACGTTGTCTTCCAGGACGCCGATCTGGGTGCGCTCGCCGCTCTGGCGGACCACCATGACGCGCTCGACGGCCTCGCGGCGGGCCAGGAACTCGGCCTCGGTGATGATCGGGACGCGGCGGCGGCCCTGCTCGCGGCCTTCGCGGCGGCGCTGCTTCTTCGCCTCCAGACGCGTCGAGCCCTTGATGGACTGGACCTCGTCGGAGGAGGTGGAGCCGGAGGCGGAGTCAAGGCGCTCGCGGGTCGTGCGGGGCTCGCGGACCTTGACGACGGTGCGCTCCGGGTCGTCGGAGCCCTGCTCGGCCTCGGGGCCCGCGTCGCCGGAGCGGCGACGGCGGCGGCGCCGACGGCGGCTGCTGCTGGTTCCGGCGGCGGAGGGGGTGCCGTCCTCGTCCTCGTCGTCCTCGTGCTCGGACTCCGACTCGGCGGGGGCGTCGTTGCCGTCGGCCTGGTCGGCCTGCTCGTACGTCTCCTCGGCGGCGTCCTCGGCCTCGGGGGACTCGCCACGGCGACGGCGGCGGCCACCGCGGCGGCGACGGCGCGAGGGGCGGTCGTCGTCGGAGTCGTCGGACTCCGCGTCGGCGTCGGCCTCGGCGGGCTCCTCGACGTGCTCGTCGGCAGGCTCCTCGACGGCCTTGTCCTGGACGGGCTCGGCGCTCTCGCCACGGCGGCGGCGACGGCGCGAGCGGCCCTGCGGCTCGGCGGGGGGCTCGGCGGCCTCGACGACGGTCTCGTCGGCCTCGACGGCGTCGGGCTCCTCGACGCGGGCGGCGGCAGCGGCGGCCGCTGCCGTCTCCGGCGTCTGGAACATCGGCTCGGTGAAGACGGGCGCCTGGAACACGGCGACGGCGGGGCGCGTGGCGCGGCGGCGGGACCGGCCGGTGGCGGGCTCCTCCGTCTGCGCGGCGGGCTGCGGCTCGACCGGCGTGAACTGCGGGCTGGAGGCGGGGCGGGCGGCGCGGCGGCGCGTGCGTCCGCGGGGGGCTTCGTCCTCGGCGGCGGGGGCCTCGGCCGCGGCGGGCTCGTTCGCCTTCTCGGCGGGCTCCGCGGGCTTCTCGGCGGGCTCCGCGGGCTTCTCGGCGGCGGCCTGCGGCGCACCGGCGGGGGCGGTGGCCTGGCGGGTGGCACGGCGGCGGGTGCGCGGCGCGGGGGCCTCGGCGGCCGGGGCCTCGACGGTGACCTCTTCGGTCGCCTCGGCCGCGGCGGTTCCCTCGGCCTCGTCGGCCTCTTCGTCCTCGACGACCTCGGCGACGACCGGGTCCGCGACGGTGGTCTGCGGGGCGGTCGCCTTGCGGGTGGCACGGCGGCGGGTGCGCGGCGCGGGCGCCTCGGCGGCTTCCTCGGCGGCCTCGGGCACCTCGGCGACGGCGGCCGGAGCGGCCTCGACGATCTCCTCGGCGGCCTGCGGCGCGCCGGCCGGGGCCGTCGCCTTGCGGGTCGCACGACGACGCGTACGCGGGGCCGGGGCCTCGACGGGCTCCGCAGCCTCTTCGGCCGCGGGGGTCCCGGCGGCCACGGGGGCGGCCTCGACGATCTCCTCGGCGGCCTGCGGCGCACCGGCCGGAGCGGTCGCCTTACGGGTGGCACGACGACGCGTACGCGGGGCCGGGGCCTCGACGGGCTCCGCAGCCTCTTCGGCCGCGGGGGTCCCGGCCGCGACGGGTGCCTCGGTGCTCGCCTCGGCGGCCTGCGGCGCGCCGGCCGGAGCGGTCGCCTTGCGGGTGGCGCGGCGGCGGGTGCGCGGCGCCGGGGCGGCGTCGGCCTCGTCGGAGGCGGCCGGTGCGGCCGGCTCGGCGGCCGGTGCCGTGGTCCCGGCGGTTCCCGCCGTGTCGGCGGCCTCCGCGCCGGGTGCGCCCACCGGCGGACCGGCGGGGCGCGATGCCGCGCGGCGCCTGCGGCGCGGCGGCAGCGTGTCGCTGGGGCTGTTCTGTTCGTTGTCTCCGGTGGTACCGGATTCGTTCTGCTCAAGCATGCGGGCGTAGCTCCCGTCACGCTCCCGGGCGCCGCGCCTGTTCCGGTCCGGCGGCACGGCCCGCGTGGTGTGCGCGGGTGCCGCCGTCCGGGGCGCGGGCGCCGCACGGGAGCTGATGTGTCTGGCTCGCCGGTTCCGTACGCGGTGTGCGTACGGCCTGGCGAAAGTCTGTTAGGTCTGTGCGCGGCCCGACCCAGGTGGCTCCCGAGTGCCAGGGCTGCGCTACGACGACCGCCCTTACGCGGCGGGACCTTCCGGCGCCGTCGCAGAGACGGTCCCGGCGGCTGTTTGTGGAGCGGCCGGGGCTGCCTCGCGGTCGGGCGCGAGCGGGTCGGTCACCGTGCCGGACTCCTCGTCGAAGAGCCCCTGCGCCAGCCTGGTCACCGCTGCGGGGACCGGCGGCGCCAGGTCGGCCACAGCTCGGAGACCGGACAGGACGTCGTCGGGTCGTACGGCAGGTGTCAGGTGCCGCACTACCAGCCGCAGTATCGCACAGGCGTCGTCGAGCGGCCTATCGGCCTGCGCAGGAAGCGCCTGGAGCCCGGCGACGGCGCCCCGGGTGTCGAAGGTGCGCATGCCGTTCTTGGTCTTGCGCTGGACCTCGACGGTCTCGGCGGCGAGGAATGTCTCGACGGCCTTCTCGGCGGCCTCGACGGTGACGCCGTCCAGACGCAGCTCCCACACGGAGGCGGTGAGCCGGTCGGCGAGGCCCGAGGTGCGGACCTCGACGGCGTCGATGATGTCGAGCCCGGTGGGCAGCGACTCGTCGAGCAGGGTGCGCAGTTTTTCGGGGTCGCGCTGTGCGGTGAGCGCGATCTCCAGGTATTCGGCCTCGGAGCCGACGCCGGTGGGTGCGGCGTTGGCGTACGACACCTTGGGGTGCGGGGTGAAGCCCGCCGAGTAGGCCATGGGGACCTCGGCGCGCCGGAGGGCGCGCTCGAAGGCGCGCTGGAAGTCGCGGTGGCTGGTGAACCGGAGGCGGCCGCGCTTGGTGTAGCGCAGGCGGATGCGCTGCACCGCGGGTGCGGGCGGCGGGCCTTCGGGCTGTCGCTTGCCCAGTGGTTCTTCTCCTCGGTGCGGGGCGGGCGCGGTGTGCGCCGCCCACCGTCCTGTGGGGGTCCCTCCGGTCACGGCGGGGCGCCCCCGGCTCATCCCTCCGTTTTGCTGAGGGAGATCTCGGGGGCGGGCACCGCGCCGGAGGCAGTAGTTGTACTACCCAGAGTACGCGCCCGGTGCTCCATACGTTCCCGGGGCGGGCCGCCGACCAGCGCCCGCCAGGCCTCCTGCCGGGCCGTGCGTACGGTCGCGCGGGCCGAGGCGAGCGCCTCGCGCGCGGCGCGCCCCGCGCCACGGGCCGCCTCGGCCGCGGCCCGTCCCACCGCGAGCGCGGCCCGCCCGGCCGGCCGCAGGACCGCGTCCCGCACCCGGTGCCCGAGCGGCGTGAGCAGCGCGACGTACACCCAGCGCACGGGCCGTCCGACGAGGTTCCAGCCGAGCCATTTGAGCCCTCGGCCGACCGCCCGCGACACGAATCCCGCGGCGCGCCAGGCGTGCCCGAGGGCGTGCGCGATCTCCCGCACGACCACGACGAGGGCCCGCCCGAGCGGCGTGAGCACATGCCGGTACGCCCACACGACCGGCACCACGAAGAGCACCACGGCCAGCACGCCGAGCCCTCGCGCGACGGCGACCAGGCCGGCGCCGGCCGCCTTGCAGAGCCACGCGGTTCCGTGCCCGAGCGGCGTGAGCACATGCCGGTACATCCACACGACCGGCACCACGAAGAGCACCACGGCCAGCACGCCGAGCCCTCGCGCGACGGCGACCAGGCCGGCCCCAACCAGCCTGCCCAGCAAGGCGGTTGCGTGGCCGAGCGGTGTGAGGGCGTACCGGTAGAGCCAGCCGCCGGGGGCCAGGAGGCCGTAGCGCAGGAGGGGTTGGAGAAGTCGGCGCCACAGCGCGGTCGGTGTCCGGACGAAGACGGCCCACAGCACTCGGCCGAGCACGAACCCGACTCCCCGGGTGACCTGGACGACCCCCGTGCCGATCCCCTTGACCACCCACACCACGGCTCGCCCGAGCGGCGCAAGGACGGTACGGAACAGCCACCCGGCCGGGATCGCGATCAGGGTCACGGCGAGCCACGCCACCCCCCGCGCCAGCGCGACGGTCCCGGCGCCGACCAGCCCTGCCAGCGCGGCGGTCGCGTGGCCGATGGGTGTCAGCACGTACCGGTACGACCACTCGAACGGGATCACGACGAGCACCCGCCACAGCGGCACGAGCACCACCCGGCGCAGCGCCTTCGCGCCGACGGCGAGCAGGTCCCACACCATGCGGACGGGGACGACGAGGACGAAGACCACGATCCGCACGGGGATGCGGACCGCGACGGTGAGGCAGCCTTCGGGGCCCTGCGGGGCCGACCGGTTCTCCATACCGTCAGGGACGCACGAAGGGCACCCCGCCGTTGCGACGGGGTGCCCTTCGTGATCAGGCGGTTATGCGGTGCGTGCCGGGTGGTGCGGCTACTTCTTGACCGTAAGCGGCAGCAGCTTCTTGCCCGTGGGTCCGATCTGGATGCTGGTGTCCATCTGGGGGCACACCCCGCAGTCGAAGCACGGCGTCCAGCGGCAGTCCTCGACCTCGGTCTCGTCGAGCGAGTCCTGCCAGTCCTCCCAGAGCCAGTCCTTGTCGAGGCCCGAGTCGAGGTGGTCCCAGGGCAGGACCTCCTCGTAGGTGCGCTCGCGGGTGGTGTACCAGTCGACGTCCACGCCGAAGGCGGGGAGCGTCTTGTCGGCGCAGGCCATCCAGCGGTCGTAGGAGAAGTGCTCGCGCCAGCCGTCGAAGCGGCCGCCGTCCTCGTAGACGGCGCGGATGACGGCGCCGATGCGGCGGTCGCCGCGCGAGAGCAGGCCCTCGACGATGCCGGGCTTGCCGTCGTGGTAGCGGAAGCCGATGGAGCGGCCGTACTTCTTGTCGCCGCGGATCTTGTCGCGGAGCTTGGTGAGGCGCGCGTCCGTCTCCTCGGCCGACAGCTGCGGCGCCCACTGGAACGGGGTGTGGGGCTTGGGTACGAACCCGCCGATCGACACCGTGCAGCGGATGTCGTTCTGGCCCGAGACCTCGCGGCCCTTGGCGATCACGTTGACCGCCATGTCGCCGATCTGCAGGACGTCCTCGTCGGTCTCGGTGGGCAGGCCGCACATGAAGTACAGCTTCACCTGGCGCCAGCCGTTGCCGTACGCGGTCGCGACGGTACGGATGAGGTCCTCTTCGGAGACCATCTTGTTGATGACCTTGCGCATGCGCTCGGAGCCGCCCTCGGGGGCGAAGGTGAGGCCCGAGCGGCGGCCGTTGCGGGTCAGCTCGTTGGCGAGGTCGACGTTGAACGCGTCCACCCGGGTCGAGGGCAGCGAGAGACCGATCTTGTCGTCGGTGTAGCGGTCCGCGAGGCCCTTGGCGATGTCACCGATCTCGGTGTGGTCGGCGGAGGACAGGGAGAGCAGGCCCACCTCTTCGAAGCCGGTCGCCTTGAGGCCCTTCTCCACCATCTCGCCGATGCCGGTGATGCTTCGCTCCCGCACGGGGCGCGTGATCATGCCGGCCTGGCAGAAACGGCAGCCGCGGGTGCAGCCGCGGAAGATCTCCACGGACATGCGCTCGTGGACGGTCTCGGCGAGCGGGACGAGGGGCTGCTTGGGGTAGGGCCACTCGTCGAGGTCCATGACGGTGTGCTTGGAGACCCGCCACGGCACGCCCGACCTGTTCGGTACGACACGGGCGATGCGGCCGTCCGCCAGGTACTCGACGTCGTAGAAGGCGGGAACGTAGACGCTGCCCGTCCGCGACAGCCGGAACAGGACCTCTTCGCGACCGCCCGGGCACCCCTCGGCCTTCCAGCCGCGGATGATCTCGGTCATGTCGAGGACGGCCTGCTCGCCGTCGCCGATGACCGCGCAGTCGATGAAGTCCGCGATCGGCTCGGGGTTGAAGGCCGCGTGGCCGCCCGCGAGGACGATCGGGTCGTCGATCGTGCGGTCCTTGGACTCCAGCGGGATGCCCGCGAGGTCCAGGGCCGTGAGCATGTTGGTGTAGCCGAGCTCGGTGGAGAAGCTGAGGCCGAACACGTCGAAGGCGCGCAGCGGGCGGTGGGAGTCCACCGTGAACTGCGGCACCTTGTGCTCGCGCATGAGCTCTTCCATGTCCGGCCACACGCTGTACGTGCGCTCGGCGAGGACGCCCTCGCGCTCGTTGAGTACCTCGTAGAGGATCATGACGCCCTGGTTGGGCAGCCCGACCTCGTACGCGTCCGGGTACATGAGCGCCCAGCGGACGTCACACTCGTCCCAGGCCTTGACGGTGGAGTTGAGCTCACCGCCGACGTACTGGATCGGCTTCTGCACATGCGGGAGCAGCGCTTCGAGCTGTGGGAAGACGGACTCGGCAGACATCTCGACCTTCGTGGGCTGGCAGGGGGCGACTCTCTAGCGTAACGCGAGCCGGGTCGCCCCCTCGCACGACGATCGGGCCGCCCCCGGCCCGGGGCTCAGGAGCCGGCGGCCCGCAGGCGCCTGAGGTGCTCGGCCCGGGACGCGCGGGCCCACACTTCGGGCAGCCGGCGCTCGCCGAGCGCGGCCGCCGCCTCCTCCCGCCCGTACAGCAGTCCCCAGGTGAACGCGGACTCCCCCGCCGCGTGCGCCTGGGCGGCCAGGAGCCGCAGGGTGTCCCGGGCGACCACGCTGTCCTGGTGGTCGCCGAGCAGGCTCTGCAGGGCCTTGACGCGCCGGGCGAACTTCTTGGCGGGCCTGCCGAGCGCCGGGGTCGCGGCCTCGGCGGCGTACCGGGTGCGCTTGGCGGCCTTGCGGGCCTCGTGCAGAGCGAGGTCGCGCTCGTGGCCCGGGGCGAGGTCGAGCGCGGTACGGATGCGGCCCGCGAGGCGCCGGTGGTCCTTGAGCACGGCCCTGGGCAGGACGTCGGCGGCGGGCCGGGCGGCGGCCGGGCGCAGGGGCGGGTCGGTGAGGAGGGCGTCGAGGGCGGCGAGCAGGGCGAGGTAGCGCTTGCCGTCGAGGACGGCGAGCGTCCGGCGCCGGGCGCCGGTGGCGCGGTCGGCGCTCCAGATGCGGAGCCGGGCGCGGACCGGGCCGAGCCGCAGGGTGACGGGCAGGGCCTCCAGGTGGGAGCGCAGGCGGCCGGCGAGCACTTCCCGGTCGCGGTCGACGCCGAGTTCGCCCGCGAGCCACTTGAGTTCCTCGCCGACGGGGTCGGTGGCGGCCCGGTCGATCACCTTGGCGTACGACTTGAACGCGCTGCGCAGCCGGCGGGTGGCGACCCGCATCTGGTGGACGGCGTCGGGCAGTTCGCGGCGTACGGCCGGGTCGTGGGCGACGAGGGCGTCGCGCTGGTGGCGCAGATAGGCGAGCACTTCGGCGCCCGCTGTGCCGTCGGCGGGCCCGGTCTCCGGGAGGGCGCCGTCCTCGCGGGGCTTCGGCGGGGCCGTCTCACGCAGCGCCCGGGCGAGCTTGGAGGCGCTCGCCGAGGGCCGGATGCCGGCCTTGCGCAGGTGCTTCTCCACACCGTCCAGGATGCTCTCGTCGTGGACTCCGTCGGCGAGCTCGACCTCGATCTCGGTCCAGGCGGTGCTGGAGGCGTCCTCGACGAGCCCCTGGGCGCGGACGGTGTCGACGCTGAGCTCGGCGAGCAGCGTGTCGTCGTCGGCCAGCAGATGGGAGACGGCCCGGGACGACAACAGCCGTACCACGGGGACGAGTTGACCGTCCCGGACGCGGGAGCGGAGCAGGGCGGACAGCTCCGGCGGCAGTTCGTCGGAGAGCGGGGCCCGCACCTCGTCGCGGATGTTCTTGGCCACGGGGAACTTCAGGTGCCATCCCGCGTCGGCGCCGCCCGTCCTGCGGCGCAGGGTGAGCGAGCCGGCGTCCAGGCGCAGGTCCCGGGTGTCGTAGTAGACGGCGTCGAGATCGACGACGCCCCGGTCGACGACGCCGGCGATGCCGGCGACTCTGGTCAGGTCGGGGAGCCGGGCCGGGGTCGCGTCCGTGTCCGCCGCGGGGAACTCGAATTTCCGCTCGATCTCGCGCTTCGTGTCCGCCATGCCCCGAATCTAGACGCGATCGAGGCCGGACGGAACAGGGCCCGGTCCGGCCTTCCCCGGACGGAAACGGGCCCCGCTCCGGCCGTCTCGCGACCGGAACGGGGCCCTGCCCCGCGGCACCGTCACACGCTGTGGCGTTGTGCCGCCACAGCGCTGTGCCGTTATGCCGTTATGGGCCGCTGGACCCGGATCGACTGGAGCAGCCCTATGGCGACCCACACCGCGAACATCGAGGACCCGCCGTACGAGACGAAGGGCAGCGGGATGCCGGCGACCGGCATGATGCCGAGCGTCATGCCGATGTTCTCGAAGGACTGGAAGGCGAACCAGGCGATGATGCCGGCGGCGACGATGGTGCCGTACAGCTCGGTCGTCTCGCGGGCGATGCGGCAGGCCCGCCACAGGATGACGCCGATCAGCACGATGATCAGGCCCGCGCCGACGAAGCCGAGTTCCTCTCCGGCGACCGTGAAGACGAAGTCCGTCTGCTGCTCGGGCACGAACTGGCCGGTGGTCTGGGAGCCCTTGAAGAGCCCGGTGCCGGTCAGGCCGCCGGAGCCGATCGCGATCCTGGCCTGGCCGGTGTTGTAGCCGACGCCGGCCGGGTCGAGGTTCGGGTTGGCGAAGGCCGCGAAGCGGTTGATCTGGTACTTGTCCAGTATTCCGAGGGCGGCGACGAGGACCGCGCCGACCACGCCCGCGCCGAGCAGCCCGAAGATCCAGCGGTTGGAGGCGCCGGAGGAGAGCAGCACGCCGAGGATGATCACCACGATGACCATCGTGGAGCCGAGGTCGGGCATCAGCATGATGCAGCCGATCGGGATCGTCGCGAGGCCCAGGGCCTTCATCACGGTGCGGTGGTCGGGGTGCGGCTGGTCACCTGCGTCGACGCGGGCGGCGAGCAGCATCGCCATGCACAGGATGATCGCGATCTTCGCGAACTCGGAGGGCTGGAGGGAGAATCCGCCGCCGAGCACGATCCAGGAGTGTGCGCCGTTGACGGTGGCGCCGAGCGGCGAGAGCACCGCGAGCAGCAGCAGGATGGAGAGCCCGTACAGGATGGGCACCGCGCCGCGCAGGGTGCGGTGGCCGAGCCAGATGGTGCCGACCATCAGGCAGAGCCCGATGCCGGCGTTCATGGCGTGCCGGATCAGGAAGTAGTACGGGTCGCCCTGGTTGATGTTGGTGCGGTTGCGGGTGGCGGACCACACCAGGAGCGAGCCGATGAAGCAGAGCGCGAGGGCCGCGAGCAGCAGCGGCCAGTCGAGCCGGCGCACCACCGAGTCACGTGCCGTCAGCTTGGCGAAGGCGCCGCGCTCCTTGGGGGCGTAGCGCGGGACGGAGAAACCTGCCATGGCGCTAGTCCCTCCGCGGGTTGCGGTTGTCGACGTTGGTCGCCGGGCTGTTGGCGGGCTGCGGCTGGCCGTTGGGCTGCTGCCCGTCGGGCTGCTGCTTGTCCTTGGTCTTGCCCGCGTTCGGGTCGTAGGCGGCGACGCTCGGCGCGTCGATGGAGCCGTCGGGCTGGATCTTGGGCAGGGACTGCTCGGGCTCGGGGAGCATGGCGCGCTTGAGGTCCTGGTGGCCGGCGTCGTCGATGCCGTACATCGCCTCGTAGATCTTGCGCACGGCCTCACCGGAGGCACCGGAACCCGTACCGGCCTGGGCGATCGTCATGACGACCGTGTAGTCCTTGGAGTACGTGGCGAGCCAGGAGGTGGTCTGCTTGCCGTAGACCTCGGCGGTGCCGGTCTTGGCGTGCAGCTCGATCTTGTCCTGCGGCCAGCCCTGGAACTTCCAGGCGGCGGTACCGCTGGTGACGACGCCCGCGAGGGCCTTGTTGAAGCCGTCGAGGGTGGCCTGGGTGACCGGCAGCCTGCCGTTGACCTTCGGCTTGATCTCCTGCACGGACTTGCCATCGGCGCTGATGATCGCCTTGCCGATGGTCGGGGCGTGCATGGTGCCGCCGTTGGCGATCGCCCCGTAGATCATGGCCTCCTGGATCGGCGTGACGAGGGTGTCGCCCTGGCCGATGGAGTAGTTGATCGAGTCGCCCTCGCGCATCTTGTTGCCTTCGAGGCAGTTCTCGTACGCGATCTTCTCGACGTAGGTGCCGTCCTTCTTGCCGGTCTTGCACCAGCTGTCCTTCATGGACGCGAAGAGGGCTTCCTTCCACTGCCGGTCCGGGACGCGGCCGGTGACCTCGTTGGGCAGGTCCACGCCGGTGACCTTGCCGAGGCCGAACTGGTGGGCGGCCTTGTAGAAGTAGTCCTTGGGCTGGCCCTTCTTCGGGTTGATCCCGCCGTCCTTCTTCCACTCGTTGTCGGCGAGCCCGTAGAAGACGGTGTCGCAGGAGACCTCCAGGGCCCGGCCGAGCGAGATCGGGCCGAAGCTCTCACCCTCGAAGTTCTTGAAGACCTGCCCGCCCACGGAGTACGAGCTGGTGCAGGGGTAGCCACCGTCCCACTTGTAGCCGGCCTCGACCGCGGCGGCCGTGGAGACCACCTTGAACGTCGAACCGGGTGCGGCCTGACCCTGTATGGCCCGGTTCAGCAACGGGTAGTCGCTGTCCTTGCCGGTGAGTGCCTGGTAGTCCTTGCCGGAGATGCCGCCGACCCACACGTTGGGGTCGTAGGTGGGCGCCGAGGCCATCGCGACGATGCGGCCGGTCTTGGCCTCCATGACCACGACCGCGCCGGAGTCCGCCTTGTAGTTCTCGTTGGTGATCTTGTCGAACTGCTGGCGGGCCTCCTTCATCGCGTAGTCGAGCTCGTACTCGGCGACCGCCTGCACGCGTGCGTCTATCGACGTGACGACGTTCGCGCCGGGCTGCGCCTTGTCGCTCTGGGCCTGTCCGATGACCCGCCCGAGGTTGTCGACCTCGTACCGGGTCACACCGGCCTTGCCGCGCAGCTGCTTGTCGTACGTGCGCTCCACGCCCGAGCGGCCCACCTGGTCGGAGCGCAGGTAGGGCGAGTCGGTGTCCTTCGCCTTGGTGATCTCGTCGTCGGTGACGGGCGAGAGGTAGCCGAGCACCTGGGCGGTGTTGGACTTGCCGGGCGCCGGGTAGCGGCGCACGGCCGTGGGGTCGGCGGTGACGCCGGGGAAGTCCTCGGAGCGCTCGCGGATCTGCAGGGCCTGCTGGGTGGTCGCCTTGTCCGTCACCGGGATCGGCTGGTACGGCGAGCCGTTCCAGCAGGGCTTGGGGGTCTTGGCGTCACAGAGCCTGACCTTGTCCATGACGTCCTGCGGCTTCATGCCGAGCACGCCGGCGAGCCGGGTCAGGACGGCCTTGCCCCGGTCGGGCATCTTCGACAGGTCGGTGCGCGAGGCGGACACCACCAGGCGGGTCTCGTTGTCGGCCAGCGGCACGCCCCGGGCGTCCAGGATCGAGCCGCGCACCGCGGGCTGCACGACCTGCTGGACGTGGTTGTTCTTGGCCTCGTCCTCGTACTCCTGGCCGTTGCGGATCTGCAGGTACCACAGACGTCCGCCCAGCGTGAGCAGCAGCGAGAAGACCAGGACCTGGATGATGACGAGCCGGATCTGCACCCGGGGGGTGCGGCCGGTCTCGGGAATGTTGCTCATGCCTTGACGACCCCCTGGTTCACAGACGCTTGACGCCCTTGATGCGGCCGGCGCGGGCCGCTCTGTTCCGGGCGGCCTTGACCCGCAGGCCACCGCGCTGGCCGCCGACGCGCAGGCCGGTGCCCCCGGCGAACCAGCCGGCGGTGATGTTGCTCTTGGAGCCCGCGCCGCCCGCGGTCTCGCCGAGGGGATCGTTCTCGGCCCGTCGGGCGATCGCCATGATCAGCGGCACCGTGAACGGCGCGAGCAGCAGGTCGTAGACGGCGGCCGTGAACAGCAGGCTGGGCAGGCCGACATGGCGGGCCGCGGTGTCTCCCACCAGGGCGCCGACCGTGGCGTAGAGCAGCGTCGAGCCGATGGCCGCGCCGACGACGACCAGCATCGGCCCGGCCGCGGTGCGCAGCCGTCCGTGGTCGGGCTTGGCGAGCCCCGCGAGGTAGCCGATCACGCACAGCACGAGGGCGTAGCGCCCGGCGGCGTGGTCGGCGGGCGGGGCGAGGTCGGTGAGCAGGCCCGCGCCGAATCCGACGAAGGCGCCGCCGAGGTGGCCGTAGACCAGGGCCAGGCCCAGCACGGTCAGGAGCACCAGGTCCGGTACGGCGCCGGGCAGTTGGAGGCGGGCGAGGACGCTCACCTGGATGACGAGGGCGATGACGACCAGGGCGGCGGAGAGGATGACCCTGTTGACACGCATCTGGATCAGCTCCTACTGCTCGCCGTCGGCGTTGGCGTTGCCTTGGCCGTTCGGATCACCGTTGTTGGGATTCGGATTGGCGTTCCCGTTCGGAGGGTTGGCGTTCCCGTTCGGAGGGTTGGCCTGGCCGGCCGGGGGGTTGGCCTGGCCGGCGGGCGGGTTCGGCTTCGCGTTCGGGTCGGGGTTGCCGTTGGCGTTCGCGTTCGGGTCGGCGATCTCGTTGTTGGCCAGGCCGTTCGGGGTCGGGTTCCCGGACGGGGTGGCCGTGACGGTGACCGTCGGGACCGGCGTCGGCTTGGGCTTGGCGGGCAGCACCTGGTCGCGCGGGTCGGTGCGCGGAGCCTGGACGACGACGCCGACGATGTCGAGCTTGGTGAACCCGACGTAGGGGCGTACGTAGATGGTGCGCGTGAGGTCGCCGCCCGACGGGTCGACCTTGACGACCTCGCCGACGGGGACGCCCGGGACGAACGGCTTGTCGGCCTGCGAGCCGAAGGTCACCAGGCGGTCGCCGGGGTTGACCTTGGCCTTGCCGTTGAGGAGCTGGACCGACAGCGGCCGGTCGCCGTGCCCGGTGGCGAAGCCCAGCTCGTCGCTGCTCTCCATGCGGGTGCCGACGGTGAAGTCGGGGTCGTTGGCGAGCAGCACGGTCGAGGTGGAGGGGCCGACGGTGGTGACCCGGCCGACCAGGCCGTCGCCGTTGAGGACCGTCATGTCGCGCTTGATGCCGTCGTTGGACCCGGCGTCGATGGTGACCGTCCAGGAGAAGCCCTGGGCCGCTCCTATGGCGACGACCTGGGCGGCCTTGATGCCGTACTGGCCCTCGCCGGCGGTCTTCAGCATCGCGTCGAGCTGGTTCAGGCGGCTGCGGTTGCGGGCGTCGCTGCCGAGCCGCTGCTTGAGGGCCTCGTTCTCGGCCTGCAGGGTGGAGATCCTGTCGTGGCGCTTGCCGGAGTCGCGCACCGCGCCGATCGCGTTGCCGACCGGGTCGACCGCGGCCGCGACCCCGTTCTCCACCGGCCCGAAGACGGCGGCGGCGGCCTGCCGGGCGCCGTCCACCGGTGAATTCGCCCCGCCTCTGATGTCCACCGTGATCAGCGCGAACGCCACGGCGATCAGAAGTACCAGGAGCAGCCGGCTCTCTCGTGTGTCCCTCACGTGCGGCGGCCGTGCCTTCCTCGTAGGAATGTGGGTGATCTACAAGATCTCTTCGATCTGTATATCAACGATCCGCCGTACGGGTTGGCAGTGACCCATACGGCGGACAGCAGGCCCCGTGGGGCTATCGGCGGGGCTGTGCGTCGAGCACCTGCTGGAGTGCTTCGAACTCCTCCACGCACTTGCCGGACCCGAGGGCGACCGAGTCCAGCGGGTCCTCGGCGATGTGGATCGGCATGCCGGTCTCGCGGCGCAGCCGCTCGTCCAGGCCGCGCAGCAGGGCGCCGCCGCCGGTCAGCACGATGCCGCGGTCCATGATGTCGCCGGAGAGCTCCGGCGGGCACTTGTCGAGGGTCGTCTTGACGGCGTCCACGATCGCGTTGACGGGTTCCTCGATCGCCTTGCGCACCTCGGCGGCGGAGATCACGACGGTCTTCGGCAGCCCGGAGACGAGGTCGCGGCCGCGGATCTCGGTGTGCTCGTCCTTGTCGAGGTCGTACGCGGAACCGATCGTGATCTTGATCTGTTCCGCGGTCCGCTCACCGAGGAGGAGCGAGTACTCCTTCTTGATGTGCTGGATGATCGCGTTGTCGAGCTCGTCGCCGGCGACCCGGATCGACTGGGCCGTGACGATTCCGCCGAGCGAGATCACGGCGACCTCGGTGGTGCCGCCGCCGATGTCGACGACCATGTTGCCGGTGGCCTCGTGGACCGGCAGACCCGAGCCGATGGCCGCGGCCATGGGCTCCTCGATGATGTGCACCTGACGGGCGCCCGCCTGGGTCGAGGCCTCGATGACGGCGCGGCGCTCGACTCCTGTGATGCCCGAGGGCACACAGACCACGACGCGCGGGCGGGCCAGGTACCGGCGCTTGTGGATCTTCAGGATGAAGTAGCGGAGCATCCGCTCGGTGATTTCGAAGTCGGCGATCACGCCGTCCTTCAGCGGCCGTACGGCAACGATGTTGCCCGGCGTACGGCCGATCATCTTCTTGGCTTCCGCGCCGACCGCAAGGATGCCGCCGGTGTTGGTGTTGATGGCGACGACGGACGGCTCGTTCAGGACGATTCCGCGGCCCCTGACGTACACCAGCGTGTTGGCGGTCCCGAGGTCGACAGCCATGTCACGGCCGATGAACGACATTTTGTTGCTCCCCATGAGGATGCGTCCGGCCTTCCCTAATCGAGCGTTGACGGCTTCTCAGGTCGGCGAGGTGGGTGCGTTGAGCGTGAGGGCCCATCGTAGTCCGGCCTGCACGGACACGGCGCGGTGGTCCACCTCAGTATTGGTGACGTCGTGTCGGGGCGATGCGTTCCCGAAGTCGCCCCGCATATGCCCGGGGACGACCGAAATTCCTTCGGTCGCCCCAGGTAGTGAGCGCTATATGGCTGACATTGCGTCAGTAAATGGGTCAGTCGCGGCCCGGGAAGAAAATCTTCAGTTCTCGCTCCGCGGACTCCTCGGAGTCCGAGGCGTGGATGAGATTTTCCCGGACGATGGTGCCGAAGTCGCCACGGATGGAGCCGGGGGCCGCGGCGATCGGGTCGGTGGGACCCGCCAACTGGCGTACGCCCTCGATGACGCGCTCACCCTCGACGACCAGGGCGACGACCGGACCCGAGGACATGAACTCCACGAGCGGCTCGTAGAAAGGCTTGCCCTTGTGCTCGCCGTAGTGCTGCTCCAGGGTGTCCTGATCCAGGGTGCGCAGCTCAAGGGCGGTGATCTGCCAGCCGGCCTTGCGCTCGATGCGGCCGATGATCTCCCCGACCAGCGAGCGGCGGACGGCGTCCGGCTTGAGGAGGACGAGGGTGCGCTGCGTCATGGTGTGCGGCTCCTTGGCAAACGTGTGCGGTCCGCCGAGATTACCGGGTGTAGCCGAAGGCCCGACACCCGGTCCCGCCACCGCTTCCTAGGCCTGTGGCTGTGCCTGGGCTTCGGCCTGGGCCGCGAATCTCGCCTTCGCCTCGTCGATCTTGCGGCCGTAGTGGACCGAGGCCCACCACAGGGCCGCGAACAGCACGCCCATGAAGAACATCAGCGGCACGGCGAACCCACTCGCGATCAGGGCGATCTGGAGCGCCCAGCCGAGCTCGACGCCGCCGCGCCGGCCGAGCATCCCGCAGAGCAGCACCGAGAGCAGCATGCCGATGCCGCACACCGTCCACACGGTGGTGGTGGCGAGGTCGGGGTCCTTCATGGCGACCAGGCCCGCGAAGGCGATCACGAAGAATTCACCGATCAGGGTGGACGCGCAGAGCGTACGCATCGGGTCAGCCCCTCTTCAGCAGCAGCCGGGCGTCGCCGACCGTGAACACGGAGCCGGTGACGAGGACGCCCGCGCCCGCGTACTCGTCCTCCTCCTCGGCCAGGGTGATGGCGGCCTCGATGGCGTCGTCCAGTCGGGGCTCGACCACGACCCGCTCGTCGCCGAAGACCTCGACGGCGAGCGCGGCCAGCTCGTCCACGTCCATGGAGCGCATGGAGGCGTTGGCCGTGACCACGACCTCGGCGAGGACCGGCTCGAACGCTTCGAGCAGCCCCTTGACGTCCTTGTCGGCGCTGGCGGCGACGACACCGATCAGACGCGAGAAGCCGAACGCCTCGGTCAGGCCGTCCGCCGTCGCCCGGGCCCCCGCCGGGTTGTGTGCGGCGTCCAGGACCACGGTCGGCGAGCGGCGCACGACCTCCAGGCGGCCGGGCGAGACGACGGAGGCGAACGCCTTGCGGACCGTGTCGATGTCGAGCGGCCCCGGCTGCTGCGAGCCGACGCCGAAGAACGCCTCGACGGCGGCGAGCGCGACGGCCGCGTTGTGCGCCTGGTGGGCGCCGTACAAAGGCAGGAAGACGTCCTCGTACTCGCCGCCCAGGCCCCGCAGCGTCAGGAGCTGGCCGCCGACGGCGACCTCGCGGGCCACGATGCCGAACTCCATGCCCTCGCGGGCCACGGTCGCGTCCCTCTCGACGGCCTTCTTCAGCATGACCTGCGCCGCGTCCACCGGCTGCTGGGCGAGGATCACGGTCGCGTCCTGCTTGATGATCCCGGACTTCTCCGTGGCGATCTCGGCGGTCGTGTTGCCCAGGCGGTCGGTGTGGTCCAGGTCGATGGGGGTCACGACGGCGACGCCCGCGTCGATGACGTTCGTCGCGTCCCAGGTGCCGCCCATGCCGACCTCGACGACGGCGACGTCCACCGGGGCGTCCGCGAAGGCCGCGTACGCCATGCCGGTGAGGACCTCGAAGAAGGAGAGCCGGAACTCCTCCTGGGCGTCGACCATCTCGACGTACGGCTTGATGTCCTCGTACGTCTCGATGAAGCGCTCGGCCGGGATCGGCAGGCCGTCCAGGCTGATCCGCTCGGTGATCGACTGGATGTGCGGGGAGGTGTAGCGCCCGGTGCGCAGCTCGAAGGCGCCGAGCAGGGCCTCGATCATGCGGGCGGTGGAGGTCTTGCCGTTGGTGCCGGTGATGTGGATCGTCGGGTAGGCGCGCTGCGGCTCCCCGAGGACGTCCATCAGGGCGGCGATCCGGGTGACGGACGGCTCCAGCTTGGTCTCGCCCCAGCGGCCCGCCAGCTCGGTCTCGACCGCGCGCAGCGCCGCGTCCACCTCGGGGTCGGCCGGGCGGCCCGGCACGGCTTCGCCCTGGGGCTGGACGCCGTGGGTGCGCAGGGTGCGGCTGCCGGCCTCGATCACCGCCAGGTCGGGGTCTCTGTTGGTCTCGGCTTCGACGATTCCGTCGAAGTCATCGGCTTCACTGCGGTCGGGCTGCTCGGTCACGGGACCAGTCTACGGAGGGGTACCGACAGGACCTTGGACCCGCCCCTTTCGGGACGTTCGGCCCCCGGGTCCCCCGGGCCGTCCGGGCAAACTTGGCGATCATGGACATAGGGATCGACCTCGGCACCGCCAACACGCTTCTGTACGCCAGGGGGCAGGGCATCGTGCTCAACGAGCCGTCCGTGGTGGCGATGAAGGAGGGCGGCCGCACGGCCCTCGCCGTCGGCACGGAGGCCAAGGAGACCATCGGCCGCACCCCCGGTTCGATCACCGCGATCCGGCCGCTGCGGGACGGCGTGATCAGCGACTACGAGGCCGCGGAGGAAATGATCCGGCACTTCGTGAAGAAGGCGGTGCCGGGCCGCCGTCCGCGCACCCGCATGGTGGTGTGCGTGCCGAGCGGGGTGACCCCGGTGGAGCGGCGCGCGATCGTGCACGCCGCCCAGCGCTCCGGCGCGAAGGCCGTGCACCTCATCGAGGAGCCCATGGCGGCGGCGATCGGGGCCGGGCTTCCGGTCGCGGAGCCGCGCGGCTCGATGGTGGTGGACATCGGCGGCGGCACCACCGAGGTCGCGGTGATCTCGCTCGGCGGCATCGTGACCGCGCAGTCCCTGCGGGTGGGCGGCGACCGCCTGGACACCGCGATCACCGATTACGTGCGCAAGGAGCACTCGCTGCTGATCGGCGAGCGCACCGCCGAGGACGTCAAGTGCGCCATCGGGTCGGCGTGGCCGGTGCCGGGCGACGAGGAGCTGGAGGAGCGGGCCTTCACGATCCGGGGCCGCGAGAAGGTGGGCGGGCTGCCCAAGACGCTGTCGCTGACCGCCCGGGAGGTGCGGGCCGCGCTCGACGAGCCCGTCGAGTCGATCATCGCGGCGGTGAAGGTCACCCTGGAGGAGTGCCCGCCGGAGCTGTCCGGCGATGTGATGGAGCACGGCATCGTGCTGACCGGCGGCGGCGCCCTGCTGCCGGGCCTCGATCTGCGGATGGCGTCGGCGACCGGCATCCCGGTGTTCGTGGCCGACAACCCGCTGGACTGCGTGGCGCTCGGCTCGGGCAAGTGCGTGGAGGACTTCGACCAGTTGCAGAAGCTGCTCGTCGGCACCTAGGCCCGGACGGCGCCCCGCCGGGCGGAGGCCGCACGGGCCGCCGCTGGGTCCCGCCGAGCGGAGGCGCACGGGCCGCCGGGCCCGGTGCCGCCGGGCGGCGGCGTCAGCCGACCGTGCCCGCCGGAAGCGTGGCCCGTACCTCGTAGGTGGTGTCGGTACGGGTCGTGGCGAGCGAGCCGCCCATGCTCTCCACCCGCTCCCGCATCGAGAAGGTGCCGGTCCCCGTGGAGACCGGGTCCTTCATCGGGGCCGAGCGCGGCAGCGGGTTCTGCACGGTCACCACGAGGTGGCCGCCCAGGAGCCGGATCGTCACCGCGACCGGCTCCCCCTGTGCGTGCTTGACCGAGTTGGTCAGGCACTCCTGGACGACCCGGTAGACGGCCGCCTGCCGCAGCGGCGACAGCCGGTGCGCGGCCTCTTCTATGTCGAGGCCGACCGGGGTGCCCGCGCTCCGGCTCTCCTCGGCCAGCGCGGGCAGCCCCTCGATGCCGGGGGTCGCGGTGCGTTCGTCCGCGCGCCGCACGATGATCTCGTTCAGCATGAGGTGGGCCCGGCGCGCGGTATCGGCGAGCTCCTCGAAGTCCTTGTGGTGCGGCTCGTTCCTGGCCCGCATCGCGAGCACCTCGGAGCGCACCGCGAGCATCGTCAGCTCCCGGCCCACCATGTCGTGCACGTCCCGGGCCACCGACACGCGCTCGGCCTGCACCGCCTGCAGGGCCGCGGTCTCGGCCCGTTGGGCCTCCAGCTCGTGGACGAGGTCGTGCCGGTAGGCGGAGATGCCGACGCCGGAGGCGAGCACCCCCACCGGCACCACGATCGCCAGGAACGAACTGAGCGTCTCGCCCCGGGTGTCGGGCCAGCCCGGCAGGTTGAACAGGACGTACGCCACCGCGATGTACCCGATGGTGGCGAGGACGCCCGCGCGCCGGCCCCGGAAGCGGCCGACGGAGTACAGCGCGAACTGGACCAGGTTCAGCTGGTGCAGCCAGCCGAGGAAGAGCAGCGAGACCAGATACGGCAGCCACGGCCAGCGGCGCCGGAAGAACAGGGTCGCCGCGCCGAGCGCCAGCACGGGCGGGGCGGTGTAACTGTTGAGGGAGTTGTCGGCCTTGGCCAGGCCCGGCACGTCCAGGACCATCAGACCGAAGCAGCTCAGCGCGATCAGCACGTCCAGAGCGCGCTCCTCGCCCACCCAGCGCGTGCTCGCGGCACGCGCCGCCGCCAGCGCGCGCCGCGGCGCGGAGGGGGAGGGCGGGGTCTGCATGCCCTCCATCATCCAAGGTCTTTGGGCCCGAACGCCCGAGCCGAACGGCCCAAATTTAGTGATATGTCGCACGTGGGTCCTGTCCGTTGGACCCTGCCCTCCCGGCCGTCCGTTTCCCTAGCGTGGTGTCCATGCCTGCCCCCTCCCCCAGCCGTTCCGCGCGCGGCACCGGTCTGCTCCTGCTGGTCGGCGGACTGCTCGGCACCCTCGCCTCCGCGGTCCTGACCGCGGACCGCATCCACACCCTGGAGAACCCGGCCTTCTCCCCCGGCTGCAACATCAACGCGGTGCTCAGCTGCGGCGACGTGATGGACACGTGGCAGGGCAATCTGCTCGGCTTCCCCAACATGCTGCTCGGCGTGGGCGCGTTCGCGGCCCTCGCGGCACTCGGGCTCGCCCTGGTCGCCGGCGCCGCGTTCCCGCGGTGGCTGTGGCTCGGTGTGTGGGCCGGCGTCACGGCGGGCTTCGCCTTCACGGTCTGGCTGATCGGCCAGTGCCTGTACGTCATCGGCGCGCTGTGCCCGTGGTGCCTGCTGGTCTGGGCGGTGATGATCCCGCTGTTCTGGTACGTCACCCGGCAGGTCGCCCGGCCCCGCTCCTGGGTGCGCCGGGTGGTGCCGCACTGGCTGGTGCCGCTGGCGATGTACGCGGTCGTGGCGGCGCTGGTGTGGGCGGAGTTCGGCGACCGGCTGTTCTGAACGCGCACAGGGGAAGGCCCCCGGGACCGGGTCCCGGGGGCCTTCCTCGTCTCCGTACGGCGTCCGGATCAGGCCTGGGGCAGGCCCGCGATCTGGTTGCTGATGCGCTCGATGTCGGCCTCGGCCTTGGCGAGCCGGGTCCGGATCTTGTCGACCACGTTGTCCGGTGCCTTCGCGAGGAAGGCCTCGTTGCCGAGCTTCTTGTTGGCGTCCGCCTTCTCCTTCTCGGCCGCGCCGAGGTCCTTGGTCAGGCGCTTGCGCTCGGCCTCGACGTCGATCGTGCCCGACAGGTCGAGCGCGACCGTGGCGCCCGCGACCGGCAGCGAGGCGGTGGCGTGGAAGCCCTCGCCGGCCGGCTGGAGGCGCAGCAGCTGACGGATGGCCGCCTCGTGCGGCGCCAGCGCGGTGCCGGTCAGGGTGAGCTCGGCCGGGACCTTCTGGCCGGGCTGGAGGCCCTGGTCGGAACGGAAGCGGCGGACCTCGGTGACGACCTGCTGGACCAGCTCGATCTCGCGCTCGGCGGCCTCGTCGCGGAAGCCGCTGTCGCGCGGCCAGTCGGCGATCACGAGGGACTCGCCGCCCGTCAGCGTCGTCCACAGGGTGTCGGTGACGAACGGGACGACCGGGTGCAGGACCCGCAGCATGACGTCGAGGACCTCGCCCAGGACCCGGCCGGAGACCTTGGCCTGCTCGCCGCCCGCGAAGAACGTGGTCTTCGACAGCTCGACGTACCAGTCGAAGACCTCGTCCCACGCGAAGTGGTAGAGCGCCTCGCTGAGCTTGGCGAACTGGTAGTCCTCGTAGTACGCGTCGACCTCGGCCACGGTCTTGTTGAGCCGCGACAGAATCCAGCGGTCGGTCGCCGACAGCTGCTCCACGGGCGGGAGTTCGCCCTCGACGGTCGCGCCGTTCATGAGCGCGAAGCGCGTCGCGTTCCAGATCTTGTTGGCGAAGTTGCGGGACGCCTGGACCCAGTCCTCGCCGATCGGCACGTCCGCGCCAGGGTTGGCGCCCTTGGCGAGGGTGAAACGGACCGCGTCCGAGCCGTAGTTGTCCATCCAGTCCAGCGGGTCGACCGCGTTCGGGTTGGACTTCGACATCTTCTTGCCGAACTCGTCCCGGACCAGACCGGTCAACGCGACCGTCTTGAACGGGACTTCGCCGTCCATCGCGTACAGGCCGAACATCATCATCCGGGCGACCCAGAAGAAGATGATGTCGTGGCCGGTGAGCAGGACGTCGGTCGAGTAGAACTTCTCCAGGTCGGCGGTCCGCTCCGGCCAGCCGAGCGTGGAGAACGGCCACAGGCCGGAGGAGAACCAGGTGTCCAGGACGTCGGGGTCCTGGTGCCAGCCCTCGCCCGTGGGCACCTCGTCGTCGGGACCGACGCAGACGACCTGGCCCTCGGGGCCGTACCAGATCGGGATGCGGTGGCCCCACCACAGCTGGCGCGAGATGCACCAGTCGTGCATGTTGTCGACCCAGTCGAAGTACCGCTTCGACATGTCCTCGGGGTGGATCTTGACCCGGCCGTCGCGGACCGCGTCACCGGCGGCCTGTGCGAGCGGGCCGACCTTGACCCACCACTGCATCGAGAGGCGCGGCTCGACGGTGGTCTTGCAGCGCGAGCAGTGGCCGACCGAGTGCATGTAGGGGCGCTTCTCGGCGACGATGCGGCCCTGCTCCTTGAGCGCGCCGACGATCGCCGAACGGGCCTCGTAGCGGTCCAGGCCCTGGAAGGGGCCGGGGACCGTGATGACCCCGCGCTCGTCCATGACCGTGATCGATTCGAGGTTGTGCCGCTGCCCGATGGCGAAGTCGTTCGGGTCGTGCGCCGGGGTCACCTTGACGCAGCCGGTGCCGAACTCGGGGTCGACATGCGCGTCCGCGACGACCGGGATGGAACGGTCGGTCAGCGGCAGCTTGATGAGCTTGCCGACCAGGTGCCGGTAGCGCTCGTCGTCCGGGTGGACGGCGATCGCGGTGTCGCCCAGCATCGTCTCGGCGCGCGTGGTGGCGACGACCAGGGTGTCGTCCCCCTCGCCGTACTTCAGCGAGACGAGCTCGCCCGGGTCCTCCTGGTACTCCACCTCGATGTCCGAGATGGCGGTCAGACAGCGCGGGCACCAGTTGATGATGCGCTCGGCCCGGTAGATCAGCTCGTCGTCGTACAGGTTCTTGAAGATGGTCTGGACCGCCTTGGACAGGCCCTCGTCCATGGTGAACCGCTCGCGGGACCAGTCGAGGCCCGCGCCGAGCCGCCTGAGCTGGCCGAGGATGCGGCCGCCGTACTCGCCCTTCCACTGCCAGACGCGCTCGGTGAACGCCTCCCGGCCGAGGTCCTGGCGGGACTTGCCCTCCTCGGCGAGCTGCTGCTCGACCTTGTTCTGCGTGGCGATGCCCGCGTGGTCCATGCCGGGCAGCCACAGCGTCTCGTAGCCCTGCATCCGCTTGCGGCGGGTCAGCGCGTCCATGAGCGTGACCTGGAAGGCGTGCCCCAGGTGCAGCGCGCCCGTGACGTTCGGCGGCGGGATGACGATGGTGTACGGGTCCTTGTCGGACTCCGCGTCGGCGGTGAAGTAACCGCGCTCTACCCAGCGCTCGTACAGCTTCCCCTCTACCTCGGCCGGCGCGTACTGGGTCGGCAGTTCGGTGATGGGCGCTGGATTCTGCTGCTGAGTGTTCTCGGTCACCGGGCCAGTTTAGGGGTGTCACCGGCCCGTACTGAAACGGGAAGTTTTCGTAACGGTGGGCCCCCCGATGCACCGCGTCGGCGCCCCTTCGGCCAGGATGTCCGGATCGGATAAGCATTCCTAGGGGGAACCCACCAATGAGCTACAACCAGCCGGGCCCGTACGGCGGCCAGCAGCCCCAGCAGCCCGGTCCGTACGGCCAGCAGCCCCCGCAGCAGCCCTACGGGCAGCCCGGCCAGCCGCAGTCCGGTCAGCCGCAGCCCGGGTACGGCTACCCGCAGCAGGCGCCGCAGGGCGTGCCCCCGCAGCAGCCGGGCCCGTACGGCCAGCAGCCGCCGCAGCAGCCCTACGGCTACCCGCAGCAGCAGGCGCAGCAGCCCGGCCCGTACGGGCAGCCGCCCCAACAGCCCCCGTACGGCCAGCAGCCTCCTTACGGCGGCCCGATGCAGCCCGTGCCCCCGGCGCCGAAGAAGAAGACCGGCCTCATCGTCGCCTCGGTCGTCGTGGCTCTCGCGGTCATCGGCGGCGGCGTGTGGTTCCTCACCAAGGGCGGCGCCAGCAACGGCGACGTGTCGGCCGACACCAAGGGCTACAAGGTCGTCCTGCCCGCCGCGGTCGACGACTACAAGAAGTCCGCCCAGGGCGACCAGACGGCTCCGATGACGGCCGAGCAGAAGAAGAAGGCCGAGGCCGCCGGCGTCAAGAACCCGCAGCAGATCGGCGCCCAGTACGACTCCGGCGACGCCCAGAAGAACCCGCTGACCGCCAAGACGCTCCAGGCCGAGGCCTACTGGGGTGAGATCAGCGACCCGGCGAAGGTCATCGACGCCTCGTTCCAGAGCGCCAAGGACAACACCAACCAGAGCAAGGTCCTCAAGGTCGAACTCGTCGGCACGGCCAAGCTCGTCAAGCCGGCCGGGTTCAAGGGCGCGCTGATGAAGTGCCAGGACATGAAGTTCACCAACACCGCCTCCGACGGCACGGCCGAGAAGGGCCCCAAGGAGTTCACGGCCCCGGCGTGCGTGTGGGCCGACTACAGCACGTACGGCGTGGTGATCCTGATGGACCTGGGCAAGGCCGCCACCGGTGGCGGCGCCAGCCAGGACGACGCCGCCAAGCTGACCGCGTCGCTCTACAACACGGGCCGGCAGAAGATCTGACGCCCCTGACGTGCCCAAAGGGGCGCCCGGTCAAGGAAGTTGACCGGGCGCCCCTTCGCTCTGCCGCCGAGCGCGTTACGCGCTCTTCTCGTGCCGCCCGTCGTTCTTCACGATGCGGGGCTCGCGCGGGACCAGCGTCGGGTTGACGTTGTTGCGGACCACGTCGGCGGTGATGACGACACGGGCCACGTCCTTGCGGGAGGGGACCTCGTACATCACCGACTGGAGGACCTCCTCCATGATGGCGCGCAGACCGCGTGCGCCGGTGCCGCGCAGGATCGCCTGGTCGGCGATGGCCTCCAGGGCCGGGCGGTCGAAGTCCAGCTCCACGCCGTCGAGTTCGAACAGGCGCTGGTACTGCTTGACGAGCGCGTTGCGCGGCTCGACCAGGATCTGCAGGAGCGCCTCGCGGTCGAGGTTGTGGACCGAGGTCAGCACGGGGAGCCGGCCGATGAACTCGGGGATCATCCCGAACTTCACCAGGTCCTCCGGCATGACCTCCTGGAACTGGTCGCTTGCCTCGATCTCCCGCTTGGAGCGGATCGTCGCGCCGAAGCCGATGCCCTTGGCACCGGCCCGGGACTCGATGATCTTCTCCAGGCCCGCGAAGGCCCCGCCCACGATGAACAGGACGTTCGTCGTGTCGATCTGGATGAACTCCTGGTGCGGGTGCTTGCGTCCGCCCTGCGGCGGCACGGAGGCGGTGGTGCCCTCCAGGATCTTCAGCAGGGCCTGCTGGACGCCCTCGCCGCTCACATCGCGGGTGATCGACGGGTTCTCGCTCTTGCGGGCGACCTTGTCGATCTCGTCGATGTAGATGATCCCGGTCTCGGCCTTCTTGACGTCGTAGTCGGCGGCCTGGATCAGCTTGAGCAGGATGTTCTCGACGTCCTCGCCGACGTAACCGGCCTCGGTGAGGGCGGTGGCGTCCGCGATCGCGAACGGGACGTTGAGCATGCGCGCCAGGGTCTGCGCGAGCAGCGTCTTGCCCGAGCCGGTGGGGCCGAGCAGCAGGATGTTGGACTTGGCGAGCTCGATCGCGTCGTCCCGGCCCGTCCCGCCGCCGTTCTCGCCGGCCTGGACGCGCTTGTAGTGGTTGTAGACCGCCACCGAGAGGGCCTTCTTCGCGGGCTCCTGCCCGACGACGTACCCCTCAAGGAATTCGTAGATCTCGCGCGGCTTGGGAAGTTCTTCCCACCGCACCTCGGAGGACTCGGCGAGCTCCTCCTCGATGATCTCGTTGCAGAGGTCGATGCACTCGTCGCAGATGTACACCCCGGGGCCTGCGATGAGCTTCTTCACCTGCTTCTGGCTCTTTCCGCAGAACGAGCACTTGAGCAGGTCGCCGCCGTCACCGATGCGTGCCACGAGGTGCTTCCCCTTCGCCTGGGAGACGCCATGTGCGCCGTCTCCTGGTGCCTACTGCGTTTTCCGGGGGGACACCCCCAGACCCCCTACCGACGGTACCTTGCCGAGCCCCTCGTTCGGGCCCCCCTTGGCGCGGTTCACTTCTCCGTGGACCGCGCCAAGGTCGCCGAAGCGGCTCAGGCCGCCGCGGCGGAGGTCGTCTTGCGCGTCGAAACGATCTGGTCGACCAGACCGTAGGCCAGCGCGTCATCGGCCGTGAGGATCTTGTCGCGCTCGATGTCGTCGCGGATCTTCTCGATCGGCGTCGTCGAGTGCTTGGCCAGCAGGTCCTCCAGCTGCGTACGCATGCGGAGGATCTCGTTGGCCGCGATCTCCAGGTCGGAGAGCTGCTCGCGGCCGGTGCCGCCCGAGGGCTGGTGGATCAGGACGCGGGCGTTCGGCAGCGCCATGCGCTTGCCCGGCGTACCGGCGGCGAGCAGGACGGCTGCGGCGGAGGCCGCCTGGCCCATGCAGACCGTCTGGATGTCGGGCTTCACGAACTGCATCGTGTCGTAGATCGCCGTGAGGGCGGTGAAGGAACCACCCGGGCTGTTGATGTAGATGGAGATGTCGCGGTCCGGGTCCATCGACTCCAGGCACAGGAGCTGCGCCATCACGTCGTTGGCGGACGCGTCGTCGATCTGCACGCCGAGGAAGATCACGCGCTCCTCGAAGAGCTTCGCGTACGGGTCGTACTCACGCACGCCCTGCGAGGTGCGCTCGACGAAGCGCGGAACGATGTAGCGGTTGTCGACCTGGGGGCCGGTGTAGAGGCCGCTCGCGTTGGCCGAGGGGCCGGAGAAGTTGCTCATGGGGGTGTTCACCATCCTGGTGGCGTTCAGTGGGCGGGGGAAGCGGTGCGGGTCGGGGGCTCAGACCCCGGTGCCGCCGCCACCCGGAACGCCCGAGGCGGCGGAGATGATCTCGTCGATGAGGCCGTAGTCCTTGGCCTCCTCCGCCGTGTACCAGCGGTCGCGGTCGCCGTCGCGGATGATCGTCTCGACGGACTGGCCGGAGTGCGCGGCAGTGATCTCCGCCATGCGCTTCTTCGTACGGATCAGGTACTCGGCCTGGATCTTGATGTCGGAGGCGGTGCCACCGATGCCGGCGGAGCCCTGGTGCATCAGGATGTCGGTGTTGGGGAGCGCGAAGCGCTTGCCCGCGGCGCCGCCGGTGAGCAGGAACTGGCCCATCGAGGCGGCCATGCCCATGCCGATGGTGACGACGTCGTTCTGGATGTACTGCATGGTGTCGTAGACCGCCATGCCGGCCGTCACCGAGCCACCGGGGCTGTTGATGTAGAGGTAGATGTCCTTGTCCTGGTCGGCAGCGGCCAGGAGGAGCATCTGGGCGGTGATCTTGTTGGCGATCTCGTCGTCGACCTGCTGGCCGAGGAAGATGATGCGGTCATTGAGCAGTCGGCTGTAGACCTGGTCGCCGAGGCCACCACCGAGGGACGGCTCACCGGCGGCGTAAGGCATCAGATTCGTCACGTATCCACCTGCTCGTCTCTGACGGCTTCGGCCGTCTCATCGTCTTCGTTCCGGGGGCGCGGACTCCGGCTCGCCAGACTCCACCACCCTCGTATTCATGGACCCTAACGCGCAGGTGGGACAACGCCATCCCGGTTCCCGAACTGTTCGCTCGGAGCGCAAGGTGGTTGAAGCGGAATTACGTACGAGGAAGGGCCCGTACGCGGCTGCGTACGGGCCCTTCCTCAGCGATCGGACGGAGGCTCAGGCCTCGGTCTTCTCCTCGGCCTCGGCCTCGGCGGCGACGACCTCGGCGGCCTCGTCCTCGGCGTCGTCCTCGAGGTCGACGACCTCACCGTTGGTGTCGGTGACCTTGGCGGCCTCGACGACGACGGCGAGCGCCTTGCCGCGGGCGACCTCGCCGACGAGCATCGGCACCTGGCCACCCTCGACGACGGCCTGGGCGAACTGGTCGGGGGACATGCCGGAGGACTGCGCACGCCGCATGAGGTGCTCGGTGAGCTCCTCCTGGTTGACGTTCAGCTTCTCCTTGTTGACGAGCTCGTCCAGGATGAACTGCGTCTTGATGCCCTTGACCGCCTGCTCCTCGGTCTCGGCGGTGAACTCTTCCTCGGTCTTGCCCTGGATCTCCAGGTACTTGGCGAGGTCGATGCCCATCTGGCCGAGCTGGTGGTGCTCAAGGTTGTGCTTGCGGGTCTGGATCTCGTCCGCGAGGAGCTTCTCGGGGATCGGGACCTCGGCCAGCTTCAGGAGCTCGTCGAGGACGCGCTCCTGGGCCTGGGTGGCCTGGTCGTACTGCTTCATGTTCTCGAGGCGCTTGCGGCTGTCGGCCTTGAGCTCGTCCAGGGTGTCGAACTCCGACGCGAGCTGCGCGAAGTCGTCGTCCAGGGCGGGCAGTTCACGGGCGGCGACCTGGGTGACCTTGACGGTGACCTCGGCCTCCTTGCCCTCGGCCGAGCCGCCCTTGAGCTCGGAGGTGAAGGTGGCCTCGCCACCGGCCTCCAGGCCCTTGACGGCCTCGTCGATGCCCTCCAGGAGCTCGCCGGAACCGATGGTGTACGAGACACCCTCGGCCACGCCGTCCTCCAGGACCTCGCCGTCGACCTTGGCCTGCAGGTCGATCGTCACGACGTCGCCGTCCTCGGCGGCACGCTCGACCGGGGAGGTCGAGGCGAAGCGCTCGCGGAGCTGCTCCACGGACTTCTCGACGTCCTCGTCGCTGACCTCGACGGCGTCGACGGTGACCTCGATGCCGGAGTAGTCCGGGATCTCGATGGTCGGGCGGATGTCGACCTCGGCGGTGAAGTTCAGCGTCTCGCCGTCCTTCAGCTCGGTGATGTCGACCTCGGGCTGACCCAGCGGGTTCAGCTCCGCCTCGTTGATCGCCTCGGTGTAGAACTTCGGGAGCGCGTCATTGACGGCCTCTTCGAGCACGGCGCCACGACCGAACCGCTGGTCAATCACTCGGGCCGGGATCTTGCCCTTACGGAAGCCCTTGACCGTGACCTGCTGGTTGATCTTCTTGTACGCCGCGTCGAGGCTGTCCTTGAGCTCCTCGAAGGGCACCTCGACAGTGAGCCGAACCCGAGTCGGGTTCAGGGTCTCCACGGCGCTCTTCACGGTTCGGTCTCCTTGTGGCTGACTTCTTGGGAGTTCTGCCGGAGACCGAGCGGTCCCCGACGGATGGGGCCCGGTACATCATTCATCAGACACACGGGCACGCAGCTTGCATAGTAACCGCAAGCGGGATGCCACCCACAATGTGATCTTGTGCGCGGAGATCGAACGCCGGTGACGGCGAAGATCGAACGCCGGTGATGCTGGTCGGGGTGGCGGGATTTGAACCCACGGCCTTCCGCTCCCAAAGCGGACGCGCTACCAAGCTGCGCCACACCCCGTCGGTGCGACACGTAGGGTACATGCCCGCGAGGGCCGCGTCGGCCGCTTTGTTCGGGGCGCGCCCCGGGGCCCCGAACCGGGTGCCCCTCCTCCGGTTCTCCTCCGGTTCGCTCCCCCACACCCGTGGCCGGGATCGATCGCCCGGGCGGAGTGCGGACGGGCGCACGAGGGCCGCGGTGTGCGCGGCCGGGGTGCGACCCGCTACGATGCTCTACGTGCCGGGGTCGCGCTGCTGCGATGACCTGCGGCGCGGTGCTTGCGGGCGTAGCTCAATGGTAGAGCCCTAGTCTTCCAAACTAGCTACGCGGGTTCGATTCCCGTCGCCCGCTCTCGAAGACCCGAAGGGCCCGGCAGCCGAGCTGCCGGGCCCTTCGGTATCTCCCGTGCGCCCCCTCCCCCGCTCCCGTAGATTCCCCTCCTTCACGACAGATGGATCTTGGGAGGGGAAGCACATGAGGAGATTCGAACGTCATAGACGTCTCGGCGTGGCCGCGACCGTTCTGGCGTGCGGGGCGGCCCTGTTGGGGACGGGGACCGCCCACGCCGACGGGATCCCGTACACCCCGCGGGCCCCGAAGACGTTTCCGGGCGGAGGCTGTGTGACGGGCGGTGCGCTGCCGTGGATCGGCAACACCACGGTGAGCCTCGCGGTGGACGTGACGGGCGGCGGGATCGCGGACGCCTGGCCCGACGCCCACTTCAAGGCATGGCGGGGCACCGATTCCGCCGCCGCGCCGGTCGACTTCGTGATCGCTGCGGTGCCGAACAGGACCGCCACGCTCACCGTGCCCGACCGACTGCTGCCCGAGGGCGAGGACTACCACTGGGCGGTCCGCCTGGAGGGCAGGAACGGCGGGGCCTCCGACTGGACGCAGCCCTGCGGCTTCAACCTCGACCGGACCCGCCCCAAGGCCCCGCAGGTCACCTTCACCGACGGGCTCTCGCAAGCCCCGTACGGGGTCGAGCGCAACGTCGAGTTGAGCGTTCCCGCCGGCACCGAGGTCGTCTCGTACGAGGTGGAGCTGCGCGGCGAGCGCCCCCGGACCGTGCCGGCCCGCCAGGACGGCCCCACGCCGTTCACCTTCAGCACCCCGGACGGGGCCGCCACGGAGTTCCTCCGGGTCCGCGCCCTCGACCGGGCCGGCAATACGTCGGACACGGTCAACGCCGAATTCTGGGTCACTCCCGCGAAGCCCGAACCGTACGGGGACTACGACGGAGACGGCCGGATCGACCTGTTCTCCGTGGGCGACGACGGAAAGCTGTATCTGCGGCCCGGTCTGGAGGGCGGCGGCTTCGGCACCCCCGTGGTCGCGGACGACGGGGACTGGCGGGGTGCGGTGATCACGCGGGCCGGCTACGTCGCGGGACTCACCCCGACCGGCAACGACGGCCGCAACGACCTGGTGGCGCGCAGGGGTTCACAGCTGTGGGTCTACCCGGGCGACGCACACGGCCGCTTCGGCACACCGGTCGAGCTCTCGGACGACGCGGCCGGAGTGACGCAGCTCGCGGTGGGCGGTCCGCTCGCCGAGTACGGCACCACGCTGCTGGCGAAGGAGGGCGACCGGCTGGTGGCCTTCCCGCTGAACCCGGGGCCCCAACTGGGGGAGAAGGTCGTCCTGGCCGACGCGGGCTGGGCCGACCGGACCGTCGCGTTCTCCGACGTCCTCACCGCCACTGACGGCGCCGTCGAGCTCTGGGCCCGCGATGCCCGGTCCGGTGCGCTGGAACTGCACGCGCCGCTGGCCGACCCGGAGACGATGAACCCGGCGTCGCTGGACAGCCCGGTCACCGTCGCCCCCTCCGGCTGGTCCCTCGCCGAGCGGCCGGACTTCGTGGTCGCCGGAGACCTGACCGGGGACGGCCGTCATGACGTGATCGCGCTCAACGCGGCCGGCGGGCTCGACCTGCTGCCGGCCGGAGCGGACGGGACGCTGGGTGCACCCGTGCCGCTGGTCGCGAGCGGGTGGACCGGCGGACTGTTCTGAGCCACCCGCCCCACGAGCGCCGAAGGGCCTCTGCCGGTTTCCGGCGGAGGCCCTTCGGCGTGTTCAGAACTTGATCTGGTTGATCGTGTCCGCTATCGAGTTCAGGAAGCGCTGGATCGAGGGGGCCATGCCCGTCGAGGCCAGGAAGAAGCCGAACAGTATCGCGACGATGGCTGGGCCGGCCTTGATGGAGCCGCCGCGGATGAGCACCACGAGGACGACCGCCAACAGCACCACGGCTGACAGTGAAATGGCCACAACTGATCACACACCCTTGGTCGGTCCGCCTTGCCGGCCCGGGAGCATGCCGCGCACACCCCCGCGAGGTCTATCGTGCCACCAACACCCCTCTGGTTGTTCCGGGGTGACGGATCGCCAAGGCAAGAATCCGGCCAACCGGCGTGGTTTCGCGGTGGCGTTTGGTGATCAAACACGCCAACTGCCGCTCGATCCATGGGAGTTGAGTAGGTAATCGGCCACCGGAATACTGGTCATCGGCCGCCGGGCCCGGCCGCCCGGTCATCGCAGGGCCGCACGGGCCGGCAGGGACGTCGCGGCCAGCGCCAGGATCAGGACGCCGCCCGCGAACGAGCCGTACAGGAGCGGCGGCACGTAGGGGGCCCGGCCGGTCAGGCCGTTCGCCATCGGGACGAGCGTGACCAGGGCGATGGCGCTGCCGATGACGACACCGGCGGCGACCACCAGGAGGGCCTCCCAGCGGATCATCCCGAGGACCTGGCGGCGGGTGGTGCCGATGAGCCGCAGGGTGCCGAGCTCGCGGCGGCGGTCCAGGACCGTCATCACCAGGGTGTTCACCGCGGCGACGGCCGCGAAACCGCCGAGCACCGCGGCCATGACGGCGTTGGCCCAGGCGTTGACCTCCCGGTCCGTGCTCTGGGCGGTGGCGTAGCCCGCGGCGTCGGTGACGTGCCCGAGGGCGGCGAGGCCCGCGGCGGCGGCCGGGGACGCCCGGGTGAGCAGGACGGTCGGGCCGGGGGCGGTCAGGTGCGCGCTCAAGTCGGCCTGGGAGAGGGTGACCTGGGCCAGCCCCAGGCCCCGGTCGTACGTGGCCACGACCTTCGGGGCGGCCCTGGTGCCGTCGGGGAGCAGCAGCGGGAGACGGTCGCCGGGGCGTACGTGTGCGGCGGCCGCGAGGGAGGCGTCGATCGCGGCCGCGCCCGGACCGAGGGCGGTCAGGGTTCCGGCGCGTACGCCCGGGTCCTGGACCTCGGCGAGGTCGGCACCGGTGCCGGTGACGCCCTGCGCGGACGCCTCGTGGGGCGTGGAGCCGGAGCCGCCGTTCGGGACGAGGACGGAGGTACGGGTGAGGCCGACCGCCGTTTCGACGCCGGGGGTGGCGGCGGCGCGGGCGACCGCGTCGGAGGGCAGGCCCGCGGGGTCGGTGACCACGTGGTTCGCGGTGATGCCCGCCCGCTGCTGGTCCTCGATCGCCCGCTCCTCGCTGGTGTGCAGGAAGACCAGGACGGACGAGAAGGCCATCGCGAGGACGATGGGGGTGATCGCGGAGGCCAACCGCCGGGCGTTGGTGCGGGTGTTGGCGGCGGCGAGTGAGCCGGCCGCGCCCGCCGCGCGCAGGGGGAGACCGAGGACGGCCGCGCAGGCGCGGGCGAGGAGCGGGCCGAGCAGGGCGACGGCGACCATGAACAGCATGACGACGCCGAGGGCCGCGTTGGCGGCGTCCTCGCCGGACTCGGAGGCGGCGAGGCCGGCGCACGCGCAGCCCCCGGCGAGAGCGCCGGCACCCAGGACGGTACGAATCCAGCCGGGCCGCAGGCGTTCGGCGGCGGATTCCGCGAGCGCCTGGCCGGGCTTGATCTTCGAGGGCCGCCGTGCGGCAGCCGCGCCCGCGCACAGGGCGGTCAGGACGGTGGCCGCGACGGCCACGAGCAGCGGGAGCGGGGTGACGGCGAGGTCCACCGTGGGAGGGATCGCACCCTTGTCGCGGAGTTGGCCGAACCACCAGGTGGCGAGCGCGACGCCGGGCAGGCAGCCGAGCGCGCCGGCGAGCGGGGCGACCAGGAGGGCCTCGGTGGCGATGGTGCGGCGGATCTGCCGCGGGGTGGCGCCGATGGCGCGCAGCAGGGCGTACTCGCGGCGGCGCTGGCCCACGGAGAGGGCGACCGTGCCGGCGGCGGTGAACATGGCGACCATCGCGGCCACGCCACCGAAGGAGCCGCCGAGGCCGGTGAGGACCTCCTTCGCCTGGGCGATGCCGCTGTCCTCGACCGTGGACCGGTCGTCACCGGTACGCACCTGGGCGCGGCCCCCGAGGGCCTGCTTGACCTGCGCGGCCAGCGTGGCGGTTGAGGTGCCGGGCCTGGGCAGCACCGCGATGGCATCGACCTTGCCGGGGTGGCCGCTGAGGGCTCGGGCGTCGGCGTCGTTGAGCCAGATGTCGTTGCCGCCGGGGGCGCCCGCGGTGCCGGAGATCCTGAACTCCCGTCGGCCGCCGGGAGTGTCGAGGACGATCCGCTCCCCCACCGGTCCGGTCGTGGTGACGACCTCGCCGGGGTGGGGGGCGGTGCCGGACGACGGTTTCGTGCCGGTGAAGGTGGTGGAGGCCCAGTTGTGGGCGGTGACGGGGCCGTTCTCGGCCGTACGCACCTGGAGCGCGAGGTCTGCGATCGCGGTCGCCGCGCCGGGGGCCGAAGCGGCCTTCGCCACCAGGGAGTCGTCGAGGCGGGCCCGGTCCGGAAGGGGCAGGGACTCCTCGTCGCGGTCCTCGCCGGAGCCGATCGTGTAGTGCAGGCTCTGGTCGGCCGCGGCCACGACGGGAGCTGCGGCGTAGCGCTGGGGCGGGACGGAGGCGGTGATTCCGGTGGCGAGCAGGAGGCCGCAGGCGGAGACGATCATCGCGGCCATGAGCAGGGCGACGAAGGTCCCGGCGAACGCGGAGGGCCTGAAGCGGAGGGCTGCGCGGGCGAGGCCGTTGGGGGCATGCATGGGGGCTCCTGCGGAGTGCGGGGAGGTGGGGAGGGATGGGGCTTCGTCCCCGCTGTTGCGGGCGGACTGCCGTCGGGTGCGGGTCGTGCGTGGTTGCTCGCGCCCAGCCGCCTTTGTTGGGTGCGGGCCGTGCGTGATTGCTCACGCCCAACCGCCTTTGTTGGGTGCGGGCCCTGCGTGGTTGCTCGCGCAGTTCCCCCGCGCCCCTGGCGGTAGCGGTGCTGGGTCACCTACAGCCCGTCCGGCGTTTGAGGACGAGCGCCCTTAAGGCGCGACGGGGGTCTGGGGGCGGAGCCCCCAGGGGAACCCGGAACCAACCAACCCCGGGCAACGGGCGGGCGGGTGGGCAAACACCCCGGGTCAGGCCGCCGCCGCCGCGTAACCCCGGCGGGCCGTCAGGGCCGTCATCCGCGCAGCGATCCGCGCCGCCGACGTGGCCGGCAGCGCATCCGCCAGCGCCCCGTCGGCCAGGAACAGGACCTGGTCGGCGTGGGCGGCGGCCGCCGGGTCGTGGGTGACCATGACCACCGTCGCCCCCAGCGCGTCCACCGCGCCGCGGAGCAGGGCGAGGACCTCGGCGGCCGTGGTGGTGTCCAGGGCCCCGGTCGGCTCGTCCGCGAAGATGACGTCGGGGTTCGTGACCAGCGCCCGGGCGATCGCCACCCGCTGCTGCTGGCCGCCGGAGAGTTCGCCGGGGCGGCGGGCGCCCTTGCCGTCCAGGCCCACCTGGGCGAGGAGTTGGGCCGCGCGGCGCCGGTCGGGACGCTCCCCGGCGAGGCGCATCGGCAGCAGGACGTTCTGCTCGACCGTGAGCGAGGGCAGCAGGTTGAAGGCCTGGAAGACGAAGCCGAGGCGGGACCGGCGCAGTTCGGTGAGCTTGTTCTCGCTCATGCCGGTGATCTCGGTGCCGCCGAGCCGGACCGAGCCGTCGGTGGGGCGGTCGAGGCCCGCCGCGCACTGCAGGAACGTCGACTTGCCGGAGCCGGACGGGCCCATCACCGCGGTGAAGCTGCCCCGGGGCAGGGTGAGGTCGATGCCGCGCAGCGCGTGCACGGCGGTGGCGCCACGGCCGTACTGCCGCCGCACAGACCGCAGTTCGACGGCCCAGTCGTGGCCGGGCGCCGCGTCCGCGGTCGTCCGGTGTGTGCGCTTGGCCCGTCGCAGTGCCATGGCCCTGCCCTTCGCTCGTCCCGGCCGGCGCGCTCGCGCCGACCCTTCGAACCTACGGAGCGAAGCGGCACGCGGGCCATGGCGGCCGCCGGTGGATCAGGGGTGGGGCTGGCCCTACCTACGGCCCGTCGACCGCGCGGCGATTACGCGTCCCGCCTGATCAGCAGCAGCGCACGGTCGTCGTTGACGTCCTTGGCGACGGCCTCGATCAGGTGCCAGGCCGCCCCGTCGAAGCCCGTCGAAACATAGCGGTCGGCTTCGCCGGTCAGCCGGTCGATGCCCTCGCTGATGTCGCGCTCGGAGGTCTCCACGAGCCCGTCCGTGAAGAGCATCAGAACGTCGCCGGGGGCGAGCGAGCCCTTGGCGGGGTGGAATTCGGCGCCGTCGTAGACGCCGAGCAGGGGCCCTTCGGCGGCCTGTTCCTGCCAGCGGCCGGAGCCGGCGTGGAGCTGGAGGGCCGGGGGGTGGCCGGCCGAGAGGAGTTCGTAGTCGCCGGAGTCGAGGTCGAGGACGAGGTGGATGGCGGTGGCGAACCCCTCGTCCCAGTCCTGGCGCAGCAGATAGCCGTTGGCCGCGGGCAGGAAGGCGTGCGGGGGCAGCGAGCCGAGGAGTCCGCCGAAGGCGCCGGAGAGCAGCAGGGCGCGCGATCCCGCGTCCATGCCCTTGCCGGACACGTCGGTCAGGACGATCTCCAGGGTGCGGCCGCCGCCGGTGCGGGCGGCGACGACGAAGTCACCGGAGAAGGACTGGCCGCCCGCGGGCCGCAGCGCCATCTCGCGGTGCCAGCCCTTGGGCAACTGCGGCAGCGCGCTCTGGACGCGGATGCGTTCGCGCAGGTCGAAGAGCATGGTGCCGCCGCGCCGCCAGGGCACCCCGACGCGGGCCCGGAACTGGGCGATGAGCAGCCCGAAGAGGCCGCACGCGGCCACCACGAGGACGGTGCCCGGGGTGACCCGCGAGGGCCCGGCGGTGTAGGGGCCGAGCCGTACCGATTCCACGATCAGCGCGGTCGCGGCGGCCGCGTACAGGCCGAGGAGGTTGGCGGGCCGCAGCAGGAGCCCGCCCGCGACGATCGGCAGGACCAGGGCGGCGGGGGCGCACCAGACGGGTGCGAGAAGTGTGGCGCAGGTGATTGCGGGCACGGTGAGGAGCAGGCCGGCCAGGGCGATCCAGTCGGAGCCGTCGCCGCGGAAGTAGTCGACGCCGGATCTGCGCACCGCGTTGCGGACCCGGTGCAGCGCCTTGCGCCACCGGGCGGTGAACGAGTCCGCTCTCATCGCACGTGCCATTGCCGAGGACCCTATCCAGCCGGTGGGGCCGCGTGCAGGTGGCCCCCGGCGCCCGGACCGGGCGCCCCGGTGGAAATCCGGTCGCTCGCACGGCGTACTCCCTGCTAGTCATGCACTCATGACGATGGAGTTGCGGGTTCTGGACCCGGCGGAGTGGGACGAGTGGTACGGGGCGCTGGTGGTGGCCTTCGGCGGAATCCCGGACGACCCCGAAGAGCTCGGCTGGTGGCGCAGGCTGATCGACCCCGAGCGGTCGATCGCCGTGTGGGACGGCTCAACGTGCGTGGCCGCCACCAGCACCTTCCCGTTCCGTCTGAGCGTGCCGGGCGGCGCCGTCGTCCCCGCCGCGGGCGTGACCGCGGTCGGCGTCATGGGCACCCACCGCCGCCGCGGCATCCTCACGTCGATGATGCGGCGCCAGCTCGACGACCTGCGCGAGCGGGGCGAGGCGCTGGCCGTCCTGACCGCGTCCGAGCCCGCGATCTACGGGCGGTTCGGCTACGGCATCGGCTCGATGAGCCTGTCCGCCGAGATCGACACCGCCCGGGTCCGCATCGAGCTGCCGCCCGGCGCCGAAGAGGTGAGCCTGCGGTACGCGAAGGTCGACGAGTCGCTGGCCCGCTGCGAGGAGCTGTACGCGCGCCTGGTGCCGCGCCGCCCGGGCATGCTGGCCCGGCTGCCGGGCTGGGACCGGCTGAACACGATCGACCCGGAGTCCTATCGGGACGGCGCCTCCCCGCTGCAAGCCGTTCTCGCCGAGCGCGACGGCGAGCTGGTCGGGTACGCCCGCTACCGGGTCGCCATGGAGGCGGAGCCGGCGGGTGCGAAGGGCACGGTGATGCTGAAGGATCTGGAGGCCGAGGATCCGGCGGTGGCCGCGACCCTGTGGCGCTATCTGTTCGAGATCGACCTGACGAGCACGCTGAAGATGAAGACCCGGCCGGTCGACGACCCCTTCCAGCACCTGGTGTCCGACGTGCGCCGCTGCGGGATTCGGCTGCGGGACTCGCTGCACGTACGCCTGGTCGAGGTGGGCGCGGCCCTGGAGGCGCGCACGTACGCGGCGCCCGTGGATGTGGTCCTTGAGGTCGAGGACGCGTTCTGTCCGTGGAACGCGGGCCGCTGGCGGCTGACCGGCGACCCCAAGGGCGCGACCTGTGTACGCACCGAGGACCCGGCCGAACTCGCCCTGTCCGTAAGGGAGTTGGGCGCGGCCTACCTCGGTGGCGTCACGCTCGCCTCACTGGCGGGGGCGGGCCGGGTGCGCGAGCTGCGGCCCGGGGCGCTCGCCGAGGCCTCGACGGCCTTCGGCAGCGAGCTCGCCCCGTGGCTGCCTCACGGCTTCTGACAGCCGGGGCACCAGAACAGATTGCGGGCGGCGAGGTCGGCGGTGCGGATCTCGCTCCCGCAGAGGTGGCAGGGCAGGTTCGCCCGCCGGTAGACGTACACCTCGCCGCCGTGGTCGTCCACGCGCGGCGGGCGGCCCATGGCCTCGGGGGTGTGCTCGGGGCGGACGGTGTCGATGCGGTTGAGGCGGACGCCCTCGTGCATCAGCTCCACCAGGTCGGCCCAGATCGCGTCCCACTCGGCGCGGCTCAGGTCCCTGCCCGGCCGGTAGGGGTCGATGCCGTGCCGGAAGAGGACCTCGGCGCGGTAGACGTTGCCGACGCCGGCGATGATCTTCTGGTCCATGAGCAGCGCCGCGACGGTGGTGCGGCTCTTCGAGATCCGCTGCCAGGCCCTGTCGCCGGTGTCGCGGGCGCGCAGCGGGTCCGGGCCGAGCCGGTCGTGTATCGCCTGCTTCTCGCCGTCGGTGATCAGCGAGCAGGTCGTCGGCCCGCGCAGATCGGCGTATCCGGTGTCGTTCAGCAGGCGCAGCCGGACGGTGTCGGCCGGCGGCGGGGCGGGGGCGTCGCCGAAGCCGTACTTGCCGAACAGGCCGAGGTGGACGTGGACCCAGCCCGAGGGTCCGAAGCCGAGGAAGAGGTGCTTCCCGTGGGCTTCGGCGCCTTCCAGGACCTGGCCGTCGACCAGGGCCGCGCCGTCCGAGAACTTGCCCTGGGGGCTGGACGCGCGCAGCGGCCGGCCGCCGAACCTCAGGTCGTGGTCGGCGGCCAGGCGGTGGATGGTGTGGCCCTCGGGCATGGGCCGGGCTCAGCCCTGCTGCGGGTGGTGGGCCGGGATCTCGGGGAGCTTGCCGGTGGTCTCGTACTCGGTGAGCATCTCGATGCGGCGGGTGTGACGCGCCTCACCCGAGTACGGGGTGGCGAGGAAGATCTCGACGAACTTGGTCGCCTCCTCCTCGGTGTGCATCCGGCCGCCGATGGAGATCACGTTGGCGTCGTTGTGCTCACGGCCCAGGGCCGCGGTCTGCTCGCTCCAGGCCAGTGCGGCACGGACGCCCTTGACCTTGTTGGCGGCGATCTGCTCTCCGTTGCCGGAGCCGCCGATCACGATGCCGAGCGAGTCCGGGTCGCCGGCCGTCTTCTCGGCGGCGCGCAGGCAGAACGGCGGGTAGTCGTCCTGGGCGTCGTAGATGTGCGGACCGCAGTCCACGGGCTCGTGCCCGTGGGCGGTGAGCCACTCGACGAGGTGGTTCTTGAGTTCGAAGCCGGCATGGTCGGAGCCGAGGTACACGCGCATGTACCGAGTGTGGCATGCGCGGGGCAGGGCAGGGCTTAGCGGGGTGAGGACTTTGGTCCCCGCACTTGGTCCTGTCTAACGATCCGGATTCAGGCCTTCCGTCCCGAAGCGGACCAGGTTTGAATACCCGGGCTCGTAACCCGAGTGCTCCGAAGACTTAAGGAAGCGTCTATGACCTCGCAGCCGTCCCTTGCGAAGGAAGACCGCCTGCCCGGTGAACCCGGTGATCCGCAGGTGCCCGACAGCGGCCTCAAGGCTGGTCTGAAGAACCGCCATCTCTCCATGATCGCCATCGGAGGGGTGATCGGTGCCGGCCTCTTCGTCGGCTCGGGCTCCGGCATCGCCGCGGCCGGCCCCGCCATTCTGCTCTCGTACGCGCTCGTCGGCGTGATGGTCGTCTTCGTGATGCGGATGCTGGGCGAGATGGCCGCCGCCCGCCCGTCGTCGGGCTCGTTCTCGGCCTACGCCGACCGCGCGCTCGGCCGCTGGGCCGGATTCTCGATCGGCTGGCTCTACTGGTTCTTCTGGGTCGTGGTGCTCGCGGTCGAGGGAACGGCCGGCGCGAAGATCCTGCACGACTGGGTGCCGGGTGTCCCGCAGTGGGGCTGGGCGCTCATAGTGATGCTGGTCCTCACCGCCACCAACCTGGCCTCGGTCTCCTCGTACGGAGAGTTCGAGTTCTGGTTCGCCGGGATCAAGGTCGTCGCGATCGGCGGCTTCGTGATCATCGGGCTTCTCGCGGTGTTCGGCGTGCTGCCGGGCTCCGACAACCCGGGCGCGGGCCTCGCGCACCTCACGGACGCGGGCGGATTCTTCCCCAAGGGATACGGCGCGATCCTGACCGGCGTCCTGATGGTCGTCTTCTCCTTCATGGGCTCCGAGATCGTCACCCTGGCCGCCGGCGAGTCCGAGGACCCGCGGCGCGCGGTGACCAAGGCCACCAACAGCGTGATCTGGCGGATCGCGGTCTTCTACCTCGGTTCGATCTTCGTGGTCCTCACCCTGCTGAAGTGGAGCGACCCCTCGATCGTCGCGGACGGCTCCTACGTCGCGGCCCTGAAGACGATCGGCATCCCGCACGCCGACCAGATCATGAACGTGATCGTCCTGACGGCCGTGCTCTCCTGCCTCAACTCCGGCCTCTACACGGCCTCCCGGATGGCGTTCTCGCTCGGTGAGCGCGGCGACGCGCCGAAGTCCTTCGCCCGCACCAACAAGCGGGGCGTGCCGCAGGTCGCGATCCTGTCGTCGGTCGTCTTCGGCTTCGTGGCGGTCTTCTTCAACTACAAGTGGCCGGACACGGTCTTCGCGTTCCTGCTCAACTCCTCCGGCGCGGTCGCCCTGTTCGTGTGGCTGGTGATCTGCTTCACCCAGCTGCGGATGCGCGGGATCATCCTGCGCGAGCAGCCGGAGAAGCTGACCGTGAAGATGTGGGGCTTCCCCTATCTCACCTGGCTGACGATCGGGATGATCTCCTTCGTCCTCGTCTACATGCTGTTCGACAAGTCCGGGCGCGAGCAGGTGCTGCTCTCGCTGCTCGTCGCGGCGCTCGTGATCGTGATCGCGGTCGTCAAGCAGCAGGTGCTCGCGCGCCGCGCCCCCGAGCGGAGCGGCGTGAAGGAAGAGGTCGCCGCCCCGTAGGTGTGCTCCTGCCCGCCGAGAACGGGGATCGCCACCAGGTACGGGCACGTACGTGGTGGCGATCTCGCGTGAGGGACGCCACCGCCAGCAGGTCGGAGCCGACCGCGGACCGGGCGTACCGGCACGAGAGTTGGGGCTCGTGCGGCCGGGGGCTGCTACAGGAGCGAGGTGTCCAGGGCCGGGTACGGGGCGGGGAGCAGGAACTTGCCGCCGAGCTCGGTGACCGTCGTCGTCCGGTAGTGGCTCTTGGTGGGCTGCTTCTTGTCCGGCACCGGCTCGGAGTGGACGTACACCTTGCGTTCGTAGCGGTGCACGATCACGTACAGCGGGACCCCGGCTGCGGCGTAACTGCGGTACTTGGGGCCGGTGTCCGTCTCGTGGTTGGTCGAGGTGACCTCCCCCGCGAGGTGCAGCAGCTCGATCGGGTACCAGCCCCGGTTGGTCCTGCGGTACGCCTCGTCCAGATCGGTCGGCTCGCGCCGCATGACGTAGAAGTCGGGGACGAGCAGGCTCAGCGTCTTCTCGGCCGTCACACCGGTTCGGTAGCCGTTGCCGATGCCGACGTGGTCGACTCCACCGGTGCGGAGCTGAAAGTACAGCTCCGTGGCCGCGCGGTTGTGGTTGTGGTCGGGCTGAGGCGGCACAATCACCATTCCCTCGACGTACTCGGCCCGAATCGGCTCCTTGGAAGCCTTCTCGAACTCGATCAACAGGTCGATGGGGTCCTGTGCCTCGTTCACCGGCTCGGTGATGGGGTCGGCGCTCATGCTGGCGTTCCTCCCTCGTCGCTGGTGTCAGGCTACGCCCGGTGGGCGGCCCCGAGCAGGAGCGTGGTGGAAGCGCGGGCCCGTCCGCCGTGGCATCGGGAGACGTTCACTCGTTCGGGGAACGAAGGATCCTTCCTGCTGGAAAGGCCCGCAACGCGAAGAGGGCCCGGCGAAAGCCGGGCCCTCTTCGTCGCGTACGCGCCGGGGTCAGCCCTTGCGTCCGAGCAGCTTCCACGCGGCCGGCAGCAGGCCCATCGCCAGGGCGGCCTTCAGGGCGTCGCCGATCAGGAAGGGGGTGAGGCCGGCGGCGACCGCGGCGGTCAGGGACATGCCGGTCGAGGCGGCGAGGTAGGGCACGCCCACCGCGTAGATGATCGCCGAGCCGAGCACCATCGTGCCCGCCGTGCGCAGCACCGAGCGGTCGGCGCCGCGGCGGGCGAGCGCGCCGACGACGGTGGAGGCGAGCAGCATGCCGAGGACGTAGCCGAAGGAGGCGCCGCCCGCACCCGAGGTGCCGTCCGCGAACCACGGCATCCCGGCCATGCCGATCAGGGCGTAGAGCGCGAGCGAGAGGAAGCCGCGGCCGGCGCCGAGGCCCGCGCCGACGAGCAGGGCCGCGAAGGTCTGGCCGGTGACCGGGACGGGCGAGCCGGGGACGGGCACGGCGATCTGCGCGGCGATCCCGGTGAGCGCGGCGCCACCGACGACGAGCGCGATGTCCCGGGCACGGGAGGCCGGCAGCAGGTCCGCGAGGACCGATCCGGTACGGGGGGCGGCGGACGCAGTGCTCATCGGAACTCCGGCAGGTGTTGGGGCAGCGGGACGTGCTGGGGACACGGTGACGTTAGCCCACTGAATCTCGCTGGATCACCAGCAGCCGCCCACAAAGCGGGTGTTGAAGCCTTGGTGGGGTCCGGACAAAGGACGGGATTCATGCCTCGCCCGGGGTGACCCTCGTCACTACGTCGATCGTCCCGGGTATCCCTTTTGCGCCCGGGGTCGTGGCTCGGCGAGACTGTAGGTTCCCCATAAACCGAAAGTTACGAGCGCCATGCACGAGTCTCCGCCCGCCGAACCCCTCTCGCACGGCCTCAAGCAGCGCCATCTGACCATGCTCGGTCTCGGCGGGGTGATCGGCGCGGGACTCTTCGTGGGGTCGGGCGCAGGCATCGCAGTGGCGGGTCCCGGCATCGTCGTCTCGTATCTGATCGCGGGCGCCATCGCGATGCTGGTGATGCGGATGCTCGGCGAGATGTCGGCGGCGATGCCCGCGTCGGGCTCGTTCTCCGTGCACGCGGAGCGGGCGCTCGGCCGCTGGGCCGGGTTCAGCGTGGGCTGGCTGTACTGGTTCCTGCTCGTCGTGGTGCTCGCCGTGGAGGCGACCGGCGCGGCGAAGATCGCGAACGGCTGGGCGCCGGGGGTGCCGCAGTGGGCCTGGGTGCTCATCTTCATGGTGGTGTTCACCGGCGCCAACCTGGCCGCGGTCAAGAACTTCGGCGAGTTCGAGTTCTGGTTCGCGGCCCTGAAGATCTTCGCGATCGTGGCGTTCCTGGTGCTCGGGCTGCTCGCGGTCTTCGGCGTGCTGCCCGACACCTCGGCGGTCGGCCTCGCCAACCTGACCGGCCAGGGCGGTTTCCTGCCCGCCGGGTGGAGCGGGGTGGTCTCCGGGGTGCTCGCGGTGATCTTCGCGTTCGGCGGCCTGGAGGTCGTCACGATCGCCGCCGCCGAGTCCGACGACCCGGTGCGCGCGGTGGGGCGCGCGGTGCGCAGCGCGGTGTGGCGCATCCTCTTCTTCTACGTGGGCTCGATGCTGGTCATCGTGACGCTGCTGCCGTGGACGTCGATGAAGCCGGGCCAGAGCCCCTACGTCGCGGTCCTCGACTCGATCGGCATCCCGGGGGCCGGACAGATCATGAACATCGTGGTGTTCGTGGCGCTGCTGTCCGCCCTGAACGCCAACCTGTACGGCTCCTCGCGCATGATCTTCTCGCTCGCCGAACGCGGCGAGGCGCCGAAGGGCCTCCTGACGGTCTCGGGCGGCGGGGTGCCGCGCCGGGCGGTGCTCGCCTCGGTGGCCTTCGGGTTCGTCTCCGTGCTGCTCAACCTGAAGTGGCCGGACTCCGTGTTCCTCTACATGCTCAACGCGGTCGGCGCGGTGCTCCTCTTCGTATGGGCGCTGATCGCCCTGTCGCAGCTGCGGCTGCGCCGCCGCATCGAGCGCGAAGCACCCGAGACCCTGACCTTGAAGATGTGGGCCTTCCCCTTCCTCACGTGGGTCGCGCTCGCCGCGATGGCCGCGGTCCTCGTCCTGATGCTGTTCGACGCCACGGCCCGGCCGCAGGTGCTGTGGTCGGCGGGGGCGACGGCGGTGGTGCTCCTGGTGGCAGGGGTACGGGAGTGGCGTACGCGGCGCGTGTGAAATTCACGTAAACAAAACGCACGTGTTCCTTCACGCTGTGTGAGTCGAGTGTCCGCATAGCGGTCGGGTGTTCCCTCTGAGCGGGGCCGCCCTAAGACTGTGGGCTCCGCGCCGCCGACCCGGTGGATCAGCTACTGAACAGGGCATGCCCATGTCTCGGACAACCGCGCCCGCGCCGGACGACAGCCGGCCGAAGACCGACTCGCCGCTGACGCACGGCCTCAAGCAGCGCCATCTGTCGATGATCGCCCTCGGCGGCGTCATCGGCGCCGGGCTCTTCGTCGGCTCCGGCACCGCGATCGCCGCGGCCGGCCCTTCGATCATCCTCGCCTATGCGATATCGGGCGCCCTGGTCATGCTCGTCATGCGCATGCTGGGCGAGATGTCGGCGGCCAACCCCGCGTCCGGCTCCTTCTCGGTGCACGCCGAGCGGGCGATCGGGCCCTGGGCCGGATTCACCGCGGGCTGGGCCTTCTGGTTCCTGCTGTGCGTGGCCGTGGGCCTGGAGGGCATCGGCGCGGCGGGCATCGTGCACGGCTGGCTGCCGGGGGTCCCGGAGTGGGCCCTGGTCGCCGTGTTCATGCTGCTGTTCTGCGGCACCAACCTGGCGGCCGTGAAGAACTTCGGCGAGTTCGAGTTCTGGTTCGCCGCGCTGAAGATCGGCGCGATCACGGCCTTCCTGGTCATCGGCGTACTGGCGATCATCGGCGTGCTGCCCGACACCGACGCCCCGGGCCTGACCAACCTCACCGGCCAGGGCGGCTTCATGCCCAACGGCAGCGAGGGCCTCATCGTCGGACTGCTCGCCTCCGTCTTCGCGTACGGCGGCCTGGAGACGGTCACCATCGCGGCGGCCGAGTCCGAACACCCCGTCCAGGGCGTGGCGAAGGCCGTCCGCACCGCGATGTGGCGGATCGCGATCTTCTACGTGGGCTCGATGGCGGTCGTCGTGACGCTGCTGCCGTGGACCACCAAGGACATCGCCACCAAGGGCCCCTACGTGGCGACCCTGGACCACCTCGGCATCCCCGGGGCGAGCCAGATCATGAACGTGGTCATTCTCGTGGCGCTGCTCTCCGCGATGAACGCGAACATCTACGGTGCGTCCCGCATGGCCGGCTCGCTGGTCTCGCGCGGCCAGGGCCCCAAGATGCTCGGCCGGATCTCCGGCGGGGTGCCGCGGGTCGCGGTGCTCACGTCCTCGGCCTTCGGCTTCGTGTGCGTGCTGCTGAGCTACTGGCGTCCGGACGACATCTTCCAGTGGCTCCTGAACACCATCGGCGCGATCATCCTGGTCGTCTGGTTCTTCATCGCCGCCTCGCAGTTGCTGCTGCGCCGCCGCATCGAGCGCGAGGCCCCGGAGAAGCTCGTCGTGAAGATGTGGCTGTACCCGTGGCTCACCTGGATCGCCCTGGCCGGCATGGCGACGGTCTTCGTCCTGATGGCCCGCGAGGACGGCACCCGGGTCCAGCTCTACTACACGGGCGGCCTCACGCTGCTGCTCGCGCTCATCGGCTACATCCGCCAGCGAACCTCGACGAGCACCCCCGTCGACGCCTGACGGCGCCCTCCTCCTCCACTCAACTGTCCTGCGTCCCCGGGCCCTACGCCCAGGGACGCAGGACTTTTTGCTGAGGTCACCCTTAGCTGCGAAGCCCTATTGCTGCTGGTAGCGTGCACTTGCACATCAGTTGCAATAAGCATTTGCAGTGAGCAGTCGGAGGGCTCGGACATGGCCATTTACACGCTTCCTGAACTTCCGTACGACTACGCGGCGCTCGAACCCGTCATCAGCCCGGAGATCATCGAGCTGCACCACGACAAGCACCACGCGGCGTACGTGAAGGGCGCGAACGACACCCTGGAGCAGCTCGCGGAGGCGCGCGACAAGGACTCCTGGGGGTCGATCAACGGCCTGGAGAAGAACCTCGCGTTCCACCTCTCCGGCCACATCCTGCACTCGATCTACTGGCACAACATGACCGGCGACGGCGGCGGTGAGCCGTTGGAGAAGGACGGCACCGGCGAGCTGGCCGACGCCATCGCCGAGTCCTTCGGCTCGTTCGCCAAGTTCAAGGCCCAGCTGACCAAGGCCTCGGCGACGACGCAGGGTTCGGGCTGGGGCGTCCTCGCCTACGAGCCGATCAGCGGCCGCCTCGTGGTGGAGCAGATCTACGACCACCAGGGCAACGTGGGCCAGGGCTCGACCCCGATCCTGGTCTTCGACGCCTGGGAGCACGCCTTCTACCTCCAGTACCGGAACCAGAAGGTCGACTTCATCGAGGCGATGTGGCGGGTCGTCAACTGGCAGGACGTGGCGAAGCGTTACGCCGCGGCCAAGCAGGCGGGGAACAACCTCCTCCTGGCCCCGTAGCCCAGGAGCACAACTGCCGCAGCAGCGGGCCCAGTTGGGGCTCAAGTCGTCCTGCTCGTGATCGTCTTCTCAACCTTCACCCGCAGGCGGAATGACCGGCCGGCCCCCGCGAGGACATGACTCGCGGGGGCCGGTCGCGTTCAACCGGACCGACGGCAGCGGGCGTTGTCAGTGCCGGGTGCCATGCTCGGTACATGGACACAGCAGAGCTCTGGCAGTTGATCGACGACGCCCGCGCCCAGGTGCCGCACGGCGGGGACGCCGAGGCGGTCGCCGCGCGGGCCTCGTCGCTGCTCGCGGAGCGCCCGGCCGGCGAGATCAGGGCCGCCCAGCAGGTCCTGTGGGACCTGATGTCACGGTCGTACACGGCCCCGCTGTGGGCGGCGGCGTACACGATCAACGGGGGCTGCTCGGACGACGGGTTCGACTACTTCAGGGGCTGGCTCATAGCCCAGGGGCGCGAGGCGTACGAGGCCGCCGTGTCCGATCCCGACAGCCTGGCCGGGCTCGCCGCGGTGCGGGAGGCGGCCGTCACCTGGGAGGAGCTGGAGTGCGAGCCGGTCCTCGCGATCGCCTGGGACGCCCATCTCAAGGCGACGGGCCAGGAGCTGCCCGGGGACTGCTTCACCATCGACTACCCGCTCCTGGACCCGGAGTGGGACTTCGACTTCGACGACGCCGACGAGGTGGCCCGCAGGCTGCCGCGCACGGCGGCCCTGCACGCCTGAGAACCTGTGCGGAGGGCGCCCGCCCAAGACGTGGCGGGCGCCCGGTGCCGGTCAGAGGTTGCTGAAGTCGGGGCCCTTGGTGCGGCTGCGCTTGAGCTCGTAGAAGCCGGGGGTGGCGGCGACCAGCAGGGTGCCGTCCCACAGCTTGGCCGCGGCCTCGCCCTGGGGGGCGGGGGTGACGACGGGGCCGAAGAAGGCGATCTGCTCACCGTCGGCGCCCGGCACCGCGATGACGGGGGTGCCGACGTCCTGGCCGACCTTCTCGATGCCCTCCTGGTGGGAGGCGCGCAGCTGGACGTCGTAGGTGTCCTTGTCCGCGTAGTCGATGAGGTCGGCGGGCAGGCCCACGTCCTTGAGGGCCGCGGCGACGGCCTCGGGAGTCGTGCCGAGGCCCTCGTTGTGGATGCGGGTGCCGAGCGCGGTGTACAGCTTGCCGACGACCTCGTCGCCGTGCAGCTCGCGGGCCGCGACCACCACGCGGACCGGGCCCCAGGCCTTGCCGCCGGGCCGCATGTTCTCGGCGTACTCCGCGGGCAGCTCGTCCAGGCGGTCCTCGTTGAGCACCGCGAGGCTCATCACGTGCCAGCGCACCTCGACGTCACGGACCTTCTCGACCTCCAGCATCCAGCGCGAGGTCATCCAGGCCCAGGGGCACAGGGGGTCGAACCAGAAGTCGACGGGGGTCTTGGCGGACTCGGACATGACTCTCCTCGGGGCACGTGCGACAGCGGACAACGTCGGAAAACAAGCGTCTTTACCGGCGAACACCGGAGGCGGCCCAAAGCATTCCGCACACGCCGGAAGTAGTCGGCCGGCTTCCCGCTCGGCCCACGCTCCGGCGCCATGGGAGGATCGAGTCCGTTCGAACGAGACACGAAGGAGTGCCCGTGCCCGGTGAGAATCTGTCCCGCGACGAGGCCCGCGAGCGGGCCGAGCTGCTGTCCGTCGAGGGCTACGACGTCTCTCTCGACCTGCGGTCCGCGGTCGGTGAGGCACCGGCCGGGCCCCGCACGTTCCGGTCCCTGACCACGATCCGTTTCCGCTCGGCCCGCCCCGGCGCCTCGACGTTCGCCGATCTCATCGCCCCGTCGGTGACCTCGGTGACCCTGAACGGCCGCGCGCTGGACGTGGCCCGGGTCTTCGACGGCAGCCGGATCGCCCTGGACGACCTGGCGGCCGACAACGTCCTCGTCGTCGACGCGCAGTGCGCGTACAGCAGGACCGGCGAGGGCATGCACCGCTTCGTCGACCCGGAGGACGGCGAGGTCTACCTCTACACGCAGTACGAGCCGGCCGACTCGCGCCGGGTGTTCGCCAACTTCGAGCAGCCCGACCTCAAGGCCCGCTTCACCTTCGAGGCGCAGGCCCCCGAGGGCTGGACGGTGTGGTCCAACGGCTCGGGCGGCCAGGTACAAGAAGGGGCGCGCGAAGCGCTTCCGAACAAGGGTGGTGGCGGGCGACGGGCGGGCGACGTGTGGCGGTTCGCCGCCACCGAGCCGATCTCGACGTACATCACCTGCGTGGTCGCGGGCCCGTACCACTACGTGACCGACTCCTACACGCGCACCTTCGACGACGGCCGCACGCTGGAGATCCCGCTCGGCGCGATGTGCCGCAAGGGGCTCGCCAAGCACTTCGACGCGGACGACGTCTTCCTGGTCACCAAGCAGGGCCTGGACTTCTTCCACGACAACTTCGACTTCCCCTACCCGTTCGGGAAGTACGACCAGGCGTTCGTGCCGGAGTACAACCTGGGCGCGATGGAGAACCCGGGCCTGGTGACCTTCCGCGAGGAGTACATCTACCGCGGCAAGGTGACCCAGGCCTCCTACGAGCGCCGGGCCAACGTCATCCTGCACGAGATGGCCCACATGTGGTTCGGCGACCTGGTCACCATGGTGTGGTGGGACGACCTGTGGCTGAAGGAGTCCTTCGCCGACTTCATGGGCTCGTTCTCGCAGGCCGAGGCGACCCGCTTCACCAACAGCTGGGTGACCTTCGCCAACAGCCGCAAGTCGTGGGCCTACCGGGCCGACCAGCTGCCCTCCACCCACCCGATCACGGCCGACATCCGTGACCTGGAGGACGCCAAGCTCAACTTCGACGGGATCACGTACGCCAAGGGCGCCTCGGTGCTCAAGCAGCTCGTCGCCTACGTCGGCCGGGACGCCTTCCTCGAAGGCGCCCGGCGCTACTTCAAGCGGCACGCCTACGGCAACACCCGCCTCGGTGACCTGCTGGCGGTCCTCGAAGAGGTGTCCGGCCGCGACATGGCGACCTGGTCGCGCTCCTGGTTGCAGACGGCAGGCGTCAACTCCCTCACGCCGGTTGCCACTTACGACGCCGGAGACCGCATCACCGAGCTCGCCGTGCTCCAGGAGGCGGCGGCCTCCCACCCCGAGCTGCGTCCGCACCGGGTCGCGGTGGGCCTGTACCGCCGCGAGGCGGGCGCCCTGGTGCGCTATGCCCGCGCCGAGGCCGACGTCGAGGGTCCGCGGACCGTCGTCACCGAGCTCGCCGGGGCCGAGCGGCCCGACCTGATCCTGGTCAACGACGACGACCTGACGTACTGCAAGATCCGCTTCGACGAGGGCTCGCTGGCCACCCTGCGTGCCCACCTCGGGGACATCAGCGATCCGCTGGCGCGCGCCCTGTGCTGGTCGGCGCTGTGGAACCTGACGCGGGACGCGCTGATGCCCGCCCGCGACTTCGTCGCGCTCGTCCTCGCCCACGCCGGACGCGAGTCCGACATCGGTGTGCTCCAGATGCTGCACGCCTGGACGCAGTCGGCGGTCACGCACTACGCGGCTCCCGCCTGGCGCGAGGAGGGCGGCCGGCTGCTCGCCGAGGGCGCCCTGGGCGAGCTGCGGCTCGCCGAGCCGGGCAGCCAGCACCAGCTGACCTGGGCCCGCTTCTTCGCGGCGACGGCCGCCACCGACGCGGACTTCCAGCTCCTGCGGGGGCTGCTCGCGGGCACCGCGAAGATCGACGGCCTCGACGTGGACCAGGAGCTGCGCTGGGCGCTGCTCGAACCGCTGGCCTCGCACGGCGTCGTCGACGAGAGCGTCATCGACGCGGAGCTGACCCGCGACGACACCGCCTCCGGCAAGCGCCATCACGTGCGCTGCCTGGCGGCGCGGCCGTCCGAGGCGGTCAAGGCACAGGCCTGGGCCCAGGTCGTGGAGTCGGACGCACTGTCCAACGCCCTGGTGGAGGCAACGATTTCGGGCTTCAACCAGCCGTCGCAGCGCGAGCTGACCGCCCCGTACGCCGCGAAGTACTTCGCGGCGATCGAGCGGGTGTGGGCCGAGCGTTCGATCCAGATCGGCATGGACGTCGTCAGGGGTCTTTTCCCCGGTCTCCAGAACGACGAGGCCACGCTGGCCGCGACGGACGCGTGGCTCGCCGCGCACGAGGGCGCCGCTCCCGCCCTGCGCCGCCTGGTGCTCGAAGCCCGCGACGACCTGGCCCGCACCCTGCGCGGCCAGGCCTGCGACGCGACGGCCGCCACCCGCTGACGCCGATTCGGGGGCCCCGGAACGGGCCCGATCGGGGGCCCGGGAACGGGCCCCCTGATCGGCACTCGAACGCCCGTACTTTAGGACGGGGTTGTCCGGGTTTGTCGACGGGCGTGTAACAGCGGTTAGCGGAGCCTTCGGCTGCGGAAAACCCTGCGGCATGAACCACAACACCCCGCTCTCCCCCCGCCCCCTGAGCCACCTCACCGAGGTGCAGCGGCGGGTGCTCTCCGCCAACCAGCTGCGCGCGCACGGGGTTTCGGCCGCACGCACCGCCGCCCAGTGCCGGCCCGGCGGCCCCTGGCAGCAGCTGCTTCCGGGCGTGTACGTGCTGCATCCGGGCCCGACCACCAGCGAGGAGCGGCTGCACGCGGCGCTGCTGTACGCGGGGTGGCCGGCCACCGGGCGCGCCAAGGCCATCCCGGCACAGGGCCAGGCCCACGACGAGCCGCCGCAGGCCGTCGTCACCGGACTCGCGGCGCTCGCCCTGCACCGGTTCTCCGCCGCTCCCCCGCTGCTCTCGCTCGACCGGATCGACGTCCTGGTGCCGCGCACCCGGCGGCTGCGCTCCACGGGCTTCGTCCAGCTGGTGCGCGCGGTCGCGATGCCGGGCGCGGAGATGATCGCGGGGGTGCCGGTGGCGCCGGTGCCGCGGGCGCTCGCGGACGCGGTCGCGGTCCTGGACGACGCCGAGGCGGTGCGCCGCCTGCTCACCGAGGCCGTGCGCTGCGGCCACACCGAACCGGCCGCGATCGTGGCGGAGTTGACCCAGGCGCGGCTGCTCACCCGGGCCCATGTGGTGGACGCGGTGGACGCGCTGCTCGCCGAGGGACGCTCGATCGCCGAGGAGCGGCTCTACGCGATGGTGCGGGGGTTCGGCCTGCCGGACCCGCTGTGGAACGTGGACCTGCGCCTGCCGGGCGGCCCGCACCTGGGCGGCCTCGACGCGTACTGGCCGGAGCAGGCGGTGGCGGTGGAGCTGGACACCCGGGCGCCCCGGCAGGACGACGCCGCGCTGTTCTCCGAGTGCGCCCGCAAGCGCGATGCCCTCGAACGGCTCGGGATCACCGTCGTGCACATCACGCCGAAGAAGTTGCGCGAGTCGCTGGAGCAGCAGGCGGCCGTGGTGCGGACGGCACTGATGGCGTCCACCGAACGGGAGCCGGCCGCCTATGTGGTGGTCCTCCCCCGCTGACGCCGGGCGCGGACGGCGGGCCTTCAGGAGGGGAACGGCCTGCCGCCCGCGACCGGAAGGAACAAGCGGGGGCGGCTCAGTCGGCGGCCGGGTGCGCCCGGTACGCCTTGCCGTTCTCGGGCCGGCTGCGCCACAACTCAAGCCCCACGTCGACGAGTTCGACCCGTTCCAGATCGGCCACCGCGTGCAGGGGATGCCAGGCGGCCAGGTCGGTGGAGCCGTTGGTCTCGTGGCGCAGTTCGCCTCCGGTGACCCGGCCCTCGTAGACGATGCGCAGCCCCTGGAAGTCGGCGAACCGGCCGAGCTTGCGCGGATAGCGCCGGTTGATGGAGTCGATGCCGAGCAGCCGGACCGGTTCGACCTCGTATCCGGTCTCCTCGTCGAGTTCGCGCACCACGGTGTCGAGGGGGTCCTCGCCGTGGTCCATGCCGCCGCCCGGCAGCGTCCACCGCTTGGCGCCGTCCCGGGCCACCCAGCGGGCCAGAAGGATCTCCTGGACGCCGCCGGTTTCCCGTACGCATACGGCGTAGGCCGCCACCCGCAACTCCGTGTTCATTTGGTGAGATTACGGGTCGGCGTGCGCGGGCGCCGCCCTCTGGGGGGCAACCGTGCCGGATCGGCCTGGCGGATCGGGCGCGGTGGCGGAAAAGCGCCATGTTCACATCACGTAACGGTCAACTCTCCACAAACAACAGTCATATACGCAATGCTCAGCGGTCATCCGGTACCGAATTTCGAACCGTTCACGAGTCCGGACCTTTACCCACACCACAGGGATGCTGAATGACCACTGAATCCCCGCGCCCCATACCCGGGGCGAGACGCACGGCCCGAATAGCGGCGGCGGCCGGCCTGGTGGCCGCGCTCGTCACGGCGGGCGCCGCACCGGCCTTCGCCGCCACCGGCGGCAACGACCCGACGACCGCGCCCCCGGTGAAGACCGCTCCGGCCAAGACCGCCGAGGACAAGCTCGGCAAGGCCGACGAGCAGCGTCTCGCCGAGGCGCAGGCCAAGGGCGAGAAGAGCGTCACCGTGATGGTGGCGACCGCCCCGGGCGCCACGTCCGACGTCGCCGAGCAGCTGCACGCGGTCGCGGGGGCGACCGTGGGCAAGCAGGACGACAAGCTCGGCTACGTCCGCGCGACCCTGCCGACGGCCAAGGCCGAGGCCGCCCTGAAGGCCGCCGCGAAGCTGCCCTCGGTGCACGGCATCGACCTCAAGCAGGACATTCAGCTGGACGACCCGACCCCGTCGGGCGACACCACGAAGTCCGCCAAGCAGCTGCGCACCTCGGGCAGCTACCCCGCGCCGGACAAGAACACTCCCGCGAAGAACCCGTACAACCCGAACTTCGAGACGGGTGCGGTCGACTTCGTGAAGCAGCACCCCAAGGCGGACGGCCGCGGGGTCACCATCGGCATCCTGGACTCCGGCGTCGACCTCGGTCACCCGGCGCTCCAGAAGACCACCACCGGTGAGCGCAAGATCGTCGACTGGGTCACCGCGACCGACCCGGTGCAGGACAACGACGGCACCTGGCTGCGCGCCAACACCGCCGTCTCCGGGCCGACGTTCACGGCCGGGGGCAGGACGTGGAAGGCCCCGGAGGGCTCCTACGACTTCTCCACCTTCGCCGAGAAGGTCACCAAGGGCGGCGATGCGGCCGGCGACCTGAACCGCGACGGCGACACCACCGACAGCTGGGGCGTGCTCTACGACCCGGTCGCCGGCACGGTCCGGGTGGACCTGAACAACAACAACGACTTCTCGGACGACGCCCCGATGAAGCCGTACAAGGACGGCTACCAGGTCGGCTACTTCGGTACCGACAACCCGGCGACCGACGTCGTCGAGCGGGTGCCGTTCACCGTGGAGATCCGCAAGAACGTCGTCTACGACGCGGCGGGCCACACCTCGGACTACGTCAACATCGGCGTCATCGAGTCCGAGCACGGCACCCACGTCGCGGGCATCACCTCCGCGAACGGCCTGTTCGGCGGCAAGATGAGCGGTGCCGCGCCCGGCGCGAAGATCGTCTCCTCGCGCGCCTGCAACTGGGACGGCGGCTGCACCAACATCGCGCTGACCGAGGGCATGATCGACCTCGTCACCAACCGCCACGTCGACATCGTGAACATGTCGATCGGCGGTCTGCCGGCGCTCAACGACGGCAACAACGCGCGCGCCGAGCTCTACAAGCGCCTCATCGACAGCTACGGCGTCCAGCTGGTCATCTCGGCCGGCAACGACGGCCCGGGCGTCAACACCATCGGTGACCCCGGCCTCGCCGACCACGTCATCTCCGTCGGCGCGAGCATCTCCAAGGAGACCTGGGCCGCCAACTACGGCTCCGGCGTCTCCACGGACTACCAGATGATGCCGTTCTCCTCGCGCGGCCCGCGCGAGGACGGCGGCTTCACGCCGACCCTGAGCGCCCCGGGCGCGGCCATCAACTCCACCCAGACCTGGCTGCCCGGCAGCCCGGTCAAGGAGGCGGGCTACAGCCTGCCGGCCGGCTACTCGATGCTCCAGGGCACCTCGATGGCCTCCCCGCAGGCCGCCGGCGCCTCGGCGCTGCTCGTCTCGGCCGCCAAGCAGCAGGGCATCGACCTGCCGCCGGCCGATCTGCGCACCGCGCTGACCTCGACGGCCAAGCACATCAAGGGCACCCAGTCGTACGCCGAGGGCGCCGGTCTCATCAACATCGTGGGCGCCTGGGACGCGATCAAGGAGACCGCGAAGAAGCACGCCCCCGCACACGAGTACACGGTCACCGCGCCGGTCTCCAGCGCGCTCGGCTTCGCCCTGAAGACCCCGAACGTGGGCACCGGCATCTACGACCGCGAGAGCGGTCTGAAGGCCGGGCAGAAGAAGACGTACGACGTCACGGTCACCCGCACCACGGGCCCGGACAAGAACGTCAAGCACAAGCTGTCGCTGAAGAACGACGACGGCACGTTCAAGGTGCTCGGCGACAAGGAGGTGAGCCTGCCGCTCGGCAGGCCCGTCACCGTCAAGGTGCAGGCGCAGCCGAAGTCCGGCGGCGTGCACAGCGCGATCCTCCAGGTCGACGACCCCAAGACGGTCGGCGTGGACCAGCAGATCATGGCCACGGTCGTCGTCGCGACCCCGATCGCGGGCCCCGGCTACACCTTCTCGGCGTCCTCGACGATCCAGCGCAACTCGACCAAGTCGTACTTCGTGACCGTCCCGGCGGGCGCGCAGAGCCTGGAAGTCCGCATGGGCGCGCTGCGCTCGGGCAGCCAGACCCGCTTCATCTCGATCCACCCCTACGGTGTGGCGGTGGACCCGACGGGCACGCCGAACTGCTACCCGAACTACGACAACCCGGCCAACACCTGCCGCCCCGACCTGCGTTCGTACGCGAACCCGCAGGCCGGTGTCTGGGAGATCGAGGTCGAGGCGCGCCGTACGTCGCCGTACCTGGACAACTCGTTCAAGCTGGACGCCTCGGTGCTCGGTGTCTCCTTCGACCCGGCCACCCAGACGGTGCCGGAGGCGAAGATCGGCACGCCGGCCCCGGTGCAGTGGAAGGTGACCAACAACTTCGCCGGCATCGAGGGCAAGCTCAAGGGCGGCTCGCTCGGCTCCGCGAAGGTCGCCACCGGCACCATCAAGGCCGGTGAGACCCAGACCAGCACGGTCACCATCGGCGCGGGCGTCGAGCACCTGGACGTCTCCATCGGCAACACCTCGGACGCGGGCGCCGACCTCGACCTGTACGTCCTCGACCAGAGCGGCAAGGCCGTCGCCCAGTCGACGACGAGCAGCTCCAACGAGTCGGTCAGCCTGGTCAAGCCGGCCGCGGGCACGTACACGATCCAGGTCGCGGGCTACGCGGTCCCGGCCGGGTCGACGACGTACGCCTACAAGGACGTGTACTTCGCGCCCTCGCTCGGCACCGTCAAGGTCGACGACACCAAGACCGTCAAGCTGGCGGGCGGCGCCTCCGCGCAGGTGGCGGCGGACGTCGTCGTGGCGGGCGCGGCTCCCGAGGGACGTCAGTTCTTCGGCACCGTGCAGCTCGTGAACGAGCGCGGCACCGCGGCGGGCACCGGCAGCGTGCTCATCGGGAAGGTCACGCAGTAGCACTCCGTGCGAACGACGGCGGGGCGGGTGCTCATCACGAGCACCCGCCCCGCCTGTTTCCTGTCCGCCGCCCGCGTCGGCTCAGTGCTTCAGCGAGCTCAGGTCGTAGGCGTACGTGCCGACCGCCTGGGCGATGACGTCGATGTTGAGGTCGAAGTACTTCTTGTCGATGTTCTTCAACGTGTCGCCCGCGGCATGGTAGTTGGGGTCGAAGGCCTCCCCGGCCTTCCCGCCCCACTTCCTGGCCTGCTCGGGCGTCTTGATCTCCTCGGCGCCGGTGTAGGTGCCGCCGGCCGGGATGCCGACGGCGATGAAGGGGCCGTAGTCGGAGCGGCCGTCGAAGTCGTAGCCCTCGTGCTGGACGTGCCGCTTGTCGAGGTAGCCGTTGATGAGGCCCTCGATCTGTGCCGAGCCCTCGGGGCCGGGGCCCGCGCCCTTCTTGTCGGAGTCGTCGCCGTCGTAGACGAGCTGGGCCGCGTTCGGCGAGGCGATCATGTCGAAGTTCAGATAGAGCTTGATCTGCTTCCGCTGCCGCTCGGTGAGGTTCTTGACGTAGTGCTCCGAGCCGAGCAGGCCGAGCTCCTCGCCGGACCACCAGGAGAACCGCACCTTGTTGGGGAGCTGCTTGGGGTGCTTGCGGGTCTGCTTGGTCTCCTTGGCGAGCTTGAGGGCCACTTCGAGCAGACCGGCCGAGCCGGAGCCGTTGTCGTTGATGCCGGGCCCGGCGGGCACCGAGTCGAGGTGGCTGCCGAGCGCGACCACGCTGTCCGGGTTGCCGGTGCGGGTCTCGGCGATCACGTTGCGGGTCTTCTTGGCCACGGCCTCGGTGGCCACGTCCAGGGTGACCTCGACCGGGCCCTTGGCGAGCTGCCCGGCCAACGCCTCGCCGTCGGCCAGGCTGATCCCGGCGGCCGGGATGTGCGCGTTGTCCGGCGACTCGACGGTGCCCTGCACGGGGTCGGTCCCGGAGTGGTTGTAGACGATCACGCCGGCCGCGCCCGCCTTCGCGGCGACGGCCTCCTTCTCCTGGAAGGTGCAGCTGCCGCGCTTCACCAGCGCGATCTTCCCGGTGAAGGTGCCCGAGGCGTAGTCGTCGAGCGAGCAGCCCGGGGTGTCGTCGACGCGGGCGGCCTTCACCTGGGCGGTGAGCCCGCCGGCCGGGGTCGACTTGCTGAACTTGTAGGCGGCGGTGGGCAGTTGGCGCCCTCCGACGGTCAGCTTCTGCCGCAGGGTCTTCGACTCGTAGAACGTGAAGTCCTGGTAAGAGACGTCGTACCCGGCGCGCTTGAGCTGCCCGTACACATAGGCGGCCGAGGCGTCGTAGCCGGGGGTGCCCGCGGCCCGGTTGCCGCCGTTGGCGTCGGCGATCTTCTGGAAGGCCTCCAGGTGACGGTGGGCGCTCTCCCCGGACGCCTCCTTGACCAGCTTCTTCGCCAGGTGCTGGTCGTGGGCCCCACGGGCGACGGCGGGCGTCGCCAGGGACAGGATCACCGGGGCGGCTGCGAGGGCGGCTATGGCCCGGCTGCGACGGGATACGGGCACGGGAAATCCTCCGGAATGCGGTGCGGTGTCGCCGATGATCGACCGGCTTGCCAGGACCGTAACCAGCGAAAACGACCGTGTAGGGCATTTCGGGGCGGATGCAACACGGATGCCATGGACTTGTCACAAGTGGGCAGGTGTCCCACACCCCGGACAATGGATTGGACAAGTCCGCCGGGCGCCGACGCATCATGGATGCGCCGGAGTCGTCAGAAGACCACGTGAGCTGCACGTGAGCACCAAAGGAGTCACCGTGAGGGTCGGAATCGTCGGAGCCACCGGACAGGTCGGCTCAGTCATGCGCAAGATCCTCGTCGAGCGGGACTTCCCGGTCGACGAGCTGCGCCTGTTCGCCTCCGCGCGCTCCGCGGGCACGGTCCTGGACGGCGTGACGGTCGAGGACGCGTCCACCGCCGACTACTCGGGCCTGGACATCGTGCTGTTCTCGGCGGGCGGCGCCACCTCGCGCGCCCTGGCCGAGAAGGTCGCCTCGCAGGGCCCCGTCGTGATCGACAACTCCTCCGCCTGGCGCGGCCACCCCGAGGTCCCCCTCGTGGTCTCCGAGGTCAACCCGCACGCGATCAAGAACCGCCCCAAGGGCATCATCGCCAACCCGAACTGCACCACGATGGCCGCGATGCCGGTGCTGCGCCCGCTGCACGACGAGGCCGGCCTCACCGCCCTGGTCGCCACCACCTACCAGGCCGTCTCCGGCTCGGGCCTGGCGGGCGTGGCCGAGCTGCACACCCAGGCGCAGAAGGTCGTAGCCGAGGCCGACCGGCTGACCTTCGACGGCGACGCGGTCGAGTTCCCCGAGCCCGCCGTCTACAAGCGTCCCATCGCCTTCAACGTGCTCCCGCTCGCGGGCAGCATCGTCGACGACGGCTCCTTCGAGACCGACGAGGAGCAGAAGCTCCGCAACGAGTCCCGCAAGATCCTGGAGATCCCGGAGCTGAAGGTGTCCGGCACCTGTGTCCGCGTGCCGGTCTTCTCCGGCCACTCGCTCCAGGTCAACGCCCGCTTCGCGCGTCCGATCAGCGTGGAGCGCGCGTACGAGCTCCTCAAGGACGCACCCGGCGTCGAGCTCTCCGAGATCCCGACGCCGCTCCAGGCCGCGGGCAAGGACGCGTCGTACGTGGGCCGCATCCGCGACGACGAGACCGTGGAGAACGGTCTCGCGCTCTTCGTCTCGAACGACAACCTCCGCAAGGGCGCCGCGCTGAACGCCGTCCAGATCGCGGAGCTGGTGGCGGCCGAGCTGAGGGGCTAGCCCCCTTCGGGTGCGTCCACCGTCGGGCCGCGGGCCGCCTGTGGCTGCCCGCACCCGACCGTCAAGGGCGACGCACCTCGAACTGGTAGCAGCCGTACTCGACCGCACGGACGTGCACCAGGGCGACCTCCGGGTCGGAGAAGGCGTCGTCCAGGGCCGCGTCGAACGCCTCGTCCGCGGCGACCGGGATCTCCAGGAGGCGGCCCCCCGCGATACGTCCCCGCGCGTCGTAGCGGCGCAGGGTGCGCAGCGCCCCGGGCCGGGCGAAGGGGTAGCCGTCCCCGGAGGGACCCGCGCACGGCTCGGCGTGGATGAAGACCGGCCCCTGCTCGTCGTACGCCCCCGGCGAAGCCGCCGTCCCGGCCGCCCAACGTCGAAGCGGGGCGTACGAGACGAGGGCGACCAGCTCGCCGGGCCGGATCGGGCGCAGACAGCAGCGCAGGGGGTCGCCGCCCTCCGGATCGACGTACGGGTCGCAGGGGCGTCCGGCGTCGTCGAGGTCGCGGAGCTCCTTGAGGACGCCGGGGTCGATGGGGCGCGCGGTGTAGATCGTCATGGCACCAGCGTGGGCGCGCCAAGCCCTGTTCACCGGCGGAAAACGGACATCGCGCTGCGTGCATGCTGCGTGCAAGGATGGCCGGAACGTCACGATCTGATGGAACTGAAGCATCTGAAGGAGATGACCGGGTGCCTGGCACGAATCTGACCCGCGAAGAGGCGCAGCGGCGGGCAGCCCTGCTCACCGTTGACTCGTACGAGATCGAGCTCGACCTGAGCGGCGCGCAGGAGGGCGGGACCTACCGGTCCGCGACCACCGTGCGCTTCGATTCCGCCGAGGCCGGGGCGGACACCTTCATCGACCTGGTCGCGCCGACCGTGCACGAGGTCGTCCTGAACGGCACCACGCTGGACGCGGCCGCCGTGTTCAACGACAGCCGGATCGCCCTTGCGGGCCTGGAGGCGGGCCCCAACGAGCTGCGGGTCGTCGCTGACTGCGCCTACACCAACTCCGGTGAGGGCCTGCACCGCTTCGTGGACCCGGTGGACCAACAGGCCTACCTGTACACGCAGTTCGAGGTGCCGGACGCCCGCCGCGTCTTCGCCTCGTTCGAGCAGCCCGACCTGAAGGCGACCTTCCAGTTCACCGTGAAGGCGCCGAACGGCTGGACGGTCATCTCCAACTCGCCGTCGCCGGAGCCCAAGGACGACGTCTGGGTCTTCGAGCCGACGCCGCGCATCTCCACGTACATCACCGCGCTGATCGTGGGCCCGTACCACTCGGTGCACTCCTCGTACGAGGGCCCGAACGGGCAGTCGGTGCCGCTGGGCATCTACTGCCGTCCCTCGCTCGCCGAGTTCCTCGACGCGGACGACATCTTCGCGGTGACCCGCCAGGGCTTCGACTGGTTCCAGGAGAAGTTCGACTTCGCCTACCCGTTCGCCAAGTACGACCAGCTCTTCGTGCCGGAGTTCAACGCAGGCGCGATGGAGAACGCGGGCGCGGTCACCATCCGCGACCAGTACGTGTTCCGCTCGAAGGTGACGGACGCCGCGTACGAGGTGCGGGCCGAGACCATCCTGCACGAGCTCGCCCACATGTGGTTCGGCGACCTGGTCACGATGGAGTGGTGGAACGACCTGTGGCTGAACGAGTCGTTCGCCACCTACACCTCGATCGCCTGCCAGGCGTACGCCGAGGGCTCGCGCTGGCCGCACGCGTGGACCACGTTCGCCAACTCGATGAAGACCTGGGCCTACCGGCAGGACCAGCTTCCCTCGACGCACCCGATCATGGCGGACATCCGTGACCTGGACGACGTCCTGGTCAACTTCGACGGCATCACGTACGCCAAGGGCGCCTCGGTGCTCAAGCAGCTCGTCGCCTACGTCGGCATCGACGAGTTCTTCCAGGGCGTGCAGGCCTACTTCAAGGCGCACGCCTTCGGCAACACGCGCCTGTCCGACCTGCTCGGCGCGCTGGAGAAGACCAGCGGGCGCGATCTGAAGACGTGGTCGCGGGCCTGGCTGGAAACGGCCGGGATCAACATCCTGCGCCCGGAGATCGTGACGGACGAGGCGGGCGCGATCTCGTCCTTCACCGTCCTGCAGGAGGCCCCGGCCCTGCCGGCCGGCGCCAAGGGCGCTGTGTCCGATGATGCGGCTCCGCCGCGTGGGACCCTGCGCCCGCACCGCATCGCCATCGGCTTCTACGACCTGGACGGCGCGGGCAAGCTGGTCCGTACGAACCGGATCGAGCTGGACATCGAGGCCGCGGCCCGCACCGAGGTCGAGCTGCCCGCCGGTACCCGCCGCCCGGCGGTGGTGCTGCTCAACGACGACGACCTCTCCTACGCGAAGGTCCGCCTGGACGAGGAGTCCCTGCGGGTCGTCACCGAGCACCTCGGCGACTTCGCGGAGTCGCTGCCGCGCGCCCTGTCGTGGGCCTCGGCGTGGGACATGACCCGCGACGGCGAGCTGGCCACCCGCGACTACCTGGCGCTGGTGCTCTCGGGCATCACCAAGGAGTCCGACATCGGTGTGGTGCAGTCCCTGCACCGCCAGGTGAAGCTGGCCATCGACCTGTACGCGGCGCCCGAGTGGCGCGACACGGGTCTGACCCAGTGGACGGACGCGACGCTGGCGCACCTGCGCACCGCCGAGCCGGGCAGCGACCACCAGCTGGCCTGGGCCCGCGCCTTCGCGGCGACGGCCCGCACCCCGCAGCAACTCGACCTGCTCCAGTCCCTGTTGACGGGCGCGGAGGTCATCGAGGGCCTCGCCGTGGACACCGAGCTGCGCTGGGCGTTCGTGCAGCGCCTCGCGGCGACCGGCGTCTTCGACGAGGTGGAGATCGCGGCGGAGCTGGAGCTCGACAAGACGGCCGCGGGCGAGCGCCACGCGGCGACCGCGAAGGCCGCGCGCCCGACGCCGGAGGCCAAGGCCGAGGCGTGGGAGTCGGTCGTGGAGGGCGACACCCTGCCCAACGCGGTGCAGGAAGCGGTGATCGGCGGCTTCGTCCAGACCGACCAGCGCGAGCTGCTCGCCCCCTACTCCGAGAAGTTCTTCTCGGCGGTCAAGGGCGTGTGGGAGTCCCGCTCCCACGAGATCGCCCAGCAGATCGCGGTGGGCCTGTACCCGGCCCTCCTGGTCTCCCAGGAGACCCTGGACGCCACGGACGCCTGGCTCACCTCGGCCGAGCCGAACGCGTCCCTGCGCCGCCTGATCTCGGAATCCCGAGCGGGCATCGAGCGAGCCCTGCGAGCGCGGGCGGCGGACGCGGAGGCATCGGCGTAGCCGTTCGTTCGACGGGGGCGCCTCCTGTGCGGGGGCGCCCCCAATGCTTGGTACGGGAACGCCGGCGCGCGGCGCTAGCATCGGCACTCCACCGACCCCTGGAGTTCGCCGCAATGCCGTTGCCCCGTATCGGAGTTGTCATCGTAACCATGGGCACGCGGCCGCAGGAGCTGGCGGCTCTGCTCGCCTCGGTGGAGAAGCAGGACGTCCCGGCGACACGCGTGGCACTGGTCGGCAACGCGACGCCCCTCACCGATGTGGACGCGCCGGAGAACGTCATCAAGATCCCGCTCGGTGAGAACCTCGGGTGCCCCGGAGGCCGCAACGTCGGCCTGGAGATGTTGCGCGACTCCGGCGATGTCGACGTCGCCATCGAGCTGGACGACGACGGTCTGCTCATCGACGCGGACGTGTTCCGGACGGTCCAGCACCTGTTCGCTTCCGATCCGCGACTCGGCATCGTCGGCTTCCGGGTGGCGGACGAGCACGGCCACACCGAACGGCGCTGGGTGCCCCGGCTGCGCGCCGACGACCCCATGCGGCGCGGCCTGGTGACCGCGTTCCTCGGCGGCGGCCACGCCTTCTCGATGCCGATGCTCAGGGAAACCGGCCTGTGGGCCGCCGAGTTCTTCTTCGGGCACGAGGAGTCCGACCTGGCCTGGCGCGCGCTCGACGCGGGCTGGAAGATCCTCTACGAACCCGCACTCGTCCTGCAGCATCCGGCGACGGCCCCGGCCCGGCACGCGGTCTACTACCGCTTCACGGCCCGGAACCGGGTCTGGCTGGCCCGCCGCCGTCTCCCCCTCCCCCTCATTCCCGTCTACCTCGGCGTCTGGTTCCTGCTCACCATGGCCCGCATCCGGTCCCTTCCCGGCGCCAGAGCGTGGTGGGGTGGCTTCGCCGAGGGCATCCGCGAGCCGTGCGGTCCGCGCGGGGCGATGAGGTGGCGCACAGTGTGGCGCATGACCCGCCTCGGACGCCCACCGATTCTTTGAGCTGCCGCGCGTTCGCCCGGGTCGGCCTTTACCCGTCTCGGACGGAACGCCGGGCCGTCCGAACACCCTTGCGCGCCACCCCGTGGAGATGACCGCCCCGGCGCAGGGGTAGCGACCGCCCTGACGTGCATGTCGCACAAGGGAGTTGAGAGCCATGACGATGGCCTACGGAGAGTGGCTGAAGGACCAGAGGGAGCACGCCGGCCTCACCCAGCAGCAGCTGGCCGAGACGGCCATCATGAGCCGCACGCACATCGCCCACATCGAGGCGGGGCGCCGCTGGCCCTCTCAGGACGACGCGAAGCGGCTTGACCGGGCGCTCAACACGGGGAATGTGCTGGCGAGTTTTCTGCCGGACAAGCATGCGCAGCCGGTTGCCGATCACTTCGAGGCGGCTCGGCAGTTCGAGCAACAGGCCTCGATGATCCGCGAGTTCGCGATCTCCTGTGTCCCCGGCATCCTTCAGACAGAGGCGTACGCTCGCGCCATGCTGGGCGCCGCCTTCCCTCCGTTGAGCAATGAGGAGCGAGACCAAGCCGTCGCCACGCGCCTGGAGCGATCACGCATCCTTTCCAGCCCTGTGACGCCCGTCGTGTGGGCCCTCCTGGACGAGGCCGTTCTGCGACACCCCGTAGGTGGCCCAACTGTCATGGCCGAACAGCTGATTCACCTGGCAGACTTGGTGGAAGCGGAGCGCATTCGCGTGCACGTGCTGCCGTTCAGCACCGGCGCACACCCCCTGCTGCACAGCATGGTCACGCTCATGTGGTTCGAGGACCAGCCCCCGATCGCCTACGTCGAGGGGCTCCACACGGGCAAGGTCCACGACTCTCCGGCGGTAGTGGAATGCCTCCAGGGCACATACGCTCTCGCGCTGAGCGACGCGTTGCCGCTGAAGGAGTCACTTGCCCTACTGAGGGCGACAGCGAAGGACTACGGACACGATGACAATTGACCGCATCATCCCCAAGGCTTCCGCGTTGACCGGCTGGCGCAAGTCCAGCCATAGCGGCCCCGACCAAGGCAGCTGCGTGGAGATAGCCGACGGCCACGCGACCGTCCCCGTACGGGACTCCAAGAATCCGGACGGCCCCGCACTGCTCTTCCGCGCCGAGTCGTTCGGCACGTTCATCGACGCGCTCAAGGCGCGCGCGTTCTGACGGAAATGAGAACCGCCCGGCGGACGGGCGTCGGAGCGCAACCGTTCCGCCGGGCGGGAGTCAGGGCGAGCGATCGGGGTCAGCCGGTCAACTCCGTGTAACGGCGGCGGAGTTCGGCCGCGCCGTCGGCCGTCAGGGCGCCGTGCAGGCGCATCCGGGCCACCCCGCCGTCCGGGAACGCGTCGAGGCGGACGTGCGTCGCCACCGCCTGCGCGGGCAGGCGGAACCGGTGCAGCGTGTCGGGCTGCAGACGCGTACGCGGGATGATCTCGAACCACTCCCCGGACTCGCCGTTGCGGCCGCTCAGCGCGATCCACCCCGCCGAGTTCCCCTTCAGGTACGCCGTGTCGATCTCGACCGCCCTGATCGCCCCCTGCGCGACCAGCCGGAAGCGCACCCAGTCGTTGGTGTCGCGGACACGGCGACGGCGGTTCTCCCAGCCGTCGTCCATCTTGCGGGAGGTGCCGGGCAGGATGATCTGCGTCGGCGAGGAGTAGAACTTGTCCGAAGCGTCCTCGTACGAACCGCCGTTGACGACCGCCACGAGGTCGATCGTGCCGAGGGTGTCGAGCCACTCCGGGTCCGGTACGACCTCGCCGTGCACGCGCAGGCGGGCGACGCCGCCGTCGGGGTGCTGGCAGAGCCGGACGTGGGTGTAGCGGCGGCCGGTGGTGATCTCGAAGCCGTTCTCGGCGTGGCCGCGGACCGGCGTGGGCGCGATGATCTCGTCCCACTTCACGTCGTCGGCGAGGAGCTGCTCGGGGCTGGGCGAGCCCTCGACCGCCGTTGCCTGTACGGAGATTCGCTGCGGGTAGTTGCCGCGGAAGTGCGCCGTGTCGACGACGATCCCCTTGATCACACCGGGCGCGCCGAGCCGGACAAGGGCCCAGTCGTGGTCCTCGGGCGCGGGGAAGACGTGGTCGGCGTCCGCACCGCGACGGCGGCGGGTCTCCCAGCCGTCCATGATCTTGCCCTTGTGCCCGAAGTGCTCCGGGTCGAACACGGCCCGCTCGCGGACGAGGAGGTTCTCGCGCTCGGCGAAGAACTCGTCGTTGGCGGCGATGACTCCGGCGCCGAGCCGGCGGTCCGCGAGATCGACGAGCTCGGTGAACGCGAAGTCACCGGAACGGTAGTCGGCGTACGGGTCGCCGCCGCCGTAGGGCGCGGCGTCGTTGGCGTGCGGGTCCGCTGCGGATGCGTGGTCTGCGTTGTGCTCGGTGGCGGAAGTCATGCCTTGACTTTCGCCCGCCGTCACAGCTCACGTCCATCGAAAGTTTCCGCACGGTCTGTTCAGCTGAGATGAACAAATGTGGCCATTGGCTGCCCCGTCGCGGTGCCCGCCCGCTCCCCTGCCAGACTCCCGGCATGACCACGACTTCACATGAGATCACCGCAGCCGCCGCGGGCACCTGGGAGCTCGGCGACCTGAGCGTCAACCGGATCGGCTTCGGCACGATGCGGCTGCCACAGGTGGGTGCCGCACTGTGTGCGGATGCCGTGCCGCGCGATCGCGAGCAGGCAATCGCCGTACTGCACAAGGCCGTTGAGCTCGGCGTGAACCACCTCGACACCGCCGCGTTCTACTTCTCCCCGCTGCGCAGCGCGAACGAGCTGATCAACCGGGCGCTCGCGCCGTACGCGGACGACCTCGTCATCACCACCAAGGTCGGCCCCACGCGGGTCCCCTCGGGCGAGTGGGGCGAGCACGCGCGGACGGCCCGGGCGCTGCGCGGGCAGGTCGAGGAGAACCTGCGTCAGCTCGGCCGCGACCACCTGGACGTGGTGAACCTGCGCATCAGCGGCACCGATTCGATCGCCGAGCGCTTCGGCGTGCTCGCCGGACTGCGCGAGGCCGGGCTCATCCGGCACCTGGGCCTGTCGAACGTGGGCCCCGCCCACCTGGCGGAGGCGCTGGCCATCGCGCCCGTCGTCTGCGTGCAGAACCCGTACGGGATCGGCGCGCCCGCCGCGCAGGAGGAGATGCTGCGGCTGTGCGGCGAGCGGGGCATCGCCTTCGTGCCGTTCTACGCGATCGCCGGGGAGGGCCGGGAGGAGGGTTCGAGCGGAGTGGAGAGCGACGAGGTGCTGGCCGTGGCGCGCGAGCGGGGCGTGAGCGCGGCACAGGTGCGCCTCGCGTGGACCCTGCAACGCGGCCCGCACGTGCTGGCCATCCCCGGCACCGGCGACCTCGGCCACCTCGTCGACAACGTGGCGGCGGGCCGGCTGCGGCTCGACGTCGACGAACTGGCCCGCTTGGACGCGCTCCACGGCTCGGCCGCCTGAGGAGGCCCTGAGGGGCGCACCTCCCGGAACGCGCCGAACCCCCAACCCCTCAAGGGGCGCGGGGAACTGCGTGACCGGCCGCGCACGTCCCGCGGCCGAAGGCCGGGTTCAGGGGCGCGGGGAACAGCGCGAGCCCAGCCGCGAGCAATCCGCGCCCAAAGCCCCCACCCCAGCGGAGTGTTCACGCGGGACCGGCCACGTCCCGCAGCGCGGCCAGCACGCGGGCCAGGGCCGGGCCGTCCTCCGCGCCGCGCCGCACCGCGGCCACGACGTGCCGCCGGGGCTGATCCGCACTGAGTATCCGCGTGACGACGCCCCCGCGGCGGTCGGCCGCGGCCATCCTGGGGACGAGGGCAACGCCCATGCCCGCCTCCACCATGGCCAGGATCGCCGTCCAGCCGGCCGCGCTGTGGGCCTGTTCGGGGACGAATCCGGCCGCCTCGCAGGCCGCCGTGGTGATCTCCGACCAAGGCCCGCTGCCGCCGAAGATCCACGGCTCGTGGGCCAGGTCGGCGAGCCTGAGCCCCGGTTCGGCGGCGAGCGGGTGCCCGGCGGGCAGGGCCACGTCGAGGGGGTCGGCGAGCAGCGGAAGGAGCGCGAACTTGGGGTCACGGGCGCTCGGCGCGTGGGCGGCCAGCGACAGGGCGAGGTCCACCGCACCGGCCGAGAGCAGCTCGAACGCCTCGGCCGCCTCGGCCTCCCTGACCCGTACTTCGAGAGCGGGGTGACTGAGGCGCAGCCGGCGTACGGCCGGTACGACCAGGGCGGGCACGGCGGTGGAGAACGCCCCGACCCGCACCTCACCCGCCTCGCCCTGGAGGTAGCCCGCCAACTCGGCGTCCGCACGCTCCAGTTGGGCGAAGACGGCCTCGGCATGGCGCAGTACGAGATGGGCGGCGTCGGTGAGCCGGACCCGTCGGCCGTGCGCTTCGAGCAGCGTCACGCCGAGCTGCTTGGCGAGGTTGGACAACTGCTGCGAGACCGCCGAGGGCGTCATCAGGAGCACCTCGGCGGTCGCGGTCACGGTGCCCTGTTCGCGCAGGGTCCGCAGGATGTGCAGCTTCTTGATGTCCCACTCGCTCATGGGACGCAACATACCGGCGCCCCGCACGGCCGCCTCACCTGCGGGAGCCGAGGACGACCCCGCCGAGGATGAGCGCCATGCACACCAGCTGCGCCGGGCCCGTGGCCTCGCCGAGCAGCGGGTAGGAGAGCAGCGCCACACAGACCGGCTGGAGGTAGTAGACGACTCCGGCGCGGGCCGCGCCGATCAGCGAGATCGCCTTGTTCCAGGCGAAGAAGGCGACGGCGGAGGAGAGCACGCCGACGTAGAGGAGCGGTCCGACGGTGGCGGGCCGGGCGTCGAAGCCGCCCTGCACCGCGAGGCTGACGCCGTACGCGGGGGCCAGCATCAGCGCGCCGAGCACGAAGGTGGTCAACAGGAAGGTGAGCGAGCCCAGTTCGGCCGGTCGGCGACGGAGGAGCACGCTGTACGAGGCGAAGCTGAGGGCCGCCGCGACCATCCAGAGGTCGCCGGGGGCGAGGTCGAGGGTGAGCGAGCCCTTGCTGACCAGGAGCAGCACCCCGACCACGGCGACGAGCAGTCCGATGGTGCGCCGGGCGCCGAGCCGACCGCCGGTGAGGCGCTCGTGGACGGCCATCAGCACGGGCGAGGCGGCCATGATCATGCCCATGTTGCCGGCCGACGTGGAGGTGCCCGCTTGGTTGACGAGGGTGTTGTACACGGTGATGCCGAGCAGCGAGGCCACCGTCAGATGGCCCAAGTGCGCCCGGATCAGGGCGCGTTGGCGCCAGGTCTCGCGGATCGCGAAGGGGGTGACCGCGGCGATGGCGATCAGCCAGCGCCAGAACGCGGCCTGGACCGGCGGGACGGAGTCGTGCAGGGCGCGCGAGGCGACGAAGCTCCCGGACCAGACGACCGTCGCGACGGCCGCGAGGGCGAGGCCGAGCCCGGAGGCCTGCCCCGCCCTCTTGGCCGCAGTGGCGCGCGGTGTGCTGCGGACTGGGTCCAGGACGGTCACGATGACTCCGTTTCGGGGGCGGTGGGGCTAGGCGCGCCTGCCGCGGCGCTCGATGTGCCCCTACCGTCGCACCGGCGCACCGGTTACGTCCATCGAAAGTTCTGCGGCATTACCTTCAGTAGAACTGAACGGTACGATCTCTTCGACGGGCTTCCTCGGGCCCGTGCCGATCTGTCCGGCCAGGGTGGCCCCGAAGGCGATCGCCATGCCGAGGAGCTGTACGGGGGCGAGCGCCTGGCCGAGCGCCGCCCAGCCGATGACCCCGGCCGTGAGCGGCGAGAGCGGGCCGAGGAAGGTGACGGAGGTGGCGGTCATCCGGCCGATGCCGCGGAACCAGAGCCAGTAGGCGACGGCCGTGTTCACCAGGGCGAGGTAGAGGTATCCGGCGATGTTCCGGCCGTCGAGCGCGGGCGGCGCACCCTCCACGAAGAAGGCGACCGGGGCGATGAGCAGCCCGCCCGCGGTGAGCTGCCAGCCGGTCAGGATCAGCGGCCCGGCCCCCTCCGGACGTCCCCACCGCTTGGTGAACACGGTCCCGGCGGACATCGACGCCGAGGAGCCGAGCGCCGCGATCACCCCGATCGCGTCGAAGGACCCGGCCGCCTTGAGGACGACGAGGCTGACCCCGAGCGCGGCGGCGATGCCGGTGAGCAGGGTGCGCAGGGTGGGCTTTTCGCCGAGGAAGAGGGCGGCGAGTCCCGCCACCCACAGCGGCCCGACCGAGCCGATCACCGCGGCCATGCCGCCGGGCAGGCGGTAGGCGGAGAGGAAGAGCAGCGGGAAGAACGCCCCGATGTTGAGCGCGCCCAGGACCACCGACTTCCACCACCAGTCGCCTCTCGGCAGGCGCCGGGTCAGGGCGAGCAGCGCGAGTCCGGCGGGCAGCGCCCGCATCATGCCGGTGAACAACGGACGGTCGGCGGGCAGGAATTGGGTGGTCACGAAGTAGGTGGAGCCCCAGGAGACGGGCGCGAGGGCGGTCAGGGCGACGGTGGTGAGGCGGTTCCGGTTCATGACGGACTCCCGGGGGACGAAGGGACGAGGGGGGCGGATCAGCGGGCGGCGGCGACCGGCGCCGAAGGCGCCACCCGCGCGGCGGCGACCGGGACGGCGGGGGCCACCCGGACGGCCCCGGCGGGCAGCACCCGCTCAAGCCGCACCACGGCCAGGGCCGCGACCAGGGACGTACCGACGAGCAGGGCCCACGGCAGACGTCCGTCGACCGCCATCAGGGCGGTGAACAGCGAGGGGGCGAGCGCGGCGGACAGCGACCAGGACAGCTGGTACGCCGCGAGGTAGCGGCCCCGCAGCGCCTCGGGAGCGGCGGCCACCGACAGTGCTCCGGCCGAGGGGCTGTGGACGAGCTCGCCCAGCGTGTAGAGGGCGACGATGGCCATCAGGGCCCCGCCGAGCACGATCCCCGAGCCGGGCCGGAACGTGCCGAGCACGATCTGGGCCGCGAAGGCGGCGGCGAACAGGAGCGAGCCGAGCGCGGTGGAGCGGGTGCGCCGGGCGCCGCGCGCCCGGACCCGGGCGGCGACGACGACCCCGCCCGCCGCGCACATCACGGTGTTCAGCGTGAACGCGGTGCCGGTGATGGCCTGCGGCCCGCGCAGCCAGGTGGTCAGGTACAACGGGAAGAGGACCGAGAGGGCCGAATAACCCAGTGCGTTGAGGAAGTTGACGGCGGTGAGCCCGAGGAAGGGCCGGTCGGCGAAGACCTGCCGATAGCCGGCCGACGGCTTGGCCGGGTCGGCCGACGGCGCCCCGCGTTCGGCCCGTACGCCCCGCATCAGTACGGCCGCGAGGGCGAAGCTGGCCGCGTTCAGCCAGGCCGCGGCGGTGAAGCCGGCGTCTCCCGCGAGGCCCACGATGAGCGAGGCGAGCAGTGATCCCGCGCCGAGTCCGCCGTTGCGCAGAGCACGCGAGGAGGCCTGCAGCCGGTCCCGGTCGGCGCCCCGGGCGACCTCGCCGATCAGGGACTGCTGCACGGCGGGGAAGGCCCGGTCGCCGAAGGCGGTGGCGAGGGCGACGGCCGCGAAGGCCGGCAGGGAGTGGGCGAACGGGTAGAGCAGGAAGCCCGTACCCCGCACCCCGTACAGCAGGAGCTGTACGCGCCGCGCCCCGTACCGGTCGACCGCGGCCCCCGCGAGCGGCAGTCCGCCGAGGCCGAGCAGTCCGACGACGGTCAGGACGAGACCGACGGTGGCGAAGCCGAGCCCGGTGACGTGGTGGAAGAAGACGAGGCTGAACGGGACGTACATCCCGGAGCCCGTCGCGTCGACCGCCATGGCGACGAGCATGCGGCGCTCCCCGGGTATGCGGGGGACGCGGGTACGGCTGCGAGTGCTGCGGAACGTACGCATGGGGGCTCCCGGGCGGGGCGGTGGCGATGGGTAACGTCGTCAACTACTCGACGGCGATTAGCTTACCTCTAAGCTACTTATCGTCAAGCAACTTTCTTGCGCGTGACCGACCTTGCTCGGATACTGGTCCCATGACGACGGCAAAGACGACTTCCGCGACTTCTCCGGCTGCTGTGGCCGTTCCCGCTCCGGACGCGGTGGATGCGATCGCCGCGCAGTGGGCGGAGGTCCGCCCGGACCTGGAGACCGAGCCGATGGCGGTGTACGGGCGGATCTACCGGATCTCGCGCGCGATGGGCGACCGGATGGAGAAGGAGTACGCGCGGTTCGGCATCGGGCGCGGCGAGTTCGACGTCATCGCGACGCTGCGGAGGTCGGGTGATCCCTACACGCTCTCACCGCGTCAGCTCTCGGCGACGCTGATGCTGACGACGGGCGGGATGACGGGCCGCCTGGACAAGCTGGAGAAGGCGGGCCTACTGCTGCGCAGCCCCGACCCGAACGATCGGCGGGGTCTGCGGGTGAGTCTCACGGAGCGGGGGCTGCGGCTCGTGGACGAGTCGGTGACGGCGGGGCTCGCGGTACAGACGGAGGTGCTGTCCGCCGCGCTCGACCCCGCGGAGACGGCTCAACTCTCGGCCCTGCTGAGGAAGTTGCTGGCAGCACACTGAGCGCGGCACGACGCGGCACGGCACGGGGTGGCATGACCGCCCGACCCCGCAGGGGCTCCACCCGGGGCCCCTGAAGGACTCGGCGCCGGGGCACCTACAGCCCGCCCGAGGATGTCGGCCCCTGGCCGCACCGGCGCTGGGACACCTACAGCCCGCCCGGGAATCCCCCCTGACCCCACCGATGCCGGGGCACCTACAGCCCGTCCGGCGTTTGAGGACGAGCGCCCTCAAGGCGCGAACGGGGTCTGGGGCGGAGCCCCAGGGGGACCCGGAACCAACCAACCCCGGGCAACGGGCGGGCGGGCGGGAAAAGGGCCCGGGGCGCAGCCCCAGGCACCTTCCACCACCCGCACGCCCGGCGAGGGCTACGCCTTGTTGGGGGTCTTCCGGGACTTGTCCAGGACCATGACCAGGCCGGCGATGATCGCGAACAGCGCGATCGGCGCGACCACGAACAGACCGATCGTGTCGATCACGCTCAGACCGGTCCCCGGGTCGTCACCGTCATCGCGCGTGAGCGCGAGCGCCGGGGACGACATGAGCAGCATCATCAGCGTCGTACCGGCTGCTACGGCGCCGGCGCGCAGGGCGTTCTTCTTGTCCACGGTGCAAACGTAGCGAACGCCTAGGAGGGCCGCGCGCCCGGGGGTGCCGTACGGGGGCCCGAGCGCCCGCCCACCCCCCGGAACACGCGCATCAGTTCGTGCAGCCGCGGCGAGGCCGTGACCGCCTCCAGGGTCAGGGGCCGGCCGTCGGGCCCGGCCACCGGCAGGCGCCAGTTCGGGTACTGGTCCCACGTCCCCGGCAGGTTCTGCGGCCTGCGGTCGCCCACCGCGTCGGGCAGCCACACCCCGACGAGCCGCGCGGGCGTACGCAGCAGGAAGCGGTGGACCGCGATGACCTCGGCCTCCTCGTCGCCGCGGGCGTCGGGGAGCAGACCGAGCCGTTCGAGGTAACCGAGCCATTCGGACACCTCCGCGCGGGCGGCGCGCTGTTCCGTCGCGAGCGGGCTCGTGAGCAGCCCGAGGCGGTGGCGGAGCTGGACGTGTTCGCCGGTGAGCCGGGCCGCGGTGGACGGCAGGTCGTGCGTGGTGGCGGTGGCCACACAGCCCGGCCGCCAGGTCTCGGGCGCCAGGGGCTGCCCCGTACCGGCCCAGTCGCGCTCGAACCAGAGCACGGACGTGCCGAGCACGCCCCGCTCGGCGAGCGCCTCGCGCACGCCGGGTTCGACCGTGCCGAGGTCCTCCCCTATGACGACGGCGCCCGCGCGGTGCGCCTCCAGAGCGAGGACGGCGAGCATGGCCTCGGCGTCGTAGTGGACGTACGTGCCGTCGGTGGGCGGATGCCCCTCGGGCACCCACCAGAGACGGAACAGGCCCATCACGTGGTCGATGCGCAGGGCGCCCGCGTGCCGCAGCAGGTTCCGGAGCAGCCCGCGGTAGGGGGCGTAGCCCGAGGCGGCGAGGACGTCGGGGCGCCAGGGCGGCAGACCCCAGTCCTGGCCGAGCGCGTTGAAGGCGTCCGGGGGCGCCCCGATGGACATGCCGGGCGCGAAGGCGTCCTGCTGGGCCCAGGCGTCGGCACCCTCGGGGTGCGCGCCGACGGCGAGGTCGTGGACGAGGCCGATCGGCATGCCCGCCTCGTGGGCCGCGCGCTGGGCCGCGGCGAGCTGCGTGTCGGTGAGCCAGGCGAGCCAGGAGTGGAAGTGGACGCGGTCGATGAGCTCGCGCCGGGCCCGGCCGGTCGCGGCGGACCGGGGGTCGCGCAGCCCTTCGGGCCAGCGCCGCCAGTGCGGCCCGTACCGCTCGGCGAGCGCGCACCAGGTCGCGTGGTCCTCCAGGGCCCCGCCCTGCTCGGCGAGGAAGTCGCAGTACGCGGCCCGGCGGCCGGGCCCGAGCGGCACCCGGTACAGCAGGTCGAGGGCTTCGCGCTTGAGCTCCCAGACGGCGTCCCGGTCGATCAACTCACCCTTGGTGAGCACCCGTTGGCGCAAGTCCGCGGCGCGCTCGGTCAGCTCGTCGAGCCGGGTGCGGTCGGCGGCGTACGCGCACTCGGGGACGTCCTCGACGCGCAGATGGACGGGGTCCGGGAAACGGCGCGAGGACGGCCGGTACGGGGAGGGGTCGGTCGGGGTGCCGGGCACCGCCGCATGCAGGGGGTTCACCTGCACGAATCCGGAGCCGAGCGTGCGTCCGGACCAGGAGGCGAGCTCCGCGAGGTCGCCGAGGTCCCCCATGCCCCAGGAGCGGTTGGACAGCAGGGAGTAGAGCTGGACGAGGAAGCCGTGCGCGCGCCCCTCGGGCTGCGGCACGGCGGCCGGTGCGACGACGAGCGTCGCGGTCGCGGTCCGTCCGTCCCGGTGCAGCACATCCAACTGGTGCACGCCGAGCGGGAGTTGGTCGACCGGGGTGCCGACGACCGTCAGCTCGTCGGAGAGGCCCGGCACCGGCCCGTCGCCCCAGCGCACCAGGCTCGGGGGCAGCAGGCGGTCCGCGTCGGCGGCCTCGGCGTCGGCCAGGGCCCGGCGCAGCGCGGCCGGGGTCGAGGCGTCCACGCCGAGCGCGGCGAGGACGGCGACCACCGTGGCGTCCGGCACGTCGACGGTGAGGCCCGCCGACGGGGAGTAGGACGTGGCCACGCCGTGCCGGGCGGCGAGCCGGGCCAGGGTCATGGCCTCAGAACCCCGCGGCAGCGGCGACCGGCGTCGGCTCGCCGGAGAACCCCGCGGCAGCGGCGACCGGCGTCGGCTCGCTGGTGAGCGGGGGCTCGGCCATGGGGGGTTCGCTGATGAGGGGCTCGGCGTCGGCCATCGGGGGCTCGCTGGTCAGCGGCTGCTCGGGGGCTTGGGCGACCACGGGGGCCTCCATTTTCGGTGGACGGCAGGAACAGGGATGCCCTACCCAGAGGACGGCCCGCCAGACGTACCGCCGCACACAAGCTCGTACCGAGTCCATCCCACCAGGCATATCAGACAGATCGGCCACCCGCGTTGACACCTTCGGCAGACGGGTGATGAGCTCGTGCCTCACGCCACGTCATGATGCGATCACAGCGGGTCATGAGCCGAGTGGCGATCACGCCGTGTCGCGTAAGGGGTGGCCGTGCACGTCGGTCGCGGAAGGACGGTGACGGCCCTCGCGGTCGCCCTGATCGGCGGGCTGATCGGTTCGGCGCCCGGCGCCCTCGCCGCCCCCGGCCCCGCCCACACCGCCCTCGACCCGGCCCTGGAGGCGGGCCCGCCGCCCGCGGTGTGGCCCCGGCCGCAGTCGATGCGGGCCGCGGGCGCCCCGGTCCCGCTCGGCGGCGAGGCGGTGCTGCTCACGGACCCGGGCGCCGATCCGCATGCCGTCCAGGCGGTCGAGGACGTCCTGGAGGCGGCCGGGGTGGTGGCCGTGCACCGCCGGCTGCCGGGCGCGGGGCCGGTGTTCCGGCTCGGCGGCCCCGGCGCCGAGGGCGCGCTGCGGGCGCTGCGGGTGCCGGCACGGGACGATCTGGCGCCCGGCGGCTACCGGATCGGGGCGGGCCGGGTCGGCGGGCGGGACACGGTGGCGCTCGACGGGGTCGGCGAGGACGGCCTGTTCCACGCGGCCCAGACCCTGCGCCAGCTCGTCGGCGTGGACGCCCGGGGGCGACGGCGCATCCCGGGGATCGCCGTGCGCGACTGGCCGGGGACCGCCGTGCGCGGCCTCGCGGAAAGCTTCTACGGACGCCCCTGGACCCTTCAACAGCGCCTGGAGCAGCTCGACTTCATGGGCCGCACCAAGCAGAACCGCTATCTGTACGCACCGGGCGACGACCCCTACCGCCAGGCCCGGTGGCGCGAGGCCTACCCCGCAGGGCAGCGCGCCGCCTTCCGGGCGCTCACCGAGCGGGCGGCCCGCAACCATGTGACGGTGGCCTGGGCGGTGGCGCCCGGCCCGGACCTGTGCCTGTCGTCGGACGCCGACGTGGCGCGCCTGAACCGCAAGCTGGACGCGATGTGGGCACTCGGGGTGCGGGCGTTCCAGTTGCAGTTCCCCGACGTGTCCTACAGCGAATGGCACTGCGACGCGGACGCGGAAACGTTCGGCTCGGGCCCCCGGGCCGCCGCCGCGGCGCACGCCCGGGTGGCGGGCGCGGTGGCCGCCCACCTCGCCGCCGCCCACCCCGGCTCCGGGGCGCTCTCGCTGCTCCCGGCCGAGTACTACGAGGACGGGACGACCGACTACCGGCGCGCACTCGCGGCGGCCCTCGCCCCGGGCGTCCAGGTCGCCTGGACCGGGGTGGGGGTGGTGCCGAAGACCATCTCCGGGGCCCAACTGGCCGCCGCCCGGGCCGCGTTCGGGCATCCGCTCGTGACGGCGGACAACTATCCGGTCAACGACTACGCCCCGGGCCGGATCTTCCTCGGCCCGTACACCGGCCGCGACGGCGCCGTCGCGGGAGGTTCGGCGGCGCTGCTCGCCAGTGCGATGGCGCAGCCGGCGGCGTCCCGCATCCCACTGTTCACCGTCGCCGACTTCGCCTGGAACCCGCGCGCCTACCGGCCGCAGGAGTCCTGGCGGGCCGCCGTCGACGACCTCGCGGGCGGCGATCCGATGGTCCGCGAGGCGCTGGGCGCGGTGGCGGGCAATGACTCGGCGTCGGTGCTCGGCCACCCCGAGTCGGCGTATCTGCGACCGTTCGTGGCCGCCTTCTGGGCGGCGCGTCCGGGCCCGGACGCGGTGGCGCGTGACCGTACGGCCGGGGCACTGCGGGCCGCTTTCACGGTGTTGCGGGAGGCCCCGCAGCGCCTCGCCCAGCAGCAGGTCGGCGTCGAACTGGCGCCCTGGACAGCCCAGTTGGCGCTCTTCGGGCAGGCCGGCGAGCTCGCCGTCGATCTGCTCCAGGCCCAGTCGGCGGGCGACGGCGCCGCGGCCTGGCGGGCCGCCCTCGCGCTCGCCCCGTTGCGGGAGCGGCTGCGGGACGCCCCGGTCACCGTCGGCGCGGGCGTACTCGACGCGTTCCTTGACCGGGCGGGCCGGGCGGCCGACGCCTGGACCGGCGCGGACCATCCGGCCGTCGGCGTCACGAGGTCGCCGGGCGCCCACGCCGTCGCGCCGGGCGGCGCCCGCCCGGTCCTGGCCCTGACGGTCCTGGCCGACCCCGGCACCACGGGCGAGGTCCAGGCGCACGTCCCGGGCGAGGACTGGCACACCCTGGGCCCGCTCGACGCCTCCGGCTGGACCCAGCTGGCGGCGGGCGGGGTGCGGGCGGATGCGGTACGGGTCGTGGGCGGGGCCTCCGGCGTACGCCGCCTGGTGCCCTGGTACGCGGACGAGCCCGCGGCCCACCTCGCGCTCGGTCGCGGCACCGTGGACGCCGAGATCGGCGGGGCGGCGCGGCCCGTCACCGTCTCGGTCGCGGCGATGGGGCCGGGGCCGGTGCGGGGCGCGCTCACCGCGCGGGCCCCGCGGGGCATCACCGTGCGGCTGCCCCGGGTCACCTCGGTGGCCCGCGGAACCAGCGCGGACGTGCCGGTCGAGGTGAGCGTGGCCCGGGGCGCGCCCGCGGGCAGCTACCGGGTGCCGCTGTCCTTCGCGGGCCGGGAGGTCACCCTGACCGTACGGGCCTTCCCGCGCACGGGCGGGCCCGACCTGGTCGCGGGCGCGAAGGCGACGTCCTCCGGGGACGTGGGCCCGGACTCCTCGGCACGCGCGGCGGCCGACGGCGACCCGGCGAGCCGCTGGACCCCGCCGCCGGGGGACGGCCCCTGGTGGCAGGCCGAGCTCGCGGGCCCGGCCCGGGTGGGCAGGGTGGTGCTCCAGTGGCAGGGGGCCGGTGCCGGGCACTATGCGGTGCGGGTGTCGACGGACGGGCGTAGCTGGCGTACGGCGGCGACGGTGGAGGGCGGCCGGGGCGGGCGTGAATCCGTTCCGATGGATGCCGTGGACGCCCGTTTCCTCCGGATCGAGGTGCTGGGGCGGGCGTCCGGTGCGGACCGTTCGCTGTGGTCGGTCGAGGCGTACGCCGTCGAGCACTGACGGCATCCGGGACCCAGGGCGTACCGGGCCCTACGAAGTACGGCCCGACCGTGCACGGCCGAACGTGCACGGCTCGGTGGAGCGGACGGCGGAGCCCGGACCGCGTCGGGTCCCTCAGGCGGAGATGCCGTCGATCCGGGCCATGGCGTCGTCCGCGCCGAAGGGCTGGAGGTAGGGCAGCCAGCGCGGGTCGCGGTGGCCCGTGCCGATGATCCGCCAGGCCAGGCCCGTGGGCGGGGCGGGCTGGTGGCGAAGGCGCCAGCCGAGCTCCAGGAGGTGCCGGTCCGCCTTGACGTGGTTGCAGCGCCGGCAGGCGGCGACGACGTTCTCCCAGGCGTGCTGGCCACCGCGACTGCGCGGAATCACGTGGTCGACGCTGGTTGCGACGCCACCGCAGTACATGCAGCGGCCACCGTCCCGGGCGAACAGGGCACGGCGGGTCAGTGGAACGGGCCCCCGGTAGGGGACCCGCACGAAGCGCTTGAGCCGGACGACGCTGGGCGCGGCCACGGCACGGGTCGCGCTGTGCAGGAAGGCGCCGGACTCCTCAAGGCTGACGGCCTTGTTTTCGAGGACGAGGACGAGCGCGCGACGGAGCGGTACGACGCCGAGGGGCTCGTACGACGCATTGAGGACCAGGACGTGCGGCACGGGTGCCTCCTATTACGCCGGCGGCGCGTGGCTCGCGCCGGGACGATCTGCTCTCCAGTCTCTCCTCATGCCTGGTCGAAGCGCCACCACGTCCGGGTAACGGGCTCGAAGTGTTTTCGACCACACACCCTTCTTTCCCAGGCCGCAGGGCCCTCTCCCCCGAACACGTCAACGGAGCACCGCTCTTGCCCCGTTAGTGTGGTGGGTCTGCCCTCGCCTTCGCCGGCACCGCAACGCTGGAGGTTCCTGCCGTGAACTGGTCCGCCGTCCTGGCCGACGGATCGCCGCCGCCCACACCCGCGACGCTGGAGGACGCCCAGAAGTCGGCGACCGAAGCCGCCGGGTGGGTGGAGCAGAACTGGTCGACGTGGTTGTACGTCGGATTCCGCATCCTCCTGATCATCGTCATCGCCTCGGTCCTGCGGGTTCTGGTCCGCCGGGCCCTGACCAAGCTCATAGAGCGGATGAACCGCAGCGCCCAGGCGGTCGAGGGCACCGCGCTCGGCGGGCTCCTGGTCAACGCCGAGCGGCGCCGTCAGCGCTCGGAGGCCATCGGCTCGGTGCTGCGCTCGGTGGCGTCCTTCCTCATCATGGGCACGGCCGCCCTGATGGTCCTCGGCGTCCTGAACATCGATCTGGCCCCGCTGCTCGCCTCGGCGGGCGTGGCGGGCGTGGCGATCGGTTTCGGCGCCCGCAACCTGGTCACGGACTTCCTGTCCGGGGTGTTCATGATCCTGGAGGACCAGTACGGCGTCGGCGACTCGATCGACGCGGGGGTGGCCTCGGGCGAGGTGATCGAGGTCGGCCTGCGCGTGACGAAGCTGCGCGGCGCGGACGGCGAGATCTGGTACGTCCGCAACGGTGAGATCAAGCGCATCGGAAATCTGTCCCAGGGCTGGGCGACGGCCGGGGTGGACGTCCGGGTCCGCGCCGGCGAGGACCTGGAGCGGCTGCGCACGGTGATCAACGAGGCGACCGAGTCCATGGCGAAGGAAGAGCCGTGGAACGAGCGCCTGTGGGGGCCGGTGGAGATCCTCGGCCTCGACGAGGTGCTGCTCGACTCGATGGTGGTCCGCGTGTCCGCGAAGACCATGCCGGGCAAGGCGCTGAGCGTGGAGCGGGAGCTGCGCTGGCGCATCAAGATCGCCCTTGACGCGGCGGGCATCCGCATCGTCGGCGGTGTGCCGCTGGCGGAGGAGCCGGTCGCGGTCGACCCGTCGGCCGCGGTCTCCGCCCCCTCCGCCCTGAACAACCCGACCTCCCCGCAGTCCCTGGCCACGGCCCCGATCCCGCCTTCGCAGAACCTGTCGAAGCCTCAGTAACAGCGCGCACGCCGCACGAAGGGCGCCCCCTCCGGATCTTCCCGGAGGGGGCGCCCTTCATCGCACGGGGTACTGCCCCACGGCCCGACTCAGCCGTACCAGTTGACCTGGACGAGAACCACGCGCTCGCCGCGTACGTCGGTCGGATGGCTGAGCATCGCCCGGCCCCGGCTCTCGGTACGCACCCACGCCGCCGGAACTAGTGTCACCTGCATGCCCGAACACGACGACTCCCTGGCCGCCACCCGCGAGGCCTACGACACCGCCGCTCCCACCTACGCGCGGCTGTTCCGCGACTCGTTGCGCGAAAGTCCCCTGGACCGGGCCATGTTGGGCGTCTTCGCCGAGGCGGTGCGGGCGGGTGGGGGCGGCCGGGTCGCGGACCTGGGGTGCGGGCCGGGGCACGTCACCGCCCATCTGGCGGACCTGGGCCTCACCCCCTTCGGCGTCGATGCCTCCCCGGCGATGATCGAGCTGGCTCAACAGGCCTACCCGGGGCTCCCGTTCGAGGTGGGCTCGATGGGCGCCCTGGACATCGCCGACGGCGCGCTGGGCGGCATCCTCTCGCGGTGGTCCATCATTCACACGCCGCCGAGCGAACTGCCGCCCATGGCAGGGGAGTTCAGCCGCGTGCTGGTGCCCGGCGGCCATCTCCTGATCGGCTTCTCGGCGAGCGACGACGCGTCCCGCCCCACGCAGGTCTTCGACCACGCGGTCGCCCCGGCCCACCGCTGGTGGCCCGACCACCTCTCCGAGCTGCTGCGTGCGTCCGGGCTCACCGAGGTGGCCCGCATGATCCGCGAGCCGCAGCCCACGGACCGCCGCCAGTTCAAGGAGGTCCACCTCCTGGCCCGCAAGTCCCGCGCGGACACGGACTGAACCCGCGGCGACCCGACCGCCCGGCGGGAGGCGGCCGTGGCCGACGCACCGGCGTCACCCGCCGCTCCGCCGGGACCGCTCCGCCCGCCTGCGGCTGCGTCGGGCCGCCCTCCGGCCCCGGGGCACCCGGTGGTACATGACCGTGGAAAGCTCCAGCTTGAACACCATTCCGCACTGACGACGTATGTCGGCCACCGACCTCGCCTCCGGCTCGCGCAGGCATCGGACCAGTGGCGGATCACTCTCCGTGCAGCAGTCCGGCTCCTCGTCGACGAGCGTCCGCCGACTCCCGATGCCGCGCACGGCGTCCCACGACAAGGTCTGGTCCGGAGCGGACAGCATGCACGGTTCAGGCCCGTTCGGGCCGTTGGGACCGGGGCCGGTGCCGCGGTAGTAGTCGACGAGGAGGCCGTACTGGTTCCGGTGACGGAACGGGATCGTCGCGTCGCCGGTCTCGACGGAGGCATACCGGTCACCAGCGTCGAGGATGCCGTCCAGGACGTCCCCGACGCGGCGCGGGTCGGCTCCGTAGTAGGCGGTGACCCGCATCTCGCACCGGATCCTGTACTCATCCCTGCCGGTCTGTTCGAACAGCTCCCTCGCCACTCCCCCGACGCATCGGTCGCTCACCCGTACCAGGCCGAGGCCGAGCGGTGTCTGTTCGGCGTAGGCGTCCACGACGGCCCGAAGGCGCGACTCGGCTTCCGTGCGGCGCCGTTGCACCTCGGCATCGCCCGCGAGCCCGCGCACCTCCTCCGGGCTCGGCGCACGGTCCCGGGAGGCGTAGGCCGCGTACGCGAAGAAGAGGAGGAGCCCCAGGGGCCGCACGACCCTCTCGCGCGCGGCGGACAATGCGTGGCGTATGCGCGGAATCGTCATGTACCCACCCTGGCACCGCAGTTGGGCCCTGCCATCCGTACGGATACTCAGACCACCCGCCCCGCCCGGCAGATAACGCTTTGGTAGCCGCCGACGCCCCGGCGGGGCACGCCCATTGACGGGCCGATGACGGGCGCCCTACGTTCCTCACAACCAACAGGAAACTTTCCTAACAGTGCAGGAAAGCGGGAGCCCGAAGGGCAGGGGATTCGTCGTGGCCGGTACTACCCCGGGAACGCCGCGCGTACTCCGCGCGATGAACGACCGCGCCGCGCTCGATCTGCTGCTGGCGCACGGGCCCCTCTCGCGGACCCGTATCGGCAAGCTCACCGGGCTCTCCAAGCCGACCGCCTCGCAACTGCTCTCCCGGCTGGAGGCCGCCGGGCTCGTCGTCGCCACCGGGACGACCGAGGGACGGCCCGGGCCCAACGCCCAGCTGTACGCCGTCAACGCGACGGCCGCCCACGTGGCGGGAGTCGACGTCACGCCCGAGCGGATCCGCGCCGCCGTCGCCGATGTGGCGGGCAGCGTCGTCGGGGAGTTCGAGGTGGCGACCCCGGGGCGGCGCGCCGAGTCCGTGGTGCGGCAGGTCACCGGCGCGCTGGACGGCGCCGCCAAGGCGGCCGGGCTCGTCCGGGGCGGTCTGCACCGGGTGGTCATCGCCACCCCGGGCGCCTTCGATCCCGGCACCGGACGGCTGCGCTACGCCTCCCACCTGCCGGGCTGGCACTCCCCCGCGCTGCTCGACGAGCTCGCCGCAGCGCTGCCGATGCCGGTCGAGTACGAGAACGACGTCAACCTCGCCGCCATCGCCGAGCAGCGCCTGGGCGCGGCCCGCGACCACGACGACTTCGTCCTGCTCTGGAACGAGGGCGGACTCGGCGCCGCCCTCGTGCTCGGCGGCCGCCTGCACCGCGGCTTCACCGGCGGCGCGGGCGAGGTCGGCTTCCTGCCCGTGCCCGGCGCCCCCCTCGTACGCCATGTCACCAAGGCGAACTCGGGCGGCTTCCAGGAGCTCGCCGGCGGGCAGGCGCTGCCCCGGCTCGCCCGGGAGCTCGGAGTCGACGACATCCCGGGCGGCACCGTCAACGAGGTGGCCGCCACCCTGATCGCGCGCGGCGCCGAAGCCGAGGACGGCCCCGAGCGCCGGCTCCTCCAGGCGTTCGCCACTGGGCTCGCGACCGGCCTCGCCTCCCTCGTCGCGGTGCTCGACCCCGAGCTCGTCGTGCTGTCCGGCGGCCTGCTCACCGCCGGGGGCGAGCCGCTGCGCGCGCTCGTCCAGACCGAACTGGGCGAGCTGGCGGCCTCCCGGCCCCGCCTCGTCATCGGCGAAGTGACCCGACTTCCCGTACTGCGCGGCGCGTTGGAGGCCGCCCTCGCCACCACGCGGGACGAGGTCTTCGACACCTCGCGCTGAACCACCCCTGCCCCTGCCCCTGCCCCTGCCCCTGCCCCTGCCCCACCTCACCGCGCCGAAGCGACCCCTGCCGCATCCGCAACTCCCTGCCGAAGAAACCCCCGCCCGCCACCTGGCGCCACAGCAGCCCCCGCCCCTCCACCCCCCTCCCCGGGAGACACCGCCATGCCCGCATTCCGCCGGAAGTCGGCCGCCGTACTGGCCGCGACCGCATCCATAGCCCTGTTCGCCTCGGCCTGTACGGGCCAGAGCAACACCAGCGCCAAGGACGACGCGTCCAAGGACACGACGATCACCTTCTGGCACGGCTGGAGCGCGCCCAACGAGGTCAAGGCCATCCAGGCCGAGGTGGACGCCTTCCAGAGCGCGCACCCCAACATCCATGTGAAGGTCGTCGGCAACATCAACGACGACAAGATCAACCAGGCGCTGCGCGCGGGCGGTTCCAACGCCCCGGACGTGGTGTCGTCGTTCACCACGAACAACGTCGGCAAGTTCTGCTCGTCCAACGCCTTCGTCGACCTCGCCCCGTTCCTGAAGAAGGACGGGATCGACCCGGCGAAGACGTTCCCCAGGACCATGAACGAGTACACCCAGTTCCAGGGCAGGCGCTGCTCGCTGCCGCTGCTCGGGGACTCCTACGCCCTCTACTACAACAAGGACGCCTTCAAGGCGGCCGGGATCGACGCCCCGCCCACCACCTGGTCCGAGTTCGAGACGGACGCCAAGGCCCTGACCAAGCCCAAGGGCGACTCCTACGAGCAGCTCGGCTTCATGCCGAACTACCACGCCTACGAGACGACCACCGAGCACTACCTGGCGCAGTGGTCGCCGACGTACTTCGACGCCAGCGGCAAGTCGAACATCGCCAAGGACCCGGCGTTCGAGAAGGGCCTCGCCTTCCAGAAGCAGCTCGTCGACGGCCTCGGCGGCTTCGCCAAGCTGGAGAAGTACCGCTCCTCGTTCGGCGAGGAGTACGGCGAGACCAACCCGTTCAACACCGGTCAGGTCGCCATGGCGATGGACGGCGAGTGGCGGCTCGGCATGGCCCTGGACAGCAAGCCCAAGTTCGACATCGGGGTGGCCCCGCTGCCCGTCCCCGACGACCAGAAGGCCACGCACGGCAAGGGCTATCTGACCGGCACCATCGCGGGCATCGCCGCGACCTCGAAGAAGCAGAACGCGGCCTGGGAACTGGTGAAGTTCCTGACCACCAACACGGACGCGGTGGTGAACTTCGCCAACGCCATCCACAACGTGCCCTCCACCTTCGACGCCCTCAAGTCGCCCAAGCTGCAAGCCGATCCGCGCTTCAAGACGTTCCTGGACATCGCCCAGAACCCGAACTCCACCACGTCGCCGGCCTCCGTCAACGGCGGCCAGTACCTGGTGTCGTTGCAGAACCTCGGCTACGACGTCGAGAGCGGGAAGCAGACCGACATCAGGGCCGGTCTCGCCAGGACCGCCCAGGAGATCGACGCCGCGATCGCGCAGGCGAAGTAGCCCGGCATGAGCACCACGTACACACTGCGCTCCAAGCACCGCCGCTCGGCGCTGCGGACCCTGGCGTTCCTCTCGCCCTGGCTGATCGGGTTCGGCGTCTTCTTCGCCTACCCGCTGATCTCCACGGTCTACTTCTCCTTCACCCACTACGACGGCTTCGGCGCGGCCACCTTCGACGGCCTCAAGAACTGGTCGTACGTGTTCAACGACTATCCGCTGTTCTGGCCGGCCCTGCGCAACACGCTGTGGCTGGTGGTCGTGATGGTCGCCTGCCGGGTGGTGTTCGGGCTCGGCATCGGCATGCTGATCACCAAGATCAAGACGGGTGTAGGCGTCTTCCGCACGCTGTTCTACCTGCCCTACCTCGCCCCGCCGGTCGCGGCCACGCTCGGCTTCGTCTTCCTGCTCAACCCCGGTACCGGGCCGGTCAATTCGCTCCTGGGCGACCTGGGCATCCCGGCGCCGGACTGGTTCACCGACCCGTCCTGGTCCAAGCCCGCGCTCACCCTGCTCGCGGTGTGGGGCGTCGGCGACCTCATGGTCATCTTCATGGCCGCGCTGCTCGACGTGCCCAAGGAGCAGTACGAGGCCGCCGAGCTGGACGGCGCGTCGCCCTGGCAGCGGTTCCGCTACGTCACCCTGCCGAACATCTCGCCCATCGTGATGTTCGCCGTGGTCACCGGCGTCATCCAGGCGATGCAGAGCTACACCCAGCCGCTGGTGGCGGGCAAGGTCGCCTCCGGCATCATCGGCAACTCGGGCCAGCAGTTCGAGCCCGGCTATCCCGACAAGTCGACGCTGACGCTGCCCCAGCTCGTCTACAACCTGGGCTTCCAGCGCTTCGACTACGGCTCGGCGTGCGTAGTCGCGCTGGTCCTGTTCGCCCTCTCCATGGTCTTCACGGCGCTCCTCATGAAGCGCCGCGGCGGACTGATCCAGGCAGGTGAGTGACATGACGTACGCCCTGGAGACACCGGAGGCACCCGAGGCACCGAAGCCGCCGGAGGCCGAGGCCGTCAGCCCGGCGGCCAAGGTCGCCCGGCGCAAGGCCCTGCTGCAGTGGATCGCGGTGCACTCGCTCGGCGTCGCGGCCGCGCTGTTCTTCGTGCTGCCCTTCGTCTTCCTGCTGCTGACCTCGCTGATGGACAACCAGCAGACCCTGACCCGGGACCTGGTCCCGCACCACTGGGCGTGGTCCAACTACCGCAAGGTGTTCGACACTCCGGGCTTCCTGACCTGGTGGAAGAACACCCTGCTCTACGCCGGACTCGGCACCGTGCTCAGCGTGGTGTCGTCGGTGCCGGTGGCCTACGCGCTCGCCAAGTTCCGCTTCCGCGGCCGCAATCTGTCACTGATGCTGGTCATCTCGATGATGATGCTGCCGCCGCAGGTGATCATCATCCCGATGTACCTGTTCTGGGCGAAGCAGCTGGACATGGCCGGCACGCTGTGGCCGCTGATCATCCCGCTGGCGTTCGGCGACGCGTTCACCATCTTCCTGCTGCGGCAGTTCCTGATGACCATCCCCAACGAGTACCTGGACGCCGCGAAGGTGGACGGGTGCGGGGAGTTCCGCACGCTGATCAAGGTGGTGCTGCCGATGGCCCGGCCGGGCATCGCCGCCGTCGCGCTCTTCCAGTTCTTCTACGCCTGGAACGACTACTTCGGACCGCAGATCTACGCGTCCGACACGCCGGCGTCCTGGACCCTGAGCTACGGCCTGGAGTCCTTCAAGGGCGCGCACCATACCGACTGGAACCTGACCATGGCCGCGACCGTTCTGGTCATGGCCCCCGTGATCCTCGTCTTCTTCTTCGCGCAGAAGGCTTTCGTCGAGGGCGTCACACTGACCGGAGTGAAGGGCTGATACGCATGCTGCAATCCCCCGGGGGACAACCCCCGAACCCCCGGCCGAAGAAACTCGCAGTAGTGGGGGGCGGGTCCACCTACACCCCCGAACTCATCGACGGCTTCGCCCGGTTGCGGGACACGCTGCCCATCAGCGAGCTCGTCCTGGTCGACCCGGCGGCCGACCGCCTGGAGCTCGTGGGCGGGCTCGCCCGGCGCATCTTCGCCAAGCAGGGGCACCCGGGGAGGATCGTCACCACCTCCGACCTGGACGCCGGTGTGGAGGGCGCGGACGCGGTGCTGCTCCAGCTGCGCGTCGGCGGCCAGGCGGCCCGCCAGCAGGACGAGACCTGGCCGCTGGAGTGCGGCTGCGTGGGCCAGGAGACCACGGGCGCGGGCGGCCTCGCCAAGGCGCTGCGGACCGTGCCGGTGGTGCTCGACATCGCCGAGCGCGTACGCCGCAGCAACCCGGACGCCTGGATCATCGACTTCACCAACCCGGTGGGCATCGTGACCCGCGCCCTGCTCCAGGCCGGGCACAAGGCGGTCGGCCTGTGCAACGTGGCCATCGGGCTCCAGCGCAAGTTCGCGGCACTGCTCCAAGTGACGCCCGGTGAGGTCCACTTGGACCACGTCGGCCTCAACCACCTCACCTGGGAGCTCGGGGTGCGCCTGGGCGGGCCCGAGGGCGAGAACGTCCTGCCGAAGCTGCTCGCCGAGCACGGCGACGCCATCGCCGACGACCTGCGCCTGCCCCGCCAGGTCCTCGACCGGCTGGGCGTCGTGCCCTCGTACTACCTGCGGTACTTCTACGCGCACGACGAGGTGGTGCGCGAGCTCGGCACCAAACCGTCGCGGGCCGCCGAAGTCGCGCAGATGGAGCGGCAGTTGCTGGCGATGTACGGCGACCCGGCGCTCGACGAGAAGCCCGAGCTGCTCGCCAAGCGCGGCGGCGCCTTCTACTCGGAGGCGGCCGTCGACCTCGCGGCCTCGCTGCTCGGCAACGGAGGCAGCCCCGTGCAGGTCGTGAACACGTACAACAACGGCACGCTGCCCTTCCTGGCGGACGACGCCGTCATCGAGGTGCCGGCCCGGGTGGACGCGGTCGGCGCGGTCCCGCTCGCGGTGCCCGAACTCGACCCGCTGTACGCCGGGTTGATCGCCCACGTCACCGCGTACGAGGACCTCGCCCTCGAAGCCGCCCTGCGCGGCGGGCGCGACCGGGTGTTCCGGGCACTGCTCGCGCACCCGCTGGTCGGGCAGTACGACTACGCCGACGGGCTCACCGACCGGCTGATCGCGCACAACCGGGAGCACCTTTCGTGGGCATGAGTGTGCTGGCGATCGACGCCGGCAACAGCAAGACCGACGTGGCCCTGATCGACGCGGACGGCACGGTGCTCGGCGCCGCCCGGGGCGGCGGCTTCCGGCCGCCGGCGGTGGGCGTCGAGGCGGCCCTGCGCACGCTGGCCGCCGCGGTGGAGGAGGCCCACCTCGCCTCCCGGGTCCCCGGGCCGCTGCGGGTCGCCCACGTCTCGGCGTGTCTGGCCAACGCCGATCTGCCCGTGGAGGAACGGGAGTTGGCGGCCGCCCTGGAGGCGCGCGGCTGGGGCGGGTCGGTGCGGGTGTACAACGACACCTTCGCGATACTGCGCGCCGGGCTGCCGTGCGGCGCCGAGCCGCGCGGGGTCGCGGTGGTGTGCGGCGCGGGCATCAACTGCGTCGGCATGACCCCGGACGGGCGCACCGCCCGTTTCCCCGCGATCGGAAGGATCTCCGGCGACTGGGGCGGGGGCGGCGGCCTCGCCGAGGAGGCGCTGTTCTTCGCGGCGCGCGCCGAGGACGGCCGGGGCACCCCGACCGCCCTCGCGGCCGCGCTGCCCGCCCACTTCGGGCTCGCCTCGATGTACGAGCTGATCGAGGCACTGCACCTGGGCAGGCTCCCGTTCGCGCGCCGCCACGAGCTGAGCCCGGTGCTGTTCGAGGTCGCGGCGGCCGGGGACGCGGTGGCGCGCTCCCTGGTCGACCGGCAGGCCGAGGAGATCGTGGCGCTCGCGACGGTCGCCCTGGACCGGCTCGATCTGCTCGACGTGCCGACGCCGGTACTGCTCGGAGGCGGCGTGCTCGCGGCCCGCCATCCGCAACTCCACGACGGCGTACGCGAGTTGCTCGCGGTCCGGGCGCCCAAGGCGGAGCCGCTCGTGGTGACCGCCTCGCCGGTGCTCGGCGCGGGGCTGCTCGGCCTCGACCACCTGTCGGCACCCGCCGGCGTCCACGCGCGGCTGCGGGGCCAGTACGCCTAGCCCCGAAAACGGGCGGGGCCCCGGGGAACCGACGGGATCGCCACCGCGTATACATGGTGGGGACGCAGGACGGGGGCGAGGGGGCCCGCCGGACACCCCGAGGGGCGCGAGCGGCAGGTAACAAGATCCAGACAACCCTGGATGGTTGTCGGTCCCTGCGGCCATACTGCCTAGGCAGCGACCGAGGGGGAGGTCAGGTGGCGAATCCGCCGAACGTGCGCGAACCGGAGACGCGGGAGTCCGCGGCCCGGTCCGCGCCACAGCCGCAGCCACAGCCACGGCCCGGCACGCGCCGGGCCTGGGCCGAGACGCGGGAGCGGCTGCGCGCCGCCGCGACGACCGAGCCCGGCCGCCTGTGGATCATGGGCGCGGTGGTGGCGGTGCTCGTCGTGGCCTTCGGCGGGATCACCGCCTGGGAGGTCTCGGACCGGTCGGCCGCGGCGAGCGACGTGGTGAGCCGCAGCCAGCCGCTGAGCGCGGACGCCGCCTCCATCTACCGCTCCCTGGCCGACGCCGACACGGCGGCCGCGAGCGGGTTCCTGGCGGGCGGCCAGGAGCCGGTGGACGTGCGCAAGCGGTACGACACGGACATCTCGACCGCCTCCCGGCTGCTGGTCAAGGCGGCAGCGAACACCTCGGGGTCCGCCGAGTCGGCCCAGCAGATAGCCACCCTGAACGAGCAACTGCCGCTCTACAACGGCCTGGTCGAGCAGGCGCGCGCCAACAACCGGCAGGGCTTCCCGGTCGGCGGCGCCTATCTGCGCTTCGCCAACCAGAAGATGAGCACCAGCCTGCTGCCCGCGGCCCAGAAGCTGTACGAGGCCGAGACGGGCCGCCTCTACGACGACTACGACCAGGCGGACACCTGGCCGTACGCGGCGATCGCGCTCGGCCTGGTGGCGCTCGGCGGCCTCGTCGCGGTCCAGCGCCGCAACTACCTGCGCACCAACCGGGTGTTCAACCACGGCCTGCTCGCCGCGACCGCGGCCTCCACGGTGGTGCTGCTCTGGCTGGTGGTGGGGCACGCGGTGGCCTCCTCCGACCTGTCGACCTCGCGGGCGCACGGCCAGGAGTCCCTGAAGGTCCTCAACGACGCCCGGATCAGCTCCCTGCAGGCCCGCGCCAACGAGAACCTGACGCTGGTGGCCCGGGGCGCGGTGCTCACCCAGGACGGCAAGGACCTGTACGAGGCGGAGTTCACCAAGGAGATGGCGTCCCTGACCGACAAGCTCGGCGCCGCCAAGGACCTCGCCGACGACTCGGCGGGCCAGGAACCCGTCGTGAAGGCCGTCGGCGACATGAACGAGTGGAAGAAGCGCCACACGGCGGCCCGCAAGACGGACGACAGCGGCGACTACGACGGCGCGCTGACCCAGGTCCTCGGCGCGAAGGGCTCCACCGGCGAGTGCTTCGACCAGGTGGACAAGGAGCTCGACTCGGCGATCGCCCATGAGCAGGCCCAGTTCACCACGGCCGCGTCCGACGGGCACGGCGCCCTGACCGGCCTCCCGCTGGGGGCGGCACTGCTCGCGGTGCTCGCGGCCGCCGGCGCCGGCGTCGGCATCAGCCGCAGGCTCGCGGAGTACAGGTGAGCGGCATGGACAGCGGCGACGGACGCGCGAGCGGCGCATCGGCGAGAGGGGTCGCGATGAGCGGCGCGAACGGCTCGACGGAACCGGCACTTCCGGCCGCCCCCGGCACGGGCCGGGCCCCCCGCGCCGAGCGGCGCGGGCCCGGGCGGCTGCGCGGCTGGGGCGGGGTGGCCGGGATGGCCCTTGCCCTGGCGGTCGCGGCCGGCGCGCTCTTCCCGCTGGCCCGGCACGGCGACGCGGCCGACGCGGCCACGATCGCCGGCCCCGGCGTCGCGCGGGCCGTGCAGGCGAAGGCCGACGACTGCAAGGACCCGGAGGCGAGCCTGTCCCCGTCGTCGGCGGACGGGCCGAACATCGACGCCATCAAGCGGCGCGGCAAGCTGATCGCGGGCGTCGACCAGAACAGCTTCCGCTGGGGCTACCGCAATCCGGCGACCCGCACCCTCGAAGGCTTCGACATCGACCTGGTGAAGGCGATAGCGAAGAACATCCTGGGCGACGAGAACGCGGTCATCTACCGCGCCATCCCCACCAGCCAGCGCATCCCCGCGCTCCAGAACGGCACGGTGGACGTGGTGGTGCGCACGATGACCGTCAACTGCGCCCGCATCAAGCAGGCCTCGTTCTCCACCGCCTACTTCGAGGCGGGCCAGCAGGTCCTCGCCCCCAAGACCTCCGCGATCACCGGCTTCGACGACTCCCTCAAGGGCAAGCGGGTCTGTGTGGCGGCGGGCTCCACCGCCTTCGACGCCCTCAAGGCAGACGCGCACGGCGCCGACTACCAGGACTTCACGGTCCCCAACCAGCTCGACTGCCTGGTCCGCCTCCAGCAGAACCTGGTGGACGCGGTCGTCACGGACAACGCGCTCGCCGCGGGCCAGGCCGCCCAGGACCCGGCGGTGCAGCTGAAGGGCAGCCCGTTCACCACGGAGTACTACGGCGTCGCCGTCAAGCTCGGCAACACCGATCTGGTGCAGCGGATCAACCAGGTCCTGGTGGACTACCGCAGCGGCGGGGCCAACAGCCCCTGGATGACGGCCTACCGCAAGTGGCTCGCGGCGGACCTGCCGGGCATATCGAGTCCGCCCGGCCCCAAGTACCGGACAGGATGAGCCAGTTGACGGCACAGTCGTACCAACGAGCGGAGAGGTGATCGATGGGCGCGGGATCCTCCCCCAGCTCCACCGGGGGACCCCCGGAGCCGGTCATGGACCGGGACGAGGTCGACCGTGCCCTGGCACGCCTCGGCGCCGAGCACGAGGCCGTGGAGTCCTCGCTGCTCGCCCTCCAGGACCATGCCGGGCGCAGGCTCCTGGAAGGCGCCGACCTGACCGGCGTCACCAAGGAGCGCTGGGCGGCCACCGAGCAGTCGATATCCCTGCTCTGGGGGTACTTCGACGCGTACTCGGCGGCTCTCGAAGCCACCCGTGAGCTGCGCTCCCGGCGGCGCTGGCCCGGCCGTGAGGACCTGGTGGAACTGACCGAGCGGCTGCGGGGCGAGTCGGTGACGCTGTCGGGCGCCGCCCTGCACGGCGCGCCCACCCTGGCCGGCGGCCCGGCGAAGCTCACCGAGCGCTTCACGCTCGCCGAACTGGTCGACCGGATGAACGAGCTGTACGCGCGCTCGCTCGACCTGGTGGTCGCCGCCGACGCGGTGTGGTCGGCGCTGCCCGCGCGGATAGACCTGCTGGCCGCCGAGCTGCACCGCACCCGGGGTCTCGCGCACTCGGTGGGCGTACGGCCCGGCGAGCACCCCTCGGGCGACGACCTGGAGTCGATCACGGCCGAGCTGACCGAGCTGCGCGCCCAGGTGATCTCCGACCCGCTGGCGTTCTGGGTGCCCGCCCCGGGCAGCTCCGCGCCGGGCGGCGGCCGCCCCGACACCGGGCGCTACGACCGGGCGGCCCGCGCCCTGGAGGACGTCCGGCGGGAGATCGACGCGGTCCTGACGGTCCGTCAGGATGCCGAGCAGCGGCTGATCCGGCTGCGGGACGTGCTGTCCCGGGCGGACCGCACGCTGGCCGAGGCCCGCTCGGCGCGCGGCGAGGTCCTCGCGAAGATCGCGGCCAGTGAGGTGCCCGCCGTGAGCGGCCCCTCCATCGCGCTCCAGGAACAGCTGGCCACCGCCGCCGAGTACCGCAGGCACTCCCAGTGGCACCGCCTGTCGCCGCTCCTCGAATCCCTGGAACAGGAGGCCGAGGACGAACTGCTGCGCGCCCGCGAGTCGTTGACCGCGGTCACCGCGCCGCTCGCGGTCCGCGCGGAGCTGCGCGGCAGGCTGGACGCGTACAAGGCGAAGGTGGCCCGGCACGGCTTGGCCGAGGACCCGTTCCTGATCGAGCGCTACGACGCGGCGCGCCGGATGCTGTGGTCGGCGCCCTGCGATCTGCGCGTCGCCGAAGAGGCGGTGCTGCGTTATCAGCGGGCGGCCGCGGACGTCCTGGTCCCGAGAAATCCCGGGCCCGTCGACCAGAGGGGGGAATCATGAGCGAGAACACCCAGTGCCAGCGCCCCGGTTGCACGGGTTCGTACGAGGACATGGGCGGCGGGGAGCTGTACTGCGACACCTGCGGGCTCGCCCCGGTCGTCTCGCCGACGGGCATGGTCTCCTCACCGCCGACCGGGATCACCGGCGGCGGTCACCGCTCGGCCTCGCAGTCCTCGCGCGCCTCCTCGCGCGCCTCGGCCCGCTCCTCGCGGTCCTCCACCTCGCGGCGCTCGGTCTCCGGGCGCCTGTCCTCGCTGAGCGGCTCGGCCACCTCGCGGTCGGTGTCGGTGCGCAGCTCGGGCGCCTCGACCGGCTCATCGGCGCGCAGCCGGCTCGGCGCCGGCCTGGTGTCGGTGCCGCAGGTCCCACGGCCCGATCCGCGCTCGGCGGTGATGGAGCACCCGGAGGTTCCCGAGCGCAAGCGGTTCTGCTCGCGCTCGGACTGCGGGGCGCAGGTGGGCCGTTCGCGCGGGGACCGCCCCGGGCGTACCGAGGGCTTCTGCACCAAGTGCGGCCATCCGTACTCCTTCGTGCCGAAGCTGCGGGCCGGCGACATCGTGCGCGGCCAGTACGAGGTGGTGGGCTGTCTGGCGCACGGCGGGCTCGGCTGGGTCTACCTCGCGGTGGACCGTGCGGTCTCCGACCGCTGGGTGGTCCTCAAGGGCCTGCTCGACACCGGCGACCAGGACGCGATGGCGGCGGCGATCTCCGAGCGGCGCTTCCTCGCCGAGATCGAGCACTCCAACATCGTGCGGATCTACAACTTCGTGGAGCACCTCGACCAGCGCACCGGCTCGCTCGACGGCTACATCGTCATGGAGTACGTCGGCGGCAAGTCGCTCAAGGAGATCGCCAACGAGCGCCGCACCACGGCGGGCAAGCGCGATCCGTTGCCGGTGGAGCAGGCCTGCGCGTACGGCATCGAGGCCCTGGAGGCGCTCGGTCATCTGCACAGCCGCAACCTGCTGTACTGCGACTTCAAGGTCGACAACGCGATCCAGACCGAGGACCAGCTGAAGCTGATCGACATGGGCGCGGTGCGCCGGATGGACGACGACGAGTCGGCGATCTACGGCACGGTCGGCTACCAGGCCCCCGAGGTCGCCGAGGTCGGGCCCTCGGTCGCCTCCGACCTGTACACGGTGGCCCGCACGCTCGCGGTGCTCAGCTTCGACTTCCAGGGCTACACCAACGTCTACGCGGACAGCCTGCCCGACCCCGACAACATCGACGTGTTCCGGCAGTACGAGTCGTTCTACCGGTTCCTGGTGCGGGCCACCGACCCCGACCCGGCCCGCCGGTTCGCCTCCGCACAGGAGATGGCGGAGCAGCTGACGGGGGTGCTGCGGGAGGTCGTGGCGCTCCAGACGGGCCGCCCGAGGCCCGCCCTCTCCACCCTGTTCGGCACCGAACTGCGCGTCACCGACACGAAGTTGTTCGCCACGCAGAGCGGGGACGTCTCGCGCCTGGGCGCCCGGGTGGCGCCGGTGGGCCGACGTGCGCGCAAGGCGCTCGCCTCCGCCGCCGTACCCGCCGCGGCCCTCGCCTCGGTTCCGGCCGGCGCCCCTCCGCTGCCCGCCCTCGCGCCGAACACGCCCGGCCTTCCCCATCCGGCGACGCAGGGCGCCGTCCCGGTGCCGCGCGCCGAGGGCACGAGCGGCGGCGGCCGGCCCGCCGGACCCGTGCTCGCCCCGCTCGACCCGCGCGGCACCTCGCTCGCCCTGCCCGTGCCGCACGTGGACCCGGGCGACCCCAACGCGGGGTTTCTCGCGGGCCTGATGGCGGCCGCGCCAGCCGAGCTGATCACGGCGCTGCGCTCGGCCCCGGCCAACTCCATCGAGCGCCGGCTGCGCGAGCTGCGGGCCCGGCTCGACATGAACGAGCGGGTCTCCGCCGACAAGGCCCTCGACTCCCTGGAGGCCGACTTCCCGGACGACTGGCGGGTGGTCTGGTACCGGGGGCTGACCTCGCTGGCCACCGGCGACAACGAGAACGCGGCGCTGTCCTTCGACGCGATCTACGACGCGTTCCCGGGCGAGCCCGCGCCCAAGCTCGCCCTCGGCGTGTGCGCGGAGGTGCTCGGCCAGCTCGACAACGCGGCCGAGTACTACCGCCTGGTGTGGACGACCGACCCCAGCTATGTGAGCGCCGCGTTCGGCCTGGCCCGGGTGCAGCTCGCGGCCGGGGACCGCGTCGGCGCGGTGCGGACCCTGGAATCGGTGCCCGAGGCCTCCATCCACTACACGGCGGCCCGGGTCGCGGCGGTGCGGGCGCGGCTGCGCAGCCGGTCGCCCCACGACCCGCTGCTCGACGACCTGTTGGCGGCCGCGGCCCAGGTCGCGGCGCTCGACGCATTCGGTCTCGACCCCGTGCGACGTGAACAGCTGGCGACCGAGGTCCTGGGCACCGCCCTGGACTGGGTACTGTCGGGGAGCACCGGCGCCGGGCAGACCAGAACCGTTCTGCTCGGCAGCGACGTGGACGAGCGAGGCCTGCGCTTCGGTCTGGAACGTTCGTACCGGGTGCTCGCCCGGCTCGCACAGCGTGGCGAGGAAAGGATCGACCTGGTGGAACGGGCCAACCGATTCCGCCCCCGGACCTGGGTGTGACGATGTCGCAGACGCATCAGCTCGCCGCCTGCCCCGGCTGCGAAGAGCCGCTGGAGACGGGGGACCTGTTCTGCGGGGCCTGCGGGTACGACCTGTCGGCCGTGCCCGAGCCGCCGCTGGACCATCCGACCATCGAGATGGCGTCCCCGGTGGCCGCGGCCCCGCAGCAGCCCCAACTCCACTACCCCGTACGCACGGACGGGCCGGACGCGGGCCCCGACGGCCCGGGCGGAGCGGACGAGTACCCGCTGCCCGCGCCCGACCCGCGCGCCGCCGAGCCCGACCCGGACACCCATGTGGCCCGGCCCCCGGCGCCCGGCGCCCGGGTGTGCGTGGCCTGCCGGGCCGGGCGGGTCGACGACGACGGGTACTGCGAGAACTGCGGGCACGCCCAGCCGCGCGAGCGCGACCACATGGAGCAGGAGCTCGGCGGGGTGTCCGCGGTCAGTGACCGGGGGCTGCGCCACCACCGCAACGAGGACTCCTTCGCGCTGTCCTCGACCGCGCTGCCCGACGGCTCGCCCGCCGTCGTGGCCGTGGTGTGCGACGGGGTGTCGTCGGCGACCCGCCCCGACGAGGCGTCCGCGGCCGCGGCGGCCGCCGCCAACGAGGCGCTGCTCGCCGCGCTGCCGCAGGGCACCCACCCCCAGCAGGCGATGCACGACGCGATCCTCGTGGCCGCCGAAGCCGTCAACTCCCTTGCGCAGGAGCCCGGACCGGCCCTCGCGCACGATCAGCACCGCCACCAGAACGCCCCGGCGTGCACGCTGGTGGCCGCCATTTCGGCGGGCGGTCTGCTCGTGGTGGGGTGGATCGGCGACAGCCGCGCGTACTGGGTGCCCGACGACCGCACGTCCGCGCCGGCCCGGCTCACCGAGGACGACTCGTGGGCCGCGCAGATGGTGACGGCCGGCCTGATGAGCGAGGCCGATGCCTACGCGGACGAACGGGCCCACGCCATCACCGGCTGGCTCGGCGCGGACGCGTACGAACTCGACCCGCACACCGCCTCGTTCAAGCCGGACCGCTCCGGTGTGGTGGTGGTCTGCACGGACGGCCTGTGGAACTACGCGGAGGCCGCCGAGGAGATGGCCCGGGTCGTCCCGGCGGACGCCGCCGAACGGCCGCTGCAGAGCGCCCGGGTACTCGTCGGGCACGCCCTGGACGGCGGGGGCCACGACAACGTAACAGTGGCCGTGCTGCCGTTCGCGGTGGCGGAGCAAGGGGCAGGATCCGCCTACAACTAGGCCCGCTTCCCCCTTTGCGTCGCTCTTGCGCCGCTTGCCCGACTTCCTTCACTTCAGGTCCATGGAGCCTCAAGGAGCCTTCCCGATGGCCAACTTCTCCAAGTCCAACGTGCCGCAGTTCTCCGTCGAGGTGTACCAGAACGAGTTCCTGCCGGAGGGCGGCCGCGAGGTCAACGCGATCGTCACGGTGGCCTCCACCGGCGGCGGCACCCTGGGCGGGACCCCCTTCGGCACGGCTTCGGCCTCGCCGTCCTACATACCGGGCCGGCCGCCCACCGCGGCCGTCGTGATCATGGTGGACTGCTCGGGCTCGATGGAGTACCCGCCCACCAAGATGCGCAACGCCCGGGACGCCACGGCCGCCGCCATCGACACCCTGCGCGACGGCGTCGCCTTCGCCGTGGTCTCCGGTACGCACATCGCCCGCGAGGTCTACCCGGGCAACGGCCGCCTCGCCACCGCCGACAGCCAGACGCGCACCCAGGCCAAGGAGGCGCTGCGCAAGCTGAGCGCGGGCGGCGGCACCGCCATCGGCACCTGGCTGCGGCTCGCCGACCGGCTGCTCGCCTCGGCGGACGTGCCCATCCGGCACGGCATCCTGCTGACCGACGGGCGCAACGAGCACGAGTCGCCCGAGGACCTGCGCTCGGCCCTGGACGCCTGTGCCGGGCGGTTCACCTGTGACGCCCGCGGCGTGGGGACCGACTGGGAGGTCAAGGAGGTCACCTCGATCTCCTCCGCCCTGCTCGGCACCGCGGACATCGTCGCGGATCCCGCCAACCTGGCCGCCGACTTCACGCAGATGATGGAGAACGCCATGGGCAAGGAGGTCGCGGACGTGTCCCTGCGCCTGTGGACCCCGGTCGGCGTCGAGATCAAGTTCGTCAAGCAAGTCGCGCCCACGGTCGAAGAGTTGACGGACCGTCGCACCGAAGCCGGGCCACGCGCCGGGGACTATCCGACCGGCTCCTGGGGGGACGAGTCCCGTGACTACCACGTGTGCGTCCAGGTGCCCCAGGCCAATGTCGGCCAGGAAATGCTGGCGGCCCGGGTCTCGCTGATCGTGCCGGACCGTGAGGGCGGTACGCCCCAGCTGCTCTCGCAGGGCCTGGTGCGGGCGGTGTGGACCGACGACATGGCGGCCTCCACCTCCATCAACCCGCAGGTCGCGCACTACACGGGGCAGGCCGAACTGGCACAGGTCATCCAACAGGGTCTCGATGCGCGCAAGTCGGGCGATGTGGACGGGGCGACCGCGAAGCTGGGCCGGGCGGTGCAGTTGGCCGCCGCCTCCGGGAACGCCGATACTGCGAAACTGCTCGCGAAGGTGGTGGACGTCGTCGACGAGGCGACGGGTACTGTGCGACTGAAGGCGAAGGTCGCGGAAGCGGACGAGATGACCCTCGAAACGCGCTCCACCAAGACCGTTCGCGTCAAGAAGTAACCAGAAGCGAACAAGAAGTAGCTACGCCCGCGAAGCGCGTGGTTGCGCCCGAAAAGCTCTGATCCGCACCGAGAAGTGCTGAGAAGTGCTGAGAAGTACCGACAGCACCCAGAACCACCGAAACGCCGCGGCCCACGGGGCCGGATGATGAGAGGGGGAAGCGACTCCATGCCGACCTGCCCGAACGGACACCAGTCGGGTTCCGACGACTGGTGCGAGATCTGCGGCCATCGCATGGGCGCCGTGCCGCCGCCTCCCCCGCCTCCGCCCGCGTACGGCTACCCGGGTCCCGGGGATCCGGGCGCCACCGCCCAGGCCGAGCTCTGCCCGCAGTGCCGCACCCCGCGCGAGGCGGGGGCGCCGTTCTGCGAGGAGTGCCGCTGGAACTTCCTCACCAACACGGCGACGTCGTACACCCCGCTGGCCCCGCAGCAGCCGATGCCCGGCCAGGGTCCCGGCCCCGGTCCGGCCCCCGGTCCCGCGCAGGCCCCCGGCCCCGGCCCGGGCCTGAACCTGCCGCCCGCCTTCCAGCAGGGCCCGCCGCCCGCGCCGCGCGACCCGTACGAGTACCAGAGCTCACGGCCCTCGCAGGTGAACCGGCCGGCCGAGCCGCTGGCCGCCGAGCCCTCGCAGCGCTCCGGGCAGCAGCTGCCGCCGAACGCGTTCCAGCAGCAGCCGCCCCCGCCGCCCGGGCCCTTCAACGGCGGCCAGGCCGGTCCGCCCCCGCCGCCGCCCGCCTTCCAGCACCAGGCACCGCCGGTCCCGCCGCAGGTCCAGCAGCCGTCGCAGCCCGCGCCCGCGCGCGACGACGACTGGACGCTGCCGCCGCCGTCCCAGGCCGTGCCGGACTCGGGCCGCCGGGGCGCGCCGGACCGCGGCGACGACTGGCCCCAGCCCGTGCCCGACCGCGGGGACGACTGGCCGCAGCCCGCCACGCCGTCCGCGCCGCAGCCGCCCCAGGAGCGGGGCGCCGACGACTGGCCGCAGCCCGCACCCCGGTCCACGCCGCCGGCGCAGGCCGCGCCCCAGCCGGCTCCGCCGTCCGCTCCCGAGCGGAACGACGACTGGCCCCAGCCCGTCACGCCCCCGGCACCGGCCGGCTGGTCCATCACCATCGGTCCCGACCGGGACTACTTCCTGGCGATGATGCAGCGCAGCGGCCCGGAGGCGGCCGGGCTCAACCTGCCCGCGTACTCCCCCGAGCAGCAGCGCCCGCTGTCCGGCAACCAGATCACCATCGGCCGCCGCCGCCACTCCACCGGCGAGGCACCCGACATCGACCTGTCGGTGCCGCCGGAGGACCCGGGCGTCTCGCACCAGCACGCGGTGCTCGTGCAACAGCCGGACGGCACCTGGGCGGTCGTCGACCAGAACTCGACGAACGGCACCACGGTCAACGGATCGAGCGAGCCGATCCAGCCGTATGTGCCGGTGCCGCTCCAGGACGGCGACCGGGTGCACGTCGGCGCCTGGACGACGATCACCGTCCGCCGGGGCTGAAGGGCCGATCCCGCAGGGGCCAGGTATAGGGCCCCTGCGGATCGTCCAGCCACGCCCACTGGGCCCCGCCGTCCACCGTCACCCCGAACCGCTCGCGCGGCGGGCGCTGCTCGCGGCGCCACAGCGCGTGCGCCTCGTACGGATCGAGGCTGCCCGCGGTCAGTTCGAGCAGGAAGCGGAACAGCTCGTTCGTGACGCTCTCGCGGGGCAGGCCGCCCGTGTACGGGGTGCCCCGCGGCGGCGATCCCGTACCGCGCAGCGGCACGAAGTAGGCCGGGGTGTGCAGGAAGCGGCCCTCGGCGCGGCCCGGGCCCGCCACCCGCAGCCGGATCAGGCCGGTGGCGAGCGGGGCCAGGATCAGCGCGCCGGTGCCGCACTGGGCCGGCCAGTCCTCCGGAACCGAATCCACCGTGCAGGTCGCCACGACCTTGTCGAAGGGTGCCCGCGCGGGCACTCCGCGCGCCCCGTCCCCGGTGATCACGGCGGGGTGGTACCCGGCCGCCTCCAGGTGCGTCCGGGCCGATTCGGTGATCTCGGGGTCGAGGTCGACGGTGGTCACGTTCGTCTCGCCGAGCCGGTGGCACAGCAGCGCCGCGTTGTATCCGGTACCCGCGCCGATCTCCAGGACGCGGTCCCCGTCACGCAGGTCGAGCGCCTCCAGCATGCGGGCCATCAGCGAGGGCTGGCTGCTGGAGGAGACGAGGTCGCCGTCGCGCATCCGGGTCCCCAGTGGGGCGTCGGCGTACGCCCCGGTCAGCCAGCGCTCCCGCCGGCCCTGATCGGGGTCCTCGCCCCACAACCGGACGTGGCCGCCCGGTGCCGCCTCGTAGTAGTACGGCACGAAGAGATGGCGCGGCACGTCCTCGAAGGCGGCCCGCAGGGCCGGATCGGCGAGCGCCCCGCCCGCGGCGATCCGCCGCACCAGGTCCCGCCTCAGTGCCAGGTCCGCGCTCATGGGTCCACTGTGCTGCGACCGGGCCCCGGAGGCGAGTGGTCGTGCGCTCCCCGTCGCACCGCCCGCCGGGCACGTGGTCCTACGCCGCCGGTCCTCGGTCACCGCGTCTGAGACCATGGAAGCGTGCCGTATTTCCCGGGGGACGGCCCCTGGACCCCGGGCATGGTCCGGGGCAGGCCCGACTGGCATTGCGAGGGTGTTCAACGTGACCGAGATTCCGCGCGGCACGCTCCAGGAGCAGACCTTCTACGAGCAGGTCGGCGGCGAGCAGACCTTCCGCCGGCTCGTCCACCTCTTCTACCGGGGCGTCGCCGAGGACCCGCTGCTGCGCCCGATGTACCCCGAGGAGGACCTGGGCCCGGCCGAGGAGCGACTCGCCCTGTTCCTGATGCAGTACTGGGGCGGCCCGCGCACCTACAGCGACGGCCGGGGCCACCCGCGTCTGCGGATGCGGCACGCGCCGTTCACGGTCGACCGGGCGGCGCACGACGCCTGGCTGCGTCACATGCGCACGGCCGTCGACGAGTTGGGCCTGTCCCCCGAGCACGAGCAGACGCTCTGGAACTACCTGACGTACGCGGCCGCCTCGATGGTCAACTCCGAGGGCTGAGCCCCCGGCCTCACCCCCCGGTGCCCGAAAGCACCCTCGGAGATTGCCCTCGCGACCGGAATCCGGTCGTCTGTGGTCGCATTCCGATCACGATCGAGCAAGAACGGTTGGTAAGCGGTTTCCGCGGCCCCAAACCCTCTGAAAGCATCTGGGCACATTTCGGGGGGATGGCTCAAAAGCCTTGGGGGGCCGTGTGCCGGGTTTCGTCTTTCTGCGCGTCCGCGCACACCGCCTGCTGCTCGCGGCGGCGCTGCTCGCCGTGCTGCTCACGACCTCGGTACTGGCCGCGCTGACCGCGTTCTCCGGATCGGTCGCGGACGCGGCGCTGCGCCGCACCCTCGCCACCCGCTCCGCGGCGCCCGCCGCCTTGGCCGTCAAGTCCGAGATCAAGCCGGACCAACGGCGGGCGGCGACGGACGCGGTACGCGCCGGGGCCCGCGCGACCTTCGACCGACTTCCCTTCACCACAAGGGAGTTCACCCAGTCCGGGCCCTACTCCCTGCCGCGCTCCGTGCAGTCGCCGGACGCCCGCGGGGGCAACCCCGACCTCACCCTGTTCGCCTCGATGGACCGCTCCCGGGTACGCCTCACCGCGGGCCGGTGGCCGGCGGCCCCATCCGCCGGCTCCGGAGCCTCATCCCCCTCCGCCGAGATCCAGGTCGCGCTGCCGCAGTCCGCCGCCGGGCGCCTCGACCTGCGCCCCGGCGCCACACTCGCCCTCGCCGACCGGCTCGGCGGGCCGGGCGTCACCGTCCGCATCACCGGCATCTACCGGGCCGTCGACGTCTCCGACGCGTACTGGCGGCTGGACGACCTCGGCGGCCGGGGCATGCGCAAGGTCGACTTCACCACCTACGGCCCGCTGCTCGCCGACGACTCCGTGCTCGCGGGCGGCCGGGTCAGCGCGGGCCAGAGCGGCTGGCTCGCCGCCGCCGACTTCTCCGGCATCGACACCGGCCGGACCGCGAAACTGCGCGGCACGGCCGTCGACGGCCCCAAGTCCCTGGTGAAACAACCGGTGTTCGCGGGCAGCGCGACCGCGGTGACCTCGCTGCCCGAGATCCTGGAGCGGGCCGACCGCTCGCTGCTCGTCTCCCGCTCCACCCTCCTGATCGTCGCGCTCCAACTGGTCCTGCTCGCCGGGTACGCGCTGCTCCTGGTGGCCCGGCTCCTGAGCAGCGAACGGTCCGGCGAGATCGAACTCCTGCGGGCCCGCGGCGGATCGCGGCGCCAGATCACCGGGCTCGCCGCCGCCGAGGCCCTGTTGCTCGCGGCGCCGGCCGCGCTGATCGCACCGTTGCTCGCGGGCCCGCTGACCCGGCTGCTCGCCGGGCGCGGCGCACTCGCCCGGGCCGGGCTCCGCCTGGACACCTCCCTCACCGGCACGGTGTGGCTGGTCGCCGTCCTGGCCGCGCTCGGCTGCGCCGCCGCGGTCGTGGCTCCTGCCCTCTCCGCGGGCCCGCTGCGCCGCGCGGGCCGGGCCGGCGCGCTGCCCGCACCGGTCCGCGCGGGCGCCGACGTCGGGCTCCTGGTGATCGCGGGCGTCGCCTACTGGCAGCTCGACCGGCAGACCTCGGCCTCCGGGGGCGGCGCCCTCAGCACCGACTCCTCGGGCGGGCTCGGCATCGACCCGCTGCTCGTGGCGGCGCCCGCGCTCGCCCTGCTCGCCGGGACCGTACTCGTCCTGCGTCTGATGCCGCCCGCCGCACGGCTCGCGGAGCGGCGGGCGGCGGGCGGGCGCGGCCTTCCGACGGCGCTCGCGGGCTGGCAGTTCAGCCGCCGCCCGCTGCGCGGCGCGGGCCCGGTGCTGCTCCTGGTCCTCGCGGTCGCGATGGGTTTGCTCACGCTCGGCCAGTCGGCGACCTGGAACCGTTCGCAGAGCGACCAGGCCGACTTCCGCGCGGGCACCGACATCCGCGTCCTCGGCTCCACCACCAGCCCCCTGGGGCAGGCCGGGTCCTACGACACGGTCCCCGGCGTCCGCGCCGCCGCCCCCGCGGCCCGTACCTCGATGTCGATGAGCGCCGGGCGCTCGGGCACCGTACTGGCCCTGGACACCCGGCACGCCGACGGCTTCCTGCTGCGCGAGGACCTCGCGGGCCGCTCCGGCAAGGACGTGCTCGCTCCCCTCACGCCGCGGCAGGACGCCCCGCCGGGAACCGCCCTGCCCGCGGACGCCGAGCGGCTCGACCTCACGCTGCGGTTGACCGGCGGGGCTCCGGGAGCCCAGGCCGGCACGGTGACGGCCGCCCTGGAGGACCGCTACGGCCTGCAGTACCGGTTCGGCTTCGGCACGCTGCCCGCGGACGGCCGCCCCCACGACCTCACCCTCGACCTGGGCGCCGCCGCGGGCAGGCCGACGGGCCGCCCCGCCGGGCCGCTGCTCCTGACCGGTCTCGACGTGGTGTCCAGCCTGTCCGACGCGCGGACCCCCCGGCAGAGCTTCATCCTGGACGGGCTGCGCACGACCGGACCGGGCGGCAAGGAGACCGCACTCGCGGTCCCGAGGGCCGGACAGTGGACCGCGGACAGCGAGGACGTGAAGGGCGAGACGAACTGGGACACGGGTCTCACCTCGGCCACCCGCACGCTCACGCTCGCCGCGCACCGGCCCACCGCGCCCATGCCGGCCGCCGTCGCCGACGACCGGTTCCTGGAGTCCAGCGGCAGCAAGGTCGGCGCGACCATCGACGTGACGTTCTCCGGCCAGACCGTCAAGGTGCGGATCGTCGGGCGGCTGAAGCAGCTGCCCACCACTGGCAGCGGAGCCGTCGGCCCCGGCGGCGGCGTCACGAACGCGCCCGGCGTCGACGGCGGTGGCCTGCTGCTCGATCTGCGGGCCGTCAACCGGGCCCTCCAGGACAAGGGCGGCAGCCTGTCCCCCACGGAGTGGTGGCTGACCACCGCGCCGGGCCGCGCCGCCGAGGCCGCCGCCGCGCTCAGGGACCGCCCCGACACCGACCCCGCGCAGATCGTGTCCCGCACCGAGATCGCCAAGGAGCTCGGCGGCGACCCGCTGGGTGCGGGCCCGCAGTCCGCGCTCGCCGCCGCGTCCGTCGTGGCCGCGGCGCTCGCGGCGGTGGGGTTCTCGGTGAGCGCGACCGGATCGCTGCGCGAGCGGGGCCGGGAGTTCGGGGTGCTGCGCGCGCTCGGCACGCCGCGCCGCCAGCTCGCCCGGCTGATCGCCGCCGAACAGGGCGTGTTGATCGGGATCGCGCTGCTGGCCGGGCTCGGCCTCGGCGAAGTACTGACCAGAGCGGTGGTTCCGCTGATCGTGCTGACCGACCAGGCCGCCCAGCCGGTGCCCTCGGTCCTGGTCGAGCTGCCGGCCGGGCGGGTGGCGCTGCTGCTTGCCGGGATCGCCGCGGTGCCGGTCCTGATCGTCGCGGCGATCGCGCTGCGCCGCACCGACCCCGCCGTCACACTCCGCAGCCAAGGGGGCAACTGACATGACCGGCAAGGCAGTCGCACCCTGGACACGCACCCGGCTGCGCACCGCACCGGGCGCCGCGGCCGCGCTCGCCCTCCTGGTCCTGGTGATCGCGTGGCTGGCCGCCGCCTACCCGCGCGGGGTCGACACGTACGAGGACGAGGGCCTGCGCGACACCGTGGCATCGGCCCCGCCGGGCCGCACCGCCCTGCAGTTCACCGCGGGCGCGCCCGGGCTCGCGCTGCCCGACGACCAGCGGGCCGAGATGGTCGGCCCCCAGCCGATGAAGCAGCGCTTCGACGCGGTCGTGCGGAACGTGCCCGCCCCGCTCACCAGTGACCCGACCCAGTCGACGTACGGGCTGCGGACCACCCGCACGCTGGTGTCCGACGAGCCGTACCTGCCCCGCCCCAACGGGCTTCCGCCGCGGTTCACCGTGGCCTCGCAGGCGGATCTGGGCTCGCACAGCCGCCTGGTGTCGGGCCGGCTGCCCGCCGGTTCCGCCGGCCGGCAGGCGGCGGAGGCCGAGGTCGCCGTCACCGCGGAGACCGCCAGGACCCTGCACATCACGGCGGGTTCGGTGCTGCGCGTGGCCGGGCTCGGACGTCCGCCGCTGGCGTTCAGGGTGACCGGCATCGTGGCACCCCTGCTGCCGCAGGCCGGCTACTGGTCGGTCCTCTCGGCGCTCCGCACCCCGGAGTTGGTCCCCGCGAGCGACGACCGCGACGCGCCGAAGTACTGGCACGGCGGTCTGCTGCTCGCACCCGGCGCCGCCGCGACCCTGTTCGCGACCGAGGGCAAGCCGGAAATGTACGTCCAACTCGCGCCCGGGACAGCGACGTTGACGGCACGTCAGTTGGGCGGGGTGAAGTCGTCACTGGCGTCCCTGGGGAGCGGCCCGGCGCTCTCCCGGCTGCACACCGTCTACGCCACCTCGGCCACCTCCTACACCGAGCTCGACCGGGTGCTCCTGTCCTACGAGGCCGTGCGCGACTCGATCGACCCGGTGGTGGCGGTGGCGGGCTTCGGCACCGCGACGGTCGCCGCCGTGGTGCTCCTGATGGCGGGCGGCCTGGCCGCGTCCCGCCGCACCGCGGAACTCGCCCTGCTGCGGGCCCGCGGCGGCGCGCTGCGCCAGATCGCCGGACGGCTGCTCGCGGAGAGCGCGGTCGTGGTCGTGCCGGCCGCCGCCCTCGGCCTGCTGCTCGCCGTGCTCGCCGTGCCCGAGGGCCGGTTCGGGCCCGCGCTCGCGGCGACCGCCGGGGTCGCCGCACTCGGCTGCCTGGCGCTGCCGGTACGCGCGGCCCTGACCCACCGCACGGTCCGCTCGGCGGCCGAACGCACCGATCTGGTAAGGGAGAAGCCCTCCGCGCGGCGCACGGTGGCCGAGCTGACGCTGCTCGCGCTCGCGGTGGCCGCGGTGTTCGCGCTGCGCCGCCGGGGCACCGCGGGCGGCCCCACCGACTCGCTGCTCAGCGCGGCACCGGTACTGGTCGGGGTGATCGCGGCGCTCGTCCTGATCCGGCTCTATCCGCTGCCGCTGCGCTGGGCGGCCCGCCCGGCAGCCCGGCTGCGCAGCACGGTCGGCTTCCTGTCGCTCGCCCGGGCCGGACGTGCCCCCGGAGGCGGCGCACTGCCGCTGCTCGCCCTGCTCACGGCGCTGACCACGGCCGCGTTCGGCGGCTCGGTCCTGGCGGGCTCGGCCGACGCGCGCGACCGGGCCGCGCTGTACGCGACGGGTACCGACGCGCGGATCGGCAGCGATCTGCCGCTGCCCGAGGACCTGCCGGAGCGGGTCTCGAAGGTGCCGGGCGTCGCCGGCGTCTCGCCGGTCCACATCGAATACTCGGTGCCGCTGCCCTCCGGCGCAGGCGACGGCGACAGGACCGCCGTCGCCGGCATCGACCCCGCCTCCTACGCCCGGCTGACCGCGGGCACCGCGCTCGGCATCGACGCCGACCTGCTGGAGGCGCCGCCCGGCGCACCCGGCAAGGCCGTGCTGCCCGCCATCGCCTCGCCGTCCGTCGCCCGGCACCTGGGCAAGGAACCGGTCAGGCTGCATGTCGGGGGTCAGGACGTGACGGTCCGGGTGATCGCCGCCCAGGACCGCTCGGCGGCCGTACCGCAGAGCGACTTCCTGCTCCTCGACACCGCGGGCCTGCGCACGAAGTACCCGACCGTACTGCTCGTCGGCGGGGTCTCCCTGGACGCGAAGGCGTTGCGCAAGGCCGCCGAGGGCGCCCACGCGAGCGTGCTGCTGCGCTCCGAGGTGCGCCAGGAGTACGCCGACTCGCCCCTGCAGACCGGCGCCGGACGCATCTACGCGGCGGCCGTCGCAGCGGGCGCGGGCCTGGCCGTCCTCGCCCTGCTGCTTTCGCTGCTGCGCGGCGCCCCCGAACGTTCCGCGCTGCTCGCCCGGCTGCGCACGATGGGCCTGACGCGCCGTCAAGGGCGCCTGCTCCTGGTCCTGGAGGCGCTGCCGCCGGCCCTCCTCGCCGGGGCGGGCGGCGCGCTCACCGGCTGGGCCTCGATCGCCCTGCTCGCACCCGGCATCGACCTGGCGGGTCTGGCCCTGGCCAGCACCGGCGGCCTGGCGCCGGTCGGCGCCGAGTTGCGCGCGGACCCGATGTCACTGGTACTGCCCGCCGTATGCGTGGTGCTGCTCGCGGCGGGCGTCGCGGCGGCACAGGCCTGGTGGAGCGGCCGCCGCGGAACCATCACCGAACTCAGGGCAGGAGACGCTCGATGACCACATCGCTCGAAGACCTGGAGCGCCGGGCCACCGCCCACCGCGAGCGGCCCGCCTACGGCCATGACGCGCTGATCGCGTGCGACCGGCTCGTACGGGTCTTCACCACCGACGGCGTAGAGGTCCAGGCCCTCCAGGGACTCGATCTCCTGGTCTCCGAGGGCGAGTTGATGGCCCTGGTCGGCGCTTCGGGCAGCGGCAAGTCGACGCTGATGAACATTCTGGCCGGGCTCGACGTCCCGACGGCCGGGGCGGCGAGGGTGGCCGGGCGGGACCTGCTGGCGATGGACTCCCGGGCCCGGCTCGGCTACCGCCGCGATGTCGTGGGCTTCGTCTGGCAACAGACGGCCCGCAACCTGCTGCCGTATCTGACGTCCATTCAGAACGTGTCTCTGCCCATGCAGTTGGGCAGTCGCCAGTCGAAGCGGAAGAAGGCCGAACGGGCGGACTCACTGCTCGCCCTCCTGGAGGTCGCGCACTGCCGCGACCGCAGGCCGCACCAGATGTCGGGCGGCGAGCAGCAGCGGGTCGCCATCGCGGTCGCGCTCGCGAACAGCCCATCCGTGCTGCTCGCCGACGAGCCGACGGGTGAGCTCGACTCGGCGACGGGCGAGCAGATCTTCGCGGCGTTCCGCAGGGCCAACGAGGAGCTCGGCACGACGATCGTGATCGTCACCCACGACCAGGCGGTGGCGAGCGAGGTCCGCCGCACGGTGGCCATCCGGGACGGCCGCACCTCGACGGAGGTGCTGCGCCGCACGCAGGTCGACGCGGCGACCGGCGAGGAGTCCCTGGTGGCCCGCGAGTACGCGATGCTCGACCGGGCGGGGCGGTTGCAGTTGCCTGCGGAGTACATGCGCGCGCTGGAGTTGGCAGACCGGGTTGCGCTGGAACTGGAGCCCGACCACATCCAGATCCGCCCGGCCGACCAGTAGGACCCCGACGCTCCCCCTGCCCCGGCCCGCGGACGAGAACGGGTTGGGGGCGCGAGGAACTGCGCAAGCACCACGAACGGCCCGCAGACAAGAGCGAGTTGGGGGCGCGGGGAACTGGGCGAGCAACCCACCAGAGCCCGCAGACGAAGGCGGGTTAGGGGCGCGAGGAACTGCGCGAACAGCCCACCACGGCCCGCAGACGAAGGCGGGTTAGGGGCGCGAGGAACTGCGCGAACAGCCCACCAGAGCCCGCAGACGAAGGCGGGTTCAGGGGCGCGAGGAACTGCGCGAACAGCCCACCACGGCCCGCAGACAAGAACGGGTCAGGGGCGCGAGGAACCGCGCGAACACCACCAACGGCCCGCAGACAAGAGCAAGTTGGGGGCGCGGGGAACTGCGCGAGCGGCGTGCCCGGGCCGGGGCGCGGGGCCGTATGGTCAGGCCGGGGTTACCGACAGACCCGCCGCACCCGCGCGGCGAAGCGCGACCGAGCCGTAGGCCGTGCGCAGCCGCAGCCACGGGCCGGAGGCGAAAAGGGCCACCGGTTCGGGGGCGGAGGGCGCGCCCGCCGAGGCGAGCGCACGTACGGGGCGCAGGAACCCGAGGGACTGGGCCGCGTGCACGGCCCGCAGCGGCAGCTCGGTGGAGCCGAGCGTACGGGACCAGATCTCACGCCCGATCCGCTCGCGCTCGGCCCGCGTACGCAGCGCCTCGGGCAACTCCTCGTCCCGCGACCGGAATTCGGCGACCGCGGCCGCGACCGCGCCCCGCATCCGCTCCGGCTCCGGCAGCCCCGGAACCGGCTGCCAGCCACCGCGCGGCGGCAGGACCCCGGCCCACGGCGGCCCGGTGACGGCGGCGGGAACGCCCGCGGCGACCGCCGACTCGTCGAGGGATTCGAGGAGTTCACCCGCGGAGACGGTCACGTCCAGGGCGAGGGACGCGTCGCTGAGCCGCGCCGTGCGGATCGCGAGGACCTCGAAGGACGGCGGCCGGCCGAAGACGGCCAGCGCCCCGCCACCCGCCTGGAGGCGGACGGCGGCGGCCCGGTCGTAGTGGATCAGGCGACCGAGGAAGGCGGCGAGATCCGCCACCTCCCTGGCATCGTCGAACCCCAGCACGGCGTTCATGCCGCGGCCCGCTCCTGACCGTCGGCACGGGCACCGTCGTCGTCCAGGTAGTCCCGCAGGAAGGCCTTCTCCTCGGCGGTGATCCGCCGCGGCCGCCCCGCCGCGAGGTCGTAGGGCACGACGACGGTGGACGCCGTGACGTACACGAGGCCCCCGTCGCCGGGCTCCTTGATCTCGTAGGAGATGGTCAGCGACGCCGCGCCCATCTTCGTCACCCACGACTCGATGATGACCGGCTCGTGCCGGTGCACCAGGGGTCGCTTGTAGTCGATCTCGTGCCGGGCCACGACGGACCCGCCCTGGAACGACGGCGACCCGTCGCCCGGCGCCAGCCGGAACATGAAGTCGATGCGGGCTTCCTCCAAGTACCGGACGAAGACCACGTTGTTGACGTGCCCGAAGGCATCCATGTCCGACCAGCGCAGCGGGCAGCGGTAGATATGACGGGCCACTGACGATCAGCCCCGGGTGAGCTTCTTGTACGTGGCGCGGTGCGGGCGGGCCGCGTCCGCACCGAGGCGCTCGACCTTGTTCTTCTCGTACGACTCGAAGTTGCCCTCGAACCAGTACCACTTGGACTCGCCCTCGTAGGCGAGGATGTGGGTGGCCACCCGGTCCAGGAACCAGCGGTCGTGGGAGATCACGACGGCGGCACCGGGGAACTCCAGGAGCGCGTTCTCCAGGGAGGAGAGCGTCTCGACGTCGAGGTCGTTGGTGGGCTCGTCGAGGAGCAGCAGGTTGCCGCCCTCCTTGAGCGTCAGCGCCAGGTTGAGGCGGTTGCGCTCACCACCGGAAAGCACGCCCGCGGGCTTCTGCTGGTCCGGGCCCTTGAAGCCGAAGGCGCTGACGTAGGCGCGGGACGGCATCTCGACCTGGCCGACGTTGATGTAGTCGAGCTCGTCGGAGACGACGGCCCACAGCGTCTTCTTGGGGTCGATGTTGGCGCGGCTCTGGTCGACGTAGCTGATCTTGACCGTGTCGCCGATCTTGATCGAGCCGTTGTCCGGCGTCTCAAGACCCTGGATCATCTTGAACAGCGTGGTCTTGCCGGCGCCGTTCGGGCCGATGACGCCGACGATGCCGTTGCGCGGCAGCGTGAAGCTCAGGTCGTCGATCAGGACCTTGTCGCCGAAGGCCTTCGAGAGGTTCTCGACCTCGACGACGATGGAGCCCAGACGCGGGCCCGGCGGGATCTGGATCTCCTCGAAGTCCAGCTTCCGCATCTTGTCGGCTTCGGCGGCCATCTCCTCGTAACGGGCAAGGCGGGCCTTGGACTTGGTCTGACGCCCCTTGGCGTTGGACCGCACCCACTCCAGCTCTTCCTTGAGCCGCTTCTGACGCTTCTCGTCCTTGCGGCCCTCGACCTTGAGGCGGGCCGACTTCTTGTCCAGGTACGTGGAGTAGTTGCCCTCGTACGGGATGGCGCGGCCGCGGTCGAGCTCAAGGATCCACTCGGCGACGTTGTTCAGGAAGTACCGGTCGTGGGTGACGGCCACCACGGCGCCCGCGTACTTCGAGAGGTGCTGCTCCAGCCAGTTCACCGACTCGGCGTCGAGGTGGTTGGTGGGCTCGTCGAGGAGGAGCAGGTCCGGGGCCTCGATGAGCAGCTTGCAGAGCGCGACGCGGCGCTTCTCGCCACCGGAGAGGTTGACCACGGGCCAGTCGCCGGGCGGGCAGCCCAGCGCGTCCATGGCCTGCTCCAGCTGGGCATCCAGGTCCCAGGCGTTGGCGTGGTCGAGGTCCTCCTGGAGCCTGCCCATCTCTTCGAGGAGCGCGTCCGAGTAGTCGGTCGCCATGAGCTCGGCGACCTCGTTGAAGCGCTTGAGCTTGCCCATGATCTCGGCGGCGCCGTCCTGCACGTTCTCCAGAACGGTCTTGGACTCGTCGAGCTGCGGCTCCTGCATGAGGATGCCGACGCTGTACCCGGGCGACAGGAAGGCGTCACCGTTGGAGGGCTGCTCAAGGCCCGCCATGATCTTGAGAACGGTGGACTTACCGGCACCGTTCGGGCCGACCACACCGATCTTCGCGCCGGGCAGGAAGCTCAGGGTGACGTCATCCAGAATCACCTTGTCGCCGTGCGCCTTGCGCGTCTTGCGCATGGTGTAGATGTACTCAGCCAAGAGAAACCGTCCGGCAGATCGATGTGTGGGCAGATACACCCCATCTTGCCGTACCGCCACCCCTGCGAGCGAATGGGTAGGTCAGAGGCCGCTGATCAGCGCTCCTTCCGTCGGCCGCTCTCCCCCGAGCGGTCGACGTTGGTCGGCATCAGTCGGCGTTGGCGGCCCTTTGACGGCCCACAGACGGCCCCAGCCGCGCATCAGGAAATGGGCGAAACGGCAGATGGAGCGGGGGTCAGGTCCACGAACCCGTGATCCGTCGGACGGGCCGGCCGCTGCGCCAACCATCCCGAGACGCGCGGGCCACCGTTGACCGCTCCCCCTTCCCTCACGGTCCGGACGTGATCGAACCCCTGGCGAAGGTAATAGCGCTGTAGACCCTCGTTGGTGGTCCAAGCATCGAGCCGGAGCCATTTCGCGGACGCGCGGTGCGCCCGGTCCCCTGCCCAGTCGAGCAACCGGCCGCCGACGTTCTGCCCGGCGTGAGTGCGGGCAACGGTGAGCTTGTTGATGAACATCGACGGCTCGCCCAGTTCGTCACCCGTCCAGAGACCCGCCTCAGCCTCTGGGGTCAGTGTGATGGTGGCGGCGGTGGCATCCTCGTCGCGGACCATGAACACGGTCTCGCTCTCGATGGTGGCCATCAGACGGTCGGCCGGGTACGGGCGGCTCCACTGGTCGCTCCCGAGTTCCCTCAGCCAAGCCGCCGCCTCCTCTCGGAAGGCGAGCAGCTTGGCAAGGTCGCCCGGCTGGGCAGGGGTGATTATCACTGGGGCTCGTTCTCGCTTCGGGCGGACAGTTCGCCGATCTCGTAGTTCATCCGGTTCAGGTCGCCCCGGAAGGTCGTGATGGTGCAGCGGATCGGGCGCTCATCCGAGAAGCCGGTACGCGTCCAGAGGAGCACCGGCACCCCGGCTCCTATCTCCAAGAGCCGGGCCTCTTCCGGCGTCGGCATGCGGGTAGCGATCTCATCGAAGTACCCGATCTGCTCAATGCCCAGACTGGCGAGATAGCGGGTCGTCCCTTCGGCGATGTCTCCTGGCTCGGTCAGGCGCGGGCCTTTGGTGACTAGCCACTCCGGGTAGTGGGTGGCCTGCGTGGACCATGGCACGTCGTCCACGAAGCGGTGACAGAACCGCAGGACCGCCGTATCCCCGGCCTCGACCTTGAGCCGCTCGGCCACGTACTCCGGGGCCGTGGTGAGCTCCACCCGGAAGGTCTGATGCGGCCGGCGTCCGGCGGCCGTCACGTCGGTGCTGTACGCGTCGCCGTTCTGCGGGAGATCCAAGTTCTCGAAGCGGGACGCGTTCAGCACGAAGACTTCATGCGAACGCACCTCGTAGCCCAGCCCTTGGCTGGACGAGATCAATCCCTCCGTGACCAGCAGGTTCAGACCCGACCGCACCGTATTGCGGGACGCATCGAACCGGGCGGACAGCTCGCTTTCTGACGGCAACCGCGCCCCAGGGGCGTACGTGCCGTTGTCGATCTCGCGGCGGAGCGCGTCGGCCACCTGCCGATACTTCGGCTGCTTGCTCATGCCCTCATCATGACGCACTCGCGCAACTTGTTGGTACATGTGGGCCCCGATCCCTTGACGAC
>NZ_BMUZ01000015.1:0-8184 GCF_014650455.1 Streptomyces xanthochromogenes | reverse complement strand
CGTTCCGATTGCGCTGTACCTGCATGACCCAGGAGCCCCGCGTTGGACGGGGGGAGGTTTCCCGGCGCCTTGTCAGCCGGAGGGCTTGAGACCGAAAGGTCACGTCCCCATACGCCTTCAACGGGAGTTCCGCTCCCAAAGGGGACTTGCACGCTCATCCACTCGCCGCTTACGCGGCGGCCGGTTGCCTCCCCCGCCCGTCCGGGAGCCCTTCGGGGTGGTCGTACGGGCGGGGTGGCAGGGAGCCGGACCATCCGATCCGAACCCTTTGGGGGACGTCATGATCGCAACGCTGATAGCCGTACTGGGCACGCTCGCCGGTGCTTTGGTCGCCGGGTTCATGCAGCACCTGACCGCGCACCGCACTACCCGGGCCGCGCAGTCCGAACGGCGCCGCCAGGCACTGGCCGAAGCGGTCCCGGCACTGCTGGCCGCTCTGGTCGGTCACCGTGAACAGCAGTACCTGAAGATCAAGGCCCGCCGCGAGGCTCTGGCCGACACGGTAGGGGCACGGCAGGCCCGCTACGCGGCCCGCTCGGCCGTCACCTCAGCCATGGACACCCTTCACATGGCCACCAGCGACCGCCGCCTGTTGGCCCTCGCGCAGGAAGCGGTCAACGCGGCCATGGCCCTCGGTGACGTCCCGGCCGAGGAACTGGACGAGGCCGGGCTCCGGGCCCGCCAGGCACACACCGCACTGCGCGAGGCAGGCGCCACCGCCCTCTACGCCTGACCCACCAAACAGTCCCGCACGACCCCTTCAACGGCGCGGCCCCGGAGGTGCAACTCCGGGGCCGCATGAGCCGTACCACCTGCTAGGGAGACCACGACTCATGAAGAACATCGCCGCACTCCAGACGGCCGTTACCGGCACCCTGCCGGACATCGAGCCGACGCCGGCCGAACTCGACGCCATCGACATCGAGATGCCGCTGATCCTGGCGGAAGTCGAGTTGCTGGAAGCGCAGATCATCACGTTGGACCACACGCCGAACGAGCTGGACACCCGCCGAATCCGCCGGGCCCGGCGCAACGTCCTCAGGGCCCGCCGGGCACTGGGCAACCAGCACGCGCGCACTGCGGGCGGTGCGGCATGAGGACTAAAACTGTTCTGCCTGCCGTCGCGATGACTGCGGTGTCCATGGTGCTGACCCTGGCCGTGGTCCTGCTCTGGCTCGGGACGGCCGTCCCGTGGCCCGTCGCGCTGGTCGTCGGTCTCGGCATCGACGGCGGATGGCTCGCCACCCTGGCCTACGAACGGCGCCTCGCCGCGCAGGGCGACCACAGCGCGGTGGTGACCGGGGTCGGCTGGGGCTTCGGCCTTATCGCGACCGGTGTTCTGGTCGCCCACGCCCTCACCGCCGACGGCTCAACGGGTGCCTGGCTGGCGGTTGCATGGCTGCCCGTGGCCGCGAAGGCTTTGTGGCTGGTGCACGGGCTGTGGGAGCAGACCGCGCTCACGGCCGGGGCGCTGGACGCGATCCAGGGAATCCGCCAGGAAGCACGCGACGAAGCAGCTGTGGCCCGGGCCCGGCTGCGGTCCCAAGCCGCCACGGAGGAGACCCGCCTGGCGGCCGTGACGACCTCTGGGGCGCGCGTCGCACGGGTTCAGGCGAGCACCGCCAAGACTCTTTCCAAGGCGTGGGCCACGCTGGAATCCACCCGGGCCGGCACCGACACGGGCAGGGCGCTGACCAGCGTGACGGCCCCCGTCACGCCCGGAGTCACGCCCCCGTGGGAGTTGCCCGTCTGGGGCCCTACCGAGCCCGTGCCCGCCCTCGAAGGGGCTCAGTTGACGGATGCGGCGCTGGACGCGTTGGTGGAGGAGATCCGCACGAGCGAGACCCCGGCGCTGTCGTACCGGGAGATGGCCGCTCGCTTCCGGGCGGCCGGACATGCCGCCTCTGAGGTTCGGCTGCGGGCGGCGTGGAAGCGGGTGGCGTGATGGCCACGTTGCCGGTCTACCGGTGGCGCCTCGCACCGGACGGGTTCGCCACCCGTCGCCAGCTCCGTGCGCGGGGCTTGCGGCCGGCTGGCCAGGATGTGGCGGCCCAACTGGAGCGGCCCCGGCGGCGCCGGGGGCGCTGGTCGCGTTCCTGTACCGCGTCGACCTCGCCAAGCCCGTGCGGCCGATGACACCCGCCCGGCGGGCGGCACTGGCCAAGGCCAACGCCGCCCGCCGCTGGTGTCCCGCATGCCGGCGCGATGCCGGATACGTCATCCCGCTCTCGCTCGGCACCTGCGTGCCCTGCGATTCCCGTTCCACCTCTCCGAGGAGCGCGTGATGGGCAAGCCCGACACCCGGCGCCTTGACCGGGAGATCCAGAACAACGAACGCAAGCTTGAAGCGGTCCAGAACCGTGAGTTGTGGCCGCTGAACGGCCGTGAGCGCCGGGGCGTGCTGGGCGGGGTGGTCTCCACCGCGCGTGGTCTGCACAAGGGGACCGGGACCGATCGCGGGGACCGGGCCATGGACACCGCGTGGCAGAGCGCTGAGACCCGACTCATTGCCGAGATCACCGCGTTGCAGGTGGAACGGCAGCGGGTCGTGACGGAAGCCGCCCGGACCAAGGCGGCCAAGAAGTCGTCGGGGTGGTGGTGACCCCCACCCGCCCCGGCCCACACCACTCCGCAGTGATCTTCCTCCCCTGCCTGGACAGTCAGGAGTCAACTCCCATGGATTCCAACGTCGTTCGCCTCACCAAAGACGCCACCGACGCCCCCCAGGGGCCCTCTGGCACGCCGAACCTTGCTGTAGTAGCGCCGGGCGCCGAAACGCCGCCGGTGCCCCTGCGGGTGCGCTCCGGTCGGGCCGTGCGCGCCATCGTCACCCACGAACACACCCGCACCGCCGCCCGGCTGACGGTCCGGCACGGCATGTACGTGGTCGGCGGAACCCGCATCGTCGCCAAGCGCACGTGGGAGGGCCGCACCGCCACCCGCTACGAACGCATGCTCCGGGCCGCCGAAGCCGCCGGGAACTACGAGGTAGCGGCCGAGTGGGAGGAGCGCGGACAGCGCTTCCGCGACGCCCGCCACCGCCGCCGCATGGACCTCCTCCACTCCCCGCTCGATGCCGCCAAGGGCGTGGCCGTGAGCGCCGGCATGGGCGTCGGCTCGCTGGTCGCCCTCGGTGTCGTCATGGCGGTCGCGACGAAGGACGTCACGCAGGTCATCACGCCCCTGATGGCGACGGTCGAGTTCATCAACCTCCTGATCACCGTGGCCACGGTGGTGTGGGGCCCGGCCGTCACGATCGGCCCGTTCCTCGCGCTGCTCGCCCTGTGGGGAGTCGGCCGCCACCAGCAAGCCGCACCCAACTGGGCCCTTCCCGCGGCTGTCCGGAACGGGGAGGGCGAGCCCATCACCCCGTCCATCGTCGTCAAGGCCCTGCGCGACCTCGGCGTGCCCGCACTCGGCCGGGCCATCAAGGAAATGGGCGACGCTGGGGCTGCGATGCTCGGCCCGATCCGCATCGCCGGATGCGGCGTCGAAGTCGACGTCACCCTCCCCTCCGGCGTCTCGACGAACGAGGTCCAGAACCGCCGGCGCAAGCTCGCCGAGAACCTGTCCCGGCACGAGCACGAAGTGTTCATCACCATCCCGCAAGCCGCCCGCACCGTCCGCCTCTGGGTCGCCGACTCGGGTGCGCTGGACGAGCCGATCGGCCCGTCCCCCCTGGTCACCGACGAGACGATGACCGCCGACTACAGCAAGGGCCGCGCCCCCTGGGGCCAAGACCTGCGCGGCGACGCGGCGGCCCTCAGCCTCTACCAGCGCCACCTGCTGATCACCGGCCTGTCCAACCAGGGCAAGACCGTGGCGCTGCGGTCGCTGGCTCTGTGGCTGGCGCTGGACAAGTCGGTGCAGTTCCTGATGGGCGACCTCAAGGGCGTGGGCGACTGGGCCATGTTCAACGGCCTCGCTCAGACTCTGATCCAGGGGCCGACCGACGACCACGTCATCCAGGTCACCGAGATGGTTGAGAGCGCGGTCGATGAGATGAACCGCCGCATCCAAGCACCCCAAGGAGCCGCGTTCCCGCCACTCATCGTGCTGGTCGATGAGGCGCAGGTGGCGTTCATGTGCCCGGCCAAGGACGACGAGAAGCGCCCCTACGGCGGCTCCAAGGCCAACTCCCGCTACTTCATGGCCGTCCGGAAGATCCACAACCAGGGTCGGGCCGTGAACGTCCTGATGTGGCAAGGCACCCAGGACCCGACCAACGAAAACCTGCCCAAGCTCGTGCGCGAAGGCGCCCACACCCGGGCATCGCTCGCGCTCGGCACCGAGTCACAAGCCCGGATGGCACTCGGGGACAAGGCCGTCGACGGCGGCGCCGCCCCGAACCTGCTCCGCCCCGGACTCGACCGGGGGACGCTGGTCGTCGCGTCCGACGGCATCGCCATCCCCGCCGGACAGGCCTCCATCACCGTGCGCACGCACTACATCGACGACGACGCGGCCGTAGCCATCACCGACCGGGCCAAGGCCCTGCGCGACGGCGTCACCACCCTCACCGCGGTCGACCGTGGCGAGCAGCGGGACCCGCTCGCCGATATCGCCTCCGTGATCGGCACGGCCGACCGGGTGCGGACGAAGGACGTGCTCGCTCGGCTCGCCGCGCTCAACGCCGGCGCCTACGGCAAGTGGTCGTTCCTCGATCTCAAGCGCGTCTTGGGCAGCGTCGGGGCCGAGCCCCGCAAGTCCGACGGGGTCATGGTCGTCGACCGAGACCGCGTTACCCGTGCGCTCGCCAACCGCGACGGGGACGGTTCCGCTTCCGCCGCATAGATCAGGGAGCCAACCCCCGGCGGGTCAGGGAGGCAGGGAGAACTCCCTGACCCCCTCCCTGACCCGCCTCCCTCCCCCTCACCTGCGCAAATGATCTGCCAGGGAGTCAGGGAGGCGCGCAGGTCAGCACCCCCGAAACCCCCTCTACAGCGCTCCTGGCAGGGGGTGTCTTTGCCTCCCTGCCCATCCCCGGAAGGGATTCCGCATGTTCCCCGAACAGGCCCGGAACGCGCCCATAGAACGGGCCGTGGAAGTCCACTACCCCGCCCCGATGCCGCCCGTTCCGGCGCCGCTCGCGCCCCACCAGCCGGGCACCGTGCCGACTGTGGCGAGCATCGTCCTGCCCGACGGTAGGGTCGTCACCGGCTACGCCATCGAGCCCGCCAAGCCCGAACCCGTCACCGCCAAACCGGCCGCGTCCCGCACCGCCGTGAACGTCGCGCTCGGCGGTATCGGCTTCGCCGCCGTGTGCGGCGGGCTGCTTGTCCTGACGACGTTCATCGCCGCCATGGCGGCACTGATCCACCAGCTCATCATCCTGGCGGCCGTGATCTTCGGCGGCTGGATCGCCGTACAGGTCTTCGGCCCCCGACACGGGGACGGCGGCGCCGTGGTCAACATCCGCAAAGCGATCTTCAAGCGCAATCACTTCACGGGCTGAGAGGCCATCCGGTGAATCCGGTTTCGGTCTGGTAGACCAGTCCGATCTCCAGCTCTTCGAGAAGTGTCTGTACGTCCGGGGTGGGGGCGCTGGGCAGCAGGACAGCAGTGCGCAGCGTCTCCCTGTTCGGAACGCGGCGGCGGTAGTCGAGGAGCTGGCCGATGGCCATCCGCACGTTGATCCTGGTCGGCTGGCCCTTGGCCTCGAACAGGACGTGGTCGGTGGCGTCGTAGATGTCCGGGGTCAGGGAACCCGGCTCTCCCTCGACGGTGAACTGGAAGCTGTGCGCCTGGTGACCCTTTGCCTTCAGGTGAGCCAGGAACGCGGTGACCAACTCGCCTTCGCGGCGCAGTACCTTGCGCTGGCCGGCCGTGATGTTGGCAGTGGTCTCCGCGGTGCTGTGCTGCTCGGTCTTCTTGACCTTCGTGCTGTCCTGCGTCGGCACCGTGGCGGGCTTGCCCACCACGTCCGCGGGATCGATGATCTCCACGCTGTCCTTCGTGGCTGCGTGGACCTTGTCGCCCTCCGTCCACGCCGGCGTGGTGCCCTCCGCAGGCCGGAGCCGGAACACCAGGACGTTGCGCATCACTTCGTCCTTGCCCAGGGCGCGGCGCACGTCGTAGGGCTTGATGGTGTCCAGCACCATCTGTCCGATGTAGCGCTGGCGCATAGCGCCACTTCCCGACGCCTTGCCGTGGGCGACAAACAGGTGCAACTCGCGGTCCTGCGCAATGTGGTGGAGGAGCGCCTTGTTGCGGCCAGTCGGATGCTGAGGTCCGTTGGCACCCGCACCGGTGTACAGGTACAGCGGACCGAACTCGTCGTCCTCAGCTCGCCCGTCGAAGGTGTAGCCGTACTCCTCACCCGCCGCAGGGTCGGAGTACACGAACACCTTGCCCGCGGCATCCGCCGGCTCGATGCCCTGGAACGTGCCACACCCGTAGGCAGCCGCGATGGCCTGCCGCGTCGTCACCAGTCCCGGCACCAGCTCAAGAGTCGTCGTCATGCTCGCGACCTTAGCCACGCCCACTGACAATCCGCCGCCGGATTATCCGCGGCCAGAACACAACGAGGACGGCCCCCGTCTCGCCAAAGGTCGGGGCCGCCCTCTACTCCTGATACTGACCGGAGGTCTCCCAGCATGACCTACCCCACCGCCATTCGGCGAGTAGCCGAGCCCAACACCGCCTCACCGCACCTGTCCACCGCACTCGCGCTGGCGGCTCACGGGCTTCCCGTGCTGCCCCTTCGCCGCGGAAAGGTCCCATTCGCCAACTGCCCAACCTGCCTGAAGAACGCGTGCGGCGGGCGCCCCAACATGAAGAACCCGGGCCCCTGCCACTGCCCCGACATCTGCCACGCCTGGGCCGCCGCCACCACCGATCCTGTCGTCCTCAACTCGCCTGCCTGGGGGCGGGCGTGGGCTAAGGCCGTAGACGTCGCCTACCACCCCGGGGGCGCCGGGCTGACCGTGGTCGACCTTGACACGGCGACCGCCTTGGCCTGGGCCCGCGAGACCCTGCCGCGCACCCGGACCGTTCCCACCACGCGCGGGGAGCACTGGGTCTACCAGGGCGCCATGCGTTCAGTGAACGGCGTCCGGGCCGGTGTCGACATCAAGTCGACCATGGCCTACGCCCGTTGGCGCGGCCACGGAACCGGCACCCTCACCGCCCTGCCGGACGCCGTGCGCGCGCTGGTCGTGAAGCCGTCCCAGGTCCCGCGCCCGTCGGTCGTGACGGTGGCCGCGCTGGCCGGGGGCGGGCAGTGCCCGCACCGCACGCCCGCCTTCCTGGAACGCGGTATCGCCATGGCGGAGCAGCGGATCACCGAGGCCCGGAGTGCGGTGCACGCGACGGTGTACCGCACCTTCCTGGCGGTGCTGTCCCGGCACGGCCGGTGCGGCTGCCTCACCGACGCCCACGCGGCTCGCCTGTTCACCGCCGCCCAGGCCCGGGGTGAGTCCGCCCGGCACTGCGCGGACGCATGGACCAACGCCCGCACCGCACTGGGGATGTGAGCCATGGCCGAGGACGACAAGAGCCCGGCCCGGCAGATCATCACCGACTACGCCCAGTCGCACTTCCGGTACTTCCGCACCATCGACGGCACCGTCTACGCCCAGCGCACCGGCCACCCCGTGGCCCGCCCCATCCGCTCCCAGGGCACCAGCGGGAGCCACCGCCAAGAACTCATGGTCGGCCTCTTCCGCGACGGGGTCGGCGTCTTCAACGGAACCGCCCTCAAGGAGGCGTTGGACTTGATCGAAGCACTCGCCCTGACCGAGCCGGTACAGCCCACCCACATCCGCGTGGCCCCCGGCTTCGACGGAGCCACCTGGCTCGACCTGGGCCGCGACGACGGCCAGTCCGTCCGCATCCACCCCACCGGCTGGGACATCCGCGTGCCCGACCCCGAAGAGGTCTGCTGGCGGCGCACCCAGCTCACCGGCGAACTCCCCCTGCCCGCCAAGGACACCAACGGCAAGGGGCTGGACCTGCTGCTGAGGCTGTGCAACTTCGCCGACGCCAAGACCGAGGCCCTGGCCCTGGCCTGGCTCATTGGCTGTCTCGGACCGTCCGCCCCCGTCCCGGCGCCGTTCCTGACCGGCCCCCAGGGGGCGGGGAAGTCGACTGGCGGGCGGATGCTCGTGCGGATCATCGAGGGCATGACCGGCGACCTGCGCCGGGCACCGAAGGACGAAGAGAACATGATCACGGCCGTCGCCG
>NZ_BMUZ01000014.1 GCF_014650455.1 Streptomyces xanthochromogenes | reverse complement strand
TTTCAGGTTCTCCCTCTCGGGTTTCCCTTTCCGGCGGCTCCGACTCTATCAGATCCTTTCGGGCCCGATTCCCGGTCTCCCGGGGCCAAGTCGGCTTGTCTTCCCGGCTGTTGGGCCGTTCCGACGAGTGAGACATTAGCGGAATCCTGGGCCCCGACGCCAATCGGGGTGCGTCCTCGAACGCGGATTCCTCATTTCGCAAAAGCGCACGAAAAATGAGACGACTAGGTGTCGTTCATAAGAAGTGGTTGGTGCGGAATGGCTGTCCGGGGACCGACCGGGGTCGGCGCTCACGTCGGACAACTCGGAGAACACTACGTACGGGGGAGGGCCGTGTCAACCCTCGACCGGTGCCCGCAGAGGAGCCGCCAAAGGGCCGCCGGGCGTCGGCCGTGCGGGTCGGTTCGGGGAGCCCGTAAGCCTTCGACCTCGTACTTTCGGCCGAGGCAGGCCTGGCGGGACGGCTGATCTCCTGGCCGCGCCCCGCGACCTAGCTTGACGGTATGAGGTCTCTTCTTCGGATTGCCGTGGCCACCGCGACCCTCCTCCTGTTGGGGATGGCCGTCGCGCCCGGGGCCGCGCACGCCGTGAACGGCGATGAGCGGATCGCCCAGATGCGGCTGCGGGTCGTCGACGCGGTCAACGAGGGGACCCTGGGCGAGATCCAGCGGCTCCGGGCCGCCGTAGGTGCCAGCGGTTCCGATCGGGTGGTGGCCCGGCTAGAGGCGAGGTTGCGGCACGGGTGGCAGCTCGCGGCGGACCTGCGGTCGGTGCGGGTGCCGGGGGCGGGCCATGCGCGAGGCGCCGGGACGAGCACCTCCCCCGGGGCGAGCGCTTCCGCCGGCCACTCGGGTATCGGTACGGCCGTTGGTGGCCCTGGCCGATCGGCCGTCCGGCCGGCTTCGGCCCAGGTCGGCGAACCCTCCACGGGATCGGCCACCGGATCAATGGTCCGAGCGGCCACCGGCGCGGCTGTCGCCCCGGCCGTCTACTCGGTGGACCCGCCGGCCGGGTCCGTCGACAGTTCGCCGGGCGGGGCTTCCGACCGCGACAGCGGAGGGGACAACGCGTTCGAGGCCGCGCGAGCCGCTCTTCCGGACACCCCCGTCGGTGTGCTGAGCCTGATCGGCGGGGGTGCGCTCGCACTCGTCGGCGGCGGGCTGGCCGCCGCCGTGGTGCGGCGGCCGTACGGGAAGGAATAGCGGCGGGGCGGATCAGCTGTTGCCGGACGCCAGTTCGCGGCTGCGGTCGCGGGCCGCTTCGAGGGCCGCGATCAGGGCGGCCCGTACGCCGTGGTTCTCCAGCTCGCGGATCGCGCTGATGGTCGTGCCGGCCGGGGACATCACCGCCTCGCGGAGCTTCACCGGGTGCTCGCCGCTGTCGCGCAGCATCACGGCGGCGCCGATCGCGGACTGCACGATCAGGTCGTACGCCTGGGCGCGCGGCAGGCCGAGCAGGATGCCCGCGTCCGTCATGGCCTCGACCAGGTAGTAGAAGTACGCGGGGCCCGAGCCGGAGAGGGCCGTTGCCGCGTCCTGCTGCGACTCCGGTACGCGCAGGGTCTTGCCCACGCCGCCGAAGATCTCCTCCGTATGAGCGAGGTGGTCCGGCGTCGCGTGGCTGCCGGCGCTGATCACCGACATGCCCTCGTCGACCAGTACGGGCGTGTTCGGCATGACGCGTACGACGGGGGTGCCGGAGGCGAGGCGGGCTTCGATGAACGAGCTCGGGATGCCGGCGGCGGCGCTGATCACCAGGCGGTCGTTGGTGAGGTGCGGGGCGAGCTCGTCCAGGAGCGTGCCCATGTCCTGGGGCTTCACCGCGAGGATCAGGGTGTCCGCGCGCTTGGCGGCCTCGGCGTTGGTGACCGCGTCCACTCCGTAACGGGTGTGGAGTTCCGCGGCGCGCTCGGAACGGCGGGCGGTCACGAGGAGGTTGGCCGGGTGCCAGCCGGCGCGGATCATTCCGCTGAGGAGGGCCTCGCCGATCTTGCCGGTGCCGAGGACTGCGACGGTCTGGGTCATGCGGTCACCCTCCAGGTGGTGCGGCGTTTCGTGACGTCATCCTCGCATCGGCCGCGGGTGTCCGAAGGGGGCGTCCGAAGGGCGGTACGGGGGCGCGGCGTGGCGCGGTTACGGGGCCGGCGGGTACGAGTTCACGGGGTGCGGGTTCACGGGGTGCGGGTTCACGGGGTGCGGCGGGGCAGGGTGGCCGCGCCCAGGGCCAGGACCAGGATCGCCACCGCGGCCACGATGCCGGCGTCCCGCGCGAACGCGGCGGTTGCGTGGGGGTGGTGCAGGACCTGGGTCATCGCGTCGACCGCGTACGACATGGGCAGGACGTCGGAGATCCTGCGCAGCACCGGTTGCATCGTGTCGCGCGGAGTGAACAGGCCGCAGAGCAGGAGCTGGGGGAAGATCACCGCCGGCATGAACTGGACCGCCTGGAACTCCGATGCCGCGAACGCCGAGACGAACAGGCCGAGGGCCGTGCCGAGAAGCGCGTCGAGGAGGGCGACCAGGAGGAGCAGCCACGGGGAGCCCGTGACGTTCAGGTCGAGCAGCCAGAGGGCGATGCCTGTCGCGATGAGCGACTGGAGCACGGCGATCGCGCCGAACGCGATCGCGTAGCCGCCGATCAGGTCGCCCTTGGCGAGGGGCATGGCGAGGAGGCGTTCCAGGGTGCCGGATGTGCGTTCGCGCAGGGTGGCGATGGAGGACACCAGGAACATCGTGATCAGCGGGAAGATGCCGAGCAGTGAGGCGCCGATGCTGTTGAAGACGGCCGGGCTGCCGTCGAACACGTACCTGAGCAGGATGATCATCAGGGACGGGACGATCAGGAGCAGCGCGATCGTGCGGGGGTCGTGGCGCAGCTGACGCAGGACGCGGGCGGCGGTCGCGAGGGTGCGGGACACGGTCATGGGGCCGTCCCGTCGGAGTGCGCTGCGGTCATGGGTGCGGCAACCGTCATAGGTGCGGCAACCGTCATGGGTGCTGCGGCGGTTACGGGTCCGGCGGCGGTCATGGGGCCGTCCCTTCGTGCGGGCAGGGGTGGGCGTGGTGGGTGGTCGATGACGGTCATCGGGTGGCTTCGTCGACCAGGTGGAGGAAGGCTTCCTCGACGGTTCCGGTGCCGGTACGGGTGCGTAGGGCGTCCGGGGTGTCCTCGGCCAGGAGGGCTCCTTCGCGGAGCAGGAGCAGGCGGTGGCAGCGTTCCGCTTCGTCCATGACGTGCGAGGACACCAGGAGGGTGGTCCCGCGGGTGGTGGCGATGGAGTGGAAGAGGGTCCACAGGTCGCGCCGGAGTACGGGGTCGAGGCCGACGGTCGGTTCGTCCAGGACGAGCAGTTCCGGGGCGCCGAGCAGGGCGACCGCGAGCGAGACCCGGCTCAGTTGCCCGCCGGAGAGCCGTCCGGCCAGGTCGTCGGCGTGGCTGGTGAGGTCGACGTCCTCGATCGCCCGGGTGACGGGTTCCGCGCGGGCCGTGCGGTGGGCGCGGCCGGGGTGGAGTACGGCTGCGAAGTAGTCCAGATTCTGACGCACCGTCAAGTCCTGGTAGATGGACGGGGCTTGGGTCACGTACCCGATGCGTTCACGCAGGGCCGGGGTGCCGGCGGGGGCACCCAGGACCGTGAGGGTGCCGGTGGCTTTGGCCTGGGTGCCCACGATCGCCCGCAGCAGGGTGGACTTCCCGCAGCCCGAGGGGCCGAGGAGGCCGGTGATGCGGGCGCGCGGAACGGTGAAGTCCAGACCCCGGAGGACTGTGCGGTCGCCGCGCACGACGGTGAGGGCTTCCGCCGTCACGGCGGGGCCGGGCGCCGTCTCGGCGGTGCGGGGCGCCTGTGCGGCGGGGCCGGCAATCTGCGCGGCGGGGGCGGCCGCCGGCTCGGGGGTGGTGGTGTCGCCCGGGGAGTGCGGGTTGTAATTCACCATGTGATGAATACTGCTCCGGATCGGGGCCGGGCGTCAAGGTTCGGGGGGCCTGCGTGCCGGTCTGCGGGCAGGGGGCTGGTCCGTGCCGGTCCGGAGGCGGGGCGGTCCGCGCCGGTCCGAGGGCGGGGAGGGGGGCCATGCCGGTCCGAGGCAGGGAGGTCCGCGCCGGTCCGAGGGCGGGGCGGCGGTCCGTGCCGGTCCGAGGGCGGGGAGGGGGGCCATGCCGGTCCCTGGTCACGGCCCTTCGGTGCGGGCCAGGCGCAGGTGGACGACGTAGCTCTCCTCGATCGTGCCGTCGGGAAAGAGTTTGCTCAGCACGGCGCGTTCCCGGGTCATGAACTCCCTCGTCCGCTCCTGACCGATGACCAGGAACGCCGAGTGGCTGCCGAGGTTCGCCAGGTGGGTCGTGAGGGGGACCTTGCGGGTGTGCGGGATATTGCGTTCGGTGAAGGTCAGGCCGGGGATGTCGACCCACGGGTGGCCGCCGCGTTGCAGTGCGGAGATGCCCGATGGGCGTTGGTGGTCCGCCGGGCCCGCCTGGTCCCCTTGGCCTGCTCGGGCTGACGGGTCCGTTCGGAAGAAGTCGTGCACTCGGGCGTCCTGGTCCGCGAGCCACTGTGCGGAGTGGTCCGTGCGGTTCCACCACAGGGCCAGTGCGCCGCCCGGGCGCAGCACTCGGCAGACTTCCGGGCCCGCCTTCGCCGGGTCCGTCCAGTGCCAGGCCTGGGCGTACGTGATGAAGTCCGCGGATGCGGTGGCGAGGGGGAGGTGGTTGCCGTCGCCCCGCACCAGGGGGATGCCGGGGTTGTTCCTGCGGAACTCCGCGGCCATGCCGTCGCCCGGCTCCACCGCGGTGACCCTTGCGCCCCGGGCGTGCAGGAGGGCGCTGGCGATGCCGGTGCCGGCGCCGATGTCCGCGACGTTCGCGTCGCGCAGGGGGTGGGCCGCGAGTTCCTCGACGGCGTCGAGGAGGGCCGGGGGGTAGGACGGGCGGTTGGCGGCGTATTGGGCGGCGACCGCGTTGAAGGAGTGGGCGCGGGGTTGGGTCATGGGGGGAGTTTGCCGTGCGGGGCGGGCGTTCGGGAGGTGGGGGGAGTTCGGGAGGTGGGGGGAGTTCGGGAGGTGCGTGGCCGGTCGCGCGGTTGCCCGCGTCCCCCTAGGCGGGCCGGGGCCGTGTCTGCTGGAGCCGGGGGTTGGGGAATGCGGGGATAATCGACGGCATGACCGAGAACAAGGGCGAAAGCGACGCCGTCGGCGGGGCGACCCCCGCTGGGCCCCGGCCCGAGGCCATTCGATTCTTCGGCACCACCTGGGTGGACCACGACGGGGGTTACGCGCTGCGCCGGGTGGGTGCGGGGATCGGCGCTCTGGTGGCGGCGGTCGCGGCTTGCTTCGTTCTGCGGTTCGCGTACGAAGGGCTGCAGCTCGCGAACACCGGCTCGTTCGTCAACGTGCTGGTCGTCGTGATGTTCGCGATCTGCAGCGCGATGGCCTTCCGCAAGACCTGGGAGGGCTTCTCGACCCGCCCCGCCGACCCGGACGCGGACCGCTCCCTCCAGGGTCTGAAGGCCATCGGCTTCATCGGCTCCCTGCTGGCCTACTGCGCCCGCACCTTCGTCGAGGCCCCCGGCGAGTCCCTGCACCGCAAGGAATACGAAGCGGCCCTCGCCCAGTGGACCCGCCGCAGGAACAATCCCGCAACCCGCAAGCGCCCCAAGCGGAAGTAGCCCCCAGGCCGGCGGCCCGACGGCTCCGCCCGCCGGGGGCGGCGGGAGCGGGGTCAGCCGCAGCGGGGGGCCACGTAACCGTCGCTACCCGTCTTCACGTACGCGTCCGCGACGAACCGGCCGTTGCCGATGTTGTCCCAGATGTTCGAGGTGCCGTACGGGCCCGTGACGCGCGTGCCGGAGGTCTGGCAGTTCACCGGGACCGTCGCGCCCAGCGGCAGGACGTCGACGATCGAGTAGCCCGTGCCGGGGCCGCTGCGGACGTTCAGTTCGCAGCCGGGGGCCACCGGGTAGCGGTGCGTCGATCCCGAGGCCAGTGTTTCGGCCGATTCTGATGTCATGCCCAACTCCCCCATTGGCTTCACTCTGCGTGCAACACGCAGGCTAGCAAGCCCCATCGAGCCCGTACGGCCCATCGACTAGGCTCCGTCGGGCGTACGCATAAACCGGACACATGGGGGTGGGCCATGGCGTCGCCGCACAGTGTCGGGTTCGGGGCGCCGGGTGACGACGACCCGGAATCCGTCGGGGCGTACCGGCTCGAAACCGTCATCGGATCGGGCGGCATGGGGGTGGTGCATCTGGCCACGTCCCCCTCCGGCATGCGGCTCGCCGTCAAGATCGTGCACGCCCAGCACGCCGCCGACCCGGAGTTCCGGGCGCGGTTCCGGCAGGAGGTGTCGGCGGCCCGGCGGGTCAGCGGCGCGTTCACCGCCTCCGTCGTCGACGCCGACCCCGACGCGGAGCGGCCCTGGATGGCCACCCTGCACGTCCCCGGACCCACCCTCGCCGAGCGGGTCAAGCAGAGCGGGCCGCTGGACGCGGTCGAGGTGCGCCGGCTTGGGGCCGGGCTCGCGGAGGCGCTGCGGGACATCCACCGGGCCGGGGTGGTGCACCGCGACCTCAAGCCGAGCAACGTCCTGCTCGCCGCGGACGGGCCCAAGGTCATCGACTTCGGCATTTCGCGTCCGTACGACAGCGATCTGCGCACCGAGACCGGCAAGCTCATCGGCACCCCTCCCTTCATGGCGCCCGAGCAGTTCCAGCGGCCCCGCGAAGTCGGGCCCGCCGCGGACGTGTTCGCCATGGGGGCCGTACTCGTGCACGCCGCGACCGGGCGGGGGCCCTTCGACTCCGACTCGCACTACGTCGTCGCCTATCAAGTCGTGCACAACGAACCCGACTTGGCCGGTGTGCCCGAGGACCTCGTGCCCGTCCTGCGCGGCTGCCTCGCCAAGGACCCGGCCGACCGGCCCACGCCGGACGAGCTGATGTCGGCGCTGCGGTCCGCCGCGTACGGTTCCGAGGCCCATATCCCTACTCAGCAGTTCCGCAATCCCGTTGGTGCCGCCAACCCTGCCAACCCTGCCAACCCTGCGAACGCTGCCAACCCCGGTGGCCCCGGTGGTCCCGGTGGTCCCGGCGGACCTTCCGAACCCCCCGGACCCGAGAAGCGGGTCCGGCACCGGGCCCGGTGGGTCGTCGGGGCGGCGGCCCTCGTCGCCATCGCCGGGACCGGGGTCGTCGGTGTGCAGATGATGCCGGACGGGACCGGTGCCGTGGCCGCCGCGCCCGAGGAGCCCGGGGCTGTTCAATTCCGGCCCTGGAGCGCCCAGTTGGAAGGCGCCACCAAGGTGAGCGGTGGCGGTGGGAACCGTACGGCCTTCTGCTCGGCCGGGGACGGCGACGGCGCGCTGTACTGTTCCGCGCCGGGCGTAGCCCTCGCCCGGCTCGACGCCGTCAGCGGGAAGGTCGGGTGGACGGTGGCCGGGGCGGGCGGACAACTGCTCTCGGACGACTACGCACCCGTCGTGTCCGGCGGCCGGGTGCTGGCCCGGGTGCCGGGCGGGCCGCTGCGGGCGTACGACCCGGGCACGGGCAAGCCGGTGTGGTCCGCCGACGTGTCGGCGTACTCGGGGGTGCGCCCCGCGGGCCCCGCGGTGCTGCTCACCACGGCGGACGGGCACGTCACCGCGCTCAACTCCGGTACGGGCAAGGAGATGTGGCGCAAGGCGCTGGGCGGGCCCCGGTCCCAGTGGGTCGCGCCCGGCGGCGCGGGGGCGGGGGCGGTCTACGTCGTGACGCCCTCCCCCGACGGCCGCTCCACCGCCGTCGCCGCCGTCGATCCCGCCGACGGTTCCGTGCGGTGGCGGGCCGGGGCGGAGGGGCGGCTGCGGCCCGCCGCGGCCGACGGCAGGGCCGTGGTGCTGCTCGCGACCGACCCGAGCGGGTTCACCACGGCGGTCGTACGCCTCGACACCGCGACCCGCACCGCCCGCCGCGCCACGCTCACCGCGCCGCTCGACCAGGCGCAGGCCGGGCTCGACGGGGATGCCGTGTACCTGTTCGGGGCCGGCGGAGCGCTCGTCTCGGTCGACTCCGCGCACGGCACCGAGAAGTGGCGGCTCGACACGGGGGTGGCCCGCGCCTCGCGTCCGGTCGCCTCGGGCGGGCGGGTGTTCCTGACCGGAGCCGACGGCCGGCTGCTGGCCTTCGACTCGGCCAAGGGCGTACTCGTCGGGCAGACCAACCCCCGCATGAACAACGGGCGTTACACCTTCACGCCCGCCCTCCCGGCGCCGCTCGCCATCGGGGGGCGGGTGTATGCCGCCGCCCCGGACGGGTCGGTGTTCGGGGTCGATCCCGGGGACATCGGGAGCTGGTGACGCCCCGCCACCGAGTACCGGTGACGGGGCGTAAGTTCACTGCCGTGGCTGGCTTCAGCCGAGCTTCGAGACGTCCCTGACCGCGCCCCGGTCGGCGCTGGTGGCCATCGCCGCGTAGGCGCGCAGCGCGGCCGACACCTTCCGCTCCCGGCCCTTCGGGGCGTACACCCCGTCCAGCGCCTCGCGCCGGGTCGCCAACTCGGCTTCGGAGACCAGGAGTTCGATCGTACGGTTGGGGATGTCGATCCGGATGCGGTCGCCGTCCTCGACCAGCGCGATGGTGCCGCCGGACGCCGCCTCGGGCGAGGCGTGGCCGATGGACAGGCCCGAAGTGCCGCCGGAGAAGCGGCCGTCGGTGATCAGTGCGCAGGTCTTGCCGAGGCCGCGGCCCTTGAGGAACGACGTCGGGTACAGCATCTCCTGCATGCCGGGGCCGCCCTTGGGGCCCTCGTAGCGGATCACGACGACATCGCCGTGCGTGATCTCCTTCTTGAGGATCTTGTCGACGGCCTGCTCCTGCGACTCGCAGACGACGGCCGGGCCCTCGAAGGTCCAGATCGACTCGTCGACGCCGGCCGTCTTCACGACGCAGCCGTCCTCGGCGAGGTTGCCGCGCAGGACCGCGAGGCCGCCGTCCTTGCTGTACGCGTGTGCCGCGTCCCGGATGCAGCCTTCGGCGGCGTCGGTGTCCAGCGTGTCCCAGCGCTCGGACTGCGAGAACGCGGTGGCCGAGCGGACGCAGCCGGGGGCGGCGTGCCACAGCTCGACCGCCTCGGCGGACGGGGAGCCACCGCGCACGTCCCAGGCGTCCAGCCACTCCTTGATGGAGCGGGAGTGGACGGTGTGGACGTCCTCGTTGAGCAGGCCCGCGCGGTACAGCTCGCCCAGGATGGCGGGGATGCCGCCGGCGCGGTGCACGTCCTCCATGTAGTACGTACGGTTCTTGGCGACGTTCGGGGCGACCTTGGCGAGGCACGGAACGCGGCGGCTGACGGCGTCCATGTCGCTGAGGCCGTAGTCGAGTTCGGCCTCCTGGGCCGCGGCGAGCAGGTGCAGGATCGTGTTGGTCGAGCCGCCCATGGCGATGTCGAGCGCCATGGCGTTCTCGAACGCGGCGCGGGTCGCGATGGAGCGGGGCAGGACGGTGTGGTCGTCCTCCTCGTAGTGCCGCTTGGTGATCTCGACGACCGTGCGGGCCGCGTTCTCGTAGAGCGCGCGGCGGGCGGTGTGGGTCGCGAGCACCGAGCCGTTGCCGGGGAGGCTCAGGCCGATCGCCTCGGTCAGGCAGTTCATGGAGTTCGCCGTGAACATGCCGGAGCAGGAGCCGCAGGTGGGACAGGCGTTCTCCTCGATGCGGAGGATGTCCGCGTCGGAGATCTTGTCGTTGACGGCGTCCGAGATCGCGTCGACCAGGTCGAGCGTGCGGACCGTGCCGTCCACCAGGGTCGCCTTGCCGGACTCCATCGGGCCGCCGGAGACGAAGACGGTGGGGATGTTGAGGCGGAGCGCCGCCATCAGCATGCCGGGGGTGATCTTGTCGCAGTTGGAGATGCAGATCAGGGCGTCGGCGCAGTGGGCCTCGACCATGTACTCCACGCTGTCCGCGATGAGGTCGCGGGAGGGGAGGCTGTAGAGCATGCCGCCGTGACCCATGGCGATGCCGTCGTCCACGGCGATGGTGTTGAACTCGCGGGGAACCGCGCCCGCGGCCAGGATCGCCTCGCTGACGATCCGGCCCACCGGGGCGAGGTGGGTGTGGCCCGGCACGAACTCGGTGAAGCTGTTCGCCACGGCGATGATCGGCTTGCCGATGTCCTCGCTCGCTACACCGGAGGCCCGCATAAGGGCGCGGGCGCCCGCCATGTTGCGGCCGTGGGTGACTGTGCGGGACCTCAGCTCGGGCATCGTCGCTCGTCTCCTAGGTATGGATCTGCTCTGGTGCGAGCCTACGCCTGGCTCCGCCATCTGGACAGGGCGTCCAGATGTTGGGACGCGGGGTTCGCCATGTGGCCCCCGGGCCGGGCGGGGCCGGGTCCCTGGGGCTTGCGCCCCGGACCCCTGTTTTTGGCCCCTCCCCGCCCCTTCCCGAGACCCTCCGGGGGTTGACGGACCCTGGGGGCTCCGCCCCCAGACCCCCGTTCGCGCCTGAACGGCGCTCGTCCTCAAACTCCCCCAATGTCTTAAGGGCCAGGGGGGACCCCCATGACGGGCTGAAGATGCCCGCGGCCGAAGAACTCACCCCCGGGGTCCGGGGCGGAGCCAGGGGTCAGGCCTCGGTCAGGTAGCGCTGGAGGGTGGGGGCCACCAGGGTCACGATCCGGGCGGGCGGGGTCGAGGCGAGGGGCTCCAGCTCCAGTACGTACCGCATGATCACGATGCCCATCATGTGCGAGGCCGCCAGCTCCGCGCGCAGACGGGGATCGGGCACGTCCAGCTCGGCCGCGACCCGCTCCAGGAGGCGCCGCAGCACCACCCCCCGCAGCACCTTCGCCGCCGCCTCGTGCGTGAGGGCCGAGCGGATCACGGCGAGCAGCGGTGTGCGGGTCGCCGGGTTCTCCCAGATCGCCAGGAAGTGACGGGCCAGGCGTTCGCCGAGGCCGTCGGGGGAGTCGCCCAGGATCGCGTCCACGGTCAGCGCCGGCTCGAAGTCGACCTCGATGGCCGCCGCGAACACCGCCTCCTTCGTGCCGAAGTAGTGGTGCACCAGGGCCGCGTCCACCCCCGCCGCCCGGCCGATCCCGCGCATGGACGTCTTGTCGTAACCCCGGCCGGAGAACTCCGTACGGGCCGCCGCGAGGATCCGCTCGCGGGTGCCGGGGCCGTCGTCCCCGGCGGAGCGCGGCGGGCGGCCGCGTCGGCGCGGGGCGGCGCCGTCCGTCATGCGCGGCGGGCCGGCGCGGACGCCAGGTGCAGCCGCGTGAAGGCGAGCGCCTCGGCGAGGTCGGCCTCGCGTTCGGCGGCGGACATGGCCCGGCGGGTGTTGACCTCGATGACGATGTGGCCGTCGAAGCCCGACACGGCGAGGCGCTCCAGGAGTTCCGCGCACGGCTGGGTGCCGCGGCCCGGGACCAGGTGCTCGTCCTTCGCCGAGCCGCGCCCGTCCGCGAGGTGGACGTGGGCGAGCCGGTCGCCCATCCGGTCGACCATGGCCATCGCGTCGATGCGGGAGGTCGCCGCGTGCGAGAGGTCGACCGTGAAGTTCCGGTAGTCGTCCTTCGTCACGTCCCAGTCGGGGGCGTAGGCCAGCATCTCGCGGTCCCGGTAGCGCCACGGGTACATGTTCTCCACCGCGAATCTGACGTCCGTCTCGTCGGCCATCCGCCAGATTCCGTCGACGAAGTCGCGGGAGTACTGGCGCTGCCAACGGAAGGGAGGGTGGACCACCACCGCGGAGGCGCCGAGCTTCTCCGCCGCCGACCGCGCCCGCTGCAGCTTCACCCAGGGGTCGGTGGACCAGACCCGCTGCGTGATCAGCAGACATGGCGCGTGGACGGCCAGGATCGGCACCTGGTGGTAGTCGGAGAGCCGCCGCAGGGCTTCGATGTCCTGGCTCACGGGGTCGGTCCAGACCATGACCTCGACACCGTCGTAGCCCAGGCGCGCGGCGATCTCGAAGGCCGTTGCCGTCGACTCCGGGTAGACCGAGGCCGTGGACAGGGCGACCTTCGCATCCGGGATGCGCACCACTGGTTCTGCCACGCAGACAGGGTACGGGCCGTCACCGCCGGGAGGGGAGGCGGTCCCGCGACCCCGGCGAACGTCACACTCGCCGGTAACTCGGGACCGTGTCCTTCGCTGCCCGACGCCCCTGCCCCACGTCCCTGCCCGACGCCCTTCCCCGCCCCTGCTCGGCCCCCACCCGGTCCCTTTCGCGTTCTCAGCCCACCGGCAGGTGGTCGAGGTGGCGCAGGATCACGCCCTCGCGCAGCGCCCAGGGACAGACCTCAAGCTCGTCGACCGCGAACAGGTCCATCGCGCCCTCCGCGACGAGTGCCCCCGCGAGCAGTTGCGGAGCCCGGCCCTCCGAGACGCCGGGCAGGGTGGTGCGCTGCTCGGCGGTCATCGCGGCGAGCTTGGGCACCCACTCCTCCAGTGACTTACGACTCAGGGTGCGCTGGACGTAGGCGCCCTCGCTCGACCGCGCGGCCCCCGCGATCCGCGCCAGCTGCTTGAACGTCTTCGAGGTGGCGACCACGTGGTCGGGACGCCCCGAGCGCGTGAACTCCCCCACCGTTCCCGCGATTTGGGCCCGCACATGGCGGCGCAGCGCCCGTACGTCGGCCGGGTCCGGCGGGTCGCCCGGCAGCCAGCCCGCGGTCAGGCGTCCCGCGCCCAGCGGCAGCGAGACCGCCGCGTCCGGCTCCTCGTCGATGCCGTACGCCACTTCGAGGGAACCGCCGCCGATGTCGAGCAGCAGCAGCTTCCCGGCCGACCAGCCGTACCAGCGACGCGCCGCGAGGAAGGTGAGGCGGGCCTCCTCCTCGCCGGAGAGCACGGCGAGGTCGACGCCCGTCTCGTCGTGGACCCGGGCGATGACGTGGTCGACGTTGCTGGCCTCGCGCACCGCGGAGGTCGCGAACGGCAGCAGCTCCTGGACGCCCTTGTCCTCGGCGGAGAGCAGCGCCGCGCTGATCGTGGCGACGAGCCGGTCGATGCCCTCCGGCCCGATCGCACCGTCCTCGTCGAGGAGTTCGGCGAGCCGCAGCTCGGCCTTGTGCGAGTGCGCGGGCAGGGGCGCGGCACCGGCGTGCGCGTCCACCACCAGCAGATGAACCGTGTTCGACCCCACATCGAGGACTCCGAGTCTCATGGACTGAACGCTACTGCGCGTGGCGACACCCCCTCGGACATACGCTTGAGGTGTGCCAAAGACGAAAAAGGCGAAGCCGGGCAAAGCCAAAGACCCGAAGAACCTCGCGAAGCTGTCGCAGGACGAGCGGAAGCGGGCTCAGGACGAGCAGGGGATCGACTTCCCGCGGGCCTGGGTCGAGTTCCCCGACCCCGCCGACGACGAGCAGGTCTTCCGCTGCGATCTGACGTGGCTCACCTCACGGTGGACCTGCATCTTCGGCAGCGGCTGCCAGGGCATCGAGGCGGGCCGGGCCGACGACGGCTGCTGCACGCTCGGCGCCCACTTCTCCGACAAGGACGACGAGAAGCGGGTGGCCGGGCACGTGGCGCGGCTCACTCCGGAGCTCTGGCAGTTCCACGACGTGGGTACGGAGTCGGGCTGGATCCAGACCGACGACGACGGCGACCGGCAGACCCGGCGCTGGAACGGCTCGTGCATCTTCCAGAACCGGCCGGGCTTCGCGGGCGGCGCCGGCTGCTCGCTGCACATCCTGGCCCTCAAGGAGGGCAAGGAGCCCCTGGAGACCAAGCCGGACGTCTGCTGGCAACTGCCGGTGCGCCGGACGTACGACTGGATCGAGCGGCCCGACGACACCAAGGTGCTGCAGATCTCGATCGGCGAGTACGACCGGCGCGGCTGGGGACCCGGCGGCCACGACCTGCACTGGTGGTGCACCTCGGCGACCTCCGCGCACGGCGCGGGTGAGCCGGTGTACGTGACGTACAAGCCGGAACTGACCGAGCTGATGGGCGCGGAGGCCTACGCCGTGCTCGTCGAGCAGTGCGAGGCGCGGCTCGCCTCGCAGCTGCCGCTCGTCGCTCCGCACCCGGCCGACCCGAAGCGGTAACACCCGCGACCCTTGCGCCCACCAACTCCCGTGCTCCGTACGGGAGTTGTCAGCTGCTCGGAGTCGGTGACGGTGGCGTCTGCGTGGGTGTGGGCGTCTCCGTCGGGGTGGGGCTCTGGCTCGGCGGGGTCGGGGTGGGCGTGGGGCTGCCCGGGCTCTTGGTGGGCGGGGTCGAGGCGGGCGCGCTCGATCCGCCGGGACCGGGGTGGCCCGTGGTGCCCGGGTCGGGCGAGGACGGGGTCACGACCGGGGTGCCGTCGCCGCTGATGCGTACCGCGGCACCCGACGGCGCCACCTCGACCCGCACCGACCAGGCGTGGTGCGGCTCCTCGGCCCGGTCGACGCGGATGTACACGGTGACGCTCTCGCCGGGCGCGAGACGGCCCGCGCTCTGGCTGAAGGTGAGCCAGCGGGCCCGGCTGCGCAGCGACCAGTCGACGGGGGCGTCGCCGGTCGAGGTGAGCGTGAGCACCGTGGTGTCGCCCGCCGAGCTCGCCGCGACCGCGAGCCGGGCCGAGCCGGCCGGGGCCGTCGTGGGGCTGATGACCTCGACCGACACGTCCGGGGCGCGGCTGCCCGCGGTGAAGCGGTTGTCGGGCTCGCTGCGGGCGTTGCCCGCGTTCTCGTAACGGTCGTACGGGTGCCCGGCGAGCCCGCCGGGATTGTCGGCCTCGCTCGCGGTGACCTTGGCGCCGCCCTCGGGCTCGCCGGTGGCGGGTGCGCCGCGGTAGGCGGCCCACAGCGCGAAGACGGGAGCCGCGACGACCGTGGCCACGACGGTGGTGGTCACGGCCCTGGCGCGCAGCCGGTCGCGCCGGGCGGCCCGGTCCTTGGGGTCCATCGGGAACCCGGCCCGGTCGAAGCGCGGAGCCCCGCCGCGCGCCCTCGGCACGTGCAGCATCGCGGCCTGCGCGGCGGCCCGCGGCGCCTCGGCCAGCGGCAGCGCGGCCGGCGTCACGGTCGACCCGGGCCAGGGGCCGGCCGCGCCCGCGCGTTCGGCGGCGCGGCGGCAGCGGGGGCAGTCGTCGACGTGCCGGACCAGTTCGCGGCGCAGCGCCGCGGAGAGCAACACCTGGTGGTCACCGGTGAGTTGGGCGACCGTTGGGCAGCCGCCCATCTCGACGACGGCGAGCGCGGCCCGGGTCCGGTCGACCTCGCAGGCGCCCGCCGCGAGCAGTTCGCGCGCGGCCGGATAGTTCATGCCGAGCACCGAGGCGACCTCGCGGGTGCCGAGCTGGTGGCGGACCGCGAGTTCGAGCGCCTCGCGCTGCTCGGGGGTGGTGCCGGCGGCCTCCGGCCAGGCCAGCAGGGCGAGTTCGCGGTGGCGGCGCTCGCGCTCCTCATCGGAGACCTCCACGGCGGGGGCCTGCTCGGGGACGCGGCCGGTGTGGGCGCCCTGGCGGCTGCGCCTGCGCTCGGCGAGCTTGCGCAGACAGGCCCAGCGGGCGAGCGCGTACAGCCACGCCTTGCGTTCGGCCTCGCCCGCGGGGCAGCGCGCGTACTGGCGCTCGGAGACGGCGAGCAGGTCGCCGAGGGCCGCGGTCGCCTCGTCGTGGTCGCACAGGACGGAGAGGCAATAGGTGAACAGGCCGTCGAGGTACGCCTCGTACCGCGCGGGCGGCCGCTGGGCCAACGTCCGGGGCGCACGGCGCTGCGCCCGGTGTGCGCCGGTGTTGTGCGCTGGTTGATCCAGTCTGCTGCTCGTCACGCGTGCGACCGTAGGGGCAGCATCAAGGGTTCTTCGTACCGGTTGAGCACATTTAATCCTTACGGGTGAACGTATCCCTCAAAAGGGGACAGGAATTGGGAATTCCACGGCATTCCATGGCGGACCCATCACGCACTGTGCAAACGGGCGCAAGGGATCAGGGCGACGTGCGGCCGTCGGCATCCACCCGAACGGCGGGGCGCGGAAATCCCGGCCCCGCTCCCCGGCGCCGCTCCCCGCCCCAGAGGTCCGCCGGGCGGGATTGTCAGTGGGCCCCTATACGGTGACGCCATGGCTGCCCGTACGAAATCCGCGAAGGACCGGCCGTCCTACCGCTGCACCGAATGCGGCTGGACCACCGCCAAATGGCTCGGCCGTTGCCCCGAGTGCCAGGCGTGGGGGACGGTCGAGGAGTACGGCGCGCCCGCGGTCCGCACCACGGCGGCGGGCCGGGTCTCCACGGCCGCGCTGCCCATCGGCGAGGTCGACGGCCGCCAGGCGACCGCCCGCACCACGGGCGTCGCCGAGCTGGACCGGGTGCTCGGCGGCGGTCTCGTGCCGGGCGCGGTGGTGCTGCTCGCGGGCGAGCCCGGCGTCGGCAAGTCCACGCTGCTCCTGGACGTGGCGGCCAAGGCGGCCAGTGACGACCACCGCACGCTGTACATCACGGGCGAGGAGTCGGCGAGTCAGGTCAGGCTGCGCGCCGACCGGATCAAGGCCCTCAACGACCACCTGTACCTGGCGGCCGAGACCGACCTGTCCGCGGTGCTCGGCCACCTCGACGCGGTGAAGCCCTCCCTGCTCGTCCTCGACTCCGTACAGACCGTCGCCTCCCCCGAGATCGACGGCGCACCCGGCGGCATGGCCCAGGTCCGCGAGGTCGCGGGCGCGCTGATCCGCGCCTCCAAGGAGCGCGGCATGTCCACGCTCCTGGTCGGCCACGTCACCAAGGACGGCGCGATCGCCGGCCCCCGCCTCCTGGAGCACCTGGTGGACGTGGTGCTCTCCTTCGAGGGCGACCGGCACGCACGGCTCCGTCTCGTACGCGGCGTCAAGAACCGGTACGGGGCGACGGACGAGGTCGGCTGCTTCGAGCTGCACGACGAGGGCATCACCGGACTCGCCGACCCCAGCGGCCTGTTCCTCACCCGGCGCGACGTGGCGGTCCCCGGCACCTGTCTGACGGTCACCCTGGAGGGCCGCCGCCCCCTGGTCGCCGAGGTGCAGGCGCTCACGGTCGACTCGCAGATCCCCTCGCCGCGCCGCACCACGTCGGGCCTGGAGACCTCGCGCGTCTCGATGATGCTCGCGGTGCTGGAACAGCGGGGCCGCATCACGGCGCTCGGCAAGCGTGACATCTACAGCGCGACCGTCGGCGGGGTGAAGCTCTCCGAGCCCGCCGCCGACCTCGCGATCGCGCTCGCGCTCGCCTCCGCGGCCAGCGACACTCCGCTGCCCAAGAACCTCGTCGCGATCGGCGAAGTGGGGCTCGCGGGCGAGGTCAGAAGGGTCACCGGGGTGCAGCGCCGGCTCGCCGAGGCGCACCGGCTCGGCTTCACGCACGCCCTGGTGCCGACCGACCCGGGCAAGGTCCCGGCCGGTATGAAGGTCACGGAAGTCGCCGACATGGGTGACGCGCTGCGGGTGCTGCCGCGCGGGCGTCGCGCACAGGCCCCACGGGAGGAGTAGCCGCGCCGGTAGACTTTGCCCTGGTCTCGCCCGTCCGTACGAGCAGTACGCAAGCAGCACGCGAGCAGTACGCGCCGTATGAGCAACACCGGAGGAGTGCAGTGGCAGCCAACGACCGGGCATCATCACCCGGAAAGTCCGGCACAGGCTCCGGTAACGAAGCTCTGATGCGTGCCGCGCTGAGCGCGGTCGCGCCCGGCACCGCGCTCCGCGACGGCCTGGAGCGCATCCTGCGCGGCAACACGGGCGGTCTGATCGTCCTCGGCCTGGACAAGACGGTCGACTCGATGTGCACGGGCGGCTTCGTCCTGGACGTCGAGTTCGCCGCGACGCGGCTGCGCGAGCTGTGCAAGCTCGACGGCGCGCTCGTCCTGGACAAGGACATCACCAAGATCCACCGGGCCGGCGTGCAGCTCGTGCCGGACGCGGGCATCCCCACCGACGAGACGGGCACCCGCCACCGCACGGCGGACCGCGTCTCGAAGCAGTGCAACTACCCGGTGGTGTCCGTCAGCCAGTCCATGCGCCTGATCGCGCTGTACGTGAACGGCGAGCGCCGGGTCCTGGAGGAGTCGGCGGCGATCCTGTCCCGCGCCAACCAGGCGCTTGCCACCCTGGAGCGCTACAAGCTCCGCCTCGACGAGGTGGCGGGCACGTTGTCCGCCCTGGAGATCGAGGACCTGGTGACGGTGCGGGACGTCACCGCGGTCGCCCAGCGCCTGGAGATGGTGCGGCGCATCGCCACCGAGATCGCCGAGTACGTGGTCGAGTTGGGCACGGACGGGCGGTTGCTCTCGCTCCAGCTGGACGAGCTGATCGCCGGGGTCGAGCCCGAGCGGGAGCTGGTCGTACGGGACTACGTGCCCGAGCCCACGGCCAAGCGCTCGCGCACGGTGGACGAGGCGCTGCGCGAGCTGAACGACCTCACCCATGCGGAACTGCTCGAACTGCCCATAGTGGCAAGGGCGTTGGGCTACAGCGGCTCGCCCGAGACGCTGGACTCGGCGGTGTCCCCGCGGGGCTACCGGCTCCTCGCGAAGGTGCCGCGGCTGCCGGGGGCGATCATCGAGCGCCTGGTCGAGCACTTCGGGGGGCTGCAGAAGCTGCTCGCCGCGTCCGTGGACGACCTCCAGGCGGTCGACGGGGTCGGCGAGGCGCGGGCTCGGAGCGTGCGGGAGGGGCTCTCGCGGTTGGCCGAGTCCTCCATTCTGGAGCGGTACGTGTAGCTGGGGCCGGGGGCGGGTTTGCCCACCCGCCCGCCCGTGACCCGGGGTTGGTTGGGTTCCGGCTCCCTGGGGCTGCGCCCCAGACCCCGGGGGTTTGCCCACCCGCCCGCCCGTTGCTCGGGGTTGGTTGGGTTCCGGTCCCTGGGGCTGCGCCCCAGACCCCTGCGGGGGCTCCGCCCCCTGCACCCCCGTTCGCGCCTGAAGGGCGCTCGTCCTCAAACGCCGGACGGGCTGTAGGTGCCCCCAGCACCAGTACTGCCAGGGGCGCGAGGAACCGCGCGACCAGCCACCCACCGCCCGCGGACGGGCTCGGACGCGGTGTCTCCTTCCCCGGAGGGGAGCTAGTCCTTGGACAGGGCGAAGGAGGCTCGGGCCACCGGGAGGCCGGGGAGGTGGGCCTCCAGGAGGTAGGTGCCGGGCGGGATCGCGCCCGGCGAGGGGGTCGCACAGGCCGGGGCGGACTTCGTGCGGTCCCACTCCACGGTGTGGGTGATCGTCGAGCCACCCGGCACCTGGAAGAAGGCGCTGGCATCCCCCGACGGGCAGTCGTCCGTCGACCACACCCGGTCGTTCGCGGTGGACGTGACCGTCACCACCGCCCCCTTGGGCCCGAGGTCCGCCTTGCAGGCCGACGCCGAGTTGTTCTTGAGGACGACCTCGATGCGGGGCTTCTCCCCCGGCTCGTACGACGTCTTCGTGCTGCGCAGGGTCAACGACAGCGCACCCGGCGCACAGGTGGGCAGGCTGGACCCGGCCGGCACCTGACTGCCCGCGCTGCCGCCACCGCCCGAACTCCCGCCCCCAGAACCGGAGTCGGAGCCGCCCGAGCCACCCGCGCCCGTACTCGTGCCGCCGTCACCGGAGTTGGCGCCGCCGGAGCCGCCGGAGCCGCCCGGACCGCCGGAGCCGCCCGAACCGCTCGACTCGTCGCGGCCGCCCGGTGCCGAGCTGATGGCGGGCCCGGAGCCCGAAGGGCCGGGGGTGATGGACTGCGTGGGGTTCGGGCCCTTGTCGTTGCCGCCGCCCTTGTTCCCGCTGCCGCCACCGGAAGTGACGACCCATAGGACGAGGACGGCAAGCAGCGCGATCAAGGACAGCGCGACTGCCCTCCGTCGCCAATAGATGGAGGAGGGAAGCGGCCCGACCGGATTGCGCAGAGATCCCACGCACCGAACCTTACGAGAGATCGTGGCCAACTCCGGCCCCACCCGCCGCCACTCCGGCCAAGTTTTCCGGATCATCATCTCGGAACGCCCCGCTCCGCGGTCCTGGCGCAGTCTCACGGCCGACTCGTGGTCACCCCCCATTCATGATTCATACTGTCGGTCACCATGGATAGTGAGCTCTACCGCAACATCACCGACTTCGCCCACGACATGCCGTCCTGGGTGCAGAGCTTCGTCGAGGTCTGGACGGAGCTCGGCCTGCTCCTGTTCGGCGTGCTGTTCGTCTGCGCCTGGTGGCGGGCCCGCCGCCGGGACACGACGGCGTTCGCCCTCGCCCTGCTCGCGCCGCTGGCGACCGCGGCCGCCTACCTGTGCAGTGAGGTGGCCAAGTCATTGATCGACGAGGAACGGCCCTGCCGCGCGGTGGCGGGCGCGGCGACCTCGCTGATCGCCTGCCCCGCCAACGGCGACTGGTCCTTCCCCTCGAACCACGCCACCATCGCGGGCGCGGCGGCCGTCGGCCTGGCCCTCGCCTGGTCGCGCATCTGGATGCTCACCGTCCCGATGGCCCTGGCCATGGCCTTCTCGCGGGTCTTCGTCGGGGTGCACTACCCGCACGACGTCGCGGTCGGCCTGGTGCTCGGCACGGTGGTCGCACTGATCGTGGTGAAGCTCGGCACCCGGCCGGTGCGGGCCCTCGCCGAGTCGATGCGTACCAGCGACATCGGGGCCGTCGCCTGGTTCACCGGACCCGGCGCACGTGTGCACGCCAGGCAGCACGCACGCCGCTGAGGGCCGCTGCGCGCCCCCCTTGGGGCCCGAACATGCCAGGATCGGCTCTGCGATGAACACTCTGCCGACGATGCCCACCGTGACCACGCCCATGAACGAGACGAACCCGGCGGCCCCGGCCGCCGAGCCCGCCGCCCTCCACGAATCCGTCATCGGATGGTTCGGCGAACACGCCCGCGACCTGCCCTGGCGCCGCCCCGAAGCGGGCGCCTGGGGCGTGATGGTCAGCGAGTTCATGCTCCAGCAGACCCCGGTCAGCCGGGTCCTTCCGGTGTACGAGCAGTGGCTGGCGCGCTGGCCGCGCCCGGCCGACCTGGCCGCCGAGGCACCCGGTGAGGCGGTCCGCGCCTGGGGCCGGCTCGGCTACCCGCGCCGTGCGCTGAGGCTGCACGGAGCGGCCCTGGCCATAACGGAACGGCACGGCGGCGACGTACCGGCCGACCACGCCCAGCTGCTCGCGCTGCCCGGCATCGGCGAGTACACGGCGGCCGCGGTCGCCTCGTTCGCGTACGGGCAGCGCCACGCGGTCCTCGACACCAACGTCCGCCGGGTCTTCGCCCGGGCCGTCACCGGTGTGCAGTACCCGCCGACCGCCACCACCGCCGCCGAGCGGCGTCTGGCCCGCGCGCTGCTGCCCGAGGACGAGACGACGGCGGCCCGCTGGGCGGCCGCCTCCATGGAACTGGGCGCGCTGGTCTGCACGGCGAAGAACGAGACGTGCGTGCGCTGCCCGATCGCCGCCCAGTGCGCCTGGCGCCTGGCCGGCAAACCCGCCCACCAGGGCCCGGCCCGGCGTGGCCAGACGTACGCGGGCACCGACCGCCAGGTGCGCGGCCGGCTCCTCGCGGTGCTGCGCGACGCCACCGGTTCCGTACCGCAGTCGGCGCTCGACGCGGTGTGGCACGAGCCGGTGCAGCGGGCCAGGGCGCTGGACGGGCTGGTCGCGGACGGTCTCGTCGAGCCGCTCGACGACGGCTTCTACCGGCTGCCCCAGTCCTGACGCCGGCCCCGCGCGCGGCCCGGTTCCACCTCTGCGTCCCGGCCCGGACGACCCCTGCCCTCGGCCTGCCCGACTGTGTCCGTAACGCCCGAAAGAGCGGCGTTACCCCTGGAAAACGGCGGTAAACCTCGGCTGTTACACAACCGATGGCTCTCCGTGCGTCGGTCGACGGCTGCTCCGCACAGGCCCGTGACAAGTCCTCCGTAGCTTCATTCACGTAAGCGACCAGCAGGGCGAGCGGGACCAGCTCACGGGGATGACGGAGGCGGTTGGGTATGGCGCAGGGCGAGGTGCTTGAGTTCGAGGAGTACGTACGCACCCGGCAGGACGCGCTGCTGCGCAGTGCCCGGCGGCTCGTTCCGGACCCGGTGGACGCGCAGGACCTCCTGCAGACCGCGCTGGCCCGCACCTACGGCCGCTGGGACGGCATCGCCGACAAGACGCTGGCCGACGCGTACCTGCGCCGGGTCATGATCAACACCCGGACCGAGTGGTGGCGGGCGCGCAAGCTCGAAGAGGTTCCCACCGAGCAGCTGCCCGACGCCCGCGTCGAGGACGGTTCCGAGCAGCGCGCCGACCGCGCCCTCCTGATGGACGTCCTGAAGGTGCTGGCCCCCAAGCAGCGCAGCGTCGTGGTGCTGCGACACTGGGAGCAGATGAGCACCGAGGAGACGGCCGCGGCCCTCGGCATGTCGGCCGGCACCGTCAAGAGCACGCTGCACCGGGCGCTGGCCCGGCTCCGCCAGGAGCTGGAGAGCCGCGAGCTGGACTTCCGTGCGCTGGAGCACGGTTACACGGGCGAGGTAAAGGGGCGGGAGCGGTGCGCGGCCTGAGCAGGCGGAGCGGGGGCGCTTTGACGGCGGGGACCACGGCACTGGCCGGGCTCTCCGCCCTCGGGCTGCTCATGGCCGGTTGTTCCACCGGCGGCACCGGGACCCGGGACGAGGGCGAGGCCCCCCGGTCCGACAAGGTCGCCCACGCCACACCGTCGCCGAGCGCGTCCTCGCCGGCGCCGTTCACCAAGGTCGACCCGGTACGGCTGCTCAAGGGCGACCCGAAGGTGAGTTCCCGGGTCAAGGCCGAGCTCAAGCCGTGCACCAAGGACGAGTACCCCATCGACGTGACGTACGGGCACCTGACCGGCACGACCGGCCAGGACGTCGTCGTGAACGTCATGAACTGCTCGGACGCCGTCGGCCTCGGCTCCTACGTCTACCGCGCGTCCGGCGCCTCGTACGACAACGTCTTCACCGCCGAGGAAACCCCGGTGTACGCCGAGATCGACCGGGGCGACCTGGTGGTGACCCGCCAGATGTACGCCCCCGGCGACAAGCCCGCCTTCGCCTCCAGCGAGGTCGTCACGACCTACCGCTGGTCGGGCGGCACGAACGGCAGGTTCGCCCAGCAGGACCAGGTGGAGAACGACTACAGCAAGGCCGTCGACGGCAACGGGACCCCCGCCCCGCTTCCCGCCACTCCCTGAGCCGCCCGCCCGTGTCGGCAGGCCGCGCCGTGCGCATGCCGCAGACTGGTACTGCGCCCGGAGCCGCTCGCCGGCGCTGGACAGGACGACAGCACGAGAGCGGCACCGCACCACAGCACGACCGCACCACCGCCGGGCGCCGGAAGAGACCGCCGGAGAACTGAGAGAGCAGCGCGATGGCCGAGACCCATGTTCTGTTCGTCGAGGACGACGACGTCATCCGTGAAGCCACCCAGCTCGCCCTGGAGCGGGACGGCTTCACCGTGACCGCCATGCCCGACGGGCTCTCCGGCCTGGAGGCGTTCCGTGCCGACCGGCCGGACATCGCCCTGCTCGACGTGATGCTGCCGGGCCTCGACGGCGTCAGCCTGTGCCGCCGCATCCGTGACGAGTCGACCGTGCCGGTCATCATGCTGTCCGCGCGCGCCGACTCCATCGACGTCGTCCTCGGCCTGGAGGCCGGCGCGGACGACTACGTCACCAAGCCGTTCGACGGCGCCGTCCTGGTCGCCCGCATCCGCGCCGTGCTGCGCCGCTTCGGGCACGCGGGCGGGCCCGGCGCGACCACCGAGACGGCCGACGAGGCGCCCGAGCGCGGGGTCCTCGCCTTCGGCGACATCGAGATCGACACCGAGGGCATGGAAGTCCGCAAGGGCGGCGAGACGGTCGCCCTGACGCCGACCGAGATGCGGCTGCTCCTGGAGTTCTCCTCGGCGCCCGGCACGGTCCTGTCCCGCGACAAGCTCCTGGAGCGGGTGTGGGACTACGGCTGGGGCGGTGACACCCGGGTGGTGGACGTGCACGTACAGCGGCTGCGCACCAAGATCGGGCAGGACCGGATCGAGACCGTCCGCGGCTTCGGCTACAAGTTGAAGGCGTGATGGCCAAGTGAGGCGCTTCGCCCTGCGCACCGGCGTGCGCCGACTGTGTCACCCGGGGGCCAACCCCCGGACCCCCGGCCGCAGCCCCGCCGAAGCCGAACAGGAGCACGCCGCATGAGGCGCTTCGCCCTGCGCACCGGCGTGCGCTGGAAGATCAGCATTGCCATTACGGCCGTGGGTGCGCTCACCGTGATGGCGCTCAGCCTCGTCGTGCACAACGCGGCCCGTGTCTCCATGCTCGACAACGCCCGCGAAGTGCAGATGGAGCGGCTCAACTTCGCGCAGAACTACTACGAGACCAGCAACAAGCGGGTCCGCTTCGGCACCAAGCTCAACGATCCCGCGCTGCCGCCCACGCTGAAGTCCAAGGCCCTGCAGGGGCGCAAGGTCTCCTCCGTGCAGGAGCGCGACAGCGGGCCGCCCGACATCTGGGCGGCGGTGCCCGTGGGCAACGGCGACGTCCTGTCGCTGCACTCCACCTTCACCGACCGCAGCTCCAACGTGATGGCCGACCTCGACCGCGCCCTGGTCATCGGTTCGGTCGCGGTCGTCTTCGGCGGCTGCGCGCTCGGCATCCTCATCGGCGGCCAGATCTCGCGCCGCCTGCGCAAGGCGGCGGATGCGGCGGGCAAGGTCGCCGAGGGGAACACCGACGTCCGGGTACGGGACGCCATCGGCGGCGTCGTGCGCGACGAGACCGACGAGCTCGCCCGCGCGGTCGACGCGCTCACCGACGCGCTGCAGGAGCGGATCGAGGCCGAGCGCCGGGTCACCGCGGACATCGCGCACGAGCTGCGCACCCCCGTCACCGGGCTGCTCACCGCCGCCGAGCTCCTGCCCCCGGGCCGCCCCACCGAGCTGGTGCGCAACCGGGCCCAGGCCATGCGCACCCTGGTCGAGGACGTCCTGGAGGTGGCCAGGCTCGACAGCGCGTCGGAGCGGGCCGAGTTGCAGGACGTGGCGCTCGGCGAGTTCGTGAGCCGCCGGGTCGCCGCGTACGACCCGGACGTCAAGGTGCGGGTCGTGCACGAGTCGTGGGTCAGCACCGACCCGCGCCGTCTGGAACGCATCCTGGGCAATCTGCTCGGCAATGCCGCCAAGCACGGCGAGGGGCCGGTGGAGGTCACCGTCGAGGGCCGGGTCGTACGGGTCCGCGACCACGGGGCCGGGTTCCCCGAGGCGCTGCTGCGCGAGGGGCCGAGCCGGTTCCGTACCGGGTCGAGCGACCGGGCCGGCAACGGGCACGGCCTCGGTCTGACGATCGCCGCGGGTCAGGCCAAGGTGCTCGGCGCCCGGCTGACCTTCCGCAACGCCGCCCCCGAGGGCGCCCCGAACGCGGCGGGCACCGGCGGGGCGATCGCCGTGCTCTGGCTGCCCGAACACGCGCCGACCAACACGGGGAGCTTCCCGGTGCAGCCGCCGTCGACGACGAGTGCGCGGCAGGTGTAGCCGATCCGGTTCGAGAACGGGGAGGCGTCAACGGGCAACAGTGGCAACACTGTTGACCATGCATGAGGGTCCACACACTTCGCCGTCCCATCCGATACCGAAGCCCGCAGCGCCCGAGGCGCCCGAGGCGGTGGCCGCTGTCGAGGGCGAGCGGCGGGCGACCTGGTTCGAGCTGTTCTGCGACCTCGTCTTCGTCGCCGCCGTCGGCCAGATCACCCGGCGCATCAGTGCCGAACCCACCCTCGGCTCGGTCGCGGCGGCGGCCGCCCTGTTCGTACCGCTGTGGTGGACCTGGGTGCTGTACGCGGTCCGGGCCAACCGGGCCGACCGGGACGTCACTTCGCACCGGTTGCTGACCATGGCGGGGCTCGTGGCGGTGTGCGGGCTCGCGGTGTTCGTGGGCAGCGTAGGCAGCTCCGACAGCGCGGACACCGGCTTCGCCCTGTCGTACCTCGGCGCGCGCCTCGGCGTCGCGCTCCTGTACGCGCTGGAGGCCCGGCGGGACCCGCGCCTGGTACCGCTGCTGCGCTCCTTCGCGACGGGGTCGGTGCTCTCCGCGCTGTTCTGGGCGGGCGGCGCGCTGCTCGCCCCGGCGGGGGCGGCGCGGTACGGCATCTGGGCCGGCGGGATGGCGGTCGACCTGGCGATCCCGCTGCTCTCGGGGCGCCGGATCGCGCGGGCCCCGCACCACACCGAGCATCTGCGGGAACGCTTCGGCCTGTTCACCATCATCGTGCTCGGCGAATCGGTGCTCGGCTTCACCAACGGGCTGGTCCAGGCGCGTACGGCCGGCTCCGCGATGGCGACCGGGGCGGCGGCGTTCGCCCTGTGCGCCTGCCTGTGGTGGTCCTACTTCAGCGCGAGCGGTACGCGGCCGGGGGCGCACGCCGAACTCGCCGACAGCCCAAGGCTGTTGCACACGTATGTCCTCGGCCATCTGCCCGTGCAGCTCGGGCTCGCGGTGGCGGGCGGTGCCGTGGGCACGGCGGTCCTCGGCTCGGGGAGCCGGCTCACGACCGCGCTCGCGCTGTGCGTTCTGGGCGGGGTCGCGCTGTTCCTGCTGTCCACGGCGGCGGTGCGGGGCGCCTTCACGGGGGTGGGGGATCCGGTGGTACGGGTCCGTCTGGTGACGGCGGTCCTCATTGCGGCGCTGGTGCCCGCGGCCGGGCGGGTTCCGGTGTGGGTGATGCTGGCCGCGCCGGCGGTGCTGCTCGGGCTCTCCGTGGTCGCGGAGGCGCCCAGCCACCGGCGCCGCCTGGCCCAGCCCGGGGGATTTGCCCACCCTCCCCCAAGCTCTCAATGAGCAGGGGGGACCCCGTCTTCAGGGGCGCGGGGAACTGCGCGAGAAGCGAGCACGATCCGCACCCGCCAACGGGGTTAGGGGCGCGGGGAACTGCGCGACCGGCCACCCACGGCTCGCAGCCGAACCAGGGGCCCGGGGCGCAGCCCCGGAAAGCCCAGCCACCCCACCCCCGGAGGGTTGCGGGAAGGGGTGGGGAGGGGCAAAAAACCGCCTCCCCACCCCACCCGCACGCGCGGACGAGACGGGGAGGCGGCAAAGGCAGGCATCCCGGAGGCGGGCTACAGCACCGGCTCCGACAGCGGCGCCGCGTCCACCGGCGCCTTGCCCGGCTCGGGGGCCGGCGCGGCACCCCGCAGCGGGACCTCCTTGACGAAGAAGGCCGCCGCGAACATGGCCACCGCGATGATCGAACCGACCAGGAACGTCCCGTGCGTACCGGAGGACACCGCGTACTGGTACGCCTCCCGCACCGGCGCGGGCAGCTTCAGCAGGCTCGCGTGGTCCAGCTGCGCCGAGGCCAGCTTGCCCGAGCCGGAGCCGAGGCGGTGGGTCATCTCGTCGCCCACCCGGTTCGTGAAGATCGCGCCCATGATCGAGACGCCGAAGGACGAGCCGAGCGTACGGAAGAGGGTCGTGGAGGACGAGGCGACGCCCATGTCCTTCATCTCGACGCTGTTCTGCGCGACCAGCATCGTGATCTGCATCAGGAAGCCCATGCCCGCGCCGAGCACGGCCATGTAGACGCCGGACATGAACCGCGTCGTGGTCGTGTCCATCGTGGACAGGAGGAACAGGCCGACCACGACGAGCGCGCCGCCCAGGATCGGGAAGATCTTGTACTTGCCGCTGTTGGTGGTGACCCGGCCCGCGATCAGCGAGACGGCCATCATCGAGAGCAGCATCGGGAGCAGCAGCAGACCCGAGTTGGTGGCGGAGGCGCCCTGCACGGACTGCTGGTACAGCGGCAGGAACAGCATCGCGCCGAACATCACGAAGCCGGTGAGGAAGCCGATGCCGGACATCAGCGAGAAGTTCCGGTTGCGGAAGATGTGCAGCGGCAGGATCGGCTCGGCGGCCTTCGTCTCGACGAAGAGGAAGCCGAGGATCGCGACGACGCCGAGCACGATGAGCCCGATGATGGTCCCGGAGCCCCAGGCGTACTGCGAGCCGCCCCAGGTGGTGACCAGGACGATCGAGGTGATGCCGACGGTCAGCAGGATCGTGCCGAGGTAGTCGATCCGGCCGCGGGCCCGCTTCTTGGGCAGGTGCAGCACGGCGGTGACCATGGCGAGCGCGACCGCGCCGAGCGGGATGTTGATGTAGAAGGTCCAGCGCCAGCCGAGGTGGTCGGTGATGGCGCCGCCGACCAGCGGGCCGCCGATCATGGCGAGCGCCATGACGCCGGCCATCATGCCCTGGTACTTGCCGCGCTCGCGGGGCGGGATGAGGTCACCGATGATCGCCATGACGCCGACCATCAGACCGCCCGCGCCCAGACCCTGGATCGCGCGGAAGCCGATCAGCTGGCTCATGTCCTGCGCCATGCCGCTGAGCGCGGAGCCGATCAGGAAGATCACGATGGAGGTGAGGAAGGCGCCCTTGCGCCCGTACATGTCACCGAGCTTGCCCCAGATCGGCGTGGACGCGGCGGTGGCCAGGGTGTAGGCCGTCACCACCCACGACAGGTGCTCCAGTCCCCCGAGTTCGCCCACGATCGTCGGCATCGCCGTGTTCACGATCATGTTGTCGAGCATGGCGAGCAGCATCGCGATCATGAGCGCGAGCAGCACGACCCGTACGCTGCGCGGCTGCGGTCCGTCGGTCACCCCCGACTCCGCCGCCTTCTCTTTAGGTATCCCCGTCGCCATCGTCCCCAACTCCCTGAAACCCGCCGTCCACCGGATGAGGCACTTACTTGCCGCCCGGCTAGTTACCACTACACTGGGGAAGGTAGACCGTAACTAGCCGGGCGTCAAGTAAGTACATGGCTCACGGCACGGCCGCCGGGGGACGGCGGCCGTACGCATTCGGGAGAGCGGCATGGCCAGAGGAAACACCCGCCAGCGGATCCAGGACGTTGCCCTGGAGCTCTTCGGTGAGCAGGGGTACGAAAAGACCTCGCTGCGCGAGATCGCCGAGCGGCTGGATGTGACGAAGGCGGCGCTCTACTACCACTTCAAGACCAAGGAAGACATCATCATCAGCCTCTTCCAGGACCTCACCAGGCCCTTGGACGAGGTGATCGAGTGGGGCCGGACCCAGCCGGGCACCCTCGACGTCAAACTGGAGATCCTGCGCCGCTACAGCAAGGCCCTCTTCGGGGCGGAGCCGCTGTTCCGGTTCATGCAGGAGAACCAGGCGACCATGCGCGAGCTGAGCATCGGCGAGATGTTCAAGGAGCGGATGCACGCGATGGTCGACCTGCTGAAGGAGCCGGACGCCTCGATGGCCGACCGGATCCGGTGCTTCACGGCGCTGTTCTCGATGCACGCCGGGATGTTCGTCCTCAAGGACATGGAGGGCGACCCCGAGGAGAAGCGCATCAGCGTCCTTGAGGTCGCCAGCGACCTGGTCACCCAGGCCCACCACAACTCGTCCCGCTCCTAGGCGCGTTGGGACCCGGCCGAGCAGCCCCGACGGTCAGAGGGTGACGCCGACCGTGCGCAGGAAGGCGACGGGGTTGACGGCCGTGCCGTAGTTCGGCGACGTACGGATCTCGAAGTGCAGGTGCGGGCCACTGGAGTTGCCGGTGTTGCCGGAGAGCGCGATCCGCTCGCCGGTGCCCACGCTCTGCCCGACGCGCACGTTGATCTTCGACAGGTGGGCGTACTGCGAGTACGTGTTGTTGGCGTGCCGGATCACGACGGCGTTGCCGTAGGCGGGGCCGTCACCGGCGCCGATCGGGCCGGCCTTGACGACGGTACCGGCGTGCGCGGCCAGGACGGACGTGCCGGTGGGCACCGCGAAGTCCTGCCCGGAGTGCTTGTGCGACCACATCGAACCGCCCAGGCCGAAGCTGGCGCTCAGCGTGTAGCGCGAGACGGGGTGCACCCAGGAGGCGGCCTTGGCGGCGGCTGCCTTCTTGACCGCGGCGGCGGCCTTGGTCTGCGCCTTGGCCTGGTCGGCGACGGCGGACGTGGTGACGGAGGTCGTGCCGAGCGGCGCCGGGTCGGCGGCCGCGGCACCCGCGCCGAGGAGCGTCGCGGCCCCCGTTCCGGCGGCGACGGCGGCGATCGCCACGGCGCGCAGGCGGAACGCGGACGGGCGGACGGTCTTGGACAGGGTGCGCTGAGGCATGCGGGAGCTCTTCCTTACGGCGACAGGGGATCCGCCGAGTGAGACCCAGGACTGAGCTCCGGCGGCATGCGCGGACCCGGCACGCACAGCGGCACACCGGGTCGGCCTCACCTTGGTAACCCAAGCCCCCATCTCCGCCCAAAACGCCCATCTACTAACGAAAGCCGTAACGATCAGACGGGGAATACGCCCGATGCGCGGCCAACGCCCCCTAGGCCGCGTAGTAGACCCCCGGGACCCTGTGTGCCTTGTCACCGCCCCGGGTCCCCGGTCCATGTCCTCGGTCCTTCCCTTTCGGGACCAAGGCCCGGCGGCCCTCGCCGGGCTCACTCCTCGTGGGTACGGCGCGCCCGTCCTCCCCTTGTCCGCCGATCAGGCCCGCGCCGACCGCGGGCGCGTACTGCACGGCCCCGGAGCCGGACGCGATGCGCCGATCGCCGCGGACGACACCCCCGACCCCGCCCGACAGGGTGGCCCCCTCCCCCGCCCCGCACCACCACCCCCCTCCCACCCCTGTCCCAACTCCCCTCCCCGGCGCGAGAATTGAGGCCAACGAGGGGACAGCGCCATGACCGACAGCGACACGCACGCATCCGACGCGTTCGACGGGATCGAACTGGCCGACGCCATCGAGTCCGTACGGGAGCAGCTCACCGAGGCCGCCGCCCGGGCCTCGGGGCACGCGCTGGTCTTCGAACTCGGCGACATCCAGATGGAGTTCACGGTCGAGCTCCGCAGGGAAGTCAAGGGCGGGCTCAAGGTGCGGGCCTGGGTGGTGGACGCGGGGGCCGACGCCGGGCGGAACACGGGCCGTACCCACAAGGTGGCCTTCACCCTGAAGCCGCACTCCGCCGCCGACGGTTCCGCCTGGCGGGTCGGCAACGACCGGCCCGGCGGGGGCTTCGGGACCGGGCCGCGATGAGCGGCGCCTTACCCACGCCCGCCGACCGGGTCGTGGCCGTGCTCTCCGACGGGCGGCAGGGCAGCGGGGTGATCGTCTCGCCGTGGCTGGTGCTGACCTGTGCGCACAATCTGGTGGGCGCCCCGCCGATTCGGCTCGCGCATCCCGCCATCGGCGAGGTGACCGGGCAAGTCCTTTGGCGGGACGCCGAGTTGGACGCGGCGCTGATCTACAGCGACGAGGAGCTGGTGCCCGGCCTGCTGCGGCTCGGCACCGTCGACACCGCGCAGTCGCTGCCCGGCTGCGAGATCATCGGCTTTCCCGACATCCAGCGCTACGGGGCCGACCACCACCTCGACTACGACCAGTTCGTGGGCACGGTCCTGCCGGTCGCGGGCAGCCTGCGCGACGATCTGGTCTGCGAGCTGCACCGGCCGCCCGCCACCGAACGCGCGGACGGCAGCTCGCCGCTCGCCGGCCTCTCGGGCGCCCCGCTGTTCGCGGCGGCCACCCTGCTCGGCCTGGTCAAGGAGATCCCGCGCGGGCGCGGCCACCGCAGAGTGGTGTGCGTGCCGCTGCGGGGCATCTTCGCCTCGGAGGGCTTCCGCGCCGCGTGGGTCACGCTGGCCGCGCTCACCCCCCTCGAACTGGTCACCGGCGTGCCCCCGGAGGACCAGCGCTACGAGCACGAGTACGCGGAGGCCATCGGCGCCTCGTACCGCAAGACGAAGATCTTCGGCCTGGACGAGCTGAACAAGCGGGACTCCGAGTGGGACCTGGACACCGCCTACCTCAGCCTGGAGGCGAGACCCAAGGCCACCGAGCCGCCACAGGCGGGCCGCCCCCTGATGGACAGCGCCCCGCAGCGCATCGACGCCCTGCTCGCATCGCGCCCCCGCGTCCTGATCCGGGGCGAGGCGGGCGCCGGCAAGACCACCCTGGTGTGGTGGCTGGCCGCGCACGCGGCGGCCGGGCGACTCGGCCCGGGCCTCGCGGACCTCAACGCGCTCATTCCGTTCGTGGTGCCGCTGCGCACCCTGCGTGCCCAGGGCGCCACCTTCCCGCTGCCCGCCCAACTCCCCACCGCAGCAAGGCTGGTGGTGGACGCTGCCCCGGAGGGCTGGGCCGGGCGGGTCCTGAAGACCGGGCAGGCGCTGCTCCTGGTGGACGGCCTGGACGAGGTGCCGCAGGAGGACCGCGAGGAGGCCCACCGCTGGCTCGCCGCCCTCCTGGACCGCTATCCGCGCACCCGCTGCGTGGTGACGGTACGGCCGATGGCGGTCGAGCCGGACTGGCTGAAGTACGCGGGCTTCGAGGAGCTCAGGCTGCTCCCGATGAACGACGAGGACATCACCGCCTTCATCGCCGCCTGGCACCGCGCGGCCCGGCTCGACAGCGGCCCGCACGAGGACCTGGACGAGCTGGAGCGCGACCTGTCCGAGCAGTTCAAGCAGAACAGCACCCTCAAGGGCCTCGCCCGTACGCCCTTGCTGTGCGCGGTGATCTGCGCCCTGCACCGGCTGCGCCAGGGTTTCCTGCCCGACACCCGCTGGAAGCTGTACGAGGCCGCCCTGCGGATGCTGCTCGGCAACCGGGACCAGCAGCGCAAGGTCGAGGCGCCCGAGGGCATCGAGATCAGCGCCGAGGAGTGCACCGAACTCCTCCAGCGGATAGCGGTGTGGCTGGTGCGCGAGGGCCAGTCGGAGTTCTCCCGCGACCAGGCGCTGCGCCAGCTCAAGCGGGCCCTTTCCGGCATGGAGAACGTACGCGGCCAGGGCACTCCCGAGGACGTCCTGCGCCACCTCCTCAACCGCAGCGGGCTGCTCCAGGAACGCGCGGACGACGTCTTCCAGTTCACCCACCGCACCTTCCAGGACTTCCTCGCCGCCAAGGAGTTCGTGGAGGACGGGCATCTGGGCGAGCTGCTTCGGCACGCCTCCGAGGAACAGCAGTGGCAGGACGTGATCCTGCTCGCCGCGGGGCACTGCGGCCGCCGCGACCGGCCCGTCCTCGTCAACGGTCTGCTCGACGCCGGCTCCCGCCACCACGGCCACCAGGACAAGGCCAAGATCCATGTGCTCGCGGCCCGTTGTGCCCAACACGCCGCCTACCTCGACGAGACGACCGCCCGCCGGGTCCGCGAACACATCGCCGCCCTGCTCCCGCCGCGCGACCTGGAGACGGTCACCCTGCTCGCGCGGCTCGGCCCGTCCGTCCTCGGCCATCTGCCGGACCCGGGCACCACATCGGCCGAGGCGCTCGGCCTCGTCGTCGGGCTCATCAACCGGGTCGGCAACGCGGAGGCCATCGAGCACGCCCGAGCATGGTCCGCGGCCCACCCCGACGCGGTCGACCTGTTCGCCTCCGAGTGGTCGCGCTACCCCGCCGAGCGCTACGCCCGCGAGGTGCTCGCGCACCTCGATCTGCGGGAGGCCCGGCTGCACGTGGAGACCCGCTGGCAGCTCGCCCAGCTTCCGCACGTGCCCGACGCCCGCCGGCTGTGGATCACCGTGCCGCCCGACCTGACCGCGGACGAGCTGCACGTCGCGCTGCGCGGCCGCGAGGTGGCGGCGCTGCGCCTGAACGGCACCGAGCGCCTGCGGGACCTCGCCTTCCTGCGGGACAGCGCGGAGCGCCTGGCGGACCTGGAGGTGCTGCGGGGCTCGGGCCTGCGCGACCTGACCCAGCTGGCCCGGCTGCCACGACTGACCTCGCTGGGGCTGCTCGACCTGTCCGCGCAGGAGGTCGACCTCTCGCCACTGGGCGAGGTCCCGGCGCTGCGCACCCTGCTGTTCGGCAGCAGCACCGATCTGCACCTGGCCCAGCTCCCGGTCCTGGACCGGGTGACCACCCTGCATCTGGAGGCGGACCAGGTGGCCGGCTTCGACGCGCTGAGCCGCTGGCCCGCCCTCAGCTATCTGGAGCTCGCCCCCTCCTCGTCGGCGACCACCCGACGGCTCCTGGCGTACGTGCGGGGGCGGCCCGGCATCATCCGGCTCGGGGTCGCGCTCAGCTCGGTGGCCGCGCTCGCCGGGGTGGCCCCGCTGCCCAGCGTCCGCCACCTGGACCTGTGGCTCGCCAACTCCGACGGCGACCTGGGCGCGGTCCTCGCGGCGTTCCCGGCACTGACGACGGTGGACCTGGCGGTCGGCACCGTCCAGGCCGGTTCCTGGAACCCGGGCGCGCTGCTGCGCCGCCCCGGCCTGACGGTCACCGTCAACGGCGGCCCGCTGTCCCCGTAGCGCGCCGCGGAACCGGCGCGTGAAAAAGGGGCTGCCCCGGCCCGTACGTGACGTACGGGCCGGGGCAGCCCCTTCGGGCGAGGCCTCCGCAGAGGACTACGCCTCCTTGCTCAGGTTCGGACCGCCGCCGGCGGCCGCGTCCTCGATCGGCGGGACGTCGGGCAGGGCCGACTTCTCCTCGCCGCGGAAGGTGAACTTCTTCTCTTCACCCTCGCCCTCGGTGCCGATGACCACGATGTGACCGGGGCGCAGCTCACCGAAGAGGATCTTCTCGGAGAGGATGTCCTCGATCTCCCGCTGGATCGTCCGGCGCAGCGGCCGGGCACCCATGATCGGGTCGTAGCCCTTCTTGGCGAGCAGCGACTTGGCCTCGGCATTGAGCTCGATGCCCATGTCGCGGTCCTTGAGGCGCTCGTCCACCTTGTCGATCATGAGGTCGACGATCTGGATGATGTCTTCCTCGGTCAGCTGGTGGAAGACCACCGTGTCGTCGACACGGTTGAGGAACTCGGGGCGGAAGTGCTGCTTCAGCTCCTCGTTGACCTTGGCCTTCATCCGGTCGTAGCCGGTCTTGACGTCACCCTGGGCGGCGAAGCCCAGGTTGAAGCCCTTCGAGATGTCCCGGGTCCCGAGGTTGGTCGTCATGATGATGACCGTGTTCTTGAAGTCCACGACCCGGCCCTGGGAGTCGGTCAGTCGACCGTCTTCCAGAATCTGGAGCAGGGAATTGAAGATATCGGGGTGGGCCTTCTCGACCTCGTCGAAGAGGACGACGGAGAACGGCTTGCGGCGCACCTTCTCGGTGAGCTGGCCGCCCTCTTCGTAACCCACGTAACCGGGGGGCGAACCGAAGAGGCGGGAAACCGTGTGCTTCTCGCTGAACTCCGACATGTCGAGGGAGATCAGCGCGTCCTCGTCACCGAAGAGGAATTCCGCCAGCGTCTTCGACAGCTCGGTCTTACCGACACCGGACGGACCGGCGAAGATGAACGAACCACCGGGACGCTTCGGGTCCTTCAGACCGGCACGCGTACGACGGATCGCCTGCGAGAGCGCCTTGATGGCGTCCTTCTGGCCGATGACGCGCTTGTGCAGCTCGTCCTCCATGCGGAGCAGCCGCGAGGACTCCTCCTCGGTGAGCTTGAAGACCGGGATGCCCGTGGCCGTGGCCAGCACCTCGGCGATCAGCTCGCCGTCGACCTCGGCGACGACGTCCATGTCGCCGGCCTTCCACTCCTTCTCGCGCTTGGCCTTCGCGGCGAGCAGCTGCTTCTCCTTGTCGCGGAGAGAGGCCGCCTTCTCGAAGTCCTGGGAGTCGATGGCCGACTCCTTGTCGCGACGCACGCCCGCGATCTTCTCGTCGAACTCGCGGAGGTCCGGCGGCGCGGTCATCCGGCGGATGCGCATCCGGGAACCGGCCTCGTCGATCAGGTCGATCGCCTTGTCCGGCAGGAAGCGGTCCGAGATGTACCGGTCGGCCAGCGTCGCGGCCTGGACGAGGGCCTCGTCCGTGATCGAGACGCGGTGGTGGGCCTCGTAGCGGTCGCGCAGACCCTTGAGGATCTCGATGGTGTGCGGCAGCGACGGCTCGGCGACCTGGATGGGCTGGAAGCGGCGCTCGAGAGCGGCGTCCTTCTCCAGGTGCTTGCGGTACTCGTCGAGCGTGGTGGCACCGATGGTCTGGAGCTCACCGCGGGCCAGCATCGGCTTCAGGATGCTCGCCGCGTCGATCGCGCCCTCGGCGGCACCCGCACCCACCAGGGTGTGGAGCTCGTCGATGAACAGGATGATGTCGCCGCGGGTGCGGATCTCCTTGAGGACCTTCTTCAGGCGCTCCTCGAAGTCACCGCGGTAGCGGGAGCCGGCGACCAGGGCGCCGAGGTCCAGCGTGTAGAGGTGCTTGTCCTTGAGCGTCTCGGGCACCTCGCCCTTGACGATCGCCTGGGCCAGGCCCTCGACGACGGCGGTCTTGCCGACGCCGGGCTCGCCGATGAGGACCGGGTTGTTCTTGGTACGGCGCGACAGGACCTGCATGACGCGCTCGATCTCCTTCTCGCGCCCGATGACCGGGTCGAGCTTGGATTCGCGAGCGGCCTGCGTCAGGTTGCGGCCGAACTGGTCGAGCACCAGGGACGTGGAGGGGGTGCCCTCCGCAGGGCCGCCGGCGGTGGCGGCTTCCTTGCCCTGGTAACCGGAGAGCAGCTGGATGACCTGCTGCCGCACCCGGTTGAGATCGGCGCCCAGCTTCACCAGGACCTGGGCGGCGACGCCCTCGCCCTCGCGGATCAGGCCGAGCAGGATGTGCTCGGTGCCGATGTAGTTGTGGCCGAGCTGGAGGGCCTCGCGGAGCGACAGCTCCAGGACCTTCTTGGCACGGGGCGTGAAGGGGATGTGCCCGGACGGGGCCTGCTGGCCCTGACCGATGATCTCCTCCACCTGCTGGCGGACCGCCTCGAGCGAAATCCCGAGGCTCTCCAGGGCCTTAGCGGCGACACCCTCACCCTCGTGGATCAGGCCCAGGAGGATGTGCTCGGTGCCGATGTAGTTGTGGTTGAGCATCCGGGCTTCTTCCTGAGCCAGGACGACAACCCGCCGCGCGCGGTCGGTGAACCTCTCGAACATCGTTAATCGCTCCTCAGAGCGGTCGGGCAGTAAGGGGGCGGTCCCCTCCCTGTCCTTCCGCATGCTAGTCCCGCAGGGCGGGACAGCTCATTCCAACTGCCGACACCCGTTCAATGCCTCCCGGCCCGAACAGCCGACAACTGCTCCAACCCGATGGTGCGAGACGATGTTCCCGCAGGCCAGACAGATACCCCTGTCTCCAGTACGCCGATGGCGAACGTGAGACCGCCTGACGAGCGTGTCGCCCCTCCCCACTAGGAATGTCTTACCCGCCCGGACTGACACTCCATGCGAAAGACCCCGGTTCCGTAAGCTACGGGCGAACAACCTTGCGCCCGCTCACACCCCGGAGCGCCGCACGCATGTCGACGGAACGCGTTCGTACGGAAACCCAGCGTAACTTGGCGCCGTTTCTTCAGTTGCTCCGGGCATGGTCCTCACCGTCCCGCAGCCCCGCGCACCCCTGGATGGCTCGCTCGCGCAGTGGTACGAGCGCGGGCTCGGCTGGGCCGTCTCCGAGGGGCCTCCGGTCCAACTGCTCACCGGGCTGCGCTTCGACGTCCTGGAACTCCCGGCGAGCGCCGGCTTCGCCCTCCTGGAACGGTACGAGCGGACCGGCCCCGTAGCCCTGGTGGGGCGCCGGATGCGGCTGCTCGTGGCGGCCGGCAGCGCGGACGAGCTGCCGGGGCTGCTCGACTGGCTGGAGTGGGGCGGGGTCGCCCTGGACCTGCGCGCGATCGGCGCGGGGGGCCGGATGACCGCCCCGGTGCCGCCGGGCTGGGCCGGCTCGCGGGGGGCCGCCGTGTGGCTGCGACCCCCCGAGCCCGGGTGCGAGATCGAGGCACGGTTGCCCTCGTTCACCGGGGTCACTCAGTGCGGTGGTTCCGGTGACGGGGACGTTTCGGATGCCTCCCGGGCCGCGCAGGGCGGCCGCGCCGCGGGCCTCAGCCTCGTGAGGCTGGTGGCCGCGGCGGCGACGGAATGCCACCGGGCCCGGTTGTTTCACGCGAAATCCCCAGGTGGTACGGGGAACGCGGGAACTCAGCCGTTCTGCTTCTCGTAGGCTTCACGGATTTCGGCCGGGACGCGTCCGCGGTCGTTCACGTTGTAGCCCTGCTCCTTGGCCCACTTACGGATCTCGGCCGTGTTCTGGTTGCCGGTGCCGAGCAGCGCGCCACGGGCCTTGCCACGACCGCCCGCAGCGCGGCCACCGGTGCGCCGGCCGCTCTTGACGTACGGCTCGAGAAGACCGCGGAGCTTGTCCGCGTTGGCGGTGGTGAGGTCGATCTCGAAGCTCTTCCCGTCAAGAGCGAACGTCACGGTCTCGTCAGCCTCGCCACCGTCGAGGTCATCGACAAGAAGGACCTGAACCTTCTGTGCCACCGGATTTCCTTTCATCGAAAATGCAGTACGCGGAAAGGAAACCGCTTTTGACTGGAAAACACAAACCCCCTGGAGAGGTTCAGAGCCCTTGCTCCGCGGGAAACGTACGCGATTCGGACATAGGGTTCCGACAGCTTCCCGCCGCTTCGCCGATCACAGGTGCAGAAGCATCCGGGTGTTGCCCAAGGTGTTCGGCTTCACTCGTTCGAGACCGAGGAACTCGGCGACGCCCTCGTCATAGGAGCGCAGCAGCTCGCTGTAGACATCTGTGTCGACGGTATCGACCGGAGTCTCACCGATCTCGGTGAAGCCGTGCTTCGCGAAGAACGCGACTTCGAAGGTGAGGCAGAAAACCCGCCGCACTCCGAGCCAGCGGGCGGTCTGGAGCAGCTTGGTGAGTACCAGATGTCCGATGCCGGAGCCGTGGAACTCGGGATCCACGGCAAGAGTGCGCACTTCGGCGAGGTCTTCCCACATCACGTGCAGGGCCCCGCAGCCGACCACCCGGGCGTCCGAGTCGCGTTCCGCGACCCAGAACTCCTGGATGGACTCGTAAAGCGTGACCGTTGCTTTGTCGAGCAGGATCCCGCCTCCGACGTACGCGTCGAGAAGGCTTCGCACGGCCGGTACATCGCCGGTCCTGGCCCGGCGGACGGTGACCGCATTCGCGGCGGGATAAGACATGCCTGGACGCTATCGCCCCGCTTCGGCTCCGGGCGCATCGCCCTCTTCGGATCCCTGTTCGGCTTCGCGGTCCCGTTCGGGTTCCGGCTCCTGCACCATGCGCACGGCATCGCGCAGTGCTTCGCGCTCCTCGGGGGACATCATGCCGAAGAAGGCGACCAGTGCGGCCGCCCGGTTGTCGCTCTGGGACCAGGCTTCGTTCATCAGCGCCGCGGCGTACGCGGCCCGGGTGGAGACCGCCGTATATCGATAGGCCCGCCCGTCGACTTCCCGGCGGACCCAGCCCTTCTGATGGAGATTGTCCATTACGGTCATGACCGTGGTGTACGCGATGGACCGTTCCTGCTGAAGGTCTTCGAGGACTTCCCGGACGGTCACCGGGCGGTTCCACTGCCAGACCCGGGTCATGACGGCGTCTTCCAGCTCTCCCAATTGACGGGGCACAACTGCACCATAGTGGGAGATGTCGCGAATGGCTGCTTATTTGCAGTTAGCGCGCAGCAAAAAGGGCGCACGTGGGGAAATACCCCGTGCGCCCCCGCTGTACGTACCCCTCCGGACCGTGCGGTCAGGGAGAGGCGGGCTTCTGCTGTGCGGCCTCGGCGCGGGCGAGCGCGCTGTCCACGGCCGCGTCCTCCTTGCCCTTGTTGGGGCCGCCCTGGCTCTTCACGATCGTCACGACGAGCGCGATGAAGAAGACGGCCATCACCACGGGGGGCAGAAGCGCGGAAACGTAGTCCATACCGACAGGGTAGCGAGCACTGCCCGGCGGGTCGGGATCGGGTGGGCCGCGGCGCGGCCCCGGCCGTGGCCCGCCGGGTCCCCCTCAGCCCGCCCGGCGCCGTTCGGCCGGGGGCTCGGGCCGGCGCCGGGGCGGGAAGACCTCGGAGGGCTTGGGTACGGGCCGCTCGGGCGCGGGCGCCGGGCGGGCCGGGGTGCCGGGTCGCGGCTCGGCGGACCTGTCCCCCTCGGCGGCGCCTCCGCCGACCAGGGTCAGGAGCCTGCCGCGCCGGTCGGGCGCCGCGCCCGCGCGGCCGGCCAGGCGGGCCCGCACCGAGCGCTCGGCGATCCGGCGGCAGCGTTCCAGGAGGGCCTCGCACACCGGGTCCGAGCGCAGCGCGCGCAGCGCGGCCAGGTCGTCGGGCCCCGGCTGGTAGCCGGCCGCCAGGGCGTCCTGGAGCAGCTCGGTGTAGCCGGGCAGCGAGCCGGGGAGCGCATCGCGGTAGCGGGCCAGGTCGGCGAGCAGGAAGGCGCGCAGCCGCTCCCCCTCGCGGACGGCCTCGTCCACCGAGTCGGCCAGGCGCAGGCAGTCCCGGATGTCCTCATCCGCGACGGCGCTGGGGTGGAGGGCGATGGCGAGGGCGCGTCGGAGCACACGCAGCTCGTCCGCACCGAACGCCATGCCGCCGCGGGATCCGTATGGCGTGGGCATGCGGCGACGATACGTCCTAAAGGGACAAAATCCTCTTAACAGGCCGATGCCGGGCGCGTTGACGGAATCCCGTCCCGCGCCCGGCACCGGCCCGGGAACTCAGAAACTCAGGAGCGCGCCACGTTGCGCTCGTACACGAGACGCAGGCCGATCAGGGTCAGCCACGGCTCGTGCTCGTCGATCTCCTCGGCCTCGCCGAGCACCATCGGGGCGAGGCCGCCGGTGGCGATGACCGTCACGTCGTCCGGGTCGCCGTCCGGGCCGACCAGTTCGCGCTTCATGCGCCGCACGACGCCGTCGACCTGGCCCGCGAATCCGTACACGATGCCGGCCTGCATGGCCTCCACGGTGTTCTTGCCGATCACCGAACGGGGCCTGGCCACCTCGATCTTGCGCAGCTGGGCGCCCCGGATGCCGAGGGCGTCCACGGAGATCTCGATGCCGGGGGCGATGACGCCGCCGACGTACTCGCCGCGCGCGCTGACTGCGTCGAACGTCGTGCCCGTGCCGAAGTCGACGACGACCGCCGGGCCGCCGTAGAGCTCGACGGCGGCGACCGAGTTGACGATGCGGTCGGCGCCGACCTCCTTGGGGTTGTCGGTCAGGACCGGTACGCCCGTCTTGATGCCCGGCTCCACCAGGACCGCGGGGACGTCGCCGTAGTAGCGGCGGGTCACCTCGCGCAGCTCGTGCAGGACCGAGGGGACGGTCGCGCAGATCGCGATGCCCTCGATGCCGTCGCCGAGTTCCGCGCCGAGCAGCGGGTGGGTGCCCATCAGGCCGTTGAGCAGCACGGCCAGCTCGTCCGCGGTGCGGCGGGCGTCGGTGGAGATCCGCCAGTGCTCGACGACCTCCTCGCCGTCGAACAGGCCGAGGACGGTGTGGGTGTTGCCGACGTCGATGGTGAGCAGCATCAGGCCGAGCCCTCTCGGCCGGCCTCGCGCAGGTCGAGGCCGATGTCCAGGATGGGCGAGGAGTGGGTGAGGGCGCCCACCGCCAGGTAGTCGACGCCCGTCGCCGCGTACTCGGGGGCGGTCTCCAGGGTGAGGCGGCCCGAGGATTCGAGCATCGCGCGGCCCGCGACCAGGGCGACCGCCTCGGCCGTCCCGGCCGGGGTGAAGTTGTCGAGCAGGATCAAGTCGGCCCCTGCGTCCAGGACTTCGGTGACCTGGGCCAGGGTGTCGACCTCGACCTCGATGGCGAGGTCCGGGAAGCGGTCCCGTACGGCCTTGAACGCCTCGGCCACACCGCCGGCCGCGACCACGTGGTTGTCCTTGACCAGCGCCGCGTCCGACAGGGACATGCGGTGGTTGACGCCGCCGCCGCAGCGCACCGCGTACTTCTCCAGGGCGCGCAGGCCCGGGGTGGTCTTGCGGGTGTCGCGGACCTTGGCGCCGGTGCCTTCGAGGGCGTCGGCCCAGGCGCGGGTGGCGGTCGCGATGCCGGACAGGCGGCACAGCAGGTTGAGCGCGCTGCGCTCGCCGGTCAGCAGGTCGCGGGTGCGGGTGGTGACGCTGAGCAGCTTCTGGCCCGCGGCCACCCGGTCGCCGTCGGCGACGTGCCGCTCGACCTCGAACTCCTCGGTGCACACGATGGACAGGATCGCCTCGGCGACCCGCAGGCCCGCGACCGTACCGGCCTCGCGGGCGGTGAAGTCGCCGGTGGCGACGGCGTCCTGGGGGACGGTGGCCGCCGAGGTGACGTCGATGCCGCCGTCCAGGTCCTCCTCGATGGCGAGGTGGGCGATGTCCTCGACCTGGACGGGGTCAAGGCCGGACTCGGCGAGCAGCGCGGCGAGCGCGGGGTCGAGCCCGCACTCGTACACCTCTTCGCCGCCGCAGCCGCAGTCGTCGCCGCAGCCGCCGCCCTGGACGGGCGCACCGATCTGGATCAGGGGGACGTCCACCGGCTGGGGACGGAGTTCCTCGGGCGTGCTCACGGTTACGGCTCCAGGGGGGTGGCTGCGACGGTCGGGGGGAAGGTGGCGCTGGGGGTGGGGCGGATGTCCAGGGACCGCCCGGGGGTGATGCGGACGACGAGGTGGCGACGCCAGTCGGTGTCGTCGCGGTCCGGCCGGTCCTCGCGCCAGTGGCAGCCGCGGGTCTCCTCGCGGGCGGCCGCCGCGGCGACCAGGACCCGGGCGACCAGCAGCAGATTGGTGGTCTCCCACGCCTCGACGCCCGGCACGGCGGCCTTGCGCTCGTCGGCGCGGATCTCCTCCAGGCGCTCGGCGGCCTCGGCGAGGCTCGCGGCCGATCGCAGCACCCCGGCGCCATTGGTCATGATCCGCTGGATCCGGATCCGGGCCGCCGGGTCGAGCAGCGGTACGGGACCGTCGAGCGGGTCGTCCGCAACAGCCTTGCCGTGTACGGGAGTTGGGGTGCGCCCGCCCGGGTTCGCCAGGATGTCCGCCGCGATGTTCTCGGCGAAGACCAGGCCCTCCAGGAGGGAGTTGGAGGCGAGCCGGTTGGCGCCGTGCACTCCGGTGCAGGCCACCTCGCCGCACGCGTACAGGCCCGGCACGGTGGTGCGGCCGCGGAGGTCGGTACGGATGCCGCCGGAGGCGTAGTGCGCGGCCGGGGCGACCGGGATCGGCTCCGTCACCGGGTCGATGCCGTGCGAGCGGCAGGCGGCCAGGATCGTCGGGAAGCGCTGCTCCCACATCTCGGCGCCGAAGTGCCGGGCGTCCAGGTACATGTGCTCGGCACCCTGCGCCTGCATCTGGCGCGTGATGGCCTTGGCGACGATGTCGCGCGGGGCGAGCTCGGCCAGCTCGTGCTGCCCGAGCATGAAGCGGGTGCCGGCCGCGTCCACCAGGTGGGCGCCCTCGCCGCGCACGGCCTCGGAGACCAGCGGCTGCTGGCCCTCGGAGTCGGCGCCGAGGAAGAGGACCGTGGGGTGGAACTGGACGAATTCGAGGTCGGAGATCTCGGCGCCGGCGCGCAGCGCGAGGGCCACGCCGTCGCCGGTGGACACCGACGGGTTGGTGGTCGCCGAGAACACCTGGCCCATGCCGCCGGTCGCGAGGACCACCGCGGGGGCGTGGACCGCGCCGACGCCGTCGTGCTGGCCCTCGCCCATGACGTGCAGGGTGATGCCGGCGGTGCGGCCGTGCTCGTCCTTGAGGAGGTCGAGGACCAGGGCGTTCTCGATGGTGCGCACCGCCCGGGTGCGGACCGCCTCGACGAGCGCGCGGGAGATCTCGGCGCCCGTGGCGTCGCCGCCCGCGTGCGCGATGCGCCGGCGGTGGTGGCCGCCCTCGCGGGTCAGCGAGATCGCGCCCGAGTCGTCGGTGTCGAAGTGGGCTCCGGTGTCGATCAACCGCCGTACCGCGTCCGGGCCTTCGGTGACCAGGAGGCGTACCGCGTCCTCGTCGCACAGGCCGGCGCCGGCCACCAGGGTGTCGTCCAGGTGCTGTTCGGGGGTGTCGCCCTCGCCGAGGGCGGCCGCTATGCCGCCCTGCGCCCAGCGCGTGGAGCCGTCGTCCAGGCGGGCCTTGGTGACGACGACCGTGGCCAGACCGGCCGCCGTGCAGCGCAGCGCGGCGGTCAGGCCCGCGACGCCGGAGCCGACGACCACGACGTCCGCGTCGATGGCCCAGCCGGCGGCGGGGGCGTCGAGCCGTATTCCGGTACTGGTCATTCCGGTGCTCCGAACGTGAGCGGGATGTTGTCGATGAGGCGGGTGGTGCCGACGCGGGCGGCGACCGCGAGGATCGCCGAGCCGTCGAAGCCCTCGGGCGCCTCCCGGAACGTCGTCGGGTCGACCAGCGCCAAGTAGTCCAGCACGACCGGGGGTTCGGCCTTCGCGGCGGCGTCGAGCACGCCCTGGGCGACGGCCCTGATGGAGGCGGGCGACGGCGCGGCCGCGGCGACCGCGTGGGCGTCGGCGGCAGCGCGGGCCTCACCGATCGCCGTAAGTGCGTCGGCCCGGCCGGAGACCGCGCCCCCGGCGTTGGCCCGGGCGTGCAGGGCGTGCTCGGCGGCGAGCCGGTCGCGGGCCGCGAACAGGGCCCGCGACAGGGCGCGGGCCGCGGTCCGTTCGGCCGGTCCGAGGTAGCGGTTGCGGCTGGACAGGGCGAGCCCGTCGTCCTCGCGCACCGTCGGTACGCCGACGATCTCCACGGGGAAGTTCAGATCGCGCACCATGCGCCGGATCAGTGCCAGCTGCTGGGCGTCCTTCTGCCCGTACAGGGCGACGTCGGGCGCGCTGAGGTGGAGCAGCTTGGCCACGACGGTCAGCATGCCGTCGAAGTGGCCGGGCCGGGTCGCGCCTTCGAGGAGCTCGCCCATGGGGCCCGCGGTGATCCGCACCTGGGGCTCGCCGCCGGGGTAGACCTCGTCCACGGAGGGCGCGAACACCGCGTCGGCGCCCTCCCGTTCGGCGATGGCGCGGTCCGCGTCCAGGGTGCGCGGATAGCGGTCCAGGTCCTCGCCCGCGCCGAACTGCAGCGGGTTGACGAAGACGGTGACCACGACCTGGCCCCCGGGGCCCGCCAGCTCGCGCGCGGTGCGGATCAGGGTGGCGTGACCCTCGTGCAGCGCGCCCATCGTCATCACGACGGCGCGGCGGCCGGTGTGCTCCAGGGCCGCGAGCTCCGCGGCCGTACGCACCAGGGCGGTCATCTCTCGTCTCCTTCGGCGAGCACCCCGAGCAGGTCCTGGGCGAGCTCGGGCTTGAGCAGTCCGTGGGCGAGCGCCCGGTCCGCGGTCGTACGGGCCATCGCGAGGTATCCGGCGACCATGCCCGGGGCGTGCTCGCGCAGCTCGGCCACATGGGCGGCGACCGTGCCCGCGTCGCCGCGCGCGACCGGCCCGGTCAGGGCCGCGTCGCCCGAGCGCAGGGCGTTGTCGAGGGCCGCGCCGAGCAGCGGGCCGAGCATCCGGTCGGGGTGGGCGACACCGGCCCGGCCGAGCAGCTCCATCGACTGGGCGACCAGGGTGACCAGGTGGTTCGCGCCGAGCGCGAGGGCCGCGTGGTAGAGCGGGCGGTCGCCCTCCTCGATCCACTCGGGCTCGCCGCCCATCTCGATGACCAGGGCCTCCGCGGCGAGCCGCAGCTCCTCGGGGGCGGTCACGCCGAACGAGCAGCCGGCCAGGCGCTGGACGTCCACGGCGGTGCCGGTGAACGTCATCGCCGGGTGCAGGGCCAGCGGCAGCGCGCCGGCCCGCCTGGCCGGGTCGAGGACGGCCGTGCCGTAGCGCCCGGAGGTGTGCACCAAAAGCTGTCCCGGGCGGATCGCGCCCGTCTCGGCGAGGCCCTCGACCAGGCCCGGCAGGGCGTCGTCGGGGACGGTCAGGAGGACGAGCTCGGCGCGCGCGAGGACCTCGGCGGGCGGCACGAGGGGCACGTCGGGCAGCAGGGCGGCGGCCCTGCGCACCGAGGCGTCGGAGACGCCGGAGACCGCGACGGGACGGTGCCCGGCCAGCTGGAGGGCCGCGGCGAGGGCGGGGCCGACCCGGCCCGCGCCGACGACGCCCACGGTGAGGCGGGCGGGGCGGTCCGCCGGACTGTTCTCGTGGCGGTGCTCTGGTGGTGCGTTCACGCGGTGGGGGCCTTCCGTTCCAGTCCGCGGGGGGTACCGGACGCCAAACCAAAATCAAACGGCCCGCTCATGCTACGCCCAGGCCCCGGAAACCCCTTTGGTTGTCCACAGGGTGTGGGCGATCATCGCCCCATGCCAGACACCGAGCCGCAGTCCCTCCCCGACTCCCCCTCCCAGGCCCCCGGAGCGGCGCGGGAGGAAACCCCGGAACAGGCCCAGCAGCACCGCCTGGCCGTCTTCAGGAGCGCCGGGCGGACCCTGGCGCACCACTCGGTCGACCACACCATGGCGGAACGTCTGACGGCCCTCCTCGCGGACGGCGCCGAGGTCTACGACCTGGACGCGTTCGCCGACATCTACGGCGACGGCCCGGTGGCCGAGCTGGAGCGCCGTACCGCCGAGGAGCTCGGCTTCCCGGCCGGCGTCTTCTTCCCCACCGGCACGATGGCCCAGCAGGTCGCGCTGCGCTGCTGGGCCGCGCGCACCGGCGACGCGACGGTCGCCCTGCATCCGCTCGCCCACCCCGAGGTGCACGAGCGCCAGGCCTTCGGGCAGCTCAGCGGCCTGCGCACGGTCCACCCGACCGCCGAGCCGCGGCTGCCCACCGCGGCCGAGGTGCGCGACTTCGAGGAGCCCTTCGGCACCCTGATGCTGGAGCTTCCGCTGCGCGACGCGGGCTATGTCCTGCCGAGCTGGGACGAGCTGGTCGACGTGGTGGAGGCGGCCCGCGAGCGGGACGCGGTGGTGCACTTCGACGGGGCCAGGCTCTGGGAGACCACCGCCCACTTCGGCCGTCCGCTGCGGGAGGTCGCGGGCCTCGCGGACAGCGTGTACGTGTCCTTCTACAAGACCCTCGGCGGCCTCTCGGGCGCGGTCCTCGTGGGCCCGGAGTCGCTGGTCGCACAGGCCCGCACCTGGCGCCACCGCTACGGCGGCCAGCTCTTCCAGCAGTTCCCCGCCGCCCTCTCCGGCCTGCTCGGGCTGCGCCGCGAACTGCCCGAGCTGCCGTCGTACGTGGCCCATGCCAAGGTCGTGGCCAAGGCGATCCACGAGGGCCTGGCCGAGGCGGGCGTGCCCTGGTTCCGGGTGCATCCCGAGCCGCCGCACACCCACCAGTTCCAGGTGTGGCTGCCCTACGACGCCGAGGTGCTCGACGCCGCGTCCCTGCGGCAGGCCGAGGCGGGCACCTGCCTGTTCCGGCGCTGGTCAGCGAGCCCGTCGGGCCCGGCCGGCCTCGCCGTCACCGAGGTCACCGTCAACGCGCCGGGCCTGACCTGGACCGCCGAGGACGTACGGGCCGCGGTGGCCGACTTCGTGACGCTGCTGCCGTAGCCCGCCCTTCTCACGGGCAGGCGGGCGGGCGGCGCCGGTGCTGGGGGGCCGTCAGACGGGCCAGGGCCGCCCGCAGCCGGCCGGTGGCGGGGCGGCCCGCCAGGACCGCCTCGAAGCGCCGGTGGTCGCGCATCGTGCGCACGGTCGCCACGTCGTGGGTACCCGGCACGGGCGGCGCGGGCTCGCCGAGGCGGGCCGCGCGGTAGCTGTCGATCATGTGCTGCTGCATCGCGTCCATGCCTCCACGGTGGGCCCGCCCGCGCGCCGCGTCGCGCCGATTGACGAGTCACGTCAAATGACGCCTTGACCAGCGCCGTCGATTGACCGGGACCGTCAATCGACGGCGGCATCGTCGGTGCGCCGGTGCACCATGGGCGCATGAGCGTGACCATCGACATCACGGGCCTGCCGCCCGAGCGCATCGGCTTCGCCATCTCCCCGCTCGCGGAGCTCGGCCTGGTCCTGCACGCGCTCTCCGAGCCGGGCCACCACCCGGGCCTGCACGGCTGGGCGACGGCGACCGCGGCGTCCCTCAAGCCCGACCTCGCCGACCGGCTGCACGAGGCCGAGTTCCTGTGGCGCAACACCTTCTCCGACGTGTTCATGCCGTTCGCGGGCATCCCCGGCCACGACGGCACCCCCGGCGCCACGCTCGCCGAGGACCTCGACCTGCTCGACCGCCTCACCGACGAGCGGTTCACCTCCGCCGCCCTGGAGTTCACCTGCTCCAGCCTGTACGGGGTCAAGACGCTTTCCGCACTGCACGATCCGGCGATGCGGATGCGCGCCCTGGAGATGGCGGCGACGCGCGGCCCGCACCAAGTGGAGTTCACCAAGCGCCTGTTGGACGAACCCGCAGCCGTTAGGGCCTGGCTCCGACGCCTCCTGGAGGACTGCGAGCAGGCCTTCTTCGCGGACACCTGGCAGCGGGTCCGGGTCCAACTGGCCGCCGACGCGCGGCACAAGGCGGAGCTGCTGCGCCGCAAGGGCCTCGACGAGGCGATCGGCTCGGTCTCGGCCGCGCTCAGCGTCGACATGGGCGGCAACCGCATCAGCATCGACAAGCTGACCGAGGGCCGCACCATCGCGACCGACCCGGAGCCCGGCGCCGGGCTCACCTTCGTGCCCACCTCGTTCGGCTGGCCGCATCTGATGGTGCTGCACGCGCCGGGCTGGCGGCCGGTGATCCACTATCCGGTGCACGGCCCCGAACTGCCCTCGCCCGCCTCGGTGGAGACGCTCAAGCTGCGCATGGAGGCACTGGCCCACCCGATGCGGATGCGCCTGTGCCGCAACCTCGCCCGCTCCCCGTACACCACGAGCGAGCTCTCCGACGCGCACGGGATCACGCCGCCGGAGGTCTCCCGCCACCTGGCCGTCCTGAAGAAGGCCGGGCTCATCACGACCCGGCGGCGCGGCCGGTACGTACTGCACCAGCTGGATCTGACGGTGGTGGCCCGGCTCGGCAGCGACTTCCTGGAGGGCGTGCTGCGCTGAGCCCGCGGGCACGCGACCCCGGGCCGGTCGGCGAACGGTCGGGCCGCCCCGGGGTCAGCCCGCGGCCGGTCGGCGTACGGTCGGGTCAGCCCGCGCCGCCCGCCCGCACCAGACCGGTCTCGTACGCCAGGACCACCACTTGGACGCGGTCGCGCAGTTCCAGCTTGGTCAGGATGCGGCCCACGTGCGTCTTGACGGTGGCCTCCGACAGGACGAGCCGGGCCGCGATCTCGCCGTTGGACAGGCCCTGCGCGACCAGCAGCATGACCTCGCGCTCGCGCTCGGTCAGCCGCTCCAGCTGCTTGTGCTCGGGCTCCTTGGCGCTGGTCGGGAGCATCGGGGCGAACCGGTCGAGCAGCCGCCGGGTCGTCGAGGGCGCGACCACCGCGTCGCCGCTGTGCACCGAGCGGATCGCGGCGAGCAGTTCGCCCGGCGGCACGTCCTTCAGCATGAAGCCGCTGGCCCCCGCCTTCAGCCCGGAGAAGGCGTACTCGTCGAGGTCGAAGGTGGTCAGGATCAGCACCTTGGGCGGGTTCGGCGCCTCGCAGATGCGCCGGGTCGCCTCCACCCCGTCCAGCCTCGGCATGCGCACGTCCATCAGGACGACGTCGACGGCCGTCGCGCGCAGGATGTCGATCGCCTCCGCGCCGTCGCCCGCCTCCGCGACGACCTCCATGTCCGGCTGGGCGGCGAGCACCATCCGGAACCCGGTGCGCAGCAGCACCTGGTCGTCGACGAGCATCACGCGGATCGTCATCGTTCCCTCTCCATCACGCCGTACAAAGTCCGGTCACACGAGCACGTACAGGAAATCAGTGGGCCGGCTTGAGCGGCAGCAGGGCGCTGATGCGGAAGCCGCCGCCGGGGCGCGGCCCCGCGTCAAGGGTGCCCCCGACCATGCCGATCCGCTCCCGCATGCCGATCAGGCCGTGGCCCTGCCCGTCCGCGCCGCCGTCCTCGTACATCTCGTGGGCGGCGCCGCGGCCGTCGTCCTCGACGAGCAGGCCGAGGCCGTCGTCGAAGTACACGAGCCGCACGCTGGCCCCCGCGTCCGGGCCGCCGTGCTTGCGGGTGTTGGTGAGGGCCTCCTGCACGATGCGGTACGCCGTCAGCTCGACGCCGCTGGGCAGCGGACGCGGGGTGCCCTCGATCTTGAAGTCGACGGTGAGGCCGGCCCCGCGGACCGTCTCCACCAGGTCCTCGATCTGCTGGACGTCGGGCTGCGGGACGTACTCCCCCGCCTCCTGGTGCTCACCGGTGCGCAGCACGCCGAGCAGCCGGCGCATCTCGGCGAGCGCCTGACGGCCCGTCATCGAAATGGTCTCCAGGGCCGTCTTCGCCTGGTCCGGCGAGGTGTCCATGACATAGGCGGCGCCGTCGGCCTGCACCACCATCACCGAGACGTTGTGCGCGACCACGTCGTGCAGCTCGCGGGCGATCCGGGCCCGCTCGGCCGCGACCGCCACCTTCGCCTGCGCCTCGCGCTCCCGCTCCAGGCGCGAGGCCCGCTCCTCCAGCTGCGCGAAGTACGCCTTGCGGGTACGCATCGAGTCGCCGAGCACCCAGGCGAGCACGAACGGGACCGTCATGATGACGACGAAGAAGATTATTTGCTGCCCGCCGTTCCCGGCCCCCGCCGACGACCAGCGCACCTGGGCGAGGGGGGCCGCGAGCAGGCTGCCGGCCAGGGCTACCCGTGAGGCCCAGCGCTCGCCCGCGGAGGCCACGGTGTAGACGAGAACCAGCATCGCGAAGTCCTCGATCCGCGGCTGGACGTTCAGCGCCAGCTGCGCCAGGCCCACGGCGATGACCAGCAGCAGCATCCGCTCGGGCATCCGGCGGCGCAGCGCCACGGCCACGCCCATCCCGAGCGAGACCAGGATCTGGAGACCCCAGGCCGGCTGCTTCGGGCCGTGCGCCGCCGACAGGATCTGCAGGCAGGAGAACCCGAACAGGATGACGGCCCAGAAGGCGTCGACCCCGGTCGGGTTCCTGCGGATGAAGTCGTAGAGGCGCTGCACGTAACCCAGCGTAGGGAAAGCGGACAGGTGCAGGGGTCAACCGCCGGGGCGATCCTGATCCCGGCGGCGTACTCCGCAAGGTGGAGACTTGAGCGCGTGACGGATGAGACGTGTCAGCACTCCGGCGACGGGAACGGGCCACGACCGGCGGATTCGGCGGGGCGGGACGCGCCCGTCGGATGGCGCGCGGCCACCGAGCGGGCGCTGTACGGGGACGGCGGGTTCTATCTGCGGCCCGAGGGGCCCGCCGGGCACTTCCGCACGTCGGTGCATGCCTCGCCGCTCTTCGCGGGGGCCGTCGCCCGCCTCCTGACCGAGGTCGCCGCGGGGCTCGGCCCCGGGCCCTTCGACCTCGTGGACGTCGGCGCCGGGCGCGGGGAACTGCTCACCGGGGTGCTCGCCGCGCTGCCCGCGGACTTTCCGGTCCGGGCGTACGCCGTCGAGCGTGCGGCCCGCCCGGCCGGGCTCGACGAGCGGATCGAGTGGCGGGACTCGGTGCCGCGGGGGATCCGGGGGCTGCTCTTCGCCAACGAGTGGCTCGACAACGTGCCGGTGGAGGTCGCCGAGGTCGACGCGGAGGGGGTTCCCCGGCTCGTTCTCGTCGGGCCCGACGGCACCGAGACCCCGGGTGCGCCGGTGACGGGTGCGGACGCGGAGTGGCTCGCGCGGTGGTGGCCGCTGAGCGAGCCGGGGGCCCGGGCCGAGATCGGCCGGCCGCGCGATGCGGCGTGGGCGGACGCGGTCGGCTCGCTTTCGGCGGGGCTCGCGGTGGCGGTGGACTACGCGCACGTGCGGGAGGCCAGGCCGCCCTTCGGAACGCTGGCCGGGTTCCGGGGCGGGCGCGAGGTGGTGCCGGTGCCGGACGGCTCCTGCGACATCACCGCGCACGTCGCCCTTGACGCATGCGCGCTGCCCGGCGCGGAGCTGCTCCCCCAGCGCGAGGCCCTGGCCCGTCTCGGCGTCTCCGGGGCCCGGCCGCCCCTGTCCCTGGCCTCCTCGGACCCGGCGGCGTACGTACGCGCGCTGGCGGTGGCGGGGGCGGCGGCCGAGCTGACCGCCCGGGGCGCCCTCGGCGACTTCCTCTGGCTCCTCCAGCCCCGGCCCCCTGGGGCCCTGCCCCAGACCCCGGGAGTCGCCCCGCCCCGCCCCTCCCCACAACCCTCCGGGGGGTGAAGCGACCCTGGGGGCTCCGCCCCAGACCCCCGTTCGCGCCTGAACGGCGCTCGTCCTCAAACGCCGGACAGGCTGAAGGTGCCCCAGCGTCGAGGCTTTTGGGGGGCACGGGAAGCAGGCCGAAGATGCCGACGCCGACCGGCACCAGCGCTGCCAGGGGCGCGGGGAACGGCGCAACCAGCCACGCACGGTCCGCAGACGGACGAAACCGGGGTCAGGGGCGCGGGGAACGGCGCGATCGGCCACGCACGGCGCGAGCGCGGGACCACCCCGTCGCCCCCGCCGGGGCCCGGGTGGCAGGTGGCCCGGGGGCCCCGGGGGATACTGGCCCGCATGACGGAGACGACGGTCGGGATCGGGGGCGGGGCGGAGAGCACCGACATGGTGCTCAACATCGGCCCCCAGCACCCCTCCACCCACGGAGTGCTACGCCTCAAGCTCGTACTCGACGGCGAACGCATTCAACAGGCCGAGCCGGTCATCGGCTACATGCACCGCGGCGCGGAAAAACTCTTCGAGGCCCGCGACTACCGCCAGATCGTGATGCTGGCCAACCGCCACGACTGGCTCTCCGCGTTCTCCAACGAGCTCGGCGTCGTCATGGCCGTCGAGCGGATGCTCGGCATGGAGGTCCCCGAGCGCGCCGTATGGACCCGCACCCTGCTCGCCGAGCTGAACCGCGTCCTCAACCACCTGATGTTCCTCGGCTCGTACCCGCTGGAGCTCGGCGGCATCACCCCCGTCTTCCACGCCTTCCGCGAGCGCGAGGAGCTCCAGGCCGTGATGGAGGAGGTCTCCGGCGGCCGCATGCACTACATGTTCAACCGGGTCGGCGGCCTCAAGGAGGACCTGCCGCTCGGCTGGCTCGGCCGGGCCCGGCAGGCCGTCGCCTCCGTGCGCTCGCGCATGGACGTGTACGACCGGCTCGTCCTCGGCAACGAGATCTTCCGCGCCCGCACCAGGAACGTCGGCGTCCTGTCCGCCGAGGCCGTGCACGCGTACGGCGTCAGCGGCCCGATCGCCCGCGCCTCCGGCGTCGACTTCGACCTGCGCCGCGACGAGCCGTACCTCGCCTACGGGGAACTCCAGGACACCCTGAAGGTCGTCACCCGTACCGAGGGCGACTGCCTCGCCCGCTTCGAGTGCCTCCTGGAGCAGACCCACAACGCGCTCGACCTCGCCGATGCCTGCCTCGACACGATGGCGGGCCTCGCGCCAGGGCCGATCAACCAGCGGCTGCCGAAAGTCCTCAAGGCACCCGAGGGCCACACGTACGCCTGGACCGAGAACCCGCTCGGCGTCAACGGCTACTACCTGGTCAGCAAGGGCGAGAAGACCCCGTACCGGCTGAAGCTGCGGTCGGCCTCGTACAACAACATCCAGGCGCTCGCCGTGCTGCTGCCGGGGACCCTGGTCGCCGACATGGTCGCGATCCTGGGGTCGCTGTTCTTCGTCGTCGGCGACATCGACAAGTGACGTCCGGGAACGTCAACTAGCTTACGGCGCCGCTCAGTTCGGGGTGTAGAGCAGCAGCACCACCCGCGCGCCCGGCGACGTCACGGGCTCGGCGACGCACGTCGTCACCCGGCCCGGCCCGTACAGCGCGTGGTTGAGGGGCCGCGCCGAGCCGTCCGGGTAGGCGATGGGCGCCGCGGCCGCCGCCGCGTACAGCGGCCCGGCCACCGGGTCCCGGCGCACGTCGGCCTGCAGGCGGGCCAGCGCCGCGTTCCGCGGATGCAGTTCCACCGCGTGCCGCAGCTGCGGCATCACCAGCGGCGCCCAGGACTCCGCCCAGTCGCCGAGGACCACCTCGCGCGCCTCGGGGTCCAGGAGCATCCACCGCATCGGGTTGGCCGGGGGCTCGCCGCCGGGAAAGAGCTCGGCGAACTCCTTGTTGTGGGCCAGCAGGTTCCACTCGGCGTCGTTGATGTACGCGATCGCACCGCTGATGCCGTCGACCAACCCGTGCCACTCCTCGGGCACGCTCAGGCCGGAGTCGCGGTGCAGCGGGTTCGGCGGGGCCTCGCGCCGGGTGAGCCGCCACAGGAAGACCCACTCCTGTTCGTCGAGGCGCAGAACGGTGGCGACCGCCGTCAGCAACTCGGCTGAAGGCGTGGGCAGTTGACCGTTCTCGAAGCGGTTGTACGTGCCCGGCGTGCGCTCCAGGAGGACGTCCATCTGCTCCTGGCTGAGCCCCGCGACGCGCCGCCCGGGGCCGGGCCGCCTGGGCGGGAAGCCCGCGGAGGCGGGGCTGACGGCGGCCCGCCGCTCGCGCAGCAGGGTCCGCAGGGCGGCGCGGTCGGCGGCGGCGAGGTGCAAGGGGGGCGCCTTCCGTGGCGAGGGCGGTCGATGGGGCGGCCGAGGGGGGCGGCCGAGGGGCGCGAAGCGGGCCGCACGGCAATTATCTGCACCCGTGCCCCCTGGAAAGGCCGTCGGGTGCGCGACCACAATGGGCACGTGGCCGGTTCGGGGGAACGGCCTGCCGGATGCCGACTGTCCCGTGCGTCCGGATTCTGCGGCAGGTACCGACACTCGCCACGATGCAGCGGCCTCGGTACCGGCCGCAGACCATTTTCCGGACGCGCCCCGGCAGTTGAGCCCCGACCCCGGCCTGCGAGGTCCGGACGCGCCCGGGCAGCTGGGCCCCGCTCCACGGGTTTCCGTACGCGCCCGGGCGGTTGCGGCCCCGCCCTAGGAGATCGCGGTCCGCAGGACCGCCACGTCCAACTGTTCCGTCTCGTCGTGGGCGGTCAGGTCGATGACCTCGCCGACCACCTTCTCCGGACCCTGCTGCACCCGGTGGGCGAGGACCTCCTCGCCCACCACGTCCGCGAGGTCCTCGTCCTGGACGGCCTCGATCGCGGCAGCCCTGTGGTCCGCGTCCGCGGCCTCGGCAGGCTGCGCGCCACCCGTGCCGAAGAAGTCGAAGCTTCCCTCCGGGCGCGCCGCGCGGCGCGCGAGGTAGGGGACCACCGCGGCGGCGACCGGCGCGGGGGCCGCGGGCAGTTCGGCCTGGCGGGGCCCGGCGGTGAGGGCGGCCGACGGGCGGGTGTGTTCCCCGCTGCCGAGGGCCGCCGCGGGCTTCCCCTGCGGCTCCTCCGCCTCCTGGGACTCGCGCGTACGCGCCGCCTCCGCCTCGGCACGGGCCTTCGCCTGCCGTTCGGCGCTGAGCGAGAGGGACTCCAGGGCGCGGGCGGCCGCGAGGTAGGAAGCCGGCGTCGGCGTACTGCCGGACGCCGTCAGCGCCTTGGGCCCGGTGGACTCCAGGGCCAGCTGACGCCGGCCCTCAAGGGCACTGGCCCGCTCGGTCTCGGCGTTGGCGTAGCGCCGCAGCAGGGCCGCGTGCTCGCCGCGCAGCCCGGCCAGCTCCATGCGCTTGGTGCGCAGCTTGGCGTCGAGGCGGCCGCGCAGCTCGCGCGACTCCTCCAACTCCGTCTCCAGCTCGGCGATGCGCTCCTCGGTCCGCCACTGGTCGGCGGCGCGCGAGCGGGTCAGCTCGGCGACCCGGCGGCCCGCCGCCCGGTCCCAGGCGCGCATGAGCACCGAGCCGGTGACGCAGGCCGCCGCGGCGGCCGCGGCCAACGCCCTTAGCGCCGCCGGCTGATCGAAGAGCCAGGCGCCGCCGGCGCACAGGACGGAAACGCCTGCGACGGCCGACGGCTGAAGAAGCCGGTGCAGCGGAGGGGAATGACGGTGGCGTCCACGTGGCATGGCCTGAAATTTACCGTGCGTAGCGCCCACATGGACCCCCACCCGTCAATCTGTTCCCCTGTAGTTACTCCGAGCGCCAAATTCGGCTACTTCTTGATCAGCCCCTTCGACTGGAGATACGCCTTGGCGACATCGGCCGGCTTGGCGCGCTCGGCGTCGACCTTGCGGTTGAGATCCACGAGATCGTCGGTCGCCAGCGCCTTCGTCAGCTTGCCGAGCGCATCGGCTATCTCCTGGCCGCCCGCTTCCTTCGCATTGACGACCGGCAGGATGTTGTCCGCGTTCTGCAGCTTCTTGTCGTCCTGGAGCAGGACGAGGCCGTAGGAGTCCAGCGTCGCATCCGTGGTGGTGGTCAGCACCAGCTGGTCCACCCCGTCCTTGACGGCCTGCTTGGCCTGCGGGGTGCCGACGCCCTTGGGGTCGATGCCGGTCACGTCGATGCCGTACTTGGCGGTGAGACCCGGCGCGCAGAATGGCCGGACCTTGCACTCGTCACCGGCGGCGATCTTCACCTTGGCCTTCGAAGTGCCCAGGTCGGAAAGGGTCTTGAGGTTGTTCTTGGTGGCGAATTCCTTGGTCACCGCGAACGCGTTCTGATCCACGGCCGCACCGGCGGGCAGAACCTTCAGTCCGCGCGGCCCGGCCAGCTTGGACAGTTCGGCGACGGTGGCCGTCACATCGCTGGACGCGATCGGCTTCGCGTCGGCGCCGTTGGCCTTGGCATTGAGGAATTCGGTGAGCGTCGCCGCGTATTCCGGTACGACGTCGATCTCGCCCTTCTCCAGAGCCGGTTCGTACAGTTCGCGGTTCTTCACGGTGGTGACCGAGGTCGAGTACCCGGCGTCCGCCAGGACCTGCGAGTACAGCTCCGCGAGCACCGCGGACTCGGTGAAGCCGGCCGCGCCGATCACCAGCGAGCCCTTCTTCCCACCGCCCGTACTGCTGGAGCCGCCCGAGGCGCTCGCACTGCTCTTGTCCTTGCTCTTTTCCAGGCTGTCGCCGCCGCACGCGGCGAGCGTGCCGGCCAGGGCCAGCGTGCCGAGCACCGCACCGGTCGTGCGCAGGATCTTGCTCATGAGGGTTTCACCGTCCAGGAGATGTCACGAAATCAAGGGAGTTGCGGGGTCACGAGGTGTGGGGGGCGGGGGGGACAAGCAGTGGGGCGAGCACGACGGGCAGTCACGAGAGGCAGTACGGGGCGTCAGTGCGGGCTCACGAACGCTTGCGCAGCGGGCTGAAGAGGCGGTCGAACGCCACCAGGGCGCCCTCCACCAGCAGGGCGAGCGCCGCCACGAGCATGGCCCCCGCCACCACCTGGGGGGTGTTGTACACCGCGAACCCCTCCGTGACTATGCGTCCGAGCCCGCCGAGGCCCGCCATCGCGGCGATCGTCGCCGTCGCGATGATCTGCACCGCCGCCGAGCGAAGCCCGGTCATGATCAGCGGGTAGGCGAGCGGCAGCTCGACCTGAAGGAAGAGCTGGCGCCCCGACATCCCCATGCCGCGGGCCGCCTCCACCGCCGCCGGGTCCACCTCGCGCATCCCGACGTAGGCGTTGGTCAGCAGCGGCGGCACCGCGAAGAGCACCAGGGCGATCACGGTGGGCAGATAGCCCGCGTTGCGCAGCGGCGTCACCATGAAGAGGGCGAGCACCGCGAACACGGGTATCGCGCGGCCGACGTTGGAGATGTTGACCGCCAGCGCGCCGCCCTTGCCGATGTGGCCGAGCCACAGCGCGAGCGGCAGGGCGACCAGGCAGGACACCACGAGGGCGAGCGCGCTGACGTACACGTGCTCACCGAGGCGGTGCCAGGCGCCGTCGTCGCCCGACCAGTTGGCCCCGGTCGTCAGCCACGTCCAGGCCTGCGGGAAGACCCCCATCGCTCAGACCGCCTTCGCCGTACGGATGCGGGTCCACGGCGTGAGCAGCCACTGGATTCCGAGGAGCAGGAGGTCGGCGGCGATCGCGAGCACCACGCACAGCACGGACGCGGTGAGGATCTGCGCCTTGAAGAAGGTGGGCAGGCCCTGCTCGATCAGGTTGCCGAGGCCGCCGTGGTCGACGAGCGAGCCGATCGTGGTCAGCGCGACCGTCGCCACCGTGGCGATCCTGAGCCCGGCCATCAGGGCCGGCAGCGCGAGCGGCAGCTCGACCTCGAAAAGCAGCCGTATCCGCCCGTATCCCATGCCACGGGCCGCTTCCAGGGCGTCGGCGGGCACGGACTCCAGGCCCGCCAGGATGTTCCGTACCAGGATCGTCAGGGAGTAGAGCACCAGGCCCGTGATCACCAGCCCGGCGGAGAGGCCGAGCAGCGGGAGCAGCAGGGCGAACATCGCGAGCGAGGGCACGGTGTAGAGCACGGTCGTGACGCCGAGGACGGTGGCCGCGACGCCCTTGCGCCCGCGTGCGAGCAGCGCGAGGGGGAAGGCGATGAGCAGGCCGATCACCACCGACATCGCGGTGATCCAGATGTGCTGGACCGTCGCGTCGGTCAGCTCCTGACTCCGGGAGCTGACGTATTCCCAGCAGATCCAGTCGTTCGCCGCCAGGCAGCTCTGCGCCACTCTCCCACCTCCCCTGACACCTCGCCCGGTGCCCCGAACGTACGTACCAAAACCCTATCCCCGCCCACTGACAATCGACCTGCGCCTTTGCAGTACAGCAACATGGGCTTCACACAAGCGCGCCAGACAGCCTTCACAATGGGGACCCATGATCCGGTTCGAGCACGTCACCAAGCGGTACGCCGACGGCACCATCGCCGTGGACGACCTGTCCTTCGAGGTGGCCGAGGGTGAACTGGTCACCCTGGTGGGCCCGTCGGGGTGCGGCAAGACCACCACGATGAAAATGGTCAACCGGCTCATCGAGCCGACCGGCGGGCGGATATTCCTGGACGGCGAGGACATATCGACCGTCGACCCCGTTCAGCTGCGGCGGCGCATCGGTTATGTGATCCAGCAGGTCGGCCTCTTCCCGCACAAGACGGTCCTGGAGAACACCGCGACCGTCCCGCACCTGCTCGGCGTGAAGAAGTCCGTCGCGCAGCAGCGCGCGGCCGAGCTGCTCGACCTGGTCGGGCTCGACCCGAAGACGTACGGCTCGCGCTACCCGGAGCAGCTCTCCGGCGGTCAGCGCCAACGGGTCGGCGTGGCAAGGGCGTTGGCGGCCGACCCGCCCGTACTGCTGATGGACGAGCCGTTCGGCGCGGTCGACCCGGTGGTGCGCGAGCGGCTGCAGAACGAGTTCCTCAGGCTCCAGTCGCAGGTGCGCAAGACCGTGCTGTTCGTCACCCACGACATCGAGGAGGCGGTCCGCCTCGGCGACCGCATCGCGGTCTACGGGCAGGGCGCCATCGAGCAGTTCGACGCCCCGGCCGCCGTGCTCGGCGCCCCCGCCACCGACTACGTCGCGGACTTCGTGGGCGCCGACCGCGGCCTCAAGCGCCTCTCGGTGACCCCCATCGAGGAGAGCGACCTGGACCAGCCGCCCGTTGTCCACCTCGACGACCCGCTGCCGGCCGACATCGCGCGCTGGGCGGTCGTCCTGGACGGCGACGACAACCTGCACGGCTGGATCTCCGGCGAGCAGGCCCGGCTCGGCAAGGGCACCGTCCGCGAGCACGCCCGGCGCATGGAGGCCTGGCTGCCGGTCGGCGCATCCCTCAAGCAGGCCTTCGCCACGATGCTCCAGCACGACGCGGGCTGGATCGCGGTCATCGACCGCGAGGAGCGGGGCCGCTTCCTCGGCGTGCTCACCCCGGCCCGGCTGCACGAGGCGCTGCGCCGCTCCATCGACGCGGACGCGCAGGCCGTGCCCCGCACCGAGGTGAAGGTCGAATCGGTGGCCTCGGTCGGCCCACGCTGAGCCGGGTGGGCCGGCCGGCCCCGGCCCGGCCGGCCGGGGGCGGGGGAACGCCGTGCAGGGCCGGTCAGCCCGCGCTGAGCCGGCCGCTGATCCACTCCAGGGTCGGCGGGATCTCGCGCCGCCAGGTGTTGAAGTTGTGGCCGCCGCTGTCGAGCGTGATCGAGGAGACCCGGCCCGGCGCCTTCACCTTCCTGATGAAGGCCTGGGTCGGCTTGTAGTTGTCCTCGCCCGACAGCGAGCTGGTGACCAGGAACGACGACTTGCCGGCGGGCAGGTGGTCCAGGCTCCACAACAGGTTGGCCCGGTTCTCCTCGTGCTTGTTGCCGTGGAAGAGGTCACCGGTCGTCGGGTCGTCCGCCGCCTTGTAGTACGCCGAGAGGCCCGCGCTCGCCGCGAACCGCTCGGGGTGCTGCATGCCGATCTTCAGGGCGCAGTAGCCGCCGGTCGAGTTGCCGATGAAGCCCCAGTTCTGCGGCTTCTTGCCGACCCGGTAGCTCGCCGAGATCGCGTCCGGCACGTCCTTCGCGAAGAACGTCTCGGTCTGCGGGCCGCCCGGTATGTTCACGCACTCGGTGTCCCGCTGCCCCGCGACCGTCGGGCGCATCATGACCAGGATCATCGGCTGCATCTTCTTCTGCTTGGCCTGCGCCCAGGCCGTCTTCGGGTACCGGAGGCCCTTGAGCAGGTTCTCGGCGGTGCCCGGGTATCCGGTGAGGACGACCGAGGCGGGGAACGTCTTGTTCTCGTACGCCTTCTGGAAGTACTCGGGGGGCAGATACACGTAGGCCGGGCTGGTGATCTTGGACTGCTCGCCGGCCAGGACGATCTTCTGTATCTCGCCGCCCAGCTGCGGCTTGCCCGCGCCCGGGGTGTCCGGCTTCTGCTTGGCGACCACCTGGATGTTCTTCCCGCCCGCCGAGTGGTCGACGACCTTGCCCATGTCCTGCTCCTGACCGAACAGGTCCGCCCAGGACCCGTAGAACAGGAACGAGTTGTTGGCGGCCAGACCGACCGAGGCGAAGATCGCCAGCTGGGTCGCGAGCAGCAGACCGATCCGGCCCGTCACTGCCTTCCAGCTGCGACGCGCCAGGCGCGGCCACAACCAGATGGTGACCGCGAACAGCACCACCGCCAGGAACACGGCGAGTGCCAGGACCTTGTTGCTCGTGAGACCCATGAGTCGATGAAACTTTCTGGCTGAGATTTTCCTGAGACCGAGGGAACCCGCCCCCCACAAGTCCCGTCCTAGAGGGCGCAAATTGTCCGGCTGGACGGTGCGGACGCCGTCCCCCGGCCAACTGAATCTCTCGCGGAGTCACGGGAAGCGATGTCTGTCAGGATAGATGGGGACAAAAACGGATCGGTTCCGACTCGTGTACGAAAGGTCCTCCGCGGGCCGCGCCCCGAGTCGGTTCCCAAGCTGGTCGGTACGGCCTGCACGATCGTGGGCCTCCTGGACGTCGCGGCCGGAGTCTTCGATCGCGTCCGGCACAGTCGGTTCCACACGGTCAGCGAGGTGCTTCCGGGTACCTTCGGCCCCTTCGCGGCGGCCGTGGCGCTCAGCGCCGGCATCCTGCTGCTGCTCCTCGCGCACGGCCTGAAGCGCCGCAAGCGCCGGGCCTGGCGAGCCGCCGTGGTGCTGCTGCCGATCGGGGCGGTGGCCCAGTTCTGGTACCGGCACTCCGTCGTCGGGGTGCTGATCTCATTGGTACTTCTCACACTGCTCGTCCGCCACCGGAGCGAGTTCAACGCGCTGCCCGACCCGCGCAGCCGCTGGAAGGCGGTGGCGAACTTCTTCCTGATGGGAGCGGGGTCGCTGGGCCTGGGCCTGGTCATCGTGAGCGTCCACCCCAACCGCACGGTCGGCAACCCGAGCATCGTGGACCGCATCCAGCACGTGATGTTCGGCCTGTTCGGCGTCGAGGGGCCGGTCGAATACCAGGGCAAGACCAGCTGGACGGTCGGCTACTCGCTCGGCGCGCTCGGCCTGCTCACCGCGATCACCACGATCTACCTGGCCTTCCGCCCCGAGCACCCGGCGGCCCGGCTCACCCAGGACGACGAGCACAAGCTGCGCGAACTGCTCGCCAAGCACGGCGCCCGCGACTCGCTCGGCCACTTCGCGCTGCGCCGCGACAAGGCCGTCGTGTTCTCGCCCAGCGGCAAGGCGGCCGTCACCTACCGCGTGGTCTCCGGCGTGATGCTCGCATCGGGCGACCCGATCGGTGACGTCGAGGCGTGGCCGGGCGCCATCGAGCGCTTCATGGACGAGGCCAAGGCGCACTCCTGGACCCCGGCGGTCGTCGGCTGCTCGGAGACCGGCGGCGAGGTCTGGACCCGCGAGACCGGGCTCGACGCGCTGGAACTGGGTGACGAGGCGGTGGTGGACGTCGCGGATTTCTCCCTCGCCGGACGCGCCATGCGGAACGTACGCCAGATGGTCAAGCGCATCGAGCGCAATGGCTACGAAACCCGCGTGCGGCGCGTTCGTGACCTCTCCGACGGGGAACTCGAACGCGTCCGCCGGGCCGCCGAGGACTGGCGCGGCACGGACACCGAGCGCGGTTTCTCGATGGCGCTCGGCCGCATCGGCGACCCGAACGACGGGGACTGCGTGATCGCGACGGCCCACAAGGCCGACGACGAGGGCACCGCCCCCTCCCCCTACGGCGATCTGAAGGCCATCCTGCACTTCGTCCCCTGGGGCAAGGACGGAATGTCGCTCGAGATGATGCGCCGCGACCGTGCGGCGGACCCCGGCATGAACGAGCTCCTGATCGTGGCGTCGCTCCAGGCCTGCGAGAAGATCGGCGTACGCCAGGTCTCGCTGAACTTCGCGATGTTCCGCTCGGCGCTGGCGCGCGGCGAGAAGATCGGCGCGGGTCCGGTGCTGCGGATGTGGCGGGGCCTGCTGGTCTTCCTGTCGCGCTGGTTCCAGATCGAGTCGCTGTACAAGTTCAACGCGAAGTTCCAGCCGCGGTGGGAGCCGCGCTTCATGGTCTACCGGGCTCATGCGGACCTCCCTCGCATCGGGTTCGCCGTGATGCAGGCGGAAGGCTTCGTGAACCTGGGCCTCCCCGGCCCCCTGGCCCGCCTCACCCGGGCGGCCCGCCGGGAACGGGCCTGCACCCACGTCCCCCCGAGCAAGCAGGGCGCGACGGCGGCGTAGCCCGCCACCACCCCCTTGAACCCCGGTCCCGGGTCCCCCTGCGGGGGCCTGGGCCGGGGCGTTTACTTTTTCCCCGGCCCCCTCGGGGGTGGGGCGGGCCGAGTCCACTTCCGGGGCTGCGCGCCCGGGCCCCTGGTTCGGGTGCGGACCGTGGGTGGCTGGTCGCGCAGTTCCCCGCGCCCCCAAAGGCCGTCGGAGGCCTCGCACCGTGCGTGGTTGCTTGCGCGGTTCCCCGCGCCCCCAACGGCCGTCGTCGGCCTCGCACCGTGCGTGGTTGCTCGCGCAGTTCCCCGCGCCCCCAACGGCCGTCGTCGGCCTCGCACCGTGCGTGGTTGCTCGCGCAGTTCCCCGCGCCCCTTCACCCCGTCGTCGTCCGCGGACCGTGATCGCTTCTCGCGCAGTTCCCCGCGCCCCTGGCAGTACCGGTGCTGGCCGGCGCAGGCACCTTCAGCCTGTCCGGCGTTTGAGGACGAGCGCCGTTCAGGCGCGAACGGGGGTGCAGGGGGCGGAGCCCCTTGCGGGGGTTCGAGGGGCGCAGCCCCTCAGGGGGTCTGGGGCGCAGCCCCAGGGACCTGGACCCAACCAACCCCGAGCACCGGGCGGGCGGGTGGGCAAACCCCCGGGGGTCTGGGGCGCAGCCCCAGGGAGCCGGAACCCAACCAACCCCGGGCAACGGGCGGGCGGGTGGGCAAACCCCCCCGGGCGGAGCCCAGGGGGCGCGGGGGCCGGCACCCGGGGGGTCAGGCCTGCTGGAGCTCGGGCTCCGGGGTCGGGTCGGGGTCCGGGGCCTCCGAGGACGCCGTGACCCGCCGCGCCCGGAGCCCGTCGGAGGACAGCCCCACCAGAGCCACCCCCACCACGAGCACGAACGCGATCCCGGCCAACGCGAAGCTGAGCGTGAACTGGCTCTCCGCCGGCAGCGGAGGCACCCCGGCCGGCAGGCCGGACAGCACCTTCGAGGCGAGCAGCGAAGTGATCACCGCGCTGGCGATCGCGGAACCGACGGACCGCGAGATCGAGTTGATCCCGTTCGCGATCCCCGTCTGGTGGTGCGGGACGCTCGCCACGATGAGCGCCGGCATCGCCGCGTACCCGAAACTGATCGCCGCTCCGATCAGCATGCCCGCGAGGATCACGGACGCCGTCGAGTCGTGCGCCCCGGTCAGCCAGGCGAAGCCGAGCACACCGAAGGCCGCGCCCGCGGCGAGCGTGAAGCGCGCCCCGATCCGTCCGACCAGCTGCCCGCCGAGCGGCGCCGCGACCAGCGAGATCAGGGTCGTCGGCAGCAGGTACTCGACGGATGCCCGCAGCACCGAGGCGGAGAACCCGTACCCGGTGAGCCGGTCCGGCATCTGCACCAGGTACGAGACGCCGATGAACTGCGAGAACATCGCGAAGCCGAGAAGCAGACCGGCCAGGTTGGTGAAGAGCACCGGCCGGTGCGCGAACATCCGCATGTCGACCATGGGCGCCGCGACCTTGCGTTCCACCAGCACCCACACCCCGGCCATCACGACCGCGCCGACGAAGAGCCCGACCGTACGGGCGGAGGACCAGCCCCATTCGTGGCCCTGCGAGATCGGCAGCAGGAGCAGGACGAGGAAGGCGGCCAGCGTGGCCGCGCCGAGCCAGTCGGTGCGTCCGCCCGTCTTGTTGCGGGAGGCCGGCACGACCGCGACGACCGCGACGAGGGCGAGGACCGCGAGGATCACCGCGAGCCAGAACACCCGGTGGTAGTCGGGGTGCGAGCCCTGCGTGAGCAGCCCGGCACCGACGAGCGCGAGCCCGCTGCCGAACGCGAGGGTTCCGCTGACCAGCGCCATCGCGCCGTGCAGCTTCTGCGCCGGTATCTCCTCGCGCAGCACGGAAAGGGCCAGCGGGAAGATCGCGGTGGCCGCGCCCTGGAGCACCCGGCCGATGATCAGCAGGACGAGCGAGCTGGTGGTGGCGGCGAGCACGGACCCCACGACCATGACCACGAGCACGCCGATCAGCGTCGGCTTCTTGCCGTGCATGTCGCCGAAGCGGCCGAGCAGCGGGGTGAAGACGGCCGCCGAGAGCAGGGTCGCGGTGGTGACCCAGCTGACGCCCGAGGTGGTGGTGCCGAGGTCGTTCTGGATGATCCCGAGGATCGGCACGACCAGGGTCTGCATCATCGAGACGACCATGGCGGCAAGGCCGAGGACCAGGACGAGCCCGGTACCGCCGCTGGGGCGTTGGTTAGTGGTCACTTCTTCTTCCGTACGGCAGGAGTAGGTACGCCCGAGCACGCGAGGGCGCTCGGGAGCAGGTACTTGAACACATGGATGCTTGATTACCTCAAGCAACTGAATGAAGGTAAACATCGAAGGTTGAGGTAGTCAAGTTTTGGTCGAGCCGCGGGTACAGTGGACGGCATGCCAGGAACCAGCCGCCCGACCGGGGTCAGCAAAGCCGTCAGCAACGCCGCGCTCATGGACGCCATCTGGGACTCCCTGGCCGGCTTCTACGGCGACTTCACCTCGGCCGCCGCCGACGAGGGCCTCACCTCCAGCCAGGCCAAGACCCTGACCGTGCTGCGCCGGGGCCCCGCCTCCATGCGCTCGCTCGCCACCACGCTGCACTGCGACGCCTCGAACGTGACCGGAATCATCGACCGCCTGGAAGCCCGCGCCCTGGTGCGCCGCGAGCCCAGCCCCACCGACCGCCGCGTCAAGAACGTCGTCCTGACCGACGACGGCGTACGCACCGTGGAGACCGTCCGCACCGGCATGCTCGCCACCCACACGGCCCTGGACGGGCTCCCCGACGCCGACCGCGTCGCCCTGCACGATCTCCTCCAGCGCCTTTTCGCCACCCCCGAGCGTGGTCCTGGAACACCCGGCTGACGCCTACGCTTGACGTATGAGTAAGTGGAACGGGCGGGGGTCCGTCGAAGGCCTGCCCGAATGGGACCGCTGCGCGGTCATGGGCGTGGTCAACGTGACGCCCGACTCCTTCTCCGACGGCGGCAGGTGGTTCGACACCTCCACCGCCGTCAAGCACGGCCTCGACCTCGTCACCGAGGGCGCCGACCTGGTCGACGTCGGCGGCGAGTCCACCCGCCCCGGCGCCTCCCGCGTGGACGAGGACGAGGAACTGCGCCGCGTCATCCCCGTCGTACGGGGCCTGGCCGCCGAGGGCGTCACCGTCTCCGTCGACACCATGCGCGCCCGCGTCGCCGAGCAGGCGATCGCCGCCGGCGCGGTCCTGGTCAACGACGTCAGCGGCGGCCTCGCCGACCCGGCGATGATCCCCGCCGTCGCCGCCACCGGCGCCCCCTTCGTCGTCATGCACTGGCGCGGATTCAGCCAGGACATGAACGCCCGCGCGGTGTACACCGACGTGGTCGCCGAGGTCGTCGCCGAACTCCGCGCTCGCACCGAGGCCGTCATCGAGGGCGGCATCGCCCCCGAGCGGCTCGTCATCGACCCCGGCCTCGGCTTCGCCAAGCAGGCCGACCACGACCTCGCGCTCCTCGCCCACCTCGCGGAACTGCGTGCGCTCGGCCGTCCGGTCCTGGTCGCGGCCTCCCGCAAGCGCTTCCTCGGCCGCGTCCTGGCCGGCCACGAGGGCGCCCCGCCGCCCGCCCGCGAACGCGACGCGGCCACCGCCGCCGTCTCCGCCATCGCCGCCCACGAGGGCGCCTGGGCGGTCCGCGTCCACGAGGTGCGGGCCACCGCCGACGCCGTCCGCGTGGCACGCGCCGTCGAGGGAGCCCGGTGAGCCCGCGCACCGAGAGCGAGGCGGTCGAGCGCGCCAACACGGCGTTCTACGAGACCCTGGAGCGGGGCGACTTCGACGAGCTTTCCGCCCTCTGGCTGGACGCCACCGAGGCCGGCGACACCGGGATCTCCTGCGTCCATCCGGGCTGGCCGGTGCTCTCCGGACGCGGCGAGGTGCTCCGCTCGTACGCACTGATCATGGCGAACACGGAGTACATCCAGTTCTTCCTGACCGACGTGAAGGTCGTCATCCTCGGCGAGACCGCGCTCGTCACCTGCACCGAGAACATCCTCAGCGGCGGCCCCGCCGAGGAGAGCGGCGAACTGGGCCCGCTCGTCGGGCAGCTCGTGGTCGCCACCAATGTGTTCCGCCGCACATCCGAGGGCTGGCGGCTCTGGTCCCACCACGGCTCGCCGGTACTGGCCGAATCGGGCGACGAAGAGTCGGAAGAGGACTGAATCCGGGCACGTTTGGGGACTTCGGAGGGTTGAAGCCGACGTCTCGGGGGATTGAACCGGGAGTCATCGGGTAGGGGCGGCTACCAGGCCTGTCCAGATCTGTCCATAGCCCCCGTGGGCGAGCAGTGTCAGTGCCCGCAGGTAGATTCGATTGTGGGCACGGTGCCGCCCGCACGCGGCCGCATGCCCGTCTGACCAACGACAGCAGGAGTGATTCGCGTGGATCGTGTCGCGCTGCGCGGCCTCAAGGCCCGTGGGCACCATGGCGTCTTCCCCCGGGAACGCGAAGAGGGCCAGACCTTCATCGTGGACCTGGTGCTCGGCCTCGACACCCGCCTCGCGGCGGCCGACGACGACCTGGCGAAGACCGTGCACTACGGCGTGGTGGCCGAGGAGGTCGTGGACGTCGTCCAGGGCGAGCCCGTCGACCTGATCGAGACGCTCGCCGAGCGGATCGCCCAGCAGTGCCTCAAGCACGAAGGGGTCCAGGAGGTGGAGGTGGTCGTCCACAAGCCCGACGCACCGATCACCGTCCCGTTCGACGACGTGACCATCACCATCACCCGGAGCCGAGTATGACCGTGTTCTCGCAGGGGGCCGCGCAGAGCGACCCGACCGTACAGCCGGTGCCCGCCTCCGTGGTCGAGCAGGTGGACGCGGCGGACATGACGCTCTCCAACCCGCGCCGCGCGGTCATCGCCCTCGGGTCGAACCTGGGCAACCGCCTGGAGACGCTCCAGGGCGCCATCGACGCCCTGGAGGACACTCCGGGCCTGCGCGTCAAAGCCGTCTCGCCGGTGTACGAGACCGAGCCCTGGGGCGTCGACCCCGGCTCCCAGCCGTCCTACTTCAACGCGGTCGTGGTCGTGAAGACGACCCTGCCCCCGGCCTCGCTCCTGGAGCGCGGCCACGCCATCGAAGAGGCCTTCGACCGGGTCCGGGACGAGCGCTGGGGCCCGCGCACCATCGACGTCGACATCGTCTCGTACGCCGACGTCGTCTCCGACGACCCGGTCCTCACGCTGCCCCACCCGCGCGCCCACGAGCGCGCCTTCGTGCTCGCCCCGTGGCTCGACGTGGACCCCGAGGCCCAGCTGCCCGGCCACGGCGCGATCGCCGACCTGCTGACCGGCGTCGGCCGCACCGGCGTCCAGCCGCGCGCCGATCTGGAACTCCGCCTGCCCGAGTAGTCGTTACGCTTCTGAGGTCGATCACTCGAGACGCGAAGGGCCCTACTCCGTGAAGCAACTGCGCCTGGGCGTGCTGGCCGGGTTGTTCGTCATCGCCGGCGTGCTCTCCTGGGCGGGCGCCCGGCTGTGGGACTCGGTGTCCACCCTGCCGAGCGTGCCGCTCGCGGCACCCATCGTGCTCGGCGTGATCGCCGTCGTCCTGCTGGCGACCGGCCTGTCCATCCGCGCCCGGCTGCGGGCCCAGCGCGAGCGCCGCCCGGGCGCCAAGGGCGTGGAGCCCCTGATGGCGGCCCGCGCGGTCGTCTTCGGCCAGGCCAGCGCCCTGGTCGCGGCCCTGGTCTGCGGGATGTACGGCGGCACGGGCGTCTACCTGCTCAGCTACCTCGACGTCCCGGCCCGCCGCGACCAGGCGATCTACGCCGGCTTCTCGGTCCTCGCCGGAATCGCGGTGGTGGCCGCCGCCCTGTTCCTGGAGCGCGTCTGCAAGCTCCCCGAGGACGAGGACGACACCACGGCCCCGGTCACCTGACCCGCCGTCACCAAGCAACGCCGGACGGCCCCGTCCCCCTGCCGAGGCAGAGAGGCGGGGCCGTCCGATGTCATCGGGCCCGGTGGGCCGCGGTCGTCCGGCTCAGCGGGCCATGATCAGGCTCATCGCCTCGCTGCGCGTCGCCGGGTGGCGGAGCTGGCCGCGGACCGCCGACGTCGTCGTCTTCGCACCGGGCTTGCGTATGCCGCGCACCGACATGCACATGTGCTCGGCCTCGATCACCACGATGGCGCCGCGCGCGTCGAGGATGCGCATCAGCGAGTCCGCCACCTGGGTCGTGAGGCGTTCCTGCACCTGGGGCCTGCGTGCGAACACGTCCACCAGGCGGGCCAGCTTGGACAGGCCGGTGATCTTGCCGGACTCGGCGGGGATGTAGCCGACGTGGGCCACCCCGTGGAACGGCAGCAGGTGATGCTCACAGAGGGAAACGATCTCGATGTCCTTCACCAGGACCATCTCGTCGTGCCCGAGGTCGAACGTCGTCGTCAGGACCTCCTCGGGCGTCTGCCGCAGGCCCGCCAGGATCTCCCGGTAGGCCCGCGCCACGCGGGCCGGCGTCTCCTGGAGGCCCTCGCGGTCCGGGTTCTCGCCGACGGCTATGAGGAGCTCGCGCACCGCGTTCTCGGCCCGCTTCTCGTCGAACTCGCCGATCTTGGCCTCGCCGTCCAGCGTCACCGGGTCGGTCATCTGTGCCTCGTTCCTCGACTGTCAATCCATGCGCGTGGCCGGAAAACACCCGCGCCCCCACAGGCTAAAACCTGGGGGGCGCGGCATGCATTCCGGGGCCGGTGCGGCCCCGGTGCTCAGCTCTCGGGACGGTCCTCGGGGGCCGGGATGGCCTCCGTGGGCGTCTCCAGGGGCGTGGAGCCGTTGGTGCTCGTGGTGGCGCCGTTGGTGAGCGCCAGCTCCTTGGGCGAGAGCACCGGCGGCCTCGTCGACGGCGTACGCCGCGAGGAGCCGGTCCAGGCCGGGCGGGCCGGGCGCTTGACGATGCCGGCGAAGACCTCGGCGATCTGCTCCTTGCCCAGCGTCTCCTTCTCCAGGAGCTGCAGGACCAGGTTGTCGAGGATGTCGCGGTTCTCGACCAGGATCTCCCAGGCCTCGTTGTGCGCCGTCTCGATGAGCTTCTTGACCTCTTCGTCGACGAGCGCCGCGACCTCTTCCGAGTAGTCGCGCTGGTGCGCCATCTCACGGCCGAGGAACGGCTCGGTGTTGTCGCCACCGAACTTGATCGCGCCCAGACGCTCGGTCATGCCGTACTGCGTGACCATCGCTCGCGCGGTGGCCGTGGCCTTCTCGATGTCGTTGGCCGCGCCCGTCGTCGGGTCGTGGAAGACGAGCTCCTCGGCCGCGCGCCCGCCCAGCATGTACGCCAGCTGGTCGAGCATTTCGTTGCGCGTGGTCGAGTACTTGTCCTCGTCCGGCAGGACCATGGTGTAGCCCAGGGCCCGGCCGCGCGACAGGATGGTGATCTTGTGGACCGGGTCCGAGTTGGGGGAAGCCGCGGCGACCAGGGCGTGACCGCCCTCGTGGTACGCGGTGATCTTCTTTTCCTTCTCGGACATGATCCGCGTCCGCTTCTGCGGACCCGCGACGACGCGGTCGATCGCCTCGTCCAGCGCGTGGTTGTCGACCAGCTTCTTGTCGCTGCGCGCCGTCAGGAGCGCCGCTTCGTTCAGCACGTTCGCCAGGTCGGCGCCGGTGAAGCCGGGGGTGCGACGGGCGACGGCCGACAGGTCGACGTCCGGGGCGACCGGCTTGCCCTTCTGGTGGACCTTGAGGATCTCCAGACGGCCCTGCATGTCCGGGCGGTCGACCGCGATCTGGCGGTCGAAGCGGCCGGGGCGCAGCAGCGCCGGGTCGAGGATGTCGGGCCGGTTGGTGGCGGCGATCAGGATGACGCCGCCCTTCACGTCGAAGCCGTCCATCTCGACGAGCAGCTGGTTGAGCGTCTGCTCGCGCTCGTCGTGACCGCCGCCGAGACCCGCACCGCGGTGCCGGCCGACGGCGTCGATCTCGTCGACGAAGACGATCGCCGGAGCGTTCGCCTTGGCCTGCTCGAACAGGTCACGCACACGCGAGGCGCCAACACCGACGAACATCTCGACGAAGTCGGAACCGGAGATCGAGTAGAAGGGAACGCCGGCCTCACCCGCGACGGCGCGGGCGAGCAGCGTCTTGCCCGTACCGGGCGGGCCGTAGAGCAGCACACCCTTGGGGATCTTGGCGCCGACGGCCTGGAACTTCGCCGGCTCCTGGAGGAACTCCTTGATCTCGTGCAGTTCCTCGACGGCCTCGTCGGACCCCGCCACATCGGCGAAGGTCGTCTTCGGGGTGTCCTTGGTGATGAGCTTGGCCTTGGACTTCCCGAAGTTCATGACTCGGGAGCCGCCGCCCTGCATCTGATTCATCAGGAACAGGAAGACCACGACGATGAGGACGAAGGGGAGCAGGGACAGCAGGATCCCGAGGAACGGGTTCTGCTTGTCGGGCGAGACGGTGTACCCCTTCGGGATGTCACCGCCCTTCACTCCGGTCTGCAGCTGGTTGGCCATGTCGGTCGCCTGGGCGTCACCGATATAGTTGGCCTGAACCTTGCTGCTGCCCTTGACCTTCTGGCCGTCCTTCAGGTCGATCTTGATGACCTGACTGTCACCAGTGGTGATCTTGGCCTGTTCGACCTGCTTGTTGTTGATCGCCTGAACGACATCGGATGTGTCGACCGTCTTGTAGCCGCCCGACGAGCCGACGACCTGCATCAACACGACCACGGCGAGGACGGCCAGCACGATCCACATGACCGGCCCACGGAAGTATCGCTTCACGTCCATCCATACGGAGCGAGAACGCCCCGTCCCTCCTGCCCGTAGGTAAATGCTGCTGTGAGTGTGACTAAGACTGTGTGTAAAGACTGTTCTTCGGACGGTACCCCAGCATTGTCACCCGTGGTCGCACGGTACGGCTGACAAAGGGCCCTTCCCCTGCTCCAACGGCGGGAGGCGGGCTGTGGTTCCCCGAACGGCCCGGGTGGCGTCAGCCGCCGTACACGTGCGGCGCGAGCGTGCCGACAAAGGGGAGATTGCGGTACTTCTCGGCGTAGTCGAGGCCGTAACCGACGACGAATTCATTCGGAATGTCGAACCCGATCCACTTCACGTCGATCGCGACCTTTGCGGCATCCGGCTTACGCAGCAGCGTGCAGACCTCCAGGGAGGCGGGCTCGCGCGATCCGAGGTTGGAAAGAAGCCACGACAGGGTCAGACCCGAGTCGATGATGTCCTCGACGATCAGGACGTGCTTGCCCTTGATGTCGGTGTCCAGGTCCTTGAGGATCCGCACGACGCCGGAGGACTGGGTGCCCGCACCGTACGAGGAGACGGCCATCCAGTCCATGGTGACCGGGGTGGACAGCGCGCGGGCCAGATCCGCCATGACCATGACGGCGCCCTTGAGAACGCCGACGAGGAGCAGGTCCTTGCCCGCGTACTCCGCGTCGATCTTCCCGGCCAGCTCCGCCAGCTTCGCGTCGATCTCTTCCTTGGTGATGAGCACCGACTGGAGGTCGGTGCCCATGTCCTTCTCGTTCACCCGGGCCGCTTTCTTGGGGGTTCATTGGTCCGTGCGGGAGCCGAGTTACGTGCGTGAGCTCAGCTCTGCCGAATGACCAGTCTGCCACCCTGCCGACGGGCGACGACGCGGCCCGGGAGATTGATGGCCCGCTGGCCGCGCCAGCTGGTGATCAGCTTGTCGACCTCCTCCACATGGCGGGCGAAGAGCGAACCGGCGGGTGCCCCCGCCCCGATGACCTCCCGGCGGACGATGCGGCGGCGCACGGCGGGCGGCAGCGCGTAGAGCTTCGCGCACTCCAGGAGCCCGGCGTCGTCCCGCACGGTCGCCTCGGCCTGGAGGGCCCAGGCGTCCAGGGCGTCGGCGTCGTCGCGGGAGAGCTGGGCGGTGCGGGCCAGGGCCTCGACGACGCCCTTGCCGAGCGCCTTCTCCAGGGCCGGCAGCCCCTCCTGGCGCAGCCGGGAGCGGGTGTAGGCGGGGTCGGCGTTGTGCGGGTCGTCCCAGACCGGCAGGGACTGCACCATGCAGGCCTTGCGGGCGGTCTGGCGGTCGATCTCCAGGAAGGGGCGCCGGTAGCGGCCCGCCGCCCCCGAGACGGCGGCCATGCCGGACAGGGAGCGCGTGCCGGAGCCGCGGGCGAGGCCCAGCAGCACGGTCTCGGCCTGGTCGTCGCGGGTGTGGCCGAGCAGGACCGCGGCGGCGCCGTGGCGCTCGGCGGCGTCGTCGAGGGCGGCGTAGCGGGCGTCCCGGGCGGCGGCCTCGGGCCCGCCCTCGCGGCCCACGTGCACGGCGACGGCCTCGGCGGGGTCCAGGCCCAGGCCGGTCATGCGGGAGACGACCTCGGCGGCGCGCAGGTCGGAGCCGTGCTGGAGGCCGTGGTCGACGGTGATGCCGCCGGCGCGCAGCGAGAGCTTGCGGGATTCGAAGGCGAGGGCGGAGGCGAGCGCCATGGAATCGGCGCCGCCCGAGCAGGCCACGAGCACGAGGGGCTCGGGCGCGGTGCGGCCGCCGGTCCCGGGACCGGCGGGTGCCCCCGCGGTCACGGCGGTGGCGACGGCCTCGTGGTCGCGGGAGTGTTCGTTCAGTACGTCGTGGAGTACGCGGCGAACCGCCAGGCGTATCGCTGCGACCGCAGGATGGGGACCCATGTCCGGTGCCCTTCGGTGAAGTTGGGGGGTGCCTCGGCGCGGAGAGGAAGCGGGGGAATCGGAGGAGCGGGGGTGACGACCGGGGCCATTCAGTCACACAGAGTGCGTAGATGGTGACAGAACAGAGCCGTTACCCGAGCATTGCACGCCTACCCATGCCCCACGGTCCCTCGGATGGGTGATTCCCGCGTTGACACCCGCCCACCGGCGGCTTTCGGGTCAGGACTCCGCGCGGCGGTGGACCCGGGCGACCCAGTCCGCGGGCGTCGCGATCTCGGACTTCGTCGGAAGCGTGTTCGGCGAGGTCCACACGCGGTTGAAGCCGTCCATGCCCACCTCCTCCACCACGGCCCGCACGAAGCGCTCGCCGTCGCGGTACTGGCGCAGCTTCGCGTCGAGGCCGAGGAGCTTGCGCAGCGCCATGTCGAGCCGGGACGCGCCCTTGGCCCTGCGCTGCTGGAACTTCTCGCGGATCTCCCCCACCGAGGGCACGACCTGCGGCCCGACCCCGTCCATGACGTAGTCGGCGTGCCCCTCCAGGAGGGACATCACGGCGGTGAGCCGGCCGAGGATCTCGCGCTGGGCCGGGGTCTGCACCAGCTCGACCAGGGAGCGGCCCTCGTCCTCCTCGCCCTCCGGGCGGCCGCCCGCGAGGGACTGGGCGGCCTCGCGCAGCCGCTCCAGGACGGTCATCGGGTCGACCTCGGTCTGGTCGAGGAATGACTGGATCTCGCTCTCCAGGTGGTCGCGCAGCCAGGGCACGGCCGTGAACTGGGTGCGGTGGGTCTCCTCGTGCAGGCACACCCAGAGCCTGAAGTCGTGCGGGGCGACGTCGAGTTCGCGCTCCACGTGGACGATGTTGGGGGCGACGAGCAGCAGCCGCCCGCCACCGCCGGGGGCCGAGGGGAACTCGCGGCTCGGGGGCGCGAACGTCTCGTACTGGCCGAGGACCCGGGAGGACAGGAAGCTGAGCAGCGCGCCCAGCTCGACGCCGGTGACCTTGCCGCCGACGGCGCCGAGCACGGCCCCGCCGGGGCTGTTGCCGCGACGTTCCTGCATCTTGTCGAGGAGCGGCCGCAGCACCTCGCGGAAGCCGGCCACGTTGGCCTTCACCCAGCCGGCCCGGTCGACGACCAGGACCGGGGTGTCCTCGGGCTCCACGCCCTCCGGGATCATCCGGGTGAACGCCCGTACGTGTTCTTCGGCGGCCTTGGCGTGCCGGCGGAGCTCGGCGACGATCTCACGTGCCTCGTCGCGGCTCACGTCGGGGCCCGGCCGCACCAGTCGGGTCGCGGTCGCGACCGCGAGGTTCCAGTCGACCATCCCAGAGGTACCTGCACCGCCGATGCCAGTCATGCGTCAACCGTACGTTGTCGACACCGTGAGGGAACCCGGTCGGCACCCGTCAGTGCGCGGTGAGCCGGGTGGCGAGCCGGTCGAGGGCCCGCTGCGCGGGGGCCGGGTCGGCGCCCGGCGCCCCGGCGGACAGGAAGGCGAACGCCAGGAGGTGGCCGCCCGCGTCCACGACCGTGCCGGCCAGGGTGTTGACCCCGGCGCCGCCCAGGGTGCCGGTCTTCGCCCGGACCAGGCCGGTCGCGGCGGAGGAGGAGCCGTAGCGGGCGCTGAGGGTGCCGGTGAACCCGGCGACCGGCAGTCCGGTGAGGATCGGGCGCAGCTCGGGGCGGGCCGGGTCCGCGGCTCTGGCGAGCAGCCGGGTGAGCAGCCCGGCGGTGACCTTGTCGGCGCGGTTGAGCCCGCTGCCGTCGGTGAACACGCTTCCCGCAAGCGGGAGTTGGAGCTTGCCGAGCCGGTCGGCCACGGCCGCGGCGCCCCCGTCGAAGCTCGCGGGCCGGCCCGAGGCGATCGCCGTCTGGCGGTTCAGGGCCTCGGCGATGTCGTTGTCGCTGTTGGTCAGCATCCGCTCGACGACGTCGGGCAGCGGCGCCGACAGCGTGCTCGCCAGCTCCTTCGCGCCGGCGGGCCTGTCGCCCGCCACCGGGTCGTCCACCCGCACCCCGCGGTCCCGCAGCAGCCGGGCGAAGGCCCTGGCGGTGTCGCCCGCGGGGTCGGCGGTGCGGTCGGCGGGCCCGCCGTCCGACGCACCCGCCGGCCCGAGGCGCCCCTCGTCCGTCATGAGGGCGACGACCGGCGCCAGGTTCTCGTTGGGCCCGATCGGATGCACCGCGGGTCCCGTGAACAGCGAGGCGTCATAAGCGAGTTGTACGTGGTCGAGGGCGCGGGCCCGCAGCGCGCGGGCGGTGCCGTCGGCGAGCGCGGTCAGCCGGGCCGTGTCCAGGGTCGGGTCGCCGCCCCCGACGAGCGTGAGCGCGCCGCCCTGTTCGGGGGCCACCACGGTGGTGGCGAAGCGGTGGTCGGCCGGGAACGCGGTGAGAGCCGCGGCCGCCGTGGCGATCTTGACGGTGGAGGCGGGCGTCATGGCGGCGTCCGGGCGCGAGGCGTACAGCTCCTGGCCGGTGGCGGTGTCGACGACGGAGGCCGCCGGGTGCGCCCCGAGCGCCGGGTCGCCGAGCAGCGGGGCGAGCGCCGCGGGCAGGGATGCCGGGACCGGGGCGCCACCGGGGACGCCCAGGGCGGCGAGGACTCCGGGAGCGCTCGGAGCCGGAGCCGGAGCGTCCGGATCCGTACCGCGCTGGTGATCTGCGCCACCCCCGGCCTCCCGCGATGCGGCCCGTACACGCTCGGCCGTACGCTGGCCTGAGTCCCACGGTCCGGCCAGGGCCACGGCCCCGGCCGAAAGTGCCAGGCCGACCGCCGCCGCACCAGCCGTGAGCTGCCATGTCTTGGGTCCCGGCACCGAGGACCAGCCCCTTTCGCGATCACACACCTGCGTGAGGGACACTTAATCACCAGAACTGCGTCCGGCCGGGAACACGGCGGCGACGCAGCCCCGTCCGATGCATGTGCTGATCATGGAGGAGAGCCACCCGTGGAGTTCGACGTCACCATCGAGATCCCGAAGGGATCGCGGAACAAGTACGAGGTCGACCACGAGACCGGCCGGATCCGTCTGGACCGTCGACTCTTCACCTCGACCAGCTACCCGGCCGACTACGGCTTCGTCGAGAACACCCTCGGCGAGGACGGCGACCCGCTGGACGCCCTGGTCCTGCTCGACGAGCCGACCTTCCCGGGCTGCGTCATCAAGTGCCGCGCCATCGGCATGTTCCGGATGACCGACGAGGCCGGCGGCGACGACAAGCTGCTGTGCGTCCCGGCCTCCGACCCGCGTGTCGAGCACCTGCGCGACATCCACCACGTCTCCGAGTTCGACCGCCTGGAGATCCAGCACTTCTTCGAGGTCTACAAGGACCTGGAGCCCGGCAAGTCCGTCGAGGGCGCCGACTGGGTCGGCCGCGTCGAGGCCGAGGCCGAGGTCGAGGCCTCCTACAAGCGCCTTGAGGCGCAGGGTGGCGCGCACTGACGCGCGTACTTCCGTAACGACTGCGGGCGGCTCACCTCCGGGGTGGGCCGCCCGCAGTCGTCTCCGTTCATGACGGCCCACATACTGGGCAGACGCACGCAAGCGGCCGGAGGGAGGCGAGGGACCAGTGGTGGCCGAGCAGCAGGACGTGGTCGAGGACCGCAAACCGCAGTCCGACGAAGCCCGCAGCGCCTTCACCCCTCCCGAGGGCGTGGAGCAGCCGCAGGTGCCCGAGGAGGAGTCGCCGACCTCCGAGTTCGCGCTGCCCGCCGGACTCGCCACCCCGGTGGCCGAGCCGCCCGCCGACCAGCCCGCCTCCGCGTTCACCACCCCCAGCGGCTACACCGCGCGCGAACCGAACCCGATGGCCACCACCGGGTCCATGCCCCTCGTGCGGCTGTCCAAGGACGCGCCCTGGCAGGACCGCATGCGCACCATGCTGCGCATGCCGGTCGGCGACCGGCCGGTGGCCGAGCCGATCCAGAAGCACGACGACACCGGCCCCGCGGTGCCCCGCGTCCTCGACCTGGTGCTGCGTATCGGCGAGCTGCTGCTCGCGGGCGGCGAGGGCGCCGAGGACGTCGAAGCGGCGATGTTCGCGATCTGCCGCAGCTACGGCCTCGACCGCTGCGAGCCGACGGTCACCTTCACCATGCTGGCCATCACCCACCAGCCCTCGCTCGTGGACGACCCGGTGACGGCCAACCGCACCGTGCGCCGCCGCGGCACCGACTACACCCGTCTGGCGGCCGTGCACCGGCTCGTCACGGACATGACCAGCGAGGACCACGAGGTCTCGCTCGAAGAGGCCTACCGGCGCCTCGCGGAGATCCGCCGCAACCGCCACCCCTACCCGGGCTGGGCCCTCACCACGGCCTGCGGGCTCCTCGCCGGCGCGGCCTCGGTGCTGCTCGGCGGCGGCATCACGGTGTTCCTGGTGGCGGCGGTCGGCGCGGTGCTCGGCGACCGGCTCGCCTGGCTGTGCGCGTCGCGTGGGCTGCCGGAGTTCTACCAGTTCGCCGTGGCCGCGATGCCGCCCGCCGCGATGGGTGTCGCGCTCACGCTGCTGCACTGGGAACTCAATTCGTCCGCGGTCATCACCGGTGGCCTGTTCGCCCTGATCCCCGGACGGGCCCTGGTGGCGGCCGTCCAGGACGGCCTGACCGGCTTCTACGTCACCGCGGCGGCCCGGCTGCTCGAAGTCGGGTACTTCTTCGTCGCGATCGTCGTCGGCGTCCTGACCGTCCTGTACGGCGGACTCCAGTTCCACGCCAAGCTCAATCCCGAGGGCACCTTCCAGCCCATCGACCGGCCGATCCTGCAGACCCTCGCGTCGATCCTGCTCTGTCTGACCTTCGCGGTCCTGCTCCAGCAGGACCGTTCCACCGTCCTGATCGTGGCAGCGAACGGCGGTGTCGCCTGGGTGGTGTACGCCTCGATCGCGGTCACCGCGAAGGGCTCCCCGATCATGGCCACGGCCATCGCGGCCGGCCTGGTAGGCCTGTTCGGGCAGCTGCTCTCGCGGTACTGGCACACCTCGGCGCTGCTGTACGTCACCGCCGCGATCGGCCCGCTGCTGCCCGGTAGCGCCACCTACTTCGGCGTCCTGGCGATCGCCCAGAACCATCTCAACCAGGGCGTCACCTCGCTCGCCAAGGCGGCGGCGCTGGCCCTGGCCATCGCGATCGGCGTGAACCTCGGAAACGAGATCGCCCGGCTCTTCCTGCGGGCACCGGGCGCGGGCCGCGCGGCCGCGAAGCGCACCCGGGGCTTCTGAGGCGCCGCCCCGCGAGGGGGCGACCGGGCACTGGGCCACCTACAGGGGCGCGGGGAGGCCGGAGGTGCGGCAGGGCCTCCCGGCACCGGGCCGCAGCCAGCGGCACCGGCCAAGCCCGGCCCGGCCCCTCCCCCGCGGAGCGCCTACCGCTTGGCGTGCCGGCCGCCGCGCTGCGGGGCCTGGCCGGGGCCGCCCGGGCCCTCGGCCGCCGACGGGTTCTTCTTCGCCTTGGAGCGGGCCCGCAGGAACTCGATGGCGATCGGGACGACCGAGACCAGCACGATCGCGACCAGGATCAGCTCGATGTGCTGGTGCACGAACGCGACATTGCCGAGCGCCGCGCCGAGCAGTGTGACGCCCGCGCCCCACAGGGTGCCGCCGATGACGTTGAAGGTGACGAACGAGCGGTAGTTCATGCCGCTGACGCCCGCGATGATCGGCGTGAACGTCCGCACGATCGGCACGAAGCGGGCCAGGACCAGCGACTTGGGGCCGTACTTCTCGAAGAACTCGTGGGCCTTCTCGACGTTCTCCTGCTTGAAGAGCTTCGAGTCGGGCCGGCTGAACAGCGAGGGGCCGACCTTCTTGCCGAACAGATAGCCCACCTGGTCACCGAGGACCGCGGCGAACACCACCAGGATGCACACCAGCCACAGGGGGGTGTCCAGCTTGCCCGTGGTGACCAGGAGGCCGGTGGTGAACAGGAGCGAGTCACCCGGCAGGAAGAAGCCGATGAGCAGGCCGGACTCGGCGAACACGATGATCAGCAGACCGACCAGGCCGAAGGTCTGCAACAGATAGTCGGGGTCCAGCCAGCTCGGTCCGAGGGCAAGGGATGTCACGGGTACCGGGCTCCTGGTGTGGGTGTCGGGCGGGGCTGTCTGCCGTCGGCAGCCAAAGTTATCAACGTAACGCGCGAAAGCGAGGTTCCAGGGGCAGGCTGGAAGGGCCGACAAGCGCTACCGAAGGGGAACCGGATGGGCATCGAGGAATACGGCGGCGGCCAGGGCCCGCAGTCGGACGTACTGGTGGTCACCACGAACGACGTACCCGGGTACACCGTGCAACAGGTCATCGGGGAGGTCTTCGGCCTGACCGTGCGCTCCCGCCACCTGGGCAGCCAGATCGGCGCCGGCCTCAAGTCGATGATCGGCGGCGAGCTCAAGGGCCTGACCAAGACGCTGGTCGAGACCCGCAACCAGGCGATGGAACGGCTGGTGGCGCAGGCCAAGGCGCGGGGCGCGAACGCGGTCCTGATGATGCGGTTCGACGTGACGGAGGCGGCGGACGTGGGCACCGAGGTGTGCGCGTACGGAACCGCGGTGATCCTGGCCCGCAACTGACGGCCGCCTTCCCCAACTCCCGTTCCCCGAAAGGTGGTTGACCGTCCATGGCACTGCACCGAGGCGGCAGCGAGAAGGACCGCACCGACGAGAAGGAGTTCGGGCGGCTCGCCCTGAACCCCTTCTTCGGGGAGGCCGACCCGGTCGGCTCGATGACCTCCGCGCCGCCCCGGCACCGGCTGCCCGACCGGCCGCTGGCCCCCGCGACCGCGTACCAGGTGGTCCACGACGAGCTGATGCTCGACGGGAACGCCCGGCTCAACCTGGCGACCTTCGTCACCACCTGGATGGAGCCGCAGGCCGGGGTGCTCATGGCGGAGTGCCGGGACAAGAACATGATCGACAAGGACGAGTACCCGCGCACCGCCGAGCTGGAGCGGCGGTGCGTGGCGATGCTCGCCGACCTGTGGCACGCGCCGGACCCGAGCACCACGGTCGGCTGCTCGACCACCGGGTCCAGCGAGGCCTGCATGCTGGCCGGGATGGCGCTCAAGCGGCGCTGGATGAAGCGCAACGCGGACCGCTACCCCTCGCGCGACGCCCGCCCGAATCTGGTCATGGGTGTGAACGTGCAGGTGTGCTGGGAGAAGTTCTGCACGTTCTGGGAGGTCGAGGCCCGGCAGGTCCCCATGGAGGGGGACCGCTTCCACCTCGACCCCGAGGCCGCCGCGGCCCTCTGCGACGAGAACACGATCGGTGTCGTCGGCGTCCTCGGCTCGACCTTCGACGGGTCGTACGAGCCGATCGGCGCGCTGTGCTCGGCGCTCGACGATTTGCAGGAGCGTACGGGTCTGGACATCCCCGTCCACGTCGACGGGGCGTCCGGGGCGATGATCGCGCCCTTCCTCGACGAGGACCTGGTGTGGGACTTCCGGCTGCCGCGGGTGTCCTCGATCAACACCTCGGGCCACAAGTACGGCCTCGTCTACCCCGGGGTCGGCTGGGCGCTGTGGCGCACGGCGGCCGAGCTCCCCGAGGAGCTGGTCTTCCGGGTGAACTACCTCGGCGGCGACATGCCCACGTTCGCGCTGAACTTCTCGCGGCCCGGGGCGCAGGTGGTGGCCCAGTACTACACGTTCCTGCGGCTCGGCCGGGAGGGGTACCGGGCGGTGCAGCAGACCACGCGGGACGTCGCGCGCGGGCTCGCGGAGCGGATCGAGGCGCTCGGGGACTTCCAACTCCTCACCCGGGGCGACGAGTTGCCGGTGTTCGCCTTCACCACGACGCCGGAGGTGCGGCAGTACGACGTGTTCGACGTCTCGCGGCGGCTGCGTGAGCACGGATGGCTGGTGCCGGCCTACACCTTCCCGGCGAACCGGGAGGACCTGTCGGTGCTGAGGGTGGTCTGCCGCAACGGCTTCTCCTCCGACCTCGGGGCGCTGCTCCTGGAGGACCTCGGGCGGCTGCTGCCGGAGCTCCGCCGTCAGTCCGCTCCCCTGGGCCGCTCCGAATCCGAAGCCACCGCCTTCCACCACTGACCCCGCTTGGGCTCGGCCCCTGGTAAAGCCGAAGTCAGGCTTTTCAGGGGCGCGGGAACTGCGCGAACGGCCCCCACGGCCCGCAGGCGAAGGACGAAGGCGGGCATTCAGGGGCGCGGGGAACTGTGCACAACGCCCCCGGCCTCAGGGCGCCGGGAGGGGCTGGCCCCCGGGCACCGGGAGGTTTCAGGGGAGGACGCCCACGAACGGCTCGCCCTCGCCGGCGAAGACATACGCCCCGCCCTCGATCCGGGCGATCAGCCCCCGCGTCCACCCCGCCTCCGCATCGGCGGAATGCACCCACATGTTCATGATCTCGCCGATGTGGCCCAGCTGCCCCGGCCCGCCCTCCGGCACGTAGTGCTCCGTCACCGAGCCGCGCCATGCCTCCAGCTTCCCGAGGCGGTCGCGCAGCAGCGCGACCGCCTCGGCGCGCGGCAGGTCGACCATGAAGCCGATCGCCGCCGACAGGACGTCCAACTTCTGGTCGTACGACGCGAGCGCCTCGCGCAGCAGGCGGACGTACTCCGCCCGGCCCGCATCCGTCAGCTCGTACTCCGTACGCGGCGGGCCGCCCGCCGTACTGGGTGCGACCTCGTGCGCGAGGAGCACGCCCTGCTTCGCCATCTGCTTGAGCGCGTGGTAGATCGATCCCGGTTTGGCGTTGGACCACTCGTGGGCGCCCCAGTACTCCAGGTCGTTGCGCACCTGGTAGCCGTGCGCCCGGCCGTGCCGGCGCACCGCGCCGAGGACGAGGAGACGGATGGCAGACATGACCGCAAGCCTATGACCCCGGCCGTCCCGCCGAGGCGTCAGCCGTTTGCGAGCGCCACCAGCTCGAACGCGGTCTTCCCGTCGAGCGACTCGCGGATGATGTCGGCGTGCCCGGCGTGCCGGGCCATCTCCTCGACGAGGTGCATCATCAGCCAGCGCATCGAGACCCGGCCGTCCTTCGGGAACCACGGCGCCTCGGGCAGCGGGAACGTGTCGTCGAGGGAGGGCACCTTGCGGATGAACTCCTCGGTCTCGACGGCCACTTCGGCCCAGAAGGCCAGCATGCCCTCGACGGTCTCGTCCCCGACGAGGACAAAACTCTCGTGCCAGTTGGACTGGTCCCGCTGCTTCTCGTTGGTCCGCTGCTGCGCCATCCGCAGCCAGTTCAGCTCGGTCTCGGCGACATGCTTGACCAGCCCGGACAGGGACAGCCCGCTCGCGCTCGGCCGGCTCGCCGCCTGCTCGTCGGTGAGCCCGATGAGCGCCCGGCGCAGCCCGCCGCGCTGAGCCTCCACAAAGTTGATGAGGGCGCCGCGCTCGTCGCCGTACGTCTCCGAAGGAACGTGAGTAACCATGATCCAACCGCCTTCGTTCGTCCTGCCCGTGCCCCGCGGCCCTGAGCTTCGGCCGCCGACAAGGACACGGTAGAAGGCATAGAGGTCAGATGCCGTCCTCTATCGCGCGGACCGGGGCGGCCGGACAACTCCCGTACCGCGCCCGCCCGTCAGAACGGGAACGGGCTCCGCTCGTGCTGCACCGAGATCCACTTCTGGGTCGTGAACACCTCGACCATGGCCTCCCCGTTGAGCCGCCCGAGCCCCGAGTACTTCTCGCCGCCGAAGGCGACCAGCGGCTCGTCCTGGATCGTCGAGTCGTTCACGTGCATCATCCCGGTCTCGATCCGCTTGGCGAACCAGACCCCGCGCTCCACATTGGCCGTGTGCACGGCCCCGCTGAGCCCGTACGGACTGTCGTTGGCGATGCGTACGGCCTCGTCCTCCCCGTCGAAGGGGATCAGCAGGGCGACCGGGCCGAAGATCTCCTGGCGCAGTACGGGAGAGTCGGCGGGCAGGTCCGTCAGCACGGTGGGCTCCACCAGGTTGCCGCGAGTGCGGCCCCGTACGAGGGCGGTGGCGCCCTCTGCGAGGGCCTGCTCGACCAGCGAAGTCAGCGCCTCGGCCTGGAAGTTGTTGATGACGGGGCCGATGTCGGTGGCGGGGTCGGCCGGGTCGCCCGTTCTGAGCGAGGCCACCTTGGCGAGGAACTTGCCCGTGAACGCCTCCTCCACCGACCGGTCGACCAGAATCCGGTTGGCGGCCATGCAGACCTGGCCCTGATAGGCGAACCGGCTGAAAACAGCCGCGTCCACCGCGTAGTCGAGGTCCGCGTCGTCGAGGACGACGAGCGCGCTGTTGCCGCTCAGCTCCAGAATGACGCGTTTGAAGTGGCTGCCGGCGACCGAGGCGACATGGCGCCCGGTGCGGTCGGAGCCCGCGAACGAGATCACCTTGGGGACGGGGTGCTCGATCAGCGCGTCCCCGATCTCCGCGATGTCGGTGACCAGGACGTTCAGCAGGCCGGCGGGCAGGCCCGCGTCCTTGAAGATCTTCGCTATGAGCCCGCCGCCGACCACCGGCGCGTTCTGATTCGGCTTGATGACGACCGCGTTGCCCAACGCCAGGGCCGGGGCTATGGACTTGATGGTCACCAGGAACGGGAAGTTGAACGGGCTGATCACTCCGATCACACCGACCGGCAGCCGGTAGACCCGGTTCTCCTTGCCGTCGACCGGGGACGGCAGGATGCGGCCCTCGGGACGCAGCGCCAGCTGGACCGCCTCGCGCAGGAACTCCTTGGCGAGGTGGACCTCGTACACCGCCTTGAGCCGGGTGCCGCCCAGCTCGCTGACGATGGCGTCGATGATCTCGGCCTCGCGCTCCTCGGTGATGCGCAGGGCGCGCTCGAAGACCAGCCGGCGGGTGTAGGGGTTGGTGGCCGCCCACTCACGCTGGGCGCGCTCGGCGGCACGATAGGCCTCGTCGACCTCCTCGACGGTGGCCACGGTGATGGTGGCGAGCTTCTCCCCGTTGTACGGATCGAAGTCGATGATGTCCCACGACCCGCTGCCGGTGCGCCACTGGCCGTCTATGAACTGGTGGGCGAGGTCGGTGAAGAAGGACATGCCATCCCCTACTGCTGTGTCCGCCGGCTTCGCGCGGTCAACCGCGTCACTGGCCTGATGTGACGTCATCCTACTGATGAGTCAGCTGAGTTGGAGGAGTCCGCGCAGAAGATCGCGGCTTTCCTCCGGGCCGGGACTGTCCTGCTGCAGCCGCGCCATCGCGCGCTCGTACTGGCCGACCTCTTCGGGCTTGTCCAAATACAGTGCAGAGGTGAGCTGTTCGAGGTACACGATGTCCGACAGATCGGACTCGGGGAACCGCAGCATCGTGAACGCGCCGCTCTCGCCCGCGTGACCGCCGAAGCTGAACGGCATCACCTGGAGGTTGATGTTGGGCTGCTCCGACATCTCGATCAGGTGCTTCAACTGGGCCCGCATGACGTCCCGTTCACCGTACGGACGGCGCAGCGCGGCCTCGTCGAGCACCGCGTGGAACTGGGGCGCCCGTTCCGACACCAGGGCCTTCTGCCGCTCAAGACGCAGCGCGACACGCTTGTCGATCTCGGCGGCCGGTGCACCGTGCATGCCCCGCGACACCACCGCGTGGGCGTACGCCTCGGTCTGCAACAGGCCGTGTACGAACTGGACTTCATAGATGCGGATGAGGGAGGCCGCGCCCTCCAGACCGATGTACGTCTGGAACCAGCCCGGCAGCACATCGCCGAAACTGTGCCACCAGCCTGCGATGTTGGCCTCCTTGGCGAGGCCGAGGAGCGACATGCGCTCCGCCTCGTCGCCGACGCCGTAGAGCGTGAGCAGGTCCTCGACATCCCTGGCCTTGAAGCTCACCCGCCCCAACTCCATACGACTGATCTTGGACTCGGACGCCCGGATCGAATAGCCGGCCGCTTCCCGGGTTATGCCGCGCGACTCGCGCAGGCGCCTCAGCTGAGAGCCGAGCAGAATGCGCCGGACCACCGAACCTCCGCCGGCCTCGACTGCACTCGGCCGGGGGGATCCCCATGCCTCCCCTGCGGTCACTTCGCCGTCCTCCCCATCCAATGGTGGTGGGCAGTCTGCCATCAAAACGCTTCACCCCGTACCCGCGTGATTACGGAAATGGTCAAGGAGTGAAATCGGCCTGAGGAACTTCTGAGGAAGAAATGAGCAAGAAACGGCACGGGCGGGGACAGGTCGGTCGCGTGCACGTGCATCTGCCCTTGCATCGGGCCGAAGCATTCGGAACCATGGTCCTCGCGCACCTGCGTGCTCAACTGCGTCTAGTCGCTTGCGTCCTGTACCGCCACGGCCGCGAACCCGGGAGTGCCTCGCATGGGGACGAATGGATCGACCATGCTGGAGCCCTACGACCCGTTGCGGCAGGCGCTTCCCCCCTTCGATCCCTCGACCGTGTCGGGCTCCGCGTCCTGTGCGCTGCCCGCGCGCTACGAAGCGGTGGGCGGGGCAAGGAAGTTCACCGGTTCGACCCTCACGCAGTGGGGCCTCGGCGAGCGCTTCGACGATGTCGCCCTGGTCGTCTCGGAACTCGTCACCAACGCGCTGCGCCACGCCCTGCCCGCCGACACCCCGCGCGAGACCGAGGTCCCGGTGCGGCTGCACCTGATGCGCTGGACCAGCCGACTGGTGTGCGCGGTGCGCGACCCCAGTGACGAGAGCCCGGTCGAGCGCGCCGGCGACGACTTCGGCGCCGAGTCGGGCCGTGGCCTGTTCCTGGTGGAGTCCTTCGCCGACAGCTGGGGCTGGCACCCGCTGTCCGGGGCGATCAGCGGCAAGGTCGTCTGGGCGCTGTTCCGGCTGCAACCGTCGGACTGAACGAGCCGGGCCAGGCCGGACCGGGCCGGGCCGCCCGCAGCGAGCCCTGCGACCGGATTGACACCTGTCAGTCGACGGCCGCGAGCGGGCACCCGCCCCGACGGCCGTCACCCCTCAACCGGCTTCAGTCGGCTATCAGATGGTCGAACTCGCCGTCCTTGATCCCGAGCAGCATCGCCTCGATCTCCGCTCTCGTATAGACGAGAGCGGGCCCGTCGGGGTGGCGTGAGTTGCGTACTGCCACCCCGCCTCCCGGAAGTTTGGCGAATTCGACGCAGGACCCCTGCGAGTTGCTGTGCCGGCTCTTCTGCCACGCGGCACCCTGAAGCTCCGCTGCCGCCATGCCGTTGTACGCGTGGTGCAAGGTCGCTCCCGGGATGTGCAGACGTGCAACTGTGAATGGTCAACTGCCCCGGATCATAGCTGTGTTCATGTGCGCCTGCATGGGAAGATGCACGTGCACGCGGGGTGCCCGGGCGGTTACAGCCGCCCGCCGCACCCCGCGCCACGCCATCCGCGCCGGGCCGTCCCGTTCGAACTCCGCGTGCACGCGCTCGTGCACGAGTAAGAGACGCGCTCCGGCACCGCTTGGTTCAGACTTGCCGCTCCCTCGATGGTCAGCGCTCTTCCCGGAAGTCGACGTGACGGCCGGCGACGGGGTCGAACTTGCGGATGTTCATGCGGTCGGGGTCGTTCCGCCGGTTCTTGCGGGTCACATATGTGTACCCGGTACCGGCTGTGGATCGGAGCTTGATGACGGGACGTACTTCGTTGCGAGCCATGACACCCAGTATATGGAAATGGTTTTCATTTGCAAGAAGGGCTAGGGTGACCCCATGTCCTGCCGATCGAGCACCCGGCGCACCCGCTACCGGCGACTGCGATGCCGACTGACCGTCGCCCGGTACGCCGCCCGACGGGCCGTACTGATCGCGGTCATCCGCGCCACGCCCCGAGCCGGAGCGAACGGGCCCACCCCGGCCGGGCCCGACCGGACCAGCACCGGCCGGACCAGGACCGGTCGAGCCAGGACCGGCCGGTAGCTCGTCGCGGTCCCCGACGCCGCTCGACACCGCAACGCGGCCGTTGGCCAACTACCCTATGGTTTGGGTGAGTTGGGGGCAGTGAGGGCATCCGTCAGGTCGTCCAGGCAGTGCAGGACCAGACCCGCCCCCCGCCGCACCACACGGTCGGGCACGCCCTCGCCGTCCCAGGCGTCCAAGGCCTGCTCGACCTCGTCCCACCGCGGGACGCGCCGCTCACGCACCGCTTTCGCGCCCTGCTCGGTGGCCGCGCGCAGCGCCTCGGCGAGCTTCGCGGCGGCCGGCACCGGCACCGCGTCCCGGTCCGGGAGATGCGCCTCCATCAACATGGCCGTACGCCCCAACTGGCTGAGCGCATGGGCGGATTCCTCGGCCGCGAGGTGCGAAAGACCCCGGTGGCGCACCGGCTCGTGGGTGGCCTTGTCGAGCGCCTCCTGCCAGGCGATCCGGGCCTCGCGCGTATCGAGCAACGCCTGGCGCAACTCGCCCGTGCCGCGGTCCGGGTCGGCGTAGTGGAGGACGACGGCGGAGGCGTAACGGCCGTTCGCGGCAAGCCAGTCGGCGAGGCGGGTGCGCAGGCGGGGCGTCTCCCAGGCCGGGTAGACGGCGTACGAGACCATCGCGAGCGCGCCGCCGATCAGCGTGAGGAACACGCGGTCCGGCACGGTCTGGGTCCACTGGAGGCCGCCCATGCCGAGCAGGAAGACCACGTACGCCGATACACAGCCGCTCAGCACCGCGTAGCCGGTGCGCATCAACAGGTACGCCAGGAACGCGCAGGTCACCGCGATGGCGGCGGAGAGACTCGTGTCGGGGTGGGTCAGCTGGACGATGCCGGTGGCGAGGGCGACGCCTACGAGGGTGCCGCCGAAGCGGGCGACCGCGCGGGCGTAGGTGAGCGTGAAGTCCGGGCGCATCACCATCACCGCGGCCATCGGGGCCCAGTAGCCGTGGCCGAACGGCAGGACGTAGCCGAGCAGATAGCCCACCGTCGCCACCACGCAGACCCGCACCGCGTGCCGGAACACCGGTGAGCGGCGCCGGCCGAGCTCGGCGCGCATGGTGCGCAGGGCGCCCGGGATCAGACGCGGCAGGGTGGGGCGGAGCAGGGGTTCCGCGCCCTGTCCCGTGCCGCTGCCCTGGGCGGTCTCGACGACGTCGGCGAGCAGGGTGGTCAGCCGGCCCGCGGCGCGGCGGGCGGGTCCGGTGAGGATGGCGCCGGTGTCGGGGGTGGCGAGCGCGGCCTGGGCCGCGGGCGGGATGACGGGCGCCTCACCGTGCCGCACGGCCCGGGCCGCGGCGTCCAGGACGGTACCCGCGGCGGCCAGCAACTCCCTTACCCGGTGGCGTTCCTCGCCCTCCTCGGGCACGCCGAGCGCGGGGTCGGCGAGCGAGGCGAGCACCGGCCTGATCCGCTCGGCGACGCCCCGGGCGCCGTGCAGTTCCGCGGGGCGGCGGCGGGCCTCGCGCGGGGTGACGGCGGCGGCGAGCCGGGCGGTCATGAGCGGCTCGGCGTCGAACGGTGCGACCGGGTCGTGCCGCAGCCTGCGCGCATAGTCGCCGACCGCGGCCAGGGCGTCGGCGAGCGCGTCGCGCTGGGCGCCCCAGCGGCGGATGGGGAACAGGACGATGAGCGCGGCCTGGACGATCCCGCCGACCGCGATCATCCCGGCGTGCCCGGCGGCCTCGGCGACGGTGCTGGGCAGGGTGACGGTGACCAGCATGATCGCCACGTTCGACGAGGCGATCACCCCGACGGTCGGGCCGACCGCCCAGGCGAGGCCCGCCATGAACGTCCACAGGGCGAGCAGCAGCAGGAAGAACGGGGAGTGGGTGCCGACGAGGTAGCCGAGGAAGGTGGAGATCGCCAGGGAGAGGCCGGAGGCGAGGGCGAGCACGGGACGGGGGCGCCAGCTGCGCTGGTACGTGGCGATGGCGCCCTGGAACGCGCCGAACGCCGAGCTGGCGGCGACGGAGGGGCCGAAGAGGGTGAGGCTGATGCCGACGACGATGGCGAGGCCGGCTGCTCCGCGCAGGGCGACGAGGGGTTCGAGCCGGCGCCGCTCGACCTTCAGCCCCGAGCGGGCGGTCTCCTTCAGCGCCCGGACCCAACTCATGATCCCGAGGCTACCGGGTCGCCTGCGGCGTGGCTTCGGAGTAGGGGTGCGGCCGGTCGGGGTGCGCTGGGGCCCCGCCCCAGGGCCCCAGCGGGCTCCGCCCCCAGGCCCCGTCCGGGGGCTTCGCCCCCAAGCCCCGTCCGGGGGCTTCGCCCCCAGGCCCCGTCCGGGGGCTTCGCCCCCAAGCCCCCTCGTTCGGCTGCGGACCGTAGGGGCCGGTCGCGCAGTTCCCCGCGCCCCTGCAGGTGGCCCCGAATGCCTCGGTGCCGGCGGGCATGGGCATCCCCCAGCCCGTCGGCGCAGCCCCTCCGGGGTCTGGGGCGGAGCCCCAGGGGACCCGGCCTAGCGCCCCAGGCCGCGCATGCGGCCCCGGTGGGCGCGGTCCGCCGCCGCCCGGCCGTCCCGCCAGCCCGACTCGTCCGACGCCCCGCGAACCCGCGTCGACACCGTCCGGGGGAACATCGCCTCCGCCCGCCCCGCGACCGCCACCGCCCGCGTCGCGAGCACCGGAAGCAGCTCACCGCCGAACTCCGCCTCCACCCCCCGCGCCGTCTCGGCGAGCAGATCGCCGAGCCTCCCGGCGTACGCCAGCAGGAACGACTGCCGGAACGTCTTCGTGCGCTTGCGCCCACCCGCCCGCTGCGCCGCCTCCGCCCCCGTCATCGCGGCCGTGCCCTGCACGAGGAGCGAGGTGTGGAGCAGCTCCACCGCCTCCAGGTCGCCCTCGAACCCGACGACCGTCGAGAAGCCGAGCTCGGCGTTCCACACCGCCCGGCAGTGGTTGGCGGAGGCGACCGCGTCGAGGAGGATCGCCTTCGCCGTCTCGTACGGGGCGTCCACCCCGATCCGGCAGGCGCCCGGCACCTCCCCGCCCGCTCCGCGCTCCGCGAGCAGCGCGTCGTCCACGCTGTGCCGCGCCATCAGCTCCTGCGCCTTCGCGGTGAGCGCCTCCGCCTCCTCGGGGAACCCGGTCGCCTCCGCCTTGGCGAGCAGCGCCCGGATGCGGGCCAGCGTCTTCGGCTCGCCGTGCACCGGCGGGCCGAGCACCGAGGTCCCGGGCGCGGGCCCGGCCGGTTCGATCGCGGGGAGCGCGAGCAGCACCCGGTACAGCTCAAGGACGGCCGTTGCGTACGAGAAGCGGTCGGACCGCCACGTCTCGCGCGGCAGCTCCTCGACCTGCCCCTGCCAGCGCGCGGGCAGCCGCTCGTAACGGGACAGCTCGTCGCGGATCAGCCCGGCCAGAATGCGTACCTGCGGCTCGTCCAGGTCACGCCGTACGATCCGTACGACATCGGCGGGCTGCCAGCCCCGGTCCCAGGCACGGCGTACGAACTCCCGCCCGCGCAGGGCGAGTTCGGCATCGGCGTCGGGTGCGGCGGCGAGCAGCGACGCGCCGGTGTCCAGGGCCGCGTCGCCCTCGATGTACAGCGCCGCCGCGAAGGCGCGGTCCACGGCCTCCATCACCGCACCGCCCCGCCTGCGCGCGGCCGATTCACCGCGGTGGGCCCCACCGACATGGAAGTCTCTCCTCAACGAATCCTCGCGTCCCGGACCCGACAATCGTCCCAGCTGCCGAACGGAACCGTGAAACGCGGGCCGCCCCACCGGCCCCTCAGGGACCGGCCCGCCCCACCGAAAGGATCGCCGTGTTGCGTCCGCGCACCTCCCCCCTGGCCGCGATCGTCTCCCTCGCCGCCGGCCTGACCCTGACCCTGACCGCCTGCGACGGCAACGGCGGCGGCGGTTCCGACACGGTCGCCACCGACACTCCGAGCAGCACCGCCACCGGCAGCACCGGAACCGGCACCGGCTCCCCCGGCGTGGACGGCGGCCGGACCATGGCACCCTCCGGCGGCAGCACCGGTGGCGGCACCGACGCGGGAACCGGCACCGGTGCGGGCGCCGACGGCACCCGCTGCCGGACCTCCCAGCTCGCCTTCGCCGTCGCCCCCGGAAGTGGGGCCCAGTCGAAGGGCGAGCAGGGCGTTATCACCGTCACGCTCACCAACAGGGGCGCCAAGTCCTGTGTGATGAAGGGCTATCCGGGCGTCGACCTGGTCGGCGGCCCGACCCGGTGGTCACTGCCCCGCCAGACCGCGGAGTCCCCCTCGACGGTCACCGTGCGGCCCGGCGCGACGACCACCTTCACCGTCTTCTACCTGCCGTTCGACAAGGGGGACGGGCAGGAGTTCCGGCCGAAGTCGATCGTGGTCACCCCGCCGAACGAGACCCACCCCCACACGCTGCCCTGGACCTACTCGTCCGTCCTGCTCCAGGACGGCGCGACCCACCCCGGCACGTACGTCGGCCCGGTCGGCTCGAAGTGACCACCCGACCGAACCCCTGATGAGGCATACCCCTTGCCTTGAGCGCGCTCGAAGACGTTGGCTGGGCTTCCATGAAGTACACGCAGCTCGGACGCACGGGTCTCCAGGTGAGCAGGATCGTCCTGGGGACGATGAACTTCGGACCGCAGACCGACGAGGCGGCAAGCCACGCGATCATGGATGCCGCGCAGGGCGCCGGCATCAACTTCTTCGACACGGCCAATGTGTACGGCTGGGGCGAGAACAAGGGCCGCACCGAGGAGATCATCGGCAGCTGGTTCGCCAAGGGCGGCGACCGGCGCGACAAGACCGTCCTCGCCACCAAGCTCAACGGCAACATGGCCGCGGGCGAGCCCTGGCCCAACCACCACAAGCTGTCGGCGGTCAACATCCGCCGTTCCGTCGAGGCCTCCCTCAAGCGCCTCGGCACCGACTACATCGACCTCTACCAGTTCCACCACATCGACCGCCTGACCCCCTTCGAGGAGATCTGGCAGGCGATCGACGTCCTCATCACGCAGGGCAAGATCCTGTACGCCGGTTCGTCCAACTTCCCCGGCTACAAGATCGCCCAGGCCAACGAGATCGCTTCGCGGACCGGCCGGCTCGGCCTGGTCAGCGAGCAGTGCCTCTACAACCTCGCCGAGCGCCGCGCCGAGATGGAGATCGTCCCGGCGGCACACGAGTACGGACTCGGCGTGATCCCCTGGTCGCCGCTGCACGGCGGGATGCTCGGCGGCATCCTGCGCAAGGAGCGCGAGGGCGCGGGTGCGCGTTCCAAGGGCGGGCTGGCGGCCCAGGCCCTCACGGACCCGGCGGTACGGCAGCGGGTCCAGGCGTACGAGGAGCTGGTCGCCAAGCACGACCTCGACCCGGCGGAGGTGGCGCTCGCCTGGCTGCTGACCCGGCCGGGGGTGGCGGGCCCCATCGTCGGGCCGCGCACGGCCGATCAGCTGGAGTCGGCGCTGCGGGCCGTCGAACTCGACCTGTCCGAGGAGTTCCTGGCCGCGCTCGACGACGTGTTCCCCGGCCCCGGGCCGTCGCCGGAGGCCTTCGCCTGGTAGCTCGACGGGGTCGTACGCGAGGGCGCCGGGACGGCCCGGCATGCGGCCGGCTCGGGTCGTACGGCGGGCCGTACGGCGTGCGGGGCACTCGGGTCGTACGACGTACGACCACTTCGGGTCAGACGCCGTGCGGGGTACACGGGCCGTGCGACGAGCGGTGGCGGGCGCGGTCAGCCGACGGCGGCCGCCACCGCCACGACGACGAACATCAACACGAGCACACCGGCCATGATCCGGTTCCTGGTCTTCGGGTCCACCCCTTGAGCCTAACCGTCCCGGCCGAGCGGCCAGCGGGCGACCGCCTCGTAACGGGGCCGCTCCCCGGGCACTCCGGCGCGCGGCAGGCTGCTGCGGACCAGCGTCAACTCGGTGACCTGCCAGGGGCTTCCCTCGAACGCGGCCAGGGCGCCGACACAGGGCTTCAGGTCCACCGGCGTACGCGAGCGGGCCAGGGTGAGGTGCGGCACATAGCGGCGGTGCTGGTCCATCGGGACGCCGGAGCGGCGGGCGGCGGCGTCGGCGCGTTCGGCGAGCAGCCGCAGTTCGTCGAGGCCGCCCGCGACGCCGGCCCACAGGGCGCGCCCGTCGAAGCGGCCGCCGCCGTGCAGGCGCAGCGCGAACGGGTCGGTGCGACGGGCGGCCCTGCGCAGCCGCTCGTGCAGCTCGTCCAGGACCCGCTCGTCGACCTCTCCCAGAAACGCGAGGGTGAGGTGCCAGCCCTCGCGCCCGGTCCAGCGCAGCTCGCCCGCACCGGGCAGAGTAGTCAACTCCCTTACGGCGAGCCTTAGTTCGTCGACAGCCCGGGCAGGGGGCAGTACGGCGGCGAAGAGGCGCATGGGGACAGTCAACCAAGATCGGCCCCGGTCTGTCGCGACGCACGACGGGTCCGGCCGCCGGCCCGGGTACGCACGGGGGCCCTTACGGAAACGGCCCGTACGGAAGCGGCCCGGCCCCCGCACTGCGGGGGCCGGGCCGAGCCGTGGGACGTCCGGTGCTTCTGCGCGCGGGTCCGGTCGTCAGGCGGCGGCCACGAGTGCCCGGTTCCTCGGTACGAATTCGAGGTGGCGGTGGCCGGGGCGTACGTCGACCTTCAGGCGCAGGTTGGCCGCGCGGGCCAGCATCAGGCCGACCCCGATCGCCGCCGCGCCGCAGATGAGGCCGCCGAGCGCGAGGCTGACGCGCACGCCGTAGACATCGGTCAGCCAGCCGAAGAGCGGGCCGCCCAGCGGGGTGCCGCCGGTGAAGACCATCATGAACAGGCTCATCACCCGGCCCCGCATCTCGGGGTCCGTGGCCATCTGCACCGAGGCGTTGGCGGTCACGTTCACCGTGAGGCCCAGGATGCCGACGGGGATGAGCAGCGCCATGAAGAGGCCGAGGTCAGGGGCCCCGGAGGCCGCGATTTCGAGCACCGCGAACAGCACCGCCGCGAGCACCAGCATCCGCAGTCGCGTGCTGGAGCGACGGGCCGCGAGCAGCGCGCCGACCAGGGAGCCGATCGCCATCAGGCTGTTGAACAAGCCGTACATGCCGGAGTCGCCGTGGAAGACGTCGGAGGCGAACGCGCTCAGCCAGATCGGGAAGTTGAACCCGAAGGTGCCGACGAAGCCGACGAGCACGATGGGCCAGATCAGCTCGGGCCGCTCGGAGACGTACGCGAGCCCCTCCTTCAGCTGGCCCTTGCCGCGCGGGGCGAGGCGGGTCGGCTGGAGCTCCTTGGTCCGCATCAGCGACAGCATGATCAGCGGGGCGGTGAAGGACAGGCCGTTGGCGAGGAACGCCCAGCCGGGTCCGACGGCGGCCATCACGACACCGGCGACGGCGGGACCGACGAGCCGGGCGGACTGGAAGTTCGCCGAGTTGAGGCTGACGGCGTTGCGCACCCGGTCGGGTCCGACCATCTCGGAGACGAAGGACTGCCGGGTCGGGTTGTCGACGACGGTGACCAGACCGGTGAAGAAGGCCGTGAGATAGACGTGCCACACCTGGACGTGCCCGGACAGGGTCATCACGGCGAGGAAGAGGCCGCCGAGGCCCATCGCCGCCTGCGTCACGAACAGGATGTTCCGCTTGGCGAACCGGTCGGCTATGACGCCGCCGTACAGGCCGAACAGGAGCATCGGCAGGAACTGCATGGCGGTGGTGATGCCCACCGCCACCGAGGAGCCGGTGATCGTCAGGACCAGCCAGTCCTGGGTGATCCGGGCCATCCAGGTGCCGATGTTGGACACGATGGCGCCGGAGAAGAACAGTCGGTAATTGCGTACCGCAAGCGAGGAGAACGTCCCCCCGCCACGCTTGTTGTAGGTGGGGGTAGGTGCGGGGGCGGAGTCTGCTCCGGATCCCGTACTCAAAAGGGCTCGCCTCCTAGTGATGCGCGTTTACAGATGTGCGAGCTTTTCCAGGACCGGGGCGGCCGCGCGCAGCTTCGCCCATTCGTCCTCGTCCAGACCTTCCACGAGGGAAGCCAGCCAGACGTTGCGCTTGCGGCGGCTCTCTTCGAGCATCGCCTCGGCCTCTTCGGTCTGGCTGACCACCTTCTGGCGGCGGTCGTCGGGGTGCGGCTCCAGCCTGACCAGGCCCTTCGCCTCCAGCAGTGCGACGATCCGGGTCATCGACGGCGGCTGTACGTGCTCCTTGCGAGCCAGCTCACCGGGGGTGGCCGAACCGCAACGGGCAAGGGTGCCGAGCACCGACATCTCGGTCGGGCTGAGCGATTCGTCAACACGCTGGTGCTTGAGGCGTCGGCCAAGACGCATGACGGCCGAGCGCAGGGAGTTCACGGCGGCGGCGTCCTCGCCACTGCCGTGGGACAGGTCAGACATGTTCGTTAGCATAACTCATTACTCTGGCTAAATACCACCGGATTAAGCCCAGGTGTCGAGCGCCACACGGGCCCCATCCCGCCACACCTCGCCGAACATCACCCGAATGAGTGAGTTGGCTGGGAAAAGTGACGCGCGATGCCCTGGCGGGCGGCGACCCTCGCTCCATGGGGACCAGCGTGCTCAGCCTGCGGATAGACGGTGAGCTGCTCGACCGGCTCAAGCACCATGCCGCGAAACGCGGCATGAGCGTCCAGGACTATGTGGTCCGGACGCTCGTTCGTGACGACTTCGACGAGCGCTTCAAGGCGGCGGTCGATGAGACGGAGCGCTTCTACGGGGCGGCGTAGCCGCGCCGCGGGCCGCGCCCGGGGGTGCCGACTCGCGAGGTGCCCCGCGCCGCCGGGGGGCTTTGCTGGGTGCCCGGCGCCGCCCGGGGGGGGCGGCTTTGCTAGGTGCCCCCGCTCCACCGGGGGGGGGCTGGCTTTGGCTAGGCACCCCGCACCACGGGGGGGGCTGGCTTTGGCTAGGCACCCCGCGCCATGGGGGCGATTCGCGCAGTTCCCCGCGCCCCCGACCCCGTTTTCGTCCTCGCACCGTGGGTGACTGGTCGCGCAGTTCCCCGCGCCCCTCAACTCGCCCTCGGCTGCGGACCGTGGGTGGCTGTCGCGCAGTTCCTCGCGCCCCCGACCCCGTTTCGGCTGCGGACCGTGCCCGCTTCTCGCGCAGTTCCCCGCGCCCCTCAACCCGCTCTCAGCTGCGGACCGTGCGGGGCTGGTCGCGCCGTTCCCCGCGCCCCCAAAACCCGTGGTCGGCCTCGCACCGTGCCCGCTTCTCGCGCAGTTCCCCGCGCCCCTGGCCATACCCGTACTGGGGCACCTACAGCCCGTCCGGCGATTGAGGACGAGCGCCGTTCAGGCGCGAACGGGGGTGCAGGGGGCGGAGCCCCTTGCGGGGGTTCGAGGGGCGCAGCCCCTCAGCGGGTCTGGGGCGCAGCCCCAGGGCTCAGCCGATACAACCCGCCGCACGGGCGGGAGGGCGGGCAAACCCCCCGGGGTCTGGGGCGCAGCCCCAGGGAGCCGGAACCAACCAACCCCGGGCCACGGGCGGGCGGGAGGGCAAACCCCCCGGGGCACCCGGGACGCGGCGGGCCAGGGTCAGGTCAGGCCCAGCGCCGGCATCAGGTAGTAGAAGGCGAACACCGCCGAGACGATGTACATCGCGACCGGGATCTCGCGGGCCCGCCCGGCCACCAGCCGCAGGACCGTGAAGGTGATGAAGCCCATCCCGATGCCGTTGGTGATCGAGTACGTGAACGGCATCATCAGCATCGTCACGAAGGCCGGGATGGCGATCGTCCAGTCCGCCCAGTCGATCTCGCGGATCGAGCCGGACAGGATCAGGAAGCCGACCGCGAGCAGCGCGGGGGTGGCCGCCTGCGAGGGCACCATCGTGGCGAGCGGGGTCAGGAAGAGGGCCACGGTGAAGAGCCCGCCGGTGACCACGTTCGCGAGGCCCGTACGGGCCCCCTCGCCGACGCCCGCCGTGGACTCCACGAAGCAGGTGGTGGCCGACGAGGACGACGCGCCGCCCACCGCGACCGCGATGCCGTCGACGAACAGGACCTTGTTCATGCCGGGCATGTTGCCCTGGGCGTCGGTCAGGCCCGCCTCGTCGCTGATGCCCATGATCGTGCCCATCGCGTCGAAGAAGCACGAGAGCAGCACGGTGAAGACGAAGAGGATGCCGGTCAGGACGCCGACCCTGGAGAAGCCGCCGAACAGGCTGACCTGGCCGACAAGACCGAAGTCCGGGGTGTCGACGGGGTTGCCCGGCCACTTCGGGGTGGTCAGACCCCAGGACGGCACGGTCGCCACCGCGTTGATGATCATCGCGAGGACGGTCATCGCCACGATGGAGATCAGGATCGCGCCCGGCACCTTGCGGACCATCAGCGCGAGCGTGAGCAGCACGCCGAGGACGAAGACCAGGACGGGCCAGCCGAGCAGGTGCCCGTTGCCGCCGAGTTCCAGCGGCACGGTGGTGTGCGCGGCGTCCGGCATGCGCGAGACGAAGCCCGAGTCGACGAGGCCGATCAGCATGATGAACAGGCCGATGCCGATGGCGATGCCCTTGCGCAGGCCCAGCGGCACCGCGTTCATGACGCGCTCGCGCAGGCCGGTGGCGACCAGGAGCATCACGACGATGCCGGCCAGGACGACCATGCCCATGGCGTCGGGCCAGCTCATCCGGGGCGCCAGCTGGAGGGCGACCACGGTGTTCACGCCGAGCCCCGCCGCGAGCGCGATCGGCACGTTGCCGATGACGCCCATGAGCAGCGTGGTGAAGGCCGCGGTGAGCACGGTGGCGGTGACCAACTGGCCGCTGTTGAGCTGGTGCCCGTACATGTCCTTGGCGCTGCCGAGGATGATCGGGTTCAGCACGATGATGTAGGCCATCGCGAAGAAGGTCGCGAATCCGCCACGGACCTCACGGGCCAGGGTGGAACCCCGCTCGGAGATCTTGAAGTAGCGGTCGAGGCCGTTGGTCGGCCTGCTGGGCACCGGCGGCTGAGCTGCGGCGTCGACCGTGTCGGGGGCCGAGGAGGGCATGCGAAACCTCAGTCGTGAAGGGGCGGGGAAACGGCACGTACCCGAGCTTCTTTGGACGTTTTAACGAACAGAATGAGTCAGCCGTAAGCCGTTTCAGTATGAATACATAAGTCGAAGATCACCATCTCCGCGCGTAGACCCCTGCAACGCCAAGGGCCGACCGCCCCCGACCAGGTGCGTTTCCGGCCTCCGGCCGTGCGTCCGTCGGTGTCCGGATTCCCGCGAAAGGACGCGAAAGAGCGCGCCCTACACTGATCGCATGGCGAAGTGGACACCCCAGCACGAGGCGCCGGAGCCCCTTGAGGGCCCCGTGGTCGCCACCATCACCGGCGGCACGATCCTCTGGTTCGTCCTCTTCCTCGTCCAGCTCCCCTTCTACGGCTGGTTCGACGACCACGGCCACCTGTGGTGGGTGTGGACCTGCCTGGCCGGCGGCGGCCTCGGCCTCATCGGCATCTGGTACGTCCGCGGCCGCGACGCCGCCCTCAAGCGGCACGCCGCACAGCAGGCGGACAGCGGCACGACGGGCACAAGGGCCGAAAGTCTCTGACCCGCGGGACCTGCGTACGGCCGGAGGACCATTCGTCTCCTCCCAGGGTCGGATGTTCGGCCTCCCCGGCAGGTGAAGCGCCCGAACCCCCCGTACCGTCGAAATCATGACGCAGCCCGCCAACATCGACGCCGGGGCGGAACTCGACCCCGTCCACCCCATGAAGTGCCCCGCGACGGCGCGGCGGGCCGGCGGTCTGACGACGGCCGAGGTCGCCGAGCGGGTGGCGCGCGGCGAGGTCAACGACGTTCCCGTACGCAGCAGTCGCTCCACCGCGGAGATCGTCCGCGGCAACGTCTTCACCCGGTTCAACGCGATCATCGGTGTGCTCTGGGCGATCATGCTGGTCGTCGCGCCGATCCAGGACAGCCTCTTCGGCTTCGTCATCATCGCCAACACCGGCATCGGCATCATCCAGGAGATGCGGGCCAAGAAGACCCTGGACGGGCTCGCGGTCATCGGCGAGGCCAAGCCGACCGTGCGGCGCGACGGGCAGGCCGTGGAGGTATCCACCTCCGAGATCGTGCTCGGCGACGTCATCGAGCTCGGCCCCGGCGACAAGATCGTGGTGGACGGCGAGGCGGTCGAGGCGGAGGGCCTGGAGGTCGACGAGTCCCTGCTGACCGGTGAGGCCGACCCCGTCCTGAAGAAGCCCGGCGACAAGATGATGTCGGGCGCCTTCGTGGTCGCGGGCGGCGGCGCGTTCACCGCCACCAAGGTCGGCCGAGAGGCGTACGCGGCTCAACTGGCCGAGGAGGCCAGCCGGTTCACGCTCGTCCACTCCGAGCTGCGCAGTGGCATCTCCACCATCCTCAAGTACGTCACGTGGATGATGATCCCCACCGCACTCGGCCTGGTCATCAGCCAACTGGTCGTCAAGGACAACAACTTCAAGGACTCCATCGCCCGTACCGTGGGCGGCATCGTCCCGATGATCCCCGAAGGGCTCGTCCTCCTGACCTCGGTGGCCTTCGCGATCGGCGTCATCCGGCTCGGCCGCAAGCAGTGCCTGGTGCAGGAACTGCCCGCGATCGAGGGCCTGGCCCGCGTCGACGTGGTGTGCCTCGACAAGACGGGCACGCTCACCGAGGGCGGCATGGACGTCACCGAGCTGCGCCCGCTGAACGGCTCGGACGAGGCGTACGTACGCAAGGTGCTCGGCGCCCTGGGCGAGTCCGACCCGCGGCCCAACGCCTCCCTCCAGGCGATCATCGACGCCTACCCGGACAGCGAGGTGTGGCGCTGCACCGAGTCGCTCCCGTTCTCCTCGGCCCGCAAGTACAGCGGCGCCGCGTTCAGCGAGGGCGACGGCGAGAACAGCACCTGGCTCCTCGGCGCGCCCGACGTCCTGCTGGAGACCGGCGACCCGGCGCTCGCGGAGATCGACGCGCTCAACGAACAGGGCCTGCGCGTCCTGCTGCTCGCCCGCGCATCGCGCGACCTCGACGACCCTGCCGTCGCCTCCGACGCCGAGGCCACCGCACTCGTCGTCCTCGAACAGCGCCTGCGGCCGGACGCGGCCGACACCCTGCGCTACTTCGACGAGCAGAACGTCAAGGCCAAGGTCATCTCCGGCGACAACGCGGTCTCCGTCGGCGCGGTCGCCGGGAAGCTCGGCCTGCACGGCGCGGCCGATACGGTCGACGCCCGCCAACTCCCCACCGACCAGGGCGAGATGGCCGACGTCCTCGACTCCAACTCGGTCTTCGGCCGGGTCACCCCGCAGCAGAAGCGCGACATGGTGGCGGCCCTCCAGTCACGCGGGCACACCGTCGCGATGACCGGCGACGGCGTGAACGACGTGCTGGCGCTGAAGGACGCCGACATCGGCGTGAGCATGGGCTCGGGCTCGGAGGCGACCCGGGCCGTCGCCCAGATCGTCCTGCTCAACAACAGCTTCGCGACGCTGCCCTCGGTGGTGGCGGAGGGGCGGCGCGTGATCGGCAACATCACGCGGGTGGCCACGCTGTTCCTCACCAAGACGGTGTACTCGGTCCTGCTCGCGGTCCTCGTGGTCTGCTTCCAGGTCGAATACCCCTTCCTGCCGAGGCACTTGACGCTCCTGTCCACCTTCACCATCGGCATCCCGGCGTTCTTCCTCGCCCTCGCGCCCAACAAGGAGCGCGCCAAACCGCACTTCGTGCGGCGGGTGATGCGGTACGCGATTCCCAGCGGGGTCATCGCGGCGGTGGCCACGTTCGTGATGTACATGATCGCCCGGGCGTACTACACCGGTCCCGGCGACCTGGACGCGGAGACCAGCGTCACGACGCTGACCCTCTTCCTGGTCTCCATGTGGGTCCTGGCGATCATCGCCCGCCCCTACACGTGGTGGCGGATCGCCCTGGTCGTCGCCATGGGGGTGGCGTTCCTGCTGGTCCTCGCCGTGCCGTGGCTGCAGAACTTCTTCGCCCTGAAGCTGGTCGGCGCGGTCATGCCGTGGACCGCCGTCGGCATTGCGGTGCTGGCGTCGGCCCTGCTGGAACTGGTGTGGCGCCGCGTAACGCTCCGCTACCCGGACTAGGCCCCTCGGCGGCCCCGGCCCCCTGGGGCTCCGCCCCAGACCCCGGTTTGGCCCCCGCCCCGCCCCTTCCCGAGACCCTCCGGGGGTTAAAGGACCCTGGGGGCTCCGCCCCCAGACCCCCGTACGCGCCTGAACGGCGCTCGTCCTCAAACGCCGGACGGGCTGTAGGTGTCCCAGCACCCGGCGCTGCTAGGGGCGCGGGGAACTGCGCGAACGGCCCCTACGGTTCGCAGCCGAACCAGGGGGCCCGGGGGCGCAGCCCCCGGAAGCCCTTACCATCCCCACCCACCCCCGGAGGGTTGAGGGAAGGGGCGGGGAGGGGCCAAAACCCGGGGCCCGGGGCGGAGCCCCGGCGTACGCCCCGCTAGTCGAACCAGCGGGCCGTCGCGAGTTCGGCCGTGCGCGACGGGTCCTCCAGGAGGGCCGCCACCTCGAAGCGGCGGGGCCACTGGGCGGCCGCCCAGGCGAGGCCCGCCGCCACCCCCTCCAGGGTGGACGCGTGGACCGTACCGTCGGGCGAGCGACGCCAGTCCAGCTCCACTCCACCCGCCCGGAGTTCCTCGTGCTCGACGTACGTCGACGGCGCACCGGGGCCCAGCAGAGCCCGCACCGCCTCCGGCACCGCGTGCTCGACGCCCTCGGACGTCACCTCCGCTGCCGCCGCCTCGCCGAGCCGTCCCACCTGGAGCAGCTCCGCGAGCTCGGCCGCCCGCGCGGGGGCGACCGGGAGCAGGGGCAGGCCGGCGGCGAGGGGCAGCAGGTCCGGGGCGTCCGCCACGACCGCGTCCGCCGCGTCGACCACCCGCACCTCCCCGTCCACCACCGCGCGCAACTCGTCCGGCAGCGTGACCTGCTCGGGGTCGAGGTCCGCCAACGCCGTGTAGAGGGGGTGGAGTTGAGGGGCCGACACCGGGCGGTCCGCGTCGGCCAGGCGGCCGAGGAGTTCCGCCGCACCGCCCGGCTCGTCGAGCAGCGCGGCCACCGAGGTGCGTACGCCGAGCGCCCGCAGGACCTGCGCGTCGTCGAAGCCCGTCGCGTCCACGGACTCGTACAGACCGGAGAGCAACGGGTCGGAGCCGGCCGCACGCAGGCCCGCGGGGCGACGCCCGGCCAGCACCGGATGGTCCCGCAGCCACCACGCGGTGTAGGGGCGTACGGACTCCGTCGTGCCGTCGGGCAGCAGGACGCGCACGGGCTGGACCAAGGCGTCCCGCAGCGGCGGCTGCGCGAGCAGGGCCAGCGCCTGCGGCCAGGCCTCGTCGTCGACCAGGTCGAGGTCGCGGATCGCGACGATCTCCGTGGCGACCGGCGGAACCGGCGATTCGGGCAGCCGGTCCAGGACGTCCTCGCACCACACGTCGACCGCGTCGAGCAGTCCCGCGTCGTCCGGCTCGGCGAAGTCCCCTTCGCGGGGCTCCAGTTCGTCCGGGTCCAGGACGACGTCCGTCGCCCGCACGAGGGCGAACGTGGCGAGCACTCCGCAGGCGGTCAGCGGCTGCTCGCCCCATCGGTCCGCCAACTCCCGTTCCACGTGGGCAAGTTCACCCTCGCGGATGACGGCGGCGAAGGGCGACCCGGGGAGTACGAGCTCACCGGCCGGGGCCAGTTCTCCGTCCTCGTCGGGCAGGGCGAGCGCACCGAGCCAGGGCTCGTCGCCGGGTTCGAGGTTCGCCTCGCGCACCAACGTCAGTACGGTGTCGGCGAGTTCGTCCGCATCGAGCCCGCCGTCCTCGTCCCAGACCTCCCCACTGTCGAGCGAGGCCGCCACGGCCGCCCGCACCTGAGGGGTCGTCAGTACGGCGCGTGGGGTCGCGGGCAGCGCGCCGAGCTTTTCGAGCAGCGGGTGGGCCGCGTCCGGGTGGGCCACCTTCAGGCCGAGACGCCCCAGGTCCAAGGGGGTGTCGGCGAGCGGAAGCAGGATCTGCCGGGGGCCGATCGCGGTACGGCCGCCCACGAGCGGCACCGGAAGCCCGGACAGCCGGTCGGGGTCGACCCCGGCGAGCGTGTCGTACAGCCGGTGCCACCACTCGGGGTCACGTTCGGCCCCCGCGATCCGCTCGATGGCGTCGCCGAGCGAGAGCCGCCCGACTTCCAACGCCCTCAGTTCCGGGCGTCGTTCGAGTCCGGCGGGCAGCAGCGTGGGCAGCACTTCGGCGAGCACGCGCACCGTGTCCACGCCCGCGCCCTCGACGACCTCCGCCTCGAAGGGGCGCAGTGCGACGAGTTCCTCGGTGGGCGCGGCGGGCGCCAGGAACGCGACCCGGGGCAGCCGCTTCAGCACGGCCGCGCGCAGCGCACCGTCCAGTTCGCCCCGTCCGAGCGGCCCCGGCACCAGGTCGACGACGCCGGTCGACACCGGACGCCAGGCGCCCAGGAGTTCGGCGTACGCGTCGGCCGCGCGCTGCACCAGGAAGTCGGTGAGCAGGCCGGGCGCGGGGTGGCGCCGCGCGGTGTCGAGCGGGAACGAGGCGATGAGCAGCGCGGGCACGCCGAGCGGCTCATCGGTCGGGGTCGGCGCGTGCACCACCGCGGCGGTGCGGGGCCGTTCGGGCGCGCCGTCCTCGTCGACCGGGACCGCCCAGGTCACCGTCCAGTGCGGGCGCAGCCGCTCCTCGACGGGCCGGTCGGCGAGCAACTCCTTGCCAATGGGGCCGTGGTGACTGACCGTCCGCCAGCGGTGAATGGATTCGTCCCGGCTGTCGTCGATGTGCACATGCGCGTCGTGCACCGACCGCCTCAACACCCGTGTGGCGTCCGGGGTTTCGACGACGATTTCGGTCAGGCCGGGAAGGGTGAGCAGCAGGGCGTCGTCGATGCCGTCGAGCAGGCGGCGCACGAGGTCCTCGGCGGTGCCGTCGCGCAGGGGCAGCACCACGACGGTGTCGTAGCCCTCGGGGGCGGCGCCCTCGGCGGGCATCGGCAGCCTCAGCAGCGGTACGTGTCCGTCGCGGCGGCGCAGTTCGTCGCCGAGGCCGGGGCTGGCGAGGGCGGCGTCGGCGGCCAGTTCGCGGGCCTCGGCGAGCGACCAGCGCACGCCGCCGGTGCGCCCCACCACGGCGGGCTCGTCGCTGACGGCGAGCACCGCGGCGAACCCGACGCCGAAGCGCCCCACGGCGACCTCGGTGTCGGCGCGCTTGGCGCTGGCGCGCAGCGTGGACAGGGACTCGACGCCGACGGCGTCCAGCGGGGTGCCGGTGTTGGCCGCGGCCAGCACGGCCGGGGTGTCCTGGGCCGCCGGGTGGAGGGTCAGCCGGAGGCGGCCCGTGGTGTTCGCCCTGGCCGCCGCGTCGGCGGCGTTCTGGGCGAGCTCCACGATCAGGCGGTCGCGGTAGCCGCCCAGTGCGAGGTCCTCCTCGGCGTTGGCGTCCTCGCGGAACCTGGCCGGGGCCGCGCCCCAGGCGTTCAGGACCCCGCGCCGCAGCCGCGCCGTCCCGAAGGGGTCGGCCCCTTCGGCCGCCATCGCCTTGACGATCACGCCGTACTCCGCTCTGTCCTGCCCCGCGTGCCGGGACCGCGGCCCGAAGGTACCGCGCGCCGGGCCGAGCCCTTCAATTTCCCCCCACCGGGGCTCCGCCCCGGGCCCCGGGGTCTTGCCCCGCCCCGCCCCTTCCCGCAACCCTCCGGGGGTGGAATGGGGGGCTTCCAGGGGCTGCGCCCCGGGTCCCGTTTGTTCGGGTGCGGACCGTGCGTGGCTGATCGCGCAGTTCCCCGCGCCCCCAACCCCCTGTCGACCTCGCACCGTGGTCGCTTCTCGCGCAGTTCCGTGCGCCCCCAAAAACCCTCGTCGGCTGCGGGCCATGGTCGCTTCTCGCGCAGTTCCCCGCGCCCCTCAACCCGCTCTCGGCTGCGGACCGTGGGCGGTTCGTCGCGCAGTTCCCCGCGCCCCCAAAAACCCGCCGTCGACCTCGCACCGTGCGTGGCTGGTCGCGCAGTTCCCCGCGCCCCTGGCCATACCGGTGCTGGCCGGCATCGGGCATTTCAGCCTGTCCGGCGATTGAGGACGAGCGCCGTTCAGGCGCGAACGGGGGTGCAGGGGGCGGAGCCCCCGCAGGGGTCTGGGGCGCAGCCCCAGGGAGCCGGAACCAACCAACCCCGAGTCACGGGCGGGCGGGTGGGCAAACCCCCCGGGGTCTGGGGCGGAGCCCCAGGGGACCCCGCGTGCCCGGGGTTACGAGTGGCCCAGGTCGTCCGTGGGGTCCGGGGTCTCCGGGACCGAGCCGTCGCGGGCCGGGCGGAGCGGCAGCGGGTCGGGGGCGACCGTGTCCAGGACCGGCGCGGCCGGGCGCGGCGGCTTCGGCATGACCGCAGCCTCCGAATGCCCCCCGCACCCGTAGTCGAGCGCCACGACACGCCCGTCCGCGGGACCGAACTCGTTCGCGCAGATCCCGAACGCCTGCGACAGCGACCCCGCGATCGGGACGAGGAACGCACAGGACTCGCAGGAGGCCGGCGCGGCCTGAGCCATGGCGGTCTTCCCGCCGAAGGACTCCTCCCACCGGTCGGCCGCGGCGTGCAGCCCGTACCGCGAGAGGACCCGCGCCCGCCGCATGCCGAGCTCGTCGGCGACGGCCGCGATGGAGCCGCGCGCGGTGCCCGCGGGGGCCGCGTCGGACCGGTCCGCCAGCTCGGCGTCCTCCGCGTCGACCCGCTCGGCCATCTCATCGGAGACCGCGGAGTTCGGCGGCGGCGCGTCCTCGCCGGTGTAGCCGGGTTCGAGGCGCAGGTCGTCGGCCTCCGTCGGCAGCAGGTCGCCGGGGCCCATGTCGCCGGGCCGCAGCCGCTCGCTCCACGGCACCCACTCGGGGGCCTGGAGGGCGTCGGGCCCGGGCAGCAGAACCGTCTCGTCGAGGGTGACCAGCTTGGCGCGGGAGGCCCGGGCGACCGTCACCGCCCAGCGCCAGCCCCGGTAGCCGGGTTCCTTGCACTCGAAGAAGTGCGTGACGACCCGGTCGCCCTCCGACACGAGGGTCACGTGCTCGCCGACCACGCCGGGCGCGGCGGCTTCCTCCGCCGCCTCGCGGGCTAGGTCGACCGCCTCGGCGCACAGGCGGTCAGGGGTACGGCTTCGCGTCGTCGCAGCACTCACAGGTCTCGCTTCTCTCCTACGCCGTCTCACGGGTGCGCCGGGGAGCCGAATGCGTACGGGGCGGGCGGAGCGGACCAGGGGGCCGCGTCAACGTCCGCGCCCGGGCGATCAACTGCCCAGCGGCTGTCCAGTTCACTGACCAAGGGGGTCCCCCCTGCTCCGTATGAGCGTGGAGGCGCACCTTCTGCGATCCATTCTGCGGGATCGCGGAGAGGCGCGCGGCCTTGGGCAGCCGCGGGCGGCGCGCCTGTCACGCTACCCCCTTCGTGGCCCCCGGCCCACCTGCACGTCCGAATCCTGGTTCGGGTCGGACGGGCTTGGGGCACTATGGCGGGGTGGCAACCGCGAGGTCGTCAGGTTCTTCGGACGGGTCCGGCCGCCTGGGCAGGGCAGGGCGGGCGGTCGGTCGCGCCCTGCATCTGCCGTTCACGGGGACGGCGCGTTCGATCAGAAAAGCCACGCACGCGCACGGCGCCGGTGAGTCGGGGCTCGGCAAACTGATCGAGCTGCACGCGGTGAACGGCGCCGGTGACGTCATGATCACCGTCGCGCTCGCCTCGACCGTGTTCTTCTCGGTGCCGACCGACCAGGCGCGCGGCCGGGTCGCCCTCTACCTGGCGATCACGATGGCGCCCTTCACCCTCCTGGCGCCGGTCATCGGCCCGCTGCTCGACCGGATGCCGCACGGCCGGCGCGCCGCGATGGCCGGCGCGATGCTGGCCCGCGTGCTGCTCGCCCTGACCATGTCGGGCGCGGTCGCCACCGGTGGCCTGGAGCTCTACCCCGCCGCGCTCGGCGTGCTGGTCGCGTCGAAGGCGTACGGCGTGGTCAGAAGCGCCGTGGTGCCACGCCTGCTGCCACCCCGCTTCTCCCTGGTGAAGGCGAACTCACGGGTCACCCTCGCCGGCCTGCTGGCCACCGGCGCCGCCGCCCCGATCGGCGCCGGGCTCTCCCGCATCGGGCCCGAGTGGCCGCTCTACGGGGCGTGCTGTGTCTTCATGGGCGGCACGTTCCTGGCCTTCACCCTGCCCGCGAAGGTCGACTCGGCCAAGGGCGAGACCAAGGCACGGCTGTCCGACCGGGGCGGCCAGAAGCCCAGTCTGCGGACGGTCGGGGTGTCCGTGCAGAACGGTCTGTACGCCAATGCCGCGCTGCGCGCGCTGTCCGGGTTCCTGATCTTCTTCCTGGCGTTCCTGCTGCGCGAGCACCCGCTGTCCGGGCAGAGCGCGGCCGTCTCGCTCGGCATCGTCGGCGTCTCGGCGGGCGTCGGCAACGCGCTCGGCACGGCGGTCGGCTCGCTCCTCAAGGCGCGCGGGCCCGAGGTACTGATCGTGACGATGCTGACGACCGCGCTGGGCGTCGCCGTCCTGTCGGCGGCGTTCTTCAGCGGGGTGATGGTGGCCGTCCTCGGCGCGACGGCCGGGCTCACCCAGGCCCTGGCCAAGCTGTCCCTGGACGCGATGATCCAGCGCGATGTGCCCGAGGAGGTCCGCACCTCCGCGTTCGCCCGCTCGGAGACGCTGCTCCAGGTGGCCTGGGTCCTCGGCGGCGCCATCGGCATAGCGCTTCCGCTGAACGGGCTCCTCGGCATGTCGGTGGCCGCGTCCCTGCTCGCACTGGGCGCCACCGTCTCGGTGCGCGGCCTGCTCGGCGCGGCCCGCCGCGGCACGCCCCATCCCCGGGTGGCCTGAGCCGTCGGGAACGGGCCCGTAGGAGTGCGGGCGGACGGGCCCCCTACGCATGCAGCCGGACGGGACCCGGACGAGCGTGGGCGGACGGCCCGTCACGGGGTCGGCGGGTCCGCGCCACACCGCACGCCGCACCCCCGCGCGGCGTGGCTCGGGGCGACCGATAGCCTTCGCTCCATGACCGTTGCCCCGCGGCGGAGCCGCACAATGTCACTTCGTTCCGGTAGGACCCGCCGGGCCGGCGCTGCACTCGCCGCCGCCTCCGCCGGACTCCTCGTCCTCTCCGCCTGCGACAAGCCGACGCCTCTCGCGACCGTGACGGTCGGCACCAACTCCGTCAACACCGAGGCGTCCTGCCGCGGCGAGGACGGCAAGCCGCTCGCCGAGTCCAAGCTCACCGGCTGCCTCAGCGGCGTCAAGGACGCCAAGTCGATCGACTACGCGCCGGGCTCGACCCTGCGTCTGGGCGTCGACCCCAAGGTCGTCGAGAACGGCAGCAAGTGGATCGCGCTGCTCGACGGCAGCCCGATCACCGAGGCGTCCGCCCAGACCTACCGGAGCTTCCCCAACGCCGACGTCTTCGCCAGCGGCCAGGGCGGTGCCGCCCCGAAGGAGAAGAAGGTCAGCATCGTGCAGGTCGACAAGGACAACAAGCCCGAGTCGGTCTGGAGCTTCACGCTCAAGCGCACCAACTCCTGACGACCGGGCCCTGCCTGATGCGCGTACTGGTCGTGACCGCGGTGGCGGCGGAGTCGGACTCCGTCGCCGCCGGCCTCGCGGTCGCCGGGTACGCGCGCCTCGACGAGGAGTTCATCCGGCGCGCGCCGTTCGCGGGGCCCGAGTCCTCCCCCTCGCCGCTGACCCGGTACGGCCGCGCGGGCCACGAGATCCACGTCTACCCGGCGGGCGTCGGCCCCGCCGCCGCGGCCGCGGGCACCGCCGTCGCGCTGGGCCGCGCCCAGGACCCCGGCTACGACCTGGTGATCTCGACCGGCATCGGCGGCGGCTTCCCCGGGGTCGCGCCGCTCGGCTCACTCGTCGTGTCCTCCCGGATCGTCGCCGCCGACCTGGGCGCGGGCTCCCCCGAGGGCTTCATCCCCGTCACCGAGCTCGGCTTCGGCCGCGACCAGGTGCACCCGTCCGTCCCGCTCGGCCGCCGCGTGATGAGGGCACTCGGCGCGGCGTACGGCACCGTCCTCACCGTCACCACCGCCACCGGCACCGCCGAGCGCGCCGCCGAACTCCTGGCCCGCCACCCGTCCGCCGTCGCCGAGGCGATGGAGGGCTTCGGCGTCGCCGAGGCCGCCGACCAGTACGGCCTGCCGGTCCTCGAAGTCCGCGCGATCTCCAACTCCGTCGGCCCGCGCGACCGTTCGGCCTGGCGGATCGGCGACGCACTCGCCGCCCTCACCGACGCATTCGGGAAGCTCCCGCCCGTATTGGAGAGTTGGACCTCGCATGAGCACTGAACCGGCGCTGAAGATCGCCTACTCTCCCTGCCCGAACGACACCTTCGTCTTCGACGCGTGGGCGCACGGCCGGGTGCCGGGCGCGCCCGGACTCGACGTGACGTTCGCCGACATCGACATCACCAACGGCATGGCCGAGCGCGGCGAGTTCGACGTGCTCAAGGTGTCGTACGCGGTGCTGCCCTGGGTCCTCGACGAGTACGCGCTGCTGCCGTGCGGCGGCGCGCTCGGCCGGGGCTGCGGCCCGCTGGTCCTCACCCGGGAAGCGGGAACGGACCTGACCGGCAAGACGGTTGCGGTGCCCAGCGAGAAGTCGACGGCGTACCTGCTGTTCCGGCTGTGGGCCGCGGACGTGGTGCCGGGCGGGGTCGGCGAGGTGGTCGTCATGCCGTTCCACGAGATCATGCCCGCGGTGCGCGACGGCAAGGTCGACGCCGGACTCGTCATCCACGAGGCCCGCTTCACGTACCAGAACTACGGGCTGCACTGCCTCGCCGACATGGGCCGGCACTGGGAGTCGACCACCGGGCTGCCCATCCCGCTCGGCGCGATCATCGCCAAGCGCTCGCTGGGCGAGGACACGCTGCGCCTCCTAGCCGAGTCGGCCCGCACCTCCGTACGGCTCGCCTGGGAGCACCCCGAGGCGTCCCGGCCGTACGTACTGGAGCACGCCCAGGAGATGGACCCGGCCGTGGCCGACCGGCACATCGGGCTCTACGTCAACGAGTTCACCGCCGACCTCGGCGAGGACGGCTACGCCGCGGTGCGGGGCCTGCTGACGCGCGCCGCGGCCGAGGGTCTCGTCCCGCCCCTCGGCCCCGATGCGCTGTCGTTCGTCTGAACCGGCAACGGGCTGCCGGGCGGGACCGCACGGAGCCCGGCGGCCCGCCCCAAGCCTGCGGAGCCGTGCGCGGACGGCGACGGAACCCGGACGTCCGGAGGACGGCGACGGGACCTAGACGTCCGGAGGACGGCGACGGGACCTAGACGTCCGGAGGACGGCGACGGGACCTAGACGTCCAACTGGTCCGCCACCGCGCGCAGCAGGCCCGCGATCTTCTTGCCCGCGGCCTTGTCGGGGTAGCGGCCCTTCTCCAGCATGGGCGTGATGTTCTCCAGGACCGTGGTCAGGTCCTGCACGATGGAGGCCAGTTCGTCGGGCTTGCGGCGCTGGGCCGCGGCCACCGAGGGGGCCGGGTCGAGGACCGTCACGGACAGGGCCTGGTCGCCACGCTGACCGGCGACGACGCCGAACTCGACGCGCTGGCCGGGCTTGAGGGCGTCGACCCCGGCGGGGAGCACGGAGGAGTGGACGAAGACGTCGCCGCCGTCGTCGCGGGAGAGAAAGCCGAAGCCCTTCTCACTGTTGAACCACTTGACCTTGCCGGTAGGCACGTCTGTCCTCGTCCTCGTACTCGTCGTTGTGTGCGGGGGCGCCGAAAACGGCTCTGGATAGCACGACAGCGGGTCGCCTTCCGACCCGCCGACACCAAGGCTAATGGTCCAGGGGCAGCTGACAAGACGTCCCGGCCTGTCCTTACGAGCAGGGAACTACCCTGGCGGGGTGAGTACCGAAACCCAGGCCAGGACCGACCGCGACGCCCTCACCACCGGTGATCGGCTGGTTCGCGTCGGCGTCGTCGTGTTCTTCGTCGGCGCGCTCGCCACCCTGGTCACCGTGGCGCCGCTGTTCCTGCACACCGCCCCGTTCCCGTCCGTCGCCTATCTGGTCTGCATGCTGATGGGCGTCGGCTTCCTGATCGCGGGGGCGGGCGTGCTGCTCACCATCGCGGAGCAGCGCCGCCGGGCCCGCGTCTGACCGGGCCCGAAGCCCACCCGAACCGGCCGGTCCCGTACGCGAGTACGAGGCCCGGCTGTCAAGCGCGTTCGGCGGCGTAACCCTTCAACCAGGCCGGAAATGACGTCAGATCGTCGAGGACGACATCGGCGCCGGCCTCGCGCAGCTCCGCCGCGCCGATCGGTCCGGTCGGGACCGCGACGGACAGGGCGCCCGCGGCGCGTGCGCCGAGCACGTCGCCGAGGTGGTCGCCGACGTATACGGCCGCGCCGTGCTCGCGCAGCGCGATCGCCTTGCCCTCGGCCCACAGGCCGCCGACCACCTCGTCCGGGGTGATGCCCAGGTGGTCGAGGTGCAGCCGGGCCTGCGGCGCGTTCTTGGCGGTGACGACGACGGCCCGCCCGCCGAGCTCCTGCACCGCGCGCACCGCGTCGGCGGCACCGGGCAGCGCCGGGGTCGGCAGGATCGCGCGTGTGGGGTAGATCTCACGGTAGGCGAGGACCATCTCCGCGATCAGCTCCTCGGGGAACCAGTGCCGCAGCTCCCAGTCGAGCGGCGGCCCGAGCCGGCTGACGGCCTGGTCGGCGTCGATGAACGTCCCGGTCCTGGCGGAAAGCTCCTGGTAGACGGCGTGGATACCGGGGCGCGAGTCGATCAGGGTCATGTCGAGGTCGAAGCCGACCGTGGGTGCGTCGAGAGGCATGAAGGCCATTGTGCCCAGACGGGCAGCGGAACCGGCCCCCTAGACTGACCCGGTAGTTAGCCAAGCCTTACCGAAGCCGCGCGCCCCACGCCGGCCCGACCCGATTCTCGAAACGCCGACTGTGATGGGCCCTATGCCAGCCGCCGCACCCCGCCGGACCAGACGCGTGCTCGCGACGGCGGCGGCCGTCGCGGCCCTGCTGGTCGCCGTCCTGCTCTCGCTCACCGTGGGCGCGCGCCCGATCCCGCCGTCGGAGGTCCTGGACGCGCTGTTCGGCGGCGCGCACACCCCCAACGCCGAGGTCGTCCGCGAACTGCGGGTGCCGCGCACCCTCATCGGCCTGATGGTCGGGGCCGCCCTCGCGGTCGCGGGCACCGTTCTGCAGGGCATCACCCGCAACCCCATCGCCGACCCCGGCATCCTCGGCATCAGCCAGGGCGCCTCGGTCGCGGTGGTCCTGGCGATCGCGTTCCTCGGCGTGCACACACTGACGGGATACGTGTGGTTCGCGTTCGCGGGCGCGGGCATCGCCTCCGTCGTGGTGTACGCGATCGCGTCCAGCGGGCGCGGCGGCGCGACCCCGGTGAAGCTCGCGCTCAGCGGCGCCGCGATCAACGCGCTGCTCGTGTCCGTGACGATGGGCGTGCTCACCACGAAGGCCGCGGCACTCGACGAATTCCGCTTCTGGCAGGTCGGTTCGCTCGCCGGCCGCGATGCCCAAGTCGCCCATCAGACATGGCCGTTCCTGCTCGTCGGGATCGTCCTGGTCGCCTGGGTGGCGCGCGGCCTCGACGCGCTCGCGCTCGGCGAGGACGTCGCCAAGGGCCTCGGCCAGAACGTCGCGACGGTACGCGTCCTGGGCGGCATCGGCGCGACCGTCCTGACCGGCGTCGGGGTGGCGGCGGCCGGGCCGATCGCCTTCATCGGCCTCGCGATCCCGCACATCGCCCGCGCCGTCGTGGGCAGCGACCACCGCTGGGTGCTGCCGATGGCGGCGCTCGTCGGCCCGGTGATGCTGCTGGTCGCCGACACGCTCGGCCGGATCGTGTTCCCGCCGAGCGAGATCCCGGCGGGCGTGATGACCGCCCTGATCGGCGTGCCGTTCCTGGTCACGCTGGTCCGCAGGAAGGCGGTCCCGGCATGAGCGGCACCGAGCCCCTCGACCCGCGGGCCGCCCGGCCCCTCGCGAAGGCGGTCCCCGCATGAGCGCCCTCTCCTCGACCGGCCCGCGCGTGCGCCCCGCCGGATACGCCGTCGTGCGGGCCGGACGGGCCGCCTTCCTGCTGCACCGCAGGGCGGCCGCGGTCGGCTCCTGCCTGCTCGCCCTCCTGGCCGCGCTCTGCGTCGCCTATCTCTGCGTCGGCGAGAGCTTCGTGGCGCCCGGCGACGTACTCAAGGTGCTGACCGGCCAGGACTCGGGCGCCGAACTCGTCGTCGGCACCCTGCGGCTGCCCCGCATGGTGGTGGGCCTGATGGTCGGCGCCGCGTTCGGCATCGCGGGCGCGCTCATCCAGACCGTCGCACGCAACCCGCTCGCCAGCCCCGACATCATCGGCATCAGCCAGGGCGCCTCGGCGCTGACCGTGGGCGCGATGACGTTCGGCGTCACCTCGTACACCGTGCTGCCGTACCTGTCCGTCGCCGGCGGGGTCCTCGCCGCGGCGCTGGTGTACGTCTTCGCGTGGCGCGGCGGGCTGCACGCCACGCGCTTCGTACTGATCGGCATCGGCTTCGCGATCGCGCTGCGCTCCCTCACCACCCTGTTCATGACCAAGGGCGACTACCTGGTCGCCCAGCAGGCCCAGATCTGGATGACGGGCTCGCTCAACGGGCGCGGCTGGGACGAGGCCGCGCCGCTCGGCTGGGTGCTGCTCGCACTCGTGCCGGCCGTGCTGTGGGCGGCCCGCGCCCAGCGCACGGTCTCCCTCGACGACGACACCGCGACCGCGCTCGGCGTACGGCTCGGGCGGGTGCGGCTCGGCCTGGTCGTCATCGGTGTGGTCCTGGCATCGGTCGCGACGGGTGCGGCCGGGCCGGTCGACTTCGTGGCGCTGCTCGCGCCGCAGATCGCCCGCCGGATGACCCGTACCGCCCAAATACCCTTGTTCTGCTCGGCGTTGACGGGTGCGGTCATCGTCGTGCTCGCCGATCTGCTCGCCCGCAAGCTGTTCTCGCCGACCGAGCTGCCGGTGGGCGTGCTCACCGCGGTGATCGGCGCCCCGTATCTGATCTGGCTGATCGTGCGCAGCCGTACGACTGGAGGAAAGTAGATGACCAGCCGGCTGACGGCCCGCGAGCTGACCCTCGCCTACGAGGACCGCACCGTCGTGCACGGCCTCGACCTCGCCGTGCCGGACGGGAAGGTGACGGTGATCGTCGGCCCCAACGCCTGCGGAAAGTCGACCACGTTGCGCGCACTGGGCCGCCTCCTCAAGCCGCGGGGCGGGGCGGTCCTGCTCGACGGTACGGAGCTGGCGCGCATCCCCACCAAGCGGATCGCCCAGGCGATCGGCCTGCTTCCGCAGTCGCCCGTCGCGCCCGAGGCGATCACCGTGGCCGACCTGGTCTCGCGCGGACGCCAGCCGCACCAGCACTGGTGGCAGCAGTGGTCGGACGCGGACGAGCGGGCGGTCACCGACGCGATGGACCGCACCGATGTGACGGCGCTCGCCGACCGCCCGGTGGACGAGCTGTCGGGCGGCCAGCGCCAGCGGGTGTGGATCGCGATGGCACTGGCCCAGGAGACGGGCGTCCTCCTGCTCGACGAGCCGACGACCTACCTGGACATCTCCCATCAGGTCGAAGTCATGGACCTGGTACGGCAGTTGAATCACGAGCGGGGCCGTACGGTGGTGATGGTCCTGCACGATCTGAACCAGGCCGCGCGGTACGCCGACCACCTCGTGGCGATGAAGGCGGGGCGGATCGTCGCCGAGGGCCGCCCCGAGGAGGTGGTGACGGCGGAACTCGTACGCGAGGTGTTCGGCCTGGACTCGGTGGTGGTCCCGGACCCGGTGACGGGCTCGCCCCTGGTGGTGCCCGGCGCCCCCTACTCGCCCCCGAAGGACGCACCACCCAAGGAGAGGATTCCCGGATGACCCTCCCCCGCCGCGGCCTGCTGTTCGGCGGGCCGGCACTGGCGCTGGCGGCCTGCACGTCGGTCCACTCCAACTCTCCTTCAAAACAAGGCGTTTCACGTGTCGTGAAGACCGCGATGGGGGACGTACGGGTCACGTCCCGGCCGGAGCGGGTCGTCGTCCTGGACACGGCGGAACTCGACTCGGCCATCACGCTCGGCGTGCGCCCGGTCGGCGCGACGCACGCCGACGTCACCTCCGGGTTCCTCGACTACCTCCCCAAGGACCGGCTCGCCGGGATCAAGGACGTCGGCGCGATGATGAACCCCGGCCTGGAGTCCATCGCCGCTCTGAAGCCGGACCTGATCCTGACCAGCAAGGTGCGGCACGGGGACAAGTACGGGGATCTTTCGAAGATCGCGCCGACGGTGATGACGGAGTCCACGGGCTACCCCTGGAAGCAGAACTTCCAGGTGCACGCGGAGGCGCTGGGACGGCTGCCCGAAGCGGCCCGGGCGACGGCCGAATACGGTTCGCGGGTACGGGAGTTGACCGCGCGGCTCGGTGGTCCCGCCAAGGCGGCGGCGCTGAAGGTGAACGTCGTCCGGTTCGTCGAGGGCGCGGACATCCGCATCTACGGGCGGCAGAACTACATCGCGACGGTCCTGGCCGACGTGGGCCTCGGGCGACCGGCGGTCGTCGACAGGGCGAAGGACGGGTTCGCGTACGAGGTGAGCCCCGAGCGGATCGATCTCGCGGCGGCGGACGTGATCTTCTACGCGACGTACGGCGATCCGGGGAAGGCGGGGGCGACGCGGACGCTGGCGAGCTCCCTGTGGAAGGGGTTGGCCGCGGTGCGGGCGGGGCGGGTGCACGGGGTGGACGACCAGCTCTGGATCCAGGGCATCGGTTACACCGCCGCCACCCGAATCCTGGCCGAACTGACCACCGCGCTCCCCACTTGACCCCCTGGTGCTCCGCCCCGGGCCCCCCGTCCCCCTGGGGGCTCCGCCCCCAGACCCCCGTCGCGCCTAAAGGGCGCTCGTCCTCAAACGCCGGACGGGCTGAAATACCTGGTGCTGGCCAGCACCAGTCCTGCCAGGGGCGCGAGGAACTGCGCGAAAAGCGACCACGGTGCAAGGCCGACGACGGGTTCGGGGGCGCGGGGAACTGCGCGAAAAGCGGGCACGGTGCAAGGCCGACGACGGGTTCGGGGGCGCGGGGAACTGCGCGAGAAGCGGGCACGGTCCGCAGCCGTGAACGGGGTTGGGGGCGCGAGGAACTGCGCGAACGGCCCCCACGGTCCGCAGCCGAATCGAGGGCCCGGGGGTCCCGGGGGGGCGCAGCCCCGGGAGGCACCCCACGTTCAACCCCCGGAGGGTTGCGGGAAGGGGCGGGGAGGGGAAAGAAGCCGGGGTCCGGGGCAGAGCCCCGGAACACCCCCGGGCCAACCCCGCACGCCACGCGGTGCAGCCGCACGCGCCACAGCGAAAGGGGCGGGGCCCAGCCAGGGCGTCCGGGGCGGGTCAGCGCGGGACGCGCTGGGACCGCCAGACCAGGAACGCCGCAGAGCCCACCGCCGCGACCCGGACCAGCCACGGCCACATCCCCGAGAGCGCAACCCCCATCTCACCCTGCGCGATCGGATCGCCCCAGCGCCCGTCCTGCCGCCCCCAGAGCCACACCAGGCCTCCGGCCAGCGCGAGGCCGGGCACCCCGAAGACGGCCCACTTCGACTCCGCGGGGGTCAGCCGCCGGGACACGTACGCCAGGAGCCAGCCCGCACCCAGGGCCGGCCACAGGCCGAACAGCGCGCCGGCCACGAGCAGCGCCGCCGCAAGCAGCAGGAGGGGGTTCGACAGGCCGGCCCGGCCCTCGGCGGGGCGGCGGCGCAGACGCAGACGGCGCCGCACCGGGGCGGCCTCGACGAGGTCGGCGTCCTCCGGCTCGGCCTCCTCCTCGGCGTCGCCCTCCGCCTCGCCGTCCTCGTCCTCCACCGGCGGCCGCAATATCTCCGGGATCTCGACCCCGCCGACGAACCCCGCCACCGAGTCACCCCCGAGCGGGCCGGGCGGCCCGACCCGCCACCAGTCGGGCTCGTCGCCCTGGCGGCCCAGTTCGTCCATGCCCGCGAGGTGCGGCGGCGCCGGAACCGAAGGCGCGGCAGGCTCCGCCTCCGCCTCGCGCCGACGCGGCCGCGGAACGCGTTTGGCCCGGCCCGGGAACAGCCGGTCCCGCTGCACCGGCACGGCCCGCCCGGAAGGAGGCTCCGGCTCCGGGGCGGACGACGCGCCGGAGGCGGAAGGGGACGTGGAACCCGCGCCCAGGTCCAATCCCGCGCCGGAGGCGGCCCGTTCCACCAGCTCCTCCGGCGTTCCGAACCGCCCGAGCACCCGCCGTACCGTCGCCGGGGTTTCCGTCCCGTACTTCGCCCGCTGCCGGTCGATCTCGTTGCGCAGCGACGACACCAGGCGCATCCGGTCCCCGGAGGGCAGTTGCCGCTGCTGGGCCAGGTCTCCGACCCGGCTCAGGTAGTCGTAGACCAGCTGGTCGCTCTCGATCCCCACGCGCGTTTCCCCTCCGCGAGCCGCCCCGCGGCCACCCTGAGGGCCGCCGTCCGCCGGTCCGGTCGCGTTTCGGACAGCGGCTACGGGTCCTGACGGTAGCGCGCACGGGCTACCGTGGGGCGGATGGGGACCGGCGAGCGCAATCAGGAGGCGCACGTGCCCGAAGGAACGACCGGCGCTACGGACAGAGCTGCCACGGCAGCACGCACCGCCGCCTCGGCACCCCGTACCCTCGCCGAGTCCCTGCGCGCCCGCCCCGACGAGTCGCTCGCCGCGCTGCTGCGGAGCCGCCCCGACCTGCTCAGCCCGGTGCCGGGCGACCTCACTCAGCTGGCCACCCGCGCAGGCACCCGGGCCTCCGTCGTGCGGGCCCTCGAACGGCTCGACACGTTTGCGCTCCAGACCGCGCAGGTCCTCGCGGTGGCCCCGGACCCGGCTCCGTACGACGCCGTACGCGATCTGCTCGCCGGGGACGACGGCGACCCGGAGGTCGAGGCCGCGCTGCCCGGCGCGCTCGCCGCGCTGCGCGAACAGGCCCTCGTGTGGGGCGGCGACGACCGGCTGCGCCTGGTGCGCACCGCGCGCGAACTGCTCGCCCCCTCCCCCACGCACCCCTCGCCCACCGGCCTCGGCCCGACCGTCGCGGAGGCGACCTCGGGTATGTCTCCGGGCCGGGTCCAGGAGATCCTCCAGGCCGCCGGGCTTCCGGCCACGCACGATCCGGTGTCCGCGGTAGCCGCGCTGACCTCGCTGTTCACCGACCGCACGCGCATGGCGCAGCTCCTGGACAGCGCCCCGTCCGACGCGCTGACCGTCCTGGACCGGCTGGTGTGGGGCCCGCCGTACGGCGAGGTGTCCGCCGATCCGCCGCCCCCGGTGCGCTGGCTGCGCGACCACGGCCTGCTGCTCCCGGCGACCGCCCGCACCCTGGTGCTGCCGCGCGAGGTCGCCCTGCATCTGCGCGCCGGGCGCGCGCACCGCACCACCGAGCCGGTGCCGCCCGCCGTCGCGCCGCTGCGCGAGTACCGTCCACAGGTTGTGGACGCGACCGCCGCGGGCCAGGCGTTCACCGCGCTGACCACCGTCGAGGACCTGCTCGCCGAGTGGAACGAGGGCGGCCCCGCCGTGCTGCGGGCCGGCGGCCTGTCCGTACGCGACCTCAAGCGCACCGCGACCGCTCTGGACGCGACCGAGCCGATCGCCGCGTTCTGGCTCGAACTCGCTTACGCGGCAGGCCTGTTGGCCTCCGACGGCGAGGCGGACGAGCGCTATGCGCCGACCCCCGAGTACGACGACTGGCTGGAGCTGCCGCCCGCCGAACGCTGGTCGCGGCTCGCGGTGGCCTGGCTGGGCGCCACCCGTACCGCCGGGCTCGTCGGCGAGCAGGACACCAAGGGCCGCACGCTCGCCGCACTCGGCCCCGACCTCGACCGCTCCCCCGCGCCCGAGGTCCGCCACCGCGTCCTGACCCTGCTCGGCACGCTGCCCGAGGCCACCTCGCCCGACCCCGCATCCCTGCTCGCCCGGCTGCGCTGGGAGCACCCGGCCCGCAGCGGCCCCGCGGACCTGCGCTCGCGGCTTGCCCAATGGGCGCTGTCCGAGGCCGAGTTGATCGGCGTGACGGGCCGGGGCGCGCTCACCATGCACGGCCGCACCCTCCTCACCCAGACCGTCGGCGCAGGCGAACGCGGGGCACTCGGCGTGCTCGCCGCGAAGGCGCTGGCCCCGCACCTGCCCGAGCCCGTCGACCACGTCCTGCTCCAGGCGGACCTGACGGCGGTCGCGCCGGGGCCGCTGCGGCGTCCGCTCGCGGCGATGCTGGGGGTGCTCGCGGACGTCGAGTCCAAGGGCGGCGCGACCGTCTACCGCTTCACGGCGGGCTCGGTGCGACGCGCCCTTGACGCCGGCCAGACCGCCTCCGACCTACAGGCCTTCCTGACCGAGCACAGCCGTACGCCGGTGCCGCAGCCGCTCAGCTACCTCATCGACGACGTGGCCCGCAGACACGGCCACCTCCGGGTGGGCGCCGCTTCGGCGTACGTACGCTGCGACGACGAGGCGATGCTGGGCGAGATCCTGGCCGACAAACGCAGCCAGGCGCTGCGCCTGCGCCGCCTCGCCCCGACGGTCCTGGCCACCACGGCCGAGCCGGGCGCGCTGCTCGACGGGCTGCGTTCCATGGGCTACGCCCCGGCCGCCGAATCCGCCGAGGGCGACGTCCTGATCACCCGCGCCGATGCCCGCCGCACCCCGCGCCGCACGGCCCCCGTGCCGGTCCCGGACGGCCCGCCGCTGCCCGACGAGACGCTGCTCGACGCGGCGGTACGGGCGATCCGGGCGGGCGACACGGCGGCGACGGTCGTCCGCAAGGACCAGCCCGAGGCGGCCCGCACGGACGGCTCGCTCCCGCGCACCTCGCCTGCGGAGACGCTGGCGACGGTGCAGGCGGCGGCGATGACCGGCTCGGCGGTGTGGATCGGCTACGTCAACGCGGAGGGCTCCGCCAGTCAGCGGGTCATCGCGCCGGTACGGGTGGAGGGAGGGTTCGTCACCGCGTACGACCACACGGCGGACGAGGTTCGCACGTACCCCCTCCACCGCATCACCGGCGTGGCCGAACTCGCCGACGACCCGGCGTAGGACAACCCGCCGGGTTTGCCCACCCACCCGCTGGCGGCTCGGGGGTGGACGGGTCCCGGCCCCTGGGGCTCCGCCCCAGACCCCGATCGCGCCTCAAGGGCGCTCGTCCTCAAACTCCCCCAAGGCCTCAAGGGCCAGGGGGGACCCCCATGACGGGCTGAAATGCCCGATGCGGACCGGCACCAAGTCTTCAGGGGCGCGAGGAACTGCGCGAGAAGCGAGCACGACCCGCACCCGCCAACGGGGTTGGGGGCGCGGGGAACTGCGCGACCAGCCACCCACGATCCGCAGTCGAACCCCCGGGCCGGGGCGCAGCCCCGCAAGGCGCACTCACCCCGCCTTTCCCCCCCCCGGAGGGTTGCGGGAAGGGGCGGGGAGGGGAAAAGCCCACGCCCCGCCAACCCGCACCCCCCTCCGACCCGGCCTAGTCGATGTCGACAGACCCGTCCCGCTTGGCGGGCCCGTCCCCCGAGCCCGACAACAGCCCCGGCAGGGACAGCTGGGCCGGGCCCTTGGAGTCGCGGTCGCCGGAACCGCCCAGGTTCTGCCGGACGGAGTCGAGGATCGTCAGGCCCTGCCCGACGAGCCCCGCCGCGATCTCGCCCAGCCCGTCCGCCCCGTTGAGCACGTTGACGTTCGCCCCCGCCAGACCTCCCGCCGCTTCCTTCACGATCAGCGGCAGCTGGTCGATCAGCATCCGGTCGAGCGCGACGCGGTCGTACGACGCGGCCGCCTCCGCCTGGATCTTCATCCGCTCCGCCTCGGCGATCGCGAGCACCTTGATGCGCTCGGCCTCGGCCTGCGCCGGCTTCACGATCTCCGCGACGAGCTGCTGCTGGCGGAGCTCGGCCGCGCGCTGGGCCAGCTCGGTCTGCGCGAGGAGCACCTCCTGCTGGGCGTGCGCCTGGGCGAGCGGGCCGGCCTGCGCGGCCTGCGCCTGCACGCGGTCGACCTCGGCCGAGTACTCCGCCTTCACGACCGCCGTCTGCCGCGCGTACTCCGCCTGGTTGCGCGCCGCGACCTGCTCCGCCTCGACCGAGGCCTGCGTGGCCTGCGCCTGCGCGACCTGGGCGGCCCGCTGGATGGCGGCCTTGTGCGGCGCGGACATCGCGTCGATGTAGCCGACTTCGCCGTCGTCGATGGACTGGATCTGGAGCGAGTCGACGATGAGGCCGATCTTCGCCATCTCGGTCTTGGAGGTCTCCAGGACCTCCGCCGCGAGCTTCTGCCGCTCGGTGACGATCTCCTCGACGGTCATCGAGCCGATGATGGACCGCAGGTGCCCGGCGAAGATCCGGCCGGTCAGGACCGACATCTGGTCCTGGTCAGACAGGAAGCGCTGGCCCGCGTTCACGATGGACTCGGTGTCGTTGCCGACCTTGAACGCGATCACGGCGCGCACGTGCAGCGCGATGCCCTGCTTCGTCACGCACGTCTCGGTGACCTCGGCCTCGCACATCGACAGGGTGAGGAAGCGGGTCTTGCGGAAAATGGGCAGGACGAACTTGCCGTGGCCGGTCACTACGCGGAACGGGGCGCCCCCGAGTCCGCGCCTGCCGCCCGAGATCAACATTGCCTCGTCGGGGGCGGGCACCCGGTAACCGAACATCCTTTGTCTCCTTAGCCGGCGTCGGCGGCGGAGCCGCCCAACGCATCCAACGGATCGGCCCACTCGATGACGTCCACCTGGCGGGTGCCACGGGATCCGATCACGAGCACGGTCGCCCCCCTCGGCAGGGGTTCCTCCGACCAGGCGAGGAAGGCCTCCGTGCCGCCTCTGACGCTCACCACGACCTCACCGGGCCCGGCGGTTCCACGAGTGGCCACGTGCAGCACTCCGGGGCGGCCGATGACGTCGTCGTCCTGTTCCACGGCCATGCGCCCCCCATCGTTCTGGTCCTGGATTCCAGACCTTAGACCTGCTGGGATCACCCGCCTATGGCCGGGCCACCCCGTGTGTTGGCCTACCCCTCCAGGGTCCCACCGCAGAGCAGCACGAAGAACATCAGCAGGAGCATCAGACCCAAGGCCGCGATCTTCGAGAACAGGACGACCGCGGCCGCGGCCGTCACCCCCAGACCGATCCGCGCCGACCGCAGGCTCCGCCGGTGCGGAAGCAGCCAGCTCACGGTGACCAGCACGGCCGGCACCGCGTAGCCGAACGCCATCGTGGCCGGCCCGGACATCCCCGTCCCGGCCAGCACCGAGAGGTCCAGCCACGCCGACAGCACCAGCACGGCCGTGCACACGGCGGGCACCACCCACCACCGGTCATCGGGCCCGACGTCCCCGACGTCACGGATGCCACCCACGCCACCGACACCACGGCCGTCCACGAAGCTCCGGAAGCCCCCGAAGCCACTGGTGCTCTGCGCCCATTCCCCGGCGGAGACCTCCCGGTAGGCGTACGGGTTCCGGTTCCGCCGCGTCTGATTCCCCTGCGTCGTCATGGCTCCATCCCACCCGCCGCCCCCGCCCCACCGGCACCGTCCGCCTACTCATCCGGACTGCGCCCCGTACTCACCCGAGGGTGGGTGGGTGGGGGAGTGCTGGGCCCTCGGGTGCGTACGGGGAGCCCGTCAGCACCGCGTCCGCATCCGGTGCGCGCCCCACCGGGCCCGCCGATGCGGCAGACTGGAAGTTTGCCCGCCCTCCCCGGGTGGCCATCCGTCGGAAGGACACGCCCCAGGTGACCGGACCACTCATCGTCCAGAGCGACAAGACCCTGCTCCTGGAGGTCGACCACGAGCAGGCCGACGCCTGCCGCCGTGCCATCGCGCCCTTCGCCGAGCTGGAGCGGGCGCCGGAGCACATCCACACCTACCGGGTGACCCCGCTGGGCCTGTGGAACGCGCGGGCCGCCGGGCACGACGCGGAGCAGGTCGTCGACGCGCTGGTCGAGTACTCGCGCTACCCCGTCCCGCACGCCCTGCTCGTCGACATCGCCGAGACGATGGCCCGCTACGGCCGCCTCACCCTCAGCAAGCACCCCGTCCACGGCCTGGTGCTCACCTCGACCGACCGGCCCGTCCTCGAAGAGATCCTGCGCTCGAAGAAGGTCACCCCGCTGGTCGGCGCCCGCCTCGATCCGGACACCGTCGCCGTGCACCCCTCCGAGCGGGGCCAGATCAAGCAGACGCTGCTGAAGCTGGGCTGGCCGGCCGAGGACCTCGCCGGGTACGTGGACGGCGAGGCGCACCCCATCGAGCTCGCCGAGGACGGCTGGAGCCTGCGCCCGTACCAGAAGCAGGCCGTCGAGGGCTTCTGGCACGGCGGCAGCGGCGTGGTCGTGCTGCCGTGCGGTGCGGGCAAGACGCTGGTCGGCGCCGGGGCGATGGCCGAGGCGAAGGCGACCACGCTGATCCTGGTCACCAACACCGTCTCGGCCCGCCAGTGGAAGCACGAGCTGGTGAAGCGCACCAGCCTGACCGAGGACGAGATCGGCGAGTACAGCGGCACCAAGAAGGAGATCCGCCCGGTCACGATCGCCACGTACCAGGTGCTCACCACCCGCCGTAAGGGTGTCTACGCGCACCTGGAGCTGTTCGACTCGCGGGACTGGGGCCTGATCGTCTACGACGAGGTGCACCTGCTGCCGGCGCCGGTCTTCAAGTTCACCGCCGACCTCCAGGCCCGCCGCCGGCTCGGCCTGACCGCGACGCTGGTGCGCGAGGACGGCCGCGAGTCGGACGTGTTCTCGCTGATCGGGCCGAAGCGGTTCGACGCGCCGTGGAAGGAGATCGAGGCGCAGGGCTACATCGCGCCCGCCGACTGCGTCGAGGTCCGCGTGAACCTCACGGACTCCGAGCGCCTCGCCTACGCGACCGCGGAGACGGAGGAGAAGTACCGCTTCTGTGCGACGACGGCGACCAAGCGGAAGGTCACGGAGGCGCTGGTACGCCGGTTCGCGGGTCAGCAGATCCTCGTCATCGGCCAGTACATCGACCAACTCGACGAGCTGGGCGAGCACTTGAACGCGCCGGTCATCAAGGGCGAGACGACCAACGCGCAGCGCGAAAAGCTGTTCGGGGCGTTCCGCGAGGGCGAGATCAGTGTGCTCGTGGTGTCCAAGGTGGCGAACTTCTCGATCGACTTGCCGGAGGCGACGGTCGCCATCCAGGTGTCCGGCACGTTCGGCTCCCGCCAGGAGGAGGCCCAGCGCCTGGGCCGTGTGCTGCGCCCGAAGGCGGACGGCCACCAGGCGCACTTCTACTCGGTGGTCGCGCGCGACACCATCGACCAGGACTTCGCGGCCCACCGCCAGCGCTTCCTGGCCGAACAGGGCTACGCCTACCGGATCATGGACGCGGACGAGCTCCTCGCGGACAACCGGCCCACCGGGGAAGCGGACAACTGACCTTCACCACAAGGCACGTTGGACCCGGCGGCGAGGGGCCGCCGGGCCGCCCACGCCAGCACCGCGAGCCCGACCAGTGCGTACGGTGACGCCAACGGCTGTTCCCAGAGCGGCAGTCGAAGGTCGAGATCACCCGCGTGCGGTACGAGCCACAGCGTGCGGGCGGTGAAGACGAGGGCGACGGCGACGGCCGTACGCATCCGTCCCTCGGCCCACAGCACGGCGATCAGCGGAACGCACCACACCCAGTGGTGCGACCAGCTGATGGGCGAGATCAGCAGCGCGGTGAACGCGGTCACGAGCAGCGCCCAGCGCTCGTCGGCACGGCGGGCGGTCCACAGCCCGGCGGCGCCGACGGCCACGGCCGCCACCGCCCACACCGCGCCGGGCTCGGCGGTGTGCAGCAGCCGTGCGACGAGCCCCTGCAGGGACTGGTTGTCGACGATCCACGCCTTGCCCACCCGGCCGGTCTCGAAGAGCCGCCGGGTGAAGAACTCGACGCTGGCGCCGGGCAGTACGAGCGCCCCGACGAGCACGGTCGTGCCGAACCCGGCGAGCGCGGTGACGGCTTCCCGGCGACGGCCCCGTACCAGCAGGTACAGGACGAAGGACAGCGGGGTGATCTTGATCCCGGCGGCGATCCCGACCCCGAGGCCCTTGCCGAGGGCGCCCGCCGGCCGGGAGAGGTCCCAGAGCACGAGGCAGGCGAGCGCGAGGTTGACCTGCCCGAAGAGCAGCGTCTGGAAGACGGGCTCGATCCAGAGGGCGAGGGCGACGGCGACGAGCGCGTGAGGGCGCCGGGGCCGGGCTCCGGCGAACCGGCAGGAGAGCTGCACGAGAACCGCGAGCAGTACGGCGTTGCCGACGCAGAAGGCCGCCTTGAGCACCGGAAGCGGCACGAAGGCACTCGGCACGAACACGAGGGCCGCGAACGGGGGGTAGGTGGCGGGCAGCCGCCACGAGGTGACGGTGAACCCGTACAACGAGGTGCCGTTCGCGACGGCGGCGCCCTCCGCCCGGTAGACCAGGGCGTCCGCCATGGGAATCCGCAGGGCGGCACAGAGCGCGGCGAGCGCGGCCAGCGAGAGCGTCAGCGCGAGCAGGGCCCGGGCGTTGGCGCGCGGTGAACGTTCGGTCACACGAAGTGACCCTAGCGGGACGGGACATCACAGCGGGCCACGCGAGCCCGCGCGGGCGTGGGGCGGCGTCAGTGCTGACGCCGGCGGACCCCGGCCTCTTCGGCGTACTCGCCCATGACCACGACGCTGAACGCGGCACCGGCGAGAACTCTCGCGGCCCGGACGGCGTTGCCGATCCTGTGCGTGCGGTGTGGGGCGGCGCCGGAGGCGGTGGCACCGTTGGGGGCGCCGGGGCGGACGGAGGGGGCTGGGGTGAAGGTCGCTGCACTCATGTCTCCATGATGGAACGCGGACAACCCGGACACATCGACCCCGGGGCTGAACCTCCTGGCCCCCCGCGTAGTCCTCTGGTCCGACGCCGTCCCCTACGGGTATGACCGATCGCCTCCCGCACGGGGGACGATGGCCCCGGGACCACGGCCCGGGCCGGCCCGAATGTCACATCGCCTTCCTGTCCCGTGTCAGAGCTCCCGTGCCGGATTCCCCATGCCGGATCTCCTGTGCCGGATCTCCCATGTCGGATCTCCTGTGCCGGCAGAGCCACCACGCCACCACGCCATCACGCAACGCGACGGAGGATCACCAAGGATGGACGACGACGTCGAACACCTCGCCCAGCGCTTCGAGGAGCACCGGAGCCATCTGCGTGCGGTGGCGTACCGGATGCTCGGCTCCCTCAGCGAGGCCGAGGACGCCGTCCAGGAGGGCTGGCTGCGGGCGAGCCGGGCCGACACCGGCGCGGTCGACAACCTGGGCGGCTGGCTGACCACGATCGTCGCTCGGATCTGCCTGAACATGCTGCGCTCGCGGGGCACCCGACGGGAGGCCGCGCTCGACGTCCAGGAGTACGAACACGTCCGGGTGCCCGATCCGGTGCTCGGCCCGGTGGACGTGGCCGACCCGGAGCAGGAGGCGCTGCTCGCCGACTCGGTGGGCCTGGCCTTGATGGTGGTCCTCGAAACCCTGGCCCCCGCGGAGCGCCTCGCCTTCGTCCTGCACGACCTGTTCGCGGTGCCGTTCGAGGAGATCGCGACGATCGTCGACAGGACACCGGCGGCGGCTCGCCAGCTGGCGAGCCGGGCCCGGCGCCGGGTGCAGGGCCGGGCGCCCTCCCCGTCGGCCGACCGCACCCGCCGGCGCGAGGTGGTCGAGGCGTTCATCGCCGCGGCACGCGGCGGCGACTTCGAGGCGCTGCTCGCACTCCTCGACCCGGACGTGGTGCTGCGCGCGGACACGGGCGCCATGCCGGGCACGAAGCTGGTGCGGGGCGCCCGAACGGTGGCCGAACAGGCCTACGCCTTCCGGCGGTTCGCCCCCCTCAACCGGGTCGTCCTGGTCAACGGCGAGCCGGGCATCGTCGGCGTCTCGGAGGGCCGGGCGTTCTCGGTCCTGTCCTTCGCGCTGGGTACGGACGGACGCATCACGGAACTGAACATCCTGGCGGACCCGGAGCGGCTCCCCGGACTGGACGTGTCCTTCCTGCCCGGCTGAGCGTCGCCCTCCCGGGAGAGGCGGCTGAGCGTGGCCCTCCCGGGAGAGGCGGCTGAGCGTCGCCCTCCCGGGAGGGATGGTGTTCCCCGCACCCCGAATGCCTCGGTGCCGGGGCACTTCCAGCCCGCCATGGGGGTCCCCCCTGGCCCTCAAGGTCTTGGGGGAGCTTGAGGACGAGCGCCCTCAGGGCGCGAACGGGGTCCGGGGCGGAGATCCAGGGGCCGGCTCCACCCGAAAAGCATTGGCCCCCCACCCGGCCCGGGGCCTAAAATCCCCCCTCCCCCAAAACCGCCGGAGGCACCCCGTGCAGAGGCACGACCCCGACCCCGACCCCCTCCTCCACGAACGCACCCACCTCAGCCGGTCCCGCGCCGCGCTCCGCGCCATGCGCGAAGACGTCGAGTCCCTCGACATCAAGGACGTCACCGCGAACTGGGTGAACGCCGCCGTCCTCCAGCGACAGATCGACGACCGCATCAAGGCCCTCGCCGACCTCTCCCACACCCCCCTCTTCTTCGGCCGCCTCGACTACCTCCACGCCCCCGGCGCGGACCTCGCGGAGGGCGCCGAGGGGGAGAGGTTCTACATCGGCCGCCGGCACGTCCACGACGCCGACGGCGACCCGATGGTCATCGACTGGCGCGCGCCCGTCTCGCAGCCGTTCTACCGGGCCTCGAAGAAGGACCCGCTGGACGTGGGCCTGCGCCGCCGATTCGGCTACACGGGCGGCGAGTTGACGGCGTACGAGGACGAGCACCTCACGGACCCGACCGAATCGTCGCAGACCAGCAAGCTGCTCCAGGCGGAGATCGAACGCCCCCGCGTGGGCCCGATGCGCGACATCGTCGCGACGATCCAGCCCGAGCAGGACGAGATCGTCCGCTCCGGCCTGAGCGGCAGCGTGTGCGTGCAGGGCGGTCCCGGCACCGGAAAGACCGCCGTGGGCCTGCACCGGGTCGCGTACCTCCTCTACGCCCACCGCGACCGCCTGGCCCGCACGGGCACGCTGGTCATCGGCCCGAACAGGTCCTTCCTGCACTACATCGAGCAAGTGCTCCCCGCCCTCGGTGAGTTGGAGGTCAAGCAGGCGACGGTGGACGACCTGGTGACGGCGGGCATCGAGGTGCGCGGCACCGACCCGGCCGAGTCGGCCGTGGTCAAGGGCGACGCCCGCATGGCCGAGGTGCTGCGCCGCGCGGTCCGGTCCCACGTCACGACCCCCACCGAGCCCCTGGTGGTGGTACGGGGCTCCCGCCGCTGGCGCGTCCCGGCCTACGAACTGGCCGAGATCGTGGACGAGTTGCGGGCACGGGACATCCGGTACGGGGCCGCGAGGGAGGCCCTGCCGCAGCGGATCGCGCACACCGTCCTGGTCCGGATGGAGCAGGCGGGCGAGGCGCCGGACGACCGGGTGCAGGACGCGGTGGCCCGGAACGCGGCGGTGAAGGCGGCCGTGAAGACGATCTGGCCCCCGGTGGACCCGGCGAAGCTGGTGCTGCGGCTCCTGAACGACCCCGACTTCCTGGCCGCGCACGCGGAAGGCGTCCTCACCGCCGACGAGCAGAAGACGATCCTCGCCGAGAAGCCCGCCCGCAGCGTGAAGTCGGCGAAGTGGTCGGCGGCGGACGCGGTCCTGATCGACGAGGCGAACGACCTGGTGACCCGCACCCACTCGCTCGGTCACGTCGTACTCGACGAGGCGCAGGACCTCTCCCCCATGCAGTACCGCGCGGTCGGCCGCCGCTGCACGACGGGTTCGGCGACCGTCCTGGGCGACCTGGCGCAGGGCACCACGCCCTGGGCGACGGCGAGTTGGGCCGAGGCGCTGCGCCACCTGGGCAAGGGCGAGGCGGTGGTGGAGGAACTGACGGCCGGCTTCCGCGTGCCGCGCGAGGTGATCGCGTACGCCTCGAAGCTGCTGCCGTCGATCTCCCCCGGTCTGGCCCCGGTGGAGTCGGTGCGAGAGACTCCGGGCTCCCTGTCCGTACGGGAGTCGTCGGACCCGGACGCGGACGTGGTGGCCGCGTGCGTGGAGTCGCTGGCCCACGAGGGCTCGATCGGCCTCATCGCGGCGGACCCCCGAATCCCCGCACTGGCGGCGGCACTTGAGGCCGCCGGTCTCCCTTGCCTGGCGCCCGGCGAGGAGACCACGGCCGCATCCCGGCTGACCCTGGTCCCCGCCTCCCTGGCGAAGGGCCTGGAGTACGACTACGTGGTCCTGGACGACCCCGCGACGCTGGTGGCCGCCGAACCCGACGAACGCACGGGCCTGCGGCGCCTGTACGTGGCCCTGACCCGGGCGGTGTCAGGCCTGACGGTCATCCACGGAACCCCCCTCCCGCCCCAGCTGACCTAGCCCCCTCCACCCGCCCTCGACTGCGGACCGTGCGCGGCTGATCGCGCAGTTCCCCGCGCCCCTGAAGGATTCGGTGCTGGGCTGCGCAGGCATCCTCAGCCTGTCATGGGGGTCCCCCCTGGCCCTTAAGGCCTTGGGGGAGATTGAGGACGAGCGCCGTTCAGGCGCGAACGGGGGTCTGGGGCGGAGCCCCCAGGGTCGCTTCACCCCCCGGAGGGTTGTGGGGAGGGGCGGGGCGGGGCGACTCCCGGGGTCTGGGGCGGAGCCCCAGGGGCCCGGAGCCAACCAACCCCGGTTCACGGGCGGGCGGGTGGGAATGGGAAAGCACCCCGGACCCGCACCTGGGCCGGGGCCCGCTACGCGTCCAGCGCCGCGCGCCACTCCGCGACGGCCGCAGAGGACACCGGCGCGGTCCAACCGCCGGGACGGGACGCCCCGCCGATGTGGAACGCGTCGATCCCCGCCTCCCGCAGCACCGGCAGGTGGGCAAGGGAGAGCCCGCCTCCGACCAGGATCTGCGGCTCGTAGCCGGGCTCCCCCCGCCCCGCCTCGGCGAGCAGCACCGGCAGCCCGTCGTCGACGCCCAGCGCCGATCCCGCCGTCAGGTACGTGTCGAGCCCGGGCAGCCCCGCCAGCTCCTTGCGCAGGGCATCGCGGGACGCGGCCCGGTCGATGGCCCGGTGGAAGGTCCAGCGGCACCCGTCGAGCGCGGCGGCCAACGCGCGTAGCGCATCCATGTCGGGCCCCCCGGTCTCGTCGAGGAAGCCGAGCACGAATTCGTCCGCTCCTTCGGCCCGCAGCGCCTCCGCGTCCCGCACCAGCGCGTCGACGTCCCCGGCCGCGAACCCGTCCGCCGACCGCAGCATCACCCGCAGCGGGATGTCGACGGCCGCGCGGATCGCCGCGAAGGCATCCAGGGGCGGGGTCAGCCCGTCCGCCGCCATGTCGGTGACCAGCTCAAGGCGGTCCGCCCCGCCGGCCTGGGCCGCGACGGCGTCCTGCGCGTCGAGCGCGATCACCTCAAGCAGTGCGCGGTTGCTCATCTGACCCCATTCCTCCGTAACCCGGGCCCGGCTCGGCCCAAATAGGTCTAGTCCATTGACCAGCCTACGCGGCGAGATGCCCATCCGCGCGGACGGTAAACACAGCCGTACGGACGTTTCGGCCGCGCCGGCAGTCCGGGAGGCGACCACCGGCACACGGCCCGGCGGGGAACTCCGGGGAAACGTCGAGTCCGCTCCACACCCCCGGGGGGTATGTATCGAACAGCTTCCTCCCTTGCGCCCCATACACCTGGGGGGTATACATGAAGCGAACGAATGGATACCCCCTAGGGGTACCAGACCAAGATCCGCCAGCTCCCGAGGAGCCGCAGCCATGACCACCACCGCTCCCGGCACCGCACCCGGCGCCGCCGCCGACGTCGAACTCGCCATCGGCGGCATGACCTGCGCTTCCTGCGCGGCCCGGATCGAAAAGAAGCTCAACCGCATGGACGGGGTCGAGGCGACGGTCAACTACGCCACCGAGAAGGCGAAGGTCACCTTCCGCGAGGACGTGTCCGTCGCCGACCTCATCGCCACCGTCGAGGCCACCGGCTACACGGCCGAGGAGCCCGCTCCCGTACGGACCGGCGCCGAGGCCGGGACCAGGACCGGGGCGGACGGCAGCGGCAGCGGCGGCGCCGAGCGGGCGGCCGACGAGCTGCGGCCGCTGCGTCAGCGGCTGCTGACCGCCGTCGCTCTCGCCGTACCGGTGATCGCGATGTCCATGGTCCCGGCCCTCCAGTTCGAGTACTGGCAGTGGCTCTCGCTGACCCTGACCGCCCCGGTCGTGACATACGCCGCATGGCCCTTCCACCGGGCCGCCTGGACCAATGCGCGGCACGGCGCGGCGACCATGGACACGCTGATCTCGGTCGGCACGTCGGCGGCCTTCCTGTGGTCCGTGTGGGCCCTGTTCTTCGGCACCGCCGGCCACCCCGGCATGACCCACCCCTTCGAGCTGACCATCGGCCGCTCGGACGGCGCGGGCAACATCTACCTGGAGGCCGCCGCCGGGGTCACCGCGTTCATCCTCGCCGGGCGCTACTTCGAGGCCCGCTCCAAGCGCAAGGCGGGCGCGGCCCTGAAGGCGCTGCTCGAACTGGGCGCCAAGGACGTCACCGTGCTCGGCCCGGACGGCAGCGAACGGACCGTACCCACCGCCGAGTTGACGGTCGGCGACCGCTTCCTGGTGCGACCCGGCGAGAAGATCGCCACGGACGGCACGGTCGTCGAGGGCTCGTCCGCCGTCGACGCCTCCCTGCTGACCGGCGAGTCCGTCCCGGTGGAGGTGGCCCCCGGGGACGCCGTCACCGGCGCCACCCTCAACGCGGGCGGCCGGCTCGTCGTCGAGGCCTCCCGGGTCGGCGCGGACACCCAGCTCGCCCGCATGGCCAGGCTCGTCGAGGACGCCCAGAACGGCAAGGCCGCGGCCCAGCGCCTCGCGGACCGGATCTCGGCGGTCTTCGTGCCGGTCGTGATCGGCCTGGCGCTGGCCACGCTCGGCGCATGGCTCGCCACGGGCTCCGGCATCACCGCCGCGTTCACCGCCGCCGTCGCCGTACTGATCATCGCCTGCCCCTGCGCCCTGGGGCTCGCCACTCCGACCGCGCTCATGGTGGGTACGGGCCGGGGCGCCCAGCTCGGCATCCTGATCAAGGGCCCCGAGGTCCTGGAGACGACCCGCAAGGTCGACACGATCGTCCTGGACAAGACCGGCACGGTGACCACCGGCCGGATGACCCTGCTCGCCGTGCACACCGCGGACGGGGTCGACAGGGCCCAAGTCCTCCGCCTGGCAGGTTCGTTGGAACACTCCTCCGAGCATCCCATCGCCCGCGCGGTCGCCGAGGGCGCCGCGGCAGAGGTCGGGGCACTGCCCGCCCCCGAGGACTTCGCCGGCATCGCGGGGCTCGGCGTCCAGGGCGTCGTCGAGGGACACGCGGTCCTGGTCGGCCGCGAGAGGCTGCTGGCGGAGTGGGCAATGGAACTCACCCCGGCCCTCACGAAGGCGAAGGAGGAGGCCGAGGCGGCGGGGCGTACCGCCATCGCGGTCGCCTGGGACGGTGAGGCCCGCGCGGTCCTCGAAGTCGCCGACGCCGTCAAGGAGACCAGCCCCGAGGCCGTCGACCGGCTGCGCGCGCTCGGCCTCACCCCGATCCTGCTGACCGGCGACAACCGGGCCGTCGCCGAGGCGGTCGCGGCCGAGGTCGGCATCGAGGAGGTGTACGCGGAGGTCATGCCGCAGGACAAGGTCGACGTCATCAAGTCCCTTCAGGCCGAAGGCCGTTCGGTCGCGATGGTCGGCGACGGCGTCAACGACGCGGCCGCCCTCGCCCAGGCCGACCTGGGCCTGGCGATGGGTACTGGCACGGACGCCGCCATCGAGGCCGGCGACCTGACCCTGGTGCGCGGCGACCTGCGCTCGGCGGCGGACGCGATCCGGCTCTCCCGCCGGACGCTCGGCACGATCCGGTCCAACCTGTTCTGGGCCTTCGCCTACAACGTCGCCGCCCTGCCGCTCGCCGCGGCGGGCCTGCTCAACCCGATGATCGCGGGCGCCGCGATGGCCTTCTCCTCGGTCTTCGTGGTCGGCAACTCCCTGCGGCTCCGCCGCTTCCGGCCCGTCGAAAGCTGACCCGCGCCCCGGACGTCGCAGACGGCCGAGCGTATCGGGGGCGGGCGGCCGGGTGGACCGCCCCCGATACGCTCGGCCGCATGCCACACACCGACCCCCTCCGCGCCCGCTGGCACACCACCCTCCTCGCGGCCCGCCCCGCCGACGCCGAGCCCGTCGACCCGGCCCCGTACGGGGAGAACCTCCTCGCACGCTGGGCGGAACCGCAGCGCCGCTACCACGACACCGCCCACCTCGCGGCCGTCCTGGACCACATCGACGTACTGGAGCAGTACGCCGACGCCCCCGACCTCGTACGCCTCGCCGCGTGGTTCCACGACGCCGTGTACTTCCCGGACCGTTCGGAGAACGAGGAGCGCTCGGCGCGTCTGGCTCAACGCGCGCTGGAAGAGGCCGGGTTGAGCCCGCAGGACATCGCCGAGGTGGTGCGCCTGGTGCGTCTGACCGTCAGCCACGCCCCCGAGGAGGGCGACGCGAACGGCGCCGTCCTGTGCGACGCGGACCTCGCGATCCTGGCCGCCGCACCGGAGGCGTACGCCGCCTACGCCGCCGCCGTGCGCGAGGAGTACGCCTTCGTACCGGCCGAGGCGTTCCGCTCCGGCCGGGCCGATGTGCTGTCCCAACTGCTCGCGCTGCCCAGGCTGTTCCGCACCCCGTACGGCGAACGCGAGTGGGAGACCACGGCTCGGGAGAATCTCGAGGCGGAACTGACCCTGCTGACCGCATAATCGGCCCGACCGCCCGAGCCCGACCGCCCGAGCCCGGACCCACCCGGTCCGTACCGCCAGAGCCCGGACCGGCCGAGCCCGAACTCATCGCGGGTGAGCACACCCACCGCTCGCCCGCCCCCGGACGGAAAGCAGGCAACCCACGTGCTCCCCGTGACAGTCCAGGCCGACCGCATCGCCCTGCACGAGCTGACCCGCGCCTCGGCAACCGAGCTGCAGGACGGCGGCTCCGGCGGCTGGGAGTGGGCCCCCGGCGGCCCGCACGAGGGCAGCCGTTTCGCCGCCGCGAAGATGCTGGCGGGCATGGCCACCGGCCGGCACCGTACCGGCTGGGGCGCGTACGTCATCGTCCGCGCCGAGGACGGCCGGGCGATCGGCGGGATCGGCTTCCACGGCCCGCCCGAGGACGGCCGGGTGGAGATCGGCTACGACCTGGCGGACTCCGCCCGGGGGCACGGGTACGCCACCGAGTCCCTCGGCGCCCTGACCGCCTGGGCGCTCGCCCAGCCCGACGTCGAGACGGTGTACGCCACGACGGACGAGGACAACACCGCCTCGCAGCGCGTCCTGGAACGGGCGGGATTCCGCCGCATCGGCGACACGCCCCGCCCGATCGGCGGCCGCAAGGACCAGCACCTCTTCGAGCAGTCCCGGTACGACACCGAGGACGACAGCTAGGACGACAGCTAGGACGACAGCTAGGACGACAGGGACTACAGGGGCCGCAGCGACGACGGCCGGACGACGGCTCCAAGGGTGACAGCGAGGACGACAGCGGGGCAGCGGCCGGGGCGGCAGCCGGGGTGTTCCCGCTACCCAGCGGTAGCCGGAAGCGGCCGCGCCGGAGGAATACGGAACCGGCCGGCGGCGTTGGCACGCGATATGCCCGCCGAGCCCATACCCACGCCCGCGCCCGCCTCCCGACCCCCCGGCTCGACCGCCTCAGCGGCCCGTATGCCGCTCGCCGTCTACATCCTCGGCCTCTCCGTCTTCGCGCTCGGAACGAGCGAGTTCATGCTCACGGGACTGCTCCCGGACATCGCGGACGACATGAACGTCTCGATCCCGCAGGCCGGCCTGCTGATCTCCGCCTTCGCGATCGGCATGGTGGTGGGCGCCCCGCTGCTCGCGGTGGCCACCCTGCGCCTGCCCCGCCGCACCACCCTGATCGCGCTGATCACGGTCTTCGGCCTGGGCCAGATCGCGGGCGCGCTGGCCCCGAACTACGCCCTGCTCTTCGCCTCCCGGATCGTGTCGGCGCTGGCCTGTGCCGGGTTCTGGGCGGTCGGCGCGGCGGTCGCCATCGCGATGGTCCCGGTCAACGCCCGGGCCCGGGCGATGGCCGTCATGATCGGCGGCCTGTCGATCGCGAACGTGCTCGGCGTGCCGCTCGGGGCGCTGCTGGGCGACGGCCTCGGCTGGCGTTCGGCGTTCTGGGCGGTCGGCGCCGCCTCCGCGATCGCCCTGGTCGGCATCCTGACCCGTATCCCCCGCATCCCGCTGCCCGCCGAGAAGCCCCGGCTCGGCCGCGAGCTGCGGATCTACCGCGACCCGCAGGTGCTGCTCTCGGTCGCCGTCACCGCACTCGCCGCGGGTGGCGTGTTCTGCGCGTTCAGCTACCTCAAGCCGCTCCTCACGGACGTCGCGCACGTGGACGCGGGCTGGGTTCCGGCCGTGCTCGGACTGTTCGGCGTCGGCGCTCTCATCGGTACGACCATCGGCGGCCGGGTCGCGGACGCGCACCTCTTCGGCGTATTGCTCAGCGGCATCACCGCCTCGACCGTGTTCCTCGTCGCGCTCGCGCTGTTCGCCTCGACGCCGGCGATCGCGATCACCCTGTCGTTCCTGATCGGCCTCTCGGCCTTCTACACGGCCCCCGCGCTGAACGCCCGCATGTTCAACGTGGGCGGCGCCGCCCCGACGCTGGCCGGTGCGACCACGACGTCCTCGTTCAACCTGGGCAACACCGCGGGCCCCTGGCTCGGCGGCCTCGTCATCAGTGCGAACCTGGGCTTCGCGGCCACCGCCTGGGCGGGCGCCGCGATGACGGTCGTCGCCCTCGCCCTGGTCACGGTCTCCCTGCGCCTCCACAAGTCCCAGTCCCGCGTCGTGGCCCGCTCGGCCGACCAGATCTCTGCGGACCAGGCCCACGCAGCCTCCCCCGCCGAGGTGTGCCCGTAGTCCCGTACCCGGCGCCCCGTACACGGCGAAGCGCCCCGCACCCGGTTTCCCCGGGTGCGGGGCGCTTCGGTGTTCCCCCGGCGGACCGGGGTCACGGGGTACCTGCTCAGACGGTGGTGACGTTCTCCGCCTGCGGGCCCTTCGGGCCCTGGGTGACGTCGAAGTTGACCTGCTGGTTCTCCTGCAGCTCACGGAAGCCGGTGGAGTTGATCGCGGAGTAGTGGACGAAGACGTCCGGGCCGCCGCCGTCCTGCGCGATGAAACCGAAGCCCTTTTCGGCGTTGAACCACTTCACGGTGCCGGTTGCCATGTGTTTCCCCTGTCGAGGATCGCGGGGTACTGGCTTGTCAGTACCCCTGGGTGAGGTGATCGCCCTGGTCCTCGGACATTGCTGCAAGGCAAACGCCCACGGCGTAAACCGCGGGCGCTGAGACTTCGGAACCACGACTACTGGCAAGGAAGTTAGCCGATCCGCACTCGTCTGGCTACGGGCCGCAGCCGAACCGGCGACAAGTTCCGGCCAGCGGAGTCCTCCGGCCGGGCCCCGACGGCCCGCACGAGCCGCCCCGACCCCGGTCGCCTCAGGCGGGCCGCCCTTTGGGGCGCCTGAGCCCCGCCTCCGTCAGACGCCGTACGAGTTCCTTCGAGCCGATCTCCCGCGCACCCGCCCGCACCGCGTCCGCGTACCGGTGCGACGGCACGTCGTAGTGATCGCGTTCGAAGGCGCGGGGAGGGCAGCCGATGGACGCCGCGAAGGCGTGCAGCTCCTCGTACGAGGCGTCGCTGACCAGGTGCGACCACATACGGCCGTGCCCCGGCCAGGTCGGCGGGTCGATGTAGACGGTCATCCGCCGAGGCCGCCGACCGGGGCCACGACGACGCCCGCCTTGCCGCACACCCAGTGCGGGTCGGGCCCGAGCTCCGGCTCCACGTCCAGGGCGTGCGGGTCACCCACATCGCACACCGGGCACAGCGGCCAGCGCCCGTACCGCTCCAGGAGCGCGTCCTGTACGTCCTGGGCCACCAGCCCCGCCACGTACTCCGTGCCCTCGGGCCACTGCTCCACCCACCAGCGCCGGTGGGTCACCGCGTCCTCGACCATCGAGACGACGTCCGCGTGCGCCACGTCCCGCGCCGCCAGATCCGCCAGGACCAGCGCGCGGGCGGCGTGCAGTGCTTGCTCAAGGGGCTGGATGGGTTGTACGTCGTCCATGCCCTCCATTGTCACTCCCTGCGCCCGGAGCATCGCCCCCCTCCCGCGGTCCGGGACGAAGGGCCCGGGCGGCGACGGGACCGAAGGAGGGTTGACCGCAGGACGGCGCGAAAATATCTTTCAAGAGTGACCAACGACCTGAAGGAAAGTTTCAGCGGAAGCGCCGGTGCGCCGCCCGCACCGGCGGCCCTCGCGGCCAAGGTGCGTACGCTCGCGCCGTCCATGACCCGCTCCATGCAGCGGGTCGCCGAGGCCGTGGCCGGCGATCCGGCCGGCTGTGCGGCCCTCACGGTCACCGGCCTCGCCGAGCTCACCGGCACCAGCGAGGCCACCGTGGTGCGCACCGCCCGCCTCCTCGGCTACCCCGGCTACCGCGACCTGCGCCTCGCACTCGCGGGCCTCGCCGCCCAGCAGCAGTCCGGCCGGGCCCCCGCGGTCACCGCCGACATAGCCGTCGACGACCCGATCGCGGACGTCGTGGCCAAGCTCGCCTACGACGAGCAGCAGACCCTCGCCGACACCGCGGCCGCCCTCGACACCGTCCAACTCGGCGCCGCGGTAAGCGTGTTGGCGGCTGCCCGGCGCATCGACATCTACGGCGTGGGCGCCTCCTCGCTGGTCGGCCAGGACCTGGCGCAGAAGCTGCTGCGCATCGGCCTCATCGCGCACGCCCACACCGACCCGCACCTGGCCGTCACCAACGCGGTGCAGCTGCGCTCGGGCGACGCGGCGGTGGCCATCACCCACTCCGGCTCGACCGGCGACGTCATCGAGCCGCTGCGCGTCGCCTTCGACCGCGGCGCCACGACGATCGCGATCACCGGCCGCCCGGACGGCCCGATCTCGCAGTACGCCGACCACCTGCTGACGACCTCCACGGCCCGCGAGAGCGAGCTGCGCCCGGCCGCCATGTCCTCCCGGACGAGCCAACTCCTCGTCGTGGACTGCCTGTTCATCGGCATCGCGCAGCGCACCTACGAGACGGCGGCCCCGGCCCTGTCCGCCTCGTACGAGGCCCTCGCCCACCGCCACAACCCCCGCACCCGCTAGGCCACGCACCGGCGCCACACCGCACCACCCAGCCACCCACCGACACCACCACGACCCACTGCGCCAGCCACACCGCACCGCACCCGTCAGAGCCGTACATCCGCAGAGAAAGAGCCGCCGTCACCATGACCACGCAGGACTACGCCGAGCTCCGCGCCCAGCTGGCCACCCTCACCACCGAGGCGTTCCGGCCCGACCTCGCGGAGATCGACCGGCTGCCGACCTCCGAGATCGCCCGGATCATGAACGGCGAGGACGCCACGGTCCCCGCTGCCGTGGCCGAGCGGCTCCCGGACATCGCGGCGGCCATCGACGCCACGGCCGCGCGGATGTCCCGGGGCGGCCGGCTGATCTACGCGGGCGCCGGCACGGCCGGGCGGCTGGGCGTGCTGGACGCCAGCGAGTGCCCGCCCACCTTCAACACCGACCCGTCCGAGGTCGTCGGCCTGATCGCGGGCGGCCCGTCCGCGATGGTCAAGGCGGTCGAAGGGGCCGAGGACTCCAAGCAGCTGGCCGCCGAGGACCTGGCCGCGCTCGGCCTGACCGACCGCGACACCGTCGTCGGCATCTCGGCCTCGGGCCGCACCCCGTACGCGATCGGCGCGGTCGAGCACGCGCGGCGGGTGGGCGCCCTCACGATCGGCCTGTCCTGCAACGCGGACTCCGCACTCGCGGCCGCGGCCGAGCACGGCATCGAGGTCGTGGTGGGCCCGGAGCTGCTGACCGGCTCCACGCGGCTGAAGTCGGGCACGGCCCAGAAGCTGGTCCTCAACATGATCTCGACGATCACGATGATCCGGCTGGGCAAGACCTACGGAAACCTGATGGTCGACGTACGGGCGTCCAACGAGAAGCTGCGCGCCCGCTCGCGCCGCATCGTGGCCCTGGCCACCGGCGCCGACGACGCCGAGATCGAGGCGGCGCTCGCCACGACGGACGGCGAGGTGAAGAACGCGATCCTGGTGATCCTCGGCGGCGTCGAGGGCCCGACGGCCGCCCATCTCCTGGCCGAATCCCGAGGCCACCTGCGTGCGGCGCTGCACGCGGCCCCCTGACCCTTCCACCGCCCCGCCCACACCGCGGGGCACCCGCACAGCAAGGCACCCGCACCATGGCACCAGAGAACAAGAACCGCGCCACAGCCGCCGCGATCCTCCCGCTCGTCGGCGGTGCCCGGAACATCGACTCGATCGCCCACTGCATGACCCGGCTACGTCTCGGCCTGAAGGACCGCACACTGGTCCAGGACGACGCCCTGAAGGCGCTGCCCGCCGTGATGGGCGTGGTCGAGGACGACACGTACCAGATCGTGCTCGGCCCCGGCACGGTGGCGAGGGTGGCCCCCGAGTTCGAGGCCCTGATGGCGGAGGAGCCCCCTCAAGTCGGCAGTGGTCCCCAGGAGTTGGCGGCGCGGGGCGCGGAGCTGAAGGCGGCCCGGAAGGCAGCGAACGCCACCCCCTTCAAGCTGTTCCTCCGCAAGGTGGCGAACATCTTCGTCCCGCTGATTCCGGCGCTGATCGGCTGCGGCATCATCGCGGGCCTCAACGGCCTTCTGGTGAACCTGGGTTGGCTGCCGGGCGTGACCCCCGCACTCGCCGCGATCGCCTCGGGCTTCATGGCGCTGATCGCGGTGTTCGTCGGCTACAACACGGCGAAGGAGTTCGGCGGCACGCCGATCCTGGGCGGGGCGGTCGCGTCCATCATCGTGTTCGCGGGCGTGGCGAAGATCACCGTGTTCGGCCAGACGCTGGCCCCCGGCCAGGGCGGAGTCCTCGGCGCACTGGGCGCGGCGCTGCTCGCGGTGTACGTGGAGCGGTGGTGCCGGCGCTGGGTGCCCGAGGCGCTGGACGTCCTGGTCACGCCGACCGTGACGGTCCTGGTGTCCGGTCTGGTGACCCTCTACGGCCTGATGTTCCTGGCGGGCGAGGTGTCGACGGGCATCGGCCACGGCGCGAACTGGCTCCTGGACAACACGGGCGCGTTCGCGGGCCTGGTCCTGGGCGGTCTGTTCCTGCCCCTGGTGATGCTGGGCCTGCACCAAGCCCTGATCCCGATCCACACCACCCTGATCGAGCAGCAGGGCTACACGGTCCTGCTGCCCATCCTGGCAATGGCGGGCGCGGGCCAGGTGGGCTGCGCGATGGCGGTGTACCTGCGCGCGAAGCACAACGAGCCCCTGCGCACCACCATCAAGTCCGCCCTCCCCGCGGGCTTCCTGGGCGTCGGCGAACCCCTGATCTACGGCGTCTCCCTCCCCCTCGGCCGTCCCTTCGTCACGGCGTGCGTGGGCGGCGCGGCGGGCGGCGCGTTCGTGGGTCTGTTCTCGATGCTGGGCGACAAGGTGGGCTCCACGGCGATCGGCCCCTCGGGCTGGGCCCTGTTCCCTCTCCTCCAGGGCAGCCACGACCTGGGCACGACGATCGCCATCTACGCGGGCGGCCTGCTCGTGGGCTACGCGGTGGGCTTCCTGGCCACGTACTACTTCGGCTTCACCCGAGCCTCCCTGACGGCCCTCAACGCCGCACCGGGCCCGACGGAGGCGGGGATGCCCACACCGGCCACGGCGGAGCCCGCCCAGGTGTGATGCCGGGCCGCACGAGGACGGCTTCCCTCCAGCCGGAAGGGACGCCACCACGGGTCGTGCTGCTTACCGTCTTCCACAAGACGCAGATGCGGGAGCCCGCTCAGGCGGCCCGAGCGGTCGCCGCTCGTAAGGTATGCGAAGGCGAGCACGGCCCGGCCCGGCCCGGCCCACGAGACGTACAGCCGGGGCGAGAAAGGGGACGCGTCATGCATCACGCCCGCTGGAAACCGGCCCGCGAGAAGGCCCTCGCCGAGGGGTTCGCCGAATCGCCCGAGGCCGCGTCGGAGCCCCGATCGGGCACAAGTGATCTTGCAGGCAATTCGAGCGCGCCGAGATCCGACTGGCGATGGCCTTCGCGAAGGCCGTTTACGACCGCCGCGTTGAACTCGGGCTGTCCCAGGCCGAGGTCACCGAGCGCGCCGGACTCACCCAGGCCAAGGTCTCCCGCATCGAGGGCGCGGGCTCCGTCCCGACCCTCCCGCTGCTGCGCCGCCTGGCCCTGGGGTTGAACGCCTCGCTGAACATCGCGCTGGACGCGGACCACGAAGAGGTCACCTTCATCGCCCACCCCGCAGCCTGACTCCCGCTCACACCCCCCGCCCCCGCCCCCACTCCTCGAACTCCCCCACCACGTCCCGCAGCCGCCAGGGCGGGTCCTTCAGGAACATGTCGCGGAGTTCGGGGACGGGGACCGACGCCGGGCAGTAGTCGTCGTCCTCGTACAGGTCCTCGTGGTCCGGGTCCTCCATGGGGTCCCCCGGGACGCCGACGAACGGGCCGTCCCACGCCCCCGCCTCGAAGTCCGCCGCCGGGTTGACCTTCCACACCGCGCCCGCCCGTACGCACACCTCGCCGAGGTACCAGGCGGGGGCGGTCAGGCGCGGGGTGTCCTGGGCGGCGCGCACGTCCTCCCAGGCGGCCCCGGCGAAGTCCGCCCGTACCGCCCGCTCCAGCGCGTCAACCGAGGACGCGGAGAAGTCCCACTGCCCGGGGTGCGAGGCGGCCCACTCCCCGAACGCCGCCTCCTGCTCCGCCAGCCACGCGCCGAGCCGGGGGTGCTCCGTCCACTGCTGATCGCGCTCGCTCATGGCACCCGAGCGTACGGGAGCGGTGTAAGAACCTTGTGGAGATGGGGAGTTGGGAGTTTGGGGACCCAGAAAACTGTGAGGCCCCTGTGGGCCGCGAGGGCTACCGTGTGGTGCTGCGCGACACCATCGAGCACGGGGGCCCCTGGTGTCGCAGCATGCTGCACGCCCACTTCTTCGGGCTCCCGGGGAAAGACACGTTCGCGTGAACCGACCGATCTCCCGGATATCTCCGATATCCGCATCCACCCGCCGACCACACCTGTGGCCACGCGCCGCCGTCGCGCTCGCCACCGTCGGCATCCTCTCCGTCAGCGGCCTTCCGCAGCTCCAAGGCACCGCCGACGCCGCGACCAAGGCCATGCCCTGCGAGCAGATGTTCAAGCTCAAGGGCAAGCCCACCGACCCCGGCAAGCTGCCGTGGGCCAACGGTGACGCGGCCCGGCCCGAGGCCGACTGGGACTCCTACGGATTCCCCAACCAGCGTCAGGCCATGGACGGCCTGACCCTGCCCGACGACCCCGCCGCACGCGACAAGATCCTCGGCAAGCTCACCCTGCCCTACAAGAAGTACGCGGAGGGCACCCCCGAGCGGGTCTACGCCACGTACAAGGACTATCTGTCGCGCAACGGCAACGCCGACACCAAGTACGGCGGCTTCGGCAACTGGCTCAACGAGGCCTACATCGAGGTGTACGGGCGCAACCCGCGCGGTGAGGCCTTCCACGGCAAGGTCGTCAAGGACCTCGGCCTGATCGGGCCGGACTGGATCTGCGAGGAGACCGTCACGGTCACCGACCCGGACACCGGTAAGCCCTACACGCGGCGCTTCGACGCGGTCAATCACAAGACCAAGGAAGTCGTCGAGATCAAGTCCGGCGGAAACCACGACAGTTCGCAGGCCCCGAAGGACCGCGCGTTCCTGAAGGACCCCAAGTACAAGGACTACAAACTGCGGTACGCCTTCGGGCAGCAGCAGTCCCAGGACACCGCCCGCTACACGGAGAGCCTCAAGAAGCTCGGCGGGGCGGGCCGGGTCACCACGTACGAGCATGTCTCCACACCGGAGGCCCAGTTCAAGCCCGGCAAGTACACCGCGCAGGACACCGCGCGCAGCATCGGCCGCAGCCCCGACGTCATCCGGCAGTCGCCGCCCAACCCGGCCGACATGAAGCGCCAGATGGACCGCATCCGGGCCGCCGACCCCGAGGGCCTGCGCGTGCGCGGCCCCGGCGGCGTCGACTTCTCCAGCCTCGAACTGCGCTACGTCGGCAAGCCGGTCAAGGGCCAGGGCCTGAACTACTCGTTCTCCGCCAACAAGGTCGACGAGTCCTCGGGCCTCGGCTACGGCGGCAAGGAGCGCGCCGAGCTCATCTCCGACTCGTTCTTCACCTGGCTCGCCCTGACCCCGGAGAAGTTCTGGGTCAACCTCAACCCGGACGAGCCCGACCGGGTCATGGACAAGACGTTCGGCACGACCGACGCCGGCCGCGTCCTGCTCCAGGCCGACCTGGAGATGAAGCACGACTACGCCAAGGACATGGACCCCCGCACCGGCATCGGCAAACAGCTCTTCGCCAAGCTCGCGGCGGAGAACATCCCCTGCACCCACGGCGTCCGCAACTGGATCGTGCCCAAGCCCGCCGAGGTCCGCGAGCAGGACGGCGGCCTCTACATCCTCGACGCCCCGCTCAAGGTCAACTCGGTCCCGCAGGACTTCAAAACACCTCAGCCGAACGGCAGTTGCGACCTCACCGAGGCCCAGCACAAGCGCGTCCAGGAACTCATGGACACGATGATCGTGCCGGACATCGAGAAGAAGGTGAACACCGACGCCAAGTACGCCGACCTGCGCACCGTCTACAACGCGCGCGTCGCCGCCGAGTGGATCCGCCAGCAGGACGCGAAGTCGCCGACGGACTACCACGCGGTCATCAACAGCAACAAGGTGACCGACTGGCCCCTGCGCGGCAAGAACGCCTCGTGGACGCCCACGCAGACGTACAAGGATTACGTGAAGTCCTTCACCGAGGGCGACTACAGCTATCCCTGCGAGAAGGCCGGCCGCCCCGGCACCTGCGTGGCGGGCGGCGTCGACTTCTCCAAGTCGCCCAAGGAGAACGTCACTCAGGCCAAGTTCACCGCCGAGCACAAGAACCTGCCGCGTACCACCGACATCTCCGTGAAGGCGATGACGGACGACGCGGAGAACAAGGCGCTCCTCGCCCTCGGCGGCAACACCGCCGCCCACACCGGGACCGGCACGGGCGGCAACCCGACCCCCACCCCGACCCCGACCCACACCGGCGGCGGCTCCTCCACTCCCCCGGCCACCCCGGCCCCCGCCCCCTCCGGCCAGGGCGGTCACCGGCCGGCCCCCGGTGACCAGCACGCGAGCGGCGGCCTCGCCAACACCGGCACCCAGATCGCCACGATCGCGGGAGTGGCCGCGCTTCTGGTCGGCGCGGGCGCCGGCCTCGTCTGGCTCCGGCGCCGCCGCAACGGCCTCGGCTAGGAAGGCTCAGCGGCAGGACGTCCAGCAGGAGGTTCAGCAGGAGAAGGGGAAGGGGTGTCGCCGATCGGCGGCGCCCCTTCCGCGCTGTACGTCCCGGCCAGCACGGCGACCAGCCGCAGCGCCATGTCCATGTTGCAGCGCCCCAGATCCACCAGCGGGAACAGGACGTGGCCCCCGCACGTCAGCGGGTCGATCCTGAGCGACGGCAGCACCACCCCGGCCCGCCCCAGTTCCGTACGCAGCTGCTCCACGGCGTCCTCCGCCGCCCGCACCCGCTCCATTGCCGTCAGCGCCATCCGCCTTGCCCTCCTGCATACCGAGTGTTCCGCTTTCCTCACCCAGCGTGGCCGAGTCCCGCTAGCCTGACCACCGACGGCAACCCAACAACCCCGCATGTCCAGGGAGTTGCCCATGCCAGGCCCCAAGGACCTCGACCCCTCCTCCTCCCCCCGCGCCTTCCTCGGCGCCGAACTCCGCTTCGCCCGCGAAAAGTCCGGCCTCACTCAGGACGAACTCGGCCAACCCCTCTTCGTCTCCGGCTCCTTCATCGGCCAACTCGAAGCGGGCACGCGGCGCATGCACCTCGAATACGCCCGCCAGATCGACGAAATCCTGGGCACGGAGGGCTTCTTCACCCGCAACTGCGTCGCGGCGGCGAAGTCGAAGTACCCGGACCACTTCGCGGAGGCGGCGGAAGCGGAGGCGGTCGCGACGACCATCCGCGAGTACGCGCCGCTGCTGATTCCGGGGCTGCTTCAGACGGAGGCGTATGCGCGGGCGATGTTCCGCGCGGGCCACCTGACGGCGCCGGAAGAGTCGATCGACGAGCTGGTCGCCAATCGACTGGCTCGCTCTCAGCTCCTCGACGACCCAACAAAGCCACTGTTGTGGGCGGTGCTCGATGAAGCAGTCCTACGCCGGAGGGTCGGCGGATCGGCGGTCATGGCCGAGGCGCTGGCCCACGTTGCCGCGTTGGGCTTCCGACATCGCGTCATCGTTCAGGTGCTGCCGTTCGACGCCGGCGCACACATGGCACTGGGGGGCTCCCTCAAACTGATGGCCTTCGAGGACGCACCCCCGCTCGCCTATCTCCAGGGCCTTGGAACTGGACGGCTCCAGGACGACCCGGCCACCGTCACTCAGTACGAGCTGACCTACGATTTGGTCGGGGCCAGCGCGCTGTCACCACAACAATCCCTGGCCCTGATCGAATCAGTGGCGGAGGATTACGCTCATGAGGATCAGCCCTGAGTACGACCTGAGCAAGGCCACGTGGCACAAGTCCAGCTACAGCGGAGCGAGCGGCGGCGACTGCCTTGAGATCGCACGCTGGCAGAAGTCCAGCTACAGCGGTGGCGACGGTGGCGACTGCCTCGAGGTGGGCCGTTGGCGCAAGTCGACGTACAGCGACAGCAGCGGCGGCGACTGCCTCGAAGTCAGGGACGACATGCCGCACATCGTCCCGGTCCGGGACTCGAAGACCGCCCCCCACGGCCCGACGCTCGTGTTCCGAGCCGGGGCGTGGTCGGCCTTCATCGCGGACGTGAAGGGATCCAACGCGGCAGCCTGAGAACGCAGTTCACCAAGACGAGCCGGTCACCTCCCCGAGGTGACCGGCTCGTTGCGCATACGGCTCGAAGCTCACGCGCCGGACGCCGAGCCGTGCTGGAAATCGAATGGGTGGAGGGCCTCAACCCACCCCCCCACCCTGCGAGTTGGGCACGCGGCACAGCGGATCGGCACTTTCCGCGTTCGACTTGCCACAGAGGGTGACGAGCGTCTAGCGTCCCAGACAACAAATAGCCCCCGACAGGTGCTGAAACACCTACGGGGGCTTGGCCGCAAGATCGTTAGCAGCGATCCGACGGCGCAACCACCACGATCGAATCGAGCGATCCGATGGCTGACAGCCACTTTAGTGCCGACCCCTTCGCCGCGCATCCGGACCAGCATCCAATGGCCAGTCCGGGCTACGGAAAACGGTGTGTTCCCGGCCAACGCCCGCGCAGGAACGACGACTTCACGTACCTTTCGCCGCGCGAGGCGGCTGTTGCCGGGTACATAGACCGGCTTCCCGAGGGCGCGGACATGTCCGTGAAGACGCTGGCCAAGGTGCTGCCGTACGGGCAGTGCGCCCTGCGTACCGCGCTCCAACGCCTCGTGCAGGCAGGGCATCTGCGCCGGGGAAGGGAACATCTGCGCGGCTCGGACAGTGCGCGCTGGGTGACCCGGACCTGGTTCTCGCGTACGGCGCGGGACGACGCCTGGTGGGCGAAGTTCACCCGTGGGAGTGTCGACGACAGCTCCCCGTCCCCGCCACCCGCGCCGCCTGAGTCAGGTCCCCCGACGACTCAACCGGCTTGTCGGAGCCGGGCGTTGATCTTGCTGGCGGCCCTGGGCCGTACCGCACCCGCCCTCTCACTCTCGGCGCGGGACTGCGCGGAGTTGGCTCCGCTGGCGTCCGCGTGGTTCGAGCGCGGGGCAACGGAAGAGGACGTCCTTCGTGCGCTGACCACTGGTCTCCCGACCCCGGTCCACAGCCCGGCCGCCCTGACCCGGACCCGGCTCATCAACAAGTTGCCCCCGGAACCACCACCCCCGCGTCCGGTGCTGCGCATCCTGGAGTGCGCGAAGTGCGGCGCCCCGGGCCGCGCGGAGGCCCTGCCGGGCGGCGAGTGCGGCCCCTGCCGCGGCGAACCGGAACCCCGGCCCCCCGGCGAGGCCCTCTCCTCCGAACGGGTCCGCGCCCACGCCGCCGAGGCCCGCGCGGCAGCGATCCGCCGCACCGAGAGGACGCCCGCGTGACCCTGCAGCCCATCCGTGCGCGGGGCGGGGCGCGATGGAGGGGAGGAGGCGACGCCATGACCGCCTCCCACCCCTACGGCGCATCCGTTGAACTCCCCGACCCGGCGAACATCACCCTGGACACCGAAGAGCTGAAGAACTATGCCCTCTGAGCAGCCCTGGGCTCCATTTCACCCTGTGTGGCGTCAGAAGCCTCTCGTGCCTCCGCCGTCCCCTTGCCCCGGCCAGCCCAACCCCGGCTCCTGCGGGCCCACTTGATCCTGGACGGCTGCCGCCTTGTGCCGCCGCGATCGGAGGAGCCAGTAGCCGAGGAATGCACCGGCGAGAGCCACCACGCCAATTCCGGCTGCCAGTCCGTAAGTCGAGGCCTCGCTTTCGCCTCCCCCGGCCGCCTGGGGCGCCGCGTGGCCAGCGGGGGTCCCAGCGGGGGTCGGCTTGGGCGGTGCGGCTGACGCGGTGAGGTCGGGCAAGGGGTACACGTCGGCGGGGCCGGGGTCGCCGGGGTTTTCCAGGGCCACCCGGGGGCGCACGATGCCGTAGCCGATCGAGTCGTTCCGCTTGGCACCGTCCGTCGGCCCGCCGACCGTGTTGAGCATGACCCGCAGGACCTGGTTGTTCGTCCAGGTGGGGTGCTTGGACCAGATCAGGGCGGCGGAGGCGGAGGCCAGGGCGGTGGCGTCGCTGGTGCCGTGGGATGTGCATAGGCCGGTGTCGCTCGTGCAGGCATGCACCATGTCGTCGCCGGGCGCGGCCAGGTCTACTTGGGGGCCGTATTCGGACTCTGCGGTCTTACGGAGATCCTTGCCGACCGCCGCCACCCCGACCACGCCTGGTGTAGCGGCAGGGTATTCGACCTCGTTGCCGGCGTTGCCGCTGTTCCCCACGGCGGCGAAGACCAACGCCCCCTTGTCCAAGGCGTACTTCACCGCTGCGGTCAGCTGCGGTGAGCCTTCGCTTCGGCCTAGGGACAGGTTGATGACTTTCGCGTTCTGGTCGGCTGCGTAACGGATCGCCTGGGGTGCAATGACGTGGAACCGCTTGTCGCCCTCAGCCTGGTTGGCAGCAGTGCCCGCCTTCGGCATACGAATTGGGAGGATCTTTGTGCCTGGAGCCAGTCCGAAAGCACCCTTCCCGTCGTGAGACGCCCCCGTTCCCGCGATAAGCCCAGCCATGCCGGTGCCGTGTCCGTCATAATCGGTGCGTTCATCACCCGGCTGATCTTGTGCGAAGTCCTTGCCCGGCAGCACTTGCCCGCGCAGATCGGCATTGTTCGGGTCAACGCCTGTGTCGATCACAGCGACCGTGATGCCTTTGCCCGTGCTGGTCCGCCACATATCCCCAGCCTTCATGGCGTCAAGGAACCACTCGTCCTCGCGCGGTGTATTGGCCAGGGCTGGCCCAGCAGTAGCCCCAAGTAGCAGGGCACCGCACAGCGCCAATACCGCAGCCGACCCGCACCTGCGTCGAACACTGCTCCTCGGCATGGGCTTCCCTCGCGTCTTCCCTGAACACATCAGTCGATGACAGGCGGCACGGCTCGCCCGGCGCCCTGCTGCCACGTCTCTTCGTCCTCAACCAGGTAACCGGCTACCCCCTCACGGCGTGGGCGCGCCTTTTTGGAGTCCCGTGGCCCCTTGCCACCAGGGGTGCCGCTCGGGTTCGCGCCAACTGGCCTCCCGCCCGAGATGCCTCCTCGCTCCGCACTGGCACCAGATGCCGCGGAAGAGCGAGCGGCGGCTCGTCCCGACGGCTGCGCGCTCCCGCCGCTCACGCCGCCAGTCGCCGACGGGAAACGGGGGCCGGAAGCTGCTCCTGGACCACCGGGTGCCGTGCCCGAGCGGCCGAAACCCCCCGCTGGCCGACCGGCGGTCTGCCCCACCGGACCGGTCCCGGTGACGGGACCGGCCGCACTGCGGCCCACTCCTTCGCCGGCTCCTACAACGGTTCCCCTCGGGATGCTGCCGCTCGATCGTCCGGCGGGAGTGGGCATGGGACGACCTCCGGTGATGCCGGGGGTGCTGTCCGGCATGCGAATCGGGCTACGCCCGGACGCCGTCTGCCCACCAGGCCGGACCAGCGGATTTCCCCCTGCCGTAGACCGCCCTGCCCCCGTGGGGCCTGGAAACACATTCCGTTCCCCTCCAAGGGTCGACGGCGGGATACCTACCGCCGACACCTCACCGCTGTGAGCCGGAGGCGAGGTCAGCACGTTTTCTGCCGGGCTGGGTGTCGGTGCTGTATGCGGCAACGTAGCCACCGAGTCGATATCCAGCTTCGAGGGCTGCTGCGCGTTCCCCAACGTGGGGCTCACCGATGAGGAGTGGCTCGAATGGGACGTCGAGTACGGGCTCTCAGAGGCGGAAGTCTCGATGTGTGCCGGATGCTCCGGGGCGGCGCGGCCAGATGAAGAGGAATCCCCAGTCGCACCGCTGGAGTCCGGCCTCTCTTTGCCAGAGCCCTTCGAATCGTAGTGTTCCGGCGCAATCGACTGCGGCGGCGGCGGAAACTTGGGCCGCTCCAAGCCGTTCATCTGCGTCGCAGACTGCTGGTACGCCTGTCCCAGCTTCCGCATCTGGGCGACGGCCTCCTGCCGCACCTTCTCCTTGTCCGCTTCCAGCGCTGCCAGTTCGGCCGTCGACTTCCTGCTGATCGCTGCCGCGTCCGGGTCGTTGTGGGCCTTCTGGGCCGCGGCCAAGTTGCCCTCCGCGCCCGGCTTGTCGCGGGGGATGGCCGCCTGGGCCGAGGCGATCGCGTCGGAGGCGTGGCCCAGCCATGTCGAGGAGCCCTCGCTGAAGTCGCCCAGGCGCAGCGTGGCGTTGGCCAGGTCCGCGCTCCAGGTGCGGAACGCGTCCGCACCCGCGCCCTTCCAGTCGACCCACTGGGGGCGGACCTTCAGGTCGTCCGCGATCTTCCGGATCTCCTTGGCCGCTGCCGCCAGGCGGTCGGCGGCGCCCTGCACGGTGCCGCTGTTCGCCTGGTCGAGCCAGGCCAGCATGGCTTCGTGGCTCATGCCCTCGAACGGTGTGCCGCCCATCAGATCGTCCCTCCGGCGTCGCCGCCCGTGGGCGGCCGGTCGGGCTGGCCCGGCTTGTCCGGCTTGGGCTGGGCGGGGTGGTAGTCGCCGCCGTAGTGCTTCTTGGTCTCCACGGCGATCGCCGCCATCCGCTTGCGGACGTCCGCATCGATGTTCTGGTAGCCCTTGTGCGAGGCCAGTACCGCGATGCCCATGCCCTCGATGGAGTCCGACAGCAGCTTGGACAGGCTCTCCAGTTCGCTGATCACCGTCTCGTACGAGGTGAACAGGCCCGTCGCTTCGGCGAACGCGCCGCCTCCGCCCCCGAACTGGCCGCGGGCGAGCCGCTCCTGGCCCACCTCGCCGGGGCCGGCCGGAGAACCCTTGAGGTTCCGGATCAGCTCATCCACGCGTTGCTGGAACTTCGTGAACGACGTCAGCTCGGTGACCACGTCCCCGGCGGCGGTCTGCGCCACCTCAAGCACGTTGAAAGGCCAACCCGGTGACTCCGACGCCGCTCCACCCCCGTTTGGTGGCAAAACATCCTCCCCCGTACAGCACTGTTTTCACACGCAACGCAACTCTAACGAGCAGCAATTGCGGTTCCCAGTCGTACCCTCGCAAAGAGGGGCAGGAACAGGCCAATGTGGGAGGGCGGGGTCGCAGAGGTGGTCGTTCGTGAACCGGTCGGCGGGCTGGTGGTCGGCTACTTCGACGGCTTCAGGGTTATGCCGCCGTTGCCGCTGGTCAGGTCCAGGCGGTGGGGGGCGGCGGGGTCGTTCGGGATGTCGAGGGCCTTGTGGCCGTGGCCGGTTCGGGCCGAGACGCGGTAGGGCGCGCGCGGGGCGGTCACCGTGATGCTGCCGTTGGAGGTCTGGGCCGTGACGTTCTGGGCGGTGTCGGGTGTGAGGGAGATCGAGCCGTTGGACGCCATGGCCGTGATGCCCGTGCCCTTCAGGCCGTTCGCGTCGATCGAGCCGTTGCTCGTACGGATGTCGACCGGGCCCGTCGCGCCCCGTACCTTCACCGCGCCGTCGCTCGTGGACACCTGCACCTGGCCGACCGATGACAGGCTCAGCCCGCCCGCCCTGGTGGAGCCGGTGACCGGGACTCCGGCCGGAACGTCCACCGTGTAGTCGACCGAGCAGTGACCCGCGCAGCCGCCGAGCACGAGCACCCCGTTCTCCACGCGGTACGTCGATTCCGTCGGCTTCGTCTTGCCGCGGTAGGTGACCTCGCGGTGCACGGACACCTTCGCCAGGTCCTTCTTGCCCCGCACCCGGAACCCGTCCGAGGTTCCGTCGATGCGTACCGCGGTGATCCTGTCCTTGACCGTCGCGTCGTCCTTGAACGTCTGGTCGTCCAGCGGGCTGCACGCGGCGAGTCCGCCGACCACCAGGGCGGTCAGACACACGGCCGCGACGGTACGGGTCCGCAGGCGTGTGGTGCTCATGAAAGTCCCCCGGAAGTGCGTCAGTTGGGCTGCTTCGCGCCTGCCCCTCTGATCACCAAGCTAACCCCGCCCGCATCCCCGCACCATGGAGCCAGCACCACCTTCGAGGTTCGGAATTTCCCACCCTCCTGGTTCGGGCAGGTCCGGGAACGGCCGAGGGCGGCACCCCCACGATGGGGAGTGCCGCCCTCGGCGTACAGCAGTGAACTGCTGCGAACTGCTGTGTACCGCTACCTACATGGAGCTACCGAGCCGTGGCTCAGAAGTCCATGTCACCGCCCGGCATGCCGCCCGGAGCGGCCGCGGCGGCCTTCTCCGGCTTGTCGGCGATGACGGCCTCGGTGGTGAGGAAGAGCGCCGCGATGGAGGCGGCGTTCTGCAGCGCGGAGCGCGTGACCTTCGCCGGGTCGATGATGCCCTCGGCGATCATGTCGACGTACTCACCGGTCGCGGCGTTGAGGCCGTGGCCGACGGGCAGGTTGCGCACCTTCTCGACGATGACGCCACCCTCGAGACCACCGTTGACGGCGATCTGCTTGAGCGGGGCCTCCAGGGCCAGCTTCACGGCCTTGGCGCCGGTCGCCTCGTCGCCCTCAAGCTCAAGCTTCTCGAACACCGCGGAGGCCTGGAGCAGGGCCACGCCACCACCGGCGACGATGCCCTCCTCGACGGCCGCCTTCGCGTTGCGAACGGCGTCCTCGATGCGGTGCTTGCGCTCCTTGAGCTCGACCTCGGTCGCGGCACCGGCCTTGATGACCGCAACACCGCCGGCGAGCTTCGCCAGGCGCTCCTGCAGCTTCTCGCGGTCGTAGTCGCTGTCCGAGTTCTCGATCTCGGCGCGGATCTGGTTGACGCGGCCCTGGACCTGGTCGCTGTCACCGGAGCCGTCGACGATCGTCGTCTCGTCCTTGGTGATGACGACCTTGCGGGCGCGGCCGAGCAGGTCGAGACCGGCGTTCTCCAGCTTGAGGCCGACCTCCTCGGAGATGACGGTGCCGCCCGTGAGGATGGCGATGTCACCGAGCATGGCCTTGCGGCGGTCGCCGAAGCCCGGAGCCTTGACGGCGACGGACTTGAAGGTGCCACGGATCTTGTTGACGACCAGGGTCGACAGGGCCTCGCCCTCGACGTCCTCGGCGATGATCAGCAGCGGCTTGCCGGACTGCATGACCTTCTCGAGGAGCGGCAGCAGGTCCTTGACCGAGCTGATCTTCGAGTTGACGATCAGGATGTACGGGTCGTCGAGCGACGCCTCCATACGCTCCATGTCGGTGGCGAAGTACGCCGAGATGTAGCCCTTGTCGAAGCGCATGCCCTCGGTGAGTTCGAGCTCGAGACCGAAGGTCTGCGACTCCTCGACCGTGATGACGCCTTCCTTGCCGACCTTGTCCATCGCCTCGGCGATGAGCTCGCCGATCTGGGTGTCGGCGGCGGAGATGGAGGCCGTCGAAGCGATCTGCTCCTTGGTCTCGACATCCTTCGCCTGCTCCAGGAGGGCGGCGGAGACGGCCTCGACGGCCTTCTCGATGCCGCGCTTCAGGGCCATCGGGTTGGCGCCGGCGGCGACGTTGCGCAGACCCTCGCGCACCAGGGCCTGGGCGAGGACGGTCGCGGTGGTCGTTCCGTCACCGGCGACGTCGTCCGTCTTCTTGGCGACTTCCTTGACCAGCTCGGCGCCGATCTTCTCGTACGGGTCCTCGAGCTCGATCTCCTTGGCGATGGAAACACCATCGTTGGTGATCGTGGGGGCGCCCCACTTCTTCTCGAGGACGACGTTGCGGCCCTTGGGGCCGAGGGTGACCTTGACGGCGTCGGCGAGCTGGTTCATCCCGCGCTCGAGACCGCGCCGTGCCTCCTCGTCGAACGCGATGATCTTGGCCATGTGAAGTGGTCCTCCCGGACAGGGGTGGCGTTCTTCGTGGATCGCGCCGGTGCCCGCGACGGACGGCCTGCATCCCTTGTGGTTCCTTGCCCCACGCGGTCTGCGGGCCTCACTGACCCGATCCAAGTTCTGTCACTCTCACTGGGAGAGTGCTAAGCCCAATGATTAGCACTCGGCCCCTGCGAGTGCAAGCGAGTCTCTTGAAACGGACGCCTTCTCTTCGGGGTTCCTCACGGGCCTCCGGGCCCCGGTTTCCGGTGCGGACTCCGCCCCCACGCCCCGGCCGGACCGGCTCGTTCGCGACCGTGCGTAGCAGCTCGCGCCGCTTCCCGCGCCCCCGGCACGCGCCGTCGGTGCAGCGCTCTCCGGTATACGTGCGCCGTCGGCACGGCACCCTCCGGCAGCGGTCGGGGCCAGGAGAAGCCGACCAGGATGCTCAGGCCGACCAAGGGACGCTCAGGCCGACCGGGGACGCTCAAAGGGGGCCACCCTCTCGGGTGGCCCCCTTCAAGTTTGCTTGCGTCGCTGGTCGATCGCGCCGAGATCAGACGGCGAGCTTGACCATGTCCGCCTGCGGACCCTTCTGGCCCTGCGAGATCTCGAACTCGACTCGCTGACCTTCTTCAAGGGTGCGGTAACCGTCCATCTGGATCGCGCTGTAGTGGACGAAAACATCCGCACCACCGTCGACCGCGATGAAGCCGTACCCCTTCTCCGCGTTGAACCACTTGACGGTGCCCTGAGCCATGCCTAACTCCCCTATTACTGGCCCTTGCACGGGACCACACTTCGCGGACCCGGGTCAGACCTGCACCCTCCGACAGGAGAGGGTGTGCGCCGGAACGCGTCGACCGCGGCTGAATGTATCTGCCCAACTGCCCTCTGCAACAGGTCAATCGGACGAGAATTCCGGGCACGCGCGGGGAGCGGAATGCCATTTATTCTGCATTCCGGGGCAAGTCGGGCCGGGCAAAGCGCACTTACTGCGCAAAGGGCTCTCACACTTTGACCCCATGTTGTCGCGTTCTCATATGCACTTGGCACTCGAAGCGAAGGGGCTTCCCCAACTGTACCCCGCTCAACCATGTTGAATTGCCCCCTCCGCTTCTCGTGCGGAGGGGGCAACTCAGGGGCAACTCAAGAGCAACTCCGAGTACGACTCGGGTTCAGCGCGGGGCCGTTCGGCCGCCCGCGGGAGGGGCGCTCGGTCTCCCTCCGGGGAGGCCGTTCAGCCGCCCGCGACCGCCGGGATGATCGAGACGCCGGCGCCCTCGGGCGTGGCGGTCTCCAGGCCCTGCTCGAAGCGCACGTCGTCGTCGTTGACGTACACGTTGACGAAGCGGCGCAGCTTGCCCTGGTCGTCCAGGACGCGCGCGGCGATGCCCGTGTGGTTCTTCTCCAGGTCGGCGAGGACCTCGGCGAGAGTGGCACCCTCGGCGGCGACCTCGGCCTTGCCGCCGGTGTAGGTGCGCAGGATCGTGGGGATGCGGACGTTCACGCTCATGGTTCGGTACTCCTAGTCGATCAGCAGCAGTGGCTCAGTGGGCGAGGCCCGCGTCGCGGAAGGCGTCCAGGCTCGGGCGGATGGTCGCGGTCGCCTGGGACGTGGCGGCCACCGCGTCCAGCGTCTTGAGCCCGTCACCGGTGTTGAGCACGACCGTGGTGAGCGACGGGTCGAGAAGACCGGCCTCGATGAGCTTCCTGGTGACGCCGACCGTCACACCGCCCGCGGTCTCCGCGAAGATGCCCTCGGTGCGGGCGAGCAGCTTGATGGCGTCGACGATCTGCTCGTCGTTCACGTCCTCCACCGCACCACCGGTGCGGCGCGCGATGTCCAGGACGTACGGGCCGTCCGCCGGGTTGCCGATGGCGAGCGACTTGGCGATGGTGTCCGGCTTCTGCGGGCGCACGACGTCGTGACCGGCCTTGAAGGCGGTCGACACCGGGGAGCAGCCCTCGGCCTGGGCGCCGAAGATCTTGTACGGCTTGTCCTCGACCAGGCCGAGCTTGATCAGCTCCTGGAGGCCCTTGTCGATCTTGGTGAGCTGGGAGCCGGAGGCGATCGGGATGACCAGCTGGTCCGGCAGCTGCCAGCCGAGCTGCTCGCAGATCTCGTACGCCAGCGTCTTGGACCCCTCGCCGTAGTACGGGCGCAGGTTGACGTTGACGAAGCCCCAGCCCTCGCCGAGCGGGTCGCCGATGAGCTCGGAGCAGAAGCGGTTCACGTCGTCGTAGTTGCCCTCGATGCCGACGAGCTCGCCGCCGTACACCGCGGCCATGACGACCTTGCCCTGCTCCAGGTCGTGCGGGATGAACACGCAGGAGCGGAAGCCAGCCCGCGCGGCCGCGGCGCCGACCGCGCCGGCCAGGTTGCCGGTGGAGGAGCAGGAGAGCGTGGTGAAGCCGAAGGCGCGGGCGGCCTCCAGGGCCTGCGCGACGACGCGGTCCTTGAAGGAGTGCGTCGGGTTGCCGGAGTCGTCCTTGACGAACAGCTTGCCGGGCTCGACGCCCAGCTCGCGGGCCAGGTTCTCGGCCTTGACGAGCTTGGTGAAGCCGGGGTTCAGGTTCGGCTTGTCGGCGACGTCCGCGGGGACGGGCAGCAGCGGGGCGTAACGCCAGATGTTCTCGGGGCCCGACTCGATCTTCTTGCGCAGCGCCTCGGGGTCGCCGAGCGGCAGGTCATAAGCCACTTCGAGCGGTCCGAAACACAGTTCACAGGCGAAAATCGGCCCGAGTTCGAAACGCTGGCCGCACTCACGGCAGGAAAGGCCGGATGCCGGACCGAGGTCGACGGCGGTGCGGGATTCAACAGTCTGAGCAGACATGGAGGGGAGGCCCTTTCTCCTCATCTTCCTCATGACGAACTTCGCCATGAGACGGATTTGGCACCTTCCCTAGCCGGTGGCCCCGTGTCTTGATCGAAACGATCGACGAGAACCGACTGGAGGGTTGCCGGGGCTTCAACGGGCCGTATCCCTCTGCCCCTCTGGATGAGCGGTATTCGATTGTCAGCGTGACGACGACCCCCGACATGCGACGGTCATCCGCGTTGTTCAAGACTGTAACCGAAGCCCTGGACGGTTGAGATAGTCGTCCGAACCGCGAGATGGATCACACAAGGAGGCCAGGAGCCGTGCTGGAAGAGGTGGAACGCTGGCTGAGCAGGCGTTCCTGGTCCGCGGCCGAGCGACCGATCGACCGCATCCTGGCCGCGAAACACCGCACGGGGACCACCGTCAGTGTCGTGCTGCCCGCCCTGGACGAGGAGGGCACGGTCGGTGACATCGTGGCCGCGATCCGGCGCGAGCTGATGACGGAGGCCGTGCCGCTGGTCGACGAGCTGGTGGTCGTCGACTCCGGCTCCACCGACCGTACGGCCGCGGTCGCCGCCGGGGCCGGCGCCCGGGTCGTGCACCGCGACGCGATCCTGCCGCGGGTCCCGGCCCTGCCGGGCAAGGGCGAGGTGCTGTGGCGCTCGCTGCTCGTGACCAGCGGCGACATCGTGTGCTTCATCGACGCCGACCTGAAGGACTTCGACGCCGGGTTCGTCTCCGGCATCGTCGGGCCGCTCCTGACCGACCCGGACGTGGCGTTCGTCAAGGCGATGTACGACCGGCCCTTCGGTGAGACCGCCGGTCAGGGCGGCCGGGTCACCGAGCTGGTGGCGCGTCCGCTGCTCAATCTGCACTGGCCCCAACTGGCGGGAATGGTACAGCCGTTGGGCGGCGAGTACGCGGCCCGGCGCTCGCTCCTGGAGCGGCTGCCCTTCCCCGTCGGGTACGGGGTGGAGCTCGCGCTGCTGGTGGACGCGCTGCACACCGTGGGCCTGGACGCGCTGGCCCAGGTCGACGTGGGCGTACGCAAACACCGCCACCAGGACGGGCAGGCGCTCGGCCGGATGGCCGCCGCGATCTACCGCACCGCGCAGCTGCGGCTGTCGCGGGGGCATCTCGTACGGCCCGAGCTGACCCAGTTCGAGCGGGGCGAGCACGGCTTCGTGCCGCGGACGTACGCGGTGGACACCGAGGAGCGGCCGCCGATGCGGGAGATCGAGGAGTACGCGGTGCACCGGGCCGCCTAGCGTCCGGGCCCGGCTCCCGAGAAGATCCGGGCCCAGCCTGCAAGAAGATCCGGGCCCGGCTTTAGAGAAGGGCGGTGGCCGGTTTCCGCCCATGGGGGTGGGCGTACGGGTGTTTGAGGTATTGCGGGGCGGGCTAGGTTCCGCAACATGGTCACCGCGCATGAAACCCCCCGGGCTCAGGTCCTCGTCGCCTCCAACCGAGGCCCCGTCTCCTACACGCTGAAGGACGACGGGTCCCTCGAACCCAAGCGGGGCGGGGGCGGGCTCGTCTCCGGGCTGAGCGCGATCGGCTCCGACGTCGACTCGGTGTGGGTGTGCGCGGCGCTCGGCGAGGACGACCGCGAGGCCGTGCGGCAGGGCGTGGGCGAGCAGGGTGTCCGGATGCTGGACATCGATCCCGAGGTGTTCGCCGACGCCTACAACGGCATCGCGAACTCGGTGCTGTGGTTCGTCCAGCACATGCTGTACCAGATCCCCCTGGAACCGGTCTTCGACGCGGAGTTCCGCCGACAGTGGGCGTCGTACGAGGCGTACAACCGGTCCTTCGCCGAGGCGCTGGCGGCCGAGGCGGCGGACGGGGCCCGAGTCCTGGTGCAGGACTACCACCTGGCACTGGTGCCGGGCATGCTCCGCGAACTCCGCCCCGACCTGCGCATCGGGCACTTCTCGCACACGCCGTGGGCGCCGGTGGACTACTTCCGGATGCTGCCCGACGACATCGCCGAGCAGTTGCTCCGCGGGATGCTGGGCGCCGACCGGCTCGGGTTCCTCACCCGGCGGTGGGCGTCGGCGTTCCTGGATTCGGTGGCGGGGGTGCTGCCCGTGACGGCGGGCGAGGTGCACGGGCGCGACGAGGAGGGGCGCCGCTTCTTCCGGCACGGGGCGGCCGGCGGGTCCGGCGGGTCCGGCGGGCAGGGGCGCGAGACGGAGATCGCCGTGCACTCGCTCGGCGCGGACGGCGACTTCCTGCGGAAGCGGTCGCACGAGGCCGATGTCGAGGAGCGGATGGCGGCGCTGCGCGAGCAGATCGGGGCCGGCCGCAAGACGATCGTGCGGGTCGACCGCACGGAGCTGTCCAAGAACATCGTGCGGGGGCTGCTCGCCTACCGGCACCTGCTCGACACGCATCCCGAGTGGCGCGAGCGGGTCGTGCACGTCGCGTTCGCGTATCCCTCGCGGCAGGACCTGGCGGTGTACCGGGACTACACGGCGGAGGTCGCCCGGGTCGCCGAGGAGATCAACTCCCTTTACGGGACGCCTGGTTGGACCCCGGTCGTACTCCACGTCCAAGACGACTTCGCCCGCTCCCTCGCGGCGTACCGGCTCGCGGACGTCGCCCTCGTGAACCCCGTCCGCGACGGCATGAACCTCGTCGCGAAGGAGGTCCCGGTGGTGTCCGACGCGGGGTGCGTGCTCGTGCTGTCGCGGGAGGCGGGGGCGTGGGCGGAGCTGGCGGACGACGCGGTGGTCGTGAACCCGTACGACGTGACGGGGACGGCATCGGCGTTGCACGCGGCCTTGTCCGTGCCGGACGGCGAGCGGGCCGAGCGGACCAAGCGACTGGCCGCGGCGGGTACGGCGCTGCCGCCCCGGCGCTGGTTCCTGGACCAGCTGGAGGCGCTGGGGGGCTAGACCCCCGGGGCTCTCGCCCCGGACCCCGTGCGGGGCCCGGGGCGGACTCGAAGGTCCGGCGGAGCCGCGGCCCCTTCCCCGGGGCTACAGGCGCGTGGCCAGGGCCCTCAGGAAGGCCGTCACCGACTCGGGGCCGCTCAGGGTCAGGTCGGCTCGTTCGGCCAGGTCGGAGATCACCGTGTCCGCCGCCACCAACAGGCCGGGCATGCCGTCCGAGCGGAGTTTCTCGACGGCTGCGAACGCGGGCAGATCACCCAGGTCGTCGCCCGCGTACAGCACGGATTCGGCGCCCACCTCGCGCAGGTACGCCGCGAGCGCCACCCCCTTGTCCATGCCGGGGGGCCTCAACTCCAGGACCATGCGGCCGGGTTCGAGGACGAGGCCGTGTCGGGTGGCCAGCTCCGCGAGAGGCTCGCGCAGGGCTTCGAAAGCGGCCTGGGGGTCGCGGGCCCGGCGGGTGTGGACGGCCACGGCCTGCCCCTTCTCCTCCACCCACGTACCACGCCAGGCCCCGTGCGACTCCAGGAACCCGGGGAGTTCCGCACGGGCGGCGGCCACGCCGGGGTGGGGTGCGGGGGTGTGGACGGTACCGGTGACCGCGTCCCAGCGCTCGGCGCCGTAGTGGCCGAGGACCACGAGGTGCTCCAGGCCGGGTACGCCGGCGAAGCCGCCGTAGCGGACGGCCACTCCGGCGGGACGGCCGGTGATCACGGCCACGGATGCCACGTGCGGGGCGAGCGCGGCGAGCGCGGGTACGGCGTCGGGGTGGGCCCGGGCCTGCTCGGGGTCGGCGACGATCTCGGCGAGCGTGCCGTCGAAGTCGATGGCCACGACGGCCTTCTTCGGCTGCGCGAGGATCGCCGCGAGGCCGTCGCGGCCGGACGGGGTGGCGGGGGTCGGCAGGGGTTCCGGTTGGCTTCCCATGCGGTTGACCCTATCGGGGAGCGGGCGGGTGGGGGCGGGCGCGTGTGGCGCGGGGTCCGTTGTGCTCGGGCCCCGTTCTGCTCCCGGCCTCGCTGATCAGCGCCGACCGCGTTGTTCGTCGCGGATGCGGCGGAGTCGGTTGACCGTGACGGGGTCGTGAGCGAGGGCGCGGGTGTCGTTGAGGAGGGCGTTGAGGAGCTGGTAGTAGCGGGTGGGCGAGACCCCGAGCTCCTCCCGGATGGCCCGTTCCTTGGCGCCGGGGGTGGGCCAGGGGTGCGCTTCCATGCGGAGGACGGCGCGGGCGCGGGCGTCCAGGTCGTCGTCTGCCATGCCGCCCACGGTAGCCGCCCCGGCCGTCCGTCCGGGCTCCGCCGCGGGCCCCGGAGGCGCGGGTGACTGGGGCTCCGCCGCGGGCCCCGGAGGCGCGGGTGACTGGGGCTCGGCCCCGGACCCCGGGGGCGGACGTGGCTGGGGCTCCGCCCCGGACCCCGGGGGCGCGGCCCCGTTTGCGTCCTTCGTGCTTCGTCCGCGGGCCGTGCGGGGCTGGTCGCGCAGTTCCCCGCGCCCCTGAAACCCGTTTACGTCCTCGCACCGTGGGTGGTTGCTCGCGCAGTTCCCCGCGCCCCCAAAGGCCCCTGTCGGCTGCGGGCCGCGGTCGCTCCGCGCGCAGTTCCCCGCGCCCCTGAAACCCGTTTACGTCCTCGCACCGTGGGTGGTTGCTCGCGCAGTTCCCCGCGCCCCCAAAGACCTCTGTCGGCTGCGGGCCGCGGTCGCTCCGCGCGCAGTTCCCCGCGCCCCTAACCCCGATTTCGTCCTCGCACCGTGGGTGGTTGCTCGCGCAGTTCCCCGCGCCCCCAAAAATCCGACGTCGGCCTCGCGCCGTGGTCGCTTCTCGCGCAGTTCCTCGCGCCCCTGAAACCCGTTTACGTCCTCGGGCCGTGGGTGGTTGTTCGCGCAGTTCCCCGCGCCCCCAAAGGCCCCTGTCGGCTGCGGGCCACGGTCGCTCCTCGCGCAGTTCCCCGCGCCCCTGAAGGATTCGGTGCTGGCCAGCGCAGGCACCTTCAGCCCGTCCGGCGATTGAGGACGAGCGCCGTTCAGGCGCGAACGGGGGTGCAGGGGGCAGAGCCCCCGCCCGGGGTCTGGGGCGCAGCCCCAGGGGCCGGAACCCATCCAACCCGCCGCACGGGCGGGCGGGCGGGCAAACCCCCCGGGGTCTGGGGCGCAGCCCCAGGGAGCCGGAACCAACCAACCCCGGGCCACGGGCGGGCGGGAGGGCAAACCCCCCGGGGTTCGGGGCGGGGCCCCGAGGAACCCAGGGTTATTCGGCGTTCTCCGCGTCCATCGCCACCTTCGCGATGTCCTGCAGCACCGCCTTCGGCGACCCCCCGGGCGCCACAGCCGTACCGATCTTCTTCTTCACCGTCTCGCTCACCTTCGGCCACGACGTCTTGCCCACCGGCGGCAGCTCGGAGGTCGGCAGCGCGGCCAGGAACGGCTTCAGCTCCTTGTGCTTGGAGTCCGCCGCCATCGCCGAGGACGCCGACACCGTGGACGGCAGCAGGTCGTACTGGTCGGCGAACTTGAGCACGTTGTCGTCGGAGAACGCGAAGTCCAGGAACTTGCCGATCTGCGCCCGGTGCCCGCTCTGCTTGAAGCCCATGATCCAGTCGGCCACACCCATCGCCGCCTTGGCCTGGCCGTTGGGGCCGGGCAGCGGGACCATGCCGAACTTGATGCCCTTCTTCTTCGCCTGCTCCATCAGCGAGGGGTGGCCGTTCAGCATGCCGACATCCCCCTTCGCGAACGCGTCGAACGCGGCCTGCCGGTTCAGCTTGGCGGGGGCGACCGGTCCGGTCAGCTCGGGCTCGACCAGGTTGGTCTTCAGCCAGTCGAAGGTCTGGATGTTCTCGGGCGAGTCGATGTCGTAGCCGTCGACGGTGTTGGTGTAGCCGCCGTTGCCGCTGAGCATCCACATCATGGTCTCGGCCTGCGCCTCCTCGCTGCCGAGCGGCAGCGCGAAGGGGGTCTTCACCCCCTTGGCCTTGAGCGCCTTGGCGTCGGACGCGATCTCGGCCCAGGTGGTGGGCGGCTTGATGTGTGCCTGCTCGAAGAGCGTCTGGTTGTAGAAGAGCAGACGCGTGGAGGCCACGAACGGCATGCCGTACTGGACGCGCTTGACGTTGCCGGCGTCCGCGAGCGGGGCGAGGAAGTTGGCCTCGACGGGGATGGAGAGCAGCTGGTCGACGCTGTAGAGCTTGCCGCTCGCCGCGTAGTCGGAGTACGCGCCGATCTGCGCGACGTCGGGGGCGTTGCCCGCCTTCACCATCTCGGCGACCTTGGCGTCGACCACGTCCCAGGAGAAGATCTGGACGTCGACCTTGATGTTCGGGTTCTTCTTCTCGAAGTCGGCCACCACGTTGTGCCAGTACGTCTTCGTGGTGTTGCCGCCGGCTATGTCGTAGTCGGCGGCCACCAGCTTGAGGGTGACGTCACCGGACCCGCTCTGCCCGCCACACCCCGAGAGCACTGCCGTCATACCGAATGCGGCAACCGCCGCGGTCAAGCCCAAGAAGCGCCTGCGCACGCGCTATCCCACCCTCGTTGTGATCCTGACGGATCCAGTCGGTCCCCCGTGACGTCCTGTATCGAGCTGCGATTTTCCCTCATACGGGGGAATGAGGTCTACACCAGTCGCATATCGCTTCCGCAACGCCCGGAGCAAGAGTACATTGGGAAACTTTCAGCGCAGAAAGCGCTTTCCCCTTCTTCCGGCGAGTGGACTAGACCTTTAGTGGGTGTTGGCGCGAGACTGTCCTCCGTGAGACACGTCATCGCCCTGGATGTGGGCGGCACCGGGATGAAAGCCGCCCTGGTCGGGGCGGACACCGCGCTGTCCGGGGGCACCGACCCCGGACCCCCCAAACTGCTCCACGAGGCGCGCAGGCCCACCGGCAGAGAGCGCGGGCCCGAAGCCGTGGTCGAGTCGATCCTCGCCTTCGCCGAGGACCTGCTGGCGTACGGGGAGGAGCACCTCGGCGAGAGCGCGGTCGCGGCCGGTGTCGCCGTGCCCGGCATCGTCGACGCCGAGAACGGGATCGCCGCGTACGCCGCGAACCTGGGCTGGCGGGACGTGCCGATGCGGCGGCTGCTCAGCGAGCGGCTGCACGGGGTGCCGGTCGCGCTCGGCCACGACGTGCGCACCGGTGGCCTGGCCGAGGGCCGCGTCGGCGCGGGCCGGGGCGCGGACCGGTTCCTGTTCGTGCCGCTCGGCACCGGGATCGCGGGTGCCATCGGCATCGACGGCCGGGTCGAGCCGGGCGCGCACGGCTTCGCCGGGGAGATCGGCCACATCGTCGTACGCCCCGGCGGAGTCGCCTGCCCGTGCGGCCAGCGGGGCTGTCTGGAGCGCCTCGCCTCGGCCTCCGCGGTGACGCTGGCCTGGGCCGAAGCCAGCGGCGACCCGGACGCGGACGCCGCCGACTGTGCCAAGGCCGTCGAATCGGGCGATCCCCGCGCGCTCGCCGTGTGGCGCAACGCGGTCGAGGCTCTCGCCGACGGCCTCGTCACCGCGCTCACCCTGCTCGATCCCCGCATGCTGATCATCGGTGGCGGACTCGCCGAAGCCGGGGAAACCTTGTTCGTACCGCTCCGGGCCGCCGTGGAGGAGCGGGTGACGTTCCAGAAACTGCCCGAGATCGTCCCCGCGGCCCTCGGGGACACCGCCGGGTGCCTGGGCGCGGGCCTCCTCGCCTGGGACCTGGTGGCCGAAACCGCCAGGGCCGCAGGCTCCGGCGGACCGAGCGCCGACCCGGACCACGACACCGCCCCCGGCACCGACGCCGCGCCGCACACCGCCCCCTCCCTCTCCCCCTCCCCCGGCTCCGACTCCGCCCCCGACTCCAGTGAGGTAACCGCCTGATGGCCGCATCGAAAGTTCTCTCCGGCGCCCGCGTCGTCCTCCCGACCGGGGTCGTCGAGAACGGACGCGTGATCGTCGACGGCACGGCCATCGCAGGAGCCGCCCCGGCCGATGCGGCCCCGCTCGACCTGACGGGCCACTGGATCGTTCCCGGCTTCGTCGACATGCACAACCACGGCGGCGGCGGCGCCTCCTTCACCAACGGCACGGTCGAGGACGTCCTCAAGGGCGTCCACACCCACCGCCTGCACGGCTCGACCACCGTGGTCGCCTCCACGGTGACCGGCGAGATGGACGTCCTCGCGCAGCGCGCCGGACTGCTCTCCGAGCTGGTCGAGCAGGGCGACCTGGCCGGCATCCACTTCGAGGGCCCGTTCATCTCGCCCTGCCGCAAGGGCGCGCACAGCGAGAGCCTGCTGCGGCACCCGGACCCGGCCGAGGTCCGCAAGCTGATGGACGCCGCGCGCGGCACCGCGAAGATGTTCACGCTCGCCACCGAACTGCCCGGCGGACTCGACTCCGTGCGGCTGCTCGCCGAGCACGGCGTCATCGCGGCGATCGGCCACACCGATGCCTCGTACGAGCAGACCGTCGAGGCGATCGACGCGGGCGCCACCGTCGCGACCCACCTCTTCAACGCCATGCCCCCGCTCGGCCACCGCGAGCCCGGCCCGATCGCGGCCCTCCTGGAGGACGACCGGATCACCGTCGAGCTCATCAACGACGGCACGCACCTGCACCCCGCGGCCCTCGAACTCGCCTTCCACCACAAGGGCGCGGACCGCGTCGCGTTCATCACCGACGCGATGGACGCGGCCGGGTTCGGCGACGGCCTCTACCACCTGGGCCCGCTGGAGGTCGAGGTCAAGGAGGGCGTGGCCCGGCTGGTGGAAGGCGGCTCGATCGCGGGCTCCACGCTCACCCTGGACCGTGCGTTCAAGCGCTCGGTGACGATCGACGGCATCTCGGTCGAGGACACCGTACGGGCGCTGTCGGCCAACCCGGCCCGGCTGCTCGGCCTCGACGACAAGGTCGGCTCGCTGGAGCCCGGCAAGGACGCCGACCTGGTGGTCCTGGACGCCGACTTCACCGTCAAGGGCGTGCTGCACAAGGGGAGTTGGGTCGTCGAGCCCGAGCTCGGCTGAGCCCACGCACCGCGTCTTTCGCATGGTGGCCGGTCCGGGGTCTGGGCCTGCCGCCGTCCGTTTGACATGATCACCGGGTGATTCTGACCGTCACGCTGAACACCGCACTGGACATCACCTACCGCGTCCCCGCCCTCGTACCGCACGCGAGCCATCGCGTCGACGAGGTCACGGAGCGCCCCGGCGGCAAGGGCCTCAACGTCGCCCGGGTGCTCGCCGCGCTCGGGCACGAGGCGGTCGTCACGGGATTCGTGGGCGGCCCGAGCGGCGAGGTGCTGCGCGCGCTGCTCGCGAAGGACGCGCCCGTCGACGAGCTCGTCCCCGTGGCGGGCGCCACCCGGCGGACCATCGCCGTGGTGGACGCGGCGACCGGCGACACCACCCAGCTCAACGAGCCGGGACCGCTCGTCTCGCCCGCCGAGTGGGAGGCCTTCCTCGTCACGTACGAACGGCTGCTCGCGGGCGCGGACGCCGTGGCCCTGTGCGGGAGCCTGCCGCCGGGCCTGCCCGTCGGGGCGTACGCGCAGCTGGTGCGCCAGGCCCGGGGCGCGAAGGTGCCCGTGCTCCTGGACACCAGCGGCGAAGCACTGCGGCGCGGGATCGCGGCCCGGCCCGATCTGGTCAAGCCCAACGCCGACGAGCTGGCGCAGCTGACCGGTTCGCGCGAGCCGCTGCGGGCGGCGCGGGACGCGCGCCGGCGCGGGGCGCACACGGTGGTCGCCTCGCTCGGCGCCGAGGGTCTGCTCGCCGTCTCCCCCGACGGCCTCTGGCAGGCGGCGCCGCCTGCCGTGGTGCGCGGCAATCCGACGGGCGCGGGCGATTCGGCGGTGGCCGGTCTGCTGTCGGGGCTCGTCGAGGGCCTGGACTGGCCTGGGCGCCTGACGCGGGCGGTGGCCCTGTCCGCGGCGACCGTGGCGGCGCCCACGGCGGGGGAGTTCGACCGCGTGACGTACGAGAAAACGCTCGGCTCGGTGCGCGTGAGCGAGCACGCGCCCTGAGCCGAGCGTTCCAGCAGAGCTGACGATCCGTCAGCCGGCGGTCAGCCAGAGCTGATCGAGGTTGGCGTTGCACTGGTTGCCCTGCTCGCAGGACAGCTTGATCTCGTTCTCGCCCTTGCCGAGCTGCACCAGGGCGAACGTGGTCTGCCACCCCTTGGCCCAGTCCCCCGCGGGGGACTGGGCGAAGTTCTTCATGTTCATCGGGCGCGACTCGGCCTTGCCGTTGAGCGTTATCGTCGCGTTCGCGTCCGTGCCGGGCACGCCGAAGCGCAGGTTCAGCTTGTACGAGCCGGCCTTGGGGACCTTGGCCTTCCAGGTGACGGAGGCGCCCACGTTGTTGAAGTTGCCGACGAACGCGCCGCCCGTCCCCTTGGCGCCCGGCACATTGGTGCCGACCTGCGCGGAGCCGCCGAGCGTGAGCGTCGCCGCGTCGCCCTTGGGCAGTTCCGTCGAGCCGGAGGGCGTGGACGACGGGTCGCCGCTCGGCGTGGACGAGGCCTGACCGGACGCCGAATTGCCCGGATTGGCCGTGTTGTCCTTCTTGTCCGTGTCACCGCTGTTGCTGGCCAGCGCCACCGCGATGCCGATCACGACGGCCGCGACCACCGCGACCGCTCCGATCAGCAGGCCCTTGGTGTTGGGGCCGCGGCCGCCACCGCCGTTCTGCTGCGGGGGCGGACCCTGGCGCGGCGGGCCGCCGGGGTAGGTCTCGGGCGCCGCGTACTGCGCGGTCGGCTGCCCGTACTGCTGCTGCGTCTGCCCCTGCTGGGGCGGGCCCTGGTACTGCGGGGGGCCCTGGTACTGCTGCTGCGGGATCTGTCCGCCGTACTTGCGCTCACCGACCGTGCGCACCTGGTTGTACGACGTCCTGGGGACTCCGGGCTGCTGCTGCCCCACCGTCGGACCGGGGTAGCCGTAGCCGCCACCATTGCGAGGCGGGTTGGCGCCTGCGGCCTGTCCGTCCTCGTAGAGGTAGCCGAACGGATCGTCGTCCTCGGGGGTGTTCGCGCCGTTGTTGCCGGGCGTCGTCATCCGGGGTCACTCCTCACTGTCCGCCAGCCGTCGCCGACCGGCCGAGCCTACCCCGAACGGACCACTGCCCGATCTGGCCCCGAGCACACACCGCTCGGGCCGGGCCGCGGTCAGCCCGCGCGGCGGTGGACCTTGGAGCGGGAGCGCTTCTCGATGTACATCCGCTGGTCCGCGGAGCGCAGGACCTCCTCCACGGACATCCCGCAGCTGGCCCAGCCGATGCCGAAGCTGGCCCCGACGCGTACCGCCCGGCCGTCGACCCGGATGGGCGGGATGATCGCGTTGCGGAGCCGAACCGCCAGGTCGGCGGCGTCCGCCGCACCGAGCCCGTCGGCCAGGACGACGAATTCGTCACCCCCGAGCCGGGCGACGGTGTCGCCGTCGCGGACCCCGGTGGTGAGGCGCCGGGCGACCTCGATCAGAACGGCGTCGCCGGTGTGGTGGCCGAACCTGTCGTTGATCGACTTGAAGCCGTCGAGGTCGCAGAAGAGGACCGCGAGCCCCTTCGTACCGTCGTCGATCTCACTGTCGGGGGCCACGGTGTGGACGTGGTGGTCGTACGGTCCCCCGCCGGGGACCGCCTCGAAGTCGAAGCCGTCGGCGCGGAAGGCGTGCCCGTGGGCCTCGGACTCGGCCCCGCCCGGCGGCCGGCCGTAGGCCGCGTCCAGGGACTCGGCGGCGGCCGCCGGGCCGACCGAGTGCGGCCGGGGACAGAGCCGGGCCGAGAGCCGCGCGCGCAGCTCGGCGCTGTTGGGCAGGCCGGTGAGGGCGTCGTGCGAGGCGCGGTGGGCGAGCTGGAGCTCGTGCCGCTTGCGGTCCTCGATGTCCTCGACGTGGGTGAGCAGGAAGCGCGGCCCGTCGGCGGTGTCGGCGACCACCGAGTTGCGCAGCGACACCCATACATAGGTGCCGTCGCGCCGCCCGAGCCGCAGTTCGGCCCGGCCCCCCTCGGCCGAGGTGCGCAGGAGCGTCCCTATGTCCTCGGGGTGGACGAGGTCGGCGAAGGAGTAGCGCCGCATGACGGAGGCGGGCCGTCCGAGCAGCCGGCACAGGGCGTCGTTGGTGCGGAGCAGGCGCCCGTGCTGGTCGCCGCCCATCTCGGCGATGGCCATGCCCGAGGGCGCGTACTCGAAGGCCTGCCGGAAGCTTTCCTCGCTTGCGCGCAGCGCCTGCTGTTCGCGCTCCAGACGGACGAGCGCGCGCTGCATGTTTGCGCGCAGCCGGGCGTTGCTGATCGCAATCGCCGCCTGCGACGCATACATCTGGAGGGCTTCCCGCCCCCAGGCGCCGGGCTTGCGGCCGTTGCGGGGTTTGTCGACGGAGATGACGCCGAGGAGTTCCAGGGTCCCGCCCGCGGAGTACATCGGGGCGTAGAGGCGGTCCTGGGGATGCCACTCGTCCTCGAAGCGGGGGTCGGGGCCCTCGGTGTACCACTGCGGAACGTCGTCCTCCAGGAGCACCCAGCCCTCGGTGTGCGGGATGAAGCGCAGGCCGTCCCAGTCCTCGCCCATCGAAAGGCGGCGCTCCCAGGAGGGGCGCGAGCCGACTCGGCCGGTGATCAGGGCTTCGGCGGCGGCGTTGCCCGCGAAGGCGGCGACGACCAGGTCACCGTCGGGGCGTACGAGATTGACACAGGCCAGCTCGTAGCCGAGCCCGGCGATGACGCCGTCCGCTACGGTCTGCAGCGTGTCCGCGAGGCTGCGGGCCGTGTTGAGCTCCCCGACCACCTGGTGCAGCTGCCGCAGGGTCGCAAGACGGACGTAGGGCTCCGACTCGGTCTCCATTGCTCGCTCTCCCCGAGACCTCGACAGCAACTCCTGGCTTCAGATCGGCATTCCTTTGTGCACTGTCCAGCCACTGAATCACAGCGAGCTGTCTAGCCGGTACACAGGGTCAACAAATAGTGCCTTCTGTGACTCAAGTCACAGCAGATGATGGGGTGTTGGCCGTTCTTTCCGTCTTTGCCCCCTACCTTTCCTGAACGCAAACTGAGAACGGGCCGAGCCCGAACGGAGCCTTCGGGCGAAGGCACCCCGGCCGAATCCGCATCGGCCCAGGGACCTAGGTCCCGCCTGGTCCCAGGGCCCGATGCGCCGGACGGTGGCAGGAGACTAGCGTTCCGCTTGTGTTGCAGACACCCCTCACCGCCGCCCTTTCCGCACTTGCTCCGGAAACCCCGCATCCTGTGGGGGTGAGCAATGACGAGTTCCGCGCCGCGATGTCCCGACTGGCCGCAGGCGTCGTCCTGGTGACCGCGCACGACACCGACGACGGACCGCGCGGCGAAGACGTCGGCATGACCGCGACGGCTTTCCTCTCGGTCTCCCTCGACCCGCCCCTCGTCCTCATCTCGCTGCGCAACGGCTCACGGATGGACGACCTCCTCGCCGAACAGCCGCTGTGGGCGGTGTCCCTGCTGTCCGAGAGCCAGCGGCACATCGCGGGCCGGTTCGCGATGAAGGGCCGGATCAGCGACCGCCTGCTGTTCGAGGACATCCCGTACACCCGGGGAGAGACGAGCGGCGCCCCCCTGGTCGGCGGCGCGCTCGCGACCCTGGAGTGCCGCACCGAGCAGCGCGTGGAGGCGGGCGACCACACCCTGGCCATCGGCCGCGTCCTGACGGCGAACCTGCCCAGCGCGGAGGGCGGCCCCCTCACGTACTTCCGGGGGCGGTACCGGCAGTTGGGCTGACCCGGCCGCTGTCCGGGTCCACCGGGCGATCCCCACAGCCGCGGCCAGGCAGGAAGCTCCTCTGAGACTCCCGCGTCAGCCCGGCCGCACGCGCGGCTTCCGACTGCTGGGCCGAGGCGGGGCTCAGGTCGCCGGTCCGGATCGTGGCCTCACGCAACCGACCCCACGGGGGCGGCCGCAGGAACGCGACCCTCAGCAGGCCCTCGCCGAGGTCGAGGGTGATCAGCCCGGTGCGGCCCTCGCGTTCGTACACGACGTAGTCCCATTGCTTCACGTCGCGGCTCCCCCGTCGAGCACGGCAGGGGCGTGCGGGGCCGGCCACCTTCTCGGTGCCGGCCGGGCGAGGAGCCGTTCCTGCCCGACCCGCGCCAGGTCGGCGACCCGGACGGGATCGCACACGTCACCCACGTGTTCCGGCGGCACGGCCCAGTGCGTACGCGGCCCCCGCCGACAGGTGGGGTGCGGAATCGCCAGCCCGGCCCCCCGGCCCAGGCAACGGCTCGCCGGGGCCTGCCAGTTCCGTGCGGTCCGGGTCGGGACCAGCGCGTAGTACAGGCCCGTATCGCGAATGACCGCGCCCTGGAGGTATTCCGCCAGGAACCAGGCCAGAGTCGCGTGCGCGGTGCTGCTGACGGCGGCGTGCACGACCGCGTCGGCGATCCGCACGGCCTCGAACCGGGCCCCGAGCGCGATCACGGGAGCCGCGGCCGGGCTGCGCTCCCACTCCCGAAGCGCCGGTACGGCCTCGGGCATCGGGCCCGCGAGCCATGCGGTGAGCTCCCGTACGTCTGCGGTGCTCATGCTGCGGCGCCGGAGGTTTTGACGGAGCTCTCGCAATCGAAGGAAGCGGCGTACCGGTTCCCGGTCGTGGCAATCTGCTCGGTGAGGCGCCGGTTGAGAGGGTCGGCCGTCCGCACGGTGGTCCCACTGGAGGCGGGGTCGTCGCGGAGCCCGCATTCGCGGGGATGGCCTACGAGTTTCCGCAGGTCGGTGTCCATGCGGCAACGATCCCAACGGGTCAGGCCGGGCGGGATATGACACCCTATGACACGGAGTTGATCATGCGATCGGTGGCGATCACGGGAACACGTGCGACGGGACACCGCCCCCCGGACGAGTACGGCGCGATTTTCTCGGCGTACCTCCGGCCCTTCGCCGACGGGCACTTCTACATCGGCGGCGCCAAAGGCATCGACTCGCTGGCCCTGCTGTGGCTGGCCGGGAACTCGGCAGCCCACCTGACCGTCGTCGTGCCGGGCACCGTGCTCCACCAGCCGACCGAGGCGCAGCAGGCCATCGCCCGGACAAGGGAACGTATCCAGGACGTCGTCGAGCTCGGCGCCGCCGAACTCGACACCCCCGCCTACCACGCGCGGAACCGCTGGATGGTCGACCACGCCTCCATGACCATCGGCTTTCCGCACGCGGATGAGCCGGAGGGCGGCACTTGGCAGACCCTCAACTACACAGCGGAGCAGGGGAAGCCGCGCCTGATTGTGCCCGTGTAGGCCCATTTGGGCGCGGTTCGCGTCACGATGGTCCGATGGACGAGAAGGCGACTGGTGCGGCGACCCTGAAGGCGCTGCGTCTACGCCGCGGACTCTCCCTCGCCGATACCGCACGCATGATGATCTCGATCGCCAAGCGGCTCGGCCGGCCAGGAGGCACTCTCCCGACCGTCGCCGGGCTCCAACGGTCCGTAGCCCGGTGGGAGTCGACGAAGCCGTCGCTCCCCGACACCCACCACCAGCTGCTCCTGGCCCATCTCTACGGCCGCACGCCGACCGGCACGATCGCGTTGGGCGCGGGCTCGGACTTCGCGGAGTTGCTGGATGCCCTCGCGCATCTCGGCGAAGGCGCGACTCGGTTGGCGGAGCTGCGGTCGATGCTGATACGGACAGCCACGGACCAGGGCGGCGGGATGCTGGCCCTGCTGTCGACGGACGTGCAGGCAGGTCTGTCCGCAGCCCTCGCGGATCCGTCGCTTGCCGACGACGAGGTGGTGGCGGGCCTGTCGGCCGTGGTGTCCGACGTGAACGCCCAGGTCGGCGGTCTGCCCTTCGCTCGCCTCCAACTCCTGCTCGCCCCTGCCCTGGAGACCTGTCGGCGACTGACCGCCGACGAGGTGCCGGAAGCCCTTCGCCCCCGGCTGCGAGCCGTTTCCGTAGCCGCGCACACGCTGGCCGGCCGCCTGGCGTTCGAGACCCGGGACGATGTCGCATCCAGGGCCCTGTACGCGGTGGCGACCCGTGAGGCCGGGCTGCTGCCGGATCCGTGGCAACGGGCCACGGTTCACATGAGCCATGCCTTGACCACGCTCTACTCGGCCCAAGGGCTCGACCTGGCGCGCACGTTGGTCGATGCCGCAGTGCGGGACGCGTGTACTGGTGGCAGTGGCGTGGTGCGGGCTCGGGCACACGCCCTCCAGGCGGAAATCGCCGCCCGTGCCGGCGAGCAGCGCCAGGCGCAGGCGGCTTTGGGGCTTGCCTGGTACGACATGGAGGGCGACCACAGGGGGGATCCGGCCGCGTCGAGCTTCAGCCCTGGACATCTGCGCGGCTTCGAAGGTGTCTGCGAGCTGTATGCCGGAGACGCGGCCAGGGCGCACGAACGGTTCGTCTCGGCGGCAGGCGCGTTGACGACACCTCGGGAGCGGGTGCAGCGGGCGATCACGGCGACAGATCAGGCACTGGCCCGGATCCGCATGGACGATCCCCGGGCAGCGGCGGATCTCTTGCACGAGTGCGTGCTGGCCATAGCGACCACAGGCGGACGAGTCCCCGCGATTCGGCTGCGCCGGGCCCGGCGTGAGCTGCGGCCGTGGCGGCGCGAGCACTGGGCCGTCGACCTCGACGATCACCTGATGGACGTGCTGGGGTCGTGACGGAGCGGCCCCATGGGTAGAACCCGGCGGCGGCCTTTCCATGACCCGTACACCTGCGACTGGTGGCTCCGCATGCCCGGCTCCCGCGATCGGCACCCAAGGCCGAACCCGCCACCGGCCACGGCCCGGGCCCGGCATCGCCCAGGGAACGGGCGCGGCACCGGCGCCCGCGCCCGGCGACTACCAGTCGCGCCCCGAGCGGCCCTTCTTCGTCTGGGCGCGCGCCTTCTTCTCGCGCAGGCGGCGCTCGTTGATGCCGCGCGGGATCTTCGTGGCCCGGCGCGGCTTGGGCGGTGGGGCGGTCGCCTCGGCGAGCAGCGAGGCGAGGCGCACGGCGGCGGTCTCCCGGTTGCGCCACTGCGAGCGGTGCTCGGACGCGCGTACGGAGACGACGCCGCCCACGAGACGGCTCGCGAGCCGCTCCAGGGCCCGGGCCTTCCAGACCTCCGGCAGCGCCTCGGTCTTCGCGAGGTCGAAGCGGAGCTCCACCTGCGAGTCGCTGGTGTTGACGTGCTGGCCGCCGGGCCCTGACGACCTGGAGAAACGCCAGATCAGCTCGGCCTCCGGGAGGGAGACGGAGCCGCGGATGAAATAGGGCCCGGACATGACATCCATGGTGCCGGGTGCACGGCACCGCGTCACGCGCTTTTACCCGCCGGCGGCCCTCCGATCGCCCCGAGACGGCACTGGGACGGGCCCCGCGACGGCCCCTTCACGACCCCTTGACGGCCGCTTGGCAAAGAAAGCAAAGCGGGATGGAACCTCTCGGTCCCCTGCCGACGTTATGGGAGATGACGGTAGCTTCGGGACGGCTCGAAGCCCGCACACCACGATGAAGGGGACATCCCATGGCTGTAAGCCTGTCCAAGGGCGGCAACGTCTCGCTCACCAAGGAGGCCCCGGGCCTGACCGCCGTCACGGTCGGCCTCGGCTGGGACGTCCGTACCACCACCGGAACCGACTTCGACCTCGACGCCTCGGCCATCGCGGTGAACGCGACGGGCAAGGTCTACTCCGACGGCCACTTCGTCTTCTTCAACAACAAGTCGACGCCGGACCAGACCATCGTCCACACCGGTGACAACACCACCGGCCAGGGCGAGGGCGACGACGAGGCGATCAACGTCAACCTGGCAGGCCTGCCCGCCGACGTCGACAAGATCGTCTTCCCGGTCTCCATCTACGACGCCGAGACGCGCTCGCAGAACTTCGGCCAGGTGCGCAACGCGTACATCCGCATCGTGAACCAGGCCGGCGGCGCCGAGATCGCCCGCTACGACCTGAGCGAGGACGCCGCGACCGAGACCGCCATGGTCTTCGGCGAGCTGTACCGCAACGGCGCCGAGTGGAAGTTCCGCGCCGTGGGCCAGGGTTACGCCTCGGGCCTGGTCGGCATCGCGCAGGACTTCGGCGTCAGCGTCTGACGTTCCGGCGGCAGTTGACGCGGAGGTGCCCCCGGCGGGGAAAGCCGGGGGCACCTCCGCGTACGGGGCACCTTCACGTGCGCGGCGCCACCCGTGCCGTGCGGGGGCACCTCCGCGTACGGGTCGACTTCACGTGTGCGGCGGCGACTTCGCCATGCGGGGCACCTCCGCGTGCGGGTCAACTTCGCGTGCTCGGCGGCAACTTCGCCGCAAGAGGCCACCTTTGCCGCGCGGGGCACCTTTTAACCGGCTCGGCATCTTTCACCCGGCTCGGCACGCTTTGCCTGGCGCGAAGCCCCTGCCGGGCGCGGCGCTCGCGGGTGCCCGCCGAGGGGGCCTCCGCGCTCGCGCCGAGCACACGCACCCCCACAGCAACTCCCGCACGCACGGCTTGAATTAGTCGGTCAGCGGACAGCATGGACCTGCTTTCGGACACGATCAGGCCAAATAGTTGTCGCGTCTCTGTCAAGAAGAGGTCATCGCCTGGCAGTCTCCCATTCGCCCCCACGGAACGAGTGAAGGAGACCACCGAGTGCGAACCACTCTGCGTGCCGCCGCTCTTGCTGCATCCGCCGCCATGGTCGTCGTCGGCGTACAAGCCGGCTCCACGGCCGGCGCCACCGACCGCGCCGCCGGTGCCACCGCGCTGGACCTCACCACCACCCAGCGCGCCGACGCCCTGAGCGCGGCGCAGGACGCGGCACCCGCCACCGCCAAGGGCCTCGGGCTCGGCGCCAAGGAAAAGCTCGTCGTCCGCGACGTCATCAAGGACGCCGACGGCACGGTCCACACCCGCTACGAGCGCACCCTCGACGGCCTGCCCGTCCTCGGTGGCGACCTCGTCGTGCACACCGCGAAGGACGGCGCCGTCAAGGGCGTCGACAAGGCGACCGACGCGAAGATATCCGTCGCCACCACCACCTCGCTCAAGGCCGCCCCCACCGGCTCGCGCAAGGTCGTCTGGGCCGCCTCCGGCAAGCCCGTCCTCGCGTACGAGCGCACCGTCACCGGCACCCAGCCGGACGGCACGCCGAGCCGCCGCGACATCGTCACGGACGCCACCACCGGCGCCCAGCTCTACTCCCACGAGGAGATCGAGACCGGCACCGGGACCAGCGAGTACTCCGGCACCGTCACGCTCGGCACCACCAAGAGCGGCTCGACCTACAGCCTCACCGACGCCGCGCGCGGGGGTCACAAGACGTACGACCTGAAGGGCGGCAGCTCCGGCACCGGCACGCTCTTCACGAAGTCCACCGACACCTGGGGCAACGGCTCGCCGTCCAACCGCGAGACCGCCGCCGTCGACGCCCACTACGGTGCGGCCGAGACGTGGGACTTCTACAAGACCGAGCTCGGCCGCAACGGCATCGCGGGCAACGGCAAGGCCGCCTACTCCCGGGTCCACTACGGCAACGCGTACGTCAACGCGTTCTGGGACGACAGCTGCTTCTGCATGACGTACGGCGACGGCCAGGGCAACAACAAGCCGCTCACCGCGCTCGACGTGGCCGGACACGAGATGAGCCACGGCCTGACCGCGGCCACCGCCAAGCTGAACTACAGCGGTGAGTCCGGCGGCCTCAACGAGGCGACCAGCGACATGTTCGGCACCTCGGTCGAGTTCTTCGCCAACAACGCCTCCGACAAGGGCGACTACCTCATCGGCGAGAAGATCGACATCAACGGCAACGGCACCCCGCTGCGCTACATGGACAAGCCCAGCAAGGACGGCGCGTCGGCCGACTACTGGTCGAGCGGCGTCGGCAACAAGGACGTGCACTACTCGTCCGGCCCCGCCAACCACTTCTTCTACCTGCTGTCCGAGGGCAGCGGCGCGAAGACGATCAACGGCGTGAACTACAACTCGCCGACGTACGACGGCTCCAAGGTCACCGGGATCGGCCGGGTCAAGGCGTACAAGATCTGGTACAAGGCGCTCTCCACGTACATGACCTCGACCACCAACTACAAGGCCGCGCGCGCCGCGACCCTGAAGGCGGCGGGCGACCTGTACGGCACGACCAGCACCGAGTACAAGACGGTGGGCGCCGCCTGGACCGCCATCAACGTGAAGTGACGGCCGGCACCGCGTAGTTGACCAACCCACCTGGCTCTACGGGCTGTCGGGCTTCCCGTCCCCGTAGAGCCAGGTGTCCCACACCGTCGACAGGCGGTGGCCCGCTTCGTCGTCCACGAAGCGGGTGAAGTCCTTGGTCGAGGCGTTGCCGTGACGGTGGAGGCGCACCCAGTCCTGCACGAGGGTGCGGAATCGGTCCTCGCCGACCGCCTCGCGGATCTTGTGCACGACCATGGCACCGCGCACGTACACCGGCCGCCCCGACACATCGGCGGCGGTCGGCGGCTTGGCCGGCGGGAAGGCCCAGATGTCGTCGCCGTCGTCCTTGGCGTACTCCTCGTCGAAGATCTGCTGGGCGCTCGGACCGCCGTGGTCCTCGCTCCACAGCCACTCCGTGTACTGCGCGAAGCCCTCGTTGAGCCACATGTCCCGCCAGACGGCCGGGGTGACGGAGTCGCCGAACCACTGGTGGGCCAGCTCGTGCACGAGGGTGCTGGCGTCGAAGTGGTCGAGCGGCAGCACCGGCCGGTTCTGTGTCTCCAAGGCGTAGCCCGAGGCCTTCGCGGGCGCCACGATCACCCCGGTGGACGCGAACGGGTAGGGCCCGAACCGCTTCTCCTCCCAGGCGAGCATGTCCGGCAGCTGGGCGACGACGGCGGCGGTCTGCTTGCGCACCCCGGGGTCGATGGCGCTGTAGATCGGGATGCCGGACCCGGTCGTACCCTTGTCGATCTCGTACGGTCCGATCGCGACGGTCGCCAGATAGGTCGCCATCGGCTCCCTGGTACGCCAACTGAACGTCGCACGGCCCTTGTTGACCGTCCTCGACACCAACTCGCCGTTGGACACGGCCTGGAGGCCGTCGGGCACGGTCACCTTGATGTCGTACGTGGCCTTGTCGCTCGGGTGGTTGTTGGACGGGAACCAGGCCATCGAGCCGGTCGGTTCGCCGAGCGCGAGCACGCGTCCGCCGGACGAGCGCAGCCAGCCCTCCTGGGAGCCGTCGAGGTCCGTGATGGTCTTGGGGCGGCCCGAGTAGCGCACGTACGTCGTGAACGTCTCGCCCTCGGTGAGATCTTGCTCGGGCCGCAGGGTGAGCTCGTCCCCGGCCCGGTTGACGGCGGCCGGCTCGTCGTCGACGGTGGCCGACTCCACGTTCATGCCCGCGAAGTCGAGGTCGAAGGCGCTGAGGTCCTTGACGGCCTTCGCCACGATGGTGGCCCCGGCCGTGAGGCGCCCGCTCGCCGGGTCGTAGTCCAGGTCCAGGCTGTAGTGCTGGACGTCGTAGCCGTCGTTGCCGAGCTTGGGGAAGAGCGCGTCGCGCGTGCCGGACGAGCCCGGGGTGCCGGTCACTCCGCCGGTGCACGAGGTGACGGCGAGGGCGGTGAGCGCCGCGACGGCCGCGAGGCGGGTGCGGCGGGTGCGGTGCGTTCGGCTGCCCGCGAGCCGTGCCGGTCCTGCCCGCCTCTCGGATCCTTTGTCCACGTCTGTGATCCTACGGGCGACACGGCCACCCGCGCCCGGGGGCCGTGTTTCCGCTACCAGGGCTTTACTTGAGGGTCCTACTTCCCCAGTGCGGCGACGCCCGCCTGCGCGAACTTCTCGTCGAGGTCGCCGCTCGGGGCCCCGGCCACGCCGACACCGGCGATCGGAGCGCCCTTCGCCTGGACGGGGGCGCCGCCCGCGAGGAACAGGGTGCCGGGGATGTCCTTCAGGTTCGGGGTCTGGGCGAGGCGCTTGGCCAGCTCGGAGGTGGGCGCGTTCCAGGAGACGGCGGTGTACGCCTTGCGCTCGGCCGACTCCGGCGACTGCGGACCGGCCCCGTCGCCGCGCAGCGTCACGAGGGTGTTGCCGTTGCGGTCGACCACGGCGACGGAGACCTTCTGGTTCTCCTTGACGGCCGCGTTCAGGGCCGCCTGGGCGGCCTTCGTGGCGGCGCCGACCGTGAGGTGGGTGGAGGTGGTGAGGTTCTGGCCGGCGACGGGAGCCAGGGCCGCGGTGCCGGTGCCACTGGCGGCGTTGGCGGTGACGACGCCGAAGGTGCCGGCAGCGGCGATGGCGAGCGCGGTGGCGGACAGGGCGAGCTTCTTGCGCCGCGTGTTCCTCGTGGTGGAGCTGGTGGAGTCGGCGGAGGTGGCGGAGCTGTCGGTGGCGGGGTTCTTCGTCGTGAGGTTCATGCTTCGATCCTGGCGCCGCGAAGGGACCGTTCCCCTCGGCGTACCGGCTGCTCCCGCGGCGCGGTACGGCGGATGGGCCCGTCAGCCGATCGGTTGATGCGGGGGTGGCCGGTCCGGGTGACGATGAGGAGGCGGCTCGTGCGTACGGGCAGGTGAGAGGCGTGAGCGAGGAGGGCGGAGAACGGATGGACGACGGCGACGCCGACGGCATCGACGGCGGGCATGCGGTGCGCGACACCGTCGACCCGCCCGGCACCGAGCGGTGGCTGCCGGTGGTCATGCACGCGGCGTTCTTCCTGCTGCTCGGCGCCTCGCTCGCCCGGTTCCTGATCCGGCACCCCGGGGACGTCCGCACGCCCTGGATCATCGCGCTCTCGACGGCGCTCGCCCTGCTGTACGTGCTCGGGCCGGCGCTGGGCTCGCGGCCGACCCCCCGCCGGCTCGCCTGGCTCGGCGGGGTCGTGGCCACCTGGATGGTCCTGGTGGTGCTCGCGCCGAGCTTCGCGTGGTGCGCGGTCCCGCTGTTCTACACCGGCCTGCGTACGCTGCGGCCGCGCGCGGCACTGGTACTGGTCGCGGTGCTGACCGCGTTCGTGGTGATCGCCCAGGTCGAGCTCTCCGCCGACGGCTTCGACCCGAACCTGGTCCTCGCCCCGCCCGCCGTGGCGGCGATCGCGACGGCCGTGTTCGTACAGATGCAGCGCCAGTCCGACCGTCAGCGCGAACTGGCCGAACGGCAGCGGGAGTTGATCGACGACCTGCTGCGCACCCGGCGCGAACTCGCCGCCACCGAACGCCGTGAGGGCACGCTCGCCGAACGCCAGCGGCTCTCCATGGAGATCCACGACACCCTCGCCCAGGGCCTGTCCAGCCAGCAGATGCTGTTGCAGGCTGCCGACCGGGTGTGGGCCACCGACGCCGACGCCGCACGCCGTCACGTCCGGACCGCCGAGTCCATCGCGGAACGCAATCTGGCGGAGGCCCGCCGGTTCGTCCACGACCTGGCCCCGGCCGACCTCGCCGCGGGCGGCGGCCTCGACGAGGCGCTGCGTGCGCTCGCGGCGCGGGAGTCGGCGGAGTCGGGGGCGTTCGCGGTGCGCTGCCACATCGACGGGGCACCGGTCGCGGCGCTGCCCGACCGGGTCGGTTCGGCCCTGCTGCGCATCGCCCAGGGCGCGCTCGCGAACGTACGCGAACACGCCGGGGCCACCACGGCGGCGCTCACCCTCACCTATCTGGGCGACCAGGTGGTCCTGGACATCGCGGACGACGGCCGGGGCTTCACCCCCGGGCCCCTCGGCGCCCGGGCCCCCTCGCCCGGCGTACGGGGCCACGGCCTGCCCGCGATGCACGCCCGGGTGCGGCAGCTGGGCGGCACCCTGACCGTCGAATCGTCCCCCGGCGAAGGCACCGTCCTGTCCGCCGCGATCCCCTTGGAGCCACGCCCATGACCCCGTCGCCCGTCCCGGTACGCATCCTGCTGTGCGACGACCACGTGGTGGTGCGGGCGGGGCTGCTCGCGCTCATCGGCAGCGAGCCCGACATCGACGTGGTCGGCGAGGCGGGCAGCGGCGAGGAGGCGGTGGCCGCGGCGGCGAAGCTGAAGCCGGACGTGGTGCTCATGGACCTGCAACTGGGGCCGGGCATCGACGGCGTCGAGGCGACCCGGCGGATCGCGGCGAGCGGCGTGCACGTGCTGGTCCTGACGACGTACGACACGGACGCGGACATCACGCGGGCGATCGCCGCGGGGGCGACGGGGTACCTCCTGAAGGCGGAGCGCCCGGAGGAGCTGTTCGCCGCGATCCGGGCGGCGGCGCAGGGCCGGACGACCCTGTCCCCGCCGGTGGCGAGCCGCGTCATGAACCGGCTCCGGGGTGCCTCCCGTCCCGCCCTCACCCCGCGCGAGCTCGACATCCTGGCCCAGCTGGCCAACGGCCTCGGCAACCGGGAGATCGCGCGGGCGCTGTTCATCAGCGAGGCGACGGTGAAGACGCATCTGGGGCGCATCTACGAGAAGCTCGGCGTCGACACGCGGGCGGGCGCGGTGTCCGTCGCGAAGGAACATCGCCTTCTGCCCTGACGGGGCGGGGTCCGGCCCGCCCGTGACCCGGCGTTGGTCGGTTCCGGCGCCCTGGGGGGGGGGCTGCCCACCCGCCCGCCCGTGCGGCGGGTTGCATCGGCTGAGCCCTGGGGCTGCGCCCCAGACCCCCTGAGGGGCTGCGCCCCTCGAACCCCCGCAAGGGGCTCCGCCCCCTGCACCCCCGTTCGGGGCTCCGCCCCGGACCCCGTTCGCGCCTGAACGGCACTCGTCCTCAAACGCCGGACGGGCTGAAATGCCCGATGCCGGCCAGCACCGGTATGGCCAGGGGCGCGGGGAACTGCGCTAGAAGCGACCACGGCCCGAGGACGAAAACGGGTTTCGGGGGCGCGGGGAACTGCGCGACCAGCCACCCACGGCGCGAGGCCGACAGGGGGTTGGGGGCGCGGGGAACTGCGTGAAAAGCGAGCACGGCCCGTAGCCGACAGACGTTTTCAGGGGCGCCGGGAACTGCGCAAACCAGCCACCCACGACCTGAGGACGAAAACGGGGCCAGGGGCGCGAGGAACTGCGCGACCAGCCACGCACGGTGCGAGGTCGACCACGGGTTTGGGGGGGCGCGGGGAACTGCGCGACCAGCCACCCACGGTCCGCAGCCGAAACAGGGGCCCGGGGCGCAGCCCCGGGAAACCCGGACGGCCCGCCTCTCGCCCCCGGAGGGTTGCGGGAAGGGGCGGGGAGGGGAGAAGCCCCCCCAGCCACCCCCGGCGGCACGCCCCCAGGGCCCGGCCCAGAAGAGGGAACCCGGGGAGGATGCCGGGGGGGGGGCGGCCCGGGAACGGGGTCCGCAGGGGGCTGCAAGGGGCAGGCGCCCCAGGCCATGGCACCATCGAGGCGTGCTCGACATCGGCTACTCCCTATCCCGCCGCTTCCCCGACCCCACCCGCATCGACTACAGCCGCGCGGACGTCTACACCCTCCGCCACGACCTCTTCTGCGGAGACGTCTACCTCGCCGACACCAAGGCGGACCGCGAGGTGTCCACAGCCTGGGGATGGGTGCCCGTGCTCGACTTCGCCTGGGCCCTGTGCGACACCGTCGAGAACCTGGACAAGGACCCGCTCGGCTCCCGCGCGGCCCGCCCCCAGTACGCCGAGATCGACTTCACCGAGTCGACGGACCGCATGCTGTTCGAGCGCCGCTTCGGCTGGGTGGACGTCGAGGCGGACTGGATGCCCGCCGACGAGCCCCCGCTCACCTTCTCGCACACCGAACTCCGCCGCGAGACACGGGACTTCCTGCACGATCTGATCGCGGACCTGACCGACCTCCACGAAGGCCTCGGCGAGAACCCGATCGTCTGGGACCTCCAGGCCCGCTTCCCCCGAACCGACTGACGCCGGCCCCCGGGTCCCACGGAACGGAACCGGGGAAAGCGGGAGCGGGAGACGTCCTCACGCCTCCACCCGCACCCCCACCTGTGCCGCGAACGCCGGTGCCAGGTCCAGGAGTTGGGAGGGGCTGATGACCGCCCCCGCGAGTCGCTCCACCCCGCGCGCGATGTCGAGCAGCGTCGCCCCGCGCAGATCGACGTCCTTGAGCCGGGCCCCGGTGAAGTCCGCCCCGCGCAGCTCGCACCCGTGGAACTCGACCCGTACGAGCGAGGCCCCGCCGAAGTCCGGCTCGGAGAGCACACAGCCCTCGAAGACGACGTCGCGCAGCTCGGCCTCGCGCAGGTTCAGGTAGTCGATCTTTCCGCCCCGGACCAGCACCCGTTCCAGCACCGAGCCGTGCAGCTGCACCCCGCCCATCCGGACGTCGCGCACCTCCACGTCGCGCAGGCTGGCCCGCGCCAGATCCGTACCCACACCGCGGATTCCGGAGATCACCGAGTCGATGAACCGGGCTCCGGTCAGCCGCGTATCGTCCAGGACACAGCCGTACAGGCCGCAGTCGAGGAAGCGCGAGCTGTGCGCCTGCTGGCGCGACAGGTCGAGGTCCCTGAATTCGAGCCCGTCATAGTCACCCTCCGGCTCCAGCTCACCCGCGCCGAACGGCGCCAGTGGCGGCAGTCGCACCTCCGCCCTGCGGGCACCCGCCGTAGCCGCCGTCTTCTTCGCACTCCGTGCCGCTGCCATGTCCCCATGCTGGACCATCGCACTGACAATCACCCCTGCTCGGCCCCGCGGGAACCGTCCACTCCATAAATTCGCGACCTGGACACGTCACATTCCAGCCGCCCGTTTCCCCCCGTTTCCGCCCCGATCCGCACACCCCCGGCCGACCGGAACGCTCCCCCGTCCACGACCCGGCGCCCACCACCCCGGAAGCCGCGACTCCACCCCGGCACGCCATGGCGTTCCGCATCATTGGCGGAGAGTGGGCCCCGCCCCGAAGCCCCGCATGCCCGTTTTGTCATGCGGGACCAGGACGGCGCCCCCTTCCGTGACGCCGCGGCCGCGCCCGGATGTCGACGGTCGCGCCCTGATGTCGACGGCCGGGCCCGGATGTCGGGCGGTCGGGCCCGGATGTCGGGCGGTCGGGGATGTCGGTCCGCCCGGCCGCCCCGCCCCCGTGCGTGAATCGGGGGATGAGGCCCCTTCCCCCCGGCGCGCGGCCGGTCCGGCGCGTGCTGCGTTCCATCGGCGGCTGCATCGGCAGGTACGTCCGCAGCGCGCCCGGCACCTACCTCTGGCTCGCCGCGCTGTTCGTCACCACCATCGCCATGCACCACATGTCACCGGAGTTCGAGGCCGACTTCCTGCGGCAGCGGTCCACCAACATCCACGAGCTGTCGACCAACCCGCGCCGGGTGCTGATCGCGAGCGCGTTCTGGACCGACGGCGGCAGCTGGCTCTCGTACGCCGTGCTCTACAGCGTCTTCCACGCCCAGGCCGAACGCTGGCTGGGCACCGCGCGCTGGCTGCTCGTCGCCTTCGGTACGCACGTGGCCGCCACCTTCATCAGCGAGGGCGCCCTGCTGTGGGCCGTCCGGCACGGCTACGCGCCGCACTCGGCCGTCAACACCCTTGATGTGGGCGTGAGTTACGCGCTGGCCGGCGTCGTCGCCGTACTCACGTACCGGATCGCGACCCCGTACCGCTACCTCTACCTGCTCGGCGTACTCGTCATCTACGGCGCCCCGCTGGTGAGCGGCCGCACCTTCACCGACCTGGGGCACTTCGCGTCCGTACTCGTCGGCCTCGCCTGGTACCCGCTCACCCGCGGGCGGGGCGGCCCACCCTGGAATCCGGCCGACGGCGTGCGGACCGTGCGCGACGCCGGCCTACGACTGCGGCGCGGCAGCCGCCGCATCCCGGAGGGCGGCGACCAGGGTCTCCGCTAGGAGACGCCCGCCTCGGCAAGGACCTTCTTGAAGGCGTCCGCATCGAAGAGCGCGCGGCCGTCACCGGTCGGCTTCTCGCCATCGATCAGGACCACGGGGCTGCTCTGGACGCCCGAGTCCTCGAAGGCCTTCTCCGCCGCGCTCACGAAGTCCTTGTACGTGTTCTCGCGCACCGCCTTGTCGAAGGCGGGCCCCCGCAGGCCCGGCACCTGGTCGGCGATCTTCAGGAGGTTGTCGGCGGTGAAGGCGTCGTCCGTCTCCTCCTTCGGCTGGCTGGCGAAGACGGCCGCGTGGAACTCGGGGAACTTGCCCTGCTCGACCGAGGCCCGCATCGCGTTGACCGCCCGCTTCGAGCTGTCGCCGCCGAAGTTGCGGTCCAGGAACGAGGCGATCGTGTAGCGCACCTTGACCCTGCCATCGGCCGCGAGCCGGGCGACCGCCCCCGCGCCGCCCTCCTCGAAGTGCTTGCAGAACGGGCAGCGCGGGTCCTCGTACACCGTCACGGTGTGGGGCGCCTTCGGGTCGCCCACGACGATTTCCGCACCCTCGACCTTGGCGGGCAGTTTCGCCAGGGTGGCCGCGTCCGGCGAGGACTTGGCGGTCAGCTCGGCCTGCGAGGACGTGTCCGATCCGGAGCCGGAGGAGCAGGCGGCCGCCGAGATGCCGAGGGCGGTGGCCGCCACCACCGCGACGGCGGCACGACGGAAACTGCGTACACCCATGAAGACTCAACCCTTCGGCACAAACGCGGCGAAAACCACCTGACCTTCGACACTAAACACCCACCCGCGCCGCCACCCGCGCCAAAGGTCCCGCCCCACGCCGCCGTTGGTCCCACGGATTCCGCAACGGGCCCGCCACCTGCGAATTCCATGGGTGGACAGTTCCGGGAGGCGGGTGTACGAACAGGGCTCATGAGCGCGATCAACGGCGGAATCTCCTTCTGGTACGCAACCGACGGCCTCCCCATCCCCCGCGAGCCACTGCCCGGTGACGCGACCGCCGACGTGGTGATCGTCGGCGGCGGCTACACCGGCCTGTGGACGGCGTACTACCTCAAGAAGGCGGCGCCCTTCCTGGACATCGCGGTCCTCGAATCGCGCTTCTGCGGCTACGGCGCCTCCGGCCGCAACGGGGGCTGGCTCTACAACGGCATCGCGGGCCGCGACCGGTACGCCAAGCTGCACGGGCAGGAGAGTGCGGTACGCCTCCAGGAGGCGATGAACGACACGGTGGGAGAGGTGGTGCGGGTCTCCGAAGAGGAGGGGATCGACGCCGACATCCACCGGGGCGGCGTGCTCGAAGTCGCTTACACACCCGCCCAGTTGGGACGCCTGAAGGCCTTCCACGCCGCCGAGGTCGCCTTCGGCGAGAAGGAGCGCGTCCTGCTCGGCGCGCGCGAGACCGCCGAGCGGATCCGGGTGGCCGGGGCGGTCGGCTCGACCTGGACGCCGCACGGCGCACGCATCCACCCCGTGAAGCTGGTCAAGGGCCTGGCCGAGGTGATCGAGGCGCTCGGGGTCCGGGTGTACGAGTCGACACCGGTCACCGAGATCAGCCCCGGACACGCGGTCACCCCGTACGGAACCGTCCGCGCCCCCTACGTCCTGCGCTGCACGGAGGGCTTCACCGCCTCCCTCAAGGGGCAGCGGCGGGCCTGGCTGCCGATGAACTCCTCGATGATCGCGACGGAGCCGCTCGGGCCCGAGGCGTGGGAGGCGATCGGCTGGGCGGGCCGCGAGACGCTCGGCGACATGGCGCACGCGTACATGTACGCGCAGCGCACCGCGGACGACCGCATCGCGCTCGGCGGGCGGGGCGTGCCGTACCGGTTCGGCTCGCGCACCGACAACGACGGCCGCACACAGCCCGCGACCGTCGAGGCGCTGCGGGAGATCCTGGTCCGCTTCTTCCCCCAGCTCGCCGGGGTACGGATCAGCCACGCCTGGTCGGGGGTCCTCGGGGTCCCGCGCGACTGGTGCGCCTCGGTCACCCTCGACCGTACGACCGGGCTCGGCTGGGCGGGCGGTTACGTCGGCTCGGGCGTGGCCACCGCGAACCTCGCGGCGCGGACACTGCGCGACCTGGTCCGCCAGGACTCGGGCCAGGCGGGCGCGACCGCCCTGACCGCCCTCCCCTGGGTGAACCACAAGGTGCGGATGTGGGAGCCGGAGCCGTTCCGGTGGGCGGGGGTGCGGGGCATGTACGCGGCGTACCGCTCGGCGGACCGCCGCGAGCTCCTGCGCCCCCGCCCCGCGACCGACCCCCTCGCCACCCTGGCCGACCGCATCGCGGGCCGCCACTGACGCGATCCCGGGCGCGGTCCCGCCCCTTCCCGGAGGGTCTCGGGAAGGGGCGGGGCGGGGAAGACTCCCTAGGCCACCACCACCCCGTACTCCCCCACCAACTCCCCCAGCCCACCCCGATACCCCTTCCCGCCCGGGACGAAGTCCCAGTCGCCCCCGCTCCGCCGCCGGAACGACCCCAGCACCAACGCCGTCTCCCCCGGCCTCCCGTCCGCCACGGGCAGCCGGTCCAGCTCGGCCCCCGCCGCGTCCCGCAGACAGATCGCCGCCGAGGTGAACCCCGCCAGATCCCCGCCCGGCGCGGCCTCGGGGTCGACGGCGGCGACGAGCACCAACCGGTCCGCCCCCTCCGGCAGCGCGTCGAAGGCGACCCGTATCGCAGCCCGGTCACCCCCGACCCCCGGCACCATCCGCACCGAACTCCCGGGATTGGCGGGGTTGTTGAAGAAAACGAACTGTTCCTCGGACAGCACCCGGGACCCCCGGCACACCAGCGCGCACACGTCGAGCGCGACCGCTCCGGCCCACACCATGCCGAGGAGGTTGAAGTCCCCGGCCCTGCCCGGCGCGGCAGCGTCCGGCACCGTCATGTCCAGCACGGTCGCGTCCGACGCGGGCCGGGGTGTCGGCACGCCCGCCGCCCCCGCAGCACCGGGACCGCCCGAGGCCCCCTCCCCCAACCGCCCCCGCAACCCGTGCTGATGCAGCAGATCCACCAGCTCCACCCCCGACACCAACGTCAACGGCTTGCCCTCGGCGAACCCATACGACCCCGGCCCGAACCCCGAAGTCGTCACCAGAACACCCTTGTTGGCCCCGGCCCCCTGCACCGTCCCGTACAGATCCCGCACCGCGGTCGGCGGAACCGTATTGCGGTAGCGCTTGACCTGGACGATGATCCGGCCGCCGCTGATCGGGTCGGGATCGAGCGCCTCGACGTCCACCCCGCCGTCGTTGGAGCGCTGTGTGGTGAGCGCCTGCATCCCCCGCGCCCGGAACAGCTCGGCGACGAGCCCCTCGAACTCGATGGGGTCCATCGTGAACAGGTCCGGCTCGCCGCCGCCCCCGTGCGACACGACCCCCGTACCCACATCGGCGGGCCGCCGTCCGGGACGTACCGCCGCACGCTGGTCGGGCCGCGCCGACAGCTGCCCGCGCAGCGCCTCCACCAGACAGTCGACGGCGCTGACCTGCCCGAGGTTGAGCGGCGCGAAGGCGGCACGCGGCACGCTCACCGCAGCGAGGAAGATCTCCGCGCGGCGCCCGGTAGCCGGATCGACATCATCAACGAACCCATTGAGGACAACCGATTCGAGCACCCCGAACTCATCGGCCGCGAACAGATCGCGCAGCACCAGCAGCACACACTGCGCGAGCGCGTCCCGGTAGAGCGCGCGCCGCTGCGTGACGGGCCGGGCGGTCTCCTTCTCCTGATCCGAACCGGCCACGTAACGAACGGACTTGACCTCGGGCACAACGTCTATCGGGGGCAGCTCCCAGTCGAGTACGAGCTGGCGCGCACCCCGGTCGAAGGCGGCCGCCACCTGACGCGGGAACCCCTCCGGCCAGGCGCCCGAGGCGTACAGCGCGGCCGAGAAGTAGTCCACCGCCGCGCCCGGTTCGCCGGCCCGCAGCGCGTCCACCAGCTGAGCCAGCCCCGCGTTGTGCGTGCGAACCTCGGCGAGCTGCCCGGCCGCCCACGCCTCGTACTGCGCCCGGTACTCGGCGAGCTGCCGCACCCGATGCGCCTCGGCGGCCTGCGCGGCCTGCCAGTCGTGCTGGTACCGGGCCTGCGCCTCCTGCTGGGCCTGCGCCCGCCGCCCGGACGTCCAGCCGCCCTGCGCCTGGTAGTGCGCCGGGTCGGGCATGGGCACGGGGTGCGCGAGCTGCCCCGGCTCGAACGGCGCGACCTGCTCCGGCCGGGTCAACGCCGCCACCCGGAAAGGCGTGGCCCGACACCCCGCACCCAACAGCCCGCCCAGCGCGGCGACTTGACCCTCCAGCTCCTCCGTACGCAGCCGGGCGTCCGCCTCCCGCCCCTGCCGGTACGCCGCCTGCTGCTCGCGCTGCATCCGCGCGAGATCCCGCTCGTACGCCCGCTGCTGCCGCTGCTGCTGCACCACGGCTCGCTGCTGCGCCTCCCGCTGCCGCTGCTGCTGCCGCTGCGCCTCGGCCCAGACCCCGACAAGCCCACTGGAACGCCGGCTCATGCGCTGACCGCCCCTCTCCCCGCACCCCGTAACTACGGCCAATTGTCCAGGATCTGGCCGGATCAGCGCACACCCGCGCCTCAACAGGACTCGACCGGCCCGCCGCGTCGACGTCAGCGAAACAACTGCGGCAGGGGACAGACCTCCCAGGGATCGTCCAGCCGGTCGGCCCACCTCCACCAAAGATGCCGACCAGGACACTTCCAGAGCGACCGGCAGACCCGCAGCCCGTCATCCTCCCGCAGGCAGAGGACGAGCCCACCGGACTTCATGTCCTCACCGCACTCGGGGCAGTCCGGGGCCTTGTCGATCATGGCCGCACCTTAACGGAGGGCCCGCCAAGGGACAGCGTCGGCACCTCTGATCTACGGGCTGGCCCGGCGGGCTCGAACCGGGTCTGCCCGATCAGGCATCGAAGTCGTACTCCAAGACGTACGAGGCCGCGTCGAGAGTCATCTCGTTGACCTCGACCGGCTGCCCCTCCCCAGCGAAAGCCGTGCGGCAGATGAGCACGACCGGCGTGCCGGACGCCATGCTCAACCGCGCCGCCTCATCCTTCGACGGCATCCGAGAGCGGATCTCTTCGCGGAAGTGCACGGGCTTACGACCGAGTTCGGCGAGCCTGGCGTAAGTACCGCCCGGCCCCGTGTCCTCCTGGGTGATTGCGGACCCGGCCACCACCGACATCGGCAGGTAGCTCGTGGCCAGCAGCACAGGCTTCCCGTCCAGGACGAAGCGTCGCCGCCGGACGCACACGGCCTCGCCTTCATCCAACTCCAGGACGGCACCGATACGGGCCGGAACCGGCTCCTCCGAGACGGACACCTGATCGACTTCGAGCGCACGATCTCCGGTGTCGACGGACCAGATGGAGCGGCCGTTGCCCCACTGCTCCTGGGCAAGTCGCTGGATTCCCCGGCGCCGGAGCGGGCGGAAGGACCGGACGAACACGCCCGCGCCCTTGCGGGCCTCGGCGATGCCTTCGTCGCGGAGCACGCTCAACGCCTGTCGAGCCGTCATGCGCGCCACGCCGTGCGCGGCCATCAGCTCGTTCTCCCCCGGAAGTCGATCACCGGGACCGTACTCGCCCGACTGGATCGCATCGCGCAGCGAGTCCGCGATCCGCTGGTACTTCGGCCGACGGTCCTCGTCGGTGTTGACCATTTCCGGAGCCTTCCTCTCTTCTCTAGACAGCCTAGGCCATGGCCAGGGCGCTCGCTCTGTGCGTGTGACCGCGATCTCGCCCGCTGAACAACTCCAGACATCCACGTTGACATCTCTAGACAGGTACTTCATTCTGAAGTTGTCTAGAGATCTTGTCTCGGGCTCGGTCGTCGAGGCCGGTCGGGGCGGATTTCTGGCCACCAGCCTGAGCGGCCGCACGTTACGGAGCCGCCCGCCGTACACAGGCCAGCCCGGGCGCCGGACCACTCCACGGGAGTGGCCACCAGCGAGAGGAGCACCATCGTGTTCAACCACATCCGCCGCGCGGCATCGCAGATCCGCGCGCGGCTCGCAGAAAGGAGGTGCAGACAACGCCAGCACCCCTCAACTGCCCTTTGCGCAAAGGCCGATCAACGGGCCGGTAGCGATCGCAGGGCGGCTCGCATGCCCCGGCGGCCGCAGAAGCACACCGGGGTGTTGCGCGGAGAGGAGACAGCCCTCGTCCGCCCATATCTATGGGCGCCCGAACAACGAACACGGCGGCATGCCGTGCCGCCCGTCGTTCCCGCTCCGACAAGGACGCCGTATCGCTGGGCAGAGGTCCGCTGATGCCACACCGGCGTCTCCAGGCTCGTGCCACGCGGAGAACTCCCGAAGCCCCATACCGATCGGGCTCCTGTCAGGTCGACCAGCACGGCGAGTGTGCGCATTCAGTACCGCAGACAGCACCGGGTGGCATCCCCGTGATCTACGAGGCCTGCACCTGCTTGTGCCACACTCCGCCCGACCGGGACGTGCCTGCCGAGGGGTCCGCGTGAAGAACTGGGCAACCCAGCTCGCAGCGCACCACGGGGTCAGCACACCGACCCTGCGCAACGCTCTGGCGGTTCTCCAGGGCGAAGGGCTCATCGAGAAGGTCCACGGCAAGGGCAACTTCGTACGCCGTCGGCTTCACCGGGTCACCTACGTCGGCGGCGGCCACATGGCAACCGACCGGGACGTGCCGAGAGCGGCCCTCCGCGTCACGGTGCGGACGACCAAGACGCGCGCGCGAGGCGGCTTGGCCTCACTCCTGAAGGTGCCGCTACACAGCCCGCTGACCGAACTCCTCTGCGTCGGCTACGAGGACAACTCGCCGCACAGCCTGATCCGCGTCTACGTCCCGCGCGACCTGGCACCGATCAACCTGCAAGCGGAGGCGCCCTGTTGGGGGTCAGTCGAGACGGCCCTGGCCGAGGTGCGCCCAGCACTCGCCGACACTCAAGAGACAGTGGCCGCCCGCCTTCCGACCCGGAGTGAAGCTGCCACCCTCCGCATCAGCACGACACTGGCCGTCCTGGCTATCACCCGAGTCTCGACCGACATCACGGGCCGCGTAGCCGAAGCGGCCCACCTCGTCCTACCCGGCGACCGCGCCAACGCTCCCTTCACCACCCACCGCATGACGCCAGGAAGGCAGGCGCAACGATGACACTCCACGACGAGCTCCGCCTCCTGCCCTGGTCAGGCCCGGACGGCAAGCCGTGCTTCCTGAGCACCGACGATCCCGCAAGCCACCTGTCCCGCTTGGCGGACGAGGTGGAAGCGCACCAACTGGACAGCGCGTCTGCACTGGTAGCTGAGGGCCTAGAGATGATCAGCAATGGTGAGACGGAGCGACCGGCCCTCGAAGGCTTGACGACGGCCCTGATCAAGGCCCTGCAAGCCACACTTCGCGTAGCAGCAAGCCGTGGCCACCGATTGGCGGCTGCGGACCTCATGCCATCGGAAGGCGGTGATCCATTGCAGAGAGCCATGAGCAGGATCGACTAGCAACCACTCATGGTCGATACGTGAAGAGGCCCGGATCTCGAATCCGGGCCTCTTCACGTCGCTGGGTACAGCCGGAGGCGATTGAGCAGTGGACCTTTTCGTCCCGAAGCAACTTGGGTGTGGGTGGCACCTTGGGCTGCCATGCCTCTCACCTGCGCTGACGGTCCGCAGACGTTCGCGCTCGTCCGCCGCTGTTCGTCGGCGTTGTCACGCAGTTAGACACTCATGCACGGATGGCTTCAGCCGCTGAGTTCTGGCACATGTGTAGCGATGCTGGTTGAACGTTGGCTTCACTATGGGGCATGGAACTTCAGTGGTTGGGCCCGTGGGCGGAAGACCGCCACCACGTGGACACGGCATCGGCGCGGGGTGAGTGTTCCTGGGCTGCACCATGCCCCGCTCCTGCGCTGTGGAGCGCTTGCGTCGTGGACACTGGCGGCGAGAGCTGGTGGGCTGTCTGCGCGGAGCACGCCGCCTCTTCTTCTGTGCTGTCTCCTGGCTTGCCGACTGAGTAGCACACGGCTCTGGAGGCCGTCTCGATCAAGCATGTTCTGCCTGGCCAGGGAGCCGAAAACGGGCAATCGAGGATAAGCGGTCCCCCCTGGTCCATGGGCGGGACGGCATGCCCTAGGTGTTTGGCCAGGGGATCTCGCGCACAGCCCCAACTGTGAGATGGCGACATCTGATCCTGTTGTCTAGCCATTCACTTGTTGATTTGCTTGAAAGGACCTTGAGTAGAGCCCGGCAGGATTTGACGGATCCGTCCCTGGGTGAGGCGACGATTAGATGGTTGTCCACTGCCACCGGCGCTTCTCCTGTAACCAGCACGCCCGAGAGTCGAGATTGTTGTTGCGCTGTTGAGGGTCGGGACGTCCTTCGCACCAAAACGAAGGGAGGTTCGAATACTCGGCGAGAGAAATTTCGGCGGCGCGTAGGGGTAGAAATTTCACCAGACGGTGGTAGATCACGCGCTCGGGCAAACGGAAACTCAGGCCCATCAAGAGGATCACGATTATCGACAACAGTGCCAACTCGTACGGAGAAAAAGTCATTTACCGACCGTGAGCCCGCTGCGACAGAACCAACGGTTTTCCACCACTCGCCTGAGTCTTCCAATCGTTCTCGGCGAGAAACTTGGGCGTCTAGTAGAAAAACATCAACATCAGCATGTTCATCAAATTGCCCATATGTATCCAACGAACTGCGACTCAAAATCTTGTTCACCTGGGTCCGCCAGGTGGAGTAACGACTGCCGCTCCTCAAGACGTCCGGGAGGATGGCTGTCAGACGGCTTCCGTCCGCCAAGTGATGAGCTGCTTGGTAGGTGAATAGTGCCGCAGCCGAGGTCGGGCGGGTTGTCCATGCGCGACTCAAAGGCGAGGAAATCACGCTGAAGGGTGGATTCAGTACGATGTGACCCACGAATGCGCCTTGGTCTCTAAGCGCCTCGAGACCGTCCCTAATGGAAATGTTGGTAAAGTAGGCGGATGCATTAGAAATGGGCCATCCACTCTGATTCTCATATCCGTGACGCAATAGGGCGGCAATGAGCAATCTAAGTCGGGCCGCTTCAACGAACTCGCTATTTATATCCCATCCGTGTAGGCGATCAGTCCAGTCTTCGAGCGTCTCTTCAAGCGATTCTTGAATCGGCAATGCATGTGATGCCGCCAATAGCAGGTCACCGGAACCACACGCCGGATCCAGGTACCGGTCCGATCGCGCTCCGGACTTCAACATCTCGCTTACGCGCTGCTTGAGCGGTGCTGGGGTGAAAAAAGCACCGACCCGCCGGCGATAGTCGAGTGGCACTAGCTGGCGGAGCTGCTCCGACGCCTCGCCGTCCACGCTGGCCAAGAGGTGATCGTGTTGGACCGGTCGGCCTGAGGCGACGTCAGTGGTCAGTGCCTGCAGGCGAGTGGTGTACTCGCTGTAGCCGTGCGCCCCAGTCATCCCGGCCCTACTCCCTGTTGATCTAGTCCATGGTCCTGACGCTGCGCCACTATCGGCCATGAGGACGTGCTTTGAGTCAGAGATCGCCTCCAACGTAGTGCACGGATCTACACGCAGCACTACGCTGGTTGCTAGGGGTGATCTGCCGATGCCGTCTCAACGGGGCATGTTGACTGTGCTGTTGGGTGCGAGACGGCCTAAGACGCGGGAGATATGGGACACATGGGTACAGAACGCCTGCGCTTCGCGCCAGAGATGCTAGCGCGCCTTGGCGAGGAGCTCATCCCCCATCCGGACTTGGGAATCGTAGAGTTGGCGCGAAACTCCTACGACGCTGATGCAATCAGCTGCGAAGTAAAATTGCAGGATGTCGGTGAACTCGGTGGAACCATTGTTGTGACCGACGTTGGCGAGGGAATGACCGCTGAAGACATCAGAAACGGTTTTCTGATTCTCGGTCGTTCCGGAAAAGTGGAAGATTCGGTTACGCCCCGCGGTCGACGAAAGGTCGGCGAGAAAGGGCTTGGCCGGCTTGCAGCTTTGAGGCTTGGGCGGGAGGCAGTAGTTCGTACGCGGCCCAAAGCGGAACCCGGAGTCGAGTATGTCGTACAGATCGACTGGGCTCGGTACGATCAGGCTGCCGCCATCGAGGATGTCGACCTTGAAGTAGCGTCCAGGGAAACTTCGGAGAAGCCCGGCACGACTATTGAAATAAGGAATCTTCGAGCCCCGCTTGCAGATTCTGACGTGAGGCGCTTGGCTCGGTCCCTGGTCATGCTGACTGGCCCTTTCCCCGATAAGGGTGAGGATTTCGCCATTACTCTCGATGCGCCAGACTTTGCTGAGCTGCAGAAAGTTGTGGATTCGGGCTTCTTCGAAGGTGCCCACTATATGCTGCGGGCGACTCTTGATGAGGATGGTCAAGCAGCAGCATATTTGTTGGACGGCGCCGGAACCATACTTGCGTCCGGAGATCATTTTGCTGTCGCGTCAAGCTCCGCGATGGGGAATCATTCTGGATATATGGCACCCGCCGCAGAGCTTGAGATCTGGATGTTCAATCGAACTCGTCCGTCTTTTGACGTGCAATTGACTCCGGGCCTCAGGAAGGCCTATGTGACCTGGCTCGATGAGGTCGGTGGGGTCCACTTCTATCAGCGGGGATTGCGGGTTCATCCCTATGGGGACCGCGGTTACGACTGGCTGGACATGAACGTCCTGCAGAAGCGAAACCCGGAGGAGCGGCCTGGAACTAATAACTCTGTCGGTCGCATCATGGTGGTGGCGGACAACGGTCAGTTGGTTCCCAAGACCGATCGCAGTGGTTTCGTAGAAAATTCTGCCTTCGTTGAGCTAAAGGAGTTTGCCCGCGCTGCGCTCGAATGGGCCGCTGATGTACGGCTTGAGCGTCGAGACAAGCGCAAGATCGAAGAAAAGCAGAAAACTCGAGAAAAGGTAAAAGAAACTCGGGACAAGGTTGATGCGGCCCTGCGGCTCGTGCCGGAGAGCGTCCGTCCTATGGTCCAGCAGGCTGTGCGTGAGGATAGGGCGGCCATGGCTGAGAGGCTGGAGGTCGTAGAGAGCGATCTCATGTTGTACCGCACTCTCAGCACGGTTGGAACCACCACCGCAGTTTTTGCGCACGAGACGCTTCGCCCAGTTGACACCATCGAGCAAATGGTTGGGTCCATTGCTCGCCGCGGTGAACGAGAGCTGGGCAATGAACGCTTCACTTCAGTGCTTGGTGATCCAGTGGACCTCATTCGTAGGTCAGCAGCGTCCCTGCACACCTTCGCCGAATTGCCATTGGAGCTGTTGAAGCAGCGTAAACGGAAGTGGCGAGACGTTGACATCAACGCGGTCGTCCGTGAGATAACGGAGAGTTTCGAGCCGTACTTCGCTGACGCGCGGGTTTCCGTGTCGACGGATCTGGTCCAAGACCCTTCTGCAGTTGTTCGTTCAACGATCGCTTCAGTTGAGGCGATTCTGGCAAACTTTCTGGCGAATTCCGTAGCCGTTTTCACGAGCCCTACGAACCAATCGAGCACTCGAGAAATAGTTGTTCGGACCGAAATTAACCGGGAAGAAGTGACTCTGGGGGTCTTGGACTCCGGTCCTGGAATTATTGGAATAGATAAGGATGATGTATGGAAGCCCGGTAAATCCACCAGGAATGAGGGTACTGGTATGGGGCTCACCATCGTTCGAGACATCGTGCTCGACCTCAAGGGGAAGATCTGGGCAGTCGAGAATGGTGAGCTGGGCGGTGCCGAGTTTTACGTCTCATTTCCGCGGATTGCCTTGTAGTGTCATTCGAATTTTTTGATGTGCCCCGCGAAGTTGAGGTAAAAGTGCAGAGCGTTCTTGACACCTTGAGGCCCGGTTCCAAGATCGCAGTGGTAGATGACTCGCTTGATGATATGAGGCGTACTTCTATCCTGCTGGAAGATGCAGAATTCGTACCCGTCGCTATCGATCCAACGTTTCCAACTCTTCAAGAGCTCCTGGATAACGTTGCCGCGAGGGCCGACGGGCTTGTTTGCGACCATAGATTGAGTCATTCGGCTACAGCCCCGTTTACGGGAGCTCAAGTTGTCGCTGCAAGCAACAGGCGCAGAGTTCCGGCGGTCCTAATCACAGGGTATGCAGACCTTGACGAACAGACCAGCATTCGGCGCTACCGTTCCAGCATCCCATGCATGTTGCGAAAGCGCTTTGAGCCGGCAGAAATTGAGTCAGCCCTGGCACGAGCTCATCGTGAGCAGCTGATTGGACCGGCTCCGGAGAGGGTTGGGTATCGCACGGTTGTACGTGTGCTTCGGGTAGACCGTATCGGGGCCGAGCCGATTGTCGAAGTAATCGTCGTGGCTTGGGATCCTGTCGATGCCGTAATTCTTCCGGCAGACATGATCACTTCATGTGTGGGAATGACAGTGGATGAACTGCCTGGGAAACGGTTTATGGCACGAGTGAATATTCACGCGAGGTCTTCAGAGGAGCTCTTCTTCGAAAATTTCGAAATGGCTCCTGATATTCCACGCAGCTGGCTGCCGACGCTTTGAAGGGGAAGGCTTTGACTACTAAAGTGGAGCTCCCGAACCAACGTACTTCTATCCAGCTCTCTGCGCAGATCCTAAACGTCGGGCATGGCAACTGTTCGTTTATCTATGACGGGCCAAGCGGAGTCGTTGTGGATGTGCCGGCTGTTGTGCCACTTTTGGAAGCAATGGATCGCGTAGGCGCGAGCACCGTCGACCATCTCATTCTTTCTCACGCGGATAACGACCACATTAAAGGTGCCGCAGCCCTCATGGCGCATGACGAAGTTACCGTCAAGGCGTTATGGGCAAATCCAGATTCTACAAAGCTGTCCGAAGCTTTCATTGACCTTCTCACCGTGGCGGCGGATCGTCACCAAAGAGGGTTGATCAATGTTTGCACCAACCTCAATGTGGGCGCGAATGGCGCCCTTAACTGTGCGAGAATAGGTGTACGTATCCTGCATCCGGGAATTTTGTGGGCCGGTGTTGGCCCGACAAATGGTAAGCATCCTCTCGGGTCTATTACCTCCAATGGCATGTCAGCGGTAGTTCGGATTGAATTGGATGGTAGCCCAGCGGTCCTGTTGCCCGGTGATCTTGATGCCAAAGGCTTCGCTGAAATGCAACGGGTCGGGGTCGATATGGCGGCTCCAGTTCTGGTGTTCCCGCATCATGGCGGCCGGTCGGGTGCTGCCGATAATAGAGAATTCGCGAGAGAGTTGGCGAGGGCAGTCCAGCCGGAACTCGTTATTTTTTCCCATGGGCGATCAAGCTTTCTGAACCCGCGTAAAGAGATCATAGATGGAATTCGTGACGCGCTGGGATCTAAGGTGCGGATAGCCTGCACGCAAGTCAGTCGAACGTGTCACGCATCTGCGCTTCCTTCATCGATCAGCAACGAGCAGGGGACTTACTCTAAATTGGCTTGTGCGGGATCGTTGAGCATCACTGCGACCAGCAGGGGTATTTCGTGGTCACCGGGGGTGAGTCGGCATAGCGCGACTGTCGATTCGCTGGAATCGCCGATGTGTCGCACATGGGAAATCGGTGTGGATCATGGGGTGTTGCAGACAGAGAAGGAGTAGCGCCGCATGCTAGGTCGGCGGAGCGGCTTTGGGCTGGAGCTGCTTTGGGGCGAGTGATCATGGCCCCGTAAGCTTCCGGCGAGTCGGGCAGTCTGTGGACCTGCCCGTTAAAGCACGACGTTGGGGCCATGATCTTAGAGGCTCGCCCCAAAGTGGCTGCCTAAAGCCGCGGAGCCGACCGCCCCAGCCACAGAGGGTATCTCCCACTTCATGCCCGCAGCTCGCTAGCGCGCCGCCGGGCGCGGCCAGCCGGGGCGCAGACAGGAGGCAGGCCGCGCCGCAGAGGCGGCGCGCTCCCGCGCCGTGCGCGGGCCTTGATGAAGTAGGGAAAGTTCTATCGCGCAGGCGTCAGGCGCTTGCCGTCGTGGCTTCGGACATGCGGCCCCGCGCCGTCCAGCGCGTCCAGGAGACGGATCGCGTAGACCTCGGACATCCACTCCGTGACCTCTTCCGGCGTGAGCCAGGCGACGGCCGTTGATTCGCTCGACGTGCGCTCGACACCGCCCGCGGGCTTGCAGCGGAAGACCAGGGCCACGATGCCTCGGGTCGTGTTCTTGTAGACCCCGGTCAGCTCGTCGACCTCGACCTCGATGCCCGTCTCCTCCAGAACTTCGCGGCGGACCCCCACCTCTGGAGTCTCGTCGAGTTCGAGCACGCCGCCGGGGAGCTCCCAAGTGCCGTTGTCCGCGCGCCGGATGGCCAGGAGACGGCCGTCGTCGCGGACTACCACCCCGGCCACGGACACGGAGTGGAGCGGCGTTGACTGGCCTTCCTGCGCGCTGTTACTCATGTACAGGAGCATAGGAGGATGAGAAGGACTATGGGAACAGCAGTAGGAGGTGGGAAGGCCGTACCCCGGTACGTGCAGATCGCCGACGAAATCGTTCAGCAGATCCGGGCCGGCGTTCTCAAGCCCGGCGAACTGGTGCCGAGCGAGTCCGAACTCGCGGAGCGCTACGGCGTGGCCGGCGGGACCGTGCGCAAGGCCATGGCCGAGGTCCGGGCCAGTGGGCTCGTGGAGACCCGGCACGGCAAGGGTTCCATCGTGAAGGACCGGCCGCCCGTACGGCACCGCTCCTCCGACCGCTTTCGGCGATCGCATCGGCAAGGCGGCAAGGCCGCGTACCTGGCCGAGTCGGCCCAGTCGGGAGCGACCGCGAAGGTGAGCGTGCTCTACATCGGCCCGATGGAAGCCAGTGAGGACATCGCCGAGCGCCTGGACGTCGAGGCCGGCACCCAGGTCCTCGCTCGACGGCGGCTCTACTTCCGCAACGGCACGCCCGTCGAGACGGCGACCTCTTACCTCCCCTGGGACGTGGTGAAGGACATCCCCGAGCTCTTCGCCGAGAACCCCGGCGGGGGCGGCATCTACGCCCGACTCGAAGACCACGGACACGAGTTCGCTGAGTTCGTCGAGACGCTCCAAGCCCGCCCGGCGTCCAAGGCCGAGACGTCCGAGCTGGCGCTGAGCCCCGGCGCTCCGGTGGTTCACCTCGTGCGCGAGGCCGTGACGACCGCCGGTCGCGTGGTCGAGGTCTGCGACACCCTCATGGCCGCTGACCAGTTCGTCTTCAGCTACCGGATCCCCGCAGCCGACTGACGCGCGCTCAACTCCCCACAACCCGCCGCGACTTCTTCATCTCGGCGGGTTGACTCATATATAGGAGTGCTGCACTCTTCTTCATGTCACTCATGTACATGAGTGGTGGAGCTCAGCACCTATAGAGGAGTGATCAACTGTGCGTCAGATCCCCGTGGATACTTCCGCCGCTACCGTCATGGTCGCCAAAGCGCCGCAGCCCAAGATCAAGGACCGCCGCACCGGCGAGCTCGCCGTGGACGCCGAGACCGGGGCCGCTCTGATGACCGTGGACGTGATGTTCGCGGCCAACGACGAGGTTGAGATCCTGTCCGTCACCATCCCCAAGCCCGGTCTCTCCGACGACTTGGCCATGGGGACCCCGGTCGCGCTGACCGGGCTCATCGCGCGGCCGTGGGAGAACGAGTTCAACGGCCAGAAGCGCCACGGCATCGCCTACCGCGCGGTCGCCCTCACCTCCCTCGGGGTCGGTGCCACGCAGCACAAGGCAGCTTGACCATGACCACCTTCATGGTCGTGCTGACGCTGGTCGTCGCCTTCGCAGTGATCCTGCGGAGGCGGCGTCCTGCCTGGTACTGGGTCTGCTTAGGCGCTCCGCTCGCCTCGCTGCGGCTTCTGGTCCGGTACGCCGCGGTCATGGAAGCCTGCGGGCTCACCGTGCCACCCGCGCGCTGGCGGCTCGCCCTAGCCCGGATGGCCGGCCGCTCCGTGCCCGAGTCCCGCTCACCCCGCATCCTGCGGATACGGCCGACGCGCACGGGCCTGGTCCTGCGGCTCAAGCTCCGCCCCGGTCAGGACGCCTTCGACTTCTCCGCCGCGACAGACAGGTTGCGCCATTCCTTCGGGATGTACGGCGTCAGCTCTCGCGAACTTCGTTCAGGGGTCGTGGAGTTACGCATGACGGCCTACGACGTGCTCAGGCAGGTTCGGATGCCCGCTGCGAAGGCCAGTGACGCTGCTCCGATGCGCATTCCCGTGGCCCTGCGCGAGGACGGGGCCGTGCATTACCGAGACTTCCGGGCCGTGCCCCACGGGCTCACGCTGGGAGCCACCGAATCCGGCAAGTCCGTGTACCTGCGCAGCCTCGTCTGCGGACTGGCCCCGCTCGACGTCGCCCTGGTCGGGATCGATTGCAAACAGGGCGTCGAACTCTTCCCTCTGGCCCGCCGCTTCTCCGCCCTCGCGGACGACCAAGAGACCGCGCTCGCCCTCTTGGACGCGCTCGTCTCGCACATGGCGGACGTCTATCGGCTCATCCGTGCTCAGCAGCGCATCAGCGTCGCCGTACCGGACGCGGAGATCGCCGCCGACATCTGGGACCTGCCTGCCGACCTCCGCCCCGTCCCGGTCGTCGTCCTGGTCGACGAGGTCGCAGAACTCGCTCTCTTCGCAAACAAGGACGAGGAGAAGCGCCGCGATCGCATCATCACCGACCTCGTTCGGCTCGCCCAACTCGGCCGCGCCGCAGGCATTTATCTGGAGATCTGCGGTCAGCGCTTCGGCTCCGAACTGGGCAAGGGCATCACAATGCTCCGCGCTCAGCTCACCGGCCGCACCGCCCACCGCGTCAACGACGAGACCAGCGCCAACATGGCCTTCGGCGACATCTCGCCGGACGCCGTCCTCGCCGCCATTCAGATCTCTCCCGATACCCCGGGCGTCGCCGTCGCCGGCGACTCGACCGGTGGCTGGGCCCGCATCCGCGCCCCGCACACCTCGCTGCGCGACGCCGTGAACCGCTGCAACGCCTACGCCGACCGCACTCCCGATCTGCCGGCACTCGCCGCCTTCCGGCCTGTCGTCGCTGCGCCCTCCAAGGCCCTCGTGCCGCTCAAGGCTCGCCCCGCCACGGCCTGACGCTCTCCTCCCTTCCAGTCGGTGCGACCCATCGCGCCAGGTCCCTACCCCCTCCATGCCAAAAGCCGAATCGCCGAAATGGTGGAGCTCCATGAACCGCTCGATCCGCCTGGACGCCGTTCTCGTGCAAGCCGTGATCGCCGGAGCACTCTCCTTCGCTCACCTCCATGACCTGGCCCTCGCCGCCGGGCAGGGAGGCTGGAAGGCCTGGGCCTATCCGGTCAGCGTCGACCTGCTTCTGGTCGCCTCCTGGCGGCGCCTGCGCAGCGCGGGGCCCTCTCGGCTCGCCTGGTCCTGGTTTCTGATCGCCCTGTCCGCCTCGCTCGGCGCCAACGTCGCGACCGCCGGGCTCCTCGACCTCCAACACCCGCCTGTCTGGCTGAGGTTCGGTATCGCCGGGTGGCCCGCACTCGCCTTCCTCGGCGGCACCCTCCTCGCCCACACCGCGAGCGAGGCGATGCCCGAGGCGCCGCTCTCGAACCCGTCGGTGGACTCGGTCGCCGAGCCCCACGCCCCGGAGCCCGCCCCCGATCCGCAGCCCGTCGATCAACCCGTACGAATAGACCCGCCTGACCTGCCCACCACCCCGCCCGTCCCGACCGCCCTCGTCGACCACGCCCGCAAGCTCGCCGACGATCACCGAGCGCGTACGGGCTCCGCACTCGACGCCGACACTTTGCGCGCCCGCCTCGGAGTTCCGGCCCAGCTCGCCGAAGTCATCGCCGCTCAACTCGCTTGATCGACAGGCAAGTTCATTCCTGCTGCCAGCACCGGGATGACGCGCCCGAAAGGACAGATCGACATGGCCTCTCGTGACCACTTCCACTCCGTGATGCGGATCGGCCCCGTACAGATCGGCACCTACCGCGACCACCGCGGCCGGACCAAGCACGCGGCCGTATGCACCAACGACCGCTGCGGATGGTCCGCCGACTACTCCAGCCGCAGCGCGGCCCAGCTCGCCGCCCGCACCCACTGCTGCGCCGCCCGCTAGGAGCCCAACGTGAACGTCCCGCTCTGGCTCGCCCTGGTCGTCGTCGGCTACCTCGGCATCAAGCTCGTCCGCCCGCCCCGGTGGCTCGTGGCCGTACTCCTCGTCGGCGGCTACCTCCTCGCCGACAGCCTGCTCTCCCCCGTCATCGACACCGCGATCAAGTAGCCATCCGAGAAAGGGGACTCACCATGTTCCGTCCCAAGGTCCCGACCATGCCCCAGCCGTCCGGCCTCGTCATTCCGCCGACCGTCACCGTCGAACGGACCGTACCGGCCGTCACCGCCCAGCACCCCGTACCGGCCGTCGTACCGACTCCCGCACCCTCCCGGGCTGCCATCCAGCTCACCCCCGGCGCCGTCGTCGCCCTCGTCGGCGGCGGGACGGCCGTGGTCCTGGTGCTCGGCGCCGTCCTGGTCTCGATGCTGCTCGCGGTCGCCCTCACCGGCGTCAGCCTCGCCGTGTGCGCCTTGGTCGTCCGCTCCCTGATGAGCACCACCACGAAGCACCGCTGACCGGCCCCCGGGCGGCCTCGATACCGCCAAGCATCCGCCGCCCGGGAGCCGTACGCCCTCCGATCCGAGAACCGAAGGAACCTCCAGCATGGCTCACCCCACCGCACCCGACCGACGCCTCCGCACACGGGAGTCGCCCGTAACTGCACCGCCCCTCGACCCGATCACCCTCGGAGACCTGTTGAGAGTGGCCTCCGCCCCCGACTTCGACCGTTGGCAGGACCAGGTCCGCCGCACCGGCGGCTGCTCCGACCCCGTACACCTCACCGGCTGGACTCTCACCAAGGACAGGACGACCGGAGAGACGCTGCACTCGTACTCCACCAGCACGGAACCGGGCGGCCGGCTCCGCGTTGCCTGCGGCAACCGCCGTGCCTCCCGCTGCCCTTCGTGCGCCTGGACGTACGCGGGCGACACCTACCAACTCATCCGCGCTGGGCTCACCGGGGACGACCGCCGAGACGTTCCCGACACGGTCCGGGATCACCCGCGCGTCTTCGCCACCCTCACCGCCCCGTCCTTCGGACCGGTCCACAACCGCCCTGGCCGCGGAGTCTGCTGCTGCGGTATTGCCCATGCCACGGACGACCCCGCGCTGGGCACGGCCCTCGACCCGAGGACGTACGACTACGCGGCCGCGGTGCTTTTCAACAACCACGCGGGCGGCCTGTGGATGCGCTTCACGACCCGACTGCGCCGAGAGCTGGCCTCGCGTGCCGGGGTGACGCAGCGCGAGTTGAAGGAATCGGCCCGCGTCTCCTACGGCAAGGTCGCGGAGTTCCAGAAGCGCGGTGCCGTGCACTTCCACGCTGTGATCCGCGTCGACGGCCCGGACGGACCCGGAACGCCGCCGCCGTCCTGGGCCACGGTCGCGTTGCTCACCGACGCCATTCACGCCGCCGCAGCACACGGCTACACGTCCGTCTCCGTACCGGCGGCCGACGGCCAACCGGCCCGCACCTTCCAGTGGGGCCCACAGCTCGACGTACGCCCCATCAAGGCCTTCGGCGACGGGTCGGACATCACGGAGCAGGCGGTGGCCTCCTACGTCGCCAAGTACGCCACCAAGGCCGCCGAGAACACCGGCACGTTGGACCGCCGCATCGGCGAGCCGGCCGAGCTCGACCGCCACGACCTCCCCGAGCACGCCCGGCGCCTGATCGAAGCCTGCAAGCTCCTCGATCCGCTCTACCCCGAGCGGCGTCTCTGGGCGTGGGCTCACATGCTCGGGTTCCGGGGCCACTTCTCCTCGAAGTCGCGCCGCTACTCGACGACGCTCGGCGAACTCCGCCAGGCCCGCGCCGACTTCCGCGCCGCACAAGAGCGGGAAGCTCTCGGTCTGGAGGACCGCGAGCCGGACACCGTCCTCGTCCTGCGCGACTGGCAGTACGCGGGCCACGGCCACACCCCCGGCGAGTCGGCCCTCGCCGCGACCATCGCCCGCACGCTCCAGCTCAACCGCGAGACCGCCCGCGAGGAGCTGCCCGCCCAACTCGCCCTGGAAGGAGCCGCAGCGTGACCACCGCGACCACCACCGCCGAGCTGCTGACCGTCACCGAAGTCATGTCCAGGCTCAGGCTCGGGCGCTCCAAGGTCTACGACCTCATCCGCTCGCACCGCCTGGTCTCGATCAAGATCGATGGGTCGCGCCGCATCCCGCTCGACTCCGTCAGCGCCTTCATCCTCGGGCAGATCGAGGAGGCTGCCTGATGGCCACCCAGCGCAAACGCAACCCCAATGGCGCGGGCACGATCACCAAGCGCAAGGACGGCCGCTATCAGTGCGCGGTCTACGTCCTCCAGCCGGACGGCACCCGGGCCCGTAAGTTCGCGTACGGCAAGACCTGGGAGGAGTGCGACGCCAAGCGCCGCGAATTCCTCGACAAGGTCGCGAGCGGCACCCCGGTGCCCACCCGGTCGGCCAAGCTCTCCGAGTGGCTGTCCTTCTGGCTGGAGAGCGTCGTGAAGCCGCGCCGCAAGCTCAGCACGTACGACAAGTACGAGGCGCACGTCCGGCTCTACCTCTCCCCGATGATCGGCGGGAAGCGGCTGGAGTCCCTCGGGACAGCCGACGTGCGGCGCTTCCTCCTCCAGCTGGAGAAGAAGACCACCGCGGCCACCGCGAAGGAATCGCATCGGGTCCTGCGGTCGGCTCTCTCCGCCGCCTGCCGGGAGGAAATGATCACGCGCAACGTGGCCAAGCTCGTCGAACCACCGCGCCCGAAGCCGCGTGAGCTGAGCCCGTGGTCCCTCGACGAGACCCTGGCCTTCCTCTCCGCCGCCCGACCCGACCCGCTCTACGCCGCCTTCGTCCTCGCCATCGCCATGGGGCTGCGCCGGGGCGAACTCGTCGGCCTGCGCTGGTCCGACATCGACCTGGACCAGCGGACGTTGACCGTGCGGCAGCAGCTCCAGCGCCGACGCGGCCTGCTCTACAACGACGAGACGAAAGGGCGTCGCAGCCGGGCGCTTCCGCTCCCCGCCATATGCATCGCTCCCCTGCGTTGGCACCGCATGCGCCAGGCCGCCGCCCGCGCCAGTGCTGGTGCGGCCTGGCAGGAGACCGGGTACGTCTTCACCACCCGGACCGGCCGCCCGGTCGAGCCGCGCAACGTGCACCGGTCCTTCGTGCGGGTCTCCGCGGCCGCCGGCCTCCGCGTCGTCCGGCTGCACGACGCCCGGCACGGGTGCGCGACCCTGCTCACCGCGGCCGGAGTCGCGCCCCGCGTTGTGATGGAGATCCTCGGCCACTCCCAGATCAGCCTCACCATGGACGTGTACACGCACGTCGTCCAGGACACCCAGCGCGAGGCCATCAGCCACATGGACCGGCTGCTCAGGCGTCGCCCGGGGCGGGACACGTCGTCCGGGAGTGATCAACCGCGTTGATGTCAGGCGTGGATGCCAAAGGCCCCCAACCATGCTCGGTTGGGGGCCTTCGCGTCTCCTGCCTGGAGCCCCCTGTCGGGTTCGAACCGACGACCCCCGCTTTACAAGAGCGGTGCTCTGGCCAGCTGAGCTAAGGAGGCAACCCGTGAAGTGTAACCAACGCGCGTGCGAGTGCGGCCAGGAAATTTGGTCGGGCGGGCAGCGGGTGCCCGACAGGACCCGGTCGACCGGACCCGGCGGGACCAAGGCAGCCGGCACGACCGGCCCGGGCGGGACCAAGGCGGTCGGCCTCAGCAGGACCGGCGCGGAGGCGCCCGCGGGGCCGGGCTGGCCAGGGCGGCAAAGGCGGCGTGGTCGGGGCCGGCCCCCCGGAATTGGTCGGCGTCGGGCTGCTGACAAGCGGGGCATCCCCAGGTAGCGTCCTGACCCAGCCCACCCAGGTGGACTAAACCACTTCTCCCTCTACTCGGATCGTCCGGCACGTTCCTGCCGGTGAAGGGACACATCAGTCATGGCCACTGTCACGTTCGACAAGGCGACCCGGATCTACCCGGGCTCCACGAAGCCCGCGGTCGACGGGCTCGAGATCGAGATCGAGGACGGCGAGTTCCTCGTCCTCGTCGGTCCCTCCGGATGCGGAAAGTCCACCTCCCTGCGCATGCTCGCGGGCCTGGAGGACGTCAACGGCGGAGCGATCCGCATCGGCGAGCGTGACGTCACGCACCTGCCGCCCAAGGACCGGGACATCGCGATGGTGTTCCAGAACTACGCGCTGTACCCGCACATGACCGTCGCCGACAACATGGGCTTCGCCCTGAAGATCGCCGGCGTGAACAAGGCGGAGATCCGGAAGAAGGTGGAGGAGGCGGCCAAGATCCTCGACCTCTCCGAGTACCTGGACCGCAAGCCCAAGGCGCTCTCCGGCGGTCAGCGCCAGCGCGTCGCGATGGGCCGCGCCATCGTGCGTGAGCCGCAGGTCTTCCTCATGGACGAGCCGCTCTCCAACCTCGACGCCAAGCTCCGCGTCTCGACGCGTACGCAGATCGCCTCGCTGCAGCGCCGCCTCGGCATCACCACCGTGTACGTCACGCACGACCAGGTCGAGGCCATGACGATGGGCGACCGCGTGGCGGTCCTCAAGGACGGCCTGCTCCAGCAGATCGACTCGCCGCGCAACATGTACGACCGCCCGGCCAACCTCTTCGTCGCCGGGTTCATCGGCTCGCCCGCCATGAACCTGGTCGAGGTGCCGATCACCGACGGCGGTGTGAAGTTCGGCAACAGCGTGGTGCCGGTCAGCCGTGAGGCGCTGGCCGCGGCCGCCGACCGCGGCGACCGTACGGTCACCGTCGGCGTGCGCCCCGAGCACTTCGACATCGTCGAGCAGAACGGCGGCGCCGCGACCGCCCTCACCAAGGAGACCGCGGACGCGCCGGCCGGTCTGGCCGTCACCGTCAACGTAGTCGAGGAACTCGGCGCCGACGGCTATGTGTACGGTTCCGCCGAGGTCGGCGGCGAGACCAAGGACCTCGTCGTCCGCGTCAACGGCCGCGCGGTGCCGGACAAGGGCACACAGCTTCACGTCGTCCCGCGTCCGGGTGAGACCCACGTGTTCTCCACCTCTACGGGCGAGCGCCTTACAGACTGAGACCGTGAGGCGGCCGCCACCAGGGGGTCTACGGTTGTGGCGGCCCCGCACGCGAGTGCGGGGCCGCAGCCGGTTGTCGACAAATACCCCGGCACACCGGCCATTTCGAATCGTGTTCGTCAACACGCCATTCGAAAAACGACGTCGAACCATCCCCCGACAGAGTGACTAAATGTCGCCAAATCATCACTCCCCGCTACGCTCGCCTCCGTGACGCACACAGCCCGCCGAATCGGCCGAACTCTCGCCCTCGTCCTGCCCGTCGTCCTCGTCCTCTCCGGGACGCTCGCGGTCACCCGGGTCAACTGGGCCGGAAACGAATCGCAGATCCTGACCGCCTCCTCCGAGAACGTCTCCGTACGCGCCAAGTCCCGCGCCCCGCAGGACGTGCTGCGCGACGCGCTCCTGACCGAGCTCCAGGAGAAGGACCCCGGCACCGCGCTGACCCACCTCCAGCGCGAGGTCGAGCACCGTCCCTCGCTCGCCCAGCACTGCATGTCCATCGCCCGCGCGCTCGGCAGGGCCGCAGTGGAGCACTACGGCCCCGTGAAGGCCCAGTCGTTCTCCCGCCCCGTCTGCGACACCTCCTTCGCCTCCGGCGTGGCCCAGGAGCGGTGACGTCCCGCTGCGGGGACGCCTATCGTTCACCGCATGACTGCGAGCACGACTGCGACTTTTCCGACCCAGGCCGTGGTTCTGGCGGGCGGCCAGGGCTCACGGCTCCGGCCCTACACGGACGACCGCCCCAAGCCGATGGTCGAGATCCCGGGCACCGGGGTCCCGATCATCGGCCATCAGCTCGCCTGGCTGGCCGCCGAGGGCGTCACTGACGCCGTGGTCTCCTGCGGCCACCTCGCCGACGTCCTGAAGGACTGGCTGGCGAAGGCCGATCTGCCGCTGCGCGTCACCACGGTCGTCGAGGACGAGCCGCTGGGCCGGGGCGGCGGCCTCAAGTACGCGGCGGCCTCGCTGCCGCACGTCGACCAGCCCTGGTACGCCACCAACGGCGACATCTGGACGCGCTTCTCGCTCCGCGAGATGGCCTCCTTCCACGGCGAGCGCGACGCGACCGCCACCCTGGCCCTGGCCCGCCCCCGCATCCCCTGGGGCGCCGTCGAGACCGACGCCTTCGGCCACATCACGGACTTCATCGAGTCCCCGCCCTCGCCCTATCTCATCAACGCGGGCGTGTACGTCTTCTCAGCGGCCTTCACCGCGATGCTGCCCGACGTAGGCGACCACGAGCGCACCACCTTCCCCCGCCTCGCCCGCGAACGCCGCCTGGCCGGCTTCCCGCTGCCGCAGGGGGCGTACTGGCGCGCCATCGACACCGTCAAGGACCTCACCGAAGCCGCCAAGGAGCTGTCGCGCGAGGGTAGTTGAGGGCTGTTTGCGTCAGTCTCCATGCGAGGCTCGGCAACTTCCTTGCCGCTGGCGCCACTTACCGGCAGGACCACGCGCAGCAGGGGCCGGACACCTCAAGTGTCCGGCCCCTGCTGTGTGTTGGGGCGTCAGCCCAGAAGGCCGCCGATCGGGTTGCGGGCGCCGCCGCCACCGCCCGTCGTGCCGCCGCCACCGCTGGAACCCGTACCGCCCGAGGACGTCGGGCCCGCGCTGGTGGGCGCCGCCGGGGCCTGGGGCGTGGTGCCCCGGTGGTGGGAGGGGGAGTGGCCGCCGGTGCCGGCCGAGTGGCTGGGCTGCCCGGTGGTGCCCGCCGTGGCCGTCTGGTGCGCCTTCGGCTTCTTGGACGCCTTGGCGGACGGGCTCGCCGAACTCTTCGCCTTGGGCGAGGGCTTGACCGCCCTGGGGGTCGTACGCGGCGCGAGCGCCGGGCCGGTCTCGCTCGGCAGTGGGGTGCCGGGCAGGTAGTTGGTCGGGTCGTCGTCGGGCCCCGGCACGGTCACCACGGTGGTGGAGCGGACCGCGCCGCCGAGCAGTGCACCGGTGGTCAGGGTGAGGCCGATGACGACGGTCGTCATCACGAGGCCGCGGCGCAGCACCCGCCGCCGCAGTTCCCAGAGTTCGGAGCGCGGGCCGAGCTTGCGCCAGGCCTCGCCGGCCAGGCGCGCGTCCAGGGAGTACACCGGGGCGCCCGCGATGATCAGCGGGGACCAGGCGGCGAGGTAGATGATGTCGGGCGCGTCGTTGGCGCGTACGGTCTGCCAACTGACCGTCACGAGCAGGGCCGCCGAGAGCAGCGCGCCGAACACGGCGGCCACCCGCTGCCACAGGCCGAGCATCGTCAGTACGCCGACGACGACTTGGAGGAAGGCGACGGTCAGGCCCGCGCCCACGGGGTGCTGGAGGGCGAAGTCGCGCAGGGGCTCGGCGAGTGCCCAAGGGTGCAGCGAATTGAGCCACTTGACCATCGAACCGCGCTCGCCGCCGTCGAAGTAGACGGGGTCGCACAGCTTGCCCATGCCCGCGTACACGGAGATGAAGCCGAGGAAGACGCGCAGCGGGAGCAGCACGACGCCGAGGTTCATCCGGCGGCCCGGGTAGTAGGCGTGCCGGACGGGGTCGGCGCCGCGCCGCTTGGCGGGCGAGCCGTCGTCGGTGCCGCCGTCGAGCTCGTCGTAGTCCTCGAACTCGCCCTGGGCATAGGGCTGTTGACCGTACGGCGTGCGCATCTGCGGGAGCAGTGCGGTCTCCGGCCCGGCGCCGGGTCCGGTGACCAGCGGCGTCGGCATCGTGTCGTCGACGGAGATGCGTGGGATGGTCTGCGTCGCGCCGGTGTCGTAGCTCGCGCCACCGCCGCCGACGGAGGTGGCGCGGACCGCCTGCAGCAGTCCGCTCGCCCCCGGCGCCGACTTGCCGCTCCACACCACGGGCGCCCTGCGGCGCACCGCGGTGCTCGAAATGACGGGCTTCGGCAGCGACTTGGGGGCAAGCTGCACCCTGAAACTCGCGTGGTTGACGATGACCTGCGCGGGGTCGCAGTCCACCTTGGCCATGCTCAGGGCAGGCTGGTCGTCGAACCCGGGCCGGGGCGTTCTGGTGTCCACACTCATCTAACCGAGTGACGGGTGTTTAGGACACTGCTTGACGGGTCCGAATCTGTCCGAGACCCGTCAAGATCACCCACATCAGGCGCGTCGGCGGGCCGCCTCGTAGAGCACGATGCCCGCCGCCACACCGGCGTTGAGGGACTCGGCGCCGCCCGGCATCGAGATCCGCACGCGGTAGTCGCAGGTCTCGCCGACGAGCCGGCCAAGTCCCTTGCCCTCGCTGCCGATCACGATGACGACGGGGCCCGCGATCTGCTCCAGCTCCTCGACGGTGTGCTCGCCGTCGGCCGCCAGACCGACGATCGTGAGGCCTTCCTTCTTGTACGCCTCAAGGGCGCGCGTCAGGTTGGTGACGCGGGAGACCGGCGTACGCGCCGCGGTGCCCGCGGACGACTTCCAGGCGCCCGCCGTCATGCCGGCCGCACGCCGCTCGGGCACGACCACGCCGTGGCCGCCGAAGGCGGAGGTGGAGCGGACGATGGCGCCGAGGTTGCGCGGGTCGGTCACGCCGTCGAGCGCGACGATCAGCGGGTCCTCGCCGTTGTCGTACGCGGCGGCTGTGAGGTCCTGCGGCTCCGCGTACTCGTACGGCGGGACCTGGAGGACGAGGCCCTGGTGGTTGAGCCCGTTGGTCATCCGGTCGAGCTCGGCGCGCGGGGCCTCCATCAGGTTGATGTTGCCGCGCTCGCCGGCGAGCTGGAGGGCCTCACGGACCCGCTCGTCGTTGTCGATGTACTGCTGGACGTAGAGCGTGGTGGCCGGGACGCCGTCGCGCAGCGCCTCGAAGACGGGGTTGCGGCCCACGACCATCTCGGACGTGCCCTTGGACCCGCCGCGCCGCGGCGCGGGACGGCGGGTCGCGGCCTGCCTGGCCTTCGCGGTCGCGATGCGGTTCTTCTTGTGCTTCTTGCGGTCCTCGGCCTTGGGCGTGGGGCCCTTGCCTTCCAGGCCCCGGCGCCGCTGGCCACCGCTGCCGACCGTCGCGCCCTTCTTGTTGGACGTGCGGCGGTTCCTGCGCTGGCTGTTCCCGGCCATGACCTACCTATTTCCTCAGTGAATCCGCGATCCACATGCGGATGCAGATCGTGTACGTACGTATATGAAGTGTGCCGCCCGATCGCGCGGGCGGCACATCAGGCTGCCGCTCAGCGCGGACCGAGCGTCCAGCGGGGGCCGCTGGGGCTGTCCTCGATCACCAGGCCGGACTGGGTCAGCTGGTCGCGGATCGCGTCCGCGGTCGCCCAGTCCTTGCGGGAGCGGGCGGCTTCGCGCTGCTCCAGGACCAGACGTACCAGGGTGTCGACGGCCCCGTGCAGATCCTCACCGCGGTCGGTCTCGCCGGCCCAGTGCGCGTCCAGCGGGTCCAGGCCGAGGACGCCCAGCATGGCGCGGACCTCGGCGAGGCGCGCGGTCGCGGCCTCCTTGTCGTCGGCGGCGAGCGCGCTGTTGCCCTGGCGCACCGTGGTGTGGACGACCGCGAGGGCCTGGGGCACGCCCAGGTCGTCGTCCATGGCCTCGGCGAACGCGAGCGGCACCTGGGCGGCGGGCTCGACGACGCCCCCCGCCTTCTCCGCCACCCGCTGGATGAAGCCCTCGATGCGCGCGAACGCCGACTCGGCCTCGCGCAGGGCCTCCTCGCTGTACTCGATCATCGACCGGTAGTGCGGGGTGCCCAGGTAGTAGCGGAGCACGATCGGGCGCCACTGCTTGACCATCTCGGAGACCAGCACCGAGTTCCCGAGCGACTTCGACATCTTCTCGCCGGACATCGTCACCCAGGCGTTGTGCACCCAGTACGTGGCGAACTCGTCACCGAAGGCCTTGGCCTGGGCGATCTCGTTCTCGTGGTGCGGGAAGATCAGGTCGAGGCCGCCGCCGTGGATGTCGAACGCGGAGCCCAGGTACTTGTGGGCCATCGCCGAGCACTCCAGGTGCCAGCCCGGCCGGCCGCGCCCCCACGGGGTCTCCCAGTCGGGCTCGCCCGGCTTGGAGGCCTTCCACATCGCGAAGTCGCGCGGGTCGCGCTTGCCGGCGACGCCCTCGTCGGGCTGGCGCAGGTCGTCGATGTCCTGGTTGGACAGGGACAGGTACTCGGGGAAGGACCGCACGTCGAAGTAGACGCTGCCGTCCGCCTCGTAGGCGTGGCCGCGCTCGATGAGACCGCGCATCATCTCGACCATCTCGGTGATGTGGCCGGTCGCGCGCGGCTCGTAGGTGGGCGCGAGGCAGCCGAGCGCGGTGTAGCCGTCGTTGAACGCGCGCTCGTTCTCGTAGCCGATCGACCACCAGGGGCGTCCCTGCTCGGCCGACTTCTTGATGATCTTGTCGTCGATGTCCGTGACGTTGCGGATGAACGTGACGTCGTAGCCGCGGTACTCGAACCAGCGGCGCATGATGTCGAAGTTGAGCCCCGACCGGATGTGTCCGATGTGCGGGGCCGCCTGGACAGTGGCGCCACAGAGGTAGATCGAGACACAGCCCTGCGTGAGCGGGACGAAGTCGCGAATCTGCCGGGCGCTGGTGTCGTACAGGCGAATGGTCACCACACCAGGGTAGTGGCCCAATACCAGTGCCCCGCGACCCTTTACGGGCCCCGGGGCACACAATTTGGCGACTGTTGGGTCTCAGAGGCTTCCGACGATCTTGCGCGGGGTGATCCGGACGACCACCCGAGGGGCGTCGTTGACCGAGTCCGGGTTGAACTCCCGGTACTTCTTGCCCATGTACTTCATCGCGAGCTCGTCGATCAGCTCCTGGCCGCCCTCGGTGGTGAGCTCGGCGGTGCCCCGGATCTCGGCGTACGTGTACGGGGCGTCGAAGGGCTGGACGAGGACGGTGACGCGCGGATCGCGGCGCAGGTTCTTCTCCTTGCGCCGGTCCACGGTCGTCGAGATCAGTACGTCGTCGCCGTCGCGCTTCACCCAGACCGGGGACACCTGGGGGCTTCCGTCGGGCTGGATGGTGGCGATGTTGACGAAGACGGGGGTGTCGAGGAGTGCCTTGAGGTCGTCGCTGAGCTGAGCGGACACGTGCGGGTCCTTCCGGAGGAGGTCGGAATCGTCGCCTCTTCTCCTACCCCAGACCACCGCGTTTCTACGGCAACCGGTACACCATCGCCGTGGCGATCGCCGCGAGCCCCTCGGCCCGGCCGGTCAGACCGAGCCCGTCCGTCGTGGTGCCGGACACCGACACGGGCGCCCCGGCGGCGGCCGACAGCGCCTTCTGCGCCTCGTCGCGCCGCTTGCCGATCTTCGGGCGTACGCCGATGACCTGCACCGCGATGTTGCCGATCGCGTAGCCCTCGGCGCGCACGATCCGGGCGGCCTCGGCCAGCAGGCTCACGCCCGATGCGCCGGACCACTCGAGGCGGTCGGTGCCGAAGTGGGCGCCGAGGTCGCCGACCCCGGCCGCCGAGAAGATCGCGTCGCAGGCGGCGTGGGCGGCGACGTCACCGTCGGAGTGCCCGGCCAGGCCGTACTCCTGGTCCTCCCACAGCAGCCCCGCGCACCACAGCTCACGGCCGCGCTCGAAGGCGTGGACGTCGGTGCCGATCCCGACCAGCGGGACCACCGGGGCGGGAGCAGGTGCGCCGGAAGGGGTCTCAGAAGCCATCGTTGGCCCTCCGTCGTGCGAGTACGGCCTCGGCCAGTACGAGGTCGAGCGGGCGGGTCACCTTGAACGCCTCTTCGTGGCCCGGCACCACCACGACGGGCAGGCCCAGCTGCTCGATCATGCCGGCGTCGTCCGTGACGTTCTCGGTGACGCTCTCGTGGGCGCGTACGAGCGTGGCGTGGTCGAAGCCCTGCGGGGTCTGCACCGCGCGCAGCCGGCTCCGCTCGGGGGTGGCCACGACCGGCTCGGGCGAGCCGTCGGTGCGCGGCTCGACCTGCTTGACGGTGTCGGCAAGCGGGAGCGCGGGCACCACGGCGGGGGCGCCGTCGCGTACCGCCTCGATGACCGCGTCGACCGTGTCGACGGGGACCAGCGGTCGGGCCGCGTCGTGGACGAGCACGACGTCGAAGCCGGGCGGCAGCGCGTCCAGGCCTAGCTTCACGGATTCCTGACGGCTCTCGCCGCCCGGCACCACGAGGAGGTCGGTGCGGTCCGGCAGGGCGTGCTCGGCGAGGAGGTTCTTGACCTCGGTCGCGCCGTCCGGCGGCGCGACCACGACCACGAGGGAGACGGACCGGGAGGCGGCCATCGCCCGGACGGCGTGCACGAGCATGGGGGTGCCGTTCAGCGCGCGGAGCGCCTTGGGGGCGCCCGGGCCGAGCCGCACACCGCGACCGGCCGCCGGAATCACCGCGGCGGTGCGGAAAGAGCGCGATTCCTCAGACAAGGTTTGTGTCCTCAAACGACATGGGTAGTGGCCTGGGAGTACCCCCTGCTCCTGGAGCCTGGTTTCTGGAGCTTGGGGGAGTGCCGGGCGCGACGCCCTGACCGGCCCTTCCGTGACACCGGTCAGGCAGGCCGTCCGGGCTCGGCACACACGGTGCGGGCGCCGACGGCGACCGGGCCCTACAGTGCGAGCGCTGACGGCGTGGGGATACGAACATGCCGCAGCGCCCGGCGACACAGCAATGTTGGCTGCTGGTCAGCGGGCACCGCGGCAAAGCCGGGCATTTCGGGGCGGCGGCCCCGAAACAAGGACCTGTCCGGCGGACGGGCCCTACGGCGTCAGGACGCGAGAACCTCGTCGAGAAGGGCCTCGGCCTTGTCTTCGTTGGTGTTCTCCGCGAGGGCCAGCTCGCTCACCAGGATCTGGCGCGCCTTGGCGAGCATGCGCTTCTCACCTGCGGACAGTCCGCGCTCGCGCTCACGACGCCACAGGTCACGCACCACTTCGGCGACCTTGATGACATCGCCGGAGGCGAGCTTCTCGAGGTTTGCCTTGTAACGACGGGACCAGTTAGTGGGCTCCTCCGCGTACGGCGCGCGCAGCACCTCGAAGACCCGGTCCAGCCCGTCCTGACCAACTACATCGCGAACGCCGACGAACTCCGCGTTGTCCGCGGGCACGCGCACAGTCAAGTCGCCCTGGGCGACCTTGAGCACCAAGTAGGTCTTGTCCACGCCTTTGATCTGGCGAGTTTCGATGGCCTCGATCAGCGCGGCCCCGTGATGGGGATAGACCACGGTGTCGCCAACCTTGAACGTCATGTGACAGGTACCCCTTCCGTGGCTATCCAGGGTAACACGGAAACTGCTTCTTCTGAATGGCGTTTTCGCAGGTCAGGGCATATCTCGGGGCTTGACAACAGCAACAGGAACGTGCTGCGCAGGGCTTGCGGAAGGCGGTATTCGCAGGTCGGAGCGGCTGCGAAGGGGCCGCGAAACGCGTACGTTACCCACCCCCGGAAGGGCCCCCGAGAGGCCGAACGTCCCGGTTTGCCGGGTTCCGGGCGGTGAACTTCATCTACTCCGTTCGGCGCTCGTTCACCCGTTCGGCCGTGCGGGATTCTTTCCGGAATTGATCAACGAACGGCCGGGTCGGACCGGGTCGGTGGATTTTCGGTAAGGAATGCGTGGCCGGCCGGGGAATTGATCACTCGCCGATATGTGAACGGCGTACGAAAGCGCGAGATCGGCGGAGGACCCACCCGAGATCCGCGGGTGATCCACCCGACTTCTCCGGGCCCGTCGTCCGTAGGGGCGGGTCGGGTGCGGGGCGCGTGGGACGGCTCGGTAATCTAGGCCCGCTGACACACCCTTAGCTGGCCCTTAGGTATGCGGCCGGCTGACCCGTAGCCCGTCCGAAGCAGTCCGTCTCGTACGTCCAAGGAGTTGCCGCCGCCGTGAGCCGCAGCCTTCGACGCGGCGCCCTCGCCGCTTCTGCCATCGCGTTCTCGCTCGCTTCCCTCTCCGCCTGTGCGGCGGGCAACGATGCCCAGACGCTCGGAGTCAAGGCGGACAACGCCTATGTCACCGTCGGCGACATCAAGATCCAGAACGCGACGGTCGTCACCCAGCCGAAGGCCGACGCCGAGGGCCCGGCCGTCGTCGCGGCGACGCTGTTCAACAACGGCGCCGCCCCGCAGACCCTGGACTCCGTCCAGGTCGGCACCGCCACCGTCAAGCTCTCCCCCGCCAAGGGCACCGGCGCGATCACCATTCCGGGCCACGGCTCGGTCGTCATCGGCGGCAAGAACAACGCCTCCGCGGTCGTCGACAACGGCCGCGAAGCCGCCAAGAACGGCGACGCGCAGAAGGTCACCTTCCAGTTCAGCCGGGCCGGCGCGGTGAGCCTGGAAGCCTTCGTGGTCCCGGCCACCAGCTACTTCGAGGGTGTCGGCCCCAGCGAGCTCCCCAAGCCCAGGGAGACCCCCTCCGGCGAGCCGTCGGGCAAGGGCACCCCCGGCGCCCCCTCGGGCAGCCCGTCCAACTCGGCGAACCCGAACGCGGGCAGCAGCGGCAAGCCCGCGGGCTCCGGCTCGCCCTCGCACAGCACCGGCACCGGTCACTGACCCTGCCGTAGGCACCAGAAGGAGGGCGGCCCCGGATTCGATCCGGGGCCGCCCTCCTTCATGTCCTGGTCCGGCTGTCGGCCTACGGCTCGAACTTGTAGCCGAGGCCGCGGACCGTCACCAGGTAGCGCGGGGCGCCCGGGTCCGGCTCGATCTTGGCGCGCAGGCGCTTGACGTGGACGTCGAGCGTCTTGGTGTCACCGACGTAGTCCGCACCCCACACCCGGTCGATGAGCTGCATACGCGTCAGCACACGGCCCGCGTTGCGCAGCAGCATCTCCAGGAGGTCGAACTCCTTCAGCGGCAGGTCGACCTTGCCGCCGGAGACGGTGACCACGTGCCGGTCGACGTCCATGCGGACCGGGCCCGCCTCCAGGGCGGCCGGGGTGACCTCCTCGGGCTCGCCGCGGCGGCGCAGCACCGCGCGGATGCGGGCCACCAGCTCGCGCGAGGAGAACGGCTTGGTGACGTAGTCGTCGGCCCCTATTTCCAGGCCCACGACCTTGTCGATCTCGCTGTCCTTCGCCGTCACCATGATGACCGGGACGTTGGAGCGCCCGCGCAGCTGACGGCAGACCTCGGTGCCGGGCAGGCCGGGCAGCATCAGGTCCAGCAGGACCAGGTCGGCGCCGTTGCGCTCGAACTCGTCCAGGCCGTCGGGCCCGGTGGCCGCCACCGCGACCTCGAAGCCCTCCTTGCGGAGCATGTAGGACAGGGCGTCGCTGAAGGATTCCTCATCCTCGACGACGAGCACTCGGGTCACGGAAGGACCTCCGGGGCAGGAACTATGGCTGGTGAATGAGGCACAGCGGAACTGAAGGTCTCGTAGGGGACGTCGTCGTCCTCGTCGGTCGTGACCGGACCGCGCCCGGCCGAGGCGCGGTCGCGGACGGCGCCGGCTTCCGGCAGCCGCAGGGTGAAGGTGGAGCCCTGTCCCTCGGAGCTCCACACCGTGACCTCCCCGCCGTGCGAGGCGGCCACGTGCTTGACGATGGCGAGGCCCAGGCCGGTGCCTCCGGTGGCACGCGAGCGGGCCGGGTCCACCCGGTAGAAGCGCTCGAAGATGCGCTCGCGGTCCTTCTCGGAGATCCCGATGCCCTGGTCGGTCACGGCGATCTCGATCAGTCCCCCAGGGCCGAAAGCCTGGGAGGTGCCCCCACCGCCGGGCGCCGCGATGCGCCGCCCGGCGATGCCGACCCTGGTCCTGGCCGGCGAGTAGTTCACCGCGTTCTCGACGAGGTTGCCGAGGGCGGCGGCGAGCTGGCCGCGGTTGCCCCACACGTACAGGTCGGCGGTGCCGCCCGCGGCCATGGTGATCTGCTTGGTGGACGCGGTGTGCCGGGAGCGGTCTATGGCCTCGGCGACGAGCTCGTCGACGCGGACCGGCTCGGCATCCTCCAGGGGGTCGTCGTTCTGGACCCGGGAGAGGTCGATGAGCTCCTGGACCAGGTTGGTGAGCCGGGTCGCCTCGATCTGCATGCGGCCGGCGAAGCGGGTGACCGCCTCCGGGTCGTCCGAGGCGTCCATGACGGCCTCGGAGAGCAGCGAGAGCGCCCCGGTCGGGGTCTTGAGCTCATGGCTGACGTTGGCCACGAAGTCACGCCGTACGGCCTCGATGCGGCGGGCCTCGGTGAGGTCCTCCACCAGGAGCAGCACGAGCCGGGAGCCGAGCGGGGCGACCCGGGCGGAGACCGCGAGGGCCTCGCCGCGGCCGGTGCCGCGCCGGGGCAGGTCGAGCTCGACCTGCCGTATCTCGCCGTCGCGCCGGGTGTCGCGGGCCATGTGCAGCATGGGCTCGACGGCCAGCTTGCCGCCCCTGACCAGGCCGAGCGCGTACGCCGCCGAGCTCGCCTTGACCACCGAGTCGCTCTCGTCGAGGACGACCGCGGAGGAGCGCAGCACGGAGAGGACCGTGTCCACGCCCGGGGGCAGTACGGCGTCGGTGTGCAGGGATGTCCGCGTGGGCCGCGCCTGATCGCGCTCGCTCCAGCGGAACGCCAGCATGGCGATCACGCCGGTGCACACCCCGGCGATCGCTGCCAATGCGGCGACCGCCGCGTTCACGTCCATGCACCCAGGTTATGCGGGGACACCGACACTCTCCCAGCCAAATGGGTGGCCGCTCGAACGTTCGTCGCCCAGAGTTCACCGAGGTGATAGGGACGGTTCACTTCCTATGGCCGAATCGGACGCGTAGGGGACGGACCGTGGGAGCGTGGGGGTCACAGGCACCCCCGGCCCCCCGGAGACCGTTGTAGAGAGGGACACCCATGCGGGACGCGTACCACGAGGAACTGGACTCGATCGGCGAGGGCCTGGTCGAAATGGCCCGCCTTGTCGGGTCGGCGATCGGGCGCGCCACCACGGCCATGCTCGACGCCGACCTCAAGCTCGCCGAGAGCGTGATCGCGGCCGACCAGAAGGTCGACGATCTCCAGCACGATCTGGAGGCCCGCGCGATAGCGCTGCTGGCCCGCCAGCAGCCCGTCGCCACCGATCTGCGGATCGTGGTGACCTCCCTGCGCATGAGCGCCGACCTGGAGCGCTCGGGCGACCTCGCCCAGCACGTGGCGAAGCTGACCCGGCTGCGCTATCCGGAGCGTGCCGTGCCGCACGACCTGCACGCCACCATCCTGGAGATGGGCCAGCTGGCGCAGCGCCTGATGGCCAAGGCGGCCGAGGTCATCATCACCAAGGACGTCGACCTGGCCCTCCAGCTGGAGCAGGACGACGACGAGATGGACCTGCTGCACCGCACCCTGTTCCAGCACCTGATGGACGACCGCTGGAAGCACGGCATCGAGACGGCCGTCGACGTGACGCTGCTCGGCCGCTACTACGAGCGCTTCGCGGACCACGCGGTGTCGGTCGCCAAGCGCGTGGTCTACCTGGTCACGGGCGAGCACGCCGACGAGCTCCAGCAGGCCTCCCAGGTCGAGGGGGCCTGACCTCCGGCCCACGTCCGGGGAGCACCCTCAACAACCTTGCGCACATGCGCCGTTGACGCGCCCGTTCCCGTGGGCATGCAATGGGCGAAGGCTCGTTGCGGCTGCCTACCCCCGGGAGGGACCCATGGCCGAATCACCCACGACCGAACCACGCCAGGAAGCGCCCGTCACACCTGTCGAAGTGGTCCGGCTCCCCCTGATCGGCGCCTGCGGCTGCGGCTCCGGCTGCGGCTGCGGCTGCCAGTCGGGCGCGCCCTGCCAGTGCGGCGGCTGACCCACGGGGACCGGTACGTGAAGGGCCCCGCCCGGCTTCGGGCGGGGCCCTTCTATCGCCCGAAAACCGTGACCCGCACTTCGCCGCCGGGGTCCGCACGCGAAGATCTCTTCATGCCCATGAAGAAGCCGCGCAAGCGCAAGAACCAGACCGGCGGAGTTCGTCGACCTGCCGTCCAGAAGGCCATCCTGATCTATCACGACATGGCCGTGTACGAGAACTTCGAACGCTGCGCCCGGCGCATCTTCGAGGTGGTCAAGAACGCCCAGCGACGGATGCCGGGCAAGCCGCGTCACTTACTGCTCAGAGTTCAGGGCCACCGCAATGCCGCAGGCGGGTTCGACCACGATGCCCTGGAGATCATCCAGAACTTCACGCTGAAGTACCTCCTCCCCTACCTGACGCAGGTCACTACGCCCTTCCACACCATCGAGAACAACCGCAGACAGCGCGACGACCTGCCGGACGAACTCCGCATCGAGTACCCGGCGGACGACGCGGGGTTCTGGTACGACGTTGACCTGCTCCCCCTTCGGCCGCGCGAGACCACGGCGTCCGACCGCAGGACAGCGCCGAGCCTCAAGGCCATATCCCAGTACCTCGACATGGAGGACAACTGCCTGGTCTGCTGGCGCAAGCCTGCGGAGCGTGCCCATGTGGTGCCGCTGTCGCTCGGCGGCTCGATGGACGTCCGCAACTTCGCGCTGCTCTGCGCCGACCACCACAAGCAGGCGCCGGACATCGCCGACGCAGAGGCCTTCTGGGCCTGGGTGGATTACGCGGAGATACGAGACTCGGGCAGCAAGTGGGAAGAGGCGTCTGCGGACATCAAGGAATGGGTGCGCGAGCACGGGGGGCGGACGGAGATGCAGGACCGAAGCGAGGAGGAGTTCCTGGCCGCCGTGCGGTTCGAACTTCAGTACCTGTACGGGTGGTCGGACGCCGACTTCGACGCGACGTCCTGGGACCTGCTGCACGAGTACCACCAAGTCCTCGACGCAGCTACCGGCAAACACTTCGGCGTGGAGAAGAAGGTCGCTACGCACGCATGGGCCTACCACATCGCCAAACGCCGCATCGCCCGGAAGCACGGGACCGGCTCACCCCTGTCCGCCGATCATCCTTGGACAGGGGTGTGGCCGGTGCCATAACTGACAGCTCTCGGCCCGGGGTCACTTCACGGTGACGGTGACCGTCGGCGAGACGACCTCGTCGTACTTGATGCGCAGGTCCTGCTTGCCCTTGTCGTTGAGCTTGGCCTCGAGGGAGTAGCTGCTGCCCTGCTTGACCAGCGTGCTCGCCTGCAGGGTCGTCCACTTGCTGCCCTTCTTGTGCTGGAGCACGACCTTGGTGCCTATGGGCAGGCCCTTGGTGCGGCCCGTGAAGGTCACCTTGTCGCCGGCCTTCACCGACGTCGACGACGCCTTGATGGTGATCGAGCCGGCCATCTTGGACGCGGAGGGGCTCGGCTTGGGGCTCGCGGCGGCCGAGGCGAAGGTACCGGCCGCGCCGGCGGTCAGCAGGGCGGCGGACAGCGCACCGGCGGCAAGGGTACGGACACAGCGGCTGCGCAGGGTGGTATTCACGTTCTGGACTCCCGTCTTGGCGGACTCCCCCAGGTGAGACGCAGTTCACCACTTCGGGCGAAATGCACCTTTCGAGGCTATCCATGGAGCCGGAGGACGGCGACCCGAGGGTGCGACGGCCGTCACGGAACGTAGAACACGAGCCCCCACCTCCCAGGGGGCGAGATCATGAGGCTCGCAGTGGACGCGCTGGACTTCGACACCGACACCGTGCACATCGTCCACCAGCTCAAGCCGAGCAGGAGCAAGCCCGTGTTCGCACCGCCCGAGGGCGGCAAGCTCAGGTACGTTCCGTTGCCTACACCCGTCGTGGAGGCTCTTCGTGTCCACTGAAGCTCTTCCCTCTTGTGGACATCAGCTTGCCGTCGAAGACCGTGGGCGGACCGGTCATCACCAAGAAGCTGCTGCTCCTCACCCCGATGGGGAACCGCATCTGACGGAGCGACTTCAACACGGAGCAGTGGAAGCCCGCTCTGGCGGACGCCGGTGTCATCCCAGTACAGGGGAGAACGTGAAGGCACTGGCCGAGTACCTGGGGCACTCCGGCCCAGGACTGACACTGCGCGTGTCCCCCCATCTGATGCCAACGAGTCGGGAGAGGACTCGAAAGGCTGTCGCATCGCTCGACACAGAGACGTTCTGTCTACAGAACTGAACCACTCCGGCCTCTATCGGCGCAGATGGGAGAGGTTGACGTCCCGTTTCGTGAGCCATTGCGTCTACGACTCACAAGTTCACGATGTTGATAGCTGCGTACGCGCGTGAGAGATTGGGACTCGTGGAATCTTCTGGAAGAAGCTAGAAGATTCTAGAAGAAGCCAGAATCTTCTAGCAGTAGCTCGAAGGTTCTGGCAGCAAGAAGGGCCCGGTTCTGGCTGCAATCCAGATCCAGGCCCCTCCCGCAGTCAACGAGCCCGGTCGCGTTCCCAGAGACCGGGCTCGCTGCATACGCAGCTACCGGTTCCGACCGTTCTCGCGCGTGACCCGCTCATCGAGCGAACTGCATCACGCTGGTAGCGACTGTTACGACTAGACCCGCCCCCGCGAGCCAGACCTGCCACCTCTCGGCGCCGGTCCATGGCCTGCGGAGCTTGCTCTTTTCGATACGCATCCCTACCACCTCCCTTCTCCTCCAACCGGCCCGCCAATTCGAGCCGGAGCCTCTGAACTCGCGTGGCCAAGCACGGAGTTCAAGGGAGGATCAGGTGAAGCGCGACAAGCATACCGTTACGTCTGACACTCAAAGGGGTACAGCCATACGGGTCGCCGTACCGCCCCGTACGCAGTTCGCGGCCCCTAGACGGCCCACAGATATAGGCAAGCCCCCCACGTGCAAAACATGCAGATGGGGGGCTTGAGTCCGTGTGGTGTTACTTCTTGCCCTGGTTCTTGACGGCCTCGATCGCGGCGGCGGCCGCGTCCGGGTCCAGGTAGGTGCCGCCCGGCTTGACCGGCTTGAAGTCGGCGTCGAGCTCGTACACGAGCGGGATGCCGGTCGGGATGTTCAGGCCCGCGATGTCGGCGTCGGAGATGCCGTCGAGGTGCTTGACCAGCGCGCGCAGCGAGTTGCCGTGCGCGGCGACCAGGACGGTCTTGCCGTCGAGCAGGTCCGGGACGATGCCGTCGTACCAGTACGGCAGCATGCGCGTGACGACGTCCTTGAGGCACTCGGTCTGCGGGCGCAGCTCCGGCGGGATCGTCGCGTAACGGGCGTCGTCGCTCTGCGAGAACTCCGTGCCGTCCTCAAGGGCCGGCGGCGGGGTGTCGTACGAGCGGCGCCACAGCATGAACTGCTCCTCGCCGAACTCGGCGAGCGTCTGCGCCTTGTCCTTGCCCTGGAGCGCGCCGTAGTGGCGCTCGTTCAGACGCCAGCTGCGGTGCACCGGAATCCAGTGGCGGTCCGCGGACTCCAGCGCGAGCTGGGCGGTGCGGATGGCGCGCTTCTGGAGGGAGGTGTGCAGCACGTCGGGGAGCAGGCCGGCGTCCTTGAGCAGCTCACCGCCGCGCGCCGCCTCCTTCTCGCCCTTCGGCGTGAGGTTGACGTCCACCCACCCGGTGAACAGGTTCTTCTCGTTCCACTCGCTCTCGCCGTGGCGGAGCAGGATCAGCTTGTACGGTGCGTCGGCCATGCGTCCGAGCCTAATCGACGTTCCGGGGCCCTCGCGCGCGCAGGGACCAAGGTCCCGGGGGCGTCTCGATTGACGGACGCCGTCAATTCACTGGCCCCCGGAACCGGGCCACTTGTAACGTGCGGACATCGGTTGCAGCACTTACAGCGGTGCCCCTTGTGGCGGTGCCGCCCGCCGTGCCGCCGCTCACAGCCTTGCCACAGTTCCGGGGGAGCCACATGTCCGTCGCCAGTCTCAGACTCGCCGCACGAGAAACCGTCTCGGGGCTGCCCCGGGAGTTCTGGTGGCTGTGGACCAGCACCCTGATCAACCGGCTCGGGGCCTTCGTCGCCACCTTCATGGCGCTCTACCTCACCCTGGACCGGGGCTATTCGGCCTCGTACGCGGGACTTGTGGCCTCCCTGCACGGACTCGGCGGGGTCGTCTCCTCGATCGGCGGCGGCGTGATGACCGACCGCCTCGGGCGTCGGCCCACCCTCGTCATCGCCCAGACGGCGACGGCCTTCTCCGTCGCGCTGCTCGGCTTCATGACGGACCCGGTGGCGATCGCGGGCGTGGCCTTCCTTGTCGGCATGGCGAGCAACGCGTCGCGGCCCGCGGTGCAGGCGATGATGGCGGACATCGTGCGGCCCGAGGACCGGGTACGGGCGTTCTCCCTCAACTACTGGGCGATCAACCTGGGGTTCGCCGTGTCGTCGGCGGCGGCGGGGTTCATCGCGCAGTACAGCTACCTGGCCGGCTTCCTCGGCGAGGCGACGCTGACCCTGGTCTGCGCGATCGTGGTGTTCCTGAAGCTGCCGGAGTCGCGCCCGCAGCGCACGGCCGAGGAGAAGGTGACGGAGCCTCAGGTCGGCATCGGTACGGTGCTGCGGGACGGCCGCTTCATGGGCGTGGTGGGCCTGTCGTTCCTCATCTCCCTTATTTTCCAACAGGGTTACGTGGGGCTTCCCGTCGCGATGGGCACCGACGGTTTTTCGAGCGCGGACTTCGGCCTGGCGATCGCGGTCAACGGCATCCTGATCGTGGCGGTCCAGATTCCCGTCACCCGCTACATCCAGCACCGCGACCCGCGCCGCCTGCTGGTCGCCTCGGCGCTGCTCGCGGGCTACGGCTTCGGCCTGACGGCGTTCGCCGGTTCGGTCGCGGTGTACGCCCTGACGATCTGCGTCTGGACCCTGGCCGAGATCGTCAACGCCCCCACCCAGACGGGCCTGGTGGTCCGCCTCTCGCCCACCCACGGCCGAGGCCGCTACCAGGGCGTCTACACGATGTCCTGGTCCGTGGCAGCGCTGGTCGCCCCGCTCCTGTCGGGTTACGTCATCGACCACTTCGGGGCGGGCTGGCTGTGGGGGACGTGCGCGGTCCTGGGCATGGTGGCGGCGGCGGGGTACTGGGGGCTGATGCGAGGCCTGCCGGCGGAGGGCCCGGCCACCGTGGCGGTGCCGTCCCCGGCCGGGGTTCCGTCGCCTGCGGGGGTGCCGTCCCCGGTGGCGGCGGACGTCGAGGCGCGGGCGGACTCGGGGGTGTAGAACCCCTGCTCTACCCCGCCTCCCCCGTGACCCGCCCGAACGCCGCGAGGTTCCGCGTGGACTCGCCCCGCGAGACCCGCCACGCGTACTCCCGCCGGATGGCGGACGCGAACCCCATTTCGAGCAGGGTGTTGAAGGAACCGTCCGCCTCCTCCAGGACGACCCCGAGCAGCCGGTCGAGTTCCTCCGGCGTCACCGAGGAGAGCGGGACCTTCCCCGCCAGGTAGACGTCCCCGAGGCGGTCGACCGCGTAACTCACCCCGTACAGACGGAGGTTGCGCTCCAGGAGCCAGCGATGCACGGCCGGCTCGTTCTCGTCGGGGTGGCGCACCACGAACGCGTTCACGGAGAGGGAGTGCCGCCCGACCCGCAGCGAGCAGGTCGTGGAGAGCTTGCGCGTGCCGGGCAGCGTGACCACGTACGCGCCCGGTTCCGGAGACTCCCACGAGAGCTCCGCGTCCTTGAGCGCCGCTTCGATGACCTGCCGCACGTCAGCCATGCCGCGAGCCTACGCGAAGCCCCCCGGGCCCCGGGCCCGGCCCGGACCGGGGCAGCTCAGCCGTGCGCGCGGACCCGCCGCCGGTGCTCGTGCATCGCCGCCGTGTACACGTCCGCCGTGGCCGCCGCCGCCGTCCCCCAGCCGAAGGACTGCGCGTGCCGGGCGGCCGCGCCGCCCATGCGCTCCACCAGCGCCGGTTCCTCGACGAAGCGGTACAGGGCGGTCGCGTAGTCCTTGGGGTCGTGGCCCTGGACGAGGAAGCCCGTCGAGCCGTCCCGTACCGCCACCGGAAGCCCGCCGACCGACGCCGCGACCACCGGTGTCCCGGCGGCCTGCGCCTCGATGGCGACCAGGCCGAACGATTCGCTGTACGACGGCATGACCAGGACGGACGCCGCCCGGAACCAGTCCGCGAGCCGGTCCTGGCCGACCGGCGGCCTGAACCGTACGACGTCACCGACGCCGAGCTTGGCCGCCAGCTTCTGCAGGCCCTCCGGCTTGGCCAGGCCGCTCCCGGACGGCCCGCCCACGATCGGCACGATCATCCGCGAGCGCAGCGAGGGGTCCCGGTCCAGGAGCTCGGCAGCCGCGCGCAGCAGGATGTCCGGCGCCTTCAGGGGCTGTATGCGGCCCGCGAAGAGCGGAACGAAGGCGTCCCGCGGCAGCCCGAGCCGGTCGCGCGCGGCGGTGCGGCCGTCCGCCGGGCGGAAGCGGTCGAGGTTCACCCCGGGGTGGACGACGGCGACCTTGCCGGGCTCGGCGTCGTAGAAGCGGACGAGTTCGTCGGCCTCCTCGGCGGTGTTGGCGATCAGACGGTCCGCCGCGTTCACGATCTGCGTCTCGCCGATGACCCGCGCGGCCGGCTCGGGGGTGTCGCCCTCGGCGAGCGCCGCGTTCTTGACCTTGGCCATGGTGTGCATGGCGTGCACCAGGGGCACGCCCCAGCGCTGGGCCGCGAGCCAGCCCACGTGCCCGGAGAGCCAGTAGTGGGAGTGGACCAGGTCGTAGTAGCCGGGCCGGTGGCGCGCCCAGGCCTGCATCACTCCGTGCGTGAACGCACAGAGCTGTGCGGGCAGCTCCTCCTTGGCCAGTCCCTCGTAGGGCCCCGCGTCGATGTGCCGCACGAGCACCCCGGGCGACATCTCCACGGCGGGAGCGAGCCCGCCCGTGGTGGCCCGGGTGAAGATCTCGACCTCGATGTTGATCGCGGCCAGGCGCTTGGCGAGCTCCACGATGTACACGTTCATGCCACCGGCGTCGCCCGTGCCCGGCTGGTGCAGCGGGGAGGTGTGGACGCTGAGCATGGCGACCCGCCGGGGCTTGCGGTGACCGCCGGGCAGCCGGAGCCTGGGCGGCCCCGCCAGGGTGCCGGCGAACCGGGACACGTACTGGCTCACGTCGAGGGCCTCCTCGGCTCGGGGCACTGCCTTGGGACGCGGATCGGGCATGCGGGACGGGCACGGGGGACGCCCTTCCAAAGCCCCGAACACCGGAACCCGCCCTTTCATTTCCACTTTGCCAAAATGTTGCCGGACCCGCCGGGGCGCCGCTTGCGCCGCCCGAACCGGCCGGTCACCGGCTTGCGCCGCCTACCCTCGTCCCATGGCTCCACCCGCCCCGCCCGCGAAACGCCCCGTCGGCACCGTCACCCGCGGCACCACCAACCCGAACCGGCTGCGCCGCATGGACCGCTGGATCGCGGACGCGCACGGGGCGGCGCTGCGCCGCGCGACGGCCCCGGTCGCCGTCGACCTCGGGTACGGGGCCGCCCCCTGGACCGCGGTGGAACTGCTCCAGCGCCTGCGTACCGCGGCCCCCGCCGTCTCGGTGGTGGGCATCGAGATCGAGCCCGCCCGGGTCGCCGCCGCCAAGCCGTACGAGCGCGAGGGCCTCGCCTTCCGGCACGGCGGCTTCGAGGTCCCGCTGCCCGAGCCGCCGCTGCTGATCCGCGCGGCGAACGTGCTGCGTCAGTACGACGAGGCCGAGGTCGCCGCGGTCTGGGCCCGCCTGTGCGCGCGGCTCGCACCCGGCGGACTGCTCGTCGAGGGCACCTGCGACGAGATCGGGCGCCGCCACGTGTGGATCGCGCTCGGCCCCTCGGGCCCCCGCACGGTGACCTTCGCGACCCGGCTCGGCTCCCTGGAGCGCCCCTCCGACCTGGCCGAGCGGCTACCCAAGGCGCTGATCCACCGCAATGTGCCGGGTGAGCCGGTGCACGCCTTCCTGCGCGACTTCGACCGGGCGTGGGCGGCGGCGGCCCCGTACGCCTCGCTCGGCGCGCGCCAGCGCTGGATCGCCTCCGTACGAGGCCTGGCGGGCGACTGGCCGGTCGTGGACGGCCCCCGGCGCTGGCGACAGGGCGAGGTGACGGTCGACTGGTCGGCGCTGGCGCCCCGTTGAGGCCCGCGCGGCGCGAAGCGGCCGGCTGTCGCTGTCGTCTTACGAGTGAACTCCCGTGGCCCGCGGAACGCGTGGAGCCCGGGGTTCGTCAGACGGAAGGGAGCCGGGCGGCGGTGCGCGCAAGGGGACGAGCCTCGTCCGGTGCCTCTGCGCCCCTGTCGTTTTGACCGGGGGCGTGGCAGCATCGCGGGCATCGGTGTGATGTTACTGACGGTAAATCACATGCGGGTGCCCGGTGTTCCGGTGTGGGGCCGGAGTTGACTGGAGGGGGAGTTCTCAGTGCCGAACAAGGTGCCGAAGAAGCGCCGTCTGGCGACCGCGATCGCCTTGGTGTGCGCCCTGACCGCTTTGGCCGCGCCGGGCACGGCGTTCGCCGACCCGGCACCGACGCCGTCGACCACGACGCAGGGCGCGCCCAAGACGCTCGACGAGGTGAGCAAGGAGATCGACGGCCTGTACCGCCAGGCGGCCGTGGCCACCGACGCGTACAACCTCGCCGAGGAGAAGACCAAGCAACAGTCCGCGCAGATCGTGCAGTTGGCCCAGGAGATCGTGAAGGGCCAGGAGAAGATCAAGCGCCTGAAGGACCAGGCCGGCGCCACCGCGCGGATGCAGTACCGCAACGGCGGCCTGCCGCCCGGCGCGCAGATGATGCTCAGCGGCGACCCCGAGGCCTTCCTGGACGGTGCCGACTCCCTGCGGCAGGGCCAGCAGGCGGCCCAGGGTCTGCTCGCTGAACTGGACAGGACCCAGGCCGACTTGGCGGCCTACAGCGCGGACGCCACCGCCCAGTGGAAGAACCTGGAGGCCAACCGGGTCAAGAAGGAAGCCGCGAAGAAGGACATAACGGAGAAGATCGCGGCGGCGGAGAAGCTCCAGTCCCAGCTCAAGGAGCAGGAGCGCGAGCGCCTGGCCGAGTTGGAGCGCAAGAAGGAGTTCGACTCGCAGACGGCCTGGCTGAGCACGGGCGTCCTGAAGGACATCAACAGCAGCGCGAGCGAGCAGGGCAAGAAGGCCGTGAAGTTCGCCACGGACCAGATCGGCAAGAAGTACATCTGGGGCGCGGCGGGTCCCGACACCTTCGACTGCTCGGGGCTCACCTCACAGGCCTGGCTCGCGGCCGGTCACCCCATCCCGCGCACATCGCAGGAGCAGTGGGCCCAGCTGCCGCACGTCGCGATCAAGGACATGCGCCCGGGTGACCTCGTCATTTACTTCGCCGACGCCACCCACGTCGGGATGTACATCGGCGACGGCGCGATCGTGCACTCCCCCCGCCCGGGCCGGACCGTGACGATCACCGGGGCGGGGTCCATGCCGATACTCGGCGTCGTGCGGCCGGACAAGTAGCGGCACACCGAGGACGGTACGGCCGGGCAGCGGCGGCGCGGCGAGGGGGGCACGGGCACGCCCCGCGGCCGACCCGGACATCCGGGCACGGATATCCGGCACGGACACCCGGGCACCGGGACCCGGGGCACGCCGACCCGTCGGCAGGGGCACGGCGCAACTTCCTGAGGCCCGGACAAATAAGGCATGTGGCATATGCCATCCGGTCGGACGTGATGAACCACCCAACGCCATTCCGCCACCCCCGTGGATGACGCTAGGGTCCCGGCTGGTGGGGCGCCGACCGGCGCTCCCCCGCGCCCTCGGGGGGAGGGAAGGATCCCGGAACCGACGATGCCCGCATCCCAGCACGTACCCGTACCGCACCAGCGAGCCGCCCCTCAGGCCGCGCCGGGCAGCGCCGGCGACGGCCCGCTCAACCTGCTGGTCATCGAGGACGACCCGGCGGGCACCTTCACCGTGCACGAGCTGCTCGACGCGGCGGGCACCCGGGTCCGCATCCGTACCGCCCGCAACCTCACCGAGGCCGAGCGGCTGCTCACCGACGACATCCACTGCATCCTGCTCGATCTGGCGCTGCCGGGCCGCGACCCCGACGACGAGCTGGCGGCCCTGCGCCATCTGCTCCTCCTCGCGCCGCGCCACGCCGTACTGGCCCTCACCCCGTCCGGGCACGCGGAGCGGGCGGCGGAGGCGGTCCGGGTCGGCGCGCAGGACTACCTGTTCCGGGACGAGCTGGACGGCAGGCTCCTGAGCCGTGCCATCCGGTACGCGGTGGAGCGCAAGCGCGCGGACACCGCCCAGTACAAGCTGGCCGAGTCGAAGCTGCGCGCCCAGGAGAACGCCCGGCTGGAGCGCGGCCTCCTGCCGACGCCGCTGCTCGAAGGCTCGGACCTGCGCTTCGCCGCCCGCTACCGCCCCGGCCGCTCCCGGGCGCTGCTCGGCGGCGACTTCTACGACACGGTGCGCACACCCGACGGAACCGTCCACGCGATGATCGGCGACGTCTGCGGCCACGGCCCCGACGAGGCGGCCCTCGGGGTCGAACTCCGCATCGCCTGGCGGGCGTTGACGCTCGCGGGGCTGTGCGGGGACGACCTGCTCTCCACCCTGCAGGAGGTCCTGGAGCACGAGCGGGACAGCGAGGAGATATTCGCGACGCTGTGCACGGTCGACATCGCGCCCGACGGCCGCAGCGCCGGCCTGTGCCTGGCCGGCCACCCCGCCCCGCTGATCGCCCTCGACGGCCGGGCGCAACTGCTGCCGTACGAGAACGGAGGACCGGCCCTCGGCCTGCTGCCGCGCGCCCGCTGGTCGCGCCGCCAGGTTCAACTCGGCCGGGAATGGGGCCTGTTGATGTACACCGACGGCCTGATCGAGGGCCGCACCGGCGAGGGCAGCGGGCAGCGGCTCGGCCAGGACGGCATGGTGGAGATGATCAACAGTCAGCTGGCGTCCGGCCTGCGCGGCGAGTCACTGCTCGAAGCGGCGGTGACCCGGGCGCGCGAACTCAACGGAGGCGAGCTGACGGACGACGTGGCGGTGGTCCTCCTGGAACGCAAACGCGGCGACCGGGACGGCCGCCGCGCCTGATGAGGGAGCTGCCCGCCCGCGCCTACCGGCCGCCGTTGTAGGGCCCGTAGGGACCGTCGCTGCTGGAGCCGCCGCCACGGCGGCCGCCACGACCGCCGCCGGAGACCTGCCGGATCGCGGGCCGTACGTCCACCATGAACACGATCGAGGCGACGAGCCCGGCGAGCTGGAGGAAGAGCATCGGCACGAACAGGTTCACCACGACCGTGATGCCGAGGACGATCAGCCAGAACGGCTTGGTCTGCTTCTCGGCCGCCCGGTAGGCGTCCTCGCGTGCGATCACGGCGAAGACCAGCGCCACCACGGCGATGACGAGCATCGCGAGATAGAGCAGCGAAGTGAAAAGGCTGAATCCCGAGAGCAACATGCCGTGCACCGCCTAGTCAGTACTGAAGTGGGTGGAGAGCGCCTCGCGGCCAAGGTACTGGTTCAACGGGGCGGACACCGCGAAGGTGCCCGCCCCGCGAAACCGGCGCCCGAGCCGCCGCGGACATCTACTCCGCGGACTTGACGGTGCTCTTCTTCACGGGGGCCTTGCGCGGGGCGGCCTTCTTGGCGGCGGGCTTGTCGGCGTCCGAGTCGGCCGTGGCCGCGTCCTGGCCTGCCGGAGCCTCGTCCTTCGGCTCGGCGTCGGGCTCGACGACACTGGCGATCTCGACGATCTCGTCGGCCGCCTCGCCGCGCCACTGCTTGACGACCTCCTGGCCGTGCTCGGCGACGGAGTCGTAGCCCTCGCGCGCCTTGACGGCGTACTCGGCGAGGACGCCGACGCCGCGCAGGGCCAGGTCCTGGGCGTTCTCACCGAGCTTCTTCAGGTCGCCGTCGAGGGCGCCGAAGAGCTCGCCCGCCCGCGTCGTGACGGCGCTCTGCACCTCCTTGACCCGCGCGGTCGCCTTCTCCTGCACGGCCTTGGGGTCGGTGCGGCGCACGGCCTCGATGCGCTCGGGCGCCTCGGACTGGATCTTCTCGATCAGCGCCGGAACCTTCTTGGCCTGCTGCCCCGCGATGTCCGCCGTGCCGGCGAGGAAGTAGAGGGGGGTGGGGTCGGTGAGGGTCTTGCGCAGGTCATCGGTGATGGCCATGACTGTCCTCCCGGATCAGTGCTCAGTTGCTCGCTTGAGGGTGGTCGGCATCGCTGCCGTCGGCGCCGCTGCCGTCGGCCGCGCCTTCGGTGCCCGTCTCGTCGGCGTCGAGCCCGTTCTCCTTGCGGAAGGACTCGTAGATCTGGAGCAGAACCTGCTTCTGACGCTCGCTGAGCGAGGGGTCGGCGAGAATGACGCTCCGCGTCCCAGCGGCCTCGGGGGACCGCTCGTCGAGAATGCCGGCCTGCACGTACAGCGTCTCGGCGGAGATCCGCAGCGCCTTCGCGAGCTGCTGCAGAATGTCCGCGCTCGGCTTGCGCAGCCCGCGCTCGATCTGACTCAGATACGGATTGGACACCCCGGCGGCATCGGCGAGCTGCCGCAGCGACAGCTGCGCGTTGCGCCGCTGCTCGCGCAGATACTCGCCGAGATTGCCGACGTTGAGCGATGCCATGCCCCGATGGTGCACCCATCGCGCTAACTATTGCAAGCGGATGCTTGCAAAAGTGCGCCGTCCCACTCCGCCGCATCCGTGTGACTTCACCCGATAGGTGTCATCTTCCAGGGATTCTTGTCACCAGTCCCCGCGTACGGCCGGTCATCTTCGGGACTGGGCGTCCGCTTGAGCAGAAGCCGACAGATCTCGTTGTCGCCCAAAAGCCGCGCGTCGCGCACGAGCATGGTGATGGGCCGTACGACTGAGGTCGGCCCCCGCTCCGAGGGGAAGCGCGTGAACGAGGATCAGATGCCGGACTGCCTGGGCTGCTCCGACGAACCGAGCCGCCAGGCCGTCGTGTTCCCGACCGGCCCGGCCGGTGACGCCCGCGCAGACTCGCCCACCGGCCTGTACGCCGATCGAGCACTGTGGTGCCAGCCCTGCTGGGTCTACCAGGGCCCGTTCGACCGGTTCCACCTCCTGTACAGCCGACGCCTGCGTAGGTACATCGGCGGAACGCTGCGTCACCTGCCGTTCGAGCAGCGCGAGAGGGCCGTAGACGAGGTCGCGGCGGAGACCATGGCCGTCCTGTGGGAGAAGCGCGAGAAGCTGAAGAAGCCCGAGCGTGCCATGTACCAGGTGGCCAAGAGAACGGCCTGGAGGCGTTACCCCCTGGAGCGGAAGGAGACTCCCGCCGACCTCGCGGAGATCGAGGAGGCCACGGAGGATCCGATCGACGCGCTGGTCGACCGGATCCTTCTGGAGGAGGAACTGGCCAAGCTCCCGGAGAAGGAACGTCGGTACCTGTACGAGCACAAGGCACTCGGTGAGACCGCCCAGAGCGTGGCGGACGACTACGGCGTCGCCAAGGGGACGGTCACCCAGAGCACCCGGCGTGGGCTGGAGAAGATGCGCCCGGCCTTCGAGTACATCCGCTTCTTCACGGCCCTCGCCGAGGTCGTCCGGGTGATCAGTCACTGGTTGTTCTAGTGACCCGGCGAGCCGCCCTCCCCGTACGCAGTGATGGTCACCACGCGCCGGGTCGGGTGCATGCTGGCCATCACGTCGCTGGCGGCGGGACAGCGCTGCCTGCGGGCCTGGGTGACGATTCGTTTCCAGATGCTGAGGCCTCCGCCGTGACGCTCGGCGAGGACGGCGGCGGTCTCCCCGCTTCCGGCCGGGTTCGGCGGCCAGGGCGACCCGAGGGTCCGGCGCCGGCGGGCGGCTGGCCACTCCAGCCCGCAGGCCGGAGTCGGCGTACTCCCACAGTTGGCACCGGGTGAGGTACTCGCGCGCCCAGCCGCTCTCCAGCTCCTCGGTTCGCACGTGGGCGGGCCAGTCGGGCGGTGGGTTTCGCGGTAGTGGCGATCGCGCTGATGTCGATCCCGAGCAGCCTGGCCTGGTCTGCCGGGGGGGGGGGGAACTCCTCGTCGGGGTTGCCGCTGACTCGTACCCGACCCGCTCGGACAGCTCGGCCCGGGTGGCGTACAGCCGTCCGTCGATGAGTGATCACACTGACGGCCCCAACTGTCAGTGGCGCGTGCTTCTCTGTAAGCACTTCCATCTTCGATGGGAAGATGCGCGAGAAGAGGGCGTATGGCCATCTCTGACACAGAACGCTTGAAAGTTTGGGTCCGCGCCGGGGGGCGCTGTGAGTTCTGCGGCAACTACCTGCTCGAAGGCAAGCTCACGTACAAGGACTTCACCCTCGGAGAACTAGCCCACATCGTGGGCCGAGACATAGCACCTGGCTCTCCGCGAGGCATGGACCCGCTCCCAGAAGACAAGCGGGACCTCGCTGACAACCTGATGCTTCTGTGTCGAGGTGAGCACAATGAGATCGACCGCAGGGGGTCACTCGACCTCATGACGGTGGAGCGCTTGCGGGCGATCAAGCGCGAGCGCGAGGCTTGGATCCGGCGCATGACTGGTCTCAGTCCTCAGAATGGAACCGCGGTGATCCGGTTGATCGGACCGGTACGTGGCTACGAGGTTGAGCTGACCAAGCCGACAGCCGCCGAGGCGGTGATCCGCTCAGAGGAGCGGTTCCCGGACTTTCCATTGAGCCTGCACGGTGACGGCTTCGAAATCGACCTCCGTAACGTGATCGGAGAGGAGGAGGGCGAGCCGGCCTACTGGGAGCAATGCAAGCGGCAGATCGATCGAATCCTTGAGCATCGGCTCGCTGAGGCACTGCGCGAGGACGCCGTACACCACGTCAGCGCCTTCGGCTTCGCGCGTCTGCCATTGCTCGTCTACTTCGGCTCTCGCCTCGACGACACCTTTGCCGTGACCATCTATCAACGTCACCGCAGCACAGAGGCATGGAACTGGCCCGACAACCCGGCGCCTAGCACCAGCTTCACCACCACTCCACCGCGGAACCTCCCACAGGGCGCCGAGGAGGGGGTCCTGGTCCTCAACGTCTCCGGGTCCATCCAAGCAGACGAACTTCCCGAGCATCTAAAGGAACTACCGCGCTGGGTAATCAACCCTGCTGACAAGGTGCCCTCAGTCGATGTAATCGACTCCCTCGAAACGCTGAGCAAATTCACAAACTCGCTGCGCTCGATGCTCTCCTCCTTGGAAGCCCAGCACAAGCACATGCAGACCCTGCACGTTCTGGCCGCAGCCCCGGTTTCGGCAGCCGTAGCTTTGGGACGAGTCCATGACACTCATGTGCACCCGAAGATGGCCATCTACGACCGGACTGACGGCCGCTACACAGTCGCGCTGGAGATCTCATGAAACTGCTGGCCTACTTCAGTGCATTCCTTGCAGACACTGTGAACCTCAACCAGACACGCCTCGATCAACTCAACGACCGTGTGAACGCGATTACATCGACCCTGAAGTCCGACAGCCAGATCGGCGACCTCTACAAGACGCACATCCCGCAGGGGTCTTGGGCTCACCGCACCATCATCAAGCCATTCAACAATCACGAGTTTGACGCAGATTTTCTCCTTCACATGGATGAGGTGGAGGACTGGAAGCCCAAAGACTACTTGCGGGAGGTCCGGGCTGCGTTCAAGCGGTCCACCACCTACAAGTCGAAGGTCGCCAAGAAGAACCGGTGCTGCCGCATCGTCTACGCGGGCGATTGCCACGTCGACGTGGTGCCCTACATCACTCTGTCGGACGGCCGCGAAGTCATCGTCAACTACGCCGAGAATGAATTCGAGGATACCAACCCTCAAGGATTCACCGACTGGATGAAAGAGAAAGACAGTCTGGCCAACGGACAACTGCGTCGCGTCATCAGACTGCTGAAGTACATCCGAGATTTCAAGCAGACCTTCAGTGTACCGTCTGTCATTCTCACGACTCTGCTCGGCGAACGCATCCAAGCCTGGCACGAAGCTACGCGCTACAGCGACACTCCCACAGCTCTCAAGACAATTCTGGCCGACCTGAGCGCTTGGCTAGACCTGTACCCGCTCATGCCGCCCCTTGCCGACCCGAGTTGCCCCGAGACGACGTTCAACCATCGCTGGAACCAGGAACAATACGAGAACTTCCGCAAGAAGATCAACCTGTATAGCTCATGGGTGGCCGAGGCCTATGATAAGGAAGATAAAGCGCTAAGTCTTGCAGCGTGGCAGCGTGTCTTCGGTAACTCGTTTCAACAACCCAGCTCGGAACAGAAGTCCCTGACAGCATCTGCGAGCATTCAACCAACTCGCGAGACCCGTGCCCCACATGAGCAGTACATCGAAGAGTTTGGTTTCAGCTGGCGAGGAGGATACAAGGTACGGATCAACGCCCAGGTGCTCCCGAAGAGCGGCTTTCGTCACGGGCCCCTGCGTCGCCTCCGACGAGTGAGCGTCCTTCAGAGTCTGCGCTTCACCATCACAACCGACGTACCGGAACCGTACGACCTCTATTGGAAGGTCAGGAACCGCGGTCCCGAAGCCACCGCGCTTGATCAACTCCGAGGCGAGATCATTCTCGATGAGAACCGAAGCAGAACCCGCAAGGAGTCGACTTCTTGGAAAGGCCAACATTATGTGGAGGTCTACATCGTCAAGAACGGTCGGGTCCTAGCCACCGATCACCACGACGTCGTCATCAGCTGAGCTAAGAATCGGGATGCGTAACTCGGCCAGCTCCGGCTATCTACCTGCCCAACGACTAGAGAACTCTGGAAGATCACCCCGGCCAGACGCCCGCAGCGCCACTCTTCCCGACTGCGGCGGTTCTGCGCTGCGGCTGGGGACACCACTTGCCGTCCTGTGAGGCCTCGTTGATGTCGCTGATGAGCTTGGCGCCGACGTGGGAGTCTCGAATCGTGCGAGGCCCTGCAGGCCATCCGATCACCTCCGGCCGAAGTCCGTGCTCGCGCCTGGTCGTTGGCCGGCAAAAACGCCCCCGACGCCGAAGGCCAGGTCGTAGTCGATCTCAACGGCGTCTCCATGACAGCTCACTCCGACAAGGAGGAAGCAGCCGCGACCTGGGATAACACCTGCGCGCATCACTCGCTGATGGCCTTCCTCGACCACGGACCGAGCTATACCCGGTGAGCCCCTCGCCGCTCTCCTCATGCCCGAAACCCGGGCTTCAACACGACAGCCGACCACATCGCTACCACCCAACTCGCCCTGGCCTAACTGCCGAAGCACTGCCAGCGAGGTCGGCCAAAGCAAGCAACTGCGCTCATCCCCCGAGCGCACGTAGGCTGATGACTGTGAGAGGAAACGAGACCCGCAGTCGCTTCGTGAACCGAGCAGCTGGCAGGCTATGGAGTGGCCAAGGACGCCTTGATCTTCCCGACGTAATTAACTTTCGAGACCTGCAACCCTTTTGGGGCGAATATCGTTCCGAAATTCTTGATTTCCTCGATCAATGCGACTACACGCCAGCTTCCATAAGCCTAGTTGAGCATCCCAAAAATTACTTGGCAACTCGACCATTGGCCCGACTTTCAGTCCAGGATCGACTCATTTACGAGGCCCTGGCATTTGAAGCTTCTGAGTTCATCGATCCCCTCCTCTCAAAAGCAGTCTATAACCATCGTTCTAAAAAGTTGGCGGTTCACTCCTCCTGGGACTGGAAAGCCATGCGAACCGAAGCTCGACGCGTTCTTTCCCACAACAAAAAACTCGTAATGGCACAGACCGACATAGCGTCTTTCTATGAGCACATAGATATCGGGGCGCTACTCATGGATCTGACATCAGCCGGGGTCCCCAGCTCCGTCGCAACAAAAATACACAGCTTCTTGGAAGGATTCGAGAGCCAATGTCACACTTGGGGGCTTCCGCAGGGATCCGCCGCATCAGGGATACTTGCCAATGCCTATCTGCTCCCGATTGACAACTTTATTCAGCAGTTCAACATAGATTTCCTTCGCTACTCTGACGATATCTACCTCTTTGATGTCAACGAGGAACGCCTACGCTCGATACTGCAGCACGTAAATCGAGCGCTTAGAGCGCGCAGACTCAACATGTCAGCCAACAAGACGAGAATCTATGCGCGGAGTGAGGCTGAAGCACATCTCGACGACAGTCGCAGCGACGGAATTCTGTACGACCTTACCCTACGCAAGCCAGACGCGATAAATCAGTTGCGCCTATTCTTCAGAGATGCCATTACCGAAAGCCCGGAAAACGAGCGTAACATCAAGCTATCACTCCCCTACCTAGGTAAAAGGAGTGACGATTTCGCATTCACCTGGGCCGTGGGCAACCTGAAGGAGTGGCATCACATTTCGCCGCGCATCCTCCGTTACATGGAAAGCGTGAAGGGTAAAGAAGATGAACTTAAGCAACTCCTAGAGGGCCTACTGGAGAGCGTTCCGACCGTCGACTACCCCCTGTTGGAGCGCAACATATTTGAGACCTCGATGCGTGGCGGAATCCGCTCTCCAGTGTTGCTTTCGTGGGCGTGGAGAATAGTTAGAGATAGAAACCGAACTAGCTACCCGCGCGAGTTCGCCGCGAGATACATAGGTCTACTGGGCGCCTCCAACGACGGACAGCTTTTGAAAATGGAGTACGAGGGCGAGTACGACATTGACGTAAGAAGAGCCCTTCTTGTGGCCATGTATGAGGCCGACTACATGCCTAGAGGGCTCCTGAAGCGGCTGAGCAGCCATCCAACCATGCTGAAATGGACTGCTCGATACCTATCGCGCCTGCAGTACCCGTCAACGATTCCGCTCCCTAAGTTCTAGATTGGACTTCTGACGCCAATGAGCAGACTTCTCGTTTACGCCGTGCTCTTCATCGCTTCCCTTGCCGCGACTTTTTCATACAACGGTAAGGCGGTAGGAAGCATCGCTAGCGGAGCGGTAATCAGCTTGATGATTCCGCTTCTGGACAGCATATTGACAAACCGTCTGAACTTGCGCCATCTCTGGTACTCGGTGCGGTACGGAAATAAAGATGTGAGAATCTCGGCAGCCTACCTATTCAGAATCAAGATCGATGGTAAGTATCTACTGATCAAAGGTCGACGCTTCTCTCAACTACAGCCGGTCGGAGGCGTCTATAAGGTTTCAGAATCCGGCAAGCAATTTCTGGTATCCATTGGCGCACAGGATGACTCTTTGATCCCTATAGACGCCGCCAGCAGCGACGACCTGCGGGTGCGATTTAAAGGCTCAAAGATTCCCAGGTTTTATTCGTGGTTTGATTCCCGAGCAGGTCGCGAAGACTCACCCTGGAGAGAGTTTCACGAGGAACTAATCGATCCAGGGATCTTGCCAGCCGAGGTTTTCCCATTTACTTTTCAGGACTATGTCAGGCGTGACGTAGCGAAGATTAGATTTAGCGAGCATGCGCAATCATGGGAAATATTGATCGCAGATATCTACGAGCTGCTCCCTACTGCAGATCAAGAAACCCACTTGCGTCGACTAATAGAGACACCGCACGCCGACGTTGCTTGGGTTTCCGCGGACTCTATTCGCCGACGTGGTGTCCTCCCTGACGGCACAACACTTCCGGTCGCTGCGCACTCTCAAAAACTACTCTAACCCAGCGTTTCACTTGCGGTGGCGACCAGATTTTGAGCGGAAACGCGAAAGTATCTTCTGAGACTGGGATGTCCAGGCTTGTCTAGCCTGGACATACGGGCTCCGAAGGACAGGGTGTGGATACTTTGCACTCCTCGCATGCGGAGGGAGCCCATGCGCCGGCTGCAGGACCGGTAAGCGCGCTGAAGCCAGCACAGGCTGCGCCCTGCAGATCGCAGAATCCATTAAGCGTTGAGGTTTGTCTGTCACGCGCAAACAGGCACTGGCGAACTTACTGAGCCAGGGACCCAGCTCAGCACCGCGGCGCTGGCTACCCAGAAGAGTCGCGTCCGGTAGCTCGGGTGGCGGTTCCCGCAGAGACGCCTTGGATAACGTCGCCCCGGCTTCTCGACTTTCCCCGAGGGTTGTAGGCGAGGACGACGCGGAGGGGAATCGAAGCGCCGCGGGGGCTGCGGAGGGTGTAACTGATCGGCTGATGAATGCGCTTGGCTTCATCCACAAGGGGAACAAGGAACTGTGCTGCGGCTTCTTCGTCCGGTGTGCTGAGGATGCGGTCTGCGATTTCAAGGACGGCGCCGGTGGCGACCGGGTCGTCCGGTGGGTCGGTGTATGCGGTCGACCGCAGGTTCTTCCGTGGCTCGGCACCGCGACGATGGAACAGCTCGTGGCGTCGTTCTGCCTCGGTATCGATGATTCGCGCCAGTTCAGGAGTGGCCGCATAGGGCCGGACTTCGGGCCAGGTCATGAAGATCAGGGCGACGACGCCGCAAAGGTCCTGAAAGTACTGTGCCGTGGGGGTCAGCCAGCCGATGCTGCTGACCTGCTTGGGGCCGCCCGGGGACAGGAACGACAGGTACTTCTTCTGCAGTGTGAAGAGAACGTCACGGGATTGGTGGTCCCGGGACATCGGCTCATCGCTCCTGGGAGCTTGGGTTAGGTCGGCTCCGCAGGCTGGGCTCATTGCCCGGGGACTCGGCGGCTTCGGGGTCGCTCGGCATCGGACGGGATGCAGTTCGCTGTCTCGCGGCCGGGCAATCAAGTCGTTGCTGTGGCGATTCTGGGCCAGTTCGCCACAGAGGTGGCAGTAGCGGCGGAGAAATCGTTCGTGGTGCGGACAGGAGAAGACCGGCGGGAGCCTCCAGAGCCTGCGCCAAGCGCCGCCGTGACGCTGCTGGATCTCCGAACCGTCTCCGGCGAGACAGTCGGGGCAGAACTGGGTCCGCGTGGTCAGGAGCCAGGGGTTGTTGTATTGCAGGCGCCTGGTGCCGGAAGTGCTCCGGCCGCGAAATTCGGAGCTAAGGGGGCCATAGCGGGTTCCGAGCGAGGCCAGCAGCAGGCCGGCTGCCTCATGGCGGGAGAGACGGGTGGCGTGGCAGAAGGCGGCAAGGTCGGCTTCGCCGAGACTGATCGCGCAAGAGACCGGGATGCGGATGAGGGTCGTCCTGTCCTTTCGGCTGCTGGGGACCCCCATGCGGAGGATCAGCGGTCCCGGTCCGACGCCCAGCCGGTGCGAAAGCCGCAGCACATAGCCGGGCAGTGACTCGTCCTCCAGCGGGTCCAGGCTCCTGGGCAGCTGCCGCAGAGAGGACAAGACGGACGGCTCAGCCACCAGCCGCGCTTCCACCGCGGTCGTCGTAAACGGTGTTGCGTCCTTTCCTACGGGGCTTTGGGGCAGAGACGGGAACATCCATGGGAACTTCGGGAACCTCACCGGCAGTTGGGTCGCGGTCGGTGAGATTTCCTAGGTTGATCGGGATCGCTGACAGCAGTTCTGGGGTCAGTTCCTCGGCCCCGGACTCGATCGCCTCGGTGCATCCGTCCTCGATCAGCCGCTTGAGGAGCCCGACGATTCCGCGGGTGCGGCGGAACAGGTACTCCGGCATCCCACCTTCGGTGAGCATCCCCGGCCTGGCCCGGAACAGCCTCAGCCGGTCCTCGATGCCAGCCAGGTGCTGGATGAACGCGGCCATGCCCTCAGCGGTGTCGTAGTCGAACGGATCAAGATCGACCAGGTCGAAACGCCGCTCAGTCTGCGTGGCGGCCGACGGGTTGTAACTCTTCCCCGCCTTGACCGACGGGAAGACCCACTGCCCGGTGCGGGGATCGGGATAGCCGCTCCGCAGCAGCCCCGAGCGGGGGATATCGACACCGATCAGCACCAGGGTGACGTTGAGGTCCATCAACTCCCGGACGAGATCGAGAGTGTCCTGGTTGTCCTCACGGTGGAGCCTGAGCCTGGTGATGTCATCCAGCAGCAAGGCCGTTGTGCGATGGTCCCGCAACGAGTCCCGCACTGCGCGGATCATGCCGTTCAGCGTCTTCGGCAGTGGCGCCCCGTAGAAGTCCAGAACGGCGGCGCACAACCCCTTCGGTGTCGCCCGCACCGGAGTGCGGCAATAGGCGACGGGCACGAACAGGTCCCGGGTGCCCGGGACCGGACCGGGCAGCAGTTGCCGGTGCAGATCCCGCCACAACATCTCGAAGGTGGCAGCGGCATCACAGGCCGTTTCCGTCTTGCCTAGGTAACCGCCGCCGCTGACCATCAGTCCGTCGCGGGTGCCCGGCTCGAAGTTCAACGCGTTGTTCCGCATCCGTCCCCGCATCAGCTTGGTGACCTTCGCGCTCATCGGGGTCTCCAGCAGCCCCATGTTCACGTGCGTCGCGGTCCGGTGCAGGTCATGCAGAGCACGGCGCCTCGGGCTCATCGCCGCGTACTCCTCCACGGTGAGCCGCGGCGCCGGAATGAAAGTGCTCCGACGTTCCTGCCACTGCCGCCAGCCCTCGACCCTGGTGCGGTCAGGCGGTGGGCCAGCCCGTAGAAAGGGGACGATGCCATTTTCACCCCACGCCGGGTCCGCCATGCCCATCCTCTTCCTCGTCTTCCTCGGGCAGGAGGAAAAGATCACGCTGCCGGTATGCCTCACCCAGCGGAGGCGGCGGCGTCGGCCTTTCCTGGACTGCCTGCTCACGGCGGTGCCGCCGGTGGCTGTCAATGCTGTCCGCGGCCTGACGCGTCCTGTCCTGCCAGCGCAAGGGAGTGACCACCCCATCCCCGACGGCAACCTTGGCGGGTTCGCTCTGCGGCCGGTCAGCCCGCGAAGCGGCGGCCTGGACGACCTCACGGGAGTGCTCAGTCCGCGCCGATTTCGGGAGCCGGGTCGGCCACTGACTCACCGGGATGCGAGAGCCGAGCAACTCCAGAAGGACCGGCAGGAGTTCATCGTCTGTGCGGGGCCTGAGCCCGCAAGCTTGGGCCTTCTTGAGAAGTTCGCGTACGCGTGCGTCACCGAAGGCGGGGGCCTGCCCATCAGGCGGCAGCCCGGTCCAAGCAAGGGGATGCCAGTCGTGGGTGAGCGGGTCCTGGAAGAATACGCTGCGGCGGTCTCGGGGATCCCGGCGGATGACCCACTGGCCCTTGTGCTGTCCACCGCGGGTCGAGTGCTGGCCCCGGTAAGGGTCCAAGGCCGGGGCGTCATACCAAAGTCCGCGGATCTTCACTCCGCGCCGGGCATCGATCTTGCGGACGTGGTGGACGGGCAGCAGTTCGTAGAACAGTTCCGCCGAGGGGATCTCCATGGCGAAACCGGCCTGGGCGAACGAGGCGGCGAACAATGAGTTGGGGCTGTGGTCGCCGCCAGGGTCCCAGCTGGGCGCGTACTGGCCCAGCCGGCGCCGTTGCCAGACTGCAACGATCCAGGTGGCGATCACGTGCTCCATCTCGTCGATGGTCAGCACCGCGTCACCTTCCGGGTCGGCGCCGCGGTCGGCGGGGTCGATGCCGGTGTAGCCGGGCAGCTGCTCAAACAGCAGCGACCTGATCGCGCCGAAGGCCCGCTCGCAGGCGGACTTGTCCGTGGGCCGCAGAACGCGGCTGGGAAGGATGTTGCAGCCGAGCACCCGCTGGGCGTCGACCAGGTGGTGGTTGCGATAGACAGACCCGTGGTCGGTGGTCACGGTCTCCGGCGCGAAGAACGGCAGGCCGGCGACCTTGTGCCCGGCGAACTCGGCAACCACCGCGGCGGGCAGGCCCGGATAGGGCCACTCCAGTTCCTCGCCCCAGTCGGCCCGCATCGGCAGGGGCAGCATCACGTCCCGCAGCAGCATCGCGACGTCCACCGACTGGTCGGAGACCAGGGTGAGACGGAAGGCGCAAAGGGAGTGCGTGTGCACGTCCATCGCGAGCGTGAGGTGGCATTTCACCGGATCGCCGAACACGCTCTCGCGGACCATCACCGGCAGCACCGTGGTGTCCAGCGCGACCACCTGGCCGGGCCGGTGGACCAACACGTGCCCGTTCTTCGAGGGCAGTTCAGCCGAGCGCGCGTAGCGCTGGCGGGAGCCTCCCGGTCCGAACCACTCCCGCCAGACCACCCACAGCGTCTGGTAGCTGGGGACGGTGACGTCCCGGTCGGGGAAGGTCTCGCGTACGTACTGGTGGATCAGGCGTTCGCGGGTCCGCATCGTCACCTTCGACCGGTGCAGGGTCTCCGCACGGACCGCGAAGATCGCCTCACGGATCTCCTCCGTGATGCTGGGGTGGCCGCCGCTCTCGCGCAGCCACCGCTCGTCCGCGCATCCCACCAGACCCGCTTCCCGCCGTCGGCGGTCCCAGCGGATCAGCGTGCGGTAGCCGACCCTGTCCAGGCCCAGCAGCTTCGCCTGCTGGCGGTCCATAGCCGCCAGTTCGGCGACCTTCGCCAAGCGGCGGGCGGTCAGCGTGGTCGTGGCCGGGTCGTACTCCGGTTTCGGCTCGCCCGGCGCGGGACGCAGCGGGTCACCGCTGCGGTAGCCGGTCTCCACCTCCAGCAGGTGGGCCAAGCGGCAAGCGGCCAGTTCCCGCCGTCTGGGCTCCAGATCCTGCACGGTCTTCGGCTGCCGGCCCCGGCCAGAGCCCTGGGCCGCGGTCCGGGACGAGGGACGGCAGTTGGGATGGTTGGCCAGGAAGCGGAAGGTCACCGGCTGCCGGGTGCCGTCGTCACCCACCAGGTGGACCCGGCCGAGCTCGGGCTCGCGGCGCTCGACCGTCCAGTGCCTGCCGTCCAGCACCAGGGCCGCCCCCGGCGACAGGTCCAGGACGGCCGCCGTCCCCATCACGCCCACCTGGCGGGGTCGATCACCGTGGACCGGTCGCCGAATGGCCGGTTCAGGTCCGTGCCGAGGCGCCGGTGCCAAAGCAGGTGCAGAAGCTGGGCACGGGCCAGAGGCGGAAAGGGGGTGGCGTCAACGAGTTCGCCGAACGTGCCGCCCTCCCGGGCCGCCGCCACGAGCACCGGCCGTAGTCCGAGCGGGTCGGACAGAGGCCGGCGCTGTGAGGAGAAGACATCGACCGCGGCGGCAACATGATCCCTCCAGCCCGCCACGACGGTGTAGTGCCAGCCGCAGGCCAGCGCGACCTCGGCGGTCGCGGCGAACGCTTCCAGGTCCTCCGACGCGATCAGTGCCCGTGGCCGTACGTCGATCAGCCAGAGGCCGGTCCGCGTCACCGCCAGGAAGTCCGGGATGTGTCCCCTGCGGCCGGTCGCGGTGTCGAACCGCAGCCGCAGAGGCTGCGACAACACGTCGAAGAGGCCGCCCGCGAAGTCGAGGACCAGGAGCAGTCGTGCCTCCTCCAGGCTCTCGGCCCCGTGATGACGGCCGGTACTGACGAGGAACTGAAGGCTGGGGCGGTGGCGTTGGGCCCGGCGCCAGGAGAACCAGCGCATCGGAGTGCCGTCCGCGAGAGGCGTGTGGGCCAGGTCCCGCACGGTGCACGACACCTCGTCGCCCGCTGTCCGCCAGGTCACCGTCCAGCGGCGCGTCCACTCCGGCCCGAGGCCGAGGCCGTCCCTGCCCAGCGCCACGGACACCGGGACGAGCAGGTCCTCCCACCAGCAGCTGTGTGACCACAGCCCACGGACCCGAGCATCAGCCGGGGACGCTGGCTGTACGAGGGAACGTGCTCCGTCCACGGCACCACTCGACCACCGTCGAGAGCGGCAAGCAGAGTGATCTCCGGATCTGGTGACAACTCGGCCGAGAAACAGCCGGAAGTGACAACTGCCACATGAATCTGGTGACAGGAAGCCCTGGAAGCGCGAGAGAACACGTCAGGTCAAAAGCCATCGCCGGTGACATCTAACGCTGGAAGTCACAATCCGTACACCCACCCGCGGCTCACGAGCGCACCGAGTGTCGGATTACACCTCCTCCAGCTGCTGGTGTGTCGGATACCGACATGACAGGGCCCGTTTCTGGATCGGACGGGGTGGGCGGCGGAGCGTTGACCCTGTCCTGATCCGTACAGGCAGAGGAGATTTCATGGACACCGATGTGCTCGTCGTCGGCGCCGGGCCGACCGGAATGACGCTCGCCAACGAGTTGCTGACGGCGGGGGTGTCGACCCTGCTCGTCGACAGGATGGCCCGGCGCAGCGACCTGTCCAAGGCGGGCGGCGTGCAGTCCCGCACCCTGGAGGCGCTCGACCAGCGCGGGCTCCTCGAACCCTTATTGGCCACCGGGGACCACCCCGTCGCCGCGGGCCACTTCGCGGGAATCCCGCTCCCGCTCGACTCCAACGGGCACCGGCTGCCCTGGCGGTCCGTGCCGCAGGTCGTGATCGAGGGATTCTTCGAGCGGCACCTCGCCGAGCACGGCCTGCACGCGCGGCGGGACCATGAGCTGACCGGCCTCGTACAGGACGAGGACGGGGTCACCGCGGCCTTCGCCGACGGCTCGGCACTCCGCGCCCGTCACCTCGTCGCGGCCGACGGAGCTCACAGCACCGTACGGTCGCTGCTGCGGGCCGCGTTCCCCGGGCAGCCCGGCACGTTGACGATCGTCGCCGCCGACGTGCGGCTGAGCGCCGCCGATCCGGCCGCCTCGCACACCTGGAACGAGGACGGGCACTGGGCGGCCCTGTTCCCGCTCGGCACCGACGCACAGGGCCGACCGTTGCGCCGACTGGTCCTCGGCGGTCCCGGCCGGTCGCTGCCGAGGGAGACGCCGGTCACCGAGGACGAGATACGCGACGGCCTCACCACCGTGTTCGGCACGGGCGTGCGACTGCTCGAACTGCGCTACGCCCGCCGCATCACCAACGCGTCCCGGCAGGTCGAGCGGTACCGGCACGGGCGGGTGTTCCTGGCGGGCGACGCCGCCCACGTACACCTTCCGCTCGGTGCGCAGGGCATGAACACCGGGATGCAGGACGCGTTCAACCTCGGGTGGAAGCTCGGCGCCGCCGTGCACGGCTGGGCGCCGGAGCACCTCCTCGACACGTACCACGCGGAACGGCATCCGGCGGGGGCCGCCGTCCTGCGCAACGTCCGGGCGCAGAGCCTCCTCATGGACTGGGCCGGCACCCGCGATCCGGACGTGCTCGCCACCCGGGAGGTCTTCACGGCCATGGCCCAACTCCCGGACGTCCGGCGCCATCTCGCCGACCTGATGTCCGGTACGGCCGTCCGCTACCCGATGCCGGGCACCGGGGCCCATCCGCTCGTCGGCCGCCCCGCGCCCGACCTGGACCTCGGCACGGCCCGGGTGCACGAGCTGCTTCGGTCCGGGCGCGGTGTGCTGCTCGACCCGGCCGACGCGTTCGCCAATCTCGCCGCCCCCTGGACGGGCCGGGTGGACCGGACGGACCGGGTGGCCCCGGGCGCAGACACCAAGCCGATGCTGATCCGGCCGGACGGTTACGTGTGCTGGGCCGGAGGGGACGGCCTGGAAGCGGCGCTCGGCCACTGGTTCGGCGAGCCGAGCTGAGCCGCACTGAGCCGAGCCGACCCGGGGTGCGGAGCCGAACCACCAGCCCTCAACTCCCGTACGCGCCCGCCCTCGCCGCCGCCCCCGCGGCCAGCGCGGCGCGGTCCGCGGACGGCTCGTCCAAGGGGTCGCCGCTCACCAGGAAGCGGTAGTAGAGCGGGGCGGAGACCGCCCGGATCACCTCGCGCGCGTCCGTGCCGGACGGCACTTCGCCCCGCTCGGCGGCCCGCGTCACACAGGGCGCCCACTCCGCGATGCGGGTCGCGTAGAAACGGCGCAGCGCGCCGGCCGCGCGGTCGTCGCAGGTGGCCGCGGCGATCACCGCCTTGAACAGGGCGCCCTGCCGCGGATCGGTCAGCGTCCCGACGACGAGCCGGGCGTTCGCCCGCAGATCGCCGTCGAGCGAGCCGGTGTCCGTACGCGGCGAGGACTGCTCGGCCATGTCGTCCAGGAGGTCGGCGACCAGGCCCGTCGTCGTGGACCAGCGCCGGTAGACGGTGGTCTTGCCCACCTCGGCCCGGCGCGCGACGTCGGCGAGGTCGAGCCGGTCGAAGCCGTGCTCCACCAGTGCGTCCCCGGCCGCCCGCAGCACCGCCGCCCGCACCCGGGCCGTCCGTCCGCCCGGCCGGACCGTTCCCGGCTCCATGCCCTCCACGCGCGACTCCCGTTCCTTGCCCGACGAAGACGACCCCTTCCCTCACTTTAAGGGAATTCCAGCACCGTTAGTACGGGCCTCCGGGCTCCAGTACGGGCCTCCGGGGTCGCTCTTGACCTCAAGCGTGGTTCAGGTTGAACACTCGCCGTACGAGCAGCGAGAGCGGCGAGGCCAACAAGCGCGCTCGGCAAGGGCAATGAGAGCGGCACCCGCGGCACGGCCGACGCAGGCCGCGCGCGGGTGCGGACAACCGGGCGGAGCAGTGATCGGCATGCGTGTGGCACAGGTCCAGGAGTTCGGCGGGCCCGAGGTACTGGTGACGGCGAGCGCGCCGGAGCCGGTCGCCGGGGAGGGCGAGGCCGTGGTGGCCGTCGACCACATCGACACCCTCTTCGTGCAGACCCAGATCCGCGCGGGCGCCTTCGACGAGTTCTTCGGCGTCGAGCCCCCTTACGTGCCCGGCGGCGGAATCTCCGGCACGGTCACCGCCATCGGCCCCGGTGTCGACGCGGGCCTCGTGGGCCGCCGGGTGGCGGTGTCCGGCGCGGCCGACACCTACGCGGAGCTCGTGGCGGCCCCGGCCGCCCACCTCTCCCCCGTGCCCGACGGCGTCGGCCTGCGCGAGGCGGCCTCCCTCGTGCACGACGGGGTCACCGCCCTCGCGCTCCTCGACAACACCGCGCTCAAGCCGGGCGAGACCGTCCTGGTCACCGGCGCATCGGGCGGCATGGGCACCCTGCTCGTCCAGTTCGCCCACGCGCTCGGCGCACGGGTGGTGGGCGTGGCGCGCGGGCCCGAAAAGACCGCGCTGGTAAGGGAGTTGGGGGCCGACCGCGTCATCGACGCGACGGATTCGGGGTGGGGCCGCCAGGCCCGCGCGGCGCTGGGCGGGGAGGGCGCCGATCTCGTACTGGACGGAGTTGGCGGCCAACTGGGTCTGGAGGCCTTCTCGTTGACCGCCGACGGCGGCCGCTTCTCTGCGCACGGCGCCCCCACCGGTACCGGGTTCGCCGCCGTCGACCCGGAGGAGGCCCGGCGGCGCGGCATCACCCTGCTCGGCATCGGCGACGTACAGCTGACGCCCGAGCGCCGCACCGCGCTGCTCGGCCGGGTGCTCAGGGAAGCGGCGGCCGGCCGGCTGCGGCCGGTGATCGGCGAGGTGTTCCCGCTGGCCCGCGCCGCCGACGCGCACCGGGCGATCGAGGGCCGCGCCCTGGTCGGAAAAGTGCTGCTCGCACCCCGCGGATGAGCCCCGCACGGCGCCGATCCCCCACGGGGGTGGGGGTCAGAACATGTCGGGGCACCAGGGGCGGCCGGCCGTGCGGAAGAGTCCGTCCGCGCGTGCCGCCGCCCCTGCCCGTTCCTCCGTCACCCGGCCGAGCGCGAGCAGTCGCCGCACCGACTCGTCGCCGAGGTAGATTGACGCCAACTCCCTTACGTCCAGCGTCAGTTCGGCACTTCGGGTGGTGGGGGTGCAGCGGGCACCCGCCTCGTCCGTCTCCAGGAGGAAGCGGCCCGCCGCCAGGCCCGCCGGGTCCACGACCTCAAGGACCACGGCGCCTTCGCTCGCCCAGGTGCGCGCCTCCAGGACCCGTACGACGTCGAGGAGCCGCAGCCACAGGTAGTCGGAGTGGGTCACGATCGCGGCCGCGCGCGGGTTCGGGAGGTACTGTGGCAGCAGGTCGTCGGGGGCTCGGCGGCCGGTGCGCACCTTGCGGATCCAGTCGATGGAGCACAGGTAGTGCCACAGGGCGCGCTCCGCCTCGGGGGTGAGCGCGATCAGATCCGCCACCGTCGCCGTGTTCTCCGGCAGCTTGGCGTCGCTCCACCTGTCGTCGGCGCGGTAGCCGACGAACCCCGCCGGGTCGCCGTCGGCGGTGCGGTACACCGCGAAGAACGGCTCGGTCCAGGGGTCGTAGCGGCGGACCACGCCGGTCGTCAGGTCCCACCAGCGCCGGTCGCGGTCGATCGCCCCGGGCCGGGTCGGCCGAAAACGTTCGAACACCTCGGCGCCGAGCTTCGCCGCGTCCGCCAGCGGCACGAGTTCGACGCTGCCGCCGTCGGCCGGGGCCGCCCAGCGCGGGTCGAGCCCGGCCCGCGCGGTGTCGATCTCCCACTCGGTGATGTGGGACGCCGGGCCGTACCCGTAACGGCCGTAGATCGGGTACTCGGCGGCGATCAGCGTGGAGGCGATCTCGCCGCGTTCCTTGGCCGCCGCCAGTTCGGTCGCCATCATCCGCGTCAGCAGGCCGCGCCTGCGGTGGGTGGGCGTGACGGTGACACCGCTGACCGCGCTCACCGGCAGCGCGGCACCACCGACCGTGGTCAGCTCCTGCGCGAAGGAGCGGAACGTCGCCACGCACCGCCCGGCGTCGAAGGCGCCCTGGATACGGCTCAGATCACTGTTGGCCTTCAGACCGCTCACGTACTCCTCGTCCACCGCGGGCGGCCGCAGGAATCCCACGTTGACCGCCCTGATCCAGTCGGTGAACTCGTCGTCGGTGACGGTACGGACCTCGATGGCGGGCGTGGCCGGAGTGCTCATACCGGCCACGCTAGGCAGCTCGGCTCAGAATGTCGCCCGTATTTCGCCGACCTCCGCGGCCCCGCCCAACAGCGGCGCCCGGCCGATGCGGTCCACGACCGGCCCCTCGATGCCCAGCTGCCGGAGCGCACGGGCCAGGATCGGGCCGAGCGCGCGGATCGCGCCGTCGTCGACCTTGAAGGCGAGCGCGCGGCCGTCGGCGAGGGCCACCGCCTGCACGGCCTCGGCACCCATCTTCGACAGGGTGCCGGGCACCTCGCGCATCAGCCAGGTGTCGGGCCGCCGGGTGCCGGCCACGTACTCGGGGTGGGCCCGCATGGCCTCGGCGACCCGGCCCTCGACCGTGCCCGCGTCCGCCGTCGCGAAGGTCCGGAAGGCGCGCGCGAGGCCGGTCAGGCTGATCGCCATCAGCGGCGCCCCGCAGCCGTCCGTGCCGACCGAGGCGACCCGCTCGCCGGCGGCCGACTCGACGGACTCCAGGACGAGCCGCTGCAACGGGTGGTCCGGGTCGAGGTAGGTGGCCTGGTCCCAGCCGTTCAGCCGGCAGGCCGCGAGCATCGCCGCGTGCTTGCCGGAGCAGTTCATGGTGAGCCGCTCGCGGACCTGGCCGGCGGCCAGGTACGTCTCCGCCTCGGCCGGGTCGAGCGGCAGGTCGGGCGGGGTCTGGAGGTCGTCCGTGGTCAGGCCGTGCTCGGCCAGCATCTTGCGGACGAGATCGAGGTGGAAGCCCTCGCCCGAGTGGCTCGCGGCGGCGATGGCCAGGCGCTCGCCGGACAGGTCGAGGCCGGCCCGCAGCACGGCGGCCGCCTGCATCGGCTTGTTGGACGAGCGGGGGAAGACGGGCGCGGCCGGGTCGCCGAGCGAGAACTCGACGCTGCCGTCGGCCGCCAGCACCACCAGCGAGCCCCGATGGTGGCCCTCGACGAATCCGGAACGTACGACTTCGGCGAGGACCGGGGGTATCGGGGGCGTCACGGCGGTCATGGGGGTGCGGCCTTCCGGGCAGGTGACCTGCCCCGGAGGGATCGCTTCCGATACGGGCGGGTCAAATGAGCAGATCGTCTACTTGTGCTTCCCCATCACGGTACCTGCGAGCGATCTCCGCACTGCAATCGTCGGCGGTCCGCTGGACCTCCTTGCGGCGCCGCGAGACCTGCTGCTCGTAGCGGATGAGGCGCCCGGTGGCGGTGTGCAGCTCCTCGTCCGTCCGGGCGTCCAGGTCGGACAGCTCGACCTCGGCGTCCATCTCGGCGGCCAGCAGGCGGTACTCCTCGCTGCGCGGCGCGGAGAGCGTGACGTGGCGGGCCGAGGCGCGGTGCGAGGACGGCGCGTCGGTGAGGATCTCGGCGAGCCGCTCCACCACCGGCGCCTGCGGTCCGGTGCGCCGGGTCAGCTCGGCCCGCAGGATGTCGATCCGGCCGTGCAGCAGCCGTCGTACATAGCTGAGGTCGGCCTCGTCGCGCTGCGACTGACGGCGCAGGATGCGCAGTTCGGCCAGCCTGAGCGCGGCCAGGTCGTGTTCGCGCTGGGGCGGCAGGGTGCCGCCGGCCCGCTGCACGGGCGGTCGCAGGGCGGTACGCGGGTTGGTCCGGGTCAGCGATACGGGACCGGGCGACTGCCCGGCGCCTGATGTGCTCATGCTCTTTCGTCCCCTCGACCGGTGCATGGGGTCTCCCCCGGCCCAGGGGACCCAGGGGAAGCACCGCCTGTACGCATCGTGCCACTCCGGGTACGGCACGTGCAGGTGCACTGCACCCGTTCAGCCGCTCGGAATTCGGACGCGCCGGTGGCATAGGTTGGGGCGCATGCGAGCGGTGGTGCAGAGAGTCGACGGCGCGAAGGTCGTCGTGGACGGCGAGACGGTCGGCGAGATCGAGGGCGAGGGCCTCTGTGTCCTGGTCGGGGTCACCCACGGGGACAATACGGACAAGGCGGCGCAGCTCGCCCGCAAGTTGTGGTCGGTTCGCATCCTTGAGGACGAGAAGTCCTGCTCGGACGTGAATGCGCCCTTGCTGGTGATTTCGCAGTTCACCCTCTACGGGGACGCACGCAAGGGTCGCCGCCCCACGTGGAACGCGGCCGCCCCCGGCGAGGTCGCCGAGCCCCTGGTCGACGAGGTGGTGGACCGGCTGCGGGCGCTGGGCGCCCGGGTGGAGACGGGCCGGTTCGGCGCGGACATGCGGGTGTCCCTCACCAACCACGGCCCGTTCACGCTCCAGATCGAGGTCTGAGACCCCACGCGAACCCGAGCCCGCGCCCCGGTCCCGGCCCAACGCCTACCGCCTACCGGCCACCGGCCACCGGCCACCGGCCACCGCCTACGGCTCGACCACGACCTCCTGGGCCGCCGCCGTGTTCCCCGCGAGCAGCTCCGCGTCCACCGGGACGTTCCGCTTCACCAGGGCCAGGGCGATCGGGCCCAGCTCGTGGTGGCGGGCCGAGGTGGTGATGAAACCGAGCTGGCGGCCCTCGGCTCCGTCGGCCGCGAGCCGCACCGGGGTGCCGGGACCGGGAAGCAGCACCTCGCTGCCGTCCAGATGCAGAAAGACCAGGCGACGCGGGGGCTTACCCAGGTTGTGGACGCGGGCCACCGTCTCCTGACCCCGGTAGCAGCCCTTCTGGAGGTGCACGGCCGGGCCGATCCAGCCCACCTCGTGCGGGATCGTCCGGTGGTCGGTCTCGAAGCCGAGCCGGGGCCGGTGCGCCTCGACCCGGAGCGCCTCGTACGCCAGAATCCCGACGAGCGGACCCGCGAGGTCCGCGTACTTCTCCAGGTCGGCGCGCGGCAGGAACAGATCACGGCCGTACGCCGTCTCGCGCACGACCACCCCGTCCGGGACCTCGGCGATGGACCCGGCCGGCAGGTGCACGACCGCGAACTCCTCGGTGCGGTCGGCCACTTCGACCCGGTAGAAGAACTTCATCGACTCCAGGTACGCGATCAGCTCGCCCTGGGTGTCCGGCTCGACGTGGATCCACACCGTGGTGCCGTCGTCGACGAGGTAGAGGGCGTGCTCGACGTGTCCGTGGGCGGACAGCACCAGCGCCTCGGTGGCCCGCCCGACGGGCAGCTCGCTGACGTGCTGGGTCAGCAGCAGGTGCAGCCAGCTCAGCCGGTCGTCGCCGGTGACGGTGACGACCCCGCGGTGCGAAAGGTCCACGAGGCCGGTGCCGCCGGCGAGCGCGCGCTGCTCGCGGAACAGGTCGCCGTAGTGCGCGGCGACTCCTTCGTCGCGCCCTTCGGCGGGGACGGCGCCGGGCTTGGACAGCAAGGGGCTCTTCATACGGGCAAGCCTACGACCCGGCGCTTGAAGCCTTCTTTGCACAGTCCGCGCAGCGCCCGAAGATGGCGAAATGCTTCATGTCCGTCTCGAAGCCGAAGGTGTCCCGGAGCTTCGCGGTGAAGTCCGCGGCCTCGGACACGTCCGCCTCGATCACCGTGGTGCAGTCCCGGCACACCAGGTGGATGTGGTGGTGCCGGTCGGCCAGGTGGTACGTGGGGGCGCCGTGGCCCAGATGGGCGTGCGAGACCAGACCCAGCTCCTCCAGGAGCTCCAGGGTCCGGTAGACGGTGGAGATGTTCACGCCGCCCGCCGTCTTCCGCACCTCGGTGAGGATGTCGTCGGGCGTCGCGTGTTCGAGCACGTCGACCGCCTCCAGGACGAGCTGTCGCTGGGGGGTCAGGCGGTACCCGCGCCTGCGGAGGTCGCTCTGCCAGTCGGTGGTCACCACGCTCCCAGTGTAGGAGGGAACGCGGCGACTCCCAGGGGCGAAGAACCCCCGACTTCCGGCGGCGGGCCTACTTGAAGAAGGCGATGCCGTCATCCGGGAGGTCGCCGAGGCCACGGGCCATGTCCGCGACCTCTTCCGGGGTGACGACCTTCTTCAGGTGCGCCGACATGTAGGGGCGGAGCTCGACCTCGGGGGTCGCCTTCTCGCCGACCCACATCAGATCGCTCTTGACGTAGCCGTACAGGCGCTTGCCACCCGTGTACGGGCCGGAGGCCGCGGTGCGGGCGACGGCGTCGGTGACCAGGTCGATCTGCGGCTTCTGGTGGGCGAGCTCGCCGTACCAGATCTCGACGATGCCCTGGTCACGGACCATGACGACCTCGACCTTGCGGTCCTTGTCGATGCGCCAGTAGCCCGACTCGGACTCCAGGGGCTTCACCTTGTTGCCCTCGGCGTCCAGGATCCAGGAGTGCGAGACGTACTCCAGGAAGTCGCGGCCGTCGTGGGAGAAGGTCACGGACTGCCCGAAGTTCGCCTTCTCGGCGCCCGGGAAGTCGGTCACGCCGGCGCCCTCCCACGTACCGAGGAGGAAGACCAGGGGAACCAGGTCGGGGTGGAGGTCGGACGGAATCTCGATCATGAGGCTGCGATCTCTTCGTTGCGGTCGGGGTTAGCGCTGACCCTGGTACAGCTTCTTCACGGTCAGACCGGCGAAGGCGAGGACGCCGACGCAGACCAGGACAAGGAGGGTGGAGAAAACAGCCTCAAGCACGGGGGGCTCCTCGCATGAGCGGGTGTAGGGGCGGTCAGGGCCGGCCCCCAGCCTAATGGGTGGGGGGCCGGCCCTCTCTGTGAGGTACGCCGCCGGTGGCGCGCCCGCCGCGTACGGGCGGATCAGCCCAGGAGCTGCTCCTGGAGGACGGTCGTCTGGCGGAAGGGGACCGCGGCGGCGGAGCCCTTCCTCGACTGCACGACCATGGCGGCGATGTCACCGGCCGTCAGGTAGGCGTGCCGGACCTGGACGGGCCCGGTCGGCGCCGACTCCACATACACGTCGTGCTGTACGTACGGGACCCGGCGCCCGCTGTCGTAGCCCTCGTCCACCACGGACTCCCTCTCTACGTCCTTCAGGACGCGCGGCGCGACGCCCGCGTTGGAGAGGTAGAGCGAGGTGAACGCGCTCCGATAGCCGACGCTGTGGAACCGCACCAGGTAGATGCGGGTGGCGGTGCCGTCCGGCATGGTCCAGCCGCGGGCCGCGATCTGCACCGGCCCGCCGTGGGCGAGGTCGTCGCGCATGCTGGAGACCCGGTAGTCGGTGCCGAACTCCTGGAGGAACCGGTCGGCCGAAACCCGGCTCCGGTCCCCGTTGAGCGTGGGATCGGGGACGGAACCGGCCGGGGCGGGCAGCAGGAGCCGGTCCAGATCGGCGTAGTGGATCACCCCCGGGTTGTCGGGGGCGTACGGAAGCGGGGCGCCGGCCGGCAGGGCCGGCCTCACCAGCGCGGGATAGTCCCAGCGGTCGTCGCCCTTGGTGGACAGCCCCGGCACATCGGTGCGGTCCTGCGCGGTGATCCCGTACGCGACCCCGCCGCCGAGCACCCCGAAGACGGCCGCGGCCGCCGTCCAGCGCAGCACCGCCCGTAGCGCACGGCGTTCCTTGGGGCCGGCGGGCGGGCCGGCCGACGGGATGACGAGGGGCGAGGGTGGGAGGGACTCCGGCGGCGCGGGGGCCGTGGTCCGCCCGGTCACGGGGCTCACATCGCTCACATCGCTCACTCGGACTCCCCGGGGGACTTGATGAAGTCGAGCTGCTTGCGCAGCAGCCCTGCCGCCGCGGCGGTGTCCAGCGGCACCGGGGCGTAGGTGTACGCGGTGACCATGACATCGCCCTCGTAGGCGTTGCACAGCATCACGTCGAGTTTCGTCGTGTCGTCCTTGGGCTCAAGGAAGCAGACGGCATTGGCGTGGCCCTCGATCACGGGCCCTTTGCGCAGGCCCCCGGAGGCGCGCATGACCTCGGTCTGGGCATCGGTCAGGTTCTTGATGGCCTTGGTGTTCTCCAGCCGGGCCAGCCACATCTCGGTGACGAAGTTGCTGTCCGTGTAGCTGCGCATGGCGGCGCCCTGGATCTTCAGGCCGTCCACCGCCTTGTCGTACTTCTCGCGCCGGTCGGCCGGAAGCCCGCGGTCGCCCTCCTTCATCCGGGCGGTCGCCTGCTGGGCCCCGAAGGCCGCTTCGTTGCCGAACTCGTCGATGTCCGGGCCGAGTTGATAGCCCCTCGGCAACGGCAGCAACTTGCCGCGGAGCCCGGGGGCGACCGGTGCCCCGGGCGACCGCGAGGCTGCCGCTCCGGGGGTCCCCACGAGGACCGTGGGGGCGCTGCGGTCCGCGTCCCCCAGCGCGGCGAAGGCCCATACCCCGCCTCCGGCAACGAGCAGGAGAGCGACGGCTCCCGACACGAGCGGCACCGGGCGGCGCGGCCGACGGGCCGGCACGGGCGCGGCGGAGACGGGCGTGGTGGCCGAGTCGCCGGGTACGTCTTTCGCAGTCGCGGGGTCCGTGGGCACGGGGTTCGCGGGCGCGGGGTTCGTGGGCACGGGGTTCGCGGGCGCGGGGTCCGTGGGCACGGGGTTCGCGGGCGCGGGGTTCGTGGTCACAGGCGCTCCAACTGCCGTTCGGCCAGGGCCTGGAGGGCCGACTCCGAAACGGGCCCCGTGCTGTCCTCGTAGTAGATCTCCATGGCGGTGCCGTCGCGCCAGGCGTAGGCCCGCCCCTGGTACACGGGCTCATAGCCGGGTTCGCTGTACGGCTTGGCGTACACGTACGTGCGGCCGCCGACGCTGCCGGGGATCGGCTTGCCGGGACTTCCGGCGTACGCGTCCGTCCGCACGGCGTCCTGCTGCTCGTCGACGTAGTCCTTGGACTTGAGCGCCACGTCGTCGCGGAACTGCGTGAGCGAGACGGTGACTCCCACATGGCCGCCCTGGGTCCAGGACGTCGTCACCTCGCGCCTGAACCCGTCGCGCAAGAAGTGCGTGAACACCTTGTCGGGATACGCGAAGCCCTCCACGGTGGTCGCCAGATCGCGGTATCCGGGCTCCTCCCCGACCTTCGCGCCGGGCGGCTTCGGCAGGAGGAGGTGGCGCAGGTCGCCGTCGGGCTTCTCGGCCCAACGGTCGGCCGAGACGGTGCGGGGCGTCGTGTTCTCGTCCGCCGGTGTCGTTCTGGACTCCGCCAGGTTCGGCTGGGCGAGCGGTGCCAAGGGGGTCGGCTGTCGCTGGTACTGCACGACGTAACCGGTGACGGTGCCCGCCAGCACTCCGAGTACGGCCGCTCCCGCGACGATCCGGGCGGTGCGGCCCTGAGCGCGGCGCGGGCCCGCGGGATCCGGAAAATCTGGAAGGTCCGGAAGATCCGGTGGCTCTTCGGTCGAACTCACTTGCTCCCCCTGGGAATTGAGAAGTCCAGCCACCTTTTGACGCGGCTTGGAACGGTGTGTGCCGTGGACTGCGCCGGCCGCGGCACACAGAGGACTCACAGCCACCGGGGGAGGTTGTGACCTGGCGGATTACAGTTCCGCATATGCCGAACAAGAAGCTCGTGATCAAGGTGACCGCCGGCGCCGACGCGCCCGAGCGGTGCTCGCAGGCCTTCACCGTGGCGGCGGTGGCCGTGGCCAGCGGGGTCGAGGTCTCGCTCTGGCTGACCGGCGAATCGTCCTGGTTCGCCCTGCCGGGCCGGGCCGCCGAGTTCACGCTCCCCCATGCCGCGCCGCTGCCGGACCTCATCGCGTCGGTGCAGGCGGGCGGCCGGATCACGCTGTGCACGCAGTGCGCGACCCGGCGGGAGATCACGGAGCAGGACGTCCTGGAGGGCGTACGGATCGCGGGGGCGCAGGTCTTCGTGCAGGAGATCATGGCGGACGGCGTGCAGGCGCTCGTCTACTGAGGTCGCGCGCGGGGTGACGGACGGCGGGACTGCGGACTAGGGACCACGGACTACGGGCGGCGCTTCTTGCCGTCCAGCTCGTCCCACCACTCGTCGGACTTGGGGTCGCCCGAGGGGTCGTCCCACCACCGGTCGTCGGGGCCGCGCCGATTGGCGACCATCGCTGCGATCGGTGGGATCACCATGGCGACGACGCACATCCCGACCGCCACCGGAATCGACCACAGGCGCACGAAGCCCCAGGCGGACACGAAAAGCAGGATGCAGCCGCCCATCATCCAGAAATAGCCGCGCCGACGCCGGGCCAACATGCTTCCAGCGTACGACCGGGGAGCCGAGCCGGATACGGGAAGAGGCCGGCCGGCCGAACGGCACGGAGGGCCGCACCCCATTCCAAGGCGTCCAACCCCCGGGGTGCGGCCCTCCGGCCGGTACTGCGTGCTGCCGTCGGTCAGACGGCGATGGCGACCTCGGCGAGGCCACCGGTCTGGGCGACGACCGTACGGTCCGCGCTGCCGCCCGGCACCAGGGCGCGCACGGTCCACGTGCCCTCGGCCGCGTAGAAGCGGAACTGTCCGGTGGCCGAGGTGGGCACCTCGGCGGTGAACTCGCCCGTCGAGTCGAGCAGGCGCACGTAACCGGTGACGGGCTCGCCGTCGCGGGTCACCTGGCCCTGGATCGTGGTCTCACCGGGCTTGATCGTCGAGGCGTCGGGGCCGCCGGCCTTCGCTCCACACATGGGTTCTTCCTTACGGTCTCTGCTGGTCTGGGGGCTGGGGGCTGCGCGGGCTGGGCGGACTACTTGTTGGCGCCGAGCTCGATCGGCACGCCGACGAGGGAGCCGTACTCGGTCCACGAACCGTCGTAGTTCTTGACGTTCGTCTGGCCGAGCAGCTCGTGCAGCACGAACCACGTCAGGGCCGAGCGCTCACCGATGCGGCAGTACGCGATGGTGTCCTTCGCGAGGTCGACCTGCTCGTCCTCGTAGAGGGCCTTGAGCTCGTCGTCCGACTTGAAGGTGCCGTCGTCGTTGGCGTTCTTCGACCACGGGATGTTGCGGGCGGACGGGACGTGGCCCGGGCGCTGCGACTGCTCCTGCGGGAGGTGGGCCGGGGCGAGCAGCTTGCCGGAGAACTCGTCGGGCGAGCGCACGTCGACGAGGTTCTTGGAGCCGATCGCGTTCACGACGTCGTCGCGGAAGGCGCGGATCGAGGCGTCCTGGGGCTTGGCCTTGTACTGGGTGGCCGGGCGGCTGGGCACCTCGTCGCCGTCCACGAGGTCGCGGGAGTCGAGCTCCCACTTCTTGCGGCCGCCGTCGAGGAGCTTCACGTCCTGGTGGCCGTAGAGCTTGAAGTACCAGAAGGCGTACGAGGCGAACCAGTTGTTGTTGCCGCCGTACAGGACGACGGTGGTGTCGTTCGCGATGCCCTTGGCGGAGAGGAGCTTCTCGAAGCCCTCCTGGTCGATGAAGTCGCGGCGGACCGGGTCCTGGAGGTCCTTCGTCCAGTCGATCCGGATCGCGTTCTTGATGTGGTTCTTCTCGTAGGCCGAAGTGTCCTCGTCGACCTCGACGATGGCGACCTTCGGGTCCTCGATGTGGGCCTCGACCCAGTCGGCGTCTACCAGGACGTCACTGCGGCTCATGTTCTTCTCCTCCGGGGCAGTCTGCGGGGGCGGTGCGGAGTGCGGGTACGCGGCCTCGGCTTCGCGCGGCTGCGGCGCGCGTACGGCGGCACGAGGGGTGGGCCTGGGTGGCCTGAGTACGGCCAAGAAGCCCGGGGAATGCGGGAGTACGAGCGTCCCGCTCAGAAGGGGCGACAGAGCATGGCGGCGACGCGGCACAGGTCTACTGCCCGCCGCTTCGTGAGGTCCGCCTGTCGCTTCATGCGTCCGATCGTAGGGAGGGGGACGGGGGCGTGTCACCGGTGTGTCGCATGCTGAGACTCGATCATCCGCATACTGATACGCGGGCCCTTTCGAAGCCCCCTCCGCCCCCTCCCGGGGCTCCGCCCCCGGCCCCCCTCCTGCCCTACGGACACCCCCGTCTCAGAATGCGGCCCCCTCCTGGGGGTTTGCCCCGGCCCGGGGGGTTTGCCCGCCCGCCCGTGCGGCGGGTTGGACCGGCTGAGCCCTGGGGCTGAGCCCCAGACCCCGGGGGTTTGCCCACCCGCCCGCCCGGTGCTCGGGGTTGGTTGGGTCCAGGTCCCTGGGGCTGCGCCCCAGACCCCCTGAGGGGCTGCGCCCCTCGAACCCCCGCAAGGGGCTCCGCCCCCTGCACCCCCGTTCGCGCCTGAACGGCGCTCGTCCTCAAACGCCGGACAGGCTGAAGGTGCCTGCGCTGACCAGCACCGAATCCTTCAGGGGCGCGGGGAACTGCGCGACCAGCCACCCACGGTGCGAGGCCGACGTCAGGTTTTTTGGGGGCGCGGGGAACTGCGCGAGAAGCGGCCACGGCCCGCAGCCATGAACGGGGTTGGGGGCGCGGGGAACTGCGCGGGAAGCGGGCACGGTCCGCGGACGAAAACGGGGTGAAGGGGCGCGGGGAACTGCGCGATCAGCCACCCACGGCCCGCACGGGCCGAAGGCGGTGACCTCCCCCGGAGCCTCGGGCACGTGGCGGAGCCGCGGGGGAAGCGGGGGCTGGGGCGGAGCCGCAGGGGAAGCGGGGCTGGGGCGGAGCCGCGGTGCACCCCGTCGGTCGTACCCCGGCCGGGGAGCCGCCTGGGTCGGGAAGGTCAGCCCGCGAGGCGGACCTCCGTGCCCTCGCCCGAGAAGCGGAGACCCGACTCCGAAGCCGTGACCTTGTTCAGCTTGATGCTCGACGGCATGCCGTCGATCTTCAGGTCGTAGTCGACCGCCTTGCGCAACCGCGTGTCGAACCCCGGCACGGGCAACTTCGGCAGGGACTCCGCCCGAAGCTGCACCGCCCCCGCCCCGTTCAGACTGACCGTGCTGTAGGCCGAAACCGTACGGCCCTGCAGCAGCGCCTTGACCGGCGCCGGCAGCGCGACGCCCTGGCCCTCGATGAGGTCCGTGAGGGGGCCGGACACCTTGACCTGGCCCTTGGCCGCCCGCTCCGGCCCCGCATAGCCGACCGTCGCACCCTTGGGCGCGGCCTTGGAGAGGTCCGCGTACGAGATGTTCGCCGCCCCGTCGGCCCGGCCCGCCACCGCCGACGAGAAGGAGCTGTCGATCTTCACCGCGTGCAGCTCGGCCGTCACCTCGGTGACGTTGACCGAGTGGCCCCCGGCCGTCGCGGTGACCCCGGACAGCGAGACGTCGACCTCGTCGAGCTCCTTGCCGAGCACCTGCGTCAGGAAGGGGAAGCCCTTGATGTCGACATCGGGCGTCGAGCCGAGCCGCTGGCTGCTCTTGATCTTGTCGGCCGTCTTCGACTCGGCGACGTTCACCGCGATGCGGTCGACGGCGACGAAGATGCCGCCGAGGACGATCGCGATGATCAGAAGTATTCGCAGTGCGCGCATTGCCTACGTGTCCCCCACCAGTCGGCCGCCACTCGGCCATCGACCCTTTGATCAGAAACGTCAGAAGCGGAAAAGCCGACGCCTCTGAACGACGATCACGACACTAACCGCGGTTCCCTACGCCACGGCCCGCCCGATGAGATACAGCACAGGCACGGCCGCGGTGAGCGGCAGGGCCACGCCCGCCGTCATGTGGACGAACCGGGACGGGTAGTCGTACGAGGCGACCCGCAGCCCGATCAGCGCGCAGGCACCGGCCGCCAGGCCGAGCAGGGCGCCGGACGCGCCGATGCCGGTCAGGCCGCCCACCGCGATGCCGGAGCCCGCCGCCGCGAGCAGCGCGACCGCCACGGAGACGACCGACGGCAGCGGCAGGGCGCGGGCCAGAACGGCGACGGCCACCGCGGCCGCGCCGACCGACACCGCGTGCGGCGGCGCCGCGAGGAAGCTGCCCGCCAGGACCGCGAGGGCCGCCGAGGTGACGGTCGCCATCAGCCCGTACATGCGCTCGTCGGGGTCGGCGTGCGAGCGGAGCTGGAGGACGAGGGTGAGCAGCACCCAGACGCCGAGCGTGCCGAGGATCGCGGCGGGCGCGTGCTCACGGCCGAGCGCGAGCAGGGCCACGTCGGCGACGAGCGCGCCCGCGAAGGCGAGCGCGATGCCCTGCCGGGCCGGCCACATCCCGTTGAGCCGGAACCAGCCCGCCGCGTTGACGGCCTGGAGGGCGACGAGCGGGATCACCAGGGCGTAGGGGCCGACGGGCGCGGCGACCGCCAGGAGCAGGCCGAGGACCGCGGTGAGGGCCGCGGGCTGCATTCCGGGCGCGATGACCGGTGAGCGGCCCTCCGCGCGGGCCCGCTGGGCGTCGGTGATCCGCGCGTTGCCGACCGTGGTGGGCGGGCTGTAGGCCGGGCCCGAACCGGCCGCGGCGGCCGGAGCGGCGGACGGCGCCGGCGTGGCCGCGGGCTCGTACACCGGCGCCGGAGCGGGTGCGGAGGCCATCGGCATCTCGGGCGGCAGCGGCACGGAGGCCGTTCCCGCGCCGTGCTGCGGCGGCAGGTAAGCCGTCTCCTCGGCACCCGCGTGGCGCGGCGGCGCGTACACCGGGTCGACCGGATGCCCCTCCCACGACGGCTCGGGCTGCGCGGGCTGCGCGTGACGGCCCCGGCGCGGCTCGGGCTCCACCGGCTGCTGCTGCACCGGCTGCTGCTGCAGGGGCGGGATCGTGGGCTGGTACTGGGTGTCCCAGGTCTGCCCCTCCCACGTCTGCGTGTACTGCTGGTGGTCCTGGTACGGCTCGTGCGGGAACGACGGCTGGGGCTGCGGATGAAGGGGCTGCCCGTACTGGTCGTACTGCGGCTGGTCGTACTGGGGCTGGTCGTGTTGGGGCCGGCCCTGTGGCTGCTGCTGATACGGGTACTGCTCGCTCATGACGTGGGGGTCACCCTCCTGCGAACGGCGGGAGCACCTCGACCGTGCCGCCCTCGGCAAGGCGTACGGTCTCATGCTTCCGCTTCCCGACGGGGTCGCCGTCGACCAGGAAGGAACACCGCTGGAGTACGCGCGTGAGCTCTCCGGGGTGCCGTTCGCGCACCGCGTCGAGGGCTTCGGCCAGCGTCCGGGCCGCGTACGGCTCCTCGGCCACACCGGCGGCGGACTTGGCCGCGGCCCAGAAGCGGATGGTTCCCGCTGCCATGGTCAGGCTCCTTTCGTCGCCCTCCATGATGGGCTACGCGGCGGGCCGCGCCGCGATGAGCCAGTCCGCGATCCGTCCGAGCAGCTCGTCACCGGCCGCGTTCTCGGCGTGCCCCATGCCCGCTTCGAGCCACAACCGCGCAGGTCCGGCCGCCGCCAGCATGCGCGGGTGGTCCACCGGGAAGTACGGATCGCGGTCGCCGTGCACGATGAGCAGCGGGGTCGGCGCGATCAGCGGGACCGCCTCGACGGGCGAGAGCGGCACCGGGTCCCAGTCCTCGGAATGGATACGGGTGGCGAAGCCGAGGCGGCCGACCAGACGGCCCGCGCGCCGGGTGATCAGCCAGTGCACGCGCCGCATGGGGGCCGTGCCCCGGTAGTACCAGCGGGCAGGTGCGCTGACCGCCGCCACTGCTTCCGTGCGCCCCGCCGTGCTCCCCCGGTGGGTCGCCGCGTGCCGCAGCACCACCGATCCGCCCATCGAGAAGCCGACGGTCACCACCCGTTCGTATCCGAGTGATCTGGCCCACTCGACGGCCGCCGCCAGGTCGAGCACCTCGCGGTCGCCGACGGTCGAGCGGCCGCCGGACTTCCCGTGCCCGCGGAACGAGAAGGTGATCACGCCCGCGTACTGCGCGAACACCCCCGCGGCCCGCCGCACGGCGGGCCGGTCGGCCGAGCCCGTGAAGCCGTGCGCGACCACGATCGCGCTCTCGGCGTGACCCTGCGCACAGGGGGTGTGAACCGCCTCGATCCGGACACCGTCTGTCGTACGCAAAGTGGCGCGCCGGAGGCCGGGAGTGATCGAGGAAACAGCGGAAGTGTGAAATCGATCATCTGCCTCGGCATTCATGTGGGCTATTCTGCTCGGCAGAGGATCCGGGCACCGAAGCCCCCGGGTCCTTTTGTGTTTCCCGGTCGTTGTTACGGACGGGTGAACAAACGCTCACAAACGTCTCGGGTCGTGCGTGCGGGCCAGGAGATCGAGGATCGAAAGATCCAGAGCGTGCGGAACACAGAGAAGCGAACGCAGCACAAAAGCACAGCACAGCACCGAACGCAGTACGTACGAAGCAGTGCCGCAACGCCCCCGAGCTCCCGGCGAGCAGGAGGAAAAGACGTCATGGGCGAGCCAACCGTGCACGATACGAAGCGGACTACCCGGGCAGGTGGAGCCCGATGAGCTCCTTGCTGCTCCTCACCAACGCCCTCCAGCCGTCGACGGAGGTGCTTCCCGCTCTCGGCCTGCTCCTGCACAGCGTGCGGGTCGCCCCCGCCGAGGGCCCGGCCCTCGTCGACACCCCCGGTGCCGACGTCATCCTGATCGACGGCCGCCGCGACCTGCCGCACGTGCGGTCGCTGTGCCAGCTGCTGCGCTCCACCGGACCCGGCTGTCCGCTGGTGCTGGTCGTCACCGAGGGCGGCCTGGCCGCCGTCACCGCCGACTGGGGCATCGACGACGTCCTGCTCGACACCGCGGGCCCCGCCGAGGTGGAGGCGCGCCTGCGGCTCGCGACCGGACGCGCGCAGGCCGTCTCGGACGACTCCCCCATGGAGATCCGCAACGGCGACCTCTCGGTCGACGAGGCCACGTACAGCGCGAAGCTGAAGGGGCGGGTCCTGGACCTGACCTTCAAGGAGTTCGAGCTGCTCAAGTACCTCGCCCAGCACCCGGGCCGGGTCTTCACGCGCGCCCAGCTGCTCCAGGAGGTCTGGGGCTACGACTACTTCGGCGGCACCCGCACGGTCGACGTCCACGTACGGCGGCTGCGGGCCAAGCTCGGCCCCGAGCACGAGTCGCTGATCGGCACCGTACGCAATGTCGGCTACCGCTTCGTGACCCCGGAGAAGCCCGAGCGCTCCGCCGAGGACGCCAAGGCGAAGGCGGTGGTCGACGCGGCCACCGCCGAGACGAAGGAAGCGGCGGCGCGCTCCTCGAAGCCGTAACCCGAACGGTAGATCACACCTGGGGTACGACCTGCGATATGCCCTGCCCAGAGGGGGGTCACCCCGCGTAGACTGCCGCGCGTGGCCAAGGTGACGCGGGACGACGTGGCACGACTTGCGGGTACTTCGACCGCCGTCGTCAGCTATGTCATCAACAACGGACCCCGGCCGGTCGCCCCGGCCACGCGCGAGCGTGTCCTCGCCGCGATCAAGGAGCTGGGGTACCGGCCGGACCGGGTCGCCCAGGCCATGGCGTCGCGGCGTACCGACCTCATAGGAATGATCGTCCCGGACGCGCGCCAGCCGTTCTTCGCCGAGATGGCGCACGCCGTCGAACAGGCCGCATCCGAGCGCGGAAAAATGGTCCTGGTCGGCAACTCCGACTACGTCGACGACCGCGAGGTCCACTATCTGCGGGCCTTCCTCGGCATGCGGGTCGCCGGTCTGATCCTGGTCAGCCAGGGTCCGAGCGAGCGCGCCGCGGCCGAGATCGACGCCTGGGACGCCCGGGTGGTGCTGCTGCACGAGCGGCCCGAGGCGATCGACGACGTGGCGGTGGTGACCGACGACATCGGCGGCGCCCAGCTCGCCACCCGTCACCTGCTCGAACACGGCCACGAGTACGTTGCCTGCCTCGGCGGGGTCGAGTCGACCCCGGCCGTCGGCGACCCGGTGGCCGACCACGTCGAGGGCTGGCGCCGGGCCATGCTGGAGTCCGGCCGCTCGCTCGAAGGCCGTCTCTTCCAGGCCCCGTACAACCGTTACGACGCCTACAAGGTGGCCCTGGAGATCCTCGCCGGGCCCGAGCGGCCGCCCGCCATCTTCTGCTCGACCGACGACCAGGCGATCGGGGTGCTGCGGGCCGCCCGCGAGCTGCGCATCGACGTGCCGGGCGAGCTGGCCGTGGCCGGCTTCGACGACGTCAAGGAAGCGGCCCTGACCGACCCGCCGCTGACCACGATCGCCTCCGACCGGCCCGCGATGGCGCGGGCCGCGGTGGACCTGGTCCTGGACGACGGGCTGCGGGTCGCGGGCTCGCGCCGCGAACGCCTCAAACAGTTCCCCTCGCGGCTCGTCGTGCGCCGTTCCTGCGGCTGCGGCTAGCCCGCCCGACGAGCCGTTGCCGGACGCCGCGAGGCGTCTTTATTTCGGGCAAACGCGGTTCTGCCGGGCTTCTTACCCCGTCCTCAGACTGCTCTCATCATCCGTGGCGAAGGTCATAGACATGACCGAGAGCCCCCGCCACAGCGGCGAGTACCCCGAGCAGCAGCCGAACCACTCTTACGAGTCCTGGCAGCGAGCCAAGGACGACGCCCGGCGAGAGGCAGAGGCCCACGCGGCCGCATACCCGCCGCCGCCCCAGTACCCGGCCACCGCGCACTTCGCCACCGCCGAGCCGGAGGCCCCGAAGCCGCGGCGGGCCAAGCGTTCGGTGGGGCTCATCGCGGCCGTCGCCATCATCGCGGCGGCGATAGGCGGCGGCACCGCCAGCTTCGTCGAGCACTACGTCGGCAACGACAACGCCACCGTCAGCTCCGGAGTCAGCGGCACCAACGCCTCCAACAGCACCAACGGCACCGTCTCCGGCGTCGCCAAGGCCGTCATGCCGAGCATCGTCGAGATCAACGCGACGTCCGGCTCGGGCGAGTCGACCGGGGCCGGCGTGATCGTGACCGCCAACGGCGAGATCATCACCAACAACCACGTCATCTCGGGCTCGACCTCCGTCAAGGTGAAGCTGAGCAACGGCAAGACGTACACCGCGAAGGTCGTCGGCACCGACCCCGACAAGGACCTCGCGCTGATCAAGCTGGACGGGGCGAGCGGGCTCAAGCCCGCCTCCCTCGGCGACTCCAGCAAGATCGCGGTCGGCGACCAGGTCGTCGCCATCGGCTCCCCCGAGGGCCTCACCGGCACCGTCACCAGCGGCATCGTCTCCGCCCTCGACCGCGATGTCACCGTCGCCAAGGAGCAGGGCAACCAGGGGCAGGGCCAGGGACAAGGACAGGGCCAGGGGCGCGGTCAGGGCGGCTGGCCGTTCGAGTTCGGCGGGCAGCAGTTCAACGGCGACACCGGCTCGTCGAAGACCACGTACAAGGCGCTCCAGACCGACGCCTCGCTCAACCCGGGCAACTCCGGTGGCGCACTCATCGACATGAACGGCAACATCATCGGCATCAACTCGGCGATGTACTCGCCGAGTTCGAGCAGCGCGAGCGGCTCGTCGGCCGGCAGTGTCGGGCTCGGCTTCGCCATCCCGATCAACACCGTCAAGTCCGACCTCGCCAGCCTGCGCAGCGGCGGCAGCGGCGGCGCCGACACCGGCGGCAGCGACAACAGCCAGGGCAGCGACAGCTCCGGCGGCTTCGGCGGCAGCTACTGAGGCGCCCCCGGCGCCCACCGAACAGCGCGGGGCGGCAACTGACCCTCCCGGGGCAGCGAGCCGCCCCGCGCCACACCGTCCGCATGCGAGGCTGAAGGTCCCGAGCCGCCACGACGCACCAGAAGGAAACCCGCTCATGAGCCCCGCCGAGGACGAACCGCAGCGCATCCTGATCGTCGACGACGAACCCGCCGTCCGCGAGGCGCTGCAGCGCAGTCTCGCCTTCGAGGGATACGGCACCGAGGTCGCCGTGGACGGCCTCGACGCCCTCGCGAAGGCGGAGGCCTACCAGCCCGAGCTGATCGTCCTCGACATCCAGATGCCGAGGATGGACGGGCTCACCGCCGCCCGCCGGCTGCGCGCGGCCGGCTCGACCACCCCGATCCTCATGCTGACCGCGCGCGACACGGTGGGCGACCGGGTCACCGGGCTCGACGCGGGCGCCGACGACTACCTGGTCAAACCGTTCGAGCTGGACGAACTCTTCGCCCGCATCAGGGCGTTGCTGCGCCGCAGCTCCTACGCGGTGGACACGGGCGCGGCCGGGCAGGACGCCGGGAACGTCCTCAGCTTCGCGGACCTGCGGATGGACCTGTCCACGCGCGAGGTCACCCGCGGCAGCCGGGTGGTGGAGCTGACCCGCACCGAGTTCACGCTCCTGGAGATGTTCCTGGCCCACCCCCGCCAGGTGCTCACCCGCGAGCAGATCCTCAAGGCGGTGTGGGGCTTCGACTTCGAGCCCTCGTCCAACTCCCTCGACGTGTACGTGATGTACCTGCGCCGCAAGACCGAGGCGGGCGGCGAACCGCGGCTCGTGCACACGGTCCGGGGCGTGGGGTACGCGCTCCGGCCCGGCGGCGCGGAGTGAACCGTGTACTGCGCCGCTACCGCGCGATGCCGCTCCGCTCCCGCCTCGCGATGCTGGTCGCGACGGCTGTCGCGGTGGCGGTGGCGGCGGTAGCGGTGGCCTGCTGGCTGCTGACCCGGGCCCAGTTGCGCGCCGAGCTCGACACCACGTTGCGCAACACCAGCGCGCCGGGCAGCCTGGTCCAGGGCGCGCTCCAGTCCTGCACCTCGCAGGGCAGCATGCCGCCGGGGCAGAAGCCCTTCGCCTACATCCAGGTGGTGCTGCCGGACGGCACCCGCTGCGTGGCCCCCGACTCCCCGCCCGTGCAGGTCATGCCGCAGGACGTCGCGATCGCCGCCGGCCGCAACCTCAAGGCCGAGTCCCTGCACAACAGCATCACCGAGGGCGGCATGGAGGTACGGGTGCACACCCAGTACCAGGAGTTCGGCGGCAGGTGGGTCACCGTCTCGCTGTCCCGCCCGCTGACCGAGATCGACTCCGCCCTCAACCGGCTCGCGCTGCTGCTGACGGGTCTGGCCGGCATCGGCGTGATCGCGGCCGGGGCGGCCGGCCTCTGGGTCGCGCGGACCGGGCTTCGGCCCGTGGACAAGCTGACCGGGGCCGTCGAGCACGTGGCCCGCACCGAGGACCTGACGGTCCGCATCCCCGTCGAGGGCGAGGACGAGATCGCCCGCCTCTCGCGGTCCTTCAACGCGATGACCGCCGCGCTCGCCTCCTCACGGGACCGGCAGGCACAGCTCATCGCCGACGCGGGGCACGAGCTGCGTACGCCGCTCACCTCGCTGCGTACGAACATCGAGCTGCTCGCCCGCAGCGAGGAGACCGGGCGGGCCATTCCGCCCGCCGACCGCAAGGCGCTGATGGCGTCCGTGACCGCGCAGATGTCCGAACTCGCCTCCCTCATCGGGGACTTGCAGGAACTTTCGCGCCCGGACGCGGTCCGTGAGGGTCCGCTCGAAGTGGTCGGCCTGCACGACATCACGCGGATCGCGCTCGACCGGGCGCGGCTGCGGGGGCCCGAGCTCACGATCACGGCGGAGCTCGCGCCCTGGTACGTACGGGCCGAGCCGGCGGCGCTGCAGCGGGCGGTGGTGAACGTCCTGGACAACGCGGTGAAGTTCAGCCCGCCGCACGGGGCGGTCACGGTGGCCCTGGACCGGGGGGTCCTGACGGTCCGCGACCAGGGGCCCGGCATTCCGGCGGAGGACCTGCCGCACGTCTTCGAGCGCTTCTGGCGGTCTCCGTCGGCGCGGGCCCTGCCCGGGTCGGGGCTCGGGCTCTCGATCGTGGCCCGTACGGTCCGGCACGCGGGGGGTGAGGTGTCCCTGGCCCCCGCCGAAGGCGGCGGCACCCTGGCCCGGCTCACCCTGCCCGGCGCCCCGACGCCCCCTCCGGAAACCCCCTGACGCGCCCGGCCCCGGCCCGGGGGGATTTGCCCACCCGCCCGCCCGTGGCCCGGGGTTGGTTGGCTCCGGGTCCCTGGGGCTGCGCCCCAGACCCCTGCGGGGGCTCCGCCCCCTGCACCCCCGTTCGCGCCTGAACGGCGCTCGTCCTCAATTCGCCGGACGGGCTGAAGGTGCCTGCGCTGGCCAGCACCGAATCCTTCAGGGGCGCGAGGAACTGCGCGACCAGCCACCCACGGCCCGAGGACGAAAACGGGGTCGGGGGCACCCCACTCCACCCCCGGAGGGTTGCGGGAAGGGGCGGGGCGGGGCAAAAAAAAGGGGGGCGGCGGGCCGCTCAGGCCCGCCGCCCCGACTACCCGCCCGGACGGGCTACTTCAGCACCGTGATGCGCCCGGAGACCGGCGGAACCATCGGCGCCGAGGCCGAAGAGTTCGCCGCGAGGTACGCGTCGAAGACGTCCAGGTCCGACGCCCCGACCAACTTGTTCGTGCCGACCAGCGCCGGGAACCCGTCACCCCCGCCCGCCAGGAACTCGTTCATGGCCACCCGGTACGTCTTCGCGGGGTCGATCGCGGCCCCGTTCAGCCTCACCGTGTCGACGACCACCCGCGCCGCGCCCGACTTCGTCAGGTCCAGCGTGTAGGTCAGCCCCTTGGAGACCTGGAGGATCTTCAGGTCCGCCGCGTTCGGGCCGCTGACCTGCTGCTGGAGCGCCGCGAGGAGCTGCGCCCCGGTCAGGTCGACCACGTTCATCATGTTGGTGAACGGCTGGACCGTGAACGCCTCGCCGTACGTCACCACCCCGTCCCCCTCACTCCCGCTCGCCTTGTACACGAGGTCGGAGCGGATGCCGCCGGGGTTCATGAGGGCGAGCTGTGCGCCGCCCTTGTCGGGAGCGGAGAGCCCGGCGAGCTGCGCGTCCGCGATCAGGTCGCCGAGCGGCTTCTCGGGAGCGTCGGAGCCGCGCCCGTTGATGTCCGCCGAGATGTAGCCCTGCGGCCGGTTGGCGACGGGCGCCGCCAACTTGCCCCAGCGGGCTATCAGTTGGGTCATGTCGGGCGCCTTCGCCTGGTCCCTGCTGACGATGTGGTTCGCCGACTTCGGGGACTTGGGCGACTTCACCGCGGTGCGCACGATGTCCTTGGTGCGGCGGTCGTACGTCAGCGTCGTGTCCGTGTACAGCTTGCCGAACGAGGCCGCCGAGGTCACCAGGCGCGGGTTGCCCGCCGGGTCCGGGATGGTGCAGACGTACGCCTGATGGGTGTGACCGGTGACCAGCGCGTCCACCTTGGGCGTGATGCCCTTGGCTATGTCGACGATCGGGCCGGAGATCCCGCTGCCGGGACCCTGGCTGTCACAGCTGTCGTTGTAGGCGTTGCTCGACGGCATGCCGCCCTCGTGGATCAGCGCGACGATCGACTTGACGCCCTGGCGGTCGAGTTCCTTGGCGTACTTGTTGATCGTCTCGATCTCGTCGGCGAACTTGAGGCCCTTGACGCCGGACGCGGTCACGACGTTCGGGGTGCCCTCCAGCGTCACGCCGATGAAGCCGATCTTGACGCCGTTCTTCTCCCACACCGTGTACGGCTTGAGGATCGGCCTGCCGGTCTTCTCGTTCGTCACGTTGGCCGCGAGGTAGGGGAAGTCCGCGCCGCGGAACTTCTTGCCCTTCTCGTAGCAGCCCTCGGTGGGGTGGCAGCCGCCGTTCTGCATGCGCGCGAGCTCGGTGGCACCCTCGTCGAACTCGTGGTTACCGACGGCCGTGACGTCCAGCTTCAGCTTGTTGAGCGCCTCGATGGTCGGCTCGTCGTGGAAGAGCCCGGACAGCAGCGGGCTCGCCCCGATCATGTCTCCGCCGGCCGCGGTGATCGAGTACGGGTGGCCCTTGCGGGCGGTGCGCAGCGAGGTGGCGAGGTACTCCATGCCACCGGCCGGCACGGACTTGGTGGTCCCGTCCGCCTGACGCTCCGTCACCGCGCCGGCCGAACCGGCCGGGGGCTCCAGGTTGCCGTGCAGGTCGTTGAAGGAGAGGAGTTGGACGTCGACGGTGCGGTCCGGCTTCGGGTGGTGTCCGTGGCCGCGCTCGTGCGCGTCCGCGGGCATCGCGGCGACGAGCGCTCCGACGGTGGCGAGTCCGGCGGCCCCCGCCCACATTCGTGTGGCGGCACGCTTCATGTGGGGTTTCGCTGGCATGTGTTCTTTGAGTCCCCTGTGAGTTTCCGGTGAAGTCCCGGCGCAGCCTAGGGTCAACGCGCGTAGCGCAACAGGGGGTGGCGGGTTACGAGCTGGTTGCCGTTGCCCCCGTACGCCCCGCACGGTCCTCGGCCCGTTGACCCTGTGCGCCCGGGAACGACCTCGGTCCGCGATCCGGGACGTTCACCCGCCCCCGCCCACCGCACCCCCCGCCGTACCCTCGTATCCATGACAGACGAAGCCGCCCCCTCGCCGTCCTCCCGCGACATCCAGACGCTCGACGAGCTCAGTCCCGTCCAGGCGCAGGCCGTGCTCGACCTGCTCGCCGAAGCCGCCCGTACCGACGGGCAGCAGGCGGTTTCCGAGCAGGGGCGGCTCCGGTTGCGCGGCGGCGGACGCGCGGGCGTGCGGCATTTTCTGCTGACCGTGGACGACGTGCTCGTCGGGTACGCCCAGCTGGAGGACACCGACCCCATCGAGGCGCCCGCCGCCGAGCTCGTCGTGCATCCCGGGTACCGCGGGCACGGGCACGGCCGGGCGCTGGGCAGCGCGCTGCTCGGGGCGACCGGCAAGCGGCTGCGGGTGTGGGCGCACGGCGGCCACTCGGCGGCCCGCCACCTCGCGCAGGTCCTGGGCCTCACCCTGTTCCGCGAACTGCGCCAGCTGCGGCGGCCGTTGAGCCCGCTCGGCATCAACGAGCCGACCTGGCCCGAGGGCGTCACCGTGCGCACCTTCACCCCGGGCGAGGACGACGCGGCCTGGCTCGCCGTGAACGCGGCGGCCTTCGCACACCACCCCGAGCAGGGCTCGCTCACCCAGCGCGACCTCGACGACCGCAAGGCCGAGCCGTGGTTCGACCCCAAGGGCTTCTTCCTCGCGGAGAGGGACGGCGAACTCGTCGGCTTCCACTGGACGAAGGTGCACGCCGAGGAGCGGCTCGGCGAGGTGTACGTCGTCGGAATCCGGCCGGACGCCCAGGGCGGCGGTCTCGGCAAGGCCCTGACCGCGACCGGTCTGCGCCACCTCGCGGCCGAGGGCCTGCCGACCGCGATGCTGTACGTCGACGCCGACAACACGGCGGCCGTCACCGTCTACGAGCGCCTCGGCTTCACCACCCACGAGGTGGACCTGATGTACCGCGCGGAGTCCTGAGCCGCAAGCCGGCGGCCTGAGCGGCCGGCCCCGCGTCCGGCCCCGGGCGCGGGCCGTCGGCGGCCTTGCCCGATGCGGCCCCGGCGCCGCATCCTGGGTCCCGGCCGCTCCCGGCCGCTCCCGGCCGCTCCCGGGACGGCGCGCGGCCCCCGCTCCGACGCCCCGGGGCCCGGGTTCGCTTGCCCGCACGTCATGTCCTCGTAACCAGCCATTCAGACACGCTTGCGACGCTCGCGTAATGAAGCCGCCGGCGCCCACCCCCCGGAACGGAACAGTTCCCCCGCCCAGAACCCCCCGGGCCCTCACTCCCGCTCTCTCCGACGCGCTGGAGGACCCCGGTGCGCGGAACAATGGGGACATGAGCCAGCAGCCCAGCGCCGACGTCCCGCTCAAGCCCGCCCAGCCGTCCGTCGGCTCCATAGCCGCGCACCGGCCGCACACGCTCGCGGCCGCCGTCTCCGACCTGGAGCCGGACCTCGACGCGGACCTGGACGCCTACGAGGACGAGAGCGAGGGCGACGAGCTGCCCTCGGGGCGCTTCCTGGACCGGGAGCGCAGCTGGCTCGCGTTCAACGAGCGCGTCCTGGAGCTGGCCGAGGACCCGGCGACCCCGCTCCTCGAACGGGCGAACTTCCTGGCGATCTTCGCCTCGAACCTGGACGAGTTCTTCATGGTCCGGGTGGCCGGACTCAAGCGGCGCATCGCGACCGGGGTGGCCACCCGGTCGGCCTCCGGTCTCCAGCCGCGCGAGGTCCTGGACCTGATATGGACCCGCTCGCGCGAGCTCATGGCCCGGCACGCCGCCTGCTACCAGCAGGACGTGGCCCCGGCCCTGGCCGACGAGGGCATCCACCTCATCCGCTGGCCGGACCTCACCGAGAAGGAGCAGGCCCGCCTCTTCACCCTGTTCCGGCAGCAGATCTTCCCGGTCCTGACCCCGCTGGCCGTGGACCCCGCGCACCCCTTCCCGTACATCTCGGGGCTCTCGCTCAACCTCGCCGTGGTGGTGCGCAACCCGGTCTCGGGCCACCGCCACTTCGCGCGCGTGAAGGTGCCGCCGCTGCTCTCCCGGTTCCTGGAGGCCTCGCCGCAGCGCTACGTACCGCTCGAAGACGTCATCGCGGCGCACCTGGAGGAGCTGTTCCCCGGCATGGAGGTGCTCGCGCACCACATGTTCCGGGTGACGCGCAACGAGGACCTCGAAGTCGAGGAGGACGACGCCGAGAACCTGCTCCAGGCCCTGGAGAAGGAACTCATGCGGCGCCGCTTCGGCCCGCCGGTGCGCCTGGAGGTCGAGGAGTCCATCGACCCGTACGTACTCGACCTGCTGGTAAGGGAGTTGAAGATCTCGGACGCCGAGGTCTATCCGCTGCCCGGCCTGCTCGACCTGACCGGACTGTTCGGGATCTCCGCGCTGGACCGGCCGGAGCTGAAGTTCCCCAAGTTCGTGGCGGGCACCCACCGCGACCTCGCCGAGGTGGAGTCCGCCTCGGCGCCGGACATCTTCGCGGCGGTCCGCGAGCGCGACGTACTGCTCCACCACCCCTACGACTCGTTCTCCACCTCGGTGCAGGCCTTCCTGGAACAGGCCGCCTCCGACCCGGACGTGCTCGCCATCAAGCAGACCCTGTACCGGACTTCGGGCGATTCACCGATCGTGGACGCGCTGATAGACGCGGCCGAGTCGGGCAAGCAGGTGCTCGTCCTCGTCGAGATCAAGGCGCGCTTCGACGAGCAGGCCAACATCAAGTGGGCGCGCAAGCTGGAGGAGTCCGGCTGTCACGTCGTCTACGGGCTCGTCGGCCTCAAGACGCACTGCAAGCTGTCGCTCGTGGTGCGCCAGGAGGGCGAGACACTGCGCCGCTACAGCCACGTCGGCACCGGCAACTACCACCCCAAGACGGCCCGGCTGTACGAGGACCTGGGACTGCTCACCGCCGACCCGCAGGTCGGCGCGGACCTCTCGGACCTCTTCAACCGGCTGTCCGGATACTCCCGCAGGGAGACCTACCGGCGGCTGCTCGTGGCCCCCAAGTCCCTTCGGGACGGCCTGGTTTCGCGGATCAACAAGGAGATAGCCCACCAGCACGCCGGGCGCCCCGCCTACGTCCGCATCAAGGTCAACTCGATGGTCGACGAGGCCGTGATCGACGCCTGCTACCGCGCGTCGCAGGCCGGTGTGCCGGTCGACGTCTGGGTCCGCGGCATCTGCGCGGTGCGGCCCGGGGTCGCCGGCCTCTCGGAGAACATCCGGGTGCGCTCGATCCTCGGCCGCTTCCTGGAACACTCGCGGGTGTTCGCCTTCGGCAACGGCGGCGAGCCCGAAGTCTGGTTCGGCAGCGCCGACATGATGCACCGTAACCTCGACCGACGCATCGAGGCACTGGTCCGGGTCGCCGACCCGGCCCACCGCGCGGCCCTGAGCCGGCTCCTGGAGACCGGGATGTCGGACACCACCGCGTCCTGGCACCTGGGCGCCGACGGAAACTGGACCCGGCACGCGACCGACGCCGAGGGCCAGCCGCTGCGGAACGTACAGGAGATGCTGATAGACGCCCGGAGGCGCCGGCGTGCAACGCCCTGAGAACACTGCCGGAATCACCGGAACCGCCGGAACAGCCAGGATCGCCGGACAGGAGCTGGCGGGCGAGATCCTCGCCCCCTATCTCCACGAACAGGCGGGGGAATTCCTGCGCGGCCTGCGCCTCCACCGCGAGGCGGGCCCCGACAACCAGTCCACCGAGGAGGCCGCACTCGCGCTGCGGGCCGCGGCCCGCCGCATCAGCGCGACCCTGCACACCTTCCGGCCGCTGCTCGACCCCGTCTGGGCGGACCAACTGCGGGCCGAACTCGCCTGGCTTTCGGGCACGTTGGCGGGCGAGCACGCCTGCTCGGCCCGGCTCGCCCGGCTCCTGGACGCCCTGCACCGGCTCGCCGGCTCCCGGGTACCGCCGCCGCGCGGCGACACCGGGACGCTCACCGTGGGCGCCGCCCGTGCGGGCGCCCTGCTCGACCGCCAGCTGACCCTGGCCCGCACGCGGGCCCACTCGGCGGCGCTCCAGGCGCTCGGCTCCTCCCGCTTCCACGCGGTGGCGGACGCGGTCGCGCTGCTCGCCAGCGAGGTGCCGCTGGCCTCGGCCGCCGCGGCGCACGCCTGCGAGGTGCTCGCACCCGCGGCCCTGGACGCCGAGGACCGGCTCGACCGGGCCGTGGCCGCGCTGCCGCTGGCCCGGGCCGCGCATCCGTACAACGCGGAGGCCCTGGTCCAGGAGAGCGAGAGCCAGGACAGCCCCTGGCACCAGGTGCGGCTGCTGCTCCGGCTGCACCGGTACGCACAGGAGGTGCTGCACCACGGGCTCGGCGAGCCGGAGCCGCCCGAGCGGCTGCTGGCCGCGGGGCGGGCCCTGGACCGGCACCGGGACGCGGCCGAGGCCGCCGCCGCCGCGTCCGCCGCGGCCCGTACCCCCCGGATCGCCCCGGCCACCGCGTACGCGCTCGGCGTGCTGCACGCCGATCAGCGGCACGAGGTGGAGGCCGCACGTTTCGCCTTCCAGCGGATCTGGCAGCCTGTGGCGGTGTCCCACGCAGCGTCCACCGCCCCGGCGGTCCCATGAGCACCGCACCCGACGGAACCGTCCTCGCCGCGGGATGCGTCCTGTGGCGCCGCTCCCCCTGGGGCGACGGCGGCATCGAGATCTGCCTCGTGCACCGGCCCAAGTACGACGACTGGTCGCACCCCAAGGGCAAGCTGAAGCGGGACGAGGCCGCGCTCGACGGCGCGCTGCGCGAGGTCCTTGAGGAGACCGGGTTCACGTGCGCGCCGGGCGCGGCGCTGCCCACCGCCCACTACACGGACGGCCAGGGCCGCCCCAAGCGCGTCGAGTACTGGGCCGCCGAGGCGGGCGAGGGGCGCTTCGCCGCGAACGACGAGGTCGACCGGCTGCTGTGGCTGACCCCGTCGGCCGCCCACCACCGACTCACCCACCCCCGCGACCGCCAGCTGGTCCTCGCGCTGCTCGACGCGCTGCACTCCGCCTGAGCCCCCCCCCAACCCGGAGATCACCGAAGCCCCGAGATCCCCGAAGCCTCCGAAGCTCCCTGAAGTCCCGGAAGCCCCTCAGGCACCCGCGGTCTCCGCAGCCCCTGAAGTCCCCGAGTCACCCGAGGTCTCCGCAGCCCCTGAAGTCCTGAGGCCCCTGAAATCGGGCCCGGGGCCGGGGCGCGCACCGGTGTGCGGGCGGATGCGTACGCCTGCTGAACACGAACCGGTAACGGTCGGCACCGCACTGCCCGCCACGGTTCACCTTCCGTTAACTCTTCCCCGCCGACCACTTCACCTGTTCTGCCTAATTTCGGCCTTACACGGTGCACGGCATCCCGCCCTCACCGCCCATCCAACGCACGCCGCCGTACAACGAACGGAAACCGGCGGCTCCCGGAAGGAACACCCGAAAGTGAAGCTTCAGCGCAAGAACCGGCTCCGCGCCACCGCCCTCGGCGTCATCGCCGTGTCCAGCGCCCTGGCCCTCACGGCGTGCGGCAGCGACAACAACAGCGGCGGCGGGAGCACGGGCGGCAGCGGTGACAAGACCACCGGGGCGGCCTCCAGCGTGAAGTGCGACGGCGCCAAGGGCCAGCTCCTGGCCTCCGGTTCGTCCGCCCAGAAGAACGCCATGGACCTGTGGGTCAAGAACTACATGGCGGCCTGCAAGGACGCCCAGGTCAACTACAAGTCCTCCTCCTCCGGTGACGGCATCGTCGCGTTCACCCAGGGCACGGTCGGCTTCGCCGGTTCGGACTCGCCGCTCAACCCGCAGCAGGTCGAGGACTCCAAGAAGGTCTGCTCCGGCGGCCAGGGCATCAACCTCCCGATGGTCGGCGGCCCGATCGCGATCGGCTTCCACGTCGAGGGCGTCGACAGCCTGGTCCTGGACGCCTCCACGATCGCCAAGATCTTCAACGGCAAGATCACCAAGTGGAACGACGAGGCGATCACCAAGCTGAACCCGAGCGCCAAGCTCCCCGACCTCGCGATCCAGGCCTTCCACCGCTCCACGGACTCGGGCACCACCGACAACCTCACCAAGTACCTCTCCGCGACCGCCAAGACCGACTGGCCCTACCCGCCGGCCAAGAAGTGGGCCGCCTCCGGCGGTCAGGCCGCCTCCGGCTCGGGCGACGTCGCCGCCCAGGTCAAGCAGGTCAACGGCGCGATCGGCTACTTCGAGCTCTCTTACGCCGCCTCGCAGTCCATCAAGACGGTCGACATCAACACCGGTGCCTCCGCCCCGGTCAAGGCGACCGCCGAGAACGCCTCCAAGGCCATCGCCGCCGCGAAGATCGCGGGCACCGGCAAGGACCTGGCCCTGAAGCTCGACTACACGACCAAGGCCGACGGCGCCTACCCGCTGGTCCTCGTCACGTACGAGGTCGCCTGCGACAAGGGCAACAAGCCGGCGACGCTCGGCGCGGTCAAGTCCTTCCTCGCCTACACCGCCGGCGCCGACGGCCAGAAGCTGCTCACCGACGCCAGCTACGCCCCGATTCCGGCCGAGATCAACGCCAAGGTTCTTGAGACGGTCAACTCCCTCTCGTAGAACCACAGTTGAGTCGCCGGGCCGAAGACCCGGCGGCTCAGGTGGGGCGGGGGCCCCGATCCGGCCCCCGCCGCACACCATCCGGTGCACCGCCGCCAGGGGACCCATCAAGTCCCCGCCCACAGACCGGAAAGATCATGGCTTCTTCCATAGCAACCGACACACCGCCACCACCCGCTCCCGCTTCCGCGCAGCGCCGCAAGCAGTCCACCGGCCGCGCGGGCGACAAGATCTTCCTCGGGCTCTCCCGGGGCTCCGGCATCTTCCTGCTGGTCGTCATGGCGGCCATCGCCGTGTTCCTCAGCGTCCGGGCCGGCATCGCGATCTCGAAGGACCAGGGCAACTTCCTGACCACCTTCGACTGGGACCCGGCCGGCACCCCGCCGGTGTTCGGCATCGCGGTCCTGCTCTTCGGCACCGTCGTCAGCTCGATCATCGCGATGGCCATCGCGGTTCCGATCGCTGTCGGCATCGCCCTGTTCATCTCGCACTACGCGCCGCGCAAGCTGGCCGCACCCCTCGCCTACGTCGTCGACCTGCTCGCCGCGGTGCCCTCGATCGTCTACGGCGTCTGGGGCGCCCTGTTCCTGGTGCCCTACCTCGGCGGGCTGAACGACTGGCTCGACCAGTACATGGGCTGGACGTACGTCTTCGAGAAGACCGAAGTCGGCGTCGCCCGCTCGATGTTCACCGTCGGCATCCTGCTCGCGATCATGATCCTGCCGATCGTGACCAGCGTCAGCCGTGAGGTCTTCCTCCAGGTCCCGCGCATGAACGAGGAGGCCGCCCTGGCCCTCGGCGCGACCCGCTGGGAAGTCATCCGCCTCTCCGTCCTGCCCTTCGGCCGCTCGGGCGTGATCTCCGCCTCGATGCTGGGCCTGGGCCGCGCGCTCGGCGAGACGATGGCCGTCGCCACGGTCCTGTCCCCGAGTTACGTCCTGTCGCTGCACGTCCTCGACCCGGGCGGCGGCACCTTCGCGCAGAACATCGCCGCGAAGTTCGACGAGTCCAACCAGCTCGGCCGGGACGCCCTGATCGCCTCCGGCCTGGTCCTCTTCGTGCTGACCCTGCTGGTCAACGGCGCCGCCCGCATGATCATCGCGCGCCGCAAGGAGTACTCGGGGGCCAACGCATGAGCCCCGCCGAGCCGCGGGACCCGCGCCCCGCCCAGCCCCGAGCCCTCCGCCCCGCAGCCCCCGAAGGGAGCCCCGCATGAGCCACGTAGCCGTTCAGGACGCCCGGCCCGCCACTCCGGCCCCCCGCAAGGGCAGCCTCAGCGCACGCTCGCTGCCGCGCTGGGCGGGAGCCGGCTTCGCGGTCGTCTCCATCGCGCTCGCGATCGGCATCGGCCTCGCCTTCGACCTGCAGAGCAAGGTCCAGTGGGGCCTGATCGCGGCCCTGCTCTTCATCCTCGTCTCGTACGCGGTCACCACGGCCGTCGAGAACAAGCGGCAGGCCAAGGACCGGGTGGCGACCTCCCTGGTCTGGGTCTGCTTCATCCTCGCCGTGATCCCGCTGGCCTCCCTGCTGTGGACGACGATCAGCCGCGGCACCAAGGTCCTCAACGGGTACTTCCTGTCCCACTCGATGGCCGGCGTCCCCGGCTTCGAGACCGGCGGCGGCGTCTACCACGCGCTGATCGGCACCCTGGAGCAGGTCGGCATCGCCACCCTGATCTCGGCCCCGCTCGGCCTGCTCGCCGCGGTCTACCTGGTGGAGTACGGCAAGGGCACGCTCGCCAAGGCCGTGACCTTCTTCGTGGACGTGATGACGGGCATCCCGTCCATCGTGGCCGGCCTGTTCATCCTGACCCTGATGCTGATGTTCGACCTGGGCCCCTCGGGCTTCATGGGCTCGCTCGCCCTGTCGATCCTGATGCTGCCGGTCGTGGTCCGCTCCACCGAGGAGATGCTCAAGCTCGTACCGAACGAGCTGCGCGAGGCCTCGCTCGCCCTCGGCGTACCGAAGTGGCGCACGATCCTGAAGGTGGTCCTGCCGACGGCGATCGGCGGCATCACCACCGGCGTCATGCTCGCGATCGCCCGCATCGCCGGTGAGACCGCCCCGATCATGCTGCTGGTCTTCGGCAACCAGCTGATCAACACCAACCCCTTCCAGGGTGCTCAGTCCTCGCTCCCCTTCTACATCTGGGAGCAGTACCGGGTCGGCAGCGACGCGGCGTACGACCGCGCCTGGGCCGCCGCCCTGGTCCTGATCGCCTTCGTCATGATCCTGAACCTGGTGGCCCGCGGCATCGCCCGCTGGAAGGCCCCCAAGACCGGTCGCTGACGCGACACCCTTCGGTCCCGCCGGGCGGGGCCACCCCAGCGACCGTCTCGCCATCCCGAAAGAAGCAGTGATCAAGTCATGGCCAAGCGAATCGACGTATCGGGCCTCTCCGCCTACTACGGCGCCCACAAGGCGATCGACGACATCTCGATGACCGTGGAGCCGCGCTCCGTGACCGCCTTCATCGGCCCGTCCGGCTGCGGCAAGTCCACGTTCCTGCGCACCCTGAACCGCATGCACGAGGTGACCCCCGGCGGGCGCGTCGAGGGCAAGGTGCTCCTGGACGACGAGAACCTGTACGGCTCCGCGGTCGACCCGGTGGCCGTGCGCCGCACGGTCGGCATGGTCTTCCAGCGCCCCAACCCGTTCCCGACGATGTCGATCTTCGACAACGTGGCGGCGGGGCTGCGTCTGAACGGCAAGTTCAAGAAGAACGAGCTGGCGGACGTGGTGGAGAAGTCGCTCAAGGGCGCCAACCTCTGGAACGAGGTCAAGGACCGCCTCAACAAGCCGGGTTCCGGTCTGTCGGGCGGGCAGCAGCAGCGGCTGTGCATCGCGCGGGCGATCGCGGTGGAGCCGGACGTGCTGCTCATGGACGAGCCCTGCTCGGCGCTCGACCCGATCTCCACGCTCGCGATCGAGGATCTGATCGGGGAGCTGAAGGAGCGCTTCACGATCGTGATCGTGACGCACAACATGCAGCAGGCGGCCCGGGTCTCGGACCGTACGGCCTTCTTCAACCTCTCGGCGGTCGGCCAGCCCGGCAAGCTGATCGAGATCGACGAGACCGAGCGGATCTTCTCCAACCCGTCCGTGCAGGCCACGGAGGACTACATCTCGGGCCGCTTCGGCTAGGCCCGTCACCGACCGTCTGCGGTGCTGCATGGCGGTGCCACCGCCAGACGAACGGCCCGCCTCCCGCACCCCGGGAGGCGGGCCCTTTTCCGCCCGAACCCCGGGCATCTTGCCCACCTGCCCGCCGGTGCGGCGGGATTGGGCTCCGCCCCAGACCCCGGGGAGTTTGCCCACCCACCCGCCCGTGCGGCGGGTTGATCGGCTGAGCCCTGGGGCTCCGCCCCAGACCCCGGGGAGTTTGCCCACCCGCCCGCCCGTGACCCGGGGTTGGTTGGTTCCGGGTCCCTGGGGCTCCGCCCCAGACCCCTGCGGGGGCTCCGCCCCCTACACCCCCGTTCGCGCCTAAAGGGCGCTCGTCCTCAAACGCCGGACGGGCTGAAATGCCCAATGCGGGCCGGCACCGAATCCTTCAGGGGCGCGAGGAACCGCGCGACCAGCCACCTACGGCCCGAGGACGAAAACGGGTTTTTGGGGGCGCGGGGAACTGCGCGAAAAGCGACCACGGCCCGAGGACGACGACGGGTTTTCAGGGGCGCGAGGAACTGCGCGACCAGCCACCCACCGTCCGCAGCCGACAGACGTTTTTAGGGGCGCGGGGAACTGCGCGAACCAGCCACCCACGACCTGAGGACAAAAACGGGGTCAGGGGCGCGGGGAACTGCGCGAACGCCCCCTACGGTCCGTAGCCGAAAGCAGGGACCCGGGGCGCAGCCCCAGGAAGTCGGCCCGGCCCACTCCACCCCCGGCGGGTCTGGGGAAGGGGCGGGGAGGGGCAAACCCAGCCCCCCGGGCCGAGCCCGGCGCACCCCGAAAAGCCGAAACCCCACCCCCCCGGCAGAGCCGGAAAGGGCGGGGTGGGCTCCGGGCGCGGCCCGAAAGCCGGGGGCCCGAGAGCCAGGGCTAGCTGAAGAAGACGTGGACCAGCAGATAGCTCAGCGCTGCGACCAGCGCCGCCGCCGGCATCGTGATGAACCACCCCAGGATGATGTTCTTCGCGACCCCCCACCGCACCGCGTTGACCCGCTTCGTCGCCCCCACACCCATGATCGCCGAGGTGATCACATGCGTCGTGGAGATCGGCGCCTGGAACAGGAACGACGACCCGAACATGATCGACGCCCCCGTCGCCTCCGCGGCGAACCCCTGCGGCGGGTCGAGCTCGATGATCTTCCGGCCCAGCGTCCGCATGATCCGCCAGCCACCCGCGTACGTACCGAGCGACAGCATCGCCGCGCACGCGATCTTGACCCAGATCGGGATCTCCGAGCCGGCGTCCTGCACATCGGCGATGACCAGCGCCATCATCACGATGCCCATGGTCTTCTGCGCGTCTTGGAGGCCGTGGCCGAGGGCCATCCCGGCCGCCGAGACGGTCTGCGCGATGCGGAAGCCGCGCTTGGCCTTGTGCGGGTTCGCCTTGCGGAACATCCACAGGATCGCGCACATCACCAGGTAGCCGACCACCAGGCCGACCACCGGCGAGACGAACATCGGAATGACGATCTTGTCGAGCACCCCGGACCAGTACACGGTCGTACCGCCCGCGAGGGCAGCTCCGACCATGCCGCCGAACAGGGCGTGCGACGACGAGGAAGGAAGCCCGAAGTACCAGGTGACCAGGTTCCAGATGATCGCGCCGACCAGCGCCGCGAACAGGATGCCCATCCCCTTGTTGCCCTCGGGCGTGGAGATGAGCCCCTCGCTCACCGTCTTGGCGACGCCGCTGCCGAGGAAGGCACCGGCGAGGTTCATCACGGCGGCCATCGCGAGGGCGGCGCGCGGGGTCAGCGCCCGCGTCGACACCGACGTGGCGATGGCGTTCGCCGAGTCGTGAAAGCCGTTCGTATACGTGAATCCGAGCGCGACGCCAATGGTCACGATCAAAGCAAAGGTGTCCATGACCGGGTCAGGACTCCTTGACGGCGATGGTCTCCACCGTGTTCGCCACGTGCTCGAACGCGTCCGCCGCCTCTTCGAGTACGTCCACGATCTGCTTCAGCTTGAGCACCTCGATGGCGTCGTACTTGCCGTTGAAGAGGTGGGCGAGCAGCTTGCGGTGGATCTGGTCGGCCTGGTTCTCCAGGCGGTTGACCTCGATCCAGTACTCGGTCAGGTTGGACATCGTCCGCAGGTTCGGCATCGCCTCGGCGGTCAGCACGGCCGCGCGGTTGAGCACCTCGATCTGCTGCTCGACGCCCTTGGGCAGTTCCTCCACGTTGTAGAGGACGACCAGGTCGACGGCCTCCTCCATGAAGTCCATGATGTCGTCGAGGCACGAGGCGAGGTTGTAGATGTCCTCGCGGTCGAACGGCGTGATGAAGGAGGAGTTCAGCTGGTGGAAGATCGCGTGGGTGGCATCGTCCCCCGCGTGCTCCGCTGCCCGCATGCGCTCCGCGATCTCGGCCCGGGACGCGGAATCCGCTCCGAGCAGTTCCATGAGGAGCTTCGAGCCCGTGACGATGTTGTCCGCGGATGCGGAGAACATGTCGTAGAAGCTCGTCTCCCTGGGGGTCAGACGAAAGCGCACGTGGGGTCCTCGGAGTGCTTGGGATTCGGTCAGGCTGATGCTAGGCGCATCATCCGGCCACGGCTAACCGGCGTTCTTCAGTGTCGCCCATCAGGCACAGTGATCAGCACGGGCCCCCGCCAGGGATCCGGAAATTCGTTACCATATACCCATGAGGGGTATCACTCCCCTTGCCCCACACGGCAGGCCCTCAGGCATGCGGCAGGCCACCGGGCACCTGGCAGACCACTTGGCAGACAACGGGAGGACGCGATGACGACCACCGAGGCAGCCGGCCCCCCGGTCGAGACCCCTGTGACCGATCACGACCACGGCGTGCACGGCTATCACCAGCAGAAGGACGAGCACCTCAAGCGGCTGCGCCGGATCGAGGGCCAGATCCGCGGCCTGCAGCGCATGGTCGACGAGGACGTCTACTGCATCGACATACTCACCCAGGTCTCCGCGTCCACCAAGGCGCTGCAGTCCTTCGCGCTCCAGCTCCTGGAGGAACACCTGCGGCACTGCGTCGCCGACGCGGCGGTCAAGGGCGGCGACGAGATCGACGCGAAGGTCGAGGAGGCCACGAAGGCCATCGCCCGCATGATGCGCACCTGACCCGGGGCTCCGCCCCGGCCCCCGTTCGCGCCCGAAAGGCGCTCGTCCTCGAACTCCCCCAAGGCCTCAAGGGCCAGGGGGACCCCCATGACGGGCTGAAATGCCCGACGCGGCCCAGCACCGAATCCTTCAGGGGCGCGAGGAACTGCGCGAACGGCCCCGCACGGTCCGTCCCCCGAACTCGCGGCAGCGCCCCCGCACCCCGCCCCGAAGGGGCACCCCACACCAAGGGGTCTACCGGGGGCCATCGGGGTCTACCGGGGCCACACCCCGGCCGGTGGGGGCGGGCCCGGGCGCCCGACGTTCAGGACCTCGTCGATGAGGTCCGGGCTCAGCCGGTCCCCCTCCGCGGCGGACGCCGCGATCATCAACTCACCGCACAGTTCGATCTCGACGAGGGCCACGTGGTCCTGGACGGTCGCGCCGCGAAGCGAAGCCACGCACATCACCTCTTCCTCGACCTCTTCCCACTCATCCGCTCTTCCGCCGTCGTCCGCTCGGCTTCCTAGCGTAGGGAGGGCGACACGGACCGCGCATGGCACGGACGGACCATTTCCGCCACCCCCGACCCACCTGAGGGGGCCATATCTGGCTGATTACGGCTGGATCTTCCCGTCGAAGATGTCCCGCGCCTCCGGCAGCCGCACGCCGACCGCCGCCCCGAACCCGTAGAGCAGCGTCGTCGAGGCGACCGCGACGGGCCGGTCCCGGTTGACGTAGCTGAACTGCTGGCGCACCTTGCACAGCCGGCCCGACCCGTCGAAGTACGCGTCGAACGGCACGACGGCTGTGGAGAACCCTTTCGCCACCTTCGCGGGCAGCACCGCGCTCCCCCGGTAGTGACGCACCTTCACCCCGGCGAGGCCCTCCTCGCCGACATACGTCACGCCCTGTGCGCCGCGCAGCAGTTCGGCGGCGGCGTACGGGTCGGTGGCACCGCCCGTGACCAGGTTGCCGTCGGCGAGCGTGGCGGTGTCGACCCGTACCCATTTGTCCGCCGGCACCCCGGCTCCCCGGTTCTTCATGTAGAGCGCGCCCGGCGCCAGGAGCTCCGTGATCGGGCGCCGTTCCTCCGCGCCCTTCACGTCCTTGGGCAGCATCACCGTCAACTGCCCGGTCCGGTGCCGGTAGTCGTAGGTGCCCTCGCCGCGGATGGTGACCCGGGTGCCCCCGGTGGCCATCTCCATGGACGTGGTGGCCTGTGAGCTGCCCGCCGCCACCAGGCGGTCGGCGGCCGCGCGGACCAGCGCCGCCGGGTCGGGCGTGGGCCCGCCCGTCATCTCCGCGGTGCCGCCACCGCATCCGGAGGCAGCCGCGAACACACCGCCCACCAGCGCGGCGGTCACGATCGCACCCGCTCGCCCGGCTCCGTGCCGTTGCACCACCATCGCCGCCGAACCCCCAACGCCCTTGGCCTAGCCCGTACTCCTAACGACCGCGGTACGGCCACCGTCACGCCCGCAGTACGGTGGTGAGGTGCTCCACCAGACCACCATCACGGAACGCGGCAGCTTCGCGGTGGCCCGTTGCTCCTGCGGCTGGACGGGCCCGGCCCGCCGGAGCCGCGACCGAGCCCGCACGGACGCCGAATTCCACGACTCCCCGGACCCGACCCCGTCCGCCGACTGAGCCCGAGGGCCGTCGGCGCATCCGGCTCCCTTTCCCCGGACCTTCCCCGGTTCGGGAACGGCAGGCTCGGGGAAGGAGCCAGCCCAGCGCCCCCCACGCCCCCCGGGAGCCCCCATGCGCCGCCGCACCCTCCTGACCGCAGCCACCGGCACCGCCGCCACCCTCGCCACCTCCGGCTGCGGCAGCACCGCGCACCCGCAACCCGCGCCGACCGGCACGGCCACCCCCACCGGCACCGCGAGCCGCAGCCCCTCGCCGAGCGCCTCGGCCCCGGCGGACTGGAACGCCCTGGCCCACTCCCTGGAGGGCAAGCTCGTCCGGCCCGGCGACGCCGACTACGCCGCCGCCCGCCAGCTCTACAACACCCGCTTCGACGACCAGAAGCCCGACGCCGTGGCGTACGTGGCGCACGAGGCGGACGTCCAGGAGTGCCTCGCCTACGCCCGCGCCCACCACGCCCCGATCTCCGTCCGCAGCGGCGGCCACGACTACGCCGGCTGGTCGTCCGGGACCGGCCGCCTGGTCATCGACGTATCGCGGCTGAACACCGTGTCGGCCGACGGCACCGTCGGCGCGGGCGCCCGCCTTCTCGACGTCTACACCGGCCTCGCCAAGAGCGGCCGCACCGTCCCCGGCGGCTCCTGCCCCACCGTCGCCGTCTCGGGCCTGACCCTGGGCGGCGGCCACGGCGTCACCGCCCGGGCGTACGGGCTCGCCTGCGACAGCCTGACCTCCGTGAGCCTCGTCACCGCCGACGGCCGGAAACTGACGGCGAGCGAGAAGCAGAACCCGGATCTGTTCTGGGCCCTGCGCGGCGCGGGCAACGGCAACTTCGGCGTGGTCACCGGGCTCACCTTCCGTACGCACGAGGCCCCGCAGGGCGTGACCGCGTATCTGACCTGGCCCTGGCGGCAGGCGCAGGCGGTGGTCGAAGCCTGGCAGGAGTGGGGGCCCGACCAGGGCGACGAGATCTGGTCCGCCGCGCATCTGGCGGGCGGCGCCGGCGGCGGCAACCCGACGCTCACCGTCTCCGCGTTCTCCCTCGGCTCGTACGGCGATCTGCAGAACGCCCTCGACCGCCTCGCCGACCGGGCGGGTGCCTCCGCGTCCTCGGTGTCCCTGCACCGCACCGGTTTCCAGGACGCGATGCTGCTCTACGGCGGGTGCTCGACCTTCAGCCAAGCCCAGTGCCATCTGCCCGGCCGCACCCCGGGCCGCTCCCCGCAGGGGGTGCTCCAGCGCGAGACGTACGCGGCGAAGTCCGACTTCTATACGAAGGCGATACCGGCGCCAGGGATACGCCAACTCCTTTCCGGTGCCGAGGAGTTCACCCGCATCCCGGCGGCCGACAACGGGGGCGGCGGGACCGTCGTGCTCACCGCGCTCGGCGGCGCGATCAACCGGGTCTCGCCCGACGCCACCGCCTTCGTGCACCGCACCTCACGGGTGCTCGCCCAGTACATCGCCTCGTGGCGGCCGGGCACCTCCGGCTCGACCCAGCAGTCCTGGCTGACGCGTACGCACGACGCGATGCGCCCGTACGCCTCGGGCGCGGCCTACCAGAACTACCCCGACGCCTCGCTCACCAACTGGCGTACCGCGTACTACGGGTCGGCCGCACCGCGGCTGGCCGCGCTGAAGAAGCAGTACGACCCGAACCGGCTCTTCGACTTCCCCCAGGCGCTCTGACCGACGGTCAGGGCCGATCGCTCGCCGGCCGACGATCAGGGCCGATCGCTCGCCGGCCGACGGTCAGGGCCGGTCCGTCAGGCCGCGAGGTCGCGCTCCTCGGGCCCCGAGTGCTCCACCGCACCGCCGGGCGCGGCCGGCACCACCGTCAGGGCTTTGCGCGAGTGCACCAGGAGGCCGAGCCGCGGCGAGCGTGCGACGGCCGCGACGACCGGGGTGAGCAGCATCTGGGCGAGCGGCGCGAGGAGCAGTGTGACCGCCGTGCCGAGCGCGAAGCCGCCGACGACGTCGGTCGGGTAGTGCACGCCCATGTAGATCCGGCAGAACCCTTCGAGCAGGGCGAGGCCGAGCGCGATCAGGCCGAACTTCCGGTTGGCGACGAACAGTCCGGCGCCGAGCGCCATCGCGAGGGTGGCGTGGTCGCTGACGAACGAGAAGTCGTTCTTGCCGCCGACCAGGACGTCGAGCCCCTTGTGGTCGAGGAAGGGCCTCGGCCGTTGCACGAAGCCGCGGATGGGGATGTTGACGAGGACGGCGATCCCGGCGGCCAGCGGCGCCCACAGGATCCCGGCGACGGACGCGACCGCCGCCTGCCGGTCCTCCGCGCGCCGCACGCTCCACCAGCACCACAGCACGACGAGCACGAGGCCGAGCAGAATCCCGTACTCCCCGACGAAGGCCATGACCCGGTCGAGCCAGGAGGGGGCGTCCTTGGCGAGTCCGTTGATGTCGTAGAGCACGCTGACATCGGGATTCGCTCCGTCGAATGCGAGTCCAGCCATGCTGCGGCCCCTTGCCTTGATCCGTCCTGCTACCAACCCCCGTGGTCAGTACGTACATCAGTCACTGTCCAGGGAACGCCCTCCACGGCCACCGCGTTCCACTCTCCACTGAATGATCACCTCGACGTTATCGAAGAGTGACGAATAGCCCCAGCTCAGGGCCTTGGCTTCACGGAGAGTTCCGGCCATTGAAGGGCCTTGTTCAAGCCCCCGGTTGAGGGGTGGGCAGCGCCGCGGCGCCGTCCTTGGTGACCCGGGTCGCGCCGAAGTAGTCGGGTGCATCGATCTTGTCGAAGCGGATGACGGCACCGGTGTAGGGGGCGTTGATCATGTACCCGCCCCCCACGTAGAGCCCCACGTGATGGATGGCCCGTGAATTGCCGAGGTCGGTCGAGAAGAACACCAGGTCGCCGGGGAGCAGCTCGTTGCGGGCGGGGTGCGGCCCGGCGTTGTACTGGTCGTTGGCGACGCGGGGCAGGGTGATCCCGACGCTCTGGTACGCGGCCTGCGTAAGCCCCGAACAGTCGAAACGCCCCCCTTGCTCGGGCGTCCCCTCCCCGCCCCAGAGGTAGGGCGTACCGAGCTTCTGCTGCGCGTAGTAGATGGCCCCGGCCGCCTGCTGCGACGGCTGGACCCGGCCGACGGGGGCGGCGAAGCTCTTCTCCAGGGACCGGATGGTCTTCACATACCCCTGGGTCTCCTTGTACGGCGGAACGCCCTTGTACTTGATGACCGCGTACGCCCCCGCGTTGTACGCGGCCAGCATGTTGTCGCTCGCGTCGCCGGGCACGTCCTTGACGTATTTGGCCAATTCGCAGTCATAGGAGGCCGCTGACGGAATGGCATCGGCCGGGTCCCAGATGTCCCGTTTGCCGTCCCCGTTGCCGTCGATGCCGTGACTCGCCCAAGTGGCGGGCATGAACTGGGCGATGCCCTGCGCGTTGACCGGGCTGACGGCGGTCGTCTTCCAGCCGCTCTCCGAGTAGAGCTGGGCGGCGAGCATCGCCGGGTTGAGGCTGGGGCAGTAGTCGCCCCACTTCTGCACGAGCGGCTGGTAGAGCGAGGGCACGGCACCCTTGGCGAGCCCGATGGCACCGCCCGCCCTGGAGGCGAGGCCGGCGGCGGCCGAGTACGTACCGACGACGAGCAGCGCGACGAAGCTCAGGCACACCCCGAACGCGATCCCACCGACCACCCAGACTCTGCGCACCCCTCAACCCTCCCCCATCGAGGCGCGGTTCACCGCAACTTCGCCCGCACTCGTGTCGGACCCTCGCTCATTCGGCCAGGAGGCCCCCCGAGGCGATGACGGCCGCCCAGGCCCGTCCGACCCTCCCCAGGCGCATATGACGCTACGTCACCGCACGCGTCGGCGGAAGCGGGCCGAGGACACTCACCCACACCTCGGCGTCATCTGACGCGGCATCAGCCCCAGGGGATCAGGGCACCGAGCATGCGCAGGGCCTCGCCCGTCCACCCGACGGGAGCGGGCTTGGCACCGGCGGACGCGGGGGCGGACTCCGCGGTCGCGGGTGCCTTCGCCGCCGGGGTCGGCGAGGGAGTGGGGGCCGGCGGGGTCGGGGAGGGCGTGGGAGCCGCCGGCTTGGGCGCACCCGCGGCGTCCGCCATCTGGAACAGGGACTTGACGTGCGGTCCGAACACGATGCTGTAGGAGACGTCGGGGTCGTCCCCGCCGAGCTGGTACCCGCCGATCACGCCGGCCACCGCCCCGCCCTCGACGACCCACGGGCTGCCGCTGGTGCCGCCCGGGAAGTCGGGGCAGTCGATGCGCTGCTGGGTGTCCCCGTACGCGACGGCCGTGTTCGCGCAGACCTGCGGGACCTCGGTGTCGGACGGGTAGCCGGTCAGCGTCGCGGACTCCCCGGTCGCCCGGCCCGCGAACAGCGGGGCGGCGCCCACCGCGTCCTCGATCTGCTTGCCCCCGTCGGACCCCGGCCCGAGGACCGCGAAGGCGACGTCACTGTCCTGGTCACCGTCCTCGGTCCAGCTGTCCTCCTCGTACACCGACTCCACCGGCCACGTCCCGTAAGGCGCGGAGCCGTCGCGGTAGGCGGGAGCGAACACCGCCTTGCCGCCCTCCGACTCGTCCGCGGGCAGACAGTGCGCGGCGGTCACGATGACGTCGTGACCGGAGCTCCGCACGACCGAGGCAGTGCAGTAGTGCCCGTCGTCCAGGCCGCCCTTGAACAGCGCGCCCACCCGGGCGTTGTCGGCGGTGGCCGGCGCCGTCGTCGTCCGGCCGGTCGCCCCCGCGTCGCTGGCCCCGTATGCCGGTATGACGAGGAGCACGGCCGCGGCCGACAGCGCACCGAACCTTCCGCGGCCGGTCGCGAATCTCGTCCCGAAGATGCCAGTGCGCTTCATACGGTGCGTCTCCTGGAGGTCGGCGGGCGTGCTTGCTGACTGCGAACACTCTGACTCTCGCTGCCCCGACTGAGAGCGACCATGAACCTTTTCTGAGAAGTTTCTATGAACGGCCCGCCGCTCCGACCTGCGCCGTCGGCCACCGACACGACAAGCGGCCCAAGGGTGTAACAACGACAGTCATTGCCCGGAGTCACCCTGCGTGATACACAGAGTGACCATACGCGTTTTCGCATACAACCGATTCACCGCAGGTCAGGGCGGTGCGAACGGCACATCTGTGCGAGGGCGGGTAAAGAGGGGCACCAAGGCGTCCCACTCCGCCGGTTTCATCAGCGAAGATAGAACCTGACCCATGCCGTGGGGCAGGGGCATCGAACTACCCGACAGGGGCGGTGAGTTACATGTACCTGGCAGCCGGAAAAGGCGACATCACCACCATCATCGGCGGAATCGCCCCCAACTGGGGGCCGTTCGGGACGCTCGGCAACGAGGCCCGCATCATGGTGGAGGTGGTGATGGCGGTCGCCATCCTCCTCTGCCTCGGCATCGCGGTATGGGGTGCGGCCAAGCAACGGATCGGAGCGACGGCGCTGCGCGACACCTTCAGCGCCGAACAGGGCAAGGGCCTGATCGTGGCCGGCCTGACGGGAGTCTTCATCATCGGCTCCCTGGGCACCCTCTTCACCATCGTTTACGGGATGGCCGTCTGACCTCGCGTCAGCCCCAACGCCGCCCCTCCCGTCCCCCTCACACCATCCGTCCGTCGTGCCCACCGGCAGAGGTTGCGTCTCCCTGATGTCGAGTCACCACACCGCGCCCGCGCGGCAACCAGCACGGCTACCGTCGTACTACGCGGATTCGTACACGGCCGAGGGGGCGCAGGCATGAGTTTCGACGACGAGCCGGGCCACGTCGGGGGCGACCCCGGCCGCGGCGACGACCGCTTCAGCACGCTGGGCGGCACCCGGCAGACCCGTACGCGCATGCCCGAGACCACCGGCGACGTCTACGGCGGCGGCCGCCGCCCCCAGCGCACCTCGCGCTCCCTCGTCATGGTCGTCGGCGTCGTGGTCCTGCTGGTGGCCGCGATCGCCTTCGCCAACCGGGGCGGCGACGGCTCCGCCACCACCCCGGACAACGCGGCCAAGCCCGGGGCGGCCGAGTCGACGGCGGCGACGGGCACGAAGCCGGTGCCGGGGAAGCAGGGCGGGATCGCGTCCGGGTTCGCCCGGACCGAGCAGGGGGCGCAGTCGGCTGCGGTCAACTATCTCGTGGCCCTGGGCTCCGACGGCATGTACAGCACCGGCCGTCGGCACGAGATCGTGAACACGGTGTACGCACCCGACATCGCCGCAGCTCGGCAGGGAGATCTCGACAAGGCGTACTCCGGCAAGGACTTTTTGACCCGCATCGGCCTCAATCCGGACGGCACCGCCCCTTCGGGACAGACCTTCATCTCCCGGTTCAACCCGGTCGGCGCCAAGGCGGACAAGTTCGACGGCAATACCGCGAGCGTGTCCGTCTGGTACTCCGCACTCTTCGGGCTGGCCGGCGAGGGATCCAAGAACCCGGTCTCGGAGAGCTGGTTCACCAACACGTTCCAGCTCAAGTGGACCGGCGGGGACTGGAAGATCACCGACTTCACGCAGAAGGACGGCCCGGCACCCGTCGGCCGTGACCAGGCCGCCGCTCCCGCCAAGGACATGACCGACGCCGTGGAGCAGTTCGGAGGGTTCACGTATGCCCGTTAAGCCGCCCCGCCGCGCCTTTTCCGTCGCCGCCGCGTTCACCGCCGTGCAGACGGCGGCCATCCTGCTCGCGAGCAGGGCGTACTCCGCGCCCACGCCCACGCCCGGCGGGTCATCGGGCGCCAGCCCTAGCCCCAGCCCGAGCCCGAGCAACAACGCCTGCGACCTCATTCGCGGCCCCGCCCGGGACTACTGCGAATCCGGCGCGAGCAAGGGCGGTTCCAAGACCCTAGCCCCCGACCCCGCGGGCGCCTCCGACCCCCTGACCTCCCTCGCAAAGGGCTGCGCCGACGCCGCCGCCTGGATCGTCGGCAAGCTCTCCGACGCGGTGAAGTCGACCGCCACCGTCGACTTCACCAACCCCAGCTTCCGCACCCAGTACGCCGTCGTCTTCGCCGCTGCCACCTTCCTCACCCTCGTCCTGTGGCTCCTGGCCGTCGCCAAGCGGGCCATCCGCGGGGTGCCGCTGTCGACGGCGATCTCGGAAGCCGTCGGGTTCCTGTGGCTGACCGTGCTCGCCTCCGCGTTCACCCCGCTGATCCTCTACACCGTCGTATCGGCCACGGACGCCGTCACCGAGGCCATCTCGAACGCGACCGGCAACCAGTCGGACGTGTTCTTCGGGTCGTTCTCGGCCGCGCTCAAGAAGGGCACGGACATCGGCGGCGGCCCGATCATGCTGATCGTCGTCGCCCTCGTCTCGATCCTCGCCGCGGGCGTCCTCTTCCTCGAACTGGTCATCCGCGCCGCCCTGTTGTACGTCGGCGCGCTGCTCGGCACCGTCGTGTACGCGGGGCTCGTCGACAAGAACATGTGGGGCCACGTACGCCGCTGGGCGGGCATCATGATCGCCGTGATCATGGTTAAACCCGTCATCGTGATCGTGCTCGGGCTCGCCGGAGCGCTCTCCTCCGGCAAGGGCCCCGACTCCTTCTCCGCCGTCGTCTCGGGCCTCGCCATCATCCTGCTCGCGATCTTCGCCTCAGCGATGATCTACCGCTTCGTGCCCGGCTTCGGCGACGAGATCGCCTCCGCCCGCACCAACCGCAAGCAGGCCACCGACGGCTCCCAGGCCGCCGCCCTCATCTCCTCGCCCGCAGCCCTCGTCTCGCAGGGCATCAAGACCCACAGCGGCCGGGGCAACCAAGGGGGCGGCGCCGCCCAGGCCCGCCCCGCCAACCCCATGTCCGGTGGCGTGGCCGCCCACAGCAGCCGGGGCTCCGGCGGCGGGGTCGGCGGCGGAACTGTCCCCTCCGCCGCACCTCCGCCACGCAGCGGCTCCGGCCCGACGTCCGGCACGCCGCACACCCACCGCCGTAACTCCGGCGGCACCGCAGGCAACAAGAACACTGGAGGTGGAGGGCGTTGACGACCCAGTCCCAACCGGTCGCGCCCCGCCGTACGTATCTGATCGGCCGCGCCCGGCCGTCGGCCGTCGTCGGCAAGAACCGCGAGACCGGCGAGATCGTACTGATCATCGGCGGCGCTTTCCTCGGCATGATGTGCGGGCTCCTCGTCCCCGTCCTATCTCTGCGGATCGTGCTCCTGATGGGCTTCCCGTTCCTGGCGCTCGCCGCGGTGTACCTGCCGTACAAGCACCGCACGTTCTACAAGTGGTTCGAGATCAACCGCAGTTACAAGCGTTCGCTGCGCCGCGGCACCGCCTTCCGTTCCGGCACGGCCGAGGCCGGCGTGCGGCTCGACGGGCGCGAGGTCGAGGTGGGGCCGCCGCCCGGCATCGGCCACGTCAACTGGCTCGCCGCACCCTTCGGCCCCGACGAGATCGCGGTCCTGCTGCACGCGGACCGGCGTACCGTCACCGCCGCCATCGAGATCGAGGGCCCCGGCGTCGGCCTGCGCGACAGCGAGGACCAGGAGGCCCTCGTCGACCGCTTCGGCACGCTCCTCAAGCATGTCGCCAACGGCGACGGCTTCGTGACGCGCCTTCAGATGCTGGCCCGCACCCTGCCCGCCGACCCCGACGCGCACGCCAAGGACGTGGCCCAGCGCGGCGACACCAAGGCCCCCGGCTGGCTCCAGGACTCCTACGAGCAGCTCCAGTCGATGGTGTCGACCTCCAGCGAGCAGCACCGCGCCTACCTCGTGGCCTGCATGCAGTACAGCCGCGAACTGGCCGCCGAGGCCAACGCCATGGCCCGCGCCGCCAACCCGCACGGCCGCAAGCTCGACCGCGACGCGGGCCTCGCCGTCGTCATGGCCCGTGAACTCACCGACATCTGCGCCCGGTTGGCCGAGGCCGACATCCGGGTGCGCCAGCCGCTCGGCCAGAGCCGGCTCGCCTCGCTCGTGCACTCCATGTACGACCCGGACCACCCCATCGACCACATCCAGGCCATGACCAAGCGCAACGCCTGGCCGGCCGAGCTCGACGCCGTGGAGCCCACCTACCTCCAGGCCAAGACCCGCGAGTCCTCGACGCGGGCGCCCTGGTGCCATGCCACGGCCTGGGTGAAGGAGTGGCCGATGACCCCGGTCGGCGTCAACTTCCTCGCCCCGCTGCTCGTCCACACCCCGGACGTGATCCGCACGGTCGCCGTCTGCATGGACCTGGAGCCGACCGAGGTTGCCATCGAGCGCATGCTCACGGAGAAGACCAACGACGAGGCGGAGGCGTCCCGAGCCGCCAAGATGAACCGCACCGTCGACCCGCGCGACATCGCCGCGCACGGCCGTCTCGACCAGCGCGGCGAGGACCTCGCGAGCGGCGCCGCCGGCGTCAACCTGGTCGGCTACATCACGGTGTCCTCGCGCTCTCCGGAGGCCCTCGCCCGCGACAAGCGGACCATCAGAGCCTCCGCCGGCAAGTCGTACCTGAAGCTGGAGTGGTGCGACCGCGAGCACCACCGGGCCTTCGTCAACACCTTGCCGTTCGCGACCGGAATCCGCCGCTAGCCGAGAGGCAGTACCCGCCATGCGAGATCCGCTGTCTCTCGTCTCCGACGCCTTCACCGCCCTGCTGTTCGGCAAGGTGGAGACCACCCGGCTGCCCGTCCGCACCTCCACGGGCCAGGCCCAGGCCGTCTATCTGCCGACCGCCGCCCCCGGCCTCGGCGACTCCGGCGTGATCATCGGGCGCGAGGTGTACAGCGGCAAGGGCTACATCTACGACCCCTTCCAGCTGTACGGCCAGCAGCTCCCGGCCCCGCACTGGCTGGTGCTCGGCGAGTCCGGCAACGGCAAGTCGGCCCTGGAAAAGACGTACGTCCTGCGGCAGTTGAGGTTCCGCGACCGTCAGGTCGTCGTACTCGACGCCCAAGGCGAGGACGGCGTCGGCGAGTGGAACCTCATCGCGCGCGAGCTGGGGATAACCCCCATCCGGCTCGACCCGATGACCGCGATGGACGGCGGCATCCGGCTCAACCCCCTGGACCCGGCGATCACCACGACCGGCCAGCTCGCCCTGCTTCGAACGATCATCGAAGTGGCGATGGGCCACGGCCTGGACGAACGCTCGGGCTTCGCGCTCAAGGTGGCGCACGCGTACGTCAACAGCACGATCACGGACCGCCAGCCGGTCCTGACCGACATCGTCGAGCAACTCCGCCACCCCGAGGCCGAGTCGGCCGAGGCGATGAACGTCGACATAGAGGACGTACGCGCCTGGGGCCTGGACGTCGCCCTGGTCCTCGACCGCCTGGTCGACGGCGACCTGCGCGGCATGTTCGACGGCCCGACGACGATCGGCATCGACCTGGACGCCCCCCTGATCGTCTTCGACCTCTCGCACATCGACCGCAACTCGATCGCGATGCCGATCCTGATGGCCATCGTCGGCGTCTGGCTGGAGCACACCTGGATCCGCCCCGACCGGAAGAAGCGCATCTTCCTGGTCGAGGAGGCCTGGCACATCATCAACAGCCCCTTCGTGGCACAGCTCTTCCAGCGCCTGCTGAAGTTCGGCCGCCGCCTGGGCCTGTCCTTCGTAGCGGTCGTCCACCACCTGAGCGACGTCGTGGACGGAGCCGCGGCCAGGGAGGCGGCAGCGATCCTGAAAATGGCGTCGACCAGGACGATCTACGCGCAGAAGGCGGACGAGGCAAGGGCGACGGGCCGGGTCCTCGGCCTACCGCGCTGGGCGGTGGAGATCATCCCGACCCTCACTCCGGGCATTGCCGTATGGGACGTGAACGGCAACGTCCAGGTGGTCAAGCACCTGATCACGGAACGCGAGCGCCCGCTGGTCTTCACCGACCGCGCCATGACGGAGTCCGCGGCGACGGACGACATCCTGGCCTCGGAGCTCGACTCCCAACTCGAATCGGAGACGGAACGCCGAGCAGCGATGATCGAACAACAACTGTCCAACGCACCCGACTCCTCCGAGTCCACGGTGGCCTGAAGTGAGCGGAACCGGCACCCCGAGAGGCGACCAGCGAGGCATCCCCGATTCCCTCCTGGTCGGCCTCCTGGCCTTTTTGCTCGGCCTGACGGTCCTGGTCTGGACGGCCACCGGCCTGGCGGGCGTCCTCACCCACGGGTCCTGGCCCCCAGGCGTATCGTTCACGCACAGTCCGATGGCCCTGAGATCCCTGGTCACGGCCCCCCAGGACCTGCCGGCCGCCTGGCCCGACACCCCGCCCCCGGCCCTCCCGGGCTACGGCCTCTTCTGGGGCCTCCTCATCGGCGAACTCCTGATCCTGATCGTCCTGACGATCTTCGTGCTCGGAACGTTCACGCGGTGGCGAGCGGTACGGGCGAGAGCGAGACAGCAGCCCCCGGCTGCCCCTGCACCCCTGACACAGGACGCCACCCCCGCCCCCGCTGTGGGCGGACGTGTCGCAGAGCGCCTGGCGCCTCCCCCGGTCGAGCGGAGCCGAGACCGTGGGGAAGAGTGGGCACGGCGAACCCCGCCGGCCGAAACCCCGGACACCGCCCCCGGTCCCGAACAGCCCCTCGACCCCGGTCCCGAGCAACCGCTGGTACCGGCCCCCGCAGCGCCCGCCTCCGGGGCACCCGCAGCGCCCGAGACCCCCGAACCCGGCCGTCCCGCCTGGGGAGCCGGCGCCCCCACCGCGCTGAGCGGGGTGGAACAGTTCCCCGCCCCCCGGGCCGAACAGCCAACCCCACGGCTGCACTTCGGCCCCCCGGAATCGCGCAGGCCGCACGCTCTCCAGGCAATCCAGGACGCAGAGGGCGCGGCGCTCGTCGTCACCTCGGACCCCACCCTGTGGGCGGAGACGAAGGACGCCAGGGCCAAGCTCGGCCCCGTACACGTCTACGACCCGACCCACCGCTGTGACACTCCCGCACGACTCCACTGGTCCCCCACCGCCGGCTGCGCGGACGCGGACCTCGCCGCGGCAAGGGCGGCCGCCCTCCTCGCCCCCGTACGCCCCCAGGCCCGCATGGACGCCGCCATGGCGGACACCGCGGAAACCCTCCTGCGCTGCTGGCTGCACGCCGCCGCCCTGGAGAGCCGCGACGGCCGGGCGACGAAGCAGCTGCACCGCTGGGCACAGGGAACGGCCGCCCACGAGGCCGTACGCATCCTGCGCACGCACCCCAAGGCGCAGAGCGGCAGCGCGGGCCTCTTGGAGTCGGCGCTCACGGCCTACCCCGAACGCCGGGAAATCGCCCAGGAGTTGACGGCCCGAGCCCTCTCCTGTCTCTCCTCGATCCACATCCGCGACGCCTGCACACCGAACCGAGCGGATTCGCTCGCTCTGGAATCTTTTGTGGACGAGGGGGGCACTCTTTATGTGGTGGGCGAAGCGATCGAGGATCCCCGGTCCGACCCCGCCGCGATGCCGCTCCTCACGGCACTCGCCTCAGACGTGGTCGAGCGCGGCCGCCGCATGGCCGAACGGTCATCTGACGGTCGCCTCGACCCACCAATGACGCTCGTCCTCGACGACGTCGCGGCCGTGGCTCCGCTTCCCCGGCTACCGCAGCTGCTGTCGACCGGTCAGGACCAGGGTCTCCCGCTCCTGGTCCTGCTCCGCTCCCCCGAACAGGCCCGGGCCCGCTGGACCGAGGCCCTGACGTAGCCGCGCCCGACGCTGTCGCCCGATGTAGTCGCAGCTACGGCCTGAGGATCTCCATCTCCAGGTCGCGCCCGCCGTCATCGGTCAACAGCGCCGTGAACCCGGTGAGTACGAAGCCGGCCTTGCGGTAGAAGCCCCGAGCACGCGGGTTGTCCTCGTGCACCAGGAGACGGACCCGGTCCACCCGCGGCGCCTGCGCCCAGGCCCAGTCGAGCGCGGCCGCGAAGAGCCGCTCGGTCAGCCCGATGCCACGGTATTCGGGCCGTACGAAGACGCCCACGATGTGCGCCTGCGGCGAGGTGATCCGGTTTCCGAAGACGTCATCGGCACCCTCGGCCTCGATCAGCACCACCACGTTGCCGGCCCAGGCACCGTCCGGGCCCTCGGCGACGAACTGCCGCACGGACGGGCCCTGGGCGTTCGTCGCCCGTTCCTGCCAGAACTCGTCGGGCTGCGCGGACGCACTCTCCAACGTGTCGAGAAACGCGACCGGGGCGGCAGGATCGGCAAGGGAAGCGAGCCGAAGCTCCTTGACCTTGCGCCACTCGTCGGCACGCACAGGACGTATGACGTGGTTCGAGGGGTGTTCCATTTCCATGGGCAGATACTGCCACAACGCGAAAAAGCCCCGCACCGTGACCCGTATTTCTACAGATCATGATGCGGGGCTTTCCCCAAA
>NZ_BMUZ01000013.1 GCF_014650455.1 Streptomyces xanthochromogenes | reverse complement strand
GCACGTGCGCTATGACCCCGCCGCTGTACGCGCTTGGGTCGACAGCCGCTCCGACCACGACGACGACTGAACCCCACCACCCAGCAGGGACGCGACCACCGGTCGCGTCCCTGCTCACGTTCCCGAGGAGCTCGAAGTGGCAGGCCACATTCAAGACCGCTGGTACAAGACCGACATCGGCGCCGACGGCAAGCCTCACCGCATCAAGAGCGACCGGTATGGCATCGGGCTGCGTTACCGCGCCCGGTACGTCGGCCCTGATGGCACCGAGCAGTCCAAGAGCTTCCCGGACCGCCAGAAGGGGCGCGCTGAGAAGTGGCTTACGAAGATTCAGGCGGACATGGACGCGGGCGACTACATCGACCCGAAGGCCGGACAGGTCACGTTCCGCGAGTACGCAGCGAAGTGGCTCGGCGGTCTGACAACCGACCTGGGAAGTCAGGAAGCTGTCGACCGGCGCATCCGACTTCACGCGGTTCCCCACCTGGGGAAGCGCCCCATGGGGTCGTTCAAGCCTGAACACGTGCGCACCTGGCTGAGCACGCTTCAGTCCGCCGTGCCCAACGCCACCTACCGGCGTGCCATCTACGACTCGGTGTCGTCCCTGTTCAACGCGGCCGTGGATGACGGCGTACTCAAGAAGAACCCGTGCCATGCCCAGTCGGTCAAGGCCCCGGACCCCGATCCCCGGCTGATTCAGCCGTGGCCCGAGTCTCGCGTACTCGCGGTGCGTGCTGGGCTGCCCGATCGGTACGCGGCCACCGTAGATGCGGCCGGCGGCTGCGGACTGCGCCAGGGCGAAGTGTTGGGCCTGGACGCGGACAACATCGGTTTCGGGACCGGATGGGTGTACGTGCGCCAGCAGGTCAAGCGCGTGCGCGGAACGCTTGTGTTCGCCCCGCCCAAGAGGGGCAAGTTGCGGGACGTGCCGCTCAGCCCGGTGGTAGCGGGCGCCTTCCGTGACCACATGCGCCGGTTTCCGCCGGTTGAGGTCAAGCTGCCGTGGAAGACACCGGACGGCCCCTTGGTTGCCCGGCAGTTGGTCTTCACCAGCGGCGTGGGGCGTGCCATCTGGCGCAGCTACTTCGATGACTTCGTGTGGAAACCCGCTCTGGCGTCCGCTGGTGTCATCCCGCCCAGGGAGCGAGGCCAGCGCTATGCCGCTGCACCCGACGACGGCATGCACGCGCTGCGCCACTTCTACGCGTCGATGCTCTTGGACGGCGGGGAGAGCATCAAGGCTCTGAGTATTTATCTGGGACACTCGGACCCTGGCTTCACGCTGCGGATCTACACGCACTTGATGCCGAGCAGCGAGGAGCGGACGCGCAAGGCTGTGTCGGCCGTCTTCCACCGCATCCACCCCGGGGCTCTGCCGGGGCTCCCGGAAGCAGCCTAACGGCCCACAGACGGCCCACGGCCCCAAATAGGCCCTTGGTTAGCGGTTCCGCCGCTGGTCAGGGGCCTATTCCATGGTCGGACTCGCCAAAAACACCCCATCTTGCCTGACGGCCACCCCCCGGGGGAAACGGGTATGGGCCCGGGCCCACGACCTGGGCGTTCGGGGCCGGTTTGGGTAGCGGACCTGTTACCGACCGTCGCCGACGGGCGCCTCGCGGCCGGGATGCCGCTGCGCGCACGGCTGCCGTCCCCGGCCCGCCCGCCCCGCCGGGGTCGGCCCGCGCACGGCGACGGCCCCGGTACGCGATGCGTACCGGGGCCGTCGGGGTCAGCTCAGTCGGAGCTCACCGGGGTGCTGGTCAGTGACCCGCGGTCTTCTTCTTGCGGAGGAAGAAGACGGCGCCGCCGCCGAGCAGGACCAGGACGACCGCCGCACCGGCGATCATCGGGGTGGAGCTGGAGCTACCGGTCTCGGCGAGGTTGGTGCCACCGGTGGTCCCGTTGCTCCCGTTGGTCCCGGTCGAGCTGCCACCGGCCGAGGCGGGGCTGGGCTTCGAGGACGGGGGGGTCGACGGCGTACCGGCGGTCTTGCAGTCGAGCGTTCCGGAGAAGTGCTGGCCCGCGATGGTGAAGTCGTACTTCTCGTCCTCCGCGACCGGGAACAGCACGGTCTTCGAGCCGCCCGCCGGGACCGTGGCGACGGTCTTGCCGCCGACGGTCACCGGGAAGGCCTCGTCGCCCTTGTTGGTGACGGTGATGTCCACGCCGCCCTTGGCGCAGTCCTTCTTGACCGTCACGGCCGGGATGGCACCCTGCTTGGCCCAGGAAACCTTGGCCTCGGCGTTGACCGTCGAGTCGCTGGAGCCCGCGAGGATCTGGGTCTGGCTCTTGGAGTCACTCGCGAACGCGCGGCCGACCGGCACCTGGGTGGTGGCCGAAAGGCGCAGCGAACCGGCGCCCGGCTGGGTACCAGCAGGCACGTTGAAGTAGAGCTTGCTGTTGTTGACGGCGGAGGTTACGGCCTTCCCGCCCTCGTCGACGACCTGGACCTTGGTGGCCTTCAGCTCCTCGGACGCGGTGACCGTCACCTTGTCGGCGTTGGTGTGCACCGTGACCGGGCCGAGCTTCTGGCCGGCCTTGCCCGCCACCGACGCGTTGTCGAGCGTCAGGGAGGCCTTGGGCTCCTCGACGACCTTCGCGCTGTCGTACAGCCACTCGGCGAGCTTCTCGGCGTCCTTGTTCTTGGCCTTGACCTGGGCGCCGTCCGAGTAGCGCCAGATGGCGACCTGGGTGGCGGCGGCGGCCTCGGCGTTGTTGAGCTTGCCGCTGACACCCGCGTCCTTGGCGAGCTGCCCGAGGTCGTTCTTCTGCGGGTAGGAGTTCTCCAGGATCCAGCGGATCTTGCCGGCGTCCTTGTTGGTCGCCAGGGAGGTGCCGCTCCACGGCGTCTCGCGGTACTTCGCCTCACGCTGCGTCGGGTTGTGGATGTCGATGCAGTACGTGCGCAGCGTGCCGCCGCCGTCGACGTTCATCCGGAACAGACCCGCGGAAACCTTCTCCGTCTCACGGCCGTTCGTGATGATCGCGTCGGCGAAGGAGCCGGGCTCAAGGCCCTGGATGGTCGCGGTGGCGCCGCCCTGGCCCTGCTGGTCGGGCGTGTCCGCGAAGGACGTGCCCGCGCCGGCTATCGCACCGGCCGCGAGGAGACCCGTGACGGCTGTGGCGGTGGCGAGGCGCAGAGCACCCCGCTTGCGGGCGGAAGGCCCGTTAACGGCTGAAAACACAGAATTCCCCTTCGGGCGAGGCTCTTTCGCATGTGGTGCGCGTGCACGAGAGGTGCGCGTGGGGGAAGTGCCTCGCCGGCAGACTCAAGTGCCCCGTGAGTACGCCGGAATCCTAGGGATGCGGAAGTCGACGATCCGCAGGGATGACATCAGATAACCATTCCGATTCAGAATCGTTATCCCAGAACGCGTGTGTCACCTGGGCTTATCGACAAATCCCCTGGACAGAAGGGGAGTTTAGGGACACTGGCCGTGCCCCGGCCTGCGCTCCCCCTCCACCCCCTCGCACTCCCCTTCCCCAACTTTCTTTCTCAAGTCCCCCCGTTCAGAAGGGCGTCGAAGGAACCGTCTCGGCCACCGGCGTGGCCGATTCCCATACCACCGCCGGAATGTCCTTGGCCGAAACCGCCCCCGTTCCGTCGGTCGGGACGGGATCGGCCGCACCGGCCGAGGCCGCCTCCGGGCCCGGCACCGGGCCGCCCTCCGCCCCCGGCGGGCCAGCTCGTCCGACCGGGGCCGCCTCGCCCCTGAACACCCGTCGGAAGGCGCTGGTGCCGCGCGAGATGTCGTGCCCGACCGCCACCGCGTCGACGTCGGCCGAGAACCGGCGCGAGCCGTCCTTGCGGTCCTCGTCCCGCACCTTCAACCGGCCGTGCACCACGACCGGTTCGCCGATCGCGACCGAGCCCGTCAGATTCATGCCGAGCGCCCGCGCCGCCCACACCGTGTAGAAGCTGGTCGCCCCGTCGACCCAGGACTGCCTTTCACGGTCGAAGCGGCGCGCGGTCACCGCGAGCCGGAACCGGGCCACCCCGCCCGTCGCCGTCTCGCGCCACTCCACCTGCGTGGCCGCATTGCCGACCAGCGTCACCATCGTCTCGTTCACTGCCCTCAACCCCCGTGCCGTCCCTGCCTGATGTCCGTACGACGCGTCGCACCGGTGCGACGCGCAACGCCCGTACAACGCGTAGATTCCGCAGATCCCGCAGGTTCCGCAGATCCGGCAGGTCCCGTACGGCCCCTGGTGGGCAGAGAAAACCCCGCCCGGTCCAGCCGCCGATCGAACCCTTGCGCTGTCGATCTCCATGCTGGACCGGACGGGGAGTACGTGCCGGAGCCTGTGGACTACTCCGGCGTTGTGGAAAACCCCTTCACCCCTTGCCCGCCCTCACCCCTTGCCCGCCCTCACCTCTTCCCCGCCCCCACCACCGCCGCGTACTGCTCGCGCACCTCCCGGTACCGCAGCAGTTCGGCGGCCACCGGATCCAGGACCTTGGCCCGGCCGCAGGCGGCCGCGGCCTCGCGAAGCCGACGTTCGGCCTCCTGGCCGTAGCGCCGCCCGGGGCCGCGCGCCGCCACCGCGCACGCCCACTCGATGAGCGGGCCGCCGACGATGCCGCCCAGCATCACGAGCGCGGGGACGATCAGGCCCGGCGTCAGCACTCCGACGATCTGTCCGAGAAGCCAGAGGCCGCCGACAATCTGAATACCGGTCATGACCATCTGGGCCAGCACCGCGGCGGGCCACCACCGCGGCCGGGGCGAGGTGCCGCGCTCCAGCTCCTCGCGCACCGCGAGCTCGTCCAGCGCCTCGGGCAGCCCGTCCGCGCCCCGCACCGCCGCCTCGCGCACGGCCTGGGCCCAGGGTGCGGGCAGCCCGGCCGCGGCCTCGTCGGCCACCGTGCGGACCGCCTGCTCGACCCGCTGGCGGGCGGTGACCTGCTCCTCCACCTGGGCATCGGAGCGGGGCCGCTGCAGGGCCGGGACGCGGATTCGGTCGTACCAGCGCCACAGCCGCAGCCAGGGAGTCCCGCAGGCACGCTGGGCGTTGCGCCGCCACTCGCGTTCGGCGGCCTCCCCCGCGGCCGAGGCGCCGACCGCCTCGCCCAGGCGGTCCGCGAAGTCCCGGCGGGCCCGCTCGCCGAGCCCGGGCCGGCCGTCCGCCACGTACAGCGGGCGCAGTTCGACGGCCGCCGCGTCCACATCGGCGGCCAGCCGGCGGGCGGCGGCGCCGCGCTCCTGCACGAACCGGCCGAGCTGCTCGCGCAGCTCCCCCACGCCCTGGCCGGTCAACGCGGAGAGGGAGAGCACCGAGGCGCCGGGCTCGCCGTGTTCGCCGAGTGCCATGCCGTCCTCGTCGAGCAACCGGCGCAGATCGTCGAGGACCTGGTCGGCCGCGTCACCGGGCAGCCGGTCCACCTGGTTGAGCACCACGAAGCTGACCTCGGCGTGCCCGGCGAGGGGGCGCAGATAGCGCTCGTGGAGCACGGCGTCGGCGTACTTCTCGGGGTCCACGACCCACACGATCGCGTCGACCAGGGCGAGCACGCGGTCGGCCGCCTGCCGGTGCGAGACGAGTGCCGAGTCCAGGTCGGGGAGGTCGACGAGGACCAGGCCCTCCAGGTCGACACCGGCGTTGTCCAGCGGGCGACGGCGCAGCCGGCCGGGGATGCCGAGCCGGTCGAGCAGGCCCGCGGCGCCGTCGGTCCAGCTGCACGCGATGGGTGCGCCGGTGGTGGGGCGGCGCAGTCCGGTGTCCGAAATCTGGCTTCCGGCAAGGGAGTTGAAGAGGGTGGACTTGCCGCTTCCGGTGGCGCCGGCGACGGCGACGACGGTGTGCCGTGCGGACAGGCGCTGGCGCGCGGACGCCTCGTCGAGCACCCGCCCGGCCTCGGCGAGCGCCGTCGAGTCGAGCCGGGTGCGGGACAGGCCGACGAGTTCGCGCAGCGCGTCCAGGCGCCCGCGGACCTCGCCGACGTACGGTCCTCCGATGGGCTCGAACGTGGCGTCGTCCTGCGGCTCGGCCCCCTCTTCCCGGGGGGACGTCATCTCGCCGGGTTCGGCGGCGCGCCGCGCGATCAGCCCGTCGGCCCAGCGGTCGTCGACCTCCTGCGTCATGCCGCTTTCCTCTCCTTCTGCACTACGGACAGTGCGGCGATCAGCCCGGCCTGCGGCTCGGGTGTCACCTCCAGGGCGTCCAGCGGCGCGAGCCGCCGTTCGCGTTCGGCGCCGAGCACCTGGTCGATGTACGTGGCGACGAGTTCGCCGCCCTTGTCGCGCAGCCGCAGCGCGCCCTGCGCGCCGATCCGTTCGGCGAGCCGCTCCCCCGCCCGACGGGCCCGGCGGCCGCCGAGCAGGGCGGCGGCGAGCAGCGCCGCCACGGTCTCGGGGTCGGGCGCGAGCGAGCGTTCCATCTCCCGCACCTCCTCCTCGGCCAGTTCTTCGAGCACCCGCCGCCAGCGCCGCACGGCGAGCCCGATGCGGTCCTCCGGGTCCACCTGGCGTACCTCGTCGGCGAACCGACCCGCCGCCGGTTCGCGCGCCCACGCGTCCCTGACCCGCTCGTCGGCGGCGGCGGCCGCGCAGCGCAGGAGCTCGGCGAGGCTGTCCACGAGCGCGTCCAGGAGCTCGGCGGAGGTGGCGCCGCCGGGGTGGGCGCGCCAGCGGGTGAGCGCGTCCCCGGCAAGCACCTCGCCGGCCCGCAGGCGGCGCCGGACCCGTTCACCCTCCTTGGCGTACGCGTCCTCGACGGCCCCGGTGAGGCGTACGGCGGCGGCGTACTGGGCGGCGACGGCCGAAGCGAGCTCCGGCATCCGCGCGTTGAGGGACTCGATCGCGCCGGAGGCGGTACGGGCGACGGCCTGTTGGCGGGCGGCCGGGTCCTGACTGCGGTGGGTGAGCCAGGTCCGCAGCGCGGCCACCGCGGTGGAGGGCAGCAGCCCGTGCGAGGCGCCGGCGGACTCGGGCAGCTCGGGCACGGTGAACCGCGGCACCTCCCCGAGCCCGGCCCGGGTGAGCAACGCACCGTACTGGCGCGACACTTCGGCGAGCACCTGGTGCGGCACCCGATCGAGCACCGTGACCAGGGTGGCGTCGTACTCCTTCGCGGTACGCAGCAGGTGCCAGGGCACGGCGTCCGCGTAACGGGAAGCGGTCGTGACCATGACCCAGACGTCGGCGGCGCAGATGAGTTCGGCGGCCAGGATGCGGTTGCCGACGACCAGCGAGTCGATGTCCGGGGCGTCGAGGAGCGCGAGCCCGCGCGGCAGCGTGGTGGCGGTCTCGACGCGTACGGCCCCCTCGTCCTCCTGCCCGGGCAGGCCGTCGCGCTCGGCGTCCTCGTTCTGCTGCGGCAGCCATACGCGGGTGAGTTCGGGCAGCACGCGCGGCCCGGAGAACCACTCCCGGTCGTCGGGGTGGCACACGAGCACGGGCGTCCGCGTGGTGGGCCGCAGCACGCCCGCCTCGCTGACCCTGCGCCCCACAAGGGAGTTGACGAGGGTGGACTTGCCGGCGCCGGTCGACCCGCCGATGACCGCGAGGAGCGGGGCTTCGGGATCTCGGAGCCGGGGCAGCAGATAGTCGTCGAGTTGTGCGAGCAGCTCACTGCGCGTCTGCCGGGCGCGCGGGGCGCCCGGCAGGGGCAGTGGGAGACGCACGGCGGCGACACTGTCGCGCAGGGCGGAAAGTGCGTCGATGAGCTGAGGCCGTACGTCCATGGTCACCACATGCGAAGAATGCCCAATTTTGGCGGCTTTTTGAAGCGTATGGCCACTTCCGCGCGCGTCCATAGGCCACCGAGACGCGCCGAACGGACAGATGGGACACACGGGACGAGTGGGACGCAGGCATAACGAGTGCACAACACCCTGCGCCGCGAGCGTCAAAAGCGCTGCATGATTCGCACCTGCCTGCGATTATCGGTTCGCTTCACCGAACCTCCACATCGTGCCACGCAGGTGAAGCAACCGGGACGAGGTGACAGGAGCCCTATCCTTGTCCCCGGCAAGGTCACCGGCCCGGGACCCGTCCCGGACCCACACCCTGCCCGGCCCGGGGCTCCAGGCCACCGAGGCCCCATCCGGCCCCCGTAGCTCAGTGGATAGAGCAGGCGCCTTCTAAGCGCTTGGCCGCAGGTTCGAGTCCTGCCGGGGGCGCCACCGCGCCACAGCAGTACGGCCCTCCTTCGGGAGGGCCTTTTTGCTGGTCGGACCGATTTGTCCGAGCAATGTAGCGGGGCGGCGGTAGCGGGGGCGTAAGCGGAGCCCCCGCCCCTCGGCGCCCCGCCATCCGGCGTCAGTCCGCCCGCTGCTCCGCGGAGCGCAGCCCCGCCGTCCACTTCTCCTCGATGCGGCCGTACTTCCACACGAGGAGGGCCAGGACCCAGGTGAGGAAGAACAGGCCGACGACGACGAAGCCGATCACGTTGAGGTCGAGGCCGCCGACCCAGTCCCAGAACACGCCGTGCAGATCCAGCTTGTCGGCGAGCAGCCCGAGGAGTTCGACGGTGCCGATGACCAGGGCGACCGCGACGGACAGACCGGTGACGGTGAGGTTGTAGTAGACCTTGCGGACCGGCTTGGAGAAAGCCCAGCCGTAGGCGAAGTTCATGAACGAGCCGTCGATGGTGTCGAGCAGCGACATGCCGGCCGCGAACAGCACCGGCAGGCACAGGATCGCGTACCAGGGCAGTCCGGACGCCGCGCCGGAGCCCGCGAGGACCAGCAGGGCGATCTCCGTGGCGGTGTCGAAGCCGAGGCCGAAGAGCAGGCCCAGCGGATACATCTGCCACGGCCTGGTGATCGACTTCATGACGCGGCCGAGGAGGCGGTTCATGAAGCCGCGGTTGTTCAGCTGGTCCTCCAGCGCGGCCTCGTCGAAGTCCCCGGAGCGCATCCGGCGGAACACTTTCCAGATGCCGGCCAGGATCACCAGGTTGAACGCGGCGATCACGTACAGGAACGTGCCGGAGACGGTCGTGCCGATCAGGCCGGTGACGTCGTGCAGCTTCGAGTCGTCGTCCTGCACCGGCCCGGCGAGCGCCCGCACCCCGAGCGAGAGCAGGAAGGCCAGGCCGAACACGACCGAGGAGTGGCCGAGCGAGAACCAGAACCCCACCGACAGCGGGCGCTGGCCGTCGTTCATGAGCTTGCGCGTGGTGTTGTCGATGGCCGCGATGTGGTCGGCGTCGAAGGCGTGCCGCATCCCCAGGGTGTACGCGGTGACCCCGATCCCGACACCGAACGACTTGGTGCCGAGGCTGTAGTGCTCGGGCGCGACGATGGCCACCAGGGTGAACCAGCCGATGACGTGCAGCGCCACGATGAAGGCCGCCATCCCGCCGAGCCGGGTCCACTCCTGCCGCGTCAGCGATGCCCGGAAGGCCCGTAGGCGAGAGCCCTGCGGGCCGGTCGGCGGGGCGGTGGACTGTGTGGTGCTGGCCATGGGAGCCGGCCCTTCTTCCTGGTCACGTGGCGTGCTCCACCTTCTTGCGCAGCACTCGCAACTGCAACCAACCCCCAGTAAAGGCCGACCTCCGACGGCCACCCCCTATCCTTATTGCACACCAGTTGCAACAGCAACATGAAGGCAGTAGAAGGGGAAGAGGTGGTCGGGGTGGGCGCTCCGGTGGTGCTCGGGATCGAGTCGTCCTGCGACGAGACCGGTGCCGGGCTCGTGCGGGACGGACGGCTGCTCGGCCACGCGGTGGCGTCGAGCATGGACGAGCACGCGCGCTACGGCGGGGTCGTGCCGGAGATCGCCGCCCGCGCCCATGTCCACTCCCTCACCCCGGTCGTCCAACGGGCCCTGGAACAGGCCGGGTTGAGGGCATCCGACATCGGCGCGGTCGCCGTCACGACCGGGCCGGGGCTCTCCGGCGCCCTCCAGGTCGGACTCGCGGGCGCGAAGGCACTGGCCTACGGCCTGGGCGTCCCGCTGTACGGGGTGCACCACCTGGCCGGGCACGTGGCCGCCGACACCCTGGAGCACGGCCCGCTGCCCAACCCCTGCATGGTGCTGATCGTCTCCGGCGGCCACACCTCGCTGCTGCTCGTACGGGACCTGGCCCGCGACCCGATCGTCCACCTGGGCGACACCCTGGACGACGCGGCGGGCGAGTGCTTCGACAAGGTCGCCCGCGTCTTCGGTCTGCCCTACCCCGGCGGCCCCGCCATCGACCGGGCGGCCCGGGACGGCGACGCCGGCGCCGTGGCGTTCCCGCGGCCGCTGACCGGGCCGCACGACGATCCGTACGCCTTCTCCTTCTCCGGGCTCAAGACGGCGGCCGCCCGCTGGGCCGAGCGGCACGCGGGCCGTGTGCTCCCCGTCGCCGACGGCTCAGCCGCGCTCCAGGAGGCGGTCGCCGACGTGCTGACCCGCAAGGCGGTCGCGGCCTGCCGTGCGCACGGCGTGGACACCCTGGTCGTGGTGGGCGGGGTCGCCGCGAACTCCCGGGTGCGCTCGCTCGCCGAACAGCGCTGCGCGGCGGCCGGGATCACCCTGCGCGTCCCGCCGCTCGGCCTGTGCACCGACAACGGCGCGATGATCGCCGCGGTGGGCGACCTGCTGGCCCGCGCGGGCGCGGCGCCCGCCCCGCTGGACATCTCCGTCGACCCGTCCGCGCCGCTGGAGTACGCGGCCCTGCACCCGGTCGCGCGCGGCGTGCCCGCTTGAGCGGACGGCCCGGGTGCGCCCGTCCGGGCGGCGGGCGCGGCCCGTGCCCGCTTGAGCGTCCGGCCCCGGGGAAGGCGGTCGTCCGGTGCTCAGGGAGCTCTTTGTAAGCTCGACACGGCGCACCCACCCCATGCCGTCCCACGCCCGCGCGGCCCCGCGAGAGGAAACACCATGACCACCGAGCTGACCTCCGACGCCCTGGCCGGGCTGCTCGACCAGGCCCGGCAGGACTACGAGGCGCTTGCGGCCCGCGGTCTCAAGCTCGACCTCACCCGGGGCAAGCCCGCGCCCGAGCAGCTCGACCTCTCCGAGGACCTGCTCAGCCTGCCCGGCGGCCGCTGGACCTCCGCCGACGGCACCGACGTGCGCAACTACGGCGGTCTGCAGGGTCTCCCGGAGCTCCGGGAGATATTCGCCGAGGTGCTCCAGGTGCCGGCCGGGCAGCTGCTCGCCGCGGGCAACTCCAGCCTGGAGCTCATGCACGACTGCCTGGTGCACGCGATGCTGAGCGTCGTTCCCGGCGCCGAGTCGCACTGGGTCGACCAGGAGCGCCTCGCGTTCCTGTGCCCGGTGCCCGGCTACGACCGGCACTTCTCGCTGTGCGAGCGGTTCGGCATCGAGATGATCCCGGTTCCGATGACCGACGCGGGCCCGGACATGGACGTGGTGGAGCGCCTGGTCGCCGAGGACGCGGGCATCAAGGGCATCTGGTGCGTGCCCAAGTACAGCAACCCGAGCGGCATCAGCTACAGCGACGAGACGGTGGCGCGGCTGGCCCGGATGGAGACCGCGGCCCCCGACTTCCGCATCTTCTGGGACAACGCCTACGCCGCCCACCACCTCACCGACGAGCCCGTCGAGATCGCCGACCTCCTCGGCGCCTGCGCACAGGCCGGCCACGCGGACCGGGCGTTCGTCTTCGGCTCCACCTCGAAGATCACCGCCGCGGGCGCGGGCGTCGCCTTCTTCGGCTCCTCGCCGGCCAACGTGCAGTGGCTGCTCGCCAACAACTCCAAGCGCTCGATCGGCCCGGACAAGGTCAATCAGCTGCGGCACGTCCTGTTCCTGCGGGACGCGGAGGGCGTACGGGCCCACATGGAGCGCCAGCGGGCGCTGCTCCAGCCCAAGTTCGAGACCGTCCAGCGCATCCTGGAGAGCGAGCTCGGCGGCACCGGCCTCGCGAGCTGGACGCTGCCCAAGGGCGGCTACTTCGTCACGCTCGAAGTGCCCGAGGGCTGCGCCAGGGAGGTCGTGGCGCGGGCCGGGCAGGCGGGCGTCGTCCTGACCCCGGCGGGCGCGACGCACCCGTACGGCAGCGACCCGAAGGACGCCACCATCCGCATCGCGCCCAGCTACCCGGGCCTCGCGGAGCTGGAGCAGGCGATCCTCGGCCTCACCGCGTGTGTGCGGCTCGTCGGCTACGAGAAGCTCCTCGCCGCCTGATCAGGGCCTGATCAGGGCACAGACGCGTCGGCCGCCTTCGAGCGTCCCGGATCACCGGGCCTCGCAGGCGGCCGTCGCGCGTACGGGGTCCTCGCCCCCCAGGGCTACGACACGATGTCCTTGCGGGCGAAGCCGCGGAAGGCAAGGGCGAAGAGGACCAGGGCGTAGGCGACGGAGACCGCCGAGCCCTTCAGCATGCCGCCCCACTCCAGGTGCGGCTGGAGTGCGTCGGCCCAGGCGAACTGCCAGTGCGCGGGCAGGAAGTCCCGCCAGTGGCCGAGCGCGGTCACCGCGTCCAGTACGTTGCCGACGATGGTCAGGCCCACCGCGCCGCCGACCGCGCCCAGCGGCGCGTCCGTGCGGGTGGAGAGCCAGAACGCGAGCGCCGCGGTGACCAGTTGGGACACGAAGACGAAGGCGACCGCGAGGGCCAGACGGGGAACGGCCTGCCCGGCACCGAGTGAGCCGCCGGTCGGGATCTGGAGCGGCCCCCAGCCGTAGACGGCGGTGCCCGCCGCGAGCGCCACCACGGGCAGCAGCACGATCGCCGCCGCACTGAACCCGAGCGCCACCGCCAGCTTCGACCACAGCAGCCGGGCCCTCGGCACCGGCGCCGCCAGCAGGTAGCGCAGCGAGGACCAGCTCGCCTCGGAGGCCACGGTGTCGCCGCAGAACAGCGCGACGGGCACCACGAGCAGGAAGCCCGCAGAGACGAACAGACAGGTCGCGGCGAAGTTGACGCCGGACGCGGTCGCCGTGTCCATCAGGGTGATGCGGCCGTTGCGGCTGCTCGGGCTGCCGCCGATGGCGAAGGCGACGATCAGGACGAACGGCAGCGCGCCGAGGACCGCGCCCATGACCAGGGTGCGCCGGCGCTTCAGCTGCCGCAGGGCCTCGACGCGCAGCGGCAGGGTGTGCCGGGCCCGGTAGCCGGGTGCCGTCTCGCCCGCCGGGGTGTCCATCAGGGTGCTCACGCGGAACCTCCGATCAGGGTGAGGAAGGCGTCCTCCAGGCGGCGGTGCGGTCCGACACCGGTCAACTGCACGTCCAGGCGCAGGAGTTCGGCGATGAGCTCGGTGGTGGTGGCTCCTTCGAGCCGGACCAGGAGGCCCTCTTCGGTGCGCAGCGCCGAGCCGATGCCGGGCAGCACGGCCACCTTGTCGACGACGGCCTCGGCGACCGGCTCGACCGTGGTGACGAGCAGGATGTCGCTCCCGCCGGTGATCTCGGCGACCGGGCCCGCCTGGACGAGCCGGCCGCGGTCCATCACGACCAGATGCGTACAGGACTGCTCGACCTCGGAAAGGAGGTGGCTGGAGACGATCACGGTGCGGCCGCCCTCGGCGTACCGGATCATCACGTCCCGCATCTCGCGGATCTGCGGCGGGTCGAGGCCGTTGGTCGGCTCGTCGAGGATGAGCAGGTCCGGCATGCCGAGCATGGCCTGGGCGATGGCGAGGCGCTGGCGCATGCCCTGCGAGTACGTCCGTACCGCGCGCTGGAGGGCGTCGCCCAGGCCCGCGATCTCCAGGGCCTCCTCGATGCGGGAGTCCCCGGCGGGGCGGCCGGTCGCCGCCCAGTACAGCTCCAGGTTCTCGCGGCCCGACAGGTGCGGCAGGAAGCCGGCGCCCTCGACGAAGGCGCCGACCCGGGACAGGACCGGCGAGCCCGGCCGGATGGCGTGGCCGAACACCCGGATCTCGCCGTCGTCGGGCCGGATGAGGCCCATGAGCATGCGCAGGGTGGTGGTCTTGCCGGCGCCGTTGGGCCCGAGCAGACCGAGCACCTGCCCCTTGTCGACACGGAAGGACAGCTCCCGTACGGCATACCGGTCGCTGGACTTGGCGTACTTCTTGGTCAAGCCGGCGATCTGGAGCGGCACTTGGGCAAGCTCCGGATCGGGGTCGGGAGTGTGGGTGCGCCGGGTGACCAGGAGCGCGCCGCCGATGAGGGCTCCGATCAGCGGCAGCCCCCACACCCACCAGGCGAGCCCCGCCGAGGCGGTCTTCGCGGCGGGCACGGTGGGCACGGCCAGGCCGCCGCCGTCCAGGGAGACGGTGTAGGTGGCGGGCGCGGCCGGAGAGGCGAAACCCAGGTCGGTGGCGGCCACGACCAGGCAGAGCCGGTGGCCCGCCTCGATGGTGTGGTCGACGGCGGGCAGCGTCAGCTCGACGGCCTTGCCGTCCTTGGCTCCGGCGACCCGAACGGGGGCGACGAGCTGGGACGGCAGCACCTGCTGCTTGCCGTCGGGGCCGACGTCGTACACCTTCCCGAAGAGCACGGCGTCGTCCCCGGTGGACTTCACCTTGATCCGCACGGTCGGCGAGCCGGTGAGGTGCAGCCCGGCGGCCAGCGGCGCCGAGTCGAACCTGGCGTACTGGCCGGGGAAGTCGAGGGAGAGGCCGACGCCGAGGGAGGACAGTCCGGACAGGCCTGCGCCGAGGCCGGGCACCGCCGAGATGGCGGGCGGTGCGCCGCCGGGCGGATTGGCGAAGCTCTGCTCGCGGCCGGTGAGCGCGACGGTGTGCGGATCGCTCTCAAGGCCGGGGTACGTGCCACTGCTCGCGCCCCTCAACTGGGCCGATCCATCGGTGGAGTTGACCCCGCCGGTGCGGGTGACGCGGAAGGCGGGGCCGGTGTCGGCGCTCTTGTCGTCCTTCAGGTACCGGTCGAACCACTGGGTGACGCGGGCCTGGGTGCGGCCGGTCTCGCGGTCGCCGCCGTCGTGGCCGCCCGCGATCCAGTCGACCGCGACCGGGGCGCCGTTGGCGGCGATGCGCCTGGCCATGGCATCGGCCTGGCCGAGCGGGAAGAGCGAGTCCGTCTGCCCCTGCATGATCAGCGCGGGCACCTTGATCCGGTCGCCCACGGCGGAGGGACTCTTGGACTCCAGGAGCTTCTCGGCCGCTTCGTCCGGCTGCCCCGCGGTCGCGACCCGGTTGTACATCGCGCAGATCTGGGGCTCGAACTTCTGGCAGCCGCCCGCGGTGGAGACGAAGATCCCGGCCCAGAGCTTCTTGTAGACGCCGTCCGGGAAGAAGACGTCCGACAGGTTCCAGTACGTCATCTCGGGGGCGATGGCGTCGACCCGCTTGTCGTATCCGGCGGCGAGCAACGAGATCGCGCCGCCGTAGGACACCCCGGTCACGCCGACGCGCGGGTCGCCCGCGCCGTCGAGCCGTACCTCTGGGCGCTCGGCCAGCCAGTCGATGAGCCGTGAGACGTCCTTGACCTCGGCCGCGGGGTCGTTGAGCCCGATCTGCCCGGTGGAGCTGCCGAAGCCGCGCGCGGACCACGTCATGACGGCGTACCCGTCGCGTGCGAGCTGTTCGGCCTGGCCCTTCGTTTCCGTCTTGCTGCCGCCGAAGCCGTGTCCGATCAGCACGGCGGGCCGCTTGTCGTGGGGGCTGCCCGCGGTGAAGAACGACGTGTCGATCTTCGCTCCGGGCATGTCGAGCACCCGGTCCTCGCGGTGCACGGCGGGGGCACCCGAGGCGCCGGCGGCACTCCAGACGCCGGCGCCGGCCAGGGCGACGAGGGCGCCCGCCCCCGCGGCCACCCGCCATCGGCGTCTGCGCATGCTGATCTCCATCCCCCAACGGTATGCGCCCGCGCCGACAACCGATGCTGCCCCAGGGTGGAAGTGCGCGCTGTACCCGGGGAGTACGGGCGCCTGTTCGCGTACCGCGGGGGGAGTACGGGGTGCGCTGGGGGCGGGCGGGGCGGGTCGCGCCGGCCCCGCCCCCTCCCGCCCGCAACCTTTCAGAAGGAGGTCGTGGTCAGCCAGCGGTCGAGGACAGCCGGATCACCGAGCACCTCGACGCCGGGGGTGTCGGCGGGCAGGCGGCGGTAGAAGACGCGCAGGACGTCCGCGAGGGGGCCGCGCAGCGCCACCGTCGCCTTCTCGTGGGCGTGCCGCCAGGTGAAGCCCTCGTCGCCGATCTCGATGAGCCACTCGGCGTCGGGGGCGTCCGTGGCGTGCAGGTGCAGGGACTGGCCGGGCTCGCCGAGCGGGGCTTCGCTCTTCTTGAACGCCTGGACGAAGGTGATGATGCCGAGCCACTCGTCGAGGGCGTCGGCCGCCACGTCGGCGGGCAGCGTGTAGGGCGCGCCCACCGTGCCGGCCGCGTCCGCGCGGTGCACGGCGGTCTCGTGGGTCATCCGGCGCGACCAGAACGAGGTGGTGGTGTCGCCCATCCAGGACCACACCTTCAGGTCGGGCCCGGCCTCGCGCAGGGCCGCGGCGCAGTGTTCGGCGCCCTCGGCGAGCCAGGCGTCCAGGGCGGCCGCGTCGTCACTGCCGGGGCCGCCGGCGCCGGGCACGTCCTTCCACTTGACGATGTCCGTGGCCCGGGTGCGCACGATGTGGTCGACCCAGCGGTGTGCGCCGCCCACGTGCACGGCCAGCTCCCGCAGGGTCCAGTCCGGGCAGGTGGGCACGGTCGCCGCGAGGTCCGCACCGGACAGGTGGGACCTCAACTCGGCTGTCTGGCGGACGAGTTCCTCGCAGTAGGCACCATGTTCGAGAGTCATGGCGCCACCCTAGGCAACGGCTCAGACGTGGCTGTCCTCGGGGATGCTGACGAGCCAGCGGGTGTCGCGGCGCGGCCGCAGGTACAGCGCCCAGTACAGGGTGGCGACGGCGACGATGCCGCCGGTCCACAGGAGGTACTCGGTCTCCTGCTGGGTCAGGATGTAGGCGAGTACGGCGATGAGCAGGACCGGCACCGCGGGCCACAGCGGCATCCGCCAGGCGGCGACGTGCTTGTGCGGGCCGCGCCGGCACAGCAGGGCGGCGACGGCGACGAGCAGGTACATCGCGGTCACGGAGACGCCGGTGACGCCGTAGAGGGTGTCGAGCTTGACGAAGCAGAGGGCCGCGCCGGGGACGCCGACGAGCAGGGTGGCCACCCACGGGGAGCCGAACCGGCCGAGGCGGGACAGGCCCCGGTTGACGGGCTCGGGCCACGCCTTGTCGCGGGCGGAGGCGAACAGGACCCGGGAGTTCTGGATGACCATGACGATGCCCGCGTTGATGATGGCGAGCGCGACGCAGAGGCTGACGAAGGTGCCGACCGCGGAGTTGGACCACGCGGTGACCATGTCGCTGAGGTTGCCGCTGGTGAGGGCGGCGAGGTCGGGGGCGCCGAGCGTGATGGCGACAACGGGCACCAGGATCACGGCGGTTGAGATGGCGAGGGTGGCGAGCACGGTGCGGGCGACGTTGCGCCGCGGGTGCTCCAGCTCCTCCGAGAGGTAGACCGCCGTCGAGAAGCCCTGGGTGATGAAGAGGGCGATGGCGAGACCCGAGATCACCATCATCGCGGTGACCGTCGAGGGCGCGCCGCCGTCTCCGGCGACCGAGCCGTGCACCAGGGCGGAGGCGCCGCGCTCGCTGTGGGCGAAGCCGAGCACCGCGACCACTCCGGCGGCGATGACCTCAAGGACGAGGAAGATGCCGGTGATCCAGGCGTTGGCCCGCAGGTCGAGCAGGCCGGCCAGGGTGGCGAGCAGCATGACTCCGGCGCCCGCGGCGGGGGCCGGTATGTGCACGATCGGGGCGAGGTAGTCGGCGGTGCCCATCGCGATGACGGGCGGCACGATCATCACGACCAGCAGTGAGAGCACGAACACCAGCCAGCCCGCGAGCCGCCCCGCCATCGTGGAGACCATGGCGTATTCGCCGCCCGCGCTCGGAATGAGGGTGCCCAGCTCCGAGTAGCAGAAGGCGACGGCGATACAGAGCAGCGAGCCGATCGCGATGGTGAGCGCGGTGTAGGTACCGAGCGTGGCGAAGAGGTCGGGCACGACGACGAAGAGGGTGGAGGCGGGCGTCACGCACGACAGCGTGAGGAGGGTGCCGCCCACGACGCCGATGGAACGCTTGAGCTTCTGCGGGGTGGGGCCGGTCGCGGGGGCGAGCGCCTGGGGGGCGCTGAGCGTTTCCGTCATCGTGCGGTTCCGATCGACTGGTGCGGTTCCGATGCGCGGGAGCGGTATCGCCTCCGTAGGCGGGATGGTGAATGTTCGGCGGCTCCCGGGTGCCGATATGCAATCCTTCGGAGAACCGCAGGTCAATAGGGGGTTACCTGCGGAATCCGAAGATCCGTCGCGGCCCGGCACCGCTATTCGGCGTTAAGGGCGCGTCAAGGCACCACGATCGGGGTGTGCGGGAACCGCAGCGCGGGTGCCGAAGTTTGTCCGTAACTTTCCGCGTTCTGGACGCGCTCGCGCCCGTTCAGCCGGCCAGCGCGGCCACCAGGGCCCGCACCGGCTCGCCCGGGCCGCGCGGGTGGACGATCTCCGTACGGTGCACCAGGCGCGGCGCCGAGACCCGTACCGCCACCGTCCCCGCGAGGCCCTCGGCCACCCCGGGCGCGAGCGCGGCGAGCCCGTGCCCGGCGGCGACGAGCATCCCGAGCCCCCTCAAGTCCGTTCCCCCGTACGTCACTTGAGCCGCGAAGCCGTCGCTGCGGGCGGCGGCGCGGAGCTCGGCCAGGGGGACGGCGGTGTCGGGGGCGTCGATCCAGCGGGCGTCGGCGAGGTCGGTCAGGTGCAGCGCGGGGCGGCCGGCGAGGGGATGGGAGGCGGGGAGCAGCACCGCGAGGGGCTCCTCCGCGGCGGCCCGGGTGACCATCGGGCCCACGTCGGGCAGCGGCAGCGGGCCGCTGGGCGCGGGGGTGAGGTCCGCGGGCGCGCAGGCGAGGGCCAGCCGGGCGGGCCGCACCCGGGTGAGCCGGGCGAGGTCGGCGCGGGCCGCCTCCAGGCGCGGCAGCAGCGGCCGGGCGTGCTCCATGAGGCGCTCCCCCGCCTCGGTGGGTGCCCCTCGCCTGCTCGCTGATCGGCCGCGAGGGGGCGATCCTGCTGACGCCCGGCTCGCTTGCGTCGGGGCTGCTGGGCGCCGAGCGGAGCCTGGAGCGCTACCACCGCAACTACGGCGCGAGCGCCACCCACCTGGACACCCTGCGAGGGCTCGCGACGGCCGCGGTGACGCACGCGCGGGCGGCCCGGTGAGGGCGTTGCTGCTCGCGTGCGAAACGTTAGGGGTGTGGACGGTGCGGCAAGCGGCGGGACATGCGCGGTCCCCAGCTGTCGTACACACATGGTTCAGGCGATGAGCAGGGCGTCCAGCATGCGCGACAGCGGCTCGTTGTCGCCGAGGTAGCTCTTGATACTCGCGAGCTCGTTCTCCGCCGGATCCAGACCCGCCCAGCTCAGCTCGTACCCGGCGTCCGAGGCCAGCTGGGCCACGAAGGCTCGTTGAGTGCGGCCGTTGCCCTCCCGAAAAGGGTGAAGCGCGTTCAGATCGCCGTACAGATCGGCCGGCGCGTCGACGAATTCCATCCGCCCCAGACCACGCAGCTAGCCGCCGGATGCGAGCCGTCCGAATACCTCGTCACTGAAGGGCATCAGGTTGATCGACGGGCAGAAAGGAGTGTGCTTCGAGATCTCCACCACGCGCAGCTCACCCGCCCAGGGGTAGATCACACCGAAGATCGCCACGTGGAAGGCTTGCAGATGCCTCAGGTCGTACGCCCCATCCAATGGGCACTCCGAGAGCCGGATCAGTTCGGCGTGTGCAATGTCCGCCTCGGCTTGCGCCAGCAGGTCGGCGTCGGTGATGCCGAGTCGGTTGCGCAGGACACCGTTCGGGGTGACATAGGGGTCGGTCACCCGGCGCGCCTCGCGGCTGTGGCCGAATGACGGGCGACCGCTCGGGACACGAGATCGTCAGCGGACATCCGCCCGGCCACGTACGCCTCCGTGTCGTGGGCCGACTCCTCCGTAGTCGTCAGCCCTTCGGCCGCCAGCGATCCCGTGGCCGAGTCGGCGGCCGCCCGGCGCGCCGCTCGGCCGCTCAGTGCCTCGTACGCCGCCACGGAGAGAAGGACCCCTTGAGGTTTGCGGTGCGCCCCGATAAGGACCGGCTCCGCCCCGGCACCGTCGCTCTCCAACTCGGCGAGCATCCGGGACAGACCGACGCGGGCGTCGCTGACCGTGACCACCTCGGGAATCTTGTCCATGAGGCCATGCTACTCCGGACGTACCGGAATCTGTACAGAAATCAGTACGGCCAACGTGGCAGCGTCGGCGAGAGCCGAAGGCCGAAGCCCCCGCCGGCCGGGGCCGACGGGGGCGGGGGCGGGGCGCTTTCAGTGGTTGCGGGGGAAGCCCAGGTCGACGCCGGAGGGGCCGTCGGCCGGGTCGGGCCAGCGGGTCGTGACGACCTTGCCGCGGGTGTAGAAGTGCGTGCCGTCGTTGCCGTAGATGTGGTGGTCGCCGAAGAGCGAGTCCTTCCAGCCACCGAAGGAGTGGTAGCCCACCGGCACCGGGATCGGCACGTTCACGCCGACCATGCCGGCCTCGACCTCCAGCTGGAAGCGGCGGGCCGCGCCGCCGTCGCGGGTGAAGATCGCGGTGCCGTTGCCGAAGGGGGAGGCGTTGATCAGCGCCAGGCCCTCCTCGTACGTCTCGGCGCGCAGCACGCACAGGACCGGGCCGAAGATCTCGTCGCGGTAGGCGTCGGCCGAGGTCGGCACGTGGTCCAGGAGGGACAGGCCGATCCAGTGGCCGTTCTCGAAGCCGTCGACGGTGTAGTCGGACCCGTCGAGGACGACCGTGGAGCCCTGGGCCGCGGCACCCTTGACGTAGGAGGCGACCTTGTCGCGGTGGGCCGCGGTGATCAGCGGGCCCATCTCGGAGGACGGGTCGTTGCCGGGGCCGATCTTGATCTTCTCGGCGCGCTCGCGGATCTTCTCCACCAGCTCGTCGCCGATCGCGCCCACCGCGACGACCGCGGAGATCGCCATGCAGCGCTCGCCCGCCGAGCCGTAGGCGGCCGAGACGGCGGCGTCGGCGGCCGCGTCCAGGTCGGCGTCCGGCAGGACCAGCATGTGGTTCTTGGCGCCGCCGAGCGCCTGCACCCGCTTGCCGTTGGCGGAGGCGGTGGTGTGGATGTGGCGGGCGATGGGCGTGGAGCCGACGAAGGACACGGCGGCCACGTCCGGGTGGGCGAGCAGCCCGTCGACGGCGACCTTGTCGCCGTGCAGGACGGTGAAGACGCCCTCGGGAAGCCCCGCCTCGGCGAGCAGCTCGGCGATCTTCATCGAGGCCGACGGGTCCTTCTCCGACGGCTTCAGGATGAAGGTGTTGCCGCACGCGATGGCGAGCGGGAACATCCACATCGGCACCATCGCCGGGAAGTTGAACGGGGTGATGCCCGCCACCACGCCCAGCGGCTGGCGGATGGAGGCCACGTCCACCCGGCTGGAGACCTGGGTGGACAGCTCGCCCTTGAGCTGGGTGGTGATGCCACAGGCCAGGTCCACGATCTCCAGACCGCGGGCGACCTCGCCGAGCGCGTCCGAGTGCACCTTGCCGTGCTCGGCGGTGATCAGCTCCGCGATGGCGTCCCGGTTCGCGTCGAGCAGCGCCCGGAACTTGAAGAGCACGGTGGTGCGCTGGGCCAGCGAGGACGTGCCCCAGGTCGCGTACGCCGCCTTGGCGATGGCGACGGCCTGGTCCACCTCCTCGGCCGAGGCGAAGGCGACCTGCGTGGTGACCGCGCCGGTCGCGGGGTCGGTCACCGGGCCGAAGTTGCCCGACGTGCCTTCGACGGTCTTGCCACCGATCCAGTGGTGGACGGTCTTCGTCATGTCCAAGTGCTCCTTCACAGATGGCGGCGTCGGGCGGTGACGTGCCGTTCGTACTCCTCGCGGGCCGTGACCGCCGACGTGCGGGTCGCGGTCTCGGCCACGGGCACATCCCACCACGCCTGGGCCGGGGGCGGGCCCGACACTGTGTCGGGCGTTTCGGTCTCCACGTAGACACATGTAGGCACGTCCGAACGGCGCGCCTGCGCGAGGGCTTCCCGCAGGTCACGCACGGTTTCGGCGCGCAGCACGCGCATCCCGAGCGAGGCCGCGTTGGCCGCCAGGTCGACCGGAAGGGCGGCCCCGCCGAAGCTGCCGTCCGGCCCCCGGAACCGGTACGCCGTGCCGAACCCCTCACCCCCCACCGCGTCCGAGAGCCCGCCGATCGAGGCGTACCCATGGTTCTGGAGGATCACCACCTTGATGGGCAGGTTCTCCTGGACCGCGGTGACGATTTCGGTGGGGTTCATCAGATACGTACCGTCGCCGACCAGCGCCCAGACGGGCCGGCCGGGCGCGGCGAGGGCCACCCCGACGGCCGCGGGGATCTCGTAGCCCATGCAGGAGTAGCCGTATTCGACGTGGTACTGGTCGCGCGACCGGGTCCGCCACAGCTTGTGCAGGTCGCCGGGGAGCGAACCGGCCGCGTTGATCAGGATGTCGTCCCCGGTGACCAAGGTGTCGAGTACGCCGAGGACTTGGGCCTGCGTGGGGCGCGCGTCCTCCGACGCGGTGGCGTAGGCGGCGCTCACCCGGACCTCCCACGCGGCCTTCAGGCGCGCGCACTCGGCCTCGTGGTCGGCGGGTACGCGATGGCCCTTCAGGGCGTCGCGCAGCGCGGCGAGGCCGGTGCGGGCGTCGCCGACCAGCTGGTGGCCGCCCATCTTGTGCGCGTCGGCGGGGCGGACGTTGAGGTTGAGGAAGCGGACGTCCGGGTGCTGGAAGAGGGTGGCCGAGGCGGTGGTGAAGTCGGTCCAGCGGGTGCCGACGCCGAGCACCACGTCGGCGGTCCTGGCCAGCTCGTCGGCGGCGGCGGTGCCGGTGTGGCCGACGCCGCCGACGTCCTGGGGGTGGTCGTGGGGCAGCGCGCCCTTGCCGGCCTGGGTGCTCGCTACCGGGATGCCGGTGTCCTCGGCGAACGCGCCGAGGACGTCCTGCGCGCGGGCGTGCCGCACCCCGCCGCCCGCGACGATCAGCGGCCGCCGGGCCGATCTCAACTCCCTTACCGCGACGGCCAGTTCCTCGGGGTCGACGGCAGGCGCCCGCACCTGCCAGACCCGCTCACGGAAGAACTCCTCCGGCCAGTCGTACGCCTCGGCCTGGACGTCCTGCGGCAGCGCGAGCGTGACCGCGCCCGTGTTCGCCGGGTCGGTCAGGACGCCCATCGCGTTCAGGGCGGCCGTGATCAGCGCCTCGGGCCGGCTGATCCGGTCGAAGTAGCGGGAGACCGGCCGCAGACAGTCGTTGACCGACACATCGCCCGCGTACGGGACTTCGAGCTGCTGGAGGACGGGGTCGGCGGGCCGGCCGGCGAAGGTGTCGCCGGGCAGCAGCAGCACCGGCAGGTGGTTGACGGTGGCCAGGGCCGCGCCGGTGACGAGATTGGTGGCGCCGGGCCCGATGGAGGTGGTCACCGCGTGGGTGGAGAGCCGGCCCGATTGGCGGGCGTGGCCGACGGCGGCGTGCACCATGGCCTGCTCGTTGCGGCCCTGGTGGAAGGGCATGACCTCCGGCCCTGATTCGAGCAGCGCCTGCCCGATCCCGGCGACGTTCCCGTGCCCGAAGACGCCCCAGGTCGCCGCGATCAGACGGTGGTTGACGCCGTCGCACGCCGTGTACTGGCGCGCCAGGAAGGCGACCAGGGCCTGGGCGGTGGTGAGGCGGCGCGTCGTACCGGTCACTGGTATCCCTCCACGTGATCGGGGTGGAAGGAGATCTTCCACTCCCGCTCGGGCCCCGGCCCCGCCATGACGTTCAGGTAGTACATGGCATTGCCGGGCTGGGCGATGGACGGCCCGTGCCAGCCGTCCGGCACGAGCACCGCGTCGCCGGAGCGGACCTCGGCGAGCAGTTCGGCGCCGCCGGCGCGGGACGGCGAGATCCGGTGGTAGCCGTAGCCGCCGGACCGCTCGAACGCGAAGTAGTAGATCTCCTCCAGCTCGCTCTCCCGTCCCGGCACGTGCTCGTCGTGCTTGTGCGGCGGGTACGAGGACCAGTTGCCGCCCGGCGTGATCACCTCCACGGCGATCAGCCGGTCGCAGGCGAAGGCGTCCGCGGCGGCGAAGTTGCGCACGCTGCGGGCGCAGTTGCCCGAACCCCGGGCCTCCACGGGCACCTCCGGCGCGGGACCGCGGCGAGCGGGGAGCCGTCGCTCGCACCGCGCTCCCGCCAGCGCGAAGCGACCGCCCGCGCCGGAGGTGATCCGGGCGTCCGCGTCCCGCGGAACGTAGGCGAAGTCGGTGGGGCCGTCGAACACGCCCGCACGTCCGGCGAGTTCGAGGTCGACCCCTTCGGTACGCACCGTGCAGCCGCCGCCGAGCGGCACCACGAGCCATTCGCTGTCCCCGGCGGCCAGCAGGTGCGAGCCGCCGGGCGGCAGGTCGAGCACCCGCAGGGACGCGTGGCGCAGGACGCCTCGCGCCGGGCCGATGTCGAGGCCGTACGCGTCGCGGCCCGACGTCCCGGCCCGTACGTGCAGTTCCTGGTGATCCATGATCCGATCCCTACCCTCTCCACCCGCTACAGCAGTCCGACGGCGGTGTCGACGGCCGCCGCCACATCGCCGTCGGCCGGATAGAGCAGCGAGCGGCCCGCGACCAGGCCCTGCACGGTGGGCAGTTGCAGCGCCCCGCGCCACTTCTCGAAGGCGGCGTCCCGGTCGTCCCCTATGTCGCCGCCGAGCAGCACCGCGGGGAGCGTACTGGTGGCCATGACCCGGGCCATGTCGTCCGGGTTCTCGGTGACGGGCACCTTCAGCCAGGTGTACGCGGAGGTGCCGCCGAGGCCCGAGGCGATGGCGATGGACCGGGTGACGGCCTCGGCGGAGAGGTCGTGGACCACCTTGCCGTTGTCGCGATGGCAGATGAACGGCTCGACGAACAGGGGGAGTTGGCGCTCGGCCATGTCGTCGACCGCGCGGGCCGCGGCGTGCAGGGTGTCGAGCGAGCCGGGGTCCTGATAGTCGATCCGCAGCAGCAGCTTGCCCGCGTCGAAGCCGAGCCGGTCCAGGTCCTGGGCGCGGTGGCCGGTGAAGCGGTCGTCGAGCTCGAAGGCGGCGCCGGCGAGGCCGCCGCGGTTCATGGAGCCGATGACGACCTTGTCGTCGAGGGCACCGAGCAGCAGCAGGTCCTCCAGGACGTCGGCCCCGGCCAGCACGCCGTCGACGCCGGGCCGCGACAGGGCGAGCCGGAGCCGGTCGAGCAGATCGCCCCGGTCGGCCATGGCGAGCCCGTCGCCGCCGACACCGAGCGCGCCCCGGGCCGGATGGTCGGCGGCGATCACCATCAGCCGCCCGCCGTCGCCCCGGAGCAGCGGTCTGCGCACCCGGCGGGCGGCGGCCTCGGCGACGGCCCCGGGATGCCGGGCCCGGATCGCCGCGAGCCCGCCGGGCCCGAGGGCGGCGCTCACGCCCGGCCCCCTTCCAGGACGTGCTCGACCTCGGCGGGGAAGGGCATGGCGGCGGAACAGGCGAGCCGGGACGCGACGATGGCCCCGGCGGCGTTCGCGTACCGCATGACGCGTTCGAGCTCCCATCCGGCGAGCAGCCCGTGGCAGAGCGCCCCGCCGAACGCGTCCCCCGCGCCGAGTCCGTTGACCACCTCGACCGGCACCGGCGCCACCTCGGCGACGGTGCCGTCCCGGTGCACGGCGAGCACCCCTTCGGGCCCCTGCTTGACGACGGCGAGCTCGACGCCGGCCCCGAGCAACGCCTGGGCAGCGGCCCGGGGTTCACGCTCGCCCGTGGCGACCTCGCACTCGTCGATGTTTCCGACGGCGACGGTGGCGTGGGCGAGGGCGGCGCGGTAGTGGACCCGGGCTTCGGCCGGGGCAGTCTCGGCCGTGCCCTTCCAGAACATGGGCCGCCAGTCGAGGTCGAAGACGGTGAACGAACGAGAGCCGCCCCGGGCGGGTGCAGTGCCCCGCGCCCGCAGCGCCGCCAGCGTCGCCGTCCGGCTCGGCTCCGCGCACAGGCCCGTCCCGGTGACCCAGAAGATCCTGGCCGCCCGGATCGCGTCGAGGTCCAACTCCCCTTCCCACAGCTCCAGATCGGGCGCCTTGGGCAGCCGGTAGAAGTACAGCGGGAAGTGGTCCGGCGGGAACACCTCGCAGAAGGTGACCGGAGTGGGCAGCCCGTCCACGGGAGTGACCCAGCGCGCGTCCACCCCGAACTCGCCCAGTTCCTTGCGGAGGTAGTCACCGAACGGATCGCGCCCGGTACGCGTGACGACCGCGACGCGGCGGCCGAGCCGGGCCGCGGCGACGGCCACGTTGGAGGGCGAGCCGCCGAGGAACTTCCCGAACGAGTCGACCTCGGCGAGCGACACCCCGGTCTGCAACGGGTAGAGGTCGACCCCGATCCGGCCCATCGTGATCAGGTCATACGGAACCTCGTCCATGCACGTCCCCTCGGATCGCCGGCCGGACAGCCGGACAGCCGGACAGCGGAGTCGCTGATCGCCCGGTCGCCGGATCGCCGGTGACCCCAGGTCTAGCCGCCCGCTCCCGCCCCTGTCAATCTTTTGTCCTTACATTCGGACGTGGCCTTGACACCCTTCCCGGGCCCCCGGAAGGCTGGTCCCATGACGACGGCGAAGACCCGCATCCGGATCGGTTCGGCTCCCGACTCCTGGGGCGTCTGGTTCCCCGACGACCCTCGCCAAGTCCCCTGGCAGCGCTTCCTCGACGAGGTCTCGGGCGCCGGCTACCGGTGGATCGAACTCGGACCGTACGGCTATCTGCCCACCGACCCCGCGCGCCTCGCCGAGGAGACCGCCGCACGGGATCTGCGGGTCTCGGCCGGGACCGTCTTCACGGGGCTGCACCACGGTCCGTCGGTGTGGGAGAAGACCTGGGCGCACGTCTCGGACGTGGCCGCCCTCACCCGGGCGACCGGCGCCCGCCATCTCGTCGTCATCCCGTCCTTCTGGCGCGACGACAAGAGCGGCGAGGTGCTGGAGAACAGCACCCTGACCGCCGCACAGTGGCGTGATCTCGCCGGTCAGACCGAGCGCCTGGCCCGCGAGGTGCGCGATCGCTACGGCCTGCGCGTGGTCGTGCACCCGCACGCCGACACCCACATCGACAGCGAGGAGAACGTGGCCCGCTTCCTGCACGCCACCGACTCCGACCTGGTCTCGCTGTGTCTGGACACCGGGCACTACGCGTACTGCGGCGGAGACAGCGTCAAGCTGATCGAGACGTACGGGGAGCGGATCGGCTACCTCCACCTCAAGCAGGTGGACCCGGAGGTCCTGGCCCAAGTCCGCGCCGAGGGAACGCCGTTCGGGCCCGCCGTCGCGCGGGGCGTGATGTGCGAGCCGCCCCGGGGCGTGCCCGCGCTCGAACCGGTGCTGGCCGCGGCCCAGGACCTGGACGTCGACCTCTTCGCGATCGTCGAGCAGGACATGTACCCGTGCGACCCGGACCGGCCGCTGCCCATCGCCGAGCGCACCCGGGCGTTCCTTCGCTCCTGCGGGGCCTGACCGACCCCGGCCTCCCCACGACCCGCCCAGCACCCCGCGCCCCCGCGCGGGGTGTCGCCCGGCACCCCGCGGGCCCCGCCGGGCGACACCCGCGTTCACTCGTTCGCACCAACCGCCCTTTTCGTCACGTGCGTTACAAGGGTCTCCCTCCCGTCACACATGTCTCGATTACGCGGGTCTTGCGTCACAGGCGGTCGACAGGAGTCCCCCGGGCCTCACTCTCTGTCGTTCAACGGGCACAGGCTGAGTGATCGCCAAGCGTTGGCGCCGCAGCTCCCCCGACGACCGTCCGGCCGCCGCTGCGACGCACGCAGGGAGGTGCCTTACATGACCGACCGAAGGCTCTGGTCCTACAAGGAAATCGCCGCACACATCCGGGTGCAGCCCGACACCGTGCGCTCCTATCGCAAACACGGACTCCTTCCGGCCCCGGACCTCGTGGAGAACGGCAAGCCCTACTGGTTCGCGGACACGATCCGCACCTGGGTCGCCCGCCGCCCGGGCAACCGGGGCCGCCGCACCGACTGAGGGGGGTGCGCACCGGGGGCGGCGATCGCGTCGTTATCACCACGAAACGCCCCCGGCCGCGACCGCGTCGGTCGCTTTATACCCCCTAGGGGTATAACCTGGGGAGCGTGAGGGCGCCCCGGCCTCCCCGTGGCCCCCTCATGCACCATGGATTCGTACGCCCGTGAAGAGGAGAACGCCATGACCGCCGAGACCGAGACCACCGTCGCCGCGACCGGTTCCTGCTGCTCGCCCGCCGGTGGCTGCCACGGCGACGGGGTCGCCGACGTCCAGGTGGGCGCCGTCACCACCGTCTACAAGGTCTCCGGCATGAGCTGTGGCCACTGCGAGGGCGCGGTGTCCGGCGAGATCTCCGAGATCGAGGGCGTCGACTCGGTCAAGGCCGTCGCCGCCACCGGTGAGGTCACCGTGGTCTCGGCCGCCCCGCTCGCCGAGGAGGCGGTCCGCGCGGCCGTCGACGAGGCGGGCTTCGAACTGGTCGGCCTCGCCTGACCGGAGCGCGCCCCTTCGCTCACCCCTCGGGCCGCACCCGCCCGGCTGCCCGCCGGCACCGTGCGGCCCGGCCCGCTTTCTGGAGCCACCCGTGCAAACCCCCGACCCCGCCGCCCCCGCCCCGCACATCGAACTCGCCATCGGCGGAATGACCTGTGCGGCATGCGCGTCCCGTATCGAGAAGAAGCTGAACCGGATGCCGGGGGTGACGGCGACGGTCAACTACGCGACGGAGAAGGCGCGGGTCGCCTTCGGCGAGGGCGTGGAGGTCGACGACGTGATCGCCACGGTCCGGAAAACGGGCTACACGGCGGAGCCCACCCCGCCCGCACACCAACCCACCCCGCCCGACCGGCAACCCACCCCAGCCAGGCAGCAGCCCACCCCACCCGTATGGCAACCCACTTCAGCCCGTCCGGCGTTTGAGGACGAGCGCCCTTCAGGCGCGAACGGGGTCCGGGGCGGAGCCCCGGCAGCCACCGACCCGCAGACGCCGACGCCGAGCAGCACCCCGCACGGGCAGCGCACCCCACAGGAGCAGCCCACCCCGCACGGGCAGCGCACCCCACAGGAGCAGCCCACCCCGCACGGCCAGCGCACCCCGCAGGAGCAGCCCACCCCGCAGAGGATGCCCACCCCGCAGGGGGAGGCAGGGGCCCCGGCCACGCTCAGGACGCGGCTGAGGGTCACGGCCCTCCTCTCCGCGCCCGTCGTCGCGCTGGCGATGATCCCCCCGCTCCAGTTCGACAACTGGCAGTGGCTCTCCCTCACCCTCGCCGCTCCCGCCGTCGTCTGGGGCGGCCTCCCCTTCCACCGCGCCGCGTGGACCAACCTGCGGCACGGCGCCGCGACGATGGACACCCTCGTCTCCACCGGCACCCTCGCCGCGTTCGGCTGGTCGTTGTGGGCGCTGTTCTTCGGCACCGCCGGCCTGCCGGGCATGCGGCACGGGTTCGGCTTCGGCACCGGCCGCGGGGACGGCTCGGGAACCATCTACCTCGAAGTCGCCGCCGGAGTCGTCACGTTCATCCTGCTCGGCCGCCACCTGGAGGCCCGCGCCAAGCGGAAGTCCGGGGCCGCCCTGCGGGCCCTGCTGGAGCTGGGCGCCAAGGACGTCGCCGTGCTGCGCGAGGGCGCCGAACTGCGCGTGCCGGTGGGCGAGTTGCGCACCGGCGACCACTTCGTCGTCCGGCCCGGCGAGAAGATCGCCACGGACGGCACCGTCGTCGAGGGCGCCTCCGCGGTCGACGCCTCGATGCTGACCGGCGAATCCGTCCCGGTGGACGTGGGAGTGGGCGACCCCGTCACCGGCGCCACGGTCAACGCGGGCGGGCACCTGGTCGTCGAGGCGACCCGGGTCGGCGCGGACACCCAACTCGCCCGCATGGGGCGCCTGGTGGAGGACGCCCAGAACGGCAAGGCCGAGGCGCAGCGCCTCGCGGACCGCATCGCGGGCGTCTTCGTGCCGGTGGTGTTCCTGATCGCGCTGGCCACCCTGACCGGCTGGCTGCTCGCCACCGGTGATGCCACGGCCGCCTTCACCGCGGCCGTCGCCGTACTGATCATCGCCTGCCCGTGCGCACTCGGCCTGGCCACCCCGACCGCCCTGATGGTCGGCACCGGGCGCGGTGCCCAGCTCGGCATCCTGATCAAGGGCCCGGAGGTGCTCGAATCGACCCGCCGCGTCGACACCGTCGTCCTCGACAAGACGGGGACGGTCACCACGGGCCGGATGAGCCTGGCCGAGGTCCACACCGCCGACGACGTCGAGGAGAAGCAACTCCTGCGCCTGGCCGGGGCCCTGGAGTACGCGTCGGAGCACCCCATCGCCCGCGCGATCGCGTCCGGCGCCGAGGACCGGGCCGGCGCGCTGCCCGACACGGAGGACTTCCGCGCGCTGCCGGGCCGGGGCGTGGAGGGCGTCGTGGAGGGCCACCGGGTGTACGTGGGGCGGGACCGTGACCTGGTACTGCCACCCGGGCTCGCCGCGGCCGGGAGCGCGGCCGAGGCCCGGGGGCGTACGGCCGTCGTCGTCGCCTGGGACGGGGTGGCCCGGGGCGTGCTCGCCGTGTCGGACACCGTGAAGGAGACCAGCGCCGAGGCCGTCGCCCGACTGCGGGCCCTCGGGCTGACCCCGGTGCTGCTCACCGGCGACCACCGCACGGTCGCCCTCGCGGTGGCCGCGGAGGTCGGCATCGCGGCGGACGACGTCCACGCGGAGGTCCTGCCCGAGGACAAGGCCGCCGTGATCGAGCGCCTGCAGGGACAGGGCCGTACGGTCGCGATGGTCGGCGATGGCGTCAATGACGCGGCCGCGCTCGCCATCGCCGATCTGGGTCTCGCCATGGGTACCGGCACGGACGCCGCGATCGAGGCCGCCGATCTCACACTCGTACGCGGTGACCTGCGGGTTGCCGCGGATGCGATCCGTTTGTCCCGGCGCACCTTGGCCACCATCAAAGGCAACCTTTTCTGGGCATTCGGCTACAACCTGGCCGCCGTGCCGCTGGCCGCCGCGGGCCTGCTGAATCCGATGGTCGCGGGCGCGGCTATGGCGTTCTCGTCCGTGTTCGTGGTAACCAACAGCCTACGGTTGCGTTCCTTCACCTGACCTCCACAAAGAGATCTAGATCACAGAGGTTTTGAGGTAACCATCGGGAGGGGTCGGGAGTCTAAGTGTGCGATGCCGCGGATGTCTTGGGGGACGTCCATGGAATGTCTTGGGGGACGTTCCAGGCAACGCGTTGGCCGGGGCACGTACGTCGGGAGCTTTGAGCGGCCCACCCGACAGGTACGTACCCCGGCAGACCGCCTAGACCCCCGGCCGGATCCCGTGGGGGGAATCCGCACCGGGAAACAGGGAAGCGCCCCGACTGCCAACCCGTGGGGGGATTGGCAGCGGGGCGCTTTCCGACTTTCTGGCGCCGAACCGCCCGGGCGTCAGCCGAACCACCCCGGCGTTCCCGGGAGTTCGGCCGCGACCGGCGGGTCAGCGATGTGTCACCGGAGGGTCAGCGGCCCTCGACCGGCACGAAGTCACGCAGCACTTCACCCGTGTAGATCTGACGCGGGCGGCCGATGCGGGAGCCGGGCTCCTTGATCATCTCGTGCCACTGGGCGATCCAGCCCGGCAGGCGGCCGAGGGCGAAGAGGACCGTGAACATCTCGGTCGGGAAGCCCATGGCGCGGTAGATCAGACCCGTGTAGAAGTCCACGTTCGGGTACAGGTTGCGCGAGACGAAGTAGTCGTCGCTCAGCGCGTGCTCTTCCAGCTTCAGCGCGATGTCGAGCAGCTCGTCGGACTTGCCGAGGGCCGAGAGGACATCGTGCGCGGCGGCCTTGATGATCTTCGCGCGCGGGTCGAAGGACTTGTACACCCGGTGGCCGAAGCCCATCAGGCGGACGCCGTCCTCCTTGTTCTTCACCTTGCGGATGAAGGAGTCCACGTCGCCGCCGTTGGCCTGGATGCCTTCCAGCATCTCCAGGACCGACTGGTTGGCGCCACCGTGCAGGGGGCCCCACAGGGCGCTGATGCCCGCGGAGATCGAGGCGAACATGTTCGCCTGCGAGGAGCCGACCAGACGCACGGTGGAGGTCGAACAGTTCTGCTCGTGGTCCGCGTGCAGGATGAGCAGCTTGTCGAGCGCCGAGACGACGACCGGGTCAAGCTCGTACTCCTGCGCCGGCACCGAGAACGTCATGCGCAGGAAGTTCTCGACGTAGCCGAGGTCGTTGCGCGGGTAGACGAAGGGGTGGCCGATCGACTTCTTGTACGCGTACGCCGCGATCGTCGGCAGCTTCGCAAGCAGCCGGATCGTGGACAGGTGACGCTGCTTCTCGTCGAACGGGTTGTGGCTGTCCTGGTAGAACGTGGACAGCGCGGAGACCACCGAGGACAGCATCGCCATCGGGTGGGCGTCCCGCGGGAAGCCGTCGAAGAACCGCTTCACGTCCTCGTGGAGCAGCGTGTGCCCGGTGATCTCGCTCTTGAAGCTGGAAAGCTCGTCGACCGTCGGCAGCTCGCCGTTGATCAGCAGGTACGCGACCTCGACGAAGGTCGAGCGCTCCGCCAGCTGCTCGATCGGGTACCCGCGGTAGCGCAGGATTCCCTGCTCGCCGTCCAGGTAGGTAATGGCGGATTTATAGGCGGCGGTATTGCCGTATCCGCTGTCGAGGGTGACCAGTCCGGTCTGGGCTCGGAGCTTCCCGATGTCGAAGCCCTTGTCGCCGACGGTGCTGTCGATCACCGGGTAGGTGTACTCGCCATCGCCGAACCGCAGTACTACAGCGTTGTTCGCGTTCTCGCTCACGTCATCCCTCACCGACGTAGTGCCTCTTCTTCGAGGTGCCCTGACTGTCTCTACCATCCCCCATTTGGCTCAGCAGAGTGCACTCGGGGTCGCCCATTGGGCTTATTCACGGCACTCAGTGCCGTCAACCTGCTCATCCTGCCCCCTTCGCCCCGGTTAGGAAAGTCCGGGGTGAGGTTTCACACCAAAGTGCCCCCTGCCAGCCGGTGAGCCAGTGCGGTAAAGCGCCTGCCTGCGGAAACGGTACGCACCGCCTGACCGATCGCCCTGCGGGACCCCACCAGGACGACGAGCTTCTTGGCCCGGGTCACCGCCGTGTAGAGCAGATTGCGCTGGAGCATCATCCAGGCGCTGGTGGTGACCGGGATGACGACGGCCGGGTACTCGCTGCCCTGGGAGCGGTGGATCGTCACGGCGTAGGCGTGGGACAGCTCGTCGAGCTCGTCGAAGTCGTACGGCACCTCCTCGTCCTCGTCGGTCAGGACCGTCAGGCGCTGGTCGTCGAGGTTGAGCGCGGTGACCACGCCAACGGTGCCGTTGAAGACGCCGTTGAGGCCCTTCTCGTAATTGTTGCGAATCTGGGTGACCTTGTCGCCGACGCGGAACACCCTTCCACCGAACCTTTTCTCCGGCAGGTCGGGCCGGGCGGGTGTGATCGCCTGCTGGAGCAGGCCGTTGAGGGTGCCGGCACCGGCCGGCCCGCGGTGCATCGGGGCGAGCACCTGGATGTCGCGGCGCGGGTCGAGCCCGAACTTCGCCGGGATGCGGCGGGCCACGACGTCGACGGTGAGCCGGCCCGCGTCCTCCGTCTCGTCCTCGACGAACAGGAAGAAGTCGTCGAGGCCCGAAGTGATGGGCGGGGAGCCGGAGTTGATGCGGTGGGCGTTGGTGACGACGCCGGACTTCTGTGCCTGCCGAAAGATCCGGGTAAGACGCACGCTGGGGACGGGACCGCCCTCGGCGAGCAGATCGCGCAGCACCTCGCCGGCACCGACCGAGGGCAGCTGGTCGACGTCACCCACCATCAGCAGATGGGCGCCCGGGGCCACCGCTTTGACCAGCTTGTTGGCGAGCAGCAGGTCGAGCATGGATGCCTCATCGACGACGACCAGGTCCGCGTCCAGCGGCCGGTCCTTGTCGTACGCCGCGTCGCCGCCCGGCTTCAGTTCGAGCAGGCGGTGCACGGTGGAGGCCTCGGCGCCGGTCAGCTCGGCCAGGCGTTTGGCGGCCCGCCCGGTCGGCGCGGCGAGGACGACCTTGGCCTTCTTGGCGCGGGCCAGCTCCACGATCGAGCGGACCGTGAAGGATTTGCCGCAGCCGGGGCCGCCGGTGAGCACGGCGACCTTGCTGGTCAGCGCCAGCTTCACGGCCTCCTGCTGCTCGGGGGCGAGCTCGGCGCCGGTGCGTGCGGCCAGCCAGCCGAGCGCCTTGTCCCAGTCCACCCCGGCGAAGGACGGCATCCGGTCCTCGCCGGTCCGCAGCAGCCGGCCGACCTGGGCGGCCAGCGACAGCTCGGCGCGGTGGAACGGCACGAGGTAGACGGCGGCGACGGGCTCGCCCCCGTCGGGCCCCGGGACCTTCTCGCGCACGGCCCCCTCCTCGGCGATGAGCTCGGCGAGGCACTCGATGACGAGCCCGGTGTCGACCTGGAGCAGCTTCACCGCGTCCGCGATCAGGCGCTCCTCGGGCAGGAAACAGTGCCCCTGATCGGTGGACTGGGACAGCGCGTACTGCAGGCCCGCCTTCACCCGCTCCGGGCTGTCGTGCGGGATGCCGACGGCCTGGGCGATCTTGTCGGCGGTGAGGAATCCGATGCCCCAGACGTCGGCGGCCAGCCGGTAGGGCTGGTTCTTCACGACCGAGATCGAGGCGTCCTCGTACTTCTTGTAGATGCGCACGGCAATGGAGGTGGAGACCCCGACCCCTTGCAGGAAGACCATCACCTCCTTGATGGCCTTCTGCTCCTCCCACGCGGCGGCGATCTTCTTGGTCCGCTTGGGCCCGAGCCCGGGGACCTCGATCAGGCGCTTCGGGTCCTGCTCGATGACGTCGAGGGTGTCGGCGCCGAAGTGCTGGGTGATGCGGTCGGCGAAGACCGGGCCGATGCCCTTGATTAGGCCGGAGCCGAGGTAGCGCCGGATGCCCTGGATGGTGGCGGGCAGCACCGTCGTGTAGTTCTCGACGGTGAACTGCTTGCCGTACTGGGGATGGGAGCCCCAACGGCCCTCCATCCGCAGCGACTCCCCCGGCTGCGCGCCGAGCAGCGAGCCGACCACGGTGAGCAGATCGTTGCCGCCGCGGCCGGTGTCGACCCGCGCGACGGTGTATCCGCTCTCCTCATTGGCGTACGTGATCCGTTCGAGGACCCCCTCCACCACCGCCGCACCCGTGAGACTGGACATGCCCCCGACGCTACCGCCCCGCACTGACACCCCGGACAACACGGCTTCGGCGCAAGGGAGTCGGGGGTGCGGCGGGGGCCGGCCGAAGAGGCCCGGGAGACCTGAGAGGCCGGAGAGGCCCGAGAGGCCCGAGACGCGGCAGGGTGCTCAGAGGGCTGAGGGGGCTGAGGGGGCTGAGGGGGCTGAGGGGGCTGAGGGGGCTGAGGGGGCCTCGCGGGCCCACATTCGAAGGTCCGGTCCACCGGACTCACGGGGTCCGGTCCACCGGGGGCACGGGGTCCGGTCCGCCGGATGCGAAGGAGACCGGTCCGCGCAATTCAATTCAAGGGGGCCCGGTCCGTCGACCGGGCCCCTCGATTTCCCTCCCCGTCAGCGCTTCCCGAAATCCCCCCGGATCCCTCCCCTGAAGCACCGACGCCCCTTAGACCTCCGTCACCCCGGAAGGGTTGCACGACTGCGAGCGGTAATTTTTCCGGAGGTCCCGCGTACGCTCACCGCCCGCTCGACATGCCGACGAAGCGGGCCGAACGTAGCGTTTGCGGCATGAGCGACAATCCCTCCCCCACTCCTGATGGCGGCCCCTCGCAGCAGTCCTTTCACCAGGACGTCATGGACGAGCTGGGCGACGACGGACTCCAGCAGATCGCCGGACTGCTCGGCACGGACGCGGCGGGCGCGCAGGACGTGGTCGGCACGACGATGTCCGCGCTGTCGGGCGGGCTGCCCCCGGACACTCAGGAGGAGGTCCGCCAGGCGGTGGCGGAGGCTCCGCCGGAAGAGGCCCCCCTGCAGGGGGTGGCCACGCTGGGCGGCGGGCTCGGCGGCATGCTGAGCGGCGGTCTCGCGGCCGGGGTCCTGGCGAAGGTGGCCCGCCCGGTGGCGAACGCGGTGGCCAAGAAGACGGGTCTGCCGCCGGCCACGGTGGCCAAGGCGCTGGAAGTCCTGCTCCCGGTCGCGCTGGCCGTCCTGACCAAGCGGGCGGCGTCGAGGCCCACGGCATCCGGGGCGGCACCGGGTGCGGCGCCGGGCACGTCACCCGGCCCGGCCTCGGGCGCGAACGCGGGCGGCCTCGGCGACATCCTGGGACAGATCCTGGGCGGCGCGGGCAAGAAGTAGCGCGGGCGTCGGCGGGAAGCCGCCACCCGCGACGGGTCCTGGCCGGTACGCCGTGGCCGGAGTGGCGCGGCGCACCGGCCAGGACCGGTAAAGCTTCTCAGCCCGTTCCGCGCAGGAACGCGTCACCGTGTGCCGCGATGTGCGCCTCCACGGCCGCTAGGGCCAGCTGCGTGTCGGCCGGCGTGCCGCCCGTGTGCCGCTCGGCGTAGTACGCCGCGCCGAGCCGCTTCAACAGGTCGTTGCCGGCCCGCTGCTGCTGGACCTCGTCCACTTTCTGCTTGCCCTGGTTGAGGGCGCTCTGCGCCTGCTCCTTGGCCCGGTCGAGAAAACCTGCCATGACCGCCTCCGTTCGTGATCGTGCCCCGTCGTGCCATCACTTCCCCCATCCCTGCCGCACATGCTCCTGCGTACGCCCGATCGGTCCCGCGACCGGCAAGGGGCACCCCGCACCCCGTCTCGCACACCCGCGCGAATACCCTGACGCGCATGCCCGCCCCCGCCCGCCTCAGGGCCCACTCGCGTCACACCGTCACCGCGAAGGCATCCGTGCTGGCCCTCGGCGTCCTGCTGGCTTCCACCGCGTGCTCCGGGTCGCCGGCCGCCGCCCCCGCAGCCGTACGGTCCGCCCCGGCGGGCCCCGAGGCGGCGGTCGCCGTCACGGCCCAGCCCACGCCAGACCTGCCGCCGGGGACGATCACCCTCGCGTTCGGCGGGGACGTCCACTTCACCGAGCGGACGGCACCCCGTCTGAACGCGACCCCGGCGGACCCGGCCCTGGGCCCGATGTCCAAGACCGTCGCGGCCGCCGACTTCGCGATGGTCAACCTGGAGACCGCCATCACGACGCGGGGCGCGGCGGAGCCGAAGCTGTATCACTTCCGCACCCCGCCCAAAGCGCTGACCGCCCTTCAGGCGTCGGGCGTGGACGCGGTGTCGATGGCCAACAACCACGCCGTCGACTACGGCCCCGCGGGCCTGGCCGACACCCTCGATGCCGTGCACCACGCCCCCATACCGGTGCTCGGCATAGGCGCGAGCGAGGCCGAGGCGTACAAGCCGTACGTCAAGAACATCCGCGGGGTGCGGCTGGCCGTGGTCGCCGCGAGCCAGGTGATGGACCTGACGAACGACAAGTTCCGCGCCGGGCCGAGGAAGCCGGGCATAGCGTCCGCCCTGGACCAGGCGAAGCTGATCGCGGCGGTGAAGCGGGCGAAGGCGGAGGCGGACGTCGTCGTGGTGTACCTGCACTGGGGCACCGAGGGGCAGTCCTGCCCGGGCCCCGAGCAGAAGTCCATCGCCGCGAAGTTGTCGGCCGCGGGGGCTACGGCGGTGGTGGGTACGCATGCGCACGTGATGCTGGGGTCGGGGATGCTGGGCAGGTCGTACGTCAACTACGGCCTGGGGAACCTGCTTTGGTACGGGACGTCGCCCTACCCGCGCTCCAACGACAGCGGGATCGCGACGCTGACGATCGCTCATGGCAAGGTCGTGAAGCAGGCCTTCGCTCCTGCGGTGGTGGACGGCCGGGGGGTTCCGATGCCGCAGTCCGGGGCGGCGGCCAAGTCCGTCACGGACCGGCTGGCCTCCCTGCGGGGCTGCGCGGCCCTGTCCCCCGGGCCACAACCCTGACCCCTGGGGCTCCGCCCCAGACCCAGGGGGGTTTGCCCACCCGCCCGCCCGTCACTCGGGGTTGGTTGGTTCCGGCCCCTGGGGCTCCGCCCCAGACCCCTGCGGGGGCTCCGCCCCCTGCACCCCCGTTCGCGCCTAAAGGGCGCTCGTCCTCAAACGCCGGACAGGCTGTAGGTGCCCCAGCACCGAGCCTTTCAGGGGCGCGAGGAACTGCGCGGGAACCCACCACGGTGCGAGGCCGACGATGGGTTTTTTGGGGGCGCGGGGAACTGCGCGAAAAGCGACCACGGTTCGCAGCCGAAAAGGGGGGTGGGGGCGCAGCCCCTGGAAGCCGACCCACCCCCGGAGGGTTGCGGGAAGGGGCGGGGAGGGGCAAACCTCCGCCCCGGAAGGGGCACCCAGCGGCAGACCCGGGGCCCCAGGGCGTTGGCCCCCGGGGCCCGGGGCGCAGCCCCAGGCGGTTGGCCCCCGGGCCCAGGCCGCAGCCCCCACGGGGTTGGACCCCGGGGCCCGGGGCGCAGCCCCAGGGGTTGGCTGTGGCGGGTGGTCAGAGGGCGCGCGGCGCCGCCGTGGAAGCCCGCACCATCAACTCCCCGTGCACCGTCGCGATCCCCCCGGGCGGAGCCGGTTCGAGGCCGAGGGCGAGCCGGCCCGCCCGAGCCCCCGCCTCGTACAGAGGCAGCCGGACGGTCGTCAGCGCCGGCACCGCATCCGCGCTGAAGGGCAGATCCACGAACCCCGCCACCGAGACGTCCCCGGGGACGGAAAGCCCCCGGTCCCGCAGCGCCGCACACGCCCCCAGCGCCACCGTGTCGTTGGCGGCCACCAGCGCCGTCAACTCCGGCTCCCGCCGCAGTAGTTCGAGCGCCGCGTCGTATCCGGACCGGCGGTCGTACGACCCGTGCACCACCCGCGCGTCCAGCGTGCGCGCGAGGCCCGCCGCCTCCAGGGCGGCCCGGTGGCCCTCCAGGCGGTGCCGGGTCGTGGTGCGTTCCGTGGGACCGGCGACGTAACCGATCCTGCGGTGACCGAGGCCGATGAGGTGCTCGGTCAGGCGCCTGCCGCCGCCGCGGTTGTCGAAGGCGAGGGTCGCGGTGACGCTGTCGCCGGGCAGCGGCGGCCGCCCGCACAGCACGATGCGCGTCCCCGCGTCCGCGAGCCGCGCGAGCTTCGCCCCGACGGCCGCCTGGTGCGCGGGGTCTTCGAGCGCCCCGCCCGTCACGATGACGGCGGCCGCGCGCTGACGCTGGAGCAGCGTCAGATAGGTGAGTTCGCGCTCCGGAGAGCCCCCGGTGTTGCAGATGACGGAGAGCTTCTCTCGCGCCCCCCGCTCCTCGCCGATCGCCGCCTGGGCCGCCCCGGCCATGATGCCGAAGAACGGGTCGGCGATGTCGTTGACGAGGATGCCGACCAGGTCGGACGTGGCCGCGGCGAGCGAACTCGCGGGCCCGTTCAGGACGTAGTCCAGCTCGTCGACCGCGCGCAGCACGCGTTCCCGAGTGGCCGCCGCCACCGGGTAGTTGCCGTTGAGGACGCGGGAGACGGTCGCCGGGGACACCTGGGCCCGGGCCGCCACGTCCGCCAGGGTCGCTGTCATCTCTGCCTCCGCACGGGTCGGGCCGCGTTCGCACCGTTCAAGCTTTCGGCCTCTTGTCCGAGGCACTGTGCGCAGGCTAGCGTCCTGCCCAGTAGAAAGCGCTTGCTATCAGCATTCTCCCAGGTTCCGGGCGCCTTCCGCCTAGCCATGCCCGCCCGCGCACCACCGGGCACACCCCGTACCAGCTCGCCCCCGGAGGGATCACATGACGGAACGCAGGACCGTGCGGATCGCCATGAACGGCGTCACCGGACGCATGGGTTACCGCCAGCACCTCGTACGATCCCTCCTCGCCCTCCGCGAGCAGGGCGGCCTCGACCTCGGCGACGGCAGCACGCTGTGGCCCGAGCCGGTCCTGGTCGGCCGGCGCGAGCACGCGCTGAAGGCGATGGCCGACCAGCACGGCCTGACCGAGTGGTCGACCGATCTGGACGCGGTCCTCGCCGACCCGTCCGTCGACATCTACTTCGACGCCCAGGTCACCTCCGCCCGCGAGGAGGCGCTCGGCAAGGCCATAGCGGCGGGCAAGCACATCTACACCGAAAAGCCCACCGCCACCGGCCTGTCCGGCGCGCTGGACCTGGCCCGGCTCGCCCGTGCCGCCGGCGTCAAGCACGGCGTCGTGCAGGACAAGCTCTTCCTGCCGGGCCTGCTGAAGCTGAAGCGCCTGATCGACGGCGGCTTCTTCGGCCGCATCCTGTCCGTGCGGGGCGAGTTCGGCTACTGGGTGTTCGAGGGCGACTGGCAGTCGGCGCAGCGCCCGTCGTGGAACTACCGCCGCGAGGACGGCGGCGGCATCGTCGTGGACATGTTCCCGCACTGGGAGTACGTCCTGCACGAGCTGTTCGGCCGGGTCACTTCGGTGACCGCGCACACCGCCACCCACATCCCGCGGCGCTGGGACGAGCGGGGCGAGCCGTACGCGGCGACCGCCGACGACGCCGCGTACGGGATCTTCCAGCTGGAGGGCGGCGCGGTCGCCCAGATCAACTCCTCCTGGGCGGTACGCGTCAACCGCGACGAGCTCGTCGAGTTCCAGGTGGACGGAACGGAGGGATCGGCGGTGGCCGGACTGCGCAACTGCCGTGTCCAGCACCGCAGTTCGACACCCAAGCCGGTGTGGAACCCGGACCTTGCGGCCACCGAGCGATTTCGCGAGCAGTGGCAGGAGGTGCCGGACAACGACACGTTCGACAACGGGTTCAAGGCGCAGTGGGAGCTGTTCCTGCGGCACGTAGCGCTCGACGAGCCGTACCACTGGGACCTGCTCGCCGGGGCCCGCGGCGTCCAGCTCGCCGAACTGGGCCTGCGCTCCAGCGCGGAGGGCCGCCGCCTCGACGTTCCGGAGGTCGCGCTGTGACGCTACGGCTCCCGTCCCCGGACGGCACGACGAGGCCCTACGAGCCCCGCCCGACGCCGCTCACCCTCTCCCCCGGCCCAACTCCCCGCTCCCGTACGGCCTTTTCGGCGGCGCACGTCGTGGCGGACCCGTACGCGGACGTCTCCCCCGACTCCCCCGCGGCCGTCGACTGGGAGGCGACGCTCGCCTTCCGCCGCCACCTGTGGTCGCACGGACTCGGTGTCGCCGAGGCGATGGACACCGCCCAGCGCGGCATGGGTCTGGACTGGCCGGCGGCGGCGGAGCTGATCCGGCGAAGTGCCGCCGAGGCCAGGGCGGTCGGTGGGCTGATCGCGTGCGGAGTCGGGACGGACCAGCTCGGGCCCTCCGCCACGCTGCCCCAGGTGTGGTCGGCGTACGAGGAGCAGCTCGCCCTGGTCGAGGGCGTCGGGGCCCAACCGATCCTGATGGCCTCGCGGGCCCTGGCCGCGGCCGCCCGCTCCCCCGAGGACTATGCGGCGGTCTACACCGACCTCCTCCGCCAGGCGTCCGAGCCGGTGATCCTGCACTGGCTGGGCCCGATGTTCGACCCGGCGCTCGACGGTTACTGGGGCTCGTCCGACCTGGACGAGGCGACGGAGACGTTCCTGAAGGTCATCGCCGCGCACCCCGACAAGGTCGACGGCATCAAGGTCTCCCTCCTCGACGCCCGCCGCGAGGTGGCTCTGCGGCGTCGCCTTCCGGACGGCCTACGGTGCTACACCGGCGACGACTTCCACTATCCCGAACTGATCGCGGGCGACGAACAGGGCTTCAGCCACGCCCTGTTGGGCATCTTCGACCCCTTGGGCCCATTGGCGGCCGAGGCGGTCCGCGTACTGGACAAGGGGGACACGGCCGCCTTCCGCGCTCTCCTCGACCCGACGGTGGACCTGTCCCGCCACCTGTTCGCACCTCCAACCCGCTTCTACAAGACGGGCGTTGTGTTTCTGGCCTGGCTGTCCGGCCACCAGTCGCACTTCACGATGGTCGGCGGACTCCAGTCGGCGCGGTCGCTGCCGCATCTGGCACGGGCGTACGAACTGGCCGACGGGCTCGGCCTGTTCCCCGATCCGGCACTGGCCGCAGCCCGCATGACATCCCTGCTGACCGTATCCGGAGTCCCCCAATGACCCCTTCGACGCCTCCCCTGTCATCGCGCTTCAGCATCAACCAGATGACGGTGAAGCAGCTCTCCCTGCCGGAGCTCGTGGACGCGTGCGTACGGCTCGGGGTGCGCGGGGTCGGCCTGTGGCGGGAGCCGGTGGCGGACTACGGGCTCCAGGCATCGGCGAAACTGGTGCGGGACGCGGGGCTCGACGTCACCACGCTGTGCCGCGGCGGCTTCCTCACCGCCGTCGAACCGGCCGCCCGCGCCGCCGCCCTCGCCGACAACCGCGCCGCGATCGACGAGGCGGCCACCCTGGGCACGGACACGCTGGTCCTGGTCTCGGGCGGGCTCCCGGCCGGCTCCAAGGATCTCGCGGGCGCGCGGGAGCGGGTGGCCGAGGCGCTCGCCTCGCTCGGACCGTACGCCGCCGCGCGGGGGGTGCGGCTCGCGATCGAGCCGCTGCATCCGATGTTCGCCTCGGACCGCTGCGTGGTGTCCACGCTGAACCAGGCGCTCGATCTGGCGTCGGCCTTCCCCCCTTCCCAGGTGGGGGTGGTGGTCGACACGTACCACGTGTGGTGGGACGACGCGGCGCCGGGAGCGGTGGTGCGGGCGGGGGCCGCCGGGCGCATTCACGCCTTCCAACTCGCGGACTGGGTAACGCCGTTGCCCGCGGGCGTGCTGAACGGCCGGGGCCAGTTGGGGACGGGGTCCATCGACCTGGCGTGGTGGGCCTCGCTCGTCGAGCTGGCGGGGTATGCGGGGCCGGTCGAGGTCGAGCTGTTCAACGACGGGTTGTGGGCGGGGGACGGGGTCGCCCTCCTGGCCGACACGGCGTCCCGCTTCGCGCAGATCCTGGACTAGCCCCAGCCCCGGCCGGTCACCCCGCCCCGCGCCCCCGTGCGAGGGGTCGGATGCTTCGACCTCCTGGGGCTCCGCCCCGGGCCCCGGTTGTCTGCCCCTCCCCACCCCTTCCCGAAACCCTCCGGGGGTGAAGTGGGGTGGGCGGCCTTTCCGGGGGCTGCGCCCCCGGGCCCCCTGGTTCGGCTGCGGACCGCGCATGGCCGACCGCGCAGTTCCCCGCGCCCTTGGCGGTACCGGTGCCGGTCGGCGTTGGCGTCTTCGGCCTGCTCCCGGCGCCCCCAAACCCCTCTTTCGGCCTCGCACCGTGCGGGGCCGGTCGCGCAGGTCCCCGCGCCCCTGGGCGGTACTGGTGCCGATCGGCGCCGGCAACTTCGGCCTGCCCCCGGCGCCCCTAGCCGTACCGGCACTGGGGCACCTTCAGCCCGTCATGGGGGTCCCCCCTGGCCCTTAAGGCCTTGGGGGAGATTGAGGACGAGCGCCCTTCACGCGCGAACGGGGTCTGGGGCGGAGCCCCAGCACTCGACCAGTAGCCGGACCACACCCCCCGGAGGCCCCGCGGCGCAGCCGCAGAGTGTCACAGTGGGAAGGGGCGGGGTGGGGAAAGAATCCCCCAATCGAAAGGACCCGCACTATGACGCACAGACTCGCCCTCTCCACCCTCGGCCTCCCCGGCATGCCCATGCCGGACGTGGCCCGGCTGGCCGGCGCCTCCGGATATCAGGGCGTCGAGCTGCGGGCCCACCCCGAGGAACCCGTACACCCCGGCATCGGCGCACATGAACGGGCCTCCGCGAAAAGGGAGTTCGAGGCGCACGGCATCGAAGTCCTCACCGTCGCCGGCTACGCGAGGGTCACCCACCCCCTGGCCCCCCACGAGCTGCCCGAGCTCGTCCGCCTCGCCCACGACCTGGGCGCGAGCTACGTCCGCGTGTTCCCCGGCGGCGAGGGCACCCCGGATGCCGACGAAAGGGCCGTACAACAGCTCACCCGGGCCGCCCAGTTGGCGGAGGACAGCGACGTACGCATCCTCCTGGAGACCCACGACTCCCACCGCACCGGCGCGGCCGTGTCCGCCCTGCTCGACCGCGTGAACCGGAACGGGGTCGGCGCGATCTGGGACGTCATGCACACGTGGCTCGGCGGCGAGCCCCCCGCCGAGTCGTTCGCCCACCTCGCCCCCCACCTCGGCTACACGCAGGTGAAGGACATCGCGTCCGCCGAGGACACCACGCCCCTCCCCCTCGGCACCGGCGTGCTCCCTCTCGCCGAGTGCGTAGCCCTGCTCCCGGCGGACGGCTGGCTGTGCTGGGAGTACGAGAAGCGCTGGTACCCCGAGGCCGACCCCTTCCCGGAGCTGCTGGCGGCGGGCCGGGAGTACCTGGCGGGGCTGACCGGGGCGTAGGCCCTTGCCGCGAGCGGCGTCGCGGCGGTGTTCAGCCGCCGTCCAGGTCGCCCGCCCCGTGCAACCGGGCTTCCAGGTCACCCACCCAGGCGTTCGCCCGGACACGCAGGCTGGTCAGCTGCTCGGGGCTGAGACCGTAGTCGGTGAAGTCCTCGTCATCCCACCATTCGGCTCCGGCCAGACGGTCGCGGAGTTCCTGGAGGCTGACCTCGAAGCGAGCGTGGCGACGGCCCGGGCTCTCGAGTTCCGCGTTGGTGCGATGTCCCGAAGCCGCATGGACATCGATCAAGTCCCTGACCGCGCCACGGCCCGCGAGGGCCCGCACCTTGGTACCGATCACGTCGTCGAACGCCAGTACCGGCCCATGCTCGATGACGGCCGGGGGAGCCCAGAACGCCTCCTTGAGGATGTTCACCTCGCACTCCGCCCCGGTCGGGGGATCCACGGCGATGAGCCGACCGGACAAGGCTCCCGTCTCGATCTCGCGGACTTCCCAGCCACGCTGTGCAAGACCCTCGCCGACCGTCTGGACAATGTCCGCGAGGGGGCCGGGCTCTCCGTTGCCAGGTCGAGGTCCTGGCTGAGGCGGTCGACCAGGCCGTGCGCCTGGACTGCGTACCCGCCGGTGATGACCAGCGGGTAACGGGTGCCGATGGCGAGGACATCCGCCAGGAGCCGCCGGTGCAGATCGGTCAGGTTCACGCGGCCCGCACAGCTCCGGCCGCGACCAGCTCGGGGAAGGCGGCTTCCCAGACGTACCGGATCGGACGGCTGATCAGGGTGCGCAGCACGGGCCATTGGGCGATGAGCGAATCCCGGTTCAGGAAATCGATCAAGTCCTGGTACTGCCCCTCGGCGAGGACCGTGCGATACAAGCCCATCCGCGATTTGAGCCCGGCCAGGTCGTAAGAACAACGGCCCGACCACACCACGTGCAGCGGCAGCTCGACCGTGCCGTGGTCGGGGCCGGCCAGATCCTCCAAGCGGGCGGGCAGCCGCTTGGCATACTGCTCACACAGCGGCTCGAACGCGTTCGCCACCGGGAAACGAGAGGAAACCTCAGCCATCCCGTCAGTTTGGACCGAGGGGATGGAAGGGGTCACCTCGAACGTTCCAGCCCCCGCCCCGGGACCGCCCCTCCGAGCGGACGCCGCCCCCCAGCCAGGACGGCTCGCCGTGGGTCGGGCATACCCGGCGCGCCCCTCCCGGACCGAGTCGGCCGCACCAGCGACGTGAGCGCCACCCCGCCCACCAGGAGCGCCGCCGCACCCCACCGCAGCGGCGTCACCGGCTCCCCGAGCAGCACCGCCGCCGAGGACATCCCGAACACCGGGACCAGCAGGCTGAAGGGTGCCACCGACGACGCCGGGTAGCGGCGCAGCAGCATCCCCCAGGCCCCGAAGCCGAACACCGTGCTGAGCCACGCCACGTACACCAGCGCCCCCGCCCCGCTCCAGTCGAACCCGGCCAGCGCCTCGGCGTCCCGCTCCGGCCCCTCGAAGAGCAGGGAGAGGGCAAGCAGCGGGAGTACGGGGACGACGGACACCCACACCATGAAGTTCAGCGCGTCGGGCGGGGCCGCCCTGCGGGTCAGGACGTTCGAGGCGCCCCAGCACGCCGCCGCCCCCACGGTCAGCGCGAAGCCGAGCAGCGGCCCGCCCGAGCCCTCGTCCACCCCCGCCAGCACGATGCCCGCGAGCGCCACCACCATCCCCAACAGCCTTACTTTGCTGGGCCGTTCACCCAGCACGGCCATCGCCACGACCGCCGTGAAGACCGCCTGCACCTGAAGGACGAGCGACGAAAGACCGGCCGGCATCCCCTGGCTCATCCCGATGAACAGCAGCCCGAACTTCCCGACCCCGAGCACCAGCCCCACGGCCACGACCCACTTCCACGCGACCTTCGGCCGCCCCACGAAGAACACGGCGGGCAGCGCCGCGACCAGGAACCGCAGGGCGGAGAACAGCAGCGGCGGGAAGTGGCCGAGGCCCACGTCGATGACGACGAAGTTGATCCCCCACACGGCGGCGACGAGCACGGCGAGGGCGATGTGTACGGGACGCATGCGTCGAGGATCACGGTCCCCGACCATTCAGCACCAGCGCGGATTCGTTGATGATGAGCGGAAGCACTGCTTAATCGTCACCGTCACGACATCCGGGAGGACCCGTGCTCGACCTGGCCCGGCTGCGCGCACTGCACGCGGTCCACGTGCACGGCTCGGTCGCCGCCGCTGCCACAGCACTCGGCTACACCCCGTCCGCGATCTCCCAGCAGATCACCAAGCTGGAACGCGAGACCCGTACGACGCTCCTCGAACGCCGGGGCCGGGGCATCGCTCTCACCGACGCCGCTCTCCATCTGGCCGCCACGGCAAGGGAGTTGATGGCCATCGTCGAGCGCGCGGAGACCGCGCTCGAAGAGCGGCGCGGCCTGCCCACCGGGGTGCTCACGGTCGGCGCGTTCGCCACGGCCGCGCGCGGACTCCTTCCGCAAGCCCTCGCCGCCCTGGCCCGTGAACACCCCACCCTGGAAACGCGGTTGTCCGAAGTCGATCCGCACGTCTCCGTCGACCTCGTGGCCAAGGGCATCATCGACCTGGCCGTCGCCCACGACTGGGACATCGCCCCGCTGCCCGCCCCCGAGGGCGTCGAGTACGCGGCCATCGGCGACGACCACTGCGACGTACTGGTCCCGGAGGACCACCCCCTCGCGTCCCGCGCCGTGATCCACCGCTCCGACCTCGCCCAGGAACCCTGGATCTGCCAGCCGCCCGGCTCGGTCTGCCACGACTGGCTCGTCCGCACCCTGCGCGCCGACGGGCACGAGCCGTATCTGCGCCACCAGGCCGCCGAGTACCACACCCAACTCGCCCTGGTGTCAGCCGGTTTGGGCATAGCCCTGATACCGCGCCTGGGCCGGGGCCCACTCCCCGAGGGCGTAGTGGCCCTACCCCTCGACCCGGCCCCGACCCGCCGCCTCTACGCCCTGTGGCGCACGGGCGCGGCCCGCCGCCCCGCGATCACGGCGACGGTCCACGCCCTCCACGACGCCTGGGCCCGGCTCAGCGACTGAGGGCCCCCGCACCATCGCGTGCCGTCGGCGACGCATCCGACGCAGCCTCCGCTTGCCCCGTGACACAAGGAGTCCGATGTCCAAGCTCGTAGTGCTGCCAGGCGAAGGCGTAGGTAACGACCTCAACTGGTCGGCGACGAGCGCACTGTTCGATGACATCGTCGCCTTCATTCACCGGCGAGTCCGGGACGAGCGTGCGGCAGAGACAGTCACCACGCAGGCAGCATCCGGCTGCCTGTTCCTGGCAGAGCTGCCTGAACGTGTCCTGGCGGAGGTTCTCGCCGGGCTGCGCGATGACCTGCCCGCATACGTGAATGAGGTGATCTATCCCCCGGCAGCAACCCTCGCAATGGACTATCCAGAAATCTTCATCGCACGCGCCAAGTCCCTTGCTTGTCTGGCGGATCTCAGCATCGCTTTGCGCGGAGACGTGGACTCAAGCAGCCGTGGCTCCGAACAGGCCTCCGCAGTAGTCGCCCACGCAGAGCCCGGTATGCCTTTGCGGGGACGACTCCTGTATCAGGACGATGGAAACGTGGAATTCGTCTGCGCCCCGGAGGGCCGCACCGACAAGTCGGCGCGCACCGGATCGGACGGATCCGTGAGCCTGCGCATCGGCTCACTCCAGCTCGAAGTGGGCATCACAACCCGCCAGGTGCTCTACGCCCGGGGATACAGCCCGCGTGAGTCCTGGAACGCGGCAAGGTTCGACCTCCCGGACATGCCGCCCGGCGTGGTGTTCGCCGAACCCGACCGCCCCTTCGTCCCCGGTCAGCCCGTCGCGCTGGATCGCACGGAGGAATGGCCGATCGACCACGACGTCCGCTCGGGCTGGCTCCGCATCTCCGCACCCGGCAATGAAGGCAAAGGCACTCTCACACTGATTGCCGATGGCATCGCAGTCGGCACCTACGCCGAGGAGATCGTCTCGGTGTGGCTGCATACCGGTCCGTAGCCACATGGGGCGCACCGCGTGCACGGGAGAGGGGCAGGCAGGGGCATGGAGGCACCTCGTCGCTCTTCCGGCCTGGCTCCGGAGGCAAGCACCTCACGCGCGTAGGCCTCTGTCTGGAGGATTCCCGGCACCAGTTTCGCCGCGTAGTCGTGAATCACGGTCGTCTGGCCCTCGAACTCCAACGCCTCCGCGAGGGGTTGTCCTCGATAGCCACGACACCAACTCCCTTTCTTGCAGCACCCGTTGTCACCCTCAGTGCACTATCCAGCGCACGGAACACGACCCCAAGCTGTGAGCGATTCGACACACACGGGCGTACGTCGCCCACACCGGGACGGACGTGTACGGGCCCGGAAAGGTGATCGGCACGGACGGTGACTGGCGGCGCGTCCGGTTCGTGTACTTCGTCGCGACGATCGCCGCGCGTGATCTGCGCACCGCCTCCGCCCAGGAGGAGGGACAGGTGCGCGCATGGCTGGCGGAGAAGGCGGTCCGGCATGGGGGGCGCTGGTAGCGGGGCCGGCGCTCGCGCTGCGGGTGTCACGGGACGGCGGGCGGACGTGGGAGCCGTACGTCATGCCCCGCCCGGCACTGGCGGAAAGAATTTCGGCGGGGCTGTCACATTTCGAGGCCCTGCTCGGTCAGTGCAGTGAAGGCGAACGGAAACGCCGCCCACTACACACAGGAGCCACCGCCATGCAGGCACGTATGACGAACCCCGTCCAGGTCATCCCCAGCGCCCTGCCCGCCGTCCTCGGCGTGCTGAAGGCCGCGAAGGAGGGCGGGGTGGACGAGTCCACGCTGGAGCTGGTGCACCTGCGGGCCAGCCAGATCAACGGGTGCGCCCCGTGCATCGACCAGGGGGTGAAGCAGGCCCGCAAGGGCGGGGTGAGCGAGGAGAAGCTGGCCACGGTCGTGGCCTGGCGCGAGGCGCCGTACTTCACGGACGCCGAGCGCGCGGCCCTCGCCCTGGCCGAGGCCTCGACCCGGCTCGCCGACCGGCCGGACGCCGTGTCCGACGAGGTCTGGGACGAGGCCGCCCGGCACTACGACGAGAAGGGGCTCGCCTCACTGGTCCTCATGATCGGCGTGACCAACCTCTTCAACCGGCTCAACGCGACCACGCGGCAGATCGCAGGGGCGGCCTGGTAGTCCAGGGCACCGTGCGGGGGGAGCGATGCGCGCCACGGGGGTGTGCCGCATCGCCCCGCCCGGCACCCGCCTCCGACGCCGGTCCCCACGCCTCGACGCGGCTCGTGCGCATAGCCTTGACTGACAATAACTTTCCGGATATCGGTTCGGTTTGGAAGTTTCTTCCATTTCCTGGTTTCCCCGGGTACCACCGCCGGAAGGAGCGCACGTGCAGCACCGCACCTCAAGACGCAGCCTCCTGACCACCAGCGCCGCCGTGGCCGCCATGAGCGCCCTCGGCCCCCAGCTCCCCGCCCGCGCGTCGGATGCCGTGGGCGCCGACCGCCGCCTCCGTGCGCTCATCGCCCGCATGACGGTCGAGGAGAAGATCGGGCAGCTCTTCGTCACACGGGTCTACGGGCACTCCGCCACCGCCCCCGACCAGGCGGACATCGACGCCAACCTGCGCGAGCTGGGCGTGCGCGACGCCGCCGAGCTGATCGCGAAGTACCACGTCGGCGGCATCATCTACTTCAGCTGGGCGCACAACACCCGCGACCCGCACCAGATCGCGGACCTGTCCAACGGCATCCAGGCCGCCGGACTCGCCCAGCGCGTTCCGCTGCCGCTGCTCATCGCCACCGACCAGGAGCACGGCGCGGTGTGCCGGGTCGGCGCACCGGCCACGCTCTTCCCCGGCGCGATGGCGATGGGTGCGGGCGGGTCGACGGAGGACGCCCGCACGCTCGGGCGCATCTCGGGCGCCGAGCTCGCGGCGATCGGCATCCGGCAGGACTACTCCCCCGACGCGGACGTGAACATCAACCCGGCCAACCCGGTCATCGGCGTACGGTCGTTCGGCGCGGATTCCGCCGCCGTGGCCCGTATGGTCGCGGCCGAGGTGCGCGGCTACCAGGACTCCTCGGTCGCGGCCACCGCCAAGCACTTCCCCGGGCACGGCGACACCAGCGTCGACAGCCACACCGGGATTCCGGTGATCACCCACACCCGTGAGCAGTGGGACCGGCTCGACGCGCCGCCGTTCCGGGCCGCGATCGCCGCCGGGATCGACGCGATCATGACGGCGCACATCCAGTTCCCCGCGCTCGACCCGAGCAATGACCCGGCCACCCTCTCCCGCCCGATCCTCACCGGCATCCTGCGCGAGCAGCTCGGCTTCGACGGGGTCGTCATCACGGACTCGCTCGGCATGAAGGGCGTACGCGACAAGTACGGCGACGACCGGGTGCCCGTACTCGCCCTCCTGGCGGGCGTCGACCAGCTTCTCGATCCGCCCAAGCTGGACGTGGCGTTCAACGGGGTGCGTTCGGCGGTGGCGAGCGGCGAGTTGAGCGAGGCCCGCCTCGACGCGTCGCTCCTTCGCATCCTGCGGCTCAAGGAGCGCCGGGGGCTGTTCGCCCGGCCGTACGTCGGTGCGCGGGGCGTGGACCGTACGGTCGGAGTCCGGGCACACCTGGCCGCCGCCGACGGGATCGCCGAGCGCACCACGACCCTGCTCGCCAACCCGCGCGGGCTGCTCCCGCTGTCCCGGCGCAGCCACCGCCGGCTCCTGGTCGTGGGCGCCGACCCGGACTCCCCTTCCGGCACGACCGGCCCGCCCACCCAGGTCCTGGCCCGCGCCCTCACCGAACTCGGCTTCCGCACCACGGTGTTGAGCACGGGCACGCTGCCGTCCCAGACCCAGATCGACGCGGCGGTGCGGGCGGCTTCCGACGGGCAGGACGCGGTGCTCGTCGGCACGTACAACGCGGGGGCGGGCGGCGCGCAGAGCAGGCTGGTGGCCGCGCTCGGCGCGAGCGGGGTGCCGGTGGTCCACCTCGCGCTCCGCAATCCGTACGACATCGCGTACCTGAGCGGGTACGCGGCGTCGCTCGCCACGTACTGCTGGACCGATGTCGAACTCCGGGCGGCGGCAAGGGTGTTGGCGGGGCGGGCTCGTCCGCGCGGCCGCCTCCCGGTCGCCGTCCCCCGGGCCGACGACCCTACGCGCGACCTCTACCCGATCGGTCACGGCCTGACGTACTAGGCGTACGCCGGGAACCCGGCGCACCACCCCCAAGTGACCCAAAGCCCCCCGGCTGCCTGGCATGTGCCCGCCCCGCCGGGACAAGCTTGAGTCGTATCAGGGGGGAAGTATGCATACGTTCCGTTGGGCAGGATTGGTGTGCCTGTTGGTGCTCGTGGTGGTCGGGTGCCGGGGTGCCGGGCCGGTGGCCGAAAGCATGCCCTCACCGACGTCGGCGCCGAGCCCCGCGCCGACGTTCCTCGACACCGGCGGATGTGCCGCCCGCGAGGGCGCGGCGAACTCGCCGGCCTTCCTGGAGGTGTCCTGCACGAGCGAGCGGGCGGCGGCGAGGGTGCTGGTGCGGCGATCGGGGGCGGTGGTGGCGGGGGCGGCCGTCGACTGCCCGCTCGCCACGGACTTCGTGCTGTACCTGTCCGAGGGGGCCCCGGCCGTTCGGGGCTACGCCTGCATGCGGAACCTTGAACCCCCGCATCCCGGTGACCCCGGGGCCGGGGGCGGGCCCTTCACGGTGGTCGGGGACTGTGTGTACGCGGCGGGTTCCGACCAGGTTCGGGAGACGCCGTGCGACGGGTCGGGGTCGCATGCGCCCCAGCACAGGGTGGCGACGGCGGTCGCCCGCCGGGCGCTGTGCCCGCCGTCCACCACGCTGTACGTCCAACTGACCGGCCCCCAGCCCCCGGTGGGCTGCGCCCGGCGCGCCTAGCCCGCCGGGGGCGGTGCACTGGGGCTCCGCCCCAGACCCCGGTTCGTCCCCCACCCCGCCCCTCCCCTAGACCCTCCGGGGGTCAAAAGACCCTGGGGGCTCCGCCCCCAGACCCCCGTTCGCGCCTGAACGGCGCTCGTCCTCTAGCGCCGGACGGGCTGAAGATGCCGGTGCGGGCCGGCACCAGTACCGCTAGGGGCGCGGGGAACTGCGCGACCAGCCACGCACGGTCCACAGCCGAACGGGGGCCCTGGGCGCAGGCCCGGAAGCCCGCCTGTTCCCATTCCCCCGGAGGGTTTCGGGAAGGGGTGGGGCGGGGCGAACTCCCGGGGTCCGGGGCGGAGCCCCAGGAGGTTACGGGCGCAGGGCCGCCGCCCGGTTCAGCGGGGTCGCGTCCAGCTTCGCGTCGTACGGCGCCTGCGGCTTCGCGGGGGCCGGGCTCAGGCCCGCCCAGCGCAGGATCGCGGACGTCGCCGCGGCCTTCTGCGTGGCCGGCAGCAGGCCCACCTTCGAGCCGTGGTTGCCGCCCGGGACCGTGTACACGTAGGAGTCGCGTGCTCCCGAACCGAGAGAGAACCGCTCGGCACCCCACGGGTCGTTCTGGCCGTACACGTACAGCATGTGGTCGGCGTGGTGCTTGACCCACGCGTCGACGTCCGGCATCGCCCACGGCTGGAACCGCATCGGGATGTCCCGCGGCACGAAGTTGCGCGGCGGCTGGTAGCCGTAGCGGCTCAGCTTGCCGAGCCAGGGCTGCTTGATGGTGGGCGAGCCCAACTGCGTACCGGCCTGGTAGTAGTACGCCGTGTACGGGGCGAGGCCCTGGTCCGTGTAGAAGGAGTAGCCCGAGATCGTGTCGATCGAGTCCCAGATCGCCTGGTCGGTGGCGTGCGCCGCGTCCGCCGGGATCGTGGAGCACTCGGCCAGCAGGTGGTACTGCCAGAAGCCCCAGACGTAGTCGAGCACGACCGCCTCGTAGGCCTTGTCGAGGGAGCCGACCGTCGTGAAGGTGTAGCCGTTCGCGGTCGCGTACTCCTGGTACTTCTTCTCCAGGGACGTCCGCCGCACGAGCGCCTCGCGCTGCACGCCCTCCAGCTTGTCGCGGCACTCCTTGGTGCCCACGGTCCTGAAGAACCGGTCGTAGGCCGAATCCTCGTTGTTCACCACGTCGTTGGGGGCCACGTATGCGACGACCCCGTCCATGTCACGCGGGTAGAAGCGCTTGTAGTACGTGGCCGTCATGCCGCCCTTGGAGCCGCCCGTGGTCAGCCAGTTCTTCGAGTAGATCGGCTTCAGGGCCCGGAAGATGGCGTGCTGGTCGCTCGCCGCCTGCCAGATGTCGTCCTTGGACCAGTCGGTGGGCTGCGGCCGGGACTGCGGGAAGTAGCGGTACTCGACGGAGACCTGGTTGCCGTCGACGATCTGCGTCGGCTCGCTGCGGCTGGGGTTCGTCGAGACGTCGTAGCCGCTGGTGTACATCACCGTCGGGCGGTCGGTGTCCTTGTGCAGCAGGGTGAACCGCTGCTGGAAGGTGGCCCGGCTGTACGGGTTGTGGTGGTCGACCGGCTGCGTGATGGAGAGAACGAAGTAGCGGTAGCCGGTGTACGGCTTCTCTTCTATGAGACGTATCCCGGGTATCGCCAGGATGCGGTCCTTGATGTCCGGCTCGGCGGCGGTGGCCGCCCCTGCCGTGGCTCCCGTCGCGGTCAGCGTGCCTATCAGCACGACCAGCGACAACAGCCATCTGAACGCCTTGCGCATTCACACTCCCCTGTGGGGCCCCTGTGGGCTCGGAACGTGGCCTCGCGAACCTAGCGGTGTCAACACCGGCCCCGCCAGACCCAGTTGTTCCCCACGGGTGGCCTTCAGCGGCCGGTCAGCAGACCCAGCCCGTCTGCGCCGAGCCGCCACCCGCTATCGCGCCGGTGGCGCGGACACAGCGGCTGCCCGCGTGCACGGTGACGGGGCCCGCCAACTGCGTATAGGCGCCGGAGTCACCGGCCGGGGCGCTGCCGCGGGCCTGGATCGTGACCGACATCCGGCGCCGCGTCCCCGGGTTCTTCGCGGCGGTCACCGCGCACGCGTACCCGTTGCCCTTGTAGAGGCGCAGCTCCCCCGCGCCGAACCCCACCGCCTTCACCGGCCGCCCCGCGCACGGAGCCGCCGCGTCCGCGCTGCCGCCGGCCGGCCCGAACACGACCAGGCCGCCCGCCGCCGCGAGCACGGCCAGCACGGGCCCTGTGCGCCCCTTACCGCTCACCCCACCGAACACGCTTGCACCCTTCCGTCACGTGCGCGTACGTGGGGTGGGACGCGGTAAGTCGTCCGACGGTTCTCCGGTGCGGGTGCGCGTCCGGTGCCGATCGCCGACGGCACGCCGTGGGGACCGTTCGCGCAGTTCCCCGCGCCCCCAACCCCCTTTCGGCCTCGCACCGTGCGTGGCTGATCGCGCAGTTCCCCGCGCCCCCAACCCCCTTTCGGCCTCGCACCGTGCGTGGCTGATCGCGCAGTTCCCCGCGCCCCCAACCCCCTTTCGGCTGCGGACCGTGGTCGCTTCTCGCGCAGTTCCCCGCGCCCCTAACCCCGTTTTCGTCCGCGGGCCGTGCGTGGCTGGTTGCACAGTTCCCCGCGCCCCCAAAAAAACCCGTCGCCGGCCTCGCGCCGTGGTCGCTTTTCGCGCAGTTCCTCGCGCCCCTGAAAGGCTCGGTGCTGGGGCACCTACAGCCTGTCCGGCGTTTGAGGACGAGCGCCGTTCAGGCGCGAACGGGGGTGCAGGGGGCGGAGCCCCCGCAGGGGTCTGGGGCGCAGCCCCAGGGACCGGAACCAACCAACCCCGAGTGACGGGCGGGCGGGTGGGCAAACCCCCCGGGGTCTGGGGCGGAGCCCCAGGGGGTTGGGGGTCAGCGGGCTGCGAGCGGCTCGTCCTCGGGCTCGGCTTCGCCGATGAACGTGCGCCACAGCCGCGCGTACTTGCCGTCCAGGGCGAGGAGTTCGTCGTGCGTGCCGTCCTCGGCGACGCGGCCGTGGTCCATCACGATCACCCGGTCCGCGCGGGCCGCCGTGGTGAGGCGGTGCGCGACGACCAGCGTCGTACGGCGTCCGGTGAGCCGCTCGGTGGCCTGGTTGACCTGGGCCTCGGTCGCGAGGTCGAGCGCGGCCGTCGCCTCGTCGAGCAGCAGGACGTCCGGGTCGACGAGCTCGGCGCGGGCCAGCGCGATCAGCTGGCGCTGCCCGGCGGAGAGGTTGCGGCCGCGCTCGGCGACCTCGTGCAGATAGCCGCCGTCGAGCGTGGCGATCATGTCGTGGGCGCCGACCGCGCGGGCCGCCGCCTCCACCTCGGCGTCGCTCGCGTCGGGACGGCCGTAGGCGATGGCGTCGCGGACCGTGCCTTCGAAGAGGTACGCCTCCTGCGGGACGACGCCGAGCCGGTGCCGGTAGGCGGTGATGTCCAGGTCACGCAGGTCCGTGCCGTCGGCGGTGACCCTCCCGCCTGTCGGGTCGTAGAAGCGCGCCACCAGCTTGACGAGGGTGGACTTGCCCGCGCCGGTCTCGCCGACGAACGCGACGGTCTGCCCGGCCGGTATGCGCAGGTCGACCCCGCTGAGCGCCTCCTCCGGCTCGTCGGCGGAGCCGTACGCGAAGTCGACGTTCTCGAAGGCGATCTCGCCGCGCAGCGAGAGCACGTCGAGCGGCTCGGTGGCCGCGGCCGTGGACGTCTTCTCGCGCAGGAGTTCCTGGATGCGCTTGAGGGAGACCGTCGCCTGCTGGTAGCCGTCGAAGACCTGCGAGAGCTGCTGCACGGGGGCGAAGAACAGGTCGATGTAGAGCAGGTAGGCGACGAGCGCGCCCGTGGTGAGGGTGCCGGCGTCGACCCGGTGCGCGCCCACGATCAGCACGGCGGCCGCCGCCACCGACGACAGGAGCTGCACGAACGGGAAGTACACCGAGATCAGCCACTGGCCGCGCACCCGCGCCTGGCGGTAGTGGTCGCTGCGCCCGGCGAACCGCGCGGAGCCGTCGTGCTCGCGCCGGAACGCCTGCACGATGCGCAGGCCCGACACGGACTCCTGGAGGTCTGCGTTGACGACGCTGACCCGCTCGCGGGCCAGTTCGTAGGCCTGGACGCTCTTCTTGCGGAAGACGTACGTGCCGACGACGAGGAACGGCAGCGTGGCGAAGACGACGAGCGCGAGCTGGATGTCGATGACGAGCAGCGCCACCATGATGCCGAAGAACGTGACGACGGAGACGAACGCGGTGACCAGGCCCGTCTGCAGGAACGTGGACAGCGCGTCGACGTCCGTCGTCATACGGGTCATGATCCGGCCGGTCAACTCCCGTTCGTAGTAGTCGAGTCCGAGTCGCTGGAGCTGGGCGAAGATCTTCAGGCGCAGGGCGTACAGGATGCGTTCGCCGGTGCGGCCGGTGATCTGGGTCTCGCGGGTCTGGGCGATCCACTGCACGGCGACGCTGAGCAGGGCGAGCCCGGCCGCCGCCCACACCGCACCGAGCGCGAGCTTGGTGACGCCTTGGTCGATGCCGTGCCGGATCAGGATCGGCAGGATCAGCGACATGCCCGCGTCGACGACGACGAGGAGGAGCGAGGCGAGCAGCGGGAGGCCGAAGCCGTGCAGGAGCCTGCGCAGGCCGTAGGACTCCTCGGCCCGGACGGCCCTGGCCTCGTCTATCGCGGGCACGTCGGTCGCGGGCGGCAGGGCCTCGACCTGGGCGAGCAGTTCGGGGGTGGCCGGCATGCCGCCGGGAGCGGCCGACTCGGCCTTCTCCTCGCGGACCCACAGCGGCGGGGTGATGCCGCGCTCGACGTCGTACTCCGCGTCCAGCTCGTCCCGTACGGAGTGGTCCTCGTCCTCGGTGTGCGGGGCGGGCGGGGTGTGGCCCGGGGAGACCGCGCCGAGTTCGTCGGGGTCGGTGAGCAGGCGGCGGTAGAGGGCGCTGTCGCGCTGGAGCTCGTCGTGGGTGCCGATCGCGGCGAGCCGCCCGTCGTCGAGGACGGCGATGCGGTCGGCGAGGGCGAGGGTGGAGCGGCGGTGCGCGATGAGCAGGGTGGTGCGGCCCGCCATGACCGACTTGAGGGCCTCGTGGATCTCGTGCTCGACGCGGGCGTCGACGGCCGAGGTCGCGTCGTCCAGGACGAGCAGGCGGGGGTCGGTGAGGATGGCGCGGGCCAGCGCGACGCGCTGGCGCTGGCCGCCGGAGAGGGTCAGGCCGTGCTCGCCGACGGTGGTGTCGTAGCCCTTGGGCAGCTCGGCGATGAAACGGTCCGCCTGGGCGGCGCGGGCGGCCTTCTCGATCTCCTCCTGGGTGGCGTCCGGCTTTCCGTACGCGATGTTGGCGCCGACGGTGTCGGAGAAGAGGAAGGAGTCCTCGGGGACCAGCCCGATGGCGGCGCGCAGCGAGGAGAGCGTCAGTTCCCGTACGTCGTGGCCGCCGACGAGGACGGCGCCGTGTTCGACGTCGTAGAAGCGGGGCAGCAGCAGCGAGACGGTGGACTTGCCGGAGCCGGACGAGCCGACCACGGCGACGGTCTCGCCGGGCCGGATGTCGAGCGAGAAGCCCTTCAGGACGGGCCGCTCGGTGTCGTAGCCGAAGCTCACGTCGTCGAACTCGACGGTGGCGGGGGCGGCGGGCGACAGCTCCTTGGTGCCGTCCCGCATCGACGGCTCGGTGTCGATGAGCTCCAGGACGCGTTCGACGCCGGCCCGCGCCTGCTGGCCCACGGTGAGCACCATGGCGAGCATGCGGACGGGCCCGACGAGCTGGGCGAGGTAGGTGGAGAACGCCACGAACGTGCCGAGCGTGATCTGGCCGCGGGTGGCGAGCCAGCCGCCGAGCGCCAGCATGGCGACCTGGCCGAGTGCGGGGACGGCCTGGAGGGCCGGGGTGTAGCGGGAGTTCAGCTTGATCGTGCGCAGGCGGCCCGCGAAGAGCTTGCGGCCGACCTCGCGGAGCTTGCCGGTCTCCTGGTCCTCCTGGCCGAATCCCTTGACGACCCGGACCCCGGACACGGCCCCGTCGACGACTCCGGCCACGGCGGCGGCCTGGCCCTGGGCGTACCAGGTGGCAGGGAAGAGGCGGGTGCGGCTGCGCTTGGCGATGAACCAGAGGGCGGGGGCCACGGCGAGGGCGACGAGGGTCAGCAGGGGCGACAGCCACGCCATGATCCCGATGGAGATCACGAAGAGCAGGACGTTGCCGATGGTCATCGGCAGCATGAAGAGCAGGCCCTGGATCAGCTGGAGGTCGCTGGTGGCCCGGCCGACGACCTGTCCGGTGGACAGCTCGTCCTGGCGCCGCCCGTCGAGCCGGGTGATCGTGCGGTACATCTCGGTCCGCAGGTCGTGCTGGACGTCGAGGGCGAGCCGCCCTCCGTAGTACCGCCGTATGTAGGTGAGCCCGTACACCACCACGGCGGAGGCTATGAGCAGGCCGGTCCACACGGCGAGGGAGCGGGTGTGGGCGCCGATGACGTCGTCGATGACCACCTTGGTGATCAGCGGGACGAGCGCCATGACGGCCATGCCGCCGAGCGAGGAGCCGAGCGCGAGCACCACGTTGCGCCGGTATCGCCAGGCGTACCCGGTCAGCCTGCGCGCCCACCCCTGTTGCGCACCCTCCGTCACGGCATTCCTCCCGTTGGTACCTGTCCTGCCGCAAGCCCCAACACGGGGGCCTGCGGATTTCATCCCGCCGCAACAAATACGGGACGTAAGGACCAGGACCTGTCCGACGTCCGGCCGGGCCCGCCGCGGCGGCCGGCCCGGGCCGCAGACGCGCCTCAGAGGTGGGTCGGCGCGAACATCTTCAGGAGGGCGGGCAGCACGACCACCGAGGGCCCGGGGGCCGCCAGCGCCTTGGCCAGGTCGGCGGTCAGGGTGTCCGCGGTGGTGCGGACGGCCGGGACGCCGAAGGATTCGGCGAGGGCCACGAAGTCCGGCCGGGCCAGCTCGGTGGCCGTGGCCTCACCGAACGTGTCCGTCATGTACTCGCGCAGGATGCCGTAGCCGCCGTCGTCGACGATCAGCCAGGTGACGGGCAGGTCGTACTGCCTGGCCGTGGCGAGCTCGGCGATCGAGTACATCGCCCCGCCGTCGCCGGACACCGCGAGGACCGGGTGCTCCGGATCGGCGGCGGCCGCGCCGAGGGCCGCCGGGAAGCCGTAGCCGAGGCCTCCGGCGCCCTGCGCCGAGTGCATCGCGCCGGGCCACGCCGACCAGGCCCAGTAGGCCAGGATCGTCATGTCCCAGAAGCTGGGCGCCCCGGCCGGCAGCGCCTCGCGCACGGCGGCCAGGATGCGCCGCTCCTCGCCGAGGTCCTGGGCGTCGATACGGGCCCGGACCTGGTCGAGGACGGTCCGCACCCGATCGGCGGCCGTCTCGTCGGTGCGCTCCCTGACCGTTTCGAGCAGGGCCTGGAGCGCGATCCGGGCGTCCGCGTGGATGCCGAGCGCCGGGTGGTTGGACTCCAGCTTGCCGAGGTCGGCCTCGATCTGGACGATCCGGCCGCGCGGCTTGAACGTGTGGTAGTTCGACGACAGCTCGCCGAGACCGGAGCCGACGACGAGCAGGACGTCCGCGTCCTCCAGGAAGTCCGTGGTGTGCCGGTCCTCCAGCCAGGACTGGAGCGAGAGCGGGTGCTCCCACGGGAAGGCGCCCTTGCCGCCGAAGGTCGTCACGACCGGCGCGTCGAGGCGCTCGGCGAGCGCGAGCAGTTTGCCCGCGGCGTCGGCGCGTACGACGCCGCCGCCCGCGATGATCGCCGGGCGGGCCGCGTTCGCCAGCAACTCGGCTGCCACAGCGGTCAGTTCGGGGCGCGGGACGACATCCTCGGGGAAGGCGTCCATGGGGGTGACGACGGGCAGCGCCGTCTCCGTGAGCAGCACGTCCTGCGGGATCTCCACCCACACCGGCCCGTGCGGCGCGGTCAGCGCCGACTCCCAGGCCGCCGCGATCGCGGAGGGGATCTGCGACTGACTGCGTACGGTGTGGACGGACTTGACCACATCGCGGAACGACGCCTTCTGGTCGCGCAGTTCGTGCAGATAGCCGTGGCGTCCGCCGCCAAGTCCCGCCGTGGGAACCTGACTTGAGATCGCGACGACCGGGGACGAGGCGGCCGCCGCCTCCTGGAGCGCGGCCAGCGAGGTCAGCGCGCCGGGGCCGGTCGAGAGCAGCAGCGGGGCGGCCTCGCCGGTGACCCGGCCGTAGGCGTCGGCGGCGAAGCCCGCGTTGTTCTCGACCCGGAGGCCGACGTAACGCAGGTCCGAGCGGCGCAGCGCGTCGAACATGCCGAGCGCGTGCTGGCCCGGCAGCCCGAACACGGTGGTGGCGCCGAGCCCCGCGAGGGTCTCGACCACCAGGTCACCGCCGTTGCGCCCGGGCGGGGGGTTCAGGGCGGCCTCCACCTGGCGCGGCGTGGGCCGCAGCACGAGGTCGTGGTCGTGGGTCATCGCGTCCTCTCCTTGGAGTCCTGGGAGCTCGGCCCTTCGGCCCGGTGCCGGTCCCCCGTCCGCCGGGCCGACGCCGTTGATCGTTTCCCGGTCCGTTCCGCGCTCAGGCGCGGCCGGCCGCGATCTGCCGGGACATGATCGTGGTGAGCTCGTACGCCGTGTGGGACGCGGCGACCGAGGTGATTTCGGCGTGGTCGTAGGCCGGGGCGACCTCGACGACGTCGGCGGAGACCAGGTTGCAGGAGGCGAGGCCCCGCAGGATCTCCAGGAGCTCGCGCGAGGTCATGCCGCCGGCCTCGGGGGTGCCGGTGCCGGGCGCGTGGGCCGGGTCGAGGCAGTCGATGTCGATGGAAATGTAGAGCGGGCGGTCGCCGATGCGCTGGCGGAGCTGGTCGGCGACCTCGTCGGCGCCGCGCCGGTAGACGTCGGCGGAGGTGACGATGCCGAAGCCCATCTTCTCGTCGTCGGTCAGGTCCTGCTTGCCGTACAGCGGGCCGCGGGTGCCGACGTGCGAGAGCGCCTCGGTGTCGAGGATGCCCTCCTCGACGGCCCGGCGGAACGGGGTGCCGTGGGTGTACTCGGCGCCGAAGTAGGTGTCCCAGGTGTCGAGGTGCGCGTCGAAGTGGAGCAGCGCGACCGGGCCGTGCTTCTTGGCGACCGAGCGGAGCAGCGGCAGCGCGATGGTGTGGTCGCCGCCGAGGGTCATCATCCGGGCGCCGGTGCCGAGCAGGTCGTCGGCGGCGGCCTCGATGGTCTCGACGGCCTCGTTGATGTTGAACGGGTTGGCCGCGATGTCACCGGCGTCGGCGACCTGGGCCAGCGCGAACGGCGAGGCATCCTGCGCCGGGTTGTACGGGCGCAGCAGGCGCGAGGCCTCGCGGATGGCGTTGCCGCCGAAACGGGCGCCGGGCCGGTAGGAGACACCGCTGTCGAAGGGCACGCCGACCACGGCGACATCGGCGGTGCCGACCTCGTCGAGGCGGGGCAGCCGGGCGAAGGTCGCGGGCCCGGCGTACCGCGGAATGCGGGACGAGTCGATCGGACCGCGCGGCGTTTCGTTGCTGCTCATCTGAATTGCCCTTCGTTTCAGTGTTTATGCGCTTTATCAGTGTGACTCTAGCTGTGTGCCGGCGCCGCTTCGGCCGCCGCCGGCTCGTCCGCGTCCGGATGCGCCCCGCGGCCGGCCAGCCGCTCGCGCCAGGCGGCGAGCACCGCGGCGTCGGTCGGCTTCGTCGCGAACGACACGACGACGTACGCGAGGAGCGAGGCGAGCAGTCCGTAGTAGACGGGCTCGTTGGCGAGGATGCCGTAGCGCACCATGAGCGCGACCACCGCGAGGCCGCCGACGACGACCGAGGCGAGCGCGCCCGACGCGGTGCCTCGCTTCCACAGCAGCCCGCCGAGGATCGGCACGAGCAGCCCGCCCACGAGCAGGTCGTAGGCGACGGTGAGGCCCTCGACGACGCTGCTCAGCCGGGTCGCGATGACGATCACCGCGATCCCCATGATCAGGATGAAGACCCGGTTGCCCCGGACCTCGTCGTGGTCGGCGCCGCTCTGCCCGGACCTGCCCCGCAGCCGCGCCCAGATGTCGTTGTTGGCGACGGTGGCCGAGGCGATGAGCGCGCCGGAGGAGGTGGACATCACGGCGGCGAGGGCGGCGGCGAGCACCAACCCCCTTACACCGACGGGGAGTTCGGCCTTCACGATGGTGGCGAACGCGTCGTCGGCACTGGCGAGGTTCGGGTAGAGCACCTTGGCGGCGGTGCCGATGACCGCGCCCGCGACGGCGTACACCAGACAGTACGTACCGGCGACGGTGCCGCCGAGCCGGGCGACCTTGTCGCTGCGTGCCGTGAACACGCGCTGCCAGATGTCCTGCCCGATGAGCATCCCGAAGGTGTAGATCAGGACGTACGTGAAGATCGTCTCGCCGCCGATGCCCAGCGGGTCGAAGTAGCCGGTGGGCAGCTTCGCCTTCATCGCGCCGAACCCGCCGGCCTTGACCACGGCGATGGGCAGCAGGAGCAGCAGCACCCCGATCGTCTTGACGACGAACTGCACCATGTCGGTGAGCGTGATGGACCACATGCCGCCGAGCGTCGAGTAGGCGACGACGATGGCGCCGCCCAGGACGATCGCGACCGTGCGGTTCAGGTCGAAGAGGACGTCGAAGATGGTGGCGTACGCGATGGTCGAGGTGACCGCGAGCATCAGCGTGTAGGCCCACATCACGACGCCGGAGATGAGCCCGGCCCGGCCGCCGTAGCGCAGGTCGAGCATCTCGGACACGGTGTAGACGCGGAGCCGCGCGATGCGGGCGGAGAAGAACACGGAGAGCGCGAGCAGGCCGAGGCCGATGGTGAACACCATCCAGGCGCCGGACAGGCCGTACTTGTAGCCGAGGCCGACGCCGCCGATGGTGGAGGCGCCGCCGAGCACGATGGCGGCCATGGTCCCGGAGTACATCGCGGGCCCCAACCGCCTTCCTGCGACCAGGAATTCGGACTTCGAGCGGGCGCGGCGCATGCCCCACCAGCCCATCGCCAGCATTCCGGCGAGATAGACGACGATCACTGTGTAGTCGACGGCCATGCGGGGCCCTCCTTCGCGCTCACTCGGGGGCGTGTCGTGCGGGGGGACATCGGTGCCCCACGGAGGCACCGAGGTTCCGTCGGCTGTTCGCGGGGACATCCGCCCGTACCCGCGGCCTTCGGTTCGGCACGACCCTAGGTGGCCGGAAAGCAACGCTGAAGTGTACGTTTCCTCCACTCCCGATGCTGCTGATGGATGGATCGTCCACCATGCCGGACCAGACCGCTCCGCCCGCCCCGACCACTCCCCCCACCCCACCGGTCGCGCTCGCCGCGCTGCTGGCCCGCGCCGACCTCGGCCTGCGGCAGCTGGCGGGGCCCCCGGACGCGTCCATCCGCTGGGTGCACACCTCGGAGATGGCCGACCCGTTCCCGTACCTGCTCGGCGGCGAGCTCCTGATGACGGCGGGGGTGCAGCTCCCCGACCCCGAGGTCTACGTGGCCCGGGTGGCGGCCGCGGGGGCGGCGGCCCTCGGCTTCGGCGTGGCCCCGGTGTACGACGCGGTCCCGCCCGCGCTGGTGGAGGCCTGCGCCCGCCACGGCCTCCCCCTCCTGGAGGTGCCGCCGCAGACGACGTTCTCGGGGGTGGCCCGGGCGGTGTGGCTGCTGATGGCGCGGGCCCGGGAGGACGAGTTGCGGCGGGTGAACGAGGGCCAGCGGGCGCTGGCCACGGCTGCGGCCCGGCCCGAGCCGGTGGGTGCGGTGCTGCGGGTGCTGGCGGGGCGGGTCGGAGGGTGGGCGGCCCTGGTCACTCCGGCGGGGTCGGTGCTGGACGCGGCGGGGCCGGAACCGTCCGACGCCGTGGGGGCGGGGGTGCGGGGGCTGGTGCGGGTGGTGGCGCCTTCGGCGGATCTTCCCCGTCCCGCCCCTTCCCGCAGGCCGCCCGTGGACGACACGTCGGCCGCGGGCCGCCCTGCACGGGGCTCCGCCCCGGACCCAGGTCCCCAAAAAACTCCGGAGGGGCTGGAATGCGCGCCCGAGGCCCCCGGCGCACCCGCCGGGCGGCACCCGGAGCACCCATCCCCGGAGGGTCGCGGGAAGGGGCGGGGCGGGGGAGGCGCGCTCACCGCGAGCGACACCGTGGCCGGCACCCACCTCACCACCTACGCCCTCGCAGGGCCCCGGGTGCTGGCCCTCGCCACCCCGCACCGCGCCCCCGGCGACCACACCATCGCCGGCGTCGCGGCCGTGCTGCTCACCCTGCTCACCGCGGAGCGGCAGGGCGCCGACGAGGCCGCCCGTTCGGCCGCACTGGTGCGGATGATGCTGGGCGCCACGCCCGAAGAGGCCGGGCCGCTGCTCGGCCCGGGGCCGTGGACCGTGGTGCACGGCCGGGGCCAGGGCCCGGCCCCCGAGCTCGGGACCCCGCTGGTCGAGGCGGCGGGGCAGCACGTACGCGCCCTCGTGCCGGCCGGCCGCGAGATCGCCCCGCACCCCGGCTGGACCCTCGGCGTCAGCGCCCCCGCCGCGCTGGACGGCCTCGCCGTCGCCGACACCCAGGCCGCCCGGGCCCTGGAGCGCGCGGAGGCGACCCGCGTCACCCTCGCCCGGCACCGCCCCGCCGGTTTCGGGGGCCTCGTGGACCCCGGGGAAGCCGCCGCGTACGCCCGTGAACTGCTCGCCCCGCTCACCGAGACCCTGCGCACCACCCTGCGCACCTGGCTCTCGCTGCACGGGAGTTGGGACCGCAGCGCGGTGGCGCTCGGGGTGCACCGCAACACCGTCCGCCAGCGGATCGGCCGCTGTGCGGCGCTGCTCGGGAGCGACCTCGACGACATGGACGTACGCACCGAGCTCTGGCTGGCGCTCAGAAGTGCCGAGTCTCACTCTGGACAGTGCCGGTGACTGCCGGGTAACTTCGTTATTCAACCTGAGCAAGCGCTTAGACGAATGTGAGCCGAGGAGGGCGACCGTGCGCCGTACGGTATTCGACGAAGACCACGAGGCGTTCCGGGAGACCCTGCGCGCCTTCATCGAGGCCGAGGTCGTCCCGGTCTACGACGAGTGGTTCGCGCAGGGCATCGTGCCGCGCGAGTTCTACTACAAGCTCGCCGAGCTCGGCATCTTCGGCATCCGCGTGGACGAGGAGTTCGGCGGCGCCGGCATCGACTCGTACAAGTTCGAGGCCGTGATGTACGAGGAGACGGCCCGCGCGGGCGTCCAGTTCGGCGGCTCGGGCGTGCACGTGCTGCTCGGCCTCCCGTACATCAAGATGCTCGCCACCGACGAGCAGAAGAAGCGCTTCCTGCCGAAGTTCGTCTCCGGCGAGGAGATGTGGGCGCTCGCGATGACCGAGCCGGGCACCGGCTCCGACCTCGCGGGCATGAAGACCACCGCCAAGCTCTCCGAGGACGGCTCGCACTACGTCCTCAACGGCGCCAAGACCTTCATCACCGGCGGTGTGCACGCCGACCGCGTGATCGTCTGCGCCCGCACCGACGCCCCCTCCGCCGAGGACCGCCGCCACGGCATCTCGCTGTTCGCGGTGGACACCAAGTCCGAGGGCTACTCGGTCGGCCGCAAGCTCGACAAGCTCGGCCTGAAGACCTCCGACACCGCCGAGCTCGCGTTCGTCGACGTCAAGGTGCCCGCCGAGGACCTGCTCGGCGAGGAGAACAAGGGCTTCTACTACCTGGGCCACAACCTCGCCTCCGAGCGCTGGGGCATCGCGTTCGGCGCGTACGCCCAGGCCAAGGCGGCCGTCCGGTTCGCCAAGGAGTACGTCCAGGACCGTACGGTCTTCGGCAAGACGGTCGCCTCGTTCCAGAACACCAAGTTCGAACTGGCCGCCTGCCAGGCCGAGGTGGACGCCGCCGAGGCGGTCGCCGACCGCGCCCTTGAGGCGCTGGACGCGGGCGAGCTGACGCCGGCCGAGGCCGCGTCCGCGAAGCTGTTCTGCACCGAGGTCGCGCACCGCGTCATCGACCGCTGCCTCCAGCTGCACGGCGGCTACGGCTTCATGAACGAGTACCCGATCGCCCGCCTGTACGCCGACAACCGGGTGAACCGGATCTACGGCGGCACCAGCGAGATCATGAAGTCGATCATCGCCAAGAACATGGGGCTGTAGGGGCCGGCCACACCGACCTGTACAACTACCTTCATGCATCAGGCACTTGAGAACCTCCTCGATCTGCTCGACCTGGAGCGGATCGAGGAGGACATCTTCCGCGGCCGGTCCCGCTCGGCGGTCGTGCCCCGCGTCTTCGGCGGCCAAGTGGCCGCTCAGGCGCTGGTCGCGGCCGGCCGCACCGTGCCCGCCGACCGGATGGCGCACTCGCTGCACGCCTACTTCCTGCGGGCCGGCGACCCGGGCGCACCGATCGTCTACACCGTCGACCGCATCCGCGACGGCGCCTCCTTCACCACCCGCCGCGTCGTCGCCATCCAGCACGGGCAGCCGATCTTCCATCTCTCCGCGTCGTTCCAGACGTACGAGGAGGGCATGGAGCACCAGGCCGGGATGCCGCCCGCGCCGGACCCGGAGTCGCTGCCGACGGCCGCCGAGATGCTGCCTCGGTACGCGGACGCCTTCCGCGACGCGGGCGTGGTGGACCGGCTGATCGAGGCCCGCGCGGCCGTCGATCTGCGGTACGTGGACGCGCCGCCGTGGGGCAGCGTCGGCACCCCGCGCGAGCCGCGCTCGCAGGTGTGGTTCCGCACCAACGGCAAGCTCGCCGACGACCCGCTGCTGCACGTGTGCCTGGCGACGTACGTCTCCGACATGACGCTGCTCGACTCGGTGCTGCTCGCCCACGGGCGGGGCGGCTGGGCGGTCGGGGACGTGGTGGGCGCCTCGCTCGACCATGCGATGTGGTTCCACCGGCCCTTCCGGGCCGACGAATGGCTGCTCTACGACCAGGAGTCGCCCTCGGCATCCGGCGGACGCGGGCTCGGGCAGGCGCGGATCTACACGCAGGACGGGCGGCTCGCGATCACCGTGATCCAGGAGGGCGTCGTCCGCATCCCGCGCTGACATCGCCGGGCACGGGGATCGGACATACCGTCCGGGTATGAGCGCATCGGACGAGGGCGGCGGCGAGAGTACGGTCACGGTCGTCGTGGCGGCGGTCGCCAACCTCGGGATCGCGCTCGCGAAGGCCGTGGCCGGGGTGATCAGCGGGTCGAGCGCGATGCTGTCGGAGGCCGCGCACTCACTCGCCGACACGGTCACCGAGCTGCTCCTGCTGACCGCGCTCAAGCGCAGCGACAAGCCGGCCGACGAGGAGCACCCGCTCGGGTACGGGCCCGAGCGCTACATCTGGGCGATGTTCGCGGCGGTCGCCACCTTCGTCGGCGGCGCGGTGTTCTCGGTCTACGACGGCATCCACACGCTGGTGGCGGGCGAGGAGCTGGGCGACCCGCTCGTCTCCTACCTCGTCCTCGCGGTCGCCTTCCTCCTGGAGGGCTATTCGCTGCGGACCGGCATCCGCCAGGTGAAGGCGGAGGCGGCGCGGCTCGGGGCGCCGGTGGGCCGCTACTTCCGGCTGACGCCGGACACCGCGGTGGAGGCGGTGGTGATGGAGGACTCCGCCGCCCTGGTCGGCCTGCTGCTCGCGGCGGGCGGCCTGCTCGGCGGCCAGATCACGGGCTCCGGCGTCTGGGACGGTACGGCGTCCGTGCTGATCGGCGTGCTCCTGGTGTACGTGGCGTGGGAGCTGGGCCGCTCCAACGCGCGCCTGCTGATCGGCCGTCCGCTGCCGCGGGAGATGCGGGCGCGGGTGCGGGAGGTGTTGCTCGGGGTGCCGCACGTGGAGGCGGTCCTGGAGCTGACCACGCTCATCCAGGGCCCGGAGGAGATCCTGATCGCCGCGAAGATCGACTTCCGGGACGTGTCGACGGCGGCGGAGGTCGAGCGGGCCTGCGACGAGGCGGAGGCCCGCCTGCGCGCCCGCTTCCCGGCGGTCCGCCGCGTCTACCTGGACCCGACCCCCTCCGCCTAGAGCGGCGGGCCCGAGCCCATCGCTCCCCCGCCACGCGCGGGGCCGCTCGCGCGGTTCCCCGCGCCCCCAACCCCCTCCTCGTCCGTCCACCGTGCGTGGCTGTGCCGGCCCGCACCGGGGCATTTCAGCCCGTCCGGCGTTTGAGGACGAGCGCCGTTCAGGCGCGAACGGGGTCTGGGGCGGAGCCCCAGGGACCCGGAACCAACCAACCCCGGGCAACGGGCGGGCGGGTGGGCAAACCCCCCAGGGGGGTCAGGCCTCCAGGCCGGCCGCCGCGAGGAGGTACGCCGTCATGGGCTCGTAGAAGCGGGGGTCCACGACGTGGTCGTCCAGCGGGACCGTCACCTGGAGCAACCCCTCCGCCTCCGCCAGGAACAGCGCGGGGTCGTTGCAGTCCGCGTACCCCATGGAGTCCACGCCCCGCTGCCCCGCGCACCCCGCCCACCCGTGGTCCGCGACCACGAGGTCCGGCGGGGTGTCCAGCGCGTCCAGAATCGCCCGCATGGGCTCCGGCGAATGGGTGTGCCACAGCGACGCGCCCCGCTCGAAGACGGCCACGTCCGCGAACTGCACGACGTACCCCTCGTCCGCGGTGAGCCCGCCGGGGATGCGTACGATCTCGCAGCCCGCCGCCCGCAGCCCCGCCGCGGTCCGGCTGTGCACGTCGATGAGCGCACCGGGGTGCCCGGTGGCGAACAGCACCCGCTCCCGTCCCGCCGCTGCCTTGCGCAGCCGCGCCGCCATCCGGTCCAGGCCGTCCACGGTGAGCTCGGGGTCGATGGTGTCCTGGCCGGTGCGGTGCCCGGGGTCGTCCACCACGCCGCAGCGCTCGGCCATCACGGCGAGTACGTCCTGCTCGTCCGTCCAGCGGTCCCCCAGCTCAAGGCCCAGCCAGTAGTGGCGGTCGCCATTGGCGAGCTTGCGGTAGTGGGAGAGGTTGTTGTCGCGTGGCGTGGCGACGTCACCGGCGATACGGGTGCGGACGAGGTGGTCGACAAGGGCGGCACGGCTGGGTATCGGCATGCCGCCCATTCTGCCCCGAGCGCGCCGCGCACGACCGGCCCGTCCCGAGCAGCGGACCCGTACCGAGCGTGCGGCGGAACGCACGAAGGCCGGCACGGCGGCCCGCAGCGCCCATCCCCGCCGCACCCGCTCAGTGCCCGTCGAGCGAGGCGAAGGCCCCGTGCGCCAGGCGGCGGAGCAGCGTCTCGGTGGCGGTGCGGCCGGGCAGGCCCGAGCCGTGCGAGCCGAGGTGCGGGGTCGAGTTGAGCAGCCCGAACACGGCGTGCACCGCCCCGCGCACCTCGGCCTCCGGCACCGGCGGGTACAGCTCCCGTACGGCCCCGACCCACAGCTCGACGTACTGCCGCTGGAGCTGGCGCACCAGCTTGCGGTCGCTGTCGCGGAGCCGGTCGAGTTCGCGGTCGTGCAGGGTGATCAGCGACCGGTCGTCCAGGGCGAAGTCGATGTGCCCGTCGATGAGCGAGCCGAGCAGCCGCTCGGGGTCGCCCGCCGCCTCGGCGACCCGCTTGCGGCCGCCGTCGTACAGCCGCCCGCTGATGCCGACCAGCAGCTCGGCCAGCATCGCGTCCTTGCCCGCGAAGTGCCGGTACAGGCCGGGGCCGCTGATGCCGACCGCGGCGCCTATCTCGTCGACGCCGACGCCGTGGAAGCCGCGCTCGGCGAAGAGCCGGGCGGCCTCGCGCAGGATCTGCTCGCGGCGGGTGGGGGCGTCGGTACGGGTGCTCATGGGAATTCATTCTAGACAATGGGGTTAGCGCTCGTTAACCTGAAGGCAATGAGTTAACGGTCACTAACTTCCGTTGACTTCGCCGCGTACGGGCAAGGGGGCTCGACACGATGCAGCAGGCACCGGTCCTGGGGAGTGCGGAAGATCCCGCCTCCGAGGCCTGGCAGGCCAACGAGGCGGCCCATCGCGCGCTCGGCGACGAGCTGCGGGCCAGGCTCGCCGCGGCCCGGCTCGGCGGGGGCGAGCGCTCCCGCGCGCGGCATGTCGCGCGCGGCAAGCTGCTGCCGAGGGACCGCGTGGACACGCTCCTCGACCCGGGCTCGCCCTTCCTGGAGCTGGCCCCGCTGGCCGCCGAGGGCATGTACGGCGGGCAGGCGCCCGCCGCGGGTGTGATCGCCGGGATCGGGCGGGTGAGCGGCCGCGAGTGCGTGATCGTCGCCAATGACGCCACGGTCAAGGGCGGCACGTACTACCCGATGACGGTGAAGAAGCACCTGCGCGCCCAGGAGGTGGCCCTGGAGAACCGGCTGCCCTGCCTCTACCTGGTCGACTCGGGCGGCGCGTTCCTGCCGATGCAGGACGAGGTCTTCCCCGACCGCGAGCACTTCGGGCGGATCTTCTACAACCAGGCCCGGATGTCGGGCGCGGGCATCCCGCAGATCGCGGCCGTCCTCGGCTCCTGCACGGCCGGCGGCGCGTACGTGCCCGCGATGAGCGACGAGGCAGTGATCGTCCGCAACCAGGGCACGATCTTCCTGGGCGGCCCCCCGCTGGTGAAGGCGGCCACCGGCGAGGTCGTCACGGCCGAGGAGCTCGGCGGCGGCGAGGTGCACTCGCGGGTCTCCGGCGTCACCGACCACCTGGCCGAGGACGACGCGCACGCGCTCAGGATCGTCCGCAACATCGTGGCCACCCTGCCCGACCGCGGCCCACTGCCCTGGTCGGTGCAGCCGGCCGAGGAGCCGAAGGCCGACCCGTTCGGTCTGTACGGCGCGGTGCCGGTCGACTCGCGCACCCCCTACGACGTACGGGAAGTGATCGCCCGGGTCGTCGACGGCTCGCGCTTCCAGGAGTTCAAGGCCGAGTTCGGCCAGACGCTGGTCACCGGCTTCGCACGCATCCACGGCCATCCGGTCGGGATCGTCGCCAACAACGGCATCCTGTTCTCCGAATCCGCCCAGAAGGGCGCCCACTTCATCGAGCTGTGCGACCAGCGCGGCATCCCGCTGGTGTTCCTGCAGAACATCTCGGGCTTCATGGTGGGCCGGGACTACGAGGCGGGCGGCATCGCCAAGCACGGCGCGAAGATGGTGACGGCCGTCGCCTGCACCCGGGTGCCGAAGCTGACCGTCGTCGTCGGCGGCTCCTACGGCGCGGGCAACTATTCGATGTGCGGCCGGGCCTACAGCCCCCGGTTCCTGTGGATGTGGCCCAACGCCAAGATCTCGGTGATGGGCGGCGAGCAGGCCGCCTCCGTCCTCGCGACCGTCAAGCGCGACCAGTTGGGCGACGACTGGAGCGCGGAGGACGAGGAGGCCTTCAAGGCCCCCATCCGCGAGCAGTACGAGACGCAGGGCAACGCCTACTACGCCACCGCCCGGCTCTGGGACGACGGAGTGATCGACCCGGTCGACACCCGCCAGGTCCTGGGCCTGGCCCTGACCGCCTGCGCCAACGCCCCGCTGGCCGACCCCGCCTTCGGCGTCTTCCGGATGTGACGGCCTCGATGGATCGGACACCTGAGACGGCACCCACGTCGACTTCTACGTTGAGGGCTCCCATGTTCACGACAGTGCTCGTCGCCAACCGGGGCGAGATCGCGGTCCGCGTCATCCGCACGCTGCGCCGGCTCGGCATCCGCTCGGTCGCCGTCTTCTCCGACGCGGACGCCCAGGCGCGCCACGTCCGCGAGGCGGACACCGCGGTACGCATCGGCCCCGCCGCGGCCTCCGCCAGCTATCTGCGCCCCGAGCTGCTCATCGACGCGGCGCTGCGCACCGGCGCCCAGGCCGTCCACCCCGGCTACGGCTTCCTCGCCGAGAACGCGGGGTTCGCGGCGGCCTGCGCCGAGGCGGGGCTGGTCTTCATCGGGCCGAGCGCCGAGGCGATCTCCCTGATGGGAGACAAGATCCGCGCCAAGGAGACCGTGCGCGCGGCCGGGGTCCCGGTCGTGCCGGGCTCGTCCGGCAGCGGCCTGACGGACGATCAACTGGCGTCCGCCGCACGGGAGATCGGGATGCCGGTGCTCCTCAAGCCGAGCGCGGGCGGTGGCGGCAAGGGCATGCGCCTGGTGCGCGAGGAGGAACTGCTCGGCGACGAGATCGCCGCCGCCCGGCGCGAGGCGCGCTCCTCCTTCGGCGACGACACGCTGCTCGTGGAGCGCTGGGTCGACCGGCCGCGCCACATCGAGATCCAGGTGCTCGCCGACGGCCACGGAAACGTGATCCACCTCGGCGAGCGCGAGTGCTCGCTCCAGCGCCGCCACCAGAAGATCATCGAGGAGGCGCCCAGCGTCCTGCTCGACGAGCGGACGCGCGCCGCGATGGGCGAGGCGGCCGTCCAGGCGGCCCGCTCCTGCGGCTACTCGGGCGCGGGCACGGTCGAGTTCATCGTGCCGGGCAGCGACCCGTCCTCGTACTACTTCATGGAGATGAACACCCGCCTCCAGGTCGAGCACCCGGTGACCGAGCTCATCACCGGCGTCGACCTGGTGGAGTGGCAGCTGCGCGTCGCGGCGGGCGAGCAACTCCCCTACCAGCAGCGGGACATCACCCTCACCGGCCACGCCATCGAGGCCCGTCTCTGCGCCGAGGACCCCTCGCGCGGCTTCCTGCCGTCCGGCGGTACGGTCCTGGCGCTGCGCGAGCCGCAGGGCGACGGAGTGCGCACGGACTCGGGTCTGAGCGAGGGCACCGAGGTCGGCAGCCTCTACGACCCGATGCTGTCCAAGGTCATCGCGTACGGGCCCGACCGGGCGACCGCGCTGCGCAAGCTGCGGGCCGCACTCGCGGACACCGTCACGCTCGGCGTGCCCACCAACGCCGGGTTCCTGCGCCGCCTGCTGGCCCATCCGGCCGTCGTGGCCGGCGAGTTGGACACCGGCCTGGTCGAGCGCGAGGCCGATTCCCTGGTCCCCGACGGCGTGCCCGACGCGGTGTACGCGGCCGCGGCGGCGGTCCGGCTGGACGCGTTGCGGCCCGTCCCCGAGGGCTGGACCGATCCGTTCTCGGTGCCGAGCGGCTGGCGCATCGGCCGCGAGCCGGCCCCGCTCGCCTTCCCGCTGCGCATCGCGGGGCTCGAACCCGTTGCCCACCCGGCACCGGCGGCGGCCACGGTCACGGCCGACCGCGTCACCGTCGAGCTGGACGGCATCACCCACACCTTCCACCGGGCCGGAAGCTGGCTCGGCCGCGACGGCGACAGCTGGAACGTGCTGGACCACGACGCCGTCGAGGCCGCCCTGTCCGGCCGGACCCACGGCGGGGCCGACACGCTTGCCGCGCCCATGCCGGGCACGGTCACCGTGGTCAAGGTGGCGGTCGGCGACCAGGTCGACGCCGGGCAGAGCCTGTTGGTGGTCGAGGCGATGAAGATGGAGCACGTGATCTCCGCGCCGCACGCGGGCACGGTCACCGAGCTCGACGTCACGCCCGGCTCGACCGTGGCCATGGACCAGGTCCTGGCCGTCGTCACCCCGGCCGCCGAGGCCGGCTCCGCCGCACCCGAGGAGACCTCATGACGCTCCCCATGGTCGTACCGGCGCAGGACCTCCCGGCCCGCGTGCGCATCCACGAGGTGGGGGCGCGCGACGGGCTGCAGAACGAGAAGTCGGTCGTGCCGACCGAGGTCAAGGCCGAGTTCGTGCACCGCTTGGCCGCCGCGGGCCTGAGCACCATCGAGGCGACGAGCTTCGTGCACCCCAAGTGGGTGCCCCAACTCGCCGACGCCGAAGCCCTGTTCCCGCTCCTCGGCGATCTCGACGGCGTGGCGCTGCCCGTCCTGGTGCCGAACGAGCGGGGCCTGGACCGGGCGCTCGCGCTCGGCGCCCGTCGGATCGCGGTGTTCGCCAGCGCCACCGAGTCCTTCGCCAAGGCCAACCTGAACCGGACGGTCGACGAGTCGCTCGCGATGTTCGAGCCGGTGGTGACGCGCGCGAAGGAGCGGAAGGCGCACGTCCGGGGCTATCTGTCGATGTGCTTCGGCGACCCGTGGGAAGGCGCGGTGCCCGTGCACCAGGTGGTCCGCGTCGCCAAGGCCCTCGTCGACATGGGCTGCGACGAGCTGAGCCTCGGCGACACCATCGGGGTCGCCACCCCGGCCCACGTCCAGACCCTGCTCGCCGAGCTCAACGAGGAGGGCGTGCCGACCAGTTCCATCGGCGTGCACTTCCACGACACCTACGGCCAGGCGCTGTCCAACACCCTCGCCGCCCTCCAGCACGGAGTGAGCACCGTGGACGCGTCGGCCGGCGGCCTCGGCGGCTGCCCGTACGCCAAGTCCGCGACCGGAAACCTCGCCACCGAAGACCTCGTGTGGATGCTCCAGGGCCTCGGTATCGACACCGGGGTCGATCTCGGCCTGCTCACCGCCACCAGCGTGTGGATGGCCGGCCAACTGGGCCGACCCAGCCCCTCCCGCACCGTACGTGCCCTCTCCCACCAGGAGTCGTAGCCATGCCCCTCGACCACCGTCTCACTCCCGAGCACGAGGAACTCCGCCGTACCGTCGAGGAGTTCGCGCACGACGTCGTCGCCCCCAAGATCGGCGACTTCTACGAGCGCCACGAGTTCCCGTACGAGATCGTCCGCGAGATGGGCCGCATGGGCCTGTTCGGGCTGCCCTTCCCCGAGGAGTACGGCGGCATGGGCGGCGACTACCTCGCGCTCGGCATCGCCCTGGAGGAGCTGGCCCGCGTCGACTCGTCGGTGGCCATCACGCTGGAGGCCGGGGTCTCGCTCGGCGCGATGCCGGTCTTCCGGTTCGGCACGGAGGAGCAGAAGCGCGAGTGGCTGCCGAAGCTGTGCTCCGGCGAGATGCTCGGCGCGTTCGGCCTGACCGAGCCGGACTGCGGCTCGGACGCGGGCGGCACGCGCACCACGGCGGTGCGGGACGGCGACGAGTGGGTCATCAACGGCTCGAAGTGCTTCATCACCAACTCCGGTACGGACATCACGGGCCTGGTCACCGTCACGGCGGTCACCGGCCGCAAGGACGACGGCCGCCCGCTGATCTCCTCGATCATCGTGCCGTCCGGCACCCCGGGCTTCACGGTCGCGGCGCCGTACTCGAAGGTCGGCTGGAACGCCTCGGACACCCGCGAGCTGGCGTTCTCCGACGTGCGTGTCCCGGTGGCGAACCTGCTGGGCCAGGAGGGCCGGGGTTACGCCCAGTTCCTGCGCATCCTGGACGAGGGCCGCATCGCGATCTCCGCGCTGGCGACCGGGCTCGCGCAGGGGTGCGTGGACGAGTCGCTGAAGTACGCCAAGGAGCGGCACGCCTTCGGGCGGCCGATCGGCGAGAACCAGGCGATCCAGTTCAAGATCGCCGACATGGAGCTGCGGGCCCACATGGCGCGGGTCGGCTGGCGCGACGCCGCGTCCCGTCTGGTGCACGGCGAGCCGTTCAAGAAGGAGGCGGCGCTCGCGAAGCTGTACTCCTCGACGGTGGCGGTCGACAACGCCCGTGAGGGCACGCAGATCTTCGGCGGCTACGGGTTCATGAACGAGTACCCGGTGGCCCGCATGTGGCGCGACTCCAAGATCCTGGAGATCGGCGAGGGCACGAGCGAGGTGCAGCGCATGCTGATCGCCCGCGAACTGGGGCTGCCCGCCTGACCTTTGCGCTCCCGGGCCCCGGGTCCCCCGATGGAGTGGTGACGCCCGCGTCGCCGCCGCTCCGGGGCGCCCGGGGCCCCACCCTGTCAGGGTGAACCCGCCGAACTGCCCCAACTGCGCGAGCCGTCCCCCGCTGTGGAAGGACACCTCGGCCACGGCCCCGGGCGCCGCGGACCGCTGGCACTGGCACTGCACGGCCTGCCACCGCAGCTACGAACCGAGCGCCTCCCACAAAGTCCGCTTCACCTACGCCCCACTGACCCGGCAGGCGTCGCTGCTGGGCAGGTAGGGGCGGCGGGTATTCGTTCGACAGGCGCAGCCCGGCCCGGCAGAGTCCTTTCATGGAACCCCTGCTCACACAACCGCACCCCTGGTGGCCTTTGCACGACCTCCGCCTCCACACCCCGCGCCTCGAACTGCGCCTGCCCGACGGGGAGTTGCTGAACGAGCTCGCCCAAGTGGCGGCGGACGGGGTGCACGAGCCGGACCGGATGCCGTTCACTGTCCCGTGGACCGACGGCTCCCCCGGCGACCGCGGCCGGGCCACCTATCGAAACGTCCTGTCCACCATCGCGAACTGGTCCCCGGACAACTGGCACCTGAGCCTCGCCGTGCTGCACGAGGGAAAGGCGGTCGGCCGCCAGGACCTGATGGGACGGCGTTTCGCGGTCACTCGCGAGGTGGAGACGGGCTCGTGGCTCGGACTCGCCCACCAGGGCCGGGGCATCGGCACCGAGATGCGCGCGGCGGCCCTGCATCTGGCGTTCGCCGGGCTGGGCGCTCGCGCCGCCTTGTCTGCCGCGATGGTCGACAACCCGCGCTCCCTGGGCGTCTCGCGCCGCCTCGGCTACCGCGACGACGGGCTCACCACCGCCGTCGTACGCGACCGGCCTGCCACGCTGCGGCGGCTGCGGCTGGAGCGCGCGGAGTGGGAGAGGCTGCGGACGGTGGACGTCCGGATCGTGGGCCTCGACGCGTGCCGGGGGGAGTTCGGGGCCCTGTAGGACCCCTGGGGCTCCCGCGGCGCTGGGGCTGAAGATGCTCCCGCACCGGTACCGCCAGGCGCAGGGAGCAGCGCGACCAGCCACGCACGGTCCGCAGGCGGATGAGGGGGCCGGGGCAACCGGCGAGCTAAGGGTAGGCTTACCTTTGCACCCAGCCAGTGGCCGGTTCCCGGCACGTACGTAGGAAAGTGGACACCTTCATGCCCCTCCCCCGAGCGTCCCTGCCCACCCGTCGCGGCCTGCTGGCCATGGGCGGTGCGATCGGCATCGGTGCCGCCCTTGCCGCATGCGGTGGCGGCGACAAGAAGAGCGGGGCGGACGGGACCGCGGGAGCCGGCACGTCCGGGCCGTGGTCCTTCAAGGACGACCGCGGGAAGACCGCCGAGACCAAGTCCACGCCGAAGAACATCGTCGCCTACACCGGCACCGCGGCCGCCCTGTTCGACTACGGAATCCAGGTCAAGGGCGTCTTCGGGCCGACGAAGACCAAGGACGGCAAGGCCGATGTCCAGGCCGGCGACCTCGACATCAGCAAGGTCGAGATCATCGGCAACACCTACGGCGAGTTCAGCGTCGAGAAGTACGCGGCCCTGCAGCCCGACGTCCTGATCACGGACATGTGGCAGAAGGACGTCCTCTGGTACGTGCCCGACAACAGCAAGGCCAAGATCCTCAAGCTGGCGCCGAGCGTCGCCCTGTGGGCGGCCGACCAGAGCATGACCACGGCCCTCCAGCGCCGGGCCGACCTCGCCAAGTCACTCGGCGCGGACCTGAACGCGAAGAAGTTCACCGACGCGAAGGCCGCCTTCGAGAAGGCCTCCGCCCGGCTGCGCGCCGCGACCAGGGCCAACCCCGGAATCCGGGTGCTGCTCGGCTCGGCCAGCCCCGACCTCTTCTACGTGTCCGAGGCCAAGCGCAGCTGCGACACCCGCTACTTCCAGGAGCTGGGCGTCCGGTTCGTCACGCCGAAGGTCGACTCGCAGGGCTTCTTCGAGTCGCTCAGCTGGGAGAACGTCGGCAAGTACCCGGCCGATGTGATCCTCATGGACAACCGCACCGGCACCCTGCAGCCCGCCGACCTCGGCGGCAAGCCGACCTGGGCGCAGCTGCCCGCGGTCAAGGCCCACCAGGTGGTGCCGCGCCTGACCGAGCCGATCTACTCCTACGCGCGCATCGCGCCCATCGTCGACGCCCTCGCCCAGACCATCGAGAAGGCCAAGAAGGCCGCCTGACACACCCCCACCCCGCCCGGCACGAAGGTGCCGGGGCCCTGTGCGGGCCCCGGCACCTTCGTCCGGTCACGGGATGTCGGGCTACGGGATCACACCCAGGGCACCACCGGCGAGCGGTAGAAGTTGATGCCCAGCGCGGTCATCCGCGGCCCCTGCTGGGCGAGCCGCACCTTGTACGTCGCCCAGTCGTGCGTGGACTGCGGAGACCAGCCGATCTCGGCGATCCCCTGGAGCCTCGGGAACGCCATGTACTCGATCTGCGAGCTGTTGCTGAGCGTCTCCGACCAGATCGGGGCCTCCACCCCGAGCACGGCTTCGGCGGGCACGCCCTTGACGAAGGTGTCCGGGTCCCACGAGTAGGACTTGTCGACCTCGACGTACCCCGCCCAGTTGGTGCCGAGCGGGGACTTCGCGTCGTACTTCATGTCGAGGTACGAGCGGTTCGCCGGTGACATCACGAGCCGGGTGCCGGCCTGCGCCGCCGCGGCGACCTCCGGCTCGTTGCCGAGCGTGCCCCAGTACTGGGCGACGGCGCCCTCCACCGGAGTGGCCTCGGTGATCTGGTGCCAGGCCATCACGGTCTTGCCGTACTTGCCGACGACCGGCTGCGCCTTGTCCATGAAGGTGGCGTAGTCCTGCTTCGAGGTGGACTCCGCCTCGTCACCGCCGATGTGGACGTACCGACCCGGGGTCAGGGCGGCGACCTCGCGCACCACGTCGTCGAAGAACTTGTACGTCACGTCCTTGGGCACGCACAGCGAGCTGAATCCGACGCCGGTGCCCGTGTACAGCGGCGGCGCGACGCCGTTGCAGTTGAGCTCGGCGTACGAGGCCAGGGCCGCGTTGCTGTGTCCCGGGGTGTCGATCTCGGGCACGACCTCCATGTAGCGCGAGGAGGCGTAGGCGAGGATCGCCCGGTAGTCGGCCTTGGTGTAGTAGCCGCCCTTGCCGCCGCCGACCTGGGTCTGGCCGCCGTAGGTGGCGAGCCTCGGCCAGGAGTCGATGGCGATGCGCCACCCCTGGTCGTCGCTGAGGTGCAGATGCAGCTCATTGATCTTGTAGAGCGCCAGCTGGTCGACGTACCGCTTGACCTGCTCGACGGTGAAGAAGTGCCGCGAGACGTCGATCATCGCGCCCCGGTAGGCATAGCGCGGGGAGTCCTTGATCGTGCCGCCCGCGATCTGCCAGGGGCCGCTCTGCTTCGTCTTCTTCTCGACGTTCGCCGGGAGCAACTGCCGCAGGGTCTGCACCCCGTGGAAGAGTCCGGCCGGTTCGTTGGCGGTGATGGTGACCGAGCCCCGGGCCGAGGTGAGCCGGTAGCCCTCGTCGCCCAGGCCGTCGTCGTGGGCGCCGAGCAGCAGCCGGATGCCGTCGTTGCCCGCGGCCGAGGTGACCGGCAGGGCGTATCCGGTGGAGGGGCGCAGGACGCCCGCCAGGTAGGTGCCGATGCGCTGGGCCTCGGCCGAGCCCTTCGCCACACGGATGCTGGTGCCGGAGGCGATCGTGTACGGCGTTCCGCCGGGCGAGACGGAGGCGGGGGCGGGCACGATCTGGCCCAGTGGACGGGGGGTGCCCGCCGCGGCGGGGGCTGCCGACGCCCCGACACTGGCGAGCCCGGCGCCCGCCACCAAAACCAGCGAACCGAGGAGCCGGGCGAATGTCCTGCGCTGTCTCTGTCGCACAAGCGGTTCCCTTCCAAGGGGTCGCGCAACTGTGGGGGCTGAGCAACCGAGCACTTCCCATGGGACCCGCGGACCCAGCCGGGGTCAAGACCGCGGCCGGTGCGGTGGTGGGACTCAAGTAGCTCGATCATGGCCCAGCGGGGCGGTGGAACAATCCCTCCATGGCGGAAATCATCCAGAAGGACGGCACCTGGGCGTTCGACGGCGACACCCTGCGGATCGTGCCGGGCAGCGACAAGGCGGTCGGCCTCCTCCGCAGGACACTGGGCGAGGTCGCGGTGCCGCTGCGGGCGGTGGCGGGCATCGCGTACGAGGCCGGGCGCAGGAGCGGGCGGCTCAGGCTGCGGCTGCGGGACGGGGCCGATCCGCTGCTCCAGGTCACCGGCGGCAAGCTGCCGGACGGCTCGGACCCGTACGTCCTCGCGGTGGAGACCCGGACCGCGGGGGTGGCCGAATACCTGGTCGACGAGATACGCAACGCGCTGCTCCTCGACGAGGTGCCGGACGGGCCGGTCGACCGCTACCTCCTGCCCGGGCCCGCGCTGCCGATGACAGTGGGGGCCGGGGACGGCACGGTCACCTTCGACGGCCGCACGGTCCGGCTGGAATGGACCTGGCACACCGACGACAGGAAGACCGCGGCCGGGCCGGTCTCGCTGCCCCTGGAAGATCTGACCGGGGTGGTCTGGCAGCCGGCCCGCGGCCTGAGCGACGGCTATCTGCGCTTCATCACCACGCCGCACGCCCCACGCCTCGACCCGGCCCACGACCCGATGGCCGTGGAACTGAACGGCTTCAAGAAGGACCCGCTGATGGCGCTGCTCGCCTCTGCGGTCGTGGCCCGCCTTCCTCATCCGCACGCCCCGCGGCAGGAACGCGCCGCCGCGCCCAAGGCCCTGGAATCCGTGCGCGCGACCCCCGCGGCCGAGGACCACGACGTGCTGCTTCGCCGGCTGCGGGACCTCGGCGAGCTGCACCACAGCGGTGTCCTGACGGACGAGGAGTTCTCGGCGGCCAAACAGGCGGTCCTGAAGAGGCTGTGAGTGAAGAGGCTGTGAGGCCGAGGCGCATCCGTTCTGGTCCAGACCAGACCCATGATCATGAGAATCCTGCCCGGAATCGGGCAGGATTCTTGCGTACGGCCTCACCAGACCGCAATATCGACGGGTGCTCGAACGCCGCAACCCGTCGTCCCACGACGACCTCGTAGATCATCTGGTGCGCAGCACCGCGCTCCAGCGCGGTGAGGCCGCCCGGGTGGTGCTTGAGGTGCTGGCGTACTTCGACGAGACGTACGAGGAATTCGTCCGTCGGCGCCACCGTGAGCTGCAGTCCGGTGGAGCCGTCAACGCGGAGATCTTCGAGCGGATCGCGGCCGAGCTGCCGCACCGCGCCGTGGCGCCACCGGAGCTCTCGCTCCGGCAGCTGCGCCGCATCGTCTACGGCTGAGTACGGCCGAGTACGGCCGGGCGGCACACAGGAACTTTTGTACGTCGATGGAGGGGCAGAGACTCTATGTGCGGAATCGTCGGTTATATCGGTAAGCGTGATGTGGCTCCGCTGCTGCTGGAAGGCCTGCAGCGGCTGGAGTACCGGGGTTACGACTCCGCGGGCGTCGTCGTCAACAGCCCCAAGTCCGGGGCCCTGAAGATGGTCAAGGCCAAGGGCCGCGTCCGCGACCTGGAGGCCCGCGTCCCCAAGCGCTTCGCCGGCACCACGGGCATCGCCCACACCCGCTGGGCCACCCACGGCGCCCCCTCCGACGTGAACTCGCACCCGCACCTCGACCCCGAGAACCAGGTCGCCGTCGTCCACAACGGCATCGTCGACAACGCCGCCGACCTGCGCGCCAAGCTGGAGGCCGAGGGCGTCGTCTTCGCCTCCGAGACCGACACCGAGGTCATCACCCACCTGATCGCCCGCTCCGGCGCCGACTCCCTGGAGGAGAAGGTCCGCGAGGCGCTCAAGGTCATCGAGGGCACCTACGGCATCGCCGTGATGCACGCCGACTTCGCCGACCGCATCGTGGTCGCCCGCAACGGCTCCCCGGTCATCCTCGGCATTGGCGAGAAGGAGATGCTCGTCGCCTCCGACGTCGCCGCGCTGATCGCCCACACCCGCCAGGTCGTCACCCTCAACGACGGCGAGATGGCGACCCTGAAGGCCGACGACTTCCGGACGTACACGACCTCGGGCACGCAGACCAACGCCACCCCCGAGACCGTCGAGTGGGAGGCCGCCTCCTTCGACATGGGCGGCCACGACACGTACATGCACAAGGAGATGAGCGAGCAGGCCGAGGCCGTCGACCGCGTGCTGCGCGGCCGCATCGACGACCGGTTCTCGACCGTTCACCTCGGTGGCCTGAACCTGGACGCCCGCGAGGCACGCGGGGTGCGCCGCATCAAGATCCTCGGCTGCGGCACCAGCTACCACGCGGGCCTGATCGGCGCCGGCCTCATCGAGGAGCTGGCCCGCATCCCCGCGGACGCCGAGCCGGCCTCCGAGTTCCGCTACCGCAACCCGGTCGTGGACCCCGACACCCTGTACATCGCGGTCTCCCAGTCCGGTGAGACCTACGACGTGCTCGCGGCCGTGCAGGAGCTCAAGCGCAAGGGCGCCCGCGTCCTCGGCGTCGTGAACGTGGTCGGCTCGGCCATCGCCCGCGAGGCGGACGGCGGCACCTATGTGCACGCCGGGCCCGAGGTCTGCGTCGTGTCCACCAAGTGCTTCACCAACACGGTCGTCGCCTTCGCGCTGCTCGCCCTGCACCTCGGCCGCATCCGCGACCTGTCGGTGGCCGACGGCAAGCGGATCATCGAGGGCCTGCGCAAGCTGCCGGCGCAGATCGAGGAGATCCTGGCGATGGAGCCGGAGATCGAGAAGCTGGCCCAGGAGTACGCGGGCGCCCAGTCGATGATGTTCATCGGGCGCGTCCGGGGCTACCCGGTCGCCCTTGAGGCCTCCCTGAAGCTCAAGGAGATCTCCTACATCCACGCCGAGGCCTACCCCGCCTCCGAGCTGAAGCACGGCCCGCTCGCGCTGATCGAGCCCGCGCTGCCCACGGTCGCGATCGTCCCCAACGACGACCTCCTGGAGAAGAACCGCGCCGCCCTGGAGGAGATCAAGGCCCGCAGCGGCCGCATCCTCGCGGTCGCGCACCAGAACCAGGAGAAGGCCGACCACACCATCGTCGTGCCGAAGAACGAGGACGAGCTGGACCCGATCCTCATGGGCATCCCGCTCCAGCTCTTCGCGTACCACACGGCGTTGGCGATGGGCCGCGACATCGACAAGCCGCGCAACCTGGCCAAGTCGGTCACGGTCGAGTAGTCCGTACGCGTCCCGGCGCACAGCACTCGAAAGGGCGACCCCCGTCATCTCGACGGGGGTCGCCCCTGTGTGTGCCGGTGCTGCCCGGGCACCGGCCGCGGCTGCCGTTCAGCCGGTGGCCGTCACCCCCCGGCCGGCAGCGCGTCGGGGCAGGGCGGTCGGCCACTTGGCGAGCGCGGCCGTCGCCCCGTACCAGGCCACGGCGCCGGCGGCCACGGCCACCCAGCCGGCCGCCTTGCCGAGCGAGGAACTGGTGGCGAACTGGCCCACGGCGAGCAGCACCAGGGCCAGGCAGAGCAGTCCGTAGGTGCCCTGGCGCAGCAGCCCGGCACCGGCCGAGCCCGCCGCCAGGCTGAGCGCCAGAAGGGCGAAGAGGACCAGGAAGAGGCCTGCGGCGTTGGCCGAGAACTTGGTGTCCGCGCCGACCGCCCAGGTGAACCAGAAGGCACCGAGGCCGGCGAAGGCGGTGCCGGTGAACGCGTCCTGGTCCCGGAAGGCGAGGACGCCGAGGACGAACAGGCCGATGCCGCCGATGTAGGTGGCGATCGAGACCGAGTCGGCCACCGTCACGCCGTCGATCACGCGGGTGTTGCCGATGCCGAAGGCCAGCAGGGTGAGGCCGAGTGCGAGGTGACCGAGCGTGGAGGTGGTGCTTCCCGCGGGAACTTCGTTGTCCACGGCGGGCTCCCTTCATGTGCGCTTGTGCTGCTTCCCAGCGCCCCTTGTCTACCCTTCACAAGGGCACAATCCACCACCTACGCACGGGTAGATTCCCTATCGGGGCAAGGAAGTTGACGCTGGGTCAGACAAACCCCGGGCAGGTCACGACCCGGGCAACACCCGATTACGGGATGACGACGACGGGCCGCTGCGCGCGGCGCGCGAGGCGCCCGGCGACCGAGCCGAAGATCCGTCCGACGAGGCCGTGCGTGGAGCCCACCACGATGGCGTCCGCCGCGTACTCCCGCCCGACTTCTTCCAGTTCGTGGCAGATGTCGCCGCCGCGCTCCACCAGGATCCAGGGGACCTCGGCGAGATAGTCGGCGCAGGCGAGTTCGAGCCCGAGGACCTCGGTGCGGTGGTCGGGCACGTCCACGAAGACCGGTGGCTCGCAGCCCGCCCACACCGTGGTGGGGAGCCGGTTCGCCACGTGGACGATGATCAGCCCGGAGCCGGAGCGCTTGGCCATGCCGATGGCGTAGGCGAGGGCCCGCTCACTGGACGTAGAGCCGTCGAAGCCGACGACGACGCCGTGACGGAATGCGGGATCGCAGGAATGACGTGGTTCTGTCGCCGCCTGGAGGTCCGACGTGGGGTCGGCTACCTGCTTGCGGTCCGCGGGTTCGGAGAATTCGTGACCGGCCATGGGTGTCTCGGCGAAAGAGATCCTCAGTCGAGGGACAGCGGGGACTGGTGAGCAGCAACAACGAGTCGGCGGCGGAGTCGTGTCCGGGAATCATCTTCCCAACCCCATACCCCCAAGGGTACGGCGACACTCCTCTCCTGCCCAGAGCCGCCGAACCTACTCGGCGTTCCCCGGAGCATGCACGAGCCCGCCCCGGATGGCAATGCTCGATGCGCCCTACAGCAGTCCCCCTCGGGCCGGTCCCGGCCGCCGTATTGATGATCTTCCAGTGACCGGAGCGGCCGCTTCCGCGTTAGGCACGCGATCACCCCGACCCCGATCAGGAAGCACCTCCCGTGCCCCCTCCCCCGGTCGCCCACCCTTCCGCTCCCGCCGCGCCGTCCGGCTCCCGTCGCCGCCCGCCGTCCGCGGCCGAAACCGTACGTACCAACCGGTCCGTGAACGCCGAACCACTCTGGTCGGCCACCGCCCGTCCCCCGGCCGAGGCCGCCGGCGACGTCGTCCGCTGGGCCGCGTTCAGCTGTGTGCTCGTGCCCGTGGTGCTCGTCGTCTACGGGTCCTCGTTCGCCGGGGCGACGGGCTCCGCGCTGGGCCTGATGGCCGTGACGACGGTGTGCCGTCTGCTTCTCCGGCAGTCCGAACGGGCGGCCGCCGAGGAACGCGCCATGCGGTCGTTCCCCGCGCCCGCCCGACGCGGCCGGGCCGCGTCGGGCGGGCGGCACGGTGGGCGGCACGGCGGGGGCTGTACACCCGAAGGGTGATTCGTTCGCACACCTGGACCCGTATGTTTTCGGCCAACTTCCCCAGGTGGCGGATTCCTTGGGTAAATGGCCTGCCAACCCCCTTGCCACCAGGGGAGAAAGGACCAATGCGGCCTCTGGCACCATACGGGTACGGGCCATCCCTATGAGGCGCACTTCCCCTACGGGGCCCACGAGTGAAACGCTTCGTGATCGAAAGCTTCGCGCCAAGTTGCCTTGTCGACATAGCGCTGGGTGCCGGACTTGTCACGCCGGCGCCACGGGACGCAGTAGATTCGATCATGCGTATCGAAGGCTGGGGACTCGTGCAAAACCGAGGGGAAAAGTGCAGGAGCGACAGGCCCGACAAGAACGGGGAGCCGCGAACACCGAGGGGGGCTTAGCGCCATGAGCCAGGACTCCGCTGCCGCATCACCGGAGACCGCAAGGAAGCTGGCCGGCCGCCGACGCCGGGAAGTCGTCGCCGTACTGCTGTTCAGTGGCGGCCCCATCTTCGAAAGTTCCATTCCGCTCTCCGTATTCGGAATCGACCGACAGGACGCGGGAGTTCCGCGTTACAGGCTGCTGGTGTGTGCCGGTGAGGAAGGACCCCTGCGGACCACAGGGGGACTCGAACTCACCGCGCCCTACGGCCTGGAAGCCATCAGCAGGGCGGGAACGGTGGTGGTGCCCGCGTGGCGTTCCATCACCTCGCCGCCCCCCGCGGCCGCGCTCGACGCGCTGCGCCGCGCACACGAGGAAGGGGCAAGGATCGTCGGGCTGTGCACCGGCGCGTTCGTGCTCGCCGCGGCCGGTCTGCTCGACGGCCGCCCGGCGACGACGCACTGGATGTACGCGCCGACACTGGCCAAGCGGTATCCATCGGTGCACGTGGATCCGAGGGAGCTCTTCGTCGACGACGGGGACGTGCTCACCTCGGCCGGGACCGCGGCCGGAATCGATCTCTGTCTGCACATCGTGCGGACGGACCACGGCAGCGAGGCGGCCGGTGCGCTGGCCCGCCGACTGGTCGTGCCGCCGCGCCGCAGCGGTGGGCAGGAGCGTTATCTCGACCGGTCTTTACCGGAGGAGATCGGCTCCGACCCGCTGGCCGAGGTCGTCGCCTGGGCGCTGGAGCACCTCCACGAGCAGTTCGACGTGGAGACCCTGGCCGCGCGGGCGTACATGAGCCGCCGCACCTTCGACCGTCGTTTCCGCTCGCTGACCGGGTCGGCCCCCCTCCAGTGGCTGATCACCCAGCGGGTCCTGCAGGCCCAGCGTCTGCTGGAGACGTCCGACTACTCCGTGGACGAGGTGGCGGGCCGCTGCGGCTTCCGCTCCCCGGTCGCGCTGCGCGGGCACTTCCGCCGCCAGCTCGGCTCGTCCCCGGCGTCCTACCGCGCGGCCTACCGGGCCCGTCGTCCGCAGCCGGAACCCAGCCCGGGTCCCGTCGCGGTGCCGATGCCCGCTCCGGTGCCGGAGACCGTACCGTCCCAGGCGCTTCCCCAGGCCAGGCGGACGGCGGCCGCGAGTGTGGTGGGGCCGTCCGCGACCTCGCACACCGGGCCGGAGCCGGGGAAACCCAGCTCCGATCTGTACGCCTCCGGGTACACCGGTGGCCGTCCGAGTCTGCCCGGTCAGCGGAGTGCCCCGTAGGGTAAGACGCATGAACGACCGCATGGTGTGGATCGACTGCGAGATGACCGGGCTCTCGCTGGCGGACGACGCACTCATCGAGGTGGCCGCACTGGTCACCGACTCGGAGCTGAACGTACTCGGTGAAGGGGTGGACATCGTGATCCGTCCCCCGGACGCCGCGCTGGAGACCATGCCGGAGGTGGTGCGCACCATGCACACCTCCTCCGGGCTCCTCGACGAGCTGGCCGGCGGCACCACGCTGGCCGACGCCGAGGAGCAGGTCCTCGCGTACGTACGTGAACACGTCAAGGAGCCGGGCAAGGCGCCGCTGTGCGGAAACTCGGTCGGTACCGACCGGGGCTTCCTCCTGCGGGACATGCCGAGCCTGGAGTCCCACCTCCACTACCGGATCGTGGACGTGTCCTCCGTGAAGGAGCTCGCCCGCCGCTGGTATCCGCGGGCGTACTTCAACAGCCCGGACAAGAACGGCAACCACCGGGCGCTCGCGGACATCCGTGAATCCATCGCGGAGCTCCGTTACTACCGGGAGGCGGTCTTCGTGCCGCAGCCGGGCCCGGACTCGGACACCGCGAAGACCATCGCGGCGAAGTACGTCCTGCCTGCGGAGTAGCGCTCCACAGGGGGTCCGGGAGGGTGCCTCGAAACTTGTGCACGAGCACCCTCCCGAACCCTGTACACTTTTTCTCGGCCGGTAGGGAAGCCCCCAGGGACTTCTCAAGACCACAACAGTCCGGTCATGCATGGTGGGTATAGCTCAGCTGGTAGAGCACCTGGTTGTGGTCCAGGATGTCGCGGGTTCGAGTCCCGTTACTCACCCTGATGGAAGAAGGCCCGGGCCGCGCAAGCGGTTCGGGCCTTCTTCGCGTACCGCCTCCTTCACCGAGGTCCGCCGTACGCGCGCGTACGGAACTACGAGGAGGCCCGCACCACCAGTTCCGTCGGCAGCACCAGGCTCGGCCGGGTCGGGGTGGTGGCGGATATCTCGGCGAGGAGCAGCTCGGCCATCGCGCGGCCCATCTCCTCGATCGGCTGGCGGACGCTGGTCAGCGGCGGGTCCATGTGGCGGGCTATCGACGAGTCGTCGAAGCCGATCAGAGCGGTGTCCTCGGGGATGCGACGCCCGTGGTCGCGCAGCACCTGGCGGGCGCCGGAGGCCATCACGTCCGAGGCGGCGAAGACCGCGTCGAGGCCGGGGGCGCGGGCCAGGAGCTCGGCCATGGCACGGCGGCCGCCCTCCTCGGTGAAGTCGGCGTGCGCGGCCAGTTCGTCGAGGCCCGCGTCCGCGAGGGCGGCCCGGTAGCCGTCCAGCCGCCGTCGCGCTCCGTACACGTCCAGCGGCCCGGTGATCGTCGCTATCGTGCGCCGGCCGCCGGCCACCAGGTGGGCGACGGCGGCGCGGGCGCCCTCGAAGTTGTCGGAGTCGACCGAGGCGAGCGGCTCGTCCTCGGAGCGCCGGCCGCTGATGACGACCGGGATGCCGAGCTGTTCGAGCAGCTCGGGCAGCGGGTCGTCGGCGTGCACGGAGACCAGCAGGACGCCGTCGACGCGGTGCGAGGCGAGGTACTGGGCGAGCCTGCGCCGCTCCCGGTCGCCGCCGACCAGGGTGAGCAGGAGCTGCATCTCGGTGTCGGCGAGGGCGGCCCCGACCCCGCGCACGATGTCGGAGAAGTACGGCTCGGCGAAGAACCGGGCCTCGGGCTCCGGGACCACCAGGGCGATCGCGTCGGTGCGGTTGGCGGCGAGCGCGCGGGCCGCCCTGTTGGGTACGTAGCCGAGTTCGGCCACGGCGGCCTCGACGGCGGCGCGGGTCTCCTCGCTGACCCGGGGCGAGCCGTTGATCACCCGGGAGACGGTTCCCCGGCCGACTCCGGCCCGTGCCGCCACTTCCTCAAGGGTGGGCCGCCCCGCGCTCCGGGCCCTGACCGTGCGGGCTGCTGTCACGTCTGCCTCCCCAACTCGCGCAACTGACGGTGAAAGTAACAGCCCCCGCCGGACGGAGAACGTCATCCCCTGCCGTTGCGCGGTCCCTTGACAGTCCAACAGGGAGCCGCGAACCTTCAACACATCACGGCTGGGAGCGCTCCCACAGTAGTAGGTCCTTACACCTTCCGCATCCCTTCCGCCCGCGCCGACCCGCCTCAACTGGCTTGGCCCGGACGACAGTTGGAGGAAGCAATGCGCACGCGTACACGTATGTCCAGGCGGCTGGCGGCCCTCGCGGCCGTGGCCGCGCTCGGTACCGGGCTGCTCGCCGGCTGCGCCGACGACGGGAAGTCCCCGGCGGCCGACGGCTCGTCGGCGGGCGGCGGCGGGGGCGGCGGCAAGACCGTCCTGACCGTCGGCGTCTTCGGCGCCTTCGGCCTGAAGGAGGCCGGGCTCTACGACGCGTACATGAAGCTCCATCCCGACATCGAGATCAAGCAGACCTCGATCGAGCGGAACGAGAACTACTATCCGCAGCTCCTGACCCATCTCGGTTCGGGCAGCGGGCTCGCAGACATCCAGGCCGTCGAGGTCAGCAACATCGCGGAGGTCACATCGACCCAGAGCGGCAAGCTGGAGGACCTCTCCAAGGCGTCCGGCGTGAACAAGGACGACTTCCTGCCGTGGAAGTGGGCGGAGGCCACCACCAAGGACAGCAGGACGGTGGGTCTCGGCACCGACATCGGCCCGACCGGCATCTGCTACCGCAAGGACCTGTTCGCGAAGGCCGGTCTGCCGACCGACCGGGACGCGGTGGGCAAGCTGTGGGCGGGCGACTGGAACAAGTACCTGGAGGTGGGGCGGCAGTACAAGGCGAAGGCCCCTTCGGGCACCGCCTTCGTGGACGCCGCCTCCGGCGTCCTGAACTCGATCACCGGGTCGAGCGCCACCCGCTACTACGACGCCGACGGCAAGGTCGTCTACAAGACCAACCCGGCCGTCAAACAGGCCTGGGACACCGCGGCCGCGTTCGCGACCGACGGTCTGACCGCCAAGCTCCAGCAGTTCCAGCCGACCTGGGACCAGGGCTTCGCCAACGCCTCCTTCGCCACCGTCTCCTGCCCGGCCTGGATGCTCGGCTACATCCAGGACAAGGCGGGCGCCGCCGGCAAGGACCAGTGGGACGTGGCCGCCGCCCCCAAGCCCTCCAACTGGGGCGGCTCCTTCCTCACCGTGCCGTCCGCCGGCAAGCACAAGGCCGAGGCCGCCAAGCTCGCCGCCTGGCTGACCGCGCCCGCCCAGCAGGCCGTCCTGTTCGAGAAGCGCGGCAGCTTCCCGAGCGCCAAGGCGGCGTACGCCCTGCCCGCGGTCGGGAACGCCAAGCACGCCTACTTCGGCAACGCGCCGATCGGCCAGATCTTCGCCAAGGCCGCCGAGGGCACCCCGGTGCAGTTCCTCGGCCCGAAGGACCAGATCATCCAGCAGAACCTCTCCGACATCGGGATGCTCCAGGTCGAGCAGAAGGGCAAGTCGCCGCAGCAGGGCTGGGACGCCGCGGTGAAGGCGATCGACAACGCTCTGGACCAGTGACGATGGCGAGCGACACCACCGCCGCCGTGCCCTCCCCCGCCCCCGGCGGGCAGGAGGGCACGGCCCCCGCCCGGGCCCGCGCCGACGAGCGGCGCAGCCGCCGCTACCGGCGGGACATGCGCTGGAGCCCGTACGCGCTGATCGCGCCCTTCTTCGTGTTCTTCGCGGCCTTCGGCCTCTTCCCGCTGCTCTACACCGGCTGGGCCTCGCTGCACCAGGTCGAACTGACCTCGCCGAACGACATGACGTGGGTGGGCCTGAGGAACTTCTCGCGGCTGCTCTCGGACGACTTCTTCTGGAACGCGCTGCGCAACACCGTCACCATCGGCATCCTCTCCACCGTGCCGCAGCTGCTCATCGCGCTCGGCATCGCGCATCTGCTCAACTACAAGCTGCGCGGCTCGATGTTCTTCCGGGTCGCCGTCCTCACCCCGTACGCCACCAGCGTGGCGGCCGCGACGCTGGTGTTCGTGCTGCTCTTCGGGCGCGACTACGGAATGATCAACTGGGCGCTCGGGCTCGTCGGGTTCGACCACGTGGACTGGCAGAACGGCGGCTGGGCCCCTCAGTTCGCCGTCTCCACCATCGTCGTGTGGCGCTGGACCGGCTACAACGCGCTGATCTATCTGGCCGCGATGCAGGCGGTACCCGCCGATCTGTACGAGTCGGCCGCGCTCGACGGGGCCTCGCGGTGGCAGCAGTTCCGGCACGTGACGATCCCGGCGCTGCGCCCGACGATCCTGTTCACGGCAGTCGTCTCGACGATCGGCGCGACCCAGCTGTTCGGTGAGCCGCTCCTGTTCAACGGCTCCGCGGGCGCCACCGGCGGCTCGGACCACCAGTTCCAGACGCTCGGCCTGTACCTGTACGAGCAGGGCTGGGTGAACCTGCACCTGGGCCGGGCCTCGGCGATCGCCTGGGCGATGTTCCTGATCCTGCTCCTCATCGGCGCGGTGAACTGGCTCGTCTCCCGCAAGTTGCGGAAGGGGATGATGAGTTGAGGGCCCAGCGCGCCGGACGCCAGCTGCACGGCGGCCGGCTCACCTACGCCGTACTGACCGTGTTCACCGCAGGATCGCTCTTCCCGCTGATCTGGACGGCGGTCGCCGCCTCCCGTACCAACACCCGGCTCGCGCAGACGCCGCCGCCGTTCTGGTTCGGCTCCAACCTGTTCAGGAACCTCCGGATCGCCTGGACCGACGCCAACATGGGCACGGCCCTGCTCAACACGACGATCGTCGCGGGCTCGATCGCGGCCGGCACGGTCTTCTTCTCCACCCTGGCCGGCTTCGCCTTCGCCAAGCTGCGCTTCCGCTTCAAGAATCTCCTGCTGATCCTGGTGATCGGCACGATGATGGTGCCGCCGCAGCTCAGCGTCGTCCCGCTGTACATGCTGGTCGCCAAGCTGTCGTGGACCGACCAGCTCCAGGCGGTCATCCTGCCGACCCTGGTCAGCGCGTTCGGGGTGTTCTTCATGCGGCAGTACCTGGTGGAGGCGCTGCCGACCGAGCTGGTCGAGGCCGCCCGGGTGGACGGGGCGAGCAGCTGGCGGGTGGTGTGGCACATCGTGTTCCCGGTGGCCAGGCCCGCGATGGCGGTGCTCGGGATGCTGAGCTTCGTGATGGCGTGGAACGACTTCTTCTGGCCGATCATCGCGCTGACCCAGAACGGCAGCCCCACCGTCCAGGTGGCCCTCACCGGGCTCGGCCGCGGCTACATCCCCGACCAGTCGGTCATCATGGCCGGCGCCCTGCTCGGCACGCTGCCGCTGCTGCTCGCGTTCGTCCTGTTCGGGCGCCAGATCGTGGGCGGGATCATGCAGGGCGCGGTCAAGGGCTAGCCCCCTTCGGCCCCGGGGAGTCCCTCGGCGGCCTCAAGTCCCCTTACCCATCAGCTCGTTGGGAGTGCCGTATGTCCGACCGCTTTCCGCCCGGGTTCCTCTGGGGCGCCGCCACCTCCGCCTACCAGATCGAGGGGGCGGTGGCCGAGGGCGGCCGCACCCCGTCGATCTGGGACACCTTCAGCCACACCCCGGGCCGGACCGACGGCGGGGACACCGGGGACGTGGCCGTGGACCACTACCACCGGATGCGCGAGGACGTCGCGCTGATGGCTGACATGGGGCTCACCGCGTACCGGTTCTCGGTGTCCTGGTCGCGGGTGCAGCCCACCGGGCGCGGGCCCGCCGTCCAGCTCGGCCTCGACTTCTACCGGCGCCTGGTCGACGAGCTGCTCGACCACGGCATCCAGCCCGCGCTCACCCTTTACCACTGGGACCTGCCCCAGGAACTGGAGGACGCGGGCGGCTGGCCGGCCCGGGACACCGCCCACCGGTTCGCCGAGTACGCGGCGCTCGTCGGGGCCGCGCTCGGCGACCGGGTCGAGCACTGGATCACCCTCAACGAGCCCTGGTGCAGCGCCTTTTTGGGGTACGCCTCCGGAGTGCACGCACCCGGCCGCACCGAACCGGCAGCCTCGCTGCGCGCCGCCCACCACCTCAACCTGGCGCACGGCGAGGCGACTTCGGCGCTGCGCGCGGTGCTTCCCGCGCGCAACCAGGTCGCGGTGAGCCTCAACTCGGCCGTCATCAGGCCGCTTTCACCGGACCCGGCGGACCTGGCCGCGGTGCGCAGGATCGACGACCTGGCCAACGGGATCTTCCACGGGCCGATGCTGCACGGCGCGTATCCGGCGAACCTGTTCGCGGACACAGCCCCGGTCACCGACTGGTCCTTCGTGCACGACGGCGATCTGCGCGCGATCCAGCAGCCGCTGGACGCGCTCGGCCTCAACTACTACACGACCTCACTGGTGTCGGCGGCCGACTCCGGGCAGGCCGACGCCCGCGCCGACGGGCACGGGGCGAGCGCGCACTCGCCCTGGCCGGGGGCCACCTCGGTCGCCTTCCACCAGCCGCCGGGCGAGCGCACCGCGATGGGCTGGACCATCGACCCGTCGGGCCTGTACGACCTGCTCCTTCGCTACACCAAGGAGGCTCCGGGCCTGCCGCTCCTGGTCACCGAGAACGGCGCGGCCTGCGACGACGGGCCGGGCCCCGACGGATCGGTGCACGACCCGGACCGGATCGGCTATCTGCACGACCACCTCGCGACGGTCCGCCGGGCGATGGAGGCCGGCGCGGACGTGCGCGGCTACTACCTGTGGTCCCTGATGGACAACTTCGAGTGGTCGTTCGGGTACGGCAAGCGGTTCGGCGCGGTGTACGTGGACTACGCGACCCTTGCGCGCACCCCGAAGTCGAGCGCCCGCTGGTACGCGGAGCTGGCCCGAACGGGTGAACTACCGGCGGCGCCCGGGGCCTGACACCACGGCAGGAGCGGCAAGGGGGCGACGGCGGGGCGGCGGACCGGGGTGCCGCCGCCCCCGTCCGCTGTTAATTTCGCCTTTATGCACCTTGTGTCCATATGCGACCGAGTCGTTCCGTATGCCTCACGTGCCCCCCGGCTCGGCTGAGCCGCGATGGGCATCCTCAAGGACCACCCGGAGCTCGCCCTCTTCCTCTGCCTCGCGCTTGGCTACCTCGTCGGCAAGCTGCGGGCGGGACCCATCACGCTCGGCGGCATCTGCGGCACCCTGATCGTGTCGCTCCTGATGGGCGCCTGGGCCAAGGTGCAGGTCTCCGGTGACGTCAAGACGGTCTTCTTCGCCCTGTTCATCTTCTCGCTCGGCTATCTCGCGGGGCCGCAGTTCTTCGCCAACCTCAACCGCGGCAGCCTGCGCTTCTTCACGCTGTGCCTGATCGAGCTGGTCTGCGTCCTCGGCATCGCCTTCGGCCTGGCCAAGGCCTTCGGGCTCGACGTCGGCACCGCGTCCGGCATCCTGGCCGGCGCCGCCACCGAGTCCGCGGTCGTCGGCACCGCCACCGAGGCCATCGGCAAGCTCGGCGGCCTCAGCGCGGCCCAGGTCAGCGACTACCAGGGCCATGTCGCCACCGCGTACACGGTCTGCTACCTCTTCGGCCTCATCACCATCGTCATCTACACCAGCCAGATCATGCCGATGATGCTGCGCATCAACCTGCGGGACGCATCCCGGCAGCTGTGGGAGAAGATGCGCGGCGGCGGGGGCGAGCACGGCCTGGAGGCGGACGAGCGCGAGGCGCTGCCCGGCCTGGTGGGCCGCACCTACCTGGTGACGACGGCCGACGGGCGCACCATCGGCGACCTGGAGTCCTCACTCGACGGCCGGATCACCATCGAGGCTCTGCGCCGCGGCAGCCGCGCCATCACCCCGGAGCCCCATGTCGAGCTGACCCTGTCCGACCTCGTGCTCGTGGTCGGACGGCGGGCCAACACCATCGAGGCGGGCCGTGAGATCGGCCCCGAGACGCCCGGCATCCCGGGCCTCGACTCGCCGCTGGCCACCGCCCAGGTCGCGATGACCGAGAAGTCCGCCGACGGCAAGAGCCTCGACCAACTCCAGCGCACCCACCCGGAGTTCATCAAGCAGGGCGTGTACGTCACCGACGTGATCCGCAACGACCAGCACCTGCCCGCGACCCCGGACACCGTGCTGCGGCGCGGTGACGTCCTCACGCTGGTCGGTGCCCGGTCCGGGCTCAACAAACTGGTCGCGAAGATCGGCGCCGCGGTCAAGAACGACGCCACCGACTTCATCTACCTGGGCCTGGGCATCGTCTGTGGCTCGCTCCTCGGCCAGATCGTGGTCCGGGCCGGCGACATCCCGCTCTCGCTCGGCACCGGCGGCGGCTGCCTGATCTCCGGTCTCGTCTTCGGCTGGTTCCGCTCCCGCAAACAGACCTTCGGCGCGTTCCCGCCGCAGGCCGCGACCACCCTGAAGGACATGGGCCTGGCGGTCTTCATCGCCTGCACCGGCCTGGTGTCGGGGCCGCAGGCCTGGCCGCTGCTCAAGCAGTACGGGGCGTTGCTCCCGTTCGCCGGGATCGCGATGGTGCTGATCCCCGCCACCCTGTCGCTGCTGGTCGGACGCACGCTGCTGAAGATCGAGAAGCCGCTCCTGATCGGCGCCATCGCGGGCCAGCAGTGCTCGACGCCCGCCATCACTTCCATCACCCAGGTCGCCCAGAGCTCCGTACCGATGCTCGGCTACACCATCACGTACACGCTCTCGAACTTCCTGCTGCCCCTGACCGGTCCGGTCCTCGTCGGCGTCCTCGGAGCCTGAACATGATCGATTTCATCAACCGGAACATCTTCCAGCCGCACCCCGAGCTCCTGGTGTTCGTCACCATCGCGCTCGGCTTCCTGCTCGGGAAGGTCCGCTACAAGGCGATCGGGCTCGGCGCGGTCACCGGCTGTCTGATCGTGGGCCTGTTCCTCGGCGCCCAGTTCAAGGTGCCGATCGACGCGACCGTGAAGAACCTCTTCTTCACGATGTTCCTGTTCGCGCTCGGCTACCGGGTCGGCCCGCAGTTCTTCCGCGGCCTGAAGAAGGACGGCCTGCCGCAGGTCGCCAACGCGCTGATCGTCTGCGTCACCGGCCTGCTGGTGTCCTGGGGCCTCGCGTCGATGCTCGGGTACGGGCCCGGGCTCTCGGCCGGGCTGCTCGGCGGCGGGCTCACCCAGTCCGCCGTGATCGGCGTCGCCCAGGACGCCATCGGCAACCTGCCGGGCCTCAGCCCCGCCCAGGTCAAGAGCGAGGAGAACCTCGTCGCCATCGGTTACGCGGTCTGCTACCCGCTCGGCACCGTGTGCGCGGCGCTGCTCCTGGCCTCGGTGCTGCCGCGGCTCTACCGCAAGGACCTCGCCGCGGAGAGCGCCAAGCTCGCCCAGGAGCTGGACGCGCCCGGAAACGACCCCGACCTCGGCGCGGGTTACTACGAGGTGGTGCTGCGCGCCTACAAGGTGGAGCGCCCCGACATCGTCGGGCGCACCATCGACGACTTCGAGCAGCAGCAGAAGCAGCTCGGCCGCCGCGTCTACATCACCGCGGTGCGGCGCGACGGCACCGTGCTCCAGCACGACCAGCAGACGGTCCTGCACTCGGGCGACACCGTCGCCATCAGCGCGATCCGCGGCGACCTCGTCACCTACGACGCCCGCACCCACATCGGCGGCGAGAGCGACGACGTGGAGCTGCTCGGCTACCAGACCGAGACCCTGCACGTGGTGGCCTCCGAGAAGGCCCAACTGGGCAAGACCATCGGCGAGTTGCGGCAGGAGCCGTTCATGGTCGGGGTGTACGTGGACAAGCTGTACCGCTCGGGCACCGAGTTCCCCTACCGGCTCTCCACCCCGGTGGAGCGCGGCGACACCCTCATCCTGACCGGGCCCAAGCGGCTGGTGGGCCCGGCCGGCAAGGCGATCGGCAAGCCGGTGCCGACCAGCTTCGCCACCGACATGGTGTGGGTGGGCCTGGGCATCTTCCTCGGCGCCCTGATCGGCATCCCGGCCCTGAAGGCGGGCGGCGTCCCGATCTCGCTGTCCACCTCGGGCGGTGCGCTGATCATGGGTCTGGTCTTCGGCTGGATCCGCTCCAAGTACCCGACGTACGGCAATGTCCCGCCCGGCGCCCAGTGGTTCATGGACACCCTCGGGCTCTGCCTGTTCATCGCGGTGGTCGGCATCAACGCAGGGCCCGGTTTCACCAGTGGCCTGTCCACGGCGGGCTGGACCCTGCTGCTGTGGGGCGTGGTGGTCACCGTCGTGCCGCTGCTCGTCGGCTTCCTGGTGGGCCACTACATCCAGAAGATCCGCTTCCCCATCCTGATGGGCGTCCTGGCGGGCGGCGAGACCACGACCGCCGCGTTCGGCGCGGTCAACGAGGCGTCCAGATCGCAGATTCCCACGCTCGGCTACACGATCCCCTACGCGATGAGCAACGTGCTGCTCACCATCTGGGGTGCCGTGATCATCCTCCTCAACCACTGACGTCCTCAACTGCTCACACACGTAAGGAAGTCCCGTGCCCAAGACCACCTTCACCCGTGAGGAAATCCAGTCCTTCGCCCAGCTCTCCCCGTTCGAGCTGAAGGACAAGTTCATCCAGATCGCCCAGGCGGTACAGGAGGACGAGCCCGGCCAGAAGGAGAAGTCGGCACGGCAGATGCTCAACGCGGGCCGCGGCAACCCGAACTGGGTGGCCACCGGACCCCGCGAGGCCTTCTACGCGCTCGGCTACTTCGCCCTCTCGGAGTCCCGCCGGGTGTGGACCGCCGACAACCTCGGCGGCATGCCGGAGAAGCAGGGCGCGGCCGCCCGCTTCGACGCGTACGTGCGCCAGCACCCGGACCTGCCCGGCATCGAGCTTCTGGAGAAGTGCATCGCGTACGCCGTCGAGCGGTTCGGCTTCGACCGGGACGAGTTCGTGCACGAGCTCACCGACAGCTCGATCGGCGACAACTACCCGGTGCCGGACCGGATGCTGGTGCACGCCGAGAAGATCGTGCGCGGCTACCTCGCCGACGAGATGTTCGACAAGCGGCCGCCGCAGGACAACCTGTCGCTGTTCGCGACCGAGGGCGGCACGGCGGCCATGTGCTACATCTTCGACTCCCTGATGAAGAACGGCGTCCTGAAGAAGGGCGACCGGATCGCCCTGATGGTGCCGGTGTTCACGCCGTACATCGAGATCCCCGAACTCGACACCTACGAGTTCGACGTGGTGCGCGTCGAGGCGAGCCTGTTCACCGAGACCGGGGTGCGCGAGTGGCGCTATCCCGCCGAGGAGGTCGCCAAGCTCGCGGACCCGAGCGTGAAGCTGGTGTGCCTGGTCAACCCGTCCAACCCGCCCTCGCTGGCGCTGAGCGACCGGGTCTCCCAGCAGATCGGGGAGATCGTGGCCGGGCCGAACCCGAACCTCCTGATCGTCACCGACGACGTGTACGGCACGTTCGTGGAGGGCTTCCGCTCGATCGCCGCCGAGGTGCCGCGCAACACCCTGCTCGTCTACTCGTACTCCAAGCACTACGGCTGCACCGGGCACCGGCTCGGGGTGATCGGACTGCACGACGACAACGTGATCGACGAGCTGATCGCCGCGCTGCCGCGGTCCGAGAAGGAGCGCCTGGACAAGCGGTACGGGACGCTCAGCCTGGAGCCGTCGAAGATCAGGTTCATCGACCGGCTCGTCGCCGACTCGCGGCAGGTCGCCCTCAACCACACCGCGGGCCTCTCACTGCCGCAGCAGGTCATGATGAGCCTGTTCTCGCTGTTCGACCTCCTGGAGGAGGGCCAGGCGTACAAGCACCGCATCCGCGCGATCGTCAACCAGCGGCTCGAACTCCTGCTTGAGGGAGCCCAGATGAAGATCGCGGACGATCCGAAGCGGGCCGGGTACTACATCGAGCTCGATCTGCTCGCCGAGGCCGAGCGCGTCCACGGCAAGGACTTCGCGGCCTTTCTGGAGAAGAACTACGAGCCGGTCGACCCGCTGTTCCGGCTCGCCGAGCAGACCAGCGTGGTGCTGCTCAACGGCGGCGGCTTCGAGGGCCCCGAGTGGTCGGTGCGGGTCTCGCTCGCGAACCTCGACGACCTGGACTACCTGAAGATCGGCCACCACCTGCGGGCGATCTTCAACGACTACGCGGAGGAGTGGCGGACGTCGAGGGTGTGAGACGGGCGCGGGGCTTGAACCTCACGCGGCGTGAGGATGCACAGTGACGGCATGAGCACATCCACCTGGAAGGTGGGCCCCCTGGCCGAGGCCGCGGGGCTCACCGTCCGCACGCTGCACCACTGGGACGCCATCGGGCTGCTGTCCCCGTCGCGCCGTACACCGGCCGGGCACCGGGAGTACACCGAGGACGACGTCGGGCGCCTCTACCAGGTGCTCGCCCTGCGCGGCCTGGGCCTCGAACTCGACACCATCGCCCGCTGCCTGGACGCGGGCCTCGATCCGGCCCGGGTCCTGCGCGACCACCGCGAGAGCGTCGAGGCCCAGCTCGCGGCGCTCACCACCCTGCGGGACCGGCTCGCGGGCATCGAGGAGGCGCTGGCCGGCGGCCGGCCCCCGACGACCGCCGCGGTCCTCGACGCACTGCGCGCCACCGGCGCCGCGGAAGGCGCGGTGCGCCGCCATCTCGACGACGACCAGCTGCGGGCCCTCGCCCGGCACGGCGCTGCGGCCGGACCGGCCGCGCACTACCTGCTGGAGGTCGAGTGGCCCGAACTGTACCGGCGCGCCGAGGAGTTGAGGCTCGCGGGAACCGAGCCGACCGACCCCCGGGTACGCGGGCTCGTGGCCCGGATGGACGAGCTGAGCGCCCTGTTCAGCGGCGGCGACCGGACGCTCTCGGCGGGCGTACGGGCCGCGTGGCGCGAGGACCCGGCGGCGCTGTCCGGGGACGCGTCGGCGCGGCCGGGTCAGTGGGACGCGCTGGCGGACTACCTGGAGGCGGCGCGATGAAGGGGATGAACGTGAACCGGTACTCGCTCCTGCCCTTCCTGCTGATCGTGCTGCCGCTCGTGTGCGCGCTCGCGGCGTTCGGGGTGATCGGGTGGGGCGTGGTGGCCGCCGTAGTGGTGGCGGTGGGGGTACTGGCCCTGGTGGCGAAGGCACACTGAGGCGCCCCGGCCGACGTGGGGGAAGGTGCATACCGGCCGGGACGCTGGTTCAGTGGGGCCCAAGGGCCCTTCCGCGGTGGCTACTTGTAGGCGGCGAAGGCCTTGCTGAAGGCGAGCGGCTCCTGGGTGATCGAGGAGCAGGTGGGGTCGGCGGAGTTCTTGGCGCCGCCGGGGCACTCCTGGTCACGGGCGCCGGACCACATCGAGAGCCAGCCCAGGCCCTTGGACTTCGCGAAGTCGACGAGCTGGGTGGCGTCGGCGACGGTGAACTTCTCGACGTTGACGTCGTTGACGCCGATCATCGGCGTGACCGCGACGGCCTTCCAGGCGGCGGCGTCCGAAAGACCCAGAACTCCCTTGATCTGCGCCTGGGTCGCCGTGGCGGCCTGGATCGCGTAGTCGCCCATGTCGCCGCTGTAGGACGGCCCGTAGTCCATCGCCATGATGTTGACGGCGGACACCTTGACGCCGTTCTTCTTGGCATCGGCGACGAGGTCGACGCCGGGCTGGGTCAGACCCTCCGGCATCACCGGCAGCGTGAAGGAGACGTCGAGCCCGGGGTGGGACTGCTGCAGCTTCGCGACGGCCTGGGCGCGGCGGGCGTTGGCCGCGGTGTCCGGCAGAGCCGCGCCCTCGATGTCGAAGTCCACCTTGGTGAGCTTGTACGCGTCGATGACCTTGCCGTACGCGGCGGCCAGCTCGTCGGCGCTCTTGCAGACCAGGCCCAGTTCGGAGCCGGAGGCGCCGCCGAAGGAGACCCGGACGTCACCGCCCTTGGCGCGCAGCGCGCCGATCTGCGAAGCGACCTTGTCGCCCGGCAGGTCGGTGACCCCGCCCCACAGCGGGGTGCAGCCCCCGCCCGAGGTGACGAAGGCCAGGTTGAACTGCTTGACGCCGGTCTTGTCGGCGGTGCCGGCGAGGTCGTACGTCGGGTAGAGCGAGGTGTCCACGAACGGCGCGAAGCCCGCACCGCCCGCGGTGCCGCCGCCTCCGGAGGACGTCTTGCTCGGGGTGGGTATCGCGGTGGGGGTGGCCGTCTTGGAGGGCTGCGACGTCGGCTTGGTGGTGGGCTTGCCGCTCGCCGACGGGGAGGGCTTCGCGGTGGGCTGTCCGGTGGGGCGGCCGCTGGGCTGCGGGGTGGCGCCGGTGTCGACCGAACACTTCTCCTGGTCGATGAGACAGCCGGTCGGGTCGCCCGCGGCGCCGCTCGCGGAGGTGACGAAGCCGATGGTCACCGACTTGCCCGCGGCGAGGCCGCCCTTGTTCCAGCTCGGGGGCTTCACGGTGACGTGCTGTCCCTTGACCGTCTGGTCACCGTTCCAGAGGGAGGCGAGGGTGGTCCCGGTGGGCAGGTCGAACTCCAGGGTCCAGTCGGAGAGCGCCTTGCCGCTGTCGTTGGTGATGACGTACTGCCCGGTGTAACCACCGGTCCAGCTGCTGGTCTTGGTGTACGCCGCGCCGACCGAGGCAGCCTGGGCGGTGCCGGTGAGCGCGAAGGCTCCGCCACCGACGACCGCCGCGGCGACGAGGCCGCCGATCACCTTGGTCTTGCCGCTCGCCCTGCGCCGGTGCGTACTGGTGCCCATGCCGTGCCTGCCTCTGCGTTGCGGGGTTTTCTGGGGTGCGGGCAGCACGCTAGCCCGGTGGATCCGGACAAATGCCCAGTACTGGGCGGGGCTTGGGGATCTTAGGCTCCCCTTAAGGATGCGATGGGGGGAGGTTAAGCCCGGGTCCCCTGGGGCTCCGCCCCAGACCCCGGGGGTTTGCCCTGCGGCGGGGTTGCATCGACTGACCCCTGGGGCTCCGCCCCAGACCCCAGGGGTTTGCCCACCCGCCCGCCCGTCACTCGGGGTTGGTTGGGTTCCGGGCCCCTGGGGCTGCGCCCCAGACCCCGGGGGGCTTGCCCACCCTCCCGCCCGTGCGGCGGGTTGCATCGGCTGAGCCCTGGGGCTGCGCCCCAGACCCCTGCGGGGGCTCCGCCCCCTGCACCCCCGTTCGCGCCTGAACGGCGCTCGTCCTCAAACGCCGGACAGGCTGTAGGTGCCCCAGCACCGAGTCTTTCAGGGGCGCGAGGAACTGCGCGAAAAGCGACCACGGCGCGAGGCCAACGTCGGGTTTTTGGGGCGCGAGGAACTGCGCGAGCAACCACCCACGGCCCGAGGACGTAAACGGGTTTCAGGGGCGCGAGGAACTGCGCGACCAGCCACGCACGGCCCGCGGACGTAAACGGGTTTCAGGGGCGCGGGGAACTGCGCAAAAAAGCGAGCACGGTGCGCGCCCGAACCACCGGGCCCGGGGCGCAGCTCCGAAAGCTCTCCCGGCCCTCCCCACCCCCGGAGGGTTGCGGGAAGGGGCGGGGAGGGGCAAAAAAACCGGGGTCTGGGGCGGAGCCCCAGGGCCGGGCCTCGCGGGGCTAGGCGGACACGCCCCGGCGGCGGAGGCGGTGGCTGCGGCGGGTCGGGGCGGGACGGCCGAGCCCGATCCAGAGCCGGACCTCCGTGCCGCCCAGCACGGAGTGGCCGATCCGGACGTCGCCCCCCGTCGACTCCGCGACCCGGCGGACGATGTCGAGGCCGAGCCCGGTCGAGCCGGGCCGCCCCCCGCTGTTGCCCCGGGCCAGCGCCGCCCGGGGATCGGAGATGCCCGGGCCCGCGTCGGAGACGAGCACGATCACCGCGTCCTCCCCGTTGTGGACGTCCACCGAGAACGCCGTCCCCTCCGGCGTGTGCCGGAACACGTTGCCGAGCAGCGCGTCGAGCACGGCCACGAGATCGGTCCGGGCGACCGGGATGCGCACGGGCCGGTCCACCCCGGCGAGCCGCACCTCGCGCCCCTCGTCCTCGGCGAGCGCGGACCAGAACTCCATCCGCTCCAGGATGACTTCGCAGGCGTCGCAGCCGGCACCCGGCCCGGCCGGCTGTGTCTTGGGCTTGGCCTCGCGCGCCGTGCGGATGATCGTGTCGACCTCCCGCTCCAGCTGCTCGACCGCCGCCCGGGTCTGGTCGGCCGCGGGCCCGTCCCCGAGCGAGGCCGCGTTCAGGCGGAGCACGGTGAGCGGCGTGCGCAGCCGGTGCGAGAGGTCGGCCGCCAACTCGCGCTCGTTCGCGAGGAGTTGGACGACCTGGTCGGCCATCGAGTTGAACGCGACGGCCGCCGAGCGCAGTTCGGTGGGCCCCTCCTCGGGCACCCGCGCCCCGAGCTTGCCCTCGCCGAGGTCCTGCGCCGCGCCCGCGAGCCGCTGGGCCGGGCGGACCATCCGTACGCCGAGCCGGTCGGCGACCGCCACGGAGCCGATGATCAGGCCGATGCCGACGCCCGCGAGGACCAGCCAGGCCGTCGCCACTCCGTTGGTGACCTCGGCCTCCGGTACGAACACCTCGACGATGGCGATCTGGCCGGAGCTCAGCGCGGTCGGCTGGAGGAGGGTCGAGCCGCCCGAGACGTCCGATATCGAGGCCTTGATCACTTTCCGGGTGGCCACGAGGTCCTTGTCCGCGGCCCGCTGCGTGCCGATGTCCACCGGCCCGCTGCCGGGCACGGCCGGGTCCGCCGGGACGTGCACCGCCATCCGGTTCTCGGCGCCTGACTGGGTGGAGGCGACCGCCCGCTCCAGGGCGTCGCGGTCGGTGGTGATGGACAGCGTCGGCCCGATCGCCGCGGCCTGCCGCTCCGCGTTGGAGAACGCCCGGTCGCGGGCCATCTCCTTGATGACCATGCCGAGCGGCACCGCGAAGGCGACCACGACCATCACGGTGACCGCGAGACAGACCTTGACCAGCGCCCATCTCATCGCGGCGGCTCCAGCTTCACGCCGACGCCCCGCAGGGTGTGCAGATAACGGGGCCGGGCGGCCGTCTCGCCCAACTTCCGCCGCAGCCAGGACAGATGGACATCAATGGTCTGGTCGTCGCCGTACGACTGCTGCCACACCTCGGCGAGCAGCTCCTTGCGCGGCACGACCACGCCGGGCCGCCCGGCGAGGAAGGCGAGCAGGTCGAACTCCCGCCGCGTCAGGTCCAGTTGAGCGCCGTCGAGTTCGGCCTGGCGGCGCAGCGGGTCGACGCGGAGCCCGCCGACCTGGAGCACCCGCGAGGGCGGTTCGGCCCCGGCCGCGGCACGCGCCCGGCGCAGCACGGCGGCCATCCGCGCGGAGAGGTGCTCCACGGAGAACGGTTTGGTGAGGTAGTCGTCGGCGCCGTCGTTGAGCAGCCGCACGATCTCCGTCTCGTCGTCCCGCGCGGTCGCGATGATCACCGGTACGTCGGTGATGCCGCGCAGCATCTTCAGCGCCTCGGACCCGTCCAGATCGGGCAGCCCGAGGTCCAGGATGACCACGTCGAAACGGAAATGGGCCACTTCGCGCAGCGCCTCAAGTGCCGTGCCGACGCTCCGTACCGTGTGGGAGGCCTCGGCGAGGTGGCGGATGAGGGCGGAGCGGACAAACTGGTCGTCCTCGACCACGAGCACACTTGCCATGGCCCGCACCGTACGCCATCCGGAGGACCGGAGTCCCCCGCGGGAGTGGAGTCGGCGCTGGTGGGACACGGGTGGGGCTCGTGGTGCAGTATGGCCCGGATGCACAGAGGACTCGTACACGGTTTGGCGTGGTCGCTCGCCACCGGAGCTTCGGTGACGCTCTCCTGGTGGGGCGTCCACACGGTGATGGCCGGCACGGCGTACGACCCGCCCCGCGCGCTGCCGATCAGCGCCGACGCGCGCGCCAACCAGGGCTCGTCGCCGGACGCGTCGTCGACCCACCGGCCCCAGGAGACCCCGCCCTCGCCGACGCCTTCCGCGTCCCAGAAGCCGTCGAAGAGCCCCGGGAGCGGGAAGCCGCCGAGCAGCCGCGCCCCCTCGTCCGAGCCGTCCGGCGGCAAGCCACCCTCGGCGTCCGACAGTTCGGGCAATCCGGCCAATTCAGGCGCGGTGCAGGGCTACAACGTGGCGGGCGGCCGGGTCGTCTTCGATCTCGGTGAGACCTCGGCCCAACTGGTCTCTGCGACGCCCGCGTCCGGCTGGCGCATGGACCGCTGGATACAGACGGAGTGGATACGGGTCACCTTCACGCGCGGCAGCGAGACCGTGTCGGTGTTCTGCACCTGGAACGGCCATCCGCCCTCGGTGGAGATCAACAACACCTGACCGGGCGGCCCCGGCTCAACGGAACGCGGAGGCGGGCGGGGCCGGCGAGGGCTTCGCGCTCGCGTCGCTCACCGCGACCGCCCCGCCGGTGAAGTCGGCGAGCTCGCGCCCGTGCTGGACGCGCCCGGGGTGCGGGTCGCCCGCGATCCTCCGGGTCAGCTCGGCGACCGGCAGCGGCCCGGCCGAGCAGACGAGTACCGCGTTCCCGAACCGCTTGCCGCGCAGCACCGTCGGGTCGGCGGCGAGGGCCAGCTCGGCGAACACCCCGGCGGCGGTGGCGATCTGGCCCCGCAGGTGCGCGAGCGGCGGCCCGTCTGCGAGGTTCGCGGCGTACGTGCCGGACGGCTTCAGGACCCGGCGCACGTCGGCGAGGAACTCGGTGCTGGTCAAGTGGGCCGGGGTGCGGGCCCCGCTGAACACGTCCGCGATGACGAGGTCGGCCCAGGCGTCGGGCAGCTTGGCGAGCCCCGCCCGCGCGTCCCCGCCGCGCACCCGGATCCGGGCCCCGGGGTCGAGGGGCAGCTCCCGGCGTACGAGCTGGACCAGCGCCGCGTCGAGCTCCACGACCTGCTGGGTGGAGCGGGGGCGGGTGGCCGCGACGTAGCGGGCCAGGGTGAAGGCGCCGCCGCCCAGGTGCAGCACGTTCAGGGCCTGGCCGGACGGGGCCGCGAGGTCGATGACATGGCCGAGGCGGCGCTGGTACTCGAAGGTCAGCCGGTCCGGCGCTTCGAGGTCCACGTGCGACTGGGGCGCACCGTCCAGCAGCAGCGTCCACCCGCCGGCGCGGTCCCGGTCGGGTATGAGTTCGGCGAGGCCGCCGTCCACCGTCTCGACGACGGGCTCCGGCCCGCGCCGCCTGCTGCTCTTCGCCATCCGGCCATTATCGACCGCCCGGACGGGTGCCGCCTTCCCGGGCCGGGGCCGCCTCAGCGGCCCTCGGCCTCGCGGATGCCGTCGGCAGCCTCGATCATCCGGGCCGCCTCACCCAGGGCCGCGCGCAGCAGGCCCGGGTCGGTGACCTCGGTGGTGTTCGGCGGCAGGAGCCAGCCCGAGCCGGTGACGGGCGGCTCGACCGGCAGGCCCTCGATGCGAAGCCCGCGCCCGTTGGTCTCCGTACACGCACTGCCCGGCACGTCCCAGGCGGCGGCGGTGCCGGACGGCACCAGGAAGCCGAGGGTGTCACAGGCCCCGTCGTGCAGGACCGGGCCCACGGCGGCCGGGGCGGCGCCACGACGGATGATGTCGACGGCCTCCAGGCCCTGCCGGGCGGGGACGGTCACCAGGTCGCAGGGCTCCTCCGCGGCGCCGCACGCGGCGGCCGGGGGTGCGCTCGCCTGCGGTGAGTGCGGGTGGCGGACGGTCGTCGTCTGCGTAGCCGAGACGGGGAAGTCGAGGTCGGTGTCGGTGTTCACGCAGTCCTCCAACAAGGCAAGCCCTCCGCGTCGCGCGGTGTTCTGGTGCTCTCCACAGGGTTCAACGCCCTTGCGCGTCAAGGGGAACGGCGGCACGCCGCCGCAAAGGATGGCAGTTCATGGCGGATCGCGGGTGAGATATCCGTTTTGTAGGCAAACGCTGTGTGAGCGACCCGTCACAGCAGGTACGTTCTTGCTCCGCATCACCCCGCCAGAGAGAGCTGTCCAGCCATGGCGTCGTCACCAGATCCCCAGGCAGACCCCCGGGTGAACACGCGGACCCCGCAGAGTCCGGGCCGGCTCACCCGCGAACCCAACCTGGCCTTCCGGCAGTTGAGGGGCGCCCGCTCACCGGGCGAGTTCGCGGCCGCGGTCCGCCGCGCCGCGCGCGAGATCGGCGAGCAGGTCGCCTGCGACGCCCGCTACATCGGACGCGTGGAGAACGGCGAGATCCGCTGTCCCAATTACGCCTACGAACGGGTCTTCCGGTTCATGTTCCCGGGTTTGACCCTTGCGGATCTGGGGTTCTCGGCGAGAGAAACGGTACGTGGACGGGGGGCGCGGCCGGCCTCCGGCACAGCAGCCCTGCTCCACCTCACGCCCCGCCCCACCGAACCGCCCCCGCACGACTCGTCCCACCAACACCACCAGAACCACGAGGAGAGCGACGTGCTGCGTCGCGCATTCATGACGGGCTCCACCGCCACCGTGGCGGCCGTCTCGCTGGGCCTCGGCCCGGCAACCGCCCATGCCACCCAGCGCGTCGGCGAGGCCGAGGTGAGCGCCGTCGAGGACGCGGTGCGCAGGATCAGGCTCCTGGACGACCGGCACGGCGCCGACGGGCTCTACCAACGGGCCGCCCAGCCGCTGCGCACCGCCTACGCCCTGCTCGACGCGAGCGCGTCCCGGCCCTCCACACAGGAGCGGCTGCACACCGGCGCCGGTGAACTGGCCATCTCCGTGGGCTGGTTGGCGCACGATTCGGGCCGCTTCGGCGAGGCCCAGTCGCACTACGCGGAGGCGCTCGCCACGTCCCGGCTCGCCGGCGACCCGGGCCTTGAGGCGCACGCGTTCTGCAACATGTCGTTCCTGGCCCGGGACATGGGGCGGCCGCGCGAGGCGATGCGGGCGGCGCAGGCGGGCGAGCGGGCCGCCCGGGCGCTCGGTTCGCCCCGGCTGCTGTCCCTGCTCGCGCTGCGCGAGGCCGGCGGGTGGGCGGGGCTCGGCGACCGCTCGGCGTGCGAGGAGTCGCTCACGCGGGCCCATGCCCACTTCGCGCGGGGTGCCACGGATGCCGACCCGGAGTGGATGACCTTCTTCGTGGAAGCCGAGCTGGAGATGCTGCAGGCACAGTGCTGGTCGGCGCTCGGCGACTGGTCGCGGGCGGCCCGTCACGCCCACCGGGCGGCGGCCCTCCAGGACCCGCACTTCGCACGCAACCTGGCGCTCTACCGGGCCGAACTGGCCGACGACCTCGCCCGGGCCGGCGCCCCCGCCGAATCCGCGGCGGCCGGGCAGGCGGTCCTCGACCTCCTCAGCCAGGTCCAGTCCACCCGAATCCAGGCGATGCTGGCCGACACGTCCCGCATCCTGGCCCCCCACCGGGCGTCCCCCGAGGTGGCCGCCTTCCTGGAACGCCGGTCGGCGGTGGCGGTGTAGCCCCCGCCCACCCCGCAGGGAGCGGCCGAGCGCGGTCACCGTAGGGCCGTTCGCGCAGTTCCCCGCGCCCCCAACCCCGCCTTCGCCCGCGGACCGTGCGTGGCTGATCGCGCAGTTCCCCGCGCCCCTGGCAGTACCGGTACTGGGGCACCTACAGCCCGTCCGGCGATTGAGGACGAGCGCCGTCCAGGCGCGAACGGGGTCTGGGGCGGAGCCCCGAACGGGGTCTGGGGCGGAGCCCCAGGGCTCAGCTCATCCAACCCGCCGCACGGGATGGGGGTCCCCCCTGCTCATTAAGAGCTTGGGGGAGGGTGGGCAAACCCCCCGGGGCCGAGGTAAACCCCCCCCCGTTGCTCACCGCTCAAGGTGCCCCGTGTCGTTCCACCGCTCAACCGCCGGCTCCCCGTACGCCCACCCGAGCACCGACAGCGACGTCGGGTCGAGCCGGATGCGGGCCGCGAAGGACACGTCCTCGCCCAGCCACCGCGCCGCGATCACCCGCAGGATGTGCCCGTGGGCGAACACCAGCACGTCCCGCCCGGCAGACCGCGCCCAGGCGACCACCTCGTCCGCCCGCGCCGAGATCTCCGCCAGGGTCTCCCCGTCCGGCACCCCGTCCCGCCAGATGAACCAGCCGGGCCGCACGGCCTGGATCTCGGGCGGCGCCATGCCCTCGTACGCGCCGTAGTCGAACTCCATGAGCGCGTCCCACGGCTCGGCCCGCTCCCCGAAGCCCGCGAGCTCGCACGTCTCGGCCGCCCGCACGAGCGGGCTGGTGCGGACCTCGACCCCGGGCAGCCCGCCCCACGGCTCGCGGTGCAGCCGCTCGCCGAGCAGCTTCGCGCCGCGGCGGCCCTCCTCCAGGAGGGGGATGTCGGTCCGGCCGGTGTGCTTGCCCGCGAGCGACCACTCGGTCTGCCCGTGCCGGGCCAGCAGGATGCGCGGTGCGGCGGCTGCCATGGGTGTTCTCTCCCGATCCGTACGAAATGTTCCCTATCCATCATCGCGCACGTCCCGAAGCAACCAAGAGCCGGACCTGGGCGTCTGTCCCGAACGCCGGGGTGCTGCGTGAAGGCCATCACTTACACCGTACGGTTGAACGCACGTCGAAAACCCGGAGGCCCCCAGCGGGCAGCCCGAGGACCAGTTGGGGGAACCTGCCGGATGCAGCCGCCGCAGCACGCCACGCGACCGCGCTGGTGGACCGAACTCCCACTCATCGCGCTCATCTACGGGGCGTACACGCTCGGTCGGCTGATCGTACGCGGTGACGAGGCGCGGGCCGTCGAGCACGGTCTGTCCATCCTGCGCCTGGAGAAGGCCCTCCACCTCAACGCCGAGCACCCGCTGAACCGGCTGTTCACGCACACCCCGGCCCTGGGCATACCCGCCGACTTCATATACGCCTCACTGCACTACGTCATCACCCCGGCCGTCCTGATCTGGATGTTCCGCCGCCGCCCCACGCAGTACCGGGCGGCCCGCGGCTGGCTGATGACCTCGACCCTGCTCGGCCTGATCGGCTTCACCTTCCTGCCGACCTGCCCGCCCCGGCTGCTCCCGGCGGTCCACGGCTTCACCGACACGATGGCCCAGTACAGCTCGCACGGCTGGTGGGGCGGCGAGGCCAGCGCGCCGCGCGGGCTCGGCGGCATGACGAACCAGTTCGCCGCGATGCCCAGCCTGCACGTCGGGTGGGCCCTGTGGTGCGGGGTCATGCTGTGGCGGTTCGGCGGCAGCCGGATCACCAGGATCGCCGCCGTCGCCTACCCGCTGACCATCACGTTCGTCGTGATGGGCACGGCCAACCACTATCTGCTCGACGCGGTCGCGGGCGTCGCCGTGATGGGCCTCGGTCTGCTGCTCTCGCGGCCCCTGTTGCGCCTCGCGGAGCGCGTACGGACCCGCTTCGCACCCGCCTCTTCCACCACTGGCTCCTCGATTGTCAGTGCCGGATGCGAGACTTCGGCGGGTGAGCGAATCCCTGGGCAGCGGACGTCCTCCGGCACCCGAGCAGAAGCCGACGACGGCGCTCCGTCGACGGCTCGCTGAACTGCGCGGCCCGGCCACCCCGGCCCGGCCGCTGGACGCACGGGCACTCGCGGCCCTCGCCGCGAACCCGGGCTGCCGCAGACGCGCCCTCCTGGACGGCGCCGGTGTCGACAAGGGCGCGCTCGCCGAGGCGATCGGCTCGCCGTCGGCGGCCTTCGGCCAGTCCCAGTTCGCCTTCATGCGCGGCAATGCCTTCGAGGCCAAGGTGAAGGGCGACGGCGGCACCGAACTGCTGCGCCTGCTGCACGAGCGGATGGGCGAGGGCGCCGAGCCGCCGGGCCAGGCCCCCACCCCCGATCTCGCGGCGGCGGGCCCCGAGGGCCGCGCGGCCCGCACCGCGCTCGCCCTGCGCGAGGCCACCGAGGCCGGCGGCTGGGCGCTGCTCGACCATCCGATGCTGGCCCTGGAGGTCGCGGGCTCCCCCGCCTACCTGGAGCCGGACGCGGTGGTGGTCCACCCCGACGGCCGCTGGACGGTCGTCGAGATCAAGTCCTTCCCGATGATCGACGCGGCGGCCGACCCGTCGAAGGTCGGCGCGGCCGCCCGCCAGTCCGCGGTGTACGTGCTGGCCCTTGAGCGGGTCGCGGTGCTCACCAAGGGCGCCTCGGTGGACCATTCGGTGCTGCTCGTCTGCCCCCGGGACTTCTCCAACCTGCCGACCGCCTCCGTCGTCGACGTGCGCAAGCAACTCGCCGTGACCCGGCGGCAGTTGACGCGGCTGTCCCGGATCGAGGACATCGCGGACGAGCTGCCCCCGGGCACCACGTTCGACCTCGACGGCCAGTCCGGCGCGTCCCTCGCCACCGCCGTCGAGGCCGTGCCCGCGGTCTACGCGCCGGAGTGCCTGGCCGCCTGCGAGCTGGCCTTCCACTGCCGCGGCCGGGCCCGCGAACAGGGCACGGTGACCGCGCTCGGCCGCTCCCTGCGGGGCGAGCTCGGCTCCCTGACGACCGTCGAAGAGGTCCTCGCGGCCGCGCGCGGCGAGTCGGGCGACCCGGCGGACCCGACGGTGGCGGCGGTCCGCCGCGCGGCCGCCCTGCGCGCGGAGGCGGGTGCCCCGTGTCACTGATCGCCACGCTCGCCCGTCTGGAGGCCGTCGAGTCCGGCCGTGCCCAGCCGCTGGCCACCGTCCGCCACCGCCATCTGAGCGAGCGGCCCCTCGTGTTCGTGCCGCTCACCACGGCGGGCGAGGCGGGCGCCCCGCTCGGCGCCCTGGTCGGCACCGACCGCAACGCGCCGACACTGCTCGTGGTCCCCCAGCCCCGGGACCGCGACCTGCGCTTCACGTTCCTGGCCGACCTCGCCGAGGCCGTACTGCCGTACCTTGACGCGTACGCGGCCGACATCGAGCTCACCGAGCGCTCCGAGACCGACCCGGAGACCGGAAAGAAGACCAAGGTCGAGGTCGAACTGTGCGCCGACGCGCCGCAGTTGATCGTCCCCGGCCGGGCCGGTGTCGACTTCGTCCGCCTGCTCGGCCGCTCGATGCGCTTTCGCCGCACCGCCGAGCAGGACCCCGACGCGCCCTACCCGGCGCCGCCCCGGGTCCCCCTGCTCGGCCGCTGGTTCACGCACTACGCCGAGCGCGCCCGTACCCCCGGCGCCGCGCTGCTGCTCGCCGCGACCGACCTCCTGAACCGGCACTGGGCGACCGGCCAGTCCAGCCTGGAGGACCAGCACCTGGGTGCCCTGCTCGCCTGGATCGACCCGCCCGCCGGGGAGCCAGGGGCCGAGGCGGCGCTGCGGGCCGAGCTGGCCCGGGGCGCGGACGGCCAGCTCCTGTGCCCGCCGGCCGGCCCGGCCACCGACCCGGCCTTCGACAACCGGCTGCTCGCGCCCGCCGTGGAGCGCTACGACCGGGCCCGCCAGGCCCTGCAGGCGGCCGAGGACGGCCTGGCCGCGGACGACCGCCTCGGTCAACTGACCGCGGCGGAGCGGGAGATCCGCCGTCTGCTCGCGGCCCAGCTCATGCCGACCTGGTCGGCGGTGTGGCGCGCCCTCGATCTGCTCCGCGAGCTCCCCGAGGGCGACCGGGCAGCCGCGCGCTGGACGAGCGACCGCTGGTCGTTCACCGGGCACCGCGACCGGATCACCGCGGGCGAGCCGCCCCAGCCCCGCCGCGACGACGCGGTGACCGCCGCCACCAAACTGCTGCGCCGCGAGCGCGCGCAGGCCGAGCTGGAGGCGGGCGAGGCCTTGGACGACCCGCTGGTGATGGCGGGCCGCAGGCTCTCGGGCGAGGCGTTCGCGGGCGAGGTCGTCGAGGTGACCCCGGCCTGGTCGGAGTCCAAACGCCCGAGCCCCCGCCCGCTGCTCACCCTGCGCACGGACGACGCCCCGCACCTCGCCGAGGGCGCGAAGGTCTACCGCTCGCTCGACGGCAAGCCGCAGAAGGCCGAGTTCGTGGCGTACGAGCCCGGCGGCGCGCTCGTGCTGCGCGTCCTGGACAAGATGGGCCGCGCCAAGGACCCCGCGCCCGGCTCCGTCCCCGAGAAGGGCGACCGGATCTGCTGGACGCTGTTCGAGCACGAGCAGCGCGGCGCACCCAAGCTGCCCGACCCCGAGGCCACCCCCTGGACGCACGGCGGGCCGCCCGGCGCCGCCACCGCGGAACAGCCCGACGCACCGACCCCCGAGGACCTCCTGTGACCGTCTTCGATCCCGGGGCCGCGGCGACCGCGGCCACCGAGGCGATCCTCGCCGACACCCTGCACGGCTCGGCGCGCGGCGTCGTCGTCGACTCGCCGCCGGGCGCGGGCAAGTCCACGCTCGTGGTCCGCGCGGCCCTCGAACTGGTCGCGGCGGGCCGCCCGTTGATGGTGGTCGCGCAGACCAACTCGCAGGTCGACGACCTGGTGGTGCGCCTCGCCGAGAAGGCACCCGGGCTGCCGGTCGGCCGGCTGCACAGCAGCGACAGCGACCCGTACGACAAGGCGCTCGACGAGCTGGAGAACGTCCGCAAGTCGTCGAAGGCGGGCGATCTCGCGGGGCTCGACGTGGTGATCTCGACGGCCGCGAAGTGGGCGCACGTGAAGGACGTCGAGCCCTGGCGGCACGCGATCGTGGACGAGGCCTACCAGATGCGCTCCGACGCGCTGCTGGCCGTCGCCGGGCTCTTCGAGCGGGCGCTGTTCGTGGGGGACCCGGGCCAGCTCGACCCGTTCGCGATCGCCGACGCCGAGCAGTGGGCGGGGCTCTCCTACGACCCGTCGGCGAGCGCGGTCTCCACGCTGCTCGCGCACAACCCGGAGCTGCCGCAGCACCGCCTGCCGGTGTCCTGGCGGCTCCCGGCGTCGGCGGCGCCGCTGGTCTCGAACGCGTTCTACCCGTTCACGCCGTTCCGCAGCGGCACCGGTCACGGCGACCGGCGGCTCGCCTTCGGCGTCGCCTCGGACGGCTCGGCACCGGACCGCGCGCTGGACGAGGCGGCCGAGTCGGGCTGGGCCCTGCTCGAACTGCCGGCCCGCCACACCCCGCGCACCGACCCGGAGGCGGTCCGCGCGGCCGCCCAGGTCGTACGCCGCCTCCTGGACCGGGGCGGCGCCGCGACCAGCGAGCGCTCCCCCGACCCGGTCCCGCTCACCGCCGACCGGATCGCGGTCGGCACCGCGCACCGCGACCAGGCGGCCGCGATCCGGGCGGCGCTGGCGGAGCTCGGCGTGAGCGGGGTGGCGGTCGACACCGCGAACCGGCTCCAGGGAAGGGAGTTCGACGTGACGGTCGTCCTGCACCCCCTCTCGGGCCGCCCGGACGCGACGGCCTTCCACCTGGAGACGGGCCGCCTGTGCGTCCTGGCCTCACGGCACCGGCACGCCTGCATCGTGGTGTGCCGCGCGGGTGTGACCGACCTCCTGGACGACCACCCCTCGACGGAACCGGTCCAGCTGGGCGTGACGGTGAAGTTCCCGGACGGGTGGGAGGCAATGATGTCCACATGGGATCACTGGTCCGAACACCGGGTGGTCTGGCGACCCTGACCGGCGCACCGGGCATCTGGTCGGCGGGCGTCCGGCCCGGCACCGCCCCCTCGCCGGACGGAGTCCGGCACGCCGCCGGAGGCGGCCGAGGGTGACAGCCCCGGACGGGTGGGAGGCGAACCACGCGGTCCTGGCCCATCTCGCCGAGCAGCGCGTCACCTGGCAACCCTGACCCACACCAGCTCCCGCACGCCGGGCGGCCGGCGGGCACGAGGCTCGGCCCGCCGCGGCCACCGGCGCACACCCGTTCCGATGGGGGGATTCGAATGCGCGGGGGCAGCTCCGGGCAGAGGCCCCCGGAAGGCCCCCTTGCGCGGGGGCGGGACAATGGACGGTGGCCCGGGCGCCCCGGAGCCCGAGCGTCGAGCTGCCCGTGGGAGGACAGACATGCCGGAGCACGAGCGGAAAGAGGAGCGGCAGCGGCTGAGGCCGGCTCCGCTGCTCTTCGAGCCGTCCGAGGCCACCGCCGACCCGGAGCACTTCTTCGACCTGGAGTCCATGGAGGACCCCCGGGCGCTCCTGACCCGCTCGACCGAGCTGGCCCTGGCCTTCCGGGCCGCGGCGGACCGGGCGGTCGAGTTCCAGGCGATCGCGGCGGCGCAGCTCGCCGACCCCCGCCGCTTCGACCGGCTGACCCCCGCCGACGTTGCGGAACGGGCCCAGTGGACCGAGGACTACGCGAAGAAGATGATCGAGTTCGGCCGCGATCTGCTGCGCGGCGGCGAGACGCCCTGAGGCGGTCCGGGACCGTTCGACCACGAGCCCGGGGCATATGCCGGAGCGCAAGATACGCCCTCCCGCCGTGCCCTGTCCCGGTTTCCGCCAAGCAGCCGGAGGCGGACGTGGCCGCCCGGTAGACGTAGAGCATGAGCAGTGACAACGGCAGGGGAAGCGGCGTTCACGGGACGGCGACGGGCGGCGGCCCGCTCACGGCGGTCGGCCGCCGCGAGGCGGCGCCCGGGGGCGAGGACGAGCTCGACATCTTCCGGCGCCTGCGCGACGAGGACGGCCACCAGGTCGGCGAGGTGACCGCGGCCGGCGCCGCCTGGCTCTCGTCCGCGGCCACCCACCCGCGCAGCACCCTCGCCCTCTGGGAGGGCCGCCCGGTCGCACCCGGCGTACTGCCCTGCGGCACGGTCTTCGACGTCGTGAACGTCCCCTCGATGTTCGGGCGCCGCATGCTCGACCACCTGTGGACCGAGGGGCCCGGCTCGGGTCCGGTGGCGGTCCACCGCGGGCGGATGCTCCTGTTCGCCGCCCCCGGCACCGCACAGCGCCTGCCCTCGCTCCTGGAGTGGGAGGAGTGGCACGGCTCGGACGTCGCGGTCCCGCCGCTCCTGTGCCACGGCTCGGGCGACGCCGTCACCGTCCCGGCGCTGGTGCGCCCCGGCCCGGACAACACGGGCGCGGCCCGCTGGCTGGTGGCGCCCGACACCCGCCGGCCCTGGCTGCCGGGCCCCGACGTCCTGCTGTGGGCCTGTGTCCGGGCCGCCAGGAACGAGCCCACGGACGCTCCCCGCATATCGATTTTTCCTCGCGCGGATCAGGATGCTAATGTCTACGACGTCAGCAGGCGCCGCTAGCTCAGTTGGTTAGAGCAGCTGACTCTTAATCAGCGGGTCCGGGGTTCGAGTCCCTGGCGGCGCACAGACAGAAGAAGCCCCTCGCGCGAGCGGGGGGCTTCTTCGTGTGCCGACGGCCCGGCCTCAGTGCGAGATCTTGACCGTCCAGGCGCCCGACTTCGTCCGGCCCTCGGCCTCGATCCGGATGCCCTCGCCGGGCACCGTGAACGTCTCGCCGAGCGCGACGGGCGCGTCCGCGAGCGCCGGGTAGACCGACCTCTCCCAGCACGCCTCGGTGTCCGGGTGCGCGTCGAGCACCTCGACCGGCCCGCCGCCCGAGCCCGACCCGCTGCGGACCCGGTAGACGAGCAGGCCCTGGTCGCAGCTGGCCCGGTCCAGGCCGCCCGAGTCCCGTACCTCGATCGCGATCGCCCGGTCCTCGCCGGTGCGCACCACCGCGAGGCGCTTGCCCGCGAGGCCCGCCTTCGCGGGGGACGCGGAGAGGGGCTCCAGGGTGAAGCGGCTCGTGCCGTCGCCCGTCACACAGGTGACCTCCCGCCGGTCGAGCCAGCCCAGCTTCCACTTCTGCCAGCCGAACAGGTCGGGCGCCGTGCCGAACTGACTGCCCATCACATCCCAGTCGCCGACGTAGGTGTCCCAGTCGCCGTTCTTGCCGTCCTGCGGCCGGTGGTAGAGGTCGGGCAGGTCGAAGACGTGTCCGGTCTCGTGGGCCAGCACGTTGCGGTCCGGCGGGTGGTGCTCGAAGACGGTCACGACCCGGTTGATGTCCCGCCCGTCCGCGCGCACCGGCCGGTCGAAGTTCACGACCTTCGTCGCGTCGGAGTCGACCCCGGGCGCGTCCGGGTCGGCGACCAGATAGACGATGTCGTACTTCGAGAAGTCGGTGGTCGGGTCGGCCGCCTTGATCGCGTCCATCAGATAGCGGGTGCGCTGCGCCGGGTCCCAGTCGCGCTCTATGCGGTACGAGGTGGACGCGGAGGGCATCCGCACCCAGCGGCGCTGCGGCTCGGCATTCAGATGGAACTTGCCGTACGAGGCCTGCTCGAAGAAGCGGCTGGTGGCGGGGAAGTAGTCGGCCGCCAGGTCATCGGGGGCGGTGGCGGGCTTCGAGTCCGGGAAGGACAGGAAGACCATGACGGCGTTGAGGGTGCGGACCGGGCGCGGGTAGGCCGCGTTCCAGGTGTCGACGCCGAGCGAGTGGTGGGCGTCGGTCCTGGGCAGGGCGCACGGCGTGGCCGAGCTCACCGCGACGGCGGGCCCCGACACCAGAGAGATGGCGGCGAGCGCCGTGAGGGAGGTGAGCGCCGCCACGGCTCCGCGCAGCCGGACACGCTCCACTCCCCCGGGTGTCTGCTGACGCTGCACGTCGACCTCCGGGAGCGGGATGCGGAACATCCCGCCCACTTTGTGCAGGTTTCTACCGATACGCCCTGTTTTGCTGCCCCGGAAGGGTGAGAGGGCCGACACCCCGATGACTTACCCAAAGTCACGACCGATCACCGAAGGCCCGAGCCCGGCCAGACCCGCGCAGAAACGATCGGTCAGCGATCGACACACGACTCCGGGTGCTCTTGATCACCAGGACGAAGCTGGATCGCGCCTTGCGCCAGCCTCTATGATCGGCACACTTTCCTGCGTGGACGCGGCCTCCCGGGGCGTCGTCCACCTCGGCCGAAGACCCCGAACCACTCCGTACTACCTCTGCACAACTTCGATGCACTGCGGGAGCCAGCGGTGAGCGGAACCTCCGAAGGACCGGGTCAAGCACCCGGGACCATCCGGCCGCCCGTCACAGAGCGTCATGCGGACCGCATCTCGGGCGCCTTGGCGGAACGCCCTGCGGAACGCGCCGGAAACCCCCTGCCCGAGCACCCCCGGGAACCCCGGGGACAGAGCGGCCCCCCACCGGACTCCCCCGCACAGCGACGGGCCCGCTCGCTCGCCGCCCGGGCCGCCCAACTCCTCGACGGGCTGCGGGCCGAACAGAGCGCGCGGTACGCGGTCGGACCCGGCGCCGCCGAACCGAGCGACTACCGGGCCGCGTTCAACGCCGCCCACCTCGCGATGGCGATCGTCGACCGCGAGGGCGTGGTCGTCGCCGCGAACGACGCGCTCGCCGAACTGCTCGGCACCGACCCGGCATCGCTGCACGACCAGGACGCCGCCGACCTCGTCGACCTCGCCGCCGACAACCGCGGCCGGCACGCCTACCACGAGGTGCTGCGCGGCGCCCGCGACCGGTTCCGCTGCACCCGCCGCCTCAAGCACCCCGACGGGCAGTCGCTCTGGGCCGAGGTGACCGTCGCACCCGTACCGGACGGCTCCAGCGTGCTGCTCTCGGTCGCGGACATCAGCGACCGGCGCGAACTCCAGGCCCGCCTGCGCCACCTCCAGATGCACGACCCGGTGACCCGCCTGCCCAACCGCACCCTGTTCTTCGAGCGGCTGACCGCCGCGCTCGAAGCGTCCGCGTACGACGGCCACGGCACCGGCCGCATCGGGATCTGCTACCTGGACCTCGACGGGTTCAAGGCGGTCAACGACACGCTCGGCCACCGGGTCGGCGACCGGCTGCTGAGCGCGGTGGCGGGCCGCCTCACCGAATGCGCCGACCAGGCCGGGTACGCGCGCAGCGGCGGCCACTTGGTGGCGCGGCTCGGCGGCGACGAGTTCGCCGTCCTGGTCGAGGACTCCACGGGTACGGAGCAACTGGCCGAGCTGGCACGGTCCGTGCTGCACGCGCTGCAGCGGCCCTTCGACCTCGCGGGCCAGCGCCTGTCGGTGTCGGCCTCGATCGGGGTGGTGGAGCGGGCCAGCGCCGGCACCACCGCGACCGGCCTGATGCAGGCCGCCGACACCACGCTGTACTGGGCGAAGGCCGACGGGAAGGCCCGTTGGACGCTCTTCGACCCCGAGCGCAACGCCCACCGCATGACCCGGCAGGCGCTGTCCTCCACGCTCCGCCCGGCCGTGGAGCGCGGCGAGTTCACGCTGGAGTACCAGCCGCTCGTCGGAATGGCCGACGGGGTGGTGCACGGAGTCGAGGCGCTGGTCCGCTGGAATCACCCACAATTCGGGATGCTTCCGCCGAATCGGTTCATCGGGATCGCCGAGGAGGACGGCTCCGTGGTGCAGCTCGGCCAGTGGGTGCTGCGCACCGCGTGCCGACAGGCCAGACGCTGGCAGGTCGAGCACCCCGATGTGCCGCCGGTGTTCGTCAGCGTCAACGTCGCCGTGCGCCAGGTGTGGGACTCCGACCTGGTGGCGGACGTGGCGGAGATCCTCGCGGAGACCCAACTCGCGCCCCATCTGCTCCAGTTGGAGCTCACCGAGTCCGCGGTGATGGGTTCGGCGGGCCGCCCGCTCCAGGCCCTTCAGGCGCTGTCGGACATGGGCGTGCACATCGCGATCGACGACTTCGGCACGGGCTACTCCAACCTCGCCTACCTCAGCCGACTGCCCGTCTCCGTCCTCAAGCTGGACGGCTCGTTCGTGCGCGGCTTCCAGTACGACGAGGGCGGCGCGCACCCCAACCCGGCCGACGAGACCATCGTCGAGGCGCTGGTCCAGCTCGCCCACCGGCTCGGGCTCACCGTCACCGCCGAGTGCGTGGAGAGCGCCGAACAGGCCGACCGGCTCGCCCGGATCGGCTGTGACACCGGACAGGGCTGGCTGTACTCGCGGGCGGTCACCCCGGACCGCATCGCCAAGATGATCACGCGCAGCCCGCAGCAGGTCTGACGGGCGGCACGATGACGGCCGCCCCGCTCCTCCACAGGGTGAGGAGCGGGGCGGCCGCGTGTGCGGGGGCCGGGGTCAGCAGGCGCCGAGGTCCTGCCAGACACCCCAGTCGCCGGTGGTGCCGGGCTGCTCGCCCTGCGTCCACCACTTGGCCTTCCAGTTGTGACCGCCGTACGAGACCGTCGTACCGCCGACGTACGTCCCGGCCTTGTCCCACGCCGTGGCGGTGCAGCCGCCGGGCGTCGGGGACGGGCTGTTGGTCGCGGTGGGCGTCGGCGACGGGGAGTTGGTGGCCGTCGGCGTCGGGTCCGGGGTCGAGGAGGGCGAGGAGCCGACCGCGGTCACGATCTGGTTGAGCAGCGTGGTCTTGTCGTCGAGGCCGAGCAGGCTGTACATCATCGCGCCGGCCAGACCGCGCTGGTGGGCGTAGTCGGCGCGGGCCTGGATGGACTTCTGGTCGAGGCCGGTGAAGAACTCGCCGTCCTTGTAGAAGTACGAGGCCTTCGCGTCCGCGTCCCAGAAGGTGGTGGCCGGGTTGTCGACGATGCCGCCGAGCTCCTTGTAGAGCGCGGTGCCCGCGACCTGGCTGGTGGGCCGGGCGTTGGACGGCCCGGTCGCGGTCTGGGCGAGCCCGTTGTTGGTCGCCGGGACGCCCTTCCAGCCGCGGTAGTAGAACTCGTACCCGAGCGTGATCTTGTTGGCGGGGAAGCCGCCCGCGATGCCGTAGGCCGCGTTGCCGTCGATCCAGGAGTCGATCGCGTTGGAGATCGAGTACTTCTGGGTGCCGGGCTTGATGACGTCCGTCGGGTCGTTGGCGGGCGAGACCAGCGGGGACTGGTGGTAGGCGGGGCCGGTCGCGTTCCAGGCGCCGTGCATGTCGTACGTCATGATGTTCGCGTAGTCGAGGTACGCGCCGATCTTGTCCGTCTCGATGTTCTTGATCTTGTCCTGGCCCGCCGGGAGCGCCGCCGTCAGGAGGTAGTGCTTGCCGCCGTGCGCGCTGCCGTACGCGTCCAGCTGCTTGCGGAACTCGGCGAGCAGGGCGGTGTAGTTGGCCTTGTCCTCGGCGCCGTAGTGGTTGCCGAGGTGACCGTCGGGCGAGCCCGGGTACTCCCAGTCGATGTCGACGCCGTCGAAGATCCCGGCCGCCGCGCCCGCGCCGCCGTAGCCGCCGTCGACCGGGAGGTTGCCGGCGATGTACTGGTCGATGCAGGAGGACACGAACTTCTTGCGGCTGGCGTCGGTGAGGGCGGCGTCGTGGAAGTACTTGGAGTACGTCCAGCCGCCGATCGAGATGTTGATCTTCAACTTGGGATACTTCGCCTTCAGTTCCTTGAACTGGTTGAAGACGCCCACGATCGGCTGGTTCCAGGTGTCGGCGACGCCGCTCACGCTGTCGGCGGCCCCGAACGACTTCTGGTAGTCGGCGAACGAATCGCCCGCGCCGTCACCGGCGTTGGGGTTGTTGTCGTCGCCCGCCGCCTTGTTCGCCTCGAAACAGGTGAGGTTGGTGGGGTCGATGTTGCCGAACGAGTAGTTGATGACGTCCAGCTTGCCCGCGATGCCCCGGGTGTCGAGGTGCTTGGGGTAGAAGGCGTTCCCGTACACGCTCCACTGGTCGTAGTACGCGATCTTCACGCCGCCGGTCGAGGGGGCGGCGGCGCTTGGGGCGGTGGTCGCGGCGGATGCGGTGCCGAGGCCCGCGAAGGCGGCCAGGGCGCCGGCGGCGAGCACGGCGGTGCTCAGGGCTGCGACAAGGGGTCTGCGGCGTTGCAAGACGGCCTCCGGGGGGGGTGGAGCACGGGGTGCGGTACGAGTGGGTGAGGAATTGATAGCGATCCCGTCCCGGCCACGTCAATGGTCTGAACCAAATTGAGGACTAGACCAATCCGGGGGCGAATCCCCTTGTCAGGGGCCGAGTTGACCCCCTTTGGCCCTCCGGCCCCCCACAAACAACCGGCCACCCCGCGACTCAAGACCCGCTGTACCACTCCCACCCGATCTCTCGGCCGAGCACCATCACGACCCCCGGCAGGACTCGCGAGGGAGGCACCTGCCGGCCCTGTCAGGGGCGCGGGGAACTGCGCGAGCAGCCCACGGCGGCGCGCACCCGACCACACGACATGCGGAAGAGACCCCTTGCTGCCGGGCACGCCGCAAAGGACCGCTTCCGCATGGGTTCATTTCGCCCGCAGACCGTGCGGGGGCCGGTCGCGCCCGCGCGGCGGAGCCACGCCTGTCGCAGCCCCGCGGCCCCCAGGGGTCAGAGCTCGGGCAGTTCGTACGCGTCGGCCAGCAGCGCGTAGGAGCGGAGGCGGGCCTCCGGGCTGTGCGCGTTGGCCGTCAGCATCAGCTCGTCCGCGCCCGTCCGCTTCTGGAGGTCGTCCAGACCCACCCGCACCTCGTCCGCCGTACCGGAGATCACGTTGGACAGCCAGCTGTCCACGAACTCCCGCTCCAGCGCGCTGAATTGGTAGGCCTCGGCCTCCTCCGGCGTCGGCACGAGCCCGGGGCGCCCGGTGCGGAGCCGGACCATCGAGAGCGCGTTGGTCAGCGTCTGGCGCCGCGCCTCGCGCTCGTCGTCCGCGGCCAGCGCCGAGACACCGATCAGGGCGTACGGCGCGTCCAGGACCGCGGACGGCCGGAAGGAATCCCGGTAGAGGTCGAGCGCCGGGACGGTGTTCGCCGCCGAGAAGTGGTGGGCGAACGCGAACGGCAGCCCGAGCGTGCCGGCCAGGCGGGCGCTGAAGCCGGAGGAGCCGAGCAGCCAGATCGGGGGGCGGCCCGAGGGGCCCTGCACGGGCCCGGGAACCGCGTGGATGCGGGCGTAGGGGTGCCCGTCGGGGAAGTCGTCGTCGAGGAACCGGGTCAGCTCGGCGAGCTGTTGCGGAAAGTCCTCGGCGCCCTCGTTGAGCCGGTCCGTGCGGCGCAGCGCCGCCGCGGTCGCCCCGTCCGTGCCGGGCGCCCGGCCGAGCCCGAGGTCGATACGGCCCGGCGCCATCGCCTCCAGCGTGCCGAACTGTTCGGCGATCACCAGCGGCGCGTGGTTGGGCAGCATCACGCCGCCCGAGCCGAGCCGGATGCGCGAGGTGTGGGCGGCGAGGTGGGCGAGGATCACGGCCGGCGCGGACGAGGCGACGCCCGGCATCGAGTGGTGTTCGGCGACCCAGTGCCGGTGGAAGCCGCGCCGCTCGGCCAGCTGCGCGATCTCCACGCTGGTGCGCAGGGCACGGTTGGCGGTGTAGCCGTTGCCCACGGTCACCAGGTCGAGCACCGACAGGGGCACCGGCGCGGTCCCGGCCGCCGTCCCTCGAATCGCATCCACGTCCACCGGTCCACGCCTCCAGCTCGTCACGTCGTTCGCACCGTGCGTACGGGAACGTACGCACATGGTCAGCTAACAGGAGGGTCTCTCCGTTTTATTCCCGGCGCCGACGCCCCACGTGGCGGGCCGTCGGGATGGGTACGACACCCCTCATGACCGAGCCGAGCGCACTCACCGACCTGACGGCACGTCAACTCCTGTCCGGCTACCGGGCGGGCACCTTCTCACCCCTCGAAGCGACCCGAGCCGTACTGGCCCGGATCGAGGAGATCCAGCCGCGCCTGAACGCGTTCGTGCGCGTCGACACCGAGCCCGCCCTGACCCAGGCCCGCGCCGCGACCGAGCGCTGGCGCGCGGGAGAGCCGAGGGGGCTGCTCGACGGGGTGCCGGTATCCGTGAAGGACACCCTCCTCCAGGCCGGCGGGCCCACCTTGAAAGGGTCCAACACCACAGAGGAGAGCGGCAGTTGGGACGTCGACTCGCCCGCCGTCGCGCGGCTGCGCGAACACGGGGCGGTGCTGATCGGCAAGACGACGACACCCGAGTTCGGCTGGCAGGGCGTGACCGACTCGCCGCGCACCGGCATCACCCGCAATCCGCACGACCCCGCCCGCACCTCGGGCGGCTCCAGCGGCGGCAGCGCGGCGGCGGTCGCGGCCGGGGCGGGGCCGCTGTCGCTCGGCACCGACGGCGGCGGCTCGATCCGGATACCGGCTTCCTTCTGCGGGGTGTTCGGCCTCAAGCCCACCTACGGCCGGGTCCCGCTGCACCCCGCGAGCCCGTTCGGCACGCTGTCCCACGTGGGCCCCCTCGCCCGGGACGCGGCGGACGCGGCGCTGCTCCTCGACGTGATCAGCGGCGCGGACCCGCGCGACCCCACCGCCCTCGAACCGCCCGCCCGCTGCTACGCCGAGGCCCTCGCCGAGGACGCGGCGGCCGGCGTGAAGGGGCTGCGCATCGCCTATTCGCCCTCCTTCGGCGGCCAGGTCGCGGTGCACCCCGAGGTGGCGGCCGCCGTACGGACGGCGGTGACCCGGCTCGCGGACCTCGGCGCCCACGTGGAGGAGGCCGACCCCGACTTCGCGGACCCGATCGACGCCTTCAACGCGCTGTGGAACGCCGGAGCGGCCCGCCTCGTGGAGCAACTGAGCTCGGACACAAGGCAGTTGCTCGACCCCGGACTGCGTGCGATCGCGGCGCGGGGTGCCCGCCTCTCCGCCCTCGACCTGCTCGCCGCCCAGGAGGCCCGGATCGAGCTCGGGCGGCGGATGGCCCGCTTCCACCAGCGCTACGACCTGCTCGCCACCCCGACGCTGCCGATCACCGCCTTCGAAGCCGGCCGGGCCGCCCCGCGGAGCTCAAGGCCCCATCGTTGGACAGGCTGGACGCCGTTCACCTACCCGTTCAATCTGACCCAGCAGCCCGCGGCGACGGTCCCGGTCGGCACGGACGCGAACGGCCTTCCCGTGGGCCTCCAGCTGATCGCCGCGCGCTACGGGGAGCGGACCGTGCTGCGGGCGTCGGCAGCCCTCCAGGGCCGTCCGGGCAGCTGAGTCCGGCGGGCGGCCACGCGGGACGCCCGGAAAAATGGGGGGCATGGGCCGCGTGAAGTCGGGTAGCCGCGCCGCCATGGCTCGAGCTACCTCACGCCCCAGACCCTCCATACCCAGGCGCACCCTGCTCACCGGCACCGCCGCCGTCGCCCTCACCGGCGCGGCGGCCTGCTCCCGCGTTCCCCACGGCAACGCCCTCGCCCGCCTCAAGTCCCAGGGCACGGTGCGCCTCGGCATCGCCGGCGAAGTCCCGTACGGGTATGTGAACGACCAGGGCGAGTTCACCGGCGAGGCACCGGAACTCGCCAAGGTGATCTTCAAGCGGCTCGGCATCGGCCACGTCCAGCCCGTGGCCACCGACTTCTCCTCGCTGATCCCCGGCCTCAACTCCCAGCAGTTCGACGTCGTTTCGGCCGGTATGTACATCAACAAGGACCGCTGTTCGCAGGTGTTGTTCGCGGACCCCGAGTACCAGATGCTGGACGCCTTCATCGTCCGCAAGGGCAACCCGAAGAACCTCCACACCTACGAGGACGTGGTCCGCAGCAAGGCCAGGTTCGCGACCGGCACCGGTTACGCGGAGATCGGCTACGCCACCGCCGCCGGCTACCCCGAGAAGAACATCGTCATCCTCCAGGACCAGGTGGCGGGCCTGAACGCGGTCGAGTCCGGCCGCGTGGACGTCTTCGCCGGCACCGCGCTGACCGTGCGCGAGGCCGCCAAGAAGAGCGCGAAGGCCGAGGCCACCCAGCCGTTCGCGGCGGTCGTCGACGGCAAGAAGAAGATCGACGGCGGCGGCTTCGCCTTCCGCCCCACCGACGGCGCCCTGCGCGACGCCTTCAACGCCGAGATCCACCGCATGAAGCAGAGCGGCGAACTCTTCCGCATCCTGAAACCGTTCGGCTTCACCCAGGCCGAGATGACCAAGTTGACCGCCAAGGAGCTGTGCCGATGACGGCGGGACTGTGGCAGCACTGGGTGCTTCCGGGCATCTGGATCACGATCCAACTCACCGTGTACAGCGCCGCGTTGGCCGCCCTCGTCGCCTTCGGCATCGGCCTGGCCCGCACCCACCGCTCGCGCCTGGTGCGCTTCCTCGCGGCCGCGTACACGGAGATCTTCCGCGGGACCTCGGCCCTGGTCCTGATGTTCTGGCTGTTCTTCGTGCTGCCGCCGCTGGCCGGCTGGCAGCTGGTCCCGATGTGGGCCGCGGTGCTCGCGCTCGGGCTTTCCTACGGCGCGTACGGCGCGGAGATCGTGCGCGGCGCGCTGAACTCGGTGCCGCCCGCCCAGCGCGAGGCGGGCATCGCGCTCAGCCTCACGCCCTGGCAGCGGATGCGGCTCGTGCTGCTGCCGCAGGCGGTGCCGGAGATGATCCCGCCGTTCTGCAACCTGCTGGTCGAGCTGCTCAAGGGGACGGCACTCGTCTCCCTGCTCGGCGTCGGCGACGTGTCCTTCGCGGCGTACCTGGTGCGGCTCGCGACCCAGGACAGCGCGCAGATCTACTCCGTCACCCTCGTCATCTACTTCGTCCTCGCCTTCGCGATCACCCGCGGAATGAAGGCGCTGGAGCGCCGCACCAAGGCGAACCTCGGGATCACCACGGCCGATCCGGGGGGCGGGGCCCGCACCCCCGCCAAGCCACGCAGGCCCGCCGCGGTCGGCGGCACGACAGCAGTGCGAGGTGACCTGCGATGACCTGGGACTGGTCCGCCGTCCGGGACTTCATGCCGCGCTTCGGGGACGGCGTGGTCACCACGTTGGAGATCCTCGCGCTCGGCTCGCTCATCTCCTTCACCCTCGGCCTGGTGTGGGCGCTGGCCTTCCGGGCCCCGACCCGCTTCGTGCGCTGGCCGGTCAACCTGATCACGGAGTTCATCCGCACCACCCCCCTACTGGTGCAGCTGTTCTTCCTGTTCTTCGTGCTGCCGGAGTGGGGCGTGAAGTTCTCCGCGCTGACCACCGGCATCCTCGCCATCGGCCTGCACTACTCGACGTACACCGCGCAGGTCTACCGGGCCGGCATCGACGCCGTGCCCAAGGGCCAGTGGGAAGCGGCCACCGCGCTGAGCCTGCCCGCGCACCGCACCTGGTTCGCCGTGATCCTGCCGCAGGCCGTCCGCCGCATCGCGCCGGCGCTCGGCAACTACGTCATCTCCATGCTGAAGGACACCCCGCTGCTCGCCGGGATCAGTGTCCTGGAGATGCTCCAGCAGTCCCGCCTGGCGGGGGCGAGCACCTTCCAGTACACCGAGCCGCTGACCGTCGTCGGCGTCGCCTTCATCCTCATCGCCTATCCGGCTTCGCTGTTCGTACGAGCCCTGGAGCGCCGCCTTGTCCGCTGACACCCAGATCGAGATGCCCGTGAAGAAGCAGGGCGGCACCGAGCTGATCCGCTTCGAGAACGTCACCAAACGCTTCGGCGACAACACCGTCCTCGACGACCTCTGCTTCAGCGCCCGCAAAGGCAAGCACGTCACCCTGATCGGCCCCTCGGGCTCCGGCAAGACCACCATCCTGCGGCTGCTCATGACCCTGGAGACCCCGGACTCCGGGACCATCCAGGTCAACGGGAACCGGCTGTACCCGGCCGGCGAGAAGGAGCGCAGGGAGGCCCGCAAGAAGATCGGCATGGTCTTCCAGCAGTTCAACCTGTTCCCCAACATGAGCGTCCTGCGCAACATCACCGAGGCCCCGGTGCGCGTGCTCGGCCTGGGCGCCGACGAGGCCGAGGAGCGGGCGCGCGAGCTGCTGGACCTGGTGGGACTGGGCGAGAAGCGCGACGCGAAGCCCTCCCAACTGTCCGGCGGGCAGCAGCAGCGCGTCGCGATCGCGCGGGCGCTCGCGATGCGGCCCGAGGTGCTGCTCCTGGACGAGGTGACCTCCGCGCTCGACCCGGAGCTGGTCGCGGGCGTCCTCGACCTGCTGCGCGACATCGCCCGCACCACCGACATCACGATGCTCTGCGTCACGCACGAGATGAGCTTCGCCCGGGACATCTCGGACGAGGTGATGATGTTCGACGCGGGCAAGGTCATCGAGTCCGGGCCGCCCGGGAAGATCTTCGGCGACCCGGAGCACGAGCGGACGCGGGAGTTCCTCGGAGCAATTGCCTGACCACGCGCTGTGCACGGCGCTGACCTCACGGTCCGGCCCGCCGTGCGCTCCCGATCGTGACTCTGGCATATGCCACGGTGGCGCGTCCCAGCGTAGAGCACCTGGAACGCGCCACCAATCTTGTCAACACCCCCACCGCGAAGGGGTCTTGGCGGCTATCGTGGAACGGCAGACCTGCCACCTTCACAGCTCGACGGGCTAGGGGGAAAACGTGGCGCTGAAGCCAGAGCCGACCGCGCCGTTCCATTCGGTGCAGTACGTCCTCCGCGTCCTCGAAGCGATCTCCCGGCACGGCGGGGGCGTGACCGATGTCCAGATCGCTCGCGAAACGGGTCTGCCCACCGCCCATCTGGCCTCCATGCTCCTGATGCTGCGCCGCGAGGGCTATGTCGAGCAGGTGGCCGACGGCGCCTATGTGATCGGCGACTCGATGGTTCTGCTCGGCTCGGGCGCCGCCCGCCAGCAGGCCCTGGAGACCAAGCTCCAGGACACCCTGATGTCGCTGCGCGACTCGGTGGGTGCGGCGGTCTACATCAGCCGCTACATCGACGGCGAGGTCAAGATCACCCAGTACGCGGACGGGCCGCGCGCCCCGAAGGTCAACGAGTGGGTCGACTTCAAGTCGGCGGCGCACGCGAGCACGGTCGGCAAGTGCCTGCTCACCCAGCTCGACCAGAACGGCCGCCGCGACCATCTGTCCCGGCACAAGATCGCCCGGCTCACCTCGCGCACGATCACCAGCGAGAAGGTCCTGTTCTCCAAGCTCGACAGCCAGCCGGCCACCGTCCCGGTCCTCGACCTCCAGGAGTACGCGGTCGGGACGGTCTGCGCGGCCGTCCCGCTCACCGCCGGCTCGGCCGTGGGATGCCTCGCCCTGTCGATGCCGATCGAGCACGCCCACCGCCTGCGCGCCGCGGCCGACACCCTCAACCGCCGGGCCGCCCCCGTGGTGCTCTCGCTGGCCATCTGAGGCGCCCGGCGCACCCCGGTCCGGGTGGCCGGGGGGTGGTCGGCGGGTGGTCGGTAGCACCCCGCCGGACCAGGTAGTATTTTCTCTGTCAGCACGCGCCGCTAGCTCAGTTGGTTAGAGCAGCTGACTCTTAATCAGCGGGTCCGGGGTTCGAGTCCCTGGCGGCGCACAGACGGAAAAGGCCCCTCGCGAAAGCGAGGGGCTTTTTCGTGCGCCCACACCCATGGCCCACCATCCGGGCCCGCGAACACCCGTGCCCCGCACCCATGACCGCGCCCGACCCGCGCCCGGAACAGCGCCCATGCGCCCGGCAGTCCGCTCCACCCCCACCTCCACCCCACCCCACCCACCCTCTCGGCACATCCAGACATTCGTTTTACACATCCGTACTAGACAAGCGTTTAAGACGCCCGTACATTCGCTGTCATGACGAACTCGACGAGCACCACAGCGAGCTCCACCGGCGGCCCCTGCCTCCGTGCCGGGCGCAGGGAATGGACCGCCTTCGTCGTCCTCCTGCTGCCCCTCCTCCTCGTCTCGATGGACGTCTCCGTCCTCTACTTCGCCCTGCCCTCCATCAGCCGCGAGCTCCACCCCTCGGCCACCCAGCAGCTGTGGATCGTGGACGTGTACGCCTTCGCGCTGGCCGGGCTGCTGATCACGATGGGCTCGCTCGGCGACCGGATCGGCCGGCGCAAACTGCTCCTGATCGGCGCGGCCGCGTTCGGCGTCGCCTCGGTGACCGCCGCGTACGCGACCAGCGCGGACATGCTCATCGCCTCGCGCGCCCTGCTCGGCTTCGGCGGCGCGACCCTGATGCCCTCGACGATGGGCCTGGTCCGCAACATGTTCCGCGACGACAAGCAGCGTGGGCAGGCCGTCGGCATCTGGTCCGGCGCCATGGCGGGCGGCATCGCCCTCGGCTCGGTGCTCAGCGGGGTCATGCTGGAGCACCTGTGGTGGGGCTCGGTCTTCCTGATCAACGTGCCCGCGATGGTGCTGCTGCTCGTCCTGGCGCCGGTGCTCGTGCCGGAGTTCAAGGACCCGGCGCCCGGCAGGTTCGACCTGCTGAGCGTGCCGCTGTCGATGGGCGCGGTGCTGCCGGTGGTGTACGGGCTGAAGAAGTTCGCGGCCGACGGGTTCTCCTCCGCACCCGCGGTGTGTGTCGCCGCGGGGCTGGTCGTCGGGGCGGTCTTCGTACGCCGCCAGCTCACCCGGCGCGACGCACTGATCAGCCCTGAACTCTTCCGCCCCGGGCGGGGGTTCGGCGCCGCCATCTCGCTCAACAGCATCGCCACGTTCGCCATGATGGGCTCGGCCTACTTCACCACCCAGTACATCCAGTCGGTGCTCGGCATGAGCAGCCTGCGGGCCGCGCTCTGGAGCGTCGCCCCGTCGCTGGCCGTCGGAATCGCGGCCCCGACGGCGACCGTCGTGGCACGGAAGGTGAACCGGGCCTACGTCATCGCCACGGGCTTCGCCCTGGCCGCCGTCGGCTACGTCCTGCTCGCGCTGGCCGGCACCGATTCGCTGTGGACGGTGCTCGCGGGTGCGGCGGTCATCGGCATGGGCATCGTGACGGTGATGGCCCTGGTCTCCGACATGGCGCTGACTTCGGCCCCCGTCGAGAAGGCGAGTTCGGCGGCCTCGCTCCTGGAGACGGGCCAGGAGTTCGGCGGGGCGCTCGGGATGGCGGTGCTCGGTTCGATCGGCACCGCGGTCTACCGCGCCGACATGCCCGACTCGGCCCCGGCCGCCGCCCGCGAAACCCTGGGCGCCGCCCTGGCCGGAGCCGACCACACCCTGGCCGCGCTCGCCCGGGAGGCCTTCGTGCACGGCATGCAGTACGCGGCGGTCGGCGGCTCGCTGATCCTGGTCGTCGCCGGGGTGCTGGCGGCATGGATGCTGCGGGGTCCTGCGGCCGAGGCGCGGCCGGCGGAGACGCGGGGGGCGGAGGCCGAACTCGTGGCGTGAGCGCGCACCCGCAGGACGAAGGGCCGGTCATCGCACGATGACCGGCCCTTCGCGGCTGTCGCTCGCCCCTCAACTCCCCAGTGCGTGCAGCACCGTCGCGGCCTGGTGATCGGCGCCGAGGCGGTTGGGGTGGAAGGGGATGGCGAGCCCGGGCGGGTTGGTGGACAGCGGTGCCAGGCCCTCGACCCACCTCGTCCCCTCGGGCTGGCAGACGTCGTGCCCGACGCTCCCCGCGTACGTGTCGACGAACGTGGCCCCGCCCTCGTCCGCGGCGGAGGCGAGCATCCCGTTCAGCTCCTTCAGCCGGGCGCCGAGCCAGGTGAGGTCCTCGTCGAGGACGGGCACCAGCGGGTAGCAGCCGCGGTTGGCGGCGACGCCCGCCAGATAGTCGACGACCAGCACGGTGGCCCTGGGCGAGCGCTGGTGAATGCCCTCCAGGACGCCGGCGATCCGGGACCTGGTGTCCGCGATCCGCCGGGACATCACGTCCCGCCCGTCGGCCCCGGCGAACCGGGTCCGGCACGGGGTGCCCAAGGGGGCGGGCAGCGGGTTGACGCAGCCGATGACGGCGGCGGCCAGGCCGATGTCGTTGCCTCCGATGCCGACGGTGACGAGGTCGGTGGAGGGGGTGAGCCGGTCGAACTGGGCCGGGTTCACGCCCTGCGCGAGCAGCGGTACGTGGCCGACGTCCTGGGGCGCGGTCATCTCGGCGGTGGTGGCGCCGCCGCACGTCGCGTCCCGGAAGGTCTTCACACCGAGCCGGGCGGCGACCTGCTTGGGGTAGTTCCAGGTGCTCTGGGCGCAGCCGGAGGGGGCGTAGGTGTGATCGATGCCGAGCACGGTGACGTCGGCGGACCAGGAGTCGCCGAGTGCCACGTACTCGTGGAAGCCGGTGTGGGCGGTGGCGGGGGCGGGGCCGGCGAGGAGCGTGGCGGTGGCGGCGAGGAGCGCGGCGAGGAGGAGGCGGGGGTTCACGTGCCCATCCACGCACTGTGGCGGGGGTGCGCGGGGGATGCTGGCCGACAAGTCACCCGTTCCGGGCATGTGTTGGCCGGCCCGCGGTCCGCGCGGCGGTCCGGGGATCCGCCCGCAACCCCTGTTCGGCCGCGCGCCGCGCAGGCCTGCCGACCGTGCGGAGCCGATCACGCAGCCCCCGCGCCGCCGGCCCCGTCTTCGGATGCGGACCGTGCGTGGCTGATCGCGCGGTTCCCGCGCCCCTGGAGGCCTCGGGCGCCGGGGACGTCCGCGGGGGTCAGGGGGCGGTAGCCGGGGGCGCCCGGGGGGCGCCACCACACCGGGCCGCCGGACCAGAAGCCCTCCCCCCGCAGCACCCCCCGCCGCACCTTGTTCGTCGCCGTGACCGGCAACCCCGCAAGCACCCGGACGAAACGCGGCGCCATCTTCGTGCCCAAGTCCGGTTGGGCGCAAAGGAATTCGGCGAAGCCCGACGGGTCGAAGTCCAGCCCCTCGCGGAGCGAGAGCGCCGCCATGACCTGGTCCCCCGTCACCGGGTCGGGGACGGCGTACACCGCCACCCCCGTCACCCCCTCCCACCGCGCGAGGATGTTCTCGATCATCGAGGCGGCCAGGTTCTCGCTGTCCACCCGGATGCGGTCGTCGGTCCGCGCCGCGAAGTAGAGGAAACCGTCCGCGTCGCGATAGAAGAGGTCGCCCGTCCAGTACCAACCGCCCCTGCGGCGTTCCGCGTCGGCGGACGGATTGCGCCAGTACCCCTCGAACGGATTCGGCGCCCTGTTCACCAACTCCCCTATCGCGGCACCCCCATTGAGCAGCCGCCCGACCCCGTCGAACCGCGCCCGCTCGCACTCGCGGCCCGTCTCCGGGTCCACCACCGCGAGGTCGCCGCCCGGCGCGGCCCGGCCTATCGCACCGGCCGGTGTGCCCGGAGTGCGCTGGATCGCGGCGCCGCCCTCGGAGGACCCGTACCCCTCGACGAGCCGTACCCCGAACCGTTCGGCGAACCGGTCCGCGTCCACCGCCCCCGCCTCCGTACCGAACCCGATCCGCAGCCGGTGCTCCCGGTCGTCCGGCCGGGCGGGCGTGGCGAGGAGGTACTGGACGGCCCGGCCGACGTAGGTGAAGTACGTGGCGCCGTGGGCCCGTACGTCGTCCAGGAACCGCGACGCCGAGAAGCGGTCCCGCAGGGCCACGCCCGCCCCCGCCACGAGCGCGGGGGCCCAGTTGGCGATCACCGCGTTGCCGTGGAAGAGCGGCATGCAGATGTAGTGGACGTCGTCCCGGCCGAGCCCGAAGTGGGTGACGAGGGATTCGCCCGCCGCCGCGAGCCGCCCCTGCGTGCAGATCGCGGCCTTGGGGGCGCCGGTCGAGCCGGAGGTGAAGTACAGCAGGAGCCGGCTCGCGGGACCGACCGGGCCCGCCGCCGCCTCCACCTCGCCCGGCTTCGCGCCCTCGTACGGCGCGAGGAGCCGGGCGAACTCCTCGGTCCCGGTCACCACGACGCGTACGCCCGGCAGTTGGAGGCCGTCGAGCAGGGGAAGGTGGGCGTGCGCGGTGACCAGGACCCTGCATTCGGTGTGCAGGATGTCGCGGGCCAGCTCGGGCCCGCGCCGGGTGGGGTTGATGCCCGCGACGGCGGCCCCCGCGAGGGCCGCCGCGCCGAGCCAGAGCGGGAACTCCGGGGTGTTGTCGAGCAGTACCCCGAGGTGTGGCTCCACACCCCGGGGCAGCAGCTCGGCGAGGAGCGCGGCGCGGGCGGCGGCACCCGCGGCGATCTCGTGGTGGGTGAGTTCCAGATCGCCGTACCGCAGTCCGGTCCGCCGGTCACCCCACTGGCGCTGTACGTACTCCGACACGGTCGGCACACGCTTCGTCATGGCGCCGCACGGTAGTTGACGTATCGTCAGAACTGAACGCCCGGTCGGGTACGGACGCCGTTCCCGGCAGAACCGGACGTGCGGCCGGACGCCGGAGTCCTGCCGTCAGAACTTGACGTCCGAGCAGGCGTAGAAGGCGTTGCCGGTGTCCGCGATCGTCCACACGGCGACGATGACCTGGTGCCCGGTCCGACCGGTGGGGATGGCGCCCTGGTGCGAGACCGTGCCGGGAGGCTGCTTGCCGCCGTAGGGCACGACCAGGAACGGCTGGGTGTCGAGCGCGGCCCGGGTGAGCTTCTTGGTGGGGTCCCAGCCCTGCTTGGTGAGGTAGTAGCGGAAGTCGGTCGTGGCGTGCCGGGCCGTGAACTGCCAGCGGAAGGTGTAGGTCTGACCACCCGTCAACTGTGTGGTGGGCCAGCCGGTACCGCCACGCGGGTCGTCCAGTTCGGCGAACCTGCTGTTGCCGCCGGCGCATATCGCGCCGTCGGCGGGGCCGGACGCCGGGAAGCCCTTGGGTCCTTCGACGGACTGCGGCTCCCACTGGATGTCGCCGCAGTTGGTGACCGTGCCGTTGGCACACACCTTCTGCCGGCTGATCGGCTGGTCGGTGTAGCCGTGGCTGCTCGCACTGCCCGTCGCGAGCAGGGACGCGCCGGCTACGGCGAGTCCCACCACAGCGGCGCCGAGCCGCTGCTTCTTTCGCATGCTGTCACTCCTGGAGAACGTGGGGGAGTTCCGGGGATGGAGCTGCACGCGCGCGGTATTTCATGTTCCGGTCTAGACCAAGTCCCAGATTATTGACGGGAGTTGGACGTGTCCAGGCCAACGTCGAAACAACTTCGGCCACCCCGTCGGCGCCTCAGCCGCTCTCCCCCGACCCCCGGCCCGTGTAGAAGGCCACCGTCAGGTCCTTCACCAGGGCCTTGCGCTCGTACGCGTCGAGCTCCACCAGGCCCCGCGAGGTCAGCCGGTGCACGGTGTCGTCCACGGCGTCCACCACCGAGGTCAGCACCGCGTCCCGGTGCCGGGCGTCGATCGCCGCGACCCGCTGCCGGCGCATCGCCGCCGCCACCTCGGGCGCGTACTCGATGCGCGTCGGCTGCGCCGAGTACAGCTCGATGCCGACCGGCTCCGTCTCCGACTTCAGCATGCGGGTCAGCGCGTCACCGACGGCCTCCGCGTTGCGCAGCGTGGGCGCGTCCTCGTGGAAGGCGTCCGCCGGGAGCTGCGAGAGGACCCGGGCCATCGCCGCCTCCACCTGCTGGCGCAGGTACTGCTCGTGGTCGGCGACGGCGAGCGTGGCCCGGGCGGTGTCCCGGATTCGCCACACCACCAGGACCACCACCCGCAGCGCGGTCCCATTGGCGTCGACCGCACCCATCGGCTCGCTGCGCCAGTGCCGCAGCCTCAGGTCGACCCGGCGGCGGAGCAGCAGCGGGCTGATCCACACCAGGCCGGTGCGGCGCACGCTGCCCCGGTAGTCGCCGAACAGCGAGAGCACCCAGGCGAAGCCGACGCGGCCCCGGCCGAGCCCGCCGAACGCGAGCACCGCCACACCCACCCCGAGGGTGAGCAGCGCCCACTGTTCGAGCCGGATGCCCTGGTACGGGCGGCCGGGCAGGTGCAGCAGCGCGGTCAGGGCCCGGGGCAGCGCCCCGGTCCACCAGATCACCGCCCCGCAGCCCAGGAGCGCGAGGATTCCGGCGGCGACGGCCGCCCCACCGGTCACCATCGGGCCGGGCCGTTCCACGATCCCCGGGTCGACGGGGGGCGCGGGCCTGGCCGGGGCCGCGGCGGTGGTGCGGGCGCCCGCCTGCTGGGGGGGCCGGGCGACCGGGCGCACGGCCGGCGGTTCGGGGGCGGGGACGGCCGGGACCGGCCCGGTGTCGTCGCGGAACAGCAGGTGGACCGGGATCTCGGCGGTGTTCTCGCTGCGGATCACGGCCACCCGGCGCCCGGTGTCCGCGCTCGCGGGGGCGGGAGCGCGGGGCCCGTCGGGGGCGGGTGGGGTCGGGGTGAGCATGCGCGTGTTTCCCTCCGTCGTTCCCTGCGTCTTTCGCTGCGTCATGCGAAGAGCCGCCGCCAGGTCTCGGGGCCGGGATAGCCGTCGGCTTCGGCACCGGACCAGCCCTGGGCACGCTGGAACGCCTCGACATTGCGCCGGTCGGCCTCGCCCCAGCGTGATCCGGGGCCCGAGGCGTAGTAGCGGCCGAAGCCCTTCTCGACGAGCCGCCGGCCGAGCTGGGTGACGTACCAGCTGTCCTGCCCGGGCCGGAACCAGCTCGGGCCGGGATAGGCGGGCCGCGCGACCGGGCCGGGGGCCGAGACGGGGACCGGGCGCGTGACCGGCCCGGGACCGGCCGCGGCGGGAGGAATGTCCTTGCCCCTGCCCTGGACGAGCAACGCCCAGGTCGCTTCGCCGGGAATCCCGTCCGCCTCCGCGCCGGTCCAGCCCTGGGCCTGCTGGAACGCACGGGTCGCGTTCAGGTCGGCCGTGCCCCAGCGGGGTCCGGGGCCCTCGGTGTAGAAGCGGGCCCCGCCCCGCTTCACCAGCATCTGCCCGAGCTGGGTGACATGGACGTTGTCGGCGCCGGGCCCGAACTGCGCGACCCCCGGAAAGGCCGTCGGCACGCTCTCGGCCCCGGTGTCGGTGGAAGCGCCCGTGGCGGTGCCGGGCTCCCCGCCGCTCGTGCCGGCCGCGAGGCCCTTGTACCGGTAGGGCACGTAGTTGGCCGAGTTCTTCCAGTACGCGTACGGGGTCGCCTGCTTGCGGGTGCCGGGCGGGGTCTGCTCGTAGGCCGTGTAGTAGTTGTGCGTGTAGTCGGTCCAGCCGCCGAAGATCACGACGTGCGAACCCTTGTTGGGGTTGGCCGGGTTGTGGAAGAGCAGGATGTCGCCGGGCTGCAGCTCGTCACGAGTTATCCGCACGGCGAACTTCGCCAGGCTGCCCGTCCACTCGTTGGTACCGAGGTCCCACGCCATGGACACGTAGCCGGAGCAGTCCTGCCGGTACCCGTCGGTCCAGTACGCCTCCATGTTGTACGGGACGGCCGCGGTCACCCAGGTCTTGGCCCGGTTGATGATCTCGGCGCGGGTGATGGACCGCAGCTGCCCGGGCCCGTTGCCCGCCGGCTGCCCGGGCGCGCCGTGCAGCCCGCTCTGGACGCCCTGCTCGGTGGGCGGTCCGGGGTCGGCGGCCCGGTTCGCGCCGGGGCCGCCGAGGGCCGGGGCGGGGGCGGCCGCGGCGACCGCGCCGCCGCCGAACACCACCGACGCGGCCGTCGCCGCCACCAGTGCGCGCCGGGCGCCGCCGCTCGCCGCCGGGTGGCCACCGTCGCGCACCGGGAGCAACCGCGTCCGGCGCCGGTCGGCGCAGCCCGGGCAGCCGCACGCCCCTGCGGGCTCGTAGTCCTCGAACACCGGCCCCGGTGTACTGGCATCCATGCGCTGCCCCTCCCGCTCGTTCGCTCTCGGAGACTTCGAAGATCTTTTCCGCGCTTCCGCCGGGACAGAGGTGTCCCCACTGTCCCCACATGGGGCATTTTGACGGAACGAAACGGATAAAACGAACATCTGACAGCGTGGCGCTGGTCAAAACCACCCTCCGGAGTCCGGTAAAGTTTTCCGAGTCAGCAGGCGCCGCTAGCTCAGTTGGTTAGAGCAGCTGACTCTTAATCAGCGGGTCCGGGGTTCGAGTCCCTGGCGGCGCACGCACCACCGAGGCCCCTCGCTCAGCGCGAGGGGCCTCGGTCGTTTCTCCGTAGCGGGCGGCGTCGGCTGCCGCGCCCGCGCCTCAGCCCGTGTTCTCCGCCAGACCGAGCGCGTACCGGGGCCACCACGCCCCGGCCGGCGGGCCGCCACGGCACGGGCCGTCCGATTCGCCCGGGCGCTTCACCCACACGTACGCGTCGACCGCGCCGCCCCCCGCATCCGTCGTCGGGCGTTCGCCCAGGGCGCGGCCCGGCGGGTTGCACCAGTTCTCGGCGGGGTCCCCTTCGGTGTAGGGGCCGTTGCCGTTGCGGCTGGTGTCGATCACGAAGTGCTTGCCGCCGACCTTCGCCGAGAGCCGCTGCCCGAACTCCCGGCTCGCCCGCGTGGTCTGGAAGTTGGACACGTTCACCGCGAACCCGTCGGCGCTCTGGATGCCCGCCCGCCGCAGGGGTTCGTCGAGGGCCTCCGGGGAGCGCCACCCCGCGTTGCCCGCGTCGACGTACACCTTCGTCGTGGACTGGCGCTTGAGCCGCTCGACCGCCCCCTTCAGCAGGGCGTACCGCGCCTCGTGGAACTGCTGGGGCGTGCAGCCGTCGACCAGGTGCAGGATGGCGTCCGGCTCCAGGACGACGGTGGTGGGGCGCGCGCCGATGCCCCGGGCCACCTGCTCGACCCAGTCGCGGTAGGCGTCGCTGTCGGGGGCGCCGCCCCGGGAGAACTGGCCGCAGTCGCGGTGCGGGATGTTGTAGAGGACGAGCAGCGCCGTGCGCCCGGCCCGGGCCGCCGCCTCGGTGTAGCCGCGCACGGTCGCCTCGGGGTTCGGCCCGCCGATCCACTCGCCCACCGGCTGCTCGGCGATCTTCCGGATGAGCGCGGCGTTCCGGCTGTCCCCGGCCCGGGTGTACGCGGCCAGCTGGCGCGCCGCGTTGGTGTTCGGGTCGACCCAGAACGAGCTGGTGGACGCGGCCGGTCGGGCCTGCCCGGACGGGGCCTGGCCGTCGCTCTCGGCCGGTGCGGGAGCGCCGTCCGCGGCGCCGCACCCCGCGGCCAGCAGGGCCAGGGCGACGCCCGGCAGCACGCCGGCCCGTACCGCCCGGTTCCCTCGAACCCTCCAACTCCCGTACATCACAGTCCCCTTGGCCGGATTGAGTACGCCCTCGCCGGGCGTGTCCGAAGCTTCCTCGACTCTGCGCGTTCACCTGGCGACTTGGCGTCATATCGACCTAGGCCCGGGGCACGCGGTGGTTCTAGAGTGGTCTGGCCGACCCCGGACCCGGTCGTCGCAGGACCACCCTGACCCTCCCGCATCAGTGCCGGGCTTCTCCCGCGGCCCGAGCCCCGGCGGTCGAGGGCCGGCCCGGTCGGCGGTTCCGGGGGGAGCGGACCGCCGGCGGGGCCAGGCGTCCGCCGCCCGTCCGGGGCCGGTCCCCCGCCCCGCCCGGTCAGGGCTTCGGCGGCTTCGAAGGGGCCGCTTCCCTCGCGTCGGTCAGATAGGCCGAGACCACCACGTTCGCGGTGTACGACTTCGTCGTGCGGTCGTACGTTCCGCCGCAGGTGATCAGCCGGAGTTCGGCGCGGCCGCTCCGGCGGGGTCCGTACACCTTCGCCGCGTCGAAGTGGCTGCGCGGGAAGACCTGTACGTCGTCGATGGTGAACTCGGCGACCGTGCCGTCGGCGCCGGTCACCTTCACGCGCTGGCCGGCGCGGGCCGCACTGAGGCCGTAGAACACGGCGGGCTTGCTCTCGGTGTCCACGTGCCCGACCAGGAGGGCCGGGCCCGCCTCGCCCGGCCGGGGCCCGTCGCCGTACCAGCCGACCGTGTTGGGGGTGGAGTACGGCGGCGGGTCGACCGCGCCGTCGCCGTCCAGGCCGCGCCGCACCACCGGCGCGGCGACGCCTATGGAAGGGATCTCCACCCGGCGCGGCGTCGCGCCCTTGAGCGGATCGTGGGCCGGCGGCAGCGGCACGCCGAGCGGCCGGCCCACCGCGGCTATGTCACCGGTGGTGGGCGACGACGTACCGCCGGGGCCGTCGCTGACGTCCCGGCCCCACAGCCACAGGCCGAGCAGCAGCAGGGCCCAGGCGAGACCGGTGACCAGGCGGCCACTGCCCCGTGCCGAGGACATGTCAGTCGCCGCCGCTGCGTCGGCGCCGCACGCTGCGGGACGCCACGGCCACCGCCGCGACCGCCGCGAGCGCGAGGCCGATCACCGCGTGGCGGGTGCCGGGGCCCTGCTCCTTGGCCTCGTCGGCGGCGAGCGTCGCCGCTCCGCCGCCGCCCGCGTGCACGGGCCGGTACGGCCGGGAGTGGTCCCAGTCGCGGTCGTGGTCGCGGTCCCGGTCGTGATCGCGACCGTGCACCACGGTGAGCCGGCCGCTCGCCTTGCCCGAGCTGTCCTTGCAGTTGACCCAGATGTCGTAGTCGCGGTCCTGTGCGTCCGAGCGGATACGGGCCTGGGCGTAGAGACCGCCGTCCGCGGCGGGCGTGAAGCGGGCCTCCGAGACGAAGGCGTCGGACGTGCCGACCGCCTCGCGGCCGCCGCACACGCTGACCCGCAGATCCACCTCCCCGCCGGGAGCCGTGGTGCTCGGGGTCACCCGCACCGATCCGTGCGGCTCGGACTCGGCCACCGCGGGGGACGCGGGCAGCACGGTCAGGGCGGCGGCGGCCATCGTGGCCGCACAGAATGTGATGGGACGGATGCGCATCGTGAACCTCCTGTAACCGAGATTCACGGCTGAGCCCGCATTCCGCATCCCGAGGGCGTGGCGACTGGGCCGGATGGTCCACAGTCGCCCGCCCCCGCGGGGTCAGACCAGCTTCACCAGATCGGCGATCGAGTCGACGATCTTGGACGGGCGGAAGGGGTAGGACTCCACGTCCTCCGGCCGTGTCAGGCCCGTGAGCACCAGGAACGTCTGCATGCCCGCCTCCAGGCCGGCCAGCACATCGGTGTCCATCCGGTCGCCGATCATGGCGCTGGTCTCGGAGTGCGCGCCGATCGCGTTGAGCCCGGTGCGCATCATCAGCGGGTTGGGCTTGCCCGCGAAGTAGGGCTTCTTGCCGGTCGCCTTGGTGATGAGCGCCGCGACCGCGCCGGTGGCCGGCAGCGGGCCCTCCTGGCTCGGCCCGGTCTCGTCCGGGTTGGTGCAGATGAACCGGGCTCCGGCGTTGATGAGCCGGATCGCCTTGGTGAGCGCCTCGAAGCTGTACGTCCGGGTCTCGCCGAGCACCACGTAGTCCGGCTCGTGGTCGGTCAGGACGTAGCCGATGTCGTGCAGTGCGGTGGTGAGGCCCGCCTCGCCGATGACGTAGGCGGTGCCGCCGGGCCGCTGGTCGTCGAGGAACTTCGCGGTGGCGAGCGCCGAGGTCCAGATGTTCTCGACGGGCACGTCGAGGCCCATGCGCATCAGGCGGGCGTGCAGGTCGCGCGGTGTGTAGATCGAGTTGTTGGTCAGGACCAGGAAGGGCCGGCCCGACTCCTTCAGCGTCTTGAGGAACGCGTCCGCACCGGGAATGGGGGTGCCCTCGTGGATGAGGACACCGTCCATGTCGGTGAGCCAGGATTCGATCGGCTTGCGCTCTGCCATGGGTGCGGACTCCTGCGTTCTGCGCGGTCTTCTCGCGCTGATGAGCGATCAGCTGGGGACGCCGGCGCACCGCACTGTGCGTTGCCGGCGCCCCCAGCCTAGTCAGCATCCGCCGATCCTGACCTGGCCGATTCCGGTTCGTGCCCGAGCCGGCGTCTTTGTGCCCGAGCCGGCGACTGCGTACGCGGCCGGTTCGGTCGGCGTCCGTCCGCCCGGGGTCAGCTACCGGTGGCGCTCTTCCACGCGTCCACGTAGTCCGGCAGGTTCTTGGAGATGTCCATCCAGTCCGGCTGGAAGACGTCGACGCCCTGCATCAGCTTGCCGAGCGCGACCGCGTTCGCGTCCGTGGCCTTGATGTCGGTGCGGGCCGCGAAGCCGCCGCCGATCTCGCTGACCTGCTTCTGCGCCTGCTCGCTCAGCATGAAGTCCAGGAGCTTCTTGCCGTTGGCGCTGTGCGGGGCCTTGCTCACCAGACCGGCCGCGTAGGGCAGCCCGAAGGAGGACGGCTTGGTGCCGCTCGCGGTGCCGGGGAACCAGATGCCGAGGTTGGGCATGGTCTTGGACTGGGCGTAGTTCATCTGCACATCGCCGTTGGCGGCGAGCAGCTCACCCTTGTCGACCTTGGGCGCGAGCTTGCCGGTGGAGGCGGACGGCCCGACGTTGTTGGCCTGGAGCTTGCGCAGGTACTCCATCGCGGCTTCCTTGCCGCCGAAGTCGTGCATGGCCTTGATGACCAGCGCGGTGCCGTCGCCCGCGACGCCCGGGGTCGAGTACTGGATCTTGTTCTTGTACTTGGCTTCGAGGAGGTCGTCCCAGTTCTTGGGGGCCTCCTTGAGCTCCTTCTTGTTGTAGACGAACCCGAAGTAGTTGTTGACCACCGAAGTCCACATGCCGTCGGGCGACTTGGCGCCGCCGTCGACCTTGTCCGCCCCGGCCGGCACGTACTTCTGGAGCAGCCCCTTGGCCTGGGCCTGCTGGATGAACGGCGGCAGGGTGATGAGGAGGTCGGCCTGGGTGTTGGACTTCTCGCGGACCGCGCGCTGCACCATCTCGCCGGAACCTCCCTCGACGTACTTGACCTTGATGCCGGTCTTCGTCTCGAAGTCCTTGAAGACCTGGTCGTACCAGCCGTCGCCCTTCTCGCCCTTGAGGCCGTCGGCGCTGTAGACGGTGACGGTCTTCGCGTTCGAGTCGGCCGAGGAGTCGCCGCCGCAGGCGGAGAGCGTGGCGGCGAGGACGAGGCTGCCGGTGACGGCGGCGACCGGCTTGAGCGTGGTGAGGGTGTTTCTGTGCATGACGTTCGGGACTCCTGAGCTTCTCGGGTCAGCAGGGGTTCGCGGGGTTCGGCAGGGGTTCACAGGGGTTCGGCAGGGTTCGGCAGGTGACGCACCAGGTGCGTGCGGTTCAGCGGAAGGAGGCTTTGGTACGGATGCGGGAGACGCCGAGCAGGACGAGCAGCGTCGTCGCCATGAGCACCACGGCGACGGCCGCGCCGGTGAACAGGGAGCCGCGGTCGGTGATCGCGAAGATCTGCACCGGAAGCGGGGTCCAGTCCGGCGGGTAGAGCATCATCGTGGCGCTCAACTCGCCCATGGACAGGGCGAAGCAGAGACCCGCCGCCGCCGTCAGGGACGGCAGGAGCAGCGGCAGTTTCACCCGCCAGAGCACCAGCAGCGGACGGGCGCCCAGACTGGCCGCGGCCTGCTCGTACATCGGGTCGAGCCGCAGGATGGCAGCCGAAACCGACTGGTAGGCGAACGCCATGACAAGAACGGTGTGCGCCAGGATCACGATCCAGCGCGTCCCGTTGAGCAGCACCGGCGGCTTGGAGAAGGCGACGAGCACGGCGAGCCCGACGACCACCGACGGCACGGCGACCGGCAGCACGAACAGGGCGTCCATGAACCTCCGTCCGCCCTTCTTCAGGGCGGCCGCGGCGAGCGCCGCCCAGGCGCCGACGGTCAGCGCGAGGACGCTCGCCGTGAGCGCGGTGACCAGGCTGGTGGTGAGCGCCTGGAGCGAGTCGCCCGTGGTCGCCGCACCGTAGTGGCCGGTGGTGAACCCGGACGGGAAGGCTCCCGACCAGTTCGTGGCGAACGACGCGGCCACGATGACGAGCAGCGGCAGCGCGAAGACGGGCAGGAACAGGGCGAAGAAGACGGTCCAGGTGGCCCAGCGGCCACCCCGGCTATGCACCAACACGACGGCTCACCACCCGGTAGAGGCCGTAAAGGCCCACGGAAATCGCGATGTTGACGACGGCGACGACACAGGCGGCCGGGTAGTCGGACTCCAGGATCGCCTTGCTGTAGACGAGCATGGGCAGCGTGGTCACACCCTTGGCGCCGGTGAACAGGACGATGCCGAACTCGTTGAGGCACATCACCAGGACCAGCGAACCGCCCGCCGCGAGCGCGGGCAGCGCCTCGGGCAGGATCACCCGACGTACGATCCTGGCCGGCCGCGCGCCCAGCGAGGACGCCACTTCCAGCTGGGCGGTGTCCAGTTGGGAGAAGGCGGCGAGCAGCGGGCGCATCACGAACGGCGTGAAGTACGTGATCTCCGCGAGCAGCACCCCCCAGGGCGTGGTCAGGAACTGGAACGGCCCGCTGTGCGCCCCCGTGACGTCCGTCCACACGCCGTTGGCCATGCCGACCGTGCCGTAGACGAACAGCAGGGCGAGCGTGATCAGGAACGACGGGAACGACAGGAACACGTCGATGAACTTCGCGACGGCCTTCCCGCCGGGGAACGGCACGAACGCGATGACGAGCGCGAGCACGAACCCGAGCACGAGACATCCCACGGTCGCGCCGACCGCCAGCCACACGGTGGTGCCGAGCGCCTCCCGGAAGGCGCCGGAGGCGAACACGTCCGTGTAGGGCTGGAGGGAGGTGCCGCCGGAGTCCGGCGAGAAGGACTGCTGGACGACGAGGGCGAGGGGGTAGAGGAAGACGGCGGCGAGGACGAGAACGGGCGGCAACACCCAGACGAAAGCGGGCAGTTGCCGTCGGTCCGCGTCGCGCCGGCGACCGGTGTCCCCCGGCGCCGAACGGGGCGCGGACCCCGCTGCCGGGTCGGCGGCCAGTACGGCCGAGCCGCGCCTACTCACCGCCGACCCCCGCGGCCAGCAGCACCGCGTCCTCGCGGGCGAAGTGCAGGGTGACCTCGTCGCCGAGCGCCGGGGTGGCCCGGAGTTCGCGGACGTCCGCCTTCACCCGGTGCCCGGCGACATCGACGTACAGCCGGTGGGTGGACCCCCGCCACTGCACCTCCGCCACCTTCCCGCGCAGCGCGTTCGGCCCGGGCCCGAGCCCGACCAGGTGCGGCCGCACGCACAGCGTGGCCGTCGCGCCCCAGACCGCCTCGTCCGTGGCGACCGCGAGCTCCGTGCCGCCGAACAGCACGGACCCCGAACCCACCCGTACGGGAAGGAGGTTGGCGTTGCCGACGAACGACGCCGTGAACTCCGTGCGCGGTCGCCGGTAGAGGTCCTGCGGGGTGCCGCAGTCCCGCAGGCGGGACTGGTCCATGACCGCGATGCGGTCGGCCAGGGTGAGCGCCTCCACCTGGTCGTGGGTGACGTACAGGATCGAGACGTCCGGCAACTCCCGGTGCAACCGGGCGAGTTCGCTCAGCATGCCGGAGCGCAACTGGGCGTCGAGCGCGGACAGCGGCTCGTCGAGGAGGAGGACGCCGGGGCGGATGGCGAGCGCGCGGGCGATGGCGACGCGCTGCTGCTGGCCGCCGGACAGCTCGCGCGGATACCGCTTGGCGTAGCTGTCCATCCCGGTCATCGCGAGGGCCTCGGTGACGCGTCCGGGGATCTGCCCCTTGGGGACCTTCTGGGCCTTGAGGCCGAAGGCGACGTTGTCCTCGACCCGCATGTGCGGGAACAGCGCGTACTGCTGGACGACCATGCCGATGCCCCGCTGGTGGGGCGGCAGCCGCGTCACGTCGCGGTCGCCGATGAACACCCGCCCGCGCACCGGCTGGACGAACCCGGCCACGGCGCGCAGCGCGGTGGTCTTGCCCGACCCGGAGGGGCCGAGCAGCGCCATGACCTCGCCGGGCTCGACGGTCAGGTCGAGCGAGTCGAGGACGACATTGCCGTGGTAGGCCACGGTGACGCCGTCGAAGCGGATGCCGCTGCGCGGCGCCCCCGGCGAGGCGGCGCCGCTCACTCGGCCGCCTCCAACTCTGCTAGCACGTCCGGGAGTTCGGCGATGGAGCCGAGCACGTGGGTGGCGCCCGCCGCGGCGAGCGCTTCCTTGTCGTGGGCCCCGGTGAGGACACCCGCGACGATGCCGGCGCCGGAGCGCACGCCGCTGAGCATGTCGTACGAGGTGTCGCCCGCCACCGCGATGTCGCGCACCGAGTCGACGGCGCCGGTACGCAGGAGGGCGCTGAGCACCATGTCGGGGTAGGGGCGGCCGCGGCCGCCCGCGTCGGCCGGGCACAGGGTGAGCGGAACGAGGTCCTGCCAGCCGAGCGCGGCGAGGATCGCGTCCTGGGTGACCCGGGCGAACCCGGTGGACAGGACCACCGTCCGCCCCTTGGCCGCGAGCCGCTCGATGGCCTCGCGGGCGCCCGGGACGGGGGCGATGAGCCCGCCGTCGACGAGCGACCCGTACGCCTCCTCGAAGGCGGTGTTGGCGGTCCGGGCCTTGCCCTCGTCGCCGAAGAGGTGCCGGAAGACGGAGATCTTGGACTCGCCCATGGTGGCGCGGACGTAGTCGAGCATGGTGGCGTGCTCGGCGGAGCCCGGCTCGACGCCGAGGCGGCCGGCCGCGCTCGCGAAGGCCCGCTCGACGAGTCCGCCGTCGGCGACGGTGGTGCCCGCCATGTCGAGCACGACCAGGTTGTACGTGGTCCTGGGTTCGTATGCGGTCATCGAATTCAACTTCCTTACCAGTCAAGCTCGTTGGCGGTCTGCTCGGCGATGGCGGGCGAGCAGGTCATGCCGCGTCCGCCCGGCCCGGTCACCAGCCACACCCCGTCCCGCACCTGCTGGCGATGCACGACGCGCGAGGTGTCGGTGCACTGGGCGTAGACCCCGGCCCAGCGGCGCTCGATCCTGGGCAGCGGCCGGCCGAGGAAGGACTCGACGACCCCGACGAGGTGGTCGTACGGCTCCTCCAGCACGTCGAAGGCGAAGGGGTGCTCGTACTCGTGGGTGTCGCCGATGGTCAGCCCGCCGTCCGCGCGCTGCACCATGAGGAGCTGCATCTTGTGTGCGGCGGCGGTCGCCTCCTGGCCCTGCCCGGCGTTCAGCGCGTCGAGGGCCTCGCTCGCGTACGCCGGGTAGTAGCGGAAGCTGTCGGCGTCGGCGATGGAGGTGGTGAGCGCTTCGCCGAGCGGTGCGGTCTGCATCATCTGCAGGCGCACGCGGCGCACGGGCAGCTCGGGGGCGAGCTCGCGGACGAGGCCGCCGAGCCAGGCTCCCGTGCACAGGGCGACCGTGTCACCGGTGTGCACATCGCCGTGGTCGTCGCGGACCGCGCTCCCGTGCGCGCCCTCGATGACCTCGCGCACCTCACGTCCGCCCAGGAAGGTGTACCGGCCGGACGCCAACAGGACCGCTTTCAGGGCGAGTTGCGCGGTCCGGGGCTCGACGGCAGCGTCCCGCTCGCACCACAGTGCGGCCGTGAAGCGGCCGCGCAGGGCGGGGTTGAGGGCGCGGGCCTCGTCGGCGGTGAGGAGCTTGTAGCCGCGGGCCGCGGCGTCGTCGCGGGCCAACGCGGCCTCGGCGACGGCGAGTTCGAGCTCGGTGCGCAGCGGGGTCAGCGAGCCGTTGGGGCGGAAGCCGATCCCGGGGACGCGCTTGCCGATCCCCTCCCACAGTTCGCGGGCGCGCAGCGCGGTGTCCAGCTCCTCGCCCCCGGCCCGGCCGCTGACCCATATCTGGCCGAAGTTGCGGAGCGAGGCCCCGCGCGCCTCGCTCTCGCGCTCGATGTGTACGACCTCGTGGCCGCGTTCCACTGCTTGCCAGGCGTGCATGGTTCCCACCACGCCGGCTCCAACGACGATGACTCTCACGTCGGCAACGCTCCTCGGGACGGGTGTCCCGCGCCGGTCCTGTTGGCAACGGGACGGTGAACGGGTCCTCAAGCTTGGACTAGACCCGTTATCTATTCGTTATCACCCACCTGATGGCGCGGCACCCCCGCCCGGAGCTCCGCCCCGCACCCCGTATCGCGCCTGAAGGGCGCTCGTCCTCAATCGCCGGACTGGCTGAAGATGCCCATGCGGGCCGGCACCGGAGTCTCCAACGGGGCGCTGGGCCGCCTACGGGGGGGCGCGGGACTGCGACATCGCGCGGCCCTCGCCGCGATGGACGCGACCAACGGGACGCTGGGCCACCTACAGGGGCGCGGGGAACTGCGCGAACGGCCCCCGCGGTCCGCAGCCGGGGCTGCGGGCCGGACGTCGGCCGGGGCCGGACAGCCGGGCCGGGCCGGGGCTCGGCGGGCTACCGCCCGAGGTGGGTCGTGAAGGAGAACCGGTCCCCCCGGTACAGCGTCCGAACCCGCTCAAGCGGCCCCCCCGCCGCATCGCGCGAAACCCGATGGATGAGCAGCATCGGCAGCGCCGGCGGGGTCCCGATGAGCAGAGCCTCCCGCGGCGTCGCGAGCACGGTCTCGATGCGCTCGTCCACGTCGCCGAGCGTGAGCCCGAGCCGGTCGCGCAGATAGGCGTAGAAGGAGGAGTCGGGCTCGAAGTCCTTGTCCAGGTCGGGCAGCCGGGCCACCGACGCGTACGTGCTCTCCAGGCCCATCCGCTCGTCGTCGGCGAGCAGCACGCGCTCCATGTGCCAGACGGGCTCGCCCCGCTGGAGCCCGGTCTCGGCGGCGAGTGCGGGCGGGCACGGGAAACGTTCGAGGGCGATGAGGTGACGTCCGGGCTTACGCCCCTGGCGCCGCACGCCCTCGGTGTAGCTGGCGAGCGAGAGCGGCTGCTCCAGTTTCGCGCCGGCCACCACGGTGCCCCGGCCCTGGCGCCGGAGCCGCCCTTCGAGCAGCAGCTCGCGCAGCGCCTGGCGCACGGTCTCGCGGGCGACCTCGTACCGCAGAGCCAGGTCGCGCTCGGTCGGCAGCGGATCGCCCTCCCCCAACTCATCGACGAGCAGGGCTACTTGGGCCTTGACGGCGTAGTACTTGGGGATGCGCCCGTGGTCGGGGATGCCGGAGCGGATGGGGGCGCCGGGGGCCTGGTTCTCCGGGTAACCGGCCGGCCCGAGGCGGCCGACCGGCGCGGGGTGGCCGGCCGGTTCCGGGACGGCGACCGGTTCCGGGCGGGTGGCCGGTTCCGGGAGGGTGGCCGGTTCCGGGGGGCCGGTCGGTTCGGGGCCGCCGGTCAGGGGGTCGTTCGGGTTTTCCACGGGGTCGATGCTCGCACGGGCAGGTGAACGGCCGGGGCCGCCCCGGCCGTTCAGCGGCGGCGCAGACGCGGCCGCCGCGACGCCATGACCAGGGCCGCTCCCGCCGTCAGGAGCACCGCCGCGGTGAGCGCGAGGCGGGCCAGCGCGCTGCCGCGGCCGGTCGCGGCGAGCTCGTCGTCGATCCGGTGCAGCAGATCGCCCTCGGGCACGATCTCGAAGCGGTAGTCGCCGGACTCCCCCACCCACTGCCCGTCGCTTCCCCGGCGTTGCACGATGGCCGCGTTCGCGGTGATCGTGTCGGGCACGGCGTCGGCGGCGAAGCCGAGCCGCACCGGCACGGTGAGCGTCCTGCCCGGGGCGATGACGAAGCCGGGGAAGCCGTCGTCGAAGACGCCGATGTGCTCGTCCGCGTCCGTCCCGACGAAGGCGACCGGGTGTGTGCGGCCGGTCGCCGGGTCGTCGAACTCCATCTTGAGCTGGCTGTTCTTCAGGGTGCGGTCGCGGTCGACCAGCACGAGCACGGGATGGACCGCGTCGCAGGTCTCGTGCGCGGTGTTGGTCAGATCGATCGACCAGGCCTGACTGTCAGCGCCCGGCTGGTACTCGGCGGGCCCTCCGTGGATCTTGGTTTCCAGGGGGAACGCGGCACCGGTCCCCGCGGCGCAGAGCGGGAGCTTCAGGGAGAGCGGCGGGTCGACGGGTGCCGCGGCGACGACCGGCTTGCGCGGCGCGAGGTCGTGACGGCCGGGCGGAAGCCCCCCGTCGTCGGCCGCGGCCACTCCGGCGGCCGGGACGAGGGCGGCGGCGGCCACCGCGGTGACGAGGGCGGTACGCAGTCGCATGAGGGGCCTTTGCTGCTCGCGGCGTGCGGGGTTCGCGGGCGCCACCCGTCCGGATGCGGGTCCTTCCGGTCGGGCCCGGTCGTGAATCCGCGAGCCTGCCACGCCCCCGCCCACGGCCCGGGCCGCCACGTCCGGGCCCGGCCCCGGAGCCCGTGAAGACCGCCCCATCAGCCCAATATCGGCCCATCGTATGGACGTTCCGCAGCGGCACCCGGGCCCTGTAGTCCGCCACCCACAGGCCCCGCCCCCGCACCTGGACCTGCGCCTCCGCCTACGGGTGCGCCTACGGGTACGCCACGTTCGCGCGGCCGAAGACGGGGACGAGGACGAGCTGAGCCGCGCCCTCGGCGACGGAGTGCGGGCCGCCCGCGGCGGCGCGGACCGGGATCGCGGGGGCTCCGCCGCGCAGGGCGCGCTCCTCCACCACCGCGTTCACGCCCCGCACGAACGTCTCCTCGTCGGCCGCGACCTTGCGGCCGCCCAGCAGCACCGCGTCGATGTCGAGCAGCCCGACGAGGTTGGCGGCCCCCACCCCGAGGAAGCGGGCCGCGGCCGCGATGTCGCCGCGGGCCACCGAGGCCAGGCACAGCGCCTCGATGCAGCCCCGCCCGCCGCAGCCGCACGCCGGCCCGCCGAGCAGGATCGTCTGGTGCCCGAACTCCCCGGCCCCGGTCCGGGCCCCGCGGTGCAGCGCCCCGCCGAGCACGAGTCCCGCGCCGAGTCCGCTGCCCAGGTGGAGGTACGCGAACGACTCCGCCCGGGTGTCGGCGCGCAGGGCGAGACCGAGGGCGGCCGCGTTGGTGTCCTTGTCCAGGAAGACCTTCTGGCCCAGGCGTTCGGCGAGCGCGTCGCGCAGCGGGAAGCCGCTCCAGTGCGGGAAGCCGGTGACCCGGTGCAGCACCCCGCTGTCGTGGTCGAGCGGTCCCGGCATGGCGACGCCGACGCCGAGCACCCGGCGCCCGCCGGTCAGCGCCTCGGCCTCGGCCGCTGCCGCCTCCACCACCCGCGCGGGCTCCGCGCCGAGATCGAGCGGCACGGTCCTGGCGCCGACCAGGGTGCCCGCGAGGTCGACGAGGACGGCGCTCAGCTCGTCGCGGTCCAGGTGCAGCCCGATGGCGTGCGCGGCGGACGGAACGAGCTTGAGCACGGTGCGCGGCTTGCCTCCCGTGGAGGCGCGGCGGCCCGCCTCGGTGGCCGTGCCCTCGTCCCGCAGCCGCCCGGTGATCTTGCTGACGGCCTGCGGGGTGAGCCCGGTTCGCTCGGCGAGCTCCAGTCTGCTGATGCCCTCCTCGCCCGCCGCGCGCAGCAGGTCGAGCACCAGCGCGGCGTTGTGGTTGCGCAGTGCCGGCAGGTTCGCCCCCGTATTGCTCCTGTTCACCGACCCATTGTCCCTCCTGCTTGCACTTTGGCAACAGCGTTGCTTAAGTGGATGCATGAAGGATCCCATGAACGCTCCCCAGACCGACGGCCTCCGCGTGGGACTCGTGGGCTACGGCCTTGCGGGCTCCGTCTTCCACGCCCCGCTGATCGCCGCCACCGAGGGCCTGGTCCTCGACACGGTCGTCACCTCCAACCCCGAGCGCCAGGCGCAGGCCCGCGCCGAGCACGGCGACGGGCTGCGCTTCGCCGGCTCCCCCGAGGAGCTGCACGACGCCGGTCTCGACCTGGTCGTGATCGCCTCGCCGAACAAGACGCACGTCCCGATCGCGACCGGCGCCCTCAAGGCGGGTCTGCCGGTGGTCGTGGACAAGCCGCTGGCCGGCACGGCGGCCGAGGCGCGCGAGCTGGCATCGCTGGCGGAGGAGCGCGGCCTGCTGCTCTCGGTCTTCCAGAACCGCCGCTGGGACAACGACTTCCTGACCCTCAAGCGGCTGCTCGCGGACGGCGAGCTCGGTGACATCCAGCGCTTCGAGTCGCGCTTCGAGCGGTGGCGGCCGCAGCCCAAGGGCGGCTGGCGCGAGTCGGGCGACCCGTCCGAGATCGGCGGTCTCCTCTACGACCTGGGCAGCCATGTCGTGGACCAGGCACTCGTCCTGTTCGGCCCCGCCCTGCGCGTCTACGCGGAGGCCGATGTGCGCCGCCCCGGCGCCGAGGCCGACGACGACACCTTCATCGCGATCACCCACGCGGGCGGCGTCCGCTCGCACCTCCACGTGAGCGCGACCACCGCTCAACTCGGCCCGCGCTTCCGCGTGTTGGGCTCGTCGGCGGGCTATGTGAAGTACGGTCTCGACCCCCAGGAGGCGGCCCTGCGCGAGGGCAGGCGGCCCGGCGTGGACAAGCCGTGGGGCGTGGAGCCACAGTCCCTGTGGGGCCACCTCGGCTCCGGCGAGTCCCCCCTGACCGGCGGCGGCGCCGCGGTGGAAACCGCCCCCGGCGACTACCCGGCGTACTACGCGGCGATCGCGAAGGCCCTGCGCGAGGGGGGCGAACCGCCGGTCACCGCGCACGAGGCCGCGGCCGCGCTCGACGTCCTGGAGGCGGCCCGCCGCTCGGCCCGCGAGGGCGTGACGGTGGAGCTGGCGCTGTGAGGGCGCGGGACACGGCGGCGAAGCCGGAGACCGCGGAGTCCGGCCCGGCCACGGCGATCACCGAAGATCCGGTGGCATCCCTGGAGGCGGAGCAACAGCGCCTGGTCCTAAGGCAGTTCACCTACGAGGACGCCTGGAACCTGGGCGTGCTGCTGCGCGAGCTCGCCGTCGCGCGCAACGCCCCGGTCGCCATCGACGTACGCCACGGAGCCCGGCAGGTGTTCCGCTGCGCGCTGCCCGGCTCCAGCGCCGACAACGACGCGTGGATCGACCGCAAGCGCCGGGTGGCCGAGCGCTATGCCGCCCCGTCATTCCTCGTGGGCGCCCGCTTCCGGGCCAAGGGCACGACGTTCGAGGAGTCGTCGCGCCTGGACCCCAACTCCTTTGCCGCACACGGCGGTTCGTATCCCGTGACGGTCGAGGGCGTCGGGGTCGTGGGCACGGCGACGGTGTCGGGCCTGCCGCAGGCGGAGGACCACGCGCTGGTGGCCGAGGCGCTGACGCGACTGGTCGACGGCCTCGGCCACCCGGGCACCCAGGTCAACAGCCCCTCCCACACGGGCGATTGAGGGCTGCTACTTCCACAGCCCCTTGGGCTTGCGGGTCACCGCGAGGGTGATGCCGCCGGCCGCGACGAGCGTGACCGCGAGCCCGCCGAGCAGGATCGTCGTGTCCGAGGACGCCCCGGTGTCGGGCAGTTCACCGCCGCCGGTGTCCCCGCCCGAGCCGGTGCTCCCTCCGGTGTGCCCGCCGGTGTCTCCACCGGTGTCCCCGCCCGTGGTCATGCCTCCCGAGTCCGGAGGAGTCGGTGTGGGCGGTTCGGGTGTCGGGGGCTCGGGGGTGGGCGTCGGCGGCTCGGGAGTCGGGTCCGGGGGCTCGGGCGTCGGAGTGGGCGGTTCAGGGGTGGGCGTCGGAGGTTCCGGGGTCTCCTTGCAACTGGGCAGGTCCCCGTTGAAGGGGTAGGCGTGGAACTCCTGCCCGCCCCCGCCGCCCGCGATGGAGCTGTGCGTCAGCGAACCGACCGTGAAGAAGCGCCCGTTGACCCCGGGCAGCGTGACCGTCGTCGTGCTGTCGGGGTTGCCGACGAGGACACTGCCGGAGAACTGCCCGCTGCCGCGCAGCCGGACGGTGCCGGCGTCGGGGAAGTTCCACAGCAGCCGGTCGCGGAGCGCGGGCGGGAGCATGCCCATGTAGGTGTTGATCTCGCGCACGGCGCCGGTGAGGTTGACCAGGACGGTGGCCCCCTCGGGGATGCCGGTGAACCGGAACCCCTGGGCCCCGCCGCCGGACGTGGCGAGGTCGAAGTCGACGTTGAAGACCTGGATGGCGGACTTGCCGTCCCCGGTGAACAGGGTCTCGCTGCCGTTGTTCTTCGCGCTGCCGGTGGCGGCCCTCGGCTTGCCGTCGACGTAGGCGTAGCAGTGGCTGGCGGCGGCGAGGTTCGGCTTGAGCCGGGCGTACGGGGCGGCCGCTTCGGGGTCGTGGACGGTCTTGGGGCGGACGGTGCCGCTGAGGGTGCCGCCGTGGCGCACGATGCCGGAGACCGAGCCCTCCTCCGCGAGGAGGCGCTGCCCGGTGGCGACGGTGACGTCCTTGCCGGTGGTCAGGAACGCGGTGCCGTTGTCCGGCGGCACGCGGGAGCCGACTCCGGCGACGCCCACGTTGTAGACCTGGGAGACACCGGCGGCCTTGTGCTGGTCGAAGTTGCCGAGGACGACGACCTTGCCCTCGGCCTCGGCGGCGGCCTGCCGCACGAGGAAGTCCCCGCCGACGAAGATGTTGATGTTGTTGTCCCGCCCGGCGAGGGGCCCGTTGTTGGGGTCCGGGTAGGGATTGTCCGGGCAGTTGCTCCCCTTGCAGGGCCCGAGCCCGTCCGGCAACGGATCGGCGAACCCGAGCGTGGCCAGGCCGCCCACCACGGCGGCCGCCGCCACGACGACGGCCGAGGCGGCGGCCGCCCGCCTTCGAATCCCTGGCGCAATTCCTGCATTTCGCATATGAGCAATATGCGAAGTTAACCCCGGACTTCCCCTGAGACACGCACGGAGCCGCCCCCGTCCGGCGCACTGCCCCGCCGCGCCAGGGGGTGCCCGACCGCAGGCGGGCGTCCCGACCACCGGCAGCCGGCCGCCAACGAGCCGGGACCACCCACAGGCGGCCGGGTCAGCCAACCCCGCCGAACGGGAGGCCCGCCGCAGGCGGGCGCCACGACCACCGACGGCCGGCCGCCAACGGAACCGGAACCACCCACAGGCGGCTCAGCCTCACGAGCGGGCCGAACGGGCTGGGGGTCCCCCCTGCTCCTTAAGAGCTTGGGGGAGGGCGGGAAAGAGGCCCGCCGCAGGCCCAAGCCCCCACCCCCAACCCCCCGCCGGAGGCGCTACGCGTCCTTCAACCCCTGCCGCTGCCGCCCCAGCCCGGAGACCTCCAGCTCCACGACGTCCCCCGCCCGCAGGTACGGCTTGGGCTCGGGCTGCCCCATGGCCACCCCCGCAGGGGTACCCGTGTTGATGACGTCCCCCGGGTACAGCGTCATGAACTGGCTGACGTACCGGACGACCTCCGCGACGGGGAAGATCTGCTGGGCCGTCGACCCGTCCTGCTTGAGCTCCCCGTTGACCCAGAGCTTCAGGGAGAGCGCCTGCGGGTCCGGGACCTCGTCCCGGGTGACCAGCCACGGCCCGAGCGGGTTGAACGTCTCGCAGTTCTTGCCCTTGTCCCACGTGCCGCCGCGCTCGATCTGGAACTCCCGCTCCGACACGTCGTGCGACACCGCGTACCCGGCGACGTACGCCAGCGGGTCCTCGTCGTCGCTCACGTACCGCGCGGTGCGGCCGATGACGATGGCGAGTTCGACCTCCCAGTCCGTCTTCACCGAGCGGCGCGGCACGAGCACCGTGTCGTTCGGCCCGACGACCGTGTCCGCCGCCTTGAAGAAGATGACGGGCTCGGCCGGAATCGCCGCCCCGGTCTCCTCCGCGTGGTCGTGGTAGTTCAGCCCGATGCACACGACCTTGCCGATCCGCCCCACCGGCGGCCCGATGCGCGCACCGGAGTCGTCGAGCGCGGGCAGCACGCCGGTGTCCGCCGCGGCACGTATCCGGTCCAGGGCGAACTCGTCGGCGAGCAGTGCGCCGTCGATGTCGCTCACAAGGCCGGACAGGTCCCGCAGGGTTCCGTCGGCGTCGAGCAGCGCCGGACGCTCATCACCGGCGTTGCCTACGCGCAGCAGCTTCATGGTCAGTCTCCCTTGGTCGAGCGGGGCCCGGCCGATGGGTAGCGGCCATCGGAGGATCGTCCGATCCTCCAAGGAAGACGTCCAGTCCGCAAGACCCCGTTCACAAACTGGACCGTAACCAAGGTCCAGGGTGCTATGCGGCCGTGGCCAGCGCGGCGGGCGCGGGCAGCATGTCCTTGTAGAGGAAGGCCCGCTCGACGGCGGTCCAGGTGGTGCTGGTCACGACGTAGAGCGCGGCGGCGAGCGGCACCACGGCGACGCTGAACAGCGTGGCGAAGGACAGCAGCGGCATGAACTTGTTCATCGCCGCCATCCCCGGCACCGCGTCCTGCCCGCCCGGCGCGACCACGGGGTTGGCCGCCATCTGCCGCTTCATCCGCCGGAAGTTGAAGGTGGCCACGGCGGCGACGACGGCGAACAGCACGAGGTACACGAGTCCGCGCGGCCCGAAGATCCCGCCGTCGCCGAGCGCCTGCGTCCAGTTCCCGCCGAGCGGCGCCGCGAAAAGGGTGTGATCGAGCAGCGCGTTCGCCTTGCCGCCGATCCGCGCGCTGGAGAACAGGTGGTAGAGCAGGAAGAACGCCGGCATCTGGAGCAGGCTCGGCAGGCAGCCGGACAGCGGCGACACCTTCTCCGCGGCATGCAGCTCCATGACCGCTTTCTGGAGTGCCTTGCTGTCCTTGCCGTGCTTCTCGCGCAACGCGGTCATCTGCGGCCGCAACCTGGCTTGCGCCTTCTGACCCCGCGCTGCCTGCCGCGACAGAGGGTGCACAGCGAGACGTACAAGAGCAGTGAAGAGCACGATCGCCGCGGCCGTGGACGCACCGTGGAAGAGCGGTTCGAGCAGGCCGGCCAGATGTGCGGCGAGGCTCGCGAAAGCGCTGAAGAGTGAGGTGAACATGGCGAAGCCCTCCGGGGCGTCTCGTCAGGAATGACACGTGGGCGCACATGCGTGATGTGCCGGTCGGCGTGACGAGCCGGGCGGAGCGGAGGTACGAGGGTGCCCCTACGCGGCCGTCGGGACGAGAGCCCCGGGCGCTCGGGGCCTGGGCCGCCCGGAGGCGTCGGGGTCGCGCTGCGGCAGGAAGGCGGTACGCCGTTCCCGGTCCCGGATCGCGGTACGCACCCGGGTGCGGGCCACCTGCGGCACCGCCCGCGAGGCGAGCGTGGCGCAGACGGCGAGCGCGGAACCCGCGGCGGCGGTCGCGGCGAGCGCGACGGCGGCCGAGAGCATGCCGCCCTCGACGAGGACGGCCTGGGCCAGCAGGAAGAGGAAGAGCCCGAGCAGCGGCCGGGCGAGGCGTGCGCACCGTGCGATGACGCCGCTCATGCCACCCTCCCTCGCTCTGGTTCCACCGGGGTTTTCCTTCCAGCCGTTATACACGACGCCCGGACGGGGGTCGCCGTCGCAAGGGCGAAGCCGGAGCGGACGGGGTCGGCGCGGACGGGGCTGGAGCGCACGGGCCGGATCGGGCGCGGGAGCGGGCGGGGCCGGATCGGACGGACCGGGCCAACGGAGTTCAGCGCGGCTGGAGTTCGAGCGGTTCCAGGAGCCGCCTCGGGGCCCGCAGCGCTCGGCTCACGGCGTCCTCGGCCGGCCCGAGCCCGGGACCCGGCCGCATCTCGACGTCCGCGGGGTCGACGGTTCGCCCGCACTGCGGGCACTCCCCGTACGAGCCGAGTTCCGTACCGCACTCGGCATGGTGGAAGGTCCGCATCGGCCGTGCGTCCGGGTTGAACGCCCGCCCCCACAGCCCGAGCGCCCGCAGCGCCGGCCACAGCGCCCGCCCCAGTTCCGTCGGTACGTACTCGTCGCGCGGCGGCGACTCCTGATAGCGGCGCTTCTCCAGGACCCCGGCCTCGGTCAGCGACTGGAGGCGGGCGGCGAGCACGGCCCGCGGGATCTTGAGGTGGACCAGGAAGTCGTTGTAGCGGCGCACTCCGTACAGCGCGTCCCGCACGACCAGCAGGGTCCAGCGCTCGCCGACGATCTCCAGTGCCCGCGCGATGGAGCACTCCTGCGCCGCGTAGTCGTAGTCCTTGCCGAGAGCCATGCACCCCAGCCTACCGCCTGGGTTCACTGAACGAACCTTCGATGCTAGGGTCGGAGACAGATCGGGTTCATTCACTGAACCCATGAAGGAACCCATGAGCGAACCCGTGCATGAACCCAGCGCGGGACTGAACCCACCGCGGGACCGGCCCCATCCCGGGGCCCACCGCGCGACTGGGCTTGTCGCGAGCCGGACCGGGCCCGCACCCCGACGCGCGACCGAACCGACCACGCCTTGGTGAGGGAATCCATGACGCAGGCAGCACGCACCACCCACGTCACCCCGACCGGCCACGCCACCTCGACGGCCTCGACCGCGCACGCGGCGGAGGTCGAGGCCGAGGCCGAGGTCGAGGTCGAGGTCGAAGCCACCGACCCGGGCGCCGATCCGGGCCCCGGACCCGCCCGCCCCGGACTCGCACACCCCGGCGTCGTCCGGCCCGGCGCCACGCTCGCCGTCACCAGCGCCGCCACCGCCGTCGCGCTGATGAACTACACCGCCCCGATGCTGACCCTGCCCGGCATGACCGCGTCCTTCCACACCGCGCTCTCCGCCCAGGCCTGGCTGCTCAACGGCGCCCCACTCGGCCTCGCCGCGCTGCTCCTGATCGCGGGCAGCCTCGCCGACGACCACGGACGCCGCCGGGTCTTCCTGGCCGGCACCCTCGCGCTCGGGATCACGATGGCGCTCGGCGCGCTCGCCCCGACCACCCTGACCTTCACCCTCGCCCGGGTCGCGCAGGGCATGGCATCGGCCGCCATCCTCGCCAGCAGCCTCGGCCTGCTCGTCGCCGCCTTCCCCGCGGGCTCCGCCCGCATCCGCGCCACCGGAGTGTGGGGCGCCTTCGTCAGCGGCGGCATCGCCCTCGGCCCGCTCCTCGCCGGCGCCCTCGCCACTCTCAACTGGCGTTTGATATACGGGGTGTTGGCCGTCCCGGCACTGGTCACCGCCGGGGTCGCGCTGCGCGCCCTCACCGAGTCGCGGGCCCCGCGCGGCGGCCGCCCGGACGTGCCGGCCGCGCTCACGCTGAGCCTGGCCTTCACCGCCCTGATCGGCGCGCTGACCCTGGGCCGCGACGGCTGGCTGCGCCCCGCGGTGCTCGTCCTGCTGGTGGCCGCCGCCGCCCTGACGGCCGCCTTCGTCCTCGTCGAGCGCCGCGCCGGGTCCCCCATGATCGACCTGGCGCTCTTCCGCCGCGCGGAGTTCCTCGCCTCGTCGGCGGGTGCCCTGTTCACCGGCCTCGCCGTGATCAGCTTCTTCAGCTATCTGCCGGCGCTGCTCAGCCGCTCCCTCGGCACCTCACCGATGAACGCCGCCTGGCTGTTCGTGCTGTGGTCGGGCTCCGCGTTCGTGGTCGCGCTCCAGGCCAGGCGGCTCGCCGGCCGCGTCGGCGCCCGCCACCAGTTGGCCATCGGCTTCGTCCTGCACGCCGCCGGAGTCCTCGCGATGCTGGGCGCCCTCGCCTCCGGCCCGCTCCCGCGCCTCGTCCCCGGCCTCCTGCTCGCGGGCATCGGCAGCGGGCTCCTGAATGCCGCGCTCCCCCGCCTCGCCGTCGAATCGGTTCCGGCCGAGCGCGCCGCGATGGGCTCGGGCGCCAACAACACGGCCCGCTACATCGGTTCGTCCGCGGGCGTCGCCCTGACGATCGCGGTGGCACCGGCGGGCCCGGACACCGCGCTCGTCCTCTCGGCGGCCCTCGCGGCGGGGGCCGCGGCACTGACGGCGATGCTGCGCCCGCGCGGCTAGCGGCTGGCCGGACAGGGGCGGGACGTCACGTCCGAACCGCGGCGGACCCCATCTCGTCACCGTCGTGGATGGGATCACGGGCCAGCACATCGTCGTCGTCACCCACCGGCACCTCCCGCGGCCCGAGGAACGAAACGGCAAGCGCCACAAGGAGGTTGACGCCCAGGGCGACGATCCCCGCGTTGACGCCCCACACCGGATCGTGATCGGTGAAGACGAAGCCGCAGACCACCGCGACCCCCACCGCGAGCCCCGCGAGACCTCCCACCAGGGTCAACTTCCGCCACACGAGGCCCAGAAGCAGCATCGGCAGCAGCTGAGCCATCCCCTCGTAGGAGATGAGCGAAAGCCGTACGAGCGTGTTGGGCACGGCGTAGGTCATGAGCAGCGCGAGCGCTCCGGCGACGACCACCACGACCTGCGAGGCCGCCTTCTGCCGCTCCCGCAGCCGCGGCACCAGCGAGAGCACGCTGCGCCCCCACATCGTTCCGATGACCAGCATGAACACCGCCATCGGCACAATCGACGAGAGCGCCGCCGCCACCCCGATCAGGCCGACGGTCCAGGCGGGCAGCGAGTCGACGACCAGCTTGAACAGCGCGAGATTGGAGTCGGCCCCGGCCAGCCCCGGCACCACGAAGATCGCGGCCATGCCCAGCAGCATCGGCACGAAGAGCAGCACGTTGTAGGCGGGCAGCAGGATGGCGTTGCGCCGCAGCGCATCGGCGCTGCGCGCCCCGAGGTACCCGGCGACGGTGGTCGGGAAGATCACCACGGTGAGGGAGTTGAGGACGGATGTGGTGGCGAACCACGCCTGCCCGAAGGTCCCGCCGTGGCCCGGCAACGTAAGCCAGTCGCTCTTCTCGTTCACGACCCGATCGAGGAAGTCCCCGTACCCGCCGAAGTAGTGCAGCGGCACATAGACCGCCAGGAAGGCGAGGGTCGCGATGACGAGCACGTCCTTGAGCACCGACACCCAGGCGCTGCCGCGCAGCCCGCTGACGACCACGAACCCCGTGGTGACCGCGAAGGCGATGAAATAGGCCCAGTTGAGGGAGATCGCCCCGTAGGAGATCGTCGAGACGACGACGCCCATGCCGGTGATCTGCAGCTGGATGTACGGGAGCAGGAACACGGTGGCGAGCAGCGCGACGAGCGCCCCCACCCAGGGCCTCCCGTACCGGTGGGCCACCATGTCGGTGATCCCCACAAGCCCGTGCTTCTTCGCGTACGCCCACAACATGGGCCCGACCACATAGCCGACGGCATAGCCGCAGGACATGTAGGCGACCACATACAGCACCGGCGCACCGTAGTTGTAGCCCCAGCCCGCGGCGCCCAGATAGCTGAAGCTGGTGTAGCTCTCGCCCGCCATCAGCACCCAGATGAACACGGTCCCCAGGCTCCGCCCGCCCACCGACCACTCGGTGAGCCCACCGCCCCCGCCGCCGCGGCCGCGCACGGCGAAGAGCCCGAGGGCGACGGTGGCGACCATGAAGACGCCGAAGACGGACGTGGCAACAGCAGCGCTGCTCATCGCGACCTCCCCCGGCGTTCGCCCCGGTGGTCTCCCCGCCAGGTGAGCCAGACGGCGAGCGGAGTGGCCAGGGTCGCGACCAGCAACCAGAAGAAGAGGAAGGGGAGTCCGAAGACCACGGGCCGCACCTTGTTCACCAAGGGCAGCGCCCCCAGGTACAGCAGATAGGGCACCCCCAGCCAGAGCACATGAGATCGACGACGACGCATCCCCGAACGCTAGCGCGGACGGCTCGCCCGCAACTTCCCCCACACGACGAGCCGGTAGGTGGAGGTGAACTCGGGTGTGCAGGTGGTGAGCGTGATGTAACGCCCGGGCGCGCTGTACCCGTACGAGGGCTTGACGACGCTACGGGGGACGGGAGCTATGGTCCCGCCGTCGCGCGAGGAGGTCTGCGGCAGGAGCGAGTCGACCACATACGCATAGACGGTGTCCCGGGTCTCGACGACGACGGAGTCCCCCACCCGCAGCCGGTTGATGTAGCGGAACGGCTCACCGTGGGTGTTGCGGTGCCCGGCGAGCGCGAAGTTCCCGGCCTGCCCCGGCTGAGCGGTCCCCACGTAGTGCCCGACGTACCCCTTGTCGAGCACCCCGGCCTTGCTGATCCCCTCCGCGATGGGTGCCGTGACCCCGATCCGCGGAATCCGGATGACGGCGTACGCCTGATCTCCACGCGGCGTGCTCTTCCCTCCGGACGCGGCGCCACCACCGGGGGCGCCGGCCCGGGGCCCGCCCTCCACGGCGGCGTCCTCGTCACCGGCGGCGGGCGAGGCCTGCGACGAATCAGATGGATCGGACGGATCGGATGAACCGGCCAGACCGGACCGACCGGAGGGATCACCGGCGCGGTCCGAGCCCGGGGCTCCCCACTGATCCTCAAGTGAGTGGACGGTGTCGCGGGCCTCGGCACGGGCCTCCCGATTGGTCCACCACAGTTGGTGCGCGACGAGCAGCAGCACGAGGAGCCCGACCGTGACGGCGAGCTCCGCGCCGACCCACAGCCCGCGAGCCGCCCGAGCCCGCGGCCCGCGCCCGGGTCCGCGTCCCCGTCCGCCCTGCACCCTCACCGGTACCGGTATCCCTGTGCGCACGGGCGCAGGCTAGGTGCCGGGGCGGCAACTCACCAGGCCCACGACGTGACGCAGTCGACCGCCCTGGGCCGGAAGCGCCCTCCGCCGGGCACCCGTACGGCAGTACGGTGTCCCTCATGCGCCCCGACACGCCTGCCGATCACACCGCCGAAGCCGAGCGTCTGCTGCGCACCGCGGACCAGTACCCGGAGGACCAGGAGCCCCTGCTGCTCCAGGCCGCGGCCCACCTGGAGCTCTCCGGCGACCGCCCCCGGGCGACCACGCTCTACGACCGCCTGCTGTCCACGAGGGTGGACCACCCGCACCTGGTGAAGGCGTTCAAGGCGGCGAACCTGTGGGAGTACGGCCACGAGCCGGAGGCCCGCGCGATCATCGAGGGCATCCGGGCAGCGGCCCCGCTGGACCCGGCGGCCTGGGAGATCGTCGCCGAGACCCTTGAGGCCCACGACGAACTGGACCTCGCCCACGCCTCCCTGACCAGGGCCCTGACGCTCCTGGGCATCGCCGAGGCCACGGTCGACACGAGGGCGATCCCGTACAGCACCCAGTCCCTGGTCACCACCCGCCACCGGGTGCGCCGCCTGCTCGCGCTGCCGCACGACGACTGGGACACCCTGGCCGACGACCTGCACACGGCACCGATCTCCCTGGACGAACTCCACGACCCCAAGCGCCTGTGGTCCCTCGGCTCGGAGGACCCGGCCGAACTCCAGGCCGAACTCGCCCGCCTGCGGGCCGAGTTGGGCAGCTACCGTGCCGCCCTGTCCCGCCCGTTCCCGGTCGCGGTCCTGCACTGGCCGGAACCGGAACTGGACGAACTCCTGACGGCGTATCCCGAGCTGCAGTCCGAATACCCCACGCACGCGGCCCACTTGCTGGACATCGAGGCCTCCCTGCGCGAACTGGCCGCGGCCGGCACGCCGAACCTGGGCATCGTGACGGCCACGGTCCCCTCCTACGAGGCCTTCGCCGCCTCCGAAGCCTCCTCCCCCGCCAACGCCGACCTCCTCCCCCAATACGCCACCACCCTGGCCGCCCGAGCCCGAGCCACCTCCTGGCCCCCCGGCCGCGGCGCCGACTGCTGGTGCGGCTCTGGGGTCAACTACGGGGACTGCCACGGGGCGGCTTGATCCGTTCAACTCCCTTGTCCGGAGTGTCAGTGGCCCCTGCTTCACTAGGGGTGACAGTCCATGGGAGGGGCGCAGCGTGACCAACACCGCCGACTCGGGGCAACCCGTAACCGGTCTCTACGAGCAACTCATCACGCTGCGTCTCACCGAGCAGCTCAAAGGGCTGGATGCCGCCGGATGGCAAACCGTTGATGCCGAGGTCGGCGCCGAATCAACGCCGCACGTCCTCGCGCGTCATATCGCCAACACCGTGCGCCAGGTACTCCACCGACTACCGGCCGCAGAACGCGTACATGCCGCCAATCACATCCTTGAGTCCCTGAGCACATTGGCTGGAGCGCGGGAGTGGGTGGATCTCGTAGCCGAAGGCCCGCGCCAACTCCTGGCCTTGGCCGAGCCAGAGGCACCGGGTGTCTATGCAATCCGCCCGGCCACTCCGCTGTCCGAGACGGCTTTGATCACCAACGCACCCGACGATCCCAATCTGGGCTTCGAACTTCGAGCCGAGCTCGCCACTGCTGACCGCGTCGACCTGCTGTGCGCCTTCGTTAAGTGGCACGGCCTGCGCGTGCTGGAGCAATCACTCAAGGCAGCCCATGCCCGAGGCGTACCTATCCGAGTGATCACGACCACTTATATCGGAGCCACGGAGCGACGAGCTCTTGACCGTTTGGTCGAAGAATTCAACGCCGAGGTGCGCGTGAGCTACGAGCTACGCTCAACACGTCTGCACGCAAAAGCCTGGCTCTTCCGTCGCAACAGTGGGTACGACACGGCGTATGTAGGGAGCTCGAACCTCTCCAAGGCTGCTCTCCTGGACGGGTTGGAATGGAACGTGCGGCTGTCTTCCGTCGCCACCCCCGATGTCCTGCGTAAGTTCGAAGCCACCTTCGACTCGTACTGGAACGATCCGACGTTCGAGCTGTACGACCCAGCCCGAGACGGCACACGCCTCGACGAGGCATTGAATCGCGCCTCGGGCCGAATGAACGGCACCGAGCGCCCCTCGCTCCAGCTCTCGGGCTTGGAAGTCCGCCCGTATCCGCATCAGCGGGACATGCTGGAGCGCCTTGAGGTCGAGCGCACCGTTCATGATCGCCACCGCAACTTGCTGGTCGCAGCGACTGGTACGGGCAAGACGGTCATGGCCGCATTGGACTACAAGCGGTTGCGGCAGAAATTGGGCCGTGATGCACGACTCCTGTTCGTCGCTCACCGCAAGGAGATCCTGCAGCAGTCGCTCCGCACTTACCAAGACGTCCTCGTCGACGCCGACTTCGGCGAGCTGCTCCACTCCGGCGAGATCCCCGAGCGATGGACCCACGTCTTCGCCAGTGTGCAATCCCTCAACGCGCGCGCTCTAGAGCAACTCGCCCCGGACCACTTCGACATCATCGTTATCGACGAGTTCCACCACGGCACCTCTCCGACATATCGAAAGATTCTCGACCACTTCCGCCCATCCGAACTGCTCGGCCTGACCGCTACGCCGGAACGCATGGACGGCAAGAACATTCAGGACGAGTTCTTCGATGGTCGCATCGCAGCTGAGATGCGTCTGTGGGAGGCGCTCGAGAACGACCTCCTCAGCCCCTTCCACTATTTCGGGATCAGTGACAACACCGACCTCACTACCGTCCAGTGGAAGCGAGGCGCCTATGACACTGTGGCCTTGAACAACGTCCTGACGGGCAATGACGCCAGGGCTCGTCTGGTGATCAAGGCAGTAGAGGACAAGGTGCCGGACCCTGGGTCCATGCGTGCTCTAGGCTTCTGTGTCTCGGTCGCTCACGCCCACTTCATGGCGAAGTACTTCCGACGCGCTGGCCTGAACTCTGTTGCGCTCTCCGGTGAGACCCCAGCGGAGGAGCGCAAGCGCGCCTTGGCCGACTTGAAGACGGGCAAGCTCCAGGCCATCTTCTCCGTCGACCTCTTCAACGAGGGATTGGACATCCCTGACGTTGACACGCTATTGCTGCTGCGACCGACTGCAAGCGCGACCGTCTTCCTCCAGCAATTGGGCCGCGGCCTGCGTCGAAGTGAAGGAAAAGCAGTGCTGACCGTCTTGGACTTCATCGGCCAGCACCGTAAGGAGTTCCGCTTCGAGAACCAGTTCCGAGCCTTGACCAATCTGACTCGGAAGCGGCTCCTGAACCACATCGAGCATGACTTCCCCAAGCTTCCCTCTGGCTGCCAAATCATCCTGGAGCCCAAGGCGAAGAAGGTCATCATGGAAAACATCAAGGCTCAACTCGGCGTCAACGTAGTGGCACTGGCACGCGAGGTTGCGACATACGGCGAGTCACGTCTGAGCACCTACCTCGATGAGAGCGGCCGCGACCTCCAGGAGATCTACCGCAGCGGCAATTCATGGAGCGGCCTGCTGCGTCGCGCCCAGCTTCTGACCTCACCTGCGCCGGAGGGTGAGGCAGCCCTCCTGAAGCGGGTTCCGTCTTTCCTCCACGTGGACGATCCACAACGAGTGGCCGCCTACTCCCAACTTTTGGCAGATCAGCCGCCCGCCTACGCCGACCTCAGCGAGCAGGAGCAGGGGTATGCCCGCATGCTCTACTTCTCGCTGTGGCCCCTGGGCGGCTTCGCTAGCTACGACGAGGCCTTCGCCACGCTCGCCGACCAGAAGGCCCTACGCGACGAATTGACGCAGGTCTTGGCACACAACCTCGCACACACGGAGCACGTGCCGCTGCCACTCCACGGAAGCCAAGCCAGTTTGCCGCTCACCGTCCACGCCTCGTACACACGCGAGGAAATCCTGCCAGCCCTCGGCCAGTCCGAGATTGGCGGCTTCATGCCGGCCCACTTCCGCGAAGGCGTGAGGTGGTGCGCGTCGGCGATGACGGATGCCCTCCTCATCACGCGCGAGAAAGACGAGAAGGACTTCTCGCCCCAAACCCGTTACCACGATTACGCGTTGAGCGAGAGACTCTTCCACTGGGAGTCCCAGAACCAGACCTCGGAGTCGTCACCCACCGGCCTGCGCTACCAGAACCACGGAGCCGAGGGCAGCCACATCCTCCTTTTCATCCGCCGCTACAAGACCATGGACATCGGGGGCGCCCAGCCATGGATGCTACTGGGGCCTGCTCGCTACGTTAGCCACAAGGGAAGTAAGCCCATGGCCGTCACATGGGAACTCGCGCATGAGCTCCCTGCCGACGTTCTAACGTATTCCGTGATCGCCGCGGGCTGAATAGGAGCTGGCGGTCAGCTTTCCAATTCTGGAAACCATTGCTACTCAAGAGCAGTTCTGAATTCCGATAGCCGCAACCGCGAGGAGTCACGCAGTGAACATAGTTGCCGTTGGCACCAAAATAAAGCGAACGGTGATCCACGACCAGCATGGCGGGAATCGCCAAAAGGGGATCAGCCGCCCGAAGAACGGACCCTACCTCTTCCTCTTCTCCAACCCTGAGAGAGGTCGCGAGTACGGGTACTACGACGGGTGGGGAAACGACGGGTGCTATCACTACTGCGGTGAGGGTCGGGTTGGGGACCAGGAGATGACTGCTGGCAATCTGAACATTCTTGAACACCAGCAGCAGAAACGTTCGCTCGAACTTTTCAAGTCCACCGCAAAGGGTGTGGTTGCTCGCCTCGGACAGTTCGTCCTAGACGAGAAGGAGCCTCACTACACCACCGACGCCCCAGGCACCGACGGCGTGATCCGCACCGTCATCATGTTTCGCCTGCGGCCCGTCGATCAGGCAGCACCGAAAACCGATCTGCCACTCGAACCTGTCAAGTCCACGCAGGTCAAGGACGTTGCCATCGAACAGCACAATGTGGAGCAAATGACGGTGAGCTCCAGCGGTAGGTCGCGCCAATCCGAGCGTCGCGAAGCGAAGCTCGTCAAGGCGTACAGCCGCTACTTGGCCACCAAGGGGCACCACATCACCAGAAAGAAGATCATTCCAGAGGGGGAAGTGAAGGCTCTCTACACTGACCTCTACGACGCGACCGACGAACTGCTCATCGAGGCAAAGGCTAACGTGACGCGCGAAGCAATTCGTATGGCCATAGGTCAGCTCTTCGACTATCGACGACACTTGGAACCCAAGCCCGCCATAGCGCTCTTGCTGCCTTCGAAGCCGCGACTCGATCTCCTCAAGCTCTGCCATGCCGCCGAGGTTGCCGCCCAGGTGATTTGGCCGGAGGGCGATGAATTCGTGAAGAGCACGCCCCAGACGTCAATGGCGTGACTCCGCCTCGTCCATGTTCTCGAAGTGACTCCATGCTCTGTCGATGACCGCTTGGGAGTCGCGCCCATGCACACGCAGCCATCGCAGGAGGTCGACGATCAGCCCAGTCGTCACCTTTTCCGCGGCGGAAAGGGTGACGCGGCGGGCTGGTGTCTGGCAGTTCTGATCATTCAGGGAGTAGAGGGCCAACAGGGCTTCTGCGCGCGCGACTTGAGGGTCGTCAACATGGTCGTACGCGGACCGAAGCCCCGTCGCCAGCTCGCACCACGTGACCTTCACATCCTCCCGGAGAATCACGCCCCACCGCTCCGCGGTCGCTTCCACCAAAGCCATCCCTCGCCCCGATTCATCGTCGGCGCAAGCCGACAGGAGCGTCGGTAGGGCTCGCGCATCGGGATCAATGACCGCAATACGTAGTCGACTTCCGTTCATGGATACGGCCAGCGTCGTCGGCGTGCCCGGTCCGACATGAGTGATGACATTAGTGACGAGTTCCGTCACGCACAGCTGAGCCGCCTCAACAACGTGGGGCAGCCCCCACAAGTTCAAGTGGAGACACATGACGCGCCTCAGGCCGGCGAGCTCCCTGGGTTCTGCCATGAACGGCAGAGCCCAGGCCTTCCTCTCGATCTCGAATCGGCATCCGTCCCAGACAGTCACCTTGCGCCCCCTTCTCAGCTGCTCTGTGTGCGCCGCTCTGTCTCTCCAGGGTGGCAGCGGAACTCTCAATATGGAACTCTCACAAGGGAGTTGCAGGAGCACGGCCGGCCTTCATGCGCCCCAGGCGTGCGCTGTGTTGTCCTCAACGCCATGGGCCGGGCAGGCTCAGGGAGATCGACACGAAGGGCCGTCACCCATGGCTGTTGGACCGACCACCCGCAGGCGCCAGCTCGGGGCGGACCTGCGTCGGCTGCGCGAGCGCACGGGGCTCACCTTGGAGGAGGCCGGGGCACTCGTCGGGGTCTCCAAAGCCACTCTGAGTCGCTACGAGACCAAAGAGGGAACCGTCAAGTGGCCCGCTGTGGATGCACTTTGCCGCGAGTACGGGGCTTCCGAGCAAGAGCGGACTACGCTCGTCGAACTAGCCAAGGGGGCAAAGATTCAAGGGTGGTGGCGATCCCTCGCCGACCCCATCCCGGAGTCCATGAACTTGATGCTGACCCTGGAGGACGAGGTCGTCCGCGAGGACCACTACGCGTGCATGTACGTTCCCGGGCTGCTCCAGACACGTGCGTACGCCGAGGCCGTACACCGCGCCTCGGAGATGCGCTGCACCGAGCAAGAGATCACGCACATGGTGGACATCCGCATGAAGCGCCAAGAACTGCTCGCGCGAGACGATGCTCCTCACATCTGGGCCGTGATCGACGAGGCGGTCATTCGCCGAATGGTCGGGGGAAGGGAGGTCATGCGTGATCAGCTGCACCACCTTCACGATCAGGCTAGAAAGCCCCAAGTGACCATCCAAATACTGCCGTTTGCTCAAGGTGCGCACGCGGCAGCCGTCGGAAGCTTCGTGATCCTGGGTGGCCCAACACCCGAACTAGACGTCGTGTACGTGGACATCATCGGCGGCGGGCTGTTCATGGAGAAGCCCGCAGAGCTGGAGCGCTATAAGTTGGCGTTCCAATATCTGAGCGCCCAGGCGTTGGACATCGAAGCGTCGGCGGCGCTCCTCGATCGGGCCCGCAGGGAGCTGTGATGGATCAGCAGGACGTCCGCTGGGTGAAGTCCTCGTACAGCGGTGGCAGCGGTACGGAGTGCGTGGAGACCGCGCAGTTCTCGGCGCGCACGGCCGTGCGTGACTCGAAGCGGCCCGACGGTCCGTGCATATCGTTCGGAAGTGTCCCTTGGGTGGCTTTCGTCCGGGCGATAAGGCGCGAGGCTCTCTGACGAGAGGCCGCCCTGCCCCGGCCCGCCGCCAAGCCCCCCGACCCCCCGAGCTAGCCTCGAAGAAAACCGCACTCCAGGAGGCAAACCATGGCAAAGGTCCCCGCAACTTTGATCGCGGCCGGTGGGCTCGTCGGGGGGTATGGGGTGGCTCGGTGGACCAGGAAGCGGCCGCTTGGCGGGGTGGCGCTGGCCGGGGCCGGGGCGCTGGCGGCCCGGCAGTGGCAGCAGGCGGCCGGGACGAAGGCGGCCGTGGGGCTGACCACCGCCTATGTCGCCGCGTTCGCCGGGTCGCACCCGCTGGCCAAGAAGGTCGGCGCCTGGCCCTCCGTGTTCGGGGTGGCCGGGGCCGTCGCCCTCGCCTCCTGGGCCGTCACGCGCAACTCGGGTGAGTAGTAGTTCCACCCCGCGGCAAAGAAGGTCCGGGGGGCGTGAACGCGTGGCTCCCCACGCCCGTACTTAGGGGCAACTCCCCCTGGTGGTCGGGTGCATGGCCGTACGACTGGGACGGGCAGAAGCCAGTCGTGCCCGGTTGTGCACCCGGCGGGAGGGGCCCGTTGAGCCGCGGCACACGCGTGCCGCCAAGCCCCGGCCCCGGGGCCCAAGCCCCGGCCCCACGCCCCGCCCCGGCCCGTCACAGCGCCCCCGGATCGATCGCCGCTCCCACCGCCCGGTACCCCGCATCGCTCGGGTGCAGGTGGTCCCCCGAGTCGTACGGGGGTGACAGCTCGCGCGGGGAATCGGGGGCTCTCAGGGTGCGGTCGATGTCGATGACGCCCTCGTAGACCCCGCCCCCTCGGATCGCCGCGTTCACCGTTTCCCGTACCGCCTCGACCTGCGCCGTGCAGGCGCGAAGGCCGCCGCACGGCGCAAGGGTGGTGCCCAGGACTCGTACGCCCCGCGCGTGGCCACGCCGCACCAGGTCCCGCATGCCGGCGAGCAGCGCGTCCGCGTTGCGCTCGCCGCCGCTGAGCAGGTCGTTGATGCCCAGCTCGACGATGACCGTCCGCACCCCTGCCCGGCCCAGCGCGTCCCGCTGGAAGCGGTCCGGGCCGCTCGGGCCGCTGCGCCCTGTCAGTAGGCCGTTTCCGCCGATCCCGGCGTTCAGGACGGCCCGTGGCACACCGGCCGTCCGCTCCCGCAGGTTCCTCAGGCGTTCGGCCAGCACATCCGTCCAGCGACGATCCGCGCCCGGGGTGGAGCCCACCCCCTCCGTGATCGAGTCGCCGAGCACCACGACGCTGCCGCCCGCCGACTCCGGGCCCTGTACGTCCAGCGCGGTCACGTACCGCCAGGCACCTGTCGTGCCCGCGAACGCCCCGGGATCGGCGGCGCGGTCCGTCCCTCCCGGTACCTCGTACGAGGTCCCCAGCGCCTGGGGGTGCCAGGTGACGGGGCCGGCCGCGTACACGGATACGTACAGGTCGGCCGCTGCCGGTACCTCGAACGTCAGCGGGTCGCTCACGGCCTGCCCGCCCGGCGGTACGGAGATCCTCGCGTGGCCGTGGAAGGTCAGCGTCCGCATGGTCCGGGCCGGGGCGGCCGCGGTCGCGAGGGTGGCGTGGCGCAGGTCGAGCGGGGCCGTCCCGAACAGGTTCGAGACGGTGATGCGGGCCCGGCTGCCGCCCATCGTGGTGTGCACGACATTGCGTACGGTCCGCGCCGCGCCGCCCCCCGGCTCGGCCTCGACGGGGGCGGAATACCAGGTTCCGACCCAGCCGTCACCGCCTGCTCCCGGGTCCGGGCCCGCCTCAGAGCCCTGGCCGACTCCAGGGCGCGCGCCCGTACCCGTACCCGTACCCGCACCCGTACCCGTACCCGCGCCCGCACCCGCACCCGCACCCGCACCCGCACCCGCACCCGCACCCGCCAGGGAATCAAAGCCCCTCCCCACGCCCCTCCCCACGCCCGTGCCCACCGCCGCCCCGCTCGGCACGACCACCGCGCACAGGACGGCGACAACCAGCACCGTCACCGCCGCGAGCCAGGCCGGACGAGTCCGCGTGGACATGATCCGAATGTACGGAGCCACGGCCAGTCCGGCCACGCGAACGGGTGACAGGACGCCTGTACGGGAACTGAACGTGCGGCCCACGAGTAGTTCCTGTAGAGGTCGGTGGAGGTACGCGGAGGGCCGCCACAGGCACAGGGGCCGTACGGGGTCGCACAGGGCTACCGGCCGAATCCGGCCTCGTGGTCGTGAATGATCGGGGCGCGGGTACCCGCGGACAGGTGGAGCGAATGGAACGGGAACGTACGAGAACGGGGCCCGGGGCCGAGAACACCGGGAACGCCGGGAAAGCCGGAGATTCCGGGGATGCCGGGGATGCCGGGGATGCCGGGGCCTCCGGGAACGCCGCGGCGGCGGTCGCGGCGGACACCGCCGCGCGCACGCCCGGCGCAGCCTCCTCGTCCCCCTTCGCCTATACGGCGGCGGACGAGGAGAAGCGCCGGGGCGTGCGCCGGATGAAGGCCACCGCGACCGGGCTGCTGCTCCTGGTCGCGGTCGTCTTCGGGCTCGCCACCTGGGCCGACCGCTCGGGCGCTGGCGCCTGGGCCGGGTACGTGGCGGCGGCGGCCGAGGCCGGCATGGTGGGCGCGCTCGCCGACTGGTTCGCGGTGACCGCACTGTTCCGCCGTCCGCTGGGCCTGCCCATCCCGCACACGGCGATCATCCAGAACAAGAAGGACCAGTTCGGCGCCTCCCTCGGCACCTTCGTGGGCGAGAACTTCCTGTCGGCCGCCGTGGTGCGCACCCGCCTGCAGGCCCTCGGCATCGGCCGCCGCCTGGGCACCTGGCTCGCCGAGCCCGACCACGCCGAGCGCGTCACATCGGAGCTGGCCACAGCCCTGCGCGGCGCGCTGACGGTCCTGCGGGACTCCGACGTCCAAGCGGTCGTCGGCGAGGCCATCACGCGCCGGGCGGACGCCGCGGAGATCGCACCGGGCGTCGGCAAGGCCCTGGAGCGGATCGTGGCCGACGGCAGCCACCGCCGGGCCGTGGACCTGGTGTGCGTACGGGCCCACGACTGGCTGGTCACACACGGCGACTCGGTGATGGACGCGGTGCAGGGCGGGGCCCCCGGCTGGACCCCCCGGTTCGTGGACCGCAAGGTGGGCGAGCGCGTCTACCGGGAGCTGCTGCGCTTCGTGACCGAGATGCGTGACATGCCGGCCCACCCGGCACGGGGCGCCCTGGACCGGTTCCTCGCGGACTTCGCGGCGGACCTCCAGTCGGACTCCGAGACCCGGACCAGGGTCGAGCGCTTCAAGTCGGAGATACTGGCCCGCCCCGAGGTCCAGGACATCATCGCCTCGGCCTGGTCCTCCGTACGCTCGATGATCATCGCGGCGGCCGAGGACGACCACAGCGAGCTGCGGCTGCGCGCCCGGGCGTCCCTGCTCTCGCTCGGCACCCGACTGTCCACCGACCCCCGCCTCCAGTCCAAGGTGGATGGCTGGCTGGAGGACGCGGCGGCGTACGTGGTGTCGACGTACCGCGCCGAGATCACCTCCCTGATCACGGACACGGTGGCGTCCTGGGACGCGAACGACACCTCCCGCAAGATCGAGGCGAACATCGGCCGCGACCTTCAGTTCATCCGTATCAACGGCACGGTGGTCGGCGCGCTGGCCGGTCTCGTGATCTACACGGTGTCGCACGCGCTGGGCGGGTAGACCCGGCCCGGCCCGGTTGACCCGGCTCAGCCCAGATGACCCCGCCCAACCCAGGTGAGCCGGCTCAGCCCAGGACGCCCGGACCGACCCAGGTGGCCCGGACCGACCCGGACGATCCGGACCGACCCCGATGATCCCGCCCGGCCCAGACGATCCGGCTCAGCCCAGTTCCTTGCGTTCCCGCTTCTTCCGGGTCTCCCGCTGCTTCTCCAACCGCAGCCGCTCCTTCTGCGCCTTGCGCAGCTTGCGGTCGACGCCGATGCCGCCCATCAGCGCGTACGCGAAGATCGTGACGTCCGGGGAGCCGGGGGTGCCGTCGCCGCTGGCCTTGCCGCCGTCGACACCGCCCATGATGCCGAAACCCTTGACCCGGACGGTCAGTTCGGGCGGTACGGTCACGCCGATTCCGCCCATGATCGTGAAGAGGCGCAGCACGGTGTGGCGGTCCTCGAAGCGGGCCTCGCGCAGGTCGATGTCGCCGCCGCCCCACATGGCGAACGCGGTGAACCTGCGCGCCACCGTCCACGTCCCCTTGCGCGAGAACCCGCTCCAGAAGGCGAACCCGCCCGCGGAGGTGGGCGAGTGGCCGATGCGGGAGGGCCAGTGGACCTCGGTCTCGTCCTCCGTGCGGCGCGCGGCGGGAGCCGTCGGACCCACCGCGACCACCGAGCCGGGCGCGGGCAGGTCACGGACCAGCGGCTCCAACTCCCCGTGCGTGCGCGCCTTGTAGGCCGCCTCCAGGCGCTGCTCGAACTCCTCCATGTCGAGACGCCCCTCGGCCACCGCGTCCCTCAACGACTCGGCGACCCGCTCCCGCTCGGCGTCCGAGGCACGCATCTCCGGCAGCCCGCCCGTTGGTTCACTCGTCATGCTGCGCAGACTAGTGAACCTCCGGGCCCTCGTACATTCGGGCGATCACGGCCTCGATGTCCGGCTCCCGCACCGACAGGTCCACCAACGGATACTCCGCGGCGATCTGTGCGACCAGCGGCGCCGCCGACGCCGAGGCGGGGAACGCGAGCCACTGGCGGGGTCCCTCGACCTTGATCACCCGGGCTCCCTCGGCCCGCACCGGCGGGAGTTCGCGCTCCAGGTCCACCACCAGGGTGCGTTCGCTCTCGCCCGCCTCGTGCAGCCCGGCGAGCGCGCCGTCGTACATCAGGCGGCCGTGGTCGATGACCATCACGCGCTTGCAGAGCTGCTCGATGTCGGTCAGGTCGTGGGTGGTGAGCAGGATCGTGGTGGCGCGCTCGGCGTTCAGGTCGCGCAGGAACTGGCGGACCTTGGCCTTGCTGATGACGTCGAGGCCGATCGTCGGCTCGTCGAGGTACAGCACGTCCGGGTCGTGCAGCAGGGCCGCCGCGATGTCGCCGCGCATCCGCTGGCCGAGCGAGAGCTGGCGTACGGGAACGTCCAACAGGCTTGCCAGGTCGAGGAGTTCGACGCAGCGGTCGAGGTTCTCGCGGAACCGGGCGTCCGGGATGCGGTACATGCGGTGGGCCAGGCGGTAGGAGTCGTAGAGCGGCAAGTCCCACCAGAGCGTGGTGCGTTGGCCGAACACCACCCCGATGCGCTGCGCCATTTTCGTCCGCTCGCGGGACGGGTCGAGGCCCGCGACGCCGATGCGGCCGGCGCTCGGGGTGAGGATGCCCGTCAGCATCTTGATGGTGGTGGACTTCCCGGCGCCGTTCGGGCCGATGTAGCCGACCATCTCGCCGCGCGGCACCCGGAAACTGATCCCGTCCACCGCCCTGACCTGCCGCTTCTCGCGTCGCCAGCGGCCCGTCTTGCGGCGTACGTCGAAGACCTTCTCGACGCCGTCGAGTTCGATGAGGTCCGTCACGTCAACGCCTTCCGTTCATGGGCGAGTTCGGGCTCACAGGGCGGCCCGCGGTGCTGGTTCGTGGTTCACGGGCGGCCCCGCGGTGCTGGTTCGTGGTTCACGGGCGGCTCCTCGCGCCGGCTCACGGGTCAGCTCCCCGTGCTGCGGTACGCCCTGACGCCCACCCGCCACGCCAGGCCCGCCAGGGTCAGGCACAGCGCCGCCACCAGCGGGGGCGTGAAGGCGAGCCAGGACGGCAGGCCCAACGGGTAGGGGCGGCCCAGGATGTAGAGCGCGGGCAGCCAGTTCACGAAGGCCAGCGGAAAGATGTAGGTGACGCCGCGCACCATGTCCTTGGCGAACACCGTCGGCGGATACTGGAGCAGCGTCTGGCCGCCGTACGTGAACGCGCTCTGCACCTCGGCCGCGTCCTGCGCCCAGAACTGGAAGGCGGCGCCCGCCACGAACACCGCGCAGAAGATCGCGGTGCCGCTGAGCAGCATCACCGGCACGAGCAGCACCTTCAGGACCGTCCAGTGCACGTGCAGGGCCAACAGCGAGCCACCGAGCACCAGGCCGCCCTGCAGGAGGCGGCCGAGGCGCTGGAGGCCGAAGCGGTCGGCGGCGACCTGGGCGAGGACCGGCGCAGGGCGCACCAGAAGGGTGTCGAGCGTGCCGTCCCGGACCCGCGCGCCCAGCTTGTCGATGGAGCCGAGCAGCGCGTTCGCGAGGCCGAACGCCGTCGTCGACGTCCCGTACAGGAAGGCCACTTCGGCGAAGGAGTAGCCGCCGAGCGAGCGGACCTGCGAGAACATCAGGGCGATCACGACGAAGTCGAACGCCGTCACCAGGAAGTTGCCGACCAGCATCATCACGAAGGACGCACGGTAGGCGAGTGTGGAGCGGATCCACATTCCGGCGATCATCGTGTACGTGGCCCACATACCCGGCGCCGGAAGCCGCTCGGTCACGCCCGCCGCCCCGGCCACACCGACCACTCCGGTCGCGTCCATCGCGTCTGTCGCCCCGGCCACGCCCGCGGCGCCGACGGCCTCCGGCGCGTCCGGCACGCCGGGTCCGCCCGTCCCTCCGGGCCCCGTGTCAGCCACCTTGCACCACCACCCTCCGTACCGCCGCGGACTGGAGCACCCGGCCCGCGCCGAGCAGCACCGCCGCCCAGCCCAGCTGGAAGCCGTAGGCGCCGAGCAGGCCCGTGCCGTGGTGGCGGCCCATCAGGACGTCCGCCGGGATCTGGAGCAGGCAGGACCAGGGCAGCGCGCGGGCCACCTCGCCGAGCAGGCCGGGGAAGGCGTTGAGCGGCAGCAGCATCCCGGAGAAGAACAGGCCCGCGATGGAGACGAGCGAGGAGACTCCGGCCCCGTCGAGCAGCCAGAACGCGGTGAGAGCCACCAGGAACCGCAGCGCGAAGCTCACCACCACGCCGAGCAGCACCGCGAGGAGGAAGGCGAGCCACGTCCCCGGGTTCGTCGGCAGCGCGAGGTCGAAGAACAGCGCCCCGAAGGCGAGCGGGACCGCTCCGCGCCCCAGGAAGTGGAACAGCGCCCGGCCCAGATCGGCCGACAGCCACCACAGCTGGAGGTCGGCGGGGCGGTAGAGGTCGATCGCGATGTCACCCGTACGGATGCGTTCCACGAGTTCGTCCGCGAAGCCCCCGCCGAACATGTTGACCGTCATCAGCATGGCCTGGCTGACCCACACATAGGTGAGCGCCTGGGACTGGTCGTAGCCACCGAGGTTGGGGCGCTGGTCCCACAGGGCTATATAGGTGTACGCCACGATCACGCCGAAGACGGTGTTGGTGAACACCCCGGCCGCGGTGGCCACCCGGTACGTCGTATAGCGCCGGAACCCACCCGCGGCCACGACCCCGTACAGCCGCACGAACGCCCCCTCACCCGCCACGGACACCAAAGCGCGAGAGCCTAGCCCAGCCCCCCGGCCCTTCGCGACGGAATTTCCGCGGTTGGACATGCAAGATGTCCTTACGGTGCGAATCGCCCTAATTGGTCGATTCTTATCGACAACCAGCCCGTACCTCACCCCGCACGCGACCGAGACGCAAGGGCCGGAGAGAGCCGGAGAGACATGAGCGACGACGAGCAGCCGGAGCCACCGCACCCCGGACCCAAGGCGCCCCGGGAGTGGACGCCCCGCGACCTCGGCGCCTCCGGATCCACCCCGCCCGGCCGAGGCGCCGCAGCCGAGGGCCCCGACGGCCCGGCCGGCCCGAGCGAGACCGCAGGCCCACCCGGCCGGCCCGATGCCACCCCCGGTGCGAGCGCCGGCACCCCCGCCGGCACCCCCGCGGCCCCGGCCGGCCCGGGCAAGCGGCCCAAGCGCACCGGCCGGCGCCGGTTCGTACCCCGCTGGCGCGTGGTCCTCGGCATCGTCCTGCTCTTCGCGCTGCTCCTCATCGGCGGCTTCGTCGCCGGCTACACGCTCGTGTCGATCCCGGCCGCGAACGCCGGGGCCACCGCCCAGTCCAACGTCTTCCTGTACGCCGACGGAACCCCGCTCGCCTCGGACGGCGAGGTCAACCGCGAGAACGTACAGCTCGCGCAGGTCCCGCTGACCGTCCAGCACGCCGTACTGGCCGCCGAGGACCGGGACTTCTACTCCGAGCGCGCCGTCGACCCCAAGGCGATGGTCCGCGCCGCCTGGAACACCCTCACCGGCAAGGGCACCCAGGGCGGCTCCACCATCACCCAGCAGTACGTGAAGAACTACTACCTGGGCCAGGAGCAGACCGTCACCCGCAAGGTGAAGGAGTTCTTCATCGCGATCAAACTCAATCGCGAGGAGACCAAGGAGGACATCCTCGCCGGGTACCTGAACACCAGCTACTTCGGCCGCAACGCGTACGGCATCCAGGCCGCGTCCCAGGCGTACTACAGCAAGGACGTCGAGAAGCTCACCACCGGCGAGGGCGCCTACCTCGCGTCCCTGCTCAACTCCCCCAGCGCGTACGACGTGATCGCCCACCCGCAGAACAAGCCCCGGGCGCTCGCCCGTTGGAACTACGTCCTGGACGGCATGGTCAAGAAGAAGTGGCTCGGCGCCCCCGAACGGGCCGCGACCACCTTCCCCGTGCCCGGAAAGGTCAAGCCGCGCGCGGGCCTCGCGGGCCAGCGCGGCTACGTCGTCGAGGCCGTCAAGGACTACCTCACCGGCAACAAGATCATCGACGAGAACACCCTGGCCACCGGCGGCTACCGGATCACCACCACCCTCCAGAAGGCCAAGCAGGACGCCTTCGTCAAGGCCGTCGACGACACCGTCAACTCCAAGCTGAGCGCGGACCGCAAGGCCGACCGCAACGTGCGGGTCGGCGGCGCCTCCATCGACCCGGCGAGCGGCAAGGTCCTCGCGATGTACGGGGGCATCGACTACACCAAGCAGTACGTCAACAACGCGACCCGGCGCGACTTCCAGGTGGGCTCCACCTTCAAGCCGTTCGTCTTCACCTCGGCCGTCGTCAACGGCTCGACCACGCAGGACGGGCGCCCCATCACCCCGAACACCGTCTACGACGGCACCAACAAGCGGTACGTGCAGGGCTGGAAGGGCACCCCGTACAACCCCGCCAACGAGGACGACACCTCCTACGGGCCCATCACCGTGCGCACCGCCACCGACAAGTCGGTCAACGCGGTGTACGCGCAGATGGCCGTCGACGTCGGCCCCGCCAAGGTCAGGCAGACCGCGGTCGACCTCGGCCTGCCCTCCGACACCCCGGACATGCCCAACGGCCCGTCCATCGCGCTCGGCACCGCGACCGCCAGCGTCCTCGACATGACACAGGCGTACGCCACGCTCGCCGGGCACGGCCGGCACGGCACGTACACGATGGTCGAATCCGTCATCAAGGACGGCGAGAAGACCGAACTGCCCGCGCAGGACGCCGAACAGGCCGTCACCCGCGAGGCCGCCGACACCACCACGTCGATGCTGCAGAGCGTCGTCGACGGCGGCACGGGCACGGCAGCGCAGGCCTCCGGGCGGCCCTCCGCCGGCAAGACCGGCACCGCCGAACAGGACAAGGCCGCCTGGTTCGCGGGCTACACCCCGGACCTGGCCACCGTCGTCGCGCTGATGGGCGCCGACCCCGACACGGCCGTGCAGCAGCCGCTGTACGGGGCACTCGGCTTCCCCCGCATGAACGGCGGCGGCCCGCCCGCACAGATCTGGGCGCAGTACACCAAGGGCGCCCTGCGGGGCAGCGAACCCAAGGACTTCGACCTGGAGCTCCAGGACGGCGCCACCATTCCCGTCGAACCGCCGGCCCCCAACCCGCCCCAGCCCTCGACGCCCGGCACCGACCAAGGCCCGACACAGGGCCAGGACCAGGGCCAGACGGGTGGCCGCAACCAGGGTCAGACGCAGGGCCAGAACCAGGGGCAGACCCAAGGACAGAACCAGGGCGGCCGCAACCAGGGACAGACCCAGGGCCAGAACCAGGGCGGCCGCAACCAGGGACAGACCCAGGGCCAGAACCAAGGTCAGGACCAGGGCCAGACGCAGGGCGGCGCCGACAACGGCGGTACCAACACCGGCGGTCAGACCCAGGGCCAGACACAAGGTCAGATCCAGGGCCAGGACCAGGGCCAGACCCAGGGCGGCACCGAGACCGGCGGCACCAACACCGGTGATACCGAGGGCCCCGGCGCCACCACGACGGGCCTGGCCGCACGGCCCCGGGGCTCACGAAGCCCCTGACCTCGTGAGCCCCTGACTTCGTGAGCTGGTGACTTCGTGAGCTGGTGACCTGGCGAGCTGGTGACCTCGCTCGTGAGCTAGTGGCCGCTCGTCGCCTTGAGGCCGACCACGGAGACGAGCAGCAGACAGACGAAGAAGATCCGGGCGGCGGTGGCCGGCTCACCAAGGACCACCATGCCGAGCACCGCCGCACCGGCCGCGCCGATCCCCACCCACACGCCGTACGCGGTACCGATGGGCAGCGTCTTGGCGGCCTGCGACAGCAGCATCATGGAAGCGACGATCCCGGCGCCCGTGAGCACACTGGGGACCAGACGGGTGAAGCCGTCGGTGTACTTCATCCCGATCGACCAGCCCACTTCGAGCAGACCGGCGACGACGAGCAGAACCCAGGCCATGAGGACCTCCGAGACGCGTGACGGAAATGCGGGTGCGTCGTCTTGTCCTGACCCGGTACGACGCGTCTCGTCGGGGTCCCACCACGATAACAAAGGGCAGGCAAAAGGGCTGGTGACAACGGTCACCAGCCCTTCGGCACGGCCACGGAGGCGGTCGGCCCCGCCTCACGGATTCACAGATACAGCCCCGTGGAGTCCTCCGACACCCGCTCGGAGGCCACGGCGTGCAGATCGCGCTCCCGCATCAGGACGTACGCCACACCCCGCACCTCGACCTCGGCACGGTCCTCGGGGTCGTACAGGACCCGGTCGCCGGGCTCCACGGTGCGTACGTTCTGACCGACCGCGACCACCTCCGCCCAGGCCAGCCGTTTGCCGACGGCAGCGGTCGCCGGAATGAGGATGCCGCCGCCCGAACGCCGCTCGCCCTCGGGCGTGTCGGACCGGACCAGCACACGGTCGTGCAGCATCCGGATGGGCAGCTTGTCGTGGGTGTTCTCGCTCACGGGGTCGAACCTACCCGCACCGGCCACCGCCGTACGCGGAAGGGTCAGGCCCGCCGCTTGCGGGCCGACAGGGCGAGCAGCCCCACCAGGCCGACCGCGACGAGCGCGACCGGCACGATCCGCTCCACGCGGGGCGCGCCCTCGTCGGAAACGAACTGCGCCTTCACGTCGCTCACCGTGCGGTTCACCGCGACGTACGCCCGGCCCGCCGTGTGGTCCACGGCCGAGGCGAACCTGGCCTTCGCATCGCCGACGATCGTGGACGGGTGCAGCCGCACCCCGATCTCGTCGAGGGTCACCGCGAGCTGGTTTCGCCGGCTCCTGATGTCCGCCTCGATCTGCGCAGGGGTCCTGGCATCCGACACTGCGCCGCCTCCGGTGGTCGTATGGGGTCATCCGTCATCCACAGTCTGTCAGTTCCACCGCGAATGCACTGTCACAGGCCCCCATTAGGCTCTGTCGGTGTACGCCACCCCCTCGGCCATTCCGGAGGAAACCCACATGAGCGAGCGACTTCAGCCCGGCGACACCGCCCCCGCCTTCACCCTGCCCGACGCCGACGGCAACGACGTCTCGCTCGCCGCCCACAAGGGCCGCAAGGTCATCGTGTACTTCTACCCGGCCGCCCTCACCCCCGGCTGCACCAAGCAGGCCTGCGACTTCACGGACAACCTGGAGCTGCTTGCGGGCGCCGGTTACGACGTCATCGGCGTGTCCCCCGACAAGCCCGAGAAGCTGGCGAAGTTCCGCGAGAAGGAGTCCCTGAAGGTCACGCTGGTCGGCGACCCCTCCAAGGAGGTCCTGGAGGCGTACGGGGCGTACGGCGAGAAGAAGCTGTACGGCAAGACGGTGACGGGCGTCATCCGCTCGACGGTGGTCGTGGACGAGGACGGCAAGGTGGAGCGCGCCCTGTACAACGTGAAGGCCACGGGCCACGTCGCCAAGATCATCAAGGACCTCGGCATCTGACCCCGGGCAGGGCGTCCCCGCCCCGCACAGCGCCCCGCCCCTGCACAGCCCCGCCCGACGGGGAAGCGGGGTGGGGCGTTCCGCATTTCGGGTGTGACTGTCCGCTATTCGGTTCGTTACTCCGTACGAGGCTGCGAACGTGCGGCCGGGACGGAGGAGCCATGGCAACCAGGTACACCCCCGCGCGGCTGGCTGAGGCTGCCCGGGAGACGCAGCACATCGACGACGCGGTCCGCTGGTGCGGAGGCGTACCTACGCCCGGCAGCAGGCGCTATCTGCGGCAGCGGATGGCAGAGGCCGGGATCGACATCTCGCACTTCGCCACGAACCAGGTTCGGCACACCGAGCAGCGCCTGCGTGCGGCAGTGGCTGTGTCGGCCACCATCAAGGACGTCGTGCGCCACTTGGGTATCAGCCAGGTCGGTGGCAACCAAACCCATATCAGCCGACGCATAGCCGCCCTGGGGATCGACACCAGCCACTTCACGCGCACACGCCGGGGCCGCCCCAGGGGCTCCCTCGGTGACCTTCTCGGTCTGCGCGACCCCGCGGACGGCAGGATCCCCGGTGAGCGTCTACGGCGAGCGCTCTTGAGCAAGGGCATCAAGGAGCGGTGCGCAATGTGCGGCACGGGGCCGGAGTGGAACGGCAGACCGCTCCGGCTCGAAGTCGACCACATCAATGGCGCCTGGTGGGACAACCGCTTGGAGAACCTCCAGCTCCTCTGCCCCAACTGCCATGCGGTTACCGACACTTACCGCGGCCGTACGCGACGAGAGCAGGCGTCATGACTTCGCCGAAGTACACCCGGGACCTGCTCGCGGAAACGGCCAGCACTTCCTCCAGCCTGGTCGACATGCTGCGAAGGTTCGACGCTCCGCTGAGCAGCCGCCCACTCGGCTACCTCAAGAGGCGGCTGGAGCACTACGGAATCGACACCGCGCACTTCGAGGAGGAGGCGCTTCCCGAACGGGCCCGGCGCTCCTATCCGAAGGAACTGCTCGCAGAGGCGGCAGCCGCTTCGCGCAGTATTCGGGAGATGGTCCAGTACATGGGGTTCTCACCGCGTGACAGCCCCTACGGGCACATCCGCAACAAGTTGGACCAGTTCGGCATCGATACCTCCCACTTCGTCGAGGGCCGCAGACACGGACCCAAAACCGTGCCCCGCGACCGGCTCGAAGCCGCCGTCGCTTCGTCCCGGAGCGTTGCTGGGGTACTGGAGAAGCTCGGTATCACCAACAATGGCGCGGGCCGGGCTCGCCTGAAGCGCAGCCTGGACGCGCACGGCATCTGCACCGACCATTTCGTCGGCCAGGGCCACCGCCGCGGTGTCCCGTCCACCGAGCGCAAGTCGGCGGGTGAGATTCTGGTGCGGCTGGCGCCCGGTTCGGCCCGCACCAAGACGGCGCAACTTCGGCGCGCACTCGACGATCTGGGGATCGCACACGTCTGCGACGCCTGCGGGACGAGCGACACCTGGCAGGGGAAGCGGCTCGTCCTTGAGATCGACCACGTGAACGGCGACCGCCTCGACAACCGACGGGAGAATCTCCGGTACCTGTGCCCCTGCTGCCACAGCCAGACCGGAACCTTTTCGAACCGCCGGGGAGCCGCACAGTAGAGTGGGCACCGTCTGGGGCCCGTATCCCAGCTGGCTAGAGGACGCCGGTTTAGGTCCGGTGTGTCGTGGGTTCGAGTCCCACCGGGCCCACATCGAAAGGGCGTGGCGCACAGGCGCCACGCCCTTCGGCGTGCCTCAGCCCACCAGCTCCCGCACGACCGGTACCAGCGCCCGGAACGCCTGTCCGCGATGGCTGATCGCGTTCTTCTCGTCCGCCGTCAGCTCGGCGCACGTCCGCGTGTGCCCCTCCGGCTGGAGGATCGGGTCGTAGCCGAAGCCGCCCGTGCCGGCGGGCGTGTGGCGCAGGGTGCCGAGGAGGCGGCCCTCCACCACTCGTTCCGTGCCGTCGGGCAGGGCGAGGGCCGCGGCGCAGGCGAAGTGGGCGGCGCGGTGTTCGTCGGCGATGTCGGAGAGCTGGGCGAGCAGGAGGTCCAGGTTGGCCCGGTCGTCGCCGTGGGTGCCGGACCAGCGGGCCGAGAAGATGCCGGGGGCGCCGTTCAGGACGTCGACGCAGAGGCCGGAGTCGTCGGCGACGGCGGGCAGGCCGGTCGCCTGTGCGAGGGCGTGTGCCTTGAGGAGGGCGTTCTCGGCGAAGGTGACGCCGGTTTCCTTGACGTCGGGGATCTCGGGATACGCGTCGGCCCCCACGAGTTCGTGGGGCAGCCCGGCGGCGGCGAGGATGGCGTGGAGTTCGGTGATTTTGCCGGCATTGCGGGTGGCGAGGATCAGGCGGGTCATGCCCACCAGTATCGGGGCCCGGCCGGGGCGTCCGGGGCGGGCCGCCTCCGTCCGGGGCCCGCCCAGGGGTGCCGGGTCAGGGCGTGCAGACCTTGCCGACTTCCTTGGCCGCGTCGGTGACACCGCTGATGTCGGGGGTGTTGTCGCCGTTCTTGATGGCGGTGCGGACGTTGCCGACGGCCTTGTCGAGGTCGTCGACGGCCTTGGACAGGTCGGCGTCGCCGGTCTTGCTCTTCAGGGACGACAGCTCTTTGTCGATGTCGTTGAGCGCCTGGTCGGCCTGCGCGGGGTTGTCGGTGGCGTTGCCGACGGCGCGGCCGAGGTTGCCGACGCTGTTGCCGATGGCGTCCGCGGTGTTGACGCAGTCGACCGCCTTGTCGATGGCTCCGCAGCCCGCGGTGACGGTGACGGCCAGGGCCGCGGTGGCGACGGCGAGCACGGTTCGGCGCATCGGTCGGGTCCTCCCCCAGGAGTTCCGGAAGGTGTTCTGGAGGGCGTTCCAGAAGCCGTTCCGGAAGGTACGGACGGGCGCACGGTTGGCCCGTACGCCCGTGCTCGTAGGGACGCGGGGAGCGCCCTGCTTGGTTGCTTCTTTACTCTCCGGACACCGCGGCGAGCGCGCGGAGTTGGAGGGCGGCGAGGTCGGCGCAGCCGCCGGTGGCGAGGTCGAGGAGGGCGTTCAGTTCCTTGCGGTCGAACGGCTCGGCCTCGGCGGTGCCCTGGACTTCGACGAAGCGGCCGTCGCCGGTGCAGACGACGTTCATGTCGGTCTCGGCGCGTACGTCCTCCTCGTAACAGAGGTCGAGGAGGGGGGCGCCGTCGACGATGCCGACGGAGACGGCGGAGACGGTGCCGGTGAGCGGCTTGCGGCCGTGCTTGACGAGCTTCTTGTTCTGGGCCCAGGTGATGGCGTCGGCGAGGGCGACGTAGGCGCCGGTGATGGCGGCGGTGCGGGTGCCGCCGTCGGCCTGGAGGACGTCGCAGTCGAGGACGATGGTGTTCTCGCCGAGGGCCTTGTAGTCGATGACGGCGCGCAGCGAGCGGCCGATGAGGCGGGAGATCTCGTGGGTGCGGCCGCCGATCTTGCCGCGGACGGATTCGCGGTCGCCGCGGGTGTTGGTGGAGCGGGGCAGCATCGAGTATTCGGCGGTGACCCAGCCTTCGCCGCTGCCCTTGCGCCAGCGCGGGACGCCTTCGGTGACGGAGGCGGTGCAGAAGACCTTGGTGTCGCCGAAGGAGACGAGGACGGAGCCCTCGGCGTGCTTGCTCCATCCGCGTTCGATGGTGACGGGGCGGAGCTGTTCGGGGGTGCGGCCGTCGATTCGAGACATGGCTATGAGCCTAGGTGATGGCGTCGCGGGTCGGTTCCGCGCGTACGGGGGTTCGGGCGCGCGGAACGGGTGTGCGTACGCGAAAGGCCGGCCCCTGGTGGGGGCCGGCCTTCGGCGGTGTGGGTCAGCGACTCACATCATGTCTTCGATGTCCGCGGCGATGGGGTCCGCGTCGGTGCCGATGACGACCTGGACGGCGGTGCCCATCTTGACGACGCCGTGGGCGCCGGCGGCCTTGAGCGCGGCCTCGTCGACCTTGCTCGGGTCGATGACCTCGGTGCGCAGGCGCGTGATGCAGCCTTCGACTTCTTCGATGTTCTCGATACCGCCGAGGCCGGCGACGATCTTCTCAGCCTTGCTGGCCATGTGTCTCTCCTGGTTCTTGAAGAACGCTGTGTCGGCCCACGGTAGGTCCGCTTTGTCACGGTAACCCACGTTTGGCCCAGCTATGCGCGCGGGCGCATTCCGCCTGGCCAAGGATGGCGATCACCGGAGCCATGTCCCGCGAGGGGCCCCTCCGGACGATACCGCAACTGGTCTACACCAGTTTGCAACGACCGCCCGAGCCGGCTTGTTCCACAAGCCTGGAGGTTGCCGATGAGTGCCAGCAGCGCGGCCGCAGTACCGCAGCCCAAGTGGTGGAACGGATTGTTCCAGGGGCTGCAGAAAATGGGCCGCAGCCTCCAGCTGCCGATCGCCGTGCTGCCCGCGGCGGGGATTCTCAACCGGTTCGGCCAGGACGACATGTTCGGCAAGACCGGGCTCGGCTGGGACGACGTCGCCAAGGTGTTCAACGGCGCGGGCGGCGCCCTGCTCAACGGCTCGCTCGGGCTGCCGCTGCTGTTCTGCGTGGGCGTCGCGATCGGCATGGCGAAGAAGTCCGACGGCTCGACCGCACTCGCGGCGGTGGCCGGCTTCCTCGTCTACTACAGCGTGCTCCTGATGTTCCCGAAGGACTGCGCCGCCGGCTCGACGCTGACGGCCGGCGCCTGTGTCGCCAAGGACGGCACGGCGGTCCTTGCGACCTACCAGAACCCGGGCGTCTTCGGCGGCATCGTGATGGGCCTGCTGACCGCGTACTTCTGGCAGCGCTTCCACCGCACGAAGCTGGTGGACTGGCTGGGCTTCTTCAACGGGCGCCGGCTCGTGCCGATCATCATGGCCGGGATCGCGATCGTGTTCGCGGTCCTGTGCCTGTGGGTCTGGCCGCCGGTCGGTGACGCGCTGACGAGCTTCAGCAAGTGGCTCGTGGACCTGGGCTCGTGGGGGTCGGGCATCTTCGGTGTCGCCAACCGCGCACTGCTCGTGATCGGTCTGCACCAGTTCCTGAACACCTTCATCTGGTTCCAGTTCGGCGATTTCACCAAGCCGGACGGCACGGTCGTGCACGGCGACATCCCGCGGTTCCTCGCGGGCGACCCGACGGCCGGCCAGTTCCAGACCGGCTTCTTCCCGATCATGATGTTCGCGCTGCCCGCGGCCGCCCTCGCGATCACGCACTGCGCCAAGCCGCACCGCCGCAAGGAGGTGGGCGGCATGATGCTCTCGGTCGGCCTGACCTCGCTCGTCACCGGCATCACCGAGCCGATCGAGTACTCCTTCGTCTTCATCGCGCCGCTGCTGTACGCGATCCACGCGGTGCTCACCGGTGTCTCGATGGCGGTGAGCTGGGCGCTCGGCGTGAAGGACGGCTTCAGCTTCTCGGCCGGGTTGATCGACTACGTCATCAACTGGGGCCTGGCGACGAAACCTTGGATGATCATTCCGATCGGACTGTGCTTCGCGGTCGTCTATTACGCGGTCTTCCGCTTCGCGATCACCAAGTTCAACCTCCAGACGCCGGGGCGCGAGCCCGACGCGGACGAGCTGGAAGAGGAGAACATCAAGGCGTAGGCGCCCCTCCCCTCCCGGCGCCCCCCTTTCGCCGGGCCTTTCGGCCCGGACCCGCAAGGCCCTCGGACCCCTTGGTCCGGGGGCCTTCGCGCGTTCCGCGACGGGCCATTCGGGCGCCGCCCAGGGGCCGTTCGGGGCGCGGCGCGGCTACGGAAAGGTCACGGCGAGGAGACGGCACGGAGTCGGTGTTGCCCGTATTGCCGGGTATGGCTCAGACCACAAAAAACGAAGGTTCCTTATCTAACCCTCACCGTGCTACAACTGGTCTACACCACTCATTGGTGTAGACCACGCGGGCTTGACCGCGTTCCCCCGAGACGCCGCCGTCCCCCCGTATTTTCCCATGTCCCCCGGGCGGCGCCTTGCCTACTGGAGGATGTTGTGAGTACGGCCAGTGCCGCCCCCGCGGCCACGAAGAAGAAGGGCGCCGGCGCGATGGCTGTCATGCAGCGCATCGGCCGCAGCCTGATGCTGCCGGTCGCCGTGCTGCCCGCCGCCGCACTGCTGGTCCGCTTCGGCCAGCCGGACATGCTCGGCCGTCCCTCGTTCCCGGAGTTCATCCACAAGCTGGCCAGCTACATGGCCGCCGGTGGCGGGGCCCTGCTCGACAACATGGCGCTGCTGTTCTGCGTCGGCATCGCGATCGGCTTCGCCAAGAAGTCGGACGGCTCGACCGCCCTGGCGGCCGTGACCGGCTACCTCGTCTTCCAGAAGGTGCTCGCCACCTTCACCGACAGCAACCTCCCGAAGGTCGCGTCGGTCGTCGACGGCAAGATAGTCATGAACGCCGCCCCGGTGAACGCCGGTGTGCTCGGCGGTGTCGTCATGGGCGTCATCGTCGCCCTGCTGTACCAGAAGTTCTACCGGACCAAGCTGCCCGACTGGGCGGGCTTCTTCGGCGGCCGCCGCCTGGTGCCGATCCTGTCGGCCTTCGCGGGTCTGCTCGTCGGCATCGTCTTCGGTCTGATCTGGCCGGTCCTCGGCACGGGTCTGCACAACTTCGGTGAGTGGCTCGTCGGTTCGGGCGCGGTCGGCGCCGGCATCTTCGGTATCGCCAACCGCGCGCTGATCCCGGTCGGCATGCACCACCTGCTCAACTCCTTCCCCTGGTTCCAGGCCGGATCGTACGAGGGCAAGAGCGGCGACATCGCGCGCTTCCTCGCGGGCGACCCGTCTGCCGGACAGTTCATGACGGGCTTCTTCCCGATCATGATGTTCGCCCTCCCGGCGGCCTGCCTCGCGATCGTCCACTGCGCCCGCCCCGAGCGTCGCAAGGTCGTCGGCGGCATGATGTTCTCCCTCGCGGCCACCGCCTTCGTGACCGGTGTGACCGAGCCGATCGAGTTCACCTTCATGTTCATCGCGCCGGTCCTGTACGCGATCCACGCGGTGCTCACCGGTGTCTCCATGGCGTTGACCTGGTCCCTCGGCATGAAGGACGGCTTCGGCTTCTCGGCCGGCGCGGTCGACTACTTCCTCAACCTGGGCATCGCGACCAACCCGTGGGGACTCGCCCTGGTCGGCCTCTGCTTCGCGGCGGTCTACTACGTGATCTTCCGGTTCGCGATCACCAAGTTCAACCTGCCGACGCCGGGCCGCGAGTCCGACGAGGAGCTGGCGGAGCTGGCCAAGGCCGAGGCCAAGTAAGCCCCGCCCACGCCTGACGACAAGGCCCCCGGAACCGAACGGTTCCGGGGGCCCTTTCGTGTGCACGCGCCAAGCGGGGCGGGTCAGAACTCGTACACCGCGCCCGGCGCGGCCAGTTCCGTCGGGCCGGAGTAGACCGCGCGGGCGTCGGCCAGGTTGACCTCCGCGTCCGTCCACGGCGGGATGTGGGTGAGGACCAGGCGCCCCGCACCGGCCCGGGCCGCGTGCTCGCCGGCCTCGCGGCCGTTGAGGTGCAGCGCCGGGATGTCCTCCTTGCCGTACGTGAAGGACGCCTCGCACAGGAACAGGTCGGCGCCCTCGGCCAGTTCGTCGAGGGCGGCACAGACCCCGGTGTCGCCGGAGTAGGTGAGCGTGGAGCCGGCGTGCTCGACGCGGATGCCGTACGCCTCGACGGGGTGGCAGACCCGCTCCGTGCGCACCGAGAAGGGGCCGATGTCGAACGTGCCCGGCTTCAGGGTGTGGAAGTCGAAGACCTCGCTCATCGACGACGCGGAGGGCGTGTCCGCGTACGCCGTGGTCAGGCGCTGCTCGGCGCCCTCCGGCGCGTACACCGGCATGGGGGCGCAGCGGCCGCCCTCGTGGCGGTAGTAGCGGGCGACGAAGTAGCCGCACATGTCGATGCAGTGGTCGGCGTGCAGATGGGACAGGAAGATCGCGTCCAGGTCGTACAGGCCGATGTGGCGCTGCAGCTCACCGAGGGCCCCGTTGCCCATGTCGAGGAGCAGCCGGAAGCCGTCTGCCTCAAGGAGGTAGCTGCTGCAGGCCGATTCCGCGGACGGGAACGACCCGGAGCAACCGACGACGGTGAGCTTCATGGAGCGTGAACCTCCGGAACAGAGGGGCCAGGCGAAGCCTGTCGTTGAGGGGCGGCCGGGGCTGGCGGGGAGGCCGCGGGGAAGGGCTGCGGTGGATCGAGCGTAAGGCGCGCCAAGGCCCCTCGCTCCTTCGGAGCGGGCCGTTGTGGGGGAACTCACCTGCACTGTCACCGGTTCGGATGGTGTTGTCAGGGAGCGCGCGCCGCGGGTGGTGCGCCGGTAACGTCTGCGCTATGGACACGTCGTGGTGGCTGGCGCTGGGAGCCGTGGTGGCGCTCGCCGCCGTCGCGGCTCTGATGGACGGGCGCGGACGGGCGCGGCGTCGGCCCGGTGGGCGCACCCGGCCGCCCGGACGCCCGGCGCGGCCCGGGCGGACTTCCGGGCGGCTGCCGAAGGCCGGGGAGATCTGGTGGGCGCAGGTGCCGTACGAGGACGTGCCGGGCGGCAAGGACCGGCCGTGTCTGGTGTTGCGGGTGCGCGGCGGGACGGCGACGGTCGCGAAGATCACCAGCAAGTACCACGACGAACGGGCCGGGGTGATTCCGCTGGCGCCGGGCACGGTGGCCGACGCGCACGGGCGGCCCAGCTTCCTGGAGACGGACGAGCTGCGCGAGGTCGGGGTGTCGGAGTTCCGCCGGCGGGTGGGCGTGGTGGACCCGGCCCTGTGGGACCAGGTCCGTCACCTGGCGGGGTGACGGACCCGCACCACCGGCCTCCGGCCCCTGGGGGCGGGCTCGGCCGTCAGGCCCAGAGCTGGCCCTGCAGGGTCTCGATCGCGGCTTCGGTGGTCGGCGCGGTGTAGACGCCGGTCGACAGGTACTTCCAGCCTCCGTCGGCCACGACGAAGACGATGTCGGCGGGGGTGCCCGCCTTGACGGCCTTCCTGCCGACGCCGATCGCCGCGTGCAGGGCGGCGCCGGTGGAGACGCCCGCGAAGATGCCCTCCTGCTGGAGGAGCTCGCGGGTGCGGGTGACCGCGTCCGCGGAGCCGACCGAGAAGCGGGTGGTCAGGACCGAGGCGTCGTACAGCTCGGGCACGAAGCCCTCGTCGAGGTTGCGCAGGCCGTAGACCAGGTCGTCGTAGCGGGGTTCGGCCGCGACGATCTGGATGCCGGGGACGTTCTCGCGCAGGTAGCGGCCGACGCCCATCAGGGTTCCGGTGGTGCCGAGGCCCGCCACGAAGTGGGTGATGGAGGGCAGGTCGGTGAGGATCTCGGGGCCCGTGGTGGCGTAGTGGGCGCCCGCGTTGTCCGGGTTTCCGTACTGGTAGAGCATCACCCAGGACGGGTTCCGCTCGGCCAGTTCCTTGGCGACGCGCACCGCGGTGTTGGAGCCGCCCGCCGCCGGCGAGGACACGATCTCGGCGCCCCACATCGCGAGCAGGTCGCGGCGCTCCTGCGAGGTGTTCTCCGGCATCACGCACACGATGCGGTAGCCCTTGAGCTTCGCGGCCATCGCGAGGGAGATGCCGGTGTTGCCGCTGGTGGGCTCCAGGATGGTGCAGCCCGGCGTCAACCGCCCGTCCTTCTCGGCCTGTTCGACCATGTGGAGGGCCGGCCGGTCCTTGACGGAGCCGGTCGGGTTGCGGTCCTCCAGCTTGGCCCAGATCCGTACGTCGTCCGAGGGGGACAGACGCGGGAGCCGGACCAGCGGGGTGTTGCCGACCGCGGCGAGAGCGGAGTCGTAACGCATCTCAGACGGAACCGCCCGCGACCGCGGGCAGGATCGTCACGTTGTCGCCGTCGGCGAGCTTGGTGTTGATGCCGTCGAGGAAGCGGACGTCCTCGTCGTTGAGGTACACGTTCACGAAGCGGCGCAGGTTGTCGCCGTCGACGATCCGCTCGCGGATGCCGGTGTGCCGGGAGTCGAGGTCGTTGAAGAGGTCGGCGAGGGTGGCGCCGCTGGCCTCGACGGCCTTGGCGCCGTCGGTGTAGGTGCGGAGGATGGTCGGGATGCGGACCTCGATGGCCATGGCGTGGGCTCCTGATCTAGGCGGAGAGGCAGGTGGGCGCGGCTCGGGCTCGGGTCCGCGCGCCGCACGCGCTGGGGCGTGCGGTGGTGCGTTGGTGCGGGGCGCGCGGCGTCAGACGGCGGCTGCGCGGGCCGTACAGATCGCGCTGGCGAGCCGGCACAGGTCGACGTGCAGCCGCGCCACGAGCAGCAGGGCGGGGCCGCTGCTCGGCGTCTTGTCGCTCACGTCGTTCGAAACCATGGGGTCATCGTATAGATTCCCGGTCCGCTTCCCGGAATGTGATCTCGCATCCTGGACGGATCTCGCTCAGGATGTGGGCAGCCTGGGTGCGGGCGGTGTGCGGGTGCCGGTCGGCGGCAGGTAGACGACGGTGGGCGCGCCGGTCGTCGGGTGGACGCTCACCTCGGCGTTCACCCCGTACACCTCGGCGAGCAGGTCCGCGGTGAGGACGTCCGCGGGCGGCCCGGAGGCGACGATACGGCCCGCCGACAGGACACAGATGCGGTCGCAGTAGTACGCGGCGAGGTTCAGGTCGTGCAGGGCCAGCAGGTTGACGGTGCCCAACTCCCTTACCAGGGACAGGACTTCGAGCTGGTAGCGGATGTCGAGGTGGTTGGTCGGCTCGTCCAGGACGACGACGTCCGGCTGCTGCACGAGGGCCCGGGCGACCAGGGCGCGCTGGCGTTCGCCGCCGGACAGGGACGGGAAGGGGCGGCCGGTGAGGTCGGCGATGCCGACGCGGGCCAGTGCCTCGCGCACCAGGGCGCGGTCGGCGGCGGTGTCGGCCTCCCAGAACCGGTGGTGCGGGGAGCGGCCCATGGCGACGATCTCGTGGACGCTCAGCTCGATGCCCCCGGCGTCGGCGTCCTGCGGGACGGTCGCGATGCGCCGGGCGCGGGCCTTGACCGGCAGCGCGTGCAGATCGGCACCGTCGAGCAGGACCCGGCCGGCGGTGGGGCGCAGGGCGGCGTAGACACAGCGAAGGAGGGTCGTCTTGCCGCTGCCGTTGGGGCCGACCAGGCCGACGGTCTCGCCGTCGGCGGCGCCCAGGGTGATGTCGTGGAGCAGGGTGCGGCCCTGGGGCGTGGTGTACGACAGCGACTCGGTGCGCAGGGTCGTCATGCCGGGCCGCCTTCCGCGCGGGTCCCGCGGCCCCGCAGCATCCACAGGAAGAACGGGCCGCCGGTGAGCGCGGTGAGGACGCCGACGGGGATGTCGCTGGGGGCGGCTACGGTGCGGGCCGCGAGGTCGGCGAGGACGAGGAAGGCGGCGCCGCCGAGGGCCACGACGGGCAGCAGGGTGCGGTGCGCGGCGCCGACGGCCATGCGGGCGGCGTGCGGGACCATCAGGCCGACGAAGCCGATCGCCCCGGTGTACGCGACGAGCACGCCGGTCAGCAGGGAGGCCAGGACGAAGACCCCGGCGCGGAAGCGGCCGGTGTCGAGGCCGAGAACGCCCGCACCCTCCTCGCCGACGAGGAGCAGGTCGAGCGGGCGGGCCAGGGCGATCAGGACGAGCGTGCCGAGGACGAGGGCGACGGCGGGCAGCGCGAGCATGTCCCAGCGGGCGCCGCCGAGTCCGCCGAGCGTCCAGTGCAGGACTTCCTGGGCGTGGGCGGCGCTGGCCGAGGTGACCAGGATCAGGCTGGTGAGCGCGGACAGGACGTACGAGACGGCGACCCCGGCGAGCACCAGGCGCCCGCCCGTCATGGAGCCCGCGCGCCGGGCCAGGGCGTACACGAGGACGAGGGCGGCGAGCGCGCCGGCGAAGGCGGCGGCCGGCAGGGCGACGGTGGTGGCGACCCCGGCGCCGACGCCGAGCACGATCACGGCGACGGCTCCGGCGGAGGCCCCGCTGGAGACGCCGAGCAGGAAGGGGTCGGCGAGCGGGTTGCGCACCAGGGCCTGGAGCACGGTCCCGATGACGGCCAGCCCGGCACCGGTGACGGCGCCGAGCACCACGCGGGGCGCCCTGACCTCCAGGACGATCGTGCGGTACGGGCTCGGCTCGGCGCGGCCGGTGACGATGGCGAGCACCTGGCCGGTGGGAATCCGCACCGACCCGAGCGCGAGCCCGGCGACGGCCGCGGCGAGGAGCACGAGGGCCAGCGCGGCGAGAACGAGCGGGTAGCGCGAGCGCGTCGTCGTGCGCGGGCCCCCGCGCTGCCGGGCCGGCGGTGCTGCCGCTCGCGGCAGGACCCTCACTCCCCCGCCCCGAGCTGCGCCGCCAGCTTGGCGACCGCGTCCGGGGCCCGTACGCCGGTGACCATGTCGGAGAGGGGGAGGACGGCGAAGCGGTCGTTCTTGACGGCGGGGACGGACGCGAGGGCCGGGTCGTCGCGCAGGCGCTTCTTCTTGGCGTCCACGCTGGTGCCGCCGTAGTCGAGGATCAGGATGGTCTCGGGGGCGCGGGCGACGACGTTCTCCCAGCTCGCGTCGCCGAAGGACTGCGTCTTCAGGTCGTCGGCGAAGACGTTGCGGGCGCCCGCGCGGGTCACGATGTCGTTGCCTATGCCCTTGCCGCCCACGGTGAACGCCGTCTTGTCGCCGCTGTCGTAGACGAAGACGGGGGTGGGTGCCTTGTCCTTGCGTGCCGTCCGGGTGCGTTCGTTGGTGGCCTCGGCCGAGCGGATCCAGGACTCCGCGCGGTCCCCCACACCGAAGGTGCGGCCCACCTCGCGGACCTCCTGGTACACGTCGTCCATCGTGGTCGCGGCGCCCTTGGGGCAGTTCTCCACGTTGAGGCGGGACTTGATGCCGCTCTTGGCGAGGGCCTCGCGCGCGCGGCCCTCGCCCGCGGCGAAGGCGGAGGCGTAACCGCCGTAGACGAAGTCGGGGTTCGCCGAGAGGAGCTTCTCGTACGAGGGGTATTCGGCGGCCAGGACCGGGACCGAGCGGTAGTCCGCCGCGTACTTCGGCAGCACCTTGTCGTCCAAGTAGGCAGTTCCCGCAAGGGACTTGGCGAGGCCGAGCTCCAGCATCACCTCGGTGGCGTGCTGGTTCATGGTCACCGCCCGCTTCGGGGGCGCGGTGTACGTCGTGGTCACCCCGCAGTTGGTGACCGTGTAGGGGAAGCCGGGGGCGGGGGCGCCGCCGGCTTCGGGCTTCGCCTGGGTGGTGCACGCGGCGAGCGGGAACAGCAGGGCGGCGGCCAGGGCCGCACGGCGCCAGAGCATGGCTGAGCTCCTCCAAGGGGATTTCCACGTCCCCTGTCGTCGGGAGAAGGCGGCAGGTCAGTTCCTGGCTTCCGACTCCGCGGGCTTGCCGCGGGGCCGGTCACAGTGGCGGGACCGTGCCGGATTCGCACCGGCTTCCTGGTCCTGCCGCCCGATGATCAAAAAGTGCGTAGGCACAGTATGCGGGATCACCGGGCACGGGTATCCGTCAGTAGGCCTCTACGACCCTTACGTCTTCCTCCGTGATCACGCCGTCCACGATGCGGTACGAGCGGAACTGGAACTCCCCGGCTCCGTCCGTGTCCGCCGTCGACACCAGGACGTAGTGCGCGCCGGGCTCATTGGCGTAGGTGACGTCGGTGCGGGAGGGGTAGGCCTCGGTCGCGGTGTGGGAGTGGTAGACGATCACCGGCTCCTCGTCGTGGTCGTCCATGTCGCGGTAGAGCTTCAGCAGGTCCTGCGAGTCGAACTCGTAGAACGTGGGCGAGCGGGCCGCGTTCAGCATCGGGACGAAGCGCTCGGCGCGGCCGGTGCCGGCCGGGCCCGCGACCACACCGCACGCCTCGTCGGGGTGGTCGGCGCGGGCGTGCGCGACGAGCTGGTCGTACAGGGCCTGGGTGATGGTCAGCATGTCGGCAAGGATAAGCATGCGGGCCGTCCCGTATCGAGGTGCGATACGGAACGGCCCGCATGGTGAGAATGCGCTGGTCAGAGCCTCAGCTGCGCTTGGCGAACGCCTTGTTCTCGGGGTTCTTGGCCTTGAGGACCAGGTAGGAGACGCCCAGGATCAGGGCCCACAGCGGCGCGCAGTACAGCGAGACGCGGGAGTCCTTGTCGATGCCCATCATCACGATGACCATGAAGATGAAGAGCAGGGCGAACCAGCTGGTGTACGGGGCGCCGGGGGCGCGGAAGCTGGACTTCGGCAGCGCTCCGGCGTCCGACTGGCGGCGGTAGCGGATCTGGCAGACCAGGATCATGATCCAGGCCCACATGCCGGAGATGGTGGCGAAGGAGACCACGTAGTCGAAGGCCTTGCCGGGCGCGACGTAGTTGATCCACACGCCGACCAGCATGAGGGCGGCGGAGACCGTGGTGCCGACCAGCGGCGTGCCGCTCTTGGTCAGCTTGGTGAAGACCTTCGGGCCCTGGCCGTTGAGCGCGAGGTCGCGCAGCATGCGGCCGGTGGAGTACATGCCCGAGTTGCAGGAGGAGAGCGCGGCGGTCAGCACGACGAAGTTGACGATGCCCGCGCCGACGCCGAGGCCCATCTTCTGGAACGCCGCGACGAAGGGGCTGACGCCCGGCTGGAACTCGTGCCACGGGACGACCGAGAGGATCATGATCAGGGCGCCGATGTAGAAGACGGCGATGCGCCACGGCACGGTGTTGATGGCCTTGGGCAGCGTCTTCTCGGGGTCCTTGGACTCGCCCGCGGTGACGCCGACCAGCTCGACGGCGAGGAAGGCGAACATGACGATCTGCAGGGTCATCAGCGTGCCGCCGATGCCCTTGGGGAAGAACCCGCCGTCGTTCCACAGGTTGGCGACGGTGGCGGTGTCCGCGGCGTCCGAGAAGCCGACGGTGAGGATGCCGGCGCAGATCAGGATCATGCCGACGATGGCGGTCACCTTGACCATGGAGAACCAGAACTCCAGCTCACCGAAGAGCTTCACGGAGATGAGGTTCACGGCGTACAGGATGAGCGTGAAGATCAGCGCGTAGGCCCATTGCGGGATGCTGCCGTGGGTCCAGAAGGACATGTACTGGGCGGCCGCGGTCACTTCGGTGATGCCGGTGACGACCCAGAAGAGCCAGTACGTCCAGCCGGTCACGAAGCCCCAGAACGGGCCGATGAACTCGCGGGCGTACTCCGAGAAGGAGCCCGACACCGGGCGGTACATGAGCAGCTCGCCGAGGGCGCGCATGATGAAGAAGATGACCAGGCCCGCGATGGCGTAGGCCAGGATGAGGCTGGGGCCGGCCTTCGAGATGGCCTTGCCCGCGCCGAGGAAGAGGCCGGTGCCGATGGCACCGCCGATCGCGATCATCTGGATCTGCCGGGCCCCGAGGCCCCGCTGGTATCCCTCGCCCGAGCCTTCGCCCGCGCTGTGGGCGGTCCCCGCGGCCTCATTGCCGGCAGGACGGTCGTCGTGCTTGTCGACCTGCGCTGAGGTCATGGTGGTGCGCCTTTCTCCATGCTGACCCGTCCGCCTCGGTCACGAAGCGACGGATCAGGTCCTGATCCCCCCGGATGTGGATGGAGTGCCACCGGCGGTCAGCCGGTCGAAGCGCCCCCGGGAACATGGGTGGCGTCCCCGGGTGGTCGTGAAGATTTATCACGGGCTTATGGGTGATCCCCAGTTGCCTTTGTGGCGCACGCCACAGGAAGAAGCGGACAAAAGTCCCTCGACATGACAAAGCAGGTCGATGTGGTGATGGGATCGTTATACGGATTTGAGCGTCCGCTGAGCGAACGGCCCTTCAGGGGCCGATCGGTCAGGGCATGAGCGTTTCGACGAGTGTTTCCTGCAGCACACCGAGCCACAGATACGCCATCACCATCGGCTTGCGCGGGTCGTCGTCCGGCAACCGGTACAGCTCGCCGCTCTCGTCCTCGTCGGTCACGTCCAGGCGGGTGCCGATGGTCAGCCGCAGATCGTTGAGCGCGCCCAGCCAGTGCCGCGAGTCCTCGGCGGTCAGCTTCAGAACGGCCCCGCCGTCGCCCTTGGGGGTCAGGCCGTCGAGGCCGCGGACGACCGCGAGGGCGTCGGTGCGCTTGCGGGCCCGCAGGTCGTTCTCGGTGAACCGCCTGAACTCGCTTGATTTGGCGCGCAGTTCCTCGCTCTCCCCGCTCGCGTACGCCTCCGGGAAGAGGCGGGCGAGCGCGGGATCGGTGGGCGGCTCGCTCGGCCCCTCGGCGAACAGGGCGGCCAGCGGGTCCTCGTCCTCGGCCGGCTCGTCGCCCGGTCCGATGAGTTCGAGCAGCTGGACGGCGAGCGAGCGCAGGATGGCGATCTCGACCTCGTCGAGCGCGACGGCCGCGCCACCGCGGGGCAGCGCCTCGAATCCGCTCATGGTCCCGGCCATCAGCCGCGGTCCTGGGTGAGCGTGGCCCACAGGCCGTAGCCGTGCATCGCCTGCACGTCGCGTTCCATCTCCTCGCGGCTGCCGCTGGAGACCACGGCCCGTCCCTTGTGGTGCACGTCGAGCATCAGCTTGTGGGCCTTGTCCTTCGAGTAGCCGAAGTAGGACTGGAAGACGTACTGGACATAGCTCATGAGGTTGACGGGGTCGTTGTGCACGAGCGTCACCCAGGGCACGTCTGGCTCGGCGACGGGAAGGCTCGACTCCGCCGACTCGGGGCGTTCGATCTCTACCGGGGCAACGCTCACGACTCTGGGCGACCTTTGTTCTCTTTGCCGGGGGTCCGGGGGTTGTCCCCCCGGGAGACTGCGGCGCCGGGGGTCCGGGGGTCGTCCCCCCGGAAAGTGCGGCTCCGGGGGTCCCGGGAGCGGTCCCCGGGAATGACAGCCACGGCCTCCATGCTGCCACTCGGGGCCGGTCATCGCACAAACGGACCCTAGAAATCGTCAGAGTGACGAGTATTCGGGGTAGCATCCCCCCAGGCCCCAGCTCTCGGGGCCGGTTGCCGAAACCCCGGCCGGCCTGTGCCCGGCCCGGACGAAAGTGCGAGGTGGCTCGCTGTGAATGCCCCGGACCTCGGTCTGCCGGTGGACGTGCCGTCGACCGCGCTCTTCACCGACCAGTACGAGTTCACGATGCTCCAGGCCGCGCTGAAGGCCGGCACGGCCGACCGGCGCTCGGTCTTCGAGGTCTTCACCCGCCGCCTTCCCGAGGGCCGCCGCTACGGCGTGGTCTGCGGCACCGGGCGCGTCCTGGACGCCGTCGAGAACTTCCGCTTCGACGCGGACGTGCTCGGCTTCCTGCGCGACCGGAAGATCGTCGACGAGCCCACCCTGCGGTGGCTCGCCTCCTACCGCTTCAGCGGCGACATCTGGGGCTACCCCGAGGGCGAGGTCTACTTCCCCGGCTCGCCGATCCTGCGGGTCGAGGGCTCGTTCGCCGAATGCGTGCTGCTGGAGACCGTGATCCTCTCGATCCTCAACCACGACTCCGCGATCGCGGCCGCCGCCTCCCGGATGTCCGCCGCGGCCGGCGGGCGCCCGCTGATCGAGATGGGCGCGCGCCGCACCCACGAGCTGTCGGCGGTCGCCTCCGCGCGCGCCGCCTATGTCGGCGGCTTCAGCACCACGTCCGACCTCGCGGCCGGCTTCCGCTACGGCATCCCCACCGTGGGCACCAGCGCGCACGCCTTCACCCTGCTCCACGACAGCGAGCGGGACGCCTTCCGGGCCCAGGTCGACTCGCTCGGCCGCGGCACGACCCTCCTGGTCGACACGTACGACGTGGCCGAGGCGGTGCGCACCGCCGTGGAGATCGCCGGGCCCGAGCTCGGCGCGGTCCGCATCGACTCGGGCGACCTGCTCCTGGTCGCCCACCGGGTGCGCCAGCAGCTGGACGAGCTCGGCGCGACCGACACCAGGATCGTGGTCACCTCCGACCTCGACGAGTACGCCATCGCCTCGCTCGCCGCGGCTCCCGTGGACGCGTACGGGGTCGGCACCCAGCTGGTCACCGGCTCGGGGCACCCGACCTGCTCGATGGTCTACAAGCTGGTCGCCCGCGCCCAGTCGGCCGACGTGAAGGCCCCGCTCCAGCCGGTCGCCAAGAAGTCGCTCGGCGCCAAGTCCTCGGTGGGCGGCCGCAAGTGGGCCGCGCGCCGCTCGGATGCGTACGGGATCGCCGAGGCCGAGGTCATCGGCACCGGGGCGGTACCGACCGGGCTCGCCGACCGCCAGCTCCTGGTCGAGCTGGTCAAGGGCGGCACGGTGGTGGCCCGCGAGCCGCTGGACACCGCCCGCGAGCGGCACATCGACGCGCTGGCCGCGCTGCCGATGTCCGCGAGCCAGCTCTCGCGCGGCGAGCCGGTCATCCCGACCGAGTACGTGTGAGCCGCGCCCGGCAGGGTTTTCCGCCCCCGTTTGCCCCCTGCCGTGCGCCGCACGAAGTCTCTACGCTCAAGGAACAGCGCCCGTGACGGGCCCGCAGACCGAAGGAAAGACGCCATGCACCGCGCCTTGATCGTCGTGGACGTCCAGAACGACTTCTGTGAGGGCGGCTCCCTAGCGGTCGCCGGCGGCTCGGACGTCGCCGCCGCGATCACCGACCTGGTGGGCCAGGCGGCCGGTTCCGCCTACCGCCACGTGGTGGCCACCCGCGACCACCACATCGACCCGGGCGCGCACTTCTCGGACGCCCCCGACTTCGAGCACTCCTGGCCGCCGCACTGCGTGGCCGGCACCGAGGGCGTGGGCTTCCACCCGAACTTCGCCCCGGCGGTCGCCTCCGGGGCGATCGACGCGGTCTTCGACAAGGGTGCGTACGCGGCCGCCTACAGCGGCTTCGAGGGGCTCGACGAGAACGGGCTCTCGCTCGCGGACTGGCTGCGCGGGCGGCAGGTGCGCGAGGTCGACGTGGTCGGCATCGCCACGGACCACTGCGTGCGGGCCACCGCGCTGGACGCGGTGCGGGCCGGATTCGCCACGACCGTGCTGCTCGACCTCACGGCCGGGGTGGCCGGGCACACGACCTCGCTGGCCCTGGAGGAGATGCGCGCGGCCGGTGTCGAGCTGTCCGGCAAGCCCGTGGTGTAGTGCGCGGCTACTTGAGCAGGGCGCGTATCGGGTGCCAGAGCTCTTCGGTGGTCTCGGGCGCCGTGCGCCACAGCAGGCCGTCGGGGTGGTGCAGGACGGCCGTGATCTCGTCCAGGGTGGGCGGCTCGGTCTGGCCGCGCAGATAGACCGCGCGCAGCCCCAGGTTGCGGAGCCGGGTCAGGGCTCTCGCCCGGTTCACGGCGTGCACCAGGACCCGCACGTTCGTCCCCGGCGCGGCCGGGTTCGGCAGCGTGAGCGCGACGACCACGCTGCCGCCTGGCAGCTTGCAGAAACCTCCGCCGGGCATGCCGGACCACTCCCCCTGTAAGACGACGCGTTGGACCCGCTGTCAATAAGGACTCGTAGGACGCACCTAAACACGATCGGCCGCCGCCCGCTAGAGGGCGACGGCCGATCATGGTTTGACCTGCGGTTTTGAGAATTACTTGGTGGAGGTGCCGACCTTCACCGTGATCGTCTGGCCGTTCTGGGGCTGGTCGACGATGGAGATCTTGGTGCCGGTGTCAGGAACCTTGACGCTTCCCGTCGGGTTCTCGGCGTACCAGTACGTGCCCTTGTGGTCGTCGAAGACCGGGACGCCGGCCTGCGACTTGATCTTCGTCGCCACGTCCGCCTTGTGCAGCGTGAAGGCGTCCGTCCGGTACTGGCTGAACGGCGCGTCGAACGGCTGGATCTTGTTGCGCAGCAGCGTGCCGTCGGCCCACTTGAGCGGCTTGGCGTGCGCGTCGACCGGCAGGATCAGGCCCTGGCCCGGGTGGGCCGAGACGTTGTTGTCCTTCTGGGAGGTGTCCCACAGCCAGATGAGCAGGCCCCGCTGGTACGGGTAGTGCTCGACCCAGCTCGGACGGGTGGTGGAGAAGCCGAAGTTGTACGGGCCGACCTTGAGGGTCTGGTCGTACGAGACGTACTGACGGTTCTCCGCGAGGTAGTACTGCGGGTAGTCGTTGGTGAAGGACTCGCCGATGCGGGAGAAGTTCTTCGCCGTCCAGCCGTTGTCGCCGCCCTCGGCGCCGTCGGTGACGACGGCGGTGCCGTCGGCGGTGACGGTGATCGCGTCGGCGGTGAAGCCCTTGCCGCCCGCGCCGCCGTCCGTCTGGTAGCGGAAGCGGAGCTGGATCTGCTTGCCCGCGAACTGGTCGAGCGGGAACGACAGCTTCTTGTACGCGCCCGAGGCGTCGGTCAGGGCCGGCTTGTCGCTGGAGTCGCGCGGGATGGCCTTGCCGTCGGCGGTGCCGTCGATCGCGGTCCAGCTGGCGCCGTTGTCCGCGGAGACCTCGGTGTAGAGGAAGTCGTAGTCCTTCTCGATGTCCCACCAGCCCGAAAGGTCCAGGGACGCCTTGGACTTGCCGGTCAGGTCGACCGAGCGGGTCAGGGTGTTGTTGAGGTTGTCACCCATGCCGCTCCACCACTGCTTCGTGCCCTCGACGGGCTTCACGACGGTGGTGGTGACTTCCTTCTTCGGCAGCTCGACGACGAGCGCCTGGTTGTTCTTGGTGTTGTACTCCGAGACGCCCAGCTTGGCGGTGATCTTCGAACCCGACTTCACCGAGGCGTAGTCGAGCCAGCCCAGCTGGAGCTTGTCCCACGCGGTCATGTCGCCGGGCAGGTCTCCGATGGAGTCCTTGCCGGTGCCGAGCCAGGAGCCCGCCGACATCAGGGACCAGAAACCGACCGAGTTCTCGGCGGTGTTGGTGGTGTCGTAGAGGTCCGGCAGACCGAGGTCGTGGCCGTACTCGTGGGCGAAGACACCGAGGCCGCCGTTCTCCGGCTGCATGGTGTAGTCGCCGACCCACATCCCGGTGTCGCCGATCTGGGTGCCGCCCGCCTTGTTGTAGGCGGGGCCGGTCTTGCCCGCGTCGGTGCCGTAGGCGTACCAGCGGTGCGCCCAGAGGGCGTTGGTGCCCTGGACGCCGCCGCCCGCGGACTCGTCCTCGCCGGCGTGCACGATCTGGAAGTGATCGATGTAGCCGTCGGGCTCGTTGAAGTTGCCGTTGTTGTTGTAGTCGTTGCGGTCCCACTGGTCGTACTGACCCAGGGTCGCCTTGATCTGCGCGTCCGTCTGGCCCTTGGCCTTCTGGTCGGCGACCCAGGCGTTGACGCCGTCGCGGACGGTGTCCCACACGTTGGCGCAGTTGGTCTGGCCGCAGTAGTTGGAGCCGTAACGGGCCTCGTTGTACGGGATCTTGACCCAGTCGGTGACCTGGCCGTCGACCGAGTAGCGGCCCGAGGACGTCTTCTCGTAGTACGTCTTCAGCGAGTTGACGTTCTTGCCCGTGCCGAAGTACAGGTCCTGGAAGTGCTTCTGGTTGTAATCGGCCTGCCAGGCGGTCGAGTTGTCCTTCGACCGGTCCGGCTTGGCTATCTGGTTGTGCGCCGGGCCGGGGTTGCCGCCGTACTTGGGCTGCGGCGGCTTGGGGCCGTCCGGGCCGTCCGGGTCGTACATGGTGGTGTTGTCGACCTGGTCGCCGAACTCCACCAGGATCGTGAAGATCTTGTCGGTCTTCTGCCGGCCGAGCTCGACGTACTTCTTGTCGCTGAGCTTGACGACGTCGGAGCCGCCGCGCTTCTCGACCTGCTTCTTGCCGGACAGCACGCCTTCGAGCGCGGCCTGGCGCTGCTGGGCCTGCTGGTCGGTGAACGGGCCCTTGAGGTTGTGCTCCTGGCCGTTGGCCGTGGACGGGTCCTGGCGTTGCACCGCCGCCGGAGCCTTCGAATCCGCTTGGGCGGTGGCGTACACCGAGCCCGTGGCGCCGGCCGTGGCGAGAGCCACGAACACGGCGGCGGCTCTGGCCGCCCTCCTGCTGCTGGTCACTTGACGATTTCCTCCCCCGCGGCCGGCAGGAACCGGGGGGTGAGGGGTTGGCTCCGGTGCTCGACACGCGTCTCAAGTGACGACATTGGACCGGAGTTACCAAAGAAAAGACAGATCTTGACTTGTTCGTGCCAAGTACATTATGCAGAAGGCCAGTTCCGCTATCCGAACGCGACAGACGTGGTAACAGACCGGGACAACAGGTGCGCACGTCTCGACATGCGGACCGGGCCGCTTCGCGGAATGACTCCGTGCGCCCCCCGTGCACCGGCACCGTGGGTTAGGTCACGCTTACCAACAGTTCCGCTCGGGCATGGACCGTCGTAGAGTCGCTTGGCAGTGCGATCCGGTGGCCAGGCCCGCCGGTTGAGAACGGTCGAGAGGCTCACCCCCTATCCGAACCTTCAGGACGGATAACGCCATGCCGCGTCCCACTGCCGCACAGCTCTCCTACGGTTCGGCCACCGTCGTCTTCTCGACCGTCGCCATGCTGCTGCTCTCCCGCACCGAGTCCGGCGTCGGAGTCGCGGTCATCGTCCTGGCCGCGCTCCTGCTCGGCCTGCTCGTCGCCGTGACGGTCCCCATGCCGCTGACCCGCCGGGCGCGCGCCGAAGCCGGCACCGACGCCGACGGCCGCACGGTCCCGGTCGCTGGTGCGACACCGGAGAACCGTGCGGCCGTCGACGGGACCTCCGCCGTGCGGGTTCCCGCCCCCCGCGAGCGGCGGGCGGTCACGCGCGAGCACTCACTGCGGGGTTGAGACCACCACCACCGTCTTGCCGGCCTTGTCGTGCCAGCCCTGCCGGTAGGGCTTGTCCGCCACGATCGTGATGGCCAGGACGATGTCCCAGAGGCAGTAGCAGCACAGTACGAACGGGGCCCACAGGACGGCGGCCCGGGCGAGCGCCGCGTTGGTGGTGGGCACACTGCCGTCGTTGAGCATCGCGACCCGCAGCCCCAGCCACTTCTTGCCCAGCGTCTGACCGGACTTGGACACCATCAGGGTGTCGTAGCCGATGTAGACGACGAGGGTGATCAGGAGCCAGAGCAGTCCGGTGCCGGAGTACGCCTTGCTGATCACCTCGGTGCCGGAGTCGCCGTTGTCCGTGGTGGAGATGACGACCCGGTTGCTGGTCGCCCACTCGATCAGACCGAGCGGGATCGCGATGATCAGGAAGTCGATGAAGCGGGCCAGGAACCGCTTGCCGTAGTCGGCGAGCGGAGGCATCCCGGCCAGCGGGTCGACACCGCCGTAGCCGCCCCCGTAGGGGTCGGAGGGCGGTGGCGGCGCGCTGCCGTACGGCGAGCCGCCACCGGGGGGAGGCGGTCCGCCGTACGGACCTCCGCCGCCTCCGGCAGGGGGCGGCGGAGCGCCGTAGGGGCCGCCGGGCGGTGGCTCAGAGCCGTAGGGCGAGTCACCGGGCGGTGGCCCCGGGGGCGGCTGCGCGCCCCCGTAGGGGGAACCGCTCCCCGGAGGCTCTGACGGCTTCTTGAGGAACGGGTCGTCCTCGGGCGGCTGACCGGGCGGCGGCTGATCGGTGCTCATGCCGGTAGTGCAACGCGCGCGCGTTGGGCCCGCGACCGGAGGGACGCCGTTCGGGGGACGCCCCGGGCCTGCGCCCTGCGGACCGGCCCGGGACTCAGCCCTGCGCGACGAAGGTGTGGGCCGCCTTGTCGTGCCAGCACTGGCGCCACGGCCGGTCGAAGACGCACCACACCACGTTGACCACGCCGACCGCCAGCAGACCGAGCACCCCGTAGACCAGCCAGCGCCGCGCCGCCTGGCCGAAGGTGGGCGGCTCGTACGACTCGATGCCGCGCACCTGCACCCCGCACAGGCGCTTGCCGAGCGTACGGCCCCACTTGGCGGTGGGCAGCGCCTCGTACAGCAGGCCGAGGACGAGGAAGGCGCCGAGCACGATGCCGAGGAAACCCGCGGTCGTGCCGTCGAGGAGGTAGACGGTCACCGTCCGCCCCGACAGCTTCGCCGCGTCGATCTTCTCCTGGATGTGGTCGCCCACCTTGGTCAGGAGCGGTACCGCGAGGCCCCCGACCAGGGCACCCAGCAGCACGGTGTCCACGAGTCGCGCGATCAGGCGCCTGCCGAGCCCGGCGGGCCTCGCCGAGGCCTGCGCCTGGGCGGCCGCGAGGAACGGGTCGGCCACCGGGGGCTTCCACGGCACGACCGGTTCCTGCGGCTGCGGCTGCGGCTGCGGGTCGGGCTGGGCGAGTTGGTGCACCTGCTGGGCCCAGGACGCGGCCCCTCCCCCGGGCCCCGCGGTCATCGGCGACCCGGGCACGGCGGAGTGCGGCTGCGCGGACTGGTGCTGCACGGGCCCCGGCTGCGCGGACTGGTGCTGCGAGGGCTGCGGCTGCACCGGGTTCGGCTGCACGGGGTTCGGCTGCACGGGCTGCGGGTGCGGCTGTACGGGAGCCGAGTACGCGCCGTCCGCGCGGCCGGTCGGCGCCACCCCCAACGAGTCACCGGAGAACGGCAGTTGGGCCCGGGCGGGGGGTGGCTCGACGGCGGGCGGCATCGCCCCCGCCAGACGTCCGGACTGCTGCTGGTTCTGGTGCGGCACCGAGGTTGCGGGCCGCGCGGACGCCGCCGGCGGTGCGGAGTGCGGGAGCTGCGCGGGTTCCGCGCGACGGGGGTCGGGCAGCCGCGGGTCGGCCGACTCGGGCAGCCCGCGCGGATCGACCGGCCTGCCCCAGGAGACCCGGCGGTCCTGGTCGCCGCCGAAGCCCGACTGGTGGGCGGCGTCCGCGTGCCAGGCCGGCTCGGGGCGGACGCCCTGCCCCTGCGCGGGCGCGGCCGAGGCCTCGGGCTCGTCCAGGAAGACGGGTCCCGTCTCCTCGGCGGGGGCGGCCTGGACCGGCGGGGCGGCGGCGAGCGAGGGGGCCGGGGCGGGAGCCGCGCCCGGCGGCGGGGTGGGCGGCGCCTCGCCCGCGGCGGGGGCCGGCCGGCTCGTGCCGGGCACCCAGGAGACCCCGTTCCAGTACCGGACATATCCGGGAATGGAGGGGTCCGGGTAATACCCTTCCCGGGCTACGCTCCCGCCGCTGTCAGGAGGAACCGTCGCCATGTCCCCAACTCCGTTCCGATCCAGCACACTTGATCTCCGCCGCGGCGGCCCGGCCGGACCGGGCACCGACCGCGCGCTTCCGCTTGTCCCAGGAGGACAGTAACGAAGAACGCGCGGCCGGTAGCAGGAAGCCGGGGAGTAAGACCGCGTACGGGCGACTCCGCGCCCCGCGGCGCACCCCGGGGCCGGGCCGCGCGGCGGGGTCCCACCAGTGCGTACAGTCGTTGCCGATCGAACTGGTGCACCCGGCCCGGCCGGTCAGGAACGTGCCCGGCCGGTCTGGAAAGTGAGTGGGGAATGCGCGTGGGGCCTGGCCGAACCGGTCACGACGATCCGGCGACCGGCTCCCGGTCGGTGGCGTCCGCGCCGCGACGGGCCTGGTCGGCCGTCGCGGTCTTCGCGGCGATCCGCACGCTGGGCCTGCTCGTCCTCGCCCTGTGGTCGCGCCTGGCCGGCTCCGATGCCCACGACCTGCTCTCGGCCCGCTGGGACTCGATCTGGTACGTGCGGGTCGCCGAGTCGGGCTACGACTTCACGCTGACCGCGCCCGACGGCCGGGTCCTGTCCGACATGGCCTTCTTCCCGCTGCTGCCCTGGCTGGAGCGGGCCGTCACCACGGTGAGCCCGCTCGGGCTCGGCGACGCGGGGCTGCTCATCAGCGGGCTCGCGGGACTGCTCGCCGCCTGGGGCATGTATCTGATGGGCCATCACCTGTACGGACACCGGGCGGGGCTGCTCCTGGTGGCGCTGTGGGCGGCGATGCCCGTCGGGATCGTCCAGTCCATGGCGTACAGCGAGGCCCTCTTCGCCGCGCTCGCCGTCTGGGCGCTGTACGCGGTGCTGCGGCGGCGCTGGGTGGCGGCGGGGCTGCTCGCCTCGCTCGCGGGGCTCACGCGACCGGTGGGGCTCGCGGTCGCGGCCGCGCTGTGGGCCGGGGCCGTCGTGGAGGCGCGGCGCACCCGGCGCCCGGACGCGCGGATGCTGACCGGGATGGTGCTCGCCCCGCTCGGCGCGGCCGGGTACGTCCTGTGGGTCGGGGTGCGGCGGGGCGGTCCGTTCGCCTATCTCGACGTGCAGGGCGAGTGGGGCAACGGCTTCGACGGGGGCCTGGCGTACGGGGAGTTCGTCCTGGACCACCTGGGGGGCTGGCCCGTCGTGCTCGCCGGGATCGCCCTGATCGCCGGCACCGTGCTCGCCCTCGGGGCGTACGGGGCCTGTGTGCGCGGGCGCCAGCCGCTGCCGCTGCTCGTCTACACCGGCATCGTCATGGCTCTCGCGCTGTGCTCGTCGGGCTACTTCGGCTCCAAGCCCCGGCTGCTGCTCCCCGCGTTCCCGCTGCTGCTTCCGCTGGCTCTCGCCCTGTCGCGGGTGCAGCGCGCACGGGCGGCCGCCGTGGTGGCCGTGCTCGCGGTGGGTTCCGCGGTGTACGGGGCGAGCTGGCTGAACGGCTCGGGGCCTCCGTAGGACGGGTGGGCGGGCCGGTTCCGGTCGGCTTGGGGCCGGTTCCGGTCGGCCTGGGCGAACCCGCTGAGAAAAACTTCCCGAAGTCGCGTAATGACCGCGGGGGAACGCGCTCTCACCCTGTACGGCCCCGCACCGGGGCCCGTACCGCAGCACGCAGACGTACGCGCCCCGGACCCGGGCGTACAGGGAAGAGAAGAGGGACCCCATGCACACCGTCGTGGAACGCGAACTGGAGCTCAAGCTGGTGCTGTCGCCCGAGCGCAGCATCCCCGTCCCGGCCCGGCTCGCCTACCGCACCGACGACCCCTACGCCGTGCACATCACCTTCCACATCGGCTCCGAGTCGCCGGTGAACTGGACCTTCGCGCGCGAGCTGCTCGTCGAGGGGGTGTTCCGGCCGTGCGGCCACGGGGACGTGCGGATCTGGCCGACGAAGGTGGAGGGCCGCAGTGTGGTCCTGATGGCGCTCAGCTCGCCGGACGGCGACGCGCTGCTCGAAGCGCCCGCCGCCCAGGTGTCGGCGTGGCTGGAGCGGACGCTGCGGGCGGTGCCGCCCGGCTCCGAGAGCGAGCAGCTCGGCCTGGACGACGGCCTGGCCGAGCTGCTCGCGCCGACCACGGGCGGCGCGGCCGACGAGCTGTGGCTGCGCGACCCCTGGCCCTCCGACGAGTCCCGGCCGGAGGAGGGGGCGTGAGGGGGCGGGGCGTGAGGGGGCGGGGCGTGAAGGGGCGGGGCGTGCGGGGGCGGGGCGTGCGGGGGCGGGCTCAGAAGAGCTTGCCCGGGTTCAGCAGACCCAGCGGGTCGAAGGCGTGCTTGACGGCGCGCTGCATCTCGATGCCCACCGGTCCCAGCTCGCGGGCCAGCCACTCCTTCTTCAGGACGCCTACGCCGTGTTCGCCGGTGATGGTGCCGCCCAGCTCCAGACCGAGCGCCATGATCTCGTCGAAGGACTCACGGGCGCGCCGCGACTCGTCCTCGTCGGCCGCGTCGAAACAGACCACGGGGTGGGTGTTGCCGTCGCCCGCGTGGGCGCAGACGCCGATGGTCAGCTCGTACTTGGCGGCGATCGCCGATGTTCCTTCGAGCATCGCGGCGAGCTTCGAGCGCGGCACGCACACGTCGTCGATCATCGTGGCCGATTTGATCGTCTCCAGCGCTGTGAGCGACAACCTCCTTGCCTGGAGCAGGAGTTCGGATTCGGCAACGTCCTCGGCCGGGACGACCTGGGTGGCGCCCGCGGCGGTGCACAGCGCGCCGACGGCGGCGAGGTCGGCGGCCGGGTCGGGGCTGTCGAAGGCGGCGAGCAGGAGCGCCTCGGTGGTGTCGGGCAGGCCCATGTTCGCCATGCGGTTGACCGCCTGGATGGTGGTGCGGTCCATGAGTTCGAGCAGTGAGGGGGCGTGCCCGCGCTCCATGATCCGCACGACCGCGTCGCAGGCGGCCGCGGCGGAGCCGAACTCGGCGGCGAGCGCGAGCTGGGGCGGCGGCGAAGGCCGCAGCGCGAGCACCGCTTTGACAACGATGCCGAGGCTGCCCTCGGAACCCACGAAGAGCCGGGTCAGGTCGTATCCGGCGACGCCCTTCGCGGTGCGCCGGCCGGTGCTCATCAGCCGGCCGTCCGCGAGCACGACCTCCAGGCCGAGGACGTACTCGGCGGTCACCCCGTACTTCACGCAGCACAGGCCGCCCGAGGCGGTGCCGATGTTCCCGCCGATGGTGCACATCTCCCAACTGGACGGGTCCGGCGGGTAGTAGAGCCCGTGTTCGTGGACGGCGCGGGACAGCACGGCGTTGACGACGCCGGGCTCCACGACCGCGACCCGGTCGACCGGGTTGATCTCCAGGATGCGGTCCATCTTGACCAGGGACAGCACGATGCAGCCGTCGCTGGCGTTGGCGGCGCCGGACAGGCCGGTGCGCGCGCCCTGCGGCACGACGGGCACCCGCAGCGCGGTCGCCGTGCGCATCACGTGCTGCACCTCCTCGACGGTGCGGGGCAGCACCACCACGGCCGGACTGCCCGCCGCGCAGAAGCTCGCCATGTCGTGGGCGTAGGAGGCGGTGATGTCGGGGTCGCTGATGACGGCGTCCGCCGGGAGGTGCTCGCGCAGCCGTTCGAGAAGATCGTCCATGTCTTCAGCCTGGCACCCGGGGCCATCGGTGTGAACCCTTTCCCCGGCCGGTCGGGCGGGGCCGGTGTGGTCTTCGTATTGACGCACAGTGAGCGCCATGGAGATCGCGAAGACCGAACACGATGCGGACGCGGCCCGGCGGGCGGCGTGGCAGTCGACCGCGGCCGCGGCCCAGCGGACCTCGCCGCGGTCCGGGCCGCGCCGGGCCCTGAAGCGGGCCGTCCTGGTGGCCCTCGCGGCGGGCGTGCTGGTCGGGGGCGTACTGCTGATCATGCCGGACGGCCGGGGCCCGAAGGCCCCGCCGCCCGCCCCGGGACCGGCGGCCCGGGCCCTGACGGCGGTGACCGGCGGCGCCCCCGCCTCGGTGGCCGATGTGACGGCCCTGATCACGGACCGCGCCGCCTGGGTGCGCACCCACCCGAATGACGAGGCATCGTGGACGGTGCTCGGCTCCGCCTACCTGGAGCGGGGCGTGCGGGGCGCCGACTCCTCGTACTACCCGCGCGCCGAGTGGGCGCTGAAGCGCTCGCTCCAGGTGCGCCCGAAGGACAACCTGGACGCGGAGACCGGGCTCGCGGCCCTCGCCAACGCCCGGCACGACTACGCGGCGGCGCGCACCCTGGCCGAATCCGTACGCGCCCGCAAGGCGGACCGCTGGACGCTCTACCCGCCGCTGATCGAGGCGTACAACGGGCTCGGCGACCCCAAGGCGGCGGCGAAGGCGGTGGAGCAGATGCTCGAACTGCGTTCCGGCACACCGGCGTTGACCCAGGCCGCGGAGGTCTACCGCCAGCACGGCTGGCGCGAGGACGCCCTGGTGGCCCTGGACGAGGCGGTCGCGCACGCCACCTCGCCCGTGCAGAAGGCGGCCGCCCTGGTCTCGGCGGGCGACCTGGCGTGGGAGCGGGGGGAGCCGGACGTGGCCCTCGCGCACTACGAGGCCGCGCTGCACGCCGACCCGGGCGCCCACACCGCGCTCGCGGGCCGGGCCAGGGCCAAGGTGGCGCTCGGCCGCAAGGCGGACGCCCAGCGGGACTACCTGGCGGCGGTCGCGGTGCTCCCACGGCCCGAATACCTGCTGGAACTGGGCGAGTTGTACGAGTCGCAGGGCCTGGACGGCGATGCGCGCACCTGGTTCGACAAGCTGCGCGAGCTGGCCGCGCGGGACGGGTCCAACGGCGTGGACGACGCCCTGGTGCTCGGCCGGTTCGAGGCCGACCACGGGGCCGCGCACGCGGCGGTGGACCGTCTCGAAGCCGAATGGAAGGCCCATCCCAGCGCGGCGAGCGAGGACGCGCTCGGCTGGGCGATGTACCGGGCGGGCGAGCCGGAGGAGGGTCTCGCCCATGTGCGCAAGGCCACCGACTCGGGCGTGCGCAGCGCCCTGTTCTCCTATCACCAGGCCACCATCGAGCGGGACTTGGGCCAGTCGGGCGCGGCCCGGCGCCATCTCCAGGACGCGCTGCGCACCAATCCGCACTTCTCGCCGGTGCTCGCGCCGAAGGCGACCGAGGCGCTCGCCGCGCTCGGCGAGCCGGCGGACGGTGGCCCCAGGGACATGTACGGCCATGTGGCGGCCGCGCCGTCGGGCTCCGGGGGCGGCGGTGACGGTGGCGGCAGTTCCGCGTCGTCGGGTTCGTCGTCGGGCCAGTCGTCCAGCCAGGGCTCCAAGCGCCCGGCGAAGCCCCGTCCCGCGAAGCCCTCGCGGCGCGGCTGAGCCCGGCGCGGCAGAGCGCGGCGCGGCAGAGCGCGGCGCGGCAGAGCGCGGCGCAGGAGAGGGGTGGGGCGGGGGCGGGGCCGGCAAGGCCGAGGGCGGAGCCGAAAAGGCCGCGGCCCCACGGGTCAGGTCCGTGGGGCCGCAGACTGGTGACGGTAACTCAATTACCGTACGCGCGTGAGGCGTTGCAGGTCAGAGGTTGCCCCGGCGCTCCTGCTCGCGCTCGATCGCCTCGAACAGGGCCTTGAAGTTGCCCTTGCCGAAGCCCATCGAACCGTGCCGCTCGATCATCTCGAAGAAGACGGTGGGGCGGTCCTGGACCGGCTTGGTGAAGATCTGCAGGAGGTAGCCGTCCTCGTCGCGGTCGACCAGGATCTTCAGCTCGCGCAGCGTCTCGACCGGCACCCGGGTCTCGCCGGCCCACTCGCCGAGGGTGTCGTAGTACGAGTCCGGGGTGTCGAGGAACTGGACGCCTGCCGCGCGCATGGCCCGCACCGAGGCGACGATGTCGTTCGTGGCCAGCGCGATGTGCTGGACGCCGGGGCCGCCGTAGAACTCCAGGTACTCGTCGATCTGCGACTTCTTCTTGGCGATGGCCGGCTCGTTGAGCGGGAACTTCACCTTGAGGGTGCCGTCGGCGACGACCTTCGACATGAGCGCGGAGTACTCGGTGGCGATGTCGTCGCCCACGAACTCCTTCATGTTGGTGAAGCCCATGACGTTGTTGTAGAACGCCACCCACTCGTTCATCTTGCCGAGCTCGACGTTGCCGACGCAGTGGTCGATCGCCTGGAAGAAGCGCTTGGGGGTCTCGACCATCGGCGCGGCCTCGACGAAGCCGGGCAGGTAGGGGCCGGTGTAGCCGGTGCGCTCGACCAGGGTGTGCCGGGTCTTGCCGTACGTGGCGATCGCGGCCAGGACGACGGTGCCGTGCTCGTCGCCGACCTCGTGCGGCTCCTCGATGCCGGTGGCGCCGTGCTCGGTCGCGTACTTGTACGCGGCGCGCGCGTCCGGCACCTCGATGGCGAGGTCCACCACGCCGTCGCCGTGCTCGGCGACGTGCTCGGCCAGGAAGCGGCCCCGGTCGGACGTGGGCTTGATGACGGAGGTGAACACGAAGCGGGCGGCGCCGCTGGTCAGCACGTAGCTGGCGGTCTCGCGGCTGCCGTTCTCCGGTCCGGAGTAGGCGACCAGCTTCATGCCGAAGGCCGTCGAGTAGTAGTGCGCGGCCTGCTTGGCGTTGCCGACGGCGAAGACGACCGCGTCCATGCCCTTCACCGGGAAGGGGTCGGCCTGCCGCGCGGTTTCGGGGGTGGGATCGATGATCATCGAGTTGTCTGCCATGGCCGCAGAGTCTCGCTGTCCGGCAAGCTGCGCAATAGTTCGCGTTTTCACTGGTCAATCTGCGCAGTGAATGGCCAGTATGAAGGGGCGTTCTGTACACGATGACCATCCGGAGGCGGCCATGTCGATCGATCATTTGGACGGGCGTCTGATCGTGCTGCTCGCCCGGGAGCCCCGCATCGGGGTTCTGGAGGCCTCGCGCCGGCTCGGGGTCGCGCGCGGCACGGTCCAGGCGAGGCTCGACCGGCTTCAGTCGAATGGAGTCATCCGGGGCCTCGGTCCCGATGTCGACCCGGCGGCGCTCGGCTACCCGGTCACCGCCTTCGCGACGCTGGAGATCAAACAGGGCCAGGGGGCGGACGTACGGGCCCACTTGGCGTCCGTGCCCGAGGTCCTCGAACTGCACACCACCACCGGCCAGGGCGACATGCTGTGCCGCCTGGTGGCCCGCTCCAACGCCGATCTCCAACGTGTGATCGACCGGGTTGTCGGTTTTGATGGCATCGTCCGGGCCGCCACGGCGATCGTCATGGAGAACCCGGTCCCGCTGCGGATCATCCCGCTGGTGGAGCAGGCGGCACAGGACTCCGTCCCCGGCGGCGGCTGAGCGGCGACCGACAGGGGTGAGCGCGGATGGGCTTCTGGGACTATCTGTCCAGCAGGCACCAACAACTGCTCACCGATGCCTTTCAGCACGCGAGCGCGGTGTTCCAGTGCATGGTGATCGCGACGGTGCTCGGCATCCTCATCGGGGTGGTGTCCTACCGCAGCGGCTGGGGGTCGGGCCTGGCCATCACCACCACGTCGACGATCCTCACGATCCCCTCGCTCGCCATGATCGGCCTGCTGATCCCGCTGGTCGGCCTGGGCGTGGCCCCCACCGTGGTGACCCTGACGCTGTACGGGCTGCTGCCGATCGTGCGCAACTCGATCGTGGGCCTGCGCGGCGTGGACCCCGCCCTGGTGGACGCGGCCAAGGGCATCGGGATGTCGCGGGCGGCCCGCATGCTGCGGGTCGAACTCCCGCTGGCCTGGCCGCCGATCCTGACCGGCATCCGGGTGTCCACGCAGATGCTGATGGGCATCGCGGCCATCGCCGCGTACGCCTCGGGCCCCGGGCTCGGCAACGAGATCTTCCGCGGCATCGCCTCGCTCGGCAGCGCCAATGCCCTCAACGAGGTGCTCGCCGGCACCCTCGGCATCGTGGTGCTCGCCCTGCTCTTCGACGCGGCGTACGTCCTGATCGGCCGTCTCACCATCCCGAGGGGGATCCGTGTCTGAGCGATCCGAGCACGAACGGTCCGAGCACGAGCGGTCGGCGTACGAACGGTCCGGGTACGGCCGGGGCGAGCACGAGCGGATCGCGGAGGAGCGGACCGAGCACGAGCGGGCCGAGGCCGCGCCCGCGCCGAGCGGCGCCTCGGCCTCCGGGGCCTCCATCCAACTGGAGAACCTCACCAAGCGGTACGCGGGCAACCCCGACCCGTCCGTGGACAACGTCAACATGGAGATCAAGGCGGGCGAGACCGTCATCTTCGTGGGCCCGTCCGGCTGCGGGAAGTCGACCACGCTCAAGATGATCAACAGGCTGATCGAGCCGACGTCCGGCCGCATCCGCATCAACGACGAGGACGTCACCGACATCGACCCGGTGAAGCTGCGCCGCAAGGTCGGCTACGCGATCCAGTCCTCCGGGCTCTTCCCGCACATGACGGTCGCCGAGAACATCGCGCTCGTCCCGAAGATGGTCGGCTGGTCCAAGTCGAAGGTGAAGGACCGCGTCGAGGAGATGCTCGACCTGGTCGGGCTCGACCCGCGCGAGTTCCACGGCCGCTACCCGCGCCAGCTCTCCGGCGGACAGCAGCAACGGGTGGGCGTGGCAAGGGCGTTGGCGGCCGACCCTCCGGTACTCCTGATGGACGAGCCGTTCGGCGCGGTCGACCCGATCACCCGGGACCACCTCCAGGACGAACTGATCCGGCTCCAGCACGAGCTGCACAAGACGATCGTCTTCGTCACCCATGACTTCGACGAGGCGATCAAGCTCGGCGACCGGATCGCGGTGCTGCGCGAACGCTCGCACATCGCCCAGTTCGACACCCCGGAGGCCATCCTCACCAACCCGGCCGACGACTTCGTCTCCGGGTTCGTGGGTGCGGGCGCGGCCCTCAAGCGGCTCAACCTCACCCGCGTACGGGACGTGGAGATGGCCGAGTTCCCCACGGTCACCGTCGACGACCCGCTCCAGTCGATCTTCAACAAGCTGCGCAGCGGCCCGCACAACGAACTGCTCATGCTGGACCGCAGGAACCGCCCCTACAAGTGGCTGCGCCGCGGTGACCTGATGCGCGCCAAGGGTTCGCTGGCGCGGGCCGGGCAGATGGTGCACGACACGGTGACGCGGGACGCGACGCTGCACGACGCCCTGGAGGCCGTGCTCATCGACTCCGGCGGCCGGGTCGCGGTGACCGGGCGGCGCGGTGAATACATCGGCGTCGTCGACATGGAGACGCTGATGAACTCCGTGCACGAACTCCTGGAGGCCGACCGGCTCGCCGCCATCGAGCACCAGCACGACCTCGCCGAGCTCCGCCACCACCAGACCGAACAGGAGCTGGAGGGCGGTGCGGAGAAGCCATGACGCCCAGGAGTCCCGCCCCCGCCGAACGCCCGCCGGGCGAGCACGAGGTCAAGGGCCACGCCTTCCGCGACGAGCTGTCCGACCCGCTCGCCGAGCCCGAGGAAGCGGCGAGCCCGGCGCCCGGCAGACCGGCCCGCCGGATCACCTGGCGCAAGCTGGTCCTCCTGCCGACGGTGGTCGCGGTGGTCCTCGTCCTCACCTACTTCTGGATCACCAACGTCCATCTGGACGCGATCGCGCGGAACTCGATCGACAACGGGAACGTCCGGCTACGGGTGTGGCAGCACGTGAAGCTGACCGCGATCTCCACGTTCTGGGTGCTGATCATCGCGATCCCGCTGGGCATCGCGCTCACCCGGCGCGGGGTGAGCCGGGCGGCCCCGCTGGTCACCGCGATCGCCAACATCGGCCAGGCCACTCCCGCCATCGGCCTCCTCGCCCTCCTGGTGATCTGGCTCGGCATCGGCCCCGGCACCGCGATCGTCGGCATGGTGATCTACGCGGTCCTTCCGGTCCTCTCCAACACGGTGGCCGGTCTGAAGGCGATCGACCCCCAGCTCGTCGAGGCGGCCCGGGGCATCGGCATGTCGGCGCCCGGCACTCTGGGCAAGGTCGAACTGCCGCTCGCGGTACCGCTGATCCTCGCGGGAGTGCGCACCGCGCTCGTCCTCAACGTCGGCACCGCCACGCTCGCCACCTTCGGCGGCGGCGGCGGGCTCGGCGACCTGATCACCTCGGGCATCCAGACCCAGCGCATGCCGGTCCTGGTGCTCGGCTCGATCCTGACCGTGGCGCTCGCCCTGCTCGTGGACTGGCTGGCCTCGCTGGCCGAACTGGCGCTGACCCCGCGCGGACTGGAGGTGGAGTGATGCGGCACCCGCGTCGACACCGGCGCCGACACCCGCGTACGGCTCTGGCCGCCGCCGCAGGCTCGCTCGCGCTGCTCGCCACCCTGGCCGGCTGCGGGCTCAAGTCCGGCTCGCCGATGGTGGACGACGTGGTGCCCGGCTCGCTCGGCAAGGGCCTGCCCCTCAAGGGGGCGTCCCTCACGGTCACGTCGAAGAACTTCAGCGAGAACATCATCCTGGGCCAGATGGTCGGCCTGGTCTTCAAGGCGGCCGGCGCCGAGGTCCTGGACCGCACCAACCTGCCCGGCTCGATCAGCGCCCGCGAAGCGATCGTGAAGGGCGACGCGGACGCGATGTACGAGTACACCGGCACGGCCTGGATCACCTATCTGGGCAACAGCAAGCCGATCGTCGACCCGCAGGCGCAGTGGCGGGCGGTGCGCGACGCCGACCGGAAGAACGGCGTGACCTGGCTGCCCCAGTCGACGCTCAACAACACCTATTCGCTGGGCATCAGCCAGGCCAACAACGCCAAGTACCACCTCAGGACGCTCTCGGACGTGGCCGCGTTGGCGAAGAAGGACCCTTCGGCGGTGACGATCTGCGTGGAGAACGAGTTCGCCTCGCGCGAGGACGGGCTGCCGGGCATGGAGAAGGCGTACGGGATGTCGATCCCCGCCTCCAACATCCAGAAGATGGACGCCGGGATCATCTACACCCAGGTGTCCAAGTCCAGCTCCTGCCTGCTCGGCGAGGTGTTCACCACCGACGGCCGCATCAAGGCGATGAACCTGGCGACCGTCGAGGACGACAAGCACTTCTTCCCCAACTACAACGCGGCGCCCGAGCTGCACAGCAAGACGTACGACAAGTACCCCGCGATCGCAGGCCTGTTGGACCCGCTCAGCGCCAAGCTGACCACCCAGGTGGCCCGGGACCTGAACGCCAGGGTCGACGTCGGCGGCCAGGACCCGCACGACGTGGCGCTCGACTGGCTGGTCCGGGAAGGGTTCATCAAGAAGGGGTGAGCCGGGAACGCGGCGGGCGTGGACCGGCGGGCCCCGGACGCGGACGCCGTCAGCAGGACGGGACCGGGTCGCCCTTCTGCAGCGCCCGGAGCGCGGACACCGCACCCTTCAGGGTGGTCACGGGGACCAGGCGCAGCCCCTTGGGCAGCTCCGACTCGGCGTCCGAGCACTCGGCCTTCGGCACGAGGAAGACGGTCGCCCCGTCCCGGGCCGCGGCCTGCGTCTTGAGCGCGACCCCGCCGACCGCGCCGACGTCCCCGCTGTCGCTGATCGTCCCCGTACCGGCGATGGTGCGGCCGCCGGTGAGGTCCTCGCCGGAGCCGTTGCCGTTCAGCTTGTCGATGATCCCCAGGGTGAAGAGCAGCCCGGCGCTCGGGCCGCCGACGTCGGCCAGGTGCAGCTCGACCTTGACCTTGTCGGGGCTCAGGCCGAGGTAGCCGAGGGCCGCGACGGAGGCGGCGTCCTGCGACTGCTTCATCTGGGCCTGGTTGTGCGCCGAGATCTCCTTCTCGCTGCCGCCGCCCGGGTAGACGGAGTCGCGCGGCATCACGGCCCGGTCGGTACGGAACCAGCCGTCGACGACGTCGGAGATGCCGACGTCCTGGTTGGGCCCGGTGGCCACGATGGTGGTCATCCGCAGCTGCCCGGTGGTCGGGCGGGTGGGCGCCCCCGAAATGGTGATCACCGGCTTGCCCTCGTCGTTCCCGAGCACGTTCGCGGTCGGCCCCGGCTGCGCCACCGCGAACGGCAGCGGCGCGAAGCAGGCCACGGCGAGCAGCGCGACGACCGGTGCGGCGCCGATGGCGAGGTTGCGGAGGCGGGAGTGACGAGTGAGCACGCCACCAATCTATCCGTACCCGCCCGGCCGCCCGGGCCGGGTGCGGCCGGGCCCGGGGTGCGGACCGGCTCGCGCGTCGGCGCATGCCTGGGCACGTGCCTCGGTACGTGCTGCCTCGGCCCATGCCTGGGCACGTGCCTCGGTACGGGCCCAGGCGCACGCGTCAGCACACGCCCGGGCTCAGCGCAGGGCGTCGGCGACTTCCTTCGCCGCGTCGACGACCCGGGGGCCGACCCGTTCGGGTACGGCGTCCGCGAGCATCACCACGCCCACGCTGCCCTCTATCCCAGTGACCCCGACCAGCGGCGCCGCCGCTCCGCTCGCCCCGGCCTCCAACTCGCCGTGGGTGAGCGTGAAGCCCGGCTCGTCGAGGCCTCCGGCCTGGCGGGCGGCGAGGATCGCCCGGCCGGCCGCGCCCTTGTCCAGGGGGTGGCGGAACCCGGCCCGGTAGGCCACGTGGTAGTCCGTCCAGGTCGGCTCGACCACGGCCACGGCGAGCGCGTCCGAGCCGTCGACGAGGGTCAGGTGGGCGGTCGCGCCTATGTCCTCGGCGAGCGAGCGCAGCGCGGGCAGCGCGGCCTCGCGGACCAGCGGGTGCACCTGGCGGCCCAGACGCAGCACCCCGAGTCCGACCCGGGCGCGGCCACCCAGGTCACGGCGGACGAGGGCGTGCTGCTCCAGGGTCGCGAGCAGGCGGTAGACGACCGTGCGGTTGACGCCGAGCTTGTTGGACAACTCGGTGACCGTCAGGCCGTGGTCGGTGTCGGCGAGCAGCTTGAGGACACGTAGTCCCCGGTCGAGCGTCTGGGAGGTCTCCGCGGTCACGACACCCACTCCTTTAGTGGTGAGTCGCGGCGGCACTCTCACGTGGTTCGCGGCACCGGTCCCATCGGCATCGCGCGCAGAGCCCGCCGGCGAGCCCAAGGCACCGGCTGCGCTCCGCGGCGACGCTGCCACGGGGCGTTTGCATGGCGGGGACAGTAGCGAGCGGACACCGCTCAGCGGAAGACCTCGTCCAGAATCCGGGCGCCGCCGGAATTCCGGAACCGGCGGAATGGACGGAACCACCCCGGCAGATGGACAAATAAGGCCCGTGGCCGACGAATTTGGTCCCTGTTCGCGCACCTTCGGGACCTAAGTCCGTCTTAACGGGGACCTTGGGCGACCGACACGGATTTGCCGGGACATTACTGTGGCAGACGTCCGAGGGGCGTCCGTGGGGGCCGGTCCTCGTACACATCACGATCCCTTGGGATCAGATCCCGAACGGGGCCCGGCAACGCACGCCGGGCCCCGTTCGCCGTGCCGGGGGCGTCCTCGGACCGATCCTGCTACTTCATGCGGGTGGCCCACTCCTGGACCTTCTTGATCCGCTCGCGGAGCTGCCCGGCCGTGGCCTCCGCGCTCGGCGGGCCGCCGCAGACCCGGCGCAGCTCGGTGTGGATCACTCCGTGCGGCTTGCCGCTCTGGTGGACGTACGCGCCGACCATCGTGTTCAGCGACTTGCGGAGCTCAAGCAGTTCCTTGTGCGAGACGACGGGGCGACGCTCGGCGGGCATCTCCAGGAGGTCCGCCTGCTCGGCCGGCTTCTGGCGGCTGTGCGCGATCTGCCGGGCCTGGCGCTTCTGCAGCAGCATCTGCACCTGGTCGGGTTCGAGCAGCCCCGGAATGCCGAGATAGTCCTGCTCCTCCTCGCTTCCCGGATGAGCCTGCATGCCGAATTCGGCGCCGTTGTACATGACCCGGTCGAAGACGGCATCGGATTCGAGGGCCTCGAAGGGGAGCATGTCGTCCCCGGTGTCCTCGTCCTCCTGCTTGTTCGCCTCGTCCATTTCCTGTTCGGACTCGGCGTACGGGTCTTCTTCCTCGCCGTCCTTCTTCGGCTTGTCGAGCACGTGGTCGCGCTCGACTTCCATCTCGTTCGCGAAGCCGAGGAGCATCGGAATGGTGGGCAGGAAAACGGAGGCGGTCTCGCCGCGCCGCCTCGACCGCACGAAACGGCCGACGGCCTGGGCGAAGAAGAGGGGCGTCGAAATGGTGGTCGCGTACACGCCGACGGCCAGGCGCGGGACGTCGACGCCCTCCGACACCATGCGGACGGCGACCATCCACCGGTCGTCGCCCTCGGCGAACTCGTCGATCCGTTTCGACGCGCCGGTGTCGTCGGACAGGACGACGGTCGCCTTGGAACCGGTGATCTCGCGGATCAGCTTCGCGTAGGCGCGGGCCGAGTCCTGGTCGGAGGCGATGACGAGGGCGCCGGCGTCCGGGATCGCCTTGCGGACCTCGGTCAGGCGCTGGTCGGCGGCGCGCAGCACGTTGGGCATCCAGTCGCCGCGCGGGTCGAGCGCGGTGCGCCAGGCCTGCGAGATGGCGTCCTTGGTCATGGGCTCGCCGAGCCGGGCGGCGATCTCGTCCCCGGCCTTGGTGCGCCAGCGCATGTTGCCGCTGTAGCTCATGAATATGACCGGCCGCACGACACCGTCGGCGAGCGCGTTGCCGTAGCCGTACGTGTAGTCGGCGGAGGAACGCCGGATGCCGTCGTTGCCCTCCTCGTACGAGACGAAGGGGATGGGGTTGGTATCGGACCGGAAGGGGGTGCCGGTGAGCGCGAGCCGCCGGGTGGCCGGGTCGAACGCTTCGAGGCAGGCCTCGCCCCACGACTTGGAGTCACCGGCGTGGTGGATCTCGTCGAGGATCACCAGGGTCTTGCGCTGCTCGCACCGGTTGCGGTGCAGCATCGGACGCACTCCGACACCGGCGTAGGTGACGGCGACCCCGTGGTACTCCTTGCTCAGCGGCCCGGCGCTGTAGTCCGGGTCGAGCTTGATGCCGACCCGGGCGGCCGCGTCCGACCACTGCTTCTTGAGGTGCTCGGTCGGCGCGACGACGGTGATCTGCTGCACGACGTGGTGGTGCAGCAGCCACGACGCGAGCGTCAGCGCGAAGGTCGTCTTGCCTGCGCCGGGGGTGGCGACGGCGAGGAAGTCGCGCGGCTGCTCCTGGACGTACCTCTCCAGAGCACCCTGCTGCCAGGCACGCAGCTTGTTGGCGGTGCCCCAGGGGGCACGGCCGGGGAAGGCGGGTGAGAGGTGGTGGGAGGCGGTAGTAGTCACGGTCTCCGGTTCGGGTCTCTCGGTGTACGGGATTCTCGGGCATCCGGGCCGGGGGCCCGGCGGGGCTTACGTACGACAACCGGGCCACCTTACCGGCGCGGGGTCCGGTACCCGACGGATCGCCTCCCGGCGGGGCGGGGGTGAGAGCGGGCTCACAGGAATTTCCGGGGCTTGGCCCCGGGACCCCGGGGGGTTTGCCCACCCGCCCGCCCCTTGCCCGGGGTTGAAGGGCCCAGCCCCCCGGGGCCCCACCCCAGGCCCCGATCGCGCCTCAAGGGCGCTCGTCCTCAAACTCCCCCAAGGCCTCAAGGGCCAGGGAACCCCAATGACGGGCCGGGAATGCCTCTGCCGGCCGGCGCCGAGGCCTTCGGGGTCACCTACAGGGGCGCGGGGAACTGCGCGACCAGCCACGCACGATCCGCACCCGGACAAGCGGGGCCCGGGGCGCAGCCCCTTGAATCTCACCCCCACTCCACCTCCCCCATTCCGCCCCGGGAGGGTTGCGGGAAGGGGCGGGGAGGGGCACACCCCGGGCCCGGGGCAGAACCCAGCGCCGCTCACACCCCCCGGACCCGCCCCGCGACGAACGCCCCGGCCAGCGCCACCACCCCCATCGGCAGGAACACCACCAGGAACGCCCCCGGATGCGAGGCCGACGCCGCCGCACCGGACACCGCGCCCCCGCCCAGCGCCGCGAACCCCGCCCCGCCCGCCGCGAGCAGCAGCACGTTGGACAGCCCGTCCGAGATCTGGAGGGCGGCCGAGTTGGCCCCCGCCTCGTGCGGGGCCGAGAGCTTCAGGAGCAGCACGCTCGTCGAGGCGATCACCATGCCCATGCCGAAGCAGCCCACGCCCCAGGCCACGCCGACCACCCACACCGGCACCGCCTCGACGAGCACGCTCGGCGCGGCCACGATCGCGAGGGCGACGAGGACCATCCCGACCACCATCAGCCGCTCCCGGTACGCCTCCATCCGGGGCCGGGCCTGGACGTACGAGCCCAGCGCCCAGGTGGCCCCGCCGACGGCCAGCGAGAGCCCGGCCATCGTGGGCGTCAATCCCCGCTGGGTGACCAGCATCAACGGCACGAACGACTCGGCCGCGATGAACGACCCCGCCGCGAACCCGCGCAGCAGCACCACGGCCGGCAGCCCGCGCGCCGCCCGCCAGGTGCCGTGCGGCAGCAGCGCCCGCCGCCCGACGACGGCCGGTCCGAGCAGGGCCGCCCCCGCCACGAACGGCAGCAGCGACAGCCACCTCAGCTCCTGCCCCGCGTACTGCAGCAGCCCGGCGCCGACCGAGACCGCGAGGGCCAGCCTGATCCGGCGCCGCTCGAACGGCGCGGGCGGCTCCGACGGGTCGGCGGGCCCCGCCGCCATCCGCCGCGTCGCGGGCAGCGCGAGCGCCAGCGGGAACACCACGAGCACCGGGATTCCGATGAACACCCAACGCCAGCCCAGCTGTTCGGTGACCGTCCCCGCCACCAGCGGCCCGACCACCGAGGGCACCACCCACCCCGCCGCGAACGCCGCCATGATCGTCGGCTGGAGGCGCGCGGGGTAGGCCCGGCCCATGACGACGTACAGCGCGACGATCACGAGCCCGCCGCCGAGGCCCTGCACGGCCCGGCCCGCGATGAACGTCCACATGTTCAGCGCGGTCCCGGACAGCAGCAGCCCCACCGCGAACCCCGACATCCCGACAGCCAGCGCCCCGAGCGGCCCGCGCCGGTCGGCCCACTGCCCCGCGACGACCATGCCGAACAGGCTCGTCGTGAAGTACGCGGAGAAGGCGAAGGCGTACAGCGAGACCCCGTCGAGCTCGCGCGCCGCGACGGGCATGGCGGTCCCGACGGCGGTCGCCTCGAACGCGACGAGCAGCACGACGGTGATGATCCCGAAGCTCAGCGCACGATGCTCCCGCCCGAGAATCCCGCCTTCGGCGACGCCTCCGGAGGGGAGGTCGGCGAGGCGGATGTCGGACGGTTCAAGGGCGCTCATCCGCCCAGAGTAAGAGGCGTACCCCGCTCTGGCCCCTGTCGAAGGACCGGACTCCGGCTACGCCGATGGTCGTAGTCCCAAGCCCCCCCGTGAACGCAACATGGCAGTCACATTGCAGCCCGCCCGCCCCTCTTCCCCTCCCCCGGCCCGCCCCCTACGTTCGTACCAACGCACCAGCACACGGCCGTGTGCCCGAGTGGTTCAGGGGCTCGCCTGCAAAGCGAGTTACGTGGGTTCGATTCCCGCCACGGCCTCCAATTGCCTTATCTGTTTGCGCACTTGAGCCTCTGCTTGGCGAACTGCGCATATTGCTGCAGCAGTCCGGTCAGGACCTCCCTGGTACGTGGCGTGTCCGGGGCCCGATCGGTCGTGAGCTCCAGCTCGACGTACTTCTGCGACGCCGGAAGCGCGGGCCCCCTCGGCAGGTCCGGGCGCTCGCACAGGAAGACCGTGCCGGCGCCCCTGCCCCAGACGAGCCCTTCGTCACCGGCCTGGACCGGCGTCCCGTGTACGCGCGCATAGCCATTCCATTCGGTGCCCTTGCCACTGTTCCTGCGCTCGACAGAGGCTATGAAGGCAGCGTGATCGTCGACGAACAGCGTGCAGTAGGCGCTGCCCTGTCTCTCGAATACGTCGAAGGGGCTGTCATTCCTTTGGGAGGCCGAGTCACCGTTCGGGAGCAAGGGCACTAGAGAAGGCCCCGTGAACGCCCCCCCAGCAAAGGCTGTTGGGAATGCTCGGCACGGACGGCTTATGGGAGCAACCGCTCAGCATGAGGAGCAGTAGGCCGACCACCCCAGCACAGGTCACAGGCGATCCGCGCCGACCTCGAACAGCGCTACGCATTACTGCACTTCAGCTTGTGCTTGGCGAACTGCGCATATTGCTGCAGCAGTCCGGTCAGGACCTCCCTGGTACGTGGCGTGTCCGGGGCCCGATCGGTCGTGAGCTCCAGCTCGACGTACTTCTGCGACGCCGGAAGCGCGGGCCCCCTCGGCAGGTCCGGGCGCTCGCACAGGAAGACCGTGCCGGCGCCCCCGCTCCAGACGTGCCCCTCGTCACCGGCCTGAACCGGCGTCCCATGCTTCTGCACGTAACGGTTCCATTCGGTGCCCTTGCCGCTATTCCTCCGCTCGGCCTGGACGACCAGGGCAGCGTGGTCGTCTACGAACAGCGAGCAGTACGTGTTGCTCTGCTTTTCGAACACGTCGAAGGGGAGCTCGTTCCGCTGATAGGCCGACTCACCATTCGGAAGGAGCGGCACGACGGAACTGCCGACGAACGCACCCCAGCACAAACTCTGGGGAATGCTCGGCACGGACGGCTCTTGCGAGCAGCCGCACAACAGCAACAGCAGACCGACCGCAGCGGCGACGACCGGCCTGGTACCGGTGCGTATCATTCGCCACCGCCCCGGGGCGTTCGCGCCCTGGTGGCACTACGCCCGGCGGCGTACGCGTCGGCGATGCCGGTGGACGCGGTCCCCTCGAATTCCTTGACGTCCCGCTCCTCCAGGCCCGCGCTGAGCCCCGCGCTGCGCACCGCGTTCGCGGCGGACTGCTTGGCGTTCGTCTCAGCCGTCGTGTAGGCGGCCCCGGCTTCCTGGCTGGCCTTGTCCGACGAGTTCTGCTTGGCTTCATCCACCAGGCGTTCGGAGATGTCCTCCTTGAGCCAGCCGACTGCGTCGCCTCCGACAGGCAGCAACTCGATGTACTTGCCGCCCACCGAGTCGATGACCCTGTTCACCCACTTGGACTTGTCCTCGACGGCCTTGTTGAACTCCTCGTCGTCGGCGGCCTGCTTCTCATAGACGGCTTCCACCCGCGCCTCGGCCATCATCCCGGCGATCTGGCCACCCGGATGCACCGCGTTGCGGACCGCCTCGCCCACGTCGCGGCCGTGGTTCTCGGGGTGGGCGAAGACATCTCGTACCAGGAGCGTCGTATAGGCCTGCTGGGCGTTGGTGATCGCGCCGTACGCTCCGGGGTCCTGCGCGACAACGCCGAGGAACTGCCCCACCTGAGCCCTGTTGAACTCCGCGAGCACCCCGAACGGCTTGGCCTGGTGTGCGCCGTTTTCCGAGATGGCCTGCAAATCCGGCATGTACTCGGCCGCCATGTTCCCGAAGTGCCCCGCCAGACCGGACAGTTTGCCGGGGGTGCCGTCTTCGCTGTCCTTCATCAGGCCGGGGTCCGAGCCGATCTTCTCGACGACCTGCTCCATCACATGGGACATGGCCGCCGTGTGTTCGACCGGCCGGGCGTCGGTGTCGCCGGGGGTGCGGCCGGTGACCGCCGCCTCCAGGGCGTTGCCCATCGCCGACTGGAACGGGGTGGTCTCGCCGGCGCCCCCCACCGTGTCGTACCAGTCGTCGGACGGACTCTTGTCCAGCAGGTAGTCGACCATGCCGAGGGCCGAAGGCCTGCCCTCGTCGTCCTTGACCGTCACCGGCCGGTCGTCGGTGGTGACGATGCCGTTGCCGTCGGTGTCCTCGCGCACCGGCTCGTTGAAGAACTCGGACGCCACCCGCGGGTTGTTGCTCATGGCCGTCATCAGCCCGGTCAGCGGGTCGAGACCCCGGCCGCCCTCCTTGTCGAGGTTGAAGGCCATCGCGGCGTTGTACGGCATGGCCTCCTGGAAGGCCTTCGGGTGCTGGTGCTCGAAGCCCACCATGTCGCGGGCGACGGGCAGCAGGAACTCCCTGTCGTACGTGCCGTGCCGCAGCAGCGCGCCGAGCGCCTGGTAGCCGTACACCCGGGTGGTGACACCGGCGAACCCGCCGACGTCGATCGGCTTGCGGCCGGCCCGCATCAGGGCGAGCGTCCAGGTCGGGTCGAGGTGGCCCGGGGTGCGGGGGTTGGTGGCCAGGCCGAGCATCGGGCCCAGGTCGTCCTGGATGTGGCGGACGGAGGCGACCCGGTCCGCGCCGGCCGGACCGAGACCCGTCGAGTCGAGCGACAGCCTGGCGTAGAACTCAAGCGCGCCGTCGGGGCCCATGCGCCGGTAGAAGGCGGTGGAGAACGCGGGGTCCCCGCGACGGTCGTCGAGCAGCTCCTGGAGCTGCTTGAGCGCCTCCGGGTTGCGGGCGGTCCCACCGTCGCCGGTGACCTTCTTCGCGAGGTCGGCGGCGCGCGCGGCCTCCTCGTCGGCGAGACCGGCGAACTTCGGCGCGCTGAAGTCGTGGGCGTCGGTGACGTTCCCGGCCAGCGCGAGGCGCAGCGCCTCGTCCGCTTCGTCGCACGTCTCGACCGCGGCCCTGACGCGCTGCTGCCACGCCTCCACGGCGCTGTTCTGCTTCTGGAGCGCCTTCGGGTACTCGGGGTCGTGGCGGGCCGCGGTGTCGTCCTGGAGCGGATGACGTGCGGTGGCGGTCCCGGACGCGTCGATCACGATGCCGTTCGTCTCGGCTCCGTCCGCGATCGCCCGAAGTTCGTCCCTGGCCTTCTTGAACGCGCCGTATCCGTCGAGCAGCACCTGGTGGACGCCCGCGGCCTCCTTGGCCGCGTCGTCGAACTCCTTGGCCGTACGGGTGATGAACTCGCGGGTGACGACCGCGTTCACCCCTGCCCAGGAGGCCCGGTCGGCGTGCGCGCGCATGCCGTCGTGAGCCTCCCGGGCCAGCTTTCCGAGGCGGGTCGCCATCTCCGACCAGTCGTCGGCCGCCGTCTTCAGCTTGTCCACCGGAGCGTTCAGGACATCCGTGTACGTCAGCATGAACCCCTGTCCCCCCGCCCCTACTTGAGGTATCCGCTGATCACGGAGACGGGCGCCAGCGAGCCGAGGACCGCGGTGTCGTCCTTGGCGTGCTGGGCGACCGAGTAATCGAGGTGGTTGGAGATCTGCGCGCAGGCGTCCTTCAGCGTGGAGAACTGGCTCTGCCACAGGTCGTGGACGCGCATCAGGGCGTCGCCGCTCCCGAAGTTGTCGGCGCTCAGCGCACGCGCCGCCTCGAAGGTGGACTGCCGGGCATGGTCGCCGTCCACCCGCAGGGCGTCGTACAGCTTGTGGGCGTCCCCGCCGACCACTCCGAGGTCGTCGGCGTGCGCGACCAGGTCCGAACCGCCACGCCCCTGGGCCCCGACCGATCCTGACGCCATCCCCAACTCCCTTGCCCCGTAACGCCATTACCGTCTCTTTGCCAGCAGCATAAGGGAAGGAGACCCTGCGGGTCCGGGCTCCTGAGGTGCTCAGGGGTGAGCGGGCGGCCATACCTGTGTGCCGGGGGTCATCCGGCCGGGGGACCTCGATGCGGGCCGGCACCGATCAGGCCTGCCCGGCTGTCCGAGGTGGCCCTGCTCGGCGCCGTGTACGGGATGTTCGCCGGCGCCGACCAGCGCCTAGCCCTGCTGAACCACGGCCGCCTGCGGCCGGATCGGGAGGCGGTTGACCGGGCGCCCGGTCGCCGCGCGGACCGCGGAGGCGATCGCGGCCGGGGACGTCACCACCGGGACGGCACTCGCGGCCTTCGCACCGAAGGGGGCGACCACGTCCCGCTCCTCGACCAGCTTCACGATGCGGATGTCGGGGGCGTCGAGGGCCGTCGGCAGGGCGTAGCCCGTGAGGTCGGGGTGGCGGATCTGGCCGCGTACCGTCCGCAGGTTCTCGGTCAGCGCCGCACCGACGCCCTGGGTGACCCCGGCCTCGATCCGGGCCGCGAGCTGACGGGGATTCAGGATGCGGCCGACGTCCTGGGCGACGGCGAGTTCGACGACGCGGACCGAGCCGAGCTCGATGTCGACGTCCACGACCGCGCGGATCGCGCAGAACGCCAGGCCGACGAACGCGTCGCCCTGGCCCGCCTCGTCGAGCGGCTCGGTGGGGTGCGGGCGGCACTGGGCGGTGGCCCAGAGCTCCTTGCCGTCCATGGCCTCGCTGACCGTGGTCGACAGGACGCCGTCGTACGAGGTGATCTTGCCGTCGGCGATCTGGAGCAGCTCCGTCGACATGCCGAACTTGTGGGCGAGGGGTTGCAGCAGCTGGGTGCGGACCATCTTGGCCGCGCGCTCGACCGCGCCACCGGACACCCAGGTGTGGCGGCCGTGGGTGGCGGGGCCAGCCGGGGGCTGGTCGGTGTCGACGGGCGCGACGTGCACCTCGTCGATGCCCAGGGTCTCCTGGACGATCTGGCGGGCGAGCGTGGTGAAGCCCTGGCCGGTCTCGACGGCCGCGCAGATGACGGTGGCGACACCGTCCTGGACCTTCACGGTGGCGGTGGACACCTCGTCGGCGCCCTCGGCGCCGAGCATGTGGACCATGCCGAGCGCGTAGCCGACCCCGCGCCGCACCGCGTCCGGTTCGCCCGCGCCCTCGGGGCCGCCCGGCAGCAGCCAGTCGTCCTCGGGAGCGTCCTTGGGGAGGGTGGGGAGGGGGAAGTCGCGTACCGCGCGCAGGAGTTCGGCCACGGGCGCCGGGCAGGTGACCGTCTGCCCGGTGGGCAGCAGGTCGCCCGTCGCGAGCACGTTGCGCATGCGCAGTTCGGCCGGATCGATGCCCAACTTCCCGGCCAGCTTGTCCATTTGGCCCTCGTAGGCCGCGCACACCTGGAGTGCGCCCTCGCCCCGGACGTGTCCGGAGGGCGGGTTGTTGGTGCGCACCGCCCAGCCCTCCACGAAGGCGTGCGGCACGACGTACGGGCCGCAGGCGAACGCGACGGCCGCGGCGAGGGATTCGGAGGACGCCTCGGCGTAGGCGCCCGCGTCGAGCAGGATCTGCGCCTCGACCTTGACCAGGCGCCCCTCCGCGTCCGCGTGGTGGCGGTAGCGCAGCAGGGTGGGGTGGCGGTGGGCGTGGCCGAGGAAGGACTCCTCGCGGGTGGCGGTCAGCTTGACCGGGCAGCCGGTTCTCAACGCCAGTAGCCCCAGCGGGAGTTGGAAGCCGAGGTCCTCGCGGTCGCCGGTCGCGCCGGGCACTCCGGTGACGACGACCTTGACCCGGTCCGGCTCCAGGCCGAAGCAGGCGGCGGCCAGATCGCGGTCGCTGTGCGGGTCGGTGGAGGCGGTGTACAGCTCGACGCCGCCGTCGGGCCGGGGCACCGCGAGGCCCGCCTCGGCGCCGATCGGGGCCGGGTCCTGGCGGCCGATCCGGTACAGGCCCTCGACCACGACCTCGCCGGTCGCCTCGGGGTCGCCGTACTGGAGCGGGATGTGCCGGATCAAGTTGCCGTCGGGGTGCAGCGGTTCGGCCGCGAACGCCTTCTCCGGGTCGGTGACCGGTTCGAGCACCTCGTACTCGACGGCGATCGCCGCGGCCGCGAGGCGCGCGGTGTCGGGGTGGTCGGCGGCCACCGCGGCGATGGGCTCGCCCTGGTGGCGTACGTACTCGGACGCGAAGACCGGGCGGTCGGCGATCCGGCGGCCGAACGCGGGGTCGCCCGGCACGTCGGCGTGGGTCACCACGGCCCGTACGCCCGGCATGGCGACGGCGGCCGCGGTGTCGATGGAGACGATGCGCGCGGACGCGTGCGGGGCGCGCAGCACTGCTGCCCACAGCAGGCCCTCGGCCCACAGGTCGGCCGCGTAGGGGAACGTCCCCTCGGTCTTGGCCCGTGCGTCGCCCGGCGCGAGGGACGCGCCGATGCCGTGCGCGGGCGGCTGCTGCTCCGGCCCCGCCACCGGGGTGGCGCCTTCGGCCGTCGCGGTGGCTGCGTCGTTGCTCACGCCATGCCTCCGTCGTGCGTGTGCGGGGGCTTGGCGCTGCCGGCCCCGGGGGGTGCCTGGTGCGGAATGCGGGCCTCGTCGGCCAGGGCCGCGCCGGCCGCCTCGCGGCCCGCGACCACGTCCTTCACGGCGTCGAGCACGCCCCGGTAGCCGGAGCAGCGGCACAGGTTGCCGCAGAGCGCCTGGCGCGTTTCGAGCTCGGTGGGAGCGTGGTTGCCTTCGAGCAGGTCGTGCACCGTCATGGCCATGCCGGGGATGCAGAAGCCGCACTGCACGGCTCCGCTCTCGGCCAGGGCCCGCTGCACGTCGGAGGGTTCGCCGTCGGTGGCGAGCCCCTCGACGGTACGGACCTCACTGCCGGCCGTGGTCGCCGCGGGCACCAGGCAGGAGGCGACGAGCCGCCCGTCCACCTGCACGTTGCACGCGCCGCACTCGCCCTGTGAACAGCCGTCCTTGGCCCCGGCGAGCCCGAGCCGCTCGCGCAGCACGTAGAGCAGCGACTCGCCGACCCACGCCTCGGTGACGGGCCGGTCGGCGCCGTTCACGCGCAACACGTAGGAGGCACTGGGGTGTTCGAGGTCCGGCGCGCCGACGAAGGCGGGTTCGGGTGCGGCGCCCTCGGGTGCGGGTGCGGCGTCTTCCGCCTCGGGGCGGGGCGCCGCTTCGGGTTCCGGCGCGGCGTCCGGTCGGGACTCGGGCTCGGCTCCGGGCTCGATCCCGGGCTCGATTCCGGCCGCGGTGACGGGGTGGGGCAGCCCGGGTACCTCTGGGGCCTCCGGTGCCTCTGGGGCTTCGGAGACCTCGGAGACCTCTGGAGCGGGGGTCTTGTGAGCCCCGTGGGCCTCCGACAGCTCGGAGACCGCGTCGGCCGCGTGCGCCCCCGGGGCCTCTTGAACCGCGTGAGCCTCATGGACCGCATGGACGTCATGGACCCCGTGGACCGCATGGGCCGTGTGATCCTCGTGCCCTTCGAGTCCGTCCGGGGTCCCGGTCGAGGAGCCGGTCGGCTCGATCGGCTCGTCGGACACCGCGTCCGCCTCGGCCTCGGGCAGCGCGGATGCCTGCGCCTCCGGGACCGCCTCGGCGAGGGGCTCGACGGTCAGCGGTGCTTCCGGGGGCGGCTCCGGCGCGAACGCCGTTACGGGCGCCGCCGGGGCTTCGGGCGCTTCCGGCGCGGCGGGCGCCGGTGCTTCCACCGGCTCCGGGGCGGGCGGCTCGGGGAGCTGGTTCGCCCAGGGCGCGGGGGCGCCGCCCGGCAGGGTCGCGGGCGGGGTCGACCCCCACTGCTCGATCAACGACGAGGTGGTGAACTCGCCGGATTCTTCCGGCAGTTCACCCTCGGCGACCGGGATCGTCCACTGGCCGGTCCCGGCGAGGGAGGGCTCGTCCGCGAAGTTCCACTGGGCCGTCGCGGACGGGTCGTGGGCGGGGTGCGTCGGCGTCGCGGGCACCGGGGTGGGCGCGGGAGGCTCCGGCCACACCACGGTCTGCGCGCCGGGCGCGGGCTCGCCGTCGGACGCGCCGGGCGTGCCCTGGCCGGTCGGCTCGGTCGGGATGCGCCATACGCCGGTGGACCCGGGGTCCGTCGCGGCGGCCGGGGTGAGCGGCACGATCATCGGCGGTACGTAACCGTGGCCGGGCGCCGCGAGGGGGGCGCCCATCAGGTCCATGTCCGGGGGCAGCTGGACGAACGCCGTGGCGTCCGGCTCGTACTCGCCGCCGTGCGGAACCGGCTCCCAGCCGCCGTGCCGGGGCACCTGCCCGTAGCCGTGCTCGTTCTCGCGCTCGGGCTCGTACTGGCCGTTCCGGTCGTCGTTCGGGCTGGTGTTCCGGTCGTTGTTCTGGCTGGTCACGACAGCGCCCTCCCCAGTGCTCGGCGGGCCAACGCGGCGACGGTACGCCGAAGATGCAGTACGGCGGGCGAGAGGGGCGGGGGCGGTGAACCGTCCGCGGGTGGCTCCGGGTCCGGGATGCAGGCGGCGGCCACGTATTCGCCGAACGCGCCGAGCGCTTCGGGGGCGAGCGCCGCGCGCTCGCCGTCCCAGTCGATGAGCGAGGCGATCCAGCGCTCGGCCTCCAGGGGGCGCAGCGGCATCGGCGCGATGGCGCCGACCGCGCAGCGCACCCCGCGCCGGGCCGGGTCGAGGACGACGGCGACCGAGGCGGTGGCCCGGCCGGGGCCGGTGCGGCCGGTGGCCTTGAGGAAAACTTGGGGAGCGTGCAGCAGCGGCACCCGGACATAACCGATCAACTCGGCCGGGGCGAGCATGTCCCGCCCGGCCAGCAGATGCGACACGGGGATTTCACGTCGGGCGCCGCCCGGGCCCGCGATGACGAGGTTGGCTTCGAGCGCGGCGAGCACGGGCAGCGCGTCGCCGGTCGGGGCCGCGGAGGCGATGTTGCCGCCGAGCGTGCCCGCGTTGCGGATCTGCGGGGGTCCGGCGGCGCGCGCGGCGGCGGCGAGCGCCGGAATGAGCGCCGCGAAGTCCGGGCGCCCCATCCGGGCGTGGGTGAGACCGGCGCCGAGCAGGGCGTGGCCGTCCTGGTACTGCCAGCCGCGGATCTCGTTGATCCGGCCGAGTCCGACCAGACCGGCCGGGCGCAGCAGACCGCGGTTGACGGCCGCCATCAGATCGGTGCCGCCCGCGACGGGCACGGCGGCAGGCATGGCCGCGAGCGCCGCCACGGCCTCGTCCAGTGAGGCAGGCAGCGTCACGGACTGCGCCGCCTGCGGTGCGTGCGTGGTCAACCCAGCTGCCCCTTCCCGGTGTCCCGGCCGTACGACTGTGCCGTCTGTGGCCACCTGCTGATGGCCGTACCGTACGTGCTCACAGCCCGGACGTGGCAACTCTGGCACATCTTCCGGACCGGCCGACGGCAGGGTCCGCGAAGCGCGCTTCCGTCCCCGACCTGGGGAATGTTCCGGTTTCGCGGGCGTTGTACGACTTATGCGGTACGCCTGGTTCCGCACGCCGGGTGTTCGTCACAGCGGTCTTCCTCGCAGCCGGTCCCGGCCGGGCGGCCGTGACCCGGGCCCACGCTCCCAGGCACACGGCCGCCGGGCACCGCCCTTGGCGCCGGGCTCACCTGTTTGGGGGCGCCCCCTCGATCGGGCGTCCGACCACTCCCGGACGCTGTTGCCACGGCAACGGCCCGGCGGGCGGCCGGTAGTCGACGCCGAGCGCGTCAAGGCGCTTGTAGTGGGAGGCCATTCGGCGCTCGAAATCGACGAAGTCACGCTCGGCCGGGGCGGGCAGCGCGCTCCAGGCGACCTCGGCGAAGGCGGCGAGCCGGGGGAACACCTGGTAGTCGACGCGGGACTGGTTCTCCATCACCTCGGTCCACGCGTTGGCCTGGGTGCCCAGGACGTGGGCGGCGGCCTCGGGGCCGAGCTGCGGCGGAACGGGCTCGAACCGGTAGACGTCCTCCAGGGTGCGGACGAATCCGATGGGCACGGGCTCGTCCGCGCCGGCGGCCTGCCGGTGATCGAGATACACGTACTGCTCCGGACACATCACGACGTCGTGCCCGGCTTCCGCCGCGGCGATGCCGGCGCCGTAACCGCGCCAGGACGAAACCGCGGCGCCGGGTGCGAGGCCGCCCTCCAGGATCTCGTCCCAGCCGATGAGGCGGCGCCCGCGGGCGCTCAGCCAGGTGTCGAAGTGCCGGATGATCCAGGACTGGAGCTCGTTCTCACCGCCGAGCCCGAGTTCGCGGATGCGGTCCTGGGCGACGTCCGACTTCTGCCACTGCTCCTTGGGGCACTCGTCGCCGCCGATGTGGATGAACGGCGAGACGCCCTCGGGGAAGAGGTCGAGCACCTCCTCCAGCACCCCTTCGTAGAAGCGGAGGGTGTTGTCAGTGGGAGCGAGTACGTTCGGATTGACGCCCCAGGTGTCCCAGACGGAGAGGGAGGCGGTGTCGATGACGTCGGTGTTGCCGAGTTCGGGGTACGCGGCGATGGCGGCCTGCGAATGGCCCGGCAGGTCGATCTCGGGGACGACGCGGATATGCCGCTCGGCCGCGTACGCGACGATCTCGCGGATGTCGTCCTGGGTGTAGTAACCCCCGTGCGGCTTCTCGTCCCACAGGGGCGAGGCCCGATGCCCCCACTTGGTCCGGCTGCGCCACGCTCCGACCTCGGTGAGGCGGGGGTAGCGCTTGATCTCGATGCGCCAGCCCTGGTCGTCGGTGAGGTGGAAGTGGAAGACGTTGAGCTTGTGGGCGGCGATGAGGTCGAGGTAGCGCAGCACGCCGTCCTTCGGCATGAAGTGCCGTGCCACGTCGAGCATGAGCCCGCGCCAGCCGAAGCGGGGGCTGTCCTCGATGGTGACCCCGGGCAGCGTCCAGTCCCGCCCGGCGGCGACCGGGGCCCGCCGGAATGCCTCCGGCCCCAGCAGCTGGCGGAACGTCTGCATCCCGCGGAACACACCGGCGGGCGTGGCTCCTTCGATGAGGGCGGCGACGTTCTGCAGGGTGCGGTCGGTGGAGAGCCGGTACGCCTCCGGGCCGCCGGGCAGGTCGGGGTCGAGCCGCAGCACGATGCGGTCCGCGTTGCCGTCGCCCTCACCGTCGGGCAGGGCGAGCCCTGTTGCGGCGCCGATCGTGCCTCGCAGGAGTGCGGCGAGGGGTTCGGTGCCGGGGGCGGTGTGGAGGGTGGTGGCGGGGGTGAGGCGGTTGGGTGCGTCGGCCTGGTGGGCGGTGCGGGGGGCCGGGATGAGGTGGCTGTCCATGTCCATGGGAGTGGTGATGTGCCTTTCGGTCCGTTCGTACGAGTGGTGTTGGGTTCTGGCCGTTTCTCGCCCCGGCCCTTCCCGCAGCCCTCCGGGGGCGGATGGGGTGGGCGGCTCGTTCCGGGGCTGCGGCCCGGGGGCGGGAGCCACCGGGGCCGGGTCACTTGACCGCACCTCCGACCCCCGAGACCAGCCTCCGCTGCACCAGCACGAAGAACACCAGGACCGGCACGGTCATCACCGTCGACGCCGCCATGATCCCGCCCCAGTCGTTCTCGTCCGGCTTGAAGAAGACGAGCAGCGCCATCGGCAACGTGGACTGCGACGTGTCGCTGATGATGAACGACTTCGCGAACAGGAAGTCGTTCCACGCGGAGATGAAGGAGAAGACGCTCGTCGCCACCAGCCCCGGGAACACCAGCGGGAACAGGATCTGCCACAGGAACCGCGTGCGGCTCGCCCCGTCGAGCGCCGCCGCCTCCTCCAGCGCGACCGGCACCCCCCGCACGAACCCCCGGAGCATCCAGATCGCGAACGGCAGCGAGAACGCGAGGTGCGGCAGGATCAGCGAGCCCAGCGTGTTGAGCTGGCCCAGATCGCGCATCAGGAAGAACAGCGGGATCGTCAGCGCCTCGACCGGCACCATCTGCGCCACCAGGAACATGATCAGCAGCGTGGTGCGGAACTTGAACCGGAACCGCGTCACCGCCGTCGCCGCGAGGAAGGCGATCAGCGCCGAGAGCAGCACCACCGAGCCCGCCACGACCAGGCTGTTGAGGAAGTACCGGCCGAAGTCCTGCTGGGTGAAGACCCGGCGGAAGGAGTCGAGGGACGGGGAGAGCGTCCACGGCCGGGGGTGGCTCGACTGCACCTCCCCCGCCGGTTTGAACGCCGAGAGCACCATCCAGTACAGCGGGAAGGCCACCACGACGGCCACGAGCAGCGCGATCCCCTCGGCGACCAGCCGCCCCGGCCGGCGCACCCCGAGCACCCCGCGCAGCCGTACCCCCATCGCGGACTTGACGGCCCTCCCCGACACCACCGACATCACAGCTCCTCCCCCTGCCTCCGCAGCAGCCGCAGGTACACCAGCGTCGCGGCCAGCAGGATCAGCAGCATCACCACGCCGATCGCCGAGCCGAGGCTGTACTGCGACGAGGCGAACGCCTTCTGGTACGCGTACACATTGAGGACCAGGTTCTGGCCCGCGATGCCGCCCCCGTTCGTCATGACGTAGATCTGCGTGAACACCTTGAAGTCCCAGATGACCGACTGGATGGTGACGACCGTGAGGATCGGGCGCAGCATCGGCACCATGACGGCCCGCCAGATCCGCCACTGCGATGCCCCGTCGAGTGCGGCCGCCTCCAAGACCTCGCCCGGGATCGCCCGGATTCCGGCGTACACCGTGACCATTACGAACGGGAAGGAGCACCAGACCACTTCGAGCAGGACGAGCAGGAACGCGCTGTAGCGCCCGTACGTCCACGAGTGGTCGCCGAGGCCCAACACGCGGTTGACCGGGCCGAAGTCGGGGTCGAAGAGGAACATCCACACGGTGGAGCCGGTGATCGCGGGCGTCGCCCACGCTCCGAGCGCGGCCAGCATGAGGGCGAGCCGAGGCAGCGCCCGCACCCGCGTCAGGAGCACCGCGAGTGCGCAGCCGACGGCCAGGGTGGTCACGACACAGGCCGCCGCGAAGACGACGGTGGCGAACAGCACGGACCAGAACTGGCTGTCCGAGAACAGCGCGGTGTAGTTCGCGAGCCCCTGGAAGCTGGTGGGCTCGCCGCCGCTGACCTGGGCCTGGGTGTACTCCAGGAAGGAGATCAGGCCGAGTTGGTAGATCGGGTAGACGAGCAGCGCGCCGAGGACGGCGAGCGCGGGGGCCAGATAGAGCCACGGTGTCCAGCCGGCCCGTCGGGGCGAGTGGGGACGCGGCCGGCGGCCCCGGGCCGGCGCCGCCACGGGCGCCCGGGCCGTCTCGGGTTCGGCGGTCACGGGGCTCAACCCGCCGCCCCGAACACGTCGTTCATCTTCTTGGCCGCGTCCGTCGACGCCTTCGCGACGTCCTTCTTTCCGCTGACGATCTCCTGGAACATCGTGGGCAGCACGAGCGAGGAGTCGATCTGCCCCCAACCCGGCGACGCGGGAACGAACTTGGCGCCGGCGGCGAGGGTGCGAACGAACGGTTCGACGAAGGGCTGCTTCTTGGCGACTTCGGCGCGCACGTCGGTGTACGTCGGCAGGAAGCCCATCGCGTCGAAGAGTTCGCGCTGGGTGGTCTTGCCGGCGAGCTGTTCCATGAGGGCGACGGCGAGCGTGCGGTGCGAACTGCTCTTCAGGACACCGACGTTGTTGCCGCCGGCGAACGCCGGGGCGACCGATCCTGGTGCCAGGCCGGGCAGCGGCACGACGGCGTACTTGCCCTTGACGGTGCCGGTATCGACGGCCGCATAGTTGAAGTCGCCGCCGATCGCCATGGCCGCCTTGCCGTTCGCGAAGGCGGTGACCGTGGCGTTGCCGCCCATCTGGGCGCACTTGGCGGCCGGGCAGTTGTCGTCGCCGAAGAGCGAGGTGTAGGCCGTTATGCCCTTGCGCGCGGCCGCGCCGTCGAGCGCCGAGGTGTACTTTCCGCCGTTCTCGGTGGCCAGTTCACCACCGTTGGCCCAGAGGAACGGCAGCGCCCCGTAGGTGTAGGCGCCGCCCACCGCGAGCCCGTACAGGTCGGGCCTGGACCGGTGGATCTTCTTGGCGGTCGCGATCAGCTCGTCCTGGGTCTTGGGCACGGCGACGCCGAGGTCCTTGAGGACGTCGGTGCGGTAGTACAGCGCGCGTACGCCCACGAACAGTGGGGCGCCGTACACCTTTCCGCCCACCGTCACGGACTGCCTGGCCGTCGGGTCGGTGTCCTTCGCCTCGTTCCAGGCGGCGAACTCGGCGCTCACATCGGCGAGTCCGCCGTCCTTCACGTAACCAGCGGTGTCGGTGTTGCCGTACTCGATGAGGTCGGGCGCGGAGCCGGGGTCGTTGAAGGCGGCTTTGATCTTCTGGGCGCGGGTCTCGACGGGGATGTACTCGACCTGGACGTCGGCGCCCTTGTGGGACTGCTTGAAGGCGGCCACGGCCTTGTCGACGACCTGTTGCTTGGGGCCGTTGCTCACCTCCTGGAAGAGCCAGACCCTCAGGGTGCCGCTCTTGTCGTCGCTCTTCGCGCTGTTGTCGGAGGTCTGTGGGGCACAGGCGGAAAGGCCGGCGAGGGCAAGTGCCGCCAGCGGCAAGGCGGTTCGGGCAGAGAGCTTCACTGCGGAGATCCTCCCCATGGCCGTTGCAACATACGCAACGAGCGTTTCGCATACTGCAGAACAGGGAGGAGGTTATGGCGGAGGCAAAGGCCCCGGCAAGAGGTCTGGACAACCCGAGGCACACGATCGGGACGGCCCGGGGCACACAAAACGGCCCCTGGGGTGTGCGTGACGCACACCCCAGGGGCCGTTGGACGAAGGCGGACCCGCCGCCGTCCGGGCCGTTCGCCGGGCCCGGTTACCGCCTACTTCTTGTCCTTGCCGCCCTTGTCCTTGTCCTTGTCGCCACCGGCGCCCATGGACTCGTAGATCTCCTTGCACATCGGGCAGACCGGGTACTTCTTCGGGTCGCGTCCCGGCACCCAGACCTTGCCGCAGAGCGCGACGACGGGGGTGCCGTCGAGCGCGCTCGCCATGATCTTGTCCTTCTGGACGTAGTGGGCGAAGCGCTCGTGGTCGCCGTCGCCGTTCGACACCTGGGGTGTCGGCTCTACGAGGGTCCCCGTACCTGCCCCGCGCTCGGGCTCAAGAGTGCTCATAACCACCAAGGGTACTGAAGGCAACCGGATTGAGTGGAGGGGCGTCACCACCCGTTCGTCCCGCCGCCCGCCCCTCGTCCCCCGCGCCGTCAGTTGAGCGAGGGATCGTCCGGATACGTGGCCACCATCGCGAGCTCGCTGCGCTGGCGGCGCAGCACCGCCCGCCACAGGCTCCCCGGCTCCGGGGACGAGACGTCACCGGGCTCCGACTCGACCACGTACCAGGCACCGTCGGTGAGCTCGTCCTCCAGCTGCCCCGGGCCCCAGCCGGCGTACCCGGCGAAGATCCGCAGCGAGCCGAGGGCCGCCGCGAGCAGTTCCGGGGGCGCCTCCAGGTCGACCAGGCCGATCGCCCCGTACACCCGGCGCCACCCGAGCGGCCCCTCGTCGCCGGGGATGACGGCCACGCCGAGCGCCGAGTCGAGCGAGACGGGACCGCCCTGGAAGACCACCCCCGGCTCCCCCGCGAGGCCGGCCCAGGACTCCAGGATGTCGCCGACCCCGACCGGCGTCGGGCGGTTCAGGACCACGCCGAGCGTGCCCTCGTCGTCGTGGTCGAGGAGCAGCACCACCGCACGGTCGAAGTTCGGATCGGCGAGCGCGGGGGTGGCGACGAGCAGCCGCCCGGTGAGCGAGGACACCTCGGTCATGCGGACATGATCCCGCATGTTCGGGGGAACCGGGAAGGAATGCGCCGCGCGAAGCGCGTCAATGAGGGGTGGCGGCCGGGTGACGGGTGGGCGCACGACAGCATCAGGGCACGGTCCGCCGTGCGCCCCCGGGAACGGCCCCGGACACGTGACACTGTGCAGGGCGCTCCGCACGGAGCGTGCTGTAGCGAATTCATTACCTTCGTGAACCCTCCTCGGCCTTATGGGGCAGGGGTGAAAGCCCCTTACCCTTTATCCCTGCCCCTTGCCCGACCACTCCGGAACGCGAGATTCATGACCGGCACAGACGATGTACTGCTTGTCCACGGCGGAACCCCGCTCGAGGGCGAGATCCGCGTCCGCGGCGCGAAGAACCTCGTGCCGAAGGCGATGGTCGCCGCCCTCCTCGGCAGCGGCCCGAGCAGACTGCGCAATGTGCCCGACATCCGCGACGTACGCGTCGTACGGGGCCTGCTGCAGCTGCACGGCGTCACCGTCCGCCCCGGCGACGAGCCCGGCGAGCTGATCCTGGACCCCTCCCACGTCGAGTCCGCGAACGTCGCCGACATCGACGCGCACGCGGGTTCCTCACGCATCCCGATCCTGCTCTGCGGCCCGCTCCTGCACCGCCTGGGCCACGCCTTCATCCCGGGCCTCGGCGGCTGCGACATCGGCGGCCGGCCCATCGACTTCCACTTCGAGGTGCTCCGCCAGTTCGGCGCGACCATCGAGAAGCGCGCCGACGGCCAGTACCTGGAGGCCCCGCAGAGGCTTCGCGGCTGCAAGATCACGCTGCCGTACCCGTCGGTCGGCGCGACCGAGCAGGTGCTGCTCACCGCGGTGCTGGCGGAGGGCGTGACCGAGCTCTCCAACGCCGCGGTGGAGCCCGAGATCGAGGACCTCATCTGCGTGCTGCAGAAGATGGGCGCGATCATCGCCATGGACACCGACCGGACCATCCGGGTCACCGGTGTCGACGCCCTCGGCGGCTACACCCACCGGGCCCTCTCGGACCGCCTGGAGGCCGCCTCGTGGGCGTCCGCCGCGCTGGCGACCGAGGGCAACATCTACGTCCGCGGCGCCCAGCAGCGCTCGATGATGACGTTCCTGAACACCTACCGGAAGGTGGGTGGCGCCTTCGAGATCGACGACGAGGGCATCCGCTTCTGGCACCCGGGCGGCTCGCTCAAGTCCATCGCGCTCGAAACCGACGTGCACCCGGGCTTCCAGACGGACTGGCAGCAGCCGCTGGTCGTCGCCCTCACCCAGGCCACCGGCCTGTCCATCGTCCACGAGACGGTGTACGAGTCGCGCCTCGGCTTCACCTCGGCGCTCAACCAGATGGGCGCGCACATCCAGCTGTACCGCGAGTGCCTCGGCGGCTCGAACTGCCGGTTCGGGCAGCGCAACTTCCTGCACTCCGCGGTCGTGAGCGGCCCCACGAAGCTCCAGGGCGCCGATCTGGTCATCCCGGACCTCCGGGGCGGCTTCTCGTACCTCATCGCCGCGCTGGCGGCCCAGGGCACGTCCCGGGTCCACGGCATCGACCTGATCAACCGGGGTTACGAGAACTTCATGGAGAAGCTCGAAAGCCTCGGCGCGAAGGTCGAGCTCCCCAACGGTTCGCTGGTCTGACCCCCCTGGGGGCTCCGCCCCAAGGCCTCAAGGGCCGGGGGGGGACCCCATGACGGGCTGAAAGGCCCCGCAGCGGGCCCGCACCAAGCAACACCGGTCCACCTCCAGGGGCGCGGGGAACTGCGCGAACGGCCCCCGCGGCCCGCGGACGAAAACGGGTTGGGGGGCGCGGGGAACTCCGCAAAGCGGCCTTCGTAGGCCCCCGGCGCTCACCCCACAGCCCGCGCACGCGAAAAGGGCGGCCACCCTGGAGAACCAGGGTGGCCGCCCTTCGCGTTGTTGCTAAGCGCCTTGCAAAGCCAAGGGTGCTTACTTGCCCTTGGCGGCTTCCTTGAGCTTCGAGCCCGCGGAGACCTTCACGCTGTAGCCGGCCGGGATGTTGATCGGGTCGCCGGTCTGCGGGTTACGAGCGGTACGAGCGGCACGGTGGGTGCGCTCGAAGGTCAGGAAGCCGGGGATGGTGACCTTCTCGTCGCCCTTGGCGACGATCTCGCCGACGGTCTCGGCGAGAGCGGCCAGCACGGCGTCGGCGTCCTTGCGGGTCACCTCGGCGCGGTCGGCCAGCGCGGCCACCAGCTCACTGCGGTTCATGTTCTTACTCCCGTGTTCTTCTTGCCTGTGAGGCGTGCCACGCGGCGGAAGCCGCATGTTGGATACAGCGAAGCCGATGCTGCCAGGGCTCTCGGACAGTCCCCGGACCCGGGTCTGTGTCAGACCCTCGCGCCCGGTTAAGCATCCTGCCCCCACCTATGGCGGGAAAGCCAATCCGGCACCCTCCCGAGTCACCCTGAGTCACACGAAAAGCGCCACTGCCTCATCAAGGTGACGCTCCGTCGACAGGGTGAGGACTCCCGGGCCGGAGCCGGTGCGGATGCGGGTCATGGTCCGCCACCCTAAGGGGGCGTTACTGGGCCCGCATCCCGCGACGCGCCGTAGCTCAGACCGACGTGGGACCCGTCACAGCGGCTCCGGCGGCCTTGGCGGCGTTGCGGACGGCTCCCGCGACGGCTCCGGCGACCTTGTCGTTGAACACCGAGGGAATGATGTAGTTGGCGTTGAGCTCGTCCTCGGCGACGACGTCCGCGAGCGCGCCGGCCGCGGCCAGCATCATGTCCGTGTTGACGGTCCGGGACTGGGCGTCGAGCAGACCGCGGAAGACACCCGGGAAGACCAGCACGTTGTTGATCTGGTTGGGGAAGTCCGAGCGGCCGGTGGCCACAACCGCCGCCGTCTGACGGGCGATTGCCGGGTCCACCTCGGGGTCCGGGTTCGCGAGCGCGAACACGATCGCGCCGTCGGCCATGGCGGCCACGTCGTCGCCGTTCAGGACGTTGGGGGCGGAGACGCCGATGAAGACGTCGGCGCCGACCACGGCCTCCTTGAGGGTGCCGGTGAGGCCCTCGGGGTTGGTGTTGTCGGCGATCCAGCGCAGCGCGGACTCGGGGCTCGCGTCGACGAGGTCCTCGCGGCCCGCGTGGACCACGCCGTGGATGTCGGCGACGACGGCGTTCTTGACGCCGGCCGCGATCAGGAGCTTCAGGATGGCCGTACCGGCCGCGCCCGCACCGGACATGACGACGCGTACGTCACCGATGTTCTTGCCCACCACGCGCAGCGCGTTGGTCAGCGAGGCGAGCACCACGATGGCGGTGCCGTGCTGGTCGTCGTGGAAGACGGGGATGTCGAGGGCCTCGCGCAGCCGGGCCTCGATCTCGAAGCAGCGGGGCGCCGAGATGTCCTCCAGGTTGATGCCCGCGAAGCCGGGGGCGATCGCCTTGACGATCTGGACGATGGCGTCGGTGTCCTGGGTGTCCAGGCAGATCGGCCAGGCGTCGATGTCGGCGAAGCGCTTGAAGAGCGCCGCCTTGCCCTCCATGACCGGCATGGCGGCCATCGGGCCGATGTTGCCGAGGCCGAGCACCGCGGAGCCGTCCGTGACGACCGCGACGGTGTTGCGCTTGATGGTCAGGCGCCGGGCGTCCTCGGGGTTCTCGGCGATCGCCATGCACACCCGGGCCACGCCCGGGGTGTAGATCATCGAGAGGTCGTCACGGTTGCGGATGGGGTGCTTCGACTGCATCTCGATCTTGCCGCCGAGGTGCATCAGGAACGTACGGTCGGAGACCTTGCCGAGGGTGACTCCCTCGATGCCGCGCAGCTGCTCGACGATCTCGTCGGCGTGCGAGGTGGAGGTGGCCGCGATGGTGACGTCGATGCGCAGCTTCTCGTGGCCGGAGGCGGTCACGTCGAGGCCGGTCACCGACCCGCCGGAGGACTCCACGGCCGTGGTGAGCTGAGAGACCGCCGTGCCGCTGGCGGGCACCTCAAGGCGGACCGTCATCGAGTACGAGACGCTGGGCGCCGTTGCCATGACCGTGTTCCTCTGCTTTCCCTAGCTTCGTTGCTAGCACCGCCCCGGCTGTGGCGCGGCGATGCCATCCGATGGTCGCACCTACTGGCTGGTAGCCGATAATGGACGACCCTTTTCGGAAAGTTGTTTCCACCATACGAGAAAGTGGTGGTCGGGCGGAAGACCCTTCGGGCATCCGGCGGCCGACGGGGCCGACCGTGCGCACCAACGACAACAGGCCCACGCCATCCGAAGATGACGTGGGCCTGTCGCTCACGTTAAGACACCGACCCGCCATGCTCGCCTCGCGGCAAGTGGTCGCTCTAAGCGACTAAGGTTGGGCCCGGGGGCTTGGATCGAGCCGGTGTCACAACCAGGCTAACAAACCACTCCGCCAAGTGATCCCCGCATCGCGAGTTGACCCGAAATTAATCGCGGAGCAGGTCTGGCACCCCGTTCGCGTCGGGCTCGTCCCGGTCCCCCGAGACGATCGTGAGCTGCTGCGTCGCCCGGGTCAACGCCACGTACAGCACCCGCAGTCCGGCCGGGGACTCGTCCGCGATCTCGGCCGGGGAGACGACCACCGTGGCGTCGTACTCCAGGCCCTTGGCCTCCAGGCTGCCGAGCGCCACCACCCTCCCCCAGTCTCGGCTTCGCTCGCCCGGGGGGACCCCCATGCCGAGCCCCGCGAGCCAGCGCGCCGCCTGGTCGCGGCGCCGCATGGCGACCACCACGCCGACCGTGCCGTCCACCTGGTCGAGCAGCCGCGCCGCCTCCTCGCGCACCGCACGGGCGAGGTCGCCGCCCCGCACCACGGCGAACCGGGGCTCGACGCCTGTGGACCGCACGGCGGCCGGGGATTTCATGCCGGGCATCGCCAACGCCAGTACGCGGGCGGCCAGTTCGGCGATCTCGGCGGGGTTGCGGTAGTTGACGGTCAGCTCGAAGCGGCGGCGCGGGCGGCTGCCCAGGGCCTCGTCGCGGGCCTCGCCGGCCTCGTCCGGGTCGGACCAGGAGGACTGCGCGGGGTCGCCCACCACCGTCCAGGTCGCGGTGCGTCCGCGCCGGCCGACCATCCGCCACTGCATGGGCGTGAGGTCCTGCGCCTCGTCGACGATGACGTGCGCGTACTCGGTGCGCTCCTGGGCGAGCCGCTCGGCGCGCTCGCGCTGGGTCTCCTCGCGGTGCGGCATCAGCTCCTCAAGGCCGGTCAGCGCGTCCATCGGGTCGTACTCGCGCTTCTTCTTCGGCCGCGCCGGGGCGCCGAGCAGCGTCTCCAACTCGTCGAGCAGGGCCACGTCGTGCACCGAGAAGGCACCGTCGGCGGCGCGCGCCAGCGAGCGGGCCAGGCGCCGCACCTCGCCCTGGTTGAGGACGCGGCGGGCCCAGCGCCCCAGTCTCTTCTCGTCGGCCATCGCGGCCAGCACCCCGCGCGGGGTCAGCTCCGGCCACCACGCGTCGAGGAAGGCGATGAAGGCGTCCTCGGAGGCGATGTCGTCGTCGAAGGAGGAGCGCAGCTCGGCCGCCAGCTCCGGGTCGGTGTGGCGCCCGGAGGCGCCCGACTTCGACCACAGCGCGTCCAGGAGCAGCCTGCGGGCGCGCGGGCGCAGCAGGTTGACGGGCGCCGTGCCGCCGAGCACGGTCTGGCGGATGCGGCGCAGTTCCTCGCCCTCCAGCTCGACGCGCGCGCCGAAGGCGACCACGCGCAGCCGCTGGGCGGGGTGCGGGGCGGGCGCCTGCTCGCCGAGGGCGAGCTGTTCGCCGCCGCGCCGCCGGGAGCGCCCGGGCTGCTCCCCCGGGCCCTCCAGGGCGCCCCTGGCGGCTCTGCGCAGCACGTGGAGCATCCGCGAGGAGCCCTTGATGCGGGCGACCGCCGGGTCGTCGTACTCGGTGGCCTCCACACCGTCCACGAGGTTGCCGACGGCCCGGATCGCGACCTGGCCCTCCTCGCCGAGCGAGGGCAGCACGCCCTCGGTGTACGCGACGAGCAGCGGGGTCGGTGAGACGATCAGGATGCCGCCGGCGTAGCGGCGCCGGTCCTGGTAGAGCAGGTAGGCAGCGCGGTGCAGCGCGACGGCGGTCTTGCCGGTGCCGGGCCCGCCCTCGACGTACGTCACCGAGGCGGCGGGCGCCCGGATCACCAGGTCCTGCTCGGCCTGGATGGAGGCGACGATGTCCCGCATGGTGTGGCTGCGGGCCTGCCCCAGCGCGGCCATCAGGGCGCCGTCGCCGATGACGGGCAGCTCGGCACCGTCCAGGGTCGCCTTCAGCTCCGGGCGCATCAGGTCGTCCTCGACGCCGAGCACCTTGCGGCCCTTGGAGCGGATGACGCGGCGCCGTACGACCCGGCCCGGGTCGACCGGCGTCGAACGGTAGAACGGCGCGGCGGCCGGCGCCCGCCAGTCGATGACCAGCGGCGTGTAGTCGGCGTCCAGGACGCCGATCCGGCCGATGTGCAGGGTCTCGGCGATGTCGGCCGTGCCGTCGGGGCGCACGGCGTCCTCGGCCGGGTCCACCGAGGTGTACGCCCCGTCCGGGCCCTTCTTGCCGTCCTTTCCGAGCAGCAGGTCGATCCGGCCGAAGAGGAAGTCCTCGAACTCGTTGTTGAGCCGGTTGAGATGGACCCCCGCCCGGAAGACCTGGGCGTCGCGTTCGGCGAGGGCGCCGGGCGTGCCGACCTGACCCCGCTTGGCGGCGTCGTTCATCAGGAACTCCGCCTCGTGGATCTTCTCCTCCAGGCGGCGGTACACCTGGTCGAGATGTACCTGTTCCCCAGCGATTTCGCGTTCCCGGACCGAATCCACAGCGGATTCGGCGGTACCGGCAGCGGAATCGACAGCGGCATCCTGCGCGGCCACCGAGGCCCCCTTCTGACGTGCATTGGGCAGCCGTCAACCGTACGCGAAGGGGGACCCGATGTCAGGCCACAATTCGGTGCCGAACCGCATGTCGGGGCGCTCGGAGCGTCCCGCGGCTCACGCCGGAACGTCCACGAGCGCCTTCCCGTCGAACGTACGGACCTCGAAGTGGTCGATCCGGTCGCGGGGCATCGCCGTGCCGCCGTGCACGTACAGCGGGTATTTCGCCGACTCGTGCGGGCTGTCCTTGATCCCGTAGCCCCAGTTCGGCACCGCCCAGGAGGTGACGGTCTCCTGGTCGCCGTTCTTGCCCACCGCGATCAGGCTGCACTTCAGCGGGCCCTTGACGTTCTTCAGTTCCAGGACCGTATGGGTGCCCCAGGCCTTGGCCTCGGTGCCGACGGTCGCGGTGACCCGGGTCCTCGGATCCGTCGCGGAGACCTTCTGGCTCATGTGGTTGAAGAAGGCGTCCTCGGCCGGGCTGGTCGGGTGCGCCTCGGCACTCTGGTGGGTGCCGGTGGACGAGGACGTCGCCACCACCGCGACGGCGGGTCCGCCGACGATCAGCGCGGCCGCGGCCGCCACCAGGTACGTGGTGCGCCGCCGGCGCCTGGCGCGCTGGGCGGCGACCTCGTTGATCAGGGTCGTGGACATGTCGGGCGGGGCGGGCCGCATCGGCTGGGCGGCGGGACCCGGGAACTCCCTGAGCGTGGCGAGCATCGGCTCCATGCCCGCCAGCGCGTCGAGTTCGGCGGCGCACGCCGGGCAGCCCGCGAGGTGCGCTTCGAAGGCGGTGGCCTCGGCGTCGTCCAGGATGCCCAGCGCGTACGCGCCGACAGCCTCGTGCAGCGAGCCTTCCGCGTGGTCCCCGGTCGTCATGTCGTCACCCCCCGTTCCTCCAGTGCGAGTTTCATGGAGCGCAGGGCGTAGAACACCCGGGACCGCACGGTCCCGCTGGGCACGCCGAGCACCTGGGCCGCCTCATTGACGGTACGTCCCTTGAAGTACGTCTCGACGAGTGCCTCCCGGTGCGCCGGGGTCAGGTCGTCGAGTGCGTCGGAGAGGGTCATCAGCCACAACGCCTTGTCGATCTCGTCCTCCGCGGGCATGACCTCCAGCGGCGACGGATCGACCTCCTGCGGCCGGGCCTGCCGGCTGCGGTGTGCGTCGATGACGATGCGGCGCGCGACCGTCACCAGCCAGGGGCGGACCGAACCGGTGGCCCGATTGAGCTGACCGGCGTTCTTCCAGGCACGGATGAGCGTCTCCTGCACGACGTCCTCGGCCCGCTGGCGGTCACCGGCCACGAGCCGCATCACGTACCCGAGCAGCGGCCCCGCGTGCTCGCGGTACAGCGCCCGCATCAGCTCCTCGTCGGGCACGGAGCGGTGCTTGGCCCCTCGCGGACGGTCATCGGCCACGGCGGCATCCTTGCGCAACCGGCACCTCCAGGTCGAGACCATCCCGGTGCGCGGCTGCGCGCCGGTTCGCCCCTCCATACGGGCGGTTGTCGGGAACCGTTCAAAGACGCGCCGGTTTTCTCAACGAACTTTCTTATCGCCGGCCGCCTCGTGAGGGTCTCTCCTCGACGGCCGCTTCTCGACGGGCGCTCTCAGAGCGCGGCGACGCGGCGCCGGTGCCGGGCCACCCGTTCGCGGTTGCCGCACACCTCGCTGGAGCACCAGCGGCGGCGCCGACCGCGCGAGGTGTCCAGGTAGAGCAGCCGGCAGTTGTCGCCCTCGCACTGGCGCAGCCGGGCCCTGGCCTCGGGGTCGGTGAGCAGGTCGACGGCGTCCCGGGCGACGACGGCGAGCAGCGCGGCGCACTCGGGGGCCCGGCACAGGCTGCGGACGAGCCCGCCGTCCGCACCCCTGATCGCGCGGACGCCCGGGGGCGGGGCGGCGGCGAGCGCGTTGATCCGGTCGAGGGCGGCGGACGCGCCCTCGGCCGGCGCCCCGAGCTCCGCATGAATCAACTGAGCTATGCAGCACCGCAGTTCGACGAAACGAGCGGGCCATTCGGCATCCAGGCCGGCGAGCGGGGTGCCGCTCGGGACGAGTCCGGCGCCGAGCAGCCAGCGCCCCAACTCCTCGGCGCTGCCCAGCCGTTCGCTCTCCTGCGCGCCGGTCGCCACCAGATCCAGACAGATCCGCCCGGAGTCGAACCGCGCCATGCGCCTGTCACCGCCTAGGGGTTACCGGTGGGTGCCTCCCCCCAGAGTGCCCGTCCCGGGCCGCCCTCGGAAGACCTCCTACCGGCCGGGCGCGCCCGGGGGGATACGGTGGCTTTGTATGGAACGTGGTCTACCCTTGTATGCAACCAATGCCAGGAGGCCACCATGTCCGCCACGCAGATCGACATCGACGATGAAGCGCTCGCCGAGGCCATGCGATTGTCCGGCTCCCGCACCAAAAAGGAGACAGTCAACCTCGCCCTGCGGGAGTACAGCGAGCGGCGGCGCCGCACCGAGGCCCGCCTCAGGCACTTCAAGCTGGCACAGGACTGGGACGACGAGAGTTTCTGGCGTCTGCACGCCGCCGAGAAAGGCGCCTCCTGAGCATGCTGCGCTACCTGATCGACTCGACCGCCGTCTGGCGGCTCCAGCGGAGCCCCGCGCTCAGCGAGGCATGGGGGCACGAGACCGACGAGGGGAGCATCGGGTCGTGCCACCCGCAGCGCACCGAGTTCCGCCGCTCGGCACGCAATCTGGACGAGTACGACGCGATGACCGCAATGTTCGGCGATCTGTATCCGGACGCCCCCGTGCCCAAGGCCGCCTGGTCGTGGATCGAGACTGCGCAATACAGGCTCGCCGCGCGCGGCCGGCATCAGAGCCTCTCAGTCGTCGACTGGCTGCTGTGCGCGACGGCGGCCCACCATGGTCTCGTGGTACTCCACGACGACAAGGACTTCGCCGCCGCGGCCGACCTGCTCCCCGACATCAGGGAGCACAACGTCAACCACGCACCCCACTGACCCGCCCTCTACCCCTCCCCGTACTTGTCGTCCGCCGCCGGGTCCAGGGCGAGGCGGTAGCCGCGCTTGACCACCGTCTGGATGATGCGGGGAGCGCCAACTGACGTACGCAGACGGGCCATTGCCGTTTCCACGGCGTGTTCGTCCGTGCCGGAGCCCGGCAGCGCGCGCAGCAGTTCGGCGCGGGGCACCACCCAGCCGGGGCGGCGGGCGAGGGTGCGCAGGAGGGCCATGCCCGCGGGGGGCACGGGCTTCAGTTCGCCGTCCACCACCACCGCCTGGCCGCGGATCTCGACCCGGCACCCCGCCAGCGGCAACACCCTTGCCCGGGAGGGCAGTTCGGCGCACACGAGCTGGACGAGCGGGCCCAGGCGGAAGCGCTCGGGCGCGAAGGTGGTCACGCCGTGGGCCTGGAGCGGCAGTGCGGTGACCGGGCCGACGCAGGCCACCAGCACCTCGTCGTGCAGCGCGGACAGCAGCTCGGCGAGCATGCCGCGTTCCTCGGCCCGCTTCAGGAGCGAGGCAGCGGCGGGAGCGCTGGTGAAGGTGAGCGCGTCCAGGCCGCGGGTGACGGTGGCGTCCAGGAGCCGGTCGAGCGGCACCGGGTCCTGCGGCGGCAGCCAGCGGTAGACCGGCACCCCGACGACCTCGGCGCCGGCCGCGCGCAGTGCCTCCACGAAGCCGGGCAGCGGCTCGCCGTGCAGCTGGATCGCGATGCGCCGGCCCGCCACGCCCTCGGCGAGCAGCCGGTCGAGCACTTCGGCCATCGACTCGGACGACGGCGACCACCGCTCGGTGAGCCCGGCGGCCCGTACCGCGCCCTTGACCTTGGGTCCCCGTGCGAGGAGCTCGACGCCCCCCAGCGTCTTGAGAAGGGCCTCCCCCATGCCCCAGCCGTCGGCGGCCTCGACCCAGCCGCGGAACCCGATGGCGGTGGTGGCCACCACCGTGTCGGGTACCTCGGAGATCAACTCCCGGGTGGCGGCGAGCAGTTCGCGGTCGTCGGCGAGCGGCACGATCCGCAGCGCGGGCGCGTGCAGCACGGCGGCCCCCCGCCGGGTGAGCAGCGTCGCGAGCTCGTCGGCCCGGCGGGCGGCGGTGACTCCGACGGTGAACCCGGCGAGCGGCCCGTGCGGTGCGGCCACTTCTGCTTCTGCGGACATGACTCTCCAGGTGGTGCGGTGGCGTCCGAGACTGCCAAGGCGGCGTGACGCCCGGGGTTCCCCCGGATTTCCCGGGTGTTACGTCACCCCGCACGGCCAGGATCACACCTGGGCGCGGGCGGGCGCGGGTGCGGGGGACGCGGGCGACACGGGGGCTGCGGCGGGCGTGCGGACGTATACCGCCCAGGTCACCGCGGAACAGGCCGCGTAGCAGGCGAGGAAGGCGGCGAAGGCGGCGGTGCCGGTGCCCGAGGCCTGGAAGGACTGGCGGAAGGCGAGGTTGATGGCGAGCCCGCCGAGCCCGCCGATCGCCCCGACGATCCCCATCGCCGCACCCGAGAGCCGCCGCCCGTAGGCCGCGGCCTCCTCCCCCACGAGACCCCGCGCGAGCGCCTTGGCCTGGAAGACGGCGGGGATCATCTTGTACGTGGAGCCGTTGCCGAGCCCGCTGAGCACGAACAGGGCGATGAACCCGGCGAGGAAGACCGGCAGCGACTTCTGTGCGGAGGCGTACAGGACGACTCCGGTGGCGGCGGCCATCGCGGCGAAGTTCCACAGGGTGATCCGGGCGCCGCCCCAGCGGTCGGCGAGGCGGCCGCCGACGGGCCGGATCAGGGAGCCGAGCAACGGCCCGATGAAGGTGAGCGAGGCGGCCTGCAGCGGGGTGCGGCCGAACTGGGTCTGGAGCACCAGGCCGAAGGCGAAGCCGTAGCCGATGAAGGAGCCGAAGGTGCCGACGTAGAGGACCGCCATGATCCAGGTGTGCCCGTCGCGCAGCGCCCCGGTGACCGCACCCCTGTCGTTGCGTACGGGCGCGAGGTTGTCCATGCCGAGCGCAGCCGCGAGCCCGGCGAGGGCGACCAGCGGCAGGTAGACGGCGAGCACGATGCGCGGGTGGGTGGCCCCGGCGGTCGCGACGACGAGCAGCCCGACGAGCTGCACCACCGGGACGCCGAGGTTGCCGCCGCCGGCGTTCAGGCCGAGCGCCCAGCCCTTCTCGCGGAGCGGGAAGAAGGCGTTGATGTTGGTCATGGAGGAAGCGAAGTTGCCGCCGCCCACCCCGGCGAGCGCGGACACGAGCAGGAACGTGGTGTACGAGGTGCCCGGCTCCATCGCGAACCAGGCGGCGCCCGCCGGGAGCAGGAGCAGCAGGGAGCTGAAGACGCTCCAGTTGCGGCCGCCGAAGCGGGCGACGGCGAAGGTGTAGGGGATGCGGACGAGGGCGCCGACGAGGGTCGACACCGAAATGAGGAAGAACTTGCCCGCGGGATCGACTCCGTAGGCGGGGCCCATGAAGAGGACCATCACCGACCACAGGCTCCAGATGGAGAACCCGACGTGTTCGCAGAACACGGACAGGAACAGGTTGCGCCGGGCGACGCGCCTGCCCGTCTCGCGCCAGAAGGTGTCGTCCTCCGGCTCCCACCGCTCGATCCAACGGCCGGTCATCTTGCCTCCACGGTCGCAGTGTGTCCTGACGGCGACCCTACGGAGGGCCGGGTTTCGACCGCGTGCCCGCGGGTGACCGGGGTGCAACCTTGTCTTCACTCGGTGCGGGCGGCGGCGGTGAGACCGCCGCCCCGAGGTGTCAGGCGGGCCAGAGCCGTGGGCGGCGCTTGGCCGCCACGTCCTCGACCCAGCCGAAGCACAGCACGCACAGGCCGATGAGGGCCCAGGTCACCAGGAGCACCGGCCACGAGCTGTTGAGGAACTCGCCCGCGCCCGCCAGCGCGTCGATGCTCCACAGGTCGTCCCAGACCGTGGCGGCCACCAGGATGCACAGGTTGTGCCACAGGTAGATCGTCACGGCCCGCGAGTTGAGCAGGGTGATCAGACGGTCCCAGCGGCGCAGCGGGGCGGGCCAGGTGGCCCAGGAGGGGCTGATGTGCAGCAGCAGGAAGACCGCGCCGAGCGACCACAGGGTCTGGGCGAGCGGGATCGAGTCGAGCTCGGTGTCGCCGAACAGGGAGTACCCGCCGCGCACCGCCCACCAGAAGCCGACGGCCATGCCGATGGGCGCGAGCGAGGGCACCAGGTAGTTCGGCAACTTCCGCAGTACGCCCGCCTGGTGGGCCATGCCGAGAATCCAGCAGGCGCCGAAGGTGGCGAAGTCGGTGAGCGCGGAGTCGACGCGCTCGGGCAGCCCGAGGTCCACGAACTCCAGGAGCGCCGACAGGGCGACCGGCGCGAAGACCGTCGGCCACGGCAGGCGCCGGAGCAGCGCCTTGAAGAGCGGCGAGAGCAGCACGAACCACAGGTAGGCGCGCAGGTACCAGAGCGGTTCGGCGAGGTTCGCGCCCCAGTTGTCGCCGAGCACGTGGTGGATGCCGGGCAGGTCGGCCGCGTACGGCGGGTCGCTGAGCGGGACCACCCAGAACAGCAGGTGGCCCCACCACCAGGCCGGGTGCCCGTCGGAATCGGGGCCCCAGCCCTGGGCGAGCATGCCGGTGACGCCGACCGCGCCGAGCAGCCACATCGGCGGAAGCAGCCGGCGCAGACGGCCGCGGACGACCTGGACGGCGGGCCGCTTCAGGGAGCGGGCCATCAGGTTTCCGGCGAGCGCGAACATCACGCCCATGGAGGGGAAGGCGATCGGCAGCCAGGCCCAGCCCATCAGGTGGTAGAGCACCACCCGGAACAGCGCGAGGCCGCGCAGGAAGTCGAAGTAGCGGTCGCGCGCGGGCGGCCGCGGCGCCGGGGCGGGCGGCGTGGCCGCCGCCTCCGGCACCTCCACGTACGCGGTCATGCGACGGCCTTCCGTTCGGCCGGGTTGCCCGGGGCCTCGACGACGCCGGTGCGGCGCAGCTTCTGCCAGCGGAGCCGGCCGCCGGTGACCGCGGTGATCCAGGACTGGAGCAGCACGACGTACATCAACTGCCGGTACAGGACCTGCTGGAGCGGGAGGGACAGCAGATGGGTGAGCCTCTCCTTGTCGAGCCGGAACGCGTAGGCCGCGCACACCCCTTGGATCGCGAGGACGACGAGCCAGGCCACGATGGTCTGCTCGGTCTTGCCGAAGACGATCCCGTACAGCAGGAAGATGTCGATGAGCGGGGCGAGCAGCGGGGCCAGCACCATGAACAGGGCGACGAGCGGCAGGCCCACGCGGCCGAAGCGGCCCGAGGCGCCGCGGTCCTTGATGGCGCCGCGGTGCTTCCAGATCGCCTGCATGGTGCCGTACGACCAGCGGTAGCGCTGCGACCAGAGCTGCTGGACGGACTCGGGGGCCTCGGTCCAGGCGCGGGCGTTCTCGGCGTAGACCACGCGCCAGCCGTCGCGGTGGATGGCCATGGTGATGTCGGTGTCCTCGGCGAGGGTGTCCTCGCTCATGCCGCCGACCCGTTCCAGGGCCTGGCGGCGGAAGGCGCCGACCGCGCCGGGGATGGTGGGCATGATGCCCATCAGGTCGTACATGCGGCGGTCGAGGTTGAAGCCCATCACGTACTCGATGTGCTGCCAGGCGCCAATGAGCGAGTCCCGGTTGCCGACCTTGGCGTTGCCCGCGACCGCGCCGACGCGCGAGCTGCCGAAGGGCTGGACCAGTTCGCGGACCGTGCCGGGCTCGAAGACGGTGTCGCCGTCCATCATCACGACGATCTCGTAACGGGCGTGCGCGATGCCGTTGTTGAGGGCGGCGGGCTTGCCCGCGTTCTCCTGGCGCACCACGCGCACGTTGGGGTATCCGAGCGCCTCGACGATGTCGGCGGTGCCGTCGCTCGAACCGTCGTCGATGACGATCACTTCGATCGGATGATCGCTCGCCATGAGCGAACGAACGGTGTTGGCGATGCATTCGCGCTCGTTGTACGCGGGCACGAGTACCGAGACCGGTTCGGTGACCGGCGGCCCCCACGCGAAGTCCTTGCGGCGCACCTTGCGGGCGTGCACGAAGGACAGGACCAGCATCAGGCCGAAGCGGGTGAAGACGAGCACCCCGATGACGGCGAGGCCGACGACCAGGAAGTCGGTGGTGTGCTCGGCGACCTGGACGGCTCCGACGAACGCCTCGCCCTTCCACAGGTCCATGCCGCTGACCGGGGTGAGCGCGCTGGGTGCGCCGAGGGCGGTGGTGAGGTTGACGAACGTGTAGCCCGACTCCTGCATGTCCGGCAGGAACTTGTCGAGCGCCGCCACGGTCTGCGAGCGGTCGCCGCCGAAGTCGTGCATCAGGACGATGGCGCCCTTGTCGTCCTCCGGCGTGGCGTTGTGGATGATCTTCTTGACGCCGGGCCGCTGCCAGTCCTCGCTGTCCGTGGAGTCGAGCGCGACGACGTAGCCCTTGCTGCCGACGTACTGGACGACCGGCCAGGTGTCGTTGTCCATGGCGTCGGCGAACGAGGAGTACGGCGGCCGGAACAGCGAGCTGTGCACACCCGCGGCACCCGCGAGCGCGAGCTGGTTCTCGGAGAGCTCCCGGTCGATCCGCGACTTCGACTGGTACGACAGATCGGGGTGGTTGAAGGTGTGCAGACCCACCTCGTGCCCCTCGGCCACCATGCGCTTGATGAGGTCGGGGTAGCGCGAGGCGTTGGTGCCGGTGACGAAGAAGACGGCGTGCGCGTGGTACTTCTTCAGCTCGTCCAGGACCTTCGGCGTCCAGGTGGGGTCCGGGCCGTCGTCGAAGCTGAGGACGATCTTGTGGTCCGGTATCCGGAGGCTGTCCGGCTTGCCGGGGGTGCGCGCGTCGATGACCGGGCCGCCGTCGATGATCTTCTCGGGCACCCTGTCGGTGGGCGCGGGGTCGCGGACGCGGTGGTCCGCGGAGATCTCGCTGTGCACATAGCCCCGCAGCATCAGCATCGCGACCAGCGCGACGAGCAGGAGGAGCGGCAGCAGATAGCGCATGGGCAGCCGCTTGCGCCGCGTCGGCCGCGGCGTGGCCTGGGTGGTTCTCATGGCAGGTGTCGTTACGCCTTCGGGGCGGTACGCCGAGGTGGCCGTACGGGGTTGGTGCTCAGGGTGCTCGGACCGCCGTCCGGACCACTGCGGGCGGGCCGGGGACGGGGTTGCACGGGGCCGCTGCTCCCGGGCCGCTGCGGGCGGCCGGGGAGGACGGAGCTCAGGCGCCGGTCTTGCCGGCGGTGGGGGTGATCGCGCCGTTGGCGGCCGGCTTGTGCGACGTGCCGGGGTGCGGGGATGCCTTGGTGTTCACCGGGCTGTGGCCCGTGGCGGGGGTGGCGCTGTGGGAGGCCTTGGCGGGATCGGACGCCCTGGACGCCTTGGACGCCTTCGCCAAGGGAGCCCTGGAGGAGGCGTGCGTGGGGGCCACGATCTGCTTCGGGGAGGCCTTCGGCTGCGGGACCTGCGAGGCGGTCGCCCTGGGCGGCGCCGTGACGGCGTCGGCCTTGCTGCCGTCGGGGAGGTTCAGGCCGGGGGCCTGGGAGTTGCCGCCGAGCAGGGAGCCGACCAGGGCCACGGCGAAGCCGGTGGCGGCGAGCCCGCAGAGCCAGCCGAGCCCGCGCAGCTTCTTGCCGCGGCGCCCGCTGGCGTCGACGAACACGGGCCGGTCGTGGCCCTGCTGGGCGGGGATGCCCGGCAGCGGGTTGAAGATCGGGATCTCCACGGTCGCGGACCTCTCGACCGGCTCCTTCTCCTTGATCAACTCCTGCGCGAAGACGCCGAGTTGCATCGTCGCGTCGGGCGAGGGCCGGCGATCCGCCGACTGGCCGGAACGGGGTTGTCCGCCCGGTCCGTTGGGTATCCGACTGTCCATGTTCGTACGCACTCCCTGAATGTGTTTCGCGGGTTGCGCGCACGACTCCCGGGCGCCACATCCGGAACGAGGAGACCCCACTCGTTCCGCGCGCCCCCATATCCCGCCGCACCCGGGCGATGAATGTAGCGCACGAGCCTGTGGACATGTGTTCACGTATCGCGTGATGTTCGCCTTAGCCCGTCCACTTGCGGGGCATCGGGTGCCATCAGGGACATGTCGGGCGTCGGAAGCCAGCTCCCGGGGGGCTTTTCCAGCCATCCGTGCGTCGCTGCGGCTTCGCGCGCGACCCTGCGCAGGACGTGCACACCGGGGTGTGCGAGCCCTCTGCGCCACACCAGGGACACCGGCGCCAGCGGTACGGGTCCGGTCAGCGGGCGCACCACCATGCCGGGCACGTCCATGAACTCGGTGCTGGCGAGCACCGACCAGCCCTGTTTGCGCACCACCCGGACGAACTCCTCCTCGCCCGCGATCTCCGGAAACGGCTCGGCGGCCCGGATGCCGCGCCCGGCGAAGAGCCGCTCGGCCAGGTCGGTCCACTCGGCGGTGGCCGGATTGCCCGCCGCCGCGTACAGCGTCTCGCCGGCCAGCGCGTCGAGGGGCACCTCGGCCAGGCCCGCGAGCCGGTGCCCCGCGTCGAGCAGCACCGCCATCCGCTCGAAGCGCACCGGCTGGTGGTCGAGCCCGGCCAGCACCGCGGGGTCGAGCCCGGCCACCCGGCCGAAGCTGACGTCGAGGCGCCCGGCGAGGATCTCGGCGGCGGCCCCGGTGAGCCCGCTGATGAACCGGGCCACGAACTCGACGCCGGGCGCCTGCTCACGAGCCCCGGCAAGCACCCGTGCACCGGTGCCGACGGGTGCCGAGATGTCGACGAGCAGGGGCCGCTCGGCACCCTGGTCCTCCCACGCGGCACGCAGCTCGTCGTGCGCGGCGAGCACCCTGCGGGCGTACGGCAGCAGCCGCGCACCGTCGGCGGTGAGCGCCACGGCCCGGGTGGTTCGTACGAAGAGTTCGGTGCCCAACTCCCTTTCCAGGCGCCGGATGTCGCGGCTCAGCGCCTGCTGGGCGACGAAGAGCCGGGCGGCCGCGCGGGTGAAGTGCAGCTCCTCGGCGACGGCCGCGAAGGAGCGCAGCAGGCGCGGGTCGGTGTCGTGGGGCACACCCGGCAGTCAACAGCAGCACCGCCACCCACAACAAGAGTGCGTGAATGGGCACTGATCAGGTGTTGGACCCCGCACAGGGCCCCCGAAAGGATCGGGGCATGCCGCAGACGACCCCGCTCGCCCGTCGCCGGGACGGGTACATACGCCTGTTCCGCACCCCCGGCGCCCTCGCCTTCACTCTGGGCAATCTCGTCGCCCGGCTACCCATGGGCATGTTCGGCGTCAGCGCCGTGTTCATGATCGCGGGCAGCCGGGGTTCCTACGCCCTCGCGGGCGCGGTCACCGCCACCGGGCTCGCCGCCACCGCGCTGGTCGCACCCTGGACGGCCCGGCTCGTCGACCGCTGCGGTCAGGCCCGAATCGCCGTACCCGCTACGGCGGTTGCCGCCTCCGGCTCGCTCGCACTGCTCCTGTGCGTACGCCTCGACGCCCCCGACTGGACCCTGTTCGCCGCCTACGCCGCGACCGCCACCACCCCCAACACCGGCGGCATGTCCCGGGCCCGCTGGGCCCATCTGCACCGGGACGACCCGGCGGCGCTGCACACCGCCAACTCCTTCGAGCAGGCCGTCGACGAGCTCTGCTTCATGCTCGGGCCGGTCGTCGCGGTGGCCCTCTGCTCGACTCTGTTTCCCGAGGCGGGCACGCTGGTCGGCGCGGTCCTGCTGATGACCGGGATCGTGCTGTTCGCCGCCCAGCGCACGACCGAGCCGCCGGTCACGCCCCGCACCGAAGGCGCCAAGTCCCCCGTGCGGACAAGGGGGTTCGCCCCGCTGCTCGCCGTCTTCCTCGCCACCGGCGCGGTCTTCGGCTCGCTGGAGGTGGTGACCATCGCGTACGCCGACGGGCTCGGCCACCGCTCGGCGGCCGGCGGGGTGCTCGCCCTCCAGGCCGCCGGGTCCTGCGCGGCCGGGCTCCTGTACGGGGCCGCGCGGCCGGCCGCCGAGGTGTCCCGGCGGCTGACGGGCTGTGTCGCGGCGATGGCCGCGCTGATGTGCCTGCCGCTGCTCGCGGCACGGGCCACCGGCTCGCTCGCCGTGCTCGCCGCGGCGCTGCTCTGCGCGGGCGCCGCGACCGCGCCCACCATGGTCACCGGCATGACGCTGGTCCAGCGACGCACCCCCGAGGGGCAGTTGAACGAGGGCATGACGCTCGCGGTCACCGCGATACTCGGCGGCATCGCGGCCGGATCGGCCGTCGGCGGCCAGGTCGTCGAGCAAGCGGGGGCGGAGATGGGCTACTTGGTCCCGGTCTGCTCGGCGGCCCTCGCCCTGCTGGTCAGCGCCGTCGGCCACGGGCGGTACGCTGCACCGCCCCGCCGGTAGGCGGGACGTCCCCCTCCGCTTGAGTATGACCGCGCGTCAGGAAAGGCCGATCCCCATGGCCATGAAGAAGTCGACGATCCAGCAGCAGGTCGCCGAGGCGATCGCCCAGGCCAACCCGCAGGACCGCCCGATTGTCACGATCCAGGCGATAGCGGGCCCCAGCGTCTGGCTGATGAGCATGTTCGGCCTCATAGGCCAGGCGTTCCTGACGTACTACTTCATCACGGTGACCCAGCAGGCCGTGCTGCTCCACCGGGCCAGCCGGATGAGCAACCGGCCGCAGGAGCTCGTCGTCGCGATCCCGCCGAACGAGGCCATGCGGATGATCAGCGACGTCCGCCGCAACACCCTGTGGAGTTCGTTCCGCTGCCAGCTGCCGGGACAGCCGAAGCCGACGCGGATGAACGTGCACCGCATCTGGCGCAACGAGATGGACCAGCTCCTCGGCATGCTGACCGGTCAGCCGGCCGCCTGATCCGGCCCCGCACGGCGTCCCTGGGCAGCGGGACCCGGGCAGTGGTTTCCGGACCCCGGTCCCGGACACGACGAAGGCCCGACCGCTCGAAAGCGGCCGGGCCTTTGTCTACATGGGGCGAGGAGAATCCGGAAACCCGGCGCTCCTCGATCGTGGAGATGGCGGGAATCGAACCCGCGTCCAACGGTGCAAAAACAGGGCTTCTCCGTGTGCAGTTCGCTGCGATTTTCTCGGCCCCGGCAATCACGCGAACAAGTCGCCGACGGGCCCAGCCACTGTTTGATTTCCTCCTGAACCCCGTGACCGAGTCCAGAAGTTTAGTTCCCTAGCTGATGCCAGGATCCGGGTCGGGAACAGCCCCGGGCTGACACTTCGCAAGTCGCTACTTAGGCAGCGAGGGCGAAGGAATCGCGCTTGGTGTTGGCGATTATTGTTTGCGACATATGGTTTACGAGATCATTGCCGCTTCCTCGACACGCTTCCCCTGCTTCGACATCCGCTGTCGAAACCGATCATCCCCATGTTGTTTTTTCAAGGTGGTGCCGCACCTTCGCGAGGTGCAGTCCCATCGTACGTGACCAACGCCCGAGGGTGCCAGCCTATTCCGCGCGGGCCGTACTTCAGGACTTCAGGCTGGCCCGCTCCTTGCGCTTGACGGCGGAGATCGCGCGGTCCGTCTCGCGGCGGTCCTGCTTCTCGCGCAGCGTCTGACGCTTGTCGTACTCCTTCTTGCCCTTGGCCAGCGCGATCTCGATCTTGGCCCGGCCGTCCTTGAAGTACAGCGCGAGGGGCACGATCGTGTGGCCCGACTCCCCGGACTTCGCCTCCAGCTTGTCGATCTCGACCCGGTGCAGCAGCAGCTTCCGCTTGCGCCGCGCGCTGTGGTTGGTCCAGGTGCCCTGCGCGTACTCCGGCACGTGCACGTTGTGCAGCCAGGCCTCGCCGCCGTCGATCTGGACGAACCCGTCGACCAGGGAGGCGCGGCCCTGGCGCAGCGACTTCACCTCGGTACCGGTGAGCACGAGACCGCACTCGTAGGTGTCGATGATGAGGTAGTCGTGCCGTGCCTTCTTGTTCTGCGCGACCAGCTTGCGCTTGCTGTCCTTCTCTTTGTCCTTGCCCGTGTTCTTAGCCATAGTGCGGCCATTTTCGCACCCCGGCGCAACAGGTTTAAGACGTGCCGCCCAGACCGCTCAGAACCGTCTCGGCGTGTTCGAGGGGCCGGTCCGTGACCGGAAGGTCCGGGGTGATGCCCTTGCCGTCGAGGCCGTGGCCCGAGGGCGTGCGGTAGTGGCCCACGGTCAGCTCCGCGACCGAGCCTCCCGCGAGGCCGGTGGGCATCTGCACCGAGCCCTTGCCGAAGGTGCGCGAGCCGACCGTGACCGCGCGGCCGCGGTCCTGGAGCGCGCCGGTGAGCAGCTCGGCCGCGCTCATGGTGCCGCCGTCGATCACCACGACCAGGGGCCGCGCGGCATCCCCGCCGCCGCTCGCGTACAGCGCCCGCTGGGCGCCGTGCACGTCGTAGGTGGCGACCAGGCCTCCGGGCAGGAACGCGGAGGCGGCCGTGACGGCCTCGCCGACCAGGCCTCCGCTGTTGCCCCGCAGGTCGAGCACGATCCCGGCGCCCTTCGGGGCCCGGCGCACCGCCGTGCGCACCTGCTCGCCGGTCCCCTTGGTGAAGGCGGCCACCTTGATCATCACGACCTGGGCGGAGAGGTTCCGTACGGAGACGTCCTCGGTGTCGAGGACCGCCCGGTCCACGGTCTGCGTCCAGCTGCGCGAGCCGCGGCCGAGGCCGATGGCCACCTTGCTCCCGGCCGAGTCCCCGCGCAGCCGGGCGACCACGTCGGTGACGGGCTGCCCGTCCGCGGCCCAGCCGTCGATGCTGCGCAGATGGTCACCCGGCTCGATGCCGGCCCGGTCGGCGGGGCCCCCGGTCTGGACCCGGGTCACCTGGGTGCGGCCGTCGGCGGCGCGGGCGACCCACAGGCCGACACCGGTGTAGCGGCCGTCGAGGGCGTCCGCGTACTGCTCGTACTCCGCCTTGTCGTACACCGCGCCCCAGCGGTCCCCGCTGCGGCCCACGGCCTCCTCGGCGGCCCGGCTCGCGGACTTCCCGTCGGCCTCGGCCTCGGCGGCCGCGCGCCGCACGTCCTGGACGGTGCGGTCGCCCCCGCGGGTGGTGTGCCCCTCGCGCGGATCGAGGGACGCGGCCGCGGCGGGCCCGGCCGCGAGCGGGACGGGGTGCTGCTCGGCGCGCGGCAGGCAGTTGGTGGCGGCCGCGGTCAGCAGGACGCTCGTGAACACCAATGTCAGAGCCGCCCCGCGGCGCACACCGCGGGGCCTGGGACAGAGGTCCGGACCCGACATGGCGCCGAGTCTAGGACAGACTCCGGGCGCCGTAGGGGCTGTTGCTCCTACGGCGCCCGGGGCGTATGTCACACGCGGGGTACGGACCTCGGGGTGCCGGGGTCAGACCTTGAGGTACTTGCGCAGCGCGAAGAAGGCGGCGAGCGCGGGCATCAGGACGCTGGCCGCGAGCACCAGCGGCAGCTTGGCGAGCACCGCGTCCCAGCCGATGAAGTTGATCAGGTTGAGCTTGTGCGCCAGGTCGAGCCCGTGGTCGATCATGAAGTAGCGGCCGACGACCAGGAAGCCCGCGGCGGCCACACCGCCCATGAGGCCGGCGAAGGCGGCCTCCATGATGAACGGCGCCTGGATGTAGAAGCTCGACGCACCGACCAGGCGCATGATCCCCGTCTCGCGCCGCCTGCTGAAGGCCGAGACGCGCACGGTGTTGACGATCAGCATCAGCGCGACGACCAGCATCACGAGCATGACCAGCATCGCCGCCACGTTCATGCCGTTGAGCAGCCCGAAGAGGTTCTCCAGGATGCCCTTCTGGTCCTGTACGGACTGGACGCCGTCCCGGCCCGCGAAGGCGGTGGCGACCACGTTGAACTTCTCCGGGTCCTTGAGCTTGACCCGGAAGGACTCCTGCATCTGGTCCGGCGTGATGGAGCCCGCCATCGGCGAGTCGCCGAACTGCTCCTTGTAGTGCTTGAACGCCTCGTCGGCCGACTCGTACGACACCGTCTGGACGACGTCCAGCTTCTTGAGGTCGCCCTCGATGTCCTTCTTCTGCTGGGCCGTCACGGCACCCTTGGAGCACTTGGCGACGCTCTCCGCGTCCGCCTTGTTGCAGAGGAAGATCGAGACGTTGACCTTGTCGTACCAGTAGCCCTTCATGTTGTTGACCTGGTCCCGCATCAGCAGCGAACCACCGAACAGGGCCAGGGAGAGGGCCACGGAGACGACTACGGCGATCGTCATGGTCAGGTTGCGACGGAGACCGACCCCGATCTCCGAGAGAACGAACTGGGCGCGCATGGCGACTATTTCAGCCTTTCAGTGCTCGACGAGTGCGCGGCGGCGCTCAGTGCTGGTAGCCGTAGACGCCGCGCGCCTGGTCTCGTACGAGACGGCCGGACTCCAGCTCGATGACGCGCTTGCGCATCTGGTCGACGATGTTCTGGTCGTGGGTCGCCATGATTACGGTGGTGCCGGTCCGGTTGATCCGGTCGAGCAGCTTCATGATGCCGACGGAGGTCTGCGGGTCGAGGTTGCCGGTCGGCTCGTCCGCGATGAGCAGCATGGGCCGGTTGACGAACGCGCGGGCGATGGCGACGCGTTGCTGCTCACCGCCGGAGAGCTCACCGGGCCTGCGGTCCTCCTTGCCGCCGAGCCCGACGAGGTCGAGCACCTGCGGTACCGCCTTGCGGATCTCGCCGGGGGGCTTCCCGATGACCTCCTGGGCGAACGCCACGTTCTCCGCAACGGTCTTGTTGGGGAGCAGCCTGAAGTCCTGGAAGACGGTGCCCAGTTGGCGCCGCATGTGCGGCACCTTCCAGTTGGAGAGCCGGGCGAGGTCCTTGCCCAGAACGTGCACCTGCCCATGGCTGGCGCGCTCTTCACGCAGGACGAGCCTCAGAAAGGTCGACTTCCCGGAACCGGACGAGCCGACGAGGAAGACGAACTCACCCTTCTCGATCTCGAGCGAGACTTCCCGCAGGGCTGGTCGGTTCTGCTTGGGATAGGTCTTGGAGACATTGTCGAATCGGATCACGGGTGCACCACGGGTCGGCCGGGAGTATAGGTGTGCGTGACCTTACGCGAACGGGAGGAGCCCGCGCAGGCCCCGTCCGGGGATGCCCCTTATGTCCCTTGGGTTGCGGGGACGGGATGGGGAGGAATCAGGCGGGGCGCGCCGAAACGCGCGCGAGCTGGCACAGTGGTAGGGGGAACGGTTGCGTTTCCCTGAGCGTTGAGCGGAGAGATGGCGGTTTGACAGCTGTATGCGCCGGCTCCGCCGCGCGGGAGGAGGAGAGCGCATGACCTATGACCGATTGGTGTGCGCCAACTGCGCGGCGCCCGTGAGCGAGGGCCGCTGCCGCGTCTGCCGGGCGAACCGGGAGCGTCTCCAGCAGGAGAGCCAATGGGGCAGCCTGAGCCCCGCTGCCCTTGTCACACTCTTGATCGTGCTGGTGGGAGCCCTGGCCCTGCTGGCTCACCAGACCGTCTGAGAACGCCGGGAAACGGCCTTCGCGCCGCACCGGGAAGCGGTCTCCGCGCGGCATGCGAGAGGGCCCCGGGTGCGTGATCGCACCCGGGGCCCTCCTGTGTGTCCGCCGTCGCCGATTACGCGACGTTGCGGCCGCTGCCGACCAGGCGCGGCATGAGGCGGAAGCCGACGCCACCCGCGATCATGGTCGCGGCGCCGATGAGCAGGAAGGTCGTCCCGCCCGCACCGGTGGCGGCCAGCTCGTCCTTCTGCTGCCCCTGCTCGACCGGCTGCGACCCGACGGTGTCGGGGTTCGTGCCGGTGTTGCCGGTGGTGCCCGTGGAACCGGTGGTCCCGGTCGAGCCCGTGGTCCCGGTGGTCCCCGTGGAACCGGTGCTGCCGGTGGAACCCGTCGAGCCGGTGGAGCCCGTGCTGCCGGTGGACCCCGTCGAGCCCGTGGTGCCCGAGGAGGTGCTCGAACCCGTGGTGCCGGACGACGTCGTCGAGCCGGTGGTGCCGGACGACGTGGTCGAACCGGTCGTACCCGAGGAGGTCGTCGAGCCGGTGGTGCCGGACGACGTGGTCGAGCCGGTGGTGCCCTCGGAGGTCGTCGAGCCGGTCGTTCCGGACGACGTGGTCGAGCCGGTGGTGCCCTCGGAGGTCGTCGAACCCGTCGTGCCCTCAGAGGTCGTGGAGCCGGTGGTGCCCTCGGAGGTCGTCGAACCCGTCGTGCCCTCAGAGGTCGTGGAGCCGGTGGTGCCCTCGGAGGTGGTCGAACCCGTCGTGCCCTCGGAGGTGGTCGAACCGGTGGTGCCCTCGGACGTGGTGGAACCGGTCGTGCCGTCCGTGGTCGAACCCGTCGACTGACCGCCCGTGGTCGGGAGGCAGAGCGGGTTGGTCGGGCTGCACGGATCGTCGAGGACGCTCGCCGTCTTGCTCTCGTTGGAGTCGGCACCGACGGCCTGGGCCGCCCCCGCAGCGGTCAGGGACGCGCCGGCGGCAATCACCGCACCGGCTGCTATCCGCGCGAAGCGGACCCGAGTGTTCTTGGTCATCTGCCTGCTACCCCCAGTAGCTCATGAGTCGTGGAGCAGCGCCCGGGGCGGCAACGCGGGAGACCCATGAGGCCCCTCCCCTGTCACACACGCCCCAGAATTACGCATGCCGCGCGTTAGCTTTGCCAGTTTTAAAGATGGCGTCAAGGTCGTTGCGTACGCAATGCCCGATTTCAGCTCACTTGCCGGGCGTACGGGAATACGACTGTGACAGAAGACCCGAACGGGCGCTCCCCGGAGGGAAGTTCCGTTGTCGACAAAGCTCCGAGTCGCTCAATTTCCGCTTGCGGCGGCGAATTCGGCCGTGCGATGCACCGGCGCCCCGCTCGCGCCACCGAATCGCCGCCGAAAGCACACCCGGTGCACACAACGAACGACGCCGACCCCCAGGAAAGGGGGCCGGCGTCGTCGGGTGTTCAAGTCGCCCTAGGTGGGGGCTACTTCTCCTGCTGCTTGCGCCAGCGGATACCGGCTTCCAGGAAGCCGTCGATCTCGCCGTCGAGGACCGCCTGCGGGTTGCCGACCTCGAACTCGGTACGCAGGTCCTTGACCATCTGGTACGGGTGCAGGACGTACGAACGCATCTGGTTTCCCCAGGAGTTGCCGCCGTCGCCCTTGAGCGAGTCCATCAGCGCCTGCTCCTCCTGGCGGCGGCGCTCAAGGAGCTTGGCCTGCAGGACGTTCATGGCGCTCGCCTTGTTCTGGATCTGCGAGCGCTCGTTCTGGCAGGACACCACGATGCCGGTGGGGATGTGCGTGATGCGGACCGCGGAGTCCGTGGTGTTGACGCCCTGGCCGCCCGGGCCCGACGCGCGGTACACGTCGATGCGCAGCTCGGACTCGTCGATCTCGACGTGGTCCGACTGCTCGACGACGGGCAGCACCTCGACGCCCGCGAAGGACGTCTGGCGGCGGCCCTGGTTGTCGAAGGGCGAGATGCGGACCAAGCGGTGCGTGCCCTGCTCCACGGAGAGCGTGCCGTAGGCGTAGGGGGCGTTCACCACGAAGGTGGTCGACTTGATGCCGGCCTCTTCCGCGTACGAGGTCTCGTACACCTCGGTCTTGTAGCCGTGCCGCTCCGCCCAGCGCAGGTACATGCGCTGGAGGCGCTCGGCGAAGTCGGAGGCGTCGACGCCACCGGCCTCGGCGCGGATGTTGACCAGCGCCTCACGGGAGTCGTACTCGCCGGACAGGAGGGTGCGGACCTCCATCTCGTCCAGCGCCTTGCGGACGGACTCCAGCTCGGCCTCGGCCTCGGTGCGGGTGTCCGGGTCGTCCATCTCCTCGGCGAGCTCGAAGAGCACCGCGAGGTCGTCGATCCGGCTGCGCAGGGCCTCGGTCTTGCGCAGCTCCGCCTGGAGGTGCGAAAGCTTGCTGGTGATCTTCTGCGCCGCCTCCGGGTCGTCCCACAGGGACGGGGCGGCCGCCTGCTCCTCGAGCACGGCGATGTCCGCCCGCATCGTGTCGAGGTCCAGGACGGCCTCGATCGACCCCATGGTCGAGGAGAGGGACTTCAGCTCTTCGGATACATCGACGACTGCCACGGGTCCAGCGTAACGGCTGCGCGCTCCGGCGTTCCCCGGGCCGCCCGATCACGGGCCCTCCGGGCTGTCGCGGGGCCGCCTACGGGACGACGGGCGCCGAGTTCTTGGTGTCCTGCGGCGGCGGCTGCTTGCCGGAGTCGTCGCTCAGGGCCAGCCAGCCGCCGACGCCGACCGCCGCGGCGAGCGCGACCGCCGAGGCCGTCAGGACCAGGCGGCGCTTGCGCACCTGGTCGGCGCGGTGGCGGGCCGAGCCGGGCCGGGGCGCCCCCGCCGGGCGGGGCGCGCGGGCGGTGCCCAGCGGACCGCCGGCCAGCTCGTCGGGCCCGGGCACCCGCATGCTGGTGTGGGTGTCGCGGTTCGCGGAGTCGTGTCCCGCCCCGGGCACCAGCGGGACCGCGCCGCGGCGGGGGGTGGTGGGGGCGGTCGGGTACGGGTCCTCGTACGCCTCCTCGCCCTCGGCGCCGTCCGCGTCCGGCTCGTCCACGTCGAGCGGGGGCATGCCGGCCACCAGCGGGAGCAGTTCGCGCAGCCGGACCGAGAGCTCGGAGGCGCGCAGGCGCGAGGCCGGGGCCTTGGCCAGGCACTGGACGATCAGCTGCCACAGCTCGTCGGGGATGCCCGGCAGCGGCACCACGGTCTCGGTCACATGGCGGCGCAGGACGGCGCCGGGGTGGCCGCCGCCGAACGGCGTGAAGCCCGCGAGCAGTTCGTACAGGACGGTCGCGAGCGCGTAGATGTCGACGGCGGCGCGCGGCGGGAGGCCCTCGACGATCTCGGGCGCCAGATAGTCCGGGGTGCCGATGATCCGGGTCGCCTTGGTGCGGCGCGGGGTGTCGATGAGCTTGGCGACGCCGAAGTCGGTGAGCAGCGCGGGGTGGGCGCCGCCGGGGCCGAGCGGGCCCTGCATGTCCAGGAGAATGTTCTCGGGCTTGACGTCCCGGTGCACCACGCCGGCCGCGTGGGCGGCTGCGAGCCCGTCGGCGACATCGGCCGCGATGGCCACGGCCGCCTCGGGGGCGAGCCTGCGCTCGCGGTCCAGCCGGGTGCGGACGTCGGTGCCCCGGATCAGGTCCATGACGAGGGCGAGGTCGTTGCCGTCGACGACCAGGTCGCGCACGCCCACCACGTTGGGGTGGTCGAGGCCGAGCAGGGCGGTGCGCTCCTGGACGAAGCGGCCGACCAGCTCCTGGTCCGCGGCCAGGTCCTCGCGCAGCAGCTTGATGGCGACGGGGCCCTCGGGCCCTTCGCCGAGCCACACCGTGCCGGCGCTGCCGCGGCCCAGGATCTGGTGGGCGGTGTACCGGCTGCCGATATTCCGTGCCAAGACTGCTCCCTCAGCGGCTGGCTGTGCACGCTGAGGCTACGCGGCCGGGACGCCAACCTTCACTTCTGGCGTCGAAATCACCCTCTGGAAGTCGACAAATCCACGAAGTCGCGTCCCGGGCCGCCGGGCCGGAGCCCTTTACCGGCGGCCTTTTACTGCTTCGCGGAGTCGCCGATGCTCTTTATCCAGCCGGATACCGTCGAAATCCCGTCACCGATCGCCTGCCAGTAGCTCTTGCCCTGGGCGACCCAGTCCTGGAGCGGCGTCAGCTCCCAGATCAGCCAGCCCGCCACGAAGAGCAGGACGAACGTGAACAGGCAGCCCTTCAGGCAGCCGAGACCCGGAATCCGCATCCGGTTGGGGCTGCGCCTGCGCGGCTCGCGGGGCTCCCGGGGCTCGCGCGCGGGAGCCTGCGGCTGCTGCGGCGGCGCGTACTGCTGGGGTTGGTGCTGGGGTTGGTGCTGGGGTTGCTGCTGCTGATAGGGCTGCTGCCGCTGCGGGGCGTACTGCCCGCCCTGCGGGGGACGCTGCTGTCCCTGCGGCGGGCCCTGCCGGCCGTAGCCCTGCGGAGGCTGCTGGCCCTGCTGCCCGTAGCCCTGCCGGCCTTGCTGCCCGTAGCCCTGCTGGCCTTGCTGGCCATAGCCCTGCGGAGGCCCCGGCTGGCGGTGCGGGCGGCGGCGCAGCGGGTCCTGCTCGGGGGGCAGGTAGCCGACCTGGGTCTGCTCGTTGCGGTCGCGGGCCGCCCGCAGCTGGGACTGCCAGGGGTGCGGCTCCTGCGGCTGCGGCGGGCCCTGCGGGACCGGCGGCAGGACGGCCGTGGGGTCGGCGTTGGCGCCCTGGCCGGTCCCCGGCAGCACCGAGGTGCGCGCGGCCGGGTCGTACGAGCCCGCGTTGCTCGGCAGCACCTGGGTCGGGTCGGCCGCGCCCGGCGCGTCCGGGACCGGAGCGGGTGCCGGGTCGGGCGCGAGCAGGGCGCCCACCCCGTCGGCCGCCTCGACCTGGGCCGGGGTGGAGTGCACCCCGATGCCGGAGGCGACGACGCGCAGCCCGCGCGCCAGGTTCTCGGCGCTGGGGCGGCGCTCGGGGTCCTTGCTGAGGCAGCGCTCGATGACCGTCCACAGCGGGGCCGGGACGGTGGTGGGCCGGCGCGGCTCCTCGCTGAGGTGGCGGTGCAGCACCTCGAGCGCGGTGCCGCCGGCGAACGGGGGGCGTCCCGTGACCAGCTCGTACAGCAGGATTCCGGCGCCGTAGATGTCGACCGCGGAGGTCTGCGGACGGCCTTCGGCGGACTCCGGCGCGACATAGGCGGGCGTGCCCACGAACTCGTGCGTCCGGGTCAGGCCCGGGGAGTCGGCGAGGCGGGCGATGCCGAAGTCGGTCAGCATCGGGTGCATCGCGCCGTCACGCTCGTCCAGGAGGACGTTGGCGGGCTTCAGGTCGCGGTGCACCACGCCGTCGGCGTGGCTCGCGGCGAGGGCGTCGGCGATCTGCGCGGTCAGCAAGGAGGCGGCGACCGGGGTGAGCGGGCCGTTCTCGCGGATGTAGCGGTGCAGGTCCGGGCCGTCGACCAGGTCCATCACCAGGGCGAGGAGATCGCCCTCGACGACCAGGTCGCGGGTGCGCACGATGTTGTCGTGGCGCAGCCGCAGAAGCACGGAGCGTTCGCGCAGGAAGCGCATCACCACGTCCGCGTCGTTGGCGAGCTCCTCCTTGAGGACCTTGATCGCCACGGTCTCGCCCGGCTGACCCGCCACGGATGCCTCGGAGCCGGCGGTCTCTCGCTGGCGGGCTCGCCAGACGGTGCCCGTGGCGCCGCGTCCGAGCGGCTCCTCGAGCAGGTACTTGCTGCCTACCGGCCGCACGTCATGCGCTCCCTGCTGCTCGCGTCCATTGCTGTGTGGGTTTCCGGCCCACTCTAGTGCCGCTCCCGGCACCGCCGACGGGTCGTGGCGTCGGCGCCACCAGGTTGTTCACCGTCTTCTCATCGTTCTCGTAAGGACGCGGTCTTCGCACGGAAGGTTGCCGAACGGCCGTGCCCCCTGTCCGCGTGAAATGCCCCACTCGGTCGCAACCAGCCACTTTTCCGTCCACTTTTGCGTGCCCGGCCGACCAATCAAGATCAATTCGAGGTGGGCGACGGGCGTGTTGTCAGTGGCAGGTGCGAGGATGCCCTCAGCACGAATTGTGTGCCGGGTGGGGGGAATCACAGGGCTGGTCCGGTCCCCCTTCTCGGCACCCCCGCGCAGAAGGGACCGCCGAGGCGATGCAGATCCGGCTGACCGTCCTCGCGCCGCGCAGCGGCCATGCTGTGGCGCGCGCCTGCGACGTGCTCGTGACCGCCCCGGCGGGGACGGCACTCGCGGCCGTCGCCTCCGGCCTCGCGTCGGCCGCCTCCGGCGCGGAGGTCTCGGGCGCCTCCGTGGTGCTGTACGCGGGCCGCGAGCGGCTCGACGCCCAGCGCCGCATCCTCGGCGAGCCACCGCTGGTGGACGGAGCGGTGCTCTCCCTCGGCTCCCCCGCGCAGGACGAGCCGGCCCACGACGGCCCGGCCCCGGCCCGGCTGCACGTGGTGGCGGGACCGGACGCGGGCGGGGTGCACCTGCTGCACGGCGGCCGCATCGGCATCGGCCGCTCCACCGAGTCCGACGTCCCCCTGGACGACCCCGATGTCTCGCGCCAGCACTGCGAGGTGACGGTCGGGACCGACGGCCGGGTCGCCGTGTCCGATCTGAACTCGACGAACGGCACCCGTCTCGACGGCCGCGAGATCGGCGCCAAGCCGGTCCGCTTCGCCCCCGGCGCGCTGCTCAGGATCGGCGAGTCCGCCCTGCGCCTGGCCACCGGCGGCCCCGCGACGGAGCCCTCCCTCACGACGGTGCCGGACGGCGAGGGCCACCTCCGGATCGCACCGGACACGGCGCCCGCATCCACGCCGGGCGCCCAACAGGCCTCCCCTGCCGGGCAGTTGAGCGTCCCGTCCGGCGATCCCGGCCACACCTTCGGCACCACCCCGCCCGCCGCTTCCCCTTCATCCCCCTCCTCCCCCACTTCCCCCACTTCCTCCGGTACGCCCGGCACCTCCACACCGCCCTTCGGTACGTCCACGGCTCCCGGCGCACACCGGGAGCCGTACGGGGGCTTCGACGCCCTCGGGGCGCCTGCCGGGTACGGCCACGACGATCCGGACGGCCGGCGCGAGCAGGCTCCGCCGAGCAGACGGCAGGGCACCCCGACCCGCGGCATGCGGCTGCCCGAAGGGCTTGTGGGGCCCGACGAGGTGCAGCACACCCGGGCCGATCCGGCAGACGGCGGCCGTCGGCGCGGCGGGATAGGGGCGTGGGCGAGGCGCCTGGCCGGGGGGCGCGACGAGGCAGAGCCCGAGCAGCCGCGCACCGAGCAGCCGCGCCTCCCGGCCGAGCCCGCCCCCGAGAGCTGGCCCGATCCGGCCACCCTCCTGCTGACCGCGCTCGGCCCCGGTCCCCGGCTGTGGGAGCGCGAGCCGGGCCATCCGGAGGCCCTCGCGGTCCGGGTCGGCACCGCGGACCGGGGCGTGCTGGCGGCCGTGCCGGTCACGGTGGGGCTGCGCGAGGTGGGCTCGCTCGGTCTCGCGGGCCCCCGCGAGCGGCTCTCGGGCCTCGCCCGCTCGGCCATCGCCCAGCTCGCGGCGCTGCACGCGCCGGCCACCCTGGAAATCGTCCTCCTCAGCACGGACCGCGCGCGCGGCCTGCAGGCACGCACCGCCGAGTGGGACTGGCTCGGCTGGCTCCCCCAGGTCCGCCCCGCACACGGCCAGGACTGCCGGCTGCTCCTCGCCTACGACCGCGACCAGGCGACGGCCCGCACCGCCGAGCTCACCCGACGGCTCGACTCGGGCCCGCTCGGCCCGGGCTGGGCCTCGGCGGACCGGGCCGCGGTGGCCGAGGCCGCCGCCCGCTACGAGGGCCCGTTCACGGTGGTCGTCGTGGACGGCGACCCGGGTTCGGCCCCGCTGCGCGAGACCACCGCCCGGCTCGCGGCGGCGGGCGCGGCGGCCGGCATCCATCTGCTCTGCCTCGCCGAGACTCCGGCCGCATCGGCCTCGTCCCCGGTCGCCGCGACGTACGAGACGGCGTGCGCGGCCTCGCTCGCGTTCCGCGAGTGCGGAGCGGTCGCGCTGCTCAGCGGCGATGTGGCCACCGCGCTGCGGCTGCTGCGCATCGCCGGCGGCCGGCCCGCCGGGCACGGCACGGTGGCCGCGGTCGACGCGGTGTCGCGTCCCTGGGCCGAGCGGTTCGCGCGTGCGCTCGCTCCGCTGCGCACCGGCGACGGCACCTCCGCCAGCGCCGGGCGGCTCGCCTCCTCGCTGCCCCGCTCGTCGCGCCTCCTGGACGAGTTGGGCCTGGCACGGGCCACCCCCGCGTCCCTGATGGCCCGTTGGGAGTCGGCCCCCGACGGCGCGGTGGTGCTCGGCACCGGACCGCACGGCCCGGTCGGCGTGGACCTCGTCTCCGACGGCCCCCACCTCATCGTCGAGGGCCCGCCCGGCAGCGGGCGTACCGAGTTGCTGCGGGCCGCCGCGGCGTCGCTCGCCGCGGGCGCGCGGCCCGACCGGCTCGGCCTGATCCTGGTCGACGGCGCGGGTGGCGAGCGCGGCGAGGGCCTGCGCCCCTGTACCGAACTTCCGCACGTCTCCACGCACTTGATCGCCTCCGACCCGGTCCGGATGCGCGCGTTCGCCCAGGCACTCGGGGCCGAGCTCAAGCGCCGGGCCGAGCTGCTCGGCGGCCTCGGCTTCACCGAGTGGCAGGACCGGCGCGAGGTCGCGGGCCGGCTCGTCGGCCAGCGCCAGGCGCCCGCCGCCGAGAGCCGGGGCGATCTGGATCCCCCGGGCAGCAGCACCCTGCGGCTGCGCCCGGTCTCGCGCAGCCGCACCGAGGAGGGGCCCTCGCTCCCCCGCCTGGTCGTCCTCGTCGACGACCTGGACGCGCTGGTCGCCCCCGCGCTCGGCAGCCCCGGCAGGCCCGCGGCGGGCTCCGTCGTCCGGGCCCTCGAAGCGGTGGCCCGCGAGGGCGAGCGGCTCGGGGTGCACCTGGTGGCGGCCTCGGCCCGGCCCGAGCGCACGGCCGACACCGAGCTCGCGCGCGGCGCCCGGCACCGGGTCGTGCTCGACCCGCCGCCCGCGGCGCCCGCGCCGGACGAGCCCTCGCCGGGCCGGGGCCGGCTGCATCAGGCGGACGGGGCGTCGGTGCCGTTCCAGGGCGGCCGGGTCACCGGCCGCATACCCCGGACGGCGACCCAACGGCCCACCGTGGTGGTCCTGGAGTGGGAGCGGATGGGCGACCCGCCCGCCCGCCGCCCCGTCCGCGAGCTCGGCAACGGGCCCACCGACCTGGCCCTGCTCGCCAGCGCCCTGGACCGTGCGGCGTCCTTGGTCAACGCGCCTTCGGTGCCGCCGCTGTCGTGAGGCCGGGGCGCCGCCCCGTGCGCCCCGGTGATCAACTCATCTGCAATGGGCGGCAGTTGGGACATCCCGCATGACCCAACGTCACAAGCCCATCACGATCAACTGATTGACGGCGAAGACGGTATTGCGGCGCCCCCGCACCCGGCGTAGGACTGTCGCACGGGACGAGAGCTGCGGCGCCTGCGTTCCGGGCGCGGCGGTTCGTACGCGCACGGGAGAGACGGGGCACGCATGCGCAGCACTCGTACAGGCCGCACCACCAGCGCCACCAGCACGACGGGTCGCACCCTCCTATCCGCTCTGGCCATCGGCGGTCTCGCGCTCGGCGCGTCCGCGTGCGGTGGCAGCGACGGCGGGAAGAGCACACCGTCGGCCAGCGCCTCCACCTCGGCCCAGTCCGGCGGCGGGGTCCAACTCCCCAAGCTGAACGGGGAGAAGATCGAGGTGGCCGCCGTGTGGACGGGGGCCGAGCAGGCGAACTTCGTGAAGGTGCTCAAGGAGTTCGAGTCACGGACCGGCGCCACCGTCACGTTCGTGCCCGCCCAGGACCCGATCGTCAACTTCCTCGGCACCAAGATCGCCGGCGGCAGCCCGCCCGATGTGGCGATGCTCCCCCAGGTCGGCGCGATCCAGCAGGCCGTGGCGAAGAAGTGGGCCAAGCCCGCGGGCCCCGAGGCCAAGGCGCAGCTCGCCGCGAACTACTCCAAGGTGTGGCAGGACCTCGGTGCCGTCGACGGCACCCAGTACGGGGTGTACTTCAAGGCCGCCAACAAGTCCCTGGTCTGGTACAACACCAAGGTCTTCCAGAACGCCGGCGTCACCCCGCCCGCGACCTGGAAGGACTTCCTCAGCACCGCCGACACCATCTCCGCATCGGGTGTGACCCCGGTGTCCGTCGGCGGGGCGGACGGCTGGACGCTCACCGACTGGTTCGAGAACGTCTATCTCTCGCAGGCCGGACCCGACAAGTACGACCAGTTGGCCAAGCACGCGATCAAGTGGACCGACCCGTCCGTCAAGGACGCGCTCACCACGCTCGCCCAGCTCTTCGGCAAGCCGAACCTCATCGCGGGCGGCGCCGACGGCGCGCTCCAGACGGAGTTCCCCGCCTCGGTGACGCAGACCTTCACCGGCGGCGACCAGCCCAAGGCGGGCATGGTCTTCGAGGGCGACTTCGCGGCGGTCAACATCGCGGAGACCTCCGCCAAGGTCGGCACCGACGCCAAGGCGTTCCCCTTCCCCGCCGTCGGCGACAAGGCCCCGGTGGTCACGGGTGGCGACGCGGCGGTGGCCCTGAAGGACACCAAGGGCGCCCAGGCGCTGCTGACCTGGCTGGCCTCCACCGATGCCGCGAAGATCGCGGCGTCGTCCGGCGGCTTCATCTCGCCGAACAAGGCGCTCGACGCCGCCGCGTACCCCAACGATGTGCAGCGCGGCATCGCCAAGGCGCTGATCGCGGCCGGTGACAACGTCCGCTTCGACATGTCGGACCAGGCCCCGCAGTCCTTCGGCGGCACCCCGGGCAAGGGCGAGTGGAAGGACCTCCAGGACTTCCTCAAGAACCCGTCCGACATCGCGGGCACCCAGTCCAAGCTGGAGGCCGACGCGGCCGCGGCGTTCAAGAACTGATCCGGCGATGACGACCGCCACGGCGGGAGGCGCCCCGCCTCCCGCCACCTCGCCCGCGCCCAGGCCCGCCAAGAGCGTCACCGGTACCCGCAAGTGGATCGCGGCCGTGTTCCTGCTGCCCGCGCTCGTCCTGCTCGGTGCGCTCGTCGTCTATCCGATCGGATTCTCGATCTACCGGTCGTTCTTCGACCAGTCCGGTCATTCGTTCGCCGGGATCGACAACTACAAGACGCTGTTCAGCGACCACACCATCCGGACCGCGGTGAAGAACAACGCGATCTGGGTCGTGTGCGCCCCGACGATCGCCACCGCCCTCGGCCTGATCTTCGCCGTGCTGACCGAACGGGTGCGCTGGGGAACGGCGTTCAAGCTCATCGTGTTCATGCCGATGGCCATCTCCATGCTCGCCGCGGGCATCATCTTCCGCCTGGTGTACGAGCAGGACCCGGCGCGCGGGGTCGCCAACGCGGTGGTGGTGGGTGTGCACGACACGTTCACCACGTCGGCCGGCTACCCCAAGGCGCACCCGCTGCCGACCGCGCCCCTGAAGGACGCGGGCGGCGGGGCGTTCATCACCCGGACCGCGGTGCACGCGGGGCAGCCCGCGCTGCTCCCCCTCGTCGGCGTGGCCGGCGACACGATGCCCACCTCGGCCGGCACCGCGAAGGCCGCCCCGAGCGAGCCTGGCAAGGTGACCGGCACGGTCTGGCTCGACTTCACCAAGGGCGGCGGCGGGCGGCCGAACGTCATCGACCCCAAGGAGCTCGGCCTCAAGGGAATCAAGGTCGAGGCGGTGAAGGACGGCAGGGCCGTGGCTTCGGCGACCGCCGCGGCCGACGGCACGTTCGCCCTGCCGGCGAGTGCCGACGGGGCCCAACTCCGGCTCCCCGAAAGCAACTTCCACCAGCCGTACAACGGCGTCGAATGGCTCGGCCCGACGCTCGTCACCCCGGCCATCATCGGCTCGTACATCTGGATGTGGGCGGGCTTCGCGATGGTGCTCATCGCGGCGGGCCTCGCGGGGCTGCCCCGCGAACTCCTGGAAGCGGCACGGGTGGACGGGGCCAACGAGTGGCAGGTCTTCCGTCGGGTGACCGTCCCGCTGCTCGCGCCGGTCCTCGCGGTCGTCCTGGTCACACTGATGATCAACGTCCTGAAGATCTTCGACCTGGTCTTCATCATCGCGCCCGGCTCCAGCCAGGCCGACGCGAACGTCCTGGCCCTCCAGCTCTACCGCTCTTCCTTCGGCACCGAGGCGGACCTGGGCGTCGGCAGCGCGATCGCGGTCCTGCTGCTCCTGCTCGTGATCCCGGTGATGCTCTTCAACATCCGCCGCATCCGGAAGGAAGGGCGACGATGACGGCCCTGCGTACACGGGGAGGCCAGGCGATGACCGACCGCCGCACGCGCGAGGAGGCCGGGCGATGACCGCTGCCGATGGGATCGTCAAGGCCCGGCAGTCGCTGCCCGCGCGCATCGCCTCGCGCACGGGCGGCGGCGTGCTGCGCGTGTTCCTCATCCTGGTGGGCCTGTTCTGGCTGATGCCGACCGTGGGGCTGCTGCTCTCCTCGCTGCGCAGCCCCTCCGACATCGCCTCCACCGGCTGGTGGAAGACGTTCACCGACCCGTCCCAGTTCACCTTCCACAACTACGCGAGCCTGCTCGACAACAGCACGATCACCAACTCGCTGCTCTCCACGGTCGCGATCACCGTCCCGGCCACGATCCTGGTCGTCGTCATCGGCTCGCTGGCCGGTTACGCCTTCGCCTGGATGGAATTCCCCGGCCGCGACTGGTGGTTCATGGTCGTGGTGAGCCTGCTCGTCGTCCCCGTGCAGGTCGCCCTCGTGCCGGTCGCCAAGCTCTTCGGACAGCTCGGGATCTTCGAGACGACGATCGGCGTGATCATCTTCCACGTCTCCTTCGGCCTGCCCTTCGCGATCTTCCTGCTGCGCAACTTCTTCGCGGAGATCCCCAGGGAGCTCCTGGAGGCGGCCCGGCTCGACGGGGCGGGCGAGATCCGCCTGTTCACCCGGGTCGTGATGCCGCTCGGCGGCCCCGCGATCGCCTCGCTCGGCATCTTCCAGTTCCTGTGGGTCTGGAACGACATGCTGGTCGCGCTGATCTTCGCCGACTCCAAGCACCCGCCGATCACGGTGGCCCTGCAGCAGCAGGTCCGCCAGTTCGGCAACAACATCGACGTCCTCGCGCCCGGCGCCTTCGTCTCGATGGTCATCCCGCTCGCCGTCTTCTTCGCCTTCCAGCGCCAGTTCGTGTCGGGGGTGATGGCCGGCGCGGTGAAGTGAGCGTACGCACAACGGACTTGGTCACCCGATCGAACGATCACGCCCACGCACCGCATGACACGACGTCAAGGGCATGATCACGGAAGTACGCCGGACGGCAGCGATGCCGTAACCCGATCACTCCTGCGGGCGTTCACGGGCCATCCGCCCGCGCCCTCTCACGCCCCCAGGATGTCCGTTGCCCCGGTTCAGCGTCATCGTGCCCGCGTACAAGCTCCAGGCCCATCTTCACGCTTGTCTTGAATCGGTACTGCGTCAGACGTACGAGAGCGACGAGAGCCCGGCGTTCGATCTGGAAGTGATCGCGGTCGACGCCGGCTCCCCCGACTCCTGCGGCGAGATCATCGACGAGTTCGCCGCCCGCGATCCCCGGGTCGTCGCGGTGCACCTGCCCGCGGACCCGGCCGATCCCGGCCAGGGCCCGGGCCCCGCACGCAATGCCGGGCTCGCCCGCGCCACCGGGGACTACGTGCTGTTCCTGGACGGAGACGACACCCTCGCACCGCACGCCCTGCGCGACATCGCGGACCGGCTCAAGGCCTCCGGCGAGCCCGACGTCCTGGTCTTCGGGCACGCCCGCACCCACTGGTCGGGCGCCACGGAACACCCTTCGGCACCGCCGCAACTGACCGAGTCCGGCCCCGCCGCCTTCCAATTGGTCGAACGTCCGGCCCTGTTGAGGCAGCCCGCCCCCGCCTGGAACAAGGCGTACCGGCGGGAGTTCGTCGAGCACGAGGGGCTCGCCTTTCCGCCCGGCCGGCACACCGACACCTTCTGGTCGTACGCCACCCTGCTCGCGGCGACGTCGCTCAGCACCCTGGAACGGGTCTGCGTGCACCACCGCGGGCGGCGCGGACCGGCCGTCGCGCGCGGCCGGCACTTCGACCTCTTCCCGCAGTACGACCGCGTCTTCGACTTCGTGGACTCCCGCCCCGCGCTGGGCAGTTGGCGCCCGGTCCTGGCCCGTCGGATGGCCGACCACCTGGCCGCCGCCTCGGCCACCGTCCTGATCGCCCCGGACCTGTCCACGCGTAATCGCGCCGCGTTCTTCCGCCTGGCCCGCGCCCACTACCGCCGCCACGGTGTGCCGGGCACCGCCGGGCTGCGCCATGCCGGGGTCCGCTTCGGCACGTACCGCGGCCACCGCCTGCTGCACGGCGTCCGCACGCTGCGCGCCCGCGGCCGGGCGTTCGCCTCGGCACTGACCCGCCCGGCGATCACGGCCGCGCTCCGCCTGCACTACCGCGTCCAGCGGAGCCTGCCCCTGTGCGAGGACCTGGCGGTGTTCAGCGCGTTCTGGCACCGCGGCTATGCGTGCAGCCCCGCCGCGATCGAGGCGAAGGTCCGCGAACTCGCGCCGGGCGTACGCACCGCCTGGATCACCACACCCGAGCACGAGGCGACCGTGCCCGCGCCCACGCGCCGGTTGCGCCCCGGCGGCTTCGCGTACTTCTCGGCGCTCGCCCGCGCCAAGTACCTGGTGAACAACGTGGAGTTCGATCACCGCCTGGTCAAGCGCCCCGGCCAGCTCCTCCTCCAGACCCATCAGGGCACGCCCCTCAAAACGGTGGGCCTCGACCTGGCGGACCGTCCGGCGGCCTCGCACGGCATCGACTTCGCGCGCCTCCTCGCGGACGCCGACAAGTGGGACTTCGCCCTGTCCGCCAACCGGCACGCCACGCTCATCGGCGAGCGCGCCTTCCCGGCCGCTTACACCACGCTCGAATACGGCAGCCCGCGCAACGACGTGCTGCGCCGCGCCACCGACGTCGACTCCGCCCGGCTGCGCGACCGGTTGGGCATCCCGGGCCGCTCGACGGTCGTCCTGTACGCGCCCACGTACCGCGACTACAGCCGGGGCCGGCACCTCCCGCTCGACCTGGAGCGGCTCGGCCGCGTCCTCGGCCCCGAGTTCTTCCTCCTGACCCGCGCGCACTTCGCCTACGGGGCTCCCCTGAGCCGGACCCCGCTGCCACGCGTCCTGGACGTCACCGGGCATCCGTCGGTCGAGGAACTGCTCCTGGTGGCAGACGCGTTGGTGACGGACTACTCGTCCCTGATGTTCGACTACGCCAACCTGGACCGGCCCATCGTGATCCTGGACGACGACCGCGAGGCGTACGAGGCGGCCCGGGGCACCTACTTCGATCTGCGCGGCCGGCCGCCGGGCGCGGTGGCCCGCACCGAGGACGAGTTGATCGACATCTTCACCACCGGCCACTGGCGCGGCTCCCGCTCGGCCCAGCTGCGCGCGGCGTTCCGCACCCGCTTCTGCCCGTACGACGACGGCCGGGCGGCCGAACGGGTGGTCCGCCGCGTCTTCCTGGGCGAGGCGGGGGCGGCTCCGGCGCCCCGAAGCCTGCCCGAACAGCGCGCCCACGCAACGGAGTTCGCCCCGCCATCACTCGCCGCGCCCCCGCGCCGCTGAGCCATCGCGCATCCACCAGGCGCGACCCGCCGTGCCCTCTCGCGCGGTTCCCCGCGGCCCTCAGGGCGTCGCACCTCGCCAGAGCCGATGAAGTCGCCAGGCCCCTACAGGGGCGCGGGGAACTGCGCGACCAGCCCCACACGGCCCGCACCCGATGGACAACACGCGGAGGCCCCCCACCGAGGCGGGCCCGAACCGCAACCCGCCCGCGCTACGCGCTGAGCGCCGCCACCGCGGACTTGGCCAGATCGTCGAGGTATCCCTTCGGCAGCGCACCCTTGACGACGACGAGCCGCCAGTAGAGGGGGCCGACGATCAGGTCGAGCGCCCGGTCGGGGTCCGCCCCCGGCGGCAGCTCACCCCGCTCCACCGCCTCGCGGACGACCACAGCGGCGACCCCCTGCTGCCCGTCGAGCAGCGCCGCCTTGATCGCCTCCGCGATCTCCGGATGGCGTACCGACTCCACCAGCAGGTCGGGGATGACCTGCGAGGCGATCGGGTGGCGCAGGGCGAGCGAGGCGACGGCGAGCAGCGCGCGGATGTCCCCGTACAGAGATCCGGTGTGCGGCACCGGAAGGCCCTGCTCCGCGAAGGCGGACACCAGATCGAGGACCAGGCTGAGCTTCGACTTCCAGCGCCGGTAGACCGCCGTCTTGCCCACGCCCGCCCGGCGCGCGATGCCCTCGATGGACATCCGGGCGAACCCGACCGCGGCGAGTTCCTCGAAGACGGCCGCCCGGATGGCGTCCGTCACGTCCTCGCGCAGCACGGCCGCACCGGCGGGGGCGCGGCGCGGCTGGGGGCGATTCGTGGGGGTCTCCGGGTCCGTCTTGGTCATGCCTTGAGCATAGCGTTGCGACGAGACGGTTGCGTTGCGACGTGAAGCCGTCCTACTCTCCCCGTAGCGACGATACGGGTCCGTTCCGTCGCGAGTGATCCCCCGCCCCGGGAAGCCTCCCGGGATCCCCCGGCGAAAGCGACCGCAGTGAGCCAGACCGCACCCGCGCGCGAGACCGCGGCACCCCCGGCAGCAGCCCCGACCGCGTCGGCCTCCATTCCGGCGCAGTCCGCCCGGTACACCGGTGACCAGGCGCTCGGCCCGGCCGAGCTCGCCGCCAAGTACGGCCTGAAGGTGAGCGGAGCCCGCCCCACGCTGCCGGAGTACATCAGCCAGCTGTGGGCCCGGCGCCACTTCATCACCGCGTTCGCCACCGCCAAGCTGACCGCGCAGTACAGCGAGGCGAAGCTGGGGCAGATCTGGCAGCTGATGACGCCGCTCCTGAACGCGGCGGTGTACTACTTCATCTTCGGCATCCTGATGGGCAACAAGAGCAGTACGCCCGACTACATCCCGTGGCTGGTCACGGGCGTGTTCATCTGGACCTTCACGGCCAACTCGATCATGGCGGGCACCCGCGCGATCACCGGCAACATCGGTCTGGTGCGGGCCCTGCACTTCCCGCGCGCCTCGCTGCCCGTCTCGCTCGCACTCCAGCAGCTCCAGCAGCTGCTCTTCTCGCTGGCCGCGCTCGCGATCATCATCATGTGCTTCGGCCAGCTGCCCGGCGTCTCGTGGCTGCTCCTGGTCCCGGCGCTGGTCCTGCAGTCGATGTTCAACACGGGCCTGTCCCTGGTGATGGCCCGGATCACCGCGAAGACCCCGGACATCGCCCAGGTGATGCCGTTCATCCTGCGCACCTGGATGTACATGTCCGGCGTGATGTGGAACCTGGGTCCGCAGCTCAAGAAGATGAACCCACTGGTGGGCCAGCTGCTGGGGCTCAACCCGGCCGCGGTCTACATCGACCTGGTCCGCTTCTCGATGATCCGCAGCTTCCACGCGAACAAGCTGCCCCCGCACGTGTGGGCGGTGGCCGGCGGCTGGGCGGTCGTCGCGCTGGCCCTGGGCTTCATGTACTTCTGGAAGGCAGAGGAGCAGTACGGACGTGGCTGAGACCCAGACCGTGCCCCAGACCCTGGACAGGCCGGCCGAGGACGCGGTCGCCCTCGGCGAGCCGACCGTCATCGCCGACGACGTCCACATCATCTACAAGGTCCACGGGACCGGTTCCAAGGGCAAGGGCGGGGCCACCGCCGCGCTCAACCGGATCGTCTCGCGCAAGGAGACCCCCGGCATGCGCGAGGTGCACGCCGTCAAGGGCGTCACCTTCGTGGCCCGCAGGGGCGAGGCCATCGGCCTCATCGGCTCCAACGGCTCGGGCAAGTCGACGCTGCTCAAGGCGGTCGCGGGTCTGCTCCCCACCGCCCGGGGCAAGATCTACACCCAGGGCCAGCCGTCGCTGCTCGGCGTGAACGCGGCCCTCATGAACGACCTGACCGGCGAGCGCAACGTCACCCTCGGCGGGCTCGCCATGGGCATGACCCGCGAGGAGGTGCGCGAGCGCTACGACGACATCGTCGACTTCTCCGGGATCAACGAGAAGGACGACTTCATCTCGCTGCCCATGCGCACGTACTCCTCCGGCATGAGCGCCCGGCTGCGCTTCTCCATCGCGGCCGCCAAGAACCACGACGTGCTGCTCATCGACGAGGCCCTGGCCACCGGTGACGCCCGGTTCCAGCGCCGCAGCCAGGAGCGCATCAACGAGCTGCGCAAGGAGGCGGGCACGGTCTTCCTGGTCAGCCACAGCAACGCCTCGATCAGGGAGACCTGCGAGCGCACCCTCTGGCTGGAGTCCGGCACCCTGCGGATGGACGGCCCGACGGACGAGGTGCTCGCCGCGTACGAGCGGTTCACGAAGAAGAAGTAGCCCACCACACAGCACCGGCCCCCATGGTGCGGGGCACCTTCATGGTGCCCCGCACCACGGCTTCCCCGGCACTCCCATGGTGCCCGGCAGTACACCTCTCCCGCGCTTCCGTGGCGCCTCGCACCACACCCGCCCGCGCACCCTCGTGGTGCCCCGCACCACACCTACCCGGGCCGCCCTCGTGGTGCCCCGCACCCCAACCGCCCGCGCACCCTCGTGGTGCCCCGCACCTTGAGGCGCCCCGCACCGCACGCCACCCGCCGCGCCGCCCCGCGAAATCGGGACAAACCACGCATAAACTTCGCGCGATGACGCCCTCTCAGATGCCCCCGCCGCCCGCCCGGGTCCGCATCCCGGCCCCCGCGCCCGCGCCCGACCCGGGCGCCTTCGGCCGCCGAACCCGGTACGTCGCGCTCGCCGTGAGCTGGCTCGCCACCCGCGCCCTGATGCTCCACCTCCTGGTCTCGGACAGCCTCGGCGTCGGCGGGGTGAGCGGCGAGGTGTCCGTCCTCTACCGCCGCTGGTACGACCAGCTCGGCACCGGCACCTTCCCCTTCGGCGACCCCACCTGGCAGTACCCGCCGGGCGCGGGCGCGCTGCTGCTCGTCCCCTCGCTCTTCCCGTTCCTCACGTTCTTCCAGGCCTTCACCGCCGTCACGCTCGGCTGCGACGCGCTGATCGCCCGCGCCCTGCTGCGGGCCGGCGCCCGCCCCGGCGGCAGCGAGTCCGGCGCCTGGCTGTGGGTGGGCGGCCTCCCCCTGCTGCTGCACGTCCCCTACGGCCGCTACGACGTCCAGGTCACGGCCCTCGCGGTCGGCGCCCTGCTCACCCTGCGCCGCAGGCCGGGCCTCGGCGGGGCGCTCGCGGGACTCGGCGCCCTGGTCAAGGTCTGGCCGCTGCTCGCCCTGATCGGCACCCCGCCCGGCCGCGCCACCCGCAGGGCCGGACTCGGCGCGCTCGCCTCGGTGGCCGCCCTGCTCACCGTGCTCGCGCTCGCCTTCGACCACACCCTGGACTTCGCCCGCCAGCAGGGAAGCCGGGGCCTGCAGATCGAATCCCTGGGCGGCACCGCGTACCAGCTCGCCCATCTGGTCACGGGCCACCCCGCCCGGGTCGTCTACCGGTACGGGGCCATGGAGTTCACCGGCCGGTACGTGTCCGCGCTCGCCACCGCAAGCCTCGCCCTGACCGGACTCGCCCTGTGCTGGCTGGTGCTCTGGCGGGTGCGCGCCCGGCGCTGGACGGTGGCGGTGCCGCTGGACGCGGCGCTGTGCGCGGTGCTGCTGTTCACCGTGACCAGCCGCGTGATCAGCCCCCAGTACCTGGTCTGGCTGCTCGGCCTGGCCGCCGTCTGCCTCACCTCGCGCCAGACCAGCCAGCGCCCGGCGGCCCAACTCCTGCTCCCGGCAGCCGCGTTGAGCGCGCTCGCCTTCCCCTGCCTGTACGAGGACGTCATCGCGGGAACGGCCCTGGGCACGGCGGTCATGACCGCCCGCAACGCGTTGCTCGTGGCCGCGGCGCTGGTCTCCTGTCGCCACCTGTGGGCCTCGACGGTCACCGCGTCCACGACGACGGCGGCCATCACCCCACGCACGGAGCCCCGCACCCCCTGAGGGGCGCGGGGCTCTGTCACGGTGCTGCTCCGCCGCACGGGCGGCGGCCGACCGCGCCAGCGGCCGGGGCGGCGCCTCAGACGTGCGTGCGCAGCAACGTCCGCATCGTCCGCATCGCGACCGACAGGTTCGCGAGGTCGAACGCGTCGGAGGACTGGATCTCCTCCAGGGTCGAGCGGGCCCGCCCCAGGATCGCCGCGTTCTTCTCCTCCCACTCCTTGAAGCGCTGCTCCGGCGACGTGGTCCCGTTGCCGACGGACAGCACGTCCTGGGTCAGCCCGGCGTGCGCCGCGAACAGGTCCTCGCGGATCGCGGCCCGCGCCATCGACTGCCAGCGGTCGGCCCGCGGCAGCTCGATGATGCGGTCGAGGAGCTGGGTGATCCGCAGGCGGTCGGCCAGGTCGTAGTAGACCTCGGCGACCTGGAGCGGCTCCTTGCCGGTGCGGCCGGCGATGGCCACGATGTCGAGCGCCGGGAAGGCGGAGGAGAACCCGGCGACCTGCCGCGCGAGCTCCTCGGGCACTCCGGCCTCGGTCAGCTCGTCCAGGATTCCCTGGTGCCATTCCAGGTCGGCGCCGCGCAGCAGGTCCGTCAGCGCGTCCCAGACCTGGGCCACCCCGGCCGAGAAGTCCTCGATGGTCTCGGCCATCTGGAGCGGCTGCGGCCGGTTGTTCAGCAGCCAGCGCGTACCGCGCTCGACCAGACGGCGCGAGTGCAGCCGGATGCGGGTCTGCACCTCGGCGTCGACCTTGTTGTCGAGCGCCTCGACGGCGTCCCACACCTTGTTCACGCCGAAGATCTCGCGGGCCGCGACGTGCGCCCGCACGATCTCCTCAAGCGAGGCCCCGGTCTCCTCGCGGAGCCGGTGCAGGAACGTCGAGCCACCGATGTTGACGGTGTCGTTGACCAGCACCGTGGTGATGATCTCGCGGCGCAGCGCGTGCCCGTCGACCGCCTCGGCGAACTTCTCCCGCAGCTGCTGCGGGAAGTAGGCGTGCAGCAGCTTGGCCAGGTACGGGGCGTCCGGCAGGTCCGTGTGGATCAGCTCTTCCGCCACCGTGATCTTGGTGTAGGCGAGCAGCACGGCGAGCTCGGGCTGGCTGAGCCCCTTGCCCGTGTTGAGCAGTTCGCGGATCTGGCGGTCGTTCGGCAGGAACTCCAGGGCCCGGTCGAGGTGTCCGTCGCGGCCCAGGCGGCGCATGAAGCGCTGGTGGGCGTGGAGCAGCGAGGGCGACTGGGCGACCGCGTTGGCCAGGGCCACGTTCTGCGCGTAGTTGTTGCGCAGCACCAGGTGGCCGACCTCGTCGGTCATCGCGGCGAGGATCTTGTTGCGCTGCTTGACGGTCATGTCGCCTTCCGCGACCAGGCCGTTGAGCAGGATCTTGATGTTCACCTCGTGGTCGGAGGTGTCGACGCCCGCGCTGTTGTCGATGGCGTCGGTGTTGATCTTGCCGCCCTCGCCCTCGGGTCCGCCCTTGCGGCTGAACTCGATCCGGCCGAGCTGGGTCAGACCCAGGTTGCCGCCCTCGCCGACGACCTTGACCCGCAGGTCCTCGCCGTTGACGCGGATCGCGTCGTTGGCCTTGTCGCCGACCTCCGCGTTGGACTCCGCGGAGGACTTCACGTACGTGCCGATGCCGCCGTTCCACAGCAGGTCGACCGGGGCCTTGAGGATGGCCTGCATCAGGTCGGCCGGGGTCAGCTTGGTGACGCCCGCCGGGATGCCGAGGGCCTCCCGGACCTGCGCGTTCAGCGGGATCGACTTCGCGGTGCGGGGGTGGATGCCACCGCCGGCCGAGAGCAGTTCCTTGTTGTAGTCGGCCCAGCTGGAGCGCGGCAGGTCGAACAGCCGGCGGCGCTCGGCGAAGGAGACCGCCGCGTCCGGCTTCGGGTCGATGAAGATGTGCCGGTGGTCGAAGGCGGCGACCAGGCGGATGTGCTCGGAGAGCAGCATGCCGTTGCCGAACACGTCGCCCGACATGTCGCCGACACCGACGACCGTGAAGTCCTCGGTCTGGCTGTCGTGGCCGAGCTCGCGGAAGTGCCGCTTGACGGACTCCCAGGCGCCGCGGGCGGTGATGCCCATGCCCTTGTGGTCGTATCCGGCGGAGCCGCCGGAGGCGAAGGCGTCGCCGAGCCAGAAGTCGTAACTGATCGCCACGTTGTTGGCGATGTCCGAGAACGTCGCGGTGCCCTTGTCGGCGGCGACCACCAGATAGGTGTCGTCCTCGTCGTGACGGACCACGTCGGCCGGCGGGACGACCTCGCCCGCGACCAGGTTGTCGGTGATGTCGAGCAGCGCCGAGATGAACGTCTTGTAGCTCGCGATGCCCTCGGCGAGCCAGGCGTCCCGGTCCACCGACGGGTCGGGCAGCTGCTTGGCGACGAAGCCGCCCTTGGCGCCGACCGGCACGATGACGGTGTTCTTCACCATCTGCGCCTTGACCAGGCCGAGGATCTCGGTACGGAAGTCCTCACGCCGGTCGGACCAGCGCAGGCCGCCTCGGGCCACCTTGCCGAAGCGCAGGTGGACGCCCTCGACGCGCGGCGAGTACACCCAGATCTCGAACTGGGGGCGGGGCGCCGGAAGATCGGGGATCGCCTGCGGGTCGAACTTCATGGAGACGTACGCGTGCGGAGTGCCCTCCGCGTTCTTCTGCCAGTAGTTGGTGCGCAGCGTCGCCTTGATGACCGTGAGGAAGGAGCGCAGGATGCGGTCCTCGTCCAGGCTCGCCACCTGGTCGAGGGCGCCGTCGAGCTCTTCGAGCAGCCCGTCGATGAGCTCGGTGCCGGCCTTCTGGCGGTCCGGCGAGAGCCGCGCCTCGAAGAGCGAGACCAGCAGCCGGGTGGTGTGGACGTTGTCGCGGAGGGTGTCCTCCATGTAGTCCTGGCTGAAGGTGGAACCCGCCTGACGCAGGTACTTGGCGTAGGCCCGGAGCACCATCGCCTGGCGCCAGTTGAGCCCGGCGCGCAGCACCAGGGAGTTGAAGCCGTCGTTCTCGGCGGCGCCGGTCCACGTCGCGGCGAAGGCCTCCTGGAACCGCTCGCGCGCGTCGTCGGCCAGGTAGTCGCCGTTGCCGTTGCTCTTCTTCGGCATGCGCAGACCGAAGTCGTAGATCCAGGCATGCGTACGGTCGGCGCAGCGCAGCTCGTAGGGGCGCTCGTCGGTGACCTCGACGCCCAGGCGCTGGAGCACCGGGAGGACCGCCGAGAGCGAGACCTGCTCGCCGATCCGGTAGATCTTGAAGCGGCGCTCACCGGGGACCGCGCCGACCGGCTCGTACAGCGAGAGCGCGAAGTCCCGCCGCCCGTGGGTGAGTTGCTCCAGGTGGACGAGGTCGGCGACCGCGGCCCGCGGGGAGTGGTCGGCCTTGTAGCCCTCGGGGAAGGCGTGGCCGTAGCGGCGCAGCAGCTCGGCGGCGCGCTCCTCGCCGCACTCGGCGTTCAGCGCGTCGGAGAAGCCGTCGGCCCAGGAGCGGGCGGCCTCGACGAGGCGGGCCTCGATGCGGTCGGAGTCGGCGTCGGTGAGCTCGGTGAGCTCGGTGCCGGCCGGGACGCGCACCACGAAGTGCAGCCGGGACAGGATCGACTCGGTGTTCCAGGCGGTGAAGTCGACGCTGGTGCCGCCCAGTTCCTCCTTGAGGATGTCGATCAGGCGCAGCCGTACGCCGGTGGTGTAGCGGTCGCGCGGCAGGTAGATCAGCGCCGAGTAGTAGCGGCCGTACTCGTCCTGGCGCAGGTACAGGCGCAGCCGACGCCGCTCCTGGAGGTACAGGACGGAGGTGACGATGGAGCGCAGCTGGTCGGCCGGGGTCTGGAACAGCTCGTCGCGCGGGTAGGTCTCCATGATCTGGAGCAGGTCGCGGCCGTCGTGGCTGTTGGGCGAGAACCCGGCGCCCTTGAGGACCTCCCCGACCTTGCGGCGCACGACCGGAACCCGGCGCACGGACTCGGTGTAGGCGGCCGAGGAGAACAGGCCGAGGAAGCGGCGCTCGCCGACCACGTTGCCCTGCTCGTCGAACTTCTTGACGCCGACGTAGTCGAGGTAGGAGGGGCGGTGCACGGTGGAGCGGCTGTTGGCCTTGGTCAGCACCAGGAGCTTGTGCTCACGGGCCTTGGCGCGGGCGTCGGCGGGCAGCCGGCTGAAGGACGGGGAGACCGGGTGGCCGTCGTCCTCCTCGCCGTGCTGCGGGTCGGAGCGCAGGATGCCGAGGCCGGTGCCCGGGACGGCGGACAGCGAGTCGTCGTCGGTGAGCTGGTACTCGCGGTAGCCGAGGAAGGTGAAGTGGTCGGTGGAGAGCCAGCGCAGGAGCTCGCGGGCCTCGTCGACCTCCTGCTCGACGAGGTCGCCGGCCTTCGGCTCCTTGGGCAGCTCGTCGGCGATGCGCAGCGCGGCGTCGCGCATCTTCTCCCAGTCCTCGACGGCTTCGCGCACGTCGGACAGGACGCGCAGCAGATCGGCGGTGATCTGCTTGAGGTCGGCGCGGTCGGTCTCGCGGTCGATCTCGACGTGGATCCAGGACTCGGTGAGCGCGTCGTGCGGCAGCTCGGCGGTCTGGCTCCCGGTGTCGAGCACCTCGATGAGCTTGCCGGTCAGATCGCGGCGGACGACGACCTGGGGGTGGATCACGACGTGGATGCCGCGGTTCTGCCGGGACAGCTCGTTGGTGACCGAGTCGACCAGGAAGGGCATGTCGTCGGTGACGACCTCGACGACGGAGTGGCTGCAGGTCCAGCCGTTCTCCTCGACGGTCGGGGTGTGCACCCGGACGTTGGCGGTGCCCTGCGGCCGGTTCTCCGCGAGGCGGTAGTGGGAGAGCGCTGCGCCGAAGACGTCGACCGGGTCGCGGTCGGCCAGGTCCTCGGGTGCGGTGTGCAGGTAGTAGCGCTGGAGGTACCCGAGGAGGACGCCCTGGTCGGGACCTTCCTCGCTCGTGGCCCCAGTCGTGGCCGCCCGGTCGGTCCTGGGGGTGTCCCCCAGGCCTCCGGGCCCCCCGGCCGGGCTGTTCTCAGCTACCCGGGCCGCCCGTGCGAGCAGCTCGGCCTTGGCTTCGTCCAGCTTGGTCTGCATGTCCTCTGGCTCCTGTCGCGCGCCGTTGCGTGACGTAGGGGAAAGAAGCGACGCAACGCCACGACGCGGGGTGTCCGGTCGGTGTCGACGCTATGCCGCGATGAGAGATACCCGGGCGCTTACCGGCCAATTTTGTGGCTTCGAGGCTTGATTCCGGGTGGAGGGAATCAGCGACTGCCCGGGCGCCGTGGCGCTCCGGGCGAAGGGCGGGGGCGGCAGTGCCTCCGCGACATATCGCGCTGATCACGGGACAAGGCTATCGCCCCTTCCCCCCGAACCGTCATGAGCCTTATGTGTACAAAAGCTGGGCCCGAAGTTTGACACTCTGGACAGCGACGTGGCGGCGCGAACGAGCCTCTTGGCAAACGGCCGCCGCGCGGGCAGGTTGACGGTACGGAAATCCGCAGGTGCGGTGTCCGCGCGTGCGGCGTCCGAGGGTGTGGCGTCCGCGGGTGTGGCATCGGCGGGCGCGGTCGGCCTTCAGCCACTCCGAGCCCGAGCCCCCTGAGCCCCCGAGCCCCCGACAGCCTCTGAGCTCCACAGCCCCGAGAGGGAGTGCACTCATGGCAGCCAAGATCCTCATCGTGACCGGTGACGCGGCCGAATCCCTGGAAGTCCTCTACCCCTACCAGCGGCTGCGCGAGGAGGGGTACGAGGTCCACATCGCGGCCCCGGCCCGCAAGAAGCTGCGGTTCGTGATCCACGACTTCGAGCCCGGCTTCGACACGTACACGGAGAAGCCCGGCTACACCTGGCCCGCGGACCTGGCCTTCTCCGAGGTCGACCCCGGCCAGTACGTCGCCTTGGTGATCCCGGGCGGCCGGGCGCCCGAGTACCTCCGCAACGACCCGGAGCTGAGGAAGCTCCTGAAGGCGTTCTTCGACACCGACAAGCCGGTGGCCCAGATCTGCCACGGTCCGCTGCTCACCGCCGCGATCGGCAGCCTGAGCGGACGCCGGGTCACCGCCTATCCGGCGCTCGAACTGGACATGCAGACGGCGGGCGCCACCTTCCAGGACGCGGAGACCGTGGTGGACGGCACCCTGGTCTCCGCCCGGGCCTGGCCGGACCACTCCGGCTGGATGCGGGAGTTCCTGACGGTGCTGCGAGCGAAGGCACCGGTGACGTAACCGGCGCTGCCCCGGGCCGAGCCGCCTCAGGCCACCAGATCCTCGGCGACGGCGACCGCCTCCGCGAGGGTGTCGACCACTGGGACCCCCGCCACGGCGAGGCTGGTGCGGCTGTGGGAGCCGCCGGTGAACAGCACAGCCTGCGCGCCCACGGCCGCCGCGGCCACCGCGTCGTCCACCGCGTCCCCGATCACCACGATCCGCTCGCCGGATATCTCCGGGTCCGCCGTTCGCAGCGCGGTCAGGTGGCGGACCATGTGCTCCGCCTTGCTGCCGTGCGAGGGTCCGGTGCGGCCGTCGACCCGGACGAAATGCTCGGTGATGCCGTGCCGCCGCACGATGGGGACCAGGTGCTCGTGCGGCGCCATGGACAGCAGGGACTGGCTGAGGCCGGCCGTCCAGCGCGCCGCGAGCAGCTCGGCCGCGCCCGCGGTGAGCCCGCAGGAGTCCGCACGCGACCAGTACTGCCGGTGGAAGGCCGCGTCCATGACCAGCCATTCGGCATCCGTGGGCAGCCGGCCCATCAGCCGCTGGTAGAAACGGGGAATCGGTACGCAGTACAGGTCGCGGTAGCGCTCAAGCGTGATCGGCTCGAGGCCGAGCTCCGCGAAAGCGGCGTTGGTGGCCTCGATGACCGCCACGTTGTCGTCGAGCAGTGTGCCGTTCCAGTCCCAGACCAGATGGGCCTGGCGCTTCCCCGTGTCCTGCCTGCCGTTCCCCATGCCAAAAAGGTACCCACCCGCACTGACAATCGACCACGGACGGGCACATCCGCAGGTCAGGCGATCAGGTTGGGGATCTCCTGCACGCCGAACCAGAGCAGTTCGTGGTCCTCGGCCCCGTCCACGGTGAACTGGGCGTCGTCGTCGCCGTGGTCGGCGGCGCCGAGCGCGTCGGCCGCGGCCGTCACATCGGCCACCGCATCCTCGGCGTCCACGTGCACGGCGGCCGCCTTGGCCAGCGCCACCGCGGAGGCGATCCTGACCTCGCCGAGCGAGCTCGCGTCCAGGGCGCTGTCCGGGTCGGCGGCGACGGTGTTGTCCGGCACGTCCACGGCGACCACGACCCGACGCCTGGCGGTGCCCGGCTCACCGGCGAGCCGCCGCAGCGAGGCGGCCGCGGCCCGGTTCAGCGCCGCGTACTCCAGCTCCTCGATGTCGTCGGAGACGTACCACTCGCGCAGGCCGGGCGTGACGGCGTAGGCGGTGAGGGGCCCGGGGCCGAGCTCTCCGGCGCCGTGGGCCGTCGCGAGACCGGAGATGGTCAGGGGTACGTAGACGCGCATGAGGGACCGCTCTCTTCTCGTCGTCCCATTCGGTCGTGAGACGGGTTCAGGATACGCGCGGGAGTCCCCCTTCGAGCTGCCGGTGCCCCCTCGGCCCCTCTCGCCGCCGAAGTCGGCCACACCCATCCCCACCTGGGCAGACGGACATCTCACTCATCCGGATAGGTGAATCCCTACGGCCTCGCCCACCCCGGGTCCGCTCCTTGCGACGGCTCCCGTCGCCCCCGTACAAGATCCCCAACAGAAGTTACCCACTGGTATCGAAGGGGGCGTCAGCCATGAGCGGGACCACGACAGGGCCGGCGGGACGCGGCGACCAGCGCAGGCCCGGCAGCACCGGAACCCGGCGACCGCAGCGGCTGACCCCGCACGAGCTGTTCGCGCAGAAGCTGCTCGCGGTGCTCAGCGGCGAGCGCCCGGTGCACTGGATGCTGGGCCTGACCGTCGGGGACGCCTACGAGCAGCTGGTCCGGCTCGCCCCGCGCACCCCCTTCCGCACCCGCGGCGCCCGGCCCGTCGTACGGTCCTGCCGCGCGGCCCCGCTGGACCGCGGGATCGTCGAGGCGGCCGCCTGCATCGCGGCGGGCGAGCAGGTGCGGGCCATGGCCTTCCGGCTGGAGCGGGGCGCCGATCTGCGCTGGCGGTGCGCCGCGGTGGAGCTGGGCGGCGAACGCGTCCCGGCATAGCGAGGGGCCCGGCACCTTCCCGGTGCCGGGCCCCGCTGGACGTACGGCCGGCGGCTGCGCCGCCCGCCTGTCCCTTGTGCCTACTTCTTGCGGCGGCGGCCACCCGTGGTCTTCTGGGCCTTGCGGCGCTCGGCGCGCGTCAGGCCGTCCGACTCCGAGCGGGCCGGCTCGTCGTCACCGTTGTCGAAGTCGCCCTCGACGACGCCGCCCTCACCGTCCACCGTGGGCGCCGAGAAGTGCAGCCGGTCGGGGCGCTGCGGGGCGTCCAGACCCTTGGCACGGATCTCCGGGCGCGCGGCCGGGATGGCGTCCTCCTTGCTGAGCGAGGGCGCGTCGGCGAGCGCGGAGTCCTCCACCGGGACCTCCTCGACCTGCTGCTCGACCTGGACCTCCAGGTTGAACAGATAGCCGACGGACTCCTCCTTGATGCCCTCCATCATGGCGTTGAACATGTCGAAGCCCTCGCGCTGGTACTCGACCAGCGGGTCCTTCTGCGCCATGGCCCGCAGGCCGATGCCCTCCTGGAGGTAGTCCATCTCGTAGAGGTGCTCGCGCCACTTGCGGTCCAGGACCGACAGGACCACGCGGCGCTCCAGCTCGCGCATGATGTCGGAACCGAGCTGCTCCTCGCGGGAGGCGTACTGCTCGTAGATGTCGTCCTTGACGGACTCCGCGATGAACTCGGCGGTGATGCCGGCGCGGTCGCCCGCGGCATCCTCCAGCTCCTCCACGGTGACCTTGACCGGGTAGAGCTGCTTGAAGGCGCCCCACAGCCGGTCCAGGTCCCACTCCTCGGCGAAGCCCTCGACGGTCTCGGCCTGGATGTAGGCGTCGATCGTGTCGTCCATGAAGTGCCTGACCTGCTCGTGCAGGTCCTCGCCCTCCAGGACGCGGCGGCGCTCGCCGTAGATGACCTCGCGCTGGCGGTTGAGCACCTCGTCGTACTTCAGGACGTTCTTGCGGGTCTCGAAGTTCTGCTGCTCGACCTGCGACTGGGCGGACGCGATCGCGCGCGTCACCATCTTGTTCTCGATCGGCACGTCGTCCGGGACGTTCGCCATCGACATGACGCGCTCGACCATCTGCGCCTTGAACAGGCGCATCAGGTCGTCGCCGAGCGACAGGTAGAAGCGGGACTCGCCCGGGTCGCCCTGACGGCCGGAACGGCCGCGCAGCTGGTTGTCGATGCGGCGCGACTCGTGCCGCTCGGTGCCGAGGACGTACAGGCCGCCGAGCTCCTTGACCTCTTCGAACTCGGCCTTGACGGCGAGCTCGGCCTTCTCCAGGGCGGCGGGCAGCGCCGCGGCCCACTCCTCGACGTGCTCCACCGGGTCGAGACCCGCCTGGCGCAGCTCGGCCTCGGCGAGGTCGTCCGGGTTGCCGCCGAGCTTGATGTCGGTGCCTCGTCCGGCCATGTTGGTGGCGACGGTGACGGCACCCTTGCGGCCGGCCTGGGCGACGATCGTCGCCTCCCGGTCGTGCTGCTTGGCGTTGAGCACCTCGTGCTGGATGCCGCGCTTGGAGAGCTGCTGCGAGAGGTACTCGGACTTCTCGACCGAGGTGGTGCCGACCAGGATCGGCTGGCCCTTCTCGTGCTTCTCGGCGATGTCGTCGACGACCGCCTCGAACTTGGCGACCTCGGTGCGGTAGATCAGGTCGGACTGGTCCTTGCGGACCATCGGCCGGTTGGTCGGGATCGGGACGACACCGAGCTTGTAGATCTGGTGGAACTCGGCCGCCTCGGTCATCGCCGTACCGGTCATGCCGGAGAGACCGGGCTCTTCCTTGCCCTGCTGGTCGTGCCGCTTGTAGAGGCGGAAGAAGTTCTGCAGGGTGATCGTGGCGAGGGTCTGGTTCTCGTCCTTGATGTCCACCCCTTCCTTCGCCTCGATCGCCTGGTGCATGCCCTCGTTGTAGCGGCGGCCGGCGAGGATACGGCCGGTGTGCTCGTCGACGATCATGACTTCGCCGTCCATGACGACGTAGTCCTTGTCCTTCTTGAACAGTTCCTTCGCCTTGATGGCGTTGTTCAGGTAACCGACGAGCGGGGTGTTCACCGACTCGTAGAGGTTGTCGATACCCAGCCAGTCCTCGACCTTGGCGACGCCCGGCTCGTGGATGGCGACGGTGCGCTTCTTCTCGTCGACCTCGTAGTCGCCGGTCTCCTCGATGCCCTTCAGCGGGTTGCCCGCCTCGCCCTTGGTCAGGCGCGTCACCAGCTTGGCGAAGTCGCCGTACCACTTGGTGGCCTGGTCGGCGGGGCCGGAGATGATCAGCGGCGTACGGGCCTCGTCGACCAGGATCGAGTCGACCTCGTCGACGATCGCGAAGTTGTGGCCGCGCTGGACGAGCTCGTCCTGGGACCACGCCATGTTGTCGCGCAGGTAGTCGAAGCCGAACTCGTTGTTCGTGCCGTACGTGATGTCGGCGGCGTACTGCGCGCGGCGCTCGGCGGGCGACATGTTGGCCAGGATGCAGCCGACCTCGAGGCCGAGGAACTTGTGCACCCGGCCCATCATCTCGGAGTCGCGCTCGGCCAGGTAGTCGTTCACCGTGATCAGGTGGACGCCCTTGCCGGACAGCGCGTTCAGGTAGGCCGGCAGCGTGCCGACGAGGGTCTTGCCCTCGCCGGTCTTCATCTCGGCGACATAGCCGAGGTGCAGCGCGGCTCCACCCATCATCTGGACGTCGTAGTGGCGCTGGCCGAGGACGCGCTTGGCGGCCTCGCGCACGGTCGCGAAGGCTTCGGGGAGCAGGTCGTCCAGGCTCTCGCCGTCCGCGTACCGCTGCTTGTACTCGTCAGTGAGGGCACGCAGCTCGGCGTCGGAGAGGTTGACGAAGTCCTCTTCGATGGAGTTGACCTGGTCCGCGATGCGGTGCAGCTTGCGCAGGATCTTGCCTTCGCCTGCACGCATGATCTTTGAGAGGACGGACACGGGGGTTGGTCTCCTTGCCGGTCGGGCCTGGCGCGGTCGAGTGGCTATGGGTGTGGATACAGCAACGGTCATCGTATGCGAGGACCCGGCCGCGCCGGGAGGTCTGCTGTTACGACAACGGACGGGACCGGCCGAAGGTGCCGGGCGGGTGGGGAAATGAGGTGGTTCCCGCAGCCGTGGGCAAGGACAATCGGGCGATGGAAGCCATAACGCTCACCACCGAACGCCTGCTGCTGCGCCCGGTCGGCCCCGAGGATTCCGACGCCGCCTACGCGGCTTGTCAGGATGCCGACATCCAGCGCTGGACGACCGTCCCCTCGCCCTATCTGCGCGAGCACGCGGAGGCCTTCACCTCCTCCTACGGCCCGGACGGCTGGCGCCACGACACCGACTACACCTTCGCAGTACTTACTGCGGACGACTCGGCCCTGGTCGCCATGATGAGCGTGACGCGGCGCGGCCCCGGCTGCGCGGAACTCGGCTTCTGGGCGACCAAGGAGCACCGCGGCCGCGGCTATGTGGTGGAGGCCGCGACCCGGGTGGCCCGCTGGGCCTTCGAGGCGGCCGCCGTCGACCGCCTCGAGTGGCGCGCGGAGGTCGGCAACGAGGCGTCCCGGGCCGTCGCCCTGAAGGCCGGCTTCACCCTGGAGGGCACGCTGCGCTCGGCGACCGTGCACCGGGGCAGCCGCCGCGACCACTGGGTCGGCTCGCTGCTCCCCGCGGACCTGGGCCTGCCCGGTGTGCTGCCCTACCTGCCCGCGCGGCCCTGACCTCCTCCCGCGTTGTCAGTGGCGGCCACTATCGTGCGGAGCATGACGAGCCTGCCGCCTGCCGCCGCCGAACTGTCCGCCGACGAGGCCCGCAGGATCGCCCTGCGCGCCCAGGGTTTCCTCGGCGCTGCCGACCGACGGGGCGGAGTGCGCGGGGTGTTGCGCCACCTGGGCGCGGTCCAGCTCGACACCATCTCCGTGCTCGCCCGCTCGCACGAGCTCGTCCCGTACGCCCGCCTGGGCGCGGTCGGCCGCCCGCGCATCGAGGAGGCGTACTGGAGCGGTGGCCACGCCTTCGAGTACTGGTCGCACGCGGCATGCATCCTGCCCGTCGAGGAGTGGCCGCACTTCGCGTTCCGCCGCCGCGCCTACCGCTCCCGGCCGCACTGGGGGCACGAGCTGCCGGACGGCGCCTATGAGCAGGTGATCAAGCAGCTGCACGCCGAAGGGCCGCTCACCGCAACGGACTTGGGCGGCGCCAAGAACAAGGGCGAGTGGTGGGACTGGTCGGCGTCCAAGGTCGCCGTCGAGCGCGCGCTGATGTACGGCGAGGTGGTCTGCACCGAGCGGCGCGGCTGGAAGCGGGTCTACGACCTGGCCGAGCGCGCCATTCCGGAGGCACTACTGCACGACGACCTGGACGACACCGAGTGCCTGCGCCGCCTGGTGCGGCTCGCCGGCCAGTCCCTGGGGGTGGGCACCCGGGCGGACATCGCCGACTACCACCGCCTCAAGGCCGAGCAGTTCGACGCCGTGGTCGCCGACTCGGGCCTGGTGCCGGTCACCGTGCAGGGCTGGGGCAAGCCCGCCTGGGCCGACCCCGAAGCACTGGCCACCGACCCCCGTGGCCGCCACCGCACCACGCTGCTGTCGCCGTTCGACTCACTGGTGTGGGACCGCGCCCGCACCGAGCGCGTCTTCGGTTTCACCCACCGCCTGGAGGCGTACGTCCCCAAACCCAAGCGGATCCACGGGTACTTCGCGATGCCGCTGCTCTCCGGCGGCAAGCTGGTCGGCCGTGTCGACCCGGCCCGTGAGGGCCGCACCCTGGTCGCCAAGCAGGTCTCGCTGGCCTCGCCGAAGGCCGTAAGGCCCATGGCGCAGGCCCTGTTGGAGGCAGCGACGTGGGTGGGCTGCGATGCGGTACGCGTCGAGCGGGCCGGGTCGCCGCAGGAAGCTGCGGCGCTCACCTCGGCACTGGCTACCTGATCTCCAGGATCTTCTCGCGCATCGCGTAGACCACCGCCTCCATCCTGGAGTGCAGCTGGAGCTTCTCCAGGATGTTGCGCACATGGTTCTTCACGGTGTTCTCGGAGATGAACAACTCCTTGGCGATGTCACGGTTGTTCATGCCCGTGGCCACCAGCTTGAGCACCTCCAGCTCACGCTCGGTGAGCCGGGGCGCGGGCACCAGGCGACGCTCGTCGGTGCGCTGGATCATCGACTTGAACTCGGTGAGCAGCTTGGAGGCCATCGAGGGGCTGATCTGCGACTGGCCGTCGGCGACCGCGCGGATCGCGGTCGCCACCTCGTCGGTGGAGATCTCCTTGAGGAGATAGCCCGTCGCCCCCGCCTTGATCGCGTCGTAGAGGTCCGCCTCCTCGTCGCTGATGGTCAGCATGATGATCTTCGCGCTGGGTGCCACCTCCTTGATGGAGGTGCAGGCCTCGATACCGCCGCGCCGGGGCATCCGTACGTCCATCAGCACGATGTCCGGCAACAGGTCGGCCGCCTTGTCCACCGCTTCCGCACCGTCTCCGGCCTCGCCGACGACCTGGATGTCCTCCTCGGCGGCCAGCACGATCTCGAGCCCCCGGCGGAAGAGGGCGTGGTCGTCCACCACCAGGACCCGGATCGGCTCCTTGCGGGAGCCGCCCGTGTCCATGCCGCTGTCGCGGTCCCCCCCGTTCCGGCTGTCGGCATGGGAACCGTCGTGCACCGGACCGAAGCTGTCCGCCATCGTTCCTCCCCCTGAAGGCCGTGGCCCGCGTTGGTGTGCTGCACCAACCACGCTCCAGGGAGCTGCGGTTGGCGTGCGACGCCATGATTTCATGCCCGGCCGACAGAAAGGTGGTCCAGTGGTCGCACGGTGGTGCCCCTGGGGGCGCACACGCGCTCCAGGGGCACCGTCATCCGTTGGTACGGCGCGCCGTCCTCAGCCGTTCAGCGCGCCCGCCCTGCGGGTCGATCCGTGATCCTTCCGGCCGGGGTCAGCCGCCCAGCGCACCGCCCGCACCGCTCGCGTCCTCGCCGGCGAGCGGGTCGGTCTCCAGGTGGATGACGCCGTAGTCGTAGGCGTGCCGCCGGTAGACGACACTGGGGTTCTTCGTCTCCGAGTCGACGAACAGGTAGAAGTCGTGCCCGACCAGCTCCATCTCGTAGAGAGCCTGGTCGAGCGTCATCGCGGCTGCCGTGTGCGTCTTCTCGCGGACCACCAGCGGTCCTTCGCCCTTCACTTCGAGCGAGCCGATCCTGGTGGTGGGGATGCGGTCTTCCTCCGAAGTGTCCACAAGCTCGCCGTTTCCGTTCAGCGACGCCACACCCGGCACGGCGTCGACGACCTCGGCGGCCGAGAGCCGGCCGTTGCCACGGCGCGTGTAGCGCTTGTCGTGCTGCTTGCGCAGCCGCGCCTCCAGCTTGCCGGTCGCCAGATCGAGCGCCGCGTAGGGGTCTGCCGCCGCCGCCTCCGCACGGATCACCGGGCCTCGCGAGTGGAGGGTGATCTCCACCCGGTCCGAGCGGTCCGCCTGCCGCGGGTTGTGTTCCTTGGACACCTCGACGTCGAGGCTGATTACCTTGCCGTCGAGCTTCTGGATCTTCTCCAGCTTCAGCTTCTCGGCCACGTGCTTGCGGAACCGCTCGGGCACCTCGGTCTTGCGGCCCTTGACGACGATGTCCACGCAGAACTCCGTTCCCGGATCACTCCGCTCTCTGCGGAGCTGCTCCCTTTTGCACCAGACCCCGGTGTATGCCGGGGCGTCGGACTCGGTGACGTATCACCTCCTCCTCCCCCGTCGAGAAGATCCCCACCCCACCAACTCGGGGGTAAGTGAAAACGCGCCGAAGCTCAGTCGTGCATTAAGTGAACGGGCTTTCGCCATTCCTCACAACCGAACATAGCTCTCTCGGCCGGTTGTCGGCACCCGCTACCCGCACGTACCTCCATTGGAGCGTTTCCACCCTCTCACTACCTGCAACGATGCAAGTTCTCGGTCAGTTCCGGTTTATTGCGAACGATTCCGGAGCCGCCGCGACAACCGCGGCGAGCGGGCGCCGGACATCGCCGTCCGGCGGGGCCGAACCGGCCCCACGCCGACGATGCGAAGCCCCCACCGAAGCAAATGCCGGAATTCCCTGCCCAGGGCATCCATCTCCCTGCCCAGGGCACCCATCTCCCTCCGGAGCGTTCCTGTCCCGACCGCCTACCCCGGCTGCCCGGATCACACGCGCCGCTTCCGCAAGGGATGCTCCGGTGGTCATCAGATCGTCCACCAGGACCACCTGGCCGCCCTCCAGGAGCCGTACGCCACCGCCTGCCACCATCAGGGCCCCCGACAGATTCCGGAGCCGCTGAGAGGCGCTGAGGCCCGCCTGGTCGGCCACCGTGCGGCGCTGGCGCAGGACCGCGGCGACCCGGGCGTCCGTTCCGCTCCGCCGCAGCTCACCGGCCGCGGCAAGCGCGATGCGCCGGGTCGCGTCGTGCCCGCGGGCCCGTACCGCACGCCGCGACGACGGCACCGGGACCAGGAGCAACGGCCCCCGTCCGCAAGGAGCCGCGGCCGCCCGCGCCGCTCCGGCGAGTGCCTGACCGAGCACCCCGGCGAGACCGAGCGCGCCCCGCTCCTTGTGGCCGAGCAGCACCGCGCGCACCGCGTCCTCGTAGGGCGCGGCCGCGTACACGGCGGGCAGCCCGGCGGGCTCCGGTGCCGGGCGCACCCGGCACGCGGGCGCCCCGAGCAGCGCCGCCCTGCACCGCGCGCACAGCGCCGTACGCGGCCTGCCGCAGCCGCCGCACGCAGTCGGCAGCACAAGGCCGGAGAACTCCCGCCACCACCCCCGCATGGCCTCCACTGTGCCGACGCGAGCGGTCAGCCGCCACCCCTGTGGACAACCCGTCCCCAGGCCCGTGACTAGCCCGGATAGGCGGGCGCCGAGCCCTTCTTGACGGCCGTGCGCCAGTTCGCTCCGGGCGGCAGCCGGACGATGCCGTCCTCCTGCGAGTGCGCCACCAGCGGCATCCGGTCGTCGTCGGTGGCGGCCACGTCCGTGACCTTGTTGACGCTCGGCAGGGTGCCGGAGGCCGACGTGGACCCGTCCGTCTGCACATAGCGCAGCTGCTGCGAGACGCCGCCGATCTCCTTGCCGACCACCACGAGACGGCTGCGCCCGGCCCACGACACGGCCGTCACGTCCTCCATCTGCGGTGCCCCGGGGCGCAGTTCGACCACCGAGACCACGCTCTTGTCGCCCTCGCCGCTCCGCTCGACCCGGCCGATCCGCAGCGTCGTGTGGGTGCCGTCGGACACGAGCAGCGCGGCGCGCACCCCGTCCACCGACATCCGCACCTGCTCGATGCGCCCGCCGTTGAGACCGGCGACGTCGACCGTCTGCGGACCCCCCGCACCCTGCACGAGGCGCAGCAGCCGCGGCTTGGCGGCGTTGCGGTCGGCCACCCACAGGTCGCCTCGCCCGTCCCAGCTCGGCGCCGAGAGGCCGCCGTCCTTCGCGTCCTTGTCGTCGCTGGTCACCTGCGTACGCGCCAGGGCGCCATCGGCTGCGAGCGGGGCCACGAGCAGGGACTTGCCGTCCGCCGACACCCCGGCCGCGCGCTTCTCGTCCCGCGAGACCGCGACGGTACGCACCTGCTGCTCGCCCTTGCCGAACGGACCCTGCACCGGCTCGGTCACCACCGAGGCGTCCGAACCGTCCGCGGAGTCGGTGCCGTCCGTGCTGCCGCCCGAGCTGTCCGAGCCGCCCGCGTCGGCCCGCATCCGCTCGACATGGCCGCCCGCGTCGACGAAGTACTGGCCGGGACTGGTCGACATGCGGTCCGGCGCGTACGTCTCGGCCTGATCGCCGCTGAGCACACACAGCTGGGAGCCGTTGGCCCGGTCGAGCTCCACCTGACCGACCCGCGTGGTCGTCAAGTCCCGCAGCGTGAAGAGGATTTGGGCCGCCATGCGCTTGCACTGCGCCTCGCCGGCGTTGGAGGCACGCTCGTTCAGCGGCACCTTCAGGGCGTTGCGGTCGTCCAGGGCGAGGGACTTGGTGTCGCCCTTCAGCGCCGTCCCCGAGGGGAACTTCGACGAGACCACCGGTTCGAGCCAGCTCGTCGGGCCGTCCAGGACGGACTGCACCGTCTGCGTGATCAGGTTCATCTGCGTCACGGGGTCGGTGCGCAGCCGCATGTACACCGGGTCGGCGACCAGGCGGTCCTGGCCCATCGCGAAGTAGTACTTGTTGACGGACCGGTAGATGCGCTGGAAGTCGGACTGGCCGAGCAGCAACCCCTCCGGCAGCGCGTCGATGCGCCACTCACGACCCGTACCGTCGGCGCCGCTCTGGCGGACCAGGTGGATGGTCTGGCTGTACGTGTCCTGAGGCTTGAACGGCTGGTAGGCGTGCTGCTTGTCGACGAGGGCGACGGGCTTGCCGGACACCGTGAAGGTGAAGCCGTTCGCGTCCGCGCCCCGGTCGGCCGAGCGGTTGGGCTGCGGGTCGGGGCCGTCGGCCAGGACCGTGACCGTGGTCGCCCGCCAGTCCATCGCCGCTTTCGGCGTCAGATACTGGCGGGCCATCGCGAACTGGGGGTCGTCACTGGTCATGGCTTCCAGGAAGCCCGAGACGATCTCGTTGGGCTCGGCGCCCGGCCGCGGCGGCACGGCGTACACCTGCACCTGCGAGTCGGCGCGCTGGGACGCCGAGACCGAGTGCACATCGCCGCTGCTCGGCATGGACGCGCAGCCCGACACGAGCAGCGAGCCGCAGCCGAGGACGACCACCGCCCCCAGCAGTTTGCCGCGGGCTCTCCCCCGGTCAGCGCCCACGGGCCGATCCCTCCTGGTCAGTCGTTTCGACGAAGCGCTCTGGGTCCGCCGTGCCGTCCTCACGCGCCGCCCCCGTACGCGCGCCCGGCTCCGTCTCGGGTCGACGTGCCACCACCCGGCCACCACCGCCACCGCCGGGCAGTCCGGCGGGGCTGGCGGCCGGGCCCGAGGTGTGCGGGCGTGCCGGGGCCGTGGGCGGCACCGGCAGCGCGGAGCGGTCCAGTCGGGGTATCGGCACGGTGGAGAGCCGGTTGCCCTGGGCCCCTGAGGACCCGGCTTCGGCCTTGGCCCGCTCACGGGCGGCCCGTGAGTCCTCGGGCTCCAGCGGTATCGGCGATCCCCGCAGCGGCTCGTCGGCGGTGCGGGGCAGGGTCAGCCGGAACTGGGAACCCCCGCCGGGCTCGCCCCAGGCCTGCAGCCAGCCGCCGTGCAGTCGCGCGTCCTCGACGGCGATCGACAGGCCGAGCCCGGTACCGCCGGTGGTACGGGCCCGCGCCGGATCGGCCCGCCAGAACCGGTTGAACACCCGGGTCGCCTCGCCGGGCTTGAGCCCGACGCCGTAGTCCCGCACGGCGACGGCGACAGCGCCACCGGCCGCCGCGAGGCGCACCACGACGTCCCGGCCCTCGCCGTGCTCGACGGCGTTGACCACCAGGTTGCGCAGTACCCGCTCGACTCGGCGGGCATCCGCCTCGGCGACCACGGGCTGTTCGTCGCCGGCCACCCGTATCCGGGTGCCCTTGCGCTCGGCGAGCGGCTCGGCACCCTCGATGACACGGCGTACGACCTCACGCAGGTCTATCGGCTCGGCCTCCAGCGCGGCCGCGCCCGCGTCGAACCGGCTGATCTCCAGGAGGTCGGCGAGCAACGACTCGAAGCGGTCGAGCTGTCCGGCGAGCAGCTCGGCCGAGCGTGCCGTCACCGGATCGAAGTCGACGCGCGCCTCGTGGATGACGTCGGCCGCCATCCGTACGGTCGTCAGGGGGGTGCGCAGCTCGTGCGAGACGTCGGAGACGAATCGCCGCTGCATCCGCGACAGCTCCTCCAGCTGGTTGATCTTGACCTGGAGGTTCTGTGCCATCTTGTTGAAGGCCTCGCCGAGCCGGGCGATGTCGTCCTCGCCGGTGACCTTCATCCGCTCTCTGAGCACGCCCGTGGAGAGCCGCTCGGCGACTCCGGCCGCCATGCGCACCGGCGTGACCACCTGCCGCACGACGAGCCAGGCGATCGCCCCGAGCAGCACCACGACGAACAGCCCCGCGGTCGCCAGCGTCGTCTTGACCAGGGTGAGCGACTTCTCCTCCTGCACCAGCGGGAAGAGGTAGTAGAGCTGGTAGGACTGCCCGTCGACGTCCTTGAGCCGGGTGCCCACCACGAGCCCGGGCTCGGCCTCCTGGCCGTCGGTGAACTTGATCGAGGTGTACGTCTTGAAGGCACCCGTACCCTCGTCGACGCTGTCGCGCAGGCTCTGCGGAACACTGGCGCGGGGGTCGACGTATCCGGAGGCGCGCGGGCCCCGGTTGCTGGACGCCGAGTCCGAGTCGGAGGACGCCGAGCCCAGGGCGACGACGTAGAACGCGCCCTGGCCACTGCTGGCGAGCTGGGTCACCAGATCGTTGCGCCAGCTCACCGACGAGCCGGAGCCACGACCGCCCGAAGCGGTGTCGTCACCGGCCGAGACCGGGCTGCCGGCCTTGTCCTTGGCGACCGCGAAGCCGCCCGCGGACTGGCTCTCGGCCGCCTTCTCCTTGGTGTCGAGCAGGCCGTTGCGTACCGCCCCGATCACCACGAAGCCGAGCAGCACGACCACGCCCAGTGACATCAGCAAGGTGGCCGCGACCACCCGGAGCTGGATGTTGCGACGCCACAGCCGTGCGGCGGGCAGCAGCGGACGCCGCAGCCAGCGCACGACGAGGCGCAGCACCGGACCGCCGGGCGCCCCGTCCTGGAGCAGCCGGCCGCCCCAGGACGTCTTGCGCCCAGCTTCTTGGGTCATCTCAGCTCGGTCCTGCCTTGTAACCGACCCCACGGACGGTCACCACGATCTCCGGCCGCTCGGGGTCCTTCTCGACCTTCGAGCGAAGCCGCTGCACATGCACGTTGACCAGGCGGGTGTCCGCCGCGTGGCGGTAGCCCCAGACCTGTTCGAGGAGTACTTCTCGAGTGAACACCTGCCACGGCTTGCGGGCGAGCGCGACCAAGAGGTCGAACTCCAGCGGGGTCAGGGCGATCGACTGCCCGTCCCGCTTCACCGAGTGGCCTGCCACGTCGATGACCAGATCGCCGATGGCGAGCTGCTCCGGCGCAGGCTCCTCGGACCTGCGCAGCCGGGCCCGGATCCGGGCGACCAGCTCCTTCGGCTTGAACGGCTTCACGATGTAGTCGTCGGCCCCGGACTCCAGGCCGACCACCACGTCCACGGTGTCGCTCTTAGCGGTGAGCATGACGATCGGCACACCCGACTCGGCCCTGATCAGCCTGCAGACCTCGATGCCATCCCGTCCGGGCAGCATGAGATCGAGCAGCACCAGGTCGGGCTTGGCGTCACGGAATGCCGCCAGTGCCTTGTCGCCATCCGCTACGAACGACGGCTCAAAACCTTCTCCACGCAACACAATGCCGAGCATCTCGGCCAGTGCGGTGTCGTCGTCGACGACAAGGACGCGTCCCTTCATAAACGTCATCATCCCATTAGCTAATCGTTACCTGGCGTGACCTGGCACACAGCTCTCTCAGACCGCCCCCTGTCACCGGGGACAGCACCCCCTCCTCCGTGACGATCGCCGTCACCAGTTCCGGCGGTGTCACATCGAAGGCGGGGTTGTACGCCTGGGTCCCCAGCGGTGCCACCGGAAGGCCGGAACCCGACCCCCAGCCGCCGCCCGCGGCCTGCGGCACTGTGAGCTCCGTCACTTCCTGGCCGGGCCGCTGCTCGACCTCGATCGCGGCGCCGTCGGGGGTCTCCAGATCCACCGTGGTGACGGGTGCGACCACGATGAAGGGCACGTGGTGGTACTTGGCGAGCACGGCGAGCGGATAACTGCCCACCTTGTTCGCCACCGAGCCGTCGGCCGCGATCCGGTCGGCGCCGATGAGGACGGCATCGACCTCACCGGCCGCGAAGAGCGAGCCGGCCGCATTGTCGCTCAGCAGGCTGTAAGCCATCCCGCTGCCCGCAGCCTCGTAGGCGGTCAGCCGCGACCCCTGCAGCAGCGGTCGCGTCTCGTCCACCCAAAGCCGCCGCAGATGGCCCGCCCGGTGCGCGGCGAGGGCGACCGCGAAGGCGGTGCCCTCACCGCCGGACACCAGGCGCCCGGTGTTGCAGTGGGTGAGGATGCGGTGGCTGCCGCCCGGCAGCAGCTCGTCGAGCAGTGTGAGCCCGTGCCGGGCCATCCGGGCACTGGCCTCGGCGTCCGCCCGGTGCAGCTCCTTGGCGGCGGCCAGCGCCGCGGCCCCGGCCTCCGCCGCGCTCCCGCCCTTCTCCGCCACCGCCCGGTACGCCCCGGCCGCCAGCCGCACTCCGTACGCCAGGTTGACCGCGGTGGGCCTGGCCCCCGCGAGCAGCGCCGCCGCCTCGTCCACGTCGTAGCCACGGGCCGCGGCGAGCGCGACCCCGTAGGCGCCTGCGATGCCGAGCAGTGGGGCTCCGCGTACCGCCAGCTTCTGAATGGCCAGCACGAGGCCCGGCACATCGGTGCAGACCAGCTCCATCTCCTCGGCGGGCAGCCGGGTCTGGTCCAGGAGGACCAGTACCGGGCCCTCCGGCGGATCGTCCCAGCGCAGCGAAGGTATGCCCGAAGGGCCGGGCCCCGTGGTGGTTCGCACGTCCTGATCAGCCATCCGCCCAGTCTGCCCCGGAAGCCGCCGACAATTGAAGGTGCCAACGAGATACGGGGGCAGGTCCATGGCCGGGATCCACGTGACACCATGGCAGCCAACCCGAAGGAGCCGGCGTGCGCAGCCGGTCCCGCGACCAATCCACGAGGTGGACGACCGTGAACGACTCTCCGGGCTGGGCCTCGCCCGGATCGCCCTCCTCCGACGGCGACAACTCCGGCACGCCTCCGACCCCGGAACCCTCCGACCGGGCCCGCGCCTCGTCGAAGTGGTCCCAGGACCAGCCCCCGGCCGCCCAGTGGTCCGCGCCGGGCGCGAGCCCGACTCCGCAGCAGACCCCGGGCCGTGGCGCGGGGCAGCAGGGCCCCGGCGGCTGGGGACAGATCCCCGGACAGCCCCCCGGCGGCCACTGGAACCAGAACTACGGCCGCCCGCCCGCAGCCAAGCCCGGCGTCATCCCGTTGCGCCCGCTGGGTGTCGGCGAGATCCTCGACGGCGCCGTCTCCACGGCACGCGCCCACTGGCGCACGGTCCTCGGCCTCACGCTGACCGTCGCGGTGATCTCGCAGATCGCCCAGATCCTCGCCACCCGCTACCTCGTCCCGGCCCCGGCCTCCATCAACCCGAACGCCACCGGCACCGAAGCCGTCAACCAGGCCGTCGACGCGATGCAGTCCAGCCTGGTCGACCTCCTGCCGCCGCTGGTGATCGGTCAGTTCGCCACGCTGTTCACCATGGCCGTCCTCACCATCGTGGTCAGCCGTTCCGTGCTCGGCCGCGAGGTGAGCCTGGGGGACGCCTGGGCCGAGGCACGGCCGCGGCTGCTGAGCCTGTTCGGCCTGCTGGCCCTGCTGTTCGTCATGTGCGGAGCGATCATCGCCGTCGGCATCCTGCCCGGCGCACTCATCGGGGGTGCCGGAGGCCTCGCGCTGGCCCTGCTCGGCGGCACGGCCGCGTTCGTGGTCGCGCTGTGGCTGTACATCCGCTTCAGCCTCGCCTCCCCGGCCCTGATGCTGGAGAAGCAGAGCATCGTCCAGTCGCTGCGACGCTCCAGCAAGCTGGTCAACGGCTCCTGGTGGCGCATCTTCGGCATCATCTCGCTGACGTCGCTGCTGGCGTTCATCGTCTCGATGATCGTCATGATCCCGTTCGCGCTCGTCGCGACGGCGGTGGACAGCAGTTCCTTCCACGGTCTCCTCGACGGCACCACCCCCGACTACAACTGGGCCTACCTGATCGTCTCCGGCATCGGGGCCGTGATCGGATCGGCGATCACCTACCCGATCGCAGCCAACGCCAGCGTCCTGCTCTACATCGACCAGCGCATTCGGCGCGAGGCCCTCGACCTCGAACTGGCCCGCGCCGCCGGCGTTCCCGGCTACGAGACACCTCGGAGCTGATGCAGTGCCAGAAGCGGGGGGCTTCATCACAGCGCGACTGCTGAGCGGCGCATCCGGCACGCCACCGGTGGACATCGGACGCGACCCCGCCCGGGAGGCGGCGCGGCGCGAACTGTCCGATCCGGCGTACCACCAGAACGACCCGAGCCTCCTCCAGCGCGGGCTCAACAAGTTCTGGGGCTGGGTCGGTTCGCTCTTCGACTCGGCATCGGGGGTCACGCCCGGCGGCGCGCTCGGCCTGGTCGTGGTCGCCGTCGCCGCCATCGCGCTGATCGGCGCCCTGTGGTGGCGGCTCGGCACCCCGCAGCGGGCCGCCGTCCCGGGCGGCACCGTCTTCGACGACCGCCCCCGCAGCGCCGCCGAACACCGCAGCGCGGCCGAGGCGCACGCCGCCGCCCACCGCTGGAACGACGCCGTCCAGGAACAGATGCGCGCCATCGTCCGCTCGCTCGAAGAGCGGGCCCTCCTCGACCCCCGCCCGGGGCGCACCGCCGACGAGGCCGCGGCCGAAGCCGGCCGCCCACTGCCCGGCCACGCGAACCGACTCCACGCCGCCGCCCGCGCGTTCGACGACGTCACATACGGCGGCCGCACCGCCGACGAGGCGACGTACATACGGCTGCACGACCTGGACCGGGATCTGGAACGCAGCAAGCCCGCCCTGAGCAATGCGATCCACGGGGCCGCCGAATGACCGCCGCCTCGGCCGCCCCCACCTCCACCTCCACCTCGGTCACGGCCCGCCACGTGTGGACCCGTACGCGCGGACTGGCCCTCGCTCTGGTCATCCTGATAGCCGCCGGCATCGCCCTCGCGGCGCTCCGCTCCGACGCCCAGCACGGCAGCCTCGACCCACGCTCCGCCGACGAATACGGCAGCCGAGCCGTCGCCGAGCTGCTCAAGGCCCAGGGCGTCTCCACCAGCGTCGTCACCACACTCGGCGAGGCGACGACCGCCGCCGGGCCGGACACCACCCTCCTGATCACCGTGCCCGACCTCCTGACGGAGGGCCAGCAGCGCCAACTCCGCGCCGCCACCGCCGACTCCGGCGGCCGCACGATCCTCGTCGCTCCTACCTCGCCGTCGCTGAGCATCCTCGCTCCCGACGTACGCGCCGAAAGCCCGGTCCCGGTCCAACCGCGCGACCCCGGCTGCAGCCGGCCGGACGCCACCCGCGCGGGCCGCGCCGACACCGGCGGCATCCGCTACGCGGGCCCCGACGAGAACAACGACGGCTGCTACCCCGCCGACGGTCTGCCCACCCTGCTCCGCACCCCCGCGGCACGCGGGCAGGGCGACACGGTCCTGCTCGGCGCCCCCGATCTGCTCCTCAACCACCGGCTCGACGAGGAGGGCAACGCCTCTCTCGCCCTCCAACTCCTGGGCACTCGTTCGCATGTGGTCTGGTACCTCCCCTCGCTGGGCGATGTGTCGGCCACCGACGGTGGCAAACGCTCCTTCTTCGAACTGATCCCGTCCGGATGGCTGTGGGCCACCCTCCAACTCGGCCTCGCCGCCGTGCTCGCCGCCATCTGGCGTGCCCGACGGCTCGGCCCGCTCGTCACCGAGCGGCTCCCGGTCGCCATCCGCGCGTCCGAGGCGACCGAAGGCCGCGCCCGCCTCTACCGCAAGGCCAACGCCCGCGACCGCGCGGCCGACACCCTTCGTGGAGCCACCCGCAGCCGCCTGGCCCCGCTCCTCGGCGTGGCCCCCTCGGCGGCGCACTCCCCCGATGTCCTCATCCCGGCCGTCTCCGCCCGGCTCCCCGCGGCCGGCCGTGATCCCTTTTCCCTGCTCTTCGGCCCAACACCGGCCGACGACGCCGCACTTGTCCGCCTCGCGGACGAACTGGACGCCCTCGAAAGAGAGGTACGCACTTCATGAGCGACCGCACCCCGGAGACCACGGCGACCCCGGACAGCGCACGCGCTTCCCTCGAAGCCCTGCGCGCCGAGATCGCCAAGGCTGTAGTCGGCCAGGACTCCGCCGTCACCGGCCTCGTCGTCGCCCTGCTCTGCCGCGGCCACGTGCTGCTCGAAGGTGTACCGGGCGTCGCCAAGACCCTCCTGGTGCGCGCTCTGGCAGCCTCCCTCGAACTCGACACCAAGCGCGTTCAGTTCACTCCCGATCTGATGCCGAGTGACGTCACCGGATCGCTCATCTACGACGCCCGCACGGCGGAGTTCTCCTTCCAGCCCGGCCCGGTCTTCACCAATCTGCTGCTCGCGGACGAGATCAACCGGACTCCGCCCAAGACCCAGTCCTCCCTGCTCGAAGCCATGGAGGAGCGTCAGGTCACGGTCGACGGCACGCCGCGCCTCCTGCCCGACCCGTTCCTCGTGGCAGCCACCCAGAACCCGGTCGAATACGAGGGCACGTACCCGCTGCCCGAGGCCCAACTGGACCGGTTCCTACTGAAGTTGACGGTCCCGCTGCCCTCACGACAGGACGAGATAAACGTCCTGTCGCGGCATGCGAACGGCTTCAACCCTCGCGACCTCAAGGCAGCAGGCATACGCCCGGTGGCCGGCCCCGCCGACCTCGACGCTGCCCGCGCCGCCGTAGCCAAGACCGCCGTCTCGGACGAGATCGCCGGCTATGTCGTCGATATCTGTCGTGCCACGCGTGAATCCCCCTCGCTCAGCCTCGGGGTCTCCCCCCGAGGCGCCACCGCCCTGCTCTCCACGGCCCGTGCCTGGGCCTGGCTCACCGGACGGGACTACGTCATCCCGGACGATGTGAAAGCCCTGGCACTACCCACACTTCGTCACCGCATCCAGCTGCGTCCCGAAGCCGAGATGGAGGGCGTCACCGCCGACTCCGTCATCACTTCGGTCCTCGCCCACGTCCCCGTGCCCCGCTGAGGCGACCCCATGGCCCTCACCGGACGCTCCGCACTCCTAGCCGCTCTCTGCTCCGTCCCGGTCGGCGTCTTCGCGCCGGGATGGACCGGGATGCTCGCGATCAACGCTCCCCTTGCACTCGCAATTCTGTGCGACTACACCTGCGCCGCGCCAGTGCGAAAGCTCCGATTCACCCGAAGCGGTGATACGTCAGTTCGACTGGGTGACGCGGCCACCGTCGACCTCACCATCACCAATCCTTCGAACCGCCGCCTCCGTGCCCAGCTGAGGGACGCCTGGCCGCCCAGCAGTTGGCACCCCGACACCGAACAGGCAGCTTCACGCCACCAGTTGACCGTTCCGGCCGGCGAACGAAGCCGCCTCTCGACAGCGCTGCGCCCGACCCGCCGGGGCGACCGCCACGCAGCCCGCATCACGGTCCGCTCATACGGCCCCCTCGGCCTGGCCGCCCGCCAGGGCAGCCACGAAGTCCCCTGGACGGTACGCGTCCTGCCGCCGTTCACCAGCCGCAAGCACCTGCCGTCACGCCTCGCCAGGCTTCGTGAACTCGACGGCCGAACCAGCGTGTTGACCCGCGGCGAAGGAACCGAGTTCGACAGCCTCCGCGAGTACGTCCCCGGCGACGACACCCGCTCCATCGACTGGCGCGCGACCGCCCGCCAGGGCAATGTCGCCGTACGCACCTGGCGCCCTGAGCGCGACCGCCATGTACTCGTCGTCCTCGACACGGGACGTACTTCTGCCGGCCGCGTCGGTGATGTACCCCGCCTCGACGCGGCCATGGACGCCGCACTCCTGCTCGCTGCCCTCGCTTCACGTGCCGGCGACCGGGTCGACCTCCTCGCGTACGACCGCCGTGTGCGCGCCCAGGTCCAGGGCCGAGCGGCAGGCGAGCTCCTGCCCGCGCTGGTCAACGCGATGGCCCCCCTCGAACCGTCCCTGGTGGAAACGGACGCCCGCGGCCTCGCGTCAGCGGCACTGACACATGCTCCGCGCCGCTCTCTCCTCGTCCTGCTCACCAGCCTGGACACGGCCGCGGCCGAGGAGGGCCTGCTCCCCGTACTCCCTCAACTGACCCAGCGCCACACAGTGTTGGTGGCGGCGGTGGCCGATCCCCATATAAAGCGGATGGCGGCGGGCCGGGGCGACGTGGAGGCGGTCTACGAGGCGGCCGCAGCCGCTCAGACCCAAGAACAGCGTCGTCGCACAGCAGAGAAGCTGATGCGTCACGGCGCCACGGTCGTCGACGCCACCCCGGATGAACTGGCGCCGGCTCTGGCCGACGCCTATCTCGACCTCAAGGCAGCGGGCCGCCTGTAGGCCTGGGCGTCGAGAACCTGTTTTTAAGGGGGGAGGGTTGATGATTACCGCTCCCCCTCACCGTTCAACAGTTCCACAACGCGAAAAAGCCCCGCATCGTGACCCGTATTTCTACAGATCATGATGCGGGACTTTCCCC
>NZ_BMUZ01000012.1 GCF_014650455.1 Streptomyces xanthochromogenes | reverse complement strand
GTCGCGACAAGTGCGGGTCCGTGGGACTCCCCCGCGGTCAGCCAACGCAACCTGCTCAACGGTGCTCCTCATGCTCGCGCGTCCTGGAACTACGACGGCGCGTCCGGGGTGCGCGGCCCTGGCCCGCCTACCCTGATCCTCCCACGTCCCGAGTGATGGACCGGGCCCCGGTCCATTGGGCGGACTGTGACACGGTCCGGGCGCGGGCCGTCGTCGGGTGCGGTACGTCGTCCGGCGCGGGCCTCCGTAGGCCGGTCGCGGCCCCCGGGTCCGGGGCTCGGCCCGAAGCCGGGGACCCCCGTCACGGTGGGGCCGCACAGGTCACGACCCGCGTTCCCGCAGCCGGCGCCGGGTCCGTAAAACGCCGGGGAAGGCTCAGCGGTGGGCCAGGGCCGCTTCGCCCGCCTTGCGCATGGCCTCCAGCGGGGCCGTCGGGGAGCCCGTCATCTGCTCGACCTGGAGCACGGCCTGGTGGACCAGGAGGTCGAGGCCGCCGACGACCGCTCCCCCGCGCTCCGACCAGGCCGCCGCGAGCGCGGTCGGCCAGGGCTCGTAGAGCACGTCGAAGAGGGTGCCCACCCGTTCGGGAACGGCCGCGGCCAGCGCGTCCGTGGTGCCGGCCGGGGTGGTGGCGATGACGAGCGGCGCCTCGAAGGCCTCGGCCGCCCGCGCCCAGTCGACGGTACGGACGTCGATGTCGAGCCGCTCGCCCCAGCCACGCATCTCCTCGGCCCGGGCCTCACTGCGTACGTACGCGGTGACCGGGCCGGTGCAGATTCTGGCGAGGGCGGCGACGGCCGAGGACGCGGTCGCGCCCGCGCCGAGGACGGCGGCGGACTCGACCCGGGTCACCCCGCGCTCCTCCAGGGCCGCGATCATGCCCGGGATGTCGGTGTTGTCGCCGAGGCGGCGGCCGTCGTCCGTGAAGACGACGGTGTTGACCGCCTCGACCGAGGCCGCGGTGGCGCTCACCGCGTCGAGCAGCGGGATGACCGCCCGCTTCAGCGGCATCGTGAGCGAGAGTCCGGCCCACGAACCGTCGAGGCCCGCGAAGAAGCCGGAGAGCCCGGCCTCGTCGACCTCGAACCGGTCGTAGGACCAAGAATCGAGGCCGAGTTCGGCGTACGCGGCCCGGTGCAGGACCGGGGACAGCGAGTGCGCGATGGGCGACCCGAGCACGGCCGCCCGACGCGCGCCCTCACTGACCGGACTGGGCATTGAACTCTTCCTTCAGCTTGTTGAACTCGGCCAGGTTCTTGGCGAATTCGGTCTTGTGCATGCCGTCGGTGGCCACGAAGTACAGCCAGCCGTCGCTCGTCGGGTCCAGCGCGGCGGCCAGCGCCTCGCTGCCGGGGTTGCCGATCGGCCCCGGCGGCAGGCCGGGCCAGCGGTAGGTGTTGTACGGGTCCGTGTTGGTCTTGATCTCGGCCAGACCGATCTTGATGTTGCTCTGGCCGGTGAGGTAGTTGTACGCCGAGTCGAACTGGAGCTTCTGGTTGGTCTCGGTGTTGGTCTTCTTGAGGCGGTTGTAGACGACCTCGGACATCTTGCGGAAGTCGTCGTGCGTCTTGCCCTCGGCCTGCACGAGGCTGGCGACGGTGATGAGCTGCCAGGGGCCGTCCAGGTTCAGCTTCTTGGCCTCGGCCGCCAGGTCCTGCTTGCCGTACTCGGAACTGGCTCGATTGACCATCTTCCGCAGGACGTCGTCGGGCTTCATGCCCTTGGCGACCGGGTAGCTGGCCGGGTAGAGGAACCCTTCCAGCGGGTCCTTCACGTCCTTGTGGTTCTTGGCCCAGTCCGGCAGGCCCATGCTGTCGGACTGCTTGAGCGCGATGCCCTTGGTGGTGCCCTCCGACAGCCCGAGGCGCTTGTCGATCTCGGCATAGACCCAGGCGTTGCGTTTGCCTTCGGGAATGATGAGCGAGTTCCTGCTGCTCGGGTTGAGCATCAGCTTGATCGCGTTCGCCGCCGACATGCCCTTCTTCAGGGTGTAGGCGCCGGCCTGGATCGTCTTGCCCTTGGGGTCGTCGTTCTGGGCCTGGACGAAGGCGTCGATGCTCTTGACCACGCCGGCCTGCTTCAGGAGCTGGCCGATCTCGGAGCCGCCCGCGCCGGTCGGCACCTCGATGGTGACGGTCTCGCTGCTGCCCTCACCCACGTAGTCGGGGGCCGCGCCGAACTTCTTCTGGTAGAAGTCGTAGCCCACATAGCCGATTCCGCCGGCGCCGACGGCGAAGATCACGGCGAGAACGAGACAGGCCCGACCGCTCTTGCCCTTCTTCTTGGTCTTGCTCCGCCGGTCGCGGCCACCGCCGCCGGCCGCGCGACGCGAGTTGCCCGGCTCGTCGTCCTCACGTTCGCTGTCGCCAACTCCGGTGAAGAACGGGTGGTTCTCCTCCTGCGGCTCGGCGTTCCACTCGTGGCCCTGTTCCGGCACCTCGGGGACGGCGGGCGCCTGCCGTTGGCCCGGCGGCTGCGGAGGGGGATACGCCTCGGGCGTGCCGTAGAGGTCGTGGCCCTCGCCGGCATAGCCGTTGTGGTACGGATCGGGCTGCTGGCCCGCGTACGGCATGGCCGCCTGCTGACCCGTCGTGTTCCAGCCACCGTCGTACTGCTGAGGTTGCTGCGGCTGGGCCGTGTACTGCTCCGCGTACTGCTGCTGGGGGTAGCCCTGTTGGGGCTGTTCGACGTAGCCCTGCCGCGCATGGGGGTCCGCATACTGCTGCGGGGCCTGCTGGTGGCCCTGCTGCTGGACCTGCTGGTCACCGTAGTGCTGCTGCCCGTACGGGTCCTGCGGCTGCTGGGGGTAGTACTGCTGCTGGCCCTGTTGTTGGGCCTGCTGCTGGTACTGCTCCTGCTGCTCGTAGTGGCCCTGCTGCCGGCCGTCGTACGGAGCCTGACCGGAGGCAGCCTGCTGCGCTCCCCACCCCTGGTCCCCGTAGAGGGGATCCTCTGGGTGCCACGGTTCGGAGCCTTGGCCCCGGCCATACTCAGTCATCGGTCCCCTAGAGCCGCGAGGCATCCGGACGGTCCGCCTCTTTTGCTGTGCGGCGACTGTTCGAATGCCTCCGCATCGGCCGGAACGTTACCGTATCGCGATCAGATAACCACTTCGACGCCTTCGCCCGGAGCGTTACCTGACACCCGTTCGGCCTCAAGTGCGGTCTGGAGGATGATCACGGCCGCGGCCTGATCGATGACGGAACGTCCCTTCTTGGACTTCACACCGGAGGCGCGCAGCCCCTGACTCGCGGTCACCGTCGTCATGCGCTCATCCACCAGCCGCACCCCGACCGGGGCGATGCCGCGCGCCAACTCCTTGGCGAAGAGGCGGACCTTGGCCGCCGCCGGGCCCTCGCCGCCGTTGAGGGAGCGGGGCAGTCCGACGACCACCTCGATCGGTTCGTACTCCTCGACGATCTGGCGCAGCCGCCGGTGGGCGGCCGGGACGTCACGTCCCGGCACGGTCTCCACCGGCGTGGCGAGCACCCCGTCGGGGTCGCACGAGGCGACCCCGATCCGGGCGTCCCCGACGTCGATCGCGAGTCGGCGTCCTCGTCGCATCAGGCGGTCTCGGCGACCTGGCGCTCGACGGCGTCGATGGCGTCGCCGATCGCGTCCGGGTTCTGGCCGCCGCCCTGGGCTACGTCCGGCTTGCCGCCACCGCCGCCGCCGAGGGTCTTGGCGGCGGTACGGACCAGCTCGCCCGCCTTGAGGCCGCGCTCACGTGCCGCCTCGTTGGTGGCGATGACGGTCACCGGGCGGCCGTTGGCCGTGGTGAACAGGGCGACGACGGCCGGGCGGTCACCCGGGATGCGGCCGCGCACGTCCAGGACCAGCTTGCGCAGGTCGTCGGCGGAGGTGCCGTCCGGCACCTGGCCGGTGACGAGCGCGGTGCCGCGGACGTCCTTGGCGGAGTCGACGAGACCGGCGGCGGCCTGCAGCACCTTCTCCGCGCGGAACTTCTCGATCTCCTTCTCGGCGTCCTTCAGCTTGCCGAGCATGGTGGAGATCTTCTCCGGAAGCTCCTCGGAACGGCCCTTGACCAGCTCCTGGAGCTGGGCTACGACCGTGTGCTCGCGGGCCAGGAAGTTGTACGCGTCGACGCCGACCAGGGCCTCGATGCGGCGCACGCCGGAACCGATCGACGACTCGCCGAGCAGCTTCACCAGACCCAGCTGGGCGGTGTTGTGGACGTGGGTGCCGCCGCACAGCTCCTTGGAGAAGTCGCCGATGGTGACCACGCGGACCCGCTCGCCGTACTTCTCGCCGAACTCGGCGATGGCGCCCTGCTTCTTGGCCTCGTCGATCGACATGACCTCGGCCTGCACGTCGAGCTCGCGGGCGAGGACCTCGTTGATCTTCTGCTCGACGTCGGTCAGGACCGTGCCGGGAACGGCGGCGGGCGAACCGAAGTCGAAGCGGAAGCGGCCCGGCGAGTTCTCGGAGCCGGCCTGGGCGGCCGTCGGGCCGAGCGCGTCGCGCAGCGCCTGGTGGGTGAGGTGGGTGGCGGAGTGGGCGCGGGCGATCGCGCGGCGGCGCTTGGTGTCGATGGCGGCGTAGGCGGACGCGCCGACCGTCACCTCGCCGACCTGCACCACACCCTTGTGCACGTGGACGCCGGGGACCGGCTTCTGCACGTCGCGCACTTCGATGACCGCGCCGCTGTCGAGCTTGATGCGGCCCTGGTCGGCGAGCTGGCCGCCGCCCTCGGCGTAGAACGGCGAGCGGTCGAGGACGACCTCGACCTCGTCGCCCTCGGTGGCGGCGGGCGAGGGCACGCCGTCGACGAGCAGGCCGACGATGGTCGACTCGTTCTCGGTGGAGGTGTAGCCGGTGAAGTCGGTCGCGCCGGAGGCGTCGGCCACCTCGCGGTAGGCCGACAGGTCGGCGTGGCCGGTCTTCTTGGCGCGGGCGTCGGCCTTGGCCTGGTCGCGCTGCTGCTTCATCAGACGGCGGAAGCCGTCCTCGTCCACGGAGAGGCCCTGCTCGGCGGCCATCTCCAGGGTCAGGTCGATCGGGAAGCCCCAGGTGTCGTGGAGCAGGAACGCCTTGTCGCCGGCCAGGACCGTGCCACCGGTGGCCTTGGTCTCGGTGATGGCGGTGTCCAGGATGTTGGTGCCGCCGCGCAGCGCCTTGAGGAACGCGGCCTCCTCGGCGAGGGCGACCGTCTCGATGCGCTTGCGGTCGGTGACGAGCTCCGGGTACTGCAGGCCCATCGTCTTGATGACGACGTCGATGAGCTCTTGGACGACGGGGCCCGTGGCACCCATGAGGCGCATGTTGCGGATGGCGCGGCGCATGATGCGGCGCAGCACATAGCCGCGCCCCTCGTTGCCCGGGGTCACGCCGTCGCCGATGAGCATCACGGAGGTACGGATGTGGTCGGCGACCACGCGCATCGAGACGTCGGACTCGTGCTTGTCGCCGTAGCGGACACCGGTCAGCTCGGTGGCCTTGTCCATGACGACGCGGAGGGTGTCGGTCTCGTACATGTTCTGCACGCCCTGCAGGATCATCGCGAGGCGTTCGAGGCCGAGGCCGGTGTCGATGTTCTGCGAGGGCAGGTCGCCGAGGATCGGGAAGTCTTCCTTGCCCTCGCCGGCGCCGCGCTCGTACTGCATGAAGACCAGGTTCCAGATCTCCACGTACCGCTCGTCGTTGACGGCCGGGCCGCCCTCGACGCCGAAGTCGGGGCCGCGGTCGTAGTTGATCTCGGAGCAGGGGCCGCAGGGTCCGGGCACGCCCATGGACCAGAAGTTGTCCTTCTTGCCGAGGCGCTGGATGCGCTCCTTCGGCACGCCGACGACGTCGTGCCAGATGCGCTCGGCCTCGTCGTCGTCCAGGTAGACGGTGATCCAGAGCTTCTCGGGCTCCAGGCCGTAGCCACCGTCCGCCACGGAGCTGGTGAGCAGCTCCCAGGCGTACTTGATGGCGCCTTCCTTGAAGTAGTCCCCGAAGGAGAAGTTGCCGCACATCTGGAAGAACGTGCCGTGCCGGGTGGTCTTGCCGACCTCTTCGATGTCCGGCGTGCGCACGCACTTCTGCACGCTGGTGGCGCGCGGGGCGGGCGGCTTGGTCTCACCGAGGAAGTACGGCTTGAAGGGGACCATGCCCGCGTTGACGAGCAGCAGAGTCGGGTCGTCCGCGATGAGCGACGCCGAAGGGACGACGGTGTGCCCGCGCTCCTCGAAGAAGCTCAGCCAGCGGCGGCGAATCTCGGCCGACTCCATCAGTGGTCCTCATTCCGGTTGTACGAATGCTTGGTGTGCTGTTGTTGTGTGGTCTCGATGGCGACGAGGCGGCGTTGCGCGGGTAGTTCGCGCGGCGGCTCGCTCTCGCCGATGCCCAGGACGTCGTTGAGCTCGGCCTCGCGCTGGGCCATGCCGGACTTGATGTCGAGGGCGAAGTCCTTGAGCCGGTGGCCGGCCTCGACCGCCTTGTCGGCGGTGCGCGCGGCCAGGCTCTCGGGCGTCAGCTGTTTCAGCTTCCGGTTGACCTTGGTGGTGGCCCAGACTCCGGCGGCAGCGCCCGCGGTGAACCAGAACGTACGGCGGAACATCGCAGCGTCAGCCCTTTCGCTTGGAGCGCCGCGCGGACGGCACGGTCCGCCCGACGATCACAGTACGTCGGCCCTCCCGGGCGGCGGGTGCCTCGGCCGGGGCGGCGCCCTTGCGGCCGATGGCCCGGCGCACTCCGTACCCGAAGGCGGCGACCTTCACCAGGGGGCCGCCGAAGGTGGAGGCGACCGTGGTGGAGAGCGCGGAGGCGTTGGAGGTGACCTCCTGGACGTCGGACGCGATCGCGTCCACGCGGTCCAGCTGGGTCTGTGCCGAGCGCACCGCGCTCGATGCGTCCGCGAGCAGGGGGACGGCCTGGTCGGTCACGTCCGCGACCAGCTTGGTCGTCGCCTTCAGCGTCTGGGCCAGCCTCACGAGAACGACCGCGAGGAAGGACACCAGGATCGCCCAGAAGACGGCCACCAGGATCCCGGCCACCTCTCCACCGGACACTTGCACCGCTCCCCGCAACCCGTCGGAACTCGAAAACCTCGAAAAAGGTAGTCCTGCGAGCCTATCGCGCCGCGGCCGGCATCCCGTACCGCATTCCCGCCCGCCACAAGCGGAGTTGCGCAAGCCGATTGTACGCAGTGCATACCCTTGAGTACGCTGCGTGTTCCATGCGCTCCCAGCTGCCCGCAGAGTTGAACCTCTTCGTTGGGCGAGAACGAGAACTGGCCCGTCTCGACCGGCTGCTCAGCGATGCGCGCATGGTCACCGTGACCGGCGTCGGCGGAGTCGGCAAGACCCGCATCGCCCTGCGGACCGCGGCCGTGGCGGCCGAGCAGGAACGGTACTGCGACGGCGTCCGCCTGGTGGAGCTGTCCTCCCTCAATGATCCGGCACTCCTCGACCACGCGGTCGTCGAGGCACTCGGTCTGACCGACCACACGGCAAGAGCGCCACGCCGGCTGCTCCTGGACCACCTCGCGGAACGCGAACTCCTGCTGGTCGTCGACGGGTTCGAGCAGTTGGTGGAGGGCTGCGCCGAGCTGTTGCGGGAGCTTCTTCGGGGCTGCCCGCGGCTGCGGGTGCTCGCCGCCGGGCGGCTGCCGCTGCGGATCGAGGGCGAGCGCGTCTTCACGCTCGCACCGATGGACGAGGACGACGCACTGCTGCTCCTCGCCGAGCGCGCGGCCGAGGCCCGGGGCGGGGAGCGGCCGGCCGAGGGCCGCGGGTCGGCGGCCGCCGAGCTGTGCCGGCGGCTCGACGGGATTCCGCTGGCCCTGGAGCTGGCGGCCGGACGGCTCGGGACGCTGTCGGTGGAACAGCTGCTTCGCCGCCTCGACGACCGGTTCCGGCTCCTGACCGGCGGCGGCCGGGGCGCGCTCCCCCGCCACCAGACCCTGCGGACGACCATCGGCTGGAGCCACGAGCTGTGCACCGGAGCACAACGGCTGCTGTGGGCGCGGCTTTCGGTGTTCGCGGGCTCCTTCGACCTGGAGGCCGTCGAGTACATCTGCGTGGGCCCCGACCTGCCGCAGCACGAGGTGCTCGACGTCCTCGGCGAGCTGCTCGACCAGTCGGTGGTGGTCCGCGAGGACGGCACGGGCGGCATCCGCTACCGGCTGCTCGACACGGTCCGCGAGTACGGCGCCGAGTGGCTGACGGCGGCCGGGGACGCGGAGCGACTGCACCGGCGCCATCGCGACTGGTACCTGGGGCTCGCCACCTGGTGCGAGCTGGACTGGTTCAGCCCCCGCCAGGCCGAGGCCGCCGCCCGGGTGGAGGGTGAACTGCCCAATCTGCGGGCCGCGATGGAGTTCTCGCTCGGCTCCTCCGACGACGTGCACCTGGCCCAGTACCTGGCGGCCACCCTCTGGTTCTACTGGACCGGCTGCGGCCGGCTCGCGGAGGGGCGGCACTGGCTGGGCCAGGTCCTGGACGCCGAGAGCGAGCACGACGGTTCGCGGCTCAAGGCGCTGTGGGTGCTCGGCTATGTGGCGGTGCTCCAGGGCGACGCGGTGGCGGCGATCGCCGCGCTGCAGGAGTGCCGCGAGGCGGCCGAACTGCGCGGCGACCCGGTGGCCGTGGCGTACGCCGTGCACCGCACGGGCTGTCTGGCCCTGGTCACCGACGACATGCCGCGCGCCGAGGAGCTGATCCGCTCGGCGCTGGCCGGGTACGAGGAGGTCGGCGAGCTCAACGGCAATGTGCTGATGGGCCGGGTCGAGATGGCCATGGCGGTGGGCTTCCGGGGCCGGCTGGAGGAGGCCGTCCAGGTGTGCGAGCAGGTCGTGGAGGTCTGCGAGGAACACGGGGAGCGCTGGGTCCGCGCCTACGCGCTGTACGTCCTGGCGTACGCGGCCTGGTACGGCGGCGATCCGGAGCGGGCACGGACGCTGCTGCGGGAGACCCTCGAGATCAGCCACGCCTTCCACGACCTGGTCGGCACGGTGCTCACCCTCGAACTGCTCGCGCTCGTCGAGGTGGACACCGGGGACCCGGTGGAGGCCGCCGTGCTCCAGGGCGCGGCGGAACGCATCTGGCCCTCGGTGGGCCTGCCGTTGTTCGGCTCGGCGTACTTCTACGCCGCGCACGTGCTGTGCGAGGAGCGCACCCGCGAGCGGCTCGGCGACCCGGCGTACGAGGAGCACCGGCGGCGCGGCGCGGCGACCGCCCCGGAGGAGGTGGTGGCACGGGCGCTGGGAGGGCGTCAACAGGCCGACGCGGCAGCGGAGTTGGCACCCGCGCGCGAGGGCCGGGGGCCGGAGGAGCCCGCACATGCGGAAGCCCGCCGCCTCCCGCTCCGTGCGGAGCGGGGGGACGGCGGGCTGAAGCGCTGAGGCTCCGGTGTTACGCCTGGATCAGCGGGCGTAGTACTCGACGACGAGCTGCTCGTCGCAGATGACCGGGATTTCCTTGCGGTTCGGGTCGCGGTCCAGGCGGAAGGCCAGGGCCTTCAGGTTCACCTGGAGGTAGCGCGGGGTCTCGCCCTCGCCGGCGTAGCCACCCTCGCGGGCAACCTGGAAGGGGACCTTCTCGCGGCTGCGCTCGCGGACGGTCACGACGTCGTCCGGACGGACGCGGAACGACGGCTTGTCGACCTTGCCACCGTTGACCTGGATGTGACCGTGCACGACCATCTGGCGGGCCTGGTAGATGGTGCGGGCGATGCCCGAACGCAGGACCAGGGCGTCGAGGCGGCGCTCGAGCTCGACAACCAGCGCCTCGCCCGTCTTGCCCTCGGCCTTCTTGGCGCGGTCGTAGGCACGCGCCATCTGGCGCTCGCTGATGTCGTACTGGGCGCGCAGACGCTGCTTCTCGAGCAGACGGACCTTGTAGTCCGAGTTCTGCTTGCGGCCACGGCCGTGCTCGCCCGGCGGGTAGGGGCGGGCCTCGAAGTACTTGACGGCCTTCGGCGTCAGCGCGATGCCGAGCGCACGAGACTTCTTGACCTTGGGACGCGACTGGTTAGGCACGTTCTCCAAACCTCCATGGTTGGGTTAGGTTAGGCTCACCTTACTCAAGGAGATCGCATGTCTCGTCCGGGGAACACCAGTCACATCACGGACAGCACGAAGAAGGTCGGCCAAACGCCGCTTTCGCGGGAGGCCGACTCTCCCGACTCCTCAGGAGCCGGGCACGTGACGGAGGTCCGATCAGATCGTGGTCAGCCGCGTCCCAGCGGATTTGAAATCGCGCGGATGCCGTCAGCAGCCGAGCGCACACGAACTCTCGTACATAGTACCTGCTCGGCGGTGCTGCTCGTACCGGGCCTTGCGGGCGCCCGTCCGGAGCAGCTCGTGGCCGACGAACGACGTGTCGGTCCCGACGGCGATCTGTTCCTGACCTACCCCGCCGATTCCCCGGCGGTACGGGCCGCCACGCACGCGCAGGACGACGAGGTCCCGGCCGTCCTGGAGCTCACGGACGTCGCTCCGGTCTCCGTCCCCCACCGTATCCGGGGCCGCGCCTGGGTCTCCGGCTGGCTGACCCTGGTGCCCGGCCGAGCGGGGCCGGGACGCATGACGCTCCGCCTCGAAGTGGGCGAGGCCTACGTGGACGACCTGTGGGGCGCCCAGGCGGTGGACCCGGAGGACTTCGCCCTGGCCGCGCCCGATCCGCTGGTGCGGCACGAGCCGGAGCTCCTCCAGCACCTCGCCGCCGTCCACGGCGAACAGATGGGGCTGCTGCGCGAGCTCGTGGAGCGCGAGGACGTGGCCCGGGCCACCCCACTGGCGCTCGACCGGTTCGGGCTGCGGGTGCGTTTCGGCCGCGGTGACGGGCACACCTTCGACGCGCGCTTCGACTTCCCCGAGCCGGTGACCGACATCACCGGCCTGCGCCGCGCGATGCACCGGCTCTTCGAGGCCGCGGCGGGCTGAGGACCGGCCGGCTAGCCGCAGCCGCCCAGCATGTCCTGGAGGGCCGCCTTCTCGGGCGGGGTCACGGTCAGCCGGTACTTCGCCTTGATGCCGACCCAGCGGCGCGCGTACTCGCACCAGTACGCGTGGCGCGGCGGCTTCCACTTGTCCGGCGTCAGGCTGCTCTTGTCGTAGTTGGTCTGCTTGTCGGTGGCGAGCAGCACGTCCAGGTCGTTGGCGTATTCCAGGCGGCGCTGCGGGCTCCAGGCCCAGGCGCCGGCCCGCCAGGCCGCGCCGAGCGCCACGACGTGGTCGGTCTGGATTTGGGACGCCCGGCGGTAGTAGTACGGCAGCGACTTCCCGGTGTACGGGTCGTGCAGCGTGCCGGAGACCACCACACAGGGGTTGCGGTCGCCCTGCTTCAGGTCGGACAGGTCGCGCCGCAGTACGTCGTCCCGGGTGTCGCAGCCGTTGCGTCCGCCGGGGGCGTCGGTGTCGTCGGACCAGGTCTCGCCGAACTCGGCCCGGCGGTAGGTCTCCCAGTGCTGCCCCCAGCCGACGTCGAGGCGGCCCAGCTGGTCCTTGGCGGTGGCGGCGTCCGGCGGGAACCCCGCACCGACGAGGGGAACGGCCGAGACACGCGCCGCCGCATCGGCGTACGCCGTCCCCGCGGCGGGCCGGCCCGCACAGCCGGTCACCGCGAGCGACAGCGCGGCACCGATGAGGACCGCGGGGCGGAGCGAGGTCATGGGCCGAGCGTAGATCCGGCCCCGCGTGCCTGCCCGCCGAGCAGCGGGTGAACGCACCGGGAGATCGCACCGGAAGGGGGCCGCAAGGAGCCTCGGGCCACCCCTACTCCTCGCCGCGCGCCAGACGCTCCCGGACCTTCTCCACCACATCCGCGTACCGCGCCTCCGCGCCGTAGCGCGTCGGCTCGTAGTAGCGCTTGTCGGCCACCGCGTCCGGTGCGTACTGCTGGGAGGCGATCGCGCCGGGGACGTCGTGCGGGTAGACGTAACCCTGGGCGTGCCCCAGCTTGGCGGCGCCCTTGTAGTGGCCGTCGCGCAGATGGGGCGGGACCGGGCCCGCGAGGCCTGCCCGGACGTCCGCCATCGCGGCGGCGATCGCCGTCGTCGCGGAGTTGGACTTCGGGGCGAGCGCGAGCGCGATCGTGGCATGGCTCAGCGTCAGGGCCGCCTCGGGGAAGCCGATGAGGGCCACGGCCTGGGCGGCCGCCACCGCCGTCGGCAGCGCGGTGGGATCGGCCAGGCCGATGTCCTCGCTCGCGGAGATGATCAGGCGCCGGGCGATGAAGCGGGGGTCCTCGCCCGCTTCGATCATCCGGGCCAGATAGTGCAGCGCCGCGTCCACGTCCGAGCCGCGGATCGATTTGATCAGTGCGCTCGCCACGTCGTAGTGCTGGTCGCCGCCCTTGTCGTACGTCACGGCCGCGCGGTCGACGGTCTCTTCGAGCGTCTGGAGCGTGATCTCCTGCTCGGACTTGGCGAGCGCCGAACCGGCCGCCGCCTCCAGGGCGGTCAGCGCGCGGCGGGCGTCCCCACCGGCGATGCGCAGCAGGTGCGACTCGGCGTCCGCCGGCAGGGTGACCGCGGAGCCGAGGCCCCGCTCCTCGCTCAGCGCCCGCCGCACCAGGGCCCGCAGGTCGTCGTCGGTCAGCGGTTCGAGCGTGAGCAGGAGGGAGCGGGAGAGCAGCGGGGAGATCACCGAGAAGTACGGGTTCTCCGTCGTGGCCGCGATCAGGGTGACCCAGCGGTTCTCGACGGCGGGGAGCAGCGAGTCCTGCTGAGCCTTGGAGAAGCGGTGGATCTCGTCGAGGAAGAGGACGGTCTCCTTGCCGAAGCCGCCGATGGCACGGCGCGCGCCGTCGATGACCGCGCGGACCTCCTTGACCCCGGCGGTGATCGCCGAGAGTTCGACGAACCGCTTGTTCGTGGCCTTGGACACCACGTACGCGAGCGTCGTCTTGCCCGTGCCGGGCGGGCCCCAGAGGATCACCGAGGACGGGCCGGCCGGGCCGCCGGCGCCCTCCCCCACGAGGCGGCGCAGCGGCGAGCCCTGCTTCAGGAGGTGCTGCTGGCCCACCACCTCGTCGAGGACGCGCGGACGCATCCGTACGGCCAGAGGGCTGCCCGCCGGGTCTTTCTCCTGGCGGTCCTCTGCGGCTGCGGTGAAAAGATCGGGTTCCACGCCCACGACCTTATGGCACCCCACTGACAATGCCGTCTGAGCTGCGAAAACGCCCGTCGGCCCGTCAGCTGGTCCAGAAGTCCCACCAGCGGGTGAGGATCAGCATGCCGATGATGCCGACGTGCAGCACCGGGAAGACCCAGGTGAACTCGGCCAGGAAGTTCTTCGCCCAGCGCGGCGCCGGCAGCAGGCCCTTGCGGAGATTGAAGGAGGTCACGTACCAGAACATGAAGATGGTGGCGACCCACGCCAGGCAGCACCACAGGCACAGCGAGTTGATCCGGTACAGGGACTCGAACTGCAGCCAGGTGACGAATCCGACGCCGAACAGGGTGCCGGCGTTGAAGGTGAGCCAGTACCAGCGGCGGAAGCGGGCGCCCGCCAGGATGCTCATGCCGACGCAGATGACCATGCCGTAGGCGACCAGGCCCAGCATCGGGTTCGGGAAGCCGAAGGCGGCCGCCTGGTCGCTCTTCATGATGTTGCCGCAGGACACGACCGGGTTGAGGCTGCAGCCCGGCACGAAGTTCGGGTTCTCGAGCAGCTTGAACTTGTCGAGCGTGATGACCCACGCCGCCAACAGGCCGGCCGCACCGGTGATCACGAGCAGCCAGGCGAAGGCGCGGCTGCCGCCGATCGCCCCCTTGCTGCTCACCTCGCGGTGGCCGGAGTCGGAGGAGACGTCGTCAAGTGTTGTGGTCATAGCGCCGGTCCGTCATCCCGTCATCGTGGTTGCCTGTGCTGCCGCGGCCTCATTCTGCCGCACAGGGCGCGCTGTCCACCGTTCGATGGACATAAGCGGGTCCGCACGGGGGTCCTTGAAGCACGAGCTCCGCGGGACGCTCTTGCCATGACAGCACTGGCGGTTGATGCGCGCGGGCTTCGCAAGCGGTACGGCGAGGTCACCGCGGCCGACTCGCCGAGCGTGAGCGGATGTCACGGGAGATCCACGACACCGTTGCCCAGGGCTTCACCAGCGTGCTGATGCCGGTGCGGGCCGTCCGGTCGGAACTGGCCCACGATGTTCCGCTGGCCCGGCGCCATCTCGACCTCAAGGAGGCCACCGCCCGCCAGAACCTTGCGGAGGCCCGCGCGCTGGTCGCCGGGGGCGCTCCCGCGGACCTGGACGGCGGTTCGCTCCCCGACGCCATATGCCGTCTCGCGGCCCGGCACGAGCCCCCGGCCTCGCTCGAAGTGAGCGGCTCGGCAAGGGAGTTGCCCGCCGGGCTCGAAGTGGTCGCGCTGCGGGCCGTGGAGGCGGGGGCGGCGGGCCATCTGCTCAGGGACCTGGCGCGGGGTGAGCTCGCCCAGGCGGTGCGGGCCGCGGCGCGGGGCGAGACGGTTCTGGCGCCGTCGGTCGCGGGGCGTCTTGTCGACCAGCCCCGCGCCCGGCCGGAGCGGCCGCGACTGTCCGAACGGGAGGCGTCGGTGCTGCGGCTGGTGGCGCAGGGGTGCACCAACGCGGAGATCGGGCGTCGGCTGTTCGTCGCGGAGTCGACGGTGGAGACCCATGTGGTGCGGATCTTCGGGAAGTTGGGGGTGGACGACCGCACGACCGCGGTGACACGGGCGATGTCCCTGGGCCTGATCCAACGGCGCTCCTTACCGGGAACCTCCAGAGGGCGCCGGGGGCTGCGCCCCGGGCAGGCCGATGATGCCCGTGCGGGCCACCGTCGGCGCCGCCAGGGGCGCGGGGCGCTGCCCTGTGCGGCTCCGCCGCGTGGGTGCGAGCGGCCACGCACCCGGCGCGGCCGGACTCGCACCCGTCCAGGCCGTCAGGCCAGGCGCTCCCGGAGCACGTCCACGACCGAGTCCAGCGGCACAGGGCCCTGTTCGCCCGACTCCATGTCCTTCAGCTGGACCACGCCCTCCGCGAGGTCGCGCTCACCGGCGACCAGGGTGAACCGGGCCCCCGAGCGGTTCGCGTTCTTCATCGCGCCCTTCAGGCCCTTCGAGCCGAAGCCGAAGTCCGCCGCGATGCCGGCCCGCCGCAGCTCCGTCACCTTGGCGAAGAGCACGCGGCGCGCCTCCTCGCCGAGCGGGACCGCGAACACGCTGGTCGTGGAGGGGAGTTCGAGGGTGACGCCCTCGGCCTCCAGGGCCAGGACCGTACGGTCGACGCCGAGCGCCCAGCCCACCGACGGCAGCGCGGGGCCGCCGATCATCTCGGAGAGGCCGTCGTAGCGGCCGCCGCCGCCGACCGCGGACTGCGAGCCGAGGCCGTCGTGGACGAACTCGAACGTCGTGCGGGTGTAGTAGTCGAGGCCGCGCACCAGACGCGGGTCGTCCTCGTACGCGACGCCCTCCGCCGTCAGGAGCGCGCGCACCTCCTCGTGGTACGCCTTGCACGCGTCGCACAGGTAGTCGCGCAGCAGCGGGGCGTCCGCGAGCTGCTTCTGCACCGCTTCCCGCTTGTCGTCGAGCACCCGCAGCGGGTTGATCTCGGCCCGGCGCAGGGTGTCCTCGTCGAGGTCGAGCCCGCGCAGGAACTCCTGGAGCGCGGCGCGGTAGACCGGGCGGCACTCCTTGTCGCCGAGCGAGTTCAGCAGGATGCGGAATTCGCGCAGGCCGAGCGAACGGTACGCGTCGTTGGCCAGGATGATCAGCTCGGCGTCGAGCGCCGGGTCCTCCGCGCCGATCGCCTCGGCACCGACCTGCGAGAAGTGGCGGTAACGGCCCTTCTGCGGGCGCTCGTAGCGGTAGTACGAGCCCGAGTACCAGAGCTTGACGGGGAGGTTTCCCGCCTTGTGGAGGTTGGCCTCCAGGGCGGCGCGCAGCACGGATGCGGTGCCCTCGGGGCGCAGGGCGAGCCGGTCGCCGCCCTTGGTCTCGAAGGCGTACATCTCCTTCGTGACGATGTCGGTGGACTCGCCGACACCGCGCGCGAAGAGCTCGACGTTCTCGAAGCCGGGGGTCTCGATGTAGCCGTAGCCCGACCGCTTCAGGGGCGCCGAGATGGCCTCGCGCACGGCGAGGAAGCGCGCCGAGTCCGGCGGGATCAGGTCGTAGGTGCCCTTGGGGGCCTGGAAGGTGCTCATGGGAAGGCTTCTCGTCACATTCCTCGTCGGGGAGAGGCGATGCCCTCTCCCTGGCCGGAGGCCACCTGCCGCAGATACGGGTTGGTGGCGCGCTCCTGGCCGATGGTCGTCTGGGAGCCGTGGCCGGACAGCACCACGGTCGAGTCGTCGAGCGGCAGGCACACACGGCCCAGCGACTCGAGGAGCTCGGCGTGGCTGCCGCCGGGCAGGTCGGTGCGTCCGACGGAGCCGGCGAAGAGCAGATCGCCCGAGAACAGGATCGGAGGAATGTCCTCCGCCTCGGGCAGCCCGAACGTCACCGACCCCTTGGTATGGCCGGGCGCATGCGACACGGTGAGCTCCATGCCCGCGAGCGCCAGCTTGGCGCCGTCGGTGAGCTCCAGGACGTCGTCGGGCTCCCCCACCGTCAGTTCGCCCATCAGCTGGGCGCCGAGGGCGCGGCCGAGGGCCCTTTCCGGGTCGCTCATCATGAAGCGGTCGTCGGGGTGGATCCAGGCGGGTACGTCGTGGGCTCCGCAGACCGGGACGACCGAGGCGCAGTGGTCGATGTGGCCGTGGGTGAGGACGACGGCGACGGGCTTGAGCCGATGCTTCTTCAGCGTTTCCTCGACACCCTGGGTGGCCTGGTGGCCGGGGTCGATGATGACGCATTCCTCGCCTGCGGCGGGGGCGACCAGGTAGCAGTTGGTCCCCCAGGCCCCGGCGGGGAACCCGGCAATCAGCACGATCGTCCTCGATTTCTTGCGCGGCGGGTGATTACGGCTGTTCAGAGCCTACCGGCGCTGCTCGGGTCACAGCGAACCCATATACGGTACGGGGCACAGTCAGCTCGTACGCACGTACCCGCACCCCACGAGACCGCACAAGGAGACGACCGGTGGTCAGCAGCGAACAGCGTCGGCGCCAGCTCGCGCGCGAGAAGTTCGAGCGGCAGCAGCAGCGCCGGGAGACGGCCCGGCGCAAGGCCAGGCGGCGCAACACGGTCATCGCGGCCGCCCTCGCGGTGGTCGTGGCGGCGGGCGGCGCCGCCTTCGCGACGGGAGCGTTCTCCAGCGACGGCAAGAAGTCGGACGCCGCGGCTCCCTCCAACAGCCCGTCCCCGTCCGCCAGTTCGACGCCCGAGCCGAAGATGGCCGTGGACGCCAAGGCCAAGTACGACATGGCCCTGAAGACGAACACCGGCGACGTCAGGATCGCGATGGACGCGGCGAAGACCCCGCACACGGTGAACTCGTTCAAGTACCTCGCCGACAAGGGGTACTTCAACAACACCAAGTGTCACCGCCTGACCACCCAGGGCATCTACGTGCTCCAGTGCGGCGACCCGCAGGGCACCGGTTCGGGCGGCCCCGGCTACACGATCCCGGACGAGAACCTGAGCGGCCTGGGCAAGGCCGGCGCGGACGGCACGGTGACCTACCCGGCGGGCACGGTCGCGATGGCCAATACCGGCCAGGCGCACACCGGCGGCAGCCAGTTCTTCCTGGTCTACAAGGACAGCAAGCTGCCGCCCACCTACACGCCGTTCGGCACGATGGACGCGGCCGGTCTGAAGGCCGTCCAGGACGTCGCCAAGGAGGGCGTCGAGGGCGGTGCGGGCGACGGTGCCCCCAAGAAGGCCGTCACCATCGAGAAGGCCGCCGTCACCAAGGAGTGACGCCGCCGGCCGCCCGGCACCGAGCGTGAGCCGCTGAATTCGGCCGCGCTGAGTGCGGACAGCCGGGCGGCCGGTCGCCTAGATTGGCGTTGTGCGGCGCGGGCTCGTACCGCGCTGTGGAGGGCGGGCGAGGCCCGCCGGGAAACTGTGGACGATGCCCCGGGGGACGAACCCCCCGCGAGGCATCATGTGGAGGAGGCGCTGTGAGCAGCGACCCGTGGGGCCGTGTCGACGAGACGGGCACCGTGTATGTGCGTACAGCCGAGGGCGAAGTGGTCGTCGGATCGTGGCAGGCGGGCTCTCCCGCGGAGGCCCTGGCCTACTTCGAGCGCAAGTACGAGGGCCTGGTTGTCGAGATCGGCCTCCTCGAACGGCGGGTGAAGACCACCGACCTGTCGGCCAAGGACGCACAGACCGCGATCGACCACCTGCGTTCGCAGGTGGACGAGCATCACGCGGTCGGTGACCTCGACGCGCTGCGGGGGCGCCTCGACAAGCTCGTCAAGACCGTCGAGTCGCGGCGCGAGGAGCGCAAGGTCCAGAAGGCCAAGCAGACCGACGAGGCCAAGCACGCCAAGGAGGCGCTGGTCGCCGAGGCCGAGGAGCTGGCGCAGAGCGAGCAGTGGCGCTCGGCGGGCGAGCGGCTGCGGGCCCTGGTGGACACCTGGAAGGGTCTGCCGCGCCTGGACCGCAAGTCCGACGACGAGCTGTGGCACCGCTTCTCGCACGCCCGCTCGGCGTTCTCCAAGCGTCGCAAGGCGCACTTCGCGTCGCTCGACGCGCAGCGCGAGGACGCCCGCAAGGTCAAGGAGAAGCTGGTCGTCGAGGCCGAGGCGCTCTCGGGCTCCACGGACTGGGGCACGACGGCCGCGCGCTACCGCGACCTGATGGCCGACTGGAAGGCCGCGGGCCGCGCCCAGCGCGAGGCCGAGGACGAGCTCTGGAACCGCTTCCGCGGCGCCCAGGACGTCTTCTTCGCGGCGCGCAGCGGGGTGTTCGCGGAGCGCGACGCCGAGCAGACCGAGAACCTGAAGCTCAAGGAGGAGCTGGCCGTCGAGGCCGAGAAGATCCTCCCGGTGACGGACCTGAAGGCGGCCCGCGCCGCGTTCCGCTCGGTCAACGAGCGCTGGGAGGCCGTCGGCCACGTACCGCGGGACGCGCGTCCCAAGGTCGAGGGCCGGATGCACGCCGTGGAGCGGGCGATCCAGGAGGCCGAGGAGGCCGAGTGGCGTCGCACGAACCCGGAGGCACGGGCGCGTGCCGCGGGTCTCACCGGCCAGCTCCAGGACGCCGTCGACAAGCTGCACAAGCAGATCGACGCCGCCCGCGCGGCCGGCAACGACGCGAAGGCGGACAAGCTGGCCCGCGAGCTGGAGGGCCGCCAGGCCCTGCTCGACCAGGCGCTGAAGGGCCTTGAGGAGTTCGGCGGCTGATCATCCCGCCCGTTTCCGAGCCGAAGGGCCCGGCCGTCGTCGTGACGGCCGGGCCCTTCGGCTCTGGGCGGCCGGTGGCCCCGCGGCTGCCGGTGCGGTGGTGCCGCCCGGGCCTCAGCGTGCGGGGGGCGCGTCGCCCTGCGCGATGTCGAGGGCGTGCTTGAGCACCTCGCAGGCCTGAATGTGGTTGCCGGACTCCTGGAGCAGGTCGGCCAGGCGCCGGCAGACCAGGACCGCGTCGGGCCCGTGCACCTTGTGCACCTGCTGGAAGGCCGTCTCCAGGACTTCGAGCGCCTCCCGGATCTGGCCGGTCTCCGCGAGCATCTCGGAGAGTTCCAGTTGGACGGCGAGCAGGCTGCCCGACCCTTCCGGGGTCTGCTCCTGAAGGGCCAGGCGCAGCACCGGAAGGGCGTCCCTGGTCTGGCCCCGGGCCCGCAGCAGGCGGGCGATGTTGAGCCCGGTCGCAACCAGGGCCGCCCGCAGCTCCGCCTCCAGGACCGGGCCCGCGGGGGTCCCGCGCCCGGCGCGGGCCTTGTTGCGGGCGAGCGGCAGCCGCCCCACCCCGTTCTCCTGGGACCTCTGGGGCAGCGGACGGTTCTTGCCGCGCAGCCGCTCCTCCAGGACGCGGTACAGCGTGTCCAGGTCGATGAGCTCCGGCCCGTCCCGCACGCCGTCGCGCAGCACGGCGAGCAGTTCCCCGGTGAAGGCCGTGTGCCGCTCGCCGTCGGGGGCGAGCGCGAGCCGGTCCCCTGGCGAGGCGGTCAGGACGTACGCGCCGTCGACGGCCGCCTGTGCGGCGAGCGCGTCCACGTCGCCCGCGAGCGTCCGGGCGGCCCGGCCGCTGAAGCAGCAGTCGAGGACGACGATCTTGCGGCGGGCCCGGGAGCCGCGCAGCGCGGCCCGCAGGTGCTGGTAGGCGACCGCGGTGTAGCCGACGTTCTCCCGCGAGTCGCCGAGGCCCAGGTACAGGTCGGCCGACTCGGCGTCGCGCATGCCGTGGCCCGCGTAGTAGACGACCAGGGTGTCGGTGGCCTCGTCGCCCGCGCCGAGCACCGGATCGAGCATGGCCGTGGCGCTCTGCGGGTCGGTGACGACCGTGCAGTGCTGCACGGGCAGTCCCCAGACGCTCGCGTCGCACAGCGCGGCCGCCAGGTCCACCACATTGGCCTCGACGGCGGGCAGTTGGGGCAGATGCCGGTAGGAGGCGGTTCCGATGAGGACCGCTCTGGACCGGCCGGGGTCAGGCAGCGCCGCCGTCACCGGGGGCCTCGCTGTGGTCCAGGGCCTCGACGACGCGGCGCAGGCCCTCGGGGTCCCGGGCGAGCTCCCCGTCGATCCGTACTTCCGTCGTCCCGCGCCGCAGTGTGACGTCGGGCGACCGACGCAGCGAGGTGCGCCACTGGACCACCGAGAGGACGAGGGCGGCGACCGAGATGCCGTTGCCCACGGCGAATTGGAGCAACTCGAACCCGCTGCCCATGGTCTCGGCGACGGTCTCCCCCGCGGTGATCCGGGCGCGTACGTCCCCCGTCAGGGTCTCGTCCTCCTGGACCCAGCGCAGCAGGGAGCGCAAGGTGTCCGCTCCGTCGTCGTGTCGCTCCGCCCGCTCGACGTGTACCAGGACCTCAGTCACCGCGTCCGCCCCTCTTCCGGTCGACATGTCTGTTCACCTGCGCGAGCAGTTCCACGGCCGGCCCCCGGGCGCCGAGCCGGGCCAGGCACACGGCCTGCCAGTACTTCCCGGCCAGCGTGGTCGGATGGTCCTCGCCGAGCGAGGAGACGCACACCGGAACGATCGCGGACAGCATCTGTGCCGCTGCCTGCAATTCCCCCCGCAGCACGAGCGTGACGGCCTCGCGCTGGCGGGACGCCGCGTTCTGCGCGGTCATGCTGCTGAGCACGATCCGGCGGGTGGCGTCGCTGAGCGCGGCCGGACCGGGCCAGTCCCCCCGGGCCCCCCACACGGTGGGCGTCCCATTGGCAATCGTGCCGGTTTCATCGGCCCTGTCCCATTCGTACTCCGGCGCTCCCGCCGCGGCCGCGAGGGCGTAGACCCCGTCCACCACGTCCTGCCGTACGGTGCCCGTCATCAGATCGGCGAGCAGGGTCCGGCCCTCGCCCGCCAGAGCGGCGAGGGATTCCCCGACGGCCCGGGCGGAGGCGGGCCGCTCCGTGGGGTCCTGGCGGCACAACAGGTCGATGAGCGCGGTCAGTTCGGCGGGGTACGGCGGCCGCTCGCCGAGGCGGGGGATGCCGTCCCCGAGGGCCCGCTCGACGATGGCACCGACGTCCTGGGTGGCGCCGAGCGGAAGCTCGCCGGTCACCGCCAGATACAGGCAGCCGCCGAGCCCGTACAGATCGGCGGCCGGTCCCGGCAGGGCGCCGCGGATCGTCTCGGGCGCGATGAACTGGGGCGTGCCCACCAGTGCGCCGGTGCGGGTGATCGCGGCCTCACCGGCGAGCCGGGCGAGACCGAAGTCCTGGATGACGATCCGGCCCTCCGTGGTGACACCCACGTTCGAGGGCTTGATGTCGCGGTGCAGCACGCCCGCCCCGTGGGCCGCGTCCAGTGCCCCGGCCATGCCGAGCCCGGTCCAGGCGACCACGGCGGGCGCCAACGGGCCGGTGCGCGCGACCAGTTCGGCCAGTGTCATGCCGTCGAGCACCTGCATCACCAGATACGGGGTGCCGCGGTGCAGGCCGGTGTCGAACAGGGTGACGACGCCGGGGTGCTCGATGCGGGCCAGCGCGTTCAGCTCGCGCTGGAAGCGCAGCGCGGCGTCGCCGCCCTCGGCGAGGCCCTCCACCGAGGTCAGGAGTTTCACCGCCACCCGGCGTTCGAGCACCGTGTCCCTGGCCTCGTACACGACCCCCATGCCGCCGCGGCCCAGGACTCCCAGGACCTGGTACCGCTCGGCGATTAAGCCTTCTTGGCTCAACTTCCCCCCTGACAAAGAGACTTGGCCGCCCGGCCGCTAGGGCCGGCGGGCCGAGGTCACCCGGTAGACGTCGTAGACGCCCTCGACTCCCCTGACCGCCTTGAGCACGTGGCCCAGGTGCTTGGGGTCGCCCATCTCGAAGGTGAAGCGCGAGGTGGCGACCCGGTCGCGGGAGGTCTGGACGGCCGCGGACAGGATGTTGACGTGCTGGTCGGACAGGACGCGCGTGACGTCCGACAGGAGCCGGGAGCGGTCCAGGGCCTCCACCTGGATGGCGACCAGGAAGACCGAGGACTGGGTCGGCGCCCACTCCACTTCGAGGATCCGCTCGGGCTGCTGGGACAGCGAGTCCACGTTCACGCAGTCCGCCCGGTGCACCGAGACACCGCTGCCGCGGGTCACGAAGCCGATGATGGGGTCGCCGGGCACCGGTGTACAGCAGCGCGCGAGCTTGACCCACACGTCGTCGACGCCCTTGACGACCACGCCCGGGTCGGCGTTCTTGCGGCGCTTGCTGCGGCCGCGCGAGGGCGGTGCGGACTCGGCGATGTCCTCGTTGGCGGCCTCCTCGCCGCCGAGCGCCTGCACCAGCTTCTGCACGACGCCCTGGGCCGCGACATGGCCCTCGCCGATCGCCGCGTACAGCGAGGAGATGTCGGGGTAGCGCATCTCGTGGGCCAGGGTGACGAGCGAGTCGCCGGTCAGGATGCGCTGGATCGGCAGGTTCTGCTTGCGCATGGCACGCGCGATGGCGTCCTTGCCCTGCTCGATGGCCTCGTCGCGGCGCTCCTTGGAGAACCAGGCGCGGATCTTGTTGCGGGCCCGGGGGGACTTGACGAAGCCGAGCCAGTCCCGCGAGGGTCCGGCACCGGCCGCCTTGGAGGTGAAGACCTCCACCAAGTCGCCGTTGTCCAGGGTCGATTCGAGCGGTACCAGGCGCCCGTTGACCCGCGCGCCTATGGTGCGGTGCCCGACCTCGGTGTGGACGGCGTACGAGAAGTCGACGGGCGTCGAGCCCGCCGGGAGCGCGATGACGTCGCCCTTCGGCGTGAAGACGAAGACCTCGTTGCGCGACAGGTCGAAGCGCAGCGACTCCAGGAACTCGCTGGGGTCCTCGGTCTCCTTCTGCCAGTCGAGCAGCTGGCGCAGCCACGCCATGTCGTTGAGGTGGTCGTCCTTGCCGGTCTTCTTCGGTGCGTCGGTGCGCACCTTGGAGGCGCCGGCGGACGGATCCTGCTTGTACTTCCAGTGCGCGGCGATGCCGTACTCGGCACGGCGGTGCATGTCGAAGGTGCGGATCTGGAGCTCGACCGGCTTGCCGTTGGGGCCGATCACCGTCGTGTGCAGGGACTGGTACATGTTGAACTTGGGCATCGCGATGTAGTCCTTGAACCGGCCGGGGACCGGATTCCATCGCGCGTGGACCGTGCCGAGGGCCGCGTAGCAGTCGCGGACCGTGTCGACCAGGACCCGGATGCCCACCAGGTCGTAGATCTCCGCGAAGTCCCGGCCGCGGACGATCATCTTCTGGTAGACGCTGTAGTAGTGCTTGGGGCGGCCGGTGACGGTCGCCTTGATGCGCGCCGCACGCAGGTCGGACTGCACCTCGTCGGTCACTATGGCGAGGTACTCGTCGCGCTTGGGGGCGCGCTCGGCGACGAGCCGCACGATCTCGTCGTACATCTTGGGGTAGAGGATCGCGAAGGCGAGGTCCTCCAGCTCCCACTTGATGGTGTTCATGCCCAGGCGGTGGGCGAGCGGCGCGTAGATCTCCAGCGTCTCGCGCGCCTTCTTCTCCTGCTTCTCGCGCTTGAGGTACCGCATGGTGCGCATGTTGTGCAGGCGGTCGGCGAGCTTGATGACCAGGACGCGGGGGTCCTTCGCCATGGCCACGACCATCTTGCGGACGGTCTCGGCCTGCGCGGCGTCCCCGAACTGCACCCGGTCGAGCTTGGTGACGCCGTCGACGAGCAGGGCGACCTGGTCGCCGAAGTCGCGCCGCAGGGTGTCCAGGCCGTACTCGGTGTCCTCGACGGTGTCGTGCAGCAGACCCGCCATCAAGGTGGCCGGATCCATGCCCAGCTCGGCGAGGATCGTCGTCACCGCGAGCGGGTGCGTGATGTACGGGTCACCGCTCTTGCGCTTCTGGCCGCGGTGCCACCGCTCGGCGACCTGGTAGGCCTTCTCGACCTGGCGCAGGGTGGCGGACTCGATCTTGGGGTCGTTGCTGCGCACTATCCGCAGCAGCGGTTCGAGCACCGGGTTGTAGGCGGAGGAGCGCTGCACGCCCAGACGGGCGAGGCGGGCGCGTACCCGGTTGGAGGAGCCGCCGGAGCGGGACACCGAGCCGGCCGGCACCACGGGCTTGGCGACCGGCACCGGGGCCTTCGCCTCGGCCTTCTCGGGCATCGCCGGCGTCGGCTTCGCCTCGGGCTCGGGGGGCGTGGCCGGGGCCGCCGCGGCCTCTGCGGGCTGCTTGTCCGGCTGCTGCCTGTCCGGCTGCGCGGCGGAGAGTGGCTGGGCCTCGTCTGGCAAAAGCGCTCCTCTGGGGGTCCCCCCGGACGGGGTCTGGGGGAGGGTCCGGGTCCCCCGGTCAGGCCCGGAAGTACCCATGGTATCGAGCCAACGGCATCCGCTCGCCCCGGGCCGGTACGAGGGCTCTGCCCGAGGAAACGCCGGAGGCGGGCGCCGGATTCCTCCGGGCCCGCCTCGGCGGTGCGCCAGGCGCCGCTCAGCCGGTGATCGAACGCCTCTCAGACGGTGATCAGGGCGTCGAGCGGGGCGCCGTGCAGGGCGCTCTCCAGACGCTCGCGGCCGCCGAGGAAGCTGAGCTCCATCAGGACCGCGACTCCGGCCACCTCGGCCCCGGCCCGGCGGATCAGCTCCAGGGAGGCTTCGGCGGTGCCGCCGGTGGCGAGCACGTCGTCGATGACCATGACGCGGTCGCCCGCACTGAGGTCCTCGGCGTGCACCTCGATCTCCGCGGTGCCGTACTCCAGCTCGTACGCCTGCTTGAGCGTGGCTCCGGGGAGCTTGCCCGCCTTGCGTACGGGGATGAAGCCGATCCCGGCCCGGACCGATACGGGGGCCGCCAGGATGAAGCCGCGCGCCTCCAGGCCGACGATCTTGGTCGCGCCGTGCTCGACACACAGCGCGGCGAGCGCGTCGGTGAGGGCCGTGAACGCCTCCGGGTCCGCGAGCAGCGGGGTGATGTCCTTGAACATCACGCCCGGCTTCGGATAGTCCGGCACGTCACGGATGCGGCTGAGCAGCAGGTCCACGGTCTCGGTGGAGACGCTGGTCATCGACGCTTCCCCCGGTTGTTGCGGCTGGGCTGGCGGCGCTGGCCGACGACCGCGCCCGCGGTCTCGGACTCGTCGTCCTCGTCGAGCGGCGCCGCGTCCTGCTGCTCCTCGGTCTCCCCCTTGGCGGCGGCCGCCGCGCGCTTGGCGAGCACCCGCTTCTTGAGGGCCTTCATCTCCGGCATGGTCTCCTTCAGGTCGGCGACCAGCGGAGTGGCGATGAAGATCGAGGAGTACGCGCCGGCCGCGAGGCCGACGAACAGCGAGAGCGAGATGTCGTTCAGCATGCCGGCGCCGAGGACACCGCCACCGATGAACAGCAGGCCCGCCACCGGGAGCAGCGCCACGACCGTGGTGTTGATGGAGCGGACCAGGGTGCCGTTGAGGCTCTTGTTCGCCATCTCGCTGTAGGTGAACCGGGTCTGCTTGGTGATCCCCTTCTGGCCCTCCTTGAGTCCGTCGAAGACGACGACGGTGTCGTAGAGGGAGTAACCGAGGATCGTGAGCAGACCGATCACGGTGCCCGGGGTGACCTCGAAGCCGACCAGGGCGTAGATGCCGACCGTGATCGTGAGGTCGTGGATCAGGGCGACCAGGGCCGCGACCGCCATGCGCCATTCGAAGGCGATGGCCAGATAGATCACCACGAGGATCATGAAGATGATCAGGCCCGTCCAGGCCTTCTTCGCGATCGTCTCGCCCCAACTGGGGCCCACCAGATCGGCGTTGATGTCGTTCGCCTGAACCTTGAGGTCCTTGGCGAGCTCCGTCTTGATCTGGTCCGACTTGGCCGTGTCGACCCCGCCGATGGTGATGCGGATCGTGCCGTCGCCGAGCTTCTGGGCGATCGCGTCGTGGCCGGACGCGGACTGGGCCGCGTCCTCCGCCTGGGCCGAGGTCGCGGAGGTCTTCGGGGTCGTGAAGACCGCGCCGCCCTGGAACTCGATGCCCATCGTCAGACCCCGTACCGCCAGGCCGACGATGGCCGTGATGGTGATCAGGATCGAGATGCCGTACCAGATCTTCCGCTTGCCGACGAAGTCGTAACCGACCTCACCGCGGTACAGCCTGGCGCCGAGAGTGCCGAGCTTCGACATCTCACGCCTCCTTCGGGGTGTCGACGGGAGCGGAGGTGGTGCGGCGGGTGCGACGCAGCGGAGGCTTGGCGCCGAGCCGCTTGGGGTCGAGGCCGGACCACGGATGGCCGCTCGCGAAGAACTTGCGGCGGGCCAGGAGCGTCATCACCGGCTTCGTGAAGAGGAAGACGACGACCACGTCGAGCAGCGTGGTCAGACCCAGCGTGAACGCGAAGCCCTGGACCTTGCCGACCGTCACGATGAAGAGCACCGCGGCGGCGAGGAACGACACGAAGTCGGAGACCAGGATGGTGCGCCGGGCGCGGGGCCAGGCCCGCTCGACGGCGGGACGCAGGGTGCGGCCCTCGCGGATCTCGTCACGGATGCGTTCGAAGTACACGATGAACGAGTCCGCGGTGATGCCGATGGCCACGATCGCACCACAGACCGCGGGCAGGTTCAGCGCGAAGCCGATGCCCGGGCCGAGCAGCGTCATGATCGCGTAGGTCAGGATCGCCGAGGCGACGAGGCTGAGGATGGCGATCATCGCGAGGCCGCGGTAGTAGGCCACCAGGTAGATGATGACCAGCGCGAGGCCGATGGCACCGGCGATCAGACCGGCGTGCAGCTGGTCGGCGCCGAGCGCTGCGGTCACCGTGGTGACGCTCTGCTCCTGGAAGGTGAGCGGCAGCGCACCGTAGGAGAGGACGTTGGCCAGGTCCTGGGCGCTCGACTGGTTGAAGCTGCCGGAGATCTCGGCGGAGCCGCTGAGCGTGGAGCTCACCGTCGGGGCCGAGACGACCGTGTTGTCCAGCGCGATCGCGAAGCGGTTGTTCGGGTACTGCTGCTGGGACAGCTTGCCGGTGATCGCGGCGAACTTCTTGGAGCCGCCGCTGGTGAAGTCCATCTGAACGATCCACTGACCGTTCTGCTGGTTGATCACGGCCTGCGCCTTGGCGACGTCGGTGCCGTCGACCTCGGCCGGGCCGAGGATGTACTTCTCGGCGCCGTTCTGGTCGCACGCGACGGTCGGGTCGGTGGACTTGGCGCCCTCGCCGGCCTTGGAGCGGGCTTCCTTGGTGGAGCAGTCGAGCGCGGCGAACTGGGCCTGGAGCTTGGCCGCGGCCGCCGAGTCGGCGGCGGAGCCCGACGGGTTCGGCGCGGGGCTGCTGGGCTTGCTCGCGCCGGGCGTGGGCGTACCGGACGCCTTCAGGGCGTCGGTGAGCGCACGGCCCTGGGGGGTGCCGCTCGGCTTGCCCGCGCTGGGCGTGGCCTTGCCGGAGGCGCTCGGGGTCGCCTTGCCGGTGACACTGGGGGTGCCCGAGGGAGTCGGCGTCCCCTTGCCGGAGGCGCTCGGGGAAGCGCTCGGGGTGGGCGCGGCGGTCGCCTGGGCGGTCAGCACCGGGCGGAAGTACAGCTTGGCGGTCTGGCCGACCTGCTGGCGGGCCTGCTCGGAGTTCGTACCCTTGGGGATGTTGACAATGATGTTGTCATTGCCCTGGGTCTGAACCTCGGCCTCGCTCACACCAAGGCCGTTGACACGACGCTCCATGATGGAGACCGCCGTGTCCATGTTGGCCTTGTTGATCGCCGACTCCTGGCCGGGCTCGGGCTTGGCCTTGAGCGTGATGCTCGTACCGCCCGCGAGGTCGATGCCGAGCCTCGGGGTGGTGGTGTGGGAAATGAACATCCCGCCGACGAGCGCGACCATGGCGATGAGAATCAAGGCCAGGGCGCGGCCCGGCTTGCTCTGACCCCCCGCCGCCGGCCTTCGGCCCTTGTTCGGTGCTGCCACCTTGTCGTTTCTCCCTGTCCAACCGCCCTGCGCCGGGTGTGCGCGTGGACGGCCACGAAGTGTTGTGGGGACGTCCCCCGTGGAAGTGGGCGCGCTCCGGGGACCGCCCGCGCCGGTCGGGCGCCGCGGTCCCGGTGCGTGACTACTTCGTGTCGGCCCCGCCGTCGGCCTTGCCGTCCTTGCCGTCCTTGGGCGCGGCGGCGTCCTCCGCCTCGTCCTTCTTGCCCAGGTCGATCTTGGCGTCCTTGGCGACCTCGGCATCGGCCTCGGCGGCCTCGGTGCTCGCCGTCAGCGAGGAGGCGTCGTCCGGAACGACCGGGAGCTCCTCCTCGGTGTCGCCGTGCACGATGCGGTTGTACTCCGCGTCGTCCAGGACCGCGCCGATGGCGTTCTTGGCGTAGACGGCGTGGACGCCGGGCGCCACCTCCAGAAGGACCGTCTCGTCGCCGATCTCCTTGACGGTGGCGTACATGCCCCCGATGGTGCGGACACCGGTGCCGGGCTGCATCTCATTGCGCATGGCTGCGGCCGCCTGCTGCTTCTTCTTGGCGGACCGGGTCATCAGGAACATGGCCCCGATAAGCACAATGAAGGGGAGGAGAGTAATAGGGCTCACGGGACGGAACTTCCTTCGCATGACCGCACCTGTGGGGCGCGGCCTGATCTGGGGGTGGGTACGCCGGCCTGGAAGGGCGGCATCGGCGGAGTCTAAGCGAGTCCGCACAGATGGAACAACGCCCAGCATCCCACCGGGGTTCCTCGACGTGCGACCCTCCGCGCCGTCACGCCCCGAAGAGCCCCTGTTGTCCGCTTCCTGCCGCGCCGCCGCCCTGCTGCGGCGGGACGAGACCGAGGTGGGCCCAGGCGGCGGGCGTGGCCACCCGGCCGCGCGGGGTGCGGGCGAGCAGACCCTCCCGGACCAGGAAGGGCTCGGCCACTTCCTCCACCGTCTCGCGCTCCTCCCCCACCGCCACGGCGAGGGTGGACAGGCCCACCGGGCCGCCGCCGAAGAGCTTGAGCAGGGCTTGCAGGACCGCCCGGTCGAGCCGGTCCAGACCGCGGGCGTCGACCTCGTACACCGCGAGTGCCATCGAGGCGATCTCAGGGGTGATGATGCCGTCCGCCTTGACCTGGGCGTAGTCGCGCACCCGGCGGAGCAGCCGGTTGGCGATGCGCGGGGTGCCGCGGGAGCGGCCCGCGATCTCCGCGGCGCCCGCGGTGTCGATCTCCACGTCGAGCAGCCGGGCGGAGCGGTGGATGACCCGCTCCAGCTCGGACGGCTCGTAGAACTCCATGTGCCCGGTGAACCCGAACCGGTCGCGCAGCGGGGGCGGCAGCAGGCCGGCCCGGGTGGTGGCGCCGACCAGGGTGAAGGGCGGCAGCTCCAGCGGGATGGCGGTGGCTCCGGGGCCCTTGCCGACGATGACGTCGACCCGGAAGTCCTCCATCGCCATGTAGAGCATCTCCTCGGCGGGCCGCGACATCCGGTGGATCTCGTCGAGGAAGAGGACCTCGCCCTCCTGGAGGGAGGACAGGATCGCCGCGAGGTCACCGGCGTGCTGGATCGCGGGGCCGCTGGTGATGCGGATGGGGGCGCCCATCTCGGCCGCGATGATCATCGAAAGGGTGGTCTTGCCGAGGCCGGGGGCGCCCGACAGGAGGACGTGGTCGGCGGTGGCGCCGCGGGCGCGGGCCGCGCGCAGCACCAGGTCGAGCTGCTCGCGGACCTTCTCCTGGCCGACGAACTCCTCCAGGTCCTTGGGCCGCAGCGCGGCCTCGACCGCGGTGTCCTCGCCGTCGGCGTCGGCCCCCACGAGCCGGTCGCCCGCCGTCGCGGACAGATCCGCCGTGTCGGAGCCGTCTTCCCAGTTCATGACGTGTGCCTCGGATCGTGGTCGCGGTGGGGGGCCTGCGGGCTGGTTCAGCGGGCGCGGTTGAGGGTCTGGAGGGCGGCCTTGAGGAGCGCGCCGATGTTCGGCTGCTCGGCGGCCTCGGCCTGCGCGGTGACGGCCGTGACCGCCTCGTCGGCCTCACGGGTCGCGTAGCCGAGCCCGATGAGGGCCGCGTGCAGTTGGTCGCGCCAGCCCGAGGTGACCGGGGCGCCGACCGCCGGGGCGTTGCCGACGGGCGCGCCGAGCCGGTCCTTCAGCTCGATGAGCAGCTTCTGGGCGCCCTTCTTGCCGATGCCGGGCACGGCGGTGAGCGCCTTCTCGTCGCCGGTGGCGAAGGCGCGGCGCAAGGCGTCCGGGGTGTGCACGGAGAGCACCGCCTGGGCGAGCCGGGGACCGACGCCGTTGGCCGTCTGGAGCAGCTCGAAGACCTGCTTCTCGTCGTCGTCGGCGAAGCCGTACAGGGTCAGCGAGTCCTCCCGCACGACCAATGACGTGGCGAGTTTGGTGTGCTGGCCGATGCGCAGTTCGGCCAGGGTGTTGGGTGTGCACTGGAGGGCCATGCCGATGCCGCCGACCTCGACCACCGCGGTGTCGGGGGCGAGGGCGGCGACCGGGCCGCTGACGAACGCGATCATCGGGTGACCTTCCGTACGGAGTGCTGGGCGTGGGCCTGTTGCAGCCGGTTGAGCGCGGGGGCGCGCCAGATGTGACAGATGGCGAGGGCGAGGGCGTCCGCCGCGTCGGCCGGCTTGGGCGGGGCGTCGAGCCGCAGCAGCCGCGTCACCATCGCACCGACCTGCGCCTTGTCGGCCCGGCCGCTGCCGGTGACGGCGGCCTTGACCTCGCTGGGGGTGTGCAGGGCGACGGGGATGCCGCGGCGCGAGGCGCACAGCATGGCGACCGCACTGGCCTGGGCGGTGCCCATCACCGTGCGCACGTTGTGCTGGCTGAACACCCGCTCCACGGCGACGAATTCGGGCCGGTGCGCATCGAGCCACTCCTCGATGCCGCGCTCGATGGCGACGAGGCGATGGCCCAACTCGGCGTCGGCGGGCGTGCGTACGACGCCGACACCGATCATGGTGAGCGGCCGTCCGGCGACTCCCTCGACGACGCCCACACCACACCGCGTCAGTCCGGGGTCAACCCCGAGTACGCGCACGGCCCCTCCCCTCGCCCGTCGGTGATCTGCCTGTCGGCGATCTCTGTGCCTGTCGGTGATCTTTGATCCGCTGCCAGGCTATCCGCTGCCACTGACAACGGCGGCGGGCCGATGGGACGTGTCCCATCGGCCCGCCGAAAACGCTCAGCCCGCGGCAGCGCTACGCGTCGACCTTCTCCATGACCTCGTCGGAGACGTCGAAGTTGGCGAAGACGTTCTGGACGTCGTCGCTGTCCTCCAGCGCGTCGATCAGCTTGAAGATCTTCCGCGCGCCCTCTTCGTCCAGTTCGACCTGCATGGTCGGGACGAAGTTGGAGTCGGCCGAGTCGTAGTCGATGCCGGCCTCCTGGAGCGCGGTGCGGACCGCGACCAGGTCGGTCGCCTCGGAGATGATCTCGAAGGAGTCACCGAGGTCGTTGACTTCCTCCGCACCCGCTTCCAGGACCGCGCCCAGGACGTCGTCCTCGGAGAGCTCGGCCTTGGGCAGGACGATGACGCCCTTGCGGTTGAAGAGGTACGAGACGGAACCCGGGTCGGCCATGTTGCCGCCGTTGCGGGTCATCGCGACACGTACGTCGGATGCGGCACGGTTGCGGTTGTCGGTGAGGCACTCGATGAGCACCGCGACACCGTTGGGGCCGTAACCCTCGTACATGATCGTCTCGTAGTCGGCACCGCCCGCCTCGAGACCGGCACCGCGCTTGAGCGCGGAGTCGATGTTCTTGTTGGGCACCGACTGCTTCTTGGCCTTCTGCACGGCGTCGAAGAGCGTCGGGTTGCCGTCGATGTCGGCGCCACCGGTGCGCGCCGCGACCTCGATGTTCTTGATCAGCTTCGCGAAGAGCTTGCCGCGCTTGGCATCGATCACGGCCTTCTTGTGCTTCGTCGTAGCCCATTTAGAGTGGCCGGACATCTGCCTGTCTCCTTCGCGTAACCCATTCTGCGTCGTTCGGCAGAGATCCTACCGGGACCCGGCCCGCCCGTCGCCCGGCCCCCGCCCGTCAGCAGGCGCTTTCGCGCCCCTCTTTCAGGAGGCGGCGCGCACCATGTCCACGAACAGGGCGTGCATCCGGTGGTCGCCGGTCAGCTCGGGGTGGAACGAGGTGGCCAGGGCGTTGTTCTGGCGTACGGCGACGATGTGGCCGCCGTGCTCCGCGAGCACCTCGGTCTCGGCGCCGACGGACTCGACCCAGGGCGCGCGGATGAACACGCCTTCCACGGGGCCGACGCCGGCGACCTCGACGGTCGCCTCGAACGACTCGTTCTGCCGTCCGAAGGCGTTGCGGCGCACGATCATCTCGATGCCGCCGATGGTCTCCTGGCCAGAGCGCGGGTCCAGGATCTTGTCGGCGAGCATGATCAGCCCGGCGCAGGTGCCGTACACGGGCAGGCCCGCCCGCACCCGCTCGCGCAGCGGCTCCAGCATGCCGAACAGCGCGGCGAGCTTGGAGATGGTGGTGGACTCGCCGCCGGGGATGACCAGGCCGTCCACCTCGGCGAGCTCCTCGGGGCGCCGGACCGGCCTGGCCACGGCGTCCGCCGCGGCCAGGGCGATCAGGTGCTCCCGTACGTCGCCCTGGAGGGCCAGGACACCGATCACAGGGGTGTTCATGAGTGATTACCAGCCACGGTTGGCGTAGCGCTCGGTCTCGGGCAGGGTGTCGCAGTTGATGCCGACCATGGCCTCGCCCAGGTTGCGGGAGGCGGCCGCGATGATCTTCGGGTCGTCGAAGAAGGTGGTGGCCTTCACGATCGCGGCGGCGCGCTTGGCCGGGTCGCCCGACTTGAAGATGCCGGAGCCCACGAAGACGCCCTCGGCGCCGAGCTGGCGCATCAGCGCGGCATCGGCGGGGGTGGCCACACCACCGGCGGAGAACAGCACGACGGGGAGCTTTCCGAGCTCGGAGACTTCCTTGACCAGCTCGTACGGGGCGCGCAGCTCCTTGGCGGCGGCGTACAGCTCGTTGTTGTCGAAGCCGCGCAGCTTGGCGATCTCGTTCTTGATCTGGCGCAGGTGGCGGACGGCCTCGACGACGTTGCCGGTGCCGGCCTCGCCCTTGGAACGGATCATGGCCGCGCCCTCGGCGATGCGGCGCAGGGCCTCGCCCAGGTTGGTGGCGCCGCAGACGAACGGCGTGGTGAAGGCGAACTTGTCGCTGTGGTTGACCTCGTCGGCCGGGGTGAGGACCTCGGACTCGTCGATGTAGTCGACGCCGAGGGACTGCAGGACCTGGGCCTCGACGAAGTGGCCGATGCGGGACTTGGCCATCACCGGGATGGAGACCGCGCCGATGATCTCCTCGATCATGTTCGGGTCGGACATCCGGGCCACGCCGCCGTCCTTGCGGATGTCGGCCGGGACCCGCTCCAGGGCCATGACGGCCACGGCGCCCGCGTCCTCGGCGATCTTCGCCTGCTCGGCGTTGACGACGTCCATGATCACGCCGCCCTTGAGCTGCTCGGCCATGCCGCGCTTGACGCGCGCGGTGCCGATGGCGGGGCTGTCGGACTGGGGGGTGCTGGAAGGCGTGGTGGACACGGAGCGACCTCACTGGGCGGAGAAGGGATTCTGCTGCCCCGAGAGAACCCCGGCGGAGCAGGCCACATCAAGGGCCAATGCGTACCCGGTGGATCGTTTTCACCTGCCGGCCCGGCCCGTGAGCCACCCGGCCGTGCCCGGTCGGCCCGCCGGTGCGGCAGGGCTCAGGCGCCGGGCGGTCCGGTCGTCGGCCGGTGCGGCAGGGCTCACGTGCCCGGGCGGTCGGCCAGCGCCGTCGGGGGCTCGTCGTCCATCTCGAACGCGAGCGGGAAGGGCGCGTGCCCGGCGAGGCGCAGCCAGCGCACCGTACGGTGCCGGCGCAGCGCCCGCGCCGCCCGCACCGCGTCGTTGTGGAAGCGGCGCGCCATCGGCACCCTGCGCACCGCTTGCGCCAGTTCCTCGGCCGCCTCGACGCCCCCGGGCGCCTCACGTACGGAGTCGACCTGCGTGGGCTCCCCGAACACCGCCCGCAGCGCCTGGCTCAGCTCGCTCTCGGCGACCTCCCGGTGTTCCTCCTCCGCCTGGCGCGCGGCGTGCGCGGCCTCGTACAGGACGATGGAGGCGGCCGGGTCGAGCACCCCGCTGGTGGCGAGTTCCTGGGTGACCGAGGCGCGGCGCAGGAGTTGGGCGTCCAGGGCGGCGCGGGCCGCGTCGATGCGGGCGTGCAGCCGGTCGAGCCGGCCTGCGGTCCAGCTGAGATAGAGGCCGATCGCGACCAGGGCGACGACGATCCAGATGAGGGTTACGGTCACGGGCGGCAAGGCTACCGGGACCCCGGCCCGCTCCGGCCCGGCTCCGGCGGCCGGGGCGGTTCACGGATGGCGGGCGGGGCCCTGGAGCCTCAGTCCCGGGCGAGCCCGAACCGCGCCCGGAATCCGGTGCGTTCGTCCGCCGCGACCGCCGCCGCGCCGTGCGTCACCGTCTCGTACACCGCGAGGATGTCCGCGCCGACCGTCGCCCAGTCGAAGCGCCGTACGTGCGCCGAGCCGCGCTCGCCGAGGCCCGCGCGGCGGGCCGGGTCGGCGAGCAGCCGTACCGCGGCCGAGGCCAGCGCGTCGGCGTCCTCATTGGCGAAGAGGTCGCCCGCCGCGCCCTGGTCCAGGACCTGCGCGAAGGCGTCCAGATCGCTGGCGAGGACCGCGGCCCCGGCCGAGAGCGCCTCGACCAGGATGATCCCGAAGCTCTCGCCGCCGGTGTTGGGGGCGACGTACACGTCCACGCTGCGCAGCAGCCGCGCCTTGTCCTCGTCGCTGACCATGCCGAGGAACTCGACCCGGGAGCGCATCTCGGCCGGCAGCGATGCGACCGCCTCTTCCTCGTCGCCGCGCCCGGCCACGAGCAGCCGGGTGTCCGGGCGCTCGGCGAGGATCTTGGGCAGGGCCTTCATCAGGACCGGCAGGCCCTTGCGGGGCTCGTCGATGCGCCCGATGAAGCCCAGGGTCTGCCCCTGCCACTCCTTCTTCGGCTCGGCCTTGGCGAAGAAGTCGACGTCCACGCCGTTGGGGATGACCACGGCGTCGCCGCCGAGGTGCTCCACCAGGGTGCGCCGCGCGTACTCGCTGACCGCGATGCGCGCGCTGATCTTCTCCAGGGCGGGCTGGAGGATCGGGTACGCCGCGATCATCGCGCGGGAGCGCGGGTTGGAGGTGTGGAAGGTCGCCACGATGGGCCCCTGCGCGGCCCAGCAGGACAGCAGGCCGAGCGAGGGCGAGGCCGGCTCGTGGATGTGGATCACGTCGAAGGTGCCGTCGTGCAGCCAGCGCCGCACCCGGGCCGCCGAGAGGAACCCGAAGTTGAGCCGCGCGACCGAGCCGTTGTACGGGACGGGGACGGCCCGGCCGGCCGATACGACGTACGGCGGCAGCGGGGTCTCGTCGTCGGCGGGGGCGAGCACCGACACCTCGTGGCCGAGGCGGATGAGGTGCTCCGCCAGGTCGCGGATGTGGAACTGGACGCCCCCGGGGACGTCCCACGAGTACGGGCAGACGATGCCGATCTTCACGGCCGTCGTTCCTCCAGATCCGCGAGCCACAGGCGTTGCAGCATGTGCCAGTCCTCGGGGTGGTCGGCGATTCCGGTGGCGAAGGCGTCTGCCATCGCCTGTGTCATCGAGGACGTCCTGGAGGCCCGGTCACCTGTCTCGGGCACCTCGATGGGCGGGTGCACCCGGCCCTTCATGATCGGCGAGTCGTCGTACCAGAGCGTCACGGGCAGCAGCACCGCGCCGGTCTGCTGGGCGAGCATGGCCGGCCCCGCGGGCATGCGGGTCGTCTCGCCGAAGAACTTGACCTCGACGCCGGACGCCGACAGATCGCGGTCGGCGACCAGGCAGACCAGGCCGCCCGCGCGCAGTCGCCGGGCCAGCGTGCCGAAGGCGGAGCCGCCGGTGTGCGGCAGCACCTCCATGCCCAGGCTCTCGCGGTAGGCGACGAAGCGGTCGTACAGCGTCTCGGGCTTGAGCCGCTCGGCGACCGTGGTGAAGGGGGTGTCCATCTTGGTGGTGACCCAGGCGCCCGCGAGGTCGTAGTTGCCCATGTGGGGCAGCGCGATGACGACGCCCCGCCCGGAGGCGAGGCCGTCGACGAGGTGGTGGACGTCCTCGGGCACGAAGCCGTTCGCCATCCGGTCCCTGCTCCACGACGGCAGCCGGAAGGACTCCATCCAGTACCGCATGTAGGAGCGCATGCCCGCCCGGGAGAGGGCCGCGAGCCGCTCGGGCGACGCGTCGGGGACGACCCGGGCCAGGTTGGACTCCAGGCGCAGCACGCTCTTGCCGCGCCGCTTCCACGCCTGGTCCGCGATGCGCCGGCCGAGCCCGTTCGCGACGGGTTCCGGGAGCTTCTTGACGGTGGACCAGCCAAGGCCGTACAGCGCGTCGGTCAGCCTGTCCTTCATGCGCCCGCCTCACCGGCCGCCCGCGCGGCGGCGGCGTCCGCCTCGGCGGACTCCCGGCGGACGGTCACCACGCGCTGGATCAGCGTGACCAGGCTGCCGACGGCGACGATCCACAGCGCGACGGGGAGCAGCACCTGGATGCCCGGCACCCCGAAGTTGTGCAGTCCGGCGAGGCCCGCGGCGACCAGTGAGATGACGAGCCGCTCGGCGCGCTCGACCAGGCCGTTGACGGCGACGGGAAGGCCGATCGCCTCGCCGCGCGCCTTGGTGTAGGACACCACCTGGCCGCTGGCCAGGCAGAAGATGGCCACCGCGCACAGCACGTTGTTGTCGCCCCGACCGGCGTACCAGAGGGCGAAGCCGCCGAAGATCGCGCCGTCGGCGACCCGGTCGAGCGTGGAGTCGAGGAACGCGCCCCAGCGGCTGGAGATCCCGGCCTGGCGGGCCATGTTGCCGTCGATCAGGTCGGAGAAGACGAAGAGGGTGATGACGATGGTGCCCCAGAAGAACTCTCCACGGGGGAAGAAGACCAGCGCACCCGCCATCACTCCGGCCGTGCCGATGAGGGTCACCGCGTCCGGGCTGACTCCGCGGCGGAGCAGAAATGCGGCGAACGGCGTGAGGACACGCGTGAAGAATGCACGCGCGTACTTGTTCAGCATGGCCTTCCCGAGGGGTCGGTGTGGCCGCGCGGCCCCTGCTGGCCACCGGCCGACCCATCGTAGCCACGACTGCGCGGCCGCACCGCCGGGCACCCGCCGGGCGCGCTTCGGGCCACCTCGCGCGTGCGGACCCGTACGACGTATGGACGCACCGTGACGGGAGTGGAAAGCTCGAATTACCGCGGGCGTCGCAGATGCCGCCTAGGCACGTGGAGTCCGCGTGTCCGCGCCCCCCCCTCACCACCTCACCGCGCACGAAACCGGGAGGAACGGACATGGGCGACAAGGCGAACGCGCACCCCGGGGCCGCCGGCAGGGCCCCGGCGGCCGACCACCCCGCATCCGTGAGGAACGTGGTGCTGGTCGGCCACAGCGGATCGGGCAAGACCACCCTGGTGGAAGCGCTCGCGCTGGCGGCGGGCGCCGTCAACCGCGCGGGCCGGGTCGAGGACGGCGGCACCGTCTCCGACTACGACGACATCGAGCACCGGCAGCAGCGCTCCGTACAGCTGTCGCTCGTGCCGGTGGAATGGGGCGGCTTCAAGATCAATATCTTGGACACCCCCGGATACGCCGACTTCGTCGGGGAACTCAGGGCCGGTCTGCGAGCGGCGGACGCGGCCCTTTTCGTCGTCTCGGCCGCGGACGGCGTGGACGGCTCCACCCGGATGGTCTGGGAGGAGTGCGCGGCCGTCGGGATGCCTCGGGCCATCGTGGTCACGCACCTGGAGGCGGCCCGCGCCGACTTCTCCGCCATGACCGGAATCTGCGCCGAGGCCTTCGGCGGCGACGACCCCGACGCGGTGCTCCCGCTCTACCTCCCGGTGCACGGCTCGGCCGGTCCGGACGGGCACGCGCCGGTGACCGGACTGATCGGGCTGCTCTCGCAGCGGATCTTCGACTACCAGTCGGGCGAGCGCAAGGAGACCCAGCCCGACGAGGCCCAGCTCCCGCTGATCGAGGAGGCCCGCAACCGGCTGATCGAGGGGATCATCGCGGAGAGCGAGGACGAGACCCTCATGGACCGCTACCTCGGCGGCGAGGAGATCGACTTCGCGTCCCTGGTGAGCGACCTGGAGCGCGCGGTGGCCCGCGGCACCTTCCACCCCGTCCTCGCCGCGGCCCCGGCCGCCGAGGGCGCCAAACAGGGCCTCGGCACCATCGAACTGCTCGAACTCGTCACCGGCGGCTTCCCCTCCCCGCTGGAGCGGGCCGCCCCCGACCTCACCACGCCGGACGGCAAGCCGCGGCCCGCGCCCGCGTGCGCGGTCGACGGCCCCCTGGTGGCCGAGGTGATCAAGACCTCGTCCGACCCGTACGTCGGCCGCATCAGCCTGGTGCGCGTCTTCTCCGGCACCCTGCGCCCCGAGGAGACGGTGCACGTGTCCGGGCACGGCATGGCGGACCGCGGCCACGAGGACCACGACGTCGACGAACGCGTCGGCGCCCTGTCCTCGCCGTTCGGCAAGCAGCAGCGCACGCTCACCCAGTGCGTCGCGGGCGACCTGGCGTGCGTGGCCAAGCTGACGCGGGCCGAGACCGGGGACACCCTGTCCGCCAAGGACGACCCGCTCCTGATGACACCCTGGGAGATGCCGGACCCGCTGCTGCCGCTGGCCATCGAGGCGCACAGCAAGGCCGACGAGGACAAGCTCTCGCAGGGGCTCGCGCGGCTGGTCGCCGAGGACCCGACGATGCGGCTCGAACAGAACGCCCACACCCACCAGTTGGTCCTGTGGTGCCTGGGCGAGGCACACCGCGAGGTCGCCCTGGAGCGGCTGCGCAGCCGGTACGGCGTCCAGGTCGACGTCGTGGCGCACAAGGTGTCGCTGCGCGAGACCTTCGGCGCGAAGGCGGCCGGGCGCGGCCGGCACGTCAAGCAGTCCGGCGGGCACGGGCAGTTCGCGATCTGCGAGATCGACGTGGAGCCGCTGCCCCCGGGCAGCGGCATCGAGTTCGTGGACAAGGTGGTCGGCGGCTCGGTCCCGCGCCAGTTCATCCCGTCCGTAGAGAAGGGCGTACGGGCCCAGGCGGCCAAGGGCGTCGCCGCGGGCTATCCGCTCGTCGACGTGCGCATCACGCTCCTGGACGGCAAGGCGCACTCGGTGGACTCCTCGGACGCCGCCTTCCAGACCGCGGGCGCCCTGGCCCTGCGGGAAGCGGCCACCGAGGCCCGTATCGACCTGCTCGAACCGGTCGCCGAGGTCCAGGTCCTGGTGGCCGACGACTATGTGGGCCCGGTGATGAGCGACCTGTCCGGGCGGCGCGGCCGGGTGGTCGGCACCGAGCAGGCGGGGCACGGGCGCACGCTGGTGCGGGCCGAGGTCCCGGAGATCGAGATCGGCCGGTACGCCCTGGACCTCAGGTCGCTCTCGCACGGCACCGGCCGGTTCAGCCGCAGCTACGCGCGGCACGAGCCGATGCCGCCGGGGATCGCCGACAAAATGCGCGAACAGACAGAAGGCGGACGCTAGTTGACAGCTCATCAGAAAGCCGCCCATCGCGACGACCTCGCGGTGGGCGGCCTTGCGATGTCCCCTGACGGGCGGGCCGCGTCACCGATACGCTGGGGTCCCAGTTCAGCAGGTGTGCGGGGAGCGGTGGCCGGGAACGGGCCGCAGAGCAAGGACGCGCGGCGATGGGGGCGGCAGTGACCACGGAAGAGCCATTCTTCGACTTCTTGCCCAGGCCACAGGTGCCGCTGCAGGGCTCCGCGGGCCAGACGGCCGCGACCCAGGCGCTCGCCTCGGCCGCGTACCGGGACAGCCCGGTCGAGGACATACTCAAGGCCAACAGCGAATGGCACGAGTCGGTGGTGACGAAGGGCAAGCTGTCACTCTTCGAACCGAATCTCGGCGAGGCCTTCTCGCGGGCCGTGCAGAACCGGATGCTCGGGGCCACCCGCAAGGGCATCATCCAGTCCTTCGGCACCGAGCCCGGCACCATCGTCGAGCACTGCCTCGCCTCGATCCGCATCCGCAAGGAGCGGGACACCAAACTCACCCTGGTCATGGGCGTGTTCGGGGTGCTCTTCCTGCCCGGGATGCTGCTCTGGCTGGCCGTCTTCCAGCTGCGCCGCACCCTGGCCGGCGCCAAGGACCGGCGGGCCGGCGCGCTCGGCACGGTCCTGATGGTGGCCGTGGCCGGGCTCGCCGTGCTCTTCCTGATCAAGCTGCCGTTCCACGGGATACTCGCCCTCTATCTGCGCGCGATGATGGTGGCCCCGGTCATCGGCTGGTACTGGGCCAAGGTCATCTGCGAGCGGACCGCGCGCGATCTGCGCTCGCGCTGGGACAGCCTTCTCGGCGGCGGCGGCATAGGAGCCAAGATCCCGGAGGCGGTGCCCAAGAGTTCGGCGGCCGGCTCCGCCGAACAGCTGCGCCAGTCGCTGGTCAAGCTGGCCGCCGAGGACCAGAGCAACGTCGTGTTCTACGCCGGGCCCAAGGGAATACTCGGGATGGGCACCCGCTGGGGCAGCTGGCAGCTCGCCGAGGAGCTGGAGCCCAAGGAAGCCGGCAAGGAGATCCACGGCTTCCGCAGCTGGGACGTCATACGGGCCATCCAGGACCGCCTCCAGCTCCTGGAGCGCGGCCCCCTGCACACCGGCGGCTTCCCCACCCCGTCCATCAAGAACTGGGTGGTCTCACCGATCGGCGAGGGCGCCAAGGAGGTCTCGCGGCCCAGCGGCCAGGACATCGACAACTTCCAGGTGCGCCAGCACGAGATACAGCGCATCTGCAACGAGCAGCAGTTCTCCAGCGGCAACCGCCACTACCTGGGCATTCAATTCACGCTCTGGGACGGCCAGTTGGTCATCACCATGATGGTCACCGTCACCGTGCTGCACGAGACCCTGCGCATCGAGGTGACCGGGCACGCGCTCGGCCCGGTGCACTCCCTGTTCACGACCAAGCCGTCGCCCAAGACCAGGGAGGTCGACAAGACCTTCAAGTTCTGGGAGAAGAAGACGATCCAGCTGCCCCTGGTCGACGCCACCGAGGTGGTGCGGCTCGCCGCCCGAGCCCCGCTGACCTGGTATCCGCCGCTGCTCGACCACCTGGGCGGCCGGATAGCGCTGCCCGAGCCGTTCGGCCTGCGGCACGCCTGGGCGGACAAGCCCTGGCGCCACCGCTTCATGGCCGACGACGCGATGCGGGCCGCGACGCCGGTCCTGCGGGTGGTCCACTCCGCCGCCATGAAGGTGCTCGACGAGCACGGAGTGAACACCGACCGCTTCACCAACCGCTCGATGATCCTGAGCGGCATGGTGCAGGACGCGGCACCGCGCAAGGCGGACCTGTACGACGCGTGAGGACTACGCGGGCCAGGCGTCGGCCAGCATCTGGCGGGTGTCCGCGAGGAGTTGGGGCAGCACCTTGGTGTGGCCGACGACCGGCATGAAGTTGGTGTCGCCGCCCCAGCGCGGCACCACGTGCTGGTGCAGATGGGCGGCGATCCCGGCGCCTGCCACCGCTCCCTGGTTCATCCCGATGTTGAACCCGTGGGCGCCGGAGGCGGCACGCAGCGCGGTCATCGCCCGCTTGGTGAGGTCGGCGAGCTCCAGCGTCTCGGCCTCGTCCAGCTCGGTGTAGTCGGCGACGTGGCGGTAGGGCACCACCATCAGGTGCCCGCCGTTGTACGGGTAGAGGTTGAGCACCGCGTACACGTGCTCCCCGCGCTTGATGATCAGGCCGTCCTCGTCCGACTTCGCCGGAATCGAGCAGAACGGACATCCGTCGCCGGACTCCGGTCCCGTCGGCTTGTTCTCGCCCTGGATGTAGGCCATCCGGTGGGGCGTCCACAGGCGCTGGAACGCGTCCTGCGTCCCCACTCCGATCTGCTGCTCCGGCTCAGTCGTCATGGTGTGCAGCATATGACTTCGACGGGCCGGGGCGTCGTCCGGGTTGCCGGTGGCAGGACGTGTGCGGGCCCCCGGGAAAGCACGCTTCCCGGGGGCCCGCGGCGCGCGGAGGGCTCAGACCTGGGTCCGCTCCGCCACGACCTTCTCGATCTTCGCGATGGCCTCGGCCACCGGGACGCCGTTCTCCTGCGAACCGTCGCGGTAGCGGAAGGAGACGGCGCCTGCGGCCATGTCCTCGTCACCCGCGATGATCATGAACGGGACCTTCTGCTTCTGCTGGTTGCGGATCTTCTTCTGCATCCGGTCCGACGAAGCGTCGACCTCGACCCGCAGCCCCTTGGCCTTGGCCTGGCGCGCGAAGTCCTGGAGGTACTCGACGTGCGCGTCACCGATCGGGATGCCGACCGCCTGGACGGGGGCCAGCCACGCCGGGAACGCGCCCGCGTAGTGCTCAAGGAGCACCGCGAAGAAGCGCTCGATGGAGCCGAACAGGGCGCGGTGGATCATCACCGGGCGCTGCTTGGTGCCGTCGGGGCCGGTGTACTCCAGGTCGAACCGCTCGGGCAGGTTGAAGTCGAGCTGGACGGTCGACATCTGCCAGGTGCGGCCGATGGCGTCCCGCGCCTGGACGGAGATCTTCGGGCCGTAGAAGGCGGCGCCGCCCGGGTCGGCGACGAGTTCGAGGCCCTGCTTCTCGGCCACCTCGCGCAGGGTGTTGGTGGCCTCCTCCCAGATCTCGTCCGAGCCGACGAACTTCTCCGGGTCCTTGGTCGACAGCTCCAGGTAGAAGTCGTTCAGACCGTAGTCGCGGAGCAGGTTCAGGACGAAGGTGAGCGTCCGGTCCAGCTCCTCGGCCATCTGCTCCTTGGTGCAGTAGATGTGCGCGTCGTCCTGGGTGAAGCCCCGGGCCCGGGTCAGACCGTGCACCACGCCCGACTTCTCGTACCGGTACACCGTGCCGAACTCGAAGAGCCGCAACGGCAGTTCACGGTAGGAACGCCCGCGTGCATCGAAGATCAGGTTGTGCATCGGGCAGTTCATGGGCTTCAGGTAGTAGTCCACGCCCTCGTCGAGCTGCATGGGCGGGTACATGCCGTCGGCGTACCAGTCCAGGTGGCCCGAGGTCTCGAAGAGCTTCCCCTTGGTGGCGTGCGGGGTGTAGACGAACTCGTAGCCCTCCTCCTCGTGCCGGCGGCGCGAGTAGTCCTCCATGACCCGGCGGATGATGCCGCCCTTGGGGTGGAAGACGGCGAGGCCGGAGCCGATCTGCTCCGGGATGGAGAACAGGTCGAGCTCGTTGCCGAGCTTGCGGTGGTCGCGCTTCTCGGCCTCGGCGAGGAACTCCAGGTGCGCCTTCAGCTCGTCCTTCGACGGCCAGGCGGTGCCGTAGATGCGCTGGAGCATCGGGTTCTTCTCGCTGCCGCGCCAGTAGGCCGCGGCGTTGCGCATCAGCTTGAACGCGGGGATGTTGCGGGTGGTGGGCAGGTGGGGACCGCGGCAGAGGTCCTTCCAGCACAGCTCGCCGGTCTTGGCGTCGAGGTTGTCGTAGATGGTCAGCTCGCCGCCGCCCACCTCGACGTTCGCCCCGTCGTCGGTGGACGCGGCGCCCTTGATGCCGATGAGCTCCAGCTTGTACGGCTCGTCGGCGAGCTCCTCGCGGGCGGCCTCGTCGGTGACGACGCGGCGCGAGAAGCGCTGGCCGCGCTTCTGGATCTCCTGCATCTTCTTCTCGACGGCCTTGAGGTCCTCGGGCGTGAACGGCTTCTCGACGTCGAAGTCGTAGTAGAAGCCGTCCCGCACCGGCGGTCCGATGCCCAGCTTGGCCTCGGGGAAGAGCTCCTGGACGGCCTGGGCCATGACGTGCGCGGTGGAGTGGCGCAGGATGTTGAGGCCGTCCTCGGAGGAGATCTCGACGGGCTCGACCTCCTCGCCGTCCTTCACCTCGTACGCGAGGTCCTTCAGCTCACCGGCCACGCGGGCCGCGACGATGGTGCGCTCACCGGCGAAGAGCTCGGCGGCCGTAGTGCCCGTCGTCACCACGCGCTCTTCCCGCTCGGAATCGCGTTGGATGATCACACGGACGTCTGACACCGGACTTCTCCTGCCGTAGGGGGCGCGCAGCGCGTGTCGCGTACGCGGAACGATCCTACCGAGCCGGTGGGGTACGCCGCGAAACGGTTAACGCCGCTCACGTATCCGCCACCGGCGAAGCCCGCGCCCGGCTCAGTCCGCCGCCGCCTCCGGGTCCGCCCCGCAGGCCTCCTCGAAGAAGTCGAGGTTCTCCTGGAGCGACTTCATCAGACGGTCCCGCTCGGCGTCGTCGACCTGCACGGGGGTGACCTCGCGGGCCGCGGACAGCCTGCGGAAACCGCCCCGGCTCTCCAGGCGTCCCACGACCCGGATCGGCAGCCCGACCAGATGCGCGTGCCCGGCGATGCGGTACGCCTCCTCGTCCAGCTCCATGCGGACGTGCGGGACTTCCGCCCCGGCCAGCACCCGCAGCCGTACGACGCCGGGCCCGCGCGGCCCCGAGCGGCGCAGCCGCACCACGGCGCCGGTGATCCGCACCGGCACGGACGGCTCGTCGCTCAGGTAGCGGGCGCCGGCCGCGCGCAGGGCGGGCAGGTCGCCGGGCGAGAAGTCGACGGGCTCCGGGCGGGCCGCGCACCCGGCGGGCACCCCGGCCGCGGAGGCCCACTCCAGGGCGACCCGGACGCCTTCGGTGCCGTGCACCAGGGCGACCACGGCCTCGGTCAGCTCGCGGCTCACACCGGCCCGTACGGCGGCGTCGAAGGCCTCCATGCCGCCCGTGGTGCGCTGGTAGTCGACCGCGTCCCGCACCGCGTTGAGGGCGGCGTACAGACGCACCACCGCGGGCCGCCCGGACGCCGCCGGCACGAATGCGACGAGCCCGCCGCCGGGCGCCGGCTCGACCAGGACGCCTTCGAGCGAGGCCAGGGCCTGCCTGCGGTGGCGGGCCCCGTAGTACCCGGCGGCCCCGCGCACGGCGAGCGCGCCCGCGAGCAGCATCCGGTGGGCCGCGCCGCGCAGCTGGTCCTGCTCGCTCCAGGAGGCGGCGCCGGCCGGCCCCTCGGGGACCTCGCGCCACCAGCGCACCTCGTCGCTGGGCAGCGCGAGCGAGACCAGCACCTCGCGCGCGGAGGGCGCGGCGCTGCGGGCGAGCGCCGTGAGGGCCTCGCCGAGCAGGTCGTCGCAGTCGGGGTAGGCCCGGCTATCGGGGACCAGCAGGCTCGTGCCGGAGGCGGTCGCGCCGGGCGGCGTCCAGCGCGCGTAGCGCCCCGCCGCTCCCCCGCGCCGCCGCCAGCCGTGCCGGTGCAGGAGCACCCCGAGCACCGTCGGGTCCACCTGGCCGGGAACCGGCAGCGTGCCGCCGAGATCGTCGTCGGACCAGCGCATCAGGGCCTCCCTCCCACCCCGACCCGCGTCATGATCTCGCAGAGCGCGCGGTCGTCGAAGATCCGCGAGGTCGGTATTCGCACCGTGGTCCTGCGCCGGCCGGTCACCGGGTGTCCGGCCAGGTTGGTCCAGTAGCAGCAGTGCCGCAGCGCCAGGCGGTCGTGGCCCGCGCGCAGCCACTCGTCCCGGATCCGCGGCGCCAGCATCACGACCAGGATCTTGTGCACCGACACGGGAGTGCGGGCCAGCTTCACCAGGTGGTCGTTGTCGAGCGTGAAGGAGAAGGCCCCGCCCGGCGGATGCGGCGGAATCTGGTACGTGCACTTGAGCTGCACCTTGATCGTCACTTCGTCGTCGACGGTGTGGCCGGGAGCGCTGTGGCTCACGTGCCAGTCGATGCCGTTGTCCGGAAAGGGCTGCGACAGCGAACACCCCGCGGCCGCCGCCACCGCGTGCAGGTAGCCCACCTGAAGGGTCTCCATGCAGGCGGTGGTGGCGAGCGAGCCGCGCAGCGGAGCGATCCGCTCGGGCAGCAGACCGTGCCCGGGCGCGGCCGGATCGGGCTGCGCGAGCGCCATGGCTGTCGTATGCCTTCCGGAACTGTGCCGAACTGCTTTCTGACGACACGTCAAACCCATTTGCCGTCAAGAGTGTTGTCTCCGTACTCGGCTCCCCGCAAACGGCGTATGTCGCAAACGGCCCGGGTATCACGGAAACGGGCAGGGGATGCACGCCATCTGCCGGTAGTGCGCGAGGAGTTGAGTAGACATGACGTGCTGGTACGAGGGCCCCCTGGCGGCATTCGACACGGAGACGACCGGGGTGGACGTCGAAGGGGACCGGATAGTCTCGGCCGCCCTTGTGGTGCAGGACGGCCCCGGGGCGCGGCCGCGGTCGACCCGCTGGCTGGTCAACCCGGGCATACCCGTGCCGGCGGGCGCGACCGCCGTGCACGGCCTGACCGACGAGCACCTCCAGCGCAACGGGCGCTGGCCGGCGCCGGTGATGGACGAGGTGGCGAAGTGCCTCGCCGAGCAGTGTGTGGCGGGCCGCCCGCTGGTCATCATGAACGCGCCGTTCGATCTGACGCTGCTCGACCGGGAGTTGAAGCGGCACCGCGCGGCGTCCCTGGCCCACTACCTGGGCCAGAATCCGATGCGGGTGCTCGACCCGCGGGTCCTGGACAAGCATCTGGACCGCTACCGCAAGGGCCGCCGCACCCTCACCGACCTGTGCGAGCACTACGGCGTGACGCTGGAGGGGGCGCACGACGCGGCCGCCGACGCACTGGCCGCCCTGGAGGTCGTACGGGCCGTGGGCCGCAGGTTCGCGACCCGTCTCGAGCGCCTGACGCCGACCGAGTTGCACACGCTCCAGGCGACCTGGCACGCCGCACAGGCACGCGGCCTGCAGGCCTGGTTCACCCGGCAGGGCACTCCGGAAGTGGTGGACACGGCGTGGCCGCTGCGGCCCGAACTCCCGGCGGCGGCTTGAGTGTTGACCAGGGGCGGGCAGCAAAAAGGCCGGTCCGTCTGGGACGGACCGGCCTTTCCCGGTGGGCGATACTGGGTTCGAACCAGTGACCTCTTCGGTGTGAACGAAGCGCTCTCCCACTGAGCTAATCGCCCGGGAACGGACTGAACCATACAGGCCCACGGGCCCAGCTTTCAAACCGCCCGCCCGTCTCCCGACCGCCACCCCTCAACGACGCGCTCGACGCGGCTTCTTCATGTCAGGCGGCGCCGGAGCCCGCGCCTGCCCGACCTCATCATCAGGGCGTGATTGGCCCGGAACACCGGGCGACCGGGCACCGCGAGCCGTCGCATGAGCGGCTTGCGCACCTCGACCTCCTGCTCGTAGACGGCCCGTGTTCCGCCCCGGTGCGCCAACAGCGTCCAGCGCGCCCACCCTTCGAGATCGCCGTCGAGTGCGACCTCGAGGACCAACGCCGCCGGATCGCGCCGGCGCTCCCGGGCGGTGACGAACAGGTCGTACGGGACGAACGAACGGAGCCGGGCGGTGCCGGTGCGTTCGTCGACGGGGGTCACCTCGCGGACCTCGCGCCACCAGCGCGGATACTCCTCGACGCGCTCCAGGACCGCATAGACGGCGCCAGGAGCGGCCCGCAGGTCCCAGACGCTGCGGAAGCGGTAGCGGCACCAGTTCATGCCGTCAGTCTGCGCGTGGCGGCCCCGGCGCGGAACACCCGGGGACGCCGAAGGCCCCGGAGATCGAGATGATCTCCGAGGCCTTCGGTCCGGGTGGGCGATACTGGGTTCGAACCAGTGACCTCTTCGGTGTGAACGAAGCGCTCTCCCACTGAGCTAATCGCCCGGGCGCACCGCAAACATTACCGCATGTCAGCGGGGCTCTTGACCACGCGCGGTCACTCGTTGATCTTCCACGGCATCACCATGCCGAACTTCCACAGGTAGATCCCGGCGAGCACGGCGACGATCACCAGGCCGACCGTCGTCAGGATGATGTTGCGGCGCCGCACCCGGGGGTCGAGCGCCTTCTGCGCGGCCTCGGTGACCTTGCGCTTCGTCCAGCGGAGCACCAGCTGGGCCCAGACGAATTCGGTCGCCCAGATCGCCATGCCGCCGAAGATCACCAGCCAGCCGGGCCCGGGCAGCGGCAGCATCACGATTCCGGCGGCCACGACCGCGAGGCCCACCACGAAAACGCCGACCTGCCAGCTCAGGTGCAGCGGCCGCGACGCCTTGATGAACTCCGGCGCACGCGAGCCGAGGGCCGCGGCGTCCTGTTCGTCACTCCCCGTATCCATGCGCCCAACCTACCGGAACCGTGTCCGGAAACGCCTTCACCGAAATGGACCTATAACCCAAAGTAATAGTCCGCCGTACGAGCTACATGAAGGCCCGCAAAACGGTCAGAGGGGTTTACAACGGCACCGTAGGTGGCATGTCGATTTCGCCGACGTGCGAATCCCCGAGCGCACACTGAGCGAAAGGCCCTGGCGCTTATGAACACCACGGTCAGCTGCGAGCTGCACCTGCGCCTCGTTGTGTCGAGCGAGTCCTCACTGCCTGTACCCGCGGGCCTGCGGTATGACACGGCCGATCCCTATGCCGTGCACGCCACCTTCCACACCGGAGCCGAGGAAACCGTCGAGTGGGTCTTCGCTCGCGACCTCCTCGCCGAGGGCCTGCACCGGCCCACCGGAACCGGCGACGTCAGAGTCTGGCCGTCACGCAGTCACGGTCAGGGTGTCGTCTGTATCGCCCTGAGCTCGCCGGAAGGAGAAGCCCTGCTCGAAGCCCCGGCGCGGGCCCTGGAGTCGTTCCTGAAACGGACCGACGCCGCGGTGCCGCCCGGCACCGAGCACCGTCACTTCGATCTCGACACGGAACTCTCGCACATCCTGGCCGAGAACAACTGAGGCCAGGCAGAGAGCCGCACGGCGCCGTCCGACTCGGGGCGACGGCGCCGCGCGGACAACCACATAACGGCAGTCACTGGTGCCGTCCCCCACGAAAGCCGTCGTGGGGGACGGCACCGGTGCGCGTGCAGGACCAGCCGCTAGAGTCCTCCAGCATCGACGGGCGCCCGCCCGACGCAGGCCAGGGAGCGAATCGTGCTGATCCCTCACGACACCCGAAGCGCGCTCGACATGGTGGTCGATCTGGTGAACACCGCGCCGGAGAGCGGCGCCACCGACCTCCTCCCCGACGTGGAGGCGCTGTACGGCTTCGTCCACGACCACAGCGTCAGCGGTGTGGAGCGGCTCTCCATCGGTGACCTCGTGGGCGTCCAGGCGGTCCGCAGCAGGTTCGCGGAGATCTTCGCGGCCCCCGACGCCCCGACCGCCGCCGAGCTCGTCAACCAGCTGGTCGCGGCCGCCGGGACCACCCCGCAGCTGACCGACCACGACGGCTACGACTGGCATGTGCACTACTTCGCGCCGGGCGCATCGGTGGCCGATCACCTGGCCGCCGACGGCGGCATGGCGCTCGCCTTCATCGTGGTCACCGGCGAGCAGGAGCGCCTTCGCCGGTGCGAGGCGCCGGACTGCGGCCGGGCCTTCGTGGACCTCTCCCGCAATCGCTCCCGCCGCTACTGCGACAGCCGTACCTGCGGGAACCGCCTGCACGTGGCCGCCTACCGGGCCCGCCGCAAGGAGGCCGAAGCGGCTCGCTGACCGATCGCGGTCACGCCCTCGCGGCACGCCCTCACAGCAGGAACAGGTCGTGCACGGCCGCCATGAGCAACAGACAGCCGATCACCCCCAGAAAGATCATCAGGGGTGGCTGGGAAAGCGCGAAGAGACAGCCCCGCGCCTGCGGGTCGGGCGCGTTCGGCTTGTCGGTCGGTGCAGGGGTGCAGCCCTGGGAAGTGTCCAGCATCTCGGGGCGATGATGACCCAGCCACACCGCATGGGTATACCAACACGCCCATAAACAGAGGGAGTTCGCCCGATCTTGTAGCGCGTACGGCACCGGCTGTGCGCGGTTCACGCACCTTCGCGCTCCCGAAGGAAGCAGGCCAAAACCTCAGATGCCGTGCTTTTTCAGGATGGCCTCGATGTCACTGAAGTCCTCGCCGGGAGCGGGCTGCGCCTTGGCCTTGGCGGCGGGCTGAGCGGCCGGCGCACGGCCCCCGCCGAGCGAGGGCGCCGAAGCGGCGGGGGCCACTGCGTCGCGCCGGGCGGCCGCCGCCGCGGCCCTGCGCTCCTTGCGGGTGCCGCCCGTGCGCCGCTCGACGGCCCGCGTCGTCATGAAGAGCAGCCAGGCGACCCCGAGCAGCCCGAAGCCGAACCAGACGCTCGGCTTGAAGACGATGCCGGACACCCACTGCACGACGCCGGTCATGACGAGGCCGACGGGGACCAGCGAGTAGGCGGCGATGCGCGTGGCCGCCAGGAAGCGCTTGCGGTACGCCGTGATGGCAGCGATGCCCACTCCGGCCGCGGAAACGGCGGAGCAGACGGTCTCGGCAAGCATCCGGTTCCTCCAGGCATGGGTGGTATGGCTTCTTCCATCCTGCACCGGAACCCACCGCTCGGGCCACGGCCGGGCAGGACCTCAGGGAGATCTCCGGGGCGGGATCCTCCCCAGGTCCCGGTTGCTGGGAGACTGGGCCCATGAGCGACACCACCCCCTCCAGCACCGCAGGCCCCGTCGTCCTCGACGTGTGGTGCGAGCTGCAGTGCCCCGACTGCCACAGCGCCCTCGACGACGTCCGCGCCCTGCGCGCCCGCTACGGCGACCGCCTCGACATCCGGCTGCGGCACTTTCCGCTGGAGAAGCACAAGCACGCCTTCGCCGCGGCCCAGGCCGCCGAGGAGGCCTTCGAGCAGGGACAGGGCTGGCCGTACGTGGAGGCGGTGCTCGCCCGCACCGAGCGCCTCGCCGAGCGCGGCGAGCCGGCCCTGGTGGACACGGCGGCCGAACTCGGCCTGGACGCCGAGGAGTTCGAGACCGCCCTCATCGACGGACGGCACATCCTGATCGTCGACGCCGACCAGGCCGAGGGCAAGGCGATCGGCGTGACCGGCACCCCGACGTACGTCATCGACGACCAGCGGCTGGACGGCGGCAAGAGCCAGGAGGGCCTGCGCGAGCGCATCGAGGAGATCGCGGACCGGCTGCTCGCCCAGTAGGCCCCGCCCTGTCCCATCCCGTCCCGGAGCCTCCGGCGATTCGCGTGATTCCCGTGCCACGTGATTCCGCAGCCCCGTGGCGCCACAGCCCTCAGCACCGCGGTCTCTCGGTCCCCGTGACTCAGATCAGGTGCTTGTACTGGTTGTGGCGGACGGTCTCGTACCCGAGCGACTCGTACAGGCGCAGCGCCGGGGTGTTGGCCGCGAAGACGTGCAGTCCCACGACGTCCTGCCCGTCGGCCAGCGCCACCCGCTCGGCCAGCAGCATGAGCGACCGGCCGTGGCCGCGGCCGCGGTGCCCCTCGGTCACGAGGACGTCGTAGACGTAGGCACCCTCGGCGGGCGGGGCGGCCCGGGACACCCACAGGGTCCCCACCGCGCTCCCCCGGTCCTCCAGGACCATCAGCCGTACCCCGGGAGTGGCGGCCCCCTCCGGCAGCAGTGCGCGGTGTTGCGCGTCGGACCAGGCCAGGGCCCGTTCCGCGGGCATGCCCTCCTCGATCCGGCCCCGCGCGTAGCTTTCCACCGCCTCGCGACGCCACCGCTCGAACTCCTCGGCGCCCATGGCGCGTCCGGTCGTCCCCGCGGGCAACTCGGGTGCGGTGTCCGGGAGTTGCTTGACCATGTTCCGGCTGCGTTCCCGATAGCCGAGGGCGGCCGCCATCCGCAGGGCCGCCTCCGCGTCGGCCCCGACCGAGAGGCGGACCTGGCCGCAGCCCCAGCCGCGCAGCACTTCCTCGGCCGCGAGCGCGGCGACGGTCCCGCGCCCGCGGCCCCGGTCCGCCTCCTCGATCCACAGCTCGTCGATCCGGCCGACAGCCGGTCTGAACGACGCGTCGGCGGCGATCGCGATCCTGCCGACGCGTCGGCTGTTCACACACACGTCGTAGGTACGCGACTTGGCGCCGTCGGCGCCCTCCTGAAGCGGCTCTGTCGGCCGAATGGTGGTGGTCATCAAGGCCGTTGTACCCGCCTCGGCGCCGCCCGTCATCAGCTTTTACGGGTCGAGATCCGATCCGGCCCGCTCGTCGAAGATCCGCATGGCCTTGGCCGTGACCGGGCCGGGCGCACCGGCCAACTCCCGTCCGTCCACCCGGTGTACGGCCTGGACGTCCCGCAGCGTGGAGGTCAGGAAGACCTCCTCGGCGCGCTCCAGGACGTCCATCGGGAGCTCGCTCTCCTGGGCGCCGGTCCATTCGACGGTGAGGGCGCGGGTGATCCCGCCGAGGCAGCCGGAGGCGAGCGGCGGGGTGTGCAGCCGGCCGTCGACGACCACGAAGACATTGGAGCCGGTCCCCTCGCAGAGCTGCCCCGCGGTGTTGGCGAACAGGGCCTCCGAGGCTCCGGCCCCGTGCGCCTTCGCGAGGGCGACCACGTTCTCGGCGTACGAGGTCGTCTTCAGGCCGGCCACCGCACTGTGCTCGTTGCGGGTCCACGGGACGGTGATCACGGCGGTGCTGTCGGGCCTGCGCGCGCTCTCGGCGATCGCGACGACCAGCGTCGGGCCCGCGTCGCCCCGGTCGGAGCCGAGCGGCGAGAGGCCGCCGGTGTAGGTGATCCGCAGCCGGCCGAGCGGCATCGGGTTGGCGTCGAGGACGGCCGCGCAGGCGTGCCGCACCTCGTCGAGGTCCGGGTCGGACAGGCCGAGGCCGCGGGCCGAGCGGGTCAGCCGTTCGAGATGGCGGGTGAGCGCGAACAGGCTCCCGCCGCTCGCCTTCACCGTCTCGAAGACGCCGTCGCCCACGGTGAGCCCGTGGTCGAGGACCGACACCCGCGCGGCGTCGGCGTCCCGCAGTGCGCCATTGACCCAGATCTGCATTTACACGGTCCTTCCGCTGTGGTCGATACGTCCGCCGTGCCCGCTGTACGCGCCGTGTCCGCCGAGGGCGCGCGCTCCGGACGCCACCGACAGCAGGCGCGCGGCCTTCAGCTCGGTCTCCGCCCACTCGCGTTCCGGGTCGGAGCCCCAGATGATGCCCGCCCCGGTACCGAAGCGGAGCGCCCCCTGGGGCCGGTCGATCCAGAAGGTGCGTATCCCGACGGCGAGCTCGGCGGTGCCCCGGTCGGCGTCGACCCAGCCGATGCCTCCGCAGTAGGGGCCGCGCGGCGAGGTCTCCAGAGCCTCGATGATCCGCAGGGCGCTGGACTTGGGGGCCCCGGTGACCGAGCCGGGCGGGAAGGTGGCGTCGAGCAGTTCGCGCCAGCCCGCGCCCTCGCGCAGTTCGCCGCGCACGGTGGAGACGAGGTGGACGAGGCCCGGGTGCTCCTCGACCGCGCACAGCGCGGGCACGGTCACCGAGCCGGTGGCGCAGACGCGCCCCAGATCGTTGCGGACGAGGTCCACGATCATCACGTTCTCGGCGCGCTCCTTCTCCGCGAGGTCCGCCGCCGTCCGCCCGGTCCCCTTGATGGGGCCGGACTCCACGATGCGGCCCGCACGGCTCAGGAACAGCTCGGGGGAGGCGGTCGCGATCTCGACGCCGTGCGCGGGCAGCCGGATCGTTCCTGCGTAGGGCGCCGGGTTGCCGCGGGCGAGCAGCGCGGTGAGCGCGTCCACGTCGGCCGCCGCGGGGTCGGGCAGCGGCGCACTCAGCACCCGGCAGAGGTTCGCCTGGTAGACCTCCCCGGCCGCGATGTGCTCGCGGATGCGCCGCACTCCGGCCGTATACGCGGCGCGGTCGAGGGAGGACGTCCAGTCACCCTCGGCGGGCCCGCGCCAGGCGCCGGGGACGGGGGCGGGGACCGGCTCGGTGCGGACGTCCGCGAAGCGGGCGCAGACGAGGCGGCCCTCGAAGTCGTGGGAGACGGCCCAGAAGCCGGAGGAGTCCAGGGCCTCGGGGTCGCTGGTGACATCACGCAGGTCCGAGGCGACGAGCTGGCCGAAGCGCGCCAGCGGAGTGAGGTCGTGCACGGTTGTGAGTCTAGAGCCGGTGCAGGTGGGGTGCCCCTGAGTGACCTGGAGGCGAACAGCGGTCCGGGCTCCGGTCGCGGTCCGGACCAGGCGTAACGCAGCACGCTGCACAAACGCGTTTTTGTACTGGCCCGGGAATCCGCTAGAGTTCAACACGTCGCCGGGACGCGCAAGCGAAACGGAAACGACAAGCGGACGTGGCTCAGTTGGTAGAGCATCACCTTGCCAAGGTGAGGGTCGCGAGTTCGAATCTCGTCGTCCGCTCGATGTGGGGGATCTTCCCGAACCCCCATATGCACTCCTGGTGGAGTGGCCGAGAGGCGAGGCAACGGCCTGCAAAGCCGTCTACACGGGTTCAAATCCCGTCTCCACCTCCAAGCGCGATTAGCTCAGCGGGAGAGCGCTTCCCTGACACGGAAGAGGTCACTGGTTCAATCCCAGTATCGCGCACGCAGTAACACGAAGTAACCGGCCCCGTGAGACGTGGGGTCGTCCCGCGCGATTAGCTCAGCGGGAGAGCGCTTCCCTGACACGGAAGAGGTCACTGGTTCAATCCCAGTATCGCGCACGCAGTAACACGAAGTAACCGGCCCTGTAAGACGTGGGGTCGTCCCGCGCGATTAGCTCAGCGGGAGAGCGCTTCCCTGACACGGAAGAGGTCACTGGTTCAATCCCAGTATCGCGCACCACCCGAAACCCCCGACCTTCACCAAGGCCGGGGGTTTCGTCGTTGGTTCCCGGATCGGCGCACCAGGTCAACTGCCGGGCGGAGAAGCCCGGTCGGAGTCCTGGCCGGCGTGCGAGGCACGCGCAAAAGGCGGTGCCCGATCGGCTCCCCAGCCGATCGGGCACCGCCTTTTACAGCCGTCCGCCGCACCCCCGTCCCCACGGGGTTGAAAAGGCTCGATGTCCCCGACCCGGTCCGCTCTACCGGGTCCGGAGCGCCGCTCAGCGCCCCAGCATCACGCCCACGGACGACGCTTGTGTGACCACCGCGTCCCAGCCGCCGAAGACGACTACGAGCAGGGCCGCCAGGGGAAGGACCATGGCCGTCGCCACCAGGGGGTGGCGCGGGCCGGACCGGCGGGCGCCGAACGCGGCGCCGAACGCCCTGCGTCCCTGCGTGCGGATCATCGTCCGCGCAGCGGTGTCCGCCATGGTCCTCTCCCGTTCGTTCATGGCCTGGTCGTTCGGCTGCCTGGTTCGGCCGCCTGCTCGCAGGTCACGCGCTTGCGGGGCCTGCTCGCCGGTTGTCTGTTTGCAGCGGCGGGTGTTTGACCTCGGGGGACGAGTGCACCACCCGCCGCTTGTCTTCAACAGTAGGGATGCGCGGGGCCGCGGACGTCATGCCCTCGTACCGATCTCCTGGCCTCCCAGGGGATGAGCCGTCACCCCCGCGACTACTCCCCAGGGTGGAGACGGGCCCCTACACCTTGGGGTCTTCCCGGAGGGGACGCCCCTGGGCGCGGGCCTCCGCCTCCCCCGCGTCCTCCCTGGGGACCGGCTGCTCGACCAGGGCGAGCACCCGGGTGGCCATGAAGCGCGCGGTGCGCACGACCGTGCCGCTGCGGGTGACTTCGCTCACTTCCACCACCCCGCGGCGGACCGCGGTTTCCACTCTGCGACCCGCCCGGCTTGCCACCACTTCGTACGTCCGGGTCGTGTCTCCCGCGTCCACCACTATCTCCACGCGGTCACCCTTCATAGATCCAAACCCCCTTCTGCGACGGACCGTTGAGATCTCGCACGGGGCAGCGGCCATGGATCCGCGGCCTGCTGACCACTCCTCAAGTTTCCCACTCGGCACTGACAATCGCCCGGGCCGCGAGGGCGCGGCCTATGAGCACACCGGGCGACGGGTACGTAAGCTGTGCCACGTCAACAGGACTGGCAGCGGGGATGAAAATGGCGATGATGCGGCTCCGGCGCGAGGACCCGCGTGTCGTCGGCTCGTTCAGGCTCCACCGGCGTCTCGGTGCGGGCGGCATGGGGGTCGTGTACCTCGGCTCCGACCGGCGCGGGCAGCGGGTGGCACTGAAGGTGATCCGGCCCGACCTCGCCGAGGACCAGGAGTTCAGGTCCCGGTTCGCCCGTGAGGTCTCGGCCGCCCGGCGGATCCGGGGCGGTTGTACGGCCCGGCTCGTGGCCGCCGACCTGGAGGCCGAGCGGCCCTGGTTCGCCACTCAGTACGTGCCCGGACCCTCGCTGCACGACAAGGTCGCCGAGGAGGGTCCGCTGACGGCCGCCGAGGCCGCGGCGATCGGGGCGGCGCTGTCCGAGGGGCTCGTCGCGGTGCACGAGGCGGGTGTCGTCCACCGCGACCTCAAGCCGTCCAACATCCTGCTGTCCCCGAAGGGGCCCAGGATCATCGACTTCGGCATCGCCTGGGCCACCGGCGCCTCGACGCTGACCCATGTCGGCACGGCGGTCGGCTCCCCCGGCTTCCTCGCCCCCGAGCAGGTGCGGGGCGCCGCGGTCACACCGGCCACGGACGTCTTCTCGCTCGGCGCGACCCTCGCGTACGCCGCCATGGGCGACTCGCCCTTCGGGCACGGCAGTTCCGAGGTGATGCTCTACCGCGTGGTGCACGAGGAGGCCCAGCTGCGGGGCGTACCGGACGCGCTCGCCCCGCTCGTGCGGGCGTGCCTGGCCAAGGACCCCGAGGAGCGGCCCAGCACGCTCCAGCTCTCCATGCGGCTCAAGGAGATCGCGGCGCGGGAGGCCCAGGGCGGCCTGCACGGGCCGGGTCAGGACGTACGGCCTCCGGCCCAGCGGGAGCGGATCGAGACCGAGCGGCCCACGGGGCGGCTCGACGAGCGGACGCAGCGGTATACCGATGCGGGGCGGGGCACCGGTTCTTCGCCCGGGCCGCGGTCCGGGACCGGGGCCCGTACGGGGTCCGGTTCGGGTTCGGCGCCGCGTACGGGGTCCGGTTCGGGTTCGGCGCCGCGCACGGGTGGCTCGCGTCCGGGTGGGCCGCGCAGTGGCTCCCGGCCCGGTGGGCGGCCGGGTACGCGGCCCGGGGCGCGTACCTCGGGCGGTGGGCTGCGGCCGGCGAACCCGCGGCTGCTGCGGCAGCGGCTCACCGTGTTCGTCCTGGTGACGCTGATCGTTCTGCTGGGGATCGCCGCGGTCAAGCAGTTCTGAGGGCTCCAGCGGGTTTCCAGGAGGGCGCCTGCGTTTCGGGCGCGGTCCGACCCGGGCCTGTCGCGCGGTCCCCCGCGCCCCCGGGGTGAAAGCGGGGGCTTGGGTCGGCTACGCCGTCGGGCGGCCCGTCGCCACCGCGTAGAAGGCCACCGCCGCCGCCGCGCCCACGTTCAGGGAGTCGACCCCGTGGGCCATCGGGATGCGGACCCACTCGTCGGCCGCCACCAGGGCCTGGGTGGAGAGGCCGTCGCCCTCGGCGCCCAGCATCAAAGCCACCTTGTCCAGCTTGTGCGGGGCCGCCTCCTCGATGCTGGAGGCCTTTTCGTCGGGCGTCAGGGCGAGCAGGCGGTAGCCGGCCCCGCGGACCGTCTCCAGCCCCTTGGGCCAGGATTCCAGACGGGCGTACGGGACCGAGAAGACCGCGCCCATCGACACCTTCACCGAGCGCCGGTACAGCGGGTCGGCGCAGTCCGGCGAGAGCAGGACCGCGTCCATGCCGAGGGCGGCCGCGCTGCGGAAGATCGCACCGATGTTGGTGTGGTCGTTGACGGCTTCCATGACCACCACGCGGCGGGCGGTGGTGAGGAGTTCGTCCGCGGCCGGGAGCGGCTTGCGCTGCATCGAGGCGAGCGCGCCGCGGTGCACGTGGTAGCCCGTGACGCGCTCGGCGAGGTCCGGGCTGACCGCGTACACGGGCGCCGGAAGCTCGTCGATGACGTCCCGCATGACGTCGACCCACTTGGCCGAGAGCAGCATCGAGCGCATCTCGTAACCGGCGTCCTTGGCCCGTCTGATGACCTTCTCGCCCTCGGCGATGAAGAGGCCTTCGGCGGGCTCGCGGCGGCGCCGCAGTTCCACGTCGGTCAGGCCCGTGTAGTCGCGCAGACGGGGGTCGTCGGGGTCCTCGACGGTGATGAGATCGGCCACAGGGTGATACTGCCTTGTCCTGGGTGGGGTGCCAACGGCTGGGGCGCCGGTGGTCGTGGGCTGGCTGGTTACGGGCGGGCGTTCACGGTGACGACGTCGCCGATGACGATGACGGCCGGGGGCTTCACTTCCTCGGCCCTGGCGACCTCTCCGACGCTGCCCAGGGTGGCGTCCACCCGGCGCTGGGCGGCGGTGGTGCCCTCCTGGACCAGCGCGACCGGGGTCGCCGGATCCTTGCCGTGCGCCACGAGTGCCTCGGCGATCGCGCCGATCTTGTCGACGCCCATCAGGACCACGAGCGTGCCCCGCAGCTGGGCCAGTGACTTCCAGTCGACGAGCGAGCGCGGGTCGTCCGGCCCCACATGGCCGCTGACCACGGTGAACTCATGGGCCACACCCCGGTGCGTGACGGGGATGCCGGCCGCTCCCGGCACCGAGATGGAGCTGGAGATGCCGGGCACCACCGTGCAGGCGATGCCCTCCGCGGCGAGTGCCTGGAGCTCCTCCATGCCCCGCCCGAAGACGTACGGGTCGCCGCCCTTGAGCCGTACCACCGCCTTGCCCGCCTTGGCGTGCTCGATCAGCGCGTTGTTGATCGCCTCCTGCGCCATGAAGCGCCCGTACGGGATCTTCGCGGCGTCGATGACCTCGACGTGCGGCGGGAGTTCGTCGAGCAGGTCGCGCGGGCCGAGCCGGTCGGCGATGACCACGTCCGCCTCGGCGAGCAGCCTGCGGCCGCGCACGGTGATCAGGTCCGGGTCGCCGGGGCCGCCGCCGACCAGCGCGACGCCCGGGGTGCGGGTGCGCTGTTGCGGGGCGACCAGGGTGCCGTCGCGCAGGCCCTCGACGATCGCGTCGCGGATCGCGGCCGAGCGGCGGGGGTCGGGGGTGTCGGTGGTGAGGACGGCGACCGTGACGCCCTCGGAGCGGCCGGTGGCCGGGGTCCAGGCGGTGGCGGCGGTCGCGTCGTCGGCGCGTACGCACCAGACGCGGGAGCGCTCGGCCTCGGCGGAGATGCGCTCGTTGGCCTCGGTGTCGGCGGTGGCGACCAGGGCGTACCAGGTGTCCGCGAGGTCGCCGTCCCGGAAGCGGCGGCGCTCCCAGCGGATCTCGCCCGCGTCCGCCATGGCCTCCACGGACGGGGTGGCGCTCGGGGAGACCAGCGTGACGTCGGCCCCGGCGGCGATGAGCGCGGGCAGCCGGCGCTGGGCGACCTGGCCGCCGCCGACGACGACGACGCGGCGGCCGGTCAGGCGGAGGCCTACGGGGTACGCGGGGTGTTCGACCATGGCGGCGGTGCTCCTCGGGCGGAGTGACGTGCGGTGAGCCGCTGCGGCGATGAAGCGGCTGGTGGGAGGGGGTACGAGGTCCCGCGGACAGCCTAAGGGGCGGGCGGGTGGTGCGGCACGGGCGGAGCCGGTGTCCGAGACCCGCGCCCGGACGAGCCCACGGCGTCCGGTGCGTGCGATCGCAGGGCGCCGAAGGCCCTCGTAGCGGAGCTGCCGGGCGTTTCGGCAACGCGGCGAGCGTGCGTGCCGGACCCCGTGGCCCGGGGGTGGGGCTCGGACACCGGTCCTCGGGGCCGGGGTCACTGGCCCCGGCCCCGCTCGTGCGTGCGTGCGGGTTACTTCTCGGTGACGCCGGCCGAGTCGAACGTGGCGACCTCGTGCATCGCGCGGGCCGCGCTCTGCACCACCGGGAGGGCGAGCAGCGCGCCGGTGCCCTCGCCGAGGCGGAGGTCCAGGTCGACCAGCGGACGCAGGCCCAGCTTGTTGAGGGCCGCCACATGGCCGGGTTCGGCGCTGCGGTGGCCCGCGATGCAGGCGGACAGGACCTCGGGGGCGATCGCGCGGGCGACCAGGGCGGCCGCGCCCGTGCTGACGCCGTCCAGGATCACCGGCGTGCGCAGCGAGGCGCCGCCGAGCAGGAAGCCGACCAGGGCCGCGTGCTCCAGTCCGCCGACGGCGGCGAGGACGCCGATGGGGTCGGCCGGGTCCGGCTGGTGCAGTTCGAGGGCACGGCGTACGACATCGACCTTGCGGGCGTGCGTCTCGTCGTTGATGCCGGTGCCGCGGCCGGTGACCTCGGTCGGGTCGACGCCCGTGTAGAGGGAGATCAGGGCGGCCGACACCGTGGTGTTGGCGATGCCCATCTCACCGGTCAGGAGCGCCTTGTTGCCGGCGGCCACCAGGTCGCGGGCGGTCTCGATGCCCACCTCGATCGCGGCGATCGCCTCCTCGCGGGTCATCGCGGGGCCGGTCGTCATGTCGCCGGTGCCCGCGCGCACCTTGCGGGGCAACAGGCCGGGCGTGGCGGGGAGTTCGGAGGCGACACCCACGTCGATGACGCAGACCTCGGCGCCGACCTGGTTGGCGAAGGCGTTGCAGACCGCGCCGCCGCCGAGGAAGTTGGCGACCATCTGGCCGGTGACTTCCTGGGGCCAGGGGGTGACACCCTGGGCGTGCACGCCGTGGTCACCGGCGAAGATCGCGACGGCGGCCGGCTCCGGGATCGGCGGCGGGCACTTGCGCGAGAGGCCGGACAGCTGCGCGGAGATGATCTCCAGCATGCCGAGCGCACCCGCGGGCTTGGTCATCCGCTTCTGCCGCTCCCAGGCCTCGCCGAGCGCCTTGGCGTCCAGCGGGCGGATGCCCGAGACGGTCTCTTGGAGCAGGTCGTGCGGGTCCTCACCGGGCAGCGCGCGGCGGCCGTACGTCTCCTCGTGGACGACCCAGGACAGCGGGCGGCGCTTTGACCAGCCCGCCTGCATCAGCTCGGGCTCCTCCGGGAACTCGTCGACGTAGCCGACGCAGAGGTAGGCGACCACTTCGAGGTGTTCGGGCAGGCCGAGGGCGCGGACCATCTCGCGCTCGTCGAAGAAGGAGACCCAGCCGACGCCGAGCCCTTCGGCGCGGGCCGCGAGCCACAGGTTCTCGACGGCGAGCGCCGAGGAGTACGGGGCCATCTGCGGCTGGGTGTAACGGCCGAGGGTGTGCCGGCCGCCGCGGGTCGGGTCCGCGGTCACCACGATGTTCACCGGGGTTTCGAGGATGGCCTCGATCTTCAGTTCCTTGAACTGCTTGGCCCGGCCCTTGGGCAGCGACTTGGCGTACGCCTCGCGCTGGCGCTGGGCGAGTTCGTGCATGGTGCGGCGGGTCTCGGCGGACCGGATCACCACGAAGTCCCAGGGCTGCGAGTGCCCGACGGAGGGCGCGGTGTGGGCCGCCTCCAGGACGCGCAGCAGCACCTCGTGCGGGATGGGGTCGCCGCGGAAGCCGTTGCGGATGTCACGGCGCTCGCGCATGACGCGCAGCACGGCCTCGCGCTCGGCGTCGTCGTAGCCGGGGGCGGCGGGGCCCTGTTCGGGGGCCTGCACGATCTCGGCGAGCTCCTCGGCGGGGGGCTCCTGCGGTTCGGCGGCGGGCTCCGGTACGGCGGCCGGCTGCGGCGCGGCGATCACTTCGAGCGGCTCCTCGGCAGCGGCCTCCTCGGGAGCCTCGACCGGGGACGGCTGCGCGACGGCCGCCGGGGCCTCGGCCGACGTGAGCGGTTCGGCTGCCGGTGCCTCGGCCACCAGGGGCTGCTGCTGCGGTACGAGTACGGGCTCGGGCGCCTGCGCGGGCTCGGCGGCCGGCTGCTCGGGCGCGACCGCGACCGGCTGCTCGGGCACCTGTTCCTCGGCCGGCACCTCCTCCTCGCCCGGGACCTGCGGCACGGGCACGGCGACATGTGTGGGCGCCTGGACGTGCGGCACGACGACGGGCTGCGCCTCGGGGCCCTCGGCCCGGGCGGGCTCGGCGGCCACGGGCTGCTGCGGAAGCCGGGCCTCGACGACCGGCTCGACGACCGGCGCCGCGGCCACCGGCTCGGCGGGGGCGGGTTCGGCCGGGGCCGCCTGGGTCGCGAGCGGCTCCGGGGCGGCGGGCTGAACGGCGGCCTGGCTCTCCGGGGCGCTTTCGACGACCGGCTCCGCCACGGCGGGCTCCTCGACGACCGGCTCGGCGACGGTCGCCTGGACCGGGGCCGGTTCGGCCGCCGGGGCTTCGGCCGCCGGGGCTTCGGCGACGAGGGCCTCGGCAGGTGCGGGCTCAGCGGGCGCGGCCACGGCGGCGGTCGGGGTGACCGGCTCGGCGGGGGCGACCGGCTCCGGCTGTGCGGCCGGGGTGACCGGATCGGTCGCGACCGGACCCGCGGACTCGGCCGCCGGCTGCGCGGCATCGGGCGTGTGGGCTGCGGCCGGGGCGTCCTGCACGGGCCCGGCCGGTACGGCATCCGCCGGTACAGGTACCGGTGCCGGCTCCGGCCGGCCCGGTGCGGGCGCGAGGTGCGGACCGGTCGGCACCGAGCCCTCCACCGGCACGAACTGGCCGACGGGCTGCGGCTGTCCGGGCTGCTGCGGGGCCTGGTCGGCCGCCTGCTCCTGGATCTCCTGGGCCTGCTGGGCGACCAGCCGGTCCACCAGGAGGGTGGACTGCGCGACGGCCTGCGGGGCCGGTGCCGCGTGCTCGGCGGCCTGTGGCTGGGCGGCCGGCGCCGCGGCCTGGACCGCGAGCTCCTCCGGGACGACCGTTTCTGCAGGGGGCATGGGTGTGTTGAGTGACGGGTGGGGCGCGGAGCGCTGCTGAGGCGTCCATGCCATCCCGGGCCCAGGCCCGGGTGCCAGATCCCCGAGCTGGGCTCCCGGCTGCTGGGCGGCCGGCTCCTCGCGCGGAATGTCCAGGTACTCCGGTCCCGTGGTCGGCGGGCCCTGGGTGCGGGTCGGCACCGGGTTGACCGGCGTACCGGCCGGGCCTCGGTCGGCGAGGGAACGTACGACCCCGGCGGAGGCGTCCGGCACCTGCGGGCCGAGGTGGAGGGGACGGCGGGACGGCGCCGGGCCGGCCGCGGGCTGCTGCGCGGCGCGGACGGCACCGAGCTCGACGGAGCCGGTGTCGCGGCCGCCGGCCTCGTGCGCGCCGGGCTCGGCCTGCCCGGGCGCGGGCGGCACCTGGGCCATGACGGGGGCCGGGGCCGGGGCGGACTGCGGGTCGATCCAGGCGCCCTGGGCGCCCGGCATCAGCAGCAGATCGTCGTCGTCCGCGGTGTTCTCGGAGGGGTCGAGGAAGGTGTAGGCGCCGGGAGCGGGGACGCCCGGCTGTTCCACCATGCCTGCGTTCTCCGGCAGTCCCTCGCCCGGGACCTGGCCGGTGTCAGTCATGCGTACCCCTCGCCCATCTGTAGTGCTCCATCTGCCTGCGCCCGGGGCCGCACACGCGGGACGCGTGCGTCGCCCGTCGCTCGGAACGGGTGCGCCGCGCGGTTGCGGACGGCCCGCAGGCATCAACGACACCATGCATTGTCGCGGGCCCCCGCCGCCGTGGCGGTCGGTCGCGGCCACGGGCCGTGTGGGCTGCGCCACGTTGCGCGTCCCCCGGATGTGCCGTACCGCGAACGGATCCCAATGCGGGCCCCTTTTCCGGCCCTTGGCGAGCTGGGTGCCGAACGGCCGGGTGCGGTACAACGATCGGCCAGCCTACCCCCCGCGACGCGCCGGAAAAGTCACAGGGATCTTTCTTTCCGCCTTCCGGAGAGCAGGAAGACGACCGAGCGTTCGCGCTCCGACCAGGCGCTCGTGTCGAGGTCGACCGATTGGAGGAGCGCGCACTCGACCTCGTATCCGCCGGCGCTCAGCGCGGCTCCCACGGCCTCCGCCTCGTCCCGGGTGGCCGCGTGCGTCACGATGCGCTCCGGCCTGCGATCGGCGCACGCCTCCACCACGGCCGCGCCGCCTCCCCCGACGCGTACGACGTCGGGCTCGGGCAGCGATTCCAGGACGTGCGGGGCCCGGCCGCGGACGACCTGGACCTGGACGCCGAAGCGGCGGGCGGCGGACTCGGTGCGCGAGCAGGCCTCCGCGTCGGTGTCGACGGCGATGACGGCGGCGCCGAACCGGGCCGCCTCCGTGGACAGGGCGCCGCTGCCGCAGCCGATGTCCCAGACGAGGTCGCCGACGCGCGGGCCGAGCCGGGCGAGTTGGGCGGCGCGCAGGTCGGTGGACTCCCCCGGGCCGAGCCCGGCGCCGTACTCGCGGTCGGGCAGCGCCCAGCCGCGCGGTGCGGAGGGGTAGCCGGGCGTGGGCGCGGCGAGCCAGCCGTCGCCCTCGCCGGCGGGGCCGCCGCCGAGGACGATGACGACGTTGGGGTCGCGCCAGGCGTGGTCGACGGCGTTCTCGGAGGTGAGGACGGTGACCTGTTCGCGGTCGCTGCCCAGTTCCTCGCAGATGACGAAGGTGCGGTGCACTCCTTCGAGGAGCAGCGCGAGCTCGGCGGGCCCGGCGCCGGGCGAGGTGAGGACGGCGACCTTGGCGTGGGCGCGGCAGACGTTGACCGCGCGGCGCAGGGTGCGGGGGTGGGCGACGACGATCCGGGCGTCGTCCCAGGGCATACCGGCCCGGGCGAAGGCTCCGGCGACGGCCGATACGGCGGGCACCACCTCGACCTCGAGGCCGTGCTCGGGGGCCCGCAGGGTGCGGACGACGCCGAAGAAGCCGGGGTCTCCGTCGGCCACGACGACCGCGCTGCCGCGGTGTCCGGCGATGCGTCGGGCGGCCAGGCTCACGCTGCCGAGCCGGATGCGCTCGGCGGCGGCCGGTACTTCGGGGAGTGCGAGGTGGTGGGCGGCGCCGGCCACCAGGGTGGCCGCGGAGAGGGCGGAGGTGGCCGCGGGGGTGAGGGGCGAACCGTCCCAGCCGATCACTGTGACGCGGTCGGCCATCTTCGTCAGACTCCAGGGGGTGTGGCTGGTCGGGTCGGCGGATGTGTGCCGGGTACGGACTTGAGGGTAGCTCCGGATTTCCGTTCCGGTCGTCGGCCCGGGATTCAGTTCCAGTCGGTGTAGGAGGCGTATCCGGCGTCGGCGAGCTGGTCGGCGACCCCGTCGAGGTCTTCGGGGAGCAGGCTCCACACGATGAGGTCGGTGCGGATGTCCGTCCAGCCGCCGTCCTCCGTCTGCGTACGCGCTATCCAGGCGTTCCGCAGGACGCCCTCGCTGATGCAGCCGATCTTCTGCGCGACCTGCTGGGATGCGGTGTTGTCGGCGGCGGTGCGCAGTTCGAGGCGCTCGAAGTGCTGGTCCCCGAACAGCCATTGGGCGGCGGCGAGCACGCCCTCGGTCGCATAGCCCTCACCACGGGCCCAGGGCGCCACGACGTAGCCGACCTCGGTGGCCAGGGTGCGCCAGTTGGTGTTCTGGAGGTGGACGATGCCGACCAGGCGCTGGGTGAGGAACTCGGTGAGCGCCCAAACGATTCCTCGGCCCTCGGTGCGCTCGCGCGGGGCGAGCCGGCGGACCCACTCGTCGGCGTCGCGGGCCGTGTAGGGGTGCGGCACCGAGGTCCAGGCGACGACCTGCTCGTCGTTCATCATCTCGATGAGCGCGGGGCCGTCGGCGTCCTCGAAGGGGCGCAGCACCAGGCGGTCCGTGCTGATGGAGATGTCCGGGAAGACCGGAAGGGGGGTTGTCATGTGCCGCTCCATGCCGTGGACCGCCGTGGGGACCGGGAAGGCGCTCAGACCTCCGTGGCCCGTGAACCTATAAGGACCGTAAAGGCACAGCATGCAGCATCGGGCCCCCGGCGCGCATGGCCGGGTGGGCGGTACGACGAAGGTCCCGGACCCCTGGCGGGGTGTCCGGGACCTTCGTTCTGCCGTACGGGGAGCGCTACTTGGCGGCGCCGAACGCGGGGACGACGGAGCCCGCGTACTTGTCGGTGATGAACTTCTTGACCTCGTCGGAGTTCAGGAGCTTGGCGAGCTTCTGGACGCGGGGGTCGTTCTCGTTGCCCTGCTTGACGGCGAGGAAGTTGGCGTAGGGGTTGCCCTCCGCCTTCTCCAGGGCGAGGGAGTCCTTGGCGGGCTTCAGGTTCGCCTCGATCGCGTAGTTGCCGTTGATGACCGCGGCGTCCACGTCGTTGAGGGCGCGGGGCAGCGTGGCCGCCTCCAGCTCCTTGAACTTCAGGCCCTTGCTGTCCTTGATGTCGGAGAGCTTGGCACCGGAGCCGGCGCCGTCCTTCAGCGTGATCACGCCGTTGGCGGCGAGCAGTTGGAGGGCGCGGCCCTCGTTGGTGGTGTCGTTGGGCACGGCGACGGTCTGGCCGGAGGTGAGGTCCTTCAGCGACTTGACCTTGTGCGAGTAGACGCCGAGCGGCTCCAGCTCCACGTTGACGACGGGCACGATGTGGGTGCCGTTCTTCTTGTTGAAGTCGTCCAGGTAGGGCTTGTGCTGGAAGAAGTTGGCGTCGACCTGGCCCTGCTCGGTGGCGGTGTTGGGCAGGACGTAGTCCGTGAACTCCTTCACCTCCAGCTTGAGTCCGGCCTTGGCCGCCAGGTTGTCCTTGACGAACTTGAGGATGTCGGCGTGCGGCGTCGGGGACGCGGCGACGACCAGCGCCTTGGAGTCGTCCGCCTTGGCGCCCGCGGGCTTCGGGTCGGAGGAGGAGCCGCAGGCGGTGAGGCCGACGGCGAGGGCGCCGGTGACGAGGGCGGCAGCGGTGATCTTGGTGTTCTTACGCACGAAAAGTGCCTCTTTCCGGTGGTGCGGTGTGACGCCCGGACAAGGAGTGCGGGCCGTGGGGAGGGAGGTTCAGGAGGTCCGGCCGCGCCGGGCGATCAGGCGGACGACGCCGTCGCCGAGCAGCTGGACCACGGTGACGATGGCGATCAGGACCGCCACCGTGATGAGCATGAAGTTGGTCTCGAAGCGCTGGTAGCCGTACGTGATGGCGACCGAGCCGAGCCCGCCGCCGCCGACCGCTCCGGCCAGGGCGGAGTAGCTGACCAGGGTGATCACGGTGGTGGTGATGGCGGAGACCAGGGAGGGCAGCGCCTGGGGGAGCAGCACCTTCCACACGATGGTGGGGATGCCGCCGCCCATCGACTGGACTGCCTCGACGAGCCCGTGGTCGACCTCGCGGACGGAGGTCTCCACCAGACGCGCGAAGAACGGGATGGCCCCGATGGACAGCGGCACGATCATGGCGCTGGGGCCGATGAAGGTGCCGACGGCCCAGGTGGTGAAGGGGATCAGGGCGATCAGCAGGATGATGAACGGCAGCGAGCGGCCGATGTTCACGATCACGCCGATGACCTTGTTCACCGGGCGGTTCTGCAGGAGCCCGCCCGTGTCGGTGAGCACGAGCAGCACCCCGAGCGGCAGCCCGAGCCCGATGGTGACGACGGTCGCCCACAGCACCATGTAGAGGCTGTCGTACGTGCCCTGCGACAACAGCGGCTGCATTTCCGACCAGGTCACTTGGCACCTTCCTTCACCAGGTCGAGCGCCTGGCTGTCGTCCACGACGTCCACCTGGAGGCCCTGCTCGCGCAGGAAGCCGACCGGGACGACGTTCTCCTCGTAGCGGCCGGGCAGTTCGATCCGCATCCGGCCGATCTGCTTGCCCGCCACGGTGTCCATGGCCGCGCCGAGGATCGAGATGTCGATGTTGTACGTCCGTGCCAGCTGCGAGACGACCGGCTGGGTGGCGGCCTCGCCGTGGAAGGTGACGTCGATGACGGTGCGCTCGGGGCCGCCGGCCGCGCCGGTCACCGGGAAGAGTTCGGCGGCCAGCTGGGAGCCGGGGGTGGCGAGCAGTTGGCCGACGGTCCCGGACTCGACGATCTTGCCCTTCTGCATCAGCGCGGCCGAGTCGCAGATCGTCTTGACGACGTCCATCTCGTGCGTGATGAGCAGGACCGTGAGGCCGAGCTGCTGGTTGAGGTCGCGCAGGAGCTGGAGGATCGAGCGGGTGGTCTCCGGGTCGAGCGCGCTGGTCGCCTCGTCGGAGAGCAGCACCTTGGGGTCGCCGGCCAGGGCGCGGGCGATGCCGACGCGCTGCTTCTGGCCGCCGGAGAGCTGGGCGGGGTGGGCCTTGGCCTTGTCGGCGAGGCCGACGAGGTCGAGCAGGTCGAGCGCCTTGCGGGAGCGCTCCTTGCCGGAGACGCCGAGGATCTCCAGGGGCAGCTCGACGTTGTCCTGCACGGTGCGCGAGGACAGCAGGTTGAAGTGCTGGAAGACCATGCCGATGCGGGAGCGGGCCCGGCGCAGGTCCTTGCCGGCCCGGCGTCCGCGGCCGGCCAGCGCGGTGAGGTCGACGCCGTCGACGGTCACCGTGCCGGTGGTGGGGCGCTCAAGGAGGTTGACGCAGCGGATCAGGGAGGACTTGCCGGCGCCGCTCTGGCCGATGACGCCGTACACCTCGCCCTCGCGGACGTGCAGGTCGACGCCGTCGAGCGCGGTGATATCTCGTCCGCGCGACTGGTAGACCTTGGTCAGGCCCGTTGTGGTGATCACAGGATTTCCGTCACTGTCGAGTGCGCGGCGCGGGGTATGCCGGGCACGGGGCAAACGTGTTCGGGCGCGGCTCGGCCTCATCGGTGGATACCGGGGGCACGGTGTGCGCAGGGGGCGGGCCGGCTTCGTATGTTCGATACGCAACCGGGCACGGCCGACCGTCTCGCTTCGGGGCGCGAGGCTCAGGCGGGGGCCCTCAGAAGGCGCACATTCGACACATACAACGAGCACCGGGCGTCATCATCGCCTCGGTCGCAAGGGTGCGGCTGCTCGTCGTGGTCATGTGGCAAGTAAAGCAGAACCGGTCAGGAACCGATCAGGGATGTCCGAATACCGGACACCCCTGGATCGACATGCGGACGGGGTCACTCCGCCGTGGTGATCTCCACGCCACCCGCCGTGGCCTGCGCGGACACGGCCGACAGGTCCTTCACGACCACGTCCGCGACCAGCTCGTCGGCCCGGTGCGTTGTGGTCAAGGCCACGGTCGTCATGCCTGCCGCACGCCCTGCCGCGAGCCCCGCCGGGGCGTCCTCGAACACCACGCAGCGGGCCGGATCGACCCCGAGCCGGGCCGCCGCGAGCAGGAAGGGCTCGGGGTCGGGCTTGCCCCGGACGATGTCGTCGGCGGAGACCAGGAGCTTGGGGTGGATGCCGGCCTCGTGCAGGCGGGCCTGTCCGAGCCGGCCGGTCGCCGAGGTGACCACGGCCCAGCGGTCCGCGGGAAGCGAGGCGAGCAGGGCCGCGGTGCCGGGCAGCAGCACCACTCCCCCGGCGACGTCCTCGACCTCCAACTCCTCGATGCGGGCCAGGGCGCCCGGTACGGCGTCGACGGGCAGCAGGTCGGCCACGATCTCGCCGGCCGGGCGGCCGTGCAGCTCCACGCGCGCGAAGTCCTCGGCGGTGATCCCGTACTCCTGGGCCCAGCGGGTCCAGCACCGGGTGACGGACGCCATGGAGGAGACGAGCGTTCCGTCGTTGTCGAACAGCAGGGCTTCGGCATGGATCTTCATGTCTGTCGACCCTACGGGTGGGGGTGGGGGTCGGCGCATCGGGCCTTTCGACCCGTAATACCCTCGACCCCATGCTCGATGCCCTGACGGTCGCGGTCGCCGCCGCCGCGCTCGCCCTCGCTGCCTGGTGCGGTTTCGCCGCATACCGGGACCAGCCCACCAAGGACTGGCACTTCATCGGCATGGCCGTGGTCGCCGTCCTCGCGCTGGCCCAGCTGGTCGTCGGGCTCGTGCAGCTCGGCCGGGGCGAGCGGCCCGAACAGGGCGTCGCGATCTTCATCGCGTATCTGGCCGGCGCGTTCGCGGCCGTCCCGGCCGCGGGATTCCTCTCGCTCTCCGAGCGGACCAAGTGGGGCTCGGTGACGGTGTCGGCGGGTGCCGTGGTGCTCGCCGTGCTCGAAGTGCGTCTCTACGACATCTGGGGAGGCTGACCGTGACCGAGTCCGCCACTGACACCACGCCCGCCGACGAGAACGACAGGCTCGGCTCCGGGCCCGGCCGGGTACTCGTCTGGTTCTACGGGGTGTTCACCGTGGCCGCGGCGTCCCGCTCGATCGTCCAGATGATCATGGACTTCGGCAAGGCCCCGCTGGCGTACGTGCTCTCCGCGATCGCGGCCTGCGTGTACGGCTTCATCACGTACTCGCTGGTGCGCGGCGGCGAGAAGGCCCGCCGGGCAGCGCTGGTGTGCTGCGCGGCGGAGCTCCTCTTCGTTCTGGTCGTCGGCACCTGGAGCCTGGCGGACGCCTCGGCCTTCCCCGACGCCACGGTGTGGTCGGACTACGGGATGGGATACCTCTTCATCCCGGTGATCCTTCCGGTCCTCGGCATGCTCTGGCTGCGGCGCAACAAGCGCTAGCGCCGGACGGCGTCAGGCGCTCGCCACGAACTCCTGGGCCGCCGCGTCCTTTTCGAGGGTGATCAGGGACAGGCGGGCGCTCACCGGCTCGGTGGCGACGGTCGCGTAGCCGTGCCGTCGGTACAGGCGCAGGTTCGACTCGCTGCGGTGGCCGGTGAAGAGCTGGAAGCGCTTGGCGGAGAGCTCCGCCGCGCAGTGCGCCTCGATGGCGTCCAGAAGCCGGCCGCCCAGGCCGTGCCCCTGCATCCGCGGATGCACGATCAGCTTGTCGATGCGGCCGGTGCCCGACGCGTCCACCCGGCCCCGCACCGAGGCGATGATCTCGTCGCCGAGCCGGGCCACCAGGGCGTATCCCGTGGAGAGTTCGGCCCGCAGCTCCTCAAGGGTCTGGGTCAGGGGCTCGATCGAGTAGTCGCCGTAGAGCTCGGCCTCGCTCTGGTAGCACAGGTACTGCAGCTTCAATATCTGCTCGGCATCCTGTGCGCCGGCCGCAGAGATGGTCACGCTCATGCCCATGTGTGCATGCCTCTCGCTCAACTGGTCCCCGATTGTCTACCGCTCCTTTCCCCCGAGTTCAGGAGCGGCAACCTCCGCCGCCAGCATTCTGCGCAGGCATCCCAGGCAACGGGAACGCATCGGCCCCAGGCTGCCCTGTGAGATATCCAACTCCCCTGCGATTTCCCGGTAGGTGGGGTCCTTCGGCGAGAGCAGCGCGGTCAGCAGCCGGGGGCAGTTGCCCGGGGTGCGGCCGACCGCGGCACGCAGCACGCGGCGCCGCTCGGCGGTGATCGCGGCGAGTTCGGGCCCCGGGTCCGGGTCGGCGGCCGGTGCGCTGCCGTACGGGCTCTCCTGGCGGCGCAGCCTGCGGGCGCGGCGCGCCTCGGCCCGCACCGCGGTGCGCACCCAGTGCGCGGGGTCGGCCGGGTGCTGCTCCAACAGCCGGAGCCAGACGGCCTGTTCGAGGTCGGCGGCGTCCACCCCGGTGCCGGGCGCCTCCGCGGCGGCCTCGGCGGCGAGCAGCGGGCTGAGCTGTGTGACGAGATCCATGCCGGGCGGGACGCGCCCGCCGCGGCAGCCGGTTTCCGCGGCGGGCACTTCTCACTCGTACGAGGACGGACTCAGCGCGCGCGGAAGTCGGCGGCGGCGAGCAGCGCGGTGTCGGCGTTGTCCGAGAACACCGCGTCGATGCCGGTGGCGAAGTACGTCTTGAAGGCCCCGAACGCGTCCCCGTAGGCGTTCGGGTCGGTGCCGCGCCGGAAGTCGGCCGGCAGGAAGGTGTTCTCGTTGCGCATCGTGTACGGGTGCAGCACCAGGCCCTGCGCGTGCGCGTCCCGGACCAGGGTGGTGGGCCTGGTGAGCCGGCCCGACGCGTCCTTGGGGATGATCAGGTCGAGGGTGGGGCCGATGCCCTGGGCGTACGAGGCGATCCACTTCAGGCCGGCCGGCTCGACCAGGTCGTCGACGGTGCGCGGGTCGCCGGCGACCACGAAGTCCCAGGGCTTGGTGCCGGCGTTGGAGAGCAGGACCACCGAAGGCGTGTCGACCAGGCGCGACAGGCGCTGGATGCTGCTGGGCTCGAAGGATTCCAGGAAGTGCGGGGCGTCCGCGCGGTGGCGGCCGTAGCGGCGCAGCAGGGTCGCGACCCGGTTCTCCAGGGGCAGCCCGATGCCGCGGAAGTAGGAGGGGTGCTTGGTCTCGGAGTGCAGCCAGATCCGGCGGCCGAGACGGCGGCCCTGCTCCTCGGCCCAGCGCAGCACCTCCTCGAAGGTGGGTACGTCCCAGCGGCCGTCGTACAGGGTGTTGTGCTGCCGGTTGCCGGGGATGCGCTCCTTGGCCCGCAGTGTCTTCAGCTCGGCGAGCGTGAAGTCCTCGGTGAACCAGCCCGTGATCGCGACCCCGTCGACGGTCTTGGTCGCCTTGCGGGAGGCGAACTCGGGGTGGTCCGAGACGTTCGTGGTGGCCGAGATGTCGTTCTCGTGGCGGCAGACGAGGTGTCCGTCCTTGGTGGGCACCAGGTCCTGCTCGATGACATGGGCGCCGAGGTCGAGGGCGTGCTGGTACGAGCCGAGCGTGTGCTCGGGCCGGTAACCGGCGGTGCCGCGGTGCCCGATGACGTACGGGACGGGCAGGTCGCGGTAGCCGCCCCGCCCGCCGCCGCGGCGCTGTGCGGCCGAGGCCGGTGCGCCCGCGAGCCCGGTGGCCGCCGTGCCGAGCACGGCCGCGCCCGCCGCTCCCAGCACGGTGCGGCGTCCGGGGCTCATCCGCTCACCCTCAGTCATGAACACTCCTCAGTCGTCTGTTCCCACGGGCGAATTCCACATGTCCCCGCACCTGCCGGAGCGGGGAGTCGAGCGTAGGCGGACGGAACTGAAGAGAGGGATGCTTTATGGGTACCCGGGGACCAATGCGGGCCGAACCTGGCGCGAACACATGTCAACAGCGCGTATCCACTTCGTGAACCCGATGTGCGATCAGCGGCGGCCCGCGAGTATCGTCCTCACCTGCACAGACATCCCACCCCCACCCAGACGACTCCGGAGGGCCCGTTGTCCCGCTTCGCGCTCATCAAGGCAGTGCTCGGACCGATCATGCGCCTGATGTTCCGCCCACAGGTGGAAGGCGCCGAGAACATCCCGGGCACCGGTCCAGTCATCCTCGCCGGCAACCACGTGACGTTCATCGACTCGATCGTGCTGCCCATCGTGTGCGACCGGCAGGTGTCCTTCATCGGCAAGGACGAGTACGTCACCGGCAAGGGGCTCAAGGGCCGCCTCATGGCGTGGTTCTTCACCGGGGTCGGCATGATCCCGGTCGACCGGGACGGCGCGAACGGCGGGGTCGCGGCGCTGATGACCGGCCGCCGCATCCTGGAGGACGGCCGGATGTTCGGCATCTACCCGGAGGGCACCCGCTCCCCCGACGGCCGCCTGTACCGCGGCCGCACGGGCGTCGCCCGGCTCACCCTGATGACGGGCGCGCCCGTCGTCCCCTTCGCGATGGTCGGCACGGACAAGCTCCAGCCGGGCGGTGCGGGGATGCCGCGGCCCGGCAAGGTGACGGTCCGGTTCGGCGAGCCGATGGAGTTCTCGCGGTACGAGGGGATGGACCGGGACCGGTACGTGCTGCGGGCCGTCACCGATTCGGTGATGGCCGAGGTCATGCGGCTGTCCGGCCAGGAGTACGTGGACATGTACGCCACCAAGGCCAAGGCGGCCTAGCCCCCTCATTGACCGGGGCGCACCCCAACTCCCTTTGCCTGACGGATCTTGGGCTCGACCCTGCGGGGGTCGGGCCCATTTCTCTTGTCCGCGCAAGGCCCTTGAGCGCAGCCCTGCCAAGGCGCGCCCCAACTCCCCTTGCCCCGACGCGGGGTTCGGCCCGGCTCCGCCAGGGGCGCGGGGAACTGCGCGACCGGCCCGTGGCGGCCCGTGGCGGCCCGCAGATGAAAACACACAGGCTGCGCTCGAACGGCGATCGTTCACCCGCACACCGTGCGTGGCTGGTCGCGCGGTTCCCCGCGCCCCCAAACAGCACGGGCACCAGCCCATGCGACCCCGACCGCACCCCCAGCCCGCTCAGGGCCGAGGCACAGCCGGGCCGTAGGGGTGCGGCACTCGGGGTGTCAGGGGTGTTCCAGGCCCTCGGCGAGCTTCTGGCCGCGCAGGAGGAACCAGGCCGCCGTCGCCGTGGCGAACAGCACCACCGCCCCCACCCCCGCCGCCGTCTGGAAGCCCTGCGTGAAGGTGTCCCGCGCCGCGGACAGCAGCGCGTCCGCCTGATCGGCCGGCAGCTTCGCCGACGCCTCCACCGCCCCGCCGAGCGAGTCGTGCGCCTCGGCCGCCACGTCCGCGGGGACGCCCGCCGGGACCTCGAAGCCCCGGTAGATGCCGGTCACCACGGAGCCGAGCAGCGCGATCCCGAGGGCCGCGCCCAGTTCGTACGCGGTCTCGGAGACCGCGGACGCCGCCCCCGCCTGCTCCTTCGGCACGCTGGAGAGGATCACGTCGGCCGTCACCGTGAAGGCGAGGCCCGCCCCGAGGCCGCCCACGAACAGGGCGATCCCCAGCGAGAGGACCCGCGTCTCCGCGCCGAGCAGCACGCACGCGGCGAGCGAGACGCCGACCGCCGCGAGGCCTCCGGCGACCGCGCTGCGCACGGAGGCGCGCCGCGCGATCGTGCCGGCCGCGAGTCCGGCCCCCACCGCGCCGACGGCGGCGGGCAGTTCGATGAGCCCGGCCTGCAACGGCGAGCGGCCCTGGACCAGTTGGAGGAACTGGGACAGGAAGAACACCAGGCCCGACAGGCCGAGGATGGTCAGCAGATCGGCGAGCACGGCCCCCGAGAAGCCCCGGTGGTGGAAGAGCCGGATGTCCAGGAGCGGCGAGGCGAGCGTGCGCTGGCGGCGTACGAACCAGACCAGCGCGGCGATGCCGAGCACGCCCGCCGCCAGGATGTCCCAGCGGAACCCGTTGACCGCGGCTTCCTTCACCGCGTAGACCACGGCGACCATGCCGACCAGGGAGAGCCCGACGCTGATCAGGTCCCACGGGCCCGGGTCCGGGTCACGGGACTCGGGCAGCAGCTTGATGCCGACCAGGACCAGGACGGCCATCACGGGCAGGTTGATGAGGAAGACCGAGCCCCACCAGAAGTTCTCCAGGAGGAACCCGCCGACCACCGGCCCGACCGCCGCACCCGCGGACGCGGCGGCGCCCCAGATGCCGACGGCGAGGCTGCGCTCGCGCGGGTCGTGGAAGATGTTGCGGATCAGGGCGAGCGTGGACGGCATCAGGGTCGCGCCCGCGACGCCGAGCAGTGCCCGGGCCAGGATCATCATCTCGGGGGTGGAGGCGTACGCGTTGAGCACGGAGACCGCGCCGAACGCCACGGCGCCCATGAGCAGCAGCTTCTTGCGGCCGATGCGGTCGCCGAGGCTGCCCATCGAGACGAGCAGTCCGGCGATGACGAACGAATAGACGTCGCCGATCCACAGCAGCTGGGTGCCGGTCGGTTTGAGGTCCTCGCTGAGGAAGGGCGTGGCGAGGCCCAGCACGGTCGCGTCGACGGCGACGAGCAGCACGGCGAGTACGAGCACCGCGAGCGCGAGCCAGCGGCCCATCGGGCCGATGGCCTGGGGCGCCCGCTGTTCGGTTGCGGTCACTTCTCCACGCTCCGTCGTGCACCGCCGAGCAGCAACTCGACGATCATGTACTGGAAGTCCTTGGCGGCGACCCGGCCGTCCTGGACGGCCCAGGCGCCGGAGCCGATCAGCCCGTACAGGGCCTCGGTGAGCCAGGCGGGGGTGAGGTCGATCCGGAACTCGCCCTGCTCCTGGCCGCGCCGGAAGAGGGCGGAGACGCGGGCGTCGATGCGGGCCCAGCCCTCGTGCATCTGCTCGGTTTCGAAGAGCTGGTTCTCGGTGACCAGGAAGGCGAGCAGACCCGCCACCGGCTCGACCTCGGTGACCAGGCGGCGCAGCGCGTCGGGGGCGCCGTCCGCGTCGAGCCGGGCCGCGTCCAGGGCGGCCTCCAGCTCGCGGATGCCGAGTTCTTCGAGGGCTCTGACCAGCGCTTCGCGTCCCGCGAAGTGGCGATGGAGGGTGGCCCGGCCTATTCCGGCGGCGCGGGCCACCTCGTCCATGGTGGCGGTGGCCTTGCGGGTGAGGAGGGCGGCGGCGGTGCGAAGCACCTGGTCTCGGTCCACGGTCATGAGACAAGCCTAGCCCCGATGAGACACGAATGTCTCATCGGGGCTGGGGGCCAGGCCTTCGCCGGGGGGTTACTTCTTCGCGGTCGCCCAGGCGTGCTGGACCGCCAGGTCGGCCTTGACCTCGGCCAGTTGGACCGCCACCGCCGAGGGGGCCGTACCGCCCCTGCCGTCGCGGGAGGCGAGTGCGCCCTTGACGTTCAGGACCGTGCGGACGTCGGGGGTCAGATGCTCGGAGATCTTCGCGAACTGCTCGTCCGTGAGCTGGTCGAGCTCGATGCCGTGCGCCTCGCACTCCTTGACGCACTCGCCCGCGACCTCGTGCGCGACCCGGAACGGCACGCCCCGCTTGACCAGCCACTCGGCGATGTCGGTGGCGAGCGAGAAGCCCGCCGGGGCCAGCTCCTCCATCCGCTCGCGGTTGACGGTGAGCGTGGCCATCATGCCGGTGAAGGCGGGCAGCAGCAGCTCCAGCTGGTCGCAGGAGTCGAAGACCGGCTCCTTGTCCTCCTGGAGGTCCCGGTTGTATGCGAGCGGCAGCGCCTTCAGCGTGGCCATCAGGCCGGTGAGGTTGCCGATGAGGCGGCCCGACTTGCCGCGCGCCAGCTCCGCGATGTCCGGGTTCTTCTTCTGCGGCATGATCGACGAGCCGGTCGAGAAGGCGTCGTGCAGGGTCACGAAGGAGAACTCCTTCGTGTTCCAGATGATGATCTCCTCCGCGATCCGTGACAGGTTCACGCCGATCATCGCCGTGATGAAGGTGAACTCGGCGACGAAGTCCCGCGAGGCCGTGCCGTCGATGGAGTTGCCGACCGAACCGTGCTCGAACCCGAGGTCGGCCGCGACCGCCTCCGGGTCGAGCCCGAGCGAGGAGCCGGCGAGCGCCCCGGAGCCGTACGGCGAGACCGCGGTCCGCTCGTCCCACTGCCGCAGCCGCTCGGCGTCCCGGGACAGGGACTGGGCGTGGGCCAGCACATGGTGGGCGAAGAGGACCGGCTGGGCGTGCTGGAGGTGCGTGCGGCCCGGCATCGCGACGTCCGGGTGGGCCTCGGCGAGGCCGACCAAGGCGTCCTGGAGCTCGGCGATCAGGCCGCCGATGGTGCGGGCGTGGTCACGCAGGTACATCCGGAAGAGCGTGGCGACCTGGTCGTTGCGGGACCGGCCGGCGCGCAGCTTGCCGCCGAGGTCGGCGCCGAGCCGCTCCAGGAGGCCGCGTTCCAGGGCGGTGTGGCAGTCCTCGTCGGCGATCGTGCCGACGAACGAGCCGTCGGCGACATCGGCCTCCAGCTGGTCCAGGCCGTCGGTCATGCGCTGGAGCTCGTCGGCGGTGAGCAGGCCCGCCTTGTGGAGCACGCGCGCGTGGGCGCGCGAACCGGCGATGTCGTACGGGGCGAGCCGCCAGTCGAAGTGGACCGAGGCGGACAGCTTCGCCAGCGCTTCGGCGGGACCGTCGGCGAACCGGGCTCCCCAGAGCCGGACGTCACCGTTGTTGCTGCTCACAGCTCAAGCTCCTCAGAAGTGGATGTGCGACCGCCTCCCCGCCGCGGAGGAACGGGGAGGCGGCCGTATAACGAGTCGGGCTGACCCGAAGTCGCGCCGGGCGACATTCTCGCCGTTAGGCATAACTATGCAATCCACCGTATGTTTTGTCAACGCCTCACTGTCGGGGTGGCTGCCACCGCCCCGCTGTCGGGCGGGGGTGGCTGCCAACGCCCCGCTGCCGGGCGGGGGTGGCTGCCAACGCCCCGCTGCCGGGTGGGGCCGAAGGGAGTGCGGCGCACGTACGGAGCAACTCCGGCCGCTTCGGGCGGCCGGGCGACGCGGCGGCACATACGGTCCGGAACATGCGCATCGTTGCCGTGCTCCTGGCGTCCCTGCTGTTCCCGCTCGCCGCACCCGCGGACCCCGGGCCGCTGCCCGAGCGGCTGGCCGACACCGGGGGCGGCAGTCAGCTCCTGACTGCGGAGGCGCCCGGCACCGGGGCCACCACGGGCCGGCTCACCTGGTGGGACCGGCGCGACGGAAGCTGGGTGGAGGCGGGCTCGGCGCCGGCCAGGTTCGGCGCGAAGGGCCTGGTGGAAGGCGCGTCCCGGGTCCAGGGCACCGACACCACGCCGACCGGCCTCTACTCGCTGCCGTACGCCTTCGGGGTGGCGGCCGCGCCGCCGGGCACCCGCTATCCCTACCGGACCGCCACGGACCGGTCCTGGTGGTGCGAGGACAACGAGGCCCGCGCCTACAACCGGTGGGTGGAGGGCCTGCCCGCGGACTGCCGGGCGAGCGAGTCGGAGCACCTGACGGCGTACGCGAGCCAGTACGCCCGGGCGCTGGTCATCGGCTTCAACTACACGCGGCCCGTGCGCGGTCGGGGGGCCGGCATCTTTCTGCACGTCAACGGCCGTGCCGCGACGGCCGGTTGCGTCTCGGTGCCGGCCGAGGCGATGGACCGCATCCTCGCCTGGGCCGACCCGGTGCGCCGACCGCACATCGCGATCGGCACGACCGGAGGGCCGACCGCGATCACGCGCTACTGAACCGGCCCGGCGCGCCGGGCAGTTGAGGGCCACAACCCCCAACCACGGGGTCAGCGGGGGTCGTTCTGGGCCAGACGCAGCAGATGGTCCGCGAGGGCCTGGCCGCCCGACGGGTCGCGGCTGATCAGCATCAGCGTGTCGTCCCCCGCGATCGTGCCGAGGATGTCGTGCAGCTCGGCCTGGTCGATGGCCGAGGCGAGGAACTGGGCGGCGCCGGGCGGGGTGCGCAGGACCACCAGGTTGGCGGAGGCCTCCGCGGAGATGAGGAGTTCCGCGGACAGCCTGCGCATCCGCTCCTCCTTCGCCGACTCGCCGAGCGGCGCCTTCGGCGTACGGAAACCGCCCTCGCTGGGCACCGCGTAGATCAGCTCGCCCCCGGTGTTGCGGATCTTCACCGCGCCCAGCTCGTCGAGGTCGCGGGAGAGCGTCGCCTGGGTGACGCTCAGCCCGTCGTCCGCGAGGAGCTTGGCGAGCTGGCTCTGGGACCGCACCGGCTGCCGGTTGAGGATGTCCACGATCCGGCGGTGGCGGGCGGTGCGGGTCTGCGGTACGGCGGGGCCGCCCGGGTCGAAGTCCTGCGCCTCGTCGGTCATCGTCGTCTCATTCTCCGGATCGTCCGTCCCCGTTGACTGTGCCGAGGACGCCGGGCAGCGCCTGGAGGAACGCGTCCACCTCCGCATCACCGATGATGAGCGGCGGCATGAGCCGTACGACATCGGGGGCGGGCGCGTTGACCAGGAAGCCGGCGTCCTGAGCCGCCTGCTGCACCTGGGGTGCGAGGGGCTCGTTGAGCACGATACCCAGCAGCAGCCCCGCACCACGGACATGGGAGACCAGCGGGTGGCCGAGCGCCTCGATTCCGGCGCGCAGCTTCTCGCCGGTCCGCTTGACGTGGTCGAGCGCGCCGTCGGCGGACAGCACGTCGAGCACGGCGAGTCCGGCGGCGCAGGCGACGGGGTTCCCGCCGAAGGTGGTGCCGTGCATGCCGGGCTTCAACAGCTCGGCCGCCGCGCCGAAGGCGACCGTCGCGCCGAGCGGAAGACCGCCGCCGAGCCCCTTGGCCAGGGTGACGATGTCGGGCTCGACGCCCTCGTGCTGCTGGTACTCGAACCAGCTGCCGGTCCGCCCGATACCGGTCTGCACCTCGTCCAGGACCAGCAGCGTGCCGGTGGCACGGGTGATCTCCCGGGCCGCCTCCAGGTATCCGGCGGGCGGGACGACGACGCCGATCTCGCCCTGGATGGGCTCGATGACGACGAGGGCGGTCTCCTCGGTGACGGCCGCCCGCAGCGCGTCGACGTCCCCGAACGGTACGTGGGTGACGTCGCCGGGCAGCGGCAGGAACGGCGTCCGCTTGCCCTCCTGGCCGGTGAGGGCGAGCGCGCCCATCGTCCGGCCGTGGAAACCGCCGTGGGTGGCGACCATGTGGGTCCGCCCGGTGAGGCGGCCGATCTTGAAGGCGGCCTCGTTCGCCTCCGCGCCGGAGTTGCAGAAGAACACCCTGCCGGGCCGGTCGAAGAGCTGGACCAGCCGCTCCGCGAGCGCCACCGGCGGCTCCGCCACGAAGAGGTTGGAGACGTGGCCGAGCGAGGCGATCTGCTGGGACACGGCCTGCACGACGGCCGGGTGGGCGTGGCCGAGCGCGTTGACCGCGATGCCGCCCACGAAGTCGGTGTACGCGGTGCCGTCCGCGTCCCACACGGTCGCGCCCGCGCCGCGCACCAGCGACAGCTTCGGCGTGCCGTAGTTGTCCGTCATGACGTGCTGCCAGCGCTGTGCGAACTCCTGGTTGGTCACCGCGCTCCCCCTTGTCCATCGCTCACGTGCGGTCCGTCGGGCACGACCATGGTGCCGATGCCCTCGTCGGTGAAGATTTCCAGCAGGATCGAGTGCTGGACCCGTCCGTCGATGACGCGCGCGGTGTTGACCCCGTTGCGCACGGCGAACAGGCAGCCCTCCATCTTGGGGACCATGCCGCTCGACAGCTCGGGCAGCAGGGTCTCCAGCTGACTGGCCGTCAGTCGGCTGATCACGTCGTCGCTGTTGGGCCAGTCCTCGTACAGCCCCTCGACGTCGGTCAGGACCATCAGGGTCTCGGCGCCCAGCGCAGCCGCAAGTGCCGCAGCCGCCGTATCAGCATTGACGTTGTAGACATGTCCGTCGTCCTGGGAGCGGGCGATCGAGGAGATGACCGGGATACGGCCGTCGTCCAGAAGCGCCTTGATGGCGCCCGGATCGATCGCGGTGATCTGGCCGACCCGGCCGATGTCGACCAGTTCGCCGTCGATCTCGGGGCGGTGCTGGATGGCGGTGATGGTGTGGGCGTCCTCACCGGTCATGCCGACGGCGAGCGGCCCGTGCTGGTTGAGCAGGCCGACGAGCTCGCGCTGCACCTGGCCGGCGAGCACCATGCGGACGACGTCCATGGCCTCGGGGGTGGTGACGCGAAGGCCCGCCTTGAACTCGCTGACCAGGCCGTGCTTGTCGAGCTGCTTGCTGATCTGCGGTCCGCCGCCGTGCACGACGACGGGCTTGAGGCCGGACTGCCGCAGGAACACCACGTCCTGGGCGAACGCGGCCTTCAGGCCCTCGTCGACCATGGCGTTGCCGCCGAACTTGATGACGACGGTCTTGCCGTGGTGCCGGGTCAGCCAGGGCAGCGCCTCGATGAGGATCTGCGCCTTGGGCAGGGCGGTGTGCTTGCGCGTGCTCATGAGCTGTACGCGCTGTTCTCGTGGACGTACTCGGCGGTGAGGTCGTTGGCCCAGATGACGACGGGCCCGGCGGTGCCGGCGGCGAGGTCGGCGGTGATCCTGACCTCGCGGTAGCGCATGTCGACCAGGTCGCGGTCCTCGCCGACGGAGCCGTCCTTGCAGACCCAGACGTCGTTGATGGCGACGTTCAGCCGGTCCGGGTCGAAGGCCGCCTTCGTGGTGCCGATGGCGGACAGGACCCGGCCCCAGTTGGGGTCCTCGCCGTGGATGGCGCACTTGAGCAGGTTGTTCCGGGCGATGGAGCGCCCGACCTCGACGGCGTCGTCCTCGCTCGCGGCGTTCACGACCTCGATGCGGATGTCCTTGGACGCGCCCTCGGCGTCCCCGATGAGCTGGCGCGCGAGGTCGTCGCAGACGGCGCGGACGGCCTCGGCGAACTCGCCGTACTGCGGGGCCAGTTCAGAGGCGCCGGAGGCGAGCAGCAGCACGGTGTCGTTGGTGGACATGCAGCCGTCGGAGTCGACCCGGTCGAAGGTCTGCCGCGTCGCGTCGCGCAGCGCCCGGTCGAGGGTGGCGGCGTCGAGGTCCGCGTCGGTGGTGAGCACGACGAGCATGGTGGCGAGGCCGGGAGCGAGCATGCCGGCGCCCTTCGCCATGCCGCCCACGGTCCAGCCGTCCTTGCTGACCACGCTGGTCTTGTGCACGGTGTCGGTGGTCTTGATGGCGATGGCGGCCTTCTCGCCGCCGTGCACGTCGAGCTGGGCGACCGCCGCGTCGACGCCGGGCAGCAGCTTGTCCATCGGGAGCAGCGTGCCGATGAGCCCGGTGGAGGCGACGGCGACGGTGCCCGCGCCGTGCCCGCCGGTCTCGTCGCGCCCCGCGGCGTTGAGCGAGGCGGCGGCCTTCTCGGCGGTGGCGTGGGTGTCCTGGAAGCCCTGGGGGCCCGTACAGGCGTTGGCGCCACCGGAGTTGAGGACCACGGCGCTCACCTCGCCGCCCTTGAGGACCTGCTCGGACCACAGGACCGGCGCGGCCTTGACGCGGTTGGAGGTGAAGACGCCCGCGGCGGCGAGGCGGGGCCCGGTGTTGACCACGAGGGCCAGGTCCGGGTTGCCGTTCTGCTTGATCCCGGCGGCGATGCCCGCCGCCTGGAATCCCTTGGCTGCCGTCACGCTCACGGCGCAACTCCCATCGTGGAAAGGCCCGTCGACTCGTCGAGTCCGAGGGCGATGTTCATGCTCTGCACCGCGCCGCCGGCGGTGCCCTTGGTCAGGTTGTCGATGGCGCTGACGGCGATGACGCGGTTCGCGGCCTCGTCGAGGGCCACCTGTACGTGAACGCCGTTGGACCCGTACACGGAGGCGGTGGTGGGCCACTGCCCGGCGGGGAGCAGGTGCACGAACGGCTCGTCGGCGAAGGCCTTCTCGTACGCGGCCCGTACGCTCTCGGCGCTCACGCCGGCCTTCGCCCTGGCGGAGCAGGTGGCGAGGATGCCGCGGGACATCGGCGCGAGGGTGGGCGTGAAGGACACGGTGACGTCCTCGCCGGCCACGGCGCTGAGGTTCTGGATCATCTCGGGGGTGTGCCGGTGCCCGCCGCCGACGCCGTACGGCGACATCGAGCCCATCACCTCGCTGCCCAGCAGATGCGGCTTGAGCGCCTTGCCGGCGCCGGAGGTGCCGGTGGCGGCGACGATCACGGCGTCCGGCTCGACGAGTCCGTCCCGGTACGCGGGGAACAGCGCGAGGGAGACGGCCGTCGGGTAGCAGCCCGGCACGGCGATCCGCCGCGTGGACTCCAACGCGGCGCGCGCACCCGGCAGTTCGGGCAGCCCGTAGGGCCAGGACCCGGCGTGCGCCGAGCCGTAGAACTTCTCCCAGTCGCCGGCGTCGCGCAGCCGGAAGTCGGCGCCCATGTCGACGACCAGGACGTCGTCGCCGAGCTGCTCGGCGACGGCCGCGGACTGCCCGTGCGGCAGCGCGAGAAAGACGACGTCGTGCCCCGCGAGAACCTCGGCCGTGGTGGCCTCCAGAACCCGCCCGGCCAGCGGGACGAGGTGCGGCTGAAGCGCCCCGAGCGGCTGCCCGGCGTTGGAGTTCGCGGTCAGCGCCCCGACCTCGACCCCGGGATGCCCGAGCAGCAGACGCAGCAGTTCCCCGCCCGCATAGCCACTGGCCCCTGCCACTGCCGCACGTACCGCTGCCATCGTTCCTCCTCGGTGATGGCATGACTATACGCAGTCATGCAGTTTTATGCAAAGAGTGCGCCGGTCCGATCGCCTCCGGGCTGCAACTGGGCGCTTCGGCCCGCCCCGGGCGTTCCCGTCGGTCCGGCCGGTCATGACGGCGGTCCGGGCCGTTTTCCCCGTCCTCCACGGTGCGGCCGATGATTTTCCGGCTCCCGGCCGGTCCAAGCTCATGACACCTCAGGACTCGTGACACCTCAGGAAGGGACACCGCCATGCCGGAGCTTCTCGTCGACTTCATCACCTCCCTCGACGGCTACGCGTCAGGAGAGGGATGGCCCGGGTTCTGGGGCCTCGAAGGCCCGGAGTACCTCGCATGGCTCGGGGAGCAGCCCCAGGCCACCTATCTGATGGGAGCGAACACCTACCGCTTGATGTCGGGCTTCGCAGGAGGCGAAGTCCCCAGTGGCCAGGACGAGTTCAGGCCCGAGGAGGAGGCGTCCGTCGACGAGCTCACGCGAGCTTCCAAGGTGGTGTTCTCCTCCTCCCTCAAGGAGCCACTTGCCTGGGCCAACACCACGGTCGTCCGCGACGACGCCGTCGAGGCGGTCCGTGCCATGAAGTCGAGCGGCTCGGGGCTCCTCAGCACGATCGGCAGCCTCAGCCTCTGCCGGTCCCTGCTCCGAGCCGGGCTCGTCGACCGCTTCCGGGTGGTGATGTTCCCGGTGATCACCGGGGCTACGGGTGAGGAGCGCATCTACGACGGCTATCCGGACGTTGCCCTGGAGATGATCGAGCACCGCACCTTCGACGGCCGCACCCAGCTGGTCGAGTACAGGCCCCGCGTTCTCGACCACCCGCCGCTCGGCGCCCCCGCGTGACGACGACCCGCCCGTCGGACGGCCCGGCCGGCGGGGACCGACGTCAGGGTGCCCGTGGTGCGGGGCCGGCGGCGGGCTAGGATCCGGGCCATGGCGCTGACCATGAAGGACGTGGACCGGTTCGAGGCCGCCCGACCGCGGCTCCAGGCCATCGGCTACCGGATGCTCGGATCCGCGAGCGAGGCCGAGGACGTGGTGCAGGAGACGTTTCTGCGCTGGCAGGCGTCCGACGTGGAACGCATCGAGGTGCCCGAGGCCTGGCTGACCAAGGTGCTCACCCGGCTCTGCCTCAACCAACTCACCTCGGCCCGCGCCCGCCGCGAGACCTATGTGGGCCAGTGGCTGCCCGAGCCGCTGCTCGACGGGGACCCGATGCTCGGCCCCGCCGACACCGTCGAGCAGCGCGAATCGGTGTCGTACGCGGTGCTCACCCTGCTGGAGCGGCTCTCCCCCAACGAGCGGGCGGTGTACGTCCTGCGGGAGGCGTTCGGCTACGCGCACCGGGAGATCGCCGAGCTGCTCGACCTCACCGAGGCCGCCAGTCAGCAGATCTTCCACCGGGCCAAGAAGCACGTGGCCGAGGGCACGGCGCGGACCGAGATCGACGCGGCCGCGGCCCGGCGGGTGGTCGAGGAGTTCCTGGCCGCCGCGGCCAGCGGACGGACCGAGCCGCTGGTGCGGCTGCTCACCGCGGACGCCATCGCGGTCGGCGACGGGGGCGGGAAGGTCCCGGCCCGTACGCGCGCCTTCGAGGGGGCACTCGCGGTCGCGACCTTCATGCGGGGCCTGTTCAAGCCCGGCAAGGCCAAGCGTGCCCTGGTCGGCGGCTCGGCCGAGGTGCATGCCGCGAACGCCAACGGGGCGCCCGCCGTCGTGGCCGTCGTGGACGGCCGGGTCGTCGGCGTCATGGCCCTGGAGATCGGCGCCGACGGCATCGTCGCGTTCCGCAGCCAGGGCAACCCCGACAAGCTGGACCGGGCGACCCGGCAGTGGGCGGCGACCGAGCACGGGGAGCCGCTGCTCCACATCTTCTGACCCCCTCCCGTCCCCTGTGACCCGCTTCACATCCCGCACCTGTCAGGAAACGGCGGGCCGCCCGGTTCAAGGGGCGACACCGCGCGAGACAGGAGCAGGGATATGCAGCACCGCATCATCGTCCTCGGAGCCGGATACGCCGGAGCGATCACCGCCGGTCGCCTCGCCAGGCGGCTCTACCGCGAGGACGTCACCGTCACCCTCGTCAACGCCGAGCCCGACTTCGTCGAGCGCGTCCGGCTGCACCAGCTCGCGACCGGCCAGGACCTCAAGGAACGCCCCCTCGACGAGATGTTCGCGGGCACCGGCGTCGAGGTGAGGCTCGGAAAGGTCACCGGCGTCGACGTCGACCGGAAGACCGTCGCCGTCGTGGCCGCGACCGGAGTGGACGCGAACGGCACGGCCGAGGAGCTCTCGTACGACACCCTCGTGTACGCCCTCGGCAGCGGCTGGACCGACCACGGCGTCCCCGGCGCGGCCGAGCACGCCCACCAGATCGCCGGTCGCGCCGGGGCGCTGCGGCTGCGCGACCGGCTCGCCCGGCTCGATGCCGGACAGCCGGTGGTCGTGGTCGGCGGCGGCCTCACCGGCCTCGAAGCGGCGACCGAGATCGCCGAGGCCCGCCCGGACCTCGATGTCGCGCTCGTCGCCCGCGGCGGCCTCGGCGACTGGCTCTCGCCCAAGGGCCGCGCGCATCTGCGCAAGGTGTGCGGCGACCTCGGCATCACCACGTACGAGAACGCCGCCGTCACCGGCGTCACGGCCGACCACGTCGCCACCGGCGACGGCAGCGCGATCCCGGCCGCGGTCACCGTGTGGACGACCGGCTTCGCCGTGCACGCCATCGCGGGGGCCACCGCCCTGGAGACCGGCGCCGACGGGCGGATCGCCGTCGACGCGTCCATGCGCTCGCTCTCGCACCCCGACGTGTACGCCGTCGGCGACGCGGCGGTGGCGACCGGCCCCGGCGGCGGGCCGCTGCGCATGTCCTGCGCCTCGGGCACCCCCATGGCCTGGCAGGCCGCCGGCGCGATCGTGGCCCGCCTGACCGGCGGGAAGCTGCCTGATGTGCCGCTGCGCTACTTCAACCAGTGCGTCTCGCTGGGCCGCAAGGAGGGCCTGATCCAGTACGTGACCGCCGACGACCGGGCCGTGCGCGGCGCCCTCACCGGGCGGTTCGCCGCCTTCTACAAGGAGCTGGTCTGCAAGGGCGCGGCCTGGGGCGTCGCCAACCCGTTCTTCGGGATGCCGGGCCGGCGCCGCCATGTGGTGGCGCGGCCCCGGACGGACGCGGCCGGCCGCGCCGCGGACCCGGCGGGCGCCACTGCCGGGGTCTCGGCCTGAGCGGGGCCGCGAGGGCCGCACTACGCGGCCCTCAGCTCCGCCAACCTCCGCTCCAGGAACGCTCGTTCCGCCGCGTTGCCCGTGCGGGCGAGCGCCTCCTCGTAGGCCCCGGCCGCCTCCTCGTACCGGCCGAGCCGGCGCAGCAGGTCCGCGCGGGTGGCGTGGAAGAGGTGGTACGCGGCCAGGTCCAGCGCGTCGACGAGGGCGAGGGCCTCGGCGGGGCCCTCGGTCTCGGCCACGGCGACCGCCCGGTTGAGGGCCACGACCGGCGTCGGGGCGAGCGCGAGCAGTTGGTCGTACAGCTGCCGGATCTGGTGCCAGTCCGTCTCCCCCGCCGTCGCGGCGTCGCTGTGCACGGCGTTGATCGCGGCCAGGATCTGGTACGGCCCCGGCCGGCCGAGGCGCAGGCAACGGCGCACCAACTCCTGCCCCTCGAACCTGAGTTCGGGGTCCCAGCGGGTGCGGTCCTGGTCGGCGAGGAGGACGAGGGCGCCGGCCGGGTCCGACCTCGCGGCCCGGCGCGACGCGGTGAGCAGCATGAGGGCGAGCAGGCCGAGCGGCTCGGGCTCGTCCGGCATCAGCTCGACGAGCAGCCGGCCCAGACGCAGGGCCTCGGCGCACAGGTCCTCGCGCACGAGGTCCTCGCCGGAGCTCGCCGCGTACCCCTCGTTGAAGATCAGGCAGACGACGGCGAGCACCGCGCCGAGCCGCTCCGGGAGGTCGACCTCGCGCGGGACGCGGTACGGGATGCGGGCGTCGCGGATCTTGCCCTTGGCCCGCACCAGGCGCTGGGCCATCGTCGGCTCGGGCACCAGGAAGGCGCGGGCGATCTCGGCGGTGCTCAGACCCCCCAACAGCCGCAGGGTCAGGGCCACTTGGGCGGTGGGGGCGAGCGAGGGGTGGCAGCAGGTGAAGACCAGGCGGAGCCGGTCGTCGTGCACGGGGCCCTCCTCGGCGGGCTCGTCGGCCGTGAACAGCCGCTCGCGCCGGGCGGCCTCGGCCTGCCGGTCGGCGCGGGTCGACTCGCGGCGCAGCCGGTCCACGGCCCGGTTGCGGGCGGTGGTGATGATCCAGCCGGCCGGGCTCGGCGGCAGCCCGTCGGCGGGCCACCGGGCGAGGGCGGCCTCGAACGCGTCCTGCACGGCCTCCTCGGCGAGGCCGATGTCCCCGAGCACCCCGACGAGGACGGCGACCGCCCTGCCGTACTGGGCCCGGAACACCCGCTCGACCTCGTCGTTCCCCGGCGCGCCCGCCCCCGTCCGGCTCACTCCTGGACTTCGCCGTAGAAGGGCCGCACCTCGATGGGCAGGGTCGTCGCGAGCACCGCCTTGCGGCCCCATTCCAGCGCCGCGTCCAGGTCGGGCGCCTTCACGATGCACAGCCCGCCGAGGTACTCCTTGCTCTCGATGTACGGCCCGTCGGTGGTGAGCACGTCACCGTTCTTCTCGCGCAGCACCGTTGCCGTGGAGGGCGCCGCGAGCCCCCCGGCGAAGACCCAGGCACCGGCGTCCTTGAGCTCCTGGTGGAAGGCCTGGAGGTTGCCGGTGATCCTGGCCATCTCGTCGGAGGACGGCGGGGTCCCCTCGCTCGGCGTGACCACGCTGAGCAGATAGTGCAGGGCGTTCGTCATGGCGTTCTCCTCGTACGGTGGCGTCCCCGGCGGGGCGGCCCTCACCATCTATACGAACGCGAACCGTGCGGATCGACACGGATCGCGGGCGCGCGCCGAAGTTTTTCGCCGTGCGCGGCGGCCGATGGCGTACGGTCTGGGCGACCGCGACCGTACGGTCCGCCGACCGAGCCGGGAGGACGCCCCGTGGGGGAGAACAAGCGCTTGATGCTGGCCGGCGAGTGGTACCTGCCCGACGACCCGGAGCTCCGCGCCGACACCGAGCGCCGCGTCCGGCTGTGCGCCGCCTACGACGCGGCGGCCACGGCCCCGGCCGCCGAACGGCACGCGGTCCTCGCCGAGCTGCTCGGCCGGGTCGACGCCTCCGTCCACGTGCGGGCGCCGTTCCGGTGCGACTTCGGCTACAACATCAGCATCGGCGCGGGGACGTTCGTGAACTTCGGCGCGGTCTTCCTCGACACCGGCAGCATCACCGTCGGGGCCGATGTGCAGATCGGGCCGAACGTGCAACTCCTCACGCCCGCACACGAGTTGGATGCCGAACGGCGGCGGGCCGGGTGGGAGAGGGCGCTGCCCGTGACCATCGGGGACAACGTGTGGCTGGGCGGCGGGGTGATCGTCTGCCCCGGTGTGAGCATCGGCGCGAACACGGTGGTGGGCGCGGGCGCCGTCGTCACCCGGGACCTGCCGTCGGGCGTGCTCGCGGTCGGCAACCCGGCCCGGGTCGTACGCGAGCTGACCTGAGCCGGGGCCGCGCGGCCCGGGACTACTGCAGGCCGAGGGCCATCCACTTGTCCGCGGTCTCCAGGGTGCGGAAGCCGATCCTCTCGTAGACCCCGTGGGCGTCCGCGGTGGCGAGCAGGATCCTGCGGAGCCCGGCGGGCTCCAGGTGGTCGCGTACCGCGGTGACGAGGGCCGTGCCGAGTCCCTTGCCGCGCACGGCGGGGTCCACGTACACGTCGCAGAGCCAGGCGAAGGTGGCGTGGTCGGTGACGACCCGCGCATAGGCCACCTGCTCGCCCGAAGTGCGGTCGTACGCGCCGAAGTTGAGCGATCCGGCGATGGCGGCGTCCTGCTTCTCGCGGGTGCGGCCCCGTGCCCAGTACGCGTCCGTGGAGAGCCAGTGGTGGACCCGGGCGGCGTCGAGGCGGGCGGGGTCGCTGGAGATCGCGCAGTCGCGGAAGATCACTTCACTCATGCGGGGAGCCTCGCAGGCGGCGGCCCGGTTGTCAGCAGTCCGGCACACCGTCCAGGGCGGTGCGCAGTCTGCGCACGGCCTCGGAGATCTCCGCGCGGCCCGTTACGCCCGCGAAGCTGAGGCGCAGATGCCCGGCCGGGGGCTCGGCGCTGAAGTAGGGGCGGCCCGGGGCCACGGCGACGCCCGCGCGCAGCGCCGCGGACACGACGACGGGCTCCGGTACGCCGTCGGGCAGCCGGAGCCAGAGGTGGTAGCCGCCGGACGGGACGTGGGGCAGGGCGAGTTCGGGGAGGCGGTGCAGGACGGCGGCGGCGAGGGCTTCCCGGCGCGCGGTCAACTCGGCCGACACCGCGCGCAGATGACGCCCCCAGGCCGGGGAGCCGACGAGTTCGAGGGCGGTCTCCTGCAGCGGGCGCGGCACGAAGAACGAGTCGACGACCTGGATCGCGCGCAGGCGTTCCAGGACCGGGCCGCGGGCGGCGAGCGCACCGACCCGCAGGCTCGGCGAGGTCGCCTTGGTGAGCGACGAGACGTGGACGACGACGCCGTCCGGGTCGTCGGCGGCGAGCGGGGCGGGCAGGGGGCCCGCGTCCTCGTGGGCGAGCCTGCGGGCGAAGTCGTCCTCGACGACGAACGCGCCGTGGGCGTGCGCGATGCGGACCGCTTCGCGGCCGCGGTCCGGGGACAGGAGGGCGCCGGTCGGGTTCTGGAAGAGGGGCTGGCAGACGAGGACGCGGGCGCCGGTGGCGGCGAAGGCGCGGGCGAGGAGTTCGGGGCGGATGCCGTCGGGGTCGACGGGGACCGGGACGGGCCGGAGGCCCGAGGCCCGGGCGATGGCCAGCAGGCCGGGGTAGGTGGGGGACTCGACGAGGACGGGTGCGCCGGGCGCGGCGAGCGCACGCAGGGCGGTGGTCAGCGCGGTCTGGCCGCCCGCGGTGACCAGGACGTCGGCGGCGGTGACCGCGCCGCCGATCTCCCGGGCGAACCAGGCGCGCAGTTCGGTGAGCCCGTCGACGGGCGGGCGGCTCCACACTCCGGGGCGGCGGCCGGCCCGTCCGAGGGCCGCGGCCATGGCCCGCTCGGGTTGGAGACCGGCGTCGAGGTAGCCGCCGCTGAGGTCGATGACGCCGGTCGCCGGGACGGTGAGGGTGGCCAGGACGCCGCTGGCGTCGACGGCGCGCGGGGCCGGTTCGGTGGCCCCGTCGGCGCTGAGCGCGACCTCCTGCCAGGAGGTGTCGCCGGTGCGCGCCGTGGCCGTACGCGGCTCGGCACGGTAGGCGCCCGCGCCGGGACGGGTGACCACGAGGCCCTCGGCGACGAGCTGCGCGAGCGCACGCGCGACCGTCACCGGGGACACCCGGTACCGCTCGACGAGCGCGCGGCTCGACGGCAGCTTTCCGCCGACCGAGTAGCGGTTCAGCTCACTCCGCAGGGATTCCGCCAGTTCGGTCACACTGCTACGCTCATGCATGACAGCACAGGATAGCGCTACTACCCTCAGCCCGATAGCGGTCGGCACCGGCACCGGCGGGGGGCCGGCCCTCGGGACCGGCACCGTCGAGGTCCCGGCAGCCGGACCGAGCGGCACCCCCACCTCCCTCCCCCGCGGCGCGCTGCTCGCCGCGCTCGGGGTCGTGTCCTTCTCGCTCACCTTTCCCGGGACCGCCTGGGGGCTGGAGAGCTTCGGACCCTGGTCGCTCGTGTCGCTGCGGATCACCCTGTCCGCGCTGATCGCGGGCGCGCTCCTCGCCGGGCTGCGGGTGCCGCTGCCAGCGCGGGCGCACTGGGCCGGTCTCGCCGTGGTCGCCGGAGGTTCGCTCGTCGGGTTTCCGCTGCTCACCACCCTCGCGCTGGAGACCTCGACGACCTCGCACGCCGCCGTGGTGATCGGGCTGCTTCCGCTGGCCACGGCGGCGCTCGGCGCGGTGCGCACCGGGCGGCGGCCCTCCCGCGCGTTCTGGGCGGCGTCGCTCGCCGGGGCCGCCGTGGTCGCCGTCTTCACCGTGCAGCAGAGCGGTGGGGCCCTGTCCGCGGGCGACGGCTATCTGTTCGCGGCGCTCCTCGTCTGCGCCGCCGCGTACGTGGAGGGCGGCCGGCTCGCCGCGGTGCTGCCGGGCTGGCAGGTGGTCGCCTGGTCACTGGTCCTGTGTCTGCCGTTCGCCCTGGCCGGGGCCGTGGTGGCGCTGGTCCACGAGCCCTGGCGGCTCACCGGACACGGCGTGGCCGGTCTGGTGTGGCTGGCCGCCGGGTCCAACTGCTTCGGCCTGTACGTCTGGTACCGGGGGCTCGCCGCGGTCGGCGTGCCGAAGGCAAGCCAGCTCCAGCTCGCCCAGCCGCTGCTCACGCTCGTCTGGTCGGTGCTGCTGCTCGGCGAACACCTCTCCCCGGCCGCCCCGCTCGCCGCGGCCGGGGTCCTGGTGTGCATCGCGGTGACCCAGCGGGCCCGGTCCTGAGGAGGACCCGCACCACGGCCCGGCTCAGCGGGCCCGGGCCGTGTAGTGGTCGGCGACGACGCGGGCCATGGCCCCGATGCGGTCCTCGGCCACTTCCTTCGCGGCGAAGAAGCAGTGGCCGCGCACCGAGGGGTGGCGATCGGCCAGGGTCAGATGGCGGGACAGCTCGGCCGGGTCCTGCCAGGCGGCGGGCTGCGCCGGGTCCCCCGCCTTGTAGAGGGCCTCGCCGATGTACAGGTCGACGCCGGTGCCCCGCGCGACCTCGTCCCACCACGGCACCAGGACGGCGTAGTCGGCGGCGGCCAGCCCGATGTTCCAGTACAGCTGGGGACAGATGTAGTCGACGAGGCCCTCGCGGACCCAGGCGCGGGTGTCGGCGTGCAGGTCGTCGTAGGTCTGGGCGCCGGCCGTGGTCGCCGAGCCCCGGGGATCGCTCGCCCTGTTGCGCCACACCCCGAACGGGCTGATCCCGAACCGGAGTCGGGGACGCAGCTCCTTGATCCGGGCGCCCGTCTCGCGCACCAGGAGGTCGATGTTGTCGCGCCGCCAGGCATCGCGGTCGGGGAAGCCGGACCCGTACCGCGCGTACGCCGCGTCGTCGTCGAAGCTCTGGCCCGCCACGGGATAGGGGTAGAAGTAGTCGTCCCAGTGCACGCCGTCGATGTCGTAGCGGCGTACCGCGTCCAGCATCGCGTCCTCGACGAACCGGCGGACCTCGGGCAGCCCCGGGTTGTAGTACAGCTTCCCGCCGTAGGGGACGACCCAGTCGGGGTGCAGCCGCGCGGGGTGGGTGGGAACCAGCAGCGACGGGTCCGTGTGGTTCGCGACGCGGTAGGGGTTGAACCAGGCGTGCAGTTCGAGGCCGCGCCGGTGCGCCTCGCGCACGGCGGTGCCCAGCGGGTCCCAGCCGGGGTCCTGGCCCTGCGTTCCGGTGAGCCACTGCGACCACGGCTCGTAGGGGGACGGCCACAGCGCGTCGGCGGTCGGGCGGACCTGGAACACCACCGCGTTGAGCCGCCGCTCGACCGCCTTGTCCAGATGGGCCAGGAGTTCGGCGCGCTGCGCCTGCGCGGACAGCCCGGCCCCGGAGGGCCAGTCCCGGTTGGCGACGGTGGCCAGCCACACCCCGCGGAACTCCCGCCGCGGCCTCCTGCCCGCCATGTCCCGCACCGCCCGCTCCAGCGTTCCGTCCCGGCCGGCGGCCGTCGCGCCGCCCACCGTGACCAGCCCGCTCAGGGCTCCCGCCGTGCCCGCCACAAAGCTCCTGCGCGTGATTCGCCCCACGTCACACCCCTCGCTCGGATCCCGTCGGCCCAGGTGTACCGGACAGCATGCCCGCCCCGGCCCCACTGGCACACGCGCGTCCGGAGTAACGTCAGGGGCCGAAGGCGGGCGCCGGAATCACACGGGGGACCCGCCGGGGACGGCAGTAGAGCGAAGCGAAAGGCACGATGTGACCGACATCGAACGCGTCGGAATTGTGGGCTGTGGCCAGATGGGCGCGGGCATCGCGGAGGTGTGCGCCCGCAGCGGCCTGGACGTCATGGTCGCCGAGACCACCGGCGAGGCCCTGGAGATCGGCCGCACCCGGCTGCACAACTCCCTCTCGAAGGCCGCGGAGCGCGGCAAGATCACCGAGGAGGAGCGCGACGCGACGCTCGGCCGGCTCAGCTTCACCACCGACCTGGGCGAGTTCGCCGACCGCGACCTCGTGATCGAGGCGGTCGTGGAGAACGAGCAGGTCAAGACCGAGATCTTCCAGGTCCTCGACCAGGTGGTGACCCGCCCGGACGCGATCTTGGCCTCCAACACCTCCTCGATTCCGCTGGTGAAGCTGGCGGTCGCCACCTCGCGGCCCGACCAGGTCATCGGCATCCACTTCTTCAACCCGGCCCCGGTGCAGAAGCTGGTCGAGCTGATCCCCGCGCTCACCACGTCCGAGGGCACCATCAGCCGCGCCCAGGTCCTGGTCGAGAAGGTCCTCGGCAAGCACGCGATCCGCGCCCAGGACCGCTCGGGGTTCGTGGTCAACGCGCTGCTGATTCCGTATCTGCTCTCGGCGATCCGGATGTTCGAGTCGGGCATCGCCAGCCGTGAGGACATCGACAACGGCATGGAGCTGGGCTGCGCGCACCCGATGGGCCCGCTGAAGCTCTCCGACCTCATCGGTCTGGACACCGTCGCCTCGGTCGCGGACTCGATGTACGACGAGTTCAAGGAGCCCCTGTACGCCGCTCCCCCGCTGCTCCAGCGGATGGTCGACGCCGGGCGCCTCGGCCGGAAGACCGGGTCCGGTTTTTACTCGTACGCCTGAGTAAAACGGCGTACTTCTGTATACGCGGGTGTACGCCTGAAAGGCCTGAGCCGGGCTCGTACCGCGCACACCGGGTGTGCGGCACGAGCCCGCATATGCCCATCGCACACGCTCCCGCCCCTGGGACACGGCGAGTTGACTCTGAGCCAACACATCCATGGCACGTCCGGACAGGACTAAGGAGCCCCACCGTGTCCAGCCACCCGGGACATTCGACCACCGTCGACGAACTGGCGGAGTTACGCCGCCGCCTGGACGTCGGCATGGCCCACATGGACGGGCAGCTCGCGCTGCTCGCCCAGCGGAGCGAGCAGACGGAACGTGAACTGACCGAGACGGTGGGACGGGTGGCGGCCCTGGAACACCTGAGGTGGCCGCTCCCCGCCCTCACCGCACTGGCCGCCCTCGGCGCGCTCTCGCTCGCCGTGTGGCAGGCCCTCGGCCGCTAGGGAACCGTGCGACTAGCCGTCGGCCAGTCGCAGATGGTGCAGGAGCAGGAGTCCGGCCGCCATGTTGGCGGCCGGGACCTCCCCCCGGGCGACCATGTCGGGCACCAGCTTGAGGGGTATCCACTCACGCCGTGACGACTCGAAGTCGTCCTCGGGGTGGCCGATGTACTCGGCCGACTCGGACCAGAACAGATGGTGCCGGGCGTCGATGAGCCCGTTGGCGGGCTCGACGGTGAGCAGGGGTTTGAGCGGTCCCGGCCGCCAGCCGGTCTCCTCCTCCATTTCCCGGGCGGCCGCGGCCTCGATGTCCTCGCCGTCCTCCACGACTCCGGCGGCCAGTTCCCAGCCCCAGCTGTCGGTGATGAAGCGGTGCCGCCACAGCAGCAGCACCTCGTTGGCCGCGTTGACGACGGTCGCGACGGCGACCGGGCGCAGCCTGATCAGGAAGTGGTCCAGGTGTCGCCCGTCCGGAAGCTCTACGTCCGCGAGGTTGACCCGAAACCAGCGATTTTCATACACAGTTTGTTCGCTCAGGTTCGTCCACTGCACGTTTCTGCCACCTTCCGACAAGTAGATGGCAATATCGCAGCAGGCTGACGATTACAGGGGAACGCGAAGCGCCCCGTCGATCAGCTCGGCGGCCTCGTCGGCGCCCGCGCAACCGCTCTCGATCAGGTGCTCGCGCACCACGCGCAGCCGGTCGCGCAATCGCTGCGACTCCATCCCCCGGGCCCGCTCCGCCATCTCGACCGCGGTGGCCACGGCCCGGTCTGCGTCGCCCTGTCGCAGCTCGATCTGCGCGAGCATCGCGAGGCGGTGCACCCTGCCCCTGTCGTGGGAGGGCTCGTCGGCCGCGAGGGCGGCCTGTTCGCGCGCCGCCGCCAGATCGCCGAGGCTGAGCAGGGCCTCGGCCACCTGGACGTTGACCAGGCCCGGCTGGACGTAACCGGTCTCGGCCGGCTCCTGGCCCGGCCGGACCCGCCCGGCCGCCGACTCCGCGCTCCTGATCGAGGACAGCGCGCTGTGCCCGTCCCCGAGATGCGCGTACGCCTTGGCCTGCATGGCGTGCAGATCGGATGCGAGCGCGGGGCTCAGGCTGCCGCCCGCCGCGCGCAGCGCCGCCTCCGCGAAGGCGACCGACTGGCGGTAGTCCCGCATGAACAGGGACTGGTTGACGAGCAGCGCGATGACGTAGGCGCCAAGTCCCCTGTCCCCACTGGCCTTTGCGAGCCGGAGCGCCTGGTGGAAGTAGCGCTGGGCAAGACCCTGGGCATTGGAGTCGTAGGCACAGATTCCCGCGATGGCCACCAACCCGCCCGTGGCGCGGTGCAGTTGACGCCCGGTGGCGTCCGGGTAGCCGCCCCGCAGCAGGGGCGCCGTCTCGGCGTTGAGGAAGCCGACGATGCGCGCACGGGTCGCGATGCCGCCCGCCTTGCGGTACATCAGCTCGTAGTGCTCACGGGCCGAGCGCAGCATCTCGATGTCGGATTCCCCCACCGCCGTCTGGCCGTTGCGGGACACGTCGGTGTCCTCCGGCGGGTTCTCCCACTCCCATACGGGCATGACGGCCGGGGTGCCGGTGACGGCGGGGGCGTCGAGGATGTGGGTGCGCTGCTGTTCGTCCGAGCGCCACAGGGCGGTGGCCCGCTCGACGAACCCGGCGAGCGGCGAGCCGTGCAGAGGGGCCGGCTCGCCCGGCACCCCGAGGCCGATGTCGTCGAGGGTGACCCGGCGGCGCAGCCGTCCCGCGAGCACCTCGCAGATCAGGTCGGGCACCTGGCCGCGCGGGCGCTGCCCCTTCAACCACCGTGCCACCGCGGTGTGTTCGTATCTGAGTGCGAGACCTCTGGCCCGTCCCGCCTGGTTCACCCGGGCCGCCAGACCCGCGTGCGAGATCCCCGCCTCGTCCACCAGGGCGTCGAGCAGGGTATTGGGCTGCATGGGCCCCTCCAACGGCTCGGTGTGGCCAGCGTAATCGAGCTCGGTTCACACGGGGTGTGAACCGAGTACCCGCATTTATGCGCCGCGCCCTCTGCCCACGGGCGCCCCCAGTCGGTTGACTCTGAACCCGCCTCCCGTTGAGGCGGTCGGGCCGCCGGCTCCCCCTCGTACAGTGCGGCGGCCCGCCCTCGGCGCCGCCGCCCTGTCCGCGCTGCCCGGCACTCCCGGCAGGGCGACGGCGCCCCGTCGTCAGCGGTGCGCACCGGCCGCCTCACCGGCCGCCGACTGGGCGGGCACCCGGACCCGGTCGTTGCGCAGCACCAGGAGGGCCACGTCGTCGGAGAGCCGGCCGCGGGTGTGGGCCAGGAGCGCGCGCCGTACCCGCTCGACCACATCGGCCGGTGACACCGGCGAGGGGCGGGAGGCGACCGTGAGCGCCTCCCGCAGCGCGAAGAACCGCCCCGCGTCGTCCCGGGCGTCCTCTGCGCCGTCGGTGTACAGACAGAGCGCCTCGCCCGGCAGCAGCCGGGTGCAGCGCAGCGGGGGCAGTTCGGCCGGCAGCGGGAACGGACCGAGCGGCGGCAGCGGGTCGCCGGGCGTGAGGGGCTCGGCGCCCCGGTCGAGCCGATAGGGCCAGGGATGCCCGCAGTTGAGGGCGTACACCTCACCGGACGGCCGGATCTCCAGGAGCAGTACGGTGACGAAGTCCTCACCGAGCGGTCTCTCCGGCTCGGCGCCGCCGGACGCCGGGTGCTCGGCGCGGCAGCGCTCGCGCAGATGCCGGGCGAGGGCTCGGTCCAACCTCCGCAGCACGCCCGCGAGTTGGGGCTCGTCGTAGGCGGCCTCGCGGAAGCTGCCGAGGACGGCGGCGACCGCGCCGATCGCGCCGAGCCCGTGGCCGCGCACATCGCCCATCACCACGCGGACCCCGTACGGGGTCGACATCGCCTCGTAGAGGTCGCCCCCGATCGACGCGCCCCGGCTGACCGAGAGCTGCCCGGCGGCCAGCGCGATGCCGTCGAGCCGAGCGGGCAGGGGGCGAAGAAGCACCCGCTGGGCGACCTCGGCGATGTGCCGGATGCGCCGCAACTCCCGCTCCGCCGTGCTGCGGACGCCGGCCGCCAGCCACACCACGGCGATCAGGAAGGCCACGCACGTCACGATCCGCAGGACCATGCCGTCCGCACCGGCCGACGGGCAGGCAAGCTCCCAGGCGACGACCAGGGCGAGCCAGCAGGACGGCAGGACGAGCGCGAGGGCCGCGGCCCGGCGGGAGCGCAATGCCGTCGCACAGGCGGTGGTCCATCCCGGTGTACGGATCATGCCGTCGGCCCCCCTCGGCCTGCACCCTGCATGGGCACCGGACCCCGCAGCCGGAAGCCGCACCGGCCTGCCCGGCCGCCTCGATTGTTTCGACCGCCCGAGCCCTCCGGCGGGGATCGTCCGCCCTTCTCACCCGAACGAGTGAGAAGGGGAAGGCGCGTCCGGCAACGAGGAGAGGGGCGCACCGGCAGTGCCGGTGCGCCCCTCTTCGTGCGCCGTCGCGCGGACTAGGCGCCGCGCAGCACCGCGCCCGTGGACTCGGCGGCCTGGGCCACCGCCGCGTCGCGGGCGGCCGAGGCCTCCTCGACGGTCAGGGTGCGGTCGGCGGCACGGAACCGCAGCGCGTAGGCGAGGGACTTCTTGCCCGCGCCGGTCTGCTCGCCGCTGTAGACGTCGAACAGGCGGATGGACTCAAGGAGTTCACCGGCGCCGACGCGCAGCGCGTTCTCCACCGCGGCGGCCGGCACCGAGGCGTCCACGACGAGCGCGACGTCCTGGGTGGCCACCGGGAAGGTGGAGATGCTCGGCGCCTGGACCACGCCCTCGCCGGCCTGCTCCAGGTCGTCGAGGTTCAGCTCCATCGCGCAGCTGCGGGCGGGCAGACCGAACGCCTTGACGACGCGCGGGTGCAGCTCACCGGCGTGCCCGACGAGGGTCTTGACGCCCTCGGGGAACACATACAGCTCGGCACAGCGGCCCGGGTGCCAGGGGCCGTACTGGCCTTGGTCCACGGCGAGTTCGAGCCCCGCCTCGCGGGCGACGGCGCGCGCCGCCTCGACGGCGTCGGCCCAGTCGGCCGGGCGGCCCTTGCCCCACCAGCCGGCCTGCTCGCGCGCACCGGCGAGCACGGCGCCCACGTGCCGCGGCTGCACCGGCAGCACGGCGTCCAGCGAGGCGATCTCCTCGTCGGTGGGGCGGCGGTCGACGGGCAGCCTGGCGGCGACGCCCGGCGTCGAGGACGGGTGGAAGACCAGGCCCGTCTCGAACAGCGCCACGTCGTGGCTGCCGCGGCCGACATTGCGGCGCAGCGTGGCCAGGAGGCCCGGCAGGAGCGTGGTGCGCAGCGCCGGCTCCTCGTCGCTGAGCGGGTTGACCAGCTTCACGACCTTGCGGTTCGGGTCCCCGGCGTCCAGACCCAGCTGGTCGAAGACCGACTCGGCGACGAACGGGTAGCTCGGCGCCTCGGTGAACCCGGCCCCGGCGAGCGCACGACCGACCCGGCGGTGCAGTCGCTGACGCTCCGTCAGACCCCGTCCGGCGGGCGGCTTCGGCAGCGTGGAGGGCAGGTTGGCGTAGCCCTCCAGACGGATGACCTCTTCGGCCAGGTCGTTCGGCTCGCTGAGGTCGGGCCGCCAGGACGGCACGGTCACGACGAGCTCGTCCTGCCCGTACGCGTCGCAGCCGACCTGCTGGAGACGGCGTACGACGCTCTCGCGGCCGTACTCGACGCCGGCGACGCGGTCGGGGTGGTCGGCGCGCATCGAGATGCTGCGCGGCGCGGACGGCGAGACGATCTCGGTGACGCCGGCCTCGGCCGTGCCGCCCGCGAGCAGCACGAGCAGGTCGACGGTCCGCTGGGCGGCCGCGGCCGCGGCCTGCGGGTCGACGCCGCGCTCGAAGCGCTTGGACGCCTCGGACGTCAGCTTGTGGCGGCGCGCGGCGCGGGCGATGGCGACCGCGTCGAAGTGCGCGGCCTCGATGACGACCTCGGTGGTGCCCTTGACCTCGCCGGTCTCGGGGTCCGTGACGGAGTCGGCGATCTCGGTGTTGGCTCCGCCCATCACACCGGCCAGGCCGATGGGGCCCCGGTTGTCGGTGATGACGAGGTCGGCGGCGTCCAGCTTGCGCTTGGTGCCGTCCAGGGTGGTGAGCAGCTCGCCGGCCTCGGCGCGGCGGACGCCGATGGGGCCGTCGACCAGGCTGCGGTCGTAGGCGTGCAGCGGCTGGCCGAGCTCGATCATCACGTAGTTGGTGATGTCGACGGCGAGCGAGATCGGACGCATCCCGGCCTTCTGCAGCCGGCGCTGCAGCCAGATCGGGGAGCGGGCCTCGGGGTCGAGACCGGTCACGGTGCGCGCGGTGAAGCGGTCGCAGCCGATCGGGTCGGCGACCTTGACCGGGTAGCCGTACGAGTTGGGCGCGGGCACGTCGAGCAGCGCCGGGTCGCGCAGCGGCAGACCGTAGGCGATGGCCGTCTCGCGGGCGACGCCGCGCATCGACAGGCAGTCGCCGCGGTTGGCGGTGACCGCGATGTCGAGGACCTCGTCGACGAGTTCGAGCAGCGCGATCGCGTCGGTGCCGACCTCGTGCTCCGGGGGCAGCACGATGATGCCGCCGGTGGTGTCCGGGCCCATGCCCAGCTCGTCGCTGGAGCAGATCATGCCGTGCGAGGTCTTGCCGTACGTCTTGCGCGCGGCGATCGCGAAGTCGCCGGGCAGCACCGCGCCGGGCAGGACCACGACGACCTTGTCGCCGACGGCGAAGTTGCGGGCGCCGCAGACGATCTCCTGCGGCTCACCCGTGCCGTTGGCCGGGCCGACGTCGACGGTGCAGAAGCGGATGGGCTTCTTGAAGCCCTCCAGCTCCTCGATGGTGAGGACCTTGCCGACGACGAGGGGGCCCTTGAGCCCGGCGCCGAGCTGCTCGACGGTCTCGACCTCCAGGCCGGCGTCGACGAGCCTGGCCTGCACGTCGCGGCCGGTCTCGGTGGCGGGGAGGTCGACGTACTCCCGCAGCCAGGAAAGCGGGACCCGCATCAGATCTCCATCCCGAACGGCCGGGTGAACCGGATGTCACCCTCGACCATGTCTCGCATGTCTTCTACGTTGTGGCGGAACATCAGCATCCGCTCGATGCCGAAGCCGAAGGCGAAGCCGCTGTACTTCTCGGCGTCCACACCGCAGGCGGTCAGCACCTTCGGGTTGACCATGCCGCAGCCGCCGAGCTCGATCCAGCCCTCGCTTGAGCAGGTGCGGCAGGGCCGGTCCGGGTTGCCGACGGATTCGCCGCGGCAGACGTAGCAGACCATGTCCATCTCGGCGGACGGCTCGGTGAACGGGAAGAAGTTCGGCCGCAGGCGCGTCTCGATGCCCTCGCCGAAGAGCGCCTTGACCATGTGGTCGAGGGTGCCCTTCAGGTCGGCCATGGTCAGGCCCTCGTCCACGGCGAGCAGCTCGACCTGGCGGAACACCGGGCTGTGCGTGGCGTCCAGCTCGTCGGTGCGGTACACCCGGCCGGGGCAGATCACGTACACCGGCGGCTCGCGGTCGAGCATCGAGCGGATCTGCACGGGGGAGGTGTGGGTGCGCAGGACGACGCCGGAGTTGGCCGCGCCCTCCGGACCCTGCACGAAGAAGGTGTCGTGCTCGGTACGGGCCGGGTGGTCCGGGCCGATGTTGAGCGCGTCGAAGGTGAACCACTCGGCCTCGACCTCGGGGCCCTCGGCCACCTCGTAACCCATGGCCACGAAGATGTCCTCGATGCGCTCCGAGAGCGTGGTCAGCGGGTGGCGGGCGCCGGCCGGTACGCGGTCGTGGGGCAGTGTGACGTCCACCGCCTCCTCGACCAGGACCCGGGCGTCCCGCTCGTCCTCCAGCTCGGCCTGGCGCGCGGCCAGGGCCTTGTTCACGGCACCGCGGGCCATGCCCACGAGCTTGCCCGCCGCGGCCTTGGCCTGCGGCGGCAGCGCGCCGATCTCACGGTTGGCGAGCGAGAGGGGCGAGGTACCACCGGTGTGCGCGGTCTTCGCCTGGGCGAGCGCGTCGAGGTCGCCGGCGGCGGCGAAGGCGGCGAGCGCCTCGTCCCGCATGCGCTCGATCTCTTCCGGTTTCAGTGCCTCGACCTCGACAGGGTCGTACGACTTATTGGGTGCCGACATCTCTTCCCGTGCTTCCGATTGTCCCCCAGCTAACTGGGAGGTGCCCCCAGGCCGGGGGTCCCCGCGACCGCGACCGCGATACGGCGATGGCACGCGGACACAAACGCACCAAAGGTCGAGTCTAACGGGGTGTGGGAATGGGGTTGCGCCCGTGGGCGGCTCGGAGGGCGATCTACTGGAGATACGCCGGAGCGCCGACGGGCAGGATAAATCGGAACTGGGCGCCGCCGCCGGGGCCGCGGCCCACCGTGATCGTGCCGCCGTGCGCCTCGACGATGCCCTTGACGATGTACAGGCCGAGCCCGGTCCCGCCGCGCTTGCTCCCCCGCCAGAAGCGGGTGAAGACGCGGCCCATCGACTCCTCGGGAATGCCGGGGCCTTCGTCGCTCACGGTGACGGCCGTTCCCTTCTCGTCGTGCTCGTCGATGCGTACGGGCGCTGGTGCCACCTCAATGGTGACGGTTCCCTCGCCGTGGCGCACCGCGTTTTCCAGCAGGTTGCCGAGCACTTGGTCGATCTTGTCCGGATCGGCCCACAGATCGGGCAGCGGCCGCTGGATGCGGACCAGGAAGCGGTCGGCGCTCTGCCCCGAGGCGACATGGGCCTGGAGGTGACGGCCGACGGCGGCCGGGACGTCGACCGGCTGGCGGCGCACTTCGAGGCGGCCCGAGTCGATGCGGGAGATGTCGAGGAGTTCGGCGATGAGCCGGGTGACCCGGTTGGCGTCGGCGTCGACGGTCTCCAGCATCAGGCGCTTCTGGTCGTCCGTGAACCGCTCCCACTTGGCGAGGAGCGTCGCGGTGAAGCCCTTGACGGAGGTCAGCGGGGAGCGCAGCTCGTGGGCGACGGTGGCGATGAGCTCGGCGTGCGAGCGCTCGGTGCGCCGACGGGCCTCGGTGGAGCGCAGGCTGACCACGACCCGGCGGACCGGGCCGGTCGGGCGCTCGCGTACGTACCGGGCGGAGACCAGCACTTCGCGGCCGCCGGGCAGCAGCAGATTGCGTTCGGGCTGGCCCACGCGGATGGCGAGGCCGCCGTAGGGGTCGGTGAGCTGCCACCAGCGGCGGCCCTTGAGGTCCTCCAGGGGCAGCGCCCGCTCCAGCGGGCGGCCGAGCGCCTCGTGCCGGGGAACCGCCGTGATCCTGACCGCGGCCGCGTTGAAACAGATCACCCGGCCCTTGTCGTCGGCGACCACGATGCCGTCGGGCAGGTCGTCGGGATCGAAGCCGAGGACATCAGGACCGCCGGACGGGTACAGCGCGGTGCTGTTGCCGATGCCGCTCATGCCGACAGCCATCCCCGTATCCCACCTCTCCGAAGCGCTGAGTGGGCCCCCGAGCCCGCCACCCTACTAGTAGGAGGTGACGGAGCGGCACCCTCCGGCAGCACGCTGCGCACGAGCGGAGGCGTAGAGGCACACCGCGGCGGCGGTGGCGAGGTTGAGGCTCTCGGCCTTTCCGTGGATGGGCACGCGCACCACGGCGTCCGCGAGTGCGCGGGTCTCCTCGGGCAGGCCCCAGGCCTCGTTGCCGAAGATCCAGGCGGTCGGGCCGCCCATCGTCCCCGCGTCCAGCTCGGCGTCGAGGTCGTCCTCGCCGGCCCCGTCGGCCGCCAGGATGCGTACGCCCGCGTCCCGCAGGCCCTGGACGGCCTGCTCGACGGGGACGCCGACCGCGACCGGCAGATGGAAGAGCGAACCGACCGACGCCCGCACGGACTTGGGGTTGTAGAGGTCGACGGAGGCGTCGGTGAGGACGACCGCGTCGGCGCCCGCGGCGTCCGCGCAGCGCAGGACGGTGCCGGCGTTCCCGGGGTCGCGGACGTGCGCGAGCACGGCGACCAGCTTGGGCTCGGCCCTGAGGATCTCCTCGAACGGCGAGTCCAGGAAGCGGCAGACGCCGACCAGGCCCTGCGGGGTGACGGTCTGGGAGACCTCGGCGAGCACCTCGTCGTCGGCGTAGTGGACGCGGGCGCCCGCGTCCAGGGCCGCGGTCACGATGTCCGCGTACCGCTCGGCGGCCTCGACGGTGGTGAACAGCTCGACGAGGGTGGGCTCACCGTCGCTGCGGTGCTCCACGGCCTCGCGGACGGCCTGCGGCCCCTCGGCGATGAACCGGCGTTCCTTGCCCCGGAAGTTGCGCCGGGCGAGCCGGCGGGCGGCGGCGACGCGCGGGGAACGCGGGGAGATCAGCTCGGGGGTGGGCATGTGCTCGCGGTCTCTCTACGAGGGGGCGGGGGCCTGGGGGCGCGGCCCCCGGAGACGGGGGGTCCGGGGGCGCGGCCCCCGCAACGCACCGGGACCCGCAGGCCAGCGGCCTGCGGGTCCGGTTCTGCTCGACAAGCCGTCGGGCGCTTACGCGGCCTTCGGGGCGTTGACGTCGCTCGGGAGGGCCTTCTGGGCCACCTCGACGAGCGCGGCGAACGCGTTGGCGTCGTTGACCGCGAGCTCGGCCAGGATCTTGCGGTCCACCTCGATGTTGGCGGCCTTCAGACCCTGGATGAGGCGGTTGTACGTCATGCCGTTCTGGCGGGCAGCGGCGTTGATGCGCTGGATCCACAGCTGACGGAAGTCGCCCTTGCGCTTCTTGCGGTCGTTGTAGTTGTAGACCAGCGAGTGGGTGACCTGCTCCTTGGCCTTGCGGTACAGGCGCGAACGCTGACCGCGGTAGCCGGAGGCCGCCTCGAGGATTGCCCGGCGCTTCTTGTGGGCGTTGACTGCCCGCTTGACGCGTGCCACTTGTTAACTCCTTGTAGCGGGGCCGTGGTTGGACTCACACGGCCCGAAATCGAATGGGTCCCGGTCTCGACGTTCCGCCTCCGACGGGCGGAGGCGGAGGAACGTCACTTGCCGAGAAGCTTCTTGATCTTCTTGGCGTCGGCCGGAGCCACGACGACCGTGCCCGTCAGCGAGCGGGTCTTCTTGGACGACTTGTGCTCGAGCAGGTGGCGCTTGCCGGCACGCTCACGGAGCACCTTGCCAGAGCCGGTGATCTTGAAGCGCTTGCTGGTACCGCTGTGCGACTTGTTCTTCGGCATAGCGCCGTTATCTCCTCGTCAGTGGCGCTCCCAGCCGGTCCGGGGACCGGCGCTCGGGAGCGTCATGTGTATCGGTTGACATCCGGAACGGGCTGTCCCGGAATCAGGCCTCGGCAGGTTCCTCGGCCGGCGCGGCCTCGGCGACCGGCGCCTCGGCGACGGCCTCGTCCTCGACGGACTCGTCCGCCTGGGCCGACTGACCCTGGCGCTCCGCCTTGCGGGCCGCCTGGGCCTCGCGGGCTTCGGCCATCGCCTCGGTCTTCTTCTTGTGCGGACCGAGAACCATGATCATGTTTCGGCCGTCCTGCTTCGGGCTGGACTCGACGAAGCCGAGCTCCTCCACGTCCGAAGCGAGGCGCTGGAGCAGTCGGTAGCCGAGTTCCGGCCGGGACTGCTCGCGACCACGGAACATGATCGTGATCTTGACCTTGTCGCCCTGCTTGAGGAACCGGACGACGTGACCCTTTTTGGTGTCGTAGTCGTGCGGGTCGATCTTCGGCCGGAGCTTCATCTCCTTGATGACCGTGTGCGCCTGGTTCTTGCGCGCCTCACGGGCCTTCATGGCCGACTCGTACTTGAACTTCCCGTAGTCCATGAGCTTGCACACGGGCGGACGGGCGGTCGCCGCGACCTCGACCAGGTCGAGGTCGTACTCCTGGGCGAGCTCCAGGGCCTTGGCAAGCGGAACAATTCCGACCTGCTCGCCGCTGGGGCCGACAAGTCGCACCTCGGGAACGCGAATCCGGTCGTTGATGCGGGGCTCGGCGCTGATGGATCCTCCTCGGTAGCACCACACGACTGTCTGGCAGACAGCCGCGTACGTCTGGTGACGTGACCAACCGCCACGAGGCACAAAAAATGCCCCGGACGGACACAGGCGGGGCTCCAAGAAAACCGGAACACCACCACGGTCTACCGCGGGGCGCACATCGGGCGGCTCCATCGTCCGTACGGAACGATGGTGGCCACCTGACCGGATGACCCGCCTCCCCTGAGGGTGGCCGGGTGGGAGATCGGAGCCTCCACTTGTGGGCCGGGCACACGTGCCTGGCCGGTCGTTACACAAGGTTAGCAGCAACCGGACGGGCGGGCGAATCGAGTGCGCGGGAAGCGGGCGCCCGGGCACCGCATATCGTGTGGGGCATGAGTGAGACGCCCCCCAATCAGCCCGCAGACTTCGACACCATGGCCCGCGACATCGCGGAGGTCCCGGCGGTCGAGGTGATCGTGACGGTCGCCGTGAACCTGATGAGCGCCGCCGCCGTGAAGCTCGGTCTGACCGAGGAGGGCGACCAGTACAAGGACCTCGACGAGGCCCGCAAGCTGGTGCACGCCCTGGCCGGCCTGCTCGACGCCGGTGCCACCGAGATCTCGTCCTTCCACGCCGCCCCGCTGCGCGACGGCCTCAAGTCGCTCCAGCTCGCGTTCCGCGAAGCCTCGGTCGTGCCGGACGAGCCGGGCAAGGGCCCGGGCGAGAAGTACACGGGTGCCGTCTTCGGCTGAGGCCCGCCCGCACCACGGCTCGCCCGACCGGCCGGGCCGGCCGCCCGCACGACCCGAACGGGCCGCTCCTCCCCTCAGCGGGTGAAGAGCGGCTCGTTCGGCTGTGGGGCCTCCGCCGGCAACAGCGCCAGGTCGAGGCCCTGGACGAGCCGGGCCCGCAGGGTCTGGTCCGCCGCGATCAGCTCGGCCACCTCGCGGCCCGCGTCCGCCGGCGCCGTGCCGTCGGCGAGCACCAGGGCGAGCGTGCCGTCCGCGCTGCCGGGGCCGAGATGGGCGCGCAGCACCGAGGGCACCGCGGCCACCGCCGAGCGCACCGCCCCGAGCACCGCGGGGTCCTGGAGCGGGTCCGTGCTGCTGCGGCCCTCCGCGAGGGCGAGCAGGGCCGCGCCCTTCAGCTCGTACGCGACCGGGCCCGCGAGGTCGATGACCACGGTGTCCGCCTTCTCGTGCACGGCCGCCGCGAGGGCCTGGTGCAGAGGCACCGCGACCGGCCGGGCCGCCGGGTCCCACCGGGCCAGCGCCGCGATCGAGGTGAACGCGGGCAGCGCCGTGCGGTCGCCCGCCTTCAGGGTGGGGACGGCCATGTCGCTGGTCTTCTCGCGCTTGAGGCCGTTCTCGTCGATCTCGCTCTCGCCCAGCACCGCGACCACGGGGACGAGCAGCCGCGCGGTGCGCAGCGCCGCCAGCACGCGTGGTTCGGCCGACCTGTCCTGCGCCCAGGCGGCGAGCGCCTCGGTCAGTTCGGGGGCGGCGGTGCCGTCGTCGTCGGAGAAGCCGGAATCCGGAATGTTCTTGAGCGCCACGCGACGAGCCTAACCGGGCCCGCTTCCACGCCCGCCCACGACCTCCCCGCTCAGAGCCACTCGCGCGGGGTCCTGACCCGGGTGGAGCGCCAGAGCGCCACCCCGGCCCCGAGCAGCAGGACGCCGCCGCCCGCGGAGAGGGGGACCAGCCAGTCGGCCGGGTCCTTGGCGGCGACGGGCTTGTCCGGGCCGCCGCCGAAGTACGTGCTGCCATTGGCCGCGGACTGCGAACGCAGGGCGGCGGGCTTGAGGCGGGCCGCGGCCGCGAGCGCGGCCGCCGGGTCGATCATGCCGTAGCCGCGGGCGTCGTCGCGGCCGCCGTCGGGGGCGCCCCGGGCGGTGTCCTCCAGGAGCTTCTTGATCTGCGCCGGGGTGAGGCCGCGGTTCGCCGAGCGGACGAGGGCGACCGCGCCGGAGACGAAGGCGGAGGCGGCGCTGGTGCCCCAGCCCTCGTAGTACTTGCGGTCCGGGTCGGCTATGACGACGTCCACACCGGGGGCGCTGACGGTGGCGTACCAGCGGCGGGTGGAGAAGGAGGCGTGGGTGCCGTTCTTGTCGACGGCCGCGACCGCGATGACGCCCGGGTAGGCGGCCGGGTAGGAGATGTGGTCGCCCTGGTCGCCGCCGTTGCCCGCGGAGGCCACGACCGCCGCGCCCTTGCCGAGGGCGTACTGGATGGCCGCGTCCTCGGCGGGCTCGGGGTGGGCGGAGGCACTGTCGTCGCCGAGCGAGAGGTTGATGACGTCGGCGCCGTTGTCGGCGGCCCAGCGGATGCCCGCGGCGAGCGCGCCGCCCTTGGTCTCGCGGGCCTGTTTGCGGGCCGGGTCGGTGGATTCCAGGATGACCCGCACCGGCAGGATCTTTGCCTCGGGTGCGATGCCGAGCACCCCCGCGCGGTCACCGGCGCCGTGGCCGTGGCCCGCGATGATGCCGGCCATGGCGGTGCCGTGCCGGGCCCAGTCGCGACTGCCCTGGCCGGCCCCGAAACCGACGAGGTCGTTGCCGGGCAGCACCTGTCCGGCGAGGTCGGGATGGCTGCCGTCGACGCCCGTGTCCAGGACCGCGACGGTGATGCCCTTGCCCCTGGTCGTCTGCCACGCCTGCTCGGTGTGCATGGCGCCCAGCTCCCACTGGCGGTCCCGGATGCCGTCGGCGTGGGCCGGGACGGCGGAGACGAGAAGGGCGAGGACGGCCGCCGCGGCGAGGGTGCCGGCGCGCCGCGCCCCCGTCCGGGACCGGCGGGGCCCGGCGGTTGCGGTCGGCAGGGGCTCGGTCATGATGCGGGCTCCGGGCTTGCGGCGGCCTTCTTGCGCAGGCCGCGTTCGACGTTGTCGGCGATGCCCTTGGCGTCGTGGCCGAGGCCCGCCTCGGCCACGGGACCGCTGGCGCCGTCGGCCGTGGCCTGCTCGGCGGACTGGGGGGCGTCGATGCGGCGGCCGTCGGCGAAGCCGGAGACGGCGGTGACGACCACGGGGGCGTCGGTGAGGACCCGCACCGTCCAGCTCGCGCGCTGCTGGTCTCCGAACGCGGCGGCGTCCGTGTTCTTCACCGGGTAGGCGCGCGGCATCAGGTCGGAGCGGTCGGCGAGCTTCTCGGTGGTGAACCGGTTCGCCAGGTCGGTCATCGCGGCGGGCTCGGCCCGGGTGAAGACGAGGCCGACGGTGATCACGCTGCTGGCGGTGGCGTCGGTGTAGGTGGCGCGCACCAGACGGGCGCAGCCGACCGGTTCGAGGACCTTGAGCAGGAGGGGGTCCAGAGCGCCCGCGCAGTCGCCGTCCGGGGCGACCCCGACCCGGGTCCACTCGCGGTCGGCGCCGCCGGGGCCCGCGCCGGTACCGCGGATCGTCGGCGGGAAGAGGGTGTCGACGGGCACGCTGTGCCACAGGTCGCGGGCGGCGGTGAAATTGCTGCGGACAGCGGGTTCGGCGTCGCCGTCCAGCCAGGTGCCCGCCGCCGCCCCGCCGATGAGCCCGGCGCCCAGCACCACGCAGATCGCGGCGGCGGCCACGCGCCCGGGCCGCCGGACCGGCACCGGCCTGAGCGGGCCCGGCTCGTCGGACAGCGGTTCCGGGGGAAGCAGCGGCTTCGGCGGACCGACCGGCAGCGGAGGTATCTCCGGCGGTCGCGGCACGGAGGGCACGGGAGGTATCGGCGAAGAGCGGGGCGGTATGGGGGTGTTCGGCAGGACGGGTCCGGGGTCGACCAGGTCGAGCGCGGAGCGCAGCCGGTCCGCCGCGTCCTCGGGCGCGGGCTGCCGCGGGAGGGACGCGGACTTCTGCGCGGGCTCGGACTCCGGTGCGGGCGGCGGTGGTTGAGGGGTGCCCGGGGGTCGTGCGTCGGTGGTCATCCGCCCCCCTCGTGCCCCTCTTGCCGTCCAGCTCAGCCCGTTACTGCCAGGGCGTCACTCTACGGGTTGATCCTGTGCGGGTGCAGACCGGCCGGGCTCCTTCCACATCCGCACCCGCTCTCCCCTACCTTGTGGTAACCGGTTCTGGCAGGCTTCCGCCATGACACCCCGCGCCGCTGACCGTGCCCGGTACGACCGGGCGACCGCCCACCTCGACGCGCCCGTGGCGATCGTCGACCTGGAGGCGTTCGACGCCAACGCGGACGATCTGGTCCGCCGGGCCGCCGGCAAGCCGATCCGGGTCGCCAGCAAGTCGGTACGGTGCCGGGCCCTCCTGGAGCGGGTGCTCGCCCGGCCCGGGTTCGCCGGGATCATGTCGTTCACGCTCGCCGAGTCGCTGTGGCTGGCGCGGGCCGGGTTCGAGGACGTACTGCTCGCCTATCCGTCCGCGGACCGGACCGCCTTCGCCGAGCTGACCTCGGACCCCAAGCTGGCGGCGGCCGTCACCGTGATGGTGGACGACCCCGCTCAGCTCGACCTGGTGGACGCGGCACGCGAGCGCCAGGACCTGGAGGTGCGGGTCTGTCTGGAACTGGACACCTCGCTCCAGCTGTTCGGCGGCCGGGTCCGGGTCGGCGCCCGCCGCTCCCCCTTGCGCACCCCCGCCCAACTCGCCGACCTGGCCCGCTCGGTGGCCCGCCGTCCCGGGTTCCGCCTGGTGGGTCTGATGGCGTACGAGGGCCATGTGGCCGGGGTCGGGGACGCGGTGGCGGGGCGTCCGGTGCGCTCGCGCGCGATCCGGCTGATGCAGTCCGCGGCCCGCAAGGAGCTGGCGGCGCGGCGCGCCGAGGTGGTGCGCGCGGTGCGGGCGGTCGCGCCGGACCTGGAGTTCGTCAACGGCGGCGGCACCGGCAGCGTGCAGCACACCGCGGCCGAGGCGGCGGTGACCGAGATCGCGGCGGGCTCGGGGCTGTACGTGCCGCGCCTCTTCGACAACTACACGTCGTTCAGCGGGCGTCCGGCGGCGCTGTTCGCCCAGCCCGTGGTGCGCCGGCCGGGTGTCGGTGTGGTGACCGTGCTCGGCGGCGGCTACCCGGCCTCGGGGGCGCCCGGCACGGACCGGCTGCCGGTGCCGTACCTGCCGGAGGGGCTCGGCTACGACGGGCAGGAGGGCGCGGGAGAGGTGCAGACGCCGCTGCTGGGCTCGGCCGCGGACGATCTCCTGATCGGCGACAAGGTGTGGTTCCGGCACGCCAAGGCGGGCGAACTGTGCGAGCGCTTCGAGGAGTTGCAGCTCGTCGAGGGCGACCGGGTGACGGCGACCGTGCCGACGTACCGGGGCGAGGGCCGCACCTTCCTGTAGGACGTGGTCACAGGGACGGCGGGGCCAAGCTGGTGCCGACCCCGCCGTTCTGGCCGCCGCCGATGGGCGCGATGCCCCGGGTGACGGTGTCGATGAGGGCGAGCGACGGCCCGCCGGGACCCGCGTCGAAGGCGAACCGGGCGACGACCGTCGCCTGGCTGCCCACCGTCGAGGGGAAGGCGAGCGATTCGACGTAACCGCCGGGCCCCGCACCGGTTTTGACCTGCCAGCGCACCAGGTAGCCGGTGCGCCCGTCGACGACGACGGAGCCGGACTTCACCTCCCGGTGCGAGGTGATGCCGTTGTAGGGGCGGGAGCCGACCGGGTCGTGGTCGTAGGCGTCGTTGGCGGCGTCGGTGATGTCGTGCTTGGCGACGGCCTCGGCGGTCGTGAGGTCGGTCATGGTGGCCGTCGACGTGGTGACCGTGCCGTGATGGCAGAACCCGGCGTCACCGGGGCAGTCGTAGGTGTCCTTCGTCGCCATGGTGACGAGCCCGGACACCGGGTCGTCGGTCTTCTCCCAGCCGTCGGGGATGGGCAGCGTGATGCCGTTGAGCTGGTCGACGAGGGTGTGCGGGTCGGCGGACGGCCCCGAACTCGGCTGTACGGAAGGCGAGTTGACCGTTCCGGAGGCCACGGCACTGTTGCCGGCGCGCCCGGGCTGCGGCCCCCCGCCGTCGCCGCCGCGGAGGGCGACCGCGCCGACGACCGCGGCCACCAGGACCGCGGCCGCCGCACCGATCACCAGCGGGCCGCGCCGCCGGGCGGGCGGTGCGACGACCACGGCGACGGGCGGCGGCCCGAAGACCTGCCCGTCCGGCGCTCTGGTGTGGGCGGTCCAGACGGTGCCGTCCCACCAGCGTTCGGTGCCGGGCAGGCCCGGGTCCGGGTACCAGCCGGGCGGGGTCGTCATGGTCATGCGCACACCCTAGGACGCGTGTTCAGCCGGCGTACACCGTGTCGCGCTGATCCGGGACGACCGAGCCGTCGGCGCGCCGCACGGGGGCCGGGGTGCCGTCGTGCCCGGTGTAGCCGGTGCTGGCGCAGGGGTAGGCCGCGGTCTTCTGCCCCTTGGGCTCGATGAACATGGGGTTCACGATCCAGCGGCCGTCGCTGTCGTCGTACGCCCGGCACATCAGCTCGTTCTTGTTGCGGTTCAGGACGAGCCGCAGCCCGGTCGCGTCGCGCAGGAAGGACACGTCCGTGTCGGAGTCCCCGGCCGCGAACACCTGGCGGTTCCTGGCCGGCTGGACCTTCTCGGCCGCGGCGCCGCGCACGCCGAAGATCTCCTGGTTGATCCAGCAGCGCTTGCCGTCGATGTACGTGATCATCGAGTCGGCACCGTCCTTGGCCGAGCCGCAGCCCTTGAGGTGCGAGGTGATGCGGCCGCGCTCGGTGGTGGAGCGGATGCCGATGGCGTGGTCCGGGTCGACGCCCGCACCGCGCGCCCAGACGTCGACGACGGGCTCGGGCGAGGCCGAGGTGATCCAGACGTCGAAGCCGGCCTTCTGGAGCGTGCGGATGAGGTCGCGCTGCTGGTCGTAGTAGCGCACCCAGGCGGTCGCCTTGGTGTTGCTGCCCACCGTCTGGACGGCGTCGGCGGGGGCCTTGAGGTTCTCGGCGCGGGCCGCGCTCGCGAAGGTCTTGACCTGGGCCGGGGTCCAGCCGTGCAGGAGCTGGGCGAGCCAGGCGTACGAGGGCTCGATGGTGCGGCGGTCGTAACCGGCGAAGGCGGGGGCGCCCTTGCCGGTGGTGCCCTCGCCGTAGACCGCGAGGATCTCGTCCGCGCAGGCGGTGTCGGTGGCGGTCGGCAGCGTCGTGGACCGGCCCGAAGGGCAGGCGGCCGTGAGGGACGCGGCCGCGGCATCCGTCAGGTAGCGGCTGGTGGTGTGCCAGTCGCCGCGCACCGGGCGCTGGATCTTGGCGTTGCGCAGCAGCCAGTACATGGTGGCGTCGCCCACGTCGTTCTTGACGACGGTGTTGTCCCAGTCGAAGACGGCGACCGGCTTCTTGCCGTGCCCCGCGCCCGCGCCGCACTTGCCGTAGCTGTCGATCAGGTCCTGAATCCGGTCCTGGTTGTCGCCGAACCAGCCGTCGGAGACGGTCAGTTGGGGGCAGCGGGCCGGGTGCGCCGCGGCGGGCTGGGCGGCGACGAGGCCGGCCGCGGCTATGGAGAGGGCCGCGGCGAGGACCGGAAGCCGGCGGACGGCGGGGGACTTGGACACGCTGGAGGACTCCTGTCGTCGGGACGATCATCGCGGACGTTAGACACCACAGCCGGGCGTCGTGCGACGCCCGGCTGCCGGATGCGTGACCCCCGGGTGAACAGCGGGGGTTGGCGGGGTTTAGAGCGGGGTGACGTACGCCCCGGAGATGCCGCCGTCGACCAAGAAGTCGGTGGCGTTGATGAACGAGGAGTCGTCGCTGGCGAGGAAGGCGACGGCGGCGGCGATCTCGTTCGCCTCGGCGAACCGGCCGGCCGGGATGTGCACCAGGCGGCGCGCGGCGCGCTCGGGGTCCTTGGCGAACAGCTCCTGGAGCAGCGGGGTGTTGACCGGTCCCGGGCACAGCGCGTTGACGCGGATGCCTTCGCGGGCGAACTGCACGCCGAGCTCACGGGACATCGCGAGCACGCCGCCCTTGGAGGCGGTGTAGGAGATCTGCGAGGTCGCGGCGCCCATGACGGCCACGAACGAGGCGGTGTTGATGATGGAGCCGCGGCCCTGGCGCTGCATGTAGGGCAGGGCGGCCTTGCAGCACAGGTAGACGGAGGTGAGGTTGACCTCCTGGACCCGGCGCCAGGCGTCGAGCCCGGTGGTGAGGATGGAGTCGTCGTCGGGCGGCGAGATGCCCGCGTTGTTGAACGCGATGTCGACGCTGCCGTACGTGTCGAAGGCCGTCTTGAAGAGCGCCTCGACCTGCTCCTGGTCGGTGACGTCGACCTTCACGAAGGTGCCGCCGACGGCCTCGGCGGCGGCCTTGCCCGCCGTCTCGTCGATGTCGCCGCACACCACGTGGGCGCCCTCGGCGGCCAGCCGCTTGGCGGTGGCGAGGCCGATGCCGCTGCCGGCTCCGGTGATGACGGCGGTGCGGCCGACCAGGCGGCGGCAGATGGTGTCGTCGGTCATGTGTGCTCAGGCCTCCGTGCTGATGAAGACGTTCTTGGTTTCGGTGAAAGCGGTGAGGGCGTCGGGGCCGAGCTCACGGCCGAGGCCGGACTGCTTGTAGCCGCCGAACGGGGTCGAATACCGCACGCTGGAATGGGAGTTGACGGACAGGTTGCCCGCCTCGACGGCCCGCGAGACGCGCAGCGCCCGGCCGACGTCCCGGGTCCAGATCGAGCCGGAGAGTCCGTAGTCGGTGGCGTTGGCGAGCCGGACCGCGTCCGCCTCGTCCTCGAAGGGCAGGACGACGGCCACGGGTCCGAAGACCTCCTCGACGGCGGCGGGCGCGTCCGGGTCCAGGCCGGTCAGGACGGTCGGCGGGAACCAGAACCCGGGCCCCTCGGGGGCACTGCCGCGAAGGCCGGGCGCGTCGTCGGCGACGTAGGCCCTGACCCGGTCCAGCTGGACGCGCGAGATGAGCGGGCCCATCCGGGTCTTCTCGTCGGCCGGGTCGCCGACCACGATCTCCTCGATCGCGGGGCCGAGCAGCTCCATGAAGCGGTCGTACGCCGTGCGCTGGACCAGGATGCGGGTGCGCGCGCAGCAGTCCTGGCCGGCGTTGTCGAGGAAGGACATCGGGGTGGCGGCGGCCGCGGCCTCGATGTCGGCGTCCGCGAAGACGATGTTGGGGCTCTTGCCGCCGAGTTCGAGGGTCACCCGCTTCACGCGGTCGGCGCACTTGGCCATGATCTGCTTGCCGACCCGGGTCGACCCGGTGAAGACGATCTTCGCGACGCCGGGGTGTTCGACGAGTTCGTTGCCCGCGATCGCGCCCGCGCCCGGCAGCACCTGGAAGAGGCCTTCGGGAAGCCCTGCCTCCAGGGCGAGTTCGGCCAGCCGCAGCGCGGTGAGCGGGGTCGTCTCGGCGGGCTTGAGGATCACCGCGTTGCCGGCCGCGAGCGCGGGGGCGGTGCCCCAGGCGGCGATCGGCATCGGGAAGTTCCAGGGGGCGATGACGCCGACCACGCCGAGCGGTTCGAGCAGGGTGATGTCGAGGCCGCCCGCCACCGGGATCTGACGACCACTCAGGCGTTCCACTCCCCCGGCGGAGAAGTCGAGCAGGTCGCGGACGTTGCCCGCCTCCCAGCGGGCGTTGCCGATGGTGTGTCCGGCCTCCCGGACCTCCAACCGGGCCAGTTCCTCGATGTGTTCGTCGACCACGGCCGCGAAGCGGCGCAGCAGGCGGGCCCGGTCGGCGGGGGCCGCGGCGGCCCAGCCCTGCTGTGCGGCCCGGGCTCGCACCACCGCGGCGTCGACGTCCGCGGAGGTCGCGCCCCGGACGGTCGCGATCACTTCCTCGGTGGCCGGGTTGAGCACCTGAAGCTCGTATGCGCTGGACAAGTCGTTCCTCACAGCCGTTCGAAGGAGCGGCGGAGCTCCCAGTCGGTGACCGCGGCGTCGAACGCGTCGAGTTCGACCCGCGCCATGTTGCGGTAGTGCGCGACGACCTCGTCGCCGAACGCGGCTTTGGCGATGGGACTGTTCTCCCACAGTTCGGCGGCCTCGCGCAGGGTGGTCGGGACGTGCGCGTAGTCGCCGACGTAGGCGTTGGACGTGCAGGCGTCGGGCAGTTCGAGCTTGTTCTCGATGCCGTGGAGGCCGGCCGCGACGAGTCCGGCGACGGCCAGGTGCGGGTTGACGTCCCCGCCCGGCAGCCGGTTCTCGAAGCGGGTGCCGGCGCCGTGGCCGACGACCCGCAGCGCGCAGGTGCGGTTGTCGTGGCCCCAGGCGACCGCGGTGGGCGCGAAGGAGCCCGGCTGGAAGCGCTTGTAGGAGTTGATGTTCGGCGCGTACAGGAGGGAGAAGTCGCGCAGCGCGGCGAGCTGTCCGGCCAGGAAGTGGCGCATCACGGGCGACATGTGGTCGGGCCCCTCGCCCGCCATCACGTTGTGGCCGTCCTCGTCGGTGAGCGAGAGGTGGATGTGGCAGGAGTTGCCCTCGCGCTGGTCGTACTTGGCCATGAAGGTGAGCGAGACGCCCTCCTGGGCCGCGATCTCCTTGGCGCCGGTCTTGTAGATGGCGTGCTGGTCGCAGGTGACCAGGGCCTCGTCGTAGCGGAAGACGATCTCGTGCTGGCCGGGATTGCACTCGCCCTTGGCGGACTCGACGGTCAGCCCGGCCGCCTGCATCTCGTTGCGGATGCGGCGCAGGAGCGGCTCGATGCGGCCGGTGCCGAGCACCGAGTAGTCGATGTTGTACTGGTTGGCCGGGGTGAGGCCCTTGTATCCGGCGTCCCAGGCCTGCTCGTAGCTGTCCTTGAACACGATGAATTCGAGTTCGGTGCCGACCTGGGCGGTGTAGCCGAGCTCGGCCAGGCGCTCCAGCTGGCGGCGCAGGATCTGGCGGGGGGCCGCGACCACCGGCGAGCCGTCGGCCCAGCCGAGGTCGGCGATGAGCATCGCGGTGCCCTCGTTCCACGGGACGCGGCGCAGGGTCGCCGGGTCCGCGTGCATGGCGAAGTCGCCGTAGCCGCGCTCCCAGGACGACATCGCGTAGCCGTCGACCGTGTTCATCTCGGTGTCGACGGCGAGCAGGTAGTTGCAGCCTTCGGTGCCGTGCGCCAGGACCTCGTCGAGGAAGAACCCGGCGGCGAAGCGCTTTCCCTGCAGCCGCCCTTGCATATCGGGGAAGGCGAGGACGACAGTGTCGATCTCACCGCTCGCGACGAGAGCGCGCAGCTCCTCGATCGCGAGCGGGGGTGTGCGGTCTGCCACGGGAAGCTCCTCCTTGGGTCAGCCGAGAGCCATAAGGTATGGGGTAAGACCATTGATTGGGAAGGGGAATCCACGACGTGGCGAAGAAGATCGACTCGGCGGACCGCGCGGAAGGCCGGACACCTGACCGCACGGCGGGCCGGACGCCCGACACGCTCGTCCCCGTACTGCGGACCGTACGGGCCGGGAACGGCTTCGAGGAAGCGCTGGAGCAGATCCTCCAACTGCTGCGCCTGGGTCTGGTCCCGTTCGGCGAACGACTGCCGTCCGAGCGGGAGTTGGCGGAGCGGATGGGGATCAGCCGGGTCACCCTGCGCGAGGTGCTCAAGGTGCTCCAGGACCAGGGCCTGGTGGAGAGCAGACGCGGCCGCTACGGCGGCACCTTCGTGCTGCCCAGGGCCGCCGAGGGCGGCGAGGACGAGCTGCGCCGGCGCATCGCGTCGGTGGACGTCGAGGACATCCTGCGCTTCCGGGAGGTCCTGGAGGTCGGCGCTGCCGGGCTCTGCGCGGCGCACGGCCTGACCGGCGACGGCGCCGAGCGGCTGCGCGCCGCGCTCGCCGCGACCCACGACGCCCAGCTCACCGACTACCGCCGCCAGGACACCCTGCTCCACCTCACGCTCGCCGAGCTCTCGGGGTCGCCCACGCTCACCGCCCAGTACGCGGCCGTGCGGGCCACCGTGAACGACCTGCTCGACTGCATCCCGCTCCTGGTGCGCAACCTGGAGCACTCGCAGCACCAGCACACCAATCTGGTCGAGGCGGTGCTCGACGGGGACGCGGACGGGGCGCGCGAGGTGATGCGCGAGCACTGCGGGGGCACCGCGGCGCTGCTGCGCGGCTTCCTGACCTGAGCGGCTCCCCCGTCCCGCACGGGCAACGGACCACGTCCCGCCGCCCGTTCACCGGCGATGTCCGTAACAGCGGTTTTACGTCCACCCCTTGCGCATCACCCTGCCCTCCAGCAAAGGTATGCAGCCGAACCATTGACCTGATCTTCCCTTGACGATCATCTGGAGCGGCTCATGGCCGAGGGCACCGATCTGCGCACCCCACCGTCCGCCTCCGCCGAGGACGACTATCTGCACCGGCGCACCCTGCGGCGCGGCAGCGCCGGGTGGCTGCTGCTCACCGGGCTCGGCGTCGCCTACGTGGTCTCGGGCGACTTCTCCGGCTGGAACATCGGCCTGTCCAAGGGCGGCTTCGGAGGCCTCGCCGCCGCCACCGTCCTGATGGGCATCATGTACGCCTGTCTGGTGTTCTCGCTGGCCGAGCTGTCGGCCATCCTGCCCACCGCGGGCGGCGGTTACGGCTTCGCACGCCGGGCGCTCGGCACCTGGGGCGGCTTCCTGACCGGCACCGCGATCTTCATCGAGTACATCCTGGCGCCCGCCGCGATCTCGCTCTTCATCGGCGACTACGTCGAATCGCTCGGCCTGTTCGGCCTGACCTCGGGCTGGCCCGTCTACCTCGCCTGCTTCGCGGTCTTCATCGGCATCCATCTGTGGGGCGTGGGCGAGGCACTGCGCTTCAGCCTCGTGGTGACCGCGATCGCGGTGGCCGCCCTGCTGGTCTTCGCCATCGGCGCCTTCACCGACTTCGACGCCTCCCGCCTCAACGACATCCCGGTGGACGCCTCGGCGCTCGGCTCCAACTCCTGGCTGCCGTTCGGGGTCCTCGGCATCTGGGCCGCGTTCCCGTTCGGCATGTGGTTCTTCCTCGGCGTCGAAGGGGTACCGCTCGCGGCCGAGGAGGCCAAGGACCCGGTACGGTCCATGCCGCGCGCGCTCGCCATCTCCCTCTCGGTCCTCGTGCTGCTCGCCGTGGTGACCTTCTTCGCCGCGACCGGAGCGCACGGCTCGGCCGCCCTCAAGGACGCGGGCAACCCGCTGGTCGTGGCACTCCAGGGCGACGGCGGCCCCACCGCCCTGAGCCGGTTCGTCAACTACGCGGGCCTGGCCGGCCTGGTGGCCTCCTTCTTCTCGCTGATCTTCGCGGGCTCGCGTCAGCTCTTCGCCCTGTCCCGGGCCGGCTATCTGCCCCGCTTCCTGTCCCTGACCAGCCGCCGCAAGTCGCCCTACCTCGGCCTGCTGATCCCCGGCGCCCTCGGCTTCGCACTGGCCGCCTGGAGCGGCAACGGCGGCCGGATGCTGAACGTCGCGGTGTTCGGCGCCACCATCTCCTACGCCCTGATGGCCCTCTCGCACGTGGTCCTGCGCCGCCGCGAGCCGGGCCTGGAGCGGCCCTACCGCACCCCAGGCGGAATCCTGACCTCCACCGTCGCCTTCGTGCTCGCGCTCTTCGCCCTGGTGGCCACCTTCCTGGTGGACAAGGACGCGGCGTTCATCGCGCTGGGCGTCTATGCGATCGCGCTGGCCTACTTCGCCTTCTACAGTCGCCACCGACTGGTCGCCCACGCACCCGAGGAGGAGTTCGCCGCCCTGGCCGCCGCCGAGGCCGAACTCGCCCGGGACTGACCCCCTTCCGAACGGAGACCTCCGCCGTGTCCAAGCCGCTCATCGGCATCAGTACGTATCTGGAGCCCGCCCGGTGGGGCGTGTGGGACCTGCCCGCCGCCCTGCTGCCCGCCGGATACCCCCGGCTCGTCCGGGCGTCCGGGGGCCTGGCCGCGATGCTGCCGCCGGACGACGACCCGGCGGCCGCCACCGAGGTCGTGGCGCGCCTGGACGGCCTGGTCATCGCGGGCGGGGCGGACGTGGAGCCGGTCAGGTACGGGGCCGAGCCGTCGCCCCGTACCGGGCCCCCCGCCCGCGAACGGGACGCCTGGGAGCTGGCGTTGATCGAGGCGGCCCTCGCCTCCGGCACCCCCCTGCTCGGCGTCTGCCGGGGCCTTCAGCTCCTCAACGTGGCCCTCGGCGGCACCCTGGTCCAGCACCTGGACGGGCACACCGGCGGCCGGGGCGTGTTCGGCGAGCACACCGTGAAGCCGGTGCCGGGCACCCTGTACGCCTCGCTCGTGCCCGAGGCGGTGGACGTGCCGACCTATCACCACCAGTGCGTGGACCGCCTCGCCACCGGCCTGGTCGCCTCCGCGCACGCCGGGGACGGCACCGTCGAGGCGGCGGAACTGCCCGGGGCCGCCTGGGTCCTGGGCGTCCAGTGGCACCCCGAGATGGGCCGGGACACCCGGGTCACCGAGGGCCTGGTGCGGGCCGCTTCCCCGCGCTGAAACCCCGCACCGCCCCGGTGGCCGCGGCCCGGGACCCGGCCGGTCCCGGGCCGTCCGACACGCCCGGGAACCCGCGCCCCCGCGAGGGGGTGACGATTCGGCGATCATCCGGGTATCTTCCTCTCGCCGCCCCTCACCGGGCGGATTCCCCGAGACTCCTCGCCTTCACCTGGCCGCTCGTTCCTCTTCGCGCTCTCGTTCCTTCCCTGGCCATTTCACGGACACATCCTGACCATGTGTTCCTCCGTGTCCCCGCTCGCCCCGCCCACAGGTGGGGAAGCTCCGCCACGCCCCGAAGGACCGAAGGCCCCGTGCCCGCACCCGTCATCCTGTCGGGCCGTTCCGTACGGCTCGAACCGCTCAGCCCCACCCACGCCCCGGCCCTGGCCGCCGCCGCAGCGGCCGACCGGACCTCGTACGCCTTCACACCGGTGCCGCACGGCCTGGACGCGGCGTACGCCTACGTCCACAGCGCGATGGCCGACCAGGAGGCCGGCCGCAGCCTGGCGTTCGCGACCGTACGGGCCGCGGACGGCCTCGTCGTGGGCTCGACCCGGTTCTGCGAACTCGACTACTGGGACGGACCCGTGGTGTGGCCGCCGGCCCCGCGCGGCCCGCTGACCGGCGCCGCGGACGCGGTTCCGGACGCCGCCGAGATCGGCGGCACCTGGCTCTCCGCGCACGCCCAGGGCACCGGCATCAACTCCGAGGCCAAGCTCCTGATGTTCCAGCACGCCTTCGACACCTGGCGGGTGCGGCGGATCTCGCTGCGCGCCGATGCCCGCAACGCCCGCTCGCGGGCCGCGATCGAACGGCTCGGCGCGGTGTCCGAAGGGGTGCGCCGGGTGCATACGCGGGGCCTGGACGGGCTGGTGCGCGGGACGGCGTTCTACTCGGTCCTCGACGAGGAGTGGCCGGTGGTCCGGCACACCATCGAGCAGCGCCTGGCCCGAGCCGAGCGGAGCGTCAACGGCTTCCGCCTGGTGCTCGCCTGACGGTTCGTCAGGTGGGGCGGGTCAGCGAGAGCAGATCTCGGGCGGGGCCCGCCGGCAGCGGGCCCTGCCGCCACACGGCACGCAGATCGCGCCGCAGCCGTACGCCCTCGACCGGGATCTGCACCAGGCGGCGGGCCGCCAGTTCCTCGCCGAGTGCGAGCTCGCTGAGCACGGTCGGGCCCGCTCCGCTGACGACGGCGGCCTTCACCGCGGTGGTGGAGGCGAGTTCGATGAGGGGCTCGGCGAGCCCGCCGTGCGCGGCGAGGGCCGCGTCCAGGACCTGCCGGGTGCCCGAGCCGCGCTCGCGCGAGATGAGCGCAGTGGCGGCCAGCTCCGCGGGAAGCAGCGGCCTGCTCCGGCGCGCCCACGGGTGCGAGGGGGCCGTGACCACGACGAGCCGGTCGTGGCCGATCACCGCCGAGTCGAGACCGACGGGCACCCCGAGCCCCTCGACGAAGCCGAGGTCGGCCTCGTCGGCGAGCAGCCGCTCCGCGACCACCGCCGAGTTCCCGGCACTGAGGGACACGGCGGTGCCGGGGCGTTCCGCGCGCAGCGCGATCAGCCAGCCCGGCAGCAGATACTCGGCGATGGTCATGCTCGCGGCGACCCGCAGCCGCGAGTCCCGGCGGCCGCGCAGCGCCTGCGCTCCCGCGTCGAACGCCTCGGCCGCCTCCACGACCCGCCGCGCCCAGTCCGTGACCAGGACGCCCTCCGCGGTGAGCCTGGAGCCGCGCGGCGAGCGGTCGACGAGGGCCACACCGAGGAGCCGCTCCATCGAGCGGACCCGGCTGCTCGCCGCGGGCTGGGTGATGCCGAGGTCACGGGCGGCCCGCCCGAGGCTGCCGTGCCGGGCGACCGCGAGCAGCAGCTCCATCGCCCCCAGGTCGGGGACCCGGTGGGCGAGGGGGGCGGCGCCTTCGGGGCCGTTCATGCTCATAAGCCCAGTTTATGGGCTCATAGCCACGGGAGGCGTGGCGGGGGGCCGGTGCCGGGCAGAAGCTGGATTCATGGCCACCGTCGCGCAACCGCGCCCCCGCACCCGATCCACCGTCGCCGCCCGGCGCCGCCCCGCCCTCCGCCACCTCGGCCCGAACTGGTACGCCGCGGTGATGGGTACCGCGATCATCGCGAACGCGGGCGCGGGGCTGCCGTTCCACATCCCGGGCCTCCCGGTGGTCTGGGCGCTCTCGCTGGCCATGCTCGCCGTGCTGCTCGTGGCCCGCGCCGGGCACTGGCTGCACCACCGCGACCAGGCCCGCGCCCATCTCCTCGACCCCGCCGTCGCGCCCTTCTACGGCTGTCTGTCGATGGCGTTCCTGGCCGTCGGCATCGGCTCGCTGTCCGTCGGCGCCGACGTGATCGGCGAGGCCGCGGCCGTGCCGCTCGCGTGGGTGCTGTACGGCGCCGGCACCCTGATCGGCCTGGTGGCCGCGGTGGCCGTGCCGTATCTGATGGTCGTCCGGCACGACGTGGCACCCGGCAGCGCCTCCCCCGTGTGGCTGCTGCCCGTGGTCGCGCCGATGGTCTCCGCCACGCTCGGCCCCCTGCTCGTGCCCCACCTGCCGGCCGGCCAGGCCCGCGAGGCCATGCTGCTCGGCTCGTACGCGATGTTCGGCATGAGCCTGCTCGCCACCCTGGTGATCCTGCCGGTGGTGTTCTCGCGCCTGATCCACCGGGGCGCGCTGCCCCTGTTCCTCACCCCCACCCTGTTCCTGGTGCTCGGCCCCCTGGGCCAGTCCACCACCGCGGTGAACAAGCTGGCCGATGTGGCGGGCGGCTCCATCGGTGCCACCTACGCGCACGGCATGGCCGCTTTCGCTGTCCTGTACGGGGTGCCGGTGATGGGCTTCGCCCTGATGTGGCTGGCGCTCGCGGTGGCCATGGCGGTCCGGGCGGCCCGGCGCGGCATGGGCTTCGCGATGACCTGGTGGGCCTTCACCTTCCCCGTCGGCACCTGTGTCACCGGCGCCGAGGGCCTCGCCCGGCACACCGGGCTGCACGCCTTCGACTGGCTGGCGGTGGCCCTGTACGCGCTGCTGGTGGCGGCCTGGCTGGTGGCCGGGTTCCACACCGTACGGGGGCTGGTCGACGGCAGGCTGCTCGCGGCCCCCGGGAAGAAGTAGCCGCGCCGAGGGGCCGCCTCAGGAGGACGGCCCCGCTCAGGCCCCGGCCCGGAGGGCCGCGCCGAGCAGGGCCGGCGCCTCCGCCAACGACGGGCCGTACCACGTGAGTTGACGGCCGTCGACGAGGGCGGCGGGCAGCTCGGGGAATGCCTCGGGGCCGTCGTCGGGTGTGAAGCGGTACGGCTCGTCGGGCAGCACGACCAGATCGGCGCCCGCCGCGTTCAGCTCGTCGATGCCGATGCGCGGATAGCGCTCGGCATGGTCGGCGTAGACGTTGCGCACGCCGAGCCGGGCCAGCAGATCGCCCGCGAAGGTGTCGCGGCCGAGGACCATCCAGGGCCGCCGCCAGATCGGCACGACCGCCCGGCGCTCGGCCCCCGGAAGCACCCCGGCCCACGCCCGCTCGGCCGCGTCCAGCCAGTCGGGCCGGGCGAGCCCGCAGCCCTCCACCAGAACGCGCTCCAGCTCCGTGAAGGCCTGCGGGAGCGTGCGGACCTCGGTGACCAGGACGTCGAGCCCGGCCGCGCCGAGGGCTGCCAGATCGGCGGGGCGGTTCTCCTCCTCGTTGGCGACGACCAGGTCCGGGGCGAGTTCGACGACGCGCGCCACGTCCGGGTTCTTGGTGCCCTTCACGCGGACGACGTCGAGCCCGGGCGGATGGCTGCACCAGTCGGTGGCGCCCACCAGGAGCCCCGGGCCGCTGACCGCGATGGCCTCCGTCAACGAGGGGACGAGGGAGACCACCCGCATCAGTGGCGGGTCTCCTCGATGGCCTCGATGTGATCGGCGACCGCCACGACCAGGATGCGGGTGCCGGGCAGCGCCGCCCGCCAGCGGTGGCGCACCCCGCCGGACAGGCACAGGGTGTCGCCGCGTTCGAGGCGGTAGGCGCGGCCCTCGGCCTCGACCTCGGCGGCGCCGTCCGCCACGTACATCAACTCGTCGTTGCGGTGCTGGAATTCGCGGCCGGTGTCCTGCTCGCCGGTGAACTCCATGGCGTGCAGCTGATGGTGTCCGCGCAGCAGCTCACGCACCCCGTGGCCGTCGTTCTCGCCCTCGGGCTCGGCCCGTACGACGTCGACGGTACGGGTGCAGTCGGCGGCGTCGTACAGCTCGGCGACCGTGGTGTTCAGGGCGTCCGCCACGCGCTGGAGGGAGCGGGCGCTGGGGCGGGCGCGTTCGTTCTCGACCTGGCTGAGGAAGGGCACCGAAAGGCCGCTGCGCTCGGCGACCACCGCGAGGGTGAGGCCGAGGCTGCGGCGCAGGCGCCGTACCGCCACTCCCACCCGAAGAGTTTCCTTGTCGTCCATCTCCCGGGCTCCCTCCCCGTTCACTCGGTCCGCGTACGCACCGGCTGCGTGCAGGTCACCCTACGCAGCTTCGGGCGCCGAGGGGACCGTCCCGCCAAGATCGCGACGGGTCCCCCACCGGATCGGGCCGGATCACGACGGTCCGCAGCCGCGGCCGGAAGACCGGCCGCGGCTGCGGAAAGGGGAGGTGGGAGCGGGTCTCCCGGGTGGTCGGTCAGGCGCCGACCGGGGTCCACTTGTCGGCCAGGCCCGGGTTCTCCTTCAGCCAGGCACGCACCGCGTCCTGCTCCTTGCCCTTGCCGGTGGACTGGATCTTCGCCTCAAGGCTGGTGAGCTGCTTCTCGTCCATCTTGAAGTTCTTCAGCCACTTGCCGACCTCGGCGTTGTCGGAGGCGAAGCCCTTGCGGGCCAGGGTGTGCACCCCGTCGCCCTTGCCCCAGACGCCCTTGGGGTCCTTGAGCTTCTTCAGGTCGTAGGTGTTGTACGCCCAGTGCGGCGACCAGAGCGGAACCACGATCGGCTCCTTCTTGGCGTACGCGCGCTTCAGCTCGGCGAGCATGCCGGGCGTGGAACCGTCGACGACCTTGTACTCGCCGTCGAGGCCGTACTCCTTGAGGATCTTGTCCTTCAGGATGCCCGTCTCACCGGCGCTCGGCTCGATGCCGACGATGCGGTTCTGGAACTCGGAGCCCTTGCCCTTGAGGTCTTCCAGGGAGTTGACGTCCTTGACGTAGGACGGCACCGAGAGCTCCAGGGAGGTGGGGCCGTACCAGGAGCCCATGTCCTCCAGCTTGTCCTTGTACTTGGCCCAGTACTGGGCGTGCGTGGTGGGCAGCCAGGAGTCGGTCTCGAAGTCGATCTGGCCGCCGGCCATGCCGGTGTAGAGCGCGCCGGCCTCGTACTGGCGGGCGTCCACGGTGAAGCCGCGGCGCTCCAGGAGTTCCTTCCACAGGAAGGTGGAGGCGACGCCCTCGTCCCACGGGATGTAGCCGAGCGAGACCTTCTTGCCCTTGCCCACGTCCTTGGCGCCGCTGACGGCGTCCGAGCCGGAGGAGCCGAACATGTTCATGCTGCCCGCGACGACGGCGAGGACGACCACGCCGACGATCGCGACGACGGGCTGCGGACGGTAGTTCCAGATCTTGAGACCGCCGCCGGCGGCCTTCGCCTTGGCGAGCGCGCGCCGGCCGAGCGGCGAGACCTGGCGGCTGAGCGCGCCGGTCATCCGGTCCAGGTACATGGCCAGGACGACGATGGAGATGCCGGCTTCGAAGCCGAGACCGATGTCGACGTTGCCGATGGCGCGGTAGACGGCGCCGCCGAGGCCACCGCCGCCCGCCATGCCGGCGATGACGACCATCGACAGGCTCAGCATGATCACCTGGTTGATGCCCGCCATGATGGTGGGCAGGGCCAGCGGCAGCTGGACCCGCATCAGCGTGTTGCGGGGGGTGGTGCCGAACGCCTCGGCCGCCTCGACGAGCTCGCCGTCGACCTGGCGGATGCCGAGTTCCGTCATGCGCACGCCCGGGGGCAGCGAGAAGACGATGGTGGCGATGATGCCGGGGACGACACCGACGCCGAAGAAGATGATGCCGGGGATCAGGTAGACCATCGCGGGCATGGTCTGCATGAAGTCGAGGACCGGCCGCAGGACGGCGCTGACGGTCTTGGAGCGGGCCGCCCAGATGCCGAGCGGAATGGCGACGACCAGCGTCACGATCGCGGCGACGAGCACCAGCGACAGCGTCGACATGGTGTCGTCCCACAGCTGGATCGAGTCGATCAGCGCGAAGCCGACGAAGGCCAGCACACCGGCGGACAGGCCGCGCAGCCACCAGGCGATCACGGCGAGGATGCCCGCGAAGAGCAGCGGCTGCGGTGCGTCGAGCACCGCGTTGATGCCGTCGTACATGCCGTTGACGACCTGGGTGATGGCGTCGAACAGCCAGGAGAGGTGGCTCTGGAGGAAGTTGACGGCGCTGTCGACCCAGCCGCCGAGGTTCAGCCTAGGCATGCGTCGCCACCTCCTTCATCGAGCATTCGACCGGGCCCTGCTTGTCGTCCCCCAGGAAGGCGATGAGCCGCTCCTGCGGCACGACGCCGAGCACGGCGCCGTCGGTGTCCTTGACGGTGACCGCGTGCGGGACGCGGGCCGCGACCGTGCACACGTCCGCGACGGAGGTGTCGGGCAGCACGGTCTCGCAGGCGCACTCACCCACGTCGGGGCGGTCCGGCACGGTCATCACGGACAGCGCCGTGAGGACCCGGGAGCGGTCGACGTCCTGGATGAACGAGGCCACGTAGTCGTTGGCCGGCGTGAGCAGGATGTCCTCGGCGGTGCCGAGCTGGACTATGCGCCCGTCGCGCATGACGGCGATGTTGTCGCCGAGCCGCATGGCCTCGTTGAGGTCGTGGGTGATGAAGACGATCGTCTTCTTGAGGCGCTTCTGCAGTTCGAGGAGCTGGTCCTGCATGTCGCGCCGGATCAGCGGGTCCAGCGCGCTGAACGACTCGTCCATGAGGAGCAGGTCGGCGTCGGTGGCCAGGGCGCGGGCCAGGCCCACGCGCTGCTGCATGCCGCCGGACAGCTCGTCGGGCCAGGAGTCGCCCCAGCCGGCCAGGCCGGTCAGTTCCAGGGCCTCGGCGGCACGTTTCTCGCGCTCGGCCCGGGGTACGCCCTGAACCTCAAGGCCGTACGCCGCGTTCTCCAGGACGCTGCGGTGCGGGAACAACGCGAAGTGCTGGAAGACCATGCTGATCTTGCTGGAGCGGACCGTACGCAGCTCACGGGCGGGCAGGCTCGTCAGGTCCTGGCCATCGAACAGGACACGGCCCGAGGTGGGCTCCAGGAGCCCGTTGAGCATGCGCAGCAGGGTCGATTTTCCGGAGCCGGAGAGACCCATGACAACGAAGATCTGACCGGGTTCCACCGTGAACGAGGCGTCGATCACCGCCGCGGTCGTCCCGTCCGCCCGCAGCTCGTCGCGGTCCCCGCCGCCTTCGAGCGTGCGGACGGCTTCCTCGGGTCGTCTGCCGAACACCTTGTAGAGCTGCTCGGCTTGCAGCCTGGACACATACACCTCACGGGTTGAACCGAAAACGGCCCGCATCCCCCGCGGGCGGGCCGTGGAGCGGCGCGGATTCGGTCCGCAGCCCGAGAAATGGTTGAAATCCATACTTGGGTCCGCTCCGGCGACGCGCCTGCCCGATCCGACCGGCAGCAAACACGACAGTGACCCAGTTCACTTGTTCACGAGCGGGATGCGCCCGCACCCGGGAGCCCGGCGGGCGGCGGGTGGCGGGTGGCGGGTGGCGGGTGAGTGTCAGTGGGGTGCGGCATCATCGGGGTGTGACGCGACGCCTGATGCTCCTCGACACCTCGTCCCTCTACTACCGCGCCTACTTCGGGGTCCCGGACACCGTCAGGGCGCCGGACGGCACGCCGGTGAACGCCGTGCGCGGCCTGCTCGACTTCATCTCCCGCCTGGTCCACGACCACCGCCCGGACGACCTGGTGGCGTGCATGGACGCGGACTGGCGGCCGCAGTGGCGGGTCGATCTGATCCCCTCCTACAAGGCGCACCGGGTGGCCGAGGAGACCCCGGCCGGGCGGCCCGACGAGGAGGAGACCCCGGACACGCTGGCCCCCCAGGTCCCGGTGATCGACGACATGCTGGACGCGCTGGGCATCGCGCGCGTCGGCGTCGCCGGCTACGAGGCGGACGACGTCATCGGCACCCTGTCCGGCCTCGCACCCGGCCCGGTCGACATCGTCACCGGCGACCGCGATCTGTTCCAGCTGGTCGACGACGAGCGCGGGGTGCGGGTGCTCTACCCGCGCAAGGGCGTGGGCGACTGCGACCTGGTGGACGACGAGCTGATCCGCACGAAGTACGGGGTGCGGCCCGACCAGTACGCGGACTTCGCGGCGCTGCGCGGCGACACCAGCGACGGACTGCCCGGCGTCAAGGGCATCGGCGAGAAGACCGCGGCCCAGCTGATCAACGAGTACGGGGACCTGGCGGGCGTCCGCGCGGCCGCCGCCGACCGTTTCTCCAAGCTGACCCCGGCCAAGCGGCGGGGGATCCTGGAGGCGGCCGACTATCTGGACGTCGCACCCAAGGTGGTGCGGGTCGCGATGGACGTGGCGCTGCCCGCGTTCGACCCGGTGCTGCCCACGGAGCCACGCGATCCGGCCACCCTCGAAGAGCTGGTGGCCCAGTGGGGTCTGGCCGGAGCGACGGGCCGGCTGCTCACCACGTTGCGCGCCTGACGGGGAGGCCGCGCGAACGGGTCCCCCCGCCCAGCCGGACTCGACGCGCATCACATCAGGACTCCGCCCGGGCTTTCCGCCACCGAAGGTGTTAACTTAGGTAATCCTAACTAATGGTGGATCAGGGGAGCGCACAGTGGCAGAACGCCCGTCTCGCAAGGCACCGAAGATCAACGAGGCGCGAGTGGTGCGCACCGAGCGCATCACTCCGCACATGGTTCGTGTCGTCCTCGGTGGCGAGTCGCTGGCCGGCTTCGGCGTCGGCGAGCACACCGACCACTACATCAAGCTGCTGTTCCCGGCGCAGGGCGTGAGCTACCCGGAGCCCTTCGACATGGAGCGGATCCGCGCGGAGTTCCCGCGCGCGCAGTGGCCGAGCACCCGCGCCTACACGGTGCGCGCGTGGGACGCCGAACTCGGCGAGCTGACCGTCGACTTCGTGGTGCACGGGGACGAGGGCCTCGCGGGCCCGTGGGCGCTGCGGGTCCAGCCCGGCGAGACGGTCCGCTTCCTCGGCCCGGGCGGCGGTTACGCCCCGGACCCGGCGGCCGACTGGCACCTGCTCGCCGGCGACGAGAGCGCGCTGCCCGCCATCGCTGCGGCCCTGGAGCGGATGCCGGCGGGTGCGCTGGTGCACGCCTTCGTCGAGGTGGCCGGCCCCGAGGAGGAGCAGAAGATCAGCACCCCGGACGGCGTCGCGGTGACCTGGCTGCACCGGGGCGAGGCCGCGGTGGGCTCCCAACTGGTCGGCGCCGTCAAGGACTTGGAGTTCCCCGCGGGCGATGTGCACGCGTTCGTGCACGGCGAGGCGGGCTTCGTGAAGGAGCTGCGCGCACTGCTCCGGGTCGAGCGCAACGTACCGCGCGAGCGCCTCTCGATCTCGGGCTACTGGCGCCTGGGCCAGGACGACGACGCCTGGCGCGCGGCGAAGCGCGAGTGGAACGAGCAGGTGGAGCGCGAGCAGGAGGCCCCGGCCGCCTGATCCGCTCCCCCACCCGCGAACCCCCCGGCGCCTGCCCCGCCGGGGGGTTCGCCGTTCGGCGGCGGGCCGCCGGGACCGCGAGCGGCCCCGCAACCCCCTCCGCCCCTGGGGCAGTTGGCCCTAGACCGACTTCTGGTACGAGCGGAACGTGCGGGTCGACAGCCACACCGCGACGATCGCCAGGCCGAGCAGGGCGCCGCCCCGGCCGAGCACGAGAGACCAGTCCGGGTCGGCCGCCATGGCCGAACGGCCCGCCACCATGCCCCAGTTGAGCGGGTTGAAGTCGGCGATGTGCCGCATCCAGGAGGGCATCTGGGACGGCGCCATGAACGCCGAGGACAGGAAGGTCAGCGGCAGCAGCAGGAAGGTGTTGATGCCGATGATCGACTCGCGCTGGCGGACCAGCATGCCCAGCGCGTTGGAGAAGGCGCCGAAGACCGTGCCGAGCAGGATCGCGGCGACGGCCAGGATCACCAGACCGCCGAAGCCGCCGGGGTAGTGGGCGCCGCCGAGCTTGCCGAGCAGCAGGATGATCACGGTCTGGACGGTGATGCTGATGCCGTTCTGCACGACGTTGGCGTTCATCAGGGCGCCGCGGCTGACGGGCGTGGTGAGGAAGCGGTTGAGCGTGCCGCGCTCGATCTCCTCAAGGGTGCCCATGCCGGCCCACATGCTGGAGCCGAGGGCGCTCATGAGGACGATGCCGGGCACGAGGTAGTCCAGATAGGACGTGGTGCCGAAGCCGCCGAGCTGCACGACCTTCTTGAAGAGGTTGCCGAACAGGAACAGCCAGATCACCGGCTGCACCAGGGTGATCAGGAGATAGGCGGGCTGGCGGAAGATCGCCATCAGTTGACGCTGCGTCATGTACCAGGTCTGGGCGAGGGCGTTGGAGCGCAGGGGCGCGGGCCGGACGTCGGTACTGGTCATCGGGTGCCTCCGGCGGTGGCGAGGGCGGGGGCTTCGGCTGCCGCCTCGGCTTCGGAGTAACGGCGTCCGGCATAGCGCAGGTAGACGTCGTCGAGGGAGGGGCGGGCCACGGTCGCGGCGGCGACGGAGGCGCCGGCCCGCTCCAGGGCGGCGAGCAGCACGGGCACGGCGGCCGCGCCGTCGTCGGCGCGTGCGCTGACCCGGCGGCCGTCGAACAGCACCTCGTGCACACCGGGCAGGCCGGTGAGGGCCTCGCGCAGCGGCGAGCGTTCGGTGACGGCCTCGCGCAGCTCCACATGCACGGCGTCGCCGCGGAGTTCGCCCTTCAGCTCGTCGGGGGTACCTTCGACCACGACCCGGCCGCGGTCCACGATCGCGATCCGCTCGGCGAGCCGGTCGGCCTCTTCGAGGTAGTGCGTGGTGAGCACGATGGTGAGCCCCTCGTCACCCGCGAGGCGGGCGATCTCGTCCCACATGGCGGTGCGGGCCTCGGGGTCGAGACCGGTGGTCGGCTCGTCGAGGAAGAGCACCTCGGGCCGGTGCACCAGACCGAGCGCCACGTCGAGGCGGCGCTGCATGCCGCCCGAGTACCCCTTCACGACGCGCTTGCCGGCGTCCGCGAGGTCGAAGCGTTCGAGCAACTCGTCCACGCGCCGCTTGAGAGCGGTGCCGGTCAGCCCGTACAGGCGTCCCTGGAGTTGCAGGTTCTCGCGGCCGGTGGCCACGGGGTCGGCTCCGGACTTCTGCGCCACGACGCCGATCGCACGCCTGACCCGGTCGGGATGGCGCAGCACATCGTGCCCGGCGACGGTCGCCGTGCCGCTGTCGGGGCGCGCGAGTGTGGTGAGGATCTTGACGGTGGTGGACTTGCCGGCGCCGTTGGGGCCGAGCAGTCCGAAGACCGTGCCGGCCTCGACGGTGATGCCCATGCCGTTGAGGGCGGTGACATCTCCGGGATACGTCTTGATCAGGTTGTGCGCCTGCACTGCGGGCGCCCGGGTACTCATGACGGGGCTCTCCTGGGGTGAGCGGGGTGGTCGGTATGACGGACCGATCCGCGTGGGGAGCGCCGGGCTATCCTTGGCGTGCCGCACCTTCGATCGCCTGGCCTGCCGCGCGCGGGTCGGGTCCGGGGTCGCAACCCCGGTGGGGGCTGCTGCAACAGCCCGTACCGGGGTTTCCCTGTCTTGCTCGTCCTTGCTCGTCCTGCGTGTTCTGCCTGTTCTGCGTCTCCCGCACGGCCCACGCGTGGGCCGGCACGCCGGGTGCGCGGCCGGGACCGGTACTGCTTGGGCCCGGCGGGCTACCCGCGGGAGTGGTCCTCGTCCTCCAAGTGCTCCCATTCCGCGGGCACTTCGCCCGTGGCCTGCCAGCTGCGCCATCCGTCGATGCCGCTGAGGGTGCCGTCCGCCATCTCCTTGAGGAAGCCGCGCACCCACTCCGCCTCGGCGTCGATCATGTGGAGTTGGTACTCGGTCTCCACGAGGAAGAACCGGGGCAGCGTCTCGCGCAGCTTCCGCAGCGCTCCCCGCAGCCCGGCGGCCTGCACCTCCAGCGTATTGACGCGTTGCGTGAGCAGCGCGGTGACCTCGTCGGGCGGCAGTACGCCCATGAGGGACAGGGCGGTCTCGAAGATCGGGAACTCGTGCACGGGCACCGAGACGATGTCCGCCATCCAGTCGAGCATTTCCTCGCGGCCCGTCGGGGTGAGGGCGTAGAGGGTGCGCTCGGGGCGGTTGCCCTGCCGCTCGACGTCGGCGACCTCGACGAAGCCATGCTTCTCGAGGTTCTGGACGACGGTGTAGAGCGAGCCGTAGTTGATCTTGATGCTGTACTCCTTGCCGCGCTGGCGCAGAGTCTGGGCGATCTCGTACGGATGCATCGAGGGACGCTCGGCGAGCAGCACCAGAACGGCCAGCGCCAAGGGGTTGCGGAGCTTGCGCCGCCCGACTGCCACCGCCCTCACCTCACATCCCTCGCTCCCGAATACTCGTAGCCGAACATATCGCGACTGTCGCGTGATGGTCAACCGCGATGTATCGCGAGTCTGGGTGTGCCGTGCAACGATCCGGTCCGCCCGGTGGGCCCGCCGTCCGCTGCCCTCTCGTCTGCCCTTTCACCCCTGGCGGGCAGGGGCCGGCACTTCTGGCGTCGGGCGCTCGGGACCGAACGGCGAGCCGGAGGCGCAGCGTGCGAGAGACAGGGACACCGCCGGTGGGTACCGGACCGCGGGCCGTGCCACCGGCCCGGCGACAGACGGGGACCGCGGGCACGGCGACCGCCGGCGGACAGGGCGCGCAGCGCGCCGGGCCGGCCGCGCTCCACGGGACCGCGGGCAACGCGGCCGTGGCGCAGTGGATCCAGCGCCAGGAGGTCCCCGGCGCCAACGAGGAGGCGCGGAAGAACGCCGTCGACCCGACCGGGCACGGCGAGTGGAGCACGTTCCGCGACATGATGGCGGAGGCCGGGTTCCCGAACAGCGTCACGGACGCCGCCTGGCAGTTGGTACTCGGCGGCCTGGCGGAGCAGGGCCGGCTCAACGACGAGGCCATGGCCAAGTTCACCGAACGCCAGGAGCAACGGGACCACCGCGCGTCGAACACCTGGTACCAGGAGCTGGTGCAGCTCATCGGGGACTATCTGGAGATCGACCGACCGACGATGGCCCTGTGGTCCGGCGGCATCGACACCAGTGTGTACGCCCGCTCCAAGGGCCACACCCCGCTGGAGGCCACCCCCTTCGGGGGCGTGGTCGACAAGCTGAGCCTGACGAAGGACTGGAAGCTCAAGACCCCGATGTGGAACGTCCTTTCCAAGGCGTTCGTGAACCGGGCGCGCGGCCCGGTCCACATCTTCCTGCGCGCCTACAACCCCGACAGCGTCCTGATCGCGCAGGAAGTGCCCCAACTCCGTGTGGTGATGGCGCTCAACCCGGCCGTCAAACTCATCTGGCACCCGGTGTACACCGCGGCCGACGGCAAGCTGCGGGAGGTCACCAAGGGCCTCGAACTGGCCGCGGACGCCTCCTACTCGAAGCGGGACGAGTGCGTGCAGGTGCTCTACGACTACCTGCGCCTCAAGCACGACCCGGAGAACGGCAACTCCGAACGGGCCCACAAGGAGATGAGCGACCGGCTCGCCACCAACGGCAATCCCCGCTAGGGGGCTGCCTGTTGGCGGTGTCCCACACTCCTGCGGCGGGAGGCTTCAGCACGCTCGGGCCGCGCGTCGCAGCCGTGGTCAGTACGCCCCCGTCCGCTCCGCCTCCCGATCCGGTATGGCCCGCCCGCCGTACTCGGGGCGAGCGTCCCCGGCCGCTCCCGGGCGGACCGGCCACCACAGGGCGCGCCCCAGGAGAGCCGCGACGGCGGGGACGAGGACGAGGGACAGGACGAGCGCGGACAGCAGGATGCCGAGCGCCATCGCGAAGGCCATCTGTTCGTTGCCCGGAGAGGTGGCCAGGGTGGCGAAGGACCCGGCGAGAACCAGGCCCGCCGAGGCGATGGCCGGAGTCGTGTGCCGCACCGCGCGGGCCACGGCTGCGCGCGCCGGTCCCGGCCGCCGCATCTCCTCGCGGATGCGGTCGGTGATCAGGATGTTGTAGTCGGTGCCGAGGGCCACCACGAAGAGGAACAGCACCAGCGGGAGGGCGAAGTTGACGCCCGGCTCGCCGAGTCCGTGCTGGAAGAGCAGAGTGGCCGCACCGAGGGTGGCCGCGAAGCCGAGCCCGACGGAGAGCATCAGGACGACCGGGGCGAGCAGACTGCGCAGGAGCAGCAGGAGAATCAGGGCGATCAGCGCGGCGGCGACCGGGAACACCACCTTCAGATCGTGGTCGACGGCCGTCGCGATGTCGGCGAAGATCGCGGCCGTTCCGCCCACATGGGCCGTCGTCCCGTCGGGCGTGTGCCGGGCGACCGTGGCCCGGATCGGCCCCGAGGCCAGGTCACGGGCCTGCTGGCTCTGCGGGTCGGCGGTGGGGTAGAGGTCGATGCGGGCGGCGCGGCGGTCCTGGTTCAGGACGGTCGGGGCCACCTTGCCCACGCCCTTGACCCGGGTGAGCGCCTGCGCGAGGCCGTCGAGCCTGCCTGCGGTGAGGGTGCCGCCGTCCTTGGCGGTGACGAAGACACTCGTCGGGTCGGACACACCGGCCGGCAGCGCCCGCGAGATCTCGGTGGCGGTGGCCGCGGCGGCGGTCCCGTTGTCGGCCTCGCCCCGGCCGTAGTCCATGCGGATGCCGGTCAGCCCGGCGGCCAGCGCGGCGAGCAGGGCGAGCGAGGCGGCCAGCATCATGACGGGCCGGCGTGCCACCAGCACCCCGAGCCGTGCGGCCCGGCCCTCGCGCGGCTCGCGGCGCAGCGCGTTCTTCGAGGGCCAGAACATCTTGCGTCCGGCGGCCGCGAGCAGCGCCGGCATGAGCGTGAGGCTGCCGAGCAGCATCACCAGGACCGCGGCGGCGATGGCGGGGCCGAGCGAGCGGAACTGTCCGAAGGTGGCCAGCCCCAGGGTGGCGAACGCGGCGACGATCGTCAGCGCGGCCGAGGTGATGGCGCTGCCCACCCGGGCGCAGACCTGGCCCGCGGCCTCACGGGCCAACTGATCGGGCCGCTCCCGCAGTTGCTCGCGGTAGCGGAACAGCAGGAACAGGAGGTAGTCGATGCCGATGCCGAGCAGGACCACGTTGAGGAGCGCCGGGGTGCTCGCGTCGAGCTTGAGCCCCGTGAGCATCGCGGCCCCGGCGACGGCTCCCGCCGCGACGAACCCGATCATGGCGACGGCGAGCAGCGGAAGCAGAGCGGCGAGCACGCTGCGGAACACCAGCACGTTGAGCAGGACGATCAGCGCGGTGACGAGCGCGCCGCCGATCTTCGTGGCCAGCTCGTGGGCATCGGCCGTGTCGACGGTGTCGGCGAGGGAGCCGGTGAATCCGGTACGCATCCCGGCCTCGGCGAACCGCTCCCGGGCATCGTCGCGGAACGCCCGGAAGACGTCCTGCAGCCCCGGGTCCGACGGGTTGCCGGTCAACTCGGCACCGAGCAGCTCGAAGCTGCGGTCGGGTGCGGTCATCACGGGGGCGACCCGGGGCGTCTGGGAGCGGTCCGGGACCATGAACGACGGGGTGTCGTCCTTGCGCGGCATCGTGACCCGGCGCTCGCCCAGCCTCGCCGCCTCGCCCTTGATCCGCTCACGGTCGGCGGCATCGAGCGGCTTCCCGTCCGACCGGGCGACCAGGACCGTGACGGTGGTGGCGTCGGGGTCGACCCCGAACCGCTCCTCGGCGATGTGCAGCGCGGCGGCCGAGTCGTAGTCGCGGGGCAGGAAGTCGCCCGCCTGGTTCTGGGTGACGCGGGCGAACAGGGTCGGCGTCAGAGCGCTGAGGGCGACACCGAGGACCACCCACAGGGCGATCACCTTCCAGGGATGTCGGGTGGAGAATCCGGTCAGGGCGCGGATCACGAGGTCCTCCGGCGGACGGTCTTGGATACGGACGGCCGGGGGTTCCCGGCAGCTCCAAGCCCATCAGTGCGAAGCCCCCGTCAGCGTCCTGGCCAGGGATGATCCCGCCCCGGGCCCTGACTCCCGCCCGCCACCCACCCCAGGACCACGGTCCTGGTTCCCCCTCCCCCCACGGCAGGTCCCACACCCCCGCGGCCTGTGCGAGGCTGTCGTGGGGGAACGGGAGGACGAGAGCTCGGGGGGCGGACGAGGTTATGCGCAGGGATGGGAGCAGAGGGGTGGAGCCGGGGATGGACGCGTCGGGCTACGGGGAGACCGGGAGTGCCCGGCCGTCGAACCCCGTGGACGCGCGGCCGCATCCGCTCCTGGACCGACAGGCACCGTCCGAGCGCGGCGGCCCCTGTGGACCGGCGGGATCGCGGCCTCCCGGCGATGGTGGCGCCGAGACTCCGTGGACGCGGAACGAGGCGCTCGTCACCGGCGGGGCCTGCGCCATCAATCTGCTCAGCTATGTGTTCGTCAGTGACCCCGTGGGGCAGCGCGGGGTGAGTGTCGTGGGGTTCCTACTCGTCGCCCTCGCGGCCGTGCCCCTGCTCGTGCGGCGCACCCACCCGGTACTGGCACTCGCCGGCACCCTCGCGCTCGACTCCGCCGCCTCGATCGCCCTGCCCCTCGCCACCCACTTCGGCGCGGTCCTCGTCCTGGCCCTCTACTCGGTCGCCAGGGCCTGCTCGGGCTGGGTGACGGCCGCCGCGACCGCGGCGACGACGGCACTGACCCTCCTGTCCCAGAGCACTGGACAGATCCCGCCCTGGCAGGCGACCCTCTCCGCGGTCCTGTCCCCCTTGATCGTGGTCGCCACCGCTCTCGTGGTGGGCCGCTGGCAGCGCGAGGTGGCGGCCAACCGGCGGCTGCTCGCGGACCGCGCCGTGGCCGACGAACGCCGCCGCATCGCCCGCGAGTTGCACGACATCGTGGCCCACCACATCACCACCATGCAGCTGATGGCGGGCGGCGCCCGGGCCAACCTGGCCCGGCCCGAGGTCGCCCGCGATGCCCTGGTCACCCTGGAGTCCTCCGGCCGCCTCGCACTGAGCGAGATGCGCCAACTCCTCGACGTACTGCGGGCCGACGACGAGCAGGAGCACGCGCCGCCGCAGCCCCAGCCCGGGCCCGACGACCTCCCGCATCTGGTTGCCGAGTCCCAACGGGCCGGACTGCCAACGGAGTTCACGATCACCGGTGCGCCGCGCCACCTGCCGCCGGCCCTGGGCCTGACCGTGTTCCGGGTCGCCCAGGAGGCGCTCACCAACACCCGCAAGCACGCGGGACCGGCGGCTCGCGCGGAACTCTCCCTGACGTACCGTCAGGACAGGATCGTCGTCGAGGTGTGCGACGACGGCGGAGGCTTCCCGCCCGGGGAGCCGCCGACGCCGAGTCCCGGCGGCCACGGCCTGATCGGCATGCGCGAGCGCGTCGCCCTGCACGGCGGCACGCTCACCACGGGCCCGCGCCCCGGCGGCGGCTTCGCCGTACTGGCCGAGTTGCCCCTGACCACGGACGAGGCGGCCGGAGCGGCCGTCCAGCACGATCCCGAGGGAGCACTGCGATGACCGGGCCCGACGACGGGGCGAGGCCGCGGGCGATCAGCGTGCTGATCGCCGACGACCAGCCGCTGGTCCGCCGCGGACTGTCCCTGATCCTCTCCCCCGACCCGGCGTTCGAGGTGGTGGGCGAGGCCGAGAACGGCGCGCAGGCGGTCGCTCTGGCGGGCCGGCTCCGCCCCGACGTCGTGGTGATGGACATCCGGATGCCCGTACTGGACGGGGTCGCCGCCACCGCCGAACTCGCCTCCGTCGTCCCCGGCTGCCGCGTCCTGGCCCTGAGCACCTTCGACATGGACGAGTACGTGGTGGGCGCGCTGCGCGCCGGGGCTTACGGGTTCCTGCCCAAGGACAGCTCCCCCGAGGACCTGAGCGCGGCGATCCGCACGGTGCACGACGGCGAAGCCGTGGTGGCTCCGCGCCTGCTCACCCGGCTGATCTCCGCGTACGTGACCGCCCCGCGCGAACCTCGTCCCTCCTTCACCGCCGGCGCCGAACTCACCCCCCGCGAGGTGGAGGTGTGGCACCTGATGGCCAAGGGCCTCGACAACGCCGCCATCTCCCGCGACCTGGACATCAGTGTGTCCACGGTCAAGAACTACATCACCAGCATCTTCGACAAACTCTCCGTACGCGACCGCGCCCAGGCGGTGATCGCAGCCTACGAATCAGGCCTGGTGACCGCCGGAACGGCAGGCGCCACCACGGAAAGACGGGGCGCGTAGCTCAGCGCCCCCTCGGCAACGACCGGGGCGCATGGGCCCGGACCGCCTCGAAGAGCTCCCTCTTGGAGGGGTTCACCATCGCCCGCCCGGCCACGGTCACCGTGGGCACCGTCTCGTTCCCGCCCGCGACCGAGCGCACGAACGCGGCCGCCTCGGGGTCCCGCCAGATGTTCACCTTCACGAACCGCAGCCCCGTGAAGAGCAGCCGCAGTCGCAGCTTCATGCAGTACGTGCACATGGGGCGCCAGTAGAGGACCACCCCGTCCTGATCCTGTGTCACGGATCTCCCCCCGTTTCCGCAGTGCCGCCGGGCGGACGACAGCGCTCCGATCGTAGGCGAACCGCCGGAAGCCCCCTGGCCGGGGTGTGGGTAATTGGTTCGCGGGGCCGACGGGCCACTGGCTATCGTGACAAGCATGGTCTTGGGCAGGGGCATGGGCAGCCAGGGTTCCGGCGAGGGGGCCCCGGGCCGGGCCCAGCGGGCGGCGGGGGCCGTGGTCGGCTCGGCCGTCGGCGACGCGTTGGGCGCACCCTTCGAGTTCGGCCTGCCAGGGGTCTACGCGCGGCGGTTTCCCGACGGCGTCGGCACCATGTGCGGCGGGGCCGGCTGGGACCCGGGCGAGGCCACCGACGACACCCAGATGGCGGTGCTGGTCGCCGACTCCCTCCTGGAGTGCGGCGGACTCGAACCGGCCGATGTCTTCCGGCGGTTCCAGCGCTGGGCGGTCTCGGAGCCCAAGGACATAGGGCTCCAGACCGAGGAGGTCCTGACGAACGGCGAGCCCTGGGACCGTGCGGCCGCCCGCCATTTCCAGGTCAACCGCCGTGCCGCGGGCAACGGTTCGCTGATGCGGGCCACCACCGGCGCGGTGTACTTCGCGGCTGCCGGGCGCGCGGCGACGATGGCCGCGGCCCGCAGCATCGCGGCGCTCACCCATGGCGACCCGGCCGCCTGGGAGGGCACGGCGATCTACCACGACCTGATACGTGTCGCGCTGGCCGGGGCCGACTCCCTGACGGCGGTGCCGGACGCCCTGGCCTCCGTCCATCCCGACCACCGCGTCCGATGGTCGACGGTCCTCTCTCCCGACTGGCATCCCTCCGACGCGACCGAGTTCAACGGTGCGGTCTGGCCCTGCCTCGGCTCCGCGCTCTGGGCGCTGCGTACGACGGACTCCTTCGAGCGGGCGCTGAGTGCCGCGATCGACCTGGGCGGCGACACGGACACGGTGGCGGCGGTGACCGGTGGCCTGGCGGGCGCCCGCTACGGCCTCCACGGCATCCCGCCCCGCTGGACCGCTCCCCTGCACGTTCCCGTGCCGGGCTGCGGCGACCGGGTCCTTCGGACACCCGAACTGGTGCGGATGGCCGAGGAGTTGGCCGGCACCTCCGGTTAGCCGCGGCCTGCCGGTGGCGCCCTCTCAGCCCGGCGCGGCGGCTCGGGCCGGCGGCGGTCCCCCGCTCACCCCCTCCCCCGCACCGACGCCCACACCTCGCCCTTCGCCTGGAGCGTCAGGCCGGGGACCGGGGTGAGGTCCCGGGGGGTCACGTCCAGGTCGAAGCGGCGTGCCAGGACCGCCAGGATCAGTACGGCCTCCACGAGGGCGAAGCGCGTGCCCAGGCACACCCGGGGACCGCCGCCGAAGGGGAACCAGGCGTATTCGGGTATCTCCTCGGCCCCCTCCGCCCAGCGCTCGGGGCGGAAGGCCTCCGGATCGCGGAACCAGCGGGCGTCGCGGTGGGTGGCCCACTGGCTGGTCCAGACCCGGGTGCCGGCCGGGATGCCGCGGCCGCCGAGGACCGCGCCCTCCCTCGCGACTCCGGTGAGGAGCCAGATCGTCGGGTAGAGCCGAAGGGTCTCCTTCACCACGGCCTGGGTGTAGGCGAGTTGGGCATAGTCGTCGTGGCCGGGTTCATGGGTGGCGCCCAGGACGCGGTCGAGTTCGTCACCCAGCGCCTCGCGCACGCGCGGGTTGCGGGACAGGAGGTGCCAGGCCCACACGAGCGTGCTGCTCGTGGTCTCGTGACCGCCTATGTAGAGCGTGACGGTCTCGTCGCGTATCTCCCGGTCGGACAGACGTGTCCCGCTCTCGTCCTGGGCGGCCAGCAGCCGACTGAGCAGGTCCGGCCGGTCGGTGTCGCCCGCGCGGTGCCGGGCCACGACGCGGCCCACCTCCGCGTCGATGACCGCGGTCGCCTTCTTGATGCGGGCTCTGCCCGGGGTCGGCAGCCAGTCCGGCAGAAGCGCGCCGATCCCGCTGAACTCGACCCCGATCTCGTGCTGGGCCACCTCCATGGCCCGCCCGATGGCGTCGGCGTCCGCCGCGGTGTCGACGCCGAAGATGGTGCGGACGGCGATCCGCTGGGTGAGCGCGGACATCTCCCGCTTCACGTCGATCCGCTGCCCGTCCGCCCAGCTGTCGGCGAGGTCCACCGCGCATGCGGCCATGGTCGCCGCGTACGACCGCACCTGTCTGGGCCGGACCGAGGGCTGGACCAGGGATCTCTTGCGGCGCCAGTCCTTGCCCCCGGCCACGACGACGCCGTTGCCGAGCAGGGTGCGGAAGGAGACCCCGAGGTCGGGCTGGTCGAAGGTGTGCTCCATCTCGGTGAGGAGCTCACCGATGCACTCGGGATCGGCGACGAACAGCGAGGTCGCACGGCCGAACCGCCAGTGCACCAAGTCGCCCCGGTTCCGCAGCTGTTCGAAGAAGGCGAGCGGGTCCTTGCCGAACCGGGGCAGGCTGCCCAGGTACGGCAGGCCTCGCGGGCCCGCAACCACCTTTCGCCGCGCAGCAGTTGCTCGGACGTTCTCGGACACATTGGCGGTGGTCAAGGTGTCTCCCTCCCTGTGACGCCCGGCCGTTGGTGCGGTCGGCCGTCGACCCGATCGGCCATTGGTACGGTCGGCCGATGTGGATCAGCCCCGCGTGGGTCCATGGAACCCGACTCCCCGACGCCCCGCCACCCCTGTGGATATCCACCGGTCCGCCTCGCTCCCGTCGTCCCCCGCAAGGGTCACGCCGTTTTCCACAGCGCCGGAGGCAGCCTGCCCTGGCAGCCCCAACTCCCTTAGGGAGGGCGGCAGTACAGCGGACGGGCGACCTGGCCGCAGCACGGGAGCGGCACTGGCGCCCGCAGCAAGCGAGCGACACGGGACGGCAGAGGACAACAAGGGAGCGGCCCCGCCGGTCAACCCGGCGGGGCCGCTCCCCCTGTCATCGCGTCACATGTCCACCGCGTCAGGCGTCCATCGCGTCGGGCCCGGCACGTGAAGCCCCGTAAGAGGACCGTCTGCCGAGCACGCGCGCTCGGCCAACCGTCCGCTCAGCCGACCGTGTCCGCTCAGCCGACCGAGCTGTAGGCCACGACTCCCCTCAGCAGCGCGTCGACCGCCTTGCGGGCGTTCTTCGCGACGGTGCTGTTCTCGCGCGGCGCCGCCGCCGCGATCTGCCCGAGGACGTCGATGACCTGCTTGCACCAGCGGACGAAGTCGCCCGCTGGCATGTCGGCCTCGCGGAGCACCTCGTCCAGGCCCTTGTCGGAGGCCCACTGGTAGGCGGCCCAGGCGAAGCCGAGGTCGGGCTCGCGCTGGCCCACGCCCTCCGCCTGGTTGATCTTGTGGTCCTCTTCGAGCGCGTCGAGCCGGCCCCAGATCCGGACCATCTCGCCCAGTGCCGCCTTGGCCTTGCCGGTGGGCGTCTTGGGCGCCACGGCGTCGTCCGACTGGCGGGCCTCGTACACCAACGCCGATACGCAGGCAGCGAGTTCGGCCGGGGTCAGGCCTTCCCAGATGCCCGCGCGCAGGCATTCGCTGGCCAGCAGGTCGAGTTCGCCGTAGAGGCGGGCCAGGCGCTTGCCGTGCTCGGTGACCTCGTCGTCGCGCAGGTAGTCGAGCTCGGTGAGCAGCGCCACGATCCGGTCGAAGGTGCGCGCGATCGTGTTGGTCCGCCCCTCGATGCGCCGCTCCAACTGCTGGGTGTCGCGCTGGAGACGGTAGTAGCGCTCGGCCCAGCGGGCGTGGTCCTCGCGCTCGTCGCAGCCGTGGCACGGGTGGGCGCGCAGGGCCGTGCGCAGCCGGGTGATCTCGCGGTCGTCCGCCGCCTCGGAGCGGGCCTTGCGGTGCCGCTCGGGGACGATGTGCCCGGCCTTGGTGCGCAGCGCGGACGCCAGGTCCCGGCGGGACTGCGGCGAGCGCGCGTTGAAGGACTTCGGGACGCGCATCCGCTCCAGGGCCTCCACGGGCACCGGGAAGTCCATCGAGGCAAGGCGCTTGACCTGACGCTCGGCGGTCAGCACCAGCGGGCGCGGCCCGTCGTGCTGCTCGAAGCCCCGGTGGCCGTTGGTACGGCCCGCGGGGATGCCGGGGTCGAGGACCAGGGCCAGGCCCGCGAACTTGCCGGTCGGCACGTGGATGATGTCGCCCGGCTTGAGCTTCTCCAGGGAGGCGGCGGCCGCCGCCCGTCGCTGGGCGGCGCCGTGCTTGGCGAGTTCGGTCTCGCGGTCCTTGAGGTCGCGCCGCATTCGCGCGTACTCCTCGAAGTCCCCGAGGTGGCAGTGCATGCCCTCCCGGTAGCCCTCCAGGCCCTCCTCGTTGCGCTGGACCTGCCGCGAGATGCCGACGACCGACTTGTCGGCCTGGAACTGCGCGAAGGAGGTTTCGAGCAGCTCGCGCGAGCGGTGCCGGCCGAACTGCTGGACCAGGTTGACGGCCATGTTGTACGACGGCTTGAAGCTGGAGCGCAGCGGGTAGGTGCGCGTGCCGGCCAGGCCCGCGAGCGCGCCCGGGTCCATGCCGCGCTGCCACAGGACCACGGCATGGCCCTCGACGTCGATGCCGCGCCGCCCGGCCCGCCCGGTGAGCTGGGTGTACTCGCCGGGAGTGATGTCGGCGTGCTGCTCGCCGTTCCACTTGACGAGCTTCTCCAACACCACCGAGCGCGCGGGCATGTTGATGCCGAGCGCGAGCGTCTCGGTGGCGAACACGGCCTTCACCAGGCCGCGTACGAACAGCTCCTCCACTACCTCCTTGAAGGTGGGCAGCATCCCCGCGTGGTGGGCGGCGATGCCGCGCTCCAGGCCTTCGAGCCACTCGTAGTAGCCGAGGACGTGCAGGTCCTCGCCGGGGATGGAGGAGGTGCGCTCCTCGACGATCTCGCGGACCTTCTGGCGCGCCTCCTCGTCGTTGAGCCTGAGCCCGGCGTACATGCACTGCTGGACGGCGGCCTCGCAGGCGGCGCGGCTGAAGATGAAGGTGATGGCCGGCAACAGGCCGTCGGCGTCGAGCCGTTCGATGACCTCGGGGCGGCCCGGTGTCCAGATCCGGGAGCGCTGGCGGCGCTCCCGCTCGCGGTCCGCCTCGCGCACCATCTTGCCGCGGCGCCGGTCGCGCGGGTTGTACGTCTTCTGGTTCTCCATGCGCGCCATGCGCAGGAGGTCGGGGTTGACCTCGCGCCGGGAGACGCCACGGCCGCCGTGGTCGGTCTCCTCCTCGAAGAGGTCGTACATCCGGCGGCCGGCCATGACGTGCTGCCACAGCGGCACGGGCCGGTGCTCGGACACGATCACTTCGGTGTCGCCCCGGACGGTGTCCAGCCAGTCGCCGAACTCCTCGGCGTTGGAGACGGTCGCGGACAGCGAGACCAGGGTGACGGACTCCGGGAGGTGGATGATCACCTCTTCCCAGACCGCTCCGCGGAAGCGGTCGGAGAGGTAGTGCACCTCGTCCATCACCACGTACCCGAGCCCGAGGAGGGCCTGGGAGCCCGCGTACAGCATGTTGCGGAGCACCTCGGTGGTCATGACGACCACCGGCGCGTCCGCGTTGACGCTGTTGTCGCCGGTCAGCAGGCCCACCTTGTCGGCACCGTAGCGGCGCGCGAGGTCGGCGTACTTCTGGTTGGACAGCGCCTTGATGGGCGTGGTGTAGAAGCATTTGCGGCCCTGCTCCAGGGCCAAGTGCACGGCGAACTCGCCGACGATGGTCTTGCCGGAGCCGGTGGGGGCCGCGACGAGCACGCCCTTTCCGGCTTCGAGGGCCTGACACGCCTCGATCTGGAACGGGTCCAGATCGAAGTCGTACAGGTCACGGAAGGGTGCGAGCGCGGTGGCCTGCTCGACGGCGCGGAGCCGGGCAGCTGCGTACGCTTCGGCTGGTGAGAGGTCCTCTGTCATCTTGTCTTCGAGCCTACCCGCCGCCTCTGACAGAGGTCGCGATCTTTATTGGAGGCCGGGTGCCGCGGCCTTCCGGCCGGACGCCGGTACGGGTGCCAATACCCGTACCGCACCGCGTACACACTCCGCGGTGAGCGGGAGCGGTCCGAGCCGCTCCCCGTCGGCGTACCCGGTGATCCCGTCCGCGGCGAGGCCGATCGAGGCGACGCGGTACGTGGTGACCTTGGGATGGCCGAGATGGGTGCCCCTGTAGACCCGCGGGAAGACCTTGACGAGGGTCGCGCGCGAGCAGTCCCCGACGACGGTGACGTCGAAGAGTCCATCGGTGAGGTCGGCGTCGGCGCAGATGCGCATGCCTCCTCCGTAGGAGGAGGAGTTGCCGACGGCGACGAGGGTCGCATCGATCTCACGGGTCTCGCCGTCGTCGAGGGTGATCTTGTACGGGATGGGCTTGAACGCGGCCAGTTCGGCGAGCATGGCGAGGTCGTACTTGAAGCGGCCCGATGGCCACCTCATCCGGTTGCCCCGGTCGTTGACCTTGGAGTCGAAGCCGGAGGCGAGGACGGTGGCGAACCAGCGGTCGCCGGTCCGGCCCAGGTCGATGTCCGTGAGCCGGCCGTCCTTGAGGGCCCGGGCCGCGCATTCCCCGGCGCGGGCCGGGTCGCGTATCGGAAGCCCGAGGGCGCGGGCGAAGTCGTTGCCGGTGCCCGCGGCGACGACGCCGAGCGGGGTGGTGGTGCCCGCGACGGCCTGGAGCGCGAGGTTGACCATGCCGTCGCCGCCGACGGTGATCAGCGCCCCGGTGCCGCCATCGACGGCCTCGCGCGCCCGGCGCAGCGCGTCGTCGGCGTCCTCGCCGAGCACGGTGCGGACGGAGAATCCGGCGGCCCGCAACGCGGAAGCGGCCGGCTGCGCGGCGTGCGCGCCCCGGCCGCGTCCCGCGGTGGGATTGACGAAGAGGGTGATCTCGCTGGTCACCCGCCGGACCCTACAAGGTCCGGCGTTCGCGTCAAGGTCAGGTGATGTCGTCGTACCCGTTGAGCTTGGTGGAGCGTCCGCCGTCCGACTGCTCGGGCAGCGCCGGGGGCGAGGTCACCGCCTCGACGGTGCCGATGTCCTCGGGCGTGAGGTCCAGGTCGGACGCCTCGTCGTCGGCCGGTCCCGCTTCGGCACGCTGCTTGCGGCGCTTGTCGTTCATCAGCGAGATGATCACGGCGACGAAGTAGAGGCCGACGATCGGGGTGGCGAGCGAGAGCATCGAGACCGGGTCGACGGTCGGCGTGGCGAACGCCGCGAAGACCGTCACACCCATGATCATTCCGCGCCACCAGCCCAGCATCCGGCGGCCGGTGAGGATGCCGCTGAAGTTGAGCATGACGAGGAACAACGGCAGCTCGAAGGAGAGGCCGAAGACGATGATCATGCGGGTGACGAGGTCGATGATCTCGTTGAGCGGCAGCAGGTTGGTCACGCCCGAGGGCGTGAAGCCCAGCAGCACCTCGGCCGCGGCCGGCAGCACGTGGTACGAGAACCAGCCGCCGGCCACGAAGAGCGGGGCACCGGCCGCGACGAAGCTCAGCGAGTAGCGCCGCTCGTGCTTGTGCAGACCCGGCGCGACGAACGCCCAGAGCTGGTAGAGCCAGACCGGGCTGGCAGCCACGACGCCCGCGACCATCGACACCTTGATCATCAGCGTGAACGGCCCCATGAGGCCGGACATCGTGATCTGGCCGCAGGTGTCCCTGTTCTTGCTGGCGAGCTTGTGGAAGTCGTCCGGGCAGCCGACCGAGTGCGTGATCGGCTTGGTGATGAGCCCCGCGATGTCCTTGTAGTAGAACGCCGCCACGATGGCGCAGACCAGGATCGCGAACACCGCCTTCGCGAGCCGGTTGCGCAGCTCGCGAAGGTGGTCCGAGAGCGGCATCCGGCCCTCGGGGTCCCTCTGTTGTTTGCGGGCAGACTTGAGCAACCCACGTCCTCATCTCGTGCGGCAGGTCACTCTGGTCACGAAGGTGAACAGCGCCTGCTGGGGCCCGGTGTCAGCGCTTGGTCGTGTCCGTCGGCTCGGTCACCGGACGGGCGCTGCTCACGTCGCCGGGCGCGGACTGGATCGTGCGCTGGGCCGGCGGCTGCTCGCCCGGGACCGGCGGGTCGGCCGGGGCGGGCTGCTGGCCCTCGGACTTCATGGCCTTGGCCTCGCTCTTGAGGATGCGGGCCGACTTGCCGAGCGACCGCGCCATGTCCGGGAGCTTCTTCGCGCCGAACAGCAGGACGACGACGATGAGGATGAGAATGATCTCGGGGGCGCCGAGCCTTCCGAACATAAGCGTTTACCTTCTCACCGAGGCTGCAGGGTTGGGGCTGCCGGTTGGCGGCCGGACGGGTGCCCGACCGTTCTTACGTGCAGCGATCGTAACGCGCAGGGGTGAACGCTGGGCAATCCCCGTGCGTACGCCCGTTTGCGGACCGGGCCTCGCTACCTGGGCCGCGTTGTGCAGCGTACCGCCCCGAAACGGACGGCATCGGAGCGCACCTGTCATCTCAGCGTTTCGCCGGCCCCCGCGAGGTCGACGGCGGCGCGCTCCAGGTCCTCCGCCGCACGGTTGATCTTGCTTGTGGTGTCGGCCACTTGGCGGCCGAGGCGCTGCGCCTCGACGAACACCTTGACGGCGAGGACGCCGAGCACGGCGATCCCGAGGAAACCGAGGGTGATGGCGGTCATCGGCCAGAACATCATGCGGACCCTAGACGGTGGAGTGGAGCCGGAGCGTGCGGACGCCGCCCCCGGTGAGGAGTTCGATGATGCGCTCACCCGCGGGCTTGCGAACGGCCGAACCGCACTCGGGGCAGGTGAAGGAGTAGAAGGTGGTGCGCCGGCTGGCCCCGATCGCGAGCCGCAGCGCGGCCGCGCCCAGCTCCAGGCGGGCGCGGCACTCCGGACAGGCCGCCTTGAAGAGGACCGGGATCACGGGACGAGCAATACCGGGCAGTACCGACATGATCCGCAGTTCTCCTCAGCTCTGGCGGTCGAGTACGGGGGCGGTTCGGCTCCGACGGGCGGGTTCAGCCCTGATGGCGCACGGCCTGCGGTTCCTCATATGCGGCCAGCGCCTCGCGGGCCACCGTGCGGGCGCTCTCGGCGAGATCGTCCGGCGTGACGATCCGGCCGTCCTGGCCGAGCCGCAGCGCGAGGCGTCGCAGCGACGCCGGGTCGGGCGTGCGCAGGGTGATCCGCAGCCCGCCGTCGGGCAGCTCGTCGGCACTGTCGTGCGGGTAGTACTCGGCGACCCAGCGGCCGCCGGGGCCCACCTCGACGACGACCTCGGGGTCCTCGGCCGAGGGCTGGACGAGCCCTTCGGACAGGTCGCGCAGCTCCAGCTCGGGCGGCGCGGACGCCTCGTCGAGCAGGCGGATCTCGGCGACCCGGTCGAGCCGGAAGGTGCGCCGGGCCTCGGAGAGGCGGCACCACGCCTCCATGTAGGTGTGGCCGACGGCGAACAGCCGGATCGGGTCGACCTCGCGCTCGGTCAGCTCGTCGCGGGCCGGCGAGTAGTACTTCACCCACAGGCGGCGGCGCTCCGAGATCGCGCGGTCCACCTCGGCGAAGACACCGCCCTCGGACTCGAAGGTGACCGAGAGGCGGGAGCTGGCGCCGGCGGCCTCGCCGGCCGCGGCCTCCAGCTTGGCGGTGGCGCGCAGCAGCGCCTGCCGGTCGCCCTCGCGCAGGCCGGGCAGCGTGGACACGGCCCGGGCGGCCACGAGGAGCGCGGTCGCCTCGTCGGCGGCGAGCCGGAGCGGGGCCGCGACGTCATCCGGGTTGTGCCACCAGATGCGGTCGCCGTCGGTGTCGATGTCCAGGAGGTCGCCGCCGCGGAAGCTCGTGCCGCACATGGGCAGCACGTCGAGGTCGGAGATCAGTTCGTCCTCGGTGATGCCGAAGGCGCGGGCGACGTCGCCGACACGGGCGCCGGGGCGCTCGCGCAGATAGGTCACCAGCGACAGCATCCGCCGCGTCTGGTCGATGGCGTTGGCAGCCATGGTCGTCCCGTCCCTCTCAGCCCTTGGCCACGGCGCGCAGCCGGTCCATCACGTCGGCCCGCAGATCGGCGGGTTCCAGCACCACCACGTCGGGGCCGAACTCCACCAGGTGGGCATCGAGCCCGTGCCCGTACGGAATCTCCAACTCGTCCCAGCCGTCGCCGAGTTCACGGGTCGAGGTGGCCCGTGAACGCAGCGGGTAGCCGGCGCCCGCGCGCAGCCGGATGCGGGCCGAGCGGGTCGCGGTCTCGCCCGCCCAGGTCTCGACGGTCTCGCGCACGGTGACGACATCGGGGACGGGCGCGGTGAAGGCGGCCGCGCGCGAGCGGACCTTGCCGGAGATGCGGCTGAGCCGGAACACCCGCTCGGCACCCCGGTCGCGGTCCCAGCCGACCAGGTACCAGTGGCCGCGCCAGCACTCCAGTCCCCAGGGTTCGACATGGCGGGCCTCGGGGCGTACAGCGGTGACCTTGCGGTAGTCGAAGACGACCGGGCGGCGGTCCCGGCAGGCCAGCATCAAGGGCTCGAAGGCCGCCTCGTGGACCGGGATGCGCGGCTCGATCGCGCTGTGCTCATACGGATTGTCGGCTTCCGGCATACCGGCGGCGCGCAGCTTCTGGAGTGCGCCGCTGGCCGCTCCGGCGAGCCGCGCCTGCTGCCACACGCGGGCGGCGAGCCCGAGGGCCGCGGCCTCCTCGGCGTCGAGCTGGACCGGCGGCAGGCGGTTGCTGTCGCGGCGGGCGAGGTAGCCGGTCTCACCGTCGAGGTTCTCGACGGTCTCGATGACCAGGCCGAGCTCCCTCAGATCGTCCTTGTCCCGCTCGAACATCCGGTTGAAGGAGTCGTCGGAACCGGCCTCGAGATAGGCCTCGATGGACTCGCGCAGCTCCCGCTTGCTGAGTGCGCGTCGTGTCCCGAGCAGACACAGCGCCAGGTTCATCAGCCGCTCTGCCTTGGCGATCGCCATCGATGCCCTACGCCCTCTCTCGTTGTGCGCTACGACCGTTGACCGTACCGCTCCGGGCTGCCGGGGCAAAAGCCGAGGGTCCATGCCCGCAGGCATGGACCCTCGGTCCGATCAGGTCCGATCGCTCGGGACCGATCCGGGTGCGTCTCAGACGGCGACCAGGTCGCAGACGAAGATCAGCGTCTCGCCCGGCGCGATGGCGTTGCCGGCGCCGCGGTCGCCGTAGGCGAGGTGGGCGGGGATGGTCAGCCGGCGACGGCCGCCGACCTTCATGCCCTGGATGCCTTGGTCCCAGCCGGAGATGACCTGGCCGGCACCGAGCTTGAACTCCAGCGGGTTGCCGCGGTTCCAGGAGGCGTCGAACTCCTCACCGGTGGAGAAGGCCACACCCACGTAGTGGACCTTGACGAAGTCCCCGGCCTTGGCGACGGCGCCGTCGCCCTCCCAGATCTCCTTGATCTCCAGGTCCGCCGGCGGCTCGCCCTCGGGGAAGTCGATCTCGGGCTTGTCGATGCTCACGTAATGCTCCTACTAATCGCTATGGGCAACCGGGACAGTCTTACACTGCTCCGAGGATGTCCACGACGAAGACGAGGGTCGAATTGGCCGGGATGTCCGCGCCCTGGGCCTTGTCCTTGTAGCCCTGCTCCGGCGGGATGACGAGCAGGACACGGCTGCCGACCTTCTTGCCGACGAGACCCTTGTCCCAGCCCTCGATGACCTGGCCCTGGCCGATCGCGGTCGAGAACGGGGCGCCGGTCTTCCACGAGGTGTCGAACAGCTTCGCCTGCGGAAGGCCCTCGTTGGGCTTCCAGGTGGCGCCGCTGTACTGCATGTAGACGGTCTGGCCGCTCTTGACCTCGTCGCCCTTGCCCTCGATGAGCACCTGGTCCACGAGCTTCTTCGGCGGGTCGTTCTTCGGGACCGTGATCGTGGCGGCCTCCTCCTTGTCCGCCTTGATCTGCGGCAGGTCGGACGGGATGGAGGCCTGGGTGCCGTCGACCTTCTTCGGCATGACGCTGTCGACGTCGAGGACGAAGACCAGGTTGTCGGTGCCGGAGACGCCGAGCTCCTGCTTGCCCGCGGCGCCGAACGCGGCGGCCGGCGGCGCGACGACCAGGACGCGGGCGCCGACCTTCTGGCCGAGCACCGCCTCGCTGAACGCCGGGATGTAGGTCTGCGAGCCGGCCGGGATGACCTGGGGCACGCCGCCCTTGTCGTAGGACCCGGCCAGGTCCTTGCCGCTCTTCCAGATCTTTCCGGTGTACTTCGTCACCGCGAGGTCGTCCTTCTTGACCTCGGCCCCGGTGCCGGCGGTCAGCGTCTTGACGACGAACTTTCCGCTCGGGTCACCCTTGGGGATGGTGATCGTGGGCTTCTTGTCCGCGTCACCGGCGACGGTGGGCATCGGCGAGGCGTCGGACACCGGCTTGGGAGCCGCGGGCGGCTGCGACGCCGAATCGGAGGGGGAAGCGGACGCGTCCTTCTTCTTCGCTGCGTCGTCACCTCCTCCGCAGGCCGCGGTGAGCATCAGGGCCGGCACGATGAGCGCGGCAGCAAGTCGGCGTCGCACAGTGGTCCTCGGGGTAGCTGGAACGGTCGGAGCGGCCACTCTACGGCCCCACTTCGGTACCACAAGGGTGCGGCATGCCCGGGGGCCCCGTACGCAACAGCGCACGGGGCCCCCGGATCACACGGCTGACGTCGTCTCACATACCGGCGATCAGCTTCTCCACCCGGTCGTCCACGGACCGGAACGGGTCCTTGCACAACACGGTGCGCTGCGCCTGGTCGTTGAGCTTCAGATGCACCCAGTCGACCGTGAAGTCCCGTCGCTGCTCCTGCGCGCGGCGGATGAAGTCGCCGCGCAGCCGCGCCCTGGTGGTCTGCGGGGGCACCGACTTGCCCTCGAAGATCTTCAGGTCGTTGCAGATCCTCGCCGCCTGGCCCTTGCGCTCCAGGAGGTAGTACAGGCCCCGTCGACGGTGGATGTCGTGGTAGGCGAGGTCTATCTGCGCGACCCTCGGGTGCGACATGGTCATGTTGTTCTTGGCCCGGTACCGCTCGATGAGCTTGTACTTCATGACCCAGTCGATCTCGGTGCCGATCCGGTCGAGGTCCTCGGCCTCGATCGCGTCCAGGGTGCGGCCCCACAGTTCGAGCACCTGGTCGACCGTGCCGGTGCGGATGCCCCGGCGCTCCACGAAGTCGACGGCCTTCTCGTAGTACTCCCGCTGGACTTCGAGGGCGGAGGCCTCGCGGCCGCTGGCCAGGCGCACCTTGCGCTGGCCCGTGATGTCGTGGGAGACCTCGCGGATGGCCCGGATCGGGTTCTCCAGGGTGAGGTCGCGCATGACCGTGCCGGCCTCGATCATGCGCAGCACGAGGTCGGTGGCACCGACCTTGAGGAGCATGGTCGTCTCGGACATGTTCGAGTCGCCGACGATGACGTGCAGGCGCCGGTAGCGCTCGGCGTCGGCGTGCGGCTCGTCCCTCGTATTGATGATGGGACGGGAGCGGGTGGTGGCGGAGCTGACGCCCTCCCAGATGTGCTCGGCACGCTGGCTGACGCAGTAGACCGCGCCGCGCGGGGTCTGCAGCACCTTGCCGGCCCCGCAGATCAGCTGGCGGGTGACGAGGAACGGGATGAGGATGTCCGCGAGCCGGGAGAACTCTCCGTGACGGGCGACCAGATAGTTCTCGTGGCAGCCGTAGGAGTTTCCCGCCGAGTCGGTGTTGTTCTTGAAGAGATAGACGTCGCCCGCGATTCCCTCCTCGTGCAGGCGGCGTTCGGCGTCGACGAGCAGGCCTTCGAGAATGCGCTCACCGGCTTTGTCGTGGGTGACCAGTTCGGTCACGTTGTCGCATTCGGGTGTTGCGTATTCCGGATGCGATCCCACGTCGAGGTAGAGGCGGGCGCCGTTCCGCAGAAAGACGTTGCTGCTGCGGCCCCATGACACAACACGGCGGAAGAGGTAGCGCGCCACTTCGTCAGGAGACAGTCGGCGCTGTCCCCTGAACGTGCACGTGACGCCGTACTCGTTCTCCAGCCCGAAAATGCGGCGGTCCATGAGGGAACATTACGCCTGATGGCCTGAGCTGAAACCGGGTTCGACGGCACGGTTTCGATCATTTTCGTCAACTACCTCGACAGAGCGCGGACGCCCGGGAGCCGCAAGCACCCTTTGCGTCGCGAGGAGCACCACGAGCGCGGCGATTCCGCCGCCACCCGCGACCGCGAAACTCGCGCCGGTTCCACCGAGTTCGACCGCGGGTCCGGCCGCGGCCGTGCCCAGTGCCGTGCCCACGCCGAAGGCGGTCACGAGCCAGGAGAACGCCTCGGTCACCGTGCCGCGCGGGGCGTGCCGGTCGACGACGATGAACGCGCAGGCGATGGACGGCGCGAGGAAGAGCCCGGAGACGACGGTGAGCGCGGCCATCGCGGGCAGGGCCGGAACCAGCGTCAGCGGGAGGTAGCCGACGGCGAGCAGCGCGACCAGGATGCGCAGCCGCTTCTCGGGAGCGCCGCTCCACCGCCGGGCCCCGTAGACGAGCCCGCCGAGCAGCGCGCCCAGCCCGTTGGCCGCCATCAGCCAGCCGTAGATCGTGTCGCTGCCGTGGTCGTCGGCGTAGGCGGACGCGGCCACGATGATCGCGCCGAGCGCGAGCCCGACGAAGAAGAACGAGCCGAGCAGCGCGAGCAGCCCGGGCGAGCGCAGCGCGCCGAGCCAGTGCGCCTCGCGGGGCGCCGAGCGCCAGCTCCGGGAGGGCCCGGACAGCACCACGCTGAGGGCGCCGAGCACTCCGAGCGCGTTGATCAGGAGCAGCGCGGCGGCGGGCGACCAGAGTGCGATGGAGACGGTGACGAGCAGCGGCCCGACCGTGAACATCACCTCCTGGGCTATGGCGTCCATCGCGTACGCGGTGTGCACCTGCTCCTCGCGCGTGAGGACACTGGGCCACAGGGCCCGCAGGCCGCCCTCCAGGGGCGGTGTGGCGAGCCCCGCGACGAGAACCGCCGCGTACGCCACGGCCACCGGATCGATGCCGGCGACGGCCAGCAGGACCATGCCGAGGGCGGAAAGCACGGAGGCGGGGAGCATCACGCGCGGCTGGCCGTACAGGTCGACGGCCCGGCCGAGCAGCGGCTGGCCGACGGCGGTGGCCACGCCGTACACGGCGGTCAGCGCGCCGGCGAGCGAGTAGCTGCCGCCCTCGGCCCGGACGAAGAAGACGACCGCGATCGCGGCCGTCGCGTTCGGCAGCCGGCCGGTCAAGGTGCCCGCGAGCAGCCGTGCGGCGTGCCGGGTCCGAAGGATCTCCGCGTATCCCGCCGCCATGCCCACTCCTCAGTGTTACGTATAACGTCCGAGGTCATACGTACCATGTGGCGTGTCCGCAGGTCCACCCCGCGCCCGCCCGCACATCGCTCTGGAGGCCCCTTGACCAGCCAGGACAGCCCGGAGTCCGCAGCGGCATCCGCGCCGGTGGCGGCCCGCGCCGGGGTGCGTGCCGCCCGCGCCGCGCTGTCCGGACGGGCCGCCGGGACGCGCCCGCCCACCAGCCGGGACGTGGCGAGCGCGGCCGGGGTGTCGCAGGCCACCGTCTCCCTGGTGCTGGGCGACAAGTGGCGGGGCCGGGTCTCCGAGCGGACCGCGGGTCTGGTCCGGGAGGCCGCGCAGGACCTCGGCTACCGGCCCAACCTCGCCGCCCGCAGTCTGCGGCTCGGCCGCACCAGGACCGCGCTGCTCGTGGTACCCGCCATGACCAGCGAATTCTTCGCCCAGGTCTACGCGGGCGCGGCCAGGGTCGCCGCCGAACACGGCTTCGGCGTGGTGCTCTACCCCTCCCCCGAGGGCATCGGCCCCGCCCGCGACCCGTTCGACTCGGCGCGCACCGCCCTCGACGGCGTCATCGCCTCCTCCATGGCGGCGGAGGCGCTCGCCTCGATCCGCGGCAGCGACCTTCCCCTGGTGATGCTCGACAGCGACCCCGCCGAGGCCGGGCCCGCGGCCCACGTCAACCTCGACATCGCCGACGGCGTAAGGCGCCTGACGGAGCATCTGCTCGGCCTCGGACACCGCCGGTTCACCCACATCGCCGCCGACGTCGACTCGTGGACCTTCGTCGTACGGGCCCGGGCGCTGGCCGCCGCGCTCGCCGGGACGCCCGACGCCGAGCTCCGTACGGTCCGGGCGGAGCTCAGCGTGGACGGCGGCCGACGGGCCGCGGAAACCGCCCTGGGCTCCCCGGGCCCGCGCCCGACCGCACTGGTCTGTGACGACGACTTCCTCGCGGCGGGCGCCTGCAAGGCCGCCCATCGGCTGGGTCTGCACGTGCCCGACGACGTGTCCGTCACCGGGTTCGACGGTCTCAACCTCGCCACCGCCCTCGAACCGGAACTGACCACGCTCACACTGCCCGCCGAACAGGTCGGCGCGCGGGGCATGGCGGCCCTGCTCGCCGTTCTGGAGGGACGCCCCGTGGAGAGCGGGGATCTGCCGGTGGCGCTGGCCGTACGGGGCTCGACGGCCGCGCCCCGGCCCGCCTGAGGCGGAACCGGGGCGCGGTCAGGAGCGGCGGGGGACTACTCGTCCTCCGTCTCCTCCAGGTCCGAAGGGGCCTCGGTGGGCTCGGTCTTGGCCACATCGGCCTGGAGCAGCCGGGAAAGCTGGCGGCCCACGATGCGCTTGAACTTCCGCTGCTGCGGCCGCGTCCGGTCCAGGACCGCGACCTCCAGGCGCTCGGCGGGGATCTCCCGGTCGGCGCCGTTCGTCTGGTTGGAGAGGGCCTGCACGGCCAGCCGCAGCGCCTCGGCGAGCGACATGCCCTCCTGGTGGCGCTGGTCCAGGAACGTGCTGATCTGCTCGGCGTTGCCGCCGACCGCGACCGAGCCGTGCTCGTCCACGATCGAGCCGTCGTGCGGCAGCCGGTAGATCTGGTCCTCTTCGGGCGTGCTCCCGACCTCGGCGACGACCAGCTCCACCTCGTACGGCTTCTCGCCGACGCTGGAGAAGATGGTGCCCAGCGTCTGCGCGTAGACGTTGGCGAGCCCACGGGCCGTCACATCGTCACGGTCGTAGGTGTATCCGCGCAGATCCGCGTAACGGACGCCGCCGATGCGGAGGTTCTCGTACTCGTTGTACTTGCCGGCGGCGGCGAAGCCGATCCGGTCGTAGATCTCGCTGAACTTGTGCAGCGCGCGGGACGGGTTCTCACCGACGAACACGATGCCGTCGGCGTACTGGATCACGACCAGGCTGCGGCCGCGGGCGATGCCCTTGCGGGCGTACTCCGCACGGTCGGCCATGGCCTGCTGGGGTGAGACATAGAACGGGGTCGACACCGGCTAACCGTCCCTTTCTGTCAGTGGCTGGGTCATCTCGGGGCCTGCGCGGGCCTCAGAGGAGGGAGGCCCGGGGGCCGTCGGGCTGCTCCAGCCGCCGTTCCAGGATGGAGCGGGCGAGCTCGGAGGACTCCGCCTCGGTGAGCCGGCGGAAGCCGTCCTCGGTGATGACGGTGACGATCGGGAAGATCCGGCGCGCCATGTCCGGGCCGCCGGTCGCCGAGTCGTCGTCGGCGGCGTCGTAGAGCGCCTGGATGACGAGCGTGGTCGTCTCCTGCTCCGTCAGATCGTCGCGGTAGAGCTTCTTCATGGAGCCCCGGGCGAAGATGGAGCCGGAGCCGGTGGCGGCGAAGCCGTGCTCCTCGGAGCGGCCGCCGGTGACGTCGTAGGAGAAGATGCGGCCCTTCTCGCGGTCCACGTCGTACCCCGCGAAGAGCGGGACCACGGCGAGGCCCTGCATGGCCATGCCCAGGTTGCCGCGGATCATCGTGGAGAGCCGGTTGGCCTTGCCCTCCAGGGAGAGCGTGGCGCCTTCGACCTTCTCGAAGTGCTCCAGCTCCAGTTGGAAGAGCTTGACCATCTCCACCGCGAGGCCCGCGGTGCCCGCGATGCCGACCGCCGAGTACTCGTCGGCCGGGAAGACCTTCTCGATGTCGCGCTGGGCGATCATGTTGCCCATCGTGGCCCGCCGGTCGCCCGCCAGGACGACCCCGCCGGGGAACGTCGCGGCCACGATCGTCGTGCCGTGCGGGGCTTCAACATGGCCCTGCACGGGCGGCAGGACGCGCTTGCCGGGGAGCATCTCCGGCGAGTGGTCGGACAGGAAGTCCATGAATGAGGAGGACCCAGGCGTCAGGAAGGCAGCTGGTAGACGCCCGGTGCCACGAGTGTTGGCTTCCACGAGTTTCCTTCCAAGTAGGCGGCAGCGCGACGGACGGTGTCGGGGAAATTCCCCAACAGGCCGATGGCCGAATTGCAGTTGAAGCTCAAGTACGACTGGACCCTACCCGCCGTGTGCCGGTGATCCACATGAACGGCCGGGCAGGACCGGCCCATTGCACGGTTGCCCCTGCTCCCACGGGGCCGGGCCGCGCCAGGGGAATCCCTCACCCCTGGCCGGGTTTCCCACGACGGACCGCGTTGTTCACATCCGTGAACTACTGCCCACCCTTTTGAACGAAGGACCGCACGAAGTCCTCGGCGTTCTCTTCGAGCACGTCGTCGATTTCGTCGAGCACGGAGTCGACGTCGTCCGACAGCTTCTCCTGGCGTTCCTTGAGGTCCTCGGAAGCCTGCGCGTCCTGCGCCTGCTCCTCGACCTCCTCGGTGGAACGCGTCGCCTTCTGCTGTCCGCCGCCGGTGTCCTTGGTCGCCATCTACCTCACCCCGCTCGGTTCGATGTCCTTGATCAGACCCTACAAGCAGGGTCTGACATCGGCCCCGCAGTTTCTGGAACGTGCGCGGCCTACCTCTGTGTTTCCCACACCCGCGGTCTTTCAGCCGCCCGAGAGCACCCGCACCAGATCTTCGGCGGTCCGGCACCGGTCGAGCAGCGCCTTCACGTGATTACGCGTTCCGCGAAGGGGTTCCAGGGTTGGCACCCGCTGGAGCGAGTCCCGGCCCGGAAGATCGAAGATCACCGAGTCCCAGGACGCCGCGGCGACGTCGTCCGCGTACTGCTCCAGGCAGCGGCCCCGGAAGTAGGCCCTGGTGTCCTCCGGAGGCTCCGTCTGGGCCCGCAGGACCCCGGGGTCGTCCAGGAGGCGCTTCATCTTGCCGCGGGCCACCAGACGGTTGTACAGGCCCTTCTCGGGCCGTACGTCCGCGTACTGGAGGTCCACCAGGTGCAGCCGGGCCGCGTCCCAGTTCAGGCCGTCCCGGCGCCGGTAGCCCTCCATCAGCTCGCGCTTGGCGATCCAGTCGAGCTCCCCCGACAGGCTCATCGGGTCGTTCTCCAGCCGGTTCAGAACGTCTTCCCAGCGGACCAGGACGTCCTTGGTCTGCTCGTCGGCGTCCGCCCCGAAGCGCTCCTCGACGTACTTGCGCGCCAGCTCGAAGTACTCCATCTGGAGCTGCACGGCCGTCAGGGTGCGGCCGCTGCGCAGGGTGACGAGGTGTTGCAGGGTGGGGTCGTGCGAGACCTGGTGGAGGGTGCGGACCGGCTGGTCCACGGCCAGGTCGACGTTGATGAAGCCTTCCTCGATCATGGACAGGACCAGGGAGGTGGTGCCCAGCTTGAGGTAGGTCGAGATCTCCGAGAGGTTGGCGTCGCCGATGATGACGTGCAGGCGGCGGTACTTCTCGGCGTCGGCGTGCGGCTCGTCGCGGGTGTTGATGATCGGGCGTTTGAGCGTCGTCTCCAGGCCGACCTCGACCTCGAAGTAGTCGGCCCGCTGGCTGATCTGGAAGCCGTGTTCGTGGCCGTCCTGGCCGATGCCCACCCGTCCGGCGCCGGTGATGACCTGGCGCGAGACGAAGAACGGGGTCAGGTGGCGCACGATGTCCGAGAAGGCGGTCTCCCGCTTCATCAGGTAGTTCTCGTGCGTGCCGTACGAGGCGCCCTTGTTGTCGGTGTTGTTCTTGTACAGGTGGATCGGCTGCGCGCCGGGCAGTTGGGCCGCGCGCTCCGCGGCCTCGGCCATGATGCGCTCGCCGGCCTTGTCCCACAGGACCGCGTCCCGGGGGTTGGTGACCTCCGGTGAGCTGTACTCGGGGTGTGCGTGGTCGACGTAGAGCCGCGCCCCGTTGGTGAGGATGACGTTGGCGAGGCCGATGTCCTCGTCGGTGAGCTGGCTTGAGTCGGCGGCCTCGCGGGCGAGGTCGAAGCCGCGGGCGTCCCGCAGCGGGTTCTCCTCCTCGAAGTCCCAGCGGGCGCGGCGCGCCCGGTGCATCGCCGCCGCGTAGGCGTTGACGATCTGGGACGAGGTGAGCATGGCATTGGCGTTGGGGTGGCCGGGGACGGAGATCCCGTACTCCGTCTCGATGCCCATTACTCGCCGTACGGTCATGCGGCCCTCCTTGCCCGGCGGCGCTCCCCCGCGGGAGCGGCGCTCAAGTACCGCTGGTGTTCCGGTGCGTGTGCGGTGCCCGTCCCCGCACTGCGCGACTCGGCGGTACCGAAGAGCCTAGAACGCCTTTGCGCTGGTGGGGAGATCAATTCCGTCATTGCTCTTGCTCCGCTGGTGGCCTGAAAAGCAGTCGGCTGCGGATGCCCGCCCCGGGCACCCGCAGCCGGCCTGCCTTTTACAGGTACTGACCGGTGTTCGCCACCGTGTCGATGGAGCGTCCGGTGTCCGCGCCCTGCTTTCCGGTGACAAGGGTGCGGATGAATACGATCCGCTCGCCCTTCTTTCCGGAAATCCGGGCCCAGTCGTCCGGGTTGGTGGTGTTCGGCAGGTCCTCGTTCTCCTTGAACTCGTCCACGCAAGCCTGGAGGAGGTGGGAGATCCGAAGGCCCTTCTGGTTCTGGTCGAGGAAGGCCTTGATGGCCATCTTCTTGGCCCGGTCCACGATGTTCTGGATCATGGCGCCGGAGTTGAAGTCCTTGAAGTACAGGACTTCCTTGTCACCGTTGGCGTACGTGACTTCCAGGAAGCGGTTCTCCTCGGATTCCGCGTACATCTGCTCCACCACGGACTGGATCATCGCGTGGGTGGTGCCGTCCTTGTCCCCGCCGTGCTCGGCGAGGTCGTCGGCGTGCAGCGGCAGTGAGGACCTGAGGTACTTGGCGAAGATGTCCTTCGCCGCCTCCGCGTCCGGACGCTCGATCTTGATCTTCACATCGAGCCGGCCGGGCCGCAGGATCGCGGGGTCGATCATGTCCTCGCGGTTGGAGGCGCCGATGACGATGACGTTCTCCAGGCCCTCCACGCCGTCGATCTCGGCGAGCAGCTGCGGGACGATGGTGTTCTCCACGTCCGAGCTGACACCGGATCCGCGGGTGCGGAAGAGCGACTCCATCTCGTCGAAGAAGACGATGACGGGGGTGCCCTCGCTCGCCTTCTCCCGGGCACGCTGGAAGACGAGGCGGATGTGCCGCTCGGTCTCGCCGACGTACTTGTTGAGGAGCTCGGGGCCCTTGATGTTGAGGAAGTAGCTCTTCCCCGCGGGCTGGCCGGTCACCTCGGCGACCTTCTTGGCAAGGGAGTTGGCGACCGCCTTGGCGATCAGCGTCTTGCCGCATCCCGGCGGGCCGTAGAGCAGGATGCCCTTCGGCGGCCGCAGTTCGTGCTCCTTGAAGAGGTCGGGGTAGAGGTAGGGCAGTTCGACCGCGTCGCGGATCAGCTCGATCTGGTTGCCCAGACCGCCGATCTTGTCGTAGTCGACGTCCGGAACCTCTTCGAGGACGAGCTCCTCGACCTCGCTCTTGGGGACCACTTCGTAGACGTAACCGGACCTGGGTTCCAGCAGGAGCGCATCGCCGGGGCGGATGGTGATGTCCAGGAGCGGCTCGGCGAGCCTCACCACCCGTTCCTCGTCGGTGTGCCCGACCACCAGGGCGCGCTCGCCGTCCTCCAGGATCTCCTTGAGGGTGACGATGTCCCCGGCGCGCTCGAACTCCATGGCCTCGACCACGTTGAGCGCCTCGTTGAGCATGACTTCCTGGCCGCGCCTCAGGTCGTCGAGTTCGACGCTGGGGCTGACGTTCACCCGGAGCTTGCGGCCCCCGGTGAAGATGTCCGCCGTGCCGTCCTCGTTGGACTGCAGGAAGACACCGAAGCCGGCCGGCGGCTGTGCGAGCCGGTCGACCTCCTCCTTGAGGGCCACGATCTGGTCGCGGGCCTCACGGAGGGTGTTGGCGAGCCGCTCGTTCTGCGCGGACACGCCCGCCAGACTGGTCTGCAACTCGACGATCCGCTCTTCGAGAATCCTCGTATGACGCGGCGAGTCGGCGAGCTTGCGTCGCAGGACGGCGATTTCCTGCTCTAGATAGGCAACCTGGCCGGCTGGGTCCTCAGACCCCCGCCCGGGCCGGATGCCGCGGTTGATGTCGTCGTCGTGGGCTGCCACGGTCCTCACCTCCTCCAAGGGGAGCTGGACGCTTCCTGACCCTACCTGGGCTGGTGGTGATTGAAACCCCTAGATCACAAAGACTCTGGGGTGTGTCCGATCTTCACCCTTGCGCTCTCCCTCACGTCAGGTGGATACCCACCCAACAACATCGGAAAGCGGGCGGTTGTTATCGTCGATGGAGTCAACACCCGTCAGGGCTGGCACCGATTGATTACTCGCGCAGGAACGGCAGGGACATGAACGAGGCTCTCGAAGTCTGGATCGACCAGGACCTGTGCACCGGCGACGGCATCTGCGTCCAGTACGCCCCCGAGGTCTTCGAGCTGGACATCGACGGACTCGCGTACGTGAAGAGCGCCGACGACGAGTTGCTGCAGGCGCCCAGGGCCACAACGCCGGTGCCGCTCCCGCTCCTCCAGGACGTCGTGGACTCCGCCAAGGAGTGCCCGGGCGACTGCATTCACGTACGTCGGGTTTCGGACAGCGTCGAGGTGTACGGGCCCGACGCCGAGTGAGCGCGGGGTGACCGGTGATGACGCACGGTCGCCCCGGCTCTCCGCCCGCGTCCCGGCCGCGGAATTCAGACGCCCAGGGCGTCGGCCCCGGTCGAGCGGACGAACTTCCCGCCCTGCCAGCGCCACTTGACCTCCTGGCGCACATCGGGCTCGTAGCGCGGCACGTCGTCGGACGAGTAGCCGACCAGGGTCGCCGCCACCACGCCGTCGCGTATCGCGAAGTCGGTGACGGTCTGCTTGCTCTTCGGGTCGACCAGCGTCGCCACCACACGCGGCGGGGCGCCCTTGGCCACCGGCCGCGTCACGACGTAGACGCCGCTGGGCGGGGTGCCGCCGCCGGCCCGGCAGTGGACGACCGCCACGGTCTCCGGTACGCCGTCGCCGTCGAGGTCCCCCGAGGCCTTCTTCTCCACCACCGAGCCCACGGGGCCGCAGTCCAGCGGGAAGGCCACCGTGCCGGGGTCGGGCGCCGCCGCCGTCGTGAGCCGCGTGTCCCGCTTGTCCGGAGTCTGGGAGGCCGTGGCCGCGTCCGGTGTCAGCAGGCCGGCGAGAGCGACCACGGCGGCCATCGCGGTGGCGGTGGCGATCCAGTGCACGGGACGGGCGTGGGTGTGCGCGAGCTCAGGGACGGCGGCATTCTGCACGCGGGAGGTCTCCTGTGGAGGGTGGTGCGGGTGGGGGTGGCCAGCATCGTGCCACACGTCACAGGTGGGCGGAATACCGGGGCATCAGGCTCAACGTAAAGGCGCCGCCGCCGAGTTCCCGTGTCGGTCCGGGAACTCGGCGGCGGCGCCGGTTCGTTGTACGAGGCCACGCCCCAGGACTGTGGTCAGTCCTTGTTGGGGCCCTCGTAGTCGTCGCCGTACGCTCCCTTGGCGGGGCGGCGGCGGCGCATCGGGGGTTCCACACCGTCCGCGAGGCGGCGGGCGGTCACCAGGAAGCCGGTGTGGCCGATCATCCGGTGGTCCGGGCGGACGGCCAGGCCCTCCACGTGCCAGTTGCGGATCATCGACTCCCACGGCTGCGGCTCGGCGAAGCAGCCGATCTCGCGGATGGATTCGACGGTGCGCGAGAGCTGGGTGGTGGTGGCCACGTAGCAGCACAGGATGCCGCCGGGGACGAGCGCCTTGGAGACGGCGTCCAGGCACTCCCAGGGGGCGAGCATGTCGAGGATGACGCGGTCGACCTCGGTGTCCGAGAGGTTGTCCTGGAGGTCGCCCACGGTGAGCTGCCAGGCCGGGTGCGGTCCGCCGAAGTAGCGCTCCACGTTCTGCGTGGCGATCTCGGCGAAGTCCTCGCGGCGCTCGTAGGAGTGCAGCATCCCGTGGTCGCCGATGGCGCGCAGCAGGAAGGCGCTCAGCGAGCCCGAACCGACGCCGGCCTCGACGACGCGGGCGCCGGCGAAGATGTCGGCGAAGGCCAGGATCTGCCCCGCGTCCTTGGGGTAGACCACGGCGGCGCCGCGGGGCATGGACAGGACGAAGTCGGGGAGCAGGGGGCGCAGCGCGAGGTAGGCGACGTTTCCCGTGGTACGGACAACACTGCCCTCGGGAGCACCGATCAGCTCGTCGTGCGGGAAGGAACCCTTGTGGGTGTGGAAATTCTTCCCGGCTTCGAGCGTGAACGTGTAGTGGCGTCCCTTGGGGTCGGTGAGCTGGACCTGGTCCCCGACCTTGAAGGGCCCGCGACGGCGGGCGGCACCGGTCGGTTCGGACATACGACCAGAGTACCGGCCGTTCCAGGTCTCGAACGCCACGTCGGCCGGGCCGCGCTCCTAGGAGCCGGGCCGTGCCATGGCCGCGACGAAGGCCTTCTCCACGTCGGCCGCGGAGAGCACTCCGTAGATCTCCCCGGTCTCCTCGACGACGAGGTACTCGGTCGCGGGGGTGGCCCGCAGGAGGTCGAGGAGCGGCTCCCCCGCGAGTTCGGCGGGGACGTGCATGCCGTCGGTGAGGTCCTGGGCGAGGCCGCTGACGGCGACCCAGGGGCGGCGGTGCTCGGGGACGCCGACGATGGCGGCCTCGCGGACCAGGGCGGTCGGGTCGCCGTGCCCGTCGACGACGACCAGGGCGCGGGCGCCCGCCTCGTTGGCGCGGCGCAGCGCCTCGGAGAGCGGGGTGGTGGACTCCACGGGCACCGCCCGCCGGGTGAGGGTACGGGCCCGCAGTTCGGGGAGGTGCTCGCGCAGCCGGGCCATGCGCAGGCTGTTGCCGGCGCCGGTCCAGATGATCGCGGCGAGGATGGCGGCGAGCAGTGCGTCGGTGACGGTGTCCATGCCGCTGACCTCGTCGGGCGAGTTGCCGAGCGCCCCGGTCTGGGTGAGCAGCGGCAGCCCGATGAGCACGGTGACGGCGAGGGCGCGGCCGACCCAGGCGGCGGCGATGGTGCCGCTCATGGGCTTGCCGGTGATCTTCCACACGACGGCGCGGAGCATCCGCCCGCCGTCCAGGGGCAGGCCCGGCAGCAGGTTGAATCCGGCCACGATGAGGTTGGAGATCATCAGGCCCGCCAGCAGCACGCCGGGGACGGTGCCGGGTTCGACGGCCTTCATGCCGAGGTAGAAGACGCCCGACAGGACGAGCGAGAGCAGCGGGCCGACGAAGGCCAGGACGAACTCGCGGCCCGGGGTCTCGGTCTCCTTCTCGATCTCGGAGACGCCGCCGAAGAACTGGAGCTGGATGCGGCGCACCGGAAGCCGGAAGCGGAGGGCGGCCACGGTGTGGGCGAGTTCGTGGACCAGCACGGAGGCGTAGAAGGCCACCGCGAAGAAGAGCGACACGAGGTAGCGGGCGGCGCCGAGTTCGGGCAGGACCCGGTCGAGCTGGCCGCCGAAGACCCAGGTGATGAGGGCCGCGACCAGGAACCAGCTGGGGGCGACGTAGACGGGCACGCCGAACGGGCGGCCCATCAGAATCCCGCCACCGGGGCCGGAGCGCGGCTGCTTGCCCTTGACCGGACCACCGCCGCCGGGGCTCTTGCCCGTCGCGCCGGACTGCGGCCGTCCGCGCTCGCCGCTCTCGCCGCTGTCTTCCACGGGTTCCCTTCGTCGGTACGATGCCTGCTCCGGGAAACCTGCCCCGGAGCCCCGGCCGGACTCACTGCGTCCGCCGAATGTTCGCTGCATGGTGCGATGTCACGATCATGCAGGGTGAGGGCGCCTGTCGTCGATGGTATTCCGCTCGCTGTCAGTGGCGGGTCGTAGGGTCTGTGTCATGAGTACGAGTACCGGTGGGGCCGCGGCCGCACAGCAGCCGACGTCGTTGTCGCCGTCGCGCGCGAACGACTTCATGCAGTGCCCCCTGCTCTACCGGTTCCGGGTGATCGACCGGCTCCCCGAGAAGCCGAGCGAGGCGGCCACGCGCGGCACCCTGGTGCACGCCGTTCTGGAGCGGCTCTTCGACGATCCGGCGGCCGAGCGCACGGCCCCGCGCGCCAAGTCGATGATCCCGGGCCAGTGGGACCGGCTGCTGGAATCGAAGCCGGAGCTCACCGAGCTGTTCGCGCAGGACGCCGAGGGCGAGCGGCTCGCCCAGTGGCTGGGCGAGGCCGAGCGGCTGGTGGAGCGGTGGTTCTCTCTGGAGGACCCCACGCGCCTGGAGCCGGTGGAGCGGGAGTTCTTCGTCGAGACCGAGCTGGAGTCGGGGCTGCGGCTGCGCGGTGTCATCGACCGGGTGGACGTGGCACCGACCGGCGAGGTGCGCATCGTCGACTACAAGACGGGCAAGGCCCCCCGGCCGCAGTACGCGGAGGGGGCGCTCTTCCAGATGAAGTTCTACGCGCTGGTGGTGTGGCGCCTCAAGCAGGTCGTGCCGCGCCGGCTTCAGCTGGTGTACCTGGGCAGTGGGGACGTGCTGACGTACGACCCGGTCGAGGCGGACCTGGTGCAGGTGGAGCGGAAGCTGCTCGCGCTGTGGGAGGCGATCCGGCTCGCCACCGAGACGGGCGACTGGCGGCCACGGCCGACGAAGCTGTGCGGCTGGTGCGACCATCAGGCGGTCTGTCCGGAATTCGGTGGGACTCCCCCGGTATACCCGCTGTCCATCACCGTGGCCCCGGAGTCGGCAGGCTGAGTTCCAGCGGCGGCCGTCGGCCCGGGTACGCCCCCGGTGGCGGCCGCCGGGCCCCCGCCCGGCCGCGTCCGGCATCGGTGAGCAGGGCAGAATGGGCCCGGTCCAGCAATCTGATGAGGAGTACCCGTGGCGATCCGCGTCCTACTGGTCGACGACCAGCCGCTGCTGCGCACCGGCTTCCGCATGATCCTGGAGGCCGAGCAGGACATCGCGGTGGTCGGCGAGGCCGGTGACGGTCTGCAGGCCCTCGATCAGGTGCGGGCGCTCCAGCCCGATGTGGTCCTCATGGACATCCGGATGCCCCGCATGGACGGGGTGGAGGCGACCCGGCAGATCAGCGGGCCCGGCAAGGACGGCCCCGCGAAGGTGCTCGTCCTGACCACGTTCGACCTGGACGAGTATGTGGTGGAGGCGCTCAAGGCGGGGGCCAGCGGCTTCCTCCTGAAGGACGCGCCCGCCCATGAGCTGGTGCAGGCGATCCGGGTGGTCGCGGCCGGCGAGGCGATGCTGGCGCCGTCGATCACGCGCCGGCTGCTCGACAAGTACGCCGATCATCTGCCGTCCGGCGAGGAGCCGGTGCCGGACACGCTGCACACGCTGACCGACCGCGAGGTGGAGGTTCTGAAGCTCGTCGCCCGCGGTCTTTCCAACGCGGAGATCGCGGCGGACCTGTTCGTCAGCGAGACCACGGTCAAGACGCACGTGGGGCATGTGCTGACGAAGCTGGGGCTGCGGGACCGGGTGCAGGCGGCGGTCTACGCGTATGAGAGTGGGCTGGTTCGGCCGGGTGCCCAGTAGGGCGGGGCGGCTCCCCGAGGCACCGGGGGCTCCGCCCCTCGACCCCGGCTCCTCCAACGCCGGAGGGCCTTCATCCTCGCGTGTGCGTCACCTGCGGATCGTGCGTGGCTGATCGCGCGGCTCCTCGTGCCCCTGGCAGGGCCGACCGCAGCCACCGTGACGCCCACCCGGTGCAGGTGCTCACCTGGCAGGGCTGACCTCGACCCGGTCGCCCCGCCCGGCGGGACAGCACATGTCGCTGCCCCGCGCCCCGGGCGGGGCCCTCGCCTCAGCCCTTCTTGATTTCCCAGAAGCGGAAGACCGTCGACGCGTCCAGGGTCCACTCCAGGCCGGTGATCCCGGTGCGCGCGACCGCGTACTGCTTGCCCTGCCACAGCGGGAGGACCGGGAGTTCGTCGGCCACGATGTCCTGGAGCTTGGCGAACTCGCCCTCGGTGGTGGCGCGGTCGGCGGTGCCCGCGGTCGCCGGGAGGATCTCGTCGGTGATCTGCTTGTTCGTGTAGTTGTTGGACAGCACGTTGCCCTTGCCGAAGAACGGCAGGGTGAAGTTGTCCGGGTCCGGGTAGTCCGGAATCCAGCCCTTCACGTACACGCCGTACTTCCCGGCCTCGATGTCCTTCTCGTACTGCTTGAACTCGACCGACTTCACGTCGGCGTCGAACAGCCCGCTCGCGTTGAGCTGGCCCGCGATCGCCCTCAACTCGTCGTCCGTGGAAGGTCCGTAGCGGCTCGGCGTGGACCACAGCGTCAGCTTCACCTTGCCGCTGATGCCCGCCGAGTGCAGTGCCGCCTTCGCCTTGACCGGGTCGGGGCTGCCCCCGTACTGGTCGAAGAGGGCCGTGGTGTGGGCGGTGATTCCGCTGGGGACGACCGAGTACAGCGGGGTCGCCGTGGACGAGTACACATCGCGGACGAGGGCCTCGCGGTCGACGAGGTAGGCGATGGCCTTGCGCACTCCGAGCTTGCCGGCGACCGGGTCCTTCATGTTGAAGACCAGGTCCTGGACCTCGGCGCTGGAGCCCTCGATGACGTTGATGCCCTGCTTGCCCGAGGTCGCCGCGGTCTGCAGCGCGGCCGTGTCCTTCGCCGTGAGACCTCGGTAGGCGAGGTCGATGTCGCCCTTGTTCAGGGCCGCGGCCAGGCCCTTCTGGTCGCCGTGGAACAGCTTCAGGGTCAGCCCGGAGTTCTTGGCCTTGACCGTGCCCTCGTAGGAGGAGTTGACCGAGAAGACGGCCTGCTGCTCGCCGAAGGAGTCCAGCTTGTAGACGCCGGAGCCGACCGCCTTGCCGTCGGTGCGCAGCTTGTCGGCCGGGTACTCCTTGTGGTCGACGATCGAGCCGGCACCGGAGGCGATCTTGCTCGGGAAGGTGGCGTCCGGGACCTTCAGGTGGAAGACGACGGTCTTCGCGTCCGGGGTGTCGACCTTGCCGAGGGTGGCGAGCATCGGCGCCGGGCCGCTGTCGTCGTGGATCTTCAGCACCCGCTCGAAGGAGTACTTGACGTCCTCGGAAGTCAGCGGGTCACCGTTGCTGAACTTGAGCCCGGGCCGCAGGGTGCAGCGGTAGACCGTGGAGCCGCCCCGGTCGAAGCCGCAGCTCTGCGCGGCTTCGGGCTGGGGCGTCGTGCTGCCCTTGGGGAAGCTGAGCAGGGACTGGAAGACGTTGTTGAAGAGCAGCCACGACCCTGGGTCGTAACCGGAGGCGGGATCGGTGGCGAGGATGTCGTCGGACATACCCATGATCACCGAACCGTCGCCGCCGGAGGCCGCGCCGCCGCCCTGCTGTGTCCCACAACCACTCACGAGACCGGCTGCCACGCCCGCCGCGAGCGGGGCGGTCAGCCATCGGTTTCGTATCTTCACCTGCACGTGCCTCACAGTCCTGCTGATGGAAATGTCCGGGCGCGCCAAGGGCCGCGGCCGGGTCGTGCGTTACTTCTTGCCGCGCCCGAGTTCCCACAGCTGCAGGTCGGACGAGGAGTTGATGGCCCATTCGGTGCCGGTGATGTCGGTGCGGGCCGCGACGTACTGCTTGCCCTGCCACAGCGGGATGACCGGGGCGTCGTTGGCGACGATGTCCTGGATCTGCTCGAACGGCTTCGCCGCCTGGTTGCGGTCGGCGGCCACCCGCGACTGCGGGATGAGGGTGTTGCGGATGTCGTTGCTGACGTACGGGGTGTTGAGGAAGTTGTCCTTGCCGAAGAACGGCGCGACGAAGTTGTCCGGGTCCGGGAAGTCGGGGAACCAGCCGAGGCCGTAGACCGCGTACTCGCCCTTCTTCTGCGCGGGACGGAACTTCGACCACTCGGTGCCCTGGATCGTCGTGCTGAACAAGCCGGTGGCGTTCAGCTGCGCCGACAGGTTCTTGAACTCGTCCTCGGTGATCGAACCGTAGTGGTCCTTGGTGTAGTTGAGGGTGAGCTTGACGGGCGTCGAGATGTTGGCGCTCTTCAGGATGTTCTGCGCCTTGGCCTTGCTCGCCTCGCCGTACTTGTTGAAGAACGAGTTGGTGTGGCCGGCGATCGAGGTGGGGATCAGCGAGTACAGCGGCTCGGCGGTCTGGCCGTACACCTTGCTCACCAGCTGGTTGCGGTCGATGGCCTGGGCCATCGCCTCGCGCACCGCCTTGTTCTTGACCGCCGGATCGTCGGTGTTGAAGGCGAGGTAGCGGATCTCCAGACCGGGCATCTCGACCAGGTTGACGTCCTTGCTCGGGCTGACCTGCATCTGCTGGATCTGCCCGGGCGTCATGGCGCGCGCCATCAGGTCGATGTCGCCCTTGGCGAGCGCGGTGCCCATGGCCTCGGCGGTGGGGAAGGAGCGCAGCTCGACCTTGTCGTTCGCGAACTTCACGTCGCCCTTGTAGTTCGGGTTCTTGGTGAAGGTGAACTTCTCGACCTGGTCGCCCTTGACGTCGGCCTTCATCGTGTACGGACCCGAGCCGTCCATCTCCAGGCCGTCTCGGAGCTTCTTGGGCTGGTACTTGTCCTTCTGCACGATCCCCGCGGCGGGCGTCGCGAGCTTGTACGGGAAGGTGGCGTCCGGCGTCTTGAGATGGAAGACGATCTCGGTGCCGCCCTTGGTCTCCATCGTGTCGATGTTGTCCAGGAGACCGGAGGGGCCGTTGTCGTCCTTGATGTCGAGCACGCGCTGGATCGAGTACTTCACGTCGTCCGCGGTCACCTTGGTGCCGTCGGCGAACTCAAGTCCGCTGCGCAGCGTGCAGCGGTAGCTCTCGTTCTCCTTGTCGGTGAAGTTGCACGCGGAAGCGGCGTCCGGGACGGGCAGGCCGCCACCGCGCGGCACGCGGACCAGCGACTGCGTGGTCTGCCGCATCACGTTCCAGATGCCGGTCTCGTAGGCGTGGGCCGGATCGAAGGGAGCAGGCGCGTCCTTGGTCGCCACGAACTGGTCCGTGGTGCCCACGACGATGGTCTTTCCGCCACTTCCCCCGCTCTCCGATCCGCCGCAGGCGGCGAGTACGGGAGCGAGCAGGCCCACTACGGCCGGCAGCACCAAAGTCTTGCGGTTCATCCTGGACGATCTCCCTTGTCCGGCACTTTGGGGTACAGCTGTGTACGGGACACTCCGCCGCGTCCGCCCGTTCGGGGCGGGGCGATCGGGCCGGGTTTGTGCGATCGGACCTGCGCTTCCCGTCCACGTGGTGTGCGGCGGGGCAGATGAGGATGCGGCGAAGTTCTCGGACGAGATTAGTGCTCGCCGTACGGAAAGCTGGAACTGGCTCTGGTGCACGGGGAATCAATCCGTCCGCCCCCTGGCGGCCCACCGATATCGAGATGCCGGAATGTTTCGTACACCGGTTCATGAAATGGGACACAAGGGTGCGTCCAGGCGCTCCGGAGTGCCCGGATCGGGCCGCCGTCGAGCCTCGGTCGGGTGATGAACGTCACCCCGAGGACCTCTTTGACAGGGCGTGAATTCGATCTCTGAAGTCACGGAAAATGAACGCGCGGCTGCGATGAGTTCTTCCGTATTCAACGACACACGCTCGGTGAACAGGTCAGTTCACACGCGTGATCAGGGTGCGCAGAAAGGCCAGGTCGACCGCTTCGAGGGAGTCGACCACGACCCGGCCCTCGGCGGCCGCGATCGGGGCGACCGAGGGCACCGCGACCACCCGGCAGCCGGCCGCCTCCGCGGCGGCGACACCGGTGGCCGTGTCCTCCACGACGGCGCATCTGGCCGGGTCGGCGTCGAGCCCGCGGGCCGCGAACAGGTACGGGTCGGGGTGCGGCTTGGTGCGGGGCACCTCGTCGCCGGCGACGGTCAGCGCGAAGTGGGACGGGCCGAGCGAATGCACGATCTTGTCGATGATGCGGCGGTGCGAGGCGGAGACCAGGGCGGTCGGGACCTTGTGGGCGGCGAGTTCGCCCAGCAGCCGGGCGGCGCCCGGCATCAGCGGCACCCCGCGGGAGATCCGGGCCTCGAAGCGGTCGTTGAGCAGTACGGTCAGCTCGGCCAGGGTGATGTCGGCGCCGGTGGCCTCGATGAGGAAGCCCGCGCTGCGGGTCATGGGCCCGCCCACCACGATGTCCCGCCACGACTCGTCCAGGACGTGCCCGAGCGCGGCGAACGCCTCGCGCTCGGCGTCCCACCAGAAGCCCTCGGTGTCGACGAGCGTGCCGTCCATGTCGAGGAAGACGGCCTGGAGTGCGGAGCCTTCGGCCGTAAGAGTCATGGCTGTGGGGACCGTACTGGTCATCGGCACACCTCCTGAAGGGACGAGAAGGCCGGTCGCCTTCCCCAGCGGGGAAAAGCGACCGGCCTTCTACTGGGCCGACCAGTGTACGTCCGGTCCGCTGAACGTGCGCTGAATTAACCGGGGCGCTTGGTCATCGGGCGTTGAAGTACTTGGCTTCGGGGTGGTGGATGACGATGGCGTCGGTGGACTGCTCGGGGTGGAGCTGGAACTCCTCGGAGAGGTGGACGCCGATCCGCTCCGGTTCGAGCAGCTCGGCGATCTTGGCCCGGTCCTCCAGGTCGGGGCAGGCTCCGTAGCCGAGCGAGAAGCGCGCCCCGCGGTACTTGAGCGCGAACATGTCCTCCACGTCGGACGGGTCCTCGCCCGCGAAACCGAGCTCGGAACGCACCCGCGCGTGCCAGTATTCGGCGAGCGCCTCGGCCAACTGGACGGACAGGCCGTGCAGTTCGAGGTAGTCGCGGTAGGAGTTGGCCTCGAACAGCTTGGCCGTCTCCTCGCCGATCCGGGAGCCGACGGTGACGACCTGCAGGCCCACCACGTCCACCTCGCCGGACTCCTCCGGGCGGAAGAAGTCCGCCAGGCACAGCCGGCGGCCGCGGCGCTGGCGCGGGAAGGTGAAGCGGGTCCGCTCGCTGCCGTCGTCGTTCAGGAGGACGAGGTCGTCGCCCTTGGACACGCACGGGAAGTAGCCGTGCACGACGGCCGCCTCCAGGAGGCCCTCGGTGTGCAGCTTGTCGAGCCAGCCGCGCAGGTGCGGGCGGCCCTCGGTCTCCACCAGCTCCTCGTAGCTGGGGCCGCCCTTGCGGGCCTCCTTCAGGCCCCACTGGCCCTTGAAGAGGGCGCCCTCGTCCAGCCAGGACGCGTACTCCTTGAGCGGGATGCCCTTGACGACGCGGGTGCCCCAGAACGGCGGGGTGGGCACCGGGTTGTCGACGGCCACGTCCGAGCGCACCGAGCCCTCGGGCTCCTCGGCCTCCAGGACGGGAGTGTCCCGCTTGGGCACCCGGCGCTGCTTGAGCTCGGGCAGTACGGCGCCGGGCACGCCGCGCTTGACGCCGATCAATGCGTCCATGAGCCGCAGGCCCTCGAACGCGTCGCGGGCGTAACGGACTTCGCCCTCGTAGATCTCGTGCAGGTCCTGCTCGACATAGGCCCGGGTCAGGGCCGCGCCACCGAGGATGACCGGGTACTCGGCGGCCAGCTTGCGCTGGTTGAGCTCCTCCAGGTTCTCCTTCATGATCACGGTGGACTTGACCAGGAGGCCGGACATGCCGATGACGTCGGCGCGATGCTCCTCGGCGGCCTCCAGGATCGCGGAGACCGGCTGCTTGATACCGAGGTTGACGACGTTGTAGCCATTGTTGGACAGGATGATGTCGACGAGGTTCTTGCCGATGTCGTGGACGTCGCCGCGCACGGTGGCCAGCACGATCGTGCCCTTGCCCTCCGCGTCCGACTTCTCCATGTGCGGCTCCAGATGGGCCACCGCGGACTTCATGACCTCGGCCGACTGGAGCACGAACGGCAGCTGCATCTGGCCGGAGCCGAACAGCTCGCCGACCACCTTCATGCCTTCGAGCAGGGTGTTGTTCACGACGTCGAGGGCCGGGGTGGTTTCGAGGGCCTCGTCGAGGTCGGCCTCCAGGCCGTTCTTCTCGCCGTCGATGATGCGGCGCTGCAGCCTCTCCTCCAGCGGCAGCGCGAGGAGCTCCTCGGCCTTGCCCGCCTTCATCGACTTCATGTTGACGCCCTCGAAGAGCTCCATGAGCTTCTGCAGCGGGTCGTAGCCCTCGGCGCGCCGGTCGTAGATCAGGTCGAGCGCGACCTTGACCTGCTCCTCCTCCAGGCGCGCGATCGGCAGGATCTTGGAGGCGTGCACGATGGCCGAGTCCAGGCCCGCCTTGACGCACTCGTCCAGGAACACGGAGTTGAGGACGACACGGGCGGCCGGGTTGAGGCCGAAGGAGATGTTGGACAGGCCGAGCGTGGTCTGTACGTCGGGGTGGCGTCGCTTGAGTTCACGGATCGCCCCGATGGTGGCGATGCCGTCGCCGCGCGACTCCTCCTGGCCGGTGCAGATGGTGAAGGTCAGGGTGTCGATGAGGATGTCCGACTCGTGCACCCCCCAGTTGCCGGTCAGGTCCGCGATGAGGCGCTCGGCGATGGCGACCTTGGTCTCGACGGTGCGGGCCTGGCCCTCCTCGTCGATGGTCAGCGCGATCAGCGCGGCGCCGTGCTCCACGGCCAGCTTGGTGACCTTCGCGAAGCGCGACTCCGGTCCGTCGCCGTCCTCGTAGTTGACGGAGTTGATGACCGCCCGGCCGCCGAGCTTCTCCAACCCCGCCTGGATGACCGGGAGTTCGGTCGAGTCGAGCACGATGGGCAGGGTGGAGGCGGTCGCGAAGCGGCCGGCCAGCTCGGCCATGTCGGCCACACCGTCGCGGCCCACGTAATCGACGCAGAGGTCGAGCAGGTGGGCGCCCTCGCGGATCTGGTCGCGGGCCATCTCCACACAGTCGTCCCAGCGGCCCTCCAGCATGGCCTCGCGGAACTTCTTCGACCCGTTGGCGTTCGTCCGCTCGCCGATCGCCAGGTACGAGGTGTCCTGGCGGAACGGCACGGTCTGGTAGAGCGAGGCCGCGCCCGGCTCCGGGCGCGGGTCGCGCTCGCCGGGGACGCTGCCGCGCACCCGCTCCACCACCTGGCGCAGGTGCTCGGGGGTGGTGCCGCAGCAGCCGCCGACCAGGGACAGGCCGTAGTCGTGGACGAAGTTCTCCTGCGCGTCCGCCAGGCCCTCGGGGTCGAGCGGGAAGTGGGCGCCGTCCTTGGTCAGGACGGGCAGGCCGGCGTTGGGCATGCAGAGCAGCGGGATGCGCGAGTGCCGGGTCAGATAGCGCAGGTGCTCGCTCATCTCGGCGGGGCCGGTCGAGCAGTTCAGGCCGATCATGTCGATGCCGAGCGGTTCGAGCGCGGTCAGCGCCGCGCCGATCTCGGAGCCCAGCAGCATCGTGCCGGTCGTCTCGAAGGCGAGGGAGACGACGAGGGGCATGTCGGCCCCGACCGCCTCCATGGCGCGGCGGGCGCCGAGGATCGCGGACTTGGTCTGGAGCAGGTCCTGGGTGGTCTCGACGATCAGTGCGTCCGCGCCGCCCGCGATCAGGCCCTCGGCGTTCGCCTGGAAGCCGTCGCGCAGCGTGGGGTAGCCGATGTGGCCCAGGGTGGGCAGCTTGGTGCCGGGGCCGATGGAGCCGAGCACCCAGCGCTGCTGCCCGGTGGAGGCGGTGAACTCGTCGGCGACCTCGCGGGCGATCCGCGCGCCGGACTCGGAGAGCTCGAAGACCCGCTCGGGGATGTCGTACTCGCTCATCGCCGTGTGGTTGGCGCCGAAGGTGTTGGTCTCCACGCAGTCCACGCCGACCGCGAAGTAGGCCTCGTGGACCGTGCGCACGATGTCGGGCCGGGTCACGTTCAGAACCTCGTTGCAGCCCTCAAGGTCCTGGAAGTCCTCCAGGGTGGGATCCTGCGCCTGCAGCATGGTTCCCATCGCGCCGTCGGCCACCACCACCCGGGTGGCGAGTGCCTCGCGGAGGGCGTCGATTCGGGTCCGGCTGTCAGCGGAAGGGGTCGGCAACGAGGCCATGGATGTGCTCCCTGGAGTGCGACGGCTGTCGGCTTTGCGCCGTCCGGCAGGAGGGCGCACGCGGCCAGCCTAACCGGGCGGCCCCGGCCCGCGCGCGGGTGTATCAGGGGGCGGACGCCAAGGGGCGGCCCGCGCGAAGCGGTCCTGACGGGGTGGCGGGGGCCACGCCCGCGGTGACACGAGGTCGACAACGGCCGATACTGTTCAGCATTGTCGAACCAGTCATGTCAGAGCCGGCCGCTACAGGACGACAGCCGGTTCCGCAGTGCCCGAAAGGGAGGGAGCGCGATGGCGCGCAACATCCAGTCGCTCGAACGGGCGGCCGCCATGCTGCGGCTGCTCGCGGGGGGCGAGCGGCGGCTGGGCCTGTCCGATGTGGCCTCCTCGCTGGGCCTCGCCAAGGGCACCGCGCACGGAATCCTGCGCACCCTGCAGGCCGAGGGCTTCGTGGAGCAGGACCCGGCGTCGGGCCGCTACCAGCTGGGCGCCGAGCTGCTGCGCCTGGGCAACAGCTACCTGGACGTCCACGAGCTGCGGGCCCGCGCCCTGGTGTGGACGGACGACCTGGCGCGGTCCAGCGGCGAGAGCGTGTACGTGGGGGTGCTCCACCAGCAGGGCGTGCTGATCATGCACCACGTCTTCCGGCCCGACGACAGCCGCCAGGTCCTCGAAGTGGGCGCCATGCAGCCGCTGCACTCCACGGCCCTGGGCAAGGTGCTCTCCGCGTACGACCCGGTCGCGCACACCGAGGCCGTGGACAACGCGCACGAGGCGTTCACGCCCGGCACGGTCACCTCGGCGGACGGCTTCGAGGAGCTGCTCGCGCTGACCCGGGCGCGCGGCTGGGGCTCCGACATCGAGGAGACCTGGGTGGGCGTCGCCTCGGTGGCCGCCCCGATCCACGACCGGCGCAGGATGCCGGTCGGCGCGGTGGGCGTCACGGGCGCCGTGGAGCGCGTCTGCAAGGAGGGCGAGGTGCGGCCCGACCTGGTGGCCGCGGTGCGGGACTGCGCCCGAGCGGTCTCGCGCGACCTGGGCGCCGGCCGCTTCTAGCGCCTTACCGGCCCGGCCCGCAGGCCCCGTACGGCGGCGTCGCAGGCCCCTCTGCGCCCCAGGGGGCGGCCCCGGGTGCCGTACGTCGGCGAAGCCCGTCCGGGGCTCGTCCGGGGCTCGTGCAGGGCTTGCCGGAGCCCCCGAGTTGCCCCTGGGCCCGGGTCGGCGTTTGGTGGTTCGTACCACCTGGTAACGATCGGGATTCCAGTCACACAAGTATTGACGCGCAGTTAACCCGAGGGCAAAACTGCCGTTCAGCGGTCGGCATTGTCGAACACCTACCGGCAATACGAGTTAGAGTGTGACAACGCCAAGGGCCGGCAGTCCTCAACTTGAGGGCGCGGAGCACCGGAGGGACCCGGTGCTCTGCCTGTTGGGGTTTCCCCCTGGACGAAGGACAAAGGAGTCGCGGATGTCCAGCCACGACATCTTCATCGGCGAGACCATCGGTACCGCCATTCTGATCCTGCTCGGCGGTGGCGTCTGCGCCGCCGTCACCCTGAAGCGCTCGAAGGCGCGGGGCGCCGGCTGGCTCGCGATCACCTTCGGGTGGGGCTTCGCGGTCCTGACCGGTGCCTACATCTCGGCCCCGCTCTCGGGCGCCCACCTCAACCCCGCGGTGACCCTGGGTCTCGCGATCGAGGGCGGCACCAAGTGGAGCGACGTCCCCGTGTACCTCGGCGGACAGATCCTCGGCGCCATGATCGGCGCGGTGCTGGTGTGGCTCGCCTACTACGGCCAGTTCCACGCCCATCTGACCGACCCCGAGATCGTGGGTGAGACGAAGGGCAAGTCCGTCGAGGCCCGCGAGAACGCGGCCGGCCCGGTGCTCGGCGTCTTCTCGACCGGTCCCGAGATCCGCAACATGGTGCAGAACCTCGTCACGGAGATCATCGCCACGTTCGTCCTGGTCCTCGCGATCCTGACCCAGGGCCTGAACGGCGACGGCAAGGGCCTCGGTGTCATCGGTGTCCTCATCACCGCGCTCGTGGTGGTCGGCATCGGCCTCTCGATCGGTGGCCCGACCGGATACGCCATCAACCCGGTCCGCGACCTCGGCCCCCGCATCGTGCACTCCCTGCTTCCGCTGCCCAACAAGGGCGGCTCGGACTGGAGCTACGCGTGGATCCCGGTCGTCGGCCCGCTGATCGGCGGAGCGATCGCCGGTGGCATCTACAACATCGCCTTCGCCTGACGAGCACGACGCGACGACCCCCTTCGGACTTTCCAGGAGCACCCATGAGCGACATCCACTCCACCGGCCCGTTCATCGCGGCCATCGACCAGGGCACCACCTCCAGCCGCTGCATCGTCTTCGACAAGGACGGCCGGATCGTCTCGGTCGAGCAGAAGGAACACGAGCAGATCTTCCCGAAGCCGGGCTGGGTCGAGCACGACGCCAACGAGATCTGGGCCAACGTCCAGGAGGTCGTGGCCGGGGCCGTCGAGAAGGCGGGCATCACCTCCGCCGACGTCAAGGCGATCGGCATCACCAACCAGCGTGAGACCACGCTGATGTGGGACAAGAACACCGGCGAGCCCGTGCACAACGCGCTGGTCTGGCAGGACACCCGCACCGACGCGCTCTGCCGCGAGCTCGGCCGCAACGTCGGCCAGGACCGCTTCCGCCGCCAGACCGGTCTGCCGCTCGCCTCCTACTTCGCGGGCCCGAAGGTGCGCTGGCTGCTCGACAACGTCGAGGGGCTGCGCGAGCGCGCCGAGCGGGGCGACATCCTCTTCGGCACCATGGATTCCTGGGTCATCTGGAACCTGACCGGCGGCACCGACGGCGGTGTGCACGTCACCGACGTCACCAACGCCTCGCGCACCCTCCTGATGAACCTGCACGACATGGCGTGGGACGAGAAGATCCTGCACTCCATGGACATCCCGGCGGCCGTGCTGCCCGAGATCCGCTCCTCCGCCGAGGTGTACGGACACGCCAAGGGCGGCGTCCTGGACGGCATCCCCGTCGCCTCCGCGCTCGGCGACCAGCAGGCGGCGCTGTTCGGCCAGACCTGCTTCTCCGAGGGCGAGGCCAAGTCCACCTACGGCACCGGCACCTTCATGCTGATGAACACCGGTGACAAGCCCGTCAACTCCTACAACGGCCTGCTGACGACGGTCGGCTACCAGATCGGCGACCAGAAGCCGGTCTACGCCCTCGAAGGCTCCATCGCCGTCACCGGCTCGCTCGTCCAGTGGATGCGCGACCAGATGGGCATGATCAAGACGGCCGCGGAGATCGAGACCCTCGCCTCCTCCGTCGAGGACAACGGCGGCGCCTACTTCGTGCCGGCCTTCTCGGGTCTGTTCGCCCCGTACTGGCGCCCCGACGCCCGCGGCGTGATCGCCGGTCTGACCCGGTACGTCACCAAGGCGCACATCGCGCGTGCCGTCCTGGAGGCCACCGCCTGGCAGACCCGCGAGATCAGCGACGCCATGACGAAGGACTCCGGCGTCGAGCTGACCGCGCTGAAGGTCGACGGCGGCATGACCTCCAACAACCTGCTGATGCAGACCCTCTCCGACTTCCTGGACGCGCCGGTCGTGCGTCCGATGGTCGCCGAGACCACCTGCCTCGGCGCCGCCTACGCCGCCGGCCTCGCCGTCGGCTTCTGGCCGGACACCGACGCGCTGCGCGCCAACTGGCGCCGCGCGGCGGAATGGACCCCTCGCATGGACGCGGACAGGCGCGACAGCGAGTACAAGAACTGGCTCAAGGCCGTAGAGCGGACCATGGGCTGGATCGAGGACGAGGAGTAATTCGACATGACCACCCTGCAGAGCGTCCCTGCCCTCGGGACGCACCCGGCTTCCGGCTCCACCGTGTCTTCCTTCAAGGCAGTGAGCCGCGCCGAGACCCGGGAGCAACTGTCCAAGGCGACGTACGACCTCCTGGTCATCGGCGGCGGCATCCTGGGCATCTCCACCGCCTGGCACGCCGCGCAGTCCGGTCTGCGGGTGGCTCTGGTGGACGCCGGCGACTTCGCCGGCGCCACCTCCTCCGCCTCCTCCAAGCTGCTCCACGGCGGTCTGCGCTACCTGCAGACCGGCGCGGTGAAGCTGGTCGCGGAGAACCACTTCGAGCGGCGTGCGGTGTCCCGTCAGGTGGCCCCGCACCTCGCCAACCCGCTCACGTTCTACCTGCCCGTGTACAAGGGCGGCCCGCACGGCGCCGCCAAGCTGGGTGCCGGCGTCTTCGCCTACTCGGCGCTCTCCGCCTTCGGTGACGGCGTCGGCCACCTGCTCTCCCCCGCCAAGGCCGCGGCGGACGTGCCCGAGCTGCGCACGGACAACCTCAAGGCCGTGGCCGTGTACGGCGACGACCAGATGAACGACGCCCGCATGGCCCTGATGACGGTCCGTGCCGCCGTCGAGGCCGGCGCGGTCGTGCTCAACCACGCCGAGGTGACCGGGCTGCGCTTCACCAAGGGCCGGGTGACGGGTGCGGACCTCAAGGACCGCATGGACGGCGAAGAGTTCGGCGTCGACGCCCGGCTCGTGCTCAACGCGACCGGCCCCTGGGTCGACCACCTGCGCAAGATGGAGGACCCCGCCTCCGCGCCCTCCATACGCCTGTCGAAGGGCGCGCACCTGGTCCTCAAGCGCACCGCCCCCTGGAAGGCGGCGCTGGCGACCCCGATCGACAAGTACCGCATCACCTTCGCGCTGCCGTGGGAGGACATGCTCCTGCTCGGCACCACCGACGAGGAGTTCGAGGGCGACCCGGCGGACGTCGCCGTCACCGAGGCGGACACCGCGCAGATCCTCGACGAGGCCGCGTTCTCGATCCGCGACCAGCAGCTGTCGCGCGATCTGATCACCTACTCCTTCGCGGGGCTCCGAGTGCTGCCCGGCGGTCCCGGCGACACCTCGAAGGCCAAGCGCGAGACGGTCGTCACCGAGGGCCGCGGCGGCATGCTGTCGGTGGCCGGCGGCAAGTGGACGACGTTCCGCCACATCGGCCGTACGGTGATGAAGAAGCTGGAGCAGTTGCCGGGCCACCCGCTCGGCAACGACTTCGAGCCCATCTCCGAGCTCCCCGGCAAGATGCCGCTGCCCGGCATCGCCAACCCGCGTGCCGTCGCCCACCGCCTGATGGTGGACGGCCAGGCTTCCGGTGCGAGCATGGCGGCCGACACCGCCAAGCACCTGGCGACCCACTACGGTTCGCTGTCCTTCGACATCGCCCGTCTGGCCAACGAGGACGCGGCCCTCGCCGAGCGCATCCACCCGGACGCCCCGGAGATCTGGGCCCAGGTCGCCTACGCCCGCGACCACGAGTGGGCCGAGACCGCCGACGACGTGCTGCGCCGCCGTACGACCCTGACGATCCGGGGTCTGGCGACGGACGAGATCCGCGGCAAGGTGGACGACCTGCTCGCCGAGAAGAACTGACGGTACGTCACTTCACGTCCGAGGGGCGGCTCCCGCGAGGGGCCACCCCTCCGGCGTACCCACGACCGCTGCCATACGCCGTACATCCGGCCGCAACACCGCGCGACGAGAGTGGGGGGCATGAAGTTCCAGGTGCTCTCGATCGTCGGCCACGCCCCCCATCCCCTGACAGGTGAACTCCCTTCCGCCGCCGATCGGTTGGCGCAGGTACTGGACGTGGGCGAGGCCGCCGAACGGCTCGGCTTCGACGCGTACGCCATCGGGGAGCGGCACGCCGGCGCCTTCCTCTCCTCCAGCCCGACGGTGCTGCTCGGCGCGCTGGCCGCCCGCACCCACCGCATCCGGCTCCTGACCGGCGTGACCGTGGTCGCCGTCCTCGACCCGGTACGCGTCGCCGAGGACTACGCGACCCTCGACCAGATCTCGCGCGGCCGGATCGAGCTGGTCATCGGCAAGGGCGCGGAGGCCGGCCACTTCGATCTGTTCGGGCTCGACGAGGCCCGCCAGTGGGACCTCCAGCGGGAGAAGTACGAACTGCTCCGCCGGCTGTGGAGCGAGGAGGACGTCGACTGGGCGGGCGAGTTCCGTCCGCCGCTGCGCGGCGTCACGACCGTGCCGCGGCCGTACGCCGGGGTGCCGCGCGTCTGGCACGGCTCGGCGACCTCCCTCAACTCCCCCGAACTCGCCGCCCGGCACGGCGATCCGCTGTTCACGGCCAACGCGATCCAGCCCCGTGCCGCGTACGGCAGGCTCATCGCGCACTACCGGGAGAAGTTCGAGGAGTACGGGCACGACCCGGCGCGGGCCCACGTCGCGGCGGGCTCGGGCGGGCTGCTGATCGCCGACACCGCCGAGCAGGCGGTCGCCCGCTACCGGGAGGTGTACGAGGCGAGGGTGCGGCAGTCCTTCAAGCCGCACCTGGAGGGGAAGGCGGGCTACAACACCCCGTTCCGCACCATCGAGGACGCCATCGCCGACGGCCCGGCGCTCATCGGCTCCCCGCAGCAGATCATCGACAAGATCCTCGGCTTCCACGAGGCGTACGGGCACGACCTCCAGTCGGTGACGGTCGACGGGTTCGGGCTCTCGACCGCCGAACAGACCGAAACGCTCGCGCGGTTCGCGGAGGAGATCGCGCCGGTGGTGCGCAAGGAGGCGCCGAGCGCTCTGTGGGAGTGAGGCCCCGGGAGTGCGGGGCCGCGCATAATGGGGGTCGATACGTCGGATGTATGGAGGGCGCCCCGTGGCTGTCACCGACGAGGCCATCGAGAAGATCAAGGAAATGATCGTCTCCGGCGCCCTGCGGCCGGGCGACCGGCTCCCCAAGGAGAGCGAACTCGCGGCCGGGCTCGGCCTCTCCCGCAACTCCCTGCGCGAGGCGGTACGGGCCCTGTCGCTGATCCGCATCCTGGACGTCCGCCAGGGGGACGGCACCTATGTCACCAGCCTGGACCCCCAGCTGCTCCTGGAGGCCATGAGCTTCGTCGTGGACTTCCACCGGGACGACACCGTCCTGGAGTTCCTCGCGGTGCGCCGCATCCTGGAGCCGGCCGCGACGGCGATGGCGGTGTCGCGGCTCACCGAGGCCGAACTCGACGCGCTGGCGGCCCAGTTGGACGCGCTGGGCGAGGCTCCCTCGGTGGAGGAGCTGGTGTCGGCGGACCTCGCATTCCACCGGGCGATCGTGGCGGGCTCGGGGAACACGGTGCTGTGCTCCCTGCTCGACGGCCTCTCCGGGCCGACGACGCGGGCCCGGATCTGGCGCGGCCTGGCCCGGGAGGACGCGGTCGGGCGCACGGTGCGCGAGCACCGAGCGATCCTGACGGCCCTGCGGGACCGGGACACCGAGGCGGCCCGGTCCTGGGCCACGGTCCACATCGCCGGCGTGGAGCACTGGCTGAGGTCCACCCTCTGACACCCGGTGCCGCCGGGGGCGGGGACCTGGATGAACCGTTGAACGAACGTCCGCAGAAACGTCCACGGCAACGTCCGCGGGAACATTCGTCTGTACATCGGATCTCTATCCGTCATCCGATGTATATCGCCGTCCCCGCGCCACCATCCGGGGTCGCGGCGAGGATTTCGACGCACAGCTCGGATGAATCAGCGGTCGCATGCCCTGCTGCCCCGTCGGCCCCACCTTCATTCCTGTGTCACTCCCGGCAGCGCCGGACCGTGCACGGGGGCTGCGGCTGGGTAGGTCGGAAGCCGTAAGGTTGGGACGTACGCAAGGGAACTTCTGAGGGAGGCACTGGGTGATCGAGCTGGAGGGCGTTCCCGAGCTGGTCGACCCGGTCATGATCGCCGCGTTCGAGGGCTGGAACGACGCGGGCGACGCCGCCTCCTCCGCTGTCGCGCACCTGGACGGGGTGTGGAAGGGCGAGGTGTTCGCCGCGCTGGACGCGGAGGACTACTACGACTTCCAGGTCAACCGGCCCACCGTGTGGCTGGACGGCGGGGTCCGCAAGATCACATGGCCCACCACCCGGCTCTCCGTGGTCCGGGTCGGTGGCGACAAGCCGCGCGACCTGGTGCTCGTGCGCGGCATCGAGCCGTCGATGCGCTGGCGGTCGTTCTGCAACGAGATCCTGGGCTTCGCCCATGAGCTCGGCGTCGAGATGGTGGTGGTCCTGGGCGCTCTGCTCGGCGACACCCCGCACACCCGGCCGGTGCCGGTCAGCGGCGTGACCTCCGACCCGGACCTGGCGCGGACCATGGATCTGGAGGAGACCCGCTACGAGGGCCCCACGGGCATCGTCGGCATCCTCCAGGAGGCCTGCACACATGCCGGTGTCCCGGCGGTCAGCCTCTGGGCCGCGGTGCCGCACTACGTGTCCCAGCCGCCGAACCCGAAGGCCACGCTCGCCCTGCTCAACCGCCTGGAGGACCTCATCGACCTGCGCATCCCGCTCGGCGAGCTCGCCGAGGACGCCCGGGCCTGGCAGCTCGGCGTCGACCAACTGGCCGCCGAGGACAGCGAGGTGGCCGAGTACGTCCAGACCTTGGAGGAGGCGCGGGACACCGCCGACCTGCCCGAGGCGTCCGGCGAGGCCATCGCCCGCGAGTTCGAGCGGTACCTGCGCCGCCGGGACGGCGGCCCCGGCCCCGGCCAGGCCACCGCGGGCGGCCATGCCACCGAGGCCGACGGGTCGTATCTGCGGGACACCTCCAGCGGCCGCACCCGGCCGCCGAAGCCCCCGAAGACCGACGAGCCCGGCGAGGAGACCCCCGAGGAGTAGGGGGGCCCGCCGGGTGGCCCCGGTTCGCGTTGCGGCACCTCCTCGCGCGCGGGAAGGTCGAAGGACAAGTGCCTTCAGGAGGTGTCGTACGCCATGCCCATCGCCACGGTGAACCCGGCTACCGGTGAGACGCTCAAGAGCTTCGGGGCCATGGGTCCCGAGGAGGTCGAGCGCCGGCTGGCCACCGCCGGGACCGCCTTCGCCGGCTATCGCACGACCCCCTTCGAACAGCGCGCCCGCCTGGTGCTGCGCGCGGCCGATCTGCTCGACGCCGACCGGGACGACATCGCGCGCACCATGACCCTGGAGATGGGCAAGCCGGTCGTGGCCGCCCGCGCCGAGGCGGCGAAGTGCGCGAAGGCGCTGCGCTGGTACGCCGAGCACGCGGCCGAGCTGCTCGCCGACGAGGAACCGGACGAGGACGACGTCCGCGACTCCGGCGCCGAGCGGGCCCGGATCCACTACCGGCCGCTCGGCGTGGTCCTCGCGGTGATGCCGTGGAACTTCCCGCTCTGGCAGGTCGTACGGTTCGCGGCGCCCGCCCTGATGGCGGGCAACGTGGCCCTGCTCAAGCACGCCTCGAACGTGCCGCAGACCGCGCTGTACCTGGAGGACCTGTTCCGCCGTGCCGGGTTCCCCGACGGCTGCTTCCAGACCCTGCTCATCGGCTCGGACGGCGTCGAGAAGGTACTGCGCGACCCGCGGGTGGCGGCGGCCACCCTGACCGGCAGCGAGCCGGCCGGGCGCTCGGTCGCGGCGATCTGCGGCGACGAGATCAAGAAGACGGTGCTCGAACTCGGCGGCAGCGACCCCTATGTGGTGCTCGCCTCCGCCGATGTGGAGCGGGCCGCGCGGACCGCGGTGACCGCCCGGACGCAGAACAACGGGCAGTCCTGCATCGCCGCGAAGCGCTTCATCGTCCAGGACGGGGTGTACGACGCCTTCGCCGAGCAATTCACCGCCGGTATGCGGGAGTTGAGGGTCGGCGATCCGCTCGACGACGACACGGACATCGGTCCGCTCGCCAGCGAGCAGGGCCGCACCGACCTGGAGGAGCTGGTCGAGGACGCCGTGCGCAAGGGGGCGACGGCCCTGTGCGGCGGGAGCCGTCCCGAGGGGCTCGACGGTGGCTGGTTCTACCGGCCGACCGTCCTCGCGGGCATCACCGCCGACATGCGCATCCACCACGAGGAGACCTTCGGACCGGTGGCCACGCTGTACCGGGTGCGCGACCTGGACGAGGCCATCTCGGTCGCCAACGACACGCCGTTCGGGCTGAGTTCCAACGTCTGGACCCGCGACGGCGGCGAGGTCGACCGCTGTGTGCGCGACCTCCAGGCGGGCGGGGTGTTCTTCAACGGCATGACCGCCTCGCATCCCGCGCTGCCTTTCGGCGGCGTGAAGCGGTCCGGTTACGGCCGCGAGCTCTCCGGCCACGGTATCCGCGAGTTCTGCAATGTCACGACGGTGTGGCACGGGGCGGAGCCTTCGGAGGACTGACGCCTGGTCAACTCCGGGCAACGGGCCCTGTGCGGGCGCGCGTTGTATCCGGTCGTACGTGTCGGCGGGCGCCGTCACATTCCGGAAACGTTCGCGGGGCCGCCGGTGCGGCGGCCCCGCGGGCATGTCCGGCCGACCCCGCCCGGCACGCCACCCGGGCCGCTCGCGCACCTCGGCTCCACTCCAACCTCCGCCGTGTTCGGCCTGTTTGGGGCGTGACATCGGTTTCCGGTCGGATTGCACGGGTTGCCCATTCAGCTTGATTTCAAACTCCGTTCCCCTCCACGGGGTGGACGGGGCGCCGCGGCAGGAGCAGGGTGTCTCCCCGAAGGCACGCCAAGCACAGCACCCGAGGGGAGCGGCGGACGCGATGACCGATCGGATTCACCCGGGTCAGGGCCCCGGAACGGCGGGCCCAGGACCCGACGGAGCTGGATTCACCTATCACGGAGCCGAGCCCGAACTGATCGTCGTCGCACGGGCCGAGGCCCGGCTGCGCGTCGGCACCGACGGCGTCCGGTCGGCCTCCGGGGCCGACACCTCGGCCCTGGCGATGTTCCTCACCGATGAACAGATCGCCCTGGAGCCCTTGTTCGGCCGTGAGGACCGGCCGGCGCGGGTCCCGCAGGGCACCTCCCGCGAGGCGCTGCCGGACCTGTCCCGGTTCTACCGGGTGCGCGGCGGCGGCGAGCGGGCCCCGGAGCTGAGCGCGCGACTCGCGGCGCTGCCCGAGGTGGAGACCGCCTACGTGAAGCCCGGCGCGGTGCCCGCCTCGCTCACGGGCCGCGACGAGGAGACGATCAAGCGCCTGAAGGAGGGTGCGCCCGCGACACCCGACTACACCGGCCGGCAGGGCCATCTGCGGCCCGCCCCCGAGGGCGTCGACGCGTTCTGGGCGTGGCTGCGCCCGGGCGGCAGCGGCGAGGGCGTCACCGTCATCGACGTCGAGGGCGCCTGGCAGCTGGGCCACGAGGACCTGGCGGAGAAGCTGGCCGGGATCGTGGTGGGCAACCCGGTGCAGGACCTCGCCTGGCGCAACCACGGCACGGCCGTGCTCGGGATCATCGGTGGCGACCGGGACGCGAAGGGCATCACCGGGGTGGCCCCGGAGGCGGTCACGGCGGCCGCCTCGGTCCAGGGCATCGGCACGGCGGCGGCGATCCACGCCGCGGCCGAGCGGCTCTCGTCCGGCGACATCGTCCTGGTCGAACTCCACCGCCCCGGCCCGAGGTTCGACTTCCAGGACCGCGACGACCAGGCCGGCTACCTCCCCGTCGAGTGGTGGCCGGACGACTTCGCGGCGATCCGCTGGGCCACCGCGCGGGGCGTCCTGGTGGTGGCGGCGGCCGGCAACGGGGGCGAGAGCCTGGACGACGCCCTGTACGAGCGGCGCCCCGAGGGCTTCCCGCAGGACTGGCGCAATCCCTTCAACCCCTCCAACGAGCCCTCGGGTGCGGTCCTGGTGGGGGCGGGCGCCCCGCCGCCCGGCACCCACGGCCGCGACCACGGCCCGGACCGCTCGCGGCTCGCGTTCTCCAACTACGGGGCGCGCGTGGACGCTCAGGGCTGGGGCCACGAGACCACCACGACCGGCGGGTTCTGGGACCGGGCGGGCGATCTCCAGGGCGGGGCCGAGGAGATCGCCTGGTACACGGACACGTTCTCCGGCACGTCCGCGGCCGCCCCTCTCGTGGCGGGCGCCCTCGCCTCGCTCCAGGGCATCCTCAAGGCCGCCGGGCAGGAGCCGATGGCGCCGGAACGGGCCCGGGCGCTGCTCCGCTCGACCGGTTCTCCGCAGCAGGACGCGCCGGGCCGCCCCGCATCGCAGCGGATCGGCAGCCGGCCCGACATCAAGTCCGCCGTGACGCGGCTGATGCCCTCGACGGTCGGCACCGGCCAGGCCGAACGGTACTGGGACGAACTGCTCCCCTACCCCCATGAACTCCCCCCGAGGCTCCGGCTGTTCGTGGCCGGCGCATGGCGCAATCTGAACGACCCGGCGCCCGACGTCCGCCAGGCGGTGCACGCCGCCTTCGCGGCGGGGCGGCCGGACATCCGGGTCTGGTTCTCGGACGACGAGGTCGTCGGCCTGGTGGTCGCCGGCTGAGCACCGAGGGCACCGAAGGCCCGGACGGCGAACGACACTCACGACAGGGAAGGTGACACCCGCATGAGCACCACCCCGCAGATGAGCCAGCAACACCAGCAGCACCAGCAGCACCCGCAACAGCAGTACGGGCAGCTGCAGTTCGGACAGCAGCACGGCCAACAGGGTCAGCAGACGCCCAGCACGTCCCCGCCGCAGGGCTTCGGCCAGCAGGGGTTCGGCCAGCAGGGGTTCGGCCAACAGGGCTTCGGCCCGTCCTACGGCCAGCAGGACATCGGCCAACAGGGCTCCGGTCAGCAGGGCATCGGCCAACAGGGCTTCGGACAGCAGCAGGGCATGGGGCAGCAGCACCTGCCGCCGCAGATCCAGCAGCAGCTCCAGCAGCTCGGCCAGCAGCAGCCCTACCAGCAGTTGCTCCAGCAGATGGGTGGGCAGGGCCAGCAGGGCCAGCAGTCGCTCGGCCAGCCGCTCGTGCTGCCCGCCGCCGTCAACAGCGCCGCCCTGATCAGCGGGATCGCCACGAAGTTCTGGGACGTCGTGACCCCGCTGTCCGGCCAGCCGTCGATCCTCTACCTGTTCATCGACGGCCAGTGGCGCCAGCTCGCCAACCCCAACCCCGTCACGCACGACGGAGTCCAGCAGGCCTTCGCCTTCGGGCACCAGGTCATCGCGTTCTACGACGCCGGCAACAGCGTCATCCAGGCGGTCATCATCAACAAGCAGTAGGCAGCCAGTGGGCCAACTCCGGCACAGAGGGCGCCGGGTGGGGACTGACCCCGCCCGGCGCCCGCCGGCGCGTCTAGGCGCAGCTGAACTTCGCCGCCGCCCAGTCCCCGTGGTCGCCCGACTTGGAGTTGTTGGTGTCGGTGACCTTCAGGTGTACGTGCCGTGCCCCGGCCAGGGGCACGTTCACCGGGACCGTCGCCGAGGCGCCGGTCACCTTCGGTGAGGTCCACAGCACCTTGCCGTCCGCCTCGACGGAGAAGGCCACCTCCCCATAGCCGTTGATCTCGTCGTCGATGCCGACGTCGGCGGTGAAGGCACTGCATCGGCCCCCGGTGTAGACCTCGATGTCGGAGTCGGCGTGCGCGCCGATGCCCTTGGCGTAGGTCGTGCCCGCGAGCGTGAGCGGGTGTCCGTCGGACGCGCCGGACTCACCGTTGGAGCGGTCGCGCTCGGGCGGCCCGTATCCGTTGACGGAGGTGAGCCAGGCCATGTCACTGGCCCAGGCGTCCGCCGCCGGGGGCGCGGGCATCACGGACACCGAGATGCGCTGTTGTGAACTTCCGCCCTGGTAGCCGGAGTCGACGGTGAGGGTCGCTTCGCCGGGCGCCGCGTCCTTGGCGGGGGTGACGCCCACCTCGACGCGCCGGGTGGCACCGGCCGGGACGCGGTCGAGGGCGGGGGCCGGGGTCACGGTCCACCCGGCCGGCGCGGCGACGGAGACCGATACGTTCCGGGCGTCCCTGCTTCCGGCGGTGACGTCCACGGCCACCTTGCCGGGAGCGCCCGCACCGAGCTCCTGCCCAGCGGGCGCGGCCAGCGTGACCGGCGAGCCGGGCGCCCGGCCGCCGACGGCGCTGGTGTCCTTGAGCTTCACCTCGAACGCCTTGTCGGTGCGCAGCGTCCCCGTCTTCACCAGGACCACACCGCCCCGGTCGCCCGAGTCGTAGAACCAGCCGGTGGCGGCCTTGTCGTACGCGGCCTTCGAGCCGAGCCGCGCGAGCCGGTGGCCCTGGACCTCCACCTGGGCGGGCGCACTGCCCGTGTGCAGGGTCAGCTGGTAGGGCCGGGCGGTCTGCTTGCCCTTGAACTGCCCTTTGCTGGCGCCCACTTGGACGGTCACGTCGCCGGAGCCGCGCTGCGGGGCCGAGACGTCGGCACGCTGGGTGGCGTAGGCGCCGGTCCGGTTGGCGCGGGTCACTCCGTCGTCCTCGTACAGCTGGAAGGTGGAGCGGCCCTGCGGGTAGATGTCCCAGGCCAGCGGCGAGTTGGCGGTGCGGTCCCGGTAGGAGCGGATGCCGGGCCACATCGGGACGGCGGCGCCCGCCTTCACGAACAGGGGCAGGGTGTCGAGCGGCGCGCTGTAGTTGTCGACGGTGGTCGGGCCCTGGTAGCTGCGCCCGCTCCAGTAGTCGATCCAGGTCCCCTTCGGCAGATAGATCCCGTTGCGTACGGCCGTGTCCTGGTAGACCGGCGCGACCAGGAAGTCCTGGCCGGACAGGAACTCGTACTTGGCGGCGTCGGTGGCGGCCTTCGGGTCGTCGGGGTACTCCAGCGCCAGCGGCCGGACCGGCCCGATGCCGGTCTTCGTCGCCTCGTGGGCGTAGGAGTACATGTAGGGAAGCAGCGACTCCTTGAGCTTGAGGTAGCTGCGGTTGATGGAGGTGTAGGGCTCCCCGTACTGGTAGGGCTGCTTGTCACTGGCCGCCCAGCCGTCCATGGTCATCACGGCGGGCAGGAACGACTTCCACTGGAGGTCGCGGGTGTACGTCTTGGGGCTGCCGCCGAAGATGCCGTCGATGTCGCCGCTGGTGTAGGCGAGACCGGAGAGGGTCGCACCCGCGTAGGTCGGGATCTGCCAGCGGATGTAGTCCCAGCTGCCCGACTGGTCGCCGGACCACTGGACGCCGCAGCGCTGCGCGCCGGACCAGCTCTCGGGGGCCCAGGTGAAGCCGCGGGCGTCGCTGTTGGCCTCGATGCCCTGGTAGGCGGCCTTGCAGCCGTCGAGCGCGTGCTTGTACCCGTCGCCGACCCAGGCCACGTCCAGCTTGGCGACGCGCTGGCCCGCCTTGACCTGGTCGGCGAGCTTGTCGAGGCCGTCCTCGGTCCACAGGCCCATCTGCATGGAGTCACTCTGCAGGCCCTTGGCCGTCTCGGGCAGGTTCTCGTAGCCGCAGCCGTAGCCGTCGTTGACCAGCATCCAGCCGTTGGGCATGTCGTTGGTCTTGTACGCGTCCGCGACCTTGAGGGCGTCGAGGGTGTGGCGCTCGCCGCGGTTGGCGTTGTGGAGATAGCAGTCGGAGTCGCCGGGTTCGAGCCCGTAGACCGGCGGCAGGAACGGCTTTCCGGTCAACTGGGTGTATGCGCCGATGACTTGCCTCGGGTCACCGGCGAAGTAGTAGGCGTCGAAGCGCTGTTCCTTGGCGCTCGCGGTGACCGGCTGCCCGAAGACGTACGTGTTGGGGGCGTACGTGTTGCGGAAGACGCCGTAGCCGCCCGTGGAGAGGTAGAACGGCACGGAGTTGGGGTGGCCGCCGTCGTTCCAGTTGTCGTCGACGCTCACCTGGACGGTCTGGTCGCGGTGCGAGGTGTTGCCGCGGCCGTTCTGCATGCCGCCGCCGTAGAACTGCTCGGTGGCGCCGCGGGACAGGGTCTGGGTGGTGGTGTCCTTGGTCCAGCTGAGCGGCTTGGTCTCGGACCAGAGCTGGGTGCCGTCCGCCTTGTAGAGGGCGAAGCGCAGCGGTGACTTGAAGGCGCGCAGGGTGACCTTGTCGGTGCTCAGCTCGTAGCGGTCGCCCCTGTCCTTCCAGCGGGCGGCGGGCGGCCTGCCCTGCGGCAGGACGATGTCGGAGCCGGTCGGGTCGCTGAACTTCCCGTCCGGGGCGAGTTCGATGCGGAAGGTGTCGGCCGCGACGAAGCTGACGCGGGCCTCGGCCGCGCCCGCGTGCAGCGTGAAGACGGAGCCGCCCGCGGCCTCGAAGCCGGTCACATTGCCTACGGAGGTGTCGCCCGTCGGGTCGGCGGGGGCATCGGCCTGTGCGCTGCCGGGCCCGGTGAACACCGCGAGCAGACCGAGCACGGCCGCTCCCGCGAGCGCCACTCTCGTGCGTATTGGTGATTGCATAGAGCGTGTTTAGCGCACAAACGAGCATTGGACCATGGGGTGGGCCCAGGAAAAACGAAACCGCCCCCGGACTCGCGAGGAGTCCAAGGGCGGTTCGGAGCTTGCCCGTTGGGGCGGACCCGGAGGTCGTCCGGGGTTGCCCCCGATGTTCCTTCGGGGTCAGAGGGCGACGCCGAGCAGGGCGTCGACCGTGCGCGAGACGAGGCCGGGCGCACCCTCGTCCGTGCCGCCCTCCGCGTCCTGGCGCGCGGCCCAGCGGTCGACCGCGGCGAGGGCGGCGGGGGCGTCCAGGTCGTGGGCCAGGGCCTCGCGGACCTCCTCGACCAGGGCGTCCGCGGACGGCCCGTCGGGCCGCGACACGGCGGCCCGCCAGCGCCCGAGGCGCTCGACGGCGTCCTGGAGCACCTGGTCGGTCCACTCCCAGTCGGCCCGGTAGTGGTGGGCGAGCAGCGCGAGACGGATGGCCGCCGGGTCGACGCCGTCGCGGCGCAGCGTCGAGACGAAGACGAGGTTGCCCTTGGACTTGGACATCTTCTCGCCGTCCAGGGCGACCATGCCGGCGTGCACGTACGCCTTGGCGAAGGGGTACTCGCCGGTCAGCGCCTGGGCGTGGGACGCGCCCATCTCGTGGTGCGGGAAGACCAGGTCGGAGCCGCCGCCCTGGACGTCGAAGCCCATGCCGAGGTGGTCGAGGGCGATGGCGACGCACTCGATGTGCCAGCCGGGCCGGCCGCGCCCGAGCGAGGCGCCGTCCCAGCTCGGCTCGCCCTCGCGGGCCGCCATCCACAGCATCGGGTCGAGCGGGTTCTTCTTGCCGGGCCGCTCGGGGTCGCCGCCGCGCTCGGCGGACAGCGCCCTCATGGCCGCGGCGTCGTAGTGCGAGACGTTGCCGAAGTGCGGGTCGCTCTCGACCGAGAAGTAGACGTCCCCTTCGAGCTCGTACGCCGCGCCCGCGTCCCGGAGCCGCTCGACGAGCGGGACGATGCCGGGTATGGCCTCGACCGCGCCGATGTAGTGCTTCGGGGGGAGCAGCCGCAGGGCGGTCATGTCCTCGCGGAACAGCGCGGTCTCGCCCTCGGCGAGCTCCACCCAGTCCTTGCCGTCGCGGACGGCTCGCTCCAGCAAGGGGTCGTCCACGTCCGTCACGTTCTGGACGTAGTGAACCTGCCGCTTGGTGTCGAGCCACACGCGCTGAACGAGGTCGAACGCGTTGTAGGTCGCCGCGTGACCCATGTGGGTCGCGTCGTACGGGGTGATCCCGCAGACGTAGATACGGGCGACGGGACCGGGGTCGAGGGAGACCAGTCCGCCGGTCGCGGTGTCGTGGATCTGGAGGTCGCGGCCCTTGCCGGGCAGGGCGGGGACCTCAGAAGCGGGCCAGGCATGCATGTCTTGAGCGTAACCGGACGCACGTTCCGGATACGAACCGGATACCGCTCTTGGCCGATTCGAGGCTCTTGCGCCCCCGGGCGCGGGGGTGCTACTTCCCCACCCCGCCCCTTCCCGCAACCCTCCGGGGTGCAAGAAGCCACCCGAACCTCCGGGCCTGCCCCCCGGGGGGCTTGGTCCGCCCGCGGACCGCGCGAGGTTGCTCGCGCAGTTCCCCACGCCCCTCAAGGCCCTACTCCGCCCGCAGGCCGCGCGAGGTTGCTCGCGCAGTTCCCCGCGCCCCTGAAGGCCGTACTCCGCCCGCAGGCCGCGCGAGGTTGCTCGCGCAGTTCCTCGCGCCCCTGAAGGCCCCGGTGCTGCTCCTCATCGGGCATTTCAGCCCGTCCGGCGATTGAGGACGAGCGCCCTTCAGGCGCGAACGGGGGTCCGGGGCGCAGCCCCAGGGGCCCGGGGTGGGGGCGCGGGGTCAGACCGGGGGCCAGGGGATCGCGGGCCATTCGCCCGAGGGGGCGGGGTGGACGCCCGTGTCCAGGAGGGAGGCCACCCGCGCGCGCAGGGCGTCCAGCTCCGCCTCGGTGATCAGGGAGGACAGCCGCACGGCCAACGCCCCCACGGGCAGAAGGGCCTCGGCCAGACCCTTCAGGGCGCCCACCGCCTCCGAGGTGAGCGGCTCGCCCGCCCACCCCCACAGCAGCGTCCGCAGCTTGTCGTCCACGTTGAACGTGACCCCGTGGTCGATCCCGTACAGCCGTCCGTCGGGCGCGGGCAGCAGATGCCCGCCCTTGCGGTCGCCGTTGTTGATGACCGCGTCGAGCACGGCGAGCCGCCGCAGCCGGGCGTCGTCGGCGTGCACGAGCAGCGCGGTACGCCCCTCGCCCACCTCGGCGAGCGCGACCGCCTTCCAGCCCTCGGCCGGCTCCTCGTCCTCGACGAGCGCGAGCAGCCCCGAGTCGCCCTCCACCGGCTCGATCCACAGCTGGACCATGCCCTCGCCGTACGGGCCGTCCCGCAGCACCGTGGGCGGCACGAGGTCCCAGCCGGTCGCCCGGGACACCTCGTACGCCGCGATCTCGCGCTGGGCGAGCGTGCCGTCGGGGAAGTCCCACAGCGGCCGCTCCCCCGCGACGGGCTTGTAGACGCACTCCGCGCTCTCGTCCCCGTACGCGACGGAGCAGTAGAGCACCGCGTTGGACGCCTCGCGGATCTGTCCGAGGACCGTGAGCTCACCCCGGGTGAGGAGCTCCACCGAGGTCAGGCTCCGCGGCGGTACCCGTTCTGGCGCGGGCATACGTGTCCTTCCGGGTCGAGCGGCAGGCTGCACAGCGGGCAGGGCGGCCGCCCCGCGTTCACGACGTCGAGCGCCCGCTTGGCGAAGGCCCGGGCCTGGGCGCCGGTCAGGCGCACCCGCAGCATCGGCGGGCCGTTCTCCTCGTCCTGGAGCATCCGCTCCTCGGCCTCGGCGAGGTCGTCCTCGGTGTCGGCGTCCAGCTCGACCAGGGCCTGCGCCTCGATGATCATGCGCTGTTCGTCGCCGTCCCAGGCCAGCGCCATGGTGCCGACCCGGAACTCCTCCTCGACCGGCGAGTCGAGGGGCGCGGTGTCGGTCACGTCCGGCGGGGCCACGGCAGGTACAGGAGCGTTTCCTCCGGTCCGGCGCACGACCTCGTCCAGCAGCTCGTCGATCCGCTCGGCGAGCGCCGCCACCTGGGTCTTCTCCAGGGCGACGCTGGTGGTGCGGGTGCCCGAGGACGCCTGGAGGAAGAACGTCCGGCGCCCGGGGAGCCCGACCGTGCCGGCCACGAAACGGTCCGGCGGGTCGTAGAAGAACACCTGACGGGACACGTTCTGGTCTCCCTAGTTCGGAGTTGGAGCGGCGGTTTTCGGCGCGTCCACCCTACTGTGCCCGGCGATCACGGTGCTCCCGCACCGCCACCGACCTCGGCCTGTTCCTCCGCGGGCTGCTCGCGCGGCATCAGCGAGGCGAGATCCCCGGTGTCCCCGAGGCGTACGAGGTAGGGCCGCAGCCGGGTGTAGCGGATCACGGTCAGGGAACACGGTTCCACCGAGATGCGCTGAAAGAGGTCCAGATGCATGCCGAGGGCGTCCGCCACGACGGACTTGATGATGTCGCCGTGCGAGCACATGGCGTAGACCGCATCGGGGCCGTGCTCGGTCTCGATCCGCTCGTTCCAGTCCCGTACCGCCCCCACGGCCCGGGCCTGCATCGCACGCATCGACTCGCCGCCGGGGAACGCCGCGTTGGAGGGGTGCTGCTGCACGACCTCCATCAGCGGCTCGGTGGACAGCTCCGCGAGCTTGCGGCCCGACCAGTCGCCGTAGTGGCACTCGCCGATCAGGTCCTCGGGATGCAGCGGGAGACCGGGGCGGGCGTCCAGGAGCGGCTGCACGGTCTCCCGGCAGCGCTGGAGCGGGCTGGTGACGACGGCGGCGAGCGGCACCCCGGCGAGCCGGGCGGGCAGGGCGGCGGCCTGGGCGTTGCCGCGCTCGTCGAGGGCGACACCCGGCGTCCAGCCGGCCAGCACCCCCGCCGTGTTGGCGGTGGAACGTCCGTGGCGTACGAGGATCAACGTGGCCATGGGCGCCAGCCTAAGCGGCCGGTGGCCCTCGGGTGCGGGCGGCTCCCGTTCACGGGAGAATGCACGCGATGATCGTCGACTGCGCCATCTACCACGAGGGCCGCCGCACCGAGGGGCCCCGGGATTTCTCCGATGCCCTCGCCCGGGCGCGCGCCGAAGGCGACAGCTTCCTCTGGGTGGGCCTCCACGAGCCGACGGAGGAGGAGTTCGACCTGGTCAGCACCGAGTTCGGGCTGCACGCACTGGCCGTGGAGGACGCCCTGAAGGCGCATCAGCGCCCCAAGCTGGAGGTCTACGACGACTCGCTGTTCATGGTCCTCAAGCCCGTCGTGTACGAGCCGGACAGCGACACCGTGTCCAGCGGCGAGCTGATGCTCTTCGTCGGCGACTGCTTCGTGGTGACCGTCCGGCACGGCGAGGGCGCGCCGCTCAAGGCGGTACGGCAGCGCCTGGAGGCGGAGCCCGAACTGCTCGCGCACGGGCCCACGACGGTCCTGTACGCGGTGAGCGACGCGGTCGTCGACCACTACACGGACGTGGCCGCCGAGCTCCAGACGGACCTGGAGGAGCTGGAGGCGCAGATCTTCTCGCCGGCCACGGGCGGCCGCGACACCAAGGACACCGCGTCGCGGATCTACACCTTCAAGCGGCAGCTCCTGGAGTTCCGCCGGGCCACCGGCCCGCTGGCGCAGCCCGTGCAGCGCCTGGCGAGCGCGGGCGTGCCGTTCGTGAACGCCAAGTCACAGCCGTTCTTCCGGGACGTGGACGACCACCTGATGCGGACCAACGAGGCCGTGGAGGGTCTGGACCGGCTTCTCTCGGACATCCTCTCGGCCCATCTGGCGCAGGTCAGCGTCCGCCAGAACGACGACATGCGGAAGATCTCGGCATGGGCGGCCATGGCGGCGGTCCCCACCATGCTGGCCGGCGTCTACGGCATGAACTTCGACCACATGCCGGAACTCCACTGGGCGTGGAGCTACCCGGCGCTGATCGTCCTGATGGTGCTCCTGGAGTTCGGCCTGTACCGCCTGTTCAAGCGGCGCGGCTGGCTGTAGCTAGGCGAAGCCGGGCGCGGCCACGGCGGGGCCGCCGAGCGCGTCGCGCCGCTCGGGCATGGCGAGGGTGACCATCCGCCGCCAGCCCGCGAGCCGTTCGTAGGCGTACACCGCGTGGATGCCCGCGACGAGGACGGCGGCCTTGGAGCTCGGCCAGCCGAGGATGCGTCCCATGTGGGCCATCACGGCGAGGCTGACGTCGCGGTAGACGCGGATCTCGGCCAGCGCGCTCCGGCGCAGCACCCGCTGGATGGCGGGTCCGTGTCCGGCGCGGGCCAGCCGCAGCAACTCCTCGTGGCAGTAGGCGAGGTGGTTGTCCTCGTCGGCGGAGATCATCCGCACCGCCCGTCCGAGGTCGGGGTGGCTGCCGAAGTGACGGCGCAACAGCCGCATCTGCTCACAGGCGCGCTGCTCGGTCACGCGGCTGTGCGCGAGGTAGACCACCACGTCCCGCTGGGTGAGCGGCTCCTCGCCCCGCAGCTGGGCGTGGCCGAGGCCGATGCCCTGCCGTTCGAGCAGCATCGTGTAGTCGGTGTCGTGCGGCACGTCGACCGGTCGCAGGCCGCGCTTCTTCAGGAGCGCGCGGAAGATTCGCCCGTGCTTGTCCTCGTCCGCGCCGTGCCGGGCCACCTTCGGGCCGAGGGCGCGGCACTCGTCCGGCAGCAGCGCCGCGATCCGGCCGTTCTCCCAGCCGCCCTGGGCCTCGCCACTGGCCGCGATGGAGCAGAAGAGCCGGTACGACTCGTCGTTGTCGAGGATCTCCTGGAACAGGCTCTTGGCCGAGAGCATCGCCGTACCTCCGGGTGCGCACAGGACTCTGCCGAACCGAGTCAAATGCGGCACATCGACCCCGGCAACAGGGATCGGGCCCCACTGGGCCGAACGAAGGAATGTGCGGTGCCCCCGGCGCCGTAACCGGGCGGCGGGGGCGGGCGTTGTGCGTCATGACGGCCGTGGCGGGGAAGACCCCCGAGCCCCCACCACGGCCGCAGAACCTCTTCGGCCCCTTCCGGGCCTATGCCACGCCCGCACGCTCCAGCGCCTCGGTGCCCGCGCGCAGCGAGGCGAGCCGCTCGTCCAGGGTGAAGCCGGCCGGGGCCAGGGTCAGCGTGGTGACACCGGCGGCGGCGTACGCCTGCATCCGGTCGGCGATCCGTTCCACCGAGCCGAGCAGCGTCGTCGAGTCGATGAGCTGCTGCGGCACCGCGGCACCGGCGCCCGCCTTGTCGCCGGCCAGGTACTTGTCCTGGATCTCGGCGGCCTCCTTCTCGTAACCCATGCGCTGCGCGAGCTGGTTGTAGAAGTTCTGCTTGCGGCTGCCCATGCCGCCGACGTACAGCGCGGTGTACGGGCGGAACATGTCGGCCAGGGCGGAGACGTCCGCGTCGGCGCCGAGCGCGATCGGCAGGGTGGGACAGACGTCGAAGCCGTCCATGGTGAGGCCGGCCTTCTCGCGGCCCGCACGGAGATGGGAGATCGCGGTGGCCTCGATGTGCTCGGCGGCCGGGAAGATCAGCAGAGCCCCGTCGGCGATCTCACCGGTCTGCTCCAGGTTCTTCGGGCCGATCGCGGCGATGTAGAGCGGGATGTGCTCGCGCTGGGGGTGCACGGTCAGCTTGATGGGCTTGCCGGGGCCGCCGGGCAGCGGCAGCGTCCAGTGCTCGCCCTCGTAGGAGAGCCGCTCGCGGGTCATCGCCTTGCGGACGATCTCGACGTACTCCCGGGTGCGGGCCAGCGGCTTGTCGAACTTGACGCCGTACCAGCCCTCGGAGACCTGCGGCCCCGAGACACCGAGGCCGAGGCGGAAACGGCCGCCGGACAGCGAGTCGAGGGTGGCGGCCGTCATCGCGGTCATGGCGGGCTGGCGGGCCGGGATCTGCAGGATCGCCGAGCCGACGTCGATGCGCTCGGTGTGCGCGGCGACCCAGGTGAGCACCGTCGGCGCGTCCGAACCGTAGGCCTCGGCCGCCCAGCAGACGTCGTAACCGAGCTTGTCCGCCTCCTTGGCGACGGCGAGGTTGTCGCCGTCCATTCCCGCGCCCCAGTAGCCGAGGTTGATGCCGAGCCGCATGGCCGATCCCCTTACTCGTCGGGACGCGTACGCACGCGCCCACTCCCGCGTCTTACTCATGAGTAACGTCTCTGTGCCGGGGACTCTAGCGCGCACGGCGGTGATGCGGCAGGGTCGAGTTGTCCACAGGCTCTCTCCCCGCAGGCCCCTGGCCAGTAATCTCGCGCCATGGAGCAGAGGCATCTCGGCCGCACGGGCCTGCGCGTATCCCGGATCGGGCTCGGCACCCTGACATGGGGCCGGGACGTCGGCGAGCAGGACGCCGCCGATCTCCTGAAGGCGTTCTGGGACGCGGGCGGCACCCTGATCGACACGGCGGACGTCTACGGCGGCGGGGACTCGGAGTATCTGCTCGGCCAGCTGATGGAGCGGCTGGTGCCGCGCAGGGACCTGGTCGTCGCGACCAAGGCGGGCAGCGTGCCCGATCCCGACCGCCGCTTCGACGGCTCGCGCGGCCACCTCCTGAACGCCCTGGACGCCTCGCTCGAACGGCTTCGCACCGACTACGTGGACCTGTGGCAGGTGCACGCCTTCGACTGCGGCACGCCGTTGGAGGAGACGCTCCAGGCCCTCGACATCGCGGTCAGCAGCGGGCGGGCGCGCTACGCGGGCATCTCCAACTTCAGCGGCTGGCAGCTCGCCAAGGCCGCGACCTGGCAGCTCGCCGCGCCCGGTGTCCGCACCCGCCTCGCCAGCACCCAGATGGAGTACTCGCTGCTCCAGCGCGGGGTGGAGCGCGAAGTGCTGCCCGCCGCCCTGGACCTGGGCCTCGGGCTCCTTCCGTCCTCACCGCTGGGGCGGGGCGTGCTGACCGGCAAGTACCGGCACGGGACACCCGCGGACTCGCGGGGTGCGTCCGACGGCTTCTCGGCGTTCGTCGCGCCCTATCTCGACGATGCGGCGAGCCGGATCGTCGAGGCGGTCTCCATAGCGGCGGACGGCCTCGCCGCGACACCCCTTCAGGTGGCGCTGGCATGGGTGAGGGACCGGCCGGGAGTGGTGGCGCCGATCGTCGGCGCGCGCAACGCGCAGCAGCTCGCGGCGGCATTGTCAGTGGAGGCCCTTAGTCTTCCTGACGAGATCTGCCAGGCGCTCGACGACGTGTCGGCGCCCGTGCACCGCTATCCCGATCAGGACTGGAGCACGCTGTGACTGCGCTTCCCCAGGGCTCGGCCCCTGGATCCACGGCCGACGAATCCGCCGAGGCGGAGGTGGCGTCCGAGACCGCTCAGGCGCCCGCCGAGGAGCCCGGGGCCGCCGAGGGTGCCGGGCCCGGCGCCGAGGGCGAGGCGCGAACCGGGGCCGAGGAGGCCGAGCCCGCCGACGAGCTCGCGGCCGAGGAAGCCGAACGTGCCTCGGCGGCCGATCCCGCCGATGCGGCCGAGCCCGCCGATGCGGCCGAGCCCGCCGATGCGGCCGAGGGCGTCGATGCGGCCGAGGGCGTCGAGCGGGCCGATGAGGCCGGCGGCGCCGAAGCCGAAGCCGGCGCCGATGAGACCGGCGGGCCGGAGGGCGCCGCGGAGCCCGCCGCCGACGCCGACGCCGCCGAGGCGGCCCAGGTCTCCGAGGCCGCGGCCGAGCTCGCGGCGCAGCGGGAGCTGCGGGCCAGGATCGAGCAGCGCAAGGCCGAGAAGGAGGCGCCGATCCCGGCCGGCACCAAGCTGAGCGGAACGGCGGCCGATCTCCTCGCGGCGGTACGGGCCGTGGAGAGCGGCGAGAAGTCCGGCGCCACGTTCTTCGCGGGCCCGCCGCCCGCCCCGCGGGGGCCCGCCCCCGGCCCCGCCCAGGAGGCGGCTCCGGTACGGCCCCGCGCCCCCGAATCCGCGCAGGCGCCCGCCACTTCGGCCGAGGCCCTCGCCTCCGTACGGTCCGTGCTGAGCAGGGGCGGCGCCCCCGAGACACTGGCCGCGCAGGTCACCGGCGCCCTCGGCGAGCAGGCGGCCGAGCGGCTCGGCGCCGACCCCTGGCAGCTTCTGTCCGTGTCCGGGGTGCGCCCCGAGCAGGCCGACGGTTTCGCGCGGGCGCTGCTCGGCGCCGAGTGCCGCCCGGACGACGAGCGCAGGGCGGCCGCCCTGGTCGGCTGGATCCTCGAACAGGCGGCGCTGCGGGGGCACACGGCGCTCACCGCCGACGATGTGCGGGGGGCCCTCGCCGGACGGTCCGTGCCCGACCCGGACGAGGCGGTCCAACAGGCCATCGCCGAGGGCGTGGTGCTGGTCTTCCAGGACGGCCTGGCCGAGGAGCCGGAGCCGGCCGAGGACGCCGCGGACACCGAAGCGGCCGAGGAGACGGCGGAGCCCGTCGAGCCGGTGGAGGTACTGCTCGGGCTCGACCGGTACGCGCTGGCCGAGGAGAGCCTGGCCGACGGCCTGGCCCGGCTGCTCAACTCACCGGTGGGGAACGACGGTTCGGTGTGGCCGGAGGACGGCGAGCTCATCCGCGCGGTCGCGGGCAGCGGCCTGGTGGCGCACACCGGCGGCGAGGCAGCGCGCGCCGAGTCGGCGGCGGTCGTGACCGCGGCCGCCGCGGCCGGGCTGCGGGCCGCGGGCGCTGCGCACACCATGGACGGACAGCGTCGCCTGGCCGAACTGACCGGCCCGCTGGCCGCGTTCACGCTCGCCGGGCTGCTGTCCGGCGAGGGCCCCGGCCGGGACGCGGACGGCGCGCTGGCCCTCGACGTCCTGGTGGTGCAGGACGCGGCGCAGCTCGACGTGGAGACCGCGGCCGTCCTGGTCGAGTCGCTGGCCGACGGCTGCCGTCTGGTGCTGAGCGGCGACCCCGGGGTGCTCGGCCCGGCCGGCGCGGGCCAGGTCTTCCAGGACGTGCTGTCCGCCCGCGTCTGCCCCGTCGTGGCATCCCGGCTGCCCGACGCCGGGCCGGTCGGCGAGCTCGTCTCGGGCATCGGCATCGGCGAGCTGAACCAGGTGGAGGCGCCCGGCAAGGAAGTCGTGATCGTCCCGGTGCGGGACGCGGGCGAGGCCGTGCACCGCTGTGTGCAGCTCCTGGCCGACTCGATCCCCCGGGCGTTCGGCATCCCGGTGGAGCAGGCCCAGGCCATCACGGTGGGCCACGGCGGCTCCGCCGGCACCCGTGCCCTGAACGCGGCCCTGAAGCAGCGCCTGAACCCAGGCCCCGGCCGCTTCGGCGGCTTCGACCCCGGCGACCGGGCGGCGTACGCCCAGGACCTGGGGCGCACCGTCGTGGGCACCGTCGTGGAGGCCGACGCGGAGGGCCTGCGGCTCGACTGCGCGGGCACCCCGGTGCTCGTGCCGAAGGAACGGGTCGAGTCGGCCCTGCGGCACGGCTGGGCGCTCACCGCGCACCAGGCGGTCGGGATGCGCTGGCCCGCGGTGGTCGCGGTGCTGCCGGGAGACGCGGCCCAGGGGCTCAACCGGCCCTGGGTGTATACCGCGTTCGGCCGCGCCGAGCGGCACCTGTCCGTCGTCCACGGCGTCGACCAGGCGCTGCCCCGAGCCGTGGCGGAGGTCCTTCCGGCGCAGCGCACGACCCGCCTCACGCCCTTGCTGCACGGCTTGATGAAGCCCGCGGAGCAGTAGGGCGCACACGGCGGAGGCCGCGCACCCCCGGATTTCGGGGTGCGCGGCCTCTGCCGTGTCCGGCCGGGTCAGGGGGTGGTGCGGGGGCCGTCCTCCTCGTCGAGGTCGTCCTCCAGCTCCTCCTCGTCGAAGACCGCGCTCACATCGAAGCGGCACACCACGTGCTGCGGGTCGGCGTGGTCGAACGGGGTGCTCAGCCACTCGCCCGGTTCGGGAAGTTCCTCGGCGGCCGACACCCACAGCGTGGAGTCGCCCTCCTCCAGGCCGAACTCCTTGTGCCGGGAGGCGATTTCATCGGGTTCGTACTCGCCGAAGAGCACCCCGAGCGCGGCGTGCACACTGCTGCCGACGACCGGGACCGTGCGCTCGCCCTCCTCCGACTCGGGGTCGAGATCGGTGATCCGCCGGGCCTGGGCGAGCAGGCGCTGGGGCTCGGCCACCGCGTAGTCGCGGCGGATGAGGACGCTCAGGGCGTTGGGCTCCTCGGGGCCCGCGTAGGGCGGCAGCGAGTCGTCGGCGCCGGGGATCTCGAAAGGGGTCACCTCGTCGTAGCGGTCGTAGAGCCGCTCGTCGTACGCCTCGGCGGCCGCCGCGAGCGCGTTGAAGGCCTCGTACACATCGGGATCGTCGTCCCCCGTGCGGCGTTCCACCGCATCGAGGTGACGGTCCAGCGCGGCTTTGACCGCCTCGGCGGCGGCACGTACCTCGGCAGCGGTGGGCTGCGCAGCATCAGACATAGTGCAGACGCTATCCGTACCGGGCCTCTGCCCGCACAATAGATGCGATGGTGGAATACGAATTTGTCGACGTGTACGTCCCCCGCGGGGTGTCCCGCAAGGAGGCGACGCGTCTGCTGACCGACCATGCCGAGTACGGACACTGGGAGTTGGACCGACTGAGTCTGCACCGGGACGGCAGTCGCCGAGTGCGGCTGCGCAGGCGGATCATCCGCCAGGTGCGAGCCACGTGGTGAACGTGGATGCATGACGGAGCGGGCCCCGCGCGTGCGGGGCCCGCTCCGTCATGACAGCCCTACGGGGTCGGCCCGCCGGTACCCCTGCGGCTACTGCGCCGCGCGGCCGCGGCGGTAGAGCACCGCTCCGCCGAGCAGCAGACCCGCGGCGGCCGGAACGGCGAAGCCCAGGCCCTCCGAGCCGGTGTGCGCGAGCTGCGGGGCCGCGGCCAGGGCCTGCGCCTGGGCCTGGGAGGCGGTCACGGCGTGCGTGACCGGGACGCCGGCCCGGACGGGCGCGACGGGCCCCGCGGGCTTGGCCGGCTGGTGCGCGATCGGGCCGACCGGGTGCTGCGGGACACCGGGGTGACCCGGCTGACCGGGCTGTCCCGGGTGCTGCGGCTGTCCCGGGTGCCCGGGGTGGCCCGGCTGCCCCGGGTGCTGGGGCGGGCACGGCTGCTGGTGGCCGCCCGGGTGACCCGGGTGTCCGGGGTGCTGCGGCTTGCCCGGGTGGTGAGGCAGGCCGGGGTGGCCCGGGTGCTGGGGCTTGCCCGGGTGCTGGGGGGTGCCGGGGTGGCCCGCGTCGTTGGCACAGTCGTTGCCGAACGCGGGGTTGCCGACGCCGATCACGCTCACGCTGTTGCCGCAGAGGTTCACGGGCGCGTCGATGGGGGCCTGGACGTGGTTGCCGGAGCCCACGCCGGGCGAGTCGACGGCCTTCCCGTGGGCGACCGCACCGCCGCCCTGGTGCCCCTTGTTGGCACAGCCGTTGGCGAACGCCGGGCTGAGCAGGCCGACCACGTTCACGGTGTTGCCGCAGACGTTGACCGGCGCGTGCACCGGGAGCTGGACGGCGTTGCCGGACAGCACGCCCGGTGAGTTCGCGGCGCTGCCCTGGGCCGCCGAGTCGGCGTGCGCCGCGCCGCTGCCCATGGCGATGACCCCGCTCGCGGCCGCCATGGTGATCAGTCCCTTGCGGGTGACCTGTCGCATAGATTCGTTCCCTGCCTTCTGCCTTCCGGAAAGCCCGGCTGCGCCGTTGCGCCCGGGCTGAAATGCCGGGCGGCCCCGGAGTGCATGGCGCGCACTCCGGGGCCGCCCGGCTCAGACCCTCACGGGTTGAGGCACAACGTCACTTGTTGACGCAGGTGTTGCCGAAGGCGGGGTTCAGCAGCCCGATCACGGAGACCGTGTTGCCGCACAGGTTCACGGGGATGTGCACGGGGACCTGGATGACATTGCCGGAAGCGACACCCGGGGAGTGCACGGCGGCACCCTGGGCACCGGCGTCCGCGACAGCCAGACCCGCACCCGCGAGAACCAGACCACCAGTAACAGCCGCAGCAGCGACGACCTTCTTGATCATTACTTCCTCCTTGTTGGCATATGTGCGGTCCCAGCCGCGGACCGCACACCCTGTAACGAGGGGGAAGTTATGGGGCTACGAGCATATGAGTGCATTCACTCTTTTCAGTCTGATACGTACGTTCAAACGATTAGCGGAGCGCCACCCCGGTGCGTGGTGCCCGGTGTCCGCGGCCCTGCCCGACCTCGCGACCCGCCCCTCAGGAGGCGTCGATGAACCGGTCCAGGACCCGTACGCCGAACTTCAGGCCGTCGACCGGGACCCGCTCGTCGACGCCGTGGAACATCCCGGCGAAGTCCAGCTCCGGCGGCAGCTTCAGCGGCGCGAAGCCGAAGCCGCGGATGCCCAGGTCGTCGAAGGACTTGGCATCGGTTCCGGCCGAGAGCATGTACGGCACGGCACGGGCGATCGGGTCCTCGGCCTGCAGCGCGGTCTGCATGGCGTCCACCAGGGCACCGTCGAACGTGGTCTCCAGGGCCTTGTCCGCGTGCACGTCCTCGCGCTTCACGCGCGGGCCCAGGATGCGGTCCAGGTCGGCGAGGAACTCCTCCTCGTACCCCGGCAGGAACCGCCCGTCGACATGGGCGGTCGCCTGGCCCGGGATGACGTTGACCTTGTAACCGGCACCCAGCTGCGTCGGGTTGGCGGTGTTCTGGAGGGAGGCACCGATGAGCTTGGCGATGCCGCCGAGCTTGGCGAGGGTCTCGTCCATGTTCTCGGGGTCGAGCTCGGTGCCCAGCGCGTCCCCGAGCTCGTCGAGGAAGTGCCGCAGCGTCTTGGTCACCCGCACCGGGAACTTGTGCCGGCCAAGACGCCCCACCGCCTCGGACAGCTCGGTGATGGCGTTGTCCTTGTGGATCATCGAACCGTGTCCGGCGGTGCCGTCCACGGTCAGCTTCATCCAGTGCATGCCCTTCTGGGCCGTCTCGACGAGGTAGAGCCGCAGCTTCTCGTTGACGGTGAAGGAGAACCCGCCGACCTCGCTGATCGCCTCGGTGACGCCCTCGAAGAGCTCGGGGTGCTTGTCGACGAGGAAGCGCGCCCCGTAGGTGCCGCCGGCCTCCTCGTCCGCGAGGAAGGCGAGGACGATGTCGCGCGGGGGCTTGCGGCCGCTGCGCAGCCGGTCGCGCACGACCGCGAGGGTCATCGCGTCCATGTCCTTCATGTCGACCGCGCCGCGGCCCCACACGCAGCCGTCGGCGATCTCGCCGGCGAAGGGGTCGTGGGTCCAGTCGTCGGCGTTGGCCGGTACGACATCGGTGTGGCCGTGGATGAGCAGGGCGGGCCGGGACGGGTCCTCGCCCGCGATCCGGGCCACGGTGGAGGCGCGGCCCTTGTGGGACTCGAAGATCTTCGGCTCCAGGCCGACCTCCGCGAGCTTCTCCGCGACGTACTCCGCGGCCGCACGCTCACCGGGGCCGGAGTGGTCTCCGTAGTTGCTGGTGTCGATCCGGATCAGATCGCGACAGAGATCGACGACCTCGTCCTCACCGGTCACGCCGCCGGTCCGGATCGTGCTCGACTCGCTCACGCTGCTTCCTCCCGCTGTCGCTCCGCTTGGTCCTCCCCCATCCTCCCCCCCGCCCCCCTCGGCACCCAAGGGCGGCTTCCCGCCGACATCCGGAGTTCACGCAGGCCAGGGGGGTGATCGAGCACCCCCGGATGTTTGCTATTGTTTTCCACGTCGGAACGGGCACGGCCCGCGAGACAGACACCTTGTCCGGGTGGCGGAATGGCAGACGCGCTAGCTTGAGGTGCTAGTGCCCTTTATCGGGCGTGGGGGTTCAAGTCCCCCCTCGGACACCAGCAGGAACCCCACTTCGGTGGGGTTCTTTTGCGTTTCCGGGGACCTTCGCCGGTGGGTCCGATCGGGCGGCCCCCGCCCGCCTCCGCTCAGAGCCGGCGGAGGGCCAGGACCGCGTTGTGTCCGCCGAAGCCGAAGGAATCGCTCAGGACCAGGTCGCCGCACGGCGGCAGGGGGCGGGGGGTGTCGCGGACGATGTCCAGGCCGAGGCCCTCCTCCGGGTGGTCGCAGCCCACGGTCGGGGGGATCAGGCCGTCCCGCAGGGTGAGGACCGAGGCGATGGCCTCCACGCCGCCCGCTCCGCCCTGGAGGTGGCCGAGGGCGCCCTTGTTGGCCGTGACGGGGATGTCCCGGATCTGGCTGCCGAAGAGGCGGCCGAGCGCGAGGGCCTCCGTGCGGTCGCCCTCGACGGTCGCCGTGGCGTGCGCGTTCACATGGGCCACGTCGTCGGGCGTGGCCCCGGCGTCCGCGAGGGCGGAGCGCAGCGCGGCCTCGATGCCGCGCCCGTGGGGTTCGGGGGCCGCCATGTGGAAGGCGTCGGCGGACAGGCCCCAGCCGGCCGCCTCGCAGTAGATGCGGGCGCCGCGGGCCCGGGCGTGCTCCTCGTCCTCCAGGACCAGGACGCCTGCGCCCTCGCCCAGGACGAACCCGTCGCGGGCGTCGTCGAACGGCCGCGACGCGTGCTCGGGCTGGTCGTTGCGCCGCGACACGGCCCGCATCGCGGCGAACGCGGCGAGGATCTCCGGGGTGATCACGGCCTCGGTGCCGCCCGCGACCACGAGGTCGAGCCGTCCGCTGCGGATGGCGTCGACGGCCTGCCCGATCGCCTCCGTACCGGAGGCGCAGGCGGACACGAACGTGCGTGCCTCGCCACGGATGTCGAGGTCCTTGGACACCTGGGCGGCGGAGGCCGACGGCACGGTCATGGGCGTGGTGTGCGGCGAGACCGCCCTCGGTCCCCGCGCGATGAGCGCGAGCCGGCTCTCGACCATGACGGGGGCGCCCCCGATGATCGTGCCCATCGACACTCCGGTACGGGTCGGACGCAGCCCGCCGGCCACGGTCCCCCCGGGGTCCAGTCCGGCGTCCCGCCAGGCCTCGCGGGCGGCGACCAGAGCGAGCTGGGAGGACCGGTTCATCCGCCGCGCCAAGGGCCTCGGCAGCAGCTCGGCCGGATCGACGGCGGCCCGGGCGGCGAGCCGTACCGGAAGCCCGTCGAAGCCGGGCCCCTCCATCACGGAGACGCCGCAACGCCCTTCGAGCAGGCCCTGCCACAGCTCGGGCACGTCCGCGCCCAGCGGGCTGACCGCGCCGAGGCCGGTCACCACGACCCGGCGGCGCCGGGGGACGGCCCACTGCGCCGGGTCGGGCAGAGCGGCCGGGTCCACGCGTGTGGTGCGCACGACCTGGCGTTCGTAGCGGGGCATGACGCGCTCGACGTCGGGGCCGCCGGTCAGGGGCCTCAGGTGCAGCCGGGTCTTGGTCTCGGTCGCGGGTGCGGTGCGCACCACCACGAGCCAGGGACCGTCCGGGTCGGTCGCGATGACGTCTCCGGGCACCAGTTCACCCGTGGTGAGCAGCAGGCACTTTCCGCCCATGACCGACTCTTCGCTCATCCTGGACCCTCGGCTCATTGGCGACAGATACGGCTGTCCCCTGCGTAACCCCCTCAGGCAGCATGCCTCCCCGCGCGGATACCCGCAGGCCAGGAGAGGCCGCGGCGCGTCCGGGCGCCCACGCCCTCCCGTACGCACACGGCGCTGACCTGGGACTCTCTTGCCCCGGGCGGGGTCGGTGGGGTTCTCTGGTCCCGTGAGACGCAGATCCAGGACCCCCGACGCCCCGCTCGCGCAGCGCGATGGCATCGATCCGGTGCGTGTGCGGCTGCCGGCCGACCCCGAAGGGGCCTGGGCAACGGTGGGTGATCATCTGCGGGGCCGGTTCGGCGGGGCGATCGGCGTGGATCGAGTGGCCGCGATGCTGCGCGACGGGAGGTTCGTCGGGGCGGAGGGGGCGCTGAGCGGGAGGGAGGCGTACCGGGCGGGGACGTTCGTGTGGTTCCACCGGGACTTCGCCCCGGAGGTGCCGGTGCCGTTCGGGATCGGGATCGTGTACCGCGACGAGCGGATCGTGATCGCGGACAAGCCGCACTTCCTCGCGACCACCCCGCGCGGCCGGCACATCACCGAGACCGCGGTGGCCCGGCTGCGTCGGGATCTGGCGCTGCCCGCGCTCCAGCCCGCCCACCGCCTCGACCGTCTGACCGCGGGCCTCGCCCTGTTCGTGGTGCGGCCCGAGCACCGGGGCGCCTACCAGAGCCTGTTCAGCGGGCGCCGGGTGCGCAAGGAGTACGAGGCGATCGCGCCGTACGACCCGGGGGTCGCGCTGCCCGTGACGGTGCGCAGCCGGATCGTGAAGGAGCGCGGGGTCGTCGCCGCCCGCGAGGAGGCGGGCGAGCCCAACGCGGAGAGCCGGATCGAGCTGGCCGAGCGGCGCGGCGCCCTCGGTCGCTACCGCCTGCTGCCCGCAACCGGCCGCACCCATCAGCTGCGGGTCCACATGAACCGGCTCGGCCTGCCGATCCTCAACGATCCGGTGTATCCGGTGGTGCTTCCGGAAGCCGAGGAGGGGCACTTCGAGGATCCCCTCCAACTGCTCGCCCGGGTGCTTGAGTTCACCGATCCGGTGGACGGCCGGGCGCACCGGTTCGAGAGCCGGCTCCGCCTGGGAGCCTGGCCCGACGCGCAGGCATCGGACCAATAGGCGCTGCACGTACGGGAATTGGGTGTCCGAGGGCACTGGGGGCCCACAACGGTCCGACAGATGTGCAGGCTTGCGTGGCGCCGCCCGGCCGGCTCCCCGCCTGCGCGCGGGCAGTTGCCGGACGGGCCGGGTATGAGCATGCCGCGCCACCTACAGGGGCGCGGGGAACTGCGCGAGCAGCCGTCGACGGCCCGCGGCGAAAGACAAGGGGGCGCGGAGGTCCAGGCCCGCCGCCGGGAGGGGGCCCGGGCCCCCAAGGGGGGCTGGCGCGCCGGGCCCCCAGGGGGTCAGTGGCCCCGGGCGATCCACTCGGCCAGGTGGGGCGCCTCGGCTCCGACCGTGGTCGCATCGCCGTGCCCCGTACGGACGGCCGTACCGGACGGCAACGTCAGCAGCCGCTCCCTGATCGAGTCGATGATCGTCGGGAAGTCGGAGAAGGACCGCCCCGTCGCGCCGGGCCCGCCGGCGAACAGGGTGTCACCGGTGAAGACCGTGCCGAGGGCCGGCACGTGGAGGCAGACCGCACCCGGGGCATGCCCCGGGGTGTGGATCACCTCGAACTCCACGCCCGCGACCGCCACCCGCTGCCCGTCGCCCAGTTCACCGTCCGGCAGCCGGTCGGGATGCGTCTGCTTCCACAGCGGCAGGTCGTCGCGGTGCAGCAGGATCGGCGCGCCGGTGGCCTCCGCCAGGGCCGGCGCCGCGTCGATGTGGTCGTTGTGGGCGTGCGTGCACAGGATCGCCCGCAGGGTGCGGCCGCCCAGTGCCGTCAGGATGGCCTCCGCGTCGTGCGCGGCGTCGACGACGACGGCCTCCTCGTCGTCCCCGACGATCCACACGTTGTTGTCGACGTCCCACTCACCCCCGTCGAGAGCGAACGTGCCGGACGTGACCAGATGGTCAATGCGTGCGCGAACGGTCATCAGAACTCCACCACCGAACGCAGCACGTCACCCTCGTGCATCCGCTCGAAGGCCTTCTCGACCTCGTCGAGCGCGATCGTCTCGGTGACGAACGCCCCGAGGTCGATCCGCCCCTGCTGGTGCAGGTCGACCAGCATCGGGAAGTCCCGCGAGGGCAGGCAGTCGCCGTACCAGGAGGACTTCAGGGCGCCGCCCCGGCCGAAGACGTCCAGGAGCGGGAGTTCGAGGGTCATGTCGGGGGTCGGCACGCCGACCAGGACGACCGTGCCCGCCAGGTCACGGGCGTAGAACGCCTGCTTGTACGTCTCGGGGTGGCCCACCGCCTCGATGACGACGTCCGCCCCGTTGCCGCCGGTCAGCTCGCGGATCGCCTCGACGGCGTCCTGGCTGCGGGAGTTGACGGTGTGCGTGGCGCCCATCGTCTTGGCCGTGGCCAGCTTGCGGTCGTCGATGTCCACCGCGATGATCTTCGCCGCGCCCGCGAGCCGGGCGCCGACGACCGCCGCGTCACCGACGCCGCCGCAGCCGATGACGGCGACGGAGTCGCCCCGGCCGACGTTGCCGGTGTTGATGGCCGCGCCGATGCCGGCCATGACCCCGCAGCCGAGCAGCCCCGCCACCGCCGGGGAGACCGCCGGGTCGACCTTGGTGCACTGGCCCGCAGCGACCAGGGTCTTCTCGGCGAACGCCCCGATGCCGAGCGCCGGGGACAGCTCGGTTCCTCCCCCAAGGCCTCCGGCCAGGGAGGTGCCCCCAAGCAGCGTCATCTTCTGCTTCGCGTTGTGCGTGTTGAAGCAGTACTGCGGGCGGCCGCGCAGACAGGCGCGGCAACTGCCGCACACCGCACGCCAGTTGAGGATCACGAAGTCGCCGGGCGCGACATCGCTGACGCCCTCGCCGACCGACTCCACGATGCCGGACGCCTCGTGGCCGAGCAGGAAGGGGAAGTCGTCGTTGATGCCGCCCTGCTTGTAGTGCAGATCGGTGTGGCAGACGCCGCAGGCCTGGATCTTCACCACCGCCTCGCCGGGGCCCGGGTCGGGCACCACGATGGTCTCCACCCGTACGGGCTGGTTCTTCCCCGGTGCGATGACCCCTTGGACCTGCTGCGACATGCCGCCACTCCCTGCTTCGTACCGTCGGGTGTATTCGGGTGTATCAGGAATACACCTTATGAGGTGGCCGCGTGCACCCGTCGGCCACCGACATAGGTCGCGAGCACCCGGGTCGCACCGATCTCCTCCGGCGGCCCCGCGTAGGGGTCGCGGTCGAGCACCGCGAGGTCGGCGAGCGCGCCCGGCCGGATCGAGCCCGTGTCGTCGAGGTGGTTCACGTACGCCGTTCCCGCGGTGTACGCGGCGAAGGCCGCGGTCAGGGTGATGCGCTGCTCCGGCAGGAACACCGGGCCCTTCTCACCGGGGGCGACCCGGTTCACCGCGGTGTGGATGCCCTGCATCGGGTCGGGGCTGCTGACCGGCCAGTCCGAGCCCGCCGCGACCGTCGCCCCGGAGCGGAGCAGCGCCGCGAACGGGTACTGCCAACCGGCCCGCTCGGCGCCGAGGAAGGGGATGGTCAGCTCGTCCATCTGAGGTTCGTGGGAGGCCCACAGGGGCTGGATGTTGGCGGTGGCACCGAGCGCGCGGAAGCGGTCGATGTCGTCGGGGTGGACGATCTGGAGGTGGGCCAGGTGCGGCCGGGTGTCCGTCCACCCGTTGGCCTCGCGGGCGGCCTGCACCGCGTCGAGGGCCTCGCGCACCGCCCGGTCGCCGAGCGCGTGGAAGTGGGCCTGGAAGCCGAGGGCGTCCAACTGTGTGACGTAGCCGCGCAGTTCGGCCGGGTCGACGAAGCTGGTTCCGGTGTTGGCGGTGGCGCAGCCGCAGGCGTCGAGGTACGGGCCGAGCAGGGCGGCGGTGCCGGTCTCCGCGACCCCGTCCTGCATGATCTTCACCGTGCCGGCGCGGAACCGACCGCGGCTCACCTCCCTTCGCCGCTCGACCAGTTCGGGGATCTGCTCCGCGCCACGCTCGCGATCCCACCACAGGGCGCCGACGACCCGCGCGGTCAGCGACCCGTCGCGCGCCGCGGCCACGTAGGCGTCGGCGGGGTCGTCCATGGAGCCGAAGTTCCCGACGATCGCGTCCTGCCAGGCGGTGATCCCGTACGAGTGGAGGTGGGCCTGGGCGCGCAGCAGGGCCGCCAGGCGGTCGGCGGGGGTCGAGCGGGGGGTGATCCGGCCGACCAGGTCCATGGCCCCCTCCTGGAGCAGCCCGGTCGGCTCACCGGAGGCGTCGCGTTCGATGCGACCGTCGGCCGGGTCGGGGGTGTGCCGGGTGTGGCCGGCGACGGCGAGGGCTCGGGAGTTGACCCAGGCCCCGTGGTGATCCCGGTTGGGAAGGTAGACGGGCCGGTCGGGCACGACGCGGTCAAGCAGGTCGCGGGTCGGGCTACCGCCCTCGAAGGCCTCCATCGACCATCCGCCCCCGGTGATCCACTCCTGTTCGGGGTGCGCATCGGCGTAGGCGCGTACCGCGTCGAGCGTGTCGGCCGCCGTGCGCAGACCCGTGAGGTCGCAGCCGGCCAGTTCGATGCCGGCCGAGACGGGGTGGACATGGGCGTCCTGGAAGCCGGGGACCAGCAACTTGCCCGCAAGATCGACGACTTGGGTCTTCGGGCCGATCAGTTCGCGCACCTCGTCGTGGCCGACAGCGGTGATGCGGTCCCCGGTGACGGCCACGGTGGTGGCGCGGGAGCGGGCGGCGTCCAGAGTGAGGACCGGGCCGCCGGTGAAGACGAGGTCGGCGGGGTCGTGGCGCATGGGGGATTCCGTTCTGCGAGGGAGTGCTGCGGGTGACGGGGACGGTTTCGGGGGCGGGCCCGGGCGGTGTGCCGGGACCGGTGGCTCGGACGGCGTCGGATGCGGCGCCGAGTGGCGTGCCGGGGACGCCGGTGGCTCAGACGGCTTCGGGTGCGGCGCCGAGCGGCGCCGGGTCCGCCGCCGCGGCGGAGAGGCCGGTGACGAAGTACGGTGATTTCCTTACCCACTTGGCCCAGGCGGCGGCCGCGACGCCGCTGAGCAGCATCGCGGCGGGGCACGCGAGCATGAACCACCCGTTGTCGGGGCTCACTTCGAAGTGGTCGGCCGAGGTGTAGAAGGTCCAGGCGAGATAGCCGCCGAGACCGAGCAGGAACAGCGCGCTCAGCACCGGGATCACCACGGCACGCACCGCCTCGACCACGCTCTCCCGCAACGCCCCCCGGAAGCGGCTCGCGGCGGCGAGGGCGGTCAGCGCGTAGTAGAGGGACACCACGATCCCGATGGCGTTGACGGAGGCGAGGATCAGGTCGCCGATCTTGGGGATGAGCAGCGAGAGCACGGCGATGCCCGCCGCGACGCAGCCGATCGCGACGGTACCGGCCGCCGGCGTCCCGTAGCGGGGGCTGACCTTGAGCCAGAGCGGGCCGAGCGTGCGGTCGCGGCTCATCGCGAACATGCCGCGGACCGTGGGGATGACCCCGGACTGGAGCGAGGCGACCGCCGAGAAGGTCAGCGCGACCAGCGGCAGGGCGGCGAGCGGCTGAGTGGCGAGCCGGTCGCCGAAGAAGGTGAGGCCTTGTGCGCCATGACCCACCAACTCGTCGGCGGAGAGCACCCGTTGGAAGGCGAACGAGCCCAGCAGGAACAGGCCGAGCATGGTGAACAGGGTGACGAGCCCGGCCTTGGAGGCGTCCTCGGGCTTCTTGATCTCCTCGTTCACGCTGAAGGTCGACTCGAAGCCCCAGTAACAGAAGACCGAGAGCAGCAGCCCCTGGGCGAGCGCCTGGCCGGAGGGGATGGTGAACGGGTTCAGCCAGTCGAGGCTGAAGGGGTGCGGGCCCTTGACCAGTCCGTATCCGCAGAAGCCGAGCAGCACCGCGTACTCGAAGACCAGGAGCCACTTCTGGAGGGCGGCGGCCGAGCGGGTGCCGATGACCGCGGTGAAGGTGACGGCGACCAGGATCACGATGCCGATGGCGGTGGACTGGGCCGTGGAGTCGGGGTCCAGGCGCAGGCCGCCGAGCGTGTGCAGGCCCGTCTCGCCGGCCAGTTGGATCAGGGCGGAGCCGGTGACGGCGGTGGTGTAGGCGAGGAAGACGACGGTGGAGACGATGCCGATCCAGCCGGTCAGGAAGCCCAGCCAGGGGCTGAGCGAGCGGCCCACCCACACATAGCCGCTGCCCATGTTGGGCTCGACCTTGTTGAGCCGGGTGTATGCGCTCGCGATGCCGAGGATCGGGATGAACGCCAGCAGCATCACGATCGGCAGGTGCAGTCCCACCGCGCCCGCGGTGACGCCGAGTCCGATGCCGATGCTGGTGGTGGCCGCCGTGGAGGAGGCGGCGATGGCGACGCCGTCCAGGACGCCGAGGCTCTTGCGCAGAACGGGTGGGTCACTGCCGTATGGAGTGCGCACGGTCGCTCCTTCGCCGAGGGGCGCTTTTCGGCCCCGATGGCGGCACATCGAACTCCGGGTGGAGCCAGTGCGTCAACGGCGTTGTCATAAGGTGCACCGGTCCGTAGGGTGCGGCGCATGAGCGAGCGAGTCGTGGCGGACGGGGAGCGACGCAGGCGGCGGCCCACCAAGCGGGGCACGGTGCTGTCGGAGGAGCTGATCGTCGAGACCGCGCTGCGCCTGATCGGCGAGCACGGGGCGGCGGCCCTGACCGTGCGCCGGCTCGGCACGGCGCTCGGCGCGGACCCGAGCGCGCTGTACCGGTACTTCCACGACACCGACGACCTGCTGCTCGCGGTGGCGGACGAGCTGATCGGACGTACCCTGCGGTCCTGGCGGGCGACCGGTGAGTGGCGGGCGGACCTGCGCTCGCTCGGCCTGCGCATCCACGCCGACTACCAGGCCCACCCGCAGGCGGCGGTGCTGACCTGTACCCGGGTGACGGGCCGGGTCCACGAGATGCGTTCGGTGGAGACGATCCTCGGCATCCTGCGCGGGGCCGGGTTCCCGGATGCCGAGGCGGTGCGGATCTACCACGTGTTCGTGGACCAGACCCTGGCGTTCGCGGCCCTGGACGCCACGGTGCTCACCCTGCCGCGGGAGTCCCGGACGCTGGAGGAGAGGACCTGGCGGGAGCGGTACGCGCGGCTCGGCCCCGACACCCATCCGCAGGTGGCCGCCACCGCGCCGATCCTGGTGGCGGAGATGGGCCGCAGCGCCTATCCGGCGGCCCTGGAGATGATGCTGGCAGCGGCCGAGGCCCGGCTGCGGCACGTACGGGCGTGAGCCCGACGGAAGCCGGGCGCGGGACGGGTACGCGCGAGGGCGGCGCCCCGTGGTCGGGGTGCCGCCCTCGCGCGTGTGCCGGGACTGGCGGGGCTACGGCCGGGGCTTGTCCGCGGCGAGCGCGCCGACCCGCTTGCGGACGACGAACCAGCCGCCGACCAGCAGCGCCGCGATGATCGGGAGGCAGTAGACCGTGGTGCGGCCGACACCGCCGCCGTACCACATCAGGAACGCGACGGTCGCGAGGAAGACCAGCGTCACGATCTGCGTGTAGGGCGCCCAGGGCAGCCGGTAGGAGGGGCGCTCCAGGCTGCCCTCCTGCGCACGGCGCCAGAACAGCAGCGAACAGATCATGATCATCGCCCAGGTGCCGAGGATGCCGATGGAGGCGAAGTTCAGCACGATCTCGAAGGCGTCGTCCGGGACGAAGCCGTTCAGGGCGACGCCGAGGACGCCGAAGAAGGCGGTGAACAGGACGCCGCCGTACGGCACCTTGCCCTTGTTCATGACGCCGACGAACTTGGGCGCCGAGCCCGCCAGCGACATCGAGCGCAGGATGCGGCCGGTGGAGTACAGGCCGGAGTTGAGGCTGGAGAGGGCCGCGGTGAGCACCACCAGGTTCATCACGCCCGCCGCACCCGGCACGCCGACCTTGTCGAGGACGGTGACGAACGGGCTCTGGTTCTCGGAATACTCGGTGTACGGCAGCAGCAGCGCGAGCAGCACCACGGAGCCGACGTAGAAGATGCCGACCCGCCACATGATCGAGTTGATCGCCTTGGGCAGGACCTTGTGCGGGTTCTCCGTCTCGCCCGCGGCGACGCCGCACAGCTCGACCGAGGCGTACGCGAAGACGACGCCCTGGATGACGAGCAGCATGGGCAGCATGCCCATCGGGAAGATGCCGCCGTGGCTGGTGATGTTGGCGAAGCCCGGCGTGGAGCCGTCCACGTCGTGCTGGGTCACCACGAGGTAGATGCCGACCAGCATGAAGGCGACGAGCGCGACCACCTTGATGATCGCGAACCAGAACTCCATCTCGCCGAAGTACTTCACCGAGATGAGGTTGGCGGTGAGGACCACCGCGAGCGCGACGAGCGCGCAGACCCACTGCGGCACGCTGCTGAACATGGCCCAGAAGTGGGCGTAGGTCGCGGCCGCGGTGATGTCGGCGACGGCGGTGGTCGACCAGTTCAGGAAGTACAGCCAGCCCGCCGTGTAGGCGCCCTTCTCGCCCATGAACTCACGGGCGTAACTGACGAAGGCGCCCGAGGAGGGGCGGTAGAGCACGAGCTCGCCGAGGGCCCGTACGACGAAGAAGGCGAAGACGCCGCAGACCGCGTACGCGATCGCGAGGGAGGGGCCCGCGCCCGCCATCCGGCCGCCGGCACCGAGGAAGAGCCCGGTGCCTATCGCGCCGCCGATGGCGATCATGTTGATGTGGCGGGACTTGAGGTCCTTGCTGTAACCGGCGTCACCGGCGTCGATGTGGGGGGTGCCCGTCGTCGCCCCCGCAGGGGCACTCTGGGTCTCGGCCGCAGGCATGCGGTCACTCATGGAGTAGTTCGCCTTTGTGAGGGGTCATGCGGTCGTGCGGGACCGGTCGTGCCGGTGACGCAGGTCGTCACCGTGGCGGGGACTAGCGTCACCATGGCACGGACCAGCGGCCCATAGTTCCGCCTGGCGGCACAGTTTGGCAGTGGTCAATGTCACGTACAGGCAGATTTGAGGTGTTTCTGAGGTAACCGAAAGGTATCCCGGGCTCGGAATTCGTTGCTCAGGGTACCTATGGCGCGAGGACGTCCAGCTCCTGGAGTGCGCCCACCGCGATCTCCCGGGTCAGCCGCTCGGCCTCGGCGGCGTCGCGGGCACGGACCGCCTCGGCCACCCGCACGTGCAAAGTGACGGCGGCCGGATCGGGGTCGGGAAACATCACCTGGTGATGGGTGCGGCCGGTGAGGACCTCGGCCACCACGTCGCCGAGCCGGGCGAACATCTCGTTGCCGGACGCGTCGAGCACGATCCGGTGGAAGGCCACGTCGTGCACGAGGTACGCCTCCAGCCGGCGCCCGCGCGAGGTCGCGACCATGCCGAGGGCCTGCTCGGTGAGGTCCGCGCATTGGGCCGGGGTGGCCCGCAGGGCCGCGAGGCCGGCGGCGACCGGCTCCACGGCGGAGCGCAGCACGGTCAGCGAGCGGAGCTGGCGCGGGCGGTCGGCGCCGGCCAGGCGCCAGCGGATGACCTGCGGGTCGTACACGTTCCACTGCTCGGCCGGCTGGACGGTCACGCCGACCCGGCGCCGGGACTCGACCAGATACATGGACTCCAGGACCCGGATCACCTCGCGCACCACCGTGCGCGAGACGTCGAAGCGCTGGGCGAGCTCGTCGGTGCGCAGGACGCTGCCGGGCGGGTACGCGCCGGCGGTGATCGCCAGACCCAGGCTTTCGAGCACATGCGTATGGAGGCCCCGGGCCCGAGTCGTCATGTCCCAAGCCTACGGGCCACCATCGAGGCCACAAAAGTATGACTTTTAAATCACGACCTCTTGAATATGTCGTACCTAATGGGTTTGAGTGTCGGCGAAGGACATCGATGTCGAAGAGGACAGCGAGGCACCACCCGCCATGAACACCCCCCTGACCGTCGTCGTGATGGGCGTTGCCGGAACCGGCAAGACCACCATCGGGCCGCTGGTCGCAGAACGGCTCGGCGTCCCCTACGCCGAGGGCGACGACTTCCACCCCGCGGCCAACGTCGCCAAGATGTCCGCGGGCATCCCCCTGGACGACGACGACCGATGGCCCTGGCTGGACGCGATCGGCGCCTGGGCACACGGCCGGGCCGGGCACGGCGGGGTGGTGAGCAGCTCCGCGCTCAAGCGGAGTTACCGCGACCGGCTCCGCGCGGCCGCCCCCGGAGTCGTCTTCCTGCATCTGACCGGCGACCGCGCGCTCATCGAGCACCGGATGGCCGAGCGCAAGGGCCACTTCATGCCGGCCGCGCTGCTCGACTCGCAGTTCGCCACCCTCCAGCCGCTGGGCCCCGACGAGGCGGGCACCGCCGTCGACGTGTCCGGCACCCCCGAGGACATCGCGGAGCGGGCCGCCGCCGCGCTGCGAACGCTCACCAAGTAAGGAATCCCACCGTGACCAGACTCAGCGTCGAGTTCCTGGCAGCGGACGCCACGCAGCCGATCACCTCGGCCGGCCACGCCCAACTGGGCATCGCCGTACTCGCGGGCATCGCCGTCATCGTCCTGCTCATCACCAAGTTCAAGCTGCACGCCTTCCTGTCGCTGACCATCGGCTCGCTGGCGCTCGGCGCCTTCGCGGGTGCCCCGCTCGACAAGGTCATCACCAGCTTCAGCGCGGGCCTCGGCAGCACCGTCGCCGGCGTGGGTGTGCTGATCGCGCTCGGCGCGATCCTCGGCAAGCTGCTCGCCGACTCCGGCGGCGCCGACCAGATCGTCGACACCATCCTGGCCAAGGCCGGGAAGTCCGGCGGGCGGGCGATGCCCTGGGCGATGGTGGCCATCGCCTCGATCATCGGTCTTCCGCTGTTCTTCGAGGTCGGCATCGTGCTGCTGATCCCGGTGGTGCTGCTCGTCGCCAAGCGCGGCAACTACTCGCTGATGCGGATCGGCATTCCGGCGCTGGCCGGTCTGTCCGTGATGCACGGCCTGATCCCGCCGCACCCGGGGCCGCTCGTCGCCATCGACGCGATCGGCGCCAACCTCGGGGTGACCCTCGCGCTCGGCGTGGTCGTCGCCATCCCGACGGTGATCATCGCGGGCCCGGTGTTCTCGAAGTACGCGGCCCGCTGGGTCGACATCCCGGCCCCGGACAAGATGGTCCCCTCCCGTCCCTCGGAGGACCTGGAGAAGCGCCCCAGCTTCGGCGCGACCATCGTCACGGTGCTGCTCCCGGTGGTCCTGATGCTGGCCAAGGCGCTGGTGGACATCGTGATCGACGACCCGAAGAACCACCTCCAGCGGGTCACCGACGTCATCGGCTCGCCGCTGATCGCCCTGCTCGCCGCGGTCCTGGTCGCGATCTTCACCCTGGGCCGGGCCGCCGGGTTCACCAAGGAGCGCATCTCGACGACCGTCGAGAAGTCCCTCGCGCCGATCGCGGGCGTCCTGCTGATCGTGGGTGCGGGAGGCGGCTTCAAGCAGACGCTGATCGACGTGGGCGTCGGCCAGATGATCCTGGACTTCTCCAAGGACTGGGCGATCCCCTCGCTGCTGCTCGCCTGGCTGATCGCGGTGGCGATCCGGCTCGCGACGGGCTCGGCGACCGTGGCGACGATCTCCGCGGCGGGCCTGGTCGCGCCCCTCGCGGCCGACATGTCGACCGCGCACGCGGCGCTGCTCGTGCTCGCCGTCGGCGCCGGCTCCCTCTTCTTCAGCCATGTGAACGACGCCGGGTTCTGGCTGGTGAAGGAGTACTTCGGGATGAGCGTCGGCCAGACGATCAAGACCTGGTCGGTGATGGAGACGATCATCTCCGTGGTGTCGCTCGGCTTCGTCCTGCTGCTGTCGCTGATCGTCTAGCCGGTCCTCCACTCGGTCGTCGAGTCGCGCTCCTGTCACTCGTCGCCGCGTGGGGCGTCGTCCAACTCCGGCTCCCACAAAGGGTGTTCGCGCTCGGCCCACGGCCGGTCGACCGACCCGGTGCGCATGCCACGGCGTGCCACCGGGTCGCCGATCGCCATCCACACGTGCCCGGCGACCACGATGCCGACCGCCAGCGACAGCCAGTCGTGCACGAACGTGGACCCGATCCGCACCTCGATGGGCGCCAGGTGCGTGAACCACATCAGCAGCCCGGTCCCCAGCATCACCAGGGCGGCCCCGGCGATCCAGCCCGCGTACACCTTCTGCCCGGCGTTGAACTTGCCCGAAGGCCGCGGCTCGCGCTCCCGGCGCAGGGCCGTGCGCAGCCAGGTGCGGTCGTACGGGTGGAAGCGGTTGAGGCGGCCCAGGTCGGCGCGGAACGCGCGCGAGGCCAGGCCGAGCAGGACCGGCACCGGGAGCAGCGCCCCGCAGATCTCGTGCACCCGCACCACCAGTTCGCGCCGACCCACCGCCTCGGCGAACTGCGGGACGTAGAGGACCGCCGCGGTGACCACACAGGCGCCCATCAGCCAGGCCGTGGTCCGGTGCACCCACCGCTCCCCCGGCGTGAACCGCCGTACCGAGCGCGGGAGTTCAGGAGGTGGGGTGGTCCTCGCGTCCGTTGGACCGGCCGACCCAGGCGTCGATGTCATAGCCCCGCTCCTCCCAGAATCCCCGCTCGACCTTTTGTGTCACGGTGATCCCGGACAGCCATTTCGCCGACTTGTAGAAGTACATGGGCGCCACGTACAGGCGGACCGGCCCGCCGTGCGCGTGGCTGACCGGCTTGTCCTGCATGCTCAGCGCGATCAACACGTCGTCGCGGCGCGCCTGTTCGAGGGTGAGGCTCTCGCTGTAGGCGCCGTCGAAGCTGGTGAAGCGGACGGCGCCGGCCCCCGGCCGCACCCCCGCCGCGTCCAGGAGGCGGGACAGCTGGACCCCGGCGAACGGGGTGCCGGGCACCCGCCAGCCGGTCACGCACTGCACGTCACGCACCAGCCGGGTCTGCGGCAGCGCGCGCAGCGCGTCCAGGGTGTAGGTGGCGGGCCTGGTGACCAGGCCGTCGACGGTGAGCCGGTAGTCGGCGGCGCTCCGGTCGGGCACCGACGACGTGACCGAGTAGTAGCGGAAGCCGCCGCCGTTGGGCAGCAGACCGGTGAGCCCGGTGGGGTCCTTGTCGGCGGCCGCGCCGAGGAACGATTCGAGGCCGCCCTGCACATAGCGCGCCGTGGCGACCCCGGCCACGCCGAGTCCGAGCATGCCGAGCACGAGCCGGCGCCCCACGGGTGTGCCCCGCGCGGGCGACGGCGTTGGTTCTGGTGTCACCCGACGATTCGAACACCCGGCGGCCGGTCCTGCCAGGGGCCACGGCCGTACGTCACCGTTCCGTCAGGATTTCCCCAGCCGGCTCACAGGCGGGTGCCGCGGCCGGACTCCCGTGCCCCGGGTCCACGCGGCCCCGGCAGCGCCCCGGGCACCGGGCAGGCCTCCTCGCCCAGGCCGATCCCGGCGTGTGCCCCGGGTCTGCGCGCCCGCAGCACCAGCCCGTACCCGAGGCCCACGAGCAGGGCGAGGACGACGATCCCGGGCAGCGCCCAGGTGAGCGCGTCGTCCGGGCCCGCCCCGGTCAGCACGGGGAGCTGCCGGACGCTGTACCCGGCGATGCCGAGCAGCGCGATGCCCGCGGCGCCCGCGGCGAGCAGCCGCCACAGCTGGGCACGGGCCTCTCCCCGGCGGACGAAGAAGACGATCACGGCGAGGGACGCGGCGGCCATCAGGAGGACCACCCCGAGCACGCCGACGCTGCCCGTCCAGGTGAACAGGTGCGTGACGGGGGCGGTCGGGTCGCCGGCCGGCCAGCGGTCGGTGAGCGCGAAGGCCGCCACCACGGCCACCGACACCACGGTCTGGAACAGCGAACCGGCCGCCGGGGCCCCGCTGGTGGGGCTGGTCCGGCCGAACCCGGCAGGCAGCAGGCCGTCGCGGCCCATGGCGAAGACGTACCGGGCGACCACGTTGTGCAGGCTGAGCAGTGCGGCGAACGCGCCGGTCACGAACACGACGTGCAGGACGTCGCCGAAGGTGGTGCCGAGGTTCTTCCCGGCGAGCGCGAACAGCAGCCCGGAGCCCTGCTTCTGGGCCGAGTCCACGATGTCCTGCGGGCCCGCCGCGAGCGTGAGCGCCCAGGAGCTGAGCGCGAGGAAGGCGGACACGAGGCCGACGGCGAGGAACAGCACGCGCCGCACGACGACCCGCGGACGGCTGGTCTCCTCGGCGTACGCCGGGGCCTGTTCGAAGCCGATGAACGCGGCGACGCAGAAACACAGGGCGATGCCGGCGCTGCCGTGCTCCAGGGCGTGCGGGTTGAAGGCGTGCGGCGAGAGGCGGCCGGTGGCCGGCTTCGCGAGGGCGGCGAGGTCGAAGACGACGACGAAGGCGACCTCGATGAGCAGGAGCACGCCGAGCACCCTGGCGTTGAGGCCGATCCTCAGCCGGCCGAGACCGCCGACCAGGGCGACCGCGAGCAGCGCGGGCACCCACCAGTCGATGGTGACGCCGCGGTAGGTGTCGAGCAGGGACGACACCTCGAAGCCGAACACGCCGTAGACGCCGACCTGCAGCGCGCTGTAGGCGGCGAGCGCCCCATGGGCGGCGCAGGCACCCGCGGTCGGGCCGAGGCCGCGGGCTATGTACGCGTAGAGCGCGCCCGCGTTGCGCACATGGCGGCTCATCTCGGCGTACCCGACGGCGAACAGGCCGAGCACGACGCCGAGGACCAGGAAGAGCAGCGGCTGTCCGACGACGCCCGTCGCGTCGAAGGCGGTGGGCATCGTCCCGGCCACGGCCATCAGGGGCGCGCTCGCCGCGAGGACCGAGAGCAGCAGCCCCGGGGTGCCGAGACGGCCGGTGCGCAGTGCCCGTTCCGGTTCCTCGTACGTGCTGGTCTCGGGTTCGCTGGTCCGGCTCGGCATGCGGGGTCGGCCCTTTCGGTGGTTTCCGGTGAGACCACACTTACGGCATCGCCCGCACGGAGAGTTCGCCAGAGCGTGAATGCGCGTTGAACGCGTGCGCGATGGTCACCGACAGCAAATCCCCGGCCGCCGCCGCACGTCAAGGCCTTTCGGTCCCCGCCGCGGGCAGCGAACACGGTCCTCCCGCCGGGGCCTTGTGGTCCGGCCGGACCACGGGCGCCCGCCCGGCCGGACCGAGGACGCCTAGGACACCGCCTTCGCGGCGGCGCGTCCGGCAGCCCGGCCCGAGAAGATGCAGCCGCCGAGGAAGGTGCCCTCAAGGGAGCGGTAGCCGTGTACTCCACCGCCGCCGAACCCGGCCGCCTCGCCCGCCGCGTACACACCCGGCAGGGGCTCGCCGCCCGCGGTGAGCACGCGCGAGGACAGGTCGGTCTCCAGTCCGCCGAGCGACTTGCGGGTCAGGATGTGCAGCTTGACCGCGATGAGCGGGCCGGCCTTCGGGTCGAGGATGCGATGCGGGGGCGCGGTGCGGATGAGCTTGTCGCCGAGGTAGTTGCGCGCACCCCGGATCGCGGTGACCTGAAGGTCCTTGGTGAACGGGTTGACGATCTCGCGGTCGCGGGCCACGATCTCGCGGCGCAGCGCGGCCTCGTCGATGAGGGGTTCGTCGGTGAGCGCGTTCATGCCGCGCACCAGCGAGGCCAGGTCCTTCTCGACGACGAAGTCGGCGCCGTGGTCCATGAACGCCTTCACCGGGCCCGGCACGTCGGCCCGGGCCCGCCCGAGGACACCGCGTACGGACTTGCCGGTCAGATCGGGATTCTGCTCGGAGCCCGACAGCGCGAACTCCTTGCCGATGATCTTCTGGTCGAGCACGAACCACGTGTAGCCGTACCCGGTCTTCATGATGTGGTCGAGGGTGCCGAGGGTGTCGAAGCCGGGGAAGAGCGGTACCGGCAGGCGGTTGCCGCGCGCGTCCAGCCAGAGCGATGAGGGGCCGGGCAGGATGCGGATGCCGTGCTTGGCCCAGATGGGGTTCCAGTTCTGGATGCCCTCGGTGTAGTGCCACATGCGGTCGCGGTTGATGTGGTGGGCCCCGGCCCGCTCGGTGATGCCGAGCATGAGGCCGTCGACGTGGGCGGGGACACCGGAGAGCAGATGGTCGGGCGGGGTGCCGAGCCGCTCGGGCCACTGGGCCCGTACGAGGTCGTGGTTGCCGCCGATGCCGCCGCTGGTCACGACGACCGCCTGCGCCGTAAGCTCGAAGGATCCGGTGACGGTCCGGGTCGACGCCGTCCCGCGCTCGGCGCCGGACGGCTCCAGGATCTCGCCCGTCACGGTGTCGACGGCCCCGGCACTGCTCCCGAGGCCCGTCACGCGGTGCCGGAACCTGAACCGGACGAGCCCCCGGGCGGCGGCCTCCCGCACCTTCCGCTCGAACGGGGCCACGATGCCGGGTCCGGTGCCCCAGGTGATGTGGAAGCGGGGAACGGAGTTGCCATGCCCGTTGGCGTCGTAACCGCCCCGCTCGGCCCAGCCCACCACGGGGAAGAACCGGACTCCCCGGGCGTGCAGCCACGCCCGCTTCTCGCCGGCCGCGAAGTCGACGTAGGCCTCGGCCCACTTGCGCGGCCAGTGGTCCTCGGCCCGGTCGAAGCCGGCCGTTCCGTACCAGTCCTGGAGGGCGAGGTCCCGGCTGTCCTTGACCCGCATGCGGCGCTGCTCGGGCGAGTCCACCAAGAAGAGCCCGCCGAACGACCAGTGGGCCTGGCCGCCGAGCGACTGCTCGGGCTCCTGGTCGAGCAGGATCACCTTCTTGCCGGCGTCCACCAGCTCCGCCGTGGCCACCAGGCCCGCGAGCCCCGCCCCGATCACGATCACATCGGCGTCGTACGCCATGGGCCGCTCACTCCGCTCGTCCGCCAAGTTACCCGTGCGTCAGATCTTGGGCGGGCCACCACCGCGCGTCAACCGTCACGGTCCGCCCACCCGGGAGGCGGCCCGGCCCCGGTGGCGCTAGGGTCGGCCAAGTCGGCGCCCCCCGGCCGTACTTGAGGTGTACGTCGTGTCGGTTCTGGTCCTCGTCCTCGCCGTGAGCGCAGCGTGCTGTCTGGGCTCGGGCTTCGTGCTGCAGCAGAACGCGGCGCAACACGCCCCGATCGGCGACTTCCTGTCGCCCCGGCTGCTGCTCGACCTGGTGCGCATGCCGCGCTGGCTGGCCGGGATAGGCCTGATGGTGGCGGGCATGGTGCTGAGCGCGCTGGCGCTGGGCTGGGGCGAGGTCTCGCTGGTCGAGCCGCTGGTCGCCACCAACCTGTTCTTCGCCATGTGGCTGTCCCGGCTCTGGACGCGCCAGCCGCTGGGCCGCCAGGGCTGGGCGGGGCTCGCGCTGCTCGCCGGCGGGGTCACCGCGTTCATCGTCGCGGGCCAGCCGCACGGCAGCGTCTCGGAGGCCGGGGCGCTGCGGCACTGGCTCATCGTGGGCGTGGTCGTCGGCATCGCGCTGCTCCTGGCCGGTCTCGCCAAACACGATCGGCTCAGCGTGGCCGCCCCGGTCATGCTGGCCATCGCGGCCGGTCTGCTCTACGGCCTCCAGGACGCCCTGACCCGGATCAGCGGCCAGCACCTCTCGGCGGGCGGCTGGCCGGAGCTGATGTCGAGCTGGCAGCCGTACGGGGTCATCGCGCTCGGGGTGACCGGGCTCGTCCTGGTGCAGAGCGCCTTCGAGACGGCCCCGCTGCGGATGTCGCTGCCCGCCCTGACGGCCGCCCAACCGCTGGCCGGGATCGCCTGCGGGGTCGGGTTCCTCGGCGACCAGCTGCGGACCGACGCGGGCGCGCTGGCCTGGGAGGCGGCCGGTCTCGCCGCGATCGTGGCGGGCATCGTGCTGCTCGGGCTGCACCCGGCCATGCCGTCGGGCACGGCGTCCAAGGAGGAGAGCCGGGATCTCCAGCCGCACTGAGGCGCGGTGCGGTACCGCGTTCGGCGGATCGTGAGGCACTGGCTTTTTAATAATGCCCAGCATTAGCATGGGGGCATGGCACGCACATCGGGACCCGAGACCCGGGAGAAGCTGATCCGCGCGGCCGAGGAGGTCTTCGCGGCCCAGGGCGTCGACGGCGCCCAGCTGCGCGACATCGTCAAGCTGGCCGGGCAGAGCAATCCGTCGGCCGTGCAGTACCACTTCGGCTCGCGCGCCGGGCTGCTCGACGCGGTGATGACCGGGCGCCAGCGGCGTACCGAGGGGGCGCTCGAAGCGCTCCTCGCGGAGCGCGTCCAGGCTCAGGGTCCGCACGATCCGCACGACCCCGAAGACCCGCACGACCCCGAAGACCCGCACGACCCCGAAGACCCGCACGGCCCCCACGATCCGCACGGCCCCCACGATCCGCCCGGCCCGCACGATCCGCCCGGCCCGCTGTATCGGGCCGGGCCGCCGGGTCCTCGTGACCTGCCCCTCCTGCTCGCGGCGCTCGTCGACGCAGAGGCGAGCGAGCTGCGCACCGGGCGCGGGCGGCGCTGCCTGCGGATCTCGGCCCAGCTCAGCCACGAGAGCGGCGTCCGCACCCGGACCCCGCACCCGACCCTGGCCGGGACCGCCTACTGGCACCTCATCGGCCGGATCGAGGACTGCCTCGCCGAGTCGCTGCCCGAGCCGGTCCGCCTGGAGCGGATCGATCTCGCGCTCACGCTCGTCGGCGCCGCGATGGCCGACCGGGCCCGCCAGTACCTGGCCGGCACCGAGCCGCTGACCGGCGAGGAGCTGTTCCGCGCCGACCTGGTGGCGACCACGAACGCCCTGCTCACGGCAGCTCCACCCGTACCCACCACCCCGAAGGACACGAGATGAACGACCTGACCGGCAAGACAGTGATCATCACGGGCGGCGCGCGCGGCCTCGGCGCCGAGGCGGCGCGCCAGGCGGTGGCGGCCGGCGCCCGGGTCGTGATCACCGACGTCCTGGACGAGGAGGGCCGGGCCACCGCCGAGGCCCTGGGCGCGAGCGCCCGCTTCCTGCACCACGACGTCACCTCCGAGCGGGACTGGGCGCGGGCCGCCGAGTTCGCGGTCGCCGAATTCGGCGCGCTTCACGGCCTGGTCAACAATGCGGGCATAGCAGCGGGCAGCCTCCTGGAGGCCGAGTCCGTCGACTACTTCCGCAAGGTCCTCGACATCAACCTCACCGGCGTCTTCATCGGCATGAAGGCGGTCGTCCCGGCGATGAAGGAGGGCGGCGGCGGCTCGATCGTCAACATCTCCTCGGCCGCCGGCCTGATGGGCCTGGCCCTGACGGCCGGGTACGGCGCCTCCAAGTGGGGCGTACGCGGTCTGACGAAGATCGGCGCGGTCGAGCTGGGCACCGCCCGCATCCGCGTCAACTCGGTCCACCCGGGCATGACGTACACCCCGATGACCGCCGCGGTCGGCATCGAGAAGGGTGAGGGCAACTACCCCAACACCCCGATGGGCCGGGTCGGCGAGCCCGACGAGATAGCGGGCGCGGTCGTCTTCCTGCTCTCGGACGCGGCCTCCTACGTGACCGGCGCGGAGCTGGCCGTGGACGGCGGCTGGACCACGGGGCCGACCGTGAAGTACGTGATGGGCCAGTGAGGCGGGCTTGCCGCCCGGGCCGGTGACCCGCACCCGCACCGCCGGGGCGCCGGGGCGCCGGGGCGCCGGGCAGCCGGTGATTTCATGGGCCCATGAATCCGGCTGACGAAATCCTGGACATCGTCGACGAGCACGACCACGTGACCGGGCAGGCCCGGCGCGCCGACGCCTACGCCCGCCATCTGCGCCACCGCTGCGTGTTCGTCCTGACCCGCGACGCGGCGGGCCGGATCTTCGTGCACCGCCGCACCCCGGACAAGCTCGTCTTCCCCTCCCTGTACGACATGTTCGTCGGCGGGGTGGTCGGCGCGGGCGAGTCGTACGACAGCGCCGCGCTGCGCGAGGCCGAGGAGGAGCTCGGCGTGTCCGGACTGCCGCGACCGGAACCGCTGTTCAAGTTCCTCTACGAGAACGGCGAGCAGAGCTGGTGGTCGTCGGTGTACGAGGTGCGCTGCGAGCTGCCGGTGAACCCCCAGGCGGAGGAGGTCGCATGGCACGACTTCCTGCCGCTCGCCGAGTTGGAGGCACGCATCGGCACCTGGGAGTGGGTGCCGGACGGGCTCGCGGCCTGGCAGCGGCTGCGCGCCACGGGGCTCGGCCCGTCCTGAGGGGCCGCCGGGTAGGGTGCGGCGCGTGATCACGATCGTGCAGACCCTGCGGCTGTGGTTCGCGCCCCAGCGCATCGGCGAGGAGGGCGAGACCCCCGACTACCGGTTCTCGCTCGCCAACGAGCGGACCTTCCTGGCCTGGATCAGGACGTCGCTCGCGCTGGTCGGGGGCGGTTTCGCGGTCGACCAGTTCCTGCCGGACCTGCGCTGGGGCGTCCGGGTCGCACTCGCCCTCGCGCTGCTCGCCGCCGGGGTGCTGTGCGCGCTGCGGGCGGTGAACCACTGGGTGCGCTGCGAGCGGGCCATGCGGCGCGGCGAGGACCTGCCGGTCTCGCGCTTCCCCACCCTGCTGAGCCTCGCCGTGGCGGTGGTCGCCGTGGTGATGGTGGTGGTCGTCGTCTTCGGCTGGGCCGGCTGATGCCCTCGCCGCTGCCCGCCCGCGACCCCGGGCTGCAGCCGGAGCGCACCCGGCTCGCCTGGCGGCGCACCACCCTGTCCTGCACGGTCGCGGCGGTGCTCGCCGCCAAACAGGCCCTGCACCAAGGGAGTTCACCGCTCGCGCCGGTCGCGGTGACGCTCAGCGGGCTCGCGTGGCTCGGCTTCCTGGCCGTGGCGCACCGGCGCATCCAGACCTTGAGCGGCGGCGCGCCGCCCCGGGTGCTCGGGGTGCGAGCCGCCCTCGCGGCGGCGGCCTGCACGGTGGCCCTGGCCTGTTTCGCCGTCGCCTCACTCTTCTGAACCCGGCCTTCCGGACCCGGCCTTCCGGACCCGGCCCTCCGAACCCGGCCTTCCGAACCCGGTCTCCTGAGCCCCGGCTTCTGAACCCGGCCTTCCCGACCCGGTTCGCGCGAACAGCGCGGCCGTCCGGCGCGCCGGAATGCAGGGTCCGCCCTGGACGGCATACCGACTGGTCGGTAGCGTGTCTCCGGACAGGACGCCCGACTCGTTCCGGAGGTGCCGCAGATGAGCACAGTCCCCCCGCCAGGCCTCGACCCGGAGCAGCTGCGGGCCCACCTCGACCGCGTGCGGCCCGGGCTCGTGGCCGGACCGCTCAAGGCCCGGCTGATCGAGGGGGGCCGGTCGAACCTGACGTACGTGGTCACGGACGGGACCGGGCAGTGGGTCGTGCGACGGCCGCCGCTCGGCCACGTACTGGCCACCGCGCACGACATGAAGCGCGAGCACCGGGTCATCAGCGCCCTGCACCCCACGGCCGTCCCGGTGCCCGAGCCGGTGCTGCTCTGCGAGGACGAGTCGGTGCTCGGCTCGCCGTTCTACGTCATGGAGTACGTGGCGGGAACGCCGTACCGCACCGCCGAACAGCTCGCCCCGCTCGGCGCCGAGCGGACCAGGGCGGCCGTGCTCGCGCTGGTCGACACGCTCGTCGAGCTGCACGCCGTCGACCCCGAGGCGGTCGGGCTCGGCGACTTCGGACGGCCCGGCGGCTTCCTCGACCGGCAGCTGCGCCGCTGGGGCAAGCAGCTCGACGCCTCCCGCAACCGGGACCTGGCCGGCATCGACGAACTGCATGCGGCCCTCGGGCGTGCGCTCCCCGTCTCTCCGGAGCCCACCGTCGTGCACGGCGACTACCGCCTGGACAACGTCCTGATCGGCGACGACGACCGGATCAAGGCGGTCCTCGACTGGGAGATGTCGACGCTCGGCGACCCGCTGACCGACCTCGGGCTCCTCGTGATGTACAGCGCGAAGCTGGAGGTGGCGGACTCTCCGGTCTCCACCACGGCGGGCGCCGCCGGTCACCCCTCCCCCGCGGAGCTGATCGAGCGCTATGCGGCCGGCTCGGGGCGCGACACCTCCGCCATCTCCTGGTACACGGCGTTCGCCTGGTTCAAGCTCGCCGTGATCCTCGAAGGCATCCACTACCGCTACACCCTCGGCCAGACCGTGGGCGCCGGGTTCGACCGCATCGGCGAGCTGGTCCCGGTCTTCATCGAGCACGGCCTCACGACCCTTCAGGAAGGCTGAACGCCCGTCATGGACTTCGCATTCGACGCCCGCACCGAAGAACTGCGGACCAAACTCCTCGCCTTCATGGACGGTTACGTCCACCCCGCCGAGGTCACCGACCACGAGCAGCGCGCCCTGCTCGCCTCGCCCTGGGACACCCCGCAGGTGGTGGAGGACCTCAAGGCCGAGGCGCGCCGCCGGGGCCTGTGGAACCTGTTCCTGCCCGACGCGGAGTACGGCGCGGGCCTCACCAACCTCCAGTACGCGCCGCTGGCCGAAATCACCGGCCGTTCCCCGCACTTGGCGCCCACCGCCCTGAACTGCGCGGCCCCGGACACCGGGAACATGGAGGTGCTCGCACAGTTCGGCTCGGACGAGCAGAAGAAGCGGTGGCTGGAGCCGCTGCTGGCCGGGGAGATCCGGTCGGCGTTCGCGATGACCGAGCCGGAGGTCGCCTCCTCGGACGCGACCAACATCGAGACGCGGATCGAGCGGGAGGGCGACGAGTACGTCATCACCGGGCGCAAGTGGTACATCTCCGGGGCGATGAACCCGGACTGCAAGATCTTCATCGTGATGGGCAAGACCGATCCCGCCAACGCCGATGTGCGCCGCCAGCAGTCGATGGTCCTGGTCCCGCGCGACACCCCGGGCGTCGAGATCCGCCGCGCCATGCAGGTGTACGGGTACGAGGACCACTCCCACGGCGGCCACGCCGAGGTCGTCTTCCACGGGGCCCGGGTGCCCGCGAGCAACCTGGTCGGCGAGGAGAGCGGCGGTTTCGCCATCGCCCAGGCGCGTCTGGGGCCGGGCCGGATCCATCACTGCATGCGTCTGATCGGGATGGCCGAGCGGGCGATCGAGCTGATGTGCCGAAGGGCCGTGTCCCGTACGGCGTTCGGCAAGCCGATCGCTCAGCAGGGCGTGGTGCAGGAGTGGATCGCGGACGCCCGGGTCGCGGTCGAGCAGCTGCGGCTGCTCGTCCTGAAGACGGCCTGGCTGATGGACACCGTGGGCAACCGCGGGGCGCACACCGAGATCCAGGCCATCAAGATCGCCACCCCGCGCACGGTGGTCGGCATCATCGACGACGCGGTGCAGCTGCACGGCGCGGGCGGCGTCAGCCAGGACTTCCCGCTGGCCGAACTGTGGGCCGCGGCAAGGACGTTGCGGCTCGCGGACGGCCCCGACGAGGTGCACCAGCGCTCGCTGGCCCGCCGCGAACTGAAGAAGTACCTCTAGCGGCGCGGCAGTTCGCGCTCAGGGCCGCAGCGCGCGGAGCAGCAGGTCGGCGAGGTGATCGGCGACCTGCTGCTGGGTGAGCGGCCCGTCCGGCCGGTACCAGGTGGACAGGTGGTGGACCGAGCCGAAGTGGTAGTCCACCACCAGGTCGGCCGGGGTCGCGGTGGAGAACACCCCGGCGGCCTGGCCCTCTTCGATGAGCGCCCGGAACCGCTCGTGGTAGCGGCGGCGCTCGGCGCGCACCTGCTTGTTCTTCTCCGGGCTCAGCTGGTGCATCGAGCGGAAGAAGATCGCGGCGTCGTCGAGGTTGTCGATGGTGGTCACCACCACGTCGGCGGCCGCCTCGCGCAGCCGCTGCTCGATGGGCGCGTCCGCACCGGCGAACGCGTCGAGCCGCTCCTGCTGGAGGCGCAGCACCCGGGCGTACACCTCTTGGAGGAGGTCCTCCTTGGAGCCGAAGTAGTGGTAGAGCGCGCCCTTGGTGACGCCGGCCGCCTCGACGATCTCCTGCACGGAGGTGCGGTCGTAGCCGTTCTCCGCGAACAGGCGGGTGGCGGCGGCGAGCAGCCGCTGGGGGACGGGGGTGGTGCCGCTCGTGTCCGTCGCCTTGGCCATCGCCGCCGCCTTTCTCTTGTTCACGTGCGCGAGGGGCCGCGGCCCCTCGCCCTGTTCCGGTCCTGCTGCGTCGTCGCCCGGGCGCTACGCCTGTGTGCGCAGCTCCCGCCTGAGGATCTTCCCACTCGTGGTCTTGGGAAGCTCCGCCAGGACCTCCACCTCGCGCGGGTACTTGTAGGCCGCGAGCCGCTCCTTGCAGTACGCGGCGAGCTCGGCCGGGTCGGCCTCGGCGCCCGGGCGCAGGCTGACGTACGCCTTGACGCTCTCGCCGCGGTAGGCGTCGGGGATGCCCACGACGGCCGCCTCGCGTACGGCGGGGTGGGTGTAGAGGACGTCCTCCACCTCGCGCGGCCAGACCTTGAAGCCGGACGCGTTGATCATGTCCTTCATCCGGTCGACCACGTAGAGCCAGCCGTCGCGGTCCATGAACCCGATGTCGCCGGTGCGCAGCTCTCCGTCGGGGAACGCCTCGGCGGTGGCCTCGGGGCGGCGCCAGTAGCCGGGCACCACCTGGGGGCCGCGCACCATGATCTCGCCCTGCTCGCCGAACGGCACGTCGTTGCCTTCGAGGTCGACGATCCGTACCACGGTCTCGGGCCCGGGCACCCCGACGGAGAGCGTGCCGGACACCGGGTCGACGGGCGCCTCCTTCTCGGGCGGCACCGAGGCACAGGGCGCGGTGCACTCGGTCAGGCCGTAGCCGTTGCGGATGTACGGTCCGAAGCCCGCCCGGAACTTCTCGACGAGCGCGGGCGGCAGGGGGGCGCCGCCCGACGAGATGACCTCGAAGGAGGCGAAGTGCTCCCGGGTGACGCCGGGGGTGGCCGCGAGCGCCATGAAGGCCGTGGAGGGGCCGACCGTGTAGGCGGGGCGGTGTTCGGCGAACGCGTCGAGGACGACGCCCGGGTGGAAGCGGTGGGCCAGGATCAGGGTGCCCGCGTTGGCGACGCAGGCGGCGAGTTCGCAGACCATGCCGGTGATGTGGAAGAGCGGCGCGAGCGCGAAGTAGCCCGAGCCCTCCGCTATGGGGTGCCCGGTGCGCTGCCGCTCCGCGTTGTAGGTGATGCCGCGATGGGTGTTCATCGCGCCCTTGGGGGTCCCGCTGGTGCCGGAGGTGTAACTGATCAACGCCGTGTCGGTGGCGGACAGTTCCCGGTCCGATGGCGCTTTCAGGCCCTGCCGTGCGACGGTGACGAGATCGTCGGTGTCGGCCGGCGCGGGGAGCCGCTCGTACCCGCCGAAGACCCTTTCGTCGTCGAGGCTCTGGAGGTCGGACTCGCAGGCGGTGAGCGCGATGCGGACCGTCGAGTCGGCGGCGGTGTCGCGCAGGTACCCCTCCCAGGCGCGATCCGAGCACACCAGGGCGGCGACCTCGGCGTCGTGCAGGACGTGGGCGACCTCGCCCGACTTGTACATCGGGTTCAGCGGCACGACGGTGGCGCCGGCCTTCCACGCGCCCAGCAGGGCGATCACGAAGTGCGGGGTGTTCTGGAGCATCAGCGCGACGCGGTCGCCGCCGGCCAGGCCACGGGCGGCGAGGTGGCCGGCCACGGAGTCGGACAGCGCGTCGGTCTCCGCGTAGCTGAGACGGCCGTCGAAGTACACGAGAGCGGTGTGTTCGGGGGCGCGGGCGACGGCGGCACGGAAGGAGTGCAGCACCGTCTCGGGCGGGGTTATGTCCGCCCGCTGGGCCTCGCTGAGCTGGGCGAGCCAGGGCTTGGCCGCGTAGATCGAGGTCATTCGGCGTCGGCCTCCCACTTCTGCTGAAGGTGGTTCATGCTGGTCAGCCAGCGGTCGGGGGTGGCGGCCCGGGCCGTGTAGTAGTCCGCGACCTCGGGGTGCGGCAGCACCAGGAAGCGGTCCTCGGCCATCGCGGCGAAGAGCGCGTCGGCGACCTGGTCCGGCTCGATCGCCGTGGGCCTGAGCACGAGGTCGCCGGCCGTTCCGGTGGCGGCCAGCATGTCGGTGCGGACCCCCTGTGGGCAGATGGCATGCACCTTCAGGCCCCGGTGGCGGTAGGTCAGCGACAGCCACTCGGCGAAGGCGAGCGCGCCGTGCTTGGTGACGCTGTACGGGGCCGCGCCGATCATGGTGAGCAGCCCGGCGGCGGAGACGGTGGAGACGAAGCGGCCCTCGCCGCGCTCCAGCCAGTCGGGCAGCAGCTCCTTGGCCGCGCGGACGTGGGCCATGACGTTGACGTCCCAGGCCGCGGCCCAGACGTCCTCCGGGGCCGCCTCCGAACCCCCCGATCCCAGGCCCGCGTTGGCGCAGTAGACGTCGATGGCGCCGCCGAGCGCGTCGCGGGCGGCGGGGACGACGGTGGACGCGTCGCCCGGTACGGCGATCGCGCCGATCTCCTCGGCGGTGCGGCGGGCCTTGTCCGCGTCGAGGTCGTTGACCACGACGCGGGCGCCCTCCGCCGCGAATCTGCGGGCGAGGGCGGCTCCGATGCCGCCGCCCGCGCCGGTGACGACGACCGCGGGGCTGTGCCCCGGCTGTCCCGTGCTCATCTGGACCCGCCTCTCTGCGTGCCGAATGCCTCGACAGACTAACCAGTCGGTATGCCCGGCGGAACCCCCGCCGCCACCCTCGTGGGCCACGGCCCCCGCCCCGCACGGCGCGCTTCGCCGGCACGCCGACGCCCTCGCACGGTGGGTGGCCGTTCGCGCAGTTCCCCGCGCCCCTGACCCCCAACCCCCTTTTCGACTGCGGACCGTGCTCCCTTCTCGCACAGTTCCCCGCGCCCCTGTCGGTGACCCGGAATCCCTCGGTGCCGGCCGGCATCGGGCATTTCAGCCCGTCCGGCGTTTGAGGACGAGCGCCCTCAAGGCGCGAACGGGGACTGGGGCGGAGCCCCAGGGGGCCCGCGCCAGCCAAACCGCCGCCCCCTCCCCGCTCCACTCCCCCGGAGGCCCGCGGCATGGGACATTCCGAAACCCCGCCCCCACCGCTAGCGTTCGGGCGGGGCGAGCCGAGGAGGTACGGGATGGATCTGTCCAGACGGGGCGTGCTCGCGAGCGCCCTCGCAGCAGGAGCCCCCGGCACGGGAAGGGCACGCCCCGCCCGAGCCACGGGCATCCGCACCGGCTTCGACCGCCTCGCGGCCGAGGGCTGCGCCACCCTGTCCGGCCAGAGCGTCGGCGTCGTCACCAACCCCACCGGCGTGACCCAGGACGTCCGGCACATCGTGGACGTCCTGCACGCCGACCCCCGCGTCAAGCTCACCGCCGTCTTCGGCCCCGAGCACGGCTTCCGCGGCACCGCCCAGGCCGGCGGCTCGGAGGGCCGCTACAACGACCCCGCCACGGGGCTGCCCGTGTACGACACGTACACCAAGAGCGGCCAAGCCCTCGCCGACGTCTTCACCGCCTCCGGCGTCGACACCGTCGTCTTCGACATCCAGGACGTCGGCGCCCGCTTCTACACCTACATCTGGACGCTCTACGACTGCATGGAGGCCGCCGCCCTCGCCGGCAAGAGGTTCGTCGTCCTGGACCGGCCCAACCCGGTGACCGGCCGGGCCGCGTACGGCCCGGTCCTCGACCCGGCGTTCGCCACCTTCGTCGGGCGGCAGCCCATCGCCCAGGCGCACGGGATGACCGCGGCCGAACTCGCCCGGCTCTTCAACGCCGAGTTCCTCGGCGGGAGGGTCCGTCTGACGACCGTCGGCATGACCGGCTGGCGGCGCACGGACTTCTACGACCGCACCGCCCTGCCCTGGGTGCCACCGAGCCCCAACATGCCCACCCCGGACACCGCCCTGGTCTACGCCGGGACCTGTCTCTTCGAGGGCACCAACCTGTCGGAGGGGCGCGGCACGACACGCCCCTTCGAACTGCTCGGCGCCGAAGGGATGGACGGCCGATGGGCCGCGGCCGTCAACCGGCTCGCCCTGCCCGGAGTCCGGTTCCGCGAGGCGTACTTCGCTCCGACCTTCTCCAAGTTCGCGGGAAAGACGGTCGGTGGGGTCCAACTCCACGTCCACGATAGGGAGTTGTTCGACCCCGTACGCACCGGCATCGCGCTCCTGGTGACCGCGAAGCAGGTGTGGAGCGGCTTCGCCTGGCGGTCCGACCACTGGATCGACAAGCTCACGGGCTCGGCCCTGGTGCGGACGATGATCGACGCCGGTGCCACCGCGGACGAGATCGTCGCCGCCTGGCAGCCGGGGCTCGAAGCGTTCCGCACCGTACGCCGCAGGCATCTGATGTACGACTGAGCCGCGCCGCAATCCCCGCCATTCGACCCCGTCCCGCATATGGCCAGGTCCGCGCTGCCGCAGGACGATGGGGACGCTCATCGTCGAGCGGACCGGAGGTCGGGTCATGACGGACATCGGAGTCGCGCCGTACCGGGAGATCACCTTCGACGCGGACGGAGACGCCGATCCCGCCGAACGCGCGGCCCTGGCCGGGGTGGAAGCCACCGATCTGGTGCTGCTCGCGCACGGCTGGAACAACACCCCCGACACGGCCAGGGGCCTCTTCCGGGCCTTCTTCGCGGCGTTCCCGGCGCTGCTCACGGGGCCGGAAGGGGTGCGGCTCGGCTACGGCGGCGTGATCTGGCCGTCGATCCGCTTCACGGACGAGACCATCCCGAACTTCCCGCACGCCACGGCGACCACCGCCCCCACCACACCCGCACCCGCACCCGACCCCGGGCTCGACGCCGCGACCGTCACGGCGCTCAAGGGGTTCTTCCCCGGGCAGGACACCGCGATCGACCGGATCACCGCGTACCTGGACCAACGCCCGGACGAAGAAGCCGCGTTCACCGATTTCGCGCGACTGACGAGGCAACTGGTGACGGCCCCCGCGAGCGGGCCGGGGACGCTCGGCGACCTGGCGCTGGAGGACGGGCCCGGCGCCTCGCCCGCGCTCCTGACCGACGGCATCCTGGGCCTGTGCCAACGGTTCACGGCCGCCCTCGCCGACACCGGCATGGCCGTGCAACCGGGGCCGCCGGGGCCCTCGTTCTCGATCGGAGGCTCCCTCAAGCACCTGTGGGACGGCGCCAAGGAGGTGCTCCGCCAGACGACGTACTACGAGATGAAGCACCGGGCCGGCACCGTGGGACAGCGCGGGCTCGGCCCGCTCATCGGCCAACTCGCCGCCGCACGGCCCGACTTGCGCATCCACCTGGTCGGACACAGCCAGGGCGCGCGCCTTGTCGCCTTCGCGCTGAAGGGGCTGCCGGGCGGGGCGCACAACGTGAAGTCGGTGACGCTGCTCGAAGGCGCCTTCTCGCACTACGCCTTCGCCGAACGGCTGCCGGACGGCCTCTCGGGGGCGGGCGCGCTGAGCGACGCACAGGGCCGGGTCGACGGCCCGGTCGTGTCCTGCTACTCGCACTTCGACACCGCGCTCGGCGTCATCTACCCGCTGGCCTCGGCACTGTCCGGGGACTGTGCGAGCGCGCTGCCCGGTCTCGACCGGCGCTGGTGGGCCATCGGCCACGACGGCATCCAGGCGGTCAGCCCCTGCACCACGCTCACGCTCGCCGAGGCGCTGCGCGACGGGGTGCCGGACTCGGGCTGCGTCAGCGTGGACGCGGCCGCGGTGGTGAAGGCCGGCGGCCCGCCCTCCGGCGCACACAGCGACATCTGCCATCCGGAACTGGCCCGGGTGGTGCTGGCCGCGGGCCGGATCGTCGGACCCTGACCCGCGGCCGTTCGTCGCCTACCGGTGGCTGGGGAACTCGACCACCTGCTGGTAGGTGGGCCGGTTCTGCCAGTTGATGGTGGACTGGGTGATGCCGCCGAGCGGGCGCTGCGTGATGCTGTCGGCGCACCACTGGTCACCCGCCGAGCAGCCGGCGTCCCCGGGGTAGACCTGGGCCGGGGTCTTGGCGGCCGCCTGCTTGAGCGTGCCGAGCAGGCTGTCCCGGCAGGCGGCGAGCTGGCCGCCGCCGCAGTAGGCGCGGGCCAGCGGACCCTGCACGTTCTCGCCGAGGACCGCCCTCAGGTCCTTGTCGACATAGCTCCACCAGCCGTACTGGAAGGCGGACCCGGCGTGCGAGCCGGTCGGGCCGTGCCCGGCCGAGGGCGCTTCGTCGATGCCGAGGTTGGCGGTGAGGGCGCTGTAGAGCGGATCGCCGAGACCGGGCCGGAACTCGCCCTCGACGAGCAGTGGCCACCAGGCGTCCATCAGGCGCACCGCGTCGGGATGGGTGTAGGTGTGCGAGCCCTGCGAGGTTTCGCGGCGCTGGCTGCCGTCGGACTGCCAGGCCTCCAACTGCTGTACGGCGGAGGCCAGTTGCGGGTCGGTGATCGGTGTGCTGCGCAGCACCCTGAGGAGCTCGGGCAGCACGTCCTCGCCGCGCAGGTCGGTCACGGCGGCCTGGGCCATGGCCCGGGTGAGCGAGGAGCGGGTCACACCGCCCTGGGCGACCAGGGCCTTCACCCGGTCGTCGAGGAGGTCGACCCGGTGCACGGACCCGTCGCCGAAGCCCGCCGTGGAGTAGTCCTTGGCCTGCTTGTTGTTCCAGGACACGTAGTAGTCCTGGCCGACCGACTGGGGGTGCTGGGCGGGCGGGGTGTACGCGGCCGTGTTGGCGGCGGGGTCGAAGCCCTGCCATTCGTAGGCCTGCTCGGCCTTGACGGGCAGCGACGGGTCGACGTCCGGGTCGCGGACCGGGTTGAGACCGCTGTTGTAGTACGCGACCGTCCGCGAGTCCGCGTAGAACCAGTTGAAGGTGTAGTCGACGGACTGTGCCGCCTCCTGGAAGGTCTTGGCGTCCTTCACGAACGTGGGGTCGTTCATCATCTGGAAGCCGATGATCGAATCGGCGTCGTGACGGTAGGTGGAGCGCAGCGAGGTGTAGGCGACGGGCTTGCCGCCCACGGTGGCGCGGGCCGTGACGATGCCGTAGTTGGTGCGCCACACCTGCATCCGGTAGGAACCGGCCGCGGTCGTGTCGGCGACGGTCGGCTTCCAGCTGTTGGTCTTCTCCAGCTTCTCCATCGGCGTGCACACACCGCGGTAGACGTAGTGGGTGGCGTCCTGGCACAGCTCCACGGCGTAGGTGTCGGTGATGTCCTGGCCCGCGGAGGTGGCCGACCAGGCGTAGTCCTGGCCGCGGCCGAGCTGGACGTACATGCCGACCCCGGCGAAGGAGGCGCCCCGGGCGCTGATGCCGGGACCCTGGATCTCCTGGAGCATCAGCAACTGTGGCGCGAAATAGCCGGTTTGAGGGCCGAACACCGCCACCGGGTTGCCGCTCGCCGTGTGCGAGCCCGACACCACGAGGGCGTTGGACATGCCGCGCGGCTTGCCCAGGTCGACGCCGGGCAGCACACCGTTGTCGTACATGCCCTTCAACGGCTTCAGCTTCTGCGGAACCTTGACGTCCGCCTTGGCCTGGGTGTTCGCCGAGCCGGTGCGGTCGTAGACGAGCTTTTCGGGCACGACGGAGCCCGGGTCGGGCATCGCGGCGCCCTGGGCGTTGGCGGGCTTGCCCGCGTACGGGAAGCTGGTGCCGTCGTGCACGGTGAGCGCGGCCTCGGGGTCGTTGCGCTCGCGGAAGGACTCCCAGACCTTGGTGCCGTCGGCGACGCCGTACTTGGCCTGCGCGGCCTGGAGCGAGAGCGCGGCCTGCACCTCGCCGCCGCCTCCGCCGCCGAAGAGCCCGCCCACCACCGAGGCGAGCGCGATCAGGTCGGTGAGCTTGAAGGGCTGGATCTCCCCCACGTTGGTGATGGAGTCGATCTTGCCGGTGAGGACGTACTCGCCGGGGAAGTACCGGCCGTCCTTGGACTGCTTGGCATAGGCGTTGATGCCGTCCACATACGCCTGCGCGTCGGCCATCGCCTGCTCGCCGCGGGGCCCGTTGGTGGTGCGGATGCGGTCGACCTGCGCCTGGAGATCGGCCTCGGTGTACGGGGCCTGCGGCCAGAACTCCTGCTCCAGGCCCTGGTTGGCGAGGGCGCCGCCCGCGAAGGAGGTCAGCTCGCCGCGGCCGATGTGCCGGAACAGGTCCATGAGCCAGAGCCGGTCCTGGCCGGCCGCGTACCCGGCACCGTACTCGGTGCCGTAGCGCGTGGTGCCCTTGATGTGGGGCACGCCCGTCGCCTTGTCCCGGGTGATGGTGACGTCCGGGCGGGGCGAGCTGGTCGACTGCGCCTGCCCGCTCGGCACCCCGAAGGAGGCGTCGTTGAAGAAGGTGTTGAGCTTGTCGTCGGTGAGCGAGGACTGCCCCGCCACCAGCGCGTCGTACTTGCCGAGCTCGTCGTCGCTGTGTGCGGGGTGGGTCCCGAACAGCTTGTTGCCGAGGATCTCGACGAGGGTCGCGTTGCCGTTGGCGCCGGGCGGCAGGATGTCGGAACACTGCCCCTGGCAGTGGTCGCCGTCGGCGGGCTCGGCGGCGCCGGCCTGGACGGCGGGGCCGAGCAGGGCGGCGGACAGGGCGATGACGGTGGCGGCACAGGCGGCGGCTCTGCCGCGTCCGATTCCCGTCGCGTGTCGAAGTCTGCTGAAGGTTCCTGGTGTGGTGAGCCTTGCGGTGCGTCGTCGCATGCGCGCTCCTAGTGGGGGCCGATGCGCCGGAGGCTACTGGGGGGTACGGCGCGCCGTAAGGTGAACATGCGTCACCTTCTCCGAATCCCCACACGCCCGCCCGATCGGCTCCGCGAGCACGACGGCGTACCACCGGAAGCTGTGCTCTTCAGGCCTCCGTCGGCGCGCGTATTCCTTCCGGCCCGCGCTGGGTCGTGCGGGGCGGATGAGAGCGGCCTGTGCGGATGATGCGCAAGTGCCTTGAGGGATCTGATGGGTTGAGGTGATTCGGGAGACACCGGTCGACCTCGTACGCGGTCGGCCCGAGGCCTTCCGCGGCACGCCCGCGGCCAGGCACTTCACGTGTTGCCGCAGGTCGTCGGGGTACCCGGTGCATACGGGCCACGTTGTGAGGAGTTCCTGAGAATCGGATTCCAACCCTTGGGACAGGGTAGGCGAATCCCCCGTAATGGACTTCATCGGAATTTCGATGGAGCCGGATCGCCTTCCGGTACGTCCATTCCTCGACGCCGAAGTACGAGCGACGGAGGTGGCAGGGCCATGGCTGGTTTCCGCAGTCTGGCGAGACAGGTGCGCGACCCGAGGAACGACCTCGCGTTGCGGCGCTATTCGCTGCGCAAGTGTCTGGAGCGGTTCGCCCCCTACGGGCACCGGGCGACCTGGGACCATCTGTGCGGCAGGCACCGCATCGGGCCCGAGGACCGGGCCCCCGATCCGGCGCGGCTGGTGGCCGCGCTGGAGGAGCTGGAGGCGGCCAGGACCGTCTGGCTCGCCTATGAAGTGGAGTTCGCGGCGCGCAGGAAGCGCGAGAAGCACGCGGGGCTGCGGCGCCCGGGCTCCTTCGACGACTGGCACCGGCGCACCTGGGGCGGTTTCGGGGTGGCGTGGTGCGACGATCCGGGTGCGCACCCCGCCGAGCCGCTGGCCGAGGTGCTCGGCCGCATGATCGCGGCGCTGCGGACCACGCCAGGCACGGCGTGCCCGGTGTGCGGGGGGAGCCGCCTGGTGTGGAGCCAGGACCTGTCCCACGAGCCGTGGTTCGGGCCGGTCTGTTCGGGCTGCGGCATTCTGGTCCCGCGCCCCGTGCTGACCACCGAGGCGCTGACGCGGGCCAAGGCGGCGCGGCGCGGAGAGCTGGCATCGGTGGCGTGAGCGGCGCGGGGGCGAGCCGACTCTCCCCCGCGTTGCCAGGAGACCCCGCGTTCCCAGGAGACCCCGCGCTGTCGGGAAGCCTCCCGTTGCCAGGAAACCCCGGGCGGTCGGGAACACGTACGCCGTCCGTGATCCCCGGGCGGTGGTCGGCGGGCTCCGGCCGCGTCGACCACATGATTCAGGTCTGTCTGAACGGCGCACGCGGTGCGGGCGACGGTGCGGCGGTGCCGCTGTCCCCGGCCGCCCTCGCCGAGTCCGCGGCGGCCGCGGTGGCGGCGGGCGCGGCCGAGGTCCATGTGCATCCCAAGACCCCTTGCGGCAGCGACTCGCTCTCACCGCGCGTGGTGGGCCCGGCCGTCGAGGCGATACGGGCGGCGGTGGACGTACCGGTCGGGGTGACGACGGGCGCCTGGGCGGAGCCCGATCCGATGCGCCGCGTGGAGCGCGTACGGTCCTGGGCGGTGCTGCCCGACTACGCCTCGGTCAACTGGCACGAGGAAGGCGCCGACGAGGTGGCGGCCACCCTGCTCGACCGGGGCGTGGGCATCGAAGCGGGCATCTGGTCCGGCACCGACGCGGCCCGCCGCTTCCTCGACTCCCCTTATGGGCCAAGGGTGTTGCGCGTCCTCGCCGAGGTGATCGCCCCCCTGCCGGGGGAGGCCGGTCCGACGGCCCGCGCGCTGCTGGCCGAGCTGGGCGGTGCACACGGCAGGCCCGTGCTGCTGCACGGCCAGGACGCCTGCACCTGGCCGGTGCTGCGCCTGGCCCGCTCGCTCGGCCTCGACACGCGCATAGGCCTGGAAGACGTGCTGGTACTGCCGGACGGCGAACGGGCCACGTCCAACGCGCAGTTGGTGAGGGCGGCGCTGGCCTGCGGGTGAGCGTGGTGCCGGCCCGCGCCGGAGTGCGGTGCCGGCCCGCGTCAGCGGGCGGCTCCGGCCGACCCGCGCGGCCCCTCCCGGCTCGGCCCTTGTGCTCAGCCCTTGCGCTCGGCGAGCAGCCGGGAGCCGGTGAGGGTGCTGCCGAAGACGTCGTCCGGGTTGGACAGGACGCAGTTGTCCAGGGAGAGGCAGCCGCAGCCGATGCAGTCCGAGAGGTGATCGCGCAGCCGCCCCAACTGGCTGATGCGCCGGTCGAGTTCGGCACGCCAGTTCTCGGAGAGGCGGGCCCAGTCCTCCTTGGTCGGGGTGCGCTCCTCGGGGAGTTCGGCCAGGGCGTCGCGAATCGTGGCCAGCGGAATGCCGACGCGCTGCGCGGCCCGGATGAAGGCGACCCTGCGCAGGGTGTCGCGGCAGTAGCGGCGCTGGTTGCCGGAGGTGCGGCGGCTGACGATCAGGCCCTTGGACTCGTAGAAGTGCAGGGCGGACACGGCGGCTCCGCTGCGCGCGGACACCTGCCCGACCGTGAGCTCGTGGATCTTCTCTGGAATCTGCGGCACCCCTGGAACCCTACTGGCCCCGGCCCCCCGGCCGGCCGCCGCCCGCCACCCCGCCCGCACTGCCGCACCTCGTTGACAGGACCGGCGGCCCCAACCATGCTGAGTTAGCTGAGCAAGCGCTTGTACATGTGCTGGTACATGGGCCGGCGCAGACGCTTGTTCAGGACCGCGAGAGCGTCGCGAGAGGCAGGGACCAGGGACATGGCAGAGCCGAGGATCTTCACGTCCGCCGAGGAGCTGAAGGCCGGGGTGGGCGAGCAGCTCGGGCACAGCGACTGGCTGGAGATCGACCAGAAGCGCATCGACCTGTTCGCCGACGCCACGGGCGACCACCAGTGGATTCACGTCGACCCCGAGCGGGCCGCTTCCGGGCCCTTCGGGACGACGATCGCGCACGGCTACCTCACCCTGTCCCTGCTGCCGACCCTGGTGCCGCAGGTGCTGCGCGTCGAGGGCATGAGGATGGGCATCAACTACGGCACCAACAAGGTCCGCTTCCCCTCCCCCGTGCCGGTCGGCTCGCGGCTGCGCGCGACGGCGGAGCTGACGGAGGTCGTCGAGGCGGGCGGCGGGGTGCAGGTCACCGCGAAGGTCACCGTCGAACGCGAGGGCGGCGACAAGCCGGTGTGCGTGGCGGAGTCGGTCTCGCGCTACTTCTTCTGAGCATCGCCCCGCCGGTCCTCGCGGGCCGGCGCTCCCGCGCGGAGCACTCCGCCGCTTGCGGGCCGAGTCCGAGCCCCGGGGCGGCGGCCCCGGGGCGGCGGCCCCGGGGCGGCGGCCCCGGGGCCCGGCCGGTTCGAGAAGAGCGGGCGGGCCCCGGTCCGCTACTTCTGGACCCCGACCATCCGCAGTACGAGGTCGGCGTAGAGCGCGCCGACCTCGTCGGGCGTGCGGCGGCCCTCCGTGTTGAACCAGCGGGCCACGTCGATGCAGAGCGAGAGCACCGCGAGCGTGGTGCCGGGCACGTCCGGCACGTCGAACTCGCCCGCCGCCACCCCCTCGTTGAGGATGCGGCGCACCGCGGCGTCGCTCTGCCTGCGCAGTTCCACGATCTCGGTGCGGTGCTCGGCGCCGAGCGCGTCGAGCTCGTACTGGACCACGCGGGCCGTCGTGTGGTGCCCCGCGTGCCAGCGGACGAAGGAGCGCACGGCTGCGGAGAGCCGCTCGGCCGCGCTTCCCTCGGCCTCGGCCGCGGACCGCAGGATCTCCAGGGCCTTGTCGTGCCCGATCCGGCTGATCCGGTGGAGCAGCTCTTCCTTGGTCTTGTAGTGGATGTAGAGCGCGGCCGGGCTCATGCCGGCCCGGCCCGCGATGTCCCGGGTCGTGGTGGCGTGGTAGCCGCGCTCGGCGAACGCCTCGACGGCGGCGACGAGCAGCCTCCTGGCGGCCTCGGGCGTGACCTCGCCCCAGGGCTTTTCCTCGCCGCCGGCCGTCTCTTCGGTCACGTCAGCCGTACCCATCGCTCGCCCCTTCCGTCCGTCAGCGCTTTTCGTTCAGCGGGACGAACACCATACCCCGAGGGTGAGCAAGCGCTTAGAGGCTGTCCGGCGGGTCCGGTCGCCTCTCGGACAGGCCGGCCTAGAGCTTCTGGAACGGGTCGTGTTCCGCGAGGAGCTTTTCCAGCCGGGCCTGGTCGACCCGGCTCACGATCTGGCCGGCCTCCTGGCGGTCCCTGATCACCTTGGCGAGGGTGAAGGCGGAGGTGACGAGGTAGAGGACCGCCATGGCGAGGAAGGCGCGGACCCAGGAGTCCGCCTGGAGGCGGAGGATACCGATCGCGGTGGCGACCAGCGCGATCGCGAAAGCGGCGACGGCCTGGCCGTAGTACGCCGCGGTGTTCTGCTGCTTGACCGGTGTCTCACTCATGGCGACAGCATGGAGCGGATGTGGCACGGGCCACATCCGCTCTCGTACTCAGTACATACTCAGACGCCCGGCGGCCGAGCGCGCACGCCCCGTTCAGAAGGCCGAAATCCCGGTCTCCGCACGGCCGATGATGAGCTTCTGAATCTGGCTGGTGCCCTCGTACAGGGTCATCACGCGGGCGTCCCGCAGCAGCTTTCCGACCGGGTACTCGTCGATGTAGCCGTAGCCGCCGAAGACCTGGAGGGCGTTGTTCGCGGCCCGCACCGCAGCCTCGGAGGCGAACAGCTTCGCCTTGGACGCGGCGGTGGCGAAGTCCCGGCCCCGGTCGATGAGGTCGGCGACCCGCCAGGTCAGCAGCCGGGCCGCGTCCACGTCCACCGAGATGTCGCTGATCAGCTCCTGGACGAGCTGGTAGTGGGCGATGGACCTGCCGAACTGCTCGCGTTCACCGGCGTACTTGACGGCCGCGTCCAGGGCGGCCTGCGCGATGCCGACACAGCCGGCCGCGACCGACATCCGTCCCTTGGCGAGCGCCGACATCGCGATCGAGAAGCCCTTGCCCTCCGGCCCGAGCAGCGCGGCCGCCGGGACGCGTACGCCCTCCAGGACCAGTTCGGCGGTGGCCTGGCCGCGCAGGCCCAGCTTGCCGTGGATGGTGCGGCGGGTGAGGCCGGGGGTGTCGGTGGGGACCAGGAAGGCGGACACGCCCCGGTGGCCCGGGGTGTCGTTGGTCCGGGCGAAGAGCAGCACCACATCGGCCCAAGTGCCGTTGGTGATGAACATCTTGGTGCCGTCGATGACGTAGTCGTCGCCGTCCCGGACCGCCTTGGTGACGAGGTTTCCCGCGTCCGAGCCCGTGCCCGGCTCGGTCAGTCCGAAGCAGCCGATGACGTCGCCCGAGGTGAGCCGGGGCAGCCAGGCACGCTTCTGCTCCTCGCTGCCCCAGGAGGCGATGGTCTTGGTGACCAGGCCGAGGGAGACCGAGACGATGCCGCGGACCGAGGAGTCGCCGCGGCCGAGCTCCTCGGTGACCAGGCAGTACGCGAGGTGGTCGCCGCCCGAGCCGCCGTACTCCTCGTCGACGGTGAGCCCGAGGAAGCCGAGCGCGCCCAGCTTCTTCACGATCGACTTGTCGACGTTCTCGGCGCGGTCCCACTCGATGACGTGCGGGGTGATCTCGCGCTCGACGAACTCCTCGGCGAGCTGCTGGACCGCCGCCTGTTCCTCGCTCAGCTCCAGGTTCATGTTCGCTGCACCCCAGATTTAATTACCACTGCTAGTTTTTGGTTGGCAGGCCCTACTATGTGCCGCATGGCCCGACCGCGCAAGCCCCTTCTGAGCACCGACCGCATCGTCGCGGCGGCGAGCGCCCTGGTGGACGCGGAGGGCCTCGCGGCGGTGTCGACCCGGCGGCTCGCCGCGGAACTCGGGGTCAGCGGGCCCTCGCTCTACAACCACTTCCGCACCAAGGACGAGATCCTGGAGGCCGTCGCCGACGCCACCTCGGCACAGGTCGACCTGTCGATGTTCGACACGGACGACGGGCGCGACTGGCGTACGTCCCTGCACGACTGGGCGCTCGCCTACCGCTCGGTGCTCACCCGTCACCCCAACATCGTTCCGGTGCTCGCCCAGGGGCCCGGCCGCCGCCCGGCCGGGCTCCGGCTCGCGGACGCGGTGTTCGGCGCGATGGTCGCGGCGGGGTGGCCGCCGGCCCAGGCGACCCGGATCGGCGCGCTGATGCGGTACTTCATCATGGGCTCGGCGCTCGGCTCGTTCGCCCGTGGCTTCGTGGACGACGAGGCGGCGTACGATCCCGCGGACTATCCGCACCTGGGGCAGGCACATCTCCTCGCCGAGCGGCAGCAGGAGATCGACGAAGGGGCCTTCGAGGTGGGGTTGCGGGCACTGCTGGACGGGCTCCGGCTCCAGTACGAGGCGCTGGCCAGCGCGTAGCCGGGGTCCCGCCGCCCCGAGCGGAGGCCCGCCGCCCGGAAGGAAGTCGCCCTGCCTCCCGAAGGCTGCGGGGGCCCAGCCCCCGGACCCGGCCACCCGCTCCCCCGGAATCGTTGACCGGGCGCGGGCCGCGCGTGGCCGGTCGCGCCATTCCCCGCGCCCCCCTGGATGCCAAGCCCCCTAGAAGACGACCAGGGCTCGTCCTCCCTTGCCCGCCAGCATGTTGTCGAAGGCGGCCGGGATGCCGGCCAGCGGGATTCGCTCGGAGACCAGCGAGTCGAGGTCCAGGCGGCCCGCGCGGATGTGGTCGGCCAGGACCGGGAGGTCGGTCGCGGGGTCGCAGTTGCCGTAGACGCAGCCCGCCAGCGTGCGGCCCCAGTGGAAGATCTCCAGGGCGTTGAAGGTGACCTGTTGGTCCTTGCCGCCGATGCCGACGACCGTCGTGCGACCGCCGCGCCGGGTCGACTCCCAGGCGGTACGGATCGTCACCGCGCGGCCCACGCACTCGACGGCCACGTCCGTGCCCTGGCCGCCGGTGAGCCTCCGGATGTCCTTGGCCGTCGTCTCGGAGGCGACCACGAAGTCCGTCGCCCCGGCCTCGCGGGCCAGCCCTTCCTTGTCCGGGGAGACGTCGACGGCGATGATCTGCCCCGCGCCCGCGATCCGGGCGGCCTGGAGGGTGGCGAGCCCCACCCCGCCCGCGCCGAACACCGCGACCGTCTCGCCCTGCCGCACCTTCGCCGAGTGGTGGACCGCCCCGTACCCGGTGAGCACCGCGCAGCCGAGCAGCGCGGCCTCGGTGAGCGGGATGCCCGCGGGGAGCGGGATCAGGCAGTTCTCCGCGACGACGGTCTCCTCGGCGAACGCGGCCACGTTCAGGCCCGGGTGCAGCTCGGTCCCGTCGGCGGTGTGCGCGTACACCGAGCCCGCGCCGTTCAGCGCGTTGACGCAGAGCCACACCTCGCCGAGCGAGCAGGGGTGACAACTGCCGCAGGAGGGAGCCCAGTTGAGGACGACCTCGGCTCCGGGGGCGACGGAGGTGACGCCCTCGCCGACGGAGACGACCGTGCCCGCGCCCTCGTGGCCGAGGACGGCCGGGACCGGCACCCGCATGGTCCCGTTGGTGAGCGAGAGGTCGGAGTGGCAGACCCCGGCGGCGGCCAGGCGGACCCGCACCTGGCCGGGGCCCGGCGCGGGCAGGTCGATGTCGGTGATCTCCAGCGGAGAGCCGACGGCGGGCAGTACGGCGGCGCGAACCATGGCGTGCGTGCTCCTGAGCGGTGGGAAGGGAGGCGGAGTGGGCTTCAGAACTGGAGCGACTTGGTCTGGAGGTACTCGGTCAGACCGTGCACGCCGAGCTCGCGGCCGACCCCCGACTGCTTGTAACCACCGAAGGGGGCAAGGGGGTTGAAGCGTCCGCCGTTGATGTCGACCTGGCCGGTGTCCATCCGGCGGGCGAAGGCCACGGCCTCCGCCTCGTCGCCCGCCCAGACCCCGCCGGCCAGCCCGTACACGGTGCCGTTCGCGATGCGCAGGGCGTCGTCCTCGTCCTCGTACCGGATGATCGAGACGACCGGGCCGAAGATCTCCTCCTGGGCGATGGCCATCTCCGGGGTGACGTCCGCGAAGATCGTGGGCGAGACGTAGTAGCCCTGCTCCAGGGGTGCCTCGGCGCCGCCCGCGACGATGCGCGCGCCTTCCTCGACGCCCTTCTCGATGTAGCCGCGCACCCGCGCCAGTTGCTTGGCGTTGACGAGCGGGCCGACGCGGTCGCCGACCGTGTACTTGGCCGCGGCGGCCGATGCCAGCTCGACGGCCTCGTCGTACCGGTCGGTGTGGACCAGCATCCGCGTCCAGGCGCTGCACGTCTGGCCGGAGTTGCCCATCACGTTGGCGACGCCCACGTTGACCGCCTTGGCGAGGTCGGCGGTGGGCAGGATGACGTTGGCGGACTTGCCGCCCAGCTCCAGGGCGACCCGCTTGACGGCGGCGCCGGCCGTGGCGCCGATCTGCTTGCCGACGGCGGTCGAGCCGGTGAAGGAGACCAGGTCGACCCCTTCGTGCTCGGCGAGCGCCTGCCCGGCGACCGGGCCGAGCCCGGTGACCAGGTTGAACACGCCCGCGGGCAGACCGACTTCATGCACCGCCTCGGCGAAGAGCTGCGCGGTCAGGGGCGTGTCCTCGGCGGGTTTGAGGACGACCGTGCAGCCCGCCGCCAATGCGGGTGCCACTTTGTTGACGATCTGGTGCAGCGGATAGTTCCAGGGCGTGATCGCGCCGACGACGCCGACCGGCTCCTGGTAGACCGTGGAGTTCCCGACCTTCTCCTCGAAGGAGTAGGAGGCGGCGAGTTCCGCGTAGGACCCGGCGATCGCGATCGGCAGGCCCGTCTGCACGGCCTGCGCGAACGGGAGCGGGGCGCCCAGTTCGGCGCTGATGGTCTCGGCGATCTCGTCCTTGCGGGCGACCAGGCGGTCCCGCAGCGCCGCGAGCCCGGCGGCTCGCTCGGCGGGCGGGGTCGCCGCCCAGCCCGGCAGGGCCGCCCGGGCGGCGCGCACCGCGGCGTCGACGTCCTCGGCCGTACCGGCCGGGACATGACCTATGACCTGCTCGTCGACCGGGTTGAGCACCGCGATGGTGTCGCCGCCCGCCGCGGCCCGCCATTCGCCGCCGATGTACATGCCGTCGTGGGCGTTCATCACATTCCTCCCGAGCGGAGCCAGCGTCGTCCGCCGCTCAAACTAGCGCCGTTAGTTTTTTGGCGCCAGGGCCCCCGACGGCCTTGGCTCAGATGATGCCGAACAGGATGCCCGAGCCGAGCACCACCAGGCAGGTCAGGGCCGCCCATTTCACCGTGAACCGGGTGTGGTCGCCGAACTCCACCTTGGCCATGCCGACCAGGACGTAGACGGCGGGCACCAGTGGGCTGGACATGTGCAGCGCCTGCCCGGCCAGGGAGGCACGGGCGATCTCCAGCGGGGACACCCCGTGCGCCGCGCCCGCCTCGGCGAGGACGGGCACGACCCCGAAGTAGAAGCCGTCGTTCGACATGAAGTAGGTGAGCGGCAGGCTGAGCACGCCGGTCACCAGGCCCATCTGCGAGCCCATGCTGTCCGGCACCACGCCGACCAGCCAGTCCGCCATGTGCTTGACCATGCCGGTGCCGTTGAGCACACCCGTGAAGACGGCGGCCGCGAAGACCATGCCCGAGACGTTGACGACGTTGTCCGCGTGGGCGGCGATCCGGGCCTTCTGGGCCGGGATGTGCGGGAAGTTCACGGTCAGGGCGAGGGCCGCGCCGATCAGGAACAGGACCGGGATCGGCAGCCACTCCATGATCATGGAGGTGAGCAGGGCGACGGTGAGCAGCGCGTTGAACCAGTACAGCTTGGGCCGCAGGGTCTCGCGTGCGGGGTCGAGCCCCTGGAAGTCGTCGTCGCCCTCGGGGGCGTCCGCACCCGCGCCGCCGCCCGAGGCGCGCGGGGTCTCGCCGGAACCCCCGGCCCCGACGAGCACCGTCTCGGTCTCGGTCTCGAGGACCTTGTCGAGGGACAGGTAGCCCACGCGCCGGCGCTCGCGCATGCCGAGCACGTACGACAGGACGAGCACGGCGACCAGGCCGGTCGCGAGGGCCGGGATCATCGGCACGAAGATGTCGGAGGCGTCCAGCTTCAGGGCCGTCGCGGCGCGGGCGGTGGGACCGCCCCAAGGGAGCGTGTTCATCACGCCGTTGGCGATCGCGGCGACGCCGGTCATCACCACCGGGCTCATGCCGAGCCGCTTGTAGAGCGGGTACATCGCCGAGACGGTGATCATGAAGGTGGTGGAGCCGTCGCCGTCGAGCGAGACGATCGCGGCGAGCACCGCGGTGCCGACGACGACCCGCATCGGGTCGGCCTTGCAGAAGCGCAGGATGCCTCGCACGATCGGGTCGAAGAGGCCCACGTCGATCATCACGCCGAAGTAGATGATGGCGAACATGAGCATCGCGGCGGTCGGAGCGAGCGAGCCGACGCCCTTGATGACGTAGTCGCCGAGATGGGCTCCCTTGCCGACGAAGACGCAGAAGAGAGCGGGGATCAGAACCAGCGCCGCGATGGGCGACATCTTCTTCAGCATGATCAGGACCAGGAAGGTCGCGATCATGCCGAAGCCGAGGATGGTCAGCATTCAGGACACCTAACGTTCACCCTTGAACTGGCGCCGGGGGCCGGCGGTGCGGATGACGTTAGGTCGCCGTTTCAATCCTTAACAAGATGTTGACACCTGAGCAATACGAGCAAAACTCCAGGTCACGATAGGGGTACGAGTTCGACGGGGAAGCCGTTGAGCACGGACGTGCCCGACAGCGGGTCGATGCGTGAGCCGTCGAGGAGCTGGTTCACGTTGACGCCCGGCCGGCCGGCGGCGACCCCGAGCCTGCTGCCCGGACGGCTGTGGCCCCAGCCGTGCGGCAGGCTGACCACGCCCCGGCGCACGCTGTCGGTGATCTCCACGGGCGCGGCGACCGCTCCCCCGTCCGCCGTGATCCGTACGCCGGCGCCGTCGGCGAGGCCGAGCCGGGCGGCGTCCTCGGGGTGGATCTGCAGGGTGCAGCGGTTGGAACCGCCGTTCAGCGCGGGGATGTTGTGCAGCCAGCTGTTGTTGGAGCGCAGATGGCGCCGGCCGACCAGGACCAGCGCCGCGGGTCGCTCGCCCAGGGCCGCGCGCAGCCGGGGCAGGTCGGCGGCGACGGGCGCGGGGAGCAGTTCGACGCGGCCGCTGCGGGTCCTGATCACCTGCGCGAGGCGCGGCTTCAGCTCGCCGAGGTCGATTCCGTGGGGGTGGGCGAGCACACGCTCCAGGGTGAGCCCGTCGGGGTCGGCCCCGAATCCGTCGCCGTAGGGGCCGAGCCGGAGCATGAGGTCCAGACGGCGCTCGGGGCCGCCCGCGCCGGTCAGCCGGGCGGCGAGCTCCGTCGCGTCACGGCCGTGCACGGGTGAGTGCGGGTCGTCGACGGCCCTGGCCAGGGTGCGCTCGACGACCATCGCGTCCACGGCGGCGGGTTCGGCGCCGTGCAGGCCGCTGACGGCGAGCACGAGCCGGGCGTGGATCTCGCACTCATCCATGCGCCCTTCGGCGAGCGGCACGGCGGGCCGGGTGTAGCGGACCTGGTTGCGGACGGCGAAGCCGTTGAAGGCGAAGTCGAAGTGGGCGCTCTGCGAGGGCGGCGGAGGGGGCAGCACGACGTCGGCGTGCAGCGAGGTCTCGTTCAGATACGGGTCGATGCTGACCATGAAGTCGAGTCCGGCGAGCGCCCGGTCGAGCCGGTCCCCGTCGGGCGCGGAGAGGACCGGGTTGGCGGCGGAGACGATGAGCGCACGAATCCGCCCCTCGCCCGGCGTCTCGATCTCCTCGGCGAGGGCGGCGAGCGGCAGTTCGGACTTCACCTCGGGGTGGTTGCCGACCCGGCTGCGCCAGCGCCCGAGCGAGAAGCCCTTGCCGGGCCCGGCCGGGCGGGGTGCCCGGTCGGTGGCGGAGAGCGGGAAGAGCGCGCCGCCGGGCCGGTCGAGGTTGCCGGTCAGGGTGTTGAGCACGTCGACCAGCCAGCTGGCCAGGGTGCCGTGCTCGACGGTGCAGCTGCCGATCCGGCCGTATACGGCGGCCGTGGGCGCGGCCGCCAGCTCCCGGGCGATGTCCCGGATCTCGTCCGGCTCCACATCGCAGGCGGGGCCGACCGCCTCCGGCGTGAACTCCCGCAGGGCGTCCGCCACTTCGGGCACTCCTTCGACCTGAGCCTCAAGTGCGCCGAGGTCGGTGAGCTTCTCCTCGAAGAGCACGTGGGCGATCGAGGCGAGGAGCAGCGCGTCGGTGCCGGGCCGGATCGCCACGTGCCGGTCGGCGAGCTTCGCGGTGCGGGTGCGGCGCGGATCGACGACCGTGAGGGTGCCGCCGCGCCTGCGCAGGGCCCGGAGCTTTCCGGGGAAGTCCGGGGCCGTGCACAGACTGCCGTTGGACTCCAGCGGGTTGGCGCCGAGCAGCAGCAGGTGTCCCGTGCGGTCGAGGTCGGGGACCGGGATGGCGAACGGGTCGCCGAACAGCAGCCCGCTGGAGACGTGCTTGGGCATCTGGTCGAGGGTGCTGGCGGTGAAGAGGTTGCGGGTGCGCAGCGCGCCGAGCAGGGCGGGCGGGTAGAGGGCGCCGGCCATGGTGTGCACATTGGGGTTGCCGAGGACCACGCCGACCGCGTTCGGCCCGTACTCCTCGGTGATCGCCGGCAGGCGGGCCGCGATCAGGTCGAAGGCCTCGGCCCAGGTGGCGCGCACCAGCTCGCCGTCACGGCGCACGAGGGGTGTGGTGAGCCGGTCGGGGTCGGCGTCGATCTCCCCGAAGGAGGCGCCCTTGGGGCAGATGAACCCCTGGCTGAACACGTCGTCCGTGTCGCCCCGGGCGCCGGTGACGCGCGCGCCCTCCACGGTGAGGCTCAGCCCGCAGGTGGCTTCGCAGAGCGGGCAGATACGCAGGGCGGTGCGGGACATTCGTCCTCCCGGGGCGACGGCGCGCGAGTCCCTGGAGCATACCGACCGGTAGGCATGTCCGGGAGGTCCCGGGCGGGGTCAGTCCAGGGTGCGGGCGAGGTAGGCGTGCAGGAGCTGCCGGGTCTCCTCGACGATCTTGGGGTCGCCCTGGGGATCGGTGCGGAAGGCGAGGCGCAGGGTGGCGTCGGCCGCCTCCACCGCGACCAGGATCACCCGGCGCAGCTCCGCGTCCAGGGTGCGGCCGAACTGCGCCGGGAGCAGCTCGGCGAGGCGGGCGGCGAGGAGGTGGTTGGCGTCCGCGTCCGGGTCGGGCACCGGCTGGGGGCCGCCGAAGTCGACCAGGTTGAACCCGGGCACCGTCTGCTTCAGGACGAGGTACTCGTCCAGAACCGCGTCGACGGCCCCGCGCCAGTCGGCCGCCTCGATCGTTTCGAGACGGGCATTGATCATGCCGGCGTAGCGGTCGAGGTTGCGGGCCGCGAGCGCCTCGGCCATGGCCCGCTTGTTGCCGAAGAAGCGGTAGACCGAGCCGATCGGCACCCCGGCCCGCTGGGCGACGGCCCGCGTGGAGAGGTCTTCGTAGCCGGTTTCGTCGAGGAGTTCGGCACAGGCGTCGAGTATCCGGGAGAGCCGCTCGGCGCTGCGCTGCTGGACGGGCGCCCGGCGGAGGTTCGCGTGGAGATCAGGAGCAGGAGACACCCGCCCATCATCTCCCGCCCGGCCGGTTTTCCCGTTGACGCGACCGCATCGTAATCCTACGGTTGACCATAGGATTCCGGCACGGGAGCAGGAGAGCGCACGATGACGACATCGACCGGCGAACAGGCGGGGAAGATCGCGGAGGGCCTCGGCTACTCCCGCGGATTCGGCAATGAGCACAGCTCGGAGGCCGTCCCCGGCGCTCTTCCGCACGGCCGCAACGCACCCCAGCGCGCCCCCCTCGGCCTGTACGCGGAACAGCTGAGCGGCTCCGCCTTCACCGAGCCGCGCGCCACCAACCACCGCTCCTGGCTGTACCGGATCCGGCCATCGGCCGCGCATCCGCCGTTCACCCGCATCGACAACGGCCGCCTGCGCTCGGCGCCCTTCACCGAGACCGTGCCCGATCCCAACCGGCTGCGCTGGAACCCGCTGCCCGAGCCCCCGGCGGGCACCGACTGGCTGGCGGGTCTGTGGACGCTCGGCGGCAACGGCGACGCCGCACAGCGCACCGGCATGGCCGTGCACCTCTACCACGCCAACTCCTCGATGGAATCGAGGGTGTTCAGCGATGCCGACGGCGAGCTCCTGATCGTGCCCGAGCACGGCGGGCTGCTGCTTCGCACCGAGCTCGGCCTGCTCGCCGTCCGCCCCGGCGAGGTCGCCCTGGTCCCGCGCGGTGTCCGCTTCCGGGTCGAGCTCCTCGACGCGAGCGCCCGCGGCTATGTCTGCGAGAACTACGGGCGCCCCTTCGAGCTGCCCGAGCTCGGTCCGATCGGCGCCAACGGCCTGGCCAACGCACGGGACTTCCGGGCCCCGCTCGCCGCGTACGAGGACGTCGAGGGCCCGGTCGAGGTGGTCAACAAGTTCTGTGGCAACCTCTGGGCCGCGACCTACGACCACTCGCCGCTCGACGTCGTCGCCTGGCACGGCAGTCATACGCCGTACGTCTACGACCTGCACACCTTCAATGTGATCGGCACCATCAGCTACGACCACCCCGACCCGTCGATCTTCACGGTGCTCACCTCGCCGTCCGACACCCCGGGCCTGGCCGGCGTCGACTTCGTGGTGTTCGCGCCGCGCTGGCTGGTCGGCGAGGACACGTTCCGCCCGCCGTACTTCCACCGCAACGTGATGAGCGAGTACATGGGCCTGATCGAAGGCGCCTATGACGCCAAGACCGCCGGCGAAGGAGGTTTCGTGCCCGGGGGCGGCTCGCTGCACAACATGATGTCGGCGCACGGCCCGGACCGGGAGACCTTCGACCGGGCGAGCGCCGCCGAGCTGAAGCCGCAGAAGATCGACGACGGCCTTGCCTTCATGTTCGAGACGCGCTGGCCGGTCACCGCCACCGAGCAGGCGGCGAGCGCCGACCACCTCCAGCGGGGCTACGACGACGTGTGGCAGGGTCTTCAGCGCCACTTCCGCTCCTGAAGCGCCACTTCCGCTCCTGAGCACCACCTGATACGGAACCCCTGTGACCTCCTCCTTCGCTCCCGACTCCCTGGTCCTGAACCGGAAGCTGCCGCTCTGGTACCAGGTCTCCCAGTCGCTGCGCGCCTCGATACTGGGCCGCTCCCCCGACGCCTCGCTGCGCCTGCCCACCGAGGAGCAGCTCGCCGCGCACTACGGGGTGAGCGTGCTGACGATGCGTCAGGCACTCAAGGAGCTGGAGCAGGAGGGCCTGATCAGCAGGCACCGGCGGCGCGGCACGTTCATCGAGCCGGCCGCCCGTCGGGCGACCCCGGTCCGGCTGCTCGGCTCGATCGACGCGATCGTGGCCCAGCAGTCGGGCGAGCGCACCACGATCCTGGGCCACGGCCCGGAGCCGGTACCGGGCGATCTCGCCGAGTACTTCCCCACGAGCGCCGAGGTGGTGGCGTACCGCAGGCTGCGGTGCGACGAGGAGAGCGGCGAGCCGACCAACTGGGCTTACAACGCGGTGCGTCCGGAGGTGGCCGCCTCGATCGACCTCGCCGATCTCACGCGCTGGCCGATGACGAAGGTGCTGCGGGACGCGGTCGGAGTGGACATCGCACGCATCACGGACACCGTGGAGGCACGGCTCGCCGATCCGGTCACCGCCGAGCTGCTGCAGGTCCCGCTCCTCTCACCGATCCTGCACTACACCGGCGTCACCTACGACGGGCTGGGCCGGGTCGTCGATGTGGCCCGCATCCACTACCGCGGCGACCGCTTCTCGTTCTCGGTGACGGTCGAGGCCCGCTGAGCGTTCTCACTAGCATGCTGGCTGTGAGCGATGACGTGCCTCTCCTCGACGACCTGATGCCCTGGTCGGTGGCCCCGCTGCGGCTCGGGCGCCCCTGGGTGGTGGCCCCGGACGAGCGCACCCTGCGCGCCCGCTGGGATCTGCTCGTACGGTCCGAAGGCGCCGAGCGGGAGCGGCTGTTCGGCCCGAGCCGGGCCCGTACGCTGCGCTCCGCGGTGGCCGCACTGCCCGGCAGCGCCCGGGGTACCGGCCCGTTCGGGCAGGAGCGGGGCCGCTGTCCCGATCCGGTGCGCATCCGGCTCGGCCCCTTCGACGAGCAGTGGCTGATACCGGACCAGCGCCTGATCGACGCCGCCCGGCCGGAGCTGTGGCGGGTGGCCGACGAGCACCAGCTCTTCGTGGTCGAGCAGGGGTACGTGCCGGCGCCGGGCTCCCGGGCCCGGGCGAAGGGCGAGGGCCCGGCGGACCCCGGGCCCGCCGTGACCGTCTCGGCCGTGCTGCCCGACGGCAGCGCGCCCGCCGGGCGTCCGGGCCGCATCCGTCCGCTGTACCGCCGCCCGGGCGGCCTGGAGCCGAACCTCGCCCCGGGCCTGCTCGCCTTCCTCCGCGATGCGTACGGCTGCGCGGTCGCCCCGCACGAGGTGGCCGCCTGGGCTCTGGCGTCGGGCCGCCCGAGTGCGGCGGGCTGCCTCGTCCCGCTGCCGCGGGACCGTCAACTCTGGTCCACCGGAGTGGAGTTGGGGCGGCGGATGAGTGCGTTGATGGCACGCGGGGCGCACGGCGGCGACAAGCCGCGGCTGCCCGGCGGGCGCCGGCCCTATGTGCGCGCGGCCGTCCCGGCCCGCCCGCGGGAGCTGCGCTACGACGCCGCCGAAGAGGCCCTGCACCTCGGCGACGGCGGCCGCATCGCGCCCGTGCCGCCCGAGGCCTGGGAGTTCCGGGTGGGCGGGGTACGGATGCTCGATCTGTGGTTCGAGCGGCGCACCGGGCCCGCCGAGGCGGGCACGCTGGCCGCGGTCGGCCCGGCCGACTGGCCCCAGGAGTGGACGTCCGACCTGCTGGAGCTGATCACGGTGCTGGCGCTCCTCGGCGAACTGCGTTCACAGCGGGCCGAGTTGACGGGCGCCCTGACGACGACGGTGACACGGGAGGCACTGCGTGCGGCGGGCGTCCTGCCCGTGCCGGCCGGCGCGCGCCACCCCGCGTCCGTGCTCGACCACCACGAGGAGGGGCCCGGGGGCCAGTTCGCCCTCATCTGACGCCGCTCGCCCCGGCCGAGCGGCCGGGGCTCAGGCCGCGTACTCGCTCAGGTCGATGGAGTGGATGTTCAGCGCGTGCCCGAACTCCGGGTGGACCGTCTCGCGCTCCAGCTTCATCCCGAGCTTGCGCATCACGTTCTCGGAGGCGTCGTTGCCCACCCTGGAGACGCTGATGACCCGGCCGAGCCCCCGGTCCTGGAGCGCGAACTCCAGCGCGGCGTGGGCCGCCTCGGAGGCATACCCCTGGCCCCAGAAGGGCCGGCCGAGCCGCCAGCCGATCTCCACCTCGTGTGCGGCCTCGGGCAGGAAGTACGGCACGGAAAGGCCGGTGAAGCCGATCAGCTCACCGGAGCCGAGCAGTTCGACGGCGAAGAGCCCGAAGCCCTCGTCGTCCCACTCGTCCTCCCACCTCTCGATGTCCTCGGCGGTCCTCTCCAGGTCCCGGACCGAGCCGTCGCCGATCCAGCGCATGACCTCCGGGTCGGCGTTGATCTCGGCCATGGGGACGAGGTCGTCGTCGGTCCAGCGGCGGAGCAGGAGGCGGGGGGTGCGGATCTCGGTCATGGAGCCATCCTGCACGGCGCCGGGCCGAGCGGGAAATCCGCCCCTCGCCCCGCGGCCCGGGCCTCCCGCGTCGCGGACGGGGGCCCGGGCCACGCGTCGCGTCAGTAGTACTCGCGCATGAGCTCGGTGGCCCAGTCCGGCTGCTCGGTGGCCCCGCGGGGGCCGAACTCGGCCAGGTAGGGCTTGATGTCGAGCACCGGAGTGCCGTCGACCGCATCCAGGCCCTGCACGTGGACGTCGAGTCCCTCGACGCGCAGCAGCCGGCAGCGGGAGACACCGAGCCGGTTGGGCCGGTTCTTGCCGCGCTGGGCGAAGATGCCGACCAGGGGCCAGTCGGTGTTGCCGCGCGGGTGGCGGGCCCCGGTCTCCACCTTTTCGACCGGGACCCGGTCGAAGTGGTAGACGATCTCCACGTGCGAGAAGGAGTCGAGGCCCGCGAGCGCCTCGGGCCCGAACCGCTCCCCGTCGAGTCGGATCACGGCCGACACCTCGCCCCACTCGTCGTCGCGGACCTCGCCGCGGCCTCCGACCACCCGACCGACCGGATCGCAGACGACCTCGACCCGGGTGCTGCTCTCTGACATGTGCTGCGCCTTTCACCGGAAGGGAGCGATCACGGTTCACCGTACGGCGGGCCCAGCGGCGCGCGCGGGGAATCCCCGACGGCGCCCCGGCTAGTCCGCGAACGCGTCGAGCGTCCTCGTCAGAGCCCGCTCGAAGACCGCGTCCATGTCGATGGGGCCCGAATCCTCGGCGAAGGCCGCGGCCAGCCGCGGATAGCGGCCGGTGGCGACCTGGCTGAAGAGGTAGGCGATCCGCACGCCCTGCTCCTGCTCGGGCGACCAGGGCAGCGAGCGCGTCCGCTCGGCGGTGGCGATCTCGTTGGCGACATAGGTGGTGACCACGCCGTTCACCGAGGCGATCAGCTCCATCTTGGTGCCGTACCGCGCCTTCAGCGGGTCGAGGCAGGTCATGCAGTGCTCCAGGTACCGCAGCGCGTTGGGGCTGAACCCGTACACGGGGGACATCAGGCGCGGCAGCCACGGGTGGCGGTGCATCAGCGCCCGGGTCTGGTGGGCGAGGGCGAGCATGTCGGCCCGCCAGTCGCCGGTCGGGTCGCTCAGGTCGTACTCGGCGCTGACCGCGTCCACCATCAGCTCGTACAGGTCCTCCTTGCGCGGCACGTAGTTGTACAGGGACATCGTTCCGCAGCCGAGCTCGGCCGCGACATGGCGCATGGACAGCGCGTCGATGCCCTCCGCGTCCGCGATGCGCACGGCGACGGCCGCGATGTCGGCACGGCTGAATGCGGGCCTGGGGCCCCGTCCGGCGCGCTCGGGGCGCGCCCAGATCACTTCTGGTTCAGCAGGTCGCCCTGCCATGGATCATCACCTCGCCCCCCATCGTAGTTACGTACACCGTACGTAGTGCGCTATGGTGAGCCACATGACGACTACGTACGCTGTACTTAGTGAGGGTCTGGAGAAGCGCTTCGGCGAGGTCCACGCGCTGCGCGGGCTCGATCTGGCCGTGGCCGAGGGCACGGTCTGCGGAGTGCTCGGCCCCAACGGCGCCGGCAAGACGACGGCCGTACGCCTGCTGACGACGCTGCTCGCACCCGACGCGGGCTCGGCACGGGTCGCCGGGCACGACGTGGTGCGCGAACAGGACGCGGTGCGCCGCGCCATCGGCGTGACCGGCCAGTCCGCCTCCGTCGACGTGGAACTCTCCGGACGGCAGAACCTCCGCCTCTTCGCCAGGCTGCACGGCATGCGCGGGGCGGCGGGCCGCGAGCGGGCCGCCGAACTGCTGGACCGCTTCGAGCTGGCGGACGCGGCCGATCGCGCGGCCGGCACCTACTCCGGCGGCATGCGGCGCCGCCTCGACCTCGCGGCGAGCCTGCTCACCCGCCCCCGCGTGCTGTTCCTCGACGAGCCCACCACGGGCCTCGACCCGGCGAGCCGCAACCAGATCTGGTCCGCCGTGCGCGCCCTGACCGCCGAGGGCACCACGGTGCTGCTCACCACCCAGTACCTGGAGGAGGCCGACCGGCTCGCCGACCAGATCGTGCTCGTCGACCAGGGCCGCGCCGCGGTCACCGGAACCCCGGCCGAGCTGAAGGCCAGGATCGGCTCCTACGCCCAGGTCGTCGTCGCGGACGAGGGCTCCATGCCCCGAGCGGCCGCGGTGCTGGACCAGTTAACGGGTTCGCGGCCCCAACTCGACACCGCCACAAGGACGGTGGGTGCCGTCTCGATGGACCCGACGATCACCCTGCCCCGCCTGGTGCGCGAACTGGACGGCGCCACGGTGCCGATCCTCGACGTGAGCCTGCGCCCGCCCACCCTCGACGAGGTGTTCCTCCGCCTCACCGAAAGCGCCAACTCCCGCAAGGAGCTCGTGACATGACCTCGCTCGCCTACGACAGCACGGCCATGCTCGGCCGTCAGCTCCAGCGCATCAAGCACGCGCCCGGCGTGCTCATCCTCACCCAGACCATGCCGATATCGATGCTGCTGTTCTTCGGCTACGTCTTCGGCAGCGCGCTCGCCGTGCCGGGCGAGGAGTACCGCGCCTACCTGGTGCCCGGCCTCCTGGTCGCCACCGCCGCCAACGGCCTGATGACCGGGATGTTCCAGGCCGCGCAGGACTCGCACCGCGGGGTGATGGACCGGCTCCGCACCCTGCCGATGAGCCGGGCCGCGGTCCCGGTCGGCCAGAGCGCGGCGGACCTGCTGACCACCGCGCTCGGCATGGTCCCGCTGATGCTCGTGGGCCTCGCGGTGGGCTGGCGCGTCGACTCCGGGCCGCTCGGCGCACTCGGCGCATTCGGGCTCCTGATGCTGCTGCGCCTCGCGACGACCTGGGCGGGCCTGTTCCTCGGCCTGCTGACCGGCAGCGAGGAGGCCGCGGGGCAGCTCGGCTCGGCCACCTTCATGCTGCCGCTGCTCTCCAACGCCTACATCCCCACCGACCACCTCCCCGGCTGGCTGCGCACGATCGCCGAGTGGAACCCGATCAGCGCCGTCGCCTCGGCCGTCCGCGAGCTCTGCGGCCGGGCCGCGCCCGCCGCGGACGCCGCCTGGCCGGTGGCCCACCCGGTCGCGGGCTCGCTCGCCTGGTGCGGCTTCCTGCTGCTCGTCTTCGTACCGCTCGCGGTGCGCCGGTACGCGAACAACGGCCGCTGAGCGGCGCCGTGGGGTGACAGGAGCCGCCCGTACGCGATAAGTACGGCCATGAGCACTCAGCCCCTGCCCCTCGAAGGCATCACCGTCGTCGCCGTCGAACAGGCCGTCTCCGCCCCGTTCGCCACCCGTCAGCTCGCCGATCTGGGGGCCCGCGTGGTGAAGGTGGAACGCGTCGACGGCGGCGACTTCGCCCGTGCCTACGACACCGCCGCCCGCGGACTCGCCTCGCACTTCGTGTGGTGCAACCGGGGCAAGGAGTCGGTGGCCCTGGACCTGAAGGACCCACGGGGCCTGGACGTCCTGCGCCGGCTCATCGCGGACGCGGACGTCTTCGTGCAGAACCTCGCACAGGGCGCCGCCGCCCGGCTCGGCCTGGACGCGGCCACGCTGTGCGCGGCGCACCCCAGGCTCGTCGCCGTCGACATATCCGGGTACGGCGCCCACGGCCCGTACGCGCACAAGCGGGCCTACGACATGCTCGTACAGTGCGAGGCGGGCCTGGTGTCCGTCACCGGGACACCCGAGCGGCCCGTCAAGGCCGGTGTCCCGGCCGCCGACATCGCGGCCGCCATGTACGCCTTCTCGGGCGTCCTGGCGGCCCTCGTGCGGCGTGGCACGACCGGCCGCGGCGGGCCGGTGGAGATCTCCATGCTGGAGGCGCTCGCCGAGTGGCTCGGGCATCCGCTGCACCACGTGATGCACGGAGGCACCGAACCGGCGCGCACCGGCGTCGCGCACGCCGTGATCGCGCCGTACGACGCCTATGACACGGCGGACGGCGGGCAGGTGCTGCTCTCGGTGCAGAACGACCGCGAATGGCGACGGCTCGCCGAACTGGTGCTTGGACGGCCCGAGTTGGCCGATGATCCGGACTTCGCCACGAACGCGGCACGGGTGGCGCACCGGACGAAGACGGACGAGTCGGTGGCGCGGGCACTGGCCGGGTTCACGGCGGCCGAGGCGGTCGCCCGGCTCGAAGCGGCGGGGATCGCGTGTGCCCGGATCAACACGGTCGCGGACGTCGCCGCGCATCCGCAGCTGGCCGCACGGGACCGCTGGCGGGAGGTGGAGTCACCGGTGGGGCCGCTGCGGGCACTGCTGCCGCCCATCACTCTGGGCGGCAGTCAGGAGGCGTACATGGGTGCGGTGCCCGCGCTCGGCGAGCACACCTGCGCAACGCTGCGGGCCCTGGGAATGACGGACGAGCAGTTGGCAGAGTTGCGCCGGGACGGCGTGATCGCCTGAACGCGGGGCGCCTGGTGTCGGGAGTGGATTCAGCCGCGGCTGCCGAAGAGCGAGCGGCGCAGCCGCCGCAGCGGCGCGAAGAGCGAGACGCGAGCGCTCTTGCTCCTGCGGGTGTGCGCAACGTCACGCGAGGTCAGCTCGCGCATCAGCAACGTCGCCTCGGCCGCCTCGCGCTGCGGAACGGCGGGACCGCCGAGCACCGAGAGGTGGCGGTCGAGCCGCGAACTGGTCGCACTGCTCCCGCAGGTGATGGCAGGCACTCGCGCCCTGCTGTGCATTGTTATCTGTTCCATGTCACTCCCCACCCGTACGAGGGCACCCGGCCCCGGGCAGGGTAACCCTATCGCCCCGGCGTCACACTCGTGAATCCGGTGGCAGGATTCACCTTCAGGGGTGGCAGGTTGACGACCACGCTCCGAATACAGCTGATTCCAGGGCGAGTTGGACACCTTGCCGACGGTCCATCACGCAGAGTCGCCGCCCGTGTTCGCACGTGCTGCGCAATGCCGTTCAAGGGGGCGGCAGCGGCCCGGCCCTGAGCTAACTTGGAAGGGTTTCTCCGCCGCGGATGGGGGGCTCGCCAGTGAGCGAAGTGCCGGGCAGTGAGCAACGTCTGATCGCGGGCCGCTACCGGCTTCTCTCGTCGCTCGGCCAAGGCGGCATGGGGATCGTGTGGCGCGCCCGGGACGAGGTCCTCGGGCGCGAGGTGGCCGTCAAGGAGGTCCGGGCCCCGGCCGCGCTCGACTCCCCCGAGGTGGCCCGGCTGTACGCCCGCCTGGAGCGGGAGGCGTGGGCCGCGGCCCGCATCTCGCACCGCAACGTGGTGACCGTGTACGACGTGGCCACCGAGGACGGGCGGCCGTGGATCGTCATGGAACTGGTGCGCGGCCTCGCCCTGTCCGACGCTCTGGACGCGGAGGGCCCGATGGTCCCGCAGCGCGTCGCGCGCATCGGCGCCGAGGTGCTCGCCGCGCTGCGGGCCGCCCACGACGCGGGGGTGCTGCACCGCGACGTGAAACCGGCGAACGTGCTGCTGGCCAACGACGGCCGGGTGGTCCTCACCGACTTCGGCATCGCGACGGTGGCGGGGAGCCAGACGCTCACCATGACCGGCGAGGTGGTCGGCTCGCCCGAATTCCTGGCTCCCGAACGGGCGTTGGGGCGGACTCCCGGCCCGGCGTCCGACCTGTGGTCGCTCGGCGTGCTCCTGTACGCCGCCGTCGAGGGCCACTCGCCGTTCCGCCAGGACACCCCGCTGTCCACCCTGCGTGCCGTGGTCGACGACCCCCTGGAACCGCCGCGCCGGGCGGGCCCGCTGACACCGGTGATCGAGGGTCTGCTGCGCAAGGAGCCCGGCGAGCGGCTGCCCGCCGAGGAGGCGGAACACCAGCTGCGGCTCGTCGCGGCGGGCGGCACCGTGCCCTCCCCGATGGACCGGTACGAGGCCACCACGGTCCCGGTCGGGCCGCCCGTCCTGCCGCCCACCTCCGTGCTCGGCCCGGCGTCCGCGCCCGCCGAGGGGGCCGGCCCCCCGGGCCGGGGCGGGGCGCGCTCGCGCACCGGGGCGGCGATCCTTGCCGGTGTCGTGGTACTGCTGCTCGTGCTCGGCCTGCTGGTGTACCTGCTGGTGCGGGACAACGGGCAGGGTTCTCACGGGACTTCGTCGGGCGGCGGCTCGTCGGCGCCCGCCGCATCCCACTCCGCGCAGGCCCCCGGGACGACCGGGGCCGCCACGCCCCGGAGCAGCCCGCCCGGCCCGAGTCCCTCCCCGAGCACCAGCGGCAGCCCGTCGGCCTCGCCGACCCCCGAGCAGACGGTGGCGGTCAACGTGCAGGTACTGCGCGGGAGTTACCGGGGCACGTGCCCGGCGCCGAACACCTCGGCGCCCTCGATGGTCGCCGTGTTCACCGTGGGGCGGGCGCCCGCGCGGGTGGAGTACCGCTGGGTCACCCGGGACGGGCGGTCGTCCGACCCGGACTGGAAGACGCTCTCGTTCGCCGCGGGTGACCCGAGGACCCGGCAGGTGGTGCACACCGAATCGCCGTCGCGGAGCGGCTCCAACGAGGTCCATGTCGAGGTGCGCGCGCCGGTGGAGATCGCGTCCGACGCGGTGGCGTACCAGGTGACGTGCGAGGAGGAGACACCGACGGGCGGGGCCTCCTCCCCCGGGTCACCGACGGGCTCCTCCTCGCCCTCCAGCTGAGCGGTTTCAGGCCGCGCGGGTGAAGGTGGGCAGGTAGGCGCCCGACTGGCCGGCCGCGGTGGGGTGGTAGGACTCGCCGATGTTGGTCCACAGGACGCTGTTCAGCCACGGGCTGCTGGAGCAGATCTCGTGGCCGGTGAAGCCCGCCACCACGTCCGCGAAGCTGAAGCCGTGGTCGGCGGCGCGCTTGGCGGTCACCGAGTTGAGCTCGTCGGACGCGCCGTTGATGGCCGAGCGGGACTTGTCGCTGAGGCCCGCGATGCAGCTGCCGCCGATCTTGTAGAAGTGCGGGTAGCCGATCACGACGACGTGCGCGTTGGGCGCCTTGGATCTGATCGCCGAGTACACCGAGTCGAGCAGTCCCGGCAGGTTCGCGTCGACGTAGGCGCGGGCCGCCGCCACCTTGCTGAGGCAGGTGGACTCCGAGTACAGGACGCAGTTGGTCATGACGTCCGAGAAGCCGGCGTCGTTGCCCCCGATGGTGATCGAGACCAGGTCGGTGGTGGAGTTGAGCGGGCCGAGCTGGCTCGACGTCACATCACCCGTACGAGCGCCGGAGCACGCGGCGAAGTTGAACGAGGCGGGTGAATGCGCCGCCGCCCACAGGGCCGGGTAGGCCTTCGTGGAGCGCTTGCAGTCGCCGCTCGAACTGTCGTAACTCCCGGAGCCGAGGCCGGAGGAGTACGAGTCGCCGAGGGCCACGTAGTGGGATCCGGCCGCCTGGGTTGCCGCCGATGCCACGCCGGCCCCGGTGAGGGAAAGCGCGGTGGTCAGCACGAGCGCCCATGCATAAGCCGCGATTCGGGACAGTTTCATGGAACCTCCTTGTAGCGGGTTTTCCGCCACGGCAGTGGTACCAGCCCCCACAGGCTGCGGGAAGTGTCCATGCCAAGAACAGCCGAGGGACATCTGCGGCTATCTGGCGATCCGTCAGCAACTCGCGAGTAATCCTTCACCGGAGCACCACACTCCGCTGACAGTGCGTCAACTCGTGTTCACCGCACGCGAGTCGGCGTCTTGACGGGAGTGTCCGGACTGCGTCACATTGAAGCCTCGCATCCGGCGCATCGGGGGGAACCGTCGCCAATGCAGACCATCAGCGACAGATCGGCCACGGGTCCGCCCGTCTCCGCCGATCTGCTGCCCGTCCTCGCGGGAGCGGCGTTCGCCGCCTCGGCCGTCGGCGCCGCCCTGGCGTACGCCGATCTGGACTCTCCGCTGCGCGCTCCGCTCGCGCTCTTCTATCTGGTGGCCGCACCCGCGGAAGCGGCCGCATTCGCCCTGCGCCGACTGGAACCGCTCGCCCGGATGGTGGCGTCGTTATCGGGAGCAGTACTCATCGATCTGCTGACCGCCGAAAGCATGGCAGGTCTGCACCTTTGGTCGGCCCGGAACGGCGTGACCGCGGTGGGCATGGTCAGCCTTCTCCTCGTTCTGCTCGGAACGGGGGTGAACCGCTCCGGGGACGGCCGTGAAAGAACGGTCAAAAACACTGAAAGGTAGGGCCTCGAAGGGGGTCTTGCCCTACAGTCCCCATCATCAATACCGTCTTGCATCCACCCGCAACGATCCATCGGCAAACGGCACTGGGGGAGGGCTCGGGCGCCGTGATGGTCACCGGTGCGGGGCGCGGTAGGGGGGTGCCGTGGTCGGCCTTCGCCTTGCGGGGGCCGGAGCACGGGCCGCGCGGCCAGCAAAGCCAGCTCACCCGAAGAGTGCGGTGCGCCATGCCGTCATGACCGGGGTGAGAACCCCCCTTTCGTAACCGGAAAACCATCCGGACCGCCCGGGGGCGGGCGGTCCACCGGACGAGAGGGACAGAGATTCACCATGATTCCTTCCGTGCGCCCGGCCGCTCCGGGCCAAGATCAATTGATTGCGGATTCACCGAACAGCCATGCGGAATCCGTCGCCGCCGGCCGAATATCCGGGGCCTATCGACCGGTTTCGGCGAATCTCGCCATTGCGCCGCCCGTGAGCGTCGTCATCCCGGCGATGAATGAAGCGAAAAACCTTCCGCACGTCTTCAGGACGCTTCCGGACTGGATCCATGAAGTCGTCCTGGTCGACGGGAATTCCACGGACGACACCGTGCAGGTGGCCCGCGAACTGCGGCCCGACGTGGTGGTCGTCAAGCAGGTCGGGAAGGGCAAGGGCGACGCGCTGATCAGTGGCTTCGCCGCCTGCACCGGCGACATCATCGTCATGGTGGACGCGGACGGCTCCGCGGACGGCGACGAGATCGTCAGCTACGTCTCGGCCCTGGTCGGCGGCGCCGACTTCGCCAAGGGCTCCCGCTTCGCCAACGGCGGCGGCACCGACGACATGACCCCGATCCGCAAGCTCGGCAACGCCGTGCTGTGCGGCATCGTCAACCGCAAGTTCGGGGCCCGCTACACCGACCTCTGCTACGGCTACAACGCCTTCTGGAAGCACTGCCTCGACAAGATCGTGCTCGACTGCTCCGGGTTCGAGATCGAGACCCTGATCAACATCCGGATCGTCAAGGCGGGCCTGCGCGTCCAGGAGGTCCCCAGCTACGAGTACAACCGGATCCACGGCGTCTCCAACCTCAGCGCGGTGCGTGACGGCATCCGGGTCCTGAAGGTGATCCTCAGAGAGAAGGCGGTGCCCCGCGCCCACCGGCGCACCCAAGCCGTCTTCCTGAACACACGTCGAGGAGAAGTGACTTGACGGAGCGTCAATTCTCCGTGGTGATCTGTGTGTACACCGAGGAGCGCTGGGAGGACATCCTGGCGGCTGTCTCCTCGGTGCGCGCACAGTCGCTGCCCGCCCTGGAGACGCTGCTCGTGGTGGACCACAACGAGCGGCTCCGGGAACGGCTCACCCGGGAGTTCGAGGAGCACGCGGCCTCCGGGGAGGTGCGGGTGCTCGCCAACGCGGGCCCCCGCGGCCTCTCGGCGGGACGCAATACCGCGATCACGGTGGCCCGGGGCGAGTTCGTGGCCTTCCTCGACGACGACGCGGTGGCCGAGCGGGACTGGCTGCGGCACTTCGCCGAGGGGTACGACGACCCGCGCGTGATGGCGGTCGGCGGCCGCACCCTGCCCGCCTGGGCCTCCGGGCGCAGGCCCGCCTGGTTCCCCGAGGAGTTCGACTGGATCGTCGGCTGCACCTATCGCGGGCTGCCGCCCGGCCGGGTCGCGGTCCGCAACGTCCTCGGCGGCAACGCCTCCTTCCGCACCTCCGCGTTCGACGCCGCGGGCGGCTTCGCCACCGGCATCGGACGCGACGGCGACAAACGGCCGCTCGGCTGCGAGGAGACGGAGCTGTGCATCCGGCTCAGCACGGCGCTGCCGGACGCCGTCCTGCTCATCGACGACCGCTCGGTGATCCACCACCGGGTGCCCCCGGCCCGCGAACGCTTCGGCTACTTCCGTACGCGGGCGTACGCGGAAGGCCTCTCCAAGGCGCTGGTCTCCCGAAGTGTCGGCACCGGCAAGGGACTTGAGTCGGAGCGCCGCTACACGAGCCGGGTCCTGCCGGCCGGTGTGGCCCGCGGAGTGCGGGACGCGGTGCTCGGCCGGGCCGGGGGCGCGGGCCGGGCGGGCGCGATCGTGACCGGGGTCGCCGTGGCGGCCGGCGGCTATCTGCTCGGCACCGTACGGGCGTTGCGCGGCGGAGTCACCTTCAGCGTGGCACCCATCGAGCGCGCCGGGTCCGCCCGGGCGGGCGAGGAGGACGAGGCGGCATGATCTCCGCACACCCGGGCCCGGTACCGATCCTGATGTACCACTCGGTGGCACACAGTCCCACGAAGGAGGCGCTCGGCCTGTCCGTCTCTCCGGACGCCTTCGCCGACCAGATGGAGCTCGTCGCCGAGTTCGGCTGCACCCCGCTCACCACGGCCCAGCTGGCGCACGCCTGGCGCACGGCGGGGGCGCTGCCGCGCCGTCCCGTCCTGATCACCTTCGACGACGGCTACGAAGGCGTCCACCGCCATGCCCTGCCGGTGCTCGCCAAGTACGGCTTCGCCGCGTCGCTCTTCGTGTCGACGGGCTGGCTGCGCGGCCCGCACGACGAGGGCGGCGCCCTGGACACCATGTTGGACTGGGACCAGGTGCGCGCCCTCGCGGCGGCCGGAACCGAGATCGGCGGGCACAGCCACAGTCATCCGCAGCTGGACCAACTCACCGACGAGCGACTGTGGTTCGAGACGCTGCGCTGCAAGGAGATCATCGCCGACGAGCTCGGCGCGCGCCCCGTCTCGTTCGCCTACCCCTACGGCTACTCCAGCCGCCGGGTCCGGCGCACGGTGCGCTCGGCGGGCTTCGCGCAGGCACTCGCCGTGGGCAACGCGCTCGCCGAGCGGCGCCAGGGCCCGTACGCCCTGGAGCGGTTGACGGTTCGGCGCTCCACCGGCCTCGACGCGTTCGAACGGCTGCTCGTCGGCACCGGCCGTGACATCGCCCGGGCCTTCACCCGCGACCGCGTCCTGACCAAGGGCTACGCCGTGATCCGCGGGGCCCGCCGAGCCGGGCGCGGGCTCGGCGGCGACTGACCGGGCCGGGCCCCTGGCCCGGCCCGACCGTGCGGGCGGCAGGCCCGACGGTGAGCGACGACCGAGCAGGAGGCGAGCGGCACCCGTGGCCGAGGTGAGCACCACCCAAAGCGCAAGGCCCCCGCTCCCGGACCGCCGCCGGGGCACCCCGCTCTTCCGCAACGCCTACGCCCTGATGCTCAACACCGGCATCAGCGCGCTCCTCGGCCTCGGCTTCTGGCTGATCGCCGCCCGGTACTACACCGACGACGCGGTGGGCCAGGGCTCGGCGGCGATCGCCGCCATGAAGTTCCTCGCCGGGCTCGCCGCCCTCACCCTGACCGGGGCGATGGCGCGCTTCATCCCGGTGTCGGGCGCCGCCACCGGCCGGCTCGTGCTGCGCACCTATGCCCTGAGCGCCTGTGTCGTCGCGGTGGCCGCGCTCGTCTTCATGGAGACGCTGAACTTTTGGGGGCCCTCGTACCGCTTTCTGCACGGGCCGTTCAAGGGGCTCGGCTTCATCGCGGCCGTCGTCGCCTGGTCCGTCCTCACCCTGCAGGACGGGGTGCTCACGGGGCTGCGCAGCGCGTTCTGGGTGCCGGTCGGCAACACCGCGTTCTCCGCGGTCAAGCTGCTGCTCCTGGTGCTGATCGCGGCCTCGCTGCCGACCAGCGGCGTCTTCGTGTCGTGGGTCGCCGCGATCGCGGTGTCCGTACTGCCGCTGGGCTGGCTGGTGTTCCGGCGCCTGGTCCCCCGCCATGTGGAGCTCACCGCGGGCACCGCGAGGCCGCCGACCTTCCGGGAGGTGGGCCGCTTCCTGGCCGGCGACTGCACGGGCTCGATGTTCGCGCTCGCCGTGGTCTACCTGGTGCCGGTGATCGTGGCCTCGCAGATCAGCTCGGCCGACAACGCGTACTTCTACATCACCGCGACGATCGGCGGCACCGTCGAACTGCTCGCCATCAACATGGGCGCCTCGCTGACCGTCGAGGGGGCGCACGACCCCGGGCGCCTCGGCCGCAACGCGCGGGCCGCACTGCTGCGCATGATCAAGATCGTGCTGCCGATCTGCGCCTTCCTCTTCGTCTGCGCGCCCTACATCCTGGGCGTGTTCGGCGCGGGATACGCCCACCATGCGACGGCGCTGCTGCGCTGGCTGGTGGTGGGGGCGCTGCTGCGGGTGGTGATCGAGCTGTACTTCGCGGTGCTGCGCGCCCGGAACCGTACCGCCGGACTCGCCCTGCTCCAGGGCGCGTTGTGCGTCCTGGTGCTCGGTTCGACCCTGGCGCTGCTGCCGCCGCTCGGCCTGACCGGGGTGGGCATCGCCGAGGTCGCGAGCCTTTCGGTGATCGCGGCGGTCGCGGCGGTGAAGCTGTTCGGGGTGCTGCGCTCCGCGGAGCCTCAGCGGGTCAGCCAGCGCACCTCGTAGGCGGCCATCGGGAACGTTCTGCCGTCCACCGCGGCGTCGATGGCACGGCCCAGCGTGTTGACCACGAGCAGGTTCTTGACGCTCGCGAGCACCCGGACGTTCGGCACGTCGTCGGCGGCGACATCGACGCTGGTGAACCGGGTGCCCGGCGGGAAGGCCCTGGCGAACTTGGCGATGAGCGCGTACATCGGCAACTCCCGCCCTCCGTCGCTCTGTTGGGTCGGAGTCCACAGACAGCCGGGGCACGGTCCGCTCCGCTGCTGCGGGCTCCAGTACAGGGCGGTGGCGGTACCGCCGCGGGCCAGTGCCATCATCCCCGCCGCCTGGGTGGCGAGGCGCCGCTGTTCGCTCCAGCCCGATGTGGCGGGCTCGACGTAGTACTCGGCCCACCACAGCGGCAGACCGCTCTGCTCGCGCAGCCACTCGCTGACGGCGGTGAACTTGTCGGTGGCGGCGAAGGCGTCGGGGAGCAGCTGGTTGGTGCGGGTGAAGCCGGCACCGTCGACCACCACGAAGTCGGCGCCCTTCTTGTGCTCGTTCCAGTAGCGGAAGGCATCGAGCACCCGCTGGTCGACGGAGCCCCAGGGGCCCTTGAGCGAGGACGCGAACGACGGGTCCTGCGGGCCGTAGCTGTCCATGACCAGGTAGGGTCCGCCGACCAGGTTGCTGCGATTCACCTTCTTCAGGGCGTCGTAGACCCGGTTGTAGAGCTGGGTGTAGCCCTCGTAGTCCCAGCGGTGGGCGGTGTCGTCGAAGAAGCCCTTGAACTCGTTCCAGACGATGAAGTGCCGTACGTCCGGATAGCGCCGGGCGATCTTGGCGGCCAGGTCGGCGAAGTCCTGGTAGTGCGCGGGCAGCGGCGCCGTCTCCAGGGACCGCACGCTCCAGTCCGTGCTGCTCGCCCCCGACCCGCCGCCCTTCATCCAGTCGGGCGCGCAGCACAGGGTGATGACGGGGGTGGCGCCGGTGGAGCGGATGTAGTCGACGCGCCGGTCCAGATCCGAGAAGTCGTAACTGCCCGGCGACGGCTCGGGGTTGCCCGCGCCCCAGCCCATGATCGCCTGGTCCTGCGGCAGGCCCTGTGCCGAGAGCAGCTCGCGGGCGCGCGTCACCGCGGCGTCGTCGCCGGTGTCGGCGCTGTACTGGGTGTGTGTGAAGCCCCAGCCGAGGGCGGTCGCGTTGTTGCTCGCGCCGGTCCGCCCGGGACCGGCGCCGCCCTCGTTCCGGCTCGTACAGCCGCTCGCCGCCAACAGGAGCGCGAGCGCGGTCAGCAGGACGGCGGCCAGGGGCGCGGTGGTCCCGCGCCGGGGCGCCCTGCCGGGCGGCCTCCCGCTCCGGACGGCTGTCCCACGGTGACGTTCCATCACGAGGCAGCGTAAGGGCGGTGGTTGTCGTTCCGGCCAGTTTTTCCGGAACACGTACGGAACGTCCCCCGCGCGTCGATCCGGCCGCCGGGCCCCCCGTCGCCCGGCCCTCAACGGGACAAAACACGTGCGCGTACGGACGTGTTGCCGGATCATGGGCGCCATGTCCGCAAACCCAGAGGCCACGCTGCCGATTCGGCTGACCATGGACGACAGCGACTCGCCGTCCGACGTCGTCGACGCGCTCTTCCTCGGCCGCTTCGCCACGGGCGAGCAGCCGTATTCGCACAGCTCCTCCATCGACCGGGTCAAGAAGGGCCTCACCCTGCTGCCGCCCGCCGCGAAGGTGCTGCGCGCCGCCCGCGACGACGACCGCAGCGCGACGCTCGCCGAGGGCCCGGGGTGGACGCTGCTCGTCTCGCGCTGGAACCGGGGCGCGGACGTGACGGTGACGGCGACCAGCGAGGAGCTGGCCGAGCAGGTACTGAAGCAGGCCACCGACGGGGCCGAGGACGAGCCGGAGCCACAGCCCGAGAACGTCACGATGGGCTTCTGGTACGTCTCGCCCCGGCGCGGCCCGCACCGCACCACGCGCCAGATCGCGGCCGGCACCTGGGACGAGGTGCGGCCCAACTACACGGCGCCGGTGGCCGATGCGATGGACCGCCTGATGAAGGTGACCCCGGACGACATCGCGGGCCGGCTGCTGCTGCTCCACGGGCCGCCGGGCACCGGCAAGACCTCGGCGCTGCGCACACTCGCCCGGTCCTGGCGCGACTGGTGCCAGGTCGACTGCGTGCTCGACCCGGAGCGGCTCTTCAACGACGTCGGCTATCTGATGGACATCGCGATCGGCGAGGAGGACGGCAGCGCGAAGGGCCGCTGGCGGCTGCTCCTCCTGGAGGACTGCGACGAGCTGATCCGCGGCGAGGCCAAGCACACGGCGGGCCAGGCTCTCTCCCGGCTGCTCAACCTGACGGACGGCCTGCTCGGCCAGGGCCGCAACGTACTGGTGGGCGTCACCACCAACGAGGACCTGGAACGCCTGCACCCCGCTGTGGTCCGCCCCGGCCGCTGCCTCGCCCGTATCGAGGTCGGACCGCTGACCCGGGCGGAGGCGGTCGGCTGGCTCGGCACCGAGGAGGGCATCGGCCGCGAAGGCACCACTCTGGCCGAGCTGTACGCCCTGCGCCGCGGCACTTCCCCGGCCTCGGTCCCGGACCAGCGCCCCGGGGCGGACGAGGGGCTCTACCTGTAGCCCGGCGGCTGTAGCCCGGCTGTATCTGCGGTCCGCGCCTGCGTCGGCCCCGGCAGCCCGGGCCCGCGCCGGGCCTGTGTCGGCAGCCCGGACCGGTACCACCCGCGGTCCGGGCCGGGGCTGCTGTGCGGCCCGGCCCCGAATGAGCTCGGTCCGGCGTCGCGGGGGGCTACTTCCCGTACGCCGCCCGCAGCGCTTCCTCGATGGCGGCGCGGGCGGCCTCCCGGCCGAGGCCGAGCCTGCGGGCCTCCCCCGCGTAGGTGGCCGCGGCGGCCGCCGCCAGCCGCTCCGAGGCGTCCCCCGCCGCCGCGACGAACGTGCCGTTGCGGCCCCGGGTCTCGATGACCCCGTCCGCCTCAAGGGCCCGATAGGCCTTGGCCACCGTGTTCGCGGCGAGCCCGAGGTCCTCGGCGAGGCCGCGGACCGTGGGCAGCTTGAAGCCCACCGGCAGCTTCCCGGAGCGGGCCCGGTCGGCGATCTGGGCACGCAGTTGCTCGTACGGCGCGGTGGCCGCGCCCGGGTCGATCACGATCTTGAGGGTCACGGCCCGATTCTCCCCCGCGCCGGGGCCCGCCGAGAACACGCGGGGCGCGCCGGTCCCGAAAATCGAAGGCGCCCGCCCAGGGCCCCGCGTACCGTGCGGCGACCGCTCCAAGCTCCGCCCATCACGCAACTCCGCCCATCACCCGAGCTCGGCCACCGGCCCGGACTCCGGTGACCCGACACGTACCCCGGAGGTACCGCATGTCCGCGTCCGCGCGTTCGGCCGAGGCCGGCACCCGTATTGCGATCGTCCTGGTCAAGGCCGGGCGCACGAAGCTGCATTACCCGGCGTCGGTGGTGTCCGACGACGGGACCCGGCTGACCGCCGTCGCCCCCTGGGCGGCCGAGGGCGTCCGCGACTTCGGCTTCGTCCGGTTCGAGCCGGGCGATGTGTTCACCGAGCACTACTGGCGCGACCGCTGGTACGCCGTGAAGGAGGTCCGCGGCGCCGACTCGGCGCTCAAGGGCTGGTACTGCGACATCACACGGCCCGCGGTGATCCGGGACGGCGAGCTGATCGCGGAGGACCTGGACCTCGACCTCTGGGTGTCGGCCGACGGCGCGACCGTACTGCGCCTGGACGAGGACGAGTTCGCCGAGAGCGGGCTCGCCGAACGGGACCCCGACGCGGCGGCCCGTGCGATCGCGGCCCTCGACGAGCTCGAACTCCTGGCAAAACTCGGCCGGTTCACGGCGTTGATCGACTGAGCGGCACCGACCGGCCGTCCGCGATCGGCCCCCTCTTCTCCGGTCACGGGCACCCGCCGTCGGGCCACGCCCGCGGTGTCGGCGTCTACGTCCTCGCTTGGGCTGCGCCTGGGTCAGTGGCGGTGGCGGTGGCGGTGGCGGTGGCGGTGGCGGTGGCGGTGGCGGTGGCGGTGGCGGTGGCGGTGGCGGTGGCAACGACCGCGTACCGCTCGTCGTCCACCTCGCGCCCCCACAACCGCGCGTCCCCCGAAAGCCGTTCGTAACGCGCCTCGACGCTCAACGGGGCGAGGGCCCCGGTGAGACGCTCGGCGGTTATGCCCGCGTCGCCCCACACCCCCTCGATCAGGATCAGCCGGCCGCCCGGGCACAGCAGGGACCACCAGTGCCGCAGCGCGGCCTCGGGGTCGGGCAGGGCCCACACCACGTGCCGGGCCAGGATCGCGTCGAAGGTGCGGCCCCCGACGGGCGGCCGTGCCGCGTCCCCGGTCAGCACCTCGGCACCGGTGCCGGCCAGCTTGGCACGGGCCAGCTCGGCCATCCGGGGCGAGAGGTCGACGGCCGTGACGCGGTGGCCCCGGGCAGCGGCGAGCAGCGACAGGCTTCCGGTGCCGCACCCGAGGTCGAGGAACTCGCCCGCGCGCTCCGGCAGCCAGCCCCCCAGGCGTTCGTCCCACGCCGCCCGCACCAGGGGATCGAGCAGCCCGTGGTCGGGCTCCTCGTCGAAGGTGGCCGCGGCTTCGTCCCAGTCGATGTCCATGCCTTGAGCGTGCCAGCCGCCACTGACAATCGGCCCCGTACTCAGGCCCGGCCCGTCCCACCCCCGGCTCGCGCGGCCAGTACCTTGCGGTAGTTCAGGCGGTCGTAGGGCCCGTCCACACGCCGCTCGACGAGTTCGTATCCGTACCGCGGATAGATCTCCTGGTTCTCCCACATCAGCGCGTTGGTGTAGAGCCGGACCTCGGGCAGGCCGAGCGCCCGCGCGTGGTCGTCCACGAAGTGCAGCAGGCGGCGCCCGAGTCCCGTGCCCCTGACGTCCGGATGCACGGAGACCGAGTCGAGGAAGAGGTGGTCGGGCTCCGCCACGAGGACCAGGACGCCGACGACCGGCTCGCCCGCGACGAAGACGCGCCCCGCCGCGACGTTCGCCGCGTGGTCGGCCTCCATGGGCGCGGGCACGACGCCGATGCGGGCGATGTAGGGGTGATAGGCGGCGTCGGTGACCTCCTTCACGCGGGGTACGTCGTCGGCGTTCGCGAGCCTGATCTCCTCGTTCATGGCACCACGGTACGTCGCGGGCGGGACCGTTCTTAATCGCTTCTGAGTGGGTCCTTAAAGCGACCATAAGGATGGCCATCACCCGCTCCCAGCAGGGGATTTCGGGGTTTCTTGGGGCTAGCGTGCTGATCGCCGGACGGGACTTCCGGCAGTCGCGAACCCCCACGCACCCCATGCCCGTGCACCATCGAAGGAGTACGTCACGATGACCTTCCCCCAGCTCTCCACCGCGTCCGAGCAGCGGGGTCCCCGTCGGCGCAGGGCCGCCGTCGTCGCCGCAGTCGGCTTCGTGCCGCTCGCCCTGACCGGGCTCGCGGCCGGGCCCGCCGCGGCCCACGGTTCCATGACGGACCCGGTCAGCCGGGTCTCGGCCTGTTACGCGGAGGGTCCGGAGAGCCCGAAGTCCGCCGCGTGCAAGGCGGCCGTGGCGGCCAGTGGCGCGCAGGCCTTCTACGACTGGGCCGCGGTGAACATGGCCAACGCCGCGGGCAAGTCGAAGGAGATCATCCCGGACGGTCAGCTGTGCAGCGGCGGCAACGACAAGTACAAGGGGCTCGACCTGCCGCGTGCGGACTGGCCGGCCAGCAAGCTGTCGGCGGGCGACCACACCTTCCACTACAAGGGAACGGCCCCGCACAAGGGCTCGTTCGAGCTGTACATCACCAAGGACGGCTACGACCCGTCGAAGCCGCTCAAGTGGTCGGACCTGGAGGCGACTCCGTTCGTCAAGGTCACCGACCCGCCGATGCAGGGTGGCGACTACGTCTTCGACGGGAAGATCCCGGCCCGGTCCGGCCGCCACCTGATCTACTCGATCTGGCAGCGCTCGGACAGCCCGGAGGCCTTCTACACCTGCTCCGACGTGGTCTTCGGCAAGGACAGCGGTACGGCGGGCGCTCCGGCGCCGGCGCCTTCCGCGCCCACCGACCAGGAGATCGCGGACGGCGAAGCCAAGTCGACGGTCCAGCACCACCACGACGGCGCCACCCCGGGCACGCAGCCGAGCACCGCTCCGGCCGCGGCGCCGGAGGCCGCCGTCGGCAACCAGCCGCAGCCGGACGGAGCCGCGGCGAGCAACCCGGTCGCCACGACGGGCGGTTCCGGCACGGGCGGCTCCGGCCCGGCCGGTACGCAGAACCTCGCGGAGACCGGGGGCGACAGCAGCACCCCGTACCTCGCCATCGGCGGCGCGGGCGCGATCGCCGTGGGTGCCGCGGCGTTCTTCGGGACGCTCCGCCGCAAGGCCGTGACCGCGGGCCGCCACGGCCGCTGACCCACACGCACGCCACACCGCCCCCTCCCGGATCCCGGGAGGGGGCGGTCGCGTGGGGGCGGGCCGGTTCGATGGTGGGTCAGCCGACGACGGAGGCGCAGGTGGTGGGGGTGGCGTGCGCGGGATCCAGTGCGTTGGTCACCTCGTGGTAGGTGACGCGGTCGGTGAGACCGATCGCCACGTGCTCGGAGAGGTCGAGCGCGCACTTGTCCTGGATGAGGACGTTGTGGACGTCGGGGCCGTCGAGGAACTGCGTGCGGTACGGGGTGACCACCTCGTCGTACTTGGTCGCGATGACCGTGTAGTGAACTCCGGGGACGGTGTCGCCGCCCTGGTTCAGCCTGGTGACGAAGGGCGATCCGGCGATCTGGTCGGCTAGCCCGGGGGTGGCGAGCGTCAACAGGTCCTGGGCGCCCGGGAAGTAGGGCAGCAGCTGGGTGAGGCCGTCGAGGGTGGTGCCGTGGTTGTCGGGGGCGATGCCGACGAGCGCGTTGACCTTGGAGGCGCCGCCGAGGAACTTCAGGTACCAGCGCGGCATCATGCCGCCCTGCGAGTGGCCCACCAGGTCGGCCTTGGGCGTGCCGGTCGCGGCGAGCACCTTGTCGACGAAGGTGGCGAGCTGGGCGGCCGACTTGTCGATGGGCCCGAGGCCGTCGAAGAGCGGAACCCCGGGGAGCTGGCCGTAGTCGAGGGAGAAGACGCAGTAACCGCGGTCGACCAGGTACGGCGCGAGGGCCAGCCAGTTGTCGGTGCCGTTGCCGAAGGTGCCGTGCACCAGGACGACGGGCCGGGGGTGGGCGGCGGACGGCTTGCAGGAGTAGTTGTTCCAGCCACTGCTCGGCGCGGACTGGGCGTGCGCGGCGGTGGCCGGGGCGAGCGAGGCCGCGGCGGCGAGCAACAGCGCCGACAGCGGTCTGAGCACACGTTTCCAGGGCAGCATCGGGTGATCTCCTTGCGGCTCAAGGGAGTTGCGATGGGGGATTCGCCCTGCGGCCCGGACCACAAGTGAGTGCCGTACTGGGTATGTACGGGGCGTGCTCACGCCAAATTACGCACGGGTAGCCCAGGAGTGAAGTTACGCGTCGGTAAAAAACTGTCGCGCCGCCCGCTGGGGCGCTTCCCCGATCGGGCGCGCGCGGGGACGCCGGCCCCCCGCGCCACCTCGCACCCACGCGACGGTGAGCCGCACGGCCCGTCCGCCCGGCCCGGCCCGGTCCTGCCCGATCGTGTACGTCAGCCTCGTCGCGCGGCCCCGCTTCCGAGGAGCGGGCCGAGCGCGGCGGCGATCTCCTGGGCGAGCGGGCCGTCGACCGGGGCGTGTCCGCTGAGGAGGCGGTACCACATCACTCCGAACGCGAAGTCGACCGCGAGGTCGAGGGAGGCGGGCCCGTCCTGCCTCAACTCGCCGCGCGCCACGCCCCGTTCGAGGATTTCGCGCAGCGCGGCCCGCCGCGGCGCGATCACCTCCGCCTGGAGCCTGAGCGCGAGCGAGGCGTCCGCCTGCGCGTCGGCCATCAGGCCGACGACGGCCCGGCCGATGGCGCCGCGGGTCAGCCGGAAGGTGTGGCCGAGCAGCTCCTCGATGTCGCGGTACACGTCCCCCGTGTCGGGGAAGAGCTCGGCCTGGCTGCGGTGCGGAAGCTCGGTCAGGACTTCGAGCAGCACGTCCTGCTTGGTGGGCCACCAGCGGTAGACCGTCTGCCGGCCGACCTGGGCCTCGTCCGCGATGCCCTTGATCGTCAACTCCTGGTAGCCGTCGCGCCGGCAGAGCTCAAGGGCCGCGTCGAGCACCGAGCGCCTGGCTGTCTCGCTGCGGGGGCGGCCGCGGGGTGGCGAGCCGTCGGCCGGCTCGGCACCCGACCCGTTCTCGATTTTCTTCATGGGGACAGTTTACAAGACACCCTGCCTCGGAATACTCTTTACGAGACAGCGAGCCTCGAAAAGCACGGAGGCCCGTACGAGCACGGAGGCCCGTACGAGAGGGCCTGGAAGGACGCGCACCATGAATGAGCGAGTTGTGATCGTCGGCGGCACCTCCGGCATCGGCCTGGAGACGGCGCGCCGTCAGCTCGGCGCGGGGCGGGACGTCGTCGTCACCGGCCGCGACCCCGAGCGACTGCGGGCCGCGCTGGCCGAACTGACCGCGATCGAGGGCGCGTCGGGCACGGCGAGCGGCTCGGTCGTGGACGCCCGGGACGAGACGGCCACGCAGGAGTTCTTCGCGGGCCTCGGCCGGGTCGACCATGTCGTGATCGCCGCCACGGGCTCGACGGCCGCCGGGCCGTTCCGCTCGGTGGCCACGGACGCCCTGCGCGAGGCGAGCGAGGGCAAGCTGATCGCGCACAGCCTCACCGCGCGGGCCGCGCTCGACGTCCTCTCCCCCGCCGGATCCATCACCTTCGTGACGGCCGCGTCGGCGGGCGCCGCGATGCCCGGCACGGCCGGCCTGGCCGCGGTCAACGCCTCGGTGGCGGCCATGGTCCCGGTCCTGGCCGTCGAGCTGGCCCCGGTCCGTTTCAACGCGGTGTCGCCGGGGGTGGTGGACACCCCGTGGTGGGACTGGATGGACGAGGAGGCCAAGGCGGAGACCTTCGCTGCCTACGCCAAGTCCACTCCGGCCGGCCGCTGCGGCCGCCCCGAGGACATCGCGGACGCGATCTCCTTCCTGGTGGGCAACGGCTTCACGACCGGCGTCGTCCTGACGGTGGACGGAGGTGCCCGCCTGGCCTCGGGAGCGTAAGGGGGCGGGCAGCCGGATTCCTCTCAACCAGGCCCCGGTTGTCGGGAGTTCGCAACGACAGGGCGCCCGTTCGTCCCAGTACGGTCACTTCACGCTGGGTGCCCCCTCCATCGCGGTACGTTCGCGCGAGTGCCAATGCCTTGGGGGGAACCAATGCGCAAGACCCTGTTCGCGATCGCTGCCGCCGCCTCTGTCGCCACCGCCTGCCTCGCCCTGACCGCCTGCGGTCCCGGAGGGGGTGGCACCGACAGCCATCCGTCCGCCTCCGCGTCCACCGCCGGGCAGCCGTCCGCCACCGCGTCCTCGCCCGCCGCCACCCCGGGGAACGGCTCGGGGACGTCGAGTTCGGACCCCGGGGCCGGGCAGAGCGCGCTCGCGCTCGGCCTGCCGTCCCGGACCGTCGGGACCAAGCTCGTCGGCATCCTGGAGATCACCCCGACCACCGTCGTCTACACCAAGGAGGGAGATGGCACGACAGCACGGTTCGGCACCTTCGCCGTCATCACCACCAAGGACGCCTCGCTGACCGCGAACGCCGCGGACGAGGAGCCCGCGAGCGCGGGCGGCACCAAGGGAGGCTGGCGTTGGATCGCCGCCGACGGACAGAGCGTCGCCGAGGGCAACGGCAGCGCGTCCAAGGTCCGGGTGAGCGGATACGACGGCGTCGGCAGGATCGAGCCGGGGACGTCCCAGCTGCGTTCCGAGGTCTTCGACCTGACACCGGATCAGGCCAAGGGCGGCGGCACGCTCGTCTACACGGACGCCACCGGGGCGGAGAACCGCTGGAAGATCCCGGCCGTCGATTCCGGCCCGCAGGCGGCGGACGTCAAGAAGCGACTGGCTTCCTGAGGCGCGCCGCCACCCGCCGCGGGCCCTCTCGGCTCAGGCCGCCTCGGCCGTCTCGGTCCGGGCCGTCTCGGTCCGGGCCGCCTCCGTCCGGGCCGCCCCGGTTCAGGCCGCGCCGATCGGGCCGTCAGCTCAGGCCTCGCCGTTCAGGGCGCGCCCGTCGCACCGCGTCGGCCCGGGTCCCGTCGGTCGGGGCCGGGCCGTTCGGAGCTCGTGCTTGTCGGTTCAGGCCGCGTCGGACAGCGAGCCGGGGACGATGGCGCGGGGGCCGAACTTGGCCCGGGCCAGGTCGGCCACCGCCTCGATGCGGCGGGCCCGCTCGTCCTCGGGGGCGAACGTCAGCTGGTGGGCGGTGTGTTCGGCCGCCATGAGCCCCTCGGCCCGCAGCGCGATGCCGCGGACCCTGGCCCGTTGCAGTCCGAGCGCCGCGTGGAGGGCGTAGGCGAGGTCGGCCAGCGCGGGAGAGTGGGCCGTGGGCTCGCGCAGGCCTCGGGTGCGGGTGGTGGTGGACCGGTCGGCATAGCGCACGGTGAGGGTGAGGGAGCGGCATGCCTGACCGGAGCCGCGCAGCCGGACACCCAGTTCCTCGGCGAGGGAGAGCAGCGCCCGGTGATGGCGCGCCGGGTCCAACTCGTCGCGGGCGAAGGTACGTTCGGCGGCCAGCGACCGGGCGGAGGCGTTCGGCACGACAGAGGTGCGGTCGATGCCGCGGGCGTGCTCCTGGAGATCGCGGCCCTGCCGGGCGCCGAGGATCCGCTGGACGGTGCCCGGCGGCGCCCCGGCGAGGCGGCCCGCCGTGTCGAGTCCGTACGCGCAGAGGCGGCCGGCGGTCGAGCGGCCGATGCCGTCGAGCGCGCGGACCGGCTTCTCGGCGAGGTACCGGCCCACCTCGTCGGGGCGCACCGTGCGGGTCGTGCCGGGTCGGGCGTCCCGCGCGGCCATCCTGGCCAGCATCGGGTTGGGTGCGAGCCCGATGGCGCAGTCCAGGCCGAGGTGGGCGAGCGCGCGGACCCGCAGGACGGCGGCGAGCTGCCCGGCGTCCTGTCCGAAGTACTTCTCGGCGCCGCCCAGATCGGCGAGGAGGCCGTCGGGCGGGAGTGCCTGGACGACCGGGGTGAGCCCCTCGGCGAGGGCGACCAGCGCGGGAAGCGCCGCGTCCGCCTCCGCGGGACCGAAGTGTGCACAGAGGATCATCCCGCGCTCCCCGGGCTCGAATGCCACAACTTCCGCCCTGTGGCGGCCCGTTCACCCGCGGGTTGCAGGTCGGCCCAGGGGTTCAGTTCGTAGCCGGTGGACAGGTGGATGCGTCGGCCGTTGTCGGCGGCGGGCGCGGTCGCGCCATCGGGCGCGGGACGTCCCGCGACCCCGCCCTCGACCCCGGCCCCGTCCCCGGCCCCGTCCACATTCGTGATCCCGTCCGTGGTTCCGGGCGGGGACGCCGGCTCGGGCGGGGTCGCGAGGTGGGCCGAGACCGCGTCCAGGCCGCCCTCGCGGCGCAGTTCGACGAGTTCGGCGAGGTTCCAGGCGCGGGCGCCCACCACGCTGAGGCTGCGCGGGCCGCGTCGCTGCACCACGCCCCGCACGAGGAGGAGCCAGGAGTGGAAGACCGTGTAGGCGCAGGCGTCGTGGCTGTCGTCGAAGAAGGCCAGGTCGACCAGGCCCGTGCCGTCGTCCAGAGTGCTGAAGACGACCCGCTTGCCGGAGCGGATCGGCGGCGTCTGGGTGGCCGCCTTGGCTCCCGCGACCAGGACGGTCTGGCCGTGCTTGGCGTCGCGCAGCCGCTTGGCGGAGACGACGCCGAGTTCGTTCAGGAACGCGGTGTGGTCCTCCATCAGATGGCGCGAGGCGTCCATGCCGAGGACGCCGAGTTCGGCGCTGAGCCGTTCCGCGTCGTCCAGGTCGGGCAGCCCGGCGCGAGCCGTCAACGTGCCGCCGTCCAGCGGTAGTTGACCGCCAGGAGCGCGGCGGGAGCCATGCAGTTCGGACAGGTGGAGCAGCAGGTCGCGGCGGTTGGCACCGAACGCGTCGAGCGCGCCGATCTGGGCGAGCCGTTCGGCGACCGGGCGGCCGGGCCTGGCCCGCTGCCAGAAGTCGCGCAGCGAGGCGTAGGGCCGGCCGGCCTCGATGCGCGCGCTCTCGGCCTCGCTGATGCCGTGAACGTCGCAGAGCGCGAGCCGCACCCCCCATTCGCCGGACACCAGTTCGATTCTGTGTGCGACCGAGGACCGGTTCACATCCACCGGCAGGATCGGCACCCCCCGCCGCCGCGCGTCCGCGAGCAGCAGCCGCTTCGGATACATCCCGGGGTCATGGGTGAGCAGTCCGGCGTAGAAGGCGGCCGGGTGGTGCGCCTTGAGCCAGGCCGACTGGTAGGTCGGCACGGCGAAGGCGACGGCGTGCGCCTTGCAGAACCCGTACGAGCCGAAGGCCTCGACGATCTCCCAGGTGCGGGCGATCACCTCGGGCGAGTAGCCGCGCTCCTGGGCGTGTTGGGCGAACCAGACCTTGATGTGCGCCTGGGACTCCGGGTCGGAGAGCCCGCGTCGCACCCGGTCGGCCTCGCCCCGGCCGCAGCCGGTCATGATGTCCACCATCTCGATGATCTGCTCGTGGAAGACGACCACCCCGTAGGTGTCGCGCAGCGCGTCCGCCAGGTCGGGGTGCGGGAAGCGGACCGGGGCACGGCCGTGCCGGGCCTCGATGAACGGGCGCACCATGTCGGCCGCGACCGGGCCCGGCCGGAACAGCGAGATGTCCACGACGAGGTCGTGGAAGGTCGACGGCTGGAGCCGGCCGACCAGGTCGCGCTGGCCGGGCGACTCGATCTGGAAACAGCCCAACGTATCGGTGGAGCCGATGAGTTGATACGTCTTCGCGTCGCCCGGCGGGACCTGTGCCGGGTCGTCGATGTCGAGTTCCTCGCCGGTGGCCCGGCCGATCTCGGCGACCGCGTGGGCCATCGCGGACTGCATCCGCACCCCCAGGACGTCCAGCTTGAGCAGCCCCAGGTCCTCCACGTCCTTCTTGTCGAACTGGGACATGGGGATGGGGGCACCTCCCTGGCCCTCGGGGCCCAGGGGGATCTCGCCGCTGGTGGGCATCACCGGGGTGCGGCGCAGCAGCGAGGCGTCCGAGAGGAGCACGCCGCACGGGTGCATGGCGATGCCGCGCGGCAGGGCGTCCAGGGCCTCGACGAGCTCCCAGAGCTTGCCGTACTTCTCCATCTCCCCTGCCAGGGACCGCAGTTCGGGGAGTTCCTGGAGGGCCGTGCGGGCGTCACGGGCCCGGATGTGGGGGAAGGACTTGGCGATCCGGTCGATGACGGCCGGGTCCATGGACAGGGCGGCGCCCACGTCCCGGATGGCGTGCCGCACCCGGTAGGTCTCGGGCATGGCGACGGCGGCGACGCGCTCGGTGCCGAAGCGGTCGATGATCGCACGGTAGACGTCGAGCCGGCGGGCGGACTCCACGTCGATGTCGATGTCGGGCAGCACCGGGCGCCGCTTGGACAGGAAGCGCTCCATCAGGAGCCCGTTCTCGATCGGGTCGGCGTGGGCGATGCCGAGGAGGTGGTTGACGAGCGAGCCCGCGCCGGAGCCCCGCGCGGCCACCCTGATGCCCATCTCCCGTACGTCGTCGACGACTTGGGCGACGGTGAGGAAGTACGAGGCGTACCCCCAGTGCGCGATGATGTCCAGCTCGTGGTGCATCCGCTCCCAGTACGTGCGCCGGCCCGCGTAGCCGCGGAGCACCATGCCGGCCGCGGCCCGGGAGGCGAGGACCCGTTGCGGGGCGCGGTGGGCGGCGCCGACGAGATGCGGCTCGGGGTAGCTCGCGGTGCCCATGCCGAGGTCGTCCTGGGGGTCGACGAGGCACTCGGCGGCGGTTTCCTCGGTCATCGCGAGCAGCCGGTGGGCGACGTCGCGCCGCCAGCCGGCCGCCTCGGCGACCCGCTCGGCGATCTTGAACATGGCGTCCGGGCCCTTGAGCCAGCGCTCGCCGCTGTCGAACGGCGCCCGCACCGGAACGAGGCGCCGCGCGGCGTCCAGCACGTCGGCGACCGGGCCCTGCCCGGGGTCGGCGTAGCGCGCGGCGTTGGTCAGGACGGCGCGTACGCCCTGTTCGGCGGCGAAGCCGACGGTGCGTGCGGCCAGCCGCAGCGAGCCGGGGCCGGTGCCGCGGAGCCCGTGGTGGACGGCTTCGAGACGGAGCGCGTCGCCGTAGATCTCCCGCCAGGGGGCGAGCAGGCGCGCGGCCCGGTCGGGGCGGCCCGCACTCAGTGCGCGGCCGATCTCGGAGGCCGGGCCGAGCAGCACGGTGAGCCCTTCGGCGGGCAGGTCGGCGTGGGTCAGGACCGGGCGGCCCCCGGCGGTGTGGGCGGCGCTGACCAGGCGGCAGAGCTCGGCCCAGCCGGCCGCGCCGTCCCGGGCGAGGAAGGTGACACGGGGGGCGGACTCGTCGACGAAGGCGCCGCCCCGCACGGGGGTGCGCCGGGCGGGGCCCCGGCCCGGCCCGCCCCCGGTCCTCCCGAGGTGTTCCGGCACGGCGAGCTCGGCTCCGAACAGCGGGCGGATTCCGGCCTTGGCACAGGCCTTCGCGAAGCGGACGGAGCCGGCGAGGGTGTCCCGGTCGGTCAGGGCGAGAGCGTCCATGCCGCGCTCGACGGCACGCTCGGCCAGCCGTTCCGGGTGCGAGGCGCCGTAGCGGAGGGAGAATCCCGAGACGGTGTGCAGATGCGTGAACCTTGGCATCCGCGCCTCCTACCGATTGCCGAACCGTCTCTCACCCCCTCGCTTCAACCATAGACCAGTTCGAACGTGCGTGCGACACGTATGTTCGAATCCTGGTGCGGCTCCTCCGGGTGGGGGTGCAATGGTTCCCCGGGGTAGGCCTCCCGCGCCCCCAGCCCCCTTTTTTTCCGGCTGCGGACCGTGCCCGCTTCTCGCGCAGTCCCCCGCGCCCCGGTAGGTGACCCCGGGTCTGGGGCGGAGCCCCAGGGGACCCGGAACCAACCAACCCCGGGGCACGGGGGGGGAGGGCGGGCAAACCCCCAGGCCCCCGGTCAGCCGTTTGGGTCAGCCCGACTGCGGGGGCCGCCGGGCCGACGGAGCGTGGGGGCATGACATTCGTCGACGAGGTGAAGAGCGCCGTCTCCGTACGGGCCGCCCTGCTGGTGATCGGCGTACTGGGGCTGATGGTCGCCTTCATCGCGTCCTACGCCGGCGCCTTCCACAGCCCGAAACCGAAGGACATCCCCTTCGCCGTGGTCGCCCCCGCCCAGATCCAGGGGCAGCTCACCCAGCAGCTGGGCTCGCTGCCGGGCAACCCGCTGGACGTGCGCACGGCCAAGGACGCGGCGGACGCCACCCGCCAACTGCGCGACCGCAGCATCGACGGGGCGCTGCTCGTCGACCCGCGGGGCACCACCGACCGGCTGCTCGTGGCGAGCGGCGGCGGCGCCTCGCTCGCCCAGGCCGTGGAGGCCGTCACGACGGCCGCCGAGAAGGCCCAGCGGCGTACGGTCGAGGTGACCGACGTCGCCCCGGCCGCCGCGGGCGACTCCCGCACACTGTCCGCGTTCTACCTGGTCGTCGGCTGGTGCGTGGGCGGCTATCTGTGCGCCGCGATCCTGGCGATCAGCGCGGGCGCCCGGCCCGCCAACACCCATCGCGCGCTGATCCGGCTCGCGGTGCTCGCCGTGTACTCGATCGCCGCCGGACTGCTCGGCTCGCTCATCATCGGGCCGGTGCTCGGCGCGCTGCCGGGCAGCTACCTGGGCCTCGCCGGGCTCGGCGCGCTCGTCGTGTTCGCGGTGGGCGCCACCACCCTCGCCTTCCAGGGGATCGCCGGAGTCGTCGGCATCGGCCTGGCGATCCTGGTCATCGTCGTACTCGGCAATCCGAGCGCGGGCGGCGCCTACCCGTATCCGCTGCTGCCGCCGTTCTGGCGGACGATCGGGCCGGGCCTGCCGCCCGGCGCCGGCACCTGGGCGGCCCGCTCGATCGCGTACTTCAGGGGCGAGGCGGTCACCGGCCCGCTCCTGGTGCTCTCGATCTGGGCGGTGGCCGGTGCCGTCATCACCCTGGTGCTCGCCGGTCTGCGCCGCGACCGCGCCGAGAGGCCGGTGGGCGTGTGAACATCCCCCGCCGCTCCGGCCCGGCCGAACAGGCCTTCTCCGTACGGCGGATGGAGCCGAGCGCGCAGGCGCAGCTCGGTCCGCTCGGCCTGACCGGATTCATCGTGGTGACCACCATCGCCACCGGCATCGACGCGGGGGTCTTCCCCGAGAAGCTCGCGGCGTCCGTGGTGCCGCTGGTCGGCTTCTTCATCGGCGGCCTGGCCCAGCTGCTCGCCGGGCTCTTCCAGGCCCAGCGCGGCGACACCTGGCACGCCACGGTCTTCGGCGGCTTCGGGGTGTTCTGGATGGCGAAGGCGCTGATGCTCCAGTGGGTGGTGCCGGCGCTCGACCCGTCGCTGCGCGGCGACGCCATGGGGCTGTTCACGCTGCCCTGGGTGTTCGTGGTGTTCGTCCTGTGGCTGGGCAGCTTCCGCATCCATCTGGCGCTGCTCTCCACCTTCACCTGCGTGCTCGTCGTCTTCGTCGGGCTCGTCTGCAACGGGTTCACGGGCGAGGTGATCTGGAACCGGATCGCCGGGTGGGCCGGTCTGTGCGCGGCGCTGGGTGCGACCTATCTCCTCGCGGGGCAGATCCTCGCCTCGACCTGGGGCCGCCCGGTGCTGCCGATGGGCCGCTTCCTGTCCCCGCCCGACCATCCGGAGACCTGACAGGGCGAGGCCGGAGACCTGACCAACCATCCGGAGACCTGACCGGGCGGAGCCGGCCGGAGACCGAAGACCAGCACCCGGTCCCCCCGTCACCGCCCCCTCCCCCCGGGAGACATGACGCAGGGCCGCCCCGTCGGAACGGGGCGGCCCTGCGTCCGTCGGGCCTACTTGCCGTAGTACGCCCGCGTCATGAGCTCCTTCATGTCGTCGATCATCGGCATCCGCGGGTTGGCCGGGGCGCACTGGTCGGCGTAGGCGTTCATCGCCTGGACCGGCAGGGCCTCGATGAAGGCGGTCTCGTCCACGCCCTCCTCCTGGAAGGAGGCGGGGATGCCGCACTTGGCGCGCAGTTCCTCGACGGCCCGGGCGTAGGACTCGACGCCCTCCTCGGGGGTCGCGGCCGGCAGGCCCAGCATCTTGGCGATCTCCTGGAAACGCTCGGGGGCCCGGTAGACCTCGGCCTTCGGCCACGGGGTCGCCTTGCCGGACACCTGGCCGTTGTGCCGGATGACGTGCGGCAGGAGCAGTGCGTTGGTGCGGCCGTGGGCGACGTGGAAGGTGTTGCCGAGGGTGTGCGCCATGGCGTGCACCAGGCCGAGGAAGGCGTTGGCGAAGGCCATGCCCGCCACCGTCGAGGCGTTGTGCATCTTCTCGCGCGCCTCGGGGTCGGCCGCCCCGTCCACGACGCAGCGCTCCAGGTTCTCGAAGATCAGCTTGATGGCCTGGAGGCAGAGGCCGTCGGTGTAGTCGTTGGAGTAGACCGAGACGTACGCCTCGGTGGCGTGGGTCAGGGCGTCGAAGCCGGAGTCGGCGGTCACGGTGGCGGGCAGGCCCATGGGGAGCACCGGGTCGACGATCGCGACGTTCGGGGTGAGCGCGTAGTCGGCGAGCGGGTACTTCTGGGCGGCCTCCGGGTCGGAGATGACCGCGAAGGGGGTGACCTCGCTGCCCGTTCCCGAGGTGGTGGGGATGGCGACCAGCTGGGCCTTGTCGCCGAGCGCCGGGAACTTGTAGGCACGCTTGCGGATGTCGAAGAACTTCTCCTTCGTGTCCGCGAACTCGACCTCCGGGTGCTCGTACATCAGCCACATGATCTTGGCGGCGTCCATGGCCGAGCCGCCGCCGAGGGCGACGATCGTGTCCGGCTCGAAGTCGCGCATCATCGCGGCCCCGGCCCGTACCGTCGACAGCTCCGGGTTGGGCTCGACGTTGTCGATGACCTGGAGGACGACGGAGCCGGGACGGGCCTGGAGGATGTCGGTGACCTTCTGGACGAAGCCGAGCCTGCCCATCGTCCTGTCGGTGACGATCGTGACCCGCTTCAGGCCGTCCATCTCGCCGAGGTAGCGGATGGAGTTGCGCTCGAAGTAGATCTTCGGCGGGACCTTGAACCACTGCATGTTGTTGTTGCGCCGTCCGATCCGCTTGACGTTGACGAGGTTGACCGCGGAGACGTTGTTGGACACCGAGTTGTGCCCGTAGGAGCCGCAGCCGAGGGTGAGGGAGGGCAGGAAGGCGTTGTAGACGTCGCCGATGCCGCCGAAGGTGGAGGGCGCGTTCACGATCACGCGGATCGCCTTGACGCGCCTGCCGAACTCCTCGGCCAGCTCGTCGTCCTCGGTGTGGATGGCGGCGCTGTGGCCCAGGCCGTGGAACTCGACCATCTGCGCCGAGAGTTGGAGGCCGTGCTCGGTGGAGTCGGCCTTGAGGGCGGCCAGGACCGGGGACAGCTTCTCGCGGGTCAGGGGCTCCCCCTCGCCCACCTCCGCGCACTCGGCGACCAGGATCGAGGTGGTCTCCGGCACCTCGAAGCCGGCCTGTTCGGCGATCCACCGGGGCGACTTGCCGACGACCGCGGCGTTGAGCTTGGCGCCCGCGCAGTTGCTCGCGAAGGCGGTGGTGCCGAAGACGAACTCCTCCAGCTTGGTCTTCTCGGCCGCGCTCAGGACGTACGCGCCCAGCCGCTGGAACTCGGCGAGGCCCCGCTCGTACACCTCCTCGTCGAGGATGACGGCCTGTTCGGAGGCGCAGATCATGCCGTGGTCGAAGGACTTGGAGAGCACGATGTCGTGCACGGCCCGGGCCAGCTTGCCGCTCCGGGTGACGTACGCCGGGACGTTGCCCGCGCCGACGCCCAGGGCGGGCTTGCCGCAGGAGTAGGCGGCCCTGACCATCGCGTTGCCGCCGGTGGCCAGGATGGTGGAGACGCCCTCGTGGTTCATCAGGAGGCCGGTGGCCTCCATCGACGGGGTCTCGATCCACTGCACACAGCCCTCGGGCGCACCGGCCGCGATCGCGGCGTCGCGCACCACGCGGGCTGCGGCGGCCGAGCAGTTCTGCGCAGAGGGGTGGAAGGCGAAGACGATCGGGTTGCGGGTCTTCAGGGCGATCAGCGCCTTGAAGAGGGTCGTCGACGTGGGGTTGGTGACCGGGGTCATCGCGCAGATGACGCCGACCGGTTCGGCGATCTCGGTGATGCCGTTCAGCTCGTCGCGGCCGATCACTCCGGCCGTCTTCAGACCCCGCATCGAGTTGACGACGTGCTCGCAGGCGAAGAGGTTCTTGACGGCCTTGTCCTCGAAGAGGCCGCGGCCGGTCTCCTCGACGGCGAGCCGGGCCAGTTCGCCGTGCTCGCTCAGCGCGGCGAGCGAGGCCTTCTTGACGATGTGGTCGACCTGCTCCTGGGTGAACGTCTCGAACCGGCCGAGGGCCTCCTGGGCCCCTCGCACCAGTGCGTCGACCGCGGTCTCGGCGGTCGTGACGTCCTCGGCGTTCTTGGCCTCCATGGCAGGAACTCCTTCTTGTCGAGCGCTACCAGCATGGCGAGCGTTGCGATGCTTTTCCGATGTCTCAATTCGACACCTGTTCGCGGTGCTCGCGGGCCCGACAAAGCCCTGTTCCCGGAGGTACAACGTCCTTTCAATTGACCGGACGTCATCAAAAAGTCGGCGCTGACCTGCGCATACACCCAAGGACTTAAGACCCATGCGCGCTTGTGAAAACTTTCACAAGTTTTTCGGAGAATCGATTTCGCCGTCCTCCCCCACGATCTCCACGGGTGCCTGGGCCGGAGGGATTTCCGCCGCGGCCGGTTCCGCCAAGGGCGCGACGGGCGGCGCGACGGGGGCCTTGACGGGCTCGGCGGGCTCGGCGGGCGCGGCCTGCGACGGCTGGGCGCGTTCCAGGAAGCGCAGGAGTTCCACCGGGAACGGCAGGACCAGCGTGGAGTTCTTCTCGGCGGCCACCGCCACCACCGTCTGGAGCAGCCTGAGTTGGAGGGCGGCCGGCTGCTCGGACATCACACCGGCCGCCTCGGCCAGCTTCTTCGAGGCCTGGAGTTCGGCGTCCGCGTTGATCACGCGGGCCCGGCGCTCACGGTCGGCCTCGGCCTGGCGGGCCATCGAGCGCTTCATCGTCTCCGGCAGCGACACGTCCTTGATCTCGACGCGGTCGATCTGCACGCCCCACCCGATGGCCGGGCTGTCGATCATCAGCTCCAGGCCCTGGTTGAGCTTCTCCCGGTTCGACAGGAGGTCGTCGAGGTCGCTCTTGCCGATGATCGAACGCAGCGAGGTCTGGGCCATCTGCGAGACCGCGAACTGGTAGTCCTCGACCTGGATGACCGCGTCCGCCGGGTCGATCACCTTGAAGTAGATGACCGCGTCCACCCGGACCGTGACGTTGTCCCGGGTGATGCCGTCCTGGGCGGGCACCGGCATCGTCACGATCTGCATGTTCACTTTCCGCAGCCGGTCCACGAAGGGGACGATCATGGTGAGGCCGGGGCCGCGCACCGAGTCCTTCAGCCGGCCGAGCCGGAGCACCACCCCGCGCTCGTACTGCTTGACGACGCGGGCCGCGGCCAGCGCGTAGACCACCCCGCCGGATCCGACGGCGATGCCGGCCGCCACCAGTGCCTCGACCATCACGGCCCCCAAGGGTCCGAATCGGACGTGTATCTCGACGGTAACTCCGCACGACCCCCAGGGGGAGACCCCGGCCGGGCCCCCTGTCCGCGAGTAGGCTGCGCCCGGACGGGCTGGAGCGTCGGTCAGTGCCCTGACCGGGTGAGGGGGCCACGGTGCGGGACAAGGTGCGCACGGCCGACGGCCGGATCCTCACGGTGGAGCTGGTCGGCGACCCGCGGGGCAGCCCCGTGTTCCTGCTGCACGGCACGCCCGGCAGCCGGCTCGGGCCCGCGCCCCGCAGCATGGTCCTCTACCACCACCGGATGCGGGTCATCACCTACGACCGGCCCGGCTACGGCGGCTCGGACCGGCTCCAGGGACGCCGGGTCGGGGACGCCGCGCGGGACGTGGCGGCGATCGCCGACCGTTACGGATTGGAGCGCTTCGCGGTCGTGGGCCGCTCCGGGGGCGCCCCGCACGCCCTGGCCTGTGCCGCACTGCTGCCGGACCGGGTCACCAGGGCCGCGGCCCTCGTCACGCTCGCCCCGCCGGACGCCGAGGGCCTCGACTGGTTCGAGGGCATGGCCGCCTCCAACGTCCTGGCCTACTCGACGGGGACCGCCGACCCGGACGAGCTGGCCGCACGGTTCGTCGTGCGCGCGGCGCACATCCGCGAGAACCCGGTACGGCTCCTGGACGAGCTGCGCGCCGAGCTCACCCACGCCGACCGGATGGTGGTCAAGGACGCCGGGGTGCGCGCGATGCTGCTGCGCAACTACCGCGAGGCGCTGCGGACTTCGGCGTACGGCTGGATCGACGACGCGCTCGCGTTCTGCAACCCGTGGGGCTTCGACCCGGCGTCGATCCCGGGCGAGGTCCTGCTGTGGCACGGCGAGCAGGACGTGTTCTCGCCGGTCGGCCACTACCACTGGCTGGCCGGACGCATCCCGGGCGTGACGCCCGTCCTGGAACCGGCCGCCGCCCACTTCGACGCACTGCACGCGCTGCCCCGGGTGCTGCGCTGGCTCGTCGAGGAGTGAGAGCCGGGCCGGCTCCGGCCGCTCAGACCGCGAGCGGCTCCAAGTCCCGGTGGAAGCGCCGCAGTTCACGCACCATGCGCACCAGGACGTGGTCGTCGCCGAGCAGCCGGGCGAGTTCGAGCAGCGCCTCCGAGCGCAGCCGCTGGGCCTCCTCCCGGCGCCCGAGGGCGTCGAGGGTCAGGGCCAGGTTCGCCGAGCAGGCGAGCCGTTCGGGGTGGTGGCGCCCCAGGGCCTTGGTGAGCCCCGCGACCGCGGCCCGCTCCAGCTCCAGGGCGTCGTGCAGCTCGCCCAGGTCCGCCTTCACCTGGGCGAGGTTGACCGCGGCGAACAGGGTGTACGGATGCCCGGGGCCCAGCACCTCGCGCATCGTCGCGATCGCGCCCGTCAGGACCGACTCGGCGGCGGCCGGCTCGCCGCAGCCCCACTGGTAGATGCCGAGGTTGCTGAGCGCCGCCAGGGTGTAGGGGTGGCTCGGGCCCGGGTTCTCGCTGTACTCCGCGACCACGGCGAGGGCGGTGTCGCGGGCCGCCGCGGGCTCGCCCGCCGCGAACAGGTCGGCGGCCAGGTTGAGTTCACAGGCCAGCGAGTCCGGGTTCACCGAGGTGTACTTGGCGCGGTAGCGGGCGCGGGCGGACTGGGTGAGGCGCCGCGCGTCCTCGTAGCGGCCGGTTCGGCGCAGCGCCACGGACAGGCTCTTGGCAGCGGCGAGGGTGCCGGGGAAGGACGCCCCGAGCCGGTCCTTGGAGAGGGCGTACGTGCGCGAGAGCAGCGTCACCGAGTCCTCGTACCGGCCGATCTCGCGCAGGTCGCGGGCCAGGCACATCGCCGAGGAGAGCGTGTAGGGGTGCTCGGGGCCGAGCACCTCGGTGCGCCGGTCGTAGACGTCCTGGTCGAGTTCACGGGCCCCGGCGTACCAGCCGACCAGGCGCCGGGTGAGGGCCAGGTTGTTGCCCGCGGCCAGGGTTCTGGGGTGCGACTCGTCGAAGATCGCGCGGAAGCCCTCGTACGCCTCGGTCGCCAGCTCGATCGCCCTGTCGTAGCGGCCGAGCGCGCCGAGGTCCATGGCGAGGGCGCTGGTGGTCATGTAGGTGTGCGGGTGCGTGGCGCCCAGGGTCTCGCGCTGACGGGCCAGGGTCTCCTCGTCCAGCTCCAGGGCCTCCGCGTAACGCCCTTGCGAGCGGCGGACGTTGGAGATGTGGAAGCGCAGGTAGAGGTACTGGATGTCGTCGCTGCCGAGCTGCTCGCGCCACCGTTCGCGCAGCTCCTCGCCGAGGGCCGAGGCGGCGGTGAACTCGCCGCGCTTCCACAGGTAGCGCATCCGGTCGATGAGCAGCCTGCGGGGCTCGGGCTCGCCGCACAGCGGGACCTCGGAGGGGCCGAGGTGCGGCCAGATGCCGGCGAACCGCGGCCAGGTCTCGGGGTTGTCGATCGGCTCGTCGGCGTCGGGGCGGGCGCCGGCCAGGATGCGGTGGACGGTGTGCTGTGCCTCGTGGCGCTCCTGTTCGGTCAGCTGGGAGCGCACCACGGCCTGGACGAGCCGGTGCACCTCGATGGTGCCCTCGACCGGGTCGACCTTGGCGAGCGCGAACCGGCCGATCTCGCGGATGACCCGGCCGAGCACCAGCTTCTCGCGGAGCGAGGGGTCGTACGGCGTGAGCGCCTCGATCATCTCCCTGCCGTAGAGCAGCCCGGCCCAGATCGGCTCGGGCGCGAAGAAGGCGCAGAGCTGGAGCAGCCGCACCGCGGCCGGTGAGCGCTGTTCGAGGAGCTCGATGGAGACGTTCCAGGTGGCGCCGACCGGTTCGGGGTAGCCGGCCGGCTGGTTGAGCGAGAGCACCCCGGTGCTCTGCCGGGCCAGTTGGTCGAGGTAGTCGGCGACCGGGGTCGCGGTCTCCGCGATCCAGGCGGCCGCCTGCTCCACGGCGAGCGGCAGGTCGCCGAGCGCGCCCGCCACCTGGTCGGCCTCGTGGGCGGACAGGCCGGGCGCCCGCCGCTGGAGGTGCTCGACGGACTCCTCGCGCCGGAAGACGTCCACGGCGAGCGCGCCGCCGTACTGCGACCACGCCTGGTTGCGCGAGGTCACCAGGATGTGGCCGGTGCCGCCCCGCGGCAGGAACCGCTGGAGCTGCTCGGGGTCGTCGGCGTTGTCGAAGACCAGCAGCCAGCGTTCGGTGGGCTCTCCGCGCCGCAGCATCTCGATGGCCTCGCGGCAGGCCACCCCGATGTCGTCGCCGCCCTGACCGCCGAGCCGCCCGCCCAGTTCGGCCAGGCCCGCGGCCACGTCGCTGGTGCGGGCGCAGTTGATCCACCAGACCAGGTCGTAGTCGGCCATGAAGCGGTGGGCGTACTCCAGGGCGATCTGCGTCTTGCCGACGCCGCCGAGTCCGTACAGCGTCTGCGGCTGCGGCAGGACGACCGCGAGTCCGCCGCCGCGCTGGTCGCGCATCCGCTCCAGGACCTGCGAGCGGCCGGTGAAGGCGAGGTTGCGGGGCGGCAGGTTCCAGATCCCCGGCACGGTCCCGGGGAACCTCGGCCCGTCGCTCTGCCCGCCGCCGCCCTGGCCCGGCCGGTCCAGGGCGCGCAGCAGGGACTCGGTGGCGTGGGCCTCGTCGAGCCGGAACAGGTCGACCGGGTTGCGGTCGAGGTAGGCGCCCGGCAGGCGTACGTCGTCGACCCGCACCGGCAGCATGGTGCGGCGCAGCCCGGTCGGGTCGGCGGCGGCCGCGCGCTGCCAAATACCCATCGCCCGGGCCGACTTGAGATAGGCGGCCGAGAGCAGCACCACGCTGCGGCTGGTGTCGGCGGCGGGCTCGGGGCGCGCCGGCGCCGGGTCGGAGACGTCGCGCGGCAGCACCCGGAACCCGGCCCGGCCGAGGACCGCCTCGATCCAGTCGGCCCACATGCGGTTCTCGGCGGCGTACGAGAGGTGGACGTCGACGGGCAGGGTGGGGCGGCGCCGCGTGAAGGCGTCCCTGATGCGCAGCCGGGCCTCTTCGCCGACGCCCGGCATCGAGGTGACCTCGCCGTCGGTGATCACGGAGGTGAGCCGTTCGAAGGCGGAGAGCAGGGAGGTGGAGAGCCCGGCCGCGTCGCCGAAGGTGGCGAGCGACTCCTCGTACGCGTAGTAGGGGCGGTACGGGATCTCGACCGAGCCCCAGTACTGGGCTAGCCGGTCGCCCGCGAGTCCGGCGGGGAAGCCGTCGAACTTGAGCCGGGCCAGGGCGCGTCCGGCGTCCGCCTTCTCCTTCTCGCCCTCGTCGATGCGCATGGGGACGGGCAGGACGCGGATGTTGCGGGTGCCGTAGCGCTCGGTTATCTGGCGGGCCACGGAGGCGGCGCCGTCGATGGACTGGTCGCTGAGGGTGAAGCAGTCGACGAGGACGTCGGGCAGGTGGACCGTGCAGATGTCGGCGACGTCGCTGAGCCCGGTGCGGCTGTCGATCAGGACGTAGTCGTAGTGCGCCTTCATGTCGGCCTGCAGCGCGTCGAAGAACAGGCCGCCGCCGAGCCGGTCGTAGAAGTTGTCCCAGTCGAAGGCGGAGACGGTCGCGGAGTAGTCGCGGTTCTGCAGGCCCGCGGAGACGAAGTCGAGGGTGCCGCCCTCGGGGAAGGCCCAGCCCAGGTTCTCCGGCATCAGGGACACCGCGTGCGGCTGGAGGCGGGCGTAGTCCAGGTGCCAGTCCTCCGCGCGTTCCTCGGGGTCGGTGGCGGCCCAGGCGAACTCGGTGATCAGGTCGATGACACCGGTGGTGGCCCCCAGGGTCGCCGGGTCGAGGAAGGGGTGGAAGAAGCGGTGCAGTCCCGGTGCCTCCAGGTCCCAGTCCACCGCGAGCACCCGCTTGCCGTTCGCGGCGAGGATCAGGGCGGTGTTGGCGAGGGCCATGGTGCGACCGGTGCCGCCCTTGTAGGAGTAGAAGGTGACGACACGTCCGTCACGGCTGGTTGTCATCCGTGTCCTCCACATCGGGTGCCCGGCCGAGCGGGCGGTACGGGGCCGTGCCGCGGCGCCCGGGTTCGGGGGTGGTGCCCATCGGGCCGGTCAGACGCGGCCTCGCGCCGCGCGCGCGGCCCTCGGGCGGGTGCGCCGGGGCGTGTCTCAGATACTGCTGGGCGGCCGCCTCGACCACCTGCGGCAGCAGTTCCTCGAACGCGTCGAGGGACTCCACGCCCCGGGCGGCGGTCCGGCAGGCTGCCCTGCCGTGGTGCGTCCGGAACGGCAGGGCGGCCGCGGTGCGGGCGGCGAGCTCGTCGGTGGCGGCCCGGCTCTGCGGGTCGGCCCGGTTCCACGGGACGACCACGCCGATCCAGGGCCGGTCGGCCGCGTCGAGGGCGGCGAGGCGGGCCCGCCGGCGCTCGTCCCGCAGCACCCAGCGGTCGACGAGCAGGATCTCGGGGCGGGCCGGCGCCTGCGGCCCGTCGGCGGGGTGCTCCTCGTCGAAGGAGGCCACGGTGGGCCGGTAGTTGAGCGAGCCCACGATGTCCTCGGCGATCAGCGCCAACGGCCGCCGGGTGGCCGGGTGGTAGGGGTTCCAGTCGAGCGGGCTCTCGCCGTAGTAGGCCCCGTAGCGTCCTGCGGGGAGCTCGCCGAGGGTGGGCGCGGCGACGGTGACCCGCAGTGGCCGGGGCCCCGGGGCGGCGCCGAAGGCGCTGGGCAGGGTGCGGGCGTCCGGCGGGCGGCCGGGTCCTACCCGGGTGGCACGGGCGGCGCCCACGATGTGCCGGGCCAGGTGGTGGACGGCCCGCTGGTACTCGTCGGCGAGCAGCCGGAGCTTGATGAGGCCGTAGAGCCCGTCGGTGGCGTACCGCTCGCCGAGGCCGCGGTGATCGAAGTCCAACTGCGCCGCGGAGAGCGGCAGTTGGCGGCTCGGTACGGGGACCCACAGGGCGGGGACGATGGCGTCGGACGGGCGGTCGGTGGCGGCACGGTGGCGGATGGCGCGCTGGGCGAAGGCGTACCACTGCTTTCCGCACCGCTCGCTCGCGAAATAGCGGGGCGACAGGAGCGGCACGAACACCCGGCAGGAGGCGAGGCTGCGGCCGAGTTCCTCGGACCAGCCGGTGCCGGGGCGCGGCCCGCGGTCCATGAAGCCCGCGGGCGTGCCGTCGGGCAGCGCGGTCAGCTCGGCCACGCCGCGGCACAGGTCGTCGAAGAGCCGCCCCACCCACAGGTCGGGGTCGGGGCCACCCGCGCCGAGGCCGGCGGGGGCGTGACTGAGGAAGAAGTACGGGCCGTCGCCCACGGGCTCTCACCGCCCTTCCCGGTCGCCGGTCAGTGCCGGTGCTGGACCATCCAGGCGACCGCGTGCTCGACGGCCGCGCCGATCGGGAAGAGCCGGGCGGAGCGGCGCCCCAGCGGCCCGTGGCGCACACCGGCGGCGGGGAAGTCGTCGCCGATGCGGGCGAAGTCGCTGTCGTCGAGGGCGGCGTCCTGGTACTCGAACCACATCGCCGCGCCCCCCTCGTCCCTGATCACCGCCCGGTAGCTGCGGGTCGGGGCGGCCGGCACCAGGTATTCGGCGTGGTGGAAGGCGGAGCACACCGCGAAGCCCACGTTGACGAGCAGCACGTGGGCGTCGGCCGCCACCAGCTTGGCCAGCGGGGACTCCGGGCCGAAGTGGCAGTCGAGGGCGTGGCCCTTCATGAGCTCGGCGGCGCGGGCGCCGAGCGCCGCGAAGGAGGTCTGCGGGTGGTCGCTGCGGACGGCGCCCTCGGTGGTCCTGACCCGCTCGGCGAGCCGTCCCGTGCCCGGGGACGGGGTGTGCTCGGGGTCGAAGGGCGGCATCGCGGCCCGGAACGCCACCGGGTCGGGGGCCTCGCGCAGGAGGGCCAGATGGGCCGGTGAGGTGTCGGAGTTCTCGGGGGTGAACGCGGGGACCACCAGGGTGCCTTCGGGTCCCAGCACGGTGCGCAGCGCGTCCAGGAGCTCGGCGCTGCGCAGGCCGGTGCCGCGCAGCGAGGCGTGCACGAGCAGGAGGCCGCCCTCGCGCACCCCCAGCGCGCGCAATTGCCCTGCCAGGTCGCCCGGGGTGTGTTCTCCTCGGTCCTCAGCGGTGTTCTCGGGCACGCGATGCCTCTTCCCACTCCTGGCGCAGGGTCTGGACCAAGCGCCTTCCGGTGACGGTGAGTTCGGCCGCCCGCTCCAGGGAGTCGAGCGCCGGGCCGAGCTCCGCCAGGGTTCCCGCGTCGCCCTCGTGGGCGGCGACCGCGACCCCTTCGTACGCTGCGGCGAGCAGCCGGGAGACCGGCAGCGGCCCCCAGGGCGACGGATGCCGCCATGCCCCGTCCATGTCGTACGGGTCCGCCACGTCGAGCAGGGCGCGCAGGGTCGCCGCCCGGCCGCCGCGCAGCAGGGCGGCGTCGAGCGCCCGGTCCGTGAGGCCGAGGGGCAGGCCCAGCGCGCCGAAGCCGTGCCGTCCCACCACCGGCGCCGTCCCCCCGGCCAGCGGGGTGAGGGTGGTGAGCGGGCCGGGCGGTGGCCAGGGCGGAACGGCCCCGGCGAGACGGGCGCGGGCCCGGGCCACCCGGCGCCCCCACTCCTGCGCCTCGCGCGGGTCGAGCCGGGGCGGGAGGGGGGTGCCGAAGCAGTCGCGGTAGGGGTCGAGGTCGTCGACGACCAGGCCGTCGACCCGGGTCAACGGGCGCCAGTCCGGGGTGGGTCGATCGGGGCGGGGCACGCGGTGCTCGGCGTGGGCGTTGCGTACCGAGAAGCCGTGGGGCCCGACGGAGACCTCGGCCGTCCCCGCGGTGCCGGGGCCGGCCAGGCGCAGCTCCCCCAGGGTCGGCAGGTGCAGCCGGCCGTCGGACCAGGGGACGGGAAGGGTCAGCGGGGCGCCGTCGCGCACGGCCGCGGCGACCGTGTACGCGGCGAGCCGGCGGGCCGTCGCCCCGGCATCGGGGCGCCCGTGGTCCAGCGCCGCCAGGGCGTCGAGCAGCCAGCCGCGGGTGTACGGGGTGGCCAGGGCGGCATCGAGCCCCGGGCCGTCGAGGGAGGTGGTGAGCTCCCAGATCCGCGCCCACGCGGGGCCGCCCCGCCCGTCGAGCACCCCGTGCAGCCGGGCCAGCAGGAGGCGGTTCAACTCCAGTGCGGATGCCGCGAGTTGCTCGGCGTCGGGCAGCTCGGGGGCGGGCGTGCGGGCCTCGATGCCGTGCACCAGGGCCATCAGGTCGGGGCAGTAGACCGAGGGGTTGTCGAAGCCGCCCTCGGCGCTGTAGCGGTGGGTGTAGTGGCCGCCTCCGCAGGAGCGGACGACCGGGCAGCGGCGGCACTGCTCCCCGACTCCGGCGAGGCCGCGCTGACGGGCCCGTACGCCGGGGTGGGCGGCGACCGCGTCGAAGTCGTCGCGGAAGACGGAGAATCCAGTGGCGGCGGCGCCCTCGTAGGCCGACTTCAGGGAGTCGACCTGTTCGAGCGAGCCGTCGGTCTCCACGACGACGATGTCGGCGGGGGCCAGGCCCAGGGACTCGGTGAGGCTGGGCCCGCCGTGCAGGGTGGAGAGCACCGATTCGAAGAGCCGCACCGGGACGGTCCGGCCCCGCTCGTCCCAGCGGTCGAAGGCCGCGAGCAGCCAGTCCGCGTAGGGCGCCGGGGCCTCGCCGGGGCGGGCGGGCGGTGCCGCCCAGGTGGCGTGCGGCAGGAGGTAGTCGATGCGGGGCGGGTCGAGTTCCACCAGGGCGTCGTGCACGGCGACGGGGTCGTTGGCGAGGTCGACGGTGCAGAGCAGACCGAGGAACAGCGGTCGGTAGCGCGGCTGTTGGAGCAGTTCGACCGCGGCCAGGACCTGCGGGTGGCTGCTGCGGCCGTCGGCGAACCGGCGGTGGCGGTCGTTGGCGGCGCGATCGCCGTCCAGGGAGATGCCGACCTGCACGCCGAACTCCTCGAACAGGTCGAGGTAGGGCGGGCCGAGGAGCACCCCGTTGGTGTGGATGCGCAGATCGAGTGCCGTGACCGGGGTGACGGCGGCGGTCAGTTCCTCGCAGACGCGCCGCAGCCGCGCGGGGCCGGCAAGGAGCGGTTCTCCGCCGTGCAGAATCACCGAAACGGACGGCAGACGGTGTTTTTCGGCGTGCTCGGCCAACCGTCGGGCGGTGTGCGCAATGACGTGGTCGGAGACCGCCCGGGGCTGTTCGCGCCACGTCTGGTCTCCGGCTTCGTACACATAACAGTGATCGCAGGCGAGATCGCACCGGCTGTGCACCTTCAGGACGATCTCGCGGAATGGGACCAGGGGTCCTGTCATTGCGCCAGTTTAGCGAGAACGGGAATTGCGGTGTCCGGTCCGGCAGTTCTCCCGAGCGTGGCCCGAACGATCCCGTGCGGCCCGTCCGCCTCCCGTTCCCCGCCGGGCACACCCGGCGGGGAGGGCCTCAACTCTCCTGTCAGAGCGATGAGTTGAAAGAAGCGCCGTTCGTCATCGGACGGCTGCCCGAGGCGGGCACCACCCTGGCGATCTTCTTCTCGGCGGCCGGGTCCGTCGTCGCGGCCAGGTCGGCCAGCGACATCCGGTCCTTCTTCGCGGTGCTGAATGAGACTGTATTTACGGAGGTTTTCACGTTCGTCCCTGGGGTGAGTGATAACCGCGCGTGGACAGTGGCACCGGCACATGCACCGTTGCAGTGTCGGCAGGACGACTTTACTCTCATCCCCATCGGGGGGTGGAGTGCGCAAAGGGGGCGCACAACTGCCTTCCCCGGCACAGAATTCGGGTATAACCGCAGACGGGGGTGCATGTGACGGCGATTCCCGGCCCACTGCAGAGCATGGTCTTCCGGAACGCGGATCTGCCGGGCCTCTTCCACCACGCGGACACGCTGGCGATCGGCCGGCAGCAGTCGGCGGTCAAGCTGACCCGCACCCAGCTCTCGCTCCTGGTCGTCGGGGCGGCCGCGGCCGCGCTGCCGCAGGTGCGCGTCGGGGCCGGCTTCCAGCTGCTCAGCGCGGTGAGCGCGCTCGCCTACGCGGGGGTGCTGCTCGCCGCGTTCGGGGCGGCCCGGCGGCATGCCGCCTCGCACTGGCAACTCAACCGCTCCGCCGCCGAGTTCATCAAGTCGATGTGCTGGCGCTACGCCGTGCACGGCGCCCCCTTCGACCTGAGTGCGGCGGATCCGGACGGCCTGTTCGTCGCCCGGGTCGAGGAGGGGCTGCGCGAGCTGAAGAAGGTCGGCTGGCGCGACCCGCGCGAGGAGGGGGAGCTGGCCGCCGGGGGCCTCGTCACGCCGAGCATGCGGGAGTTGCGGGCCAAGGCGTTCAACGTCCGCAAGGAGACCTATGTACGCGACCGGCTGATCGAGCAGCGCAACTGGTACCGGCGCCGCCAGGAGACCTCGCGGCGGGCCACCCGGCTGTGGTCGACGGCTATCACGCTGCTCACCCTCCTCGCGCTCTTCTTCGCCGTCCTGCAGACCTTCTCGGTGGCCCAGCGGGCCGACCTCGCCGGCCTGCTGTCGGCTTCGGCGGCGGCCTGTCTCGCCTGGAGCGAGATCCGCCGCCACCAGCCGCTGATATCGGCGCACTCGCTGGTCGAGCAGGATCTGATGGAGATGCACGTGGCGATGGAGAACACGGTGACCGAACGGCAGTGGCCGCAGGCCGTGTACGAGACCGAGCGCATCGTCTCGCCGCAGCACACCGACTGGCTGGCCCGGCTGCGGAGTTGACGGGGAAACACCTCTACGTCACAGCCCCCGGGCCCGCCGGACGCCGTCGCGCCAGATGACGGTGACGGGGCGGCCGAGGCTGCGGGCGTACTGCACGATGTCCCCGGTTCCGCCGAGGCCCCGGGCCGGCAGGCCGTCCCAGACGGCGACGAGCCGGTCGCAGTTGTCCGCGATGTAGGCGCCGGCCGCGTAGTACGCCTCGTCCGTCGCGTGCGGGTAGCCGAGGTCGACCTCCTGGGTCGCCCGGCGCTTCAGGCCCCGGTAGCGGGCCAGTTCGGCGGCGTCGGCGAAGCCCGTCTCGTAGTCGCCGCTGGGGATGACCGCGGTGAGGGCGGCGCCGCAGTCCAGGGCGATGGCCGCGAAGAGCTGGTCGGCGCCGGTGGCCAGGCTGGAGAGGACTTCGAGGGAGCCGTCGTGGCCGCACAGCAGCGCCCGCAGGCGGTCGCGGACCTCCTCGAAGGCTGCGGGCGGGATGTCCCGGTGACCGGTCACTCCGATGCGCTTCAATGCGTCTCACCCCGTGTGTCCGGCGCGGGCCGTCCCTGGGCCCGTATTCCGTCCTGCCCTTGCACATCCTCCCAAAACCACTCATCACGTTCAGCCGGAAGCCCCCGCCCGGTCGTTCCCGGACGGGGGCTCGGAGCCGCGTGCGGCCGTCGTGGTGACGAACCGTCAGAACAGGCTCACGCCATAGGCGTTCATCGCCTCGACGACCGGCTGGAAGAACGTGGTGCCGCCGGAGGTGCAGTTCCCGCTGCCGCCCGAGGTGAGGCCGAGGGCGGTGGAACCGGCGTACAGGGGGCCGCCGGAGTCGCCGGGCTCGGCGCACACGGTGGTCTTGATGAGGCCGGAGACGATGTCACCGCTGCCGTAGTTGACCGTCTGGTTGAGCGCGGTGACCTTGCCGCTGTGGACGCCGGTGGTCGAGCCGCGCCGGGTGACCGTCTGGCCCACCGTCGGGTTGGCGGCGCTGGTGATCTGCTGGCTGCCCACCGCGCTCGGGTGCGCGAGCGAGGTGTTGGTGTACTGCACGAGGCCGTAGTCGTTGCCCGGGAAGCTGGTGCCCACCGTCGGGCCGATGCTCGTCGTGTGCGACGAGTTGGTGTAGTAGTTCGGCTTGCCCTCGGTGCAGTGGCCCGCCGTCAGGAAGTAGTACGTGGAGCCCTTCTTGACGTTGAAGCCGAGGGAGCAGCGCCAGCTGGTGGTGTAGATCGCGTCGCCGCCGGAGAGCAGCTTGGTGAACTTGCCGGGGGTGCGTTCGATGCGTATCGCGCCCGCGTTGGCCCCGGCCTCGTGCCGGATCTTCGCCAGGTCGGCGGCCGTCACGGTCGAGTCGGCGGTGACGACGACCTTGCCGGTCGCGCTGTCCACGCTCCAGGCGGTTCCGGCCACGTCCGCGCCGCGTACGGCGTCGCTCGCGGCGGTCAGCGCGGCGGCGCCGAAGGTCTGGGCGGGGGCGGCACTGGCGTGCGGGACGGCGATGGCCGCGGCGGCGAGCAGACCGGCGGCGACCGCGGCGAGCCTGGTGCGTCTCGCGAGACCGGAGGGGGCTGTGGGGGTGGTGCGCTTGATCCTCACTTCTGTTCCTCCCGAGGGGAATCGAGGGGCCCTTGGGTGGGGGGACCCCGTGAGGCGCAGCCGGAGCACGGCCGCACGACAGGTCGTGCGGCCGTGCTCCTGACAAGCGCTGCGGAGGAGTATTCGGGGGCCCGGCCGGGGCGCGCAAGGGGGCCTTTTGGCCGGGCGCCCGCGAGGAGGCGCACGCCGGGGTCAGTTGGTGCGGATGGTGCGCTCCCCCGCCGGGATGTCGATGGGGAGGGTGTTGCCCGGGGGCGGGAAGGGGCAGATGAAGTGGTCCGCGAAGGCGCAGGGCGGCAGTTGGGCACGGTTGAAGTCGACGGTCACCGAGTGGTCGGCGGCGGGTGCGTCGGGCCGCAGGAAGCGGAACCGGAAGGTGGACTTCCCGCTGGTGCCGTCGGCGAACACGGCCCACAGCGAACCGTCGGCCTCGACCGCCACCTGAAGGGTGTGCTCCTGCCCGCCGAGCGTGAAGGCGATCTCCCCCGCGAGTTCGAGGCCGCGCTCGACCCCGTCCGCGTTGGGCACCCGCACCTGCCGCTGCTCGTACGGGCGGAAGGTGCCGGGCAGGCGGAACCGCTCCTCGTACGCGGCGGCCTCGATGCCCGCGAAGGCCCGGCGGGCCGGGGACTCGGGGTCCCACACCCGGACCGCCCACAGGCCTTCGCGGCGCAGCACCACGAGCCGGCGGCCCCGCTGGGAGAGCCGGGATTCTTCCACCGGGCCCGAGTCGGCGCCGAGCCGGGCCTCACCGGTCAACGGGCTGTCGTCCAGCGCCAGTTGGCGGTCGGCGGTGGCGGTCACGACCACCTCGTCACCGTCCTCGCGCCACTGCCCGAACTCCTCGGGCACCCCGTCGGCGAGCCAGTGGGTGGCGGTCAGCGCGAGCGGGCCGTACGGCGCGGAGACCGTCGCGACGCGGTGCTCGTGCCACTGCTTCCAGTCGAGCTCGTGGCCGGAGTCCGGGCCCTTGGGTTCTTGCGTGCTCATGTGATCAACCTTTCCATACCGGATGGCGCAGCCCGAGGTGCGAGCGCAGCGTCGTTCCGGTGTATTCCGTGCGGTACGCGCCGCGTTCCTGGAGCAGCGGCACCACGTGGTCGACGAAGTCGTCCAGGCCGCCGGGGGTGAGGTGGGGGACGAGGACGAAGCCGTCGGCGGCGTCGCTCTGCACGAAGGTGTCGAGCTCGGCGGCGACGGCGTCGGGGGTGCCGATGAAGGACTGGCGGCCGGTGCTCTCGATGACCGTCTGCCGGATGGAGAGCCCCTTGGCCTCGGACAGGGCACGCCACCTGGCGGCGGTCTGCGGGGCGTTGGCGATTTTCGCCCGGCCCTGGACGAGCGCGGACTCCGGGACGGGATCGAGGGCGGGCAGCGGCCCGTCGGGGTCGTAGGCGGACAGATCGCGGCCCCAGACCTGTTCGAGGGCGAGGATCGCGTTCTGCGGGGAGACCTGCTGCCGGCGGATCTCGGCCGCCTTCTCCTGTGCTTCCGCGGCGGTGTCGCCGAGGACGACGGTGACACCGGGCATGATCTTGAGGTCGTCGGGTTCCCTGCCGTGGCGGGCGAGCCGGCCCTTGACGTCGGCGTAGCGGGCCCGGCCCGCCTCCAGGGTGCCGTGCCGGGTGAGGATGACGTCCGCGGCCGAGGCCGCGAACTCGCGGTCCTCGCCGGAGTCTCCGGCCTGGATGACGACGGGGTGCCCCTGTGGGGAGCGCGGCACCCCGAACCTGCCCTCGACGGAGAAGTGCCGCCCGTGGTGGACGACGGGTTTCGGCGTCCCGCCCTCCGCCCAGGAGTCCCACAACTCCCTTGCGGTGGACAGGAATTCGGCGGCGCGCGTGCTGAGGGTCTCCCCCGGTCGAGCGGAGTCGAGACCTTGGTCCAGGTCAACCCGGTCGGGACGACCGGCGCGGCGGAAGTTCTCGCCGGTGAAGGCATCGGGCGAGGCGACCACGTTCCAGGCGGCGCGGCCGCCGCTGAGGTGGTCGAGCGAGGCGAAGCGGCGGGCGATCTCGTACGGCTCGTTGAAGGTCGCGTTCATCGTGGCGGCGAGCCCCAGCCAGTCGGTGACGGCGGCCAGGGCGTTGAGCAGGGTGAGCGACTCGGGGCGGCCGGCCACGTCCAGGTCGTGGACGCGGCCCTTGTGCTCGCGCAGCCGGAGCCCCTCCGCCAGGAAGAAGAAGTCGAACTTGCCGCGTTCGGCGGTGCGCGCCAGGTGCTCGAAGGAGGAGAAGTCGATCTGCGACCGGGAGCGCGGGTCGGCCCAGACGGTGGTGTTGTCGGCGCCGGGGAAGTGGGCGGCGAGGTGGATCTGCTTCCTGTGCGTGCTCGCGTTCTTGTGCGTGGTCGCATTCTTGTGCGTGGTCGCGTTCGCGCGTGTGGTCGCGTTCGTTTGTGTGGTCCTGTTCCTACCCGTGGTCGTGCTCCTACCCGTGGCCATGGCGGACTCCCCCGGCGGTGGCGTACTGGTTGACGGGCCGTGTCAGGCCCAGGTGTTCGCGCAGCGTGGCGCCCGGATAGAAGCGCCGCAGCAGACAGCGGTGCTGGAGGACGGGGACGGTGGCCTTCACGATGAGCGCGAGGTCGCGTTCGGGGTCGGCCAGGCGCAGATGGAAGCCGTCGACGGCACGTTCGTCGTGCCAGTCGCCGATGAGGCCGGCCAGTTCCACGGCGTCCGCGGTGGTGTGCAGGGCCACCGGGATCGAGCCGAGCACCCGCAGCCGCTCGGGGTCCCGGCCGTGTGCGCGGGCCCGGTCGAGCAGTTCCTCGCGGGCCGTGCGCGCGGCGAGCGGGTCCTGGGTGCGGACGAGGGCGACGTCGGCGTGCCGTACGGCGGCGGCCCTCGGATCGGCGGCGGTCGCGTCGACGACGGTGACGGGGTGGCCCTGGGGCGGCCGGGGCACGACGGCGGGCCCGCGCACCGAGAAGGTGCGGCCCTCGAAGTCCACGTGGTGCAGCTTGTCCCGGTCGATGAAGCGCCCGGTGGCCTGGTCGCGTATCTCGGCGTCGTCCTCCCAGGAGTCCCACAACTTGGCTGCCACGTCGGCGACTTCACGCGCCTCGTGCCACACCTCGGCGCTACGGGCGGCGGGCCGGCGCCCGAAGAGGCGGGCCTCGGCCTCCGTGGTGGACACCTCGGGGCTCCAGCCGGCCCGGCCGCGGCTGACCCAGTCCAGGGTGGCAACGGCGGAGGACACGTGGAACGGCTCGGTGTGGGTGGTGTTCACGACCGGCACGAGCCCGATGCGCTCGGTGGCGGGGGCGACCCGGGACAGGACGGCGAGCGCTTCGAGGCCGGGCCGGGTGAAGGAGTCCCCGAGCGTGACGAAGTCGAGCGTGCCCTGTTCGGCCAGCCGCGCGAGGGCGGTGAAGTGCCCGGCCTCGTACTGTCCGCCCCCGTCGAGGGAGGCGGCCAGGTGCACAGGGCTGCGGACGGGGGGTGCGGGCATGGGGGGACCTCTCGTGGGGGCTACGGGTGCGCCGCCGCCCGTGGACGGCGGCGCACCGGGGCGGTCAGGACGTGGGCTTGGGCAGGCCGGGCGGGTTGATCTCCGACCGCGTGACGGCCTCGCCGGACAGGCCCCAGCGCGCGAGCACCTTGGCATAGGAGCCGTCCTGGATGACGTGGTCGAGGGCCGCGGCGTACGCCTCGACGAGGCCGCTGCCCTTCTTCGTCGTGGCGGCGATCTCCCCCTGGAGTCCCGCGCCGCCCCCGGAGTAGGTGCCGGCGATCTCGGTCTGTCCGGCGGACGCGACGTGGTAGGCGGCCGACGGGTTCGGGCCCAGGTAGGCGTCGATGCGCCCGGACTGGAGGGCGAGGTAGTAGTCCGTCGCCGTCTGGTAGTACTTCACGTTCACGGGCTTGCGCCCGGCCTTGACGTCCTCGGCACTCCAGTCGAGGAGGATCTTCTCCTGGTTGGTGCCGGAGCTCACCGCGATCGTCTTCCCCGCCACGTCCGCGGGTCCGTTGACCTTCCAGCCCGCGCCCTTCTTCGTCTCGAAGGCGAGCTGGTCCTTGCGGTAGGTGGCGAAGTCGTACTTCTCCTTGCGCTCCTCGGTCACGGTGACGTTGGAGAACACCCCGTCGAACTTGCCGCTGTCGAGGCCGACGAAGAGGTTCTCCCAGGAGACCGGCTGGAACTTCGCCTGCACCCCGAGGGTGTCCGCGACCAGCGTGGCGATGTCCAGCTCGACGCCGATGGGCGTCTTGTCGTCGGTGGCGTAGAAGCTGAGCGGCGGCACCGAGCCGGTCGCCACGCCCACGTTCAGGGTGCCGCGGCCGCGCACGGCCGCCGGGAGCTTGGCGGCGATCGCGTCGACCTTCTGCTCCCTGATGCGCTTCTGGTCCGGGCCGAGGTTGATGCCGGTGCCCTTGGCACCCTTGGGGGCGACGTCGGCGGTGGCGGCGTCGCCGGTGCCGCAGCCGGCCAGGAGGCCGGCGGTGGCGATCGTGGCGACGAGGGCGGCGAGGGTGCGGCGCGTGGACACGTACGTTCTCCTGAGGAAGAGGGACATCACAGCACCTTGGAAAGGAAGGCGCGGGTGCGCTCGTGGCGCGGGGCGTCGAGGACCTCGGCGGGCGGGCCCTGCTCGACGATCGCCCCGTCGTCCATGAAGACGACGGTGTCGGCGACCTCGCGGGCGAAGCCGATCTCGTGCGTGACGACGATCATCGTGGTGCCGGATGCGGCCAAGTCCTTGATGACGTCGAGGACTTCGCCCACCAGCTCGGGGTCGAGCGCGGAGGTCGGCTCGTCGAAGAGCAGCAGTTTGGGTTCGAGGGCGAGCGCGCGGGCGATGGCGACGCGCTGCTGCTGTCCGCCGGAGAGCTGCTTGGGGTAGGCGTCCGCCTTGTCGGACAGGCCCACCCGGGCGAGCAGCTTCTCGGCGGCGGCCACCGCGTCCCTGCGCGGCCGCTTGAGGGCGGCCACCGGAGCCTCGATGACGTTGTCGAGGACGGTGAGGTGCGGGAAGAGGTTGAAGTTCTGGAAGACGAAGCCGATCTGGGTGCGCTGTTTCAGGACCTCGCGCTCGCGCAGCTCGTACAGCTTGTCGCCGGAGCGGCGGTAGCCGACGAGCGTGCCGTCGACCGTGATCCAGCCACTGTCCACCTTCTCCAGGTGGTTGATGGTGCGCAGCAGCGTCGACTTGCCGGAGCCGGAGGGCCCGAGGACGACGGTCACCTCGCCGGCCCGGACGTCGAGGTCGACGCCCCGCAGGACTTCGAGGGAGCCGAAGCTCTTGTGCACGGACCGGACTTCGACCATGGCGGTGCTCATCGTGTGGCCCCCTTCGCGTAGTGGCGTTCGACGTAGTGCTGGAGGACGGAGAGCACGGTGGTGAGCAGCACGTACCAGACCGTGGCGACCATCAGGAGCGGTACGACCCTGCCGTTGCGGCCGTAGATGACCTGGACCTGGTAGAAGAGTTCGCCGATCGCCATGACGGAGACGATCGAGGTGCCCTTGAAGAGCGAGATGATCTCGTTGGCGGCGTTCGGCAGGATCGAGCGCATCGCCTGGGGAAGCACGATCCGGCGGATCTGGCGAAGGCGCGGGATGCCCAGGGCGGCCGCCGCCTCCAACTGGCCTCCGTCGACGGCCAGTACACCGCCGCGCACGATCTCGGCCGCGTACGCCGCCTGGTGCAGGGCGAGTCCGAGGACGGCGGCGCTCATCGCGCCGACGAGCCCCACCGTGTCGAAGGTGAGGAAGCCCGGCCCGAAGGGCACGCCGAACGTCAACTCCTTGTACAGATAGGCCAGGTTGAACCAGAACAGGAGCTGCACGATCAGCGGGATCGAGCGGAACGCCCAGATGTAGCCGAAGGCGACCGTCCGCAGGAACGGGCTGCCCGACAGGCGCATGAAGGCGAGGACGATGCCGATGGCGAAGCCGAGGGCCGTCCCGTAGAAGGTCAGCTGAAGGGTGATCCAGACGGCCTTGAGGATGGTCTCGGTGGTGAAGAAGCGGGCGAAGACGTCCCACTCCCAGGCCGGGTTGGTGAGCAGCCCGTGCCCGAACTGGGCGACGAGCACCGCGGTGACGGCGACGGCGACCCAGCGCCAGGGCCGGCGCACGGGCACCACCTTGAGCGAGGCGTAGTCGGGCCGCACGGCCACGGCGGCCGGGGCGAGGGGTGGATCGCTGGTGAGAGACATGGGGGTCCTTCGGGAACGCGGGGCGACGGGGACGGCGGTCAGGCGCTGACGGGACGACACGCGAGATCGCGCAGGAAGCTCAGCGCGGCGCGGGCCGTGGCGTCGTTCTGCCGGAACGCGGCGCCGCCGGTGCGGGGCCGGGTGAAGGCCCCCGAGGCCCGGGCGACGGTGAACGGGCCGAGCGCGAACCGGCGCGGATGGGGCTGCCCGTCGCGTCCGACGACCCGGCCGTCGGCGGGGTCCACCTGGAGCAGGCCGGTCTCGGCGGCGGCCGCCCCCTCCTCGTACAGGGCTTGCAGCAGGGGGCTGCCGGGGCGCTCCGCGCTGGGTTCGGGAAGCCGGGCCTCGATGAGGGCGGCCGTCTCGATCCACTGCCCGGGCACACTGGCGCTGCCCGCCCGGAAGACCCCGGCCGCCTCGTCGGCCTCGACGGTGACGCCCGCGCCGAGGAACCGTACGACGCCCGCGTCGGACAGGGCGAGCAGCTGCCGCAGCCTGGGCCCGGGCGGGCCGGAGGCCAGGAAGCTGAAGAACCCGTGCCACCAGCCGCCGACGTCCCCGATCCGCTGCAGCTGCCCGTAGACCGAGAGCAGGCCGAGGAACACCGCCAAGTCCACGCTGTGTTCGTCGTCATGACGCCGCGTCAGATCGTCGCCGATGTACGTCCGCAGCCCGTCCTGGAGGCTCGCGTACGAGCCGAAGCGCAGCCCGTCGAGCGGGTGGTCGAGCGCTTCGAGGTCGAGCCGGTCGGCGGGGTCGGGCACGGAGGCCGCGGTCAGGGCCTGGAGTTCGGGGCTGCCGGGGTCGGCCGCGGCGTACTTCTCCTCGAAGTCGGCCCAGCGGACCGCGGTGCGCTCCGGGTGGGCGTGGAAGAGGCGGTGGTAGTGCGCGAAGCCCAGCTCCTTGTCGATGAGGGGCCAGATGTCACGCCGGAAGTCGGGCCGGTCCGGGCGGCTCAGGAGCGCGTCCACCTCGGCGGGGCCGAAGAAGCGGGGCAGCGGCGGTCGCTCTCCGGTCCAGGTGTAGCCGATCTTCGAGTGGTAGGGCACTCCGCGCCGGGAACCGACGTACAGCACGGGTTCGCGGCCCGAGGGGTGGTAGGTGCCGTCCGCGTCGTAGCGGCCGCCGCGCCCTTCGGTGAGCAGGGCCATGAGGTCGACGAAGGCGAGCCCGAAGCCTCGGACGATCACCGGTTCGCCGGGCCGCACGGCCGACAGGTCGCTGTCGGCCGTGAAGGCGGGTGGCAGGTGGAGCAGGCCGTGGCGCTCGGCGAAGTGCGCCAACTCCTGCTGCTCCGGATCGAGTTCGGCGTCCAGGTGGCCGAGGGCGAGGACGACCAGGTCGGCGACGAGCGGCTCGGGTCGGCCCTCAAGCCACACCCGCTGCCGCCCGGCGCGCGGCCCGCCGACCCGGGTGGCCCGCGTGCGGTGCTCGTGCACGGTGACGTTCGGCGGCAGTGCGGCCACGGCGCCCTCGTACACCCAGCGCAGGTATGCGCCCTGGGCCCGCCTGCTGGGGAAGCTCCGGGCGTCCAGGCCGGACCATTCGGCGAGGGTGGGGCCCGGGCGGACCGGGCCCTCCTGCTGGACGGTGTCGTCGGTGAACATGGTGACGTCCTCGGCCATGGAGTTCATCCACAGCAGCGACGACTGGTCGGCCCGCCAGATCCGTCCGGCGCCCGCGGGATGCGGGTCCACCAGGTGGATGTCCAGGGGCTCGTCCCCGTACAGCAGGGGCAGGCTGGCGGCGAGCCGCTCCAGGAACCCGGTGCCGCGGGGTCCCGCTCCGACCACGACGAGGGAGGCGTTCACCGGGCGTCCGCCGAACCGCGCGCGTAGTGGCGCTCGACGTAGTACTGGACCACCGAGAGGAGCGAGGTCACCACGACGTACCAGAGCGTGGCGACGAGCAGCAGCGGGACCACCTGGTAGGTGCGGTGGTAGATCAACTGGGTCGAGTACAAGAGGTCGTTGACGGCGATGATGGAGACGATCGAGGTGCCCTTGAGGGTGCCGATCAGCATGTTCCCGGCGGGCGGCACGATGGAGCGCATGGCCTGCGGCAGCACGATCCTGTGCAGCCTGCGCAGCCGGCTCAGGCCGAGCGACTGGGCGGCCTCCAGCTGGCCGCGCGGCACCGAGAGGATGCCGCCGCGGACGACTTCGGCGGCGTAGGCGGCCTCGTGCAGGGTGAGTCCGACGACGGCGACGGTGACCGGGCCCATCAGATCGACCGTCCGCACCCCGAGGATGCGCGGGTACAGGGCTCCGATGTTGAACCAGAAGAGCAGCTGCACCAGGATCGGCGTCGACCGGAACAGCCAGACGTAACCCCAACTCACCGCCCGCAGAACGGGGTTGGTGGAGAGCCGCATGACCGCGAGGAGCGTGCCGAGCGCGAAGCCGAGGGCCATGACGAGGGCGGTGAGCCACACGGTGAGCCAGAGCCCGCGCAGGACGGCGGTGGTGGCGAAGTAGTCGGCGACCACGCCCCACTGGAAGGCCTCGTTGCGGACGACGGAGTTGATCGCGAGACCGAGCAGCACGAGGACGACAACGGCCGTGATCCGCTGGCCGGTTCGGCGTGCGGGGACGATGCGCGGGACTTCGGGGGCGTCGTCGTCGGCCGCCGTGGACGGGCGTTCGGGGAGGGTGAGGGACATGCGAAGGCTCCGTGGATACAGGGATCGAACACGGGAAAGGCCTTCACGGACACTTGGCGCGGTGGTGCGGGACCGAGCCCCTCAGCACGGTTTCCGGTCCCGAGGCTATGCGGTGCATGCTGGAGGTTGTCAAGCTTGTCCGCACTGTGGGCGTTACGTCTCAGCGCAGTTGACGCGGAAACGGATGCCTGTTCCACTTGGGCCATGCATCCGCAGCAGTGGCTGGTCACGCGCTCCCACATCGACTTCGGTCGAGTGTGGTCCTCTTCCTGTTGAGCTGACTCCCTGCGCGGTCTTCTCCGCGTCCCGCGCCCCGGCGCGCCCCGCGTCCTTCGTGCGCCTTCGCGCCGACCTTTTTCCGCGCCTTCACATCTCCGCTCACTCGCGCACCCCTCCCCTCGTGATGTACCGCGACGCCCCGTCGCCACGCACCGCGACGCCCCCGTCGCGCTGCCGCCCGTGCCACTCGGCCCTTTGGCCTGCCCTGAAACCCTGGAGCACACCCCGTCATGAGCCGGTCCCGAAGCCTGAGCAGATCGCGCAACCTCGCCGCGTTCGCCCTGATCACCGCCGCGGCCCTCGGTCTGACCGCCTGCGGGTCCGGGGACCCGGGCGGGACGGAGCCGGCGGGCGGCGCCGCGCCGGCCGCCGGCCAGAAGGGGAAGATCCCCACCGCCGACGTGGTGTCGGCCGTGCGGAAGGACGAGGCGGCCGCCGCGCTCCTGCCCGCGGACGTCCGCGCCTCGGGCACCCTCACCATCGCCACCAGCGTGGGCACCCCGCCGGGCGCGACCTACCTGGAGGACGGAAAGACGGTGGTCGGCCAGGACGTCGACTTCGCGGACGCCGCCGCCAAAGTGCTCGGCCTGAAGCTGAAGCGCGAAGTGGCCGCGTTCGAGGTGATCCTGCCCGCGCTCGACAGCGGCAAGTACGACCTGGGAACCGGCAACTTCGGCGTCACCGACGCCCGCCGCAAGACCATCGACTTCGTGACGTACATCAACGACGGCCAGGGCTTCGCCGTCCGCAAGGACAGCAAGCTGGCCTCCGTCACCGACCTCGCGCAGCTCTGCGGACTGAACGTGGCCACCGGGGCGGGCACCACGTTCGAGGCGACCCTGGAACAGAACAAGGCCACGTGCGAGGACGCCGGCAAGAAGCCGTACGAGGTGCAGACCTACAGCGACCAGGGCGCCCTGTGGATCTCGCTCCAGCAGGGCCGCAGCGATGTCGTCATGTCGACGATCAACGGGCTGCGGTACGCGGTGGGGCAGCAGGAGGGGCTGAAGTTCCTCAACGAGTACCACCGCCTCGACGTGGGCTTCGCCTTCAAGAAGGGCACCCCGCTGGCGCCGGCCTTCCAGGCCGCGGTGAACCGGCTCAAGCAGGACGGCACGTACGACAGGATCCTGGCGAAGTGGGGCACCACGGGCTCGGGCATCGAGCAGTCCCAGATCTCCCCGCCCGAGCACAAGTAGCTTTTCGCGGGGACGGATTGGGGGTGCCTTTCGGCCGCTCGCGCGGACGGCCGGGGCACCCTCGGCCGTTTCCGGACCCGTGCCCGCCCGCCTGAGCCTCCGTCAGGACCGGCGCGGGCAGGCCGCCCTGGGGTCTTCGGGGCCTGCCGGGGCCCCGACCAACCCCTCGTTCTTCAGTACGGCAGGCACCGTATCGAGCCATCCGTTCACCCGTACGACCCCTGTGTCACTCATGTGGAGGGACATACATAATTTTGTTACTCCGGGCTTCACGTACCGGGCGTATCCCAGAAGATTCCTGACGAATCGCCACATGATCTGTGCCAGTACCGTCACGAATCACCTGCGCGGCGACTATCCACTTGGCGCGGTATCCGCATCATGGACGACCATAGGGATAGGGAACTGAAGAAGCAGCAAGAAGCTGACCGCAGTGAGAGGAGGCGTCCATGGGATCGGTGCGCAAGGCCAGTGCCTGGCTGGGGCTTGTCGAGGACAACGACGACCGCTACTACGACGACGAGTACACCGAGGGTGCCGCCGAGTCCGGCGAGGCCTGGGTGACCGACCCGCGGGTGCGGGTGGCCTCCGAGTCGGCCGAGGAGCAGGGCCGCCGGATCGCCACCGTCACACCGGACGGCTTCCGGGACGCGCGGGGCATCGGCGAGCTCTTCCGTGAGGGCGTGCCGGTCATCGTGAACCTCACGTCCATGGACGCCGGCGACGCCAAGCGCGTCGTCGACTTCGCGGCGGGGCTCACCTTCGGGCTGCGCGGTTCCATCGAGCGCGTGGCGACGAGAGTCTTCCTGCTGACCCCGGCCGACACCCAGATCGTCAGCGGCGAGGCCGCGGGCCGCCAGACCGGCGGCTTCTTCAACCAGAGCTGAGCCCCGGTGCGTTCGGGGCGGGGGCCCTGGGTCGCTCTCCGGGGGAGACCGCGACCAGGGCCGAACCCCCCGGGGATTCCCCGGGGATTCCCCGGGGGAGACGGGCGGTCGCCGGGCCCGGGCGTTCCTAGCGGAACGCGTCGAGTCCGGTGAGCGCCTTGCCGAGCACCAGCTGGTGCATCTCCACGGTGCCCTCGTAGGTGAGCACCGATTCGAGGTTGGTGGCGTGCCGCATCACCGGGTATTCGAGCGAGATCCCGTTCGCGCCGAGGATCGTGCGTGAGGTGCGGCAGATCTCGATCGCCTCGCGCACGTTGTTGAGCTTCCCGAAGCTGACCTGCTCCGGCCGCAGCCGCCCCGCGTCCATGCGGCGCCCGAGGTGGTGGGCGAGCAGGATTCCCTTGTGCAGTTCGAGCGCCATGTCGGCGAGCTTGGCCTGGGTGAGCTGGAAGCCGCCGATGGGCCTGCCGAACTGCTCGCGGGTCTTGGCGTAGTCGACCGCCGCCTCGAAGGAGGCCCGGGCCGCGCCCATCGCGCCCCACACGATTCCGTACCGCGCGTGCGAGAGGCAGCTGAGCGGACCCTTGAGTCCGGTGACGTCCGGCAGCACGGCGTCGGCGGGCAGCCGCACCTCGTCCAGGACCAGCTCGCTGGTGACGCTGGCCCGCAGCGACCACTTGTGCTTGATCTCGGGGGCCGAGAAGCCGGGGGTGTCGGTCGGCACGGCGAAGCCGCGGATGCCGTCGTCGGTCTGGGCCCAGACCACGGCGACCCCGGCCACCGAACCGTTGGTGATCCACATCTTGCGGCCGTTGAGGACCCAGTCGGTGCCGTCCTTCTTGGCGTACGTGCGCATGCCGGCCGGGTCGGAGCCGTGGTCGGGCTCGGTGAGGCCGAAGCAGCCGATGATCTCGCCCGCCGCCATGCCGGGCAGCCAGCGCCGCTTCTGCTCCTCGGAGCCGAACCGCCAGATCGCGTACATGGCGAGCGAGCCCTGGACGGAGACGAGCGAGCGGATGCCGGAGTCGGCGGCCTCCAGCTCCAGGCAGGCGAGCCCGTACTGGACGGCACTGGCGCCCGCGCAGCCGTAGCCGGTCAGGGACATGCCGAGCGCGCCGATCGAGCCGAGTTCGCGGGCCAGTTCACGGATGCCGGGCAGCTCGCCGTTCTCGTACCACTCGGCGATGTGCGGCAGGACCCGGTCGGCGGCCCAGGAGCGCACGGTGTCGCGGACCGCGAGGTCCTCGGGGCTCAGCAGGTCGTCGATGCCGATCGGGTCGGCGGGATCGAAGGGGGGCAGCTTGGAGGAAGGAGCGGACATGGGGGCGCCTCCGCGGCTCTCGCTCAACTAAAACTAGCAGTGTTAGTTATTACCTGAGCGCTGACGTTACGGGTCAGTGTCGCGTGCGTCCAGACTCCGCGGTCGCCACATCGCCGGGCCGGGCCGGGGCGGGGACCTTCAGGGTGTGCTGCGCCGGGCGCGCCTGCTCCCCGCGGCCGGGCTCCGGCTCGGCGTCCCGGTCCTGCCCGGCCACCGAGCAGTCCATGATCCGGGGCAGCCGCAGACCGGCCACCGCGCCGAGGAGCAGCAGCGCGGCGCTGACGAACAGCGTGACGTGCACGCCGTGCACGAAGGAGGTGCGGGCCGCGGCGCGGAGCGCCTGACCGGCCGGGCCACCGAGGCGTTCGGCGACGTCGTAGGCCTCGCCGAGCGAATGGGCCGCGTCGGCGGAGGACTCGGCGGGGACTCCGCGCACGGACGTGAGCCCGGGCGCGTAGGCGGCGTTCATGACGCTGCCGAGGAGCGCGATGCCCATGCCGGCGCCGAGCTGGTAGGAGGTCTCGCCGATGGCGGCCGCGCCGCCGGCCCGCTCGGGCGGGGCCTCGCTGAGCATCGATTCGTACGCGGCGAACAGGGTCGTCTGAAGCCCGAAGCCGAGCATCACGAACGAGACGACCATCAGCGCCGGCCAGTCGGTCTGGCCCATCAGGACGAGGAGGAGCACGGCTCCCGCGGTCAATACGAAGCCCGTACAGACCATGCGGCGCGGGCCGAGCCATCGGATGGTGTACGACCCGGTCGCCCCGGCCGCCATTGCGGCGAAGGTCAGCGGCAGCATGCGCAGACCGGTCTGGAGCGGGGAGAGCCCGAGCACGAGCTGGAGGTACTGGACCGCTATGAGCTCCAGGCCGACGAGCGCCAGCATGGCGACGATGATGCAGCCGACCGAGGTGGAGAAGGCGGGCCGGGAGAACATCCCGATGTCGACGAGGGGGTGCTCGCGGCGGCGCTGCCTGCGGACGAACAGGACGAGCAGGGCGGCGCCGACGCAGAGGGCGGCCGGCGCGCGGCCGTCGAGGAGACCGGCTCCGGTGCCGAGCCGCTTCACGCCGAAGACCACCGCGAGGATGCCGCCTGCCGCCATCAGCGCGCCGAGCACGTCCCAGGGTCCGTCGGAGCTGCCCTTGGACTCGGGCAGGAGCCAGCGGCCCAGGGGAAGGATCAGCGCCATCAGCGGGATGTTGATGAGGAAGACCGAGCCCCACCAGAAGTGCTGCACGAGGAAGCCGCCGAGCACCGGGCCGGTGGCGGCACCGATCGCGGCGACCGCGGTCCAGATGCCGATGGCGGTGGCCCGCTCGCGGCGGTCGGGGAAGACGACGCGCAGGATGGAGAGGGTGGCGGGCATGATCATCGCGCCGCCGATGCCGAGCAGCGCGCGGGCCTCGATGAGCACCGACGCCGACTCGGCCAGGGCGGCGACCGCGGAGGCGGCGCCGAAGATCCCGTAGCCGAGCAGCAGCACCCGGCGCCGCCCGACCCGGTCGCCGAGGGTGCCGAAGAGAATGAGGAGGGCGGCGCAGACCAGCGGGTAGGCGTCGACGATCCACAGGAGTTCCACCGGGCCGGGCCGCAGATCCTCGGTGACCGAGGGGATCGCGACGTGCAGCACGGTGGCGTCGAGCGCCACGAACAGCAGGCTCACGCACAGGACGACGAGGATGACCCAGCGGTTGGCGCCGCCGGCACGGGCGCGCGGCTCCGCACCGGTCATGGTCGTCCCTGTCATGTACGTACCTCCCAGTACTGCGGACCCAGCGGATCCGGGACGGTTCGGCCGGTGCGGACCGTGCCGTCACCTACTCTCGCGGTCGGCGGGCCCGGTGGACCAGTGACCAGCCCCGATCGGGATTCCCGAAGGCCCGGCATCGACGGGCGAGTGGTTCGTCAGCGTACGCGAGTTCGCACCCGTGGCGCGTGGTCCACCTCTCACCGCACAGCCGGCCCCGGTGTGGCGTGCGCCACGCCCACCCGCGGGTCCGCGCCGGACCCCGCCGGCCCCGTGGGGTGATCTTTACGCTCCGTGCAGGACCGGTGACCGAAGCATGAATTCCGCCCGCCCGCCCGGCTAACGGAATTCCGCCGGATAGAAACAGACCTTCGGAGGGTGATCCGAATGAATAGAGGAGAAGGTCCGGGGTATTCGCAAGGGCTCGGGAATAAAGTGGGCCGTGAGACATACTCCACATCACGGCGGCATCACAAAGACCCGGGATCGGCCTGGGCCGTCACTCACTCGCTGTAACGTCGATTGAGTGCGTACTGACCGAATCTTCGCCCGCCTGGACCGGGAGCCCGAGCCACCGAAGATAGAGATCCCGCGGATGAGCCGTCACCGCGTGGTCCTCTTCGGGGCGACGATGGCGTTCTACCTCGCCATCGTCGTCGCTGTGCTGGGCTCCTCCTGGCTCGTCGAGCTGGACTGGAAGGTCATGCTGTACCGGCCGTACGAGCAGTGGCCGCAGCTGCACGCCTTCCTGGACTACTTCGTGGTACTCGGCCAGCGCGGTCCCACCGCGGTGATGGTGATGGCCTGGCTCGGCTGGCGCTCCTGGCGCCAGCACACACTGCGGCCGCTCCTGACCCTCGGGGCGGCCCTTCTGCTGCTCAACATGACGGTCGGTTCGGTCAAGCTCGGCCTCGGACGCCTGGGGCCGCACTACGCCACGCAGATAGGGTCCGCCGAGCTCTTCGCCGGCGGCGACATATTCCCTTCGGGGCACACCGCCAACGCGGTCGTGACCTGGGGCATCCTCGCCTACCTCGCCACCACCCCCCGCGCCAGACGCTGGCTCTCGGTCATTTCGGCCATGGTCGCCCTGGGAGTCGGGGCGACCACCGTGTACCTGGGCACCCACTGGGTGAGCGACGTGCTCCTCGGCTGGGCGGCCGGGCTGCTCATCCTCCTCGCCCTGCCCTGGTTCGAGCCGCTGATCGCCCGCGCGGAGGCCCTCGTCTTCGCGGTGCGCGCGAAGGTGCGCGAGCGCCGTCGGCCCAGCACCACCACCGCGCCGGCCCCGGTGCCCGCCCCCGCGGCGCCCGCGATGGTCCCCCAGCGCGGCCACGACGAGGACGACGTCCCGGTGCGCGAGCCGGTCGGCGCCGCCAGCGGGCGCGGCTCCGGCCGCCCGCTCCCGGCCCGGCCCTACCAGCCGGCCCGTTCGGAGCGGCCCCCGGTCATCCCCTCGGGCACCCGGCGCCCCCCGCACACCGAGCGCTCGCCGCGCACCGCCCCGGCCCGCCCCCTGGGCGGCTGACGGCACCGCGAGCGACGCGCACGGCACCCACGCGGCACGAAGGCCCCCGGCAGCTCGCCGGGGGCCTTCGTCGTGCTCCGCGGGACAGCGGGGGTGGAGGGGCGGAGGGGCGGAGCCCGGCGGGTGGGAAGCGCCGGCGCCGGGCGGGCCGTGCCGGCGGCCGGGGAAGCCTCAGCCGTGCCAGCAGCGCCGCACCCTGCCGTTGTCGACCTCGAAGTTCAGCCGGCCCGCGAGGTACTCCATGGTGATGATCGAGCCCGGCGGCAGCGACCTGACGGTGGACCAGCCGCGCTCCCCGGCAAGGCGCTCGGCCTCCTCGGCGTCGAGGCCCACATAGGACTCGGGGGCGTCGTCGGGATGGGCGGAGTGGGACGGTATGGGTGCCATGCACCCCACCGTAGGCGGGCCGCGGTGCGGACGGAAGCGCGGGGCCCGGCGGGCCGCCGGCCCCGGACGAACCTGCCGGTTGTCCGTCCCCGGTACCCCACCAGTCACACTTCTGTCACAGGATCGGGGGTCGAGTTCGCCTCGAACTCCGTCACTCGTACGGGCAGTTCCTGACCCCTTGCCCAGTTATCGCACGCCATGGTTCCGGCCGGTCGAACGCATTCCCCGAATTGATTCAATTCGCCCGCGGAGCATTGGATCAATTCCCACGCGGCGGCTCCGCGGGCGAAATTGACGGGGCGTAGCCAATTCGCCGCCCCCTTATACGATCCCTACTTCCGACCCCCTGCCCGGCACGGGTCCGCAGCCCTGGCCGGATGACGTACGCCCTCTGTTGCGCCGGCCCTGAGCGCGAGCATCATGTCCCCTGGCCTGACGCCAGACACCTCTGGGGGTGCGATGGGTACGGAGACGGTGACCCCGGCGGCGGAGCCCGCACGGGCCGGCCGGCCGGGTGCGGTGATCGTCGACTGGCTGACCACCACGGACCACAAGAAGATCGGGCACCTCTACCTGATCACCTCGTTCGTCTTCTTCCTGATCGCGGGCCTGATGGCGCTCCTGATGCGGGCCGAACTGGCCCGGCCCGGGCTCCAGCTGATGAGCAACGAGGAGTACAACCAGCTCTTCACCATGCACGGCACGATCATGCTGCTGCTGTTCGCGACGCCGACCTTCGCCGGGTTCGCCAACGCGATCATGCCGCTGCAGATCGGCTCCCCCGACGTGGCCTTCCCGCGCCTGAACATGCTCGCGTACTGGCTGTTCCTGTTCGGCGGCCTGATCGTGCTCGGCTCGGTGCTGCTGCCGACGGGACCCGCGAGCTTCGGCTGGTTCGCCTACGCGCCGCTCAACTCGCTGACCCGCTCCCCCGGCGCGGGCGCCGACCTCTGGATCATGGGCCTCGCGCTCTCCGGCTTCGGCACGATCCTCGGTGCGGTCAACTTCGTGACCACCATCATCGGGATGCGCGCCCCCGGCATGACGATGTTCCGGATGCCGGTCTTCACCTGGAACGTCCTGTTCACCTCGGTCCTGGTGCTCATCGCGTTCCCCGTGCTGGCGGCGGCACTGCTCGTCCTGGAGGCGGACCGCAGATTCGGGTCGATGGTTTTCGAGGCGCAGTACGGAGGCGCGCTGCTGTGGCAGCACCTCTTCTGGTTCTTCGGCCATCCCGAGGTCTACATCATCGCGCTGCCGTTCTTCGGCATCATCACGGAGATCATCCCGGTCTTCTCGCGCAAGCCGATCTTCGGCTACACGACCCTGATCGGGGCGACGGCGGCCATCACCGGGCTCTCCGTCGTGGTGTGGGCGCACCACATGTTTGCGACCGGGGCGGTGCTGCTGCCGTTCTTCTCGTTCATGTCGTTCCTGATCGCGGTGCCCACCGGCGTGAAGTTCTTCAACTGGACCGGCACGATGCTGAGGGGCTCGCTGAGCTTCGAGACCCCGATGCTGTGGGCGGTCGGCTTCCTGGTGAGCTTCCTGTTCGGCGGCCTCACCGGAGTCATCCTGGCCTCGCCGCCGCTGGACTTCCACGTCACGGACTCGTACTTCGTGGTGGCCCACTTCCACTACGTGGTGTTCGGCACGGTGGTGTTCGCGACCTTCGGCGGCTTCTACTTCTGGTGGCCGAAGCTGACCGGCCGGATGCTCGACGAGCGGCTCGGCAAGATGCACTTCTGGACGCTCTTCATCGGCTTCCACACCACCTTCCTGGTCCAGCACTGGCTGGGCGCGGAGGGCATGCCGCGGCGGTACGCGGACTATCTCGCGGCGGACGGCTTCACGGCGCTCAACACGATCTCGTCGATCGGCGCGTTCCTGCTCGGCCTGTCCACGCTGCCGTTCTTCTACAACGTCTGGAAGACGGCGAAGTACGGCACGAAGGTGGAGGTCGACGACCCGTGGGGGTTCGGCCGCTCACTCGAGTGGGCGACCTCCTGCCCGCCGCCCCGGCACAACTTCGTGACCATCCCGCGCATCCGCACCGAGTCCCCGGCGTTCGACCTGCACCACCCCGAGTTCGCGCCGTTCCGCGACGACTTGGAGCCGCCCGCCGAGCCGGTGGCCGTGCCGGGGCCGGAGAAGCCCGTGGCCTAGCCGGGTGGCCGCACCCGGGCCGAAGGAGCGGGGCCCGAGGGGCGCGAGCGGGGCCCGGGGGCGCCGCTCCCGCTCAGGTGCGGACCGCGTCGACCCGCACGCTCAGGTCGTTCGCACCGGTGTAGTACGGGCGCACCACGGCGGAGCCGGCCTTCGTCCCCGGGTACACGAAGATCGCCTGCTTCAGCGGGACGTCGTCGAGGATGCGGGCCAGGCGGACGGCCGGGCAGCCCGAGCCGGGCAGCAGCCACAGGTCCCAGAGCCACTCCTTGGCGTCGAGCCCGTCGGCGAGCGGCGCGTAGGGCAGCGTGAAGGTGAAGTCCCCGCCGCCGCCCCCGGTGCTCGCCGCGACCCGGTGGACGCGGCCGCTGCCGCCCCGCAGGCGCGCCTCGACGGCCGCGTCGGGTCCGAACTCCGATCCGTACAGACGGCCCTGGACGGTGACCGAGGGCCCCTCGAAGCCGAGGGTGCCGGTCTCGGCGTGCGGCCTGCGCAGCCAGCTGCGGACCGCGAGTTCACCGGAGCGGACCGGGTAGGGGATGCGGACCGCGATCCGCTCGGCGTCCGGCCCCGGCTCCCGGTCGACCAGCGCGCGCAGGTCCCGTACGCCGGGCTGCAGGCGCTGCCCGGGGCCCGTGCCGAAGCTCAGGCACACGTCCCAGAGGCCTTCGGCGAGGTCGACCGTGCTGGGCAGGACGGCCCGCAGCAGTCCCTCGGCGGCCGGGGTGAGCGGCAGCCGTACCTCGCCGCCGGGATTCGCGCCGTGGCGGCGCAGGACGAGCGTGGCGTCCGTGTCCGAGGTCGCGACGACGTCGAAGGTCAGCCCGCCCGCGGAGTCGGCCGTGCAGTCGACGCGCGGGGCCGCGGAGGTGCTGCCGGTGTCCGGCGACTCAGCTGTGGTGGTCATGCGGTCTGCCCTTTCCGGAGCACGGAGGCGGCCTTGTGGCGCAGGGCGTAGGCCCCGTCGAGGGCCGCGCCGCGGGCCCGGTGGAGGCCTTCGCGCAGCGGCCCGGCGGAGCGGTCGCCCGCGCCGCGGGCGTGCAGTTCGCCGAAGACCGCCTCGTGCCGCTCGGCGATCGCGGCCGGGTCGAAGCGCCGGGAGCTGTCCAGGGCCGCCTTGGCCATGCGCAGGCGCAGTGCGTCGTCCTGGATCAGTTCGAGCAGGCCCGCGGCCACCGCGTCGACATTGCCGCTCTCGACGAGCCGGCCGTCCACCCCGTCGTCGATGATCTCGCGTGGACCCTGGGGGCAGTCGGTCGAGACGACCGGGAGGCCGCAGCGCATGGCCTCGACGATGGTCATGCCGAAGGACTCGTGGCTGGAGGTGACGGCCGCGAGCGATCCCTTGATCCACTCGCCGTCGAGGTCGCCGGCCACACCCATGAGGAACACATGGTTGTAGAGGCCGAGATCGTCGATCAGGTTGCGCAGGGCGCCCCGTTCGTTGCCGAAGGCGTCGCCGGCGCCGTGGATGCGCAGCCGCCAGTCCGGCCGTACGGCGACCACCTGCGCGAACGCCCGTACCAGCAGGTCGTACCGCTTGACCGGAGTGAGCCGCCCGGCCGCCACCACCAGCTTGCTCTCGCCGGAGGCGGGCTGTACGCGGGGCGTCGGCACCGAGTTGGGCACCGCGTCGACGCGGACGCCGCGCAGCCGCAGGGCCCGGTAGGCGTCGGCGTCGGCCCGGGTGACCGTGGTGATCGCGTCGAGCTGCGGATAGGAGTGGGCTATCTCGCTGCGCAGCCGGTAGCTGTGGCCGGTCAGGGTCAGGTGTTCCTGGCCGACGCGGACCACGCCGGGGCGCGTCTCGCGCGCGATGTGGACGTTGAGGCCCGGCCGGGTGCCTATGACGACGTCGGCCTCGATCGCCGCGAGGTGGGCGCCTATGCGGGCGTCGGTGAGGCGGCTGTACTGGCTGTGGCGGCCGTCGCCGCGCGGGAAGACCTTGGCGGGCCGCAGGTGATCGGGGTGGTCGCCCTCGTATCCGGGGCCGTTCTTGCGGAGGTCGATGAGGTGCCGGAGACGGACGCCCTCGGGGGCGGGCAGGGTGGGCTCGTCGTGGTGGCGGAAGACGGAGACGATCTCGACGTCGTGCCGCCGGGCGAGCTCGCCCGCGAGGTTGAAGGTCGACCGTATGGTGCCGCCCAGGCTGTACGCGTTGTGCAGCAGGAACGAGATGTGCATGGGCCGGGCATCCCTTGGTCGTTCGATCGGTCGGTGGATCGCGGACTTGATCATTTGACCATCAGCGCGGACGGAAACCGAAATCCAACGGTCGGATACGGACTGTACTTGGCCAGTCCGTCCTCCGTACTCCAGAACCGGGTCCCCACTGGTCCACCCGGGACCGGGGCGCGCGGTGGCCGGGGCGGCACCGGGCCCCGTCCGGGCGGCCGGACGGGACCTTCGGGCCTCAGAGCCTGAGCTGCTGCCCGGGCAGGATGAGATCCGGGTCGGCTCCGATGACGGCCCTGTTGGCCGCGTACAGCGCCTCCCATGCCGTGCCGTGGGCCGCGGCGACGGCGGACAGGGTGTCCCCGCTCCGGACCGTGTAGGAGCCGGCGTGCGCGCTCTCGGCGCGGAGCGGGGCGACGGACTGTTGCTCGGCCTTCGCGTGCCGCTGCGGCGCCGGCGCCTCGTGCTGTTTCGGCGCCGCCCGGCGGGGGCGCTCGGCCTGCTTCTTCGGCCGGGCCGGTGTTCCCGCCCCGGGTGCTCCGCCGGACGCGCCCGCCCGGCGCGAGCAGACCGGCCACGCCCCCCAGCCCTGTGCGTGCTGAACCTTGGCGGCGATGGCGATCTGCTCCGCCCTGCTGGCCCGGTCGGCGGTGGCGGCGTAGGCCCCGCCGCCGTGCGCCCGCCAGGTCCCGGCGGCGAACTGGAGCCCGCCGTAGTAGCCGTTTCCGGTGTTGATGTGCCAGTTTCCACCGCTTTCGCACTGGGCGATGCGGTCCCACACACCGGCGTCAGCCGCGGCGGCCGGGCCGGTCGCGACGCCGAGCAGGGCGACCGGGGCCGCGACCGCGGCGCCGATCAACGCTGCCGTGGCACGCCTGCGTGCGGAGCTGGAACCACTGGTACCAACGGACATGAAATCCCTCTCGAAGGACCCGGGGTCCCCCTGGGCGGTCCGGCCCTCGGCGCGTCCGGCGCCTCGTTCCGTGCCGCCCCCGCCCGCCGGAGGGTCGTAGCTGGCTGTGCGGCCGGCGGGCGGTCCCGGGCGGTGCGAGATGCACACGGCGCTGGAATCTAGGGACCCGCGGGACCCGCCCACAACCAACTCCCCGTCCTGCAAGGCCAGTTGCCCGTTACCAGCAGTAGCGGCTGTTTCAGGTCACCCACTGAATCGCAGGATTTCACCATTTGTCGACCTGTCGGTGAAGTGATCTGTGAGCCAGCTCACCGCCCCAACTTCCATGTCCCCCGCATGCGTTGACGGGGAGTGAGCGGTTCCGGGGGTGAATTCACCCTCCGCTGGGCGCGGTTCGATTCCGTCCGGCGCCGCGCGTGACTCCTGCCACAGATCACCCGTTGTCGTTTGTACGAGAGAAGCCGGGAACCGCCCGGCGCATCCACTCAGTTCCTAGGAGCCACCCGTGCCGCGCATGCTCGACGTCAGTGAGGACGTCCGCGCCGAGATCGGCGACGAAGAAGCCGAGCGGCTGCTCGCCGGTGAGAACGCCCCGGGCAGCTACGACTGCACCTCCTGCCGCACGCCGGGCGACTCCGAGCAGGAGCGCACCAGCACCGTCCTGTTCGTCGGCGAGGAAACGGCCGTGCTCGCCTTCGCCCACGCCAGCTGCATCCCCTCCCAGGTCGTCCAGGTCGCCGAGGAGCAGCTCCAGGGCGCCGTACGCTCCATCACCGGCGAGGACCCGGCGGCGGTCGGCGGCTCGCCCGAGCAGGCCGTGCTCGGCATCACCAGCGGCCTGGTCCTGATCGAGGGCGATCTGCATCCCGCGCTCGTCGTCGAACCGACCGGCCCGATCGCCCGGGCCGGTTCGGGCGGCAGCACCGACGAATTCCTGCCGCTCCTCATCGAGCAGGGCTTCGTGCCGGTGACCGACATGGCCCGGCTGCCCGCGGTGCTGCCGGGCTGGTCCGTACTGCTCGCCATGGGCCAGCTGCACGCGGTCCTGCAGCCCGGTACCGGCGGCGGCAGCAGCTCGGTGTCGTGGTGGCAGGCCCACCAGCCGCTCCAGGTGACGGAGGGCTGGCGCGCCGCCGCCAACAAGTCGCAGCGCGTGCTCGTCTTCGCGGCCCCGGTCGGCATGATCGGCCAGCAGCCGCGCGAGGACCTGCTCAGGGACGCCCTGGAGAAGGCCGCGGCCGACGGCCGCCTGGTCGCCGCGGCCATGCCGCTGGCCGGCACCTGACGGTCCCCGCGCGCCCGTCCCGGCAGGCCCGGGGCGGGCGCGGAAGGGGCGTGGAGCGCCCGGCGGCGCGCAACCGATAAGCCGGAACGCCCCGCATCCCCGGGCGTACGGGGTCGTTGGCACATACGTGCACACATACGACTCCCCCCGCCAGCCGTACCCGTCACAGATCCCCGCCATGCGCCCCTCGGGCGAGGCGTCGGGAACCCACTCCCCCACGCCGATCTACGACGCGTTGTACTCGGAGTACCTCCGGTCCTTCCGCGCCCTGCCCGGTGACCGGTCCGGCGAGGAGGATCTCGGCTTCACCGGGTTCGGTGCCATCGGCGGGTTCGGGACGGGCACGCACGGCGCCCGCACCGGTCACCAGACGGGCCACCAGACCCAGCACTTCCCGGCCACCTACGTCGGCAACTGGCACGTGCACCCCGCGATGAACGCGAACGGGCGGCAGTACGCCGGGCAGCACCAGCTCCCGGCGGCACTGCCGCCCGGCCCCCGCAGGGGGCTCTGAACCCGCTCCCGCAAGGGAGTCGCTCCCTTGCGGACCCCGTGCGGACGGGGCCCGTGAGGGAGTTACTTCTTGTTGTTGCGGCCGCGCTTCTCGCGCACCCGGACCGAGATGTGGATCGGGGTGCCCTCGAAGCCGAACTCCTCGCGCAGCCGGCGCTCGATGAAGCGCCGGTAGCCGGCCTCGATGAAGCCGGAGGCGAAGAGGACGAACCGCGGCGGCTTGGTGCCGGCCTGGGTGCCGAACAGGATGCGCGGCTGCTTTCCGCCGCGGATCGGGTGCGGGTGGCCGGCCACGAGCTCACCGAGGAAGGCGTTGAGGCGTCCGGTGGGGACCCGGGTCTCCCAGCCCGCGAGCGCGGTCTCGATCGCCGGGACCAGCTTCTCCATGTGGCGGCCGGTCAGCGCGGAGACGTTGACCCGGGGCGCCCAGGCGACCTGCTGCATCTCGGTCTCGATCTCGCGCTCCAGGTAGTAGCGCCGCTCCTCGTCGAGGGTGTCCCACTTGTTGTACGCGATGACGAGCGCGCGCCCGGCGTCGACGGCCATCGTGATGATGCGCTGGTCCTGCACGGAGATCGACTCGCTGGTGTCGATGAGGACGACCGCGACCTCCGCCTTCTCGACGGCGGCGGCGGTACGCAGCGAGGCGTAGTAGTCGGCGCCTTCCTGGAGGTGGACGCGGCGGCGGATGCCGGCCGTGTCGACGAACTTCCAGGTGATGCCGCCGAGTTCGATGAGCTCGTCGACCGGGTCGCGGGTGGTGCCGGACTGGGCGTTGACGACGACCCGGTCCTCCTTGGCGACCTGGTTCAGGAGCGAGGACTTGCCCACGTTCGGACGGCCGATGAGGGCGATGCGGCGGGGGCCGCCCACCGAGGTGCCGAAGCGCTGCGGCGGGGCCTCGGGCAGGGCCTTGAGGATCTCGTCGAGCAGGTCGCCGGTGCCGCGGCCGTGCAGCGCCGAGATCGGGTAGGGCTCGCCCAGGCCGAGCGACCACAGGGCGGCGGCGTCGGACTCGCCGGACATGCCGTCGACCTTGTTCGCGGCGAGCACGACGGGCTTGCCGGCCCGGCGAAGCAGCCGGACGACGGCCTCGTCGGTGTCGGTGGCGCCCACGGTGGCGTCCACGACGAAGACCACGGCGTCGGCGGCCTCGATGGCGTACTCGGCCTGGGCGGCGACGGAGGCGTCGAGGCCGAGGACGTCCTGCTCCCAGCCGCCGGTGTCGACGACCTTGAAGCGGCGCCCCGCCCACTCGGCCTCGTAGGTCACGCGGTCACGGGTGACACCGGGCTTGTCCTGGACCACGGCCTCGCGGCGACCGATGATGCGGTTCACCAGGGTCGACTTGCCGACGTTGGGGCGGCCGACCACGGCGAGGGCCGGCAGCGGGCCGTGGCCCGCTTCGCCGAGGGCCTCCTCGACGTCCTCGACGTCGAAGCCCTCTTCGGCGGCGAGCTCCATGAACTCCGCGTACTCGGCGTCGCCGAGCGCTCCGTGTTCGTGCTGGTCGTTCATGAAGTCCGTACCTCGTTCATCGTGGTGATCGGTGGATCGCGATCGAGCGGTCCACTACTGAAAGTCTGGCCTAGCGCCCGGTCAGGCGCCTGGCGGTCTCCAGGTGGCCGGTGAGCCGGTCCTGGATGCGGACGGTGGCCTCGTCCAGGGCTTTGCGGGTGCGTCTGCCGCTGCCGTCGCCCGCTTCGAAGGGGTCGCCGAACACGACGTCGACCCGGCTGCGCAGCGGCGGCAGCGCCTTTATCAACCGGCCGCGGCGCTCGGTGCTTCCCAGGACCGCCACCGGCACGATCGGCGCCCCCGACCGTACGGCGAAGTAGGCGAGGCCCGCCCGCAGCGAGGCGAAGTCGCCGTCGCCCCGGGTGCCCTCGGGGAAGATCCCGAGGACGCCGCCGCCGTCGAGCACGGCGAGCGCGTCGGTGATCGCGGTGCGGTCGGCGACCGCCCGGTCCACCTTGAGCTGGCCGATGCCTTCGAGGAACGGGCCGAGCGGCCCGACGAAGGCTTCCTTCTTGATCAGGAAGTGGGTGCCGCGCGGGGCGGTGCCCATGACCATGGGACCGTCGATGTTGTGCGAGTGGTTCACGGCGAGGATCACCGGGCCGGCCGACGGAACCCGCCAGGAGCCCAGCACGCGCGGCCGCCACAGGCCGTACATCAGGCCGACACCGATGCGGCGCCCGATCTCCGCGCCCCGCTCGGAGACAGGAACTGCTGTCACTTGGCGGCCCGCTTCTCCTCGATGAGGGTGACCACGCACTCGATGACCTGGTCCAGGGTGAGCTCGGTGGTGTCCACCTCGACCGCGTCGTCCGCCTTGGCCAGCGGGGAGGTCTTGCGACCGGAGTCCGCCGCGTCCCGCTTGATCAGGGCTTCCCTGGTGGCTGCCACGTCGGAGCCCTTGAGCTCGCCGCTGCGGCGGGCCGCCCGCGCCTCGGGGGACGCGGTGAGGAACACCTTGAGGTCGGCGTCGGGCAGCACGGTGGTGCCGATGTCACGGCCCTCGACCACGATGCCCTGACCGGCGGCCGCCGCGATGTCGCGCTGGAGCTGGGTGATCAGGGCCCGCACCTCGGGCACGGCGCTGACCGCGCTGACCTTGGAGGTGACGTCCTGGGTGCGGATCGGCCCCGAGGCGTCCTCGCCGTCGACCGTGATGGTCGGCGCCGACGGGTCGGTGCCGGAGACGATCACGGGCTTGGCCGCCGCGACGGCGATCTCCGCCGGGTCGCCGATGTCGATCCCGTTGCTGATCATCCACCAGGTGATCGCCCGGTACTGGGCGCCGGTGTCCAGGTAGCTCAGGCCGAGCTTGGCGGCGACGGCCCTGGAGGTGCTGGACTTGCCGGTGCCGGAGGGGCCGTCGATGGCGACAATCACTGCTGCCGGGGCGGTCCGGGCGGCGGTTTCCACGGTGACGGACACCTTCCTGGTACGGGGCGGGGATGCTCGGGGCGCAAATCCGCCCCCCACAAGGTTACTGGCTCGTGCGAGCCCCCCGTCCCGCCCGGTCGGGACGACCGCGTCACTGCCGGATGGACCAGCCCCGCTCCCGCAGTGCCGCGGTCAGCCCCGGGGCCGCGGCCGGCTCGACCATCAGCTGGACCAGGCCCGCCTGCTGGCCGGTGGCGTGCTCGATGCGGACGTCCTCGATGTTGACCCCGGCCCGCCCCGCGTCCGCGAACAGCCGCGCGAGGCCGCCCGGCTCGTCGCTGAGGAGCACGGCGACGATCTCGTACGTGGCGGGCGCCGCCCCGTGCTTGCCGGGGACCCGGACCCGGCCCGCGTTGCCGCGCCGCAGCACGTCCTCGATGCCGGCCGCGCCGCCGCGCCGCTTGTCCTCGTCGGCGGACTCCAGGGAGCGCAGGGCCCGCACGGTCTCGTCGAGGTCGGCGGCGATCCCGGACAGGACGTCGGCGACCGGGCCCGGGTTGGCGGAGAGGATCTCCACCCACATCCGGGGGTCGGAGGCCGCGATGCGGGTGACGTCCCGGATGCCCTGCCCGCACAGCCGTACCGCCGTCTCGTCGGCCTCTTCGAGCCGGGCGGCGACCATGGAGGAGACCAGCTGCGGGGTGTGCGAGACGAGCGCGACGGCCCGGTCGTGGGCGTCGGCGTCCATGACGACCGGCACGGCACGGCACAGCGCGACCAGTTCGAGCGCCAGGTTGAGCACCTCGGTGTCGGTGTCCCGGGTCGGCGTGAGCACCCAGGGCCGTCCCTCGAAGAGGTCGGCGGTGGCCGCGAGCGGGCCGGAGCGCTCCTTGCCCGCCATGGGGTGCGTACCGATGTAGGAGCTCAGGTCGCAGCCGAGCGCGAGCAGCTCGCGGCGCGGGCCGCCCTTGACGCTGGCGACGTCGATGCAGGCGCGGGCGATCCCGCCCCGGATCGCCTCGGCCAGGGTCGCGGCCACGTGCGCGGGCGGCACGGCGATGACGGCGAGGTCGACGCGCCCCTCGGGCGCCTCGTCCGTGCCGGCTCCGAGGGCCGAGGCGGTGCGGGCCTGGTCCGGGTCGTGGTCGACGAGGTGGACGGTGACGCCGCGGCCGGCGAGGGCCAGGGCGACGGAGGTGCCGATGAGTCCGGTACCGATGACGAGGGCGGTTCTCACTGGGCGATGTCCTTGCGCAGGGCGGCGGCGGAGCCGAGGTAGACGTGGGCGATCTCGGAGCGGTCGAGATAGGTCTCGACGTGCGCGAGGATCCGCACCACGCGGGGCATCGCGCCCGCTATGTCGAGCTCCTGGGCGCAGATCAGCGGCACGTCGGTGATGCCGAGGCCGCGCGCGGCGGCGGCCGGGAAGTCGCTGTGCAGATCGGGGGTGGCGGTGAACCAGATGCTAATGAGGTCGTCCGGGGTCAGGCCGTTGCGCTCCAGGACCTCGGTGAGCAGTGCGCCGACCTGCTCGTCCATGTGTCCGGCCTCGTCCCGTTCCAGCTGGACTGCCCCCCGGACCGCTCGTACCGCCACGACGTGCTCCTAGCCTCGGTCTTCGTTCCCGTTCAGCGTAGTCAGCGCCGCCGGAGGACGTACGCGGCGGCCGCCCTCCGGACGAGGACGGCCGCCGGATGGGGTGCTCGTTACAGGTTCTGCTGCTTGATCAGGTCCTCCAGCGAGGTGCCCGCCTGCGGCAGCTGCCCGCCCGGGGTCAGTTTGTCGACGGCCTGCGGCAGGTGCTGCGCGATCTGGTTCGCGGCCTCCTCGGGGGAGACGCCGGCCTGCTGGGCGGCCTGCTGGAGCGCGTCGTTCGGCAGCGCGTCGGCGATCTGGGCGCCGCTCACCGGCTGGTTGTCGCCGTTGCCGACCCAGGACTGGGCCTGGTCGACCAGCCCGGACTTGGTGAGCATGTCCATGAGGCCGCCGAGCGGATTGCCGCCGTTGCTCTGGCCGCCGCCGCTGCCGCCGAGAGCGCCGAGCAGCGCGCCGAGGATGTTCCCGGCGCCGCCGGAGCCCGAGGCTCCGCTGCCGCTGCCGCCGAGGAGGCCGCCCAGAAGGCTGCCCAGGTCATTTCCCGCCATTGTCGTGCCTTTCGGATGGGGGGGTACGCAGGAGAACAGGGCCAATCTCACCCAAGCGGGGCGCCTGCGCCACCTGGGCGAACCGCCCCCGCCGGGAGCGCCCGGGCCGGGTCCGGGGTAGAACCGACGGATGATCCTGCATGTGGTTCCCCTGGTCGAGTGGTCGGCCCGGCCCGACCGGCTTTACCGCCCGCCCTCGCTCGCCGCCGAGGGTTTCGTGCACTGCTCGGCCGACGAGACCTCGGCCCTGGCCGTCGCCGACGCCCGCTACCGCGATGTGCCGGGTCCCCTCGTGGTGCTGTGCATCGAGGAGTCGGCGCTGGCCGCCGAGGTCCGCTGGGAGGGCTCGGGGGACGTGCTGTTCCCCCATGTGTACGGGCCCGTCGAGCGGGCGGCCGTGACGGCGGTCCTGGAAGTGCGCCGGGATGCCGAGGGGCGTGCGCTGGGCCTCGCGCCCCGGGCGTGACGCACCTCGGACCCGGCACACCCCGGGTGTGACGTCCCTCGAACCCGACGCGCCGCGGGCGTGGTCGGCACGGGGGACATGCGACCCGTCGGTGCTTCGCCCCGGGCCCCTTCGGCGCCAGGATGCTCCTGGCCGCGTGCGTCGCCCGGGCGCCCGGTCCGACGGCTTCACGTGCGGCGTGCCGGTTACGCGCCCGGCGTGACCACGACTTCATGAGGAGCACACGGTGGACGCAGTCAACAGCCGCAGGACGGTACTCGTGGCGGCAGCAGGGGCGGCGGCCCTCGCCGGTTGCTCCAACTCCGGTGACAGCGCCGGGAGTTCGACCCCCACGCCCGGCGCGCCGAGCGGCAGCGCGTCCGCCACCCCCAGTGCGTCGAGCCCGCCCGCGGCCTCCGGCGAGTCGAGCCCGCCCGCGCAGGCCGGGCAGGTTCTCGCCAAGGTTTCGGACATCCCCGTCGGCGGCGGCAAGATCTTCGCGGAGCAGAAGGTCGTCGTCACCCAGCCCACGGCCGGCACCTTCAAGGGCTTCTCGGCGATCTGCACCCACCAGGGCTGCACGGTCTCCACCGTCGCGGACGGCACCATCGACTGCCCCTGCCACGGCAGCAAGTACCGGATCGCGGACGCCTCGGTGGCCAACGGCCCGGCCACGCGTCCGCTGCCCGCCCGGCGGATCACCGTGGATAAGGATTCGATCCTGCTGCCCTGACCGGCCACACTGACCGCCATGATGCCCGAGGAGTTGATCGCAGACCACACCGTGTACTCCTGTGTCATGGGCTCGCGCGCCTTCGGCCTCGCGACCGAAGGCAGCGACACCGACGTGCGCGGGATCTACCTCGCACCGACCCAGCTGTTCTGGCGCTTCGAGAAGCCCCCGACCCACATCGAGGGCCCGGCCGACGAACAGTTCAGCTGGGAGCTGGAGCGCTTTTGCGAACTGGCCCTGCGCGCCAATCCGAACATCCTGGAGTGCCTGCACTCCCCGCTGGTCGAGCAGCTCGACGACACCGGGCGTGAACTCCTGTCCCTGCGTGGGGCGTTCCTCTCGCGCCGGGCCCACGGGACCTTCGCGCGCTACGCGCTCGGCCAGCGCAAGAAGCTCGACGCCGACGTACGACAGCACGGCGCGCCCCGCTGGAAGCACGCCATGCATCTGCTGCGGCTGCTGATGAGCTGCCGCGATCTGCTGCGCACGGGGGTGCTCAGCATCGACGTGGGCGCCGAGCGCGAGCCGCTGCTCGCGGTCAAGCGCGGCGAGGTCTCCTGGCCGGAGGTGGAGTCGTGGATGGCCCGCCTCGCCGCCGAGTCCGACGAGGCGGCGTCCGCCTCTCCCCTGCCGTCCGAGCCCGACCGGGCCCGGGTCGCCGACTTCCTGTACCGGGTGCGCCGCGCGTCAGCCCTGAAGGCGGACGCGTACGACGAAGTCGTGCAGCGCGTCGTGCCCGGCGGCGGCCTCGGGCAGTAGCGAGGCGGCCCGCACCACGTACGGGACCGCCCGCGGCGCCCCGACGTCCCCGGCCACTCGCTCCCGCCCCGGCCCGCCCGCGCCCGCCCGCTGCGCAGGCCGGCGGCGTGGAGGTCGATCATGACTCAAGCGTCCCAGAGCGCCCCCAGGGTCAGGAGTTCGCTGCGGTACTCGATGCGCTCGGCCCACTCCTTCGGCCAGGCGGCGGCCCCCAGATGGGCACCCGCGAACGCCCCGGCCAGGCAGGCTATGGAGTCCGAGTCGCCCTGGGTGCAGGCGGCGCGGCGCAGCGCTGTGAGCGGCTCGTCGGGGAAGAGCAGGAAGCACAACAGGGCGGTGGCGAAGGCCTCTTCGGCGATCCAGCCGTCGCCGGTCTCCAGGCACGGGTCGGTCTCGGGCGAGGGGTCGCGCAGCGCCTTGAGCACCCGGTCGAGGACGTCCAGGCACTCGTCCCAGCCGCGCGCGATGAAGTGGCCGGGCGTCGGGTCGTGCGAGTGCGCCCACAGGTCGCCGAGCCAGCGGTCGTGGTAGCGGGTGCGGTTCTCGTACGCGTACGAGCGCAGCTGACCGACCAGGCCCGTCGGGTCGGCACCCTGGGCGAGCAGGAACACCGCACGTGCGGTGAGGTCGGACGCGGCGAGCGCGGTGGGGTGGCCGTGGGTGAGCGCGGACTGCAACTGGGCGGCGCCCGCCCGCTGTTCCTCGCTCAGGCCCGGCACCAGGCCCACGGGCGCGACCCGCATGTTGGCGCCGCAGCCCTTGGAGCCGTGCTGGCTGGCCTGCTGCCAGGGCAGCCCGCTGTCCAGCTGCGCGCAGGCGACCAGGCAGGTCCGGCCGGGTGCCCGGTTGTTCTCGGGCGAGTGGTACCAGTCGATGAACTCGGCACGGACCGGACCTTCGAGCCGCTCGGGGCCGAGCAGCCCGCGGTCCATCGCGGTGCGGATGCCCCGGCCGAGCGCGAGCGTCATCTGGGTGTCGTCGGTGACGACGGCCGGGGTAGGCAGCGCCATCTCGCGCCAGGGTCCGCACTTGGTGAGGATCGCCGGCACGTCGTTGAACTCGGTGGGGAAGCCGAGCGCGTCCCCCAGTGCGAGGCCGATCAAGGCGCCGGTCGCCGTCTGCTTGGCAGCGCGGTTCATGTCTGTCGTCCCTCCGGGCGCAGAAGGGGCGGGTGCAGCGCGGTGGCCGGACCCGCCCGGTGGAGCGCGGCCGGCTTGCCCCGGCCACCGGTCAGCCGTGAGGCGCCTGCCACTTGCTCGACGAAGCCGGGCGTGGCAAGCACCTTGCGGCGGAAGTTGGGGCGGTCGAGGACGGTGCCCCAGACCGTCTCGTACACCTGCTGGAGCTCGCCGAGGGTGAACTCGGGCGGGCAGAACGACGTGGCCAGGCAGGTGTATTCGAGCTTGGCGCCGATGCGTTCACGGGCGTCGGCGAGGATCTCGGCGTGGTCGAAGGCGAGTTGCCCGCAGCCGCCGAGGGCGACCCACTCGGCATGCGCCGCGTCGCCGCCGCCGTGCGGTTCGGGCAGGTCGGGCACGAGCGCGGTGTACGCCACCGACACAACCCGCATCCTGGGGTCGCGGTCCGGCTCGCTGTAGGTGCGCAGCTGTTCCAGGTGCAGACCGGCCACCAGGTCGTCGGGCAGGCCGGTCTCCTCGGCCAGTTCGCGCCGGGCCGCGAGCTCGGTGGACTCGCGCGGCAGCACGAATCCGCCGGGCAGCGCCCACGCCCCCGCATACGGCTCCTGGCCGCGCCGGATGAGCAGGGCGTGCAGGACACCCTCGCGCACGGTGAAGACCGCGAGGTCGACGGTGACCGCGAACGGTTCGAAGGCGTGCGGGTCGTACCCCTGCGGGGCCGTGCCCCGGGGCCCCCGGGCTCCCCCCTCCCGGGCCCGGGGGCCGACCGCGGTCATCGTCGCCCCGCGCTCGCGGCCGGGCCGGCGCCGGGACCTGGTCCACCCCCGTGGGCCCAGGTCCCCCGGCCGTGCCCGGCGGGGCCGAGGGCCCGGCTCCAGGTGAGGCTCATCGCCGTACCCCCTTAATGGTCACTGTGACTATAAAGGCGTTCGGGCCGGGCGCACAAGGCCGTTCGGGCGGGCGCGCAGGCCTTCGGGGGCGCACGGGGCCTCGGGGGGCGCACACGAGAAAAGAGCCCGGCTCCCCCGCGAGACGGGGGAACCGGGCTCTTCGCCGGGTGTGCGGGACGCCTAGAGGTCGACCTCGCGCATCAGCATGCCGACCTCGGTGTTGGTGAGGCGGCGCAGCCAGCCGGACTTCTGGTCGCCGAGCCCGATCGGGCCGAAGGCGACGCGGACCAGCTTCTCCACCGGGAAGCCCGCCTCGGCCATCATGCGGCGCACGATGTGCTTGCGGCCCTCGTGCAGCTCGATCTCGACGAGGTAGTTCTTGCCGGTCTGCTGGACGACGCGGAAGGCGTCGGCCCGCGCGTAGCCGTCCTCCAGCTGGATGCCCTCCTTGAGCCGCTTGCCGATCTCGCGCGGCAGCGGGCCCGTGATGGCGGCCAGGTAGGTCTTCTTCACGCCGTACTTGGGGTGGGTGAGACGGTGGGCCAGCTCGCCGTGGTTGGTGAGCAGGATGATGCCCTCGGTCTCGGTGTCGAGCCGGCCGACGTGGAAGAGCCGGGTCTCGCGGTTGGTGACGTAGTCACCGAGGCACTGGCGGCCGTCCGGGTCCTCCATGGTGGAGACGACACCGGCCGGCTTGTTGAGCGCGAAGAACAGGTACGACTGGGTGGCGACGGTCAGGCCGTCCACCTTGATCTCGTCCTTCTCGGGGTCGACGCGCTTGCCCTGTTCGAGCACGATCTCGCCGTTGACCTCGACGCGGGCCTGCTCGATCAGCTCCTCGCAGGCGCGGCGCGAACCCATGCCGGCCCGGGCGAGGACCTTCTGCAGCCGCTCGCCCTCCTGCTCGGCGCCCGGGAAGGTCTTCGGCGTCTTCACGTCCGGCTTGTCCGCGTACCGGTCGCGGTTGCGCTGCTCGATCTTGGCGTCGAGCTCGCGCGGGCGGGCCTGGCCCAGGCGCTGGCCGTGCGGGCCGCGGCGCACCGGGGTGCCGCCCTGCGGCGACTTGGGGCCGCCCTTGGCGCCGCCGCGCGCCGAGGCGCCGCGGCCGCTGCGGGGGGCGTCGTTGCCCACGTCGTAGGTGCGCTCCTCGGGGCGCAGAGGGCGCGGCTTGCCGCTGCCGCTCTGGCGCGGGCCGCCGCCCTGGCGCTGGCCGTCCCGGCCACCTCCGGAACCGCCCCGGCCGCCACCACTGCTGCTGCCGCGGCCGCCGCTGTTGCCACCACGGCTCCCGCCGTTGTTTCCGCTGCTGTTCCTGCCGCTGCTGCTTCGCATCACATTTCCGTCTTGTCGTCTGCGTGGGTTTCCGGGGCGTCAGGCGCGTCCGGATCGAACGACGGAACACCCTCCAGCGTCTCGGCCTCGATGGCGTCCGCCTCGGGGAGGAAGGGCGCCAGCTCCGGGAGCTCGTCCAGGCCGCGCAGGCCCATCCGCTCCAGAAAGTAGTTCGTCGTCCTGTACAGGATCGCACCTGTTTCGGGTTCCGTGCCCGCCTCGTCGACCAGACCCCGCTGGAGCAGGGTCCGCATGACCCCGTCACAGTTCACTCCGCGCACCGCGGAGACCCTCGACCGGCTCACCGGCTGGCGGTACGCGACCACCGCCAGGGTCTCCAGGGCCGCCTGGGTGAGCCGGGCGTGCTGGCCGTCCAGGACGAAGCCCTCGACGGCGTCCGCATAGGCGGCCCGGCTGTAGAAACGCCAGCCGCCCGCCACGAGCCTCAGCTCGAAGCCGCGGCCCTGGACGGTGTACTCGTCCGCAAGCTCCCGCAGGGCGTCCGCCACGGCCCTTCTGGGCCGCTCCAGGACCTTGGCGAGGTGTTCCTCGGTGGCGGGCTCGTCGACGACCATGAGGACGGCTTCCAGGGCCGGTTTCAGCTCCAGCTCTTCACGCAGGCCCTCGCTCACGCCTTCTCCTCCGTCACGACTCGGTCGAACTCGTCGGTCACCGTCGGCACCCCGTCGCCCTCGCCCCCGCTCCAGCGGACCATCAGCTCCCCCAGCGCCTCGTCCTGGTCCAGGACGACGGCCTTCTCCCGGAACAGCTCCAGGAGGGCCAGGAACCGGGCCACCACGGTGAGGGTGTCCGGGGCGTCCTCGGCGAGCACCCGGAAGCTGGTCTCGCCCGCCTCCCGCAGCCGGGCCACCACGATCTCGGCCTGCTCCCGCACCGAGACGAGCGGGGCGTGGATGTGGTCGACGTACACCTGCGGCTTGGCCCTGGGCTGCATGGCCTTGACGGCCAGCTTCGCGAATCCCTCGGCGCCGATGCTGATGACGACGTCGGGCAGCAGCTCGGCGAGGTGCGCCTCCAGGCCGACGGTGCGCGGGTACCGGCGCGCCTCGGTGTCGAGCCGTTCGCTGAAGATGTCCGCGATCCGCTTGTACGCCCGGTACTGGAGCAGCCGCGCGAACAGCAGGTCCCGGGCCTCCAGGAGAGCGAGGTCGGCCTCGTCCTCCACCTCGGCGACGGGCAACAGCCGGGCCGCCTTGAGGTCGAGCAGGGTGGCCGCGACGACGAGGAACTCGGTGGTCTGGTCCAGGTCCCAGTCCGGCCCCATGCCCCGGATGTGCGCCATGAACTCGTCGGTCACCTTGGAGAGGGCGACCTCGGTGACGTCCATCTTGTGCTTGGAGATGAGCTGGAGGAGCAGGTCGAAGGGCCCTTCGAAGTTGGCCAGCCGAACGGTGAACCGCCCGTCACCGGGTTCGGCTTCGGGTTCGGGTGCGGTACCGGCTTCGGAACCATCCGGTTCGGCTTCGGCATCCGGTTGAGCTTCGGCTTCGGCTTCGGCGAGCATCAACTCGTCCTCGGCCGCGGGCGGTTCAGCCCCGGCAGGCTCAAAAGGAGTCCCTCCGGCGTCCGAGGAGCGGGGGTCTGGGGGCGGCGCCCCCGCCCCCCGCCCCAGCGCACGGCGTGCCGCACGCGCAGCGGGAACGGGGGGCTCGTCAGCAGTCGGCAAGAGTGGTCCAGGGGAGAAACGGCGGGCGGAGAAGGCTCCGCCGCAGGCTAACGGCTACCGCCCCCGAAGACGCCGTACGAGAATGCTCGCGTCGCCCCGCGACTCCAGGTCGGCGAGGACGACCGCAACCGCCTCGCGGACGATTCGCCCGCGGTCGACCGCGAGCCCGTGCTCCCCGCGCAGGACCAGGCGCGCGTGCTCCAGATCCATCAGCTCCTCGGCGGAGACGTACACCGTGATCTTCTCGTCGTGCCGCTCCCGCCCGCTGGGTCGCCGGTTGGCGGCCCGCTGGCGGCGCCGCTGCTGCGCGGTGCCGGAACCGGAGCCGGACCCCGTGCCGGAGACCTGGGCCGTCGCCCGGCGGGCCTTGGCGGCCTCCTCCGCGGCACCCCGGCTGCGCGGCTCGCCGGAGCCGGAGTCCTCGTCCGCGGCGGTGTGCTCCGCCTCGGCGGGCTCGGCGGCGACGGAGTCGCTCTCGCCCGCCGGGGACGGCACCCGGGCCTCGCCGTTGGTCCCCCGGCGCGGGGCGGACGGCGAGAGCGCCATCCCCCCGGTCGTACGGAACAGTTCGTCGGCCCCGGGCAGACTCACTCGGCGTGACACCGGGCGAGCACCTCCCTGGCGAGCTGACGGTAGGCGGCCGCGCCGACGGAGTTGGAGGCGTACGTCGTGATCGGCTCGCCGGCGACCGTGGTCTCCGGGAAGCGCACGGTCCGGCCGATGACCGTGTGGTAGACGTGGTCGTCGAAGGCCTCGACCACACGGGCCAGGACCTCACGGCTGTGCACCGTGCGGGAGTCGTACATCGTGGCGAGGATGCCGTCCAACTCCAGGTCGGGGTTGAGGCGTTCCTGGACCTTCTCGATCGTCTCGGTGAGCAGCGCGACACCGCGCAGCGCGAAGAACTCGCACTCCAGCGGCACGATCACCTTGTGAGCCGCCGTCAGGGCGTTCACGGTGAGCAGGCCGAGCGAGGGCTGACAGTCGATCACGATGTAGTCGTAGTCCTGCATCAGCGGCTTGAGCGCCCGCTGGAGCGTGGACTCGCGCGCGACCTCGCTCACCAACTGCACCTCGGCGGCGGACAGGTCGATGTTGCTCGGCAGCAGGTCCATGTTGGGGACCGCGGTCTTGAGCAGCACCTCGTCGGCCGACATGCCCCGCTCCATGAGCAGGTTGTAGACGGTGAGGTCGAGTTCCATCGGGTTCACACCGAGGCCGACCGACAGGGCTCCCTGCGGGTCGAAGTCGACGAGCAGCACGCGCCGTCCGTACTCGGCGAGCGCGGCACCCAGGTTGATGGTCGACGTGGTCTTGCCCACGCCGCCCTTCTGGTTGCACATCGCGATGATCTTCGCGGGACCGTGGTCGGTCAGCGGACCCGGGATCGGGAAGTACGGCAGCGGCCGTCCGGTCGGGCCGATCCGCTCGCGGCGCTGGCGGGCGGCGTCGGGGGCGAGGGTGGCCGCGTACTCGGGGTCGGGCTCGTACTCGGCGTCGGGGTCGTAGAAGTGCCCCTGGGGCACCTCGTCAAAGTCGGCGAGAGCGGCGGTGTCCCGGCCGCTCTCGTTGCCGGCCGTGGCGTTCACGTGTAGGCCGTCCATCATCCGTGGGGCTGTCGTCATGTGCTGGGTGGGGACCATCCCCGCGTGGGCGGGGAGCGGAGTGGTTTCGAAGGTGCGGACCGCGACGGAGCCGACAGCCTCGGGCCCCGAAGGGCTCTGGCCCCGTACGGACGTCCCCGCAGGGAATCCTGGCTGACCACCTCCGGGAGTAAATGTCGACTCATTCACAAGTCGTCTTACCTCCTTGGACGTGACCAGGAAACTTTATCGATAGGTCAGCGTGGCACCATGCCGACGGTTGGCGACTCTATGGCGTGTCACCGGTCCGCAGCAACACAATCCGCCGGACCCGGCCCGATGTGTCGGCAACCGAACACCGCTCTGTCAAGGGCGTACGGGCACTCAGGCACACGTTTCACCAGTGCGCGAAACGGTTAAAGGGTTACGTTCGAGGCGAGTTGAGCAAGCCCGGCGCAGGGGGGCGGAAGTGTCGCGACACACATCCGGCCGGACCTTGGTCGACAAGGTCCGGCCGGATGTACGAGGTTGACGGTCCGGGTTGACGAACCGGCTTTTGACTAGCCGATGAGCGTGTGCAGGTCGGTCTGCTCCAGGCCGTGCGCCTCGGCGACGGGGCCGTAAACGACCTGGCCGTCATGGGTGTTGAGGCCCAGGGCGAGGGCGGCGTCGCGGCGCAGCGCCTCGGCCCAGCCGTTGTTCGCCAGCGACACGATGTAGGGCAGCGTGGCGTTGGTGAGCGCGTAGGTGGAGGTGTTCGGCACCGCGCCCGGCATGTTGGCGACGCAGTAGAAGACCGAGTTGTGGACCATGAAGGTCGGCTCGGCGTGGGTGGTCGGACGCGAGTCCTCGAAGCAGCCGCCCTGGTCGATCGCAATGTCGACAAGAACACTTCCGGGCTTCATCTTGGCGACGAGCTCGTTGGTGACCAGCTTCGGGGCCTTGGCGCCGGGGATGAGCACCGCGCCGATGACGAGGTCGGCCTCGACGACGGCCTTCTCCAGCTCGAAGGCGTTGGAGACGATCGTCTGCACCTTGGTGCCGAAGACCTTGTCGGCCTCGCGGAGCTTGTTGATGTCCTTGTCGAGCAGGGTCACGTGGAAGCCCATGCCGACCGCGATCTGCGCCGCGTTCCAGCCGGAGACGCCGCCGCCGATGACGACGGCCTTGCCGGCGTGGGTGCCGGGGACGCCACCGGGGAGCACGCCGCGGCCGCCGGCCGAGCGCATCAGGTGGTAGGCGCCGACCTGCGGGGCGAGCCGGCCCGCGACCTCGGACATCGGGGCGAGCAGCGGCAGCTGGCGGCCCGCGGTCTCGACCGTCTCGTACGCGATCGCGGTGGTGCCGGACTCCAGGAGGGCGTCCGTGCACTCGCGGGAGGCGGCCAGGTGCAGGTAGGTGAAGAGCGTCTGGTCCTTGCGGAGGCGGTGGTACTCCTCCGCGATCGGCTCCTTGACCTTGAGCAGCAGGTCGGCGATGGCCCAGACCTCGTCGGCGCTGCCGAGGATCTCCGCACCGGCGGAGACGTACTCGGCGTCCGTGATCGAGGAGCCGACGCCGGCGTTCTGCTCGACGAAGACCTGGTGGCCGTGGCGCACCAGCTCGTGCACGCCGGCGGGGGTGATGGCCACCCGGAACTCGTTGTTCTTGACCTCGCGGGGGATACCGACCTTCACGTCGATCACGGTCCTTGGCTCAGGGAAAAAGGGGGCAATGCCATACATACCCGGAAGCACGACGGCACACCGGGAGGTACCGCAGGACGTTGCGGCAGAGCCAGTCTAATGAAGGTTTTCTCGCTGTCTACCCTTACAAAGCTTCAATCTTTGGCTGAAGCGCTACGGATTTCGCAGGTCCCCCGGGGTCCCAGCCTCATCTTCCAGAAGGCGGTCGGCCGTCGCGCGGTGCAATCGTGCGGCCGCCGGGTCGCCGAGCCGGTCCAGGGTGTCGGCCAGCCGGAGCTGGAGCGCGGCCTGGAGTCGCAGATCACCGGCCGTTCGGGCCAGCTCGACGGCCTCGCGGCAGGTGCGCAGCGACTCCTCGGGCCGCCCCGCGTACTCCTGGACCCGGGCCGCTTCGCTCAACGCCCTTGCCTGGCTTGGCAGATCACCGAGTCGCCGGTATCCGGCCACCGCCGCGCGCCAGCACCGCAGCGCCTCGCCGTAACGGCCCGCGTACGTGTGCACGGTGGCGAGCCGGCCGTACAGCCGGGCCTCGTCGGGGCGCTCGCCGCGGGCGAGCCGCTGGGACAGCGCGCGCCCGTACCAGTCGGAGGCCCGCTGCCAGTCCCCCAGCTCCTGGTGGGCCCCGCCTACGGATTCCATCGCGCGGCCGGTCGCGTACGGGTCGTTCGCGGCCCGGCCCGCGTCCAGGGCGAGGCGGTAGCGGGCCAGCGCCTCGGCCGTGCGCCCGGTTCCGGCGTCGAGGTCGCCCAGGTTGAGCAGGGCCGCGGCCTTCGCGCGGTGCAGCTCGCGGCGCTCGGCGACGTCCAGGACCAGCTGGTGCAGGCCGTACAGCTCGGGGGCGGCGGCCTCGGCGCCCCGATGGGCGGCGAGCGCGCGGACCAGCGCGGCCACCAGGCGCCGGGCCAGGGTGTCGAGCTCGCCGTCCGCCACGGCGAGCCGGGCCGAGGCGAGCAGCGCGGGCCGGCGGGTGCCGAGCCAGGCGTCGGCGACGGCGGCGCTGGGGAAGCGCAGGGCGCGCGGCAGGCCGGCGAGCTTGCGGCGGGCGGGCGATCCCTCGGGCTCGGTGACCGCGCGGCAGGACTGGAGCAGCCGTACCGTCCGCTCCAGCATGCGGGCGCGGGCCAGCTGCACCTCGCCGGGCCGGTCGACCCGCTCGCAGAGCGCGCGGAGCAGCGGCGCGAGCGCGCCGGGCACCCGGTACTGCTCGGGCACGCCGGGGTCGTGGCGCAGCAGCCCGTACGTCACGAAATCGGCGAGCGCCGTCTGGGCGCCCGAGACCGAGCAGCCGGCGAGGGCGGAGGCGGTGTGCGCGTCGGCGATCCCGGCGGGAGCGAGCGCGAGCAGTCGCAGTATCCGCGCGGCCGGCTGCGAGAGCGACTCGTACACGAGCCGGAAGGAGCGCGCCAACGGCCGCACCGCGTCCGGGACTTCGTCCTCGCCGTCGGACATCGCGCGCAGCCGCTTGGCCACGTCGGCGACGGCGGCCTTGGGGCGGGCCGCGAGCCAGCCGCCGACCAGGACGAGGGCGGCGGGCTGCCCGCCGCAGACCTCGACGAGGGTTTCGGCGGCGCGCGGGTCGACGGTGACGCGCACCGATCCGGTGTAGCCCTCCAGGAGCTCGACGGCCGACTTCACGTCGAGCCCGCCGAGCGTGCACGGGCGGACGTCGGGAATCCCGGTGAGCGGGCCCCGGGCGGTCGCCACGATCAGGCACCGGGAGGTGTCGGGGAGCAGCGGGCCGACCTGTTCGGCGTCGGCCGCGTCGTCGAGCAGCACGACCGCCCGGCGGCCCGCGAGCGCCCCGCGGACCAGTTGGGCCAGCTCGTCCTCGCCGGCTCCCGGCGGCGCCGGGACCTTCAGGGTGTCCAGCAGGTCGCGGGCCACCCGGTCGACGGGGACCCGGGCGCCGCCGGGTTCGGTCAGCGTGGCGCGCAGCACGCCGTCGGGGTAGTCGGCGGCCACCTTGCGGGCCAGCTCGTCGGCGAGTGCGCTGCGTCCCGATCCGGGGCGGCCCGCGATCAGCAGGACCCTGGCCCGGGGCGACTTCTTTCCTGACAGAGTGTCAAGTCCGGCCCGTTCGATGTCGGCCCGAAGCTCCTTCAACTCCCGCTGCCTGCCCAGGAATTGGTACGTGCACTGCCCGGCGGCAGCGCCACCCACGTCCACCGCCTGATCCGTCACGGGCCACGCTCCGTCCGCCTGAGCACCTGGAGACCGTGCGGGTCTCCGCACGGGCAGTCCGAGCGTAGTTCACGCTTCGTGACCGTTTGGGTGGAGCGTGGCGGGGATGTCGCCCGATCGGATCAGCGGATTTTCAGATCGGAAGGGATCGGGTGGGATCGCATGTGACCGAAGGCACGGCTCGGCTCACCCCTCGGCAGCAGGGGTGCCTCACCGTTCGGAAGCCGTGATGCCCCACCGCTCGGAGGCACGGCTCCGCTCACTCCTCGAAGGGCCGGGCCGGCCAGGGCGCGCCGGCCGGGCGCAGCGCGTCCACGCCGTCGTCCCGCAGCACGGCGGCCAGGGCGAGCGCGCCGATCACCAGGCAGGTGTTGTGCAACTCCCCCGCGAGGGCGCCGCGTACGAGCTCGTCGAGCGGAACGCGGGCCAGCTCCATGTCGGCCTCCTCCTCGGAGACCTCGAAGCGCTCGCCGTCCGCCTCGGACAGATCCCGGGCCAGGAAGATCCGTACGGCCTCGTCGCTGCCGCCGGGCGAGGTGTACACGTCGGTCAGGACGTGCCACTGCTCGGCCTTGACGTGCGCCTCCTCGTACAGCTCGCGCTGGGCGGCGTGCAGCGGGTTCTCGCCGGGCACGTCCAGGAGCCCGGCCGGGATCTCCCAGAGCTTGTGGCGCACCGGGTGGCGGTACTGGCGCAGCACCAGGACCCGGCCCTCGTCGTCGAGGGCGCAGATCGCCACCGAGCCGGGGTGGACCTGGTAGTCGCGCTGGTGGACCGCGCCGTCGGGCATCACGACGTCGTCGGTGCGGACGCTCGTCTTGTGGCCGGTGAAGGGGGTGGTGCTCGCCACGACCTGCCAGTGCTCGGCGGTGTCCTCGATGGCCATGTCGGCGTCCTCCCACAGTGCGCGCGCAAAAACAGAAACCGGGGTACGGGCCCTGGTGAGGACCCTGTACCCCGGCAACGTTAACTCGCGCGGGACTACTTGACGGGCTTGCCCGTCTTGCGCTCGACGGCGGCCTTGACCAGGCCCGCGAAGAGCGGGTGCGGGCGCGTCGGACGCGAGCGCAGCTCCGGGTGCGCCTGCGTGGCGACCAGGTAGGGGTGGACCTCGCGCGGGTACTCGACGTACTCCACGAGCTTGTTGTCGGGGGACGTGCCCGAGAAGACGAGGCCCGCCTTCTTCTCCAGCTCCGCGCGGTAGGTGTTGTTCACCTCGTAGCGGTGGCGGTGGCGCTCCTCGACGTAGGGCTGGTCGTCGTAGACCTCCCGCACGATCGAGCCCTCGGCGAGCTTCGCCGGGTACAGGCCCAGGCGCATCGTGCCGCCCAGGTCGCCCGCGCCCTCGACGTAGGCCAGCTGCTCCTCCATCGTCGAGATGACGGGATGGGCGGTCGCCGCGTCGAACTCGGTGGAGTTCGCGTCCGGAATCCCGGCCAGGTTGCGGGCGGCCTCGATCACGATGCACTGCAGGCCCAGGCAGATGCCGAGCAGCGGCACCTTGTTCTCACGGGCGTACTGGATCGCGCCGATCTTGCCGTTCACACCGCGGTCGCCGAAGCCGCCGGGGACCAGGATCGCGTCCACGTCGCCGAGGTGCTTCTTGGCGCCGGCCGGCGTCTTGCAGTCGTCGGACGTGACCCACTTGACCTTGACCCGGGCCTTGTTGGCGAAGCCGCCGGCCCGCATGGCCTCGGTGATCGAGAGGTAGGCGTCGGGCAGGTCGATGTACTTGCCGACCAGCGCGACCGTGACCTCGTGCAGCGGGTTGTGGACCCGGTCCAGCAGGTCGTCCCACTGCGTCCAGTCCACGTCCCGGAACGGCAGGTCCAGCTTGCGGACGACGTAGGCGTCCAGGCCCTCGGTGTGCAGCACCTTGGGGATGTCGTAGATCGACTTGGCGTCGATCGCGGCGACCACGGCCGCCTCGTCGACGTCGCACATCAGCGAGATCTTGCGCTTGATGGACAGCGGCACCTCGCGGTCGGCGCGCAGCACGATCGCGTCGGGCTGGATGCCGATGTTGCGCAGGGCGGCGACCGAGTGCTGGGTCGGCTTGGTCTTCAGCTCGCCCGAGGGGCCGATGTAGGGCAGCAGCGAGATGTGCACGACGAAGACGTTGTCGCGGCCGACCTCGTGGCGGACCTGGCGGACGGTCTCCAGGAACGGCAGCGACTCGATGTCGCCGACCGTGCCGCCGACCTCCGTGATGACGACGTCGACGTCATCGGTCGCCATCCGGCGGATGCGGTGCTTGATCTCGTTGGTGATGTGCGGAATGACCTGGACGGTGTCGCCGAGGTACTCGCCGCGCCGCTCCTTGGCGATGACCTGCGAGTAGACCTGACCGGTCGTCACGTTGGCGGACCCGTCGAGGTCCACGTCGAGGAAGCGCTCGTAGTGGCCGATGTCCAGGTCCGTCTCGGCGCCGTCGTTGGTGACGAACACCTCACCGTGCTGGAACGGGTTCATCGTGCCGGGGTCGACGTTCAGGTACGGGTCGAGCTTCTGCATCGTGACCCGCAGGCCCCGGGCCTTGAGGAGCGCACCCAGGCTGGAGGCAGTCAGACCCTTGCCGAGGGAAGAGGCGACACCCCCGGTGACGAAGATGTGCTTGGTCGTCGTGGCTGCGCTGTTTCGCAAAGCCGTGGGCTGCATGGCCAAGAGGGGGCTCCCGTGGTCGCTGTCTGGAGTGCGTACCGGTCACCCTGTGTGGATCTTGTGCGAGATTACGCGAGATCTCAGAGGGTGCCGTCGCTGCGGTTCGGGGCTTTTTTCAGCACCCGGCCACGGGCTACCAGGGTATCAGCGACGGCGGGAGACCGCGTCCGGCCACGCTCTGTATGCCGCTGGTCAGCCCTGAGTACGAGCCTCACCCGTTCGGCCCAGCGGCGTTCGAGGAAGGCTTAAGCGGATCTCCAGGGTGCGTCGTATCCTGCTCGGACACTCGCTTGCGGAGCCACCTGGTAGCACGGCACCACCCAGCCCGTCACCCGGAACATGCGCTCGTTGGCGAACCCTTGACCGCTGTCGCTGTAAGCGCCCCCAGGGGGCGGACGTGGCCGTTCGACTGGAGATTGCACGTGGCCGGGCGCATCGAGGATTACGCACTCATCGGAGACATGCAGACCGCCGCACTGGTCTGCCGGGACGGCACGGCGGACTGGCTCTGCCTGCCCCGCTTCGACTCGCACGCCGTCTTCGCCGGACTGCTCGGCACCGAGGAACACGGCTTCTGGCGGGTCGGCCCCGCACACGGGACCGACGATCCGCCCCCGGCGGCCGACCGCCGCCGCTACCGGGGCGACTCGCTCATCCTGGAATCGGAGTGGGACACCCCGCGCGGCACGGTCCGGGTGACCGACTTCATGCCGCCGCGTGACGGCGCCCCGCAGCTGATCCGCATCGTGGAGGGCGTCAGCGGCCGGGTCCCGATGCGCTCCATGCTGCGCATGCGGTTCAGTTACGGGCGGATCACCCCCTGGGTGCACAAGGTCGACTCGCGCACGGTGGCCGTCGCGGGCCCCGACTCGGTCTGGCTGGACACCGAGGCCGAGACGTACGGAAAGAACCTCACGACGTACTCCGACTTCACCGTCTCGCCCGGTGAGCGGGTCGCGTTCACCATCAGCTGGCAGCCCTCGCACCAGAAGCCGCCGGCGCTGCCCGAGCCCGAGGCGTCCCTGGAGGCGACCGAGGACTTCTGGCGGGAGTGGGTGGACCACTGCACCTACCACGGGCCCTACCGCGAGGCCGTGGTCCGCTCCCTGATCACCCTCAAGGCGCTCACCTACGCGCCGACCGGCGGCATCGTGGCCGCCCCCACCATGTCGCTGCCCGAGCACATCGGCGGCGAGCGCAACTGGGACTACCGCTACACCTGGCTGCGGGACGCGGCGATCACCCTGTCCTCGCTGCTGCGCACCGGCTACCGCGAGGAGGCCCGCGCCTGGCGCGAGTGGCTGCTGCGCTCGGTGGCGGGCGACCCCGAGAACCTCCAGATCATGTACGGGATCGCCGGTGAACGGGAACTCGGCGAGACCGAGCTGGACTGGCTGCCCGGATACGAGAACTCCACGCCCGTGCGGGCCGGAAACGGCGCCGCCCACCAGCTCCAGCTCGACGTGTACGGCGAGGTCACCGAGGCGCTGCACCTGGCGCACATGACGGGCCTCGCGCGCAACGACTACGCGTCGCTGCTCCAGCTGAAGCTGATCCGCTACCTGGAGAGCCACTGGGACCAGCCGGACGAGGGCATCTGGGAGGTGCGCGGCCCGCGCCGCCACTTCGTGCACTCCAAGGTGATGGCGTGGGTGGCCGTGGACCGCACGATCAAGCTCATCGAGTCCGGCGACGCGGACGGCCCGCTCGACAAGTGGCGCGAGCTGCGCGACGACATCCACCGGGACGTCTGCGAGAAGGGCTACGACAAGGAACGCAACACCTTCACGCAGTCCTACGGCTCCCAGGAGCTGGACGCGTCCTTGCTGCTCATCCCGCAGATGGGCTTCCTGCCGCCGGACGACAAGCGGGTGATCGGCACGATCGAGGCGATCCAGCGCGAGCTCTCCACGCCGGACGGTTTCATCCTTCGCTACCCGACGACGGGCGGCGACTCGGACAACCTGGACGGCCTGCTGGGCGAGGAAGGGGCCTTCCTGGCCTGCTCGTTCTGGATGGCGGACGACCTCGCGATGATCGGGCGGGTCGACGAGGCCCGCAAGCTCTTCGAGAAGCTGCTCGCCCTGCGCAACGACCTCGGGCTGCTCGCCGAGGAGTGGGACCCGCACCTGCAGCGCCAGGTCGGCAACTTCCCGCAGGCCTTCAGCCACGTCCCGCTGATCGACACCGCCCTGCGGCTGACCGCGTCGGGCGCGTACGGCGGCTGACGGAACGACCCGGTCCGCCCCAACGTGACGTATGCCACAAGGGGCGGATTTCGGGGCGTAACCGCAGGTAGCGTCCGCCGCATGCGGTGTCGTCCCGGGTTCGGGCCCGGGTCCCGCGGGACGAGAGGTGGGCGCAGTGGACACGCAGGGCGGGATCACCGTGCAGCGGGCCCTTGAGCTGCCGGGCCTTCGCGGCGGCCTCCCGGAGGTCGTCGCCGGTGCCGACCGGCTCCAGCGCACGGTGCGCTGGGTGCACGCCGGCGAAGTGCCCAACATCGCCTCGCTGCTCAAGGGCGGCGAGCTGCTCCTGACCACCGGCCTCGGCCTCGGCACCCGCCCCGCGGAACAGCGCGCGTTCGTGCGGCGGCTCGCGGACCGGGGCATCGCGGCCCTCGTCGTCGAGCTCGGCCCGCGCTTCGCCCGCCTTCCGGCCACCCTCGTGGAGACCGCACGGGCCGCCGGACTCCCCCTGGTCCAGCTGCACCGCGAGGTGCCGTTCGTGACGGTGACCGAGGAGATCCACACCGAGATCGTCAACGGTCATTACGCCCTGCTCCAGCGCGCCGAGGAGGTCCACCGGCGCTGCACCGGAGCGCTCCTCGGCGGCGGCGGAATCCCCCAGGTCCTCGGCATCCTGGCCGACTTCACCGCCAACCCGGTCTTCCTCGAAACCCCCGACGGCCAGCTCCTGTACGCGGCGGCCTGCGACTCCGGCGAGGCGGCGGCCGATCCGCTCCAGGTGTGGGAGGGGCTGCGCGGCCAGCGCGAGGCCCGCGCCTCGGGGCCGCCGACGGGCGCGGTCCTGGTGGACGTGCCGGGCGGCGGCCACGGGGTCGGCTCGGTGCGGGCCCGCCTCGCGCTGCTCGCGGTCGGCCCGCCGCTGCTCCCGGTGCACCGGATGGCGGCCGAGCGGGCGGCGGGCATCCTCGCGGTCGTCCTCATGCAGGCCCGCCAGGAGGAGGAGCTGGCCGCACGCGGGCGCGGCGACTTCCTCACCGACCTCGCCGAGGGCCGGATCACTGCCGAGGACGCGCCCGGCCAGGCCAAGGTGCTCGGTTTCAAGCCGGGTGACGGGCCGCTCCTGCCGGCCGTGATGCGCCTCGCCTCCGAACTCGCCCCGACGGGCAACTGGGCGGTCCTGGCAAGGGCGGTCCTGGAAGAGCTGTCCTCGGTGGGCGTGCCGGTCCTGCTCGGCGTACGCCCCGTCGAGGGCCGGGTGCCGCTGCTGCTCGGGCTCCGCTCGGAGACGGAGCGCACCGCGGTCGCCGACCGGGTCGCGGCCGCGCTGCGGGCCGGCGTCGAACGGGCCGGACTCATGGGCGCGCGGGCCGGGACGCAGCCGGTGGTCGTGGTCGGGGTCGCGGGCGGCTGGGCAGCGGCCGGGGCGGGGCTGCGGCACGCGGCGGAGACGGCGGCCGCGGCCCAGGGCCTGCCCGAGCGGCCCTGGTACGACGCCCGGCGCCTGGACATCGACCTCCTGCTGTGGCGGCTGCGCGAACACCCCGACCTCGCGGCGTTCGTGGAGCGGGCGATCGGCCCGCTCCAGACGCACGACCGGGCCTCGCGCCCGTCGCTGCTGCCGACCCTGGAGACCTATCTCGCGCACGCGGGCCGCAAGGCCGAGACCGCCCGCGAGCTCCACCTCAACCGGCAGACCCTCTACAACCGCCTGGCCCGCATAGCGGACCTCCTCGGTACCGATCTGGACGACCCGCAGACGGTCCTCGCGCTCTCCCTCGCGCTGCGGGCCCGTCGGCACGCGCCCGGCCAGTAGCCCGGAACGGGCGTCCCGTGGCGCACGCCAGAGGAGGGCTCCGCCCAGGTGCCGCGGCGCCCGCCCGCGCAGACGCTCAGGTACCGGCCAACTCGTCGTAGACGGAGAGGACTTGGGCCACCGTCTCGTCCTCGGTGGGCCAGGTCCCGGCCTGCGCCCGCCCCGCCTCGGCCAGCGCCCGGCGCACCCCGGGGTCGCCGAGCAGGCCCACGACCGCGTCCGCCAGCGCCCCGGGGTCCCCGTACGGCACCAGCAGGGCCGCGTCCCCGACCAGCTCGGGCACCCCGCCCACGGCCGTCGCGACCAGCGGCACGCCCAGGCGCAGCGCCTCCTGGGCGAGCAGCGAACGGGCCTCCCAGCGGCTGGGCAGCACCGCGACGTCCGCGGCGGACAGCAACTCGGTGATGTCGTCGCGCCGCCCGACCAGGCGCACCGGAAGGGCCTCGTCCTCGATGCGGCGCTGGAGCGCGGGGCGGCCGGGCCCTTCCCCCGCGATGACGAGCAGCGGCGCCGGGTCGAGGTCGCGCCACGAGCGGGCGGCGTCCAGGAGCACCTCGTAGCCGCGGTGGGCGACGAGGCTGCCCACCGCCATCACCAACGGCCGCTCCACGGCGCCCAGTTCGGCCCGCGCCTTGCCGTCGAGCAGGCCGGGAGCCAGACGCGGCGCGGGGACCGCGACCGGGGCGAGCCGGGCATCGCGGGCGCCGCGGCTGCGGGCCCGGTCGACCAGGTCGGACGAGGTGGCGAGGACCACCGCGGCGGCCCGCGAGACCCTGCGCTCGAGAAGGCGCAGGACATGACCGCGGGCGCCTTCGGCGTGCGCGCGGGTGTGCCAGGTGACGACCAGCGGGACGCCCTTGCGGCCGCGCAGCGCGAGGGCCGCGCGGACAGCCGCGTGCAACCCGTGCGCGTGCACCACGTCCGCGTCGGCGCAGGCCGCCCGCAGCGCGCCGACGGCCGCCGGATCGGCGCGGCGCGGGACGGCCACGAAACGGGCCCCCGCGGCGGGGAAGTCGTACTCCCGCTCCAGTTCCGCGGGGGCGCAGACGGTGACGCGTACGCCCCGTGCGACCAGACCGGCCGCGAGCGACCTGACATGCGCGCTGCTGCCCGCACTGCCGCCGCCCAGCACTTGGACCGTACGCAGCTGTGACACGTGAACAGGCTCCCGGAGCGGCCGAGTCGGCGGGTGGAGGTCGGTGGTTCCCGGCCAAGGATGCCAGTCCGTACGGGCGTTCCGGCGCCGTCCGGAGGTTCCTCCCGTGTCGCGCCGGGAAGATCACCGCACCGGAAACACCCCCACGGGTGAACCCGGAGGTGCCGGGCGACGTCACGGCGGGCCCACCGTGCCGCCCGCCCGCCCCAACGTCCCTATCCCGCCCGCCACTTCAGCCGTACGGGTCACGCCACGAGGAACGCGGGGTGACCCGGACCGGCCCTATCCGTCGGCGCGGGCGGTGGCGAGGAGCTCCTCGGCGTGCGCCCGGGCCGTCTCCGAGTCCTCCTGGCCCGCCAGCATCCGCGACAGCTCGCGCACCCGGTCCTCGCCCTCCAGGACGGTGACGCCGGAGCGCGTGACGCTGCCGTCGTTGGTCTTCTCGACCAAGAGCTGGCGGTCGGCGAACGCGGCCACCTGCGGCAGGTGGGTCACCACCACGACCTGCGCGGACTTGGCGAGCTTGGCGAGCCGGCGGCCGATCTCGACCGCCGCCTTGCCGCCCACGCCCGCGTCGACCTCGTCGAAGAGGTAGGTCGGCACCGGGTCCGTGCCGGCGAAGACGACCTCCACCGCGAGCATCACCCGCGACAGCTCACCGCCGGAGGCGCCCTTGGCGATGGGCCGGGGCGGGGCGCCCGGGTGCGGGGCGAGCAGCAGCTCGACCTCGTCGGCACCGGTCGGCCCGTACGCCACGGTCCGGCCGCCCACCTCCACGCCCTCGGGGTCCTCGCTCTGGCCGACCGCGAACGAGACGCGCGCGTGCGGCATCGCAAGGGAGGCGAGCTCGGCGGTGACGGCCTCGGCGAACCGGGCCGCGGCCTCGGTGCGGGCGTCCGTCAACTCCTGCGCCAGGACGGATAGTTCGGCGCGCAGCCCGTCCCGTTCGGCGGTCAGCTGCTCGATCCGGTCGTCGTCGCCGTCGAGTTCGGTGAGCCGGGCCGCGCCCTCCTGCGCCCAGGCGAGCACGGCCGTGATGTCCTCGCCGTACTTGCGGGTGAGGGCGGTCAGGGCGGCCCTGCGCTCCTCCACCGCGGCCAGCCGCAGCGGGTCGGCGTCCAGATCGTCGGCGTATCCGGCGAGTTCGCCCGCCACGTCGCCGAGCAGGATCGCGACCTCGCCGATGCGTTCGGCGAGCGCCGCGAGAGCCGGGTCGTGCGACCGGACGCTCTCCAGGGCCCGGTGCGCACCGGCCACCAGGGTCGCCCCGTCCACGCTCTCGGGGTCCTCCGGGTTCCCGGCGAGCGCCGAGTGCGCGAGGGCGGCGGCCGATGCGAGCGCCTCGGCGTGCCCGAGCCGCTCGGCCTCGGCCGCGAGCTCCGCGTCCTCGCCGGGCAGCGGCTCGACGGCGGCGATCTCGTCGAGCCCGAACCGCAGCAGATCGGCCTCCTGGGCACGCTCGCGGGCCCGCGTGATCAGCTCTTCCAGTTCGACGGCCACGGCCCGCAGCCGCCGGTAGGCCCCGGCGTACTTGGCGAGGGGGCCCGCGACCGCGTCACCGGCGTACCGGTCGAGGGCCTCGCGCTGTCTGGCCGGGCGCAGCAGGCCCTGCTGGTCGGTCTGGCCGTGCACGGCGACGAGTTCGTCGGCGAGTTCGGCGAGCACGCCGACCGGCACCGACCGCCCGCCGAGGAACGCCCGTGAGCGGCCCTCCGCGGAAACGGTACGGCTCACGAGCAGGGTGCCCTCGTCGAGCTCGGCCCCGGCCTCCTCGGCCCGCAGCACCGCGGAGCTGCCGGGGCGCAGCGCGATCCGGCCCTCGACGACCGCCGCCTTGGCGCCGATCCGCACCAGGGCGGGGTCGGCGCGTCCGCCGAGCAGCAGCCCCAGGCTGGTGACGACCATGGTCTTGCCGGCGCCCGTCTCGCCGGTCACCGCGGTGAAACCGGGTGACAGCTCGACGACAGCGTCGTCGATGACCCCGAGCGACCGTATCCGCATCTCCTCCAACACGGACACGACCTTACGAGGTCCGAGGCCCTGTGTGCGACGCCCCCCGTACCGTCACTCTCTCGTGGGGCCCCCGCGTGGTGCCCGGACGGGCGGTGCGGGGGAAAACCCCAGCATGATCGGGAGGCCCGCCGGATGGTCCCGGCACCACCGCCGGCGCGAGCCTTGGCCCATGAGTACAGGACTGGCCCACTCCGCCCTGCGCGGCCACCGCCCGGCTTTCGTCGGCACGTTCGTGGCGGCGCTGTTCGCGGCGACCGTGGTGAGCGCGTCGATGACCCTTCTCCTCAGTACGTCGACACATCGCCTCTCTGCCCGGGCACGTGCCGAGATGTCGGCGAATGGCATAGGCGACATGGCGGTCGTGATGCTCATCGGCTCCATCTACATGTCGATCTTCGTGATCGCTTCGACGATGGGCACCGCGGTGACCCAGCAGCACCGCGAGTTCGCCCTGGTGCGGGCCATCGGCGCCCGGCCCCGGCAGGTGCGGCGGGCCGTGGTCGTCCAGGCGGTCGCCGCCGCCCTGCCGGCCGCGGCGGCCGGGTTCCTGCTCGGCGGCGGCCTGTTGAGCCGGGTCTGGTTCGCCGGTCTCGTCGACCACGGCCTGGTCCCGGCCGAGGTGTCGTACCGCTTCACCTGGTGGGCGCTGCCGGTCTGTCTGGCCGTAGCCGTGGTCACCTCGGCGCTCGCCGCGTTCCTGGCCGCGCTGCGCTTCTCGGTCCTGCGCCCGGCACGGGCCCTGGCGGAGGCGTCCGCGGGCCGGCGCCGGCTCGGGAAGGTGCGGGCCCCGCTGGGCGTGCTGGCGGTGGCGGGCGGCGGCGCGCTGTCGGTGACGCTGGCCCACCGGTCCTCCGACGACGCGGCCCAGGCCTCGTTCCTCGTCCTGCTGCTGTTCTGCGTCGGTACGGGCCTGCTCGGCCCGAAGGTGGTGGGCCCGGCCGCCCGGCTCGTGTCGGCGCCGGCCCGGCGGTTCGGCGGCAGCGCGCGCCTGGCGATGCTCAACGTCCGCTCGCAGCCGCGCCGCTTCTCGGCCGCGGTGGTCCCGCTGGTCCTGGTCACCGGCTTCGGCCTCACCAAGATCGCGATGCATACGACGGCGGCCCATTACACGGGCTCGGCCGGCAGCGCGGGCGAGGTCTGGCTGGACTACTTCGGTACGGGTCTGTACGCCGGCTTCGCCGCGATCGCGGCGGCCAACACCCTGGCGATGATCTCCTTCGAGCGGCGCCGGGACATCGCCCTGCTCCGGGTGGTGGGCACCCTGCCCCGCCAGGTCCGCTCGATGGCCGCGTGGGAGGCCGGCATCGTCGCGGCCACCGCCCTGGTGCTCGGCGCGGTGGTCGCGCTCGCGACACTGGCCCCGATGCTGGTGGCCGCCTTCGGCTCGTGGATGCCGTTCCTGCCGTGGCCGACGGCCCTGGCCATCACCGGCGGGACGCTCGCCCTGACGCTGCTCGCCACCGGCATCCCGGTGCGCGCGGCGCTGCGCGGGCGGGCGATCAGGACGCTGGCCACGTCCTGAAGCCCGCCGCGCGCGGACCGGTCACCGCGGACCGATGACTGCGGACCGCCCCATGCGGACCGCTCAGTGCGGGGCGCCGCGCCAACCCGACACCGGCAGGGCGAACTTGGCGACGAGCCGGTCGGTGAACGAGGCGTGGTGCAGCCGGGCGAGCCGCACCGGAACGGCCCCGCGGCGCACCTCCACCCGCGCGCCCGACGGCAGTTCGACCGTGCGGCGCCCGTCGCACCACAGCACGCCGTGTGGGGTGCCCGGCTGCACCTCGACCGCGAGGACCGAGGTGGGCGAGGTCACGAGCGGCTTGGCGAACAGCGCGTGCGCGCTGATCGGCACCATGAGCAGCGCCTCGACCTCGGGCCACACCACGGGCCCGCCGGCCGAGAAGGCGTACGCGGTCGAGCCCGTCGGGGTGGCACACACGATGCCGTCGCAGCCGAACCCGGTGACGGGACGGCCGTCGATCTCGAGGACGACCTCCAGCATCCGCTCGGGCGACACCTTCTGGACGGCTGCTTCGTTGAGCGCCCAGTCCTCGTGCACCACATCGCCGTTGTTGTGCACGACGACGTCGAGCGTCATGCGTTCCTCGACCTCGTAGGCCCGGGTCACGACCCGGTCGACGACCTTGTCGAGGTCGTCCCGCTCGGCCTCCGCGAGAAAACCGACCCGGCCCAGGTTGACGCCGAGCATCGGCACGCCGGACGCGCGGGCCAGCTCGGCGCCGCGCAGCAGGGTCCCGTCGCCGCCGAGGACGATGAGCAGTTCACAGGCGTCGAGGCACTCGGGGGTGGCTTCCTCGACGATGTCCGCCTCGGCGGGCAGCGGCAGATCGGCCGCCTCCGCCCGCAGCACCCGCACGCCGAGGCCGCTGCGCAGCAGCCCCCGTACGACCAGCTCCGCGCTGCGGATGGCGGCGGGTCTGCCGGTGTGCGCGAGCAGGAACACGGTACGGGTCGCCGTGCCGCTCTCCGGGTTGTTCTCCAACGAGCTCAACGAGGTCCCTCCGCCACTGCGCGTTCCACGTCCGCGGGATCCAGTGCGGGCGCCCCGGCCCGCAGCCACAGAAAGTACTCGACGTTGCCGGAGGGCCCGGGCAGCGGGCTCGCGGTCACCCCGGCCACGCCGAGGCCGAGCCCGGCCGCCTGGGCCGCCACGGTCCGCACGGTCTCGGCCCGCAGCTCGGGGCTGCGCACGACGCCGCCGCTGCCGAGCCGGTCCTTGCCGATCTCGAACTGCGGCTTGACCATGAGGACCAGGTCCGCGTCGGGCGCCGAGCAGCGCACCAGGGCGGGCAGGACCAGGCCGAGCGCGATGAAGGAGAGGTCGCCCACGACGAGGTCCGCGGGCTGTCCGTCGATGTCGTCGAGCGTCAACTCGCGTACGTTCGTACGGTCCTTCACGGTGACCCGGTCGTCGCTCTGCAGGGACCAGGCCAGCTGTCCGTAGCCGACGTCGACGGCGACCACGTGGCCCGCGCCGGCGCGCAGCAGCACATCGGTGAAGCCGCCGGTGGAGGCGCCCGCGTCGAGCGCCCGGCGGCCCTCGATCTTCAGGCCCTGCGGGACGAAGGCCGCGAACGCCCCGGCGAGCTTGTGCCCGCCGCGCGACACGTAGTCCGGATCGCTGTCGTCCTCGACGACGACGATGGCGGCAGCGGTCTCGACCTGGGTCGCGGACTTCGTGGCGACGGTCTTGCCGACGCTCACCCGCCCCGCGGCGATCAGCTGGGCGGCGTGCTCCCGCGACCGCGCGAGTTTCCGGCGCACCAGCTCGGCGTCGAGGCGGCGGCGTGCCACTCCTGCCACGTTCGGTTCAGCTCCTGTGGTCGTAGTTCGTCGGCGGTCCGGCGGACCGCTGGGGGCGTTGCCCGGCCAACGGCCGGCCCGGCCCGGAGGTTCCCCCCTGGCCGGCGTCCAGCGCGGTCAGCGCGTCGCGCAGCCCCCGGTGTACATCCTCGTACACCTCCAGGTGACCGTCCGTACCGAGGTGATCCACGTCCCCGAGCCGGTCGACGAGGGCGTCGATGTCGGCGTCGCCGGTGGCCGTACGGGCCACGCCCAGCGGAAGGGGCCCGCCCCCATCGGATTCCGCCCTGGACTCCGCCTCGGATTCCGTCCGGAGTTGCCCCTCGGGTTCCGCCGCGGAGCCCGGCATCGAGTCGCTCATGCCAAGACGCTACCGCGAAGCCCTGGGGTACGGTCGGTCACGATGGCGACCATGGAGGAGTGCCGCAGCGCACTTGACAAACTTTCGGACAATCTGGCCCGCGCGGGGGGCGACGTGCGGGCGGCGGCCGCGCTCGACCGCTCGCTGAGCTGCCACATCACGGACCTGGACGTCACGTTCTCGGGCCGCTTGCGGGGCGGCCGCATCGAGGTCCTCGACACCGCGCCGGGCCGGCCCCGCGAGAAGGCCCAGATCCGTCTGGCGATGAAGGGCGACGACCTGGTCGCCCTGGTCGCCGGCGACCTCAACTTCGCGAAGGCGTGGGCCTCGGGCAGGGTCCGCCTGGAGGCCGGCATCCGTGACCTCCTCCACCTCCGAACCCTGCTCTGACCCGGGGCCGGGGGGCGATCGCGGACCGTGTGCGCATCTGCAACAGCGCGAGGCCGTTCGCGCAGTTTTCCCCGCGCCCCCAACCCCCGTTTTCGCCCCTCCACCGTGCGTGGCTGGTCGCGCAGTTCCCCGCGCCCCTCAGCGGAGCTCTCAGGAGGCCGGCTCAGCCGGGAAGGGGCGGGGTGGGGGGATATCAGCCCACCAGCGCGGCCCGCCGGGGCGCGGCCGGCACCACCAGCGGTGTCCCCGTCTGCGGGTCCGGGATCACCTGGCACCGCACCCCGAACACCCGCTCCACCAGCTCCGCCGTGACCACGGAGGACGGCGTCCCCTCAGCCACGACCTCCCCGTCCCGCATCGCGATGAGATGCGAGGCGTACCGCGCGGCCTGGTTGAGGTCGTGGAGGACGGCCACCAGCGTCCGCCCCTGCTCCTCGTGGAGCTGGGCACACAGATCCAGCACCTCGATCTGGTGCTGGATGTCCAGGAACGTCGTCGGCTCGTCCAGCAACAGAAGCGGCGTCTGCTGAGCCAGCGCCATGGCGATCCAGACGCGCTGGCGCTGCCCGCCGGACAGCTCGTCGACGTACCGCTCCCCCAGCTCGCCGACCCCCGTCGCCGCCATGGACTCCTGGACGATCCGCTCGTCCTCCGGCGACCACTGCCGCAGCAGCCCCTGGTGCGGGTAGCGTCCGCGCGCCACGAGGTCCCCCACCGTGATCCCGTCCGGGGCGATGGACGACTGCGGAAGCAGGCCGAGGGTCCGTGCGACCTTCTTCGCGGGCAGCGAGTGAATGGCCTGCCCGTCGAGCAGCACCTGCCCCTCGCTCGGCTTGAGCATCCGGGACAGGGCACGCAGCAGCGTGGACTTGCCGCAGGCGTTGGGCCCGACGATCACCGTGAAGGAGCGGTCCGGGATCTCGACCGACAGGTCCTTGGCGATCACCCGCTGGTCGTAGCCGAGGGTGACCGATTCCGCGCTGAGGCGCTGCATGCTCGTACTCCTGCCGGAACTGCCGGAATCCGTAAGGGAATCGGGGATGAGGGAATCAGGGGTGGCGGTGGGTGCGGGCCGGCGTCTCATATCCGGCCCGCCCGGCGCTCGGTGACGAGGAGCCACAGCAGATAGACGCCGCCGACCATGCCGGTCAGGACCCCCACCGGCAGCGTGCTCTCGCCGAACAGCCGCTGCGCCCCCCAGTCGGCGACGACCAGGAGCGCCGCGCCCATGCACGCCGAGGCGAGGATGTTCGGCCCGGTGGCCCGGGTGAGCCGACGGGCCAGCTGCGGCGCGGTCAGCGCCACGAAGGAGATGGGCCCGGCCGCCGCGGTCGCCGAGGCGTTGAGCAGCACGGCACAGAGCATCAGGACGGTACGGGTGCGCTGCACCGGCACGCCGAGCGCGTACGCCGCGTCGTCACCCATCTCCAGCATCCTGAGCGGCCGCCCGTACACGAGGACCAACGGGAGCAGGACCACGAACAGGACGAGCAGCGGCCAGACCTGGGCCCAGTCGCGCCCGTCGAGGGAGCCGGTGAGCCAGACCATCGCGCGGGTGGCGTCCACCAGGGTGGACTTGGTCAGGAGGTAGTGGATGCACGCGGTGAGCATGGCCGCCGCGCCGATGCCGACGAGCACGAGCCGGTAGCCGTGCACGCCCTTCTTCCAGGCGAGGAGGTAGACGGCGACGCCGGTGGCGAGTCCGCCGACGAGCGCCCCGAGGGAGACCGCGACCGTGCCGCCGTGGAGGAACACGATGACGATGAGCGCGCCGACCGAGGAGCCCTGGCCGAAGCCGATGACGTCCGGACTGCCCAGCGGATTGCGGGAGATCGACTGGAAAAGTGCCCCCGAGATCCCGAGCGAGGCACCGACCAGGAGCGCCACGAGCACGCGCGGCAGCCGCAGCTCGTTGATGATGAAGTCCTGCGCGGGCGAGCCGGAGCCGAGCAGGCTGCTGATCACGTCCGCGGGCGGGATGGTGAAGTCGCCGGTGCCGATCAGGACCACGCCGGCCGCGAGGGCCAGCACCGCGAGCCCGCCGACCACGGCCATCGCCCGCGGCTCAGCCCGGAACGAGAGGCCGCCGGGGATGCGTATCGCCTTCACAGCTGGGCCATCCTCTTGCGCCGTACGAGACAGATGAAGACGGGCCCGCCGATGAGCGCCGTGACGATGCCGACCTGGAGCTCGGCGGGCCGGGTGATCACGCGGCCGACCACGTCGGAGCCGAGCAGCAGCACGGGCGAGAGCACGGCCGCGTACGGCAGGACCCACCGCAGGTCGGGCCCGGTGATGGCGCGCACGATGTGCGGGACCATGAGCCCGATGAACACGATGGGCCCGCAGGCGGCCGTCGCGGCCCCGCACAGCAGGGTGATCACGGCCATCGACAGGACGCGGGTGCGGGTCGGACGGGCGCCGAGCGCGCGGGCGGTGTCGTCGCCCATGGCCATCGCGTTGAGCGGCCGTGCGAGCAGCAGCGCGACGACGATCCCGACCAGGATGAACGGCGCGACCTTGGTGACGGTCGCCGCGTCCGCCGCGGCCAGCGAACCGACCTGCCAGAACCGGAGCTGGTTGAGGGCGGCCGAGTCGGTGAGCTGCACGGCGTTGATGTAGCCGTACAGCGCGGCGCTGGCGGCCGTTCCGGCGAGCGCGAGCCGCACGGGTGTGGCGGCCCGGCTGCCGCCCAGGAGGTACACCGCCGACGACACGACACCCGCGCCGAGGAACGCGAACCACACGTATCCGGTCAGGGAGGTGACCCCGAGGAAGCTGATGGCCGACACCACCGCGGCGGCCGCCCCCGCGTTGACGCCGAGGATGCCGGGTTCGGCCAGCGGATTGCGGGTGAGGGCCTGCATGACCGCGCCGGCGAGTCCGAGCGCGGCCCCCACGAGCAGTCCCAGCAGCGTCCGCGGCACCCGTACGTCATGGATGAGCACGTCGTTGGCGGTGCCGGAGGAGTGGAGGAGACCGTGCCACACGTCACCGAGCGGCATGGGCTTCGCGCCGATCGCGATGCTGGCGACGGCGACGAGCACGAGCACGCCCACGGATGCGAACAGACCCGCGGCGCGCAGGGTGCGGCGCTTCGCGGTCGGGGCCGGGGGCGCGGACGTGGTCCCGTCGCGCGACTGAGGGGGGCTGTCTACCAACACGCAGGTTAGGTTAGCCTACCCTCCACTTTGCCGACGGCCCCGTACCCGGCCCACCGGCGGCGCCCCGTATTCGGCCGCCCCGCTCCGGGCTCAAAGACCCAGTCGCTCCAGGACCTTCGCCGCGTCCAGGTCGCAGACCCCGTCACCGGCGTGGCTCCACGCGGCCGCGCACAGCGCCCGCAGCCCGTCCAGCGCCTCCCCGTCCCCGTCGAGCGCAAACTCCCCGTCCGTCACGGACGCGGTCCAGCCGCCGCACCCGAAACGGCCGTCGGCGCCCTTGACTTCGGGCTGCCCGGTCAGCAGCCCGCGCAGGTCCGCGTCGACATACGTGGGCCGGTGCTCGGGCCGCGCGGCCAAGAGCTGCGCACCGTCCGTCACACCGGTCAGCACAAGCAGCGAGTCCACCTTGCCGTTGAAGGCGCCCTCGATGTCCGTGTCGAGCCGGTCCCCCACCACCAGCGGCTTCTTGGCGCCGGTCCGCAGCACCGTCTCGCGGTGCATCGGGGGCAGCGGCTTGCCCGCCACCTGGGGTTCGGCGCCGGTCGCGATGCGTACGACCTCGACCGCCGCGCCGTTGCCGGGCGCGATGCCCCGGCCGCTCGGAATGGTCAGGTCGGTGTTGGAGGCGAACCACGGCAGCCCGCGGGCCACCGCGTAGGAGGCCTCCGCGAACCGCGACCAGGTGATGTCCGGGCCCCCGTACCCCTGCACCACGGCGGCCGGATCGTCGTCCGCCGAGTCCACCGGAACGAGCCCGCGCTCGACGAGCGCGACCCGCAGGCCCTCACCGCCGATGAGCAACACCCGTGAGCCCTGCGGCAGTTGATCCGACATGAGCCGGGCCACCGCCTGCGCCGAGGTGATCACATCGCCGGCCTCGGCGGGCACGCCCAGCTCGGTCAGGTGCTCGGCCACCGCGTCCGGCGTCCGCAGCGCGTTGTTCGTCACATACGCGAGGTGCATCCCGCCGTCCCGCGCATCGGCCAGCGCGTCCACGGCATGGGCGATCGCCTCACCGCCCGCGTAGACGACCCCGTCCAGATCCAGCAGCGCCGTGTCGTACGCCTCGTTCAGCGCCCGCTCGCTGCCGCTCGTCATGATCCGGCCGGTCTGGCTCATCCTCATCCACTCCTCTTTCGATGCTCTGCCCCGATCATCGCGCATACCCGACTCCCACATACGATGCACGGATGAGCACAACTGGGCGTGCGGACCTCGGGCTGCGCCTGATCCCGTTCCGCGGACTGCGCTACGTTCCCGAGCGGGTGGGCAGCCTCGCCGCGGTGACCTCCCCGCCGTACGACGTAGTCGTACGCCCGGACGGGCTGCTGCACCTGGAGTCGGCCGACCCCTACAACATCGTGCGGCTGATCCTTCCGCAGGCCTCCTCCCCGGCCGCCCGCAACCAGAAGGCCGCCCTGACCCTCGACGACTGGCTCGACGAGGGCGTCCTCGCGCCCGACCCGGTGCCCGCCCTCTACGTGTACGAGCAGGAGGGCGACGGCATCCTGCAGCGCGGGCTCATCGGCGCGCTCGCCCTCTCCGAACCCGCCGAGGGCATCGTGCTGCCGCACGAGGACGTGATGCCGCACGTCGTCGAGGACCGCGCGGCCCTCATGCGGACCACCGCCGCCCACCTCGAACCGCTGCTCCTGACCTACCACGGCAGCAGCACCCCGGTCGGCGCCACCGCGGTCATCGAGCGCACCATCCTGCGCGAACCGCTGCTGCGCACCACCACCGAGGACGGTTTCCGCCACCGGCTGTGGGCGCTCACGGATCCGGCCGATCTCGCGGAGGCGCAGGCCGACCTCGCGACCCACCAGGCGGTGATCGCCGACGGACACCACCGGTGGGCCACCTACCTGCGGCTGCGCGACGAGCAGGCCTCACCGGGCCCCTGGGACTTCGGCCTCGTCCTCCTGGTGGACACGGCCCGCTATCCGCTGCGGGTCCGCGCGATCCACCGCCTCCTGCACCGGCTCCCGGTGTCCAAGGCCCTCGCGGCGGTCACCGCATCCGGCGCCTTCCGCGTCCGCACGCTCGACGTGCCGCTCGCAGGCGCCCTGGAGTCGCTCGCCGAAGCGGCCGCGCAGGGCAACGCCTTCCTCCTCGCGGGCGACGGCGGCTTCCACCTCCTGGACCATCCGGACGAGGCGCTGCTCGCCCGCACGATCCGCGCCGACCGGCCCGAGGCCTGGCGCTCCCTCGACGCGACGGTCCTGCACTCGACCCTGCTCGACGACATCTGGCACACGCCCGACACTCCCGAAGACATCGCGTACATCCACGACACGGCGGCAGCGGTCGAGCAGGCGGAGCGCCACAACAAGACGGCGGTCCTGATGCATCCGGTACGCGAGGAAGTCGTACGGGACCTGGCCCGCCAGGGCGTGACGATGCCCCGCAAGTCGACGTCCTTCGGCCCGAAGCCGGCGACGGGCCTGGTCCTGCGCAGCCTGACGGTGAACTGACGACGCGGGAACGGAACAGTCGGCGGAAGGCGCTGGCGCAGAACGAAAAGAGGCGGTGCCCCGAGTGGGGGCACCGCCTCTTCTGCTCTTCCTCGGCAGTCTTCTTCTCGGCAGCCGACCGACAGCCGACCCGACAACCGGCGCCCGGCCAAAGCCAGATGCCGACTATCAGCGGTCAGCTGTCAAACACCGACAGCTGTCAGGCGTTCTTCTCGCCCTCGCCCGTCGGAGCCGACTCGTCCGCCGCGGCGGACTCGGTCGACGCGACGGACTGGGTCGCCGGGGCAGAGCCGGCCTCGCCGGGCGCGGGCTCGACGAGGTCGGCGTCGACGATCTCCGCAGCGCGGACGACATCGGTGTCGTCACCCTCGAAGTCGTCCTCTTCCTCACCCTCGTCGTCGAAGTCGGGCTCGACCTCGGCGCGCGGCGCGTCGAGGTCGCCGTCCTCGTCGTCCTCCACCATGGCGTCGACGAAGTCGACACCATCCAGCTCGGCGAGCCGGTCCGATGCGTCGGTCGAACCGTCCTTGTCCGCCTCGAGAGCCTTGGCGAACCACTCACGGGCCTCGTCCTCACGCGTGGCCGCCAGCAGCGCATCGGCATAGGCGTAGCGCAGTCGGGCGGTCCACGGCTGTACGGAGTTCGACGCGAGCTCGGGGCTCTGGAGGGTCACGATGGCGGCGTCCAGCTGCCCCATGTCCCGGCGCGCACCGGCCGCGACCAGGCGCATCTCCACCTGCCCGGCCTTGTCGAGCTTCTGCACCTCGGGCTCGCCGGCCATGGCGAGCGCCCGCTCGGGACGGCCGAGCCCACGCTCGCAGTCCGCCATGACGGGCCACAGCTCGACGGTGCCGGTCATGCGACGCGCGGCACGGAACTCCGCGAGCGCCTCCGAGTACTTCTGCGTGGCGTACGCGGCGAAGCCGGCCGCCTCGCGAACGGCGGCGACGCGGGAGGCCAGCCGCAGCGCGATGCGGGAGTAGGCGTAGGCCTGCTCGGGGTCCTCGTCGATGAGCCGCGCCACCATGACCAGGTTGCTCGCGACGTCCTCCGCGAGGCCCTTGGGCAGGCTCATCAGCTCCTGGCGCACATCGGCGTCGATCTCGTCGCCGGTGATGTCCTCGTCGATCGGCAGCCGCTTGATGGGCTCGCGCTCACGATCCCGGTCCCGGTCGTCCCGACGCCCGTAGCCGCCACGGTCGTCCCGGCCGCGGTCACCCCGGTCGTCGCGGCCACGGTAACCACCGCGGTCACCCCGGTCGTCACGTCCGCGGTAACCACCGCGGTCGTCGTCGCGGCGGGGAGCCGGACGGTTGTCGTCACGACGGAAGCCGCCACGGTCGTCATCGCGGCGCGGGGCCGGACGGCTGTCATCGCGACGCCCGTAGCCGCCGGAAGACCCGCCGCGGTTGTCGTCGCGGCGGCCGTAGGAGCCACCGCGGTCGTCGTCGCGACGGGGAGCCGGACGGCTGTCGTCACGACGGAACCCACCACGGTCGTCGTCACGGCGCGGGGCCGGACGGTCATCACGACGGGGGTACGAGCTGCCACCGCCACGGTTGTCGTCACGGCGGAAACCGCCGCCACCACCGCGGTTGTCATCGCGACGGAACCCACCGCGGTCGTCATCGCGACGCGGGGCCGGACGGTCATCACGACGGCCGTACGAGCTACCGCCGCCACGGTTGTCGTCACGACGGCCGTAACCACCACCGGACGAACCACCGCGGTTGTCATCGCGACGGAAGCCGCCACGGTCGTCATCGCGGCGCGGGGCAGGGCGGTCGTCACGGCGACCGAACGAGCTACCGCCGCCGGAAGACCCACCACGGTTGTCGTCACGGCGGCCGTAGGAGCCACCGCGGTCGTCGTCGCGACGGGGAGCCGGACGGTTGTCGTCACGACGGAACCCACCGCGGTCGTCGTCACGGCGCGGGGCCGGACGGTCATCACGACGGGGGTACGAGCTGCCACCGCCACGGTTGTCGTCACGACGGAAACCGCCGCCACCACCACGGTTGTCATCGCGACGGAACCCACCACGGTCGTCATCACGGCGCGGAGCCGGACGGTCATCACGACGGCCGTACGAGCTACCGCCGCCACGGTTGTCGTCACGACGGCCGTAACCACCGCCGGACGAACCACCGCGGTTGTCATCGCGACGGAAGCCGCCACGGTCGTCATCGCGGCGCGGGGCAGGGCGGTCGTCACGGCGACCGAACGAGCTACCGCCGCCGGAAGACCCACCACGGTTGTCGTCACGGCGGAAACCGCCGCCACCACCGCGGTTGTCATCGCGACGGAATCCACCGCGGTCATCATCGCGGCGCGGGGCAGGGCGGTCGTCACGGCGACCGAACGAGCTGCCGCCGCCGGCGGGGCGACCGCCGCGGTCATCGCGGCGGGGGTAGCCACCACCGGTGGAGCCACCACGACTGTCGTCACGACGCCCGCCGTAACCGCCCCGGTCGTTGTCGCGACGCGGAGCGCGGTCGTCTCGACCACCGCGGTAGCCGCCCCGGTCGCCACCGTCCTGACGGCGCGGCTCGCGCTCCGGACGGTCGTCGGGAGAGTTGGTGGACATCGTGACTCCTAGTCTTCGGGTACTGCAGTCATTCTCGCGCAGTCGGCTGCCCGACGCGCTTCGGCAAAACAAAGCGGAAAAACAAAAGGACCCTTGGTCCCAGCGTGAACGCTGGGACCAAGGGTCCTGAAATATTGTTCGGCGGCGTCCTACTCTCCCACAGGGTCCCCCCTGCAGTACCATCGGCGCTGAAAGGCTTAGCTTCCGGGTTCGGAATGTAACCGGGCGTTTCCCTAACGCTATGACCACCGAAACCCTATCGGTTTCGAGCGAACAAGCACACTTTTCAATTAAGTGGGTTCTGCTCAACCAGCAACTGTTCGTTGCTTCAGAACAAACACAGTGGACGCGAGCAACTGAGGACAAGCCCTCGGCCTATTAGTACCAG
>NZ_BMUZ01000011.1:367381-368849 GCF_014650455.1 Streptomyces xanthochromogenes | reverse complement strand
AATGGGAAGGTTGATCGGTCTGCGTTGCCGGTGCCGGAGTTCGGTGGGGGTGGTGGCCGGGCGCCTCGTGATCCTGTCGAGGAGATTTTGTGCGGTCTGTTCGCGGATGTGCTGGATCTGGAGCGGGTCGGCATCGATGACAATTTCTTCGAACTCGGCGGTCATTCCCTGTCCGCGACGAGACTGGTCAGCCGGATACGGACCACCCTGAACGTCGACCTCTCCCTCGCGGATCTCTTCGAAGGCTCGACGGTGAGCCGGCTGGTCGGCCGGCTCGACGAGACGAGGCGCGCGAAGGCCACCGCTCGGCCCAAGTTGCGTCTGCGCGGCCAGGATTGAGCCGAGAGCCCTCTCGGGTCGGCCGGTGGACGAGCCGTCAGAGGGCCGTCAGCTCGGCCATCAGCCGGGTCGCGACCGGCACCGGCACGTCATGGCGGGTGGCCGCGCGCAGGAGCGCACCGCCGATCGCGTCGAGTTCGAGCGGGCGCCCGGCCTCCGCATCACGCTGCATCGAGGACTTGGCACCGGCCGGGAACGTGTCGTACCGCTCCAGGGTCTGTGTCACGTCCACCGGCGCGCCACAGGCCCGGGCCACGGCAGTGGTCTCCTCGACCAGGGCCACCAGCTCGTCGCGGCACGTCGTCCGCACCTCGCCGATCGTCAGTCCGTAGCGGGTGGTGAGGAGGGCGAACGGTGCCAGGAAGGACAGCTTGCCCCAAAGAGTGGCGGACGCGTCCGGCAGCACCCTGGTGCGTACCCCGGCGCCGTCGAGGACCGCGGCCAGCGGCTGAAGGGAGTCCTCGGTGCCCGCCAGGTCGATCTCCGTGAAGGAGCTGCCGTGCTCGATGACGCAGGGCGCGGTGCGGGTGGACTCCACGCGGATCACACCGGGTACCACGCGCTGTGCGCCGTAGCGCCCACGCAGGATGTCCAGGTGCTCGATCCCGTTCAGGAGCGGCAGGACCAGGCCGTCGCCCAGCGCTTCGGGAGCGATCCGCGTCAGGGCCTCGTCGAGCGCCGTCTGCTTGACCGCGACCAGGCACAGGTCCACCGGCTCGCTCAGCTTGGTCCGGGTCTCCACCGGGGCGGTGAACTCGCCGAACTGGTTGCTCCGCACGCGGATTCCGTGCTCGCCGAGGGCCTGTGCGGTTTCGTCCCGGGCCACGCAGACGACTCGGTGCCCGGCGCGCGAGAGCAGAGCGGCCAGCAGTCCGCCGACCCCTCCGGGGCCGAGGACCGCCACGGTCCAGGGGCGTGCGGTGATGTCGCCGGTGGCGGGAGAGGTGACGGTCACGGAGACTTCTTCCTTACTGGAGGTGCCGGAGCCGGCATCCGCTTCGCCGCGATCCGGTGGCGGGGCCGCCGGGGTCACAAGGTCGCGGTGCCGCCCGCATGACTGGTCGATCTTCGACGAGTGCTGTCGGTGCGTCAACGCCCGCCGGGCCGCCCCATGCCCACGCGGCGGGCA
>NZ_BMUZ01000011.1:0-367325 GCF_014650455.1 Streptomyces xanthochromogenes | reverse complement strand
GCTGCCGGCGCGGGGCGCGGCCTTCGAGCCACACGTCCTGCGAACTCAGCTGCCCCACCTCGTACTTGCCCAGGGCGCTGATCAGCAGGCGCATCTCCAGCGCGAGGCACTCGACGAGGGCGACGAGCCCGTTCTCGGGGTCTTCGTCGGCCGCCGTCAGAGCGGCCCGGCCGAGGCCGATGGCCGAGGCGCCGAGCGTGAGGCACTTCACGGCCCTGGCACCTTCCCAGATCCGGCCCGTCACGAGCAGGCAGTTGTCCTGCGCGTCGATCAGGTCGAGGCATTCGGCCAGCGGTACGCCGACGTGGTCGAGGAACGCGCGCGGCGCCCAGCCGGTGCCGCCCTCGGCGCCGTCGACGGTGACCGCGTCCGCGCCGGCCTCCCAGGCGATCGCGGTCGCCCGGTCCACGTCGCGCGAGGGCGGCAGCTTCACCCATACCCGGCACCGCGGATAGTTGTTCCGCATCAGCCGGATCTGCTGGCGCAGCACTTCCTCGGTGAACGTGCCCGGGCTGCTGGAGCGCAGCACCGCGTCGCCGTCCGGCCCGTAGAGGTCCATCACGTCGTACTGCGCGGCCAGTTCGGCACCCCGGTCGCGCGGCACCAGCGTCATGCCGCCGACGCCCGGCTTGGCGCCCTGACCGACCTTCAGCTCGAACGCGAGCCTGCCCGACTCCAGCAGCGGCTGGGCCGCGGGGTCGGTGTAGACGAGGTTCCAGACCTCGGCGTCGGCGTCCTCGGTGCTCTGCTGGACGACGACCCCGCCGAGGCCGTCCGGCACGGCCCGGGTGTACTCGGTGATTCGGCCGAGCAATGAGCTCTCGCTCTCGTCGGCCATTCTCCCGTAGCCCGCCACCGGCACGATGTTCTCGCCGATCACCATCGGCATGCCCAGCCGCCCGGCCTGGCGTGCGACGGACCGGCCGAGGTCGCCGCCGGCCACCCGCGTCGAACCGAAGGCCGAGACATAGGCGGGCAGGGCCGAGCGGAACCCGCCGATGGCCGTCGACAGATCGACGTCCCCCGCCACGGGCTCGCGGCCGAGGTCGAAGAGCTTCTCCATGCGCAGCGGCACGAACACCGGGGGAACCAGGCGCGCCCGGTCGATGGCGTCCACCGGCGCGGCCGTGTGCTCGCCGTGCTGTCCGAACATCGTCGTGCCGTACTGCTGGGCGTCCGGGAAGGCGTCCGCCGTGCCGATCCGCGCACGCGTGCGCACGCGCTGCTCGGGGAAGCCGGGTGCTCTGAGATCACTCACGGGCGCGGGTCCCCCGGGAGCTTCGGATAGGCGGTGGCCTGCCAGGCGGCATCGAGCCCGCACAGGAAGCGGGTGAAGCGCTCCACGCCGAGGCCGAAGCCCGCGCTGGAGGGGATGCCCTCGCGGGCCAGCGTCAGGTACCACTCGTACTTCGCGGGGTTCTCACCCGTCTCGCGGATGCGCATCATGAGGTTGCGGTAGTCCGCCTCGCGCTCGCTGCCGCTCATCATCTCGCCGTATCCGCCGGGGAAGATGAGGTCGAAGTTGCACAGCACGCCGGGCTCGGCGGGGTTCTCCTTGTCGTAGAAGCCCCGGGAGCCCTTGGGATAGTCGGTGATGAAGAAGGGCTGCTCGGCGGCGGCGGAGATGATCTCCTCACCCTGCCAGTCGATCTCCGAGTTGGGCTCCTGGTCGTGGCCGCGGTCCTGGAGGTCCGCCACGGCCCGGGCGTGCGGAGTCCGGCCGTAGGGGCCGTCGAGCACGCGCTTGAGGTCATTCGTGTCGCGCCCGAGGATCTCCAACTGCTCCTGCGCGTTGAGCAGTACGTACTCCACGCAGTACTTCGTCAGGCGCTCGGCGACGTCCATGGCGTCCTCGCGCGAGCCCTCGGCGATTTCCACGTCGAGCTGGTGGAACTCGACCAGGTGCCGGTGGGTGACGGCCGTCTCCAGCGGCTCAAGCCGCACGTTCGGGGCGACATGGAAGATCTTGTCGAAGCTGAGCAGCGATGCCTGCTTGTAGAGGATTCCGCTCGTCATCAGCTTGTAGCGGTGGCCGTAGTAGTCGATGTCGACCTGCTTGGCGCCGCGCGCACCCGGGTCCGTCACCGGTCCGATGATGGGCGGCAGCAGTTCGGTGAAGCTCTCCTGGTTGAGGAACTCACGTGCTCCCGCGAGGAACTTGTTCTTCACCACCATCGTCGCGCGGGTCCGCGCGGAGGTGAGGTGGGCGCGCGGGGAGGGGAGTGCGACCCCCGTGGTCTTGCTGGACAAGTTGTGAACCTTTCCCATCCTGGCGGGTATGCCGGGCGTCATGTCCGTACGAGAATTCATCGCAGGTGCGCCGTGCTTCGATATCGGATTCGCGGCAACCAAACGGGCATATTGGTTAAAGCGGTTGAGTGCGCTAGACCCATCACGCCGGTTGTAGCAACACGGCAGGCTGTGATGGACGTCACGTGAACCTGGTTTTGTTATCCCCCGTATGTCTTGCTGTGAGTGTTTGGTGCACCTGTCGGGCGCGCGCCGTTCGCTATACATATACAGGGCCCGTGCGGAGGGTTCGATTCCCCTCGGGGTGACATCGACCTCAATCCGCAGCGGTGAATAGATCTTGACGGCGTCGTGTTGACCATGTCAAGATCGGTTCGAATGCGGGCTGGGGTGTCAGGGGCTGCCCGCTTCTAGTTCGGCGGTTATGGATGCGACCGTCAACACCGGGGGTACGGGGCTTTTTAGGCCTGCTTCAACGCGTCACCCGTTCTGGTGCTGTCTTTCGCCCACCATGCAGTGAATTGCTGGTTCCCTGTTCTTCCGTGAACCTAGAAAAGATCACTAAGGGCAAGGTTTGACATGACTTCACAGGGCGGGTTCCGTCATGCGGCGGCAGGCGAGGGCGGGCTGAAGTTCCACTGGTGTTCGCCGTTGGACAGTGGTCAGCAGAAGGCCAGCGAAAAGTACGCCACCGGACAGCTCGACTTCGATGGAATCGTTGACTTCGCGAAGGAGGCGGATGAACTCGGAGTTGATTCCCTTCTGATGGGGATCAGCTATCACATGCCCGATCCGCTTCCGATGATCGGCGCACTGGTCCGCGAGACCAAGAATGTCAAATTCATTCTTGCGTACCGCCCGGGTTTGCTTTCTCCGACTCTTTTCGCGCAGGTCGTGAATACCGTTTCGTGGATGTCGGACGGCCGGATCGCGCTGAACCTCGTGGCGGGTATTTCGCCGGTCGAGCAGGGCTACTACGGCGATTTCCTCAAGCATGACGAGCGTTATGCGCGGTCCAACGAGTTCCTCGAAATCCTGCACCGCTTCTGGCGGGGCGAGAAGTCGGTCTCCTTCACCGGTGAGCACTATCGCATCGAAGATGCGCAGCTCGGCCTCGGCTACAAGGGCGAAGGCCGGCCCGTGATCTATCTCAGCGGTGCCTCCGAGGTCGCCCAGAAGACGGCGATCGAGTACGGCGACTGCTGGCTGCGGTACGGCGACACCCCCGAGGGCATCGCCCGGGTCACCGAGCCGCTGCTGGCCCAGGACACCCGCGTCGGCATCCGTATGCACGTGCTGTCCCGCGACACCCGCGAGCAGGCTCTGGCGGACCTCGCGGAGATGATGCGCGACCCCGACGAGGACCACAAGGCATGGGTGAAGGACTTCGTGGGGAAGTCCGACTCGGCCGCCGTCCAGAGCTCGTTCACCTTGGCCGACACGGCCGAGGGCGACTGGCTCTCGCCGATGCTGTACTCGGGCGCCGTGGCCTACCGCGGCGGCCCCGCGCTGTGCGTGGTCGGCAGCCACCAGGAGGTCGCCGACTACCTGTACCGGTACAAGGCGGCGGGGGTGAGCGAGTTCATCTTCTCCGGCTGGCCCACCAGGGACGAGATGCGGAACTTCTACACCCGCGTCCTGCCCCTCGTCCGCGAACACGAGCGAAACGCCTGAACGCCATGACAACGCCCGTTCCGCGGTCGCACCGCGGGTTGTTCGCAGGCGGCGTGCTGCTCGGCCTGATGGCCGAGCAGGTCGTGCTCTTCAGCGTTCCGCTGCTGATCTTCCAGGACAGCAAGGAACTCTCGACGCTCGGCTTCGCCTTCGCCCTCGAATGGCTGCCCGGACTGATCGCCTATCCCTTCGCCGGGTTGCTGGCCGACCGGGACGGCGGCGCACGCCTCTTCTCGCGCGTGGCCGCCGGGCGGGCCGCGGTCCTCACGGTCGTCGTCGCGGTCCTCCTGCTCCGGCCGTCCGTCACCACCGCCGCCCTCATGACCAGCGGAGCCCTCCTGTCGGTGCTCGTGGCCCCGGTGCGGATGTCGGTGGAAAAGATGGTCCCGCAGATCGCCAAGGGGGAGCAACTGGCCGCCACCCAGGCGCTGGTGCAGAACATGGAGCTGCTGGCCATGGCCCTCGGTCCGGCCCTCGCCATGCTCGGCGCCGTCCTCCTGGGCAAGGTGTGGCTGCTCGGTATCGCGGCCGCGGTCTTCGCGCTCGCCGGTCTGTGCTGGCTGCCGCTGCCCCGCGTTCGGGAAAAGCGGGCCCGGCAGAACGCCCGGGCCAATCTGGCCGAGCTCAAGCTCGGCTGGTCGCTGCTGACGGGAAACCGGCCGGTGCTCCTGCTCGGCGTGCTCAACTTCGCCATCAACTTCGCCCTCGCCACGCTGCTCAGCATGAACGCGGCACTGGTGACCGGCGTGTTCAAGGCGCCCGACTCCGCGTTCGCGCTCCTGAACACCTGTGTCGGTGTGATCGGGCTCGTCAACCTCGCGCTGATTCCGTTCCTCCTGAGGAAATTCAGCGTCCAGTTCCTCGGGGTCCTCGGATTCACCCTGCTCGCGGCCGGCCTGCTGCTCGTGGGCGTGACGCCGTCCTTCGCGGTGTACGCGGTGCTCTACGTCGCCGTCATGACCGGAGACGCGCTCTACAACATCTACAACCGGACGCAGCGGATCAGGGTCATTCCCCAGGAGCACCTGGGGAAGATCATGGGCCCCTTCTACCTGCTCAACCTGCTCTCCTTTCCTCTCGCCGGTCTGCTCGTCGGAAGTGCCGCCACAGCCGTCGGCCCGCAGAACCTGGTCGCGGCCCTGGCGGTCGTCCTCTGCGTGTTCGGTGCCGTGCTGCTCCCGCTGACGATGCGTAGCTTCCGCCGGGCGATCGCCGCTCGTGAAGGCCTTCTCGTAGGAGCCAAAGCGTGAGTACTTCCTTCCGGTGCCTCGTGAGCACCGTCGAGTCCGATTCGCACATCTGGAACCTCGTCTACCTGCAGAAGCTCCTGGAGGAGAACGGCGCCACGGTCCGCAACCTCGGCAGCTGTACGCCGGTGGACCTCGTGGTGCGGGCGGTGCGCGAGTCCCGGCCCGAGCTCCTCGTGGTCTCCAGCGTCAACGGGCACGGCCACCACGGGGCCCGGGTCCTGCTGAGCGCGCTGCAAGAGAACGGCTTGGAGGTGCCGTGTGTGGTGGGGGGCAAGCTGACCACCACCGAGTCGGACAACGACCGGGTGCGGCGCGACCTGCTGGCACACGGCTACACGGACGTCTTCCTGGGTGAGGACGCCATACCCCGGTTCCGGGATTTCTTGACGTCCGGCCGGTCGGAGGGCTTCGCCCGCTGGCAGGCGGACGCGGCAGTCGTCCCACCGTGGGACGCAACGGTATCCGCAGCAGCTGGAGTTCACTGATGCACATAGTCATCGTCAACCGCTGGCCGAGGTTCTCGGACGGAGTGCGCTGGGACAACGAGCTCACCCGGTACGAGGAGTTCATCGACCACGACCGACACCGGGTGAGCTACGTGGTGGACGAGCTCGGCGCCCAGGGAGTGCTCGCCGACCCCGCGAAGATCGCCTCCTGCGTCCGGATCGGCGACGTCAACGACTTCGACGCACTGCGCGGAGCCGTCGCCGAGATCACCGAAGTGGCCGGTCCGGTCGACCAGTTGGTCGCACTGTCCGAGTTCACCCTGGAGATCGCGGCACGGGTGCGCGAGGCCCTGGGCATCCCGGGGCCCACCCCGGACGAGGTCGCGGTGTACCGCGACAAGGTCCGCATGAAGCAGGAGCTGATCAAGGCAGGACTGCGGGCGCCGAGGTTCGCCGCGTGCGTGGATCCCTCGCAGGTGCTCGCCTTCGCCGAGGACTGCGGCTACCCCGTCATCCTGAAGCCGGTCGACGGCGCGGCGAGCATCGGTGTTCACCGGGTGGAGAGCGAGGCCGAGCTGGCCGAGCTGCTGCCGACGGTCGACCTGTCCCGCTATGAGCTCGAGGAGTTCATCGAGGGCGACATCTACCACGTCGACGGGTACATCGGGGCCGGCTCGGAGGTCCGCTTCCAGGTCGCCTCGCACTACGTGAGCGACTGCCTCGCCTTCGGTGCCGGTGCGCCCCTGGGCTCGGTCGTGCTCCAGCAGTCGCCGTTGCGCGAGCGCATCGAAGCGTTCACCCAGGAGTACGTGTCGGCGCTCGGCATGTACGACACGCCGTTCCACCTGGAGCTCTTCCTGACGCCCGAGGACGAGCTGGTGTTCCTGGAGATCGGCGGCAGGATCGGCGGTGGGGAGGTGCCCCACCTGCTGAACAAGCTGTTCGGCGTCAACCTCTATGAGGTGTGGCTGCGGTCACTGGCGGGGGAGACGGTGCCCGCGCCGGTCAAGTCCGGTGACCCGGCCGGCGGCTGGCTCATCATCCCCAAGCCCGCGGACCTGCCGGCCCGGGTGGTCAGGGCCGAGCCGCTGAGCGGACGGGTGCCGACCGTCTGGCGTGAACTCCTGCCGCGGGTCGGCGAGGTGTTGCAGCCGGGCGGTGCCTACGACGCCCTCCACAGCGGGCGCTTCATCCTGCTCCACGAGGACCAGGCGCAGGTGGAGACGGACATTCAGCACATCATCGACACGTTCGAATTCGAGGCAACTTCCGCATGAGCAACGAGCCGGGTACGGACACCCGCGAGCACGATGCCACTCTCCGCTCGCGCCTGTTCGGCTATCTGAGCCAAGTCGAGATCACCGGTGTCAAGGCCGTCGGCGAGCAGATCGTCGAGTCCGCGGGGGGCCCGGACAAGCTCCCCGAGTACAAGCTCATGGTCGCCTACGGCGGCGGCAAGGACAGCACGTACGTCGTCGCGTTCGTACGGGCCGTCCAGCTGTACCTCCAGGACACCTTCGACCACACCTTCGTGATGCGCGTCGCCAACATGCGGCACGCGGGCGTGCCCCAGGCGGTGATGGACAACATCGACCGCGTCTACCGGGCCCTCGGGCTGCCGCAGGACGAGCGGGTCGAGCTCATCACGATCGACCACACGCTCATCCGTCCCTTCGAGCGGGTGCTGCCGCTGCCGCAGCGCATGCTCGACATCAACCGTCTCGACGTGCTGATGAACGGGCACCGGTCGGCCGGCGACGGCCGCCCCACCTTCTGCAACAGCTGCAACCTCTCGGTCGCCGACTTCTACGGGCGTGCCGCCTGGTGGCAGGGCGGTGTCGACGCCGTCGTCACCGGGGACTCCCGCCGCGAGCAACTGCTCTACTCCGCGTGGATCCTGCGCCTGGCCAAGGCCAGCGGCATCGACGTCGACAAGTGCCGGAGCCTGGGATTCCAGGGCCTGTTGATCGCCCTGCGCGGCATCGGCGACACGTACTTCCGCGAGCTGTTCGGCGACGACGCGGCGACGGAGCTGGCCGAGCGCGAGGTGTCCACCGGCGGCCGGTCGGCACAGCCGGAGTTCATCTCGATCTACGAGCACGTCAGTTACCGGGTGCACGACCACTGGGACCTGATCGTCGACTTCCTCGGCTTCCAGTTCGACGACCTCGCCTTCAGCTTCTCCGAGTCGGACTGCGCCAACCCCAACCTCATGGCGCATCTGCGCGGGCTGCGGACCCAGTACGTGCAGGACCGGACGTACGAGGACGGCATCACCGAATACCTTCACCTCGGCAAGGAGCTGATGAAGAAGAAGGAGATGCCGGAGAACCTGGCGCAGCTCGTGCTCAGCCGGTACGACTCGGCCGAGAAGATGGAGCAGCGCCGTCGGCTCTCGGAGGAGTTCGCCCGCGACGCCTTCGGCCTCGATGAGCCGGCGCTCGTCGCGATGGTCTTCTCGCCGTTCACGAACGAGGGCGAGCGGCTGCAGGCATTCCTCGACCGCTGCCACCCGGACATGTCCGGCAGCGCCGAGCGGCTGCGCGCGGTCCTCGACGGCTCGTCCGACGAGGCGGAGGCGGTGGCCTGGCTGGAGGGGACGTCGGCCCTTTCGCTGTCGCAGCTGCGCACCCTGTACCGCAGTTCGCTGACGGACTTCACGGCGCGGGACTCGATGATCGCGCGGGTGCGGGCGGACGACCCGCACAAGACCGGCGTGCAGACCTTCGACCCGGGGACCGGCGGACTCAAGCTCGAGATGATCTCCGGTCGGTGACGTGTCCGGATACTTCGACCGGTTCGTAGCCGACTCCCGTCGGCTGCGGACCCTGGTCGTCCAGCCGCGCATGGGGATGGGCAACATCCACACCATGCGCGCGGGACTGCGGGCCGTGGCTGACCTCGGTGTCAGGGCCGTCGGTACGGTCACGATCGACAGTTACACCAGGGTCGGTGACTACACCACGTCCCTGGAGCGTCTCGCCTTGGGGGAGGAGCTCAACGGCTACCCCTTGGTGTCGCATCCGACGGGTGCGACCCGGGACATGCTGCACGGCCTGTACGGGCCTGGCTTCCCCGTGCAGGTGCGGCACGGTACCGCGCGGCCGCAGCGTGTCTTCGAAAGGCTGGTCGAGGTCGGCCTGGACGCGACGGAGGGCGGACCGGTCTCCTACTGTCTGCCCTACAGCCGCCTCCCGCTGGCCGACGCCGTGACGGCGTGGGCGGAAAGCTGCCGCTTCCTGGCCGGCACGACGGAACACGGGCACATCGAGAGCTTCGGCGGCTGCCTGCTCGGGCAGCTCTGCCCGCCGTCCCTGCTGGTGGCGATGGGTATCCTGGAGGGCCGGTTCTTCCGGCAGCACGGGGTGCGCCACCTGTCGCTGAGCTATGCGCAGGGGACGCTGGCCGTCCAGGACCGGGGCGCCCTGCGGGCGTTGCGGGCCCTGGCCGCGGAGTACCTGGGGGACACCACCTGGCACGTGGTGCTCTACACGTACATGGGACTCTTCCCCCGCACCCCGGACGGTGCGGGCGCGCTCATCCGGGACAGCGCCCGCCTCGCGCGCGACGCCGGATGCGAGCGAATGATCGTCAAGACGGTCTCGGAGGCCTGGCAGATACCCAGCGTGTCCGAAAACCTCTCGGCCCTGACCCTGGCCGCCGATGACCCCGGGACGCGCTCGGCGCCCTCCGCGCTGGAGGACGCCTTCTTCGAGGAGACGCTCGCGGAGGCCCGGCTCCTCGTCGACGCGGTGCTCAACCTCGACGCCGACGTGGGCACCGCGCTGGTGGCGGCGTTCGGCAAGGGGCTGCTCGACATCCCCTTCTGCCTGCACCCGGACAACCGGGCCGCGGCCACCTGCGTCATCGACGACCGGGGCGCCCTGGCCTGGGGCGAGCGGGGCGGCCTTCCGCTGCCCAAGGCGGGCGCGGGCGCCCCGGGCGGTGGCCGACTGGGCTCCGACGCGCTCTACGACATGCTCAACCACGTGGCGAACCGCTATGACACCAACGAATTCGAGTGGGGATCGGTGTGACCAACTTGAGTGTCCAACCGCAGGGGCCGCAGCCGCCCGTCGTCGTGCTCGTGGACGCGTTCTCCACCGGGGCGATGCTGGCCCGGGAGGCGGCCGGCCACTACCGCGTGGTGCATGTGCGCTCCCGCGACCTCGTCCCCGCGACCTTCGCGGCGAGCCTGCCCACGGAGGTCTTCGCCGAGGACCTCACCTACCCGGGTCACACCGAGGAGGTGCTGCGCCGACTGGCCGCGCTGGAGCCGATGGCCGTCATCCCCGCCAGTGAGTTCGGGGTGGAGGCCGCCGACGAGATAGCCGCCCGGCTCGGACTGCGCGGCAACGACGCCGCCCGTTCTGCCGCCCGGCGCGACAAGTACCTCATGATGGAGGCGCTCGCGGCGGCGGGCGTACGCAGCTCGCGCCAGTGCCACGGGGCCGAACTCGGGCCGCTCCTGGCATGGCGGCGCGCTGCGGGCCTGGAGCGGGTGGTGGTCAAGCCGCTCGACAGCGCGGGCTCCGACGACGTCTACACCTGCGACACCGAGCAGGAGGTGGCCGCGGCCTTCGAGGCAGTCATCGGCAAGACGAACCTCATGCTGAGGACCAACGAGACCGTGCTCGTCCAGGAGTATCTCGACGGTGACGAATACATCGTCAACACCGTCAGCCGGGACGGGACACACTGGTTCACCGACGCGTGGATCAGCCGCAAGACGGTCCAGGACGGCAAGCGGAAGGTGTACGACTCCGAGGACCTGCTCGCCCCGGACGACCCGGCCATCGACCGGATCTTCCCGTACGTCTCCGACTGCCTGGATGCGCTGGGCATCACCGACGGCCCGGCCCACAGCGAGCTGATCCTCACCGCGAGCGGTCCCGTCCTGCTGGAGACCGGGGCCCGGCTGTCGGGCCTGGCCAACCCCGAGGCACTCGACCGGTGCACGGGCGCCAATCAGGTCGGCCTCACCCTCGACTGCTACACGCCGCGGGCCGAGACGCTGACGCGCCGTCCCGTGCGCTACCCGCAGCTGGAGCAGGCGCGGTGCGTGAACCTGGTCGCGCGCCGAGAGGTACCCCTGGACACCGGCAGGATCCAGGCGGAGCTGGGGCGGCTCGCGGCCTTCGAGAGCGTGCGGTTCCGGGTGGCCGACGGTGCGCCGACGGTGCGCACCGTGGACCTGAACTCCTCACCCGGCGCGGTCTTCCTCGTGCACGGGAACCAGGCCGAGATCGACCGCGCCCACAAGGAGTTGCGCGAGCTGGAGCACGAACTGCTCTGAGCACTCCCAGACGCAGCGCCGGGCCCGCGCGGCGGGTGCCCTCGTCGGGGCGCCCGCCCGGCGGGCCCGGCCACCCACTCCGACGCCGGTCCGGGGGCCGACCCGCTCGCGCACCGGACCCCACACGAGATCCTGGTGAAGCCACATGCCCATAAGTCCCGAGCAGTTCCGCGAGATATTCGGTTCGTTTCCCACGGTGGTCGCCATCATCACGGCGGTGGACGATCAGGGTGAGCCGCGCGGGTTCACGTGCAATGCCGTCTGCTCCGTCTCCGTGGCGCCGCCCCTGCTGCTGATCAGCGTGGACAAGCGGTCCCAGACCCTTCCGGCGCTGGAGTCGTCGCAGGCGTTCGTGGTCAACTTCCTTTCGGCGTCCGGGCAGGAGGCGTCCCAGGTCTTCGCAGGCAAGGGGCAGGACAAGTTCACTCACGTGCGGTGGCGCCCCTCGGAGGCGGCCGGGGGAGCCCCGATCCTGTCGGACGTGGCGCTGGCGTACGCGGAATGCCGCGTCGTCCAGACCGTCGAAGCCGGGGACCACTGGCTCTTCATCGGCCAGGTCGAGGGCGGCGGCACACAGCCCCACGAGCCCCTCCTCTACTGCCAGGGCGAATACAGCGTCTGGCCCCAACTGGTGCCCTACGGAGGCTGATTCCAGCCCATCGTTCCGCGAATGCCGTGGCCCGTCGGGTCATGTGCCGAGCACGGCACATGACCCGACGGGCCACGGCAGGGCTTCCCGTTTCCGGCGTCGTCCGCCGCTCAGCCGGAAAACGTCACTGAGTCTTCGGCATTCCGAAACGGAACGCGGCGAAATCGTCGGGGTATTTCCGGGCCTTGCGCGTGTTCAGCCACAGGCGCAGCAGATCGCGGCGGCGCCCCGGCTCGTCCTGGAACGCCGAACGGCCGTGCACGACCACGTTGTTGTTGAGCAGCTGGATGTCCCCCGTGCGCAGCTTCATGGTGAGGCAGTGCTCCTCCATGGAGCCGATTTCCTGGAACAGTTCCAGTGCGTGCCGCTCGATGTCGCTGAGCGGGATACCGGACTTCACCGTCGCCGACTCGATGTAGTGCGTCATGTAGAAACGGCAGTTGAGCAGTCCGTCGAAGTAGCCGTACACCGAATTCCGGTAGTACGGGATCTCGTCGCCCGCGTTCTCGGCCCTCCGGTCGTACACGAAGCCTCGGTAGTAGAGGCCGAGCAGCTCCCGGTGGTGGGCCAGCAGGTGGTTGTAGATGGTCATGGAGCTGGCCAGTGTGCTCTCGCCGCCCTGACCCGAGTTGCGCAGGCACAGCAGGCCCACGATGTCGGCGCTGTCCGTGTGGAAGGGCAGCTCGGAACGTGTCCGGTAGGCCCGGGTCTCCACGGAGGGGTCGCCGAGTTCGCCCTCGGAATGGTCCCTGACGTGGGCCATCAGATCGCCGGCGGCGTTCTGCGACACGGGTGTGCCGAGGTGCAGGCCGATGCCCCAGTACACCAGCTTGGCGTCCTCCACCGTCCACTTCTCCACCGGCAGCCCGCGCAGTACCGCGAAACCCCGCCCGAACTCGAGCTCGTCCACGATGCCTTCGAGCCGTCTTGTGACCGTGGGCAGCGGAAAGTCGTCGACGCAAAGCGTGCCCGGCGACCTTCCGTGTCCCTTGGCGACGGCCAACGCACGTTCCACTTCCGCTATTTCACATTCATCCAGGACTTCGGTCCAGTCGCCCGGACCGGAGAAGTCGCCGGCCCGCCAGACGCCGGCACCGGTAACCGGCTCGGTACGTATCGGATTACTGGACTCAAGGGACAAGGCTCTCTCCAACTCTCTTCATGTGGACCGGCGTTATCAGGTGCGAGGGCCGCCGGACACACGGATCACCGACGGCTGGTCGATCATGTGCGCAGTCTGTCGAGGCGTCAAAGTTCCACCGCTTCTGGACTTAACGGGTGCATGGTGCACTCGGGTGGCCGTTCGTTCTGTGGGTCAAATCACCTTCACTGGAGGGCTGTTGATGTCCTGTCAGGTGATTGGGTAGTGTTCCGGCTCCCTGGGGCCGACCGCGCGGAGCGTCCGACGCCCATGTGCCGAGGCAGATTCCGCATTCTCGTTCTCCCTTTCTGTCTTCTCCGCGAAGGAAGCCCGTGTCCGAACCCGGCACTGCCGCCGGACCGCACCTTCGCCACACGCCGCCGACCTCCACGGAGCAACAGTGACCCTGCCCCCTCGCCGCACGTCGGCCCTCCTCCTCGGATGCGCCCTCCTCGCGGGCACGCTGGCCGGATGCGGCTCCGGCTCCGGGCGGCAGTCCGGTGACGCGCTCACCGTGGGCCTGGTGGCCGAGCCCGCCACGCTGGACTTCTCCGGCACCGACGGGGCGGCCATCCCGCAGGCGCTGCTGGGCAATGTGTACGAGGGGCTGGTCCGCGTCGACCAGCAGGGCAGGATCCAGCCCCAGCTGGCCGAGAAGTACGAGCGCAGCGCCGACGGTCTCACCTACACCTTCCACCTCCGCAAGAACGTGAAGTTCACCAACGGCGCCCCCTTCACCGCCGACGACGCCGTCTTCTCCATCGACCAGGTCAAGACGCGGTGGAAGCTGAAGGTCGCCCAGCAGATGGCGGTGGTCGACAAGGCGGTGAAGGTGAACGCCGACACGGTCGCCGTGACCCTCAAGCACCCCAGCAACAACTGGCTGTACGCGATGACTTCGCGCATCGGCGCCATGTACAGCCGCACCGGAGTCGGCGACCTGAAGAACCACCCCGTGGGCACCGGCCCCTTCACCGTGGGCAGCTGGCAGCGCGGCGACAAGCTGATCCTGCGGCGCAACGCCGACTACTGGGGCGTCAAGCCCCAGTTGAACCAGGTGTCCTTGAAGTACTTCAAGGACGCGGGCGCCCTGAACAACGCCATGCTCGCCGGCGACGTCAACGTCGTGGGCGCGGTGCAGGCCCCCGAGACGCTCTCGCGCTTCGCCGACAAGAGCCGCTTCCAGGTCATCGACGGCTCCTCGACCGCCGAGGTCGTCCTGTCGATGAACAACTCCCGCAAGCCGTTCATCGACAAGCGGGTCCGCCAGGCGGTGCGCTACGGCATCGACCACGAGGCGCTGCTGAAGACCGCCCGGTTCGGCCGAGGCACACTGATCGGCTCCCAGGAGGCGCCCACCGACCCGTGGTACGCGGGCGACTCCAACCGCGTCCCGTACGACCCGGCCAAGGCCAAGCAGCTCGTCAAGGACGCCGGGGCCGAGGGGACCGTGCTCAAGATGCGCATCCCCAATCTGCCCTACGCGGTCAGCGCGGCCCAGATCGTCAAGGACCAGCTGGCACAGGTGGGTCTCAAGGCGGACATCGAGCCGCTGGAGTTCCCGGCCCGCTGGCTGTCCGAGGTCTTCAACAAGGCCGATTACGACCTGTCGATCATCGCGCACAGCGAGCCCCGCGACCAGTGGATCTTCGCCGACCCCAGCTACTACTTCCGCTACGACAAACCCGCCTATGCCGACCTGCTCAAGCAGGCCGACGCCGGCCCGCCGCAGGAGGAGAGCGACCGCTACCGCGCGGCCCTCAGGATGCTGTCGCAGGACGCCGCCGCGGACTGGCTCTACCTCATGCCGAACCTGATGGTCGCGGACGCCAAGCTGCAGGGTCTGCCCGTCAACCAGGTGGGCGAGGGGCTGGAGTTCGCCGGAGTGCGGTGGTCCGGCAAGTGAGCACCACCACCGGTGCGGGCGGTGCCGCGTGTACCTGATCGTGCGTAAGACCCTGACCCTGCTCGTCGGTGCGTTCGCCGCCAGCTTCGTCGTCTTCTGCTGCCTCGCGGTCCTGCCCGGCAATGCGGCGGAGGTGGCCCTCGGAACCAACGCGACGCCGGATGCCGTGGCCCGGCTCAGCGAGGAGTTCGGCACCGACCGGCCCCTCCTGACGCAGTACGCCGACTGGGCGCTCGGCCTGCTGCACGGCGACTTCGGCACGTCGTACGTGACACACGAGCCGATCGGCCCGCGCGTCGCGGACCGCTTCGGCGTCACCCTGTGGCTGGTGGCGGGCGGCATGCTCGTCGCGCTGCTGATCGCGCTGCCCGCGGGGGTGCTCTCCGCCGCCTGGCACCGCAAGCCCCGCGGCACCCTGCTCTCGGCCCTCAGCCAGGCGGGCATCGCCGTACCCGCGTTCCTCGCCGGCCTCCTGCTCGTGTACGTCTTCGCGGTGCGCGCCGGTGCCCTGCCCGCGGGCGGCTACGTCCCGCTCGCCGAGGACCCGGGGGAGTGGGCCAGACACCTCGTGCTGCCCTGCCTGTCCCTGGGCCTGGTCCAGGGCGCGGCCCTCTCGCGCTACGTCCGCTCCGCCGTACTCTCCGTGCAGCGCCAGGACTACATGCGTACGGCGCGCGCCAAGGGGGCCCGCCGCTGGGCCGCGCTGTGCCGGCACGGCCTGCCCAACGCCGCCGTGCCCGTGCTCACCGTCCTGGGACTGCAGCTGAGCGCCCTTCTGGTCGGAGCGATCGTCGTCGAACGGGTCTTCGTGATCCCCGGCCTGGGCGATCTGCTCCTGCGTGCGGTGGCCGACCGGGACCTCCTGCTCATCCAGGGCGTCGTGACCGTCCTCGTGGTCGCCGTCCTCGTGGTGAACCTCCTGACGGACGTGCTGTACCGCGTCGTCGACCCCCGCCTGCGGAGCCGCTGATGAAGTCCCGGATGTCCCTGACGATCGGCGGCGCGCTCGTCCTGCTGCTGCTGGTCACTGCCCTGCTGTCCCTGGTGTGGACCCCGCACGACGCGAGCCACATCGACGCGTCCCGACAGCTCGCCCCGCCCGACGCCGGCCACCCGCTGGGCACCGATCAGTTCGGCCGGGACGTGCTCAGCCGTCTGATGGAGGGCGCCCGCATCACCGTGTTCGCGGGCGTCGTCGCCGTCGGCATCGCCCTGCTGGCCGGCGTCCCCATGGGTGTGGTCTCCGGCATGTCCGGCGGCTGGCTCGACAACGTCGTCATGCGCGTCAGCGACTTCCTGCTGGCCTTCCCCGCGCTGCTGCTCGCCATCCTGCTGGCCGCGGTCTACGGCACGGGCACCCTCACCGCGATGGTGGCGATCGGCATCGCCTCGGCCCCCGGCTTCGCCCGGGTGAGCCGGGCCGCAACACTGCGCGTCATGGCCGGCGAGTACATCGACGCGGCACGCCTGGCGGGGCGAAGCCGCACGGCCATCGCGGTCCGGCACGTCGTGCCGAACATCCTCGACGTCGTCATCGTCCAGGCCTCCGTGTCCTTCGCCACCGCCGTGCTCGCCGAAGCCGCGCTGTCCTACCTGGGTCTCGGCACCGTCCCGCCGACCCCCTCCTGGGGGCGCATGCTCCAGGAGTCCCAGGACCTGCTCTTCTCCACGCCCGAACTCTGTCTGTGGCCCGGACTGGCCACCGCCGCCGCCGTACTGGGGCTCAACCTCCTCGGCGACGGCCTGCGCGACCGGGTCGACCCCACGCTCGAAGGAGTGCGATGAACGCCGGCCCGCCGCTGCTCGAAGTGACGGATCTGACCGTCGACTCACAGGCGACGCGGCTGGTGCGCGGGGTCGGCTTCACCGTGGGGCGCGGCGAGCGGGTAGGCATCATCGGCGAGTCCGGCTCCGGCAAGTCCCTCACCGCGCTGGCCGCCCTGGGGCTGCTCGACGACGGGCTGCGGGCCGGCGGCAGCGTGCGCCTCGCCGGCGAGGAACTCGACCTCGTCAGCGCGAGCGACCGCGCCCTGTCGGCGATCCGCGGCAAGCGCGTCGGCATGGTCTTCCAGGAGCCCATGAGCGCGCTCAACCCGGTCTACCGCCTCGGTACGCAAATCACCGAGGGCATCCGGCTGCACGGCACCCGGCCCACCCGTCGCGCCGGGCACGAGGCGGCCGCGGAACTCCTCGAACGCCTGAAGCTGCCCGACCCGCACCGCGCCGCACGTGCCTACCCGCACCAGCTCTCCGGCGGCCAGCGCCAGCGCGGCGTCCTCGCCATCGCGCTCGCCAACGACCCCGACCTGTTGATCTGCGACGAGCCGACCACCGCGCTCGACGTGACGGTGCAGAAGGAGATCACCGACCTGATCGTCGGCGACTCCGAACAGCGGGGCACCGCCGTGCTGTTCATCAGCCACGACCTGGCCCTGGTCTCCTCGGTGTGCCACCGCGTGCTGGTCATGTACGGCGGCCGGATCGTGGAGAGCGGGCCCGTCCACCGGGTGCTGTCCGCCCCCCGGCACCCGTACACCCGGGCGTTGCTCGCCACCAGCGACCTCACCCCGGGCACCCGCCCCCGGGCGATCCCCGGCATCGTGCCCGCGCCGGGGGACCTGCAGGCCGGCTGCGGCTTCAGCAACCGCTGCGCCCTGGCCGACGACAAGTGCGCCGAACTGCCGCCCCTGCTGGGCGGCGCCGAGGGCGCGGTCGCCTGCTGGCACCACGAGGTGCCCGGCGCCTTGCCCGGGGTGCGGCAGCCGTCGGCTCCGCAGGCGCAGGCCTCCTGGGAGCGGCCGGCGGACGGCGAGCCGGTGCTGTCGGCGCGTGGGCTCACCCGGCGCTACCCGGGCCGGCGCGTGCGCCGCTTGGGCAGGCGACCCACCGTCAGCGTCCTCGACTCCATCGACCTCGACCTGTACGCCGGTCAGCGGGTCGGTGTGGTCGGTGAGTCCGGCGCGGGCAAGTCGACGCTGCTGCGGCTGCTCGCCGGCCTCGACCGGCCCAGCGGCGGCCGGGTACTCGGACCGGGCCGACCCGGCGGTCCTGGCCGGGGCGCCGGCGGCCTGCAAATGGTCTTCCAGGACCCCATGGGCTCGCTCGACCCCCGGCAGCGGGTACGCGACATCGTCGCCGAGCCCCTTCCCCACCGAGGCTCACCGGCCGCGCGCGAGAGGGTCCTCGAACTGCTTGCGGCCGTCGGGCTGCCCGAAGAGGCCGCCGGACGCTACCCGCACCAGTTCTCCGGCGGGCAGCGCCAGCGCATCGCCATCGCCCGGGCGCTGGCGCCCGAGCCGGCCGTGCTCCTCGCCGACGAGCCCGTCAGCGCGCTGGACGTCTCGGTCCGTGCCCAGGTCCTCGACCTGCTGCGCACCGCCACGGCCGAGCGCGACACGGCCCTGTGCGTCATCTCGCACGATCTCGGTGTCATCCGCTACCTGTGCGACACCGTCCTCGTCCTGCGGGACGGCAAGGCCGTGGAGACCGGCCCGGTGGAGTCGGTCTGGCGTGCCCCGAAGCATCCGTACACCGAGCAACTGCTCGCCGCCGTACCCCAGTTGGTGATTCCCGACGGCGAGGGGAGCGAAGCGCGCCGCGCTCCCTGACCTCGGCTCCGGAGGCGTCTTCCGCGGTCTCGGCCTCGCGCCGCCCGCCCGTGCCGCCGCGCCGCTCCGGGAGGTTGACCCTCAGCCGCGGGGCGGCGGCCGCTGTTCACGGCGGCGTGCGGCACGCGACATCCACGCCGCGGCGATCGCGCCCGAGACGTTGTGCCAGACGGAGAAGACCGCCGCGGGCAGGGCGGCCGCGGGGCTGAAGTGGGCGGTGGCCAGGGAGGCCGCGAGGCCCGAGTTCTGCATGCCCACCTCGAAGGCCATCGCCCGGCTCGCGGGCGCGCCCATGCGGGCCAGCTTCCCGGTGGCGTAACCCAGCGCCAGACCAAGGCCGTTGTGCAGGACGACCGCGAGGAGGACCAGCGCGGCGGCGTCCTTGATCCGTGCGGCGCTGGCGGAGACGACCACCAGCACGATCACGCTGATGGTGAGGGCGGAGAGCCAGGGGAGCAGGCGCAGCGCCCGGTCCGTGTAGCGGCCGACGGCCAGCCGCACCAGCAGCCCGCCGAGCACCGGCGCCAGCACCGTCTTGAGGATGTCGACCACCATGGAGCCCGCGTCCACGTCGAGGAACTCCCCGGCCAGGAGCAGCACGAGCGGCGGGGTCACCAGCGGGGCGAGGACGGTGGAGACGGTGGCAACCGACACGGACAGGGCGACGTCGCCGCGCGCCAGGTAGGTCACGACGTTGGACGCCGTCCCGCTCGGGGCGCAGCCCACGAGGATCACCCCGGCCGCGAGCTGCGGCGGCAGGTCGAGCACCGTGGCGATCAGCCAGCCGAGGCCGGGCATGATGACGTAATGGGCGACGAGGCCGAGTCCAACGGCCCACGGCCGCTTGGCGATCGCGGCGAAGTCGGGGGGTGCCAGGGTCAGCCCCATGAAGAACATCACCAGGCCGAGCAGCCAGGGGACGGCGGGCGCCCAGCCGGTGAAGTGGGTGGGCCAGAACAGGCCTGCCGCACCGGCCGCGACCACCAGGAGGGGGAAGAGGGTGACGGCCCGGCGGGCTGCCCGGTCGGAGGAGGGCAGGTCGCCGTGGGAAGCGGGTCCGGCTGCCGTGCCACCCTCGTCGGACGGCGCGGGGGCTTGCTCGGATTGGCGCATGCGTTCGACGTGCATGGAGGGCACCTTAACCCCGGCCGCCTCCTGCGCCGGCCCGCCCGCTTCTGTCTCCTGAGTGTGGTCATGTGCGGTGCGGCCGGATCGACTTGACCGTTCCGACCGATGCCCCCTGGCGGCGCGCCGGAATGGGGCGGACCCTCGGGGGCGGGCCCTCAGGGGCCGATCGGCTCTCCCGGCTCTGTCAGGTGGTAGCCCAGGGGTGTCGCCACGTGCAGGACGGTCTGTCCCGTGCGCAGGGTCCGGATCAGGCCGGCGCGGCGCAGCACCGCGGCATGGCGGCTGGCGGCGGAGTTCGATACGCCCAGCAGGGAGGCCAGTTGGCGTCCCGTGACGCCGCCGGAGACGACGATGTTCTCCAGTGCCTCCGCCCGGCCCGAGCCCAACAGCGCGCGCAGGGCGTCCCGTTGGCCCGGATCGACACGTGGGGCCGTGCCCGCCGGGATGCGGACGGTGAAGTGGTCCTCGGCCGGCTCGGCCAGGGTGACGCCCTGGTTGAGCGCCACGGCCTGGATGTGCAGGGAGCCCCGGTCGAGTTCGAGGTCCGCGTCGAAGGCGGTCGGCAGTTCCAGAACGCCGCGGCGGAACGCGATCCCGTGCCCGAGCCGCCGGAGCATCGCCGAGGCGCCGCCCGCGACGTAGATCTGGGACAGTCCTGCGGCCCGCACCGCGACCGCGGACCGGATGCCGGAGCGGTACGGGTCCACGGCCGTGCTGCGTAAACGGGCGACAGCGCCGTCCAGCACGCCGAGGGCACGGTCCTCGCCCTCGGCCAGGGCCCTGGTGAAGGGCGTGGGGCCGCGGTGGGCGAACAGGTGCGAGAAGTACGGGAGGTCCAGGCCCTCGGCCAGATCCGGCGACATGCTGCGTGTGTAGAGCTGTGCCAGCGGGTCCTGGGGCAGTCCGCGTTCTGCGCGTGCCCGCCCGGCCGCCGTCAACTCGGCGTCGAAATCCGGGTGGGCACAGACGCTGACGTTGCCCAGTCCCTCGGACCCGAGATGAATCCGTATCAAGGTCGGCCCCCTGGTGTGCACTTGACGTCCCGTTCAGGGCTTTTGCGTGTGCGTGATGAAAGCTACCGGTGGTCGCGGGCGACGGGAACCATACGAAGGCGCCCCGGGCGGGACCCGAACGGGGAACGGGTCCCGCCCCGGGCGCCCTCCCCGTGCGCCGCCGCGGGCCACGCGCGCGCAGCGGCCCCGGCCCGGCGGTGGCTGCGGGCAGTGTCGTCCGGAACGCCGACCCCCGCGCACGTCCATTGCCTGCGGCCCTCGATGCCCGTGGCCGCAACGTCTCAACTGCCTTGGCCGCGGCGTTGCTTGAGCGGACGTCGGCCGCGGCGCCCCCTCGTCGCGGCCCGGCCGGCTCCGGCCGCGCAGGCTTGCGCATGTACTCGATCGGGTTGATCTGACGCGTGCCGTGCTTAGTTCTCCTGGACGCGGGACAGCAATCGCGCCGAGAGGACTGGACTCCCCGGGGAGAGGCCATTGCCCCTGTCAAGGCGGCCGCCGAGGCCGAGTTGAGGTGACGCGTGGGTAGACAGAGTGACCGGCCGACCGTGCGCAGGCGTCTTCGCTACCGGTTCGACACCATGATGTCGCGTGGCATGGCGACGTTGATCGGCTGGATGACCGCGGCCTGCTTCGCCCTCGTGGTCCCGGTGTCCGTACTGCTGGTGTGGGCGGACAAGAAGGCGCCGCTGACACTCGGCGACCGGCTGGCCGAGATCTGGCAGCACGTCGGAGGCGCCTTCCGGCTGGGCGGCGACCTGGGCCCTCCCCTCTATGTGCTGTTCTCCGTCCTGCTCGCGCTCATGGCGCTGCTGTTCACCTCGACACTGATCGGTCTGATCACCAACGGCGTCGACCGCAGGCTCGCCGAACTGCGCAAGGGCCGCTCCATCGTGCTGGAGGACAACCACACGGTCCTGTTCGGCTGGTCCGAGCAGGTCTTCCCGATCGTGGCGGAGCTGGTCGCGGCCAACGCGAACCAGCGCCGTGCGGTGGTGGTGATCCTGGGGCCCAAGGACAAGGTCGAGATGGAGGACGAGATACGGACGAAGGTGACGCACCGGGGGACCACCAAGGTGGTGTGCCGCACGGGGAGCCCCACCGACCCCGCCGACATCGCCCTCGTCTCCCCGGGCACGGCCCGCTCGCTGCTGATTCTCGCGCCGGGTGGACCGGACGGGGACGCGGGCGTCGTGAAGACCCTGCTCGCGCTCGGTCGGGTGCAGCAGCCGACTGGCGCACCGCGCCACGTCGTGGCCGCCCTGGAGGACGGCCAGAACCACGCCGCGGCCCGCCTCGCCGGGGGCCCGCACGCCTGCGTGCTCGACATGGACAGCATCACGGCCCATCTGATCGTGCAGACCTCCCTCCAGCCGGGCCTCTCGTTCGTCTACCACCAGCTGCTCAGCTATGCGGGCGACGAGTTCTACTTCAGTGCCGAGCCCCAGCTGGTGGGCAGGACGTTCGGCGAGGCCCTCATGGCCTTCGCCACCTCATCGGTGGTCGGGCTGCTGCGCGAGGGCGGACGCATCGACCTCAATCCGCCGTGGAGTTCCCTCATCGGTGACCGGGACCGGATCATCGCCATTTCGCAGGACGACGACACGGTCATCGCGTCCCCGCCCCGCCACATCGGCACCGGCGCCATCACCCCGCCGCGGCCGAGCACCAGAAGCCCGGTGCGACTCCTGGTGCTCGGCTGGAACCGCCGGGCGGCAACCGTCATCGAGCGGCTCGACGACCATGTCGTCGAGGGCTCCACCGTGGACGTCGTGGCGCGTCAGCACGAGGCCGCCCATCAGGCCGAGCGGACGGCGGCGGGCCTGACCCGCCTGTGCGTCACGGTCACCGAGGGCGACCCGGCCCGGCCCGCGACGCTGTGCCGGCTCGACCTGGGCCGGTACCACCACATCGTGCTGCTGAGGCACGACGCGCTGGAGGGGCAGCAGGCCGACAACGGCACCCTGGTCACGCTGTTGCACCTGCGGGAGCTGGGCCGGGTGGCGGGGCACGAACTGGCCGTGGTCACCGAGCTGGCGGACGACCGCAACCGGGAACTCGCCCCGACCAGCGCAAGCCACGACTTCATCATCAGCAGCCAACTGATCAGCCGGCTCATGACCCAGATCTCCGAGAGCCCCCACCTGGCCCGCTTGTTCGACGAGCTGTTCCGCTCCGAGGGCAGCGAGATCTATCTCCGTCCGGCCGAGGGCTATGTGCGCCTCGGCCACGACCTCGACTTCTACACGGTCGTCGAAGCCGCCCGCCGACAGGGCCAGATCGCCATCGGATACCGCCTGCACGAGGAGACGACGCTCGCGCCCGCCTTCGGGGTCCGCCTCAACCCGGACAAAAGACGGTCGCACCGGTTCGCCGCGGGCGACAGCATCATCGTCCTCGCCAGGGAATGACCCCCGACACCGGCGTCCTTCCCTCCGGCAGGCGGTGACGAGACAGGAAGCCGGCCGCGTCCCGGGTGGCGGGATCGGGGCCGGGTGACTCTCCTGGTGCCTAGGTCCGTCTTCACGTATCGACAGGTATCGCGTATCGCGGGAGCGCCCATGGAACGAGCAGGTTCCGGAGTCAGTCGTCTGTCACGTACGGTCCATGTGCTGCGTGCCGTGGCATCGGCGGTCCTGGTGACGGCCCTGTACTACGTGGCGCCGCTCGACTGGGGCTTCGGCGTGGGCACCGTCGCGGTGTTCCTGGGGGCGCTGGCCGTGTTCGGGTGGCTGCTCGTGCGGCAGCTCGGCTCGATCACCCGTGCGCAGTATCCGTGGCTGCGGGCGATGGAGGCGCTGGCGGTCGCCGTGCCGCTCTTCCTGGTGCTCTTCTCCGCCACCTACTTCCTTCTCGCCCACGACGTCCCGGGCTCCTTCTCGGAGCCGCTGACCAGGACGGCCTCCCTGTACTTCACGATCTCGGTGTTCGTGACCGTCGGCTTCGGCGACATCGTGCCCACCAGCGAGGCGGCCCGGGCCCTGACCAGCGTGCAGATGATCGTCGACCTGATCGTTCTGGCGGTGCTGGGCAAGGCGGTCTTCGGTGCGGTGCGGATGGGCCGGCGCCGCAGGCGGGCGGAGTCCGGTTCCGGGCCGGAGCCGGGCTGGTGGTCGGAAGACCTGCCGTAGTCCGCGCGGGTCCCGCGGACGGCGTACGACACGCGCGGGCCCTTCGCCGGCCATGGACGCGTCAGAGGTCGAGGACGAGCCGGGCGGACCGTGCCCGGGACGCGCAGGCGTACATCCTGCCCTCGGGTGCGCCGATGTCGTCCCGGTGCTCGGGCGTGCGGTCCAAGACGGAGACCTCGCAGCTGCCGCGGACGCCCTCGCGGCAGCCGGAGGGAACGGGGCGCCCGGCGTGGGCCAGGGCGTCGAGCAGGGATGTGTCGGCGGGCACGGGGACGGTGAGCCCGGAGCGGGCACAGACCGCCTCGAACGCCGTGTCGGGGCCGAAGGACCGTACCGCCGGCTGGAACCGCTCGGTGTGCAGCCGTCCGGCCGGGAACGCCTCCCGCGCCGCGGCCGGCATGCCCGCGGGTGCACAGCAGTAGGCGAGGGCGTCGGGCTCCAGGGCGTCCGGCGCCAACCGGTCCTTCCACGGGTTCGGCAGCAATCCCTGGACGGGCGGCCACCTGCTGCGTGCGGCGCCCGACACCGAGGTTCCGGTCACCGGCCCCGACCCGTTGGCGCCGCACCCGCCCGATGCCGGGGACCTGGCACGCACCGCCGACTGGGTCAGCGCTCATCTGCCTTTCCTGATACCGGAGTTGACGGGGGCGAGCACCTGTCTGGCCGCCCTCCCGGCCGACCCGGCACGGCAGTTCCTGATCGGATCGCTCGCGGGCCGCATCCCCGACGGGGAACGGATCGTGGTGCAGGCGGGCGGCTGGGCGTTCGAGTTCGTGCCCGCCGTCGGACGGATCTGCGCCGACCTCGCCCTCGACGGGCACAGCACCCGCCACGAGAGCGCGACGGTGCTGTCATGAACCCCGGCCACGAGGCGCACACCGCGTGCGCCACGGCCGGTCGGGCACCGGCCGCGCCCGACATCAGGGTCAGCCGTTTCCGGGGCCCGGCGGGCGCCATGCTCCATGTCGCTCTCGCGCGCGGCGCGCGGGACGAGCCCCTGCCGGCCAACGGCGGCCTGCGGCTCGTCACCGGACGGTTCGCCGGCGGAGGGCCCTGCCGCCTCAGCCGTCGGCTCGCGGCCGAGATGCTCCTCAAACACCAACTGCACCGCACCGGCTTCTCCGGGGCCAAGCTGGTGCTCACCGGCGCGAAAGCCGTCGACGACGAACTCCTCGCCTGGACGGCCGCCGTACTCGACCAGTACGCGGGCACCCTCTACACCGGCGCGGACATGGGGGTGACGGCCCACGACATGGCACGTCTCGCCTGCCTCACCCCGTACGTGCTGAACGCCGTCGGCAGCCCGTCGAGCCCCATGTCTCCACCGCCTTCGGTGTGTTGGGCGCCCTGGAGGCGTGGAGCGGCGGGCCGGTCGCGGGACTGCGGGTCCTGGTGCACGGCGCCGGCAGGGTGGGCGCGGTGCCGGCCGCGGAACTGGCCGCGGCCGGGGCCACGGTGCTGGTCCACGACAGCGCTCCCGGTGCCGCCGAGATACCCGGCTGCCTGCCCGTACGCGATTGGGCCGCGGCGCGCCCGCGGCGTTCCGTACCGCGGACCCCGAGCACGTCTACGCGTTCGTCACCTCGACGGTGCGGGAGTCGGTGGCTCGTCTGCTGGCCGAGGCCGACACCGCCACGGCCCCCGCGACGCCGACGGCCCTGCTGCGGCCACCGCCCGAGCCGGGTTACTGCGGCCCGCGCTTCGCGCGGTCGTTCCCCGCGGAGCTCCCGCACCGGCCTCCGGGGGAGCCGGCGTCCGACGCGGCGCGGACCCCGCCGAGTCCGTGACACGGCGGGGCACCCCCGAGGGGCAACGGCTCGTCGGCCGGCGCACACGGTTATAGGTGGGGCGCCCGGTGACGAGGCGAAGGGCCTTGCCGGTCGCGGTGTCGACAAGGCCCTCGTGCGAGGGCCGTGGTGCGCCGCCGCTCAGCGGAAGGCGGCGATGTTCCGGCCCACCCAGTCGCCGAAGGAGCGCGGGGCACGGCCGAGGACGCGTTCCACGTCCGGACTGATCCGCAGTTCGGCGGGGAGCGGGTCGGAGATGATGTCCAGGGTGTCGTCGGCCAGTTCGGCCGGCACGAACCGGGTCATCGCGGCCTTGGCCTCGGCGCGGGTGAGCTCGTGGAACCGTATCGGTGAGCCGAGCGCGGCGGCGATGGCCTCGGCCTGCTGGCGTGGCGTGATCACCTCCGGACCGGTCAGCTCGAAGATCCCGCCGGTGTGCCGGTCCCCGAGGAGGCAGGCCGCCGAGACTTCGGCGATGTCCGCCGGGTCGACGACGGGAACACCGACGTCACCGAAGGGCGCGGCGACCGTCCCCCGGGTGCGGACGGACTCCGCCCAGGCGAAGGCGTTCGAGGCGAAGCCGCCCGGCCGCACGACGGCCCAGTCGAGACCGGACGCCCGCAGGGAGTCCTCCAGCGCGCGCATCGCGATCCGGGACGGCCCGTGCGGCCGGGTCGAGACGCCTTGCGAGGACAGCAGGACGACCCGGCGGACCCCGTGGGCCGCGGCCAGTTCGATGAGGTCGGCCGGCCTCGCGTCGGGGGCGTGCAGGTCGCCGGACAGCAGGAGGAACAGGGCCTTCGCCCCCTCCAACGCGGGTATGAGAGAAGCCGGTTGGGTCAGGTCGGCGGTGAAGTGCCGGACTCCGTCCGGTACCTCGGCCGCGCGCCGCGACACCGCCGTCACTTCTTGCCCCGCCTCGGCGAGTGCCTGCGTCAAGGGCCGGCCGATGTTTCCGGTGGCTCCGGTCACCACGATCATGTTCAGCTCCCCATGCGTTGAGTACCAAGGCGCTCGACGCTAGGAGGCAGGCTTACTTTTCGTAAGAACGTACCCGGAGGTAAGCTCCGGACATGGATGAAGGCGCGCAGCTGAAGCCGGTCGTGCCGGGCCCGCGGTATGAGGTGTTTCACACCGACTGCCCGGCGCGCGACATGGTGGACCATGTGACCAGCCGATGGGGCATCTGGGTGCTGATCTCCCTGCGGAGCAACGCCCTTCGGTTCTACGAACTGCGCGAGAGCATTCAGGGCGTCAGCGAGAAGATGCTCTCCCAGACCCTGCGCGCGCTGGTGCTTGACGGCCTGGTGTGGCGCGAGGTCGAACCGACGACACCGCCCCAAGTCACGTACGGACTCACGGAGTTCGGCCAGGACGTGGCCGAGCCGCTGACGGATCTGTTCGACCGGATCACCCGGCGGCTGCCACCGCGCGTCACGGCGTAGGGCCGAGCCGGGCCGGGGCTCCAGCCCTCGCCCGGCCCCTTTCAGTACGCCTGTCAGTACGTCGCGCGTGCTGTGCCGACGGAGCGCCCGCGCCGCTTCGTCGATGGGTGCGGCACGGGTCGTCACGGGTCGCCCCGGCCCGCGCGGACGCGCTCGACGCTGGCGGCGCGACAGCCGCCGGTGCCCGACACCTCCACGCCGGTCTCGACCCACCCCTCACGCCGTACTGAGCGGATGCGTGGCCGTGGCCGACCGCGGGGGCCAGGCCTCCGGGGAGAGGATGCCGAGGACGTAGGCGCGGGCCACGAGGGCGGGACGGGTCGCGGCGCCCAGCAGGTCGCGCAGGCGGCTCAGGTGGTAGTCGACCGTCTGACGGGACAGCTTCAGGGAGGCGGCGATGTCACCGTTGCTGCTGCCCGCCGCGAGGAGGGAGAGGATGCGGATCTGCGCCGCGGTGAGGGAGGGGTGGGTCTCGTGCGCGAGGCTCTGGTGGGTGACGACGGCCCATACGTGCCGGGCCCGAGCGGTGGAACGGCCGACCGTCGTCAGGTGGAGCTGTGCGCGACGCTGGCGCCCCTCCGCGTCGACGAGCACCGCGGACGTCTCCACGCGTCTGGTGCGGCGCGCTATCAAACCGTTCCACCTGCGGTGCAGCCGGTCGAGGCCGGGGTCGGGGGCGAGCAGGGTGTGGGCGCGGCGGCCCACGAGCTCGGGCAGGCTGAGCTGGAAGACCTCCGCCGCCGCCGCGCTCGCCTCGACCACGCGCCCGTTCGCCGACAGGAGTGCGCAGGGCAGCCCGCTGTGGTCCCGTAACGCCTGCAGGTTGTCCTCGGCCTCCTGCCACTGGACCCGGGTGCGCAGTTGGTCCGTGACGTCGACGTAGATCCCGGCGACACAGGTCCGCCCGTTCTCCCGCACCGGGAACCGGTGGCCCACCGCCTGGCCCGGACTGCCGTCCGGGCGCCGGTAGTCGAGGGTGTGGCGCACCGGAGTCCCGCGGCCGAGTATCTCCTGGTCCAGGGCGCGGAACTGCTCCGCCTCGGCGGGTGCGTCGAAGTCCTCGATGTACTTGCCGACGAGCTCCTCCGGCACGGTGCCGTAGAGGTGCGCGTAGGCGTGGTTGGCCCACAGGTATCGCCCCTCACTGTCCCGGAGGAAGGCTGCGGCCGGGGCGAGGTCGGCGAGCCCCGCGAACGCGTCGTAGCGCTGGGGGACTTCGGAGGCCGTGCGGGTGGGCACGGGGTGGGCAGGGGCTTTCGCCCCGGCGCCCTGGGCATCGGCGAGCAGTGCCTTGAGGCTGGAATCGTCCACAGCGGTCTCCGTCCGTATGCAACCGGCTGACGCACAGTCACATGCGATGGGTATCCCGTGCCGATCCCGCGCATGCTCGGTTCTCGGCCGAAGTGGAGGCCGTCCGAGAGGCCGCGGAACTCTGCCGGTACCCCAACACGGCCTGCGACTCAGGCATTTGCCTGAACGGCAGACGTCCCCAGCGGTGCCGCGGGCGTCTGTCGGGTGGTCCCCTTGAGTGTGCGGGTGAACACGCCCCGACACATACACCGGGCTTCCCCCACGCCCGACGCGCATCACCGGTCCGTACGGCGACACGTACGGCACCCATCCGGCACGTGCGACGCGTACGACATGTACGGGGCACGTACCACACGGACGAATGGAGACGAACTTCAGTGAGCAAGGTGCTGTTGGTGCATGCCAAGGGTGGTCCGCCGCTCGGTCACGTCCTGTCCCGGACGGCCGCGAGGGCGGAAGTACACCTGCTGGCGCTCAGCGCTCTTCCTCCCTCCGTGGCGGGTGCCGCCCGGAGACTGTGTGCCTCGGTCGTGACGCCCGCCGACACGCAGCGCTCGGACCTGGTGTCACTGATCGTGTCGCGGGCCGAGTCCGTGGGGGCGGACGCGGTGCTCACCTTCTCCGAGTACGCGGTCGTGGCGGTCGCCGAGGCGTGTGAGGCGCTCGGCCTGGCGGGGGCCGGCGGCGCAGCCGCGCTCGCCCGCGACAAGCGTCTGATGCGGCGCACCTGGCAGCGACACGGCCTGCCGCAGCCGGAGTTCCGCGCCGTCGCCACGGAGGAGGACCTGCACGAGGCGGCCCGCGCGCTGCCCTATCCGATGCTCCTCAAGGCGGCCTGGAGCGCCGGTTCCACCGCGCACCAGACCATCCGCGCACCGCACGAGGTGTCCGACGCCTGGCACCGTTCGCGCCATGTCATGGCCGAATCGGCACAGTTGGGCTATGCCGAGCTTCATGTGGCCGAAGCCGACGCCGACTTCGTCGTGGAGCAGATCGTCACCGGAGCCGTCGCGGACTGGTTCGACGAGCCCGGCTGGGGCGACTACGTCAGCGTCGAGGGCGTGGTGGCGGACGGCACCTTCCACCCGGTCTGCCTCAGTGGCCGGATGCCCACGGTCGAGCCGTTCACCGAGCGTGCGGGCATCACCCCCGCGCTGCTCTCGCCCGATGCCCAGGACCGGATCGTGGCCCTCGCCCGGCAGGCCGTCGACGCCCTCGGCCTGCGCGACTGCGGGACGCACACCGAGATCAAGCTCGGCGCGGACGGCGCCATGTGGCTGATCGAGACGGCTGCCCGGTTCGGCGGCGCGATGACGGTGCCGCAGATCGAGGAGGTCTTCGGGCTCGACCTCGTCGGCATGCTCGTCGACCAGCTCCTCGGGCGCCCGGTCGAGTGGCCCGAGCAGGCCCTCACCCCGGCCCGGGCACGGGGCGCGGCGGGCTCCCTCGTCGTCCTCGCCGTCGACGGCCGGGGCGAGGCCTGGCAGGACCGCAGGGTCTGGAACTTCCCGGCCGTCGCGGAGCGCGTGCCGCTCAGCCGGGGCAGCGAGCTGTCCGTCGTCGCGGAGAGCTCGCTCGCCGACGGCGACCTCGTGCCGGTCTACGACCCGGCCGCCGGTGCCAACACGATGGCGGCCCTGTGCCTGCTCTCGGCCACCGACCCGCGCACGGTGCTGCGCGACTTCGAGACGCTGGTGGACGCCCTGCCGCGGGTGCTGCCCGCCGCGCACCGCGAGGAGGTCTCCATATGACCGCCGCGCTGTTCACCGACGCGCCCGGCCCGGCCACGGACCGTACGGTCATCGGCGAGAATCTCTCCCTGCCGCTCTTCCGCACGCTCTCCGGCGTCCTGGCCGGCCACCCCTACCTGAAGGTCGTCGTCGACCGCGCCGAGAACGTCTGGCACCTGCTCGACACGGCAGCCCACCCCTTCCACGTCAACTACATCGCCACCCGCGTCCTCGGCATGGAACTCGCCGAACTGGACGCGCGGCTCGACGCGTTCAACGCCTCCGTCTACATGGACCCCGAACGCCGCTTCCTGCTCGGTGTGCTGTCCCTGCACACCGACGAGGACGCGGACGGCCGCGAACGCACCTTCCTCGTCCTGGAGACGACCGAGGCCGACACGATGAACGGCCAACTCCTGTCCTTCTTCTACGAGTTCGTCACGGCCCGGGTCGACGGGAGGCTGCCGGTCCTGCTCAAGCCCGCCAACCACGGGCAGGAGGAGGAGCTGGCGGCGATCAGCGAACAGCGGGTGCCGCGCATCCTGAGCCACGAGCTCTTCGGCAGCAGGACCCGCACCCCCCTGAATCCCGGCGAGGCCACCGGACGGCTGCGGTACTTCCGTACGCACGAGGAGTACGCGGCCGCGGAGGCCGGGCTCGGCTGGGCGGACATCGTGGCCATGCCGTGCCTGCCGGACGACGTTCCCCGGGTGGCCGGATTCCTCAACACGGCCCCGATCACACCGCTTTCGCACACCAACGTCCTGGCCTCCGGCTGGGGCATACCCAACGCGATCGTGCTGGACCTCGATCAGCTCGTCGGGACCGAAGGACCGGACGGCGCCTGGGTCCGCTACCGGGTCTCGGAGGACGAGATCACCGTGGAGCGCCTGGAGCGGGAACCGGAACTGCGGGCCCCGGCCTGGCACCAGCAGCGCATACGCCTGGAGCCGCCCCTGCTCGAAGACGCCCCCGTCCTGTCCCTGCACCGGCTGCGCAGTGCCGACCGCGACCGGTACGGGACCAAGGCGGCCAACCTCGGCGAGCTGCACCACGTCCTCGACAGCCGGACGGCCGATCTCACCGCCTTCTACGGACGACCGCGTCCGCCCCGCGAGGACCTCTACGGCCATCTGGCCGCCCGGCTGGGCATGGACGCCCCCTCGCTGCCCCAACTCCGTGCGAAGGCTGCCGAGTTCGTGGCCACCACGGTCGGCGCTCCGGAGGGCGTGGCCCTTCCCTTCGCGCTCCAGCAGCACTTCCTCGCCTCGTCGCCCGCACTCCAGCAGGGCATCGGCAAACTGAAGATGGCCCTCGAACTCGACGCCACCGAAGTGCTGGACTCCCTCTGTCTGCAACTCCAGCAGCTCATCCGGCACACCCCCGTACCCGAGTCCGTCACCCGGCAGATCCTGGGGGCCTTTCCCGTCCCGGAGGCCGCGCGCGGACGCCTGGTGGTGCGCTCCTCGTCCAACGCGGAGGACCTGCCGGGCTTCTCGGCGGCCGGCGTCTACGACTCCGTCACCGCCGTCCACGGAACCGACGAACTCCTGGACGCGGTACGCCAGGTATGGGCCTCCCTCGTGTCGCCGCGCAGTGTGCGGCTGCGCCACCAGGTGGGGATCTCGCTCGACGACACCTACATGGGCGTGATCGTCCAGGAGTACGTGCCCGCCTCGCTCGGGGGCGTCCTGGTGACCTGCGACCCGACCCGCCGCGAGGACTTCCGCAACGTGTACCTCAACTGTTCCCCCGGCTCCCCGGAGCAGGTCGTCGACGGCTCGGTCCTGCCGCAGCAGTACCTGTACAACACGGTGGAGGGCGGCGGCCGCACGGTGGCCCTGGGCTCCTGGGGCGACGGGCTGCCGGCCGCGACCCGCGCGCGGCTCGCCGGCCTGTCCCTGACCGGGCGGCTGCTGCAGTCCCACTTCAGCGCGGACGACGTGGACCGGCCGCTGGACATCGAGTGGCTGATGACGGACCGGGGCGACTTCCGCCTCGTCCAGATCCGCCCGTACGCGCTGTGAGGGCGCTCCTCGCCGGGAGGCGGCCCGGCAGCGCGGCGGGCGCCGGCCTCACCGGCACCGCCCGCCGGATCGTCCGGCTCAACTACGGCTTCCAGCTGCTCTTCAACCTGCTGTGGTGGATGCCGGTCTTCTACGCGTACCAGCGGCAGGCCGGTCTTTCGGACGGCCAGATCTTCGGCATCCAGAGCATCTACTACGTGGCCTTCTGCCTGTTCGAGATCCCGACCGGGCTGATCGCCGACCGCATCGGCGCCCGCAACTGCCTGCGCGCCGGGGCGGTGGTGATGACGGCGGCGAACCTGGCGCCGGTGTTCAGCGCCTCGTACACGGGCTTCCTCGTGCACTTCCTCGCCATCGCGGTGGGCCGCTCGCTCACCTCGGGCGCGGCGAGCGCCTATCTCTACGACGGGCTGCGGGCCGAGAAGTGCGGCGAGCACTATCTGAAGGCGGAGGGCACCGCGCGGGCGCTCGGACTCGCGGCGAAGGTCGTGTGCTGGCCGCTGGTCGGGCCCCTCATGGCCGTCGCCCACGCGGCGCCCTACGTCCTCAGCGCGGCCAGCGCCGCCGGCTCCCTCGTCTGTGCCGTCGCGCTGCCCCGGATCGCCGGGCCGGACCACCGTGCGGTGGACGCGAACGGGGGGCGCCGGGGCGGCGCGTTCCTCCGGGACGCCGGTGCCGCGTTGCGCTGTGTCGCCGCCTCGCCGTGGCTGGCCCTGGTGATGGTGCAGGGGGTGGCGATCTTCACGCTGTCCCGGATCTGCCAGGTCAACCTGTTCCAGCCGATCCTGCTCGATCACGGCATCGGCGAGGCGTCCAGCGGAGGCGTCCTCGCGGCGATGACGGTGGCCGAGGCGGTCGGTTCGGCCCGCCCCCAGTGGCTGGGCCGACGGCTCCCGCCGGTCGCCTGGGTGTCGATCCTCAGCGTCGCGCTCGCCGGCACCCTGGCGGCCATGACGTTGGGCGGTGCGTGGACCGTGATCGCGCTGCTCTGCCTGTTCGCCGTCGCGACCGGGTTCGCGTATCCGGTGCAGCGCAAGCTGGTGAACGACGCGATGCCCGCGCACGCCCCGCGCGCCACGCTCCTGTCGGTGGAGAGCATCGTGGACCGCGCGGTGTGCGCCCTGGCCGCGGTCGCCGCGGGCGCCTATCTCTCCGCCGGGCGTCTGGACGAGCTGCTCTGGCACAGCGCGCTCGCCACCGCCGCACTGCTCGGAGCCTTCCAACTGCTCCTGCGCAGCGGGGTGGTGAAGCGGGACCGGGCCGGAGGCGGGCGCCCCGCGGCCCGGCCCCTGGACGCGGCGGGGGCACGCTCCCGCTGAGGCAGGACGTCGGTGCCTCAGCGGGCTCGGAACGCGCGGGCGACGCTCAGCGGGACCGGCGGCCGAGGAGTTCGACCAGGCCCACCGGCAGGAACTCAGGCCGGTGGGCCCGGCCGACCTGGTAGGGGACGAAGCCCTGCGCGGCCGCGGCACCGACCTCCTCGGCCGTCTCCGCCTGGTAGACGAGCACGCAGCGCCCCGACCCGGCCTTGGCGCGCTGCCACAGGGCAGGCGCCGGCTTGCGTTCCGCGTCGGTGCGCGGGGTGAGGATCCGGTCGCCGAAGTCCCGCCAGGCGAAGGGCGTGGAGTCCCGCCAGGTGGCGTCGACCTCCTGCTTCAGCCGGGCGGCGCGCTCGGCGTCGGTCGCGCCCCAGGAAGGGGGAACGTTCGTGATGAGGCCGACCTCGATGTGCCGCGCGCGCAGGGCCCGCAGATAGGCGGCCGCGCCGGGCAGATAGGAGGTGCTGCCGTCCTCGGCGGTGTGCACCAGGGTCTCGCCGAGGTCGAAGTACACGACGGGGCAGGGGTGTTGGGCACGCGTGGGAGCGGCGCCCTCACTCGCGGCGCCGCCGGTCGTCGGGGGCGCCGCGGCACTGGCCGTGGCACACAGCACGGTCGATGCCAGGGCCGCGCCCAGCATGAGGCCCGCCCGGCCCAATCCCTTGTGGGGGGTGGTGAACATGGCGTCGTCGCCCTTCTCCTGGTGCGCCGCGTGGGTGCGCGGTGCGAGATGGCCCGCAGGTGTCCTGTCCATGACATGCGGGTGTCGCGCAGTCTCTCACGCGGCGGCCGGGCGGCCCCAGGGGTCAGGCGTATTCGCCGGTCTGCTCCTTGACCTCCTGCTGGATGCGGATCAGATTGCCGGAGGGGTCGCGGAAGGCGCAGTCGCGCGGGCCCCAGGGCTGGTCGATGGGCTCCTGCAGCACCTCGGCACCCGAGGCCCGTACCTTCTCGAACGTCGCGTCGAGGTCGTCCGTGCGGAAGACGAACATCGGCAGGACGCCCTTGGTGAGCAGCTCCTGCATCGTGTCGCCGTCGGCCTGCGAACGGCCCGCGTGCGGCTGCGAGAGGACGATTTCCAGGCCCGGCTGGGTCGTGCTGCCGAGGGTCACCCAGCGCTGGCCGCCCGAGGAGACGTCCTTGCGAACGTCGAGGCCCAGCGCGTCGCGGTAGAAGCCGAGCGACTCGTCGGGGTCGTTCACGGTGATGTGGCAGTACTGCAGTGCGATCGTCATGTCGTCCACGTTAGGCGGCGGCGTTGTCGCCCGCTTCTCCGATCCTGCTCGGGGCGGCGGGGGCGACGGGGGCGACGGGGGCGACCGGGGTGGCTGGGGCCGGGGTGGCCGGCGTGCCGGGTGCGCTGTGTGATGCCGGCGGGGTCGCCGTGCGCCGCGCGGTCATGGCGCTCGTCGTGCCCGGGGGCGTACGCGTCGGGCGCGTGTGCACCTTGGCCACGCAGGCGGGCATCGCCGACACCGCCTCGTGGGCCCGGCCCCGGTAGGAGCTCGGGGTCTCGCCCACGACCTCGGTGAACCGGGAGCTGAACGAGCCCAGAGACGTACATCCGACCGTCATGCACGCGTCGGTCACGCTCATGCCCCCGCGCAGCAACGCCATCGCCCGCTCGATCCGGCGGGTCATGAGATAGCTGTACGGGGTCTCGCCGTAGGCCGCCCGGAACTGCCGGGAGAAGTGCGCGGGCGACATGAGCGCGTGCCGGGCCATCGTCGGAACGTCCAGGGGCTTGGCGTACTCACGGTCGATGAGATCGCGCGCCCGGCGCAGGTGCGTGAGGTTGGCGAGCTCTTCGGGCGTCATGAAAACGACGCTACCACCGCCCACTGACAACGCCCCTGACCTGCGTAAACGACCGCTCTCAGGGCTGCGGTCCCGAGGGCTCCGGCAGACCGGCGAGGGCCGACGGCGCCGCCTCGCGCTGGTGCGGGAACGCGGCCGTCGGCGCGGGCGGCCCCGCCGGGTCCTGCTGGAGGGAGACCGTCCGGGCGGGGGCCGGAATCGAGATGCCTTCCGCGCGGTAGCGCCGGTGCAGGCGCTTGATGAACTCGTGCTTGATCCGGTACTGGTCGCTGAACTCGCCCACCCCCAGGATCACCGTGAAGTTGATCCGGGAGTCCGCGAACGTGTGGAAGCGGACCGCGGCCTCATGGCCGGGCAGCGCGCCCGTGATGTCCGTCATCACGCTGTCGACGACGTCCAGGGTGACCCGCTCGACGTGCTCCAGGTCGCTGTCGTAGCCGACCCCCACCTGTACAAGGACCGTCAACTCCTGCTCCGGACGGGCATAGTTGGTCATGTTGGTACGGGCGAGCCGGCCGTTGGGGATGATCACGAGGTTGTTCGACAGGTTGCGCACCACCGTGTTGCGCCAGTTGATGTCGACGACATAGCCCTCCTCGCCGCTGCTGAGCCGGATGTAGTCGCCGGGCTGCACCGTCTTCGAGGCGAGGATGTGCACCCCCGCGAAGAGGTTGGCGAGCGTGTCCTGGAGGGCCAGGGCGACGGCGAGGCCGCCGACCCCGAGAGCGGTGAGCAGCGGGGCTATGGAGATGCCGACCGTTTCCAGGGCGACCAGGACGCCCATCGCCACGACCACGACGCGCGTGATGTTGACGAAGATGGTGGCCGAGCCGGCCACCCCTGTCCTCGACTGCGCCAGGGACTGGACGAGCCCCGCGATCACCCGGGCCGCGGTGGCGGTGACGATCAGGACGAACAGGGCGGTCAGCGAGTGGTTGACGATGCCCGCGACCCGGGTGGTCAGCGGCAGCGCCGAGGCGGACACCGCCAGCCCCGAGATGGCGGCCGCCCAGGGGGCGATGGTGCGCAGCGCGTCGACGATGATGTCGTCGCCGCTCCAGCGCGTTCTGCGGGCGTGCTTGCCCAGCCATTTCAGCAGCACGCGCAGCAGCAGCCCGGCCGCCAGGCCCGCCGCCAGGGCGATGGCCGCCACCACCCAGTCGTGCAGGACGAGACCCCGGTTCAACGGACACCCTCCCGGCGGTGCGGAACGGGGGGTTGCACGAGGGGAGCCGTCGACCGCCGTATGTGATGTGTCGTCACCTTGTCACCTGTCAGATCGTGTTGCCTGGAGCCTCGTTCGGGTGGACGGGCATCGTCGGACACCGGAACGGGCTGCCATCCTGCCCCATCGGCCAAGTGCCGTCACAGGTGGGCCGGGTGAGCCGGGGCGAGCGTCGAGGTGACCCCGCGTGCGGCCGGGGCGGGGTGCGCCGGGGGCGCTAGTGGAGGCCGGACGCTTTGCACACCGTGCGTGCCGTCTCGCCGTCCACCCGGGCGGCCAGCTGCCGCAGGGCCGTCTCGCCGCATCGCAGTACGTTCCGGTCGCGGCTGGTGCGCGCGTCCCGGCCGACGAGGTGCCACAGCGGGGGATTGGCCACGAGCACCCTCGGGTCGATCTCGACCCGGTTGCCCTCGGTGTCCCGCAGCACCAGACGCTGGGCGACGCCGTCGGACCAGCGCACCGAGACGAGACGGTCGGTGCGGACCTCGGTCCGGCGCAGCAGCCCGCGCGCGACCAGCCGGCCCGGCCCCGCCGAGACCCGGGTGGGCCAGAGCACGACGAGGAGGAGGGCGGCGAGCAGGCACCACAGCCCGCCACGTGCGAGGTCGAGGTTTCCGGCCATGGCGTCGACGGCGAGGAGCAGGCAGAGCAGTACGGCCGAGCAGCCCGCCGCCGATCGGGCCTCACCGGCCCACGTGGTGTCGTACACCACGGCTTCGGCACCGCCGGGGGATGCGGTGCCGGGCCCCGCCACACTGCGGGTGATCTGTTGTCCCATGGGCCGTGACGCTATGGGTGCCGACCACATATGACCCCGTACTTTGACGGGCCACTGATGTGCCGGCCACTCGAATTGACGCGGGCCATACGCCAGTGGCGCCCTTCCCGCATCCCGGGCGGCGGCCGGCCGGCAGCAGGCATCAAACGCGGAGCACGGCGGTATACCTACCGGCAAGGAACCCGTCCGATGCGACGCCGCGGCCCGCCGCGGGCGGCGCCGGGACGGTTCCGCCGCACGGACGGCGGGCGCCCCGACGAGGGCAGGCCCTGTTGCGGCGCGGGAGTCCGCGTCCCGTCCCCATCCTTGGCGAGCCCAGCCGGTTCCGCCTTTCCCGGCTCGCTCGCGGGCCGTGGAGCGATCACCCGAGGAGTGAGGCATGAACGAACGATGTGACGGGATCGTCCAGTACTTCGACCGGGAGAAGGGCTACGGATTCGTCGTGCCGATCGGGCACCAGGACGGGATCTACGTGCGCCGGGAGGACATCGAGGGCGAGACCAGGACCCTGTCCGAGGGGCAGCAGGTCTCCTTCGTCATAGAGCTGGGCCGCGGCCGCTTCGAGGCCCGTGCCGTGCGCCCGTGAACCGGCGGCTCCCCGCGCCCTCGCCCGGCCCTCCTCACCGGGGGGCGGGCCGGGGGCCCGTCGTGACCCGGTGCGATCACGAGATATCTTGATGTCGAGCAATGTTGCAGACGTGGAGCGGAGCACCCGGTGACTGACTCGACCATCATCTACACCCACACTGACGAGGCGCCGGCCCTGGCGACGCATTCGTTCCTGCCCGTGATCCAGGCGTACGCCTCGACCGCAGGTGTCACTGTGGAGACCCGTGACATCTCGCTGGCGGGACGCATCATCGCGAGCTTCCCCGAGTTCCTCGAGGAGGGCCAGCGGATCGACGACGCCCTCGCCGAGCTCGGCGAGCTGGCCAAGACGCCCGGCGCGAACATCATCAAGCTGCCGAACGTCTCGGCCTCCATCCCGCAGCTCAAGGCGGCCGTCGCCGAGCTGCAGGCCCAGGGCTACGCGCTGCCGGACTACCCGGACGACCCGAAGAGCGACCAGGACAAGGACGTCCGCGCGCGCTACGACAAGATCAAGGGCAGTGCCGTCAACCCGGTCCTGCGCGAGGGCAACTCCGACCGCCGCGCCCCCGCGTCGGTCAAGAACTACGCCAAGGCCCACCCGCACCGCATGGGCAAGTGGACCTCCGACTCGAAGACGAACGTCGCCACCATGGGCGCCGGCGACTTCCGGTCGACCGAGAAGTCCACGGTCATCGCCGAGGACGGCTCGCTGCGCATCGAGCTCGTGGCGGCCGACGGCACCACCACCGTGCTGCGCGAGTCCGTACCGGTCCTGGCCGGCGAGGTCGTCGACGCCTCCGTGATGCACGTGGCCGAGCTGCGCCGGTTCCTCACCGCGCAGATCGCCCGCGCCAAGGCCGAGGACGTGCTGTTCTCGGTACACCTGAAGGCCACCATGATGAAGGTCTCCGACCCCATCGTCTTCGGCCACGTGGTGCGTGCCTTCTTCCCGAAGACCTTCGACAAGTACGGTGACGCCCTCGCCGCCGCCGGCCTGTCCCCGAACGACGGCCTCGGCGGCATCCTCAAGGGCCTCGACAACGTGCCGCACATCGGCGCCGAGATCAAGGCGGCCTTCGAGGCCGAGCTGACCGAGGGCCCGGCCCTCGCGATGGTCGACTCCGACCGCGGCATCACCAACCTGCACGTGCCGTCCGACGTCATCGTCGACGCCTCCATGCCCGCCATGATCCGCACCTCCGGCCACATGTGGGGCCCGGACGGCGCCGAGGCCGACACCCTCGCGGTGCTGCCGGACAGCAGCTACTCCGGCGTGTACCAGGCCGTCATCGAGGACTGCCGTGCGCACGGCGCCTTCGACCCGTCCACGATGGGCTCGGTGCCCAACGTCGGCCTGATGGCGCAGAAGGCCGAGGAGTACGGCAGCCACGACAAGACCTTCGAGGTCGAGGCCGCGGGCACCGTCCGCCTGGTGGACACCGGGGGCAACGTGGTCCTGGAGCAGGAGGTCGCCGAGGGCGACATCTTCCGCGCCTGCCAGACCAAGGACCTGCCCATCCAGGACTGGGTCAAGCTCGCGGTCACCCGCGCCCGCGCCACCGGCGACCCGGCCGTGTTCTGGCTGGACGAGGGCCGTGCCCACGACGCCGTCCTCATCGAGAAGGTCCGCACCTACCTCGCCGAGCACGACACCGAGGGCCTGCGGATCGAGATCCTGTCCCCGGTCGAGGCGACCGCGTTCTCCCTGGAGCGCATCCGCCGCGGCGAGAACACCATCTCGGTCACCGGCAACGTGCTGCGCGACTACCTGACCGACCTGTTCCCGATCCTGGAGCTGGGCACCAGCGCCAAGATGCTCTCGGTGGTCCCGCTGATGAACGGCGGCGGCCTCTTCGAGACGGGCGCCGGCGGCTCCGCCCCCAAGCACGTCCAGCAGCTGGTCAAGGAGAACTACCTGCGCTGGGACAGCCTGGGCGAGTTCCTCGCGCTCGCGGTCAGCTTCGAGCACCTCGCGACGACCACGGGCAACGCGCGCGCCCAGATCCTCGCCGACACCCTGGACCGCGCCACCGGCACCTTCCTCAACGAGGACAAGTCGCCGAGCCGCAAGCTCGGCGGCATCGACAACCGCGGCAGCCACTTCTACCTCGCCCTGTACTGGGCTCAGGAGCTGGCCAAGCAGACCGAGGACGCTCAGCTCGCGGAGGCGTTCGCGGCTCTGGCCAAGACGCTGACCGAGCAGGAGTCGACCATCGTCGACGAGCTCATCTCGGTGCAGGGCTCGCCGGTCGACATCGGCGGCTACTACCAGCCGGACGCCGCCAAGGCCTCCGCGGTCATGCGCCCCTCGGCGACCCTGAACCAGGCCATCGCCACCCTCGGCTGACCCCGACTCCCCTGCGGGGGAGCGCAGTTGAGCACGCCGCCGCCCCGGCCGGATTCCCTCCGGCCGGGGCGGTCGCGTTGCGCGGCCCGGACGGCCGGCCCCGTCGCCCCGGGCCGCGCGACCCGTTGACCGATTGGTCCAGACCTTCTACGGTGCGCATCGAGCGGTCACCACGCCTCCGCCTCGACCGGGCGCCGCCCCAACAGGCCGTGTCCGCACCGCACTTCACGCACGCCGCCCCAACAGGCCCTGTCCGCACCGCACTTCACGCACCCCGCAGCACATCGCACCCGCAAGGCACACGGTTCTGCACAGCCCTGGTACCCCCACCTCACCGCAGGGAGAACCATGTCCGCACCGCGTTCCGCCCCCGCGCGCCACCGGCGAAGACTCGCCGTCCTGCTCGCCGCGCTCCTGCTGCCGCTCGCCGCCCTCACCGGACTCGGCGCGGCCCCCGCCGCGGCCGCCTCCGGCCTGACCGCCACCTTCGCCCCGCAGGACAACGGGTCCTGGTGGAAGGGCACGTTCGTCGTGCACAACGCCACCTCGGCGCCCGTCACCGGGTGGGCCCTGGAGTTCGACCTGCCCGCGGGCGTCAGCATCACCGGCCACTACAACGGCGACGCGACCGTCACCGGCCGGCACGTCAGCGTCAAGAACGCCTACTACAACGCGACCGTCCCGTCCGGCGGCACCACCGAGCCCTACAGCTACTGGTTCGTCGCGAACGGCCCGATCGGGGCGCCCACCGGATGCACCGTCAACGGCGACAAGTGCGACGGCACCCCCGACGTTCCGCCCACCGCTCCGGGCAAGCCGCGGGCCACCGCCGTGACCGCACACAGCGTCGCGCTCGGCTGGACCGCGGCCGCCGCGGGGGACCACCCCGTCGCCTCGTACGAGGTGCTCACCGGCGACACCGTACTCGCCACCACGACCACCACCTCGGCCACCCTGACGGGCCTGACCCCGGCCACCGGGTACTCCTTCACGGTCCGGGCCAAGGACAGCCGCGGCAACCCCGGTCCGCGCAGCGAGCCGCTCGCGGTGACCACCGTGGACCCCGCGTCCGATCCGGTGCCGCCCGGCGCTCCGGGCGACCCGCGCGCCACCGCGAAGACCTCCACCGGCGTGACCCTCGCCTGGGGCGCGGCCACCGACAACGTCGGTGTGGCCGCCTACGACATCTACCGCGACGGCGCCCTCGCGACCACCGTGGGCGCACCCGCCACCACCGCCACCGTGACCGGCCTGACCCCGTCGACCACGTACGTCTTCACCGTCAGGGCGCGCGACGCCGCCGACAACGCCTCCGCACCCTCGGCCGCGCTCTCCGTCACCACCGACGACCTCGTGGGCCAGGGCAAGTACCTGAAGGCCGGCTACTTCGCGCAGTGGGGCATCTACGGCCGCCAGTACTTCGTGAAGAACCTCGACACCTCGGGGGCCGCGGCCGAACTGGACGTCCTCAACTACGCCTTCGAGAACATCGACCCCACCAACCTCACCTGCCAGGCCGGTGTCACCAAGGGCGTCAGCGGCAACCCGCAGGACCCCGACGAGGGGACCGGTGCGGGCGACGCCGACGCCGACTACGGGCGGGCCATGACCGCCGCCCAGTCCGTCGACGGTGTCGCCGACGACGGATGGGGCCAACTGCGCGGAAACTTCAACCAGGTGAAGAAGCTGAAGGCCAAGTACCCGAACCTCAAGGCCGTCGTCTCGATCGGCGGCTGGACGTACTCCAAGTTCTTCTCGGACGCGGCCGCCACCGACGCCTCCCGCAAGAAGTTCGTCAGCTCCTGCATCGACGTGTGGATCAAGGGCAACCTGCCGCTCTACAACGGCGCGGGCGGACCCGGCGCCGGCGCCGGGGTCTTCGACGGCATCGACATCGACTGGGAGTGGCCCGGCACCGACGGCCACCCGGGCAACCACTACGCGACCGCCGACAAGGCCCATCTCGCCCTGCTGCTGGCCGAGTTCCGGCGGCAGCTCGACGCGCTCGGCGGCCCCCACCGACTGCTCACCGCGTTCACGCCCGCCGACCCGGCGAAGATCGCCGCCGGCTGGGACCTGACCCAGGGGTCGGGCGTCTTCTCCTCACTGGACTACGCCATGGTCCAGGGCTACGACTTCCACGGTTCGGGCAGCGACAACTCCTGGGAGCCCGCCCGCACGGGGCAGTCGGCCAACCTCTACCCCGACCCCAAGGACCCCTACGGCTTCCACTTCAGCGTGGACGCGGCCGTTGCCGCCTATCTGTCCGCGGGCACGAACCCGCGCAAACTCGCCGTCGGCTTCCCGTTCTACGGGCGGGGCTGGAAGACGGTCGCGGACGGCGGCGCGCACGGCGTCTGGCAGGCCGCCGACGGGGCCGCGCCCGGCCAGTTCCCGGAGGAGGCGGGGGTGCGCGGCTACGCCAACCTGATCGCCTCGGTGCCCGGCATGACCGTCTACCACGACGACCGGGCGGTGGCCACGTACGGCTACACCGGGGACGGCGGCCAGTGGTGGTCCTTCGACGACGCCTGGTCCATCGGACACAAGACGCCGTACATCAAGAACAAGAACCTCCTGGGCGCCTTCGTCTGGGAGATGTCCGGCGACACCCCCTCGGGCACGCTCATGAACGCCCTGGACGCGGGCCTCAAGTAGCTTACGGCGGGCGGGGGTTGGACCCTCCGCCCGCATTCCCGCGGTGTCAGTGTCCGCCGTCGCCGCCAGCGTCACCGGAGGCGTGTGCGTCGGTGTGGTGGTCGGCGTGCACCTCCGGCGCCTCGTCGCCCCGGTGGCGCGTCTCGGTGATGATGCCGGTCACCGCGACCGCTACCAGGCAGGCGGAGATGATCGCCTCCGCCCACAGGAACGCCGCGTAGTCCAGCAGGCAGCCCACCGGCGGGCCGCCCGGCGCCGCGTTGCGGAACCCGGCGAGCGCGAACAGGGTCGCCGCCATCCAGGCCATCGCCGGCCACACCAGACCCCGGCGCTGGTCGACGATCACCCAGGTCGCGCCGAGCACCGCGAGGGCGAGCCCCCACATGATGAACATCATGAACCAGGCCAGGATGAACGTGGCCCGCGAACGGCTGACGCGCACCTCGAACGCGACGAAGCCGTGGTCCTGACTGCGGCCGACCACCGTCGGTTTGAAGAACGCGTCGACGTCCCGCAGCGACAGGGAGACCGGCACCTCCTTGCCGGCCGCCTCGGCGGAGAAGCCGATGATCGTCGAGTACCGGTCGAAGGGGTAGTCCGAGACGGAGCCGCCGTCCAGGCTCACCTTCACGTCCTCGTAACTGACCTGCCGCCCGGCCTTGAAGTCGAGGGTGCCCCGGATCAGCGAGGAGGTCTCCACCCGCAGGTCTACCGCCGGGGTGTACGGGTCGCCGCCCTCCCGCAGGGAGCCCTGGGGGAGCACCAGGACCCGCAGCGTCAGCTCCCGGGCGACCGGGTCCACCTTCTGGATGCTGGTGTCGATGTACACGCCGTTCGCCGTGCGGGTGTCGCCCACGAAGTGTTCCTGCTGACGCACATCGCGTTCGTTGAAGTAGAGGAGCACCCCCACGACGGCGGCCAGCAGGATCACGAGGAGCGAAATGACGTGACGCACCAAGTACTTGTTCGGTCTGAAACGGCCCATAGGCGAATGAATACACCCCGGGGCCGCGCCGATCGGGTCAGACGTGGCGGGGCAGCCGGACCGTCAGCGCGTACAGACGGGTGGTCTGCACCGGGTTCTCGTTGTCGTCACTGACCAGGAGGAGCCGCAGCCGGCCGTCCCGGGTGCGGCCGGTCACGGCCAGGCCCTCGATGTTGTCGAGCAGCGGGTTGGGCTGCGGCTGCTTGGCGGTGGCGCCGAGGGAGGGGCAGGCGCCGATGTCGGCGAGCAGCGTCTTGCGCAGGGAGCGGGCCGGCCCCGGCAGGTTCTCGACCTTGCTCACGTCGCTCGCGCCGCGCGGGTCGGCGAGGAAGAGCCGTACCGAATTGCCGACGCCGGCGGTGAAGCCGCGCTCCAGGACGAGCAGCCGCCCGTCGCCGGTGGCGGTGATCTCGGAGACGCCCGCGTTCGGTTCGACGGGGTAGGCGTACTGCCCGGCGAGCGTGAAGTCGCCCTTCGTCCGGGCCCGGTGCCAGGTCTGGAACCGGACGAGCGTACGGCCGGCCGCGTCCTTGGCGTCGCCGGACAAGGGCGCCTCCATGGACGCGATCAGGGTGTGGCCGCCGGGCTGCAGGGCCAGACCCTCGAAGGTCGCGTTGGCGATGGCGCGGCCGGCCGGGGCGACCCGCAGGGCGTCCGGGACCGGCAGCCGGTCCAGGAGCGTGCCGTCGCGGTCGTAGTGACGTATCGACGGCTCGAACTCGGAGGTGATCAGCCGGGTGCCTTCGCGCTCGACGACGACGGCCTCCGAGTCCAGCTGCGCGCCCTTCTCGTCCGCGAGCGGCACGACGCGGGTGGGAGCGGCCGCGAGGTTCTTGCCGATCTTCAGATTGAACAGTCGCGAACGGTCGGACAGCGCGGTGATCGTGCCGTCGGTGTCCACGGCCAGACCGGACAGGTTGCCGACGACCGTGCCCTGGAACAGGGTCTTGTCCAGGCCGTCCGAGAAGCCGTCGAGGGCCGTGGAGGCGGAGCAGGCGTGCGGGACGCCGACGGGCGGCCGGACCGCGGCACTGGCATCGGTGACGGTCACTGAGGCGGCCACGGCCAGCGAAGCGGTGACGGCGGTGACGAGGGTGCGCAGACGCACGGTTCCTCCCGGATCGGATGCGGATGGCACCACACGGTAGATCGCCTTGTGTGAAGGGCGAGTTGAGTTGCGTGATCGTGCACGCGAACGCTGGACCGCCGCTCGAATCCGGCGCGGGCCGGGTGCGGGGCGGCCCCGCACCGGGACCCCGCGGGGCCGTCGCGGCCGCAAACCGGGCGCCGGCCGGGCCCCTGGCGGACCGGGAGGCGCCCAGGGCCACTTATCCTGAGCCACTCAGTCCGTACCCGGCGTCCTGGCCGCACAACTTGTCCTTGGAGTCCGCCTTGAGGGTAAATCTCCGTTCCCGAGTCACCATGTGGCTCGGGCGCACCTACCTAGCCAGGATTCAGAAGCGCGGCATCGGCCCCGGCACGATCTCGCTGCTGCCGGACGCGCTGCTCATGCCGCTGCGCCGGGACGGGCTCGACCCGGTGCCCGAGCTCACCGCCCGGCAGGCCGACGAGCCGGTCACCAAGGTGCCGCTGCCGTTCGGCATGGACGCATGGGTGGTCACCGGGCACGACGCCGTGAAGGCCGTGCTCGGCTCGGCCGACGGGTTCAGCAACGACTTCACCCACCTCGCGGGCAACGCCGGTGTCCTGGAGGAGCAGCATCCGGGCGGGCTCGGCTTCAGTGACCCGCCGGTGCACACCCGGCTGCGCCGCATCCTGACGCCCGAGTTCACCATGCGGCGCCTTCGCCGGCTCACCCCGCGCATCGACGCCCTGGTGGAGGAACGGCTCGACGCCATGGAGGACGCCGACGGCACCGTCGACCTCGTCGAGGCCTTCGCGCTGCCCATCCCGTCGCTGACCATCTGCGAACTGCTCGGCGTTCCCTACGAGGACCGCCACGACTTCCAGCAGCTGGCCATGGAACGCTTCGACCTGTTCGCCGGGGCCACCGCTCCGCTCGGCGCGATGTCCGCCTCGCTGTCCTACTTCCGCGATGTGGTCAAGAAGCAGCGCGAGAACCCCGGCGACGGCCTGATCGGGATGATCGTCAAGGAGCACGGCGACAGCGTCGGGGACGACGAGCTCGCGGGGCTCGCGGACGGCGTCCTGACCGGCGGCTTCGAGACCACCGCGAGCATGCTGGCGCTCGGCGCCCTGCTGCTGCTCCAGGACCCGGACGCCTTCGCGCGAATAGCCAAGGACGAGGAGGCGGCCGCGACCTTCGTCGAGGAGGCCCTGCGCCACCTCACCGTCGTCCAGCTGGCCTTCCCGCGCTTCGCCCGCGAGGACGTGGAGGTGGCCGGCCGGCTCATACCCAAGGGCGACATGGTGCTGTGCTCGCTCAGCGGCGCCAACCGGGACGCCGCCCACACCCCGGACGGCCACCGCTTCGACCCGCACCGCAAGGCGGGCGGCCATCTCGCCTTCGGCTACGGCATCCACCGCTGCATCGGCGCCGAACTCGCCCGGATGGAACTGCGCGCCGCCTTCCCCGCCCTGGCCCGCCGCTTCCCCGAGATGCGCCTGGCCGTCCCGGCCGACGAACTGGCCTTCCGCAAGCTGTCGATCGTGTACGGCGTCGAGTCGCTGCCGGTACGGCTGCGCGGCTGACGACGTCCGCCCGGGCCAGGACCCGGGCGGTGCGCCCGGTCAGCCCACCGTGAGCGCGGTGTCGTCGATCACGAACGACGTCTGCAGCTTGGAGCCCTCGGTCGCGGTGAACCTGAGGGTGACCGTCTGCCCCGCGTAGGCGCCGAGGTCGAAGGTGCGCTGGGCGTAGCCGCTCGCCGCGTTCGCGTTGGAGTACGTCCCGAGGGTGGCCAGGACCGAGCCGCCGCTGTTCAGCACCTGCACCTTGAGCGTGTCGTAGGCCGTGCTCGACGTCTCGGCCGTGTCGATGTGCAGCTGGAAGCCGAGCGAGGCCGCACAGCCCGCCGGGATGGTCACCTGCTGGGACAGGGTGTCGGTGTGCGCGGTCCCCTTTCCGCCGAGCCAGGCCTTGTAGGCGCCGGTGCGGGCGGGCTCGCCGCTGCTGGTGTTGATGATGCCGCTGGTGGCGGTCCAGCCCGAACTCCCCGATTCGAAGCCGGGGTTGGCGAGGAGCTGGGCGCTCGTGCATCCGCCGGGGTCGCCGCCGGTGCTGCCGGCCGCGCCCGACAGCCATGCGGTGGCGTTGAGCGCGAGGGCGGCATCGGTGCCGGCCGGGTCGTTCCAGCCGTCGTACAGGGTGTTGCCCGACTGGCCGGTGCCGTCGTCGATGGGCGAGCTGTCGCCCCAGAAGGCGACGCGGCCGCTGCCGAAGGTGCTGGTGGCGAAGAAGGCGCCGGTGGTGCCGGAGTAACCGGTGCGGTAGACCTCGCCCTTGGCGGCCGGGTTGTCGGCGGGCTTGAGGGTCACCGTGGTGCCGTTGCGGATGATGCTGCCGGTCACTTTGCCGAACGAGCCGTTCAGGACCGGGTCGGCGCTGTCGCCGATGGCCCTCGGGTTGTCGGTGACGATGTTGAGCGCGTCCACCGAGAAGCCGAACGGGTCGGTACTGTCGACGGAGTTGTCGGACATCAGGTCGTTGATGACCTTCACCGCGTCCGCGCCGTCGTTGTTGCGGTCGGAGCCGGTGTGGTCGGAGATGAGGAAGAGTCCGCCGCCGTTCTTCACGAACTGCATCACGGCGGTCTTCTCGGCCGCGCTCAGCAGCACGTTCGGCTCGGGCAGCACGAAGGTGTCGAAGTTCTTCAGGTCGAGCGCGGACGAGGTGCCGTAGGTGATCGTGTTGCCCGAAGGCAGCGTCTTCAGGGCGTAGTCGCCGCTCTTCTGCAGCGCGACGCCCCAGGAGGACAGCGCCCCCGTCCAGTCCTTCTCGGCCGACGGTGAGGGGTTCTGGGCCAGCGGGTCCGGCTGGCTGGTACTGATGATCCAGTCGGCGTTGCCGGCCGTCTCGGCCTTGGAGTTGTCGAACAGCACCCGGTGCTGGGCCGCCGCCGCCGCGGCGACGGGCGGCGCGGAAGCCGTGGCAGGGGTGGCGGCCTGGGCGGCGGCGCCGCCGGCGACCACCAGCGCACCGAGCGCGGTCAGTACACCGGCGGTCCTGCGGCGTGGGGAAGCGGTCCGGCGGCGCGAGGGAGCGGAACTGCTGGCTCCAAGCATCCTGCGTACCTCCATGAGGGGTGGGGGGCAAGGTGGTGGGGACACCAAGTCTGCGCGCGTAGAACGTCGTTGTACGGACACCCTGACGGCGCGCGGTTGAACCGTACATGGCAGAAAGGGTGCGGCGGCAGGGCTTCGCCGTGGCGAAATCTGTTGGTAATCGCACGTGCGCCGCAGGTTCTACGCTCGTGGTCGGGAACCGAGTCGGGGACGTGGACAGGAGCGCGCACGGGGCCGTGGTGCGGGCGTGATCGGGGAGGTTGTCGATGGCTACTGGCACCAGGCTGCGCCCGGTGGACGACCAGGACGTGCGACTGCGCCACCGCGTGGTGCACGGCTACCGCCGCGCCTACCGCACGGCGGGCCAGGGGCCGCCCGTCGTGCTGATCCACGGAATCGGCGACTCGTCGGCCACCTGGGCCGGGCTGATCCCCGGCCTCGCCCGCCGCTACACCGTCCTCGCACCCGATCTGCTCGGCCACGGCGCCTCCGACAAGCCGCGCGCCGACTACTCGGTGGCCGCCTACGCCAACGGCCTGCGCGATCTGCTCGGCGTCCTCGGCATCGAGCGCGCCACCCTCGTCGGGCACTCGCTCGGCGGCGGCGTGGCCATGCAATTCGCCTACCAGTACCCCGAGTTGGCGGAGCGGCTCGTCCTGGTCGGCGCCGGGGGAGTGGGCCGCGAGGTGAACCCGGTGCTGCGCGCCGCCACGCTCCCCGGCGCCGAGCTGATCCTCGCCCTGCTCGGGCGGCCCGCGATGCGCCGGCCGACCCGGCTCGTGATCGAGCTGTTGCGGCTGCTCGGCACCGACCTCGGCCAGGACGCCCCGGACCTGCTCGGCCTGGTGGACGCGCTGCCCGACGCCAGGTCCCGCAGCGTCTTCGTGCGCACCCTGCGCGCGGTCGTCGACCCGCACGGGCAGGTCGTCACCATGCTCGACCGCTGCTATCTGACCGCGGGCATGCCCACCCTGCTGATCTGGGGCTCGCGCGACAGCGTGGTACCGCCGAGCCACGGCCACCGTGCGCACGCCGCGATGCCGGGCAGCCGGCTCGAAATCTTCGACGGGGCCGGGCACTTCCCCTTCCACCAGGACCCGGCCCGCTTCCTCGCCCTCGTCGAGGACTTCATCGAGACCACCCCGCCCGCCGACTGGAGCGCCGAACACTGGCACCAGCTGCTGCGCGCGGGCCGCTTCGGCACGGCGGCGGCCGAGGCCGACTCCGTCCACGAGGCCGTCGTGGAAAGGGAGTTGAAGCTGGAGAGCGAGCGCAGCGCGACCTAGGCCGCGCCGCGCGGGTCACCGTCCGGGACGCGCCCGCGGTCACTTCTTCATGACCGCCTCCATCACCGACTTGGCGATCGGCGCGCCGAGCTTGCCGCCGGCGATCTCCGAGCGCTGGATGTCCATGTCGGAAGGGTCGACGAACACGGCCACCGCCACCGGCGAGGTGCCGTCGCTCTGCTTGGCGTACGACACGAACCAGGCGTAGGGGCGCTCCTCGCGCACATCGGCGCCGTGCTGGGCGGTGCCGGTCTTGCCGCCGACGGTGACGCCCTCCATCCGCACCTTCTTCGCGGTGCCGTCGCTCGCCGTGAACTCCATCATCTCCTGCACCTTCTTCGCGGTGCCCGCGGAGACGGCCTGGTTGAGGACCTCGGGTTCGGTCTTCTCCAGCGAGGAGAGGTCCGGGCCGCGCAGCTCGTCGACCATGTACGGCTTCATGACCTTGCCGTCGTTGGCGATGCCCGCGGTCACCATGGCCATCTGGAGCGGGGTGCTGGTCAGGCTGCCCTGGCCCATGCCGGTGAGCGCGGTCTGCGGCTTGTCCAACTGCTCGGGGTAGCCGCTCTTGGCCGTACGGACGGGGATGAACTGCTCCTGGTTGAAGCCGAACTTCTCGGCCGTCTCGCGCATCCTGTCCTTGCCGGTCTTCAGCGCGGTCTGCAGGAACACGTTGTTGCAGGACCACTGCATGCCGGTCTTCAGGGAGACCTTGTCGCAGAGCGAGTTGTCGACGTCGTTGCCGACCTTGGTGGTGCTCAGCGGAAGCGTGTACGGCGCGGGCGCGTCCGGCATGGCGGCGTTGATGTCGGTGACCACGCCGTGTTCGAGGGCGGCCGCCGCGGTGAGGATCTTGAACGTCGACCCGGGCGGATACACCTCGCGGATCGCCCGGTTGTTCAGCGGCTTGCCCTTGTCGGCGTCGAGCTTCTGGAACTGCTCGCCCTCCTTCTTGGAGATCCCGGAGAAGACCGACGGATCGTAGGAGGGCGTGCTCGCCATCGCGAGGATCTTTCCGGAGCGCGGGTCGAGGGCGACGACGGCGCCCTTCGCCTTGAGCTTCGTCAGGCCCGCGTACGCGGCCTTCTGCGCGGCCGGATCGATCGTGGTGATCACATCGCCGCCGCGCGGGGTCTCCCCGGTGAACAGGGACTTGGCCCGGTCGAAGAACAACCGGTCGTCCTTGCCGTTCATCACCTTCGCGTGCACGCCCTCCAGGAACGTGGCCCCCTGCGCCTGGGAGAGGTAGCCGGTGACGGGCGCGTACATCGGCCCGTCCTTGTAGGTCCGCTTGTACTTGAAGTCGGAGCCCGGCGTCGCCACCGACCCCGTGATCGGCTGCCCGCCCACCACGATGTCGCCGCGCGGCTGGGAGAACGCGTCGATCTGCACCCGACGGTTGTGCTTGTCGTTGGCCAGGCTGTCGCTCTTCACGAACTGGACCCACGTCGCCCGGACCAGCAGGGCGAGCACCATCACCCCGCAGAAGGCGGCTATGTGCCGCAGCGGCTTGTTCATCACGCTCCCAGAGACGTACCGAATGGGGTTGAACCGGACATGTAGTGATCAGCAGAACAGGTCCGGCACCCGGATGTCCAAGAGCATTCAGGAGTCACATGCCATAAGGAATCGGCTATCGGTGCAGGTCATGGCGGTGTGGGCGACCATTCGGAGCCCCATGTGCCGATCCGGCTGTTACGGAAGGGTCATAAACCGGTCATCGCGCCCTGGCCAGTCGACCGGGTCCGGGCGTCTTCGGGCCGGGCAATGCCCGACGCCGCGTCGTGTGCAATTCACCGGGAGCACATATGGCGATCCCATACTCACAGCGCGGAAGCCCATGCGGAAACCACAGAGGGATTCGACTGTGCCCCACGTCGCGGAGAACGCCCCATCCATGCGCTCGATATCCACCGCACCCGCCGCCACCGGTTCCTACACCACCTCCATCGCGGACACCGAGGAGCAGATCCGGGCCGCCCAGCGGCTGCGGTACCGCGTCTTCGGCCAGGAGATGGGAGCGGCCCTCGCCACCCCGCTGCCCGGCCACGACATCGACGCCTTCGACGAGCTCGCCGACCATCTGATCGTGACCGACACCACGACCGGCGACGTCGTCGGCACCTACCGGCTGCTGCCGCCCGGACGCTCCCCACACTCCTACTCCGAGGGCGAGTTCGACCTCGCCTCGCTCGCCGCGCTGCGCCCCTCGATGATCGAGGCCGGGCGTTCCTGCGTACACCCGGACCACCGCTCGGGCGCCGTCATCAACCTCATGTGGTCCGCGCTCGCCCGCTATGTGCTCCTGTCCGGGCACCGCTATCTGGCGGGCTGCGCCTCCGTACCGCTCGACGACGGCGGCACGGCCGCCTCCAGCGCCTGGCTGCTCGGCAACGCCAAGCACTCCTCGCCGCCCGAGCTGCGGGTGCACCCCCACCGCCCCTGGCTCCCGGCGGGCCCGGCCCAGGGCCGCCCCGGCTACGCCGATCTGCCGCCCCTGCTGCGGGGCTACTTCCGGCTCGGCGCCTGGATGTGTGGCGCACCCACATACGACCCCGAGTTCAATGTGGCCGACTTCTTCGTGCTGCTCGACATGGACCGGCTCGACGACCGGTACCGCCGCTACTTCCTCGGGGACACCCGATGAACCCCTGGACGGTACAGGCGCCCTGCACCCCGGACTGCCTGAGCGACACCGCACCGCGCGTGCCCCTCACCGAGACGGCACGCCGGTACGCGGCCCTCACCCACACCCTCATCCGCACCGCGGCGATGGGCGAGCGGCTGGCCGATCCGCGCGTGCTGCGCGGCCGGGCCCTGGCCGTCCTCGACGCCCTGGGCGTTCGCCTGGAGACCGGGCCGCCCGCGCACCGGACCGGCCCGGGCGCGCTGCTCGTCGCCAACCACATCTCCTGGCTCGACGCCGTGGCGCTCCTCGCCGTCGAGCCGGTCACCGTCCTCGCCAAGCGGGAGGTCGGCCAGTGGCCGGTGGTCGGCACGCTCGCCCGCCGCATCGGCACGCGCTTCATCGACCGCGGCGCTGTACGCGAACTCCCGGGAACCGTGGCCGAGTTGGCCGATCTTCTGCGCTCGGGCCGGTCCGTCCTCGTCTTCCCGCAGGCCACGACCTGGTGCACCGTCGCGGGCGGCCGGTTCCGGCGGGCCGCGTTCCAGGCGGCCGTCGACGCGGGAGCCCCCGTGCGTCCGATGACCGTCGACTACCTCCAGGACGGCGCCCCCAGCACGGTCGCGGCGTTCCTCGGCGGCGACGACTTCACGACCTCGCTGCGCCGGGTGGCCGCCGCCCGCGCCCTGAGCGTGCGGGTCACCGGGCACCCGGAGCTGCGGGGCACCGACCGTCGTACCCTGGCCGCCGCGGCCGGCGCCGCGGTGTGCGGCACCCGTCCGCCCGCCCACACCGCATCACGCCACACCACATCACGCGTACCCGCCTGAACCACACGAAGCGACCGGGCCGCCCCCTAAGCTGGGCAGCCATGTTCACCCCCGAGGGCCCCAGCTTCCGTGAGCTCGCCGTCCAGGCGCTGTCGTCCGTCGAGCACGGCTACGACCTCCTGGCCCCGAAGTTCGACCACACGCCGTTCCGCACGCCCGAGGTGATCCTCGACGCCACCGCCGCCGTGCTCGCCGGCCTCGGCCCGTTCGGCCGCGGTCTCGACCTGTGCTGCGGCACCGGCGCGGGCCTCGACGTCCTGGGCCGGGTGTGCCAGGAGCGGATCACCGGCGTCGACATCAGCGCGGGGATGCTGGAGGTCGCCGCCCGCGCGCACCCGGAGGCCGATCTGCTGCGCGGCGACGTGCGGGCACTGCCGCTCGGCGCGGAGTACGACCTCGCCGTCAGCTTCGGGGCGTTCGGCCACTTCCTGCCGAAGGAGCGACCGGACCTCTACGCCCAGGCGTACGCCGTCCTGCGCCCGGGCGGCCGGTTCGCGTTCCCGGTGGTCGCTCCGGCCCGGCCCGGCACCCCGGGCCATCTCGCGCTCCTGGGCTTCGACGCGGCCATGCGGATCCGCAACGCGCTGTGGCGTCCCCCGTTCGTCATGTACTACCGCGGCTTCGGACTGGCGGACGTACGTCGGGAGCTGGCGACGGCGGGCTTCTCGGTGGAGCTGTACGCCCTGGAGGAGCTCGGCCGCCGCCCCGACGGCAGCCCGCGCGCCCGCCTCGTCGTGGCCACGAAGTAGCGCTCCCGCGGGACCGGTGAAGGGCCCCGCCCGGCACGGGCAGGGCCCCGGGGGCCGTCGAGGAAGTTCCTCAACCCCCGTCAGTCACAGGTGAGTTGGGGGTCGAGCCAGTCGGCGTGGTCGTAGTCCACACCGTCCCCGGCATCCGTGACGACGAGCCGCAGCTCGTTCGCGCCGCTCACATCGGCGCCGACCGCCTTCGCCCCGTCCGAGCCGGTGACCTTGCCGCTGTCGGCGGCGAGCACTCCGTCCCGGTACACCTGGAAGACGACCGAACCCTTCGCGCCCACCTCGTCGTCCACGCCCGCGCCCGCCTTGAACGCGGTGCAGGTGCCGCCGAGGTAGTACGTCACCGTGGACGCCGCGTGCGTGCCGAGGCCCTTGGCGTAGGTGGTGGTGCCCACGGTCAGGGGCTTGCCGTCGCCCGCGGCCTGTTCGCCGTTGCTGCGGTCGCGCTCGACCGGGCCCCAGCCGCCGGCCGCCGAGCTCCACGCCAGGTCGCTCAGGGCGTGTGTCCCGGCCGACGGGCCCTGGCCGCAGGCCAGTTGGGGTCCGGCCCAGTCGGCATGGTCGTACGTGATGCCGTCGCCGCCGTCGGTCACGACCAGCCGCAGCTTGCCGCCGCCCCGCAGGTCGGCCGCGAGGTGCGCGGGTGGATCGCTCGCGGTGCGCAGCCCGCTGTCGGCGACGAGCGTCTGGTCCCGGTAGATCCGGAACACCACCGAACCGCCCGCCGTGGACTCGTCGTCCACGCCCACGTCGACGTTCAGCGAACGGCAGCCGCCGCCCAGGTAGTACGTGATGTCCGAGGCGGCGTGGGTGCCGAGGCCCTTGGCGTAGGTGGTGCCGTCGATGGTGAGGGTCCGGCCGTCGCCCGCGGCCTGTTCGCCGTTGCTGCGGTTGCGCTCGACCGGGCCCCAGCCGTTCACGGCCGACGTCCAGGGCAGGTCGCCGAGCTGGTTCGCACCGGTCGGCGGCGGCACCGGGGCGCCGGGCGTCACCCGGTACATCACCGTGCCGTGCGCCGGCACCGACGCGCTGATGGCACTCGTGGTGCTGCTGGTCTGCTTGGACCACAGGTCCTTGAGGGCGTACGAGGACGCGCCGCCGATCCCGAGGGCGTCCACGGTCGTGGCGACGGTCCGGGCCGAGGTGTTCTCGTTGGTGAGGGTGACCGAACGGCCGCCGTCCGCGAGGGGTTTGGACATCACCACCAGGCCGCCGGAGCTGGACACGACCGTGCCCTGCCTGCCGAGCGGGTCCTGGTCGACCGCGATGACGTCGGTGTTCTTGAGGATCGCGAGGGTGGCCGCGCTCGGGTTGCGCAGATCGCTGCCGATGAGCAGCGGCGCCGCCATCTGCGACCACAGGCTGAAGTGCGTGCGGTACTCGGTGTCCGTCATGCCGCCGTTGCCGACCTCCAGCATGTCCGGGTCGTTCCAGCCGCCGGGACCGGCGTAGGGGGCCAGCGGCTGGTTCTGGTGCGCGATGCCGATCATGCTCGACCACGAGTCGCTGATGTCACCCGTGGTGCGCCAGGAGTTGCCGGTGCCCGCGGCCCAGTTCCAGGGCTGGTTGGAGCCCCACTCGCAGATGCTGTAGAGGATGGGCCGTCCGGTGGCCCTGAGCGCGTCGCCCATCGCCTTGTACCGCTGCTGCGCGTCGGCGCCGGTGTTGTTGCAGTTGTCGTACTTGAGGTAGTCGACGCCCCAGGAAGCCCACAGTTCGGCGTCCTGCCGCTCGTGGCCGAGGCCGCCGGGGAAGCCCTGGGTGTCACAGGTCTTGGTGCCCGCGCTGGAGTACAGCCCGAACTTCAGGCCCTTGGCGTGCACGTAGTCGGCGACGGCCTTGATGCCGTGCGGGAAGCGCGCCGGGTCGGGGACGAGGTTGCCGGAGGCGTCCCGGTTCGGCAGCGCCCAGCAGTCGTCGATGTTGACGTAGGTGTAGCCGACGTCCTTGAGGCCCTGCGCGACGAACGCGTCCGCGATGCCCTCGACCATCGACTCGTTGAACTCGCTCCGGCAGTGGGTGGAGTTCCAGTTGTTGAAGCCCATCTGCGGAGTACGGGCCAGACCGTTGTCCACGGCCGCGGCGGGTGGCGCCGACGCCACCTCCACGGCGACCGTCACACCGCCCGCGACGAGAGCGAGAGCACCCAGGGAAGCGGTGAGACGGTGTCTGAAGCTGTGCAGTTCGGCAGTCAAGTGCGGCTCCGGTGAGGGTGATTGGCGCACAAACGAACGGTGTCGAACGAAAGCAACCACATCACAGCGGCCGGACAAGTGCATGTCAAGAGAAGGAGAGGGCGAGTCGGCAAAGTGCACCACCCCGTTCGGCGGGTCGCGCGCGGGCGCCGACCCGGCACGACCGGAACACGGGGCCCCGGGCTCCTTCACCGTCCGGTTCGCGACATGCCGCGGCCCCACCGCACCGGCGGTGGGGCTGCGCGTCGACCGGCGGGGGCCGGGGATGCCCTGGCGGTCGAGGACGTCCTAGCAGTCGGGGACGCGTCCTTGCGCGTCGACGTACGAGGCGCTGACCCAGCCGCGCGCGTGGCCCAGCCAGTACCACCAGCCGGTGCCGTTCACCTGCGTCCCGTGCGTCTTGCACTCCACACGGTCCTGGTCGCCCGGCGACAGACTCGTCACCACATCGGCGCGCAGCGTCGGGTCCTCCCGTACGTTCAGTTCGATGCGCGAGGTCACGGTGCCCCACACGGGTCCGTCGTCATGGTGTGCCGGGGCCGCGGTGGCGGTGACCGCCATGGCGACGCCGCCCGCGGAAAGACCGCAGGCGAGCAGGCCCGCGGCCAGCGCTCGACGTGTGCGTCCGGTGTGCATGAGCGACTCCCTTCGTCACTGCTGCCCCCTGGGGCGGCCCCGGCCGTGGCCGGCCGGGACCCCTCGACGCGTCCCCTCCATCACACACCCGGCCCACCCGGGATGCGACCCGAACGGCCGGGGCCCGGCAACCACGGGGGCCCCGGGGCCGGACCCGCACGGGGTCAGGCCGACTCGTGCAGGCGCAGCAGCGACGCCACGAGCTCGTCCACCTCCTCCGGGGTGTTGTACAGCGCGAAGGAGGCGCGGGCCGCCGACTCCAGGCCGTAGTGGGCAAGGGCGGGCTGCGCACAGTGGTGACCGGCCCGAATCGCGATGCCGTCCCGGTCCAGCCAGGACGCGACGGCCGCCGGGTCGTGGCCCGCCATGGTGAACGTGAGCACCGCGATCCGGCCCGGCGCCGACCCCAGGATCTCCAGACCCGGCACCATCGCCATCGTCTGCTGGGCGTACGCCGTCAGCTCGTCCTCGTACGCCGCGACCGCGTCCCGGTCGAAGGACATGAACCACTTGAGCGCGGCGAGCAGCCCGGCCACCCCGGCGATGTTCCCGGTGCCGGCCTCCATGAGGTGGGGCACCGGGGCGAACGTGGTGCGCTCGAAGGACACCGAGTCGATCATGTTGCCGCCGCCCTGCCAGGGCCGCAGATCCGCGAGGACCCCGGGCTTCACGTAGAGCGCGCCGATGCCCGTGGGTGCGTACAGCTTGTGTCCGGAGAAGGCGTAGAAGTCGGCGTCCAGATCGGTGACGTCGACGGGCCGGTGGGCCACCGCCTGCGCCCCGTCGACCAGCACCTTCGCCCGGTAGCGGTGGGCGAGCGCCGTCATCTCGCGCACCGGTGGGACCGTACCGAGTACGTTCGAGGCCTGGCTGATCGCGACGAGCCGGGTGCGTGAGGAGAGCAGGTCCGCGTAGGCGTCCTGGTCGATCCGTCCGTCCGCGAGGAGCGGCACCGGGACGACGCGCGCCCGGGTCTCGCGCGCGATCAACTGCCAGGGCACGATGTCCGAGTGATGCTCCAGGACCGGGACGAGGATGTCGTCGCCCGGGCCGAGATGGGCCCGCCCCCAGCTCTGTGCGACCAGGTTCACGGCCTCCGTCGTGCCCCGTACGAACACGATGGAGTCGGGCGACGGCGCCCCCAGGAAGTCCGCGACGGCGGCCCGGCCCGCCTCGTACATCTCGGTGGCCTCCCGGGCCATGGTGTGGGCGCCGCGGTGGATGTTGGAGTTGGCCGTGCCGTAGTAGCCGGCGATCGCCTCGATGACCTGGCGCGGCTTCTGCGTGGTGGCCGCGTTGTCCAGCCACACCAGCGGATGCCCGTTGACCGTGCGGTGCAGGATCGGGAAGTCCTTGCGTGCCGACTCCGGTGTGAATCCGCCCGGTCGGCGCCCGGGCGGGGCGATCCGCTCCGTAACGTCAGGAGTAGTCATGGTAGTTGGACACCTCGACGTTCTGGAGCACGGCGATCGCGTCCTCCACCAGGACGGCCGTGTTGAAGTACGCCGTCATCAGGTACGAGGTGATGCCCTTCTGGTCGACCCCCATGTTCCGCATGGACAGGCCGGGTTCGACCTCGTCGGGGACGCCCGCGGGACGCAGCCCGACCACGCCCTGCTCGGCCTCGCCCGTGCGCATGAGCAGGATCTCCGTGGTGCCGACGGCCCCGCCGCCGGAGAAGCGGACCTTGTCGGAGGGCAGCAGCGGCACTCCCCGCCAGGTGAGCAGCGGGCTGCCGTAGCGGTTGTCGGTCACCGGCGGTACGCCCCGGCGGGTGCACTCGCGGCCGAAGGCGGCTATCGCCCGGGGGTGCGCCACGAAGAAGCCGGGCTGCTTCCACACCCGGGCCAGCAGCTCGTCGAGATCGTCCGGGGTCGGTGAACCGGTCCGGGACTGCACGCGCTGACCGGCGGAGACGTTGTTCAGGAGGCCGAATTCGGGGTGGTTGAGCAGGGCCGCCTCCTGCCGCTCGCGCAGCGCCTGCACCGTCAGGTTGGACTGGGCACGCGTCTGGTCGATCGGGCCGTTGTACAGGTCCGCGACCCGGGTGTGGACGCGCAACACCGTCTGGGCGAGCGTCATGTGGTACTCACGCGGCGCGTCCTCGTAGTCGACATAGGTACCCGGCAGATCGACCTCGCCGACGTGCCCCGAGCTGAGGTCGATGGGCGCCTCCGCGCCGGGCCGCATCCCGTCGCCCGCGGCGTACGCGTCCATCGCGGTACGCAACTCCGGCTTCCGGTCCGCCAGTTGGGCGAGCGTGGCCCGGTCGGCGCACAGTGCGGTACCCGGAGTGAGCGCCTTGACGCGGTACGGCATCGGCTCGCCACGGGTCCAGGAGTCGAGACAGAAGAACTGGCCGTCGCCCACGACTTCGAGCAGGGCGTCCTCGCCGTACCGGCCGGTGACGCGCTTCTCCGCGCGTCCCTGCACCAGGACCCACAGCCGCTCGGCGGGGTCCCCCTCCTGGACGAGCACCTGCCCGGCGTCGAACGTCACCGGCGTGAAGGAGCCCGCGAGTTCGCCGAGGAGATCGTCCTCGGCGTCACGTAAGTAGGGCAGCTCGCGCAGGTCGCCCGGCATGACGCACGGGGTGCCGTCCTCGTCGTACGTGCTGATCCGGTCGTCGCCCAGGACGAAGGAACGCCGGCGGTTGACCCGGTAGACGCCGGATTCGACGTCCACCCAGGGCAGCGCGCGCAGCAGATAGCGCGGGGTGATTCCGCGCATTTGCGGAACGGTCTTGGTGGCGGTGGCGAGTTGCCGTGCGGCGTCCGGGCCGAGGCTCGACCGACCATTGTTCACAGGAGTGTTCACCGGTACCTCCACGTCGGGGTTGGACGAGAACCGATCGTGTTCCTGGAATTCCGGTGCCACAAGGGGCATGTGCCTCTGGCAGTCCTGAAAATGCGCCGCAGAGGGCATGAAAAACCGCCCCGACGCAGGTCGAGGCGGTTTTGGTGCAGCGCAGAACAGACTCAATTCAAACTGACCGCAAAGCTATTGGATCCTAAAAGCACGACTTATGGGAATGCTTATTCCGGTCGAATGCGGAGATCGTCGGCGTGAATACGGCGCAGGCGGGTCAGCGGGCCGCGCGCTCCTCCACCGCGGTGCGCCAGGCAGCCTTTTCCGTGGACGTCTCCGGTTCGGTGGCGGGCGCGCGATGGCCGCCCCGGGCGAAGAAGCCGGCCAGGGGGAGGGTGGCCGCGCCCACGGTCACCGCGTCCGGGCCGAGCCGGCCGAGCTCGATGGTGACCCGCTCCGCCGGGTGGCGCAGGGCGTAGGCGGTGGCGTGCCGACGCACCGACTCCAGCATGTGCGGGCCGAGTTGGAGCCCGGCCCAGCCGCCGATGAGGATGCGCTCGGGGTTGTAGAGGTTGATCAGATCGGACAGGCCCGCGCCCAGGTACTCGGCGGTCTCCTCGATCACCGCGAGCGCGACCGGGTTCGCGGTGACGTTCCGGTCCGCGGGGTAGGCGGCGGCGAGCAGCGCGGTGAGCGCCGCCTCCTCCCCGGCGTCGCGGGGCAGTTCGGCCCCCGCCTCGCGCCAGCGCTGGATGAGCGCCTCGGCCCCCGCGTAGGCCTCCAGGCAGCCGAGCGCACCGCACCGGCAGCGCCGCCCCCGTACGTGCACGGTGGTGTGGCCCCACTCGGCGGCGCTGCTGTGCGCGCCCCCGTAGATCGCGCCGCCCGAGACGATGCAGGCGCCGACGCCGGAGCCGAACAGGACGATCACCGCGTCGGACGCCCCCCGGCCACCGCCGAACCACAGCTCCGCCTGGCCCAGCGTCTTGGCGCCGTTCTCGATGAAGTAGCGTGTTTCTGGGGGCAGTTGGAGGCTCTCCCGCAACAGGGACTCCAGGGGCACCGCGTCCCAGCCGATGGTCTGGCCGTGCACCACGGCTCCGTCGGGGGAGCTGCGGTCGACGATGCCCGGCACGCCTACGCCCACGCCGAGCAGCCGCGCCGGATCGAGACCGCTCTCGCGCAGCACGGCCGCGACACCCTCACGAATGTGGCCCACGATGTGGTCGACGTCGTAGCCGCCCACGTCCAACGACAGCTCCACGCGCGCGAGTTCACGCAGAACCAGGTCGAACAGCTCGACCCTGACCCGGGTCTCGCCGACGTCCACACCGATGAGGTGGCCGCAGTCGGGGGCGACCCGGAGCAGGGTCCGCGGCCGCCCGCCGTCGGAGTCCACCACTCCGGCGTCCTCCAGGAGACCGTCGGCGACGAGTTCGGCGACGACGTTGCTGATGGACCCTGAACTCAGCCCGGTGGCTGGTCCGAGCGCCTGGCGGCTCATCGGACCGTCGAAGTACAACCGCCGCAGGACCGCGCTGCGGTTGTCGCGGCGCAGGTCGCGGACGGTCCTTCTGTTCGGTGTGGCCATGTGGCTCCCTCCCTGCGTGCAACATACCGGTGCGAGAGCCGGTGCCGCGCCCTTGTCCCTGGTCTTAACTCATGCCCTAAATTAAGCCATGAGCTTGCTGGGAACGTCGGTAGGGCCGGACGAACGGCGAGGGGGCGAACCGGCTCGCACAGGGGGCCCGGACGCATGTGGGCGAGGAAACGGCTAGGCCAGATGTGCCACGAGTCGTTCCAGGAAGGCCTGTTGGCCCTTGATGAGCAGGGGCGCCGCGGCCTCGGGGGTCAGCCAGGCGAAGCGGTCCATCTCCGGGAACTCGCGCAGGGTGCCCGAACCGCGCGGCCACTCCATGGTGAACGTGCCCGGCACCGCGTCCGCCGGATCCAGGTCGCCCTCCACCGCCCACGCCGTCACGGTCTTCCCGGAGCGCTGCACGATCTCGCCCAGCGGCACCCGGGCGCCCTCGGGCGCCGGCAGCCCGAGCTCCTCCTCGAACTCGCGCCGGGCCGCGGCCTCGGGCCGCTCCTCCGGGCCGTACTCACCCTTGGGGATCGACCAGGACCCGGCGTCGCGCCCGGCGTGGAACGGCCCGCCCATGTGCCCGACCAGCACTTCGAGGCCGCCCGCCGCCCTGCGGTACAACAGCAGCCCCGCGCTGCGCTTTCCTGCCATGCCGCCAGTCTGGGGGCGCGGCCCGCGCGGCGCCAGGGGAGGGGGCGCCGGCGGGGCTCCGTCCGGTCCCGGAAGCCGCGGTCCCCGGGACCGCGACCTGCGAAGAGGACGCCCGGCAGGGCTCCGGGCCGGACTACTTGGAGCGCTCGGCCGACACGGCGAGCGTGAAGGAGTGGCCGGCCGGGTCGGCGTAGACGCGTTCGTCGCGCGGCCCGTTGTTGTCCTTGGTGTCGACCGGCATGCCGCCCAGGGTGATCACCTCGCGCTCGGCGGCGTCCATGTCGCCGAGCGCCACGACGATCCTGAGGTGCGCCTGCTGCGAGTCCTCGGGACGCGGCCAGCTCGGCGGCGCGTACCCGTGATCGCGGCGGATCGCCAGATGGACGCCGTTGCCGCCGACGACCTCGACGAAGTCCGGGTTCTCGGCGGTCCTGGTCTCACCGCCGAGCAAGTTGGCGTAGAACTCGGCCAGTTCGACGGGCTCGGCACAGTCCAGTACGAGGATGCTGGTCTTGGGTACGCTCATGCCGCACGAGTGCCCCCGCCGGGCCCCGGCTAACCGGCGCGGGCCGGACCCCGGCAGCCGTCGGGCAGGCGGTCGCCCTCCGCGACCGCCGCGCCGCTCGCGTAGTGGACGTACTCGTGCGCCAGGCGGAATCCGGCCGTCCAGGCGAGCAGCCGGCTCGGACGGTCGTGGCGGGAGCAGGTCCAGCTCACCCCGCGCCCCCGGGTCGCGATGTCGCGGCTCAGTGCCAGCACGCAGTGCAGAGCGAGGCGTTGGTGGCGCCGCCCGGGACGGGCGAGCACGGCGATGTCCTCGTAGGCGCCGCCGCGGAAGTACGTGCAGGCGAGGGCCAGGAGTCTGCCCTGGGCGAAGGCGCCCCAGGCGTGCCCGGACCGTCCGAGCCCCGAGGGCCCGCCCCAACTCGCGTGGATCCAGGCCGATTCCGCGGGCAGGACGACGAGCGCGGGCGCGTCGGACGAGGTCAGCGGCCGGATCGTCACCGTGCGCGGCGGACGCGGGGCAGTCGTGGCCTGCTGGCGCACATAGACGAGGCGCTCGCGCGGCACCACGTGGTCGAAGGCGGCGCCGAGCACCGGCAGGAAGGGGGCCGGGGCGTCGATGTAGCGGTGGGCCAGGGGGGCGAGGTCCGCCGGGTCGAGCGCGTCGGGGTCGCCGCGCAGCAGCACATGGCGGGCGCAGTCCAGGGCGAGTGCGCGCGGGCGCGTGGCGCGGTCGGCCAGGGCGTGCCCGTTCCCGGTGGTCAGCACGTGTTCTGCCAGCGCCGAGGGGCCTGGCTCCGTCGCGTTCAACCGGGCTACGTGGGCGGTGAGTTGAGGCAAGGAGAGTTCGATCACATCGGGCTCCGTTCCGACGGCGGGTGCCGGGCCTCGGGTCCGACGAAACGGCGAGGCCGACTGGTGCGGGGCACTGCGCTGGGCAGTGAGGTGGGGTGCGGTGCCTTTGCTTTCGCTTTGCCGTAAGGACATGGGTACCCCGTTCGCGTCGAGGTAAGAGTCGCCCCCCAAGAGGCGAGCGCGTCGCCCCGGGCTGGACAACGGCGCCCCGCCCGGCCCCCGCCGGAGGCACGAGGGCTGCGCCCCTGTCGGGCAAGGAAAGCACTCCCCGCGCGCGTTCGGCGTCAGCGTCGCATCAGTGAGTGCGCGCTCGCCGTCAGCATCGCGTCAGGACGCCGGGCGGCCGGCACGCTCGGGCGTAGCGTCGCCGACGTGCCCCGGCCCGCCTCCCCGTGCCGGGGCCGCCCCACCCACCGCGCGGATCCTCCCGGAGGCATCCCATGGCACAGCCCGTCGCCGCGACGGCGTCCCGGAACCCGGGGCACGCCGCGCCGACGCGCCCACCCGGTGGATCGCCCGACAAGGAGCACCTGGCCATGACCACCTTGAACCTGCCGGCCGCCGCCCCCGCCCACACTCCGGACGACCTTTCCGTGTGGCCGGCCTCCACCTCCCGGCTGGGCCACGGCGGCCTGGCGGTCGGCGCCGTCGCGCTCACCGAGATCGCCGAACGCTTCGGCACGCCCGCCTATGTGCTGGACGAGGGCGAGGTGCGCGAACGCTGCCGCACCTATCGCAGCGCCTTCCCCGAGGCCGAAGTGCTGTACGCCGCCAAGGCGTTCCTGTGCCGTGCCATGGCCCACTGGGTGCGGGACGAGGGGCTCGGCCTCGACGTGTGCTCGGCCGGTGAGCTCGAACTCGCCGTCACCGCCGGGTTCCCGGCCGACCGCATCGTGCTGCACGGCAATGCCAAGTCCCCGCACGACATCGAGGCCGCGCTGCGCCTCGGCGTCGGACGCATCGTCATCGACAGCCCCTCCGAGATCGCCCGGCTCGCCGCCGCGGTCGGCCCGGGCGGTCACCAGAAGGTGATGGTCCGGGTGGTGCCCGGTATCAGCGCGGGCGGCCACGACAAGATCCGTACCGGGACCGACGACCAGAAGTTCGGGCTCTCCCTCACCGACGGCCACGCGCAGCACGCCATCGCCCGCATCCTGGGCCGGCCCCAGCTCGAACTGACCGGCCTGCACTGCCATTTGGGTTCACAGATCACCACGGTCAAGCCCTATCTGTCGGCGGTGCGCCGGATGGTCGGCCTGATGGCCCGCATCCGTGACGCCCACGGCGTGGTGCTGCCGGAGCTGGACATGGGCGGCGGCCACGGCGTCGCCTACCGGCCCGGCGAGGACGCGCTCGACATCACGACGCTGGCCCGCCGGATGCGAACCGAACTCGTCGAGAGCTGCGCGGCGGCCTCCCTCGCGGTGCCCCGGCTGCTCGTCGAGCCGGGCCGCGCCGTGGCCGGGCCGGCGGGTGTCGCGCTGTACCGGGTGCTCGCCGTCAAGCGCACCGGGGACAACCTCTTCGTCGCGGTCGACGGCGGCATGAGCGACAACCCGCGACCCGCCCTGTACGGGGTGCGCTACGCGCCTCGTCTCATCGGGCGGGCCTCGACCGCCCCGCCCAGCAGGGCGACCGTCGTGGGACGGCACTGCGAGGCGGGTGACGTCCTGGCCTCCGGGGTGGACCTGCCGGGCGACATCCACCCCGGTGATCTGCTCGCGGTGCCGGTGGCCGGGGCCTATCAGCTGTCCATGGCGTCCGGCTACAACATGGTGGGCCGGCCCCCGGTGGTCGCCGTCGCGGACGGGCACGCCCGCCTCCTCGTGCGCCGCGAGTCGCTCGACGACTTCCGCAGCCGCGACATCGGGCTGTGAGCCGTCCGCGGTCGCGACATCGGGCTGCGGGGGTGTCCTCGGTTCCGCCGTCGGGCGTTGAGCCGGTGAGCCGCCCTCACCGGGGCCGCTGCGCCACCCGGGACGCCGGCCGGCGGCCGAGTAGTTCGGCCAGGCCCCGCCGGGTCGCGGCGAGCACGACCCGGTCCTCGGGCCGCAGCACATAGCCGGCCGGCACCTGCCACACCAGGTCCCCGGGCGAGCCCGCCCGGCCCCGACGGGCGGCGCCCAGATCGGGCACCCGGTCGGCGGGCGAGGACGTGTCGAGCGCGAGGACCCGCCAGGCACCCTCGCGGAACGCCTCCTCGACCGTGCGGCCCTCCAGCTGTGGATGGCCCGCCACGTCGACGGCGGCGAAGAGCAGCACCTTGCGCTCCACCGGTATGGCGCCCAGGATCTGACGGCCCATCATGGCGCTGGCGAAGGCCGGGGCCGCCAGGTGCGAGACGCTGCGGCTGCGGGTGAGGGCCCCGGGGTGGGCGGCGCGCAGCGTGCGGTGAACGGCGGTCGCGAAGTCGTCGTCGTAGAGCCGCATCACCACCCGCAGATCGGGCTTCACCGACCGGGCGTACAGGGCGGCTTCGAGGTTGGTGGTGTCCGAGCTGGTCAGCGCGAGCAGGGCGTGCGCCCGGTGGATGCGCGCCGATTCGAGAAGCCCCTCCTGGGTGACGTCACCGATGACGGTGGGGACCCGAAGGCGTCTGGCGAGCGCTATGCCGCGGGCCTCGGGGTCGGCCTCGACGCACACGACGGGGATGTCGAGTTCACGCAGCCGTACCAGGACGCGCGCACCGATCTTGCCCATGCCGAGCAGTACCACGTGGCCCGAGAGTCCGCGCGGGGGCCGGGGCAGTGCGGAGGCGTTGCGGAAGGTGCCGAGCCCCTCCAGGACGGCGGCGACCAGAATGGGCAGCAGCAGCAACCCCACGAGACCGGAAAGGAGTTGGAGGATCTGACGCCCCACCGGCTGGCCCTTGGCCGGGTCGTCGATGGCGAAGATGTCGAGCAGCGTCAGATAGGCGGCGTGCAGCGGATCGGCGCCGGTGGTGAGGCACGTCGCGATGGCGAGCGCCAGGACGGAGGCGACGATTCCGGCGAGCGACCAGCGAAGGCGCCGCGAGAACAGCCTGCCCAGCGGTGCGCTCAGATCGGTGAGGCGGCCCGGCGACCGGGCGGGTCCGGTGTAGGTGACGGTCTCCAGGACAACGCGGCCGCGGTGGCCGGCCTCGTCCATCGAGCGCTCGTCGGGGAGCAGCCGGGGCCCTTCCGAGCCGCTGCGGTCCGAACCCTCCGCTCCCGCGGGGTCGTTGGTGGTCGACGACAGGAGGGCCAGGGTGCACAGTCCGGGGTCGGTGACCTCGCCGGGGCGGGGCGGCGGCCGCTGCCCGGCCCGCAGCAGCACCCCGTCGGCGTGCACGACCTTGCTGGTGCCCGCGAGCGCGGTCGCCGCAAGGGCGGGCGCCGCGGTGTCGGCGTCGGACAGGACCGTGGTGGAGGCCTCCGGGGCGCCCGGGTCCGGGCCGGGCGTGGTGAGGGCCGCGGCCTGGTCGAGCAACTCCTGCAGATACTGGCCGAGTTTGCGGTTGTAGAGGCGGATGACGAGCCGGACGCGCGGATTGAGACGCCGGGCGGTGAGGGCGGCGCGGATGTTCGTCTCGTCGTCGCGGTGCACCAGCGCGACGGCCGCGGCCAGCTCGATGCCGGCCTCGACCAGCGCCTCGTCGCCGGGCTCCACCGCCTCCACGAGCCGGGTGTCGCCGATCCCGTTCGGCCCGGGGGCCGGGGTGCGCAGCATCGCCGAGGACACGCGGCCCAGGAGCGCGGAGGCCCTGCCCCGGCCGCCCGTCGGGAGCCGGGACGCGGGAGTCCCGTCGGCCGGTGGTACGACGAGGACCACCAACTCCCCGTACACGTCGCGTAGTTCACCGGCGAGGCGGTGGGCCAGGGCGCCGTCGCCGCTGACGATCATGTGTCCGGCGGGCGGCCTGGGCCGCGACGGGGACGGAAGCGGCTGTTGAGGAAGTGAGGGCACACCCCAGACCTTGCCCCATCAGGTGGCGCCCCGTCGACGCCCTCCGGGTCCCGGGCGCGTAGCGGCGACGTCGTTGTCGCGCAGGGACGTGGTGAACAGGGCGTGCAGCAGGACGGCGGCGAGTGTCCCGGCGACCACTCCGCTGCCCGCGACGGTCCGGACCCAGCCGGGGAATCCGTTGTAGAGGGCGGGTGCGAGCAGCGGCAGCAGGCCGGCCGCCAACGCCAGTGCCGCGACGAGGGAGTTGGAGCGCTCACCGAGCTCGGCGCGGGCCAGCATCTCCACGCCCATGACGGCGATGACGGCGTACACGACGAGCGCCGAGCCGCCGACGACCGCCGGGGGCAGCCCGGCCACCAGCCGGGAGAGCGGGGAGAGCAGCCCGGCGACGACGAGGAGTGCCCCGGCCGCCGCCGTCACATAGCGGCTGCGCACCCCGGTGAGGCGGCCGATCCCGATGTTCTCGGAGCTGGTCACCATCAGGGACGTGCCGAACAGCGCGCCGACGAGGGAGACGAGCGCGTCCGCGCGGGCCACCTTCGGCACGTCGCGCCCGGGGTCGGGTGTCCGGCCCGCGGTCTCGCTGCTCAGGACGGTCTGGCCGGTGATCTCGGCCAGCGTGGTGAGGCTGAACACGAGGAGCGGCAGGGCCGCCAGGGGGTCGAACTCCGGTGTGCCGTAGGGGAAGAGGTCCGGCAGCGAGAAGCCGGAGCCGGCGGCCGGGGTGAACGTGCCGAGCCCCGTGGCCACCGCGACGAGCGTGCCCACCGCCATGCCGATGAGGACGGCCGTGCGCCGCCACACCCCGCGCAGCACGAGGTGGGCCAGGACCGTCGCGGCGACGGTCACCGCGGCGAGCAGTACCGCGCGCGGGGCGGCCGTGCCGCTGGGGCCGGTGACGAGCTGGGCGGCGACCTTGACCATGGAGATCCCGATGAGGAGGACGGTCACTCCCATCACGAGCGGCGGGAAGAGCCGGACCACCCGGGCGTACAGGGGCAGTACGGCGAAGAGCAGCGCGGCGGCGAGCAGCACCGAACCGCTCGCCACCGCCGGGCCGTGGTCGCGGGCGATCTGGAGGAACAGTGCCGCGGCCGCCCCGCCGGGCAGCATCACGAACGGCAGCCGCGCGCCGAACTTCCAGACGCCGAGCGACTGGAGGAGCGACCCGGCGCCGCACAGCACCAGCACCGCGCTGAGCAGGGACGCGGTGCTCGCGGGCGGCAGACGCAGGGCGGTCGCCGTGAGGAAGACGGTGGACACGGGGGCCGCGACCATGGCGAGCACGTGCTGCAGGGCGAGCGGCGCGAGCCGTCCCAGCGGGACGTGCTCGTCGACAGGAGAGGGGGTGAGGGTGGGGCCGGAAGGGGCGGGAGCGGAGGGGGAGTTGGGGGAGGCCGCAGGGGGCGGGGAGGCCGGGGAGGTCATGGGCGGGCCTCCAGCCAGGGCAGCTGCTCGGGGGTGTAGCGGTAGGCGCGGAACACCGCGTTGGGCTCGGCCGGGAAGAGCCGGCGCACCTCGGACTCGTCGTAGCCGCCGAACTGCGGCACCACGAACTCCCAGCACAGATAGCCCTCTTGGGTCACCTCGAAGAGGCGTCCCGCGGGTGAGTCGGTGATGAGCGTGTTGCCGCCCGGCAGCCTTTGTGCCGATCCCATGAACGGGGCGAAGAACGCCTCGCGGGCCGGGTCGTGGTACTCCCACACCACCGCGCGGCTCTCGCGTTCGATCTCGACGACGCGCGAGTACGGGACGTCGTGGCCAGGACGGAAGACGCCGTTGTCGAAGACGAGGATGTTGCCGTTCGGCAGCTCGGTGGGATGGTGTTGCTGGGAGACCGAGCCGGGCTCGGTGCGCCACAGGATCTCGCCGGTGTCCCGGCTGATGACGACCACCGCGGACACGCTGCGCAGACTGGCCAGGACGTTGCCGTCGGCGAGCGGGGTCACGCTGTTGATCAGCGGCCAGTGCTCACGGGCGTAGTCGGGGTGCAGCGGGTACTCGGCGCGGTCGAGGTGGTCGGCGGCCCGCCACGACCACAGCTCGGTGCCATCGGGTCCGACCTCCTTGATGGTGTCCGCCCACACGGTGTCCCCCGCGGCCTCGGAACCCGCCACGCCGCCGAGGACCGAGGCGGCCCGCGCGCCGCGCAGAGGCTCCAGCGCGCTGTAGAGGATGCGCCCGTCGTCGAGGTGGTGGGCATCGTGGTGCTGGAGGGGGTCGCGGTGCTCGCGCAGGATGCCGCCGTCCGGCGCGGCCTCCAGCATCACGCCGCCCCGGTACTTGTGCCACATCGGGAACAGCGCCTCCTGGCCCGGCAGTACGCCGTTGTACGCCAGGTTCCCGTTCCCGAGGATGCGGGCGTGCCGTCCGGGCCGGTAGGGGAGGTGCCAGGTGTGCACGGCCTTGCCGCGCAGGTCCACGAGGTGCACCTCGCCGCCGGAGGTGAGCGGGGCGTAGAGCGTGAAGCCCGGGCAGGCCGCGCCCGGGTCGAGGGCGATGAGACCGGTGCCGCGGCGGCGGCGCTGGTTCTGGTCGACGACGGTCGGACGAGCGGTCACGGCGACTCTCCTTCAAACTTTCTTTGATGGCTTCAAACAGCTTCGAAGGTAGAGGCGTTGTGTGTCGGCAGTGTGACGGGAGTACGAAACCGTTCCGGGCCCTGCGTAAGGTGATCCATCAGGGAGGGTGGTGTCGATGAACGACGCAGGTGACAAGGGTGCGGGGCCGCGCCTGGGCGGCGCGGTGCGCCGTCGGCGCCGGGCCCTCGACCTCACGCTCGCGGACGTCGCGGAACGCAGCGGCCTCTCCGTCCCGTTCCTCAGCCAGATCGAGAACGAACGGGCCCGCCCCAGCATGCGCTCCCTCCAGCGCATCGCGGACGCCCTGAACACCACCGCGGTCGAGCTGCTCGCCGCCGCCGATGCCACGGAACGCGCGGTGGACGTCGTACGGGCCGGCGACGACGCGGGCCTCTCCCCGGACGCCGGGGTGCGCCCGCTGGTGCGGGGGCGGCATCAGATGCACGCCCTGGAGTTCACCGGGGAACGCGCCGCGGACCGTGAGTTCCTGCACCACAACGACGAGTTGATGTACGTCGCGGACGGCGGGGCCGAGGTCGAGGCCGAGGGGCGGGGCTACACCCTGTCCAAGGGGGACACGCTCTACCTCACCGGCGGGGTGCGCCACCGCTGGCGGGCGACGCTGCCCGGCACCCGGGTCCTGGTCGTCGCCGTCTCCGACCACATCGAGGGATCGTGAGGGATGCCGCGGCACAGGTGCGGCGAGGGCGATGCGATCCTCAACTGCCGCCTTCGGCCAGGCTGTTGTAGCGCAGCAGATACTCCGCGAAGCGGTCGAGGTCCTGGGGTGCCCAGTCGGCGAGGCGCTCGTGGAAGGCCTGGCGGCGCAGTTCCGCGGCCTCGGCGAGTTTGGCGGTGCCCGCCGGGGTCAGCTGGAGCAGCTGGATGCGGTGGTCGTCGGGGTCGCTGATGCGCTCGATGAAGCCGAGCTTCTCCAGGGCAGCGATCTGTCGGCTGATCGTCGACTTGTCGAGCATGTAGTAGGCCGCCAGATCGGTGGCCCGGCAGCCCTGCTGGTCCTCCAGGTGGGAGAGCAGGGTGAACGAGACGAGCGAGAGTTCCGGGTGCATCCGGGCGGCGGCGGCCCGGGCGCGCCGGGCGAACGCGGTCAGCTCACGCTGGATGGTGACGACCGACTGGTCTCGGCTGAGCACGACTGATCCCCTTTCGTCGCCACGGGTTCGTCTCCACGGGCAGTTGCAGAATACAACGCTGAAGTGTGCGCGGGGAACGCCACGCCGTGCGGCGGCGGGGCGCGCGGCGTGGCCCCGCACCCCACGCGTGCGGGGCCACGCCTACGTCTGCCCGGGTGCTGCCTGATCCCGGCCCTGCTCGGAGCCCAGGGTGCCTGGTGTCTTGCCCGGCTCCGCCGCCAAGGCGTCGGGCGCCTTCTCCGGCTCCGCCGCCAGGGCGCCCAGGGCCTCCGTCAGCCAGCCGATCCAGAACGTTTCGAGCTCGATGCCGCCGCGCAGCACCAGGTGCCGCAGCCGGTCCTGCTCGCTGCCGCGGCCCGGCGGGAAGTCCTTCGTCTCGATCCCGTGATAGGTCGTCAACTGGGCGCGATGCAGGGCGAGATGACGCTCCAGTTCGTCGCGCAGGCCATCCGTGCCGATCACCGCCGCCGCCCGCATGCGCAGCAGCAGCGGGTCCCGCATGGGCTTCGGGTCCTGTCCGGCCGCCGCCCACTCGGTGAGCTCCGCACGGCCCGCGGGCAGTACCTCGTACTCCTTCTTCTGCCCGCGGGCCGGTGCGGCGGACGGCAGCGCCCGGATGAAGCCGGACTGTTCCAGCCTCGCCAGCTCGCGGTAGATCTGCTGATGCGTGGCCGACCAGAAGTAGCCGATCGACTTGTCGAAGCGGCGCGTCAGCTCAAGTCCCGACGAGGGCTTTTCGAGCAGTGCGGTCAAGATCGCGTGGGGCAGGGACATGACCGCATCCTAGGTTCGGGCCGATCCCGGCCGGCCCGAACCCGGGCCCGGCCCGTCAGAGCGTCGCGGCGAGCCGGGTGCCCTGGTCGATGGCGCGCTTGGCGTCCAGCTCGGCGGCCACGTCCGCGCCGCCGATCAGGTGCACCGCGGCGCCGGCCGCGCTCAGCTCCTCGTAGAGGCCGCGCCGCGGCTCCTGGCCCGTGCACAGCACGATCGTGTCGACGGGGAGCACGGTGGAGGTGCCGTCCACGGTGATGTGCAGGCCCGCGTCGTCGATGCGGTCGTAGCGCACGCCCGGAACCATGGTCACGCCGCGGTGCTTGAGTTCGGTGCGGTGGATCCAGCCGGTCGTCTTGCCGAGCCCCGCGCCGACCTTCGACGACTTGCGCTGGAGCAGGTGCACCTGGCGGGGCGGCTTGGGCCGCTCGGCCGCGCGCAGCCCGCCGCGCCCGCCGTACGTGGTGTCGACGCCCCACTGCCGGAAGTACGTCTCGGCGTCCAGGCTCGCGGCGTCCCCGCCGTCGGTGAGGAGCTCGGCGACGTCGAAGCCGATGCCGCCCGCACCGACGACCGCGACCCGCTCGCCGACCGGTGCCCCGTCGCGCAGGACATCGAGATAGGTGACCACGCTCGGATGGTCGGAGCCCGGGATCTCGGGGGTGCGGGGGGTGACGCCCGTCGCGATCACGATCTCGTCCCAGCCGCCGGCGATCAGGTCGGCGGCACTCGCCTGCGTGTTCAACTCGACCTGTACGCCGAGCAGTTCGAGCTGGGTGCGGTAGTAGCGCAGGGTCTCGTCGAACTCCTCCTTGCCGGGCACCCGCTTGGCGATGTTCAGCTGGCCGCCGATCCGGTCGGCCGCGTCGAACAGCGTGACGGCGTGGCCGCGTCCGGCCGCCGACACGGCGAAGGCGAGCCCGGCGGGACCGGCGCCGACCACGGCGAGACGCTTGCTCAGCCTGGTGGGGGAGAGGACGAGCTCGGTCTCGTGGCAGGCGCGCGGGTTGACCAGACAGGAGGTGATCCTCCCGCTGAAGGTGTGGTCGAGGCAGGCCTGGTTGCAGCCGATGCAGGTGTTGATGGTTTCGGGGCGGCCCGCGCTCGCCTTGGCCACGAACTCCGGGTCGGCGAGGAAGGGCCGCGCCATCGACACCATGTCGGCCCGCCCCTCGGCGAGCAACTGCTCGGCCACTTCGGGGGTGTTGATGCGGTTGCTGGTGATCAGCGGGATCGACACCGATCCCATCAGCTTCTTCGTCACCCAGGTGTAGGCGCCCCGAGGCACCGAGGTGGCGATGGTCGGGATGCGCGCCTCGTGCCAGCCGATGCCGGTGTTGATGAGGGTCGCACCGGCCGCCTCGATGGCCTGCGCGAGGGTGGTGACCTCGTCGAACGTGGAGCCGCCGGGCACCAGGTCGAGCATCGAGAGCCGGTAGATGATGATGAAGTCCGGGCCGAGGCGCTCGCGGGTGCGGCGCACGATCTCGACCGGGAAGCGCATCCGGTTCTCGTAGGAGCCGCCCCAGCGGTCGGTGCGGTGGTTGGTGGCTCCCGCGATGAACTCGTTGATCAGATAGCCCTCGGAGCCCATGATCTCGACACCGTCGTAGCCGGCCGACTTGGCGAGGTGCGCCGCCCGTACGAAGTCCTCGACGGTCCCCTCGACCTCTTCGTCGCTCAACGCGTTCGGGACGAAGGGGCTGATGGGCGCCTGCAGTGCGCTCGGTGCGACCAGGTCCTCGTGGTAGGCGTACCGCCCGAAGTGCAGGATCTGCATCGCGATCCGGCCGCCCTCGCGGTGCACCGCCTCGGTGACCACCCGGTGCTGCGCGGCCTCCGCCTCGGTCGTCAGACGGGCCCCGCCGGGGTAGGGGCGGCCCGCGTCGTTGGGGGCGATGCCGCCGGTGACCATGAGGCCGACCCCGCCGCGGGCCCGCTCGGCGTAGAACGCGGCCATCCGCTCGAAGCCGTTCTCGGCCTCTTCGAGCCCGACGTGCATCGAGCCCATCAGCACCCGGTTGGGCAGCGAGGTGAACCCGAGGTCGAGGGGGCTCAGCAGGTGGGGGTACGGGGTCATGGGGGCGCCTCCGGGTGGGATGTCGTCGCCACCCGTTGTAGACCAGCGCACTCGGTTATGCAACAAGTTGCATAACACTGAGGTGCCGCTCACACCCAGGGCGGCGGCCCCTCGGGGGCGAGCTGGTACACCTCGAAGAGCACGGCGGCCTCCACCCCCAGGGCGGGGCCGGACGCACACGCGATCCAGGTCAGGAACGGGCGGGGGGCGAAGGCGTCGGCCTCCGCGCCGAGTCCCTTGGTGTACTCGGCGTGTGCCGCGAGCGAGGCGATGCCGCGCTCCAGCGGCTCGCCGGTCACCTCCACGCCGTGAGTGGGCCGCTCGGCGCCCGCGAAGGCGACGAAACGCACCCCGGGCCACGGTTCGAGGCCCTCGTCGGCCAGCTCGGGGAAGATCCAGCGGTTCCCGGCGTCCCGCGCCGCATCGAGCGCCGCGAGGCCGACCGCGCGGTGATCGGCCTGGTTCACGAGCCCGCCGATCATCCGGATCGTGTATGCGCCGGAGACGATCACATCGGGCCGGAAACGGCGGATGCTCCGCACGATGTCGCGCCGCAGGGCGGGCCCGTACTCGACCACGCCGTCCCGGTGCCCGAGGAACTCGACGTCGGTGACGCCGACCTCGCGCGCCCCGGCCCGCTCCTCCCTCTCGCGCAACGGCGCGGCCCGGTCGGGGTGCATCCCTTCGATGCCCGCCTCGCCGCGGGTCGCCAGGAGGTAGGCGACGTGCTTGCCCTGAGCGGTCCAGCGGGCGACCGCGGACGCCGTGCCGTACTCGATGTCGTCGGGGTGGGCCGCCACGGCCAGACATCGGGCCCAGTCCTCCGGAAGCGGGGAGAGCGGCGGGCCGCCGGTGCCGCCGCCGAACTCGTTGAAGGCACTCATGCCCTCAGGATGGCTCCGCCACGGGCCGGGCGACAGTGGGGCGGCGTACTCCGCCACGGGCGACGACCGCCGGGCGCGACCGGGCCACGAGCCGCCACCCCGGCCGGCACTCGTACGCAGCCACGCCCTCCTGAAGGCCTCCGGTACGCGTACGCCGCCGTACCCTCACACCTTGCGGTACCCGTACGCCTCCTCCGCCGCCGCCCGCACCGCCTCCAGGTCCGCCCCGGCCGAGGCGCTGACCACCGCGGCCACCGCGCCCTCCACGAACGGGGCATCCAACAGCGCTGTGCCGTCCGGAAGTTCGTCGCCCTCGGCGAGCAGCGCCTTCACCGTGAGGACCGCGCTGCCGAGGTCCACCAGAACGGCCACGCCCGCACCCCGGTCCACGGACCGGGCCGCCCGCACGATCAGCTCCTCACTGGTGCCGAGCCCCCCGTCGGGCAGCCCGCCCGCGGGTGCGACGGGTGCGGTGGCGCCGCCCCCGGCCAGGCCCTCGGCCAGCTCCGCGACGGCCGCCGCGACGGCCGCGCTGTGCGACACCAGGACCACCCCGACCAGCGCGTCCGGCCCGCTCACGCGGCGGCCTCGGCAAGCGCCCCGATCAGCAGTGCCGACGACGTCGCCCCGGGGTCCTGGTGGCCCACCGAGCGCTCCCCGAGATAGCTGGCCCGCCCTTTGCGGGCGCGCAGCGGCACGGTGGCGAGCGCCCCCGCACCGGCCGCCTCTGCCGCCGCCGGGAACGACTCGCCCAGCGCCTCGACGGCGGGCAGCAGCGCGTCCAGCATCGTCTTGTCCCCGGCCGCCGCGCCGCCCAGCTGCCCGACCGCCGCGACACCGGCACCGAGGGCCTCGGCCAGCTGCTCCCGGCTCACCTCGCCCGCGTCCCCGAGCGCCTTGCCGGTGCGCCGCAGGAGCGTCCCGTACAGCGGGCCCGAGGCGCCGCCGACCGTGGAGATCAACTGCCGCCCCGCGAGGGCGAGTACGGCTCCCGGAGTGTCCGGCGCCTCCTTGTCGAGGACCGCCGTCACGGCCTGGAAGCCGCGCTGCAGATTGGCCCCGTGATCGGCGTCGCCGATCGCCGAGTCGAGATCGGTCAGGCGGGCCGCCTCCCGGTCCACCGCGGCGGCGGTGGCGGACATCCAGCGGCGCATGAACGCGGCGTCGAGCACAAGTCCTCCTTCAGGCATCGGATCAGCAACCCCAGCGCAGTGCGGGCGTGTTGACCGGTGCGTCCCACAACCGCAGCAGCTCCTCGTCGACCTGACACAGCGTCACCGAGGCGCCCGCCATGTCCAGCGAGGTCACGTAGTTCCCGACGAGCGTACGGGCGACCGGGACGCCGCGCTCCGCCAGCACCCGGTGCACCTCGGCGTTGAATCCGTACAGTTCGAGCAGGGGAGTGGCGCCCATCCCGTTCACCAGGAGCAGGACCGGACTGGTGGGCCGCAGATCCTCCAGAACGACCTGGACGGCATAGTCGGCGATCTCCCGCGACGTCATCATCGCCCGCCGCTCACGCCCCGGCTCGCCGTGGATGCCGACGCCCAACTCCAGCTCGCCCGGCGGCAGTTCGAAGGTGGGACTGCCCTTGGCGGGAGTGGAACAGGCGGTGAGGGCCACCCCGAAGCTGCGCGAACTCCCGTTCACCTGCCGGGCGATCGCCTCGACGCGCTCCAGCGGGGCGCCCTCCACGGCGGCCGCCCCAGCGATCTTCTCGACGAACAGGGTCGCTCCGGTGCCGCGTCGCCCCGCCGTGTACAGACTGTCGGTCACCGCGACGTCGTCGTCCACGAGCACCTTGGCGACCGTCACGCCCTCGTCCTCGGCCAGCTCGGCCGCCATGTCGAAGTTGAGTACGTCACCGGTGTAGTTCTTGACGACGAACAGGACCCCGGCGCCGCCGTCCACGGCCGCCGCGGCCCGCACCATCTGGTCCGGCACCGGCGAGGTGAACACCTCGCCGGGGCACGCGGCGGACAGCATCCCCGGCCCCACGAAGCCGGCGTGCAGGGGCTCGTGCCCCGAGCCGCCGCCGGACACCAGGGCCACCTGCCCGGCCACCGGCGCGTCCCGCCGTACGACCACGCGGTTGTCGACATCGACCGTGAGTGAGGGATGCGCCGCGGCGATGCCGCGCAGCGCGTCCGCCACCACCGTCTCGGGCACGTTGATGAGCATGTTCACCAGGACCTCCAGAGCGAGGCGTGCGGAGTGTGACCACTCCAGTATCACGCGACGCCGCCTCCCGGGACGGGGCCGGTCAGGGACGCCGGGCCGAGCGGCCCGGCGCGGTCACTCCTTGCCCTCGTAGCGGCGCTCGAAGCGGGCGATCCGCCCCTCCGTGTCCACCGTCCGGGCCCGGCCGGTGTAGAAGGGATGGCTCTCCGCGGAGATCTCCACGTCGATGACCGGGTAGGTGTTGCCGTCGTCCCAGTCGATCGTCTCCTCGCTCGTCGCGGTCGACCGGGTCAGGAAGGCGAATCCGGCCGCCCGGTCACGGAAGACAACCGGCTGGTAGGAGGGCTGCTTGTCGCGTTGCATGGGTGCTCCGGGGGAGAGGGGTGGATCGGTCAGCGGTTCTCGCCGGGCCGGGGGCGGGCGGGGTCCTCGTATCCGTCGAGGTACTCGGTGTCGTCCGCGTCGACGATGTGCATGGCCGCCTCCTCCGCCGAGGCCGCGGCGCCGTCGATGCCGACGTCGGTGGCGAGCATCCGGGTCTCGTCGTCGGGGTGGGCGCCCTCGTCGGGCGCCACCAGGCGGCCTGCGCGGGCGCCGCCGACCTCGTCGTCGCGCGGCTCGCCGTCGGTGTCCCAGGTGTCGCCCATGCCGTCGCCGTCGGCCGCCGACACCTCGGCGACCTCGTCGGCCAGACGCTGCTCCAGACTGTCGCCGCGCAGCCGCTCGGCAGCCGTCACCCCGCTGCGCTCCACGGCCCAGGGGCGCTCGGGCGGCGAGTAACCGACGTCCAACGGGTCCGAGGGGCCGTCGTCCAGCGTGTCCTCGGCGCCCAGGATGCCCTCGTCGTCCTGCACCTCGGAGCCGTCCGGCTGATAGACCTCGTCCCCCCACGCCTCACTGTCGACCACGGCTACCTCCTGGGTTGCGGCCGTCGGCCCGCACGCCGCGCGGTCGGATCCGGCAGCCGTTTCCAGTCTCGGCTCGCCCGGGTCCCGGGACCACCGCAAGCGGGCCGGCCGGGTGATCACCAGGCCGCTTTGAACGCGTTCAATTCGGTGCGCTAGGGTCGCTTCCACATCGAGGGGGCGCAATGAAGATAGTGATTCCCGGCGGTACCGGGCAGGTCGGGGCGATCCTGGACCGGGCGCTGACGGCCGCGGGCCACGACGTCGTGATCCTGACCCGACGGCCGAGCCGCGAGCGCGAGGTGGGCTGGGACGGCGAGACGCCCGGCGCGTGGGGAGAGGTCGTGGACGGCAGCGACGTCGTCATCAACCTGGCCGGCCGCAGCGTGAACTGCCGCTACACCGAGGCCAACCTGCGCGCCATGATGGACTCGCGGGTGTGCTCGGCCCGGGTCGTCGGGGACGCGATCGAGGCCGCCCGGCGACCGCCGGGACTCTGGCTCCAGATGAGCACCGCCACCGTGTACGCCCATCGCTTCGACGGGGCCAACGACGAGGCGGACGGAATCGTGGGCGGGACCGAGCCGGAGGTGCCCGGCTACTGGGGATTCAGCGTAGAGATCGCCAAGGCCTGGGAGGCGGTCCAGGAGCAGGCCCGCACGCCGAAGACCCGCAAGGTCGCGCTGCGCGCGGCGATGGTGATGAGCCCGGACCGCGGGGGCGTGTTCGACGTGCTCCAGAAGATGGTCCGGCTCGGCCTCGGCGGGCCGGTCGCGGGCGGCGCCCAGTACGTGTCCTGGATCCACGAACACGACTTCGTCCGGGCGGTGGAGTTCCTCGTCGCCCGCGAGGACCTGGCCGGGCCGGTGAACCTGGCCGCGCCCGTCCCGCTGCCGCAGCGCGACTTCATGCGCGCCCTGCGGGCGGCCCGGGGTGTGCCGGTGGGGCTTCCCGCGACGAAGTGGATGGCGGAGCTCGGCGCGTTCGCCCTGCGCTCGGACACCGAACTGCTCCTCAAGAGCCGCCGTGTGGTGCCGGGCCGCCTCCTGGAGGCGGGGTTCGACTTCACCTACGAGGCGTGGCCGGAGGCCGCCGAAGAGCTGGTCCGGCGGTCGCGTGCCGGGCGCGGCGGTGCCGGACGGCTGGGCGCCGGATGCGAGGGCGTCCGACGCGAGGGTATCTGACGTAAGGGGTCGACTAGCCTGTTTTGAAGGGGAGTTGGGCCCGGCTCCGCCCGAACCCGGCGAGCACGAGCAGCCAGGCCGCCACCGCGATCCACAGCACGACCTCGCCGAGCGTGTGCAGCGCGCCGATGCCGGTGGCGGCCGATGTGAACAGGGCGGCGGCCGCCGTCATCCCGATCGGGAAGACCGTGGACCAGCGCCTGATGTCGTAACGCGGGCGCGGCCGGTACACCTCGGCGCCGAGCAGGACCGCGCACGCGGTGAGATTGAAGCCGAGCAGCACCAGCGCGGCGGTCCGCAGGGCCGTGTGCGCGGCGCCGGACCACAGCGGGGAGAGGCTCAGTTTCGACGCGGTCAGCGCGGAGATGGCGAGGGCGCCGCCGCCGATCCACTGATCCCCCGCCCCGTCCCGCACCTGGCGGAAGTCGAACCGGGCGAGCGCCTCGCCGTAGAGGACCAGGCCGAGGACGAACGCGACCAGGGCGGCCCACCCCAGCCACCCGGCGCCGTCCGCCAGGGACAGGGTCGCGGCGAGCACGCCGAGGCCCTGGGTGGCGACGCACACCAGGAAGGCGGCGCCGGGCATCCGGCGCTGCCAGTGGCGTACGACCGCGATCAGGAGCACCGGCCAGAGCGCGGCCGCCAGTGCGAGCAGCGCGGCGGCCGAGGTCTCCCAGCCCAGGGCGGACAGACGGGTGCCGAGCACCGTGGTCGCGGCGACGGCGGTGAGCGCGGGCGGCGTGTCCGCCTCGCCCGACCACCGGTCCCGGTCCCTCAGGAGCCTCGCGAGGAAGTCCCCGGCGAGCAGCAGCCACAGCGCGACCGCGAGCGCGAGCCACACCCGGGAGAGCGTCTCGTGGCCGGTGAGATGCAGCCCGACGGAGATGATCGCGGTGGCCATCACGGCGGCGCCGGCCGCCGGGGGCAGCTCCGCCCACCACGGGTTCACCTGGCGGTCCATGGCCCCATCTCAACGCGCCGGGCCGCCCGTCGCCACCGAGGTGGCTTCTACGAGGAGATGCTTGTACAGTACAACTGATAGAAGTTGTAAAAGCCAACCATTGGATCGCGACCGTCCCCGGCCGGCGATCCGGTCAGAAGGGTCCTGTCATGTCCGGAGGCCACAAGGCCGGTAGGGTCACCGCGCCGGGCGACGTGCGTACGGCGCCGTCGAACCCCGCGCTGCGACACGTCCTCACCCACCTGATCACTCCGCTCCTGATGTGTCTCGGCATGGGGCTCGCCTACCTGGGCGCCTTCGCCACCCCCGAGCCGCACCACCTCCCCGTCGCGGTCGTCGGAGCGGGACCCGAGGCGAAGGTGTTCGCGCAGACGGTGAAGGACAAGGCGGGCGACCAGCTCGACGTCCGCACCCTGCCCGACCGTGCCACCGCCGTCCACCAGCTCAAGGACCGGGACATCTCCGGCGCCTACGTCCTGGACGCCAAGGCCCCCGAACTCGTCGTCGCCTCGGCCGGGTCCGACATGAGCGCCACCGCCGTCGAGAAGGTCTTCACCCCGGCCGCCACCGCCCAGGGCGTCCCCCTCAAGGTCACCGACGTCGTCCCCCCGGTCCCCGGCGACCCGACCGGATCGGGCATCTTCTTCCTGCTGATCGCCGTGAGCATCGGCTCGTACGCCTCCGTCGCCGTCCTCGGCGCGGCCGGTGCGGGGCTCTCGCCGCGGACACGGGCAGTGCTCGTGGCCGGGGTGTCCTTCGTGGTCTCCCTCATCGGAGCCGCGTTCGCGGGCCCGCTCTTCCACCTCGTCGACCACGGTCTGTGGGGAGTGTGGGCGATGTCCTGGCTCTACTCGGCGGGCATCCTCTTCCTCGGCGCCGGACTGCACACCTTCCTCAAGCGCTGGACCACGCTCGCCGTCATGGTGCTCTTCGTGATGCTCAACTTCACGAGCTCCGGGGGCCTGTTCCGGCCCGAACTGCAGGACGGCTTCTTCGGCAGCCTGCACGCCTTCTGGAACGGTGCCGGTCTCGTCGAGGGCATCCGCGACCTCGTCTACTTCGACGGTCACGGCCTCGCCCGCAATGTGTGGGTGCTCGCCGCCTGGCTGCTCCTCGGCATGATCGTGACGGCGATCGCGGGCGTGGTCGAACGCCGCCGGGCCCCCGCCGACTCCGTCACGCTCGCGCCTTCGACGGCTGCTCCGGCCGCCGTACCGGCGCGGTCCGCCGAGGAAGCGGAGGAAGAGGCAGAGGAGGAGGAGATCGAGGAGACCGTCGGCGTCTGACCATGCACCTCCCCGCCGCAGGGCGGTCCGGCTCCGGCCGGGCCGCCCTTCCGGTGTCCGCCACGAGCCCCGACCGGTCGCGGAACACCCGGGCCGTTGACAGGGTTGGACCGGCACAGCGGTGCGGAGCGACAGCCGGGAGGCACGATGCCGAGCAGGAACACGCCGCGGGTCCGCCGCGTCTACGACCCGCCCGAGGAGGCCGACGGCGTACGCGTCCTGATCGACCGGCTCTGGCCGCGGGGCCTGTCCAGGGAACACGCGGCGGTCGACGAGTGGCCCAAGGACCTCACGCCCTCGACGGAACTGCGCCGCTGGTACCACGAGGACCGCACCCGCTTCGCCGCGTTCCAGGAGCGGTACGAGGCCGAACTGGCCGGGCCCGAGCAGTCCCGGGCACTGGACCGCCTCGCCGAACTCACCGAGGGCCGCACCCTCACCCTGGTCACCGCCGTCAAGGACATCGACCACAGCCATGTGCCGACACTCCTCGCGGCCCTCGGGCGGAGCCGCCCGGCCGGGTGAACCCGGCGGGCACCCGCTCGCCACCCGGGCTAGGGTCGGTCCGGCGGATCCGGTCGCCGTCGCGGTACCCCGGCCCCGCGGGACCGGCGAGTGGAGGCCGGGTGCGTCCGGCCGCACGGCACAGGAGGGCGACGACGCGATGGGGTCCCCCGTCCGAGCGGCCCTGTCCGAGCGGAGCCGAAAACTCGCGGGAGTCGGCACCCGACGACAACGCGGCGGACGGGCGTGCCGGGGCCGCGCTGTCCCACACCAGACCCGGCGGACCGACCCTAGGCAGGACGCATGTCACCGATGTCACGGATGGGCGCCATCGACCGCCGCTGGTTCGAGCGGGTGGCGACCGCACGCCTGGCCGGCGCCGAACAGGTACTGCCCCGGCTGAGCCACGCCGCCAACCACGGCAAGCTCTGGTTCGCCACGGCCGGGGTGCTCGCGGTGGCCGGCGGCCCCACCGCACGACGGGCCGCCCGGCGCGGCATCGGCGCCCTCGCCGTCGCCTCGCTCGCCACCAACACCGTCGCCAAGTACGCGACCCGGCGCCGGCGCCCGGTCATCGACGCGGTGCCGCTGGTGCGCCGCCTCGCGAAGGCACCCGGCACCACCTCGTTCCCCTCCGGGCACTCCGCTTCCGCCGCCGCCTTCGCCGCCGGTGTGGCGCTCGAATCCAGCCGGTACGGGGCGCTGGTCGCCCCGCTCGCCGCGGCCGTGGCGTTCTCCCGCGTCTACGTCGGCGTCCACTACCCGGGCGACGTGCTGGCCGGGTGCGCGCTCGGCGTGGCCGCGGCCGCCGTCACCTGCTACTGGTGGCCGCCCCGGCCCCAGCCGCTGCACCCCCTGCACACCCGCGCCGCGGCGCCCGCACTGACCCGGGGCGAGGGGCTCGTCGTGGTCGTCAACCCAGGCTCCGGCAAAGGGGTTCCGGGCCGGCTGCCCGCCCAGGACCATCTCCGGCTGCTGCTGCCCAAGGCCGAGATCGTCGAGCTGGGCGACGGCGACGACCTCGGTGAACTCCTCGACGAGGCCGTCGCCCGCGCCGGACAGCTCGATCGTGTGCTCGGCGTGTGCGGCGGCGACGGCACCGTCAACGCGGCCTGCGAACGCGCCGCCCGCGCGGGCCTCGCCCTCGCGGTATTCCCGGGCGGCACCTTCAACCACTTCGCCCTCGACGCGGGCGTGGCCGCCTTCGAGGACACCGCGTACGCCCTCGAACACGGCGAGGCGATCCGGGTCGACCTGGCCCGGGTCGCCGACGGGTCGGGCCGGGACGTCACCGCCTTCGTCAACACGTTCAGCATCGGGCTCTACCCGGATCTGGTGCGGCTGCGCGAAGGCATGGAGGGCCGCATCGGCAAGTGGCCCGCCGCGGCGATCGCCCTGGTCCGGGTGCTGCGCACCGCCGTCCCCATCCGCCTCCAGGTCGACGGCCGCCCGCGCGCGCTGTGGCTGCTCTTCGCGGGCAACGGCCACTACCAGCCCGAAGGGCTCACCCCGACGCACCGGCCCCGCCTGGACGAGGGCCTCCTGGACGTACGTACCGTCGACGCCGATCTGCCGCTCGCCCGCACCCGGCTCGTGATCTCCGCGCTGGCCGGGGCGCTGCGCCGGTCCCACGTCTACCGGGGCGAACGCGTCCGCTCGGTCCGGCTCACCGGCCTCGAAGGCGTGAACTCCCTCGCCTACGACGGCGAGACCGCGACCGCGCCGGACGCCCTGCTGCTCGACAAGGCGGACCGGGCCCTCATCGTCTACAGCCCCGCCGAACCCCAGGACGAGCTCGCCCAGCGGGCCCGCACCGCCACGGCCGCCATCGCCGCCGGGGCCACCGCGAGCCGGGCGCGGTCGATGCCCTGATCAGGCTCAACTCTCCTGCGAGGCAAGCGAGTCGGAGAATCGGGGCATCGGCTCGGGCTGTGCGGGCTCCGGCAGCCGGCGGGTCAGGAGCCAGGCCAGCACGGGGAAGACGATGAGCGGGGCCAGTGCCGTGCGCAGCGAGGTCGAGTCGGCCGCGGCCCCGATCAGCGGGCTGGCCACCCCGCCCACACTCACCGTCAGACCCAGGGTGACCCCGCTCGCGGTGCCGATCCGGCTGGGCAGATAGTCCTGGCCGAGCGTCACCTGCAAGGAGAACGGAACGTACAGGGCGGCGGACGTCAGGGCGACGAACAGGTAGAAGCCCGGCCCCGGCACGAACACCACCCCTGCGACGGCCGGCACCGCGGCCGCGTACGACCAGCACACCACCCGCACCCGGTCCCAGCGCGCCGCGAGCCTGCCGCCCACCACGGTGCCCGCGGCGCCGCCCGCGTACAGCGTGAACAGGGCCGCGGATCCCGCCAGTTGGCTTCCGCCCACCCGCTGACGGGCGTACAGCGCGACGAAGGCGGCAAGCCCCACGAAGACCAGCGAACGGCAGACCACGGCCAGGCACAGCTTCGCGAACGACGCCCGGTCGTCCCGCCCCACCGCCCGGGTGGGGCCGGACCCGGCCCGGCCCGGCGCCCGCACCGCCCGCAGGGCGAGCACGCACAGCACGCTGCCCAGGGCGGCCGGCACCACGAGCAGCGGGGCCGCCCCCAGGCCGCCCGCCCCGACCACCCCGGCGACCAGCAGCGGAGCGGTCGCGAAGCCGAGGTTGCCGCCGAGCGAGAACCAGCCCATCGCCGTGTGGCTGCCCGCGCTCGCGAGGCGGGCCACCCGGGCGGACTCGGGGTGGTAGGCGGCCACGCCCACCCCCGACACGGCCACCATCGCCAGGGTCGTGGCGTACGAGCCGCCCCAGGCGCTCAGCGCGATGCCGGCCCCGGCCACCGCCGTACTCACCGGCAGCAGCCACGGCATCGCCCACCGGTCGGTGAGCGCGCCGAACAGCGGCTGGACGATCGAGGAGAGCAACGAGGCGGCCAGCACGATCCCGGAGGCTGCCGCATACGAGTAGGCACGCTCGGCGACGAAGAACGGCACCAGGGCCGCGACGGTCCCCTGGTACACATCGACACAGGAATGCCCCACGGCCAGCAGGAACACCGGCCGCCCGAGCTGTCGGCCGCCCCGCCCCCGCGCGTCGCGTCCCGGACCGCTCCCGTACCCGGCACGCCGTTTCCCGGCACGCCGTCTCCCGGCACACCGCTCTTCGACATCCTGGTTCTTTCCCACGGCCCGATCCTCGCCGGCGGCGTACGTGTCCCGCTTCCGATAAATTGCCAAGCAATGCCGGACATCCGCCACACCCCCGTCGCCCCCACCCGCGCCCAGCAGATGGCGCCGGGGGACACCATCGACGCGCATCGGCACGACGACCACCAGATCGTCTACGCCGGCCGCGGCGTCCTGGCCGTGACGACCGGGGCGGGGACCTGGGTCGCCCCCGCCACCCGCGCGATCTGGGTACCCGCCGGGACCGTGCACGCGCACCGGGCGCACGGCAGCCTCGAACTGCATCTGATGGGGATCGCGGCCGACGAGAACCCGCTGGGCCTGGATGCCCCGACCGTGCTGATGGTCGGACCGCTGCTGCGCGAGCTGCTCCTCGCCCACACCAGGGCGCCCGACGACGACACTCCCGAGGGCGCCCGCCTTCGGGCCGTGCTGCTCGACCAGCTCCGCGTCTCGCCGCAGCGGCCCGTGACCCTGCCCGCGCCCAGCGACCCCCGGCTGGTCGCGGTGTGCGCCCTGCTCGAAGCCGACCCGGCCGACCGGCGCGGGCTCGCCGCACTCGGTCTGCTCGTCGGCGCGAGCGAGCGCACCCTGACCCGGCTCTTCCGCGCCGACCTCGGCATGACGTTCCCGCAGTGGCGCACCCAGCTCCGCCTCTACCGGGCCCTGCAACTGCTGGCCGAGGACACGCCCGTGACCGCCGTGGCCCATCGCTGCGGCTGGTCCTCGACCAGCGCCTTCATCGACGTGTTCCGCCGGGCGTTCGGCCACACGCCGGGTGCGCACGGCCGCTTGCGTTAGAGCACGCTCCAACTCGTAGCGTCTTGTCCATGAACAGCGCAGACAACGCAGCCGACATCCCCGCCGCCTCCTCCGGCGCCGAGACCACCGACGAGCGGTTCGAGCGCGGGCTCGCGCTGCTCCGGACCCTGGGCGGACAGGAGCGCCCGGCGGTCCTCGACAGCCTGGCCGACATCGCGCCCGACCTCGGCCACATGACCGTCGCCTTCGGGTACGGCGACGTGATGTCCCGCCCCGGACTCAGCCTGCGGCAGCGGGAGATCGCCACCGTCGCGGCCCTGGCCGCCCTGGGGAACGCGGCCCCCCAGCTGCGCTTCCACATCGACGGCGCGCTCAACGTCGGGGTCAGCGCGGCCGAGGTGGTGGAGATCCTGATCCACACCGCGGTGTACGCGGGCTTCCCGGCCGCCCTCAACGGCATCGGCGCGGCCCGCGAGGTCTTCGAGACGCGTCCCGACGCCGCCGCGACACCGGTCGACAGCGAGCCCCTGCCGGGCGACCGGTACGAGCGCGGTCTCGCCAAGCTCGCCGAGGTCGACGGGCACGCGGGCGACCAAGTGGTCGCCTCGATGCAGGACATCGCGCCCGATCTGGCGCGCTACATCGTCGAGTTCGCCTTCGGTGACATCTACTCCCGCCCCGCGCTCGATCTGAAGTGCCGCGAGATCGCCAGCGTCGCCATGTGCACCGCACTCGGTACGGCCGCGCCCCAGCTGCGCGTCCACATCCACGGCCTGCTCAACGTGGGCGGCAGCCGCGAGGAGGTCATCGAGGTCATCACGCAGATGGCGGGCTACGCCGGCTTCCCCGCGGCACTCAACGGCATCACCGCGGCGCGCGAGGTCTTCGAGGAGCGCGGCGCGGGGCAGTGACCGGTCCCGGGCCGAGGGCCGCTGCCCGGCCGCCGTACGCGCGGGCGCGCGGGCGGCGGCTCCGGGACCGCCTGGCGCGGTTGCCCATCAGCACAGCCCGAACCGCTTGCCCCTCAGGGGAGTTGAAGCGGAACAGCAAGGCGGCCCGACGCGGACTTCCCCCGTCGGGCCCCGAGGGTGCTACTCTGCGAGCAGCACGTGTGTACGCCCCTTCTTCGCGGCGTCCGTGCTCGTTCCCTCCCGGTGCCGCCTCCAGCGCGGCGCCCGCTGTTCCCCTCCCGGCCGCTGTACGGCCCGGAATTCTCCTGCGCCCCGTCGCGCGAAGGGACCCCCTTGTGCTGAGCACGCTCGAACACCCCAACCCCACCCCCATCCACCACGACCACCCCGCCCAGGCCCCGCTCGCCGGCGTCCTGGACCTCACCGGCGGCCAGGGCAGGCTCCGGACCACCGGGTACGCCCCCGGCCCCGGCGACGTGAAGGTACCGCCCGCCCTTCTTCGCCAACACGCCCTGCGCAAGGGCGACTTCATCGAATACGAGAGCCCCGCGGCCGAGCGGATCGTGCGGGTCAACGGCCGCCCCGTCGAGGCGCTGCGCCGCCGCCCGCACTTCGCCGACCTCACCCCGCTGCACCCCCGGGAGCGGCTGCGTCTGGAGACCCGCTCCGACCGGCTCGCCACTCGTGTCGTCGACCTGGTCGCACCCGTCGGCAAGGGCCAGCGCGGCCTGATCGTCGCGCCGCCCAAGACCGGAAAGACCATCCTGCTCAAGGAGTTGGCCCAGGCCGTCGCCGAGAACCACCCCGAGTGCCATCTCATGGTGGTGCTGATCGACGAACGGCCCGAAGAGGTCACCGACATGCTGCGCTCGGTCCGGGGCGAGGTGCTCGCCTCGACGTTCGACCGGCCGCCCAGGGAGCACATCGCGCTCGCCGAACTGGCCATCGAGCGCGCCAAGCGCCTGGTCGAGCAGGGTCGGGACGTCGTCGTGCTCCTGGACTCGCTCACCCGGCTGTGCCGGGCCCACAACAACGCGGCGGGTCCCGGCGGACGGACCCTCAGCGGCGGAGTCGACGCGGCCGCGCTGCACGGCCCCAAGCGCCTGTTCGGCGCCGCCCGGCTGACCGAGGAGGGTGGCTCCCTCACCGTCCTCGCGACCGCACTGGTGGACACCGGGTCACGCGCCGACGACTTCTTCTTCGAGGAGCTCAAGAGCACCGGCAACATGGAACTGCGCCTGACCCGCGCCCTGGCCGAGCGAAGGCTCTTCCCCGCCGTCGACATCACCCCCTCCGGCACCCGCCGCGAGGAACTCCTCCTGGAACCGGGGGAGTTGAGCGCGGTACGCGGACTGCGCCGGGCTCTGCACCATCAGGACGCGCACGGCGCCCTTGAGGCATTGCTCGACAAGATGAAGCAGACCCCCGACAACGCGGCCTTCCTGCGGAAGATCCGCCTCACCGCCTGACCCGCCTGCCGGCCGGAACGGCCTGACGCGCCTGCCGACCGGCGGGCATGCGACCGGCGCCCACGCGACCCGGGCGCACACCCCGCAGTGTGACCGTCCGGACCGGGCGGCCTGCCCGGAGTGCCGCGGAGTGCCCGGAGTGCCCGGCCGGGCGAGCCGGACGGCGCCCGGCCGGACATGCCCGATCGGCCCGGCGACGGCGTCCGCGCGGCCGTCGCCCGGCCGAGGGCCTTCAGGGGAGCAGCTTGTCGAGGGCGGCGGGACCCTCGGCGGCCAGCTTGCGCTCGGCCCAGGCCAGGTTCTCCGGAGTGACGTCCCGCCCGGACGCGAGCACGATGTCCTCGGCGCTGACCTCGCCCCCGGATCCGGTGTGCAGCAGGGCGTCGGGGGTCACGGCCTCGTGCGGGCTGGAATCGGACCGGTCGTTCATGCCGCCTCCTGTGTTCGTCCGGTAATGCACCATTCTCGCCCCCGCCTACCCGGGCCGCATCCGGCCCACACGCCCCGTCCGCACGGGTCGGCGGGGCCGGGTTCAGGACGCCGCGTACACCCGGCTCGCATACGACGAGAAGGCCTCGGCGGTGAGCTTGCGCGCCAGGTCCGCCTCGGTGATCATGCCGACCGGCGTGCCGTCCTCGACCACCACGATCCGGCGGATCCGCGCCTCGCTCATCGCCTTGACCGCGAGCGAGGCGTCCGCGCCGGCGTCGACGGTGTGCACGCCGCCCTCGGCCAGGTCGCCCGCCGTCACCTTCGCGGCGTCCTTGCCCGCGGCGAGTGCCCTGACGACGATGTCCCGGTCGGTGACGATGCCGGCCAGCTCGCCCGCGCTGCCCTTGACGGGCAGCGCGCCGATCCCGTGGTCACGCATCAACTGGGCGGCCCGGTCGAGGGTTTCGGTCGCCGGAATGCAGCGGACGTCGGCGGTCATCAGGTCACGGGCAGTGGTCACGGAAGCCTCCGGTCCAGGGGTGCGGAAGGGGGGCGGGCTCGGCGCCCGCGCCTCGGCCATGCTCGCCGGAGGCTGCCCCTTCGGCGACCGCTCGGCGCCGATCGGGTGTCCCGCCGCGTCCCCGCTCCTCCTGGGCCGCCGGGCCCGGGGTCGGCGCTCCCCTTCCAGATTCTTGGAACACGTTCTACTGTGTGCGCCGCCGTACCGCGACCGTCCTGGAGGGGCCGTGCACCTCGAATACACGCCTGAGCAGCAGCAGTTGCGCACCGAGCTGCGGACCTACTTCGCCGGGCTCGTGCCGGACAACGTCTACGCCCGGTACGCCGACCCGGCCGCCCAGAAGCGGTTCTACCGCGAGACCGTACGGCGGCTCGGCGGCGACGGCTGGCTGGGGGTGGGCTGGCCCGAGGAGTACGGCGGGCGGGGGCTGAGCCCCATGGAACAGTTCATCTTCTTCGACGAGGCCGCCCAGGCCGGAGTCCCGCTGCCGCTCATGGCCCTGAACACCGTCGGCCCGACGATCATGCAGTTCGGCACGGAGGAGCAGAAGGCGTACTTCCTGCCGAAGATCCTCTCCGGCGAGATCGACTTCGCCATCGGCTACAGCGAACCGGACGCCGGGACCGACCTCGCGGCGCTCAAGACCCGCGCGGTGCGCGAGGGCGACACCTATGTGGTGAACGGCCAGAAGATCTGGACCACCAACGGGGACACGGCCGACTGGGTCTGGCTCGCCGTCCGCACCGACCCGGACGCCCCCGCGCACAAGGGCATCACCATGCTCCTCGTGCCGACCTCGGACCCCGGCTACAGCTGCACCCTCATCAACACCCTCGCCTCGCACGACACCACCGCCAGCTACTACGAGAACATCCGGGTCCCCGCGTCGCGCCGGGTGGGCGAGGAGAACAAGGGCTGGCGGCTGATCACCAACCAGCTCAACCACGAGCGGGTCACCCTGGCCGCGCACGGCACCATGGCGATCCGTGCGCTGCACGACGTCCAGCGCTGGGCCGCCGACACCAAGCTCGTCGACGGCCGCCGCGTCATCGACCTCGGCTGGGTCCGCAGGAACCTCGCCCGCACCCATGCCCGCCTGGACGCGATGAAGCTCCTCAACTGGCAGATGGTCAACGCCGTCCAGGAAGGCACCCTCACCCCGCAGGACGCCTCGGCCGTCAAGGTGTACGGATCGGAGGCGCGCCGGGACGCCTACGCCTCGCTCATGGAGGTCGTGGCGGCCGCGGGACCGATGAAGGAGGGCTCGGCCAAGGCCGTCCTGCACGGCGAACTGGAGCGCGGCTACCGCTCGGCCGTGATCTTCACCTTCGGCGGCGGCAACAACGAGATCCAGCGCGAGATCATCGCCTGGATCGGCCTCGGCATGCCCCGCGTCCGGCGCTGACGGCCCGCGCGGCGCCGGCCGGGTACCGCGGCGCCGCTACCCCGGGCGCGGGGCGCCGACTAACCTGCTGGTGTCACAGGCACGCCCGGTCCCGAGCGCACGCCCACTGGAGGTGGCGGATGACGGACGCCGACCCGGGGTACTTCGGGCCCCATTCGGTCACCTGGCAGCTGCACAGCGACCCCATGATGTGGATCGCGGGTGTCAGGGCGCTCTACCTCCAGGCGCTGCACCCCCGGGCCGTGCGCGGAGTCATGCAGAACTCCGACTTCCGCAAGGACGCCTGGGGACGCCTGATGCGTACGGCGAACTTCGTCGGGACGCTCTCGTACGGCACCAAGGACGACGCCGAGCGGGCGGGCGAGCGGGTCCGCCGCATCCACGCCCTGCTCAAGGCGGACGACCCCGTCACCGGGGAGCGGTTCGGCATCGACGACCCCGAGCTGCTCCTGTGGGTGCACTGCGCCGAGATCGACAGCTACCTCGCTGTCGTGCGGCGCTCCGGGTTCCGGCTCGATGACGCCCAGGCCGACCGCTATGTCGGCGAACACCGCGTGGACGCGCGCCTGGTGGGACTCGATCCGGCGGAGGTCCCGGGCAGCGTGGCCGAACTCGCTGCCTACTTCGACTCCGTGCGGCCCCGGCTCGCGGTGACCGCCGACGCCCGGGCCGTCGACGACTTCCTGCGCCGGCCGCCCACCCCCTGGCCCCTGATCCCGGCCCGCGAGCTCGTGTGGCGGCGGGTGGCCGCCCTCGCCTACGCCTCACTGCCCCCGTACGCCCATGAGCTCTACGGCCGCCCCGCGCCCGCCGTGACCACCGTGGACCGCCGCCTGCGGTTCACCGGTACGGCGCTGCGCCGCATCCCCGCGACGGTGCGCTGGCAGCTTCCGCCCCGGCACATCCTGAGGGCGGTCGCCCGGCTCGGGCCCGAGACCCGGCCCGCACCGTACAAACTTCGCGAACAGGCCGCCATACTGGACCGGCCGGGGAGGGCGCATGGTCAGTGACGGGGGCGACGGCACCAGATGGCGGACACCAGGCTGATCCACGGCCGCTACCGGCTGCTCGATCCGATCGGGCGCGGCGGCATGGGCGAGGTGTGGGCGGCCCGTGACGAATCGCTGGAGCGGCGGGTCGCGGTCAAGCTGCTCAAACCACTGGCCCCGGGCCACGAGGAGTCGTTCACCCGGGTGCTCAGGGAACGCTTCCGGCGCGAGGCCCGGGTCGCCGCCGCGCTCCAGCACCGAGGCGTCACCGTCGTCCACGACTTCGGCGAGTACGAGGGCGGGCTCTACCTCGTCATGGAACTGCTCGACGGGCGCAACCTCAGTCAGCTCCTCGACGACAACAGGCAGCGGCCGCTGGCCGTCGAGGACGTCGTCGACATCGCCGAACAGGTGGCCGCTGCCCTCGACTACACCCACCAACAGGGCATCGTGCACCGGGACTTGAAGCCCGCCAACATCATGCGGCTCACCGATGCCACGGTGAAGATCTGCGACTTCGGCATCGCCCGGCTCGGCGCCGACATCGGCTTCACCAGCCGGCTCACCGGCACCGGCATCGCGATGGGCACCCCGCACTACATGTCGCCGGAGCAGATCGCCGGCGCCGAGGTCGACCACCGCAGCGACCTGTACTCGCTCGGCTGCGTCCTGTACGAACTCGCCACCGGGGCGCCGCCGTTCGACCTGGACGACGCCTGGGCGGTGCTCGTCGGGCACCGGGACACCGTGCCCCGCCCGCCGCGCGAGCACCGCGCCGAACTTCCCGGCTTCCTCGACCGTGTCGTCCTCGACCTCCTGGCCAAGGAGCCGGATCAACGACCGGACGACGCGGGGGAGTTGGGGCGCAGGCTGGCGGCGGGCCGGGCCGCGGCCGGCCGGTCCGGCGGCCCGGTGCCGCGGGCCGCGCGGCGCGCACCCCGGCTGCCGTCGTGGACGGAGGGGATGACCACCGGCCACAAGGCGACCCGCGCCTTCTCGCCGGCCATCGACCCCGACCCGACCGCGGGCCTCACCGGCGAATGGACCGCGCCGCCCGCCGACCCGTACCGCGCCGGGGCCGCATCCGCGTCGAGGGAGGCGGAGCGGGCCGCCCCGACGGCCAAGGCCCTCGCCGCGCTCGACAGCCGCCACGGCGCGGGGCTCAGCCTCGGCCGTCTCGGCCGCTGGGCGGAGGCGGGCGAAGTGCACCGGGCGGTGGCCGCCGAGCGCGCCCACCTCCTCGGGCCCGACCATCCCGACACCCTCGCCAGCCGCTACGAAATGGGCTTCACGCTGAGCCGGACGGGCCGGGCGGCCGACGCGCTGCGCGAGTTCGGCAAGGTCGCGGAGGGCCGGGCCCGCTCGCTCGGCCCCGACCATCCCGAGACGCTCGACGCGCGCCAGGAGACGGCCTACGTCCTCGGCCGCCTCGGCCGTCACTTCGAGGCGCACCAGGTGTACGTCGCGGTCCTCGCGGCCCGGGAGCGCACCCAGGGCCCCGAGGACCCGGACACCCTGCGCTGCCGGCACAACCTCGCCTTCAACCTCAGCCGCCTCGGCCGGCATGAGGAGTCCTGCGCGATGGCCCAGGACGTGGCCGCGGCCCGGGCCCGGGTGCTCGGCCCGGGGCACCCCGAAACCCTGGTCACCCAATACGAAGTCGCTTACGCACTGGGCCTGTTGGGGCGCTGGGTCGAGGCACTCGCCGCCTATCGCGAGGTCGCCCGGGGCCGGGCGGTGGCGCTCGGCCGCGACCACCCCGACACCCTCGCGGCACGCTACGAGATCGGCATCAGCCTGGGCCGGCTCGGGCGCAGCCCGGAGGCACTGGAGCTGTACCGGGAGCTGGTGGCGGACCGGCTGCGGGTCAGCGGCCCCGAGGACCCGGAGACACTGCGCGCCCGGCACGGCCTGGGCGTCAACCTCGGCCGCCTCGCCCGCTGGGAGGAGGCGCTGAAGGAGGCCCGAGAGGTGTGCGCGCTGCGCATACGCGTGCTCGGCCCCGAGCACCTGGACACCCTGGTCAGCCGCCGCGAGGTCGCTGTGGGCCTGGGCTGGCTCGGCCGCTGGCCGGAGGCCCTCGACGTCTACCGCAAGGTGGCCGAAGCCCGCGAACGCGTCCTGGGGGCCGATCACCCCGACGCCCTGGCCAGCCGCAACGACGAGGCGAACTGCCTGGAACAGCTGGGCCGCGGCCCGGAGGCCGTGGAGCTGTACCGCAAGGTGGCGGCCCTGCGCCGAAGCGGCCACCACTGACGGGGCCGGTGTTCCGCCGCCCCGCCTCCCCTCCGGGGCGGGGCTTCGCCCCCGCTGCTGCGTGGTCACTCGCGCGGTTCCCAGCGCCCCGTGGCGGTACCGGCCCCGGCGGCACCGGGGCGCGCCCGGCCCGCGGCGGGGTTCCGCGCGCGAACGTCCCGTGTTACCAAGGGGCATGTCCGCACGTACCGCGTTCGCCCGTGATGTCTACGACGCCGTCATCGTCGGCGGCGGCCACAACGGCCTGGTCGCCGCCGCCTATCTGGCCCGCGCCGGGAAGTCCGTCCTGGTGCTCGAACGGCTCGGCCGCACGGGTGGCGCGGCCGTGTCCACCCGCCCGTTCGCGGGGGTGGACGCCCGGCTCTCGCGCTACTCCTATCTCGTCTCGCTGCTGCCGAAGAAGATCGCCGACGATCTCGGGCTCGACTTCGCGGTCCGCAAGCGCACCGTGTCCTCGTACACCCCGACCCTGCGCGGGGGACGCCCCGGCGGTCTCCTCGTCGGCGGCGGCACGGACCGCACTGCCGCGTCGTTCCGCCAACTGACGGGAGACGAAGCCGAGTTCCATGCCTGGCAGGCGTTCTACGCCACGATGCGAGAAGTCGCCGAACGGATCTTCCCCACGCTCACCGAGCCCCTGCCCAGCGCCGCCGCGCTGCGCGAGCGGGTCGACGACGACACGGCGTGGCGGATGCTCTTCGAGGAGCCCATCGGCATCGCAGTGGAGGACCGCTTCCGCGACGACCTGGTACGCGGAGTCGTTCTCACCGACGCCTTGATCGGCACGTTCGCCGACGCCCACGACGCCTCCCTCGCCCAGAACCGGTGTTTCCTCTACCACGTCATCGGCCAGGGCACCGGCGACTGGGACGTCCCGGTCGGCGGCATGGGCGCGCTCACCGACGCGCTCGCCGGGGCCGCGCGGGCGGCCGGAGCGGAGATCGCCACCGGGCACGAGGTGACCGAGATCCGCACCGACGGCACCGAGGCCGAGGTCGGCTACGCGACCGCCGACACCACCGGCACGGTGGCCGCCCGGCACGTCCTGGTGAACGCCTCGCCCCAGGCCCTCGCGGAGCTCACCGGGCTTGCGGCGCCCGAGCCGGCCGAGGGCGCCCAACTGAAGGTCAACATGCTGCTCAGGCGGCTGCCCCGGCTCCGGGACACCGCGGTCGACCCGCGCGAGGCCTTTGCCGGAACCTTCCACATCGCCGAGGGGTACGGCCAGTTGGCGACCGCGTACGCCCAGGCCGCGCGCGGTGAACTGCCCACCGCCCCGCCCTCGGAGATCTACTGCCACTCCCTGACCGACCCCACGATCCTCGGCCCCGAACTCGCCCGGCAGGGCTACCAGACCCTCACCCTGTTCGGTCTGCACACCCCGGCCCGGCTGTTCGCCGAGGACAACGACAAGGCGCGCGAGCTCCTCCTCGCGGCGACCCTCGCCCAGCTGGACGCCCACCTCGACGAGCCGCTCGCCGACTGCCTGGCCCTGGACGCCGAAGGCCGTCCCTGCATCGAGGCGAAGACCCCGCTCGACCTGGAGCGGGAGCTGCGGCTGCCCGGCGGCAACATCTTCCACCGCGCCCTCGCCTTCCCCCACGCCGACGGATCGACGGGCCGCTGGGGGGTCGAGACGGCCCACGCCAACGTGCTGCTGTGCGGGGCCGGGGCCGTGCGCGGCGGCGGGGTCAGCGGCATCCCGGGCCACAACGCGGCCATGGCGCTCCTCGGACTCTGACCCGAAGCGCTCGACTCCCCGGGTGCGGCGGTCAGTCCGCCGACCGCGCCCAGCCGGCCGCCTCGATCCGGGCGGCGTCGGTCGGCCGGGTCTCGTCGAACAGGACCCGGCCGTCGTCGACGACCCGGACCCCGTCGACGTACACCCCGCGCCCGACGTACAGCGGACCGGTCGTGTACCGCCAGCGCAGCCGCAGGGGCCGGCCGTGCCAGGCGGCCAGGTCCGCGCTCGCCTCGTGCCAGACCCGCCCGGACCACCCCGTCACCGACCCCGAGACGTGTTCCAGGGGTGGCCCGCCGGGGCGGACGGTCGTGAACGGAACCGGCCGCCAGGTCGTCCCCGTGTCCGTCGACGCCTCCAGGGCGAGGGTGCCCACGCCCGGCTCGGTGTCCCACCACAGGGAGAGGCCGAGGCGGCCCCGCTCGGTCGTGACGAGGAGTTCGGGCAGCGTCAGCGTGGCCGTGGTCCCGCGTGTCATCCCCGCGAACCACGCGGCCCCGCCGTGTGCGGTGCGTACCGGGACCGCCCGGGCGAGCGCGTTGCCCGCGGCCACCCTCGGGGCCGATCCGGCGCGCCACGTGCGCACCGGATGAACGGAGTTGGCGAGCAGCACCAGGAAGGTGTCGGTGCTGGGGTCGACGACGAAGCTGGTGCCGGTGAAGCCGGTGTGCCCCGCGCTGTGCGGCGTGGCCATCGCGCCCATGTACCAGTGCTGGTGGAGCTCGAAGCCCAGGCCGTGCTCATGGCCGGGGAACGCCGTGTTGAAGTCCCTGAACAGCAGGTCCGTGGAGGCGGGGCGCAGGATTCGGGTCCGGCCGTAGGAGCCGCCGTTCAGGAGCGTCCGGGCGAGGACCGCGAGGTCCCAGGCGCAGGAGAACACCCCGGCGTGGCCCGCGACCCCGCCGAGGCAGTACGCGTTCTCGTCGTGGACCTCGCCCCACACCATTCCCCGGTCGATCCCGGACCACGGCCTGCGGGCGTCCTCGGTCGCGGCGATCCCCGCCCGCCAGGAGGCGGGCGGGTTGTAGCGCGTGCGGTGCATCCCGAGCGGAGCGGTGATCCCGTCGCGGAGCAGTACGTCCAGCGGGCGCCCGGTGATCCTCTCCAGGAGCAGGTGGAGCGACAGCAGGTTGAGGTCGGAGTAGAGGTAGGCGCTGCCCGGCGGGCTCGCGGGCGCCTCGTTCCAGATGAGCCGCAGCCTCTCCTCGTACGTCGCCGCCCCGTAGAGCGGGATCCACGGCGGGAATCCGGAGGTGTGCGTGAGCAACTGCCGTACGGTGACGCCCTGTTTGCCCGCCGCACCGAACTCGGGAAGGTAGGAGGCGACCGGCTCCTCCAGGGCCAGCGTGCCCCGCTCGATCTGCTGGACGGCGAGCAGCGAGGTGAACAGCTTGGAGAGGGACGCGAGGTCGTACACCGTGTCCTTCGCCGCCGCGATCCGCCGCCCGGGCGGGAGCTCAACCGCCGTGTCGCCCTTCTCGTCGTACGCCGCGTAGCGCACCGCGTCCCCGATCGCGTGGTGCAGGGCCACCGTGCCGCCGCGGCCCGCGAGCAGCACGGCCCCGGCGTACCAGGGGTGGTCGGGGGAGGGGCCGAGGAACGTCTCGGCATCCGCCACCAGACGGTCCAGGTGCTCGGGCAGCAGCCCGGCCCGCTCGGCGGAGCCGCGCCGCAGCGCGTGCCCCCGTTCCGTGGCCGCCGCGGTGCCCGGCGTGGAACCCGTCATCAGCGCGCCTCCCAGCGCCATGGCCGCACCGGCCAGCCGTCGTCTGCTGACCCCCCGGACGTCCCCGTCCATCGTCACGCACCTTTCTCGACGCACCCGTCCGACGCGGTGAAAGTATCTTTCGTGATCACGTCGTGCCCGGGAAACTTTCTTCCCCGGTGTTGCGCGTGTCAATGATCGGGCCCGCCGCCCGCCGAGCGGCGCAAACAAACTGACGCTGCATCAGAAAACCTCTTCCTTCGTCGCCCCGGCTGCGGCATCCTGCGCCCCATGCAGACGGAGCTGAGCAAGAAACTGGGAGTCGAGCACGCCGTCTTCGGCTTCACGCCGTTCCCGGCGGTGGCCGCCGCCATCACCCGGGCCGGCGGATTCGGTGTGCTCGGCGCGGTCCGCTACACGGCACCCGACGACCTCGCGCGGGACCTCGACTGGATGCAGGAGCACACCGACGGACTGCCCTACGGCCTCGACGTGGTGATGCCCGCCCAGAAGGTCGAAGGCGTCGGCGAGGCCGAGATCGAGGCCATGATCCCCGAGGGGCACCGCCAGTTCGTGCGGGACACCCTCGCCAAGCACGGCGTGCCCGAACTCGCGGAGGGCGAGGCCTCGGGCTGGCGCATCACGGGCTGGATGGAGCAGGTGGCCCGCAGCCAGCTCGACGTCGCCTTCGGGTATCCGATCAAGCTGCTCGCCAACGCCCTCGGCTCGCCGCCCGCCGATGTCGTGCGGCGCGCCCACGACCGGGGCGTGCTCGTCGCCGCGCTCGCGGGCAGTGCCCGCCACGCCCGCCACCACGCCGAGGCGGGCATCGACGTCGTCGTGGCCCAGGGTTACGAGGCGGGCGGCCACACCGGGGAGATCGCCACCATGGTGCTCGTCCCCGAAGTCGTCGAGGCGGTCGGCCCGCTGCCCGTGCTCGCGGCCGGCGGCATCGGCAGCGGCGAGCAGATCGCCGCCGGGCTCGCGCTCGGCGCCCAGGGCGTCTGGCTCGGCTCCCTGTGGCTCACCACCACCGAGGCCGAACTGCACTCCCGCGCCCTGACCGACAAGCTCCTCGCGGCCGGCTCCGGCGACACCGTCCGCTCCCGCGCCCTGACCGGCAAACCCGCCCGCCAGCTGCGCACCGAGTGGACCGACGCCTGGGACGACCCGGCCGGACCCGGCACCCTGCCCATGCCGCTGCAGGGCCTGCTCGTCGCCGAGGCCGTCTCGCGCATCCAGAAGTACGAGGTCAAGCCGCTGCTCGGCACTCCGGTCGGGCAGATCGTGGGGAAGATGACCGCCGAGCGCGGAGTCCAGGAGACCTTCGACGAGCTGACGCGCGGGTTCGAGCGCGCCGTCGACCGCATCAACCGCATCGCCGGGAGGGACGCCCGATGAACCAGCCGCCCAACGGATTCTGGGCCCAGGCCACCGCCGACCCCGACCGCCCCGTCCTCATCGCCCCGGACGGCGAGGAGTGGACCGCGGGCCGGCTGCACGGAGCCGTCAACCAACTCGTCCACGGCCTGCGGGCCGCGGGCCTCGAACGCGGTGACGCGTTCGCCGTGGTGCTGCCCAACGGGGTCGAGTTCTTCACCGCCTACCTCGCCGCCTCCCAGGCCGGGTTCTACCTCGTTCCCGTCAACCACCATCTGGTCGGGCCCGAGATCGCCTGGATCGTCGCGGACTCCGGCGCCAAGGTCCTCATCGCGCACGAACGGTTCGCCGCGGCGGCCACCGCCGCGGCCGACGAGGCGAAGCTGCCCGCCTCCCGCCGCTATGCCGTCGGCGCGGTCCCGGGCTTCTCTTCGTACGCCCAACTCCTGGACGGGCGGCCCGAGTCGGTGCCGGAGGAGCGCACCCTCGGCTGGGTCATGAACTACACCTCCGGCACCACCGGACGCCCGCGCGGCATCCGGCGCCCCCTGCCCGGCAAGCTGCCCGAGGAGACGTATCTCGGCGGGTTCCTCGGCATCTTCGGCATCAAGCCGTTCGACGACAACGTCCACCTGGTGTGCTCGCCGCTCTACCACACGGCGGTCCTCCAGTTCGCGGGCGCCTCCCTGCACATCGGGCACCGCATCGTCCTCATGGACAAGTGGACACCCCAGGAGATGCTGCGGCTCATCGACCAACAGGCCTGCACCCACACGCACATGGTGCCGACCCAGTTCCACCGGCTGCTCTCGCTGCCCGCCGAGGTGCGGGAACGCTACGACGTGTCCTCGATGCGGCACGCCATCCACGGTGCGGCCCCCTGTCCCGACCACGTCAAGCGCGCCATGATCGAGTGGTGGGGGACCTGTGTCGAGGAGTACTACGCGGCCAGCGAGGGCGGCGGCGCCTTCGCCACCGCCGAGGACTGGCTGAAGAAGCCCGGAACGGTCGGAAAGGCCTGGCCCATCAGCGAGTTGGCCGTCTTCGACGACGACGGCGAGCGGCTGCCGGCGGGTGAGCTCGGCACGGTCTACATGAAGATGTCGACCGGCGGCTTCAGCTACCACAAGGACGAGACCAAGACGCGCAAGAACCGCATCGGCGACTTCTTCACCGTCGGCGACCTCGGCTATCTGGACGAGGACGGCTACCTCTTCCTGCGCGACCGCAAGATCGACATGATCATCTCGGGCGGCGTCAACATCTACCCCGCCGAGATCGAGGCCGCGCTCCTCGTCCACCCGGCCGTCGCGGACGCCGCCGCCTTCGGCATCCCGCACGCCGACTGGGGCGAGGAGGTCAAGGCCGTCGTGGAGGTGGCCGAGGGCTTCGCGGCGGGCGATGACCTCGCCGCCGCGATACTCGCCCACTGCGAGGGCCGGCTGGCCGCGTACAAGCGGCCCAGGACCGTCGACTTCATCGAGGCGATGCCGCGCGACCCGAACGGCAAGCTCTACAAGCGAAGGCTGCGCGAGCCGTACTGGGAGGGCCACGAGCGCGCGATGTGACCCGTTGGAGCCCGGTGCCGGCACCGCCGGCACCGGGCTCCAACGGGCTCACCCGCCCGGACGGTTGACCCCGCCCGCCGGGCCGCCCAGGATCTCGCCATGGACGAGCTACGCAGCAGCACCGTCGACGGCATCGTGCGCCGCAGCGCCCGCCGCACCCCGCACAGGACCGCCCTGCGGTACGGGGACCGCACCTGGAGCCATGCCGAACTGGATGCGGCGGTCTCCACGGCGGCCGCCTTCCTGACCGGCCTGGGTCTGACCAAGGGCGACCGGGTCGCCGCCTACGGACACAACTCGGACGCCTACCTGATCGCGTTCCTCGGCTGCGCCCGCGCCGGGCTGATCCACGTGCCGGTCAACCAGCACCTCACCGGAGCCGACCTGACGTACGTCCTGGAGCAGTCCGGCGCCGCCCTCGTCCTCGCCGACCCCGCGCTCGCCGGGCAGGTGCCCGCCGGCTTCGCCGTGCGGGCACTGCGCGACGCCGGCGACTCGCTGCTCGCGGCCCTCGCCGAGCCGCGCCCGTACGCCTGCGCGAGCCGGGGGGACGATCTGGTCCAGCTGCTCTACACCTCGGGCACCACCGCGCTGCCCAAGGGCGCGATGATGACCCACCGCGCCCTCGTCCACGAGTACGTCTCCGCCATCACGGCCCTCGACCTGCGCGGCTCGGACCGGCCCGTGCACGCGCTGCCGCTCTACCACTCGGCGCAGATGCACGTCTTCCTGCTGCCCTATCTCGCGGTGGGTGCCGAGAACACGATCCTGGACGCGCCGGACCCCGGCCGCATCCTCGGCCTCGTGGCCGAGGGCCGCGCCGACTCGCTGTTCGCGCCGCCCACGGTGTGGATCGCCCTCGCGGCCCACCCCGCCTTCGCCACCGGCGACTTGAGCGGCCTGCGCAAGGCCTACTACGGGGCCTCGATCATGCCGGTGCCGGTCCTGGAGCGGCTGCGCGCCCGGTTGCCGGGGCTCGCTTTCTACAACTGCTTCGGACAGAGCGAGATCGGGCCGCTGGCCACCGTGCTCGGGCCCGAGGAGCACGAGGGGCGGCTCGACTCGTGCGGGCGGCCCGTCCTCTTCGTCGAGGCGAAGGTCGTGGGCGAGAGCGGCAAGGAGGTGCCCGACGGGACGGCCGGCGAAGTGGTGTACCGCTCACCGCAGTTGTGCGAGGGCTACTGGGACAAGCCGGCCGAGACCGCGGACGCCTTCCGCGACGGCTGGTTCCACTCGGGTGACCTCGCGGTGCGCGACGACGAGGGGTACTTCACCGTCGTCGACCGGGTGAAGGACGTCATCAACTCCGGGGGCGTCCTGATCGCCTCGCGCCAGGTCGAGGACGCCCTCTACACCCATCCCGCGGTCGCCGAGGCCGCCGTGGTGGGGCTGCCCGACGAGCGCTGGATCGAGGCGGTCACCGCGTTCGTCGTACGGCGCGAGGGTACGCAGGGATCGGTCACCGAGGCCCAACTCATCGACCATGCGCGGGAGTTGCTCGCCCACTTCAAGGCGCCCAAGCGGGTCCTGTTCGTGGACGGGCTGCCGCGCAACGCAAGCGGCAAGATCCTCAAGCGCGAACTGCGTGACCGATTCGCCTGAACACCCGTCATGCCGGGCCGGGGCAGCACCGGTTGTCAGCCGCGCGGCTCCCGCAGGTCGACGATGCGCTTGAACTTGCCCACCGAGCGTTCGATGGTCTCGGGGTCGACGATCTCCACCGCCACGGAGACGCCGATCCCGTCCTTGACCGCCGCGACGATCGAGCGGGCGGCGTCCTCGCGCCGCTCCGCGGTGGTGTCCGCCCGGGCCTCCACGCGTACCGTCAGCGCGTCGAGCCGGCCCTGGCGGGTCAGGCGCAGCTGGAAGTGCGGGGCGAGGCCGGGCGTGCGCAGCACGATCTCCTCGATCTGGGTGGGGAAGAGGTTCACCCCGCGCAGGATCACCAGGTCGTCACTGCGCCCGGTCACCTTCTCCATCCGCCGGAACACCCGCGCCGTACCGGGCAGCAGCCGGGTCAGATCCCTGGTCCGGTAGCGGATCACCGGCATCGCCTCCTTGGTGAGCGAGGTGAAGACCAGCTCGCCGCGCTCGCCCTCCGGCAGCACCGCGCCGGTCAGCGGGTCCACCACCTCCGGGTAGAAGTGGTCCTCCCAGATGTGCAGCCCGTCCTTGGTCTCCACGCACTCCTGCGCGACGCCCGGGCCCATGACCTCCGACAGGCCGTAGATGTCGACCGCGTCGATCGCGAACCGCTCCTCGATCTCGGTGCGCATCTCCTGCGTCCACGGCTCCGCGCCGAAGATGCCCACCTTGAGCGAGGTGCTGCGGGGGTCGACGCCCTGCCGCTCGAACTCGTCGAGCAGCGTGAGCATGTAGGACGGGGTCACCATGATGATCTCCGGACGGAAGTCCTGGATCAGCTGCACCTGACGCGCCGTCATGCCACCGGAGGCCGGGATCACCGTGCAGCCGAGCCGCTCGGCCCCGTAGTGCGCACCCAGACCGCCGGTGAACAGGCCGTACCCGTAGGCCACATGGACCTTGTGGCCCGGCCTGCCGCCCGCCGCGCGGATCGAGCGGGCCACCACGTCCGCCCAGGTGTCCAGATCCCGCTGGGTGTAGCCGACGACGGTCGGGCGGCCCGTCGTGCCGCTGGAGGCGTGGATGCGCCGGATGTCGGTCTCGGGGACCGCAAACATGCCGAACGGGTAGTGGTCGCGAAGATCGGACTTGGCGGTGAAGGGGAAGCGCGCGAGATCGGCGAGCGAGACGCAGTCCTGCGGGTGCACCCCGGCCTTGTCGAAGGCCTCCCGGTAGAACCCGACGTGCTCGTAGGCGTGACGCAGCGAGGCGCGCAACCGGTCGAGCTGCAGGGCCTCCAGCTCCGGGCGGCTCAGCCGCTCGCCCGCGTCCAGCTCAGGTGCCATGGGTGCGCTCCCGTCCTCGCTCCGCCCGGGGAAGGGGCGACGAAATCGGACGACCGATCATTCGGTCGATCTGTGTTGGATCAGTAATTCAGCAGCCCGAGGGGTCCGTCAAGGCCTGTGGACAAGTCGGAGCGCCCCGCCTGGGCGGGGGCGGCCGTTCATGATCGTGCCGTGGGCGAAACGGGATTGCCGGGCGCGCAGGGCGGCTGTGAGGATCGGCCGCATGCCGAAGTTCACGACGTACGACGGAACCCGGATCGCCTACCGCCTGCGCGGCGACGGCCGGCCGCTGATCTGTCTGCCGGGCGGCCCGATGGGCGCCTCCGCCTACCTCGGGGACCTGGGCGGGCTCACCGCGCAGCGTCGGCTGGTGCTGCCCGACCCCCGGGGCACGGGGGACTCGGACGCGCCGGACGACCCGGCGTCCTTCCGCTGCGACCGTCAGGTGGCCGATGTGGAGGCGCTGCGCGTCCACCTCGGCCTCGACCGCCTCGATCTGCTCGCCCACTCCGCCTCCGGGAACCTCGCGCTCCTGTACGCCGCCCGCCACCCCGACCGGGTCCGCTCGCTGACCCTGGTCGCGCCCGGCGTCCGCGCCGTGGGCATCGAGGTGACGGAGGACGACTGGCGGGCGGCCGTCGCCCTGCGGGCGGGCGAGCCCTGGTACGAGGAGGGGCGGGCGGCCTTCGAGCGACTGTGGGCGAAGGAGGCCTCTTGGGGCGAGGTCCTCGACGCCATCAGGCCCTTCGCCTACGGGCGGTGGGATGCGGCGGCCCAGCGGCACGAGGCCCTCACCCGAGCCGTGCGGAACCAGGCCTTGGCGGGCGCCTACTACGCGGACGGCGCCTTCGACCCGGCGGCCACCGTCGCCGCCCTCGCGGGGCTTGCCGCGCCCGTCCTGGTGATCGCGGGCGAGTACGACGGCGGACCGACCCCGGCGCGCGCTGCCGAACTGGCCGCCCTCCTCCCGGACGCCGAACTCGTCGTGCAGCGGGGCGCCGGGCACTCCCCGTGGGTCGACGACCCGGAGGCCTTCGTGCGTACGGTCGCCGCCTTCCTCGACCCGGAAGTGCGCACGTCGTCGTCGATGGTGTCCGGCTCGCCCAGCGGGTGCGCGGCCCGCGGACCGCACCGCCCGTGATCCTCGTGCACGACCGGGGCTGCGACAGCCGCGACTGGGACCACATCGCCGAACGCCTCGCGGCCGCCCACCGGGCGTACGCACGCGACCACCGAACTCGGCCTGACCGGCGCCGACTTGGTCGGCCACTCCATGGGTGGCGCGGCCGCGGCGCTGCTCGCCGAGGAGGCGCTAGGCCTCATCGGCAGGCTCGTGCTGGAGGAGACTCCGCCGTTCTTCCCGCTCGACCCGCCGCGCGGCCCCGCCGAGCGCCCCGGGCGGGCGCCGGGCTTCGACTTGACCGTCATCGAGGCCACCGACGCCCAGCTGAACGACCCCGACCCGGCCTGGCGCGGCCGGTTCGCCGCCATCGCCACGCCCACACTGGTCGTCGCGGGCGGCCGGGCCGGCCACGTCGACCAGAAGACGCCGGCCTGGATGGCCTCGCGGATACCGGACGCCCGCCTCGTCACCATCGGCGCCGGCCACCTCGTGCACACCGATCGGCCCGAACAATTCCTGTCCGCACTCGGGGAGTTCGGTATCGGCCGGACGCACGGCTCCGGTCGGCTGCCGTCCCTGCCGTCCCTGCCGTCCCTGCCGTCCGATCAGGTGCCGTCGGCCTCGGCGGCGACCGAGCGCGCCCAGCGGTAGTCCGCCTTGCCGCTGGGGGAGCGCTGGATGCTGGGGGCGATCACCAGCTGCCGGGGCACCTTGTAGCCGGCCAGGCGGGTGCGGCAGTGGGCCTGTATCCCTTCGAGCGTCGGCGCGGCCGCCCCGGCGCGAACCTGGACCACCGCCGCCACGTGGCTGCCCCACTTGGCGTCCGGCACCCCGGCCACCAGCGCGTCGTACACATCGGGATGCGCCTTGAGGGCCTGCTCGACCTCCTCCGGGTACACCTTCTCGCCGCCGGTGTTGATGCACTGCGAGCCCCGCCCGAGCACCGTGACGATGCCGTCCTCGTCGACGGTCGCCATGTCGCCGAGCAGCACCCACCGCTCGGCACCCTTCTGGAAGAAGGTCTCGGCGGTCTTCGCCGGGTCGTTGTAGTAGCCCAGCGGTACGTGCCCGCGCTGGGCGAGCCGCCCCACCTCGCCGACCGCGACCGGCTCGTACGACACCGGATCGACCACCTGCGTACGCTCGTTGACCTCCAGCCGGAAGCCCTTCTCCGGGCCCGAGTCGTCCGTGGCCTTGCCGTTGGAGCCGGACTCGGACGAGCCGAAGTTGTTGAGGATCAGCGCGTTCGGCACCAGCGCCTGCAACTGGTCGCGCACCGTCTCGGACATGATCGCGCCGGACGATGACACGCTGAACAGCGAGGACATGTCGGTGCCCCGGAGCGGGCCGTGCAGCGCGTCGACGAGGGGCCGCAGCATCGCGTCACCGACCAGGGAGACGCTGGTGACCCGCTCCCTCTCGATCGTACGGAGCACCTCTGCGGGGACGTACTTGCGGTGGATGACCACCCGCTGGCCGTAGTTGAAGGCGACGAAGGAGGTCAGGGTGGAGGTGCCGTGCATGAGCGGGGGAGCGGGAAAGAAGGTGAGGCCCGAGCCGCTCTTGGCGACCCGTTCGGCCAGCTCCTCGGGGCGCTTCACCGGTTCACCGGCCGGTTCGCCGCCGAACAACCCGGCGAAGAACAGGTCCTCCTGACGCCACATCACTCCCTTGGGCATCCCCGTGGTGCCGCCCGTGTAGATGATGAACTGGTCGTCCGCCGAACGCGCCGCGAAGCCCCGCGAGGCGGAGCCGCGGGCCTCCGCCTCGGCAAACGCCGTCGCGGCCAGGGCCGGGGCCCCGTCGGGAGCGGCCCCGACCCGGACCAGGTGCCGCAGCTTCTCCGTGCGGGGCAGTGCGCCCGCGACCCGCTCGGTGAACTCGGCGTCGAAGACGAGGGCCGCGAGGTCGGCGTCCCGATAGAGATAGACCAACTCCTCTTCCACATAGCGGTAGTTGACGTTGACCGGCACCAGCCGCGCCTTGAGCGCGGCGAGCACGGTCTGCAGGTATTCGATGCCGTTGTAGAGGTGCAGGCCCAGGTGTTCACCGGGCTTCAGGCCCGCGTCGATGAGGTGGTGCGCGAGCCGGTTCGCCGCCTCGTCCAGCTGACGGTACGTCAGTCTGCGTTCGGCGCCCGTTCCGGGATGGTCGATGTACACGAGCGCTTCGCGGTCCGGGACCACGTCGACGACGGACTCGAACAGGTCGGCAAGGTTGTACTCCACCATTCCTCCTGACACCGGCCCCGACTGAACTCGGGGGTCATCAGAACAAAGCCGCGCACAACAGGGAAGGGGTGCCGCAGAAGAAAACTGACTGAGTGTCAGAAAACTATTGAACTGACACCGCCCCTACTGCAACCTGTTCTAGGTCTTGAGACGGGAGGACGGCTGTGGGCGGTACGGAACACCTCACGACGCATCGCGAGGGCGCCACCTTGGTGCTCACCCTGAACCGGCCGGAGGCGAAGAACGCGCTGTCGCTTCCCTTGCTGGTGGGGCTCTACGACGGCTGGCTGGAGGCCGACGCGGACGACTCGATCCGCTCGGTCGTGCTCACCGGCGCGGGCGGTGACTTCTGCGCCGGGATGGACCTCAAGGCCCTGGCGGGGCAGGGCATGGCCGGGGACCAGTACCGGGACCGGCTCAAGGCCGACCCCGATCTGCACTGGAAGGCGATGCTGCGCCACCACCGGCCCCGCAAGCCCGTGATCGCCGCCGTCGAGGGGTACTGCGTGGCCGGGGGTACCGAGATCCTCCAGGGCACCGACATCCGGGTCGCGGGGGCCGGGGCGACGTTCGGGCTCTTCGAGGTGAAGCGCGGGCTCTTCCCGATCGGGGGCTCGACCGTCCGCCTCCAGCGGCAGATTCCGCGCACGCACGCGCTGGAGATGCTGCTGACGGGGCGGCCGTACGGTGCGCAGGAGGCGGCCCGGATCGGGCTGATCGGGCGGGTGGTGCCGGACGGGACGGCGCTCGATGCGGCGCTGGAGATCGCGGAGCAGATCAACGCGTGCGGGCCGCTCGCCGTCGAGGCGGTCAAGGCCTCCGTGTACGACACGGCGTCCATGAGCGAGGCGGACGGGCTGGCGGCCGAGCTCGAACGCGGGTGGCCGGTGTTCGCCACGGCGGATGCGAAGGAGGGGGCGCTGGCGTTCGCCGAGAAGCGGGCCGCCGTATACCGGCGGGCCTGAGCCCCCGCCCCCGTCCTCCGGGAGAGGAGGCGCGGGGGCTCCGCCCCGGACCCGGCTCGCCTTGCGAGGCCGCTCGTCCTCGAAACGCCGGACGGGCCGCAGGTGGCCCGGAGCCCCCATCGATCGACGGAATGCGGGTGGCCGCCAGGGGCCTCGTACGTCAGAGGCCGTAGGTGGCCCGGAGCCTCGAACGCCGGACGGAATGCAGGTGCCCGCCCGGGGCCCCGTAAGCCGGAGGGGGCTGCGAGCGGCCCGGAGCCTCGAACGCCCGACGGGCTCCAAGTGGCCCGGTAATTGACGGTACTTAAGGAGTTGGATCATGGCTGGCTCTGCTGGGCCCGAGGTGTTGCGGGCGCCGCTTGTTGTCGAGTTTCCCTTCACCCGGTCCCTGGGGCCGGTCCAGAGCGCCTTCCTCACGGGGCTGCGGGAGCGGACCGTGCTCGGGGTGCGTACGGGGGACGGGCGTGTTCTCGTGCCGCCCGTGGAGTACGACCCCGTCACCGCCGAGGAGATCCGCGATCTCGTCGAGGTCGGTGCCACCGGCACCGTCACCACCTGGGCCTGGAATCCCGCCCCGCGCCGCGACCAGCCCCTCGACCGGCCCTTCGCGTGGGTGCTCGTCCAACTGGACGGCGCCGACACCGCCCTCCTGCACGCCCTGGACGCGCCCGGTCCCGAGGCCGTGCACAGCGGGATGCGCGTCCGCGTCCGCTGGGCCGCCGAACGCACCGGCGCCATCACCGACATCGCCTGCTTCGAACCCGGTGAACCCGGTGAAACGGATGAACCCGGTGGAACACGTGAGGCGGGAGGTGAACCCGCCGCGCACAGTGGCCGGTTCGACGATCCCGTCACCGGGATCGTCGCGGCCGCGCGGCTCGACTACACCTACAGCCCGGGGCGCGCCCAGTCCGCGTACATCAACGGCCTCTCCGCCCGCCGGACAGTCGGCGAGCGCTGCCCCTCCTGCCGCAAGGTGTACGTGCCACCGCGCGGCGCCTGCCCCACCTGCGGGGTCGCCACCGAGGAGCGGGTCGAGGTCGGGCCCGCCGGGACCGTCACCACGTACTGCATCGTGAACATCAAGGCGAAGAACCTCGACATCGAAGTGCCCTACGTCTACGCCCACATCGCGCTCGACGGCGCGGGGCTCGCCCTGCACGGGCGGATCGGCGGCATCCCCTACGACCAGGTGCGGATGGGGCTGCGGGTGGAGCCGGTGTGGAGCGAGGGCGGCCGCTACCCCGACCACTACCGGCCCACCGGAGAACCCGACGCCGACTACGAGACGTACAAGGAGCTGATCTGATGGCGCCCACACCCGCCGCCCGGGACGTGGCGATCGTCGCGTTCGCGCAGAGCGACCACCGGCGCCGCACCGACGAGCTGTCCGAGGTCGAGCTCCTCATGCCCGTGCTGCACCAGGTCCTGGACGCCACCGGCCTGAAGACCAGCGACATCGGCTTCACCTGCTCCGGCTCCAGCGACTACCTCGCGGGCCGCGCCTTCTCCTTCACCATGGCGCTCGACGGGGTCGGCGCCTGGCCGCCGATCTCCGAGTCCCACGTGGAGATGGACGGCGCCTGGGCGCTCTACGAGGCCTGGGTGAAGATCCTCACCGGGGAGGCCGACACCGCGCTCGTCTACGGCTACGGGAAGTCCTCTCCCGGCGAGGTGCGCGACGTACTCACCCGCCAGCTCGACCCGTACTACGTGGCGCCGCTGTGGCCCGACTCGGTCGCACTCGCCGCCCTCCAGGCCCAGGCCCTCATCGACGCGGGGGAGACCGACGAGCCCGCGCTCGCCGCCGTCGCGGCCCGCAGCCGGGACGCCGCGAGCGCCAACTCCCATGCGCAGGTGCGGGGTTCGCGCCCGCAGGGCGACTACGTGGTGCATCCGTTGCGTACCGGGGACTGCCCGCCCATCGGGGACGGCGCCGCCGCGGTGATCCTCGCCGCGGGCGACCGGGCCCGCGAGCTGTGCGCGCGGCCCGCCTGGATCCGCGGCATGGACCACCGCATCGAGGCGCACGGCCTGGGCGTGCGCGACCTCACCGACTCGCCGTCCACCCGGCTCGCCGGCGAACGGGCCGGCGCCTTCGAACTACCCGTGGACACCGCCGAGTTGCACGCACCGTTCACCTCGCAGGAGATCGTCCTGCGCAAGGCGCTGCGGCTCGGCGACGACGTCGCCGTCAACCCGTCCGGCGGCGCGCTCGCCGCGAACCCCGTGATGGCGGCCGGCCTCGTACGGCTCGGCGAGGCCGCCGCCCGCATCCACCGGGGCGAGTCCGACCGGGCACTCGCGCACGCCACGTCCGGCCCCTGCCTTCAGCAGAACCTGGTCGCCGTCCTGGAGGGGGAGTCATGAGCAAGGAACCCGTGGCCGTCGTCGGCGTCGGCCAGACCAAGCACGTGGCCGCCCGGCACGACGTGTCGATAGCGGGACTCGTCCGCGAGGCCGCCCAACGGGCTCTGGAAGACGCCGGGTTGGGCTGGTCGGACATCGACGCCGTCGTCATCGGCAAGGCGCCCGACTTCTTCGAGGGCGTCATGATGCCCGAGCTCTACCTCGCCGACGCGCTCGGCGCGGTCGGCAAGCCGATGCTGCGGGTGCACACCGCGGGCTCCGTCGGCGGCTCGACCGCGCTGGTCGCCTCCAACCTGGTCGCCGCCCGGGTGCACCAGACCGTGCTCACCCTCGCCTTCGAGAAGCAGTCCGAGTCCAACGCCATGTGGGGCCTGTCCCTGCCGATCCCGTTCACGCAGCCGCTGCTCGCGGGGGCCGGGGGCTTCTTCGCCCCGCACGTCCGGGCGTACATGCGGCGCACCGGCGCCCCCGACACGGTGGGCTCCCTCGTCGCTTACAAGGACCGGCGCAACGCCCTGAAGAACCCGTACGCGCATCTGCACGAGCACGACATCACCCTGGAGAAGGTCCAGGCCTCCCCGATGCTGTGGGACCCGATCCGCTACTCCGAGACGTGCCCGTCCTCCGACGGGGCCTGCGCGATGATCCTCACCGACCGTGCGGGCGCGGCCCGTTCGCCCCGCCCGCCCGCCTGGGTGCACGGCGGCGCGATGCGCAGCGAGCCGACCCTGTTCGCGGGCAAGGACTTCGTCTCCCCGCAGGCGGGCAAGGACTGCGCGGCCGACGTGTACCGGCAGGCCAAGATCGCCGACCCGCGGCGCGAGATCGACGCGGTCGAGATGTACGTGCCGTTCTCCTGGTACGAGCCGATGTGGCTGGAGAACCTGGGCTTCGCCGCCGAGGGCGAGGGGTGGAAGCTCACCGAGGCCGGCGTCACGGAACTCGACGGCGACCTCCCCGTGAACCCGTCGGGCGGGGTGCTGTCCACCAATCCCATCGGAGCCTCCGGCATGATCCGCTTCGCCGAGGCGGCACTCCAGGTGCGCGGGCTGGCCGGCGAACACCAGGTGGACGGGGCCCGCAAGGCCCTCGGCCATGCCTACGGCGGCGGCTCCCAGTTCTTCGCGATGTGGCTCGTCGGCGCCGAACCGCCCACCGGCTGAGGCCCGTTCGCGGCGGGCGGGCCCGGGTACTCCTTCCGTGGCCTGTCCGTCCCCGCGGACGATCGCTAGGGTGGCCCCGAACGACAGAACCGGGGAGGAGCACGGACGTGGCTGACACCAGCACAACCCAGCACACCTTGCGGACCCTTGCGGGTCACACCCGTTCCGGCTGGGACAAGCCGGAGCTCGACCTCAGTCAGGCCGAGTGGCAGTCGAGCAGTCAGGGGGCGGGGGACGTCCAGATCGCCTTCGTCGAGGGTTTCATCGCCATGCGCAACAGCGGCAGCCCCGGCAGCCCGTCGCTGATCTTCAGCCCCGCGGAATGGCGGGCCTTCGTGATCAACGCGCGCGACGGCGAGTTCGACCTCACCTAGCGTCCGCGCCCCGCGGCTGCCGGTCCCGCCGGTGCGCCTTCGTGTCAGGAGGGGGTGTTGAGGAGGCCGGTTGCCTCCTCAACACCCCCTTCTCATATGCCGGGTGAACGCTAGGCGCCTTCCCGCTCCTCCGTGGCCTGCTCGGGGAAGAGCCGCGCCCAGGGCCGCTGACGGCCCTCGCTGACGGCGGCGATGCCCGCCTCGCCGTACCGCGCGGTCTCCAGGGACCACGCCAGGTTGCCGCTCATCAGGGCACGCATGCCGTCGACGTAGTCGTCCACGTTCGCCCGCACCTGCTCGGGAAGCGCGGTCTTGTCGAGCTGGGCGGCGAGCTCGATGGTCAGCTCCTGGAAGCGCGCGATGCGGGAGTTGGCCATGACGGCCACCCGGCGCAGAGCCTGTTCGACGGTGCAGGCCTCCTGCCGCATCAGGATGATCACGCTGTTGTTGACGTCGCCCGCCGCCAGCTCCTTGTCCACGGACACCATGTCGTTGACGAAGATGACCACATCGGCGGTGATCTCCCGCATCTCGGCCAGCGGCACCCCGCCGTGGAGCTCCCGGGGCAGCGTGTAGCCGCCGCAGCGCTCCACCAGGTCCAGACAGGGCTGCACGCCTATGGAGTCCCGGCGGCCGCGCAGGAAGCCGGGCAGCGACAGGGTGCCGTTGCGGGTGCGGTTCAGCGCCTCCCAGTGATACGCCGTCAGATACTCGCGCCAGTGCGCCCGGAAGCGGTCCTGCCACAGTAACGGCGTGCCCGCGGTGACCCGTTGCCAAAGATCACGAAAACTTTCGGCCAGCCGGTTCGTCGTCTCGCCCGCCACCGGAGCCTCGTCACTCATGGTGCGCAACACCGTGTCGATCTGACGCAGCACCACGTCGGGGCGCTTCCCGAGCGGACCGTCGAACTGGTCGTCGAAGACGAAGAACCAGGCGTTGAGGTCGGTCGCCAGTGCGAGATGCGCGTCCGAGGCGTCGGGATAGAAGTACGCCATCAGGCGCTCCAGGCCCATCGCGTCGTACTCGGCCGTGGCCTGCTCCCCGGCCAGCATGCCGAACTCGTAGAGCCAGTCGAGCGTGTGGCGCCGGGCCAGGGCGTCCCGGGGATGCCTGCGGGCCGGAAAGGGAATGTCGACGAGACCGGTCCGCATCCTGGCCGACCGGACCCTGCCAGTGCTGCCCATGCGGCACCGCCTCCTTCACTGCTCCGTACGTAGTTCAATCATCAAGGTGAGGGCCTCCCGAAGCCAGTCGCGCGGTGGCGGAGTCCGACAGCGCATGGGGGGCGTACGAGGCCCCTCCTGGCGCCCCACCGGGACATTTGGATGCCAACCACCCATGGATTCAGCCAACTTAAACAGTCAAGGAGGAGACGGAGGTCGGGTATTCATGTCACGGTACGTATCCGGGGCGTAGGCTCGGTGCTACTGCCAGAAGGGGACCGCTGTGGCGGAGACGAAGGGCCGGGGCGGCGTGCCGCGCCGGATGCTCTTTGAGCGCGACGAAGAACTGCTGCTGTTCGACAGCATGTTGGACGATCTGTGCGGCCGGGCAGGTGAGGGGAGCGCGCCCAACGGCGGACTGCTCGCCATCGCCGGATCGGCCGGCCTGGGCAAGACCACCCTGGTGGCCGAGGTCCGGCGAAAGGCCGCGGCCCGCGGCTGCACCCTGCTGGCCGCACGCGGCAGCGAGCAGGAGGAAGGCGTCGCGTTCCACGTCGTACGCCAGCTCGTGCAGCCGGTCCTCGCCGCGACGAGCGAGGAAGAACACCGCAAGATACTGGGGAGTTGGTACGACATCGTCGCACCGGCGGTCGGCCTGGTCGCCGGAAAGAGCGGGGTGGCACCCGATCCGCAAGGCGTGCGGGACGGCCTCGACTGGCTCGTCACCCGCTTCGCCGTCCAGTACGCACCCGTGGTGTCGCCGTCCAGTACGCACCCGTGGTGCTCGTGGTGGACGACGCACACTGGGCGGACGAGGAGACCCTGGCCTGGCTCACCTCGTTCGCGCTGCGCGCGGCCGACCTGCCGCTGCTCATCGTCGTCGCCTACCGGCCCGAGGAACTTCCGCGCCACGCGGCCGAGTTCCGCCGGCTCGCCACCCGGCACGGCTCGCGCCCGCTGGACCTCTCGCCGTTCACCCCGGCCGCCGTCAGCGACCTGGTGCGCGACGTGCTCGGCGAAGGCGGCGACGAACTGTTCGCACGCGAATGCTGGGCCCTGACCGCGGGCAACCCCTACGAAGCCGTCGAGCTCGTCGCGAGGATCCGCGACCGCGGCATCAAACCGCAGTACGCCAACGCCACCGAACTGCGCGAACTGGCCTCCGCCGTACGCGGCAACGGCCTCATCGAACGCCTGGAGCGGCTCGGCCCCTCCGCGTTCCGGCTCACCTGGGCCGTCGCCGTGCTCGGCACCGACGCACGCCGGGAGATGGCCGCCGGAGTCGCGGGACTCGGCGTGGAGGAGATGGCCGACGCGATCGGCAAGCTCCGCGACGCCCGCATCCTGGCCGAGCAGAGCGACGACCATCCGGACCGGCTCGACTTCTTCCACCCGCTCGTCGGCACCGCGGTCTACCGCGCCATCCCGTCCGCCATGCGCGTCGCGATGCACGGCCAGGCCGCCTTCGCCGTCAGCGAGGCCGGACTCGGCGCCACCTCCGCGGCCCGGCACATCCTGGAGATGCACCCCGAGAACGACCGGTGGGCGGTGCGCCAGCTGCGGGCCGCCGCCCGCGACTACCTGCGGGCCGGTGCCCCGGACGCGGCCCGGCGCTGTCTGGCCCGCGCCCTGCGCGAACCACCCGCCCTGGAGGAGCGCGCCGAAGTCCTCTTCGAACTCGGCTGCTCGGCGCTCCTGAACGAGCCCGCCACCACCGTCAACCACCTCAAGGCGGCCCTCGAAGAGCCCGAACTCGCCCCGGAACTGCGCGAAGCCGTCACCTACCGGCTCGCCCAGGCGCTGGCCCACACGGACCGGATGGGCGAGGCCGCCGCCATCGTGGGCGCCGAGGCCAAGAACTCCGGCAGCGCCCGTACACGGCTGCGCATGCAGGCCGAGAGCTTCCAGTGGAACGCCTTCCGCGCCGACGAGGAGGACTCCCCGGCGCGCTCGCGCAGCCTGGCCCGGCTCGCCGAGCACATCACCGGGCGCGGCAAGGCCGAGCGCTACATCCTCGGCCTGCGCGCCTGGGACGCGATGGTGCGCGGCGAACCCGCCGAGACGGCACTGCGCTACGCCGAGGAGGCCCTGGAGGGCGGGCTCTCCTGGACCGACGACAACTGGGGCTTCGAGGTCCCGGTCCTGGTCGCGCTCACCTTCATGTACTGCGACCAGCCCGGCCGCGCCGACGAACTGTTCACCCAGGGCATCGCCGACTGCGAACGCAAGGGCTGGCGCGGCGCGCACCTGTCCTTCGGCCTGACGCTGCTCGGCTACATCAAGTTCCACCGCGGCCGGCTCTCCGAGGCCGAGGACCTGGTGCACAGCGGACTGCGGATCGCCGACCGCGTGGGCCATCAGGTGCCCGCGCAGTGGTTCGCGCTCGGCATCCTCATCGAGATCCTGCTCGCCCGCGGCCGGGTCCAGGACGCGCAGGAACTCTCCGACGCCTACAACTACGGCCAGGTCGTTCCCAACGCCGTCGTCTACCCGGACTCCGAGACCGTCTACAGCGAGCTCCTCATCGCCCGGGGACTGCGTACGGATGCCGAGGAACGGCTGCGCGCGGTCGGCCGCAGGCTGGAGCCGCGCGGCATGCGCAACCCGATGTGGTGCCCGTGGCGCCCGCTCCTGGCCCAGACGATCGCCCACACCGATCCCGTCGAGGCCGCCGCGATCGCGCAGGAGGGCGTCGAGATCGCCCGCCGCTTCGGCACCCCGGGTGCGGTCGGCCGCGCCCTGCACGCGGCGGCCAAGGTGACCTCCGGCGCCGACAGCCTGGCCCTGATGTCCGAGGCGGTCCGGCAGCTCGAAAAGTCTCCGGCCGCCTACGAGCTGGCCCAGGCACTGATCGACCACGGCGCGATGCTCAGCCGCGCCGGTCTGCCGCAGGACGCGGCCGACCTGCTCATGCGCGGCCTGGAGAGCGCCGCCCTGTGCGGGGCCGACGCCCTGGCCGCCCGGGCCCGTGAGGAACTCGCCGCCTCCGGGCTCCGCCCGCTCCAGCTGCGGGCCGTCGACTCGGACTCGCTGACCTCCCAGGAGAAGGCCGTGGCCGAGCGGGCCGCCCAGGGCTGGGAGAACCGGCGCATCGCCGAGGAGCTCGGCACCAAGGAGCGCACCGTGGAACTCCTGCTCTCCGGTGCCTTCCGCAAGCTCGGCACCAACCGCGACGGACTCGCCGGGCTGCTGCCCCACCAGTCCCGCGGCTCCGGAGTCCGAGGAGTGCCCGGCCTCTGAAGCACCCCGGCACGGCCCCGGCCCCCGAGCGCCCGCCAGCGGGGGAGCCGGGGCCGTGGCACGCCGCCCCGCCCGCGGGAGCGGAGTACGGCCACCCGCACGCCCCAGGGCCCCGCAGGACGCCGGGTGTCGACCCGCCCAGCGCTTCGGGCCCGGCTCCGCCGGAGCGCCGGGGGCACGTACCATTGACGGCATGTCCTTCCTCCGCCGCCGCAGCGCCGCCACTCCCGCGGGCCCGGACTTCGACGTCCTGGCCATGGACCCGGGTGACTGGCCCGGCAACCTGGGCGCCGGTCTGCTGCCCGCCCCCGACGGCAGCTGCCAGGGTGTCTTCCTGCGCTACGACCTGTTCGGCGGCCGCGGCCCCGCGATGATCATCGGCAATCTGCCGGCGGGCTCCCCGGCCCGTGAGATGGCCGAGGGGCAGGTTCCCTTCGAGGTCGCCCAGCTCCTGGTGGCCCTGGAGAACGACGAGCCGATCGAGGTCGTCGGCACCGAGGACATGCCGGTGATGCAGGGCGACAACCTCCTCATCGTGCGCCGGCTCAAGCTCTCCGAAAGCCGCATCTCCTGCGTCCAGTTCGACCGCAGCGACGACGTCCTCGTCACGATCGCCAGCTGGGACCGGCCGATCACGGACGACCTGTACGCCCTCCTGAAGCCGCTGCCCGCGGAGCTCTTCCAGCAGAGCTGACCGGGCCCGCGCACCGGCCGACAGCCCGGCACCCTCCGCCCGAGGTGCCGGGCCGCTTCATGTCCGGGGCCCGGAGCGCCCGGCGCCGGTGGCGGCTCCCGAACGCCGCCGACCCTGAACCCGGCCTGCCCGTACGTCCGTTGAGCCCGTCGCGACACCGGCAGGTCGGGGCCGCCGCCACTGGTCTCGTCCACTGATACAAGTCGGCGCGCCCGAGGGGTACTTGACGAGCCGTCATGCCGGGTCGCACTGTGTCCCGCGCGCACCCACGCGCGGCTGCGGCGAGAGAGCCCCGCACCTTCCGGCAAGAAGGGTTGTCCATGACGTCCAAGCAGAGGATCAGACTCGCGCTCGCTACGGCGACGGCCGGAGCCCTGGGCCTGGCCCTGGCCCCCGCCACCGCGGCGAGCGCGGCGGGCTCCGGCACCGAATGCCCCCGCGTCCTGAAGTGCGACTGGGTTCCGGCCGCCTACCAGCAGACCGGCGACCCCGCCAACAAGGAGGCGTACGGCAACTACGACGTCTCCGACCGGCCGAACACGAACAGGATCAAGTACATCGTCCTGCACGACACCGAGGAGACGTACGCGACCACCCTGAAGATCTTCCAGGACCCGACACGCGCCGCCTCCGCGCACTATGTCGTGCGGTCCGGCGACGGTCACGTGACCCAGATGGTCAAGACCAAGGACGTCGCCTGGCAGGCCGGCAACTGGTACATCAACTCCGACTCCATCGGGATCGAGCAGGAGGGCTACGCCACCGAAGGCGCCACCTGGTTCACCCCCGCGATGTACCGCTCGACCGCGGCCCTGGTGCGCTACCTCGCGGACAAGTACGACATCCCGCTGGACCGTCAGCACATCCTCGGACACGACACCGTGCCGCCCACCACGGCCGGCGGCACCGCCGCCATGCACTGGGACCCGGGGCCGTACTGGGACTGGAACTACTTCATGGGCCTGCTCGGCCGCCCCACCGAGCAGACCGGCCGCCCCGGCGGTCAACTGGTCACCGTCAACCCGGTGTTCAAGCAGAACGTCCAGGCCTTCCGCGACTGCGAGAAGAACATCGACCTGCCCGCCCAGCCGTCGAGCGCGGTCCCGCTGTACACCCAACCCTCCACCACGGCACCGCTGTTCGCCGACCCCGGCCTCCACCCCCCGGGCCAGAGCGGGACCAACTGCGCGGGCGACTGGGGCAGCAAGATCAGTGCCACCCAGCAGGCCGTGGTCGCCGAACGCAAGCCGGGCTGGACCGCGATCTGGTGGTACGGACAGGAGGCCTGGTTCCAGAGCCCCGCCCACACCCGAACCGCCACCGCGACCGCCGGCTACGTCGTACGCCCCAAGCGGGGCCGGACCGACGTCCCGGTCTACGGCACCGCCTACCCGGCGGCCGGCGACTACCCCGCGGACTTCACCGCGCCCCGGGTGAGCACCCCGCTCGCCTACACCATCAAGGCCGGACAGTCCTACCCCGGTGGTGAGCCGACGCCGACCGGTTACTACTACGCCCCCACCATCGACTCGTCCTATCCCTACGACCACACGTACTTCCCCGGCAGCACCCGCTACGTCACGGTGCAGATCGGCCACCGGATCGCCTTCGTGAAGGCCTCCGACGTCGACGTCGTACGCGTCCGCTAGGCCTGGCCAGGTCCCGGCCGAGGGTATGGCAGCGGGCCGCGCGCCCAGTGTGTCGGCACTGGACGCGCGGCCCGCTTCCCCCCTCGCCCGGCCGTCAGCGCGTGCCGACCGCCGCCCGCACCGCCCGCCGCGCCAACGCGCAGTCGTCGTGCAGCCTGCGCAGCAGCAGTCGCTGCTGCTCCCCGGCGGACAGCACGCCAGGGGCGTTCTGCACCGGGCTCGACGGCGTCGCATCCCGCATGGTGCGCTGCACCGCCGTCTCGTACGTCCGGATCTCCCGGGTCAGTACGAGCATCAGGTTCACCAGGAACGCGTCCCGCGCCGCAGGACCCGCCGCCTGGGCGGCCGAGGCGATCTGCCGTCGCTCCACGGGTGCGTCGCCCAGGACCGCCCACAGCGTCGCCAGGTCGTACCCGGGCAGGTACCAGCCCGCGTGCTCCCAGTCGACCAGGACCGGACCGGCCGGTGAAAGGAGGATGTTGGACAGGAGCGCGTCACCGTGCGAGAACTGCCAGTCGACCCGGCCCGACAGGGCGAGACCGTGGATCAGTTTCTGAAGGTCGCTCAGATCCCGGTCGGTGAAGAGGCCGAGCTCGTGGTAGCGCGCGATCCGGGGCGCGTAGTCCAGGGGCCTGCCGAACATCTCGGCCGGCGGCCGCCAGGCGTTGACGCGCCCGATCGCCCCGAGGGCGGCCCTCACGTCCGCGCGCGGGGGAGCCTCGACCGGGTGTCGGGTCAGGGCCGCCGCCCGGCCGGGCATCCGCTCGATCACCAGGGTGCAGTTGTCGGGATCGGCGGCGATCAGCCGCGGCACCCGCACCGGTGGGCGGTGCCGGACGAACGCGCGATATGCAGCTATTTCGTGCCGGAAGCGCTCGGCCCAGGCGGGCGAATGGTCCAGTAAACACTTGGCGACGGCCGTCGTGCGTCCTGTCGTCCCGACGATGAGCACGGAGCGTCCGCTGTGCCGCAGCACCTGCACCGGGTTGAACTCCGGACAGATCCGCTGCACCGAGGCGATCGCGATGCGCAGCTGGGCGCCCTGGGGGCCGGAGAGGTCGATTCTTCCGCTGAGCGGCTGCGGGGCCGCCCCCGGCCGGCGTGGCATCCGGCCCGCGCCGTACGCCGAGCCGGCGTGGGTGGGGTCGAGGTACGGTCCGCCACCCGCTCCCAGGGGACGGTGCGGCCGGGGCGGCGTGGACACGGAGGACGATGCTGTGTACATGGGGGTGACAGATCCCTTCGTGTGCCGACAAGTTGCGTGCGCTACCCGTCCCGGTGGCCGAGCCGCACCCTGGGGAATGAGGTCCGGCCCCCGGGTCGGGGTGGCGCTCTCTTACCTGACACCCGGCCGCGGGTGGCACACCATCTGGCGTGCCCTGGCGAACCCTGGCGAATAGTCGCGCCGCATCTGACAGGGGATTACTGTCAACTCAGCCGAGAACCTGGGGGCTTGACGTGAGCGGACAACCCAACACCCGTCTGAACGACCTGTTCGGCCTCGCCGGATGGTCCAAGGGCGAACTCGCGAGAATGGTGAACCGGCAGGCGGCGGCCATGGGCCACCCCCAACTGGCCACCGACACCTCACGGGTGAGGCGTTGGATCGACATGGGGGAGACCCCGCGCGATCCGGTGCCCAGGGTGCTGGCGGCGCTGTTCACCGAGCGGCTCGGCCGTGTCGTGACCATCGAGGACCTCGGGTTCGACCGGCACGGGCGCGCTGGAAAGCGGAACGACGTCAGGAACATCAAGAATCCGGACGGCCTTCCGTGGGCGCCCGAACGGACGGCAGCGGTCCTCACCGAATTCACGGGAATGGACCTCATGCTCAACCGACGCGGTCTGGTGGGCGCGGGCGCCGCGCTCGCCACCGGCTCAGTACTCAGCAGCGCCATGCACGACTGGCTGCACACCGACCCCGTACTCTCGGCCGACGCCCCCCGCCACCACGACCCCCTGCACGCCGACCCCGCCGGGTTCGACCGCTACGAGGCCGCTCCCATCGGGTCGCAGGAGATCGACGCGCTGGAGCGCTCGGTCGAAGTGTTCCGCGCCTGGGACGCCTCCCGGGGTGGCGGACTCCAGCGCAAGGCGGTGGTGGGCCAGCTCAACGAGGTGGGCGGCATGCTCGCCTACCGCCACCCCGACCATCTCCAGCGCCGCCTGTGGGGCGTCGCCGCCAACCTCGCCGTCCTGGCGGGCTGGATGTCGCACGACATCGGTCTGGAACCCACCGCGCAGAAGTACTTCGTCATCGCCGCCCACGCGGCCCGCGAGGGCGGCGACCGCCCGCGTGCCGGCGAGGCCCTCTCGCGGGCCGCCCGCCAGATGGTTCACCTGGGCCGCCCGGGCGAAGCACTCGATCTGATGAAGCTCGCCAAGTCCGGCTCGGGCGAGGAGACCCTGCCGCGCACCCGGGCGATGCTGCACACCATCGAGGCATGGGCCCAGGCGTCCATGGGGCGCGGGCAGGCGATGCGCCGCACCCTCGGTGAGGCGGAGGAGCTCTTCGTCTCCGACAAGGGCGATGTGCCGCCGCCCAGTTGGATGCAGATGTTCGACGAGGCGGATCTGCACGGCATGGAGGCCCTGGCCTTCCGCACGCTCGCCGAGCACGATCCGGCCGCGGCCACCATCGCGCAGCACCACGCCAAGCAGGCGCTCGAACTGCGGGTGGGCGGCCGTCAGCGCTCGAAGATCTTCGACTACATCTCGCTCGCGTCGGCCTGCTTCATCGCCGACGACCCGGAACAGGCGGACCGCTACGCCCGCCTGGCCCTGGTGTCGATGGGGGAGACCTCCTCGCACCGCACCTGGGACCGGCTGCGCGAGATGTACCGGCTCACCAACCAGTACGCGGGCCACGGAAAGATCCAGGACCTCCGGGAGGAGATCCAACAGGCCCTGCCCCAGGCCCCGTTGAAGCGGAGCCGGGTGGCGGACATCTAGAAGGGGGTTGTACGCCCGAAACGTACAACCCCCCGGTGCGAGGCCGTTCACGGCCGCCTGTGGGTCAGGAGGCCCATGCGTCAGGACCCGATACGGGCCACCAGCACACAGGCGTCGTCGGCACGCTCGTGCTCGCCGAACTCCTCGACGATCATCCGTACGCAGTCCTGGGCCGTACGGCCGCCGTCGAAGAGCGGGGCGAGTGCGAGCAGCCGGCGCTGCTCGCCGTCGTCGGACGTGCCGTGCCGGGTCAGCCCGCCGGTGCCGAGCACGAGCAGGTCGCCCGGGTGCAGGGTGACCTCGGCCTGACCGTAGGCGGCCCCGTGGGTGGCGCCGAGCAGCACCCCGTCCGGTGCGCTGAGGGCGCGTCCCGTCCCGTCGCGGAAGAGCAGCGGGGCGGGGTGGCCGGCCTGGGACCAGATGAGCCTGCGCCCGGCGGGCTCGTAACGGCAGCAGACCGCACTGCCCAGGGCGGGCTGCACGGTCTGTTCCAGAAGCTGGTTGAGGTGGCCCATCAGGGGGCCCGGGCCGATGCCCGCGACGGCCATCCCGCGCAGGGCGCCTAGGAGCATCGCCATGGCGCCGGTCGCGGTCACGCCGTGGCCGGTGAGGTCGCCGACGGTCAATAACGAGGCGCCGTCGGGGAGTTCGAGCGCGTCGTACCAGTCGCCGCCGATCAGGGCGCCGGCGGAGGACGGCAGATAGTGCGCGGCGATGTCGAGCGCGGCGGGGCCGCCCTGCGGGAGTCGCAGGGAGCCGCGCCACGGTGGCAGCACGGCCTCCTGCAACTCGACCGCGAGCCGGCGCTCGGTCTGGGCGATGTGGCGCCGGCGCTGAAGGCAGTCGCGGCTCTCCCGCACGGCCCGCTGGCTGCGTCGCAGCTCACTCACATCGCGCAGGACGGCCCACATCGAAGCGGTGCAGCCGTCGGCGTCGAGCACGGGCTCGCCCATCATGTGGAGCGTACGGACCTGGCCGTCGGGCCGTACGATCCGGAACTCCCCGTCGATCGGCCTGCCGTCCACCAGGGCGTCGGTCACCATCGTGGTGAGCAGGGCCTGGTCGTCCTCGACCACCACGGCGGGCAGTTCGTCGAGCGACATGCCACCGCTCCCGGCGGCGCGGCCGAAGATCTGGAACAGCTCCTCGGACCAGCTCACCGCGTCCGTCAGCAGGTCCCACTCGGCGCTGCCGACCCGGGTGAGCAGGGTGGCGGCCTCCGGTCCCTCACCGAAGGCGCTCTCCACGGCGAGCGCCGCCGCGTCCTCCTCCTCGGCGGTCAGGCCGTCGCGCAGTTGGTCCAAGTGCGAGCCCAGGTCGTCGAGTTGATGGACCGCCAGGTCGCACAGGGCGCGCTGCCAGCGTACTTGGGCGTCGTCCTCGTCCACGAGCGCGTCGCGGCGCACCGCGTCCACGCCGCCGCGCAGTCGGCGGGTCTGCGTGATCAGTGCGTCGACCGTGCCCCGCTCGGGCGGTTGGGGAGCGGGACGGTCCGCGAACAGATGGGACGGCATGACGTTCTCCGATGCGGCCGCGGTAGAGCCTGGTCTGGTGAAGTGGACCGGTTACGAGGGTTGCACAGGGAGCGATGCCCCGTAAGGGATTTGGCAACACTCGATACGGTGGTGCTTCTGGCATATGTCAAAGGCGAGCGGTTTCACCCCGCGCGAGCCGGATCGGCCGCGGGGCATATGCGGATCGGCCTCATGCGCGGACCGGCAGCGCGAAAGCGGCCACACACAGCGCGACCGCGCCGGCGCCGGCCGCCGGCGAGCAGCTCCACACCAGGAGGGACGTCAGGGCGGCGCCCGCCACGACCGCCGCGAGCCGTCCGGCGACCCAGCGGTCGGCATGTTCGGCCTCGCGCTTCGCGAGACGGCCCGCGAGGTTCGTGAACGTCCCCGTGAAATAGGTGGTGGGGGTGCCCCAGGCCCGCGCCTGCACCCCCATCGCCAGGGCCGCCGCGAACAGCAGCACCAGCTGCGGGCCGAGCGAGCGTCCGGAGCCGAGGCCCCAGGCCGCCGCGGCGAAGGCGAGCAGAACGGTCTGCGCGGTGAGCAGCAGGCGCGGCGCGAGGCGCGCGGCGGCCAGGGCCGCACCGGCCGCCCCCAGCGCGTACCCGGCCAGGGCGACCACGGCGCGGGGCACCGCGTCGCGGTCCCCGGCGCCCACCGATGCGCCTACCAGAACGAGATTGCCGGTCATCACCCCGGCGAACACTTTCCCCAGACAGAGGAAGGCGAAGGCGTCGGTGGCCCCGGACGCCGCCGAGAGCACCAGGAGGAACCGCTGGTCGGTCCGGTCGGCATTCGGTGTCGTGATCGCGGAACCCATCCGTGCATTCTCGCCCTCTCCGTCTGTACGGACCTGCCGCGACGGCGCCGACCCGAGGGAAGATCCGGATCGGTCGGAAGCGGCGCGGGCGCGCCCGCACCGGACCCGACCCCGTGGCACGTCCACGACAAGAGTCCACTACGGTCCCTGTGAGCACATCGGCCCGCCGCGCGGGCCCCACGGGAGGAAGAGCATGAAGATCGACTGGGACCGGCGCACCTGCGCGCGCCGCGGCCACGAGACGTACGCGCCGCAGGAGGCCGTGCTGCGCGAGCGGCTGAGGGCCGAGACCGGTCTGGGCGAGGCCTGGCGCTGTCTGCGCTGCGGTGACTTCGCGCTGGGGGAGCCGCACGGTTCGGGGCCGGCCGAGGACGCGCCGCTCGTGCCGCGCGGCAAGGTGCTGCGCGATCTGTTCATCCTGCGCTTCCTGGCCGTCGAGCGGGCCGTGCGCGGCCTCTTCATCGTGCTCGTCGCGGTCGCGGTCTGGAAGTTCAGCAACAGCCAGGACGCGGTGCGGCGGTTCTTCGACGAGTACCTCGACGTGTTCCGGCCGGTCTTCCGCCACTTCCACTACGACCTGGACCACTCGCCGGTCGTCGGCACCATCCAGAAGACCTTCGACTACAAGCACTCCACGTTGCTGATCGTCGCGGTGGCGCTGCTCGTCTACGCGCTGATCGAGATCGTCGAGGGCGTCGGGCTGTGGCGCGCCAAGCGCTGGGCCGAGTACCTCACCGTCGTCGCCACGGCGATGTTCCTGCCGCTGGAGATCTACGAACTCACCGAGAAGATCAGCTGGGTGAAGATCGTCACGCTGACGATCAACATCCTCGCCGTCCTCTACATCCTGCTCGCCAAGCGCCTGTTCGGCCTGCGGGGCGGGCATGCGGCCTTCGAGGCCGAGCGGCACAGCGCCTCGCTCATCGAGGTGGAGAGCTCGGCCGGCGTCGCGGCGCACCGATGAGGTGTAACTCCCGGACCGGGGGTACGGGTTGCCCGACGGGTACAGATACAGACAGCGTGCGGCGGCCTGCCGCACCGAGCGTCCTTGGGGGATGACAAGCATGAACGAACCGCACTCCACGCCCACGCACCGGACCGGACGGCTGCGCCGGGTGGCCGTGCTGCTCACGCTGGTGCTCGGCACCGCGCTCGTGGCGGGCCCGGTGACGGCCGAGGCCGCGCCGCGTGCCGCCGTGGTCGCCTCGTCGGCCTCGTCGGCCGCTTCGGCCGGGCAGGCGGCGCCGGCGACCGAGGTGGCTCAGGCCCAGGCGCGGGCCGGACAGCACACCGTCGCGAGCAAGTCCGTCGTGACCGCGTCGAAGAAGAGCAAGAAGACCAAGAAGAAGGGCGGCTTCTTCAAGAAGCTCGGCATCTTCCTGCTGATCATCGTGATCCTCTTCATCGCGCTGATCGTGTTCGTGATCTGGTTCATCGTGAGCCGGCTGCGCAGGCGCCGCGACCGGCACTGACCGCTCAGTCGCCGGGCCGCCGCGGGCGCATCCGCTGCCCGACCGCCCCGCCGTCGGTCTCCCACCAGGGCCGCACCAGTTCCGCGTCCTCCGGCCGCCCCCCGACGGGGGCGGCCGGAGCCAGTTCCGCGTCCAGTCGGCGGTCGAGCACCGCGCGCTGGGCGCGGTCGGCGCGCGACCACTGCACCAGGACGGCGAGCAGGAACGGCAGCGACACCAGCTCCGCGATGGAGACCATGGCGCCGCCGCCGAGCTGCTGGTCGCGCTGGACGTCGGGTGCCCACGCGGGCGCGTGGTGCAGGTACCAGGCGCCCGCGATCAGGGTGCCGTGGGTCATCACCACGATGCCGGGGACCGCGTCGATCAGCCCGTCGAGGAAGACGAGCGCGGCCCGCACGGGATGGGTGCACCACGCGGGCAGCGCCTCCTCGCGGGTGAGGACCGGCAGCACGAACAGGCTCCCGGCGAGCAGCAGTTGGAGGTACATCAGCTCGTGCAGCGGGCCGTGGCGCAGGGCGCTCTCGAAGTACGGCGTGAAGTAGATGCAGAGCTCGGAGCCGAGCACCAGGACGGTGCTGACCAGCGGGAAGGTGAGGAAGCGCACCAGGCGTCCGCCCATCGCGCGCCGGAGGCGTCCCGCGCCGCGTTCGGGCAGCGCGAGCATGCCGAGCCGCAGCGGATCGCCGAGCGCCAGGCCGAGCGGCGCGATCAGGTCGAGCAGGACGTTCTGCACGGCGGCCGGCCAGAACAGCTCGGTGTCGTACACCGCGAGCGCCGACATCGTGGCGACGGCCAGGCTGCCGAGGCCCAGCAGTGCGAAGGCCGCGATGCGGGGCAGCGGCCAGCGCTCGCCCCGGCGGCGCAGCCGGACCACGCCCCCGGCGTAGAGGCCGCCCAGGACGACGGTCAGCAGGAGCGCCGCCGCGTCCGGCCGCCACACCGTCAGCAGCCGCCCCGTCGTCAGCTCGGGCAGGTCCCCCGCCGCCATGCTCAGCGCCATACCGGACATCCGGGCCCATCTCCTCACCGGCCCGTGACGTACGACGGGCCGTCCACACGCTAGCCCCGCCGCCAGGCCACCCCCGCACCGGGCCCCCGGGCACGTTCGGCCGAAGGTATGGATTCGGCCGAAGAACGTGTAGACGTCATAGGTGCCTGAGGCATGTAGTGGAGATCGGCAAGACGGATCCCTTCGCTTGCGAGGTCTACATGACAGGCACCGACACCAGCGTCACCACGGACCACTCCGCCACCGACACCGGCAGCGTCGACTTCCCGCAGGACCGCAGCTGCCCCTACCACCCGCCCACGGCCTACCAGCCGCTGCGCGACGAACGTCCGCTCGCCCGCGTCCGGCTCTACGACGGGCGGACCGTGTGGATGGTCACCGGGCTCGCCGAGGCGCGCGCCCTGCTGGCCGATTCACGGCTGTCCACCGACCGGGAGAACGAGGCCTTCCCGCTGCCGACGGCCCGGTTCGCCGGGGTCACCAGGCGGCGGGTCGCGCTGCTCGGCGTCGACGACCCCCAGCACGCCACCCAGCGCCGGATGCTGATCCCCAGCTTCACGCTCAAGCGGACCGCCTCGCTGCGGCCGCAGATCCAGGAGACCGTCGACCGTCTCCTCGACCGGATGATCGGGCAGGGGCCGTCCGTCGACCTGGTCACCGCGTTCGCGCTGCCGGTGCCCTCCATGGTGATCTGCGCCCTGCTCGGCGTCCCGTACGAGGACCACGAGTTCTTCGAGGGCCAGTCCCGCAAGCTGCTGCGCGGGCCGGAGCCCGCCGACATCGAGGCGGCCCGTGACGCCCTGGAGGACTACTTCGTCCGGCTCATCGACCACAAGCAGAAGGAGCCCGGCGACGGGCTGCTCGACGAGCTCATCGAGCAGCGCCTGAACGAAGGGGTGCTCGACCGGCAGGAGCTGGTGGACTTCGCGACCATTCTGCTGGTCGCCGGCCACGAGACCACCGCGAACATGATCTCGCTCGGCACCTTCACGCTCCTCCAGCACCCGGAACAGCTGGCCGAACTGCGCTCCGACGCGGCGCTGATGCCCGCCGCCGTCGAGGAGCTGCTGCGCTTCCTGTCGATCGCCGACGGGATGCTGCGGGTGGCCCTGGAGGACATCGAGATCGGCGGGCAGACGATCCGGGCGGACGAGGGCGTCGTCTTCTCGACGTCGGTCATCAACCGGGACAGCGCCAGCTACGAGGAGCCCGACCGGATCGACTGGCACCGCTCCACCCGGCACCACGTCGCCTTCGGCTTCGGCATCCACCAGTGCCTCGGCCAGAACCTGGCGCGGGCCGAGATGGAGATCGCGCTGCGCTCCCTCTTCGACCGGCTGCCGGGCCTGCGGCTCGCGGTGCCCGCCGAGGAGATCCCGTTCAAGCCGGGCGACACCATCCAGGGCATGCTCGAACTCCCCGTCACCTGGTAGCGGTCCCCCACCCGAGGAAAGGAGCCGCACCATGCGGATCGGCATCGACAAGGACGTCTGCATCGGCGCGGGGCAGTGCGCACTGACCGCCCCCGGCGTCTTCACCCAGGACGACGACGGGTTCAGCGCGTTGCTGCCCGGCCGTGAGGACGGCGCCGGTGATCCCCTGGTCCGCGAAGCCGCCCGGGCCTGCCCCGTGCAGGCGATCACCCTGGACGACTAGCGAAACGTCCGGTTCCGGTCAGTCCTCGGAGCCGGTGATCAGACGCTGCACAGCCGGCGCGTAGAGGTCCGCCAGCTGCTCGGGCGTGGCGCGTTCCCCGGCGCCGGGCCGGTGCAGGCTGAGGGTCGCGCCCAGGCCGAGCAGCAGACCGGCGATCAACTCGGCTCTCAACTCGCTGGCCCCGCCGTGCAGTTGACGAGCCAGCCGGGACGTGACCTGCTCGCGGAACCGCTCCCGCAGCAGGGTCCGTTCGTCCATGTTGCCCAGCGAGAAGACCGCGCGGAGCAGCGGGTCCCCCTGGTCCTCGCGCCGCATCCGCACCAGGGTCAGGACCAGGTGCCGCCCCAGCGTCGCCGGCGGGGCCGCGAACAGCGCGTCGGCGGCCGGCCCGAAGTCGGCGACCGTGTGGAACAGCCGCTCCTTGCTGCCGAACCGCTTGACGATGAGGGAGGCGCTGACCCCCGCGTCGGCGGCGATCGAACGCATCGTGACCTCCGCGTACGGGCGCAGCGTGAACGCCCGCCGCGCCGCACGCAGAATCGCGTCCTTGCCCGTCCCCGCCTCGACTCCGGTGGGCTGCTGCCCCGTCATGCGCTCTCCTGTGCCGTCGTGCGTCCCGTCGCGCCCGTGGCGCTGTCCGCTCCGACGGTAGCGGTGGCCGGCGCGGTGCGGCCCGGCAGGAACAGCGTGGCGACGAGGGCGGCGAGCGCCGCACCGGCGGCGATCAGGAACACCAGGAGATAGGCGTGCAGGGTCGGCACCGTGTGGCCGCCGGCCTGGAAGGTGACGTTCGCCAGGATCGCGGCGACCACCGCGCTGCAGCAGGCCTGGCCGACCGAGCGCATCAGCGTGTTGAGCCCGTTGGCCGCGCCCGTCTCGCTCACCGGGACCGCGCGCATCACCAGGGCGGGCAGCGCCGAGTAGGCGATCGCGGTGCCGCAGGCAACCACCGTCGCTCCCGCGATGATCATGGGCAGGCTGTGGCTGGTGAAGAACCGCACCCCGTAGCCCACCGCCATGACGGCGGCGGCGAGCGCGAGCGCCGCCTTCGGCCCGTACTTCGCGGAGATCTTGGCCGACACCGGGGAGAGGGCCACCATCGAGAGGCCGCCCGGCAGCAGGCAGAGCCCGCTGACCACGATGGAGGCGCCCAGCCCGTACCCGGTGGCCTTGGGCTCCTGCACCATCTGCGCGGTGACGAGGGAGTTGGCGTAGAAGGCGAACCCGATCAGGAGGGCCGCCACATTGGTGAGCAGGACGGCGGGCCGTGCCGATACGCGCAGGTCCACCAGGGGGGAGCGGGTGCGCAGTTCGTAGGCGCCCCACAGCGGCCAGATCACCACGGCCGCGCCGAGCAGGGCCAACGTGCGCGGTGAGGTCCAGCCCCAGTCGGCGCCCTGGGTGATGGCGAGCAGCACCGCGACCAGGGCCGCCGAGAGGCCGAGCGCGCCCACCCCGTCGAACCGGCCGCGCGAGCGCAGCGGCGACTCCGGGACGACCCACAGGACGAGGACGATGTCGAGCACCCCGAGCGCGGCCGAGGCCCAGAACATGGTGTGCCAGTCGAAGTGCTCGACGACCAGCGCCGCGACCGGAAGGCCCACGGCCGCGCCGATGCCGAGCGTCGAACTCATCAGGGCCACCGAGGACAGCACCTTGGCCGGCGGCAGCTCGTCGCGCATGATGCTGATGCCCAGCGGGATCACCGCGAGCGCCGCCCCCTGCAGGGCGCGGCCCGCGATCAGGATGCCGATGTGGGAGCTGACCGCGCACATCACGGAACCCGCCGTGAGCACCCCGAGCGAGACGAGCAGCAGCTTTCGCTTGCCGTACATGTCACCGGCCCGTCCGAGCACCGGCGTGAACACCGCCCCGGTCAGCAGCGTGACCGTGACCAGCCAGCTGGCCGCGGCGGGGGTGCTGCCGGTGAGCGCGGGCACGTGCGGGAGCAGCGGCACCACCAGGGTCTGCATCACGGCCACGACGACCCCGCAGAACGCCAGGACCCCGACGAAGAAACGGGGACGCGGCGGATCTGCGGGCAGGGGTATCGCTGGGGGCATGACTCTCCGTACGACAGGAACGAGGACAGGGGTGTCAGGGGTGCACAGGTGTTCACCCTCAGGGTAAACGCTTGTGCACCCCTCGTTCCCCGCTCGGGCCGGATTCCTGGTCCGGGGCTCCGGCGGCTCTTCGGGCGGGTCAGCCGTGCGCGGCGGGCTCGGGCAGCGGCACGCCCGGGCACTCGGTGTCCTTCGCCGGGAGCGTGCCGGCCAGGAGGTAGTCCTCCACGTAGGCGTCCGTGCACGGGTTGCCGGTCTGGAACTGGCCGTGGTCGCCGTCGTCCACGGTGATCAGGCGTGAACCCGCGAGCGCGCGGTGGACGCGCAGCGCCCCCTCGTAATAGGTGGCCGGATCGTTCGTCGAGTTGAGCATGAGGACGGGCGGCAGTCCCTTGCCGGTCACCTTGATCTGCGGGGCCTTGGTCTCCGGCCAGTTCGCGCAGATCGCGGCGAAGGTCAACTCCCGTGCGCCGGCCAGGGGGTTGACGCGGGTGGCTTCGGCGCTCCGGTCCACCCAGTAGCGGCTGTCGCGGTTCCACGGGGTGTCGCCACAGGTGACCGCGAAGTAGTCGGCGAAGTATCCGGCGCTCATGATGGGCTGCAGCAGGTCGACGGCGTCCTTCTTCGCCTGCTCCGAAGCGCTGTCGGGATGTTCCAGAAGTCCCATGAGCGAGGCGAGGCGGGCGAAGCCCTGGCCCGCGTTGTACACAGACCCCGTCGCGGCGGCATCCAGGTGGTTGGGCGTGATCAGGGTGCCTTCGAGGTCGAGCGGCCGGTCGTGCAGCGCGGCCCGCAGCCGCTCGTAGGACGCCTCGGCCTCGGCGGGTGTACGCCCCTGGTGGTAGGTGGCGTCGTTCTTCGCAAGCCACAGCAGGAAGTCCTGCTCGAAGCGGCGCTGGAAGCTCAGCGGCTGCCCGGGCGAGAACGAGTCCCAGCCGTGCGTGAGGTCCACCGTGCTGTCCAGGACGACCCGCTCGACCCGCCGCGGGAACTCGGTCGCGTAGTAGTACCCGAGGACGGTGGCGTAGGACGGCCCGTAGTAGGACACCTTGTCCACGCCGAGCAGCGAGCGGTACAGGTCCATGTCGTGCACGGCCTGGTCGCTGGTGATGTACGGCAGCAGCCCGCCCGACGCGTGCTCGCAGTCGGCCACGAAGTCGCGGGCCCGGTCGAAGGTGGCGCTGATCGCGCGCGGCGAGCGGTCCCGCAGATCGCCGCTGGTGAAGAAGGCGTCGACCTTGTCCTGACCCGAGCAGACCACGTTGGTGCTCGCCCCCACGCCGCGCTGGTCGAAGCTGACGACGTCGTACGCCGCCGCGAGCTTCGGGCTGAGCCCGGTGAGCGTGGCCGGACGCTTCAGGCCCGAGGACCCCGGCCCGCCCGCCGCCATCATGAGCACGCCCCGCCGCTTGGCCGGGTCGGCCGCCCGGTGCCGGGAGACCTTGATGTCGAGGCTCGGCCCGGCGCCGGGGTGGTACCAGTCGCGCGGCACGGCCATCGTGGCGCACTCCAGCCTGCCGTCCAGGCACGGCTGCCAGTCGAGCTTCTGCAGGCGGTAGCGGTCGGGCACGGGCGGGGCGTGGCCGGCGGCGCTCGCCGTCGCGCCCGGCAGGGCCGCCGCGGCGAGCACCGCGCACGCCGCGGCGGCGGCCCAGCGGCCCGTCTTCCTGATCAACTGCATTTCTCTCGCTCCCCGTTGGGATCGCTCCCCTTGCGGTGAATCGGTCACGAGGATCGTCCCGCGTCCGCCGCCCGGCCTCGATCCCGGCACCACCCCGATCAGGGGTGGCACGAGTGCCACCTCGAAGGTGGTGCGGGTGGGACGGTGTGGCGGTGGCGAAGACCCGCCGATCTCCCCAAGTCCCCTTGGTTTCAAGGAGAATGCTCCGATGAGCTCACCGCGAAGGATCGTGAAAGTGGCCGCACCCGTGGTGGTGGCGGTGGCGGCCGGGATGGTCGCCGTGGCCGCGCTGCCGGCCGGCCCACCGGCCGGTGGGGGCGGGTCGACGAGAGCGGCCTCAACTCCCTTGGCAGACACGCCGCTTGAGGACCGCAGCGACCCCGCCACCTGGACGTTGCCGATCCAGCCGTACATGTTCAGCAAGGCGGAAGTCCGTGCGATGAACAGGAGCCGGGACAGGCTGATCGCCGACTGCGCGAAGGGCGCCGGCCTCCCGGACTCCGGCCCGGCCTACGACGGCCCCGGCACGGACGGCAGGACCGAGACCGATCTGCGCTACGGGATTCACGACGCCGCCCTGGCCGCCCGGCGCGGCTACCACCCGGACGCCGCCGCCCAGGAGATGCGGGACCGGGCCGTGGCGGCGGGCGCGGTGGTTCCGGCCGGGCCGGACGCCGACGTGCTGAGCGCCTGCTCCGCCTCCGCCGGTGTCACCGTGCCGGCCCCCACCCAGGCGGAAGTGGTGCAGGCGATCATGCGGGACTCGTACGCGGAGTCGGCCAAGGCCCCCGAGGTCGTCGCCGTGTTCGCGCGATGGTCGGCCTGCATGAGGGCGAAGGGCTACTCCTACGCCAAACCGACGGACGTCGACGACGACCCCCGCTTCCACGCCCGGGACGGCGTCGGTGACGTGGAGATCGCCACGGCGACGGCGGACGTCGCCTGCCGGACGCGCATACCCGTGGCGAAGGTGTGGTTCGAGGCCGAGTCGGCGTTGCAGACCAAGGCGATCAGGGCGAACCGGGACGTCCTGAATACGGTGCGGGCCGGCGTCGAGGAGGCCGTCGGACGGGCGGCCGCCGCGGACAGGGCGGCCGGGGCCGCCGGCTCCTAGGAGGCCGCGAGCGTGCTCCAGAACATCGACTCGTACGTCTGGAGCAGCCGCCCGTAGTGCGCCCCGCCGCCGACACCCTCGCCGTGTGCGTCGTCGGAGCCGGCGGCGACGGCCGCCACCGCCCGCTGTTCCAGTTCGGGGGCCGGGCCCGCGAAGAAGTCGAAGAAGCCGCACGCGTCGTCGCCGAAGCCGTACCGGGTGCGCAGCGCCGCGCCCAGCCGGGCGCAAGAGCCGCCCCAGGCCGCGAAGTTGGCGGTGAGGGCGAGGGCCACGCTCGGCGGCTCCCCGTTCAGGGCCAGCCAGGACACATACGCCGGGTAGGCCTGGCAGCCCGCCTGCGGAAGGTACTGGCCGATCTCCTCCGCGGTGAGCCCGCAGGCCCGCTCGTACGCCCCGAGCCGGTCGAGGGCCGGCGTCTCGCCCTCGGCGAGCATGCCGAAGAACTCCGCGCACGCGGTGCCGGGCCCCGAGCGCTCGGCCAGGAACGCGAAGGCCCGCCGGTCCGAGGCGATGATGTGGCGCTGCTCCAGGGCGAGCCGGGCGAGCGCGGAGAGCGGCGCCGTACCGGCCTCGACGAGCGGCAGGAGGGGGTTGTCCTCGGGCCCGGGGGCGAGCTCCGCCGACGTCGCCGCGATGATCTCCTGGGCCGGGCGCCTCTGACGGGTCATGGGGGACCTTCTTCGCACGTCTGCCGATGCGGTCGCGCCCAGCCTCTCACGCGGCCCCGCCTCCGGCCCGTGCCGCGCGGCCCCGGACGCGGGTCACGCCCCGACGGGTGCGGGCCGTTGCCTTCGCCGTCGGTCGCGGGTCCGGTCGCGTTGCGGCCACAGCAGTACGTACACCGTCGACACGAGCACGAAGGCCAGCCGGATGAGCCCGCGTGCCGCGTCGTCCGGCACCACGAACACGCTCCCGTACAGGGTCAGCAGGGCGAGCCAGCTCCACCAGGGCACCAGCCTGCGCTGCCCGATGACGTCCCACAGCAGGGTGCCGAGCAGGACGGAGGCCGTGTAGTAGGTGTAGACGCTGGGGTCGAGCACGATCCGCGCGTTGGCGCCGAGCAGCACCACCGCCGCCCACCGGCCCCGCCACACCGCGATCGCGCCGAGCAGCAGTCCGAGCGCGGCCTGCGCGGGCCGGTCCCAGCCGGGTGTCTCGGCGTCGGCGACGCCCAGCCAGCGCAGCGCGGACGCGGGCTGGTTGGGTATCGCGAAGCCGGCCGCCGACATCGAGTGCGGATTGCTGAGGAAGAACGGCGCCCAGGCGAGCGCGAGCACCGCAGCGCACCACAGCCCGGCCCGCAGCCACTGGTGCCGGGGCAGGGCGAAGAGGAGCGCCGCGAACGTCACCGCGGTCGGCTTCGAGTCCATCGCGAGCGCCAGCCAGATCCCGGTGCCCACCGGGCTGTCGCGCGTCACCGAACGGACCGCGAGCGCGGTGAAGAACAGGGCGAGCACGTCGTCGAGGTGGCCGAAGCGCACCGACACCTCGATCCACATCGGGATGAAGGCGAGCCCCGCGATCAGCACGCGCTGCCGCAGCCGCTGGTGGTTGGTGCCGGTTCCCAGGAAGTACCAGGCGGCGCTGCGCCCGGCGATGACCACGATGACCAGGCCGAGCACCGACATCAGGAGCGCGGCGAGGAACTGACCGGTCCGTTCGGGGAACGGGTTGAACAGGCCCGCCGTCAGGAAGCTGACGGGGCCCATCTGGAGCTCGGGATGGTGCGCGTAGAGGTTGAGTCCGCCGGTGCCGTCGCCCGAGGGTCCCTGGAAGATGAGCTCGCCCCCGGCCCGCAGATAGTGCCAGGAGAAGCCGCCGTTGGGCTCCACCACGGCGAACCACAGCGCGGTCCATGCGGAGAGCAGGATCAGATGCATCCTCTGGCTGATGGCCGGCACGTGTGTTCAGCTCCTGTTTCCCTGCCCGATGCGAATGACGTTCGGTGGAGCACACGGGGCCCCGGGGAAAGATGTCATGTGGCCCTCGTTCGTTCGCACAGCGGGTCCACATGTGTCGCTTGCCACACTCCCGGCGCGTTTGGCCGCGCTCCGATCCCGTGCGGCACCGACGCCCTCTGGTCATTACCTCTGAGTCAGAGATAAAATGGGGGCATGGCCGCCGAAGAGCCCGAACCGTTCGACGACTCCTTCGCCGATGTGCTGGCCGCCGTCCAGCGGCTCGTCCGGCGCAGGCTGCGCCGCGGGCTGAGCGCGCCCCGGCTGCGCGGCGCCCACATCGAACTGCTCAGGCTGGTCGCCACCCGGCCCGGCATCGGGGTGTCGGCCGCCGCCAAGGAGCTCTATCTGGCCGGCAATTCGGTCTCCACGCTGGTCAACCAGCTGGTGAAGGGCGGGTACATGAGGCGCGAGACCGATCCGGGCGACCGTCGCTCCGCCCGGCTCCACGTGACGCCCGCAGCCCAGGAGCGGTTGCACGACTGGCAGCGCCGCCGGGCCGCGCTCATGGGCGAGCAGGTGGCACGCCTGGACCCGGCCGACCGGGCCGCCTTGGCGGCCGCGATGCCCGCACTGCGCCGGCTGGCCGAGAACCTGCACGAGGAAGCGGAGGGGTCATGAGTGACGACGACGCGAGGACCGGCGGCGAGGCGGTGCGGTGTGACGGCCTGGAGTACGCCTTCGGGCAGACCAGAGCCGTCGACGGGCTCGACCTGACCGTAGCCACCGGCGAGGTCTTCGGGCTGCTCGGCCCGAACGGCGCGGGCAAGACCACCGCGATCCGGTGCATCACCACCCTGCTGCCCGTACCGGCGGGCCGCGTCCGGGTGTTCGGGCACGACGCCGCCAAGGAACGGATGGCGGTGCGCCGGCTGCTCGGCTACGTGCCGCAGCAGCTGTCGGCCGACTCCGGCCTGACCGGACGCGAGAACGTGGCCCTGTTCGCCCGGGTCTTCGACGTCCCCCGCAAGGAGCGGGCCCGCCGCGTCGAGCAGGCCCTGTACGCCGTCGACCTCACCGAGTCCGCCGACCGGATGGCCAAGACGTACTCGGGCGGCATGATCCGCCGCCTCGAACTGGCGCAGGCGCTGGTCAGCGCTCCCCGCCTGCTGATGCTCGACGAGCCGACCATCGGCCTCGACCCGATAGCCCGCACCAGCGTGTGGGAGCACATCAACGCCGTGCGCCGGGCCACTGGCATGACGGTCCTGGTGACCACCCACCACATGGACGAGGCCGACCAGTACTGCGACCGTCTCGCGCTCATGCACCGCGGGAGGATACGCGCCCTGGGCACACCCGACGGCCTCAAGGCCGAACTGCGCGAGCGCCGCGGCGCGAGCGGCCCCGACGATCCGCCGCCCACCCTGGAGGACGTCTTCCGCGACGTCGCAGGGCGTGGGCTCGACACCCAGGGAGGTGACTTCCGCGATGTCCGCAGCACCCGCCGCACCGCAACCCGCCTCGGCTGAGGCCCTCGACACCGCAGGGGGCGAGAAGACCGGCGCCCTCGATCTGCTGCTCGTCCCGCCACGGGCCCGCACCGGCTGGCGGCTGCTGCCGGCCCGGATCGGCGCGCTGTGCACGGTCGAACTGCAAAAGCTCCGGCACGACCGCGCGGAGCTCTACACCCGGGCCGTACAGCCCGCCCTGTGGCTGCTCATCTTCGGCGAGACCTTCACCCGCATCAAGGCGATCCCCACCGGTGGCATCCCGTACATCGACTATCTGGCGCCCGGCATCATCGCCCAGTCCGCCATGTTCATCGCCATCTTCTACGGCATCATGATCATCTGGGAGCGGGACTCGGGCATCCTCACCAAGCTCCTCGTCACCCCGACGCCGCGCTCCGCCCTCATCACCGGAAAGGCCTTCGCGGCGGGCGTCAAGGCGCTCATCCAGGCGGTCGTGGTGATCGTCATCGCCGCCCTGCTCGGCGTGGCCCTCACCTGGAACCCGCTGCGGCTGCTCGGCGTCGCCGTGGCCGTGATCCTCGGCTCGGCCTTCTTCTCCTGCCTGTCGATGACGATCGCCGGGATCGTGCTGACCCGCGACCGCCTGATGGGCATCGGGCAGGCCATCACGATGCCGCTGTTCTTCGGCTCCAGCGCCCTCTACCCGGTGTCGATCATGCCGGGCTGGCTCCAGGCCGTCAGCAGGGCCAACCCGCTCAGCTACCAGGTCGACGCGCTGCGCGGACTGCTGCTCGGCACCCCGTCCCATCTCGCCCTCGACTACGGGGTGTTGCTGCTCGCGGCGGCCCTCGGCATCCTCGCGGCCTCCTCGCTGCTCGGCAGGCTGGCCCGCTGAGGCTGCCATCATGATCCCCATGACCGAGGACGAGGGATACCTCCTGGACAACCGGCAGGCCGAGGCGGGAGAGCGGTTCGACGCGCTCGCCGAGCTCTTCGACGCCGCCACGTTCCGCCACTTCCACGCCCTCGGCCTGACCGCGGGGCACCGGGTCTGGGAGGTGGGCGCGGGAGGTCTCTCGGTGCCGGGCGGCCTCGCCGAACGGGTCGGCCCCGAGGGATACGTCCTCGCGACGGACCTCGACACCGGCTGGCTGACCGGCGTCACCCCGCCGCCCCCTGTCGAGGTGCGGCGGCACGACATCGGCCGGGACGAGGCGCCCTCGGGGAGCTTCGACTTCGTGCACGCGCGCCTGGTCCTGGTCCACGTCACCGACCGGGCCCGGGCGCTGCGCACGATGGCCGGGGCGCTGCGCCCCGGCGGCGTCCTGTTCGTCGAGGACGCCGACCCCGCGCTCCAGCCGCTGCTCTGCCTCGACGAGTACGGCCCCGAACAGGAACGGGCCAACCGCCTGCGCCGCGCGTTCAGGCAACTCCTCGCGGAGCGCGGCGCCGACCTGTCCTACGGGCGCAAACTCCCGCGCCTGCTACGAGAGTTGGGCCTCGAACGGGTCGAGGCCGACGCGTACTTCCCGGTCACCTCGCCGGCCGGCGCCGTCCTCGAAGCGGCCACCGTGCGCCAGGTCAGGGACCAGCTCGTCGACAAGGGCCTGGCCGACGACGAGGACATCGAACGCCATCTGGCGAGCGTCGCCGCCGGCCGCCTCGACCTGGCGACCTCGCCGATGATCTCCGCCTGGGGCCGCCGGCCGGCCTGAGCGCGACCGGTGGCCGGGACGGCTAGGCCGCGGTGTCGTACGTGTAGTAACCCCTGTGGTCCAGCATGTCCGCCGGGGTCACGTTGTTCCACGGCCGCATCGTGTCGTGCAGGTCCACGACGTCCCGCGTGCCCGCAGCCGGCAGATACGGCGAGGCCGGGTGCTTGGTCTGCCACTGCGACCACAGCTTGTCCACGAACGCGTGGTGCATCCAGAACACCGGGTCGTTGGGCGAGGCCCCCGTCGCCATCTGGCCGCCCACCCACACATGGACGCGGTTGTGCAGATTGACCCCGCGCCAGCCCTCCAGGTGGTTGCGGAAGCCGTCGGAGGCACTGTTCCACGGCGCCATGTCGTACGTCGTCATGGCGAGGACGCTGTCGACCTCGGCCCGCGTCGGCAGCTGGGCGACCGAGGCGCCGAGCGCCCGGCGCAGATAAGTGCGGCCGTCCACACGGACGTTGAGGGGCCAGCCGCCCGCGCTCTGGGCGAACGGGCCGTCCATCACCTGGCCGTCCCGGCTGCGGCCGGTGCCGCCGAGGAAGTCGGCCGCCCACAGCGAGGCCGTCGGGGTGCGGTCCACCGTCCAGTCCCAGTACGGCAGGGTCACCGACGCGTCGACCGACTGCAGCGCCTGCTCGAACTCGATGAGGAATCTGCGGTGCCAGGGCAGGAAGGACGGTGAACGGTGGCCGACCCGGTCGCCCGTGTCGGTGTCGCTCATGATGAACGCGTTGTGCGTGCTGACGAAGGTGTCGTACCTTCCGCTGCGCTTCAGCTGGAGCAGCGCGTCGACGAGTCGGCGCTTCTCGGTGGCGGTGAGGTCTGCCTGGTTCTTGCGAACGGCCATGGCTGTGCTCCTGGTTGGGCGTGGGACGAGGGTGGTAAGGCGGCCGTGGCCGGATCAGGCGAGCGGGACCAGGGAGGCGCCCTGGAGCTCGACCACGGCGGCGCGGGCGACCGCGCGGGGCGTGGCGAAGGTCTCGTAGTGGTTCACGACGCTGATCCAGGTGCCGTCGGCGTTCTGCATCACATGCAGTTCCTGGCCGTCTATCCGTACGCCGTAGCCGCCGCCGTGGTGCATGTGCCCGGCGGCCGGCGCGCCCTGTATGCGGCGCCCCTGGAACACCTCGTCGAACGCCTCGGGCGCGTCGTGGCCGGTGTGGGCGTCGGTGCGGCCGCTGGGCACGGCGGCCTGCGCGGTGCCTGCCAGGGCGAGTCCGGCGAGGGTGCCGGCGGTGACGCCGATGGCCTGGCGGCGGGTGGGTCGGGACGGTCGGGAGGGTTGAGACATGGCGATCCCCATTGCTTCGCGGCGAGTTGGCGCGCGGGTCCGCCGGGAGCATTCGACCGGCCTGGTCACGGCCGGGATGCCCGGCGAACCGGTGCACCTCCATGCCTACCGGTCGAGATGGTGCGGCAAGAAGCGGCAGGTGGGGGGTTGGCCGCTATGCGGACATGTCCCGATTCGAAGTGCAGTGTTCAACAAGGAGGATCTTGCTGAACACGCGTCACTTGGGAGCCATGGGTGAAGATTCTCTCTGGCATATGCCAAGTTTGTGAAAATCTTGTTGCCTTGATGCGGGGGATGTGTCTGTGCTCACGCGTCGAACCTGTCCAAAAACACGCACCACGGTTCGGCCGCTGGCCTGAACCGGGCCCCGAGCGTGGACGGTTCGCGGACATCGTTCTTCGACCACCGGCCTGCGCCGCCCCGTTGGCAGCCGCTCCGCCAACCGGTACCGCTGCCCCAGCACCGGCCCGGCGTCCACCTCGTGGCACCCCCCGTCTCCCGGGGCCGGTCCCGTCCGGCCGCGGCGCGGGGTCGACCACGCGGTACCGGGGGTGTGCAGGGCAAGGAAAGGCGGCCGCCCCGGCTCTCCTGTCGTGCGAGCCGGGTGGCCGCCTTTCCGTCCGGCGGAGCCGGACTACCCCACGCCGCGCGGCAGGGCCAGCGACTGGATCTGGGGAAGGGAGGTCCAGTCGTTCGAGGCGACGCTCGCGTGGGCCGCGGCGAGCCGGGCCACCCGCGCCTGCGCGTCCGCCGGTGAGGGGTTCTTGTCGTCGAGGGCCGGCGCGACGTTCTGCGCGTCGGTCATGACGAGGAAGTAGTGATGGGTGTCGTACCAGGCGGTGTCGATCGTGCCGCCCAGATACGTCGCCGCGTCCCCGTCGAAGACGACGAACCACGGGCGGATCGAGGCATCGGCATAGCGTGAACGCGGGTCGCCCGCCTGGGCGTTGTGGACCGCGGGGAAGATCTGGGCCTGGCCGGTGCGGCCGGCCGCCGCCAGATCGCGCAGGTAGCGCGCGTACTCGACGTCCGTCCACAGGGTGTCGGTGGGGTTGCCCTCCTCGACCGTGCCCGGGATCACTTCGAGCATCACCTTGCCCGCGAGTGCCTGTCGGGTCGGCCAGTTGCCGGCGCCCGCGGCCTCGTCGAGGGTGGCGTACTGTCCGCCGCCGGGCTTGGCGAGCAGGTCCGCCGGGCGGAAGACCGCCGAGCCCAGGTGGTCGCTGATCGTCTGGTCCAGCTTGGCGGGGCTCATGCCGTAGGTGGCCTGGAAGCCCGCCTTCATCTCCAGCTTGATGACGAGCGGCGGGTGCCCGGGGTGGGCGCCGAGCCACACCCGTACATCGTCGAGGCAGCTCTCCAGGTTCTTGTTCGCGCCGCCGGTGTAGAGCTGGGCGGGGGTGCTGGCGTTGACGCAGTTGTTGCTGTTGCCCAGAGGGTTGGAGTGGCTGACCTTCCACTCCTTGGTGATGAAGTCGTCCCAGACGTCGAGCTCGATCATCGAGGTGCCGGAGTCCAGGGCCTGGGCCAGATAGGAGAAGGCCGCCGGATCGTAGGTGTTGTGCAGCCCGGAGACGGTGGCCCCGGACAGCGGCAGGGTCTCGGGCCCCGCCGCGGATGCGCTGCCGCCGGCACCCGCCGTGGCGAGGGCGAGGCAGGCGGCGAGCGCGCCGAGCAGAGCGGTGCGCGGCCGGGTCGTGAAGCGTCTGGGCCGGGGATCCGACACGGGTCCTCCTAGTGGGGGGTGACTCTCCGTCAGGACGGTGTCATCGTCGAGTGAAGCGACGAAGACATGTCAAGTAACACGAGTTGGATTCCTTCTGTCACCCCCTGCGGCCGGTCCGGTCGCAGATGGTGCTCGTGTGACGGTCGACGGGGTCAACCTGGCTTCGGAGACGGGGAGTCGCAAGCCTCCCCGATGTCGGGTCGCCTAGAAGTTGAACACGGCCTCGGAACCGGCGGCCTTCAGGCAGGAGTTGGCGTACGTCTGGACATGGCTCACGCGCTTGCCGTTCCAGACGCCGTCCGCCCGCACGGTCACCGGCTGCCACACCTGGGTACACAGACGTGGGGCGCCACTGGCCACGAGGGCGTTGAAGTCGCCCTGTACGCCCTTGAGTTCGGCACATGCGGCGCCCGGTGCGGGGTGGGTGCCGGAGGGTGTCGGGGCGCAGCTGAGGGTGACGGCGCGCTGGACGGAGGCGCCCTGGTCGCCGGTGCCGGGCTCGATGCTGATGACGAGGGCCGACGGCGGGTACAGGCTCAGCGGCTTCATGGCCTCGGCCGGCGCCGCTGCCGCGCTGCCGAGTCCGGTGCCGATGAGCCCGTTGGCGAGTAGGGCGACGGTGACGGCGCCGGCTGCTGCGATCTTCCGCATTTCGAACACTCCTGGGGTTGGTTTCCGAAGAACGAACAGGAGTCTGTCCTGCGGCGGGCGGTCCCGTGAGCCACGCCGGACACATTCGGTCACACGAAGTCACTCAACGAAGCCGCATCGGTGCAGGCGGCCGGAGGGGTGTGCAGGTCGCCGAGTCGGTCAAGGTCGGCCAAAAGAAAGGCACGAAGGCAGGTGTGAAGTCGTTTTCCAGGCAACGGAAGGCTGAATTCTGTGAATCTTAGGCCTGTTTGAGGGGTGGTCAGATCCTGTTGTGCGGCCGCCGGGCCCCGGGAGCCTCCTCCCGGAGGCCGTCCCGGGCGACCTCGGGGGTCACCCGTGCCCGTCGCCCGGGAGGTGTGCGGGTCCGTCTTTCGGACGGACGCGGCCGGCCCCGCCGATCCGGAACCGGGCAGTCGCGGCGACTCCCCGGTGGCGTCCCGGCGACCGGGACGCCACCGGGGACTCACTCCGTGGGCCGGCTCCGTTCGGTGCGGGCGTGGACGGCGCGGCGGCGGCGTACCACCAGGAACAGGGTTCCGGCCACGGCGATGCCCGCGGCCGCCGAGCTCGTCAGCGTCCAGCCGGGCTCGTCGTCGTCCGCGGCGGCCTCGGGCTTGACGGCCGCGACGTGCGCGATCTGCGCCTGCCGCTGGGGCGACTTGGCCCGAACGGGTTCGAGGGAGCCCACCGAGTCGACGTGGTCCCAGGCCGCGAAGCCCCAGTCGAGCAGGGTGCGGGCCTCGTCGTAGACGGCGAAGCCGCCGCCGGCCTGCGGGTTCATGACGGTCACCAGCAAGGTGCGGTCGCCCTGCTTCGCGGCCGCGATCAGCGTGTTGCCCGCGTTCGTCGTGTAGCCGTTCTTGACCCCGACGATCCCCGGGTAGCGGGAGATCCCGTCCGTACCCGAGAGCAGCCGGTTGGTGTTCATGATCCCGTACGAGCCGCCCCCGCCGGGGAACTGCGCGGACGCCGTCGAGCAGTACTCGGCGAAGTCCGGGCGCGCCAGGCCGGCCCGGCCGAACACCGCGAGGTCGAACGCCGAGGAGACCTGGCCCGGGGTGTCGTAGCCGTCGGGCGAGACGACCTCCGTGTCCAGGGCGCCGAGCCGCCTGGCCTGGGCCTGCATCTGGGCCGCGGTCTCCTCCCAGCCGCCGTTCAGCGAGGCCAGCACGTGCACGGCGTCGTTGCCCGAGCTGAGGAAGACGCCGCGCCACAGATCGGACACCTGGTAGGTGTGGCCGGCTTCGACCCCCACCAGGCTGCTGCCCGGGCCGATGCCGGCCAGTTCGTGCTCGGAGACCGTGTGCCGGTCCTCGGCGTGCAGATGGGGGAGTGCGGTGACGGCGAACAGCGTCTTGAGGGTGCTGGCCGGCGGCAGCTTGCGGTGGGCGTCCCGGGCGGCGAGCACCTTGCCGGTGCGGGCGTCCGCGACCACGTACGACAGGGCGGACACATCACCCGGAAGAGCGGGGGCGCCCGGCCGGGGACTGACCTGCTGGCCCGCTCCCGGGACCTGCGCGGGCGAGGAGGCGGAGCTGTCGGGCGTCGGAGCGAGCCAGCACAGACCGATGGCGGCAGTGGCGGTGAGTGCTGCCATGGAACGGAAACCGGATCTGATGACCATTCAGCCACCGTAGGAACAGAACGGGCATCACGCAGGTCGGCTGTGCCGTCCGGCCTACACGGAAGGCACTCGGCCGGGCGGTTCTGTCCGTGGGGCGGGGCCCGCGGGGGAGACGCCGGCCCGCACGGCTCCGTTCACCGGCCCGGCTGCCTTTGTTCAAGGAAGAGCAATGGTCTAGTCCAAGTCGTTGACGTGTTCCGGCCACCGCTCAATTCTGGGAGCCCCCTCCCTCCCCAGGAGACCTCGACATGAAGCCACTTCGTGCTCTCCTGTGCGGCGCCGCCAGCGCCGCACTCGCCGCGGCCGGCCTCACCGCCCTCGTCGCGGGACAGGCGTCCGGTGCGACCGCCGACGCCGCCGGGCTCGGCAGCCGCTGGTATGCCGCCGCTCCCTATCTGATGCCCCTCGACAACAAGCCGCCCGACACCTCCGCGATCATGGACGCCACCGGGCTCAAGGCCTTCCAGCTGGCCTTCGTCCTCGCCCCCAACGGGGGCGGGTGCAGCCCGACTTGGGGCGGAACGGCCCCCGTCTCCTCCGACACCGCGGTTGCCGCGGTCATCGGCTCGATCCGGGCCAAGGGCGGAGACGTCTCGGTCTCCGTCGGCGGGTACGGCGGCACCAAGCTGGGCCAGAACTGCTCGGACGCCGCCTCCACCGCCGCCGCGTACCAGCAGGTCATCACGAAGTACCAGCTCAAGGCGATCGACTTCGACCTCGAAGAGCCGGAGTACGAGAACACCGCCGCCATCTCGCACGAGATAGGCGCCGCCAAGATCCTCCAGCAGAACAACCCCGGCCTGTACGTCTCGGTCACCACCGCCGGGACCGCCGACGGCACCGGCTGGTTCGGCAAGCAGATGCTGAACGAGGCCAAGACCCAGGGCTTCGTCCCGGACAACTTCTCGATCATGCCCTTCGACGGCGGGTTCAGCGGGGCCGCCGCCCAGACCAGCGCCCTGACCAACTTCAACTCGGTACTCCAGTCGACCTTCGGCTGGTCCGCCGCGACCGCCTACGCCCACGAGGGTTTCTCCGGCATGAACGGCCGCAGTGACTCGGGCGAGTACTTCTCGCAGGCCGACTTCCAGACCGTGCTCGACTACGCGACGAGCCACGGCATGGCGCGGTTCACCTTCTGGTCCCTCAACCGCGACCGGCAGTGCACCCCGCCCGACAACAACGGCACCACGTCGGGCGTGTGCAGCAGCGTTCCGCAGGCGGCCTGGGACTTCGCCAAGTACTCGGTGAAGTTCGCCGGGGCCACCCCGCCCGACTCGCCCCCGCCGTCCTCCCCGCCGCCCTCCTCGCCCGGCGGCGGCACCTGCACGGTGACGGCCTGGAGCTCGGGCGCCGTCTACACCCAGGGCAACGAGGTCTCCCACAACGGCCACAAGTGGAAGGCCAAGTGGTGGACCCAGAACGAGGAGCCCGGCACCACGGGGGAGTGGGGGGTCTGGCAGGACGAGGGCACCTGCTGAACCCCGCGGCGGACCGGGCCGCCGCCCGCCGTCGCTCCGGAAAGTTCTTCCGGAGCGACGGCAACCCCGGGTGCCGCCGCACGTCGTCAGGGGTGAAGGCGCTAAATTCCGCGCCTCCCCGCCGACCGTGGAGAAGCACAACGTGACCGTCCCCCAGCACCGCCCCGACCGCCCGGCCCGCCGCTCCCTCGCCGGGGCCGCCGCGGCGACCGGCCTGCTCCTCGCCCTCGCGGCCCCCGTGTTCGCCGGCACCGCGCACGCCGACACGCCGGCCCCGCGGTCCGAGCGCGCGACCCCGGCCCCGGCCTCGGCCGCCGAGCCGAGCGCCGCGCCCGCCTCGCCGGTCAAGCGGGCGGGGGAGAGCAAGCGGCCGGCCGCGAAGCCCGAGGCCAGCGCCCCGCCGACCGGACCCGTGGCCAAGCAGCCCGCGCCCGCGCCCCCGTCCGCCGGGCAGGCCGAGCCGAGCGCGGCCCCCAGCGCTCCGGCCGCGGCCCCCGCGCCCTCGGACCAGAAGGAGCTCGCGCATACTGGTGCGTCCACCGCCACCAACACGGTGATGGGCGTCGGAGCGGGCGCGCTGATCCTCGCGGGCGCCGGCACCGTCATCGCCGTCCGACGACGCCACCAGAACTGAGCACCGAGGCACCCACGGCCCCGTCCCCCCCGGCAAGGGGGAGGCGGGGCACGCCCGCGCAACCGAGGAACTGATGGAGCACACCGCCGCACTGCACCCGGCCCCCTTCACCCCGCGCGCGCTCGCGCCCTGGTGGCGCGGACTGCTGCGGCGCGGCCGCACCGCACCGCGCGCTCCCCGCGAGGCGGTCGCGCCCGGGCGGTCGAGCGCGGTCACGGACGCCTACGATCCCGGCGCCGCGCCGCCGACCGTCAGCGAGCTCTACCACGCGCACCGCCTCAAGATGGTGCGTCTGGCCGTGATGCTGGTCGACGACCGGGCCACGGCCGAGGACGTGGTGCAGGACGCGTTCACCGCCCTGTACCGGCGCCACGGCGACCGCATCGACGAGATCGACAACGCGCTCGCCTATCTGCGCACCGCCGTCGTCAACGCCTCGCGGTCCGTACTGCGCCGCCGACGCACCGCCCGTGGCTACACACCGCCGCACGAACCCGACGCGCCCTCCGCCGAGGAACGCGTCGTGCTCGACGAGGAACACCGCGAAGTCATCGCCGCCCTCGGGCAGTTGACGGTCCGTCGGCGCGAGGTGCTGGTCCTGCGGTACTGGAGCGATCTCACGGAGGCCGAGATCGCGACCACCCTCGGCATCAGCCGGGGTTCGGTGAAGTCCATCGCGAGCCGGGCCCTCGACTCGCTGGAGAAGATCCTGGAGGCACGGGCATGAGCGGCCACTGGAGCGGGCCCGACCGCCCCGAGCGTCCGGTCGAGCGGCGGCTGCGCGAGGCGCTCGCCGCCCGGGCCGACAGCGTCGCCGTCGTCGATCTGCGCCCCGCCGATCCGCCGGGGCCCCATCTGCGCCGCACTCCGCTGGCCCGGCTGCGCCGGCGCCGGTTCGTGCTGCCGCTGGCCGGGCTGGCCACGGCCGCCGCCGTGGCGGTCGGCTGGTTCACGCTCGGCTCCGCCCCCGAGCCGCCCCGCCCGCTGCCGGCCGGAACACCGGGCCCGGTCGAGCCCCCGCCGAGCCACGCCACATCCCCCCTGCCCGTGCCGTCACCGGCGCCCAGCAGCACGCCCTCGCCCGCCCGGCCGAAGCTGTCGGACGAGGGCCCGACGCCCACCCCGGTGCGGCGGGCGGGCCCGGTGACGAAGGAGCCGTCGCGCGGGGCGACACCGAGCGGGGCGACACCGAACGGCCCCGTCCCGCCGTCGCGGACGCCGGGACGCTGACCGTCGACGGGTGCGTCAGCGGGTGCGGGCCGCGCCGCGCCGGCGCCGCCACAGCACCACGGGCACCGCACCCGCGAGCGAGAGGGCTCCCGGTGCGACGACTGCCCGGGTGTTGATGCCGGACTGGTCGAAGGTGCCCGGGACGGGCAGCATCGCCCAGCGCGAGAGCGGCCAGGCGACGACGAACGCACGGCCCACGGCCTCGTCGACCGGCACGAACCCGTGGTTCTTGTCGGCCTGGTGGTAGCGGGAGTCCTCCGAGTCCTGCCGGTGGTCGCCCATCATCCACAGCTTGCCCTTGGGGACGGTCACCTTGAACTGGCCGCCCCTCTGGTCGACGCTGCACGGCGTGTTCCCGGGGAAGACGTACGGCTCGTCGAGGGGCTTTCCGTTGACCGTCAGGGGGCCGGTGCCCTTGCACTCCACGGTGTCGCCGGCGACACCGATGACCCGCTTGATCAGGTCCTGCTCATTGGCCGAGGGCATGACGCCGACGAACGACAGGACCTTCTGCACCACGTTCGGGTCCGAAGTCGGCTGCCCCGCAAGCCAGTTGTCGGGGTCGTGGAAGACGACGACCTCGCCGCGGCCGGGCTGCGAGCCGAACCACGGGGTCAGCTTGTCGACCAGGACGCGGTCGCCTGGCTGGAGCGCGTTCTGCATGGACTCGGACGGGATGGAGAAGGCCTGCACCAGGAACGTCTTGATCAGCAGCGCGAGCACCAGCGCGACCACGACGAGGATCGGCAGCTCCCGCCAGAAGGAGCGCTGCTTGCCGGGGCCGGAGCGGCGCGGTCCTTCGGGCTCCTCACCGTCCGTCTGAGGGCTCCCGTCCGCGCCGACCGCTGAATTCCCCACGCCCGCTCCTTCGTTCGTACCGCGCCCACGCGCCGGCGGCGTGGATTCACGCCCTGTCCGGTGAACGTTAGTTCCCGGTGGCCCCGATCGCCGGGGGCGCCGGGCGGTGTCCGGTCGCGTTCCTGCATCCGAAGGACGCGGGGCGGGTCAGGAGGCGGGCTCGGGGCCCTGCATGTGCTCGCTGATCCACTGGATGAGCCCGCCGCCCGCCATGTTGGGCACGTACGTCTTGGCGTTGTGCCCGCCGCCCTGGATGACGCTGAGCTTCGTCTTGACGGGGCCCTTGCCGTACTTGGCGATGAACTCCTCGATCTTCGGCTTGGCCTGGGCGTCGGAACCCACGGTGCCGACCTGGAAGGCCAGATAGACGTCGGGGCCCTTCGCGGCGATCAGCTTCTGGGCCAGCAGATTGGGGTTGTTCTCGCCCTTCTCCTTGTCGTGCCCGGCCCACAGACGCGAGTCGGGGACGATGTCCGGGCCGGAGGCGATGACGGCCTTGAACTGGCCGGGCTTCTGCAGCACGCTCTTGAGGCCCGCGAAGCCGCCCGTCGAGGAGCCCATGAAGGCCCAGCCGTCACGGGACTTCACCGTACGGAAGTTGGCCTTGATGAGGTCGGGCACGTCCTCCGTCAGCCAGGTGCCCATCTTCGGCTGGCCCGGGATGTCACTCGCGTCCCAGTACAGGCCCCCGGTGTCCGGGTGGGGGTTGAGGACCGGCATCGCGAGGATGAACGGCAGGCTCTTGCCCTCCTTGGACCACTGGGAGATGCTCGACTCCAGCTTGAGGTCCGTGCCCATCCAGTAGTTGGTCGGGTAGCCGGCGCCGCCGGGCAGGGCGACCATCACGGGGAAGCCGCTCTTGGCGTACTTCGGGTCCTTGTACTCCGGCGGGACCCAGACCCAGACCTTGCCGGTGAAGCCGGACTTCTTGCCCTCCAGGGTCGTCACCGCGATCTTGGTGCCGTTCTCCGGAACCGTGCCGGCCACCGTGAATTTGGCTTCCGGCCCGGTCGGCATCAGCACCTTGGAGTTGGCCGATTTGCCGCCGTCACCGCCTGGCTTGTCACCGCCGGCTCCGGAGCCGCCCTGGCCGAAACTGATGGCGTCACCCTCGTCGGAGAAGACGTCGAAGTAGTTCAGGACGGGCCACGCGATCAGGCCGAGCACGGTGACGGCGACCACGCCGAGTATCCAGCGCTTGGCGCGGCTGGCCCGGCGGTGGCCCCGAGACTGGTAGGCCCCGTGACGGGGGTCGGTCATTGCTATCGCTCCGGGTGGTTCTGTGGCCCAAGGGCATGCCTGTTCGTTCCACCTGGGCTGATGGGCTGGAGCGGCCAAAGGGTTCCGGATTTGTCTTACAAATCTTGTGAAGGTGACCGATCAAGCCATGGCGGTCGCCGACGCCTTCCGTCCGACGCCTTTCCGCGCGGGCGGCAGGACGTCCCCGTGTCAGGCGGGCAAGCAGTGGCCGGGCGTCAGGCGTGCAGGGGGTGGCGCACCCACACATGGGGCTCCACGTAACTCACCCGGTCGTGACGGGTGTCACAGTGCACCGGCACCAGGGCGGCCGGGACCTCGATCTCGCCGTCCCGGTCGAACGGCAGCCCGGTCCAGCGGCGCCACTCGGCCGAGGTCCCGCTCACCGTCATCGAGGCGGCGGCCGCCTTCACTATGGTGCCGCCGGCCTTGACGTGAACGCGCAGCCACGGATCGGCGGGCAGCCCGTCGTCCCTGACCTCGCGCAGGTATTCGGCCATGGGCAGCCGGGACCGCAGGTGCTTGGCGGTCGGGCGTACCGGCGCCACGAGCGCGTCCAGACCCTGACGCCCGACCGCGGCCCGCATCGCGGCGAGCATCCGGTAGGACAGACCGCGCCCCAGGTGATCGAGGTCCACGGTGATCTCCAGCGCGCTCGCCGTCGTCACGGGACGGACCCGCCGCGCGCCGTCGAACGCCCATGCCAGGACCTGGTCCCAGCCCCGGTCCGGCATCTCCTCGCGGCCGTCGAGCGTCGCGTTGAAGGGGACGCTGAAGCCGCGGGCGATGATCCGGTCGCCCTCGGTGGCCACCACGCAGTACTGCGGGAATTCCTCGGGCACCCGGGCGAGCAGGGCGTAGCCGATCAGGTCCCAGGCTATGAACTCGGGCCAGTTGTCGCTCATCCCATAGATGCGGGCGGCCAGTTCGGGTCACTCGGCGAGGGTACCGATGGCGATGTCGTGGCTGTGCGTCACGACCGCGACCCTGTCAGAACCCGCAGGTCAGCACCACTCCTTTTGGTTCCGGCCCGACATCACGCCCGGACGCAGCGGACGCGTAGCGTCACCGTGAGGTGCCGCCCGGCCATGCCACGGGACGCGGTCACCCCGAATTCGGTCCGGTCGATACGGGCCGTGGCGAGGGCGGTGAACCCCCCGGTCGTCGAAGCGGATTCCTCGATGCGCAGGGACACCGGGCGCGCGACGCCGCACACCGTGAGGGTGCCCGGCACCGTGGTGCCGTCGACGCGGTCACCCGTGAACGTCATGAGCGGATGACGCTCGGCGTCCAGGAATCGCGCCGAGCGCACGGCCCTGTCCCGCTGCCTGCTGCCGGTGCTGAAACTCGCCGTGCCGATCTCGGCGCGGACGCCCGAACCACCGAGCGGCTCGGCGATGTCGACGCTGCCGGAGCGGATCGTGAAGGTGCCCCGCACCGGGAGCAGCCCGAACACGTGCCGGGTCGTGAACTCGACGGTCGAGGCTGCGGGATCGATGGCGTAGTGCCCGAGCGCGGGCGCCGCCGTGGCCTTGTCCTCGCTGGCGTTTGCGTTGGCGTTGTCGTCGTTGGATTCCATGTGCCGATTGCACCGCGGGGCGACCACCCCGCGGCAGAGCGGGCGGGCGGGCGCCGGTGCGACGAAAGGAGGACCGGCCGGTGCGGCGCCCGACTTTCGTAGGGTCCCCCGCGGCCGGAGGTCTGCTTTCCGGGGGCCACCGGGCCGACATGACCTACCGTGAACGGCATGAGAGACGGACCGTGGCACCGTCGGCACCCGCTCGCCGTGGACACGGCGATCGCCGTCTGCTTCGCCCTGGGCGACACGGCGATCACGCTGGTCGGCGCGACCTGGTGGCCCGAACGGCCGGACACCCTCGCTCGGGTGCTGCTCGGCGCCCAGGCCCTGGCCTGCCTCTCCCTCGTGATCCGGCGCCGGGCGCCCCTGACGGTGGTCGCCGTCCTCGGCGCCTTCACGCTCGCCGTCACCCTGCTGATCTCACCCGCGCACGCCCTGACCCCCGCGAACCCGGGCAATGTCTGGGCACCGTTCTCGACGGCACTCGCCGCCTACGGCCCGGTGTTCTACGGCAGGACCGCCCGCAACCGGCGTACCGCGTTCCTGGTCCTCGGCCTCTTCACGCTGGTCGTCGCCCGGGCCTGGGAACCGTCCGTCACCGTCCTCACCGTGGGCCTGCTGCGCACCGCGGTCGGGCCCCTGCTCGCCCTGTACTTCGACGCGCGCAGGAGGCTCGTGTGCGCCCTGACCGAGCGTGCCGAACGGGCCGAGCGGGAGCGCCATCTGCTCGCCGAGCGGGCGCGGGCCGAGGAACGCGGCCGCCTCGCCGGCGAGATGCACGACGTGGTCACCCACCGGGTCAGCCTGATGGTGCTCCAGGCCGGCGCGCTGCGCGTGACCGCCTCCGACGAGGCGACCCGGCGGGCGGCGGAGGAACTCCGGGCGGCCGGCTGCCAGGCCCTGGAGGAACTGCGGGACCTGGTCGGCATCCTGCGCACCGCACCCGAGGAGGACCGCACCCCCTCGCCCGACGGCCTGGCCGCGCTCGTCGCCGAGTCGACGGCGGCAGGGGTCCCCGCCGAACTGGTCGAAGTGGGCGACCGGTCGCTGGCCTCCCCGGTGGTCGGCCGCACCACGTACCGGATCGTGCGCGAGGCGCTGACCAACGTGCACAAGCACGCCTGTGGCGCCCGTGTCACCGTCTCCGTGGAGTACGACGCGGGCGGGGTGCGCGTCGCCGTCCGCAACACCCGGCCGAGCGGGAGCCCCGACAGCGAGCTGGTGCGCACCGGTTCGGGCCTGGGCATCGCCGGGCTCCGGCAGCGCATCGAGCTCGTGCACGGCAGCCTGCGGGCCGGGCCCGAACCGGACGGCGGTTTCTGCGTGGCGGCCGAACTGCCCGCCTACGTACCGACAGCGGAATCAGTGGGGTGAGGCCCGTGGTGCGGGTGGTGGTCGTGGACGACGAGGCAATGGTGTGCGGGTTCCTGCGCACGATCCTCGGTTCCGCCGACGACATCGAGGTGGTCGCCGAGGCGCACGACGGGGCGGCCGGCATCGAGGCGGTGCTGCGGCACCGGCCCGATGTCGTCCTCATGGATCTGCGGATGCCGGGCATGGACGGCATCACCGCCATCGAGCGGCTGACCCGGCGCGACGCGCAGCCGCCGCCCATCGTGGTGCTCACGACCTTCGACGCCGACCAGTACGTCCTGCGTGCGCTGCGCGCCGGGGCGACGGGGTTCCTGGTGAAGTCCACGCCGCCGGAGGAGCTCATCGGTCTGGTCCGGGTGGCGGCCGAGGGCCACACCGTGCTGTCGCCCGCCGCCGCCCGGCGGCTCATCGCGGCCTCGACCGACGGTCTTTCGGCCCGTGACCGCGCCCGCGAGCGCGTCGCCCTGCTCACCGAACGGGAGACCGAGGTCCTCGCGGGCCTGGGGGAAGGGCTCTCCAACGCGCGGATCGCGGCCCGGCTCCATCTGTCGGAGGCGACCGTCAAGGGCTATGTGTCGCGCACACTCGACAAACTGGAATGCGCCAATCGCACCCAGGCCGGACTGCTCGCCCACGAGGCGGGCATCGTAGCGTCGTAGCTTCACTCTCCAACCAGCTTGATTCGTCCATGAGTTGACGCACCGCCACGTCCTGCCCGCGCACATCCGGGGGCGGCGCCCCGTCGGCGGCGGACGGCCCGCGCGCGGACACGCCGTGGCAATGCCGGGCTCGGCGCGGACGGGGGCGGATGCTTGTTCCTGCTCGTCCGATGGGAGCCATTGACAAGAACGAGCATCAGTACTGCACTGGCGGGTGCCCTCCGGCAGGCTCGTGCGCCGGCGGGATCGGCACCTTCCCTGCCTCCTACGCATCCCGCCCGGGCCGCGACCGGCCGGGCCAGGAAGGAATCTGTCGTGCCGTCACTTCCTACCCGGCGCAGGAGACTCGCCGCCCTGCTCGCCGCGCTCCTGGCCGTCCCGCTGACCGCGACCGGGGCCCACGCCGCGGCGGCCGCGGCTCCGGCGCCGCCCACCGCGCCCGCCCAGGGCGGCCGGCTCGCCGCCACGCCGCCGATGGGCTGGAACAACTGGGCGCACTACATGTGCGACATCAGCGAACAGACCGTGGTGCACAACGCCGACGCGCTGGTCTCGTCGGGGCTCGCCGCCAAGGGCTACAAGACGGTCACCGTGGACGACTGCTGGATGGCCAAGACCCGCGACGGCCAGGGCAACCTGGTGGCGGACCCGGTCCGCTTCCCGCACGGCATGGCCTGGCTCGGCTCCTATCTGCACGCCCGCGGCCTGAAGTTCGGCATCTACGAGGACGCGGGCTCCGCCACCTGCGAGGGCTACCCGGGCAGCGGCCGCCCCCAGGGCGGCGGCCCCGACCACTTCGAGCAGGACACGGCCACCTTCGCGTCCTGGGGCGTGGACTACCTCAAGCTCGACGGCTGCAACATGTACGTGGGCCCCGGCCAGACCAAGGAGGAGGCCTACCGCCAGGCGTACGACGCCGAGTCCGCGGCGCTCCACAACGCGGGGCGCGACATCGTCTTCTCGGAGTCGGCGCCCGCCTACTTCCAGCCGAACGGCGAATGGGGCAGCCCGGACTGGTTCTCCGTCCTCTCCTGGGTCGGCGGGGACGGCCAGCTGTGGCGCGAGGGCACCGACATCGTGGTGTTCAACCCGCAGAAGCCCACCGCGAGCCGCTGGGCGAGCGTGCTGTGGAACTACGGCTACAACCGCTGGCTCGGCCGCTACGCCGGGCCCGGCAACTGGAACGACCCCGACTTCCTGCTGGCCGGCGACCCGGGTCTGACCGCCGACGAGTCGCGCAGCCAGGTGGCGCTCTGGTCGATGATGGCCGCCCCGTTCATCCTCTCCTCCGACGTGGCCGCCCTCACCCCGGCCGGGCGCTCGGCCCTCGGCAACGCCGGTCTGATCGCCCTCGACCAGGACCGCATGGGCCGGCAGGCCGCCGTGGTCGCCACCAACGGCACCACCGACGTCCTGGTCCGCCCGCTGGCGAACGGCGACCGGGCCGTCGCCGTGCTCAACCGGTCCTCCTCGGCGCGGAACGTGTCCACGAGCCTCGCCTCGATCGGCCTGCCCGGCTGCTCGGTGAGCGCCAAGGACCTCTGGAGCGGCGGCACTTCGAGCACCTCGCCCGCGCTGACCGCCAATGTCCCCGCCCACGGCACCGCCATCTGGCGGCTCACCCCGGGCAGCGGCTGTGCGCCCGCGGTGCCCACCGGGCAGCTCACCGGCAACGGTGCCAACTGCGCGGACGTGTCCAACAGCGGCACGGCCGACGGAACCCCGGTGATCCTCTTCCCGTGCACCTCCAACGCCAACCAACGCTGGAGCCTGGCCGACGACGACACCGTACGGGCGCTCGGCAAGTGCCTGACGGCGACCGGTTCCGCTGCCGGCGGCTCCGCCGTCCTGTCGGCCTGCACGGGTGCGGATGCCCAGCGCTGGACCACCGGCGGGGACGGGGCGCTGGTCAACGCCGGGTCCGGCCTCTGCCTCGATGTGTACGGCGGCGGCACGGCGAGCGGCACCAGGCTCGACACCTGGACCTGCGGCAGCCACCAGGCGAACCAGACCTGGGCGCTGCCCGTGTGACGCCCGGCGTCAGCTCGTGGCGGCGAGCTCCTGTCGCACGCTGATCGCGTCGAGGCGGATCGTGACCGCCGCGGTGTCCTCGGCGCCCAGCGACAGGAGCGTCGCCCGGTCGGCGGCCACGGTCACCTCGACGCGGAACGCGACGACGTAGAGGTGGCGGCCCGTCTCCTCGTCCTGGAGCGCGAAGAGCAGGTGGTAGAAGTACCGCGTGCCGTCCGTGCTCTCCTGGAAGGCGAGATGGGCCGCGTCCCGCTGTGCTCCCAGGCCGAGGAACACGCCGGCCAGAGCGGTGTCCGCCTTGTCCCAGAACGCGGGGTTCTCGAATGGTTCGACCAGCGCCTGGCGCACGGCCTGCCGGAGTGTGAGGACCATGACCTGGAGGGGCGCGGTCTCCTGGAGGCCGAAACCGGGGATGATCTTGACGACCGAGCTGTTCGGCAGGCTCCGGGCGGCCGAGCGCACGGCCCCGAAGTCGAAGGCCGCGTCCGCCGCCGGCGCGATGGCCTCCTGAAGGACGGCCTCGGCGGCCCGCACCTGGTCGAGGGCCTCCGGGCCGGCTTCGACGACCGTCCTGAAGGCGGCCGTTGTGGTGGTGGCCCGGTCAACCATGGCTGCTCCCGCGAGGGTTGGAAGTGATCAGTTTCAGCCGCGCCAGTATGCCGAAGCGGTCCCGAACGGGCTGACCGGTCTCACATTCCGTACGTGAAATGCCCCAGGAGAGTGGGGGATTGACTCCGCGTGACCGAGTGTGATCAAGAGCACCGCTCTGACCTGCAATAACCACACAAAGTGACGCCCGTCACTTCGGGTTATTTTTTCGGCATGTTCCCCGCATGCCGGGGCAGGGGCGGTGGTGGCCCTGTCCCAGCACCGCATCGGAGGATCCGAAACATGCCCGAGCTCTTCATCGACGGCCAGTGGAGTGCCGCCGTCGACGGGCGGACCCGTGAGATCCGGTGTCCCGCAGACGGCACCCTGGTCGCCACGGTCGACGAAGCGGGTCCCCAGGACACCGCGAACGCCATCGCCGCGGCCCGAGCCGCCTTCGACCACGGACCGTGGCCGAGGACGGCCCCGGCCGAGCGCGGTGCGCTGCTGCTTCGCGTCGCCGATCTGCTCGTGCGCGACAAGGAACTCCTCGCGCGTGCCGAGTCGCTCGACACCGGCAAGCGGCTCGTCGAGTCCCGCTACGACATGGACGACATCGCCAACTGCTTCCGCTACTTCGCCACCCTCGTCGCCGCCGAGGGCGCGGGCCGCGTCGTGGACACCGGCAACCCGGTCGTGGACAGCCGCGTCGTCCACGAGCCGGTCGGTGTGTGCGGCCTGATCACGCCGTGGAACTACCCGCTGCTGCAGACCGCGTGGAAGGTCGCCCCCGCGATCGGCGCGGGCAACACCTTCGTCCTGAAGCCCAGCGAGCTGACCCCGCACACCGCCATCCACCTCATGAAGCTGCTGACCGAGGCGGGCCTTCCGGCGGGCGTCGCCAACCTGGTGCTCGGCGCGGGCGCCGAGGCCGGCGCACCGCTCGCCGAGCACCCCGACGTCGACCTCGTCTCCTTCACCGGCGGCCTCGTGACCGGCCGCCGGATCATGGCCGCGGCCGCCCCCACCGTGAAGAAGACCGCACTCGAACTCGGCGGCAAGAACCCCAACGTCGTCTTCGCCGACGTCGCCGCGACCGATGCGGGTTTCGAGGCGGCCGTGGACAACGCGCTGACCGCCGTGTTCCTGCACTCCGGGCAGGTCTGCTCGGCCGGCACCCGCCTCCTGGTCGAGGATGCGCTGCACGACCGCTTCGTGGACGAACTGGTGCGCCGGGCCCGACTGATCCGGCTCGGGGGCCCGTTCGACGAGCGCGCCGAGACCGGCCCGCTGATCTCCGCCGCCCACCGCGACAAGGTCGAGGCGTACGTCGCCGCCGGTGTCGCCGAGGGCGCCGTGCTGCGCTGCGGCGGCGAGCGCCCCAACTCCGCTGAGCTGGATGGTGGTTACTACTACCCGCCGACCATCCTCGACGAGTGCCGGGCCGACATGAGCGTGGTGCGCGACGAGTCCTTCGGGCCGGTCCTGACCGTCGAGCGCTTCACCGACGAGGACCAGGCCGTGCGTCTGGCCAACGACACCGTCTACGGTCTGGCCGGCGCGGTGTGGACCACCGACGAGGCCAGGGCCCGCCGGGTGGCCGCCGCGCTGCGGCTCGGCACCGTGTGGATCAACGACTTCCACCCGTACGTGCCGCAGGCCGAATGGGGCGGCTACAAGCAGTCCGGCACCGGACGCGAACTCGGGCCCGCCGGCCTGGCCGAGTACCAGGAGACCAAGCACATCTGGCGCAACACCGCCCCCGAACCCCAGCGGTGGTTCGAGAGCTGACCCGCTGAACCCACGACCGGCCGTACCCCGCGGACGGCCGGTCACCGCACCGTGCCCCTCCTGAATCCCTGCCTACTTGGAGTCTGGTCATGAGCATGACGAAGGATGACGACGATCTCCGGGAGTTCGGTTACAGACCCGAACTCAAGCGCACCCTCGGCAACTTCCACACCTTCGCCGCAGGCATCAGCTACATCTCGATCCTGACCGGCACCTTCCAGCTGTTCTACTTCGGCTTCGGTTTCGGCGGCCCGGCCTACTGGTGGTCGTGGCCGCTGGTCTTCGTCGGCCAGCTGATGGTCGCCCTCTGCTTCGCCGAACTCGCCGCCAAGTACCCGGTGGCCGGCTCGGTCTACAACTGGGCCAAGAAACTCGGCGGCCCGCACGTCGGCTGGCTGGCCGGCTGGATGATGCTGATCGCCTCGATCGTGTCGATCGCCGCGGTGGCCCTCGCCTACCAGGCCACCCTGCCGCAGATCTCCAAGGTGTTCCAGATAGTCGGCGACGGCACCGGCACCTACGACGTCGCCACCAACGCCGTGATCCTCGCCGCGGTGCTCATCCTCTTCACCACCCTGGTCAACGCGTTCGGCGTCAAGCTGATGGCACGCATCAACACGGCCGGCGTCTTCCTCGAACTCGTCGCGACCGTCGTCCTGATCGTCCTGTTCGCCGTCCACGTGGTGCGCGGTCCCTCCGTGGTGCTCGACACCCACGGCCACGGCGGCAGCGGCAGCTTCGGCTACATGGGCGCCTTCCTCACCGCGGCCCTCGCCTCCGCCTACGTGATGTACGGCTTCGACACGGCCGCCTCCCTCGGCGAGGAGTCCGTCGACCCGTCCCGCAACGCGCCGCGCGCGATCCTGCGGGCCCTGCTCGCCTCGTTCGTGCTCGGCGGCCTGATCCTGATCCTCGCCCTGATGAGCGTCTCCAGCCTCGACGGCAAGGGCATCACCAGCGACGGCCTCCAGTACGTGGTGCTCGACGTGCTCGGCGACACCGGCGGCAAGCTCATGCTGTGGTGCGTCCTGATCGCGGTCACCGTGTGCGCGCTCGCCGTGCACACCGCCGCCATCCGCCTCGCCTTCGCGATGTCCCGGGACAACAACCTGCCCGCCGCGTCCCTGATGGCCAAGGTCAGCCCGCGCTTCCAGACGCCCGTGCTGCCGGCCGTCGTGATCGGCGTCCTGGCCCTGGTGATCCTCCTGGTGAACATCCGCCAGCCGCAGATCTTCTCGGTGGTCACCAGCATCGGCATCATCATGATCTACGTCGCCTATCTGCTCGTCACCCTGCCGATGCTCATCGCCCGTCTGCGCGGCAAGTGGACCCCGGCCGGTGACGGCAAGTTCTCGCTGGGCCGCTGGGGCCTGCCGGTGAACATCCTCGGCGTCCTGTGGGGCGGCGCCATGACGCTCAACCTGGCCTGGCCGCGCGCCGAGGTCTACAACGCCACCGCCCCCTACCACTGGTACCTGCGCTGGGGCGCCTTCCTCTTCGTCGGAGCCGTCCTGCTCGGCGGCTTCGCCTACTACTGGTTCGTCCAGCGCCACAAGACCGGCGTCCTGGCGAGCCACGCCGCATCGGAAACCGAAAGTGAGTCAGAGACCCATGTCCACACAGCCCACTGAATCCACCGTCCTCACCGAGGAGTTCGACTACGTCGTCGTCGGCGGCGGCACGGCGGGCAACGTGGTCGCGGCCCGGCTCAGCGAGGACCCCTCGGTCACCGTGTGCGTCCTGGAGGCGGGACCCTCCGACGTCGGCGACGACAACGTCCTCAAGCTGGACCGCTGGATGGGCCTGCTCGAATCCGGCTACGACTGGGACTACCCCGTCGAGCCCCAGTCCCACGGCAACAGCTTCATGCGGCACGCCCGCGCCAAGGTGCTCGGCGGCTGCTCCTCGCACAACTCGTGCATCGCCTTCTGGGCGCCCGCCGAAGACCTCAACGCCTGGGAGGCGGCGGGCTGTTCGGGCTGGGGCGCGGCCGACATCTTCCCGCTGTACCAGCGCCTGGAGACCAACGACGCCCCCGGCGACCACCACGGCCGCAGCGGCCCGGTGAAGATCCGGAACGTCAAGTCGTCCGACCCGTGCGGCGCGGCGCTCCTCGAAGCGTGCGCCCAACAGGGCATCCCCACCACGCAGTTCAACGACGGCAAGACCGTGATCCGGGGCGCCAACTGGTTCCAGATCAACTCCGACGAGAACAACATCCGCCAGTCCTCCTCGGTGGCCTACCTCCACCCCGTGATGGACCGGCGCCCCAACCTCGTCGTGCGCACCGGGGTGCGCGCCAAGAAGCTGATCATCGACGCCGACCGCCGCTGCACCGGCGCCGAGTACCTCGACCCCGACCTCATCCACACCCGTACCGTCACCGCGCGGCGCGAGGTCATCGTGTCCTGCGGTTCGATCGACACCCCCAAGCTCCTGATGCTGTCGGGCATCGGCCCCGCCGCCCATCTGCGCGAGGTGGGAGTGGACGTCCTGGTCGACGCCCCCGGCGTCGGCGAGAACCTCCAGGACCACCCCGAGGGCGTCATCATGTGGGAGGCCAAGCAGCCCATGACGACGGCCTCCACCCAGTGGTGGGAGATCGGCATCTTCGCGGACACCGAACCCGGCCTGGAACGCCCGGACTTGATGTTCCACTACGGTCAGGTGCCGTTCGACATGAACACCGCGCGGTACGGCTACCCGACCACCGAGAACGCGTTCTGCCTCACCCCCAACGTGACGCAGGCCAAGTCCCGCGGCACCGTGCGCCTGCGCACCCGCGACTACCGGGACAAGCCGATGGTCGACCCGCGCTACTTCACGCACGAGCACGACGCGCGGGTCATGACGTACGGCCTGAAGCTGGCCCGCGAGATCGCCGCGCAGCCCGCGCTGAGCGGCTGGGCGGGCGCCGAACTCGCCCCCGGCCCGGACGTGCGCACCGACGACGAGCTGCTCGACTACATCCGCAAGACCCACAACACCGTCTACCACCCCGCGTCGACGGTGAAGATGGGTGCCGACGACGACGCGATGGCCCCGGTGGACGCCCGGCTGCGCGTCAAGGGCATCGACGGCCTGCGGGTCTGCGACGGCTCGGTCATGCCGGAGCTCGTCACCGTCAACCCGTGCATCACGACCATGGCGATCGGTGAGAAGTGCGCCGACCTGCTGAAGGCCGACGCGCGCTGACCCCCCGTCGACCGGTTCCGGGCCTCCTGCACGGGGCCCGGAACCGGTCCTGTGGTTGTGCCCGCCGGACCGGCCCCGGGCCGGCGGCAGCGCTCTAGGCCGGAGGCAGCAGGGGACCGCAGTCCCACTGCTGGAAGATGAGCCGGGTCTCCACCCGGGCGACCTCCGGCCGCGAGGTGAACTCGTCCAGGACGAGCCGCTGAAGATCGGCGGTGTCCGCGACGGTGACGTGCACCAGGTAGTCGTCGGGCCCGGTCAGATGGAACAGCGACCGGGACTCCGGCAGCGCCCTGACCCGCTCCACGAACGGGCCGATCAGATCGCGCCGGTGCGGACGCACCTGCACCGAAAGCAGCGCCTGCAGTCCCCGTCCCAGCTTCGCCGGGTCGACGCGCAGCTGATGTCCCAGGATCACCCCGGATCGCCGCAGTCGTGCCACGCGGTCCAGACAGGTGGAGGGCGCTACGCCCACCTCGGCGGCGAGATCGCGGTAGGTCATGCGGGCGTCGTTCTGCAGAAGCCGCAGAATGTGCAGATCCACCGGGTCGAGTACGACGGATTCGGCCATGGCCCGAACGTTACACGGGGTGCGGCCCCACGGGCCCGGTCGCTGTTCACAGTGGACCCATGGACGCCGACACCACACTCGTGGACGCCAGAGCCGTGGACACCCTCGCCGTGCACGCGGGCCGCGAAGACCTCGCCGGGCTCGGACTGCACGCACCGCCGATCGACCTGTCCACCACCTACCCCTCGTACGACAGCAGGGGGGAAGCGGCCAGGATCGACGCCTTCGCCGCCACCGGCGAAGCCCCCGAGGGCCCGCCGGTCTACGGCCGGCTCGGCAATCCCACCGTCGCCCGCTTCGAGACGGCGCTCGCCACCCTGGAGGGCACCGAGGCCGCGGTCGCCTTCGCCAGCGGCATGGCGGCCCTGTCCGCCGTGCTGCTCGCCCAGCACGCCACGGGCAGGCGGCACGTCGTGGCGGTGCGCCCGCTGTACGGATGCAGCGACCACCTGCTGACCGCCGGACTCCTCGGCACCGAGGTCACCTGGGCCGACCCGGAGCACGCCGCGGACGCGCTCCGCCCCGACACCGCCCTGGTCATGGTCGAGAGCCCCGCCAACCCGACCCTCGCCGAGGTGGACCTCGCGGCGCTCGCCGAGGCCTGCGGCACGGTGCCGCTCCTCGTCGACAACACCTTCGCCACGCCCGTACTCCAGCGGCCCGTCACCAGCGGCGCCCGGCTCGTGCTGCACAGCGCGACGAAGTACCTCGGTGGTCACGGGGACGTCCTCGGGGGCGTCGTGGCCTGCGACGAGGCCTTCGCCCGCCGGCTGCGCCAGATCCGCTTCGCCACGGGCGGCGTCCTGCACCCGCTCGCCGGCTATCTGCTCCTGCGCGGACTCTCGACCCTGCCGGTGCGCGTGCGGGCCGCGTCCGCCACCGCTGCCGGGCTCGCGGCCCGCCTCGCCGCTGACCCGCGCGTGCTGCGCGTCCACTATCCGAAGCTGGGCGGCGCCATGGTGGCCTTCGAGACGCTCGCCGACCCGCACGAGGTGATCGCCCGGGTCCGTCTGATCACCCCGGCCGTCAGCCTCGGCAGCGTCGACACCCTCATCCAGCACCCCGCCTCGATCAGCCACCGCATCGTGCCCGAGGACGACCGCGCCTCCTCGGGCGTCAGCGACCGGCTGCTGCGCATGTCGGTCGGCCTGGAGGACGCGGGGGACCTGTGGCGCGACCTGGACCAGGCGCTCGGGGAGTCGTTGGCAACGCCCCTGCCCGTCACGGGAGTTCGGAACCTGCACGCCGCCGATGAGGCCCGGTTCGCCGACGTGTGAGCGAGTCCGGACGCTGCGGCGCCAGGGGCGGCGAGTCCGGGTACCGAGGCACTCGGGCCGGGTGTTCAGGAAGCGACTCGGGCGCCCCCGGCGCGGGGGTGCCTCAGCCGTTCGTCCTGTTCCGGCTGAACTCGTCCTTGCCGAAGCCGTCCCAACTGACCTCCAGCTTCGCGCCGTTCATCCTCGCCGTGCCCTTGACGCGGGTGGTGTTCCCGTCCGCGCACTTCAGGCGCAGTGCCGTCGTCCCGGCGGTGCTGCTCGCCGTTCCGTTGCACAGGTGCTCGCCGAGCACGGAGGCGACCTTCCCCTTGATGACGAGCGCGACGGGCTTGCCCCGGGTCACGGCGACCCAGTTCCCGTCGAGCCCCTTGGCGCCGGGCGCGGAGCCCGCGGGGGCGCCCGATGCCTTGCCCTGAGCGGGAGTTGAGGCAGCGCCCGAACCCGCCGGAGCCTGCGTGGGCGAACTGCCGGCTGCTGTTGCCCGGCCCGATGCCTGTCCCGACGGCTTGTCCGAGGCCTTGTCGGAGCCTCCGCTGCTGCATCCCGAGGCCAGCAGGGCTGCGGCGAGCCCCACGGAGGCGAGGCCGGTGATACGCGAGAACCTGTGCACTGCTGATCGTCCCCTTGCGACGCGCTTTTCCGGACGCGTCAAGCTACCAGTCACCCGCCCCGCCCATCGGAACTTCTTCCGTACCTGAACTCTTGACGGGTCCGCCGGGTCCTCCTAACTTCACACCTTGAAGAAAGCCATGAACCCCACGCGTCACTCGTGACGCCCCCGTGCAGTCCCTGGTTCGTAACTCCTCCCGTACACCCCCCACTTACTCCGTGCACCCCGCGGTACAGGAGAGACGTATGAGAACTTCCGGATCACCCCGGCCCCCGGTTCCTCCCGGGGTCCCGCGCCGCGCCACCCCCACCGTCCCGCTGCTCGCCCTGGGCGCCCTGCTCGCCTCCCTGGTGTCGGCGACCGCACTCGCCCCCGCGGCGCACGCCGCCGACCTGCCGTCCGGCTGGGTCACCGTGGCCGCCAGGAACAGCGGCAAGTGCGTGGACGCGGCCGCGGCCGGCACCGCCGACGGCACGGCGGTCCAGCAGTACGCCTGCAACGCGAGCGCCGCACAGCAGTGGCAGTTCCAGGCGGCCGGTGACGGCTATGTCCGCGTCAACAACCGGAACGACGCGAGCAAGGCCTGGGACGTCACCGACGTGTCGACCGCCGACTCGGCGCCGATCCAGCTGTGGACGTACGGCGGCGGAGCCAACCAGCAGTGGCTGCCGGTCCAAGAGGCGGGCGGCGCCTACCACTTCGTGAACCGCAACAGCGGCAAGTGCCTCGACGTGCCGAGTGCCTCGACCGCCGACGGCGCCCGCCTGCAGCAGTACGCATGCAACGGGAGCGCGGCCCAGTCCTTCGCCCTGGACTCCGCGAACGGACCCCAACCACCTTCGGGCACACCGGACTTCGGGCCCAACGTCTCCGTCTTCGACCCGTCGATGTCCGCCTCCGCCATCCAGGGCAGACTCAACCAGGTCTTCGCCCAGCAGGAGAAGAACCAGTTCGGCGCGCAGCGCTTCGCCCTGCTCTTCAAGCCCGGCACCTACAACGCCGACGCCAACGTGGGCTTCTACACCCAGGTCGCCGGGCTCGGGCTCTCCCCGGACGACGTCACCATCAACGGCGCCGTGCACGCCGAGGCCGACTGGTTCCAGGGCAACGCCACCCAGAACTTCTGGCGCTCCGCGGAAAACCTGTCGGTCAACCCCACTGGTGGCAGCGACCGTTGGGCCGTGTCGCAGGCGGCCCCCTACCGCCGGATGCACGTGCGGGGCGACCTCCAGCTCGACGACGGCGGCTGGTCGAGCGGCGGCTTCATCGCCGACTCGAAGATCGACGGACAGGTGCGCTCCGGCTCCCAGCAGCAGTGGCTCTCGCGCAACACACAGTGGGGCAGCTGGAACGGCTCCAACTGGAACATGGTGTTCGTCGGCGACGTCAACGCTCCCGCCAACACCTTCCCCAACCCGCCCTACACCACGGTCGCGCAGTCACCCGTGACCCGCGAGAAGCCGTTCCTGTACGTGGACGGCGCGGGCGCGTACAAGGTGTTCGTACCGGCCCTGCGGACCAACACCCAGGGCACGGCCTGGTCGGGCGGCAACCAGCCCGGCAGCTCGCTCGGCATCGACACCTTCTTCATCGTGAAGCCGGGCGCCACCGCCACCGACATCAACCAGGCACTCGCCCAGGGCAAGAACCTGCTGTTCACACCCGGCGTCTACCACCTCGACCAGACCCTGAACGTGAACCGGGCCGACACCGTCGTGCTCGGCCTCGGGCTCGCCACGCTGATCCCCGACAACGGCATCACCGCGATGAACGTGGCCGACGTCGACGGCGTGAACGTGGCCGGTCTGCTCATCGACGCGGGCACCACCAACTCCGGGACGCTGATGCGGGTCGGCCAGAGCGGGGCGAGCGCCCGGCACACCGCCGACCCGACCTCCCTGCACGACGTGTTCTTCCGCATCGGCGGCGCCGGGGTCGGCAAGGCGACCCAGAGCCTCGTCGTCAACAGCTCCGACGTCATCGGCGACCACATGTGGCTGTGGCGCGCCGACCACGGCAGCGGCGTCGGCTGGTCCAGCAACACCGCCGCCAACGGGCTCGTCGTGAACGGCACCGACGTCACGATGTACGGCCTGTTCGTCGAGCACTACCAGCAGCATCAGGTCATCTGGAACGGCAACGGCGGCCGCACCTACTTCTTCCAGAACGAGATGCCCTACGACCCGCCGGACCAGGGGTCCTGGATGAACGGCTCGACCCGCGGCTACGACGCCTACAAGGTGGCGAGCAGCGTGACCAGCCACCAGGCGTGGGGGCTCGGCAGCTACTGCTACTTCAGCTCCAACCCCTCGGTGGTGGCCGAGCGGGCCTTCGAGGCGCCGGCCGCGTCCGGAGTCCGCTTCCACGACATGGTGACGGTCTCCCTCGGCGGCACCGGCACCATCAACCACGTCATCAACAACAGCGGAGGGCCCTCCAACTCCGCCGGCAACGTGGCCGACCTGGTCTCGGGCCCCTAGGCCCGTCAGTCGTCGAGGGTGATCCGGACGGCCACCGTGCCCGTCGCGCCGCGCCGCAGCCGGCTGCCGAGCAGGGTGAGCCGTCCGATCACGCCGTACTTGCGGCGCAGCAGCGCCCGGGCGGCCTCGGCGGCCGCCGGGTCGCCGATCACCGCGGTCGCGGGATGCGGCTCACCCGTCGGATTGCCGCGCACGTCGCAGGGGCCGACCAGCACATCGGACCGGTTGCGGATGCGCTTGACCTTCCAGGAGTCGGCGACCGTCCAGATCACCAGGGCGTCGCCGTCCCGGACCACCCACACCGGGGTGGCGACGCCCGTGCCGTCCTTCTTGTACGTCGTGACGAGCAGGTACTTGCCGGCGCCGAGCCGGTTCAGTACTTCGGTGGGCATGGCGCCGTCCCTGTGGTTCGCGCGGAAGTCGGAAGGCCCTTTCTAGCAGGTGGACGCCGGCGGTGGACCGCGCCGGACGCCGGAGCGCCCCCCCCGGAAGGTGCGCGACCGGAAGGCGGCCAGACGGCCCGTGCGCCCGGCCGAAACCCGCACCCGGACGCGGCACGCGCTGCGACCATGGGACGGCAGACCTCTGGCGTGACAGAGGCCACCTCGCGTGACGACAGGAGCGACCGTTGGCGACCAGCTCGGACCACCCCCTGCACCCCACCGGCTCCACCGGCCCCTCGCCCCTCAACGGGCTGTTGTACGGACACATCTATTCGGCCGCGGTACGGGCCGTGGCGGTGCACCGCATCGCGGACCGCCTCGCCGACGGCCCCCGTACCGTCGAGGAGCTCGCCCAGGACTCCGGACTGCACGCGGATTCCCTGCGGCGCGTCCTGCGGCTGCTCGCGATGCACGGTCTTTTCAGCCAGGACGAGAAGGGCGCCTTCGGCCTCACCGAGGCGGGGCGTCCGCTGCGTTCGGACGTCCCCGGATCGCAGCACGCGGCGGCCCTGTTCATCACCGACGAGATGCTCCGCCGCGCCTCCTACGGCATCACCGACATCCTGCGCACGGGGGAGACCCCGTTCGAAGTCGCCTACGGGCGCCCGTTCTTCGAGCACCTGGCGGCCACCCCCGACGCGCGTGACCTCTTCGACGCCGGGATGGCCTCGCTGTCCGGCCGGGTCGTGGAGCTCGTCGCGGACAGCTACGCGTTTCCCGACGGCGGGACCGTCGTCGATGTCGGCGGCGGCCGGGGCGGCTTCCTGCACGCGGTGCTGAGCCGCGAACCCGGCCTGAACGGCGTGCTGTTCGACCGCCCGGACACCGTGTCCGACCACCTCCTCGACACCGCGGAGCTGACCGGGCGCTGGAGTGTCGTGGGGGGCGACTTCTTCTCGGAGGTCCCGGCCGGGGGAGACCTCTATCTGCTCAAGAACATCCTGCACGACTGGGACGACGAGGACTGCCTGCGCATCCTGGGAGCCATCCGCGGGGCCGCCGCCCCCGGCACGCGGCTCCTCGTGGTGGACGCGGTCCTGCCCGACAACGGCGACCCGCACCCCGCCGTCGAACTGGACATGATCATGCTGATGGTGCTGAAGGGCAGGGAGCGCACGGCCGCGGAGTTCGAGAGCCTGCTGACCCGGTCCGGCTTCCGTCCGAACCGTGTGCTTCCCACTCCGTCGCTGCCGTCGATCATCGAGGCGGAGGCGGTGTGAACGTGCCCGGCCGCTCGTTCCCGGGATGGCCGGTCGCTACAACCCCACGGTCAGATTGCGGACGTACAGGGCGACGAGGCCGAGCACGGCGAGGATGACGAGCCAGGAGGTGAGGCCGGTGTGCCGATTCCCGCGCGCCGGCCTTGCCGTCCGTCCCGTCCTCGCCTTCCGTGGTCTCCCGGACTTCGGCGCTCGCGCGGCGCCACGGGGTGCGGGCCCCGTGGCGGTCTCCGCGAGCAACCTCCGGCAGACGGCGGCGAGTTCGGCCCTGTCGACGGCGAGACTGGCCACCGTCTCCGATCGGGCCGGGGCGGTGGTGCCGCCGTCCAGGATCCGGCCGGCCCGGATCAGCACCTGGTCCCTGCCACCGGTGGGGGAGAGGCTGATCCAGCGTTCGACATGGGAGCCCCGGATGACCACGGTGCCCGAACGCTCGCGGTACAGCGTGTGCTCCCGCCACAACAGCTCGGCCAACTCGCCTGCTGTCTCCCGTAGTTGCGCGCTCATGCCGCTTTCCCCCACACCCCTGGACAATCGAACAAGCATCGCACTCTAGCGGCAGCCGGGGTGACGTGCGAACCGGTGGTGGATCACCCCGGTGGTTCGACTTCCAGGTAGTGGTGCCGGCGCGGCCCGCGGTACTCCAGCGCCACCCAGCCCAGCGCCCGCAGTGCTTCGGCGCACCGCCGCAGCGCCTCGTTGGCCGTGTACTCGGCGCCGCTGCCGGGCGGGCCCAGCCACTCGACGCGTACCGACCGGGAGTCGTTCCCGGCGCCGACCCGGTAACCCGTGGCGCACCGCGTGCCCTCGGCATCGACGCCGGAGGCCTCGATGCCCGCCGCCTCCAGGGCCAGCGCGACGGCCCGCACCGGCCGGAGCCGCTCCCACTCGGCGGGGCCCGAACTTCCCATGACCCGGCGGATGTTCACCAGGCCGTCGAAGGCGGTGCGCACGGCGGCCGCGCGCTCGCCACCCCGTGCGACGGGCCCGTCCCCCGTGGCCGCCTCGAACGGCGCAGCCGTACTGCTCATCTGACGCCCCCTCACTTCGCTGTGCCGACAGGCCGGTTCACCGGCCGCCGGAGACCCGCAGGACCGCGCCGGTGGTGTACGAGGCGTCGGGCGACAGGAGCCAGGAGACGGCCGCCGCGATCTCGGACGCCCGGCCGGGACGGCCGAGCGGGATGCTGTCGGCCATCCTGGCCGGGCGCCCGGGGTCGCCCATCGTGGCGTGCATGTCGGTGTCGATCAGGCCGGGCGAGACCGCGTTGACCCGGATGCGATCCTGGCCGAGCTCCTTGGACAGGCCGATCGTCAGCGTGTCGGTGGCCGCCTTGGACGCCGCGTAGTGGACGTAGTCGCCGGGGCTGCCGAGCGTGGCGGCGGCGGAGGAGATGTTGACGATGGCGCCGCCACCCGAGGCGGCCATGTCGCGGGCGGCGCGACGACAGCAGAGCAGATAGCCGAGCAGGTTCACGTCCAGAACCCGGCGCAGGTCCTCGGTGCGGGCGTCGGCGAGACGGGTGAGGGGGCCCGTGACACCGGCGTTGTTGACCAGGCCGGTCACCGGCCCCAGTTCCGCCGCCGCGGTGTCGAACAGCCGCTCCACGTCCGCCTCCTGGGAGGTGTCGGCCCGCACCGTGACGCAACGGACCCCCGCGGCGAGCACCGCCTCGGCCGCTTCCCGCGCGGCCCGTTCGTTGCTGACGTACCCGAGGACCAGGTCGTGCCCGTCGGCGGCGAGGCGGGCGCAGGTCGCCGCTCCGATGCCCCGGCTGCCGCCTGTGACGATGGTGACCGGACGTGCCATGTGCTGTCTCCTGTGCTGGTTCGGGTGTCCCGCGCGCCACCACCAAGTCCTACCGCACGAGCGGCGGACCGGCGCGGGGCCCCCTCACCCCGCACCCTCGGGTCACGCCGTACGCCGCCAGGAGGCGAGCCACCGCTCGTGACGCTCCCGCACGACCCGGTCGTCCCGCCCGGCCGGGCCGAACCGTGTGGGGCGCGCACATGAGTTTGGGCCGGGCTATGGGTGGGCCGCCGCCGCGGCGTCGAGGCCCTCGGTCAGTGTGGCCAGCAGGGTGCGCAGGGTGTGGAAGTCCTCCGGGGGGAGGTTGACGGCCCGTGCGATGTGCTGCGGCACCACCCGCGCGCGCTCCCGCAGGTCCGTGCCCTGCCCGGTGAGCCGGATGGTGACGGACCGCTCGTCCGCCCTGCTGCGGTGCCGCTCGACGAAGCCCGCCGACTCCAGCCGCTTGAGCAGCGGCGACAGCGTTCCCGAGTCCAGCCGCAGCTTCTCGCCGATGCTCTTGACCGGCAGCTCGCCGTGCTCCCAGAGCGTCAGCATCACGAGGTATTGCGGATACGTCAGACCGAGGTCCTTCAGGAGCGTGCGGTAGACGCCGTTGAAGGCGCGTGAGGCCGCGTGCAGCGAAAAGCAGAGCTGGAGGTCGAGCCGCAGATAGTCCTCGTCGTGCGTGCGGGCAGGGGGCGTGGTCACCATGCGCCCAGGCTAACACCGCACCATTTAGTTGTGCACAACTTAATTGTGTGCTTCAGTTGGTCTCGGGCAGCCGAGGCTTCCCGGTGCGAGGCAGAACCGCCTCCGCATCGACGGACACGAGAGGAACCGATCCCATGGACGCGCTCTACACCGCAGTGGCGACCGCCAACGGCCGCGAGGGCCGCACGGTCAGCTCCGACGGCCGGCTCGACCTGCCGCTCGCCTTCCCGCCGGCCCTCGGGGGCAACGGCCAGGGGACCAACCCCGAACAGCTCTTCGCCGCCGGGTACGCGGCCTGCTTCGCCAGCGCCATGGGCTCGGTGGCTCGCCAGCTGAAGCTCGACGTCAAGGACGTCTCGGTGACCGCCGAGGTCGGCATCGGCAAGGACCCGGCCGACGGCGGCTTCGGCATCGGCGTCGTCATGCGCGTCGAGCTGCCCGGGCACCTGGAGGGCGAGAGCGGCGAGAAGCTCGTCGAACTGACCCACGCCGCCTGCCCCTACTCCAAGGCCACCCGGGGCAACATCCCGTTCGAGATCGTCATCGAGTAGTTCTCCGCGGGCCGCGGTCAGGCCTGCCCGGCCAGCAGGCCGCGGTACCAGGCGAGCGTGGCATCGAGGGTGTCGCCGAGCGCGACCGGTGCCGTGCGGAACGCGGCCTCGAAGGCGCCCGAGTCCATGATCTGCGGCTCGGTGTGCTGGTAGAACATCTCGGCGTACGCGCCCATGAAGACCTCGTCGAACGGGCCGAAGGGGCGGGGCGCGTCCAGCGTGACGACCTTCAGCGCGCGGCCCACCCGGTCCTCGATCATGGCGAGGACCTCGCGGGTGGTGCGGGCCGGCGCCGTCGGGAGGTGCCAGACGCGGCCGTCCCCGTGCGGGCTCTCGCCGAGCGTGGCGAGCCCGGCCGCGACCGCGCGGATGTCGGTGTAGCTGTGCGGCAGATCGATGTCGCCCAGGGTCAGGACCTCGCCTCCCGTCAGCGCGCCGGGGAAGACCGCCGCGCCGAGCGTCGAGTTGAGGACCCCGGGGCCGACGAAGTCGGCGGACCGGCCGAGCACGACCGACGCGCGCTCCTCGCGGTGCGCGGTCAGATAGATCTCGTCGAGCTCGGCACGCATCCGGCCCTTGTCGGTGGTCGCCCGCCAGGGCGTGTCCTCGGTCATCACCTCGCCGTGCGTCTCGCCGTACGGGTAGAGGGTGTCGAGCACGACCAGGCGCGCGCCCTCCGCCTCCACGGCGCCCAGTACGGCCCGCTGGACCCGGGGCATGACCTCGACCTGGAGCTGATAGGCGACGTTCACGCAGTGGTAGACGACGCCGGCGCCGCGGATGGCGGCGGCGGCCCCCTCGGGCGTCGATACGTCGCCCCGCACGCGGTCGACTCCCGCCGTCGCGGCGCCCGTTCCGGACCGGTCGACGAGCCGGACCGGGTGCCCGCGGCGGGCGAGCTCGGTGGCGAGGGCGGTGCCCGCCGGACCCGATCCGAGGACCACGTGAAGGTTGGTTTCGGTGTGTGCCATGACGAATCCCCTCCCGGCCGGGGCGCGGTCGCGCCCGGCGGTGTTATGTGCAGTGCCGTTAGTTAGAGACTGTAACGCCCGTGAGGGATCGACGCAATGACGTGATGCTGCCGCTTGCGGTGGGCGGGCGCTGCGCGGCCCAGGGGCCGCACGCGGGCATGCGAAAGCGGGCGGGGGCTCACGCCCTCCGCCCGCCGAAATGCGCCCCGCCTCCTGCGAGGCAGGGCCGTCCTACGTCGCCGGTGCCCCCGGCGGCGTCGTGCCCTCGCCCGCCGCTGCGACCCGCGCCGACAGCGGCGCGGCGATGTCCTCCAGGGACTTGCCCTCGGCGTCGATCGCCAGGAAGGCGGCCACCACTCCCGCCGCCGTCATCAGGGCCGCCCCGATGCTGAAGGCGATCACGGCATCACTCACCACCCCGCTGGAGGTCAGCGCGGAGAACACCAGCGGGCCCGAGATGCCGCCCGCGGCGGTCCCGATGGCGTAGAAGAGGGCGATCGCCATCGCGCGCGTCTCCATCGGGAAGATCTCGCTCACCGTGAGGTAGGCGGAGCTGGCGCCCGCCGACGCGAAGAACAGCACCACGCACCAACAGGCCGTCATCGTGGTCGAGTTGAGCCACCCCTGGGCGAAGAACCAGGCGGTGACGAAGAGCAGCAGACCCGACAGCACATACGTCCCGGCGATCATCTTCCGTCGGCCCACGGTGTCGAACAGCTTCCCGAGCAGCAGCGGACCGAGGAAGTTGCCGAAGGCGATGACGGCGAAGAAATAACCCGTCGTGCCGCTCGGGACGTCGAAGAACTTCACCAGGATCGAGCTGAATCCGAACGTGATCGCGTTGTACAGGAACGCCTGTCCGATGAACAGGGAGAACCCGAGCACGGCCCGCTTGGGGTAGGACTTGAAAAGCGTCCGGGCGATCTCCAGGAAGCCCACGCTCGTACGCTGCTCGATGGTGATGGAGCTGCCCGGCTCGGGCAGCCGCTCGCCGGTCTCCTCCTCCACGCTGTGCTCCACGTCGTCGAGCAGTTTCTCCGCGCCCTCCTCCTTGCCGTGGATGAACATCCAGCGCGGGCTCTCCGGCACGTGCCGGCGGACCAGCAGGATCACCAGGCCGAGCACCACGCCGAGTGCGAAGGTGAGGCGCCACCCGATGTCCTTGGGCAGCAGGTCGGTGTTGAGGGCGAGCACCGAGAGCAGTGCCCCGCCCATCGCGCCCAGCCAGTAGCTGCCGTTGATGATGAGGTCCACCCGGCCGCGGTATTTGCTGGGGATCAGCTCGTCGATCGCCGAGTTGATGGCCGCGTACTCGCCACCGATGCCGAAGCCGGTGAGGAAGCGGAACAGGAAGAACCACCACGCGGTGAAGGACAGTGCGGTCATCGCGGTCGCGGCGAGATAGACCGCGAGCGTGACCAGGAACAGCTTCTTGCGCCCGAACCGGTCGGTCAGCCAGCCGAAGAACAGGGCGCCCGCACAGGCACCGGCCACATACAACGCGGCGCCCAGGCCGGTGACCTGGGAGTCGCTGATGGCGAGCCCGCTGCCGGGCTCCGAGAGCCGGCTCGCGATGTTGCCGACGACGGTGACCTCGAGACCGTCCAGGATCCACACGGTGCCCAGGCCGATCACGATCATCCAGTGCCAGCGTGACCAGGGGAGCCGGTCCAGTCTGGCCGGCACGGAGGTGGTGATCGTCCGTGGCCCCGGCCCGGGGCCCTGCACCGCATTGCTCATGAGCTGTCTCCTGCCGCCGGGAGCCGAAACCGCACCTGCCGGACGCGTGTACCCGGCGTGCACCGGACATACTCCCCGCAACCCCCCGCGCCCGGCCGCACCCGGCGGATGCGGCGCGCCCCCCGGCGGGCCGCTCTCAGGAGGCGGCCACGGAGTCCGTTTCCGTGCTCAACTCCAGTGCGGCGAAGTCGTGTTCGGCCCAGATGCGACGTGAGGGCTCCTCTGGGTACGGCACGGTGTTCGGTTCGGCGGCGAACACCCGGGTCAGCCGTTCGCCGGTGCCCAAGGGCGCCCAGCCGGGATCGCCGTGGGCCGCGAACGCGGTCCACGCCCGGCCCATCGCGTCCGAGACCGCCCACGCCTGGGCGGGCGGCTCCTCGCCGAGCGCCAGGGTGGCGATCCCGCCGAGCAGGTTGCCGAACACCAGCGGCACGTCCAGGCCGTGGCAGGCGCCGAGCGCACCGCCGAACGCGGGCGCCGGCCAGGCCAGTTCGTAGAGATACGCGGTGCCGCCGCCCGCCACATGGGCCTCGGCCAGGTGCAGGCTGGGCATCCGGAACAGCCAGTCCGACATGACCAGGGTCTGGAGCGTGGTCGGGTCCGCGTCCGGGTGGGCCGCCCGGTAGGCCGCCGCGCCCCCGGCCCCGGGCGCGAAGCGCGACAGCGTGGTGTCGGCCTCCTCCCGCGTGATCCTTCCGGCACGTCCCGACATGACCGTGAACAGCTGTGCCTCGTCCCGGTTGTGACCCACCATCAGCTCCACGTCCCGGCTCCGGCCGTCGCGCAGCACCTCCCAGGGGGAGCCGGGCAGCACCTCGCCGTCGGCCACCGGAGAGAACGGCAGATGGGCGTGGGCGATCCGGCCCCAGCGCGCCGCGCGCCCGTTGATCCCGCCGAGCACGGCGTCCGCCGCGTCCCGCAGTGCCTTGGGTGCGACCGGGGCCAGCGCGTCCAGGGTCGCGGGCAGACCGAGCTCCGCGGCCACGCTCGCGCCGACGTCCGCGGCGAGCGCCGGGCTGAAGACCGACCCGGGCACGCTCTGGGCCACCGCCCGGCAGAACAGGCCGGCGGCTCTCGGCATCGCGAGCAGCGCGGCGATCGCCCCGGCGCCCGCCGATTCGCCGAAGACGGTCACCCGGTGCGGGTCGCCGCCGAACCCCGCGATGTTGTCGCGTACCCATTCGAGCGCGGCGACCTGGTCGAGGAGGGCCCGGTTGGGCACCGCACCCTCGAAGTGGCCGTACCCCTCCGCGCCGATCCGGTGGTTGAACGTCACGACGACCGCACCCCGGCGGGCCAGCGCGGCGCCGTCGTACGTGGGGCCCTCGGAGGAGCCGACCAGGTAGGCCCCGCCGTAGATCCACACCATGACCGGCAGTCGGGCCGTCGCGGCCGGGTCGGGGGACCACACGTTCACCGTCAGCCACTCGTCCGAGTCGTCAGCGTCTTCGGGCCCGTTGCCGAACCCGAGTCCGAGGGACTGCGGGGGAGTGGGCCCGAACGAGACCGCTTCACGCACGCCCTCCCACGGCAGGGCGGGTGCCGGCGGGGCCAGGTGCAGGGGGCCGACGGGCGGCTGGGCGAACGGAATGCCGCGGAAGACGGCCATGCCGTCCGCCATCCGTCCGCGGACGCAACCGGCGGTGGTACGGATCTCGGGTGCGCGGGCGGGCTCGGTCATGTGATGTCCCCTCTCGGCGGCGGGACTCCACGATACGGAGCCGGGGACGGGAAGGGGGGATGCGGTTTCGGGTTGGTGGTCCGTCAACTCGCCTTTGTCCCGGTCCACTTCGGGCGGCGGCGGGCGGGTGGCTCCTCCGCCCGCCGTGTGGCCCGGCTACGGGGTTTCGCGCAGGTACAGCGCGCCGCAGGTGTGACAGAAGGGGTGGGCCGTCTCCGTCCCCCAGGCGTCGTCGGACTGTTCGTCCGCACCCGGGTCCAACTCGCGTCCGCACATGGTCAGTTGCTCGTCGCCGCGGACCATGTGCCATTCCTTGAGGGTGTCGCCGTCGGGGAGTTTCTCGGCAACGATGCGATGACGCACTGGTGGCTCCTCTGCCGTCTCGGACTGCCCCCGGCCGCCCGGCCGCGGACGCCGGGTGGACCCCGGCGTTTCGACACTGTCACCGGTACCACGCCGACGCATGCGGAACACCTCCCGGAGGTGACACCGCGCCGGGCCGGGCCGGACCGCCTCCGACGCCCCGACGAAGGCCTCGCGCGGCGGCCTCGGTCGGCGGCCTCGCGCGGCGGCCCGGCCCGTCACGGCGGCCGGGACCCGCCCGGCCCTGCTCGACGGCGCGGCGCATCACGTGGCGGAGACCGGCTCCTCCGTTCGATGCACCCGTGCGGGAACAGCATCGTGCCCGCGAAGGATTTGCCCGGCTCGGGCCCCTTGCGAGAGTTGGGTCCAGCTCGCCTGCCTCACCCGTTCGCGGGCCGAAGGGAAGACCCCATGTCCTTGTCCCGCCCGGACCGCCGTCGCACACGCCTCGCCGCGATCACCGCCGCACTGGTGATGGCCCTGCCGGCGGCCGCCGTCCCGGCCCGGGCCGCGTCCGCCCCGTCACCGGTGGCCGTCGCCGCGGCCCCGGACGGCCTGGACCGCGAGGCGCTGGCCGCCTCCCTCGACGCGGTCCGCGCGGCGGGCATGTACGGAGTCACGGCATCGGTCCGGGACGGTGGGCAGGAGTGGCTGGGCGCCACCGGTGTCGCCGACGTGGACACCGGGCGGCCGATGCGACCCCGGCTCCAGCACCGCGTGGGCAGCGTGACCAAGGCGTTCACCGCGGTCGCCGTGCTCCAGCAGGTCGCCGAGGACCGCATCGACCTGGACGCCCCGATCGGCCGCTATCTGCCGGAGACCGTGCCCGGCGAGCGCGGACAGGCGATCACGGTACGGATGCTTCTCGACCACACCAGCGGCATCGGGGACTACGTCCTGGGCGCCTTCCCCTCCCTCGCGCGGAACTCGGCCAAGAGCCTGGACGACCACCGGTTCCGCCACATCGGGCCCGGGAAGCTGGTCCGTATCGGCCTCGGAGCGGCGCCCACCGGCAGGCCCGGCGAGAAGTGGTCGTACTCCAACACCAACTACATCATCGCCGGGATGCTGCTCCAGAAGATCACGGGCGAGGACCCCGAGGCCTACATCACCCGCCACGTCATCAGGAAGGCCGGGCTGCGCGACACCTACTTCCCGCGCTCGGCCCATGTCCTGGGGCCGCACCCGAAGATGTACGAGTCGTACTACGGACTCGTCGACCCGCCGCGGGACTACAGCGTGCACGACATGTCGTGGGCCGGTACGGCGGCCGCGCTCGTCTCCACGACCAGCGACCTCAACGACTTCTACCGCAAGCTGCTGCGCGGCCGGCTCCTGCCCGCCGCACAGCTGCACCAGATGCAGACCACGGTGCCGGTCCCCGGCGAGCAGGGCGGCACCGCGATGCGGTACGGCCTCGGGATCTACGCCCTGGACCTGCCGTGCGGGCGGGTCTGGGGCCATGACGGGGCGGTGTTCGGGGCCGGTACCGCAGTCCTGTCCAGCGCGGACGGCACGCGCCAGATGTCCTTCGCCCACAACCTGATGAAGTATCAGAAAATTTCCCCCGGCGGGACGTTGGAGCCGCACCCGATCGACGGGGCGTTCGACGCCTTCTACCTCCAGGCGCTGTGCGGAACGAGCACGGGAGCGCGTTCGGGCAAGCCACTCGCCCCTCCGGTACCCCTGCCGCGCACCCAGGACCCGGCCGCGGCCGTGGCTGCGCGCCGCTGACCCACCCGCGGGCGACGCCCCCTCCCGGCGGACCGTCGGGGGCATCGCCCGCCGGCCGGGGCGGCGTCACCTGCCGAAGGACAGCGCGGCGTGCGACCTCAGATTCGGCCTGGAGGTCTCCACCCGGTTGTTGAGCAGGAACAGCCGCCCGCCCGACCAGGCCAGGCGCGCCGAGAAGAAGGAGCGCTGGGCGTCGGCGGCGGCCTGGGGGCTCTGCACCAGCACTTGCGGGGTCCCGCCCGTGGGGGCGAGGGCGGCGACCGCCGCCCCCATCCGGGGCCCGGCCTCCAGGTACACCACCACCTTGCCCTCCTCGACGGCGAGCGGGCGCACCGTGCGCGGCACGGACGGGCTCGCGCGCCACTTCTCCCTGCCGGTGTCGAGGTCGACGGCGACGACCTGGGTTCCCTCGGCGTTCGCAGTCCCGTCCGTCTGCGTGCCGTCGCCCCCGACGTACAGCGTCCGGGCGTCCGCCACCGCGCTGTAACAGTCCTGGAGCCGGTCGACGCTCTGCCCGAAACCGCTGCACACCCCGGGGGTCTTGAACTTCGGCTCGGTGCGGGAGCGGAGCCTGCCGTCCGCGGTGAAGGCGAGGATCTTCCAGCTCTTGCCCTCCTGCGGCAGCGCCGTCACCACGAGTGGATCCACCGAGAGCACCTGGCCGACGCGCCAGCCCTTCTCGTATGGGTAGCTCCACTTGGCCCTGCCGGTCGCCGGGTCGAGTTCCTGGAGCAGATCGCCCGGCTGGTCCTTGACGCCGGTCCCGTCGAAGCAGAACGCCACGCTGATCAGCCGGGCGCCGCCGGCGAATCCCTGGGGACTGCATCCGCCGCTGCGCCGCAGGTCGTACAGCTTGTGCCCGTCGGTCACCGAGAAGCCGGTCGCGCCCCCCGGCCAGGCGAGCGCCACGGTGTCGCCGGAGATGGCCATGTTGAGGGTGAGAGAGGAGTCGTCGGGGCGGTCCTCGGTCCTGACCGCTTTCCAGCCCGCTTTGCCGGTGGCGAGGTCGACTTGCTGGAGCAGCTTGCAGTGGGCGCCCTTGGCGTTGCTGTCAAGGAGCCCGACGACCAGCTTGTTCTGCGCGGAGGGCGTCCTTGGCACCCCGCACAGCGGAGTGCCGAAGGCGACCTTCCAGCGCTCCTTGCCGTCGGCCTCCCCGTAGCCGGTGACCTCCTTGTACATCGCCTTGACCATCACGTCACCGACCCGCCACGGGCCGTACTGCCAGGCGCCGTCCTGGGTGAGCGGGGTCTCGTTGTCGTTCAGCCAGACCCGGGCCTCGCCCGCCCGGATGCCGGCGTTGGGGTCGTAGTCGCCCCCGCCGCTGCCGGTGCCCTTGCCGTCGCCCTGGTCGACGGAGGGCGAGGCGGACGTGGTGGGCGGGGCGCTGGGCCCGGCGACCGGATCCCGGTCCCCGTGCGCCCCGCCGGTGAAGAACACCGCGCCGCCCACCATCACGAGGGCCGCCGCCAACCCGCCCAGGACCAGCCACCCACGCCTGCCCCGGAAGCGGCTCGGGCGGCCGGGCCCGGGCGGCCCGAACCCGGCTGGGCCCGGCGGCACTTGAGGCGGCCCGAAGGCGCCGGGGGGACCCGGGTGCGGCTGGGCATAGGGGTTTCCGGGGACCGGGCCCTGCCCCCGTGGCGTCGACTGCCCCTGCCCGTAGCCGGGCTGGACGGGCGGCGGTTGCCGCTGGTCCCAGGCGGACGGAGGCCCGGCGGCCCCGGGCCGGGGGTTGTCGTCGGGCCGGTTCGGCCCCCGAGGGGCGTCGGGGCGCGGCGGTTCACCGGAGTCGTGAGCGGTCATGCGACCAGTGTGACGTCCGGGGCTCGTCTTGTGCGAACGGCATCCGACGACCAATCTCAACCAGCCGTACCAGGAAGGGAGTTGGCGGTGGCCGGATTCGAACGGGCCGTGTTCCCAACGGCCGTCGCCGTCCGCATGCTCTGGCGGGACCGGGGGCGCCGCGAGAAGGGACGGGCACACGATGACGGACGAACGACGCACCGGCACGGGAGCGGCCGGCGGGGTGACCGTGGCGGAGACCGTCGCGGCGCGCGAGATGTCCCGGTTCGACGCGATCTACGACCAGCCGGACCCGCGGGCCTACTTCCAGGCACTCGGCCCACTGGGATACCGCACGCCCGGCCATGCCCAGCGGGTCTTCCGGCGACTGGGGGCGGCGCTCTCACCGGGCACGTCGGAGCCCCTCACCATGCTCGACCTGTGCTGCTCGTACGGCATCAACGCGGCCCTGCTCAACCATGAGGTGACCCTGGAAGAGCTGTACGAGCACTACACCTCGCGCGAGGCCGCCGCCATGAGCACGGCCGAACTGATCGACCGGGACCGGGGGTTCTTCCTCGCCCGCCGCCGCGACGACGAGGTGCGGGTCGTCGGGCTCGACAGCGCGGCGCGTGCCGTCGCCTACGGGCGGGCCGTCGGGCTGCTCGCGGAGGGCTTCGCCGAGAACCTGGAGGAGGCACCGCCGAGCCCGGCGCTGCGCCGCGCGGTGCGGGAGGTCCGTCTGATCACCGTCACCGGGGGCAGCAGCTTCCTGTCCCGGCGCACCTTCAGGCCGCTCCTGTGCGCGGCCCGCGGACCGGTGTGGGTCGCCGCGTTCGTCCTGCGCACCAGCTCGTACGAAGACATCGCGGGCTGTCTGGCCGGGTTCGGCCTCGCCACCGAACGGACCGCGACGACCTTCACTCAGCGCCGCTTCACCGACGATGCCGAGCGGCGCTACGCCGTCGACGCGGTGACCGCGGCGGGGCTCGACCCCGCCGGCAAGGAGTGCGACGGCTCCTTCCACACGGCCCTGCACCTGTCGCGCCCCACCAGCGACGTGGTGATGACGCCGCTGGACACCCTGGTGCCGTAGCGCGCCGGACACACCGCTGCCGCCCCACGGATCGCGGGGTGGCAGCGGCGGGTCGGGTCAGCTGCGCGCCGGGGCGTTCGCCGCGGTCACGTTGACGGCGGCCCAGGCCTTGTCCACCGTCTTGTACTCGGTGCTGCTCGCGCCGTAGAGGTCGGCGGCCGCGCTCAGCGTGGCGGTGCGGGCGTCGTGGAAGTCGGTCGTGGAGACCATGTAACGGGTGAGGGCCCGGTAGAAGATCTGCGTCGCCTTGTCCCGGCCGATGCCGGCCACCGTGGAGCCGTCGTAGGTCGGCGAGTCGTAGGCGACCGAGTTGATGGTCTTCTTGCCGCTGCCCTCGGCCAGCAGGTAGTAGGCGTGCGAGGAGACGCCGGAGCCGGCATGGACCTCGGTGTCGTACGACGCCTTCGACCAGTAGTCGACCGTGCCTTCGAGCTTGTCGAGGGACGGCTTGTCGAGGCGGCGCAGGAACTTCTGCTGGAGGCCGAGCTTCTCGCCCATCAGGTAGTTGGGCGGATTGTTCGGGTTGTTGGTGGCGAACTCGACGTTGCTGCCGAAGATGTCGGCGAGCGACTCGTTGAGCGAGCCGGGCTCGCCGAACTGGTTGTCGTTCGCGTCGACCCGGGTCGGCTGGAGGTTCGCCGTCGCGTCGACGACACCGTGGGTGAGCTCGTGGCCGGTGACGTCCAGGACGACGAGGGGCTGCGCGAACGTCTGCCCGTCACCGTCGCCGTAGAGCATGCAGCCGCAGTCCGAGGACCAGAACGCGTTGCCGACCTTGTTGCCGAAGTGCACCAGGGCGTGCGCACCCGCGCCGTCGTTCTTGATCCCGTTGCGGCCGAAGGTCTTCTTGTAGAAGTCCAGGGTGCTGGTGATCCCGTACTGCGCGTCGACGGCCGCGGTGGCGCGGTCGTTCGCCTTTCCGGTGCCCCAGCGGTTGGTGGTGCTGGTGAACGCCTTGCCTCCGGAGAACTGCTCCAGCTCCTTGTTGCCGGCGTCGCGGGTCTCGGTCTGGCCGCGGCTCGGGTCCTTCAGCGTGAACGCGCTCTTCGCCGTCTGCGTGGTGATCAGCGGAACGCTGCCGACGAACAGGGACTGGCCGGTGCCGCTCGCCTGCGCGGGGAAACCGGTCGACTTGGCGGAGGCGAGCGGGGCGGGCGTGGTGGCCGTGAGGGAGGGGTTGAGCTTCTGGCCGCTCTTGCGGAGCTTCTCCTGTACGCGGGGCGACAGGAAGGAGTCCGCGGCCGGGGTGTTGCTGAGGATCGCGCCGCTGGCAGCGTCCACGACCACGGTGCGGGCGCCGGACTCGGCGGTGGAGCTGTCGGTCACCTGGATCTGGTAGGCCAGGGCCGAGTGTCCGGCGCGGGCGTCCACCACGAGCTGAGCCGTGCCCGCGGTGCCCTTGGCGGTGGCGGCGGCCTTGGCCTCGGCCTGTCCGGCCGTCAGCTTGGCGCTGGTGGTGGCGACCTGGACCTGCTGGTGCAGCGCGCGGGTCACGCCGGTGTAGGCGGATCTCTTGTCGAGGTGGATGACCAGGTCGCCGCCGAGGACGGGCAGTCCCTGGTGCGAGCGCACGAAGCGGACGTGCTGCTTGCCGTCCGGATCGACCAGGACGTCGGTGGCCTGAAGTGTGTCGCCCTTGCCGACGCCGGTGGCGGAGGCGTGGGTGACGGCGGCGGTGCGGGCCGCGTCGATCACCGGCTGGAAACCGGCGCTCGCGGCGGGGGCGGTGACCCCCGGGGCGGCGGGTGCGGCGAGGGCCGTGGCCCCGCCTCCCGCGGTGATGGTGACGGCCGTGGTGACGGCCAGGGCTATCGCCAGGCTGCGTATGTGGGGTGTACGCACGGTGGGGGGTCCTTAGAGGTGCGGGGGCGGTCGGCTCAACAACCACCCGTACGCACGGTGCTGTTGTGCACCGCGGGGACCATGTGGTCCCGGCCGGAACCCTGCTATGCCTGGCATGAGCATGTAAAGAGGGATGATCGACTTTCTGTGCTCACGGAACCCAGATTTAACAATTGCTGGTGATCCGGGTGGCCGGAAGGTGTCCAACTTCCCGTTCACCGGCCCAGATGCAGGAACGCGTGGATCGGTTGCCTCGTCGACGCACGTTCGTTCCCTTCTCCGACGACGTTTCGGTGACTTGTCGAACGAACCCGTCTCGTACGTCCATTGCCGACCGGAACCGGACGAAGTTCGTCCTTTTCAGGCGTACGTCCCGCCCGTCACGGAAAGGTAGGGCCCGTGCCAACGGACGACGAAAAGGCCGACGGATTCGCGGCCGAACTGCGCCGCCTGCGAGGCCTGCGCAAGGTGTCCCTCACCGGTCTCGCGCGCTCGATCCACTACAGCAAGGGGTACCTCAGCAAGATCGAGAACGGTGGCAAGCCGCCCACCCTCGACATCGCCCGCCGCTGCGACGAAGCGCTGGAGGCGGGCGGAGCCCTGCTGCGCCTCGTGGCGCATCCGCCGACCGTCCCCGCGGCCCGCGCCGCGCAGGGCGGCACCGCCGAAACCGCACTGTGCCCCTATCGGGGACTCGCCGCCTACGGTCCGCAGGACGCGGAGTGGTTCTACGGCCGCGAGAGCGCCACCGCCCACCTGACCGGCCGGCTCGCCGAACGCATGGGCCGGGGGCCGCTCGCCGTGGTCGCCCCCTCGGGCGCGGGCAAGTCCTCGCTCCTGCAGGCGGGGCTGCTGCCCGCACTGCGCAGGGGAGCCCTTCCGGTCGCCGGTTCCGAACGCTGGCCGGTCGTGGTGTGCACCCCAACGGCCCACCCGCTCAAGGAACTTCTGCGGTGCGCGGCCGATGTGCTCGGCGCGGCGGGCGCGGAGCTCACCCCCGAAGCGCTGGCCGCACGGCCCGGCGCCCTGCTCGACGCCTCGGCGGCGCACGGTGGCCGGCCCGGACTCGTGCTCCTGGTCGACCAGTTCGAGGAGGCGTTCACCCTCTGCGAGGACGACCGCGAACGCCGCGGCTTCGTCGCCGTGCTGCACGCCCTGGCCACCGCACGGGACGTCGGTGACGGTACCCCGCAGGCCGCGGTCGTGGTCGGACTGCGCGCCGACTTCTGCGGCCGATGCCTGGACCACCCCCAGCTCGTGGAGGTCTTCACCCACGGCCTGTTCGCCCTCGGCCCGATGTCCGGCACCCAGCTGCGCCAGGCCATCACGGGACCCGCCGAGCGGGCCGGGCTCACCCTCGAACCCGGCCTGGTGGAGATCCTGTTGAGGGATCTCGGCACCGATTCGGCGGCCTCCGTCGGCTCCCTCCCGCTGCTCGCCCACGCGCTCCTCGTCACCTGGCAGCAGCGCACCAGCCGCACCCTCACCGTGGCCGGCTACGAGACCACCGGGGGCATCCGCGGCGCCGTCGCCCGCACCGCCGAATCCGTGTACGCCCGGCTCGACCCGGCCGAGCAGCTGATGACGCGTCAGCTCCTGGTGCGGCTCGTCCATGTGGCGGACGACAGCGCCCAGACCCGCAAGCCCGTCGAACGCGAGCTGCTCCTGCGGCAGTTGAGCGACTCCGCCGCCGGAGGCCGGGCGCTGGACGCCTTCGTGCGGGCCCGCCTCGTCACCGCGGGCAGCGAGACCGTCGAGATCACCCACGAGGCGCTGCTGCACGCCTGGCCGCGCCTGCGCGGCTGGATCGACGCCGACCGCGCGGGCCTCGTGCTGCGCCAGGAGGTCTTCGACGCCGCGACCCAGTGGGTGCGCGCGGGACGCGACCCGAGTCTGCTCTACCGCGGCGCCCGACTGGCGGCCGTGCGGGACCGGTCGCGGCACGCCTCCGACCGCAGCCAACTCGGGCCGGAGGCAAGGGATTTCCTTGCGGCGTGCGAGGCCGAGGAGGGGCGCGGAGCGCGCGTCCTGCGACGCCAGCTCCGCATCCGCCGCACCCTGCTCGTCACCCTGGGGGGCCTGCTCGCACTCGCCCTGACGGCCGGAGCCCTCGCCTTCCAGCAGAGCCGGCGGGCCCTGGACCAGAGCCGCACCGCCCGGTCACAGGCCCTCGCGGTCCGCTCGGGCGCGCTCGCGGCCGGGCAGCCCGAGGCCTCCATGCTGCTCGCCTCCGACGCCTACCGCACCGACCGCACCCCGCAGGCGCGCGGCGCCCTGCTCAGCACCCAGGCGCAGTACTTCGACGGACGGCTGCGCGGTCACGCGGGCCCCGTCAACTCCGTCGCGTTCAGCCCCGACGGCAAGACCCTCGCGTCGGCGAGCTCGGACGCCACCGTGAAACTCTGGGACACCGCGAGCCACCGGGTCACCGCCACCCTGACCGGCCACACCGGAGCGGTCACCTCCCTCGCCTACTCGGCGGACGGCGCCCGCCTCGCGACCGCCGGCGAGGACGGCACCGTACGGCTCTGGGACCCGGCGACGCACCGCACGACCGCGACCCTGACGGGGCATCGCGGAACGGTCCGCTCCGTGGCGTTCAGCCCCGACGGCCACACCCTGGTGTCCGGCGGCGTCGACCGCACCGTACGCCTGTGGGACGTGCCCGGCGGCGCCGCACGTGCGGTCCTGACCGGCCATGAAGATGCCGTGATGGCGGTCGCCTTCGGCCCCGACGGCGGCCAGGTGGCCTCCGCGTCCGCCGATCGCACCGTACGGGTATGGGATGTGACGGGCAGTCGGCCGCCGATGGTGCTCACCGGGCACAGCGACCAAGTGCTCGGCGTGGCGTTCAGCCCCGACGGCCACACCCTGGCGTCCGGCAGCGCCGACCGCACCGTACGCCTGTGGAACCTGCCCGACGGAACGGCGGGCGCCGTCCTGACCGGGCACAGCGACGACGTCAACGCGGTCGCCTTCACGCGCACCGGCGACACCGTCATCAGCGCCGGCGGCGACGGCACCCTCAAACTGTGGGACGCCGTCAATCACCGCCTCGTCACCACCCTGTCCGGCCACACCGACTACGTCCTGGCCGTCGCCGCCGGGCCCGGCGAACGCCTGGCCACCGGCGGCTTCGACCAGTCGGTGGTGCTGTGGGACCCGGGGCGCACGGCGCTCACCGCCCGGCCGTTCACCGAGGCCTGGCAGTCGGCCTTCTCGCCGGACGGCACCCTGCTGGCCTCAGCGCAGGCGGACCGCACGGTACGGGTGTGGGACGTGGTCCACCACCGGCTGCGCGCCACTTTGACCGGCCACGACGGATCGGTGTTCGCGGTGGCTTTCTCCCCGGACGGCCGCCTCATCGCCTCCGCCGGGGCCGATCGCACGGTCCGGCTCTGGGACGCGGCGACCGGGCGCCCCGAGGCGACCCTCACCGGCCACACCGGCTCCGTGTTCGCGCTGTCCTTCTCGCCCGACGGGCGCCTGCTCGCCTCCGCGAGCGCGGACCGCACCGCCGTCCTCTGGACGGTCGGCACGCGGCATCCGTACGCCACGCTCCACGGCCACGAGGACTTCGTCAACGCGGTCGCCTTCAGCCCCGACGGCCGCACCCTGGCCACCGCGAGCGACGACCTGACGGTCCGTCTGTGGAACGCGCGCGACCCCCGCGCCGAGGCGCGCTCCGTGCTGCACGGCCACACCGGCTCGGTACGCTCCGTCGCCTTCGCCCCCGACGGCCACACCTTGGCGAGCGGTGCCAACGACGGCACCGTACGCCTGTGGGACCCGGTGCGCGGCGCCCCCGCCGGCGTCCTCGCGGGCCACAGCGGCTCGGTGCGCGCGGTCGCCTTCAGCCCCGACGGAAGGACCCTCGCGAGCAGCGGCAGCGACCAGACCGTACGCCTGTGGAACCCGGCCGACGCCGAACAGCTCGCCGCCCTGAGCGGACACACCGGAGCCGTCTGGGGCGTCGCCTTCGATCCCGTGCTCCCCGGCACCCTGGCGAGCAGCAGCAACGACGGGACCGTACGGATCTGGAACACCGACGTGCCCCGTCAACAGCGCGCGGTCTGCCGTCTGTTGGGCGACACCGGCCGCGACCGCTGGGCGCGCCTGCTGCCCGATCTGCCGTACCGGCCGCTGTGCCCTGCGACCGACTGACCTGCGAAGTCCCGGTGTTTCCCCGGTGTTTCCCGTTTCCCGACGGTGCGGGCGACGCCGGGGTCCTCGACAGCGGCCCCCGCCACGGCACAGTCTCGGACCACCGCGACAGACGATCCGCCGCAACCGAGCGGCTCGCGGGCCGGCCGGGCAGCGACCCGGCACACGTACGACGAAACGGGGAACACACACATGCACCACACCCTTGCCAGAGCGAGACGGACCTTCGTCGCCGCGGGCATCGTGGCGGCCTGCGCCATCGTGCCGACCGCCCAACTCGCCTCCGCCACACCGCACTCGACGGGCAACGCCAGTCGCGCCGCGGCGGCAGCCGGCGGCTGCGACGTGCTCGCCCCCGGCGCCTCGGCGGCCGCCGAGGCCGCCGTCCGCGCCGCCTGTTCACAGCTCGGCATCTGGTACACGTGGGGCGGCGGCCACGGCCCGCAACCCGGTGCCACCTACGGGCAGGTGGACCCCACCGACCCGGCGAGCAACCACGACCCGGAGCGCCTCGGCTTCGACTGCTCGGGCCTGGTCCGGTACGCCTATGCCCGGGCGACCGGGCAGGACATCCTGGCCGGCACCGCCAACAGCCAGTACCACTCCTCCCGGGTCACCGCCCGCTTCGGCGCGGCCCAGGGGACCGGCCCGCTGCTGCCCGGCGACCTGATGGCGTGGGGCGGCGCCAACTCCATCCACCACATCGCCGTCTACCTGGGCGCGGGCAAGATGGTCGAGGCCCGCCAGTCCGGCACCCATGTGATGGTGAGCGACGTGCGCCTGGGCGGCGACTACAACGGGGCCGTACGCATCGGTGCGAGCCCCGGCCAGACCGGCAACTTCTCCACCTGGGGCACCGATGTGTGGACCCACACCGAACCGTCCACGACCAGCGCCCGCGTCAACAAGTTCGCGGGGCCGACCCTGGTGAAGGTCGGCTGCCAGAAGCACGCCCAACTCGTCGAGGCCGACGGCTACCGCAACGACGCCTGGTCGTACCTGCCGGACTACAAGGCCTGGATCACCAACATCTACATCCAGGGACCGGCCTGGCTGGACGGCGTCCCCACCTGCGCCTGACCGCCCGTCGCGGCCCGTGCCCGGCCTGGCACATGGTCCCCGACCACATGGCGCCACACACCACGTTCCCGGACGTTCCGGGTACGCCCCATGGTGCCGGAAACCACACAATGCACCCCATCCGCGCTCGTCATTCGTCACTCACTCGTAGTTCGTCAGTCACCCGTCAGGAGTTCGCAGTGAACGCACGCAAGAAGATCGCCCTGTTCCTCTCCGCCACCGCGCTGACCGCCGGCCTCACCGCGACCGGGCTGCCCGCCGCGGCCGCCGCACCCGCCAAGGCGGCGGCGCCCGCCGCCGAGTGCGGGGTGCGCTCGGACGGCAGGCTGTACTGCGGCAACGCGGTGGGCGCGAAGGGCTATGCCGACCGCTCCTACCGCTCGGCCACCCGCGGCGAGCTCACCACCGGGTTCAACTGGTTCGTGTGCTGGGGCCACGGCGACCCGCACCAGGGCGGCAACGACATCTGGTACTGGACGCAGCTCGACAACGGCGCCTGGGGCAACGTCCCCGCCGTCAGCGTGCGGACCGGTCAGGACCCGGCGCCGGGCCTGCGCCAGTGCTGATCCCGGCACCGCACTGAAGCACCGGGCCGCCCGTCGATCCCCCGACGGGCGGCCCGGCCTCATGCGCGGGCGGAACACACCCGTCCGCCGCGAAACTGCGGGCCGGGCAGGGCTGAGGGAAGCTGGGAGGGACCGGTGACGGCCCGCCCGCCCGGCGGCCGTACTCGCGGGAGGTGTCCATGGATCCGGTGGCGGCACTCAGGCGCATCGCCTTCCTGCTCGAACGCGGCCAGGGCGCCACCTATCGCGTCCAGGCCTTCCGGACCGCAGCCGCGGCGATCAAGGAGATGCCGCCCGACGAGCTCGCGGCCCGCGCGGCGGTGGAGGGACGGCTCGAATCGATCAAGGGGATCGGCCCGAAGACCGCCCAGGTCGTGCGCGAGGCCCTGGCCGACGAGGTGCCCGGCTACCTCCAGCGCCTGGAGTCGGAGCTGGAGGCCGCGGCCCCGCTCGCGGTCGGCGGGGAGACCCTGCGTGCCGCACTGCGGGGCGACTGCCATCTGCACTCCGACTGGTCGGACGGTGGCAGCACCATCGACGACATGGGCCGCACGGCCGCCGAGCTCGGCCACGCATGGGCCGTACTCACCGACCACTCGCCCCGCCTGACCGTCGCGGGCGGGCTGAGCGCCGAGCGATTGCGCGACCAGCTGGACGTGGTCGCCGAACTCAACGAGCGCTGGGCGCCGTTTCGACTGCTCACCGGCATCGAGTGCGACATCCTCGACGACGGCTCCCTCGACCAGGAGGACGAGCTGCTCGACCGGCTCGACGTCGTGGTCGTCTCCGTGCACTCCAAGCTCCGCATGGACGCCGCCGCCATGACCCGGCGCATGGTCGCGGCCGTCAGCAACCCGCTGGCGGACGTCCTGGGCCACTGCACCGGTCGCCTGGTCACCGGCCGCGGCCGGCCCGAGTCCGAGTTCGACGCGGACGCCGTCTTCGCGGCATGCGCCGAGTCGGGCACCGCCGTGGAGATCAACAGCCGCCCGGAGCGGCTCGACCCACCGCGCCGCCTGCTGCGCCGGGCCGTCGAGTCGGGCGTCCTGTTCGCCATCGACACCGACGCGCATGCTCCCGGACAGCTGGACTGGCAGATCTACGGCTGCGCCCGGGCCGAGGAATGCGGCGTCCCGCCGGAGCGGGTCATTACGACCTGGCCGATGGAGGACCTGCTGACCTGGACCCGAACCCGCGAGGTCCCGGCGGGGGTGCCGGGACGCGGATGAGCGGGCGCGGGTGACCGCGTGGCCCGTCGCCCCCTCCCCGGCAGGCCGAGCGGCGCGTACGGGAGCCGGGGTCCCACCCCGGACTGGGCGAGACCCCGGCTCATGTGCCGCACCGCGAGCCGCGTCAGGCCCGGTCGGTTCCGGCTTCGCGCATCGCCTGCTCCGTGCGCTCCTGCTGCTCCTGCGCCCGGCGGCGCTCGTCGGACTCGTCGGAGCGCCCGGCGATCTGCTCACGCGTCTGCGCCGCCTTCGCCTTGGCCTGCTCGGCAGCCTGCTGCGCCTTGTCCCGGAACTTCTCGGCCTTGCCCATTGCGTTCACTCCTGCTGGTGGGGGGATCGAACCCCTTCACGGTGTCACGCCCCCTCACGCATCGCGCGCCGAATCGTCACGCAGTGTCATCGGCTCCGGAAGACGGAGCCGGGGCCGCACGGGCCGGGGTGCGGGGTGGTCGGGACACCGCTCCACGTGCCGTAGGGTGGAGTCATCGACGCGGGGTGGAGCAGCTCGGTAGCTCGCTGGGCTCATAACCCAGAGGTCGCAGGTTCAAATCCTGTCCCCGCTACGGAATTTTGGCCCCCGGCACCCAGTGCCGGGGGCCGAAGTGTGTGCCGGGCACATACCGGGGGGTGTGCCGACCGGCGCGCGGTGCTGTGACTTCCCTGTGCGCAGGGCTCGTTGGGGCCGACGTGCGCGGGGGCGTGTGCGCCGGGGGAGCTGACGGTGTGTCGATGTCCGCGTTCTGTTACGCGTTGAACTACTTGCCTCGGTCGGCGCGGATCGGGTCCAGAGTGTGGGTGTCCGGCTGGGGGAAGGGCCGGACATTCGCACCGCCGGACGGCCGGGCAGGACCCTGCTCGCCGTCCTGAACCGGGGGTCTCCATGTCCGCACGTTCCACCGCCCGGGTCTTCGCCGTCCTGGCCGCCGGAGCCGCACTGGCCGGGGCCACGGCCCTGCCGGCCACCGCCGCCCCGCGCTCGCCGATCGTCTTCGGCACCATCCAGTACGACAGCCCCGGCAAGGACGACGGCTCGCAGCGCAGCCTCGACGCCGAGTGGGTCACCGTCAGCAACACCGGCCGCTCGTCGGTCAACCTGAAGGGATGGACGCTCAGCGACCGCAGTCACCACGTCTACACCTTCGGCGGCTTCACCCTGGGCGGTCACGCCTCGGTGCGCGTGCACACCGGGATCGGACGCAACAGCCGAGGCGACGTCTATCAGAACCGTCGCGCCTATGTGTGGAACAACACCGGCGACACCGCCACCCTGCGCGACAACCACAGCCACGTCGTCGTGACCAGGTCCTGGGGGCGCCGCTGAACACAGGGCACGCCAAGTGGCGTGCGCATAGAGGGAGTTGACGACGGCCGGCACCTCGGGAGGGGAGTGCCGGCCGTCGGCGTTCCGGCGCCCCGCCGCGCCTCGTCCGTGGCGGCGCCGGGGCGGGGATTTCTTGATGGGCGAGCGTCGGTGGGATGATGGCGCGATGTCTGATCGTGTTGTTGTTGCCGCCTGTGACGGCGCCTCGAAGGGTAATCCGGGTCCCGCGGGATGGGGCTGGGTGATCGCGGATGCGGAGGGCCGGCCGGAGCGCTGGGGTGCGGGGCCGCTCGGCACCGCCACCAACAATGTCGGCGAGCTGACCGCCCTGGAACGCCTCCTCGAAGCCGTGGCCCCGGGCACCCGCATGCAGGTGCGGATGGATTCCCAGTACGCCATGAAGGCGGTCACCCAGTGGTTGCCGGGGTGGAAGCGCAACGGGTGGAAGACCGCGGCGGGCAAGCCCGTCGCCAACCGCGAACTCGTCGAGCGCATCGACGAGTTGCTCACCGAGCGGGATGTGGAGTTCATCCATGTGCCCGCACACCAGGTGGGCGGTGACCCGCTCAACGCGATCGCCGACCAGGCCGCCAGCGATGCGGCCGCCACCCAGCGGGCCGCCGGTACCGCCCAGGGCGACCAGGAGTTGCCGGTGCCGGCGCCGGCACGCGCCACCGCGACGCGAGCCAGGCCCGCCACCACACGCAAGGCATCGTCCGCGGCCAAGCCGGCCTCCTCGGGGAAGCCGCGGACCATCAAGGCGAAGTTCCCGGGCCGCTGCCCCTGTGGGCAGCCATATGCCGCGGGTACTCCCATCATGAAGCGCGAGGGCGGCTGGGGTCACCCGGACTGCAGCTCTGTGGCATGAGGCACGGGGCCATGTCACCTCGTGGGTGGGTGGCTCCGCAGAAAACTTCGGGCGGACCGGAGCAGGCTCCGGGCGGACCGGAGAGGGCTCCGGGCGGACCGGAAATGGCCTCGGCTGGACCGGAGGTGGCTCCGGGTGGGCCGACCGGTCCGGCTCCGCAGCGAGGTCAGCCGGTGGTCGCGGGGGTGACGGCGTCCTCCCCCTTCTTGACGTCGCCGTCCGCCGTCTCCTTGGCCGTGCTGGCGTCGGGGGCCGTGTAGAAGACGGACCGGTTCTGCCGGGTGCGCTGTGCCTGTCCCTTGGCCACGAGGTTCTCGAGGGTGTTGCGCACCACGGTGCCGGCGATGTTGCGCTGCGGGTGTGCGTCGGTGAGGCCCGCCGTGATCTCGGCGGCCGAGCGCGGCTCACCGCTCTGGGCGAGGTGGTTCGCGACGAGGTCCCGCAGGGTGGGAGAGTTCCCGGACGCCTTGGCCTTGGCGGCCGGCTGCGCCTGCTTCTTCGTGGCGCGACCTGCGGACTTCGTCGCCGTACGGGCCTGGGGGACCCGCGGCGCCGCGGCACCGGCGGTCTTCTTGGCGGCCTTGCTCCGGTCCTTGGCCCGGACCTTTGCCGGAGCCGCGGCGGAGGCGGGGCCGATCGCCTGCTGCATGGACGCGAGCAGTGCGTGGTTGTTCTCCAGGACGCTCAACTGCTCCTGGAGCGCGTCGATCTGGCCGGCGATCTGTTCGCGTTCGGCGACGTTGCTGTCCAGGTCGCTCTGGATCTGGGTGGCGTACTGGGACTGGAGCGGAGTGCTGTCCGGCACGAGTGGTTCCTCCGAAGTGTGTGCGTTGGTGATTGCTGCCGGATGTTACGCGCCTCGCCTGTGTCCGGACACCCACTTGACAGTAGATGAGACCGCTGAGGGTGATGAAGTGGTGTGGTGTTGGCCTCGACGGGCACATCGAGTGAGGTCCCGCCCTGAGCTGTGGGTGCTGTGTGATGGGTCGGACGGTGTGGTGCGGACCGCCCGATGTCATCCCCGGGACGGCGTTCTCCAACACTGTCGCCCGGTGTCATTCCGTTGTCGTACACCTGAGTTCGCGCTCGCCCAGGGTCCGGCGCACACATGCGGCCACCACACCGCTGAGGCTTCCGGTGTGGGCGAGCAACGCGCGTTGGATGAGGGCGCCGTTGCCGTGGGCGAGCAGTTCGGCGGTCGTCTTGCGCGCCCAGGCGAGGTCCCCGGTGTCTTCGAGGGCCTCGCACACATGGTCGAGCAGCGCCCGCAGAACGGTGGGCGCGGGCACCGGACGCATGGTCAGCGGATGCAACAGGTCACCTTCGAGGCCCGAGCGCGCGGCCCGCCACGCGGCCAGGCGCAGCAGTTGCACCCCGTGCCCCACCGGCGGCAGACCCGCACGCCAGTCGCGGGCGGCGGTCTCGACCAGCGCGCGCCCCAGACAGGCCACCAGGAGCGTGGTGGTGGACTCCAGACACACATCGGCGACGCGGATCTCCACCGTGGGGTAGCGATGGGAGAGCCGGGCATCGAAATAGATCATGCCCCGGTCATGTATCACCCCGCTCGTCACCATGTCGTCGACCTGGGCGTGGTAGCGCTCGGCCGAGCCGAACACCCCGGTGGGTCCCGACATGGGCCAGCGCCCCCACACCCGGCTGCGGTAACTGCTGTAGAGGGTGTCGTTCCCCTGCCAGTACGGCGAGTTCCCGCTCAGCGCGGTCAGGACGGGCAGCCACGGCTGGATCCGGTCCACGACCGCGACTCCTTCGTCGTCCGATGCGACCGACACATGCACATGGCAACCGCAGGTGAGCTGTTCCTGGGTGGTCAGACCGAACTGCTCCTCCATCCACTGGTACCGGTGGCCCACGTTGACGGCCGGCCGGGCGGGCAGGGGAGAGGTCGCGAGGGCGGCCACCGCCGCTCCCGCCTCCGCCGCGTGCCGGGCCGCCTCGCGGCGCCAGCGCATGATCTCCGCGCCGAGTTCCTCCCGGTCCGTCTGGGGCCGGGTGCCGAACTCCAGCTGCTGGCCTTGCAGTTCACCTTCGAAGGTCTCCTTCGACGCACCGCCTCCGGCGGCGGCGCACTTGGCGAGCCGGGCCAGTACTTCCGACGACAGGGCACAGGGGTACCCGGTGCCCGGGTCGACCAGGAGCAGTTCCTCTTCCACGCCTACGGTGCGCAAAATGACGCTCCCATCCTGTCCGAGCGCCCGTCGGGCGGCACGGGTAAACGGCCGGGGGCACCAGCATGCACGGCCCGCGCCACCCGTAGTTCCCCCGTGCGGGGCTCTCTTTCGGTCACACCGCGCGGGGCCCGGCACCGCCTGCCCCAGCCGTTCAACCGACTCCCGCCCCGTCACGGGGACATCAGCCGTCCCGGGCCGCCGGACACGCCGCCGACCGGGGTGAATCCCCGATGGGCGGGTGCGCCCACGGTATTTCTTGGGCAGCGCGGGCGGGGGAACGTGCCGCCCACGCACCCCCACTCACGTCACGATGTAGGAGATCTGCCGATGCGCGTAAGCCTTTTCGCCGCCGGGGCCGTTGCCGCCGCCGGAGCCCTGCTCGGAGTGACGGCGGGCCCGGCCGCCGCCGGCTCGGGAACCGTGACCGCCGGCCCGACGGGAACGATCTCCCCGGACGGCACCATCACCCTGTCCGGCACCTACCGGTGTTCCGCGCCGTCGAGCCCGGGCCCGGTGCTCGTGGCCAGCTCGGTGGGGATCGGCTCGGCGGACAGCGGCACCGTGCGGTACGGGATGAACGGCGTTGCCGCGCAGTGCGACGGCGCGGAGCACACCTGGGTCAACCGGGGCAGGCTCGGCAGCGGGCTGGCCCCGGCGGCCGGGCCCGTGGACGTCCAGGCGACACTCGTGCAGCTGATCATGCGCGGCGGACTTCCGCTGCCCTCGCTCATCGCCGCCGACCGGCACCAGGTGGACCTGCGTCCCGCCGTGCAGTGAGGGGCCCGCACCCCGACGGTCGAGCGGGCTCAAGGTTGCCTCCTCACGTGTGGGGACGGTGAGTTTCGGACATACCTGCATTCATGGGGGCCAGAGGCGTGCCCTGCCCTGCGGATGCTCGGTCCTCGGTGGTGAAAGTCCTGTGTCGACAGGTGTCAACACCTGCAATTCATATGGTGGTTGCCCTGATCTGGCCGTAGATTCTCTTGATCCACTGTCAGAATGACACAAGAAACGACCGAAAGTGTCCTGTTTGTTTTGACTCCTGATCGGCCTGAGGTGAAGGTCTCGTGCATGTCCCCTTCGTCCCAGGCCGCTTCCGGTGGCCTGCTCCGTATGCGCGATTTCCGCCTGCTGCTCGCCGGAGCGGCGGCCGGGCAGGTGGGTGCCCAGGTCACACTGGTGGCGCTGCCGCTGGTGGCCGTACTCGAACTCAAGGCGCCCGCCTTCCAAGTGGGACTGCTCACCGCGGCGGAGACCGCCGCGTTCCTGCTCATCGGACTGCCGGCCGGGGCCTGGGTCGACCGGATGCGCAAGCTGTCACTGATGATCCGCGCCGACATCGTGCGCTCCCTCGCCATGGCAAGCGTCCCGCTCGCCGCGATCGCCGACGTGCTGACGATGGTTCAGCTGTACGTGGTCGCACTGGTCGTGGGTGTCGCGACCGTCTTCTTCGACGTGGCCCACCAGAGCTATCTGCCCCAACTGCTGCCCCGGGAGCACCTGGTGGCGGGAAACGGTGCCCTGGAGACGGTACGTTCCTCGGCGCAGGTGGCCGGCCCCGGCCTGGGCGGCGGACTCGTCCAGCTCGTCGGCGCGCACCTGGCGATCGTGGCCGACGCCATCGGCTATGCCATATCCGCCGTCTTCCTCCTGGCCATCCGCCGTCCCGAGGCCAAACCGGAGCCGGTACCCGGCGCCTCCCTGCGCAAGGAGGTCGGTGAGGGGCTGCGTTTCGTACTCGGCCATCCGCTGCTGCGCGTCATCGCGGGCACCACCGGCCTCGGCAACTTCTTCACCGCCATGCTCATGGCCACCCAGACCGTCTTCCTGGTCAGGGTCCTCGACCTCGCACCCGCCGCGGTCGGAGCGATGCTCTCCGCCTCCGCCGTGGGCGGACTCGCCGGCGCGCTCTGCGCCGGTCGCCTCGCCGGACGCTTCGGCCAGGCCCGCATCATCTGGCTCTCCGCCCTCGTCACCGGGCCGTTCGCGCTGCTGTGGCCGCTGGCCGGCAAGGGCGCCGCGGCCGCGCTGTTCGCCGTCGCCTCCGGCGTCGTCTTCTTCGGCGCCGTGGTCTACAACGTCGCCCAGGTGAGCTTCCGTCAAACTCTGTGCCCGCCGCGCCTGTTGGGCCGCATGAACGCCACCCTGCGCTTCCTCATGTGGGGCACCCTGCCGCTCGGCGCACTCGTCGGCGGCGCGGTCGCCGACGCGTCGGGCGCCCGCACCGCGCTGTGGATCTGCGCCGTCGGCTTCCTCGCCGTCCCCCTGCCGCTGCTGCTCTCCCCACTGCGCCGCATGCGTGAACTCCCGGATACGGCCCACCCCGAGGACGACGAGGCGCGGCTCGTGGCCCCCGGCCACGACGAGAGCGTCCCCGTCGCCTGACCCGCGAAGCCGCAGCACCCGCCCAACCCCGCACCGCCGCACGGACGTTCACGCCGCCCCCCACGCCGAGAGTTTCCGACCCGAGAGAGGACCACGTGCTCCCCAGCATCACGGGCCAGTATCTGGCCCGCTACCAGCGCCTCGGCGACGCGGGTGACCCGGCCGCCGCACTGCTGCCCGTCACCGGGGCCCAGCGGCGCTTCCTGCTCGTCCGCGCCCTCGATCCCGCGGGCCGCGCGGACATCGTCCCGATGTTCTTCGCGTTCCCGCGCGGCACCGTCGACCCGGCGCGGCTGCGCGCCGCCGCGGGCCACCTGGCGGCCCGCCATCCCGTCCTTCGCTCCCAGCCGTGCATCGTGCGCGGCACGCCCGTCCTGCGGCCGCAGCCGGCCGACGTGCCCCTGGAACAGGTGGCCTGCGCCCCCGGCGAGAGTGCCGAGGACGCGCTGCGCCGCACGCTCGCGAGCTGGGCCGCCGAAGGCCCCCCGCTGCGCCTGTTCCTCACCCGCGACGGCGCCCAGGACCCCGTGCACGGCGAGGAGGAACTGCTCGCCGTGGTCCTGGACCACACCGCCTGCGACGGCCAGTCGCTCGCCCGCATCGTCGAGGAACTCGGCGCCGCCTACCGCGACCACCTGGGCCCCGACGACCTGTCGCCCACCGAGGCGGCCACCGAACTCGCCGCCTACCGCGACGCCGTCCTGCGCCAGCTCGACGCGGAGGACCGCGCCGCCTCGCCCCGCGCTCTGGCGTACTGGGGAGAGCGGCTGCGTACGGCACACGAGCAGGCCCCGCTGCCCGGAAGGCACTCCATATCGGCCGAACTGCCCAGTGGTGCGGCCGAGTTGAGAATTCCCTCGCCCGTCGGGGGCGTCCCCTTCCCGGTCCTGCTCGACGCCTGCCGGGCGGCGGCCGGGGCCCTGTTCGGCACCGGCCCGGTGTCACCCATCGGCTACCCGTGGGGCGGGCGCCCGGCCGGAGCGGAGCCGGTGCTCGGCTGCTTCCTCAACACCGTGGTCTTCCCCGCCGACACCGGCGCGGCCACGGCACCCGACGTCACCGCGACCGACTGGTGGGACGACCTCGACCGCGCCGACACCCCCTTCGACGAAGTGGTACGGGCCGCCCGCGCCGGCGGCTCCACCTGGTCCGGCAGGCTCGACGGCCTGCTCACCGTGGACGACGCCCGCCACCGCACCCCGCTCGCCCTCGGCGCGACGCCCGGCCGCGAAGTGCACATCGGCGGCCGCCAGGTCCGCGCCCCGTTCGCCGTCTCCGCGACCCAGGGGCCCGAACTCCACCTCCGCATGGTGTGGGACCGCACGGTCCTCGACGACGCCGCGGCCGAGGACGCCTTCGCGGCCCTGTGCGGCGCGCTGCCCGCAGGGGTCCCGGCCCACTAGCACCACCCGCACCGCGCGCGGACGTCCGCGGACGGCCGCGCGCACCCCAGAACTCCCGCATCCGTCCGTGCCGCGCGATCCGCGGCCGGCGCGCCGCCGTGCGGGCGCACGACCGCGTTCCGCACCACTCCGACCCGACAACCCAAGGGATCGCCCATGCTCCCCCTCTCCTCCTCGCAGGAGATCGTCTGGCTGCACGAACAAGTGCAGCCCGGCAGCCGCGCCTACAACTTCACCGCCTCGCTCGACCTGTGGGGCACCCTCGACGTCGACGCGCTGCGCAGCGGTCTCGCCGCCACGCTCGCCCGGCACACCGGGCTGCGGCTCGAACTCGTGGCCGTGCCCGGAGCGATGCCGGGCCAGCGGGTGGCCGACGTCTGCCTGCCGCGGCTGCGCACCGTGGACATCTCCTGGGAGGCCGATCCCGAGGCCGCCTTCGAGAAGCTGCTGCGCGGCGAGGCGGAGACCCCGCTCGACACCTTCGAGGCACCGCTGATCCGCTGGACCCTCGTCAAGCTCGGCGAGGACCAGCACCGGCTCATCCACGTGGAACACCACCTGATCCACGACGGGCACTCCTTCGCGATCCTCCTGCGCGACGTCTTCAGCGTCTACCGCGCCCATGTGCTCGGAGAAGAGATCGAGTTGGGCACCCCCAGCTCGTACGCCGACCACGTGCGCGCCCGCGCCGAGGACGTACGGTCCGAGGAGCTCGGCGCCAGCCTGGCGTACTGGTCCGACACGCTGCGCGACGCCTCGTTCGACATGCCGCTGCCGGGCCTGACCCGGCCCGGTGCCCGGCGCCGCCACCACGGCGGCCAGCTGCGCCAGTCGATCGGCGCCGACCTCGCGGAGCGGCTGCGCGCCCACACCCGCGAACGCGGACTCACCCCGTTCGCCACCCTGCTCGGGCTCTTCGCCGAGATGTTGCGCCGCCACAGCGGACGCAGCCAGATGGTGGTGGGCACCGCCGTGGGCAACCGGCCGCGCGGCTTCGAGGACGCCGTCGGCATGTTCGTCAACACCATTCCACTGCGCCTCAACCTGGATGCTGCCGCACCGGCCGAAGACACCATGGACGAGGTCACCGACACCCTCATCCGTGCGCTCCCGCACCAGGAAGTACCGGTGCAGGAGCTGACCCGGTCACTCGGACTGCACACATCGGGCGCCGACAACCCCCTGTTCAGCGTCATGTTCAGCGCACACGACGCGCCCCTGCCCGAACTGGACGTGCCGGGCCTCGAAGTCACCCTGTTCGAGGGGTTCAACACCGGCACCACCCGCTTCGACCTCGATGTGGTGCTGCTCCCCGACGACCGGCGCGGAGTGAGCCTGCGACACGGCACGGCGGGCATGACGCTCGTCTGGGACTACGACGCCGACCTGTTCGGCGAGGAGGTCGCGAAGCTCCTCGCCGATCGCTTCCTCGACCTGCTGCGGGCCTACCTCGACGCCCCCGCCACCGTCCTTGGTAACCTCGCGCTCCCCACCACCTTCCCCGAACCGGAGCCCGCGCCCGTCGTGCCGGCCGACCGTGACGCGCTCGACCCGGCCGCAGGCCAGGACCCGTCGCTGCCCGCCCTCCTGATCGGCGCCCGCAGACTCACCTACGGCGACCTGGACGCCCAGGTCGCCTCGCTCGCCGAGCGGATGCGGGCCGCCGGTGTCGGCGCAGGGCAGCCGGTCGCGGCGGTCCTGCCGCGCGGCGTCGACTCGGTGGTCACCCTGCTGGCCTGTCTGCGCACCGGCGCGGTCTACTGCCCGCTGTCGCCGTCCGACCCGGCCGCCCGCCTGGAACTGCTCCTGGAGCGACTGGCCCCGGCGCTCGTCCTCACCGCCAACGGCAGCCCGGTCCGCGTCCCCGAGGGCCTGCCGAGCGCGGCACTCGACGCACCCGTCCTGCCCGCCGCACGAGCGGCCGACGTCGTGCCGAACACGGCGTACATCATCCACACCTCCGGCTCGACCGGCATACCCAAGCCGGTGGCCGTCGGGCGCGACGCCCTGATCAACCACCTGACCGGCGCCGCCGAGCGGTTCGGCCTGGAGGTCGGCGACCGGGTGCTCCTGTTCGCCCAGCCCTCCTTCGACGTCGCCCTCGAAGAGGTGCTGCCCTCCCTGTACGCGGGCGCCTGCCTCGTCGTACCCGAGCAGGACGTGCCCACCGGCGCGGAACTCGCGCAGCTCCTCGCGGCCGCCCGGGTCACCGTGGCCAACCTGCCCACCAGCTACTTCCTCGCCACCCGTGAAGACCTCCTGCCGGTCCTCAAGGAAGAGCGCTGGGCGCCGCGGCTCGTCGTCCTGGGCGGCGAGCGCATCCCCGCGGACGTGATGCGCGCCTTCTTCGCCGAGACGGAGACGGACGCCACGACCCCGTTCTCGGTGCTCAACGTGTACGGCGTGACCGAGGCGGCCATCAGCTCCACCGTCCACGAGATCACCCGGGACAGCCTGGTCGAGGGCGCCGAGATCCCGCTCGGCGGCGAACTGCCCGGCGAGCGCGTCCACGTGCTGGACGAGGGCCTGCGCCCGCTGCCCACCGGCGCCGTCGGTGAACTCGCCATCGCCGGAGCCGGGTTGGCCGAGGGCTACCTCGGCAACCCCGAGGCCACCGCGGCCCGCTTCGTCACCGTCGAGGCCCTCGGCGGCGAGCGGGTCTACCTCACCGGCGACCTCGGCTACCGCGGCCAGGACGGGCTGCTGCGCTTCCTCGGCCGGCGCGACAACCAGATCAAGCTGCGCGGCTACCGCATCGAACTCGAAGAGGTCGAGGCCGCGGCCTCCGCCGCGCTCGGTGGCCGCTCGTGCGCCGTCGTGCTCGACAAGGACGCCGCCGGCGGCCCCCGCCTGGTCGCCTTCCGCGAGCGCGCCGACGAGGTCGAGGAGTGGGACGAGCAGGCGCTGCACACCGAGCTCGGCAACCGCCTCCCCGGCGCCCTGGTGCCCGCCCGCTGGGTGCTCCTTGACGCCATGCCCACCCTCGCCGGAGGCAAGCCCAACCGGGTGGCCCTCGCCCGCCTGGCCGCCGAACTGGCCCCGGCCGCCCCCGTCGGGGAAGCGCAGCCGTTGACGGACCCCGCGCTCTCGCAGGACCCGGCCGTCGTGCTGCTCGCGGAGGGCTGGCGCGAAGTGCTCGGGCACGACCGCTTCGAGGAGAGCTCGCACTTCTTCCACATCGGCGGACACTCCCTGCTCGCCGCGCAGCTCGCGGCCTGGCTTGAGCCCCGCCTGGGTGAGCGTCCCTCGCTGCGCCTGCTCTTCCAGCACCCGGTCCTCGCCGACCAGGCGCGCGCCCTCGCCGCGACCGCCACCCCCGCCCTCGCCACGCCGAAGGAGTCGTGATGACCGAGCAGTTGATGGACCGTCAGTCAGCCACCACCCACGCCGCACCGAGCATCCTGCACGGCGCACCCCTCGCCGGGCCCGCCGCACCGGGTGTGGTGGCCCGCTACGAGGAGTGGGTGCGCAACGCCCCGCAGGCCCCCGCGGTGATCGACGGCGAGCACCGCTGGAGCTACGCCGAGCTCGACGAGGCGGCGGACGCGGTCGCGAAGGCCCTGGCCGGCCGGGTCCGGCCCGGCGACCTCGTCGGCGTCTGCCTGGACAGATCGGCCGCCCTGGTCGTCACCGCCGTCGCCCTGGCCCGGATCGGCGCGGTCTACCTGCCGCTAGGCCCGCGCCCCGGGGAGCGTCGCATCAGCGCCGTCGCCGAAGACATCGGCGTCGTCTGCCTCATCGGCGATCCGGCGAACCTGATTATGCGTCAAGAACATGTGGAGCGGCTGGACTTGCCGCTGCCGGCTGAAGGCGTCAACGCCGCGGCCTCCGTCGTGGCCGCCTTCGGAACGGTCGCGCCGGGTGCCCGTACCGCCCCGCCCGAGGCCCTGTACGCCGTGCTCACCTCCGGCTCCACCGGCCGCCCCAAGGCGGTCGCCGTCGCCGAGCCCGCCCTGGCCACCCTCGTGGACTGGTACCGGGCCGAGACCGGACTCGCCCCCGGCGACCGGCAGTCCCTGCTCATCGGCGTCGCCTTCGACCCCCACCTCCTCGAACTGTGGGCCGGACTGGCCTCCGGCGCGGCCCTCGTACCCGCCCCCGACGAGGTCCGCTGGGACCCGGCCGCCCTCACCGACTGGTGGCGCGACGCCGAAGTCACGGTCGCGGTCTCGGCCACCCCCATGGTCGATCCACTCCTGGACCGGCCCTGGCCGCAGGACCTGAAGCTCCGTCACCTCATGGTCGGCGGCGACCGGATGCGCCGGCGCCCCGGCCCGGACGTGACCGCCGCCGTGCACAACGCCTACGGCCCCGCCGAGGCGACCGTCGTCACCACCACCCACGCGATGCGCGCCACCGACCCCGACGCGGCCGTCGACGCCGCGCCTCCCATCGGCGTCCCGATAGCGGGCGCGACCGTCGCCGTCACCGGTGCCGACGGCACGGTCCTCGCGCGCGGCGAGGACGGCGAACTCCGCATCGGTGGGAGCTGTTTGGCGCTCGGCTACCTCGACCCGGAGCTGACCGCACGGCGCTTCACCGCCCCGCCGGCCCAACTGGCCCACCTGGACCGCATGTACCGCACCGGTGACCGCGTGCGGATGCTCGCGGACGGCAGCCTCGAATTCCTCGGACGGCTCGACGACCAGGTCAAGATCAGCGGTGTGCGGATCGAACCCGCCGAGGTCGAGGCCGCGTTCGAGCAGCACGACTACGTCCGCAGCGCCGTGGTCACCGCCCCGCGCGACAGCGAGGGCCGCGCCCGTCTCGTGGCCCACGTCCTCGCCGCCCCCGGCGCGACCCCCGCCGTCGACGAACTCCTCGCCGCGGTACGGGCCTGGCTGCCCGAACAGGCGGTGCCCTCGACCGTACGCATCGTCGACGCCTTCCCGCTGGACGCCAACGGCAAGGTGGACCGGGCCGCGCTGCGCTCGCAGGCGGAGGAGCCGGCCGCGCCGGCCGCCGGCGCCGACCTGCCCGCCGACGCCACCGCCGACGAACTCCTCGTCCTCGCCTCGGTCCGCGACCTGCTCGGCCGCCCCGAGACCACCCTGGACGACAACTTCAGCGACGCGGGCGGCACCTCCATCCTCGCCGCCCGGCTCCTCGAAGTCCTGGAGCGCGAGGCCCAAGTGAGGCTGCGCGCGACGGAGTTGCTGCGCCAGCCCGACCTGCGCGCCATCGCGGCCGTCCTCGACAAGCGCCGCACCGCCGCGCGCACATCGGGGTCCTGACGTGAGGACCCCGCGGCCCCTGCTCGACGACCGGAAGGAATCGACCGTGACCGTGCCACAGACCGGCCTGCCCGCCCTGGTGGCGCGGCACGCCGAGCACACCCCGAACGCCCTGGCCGTGGCGGACGGCGACACCACTCTGACGTACACGCAGCTCGTCTCGCGCGCCCGCCGGCTCGCCTCCTACCTGCACGACCAGGGCGTACGGCCCGGCGACCCGGTGGCGCTGCTCATGCCGCGTTCGGCCGGGACCGTCGTCGCCCAGCTCGCCCTGTGGTGGGCCGGCGCCGCCGTCGTGCCCCTCGACCCGGCGCACCCCCGGCCGCGCACGGCTGCCATGCTCGAAGACTCCGGTGCCACCCTCACCGTCGGCGACAGCAAGCTGCTCGAAGCGGCCGCGCCGGCCGGAGCCGTCCTCGCCCTGCCCGACGACGAGCGACTGCCCGGCCCGGAGACGACCGGCGAAGGGCCCGGCCCCGACGCCATCGCGTTCGTCATGTTCACCTCCGGCTCCACCGGCCGCCCCAAGGGCGTCGCCACCCCGCACGGCGCCGTCGCCGAACTCGTCACCGCCCCGGACTACGTCACCGTCACCGCGCGCGACCGGGTGCTCCTGCACTCCCCGGCGACGTTCGACGGCTCCACCTTCGAGGTGTGGTCGGCGCTCGCCAACGGCGCCGCCGTCGTGGTGTGCACCACCGAGCGGCCCTCCTTCGAGGATCTCGCCAAGGACGTGGAGCGGCACGGTGTCACCGTCGCGTTCTTCACCACCGCCCTCTTCCACCAGCTCGCGGCCCGCCGCTCCCGCGTCTTCTCGCTGCTCCGCACGGTGGTCGTCGGCGGTGAGGCAATGGCCGCGCAGCACGCCCGCGCCGTGCTGCGGGCCTTCCCCTGGGTCGAGCTCGTCAACGGCTACGGCCCCACCGAGACCACCACCTTCGCCACCGCCCACCGCGTCACCGACGCCGACTGCGACGGGCCCGTACCCATCGGCCGCCCCGTGGCCGGCGCCACCGCCCACATCCTCGACGAGGCCGACCTGCCCGTCGACGACGGCGCACGCGGCGAACTGTGGATCGGCGGCAGCCGCCTTGCCCACGGATACACCCGGCGGCCCGAGTTGACCGCCGAACGCTTCGTCGACCACCCCGCGCTCGGCCGCCTCTACCGCACCGGAGACCTCGTCTCCGCCCGCCCGGACGGCATCCTCGACTTCCACGGCCGCACCGACGACCAGGTCAAGGTGCGCGGCTTCCGCATCGAACCCGGCGAGATCGAGCACGTCCTGCGCGAGCAGCCGGAGGTGGACGACGCGGCCGTCACCGTACGCCGCCCCAGCCCCGACGACGCCCGGCTCGCCGCCTTCGTGGTGGCCGGCCCGGGGCCGGTGCCCCGCTCCGAGGCGCTCCTCGCCCGCCTCACCGCTCTCCTGCCCGCGCACCTGGTCCCGGACGAACTGACCTTCGTGGAGCGACTTCCGCTCACCACCTCCGGCAAGGTCGACCGCAAGGCCCTCGCCGACCTCGCCACCGCCGTCGACACCATCGGCGAAGCCGAACCGCTCACCCCGCTCCAGCAGGCCGTCGCCGAGGTGTGGGGACGCTCGCTCGGGTGCGAAGTGACCCGGCCCGACGCCGACTTCCTCGAACTCGGCGGACACTCCCTGCTGGCCCTCGTCGTGGCCGAGGACCTGCGCGAGGACCTCGGCGTGGAGCTGTCGCTCGCCGACTTCTTCGCCGCCCCCACGGTCGCCGGACACGCCGACCTGGTCGAGCGCGCCCTGCTCGCCGCCCACACCGATCTGCACCCCGACGCGCCCGAGGACACCGATGGCCGCCACTGACACCCCCGCCGCCCTGCAGCAGGAGCTGCTGCGCAGAGCCCGCGCCCGCGCCGCGGACCGTCCCGCCACCCCGGCGCCGGCCCGGGCCCGAGCCGCCGGACCGGCCCCGCTCACCCACGCCCAGCGCCGCATGTGGCTGATGGAGCGGCTCGGCGGGAGCAGCGCCCAGTACAGCGTGCCGTTCGCGACCCGGCTGACCGGGCCCTTCGCCCCGGACGCCCTGAGCGCCGCACTGACCGAACTGGTACGCCGCCACGAAATCCTGCGCACCCGCTACGGCCGCGACGGCGACGAGCCCTACCAGGAGGCGCTGCCCGCGCCCGAGTCGATCGCGGTCCCCGTGGTCGACGTCCCGGACGACGGTGCCCGCCTCCTGACCGAGGAGGCCCGCCGCCCCTTCGACCTGGCCGGCGGCACCGTCCCGCGCGCCCTCGTCCTGCGCCACGGGCCGCAGGACCACACCGTGCTACTGACGTTCCATCACATTGCCATCGACGGCGGTTCGTTGGAGACCGTGGCCGACGAGCTGGCGGCACTGTACGAGGCCGCCGTGGACGGACGCGCGCACACGCTGCCCGAACCGCCGCAGTACGCGGACTTCGCGCGCCGTGAACACGCGGACGCGGCCCGGCTCGAAGACGGTCTCGGCCACTGGACCAGGCGTCTCACCGGCGCCACCGCACCGCGCCTTCCCCGGCCGGCCGTCGTGCCCGCCGATGTGGCCGAACACCCGGCCGCGACCCGCTCCACCGCACTCGGCGAGGACGTCCTGCCCGCGCTGCGCGAGCTCGGCCGCCGGCGCCGGGCCACGGTGTTCACCGTGGGCCTGGCCGCCGCGTTCGCCGCGCTGCACCGCCTCACCGGCGAGCTCGACCTCGTCATCGGCTGCGCCGCCACCCACCGCGAGGGCCCGGCGATGCGCGGCCTGGTGGGCCTGTGCGTCAACACCCTTCCGGTGCGCGTCGACCTGTCCGGCGACCCCGCCTTCGCGACCCTCGTCGAGCGCGTACGTGACGCGCTGCTCGAAGCGCAGCAGCATCGCGAGGTGCCGTTCGACCTGATCCTGGAGCGGCTCGGAGCAACGGCCCGAGCGGATGACGGCACCGCCCTCGTCCGCGTCACCTCGGACGTGGTCGGCGACCAGACCGCCCTTCGGCTCACCGGACTTGAGTCGCGGTTCGTCGAAGTGGGCGTCGGGGAAGCCAAGTTCGACCTGACCCTCGGTCTGTTCGACACGGACGCACCCGCGAGTCTGGTCCAGTACGGCCGGGCCGCACTCGACGAGGAGACGGGCCGGGCCCTCGCCGAGTCCTTCGCCGAACTGCTGACCGCCGTGGCCGCCGACCCCGAACTGCGGCTGTCCGCGCTGCCGGGCGAACTCGCCGCGCCGGAGGCCGATGACCGGCACCCCGCCGAGGCCCGCCTCCTGGCGCACCCCGAGGTCGCCGAGGCACACGTACCGGACCCGGCGGGCGGCCCTCTGCTCGCCTACGCCGTACTGCGCCGCACCGGGGGACCCTCACCCGTCCAGCTCCGTACCCACCTGCGAGGCGTCCTCGGGCGTGAACTCGTGCCCGCGGCCGTCATGTTGCTCGACTCGATGCCGCGCACGGCCGACGGATCGGTGGACCCCGCGCGGCTGCCCTCGGGCCCCGTTCCGGCAGCCCCCAGGAGCCCCCACCTCGAAGCGGTGACGGAGGCGTTCACGGGGCTTCTCGGCCAACGCCCGCGCCCGGACGACGACTTCTTCGCGCTCGGCGGCCACTCGCTGGCCGCCGTCCAGCTCGCCGAACGCCTGCGGGCCGCGCTGACCCTGCCCCTGGTCGGCCTCGACATCATGCAGACCCGTACGCCACGGGCCGTCGCGGAACTGCTCGACGCGCGCGCGGCGGAGCGGACAGCGGCGGTCGCCGCCTCCGCGTCGGCCCCGTCCGCCGCTCCGCGAAAGCGCCGAGCGCGCGAGGGTACGGTCCTGGTGACCGGCGGCACGGGTGGCGTCGGCGCGTTCGTGCTGCGCGAACTGGCCGCCCGCGGAAGGCCGGTGCTCGCGCTGGCCCGTCCCGAGTCGGCGCATCTGGTCGGTGGCGACGGCGTCGAGGTGATCGAGGGCGACCTCGGCGACCTGGACAGTCTGCGGGCCGCCGTCGACGGCGCGGACGCCGTCGTCCACGCGGCGTGCACCTTCACCCGCCCCGAGGTGGACGTGGCCGCCATGGAGGCCATGGTCGGCGCCTGGCGCGGCGGCCCCTTCGTCTTCGTGAGCAGTGTGGACGCCTACGGGCGGCCGAAGTCCGCCCGAGTCGCCGAGGAGTCGGCCCCGCAGGCCCCGCTGAGCTCGTACGGCCAGGCCAAGCTGGACTGCGAGCGGCTTCTGCTGAGCGCGGCGGGCACCGAGGGCCGGGGCGGCGCGAGCGCCGTGCGCTCGCCCATCGTGTGGGGCGCGCACGACCGGCTGCGCGACCAACTGCGCTGGGGAGCAACGGGGTTGCTCTACCAGGCCGCGCTCGCCGGACACCCCATCGGCCTGCCCGCGCCCGGCGCCGGCGGACACGACTGGTACGGAGCGCCCTGGGTGCACGCGGCCGCTCTGGCCCGCGCGGTGGTCTGCTGCCTCGACGCCCCCGTGCACGGCGTGGCCAACGCGGTGAGCGGGCACGTGGCCTGGTCCGACCTGACCGCCGAACTGACGACGCTGCTCGGCAGCGACAGTGCCGTCACGTTCGACGACGAGGTCCACCGTGACCTCGACCACCGTTGGCACTACCGCGCGGACCGCCTCGCGCCGGCCCTGCGCCCGGCGCCCGGAGAGGACCTGCACGCGGTGCTGGCCGCGATGATCGAGCCGATGAAGAGGTAGGTCCGGGGAAGGAAGCGCAGCGCATGGGGCCCGGCCACGTGTGCGCTGCGTACAGTGGTCGGCCGACCATGGGGCCGGCGCACACATCCGTGCCGTCGGCCCCGCTCGATCCATCCAGGAGTTCCCGTGTTCCGCCCGCAGTCCCGACCGACCGCCCCCGTTCCCCCTTCCGCCGTCGCACGGTCCACGGCGCACAGGGCCAGGGGGGCCGGCGCCGCCCTGGTACTTCCGGTGGCGCTGCTCGCCCTACAGATCGGGGCCGGCTCGGCGCAGGCGCACACGCCGGGGACGGCGACGGATGCCCCCGCCGTGGAGGCCGGAGCGCGGGCGGGGGCCGGGGCGGTCGCACACACGGTCCCCGCCCCGCTGGAAGCCACCGTCACCGAGGGGCAGGTGAAGGAGGTCGCGCCGGGCGGTGTGCTCACCTACCCGAGCGTGACCAGCTGCCTCACGATCACGGTCCGCCTGCGCGACGGCGGCCTGGTAGGGGCGCACGCCAGCCTGTTCCAGGTGCCGGGCGAACTGCGTTCCGACGCGATCCTGCCCGCCCTGAAGGCCCGCATCGACGGTCGGCCGGTCTCCGCCGTCGAGGTGAGGGGCGCGGTCGGCGCCTGGCACCCGAGCTACTTCACCCGGGCGATCGAGAGCTACGGCGACACGGAGCCGGTGCCGGTCCCGACGGGCCGCGACGGCGAAGGCATCGCCCGAGCGGTGGCCGACGGCCTCGGTCTCGCGCGTCCGCTGGTGACCGTCCAGGACGTGCCCGACGGCGACCAGGTCATCAGCTGACCCGTTACCCGCTGGCCCTGGCGGCCGTACGGTCCCGGCGGCCGTGCGATGCCGTCAGCCGGGGTCAGCGAAGCGTCGTCGGGGGCAGGAATTCGCGCGGCGCCTCGCGGTGCCACCACGCCCCGGTCGTACGGAGTTCCTGCCACGTCGTGAAGCGATAGCGCCATACGCGGGCGCGGACGAAGACCGGCGGGGCGTCGGGAAAGGGGTTGTGCCGCAACAGGCGGAGCGTATCGGGGTCGTTGACCAACAGGCGTTCCACGAACGCGCTGAACCAGGAGTGCCCGTAGGCCGGTGAGAGCGCCAAGAACCAGAGCAGCCAGTCGAGCCGCAGATGGTACGGGGCGAATTGGCGGGGCATCCGCCGTACATCGCCGGGCTTTCCATGGAATTCGTATTCCCGCCAGACCGTACGGTCCGTGACCGACTCGTCCGCCGTTCCCTCGATGACGACCTCGTGCCGAATACGCGTGATGCTTCCGAAGGCCCCGTACGAATTCACCAGGTGGAGCGGCTCGTACGTGGTGTTCATCCGCTGGCGGCGCGACAGCAGATTGCGTGCCGGACGATAGCTGAGCGCCAGGACGAGCACGGCCACCAGGGCGGCCACGATCTCGTACCAGAGGGGCGGACGGGGGAGGGAGGGCGGGGACGCGAGGGGGGAGCCGTCGAGCGCGGAGGTGGCGAGGACGACGGTAAGCCAGTTGAGCCAGGCGAAGTTCCCGGAGAGCACCAGCCACAACTGGGTGAAGATGATCAGGCAGGCGGCGATGCTCGCCACCGGCTGCGGGGTGAACAGGGCGATGGGCACCACGAGTTGGACGACGTGGTTGGCCGCCACCTCCACCCGGTGCAGCGGCTTCGGCAGATGGTGGAAGAACCAGCTGAGCGGGCCGGGCATCGGCTGGGTCTCGTGGTGGTAGTACAGGCACGTCAGATCGCGCCAGCACGGATCACCGCGCAGCTTGATGAGTCCGGCGCCGAACTCCACCCGGAACAACACCCACCGCAGCAGCCACATCAGGATCACCGGCGGGGCGATGTCGTCGTTCCCCAGGAAGATGGCGAGGAACCCGGCCTCCAGGAGCAGTGACTCCCAGCCGAAGCCGTACCAGGTCTGGCCGACGTTGACGATGGACAGGTACAGCGCCCACAGCACGGCCCAGCACAGCATCGCCGCCCCGAGCGGCAGCGCATCGGCCGCTCCCGCCACCACGGCCCCGGCCAGCGCCGCGCCCGACCACGCACACAGCGCGAACAGCCGGTCGGAGTAACGGAGTTGGAACAGGCTGGGCGCACTGCGGAACGGCACGCGCCGCACGAAGGCGGATACGGGAAGCATCCCGCGCTCCCCGATGAGCGCCCGGAACTGCAGGGCCGCCGCGAGGAACGCCACCAGATAGACGGCCGCGAGCGAGCGTTGGAAGACCAGTCGGCCGAACCAGTACGCCGATGACGAGAACCACTGCACGGCGGGGCGCCTCCAGGTCGGGGAGCGGGACGGCGGGTAAACAGCAGGGGAGTCCGCGCCCCCTTCGTAGCGGGGATCCGGGAGCCGGTCGAGGCGGCCGTCTTCCCCTTCACCCGCCCGCTGCACAACCGTGATCATCGGAAAAGGCGGGGCAGGGCGTCGAACACGGTGGTGCGGCGTGGAACCGTGGTGGGGCGCGAGAGCGGCACGCGATCGCATCGCGCCGACCGTGTCGGGACGGACCCGTCGGGCATGGCCGTTTCGCCCGCCGGGCCGCGCGGGAATCGCACGGCGCGCACGGGGCCGGTCGCCTCGCGGAACGCGGGAGGAATCTCCCGGCACGGGAGAGGGGCAGCCTGCGGCGTTATCGCGACAGCCGAATTACCCCTCGTCGACGATCGGTGTCCGTGCGAGGGTCTTTGCGTCGTGGACCGGGGCGACGGGGGCTGCCGGGTGGCTGTGCCGCCGGTTCGACAAGCCGGTCGAATGTGCCAACTGTGCGCTGTGCCGCGCGAATTGGGCCTCCGTGTGCACGGCACGTTCCGAACGCGGCACGAGGGCCTGTACCGGACCGGCCCCACACATCCCCAGGGGAATCACCATGGCAATTCGCAAGGCAACCAAGGCCGTACTCGGCGTCAGTGCCCTGGCGCTCTCGTTCGTGGCCGCCGCCTCCGGCGTCGCTTTCGCCGGCCCGCACGACAACAACGGTGCCACGGTGACCGGAGTCGCGGGGGTCAGCCCCAATGAGGGCTGTACACCCGGCTACTTCTGTATCTACACGGGCACGGACTACACCGGAACCATGTTCCGGATGTACCACTGCGCCGAGTACAACCTCAACAACTGGAACGGCGTGGGTTCCTGGATCAACGACAACACCGGCGGTGCGCACGCGCTGATCCAGGACCGCAACTACAACACTCTGGTCGACACCGACCCCACCAACAATTGGTACAACGGCAGCTACAACTTCGCGCCGGCCTGGCACGTCAAGGCGTGCTGACGCCCTGACGGGCCGTGTGGGGGGCGCTGTGTCGCAATCCCACACATGGACCGGCCACACGGGGTGGCCGTCGGCGTCAGACGTTGACCCCGTAATCGGAGGCGATACCGGCGAGCCCGGACGCGTACCCCTGGCCGACGGCGCGGAACTTCCACTCGGCGCCGTGCCGGTAGAGCTCCCCGAAGACCATCGCCGTCTCCGTCGAGGCGTCCTCGCTGAGGTCGTAGCGGGCCAGCTCGGAGCCGCCCGACTGGTTGATCACGCGGATGTAGGCGTTGCGCACCTGGCCGAAGTTCTGGCCGCGCGCCTGGGCGTCGTGGATGGAGACCGGGAAGACGATCTTCGCGACGGGGGCGGGGACGGCGCTGAGGTCGATGTTGATGGTCTCGTCGTCGCCCTCGCCCTCGCCGGTGAGGTTGTCGCCGGTGTGCTGCACCGAACCGTCGGGGCTGGTCAGGTTGTTGTAGAAGACGAAGTGGCTGTCGGAGAGCACCTTGCCGCTCTCGTTGCACAGCAGCGCGCTGGCATCGAGGTCGTGATCGGTGCCGGTGGTCGTCCGCACGTCCCAGCCCAGGCCCACCGTGACGGCCGTCAGGCCGGGGGCTTCCTTGCTCAGCGAGACATTGCCGCCCTTGCCGAGACTCACGCCCATGTCGTTCCTCCGTGGTTGTGCCGGTTCCGTCGTCCGGTTAGAACGTCCGGAACGCGGCTACGGTTCCACGATTGCGCAATTCCTGAAGCGTCGGCCGGGCTGTTCGAGGCGTGGGGCACGACGCGTCGATCGGGCGGCGTCGGTCAGGAAGCGGGGCCGGCCGGAGGCGCGCCGGTGGTGGCGGCCTTGTACAGGGCCTGGGTGGCGGGGCCGAAGTACGCGCTGTAGGAGACCTGTGGGGTGTTGCCGCCGGTGTGATAGCCGCCGATGACCCCGATCACGCCCCAGCCGCCCGGCCGCGCCACCAGCATGGGTCCGCCGCTCGTGCCGCCCACGAAACCGGCGCAGGCGATGCGCTCGAAGGTGCCCGGGTCGGCCGAGTCGTCGCTGGCCCACTTGGTGGTCTTGCTCAGACACTCCAGCGGCTTCTGTGCGCCACCGGGGTAGCCGATCATCCGTACGGGGGCGTGGGAATAACCGGAGCCGGTGAGGAGCTCGACCCCGCCGGCCGCGTCCTCAAGGCGTTGCCCGTCCTGGTTGGCCTCGGTGACCGCGAACCCGAAGTCGTAGGCGGCGCCCGCGTGTTCGCCCTTGTCGTAGTACTGCTGCGAGACGTAGACCCCGTTGTCCTGGACGGGGAAGATGCCGAAGGGCGTGAGCCCGTCGTGGTACTGCGGCACGAAGGCGAGATGACGCTTGGGGGAGCTGCCCGAGTACCCCATCAGACAGTGCCCGGCGCTGAGCACCAGGTTGCGGCCGGGGCTGCGCACCACGGAACCGCTGCACGTGCGCCCCGTACCGGAGGCGTCCGTCCAGAAGAAGGTGCCCGCCTGCGGGATGCCGTCGAAGCTCTTGCTCGGCGGGATCACCTCGCCCGGCCTGGGGCCGTCCACGGTCGGCTCCGTGGTGCGCGCCGCCATGGATTCGTCCTGACCCGTGTCACCGGGGCCTGTGCCGCCCGGCCCCGTGTCGCCGGGTCGTGCCGCCGTCATACGGGCCGCGGTCCAGAAGCCGCTCAGCTCCGCGGCGTCCGGCCCGGGCGTCGACGGGGCCCCCGCCGCGAACGCCGCAGGAGTCAGTCCGGCGGACAGCAGCACCGTGGCCGCGAGCACGGCCGCATGTCGGATGTTCCTGGTCCTGCGCACCATCAATTCCTCTCCGCCCGGACATATGTGACGGCCCACCATACGGGGGCTCCAAGGGTGTGCAGTAGAGCGCGAAGTCGCCCGGCGCGGCGCCGGGCGACCCGTGACCGGTCAGTGCGCCACCCGCCCGAACGCCTGGTGTGCGGCCCGCCGCCACCGGTTGCCGGGCAGCGTGGGACGCAGCACGGCGAGCGCCCCGCAGTACTTGGTGAACACGGCGGGCCGCACCCGATGGGCGTGCAGCAGCCGGTCCGCCTCCGTGAGGTGCGCGGCGGACTTCGTCTCGACGAGCACGAGACCGCCGTCGGCGCGCACCGCACGGTCATTGCTCAGATCGACGCACACCAGCCCGGCATCGCACGTGATGCGCTGCCCGTCCGCCACGAGTGTGATCCGGAGGTAGTCGGTGGAAAGGGAGGGCCCGAGCACGCCCGGCGCCTCCATCGCGTAGGCGCGGCGGAGTGTGTCGGCGAGGAACGCCTGCTGCGCGGCGCCGAGTGCGCTGTCGGTGCCGATGAGGGCGCGGCGGTGTTTGACGGTGTCGCCCCGAGCGCCCTTGAGCTTGATCTCGAACTGCCGCTCCCCGCTGTCCTCGTAGACACGCTCGCGGACCTTGAACCGCAGGCGTCGCCCCTGCCGGTGGTCGTGGAAGGAGCGAAGGTCCGGGGTGTCGTAGTACACCGAGTGGTAGCGGAAGGCGCGGCGGCCGTTGATGGCCAGGGCCTGGAAGGGGCCGCCCGCCCGGTCGGCCTCGGTGAGGCGGCCGACCACCCGGAGGAACGTGGGGACGGGCACCAGGTAGCTGCGGTCGAAACGGGTGAGCAGCGAGGACCGTGCGTTGAGCTCGGCCAGCGAGATGGGGTCGGCCCCCCACGCCGCCTCGTCGACCGCCCGCAGGGCATCGGGGGCCGGGGCGGAGGCCACGATCCGGGCGGGGGCGGGGGCGGGGGCGGGGGCGGAGGCCGTGGCCCGGGTGAGGCTCATGCGGTGTCCAGGGCGGGCGCGGCCGGACGCGGCACGTCGACGTGCCCCGGTGCCACGGACACGGACGGAGACACGGACGGAGACGGGGACGGGGATGTGGCTGTGTGGGGGTGGATGTGTGGGGACACGGAGGCGGCGGCCACGGGTTCGCGGTAGCGGACATCGACGACCATCAGATCCCGTACGAAGTCGATCTCCATGACCGTCCAGTGCAGCGGCTCGCCCATGCGCCGCGTGAGGTCGGCGCGCAGGGCCGTCGGGTTGGTGTGGACGGTGTCGAGGGTGATGACGGCGCGGCGGGCACGGGCGAAGAGGCGCGGGTGGTCGGCGGCGTACACGACCAGGAGCAGGACGGCGCTGAGAGCCGCGGCCAGGGCGAACCGGAGGTGGGGCAGGCCGCAGATGAGACCCAGCACCAGGGTGGTGAAGTAGTAGGCCACTTCCTCGTGTTGTACGGCGTCGGAGCGCAGCCGGATGATCGACAGGACTCCGAACAGGCCGAAGCCGAGCGCCGTCCCGCCGCGTCCGCCCACCTCGGTGAGGGCCGCGACGATGGTGAACAGGGCGACGTTCAGGGCGAGATACGCCGGCACGAGATCGCGCCGCCGGTGGCGCGGGTAGTAGATCGCGAACGTGAGCAGGCAGATGGCGATGAGGTCGAGCCCCAGATGGGCGGCGAGATGACGTAACGAATCCATGGCTCCGCTCCCGGTAGGCGTACGCGCGCATAGGTGTGCGTACGGGAAGAGAGCCCAGACTCTAGGAGGCCGCCAGGTGAACATTCGCGGACTTGTCGGTGAATCCAACGGAACGTTGATGTATTCGAGTGGTCATTGGCCAATTCCGGTGCGGCGGCGGCATGTTCGGCACTCTTGCGGTGGCCCGGTTCGTGATCCGCCGTGCTGCGTGCGTGTCCCTCCCAACAGGTGTCATAGGCAGTTCGCTATGGCCCCGTTCCGGGGACGCCTCTTGGACGTCGAGGGGGCACGCCTGTTCTTCTGGGGGCATGCGAGACAACACGACACGCCTTGCCGCCCTGCGCCGCTCCCCTGCGAAGTGGCCCGCCGCGCTGCTCGCCCTCGCGGTGCTGAGCACCGGGACCGCCTCCACCGCACAGGCGGCCGAAGCCGGGAACCGCACCACCGCCGCCGCCCCCTCGGGGCCGTCATCGGGCCATGGGGTCGGCACCCATGACGTGTCCGACGCACTGCGGCAGCTGGAAGCCGCCCACGACGTACGGATCGGCGCGTACGCCCTCGACACCGTGACCGGACGGACCGTCAGCTACCGCGGCAACGAAAGCTTCCCCTCGCTGTCCACCTTCAAGGCGATGGCATGCGCGGCCGTGCTCGACAGGGCGCGGCACGTCGAGCCGGGGCTCCTTGACAAGGTCGTCCACTGGAAGGCGAGCGACGAGGTCGCCAACTCGCCGGTCACCAAGGGGCAGGGCGGCAAGGGGATGACCGTCGCCGAGCTGTGCCGGGCGGCCATCACCCAGAGCGACAACACCGCGGGCAACATGGTGCTCCACCAGATCGGTGGACCTCAGGGCATGACCCGCTACTACCGGTCGCTCGGCGACCCCGTCTCACGTCTGGACCGCTGGGAGCCCGAGCTGAACGACTGGCAGCCCGGGGAGCACCGCGACACCACGGCCCCTGCGTCCATGGGGCGCGACCTGGCCAAGACCTCCCTGGGCTGTGGCCTGGCGCCGGCCGACCGGGACACCTTGAACACGTGGCTGCGCGCGACCGTCACGGGAGGCGAGCGCATCCGGGCCGGGCTGCCCAAGGACTGGACCGTCGGCGACAAGACCGGCACGACCGACGCGTACGGCTCCGCGAACGACATCGCCGTGGCGTGGCCGAAGTCGGGCCACCCCGTCATCATCGCGGTCTACACCAACCATGCGGTCGCGCAGGCCCCCGCGGACAACGCGGTGATCGCGAGCACCGCGTCGACGCTGGTGCGGGGGCTGGGGGTCCCTACCTCCTGACCGCCCGATCTCCTGACCGGAACTGCTCCCCGTTCCCGACGCGTGCTCGCCATCGAGATCCGGACGGCCTAGTCGGCCTAGTCGGTGGCGGCCGCCCACACTTGCCGGGCCAGGACATGGGGTGCCAGCGTGCCGTCGACGACCAGGTCGCACACATATCGCGCCGGCTCGACGTGCCGGTCGTGCGCTTCCCGGCGATGGTCCACATAGTTCCGCAGGAGCACATCGAGCGGGAATCCCTCGCTCAGACACTTGCGCCGGATCTTGCGGGCCAGGCGCAGATCGGCCGGCAGATCGACGAACACGTCGAAGCGGAGGTGCGGCGTCCGCGGGGCTGTGTGGTGGGCAAACATGCCGTCGACGATGACGTGTGGCGCGGCATCCAGGGCAGCGTCGGTGTCCCGAGTGAGGCGTTCGGTGTCCAGCGAGCGCGGGTCGCCCGCGTCCAGGCGCGGGGTCCCCGTCTCGTCGGGGGTCCACACGCCCCGCTCGGGGGTGCGGAAGTAGTAGTCGTCGCCGTGCAGGACCCGCACGGGCCTCCGGGGCGCGTCGGCCGCCAGGGCCATGGCCAGGGTCGTCTTGCCGGCCCCCGCGCCGCCGGTCAAGGTGAGCAGCATCCGGTCCTCCCCGATCCGTCGCGAGGGTCGATGATCGCACGCCTTCCGGCGCGTCCCGGCGTGCCGCCCGGCCGGGCTTCTGCGAGGGTCGCCCTGGTGCCGCCCGTGGCGCTGGGCCGGGCTCCCTCCGTACTGGGGCAACCCGGCACCCCCGTACAAGGAAGTGGGAGCAAGGCATGGAGAAGTTCTCCCTGGAAGCGATTGCCCGTGCTCAGCTGAAGGCCGCCCGGGACGCCGGGGCCGGGCGCAGCGCGTCCACCGTGATCGGCGGACACGAACGCGTGCTGCGCCAGACGGTCATGGCCCTGACCGAGGGGAGCACGCTCGGCGAGCACGGCCACGGGGGCGAGGCCACGTTGCTGGTCTGGTCGGGCCGGATCCGACTCGTCGCCGGGGCGGACACCTGGGAGGGCCGGAACGGCGACCTGTTGGCGGTGCCGGCCACATCCCACACGGTGGAGGCATTGGAGGACTCGGCGTTCCTGCTCACCGTCGCGATGGCCTGACTCCCTGCCTCCCCTGCCTCCCCGCCCCCTGCCTCCCCGCCCCCTGCCTCCCCGCCCCCTGCCTCCCCGCCCCCTGCCTCCCTGCCTCTTGCATTCCTGACGCGCGTGGGCGTCGAGCCGAGAAGGCGACCTCTCCGGGCCGCACCCGGCTCCGCCGCGCTCCCTTACGGGACGCCCCGCAGCGGGCCCTGACCCCGGGCCACGTGGGCTTCGTCCGTGCGGGCGATGAATGGGCGGCCCGCGGGGTCGACTCTGGACATGGCCGCAACAGGTGCGGTCGGGCCACGAGAACCCCGTCAGGAGAAGAGGACCGTCATGAACGCCGCCCGCAGCTCGCGCCCCGGCCGCAGCTCGAACTCCGCCCCCGCCCCCGAGGCGATATCCGCGGAGCGGCTGAACCACCCCCGCAGCCTGGTGGCCTTCCGCGGTGCGAAGGCGCTCGCCGGGGCCTACCTCGGCATCAGCGTGCTCACGCTGGCGGCCATCGCCCTCCTCCGCGACGACTCGGCGGAAGTGAACTCCGCCGTGTGGACACGGGGAACCATCGTGGTCGTCAGTGCGCTCGTGACGTTCCTGTGCGCCGTTCGCACGGCCCGCGGATCACGCTCGGCGTATCGCAGGCTCAGGATCATCTCTGCCGTCATGGTCGTGGCGATCGCGGCCATCATCGCTCTGCCGGGCACCTTCCCCGCCTGGATGAAGGCCGAACAAGCCGTCTGCGGGCTGCTTCTGCTGGCCGTGGTGGCACTGGTCAACGGCAGGCACGTGCGGTCGATCTTCGCCTCCCGCTGAACGCCGCGGCCCGACCGGGTCCGGGCAGTTCCCGACCGGCCCGACCGGCCAGGAACTGCCGGGACTCGCCCGGACCGGACCGGACCGGACGGGCACGACGCAGGGCGCGGCTTTCGCCCTCGGCGTGACCGGTTCCGGCGCCGGCGGGTTGGGGCAGCGTAAGGGGATGACCCTGGCCATCGCCCACCTCAGTGACCCGCACCTCACGTCCGGCCCGCTGTCCGGCGCGCCGGCCGAGGCACTGGCCCGTGCGCTCGGCCGGGCCCTCGCCCTGGGTCCACGACCCGACGCCGTCGTGATCACGGGGGACCTGACCGACCGGGGCCGTGCCGAGGAGTACGCGGTCCTGCGGGACGTCATCAGCGGGTTTCCCCTGCCGCTGCATCTCGTGGCCGGCAACCACGACGACCCCGAGCGCCTGCGCGAGGCCTTCGGCGGGACCGTCCACCTGGGCGGTGCGTGCGACACGCACTACGTGGTGGACCATCCCGCCTTCACCGTCGTCGTCCTCGACTCCACGGTCGCGGGCTCTCCCGGAGGCCGCCTGGGTGAGCGCCAACTGAGGTGGCTCGACGGGGTACTTGAGCGCAGCACCGGCATGCCGGTCTTCGTCTGTGTGCATCATCCGCCCGTCCCGGTGGGGATCGGATTCCTGGACGGCATGCGGATGGTGGACGGGGACGGCCTGGCCGAAGTGGTCGGCCGACACCCCCACGTCGTTCGAGTCCTGGCCGGCCATGTCCACCGTCCGGTCACCACGGCCTTCGCGGGCAGCACTCTGGCGGTCGCCCCCAGCACCCACCTCCAGAGCGGTCTGGCCCTGCGGGGCGAGGTCCCCAACTACTTGGCGGAACCGACCTCCTTCCTCCTCCATCTCCGTACGGAAGCCACGTGGGTCACCCACACCGTCCCGGTCACCCACACCGTCCCGGTCAGCCATGCCGCCGCCACCGTGGCCACGTGGACTTCGGGCACATGACATGGCTGCCGCAGTGTGGGTCGGGCGCTGGTGCGGGGTCAGGAGGAGAAGCCCACATGCACGTGATCGTGGTGGGTGTCGTCGGAGAAGAACTGGTTCGCCGTGGCGCCGCCCGCCAACTGCACCGGGCCGCCGACGTTGTACGAACCGGCCGCCGCCCCGGCCCGCATGAACCCGGTGATGAGACTGCGGGAGGTGGACGGGTCCACGACCGGCCGTCCGTCGATGCGCCACACGTCGAAGGCGCGGCCCAGGGGATGGTCGCTGGGCCGATCCGTGCCGAACACGTCCAGCGGATGGCCGGAGCGTACGACACTCACCGAAAGCCGGTAGGAGCCCGCGAGTCGGAGCATCGCGCGCAGCACGCTGTCGTGCACGGCGCCGCTGCGGATGTCGGCCACGGAGGCGGGTGGCAGCTCGATCCGGGACTGGGCGAGCACATCCCGCGCCGCCGGGCCCAGCGCCTTGGCGGGGCCGGGTGCCGCCGGGTGCAGGGCGGTGACGGCCCAGCCGCCGGAGTCGCGGCTGAGCCGCACGTCGACGGTCGTGCCCCCGTGGTGCACGGCCGAGCCGGCCAGGGTGGGCTGGTCGCAGACGACCAGTACGCTCGCGGTGTCGGACATGATCCCGCCGTACTGGGCGTCGATCACCCGCACCACCGCCGCGTCCGCCGATGGCGCCAACGACCCTGATGCGTCGGAGAGTTGCACCGCGAGCGACTCGGAGACACCCAGTGCGACGAGACGCGCCGCGGCCGCTTCCCGACCACTCTGCCCGGCCGACCACGTCCCCAGCGCCTCGACCAGGCGCACGGCGGCGAGCTTGGCGGCGGGCTCGATCTCGCCCGGCCCCGGCCGCCACGGCACGGCCTTGGACAGCGTGTCGGCAGGGCCGGACGGCGAACCGGAGGCGGACGGCGAACCGGAGGCGGACGGCGAACCCGTGGGTGAGGCGGCGGCTGACGGGCCCCGCGAGCCGCCACCCGACGAGGAGGGTGCGGGCGACGACTTCGCCCCGCCCGAACAGGCCGCGGCGCCCAGACACCAGGCGGCCGTGCCGAGGAGAGCCGAACGGCGCCCGAGGACTCCGGGCGGAGGCTCGCTGGGCGGGGGAGGCAGAACCATGGCCGGCTCCTCGGACGCGCGGGCGTACGGAAATGCCGTCAGTATCCGCCCACCGGTGCCCCGCGCCAGGCACCTCGCCGCACGGCCGACCGGATATGTATGTGTCGACCGGATCGCGGTTGCCGGGGCCCCGCTGACCGGGCACAGCTGACGCACTCATGTGGTGTGTGCGGAACGCGCCTTTCGCCGTGGGAGCCGGCCCGGGTCATCATGGGGGCGCAGTGCCGACCGGCGTGCTGCTCGTCGTACTCGGTGCAGCACGGAACGCAACACGAAGGAGCGCCATGGCCCGCAGGGTCCACCAACCGCTGGAGGACGGGGAGTTCGACTTCATCCTCGCCATGGCCGACGGCCCGGTGCTCGCCTACTTCAGCGGGACCTGGCCGAAGGCGGTCAAGGACTGCAAGGCGATGGACGTCGTCGTGGCCGAGGCCGCCGAGGAGTACGCGGGACGCCTGACCGCGGTCAAGGTCGACATGACGCGTTGCCCGGGTCCGGTGCGGCGCTACGGCGTGACGGCCGCGCCCTCCGTGGTCCTGATCAAGGGCGGCGAAGCGGTGGCGGATGCCACGGGCGCGATGGACGGCCCAGCGCTGAAGGCGTTCCTGGACAGCAACCTCTGAGCGATCGCCCGTCGGGAGCGGGGGGCGGTATCGGGAGAGTGCAGCCCCCGCGGCAGCCCGTCAGGCCCTGAGCGCGACGGTCACCACCAGGGGTGGCCGCTGCCGTTCCGCCGCCCAGTCGCGGCTGTGGACATGGTCCGGGTCGGCCACGCCGTCTGCCTCGTCGGGTGTCGGATGGTGCTGCGCGATGGAGCCGAAACCCGCACGTTCCAGCAGGACGGAGATGGCGGCGGGGGGCCAGGCGTGGTTCGGCATGGTCTGCCAGGTGCCGTCGGTGCGGCGCAGTCGTACGGTCAGGGCCTGGCCGGGACCGTAGACGACACCGGGTTCGCCGACCCGTAGCGAGGCGTACTCGACGCCGCTGCACGCCGGGTCCGTGGTGAGCAGGGCGAACGGCGCGCCCGGCCGCAGCAGCCGGTGGATCTCGCCGAACACGGCCAGAACCGTCCGCTCGTCGGGCAGCGAGGCCAGGACGTGGTTGCACATGGCCGCGTCCGCGCAGGCGTCGGACAGGCCGTCGGCGCGGCCGCCGGTGACCAAGTGGTACTCGGCGCCCGGCGTGCCCCGTTCGCGGGCCAGGGCGAGCATCTCGGGGGATGCGTCCACACCGATGATCCGCATGCCGAGCCGTCGGGCGGCATGCTCGGCAACGGTGCCGGGTCCGCAGCCGAAGTCGAGGAGCGACCCGCCCGTCCTGCTCACAGCGGCAAGGGCCCGGAACACGAACGGATAGCCGACCAGCCAGTCGGTGGCCGCGTCCACCGCCGCGAAGGCCCGCGCACCTTCGCGCCCCGACCACGCCCTGGCACCTTCCGCGGCCGACGCCGGACTCTCGGGCGCCGGCTGTGTGCCTGCGGGCGCCGCCCGCATGCCGTCGGCAGACGAGCGCCCGCCTTCGGGTGCGGGCCACTCACCTACAGGTCTCTGCCGCATGTGCTGCTCCCCTCTCTGGGCTGCCCAGGGGATGCATCTCGCTTCGCGGGGTCCTGCTTCCATCATCGAATCCCTACGGGCCGGACGCACCCCGTCGGGTGGGCGCGGGGAGCCGCTCGATGGCCACCATCGCCGCGTCGTCCCCCAGGGTCCCCGTCGGGGTGTGGGCGAGCAGGTCGTCGCGGAGGTGGCTCAGCAGGGCGCCGGGGCCGGTGCCGGTCCAGGCCGCCGCGCGTTCTGCCAGGGGGTAGAAGCCGCCCGCCTCGTCGCGCGCTTCGAGTACACCGTCGGTGTAGAGGAGCAGGATGTCGCCGGGCCCGAACGGGTAGCTCTGCATGGCCAGTTGGGACTCGGCAAGACCTGCGAGCCCGAGCGGCGGCGCCGGATGGTCCACCTCAAGGGGGATGACCCGGCCGCCCCGCAGGAGCAGGGGCGCGGGATGGCCGCAGCTCACCAGCTGGACGATGTGCCCGAGGTCGGGGATGTCGATGAGGGCGGCGGTGATGAACGCCTCGCTGTGATCATCGACGTCGACGTCGGCCTCGAAGCCATCCTCCGTTTCGGCGCCGGACCCCGGGCCGACCTGGGTGCCGGAGCCGGGGCTGGAGCCGGGGCGGCCATCGGGGCGGAAGGACGTGGTGGTCCGATGGGGCTGTGGGGAATGGTGGGACTGGTCCAGGTCCGGGGCGACGGCACGTTCGAGATAGTCGACAAGCCCAGGAAGGTCGGCCTCCTGATGCGCGGCCGCCCGGAACGCACCGAGCACCAGAGCCGCGTCCCCCACCGCCTCAAGGCCCTTGCCCCGTACGTCGCCGATGATCAGCCGGCTGCCGTGGGAGGTGCGGGCGGCGGCGTACAGATCGCCCCCGATCTGGGCATCCGCAGCGGCGGCCAGATACACGCTCGCGACGCGCAACGGCCCGAGCCGCTCGCGCAGGGGACGCAGCACGACCTGCTGGGCGGCCTCGGCAACCGAACGCAACTGCACGAGCTGCTTCTCGTGCACCTCGCGCAGGTGGGCGAACAAGGTCACGAACACCGAGATGAGGAGCAGCGTGATGATCTGGAAGGTGTGGTTGAGATCGGTGACACTGCCGCGCACCATCGCCACGACCACCTGCGCGAGGACGGCGACCGCGCCGATGAATCCGGTGGTCCGCGGCCCCGCGAACGACGCCGTGACGGCGGGGGCGGCGGCCAGGAACGGCCCGAGGTGCACATCGGGCGGTACGAGCAGATCGCCTGCCGTGACGAGCGCGATCATCGCGAACGGCACCGCGAGGAGTGCGTGCCGTGGCGCCAAGGAGCGGCGGCGGGCCGCGCGAAGTGCCTGAAGATCCATCACTCCTGAATACACCGCACGGCCACCCACACACGGCACGCCTGGCCGAGTGGGCTGCGAGCACACACGGCACGGCTGGCCGAGTGGGCTGCGAGCACACATCGCACGAGAGCCATGCACACACCGCGGTGCCGCACGTACATACGCCGGTGCCGTACGCACACACCGCGGTGCCGGGCACGTACACACCACACCCGAGTCGGCCCGCGTCCACTCCGGGCCGGGCCCCGGCGCACACTGGCGCCTAGGGCGCGAGCGCGCGAGAGCACGAACGGAAAGGTGCGACCACATGGACAGGCACGTGGACGGCAACAACGGCAACAACGGCAACACCGGCGACGGCAGCGGCAACGGGAGCCGGGGTGGCACTGCCGGGGACGGGGACGGGGCCGGACCGCGTCATGCGGCGCCCCACGGGCTCGCCCCCGCGATCCACTGTCGCGCTGTGCTGGCGGAGAGCGAGCGCTTCGTCGCGGCCGTCGAGGGCGCGAACCTCACGGCACCGGTGCCGAGCTGCCCCGGATGGACGCTCGTCGATCTGATCCGGCACACCGGAAGCGTGCAGCGCGCGTTCTCGGGACTGCTGCGCCTGCGGGTCCAGGAACGGCCCCTGACCCGGGACACCGTCCTCGACCTGCCGGCGGGCGACGACGGTTATCCGGCCTGGTTGACGGGCAGCGCACAGGTGGCGGGCCAGGTGTTCGCCGACACCGACCCGGACACCCCCATGTGGGTGTGGGGCGCCGACCCGCACGCTCGGTTCTGGATGCGGCGGATGCTGTTCGAAACGCTGATGCACCGAGTGGACGCGGAGCTCGCCGTCGGCCTCCGGCCAGTGATCGACCCGGCCCTCGCGGCCGACGGAGTGGACGAGTTCCTGGTCAACCTGCCCTTCGCCGCGTCGTTCGCCCCGAAGACCGCCGAGCTGCGCGGCAAGGACGAGACCATCCGCTTCCGCTGCACGGACCGGACGGACGAATGGCTCGTCCGTCTGCGTCCCGACGGTTTCGGCCTCGATCCGCACCCCGCCCACGCGGCCGGTACGGACGGAGCGGACGCCACTGTCGAGGGGGTGGCCGCCGATCTGCTCCTGTTCCTGTACGGACGCCTCGACCTCAGCGCCGATGCCGTCACGACCTCCGGGAACGACGACCTGCTCCAGCGCTGGGTGACGAACTCCGTCTTCTGAGGACCCCACAGCCGGTCACGCTGAACACGTCCCACCCTGCGGATGACGGATGACGGATGACGGATGACGGATGACGGATGACGTCAGACGGACAGCGTCGGGCGTGCCGCGAGCATTATCCAGAAGAGGCCCAACTGCCCGCACTGTGCGGGCAGTTGGGCAACCACAGGAGCGGGTGGCTAGTTGTGGCCGAACTTCCGGGACCGCTTGTGCGACACCTCCGGCGTCGAGTGCATGGTCGCCGACGAGACGGGAGTCTGCGTCTGCTCCTTGGCCTCGGTGGTGGTGGTCGTGGTCCGGTCATGGCCGCCGGTGCGTGCGCCCCGGTTCTGGCGGGTCTGTTTCTTGCTCATCGTGGTCGCCCCCTGCTGGGCAGGTCGGAGGTTGAGCCACTTCAACGCTCGCACGCACCCCGATAGATCGCATTCCGGGCCTTCGCCGACGGGTCACCGGCGCTGTGCGGCGGTCCTTCGGGGGGTGGGGCCGTCGTCCATGAGCGCCTCCATGACGAGGCGGACCCCGCGCGCGAGGCGGCCCAGCTGTTCGAGCTCCATCGCGTACATCCTGATGGTGTTCTCGATGACGGCCGGGGCCACGCCCAGGGTGGGCAGTTCGGCGCGACTGGTCTGGAGGGCCACGCGCACCGCGCGGATCTCGTGCTGCACCTGGATCTGTGCGTGCCGCGCCAGCAGGACGTGGTGGCGGACCAGGGGGGAGTAGCCGGCGTAACGGGCCGGCAGCAGGTCGCGCAGCCAACGGGTGGCGGTGCGCTCCCAGTCACGGCTCCCGGGCGATTTGACCTGACAGGGCCAGTCCGGGCTGAGGGAGGTGGTGGTGGGGGCGGTAGGGGACATTCTCGTCGCTTCCGATGGTTGTCGAACTCTGATCGAGAGGTGTGGGCGGCCCCGGCCCAGGGGTTGACCGAGGCCGCCAGGGGCGTGTCACCGGATCCGACGACCTGGATCGGACAGCCGGCGCGGCGTGAGGAGGGGGGCGCCACGCCGGTTGTTCGTTCTCGGAGGGACTGGGGTCGCTCTCCTTGGCAGGGGGAGATCGGTGGCCGCCACGGCTCAGTAAACATATATACCGTTGAGTAAACAAGGGTATGAAAAAATTCATGCCCCGTTACGGTGTGAAGATCTTGCGCGCCGCACCGGACGAATCCGGCCCCGGAGGAAGAAACGGAATAGTCGACTCAGCTGCGCTTGAAGGCCAGGTCGGGGACCCGCTGCGGACCGGCCGGGGGAGCTTGGAGGAGGCGTAGGGCCTTCCGGTGCCGGGCCGACGGGGAGATCGCGGCCGGGATGCGGTGCGGCCGAGGGGGACGGCTCAGAGGAAGAAGCCGTGCTTGTCGGCGGCCTGCTCGTACTCCTCAAGCCGCGCCTGGGTCCGCTCGGGATCGGCGTCGGCCATCGCCTGGAGGATGGCCGCGGCGAGCACGCCGGGGGCGGCGTACGAGTCGAACACGAGGCGCGAGCCGGTGCCCGCGGTCAGTGCCACATCGGCTTCGTCGACGAGCGGGCCGAGGGTGGTGTCCGTGACCAGCGCGATGCGCAGCCCGGCGCTGCGGGCCGTCCGCAGCGCGGAGAGGGTCTCCTTGGCGTGCCGGGGCATGGCGAAGGCCAGCACCCAGGTGCCGCCGGCCGAACGGGACTGCAACAGCGCGTCGTAGGCGACGCTGCCGCCGCGCGTCACCAGCCGTACGTCGGGGTGGATGCGCCGGGCCGCGTACGCGAAATACTCGGCGAGGGAGACGGAGATGCGCAGGCCCAGAACGGTCAGCGGAACCGAACGGGCCAGTTCGCTGCCGATCTCCAGGACCTGGGTCGTGTTGGCGACCAGGCGGCGCACGTTCTCCAGGTTCTCGATCTCGGCGTCCACCGCCGCCTGGAGCTCGTTGTGCTTGCTCTCCTCACGGCCCTCGGGGGTGCCCGCGACCGCGCTGAGGGCGAGCGGCTGGAGAACCTCGCGCAGCGCCGGATAGCCGCTGTAGCCGAGGGAGGAGGCGAACCGGGTCACGGACGGCTGGCTCACGCCGACCCGTTCCGCGAGTTCCGTGATCGAGAGGAACGCCGCGTCGGTGAGGTGGTCGATGAGGTACTGGGCGATGCGTCGCTGCCCGGGGGAGAGCCGGTGGCCGTCGAACAGTGCGCGGACCCGGTCCTTCGGGGCGCGTTCGTGGTCCGAAGGCTCCCCGCTCGGCGTGATCGCGGCCGACTGGGCGCGTACCTGCTGCCCCGATGACACCGGCGGGCCTCCTTCTCATGCCACGTGTGCTCAAAACATAGCTCACCCTTGTGGCGGACCAGCCCAAATTCCACCACTGACCTGGCTACTTCGGTGGGGTGACCGGGCAGGGGCGCCCACGTGGACGCGACGCGCGAGCCGCCCGCCGAGGTTCGCCCACGCCGGGGTGTGGTCGCCCGGGAGTAAACCCGGTGGGGGTATGGTCGGGCCGGAAGGCACGAGCCGTACGAGCGAGAGAAGGCCGGGGCGACCGTGGACGGCGGGCAGACGCGCAGGGTGGGGCTCTCGCGGCTCCTGGTGCTGTGTGCCCTGCTGTTCGGGCTCTTCTCCATGCACGGGGCGCCGGCGAGCGCGGCCACGGGCTGCCACGGCGACCTCGCCCCGGCGACGCCCATGGGCGCGCCGATGACTATGGGGCACACGGACATGTGGGGCGGGCACATGGCTGCGCATGCCGCCACCGTCGCCTCACGTGCGCACGCCGCCACCGTCGCCCCACCGATGAGTGGCGAGCTCTGTGTGTCCACGCCCGCCCGGGACCGCCTGCCGGCGGCCGCGGCCGGACTGTGCGCGCTGCTCGGACTGGTGGTCCTCCTGGTACGGGGGCTCGCCGGGCGTCGTACCACCGCACTCACGGCGGCACGGCGCGGACCACCGCTCAACGGCAGAGGTCTGCTCCTCCAGGTGTGCATCGCACGGACGTGACAGGCACTTTCGGCCCGGCCCCCGGCCGGACCGACGACGTGTCCTGTTCGTTCGCGCGCCCCAGCAGGGGCGCGACCACCTGGAAAGAACACCATTCGATGTCTGTCACCCACTCCTTCGCCGCCCGCCGCCCCGCCCTCGCGGCTGTCGGCGCCGTCGCCGCCCTCGCGTTCGCGCTGGCGGGCTGCGGTTCCTCCAACGGCTCCGAGCCCGACGGCTCGGTCATGTCCGGCATGAACCATGGACCGAGCAACGCCGCGTCCCCCAACTCCCCGTCCTCCCAAGCCTCGTCCGGCTCCGGCGCCTTCAACGACGCGGACGTGACGTTCGCGCAGCAGATGATCCCACACCACCAGCAGGCCCTGGAGATGGCTCGGCTCGCCGACGGCCGCGCCGCCGACCCCGAGGTCAAGGGCCTGGCCTCCACGATCCAGAAGGCTCAGGATCCGGAGATCGCCACGATGAAGGGCTGGCTCAGGACGTGGGGCAAGCCCCTGCCGTCGGCCTCCTCGTCGATGGGAGACATGCCCGGGATGCACCACGGCACGTCCGGCACGGCCGGGATGATGACCGACGAGGACATGGCCGCCCTCAAATCCGCCAAGGGCAGGGACTTCGACAAGAGGTTCGCCCAGCTGATGATCGGTCACCACCAGGGCGCGGTCACCATGGCCAAGGACGAGCAGAACAACGGGACCAACCCCGATGCGAAGAAGCTCGCGGGCAATGTCATCGCGGCGCAGAATGCCGAGATCGAGCAGATGAACAAGATCGTCGAGCGGCTCCGATAGCTCCATCGAGCCAATGACCCATGGGGGAGCGGCGGTTCCGGTCCTGCCACAACCGGTCCTGCGACAAGGTGACGCAGGACCGGAACCCTGCCCCCCCGTCCACTGCGCTGCACGACCCTTAGCCGTACCCGTACCCGTACCCGTCTCCGTATCCCCACCCGTTTTCCGCTGTGCGCCCCGAGTCCGCCCGCGTCCGTCCAGGGAAGGCACGCCATGGATGCCGTACTGCACGCCCTGCGCATCACCGGTTCGATGACCTGGGAGATCACCTGGGTCCTGATCCTGGGCTTCGCCCTGTCCGCCGTCGTGCAGGCGGTGGTGCGCAAGTCCACGGTCGTCGCCCTGCTCGGCGACGACCGGCCCCGCACCCTCGCACTCGCCGCGGGTCTGGGCGCGGCTTCCTCCTCCTGTTCGTACGCCGCCGTCGCGCTGGCCCGTTCGCTCTTCCGCAAGGGGGCCCACTTCACCGCCGCGATGGCCTTCGAGATCGCCTCGACGAACCTCGTCGTCGAACTCGGCGTGATTCTGGCCCTGTTGATGGGCTGGCAGTTCACGGCGGCCGAGTTCGTGGGCGGACCCGTGATGATCGTGCTGCTCGCCGTGCTCTTCCGGCTCCTCCTGCGCGATCGGCTGCTCGGCCAGGCGCGCGAGCAGGCAGGGCGCGGTCTGGCCGGGTCGATGGAGGGGCACGCCGCGATGGACATGTCCGTGCGGAAGGAGGGCTCGTTCTCCGCGCGGCTGTTCTCCGCCGAAGGCTTCACCTCCACCGCGCACGTCTTCGTCATGGAATGGGCGGCGATCCTGCGCGACCTCGTCGTCGGACTGCTCATCGCGGGTGCGATCGCCGCATGGGTGCCTGATTCCTTCTGGCGTACGTTCTTCTTCGACGGGCACCCGTTGGCGTCCCGGCTCTGGGGGCCGTTGATCGGCCCGCTCGTAGCCATCGCCTCGTTCGTCTGCTCCATCGGCAATGTGCCGCTAGCGGTGGTCCTCTGGAAGGGCGGCATCAGCTTCGGCGGGGTGGTCGCGTTCATCTTCGCGGACCTGTTGATCCTGCCGATCCTCTCCATCTACCGGAAGTACTACGGCCTCCGCATGGCCGCTTTCCTTCTCGGCACGTTCTACGGGGCGATGGTGGTCGCGGGCTATGTGGTCGAGTTCGTCTTCGGGGGTCTCGGCCTCGTGCCCGACCGGGGCTCGGCGACCATCCCGATGGAGGGTGTGGCCTGGAACTACACGACGTGGCTCAACATGGTGTTCCTGGTGCTCGCCGGCGCCCTTCTCGTGCGCTTCTTCCGGACCGGCGGGAGGGGGATGCTGCGCATGATGGGTGGTGCGCCCGGAGGCGACGACCCGGACCTGCGCGACTAGGCCCTGCCTGGTCGGTCGTGCGACGCGCCACCGGGAAGTCCGGCGACGCATCCGCAGGCCCCACGCCCTACCGGGCGACCGTCTCGGTAGCGAATGCGTCCAGCAGGGCGAAGGTGCGCTCCGGCTGTTCCAAATGGGGCAGGTGGCCGGCCTGAGGCACCGTCACATAGCGGGCGTTCGCGAACGCCGCGGCGTAGGCCGAGCCGTAGGCGGGCGTCACGATGCGATCGGCCTCCCCCCACAGTACGAGCGTCGGTACGGTGACATCCGCCAGCCGGGCCCGCAGGGTCGGGTCCGCCATCGCGGGGCCGCCGGAGATGACGCGCAGGACTGCCATGTTGGCGGCCATGGCCGCACGCCGTTCGGCCGGCAGGTCCTCCGGAGCTACATGGAACCGCTCCGGGTCGTAGTACGCGTAGGTGGCGACACCCTTGGCGTCCAGGGCGAAGAAGTCGCGTACCGGCTCCTCCTCGACCTCGATGCCGACCGCGTCCACCAGCGCGAGCCGGCCGATCAGTCCCTCCGTGTCGGCGGCCGCCATCTCCGCGGCGACCCAGCCCCCGAGCGAGGACCCCACGACCAGGGTGTCGGACAGACCTCGGTCGTGCAGGAGCCGGAGGTAGCGGGCCGCGAGGTCGGCCACACTGGCGATGTCGGCCGGACGCGACGTGCCGTTCCAGCCCGGATGGGTGGGAAGCAGAGTGGGCGATGACGCGGCGAAGTGCTCGGCGACGGGGGCGACCGTGACGGGGCCGCCGCCACCGTGCAGGACGAGGACGGGGCGGCCGGTGGCAGGCCCGGATATGGCGAGCGCGAGTTCGGAAGTCATGCCCCGACTGTAACTAAAGATATTTAGCTAAGCAAGCTTAGTTGCCATGCTAGTCTGGCGGCATGGCCGTTGACCTGCAGACCCTGGGAAAGGCCGTGAAGGCCGCCCAGTACCGACAGCACCGCTCCCTCGACACGCGCCTCGCGTCCATCGGCAGCACGCTGGCCCAGTGGGACGCCCTGCGCGCGATCGACAACGCGCCGGGGGCCAGCGCGCGGGAACTGGCCGCGACGACCTTCCAGAGCGAGCAGGCGTTCGGCACGCTCGCGGGCCGTCTCGTGGCGCAGGGGCTGGTGGACCGGCGCAAGGGGCACGGCCGGCGCATCGAGCACCACCTCACGGCCGAGGGGAAGCGGGTGCTGCGCGCGGGGCACGAGGTGGCCGACTCCGTGCTCGCGGAGTGCTTCGAAGGGCTGACGGCGGCGGACCGGGTATCACTGCTCGGTCTGCTGCACAAACTCGCAGCCCGGCCGGACGGCGACGGCTGACGCTCTAGCCGGAGCCGGAGCCGGAGCCGGAGCCGGAGCCGGGGGCCGGGTTGAGGACCAGGGGCAGGTAGATGTCGTCGACGACGTCCACGATGAACTCGTCCGGCACGGGGGCGCCGAACAGCAGGAACTGATTGCGCAACAGATCGGTCGCGACCGTGGCGCGCCGGGAGGTGAGGACCCAGGGCTCGACCTCGCCGCGCTCCACGGCTCGCTCCAGGACGACGTGGACCATCGACGGGCGCACCGTGTGGACGCGTTCCCGAATCAATTCGGCCAGTTCGGGGTCGCGGGTCATCTCCCCGAGCAGCCCCCGCATGATCCCGCCGAGCGGGCTCGCCATGGTGATCGCCATGTGGCGGAGCAGGGCCAGTGTGTCGCCGCGCAGCTCGCCCGTGTCCGGCAGGTCGACGTCGGAAATCTTGCCCAACTTGCAGGCGTCCAGGACGAGTTGGGCCCGGCTCGGCCAGCGGCGGTAGACAGCTGCCTTGCCGGTGCGGGCCCGGGCGGCGACGCGCTCCATGGTCAGTGCGGCGTAGCCCGTCTCGGCGAGCTCGTCCAAGGTGGCCTGCAGAATGGCCCGTTCCAGTTCCTCACCGCGGCGGCGCGGACCTTTGCGGTGGTCAACGGCCGGTTCGGTGGCCGGGCCGGCGCTGCTGGGCACCCATGCCTCCCGGGTGTGTCCGATTGGGGCCGTTGCGTTCTCCAGGGGGGACAGCCTAGCCTCTCATTTAGAGAACTGACCGTTCTTTAACGTCTGAGGTTTCGAGGGATTCGATGACCGACACGACCGAGACGACCGCAACATTGCAGACGGCCGAGGCTCCCGCCTTCCCGGCCGATCGAACCTGCCCCTACCAACTGCCGCATGAATACAGCAAGTTGAGGGACCAGCCGGACGCGCTGACCCCGGTGACCCTGTTCGACGGACGGCGGGCCTGGGTGGTCACCAAGCACGAGACCGCGCGCAGGTTGCTCGCGGACCCCCGGCTCTCCTCCGATCGCAACCACACCGATTTTCCCGCCACTTCACCGCGCTTCGAGGCCATCCGGTCGGGTCGCCCCGCCTTCATCGGCATGGACCCGCCCGAGCACGGCCCCCGCCGGCGGATGACGATCAGCGAATTCACCGTGAAGCGCATCAAGGGCATGCGCCCGGGCATCGAGCGCATCGTGAACGGCTTCATCGACGAGATGCTCGCCGGTGGCCCGCCCGCCGACCTGGTCAGTCAGTTCGCGCTGCCCGTTCCCTCCATGGTGATCTGCGAACTGCTCGGCATCCCGTACGCCGACCACGACTTCTTCCAGGATGCGAGCAGGCGCCTCGTGCAGTCCCTGGACGTGGACAGTGCCGTCACGGCCCGCGAGGACCTCAACGGCTATCTGGACGGGCTCATCACCAAGATGCAGGACAAGCCCGGGTCCGGACTCCTGAACACCTTGGTGACACGGCAGTTGGCGGCCGGCGAGATCGACCGCGAGGAACTGGTCTCCACCGCACTGCTGTTGCTCGTCGCCGGTCACGAGACCACGGCCTCGATGACCTCGCTCAGCGTGATCACCCTTCTCGAACACCCCGACCAGCACGCCGCGTTGAGGGCCGACCCCGCCCTGGTGCCCGGTGCGGTGGAGGAGCTGCTTCGCTACCTCGCCATCGCCGACATCGCGGGAGGCCGGGTGGCCACGGCCGACATCGATGTCGACGGGCAGATCATCCGTGCGGGCGAGGGCGTGATCGTCACCAACTCCATTGCCAACCGCGACGGTTCGGTGTTCGAGAACCCGGACAGCCTCGATGTGCACCGCTCGGCACGCCATCACCTCTCCTTCGGGTACGGAGTGCACCAGTGCCTCGGCCAGAACCTGGCCCGCCTCGAACTCGAAGTCATCCTCACCACGCTGTTCGACCGTATTCCGACCCTGCGCCTTGCCGTACCCGTGGAGCGGCTCACGCTGCGGCCGGGCACGACGATCCAGGGCGTCAACGAACTCCCCGTAACCTGGTGACCGGGGTGGAAGGAGTCCCCATGCGGGTGTCCGCCGACCGGGAGGTGTGCGTCGGCGCCGGGTTGTGCGCGCTCACCGCCCCCGCCGTTTTCGACCAGGACGACGACGGCCTCGTCGACGTCCTCACGCCTGACCCCGACCGGGCCCAGCAGCCCGCCGCCCGCCAGGCGGTCAACCTCTGCCCCTCCGGCGCGGTCCGCATCACCGAATAGACCCGGCGCCCTGCCGGGCCCGGCATCCACAGGACCAGCGCCCATGGGTTCAGCGCCGGTAGCCCCGTCCCGGCCCCTCCTTGCCGGAGTCGTATGTGCGGCTCCGGCAAGCGCGTGCCGGAGCCCGAAGGCCGGCGCCGGAGCCCGGGTCGGAGCTGGGGTCGGAGCTGGGGTCGTGTCGGGCGGCTCCCCCCCCGAAGCGTCCAGGTGGAGTCCCTCCACCGAACGGCCGCTCAATACAAGCCAGTTGACGCCTACGGCGCCTCCCGATCCGCGTCCGACCACAGGTGGTCGAGGGTGTCGACCACGAGGCGGCAGACCGTGTCCGGGTCCGCGCTCGCCAGGGGCTCGCGCGCGACCACCGTCCGCATGAGCCCGATCCCGAGCAGCCAAGCCATGGCCAGATCGGCGCGCAGGGCGCCGTCCTTCGCGCCGGAGAGCTCGGCCAGTGCGCGCTGATAGCGCTCGCCCAGCTCACGCAGGGTCCCGGACGCGTCGTCGCCCCGGCCGATGGACCGCAGATAGACCTCCAGCGACCGGTCGGCCGTCCCTGCGGTGCTGCTCGTCAGCATCGAGCGCAGCGCGGTCTCGAAGAGTTCCTCGGGCGCGGTGGCGCGAAACTGCTCCAGGCCGCCCTGCGCGACGACCTCCGTCAACAGGCCCTGCTTGGAGCCGAAGTACCGGAACAGCAAAGCCTGGTTGGCGCCCGCCCGTTCGGCGATCTCGCGGACCGTCGCCCCTTCGTAACCGCGTTCCGCGAACAGATCGCGCGCCGCGTCGAGCAGCCGTCGGCGGGTGGCCGCGGCGTCGCGGCGACGCTCGCCGACGGGTGATTCGGGGGCTTCTGCCATGGGAGGTCCTCTCAGACGGCCCGTCAGGATAACGGCCACAATGCGCCGTTGACCGACTCGGGGGGCGCCCCTACCGTTGTAAGCAGCTGCTTACATCCGGGAGGCCGCAGTGACGACAGCCGACACCACACCCCTCGCCTATCCCTTCAACACCGCCGACGGGCTCCAGCTCGCCGAGGAGTACGAGCGCGTACGCGAACTGCCGGGTCTGTTACGCGTCCAGCTGCCGTACGGCGAGTCCGCCTGGCTCGTCACGCGTTACGCGGACGCCCGGCTCGTCCTGGGTGACCAGCGCTTCAGCCGGGCCGCCGGCGCCGAGCACGACGAGCCGCGCCAGTCCGAGGGGCGCACCAACAGCGGCATCCTCGGCATGGACCCGCCCGACCACACCCGCCTGCGGTCCCTGGTGGCGCGGGCGTTCACCGTCCGCCAGGTGGAGAAGCTCCGCCCGCAGGTCCGCGAGCTCACCGCGAGCCTGTTGGACGACATGGAGGCGAGCGGAGCACCCGCCGACCTCGTCGACTCCTACGCGCTGCCCCTGCCGGTCGCGGTGATCTGCCGACTGCTCGGCGTGCCCACCGAGGACCGCCCGCGCTTTCGGGTGTGGAGCGACGCGGCCCTGTCCACCAGCTCGCTCACGGCCGCCGAGTTCGAGGCCAATCGTGAAGAACTGCGTTCCTACATGGGCGAGTTGATCGCCCTGCACCGCCAGGAACCGCAGGACGACCTGATGACCGCCCTCATCGAGGCGCGCGACGGCGGCGACCGCCTGACCGAACTGGAACTCGTCGACCTGTGCGTGGCGGTCCTGGTGGCCGGGCACGAGACCACCGCCTCCCAGATCCCCAACTTCACCCTCACCCTGCTCGACCACCCCGACCAGCTCGCCCGGCTCAGGGAGCAACCGGAGCTGATCGCCAACGCCGTGGAGGAGCTGCTGCGCTTCGTGCCGCTGGGCAGTGGCGCCGGGCAGGCGCGGTACGCGACCGAGGACGTCGAGGTCGGCGGCACCCTGGTACGGGCCGGCAGCCCGGTCCTGGTCGCGACGGGCGCCGCCAATCGCGACGCGCTGCGCTTCAGCGGCCCCGGCGTGCTCGACATCGCTCGCGAGGGCAACCAGCATCTCGGTTTCGGCCACGGAGTCCACCACTGCCTGGGCGCCCCGCTGGCCCGGCTCGAACTCCAGGAGGCGCTGAGTGCGCTCATCACGCGCTTCCCGGGCCTGAAGCTGGCCGGCGACATCACCTGGAAGACCGAGATGCTCGTCCGCGGGCCGCGCGTGATGCCGGTCGCGTGGTGACCGCCATGACCTGGACCGTACGCGTGGACCCCCAGCTCTGCCTGGCCTCGGGCATGTGTGCCGGGGCCGCCCCCGATGTCTTCGCGCTCGACACCGAGCACGCACGGGTGCTGCCGGAGGCGGTCGAGCCGGACGAGCGCATCCTGGACGTCGCCGACGCCTGCCCCGCGCAGGCGATCACCGTGCACGACGGAAGAACGGTCATCGGCCCCCGCCGGGACTGACCCGGGTCACGACCCGTACCCGGGCCTGGCGGGCATCCCCGCCGGGCCCGGGCGGGCGCGGCGGTTACTCGAAGCGCGAGGTGTCGCCCGCCCCCCGGCGCACGATCTCCGCCTCGCCCCCCGAGAAGTCGATGACGGTCGTCGGCTCGGTGCCGCAGTCGCCCGAGTCCAGTACCGCGTCCACCATGTGGTCGAGGCGCTCCTTGATCTCCCAGCCCTGCGTCATCGGCTCGGCCTCGTCGGGCAGCAGCAGCGTGCTGGAGAGCAGCGGCTCCCCGAGCTCGGCGAGCAGGGCCTGGACCACGGCGTGATCGGGAATCCGCACCCCCACCGTCTTCTTCTTCGGGTGCAGCAGTTGCCGCGGCACCTCCCTCGTCGCGGGCAGGATGAACGTGTAACTGCCGGGCGTGGCCGCCTTGATGGCGCGGAACACGTCATTGTCGATCTGTACGAACTGGCCCAGCTGCGCAAAGTTCTCGCACACCAGGGTGAAGTGGTGGCGGTCGTCCAGATCGCGGATCGACCGGATCCGGTTGATGCCGTCACGACTGCCCAGCTGGCACCCCAACGCGTAGCAGGAGTCCGTCGGGTACGCGACGAGCGCACCGGAACGGATGCTGTCGGCCACGTTGCTGATGGTGCGCCGCTGAGGGTTGTCGGGGTGCACGTCGAAGTACTTTGCCATCCGCCGAGTCTACGGTCCGTGCCCGCGGCCGCCCGGCTCCGACGGTTCGCAGGTGCCGCCGCGCTGCCCCGCCCGCGCCGCGGCATCAGCTCCGCAGGCCGGTGCGCAGGCCGAGCACGAGGTCGCGGGGCAGCCCGTACGTGTCGTGGAGATGGCCGAAGTCGTCCTCGCCGAGCGGTCCGGAGAAACGGGGTTGGGACAGGACGCGCCGACCCCGTTCGAGGAGCCCGGTGAAGCGCCGCTCCTCATCGAGGAGCACGTCGCGAAGCCGGCCGGTCGGCTCGTTCTGGCCGAAGTGGTCCAGCGTGTGGCCGATCAGTTCTTCGGGCAGATCGCCGAGCGTGCGGGACGGATCGACCCGCCACAGACAGGTGAGCACCCGCCGCACCAGGCGGCGCAGCACGTATCCGCGGCCGGTGTTGGACGGCTGCACTCCGTCGCCGATGACGACAATGCAGGACCGCAGATGGTCACAGACCAGGCGCAGCGACCGCACGTCGAGATCCCACAGCGGGGGCACCGAGCGCATCCACGGCTCGAACAGGTCCGTCTCGAAGACCGACTCCTTGCCCTGGAGGACGGCAACGAGCCGCTCCAGGCCGAGGCCCGTGTCGATGTTCTGCTGGGGCAGGGAGTCCAGGGTGCCGTCCTCGCCGCACCGGTGGCGCATCATCACGTGGTTCCACACCTCGACCCAGCGCTCGTCCCGGGTGGGGGTGGACCGTGGCGGGGTGTCGCCGGTCCACACGAAGATCTCCGAGTCCGGTCCACAGGGACCGGTGGGGCCGTTGGACCACCAGTTCTCTTTGCCGGTCAGCTCGACCGGCACGCCGATTTCCTGCCAGGTGCGCAGGGACTCGTGGTCCGGGCCCGAGCGCTCGTCGCCGCCGAAGACCGTGACGTACAGCAGCCCCGGATCGACGCCGAAGCCGTCCACCAGCAGGTCGTAGCCCCAGCTCAGGCTCTGTGAGCCGGTGTAGTCGCCGAGCGACCAGGTGCCGAGCATCTCGAAGACCGTCAGGTGGGTGTCGTCGCCGACCTCCTCCAGATCGGTGGTGCGAAGACAGCGCTGCACATTGACCAGACGGCGGCCGAGGGGATGGGGGCGGCCCTCCAGATAGGGGGTGAGGGGATGCATGCCGGAGGTGGTGAACAGGACGGAGTCACCGGGTGGCGGCAGCAGGGACGAGCCCGTGATGCGGCGGTGGCCGAGCTGCTCGAAGTACTCGACGAAGGTGCGCAGGACGTGCTCGGAGTTCATGACCGGGTTCATGACGACGGTTCCTTTGGCTGCGGGGCTGCCGGAAAGGGACCACGAGCGCGGGGTGACGAACGGGAAACCTGGTCGATCCACACCGGCGGGCCGTTTCCGGTCGCCGGGGGAAGGGGAGTGAGGTCAGGCGGCGGCAACCGGCGAGCTGGTCGCTCGCGCGGTCGTGACGCTGCTGCGGTGGATGACCTTCATGTCACCGAGGGTACGGGCGGAAGATCCGGCCCGCATCCGGTTTTCGCCCCGGGGCCGGGGGACGCCCCCCCCCAGGTTCGAGGCCGACCCGCCCGCGTCGATGACGTCGGCCGCGCCAGGCAGGAGGGCGTGCGGCTCAAGCCCTGCCGGTGCCGTCCGGCTCGTGCTTCCCCGCCGCCCGCTCCGCGGCCTCGACCTCTGCGGTCAGCTCCTTCGCGGACAGGCGTTGCAGCGTGCCGCCGTGCCGCCGGGCCAGGTCGTCGGCGGGCTCCTGCGAGGACTCGTGCAGGTCGACGACCAGCATCGCGGTGCCGTCCTCAACCCTGCTGCTCAGCACGATGAGACCGGCACCGTCCTCCAGGATCTGCCGGTTCTCCGCGGCGTTCGCCAGGGTGGCTCCGGCCGCGCTGCCGAGCAGCACACCGATCGGACCGCCGATCAGCCCCAGGAGACCGCCGACCAGGCCGCCGCCGACCGTGGGCACCCCGGCGCCCCGCACATGGTTGTCCGGCACGTCGAGCAGGCCGTCGGCCGAGCGTTCCAGGACGGCCGCCTGGCGCAGCCCCGGCAGGTCGGCCGCCTCCTCGAAGGCCGCTCTGCACCGCGCCGGATCGGTGAACGAGATCAGCAGAACATGGTGGGTGTCCGCCATCGCAGGTGTGCTCCCTCATCGTGTGACGCACGGCTCCGGACTCTCCCAGTGGACCGCCGGCCCGGCCACCCCGCCAGGCGGGACGGCCGTCGGGGCTCCGGGCGTGTGCGCGACGGGGGTCGCGTCCGCCGGGCCCGGGACATCGGCCCGCCGCACGGGTCTGGCACGATCCGGTGCATGGATACGCCACTGAAATTCGGGGACGTGTTACGGACCAGGCTCGGGGCGCCCACGGACGTCCGCTCCCTGAGCAGCAGTCCGCGCTCGCAGGTGTGGCGCGTGGAACTGCCGGACACGGCGGGGGACGGCCTCCGCCCGGCCGTGGTGAAGCACCTCGTCGACGGCCCCGGCGCCGACGAGCGGTACGCACGCGAGGTGGCGGCCCTCGGGATCGCGGCCCGGGCCCAAGTCCCGGTCGTACCAAGGCTGTTGGCCACCGACTCCGAGCAGCGGGTGCTGGTCCTCGACCATCTCGACCACCGCACCCCGGCGCCCGACTGGATCGTCCCGTACGCCGAGGCCCTGGCCCGGCTGCATGCCACGGCAGGGCCGCGGGACGCCGGTCTGCTGCCCAGGTGGCAGGGTCCCGGCACGGCAGACATCGCCTCCTTCCTCGCGTTCGCCGTGACGCTCGGAGCGGTTGTCCCAGGCGGTGCGTCCGGCGAACTCGAAGCGCTCGTGCGTCGTCTTGACCGGGCCCCGGGCCACGCCCTGCTCCACGGGGACCCCTGCCCCGGGAACGACCTCCACACCGTCGAGGGGGTCAGGTTCGTCGACTTCGAGCAGGCGTCACTGGGCAGCGGCGTGATGGAGCTGGCCTACCTGCGCATCGGCTTTCCCACCTGCTGGTGTGTCACCTCCGCCGCCGAGCCGCTGCTCGCCCGGGCGGAGGCCGCCTACCGTGCGGCCTGGCGTGCCGCCACCGGCTCGGAGCTGGAGGAGGACCGGCTCGTCGACGCGTGCGCCGGATGGCTGATCCGCGGTGACGCGCTGGTCCAGCGCGCGCACCGCGACGGCACCGACCACCTGGCCCGCGTCCCGGACGAGGACTGGACGTGGGGCACGGCGAGCGCCCGGCAGCGGCTCGTCCACCGGCTCGGTGTCGTCGGCGGACTGACCGCCGGTGACTCCCGACTCGGCGCGGTGCACGCGCTGACGGTGAGCATGCGCGACCGCATGCTCACCCGCTGGCCCGCACTCCTGCCCGTACCGACGCGCCGGCCCTGACGCGGGGGAGCGGTCGGCCGGGAGGAGCACGCCGTCCCCCGGCCCTGTCGGGCTGCCGCTACTTGCCCGGGTGGGCCAGCAGCAGCTCGGTGTTGTGGTCCGCCGAGGAGCCGAGCTTGGCGGAGGGGGTGGCGTAGGGGTCGTTGTAGGACAGCTCGCGGTAGAGCGCCGCGAGGCCCCGGTCGGACGTGTCGCCGAAGTCCGTCGTGTAGGGCGCGTCGGATTCGATCAGCGTGGTGAACAGCGACAGGGTGCCGTCACCGTTGTCCGCGATCTCGACGACCCGGGCATGCTGCGGATAGTCGATGTGGGACGCGGTGTTGATCTCCCAGAAGGCCCGCTCGGGGACCGCGTGGCCGTGCGGGGTGATCCGGTTCTCGTGGGTGTGGCCGTTCACCCACGCCACCACGTTCGGATAGCGCTGGAGCAGCGCGACCAGGGCGTTGCCGTCGTGCCGCCCCTCGAACGGGTGGTACGGGTCCGGCAGCAGGTTGCCCATGGTGGTGCTGGTGTGATGGCTGAACAGGACGATGAGCGAGTCGCTCGAACCGCCGCGCACCACATGTCCGTCCGTGTCGTACCAGCGGCTGCTGTGCGACTTGAGGACCGACTCCAGCCAGTTGAGCTGGGCCGTGCCGATCGAACCGTCCGCGAAACCGGCCCTGTTGGTGGTGTCGAGGCTGACACCCAGCACCCCGCCCGCGAGCGGGAACGTGTAGTACAGGTGCCCGCTGCTCGCCGCGTCCGAGGTGAAGCCGTGCCCGACCGGACCCGCGCCCGTGTAGGCCGGGTTCAGATGTGCCTTGGCGAACTCGGCCGGGGTGAAGGGGCGCCGGCGCTCGTCCGGGGTCACCTTGCGGATCGCGCCGCCGTTCCCGAGCAACTGGGCGAGCAGGAGCGCGGCTTGGGCCGGATTGTGCTGCAAGGCGTAGGCGAGCTTCGCAGCGGTCGCGTCGTCGCAGCCCTCGATCTTCCGGTCACCCGTGTACAGGTCGCCCAGGAGTCCGAGGTCCGGCAGGGTGCCCTCGATGCTGTCGTCGTGGTTGCCGACGGTCGTGTACCAGGGAATGCCGAGACCCGGAGCGTTGAAGGGCCGGCCCGCACCCGAGAGGAACCCGGGGATCTGCGGGAGTCCCTTGGCCTTGTAGGAGTCCTGGAAGGACAGCTCCGGGTTCCAGTACTGGGCGCTGCCGGAGTTCTGCACGCCCTCGTAGCGGGAGACGTCGCCACTGCTCGGGGTGATCCGGCCGCCGCTCATGACCGTCAAGTACCAGTCCAGCTCGATGAGTTCGTGGTTGTCGGTGTTGTCGCCGGTGGCCATCACCATGCCGAACGGCAGCCCCGTGTACGGTCCCTGGCGCACCGAGTTGACCCGTTCGACCAGCGAGGAGGCGCCGCGCACGGTGAGGGCCTCCTGCGGGCGGTGCGCGCTGTCGTTGTACTGGGCCAGGTACTCGAACCGCACCGGCGACTCGGTGTCGGCCAGGTGCAGGTCGGTGAACTGCACGAAGGAGGCGAGTCCGGTCCGGCGGTCGTCCCGCCCGGTGCTCCCCGCGGCCAGCTCGCCCCGGACCACCAGCGGCCACCCCGGCCCCGCCACGAGCCGCTTGTACGGCCCGGTGCCGACGGGCGTCGCGGCCTGCTCCAGGGTGGTCCCGCGGACCTGTACAGCTCGCGCGGCGGTGGCGGCCAGCGCCCGGTCCTGCGCTGCCATCGACCACAGGGCCGCTCCCGCGGCCGCGCCGGACATCCTGGAAACGAACTGACGGCGGCTCATCCCGCGCATGGGTATCCCCCTGGTGGCACTGGCAGTTGGCGGCACGGCAGTCCTCGGGCACGACCGCGCGGCCACACACTACTGGCGGGTATTCGTATGTACAGGGGCCGGGAGGAAACTTGAGGGAAACAAAAGGGCATCAGGGCCACGGCGTCGGGGCGGGCGCCCGCGAGGCCCTCCGGTCGCGCGGACGGTGCGCAGCGACGCGCCCCGGGCGACGCGGCGATCAGGGCCGGGATCGACGCGTCGATCCGGGCCGGGAAAAGGGGATGGGGCGTCAACGGGCGCCGTTCGAACGGCCGTTGACACCCCGGAACCATTCCACCCCGTAACGAGCCACACCGGTCGGAGTCGGATCGGCCGGAGTCGGATGCTCCTGACCGGATCACTCGCGGTGTACCCGCTCGCCGCGGATCACTTGCAGTACGGGACCGCCGCCAGGTTCTGGACGTAACGGGCGGTGACCCAGCCGGGCTTGCCCGCACCGAGCTTGTACCAGACCTTGTTGCCGTCCACGTTCTGGGCGACCTTCTTGCACTGCAGGGCGACGACCGAGCCCTGGGGCAGCAGGTTCAGCCGCTTGGAGGTGGTGGTGGCGTCTTGGTGGACCCACAGGCCGCCGTTGGCGACGACCTTGCCCTTGGGCTCGGCCACCGCCGGTGCGGCGGGCGCCGCCTGCCGGCCCGAGGCGCCGACCGGAGTCGGGTCCGCCGCCGAGGCCCCGCCCGCGGTGAGCAGGATTCCCGATCCGGCGAGTACCGCCACCGCGCTCGCGGCGACCATCCTGCGCATGCCAGACACGTACACGCTGTTCCCCTTTCGTTCCTTTTGGGATGTGCGCCCTGTAAGAGCGCCCCTCGTGCCGATCCGTTCCGCTCGGACGGGGGAACTTCTGCGATCCGTACGGCAGTTGATGTGCCGATCGGATGAACGGAGGCGGCGCCGAGGGACGCGCGAGGGCGGCCGGGGCGGGTGATGGCGCCGGGTGGCATGGTGTGCGGGCGGCTGGGCAGGATGAGGCGGCCATGCCAACGTCGGTCTCGCCGGAAGGAAGCCCTCAAGTGCTCCGTAGAAAAGGTGCGTTGCTCGCCGCCGTCGTCCTGATCCCGCTCGCCACGGCGACCCAGGCGGGCGCCGCCGCCCCGGCACCGCACGCGGACGCCAAGGCCCCGGTGCCCGCAGCCACCGCCTGCGCCTACACCAAGGCCGTACCCGCCGACAACTACAAGGGGATACCGGACTTCGACCCGGTCAGGGCCGCCAGGCCGTTCAGCGCCACCCTGCGCACCAGCCAGGGCGCCATCACCGTCAAGGCGCTGACCGACAAGGCTCCGTGCACCACCAACTCCTTCCGGTTCCTCGCCGAGAAGCGCTACTTCAACGGCTCGCACTGCCACCGGCTCACCACCGCCCGCCTGTACGTCCTGCAGTGCGGCGACCCGACCGGCACCGGCAGTGGTGGCCCCGGCTACTCCTTCCCGGACGAGAACCTCACGGGCGCCACCTATCCGGCCGGGACGGTGGCGATGGCCAACGCGGGCCCGAACACCAACGGCAGCCAGTTCTTCTTCGTCTGGAAGGACACCAAGCTCTCGCCCGCCTACACGCCCTTCGGCCGGGTCACCTCCGGGCTCGACGTGCTGAAGAAGATCGCGGCGGGCGGCGAGGACGACCAGAACGGCCCCGGCGACGGCTATCCGACACTGCCGGTGAACATCAACCGCGTGCAGATCAAGAAGGGCTGACCGGGACGGGCCCGTCCGGATAGGCCAAGCGATGGCTGTTGGCGCTCCGCTGGCGGGGGAGCGCGGGGCGGGGCGGGGGCGCGGCTACTCTCCGCCCATGACGGACACCTTTGACCACGCCCCGCAGGTATGGACGGCGGGCCGCCTGCGGCAGGCCCTCGCCGATCTCTCCGACGACACCCCCATCCACATCGCCGTCGCGGACGGGCCCGGCGACTTCGAGGGCTACAGCGAGTACGCCCTGGTCGATCTGGAGCCCGTGGAGAAGGAATTCGGCGACGAGGCGGCACCCGGGACCGAGGTCGAGTACACGCTGTTCGCCGACTACAAGGCCGGCCAGTACCACGTCGACCTGGTCTGAGCCGGCGCCCCGCCCGGCCCACCGGCCGTGCGGGGCAGGCGGGTTCCCCACCGCCTGCCCCGCACGGCCTCGGAGGGGCCTCGCGCAGCCGCGTTGCCCCCAGCAGCACTCACGAGTAGAAGTTGCGCTGCCAGCGGTGCTTCGCCAGCACGGCGAGCTGCTCGGCGGTCAGGGTGCGCCCGTCGCTCAGGGCGGTGTTGCGCTCCACGTTGCGCACGCTGCGCATGCCCGGGATGACGGTGGACACCGCCGGGGAACTCAGCACGAAACGCAGCGCCGTCTCCGCGATCTCGTCCGGCGCGATGCCGAGATCGGCGACGATCGCGGCGACCCGTCGCTCGACCTGTGCGGGGCGGTCGCCCTTGAAGTAGCGGTGTCGCCAGTCGCCCTGGGGGAACGTCGTGTCGGCCCTGATGCTGCCGGTGAGACCGCCCTCGTCGAGCGCGACCCGCACGACGACTCCCACCCCGTGCTCCTCGCACGCCGGAAACAGTTCGTCGGTGGGGGACTGGTCGAAGACGTTGAAGATGACCTGCACACTGTCCACGGCGCCGCTGCGGACGAGGGCCAGTGCGGTGTCGGGCCGGTGGTCGTTGACGGAGACGCCGAACAGGCCGATCGTGCCCTCCCGCTTGAGGTCGTCGATGGTCTCCAGCCAGTCGCCGCGGCCGACCCAGTCGTCGCTCCACACATGGAACTGCAGCAGGTCGAAACGCTCCAGTCCGCTCGCGCGCAGACTGGTCTCCAGGCTTTCCCGGATGTGGGAGCCGGGGAAGGCCCGCGCGGGGTCGATGCCGCTGGGCGCGGGCCACACACCGTTCTTCGGGGGCACCTTGGTCGCCACACGCACCGTGTCCCCGGAGCCCGCGGCGCGCTCGCGCACGACCCGGCCCACGATGCGCTCGCTCTCGCCGTAGCCGCGCGCGGTGTCGATGAAGTTCACGCCGAGGTCGATGGCCCGGTGCAGGGCGCGTACCGACTCGTCCTCGGTGGCACCCACCCAACTGGACTCGCCGATGCCCCACGCGCCGTAACCGATCTCGGACACGGACAGCCCACTGCGTCCCAGTTCGCGGTACCGCACAGTCGTCCTCCACGTCGTCGTCCTCGTCCGGCCGGGCCGAGCCGTCGGCCGGAAATCATGCTGACGATAAGCGAGTTGGGCGCGCGGGGCAGCCGAGTTTCGTGCGGCCGGTCACCCGGCGAGGCGGGCGCTCAGCCATTCGAGAGAGGGCGGGATCTCGCGGAGCCAGGTGTTGAAGTTGTGGCCGCCGGAGTCGAGCGTGATCGAGGAGACCTGGGCGGGCTTCTTCACCTTCGTGATGAACTTCCGGGTCTCCTTCAGGTTGCTCTCGCCCTGCCGGGAGGTGGTGACCAGGAAGGAGGACTTGCCCTGGGGCAGGTGGTCGAGGCTCCACAGCAGGTCGGAACGGTTCTCCTCGCGCTTGTTGCCGTGGAAGAGGTCCCCGGACTGGAGGTCGACGTCCGGCTTGTAGTCGGCGGAGAGCCCGACTCCGGCCGCGTACGCCTCCGGGTGGTGCAGGGCGATCTTCAGGGCGCAGTAGCCGCCCGTCGAGTCGCCGATGAAGCCCCAGTTCCGCGGTTTCGTGCCGACCCGGTAGGTACCGGAGACAGCCTTGCGCAGATCGTCGGCGAAGAACGTCTCGGTCTGTGGGCCGCCGGGAATGTCGATGCACTGGGTGTTGCGGGGCGGAGCGACGGTCGGCCGCATCATCACCAGGATCATCGGCTGGGTCTTCTTCTGCTTGGACAGGGTCCACGCCGTCTTCGGGTAGTGCAGCCCCTTGATGAGGTTCTCGGCCGTGCCGGGAAAGCCGGTCAGGACCACCGTGACGGGGAAGCTCCGCGTCTCGTACCCCTTCTGGAAGTACTCCGGCGGCAGATAGACATAGGCCGGAGTCACTATCCGGGACCGCTCTCCCTGGACGGAGACCTTCTGCACCTCGCCGCCGATGCTGGGCTTCCCGGCGCCGGGGACGTCCACCTTCTGCTTGCCCTCGACCTTCACCCCGGGGCTCGCGGCCGCCTGTGCGCCGAGCACCCCGACACCGTCCTGCTGTCCGAACAGGTCCGCCCACGAGCCGTAGAAGAGGAACGTCTTGTTGGCGGCGAGCCCGACGGCGGAGAAGAGCAGCAGCTGGACCGCGCACATCAGGCCCACCCGCCCGAGGACCGGCTGCCACCCCCGCCCCGAGAGCCGGGGCCACTGCCATACGACGACGAGGGACAGCAGCACCGTGCAGAGCACGGCCGATGCCAGAACGGTGGTACTTGTCAGCCCCATGGATCAAGAACACTCTCTGCAAACGGTCTGCCCGGACGCGGCGCCCGGCGACCACCGTCCAGCCGCACCGCCTCCAGGGGTGCGCACCGGACTAGACCGTGATCGGAGGTGATCCGTTCCCTTGCGACCCGGTGTTTCCGGCCGCGACCCCACGGCAGCCGGTCCGGCGGCGCCCCGGGGCGGCGGGTCCGGCCCGGGAGACCGCCCCTGCGTCAGCCGAGGGCGGGCGCACCGCCCGGGCGCTCGAACTGGGTGCGGTACAACTCCTCGTAGCGGCCGCCGAGTCGGAGCAGTTCGTCATGCGTGCCCCGCTCCGCGATCCGGCCGTCCTCCACGACCAGAATCAGGTCGGCGGAGCGCACCGTGGACAGCCGGTGGGCGATCACCACCGCGGTGCGGCCCTCCAGCGCCTCGCCGAGCGCCTCCTGCACGGACGCCTCGGAGGTGTTGTCGAGATGGGCGGTCGCCTCGTCCAGGATGACCACCCGCTGGCGGGCCAGGAGCAGACGGGCGATGGTCAACCGCTGGCGCTCACCGCCCGAGAGGCGGTAGCCGCGCTCGCCGACCACCGTGTCCAACCCGTCGGGCAGGGACGCGACCAGACCGTCCAGGCGGGCCCGGCGCAACGCCTCCCAGAGGTGCTCCTCGTCGGCATCCGGGCGGGCCAGCGTCAAGTTGGCGCGGACCGACTCGTGGAAGAGGTGCCCGTCCTGGGTGACCATGCCGATCGTGTCCCGGATCGAGTCGGCGGTCAGGTCCCGTACGTCGATGCCGCCGAGCCGGACCGTGCCCGCGTCGACGTCGTAGAGGCGCGGCAGGAGCTGGGCCACCGTCGACTTGCCGGCGCCCGAAGACCCGACCAGGGCGACCATCTGGCCCGGCTCGGCCCGGAAGGAGACGCCGTGCAGCACCTCGGTGCCGCCCCGGGTGTCCAGGCTGGAGACCTCTTCGAGCGAGGCGAGGGAGACCTTGTCGGCGGCCGGGTAGCCGAACCGTACGTCGTGGAACTCCACGGACACCGGCCCCGCGGGCACCGCCCGGGCCTCGGGCTTCTCCGCGACGAGCGGCTTCAGGTCGAGCACCTCGAAGACCCGCTCGAAGCTGACGAGCGCGCTCATCACCTCCACCCGCGCCCCGGCCAGCGAGGTGAGCGGCGCGTACAGGCGGGTGAGGAGCAGGGCGAGCGAGACGACCGCGCCCGCTTCGAGGGTGCCGCGCAGCGCGTAGTAACCGCCGAGGCCGTAGACCAGGGCGAGCGCGAGGGCCGACACCAGGGTGAGGGCCGTGATGAACGCGGACTGCGCCATCGCCGTACGCACGCCGATGTCCCGCACCCGGCCGGCCCGTGCGGCGAACTCGGCGGACTCCTCGGCGGGCCGCCCGAACAGCTTGATCAGGGTCGCGCCGGGCGCCGAGAACCGCTCGGTCATGCGGGTGCCCATGGCGGCGTTGTGCTCGGCGGCCTCGCGCTGGAGCCGCGCCATTCTGGTGCCCATGCGCCGCGCGGGCAGCACGAACACGGGCAGCAGGACGAGCGCGAGCAGGGTGATCTGCCAGGAGATGCCCAGCATCACCGCGAGCGTGAGCAGCAGCGTGACCAGGTTGCTGACCACGCCGGACAGCGTGTTGCTGAAGGCGCGTTGGGCGCCGATCACATCGTTGTTGAGGCGGCTGACGAGTGCGCCGGTGCGGGTCCGCGTGAAGAACGCCACCGGCATCCGCTGCACATGGTCGAAGACCGCCGTCCGCAGATCGAGGATCAGCCCCTCGCCCAGCGTCGACGAAAGCCACCGGCTCGCGATGCCGAGGGCCGCTTCGGCGAGTGCGATCGCGGCGATGTACAGGGCGAGCCGGGTGACGGTCCCGCTCTCCTTGCCGGCCACGATCGTGTCCACGACCCGCCCGGCGAGCAGCGGCGTCGCCACCGCGAGCAGTGCCGTGGCGACGCTCAGGACCAGGAAGAGGACGATCCGGCGTCGGTGGGGGCGGGCGAAGGCGCCGATGCGGCGCAGCGTGGCCCGGTTGAAGGGCCGCTTGTCCTGCTGGGCGTTCATGACGTTGTGGAGCTGCGTCCACGCGGTGGCTTCCATACTCATGCGAGGAACGTACGACCTCCACCGTGCTTGAGGTCAACGATCGGGTGCGACGCATCCGCCGACCCGTCAATGATCTCCCGGGCAGCTCCCGCGACTTCGCGACCGCCTACGCTGCCCGATCGTCCCGGGGCATATGCGTGATCGCTCCCGTAGGTTCGGCTGAGGGCGGCGCCGGACCGCCCCCGACCTGGGGAGAGACGATGCGTTGGGGAGTGCTTGACCGCCTGCTGGGCGAGCCCGGGTCGTTCTTCGAGACGTGCCGCCTGGGCCGGCCGCGTGTGTTCACGCCTCCATTCCTGCCTCAAGAGGTGCCCACACTACGGGAGTTGACGGGAGCGCTCGGCGGCGGTCTGATGCGCACGCCGTACGTCGAGCTGGTGCGGGAGAGCGAGGTCGTACCGGCGGCGGAGCTCGGTGCCGCCGCCGGTACGGCCCACGGGGCCGAGGAAGGCTTCGCCGATCCGGAACGGATCATGCATCTGCTCGCGGAGGGGGCCACGCTCCTGCTGCCCCGACTCGGCCGGTGGAACGCCTCGGCCGGCGCCCTGACGGCCCTCCTCTCCCAGGACCTGGGCCGCGAGACGGAGGCGTTCTGCTTCGCGACGACGGTGGGGCGCCGGGGCCGCGATGTGCACTGCGACGACGCCGATGTCCTCGTCGTACAGCTCGCCGGCCGCAAGGAGTGGACGGTGTACGAGGCCCCGGCCCACGGCGATGTACGTCATGGCGCGGTCCGGACTCCGGCTGCGCCCGCCCTGTGCACCGTCATCGGTGCGGGTGACGTCCTGTACGTACCGCGCGGCGCCCCGCACCGCGCCACCGGCGAGGACGGCCTCTCCGCCCACCTCGCCCTCACCATCCGCGAGGCGGCAAGACCGGCGCCGGATCCCACGCCGGGACCGATCGCCGAAGCCGAACTCCTCGCCACAGCAAGGGAGTTGCTGGCGAGTGCGCGGGCGAGAGTGGACACGCGCGCCCATGAGGGGCCCCTCGCCCGGACGGGCGGATCGCCGCAGTCGGGGGCGAGGGGGATTCCGGCCGACTGGCCGGCCGCGGACTGACCTGCCGCGGACCGAGCGGGGATCGCGCCGGAGTCGATGCGGCCGTGTTCAGGGGCGGCCGACGCTCAGTGGTCGTCCCAGTGGCCGTCGTGGTCGGCGTGACGGTGGCCGTCGTGGACGTAGTCGACATGGTCGCCGTGCGGTACGGAAACGTGTCCACAGCCCGCCTGGTGGCGATGGGCGTGGTCCTCGTGCACGGTGTGGCCGCCCGGCTCGCACTCGTCGGTGTGGCCGTCGTGGGACCGATGGAGATGGCCGTCGTGCACATAGTCCACGTGATCTGCGTGGGGCACGGCCACATGGCCGCAGCCGGTGCCGTGTTCGTGGGTGTGCTCGGCGTGCTCGGTGTGGCTGGCAGTCGACATGACGTTGCTTTCCTGTTCGTTCTGTTCTTCGCCGGCCCCCCTCGCGAGGGCGAGTCTGCTCCGGGCGCGGCGGCGATGCACGTCCGACGCGAGGTGAACCGGGCTGTTTCCGCAGCGGCCCGGTCCTTGGCCGAGCGGTGCCGGTGCGGGGAACGCGGCTTCGCCCCGGAACCCTGGTGCCGTTCCGGGGCGAAGTCGGGTGCGCGGGCGGTGCGTCAGTGGTTCACGCAGGTGTTGCCGGCCGCCGGGTTGAGCAGCCCGATGAGGTCGATGCTGTCGCCGCACGCGTTGACCGGGACGTCGACCGGGACCTGGATGACATCGCCGGACAGCACGCCCGGGGAGTCGTGGGCCGAGCCGACGACCGGCGGGTTGGGGTCGGCTGCTGCGGCACCCGCCGTGCCGATGACGGCAGTGGCGGCCAGGACAGTTGCGGCGAGTGCGGTACGGATACGCACGATTTTCCTCCAGTTTGTGGTGGGTTGTTCCTCTGCAGCGTCTCCGTGTTCCGGCCCGGGGGAAAATCGCGTGACCCGATGGGGTGAACGGTCCGTCGCGCGGAAGTCGCGGGACACGTCCCTTGACGGCGCGTTTATTCGGCCGTTTCGCGTCTACACGGTGGAGGACAGCCCGTAGTGCGGGGCCGTTCTCCAACGGGAAGGCAGGCCATGTCCAGTGGTGTCGTCATCATCCTGATAGCGATCGTGGTGATCGTTGTTCTGGCGGTGGTCATCGGCATGTTCGTAGCGCGGCGGGGCCAAGGCCTGCGCAGCCGGTTCGGACCCGAGTACGAGCGGACCGTGGCCGAGCACCACGGCGATGTGAAGGCCGCGGAGAAGGACCTCGACGAGCGGGTCCGCCGGTACGGCAGCCTGAAGGTCGACCCCCCGAGCGCCGAGGAGCGCAGCCGGTACGCCGCCCAATGGGCCCGTGTTCAGGAGGAGTTCGTGGAATCGCCCACCCGCGCGGTGGCCGAGGCCGAGGCGCTGCTCGGCCGGCTCGCGAACGAACGCGGCTTCCCGAGCGGCTCGTCCGACGAGCAACTGGCCGCGCTTTCGGTGCACCACCCCCAGCACCTGGACAGCTACCGCCGCATCCGTGGCGTCGCCCAAGGCGCCGACGGGCGCAGGCCCAGCACGGAAGAACTGCGCGAGACCCTCGTACAGGCCCACGAGTTCTTCGCCGTACTGGCCGGGGAACGCCGCGGCGACAAGGCCGGGCGCCTCGGAGTGCGCGGCGGCCGGCACGCGTCCCACAGCGGCACGCACTACGACGACACCGCCCGAGGGAGCCAGTCATGACCAAGCCCGAGCGTTCCGCATCCGATCAGCCCCTGGCCGACAAACTCGTCTCGGGGCACGACGTCCCCGAGCAGCCGGGCACCCATCAGCCCGGCATCGCACGCGATGTTCCCGCCGGGGCCGCCGCCGATCAGCCCCTGAGTGGGGGTGCCGTCCCCGACCGGGCCGCCGCCGGAGAGCCGTTGACCGGCCGTGACGTCCCCGAACGGGCCGTCCCCGACCAGTCCGTGGCCGGGCGCGCCGTCGCCCCCGACCAGACCCTTCCCGACCAGCCCGGGACCGGGAAGCACCTCACCGGACGGTCCGCAGCCGGGCAGCCCGTGTCCGAACGGTCCCTGTCCGGGTCCGGGCATCCCGTGGCGGAACAGCCCGCGGCCGAGGGGCGCGTCCCCGAGCAGGCCGGGCGGCGGGCCGCGGCCGAGTCCGGCGCTGTCGACGACGGTGCCGTACTGCCGCCCCACGAGCGGGAGAAGCTGGAGCTCAGGCTGCACCACGCGGTCGGCGGGTTCGTGGACGAACCCCGCGCGGCGGTCGAGGAAGCGGCCTCCGCGGTCGACGCCCTGACCGAGCGGATCATCGAGACCCTCGGACAGCGGCGCGGCACGCTGCGCGCGTCCTGGCAGGACGCGTCCGGCGGTTCGGCCACCGAGGACCTCCGGATGGCCCTGCGCGAATACCGCAGGCTCGCGGAACGCCTGCTCAGCCTGTGAGGACCGACATCCCCCGTGTCCCGGCGGGCGCCCCCGTGGCGCCCCCGGGGCACGTCACGGTCGATCGGCTCGGCACCTCAACCCATCGGTACAGACAAGGAGTTGGACATGCCCAGGCGCTACGGCGGTAACCCCGCCGCCACCGGCATACTCGTCATCGTCGACGTCATGGCCCTGATCCTGATCCTCTGGATCGCCTTCTTCCTGGTGAACGCCAACACGGCCAACGACATCGTGTCGTGGGTGCGCCACGCGGCGGACTGGCTCTCGGGCTGGTCGCGCGACATGTTCACCATCAGGTCCGACACCTGGCGCACGATCGTCAACTACGGTCTGCCCGCCGTGGTTTACCTACTCATCGGCCACGCGGTGGCCGGCCGGGTCAACCGCTCCTGAGTCCTGGCCCGACGAGCCGAGGGCGAGATAGCGGGTATAGGCGTCCCGGCTGTCCGAGACGAACTTCCAGCTCGCCATGGCCGCCCTCAACTCGTCGTCGGTCAGCCAGCCGTGCCAGGCGACCTCCGACGCGTCCGCCACGACGTCCGCCTCCTCCACGACGGTCTCGTACACCGCGAACCAGTACGGTCCGAGCTCCCCGTCGCACAGGAACTTGAAGAGCGGACGCACCGGAGCGTCCACCCCGAGCTCCTCGCGGAGCTCCCGGCGTGCGGCGTCCGCGTAGGGCTCGCCCACACCCACCGCCCCCGCCACCAGCCAGCTGTACTCGCCCGGAAAGCGTGAGACGCCTTCCGGGCGCCGGTGCACCAGGCAGCGGCCCCGCTCATCACGGCACAGCACCATGGCCATCCGGTACAGCCAGCCCTCGCGCACGGCCTCGCCCCGCTCGACGACGCCGAGGACACGATCCTGCTCGTCGACCCGTTCCACACGTTCACCCATGGCCCGATCCTCCATGACGGCCGCCGCGCCATGTGCGGCACCCCCCGACGGAGCGTCAGACCGGGCTCACTCGTTCGGAAGGCCCGGGTGGCCCTCCATCCGAAGGTGGCGAACAGTGGATCGAGAGTGGAGTGACCTGGATGCCGTCGACCTGATGAGGAGCGCGATCATGCGCCGTAGTACCACCGTCGCCGCGATCGCCCTGTGCGGCGCCCTCGCCGCAGGTACCGCAGCACCTGCCTACGCCGCCGGACAGGCGCCGGCCGTACCCGTCCCCGGGACGGGAGGCGAGTCGATGGGCAGCCGGGCCGGTGACGACGACGTCGCCGGCGTCAAGGCCGAGCTGGCGGCGACGATGAAGGACGTCAACCAGATGATCGCCGATGAGAAGAAGGACGCCGCGGCGGACGTCGCCGAGGCCAAGGCGGAGGTGGCGGCGATTCTGAAGGAGATCTCCGCCATGGTCAAGGAGGAGCTCGCGCAGGCGAAGCCGGCGACCAAGCCGTCCACGGCCGAGCCCGCCCCGCTGTCGGTGCCGAACACGCCGCCCGCCGCGACGGGCTGACGCGCGGCCCGACCGCTTCCCGCCGCGCCCCGCTGCCTGCCCCATCCGGGTCGCGCGAGCTGCAAATCGGTGCTTTACAGGGGGAGTTGGGGACTGGGCAAAGCCTCATGGGTCGCGGGGTGGGAGTGTGATCCCTTCGGGGGCGTGAGGACGCGCCGGTCGGCGCAAACGACTCGATGGGGTGGTTTTGCGTGCCCGGGAGCGCCTGTCCCGCGTTGGTCACCACATGACCGTATTTCTTGGGCTGCGGTGCGCGGCGGCCGCGACTCGCCCGACGCCCTCTCCAACGGGTGCCCCGCTGAGGGGCGTTGTGGCACCGGGGCCGGGGCAGCCGTGCGATCCGGCCGGCTCGGCCTGCCCCGCAGGGGAGCACTCGGGGTGTGAGGGCCGGACCGGGGCAGCGGTCGTCTGCCGCGCCGCGCGCCGTGTCCGGGGCCATCGGGCCGTACGCGCCCGGCCGGGCCGCTCGCCCTGTCCGGCCGACTGCCGCCAGGTGCTCCGCAGGGCCGGCCGCGGCGGGCGTTCCCGCGCAGCCGTACCAGCACCCGCGGCCCGCCGCTCGCCCGTGTTCCCCGACAGCTTGTGAATGGACAACTCCCGTGCGAATCACCGACCTTCACGGCTGCGAGGTCCGTCCCGGACGGCTGGTGGAGTGGAGTCTGGATCCCGCCATGGTCGAGGCCGCGACCAGTCAGCCGGACGACTCCCGGCCCCCCGCCTATGTGCAGGAATCACACATCAGGACCGCTCGGTCCGTGCGCCAGGACGGCCTGTTCGTGCCGACCTGGCTGGGCGCCGCCTTCGACATCCTGGGGCCGGTCGACCTGGACGTCCTGGAAGCGGCCCTGCGGACCTGGACCCTGCGGCACGAGACGCTGCGCAGCGGCTTCCGCTGGGTCGACGACGAGATGCGCCGCTTCACCGCCGCGCCCGACGCGGTGGCGCTCCGGCGTGAGGTCGTGGGTGACTTCCCCGACGCGGAGGAGCTGAGCCACCACCTCCAGGATCGTTTCGATGTGGAGGCGGACGCCCTGGGCTGGCCGAACTTCCTGTACACGGCGGTCGTCAGGCCCGAATCCACCAGCGTCTACATGGCCTTCGACCACAGCAACGTCGACGCGTACTCGATCCAGCGCATCCCCGCCGAGATCCATGAGCTGTACTCGGCGCGGGCCGAAGGGCGCACCGAGGAGACGGCACCGGTCGGCAGCTATGTCGACTTCTGCGAGATCGAGCGGGCCAGCGCGGACCAGGTCGACGACACCCACGCGATCGTGGCGCGCTGGCGGGAGTTCATCACCCGGTGCGACGGCAGGCTGCCGGCCTTCCCGGTGGACCTCGGGCTCGAACCCGGCGGGGGACTGCCCGAGCAGAAGCTCCTGTACAAGATGCTCGTGGACGACGCGGACGCCGCCGCCTTCTCGGCGTACTGCCGGCCGTTCGGCGGCGGGCAGGTCGGCATTCTGGCGGCGACCAGCCTCATCGTCCACGACATCGGTGGCGAGCCGGTCTACCGCACGGTGGTGCCGCTGCACACCCGAGCGAAGTCCCGGTGGGCGGATTCGGTGGGGTGGTACGTCGGCGGGGCGCCCATCGAGATCCCGGTGGCACAGGCGCGGGGGTTCGACGACGCCCTGAAGATGGTCCACGGCGCGCTGCGGGCCAACAAGGCGCTCGCCCACCTGCCGATCGCACGGGTGCTGCGGCTCCTCGGCTCGGACTTCCGCCCGACGTCCCCCGACCTCTACTCGATCGTGTCGTTCGTGGACGCCCGGGACATCCCCGGGGCCCGGCAGTGGGACGAGCTCCGGGCGTCCGCGCTGCTCCGGGTCTCCTACGGCGACCAGGTGTGCGCGTGGTTCACCCGGCTGCACGGCGGGCTGCAACTGGCCATCCGCTACCCGGACACGGCGATCGCGCACAAGAACATCCACCGCTACGCGGAGCAGCTGCGCGAGCTCATCACCTCAATCGCCCGGGACGCTCCGGCCGTGCCGCCGAGGCCGCGCTCGGAACGACCGGTTCCGGCACCGAGGCTGAGCAGCGAGGTGTCCCAGCTGTCGCTCTGAGAGCCGTACGGGTGAGCCGGTGCGGCCACCAGCGGCAGGACACGCCATGGGTGCGGCCCCCATGTGGTGAACCCACATGGGGGTGGCCGGGGAGCGCCTCTCGCGCGCGAAGGGACGCGGCTGGTAGACCGGCGGGGCCATTGGTCGCCGAGTGGCGCGGTGTTCCGCACCGGGCCCGGGGCTCACACAAGGGGGTCGGGATGCGTCGCGTACCGGTCAGCACAGGCGTTGTCGCGATCCTGGTCGCCCTGCTGGCCGCCGGTTTCGGCGCGGGCACGGGCCACGCGCGGGACCGGTTCGTCCGGGCCGACGACGGCGCGCGGGTCGTCGCGGAGCAACGGATCGCCCCCAACCGCCTCGACCTCACCATCGATTCCCCGGCCCTGGGCACCACCGCCCAGGTACGCCTGCTCACTCCGGACGGCTGGTCGCCGGGGCGGCACGACTGGCCGTCCCTGTGGTTGCTGCACGGCTGCTGCGGTGGGTACACCGACTGGACGACGTACAGCGATGTGGCCCAACTCCCCTCCCTGCGGCGGGTGTTGGTGGTGATGCCGGAGGCCGGCGCGGCGGGCTGGTACAGCGACTGGTGGAACTACGGCAGGGGCGGTGCACCTCGCTGGGAGACCTTCCACACCACCGAGGTCCGGCAGATCGTCGAGCGCGGCTACGGCGCGGGCGGCCGACGCGTCGCCGCCGGTCTCTCGATGGGCGGTTTCGGCGCGCTCTCGTACGCGGTCGGCCACCCGGGCCTGTTTCGGGCCGTCGCCTCGTTCAGTGGCACCGTGCACCCGCTGCTCCAGGTGCCCGGCGGACCCGGCCCCGACTGGTTCCTGAACCTCGACCGCACGCAGGGCGTGGACCCGTACGCCGTCTGGGGTGATCCCGTGCGCCAACGTACGGTGTGGGCCGCGCACGACCCCACGGTACGGGCGAGCGCACTGCGCGGGCTCCCCCTCTTCCTGTCCTGCGGGAACGGTGAGGCGGGCCCGTACGATCCGGCCGGGGCCAAGGACCCGAACGAGGCCTACTTCGAGCGGCAGAACCGGGCCCTCGCCGACCGGTTGGGCGCCCTCGGCAGTCCGGTGCTCACCGACTTCTACGGGCCCGGAACCCACGCATGGCCCTACTGGGAGAGGGAGTTGCACCGTTCCCTGCCGATGCTCCTTGCCGCGCTGGCCGGGTGACTCGCGACCGGACGCCGGACGACTGCGGCGCCGCCCATGTGGCGCCCGCCCACGTGGCCCCCGTCCATAGGGCACCGGCCCATGTGGCTGTGCCCTACCAGAAGAACCAGCCCGGTGTGGCGACATAGTCCTGCGGGATGTAGTCACACGCGCCCGCCGTGAACGGTGTGGCCGACAACTGTGTGGCCAGCTTCTCTCCATGGGCGTCGACCCCGTCCGCCGCGACGAGAAGAGCGGCCACGACGACGAGGCACACCACGGGGAAGGCCACCCGGTGGGGGTTCTTCGCCTGCATCATGATCGCGCCGGCCAGGGCGACCACCCCCGCCGCCAGTACGACTGCGAGGGCTGTGAGCGTCAGTCGGTCGAGGGCCGACGAGTGGTGGCACAGCAGGTACCGATGCCCTGAGACGAAGCGCGGAATACGTTCGACGAGCGCGGCGCCGCACAGCAGCCAGCCGATCGCGACCACCTGACCGGCCTGCAACTGCCGTGCGGTGTGCGGGTGTTGTTCACTGCTGACGTTCACGGTTCCCCCGGATGTGCGGTCGAGCCGGCGTGTGCCCACCGGCCATGGTCTAGCTGAAGAAGGCGCTCATGCCGTCCACGTCGGACACATAGCTGTCGATGGCGCAGACCTTGCCGTCGCGAATGGTCAGCACGGTCGCCAGGTGCTCGTCGAGCGCACGGCCGTCGGCGTCCTCGGCGGTGTTGTGCAGGGAGAGGGCGACCCCGTGCACGCCGGTCAGGATGTGGCGCAACTCGGTGGCCAGGCCCCGGCCGGCGATCTTCCGCGCCCGGTCGACGGCTGCGTCCGCGCCGTGCACCGTCCCCGAGATGGTGCCGTCGCCGGGCATGCTCCAGGTCAGGTCGACGGAGAAGAGCGCCTGCAGCGCCTCCCAGTCGTGTGCGGCGAACGCGGTGAGGAATCGTTGGGCCACGGTCGCGTCGGCTCGGTTGCGGGTCATGTCGTCGCACACTCCTGGGTCGGGCGGGCCGGGCGAAGGTGCCCGCCCGGCGGGCCACGGGCGCCCGTGGCCCGCCCGACAATAAGGGGTTCGGCCGGCGGCCCCGCGCCCGGAGTCGGGTGGAGCCGCCGCCGGAGCGTGGCCACAAGGGCACCGTCGAGGCGCGGGCGTCAGAGCAGGAAGAGGGCGAGGAGCAACAGTGCGAGCACCGCCCAGGCGAGCAGGCCGACCCGGCTGCGCCGCCCACGCGCCCGGCCCTGGTTCCACTCGGGCCGGGACCTGAGTTCGCGGAACCGTTCGCGCCGCTGGACGCGCAGCGCCCGCTCCTCACCGCTCAGCGGACAGCCGGGCGACGGGGCGCTGCCCGGAGTCAGACCTCCCCGGCAGGGGTAGCGGCGGGACGAGCAGACCGGGCAACTCACGGGACTTCCTCACTCGCGCGACAGCCGACGGCGGGAACCACAGCGTACTCATTTCCCTTGATAGCAGGCGGGTATGAGCGTCGAAAGGTATTTCCGGGCAATCGCCCATGACCGTTCGGGCACTTCTTTTCGTACCGCCACAATGCATGTTTCGAGCGGTTGTACTTGAACGCCAGGACTCACAGGAAAGAAGAAAAGCGGAACCATTGACAACGCTCGTCGTGGCCCGCTTCACTTCCCCTCAGCGGCCGGTGATTGGAAATGAACACGCCCCAGGTGTGTGAATGGAAGGGCATCCGTCCGGTGGTTCACATCCGGATATCACCGAGAGGAAGGGATTAATCATGTCGAAGATTATTGCCGCCCTGCGTGCCAAGAAGAGCGAGCCGAGCCTGAAGCAGGCCGCCTGGTACTTCTGGTACTAAGCCGAAGGCCAATCCTGGGCCCGCACACGAGGCAGGCCGACTGAATTTCGGTCAGTCGCGTGTGCGGGCCCTCCGCATTTTCATTTCCGGAGTTCTCCGTATGCCATCCGCCATGACCCGTACCAGTCGCCGCACCACGGTTCTCGCCCCTCGCCTGCAGGCCCTGCTCGACGAACACCTCGGCAAGGACCTCGTCCGTCTCGAACCCGACACCATCGGCATCGCGGGCGCGGAACTCTCCGATCGCATCCTGGCCGCGCGACGGGCGACGGAGACCGAGCGGCCCACCTTCAAGCCCCTGCACGGCCGGTCGATCTCCAAGGCGGAGGCCTCGTCGGTGATGCGCACGATCGGCAAGGACGTCCGCGCCGCGCTCGAACAGCCCGACCCGCTGCCCGCATCGACCGATCTGTCCGGGCCCTGGCCGATCACCGGGCACCGATTCCTGAGCGACCTCGTCCTGCGCGACGACCCGTACCGGTTGCGCATCCTCATGTCCCGCACCCTGGAGATCGACCCCAGACTCACCTGGACCACCATCGTGGCGGGGGCCGCCCTGCCCCGCCGGCCCGCCCCCGGGCCCCGACTGACCCATCTGGCCAACCTGTTCGCCGAGGCCCGGACCTACGACGACCGGCGCTATGCGATGGGCATCTACCGCCGTGCGGCCGCCCCGGTCTGCTTCACGGTCTCCACGCTCGTTGCCAACGCCCTGTGGCTCGGATCGCCCTTCGACGACGGCGCGTCCAACCGCGACATCCTCTTCGAGGCGATGCGGCTGCTGCCCCCGTCGTGGAACCTGCTGCGGAACCGGTCACCGGAATACCCGGCCATCGACGACCGCATCGGAGACGGGGACGACCTGCTGATGCTGCCGCTCCTCACCCATCGCGACCCCGCCCTGTGGGACGCGCCGAACGAGTTCCGGCCCGAACGCTGGGCCGGACTCGACCCCGACAACACCCCCGGCTACATGCCGTTCGGTCATGTCTCGGAGCGCTGCTGGGGCCGTCACATGGTGATGCCGCTCGCCGAACTCCTGCTGGACCACATACGTCGGACCGGACTTGTGGTGGCTCCGGGCCAGCGAACCGCCGATGTCCCACTGGTGGGGCTGCTCGGTGTGAAGACCGTCCACATCGGCCACAGGAGCAAGGTTCGTCATGTCTGAGACCGCGGCATCCGCCGAGCCCGGCATCCAGTCCCTCGACCCGGCGTTCTTCGACCACCCCCACGCCACCTACCGCGAGTGGCGCCAGGAGGGCGCGGCGCGCCGGGCCCGCTACCCCGGGCCCGCCCCGGTCGAGGGATGGGTCGTCACCTCGTACGCCGACGCGAAGGACCTGCTGGCCGACCAACGGCTCTCCAAGGGCGGGGCGGTGGAGAGGTTCGGGCGGCATGTCGGGCTCACCCAGGGCCCCGGCAGCGCTCTGTTCAGCCACATGCTCAACAGCGATCCACCGCACCACACCCGGCTGCGCAAGCTCGTGCAGAAGGCGTTCACCACACGCCGTACCGCGGCCCTGCGGCCCGCGATCGAGGCCCATGTGGCGGGACTCCTGGACGCATGGGAAGGGCGCGACGAGGTCGAGCTGATCGGCGAGTTCGCGCTGCCCCTGCCCCTGGCCGTCGTGTTCGACCTCTTCGGTGCCTCGGACGCCGACCACGAGACCCTCCAGGTGCGCGGGAACACCCTCGACGGTGGTCAGGGCGACGGCGAGGTGTCGGTGTTCACCGCCGAGTCCATGCTCGGCTACCTCCGGGCGTTGCTCGCCCTCAAGCGCGAACAGCCCGACGACGGGCTGCTTTCCGCGCTGGTCGAGGCCCGCGCGGAGGGTGAGGAGGCGCTCAGCGAGGACGAGATCACCTCGATGGCCTTCCTGTTGGTGATCGCGGGCCATCAGACCACGGTCAACCTGATCGCCAACGGCGTCCACACTCTGCTGACCCACCCCGATCAACTCGCCCTCCTGCGAGCCGACATGACGCTCGTACCGGGAGCGGTCGAGGAGATCCTGCGCTACGAATCCCCCTCGGCCCTCGCCTCGTTGCGGTACGCGGCCGAACCGGTCGAGGTCGGCGAAGCGGTGTTCGGGGAGGGCGAGTTCGTGCAGATCTCCTTGCTGGGCGCCAACCGCGACCCCGAGGTGTTCGCGGACCCCGACCGCTTCGACATCAACCGCGAGGACGCCGCCAGGCACCTCGCCTTCGGCCATGGCATCCATCACTGTCTGGGCGCGCCGCTGGCCCGGCTGCAGGCCGAGATCGCGTTCACCCAGCTGCTGACCCGCTACCCCGGCCTGCGGCTGAGCGAGGACCACGAGGCGCGGTGGCAGGCCAACCCCCGCCACCGCGGCCTGCTCTCGCTGCCCCTACGCCTGACGTAGACGCGGGCGGCCCGGACGCCCGCGCTACTGCTTCGCGGCGCAGATCACGTCGTAGGGCCTGCCGATGGCCAGGGTCAGACGCATGGGCTCGGTGGTCCCGGACGGGCACTGCGAGGTCTCCTTGGTCAGGCCGAGCACCTTGTAGGCGCCCGAGCCCGCGGAGGCGCAGGAAACTTCCTTCGCGGTGTCGGTGACGCAGTCACCCTTGACCAACTGGCCGCCGCCGGCGCCGGGGTCACCCGGGTGGTCGGCCGAGAGATTGCGTCCGCACACCGTCTTGGAGGGGATGCCGCCGCCTTTGCTCTTGGTGCTGCCGTAGCTGATGCTCACCTGGATGATGAGGTCCGTACCGGCGGGGCACTGGATGGAGTCCGGCATGAAACTGGCGGCCTGGATGTCGAGAGCCTTGAAGGTGGCGCCCGAGTCGCCGCAGCCGAACGCCTTGTAACCGTTCGGCGCGTCATCGGGGTCGGGGCCGCCGCAGTCGCCCACCTTCCACTCACCGCTGTCGTGCGAGGCGGACGAGGAGGAGTGGGACGACCCGGACTTGTCGCTCCCGCCTCCGAAGAGTTTGGACGCCCCGAAGCCGAGGCCCAGGATCACCAGGAGAACCACGAGTGCCGGAAGGCAGCCCCCTCTCCTGCGGCGTTGGCTGGGTGCGGGCGTGCTACCCGGATCGACCATGGTGTTTCCCCCTGGGGACGGCGGTTGAGCGCGGCCACGGGTGGTGACCACAGGGGTGGACGCGGCATGCACACCTCATGGTTCCGATCGGCGCGAGGCGACTGCCCGACCCGCACCGGGGGTGTTCAGAGCCGGTGCGGGTCGGGCTCGTGACGGCGCCGCGCGGAGTCGCTGATGCGGATCAGGAGGCCCACCATCAGCCAGTTGGCGACCATGGAGGAGCCGCCCTTCGCGAGGAAGGGCAGGGCCTTGCCGGTCAGCGGGATCAGACCGGTGACACCGCCGGTCACCACGAACACCTGGAGCACCAGAGCGCCGGCCAGGCCGGTGGCGAGCAGTTTGCCGAACGGATCGCGGGCGAGCATCGCGATGTGCAGACCCCGCTGGGCGAGGAGGCCGTACAGGAGCAATACCGCCATCACCCCGGCCAGGCCCAGCTCCTCGCCGACGGTGGTGAGGATGAAGTCGCTGTTCCCGGCGAAGCCCACGAGCTCCGGGTGGCCCTGCCCGAGCCCGCTCCCGGTCATGCCGCCGCTGCCGAAACTGAACAACGCCTGACCCAACTGGCTTGACAGGCGCGCCTTTTGACCCGCCGGAGTGAAGGCGTCCATCGGGTGCAGCCAGGCTTCCACGCGGCCGTGCACATGCGGTTCGAGGGAGCCGACCACCGCGGCGCCGACCACGGCCAGCAACAGCCCGCACACCACCCAGCTCGTCCGCTCCGTGGCCAGATAGAGCATGATCACGAAGAGGCCGAAGAAGATCAGGGAGGTGCCGAGGTCGCGCTCGAAGACCAACACCAGGAGGCTGAGCACCCAGATCGCCACGATCGGGCCGAGCTGACGGCCGGGCGGCAGTCGCATGCCGAGGAAGCGGCGGCCCGACAGGGCCAGCGCGTCGCGGTTGACGGTGAGGTAGCCCGCGAAGAACACCGCGATCATGATCTTTACGAACTCGCCCGGCTGCACGGACAGCGGTCCCAGCATGATCCAGCGCTTGGCGCCGAACTGGTCGGCGCTGAAGAACGCGGGCGCCGCCAGGAGGATCAGGGCGACGGCCATCATCATGTAGATGTACCGCTGAAGCCTGCGGTGATCGCGCAGCGCGATCAGCAGGCCGCCGCAGGAGGCCACTCCGACCGCCGTCCACACCAACTGCCCACGGCCCGCCGGGGCCATGTGCAGACGTGGTTCGGCGAGGTACGTCACGTCCAGGCGCTGCAGAAGTACCAGACCGAGGCCGGTGAGCAACAGGGCGAGCGGCAGCAGCAGCGGATCGGCGCGCGCCGCCCAGCGTCGTACGACCAGATGCGGGACCAGCGCGAACAGGGCGACGGCTCCGGCGAACGTGCCGAATCCCGCGGGCAGGCGGCCCTTCATCGCCAGTCCGGTCGCGGCGTGGCCGCCCAGCGTGATCGCCACCACGAAGGCGAGCAGCCACGCCTCGGTGCGCCGCCTGTCCGGTGCCTGGGCCAGGGCGGCGACGGACATCGTGCGCCAGGCGTCCCCGGGCGCCCCGGACTGCACTCGGATCCCGCTGGTCGGACTCCGCACAGGCAGCACCTCCGCCCCGGCGAGCCGCAGGCCCGGGATCTCCTGCCGCCGCGTCGCGCGGCGATCACGGGCTGAGAGACTGCAGTGGATCAATGGTGGTTCCCGTTCCGCTTCCGCCGGGGCTCAGGTGTCGGCGGACTTCCTGCCGCGCGGCTCGCAGGTCATGGGGAGCGGTCCGGGGCCGAGGGTGCCGCGGACCTGGACGGTCATGGTGCTGCCGGGATCGGGGCGCAGACGCCATCGAGTGCAGACCGTGGCGAGGGCCAACGTCATCTCGATGAGGGCGAACTGGTCGCCGATGCACTTGCGGTTGCCGCCGCCGAACGGCACGTGCGCGCCCCGGGGGAGGGACTCCGCCGCCTGCGCGGCCCAGCGGTCCGGGTCGAAGCGGCCCGGTTCGGGGAACAGTTCCGGGCGGTGGTGGAGGAGGTAGGCGCTGTAGAGCAGCGCGGTGCCCTTGGGCAGGTGCCGTCCTGCGAGGGTGGTGTCGGTGGTCGTGACACGGGTGAAGAACCAGCCCGCCGGATACATCCGCAGGACCTCGTTGACGACTCGACGGGTGTACGTCAGACCGTCGAGGTCGGCCGTGGTGGCGGTGCGGCCCGCGAGCGTCCGGTCGACCTCGTCGTGGACCCGGGCCTCGGCCTCGGGATGCTGACTCAGCAGCCACAGGGCGAACGCGAGACTGTTGGCGGTGGTCTCGAAGCCCGCGCCGATCATGACCATGAGCTGGTCCCTGATGTCCACATCGGACATCGGCTCGCCGGTGTCGTCGTTGACCGCGGTGAGCAGCATGGACACCAGATCGTTCCCGCCGGGTGCCGCCCGGCGCGCCGCGATGATGCCGTCGATGGCGCGGTGCAGCCGGTCACAGGCATGGCGGTAACGGCGGTTGGCGCGGGTGGGCAGCCGGTAGAGCGGGCCGAGCGGCAGCATCACCCGCTGGTAGATGCCGTCGATCACGGTGTGCAGACTCTCCTGCACCTCGGCGACGGCCTCGTCCTGCGCCTCGGCGGCGAGCACACTGCGGGTGACGATGCGCAGGGTCAGGGTGGTCAGCGCGGCGGTCACGTCCAGGCGTTGGCCGGCCCGCCAACGGCCGGTCATCCGGTCCACCTCCTCGCCCATGACCAGGGCGTACTGCTCGATCCGGTCGCTCTGGAAGGCCGGCTGCATCTGGCGGCGCTGCCAGCGGTGTTCCTGCCAGCCGGCCATGGGGAGGCTGCTGCCGAAAAGGACCCGGGCCTTGTCGAAGAAGGGGCCGCCCTTGTCGAAGGTGCGGGAGTCGGTGAGCATCCGGTGGGCCGCGTCCGGTTCGCAGACCACATACGCCGGCCAGGGCCCCATCCCGATGCGCACGAGGTCGCCGTGGGCGGGGAGCGAGGACAGGAACTCCAGTGGCCGCGCGTGGAGTTGCCATGCGTGGCCCAGCAACGGCCAGGCACCCGGGGCCTTTCCCGTACGAGAGGGAAGCGTCGCGCTCACGATGGGGCACCTCCAGCAGGAATCCGGCGACCGGGGCCCCTCGGCCCCGAATCCCGAATATCTCTCCCCACCCCGGTAGTCCCGAACCCGGCGCACGGCAGCACGCCCGGCTCTACGCCGCGCTCCCTGGCGCTCCGCTGAGTCCCTGTGATAGGGTTGCCGGTTGCGTATGGCCCGTCATATTCCTTGCTGTGTCAGGCAGTTGGCGTAACAGGCATCCGTCGGATGCCGGGCCGGGTCTCACGGCGCGGTGGGCTTCGCACCCTGGAGGCGTTCGAGGTCGGCCGGGCGGACCTGGATGGCGATGAGGGCGATCAGGGCGGCCACCACGGCGAAGATCGCGGCGACCACGAAGGCCGTGGACACTCCGGACGCCAGCACCTGATCGCTCCACGGCCGGGGCAGCTGGCCCGTACGCCGGAACATCAGGCGCTGCGCCGGATCGGCCTGGCTGAGGAACTTGGGAACCTGGTCGGTCGCCTCGTTCCGACTGGCCGTGCCGAACACCGTCACCAGGATGGAAAGACCCAGTGAACCGCCCACCTGCTGGGTCGCGTTGAGCATCCCGGAGGCCGCGCCGGCCTCGTGCGGGGGAACACCGGACACGGCCATCAGCGTCAGCGAGACGAAGTTCAGCCCCATGCCCAGACCGAACACGAGGATCGGGCCCAGGATGCTGCCCAGATACGTGGAGTGGATGTCGGTCTGCGTGAGCCACGACAGGCCGCCCGCGGCCAGGAGCGCACCCGTCACCATGAACGGCTTGGGGCCGTATCTGGGCAGGAGTTGGGAGGCGAGCCCCGCGCCCACCGCGATGATCGCGCTGACCGGAAGGAAGGCGAGGCCGGCCCGCAGCGGGGTGAACCCGAGCACGTCCTGCACGAACAGGGTGAGGAAGAAGAACATGCCGAAGATCGCGGCGGCCAGGCTCAGCATGATGCCGTACGTGCCCGCGCGGTTGCGGTCGGCGAACATGTGCAGCGGCGTGATCGGCTGCTGCGATCGCCGCTCCACCATCACGAACGTGCAGAGGAGCACCACGGCGACGGCGAACGAGCCCAGGGTGACCGGGTCGCGCCAGCCCTCCTGCGCAGCCCGGATGAAGCCGTAGACCAGCGCGACCATGCCCCCGGTGGAGGCCAGCGCTCCGGCGATGTCGAAGTGGCCGGAATGTCGCTCCGACTCCTTGATGTGCCGCGGGGTGGCCAGCAGGATCAGCACGGCGATCGGCACGTTCACGAAGAGGACCCAGCGCCAGTCGAGCCATTCGACGAGCATGCCGCCGGCGAGCAGACCGATCGCGCCGCCGCCCGCGGACACCGCGGCGAAGACGCCGAACGCCCGGTTGCGTTCGAGCCCCTCGGTGAACGTCGTGGTGATCAGTGCGAGAGCGGTCGGCGAGGCGATGGCACCGCCGACCCCCTGGACCGCACGCGCCGCGAGCAACTGCCCGGAACTCTGGGACAGTCCACCGAGCAGCGAGGCGACCGCGAACAGCAGCACGCCGCACATGAAAACCCGGCGCCGGCCCAGGATGTCGCCCGTCCGGCCGCCGAGCAGGAGGAGGCCGCCGAACGTGAGCGTGTAGGCGCTGACCACCCAGGCGAGCCCCGTCGTGGAGAAGTGCAACGCGCTCTGAATGTGCGGGAGGGCGATGTTCACGATGGTGATGTCGAGGACCACCATGAGCTGGCAGGCGGCGATGACGAGCAGTGCTATCCCCTTGCCGCCGCCTCCGCTGCCGGGGGCCGTGGCCGCGATCGTGGGTGGCGGCTGCGAACTCGTCATGATGGACCTGCCCTCGCACGAGGGGCGATGGACGGTGACGTCCACTGTCCACTGTTCGACCCTATGCCCGGGTACCGCACGTCACCAGTCGATCAAGGGGCGACGGCTCCGGGGTATGTGTGGGCGTAATACACCTGCGCAGTACACCCGCGTAGTGCACCTTGGGAGTACGCCTGCGCAGTACACCCGCGTAGTGGGCGTGGTGGCAGCCGTACGCCGACGTCCCTCTCACGCGACGTACTGTCGATGCTGGTCAGGGGAACCGTGGGAGATGGGCCGGGCCTCGAACTCCTCGCCAGTCTGACAAGCCACGCTGGGACGCCGCCTGGGCCTTCCTGGTCAAGGCGATCGAGACGGGGGCGCCGGACCTGGTGGTCGTACCGGCGAGCCCCCTCGCCTCACTGCGCCGCGAGGACTGGGACGTACCCGAGTCGATCGAACGGCTCGCGGGCGCGGTGGCGCTGTCCGGCCGGGCGGATCGGGCGGCGGCCTGCACGGGAGCCCGGACGAAGGCCGTCAGATGAGAACGCGCGGCGGTGCTGAGACTCCGTCAAATGCCGTGAGGATCAGGACAGTTGGGATGCACGGAGACTCCGGCAACTCTCTGGACTTCGAGAAGCTGTTCGCTGCCCGACTGCAGGCCGCTCGGGTCCGTCCTTACCTGGCGTCGGCCCTCTTCGCGCTGCACCCCGTGGAGACGCGGCAGGTCTCCACCATGGCCGTCGACCGCCATTGGCGGTGCTATGTGTCCCCAGCGTTCGTGGCCCGTATGCCGGTGGAGGAACTCGCTGGTGTGTGGGTGCACGAGGTGTCGCACCTGCTGCGGGACCACCACGGGCGCAGCGACCGGTTCGCGCGCGAGCACCAGCTCACGGGCCGGGGGGAACGCCTGCGGATGAACATCGCCGCGGACTGCGAGATCAACGACGACGTGTACGGAGACGGCCTCGTCCGGCCCGAAGGAGCGGTGGGGCCGGGCTGCTTGGGGCTGCCCGCCGGTGAGCTCATGGAGGACTATCTGCTCAAGTTCGCGGTCGGGCGTCCAACTGGTCGACTACCTGGCTCGACTGCGGCAGCGGGGCCGACGGCCTCGATCGGGAGTGGGAGGTGGGGCCCGGTGGTGCGCACGGTCTCAGTGAGCAGGAACGGGACGCGGTCCGGTTCCGGGTGGCCGAGGGCATCCGCGGGCGCCCCGGTTCGGTGCCCGGGGGTGGCGGCGCTGGGCGGAGAAGGCGTTCCATCCGCCGCTGGCGTGGCGGGAGTTGCTCGGCGCGGCTGTGCGCTCGGCCGCCGGGGCGGGCGCGGGGGAGGACTACACCTACGGCCGGCCGTCGCGCCGTTCGGCCGCGGTGCCGCGCACTGTACTGCCGAGCACTGTACTGCCGAGCCTCCGGCGGATGCCGCCCCGGGTGTGCGTGGTCATCGACACGTCGGCGTCGGTCGGCGACGCCGAACTGGGCAGTGCGCTCCTGGAGGTTGCCGCGATTGCGCGCGCCGTGGGCGGCCGACGTGATCTGGTCCGGGTGCTGCCGTGCGACGCCGCGGCCCCCTTCGTGCACTCGCTGTTCGCCCCGAGGGGATGTCCGCTGATCGGTGGCGGAGGCACGGGATCGGTTCCTCGCGGCCGTCCGGGCGCTGAAGCGTCGTCCTACCGGAGCCGTGCCGAGACGGACGGCCCTCGCACGCCCCTCGCGCGGCGCGCCCGGCTCCGGTACCGCGGGGCGTCAGCGGCGGCCGTGGGCCAGCAGGGCGGCATGCGGGAGCGCCAAGTGGCCCTCGGGCGTGGTGAATTCGGCGCTGATGCGGTGGAAGTGGCGCTCGATCTCGGCGCGCACGTGCTCCGGTCGGCTCAGGACGGTCTGGCCGATGGTGCCGATGCCGTCGGCCGCCCCGCGCCACCATGCGGCGGCCGTGGTGTGGTGGTCCCAGTGGAGCGGCTCGCAGGTCGCGTCCTTCAGGCCCGCCGAGGCGAGGAGACCGGTGAGGCCCGTCGCCGTCCTGGCGAAGTCGTCCTCGGGGGCCAAGCCCGGCAGGTGCGGCGGGCGAGAGGTGCCCGCGGCCTGGACGGCCCGGTCGAGCAGGGTCTGGCCGGCCGCGGCGGGGGCGGCCCAGATGGTCACCGCGACCCAGCCGCCCGGCCGGACCACGCGTCGCAGCTCGGCGAGCGCGGCCTTGGGGCAGCCCACGTGATTGAGGACGAAGTTCGCGGTCACGGCGTCGAACAGGCCCTCGGAGAAGGGGAGTCGGGGCAGTTCGGCCAGATGCATCTCGGCCGAGGGGACGCTCCGGGCGGCCAGGTCGACCATGCTGATCTCGGCGTCCACGCCGGTCACCCGGGCGCCCCGCGCGCAGGCCGCCGCCGCGGCCGTGCCCGTTCCGGTGCCGACGTCCAGCACGCGTACGCCGTCGCGAACCCGGGCCGCGTCGAGCAGCCGCGGGACGGGGTGGGCGCACAGCTTGCCGAAGCTCTCCGCGTACGCCTCGGCCCGGCCCGCCCAGATGCGCCGCTCGCTCGCGTCGAAGTCCGTCAGCACCACCCGCACCGCCTCTCCCTGCCGTACCCCCGCGGGTACTTCGGGCACCCTACGGGAGCCGGCCCATGTCCGGGGCGGACGGTCGTTCAGGCCGTGAGCACCGAGTCGTCGAAGGTGCGGGCTCCGGGCAGCCGGTGGCGTGCGGCGACGACGGCGGCGTCGATGTCCTTGGTCCCGGTCGAGACGCAGAGGGTGTACGTCACGTCGTCCAGGCGCTGCCGCGTCATCTCGTCGCCGTCGGCGGCGTTGAGGGCGACGAGGACCTCGTACTCGGCGAGCAGGTCACGGAGCACTACCGGATGCGCCATCAGCATGGGTGGGGCCCTTCGGTGGTCGAGAGGTTCACGATGTGCTGCTCCCGTGCCCCGCTTCGCCTGCCCTACACGTCGTGAACCAGGCGGTGTTGAGTGAACCAGGCGGTGTTGACGGGCGGGGGTCCCAAGCTCCGCCGTACCCACGGGATTTCCCGGCACGCGGGGCGGGCAGGTTCCGGCATGTGAATGCTCAGGCGTGGGACATGCTGGAAGCGGCCGGCGCCGCAAAGATCGAGCACCCGGGCGGCACGCTGGCGGCGCATCTGGGGCGTACCAGCGACCTCTTGGCCGCGTGGGGAGCCCGCCCGGCCCTGGTGTCGGCGGGGCTGTGCCATGCCTTCTACGGGACCGACGGATTCGCCGTGGCGCTGCTCGGCCTGGGGCGCCGCGACGAGCTCGTGGCGGTGATCGGTGCCGAGGCCGAGGCGCTCGTGTACTTCTACGCCTCCTGCGACCGCGGCGCCTCCTACTCTCAACTGGTCGCCGGGGACGGCGTGTTCGTCGACCGGTTCACCGGCACACACCTGCGTCCCGGCCTCCCGGCCCGGCGGGACTTCGCCGAACTCACCGCCGCCAACGAGCTGGACCTCGCGACGGTGAGCCCCGACTTCCACGCCCGTCACGGCACGGGCCTGCACGCCCTGTTCGCCCGGTGGCGGCCGCTGCTCTCCTCCGCGGCGCGGGCGCACTGCGACAACGTGCTGGGCGCGGCTCCCACTGGGCCGTGACATTCGCCAACACGGCACGGTGGACCGCCGGTTGGCCCGTAGTCACGTGGTCAGGGGGTGCCGGGCCGTGTGGTCAGGGTGCTCAGGACCTCGTGGGCCAGGCCCCGGGCGAGCTCCACCTTGTACGCGTTGTGCCGCAACGGTACGGCGTCGGCCAGTTCCGCCTCGACCGCACGCTCGATGGTCTCCGGCGTGGGTGACGTGCCGAGCAGCGCCGCCTCGGTCCGCCTCGCTCGCCACGGCCGGTGCGCGAGGCCGCCGAAGGCGACGGTGACATGACGCACCGCACCCCGCTCCAGACGCACCACGGCGGCGACGGAGGCCAGCGCGAACGTGTAGCCCGCCCGGTCGCGGGCCTTGCGGTAACGGGAGACGGATCCCGCGGGCGGGGCCAGAAGCAGGACCGCGGTGACGAGTTCGCCGGGCCGCATGACGGTCTCCAGATCGGGCCTGTCCTGTGGCAGCAGATAGAACTCGGTCAGCGGGACGGTCCGTACCCCGCCGGGGCCCACCAGCTCGACCAGTGCGTCGAGCGCCGCGAGGGCCACGGCCAGATCGGACGGGTGGGTCGCCACGCAGTGCGAGGAGTGGCCGAGGACCGCGTGCTCGCGGTTCACGCCCTCGATCGCACCGCACCCGCTCCCGGGCACCCGCTTGTTGCAGGGCCTCGACAGGTCCTGGAAATAGCCGCACCGGGTGCGCTGGAGGAGGTTGCCCGCGGTGGTGGCCATGTTGCGCAGCTGGCCCGAAGCGCCGCTGAGCAGGGCCTGCGCCAGCATGGGATAGCGCTCCTTGACCGCCGGATGGGTGGCGAGGTCACTGTTGCGCGCGGTCGCGCCGACCCGGAGCGAGCCGTCCGCCTGCTCCTCGATCGCGTCGAGGGAGAGGCGGGTGATGTCGACCAGGACGTCGGGTCGTTCCACGCCGAGCTTCATCAGGTCGACGAGGTTGGTGCCGCCACCCAGGTAACGGGCCTCGGGGCGACCGCCGTGGGCGGCGGCCGCCTCCTTGAGCGTCCGGGGATTCACATAGGAGACGGGCTTCACACGACCACGTCCAGTCCGGTGTCGGCCCTGTTCGGATAGGCACCGCAGCGGCACAGATGGCCGCTCAGCCGGTCCCGTACCTCGTCGGCCGTCAGCCGTACGGGCGCGTCCGTCGGGAGGTCGATCTCGGTGACGACGGAAGGCTGCGCCGAGTCGCCGGCCGTCGGCGCTTCCGCGGCGGGCCGGTGCTGCTCCGGTGCGCAGTACGCGCACCGGAGCACGTCCCGTTCCTCGGCGGCCGGGCGCAGCGGATGCCGGTCGTCCTCCGCGTGCGCAGCCGCCACGAGACCCTCGACGGTGACGATCTCGCGGCCCTCCTGCGCCACGGCGAGCAGCAGACAGCTGTTGACGCGGCGCCCGTCGAGCAGCACCGTGCAGGCGCCGCAGCGGCCGTCGTCGCAGCCCTTCTGCGAGTCGGTCAGGCCCAGGGCCTCCCTGAGCACCTCAAGGAGTGTGGCGCTGTGTTCCAGCTCGACCCGGTGTTCGGTGTCGTTGACCCGCAGGGTCACCCGCGACTCCGTCACCGCATGGCGAGCGCCCCGGGCGGTGCGCCCGGTGCCGTGTGCACTTCGGCCGTTTCTTGCTTCCATCGTTCACGAGCTCCTCGATCCGGACAGCCAGCGGCCTGACCGCAGATCCACCCTCGTACAGCTCCTGCCCTCCGGCATCTTGGCCGTGGCAACCCGACGAACCGTGGCGGGCCGCTACCAGGGCAGCCGGCCGTGGGCGTCGAAGTAGCCGCCGGTGGGACCGTCGGGGCCCACCGAGGCCATGCGGACGATGATGTCGGCGCCCTGCTCGACCGTCTGGACACCGGTGTTGCCGTTCAGATCGGTCTTGGTGAAGCCGGGCTCGACCGCGTTGATCCGCATCGCCGGGAACGCCTTCGCGTACTGGACGGTGATCATGTTGACCGCGGTCTTCGACGCCGGGTAGGCCACACCCGGGTAGCCGTACGCGGGTGACGTCGCGTCGCTGAGGTGGGCCAGCGAGGCCAGGCCGCTGCTGACGTTGACGACGACGGGCGCCGCCGAGCGTTCGAGCAGCGGGAGGAACGCGTGGGTGACCCGGACGGTGCCGAAGACGTTCGTCTCGAAGACGAGCCGCATCTGGTCGGCGGTCACCTCGGCGGCGCCGGGCACGCTGTTGCCGGCGCCCCGGGCCTCGATGCCCGCGTTGTTGATGAGTACGTCGAGACCTCCGTCGGCCGCGATGGCCGCCGCCGCGGCGCGTACGGATGCCTCGTCGGTGACGTCGATGCGGACGGTCCGCGCGCCGAGGCGTTCCGCGGCGAGGCGTCCGCGCTCCTCGTTGCGGCTGCCGATGTAGACGGTGTGGCCCGCGGCCACGAGACGGCGGGCCGTCTCGAAGCCGAGGCCCTTGTTCGCTCCGGTGATCAGTGTGGTGGCCATGGCTCCATGCTGCGGCGCACCCGCCTCGGGAGACAGCCGTCCACGGTTCCTGGGACTGGTGGTACCAGGACGTGCCGGTGCCCCGCGGTGCACAGTGGGGGCATGGCGAGCACGGAGTTCGGACGGACGGTCCGGCACCTGCGCGACCGGGTCTCCCCGGCTGCGGCGGGCCTGCCCACGGGCGGCCGGCGGCGTGCGGCCGGGCTGCGCCGCGAGGAACTGGCGCTGCTCGCCGGCATCTCGGTCGACTATGTGACCCGCCTGGAGCAGGGCCGTGCCACCCATCCGTCGGATCAGGTCGTGGAGGCCCTCGGGCGGGCGCTGCGGTTGTCCGGTGCGCAACGCGAGCAGTTCTTCCACGCCGCCGGTCTCGTGCCGCCGGGACGGGGCACCGTGCCCGCCCACCTCACGCCGAGCGTGCAGCGGATGCTCGACCGGCTGAGCGGCACGCCCGTCGCGGTCTTCGACGCCTCGTGGACGCTGCTGCTCGCCAACCCGCTCCACACGGCGCTGATGGGGGAGCGGCAGGGCCGTGAGCGCAATGGGGTGTGGCGGGCCTTCGTCGGCGGGGACGACCGGGTCCGGCACACCGCGCAGTCCCGGCTCGCGCTGGAGACCGCGGTGGTCTGCGACCTCCGCGAGGCGGTCCGCCGCTACCCGGCGGACCGCCGGTTGCGGGACCTGGTCGCCGAGCTGCGCGAGGCCAGTGCGCGGTTCGCCGAACTGTGGGACGCGGGGGCCGTGGCCCGCCACGAGGCGTCCCGCAAGACCGTCGACCACCCCGTGGTGGGCCCGGTGACCCTGGACTGCGATGTGCTGAGCGTCGCCGGAAGCGACCTGCGGATCATGGTCTACACCGCCGAGCCCGGCAGCCGCGACGCCGACCGCCTGGAGCTTCTCGGGGTCGTGGGCGTTCAGACGCTGGTGGAGTAGAGGCGCCGGGACCACCGCGGCCCGTCGTGTGGTCCGCCGACGCCGACGCCGACAGGTCGCCGGGTCAGCGGCCTCCGCCATGGGTCCGGCCCGGATGCCGGGCGTTCCTTACGCGTCCGAACACATTCCCCGGCGGGCGGTGCTAGCGCTCGGCGGGCGCGGGGGCGAGGCCGTCCTCGACCAGGCCGGCCAGGACCGCCCGGCCCAGGGCGTGCACGGCGGACTGGGGGCGGACCATCACGGTGAACTCCTTGATCAGCCCGTCCTCGTCGAACTGGAGCAGGTCGATGCCGTGGATCTGCTTGCCGCCCACCGTCGCGCGGAACGGCAGGATCACCGAAGGTGCCTCCTCGCCGTCGGCACTGGTCTCGGCCGTGCCCTCGAAGCGGCCGACGTACCGCAGGTCCTCGAAGGTGCGCACCAGGACCCCGAAGAGCCCGAGCACCATCGCCCTGCCCTCGAACGGGACGAACTTCACCGGGCTGTAGAGCCGGACGTCCTCGGTGAACAGGCCGTCCAGTGCGGCGAGATCGCGCTTCTCCACGGCGGCGCGGAAGCGTTCTGCGGTCTCCATGAATCCTCCTGATGTACACGTCGGTACTCAAAAAAGTGAGTAGTCAGTTTCTTGAGTACTATGCCGGGACGGATCAAGAAAGGAAAGGGGTGCTCCGATGGCTCTGCGCCATGCCGTGCTCGCGGCACTGCTGGACGGCGAGTACAGCGGCTACCAACTGGCCAAGGCCTTCGACATCGGCGTGGCGAACTTCTGGTACGCATTGCCCCAGCAGCTCTACGCCGAGCTCACCAAGCTGGAGAAGGACGGCTTGGTCGCGGGGCGGCAGGTGGTCCAGGAGACCCGGCCCAACAAGCGCCTCTTCCACGTCACCGACGCCGGCCGCGCCGAGTTGGAGTCGTTCGCGGCCGCCGCGTCCAAGCCCTCGTTCATCCGGGACGACCTGCTCGTCAAGGTGCAGGCGGCCGACCGCATCGGCACCGGGCCGGTGATCGGGCAGTTGGAGGAGCGCGCCTGCGCCGCCGACGCGAAGATCGAGCTACTGGGCGCGCTGCTGCGGCAGTTGAGGGGCGAGGCGGACGAGGAGGACTTCCTGCTCCGCGGTGAGCGGATCGGCCCGTATCTGACCTGTCTGCGCGGCCTGGCCTTCGAGCGTGAGCACCGGGACTGGTGCCGTCGGATCGCCGCCGTCCTGCGGGAGCGGCAGAAGATCAACGCCGACGGATGAAGCGGTGCGCGGCCCCGCGTCGGGGCGGGTGAAGGTGTGGGGCGACCGGCGCGGGTGCACGGGTTCGGCTTGGTTACGCTGGGCGGCGACAACACTTCGTGAAGCGGAACGCGGAACAAGGAGCAGACGTGAGCGAGCCGGCGTCCATCGCCCTGCAGCAGGAGATCGCCCGGGAGCTGGAGGTCGCCGAGACCTTCGAGGCCGAGCGGGAGATCGAGCGCCGGGTGGCCTTCCTCGCCGAGCGGCTGACCTCCACCGGTCTGCGCTCCCTCGTCCTCGGCATCAGCGGCGGTGTCGACTCCACCACGGCGGGCCGGCTGTGCCAGCTCGCCGTCGAGCGGGTCCGGGCCGCCGGCCACGAGGCCCGCTTCTACGCGATGCGGCTGCCCTACGGCGTCCAGGCCGACGAGCACGACGCCCAGCTCGCGCTCTCCTTCATCCGGGCCGACCACGTGCTGACCGTGGACATCCGGCCGGCGAGCGACGCCGCGCTCCAGGCCGCCGTCGACGCCGACGTGAGCTTCCGCGACGCGGCCCACCAGGACTTCGTGCACGGCAACATCAAGGCCCGCCAGCGCATGATCGCCCAGTACGCGGTGGCCGGCGCGCACCAGGGCCTCGTCGTCGGCACCGACCACGCGGCCGAGGCGGTCTCCGGCTTCTTCACCAAGTTCGGCGACGGCGCCGCCGACCTGGTGCCGCTGACCGGTCTGACCAAGCGCCGGGTGCGCGCCGTCGCGGACGCCCTCGGCGCCCCGTCCGAGCTGGTGTGGAAGGTCCCGACCGCCGACCTGGAGACCCTCGACCCGGGCAAGGCCGACGAGGACGCGCTCGGCGTCACCTACGACGACATCGACGACTTCCTGGAGGGCAAGCCGGTGGACGCGCGGGCCTTCGAGACGATCGTCGACCGCTACCGCCTCACCGACCACAAGCGCCGACTGCCGATCGCCCCCTGAGGTACGGCCCCGACCGGGGCCGACGGACAGCTCACTTGAGGTGGTGCTGCTCCACCAGTACGCCCGCGATGAAGGCCAGCGCTGCCACGATCCCGACGGCCAACAGCAGTGTGAGCCAAGGCAGTTCGCGCCACGGCGCGGTGCGGCGCTCCCTCGCGTCGCCCGGGGCCGCCGTCGGCCGCACAGCCGCCCGGGGGTGAAGAGGTCTCCTCACGGTTCGTCGTCAACGCCCGGGGGCGGCGGGCCGGTAGGGCAGGTCCGGGCCGCGGACCGTGCGCACCGCGGTGGTGGTCAGCGTGGCGATGCCCGCGAGGCCGAACCCGGCCGCCCACCACCACATCAGCCTGCCCCGGGACGCGAGGATCGGGCCGACCAGACCGCTCGGCGAGTAGACGACCGTGCGCCGGGCGCCGACGGGCGCGGGGCAGGGCCCGGTCCTGGGGAGCCGCTCGATGCCGCTCGGCAGCTCCACCCAGCACTGGATGTACCGCGTGCCGTGCGCGCCCGTCTCCGTCGATGCGTAGGCGATGGTGGCCGTTCCCTGAGCGCCGGCGAGGGCCAGAAGGGCATCCGGTGCATGCATCCCGCCGACGACGAGGAGAGCGCCGCCGATCCAGTAACTCGCCTTGTTCCGGCGGGAGATGGGCCTGCCGCCGAAGACGATGCGCCGCAGCACCCATGCGTAGAGCGTGATCAGTACGAGGAGGCCGACGACGATTCCGAGGCCTAGGTCGAGCAGCGCCGGAACGAAGGTGCACACCGCGGCGAGCACCACGACGAGCACCCATGCCAGAGCCGCCCGCCGAGGGCCGAGCCCGGGCACCGCCGATTTCGACGGCTTCGTTCCGCCACCCATCGCCCCGCCCCCCCCGTGTCCCGAAGTGGCGGGCAGTCTCGCACACACGCCTGTGGTGTCCAGAACCCTCAGGGCCAGGGCCAGGGTCGGGGGGCAGAGCAGGAGTGTGGGACCAGGAGCCGGACTGGTGGGACCAGGACTGTGGGACCAGGGCCAAGGGTCGAGTACCCGAACGGAATAGCGCGGTGCTCAAGATCGCTGAAATGGGCATAACCCCCTGTACGCGCCGCGACAGTCGTAGGCGCTGCGGGCACCGTATGTGCGGCGACAACACAAGGAGACCCTCCCCATGTGGAACGGCGATGCCCTCGACCTCGATGCCTATCTGGCACACCTCGGCCACGAGGGAGACCGCACCCCTTCCCTTGCCACGCTGCGCGCGCTGCACCGGGCCCATGTGCTCTCCATGCGCTGGGAGAACGTGGAGGCGGTGCTTCGCAAGTACCGCCCGCTCGACCTGGATTCGGTGCAGGCCAAGATGGTCGGCACCGCGCGCGGCGGTACCTGTTTCGAGCACGTCACCCTGTACGCGGCGGCCCTGGAGCGCCTGGGCTTCTCCTTCTTCGTGGTCCAGGGCCGGGTCCGGATGGGTTCGACGCGGATCAGGCCCGAGACGCACGCGATGGTGATCGTCGAGCTGGAGGGCAGGCGCTGGCTGAGCGACATCGGATTCGGCGCCAGCCCGCTGGAACCCATCGAACTGACCGACGCGACGGACAGCGACGACGGGGTATGGGCCTACCGGCTGCGGCGCCAGGAGGTCTCGCCGGGCGAGACCGGATGGGCGCTCCACCAGCCTGCGGCACCCCGCGAGGGAATCGAGGTGAGTGACGACGGGTGGATGGTCCGGCACACCTTCACCCTGCACCGGCAGTACCCCGTCGACCTCCAGGTCGCCAACCACTACGGCGCCTCCAGCCCGCACTCGGCCTTCAGCGACCGCCTCTACCTCCAGCGTCTGCACCCCGACCGGCTGCACTCCCTGGACAACCGCCTCCTGACCACCGTCAGGCCCGGCGTGCCGGGACCGCCGGAGAGCAGGGAGCTGGTGACCGCAGAGGTGCCCGAGGTGCTCGACGAGGTGTTCGGCGTCGAGCTGTCGGCGCAGGACATCGAGCTGCTGCTGGCGAAGCTGGTCTGAAGCGGAGCACGCGGGGCTGGGCGGTGTGCCGGAACGGACCGCGGCGACCAGCTACGCGGATGTGCGCCGCAGCCATCGCGCGAAGCTCCGGCGGGGCGGGCCCACCTTGATCCGGCCGTAGGCGAGGTGTCCCGTCAGCTCGACGCGCAGAGTGCGCGGGGTGCCGGGAGCCGCCGGCCGGGGAACCGCACCCTTGGAGTAACTCATGGACAGGGACTCGGAGTTGACGATGACTCCGGGCCCGGTCACCAGGAGCAGCGTGCCGCCGCGCATCTCCATGTCGATGCTCAGGACGTCCTGGGTGATCACGGCTTCGGTGAAGTCGAAGGTCACGTCGCACCAGGACGACCTGAGGTCGATGCGCCGCGGCACGACCCAGTGCCCGTCCTTGCGGACGGACCCGGCCTGCTGGTCGATCCGCAGGACGTCCTTCACCTCGACCGCCGCCCCGTCCGGTGTCGACGCCAGGGGCGGCAGGTCCACCGTGAGCTCCGCCAGTTCGTCGAGGGTGCGGGCGGTCAGGGCCGCTTCGAGGCGCTGGTCCAGTTCGGCGGCGTCCAGCAGGCCGTCGCCTGCCGCGATGCGCAGCTGGTCCACCGTCCGGTCGCGGTCGGCGTGCGAAGCCCTGATGGGCGGTGGCGTGCCGGGGCCGTGCGGCTCCCCGGCGGTCGGCGGCTTCCTGCTGGATCCCGACATGTTCCCGTCCCGCTCTCGTGACTGGCGCCCTCGACGTCCCGGTCCGCCGTCCGGCGGCCTCGACGTCTGCGAATGAACTTACGTTATATCGCGTTAGGGCCAGGGCCAACCCCGGCGGGAGTCGTGTGCGGCGGCCTCGATGCCTACACCGTGCCACCACCGTCCACCGTCAGAACCGCCCCGGTGACGAAGGACGACTCCTCGCCCAGCAGGAACCGCACGGCGTCCGCGATCTCGTGCGGTTCACCGATCCGCCCCAGTGGCCGGTCGGCCGCCTCCGCGTAGAACTCGGCCACCGGGCGGCCGAGTTGATGCGCCTCGCGTTCCAGCATGCCGGTCCGTACGTCGCCCGGCGCGACGCAGTTGGCGCGGATGCCGGCCGACGCGTGGTCGAGCGCCATGGCCTGGGTCAGCATCACCACACCCGCCTTGGCCGCGCAGTAGGCGGCGGCACGGCGGCCCGCGCGCAGGCCCCAGCCCGAGGCGATGGTGACGATCGCGCCCCCGCCCGCGCTCGCCAGATGCGGGACCGCGGCCCGGCAGGTCAGGAAGACGGAGTCCAGGTTGTCCTCGAAGCTGGCGCGCCAGTCCCCGGGGGACAGCTCGGTGATGTCGCCGCGCCGGATGCTCCCGGCGACCGTACAGAGCCCGTGCAGTGCGCCGAAGCGCGCCACCACGGACTTGACCAAGTCCTCGACGTCGTCGGGCCGGGACAGGTCGCAGCCGAAGGGCTCGGCCCGGCCGCCCGCGGAGCGCACCTCAAGGGCGACCTCCCGGGCCGCCTCGACGTCGCGGTCCGCCACCGCGAGCGTGGTGCGGTGGTCGGCCAGCCGTCGGCACACCGCGGAGCCGATGCCGCCCCCGCCGCCGGTGACCAGTACGACACGGTCGCGTTCCGAGCCCCGCGTCTCCTCCCGCGGCCCGTTCATCGCGCAGCCCTGTCGCCGGACGCGCTGTCGGCTGACGCGCTCGCGTTGCTCGGCGCGGAGCCGATCAGTTGGGCGAGCAGTGCCTTCTGGGCGTGCAGCCGGTTCTCGGCCTGGTCGAAGATCAGCGAGCGGGGCCCATCCTTCACCTCCGCGTCCATCTCCTCGCCCCGGTTGCTGGGCATGCAGTCCAGGAACGGCGCGCCCGGCGCGGCCAGGGCCATGACCGGTTCGGTGACCCGCCACCGGTCGGCGAGCCGCGTCCGCGCCTGCCACTCGTGCTGCCCCGGCAGCCGCAGGGACTTCCAGCTCTGTACGTACACCGCGTCCGCGCCCCGCACCGCCTCGGCCATGTCCTCGACGAAGTCGAGCCGGGCCCCGGAGGCGGCCGCGAGGGCCTGGGCCTCCTTGACGTATCGCTCGTCCAGCTCGAAGCCGGGCGGATGGGCGAACGTGACGTGGTGGCCGAGCAGGGCTGCCGCCAGCAGCGAGGAGTGCAGCACTCCCGGTGTCTTCTGCCGCGAGGAGTACGCCCAGGTGTAGACGACCCGCTTCCGCGGCAGCTCGTCGCCGAACCGCTCGCGCAGCGTCAGCAGGTCGGCGAGCACCTGGCAGGGGTGCTCCTCGTCGTCGAGGGCGTTGATGACCGGGATGGAGGAGTGCTCGGCCATGGTGTGCAGACGCCGGTGCCCGGCGCCGTAGTCGGCCATGTCGTACCAGCGGACGACGAGCGCGCTGAGGTAGCGGCTGAGCACCCCGGCCGTGTCCTCGACCGTCTCGTTGTTGGCCAGGCGCAGCTCTTCGGGGCCGTAGGTGTAGCTGCGGCCGCCGAGTTGGGCCGCGGCCACCTGGAAGGACACGCGGGTGCGGGTGGACGGGACGTGGAAGAGGAGTCCCAGATCCGTGCCGGTGAGGTAGGGGTGGGTGTCGTCGCCGCTCTTCATGCGTTCGGCGAGGGAGAGCACGGAACGTAACTCGTCGGCGTCGAAGTCGGTCATTCCGAGTATGTGGCGGCCGAGCACGGCGTCACCTCTTTCGTCGGTCGGGCGGGTGGTGGTGGGACGGCGTTGCGGTGTCGCGCGCGGGGTACGACGTCGGGTGCGAGGCGGGGTCCCACGCCGTTGCCCCCAGTGGCCCGGTGCGTTCCTGATCGCCCTCGTGCAGGCCCTCGCCCTCATGCAGGCCCTCGTACAGGCCCTCGTGCTTGGGCTCGCCCTCGCGCCGGTCCTTCCGTTCGCGCTCGTGCCGGGAGAGCCACGCTTCGACGAGCATCGCCGCGGCGAGCATGGCGGCCGCGTATCCGACGCTGATGCCCATGAACGGAAGCATCAGCACGGTCACGGCCGTGACCAGACGGATCGTCCAGCGCATCGGCCCGGTGCGTACGAGCCGCATGGCGGACAGGAACGCGAGGAGGAAGACCAGGAGATAGGCCGCGGACGACGCCTTGATGAGGACGGACTCGTTGGAGTCGGTCGCCACCAGCAGGCCGAGGGTCAGGCTGTAGCCCGGTACGAGCGCGAGCACCGCCCGCGACGGTGTTCCGGTGCGGGGCGAGACCCGGCTCAGGCCACGGGGGACGATGCCTTCGCGGGCCAGTGCGAAGACGACCCGGGAGGTGCCCAGGCACCAGGCGTTGGTGGTGAGCACGAGCAGGACGGCCGCCACGAGATAGCCGAGGGTCGAGTGGTCGGCGCCGGTCGCCAGCCTCAACAGGCGGGTGAATCCCGTGAGTTGCTCCTGGGTGCTCTGATCGGCCGGCAGGGTGAGGGCCACCGTGAGCGCCATCGCGAAGTACAGCACTCCCACCACGCAGACGGCCCACAGGATGCCGCGCGGGAAGGTGCGCGCCGGGTCGCGCACCTCCTCCGCGACGGGGGCCGCGTTCTCCCAGCCGATGAACCCGAAGAAACAGATCAGCAGGCAGTCCCCGAGCGCCGACCACCCGTGCGGGGCGAACGGCCCGAGGTTGGCCGTGCCGCCCTGCGGCAGCGCCAGGGTGATGACGGCGCACAGCACCCCGACCACCACCACGAGCACCCCGAGCTGAACGCGGCCGCTGACCTTGAGGCCGAGCAGGTTGAGCGCGATGCAGCCGAGGATGACGAGCGCCCCGGCCGTGAGCGAGGCCCGGTTGGAGGCGCCCGGGGCCAGCGCCGCGAGCAGATAGCGGCCGGCGATCAGGCCCAGTACGGGATTGGCCGCGAGCAGCGTCATCAGGAGGTAGAGGGCGGCGACCCGGCCCGCCCGGCGCCCGAAGGCCACCTCGACGAACTGGGCGACGCCTTTGCTCGTCGGATGCAGCGTCGAGAGCTTGGCGAAGACGAGCGCGAACGGATAGCTGTACACGATCAGGATGCCCCAGGCCAGCAGCGACAGGGGGCCCGCCGTGGTCCACGCCAGGACCGGGATGACGAGCAGGCCGACGCCGAGCACCGAGGTCAGATAGTGGACGACGAGTCCGGGGACTCCGATGTGCCGCCGCAGGGCTTGGGCCGCCACTGGGAACTCTCCTGTTCCGTTCCGCGGGAGGCGGAGTCCCCGACCGGATCCGCCCACAGGGCGTCCATGGTCTCGTGGGACAGGGGCTTGGCGAGGTCACGGCGCGCGGCATACCCCATGTTCACGATGAGGCGCCTGCCGCCGGTCACCGGATACACGCGGTGCAAGGTGGTGTCGGAGCGCAGGAAATAGAGGTCGCCGGGCAGGAGTTCGACGGAGTGAATGGGGCGAGACACGAAGTGCCGGTGCAGTTGCGGGCTTTCCTTGTCCCACTCCGTGCGCGGCACGCACTGGACGAAACCGCCCCGTTCGAGCGGCGGGCAGTCGATCACCCACACGAGGGCGAAACTGTAGTCGTCCCAATGCCAGCCGTGCGTGTCACCGGACTGGGTGAGCTCGGTGATGACGAACTGCTCGGGCGCGTAAGGGCATTCGAGGACTTCCTCGCCCGCGATGACACTCAGCGCCTCGCGCAATCCCGTCGAGGAATACAGCCGGGGAAGGATCCGGCCGTGCTCGGCGATCTCCGCACGGCGTACGTTGTGCATGCGCCGCGGTGTGCCCCCGGTCTCGGCGAACGCGCCGTCCCTGCGCACGGCATGACGGACTATCAGCGACTCGGTCTCCTCCGAGATCAGCTTCTTGACGTCGTGCGGAGCGAGGAATCCTGTCTTCACGAACCCCTGCGTGAGGAATGCGCGTCGCGCCCCGTCGAGGCGGAGCGGTGGTACCTCGTGGACCAGATGGTGTTCCAGGACGTCGACGACGCTGTCGACGCCTTCGCTTTCGTGGATCATGGCAAATCCGTTCCCCGATCTTCCCGGTGTCGCCCTCGGCATCGGGCCCGAAGCGCGCAGGCCGTCCGGGACCTTTGGTCATTTACCAGTGAACAGTGCCGAACTTCGGACATGCCGGTGATGGCGGGTATTCGCGCCACTTGGGTGTGGCTCGGATTCATTCGGCCGCGTGGCCGCTCGGCGGCCCGGCCGGCCGACGCCTTGACAGAGTCGTGTGTTCTGCGGCGAATTCCCTTACACACCGGGGGAATTGGGGCACAGCGGAGCATCCGGGCCCCTACCATTGGCCCGGCGCGTCCCGGCGGGCGATCCGTCGGCTGCGGGGGTGGACGTCCCGGCCGTCGACGACGCCGTGTAGTTGGCGCAGTATGCGTCAGCCGAGGACGAGCGGCAGCCGGGTGGCCAACGCTCCCAGCTCGTCCAGCCGAGCGGGAGTCGGAACCCGGCGGCCGGTGCCGATCAGCAGGACGTCCGTATCGCTGAAGGACGGCGGGAACGCGGCGCCCGCGATCGCCTCGAGGAGGGCACGAGATGCTGCCGCCCCCTCGGCGGGCGGCCCGGCGACGCCCGGGAGGCGGTCGCTGAGGTCGAGGTGGTGCAGGGTCCACTCCAGAACGTACGCGGCGAGGTAGTCGCCCGTGGTGAGGACCTGGTCCTGGGTGCGCACCCGGGTGCCCGGGTCGGCGAGGCGGGCCGCGCGTCCCGCGGCGGAGCCGACGTCTTCGAGGTGGAACTTGAGCAGCTCGGGGTCCTCGTACGCGGCGGCGAGCCGGACGGTCAGCGCGTCCAGCGGGTCGTCGCCGTCCGGCGGCTGGTTTCCCGCCTTCCAGTAGGTCACCGCGTCCACGGTCGGCTCCGCGTCGGCGGGCGTGACGAGGGTGATGAGTACGTCCTGGGCGTCGATGACCAGATGGCACACGAGGTCGCGCACCAGCCAGCCCGCACAGCCGGAAGGCCGCCCGAAGTCCCGCTCGGGAAGCCCGGCGACCACGGCCAGCAGAGCGGCCCAGGAGCGTGTGAAGAGATCCACCCCTGCACGGTAGTGCGGCCCCGGAACGCTGGACAAGCGGAACGCGATGCCCGGCCCTCCCGGCCTGCCCTGCACCGACGGGACGCACTCCCGCGACGCGTCCCGCCCGGTGAGCCGCCCCAGCTCGTCGGAGATCCGCTGCCGCAGGACGTCGTGCCGGGGCGCGAGGGCGTGCCGCTCGTCCCGCCAGTTCTCCCGCGGGTAGAGCCAGACGGGAACGCGCACGAGTTCGGCCGGTTCCCACGCGAAGCGCGGCCACACATGCGCGTGGAGGAATCCGTCGGCGTTGCCGAGGATCTCCAGGTTCACCCGTCGAAGCGCCGGGTCGAGCAGGCGGCAGGCCTGCTCGACGGCTTCGCCGAGCACGTCCATGTCCGCCAGGAAGTCCCGGCGCTTCGCCTTCGGGAGCTCGGAGAGCCGTTGCACCCGGGGATCGTCGACCAGGAGCACTGAGTAGCCCGGCAGGAACTGCACGTCGCCGATCACCGCGAAGCCCGCCCTCAACCGCCGCAGCACGGTGGGGTTTTCGCCGCGCAGAGCGCTCTCGATCCGGTTGGTGCGCCAGTCGCTCGTCATCGCCGAAGCCTAGGTGAAGGGCTCCGGCGATGAGTTTCGGGCCCCGACGGAGTCGGAAGGACTGAACGGCCGGCGCGGGCCGGCACGACCCGTGGTCGAGGCGGCCCGCCGGGTCACCCGCCGTACCCGCCGGACCGCTCCGAACGGAAGGATCGCCATGTCATTCACCCACGTCCTCGCGGTGGCGCCCGTGACCGAGATGGAGGCCGCGGTGGCCTGGTACGAGCGGCTCCTGGGGCGGCCCGCCGACAAGAGGCCGATGCCGGGGCTCGCCGACTGGCACATCGCCCCGTCCGGCTGGGTGTCGGTGTTCCAGGCACCGGAGCACGCGGGGTCGACGCTGCTCAACCTCGCGGTCGACGACCTCGACAAGGTGCTCACGGATCTGGCCGCGCGCGGGATCACCGCCGGGGAGGTCCAGCCGGGCGCCCAGCGGGTGCGGTTCGCCGCCGTCCACGACCCGGACGGCAACCGCGTCACCCTGATCGAGAACCCGGTGTCCTAGGACGTCATCCGGGCAGGCCGGTGCCCGGCGGGCGACGCACCATGAAGACGTCGACGGGGTCCTGCGCCTCCACCGTGAACCCGTGACGCTCGTAGAGCCGCCGGGCGGCGCTGCCGCGCAGGACGTTCAGACGGACGGTCTCCCCGTCGGCGTCGGTCCGCCCGAGCACCGTTCGCAGGACGGCCGACCCGAGGCCGTGGCCCTGTACGGCCGGAGCCAGATAGAAGTGCTCCAGCCACTGGCCCTCTTCGGCCGGGCGCAGGGCCACGCAGCCCGCGAGGACGCCATCGGCCAGTATCACCGAGGTGTGCGGCGGGGAGAACGCGTCCCGGAACCGCTGCCGCACCCGGTGCTCGTCGAACCGGCCCAGTCGCTCCAGGTCCGGCCGCATCACCACGGCCCGCAGCTCGGCGATCGGCTCCACATCGGCCGCTTCCGCCGGACGCATCGACCAGTGCGGAGGCGACTGGACAGGCCCTTCCGGCGGACGTTCCGACGCCGCCCAGGGCACTGCCCGGCCGAGCCGCACGGCATCCGCCCCCGTACTCGTCTTCATGGCCGGAAGTATCTCAACAGCCTGTTGAGGCTCGGCGCGGGGCCCCTTCAGGAGAGATCGGTCCGCCGAGCAGGTCCGTACGGCCGCGACCGCCCCGGATCGGACCTGACGAACCATCAGATCTGATCCGGGGCGCCGGCCGCGTGCGTTACTTCTGCCAGCCGATCGTCTCCGGGAGGGGGCTGTAGAAGATGGTCGCGCCCACGTTGGCCAGGCCCTTCTTCACGCCGTACGTCGAAGGGCCGCTGAACAGTGGCAGGAAGGCGTACTCCTGGAGCGCCTGCTGCTCGACCTTGTTGACCGCCGCGTTCTGCGCGTCGAGGTCGGCTGTCTCGGTGGTCGCGGTGATCTCCTTGTTCAGCTCCGGCGTGCCCGAGCCGGTGATGTTGGAGTCGTGGTCCGAGCAGTAGAAGTCGCACAGGTAGCGGGCGGCGAACGGGTCCATGGAGCGGTTGCCCGACAGGAAGAGGTCGAAGTTGCGCTCGCTGAGGATCTTGGAGAAGTCCGCGTCGTCGGCCTTCTTGATGACGAGGCGGACGCCGATCTGCTTCAGCATCGCGGTCAGCGCGCCGGCCGTCGCCTTGCCCAGCGCGTCGTCGCCGAGCAGCGTGTAACCGACCTCCAGCCTTTTGCCGTCCTTCACGCGCACGCCGTCGCTTCCCGGCTTCCAGCCCGCCGCGTCCAGCGTCTTCCTGGCCTCGTCCGGCGCGTACTTCAGCACCGCCGAGACGTTGTCCTGGTACCCCTTCTGGAAGCTGTGCAGCACGGCGGAACCCGGCAGCGGCTCCTTGTAGTCCAGGCCCTGGAACTGGATCTTCGCGATCTGGGGGCGGTCGACGCTCTCCTGAATGGCCTGGCGGACCGCCTTCTCCGACAGGATCGGAGACTTGGTGTTGAAGTTCAGCGAGTACTCGAAGGGGCTGCCGCCGCTGCGGATCTCCGTGCCGGCCAGGCCCTTGATCTGCTTGAGGCTCTCCGCGTCCACGGCGGACGTGTAGTCGAGCTGGCCGTTCTTGAATGCGTTGACCGCGGCCGCCGACTCCAGGTTGACGTACACGCGCTTGTCGAGCTTGCCCTTCTTGCCCCACCACTTCGGGTTGCGCACGAAGGTGATGTTGCCCGAGTGCTCGTCCCAGGAGCCGACCGTGTACGGGCCCGCGCCCCACTCGGGGTGGGCCCTCTTGACGTACGCCTGGTTGAAGTTGTCGACGGTGGCGGCCTTGGGGTGCAGGAAGGTGGTGAACAGGCTGGACCAGGAGGCGTCCACGCCCTTGAAGGTGAGGACGGCCTGCTTGGCGTCGACGCCCTTCTCGACCGAGGTGATCCCGTCGTAACCGGCCGTCGTGGACGCCGAATAGGCCTTGTCGGAACCGTTGTTGGCCTTCCAGGTGGCCTCAATGGCGGTCCAGTCGATCGGGGTGCCGTCGTTGAAGACGGCCTTCGGGTTGATGGTCAGGACGACCTTCTGGTGGCTGCCCTCGACGGAGACCTTCACATCGCTGTAGTAGTCCGGGTTGTACTGCACCTCGCCCGTCGGCGAGTAGGTGATGGCATCGGCGTTGTACCAGGACCACACCCGCGTCGCGGTGAGCGTCGCGTTCACGTTGAACGGGTTGCCCTGGTCGTCGAAGGTGCCGGCGGTCGTGTAGGTGCCGCCGTCCTTGATGTTGTCGTACGGCTGCGGGTTGTAGTCGGCGACCGACGAGGCCGCCTTGGGGGCGTCCTTGGCGGCCGCGTCCGACGAGCTCTTCCCGGAGGAGGACTGGCACGCGGTGGCTGCGACGGATACGGCGGTGATGAGAGCGATGGGCAGGGCCAGTCTTGAACGCATGACGGGGTGGTTCCTCCGGGTCGGATGACGGTTCGGTTCGGGGGCGCGACGGGCGCGCTTCAGCAGGAGGGGCCCGGGAGTCCGGGGCGGCTCGGGCTCAGGCCGCGTGACAGGCGTACGCGTGGCCGGGCTGTCCGGCCACGACGCTCGGCGCGGGGCGCTCGGTGCGACAGCGCAGCCGTACGTCCTCGCCGGCCAGGCGGTACAGGGGGCAGCGGTCGACGAAGACACAGCCCGCGGGCAGCCGGGCGGCACTCGGCAACTCCCCGCGCAGCACGGTCCGTTCACGGGTGCGCTCGCGCTGCGGGTCAGGCACCGGGATCGCCGAGAGCAGGGCCCGGGTGTACGGGTGCTTCGGGTCGGCGAAGATCGCCTCGGTGTCGCCGGTCTCGACGATGTGGCCCAGGTACATCACCGCGATGCGGTCCGAGATGTACCGCACGACGGCCAGGTCGTGGGCCACCACCAGGTAGGCGAGGCCGAGTTCGCGCTTGAGGCGGGCCAGCAGGTTGATCACCCCGGCCTGCACCGACACGTCCAGGGCCGAGAGGGGTTCGTCGAGTGCGAGGAGCTTGGGCTCGGTCGCCAACGCCCGTGCGATGCCCACGCGTTGGCGCTGCCCGCCGGACAGGGTGGCAGGGAAGCGGTCGCCCACGGAGGCGTCGAGGCCGACCAGCGTCAGCAACTCGTGGACGCGTGTGCGGATCGCGTCCCGGTCCCGGCCGATGGCCTGCAGCGGTTCGGCGAGCAGTTGGAAGACGGGGAGCCGCGGGTCGAGCGCGCCCAGCGGGTCCTGCATGACGATCTGTACGTTCTGCCGCAACTCCCGCACATCGGCAGCGGATCGGGCGGTACCCACCTCGGTGCCGGCGATCTCGATCCGGCCGCCTTCGGGCCGCCTGAGCCGCAGCACTTCGAGCAGCGTCGTGGTCTTGCCGCTGCCCGATTCGCCCACCAGGCCGAGGGTCTCGCCCGCGCGCAGTTCGAAGCCGACCCCGTTCACGGCGTGCAGCGTGCCGACGCGGCGCTTGAGAAGAGCCCCCTTGGTGATGGGGAAGGTCTTCACGAGGTCCTCGACGCGCAGCACGACTTCCCCGGCTCCGGTACGCACCGGCCCCGGGTGCTCGTCGGCGGCGCCCTCCGGCCCGGCGGGGTCGAGCGTGCCGTCGGCCACCTCGTCCGCGCGCAGGCAGGCCACGTGTCCGTGCCCGGTGACCTCGCGCAGGGCGGGTTCCTCGGCACGGCAGGCGTCGAGGGCGACGGCGCAGCGGCTCGCGAAGGGGCAGCCCGCCGGGAGGTCCGCCGGGGTGGGCGGCTCCCCGCCGATCGCGACGAGCGGGCGGTGCACACCGCTGTCCACCGTCGGGACGGCGGCGAGCAGCCGCGCGGTGTACGGCATCGTGGGGCGGCGGAACAACTGGTCGACGCCCGCGCGCTCCACGAAGCGGCCCGCGTACATGACGGCGACGTCGTCGGCGTACCCGGCGACCACCCCCAGGTCGTGGGTGATGAGGACCAGGCCCGCGCCCGTCTCCCGCTGTGCGAGGCGCAGCACGTCGAGGATCTGCGCCTGCACGGTGACGTCGAGCGCGGTGGTGGGCTCGTCGGCCACGAGCACGGACGGCTTGTTGGCGATCGCCATCGCGATGACGACCCGCTGGCGCATGCCGCCGGAGAACTCGTGCGGGAAGGACTTGGCCCGCTCGCGCGGATCGGGGATGCCGACGAGGTCGAGCAGTTCGACGGCCTGTTCCCAGGCCGCCTGCTTCGTCAGGTCCTGATGGACCCGCAGGGCGTCGCGGAGCAGCCGGCCCACCGAGTAGATCGGGGTGAGCGCGGAGAGCGGGTCCTGGAAGACCATGCCGATGCCGTTGCCCCGTACGCCGGACAGCTCCTTGTCGCCGAGGCCGACCAGGTCGCGTCCGCCGAGCAGCACCTCGCCGCTCACCGTGGCGGACGGCGGCAGCAGGCCCATGATGCCCATGGCCGTGGCCGACTTTCCCGAGCCGGACTCGCCGACGATGCCGAGGGTCCGCCCGGGTTGCAGGTCGAAGCCGACTCCGCGCACCGCCTCGACGGGGCCCGCCTCGGAAGGGAAGGAGATCCACAGGTCCCGTACGGACAGGACGGGGGTGGCGTCGGCGGGGGCCGCCGGGTCGGTGAGAGTGGTCGTGAGGGTCATCGTCGGCCTCCTGCCGCGCCGGTCACGGACGTGGGGTCGAGGGCGTCGCGCAGCCCGTCGCCGATGAACGTCATCGACACGGTGAGCAGCACGACCAGACCCGCGGGGAAGGCGAACAGCCAGGGCGCGCTGGTGACCGTCCCCGCGCCGTCGGCGAGCATGGTGCCGAGCGACACGTCCGGGGTCTGCACGCCGAACCCGAGGAACGACAGCGCCGTTTCGCTCAGCACGGTCGCGACCACGCCCAGCGTCAGGTTCACGATCAGGAGCGATCCGAGGTTCGGAATGATGTGGCGCACGATGATGCGCAGCGGGCGTACGCCCATGAACTCGGCCGCGGTCACGTAGTCGCGTTCGCGCAGCGACGTCGACACCGACCAGATCACCCGGGCCGTGGACATCCAGCCGAATGCGGTGAGCACCACGATGAGGACCCGCCAGTCACCTGCCAGGCGGTGGGAGACCAGGGCGAGAATGAGGAACGAGGGGACGATCAGGAGGAAGTGGATGACCGCGAGGGTCGCCTTCTCGACCCGGCCGCCGAAGTACGCGGCGCCCGAGCCGATGACCGCCGCCAGGACGAGGGTCAGGACGGAGACGCTCAGCGCGATCGCCAGCGATCGCTGGAGCCCGTGCACGGCCGAGGCGTAGATGTCGTTGCCGCCCTGGTTGGTGCCGAACCAGTGGGCCGAGCTGGGGGGTTGGGTGAGCGCGGCGAAGTCGGCGTCGGAGTAGCTGTAGCCGGTGAACACATCGCCGAACGCGCTGAACAGCACGAGCAGCAGGAAGATCGCCACTCCCACGACGGCCAGGCGGTTGCGCAGGAACCGCCGGAGATAGAGCCGGCCGAGGCCGAGGCGCCGCTTGTCGCGCGGTATGGGGAGCAGTGCGGCCTCGGGCACCTGGCCCAGAGGAGAGGGGGTGGGGGCGCCGGTCGCCAGATCTGATGTCACGTCAACTCACCCGCACCCGGGGGTCGAGGAAGACCGTGGCGATGTCCGCGAGGATCGCGCCTATCGCGGTCAGGGCCGCGGCGAAGGCGGCCGTCGCGACCGTGCCGTGCACGTCGTTCTTGCTGATGGTCTGCACGAAATAGCGGCCCATGCCGTTCCAGCCGAAGATGGTCTCCGTGATGATGGCGCCGGTGAAGATGGCGGGCACACTGAACGCCACGGACGTCGCCGTCGGGATGAGTGCCGTGCGCAGGGCGTGCCGGCGGATCGCCTGGGCCCGGGTGAGCCCGGTGGCCTGTGCGGTGCGGACGAAGTCGGCGTTGATGGTGTCGAGCAGCAGCGAGCGCTGCGTGAGGTGATAGCCGACGTATCCCATCAGGGTCAGCGTGAGCGTGGGCAGGATCAGGTGCAGCAGGCGGTCGCCGATCGTCGGCAACAGGCCGTGCACATCGGGGGAGTTCTCGCCGGCCACGTACAGGAAGTGCAGCCCCGCGTGCTGGTTCAGCCAGATGGCGACGAAGACCACGGCGAGCGCGGCGACGGAGGTCGGGATGTTGAACACGACGATGGACACGGCCTGCGAGACGCGGTCGGCCCAGCCGTACTGCCGGGACGCGGTGTGGACGCCGAGTGCGACGCCGACCACGACGGACAGGACCGTGGCGAGGACGACCAGCTCGGCGCTGACCAGGGACCGGTAGCCGATCTCCCCGTTCACGGAGACACCGGTGGGGGACTTGCCCCAGTCGAACCGCAGGACCACCGAGGTGAGCCAGTCCCACCAGCGGTCCACCAGCGGCACGCGCGGGTCGAGGTTGTACGGCGCGAGCGCCACGTCTATCTGCGCCTCGCTGCGCACGGGCCGCAGGCCCTGGTAGTTGGACCGGGGGTCGAGGAACCAACTGGCAAGGAAATAGGTCGCGTTGGTCGCGACCGCGATCATCAGGAGCCAGCCGGCCGCCTTGCGGGTCACATGGCGCAGCATGCCCGCCACCTCCTCACCGGACGAGAGGAGTGCGCCGCCGGGGCGCGGGAGCGGAGGGAGGTGGACATGTGCCGTGGAGCCTTCTGGGGGAAACGGAACGTGAGTTACCGGGGTGCGGTGTGATCACTTTGGTCCGTGTCCGGCGTTCGGCGCCAGGATGTGGCCGGTGCTGCCACGAGGCCGAAACACCACCGCAGCAAACCGTCCGGAATCAACCGTTTCGTTCGGAAGCGCTCCATGCTCGCGTTACGTTCCCGCGCGACCGGAGAGGGCTGCCCGCGGCCGCTGGCCGTGCAGGTACCAAGTAGGTACCATGGCGTCATGCCGTCCTTGAACATCACCTTCACCGACGAGGAACTCGAAGCGGTCCGGGCAGCAGCCGCCGCCGACGGGAAGTCGCTGAAGCAGTACGTCCACGATCTGCCGCTGCGCGAACAGCAGCGTCTCCAGTTCGTCCGGTACGCCCTGTCCTGGGGCGAACAGCAGCGCGCCGAGTTCGACGAGGCCTTCCCGGACGAGGCGCCGCCACGCTCCCGCCGCGAGGGGGCGGACGCCGCCTGATGGTCCTCTACATCGACGTCCCGTGGCTCCTGGACGTCCAGGAGCAGGCCGTCCCCGAAGACGTCAGCGTCGCCGACTACTCCGCTCTCGTCGCGGCCGTGGCCCGGCACAAGACCCGCATCCCCCGCCCCGCGACCGCCGACCCGGAACCGTCCTGGCGTGCGGCGGCCCTGCTGGACACCCTGGTCCGCCTGCAGCCGCTGCCGCACCGCAACAGCCTGTTCGCCTGCCAGGTGACGGCCGCCTACATGTACGCCTCGGGCGAGGGCATCGACCCGCCGTACGGCGCGATGGTCGACCTCGTACGCGACATACAGGCGGGCAAGGTGAACGTCTACCAGGCCGCCGACCGCATCCGGGGCTGGCGCATCTGAGCGGGCGGAACGGGCCCGCACGCCGTCAGGGGGGTGAGGAGTCCACCCGGGTGCGGGTCCGCATGCACGCGCTCATACGGCGCGTTCCGCCCATGGCGCCTATCGTCGAGAGCCCGGTTCCGGGGGGCGAAGCCCTGGCGGAGGAGTGCGGATCGTGGCGAAGGCGTACCTGGTGGGCAGTGGAATCGCAGGGCTCGCGGCTGCGGCGTTCCTGATCCGGGACGGCGGGTTCGCCGGGCCCGACATCATTCTTCTGGAGGAACAGGACCGTGAGGGCGGAAGTCTCGACGCGGCCGGTTCGCCGGAGACCGGGTACACCATGCGCGGCGGCCGGATGTTCGAGGTGCACTTCGACTGCACCTACGACCTGCTGAGCTCGATCCCCTCGCTCGACGACCCGTCGAAGTCGGTCACCGAGGACACCTTCGCCTTCCACGACGACTTCGCGTGGGACGACCACGCCCGTCTGGTCGACGCGACGGGCAAGGTGATCGCCGCGCACTCGATGGGGTTCTCCGAGCGCGACCGGCTGGAGCTGGTCAAGTGTGTGGCCACCCCGGAGCGGCAGCTCGACGGCAAGCGCATCACGGACTGCTTCAGCCCCGAGTTCTTCACCACCAACTTCTGGTGGATGTGGTGCACCACGTTCGCCTTCGAACCGTGGCACAGCGCCATCGAGTTCCGCCGCTACCTGAACCGCTTCGTGCACCTCTTCAAGACGTTCGACAGCATGTCCGGCATCTACCGGACCCGGTTCAACCAGTTCGACTCGATCGTCCGGCCCCTGCTGAAGTGGCTGACCGACCAGGGTGTGACCCTGCAGCTCGACACCCGGGTCACCGATGTGCGCCTGGCCGAGGGCGACGCGCTCACCGCCACCGGGCTGACCTGGACCAGGGGTGGCAGGAGCGAGGAGATCGCACTCGCCCCGGGCGACCTCGTCATGGTCACCAACGGGTCGATGACGGCCGGCTCGACCCTGGGGTCCACCGACACCGTCCCCGTCCTCGACACCGCCGGCTCCAGCGGGTCCTGGAAGCTGTGGGAGACCCTCGCCGCCAAGCGGCCCGGCCTGGGCAACCCGTCGGTGTTCGACACCTCCGTACCTGACTCCACCTGGGAGTCGTTCACGGTCACCACCAAGGACCCCACCTTCTTCAAGCTGATGGAGGAGTTCAGCGGCAGCGAGGCGGGCAAGGGCGGCCTGATCACCTTCAAGGACTCCAACTGGCTGCTGACCATCGTCCTCAACCACCAGCCGCACTTCCGCGAGCAGCCCGAGGACACCTTCGTCTGGTGGGGCTACGCCCTCTTCCCCGACAAGGAGGGCGACTTCGTCAAGAAGCCGATGGCCCAGTGCACCGGCGCGGAAATCCTGGACGAGGTGCTCCAGCACCTCCGCTTCGAGCAGGGCCCGCAGATCCTGGAGAACTCGATCGTGATCCCGGCCCTGATGCCGTATATCACCAGCCAGTTCCTCGTCCGCAGCCATGGCGACCGCCCCGAGGTCGTCCCGGACGGGTCCACCAACCTGGCGTTCATCGGCCAGTACGCCGAGGTCCCCGAGGACGTGGTGTTCACCGTCGAGTACTCGGTACGCACGGCCTGGACGGCGGTGGCCGGGCTCCTGCACCTCGACAGGCAGCCGCCGCCGGTCTACAAGGGCCGGCACAACCCCAAGGTGCTCGTGGAGGCACTGGAGACGCTGCACCGGCGGTGACCCGTGGCCCACGTAGGCTCGGGGCATGGGCAGTGAGATGGGATTGCGGGAGCGCAAGCGGCGGCAGACGTACGAGGCGGTGTCGGAGGCCGCGATCGGGTTGTTCCTGGAGCGCGGCTTCGACAAGGTCTCGGTGGCGGAGGTCGCCACGGCCGCCGGGATCTCCAAGCCGACCCTCTTCCGCTACTTCCCGGCCAAGGAGGACCTCGTCCTGCATCGGTTCGCCGACCACGAGGACGAGGCGGCCCGCGTCGTCGCCGCCGGGCGGGCCGCGGGCCGCGCTCCGCTGCCCGCCCTGCACACCCACTTCCGCGAGGGTCTGGAACGCCAGGACCCGGTGACCGGACTCTGCGACAACGCCCATGTGCGGGCCTACCACGCCATGCTGTACGGCACACCGAGCCTGGTGGCCCGCCTCTACGGCTACCAGGGCCGGTCCGAACAGGCGCTCGCCGCGGAGCTCGGCGACGGGCTCGGCGCGCGTGCCGCGGCCGGCCAGATCATCGCCGTGCAACGCATCCTCGCCGAGGAGAACTGGCGGCGGATCGCGGAAGGGGCGAGCGCGCAGCTGCTCTACGCGGAGGCACTGGACGCGGCGGACCGGGCCTTCCTGCAACTGGCGGGGGGCCTCGGGGCCGAGTACGGGCAGGTGTGACGCGAGGGCCTGCGGCCTCGCAGGAGAGGGTCTCGCGGCGCCCGATCGCCCGCATATTTCGTTACCGAGTAAAAAATGTAACCGGGTTGCGTTATTCTGGCCGACATGACGTCACTCGACCGGCGGCTCGACCGTGCACTCGACCTGGAGCGGATCTACCACGACACCTGCCGGGCGGCCCTGGCTGCCATGACCGAGGGCGCCGACGAGCGCGTCGTCATCGGCGAGAACGCCTTCGCCTCCGGCGCCGACGCCGAGGTCCTCGGCTATCAACTCCGCAGCTGGGCCAAGGAGTTGAGGGAAATGCCGGAAGGGCCGCTGTTCTTCGGGCGGCTCGGCTTCGACGCCACGGCCGACGCCGACCACGCGGGCCAGAGCTATCACATCGGCCGACGCCGCATCAGCGAGCACCCCTCGGCCCCGCCCCTCGTCGTGGACTGGCGGGCCCCCGTCTCGCGCCGCTTCTACCAGGCGAGCGCCCGCGACCCGCAGGGCGTCGAGGTGCGCCGCAGGTTCGGCTGGGCGCAGGGGAGCCGGGGGGCCGCCGAGGACCTGACCGGTCTTGAGGACGAGCGGCTCACGGCCGGGGAGGTGGCGAGCGGGGCGAGCGCGATCCTGACCGGCGAGATCGAGCGCCCCCGCGTCGGCCCCATGCGGGACATCGCGGCGACCATCCAGCCCGAGCAGGACGACCTCGTCCGCGCCGAACTCGTCCGGTCCGTCTGTGTGCAGGGTGCCCCCGGCACCGGCAAGACGGCCGTGGGCCTGCACCGGGCGGCATACCTGCTCTACACCCATCCGCAGCGCATCCAGCGCCGCGGCCTCCTGGTGCTCGGGCCCAACCGCACCTTCCTGTCCTATGTCTGCGAAGTCCTCCCCGCGCTGGGCGAGAACGACATCCGGCAGTCGACCGTGGACGAGGAGGTCGTGCGCGAGCTGCGCGGCCGCGAGGTGCGGGCGGTCGACGAACCGGCGGCGGCGGCCGTCAAGCACGATGTACGGATGGCCGAGGTGCTGCGCCGGGCCCTGTACGGGCGGATCGGCCGGCCGATCGACTCCGTCGCGCTGCGCGAGGGTTCGTACACCTGGCGGGTGGGGCGGCACGACCTTGCGGCGATCGTCGATGCGGTGCGGGAGGAGGCGCCGCCGTACGCGACCGGCCGGGAGCGGGTGCGCAGCCGGGCGGTCCGGGCGATCCAGCTCCAGGCCGAACGGCGGGCCGGGCCCATGAACAACGTCTGGCTCCAGAAGATCACCAGGGCCCGTCCGGTCAAGGACTACGTCGACACGGTGTGGCCGAGGGTGAAGCCGGAGGAGGTGCTGGCCGAACTGCTCACCGACGAAAGGGCGTTGGCGGCGGCGGCCGACGGCATCCTGGACTCCGGGGAGCAGAAGGAGCTGCTCTGGACGAAGCCGCCGCGCTCGTGGAAGTCGGCCAAGTGGTCGGCGGCCGACCTGGTGCTGCTCGACGAGGTGTCCGGGCTCATCGAACACCCGGAAGGCTATGGGCACATCGTCGTCGACGAGGCACAGGACCTGTCCCCGATGCAGTGCCGTGCGATCGCCCGGCGCGCGGTGTTCGGCTCGCTGACAGTGCTCGGCGACCTGGCCCAGGGCACCACGCCGTGGGCGGCCCGCGACTGGCACACCCAGCTGAGTCATCTGGGCAAGCCGGATGCCGTGGTGGTCCCGCTGACCACGGGGTTCCGGGTGCCGGCTGCGATCGTGGAGCTGGCCAACCGGCTGCTCCCCGCTCTGGACGTGGACGTTCCGTACGGTCAATCACTGCGCGGGGACGGCCGGTTGAGCCGCCGACGGGTAGCGGCGCCGCACGAGCTGCCGTCCGCGGCGGTCGACGCGGTGCGGGCGGCGCTGGGCAGAGAGGGCTCGGTGGGCGTGATCGCCGCGGACCGCGATGTGCCCGCCCTCGCCGAGGCCCTGGCTTCGGCGGCCATCGACACGACCGCCGGGGCCCGCGTCGCCCTGCTGCCCGCAACGCTGGCCAAGGGCCTCGAATACGACCACGTCGTGGCCGTCGAACCCGCCGCGATCGCCGCGTCGGAGGGCCGGGGACTGCACCGTCTCTATGTGGTCCTGACCCGGGCGGTGTCGGGCCTGGAGATCGTCCACTGCAGACCCCTGCCGGACGAACTGACCGACCCCGCCGCCTGATCGGGGCCTCGCGCGCTCCGGGCCGTGCGACCGGACGCGGGGCTCCAGCGAGGTCACTGCCCCCGCGGTGCCCCGGCCTCCGCGTCGGGCACGACGCTGGGCAGCGGGTCGGGGGCGGGGCGGGTGGTCCGCATGCGGGTGAAGGCGTAGACACAGCCCGCGAGGGCCAGATCGGACAGGAGCATGAAGCCGATCGAGTACGAGCCCTTCGCGCTGTAGATCGCGCCCATGACCAGCGGCGGCACGAAGCCGCCCAGCCCGCCCATCGCTCCCACGATGCCGGTCACGCTGCCCACTTGGGGCTGGGGCGTCACCTGGGAGACGAGGGCGAACACGCTGCCGCTGGCCGTGCCGAGGCCGGCGCCCATGCAGAGCAGGGCGATGGTGCCGCCGGGGTACAGGGTGGGGTCGAAGGCCTGCACGATCGCCAGCAGGGCGACCAGACCGAGCGCGACGGCCGTCACCACGGCCGGGTGGATGCGGTCCGAGAGCCAGCCGCCGATCGGGCGGAAGACGACGGTCGCCAGCGCGAACCCCGCGGCCTTGGACCCGGCGTCCGTCGGCGACAGCTCGTACCAGGTCTTCAGATACGTGGGCAGGTACACGCCGAACGCGACGATGCCGCCGAAGCCGATCGCGTACAGCGCGGACAGTTCCCACGTCACGCGCAGCCGTCCCGCGCTCCCGAGCCGGGTGGCGAGCGACGCCGTGGGGACGGGCCGGTCGGGCCGGTCCGTGATCAGCAGTGCCGCGAGGACGGCGTAGGCGGCGAGGGCGATCGCCACGACGAGGAACGGCACGTGGTAGCCGTGCTTGGCGATGCGGGGCGTGAGGTATCCGGACAGCGCGACGCCGCCCATGCCCATGCCGAACACGCCGAGCGCGAAGCCCCGCTTGTGCGGCGGGAACCAGGAGTTGACGAGCGGGATGCCGATCGCGAACGTGGTGCCGCCGAGGCCCAGCAGGAAGCCGACCACGAGCATCAGGCCGTAGCTGTTGCGCGCCGGGATCAGCAGGAGGACCGGCACGATGGTGAGCGCCGACATCAGCGGGAACATCAGCTTCGCGCCGTAGCGGTCGGTGAGGGCGCCGACCGGAATCCGCCCGAGCGACCCGACGAGCACCGGGACCGCGACGAGCAGCGACTGTTGCAGCGAGCTGAGGTGCAGCCGGTCCTTGTAGTCACCGGCCAGGGGAGCGATCAGGTCCCACGCCCAGAACGTCAGCGTGAACCCGACCGTCGCCATCACCAGGTTGCGGTAGGCGGCGGCAGAGGGCTTGGTATCGGTGTCCACGCCACCAGTCAAGGTGCCCGGCCGCACCGCGGCGCGCCGGACTGCGCCGAACGGGGGAGGCCCAACGGCAGCCGCTCCGGGCCGGGACAGGTGCTCCGACCTGGCTGTCGTACCGGCCCGTTAGGCTCGGACCACTTGCCTGGAAGCACCTTCCCACGGGGGGAACCATGACGATCCACCGGCCGGGCCTGCCCGGAGACCTGCCGGAGCCGGAGCTCCTGTGGGCGCGCTGGGGCCTGCTCGCGGTCCTGGAGGCGTCGACCGAGGAGGAGAACACACCCTCCGTGCATCGCACGGGCCACTGGGCCGACGCCGGCGGGCTCCACCTCGACGACTGCGGCTGTACGTGGTGGACCCTGGCCAGAAGGGGGCCGGGCCGGTTCGTGCTCTACGGGGAGGACGAGTCGAGCGACGTCAAGTGGCACGAGCCCGCCATCGACATGCTGGCCGGCGCCCCGCAGTGGCTCCCGTTCGAGAGGCTCCGCGATCTGATCGAGGGCTATGAGCTCGGCTGCGTCTACTGGTACGAGAACGGAGCCTGGGCGCGCTCCCCGTATCCCGAGAGCCTCGACGACGACGGCCTGGACTGCGGGATGAGCCGGTTCACCGACCGGGGCGACGTGCTGGACGCCATCGAGCTCGACGAGGAGGCGGACATCGACCCGGAGACGCTTCTGGACCGCGCTGAACGGGGCGAACTGACGGCGGAGACGGTGGAGTCCCTGGTGGCCGGCTCCGCGTACGACCACTGGGACCTCCCCGCCATGCTGCGGGCCCTGCGCCTGGCGGGGCTGTCGGTGCACGACGGGGAGGGCGCGGCTGATGGTGATGGTTCGTCACATGTGTTTCATGCGAGCTGAGTTGGCGGGCCGTCGATCCCCGGTCCGGGGAGGGCGGCCGTCATTTCGTCAGAGGATCTCGATGGAGTTGACCTTGGGCGGACGGTTCGGGAAGGTGATGTCGGTCCAGCGGTTGACCTTCACCGAGTCGCCGTTGGCGTCGTAGTAGATCAAGTCGTTGTTGCCCGTGGAGATCCGGTCGACCCACCAGCCGCCGAAGTTCGTCCGGCCCTTGTTCGCATAGCAGTCGACGCTCTGCCTGCCGCCGCTGTGCGACCAGATCTTCAGGAAGTTCTCCCCGCCGCGGCACTCGACGTGGTCGATGGCGAAGGCATTGCCGGTCGGCATGCCGAAGCTGATCGCCGCTGTCGCGGCGAACGCGACGGCGAGGGAACGTGCGGCTTTCTTGCGCTTCGAGATCACGAGTTCTCCTTCATGGGAGTTCATGCGAGGGTCGGGTCGAGTCCGAACCGAAAGGTCATTTCGCCCAGGACGACGATCCTGTGAACTGGCTGTGCGGGGCAACGATGTTGGGGATACCCGGCCGGAATATGCCCGTGGATGTCCGGATCGGGACGTGTGGGGTGATGTGAGTAGTTCTGGCGTCCGGTCCTTACACACGCGTCCGCAGCTCTGGACACACCCGCCCCGGTGCCGGCACACGGCGAAGCGCAGGCCGGACGAATCCGGCCTGCGCTCGGGGGTGTTGGGGCGTGCTACTGCTGAGCCGTGTGCTGGTCCTCCCTGACCGCGCGGAGCTCCGGGAAGGGCATGCGGATCCGGGCCGCCAGATAGGACAGTCCGGTGGTGCCCGCCGTGCCCCGCAGGGTGCCGACGGTGCGGTCCACGAGGGAGAGGTGGGTGAGCTTCCAGCGCCAGAACGAGTAGCCGACGTCCAGCATCGCCTCCGCCAGCCGGTGCTCCACACCAGCACCGGCCGCGCCCCGCTCGCACACCTCCTCGACATCGGTCGCCCGGGCGGCCAGCGCCTTGAGATAGGCGCTGTACAGCGGGCTCGTCGCCCCGTCGGACGCGGTGCCGAGCCGGTCGTCCAGGGCGTGGAAGCCCTGCGACTGGGCGCCGCTCGCCGTGCCGAGATAGCCGCGGAACGCCGCGAAGTGCTGGATGGGCAGGCGTTCCAGGAGCCGTACGGTCTCGTCCAGGATGCGGACCATCCCGGTCACCCGGCCCAGGTGTTCCAGGGCGCGCTCGGGGCCGTCCCAGTTCGGCGAGCCGTCCGCCTCCGCGAGCGCGTCCACCGCCGCGTCGATGTCCACGGCGGCCTGCGCCAGCCAGAGTTCGCTCGTCTGGTGGGCGACGATGAAGAAGCGCTCGGCCGTCTCGACCGCCCTGTCCTTGTCCGCCGGATAGAGCGGGTGCTGGAGGCCGAGCAGCTGTTCCAGACGGAGGTACCGCCCGTAGTCGGGCGGGCTCACGGGTGTCCGCCGCTCGCCCGGCGCTCCGCGGTGTAGGCGAGCAGGCGCTCGACGCCGGTGTCCAGTTCCTGGGGATCACCGCAGAACGCGAGGCGCACCAGGGTCCTCGCCCCGGGGGCCGGTTCGGCGGAGAGCGTCCGGACCGACTCGGAGACCACCGGACGCAGCGCGAAGCCGGCGGCCGGCGCGAGGCCCACGTCGTACTGTTCGAGCAGACCCTGGACGAAGACCTCGGCGTCGTCGCACACCCCCGCGACGTCGAGGACCGCGTACCAGCCGCCCTGCGGGAGCTCCGCGAGCAGCCCGGCGTCCCGCAGGGCCGGCAGCGCCCGGTCGCGGTTGGCCCGCACGAGGGCCGCGTTGTGCACCGCGCTGTCGCGCGACTTGAGCGCGGTCAGGCCCGCGTACTGGACCGGCGTCGACGGGCTGACCAGGCTCGCCTCCTGCACCACCCGCATGGCGTCGGCGGCCCGGCGGTGCGGGGTCACCACATAGCCGAGCCGGTACCCGGTCATGGCGAGGCTCTTGGAGAAGGAGAACGTCGAGGAGATCCGGCGCTCGTGCTCCGGGAGCCCGCGCTCCAACGAGGCGAACGAGGTGTGCTCGCCGTCGTAGACGAAGTGCTCGTACGCCTCGTCGCTGATGATCTGGACGTCGCGTTCCTGGGCCACCGCCAGGATCGCGGCCAGCGCCTCGGCGCCGAGGACGGCGCCGGTCGGGTTGGCGGGGGAGTTGATGAGGATCGCCCGGGTCCGCGGAGTGATGGCCGCCCGGATGCCTTCGGCGCTCGGGCGGTAGTCGGGGCCCAGGGGATAGAAGACCGGGCGGAATCCGGCGAGCAGGCACTGCTGGAGGTGGATCGGCCAGTGCAGCTCCGGCAGCAGCAGTTCGTCGCCGGGCTCCGCCATGGACTGCATCAGGGCGGCCAGGCCCTGGCAGGAGCCCGGGGTCACGAAGATGTGGTCGGGCGAGGTGCGGTGGCCGTTCTCCATCTCCAGCTTGACGGCCAGCGCCTCGCGCAGCGCGGGCATCCCCTCGGCCGAGGTGTACGCGGTGCGGCCGGTGCGCACGGCCTCCGCCGTGGCCTCGGCGACCTCGCGCGGCGGCTTGAAGTAGGGCTCTCCGACGTGGAGTTTGATGACCGGGCGCCCGGTGGCCCGCTCCCGTCGCTCCGCCGCGTTGAAGACCTCGTGCAGGCAGGAGGAGGGGATGGTGCCGGCCCGCGACACGGCGCTCACGAACGTCCCTGACCGGCCACGGGGCCCTCGGCCCCGGCGACGGTGAACTCGTAGACGAAGAAGCTCTGCAGGGCCGGCTCGCGGTCGCCGATGACGTGCTTGGCGCGCTGCTGGAAGCCGTTGACGGCCAGTTCGTGCTCGACGATCAGCGGGGAGAGCTTGTGCTCCTCCTCGAAGGAAGTCACCACGTCGTCCTTGGTGATCTGCATCTCCGCGATCGCGACCATCCAGTTGTCGCGCTCGATGGCGTAGTCGATGACGAACTTGTACCAGTTCCACAGGGTCTTGCGGCGGCGGGTCTCCAGCTCGCGGGACCACTCGGGGACCGAGCCGTCCTTGTGGTACGCCGCTATCTCCTCGTCGCTGGCGAGCAGGTAGCCGCCGCCCAGCTCGATGACCTCGGCGGACTTCAACCGTACGGCGTCCTCGGGAGTGCAGTACTCCGGACAGAACTCGTCGCCGAGAATCAACAGGCCGTGCTCGCCGAGGAGTTGGCGGGCGTGCGCGAGGTGGTTGTGCGGCAGGTGGTGGTGGCTGCCCCACGAGATCATGACGTCGAGCGGCTCCTGCCACTGCTCGAACGGGGAGCCGTACACCTCGGCGCCCGGCTTGTCCGCGAGCCGGTCACGTGCCTGCTCCAGCGGGTTGCGTGCCACGTCGTTGGCGATCACCCGGCAGTCCGGCAGCCGGTCGGCGATCATTCCGGCGAGCACGCCCGAGCCCGAGCCGACGTCCATGACGGTGAGCGGCCGCCCGAGTTCCGCGCGCCGGGCCGCGACGCGCTCCACGATGAGCAGGTCGCCGTCGGAGATGTCGGGGTGGCCGTCGCGCATGATGGCGCCCACGTCGATGGTGCGGAACTCCTCGCGGGTGTAGATGGTGCTTTCCTCGATGACTGTCTCGGTGGTGCCGTCAACGGTTTCCATGTGCCTGATTCCTTCCGCGTCGCCGCTTTCCGATTCGGTGATCACGCGCTACGTCCCCCGTCGATGGCGACCAGCGCACCGGTGACCCAGCCCGAGGCTTCCGGGTCCAGCAGATTGCACACCCACCCGGCGATGTCGTCGGGTGTTCCGAAGCGACCGAGCGGGGTCGCCTCGACCATGTCCGCGACCAGGTCGCGGGTGGCTCGCTCGTCGAGGCCCAGGTCCCCGTACATGGGGGTGTCCACCGGGCCCGGCAGAATGGCGTTGACCCTTACCTGCGGCGCGAGTTCACGCGCCAGCGAGCGGGTCAGGCTGTTGAGCGCCGCCTTCGTCGCCCCGTACAGGGAGCGGCCCGGCATCGCGAGCGCCCCGCCGACCGACGAGACGTTCACTACGGCGCCCTGCCGCGCGCGCAGTTCGGGCAGCGCCGCGCGGATGAGGTGGACGGGGCCGAGCAGGTTCACGCCCAGCATCGCCTCCAAGTCGGCCAGGTCGGCCTTCTCGATCGGCGCGAACCGGGCGAGACCCGCGTTGTTGACCAGGCCGTCCACCGCGCCGAACCGCTCGACGGCGGCCTCGACCGCGGACCGCGCCCCGTGCTCGGCGCTGACGTCGGCGGGGTGGACCTGGGCCCGCTCGCCGCCCTCGGCGTCCGCCGCCTCGCGCAGCGCCTCGGCCCGGCGGCCGACCAGGGTCACCGAAGCTCCCGCGGCCAGCAGCCTGCGGGCGACGGCCCGTCCGATTCCGGTGCCGGCGCCGGTGACCACCATGCTCTTTCCGTGGAGGCTCATGGACGTGTGGCCCACTTTCCTTGATCCGTGGACGGGCGGCGATCCGTGGACGGGCGACCTGGACCTGCGCTCCGACGCAGGCGGCCGCGTGGGTCGCGGTCTCCGGACGTGCCGTCGCGGCTTACGTTAGGGCGCCGCCGGAGGAGGGAGAGGAATTCTTTCACTGGCCGAAAAGAACCCGGCCCACGTGATGCGGGGCCTACACGCGCCGGATGAGCGTGATGCCTTCCCGCACGGTGAGCACGACCTGCTCGACCCTCGGGTCGTCGCGCACCTTCTCGTTGAAGGCCCGCAGTGCGACGGTGTCCTCGTTCTGGTCCAGGGGGTTGGCCACCCCGCCGAACTGGAGGACGTTGTCCGCCGCGATGACCCCGCGCTCCGAGAGCAGCGGCAGCACCCGGTCGTAGTACGCGCTGTACCCCGTCTTGTCGGCGTCCAGGAAGACGAAGTCGAACGGGCCCTGGACATCGTCCAGTTGATCGAGCGCCGGGCCTTCGCGCAGCTCGATCCGGTCCGCCCAGGGGGAGGCCGCGATGTGCCGGCGGGCGATCTCGGCGTGGACCGGGTCGATCTCGCACGTCACCAGGTGTCCGTCGGGCGGGAGTTGGGCCGCCATCGACAGGGCGGAATAGCCGGTGAACGTGCCGATCTCCAGGACCCGTCGCGGGCGCAGCATGTGGAGGAGCATCGAAAGGAAGCGGCCCTCCATCGGACCCACCATCATCTGCGGCAGATCGCAGACCTTGCGGGTCTCCTCGGCGAGCGCGGCGAGCCAGGGCGGCTCGCCGGTGGAGAACTCCTCGGCGTACGCGTCGACCTTGGGCCTGACGATCATGGGTTCTCCCTGTCGGCGGTGGTCAGCAGCCAGGAGGCGAGGGCCTCTTCCTGGCCGCGGAGGTAGAAGTGGTCCCCGTCGAAGAGGCGGAACGCGAAGGCGCCGCCGGTCGCTTCGGCCCAGGCCCGCGCCTCCGGCTCGGTGACCTCGGGGTCCTTGTCGCCCAGGCACGCGGCGACCGTGCAGCTCACCCGGGTGTCCAGGCGCGGCCGGTACCGCTCGACCAGGCGGTAGTCGGCGCGCAGGGTGGGCAGGACCACCTTGCGCACCTGCGCGTTGCCGAGCAGTGCGGCGGGGGTCGCGCCGAGCCGGGACAGTTCGTACCACAGGGCCGCGTCGTCGAGGTGCTTGTCGCCGGGCTTGTGGAAGCGCGGTGCCGGGCGGCCGGAGACGCCGAGCAGGGAAGGGCCCACGCCGTGCCGGGCCTCCAGACGCGCCGCCACTTCGTGGGCGACGGCCGCGCCCATGCTGTGGCCGAAGAACAGCACCTCGCGGTCGAAGGCCGGGAGCAGTGCTTCGGTGATGCGTCCCACGAGCCGGTCCATGTCGTCGATGTGCGGCTCTTCGAGCCGGTCCTCGCGCCCCGGATACTGGACGACGACCGGCTCCACCCACGGCGGCATGCGTTTGGCGAACGGACGGTAGAAGCTGGCCGAGCCGCCGCCGTGCGGGAAGATCACGAGGCGTCGGCGCGCTCCCGGCCGGGGCCAGTAGCAGCGGAACCAGGTGCGGTAGGGCGCGTCCGCGCCCGGTGGCCTGTTCACGGGCCGCTCCTCGGGTCGGGTTCGCCCGGGCCCGCGTCGACCGCGGAGCCGGCCAGTACCTGGGGGGCGCTGCCCCGGTGCAGACGTACGGGGCCGAACCGCTCGGTGGCCTCCGCGGTCAGCCGGCACAGCGCCAAGTGGTACTGGCCCTCCTTGGCGGAGTCCTCGCCCGCTTCGACGGCCGCCCGCAGCGTCCCGAGCGCGCGTGCCGCGGCCTGGGGCCACAGCTCGCCCAGGATGCCCCGCTGGTCCGGCGCGGTGGCCGGGCCGAGCGGTTCGGCGCTGGGGAAGGCGAAGTAGGGGTCCGCCGACTCGGCCAGGGTGGCGGTGGTGCGGATGTCCTGCGGCATGTGCGGGCGGGGGCTCCACAGCAGCGGGCCGTGGGTGTTGGCGAGGGTGAGGTGGCCGCCCTCGGTGTGCAGGGTGATCCGGTGGAAGAGATGGATGTGGTTGTCGGGGTCGCCGGGGTCCATGTCGTTCTGGAGCCGCAGACTGAGCGGCACCCCGCCGACCACCCCGTCCAGGCTTCGGTACACGGGTACCGACTCCGTCAACTCGGCGGCACTCGGCGGGAGTTGAGAGAGCGCACCGAGGGCGAAGGGGCGTACTTGGCCCAGGACGCGGCCGATGATGTCGAAGGCGGTGTAGAGCACCTGGAAGGAGCACGCCGCGTCGATGTGCAGCGGCCGCTGGCCGGCCAGCAGCCGCCGTGCCGTGGCGATGAACCTGCGCACCGGTTCCACGTGCGGGTAGTGCGTGTTCAGCCGGTAGGCCACCCGGTGTTCGCGGGCGGCCCGCAGACAGTCGGCCAACTCCTGCTGGTGCAGCGGGTGTTCCTGGAGGACGTGGTGCCCGCGGGCCATCAGGTCCTGGGCGAGACGGGCGCCGGGACCGCCGTTGATCCCGGCGCCCACGACCACGGCGCACGCCTCCACGTCCTTGGGTACGGCGTCCACGTCGGTGAACAGCGGCACCCCGTAGTGCTCGGCGACCCGGCGCGAGCGTTCGCTGCCCCGGGCGAGCACGCCCGCCGGTTCGTACGGCGAGTCGGCGCGGGCGGCCCCGGCGAGGTAGATCCGGCCGAACTTGGTGCCGCACACCACCAGCCGGGGCCGCCGCCCGGCCGCGCTCACAGCTCGCCCTCCTCGGTGTCACCGGCTTCGGCGAGCGGGACGCGGTAGGTCTCGAACAGGGACACCTCGTCCAGCTTCGCCACCCGTTCCACCACCGAGGAAGGGTCGAGCACATCGGCCGCGTAGTGCACACCGGACGGTACCGAGCCGTCCACCAGTGCGCTCGCCGCGAGGGCCGCGACGAGCCCGGTGAGCCGGTAGGTGTCGCCGGCCCGCAGCACGAGGCTGCGGGTCGCGGGCGCCCCCGCGTGACGGCCTGTCAGCTCCAGGGCGAAGAGCTGGTAGGGGGCGCGGCCGAACAGGTCCAGGGCTGCCGCGTCGATGAGTTCACGGGCGGCCGGTGTCAGATCGCTCTGTCCGGCCATGGCGCCCTGCAGCCGGCTGAGCGTCTTGAGCATGTGGGAGCCGCCGTCGAACACGTTGTACCAGTCCACCGTGGACAGCCCGAGGTCCCGGGCGAGCCGCTCGATCTCGTAGCTCAGATACGGGTACGCGCTGACGGTGCCGGGGAAGAACGGGAGGCGCACATCGGCGAGCGGGGTGAGCGCGCGCAGCACCCGTGCCCCGTCCCGCCACGCCGATTGGGCCTCCCCGTAGCCGCCGCCGAGGCTGAGCAGATAGTCGGCGGCGCCCGCCGGGGTGAGCCGGTCCATGGTGCCCGCGTAGGCGGTGAGCCGGCTCGGCTCGCTCAGGTCCTGGGCGGCGAGCCAGCGCGGCAGGAGCCCGGTGAGCCCGGGCATCATGCCCGCCGTGAGCAGCGCGGTACGGCCGCCCTCGGCGAGCCGCTGCTCGGACAGGGCCCGGTGTACGGGCTCGTCGCCGCCGGCGTCCACGTAGTCGGCGCCCGCCGCAAGGGCGACGCGGGCCACGGTGTCCAGGACGACGTAGGACGGGCCCGCGCAGTTCACCACGATGTGGCTGTCCCGGCAGAAGGCGTCGAGCGAGGCCGCGTCCGCGGTGTCCGCCCGGGCGGATTCGACGGGTCCCGGCCTGCCGGTCGCCTTGAGCTCGGCCGCCAGTGCCTCGGCCTGACCGGGGTCGCGGCCGCCGACGCGCAGCGTCGCCCCGGGGTGTGCGGAGGCCAGTTCCTGGGCCACGACGCGGCCCACCGCGCCATAGCCTCCGAGGACCGCGATGGTCGGAGTGTTCACGCTTGGTTCTCCTTCTCCGTACGGGCATCGGTGAGCAGGGCCGCGATGCGGGCGGCACGCGCCGGATCCAGGCAGTCGAAGTGGGTGCCGGGGGCGTCGAGCCGTCGCACCTCACCCAGACACCCGGCGCTCCACCACTCGGTCGTGTCCGCGCGCAGCGTCGGCCACAGCGCGATCTCGTCGGTGTGCAGGACCAGGGTGAGGTCACCCGCGTACGCCTCCGGGCGGTGCACGGCGCAGGCGTCGGCCAGCGCCCGCCCGGCCCGCAGCCGCGGAACGAGCGCCTGGGCGTCGGTGCCGAGCGCGGCGGCGAGCGCCGCGAGCCGCTCCTGCTCGGGCCGGGCCGCGTACTGGCCGAAGGAAGCGGCGAGTTGGGCGTGCGGGCCGTCGAGGCGGGCCAGGGCCCCGTCGGGCACCTGACCGGGCGTCGCGGCGAGCACGGCGGCGAGCGCGGGCCCGACCAGTGCGTCCCCGGGCAGTCCAAGCACGGCCGGGTCGAGGCCCGCGCCGAGGGCGAAGAGGTACTCGGCGAACGCGTCGTCCTCGACCACGGCCGGCAGCGGATAGCTGCTGATCACCGTGAGGTCGACCTCGGCGCCGCCCTCCGCGAGCAGCCGCGCCGTCTCGGCGGCGAGCACCCCGCCCACATGCGCCCCCACCAGGTGGAAGCGGGTGTGGCCGGTGGCCCGCAGGGTCTTGGCCCGGTCGTGCGCGATGCGCTCGATGAGCACGGCCGGTGTGGCGTCCGCGTAGTCGGTCAGCGGATGGCTCGCCGAGAGATCGAGCAGCGGACCCGACTCCTCCAGGGGATCGCACAGTGCGGCATATCGCTCGGCCGTGCCGAACCCCTCGGCACAGGTGGCCCACACGCCCTCGTCGTCCCCGCCGCCGAGGTACGCGTCGGGGGCGGCCGGGGCACTCTCCTGTGCCGCGGTCTGCTCGCCGGCGATCCGGCCGGTGGACAGCAGGGCGGCGAGCCGGGCCACGGAGGCGCCGTTGAGGACCTCGCGCAGCAGTTCGTCGAAGAAGGTGTGCTTGGCCTCGGCCACCTCCTCGCGCAGCACGCCCACCACCTGGGCGGCGAGCAGCGAGTCGCCGCCGGCCTCGTAGAAGGTCTCCTCGCGGCCGACCGCGGTGGTGCCGAGCACCGTGCACCAGGCGGCCTGGATGCGCTGCTCCAGGTCGGTCATCGGCACCCGGTCGCCCGCCCCCGCGCGCTGCTCGACGGCGCCCTTGGGCAGCAGCCAGGAGGCGAGGGTGCGCCGGTCGGTCTTGCCGTTGTCGGTGAGCGGCAGGGCGTCGACCAGCTGGAGGTGGGCCGGGACCATCTCCTCCGGCAGCCGCTCGGCGACGTGTCCGAGCACCTCGGCGGCGCTCACCGGCACCCGGTCCTGCTTGAACTGCACCGCGAAGACGTGCATGCCGATGGTGGACAGCGGGTCCTTGGTGTCCGGCAGGCACACGACGGTCTCGCCGCCGGCCCCCTCGATCAGGTCGAGCCACTGGTCACGGGCGACGAAGGTCTGGTCCGCTCCCTTGCGCACGTCCTCGAAGTCGCCGTTGGTGGCGTCGAAGAGGAACTCCATCGACGTCAGGATCTGGTAGTTGTCCCGGGTCGTCTCGATGAAGATGAGCCAGCCGCCCGGCGCGAGCATCTCCCGCATCCGGCCCAGGACCACCGAGGCGTTGCGCGAGTAGTGCATGACGTTGCCGCACAGGATGACGTCCAGCGAGTTGGGCTCGATGCCCTGCGGGCGGTACTCCTCGTTCATGTCGAAGAGCTGGTAGTTGACCCACGGGAAGTCGGTGAAGCGCTCGGCGGCCTTGTTCAGGAAGAACTGCGACACGTCGGTGAACAGGTACGAGCAGTCGTTGCCGGCGAGCCGCGGCACCGCCTCCACGCTCACTCCGCCGACGCCCGCGCCGACTTCGAGCAGGCGCAGGGTGCCGCGCGGGGCGTGCTCCTGGGCGATCCGCTGGACGACGGAGGTGGCGACCCGGTTGAGGTAGGAGTTGAGGAAGCCCTCGGTGTAGGCCGCTTCCTGGATCTCCAACCGGCCCTCGGGGAAGAGGAGTTGGACGGGGTCCTGCTCGTCGCGGAGCAGCTGCGGCAGGTGGGCCGTGGCGGTGCGGAAGTAGCTGAGGAGTTCCGAGCCGTCCTGCGCGGTGGGCAGCGCCTCGTCGACCCGCAGCCACGCCTCGTCGACCGAACCGGGCTCCGCCCGGCGAAGGGCGCGGTAGTCGCCGTCCCCCGGCGAGCGCTCCACGTATCCCTCGCGTTCGAGGGCGGCGAGCCAACGGCGCACCAGGCGGTGGTGCTTGGGTGCCACGCCCGCGGACGACAGGATGGTCCCGAGCGAGTGCCGGTCGTCCGGCGTGGCGAACAGGCCGCTGTTCTGGAGCACGTCCATCATCGCGAGCAGCGCCGCCTCGTCCAGACGGCGGGCGAACCCGACGACCTGCTCGGCGTTCACCCCGGCCCGTACCTCCTCGCCGTCGGCGGTCACCGCCTCGACCAGGGCGCTGTCCCGCTCGGCGGCACCCGCGGGCACGCGCGCCGTCTCGGCGAACGCCATCAGGCGCCGCTCCCAGGGGCGTTCACCCTCGACGAGCACCACGCAGTCGGCCACGGCCGGGTGGCTGCGCAGGGCCGCCTCGACCTCCGCCGTCTCGATGCGGTGGCCCCGGATCTTGACCTGGCGGTCGTCGCGGCCGAGGAACTCGATCTCCCCGTCGGGCAGATACCGTCCCAGGTCCCCGGTGCGGTAGAGCCGCTCGCCGCTGCGCGGGTGGGTCAGGAAGCGCTCGGCGGTCCTGGCCTCGTCGCCGAGGTAGCCGAGCGCGAGCCCGATGCCCGCGATGTACAGCTCGCCCGCCACCAGGTCGGGACAGGGCTCCATCGCCGCGTCCAGGACGTGGAAGCGCTGGTTGGTGAGGGGCCGCCCGTACGGGATCGACGGCAGGCCGGGGGTCACCTCGTCGATGGGGTGCAGGATCGACCAGATGGACGCCTCGGTCGCGCCGCCCAGGGACGTCACGGTCAGGCCCGGCACCTTGGCGCGGATGGAGTCGGGAAGCGACACCGGTATCCAGTCACCTGACAGCAGCGCCAGGCGCAGCGAGGGCAGCGGTACGGGTTCGGTGCCGAGGTACTCGTTGACCATGTGCAGCTGTGCGGGGACGGAGTTCCACAGGGTGACCCCGTGCCTCGCGACGAGGTCGGCCCAGTGCGAGGGGTCGGCGCGCCGGTCGGGATCGGGCAGCACGAGCGCGCCGCCCGCGGCGAGCACCCCGAACACGTCGTAGACGGACAGGTCGAAGCCGAGGTTGGCGAGGGCGAGGACGCGGTCGCCCCGGCCCACCGCGAACCGCTCGTTGATGTCGTCGATGGTGTTCACCGCGCCGCGGTGGCTGATCATGACGCCCTTGGGACTGCCCGTCGACCCGGAGGTGTAGATGACATAGGCGAGGTCGTCGGGCGCGCGCAGCCGGGCGACCGGGGCGCTCGGCGCGGGGTCCAGCGTGTCCACCTCGATGGCGGTGACGCCGTCGGGCAGGACGGTGCGGCCCGAACGGACCAGCGCACAGCCGACCTTGGCGTCCCGGAGCATCTGCTCACGGCGCGCCTCGGGCTGGTGGGTGTCGACCGGGACGTAGACCGCGCCGGCGAGCAGGGTACCGAGGACGGCCACCACCTGTTCCCAGCTCTTGTCCATCACGACGCCCACCAGATCGCCCGGCGCGCACCCCGCACCCTTGAGGGCGGCGGCGACGGCGTGCGCCCGGGCGGCCACCTCGCCGTGGGTGAGGACCCGGTCGCCGCTGATCACGGCGGGGCTTTCGGGAGCGCGGGCGGCGGCCGCGAACGCGCCCTCGTGCAGAAGGGCTTCGGACAACGGCCCCTCGGTGGCGTTGGCCTCCGCGCGGCGCGCGCTCTGCTCGGCGGGCAGCTCGGTCGGCACCGCCAGGTCCCACACGCCGGGGTCGGCGGCCATCCGCTCCACGAGCGACCGGAAGGAGGCGAACATCGCGTCCACCACCCCGTCCGCGAGGACGCCCTCGCGGACGTCCCAGTTGAGCGAGAGGCCCTCGCGGTCCTCCATGACCTGGCAGTCGATCCACACCTGCGGGGTCTGGCTGATGCCGTGCACCAGCCGGCCCTCGGTGTCGTCGGCCGGGGCGGAGGCCGCGTCCCCGAGCCCGATGGCGCTGGTGAAGACGACCGGCATCAGGGCCGCGTCCTGGCCGCGCCTGCGGGCGATCTCGCGCATCACCTCGACGCCGGTGAACAGCCGGTGGTCGAGGTCCTCGAAGAGCCGGCCCACCAGCTCCTTGCCCCGCTCGGCGAACGTGGCGCCGGACGAACGGTCGACCTCAAGCAGCTCGACGGAGGTGAAGTCGCCCACCAGGGAGCCGACTTGGGGGTGCAGCGGCAGCCGGTTCAGAAGCGTGAGGTCGAGCGTGAAGCGCTGCCGGTTGCACCAGCGGCCGATGACCTCCGCGTACGCGGCGAGCACCGCACCCGACGGGGTGAGGCCGCGCGCGGTCGCGGTGTCGCGCAGTGACTGCCAGTCCGGCCGGGACAGTGCCATCCGATGGCGTACGAACCGGGCCGGGCCCTCGGCGGCCGGGGTGTCCCGCATCGGGAACGCGGGGGCCGGGGGCAGGTCGTCCACGCGGTCCAGCCAGTAGGCGCGGTCCCGCTCGTAGCGGGTGCTCTGGCGCAGTCCGCGCTCGGCGAGCAGGTAGTCCCGGAAGGTGACGGGCAGTTCGGGCAGCTGGGCGGACGGGTCCGCGTACAGGGTGCGCAGTTCGTCGAGCAGGAGGTTGATCGACACGTAGTCGGCGATCAGGAAGTCCAGCGAGACGTGCAGCAGCGCGTGGTCGGCGAAGAGGGTGGCCCGCAGCTCGAACAGCGGCCACACGCCGGCCGGCCTGATCTCGTGGTCCATCTCGTCCCGCTGCGCGGCGAGCGCCGCCCCGGCCCGCTCCGCGGTGCTCTCGCGCAGGTCCGTGACCTCGATGCGGTACGGGGCCACCGCGGTCAGCACCCGCTGGGAGCCCTCCTCGTCGACGACGGCCCGCAGCATGTCGTGCCGCTCGATCAGCCGCTGCCAGGCCTGCTCCATCCGGGCCGCGTCGAGGCTGGTGAAGCGCAGTTCCCCATACGCGTGGCAGGCGACGCCGCCGTACGCGAAGAGGTCCTTGCGGCCGAGCAGATAGGCGGTCTGCACATCGGTCAGCGGGAACGGGGTGTGGCGGTCGCCGGGGTGGTGCACGACGGTGGTGCGGGTGCGCTCCTCGCGCAGGTGGTCGAGCACCTGCTCCTTGTGGGCGCGCAGTGCCTCGCGGCGTTCGTCGGTCAGCGCGCCCTGGGGGGCGCGGAACCGCAGACGTCCCGAGTCCTCCCACAACTCGACCCCGGCGGCCTCCAGTTCGGCCAAGAGCCCGGCGATGTTCATAGGGTTCCCTCTTCCATGGCGGTCAGGGCGGTCGTGTTCCGTTGCTCCTGGACGAGCGCGGCGAGCGCGCTCACGGTGGGCGCGGCAAAGAACTGACGCAGTGTCAATCGCAGTCCGGTGGCCCGGTACAGCTCTTCTGCGGCACGGGTGGCGGTGAGGCTGTCCCCGCCGAGCAGGAAGAAGCTCTCGCCGCGTCCCACCCGGTCGGTCTCCAGAACCGCGCCGAAGACGCCGGCGACCAGCTGTTCGAGCTCTCCTCGGGGAGGCTCGCCCCGGTCCGGCCCGGCGCCCGCTCCGACGGCGAGGTCGGTGAGCGCGGCACGGTCCACCTTGCCGTTGGCGGTGAGCGGCAGTCGCTCCACGGCCTCGATCCGGTCCGGAATCATGTAGTGCGGCAGCCGCTCGTCGAGCGCGGCACGCAGCGCCTCGGTGTCGGGCGCGATGCCGGTGTCGGAGACGACGAAGGCGACGATGTGATGGCGCGGGCGCTGCCCGACGGTGAGCGCCACCGCGCGGGCCACGCCCGGCGCCGAGCCGAGCGCCGCCTCGATCTCGCCCAGTTCGATGCGGTGCCCGCCCACCTTCACCTGGTGGTCGGCACGGCCCAGGAACTCAAGTACCGCCCCCGGCCGGTAGCGTCCGAGGTCACCGGTGCGGTACCAGCGCTCTCCCGCGTGCGTGACGAACCGCTCGGCCGTGCGCACCGGGTCGCCCCGGTAGCCCTCGGCCACCCCGGCGCCGCCGATCCACAGCTCACCCGGCACCCAGTCGGGGCAGTCCCGGGTGTGGGCGTCGGCCACCCGATAGCGCTGATTGCGCAGCGGAGTGCCGTAGGGAATGGACGGCCAGTTCTCCAACAGACCTTCCACCACATGGTAGTTGGACCAGATGGCGGCCTCCGTGGCGCCGCCCAGGGCCACCAGGCGGCAGCGCGGAGCCCGCTCGGCGAGCCGGTCCGGCAGATCCAGGCCGACCCAGTCGCCGGAGACCAGCGCCAGGCGCAGCCCGGCGAGCGCGGGACCGTCGCCCGCCGCCACCAGGAGCATGTCGAGCAGCGCGGGCACCGTGTTCCACAGGGTGACCCGGTGCTCGCGGACCGAGCCGACCCAGCGGTGCGCCTCGCGGCGGTCCTCCTCGGCGACGAGGACGAGCGCCCCGCCCGCCGACAGCGGCCCGAAGATGTCGTAGACGGACAGGTCGAAGTCGAGCGCGGAGACGGCCAGGACACGGTCCTCAGCACCCACGCCGAACCGCTCGTTGATGTCCTCGACGGTGTTGGCGGCGGCCCGGTGGGTGATCTCGACGCCCTTCGGCTCGCCCGTGGAGCCCGAGGTGAAGATGGTGTACGCGAGCGTGTCCTCGGGGACCTCTACGGGCCCGGCCAGCGGCTCGGCGCCGAACGCATCGGCCACGTCCACCAGTTGGACCCCCGCGGGCCAGTCCCCTGAGGCGCCGCGGGTGAGCGCCACCCGCGCCCCGGCGTTGGCCAGGATGCGGGCGCGGCGTGCGGACGGCTGGTCCACGCCCACCGGAACGTACCCGGCCCCCGCGGCAAGGACACCGAGCACCGCGGCGATCTGGTCGGGACCCTTGGGCAGGACCACGGCCACCATGTCCGCGGGCCGCACCCCCGCCTCCCGCAGCGCCCCGGCGACCGCCAGGGCGCGAGCGGCCAGGCCCGCGTAGTCCTGTGTGCCGGACTCGCCCCACAGCAGCGCCGGTCGCTCCGGGGCGCTGCGGGCCCGTGCGAAGAACGCCTGGTGCAGCAGCCCGCCGCCGGCCGGCGCCGCGGTGGCGTTGGCGGCGGCGCGGGCCTCCCGCTGCGCGGCCGGCAGCGGGACGGTCACCTCGGCACCCCAGTCCGCCGCGCACAGGGTGCGCAGCAGCTGCTCGTACGCGCCGAACATGTCGGCCACGACGCCGTCGGGGAACAGCTCCTCCACCACGTCCCAGTTGATGGCGAGCCCGCCGTCCCGCTCGACCACCTGGCAGTCCAGCCAGACCTGCGGGGTCTGGGAGAGGCCGTAGACCTGCTCCCCGAACGGCATGCTCAGATCGGCGAGCTTGTCCGAGACGCCGAGCGTGCTGGTGAACACGACGGGCATCGGCGAGTCCATCACCCCGTCGCGCAGGGCGAGTTCGCGCAGCACCCAGATCGCCGAGACCGAGCTGTGCTGGAGTCCGTCCCAGATCTGCTGCTGGAAGCGGCGGGCCGCGGACGCCCAGCCCTCACCTGCTCGCGGCCGGTGGCCGACCAGGAGCAGCGAGGTGAAGTCGCCCACGATGTCGTTGATGTCGGGGTGCACCTCACGCCGGTCGAACAGCGTCAGGTTCAAGGTGACGTCCGGGTGCGCGCTCCAGGCGGCGAGTACGTCGGCGAACGCGGTGGCCAGCAGCGCGGAGGGGGTGAGCCCCACCTCGCGGCCCCGCGCGGTGAGCGTCGCCCAGGTGTCGGGCTCCAGGGCGAACTCGCGCCGGGCGAAGCGGGGCGCGGTCACCAGGGCCGGGTCCACGGCGAGCGGCAGCGCGGGGGCGGGCGGCAGGTCGTCGAGCCGGGCCCGCCAGTAGTCCCGGTCGGCCGCGAGGTCGTCGTCGGCGGGCGCGGCCTGAAGGACGTAGTCCCTGAACGAGACTCCCAGGGACGGAAGTTGAGTGCGCGGAGCGCGGTAGAGGGTGGACAGCTCCCAGAACAGGGTCATGATGCTCAACGCGTCGAGCACGATGTAGTCGAAGCCGAAGGCGATCCGGGTACGGCCCCCGCCGTACCGGGTGGCGGCGAGGTCGAACAGCGGCCAGCTGCCCACGTCGAAGACCCGGTGGTCCATGGCGGCGCGCTGGGCGGCGAGCGCCGACTCCTCGTCCCCGGGAGCCGCGTCCGTGACGGTGAGGTGGAACCGGGGCACCTTCGGCAGGATCTTCTGGTTGCCGTCGTCGTCGAAGACGGCCCGCATCATCTCGTGCCGCTCCACGAGCCGGTTCCACACGTCCTCAAGGAGGGCGAGGTCCACGCCCTGACCGTCGAACTCCCAGTACCAGTAAGATCCGACGCCGCCCAGGGTGAAGTCGGAGCCCCGGCCGAGCCAGTAGGCACGCTGGACGTCGGTCGCCGGGAACGGCTCGCCGCGCCGGGCCAGGTCGGCGGTGACGGTGGGCAGCCGGGTCGGACGGCCCGGGGTGAGGCCGGCGGCGAAGTCCCGCAGGGTGGGCGCGGCGAACAGGCGCCCGAGGTCGGCGTCGTGCAGGCCCTCGGCCTTGAGCCGGGTGAGCAGCCGGGTGGCGAGCAGGCTGTCGCCGCCGAGCGCGAAGAAGTCGTCCGTGCGGCCCACCCGTTCGGTGCCGAGCAGCTCTTCCCACAGTGCCGCGACGGCCGCCTCGACGGGGCCTTCCGGCGGCACATGGGCGGTGCTCGCGCGGGGTGCGCCGGACAGCAGCTCCGTCAGAGCCGCGCGGTCCACCTTCGCGTTGGCGTTGAGCGGCAGCGCGGCCACGGCGGTGATCAGGTCGGGGACCATGTGGGCCGGGAGCAGCGCCGCCAGATGCTCACGCAGCGAGGTGGCGAACTGGTCGTCACCCTCGGGTGGCCGACTGCCCTCTTCCCGCTCGGCCGCGTCGGGACCCGGCACCACGGCCGCGGCGAGCCGGCGCGGTTCGTCCCCGACCGGGACGACGGCTGCCGCGGCGACGTCCGGGTGGGAGACGAGGGCGGCCTCGATCTCGCCGGGCTCGATGCGATGCCCGCGGATCTTGACCTGGAAGTCGGACCTGCCGAGGAATTCGAGGGTGCCGTCGGGCCAGTAGCGGGCCAGGTCACCCGTGCGGTACCAGCGCAGGCCCTCGTGCGTGACGAACCGGTCGGCGGTGCGCTCCGGATCCCCCCGGTAACCGTCGGCCACCGAGGCGCCGCCGATCCACAGCTCGCCCGGCACCCAGTCCGGCCGGTCGTGGCCGTACGGGTCGGCCACCCGGCACCGCTGGTTGGCGAGCGGCACGCCGTACGGCACGCAACTGCCGTGCGGGAAAGCCCTGTTGACTTCTTGAACGGTGGAGTGGATGGCGGTCTCGGTGGTGCCGCCGAGCCCGGCGAAGCGCAGCCCGGGGAAGACCTCCGCCGCCTGCTCGGCCAGGGTGACCGGCACCCGGTCGCCGCCGAGCAGGGCCACCCGGAGACTGGGTGCGCGACCGTCGGCCCGCGCGGCCTCAAGGAGCATGGCGAACAGGGTGGGCACGCAGTTGACGACCGTGACGCGGTGTTCCCGTACGAGTGCCAGCCAGGCCCGGGCGTCGCGCCGCTCGGGCTCGCTCACACAGACGACGGCGCCCCCGGCCGACAGTGGGCCGAAGATGTCGTAGACGGACAGGTCGAAGTCGAGTGCGGACACCGCGAGGGTCCGGTCGTCGGGCCCCACCGAGAAGTGCTCGCCCAGTGCGGCGATGGTGTTGACGGCCGCCCGGTGGGGGACCACGACCCCCTTCGGCACGCCGGTGGAGCCCGAGGTGTAGATCAGGTACGCGGGTGCGTCGGGGGCGGGGGCCACGGGTGCGTCGAGCGGGTGCGCGGAGGCGGACTCGGCGAGTGTGGCGGCGGTGACCTCGACGCGGGCGCCGCTGGAGTCCTGGATGCGGGCCCGGCGCTCGGCGGGCTGGTCCACCCCGACCGGTACGTAGACGCCGCCCGCCGCGAGCACCCCGAGGACCGAGACGATCTGGTCCGGGCCCTTGGGCAGGGTGACAAGGACCGTCTCGCCCGGCGCCAGGCCGCGCTCGCGCAGCCACCCGGCGAGGCGCAGGGCCCGTTCGGCGACCTCGCCGTAGCTGAGCGCACCGCCGTGCCACAGGAGTGCCGCCCGGCCGGGCTCGGACGCGGCCCGCGCGAAGAACGCGCCGTGCAGCGGGGCGACGGGCAGTTCGCGGGCGGTGGCGTTCACCGCCTGGCGCACCTGGCGCTGGTGCGCCGGGAGCAGATCGGGCAGCGGGCCGTCCCAGTCGGCGCCGGGGGCGGTCAGATGGGACACCAGGGTGCGCAGGGCCGCGAACATCGCGTCGACGGCGCCCTCCGGGAAGAGCGCGTCCACCGCCTCCCAGTTGAGCCGGACCCCGTCGGCCTCCTCCACCACCTGGAGGTCCATCCACACCTGCGGCGTCTGGGAGCTCATCCAGGCGGGCTCGCCCAGAACGCCCCGCACCTCAGGTCCGAACAGTTCGCCCATGCTGAGGGCGCTGGTGAACACGACCGGGGCGAGGGCCGCGCCCCGCCGGGTGCGGGCCAGGTCGCGCAGCACGTCGGTGCCGGGATAGTCGCCGTGCGCGGCGGCCTCACGGAACCCGGCCTGCACCCGGCGGGCCCGTGCGGCGAAGGAAGCCTCCGCCTCCGGCTCAACGGTCAGCAGCAGCAGACTCGTGAAGTCGCCCACCAGGGAGGGCACTTCGGGGTGCACGGGATCGCGGTCGAAGAGCGGCAGGTTGAGCAGGAAGCGCTCCTCGGCGCTCCACAGAGCCAGCACCTGGGCGTAACAGGCGGCGAGCGCCATGGAGGGGCTGACTCCGTGCGCACGGGAGTGGGTGAGGAGCCGCTCGCGTTCGGCGGCGTCGAGCAGATGGCTGCGCCGGGTCGTGCGCGCGGAGCGGATCTGCTCCGGGGCCGCGGCCAGCGGGAGTTGGGGTCCGCTCGGCAGCGTGGCAAGCCGTGACGTCCAGTAGGCACGGTCCCGTTCGCGTCCCTCGGCGGGGCGTGCGGAGCGCTCGGCGAGGTAGCGCCGGTAGCTGTAGGCGGACGGCTCGGGACGCTCGTCCGGGCGGTCGTAGTGGCGGGCCAGATCCGCGATCACGATGCGGAAGCTCATCGCGTCACAGACCAGCATGTCGATGTCGATGTGCAGCCGCCCGGCGCCGCCGGGGAGCAGCGTGAGCCGGACGTCGAGTACCTGGCCGCGCGCCGCGTCCATGCGCTGGTGCGACAACTCGTGCCGCAGACGCGTCAGTTCGGATTCCCGCGCGCCGGGCGCCAGCTCGCGAAGGTCGTGCGTGCCGGCCAGGCCGGTGGGGGACTCGTCGATGCGCTGGGTGCCGTCGTCGAGGAAGCGGGCCCGCAGCATGGGGTGCCGGGCGGTGAGGGACCGCAGCGCTGCATCGAGGCGGTCGGGGTCCAGGGCGGGGCCGTCGAACTCGAAGTAGAAGTGGCTCCCGGAGCCCAGCGCCTGTCCCTCGGCCCGGCCGATCCAGTAGGCGTACTGCATGGGGGCCAGCGGGAAGGGTGCCCGCTCGTCGAGCTCCGTGTACGCGTCGTCGAGGACGGTTCCGGCGTCGGTGTCCCGGGGCTTGTCGCCGTTCTGGCCGCCCGCGCGGCCGCTCGCCAGCGTCCACCAGTCGCACAGCCGGGGCCGCTCGATCAATTCGCCGAACGTGACCGCGACGCCCTCCCGGCGCCACAGCCCGGCGAGCCGCATGACGCCCATCGAATCCAGACCCCGGGCCACCAGGTCGTCGTCGTCGAGGATGGACGCGACGGGTTCCTCCAGCAGGTCCGCGACGGCCCTGCGCATGTCATCGAGCGAAATTCCCATGGGTGCCCCCGATGGTGGTCAACAGATCCGGCTGACGGGCAGGTCCGCGTTCTTGGCGACCAATTCGGAGGCGGCCACGAAGCGTTGGACGAATTCCTCGGCGAAGGCAGGGGTGAATCGGCCCTCGTTGTAGAAGAGCAGGACATGGAATCCCTCGCTGTGCGGCACCAGGACCAGTTCCAGCTCGAATCTGCTGCCCACTCCGTCAGGCACCAGGACTTCTATGTCGAGATCGCCGACGGTGATGCTGTAGACCGGTTCGGCCAGCATCTGGAAGACGATGTCGTCGGCTCGCGCTCCGTCGTTTCCCGAACCGGGAAGCGGCAGCAGCTGATAGGGAATTCCCTGGTTGAGGAAGCCGCCCACGACGGTCGCATGCGTGGTTTTCAGCGCGTCCAGGACCGGCGCGGAGGGGGTGATGCGGGTGCGCAGGACGACCATGTTGGCGAGGAAGCCCACCGTGCGGCGGGTCTGCGGCCGCAGCCGGTTGGCGTAGAGGGAGGCCACCGCCAGATCGGTGCGTCCGGTCGTGCGGTGCAGCGTGGCGTAGTACAGGGTCAGCATGGCGGCGAACAGCGAACTGCCCCGGCCGACGGACAGCGAGCGCAGTGCCGCGACGGTCGCGGCGGACAGCTCGCCGCGCACGAGCGCGGTCCTGCGGGGGCCGGGGTCGGCCCGCGAAGGCAGCGGGGGCAGCGCGAGGCCGTCCAACTCCCGCCGCCAGTAGTCCAGTTGTTTCTTCAGCTCGCCGCTTTCCAGGGCGCCGCGCTGCCACTCGGCGAACTCGGTGAACTGCCAGCCGGGGTCGGGAAGCTCCTTGGTGCCGCCGGCCAGCCGGTCGAGTACGGCGCACAGGTCCTGGAAGACGACGCCGCAGGACCAGGAGTCGGTGACCAGATGGTGCATGTTGACACACAGCACGTGCTCGTCGTCCGCGACCTGCCACAGCGTGCAGCGCACCGCGTCCTCGGTGGCGTCGATCCGGGTGGCGAGCTCCTCGGAAATGCGGTCCCGCACCGCGGATTCGGCATCCGGCTCGCCCCGCAGATCGACATGGCGCAGCGCCACCGGGTGCGGTTCCCGCACGATCTGGCGCAGCTTTCTGCCGCCGCCGCTGAATACCGTGCGCAAGGCGTCATGACGGGCCGATACCCGGTCCAGTGCCGTGCTGAGAACGGAATGATCCAACGGCCCTCGAATGCGGCACATCATGGGGCAGTTGAGGGCTCCGTCCTGACCGCGATAGCGATCGAGGAACCACAACAGCCGCTGTCCCACGGAAGGTTCGGTCTCGCGCTCTTCGGAATTCCCCACGGCGCTCAAGCTACCGACCGTCACCGAGCGGGCTTCGGGGACTGAAAGATACTTGGCGGCATTGAAAGAAACCGCTGGTACCGCGCCGTGCGCTGCTAGCGTCCCCGGCATGCGGGACCTCGACATGACGACACCGGCACACACCCGACTGTCCTGGGACTACACACCGCGCACGCCCCAGCTGCAACGCCTCTACCAGCGGGCCCAGGAGCAGCAGTGGAGCGCCGCCGAGGACGTGGACTGGACGGCGGTGGTGCCCTTCGGCGAACCGCTGCCGGACGGCACGGACTTCGCCCGGACCTCCTTCGAGGCCTCGCCGATGGCGGTGCGGGGCCGGCCCATGTGGGACACCTTCCGGTGGGAGCTGCAGAGCTGGCTGGTCAGCCAGTTCCTGCACGGCGAACAGGCGGCGCTCGTCGCGGCCGCCCGGCTCGTCCAGGAACTGCCCGACGTCGAGTCCAAGCTGTGCGCGGCGAGCCAGGTCACCGACGAGGCCCGGCACGTCGAGGTCTTCTCGCGCTATCTGCGGGAGAAGATCCCACAGCCGTACGCCGTGAACGAGGCGCTGCACGCCCTGCTGAAGGACGTCCTGTCCGACGCCCGCTGGGACATCACCGCGCTCGGCATGCAGATCGTCGTGGAGGCCCTCGCGATGGCGGCGTTCCGGCTCGCGGGCACCACCTTCCACGACCCGCTCATCCGCCGCATCACCACCCTGGTCGCCCGGGACGAGGCCCGCCACGTCTCGTTCGGGGTGCTCTCGCTGCGCGAGGTCCACCGCGAACTCACCAGCGCCGAACGCGCCGACCGCGAGGAACTGGTCCTCGACGCGGCCGCCCTCATGCGCCGGCGCTTCCTGCTCGGCGACCTGTGGGAGCGCCTGGAGGTCGACCACGCGGCGGGCGTCCAGTACGCGGCGAGCGACCGGGCCATGGTCGCCTACCGGCGGACCGTGTTCACCCGGGTCGTGAGCGCACTCGACCACATCGACCTGCTGACCGACCGGGTCCGCCAGGGACTCGAACGGCTCGATCTGCTCGGCGACGGCTCGCCGGTGCTGCACCGGCCGCCCGGCCGGGCCGGCTGAACTCGACGGAGGCATCCACCCATGACCGCGCCCGACCGCTTCGCCCCGAACCCGCGCACCGCCGCTCCGCCCCACGTCCCCGGAGCCCGCCCCGCGGCCGACCCGGCGGCCCCGCCACCGACCACCGCCCAGGCGCTCTCCGTACGCCTGTTCATGGCCGGCCTCGGTGCGGCCGAGCTGATGACCGCGTACCTGGGGCTGCGGCTCGGCCTGTACGACGCGCTCGCCGAGGGCGGCCCCGCGACGGCCCCGGAACTGGCCGAGCGGGCCGGTATCGCGCCGCGCTACGCCCGGGAGTGGCTGGAGCAGCAGGCCGCAGCCGGCATCCTGATCGCCCAGAGCGGGGAAGTTCCGCCGGAACAAAGGGTGTTCACCCTTCCCGCCGGACACGCGGAGGCGCTGACCGACCCCGGCAGCCTCTTCTCGATCGCCCCCCTCGTGCTGCTGCCGATCGGCGGCATGGCCTCGGTCCTGCCCCTGCTCATCGAGGCGTTCCGCACCGGCGAAGGCATCGCGTACGAACGGTTCGGGCCCGAACTACGGGGCGGTCAGGCCGGGTTGAACCGCTCGGTCTTCCAGCATCAGCTGGCCGGGTGGATCGCGGCCACCCTGCCCGCGGTGCACGCCGCGCTCGGCGGGGAGGGCGGGGTGGTCGCGGACGTGGCCTGCGGTTCCGGCTATTCCTCGATCGCCCTCGCCCAGGCCTACCCCAAGGCGCGGGTGCACGGCCTCGACCTCGACGCGCGGTCGGTGTCGGACGCACGGGAGAACGCGCGGGAGGCGGGCGTCGCCGACCGGGTGACCTTCGAGGTGCGCGACGCCGGCGACCGGGACCTCGCGGGCCGCTACGACCTGGTGTGCATCTTCGACGCGCTGCACGACATGGCGCGGCCGGTGGAGGTGCTGCGCTCCTGCCGGGCCCTGCTCGCGCCGGGCGGATCGGTGCTCCTGATGGAACCCAACGTGGGGGAGCGGTTCACCGCTCCGGCCTCGGAGACCGAGCGCTTCCAGTACGCGGTGAGCCTGCTGCACTGTCTGCCGGTCGGCATGGCGGAGCAGCCCTCGGCCGCCACCGGCACGGTGATGCGTCCCGGCACGGTCCGCGCCTACGCCTCCGAGGCGGGGTTCGCGAAGGTGCGGGTGCTGCCCGTGCGGCACACCTTCCACCGGCTGTACCAGCTGCTCTGAGGCCGCGACGCCCTCGGGGGAGAACGGCGAAGGGCCCGGACGTCCGCTCGGACGTCCGGGCCCTTCGCCGTCGGGGGGCTCCGCTGCTGGGCGCGGGGCCCTATTCCTTGGCCCCGCCCAGGAATTCGTCGAGCAGCATGTTGACCTCGGTGGGCTTCTCCAGAAGCGCCGCGTGCCCGCTGTTCTTGATCTCGCGGTACTCGCAGCCCGGGATGATCTTTGCGAGTTCGCGGGCCATCGGGTACGGCGACATGATGTCGTGCTCCATGCCGACCACCAGACAGGGCACGGTGATGCCCGCGATGCGCTGGGGGTCGGGATCGTACGACGCGGACGCCTCGGCGTGACCGAGGGCCCCGTGCCCGCCGGACTCGGCGAGGCCGCGCAGCCCCTCCAGGTACGGGCCGATGAAGGCGTCCCGGTTGAGTGCGCGCGGCCCGAACAGATACATCGCCCGGTAGATGCCCTCCATCACGGGCGGCATCACGACCCCCGCCCGCAGCCGTTCCAGGGCGTCCTCGCGGATCGCCCGGTGCAGTGCGCTCGGCTTCCACGGCACCCCGACCAGCGCGGCCTTGGTGAGCAACTCGGGTCGCTCCACCGCGAGTTCGAGGATGATGGTGGCGCCGAGGGAGTAGCCGACGATCGCGCAGGGGCCGATGGCGAGCTGCTCGATGAGGGCCGCCACGTCCTCGGCGAGACCCTCCATGGTGTACGGCGGCGGGGTCTCCTGCGACGGCGGTACGCCCCGGTGGTCGAAGGTGATGACGCGGTGGCCGCGCTTGGTCAGGAACGGCACCTGCATCTGGTTGAACAGGTTCGCCTGGTGCTGTCCCGGAACGAGCAGCACGGGGCTGCCGTCCGGGTCTCCGAAGATGTCGTAGCTCAGGGTGACGCCGGTCTTGAGAGAGATCTCCACGCTGCCGTCCTTCACGGACTCGCCCGGCGGACCGGGCGGGGATTCGGTGGGTGGGGCCCGGGATGGGGCCGGGGCCGGGCGGTCGAGGACCGGACCGGAGGAGCGGGGCCCGAGAGCCGGGCCGGGGACCGCGCGGTGCGGTCGCCGGCCGGTGCGGCCCGCCCGCCGACGCTATCGGCGGGGAGCGGGATGCGGGGCCGCCGGTGACAGTTCCTGTACAGAACCGCCCGTCACCAAGGACTCGAACGCGGCGCGCCCGGGGCCTTCCAGGGGCGGTTCGGGCAGCGGATGGTCGCGCAGGAAGGCGAGGATGCGCCGGGAGACGACCCGGTCGGCCATCAGTTCCTGCGGGGTCATCAGCATGTTGTAGAGGCGCAGCGAGGCACTTCTGACGGCCTCGTCGTCCTCCCGCAGCACCGCCATCGCCCGGACGAAACGGTTGGGCAGGTCTTCGGCCGGCGCGGCCCGCTGCCCGAGCAGGCCGGCCCGCAACTGCGCGAACCGGGCCTCGTCCGTGGCGAGTTGGAGACCGAACCAGCGCCCCGGATGAGCGGCGGTCCACTTCTCGAACGCCAGCAGCGCGGCGAGCGGGTCCTCGGCCGCGCCGTCCGCGACCCGGGCCAGCTCCTGCGCGTGGCTGAAGGCGAGGGAGGTGCCCCGGCCGAAGGTGGGGTTGGTCTGGACGGCGGCGTCGCCGAGCAGTACCAGCCCGGCGACGAACGGGCGGCCCCGCTCGTCGAGCAGGCGGCGCCACCGGTTCTCGATGTTGCCCATGGGAGCGGGGTCGTCGATCGGCTCCCCGCAGTCGAGCCAGGCCGCCGTGCGGGGCACCGCGGACAGGAAGCGGGTGAACGTGTCAGGGTCTCGCAGTCGGTGGCGCAGCGGGTCGGAGACGGCCACCGTCACCGAGAGCTGGAAGGTGTCGTTGTCGCCGGGGAAGACCAGTGCGGTGGCGTAGTCCAACTCGGCGACCTGCGGCACCGTGGTGGAGGGGAAGCGTCGTCCGGGGCGCAGCCGGTAGTGCCGGGTCAGATAGAAGAATCCGCACGGCTGCGCGGTCTCGCCCGGCACCGGCAGCGACAGGTCCGAGAGCCAGCGGGCGACCCGGGAGCGCCGGCCGCTCGCGTCGACCACCAGATCGCCGCGGAACTCCTCGCGTCCGGCCGCCCGCACCCCCACCACGCGCGGAATGCCCCGGGCGTCACCGGAGAGGCGCAGTCCGGTGACCCGGGTGCCGTGCACGAAGTCGACCCCTGCCTCGGCGAGCGCGGCCCGCCGCAGCACCCCCTCGTACACCAGGCGCCGGGACAGGACGGTCGCGTCCGGCCGGTCGTCCTGCAGCGGTACCGGCACGGCGCCCCGGGCGGCGAGGGCCGTCAGGACGTCGGGCGCCTCCTCGCTCAGGACCTTGGTCGCCAGCGCGAGGAAGGCATGGCCCTGGCGTGCGTGCGGGACCTCGGGGCGGCGCCAGCGAAGGACCTCGTCGTCGGGGCTCCCGTCGGGTGGCGGCTCCCCGCTCTCCAGGACGGTGACCCGGTGTCCGCGGCGGGCCGCGAACAGGGCCGCGGCCGACCCGGCGAGACCGCCACCGATCACGATGACGTCGGTCACGGCGCGCTCACCTCGCGACCGCGCGGTGCGGAGCGTCCCAGGCGACCCGGTAGCCGTACACGTCGTCCGCGCTCTTCAGGCTCAGCCGGAGGAAGAAGGGCAGCATCAGATCGCGCAGGGCCCGGCCCACCGGCCCGTTCGGCGTCATGTGCCCGCCTGTCTTGCGGGCCCGCTGCACCAGCCCCTCCACGCGCGGGCGCCGGATGCTCTCGAACGCGGCGAACGCCCGCTGGGGATCGGCCTCGTCGCGCAGGCACTTGGCGAGGACCACGGCGTCCTCCATGCCGAGGGCCGCGCCCTGGCCCAGGTGCGGCGAGATGGCGTGGGCCGCGTCGCCCATCAGACACACGTTCTGCCGGTGCCAGCTCGGCAGCGACGGCAGGTCGTAGAGCGGCCAGCGGCCTATCGGGCCCTCGGTCGCGCGCAGTATCCCGGCGACCACCCGGTGATCGGCGGCATGCCGGCGCAACAGCTCGGCCCGCCACTGCTCGTCGGTGATCGAGGCGGCCCAGCCCCTCGCGGGCTCCTCGGGCTCGGTGTGGTTCTCGAACCAGTACACCTCCCCGCCGGGCAGCACCTGGTAGCCGAAGAAGCCGCGCAGCCCGAACACCATCCGCAGGACGCCGTCCGCCTCCCCGGCACCCCGGGTACGGGCGAAGCCGCCCGAGCCGACGCCCTGGGTGAAACTGGGCGCCGGGGCCTCGGGGAAGACGGCCGCACGGGTGGCGGAGTTGATCCCGTCGGCGCCGATCAGCACGGCGCCCCCGGCCGTCGTGCCGTCGGCGAACCGGGCCGTGACGCGGCCCGGCCCCTGCTGTTCGACGCCGACGACCCGCTTGCCGAACTCGACCGGCACGCCCGCCTTCTCGGCCGCGTCGCGCAGTCCCTTGTTCAGCAGGCCGCGCTTGATGACGGTGGTCCGCTCCGGGTTGCGACCGATGGTGCGGCCCCGGTGGTTGGCGAAGACGAGCCGGGTGGTGGGCTCGCCCGCGCTCAGGACCTGGTCCGCGATGCCGAGGCTCTCCAGGACGCTGCGTCCGTTGGGCCCCAGATTGATGAACGACCCGGCCGCGTCGTCCGGTTCCTCGCGGCCCTCGTACAGCACGGGCTCGAATCCACAGCTCCGCAGGAACAGCGCGAGCACCGGGCCGGTGATCCCGCAGCCCGCGATGAGGACCCGCTGATCGCCGGGGGTGTCGAAGGAACGTGCGTGGGGCATGGGCGTACTTCCTCCTCTGCCCGGTCGCCGGACTCGCCGGAACCGGAGCTAACCTGCAACGAAATTGCGGAACTTACGGACCGTCACAAACGCGCAGAGCACACTGATGCCGACCGTCCAGGCGACCGTGGCGAGCACCGGAACCAGGAGCGGCCCGCCGTGCGAGAGCCCCACGAGCGCCTCCACGGCCGTGGAGACGGGCTGCGCGGCCACGACGGAACGGATCGCGCTCGGATAGGCGTCCAGCGGCATATAGCCCGACGACATCAACGTCAGCGCCAGCGTGGGCAGTTGGACCCAGGCCATGATGACCGGCGGGTACGGGGCGGACAGCGCGGCCACCACCGCGATCGAGGTGCACATCAGGCCGAACAGGGCCACCAGGACGAAGAAGCCCACCGCGGCCCCGAAGCCCTGCTCGAATCGGAAGCCGGGCAGATAGGCGATGGCCGCCACCAGGACGGCGATGCCGAGGATGCGCACGAGGTCACCGAGCATCCGCCCGAACAGCATGGACAGGGCGTTGATCGGCATGGCCCGCAGCCGGTTGAAGACACCGCTGCGGATGTCCACCCAGAACGCGATCGCACTGGAGCCGATGGCCGAGAACGCCGTGATCAGGATGATCAGCGGGGCCAGGCGTACGACATAGCTCTCGCCCAGGGTGTCGTGCACCAGGATGTTGAACGCGGCCAGCAGCATGAACAGTTGGAGCAGCGGAAAGCCGAAGGTGGCTAGCAGCATCATCGGGCTGCGGACGAAGAGCCTGAGCACCCGCCCCGCGATGATGCGGCTCTCCGCCCAGAGCCCTCCGGCGCCGGTGGGAAGGGCGGCGGGCGCGCTGGTTGTCGCGGTCACTTGGTCACCTTCCGGAAGGCGCGCGCGGTGGTCCATCCGCACAGCAGGATCAGCCCGGCGCACCACACGAGGGCGGGCCACACCCGGCCGGTGCCGGTGCTGCTGTCCGACAGTGCGCGCAGCGCCTCGACGACGGCCGAGACGGGCGAGACGTTGACGACCGGCTGGAGCCAGCCGGGGAAGAGGTTGGCCGGCACGAACCCGGTCGAGACGACCAGCAGCGGCAGATAGGGCAGATACAGACAGGCGGCCAGCGCCTCCTGGCTGCGCACGGTGAGACCGAGCGTCGCCGTCACCGCCGCCAGGGCCATGGTGAAGAGCACGGCGACCAGGAGGAAGCCGATGGCCGCCAACGGCCCTTCGTGGAAACGGAATCCGGCCAGGTGCGCCACCAGCGCGATCACCACGGTGGAGATCACCGCCTCGACGGCGACCGTGAGCAGCCGGGCGGCGCCGAGCGCGGAACTGCTGATCGGCATGGTCCGCAGCCGGTTGAACAGACCGCTGCCGCGGTCGGTGGCCAGGGCCATCGCCGAGGCGATCGCGATGAACATGAGGGCCTGGACCACCAGGGTGGGCGTCACCGAGGGCCCGTAGTCGATGCCCTTGTCGGCGAGCATGCCGCTGAACGTGGCGTAGAAGATGCCGAAGAACACCAGCGGCTGGACGACGGTGCCGAAGAGCGCCACCTTGCTGAACGAGCGCTTGAAGTCGCGTTCCGCCAGCACCTGGACGTCATTGAGGAAGGCCTGCCCCGCCGGGGCGGCCGGGGCCGCGGAGGCTGCGGGGGCGGTCATGAACGGCCCTCGCCCGTGTCGAAGGCCGGTCCTTCGGAGCCCCGGTGGTCCTTGGTCAGCGCGAAGAAAACGTCGTTGAGCGTCGGCGGGTGCACGGCGATGTCGTCGGCCTTCAGGGCCGCGCCGTCGAGGGCGCGCACGATCGCGGACAGCTCGTCGGTGCCGCGCATCGGGACGACGAGGACGTCGTCGCGTTCCTTGACCCCCACGAAGCCCGCGAGGGCGCCGGTGGCACGGGCCCGGTCGCCCGCGTCGCTGATCTGCACCTCGCAGACCGAGCCGCCCACGTCCTTCTTGAGCTCCTTCGGGGTGCCCTCCGCGATCACCCGGCCTTCGTCGATGACGACGATCCGCTCGGCGAGCGCGTCGGCCTCCTCCAGGTACTGCGTGGTCAGCAGGATGGCCATGCCGTCGCGGGCCAGCCGGCGCACCGCGTCCCACAGGGCTTGCCGGCTGCGCGGGTCGAGGCCGGTGGTCGGCTCGTCGAGCACCAGGATCGGCCGGGGCACGACCAGGCTCGCGGCCAGGTCGAGCCTGCGGCGCATGCCGCCCGAGTAGTGTCCCGCGGGCATGTCCCCGGCCTCGGAAAGTCCGAACTGGTCGAGGAGTTCGGCGGCGCGGGCGCTCGCGCCGGTCCGGGTCAGACGTAACAGGCGGCCGAAGAACACGAGGTTCTCGCGGCCCGTGAGCGTCTCGTCCACGGCGGCGAACTGGCCGGTGACCGCGACGCTCGCGCGGACGCCGGCCGGGTCGGTGGTGACGTCGTGCCCGGCGAGCCGGGCGGTGCCGCTGTCCGGCGTGAGCAGGGTGGTGAGGCAGTTGATGACGGTGGTCTTGCCCGCTCCGTTCGGCCCGAGCAGTCCGACGACGGTGCCCGCGGCCACGGAGAACGACACGTCGTCCACTGCCGCCTTGGGCCCGAAACTCTTGCGGAGCCGATCGATCTCGATCGCCGCTTCGGCCACAGCAGGACCCCTTTCCTCACGCAGGAGGCTCCGCGGTCACGGAACCTGTACGAACGGAACGCCGCAAAGGCGTTGTAATCGACTCATTGGGTACGCTCCGCGCCGCGACGGTAGCAACACGTGCCGTGATGGGAGCCGTTGCTGTCAGAGATCTGTCAATCAGCCCACCAGGAGCTTCTGTTCCCTCAGTTGCGTGAGCACATAGGCGACCACGTCATCGGAGGTGACGATGCCGCGCCCGGTCTCCTCGTCGATCGGCGGCAGGTCGAAGTCGTCCTCGATCGCGAAGGCCAGTTCCAGGAGGGCCAGCGAGTGGTAACCCAGGTCGTTGACCAGGTGGGCGGGGCGGTCGGTGGGCATCTCGTCGGCGTCCGGGGCGAGTTGGCGCACCAGGGACAGGATGCTGTCGCGTACGGAGCTCTCGGTGTGGGCCATGTCCGTCTCTCCTACGTCCGGGTCGGTTCGGGTGGTGCGGCGCAGTACGCACGCCACAGGGAGCGGCGGCGTGGCTTGCCGCTGGAGGTCCAGGGGATCGAGCCGCGGGGCACCAGGTGGACCACCGTGCGGGCCCCGGTGGCACCGCGCGCGAGCAGCCGGGCCAGGCGGTCGTCGTCGGCCGTGGTGCGCCGCCCGTCGTCGGCCTCGATCACGGCGACGGCCACCGGCCCCGCCGCGTCGTCGCCGAGGACCACGGCAGCGCCGCGGGGCAGGACTCCGGCCTCCCTGAGCGACTGCTCCAGGTCCTCGGCGAAGACCCGGGTGCCGCGCACCTTCACGCTGTCGCCGAGCCTGCCCTGCACATGGAGCTCGCCGGAGTCGAGGAAACCGGCGTCCCCGGTGTGCAGTTCGCCGTCGACGAAGCGGCTTCCGGCGCCCTCGTCGCCGAGGTGGCCGAGGCCCAGGGAGGGCCCGCGCACGATGATCTCGCCGACCTGCCCGTCCGGCAGCGGCCGTCCCTCCTCGTCCACGACGCGTACGGTCGTGCCGGGCAGCGGGGTGCCGCAGCCGACCACGGGGCCCCGATGGCCCCAGCCGGCGCCGCGGCGCACCCCGGTCACCGCGAGGGTGGCCTCGGCCAGCCCGTAGGCGGGCAGCAGCGCCGCGCGGTCGAAGCCGTGCGGGGCGAGCAGGGCCGCGAAGCGGTCGAGCAGGCTCGGGGCCATGCGCTCGGCGCCCACGACCATCGAGGTCACGGCGGAAAGGTCCAGACCGATCAGTTGGCCTGGATGCACCTTGCGCAGAATGTGGTCGAGGCCGAAGGCGGGGGTCGCGGTGATCGAAGCGCCCCGCTCGCCGAAACAGCGCAGATGTTCCAGCGGTCGGCGCACGAAGTCTTCGGGGCGCATCAGCCACAGGTCGTTGCCGGCCACCACCGGTCCGAGAAGACAGCCGACGAGCCCCATGTCGTGATGGACGGGCAGCCAACTGGCCCAGATGGACGTCGACTCCACGCCCAGCCAGGTCCGGATGACGGCCAGGTTGTCGCACAGCCCGTCCCACCCGATGCGTACGCCCCGTGCGGGACCGGTGGAGCCGGAGGTGAACTGCACCAGGGCGGTGCGGTCGTGCTCGACCTCGCCCGGCGCTGGCCCGTCGGGCCCGGGCGCGAGGAGGTCGGCGCCGCTCAGCGCCTCGACGCCCGCCGCCCGGGCGCCCCCGACCGCGTCGCCGACGACCAGGCGGGGGCGCGCCGCCGTCAGCAGGGCGGCCATCCGCTCCTGGTGGCCGGTGGCGACCGGGCGGCCCGCGGCCTCCGGGGCGAGCGGCGCCGGGACGGCCCCCACGAGCAGGGCGCCGAAGAACGCCGCGACGAACGCGGGCCCCGACGGCAGCACCAGGGCCACCAGATCGCCCGGGTGCACCCCGGCTCGCGTCAGCCGGCCGGCCGCGCGCCGCGCGTCGGCGGCCAGTTCCGGGTAGGAGCGGTGGTGCCAGCCGCCTTCGCGGGTGCTGAAGTGGATGCCGCGGCCGGCGACGGGATCGCGCATCCATGCGAGCAACGGCCCTTCGGACACGGCCTGTTCACCTCCCCCTTCCGTCCCCATTCGGTCTTCGCTGCGGGAGCCTAGGCACCCTCCGGCACCGGTCGGCGGTTGCTGTTGAGTGTCTTTCACCGGCCCGGCGCCGACGCGCCTTCGCGGCGGACTCTGGTTGTCCCGCGTGCGGGGAAGCCTCCTCGCGCTCACCCAACGGCGTACGCGTATCTCCCGCGTACCGGCAGGAGGGGCCCATGCTGGACGGATTCGTCCCCTGGCCGAGCGACTTCACCGAGCGGTACCGCGACCGTGGCTACCGGCAGGGACGCACCCTGTACGACCTGCTGCTCGCCGCCGCCGCAGAACACGGCCCGCGGACCGCCGTGGTCTCCGGAGCCACCCGCTTGACCTTCACCCAACTCGCGGACAGTGCCTTGGAGTTGGCCTCCGGCCTGCACCGCATCGGGATCCGGCCGCGCGACCGGGTGGTCGTCCAGCTTCCCAACCGCGCCGACTTCGTGGTGCTGTGCTTCGCCCTGTTCCGGCTCGGCGCGGTGCCGGTCATGGCGCTGCCCGGCCACCGGCGCAACGAGCTGGTGCATCTGTGCCGCCGCGCCGAGGCCGTGGCCCTGGTGGTCCCGGACCGCTTCCAGGGCTACGACTTCCGGGCGCTGGCCCGAGAAGTCCGCGCGGAGGTACCGGATGTGGCACATGTGCTGGTATCGGGCGAAGCGCAGGAGTTCACCGCCCTCGACTCGCTGCCGTGTCCGCCGGTCGACCTCGCGCCGGTGGATGCCGGCGAGGTCGCGCTGCTGCTCCTGTCCGGCGGCACCACGGGCCTGCCCAAGCTGATCCCGCGCACCCACGACGACTACGCCTACAACGCGCTGGCCTGCGCCGAGGCGCTGCGGGTCGACCAGGACAGCGCCTATCTCGCGGCCACCCCGGTCGCCCACAACGCGGCGCTCGGCTGCCCGGGCGTGCTCGGCACCCTGTTCCGCGGCGGCAAGGCGGTGCTCGCCGCGAGCCCCAGCCCGGACGAGGCGCTGCCCCTGGTGATCGAGGAGCGGGTCACCCTGACGACGCTGGTGCCGCCGCTGGTCATGATGTGGCTGGCGGACCCGGAGGTGCTGAAGGCGGATCTGTCGGGGCTGCTGCTCCAGGTGGGCAGCTCCAAGTTCCAGCCCGAGGTGGCACGTCGGGTGCGCGAGGGGCTCGGGTGCCGGCTGACCCAGTGGTACGGGATCGGCGAGGGGCTGTTGACCCACACCCGGCTCGACGACCCGGAGGAGGTCATCACCCACACCGAGGGCCGCCCGCTCTGCCCGGACGACGAGATCCGGGTGGTCGACGAGGAGGACCGGCCGGTGCCGACGGGCGAGGTGGGGGAGCTGCTCACCCGGGGGCCGTACACCATCCGCGGCTACTACCGGGCGCCCGAGCACAACGCGCGGGCCTTCACCGAGGACGGCTTCTTCCGCACCGGCGACCTGGTGCGGCTGCGCCCCGACGGCAACCTGGTGGTGATGGGGCGGGCCAAGGACATCATCCACCGCGGCGGCGACAAGGTGTCCGCCGAGGAGGTCGAGGAGCATCTGCTGTCCCACCACCAGGTGCGGGACGTCGCCGTGGTGGGGCTCGCGGACGAGATGCTGGGCGAGCGGATCTGTGCGTACGTGATCGCCGATCCGTCAACGGGCCCCGGTGAACCGGGACTTGCCCGGCTGAAGGCGTATCTGCGGGAGCGCGGCCTCGCCTCGTACAAGGTGCCCGACCAGGTCGAGCGGGTGGACTCCTTCCCCAAGACACCGGTCGGCAAGGTCGACAAGGCCGCGATGCGTGCGCACGGAAACCGCTGACGCGCTGCTGCGGGCCGTGCTGCCGCCCTGGGCGGTGGGCGCGGCCCGCGCCGACGACGTGTCCGGGCCGCTCTTCGCGGTGGAACGGGAGATGTGCGAGGGGGTCGGACCGCGCAGGGAAGGGGAGTTCACCACCGGCCGGTGGTGTGCGCACCGGGCGCTCGCCCGGCTCGGAGTGCGGCCGGTGGCGGTCGGGCGGGGCACGCGGGGCGAACCCCTGTGGCCGCCGGGCGTGCTCGGCAGCATCACCCACTGCCCGGGATTCCGTGCGGCCGCCCTCTGCCGTGCCGGTGACGCGTGGGCGCTCGGCATCGACGCCGAGGTCGACGCTCCGCTGCCCGCGCGGGTCCGGGCCCGGCTGATCAGCGCGGACGAAGCCCGCCGGATGCGGCCGGAAGTCGCCGGAGAGCGCTTGCTGTTCAGCGCCAAGGAGGCTGCTTACAAAGCGTGTTCGGCCCTCGTGGGCGACGGTCATGCCCCGCCGCTGGCCGAACTGCGCATCCTGGTCGAGCCCGGCGGGCACGGGCCGGGGGCAGGCGGGCGCTTTCGGGTGCGGGCGCCGGCCGTGCACGGCCTCACGGGGCTGCACGAGCGGCACTTCGAGGGGCGATGGCAGCGCTCCCACGGTCTGGTGCTCACCTCGTGCGTCATCGTGCGGCCCGGCACGGCTGTGCCCACGACACGTCCCCGTCGTGTCGTGGGCACACCCCTTGGTCCTCAGACCAGATCGGCCTGCGACTCCAGTACATAGCCCCGCCCCCACACGGTGCGTATGGAAAGGCCGAGCGGCTGTATTCGCTCCCTGGTCCGCATCATGTGCAGGTCCAGGGCGTTGCGCGTCCTCGATCCATTGACCTGACCGAGCCGGTAGCGCAGCGCCTCGCGGGGAACGACCTCGCGGAAGTTCGGTACGAGCAGTTCCAGGAGTTCCGTCTGGGTGGGCGAGACCGTTACCGAGCGGGAGGAGAAATGCAGTACCCCGCTCTCGTCCAGGCACGGAAGCCGGTTCATCCGGTACCGGCGGCTGAGGGCATTCACCCGGGCCTGTAAGTCGTGTGCCGCGATCGGGGCCCTGACCCAGTCCTCGCAGACGTCCTCGCAGACGGGAGCCTCGGCTCTCGCCTCCACGACCAGTATGCGAGGCACGCCGATCGTGCGGTAGCGATCCCGCAGTTCCTGTTGCGCCGGCCATCTCAGTAACCGGACTTCTTCACGTGACAAGTACGCGCCCCTTCCACGCCCATGGAGTTCTACGCTCACTCATCCCCGCATCCTGAAACCCGGGAGCGGGAGCCACCCAACGATGAAATTGCGGCGCGAAGAGACGCCGGAGAACAGCCGTCTGCCGCCGGTCACATGGAGCACGCTCGACGAGCCGACGTGACAGCCCCGTTCAAGCCATTCACCTCGTGCGCGCGCTCGTGAAATTGTTGACCATTGGATCAAAATCGATCGGCGCCCGCCGGGGCCTGACGACCGGCGGAGGTCCTTCGCCGAAACGATTTAGCCGGGGTGGCCGATAAAGATCGATGGCTGTCCCACCCCTGTCACCTTTCCTCCACGGCGTGGTGCAAACCTCCGCCGCGCCCCCCTCGCCTCCTCATATGAGCCGGACGAACAGGCTCAATCTAAGGGCTCGCGCGGGTCCGCGTCGCCAAATCTGTCACTCATATTTTGGCCACCGTCACCGTAAAGCGACGGGAACGCTCGCGTACGAGCGGAACGTCACGCTGGGTATCCGGACCACCTCGCCGGCGGGCTCGAAGCGGGGGGCCCGGCTGAGCAGCCGACCGAGCGCGACCTGGGCCTCGATCCGTGCGAGGCCCGCGCCCAGGCAGTGGTGGGCGCCACCGCCGAAGCTCACGTGCGGGTTGGGGGAGCGGCTCACATCCAGCCGTTCCGGGTGCTCGAACCGCTCCTCGTCGTGGTTGGCCGAACCGAGCAGGAGCACCACCACCCGTCCGGGCCGGATCGTGCGGCCCCCGATCTCGATCTCCTCCACGGCCATCCGGGCGGTCGCCTGGATCGGGGCGTCGTAGCGCAGGAACTCGTCGACGGCACTGGGCAGCAGGCCGGGATCGGCACGCAGCCTGGCCAGCTCGCGGGGGTGGCCGAGCAGCGCCGCGCAGCTCGTCGCGATGAGGTTGGTGGTGGTCTCGAACCCGGCGAAGAACAAGAAGATCGTGTTGTCCACGATCTCCTCGCGGCTCAGCCGCGCCTGCGGCTCCTCGGCGACCTCGGCCGTCAGCATCTGCGACAGCAGGTCGTCCCCGAGATGGCGCCCCCGCTCGTCGAGCAGCGCCCCGATGTACTCCCGCAGCCAGGCGACGGCCGCGTGCGCGGCGGCCCGGTCCTCCTCGGCCACGTACAGCGCGAACGCCTTCGCCAACTGGATGGCGTGCGGGCGCACCAGGTCCCGGTCCACCGGGGGAATTCCGACCAGTTCGCACACCACCATGACGGGCAGTGGAAAGGCGAGCTCGGTCACGGCATCGAAAAGCCCGCCGTCAAGGCCCGGCGCGAGCAGCGACTCCACCTGCTCCTCGATGAAATCGTGCATGCGCTGCACCAGACGCGGGCTGAACGCCTTTGCCATCAGGCGCCGCAGACGGGTGTGGTCGGGGGCGTCGCGATCCAGGATTATTCGCTGGAAGAAGCTGTTCGCCGGACCGTTGCCGATGCTGAATTCATGGTATTCCGGCGGGTATTCATGGCTCAGCCGGCGATCTCGAAGGAGCGGCACCACATCGGCGTACCGGCTGATCACCCACTGGCCCGGGCCGCCCCGGCTCAGCGGTCCGGAGGCGCGCAGTTCCGCATAGACGGGGTACGGATCGGACAGTACTTCAGGGGCGCGTGAATTGAACCTCAGTGGCAGTTCCGAAGCCATGCCGCTCTCCTGTCGAAAGGCGGGATTTCGGGCCGGAGCCTAGCAGCGGGAAACGCTCGTGCGGCAGCGGACGGCGGAGAGGATCTTCCTTTCGAAGTTGTTCTGTCTCTTTCCTTTCAGGGCTGATGAAGACTCGCTTCGCTGTCCTACGCTGCCAGTTGTGACCGATGTGAGAGACAGGGAACTGCCGAGGTTCAGTCTTGACGACGCGGCGCTGCTGCGCGATCCCTATCCGGTCTACCGCAGGCTCCGCGCGGCGGGGCCGCTGTGCCGGGGCGGCCCCGCCCAGTGGGTCGTCACGCGGTACGACGAGGTGTCGAGGCTCCTGAAGGACCGAAGGCTCGGCCGCGCCTTCCCGGTCGAGTTCCAGGAGATGTCGGTCGGTGCCGGACCCGCCGTCGACTTCCTGCGCGGCATCGTCATCGACCGGGACCCGCCCGACCACACGCGGCTGCGCCGCCTGCTCACCAAGGCGCTCCCGCCGACGACCGTGCGCACCCTGAGCGGCCTGATCGGCGACCTCGTGGACGAGCTCCTGACCGCGGCCGAGGAGCGCGGCTCCTTCGACGCGGTCACCGACCTCGCCCAGCCGCTGCCCGTCCTGGTGATGAGCACCCTGCTCGGCATCCCGCACAGCGACCGCGCCGAGGTGATGCGCCGCTCCCTCGACGTCGCCAAGGCCTTCGCCGTGTTCATACCGGAGGACGAGCGGGCCGCGGCCCACGACGGCGTCCGCTGGCTGCGCGCCTATCTGCGCGGCCTGCTGCGCGAGCGCCTCGCCGACCCCGGCGACGACCTGCTCAGCGCGATCGCGCTCGCCCGGGACGACGAACACCGCCCGCTGACCGAGGAGGAGACCGTCGACAACGCGCTCTTCCTCTACTACGCGGGCTTCGAGACCACCACCAACCTCATCGCCACCGGCTGCCACGCGCTGATCCACCACCCCGACGAACAGCGCCGGCTGCGCGCCGACCGCACCCTGATGCCCACCGCCCTGGAGGAGTTCCTGCGCTGGGACGCCCCCATCCACACCACCACCCGGCTCACCCTGGAGCCGGTGGAGGTGGGCGGGCGCACCATCCGCCCCAATCGGGTCGTGGTGCTGCTCCTGGCGTCCGCCAACTTCGACGAGCGGCAGTTCACCGACCCCGAGCGCCTCGACCTCGCCCGGCGGCCCAACGCCCACCTCAGCTTCGGCGGGGGCGCCCACCACTGTCTGGGCGCGATGCTCGCCCGGGTGGAGGGCGCGGCCGTGTTCGGCCGGCTGCTCGACCGCCCCGGCCTGCTCGAACCGGCCGGCGAGGCCGACTGGCAGCCGAGCGCGGCGGGCTTCCGCTTCCCCTTCTGCGCCTACCGCAGCATCCCGGTCGCCCGCACCACCTGACCCCGTACAGGGGCAACTGCCCCAACGGCGAGGGGCGTCCACGGGAACGCCGCCCACGACGAAGGGGGCCACCGGTCATCCGGTGGCCCCCTTGGCGCTGCCCCGAAGGTCAGCTCGCCGGAAGGATGTTGTGGTTGACCCGGAACAGGTTCTGCGGGTCGTACTTCGCCTTCAGCCGGGTGAGCCGCTCGTAGTTGGGGCCGTAGGCGTCGTGGAGCCGCTGCGGGCCGTCGTCACCGAGGTGGTTCACATACACCCCGCCGGTCGTGTACGGGAGCACGCGCTCGTACACCCGCTGGGTCCACTCGACGTTGGCCGCGTCGTCGGCCGGGTCCTCCCACTGGCTCAGCACGCTGACCAGATAGCCGGTGCGGTGCGGGAACGCCGTTGCCTCCGGCGGGAGTTGGGCCATGACGCCGCCCATCAGGCCGCCGCCGACCAGGGACAGTGCGGAGGGGTTGGTGGTGAAGCCCTCGCCCAGGATGTCCAGGGCCTCGGCGTGCAGCTCGTCGAAGTGGAACGAGCGGGCGTACAGACGCCGCCCGGCGACGGTGTTGTCGTCGAGCATCCGCTGCACGGCCAGATACGGCATCCGGCCCACGTGGTTGAGCAGCGGCTTGCGGCCGAGCCCGCTCAGCGGGGCCACCGCCTCCTCGCCCCCCGCCTCCGGGTCGGCGTGGACGTAGCCGAGACCGACCGCGGGCTCGCCGTCCACGGTGAGGAAGGCGAACGAGGTGGTCAGCGCGTCCGGCGCCGTCTTGTTGAACTCCCCGAGACGACGGGCGACTTCACCCGTCTCCGCGACCGGGAAGGCAAGCAGCCCGGCGAGGCAGTCGCCCTGCGGGTACAGCTTGTACTCGAAGGACGTGGCCACGCCGAAGTTGCCGCCACCGCCGCGGATGGCCCAGAACAGGTCCGGGTCGTCCTCCAGGCTGGCCCGGCGCAGTGTGCCGTCGGCGAGCACGATGTCGGCGGATATCAGGTTGTCCACGAGCAGTCCGCGGTAGCGGGCGAGCCAGCCGAGGCCGCCGCCGAGCGTCATGCCGCCGATCCCGATGTACGACTCCTGGGAGCCGGTGACCGCGAGCCCGTAGTGCATGGTCTCCGCGTCGAACTCACCCTGGACCAGGCCGGGTTGGGCGAGCGCGGTGCGGCCCGTGGGGTCGACCTTGATGCCCTTCATGGCGGACGTGTCGATGACGAGGCCGCCCTCGACGCTGCCGGTTCCGGCGAAGCAGTGCCCGCCGCCCGTCACCGCGAGCAGGATGTCGTGCTCACGGGCGAACCGGACGGCGGTGGCGACGTCGGCCGCCCCCGTGCAGCGGGCCAGTGCTCCCGGCCGCTTCTCGAAATAGGCGTTCCAGATCGATTTCGCTTCGGTGTACTCCTGGTCCGCCTCGGTGATGAGGGGGCCGCGCAACTGCTCGCGCAACTCCTCGACGAGTCGCTCCGGAACAGTGTCGCCGGAGGTGGTGGTGAGCCGCATCGCGCCTCCCGTACGGCTGGACATCGGATGGTGCCGCCAATCCAACCCCGGCCCGGCAGGGGCCCCCGGGGACCGGACAGAGTACGGAAAGGTCCGCCGGGCGCGGGCGGTGGGACCGCTCCGCTTTCGGTAGCGTGGGCCTCCCGCATGTTCCCGCGTCCACGGAGTGGCTCATGTACGTTCGCCGGATCGTTCCCAACTTCGAGTCCGAGGGCCAGGCCCTGACCGACAGCTCCGACTTCTACGGGGTGCTGGGCTTCGAGGAAGTCATGAACCACGGCTGGATCGTGACGCTCGCCTCCGAGGACAACCCCGCCGTGCAGCTGAGCCTGATGACCAAGGACCTGACGGCCCCCGTGATGCCGGACGTGAGCATCGAGGTCGAGGACGTGGACGCCGCGCACCGGGCGATGGTGGAGCGCGGCGCCGAGATCGTCCACCCCCTGACGGATGAGGAGTGGGGGGTGCGCCGCTTCTTCGTGCGCGACCCGAACGGCCGGGTCATCAACGTGCTCAGCCACTCCTGACGGCAGTCCGGGCCGTCCCGCGGGGCGGCCCGGGGGGCGGCGTCGGGCCGGTGGGAGAATGAGCGCCCACCCACCGGCCCAGAAGTACAGACGTGGTTCAGGAGCGCCCGCCGCATGGATCTCAACCTGTTGCGCGTCCTGGACGCCCTGTTGCGCGAGAACAGTGTCACCCGCGCCGCGGAGCGCCTCGGCACCTCACCCGCGGCCGTCAGCCGCACCCTCGCCCGGCTCCGGCGGACCGTGGGCGATCCGCTCCTCGTCCGCGCGGGCCAGCGCATGGTCCCCACCCCGCGGGCCCTCGAACTCCGCGAAGAAGTAAGGGAGTTGCTCCAGGCCTGCGACAACGTACTGCGGCCGGGCGCCGGCTTCGACGCCGTACACCTGCGGCGCAGCTTCACCGTGCAGGCCGCCGATCTGCTGCTCGCCGGGCTCGCCGGCCCGTTGACCGACCGGGTCCGGGCCGAGGCCCCGCACGTGGACGTGGTCTTCCTGCCCGAGGCGCTGGAGGGCGGGCCCGCGCTGCGGCACGGCACGGTGGACGTCGAGCTCGGCGTGCTCGGCCGGCTCGACCCGGAGGTCCGCACCCGGCACCTCACCCGGAAAGTCCTGGTGGGCGTGGCCCGCAGCGGGCACCCCCTCTTCGACGAGCCCATCGACGCCCGCCGCTTCGCGGCCGCCGGCCACATCGGCATCTCCCGCCACGGCAAGCGCAACGGTCCCATCGACGAGGCCCTCGCCGGGCTCGGGCTCGAACGCCGGGTGGCCGTCGTGGTGCCCAGCCACACCAGCGCGATGATCCTCGCCCGGGACACCGACCTCGTCGCCCTCACCCTGGAGGACTGGCTTCCCGCCACCACCGCCGCCCTCGGCCTGCGCACCTTTCCCGTCCCCCTCGACCTTGGCCCCCTCGACCTCGGAATGGCCTGGCATCCCCGCAATTCGGCCGATCCCGGCCATCGTTGGTTCCGCGAACACCTGGCGGACGCGGTCCTCGACCCGTCGGCGCCGGGGTCGGCGGGGATGCGTCACCAGGGCCTGAAATCGGCCAGAACACAGGAGTTGACCGATGGTCAGGATGTGTAACGTTCGATCCGAGTGAGCATCGGTGACGCGGGGCGAGGAGGGGGCCGTGAGCGGGGTAGTGATCCATCTGCCCGCGGGGTGGGGCGAGGGCGAACCGGGCGGCGACGCGGTCACACTGCGGCTGGGCCCGGGCGAAGTGGCCCGCTTCGGACGGGGCTCCGCTTCGACACCGGTCGAGCTCCGCCTCGACGACGAGGCGATCTCCCGGCTCGCCGGCGAGATCAGGGTGACCGACGACCACTGGCAGCTCAGCAATCTCAGCCCGACCCAGAGCTATCTGGTGGAGAACCCGGAAGGCGCGGGGGAGTATCTGCGGGTGCCGCCGAGAAGGGCCGGTGCGCCCATCCCGTTCGAGTTCTCGCGGGTCGTGCTGCCCACCCGCAACACATCCGTCTCCTTCCAGGTGTTCGCGCCCGACCACGTCTACCTGGACCCGGACGGGCTGCACGGCCAGTGGGGGAGCCGGACCGTCACCGCGTACTCCCTGGACGAGACGGCCCTCTACTTCCTCATCCTCGTCGCGCTCTGCGAACCGCGGCTGCGCGACGAGTCGCCGGTCGCGGTGCCGACCACGCCCCAGATCGTCGACCGGCTCAAGGGGCACCCCGCGTGCGGCCGGCTCACGGCCAGGGCGGTCAGCTCGCACATCGACTACCTCGCCGACGAGAAGATGCGGATCAGTGCGCCCGCCGAGACCGGGCCCCGCAGAGAGGCCCGCCGCAACGGCAAGCGCGAGGCGATCGTCGGGCTCGTCCTGCGCTTCGGTCTGGTCCGCGAGGACCACCTCGCGCTGCTCCCGCCCCGGACCGGGGCGACGGGACAGGAACGGGGGACGGCCGGATGAGCCGCGCAAGCGCGCACCGGCGGACCGGAGGGGGGCACGGTGCACGGTCCGGCCGACACATCGGGCGATGACCCTACGGAACTCCTGCCGCCCGGATACCGGGTGGCCCGCTGGGAGGTCGTCGAGCCGATCGGAACCGGCGGGTGGGCGACCGTCCACGCGGGACGCCTGATCGAGGGCCACGCGGAGGGCGTGCCCGGCGAGGAGTCCGTGGCGCTCAAGGTGCTGCCCACCGCCGGTCTTTCACCGCACCAGGCCCGTAAGGTCGCCGACACCGCCCGGCGCGAGGTCGAGTTCGGCCGCGGTTCCTCGCACCCGCGACTGATCCGGCTGCTCGACACCTTCGTCCTGGCCGAACCCGACCATCCGCTCCTGGACGGGGCGATCGTGCTGGTCATGGAGCGGGCCGGGCGCAGCCTGCGCGATCTGCTCGATGCCGGTGTGAGCGAGGCCGAGGGCGCCCGCCTGGTCACGGAGATCTGCGAGGGACTGGCCCATCTGCACCGCAGCGGATGGGTGCACGGCGACCTGAAGCCCGACAACATCCTGCTCATGGCGGACGGCTCGGTGAAGCTCTCGGACTTCGGGCTCGTCACCCAGCTGACCGGCACCCACGGCACCCATGGCTACGCACCCCCCATGGGCACCTTCGACTACCTCCCGCCCGAGCGCTGGCGGGCGCCGCTCGGCGAGCAGGGCGTCGAGATCCGGCCGAGTGCCGACATCTGGGCGCTCGGCATCACCATCCACGAACTGTTCGCGGCCGGCGCCTCGCCCTTCCCCGGTGCGACACCCATGGCGCGCGGCGCGGCGACCCAGGAGTACGCCGACGGCCGGGCGCCGCTGCGGCTCGACGGCGCGCTGCCACCGTTCTGGCGCGCACTGACCGCCGACTGCCTCGCCCCGACGCACGCCGCCCGCGCCGCGCACACCGCCGAGAGCCTGCTGGCCCGCGTCGCCGAGCGGACGGCGACCGACGTGTCGCCCTTCGCGCGGGCGTCGGTCCGCCGTGGCCGAAGACGGGCCGCGTCCCTCACCCTCGCGGTGTGCGCGGTGGGTGCGACGGTCTGGCCGCACGTCGAGCACGACACCGCATCGGGCGCCCCGAGCGCCGAACCCCCCGGCCGCATAAGGGTGTTCAACGCCGAGCAGAGCTGTCGGGGCCGCACCGACCGCAACGCCGATTGCAGCCTCGGCCTGGCGATCGACCCGACGCGGCCCTACACGGTCGACAACGTGGTGGCGACCCGGGTGTGGCACGGCGACGAACTGGCCGTCGACTGCCGGCTCCCACTGGGGATGCCGATCATCGACGAGGCGGACACGCACTCCGCCGAGTGGTACCGCGTCCGGCTGCCCCGGGGCGCCGGCCGGACCGCCGCCTGGTTGCCGGCCGTCCGCACGAAGGACCGTCCCTCCGTTCCGGACTGTCCGGCCCCCACGCCCATCGGGTGAGTCCCCGGCCCGTCGCCTCGCGCACAGTCCATCGCGGCACACCGCCCGTGTCACTCCGGATGGTTCCGGATACCGCTCGCTAGCTCAGGGCCCTGTAGTGCGTGACCAGCCGGCGCCGGTCGTCGAGGACGTGAAAGGCGAGTCCGGGTGCCAGCTCGTGGTCGACGGTGTCACGGCCCTCGAACGGAAGCGGCACGGTGGAGGCGACACCGGGCGCCACCAGCAGGGGCAGCCCCGCGAAGGTGGTGGCCGCCGCCGTGTGCGCGTGACCGCACAGCAGCGCGACGACCTGCGGGTGACGGACCAGGACCTCGGCGAGCCGCGCCTCCTGGAACTGCCGCAGCCGGTCCACGTACGGCGTGTGCAGCGTCACCGGCGGGTGGTGGAAGCACACGAACACCGGCCGGTCGTCGGCCTCGGCACTCAGGGCCCCGTCCAGCCAGGCCAGACTCCGGTCGCTGATCAGCCCCTCGTCGCGGTCCGGGATCGTGGAGTCGCAGAGCAGAAAGGTCGCGCCCTTGGTGCGGACGACCTGGTTGAGCTCCTCGTCGTCGGGCTTGCCGTCGAGCAGCCCGGTGCGGAACGGCGCCCTGCGGTCGTGGTTGCCGGGGAGCACGAGCACCGGGTACGGCAGCGCGAAGAGCTCCTTCGCCTGCTGGTACTCCTGCGGCGCGGCGTGGTCGGCGATGTCACCGGTGACGAGGACGGCGTCCAGCGGTCCCGGAAGGTCGCGCAGATACGACATCACACGCTCGGCACGCTCGGTGGCGCGCGGGCTGTTGTCGAGGTGCAGATCGCTGACGTGGGCGATGGATATCACTGCAAGTCCTAACGGATCCGGGCGACTTCACCCGTGAACCGCGCGGTGACCTCGGCATGGACGCGGGCCGATGGGACACGCGGCGGGGCGGCGCCGCCGTTGGCGATGGATTCGGCGATCGGGCGCGGGCCGGGAAGGCCCGCGACCTTCGCCCTATGATCGTCGATCTCCGCCTCGGTACAACAGGTTTCGCCGTGCGACACCTCCGAGGCGCCGCCGGGGCCAACTTTCCTGCCCGGTGGGGGAGACGCCCGCGACGGGCCGTGCGCGCCCCGCCTCCCCCGGCCGCGAGAGGCCCGAACTGCGCTGTCTCGTCAGCGGTGTTGATGCCCGCAATCGTTCTGTTCCGACCGGGATCGCCGGGCCGGGCGGACGTCCACCGGCCCCGGCCCACGGCTCCGCTTGACGGCGGTGGCTCTGCTGCGGTCCCGCGCGACGCCGTACGCCACGAGCCCTCCTGGGTGGGCCGGGGCAGCCTCCTGGGTGGGCCAGGGCAGAGCGGGGCGACCGGGACCACCGGGACAGGTGGGAAAAACGGGTGAAACGGGGAAGCGGACAAGAGGCAGTATCAACGGAGCCGCCCCGGCGGCAGTAGGGAGGCAGCCAGCGTGCGCATCGACCTTTCCGGGCGGACGGCCCTGGTGACCGGTTCCACCCAGGGCATCGGCGCGGCCATCGCGTCGGGCCTCGCGGCGGCCGGAGCACGGGTCGCCGTGAACGGGCGCAGCGCGAAGTCGGTGGACGAAGCCCTCGACCGCCTCGGCGAAGGCGGCGGCGACTTCGTGGCGGCCCCCGGGGACATCGCCACGGACGAGGGCGCCGCGGCCGTCTTCGACGCCGTGCCGCACGCCGACATCCTGGTGAACAACCTCGGCATCTTCGGTGCCAAGGCCGCCCTGGAGATCGACGACGCGGAGTGGCGGCGCTACTTCGAGGTCAACGTGCTGACCGCCGTCCGGATGACCCGCCACTATCTGCCCGGGATGATCGAGCGCTCCTGGGGCCGGATCCAGAACATCGCCAGCGACTCGGCGGTGGTGGTGCCGGCCGAGATGATCCAGTACGGCATGTCGAAGACCGCCCTGCTCGCCGTTGCGCGGGGCTTCGCGAAGGAGGCCGCGGGCACCGGCGTCACGGTGAACTCGGTCATCGCGGGGCCCACCCACACCGGCGGGGTGGAGGACTTCGTGTACTCGCTCGTGGACCGCGACCTGCCCTGGGACGAGGCGCAGCGCGCCTTCATGCGCGAGTACCGGCCGCAGTCGCTGATCCAGCGGCTCATCGAGCCCGAAGAGATCGCGCACATGGTCGTCTACCTCAGCTCGCCCTTCGCCTCCGCCACCACGGGCGGCGCGCTACGGGTGGACGGCGGCTACGTCGACTCGATCCTGCCGTAGGCCCCGGCGCGGCCGGCGGGCCGGGGTGGCCGTTCCCCCGGATGACGCAACGCCCGCAAAACTCTCCGCGCCTCCCCGGGCGGACGCCGGGAGGCACGGAGAGTCCGGGTGTCACCGCCGAAGCGGGCCGCGGTCAGCCGCGACGGCCGGACACCAGGCGGTAGAGGAAGAGCACGATCACCGAGCCCACGATCGCGGTGATCCAGGTCGACAGGTGGAAGAAGCCCTTCACCCCGTCGACTCCGAAGACGAGCTGGCCGAGCCAGCCGCCGAGCAGACCGCCCACGATGCCGATCACCATGGTGACCAGACAGCCGCCGGGGTCCTTGCCCGGGGTCAGCGCCTTGGCGATGGCTCCTGCGATGAGCCCGATGGCAATCCAGGCGATGATGCCCATAACGGAAACCCGATTCCTTTCGTTGCGCGACCCGGTGGCGCCGCCGACCGGGCGGTGGCAGCGGGGAGCCGGTCCCCCCGTTCGCCTTCGAGCCGGTACCCCCGGCCGGCGCCCGCGCACGGGACCAACGGCCTTCATGCCGTGACCGAAGGTCCCCGCCCCGGCGGCACCGGCCGGGGCAGACGGCACGGAAAACGTCCCCGGTACCGGATTGGTCGCACATGCCGATGGAAGAAGACGACGCCAGCCGCCCGACCCCGGAGCGGGGCGGCGCGCCCGAGGCGCAGCACGCCGGCCACGGCGCGCACGCGCGCAAGCGGGGCGCGGGCGGGACCTGGGCGGACTTCAAGGACTCGCCCTTCTTTCCGGCCGTCGTGCTGGTCTTCATCCTGGCGGCGGCCGCGGGCCTGTTCGCCGGCTCGTACACGTACACCATGGCCAATCCGACGCCGCACCACATTCCCACCGCTGTGGTGGCACCCCCCGGCTCGCCCGAGGCGAAGCAGTTCGTCGCCGGGATGGACAAGGCCCTGAACGCCTCCCTGGACGTCCACGCGTACCCGGACGTCCCCGCCGCGCGGCAGGCCATGGAGGAGCAGACCGTCTTCGCGATCCTCGACGTCCGGCCGGCCGGGGTGCGCATGGACGTGGCGGGGGCGGCCGGCGCGTCCGTGGCGCAGGTGCTCGCCCAGGCGGCGCCACCGGTGGCCAAGGCCGTCGGCGTACCGGTGACGATCACCGATGTGAAGCCGCTGCAGAAGGGCGACCCGCGCGGCCTCGCGCTGTTCTACATCTCGCTCGCCGCGGTGGTCCTCGGCTTCGTCGGCTCGATCCAGCTGAGCGTGCACGCCCGGACGCTCAACCCGCTGGAGCGGATCGCGTTCACGGTGGCCTATTCACTGCTCGGCGGATTCACCATCGCGGCGGTGGTCGACTGGGGGCTCGGCGCGGTGCGGCTGCCGTTCGTCGAGTCATGGCTCATCCTCGCGTTCACCATGTTCACGTCCGGGATGGTCTTCACCATGTTCAACACCCTCATCGGACGCTGGGCCATGCTGCCCACCTGGGGGCTCATGGTGCTGCTCGGCAACCCCTCGTCGGGCGGCGCGGTGTCCTGGCCGCTGCTGCCCTCGCTCCTCGGCCACGTCGGGCGCTGGCTGCCGCCGGGCGCGTCCGTGAACGCCCAGCACACGGCGGTGTACTTCGCCGACGCCCAGCACGCCTTCCCGTTCCTCGTGCTGGCCGGCTGGTCGCTGCTGTCCTGCGCGGTGTTCTGGTTCTGGCGCCATCGCCACCCCGGCGGCCGTGACCGCCCGGCCCCGGCCCACGGCGCGGCGCCTGCCGCCTGAGGCCCGCGGCTGACACGCGCGGACCGTGCGTGCCGAGAGTGCGGTACTGCATTCTCAGTAACTCCCCTTGCCGGTACGGTCGATGGGCGGACCCCGACTGTCAGTGCCCGGTGCCAGGATCGCCGGCATGGACACGGACACAATCGACTGGCAACACTTCCTGACCCGATGGAGCGCGGAGTGGGCCGACGCCCGGCGTGACGAGGTGGACCCGAGCCCGGAGGACGAGGAGGCCTGTCGGGAGCGATGGCTCGGTTACGCACCGGCGGACGGGGCGGACATCGCGGCCCTGGAGGAACGACTGGGATGTGAACTGCCGCCCTCCTACTGCGAGTTCCTCCAAGTGAGCAACGGCTGGCGGTACGCGGGCGGCTTCGTCTGGGAGCTGGCCGGAACCGAGGACGCGCACTGGCACGAGGATGCCCATCACCTCGGTGAGACCTTCGACGCGATCTGGGGCGAGGAGGACAACCCACCGCAGGTGCGGGCGCAGGTCGGCCTGTGGGCCCGGGCACTTCAGCTGCACGTCGAGTCGGACGCCACCTATCTGCTGCTCGACCCGGCGGACGTGGGTCCGGACGGCGAATGGGCGGTCCGGGAGTGGGCGGGCTGGCATGCCGCCGAGCCGAGGCGGTATCCGTCGTTCGCGGCCTACATGATCGCCATGCACCGGCAGTTCCACCAGATGGAGGCCGGTGACCGGGGACAGCGGAACACCGATTTCGTGAACGAGACCACGCGCGAACAGGACGCGGCGGTCGGCCGAGCCAGGACCCTGGCGCTGCGCGGCGACTACGAAGAGGCGGCCTGCCTGCTGACGGAGGCCGGGGAGTACGGCCGACCGCATGCGGTCGAACTCCTGGACCAGATAGTGCGGTTGGGCGGTGTGCCCGGCTTCCACCGGTTGCAGCCACTGCCCGGTGAGTCGGCCTTCCGCTCCGATCTGCTTCCCCTCGCCGCCGCCGAGCTCGCCGACAGCGGCCGTGGGGCGGACGGCTGGCGGCCCGCCAACCCGGAGGTCTTCCCCGGTACGGCGCCGGCCGCGGCGGACATCCTGCGCCGGATGAACGAGGGGACCTGGCGCTACGCCCCCGGTGGCGCATGGGGCGAGGCGGTCGACGAGGCGCGGGAGAAGGCATGTCGGGGCGAGACCGACACCGCCTGGCGCATCCTGCGTGCCGCGATCCCGCGCTGGCAGTCGCTCGGCCCCGACCACATCGCCCCGGTGGGCCTGCTCGCCGATCCCGTACTCGGCGTCGTGCTCACCCCTGAGCGGCGCTTGGAGCTCCTCGCCACGCCGCGCGGCGGGGAACCCGGCCGCGCGCCTGCCCCCAACTGATGTACCACGAAAGCCTGTTGAGGGGCTCCGCCTCGACCGGTCGGGATCAGTGGTGCGTGTCGGACACGGTCGCGCGCACCGGGGTGCCCGCCTCGATCGTGCGGCTGACGGTGCACAGGCGGTCGTGCGAGGTCTTCACGGCGCGGGGGAGGATCGCACGGGCGCGGTCCCCGGGCGCCCCCTCCGGGAAGGCGACGGAGAACGTGACGTCGAGGTCCGACATCCGGTTGCCGTCCTCGTCCTCGACCTTGTTGCCCCTCACGGTGACGGTGAACTTCGCCGGCTCCGCGTGACGGCTCGTGGCGACCTCGACATCGGCCGCGGTGCAGCCACCGATCGCCGCGAGGAAGAGTTCGACCGGTGTGAAGTCGGTGCCCGAGCCGGTGCCGAAGTCCAGCGTGCCCCCGCGGGCATTGGTCGCGGTGAACCGGCCGGGTCCGGACCGCTCGATGGTGAGGGAGCGCAGCGCGTCGTCAGTCATGGCGACGACGGTATCCGTACGCCCGCGACGGCGGACGGAGCCCCGCCGTCGCGCGGCGGGGCCCGCAGCCTCAGGGCAGGGTCCTCAGGTGCGGGGTGCGTCCGGACCGTACGCCGCCGCGATGTCCTCGGAACCGGCCCACTTGCTGTAGGTGGGGGACTGGGGCCAGCCCTCGGGGGAGTCCTGCCACTCCTCCTGGCGGCCGTAGGGGAGCGCATCGATGAGGGCGAAGGTGTGCGTGAGCTGCTCGACGCCGCGGCCGGTGGTGTGCCAGGTGCGGTAGACGGTGTCGCCGTCGCGCAGGAAGACATTGGCCGCGAAGCCGCCGCCGGGCGGGGCGCCGACGTCCGCGCCGAACGGGCTGTTCGCGGTGGAGTACCAGGTCATCTCGTTGCCGACCCGGCGCTTGTACGCGAGAGCCTCGTCGATCGGACCCTGGGTGACGATGACGAACCGGGCGTCGTAGGCGCCGAGGAAATCCAGGCGGGTGAACTGCGAGGTGAACCCCGTACAGCCCGGGCACTGCCACTTCTTGCCGGGGAACCACATGTGGTTGTAGACGATGAGCTGGGGCCTGCCGTCGAAGACGTCGGCGAGCCGGACGGGCCCCTCCTCCCCTTCGAGGGTGTAGTCGGGCATCTTCACCATCGGCATGCTGCGACGCTGCGCGGCGATGGCGTCGAGCTGTCGGGTGGCGGCCTTCTCCTGCACGCGCAACTCGTCGAGCCGGCGCTGCCAGGTCGCGGCATCGACGACGGGCGGTAGTGCCTGGGCGGTCATGGCTTCCTCCGGGGTTCACGACGGGGGTACGGCTCTCGGCGCGGGGCGCCCTTCGGGCTGGCGACTGTTGCCGCTCTGGTGGATGGACCGCGCCCGGCGGCGAAACTCATCGCTGTCGCCGCGGTCATCGCTCCGCCGGAGTGCTGCTGAACGTGCTCGTAGGGGTGTCGGTGGCCGGGACGCCGGAGTCGTCGGTGAGCAGGTGCGCGAGGAGGAGGCCGGTGGCGCGCTCGCTCAGCGAGCGGGCGGCGTCGATCAGGCGGTGCGAGCGATCTGCGGGAAGCGAGAGGGCGACGCAGGACGTCCGGCCCGGCAGGCCGAGGGAGTAGGCGACACAGACCTCGCGGTGCGAGTACTCCAGCAGATCGAACTGGGCGGCGTGGGGGCCGTGTCCGTCGAGGGAGTCGATGAGGGCCCGGGTGCTGGTGATGGTGCGCTCGGTGAGGGGGACGGACGGGTGGCGGGCGAGGTGGTCCATGCGGGACTCGAAGTCGAGCTGAGCCAGCAGGCTCTTGCCGACGGCGCTGGCGTGGGCGGCGTCGCGGAAGGCGACCCACTCGTCGACCGGGGGCGCGGCGGGGCTGTGCACCGACGCGAGGACGCGGACGTCCCCGTCGGCGTACGCACTGATGTAGACGGCGGCGCCGAGCTGATCGCGCAGCGCGGTGAGGGCCTGTTCGAGGAGTGGACCGTGCCGGTCGGGACGGCTGACGAAGGCCATGACGGGGCCGGGGCGATGGATTCCGGCGACGGTCTCGACGAGGTTCTGGCCGCGCAGCCAGTGCAGCAGCCAGGCCGTCGAGGTGATGCTCATCGCGCAGCGCAGAGCCAGGGTGCGCGTGGTGATGCCGTCGGCGGCACTGATCCGCTGCAGGAGGTCGCGTGCGCGTTGGGCGGCTTGGGCATGGGCGGGGGAGGGGGCGGGCAGGGGCCGGCTGCGGGCGATGTCGGTGAGGACGGCGGGACGCAGGGCGTTCGCCGACCACCAGGGTCCGCGGCCGCCCGGCTCGGCGGCGCCGCCGGGCACGGGATCGGGCAGCGGCCGCAGGACGATCGGTGGGCACTGCCCGCCGCTTGCGACCGGCAGGTACGGCCCACCGCTTGCGGCACCTGGGCCACGGTGCTCCGGAATGCGCGGGCCCTGGACGGTGGGCGGAACGAGTACCAGCCGTGGACGCCGGGTCTCGGGCGAGGCGCCCCGAGACCCAGCGTCCGGCCGGGCCGGAGCTTCGGCAAGGGTCAGCCGTCCGCCGGATCCGCCGGGTCCGCCGGGTCCACCGAGGCCGACGCAGGGCTCGGGCAGCAGGGCGTCGTGCGGGATTCCGAGGCGTTCGCGGGCCTCGTCGAAGAAGGCAGGGTCCTCCGGCGCCGCCACGCGTTCCCCGGCGGGCGGCCTGCGGCGGGCGGTCGCGGCGAGCAGACGGCGGGCGTCGCCGTGGCCGTGCCGGGCGGCCTCGGCGATCAGGAACACCGCCTCGTTCTCCCAGTCGTCACCGGCACGCAGCGCGACCAGAGCCAGCCGGAACATCGCCCCGGGATGGCCGGCGGAGGCGGCGTGGCCGAGCCACTGGGCCGCGGTGGTCAGCTCGTCGCGCGCGAGCGCCTTCGAGCCGAGCCGGAACAGCGAGTTCGCCCGTTCGCGAGCTTCGGGGTCCAGGCCGTAGCAAGCGGTGAGCGGACCGAAGTCACCACCGGGACGGTCCCAGTGGTCGGGCGGGGCCAACTGACCTACCAGGGACAGCAGTTCGGTGGGCAGGGCGGGAGCCGGGCGACCGCTGCCCTCCTCCTTGGGACGGCTCACATCGGTCACCTGTCCTTCTTCGGGCATCGTGCCTTCTTCTGGTGTCCGTGCCGGATGAACGTGGCCAAGGACCCTCGGAGTTCGATGACGGCGTTGTAGCGCTCGCGGTGGACGCGGGCCGCGTGCATGCCGAGCGCGGCCGCGATCTCGATGTCGGTGAGCCCCTGGCTCTGCAGCCACACCACCTGCTGCCTGCCGCTCTGGGGCATCGCGTCGATCGCGGGCAGGACGAGGTCCTCCAGGAGGTCCACGTCCTCCCCCGCCTCCACGCGCGGAGGCGGCACCTTGGTGAGGCCGTCGCCGTCCATCAACTCCAGCCGCCGGTCGGCACGCAACTGGTCGAGGACCAGGTTCCGGGCGGCGGTCTGCAGATACGCCGTCACGTTCGCGCCGGCATCCAGCTCACCGGCCGCCGCCTTGCGCACCACCCGGATGAACGCCTCCTGGGCCGCGTCCTGACAAGCCGCCAGCGACAACTGCCGATTGGACATCCTGCGCAGCATCAAGGGCTCCCGGGCCATGAAGGTGTCGTAGACGGCCAGCAGGCGCTGCCCGATGCCGTCCGCCTCCACCGCGACCGTCGCCGGTTCACTGGACGCCTCACCGCCTACCACCGGCCGCGCCCTTCCGCCGCCGGTTGCGCACCGCCCGCCGCGGGGGCCGCGAGGGGCGGCACGAAGCGGACCGTGACGGTGACGGCCGCGCCCGTGCCGCACTCGACCCGCACCACCGTCGCGGAGGGCGCGCCACAACCGCCTTGTGCCGTAAGGGGCCGGCGGCGGTTCCGGCGCCCTCGCTGCAGCAGAACGGCCAGCGCGTGCACCGCGCTCACGGCGGCCGGAACGCTCCCGAGCCAGTCCAAGAACGGCGTCATGTGAGTCGGTCTCCATCTACTCCGAAACGGAACGCGGGACGCGCCCTGCTTCCCTGACGGTCGGCGGCCCCCGGATCTCCCCCCGAGACCGAAATCCATTGGAACTGGCCCATCGAACGCCGAAGGGGCGCCCTGTTGGGGCCGCACCGGCCCGGTACTGATCGATGTGGGGCCTCCTGGTGATGCCGCCAATCTGGGAGCGGGTCGGCGACGAATCACAGGTGACCGATTCTTGTTCCGGGGTGAAGGTGATGACAGACCAGGAGTTCGAGGCTCTGATGGCGCAGGCGAAGGCGGCCGCCCGGCGGATCCGCTTTCCCGCGCCGCCGCCCCCCGAGGACGAGGACTACACGCATCGCAGCCAGCACGCCGAGTTCGGCGCCGCGGCGCATTGACCGTGCGTCGACAGCGCATGCCGTACGGTCCGGCCCCCGCGACCAGCCCCAGCACACCCAGCAGCAGAGAGGCGACCCCGCCCGATGAGCCACGTACCGCCCATGGACGCCGACCCGATCGCGCCGGGGGGAGGTGCCGTGGGCAGGGTGGCCTGGAGGAGCTCTCCGAGGCACCTGGCCCGGCTGGTGTCCGGCTCGGATGCCGCGCCGGAAGCCGTCGTCCTGGTCCTGCACGGCGGGCGCTCGCAGGCGCTGACGCCGCCGCCGCGGCTCAACCTTCCCGCGGCGCGCATGCGCCCCTTCAGCGTGGAGATCGCGAGGGCGAGCCGCGGCCACCGCGTGCTCGTCGGGGAGGTGCGCTACCGCTACCGCGGGTGGAACGGGGCCCGTGGCGATGCCGCCCGTGACGCCCGCCAGGCGTTGGCCGAGGTGGGGCGCACGGTGGGCGACGACGTGCCGGTGGTGCTGGTCGGGCACTCCATGGGCGGGCGGGCCGCGCTGCTGGTCGCCGGCCATCCCCAGGTGCGCGGCGTGGTGGCCCTGGCCCCCTGGTGCCCGCCCGGGGAGCCGGTCGCCCACCTCGCGCACCGGCGAGTGGTGGTGCTGCACGACGAGCACGACCGGGTGACGTCGGCCCGGGAGGCCTGGGCCTTTCTCGAGCGAGCGCGTCAGGCCGGTGCGAGGACCAGGGCCGTCGGCATGCCCAGCGGCGGTCACGCCATGGTGCGGGGCGCTCGTGAGTGGCATCGCATCGCCGTGGACAGTGTGCTGGACATGCTCGAACTGCCGCTTCCGCCAGGCCACTTGACGCCCTGATGCCTCGCTCGGGTGCCGCGACGCGGGGTGCGTCCGAGACCCGCGCGCTCCACCGGGGTCCACCGCATCTACTCATGGGTAGAAAAAACCGGACAGAAGGGGCAATCCGCAGGTGCTCCGGCCGCGAATCACGGGTATGGCGTGGACTTCTCTCCGCCCGGTCCCGTCCCTCGGGCACGCGGCAGAAAGCCGCGGGGAAGCCAGAAGCCGTCCGCAGTTCGGGGTCGCTTCCGCGCCGTGGCCAAGGAGGAACCATGGACACCAGCCGCATCCGGCGCACAGTGCTCGCAGGCGCTGCCGCCGTCGTACTCCCCGCCTCGCTCATCGCCCTCGCCCCGGCGGCATTCGCCGACAGCGCCCCAGGCCCCTTCGGGACGGCCTGTGCGGGTGTGCCCAAGGACGGTGCGGGCAGTTTCGCCGGCATGGCCAAGGACCCGGTCGCGACGGCGGCCTCGCACAACCCGGCCCTGTCCACGCTGGTCACCGCCGTCCAGAAGGCCGGACTGGTGGACACCCTGAACAACGCGAAGAACATCACCGTCTTCGCGCCTACCAACGACGCCTTCAACAAGATCCCGAAGGCCCAGCTGGACAAGGTGCTGAACGACAAGGCCCAGCTGACCAAGATCCTCACGTACCACGTGGTGGGCCAGAAGGTCACCCCCGGCCAGCTGGCGAACGGCAGCTTCAAGACCCTGGAGGGAAGCACCCTGAAGACCGCCGGCTCCGGCACCTCGTACAAGGTCAACGCCAGTGCGTCCATCGTCTGCGGCAACGTCCCGACGGCGAATGCCACCGTCTACATCATCGACAGCGTGCTCATGCCGGGCATGCCCGGGATGTCGGGCAAGTAGGCGCAGACCGGCCGCGCAGGGCGTGCAGCATCACGCCCTCCCCGTCCCCCAGAGCCCCGATCCGGGCCTGGGGGACGTCGCTGTGAGGCCGGCCCGCCCCGGGGCTCTGGGGGACGGGGATCGAGCACCCGCGCGCACCGGGCGCCCGCGTCCCCCGGGGCAATCCGCCGGCGCCATGGCGACGAATCAAGGGGGCAGGAGGTCGCCGACAGTCGGCCTTCGTTTCCCGAGAGCAGGCCGCCATGCTGATCCTGATCCTGATCGGACTCCTGGGCGGGCTGATCACCGCGGTGTCACCGTGCATCCTGCCGGTCCTGCCCGTCGTGTTCCTGGCGGGCGGCCCCGGGACGGACACCGAACCCCGCCCCGGCAGAGGGAAGCCTCGAGAGCCGGCAAAAGGCGCTGCCGGGGCCACGGGCACCCTCGTGGCCGACCCGGAAGAGCTCGCCCCGCAGGAGGCTCCCCGGCGCACACGCAACCGGCGGCCCTACGCGGTGGTCGCGGGCCTGGTGCTCAGCTTCAGCTTCTTCACCCTGCTCGGCGTGACCCTGCTGTCGGCCCTCGGTCTGCCGCAGGACATCCTGCGTTACATCGGCCTGGCCCTGCTGGTGCTGATCGGGTTCGGGCTCATCTTCCCGCCCGTCGAACGTCTCCTTGAGAAGCCGTTCGCCCGCCTCCCGCAACGGCAGGTCAACCAGGGCGGCAGCGCGTTCGTCCTCGGCCTCGGGCTCGGTCTGCTGTACGTGCCGTGTGCCGGCCCCGTCCTGGCGGCGATCACGGTCGCCGGAGCGCGCGGGCGGATCAGCGCTGAGATCGTCGCCCTGACACTCGCGTTCGCCGTCGGCACGGCGGTACCGCTGCTCGCCTTCGCGCTGGCCGGACGACGCGTGGCCGAGCGCGTCGCGGCCTTCCGCACCCGGGCCCGCAAGTTCCGCATCGTCGCCGGTGTGCTGATGGTCGCCCTCGCATTCGGCCTGGCGTTCAACGTCACGGACGCCATCCAGCGCGCACTGCCCGACTACACATCGGCGGCGCAGAAGAAGATCGAGGACAGCGACACGGCCCGTCAGCAGCTGTCGGGGCTCTACGACAACGCCAACAAGGAGCTCTCCCGCTGCGAGGACGGCGTCGACCAGCTCCGCTCCTGCGGCAGGGCCCCGGCCATCGCCGGCATCGCCAAGTGGCTCAACACTCCCGGCGGCGCGCCCGTCGACCTCGCTGCCCAGCACGGCAAGGTCGTGCTGATCGACTTCTGGACCTACTCCTGCATCAACTGTCAGCGCAGCCTGCCGCACATCGAGGCGTGGAACGCCGCGTACAAGGCGTACGGGCTCGAAGTGATCGGCGTGCACTCGCCGGAGTTCCCGTTCGAGAAGGATGCGGGCAACGTGGCGAGCCAGGCGAAGAAGCTGGGCGTCACCTATCCGGTCGCCCTCGACAACAAGCTGACCACCTGGGACAACTACCGCAACCGCTTCTGGCCCGCCAAGTACCTCATCGACTCCAACGGAACGGTGCGCTACTTCAAGTTCGGCGAGGGGCAGTACGACCAGACCGAGAACCTGATCCGGACCCTCCTGCAGCAGGCCGACCCGAAGGTCCAACTGCCGCCGAAGACCGGCCAGAAGGCCGACGTCCTGACCGTGGACCGCACCCCGGAGACGTATCTCAGCAATCTGCGCATCCAGGGCTACGTCGGAACCGCGCTCGTCGACGACAAACCGGCCATCTACCACTTCCCGAAGGTGGTTCCGCTCAACAGCCTGTCCCTGGACGGGACTTGGACCGCTGGTTACGACCACTTCACTGCCGGAGGTAACGCGCGGCTCGCCTTCACCTACCGGGCCAAGAACGTCAACCTGGTCCTGGGCGGCGACGGGCCCGTGACGGTCCTCGTCAACGGCAAGGTCACCAAGACCATCCAGGTGCACGGCACGCCGTCCCTGTACGCCCTGGTCAACGACGACAAGCCGGCCCAGGGCAACCTCGAACTCCGCGTCGCCCCGGGAGTCGAGGGCTACGCCTTCACCTTCGGATAGCCGACAGCCACGGGGTCCGGTGCGGGCATCGCGTTCGGTGCCCGCACCGGACGCGACGGTCCGCGTTCCACGGGGCGGCGGAACCGCGGTGACCGGGCGCCCGTAGGCTGACGCGGGCGGCGCCGCGGGTGCGGAAGCCCGCCCGCCGGCCAACGGTCCGCCCGTCGGCCACGCGCATGTCCGTCCGTCAAGAGAAGGCAGCAGCCAGCCCCGATGTCTCCGCGCCTGCCACGCCCCCGGGTTCTCGTCTCCGGTCTCGTACTCTGCCTGGGCGCGGGAGGCATCGCCTGGTACGCGCTGCCCTCGCACCGCGACGAACCGGGGCCGGTCGCCATCCGGGTCGACCAGGGCGGCTACGTCAGCGGCGAGCACAAGACCGCCTTCGTGATGGGGCCGCGGGACAAACTGGCCGGGACGCACTTCGAGGTGGTCGACGAGGCCGGGCAGGCCGTCCTCGACGGTGCTCCCGGGCCCAGTACGGGAGCGTGGAACGGGGCGTACGACACGGTGCGGCCCCTCGACCTCTCCACCCTCACCAGGTCGGGCACCTACCGGCTGCGCGTGACCGGCACGGCCGAGGCCACCTCGCCCCGGTTCGCCGTCGCTCCGGCGAGCACCCTGATGAAGGGCCTGGCGGCCGACAACGTCCGCTTCTTCCAGGCGCAGCGCGACGGCGCCGACACCGTCCCCGGCGACCTCGGGCGCCGCCCGTCCCACCTCGCGGACCGTTCGGCGAGTGTGTACGCCCGGCCCCGGTACAACGACGACGGCACCGAGCTGACCGCCCCGCTGCGCCGGACCGGCGGTCCCGTCGACGTGTCGGGGGGCTGGTTCGACGCGGGGGACTATCTCAAGTTCACCCACACCGCCTCCTACGCCACGGACGAACTGCTGCTCGCGCAGAGGGAGTTGCCCGATGTCCCCGGTCTGGAGGCGGAGGCCCGGCGCGGTCTGTCCTGGCTCGACAGGATGTGGGACGGACGAAGCCGGACGCTCTACGCACAGGTCGGCCTGGGGGCCGGCGACAAGAACCTGCACGGCGACCACGACGTGTGGCGCCTGCCGGAGGCGGACGACGCCCTGAAGGTGCACGACGGCGACCCGGACCAACTGGTCCAGCGCCGCCCCGTCTTCCGCGCCAACGAACCCGGGGCGCCGATCAGCCCGAACCTGGCGGGCCGGGTCGCCGCCGCCTTCGCGCTGGCCGCGCAGCTCGACGCGACCCGGGATCCGGCCGCCGCCCGCCAATGGCTGGACAAGGCCGCCGCCCTCTACGGCCAGGCCGACACGCACCACCCCCGTCCGTTGGTCACCACGTTCCCGCACGCCTTCTACAGCGAGGACTCCTGGCAGGACGACATGGAATTCGCGGCGGCCGAACTGGCATTGGCCGCACGGAAGGTGGGCGACGACAGGGCGGAGGGCTGGCGCAAGCAGGCCGGCACATGGGCGCGTGCCTACCTGGCCTCGGGCAACCTCGGCACCCTCGATGTCTCCGACGTGAGCGCGCTCGCCCACGCGGACCTGCTGCGCCTCGGTCCCTCTGACCCGGTCGCCGCCGACCTGCGCAGGCAACTCGCGAACGGAGAACGCCGTGCCGCCAAGGACCCGTTCCGCGCCGGCGCCCGCTACACGGACTTCGACGCCGTGCCGCACACCTTCGGACTCGTGGCCACGGCCGCCCTCTACGCCCGGGCCACCGGCGACCACCACTACGACGCCTTCGCCGGGCAACAGCGCGGCTGGGCGCTGGGCGCCAACGCTTGGGGGACGAGCTTCATGATCGGCACCGGCGAGGTGTTCCCGCACTGCCCGGCCCACCAGGTGGCCAACCTGGCGGGCAGCCTCACCGGCCGGGGCGCGCTGCTGCGGGGCGCGGTCGTCAATGGGCCCAACGGGGCCAAGAAGCTCTCCGGTGACAACGACACCCTGGACGGGACGCGAGCGTGTGCCGCGGGCGGCGCCGAGTGGAAGCGGTTCGACGGCAAGGGCGCCCGCTACGTCGACCGGGTAGGGGCCTGGCAGACGGTCGAGCCCGCCGACGACTTCACCTCGACGGCGCTCCTGGCCTTCGCCCTGTCCGCGGCGTGACCCCCGGCGCTGTTCCCGCCCCCGGCGTGACGTACGCGGCGTTCGTCCCGAGGCACGACGTACGCAGGCGTTCCTCCCGGGACGTGCCCGCGGTGCGGCGCACGCGGCGTGGGGAGGTGGCGCCACGACGCTTGTTGGCGCCGCGGGCGCGGCCTACCGTGACGCCATGACCTCGGACCGCGGCAGCAGCCTCACGCTCGTGGCCGACGTGGGAGCGCCCTGGCGGAAGGCGGCCGACCGGGCCGGGCACCTGCTGCGCCCGGGCGGCCGGCTGGTGGTGCACGGCCCGTGGGGCTCGGGGAAGTCCGTACTGCTGTCGGAGCTGGGCCGTCGGGCGGTGGAAGCCGGCGAGCCGGTGCTGCGGATGACTCCCGCCCCCGGGGACCAGGGGCTCGCGCATGCCGCGCTCGCCACGCTGTTCGCCGCCCGGCCGTCCGCCGCGGCCGACGCACCGGCGGAGGACGAGCGGAGAGCCCTCGTCGCCGCCATCGGACGCGGGACGCCCGCGAACGCGGCCGGGGACCCGCTGGCCGTTCGTCTCGCGCTGACGGACCTCTTCGCGGCCCTCGCACGGGACCGCCCCGCGCTCCTGCTGATCGATGACGCCCAGTGGATCGACGCGGCCGGCGCCGCCGCGCTCGGCCACGCCCTGCGCGCGTCGGCGCCCGAGCGGTTGCGCGTGGTCGTCGCCGAACGCGGTGCCCACGAGACGCCGCTCGCCGGCCGGCTCTGCGGCGACCACGCGACACGGCTGCCGCTCGAACCGCTCACGGTCGACGAGGTGACGGACGCACTCAACTCGCACGCCCTGCCTGCGGGTTGGGCCGTGCGCATACACCAGCACACCGGAGGCAATCCGGCCTTGGTGCGGGCGACGGTCGAAGGTCAGCTGCGCCAACGGGCGGATCCGTGGGGCCGCGTCGCACCACCGGTGCCGGACTCGGTACGGGCCGCCGCCGACGCGTGGCTGTGCACCCTCGACCCGGGGACCCGGGCCACGCTCCTGACCGCCGCCCTGGCCCACCGCCCGAGCCCGGCCCTGCTGCGACGGGCCGGATGCGCGGACGCAGCCGCGCGTCACCTGGCCGAGGCGCGCAACGCCGGGATCGTACGGGTCGAGGCGACCGGCGTCGTCGAGTTCGGCGCGCGGGCGCTGCGGGACGCGGCCGCGCACAGCATGACGCGTTCGGCCTCGGCGGCCGCCCACCTGGCGCTGGCCGCGGCGGTCGACGACCCGGTGCGCGCCGTCCGGCACCGGCTCCTGGCCTCCGACGCGTTCGACCGGGCGCTGGCGGAGTCGGGGGAGTCGGCCGCGCGACAGGCCGGTTCGCGTGGCGAGCGGGCCCTGGCCGCGGAGCTCCTGCTCCTGTCCGCCGACCGCACTCCGGCCGGCCGTCGTGCCGAGCGCATGCGTCGCCTCGCGGCGGCCGCCTCACACGCGGCGGCGAGCGGCAGTTTCGACCTGGCCGTGCGGGTCGCCGACGCGGTGCGCGCCGCCGGCGCGGGCCGGGCGGAACAGGTCGCGGCGCTCCTCGCCCTGATCGACGCGGGCGGCCAGGCCATGGCGGAACTGGACGACATCATCGCGCGGGCCCGTGAACAGGCGGGTGACGACCCCGCGTTGCTGGCGGCCGTGCAGCTGCGGGTGGCGGTACGGACCAACCTCTGCGACGGCCTGCCGGGCAGCGCCCGCGCGGCCGCCGACCGTGCGGTGCGGATGGCCCGGAACGGGGGAGACCTCGCGCTGGAGGCGGCGGCGCTCAGCATGCGGGCCCGGATGGAGCGGATCACCGGGCACCCCGGCTCGACCCGTACCCTGGCCCGCGCGCTGGCCCTCGCGGTGCCCGCCGAGCGGGTCGGCATCCGCAACAGCCCGCAGTACCTCGCCGCGCGGCACGCCGTGTTCGACGACCGGCTCGGCTTCGCCCGTGACGCGCTGCTGCGCCTGCTGCCGCTGGCCGAGCGCACCGGCGACGCGGAGGACCTGCAGGAGGTGCTGCGGAGCCTGGCCGAGGTCGACGCGCGCGCCGGGGCGTGCGTACAGGCCCTTGAGTGGAGCGAGCGGGCCCTGAGCCAGTGCGCCGGAGCGGGCCTCTCGCCGGGGCCCGCCTCGTACACGGCGGCCCTCGCCCAGAGCGCCGGTGGCAGCTTCGCCGAGGCGGCCGCGCATGCCACCCGCGGCGTACGGATCTCCCGCGAGGAGCGCGACCTGGTCTTCACCTCGCGGAATCTGTTCGCGCTGGGGACGGTACGTCTGGTCACCGGGCATCTGACACAGGCGGCGGAGGCCCTGCGCGAGGTGGCCGGTCTGGAAGCGGACCAGCAGGTGCGCGACTCCACGGCGTTGCGCTGGCAGCCCGAGCTGATCGAGACACTGGTGGGCCTGGGCCGCCCGGACGAGGCCGGAGCCCTGCTGGCCCGGGTGCGGCGGGCCATGGGTTCTCCGGCGCTGAACACCGGCGCGGGCGCCGCGCTGGCCAGGGCCGAGGCCGCGTACCGCGACCGCAGTGGTGAACCGGACCTGGCCCGTGCCCTCCTGGAGAGCTCGCTCTCCCAATTCCGCTTGCTGGGGCTCCAGTTGGAGGAGGGGCGCACCCTCCTGCAGCTCGCCCGCCTCGAACGCGGCCGGCGTCGGCAGGCCGCGGCGAGGGAAGCCACCCATCGCGCCCACGCGCTGTTCGCCCGCATCCAAGCCCATCCCTGGACCGCGCTCCTCGGGCGGCCCGCCGCGCCCGAGGCCGGGCCGTTGACCGAGGCCGAGGCAGGGCTCGCGGCGATCGTCGCCGAGGGGGCCACCAACCAGGAAGCCGCGAACCGTCTCCACCTGTCGGTGAAGACGGTCGAGGCCATGCTGAGCCGCATCTACCGCAAACTCGCCGTCCGGTCACGGACCGAACTCGGTCCCGCACTGCGGAGGTTGACGCCGTCCGGATGACGTGCCCTCACTCCCGGAGTCCGGCGATCCGGTCGGCTCAGGTGACGGTCCACTGGAAGGATGTGCTGCCGCGCGTGCCGTTGGCCTCGGTGGCGGTCACCGTGACCGAGGTCGTGCCTCTGGCCGTCGGAGTGCCGGAGACGAGCCCGGTCTTCGCGTTGATGCTCACGCCTGCGGGCAGCCCGGTGGCGCCGAACGTCACGGCGCCGCCGTCACTGGCCTTGGCCTGGATCGTGAAGGAGAAGATCCAGTATCCGACCCAACTCGACTGATTTCCCGGGCTGTTGACGGTGACCGTGCCGCTGCCGCCGGCCGGCTTCACCGTCCAGGTGAAGGAGGCGCTGCCCGCCGCCTTGGACTGGTCGGTGGCCGTGACGGTGACCTGGTAGGTGCCGGCCGCCGTGGGTGTGCCGGAGATGAGCCCCGTGGCGGAGTCGATCGCGAGCCCCGCGGGAAGCCCGGTGGCGCTGTAGGCCAAGGTGGCGCCGGAAGTGGTGTCCGTGGCGGCCACCTGGAGGCGGGCCGGGCCCCCGACCGTACTCGTCTGGTCACCCGGGTTGGTCACGGTCACGCTGCTGCCGGGCGTCCCGCCGGTGGCGAGCTGCACCCCCAGGTCGCTCAGCGCGTTGGTGACCGGGTAGAAGCTGCTCACGGTGTCACTGCCGCCGCTCACCACGCCGAGCGCCGTCGAGCCGTCGTACAGACCGCCGCCGCTGTCGCCGGACTGCGTCAGATTCCCGGTCTGGATCAGGTGGTTGACCACCACACCGTTGTCGTAGGTGACGGTCTGGTCGACCGCGTTGACGGTGCCGCAGGTGGTGCCGGACGTCGCACCGTTCTTGCAGACGCTCTCGCCGACCCGTGCGGTGCCGACCTTGGTGAACGTGGTGGTGTCGGGGGTCAGCGCGTTGGCCACGAGGCTGGCGTCGGTGCCGTTGGGGCCGACCTTCACGGTCTTGCCGATGAAGTCGCCCGCGGGGGTCTGCCATCCGTTCGCGGCCTTGCAGTGACCGGCCGTCAGAACGTAATTGCTCTTGCCGTCCGTGACGTTGAAGCCGATGGAGCACCAGCTGCCGGTGTTGCCGACCACCTGGAGTTTGTCGCCGGTGTGCGTGGTGCTCTGCTGCACCATCCTGCCCCTGGTGTGCTCGACGCGTACCGCGCCGCCGAGGGCGGAGGCCTTCGCGAGCAGCCGGTTCAGGTCGGGGCCCTGGGCCGCGTCGCTGACGGTGAGGACCACCTGCCCGGCCGCAGGATCGAGGCCGTACGCCGTGTTGGGCACGGCCGGCAGGGCGGCCAGCTCCGACCTGGCGACTTCCGACCGGGCCACGGGATCGGCCGGTTGCGAACGGGCGCCCTGGGCCGCGAACGCCGGCGGCACGGACAGCACCGCGGCGGCGGCCACCCCGCACAACGCGGCGGCACCGGCACGTCTGGATATGTTCATTCCACACCTCTCGAAGGTCGGGGAGAGCGGTGCGGACATACTCGATCCGCCCCGGAGGGCCCGGCATCGGGGAAATCCCTCGTCCTTGGGGACCGCGGGGCAAGGGACCCGGCCCGTGTCCACCCCGCTCGGCCCGTCGGAACCCCGTGGAGGGGAGGAGAGAATGGACCCGACAGGGATCCCCCTACGACAGGAGTTCTGCCATGAATCCGCGTGCCTCGGGCCGCCGCGTCCTGGTCAGCGGTGCCTCACGGGGACTGGGCCGCGCCGTCTGCCGGGCCTTCGCGGCCAACGGCGACCGCGTCGCCGTGCACTACGGCTCGCGCGAGGACGAGGCGCGGATGACGCTGGAGTCGCTTGAGGGGCCGGGGCACGGGCTGGTCGGGGGTGATCTGTCCGACCCGGCCGGCGCCGCGGCCGTGGAGTCCGCGGCGGCCGAACTGCTCGGCGGCATCGACGTGTTGGTGAACAACGCGGCCGTGAACGTGCGCCATCCGCTCGCCGAGACCCCGTACGACGAGTGGGTGGCCGTGTGGCAGCGGCATGTCGCGGTGAACCTGCTGGGCACGGCCCATCTCAGCTACCTCACCGGGCGCCGGATCATCGAGCAGGGTACGGGCGGCCGGATCGTCAACATCGGCTCGCGCGGCGCGTTCAAGGGAGAGCCCGACCACCCCGCGTACGGCGCCACGAAGGCGGCCGTGCACGCGCTGGGCCAGTCGCTCGCCGTCTCGCTGGCCCCGTACGGCATCGGCGTCGCCTCCGTCGCCCCCGGGTTCTTCGACACCGAGCGGGTGGCGCCCCGCCTGGACGGTGAGGAGGGGGCGGCGATCCGGGCGCAGAGCCCGTTCGGCCGGGTCGCGTCGGCGCAGGAGATCGCGGCGGCCGTGCTGTGGCTGGCGTCGCCGGAGGCCGAGTGGGCCTCGGGAACGGTCCTCGACCTGAACGGCGCGTCCTACCTCCGTACGTGACGGGCCCGTTCACCGGCGCCGGGACGGAGCCTCCTCGCGCGGCTGAGCCGGGGCACACACGCCCCGGCACGACCGCGCAGGCCCGGCCAAGGGCTCCGGCCGCGCCGCCGCAGACGGCGCCGGTCGGCACGACGGCACCGGTCAGCCCGTGCGGAACACCTCCAGGATCTGCTCCGCGGCCAGCGTGGCCGTGAGCTCGCCCGCGCGCACCTGCCGCTCCAGCTCCGGGGTCAGCGAGCGGACCTCCGGGTCGGCGTGCAGACGGCCGAGCAGTTCGTCGCGGACCATGGCCCACGTCCAGTCGATCTGCTGGTCACGGCGCCGAGCCGCGAGCCGGCCGGTGGAATCCAGCAGGGTCCGGTGCTGTTCGAGGCGTTCCCACACGCCGTCGAGACCGGTCGACTCGCGAGCGCTGCAGCAGAGCACCGGCGGGGTCCAGAAGGCGTCCTTGCCGTGCATCAGCCGCAGCGCACCGGCGAGTTCACGCGCGGCGGTCCGCGCATCACGCTCGTGCGGACCGTCCGCCTTGTTGACACTGATCACGTCGGCGAGTTCCAGGACGCCCTTCTTGATGCCCTGCAACTGGTCACCGGTCCGCGCGAGCGTGAGCAGCAGGAAGGTGTCCACCATGTTGGCGACGGCCGTCTCCGACTGGCCGACGCCGACGGTCTCCACCAGCACCACGTCGTAGCCCGCGGCCTCCATGACCACGATCGACTCGCGGGTCGCCTTGGCGACCCCGCCCAGTGTGCCCGAGGTGGGGGAGGGGCGCACGAACGCCGCCGGGTCGACCGCGAGCCGTTCCATACGGGTCTTGTCCCCCAGGATGGAGCCGCCGGTCCGGGTGGACGACGGGTCGACGGCGAGCACGGCCACCCGGTGCCCGAGCGCGGTCAGCATGGTGCCGAAGGCGTCGATGAACGTCGACTTCCCCACGCCCGGAACACCGCTGATCCCGATGCGCCGGGAACGCCCGCTGTGCGGGAGCAGCTCGGTGAGCAACTCCTGCGCCAGTGCGCGGTGTTGGGGCCGGGTCGACTCGACGAGAGTGATCGCGCGGGCGATGACGGCCCGTTTCCCGCCGAGGACGCCCTTGACGTACGTGTCGAGTCCGATGGCCATGTTCACCCGTTCACACCTGGTCGTGGCCGAGCTCGGCCGCCAGCCGGGACACCAGGTCGTGTGCCGCGTCGGGGATGACCGTACCGGGCGGGAAGACGGCGGCCGCGCCCATCTCCAGGAGGGTCGGGACGTCGGCGGGCGGGATCACCCCTCCCACCACGACCATGATGTCCGCACGGCCCTCCTCGGCGAGCGCCTCGCGCAGCGCGGGCACCAGGGTGAGGTGCCCGGCGGCCAGCGAGGACACCCCGACGATGTGGACGTCCGCCTCCACGGCCTGGCGCGCGACCTCCCCCGGGGTCTGGAACAGCGGGCCGACGTCGACGTCGAATCCCAGGTCGGCGAAGGCGGTGGCGATCACCTTCTGGCCGCGGTCGTGGCCGTCCTGGCCCATCTTGGCGACCAGGATGCGGGGGCGGCGCCCCTCGGCCTCGGCGAACGCGGCCACCCGGCCTCGGGTGCGGTCCACGGCCGGGGACTCGCCTGCTTCGTTGCGGTACACACCGGAGATCGTACGGATCTGCCCCGAGTGACGGCCGTAGACCTTCTCCAGGGCGTCGGAGATCTCTCCGACGGTCGCCATCGCGCGGGCCGCGTTCACGGCGAGCTCCAAGAGGTTGCCGGTGCCGGCGGCGGCCCGGGTGAGGGCGGCGAGCGCGTCCTGGCACACCGTCTCGTCCCGCTCCTCGCGCAGCCTGCGGAGCTTGGCGATCTGCTGGGTGCGCACCGAGGAGTTGTCGACCTTCAGGACGTCGATCTCCTCGTCGGTCTCCACCCGGTACTTGTTCACCCCGATGACGGGCTGCCGGCCGGAGTCGATGCGCGCCTGGGTGCGGGCCGCGGCCTCCTCGACGCGCAGCTTGGGGATGCCCGCGTCGATGGCCTGGGCCATGCCGCCCGCCTGCTCCACCTCCTGGATGTGCTGCCAGGCCCGGCGCGCCAGGTCGTGGGTCAGCTTCTCCACGTACGCGCTGCCGCCCCAGGGGTCGATCACCCGCGTGGTGCCGGACTCCTGCTGGATCAGGAGCTGGGTGTTCCGGGCGATCCGCGCCGAGAAGTCGGTGGGCAGCGCGAGCGCCTCGTCGAGTGCGTTGGTGTGCAGCGACTGGGTGTGCCCCTGGGTCGCCGCCATCGCCTCCACGCAGGTGCGGGTGACGTTGTTGAACACGTCCTGCGCCGTCAGCGACCAGCCCGAGGTCTGCGAATGGGTGCGCAGGGAGAGCGACTTGGCGTTCTTCGGGTCGAACTGCTTGACGAGCCTGGCCCACAGCAGGCGTGCGGCCCGCAGCTTGGCGACCTCCATGAAGAAGTTCATGCCGATCGCCCAGAAGAAGGAGAGGCGCGGCGCGAACGCGTCGACGTCCAGGCCCGCCTCCCGGCCGGCCCGGATGTACTCCACGCCGTCGGCGAGCGTGTACGCCAGCTCCAAGTCGGCCGTCGCGCCCGCCTCTTGGATGTGATAGCCGGAGATGGAGATCGAGTTGTACCGCGGCATCCGCTGCGAGGTGTAGGCGAAGATGTCGGAGATGATCCGCATCGACGGCTTCGGCGGATAGATGTAGGTGTTGCGGACCATGAACTCCTTGAGGATGTCGTTCTGGATGGTCCCGGCCAGCTTCTCCGGCGGTACGCCCTGCTCCTCCGCCGCCACGATGTACAGCGCGAGCACCGGAAGGACGGCGCCGTTCATGGTCATCGACACGGTCATCCTGTCCAGCGGAATCCCGTCGAACAGCTGGCGCATGTCGTAGATCGAGTCGATGGCGACGCCCGCCATGCCGACGTCGCCGGTCACCCTGGGGTGATCGCTGTCGTAACCCCGGTGCGTGGGCAGGTCGAAGGCGACGGACAGGCCCTTCTGGCCCGCCGCCAGGTTGCGCCGGTAGAAGGCGTTGGACTCCTCGGCCGTGGAGAAACCGGCGTACTGGCGGATCGTCCACGGCTGGTTCACGTACATCGTCGGGTACGGGCCGCGCAGGTACGGCGCCGCTCCCGGATAGGTGTCCAGGAAGTCAAGACCGTCGAGGTCGTGCGCCGTGTAGAGCGGCTTGACCGGGATGCCTTCCGGGGTCTCCCACAGCAGGTCCCCGCCGTCCGACGCCTTCTTGAGCGCCGTCCGCCACTCGGCGGGCCCGGCGTCGACGGCCGGCGTGCCGAGATCGACGGCCGAGAAGTCGGGGATGGACGAGCCGCCCGCCCCGGAGGGGTTGAACGAGCTGGTCATCGGGACACTCCCATACGGTCGAGCGTGGCGGACAGGACGTCCGCGGCGTCACAGCCGGCGAAGACGTAGGTGTCGACTCCGGCGTACGTTCCCGGCCGTCCGGCGAGGAACACCTGTTGGGCACCGGCCGCACGCAGCTGTCGCGCGACGGATTCGGCCTCCTGCGCGTACACCTCGTCACTGGAGCACAGGCACACCGTCCGCGTGCCGCTCGCCTCGAAGTCGCCTTCGGTGACGGGCTCGATGCCGCCGGCCTGGAACAGGTTGGCGGCGAAGGTGAGCCGGGCCGTATGGGAGGCGGCAGGGCCCAGCGCGGCCAGGAACACGCGCGGCCTGGCGCCGGTGGCGGCGAGATGGGCGTCGGACCGGGCCCGCAGTGCCTCGAAGGCCTCGTCCCGGCGGACCCGCGGCAGACCTCCGGACGGCGCCGGGGGCGCCGGCTCGCGGACGACCGGCTTCTCACCGAGGAAGGGGAACTCGCTGACGCCGGTGACGGGTTCGCGTCGCTTCGCCAGGTTCCTGCTGCGTGCGGCCCAGTTCTCGGCCAGGCGCTCCCGCACCATTCCGGACCGCAGTGCCGCGGCCTGCCCGCCGGCCCGCTCGATCTCCTGGAAGAAGTCCCAGGCGGCACGGGCGAGTTCGTCGGTCAGGCGCTCCACGTACCAGGAGCCCCCGGCCGGGTCGATCACGCGGGCCAGGTGCGACTCCTCGATGAGGATGGTGGAGGTGTTGCGGGCGATGCGCCGGGCGAACGCATCGGTGAGGCCGAGCTCCTGGTCGAAGGGAAGCACGGTCACGGCATCGGCGCCGCCGACGCCGGCGGCCAGCGTGGCGACGGTGCCGCGCAGCATGTTCACCCAGGGATCACGTCGCGTCATCATCACCGGCGACGTCACCGCGTGCTGGAGCTGGGCCCCGTGCCGAGCGGCTCCGCAGGCTTCGGCCACTCGTCCCCACAGGCGCCGGGCCGCACGGAACTTGGCGATGGTGAGGAACTGGTCGGCACTCGCCGCGTAACGGAACTCCAGCTGCGCCAGGGCCTGTTGGACGGTCAGGCCGCTCGACGTCAGGGCCCGGAGATAGGCGACGCCGGTCGCCAGGGAGCAGCCCAGTTCCTGAGCGGTCGACGCACCGGCCTCGTGGTACGGCAGCGCGTCCACCGTCATGGCCCGCAGCCCGGGCCGGTCCGCGGCACAACGGCCCGCCAACTCGTACAGGGGCGTGGCGTCGTACGCCGATCCGGTCCGGGCCTCGTGGCCGAGCGGGTCGCCGCCCAGATTTCCCCGCGCGGCGGCCGGCGCGATGCCCGCCTCGTCGTGCAGGCGCAGCAGTTGTGCCGCGGCCGCGGCACTCTCCGCGCCGGCCTGGAGCACGATCGGGGCGAGATCCAGATAGACGCCGTCGAGGGCGGCGGGCAGCGCGGACACGGGAAAGCCCGTGTGCTCGCCGACGGAGAGCCACAGGGAGGTGACGCCGTTCTCCAGGTCGGAGAGCACCGCGGCGGAGTCCGGGACGCTGTGCGGCTGACGCACGTCCCAGCCGCCGGCCGTCTGCCCCTCGGCGCTGCCGCCGCGCACGAAGGGCGCGAACCCGGGCAGCCCGGTCGGTGGCGCGGCATCGCGAGCCGTGTACAGCGGGCGGGCGCGCAGCCCGTCTTCGAGCGCGGTGGACAGGGCGTCTTCCGCCGTCTCGGCCGAGACTTCCCTTCCCGACTTGCGCAGAACACCCGCTACCAGGTGCTGCCACTGCTCATGCGTCGCGTGAGGAAACTCGGCCGCCAAGGAGAACCCGTCGTCGGGCAGGACCGTCATGCCCGGATGCTAGGTCAGATCGACAGATGAGCAGGAGATGACGGGGTGTGACCTTGTTCTCTTTGCCGCGCGGGCGTTGGTTGCCCAGGGGAGGGGAAACGGGACTCCTTCCGGGAGTGGCGCGCCTGATCGGGCCGCGGGCCGCCGTGACGACGCGGGCCACTGGCACCTGCCGAACGGGGTGCCCCAGCTCGCGCCGGATGCGCGGGACGTGCGCATGCGGGGGGGCGATCCCGAGGTCCCGCCCGGGGCCGATCGCGAGGTTGTGATGGATCATCGTCGTCACGGTCGCAAAGTTCGTCGTCATGAAACGAAGCCGGGGCGCCTCCGCCTCGATCGGTCGCCGACAGGTTTCCGCGCCGCGCTCGACCCCAACGCCCGGACCGCCCAAGGCAGTCCGCGCCGCGCACACCGTACCCATGCCGAAGATGGGGAACTCCTGCGTCGGCATCGCGGCGTTTCCGGAGACCCACCCCGGTCGGCCAATACCTTCGCTTCCGCGACCTGGTCAGCGCCGGGGACCTGACGCCGGTTCGAGCGCCTTCCCCAGGAGGCTCACCAGCTTGTGCAGGTCGTCGGCGTCCAGTCGGGCAAACGGGCTCAGGGCCAGTGTTGCCTCGATCAGCGCCGACCGCACCCGTCGGCCGTCTTCCGTCAGTGCTGCGACGCGTGAACGGCGGTCGGCGGGGTCGGCGGAACGTTCGACGAGTCCCCGACCGGTGAGCTGATTCATGACGAAGCTGAGGTTGGGCGCGTTGCAGTACAGCCGGCCGGCCAGTTCCTTCATCGAGGGCGGCGCCTCGGCCGGGTCGATCGACCAGAGCGCCTGAGCGGTTGCCGGCGTCAGACCGTGTTCGGCCAGGACGGTCCCGATCCGGTCGCTGGTCCGCATGAAGATCTCGTGGTTCGCCACCACCGCCGCCACAAGGGTGTCTCGCGTCATGGCCTCACCCTAGTCCTTGTTGCTTCGAGTCTCGAAGTGTTACGTTCCTTCGAGACTCGAAGTAATTGGCCCCTCGTTCCCGCTGCGGACAGGGCCGTCCCCAGGGGTCCCCATAGCGGGACACTCCGCGCGTCCCGTCCTTCCCGAGGCCCGCCCACTCCGACGCGGCCCGGCAGCCCAGCCGAACAGGAAGCACTCACTCATGCACGACTACACGAACACCACCGCCGTGGTCACGGGCGCTTCGAAGGGGCTGGGCGAGGCTTACGCACGGGACCTCGCCTCCCGCGGCGCACACCTCGTCCTTGTCGCCCGCTCGGCCGACGCACTCCACACGCTTGCCGGGCAGATCCGGAAGACCCATTCCGTCCGAGTCGACGTGATCGCCGCAGACCTCTCGGACCGGCGCTCCCCGCAGGCGGTGGTGAACACCATCGAGGAACTCGGCCTGAACGTCGACCTCTTGGTCAACAACGCCGGGATGGGATCGGTGGGGCCCTTTCTCGGCCGGCCCCTCGAACCCAACTTCCAGTCCGTCGACGTCAACGTCACCGCGCTGATCGGCCTGGTCCACCTCCTGGGCGCCGGCATGGTCGAACGCGGCCGCGGCGGCATCATCAACGTCGCCTCGACCGCCGCCTTCCAGCCCATGCCCTACCAGGCCAGTTATGCCGCCACCAAGGCGTTCGTGCTCTCGTTCACCGAGGCACTCGCCGAGGAGGTCCGCAGTACCGGCGTACGCGTGATGGCGGCCCACCCAGGAGCCACCGCCACCGGATTCTTCGACCGTACGACCGCGTCCATGGATCCGAAGGCCACGGACACCCCCGTCGACGTCGCCGCCAGAACACTCGACGACTTCGCACGCGGCCGGTCCATCTCCTTCCCCGGACGCGCCTCCAACCGCGCCGGAGTCTGGGCGTCGCGCCTGTTTCCCCGGACCACGGTCGCCCGCGTCACCGGCCACCTCAACCGCAAAGCCGGTTTGGACGACGTGAGCGACCTCGACCCCGCGACCTCGTGACGCCGAGACCCGCGGTGCGAAGCCGAACAACGGCGGCGGACGGCCCGCCGATGTGACACATCCGCTGAGGAGTGCGGTTCCGGTGTTCGTGTCACCGCTGGTGGAGCCGCGGGTCCGTGCTCGGTCCCCCGAACGCCCTTGTCGCCGCACCTCTTCGGTCCGGCCCGGAGGTGAGGGCGTCATCCAATGGGGCCTCAGCGCTGGTTGAAGTCGATGCATTTCAGTCACTGTGACTGGCCTGTGTGCCTGGAGGGGCGTGAAAAGCGGTCGTCGGGGGAGAGGCAATGATCCTCAACGCCCTTTTTGGTATGGCGAGTTGCCTGGAAGGGGAGGGGCCAGTTCCTGAGGGAATGCGGATCGGGTTTCAGGGAAGGGGCCGCGTTCTTGTGTGGATGCTGTGCGAACGTGTGTGCCTCTGGTGGCCGTTGGGGCTGCCGGGCTTTGACTTCCTAACGGGGGGGAAGACGTGCGTTCGCGTACTTTCGGCATGCCCTTTCGGCATGCGCGCTTCACAGCGAGAAACTCTCTGGTCGCCTCTGTCGTAGTGCTGGGTCTTGGTGCGTCCGCCCTGCCGGCACTGGCGGCGGAACCGGCTCCGGCCCAAGGGTCGGTGTGGGGGAAGAGCAAGGCCCGGGCCGTGATGCCCGCGGTGAAGGCCGGGCAGAACAAGGCGCCCCGGAACCAGCGCAGGGCCGCATCCAGCCCGGACCGGCAACAGCGGGAGGCGGAACGGCAGTCCCGGCTCGCAGGCCAAAAGGAGGCTGCCGCTGCCGTGCCGTCGGTGAAGGTGGCCGTGCCCGAGGGGCAGGGCGATGTGCCGTGGCACCAGATCTTCGACTTCCGTATCACCGACTCGCTCGTGGGACGGATCGACTACTCGACCGGCAACATGATGCTGGCGGCCACCGACTTCGACATCGCCGGTGTCGGTGACTCGCTCCAGCTGACCCGGACCTACAACTCCTTTTTCGCTCCCGGAGGCCAGGTGTCCACCCCCTGGTGGACCGGGTACGAGCGCAGCTTGGAAGACTTCGCCGACGACGTGATCTGGTACGACTCCTCCGGGGCGACCATCAGTTTCACGAAGAACGCCGACGGGACGTTCAAGACACCGGACGGCTACGGCAAGGACCTCAAGAAGAACAGCGACGGCACCTACACCCTCACCGACCGCAAGTCCGGCTCCAAGGACACCTACAGTGCAAACGGTGTCTTGACGAAGGTCACCGACCGCAACAACGGCACCATCACGGTCACCGCCCACAACGACTCCGGCGGCTGGCTGGCAGGCTACAAGCTCACCGAGGACCGTTCCGGGCGCACCGTCGATCTCGTCAAGACGAGCGCCACGCTGTGGACCGCCACGGACAACAGCGGCCGGACCGTCACGTACGACATCGACGCGAACCGCCGCCTCGTGCGGTCCCGGGACACCGCGGGCAGGGCGACGTCCTACGACTACGACGAGGACGGACGCCTGACCAAGGTGACTACGCCCGAGTCCCGGACGACGGAGTTCACCTACGACTCGCAGAGCCGCGTCACCT
>NZ_BMUZ01000010.1 GCF_014650455.1 Streptomyces xanthochromogenes | reverse complement strand
ACTCTTTCGTGTCCGATTTCCTCGGTGCCTTTCAGGTTCTCCCTCGCGGGTTTCCCTTTCCGGCGGCTCCGACTCTATCAGATCCTTTCGGGCCCGATTCCCGGTCGCCCGGGGCCAAGTCGGCTTGTCTTCCCGGCTGTTGGGCCGTTCGGACTCCCGAACCCTAGCGGATTTTCCCGGCAACCCGTAATCGGGTCTTCCGGTCCCGATCGAAAGGAATTCGGCATGCCGAAAACATTCCCGGTCGGGAGATCGTGCTGAGTTGGGATGCCGCAGAATCTGCGGCGGATGGTTGTCACGGAACCCTGTGGGCTCCGCACAACTCGAAGAACCTTACGGATCGGGCCGAGTCGTGTCAACCCCGGCTTCGGCTCCTGTCCACTGGTTTTTGGGCCGGGCCCTCCCGGGAGGGCCCATCACCTCGGCCGACGCCCGATCGGCGTCTCAGTCGAGGTCGGTGAGCCGGCCGCCCGCGTCCGGCTGGGCGTGCTCCACGCGGCGGAGCAGGCGGATCAGCATCTCGCCGAGAAGGCCGCGCTCCTGCGGGGAGAGGTCCTGGAGGAGGTCCTCTTCGAAGTCGCTGGCCATGCGCATGGCCTCCAGCCACTTCGTCCGGCCCTCGTCCGTCAGCTCGACGATGACGCGTACCCGGTTGTTCTCGTCCCGGTCGCGCGTGACCAGGCCCTCGCCGGCCATGCGGTCGATCCGGTGCGTCATCGCGGCCGGGGTGAGGCCGAGGCGCTTGGCGAGCTCTCCGGGTCCCAGGCGATAGGGCTCGCCCGCGAGGAGCAGGGTCTTGAGGACCTCCCACTCGGCGTTGCTGATACCGAGGGCGGCGACCTGGCGGCCGTACGCCACGTTCATCCGGCGGTTGAGGCGGCCCAGGGCCGAGACGACCTTTTCGACCTGGGGGTCGAGGTCGCGGTACTCCCGCTGGTACGCGGCGATCTGCTCGTCGAGGGTCGGCTCCTGTGGGCCGTCGGGCTCGGCGGGCTCGGGGGTCTCAGCCATGTCGCGAGTATGGCACGGGGTTCGTTGGCGTCTAAGTCCTTGAGTGTGTATTGTTAAGGCTCTAACTTTAGTGTTGAAGTCTTCAGATCTGAGCCCTTCACGTTCGAGCCCTCGGCTCACGTCCGCGGGTGACAGGTTCTCCGAGCTTCCAGACCCCCAGGGTGGTGAGTGTGACCAAGGCGATGGGTGCAGCGATGCGCCGGATCCAGGCAGGTAACGCGCTGAGCGCGTTCGGACTCGGGTTCACCGTTCCGTACCTCTATGTCTATGTGGCCCAGGTGCGGGACCTGGGTGCGTCGACGGCCGGTGTCGTGCTCGCCGTCTTCGCCATGGCCGCGCTCCTGGTGCTGCCGTTCACCGGCCGCGTCATCGACCGGCGCGGGCCGCTGCCGGTGCTGGTCGGCGCCGCGCTGCTCGCCTCCGTCGGCGCGCTGAGCATGGGCTTCGCCACCAGCGTCCCCGCCGCCGTGGCCTCGGCCGCGCTGCTCGGCGCCGGTACCGCCGTGATGCAGCCCGCGCTCGCGACGATGATCGTCTGGTGCTCCGGACCCGCGACCCGCACCCGTGCCTTCGCCATGCAGTTCTTCCTGCAGAACCTCGGGCTCGGCATCGGCGGGCTCATCGGCGGCCAGATCGTCGACGAGAGCCACCCCTCCAGCTTCACCCTGCTCTTCTCCATCGAAGCGGTGATGTTCCTGGTGCTCGCCGGGATCGCCGGCTCCGTACGGATGCCGCGTTCGGCGGTCGTCTCGGACGCACGTCCCAAGGGTGAGCGGGGCGCCGGCGGCGGAATCCGGGCGATCCTCGGGCACCGGGCGATGGTGCAGCTGTGCGTGCTCGGCTTCGTGCTGTTCTTCGCCTGCTACGGACAGTTCGAGTCCGGACTCGCGGCGTACGGCACCGAGGCCGCCGGGATCCAGCCCTCGACGCTGGGCATCGCGCTGGCCGCCAACACGGCCGTCATCGTGGTCGCGCAGTTCCTGGTGCTGAAGTTCGTGGAGCGCCGGCGCCGCAGCCGTGTCATCGCGTCCGTCGGCCTGATCTGGGCCGTCGCGTGGATCGCGGCCGGTTACGCCGGGCTCGGCCACGGCAGCCAGGCGATGGCGACGGCCGCCTTCGTCTCGACGTACGCGCTGTTCGGGCTCGGCGAGGCGATGCTGTCGCCGACCGTGGCGCCGCTGGTCGCCGATCTCGCGCCGGAGTCGATGGTCGGGCAGTACAACTCGGCGTTCGCGCTGGTCAAGCAGCTCGCCCTGGCGGTGGGTCCGGCAGTCGGCGGGCCCATGGGGGCAGCGCTGCACGGCCCGTACATCGTGACGTTCGTGCTGTTCTCGCTCGGGATCACCTTCCTCGCGCTGCGGCTCGGCAAGAAGCTCACCCTCGCGCAGGACCACCCGGCCGCCGCGGCCACCTCGCGCGTGGTCGCGGTGCACCTGCCGGAGCAGGCACCCGCCAACGCCTGACCGGGGCAGGCCCTACCCCGGCAGTGCGAACTCGCACCACACCGCTTTGCCGCCGCCCGGCGTGCGGCGCGAACCCCAGGACGAGGCGATCGTCGCGACGATCGAGATGCCTCGTCCTGCTTCGTCCCCGGGCTCCGCGCGGCGGCGGCGCGGCAGGTGGTCGTCGCCGTCCGTCACCTCGATGATCAAGCGGCGGTCGGTGCGCCGCAGTCTCAGGCGCATCGGCGGGGTGCCGTGCTGGAGCGAGTTGGCCACCAGCTCGCTCGCGGCCAGGACGCCCAGGTCGCGCAGCTCCACCGGGAAGCGCCAGGAGGCGAGCACGCCGGAGGCGAACGCCCGGGCCCGCGGGGCCGCTTCGATGCCGCCCAGCAGGTCGAGGGCCGCGTTGTGGAAGAGCTCGGCGGCCGGCCCCGTGCGGGCGGGGTGCTGGCAGACCAGTACCGCGACGTCGTCGTCGTGTTCGGCGGTGACACCGAGCGAGCGCAGCAGCCGGTCGCACACCACCTGCGGGGTACCGACCGCGCCGGACAGCGCGCGCTCCAGGGCTGCCACGCCCTCGTCGATGTCCTCCCGGCGCCGCTCGACCAGGCCGTCCGTATAGAGGACGGCGGTGGCGCCCGGCGGCAGGGCGATGGTGCCCGAGGTGTGCAGCCAGCCGCCGGTGCCGAGCGGCGGGCCCGTCGGGTCCTCTGCCCGGTGGACGGTGCCGTCCTCATGGCGTACGAGAACGGGCAGGTGGCCCGCCGACGCGTAGACCAGGCGGCCCTCGTTGGGGTCGTGCACCGCGTAGACGCAGGTGGCGATCTGGCTGGCGTCGATCTCGGCGGCCAGGCCGTCCAGGAGCTGGAGCACCTCGTGCGGGGGCAGGTCGAGGCGCGCGTACGCCCGGACCGCCGTGCGGAGCTGGCCCATCACGGCGGCGGCCCGCACACCGCGGCCCATCACGTCGCCGATGACGAGCGCGGTGCGGCCCGCGCCCAGGGTGATCACGTCGTACCAGTCGCCGCCGACCGCCGCGTCCGTGCCGCCGGGCTGGTAGGTGGCGGCCACCCGCAGGTCGTCGGGCTGCTCCAGCTCCTGCGGGAGCAGGGAGCGCTGGAGGGTGACGGCGGTCTCGCGGTGGCGGCGCTCGCTGGTGCGCAGCCGCTCGGCGGCCTCGGCGTGGTCGGTGACGTCGGCGGCGAAGACGAGCACGCCGCCCTCGGCGTGGCCGGGGATCTCCACCGGGGTGCACGTGACCGTGTAGGACCCGGCGGCCCGGGTCTTGCGGGACTTGACCGTACGGGGCTTGCCGCTGCGCAGCACCTGGTCCATCAGCGGGAGCAGGCCGAGCTCGTCGAGCTCGGGCAGCGCCTTGGCGGCCGGGGCGCCGAGCGGGCGGTGGCCGAAGGCCGCGGCGTAGGCGTCGTTGACGTACGCGATGCGGTGCTCGGGGCCGTGCAGGAGCGCGACCAGGGCGGGGAGCTGGCCCAGGACCTCCCGCACGGAGAGGTCGTCCAGGACCGGGGGCTCGGCCGTGTCGTCCGGCCAGGGCTGCGGCCCGGATTCGGCGCGGGCGGCGGGCACGGAGCCCCGGTCGGTCCGTGCTGCGGCGCGGCGCTGCGTACCGGGGAGCCGGGCGCTCCAACGCGTGAAGTTCACGGTGTTCCAAGCCTCGTGTGTTGCTGCGGGTGCTGTGCTGCCGGTGCTGTGCTGCCGGTCCTTGCGGGGTGCTGGGTCGCGGGATCACTCTGTGCAGGTGTGGGCCCACCTATGGTCACACGCCCAGTGTGACGGACCGCACTGACAACCGTCAGTCGTCGTGCGGGGCCGGGCCCTTGGCGGGCGGGCCGCCGCCTGCGGCGATCTCGAACTCGGCGCGCGGATGTTCCAGCGAGCCGAGCGAGACGATCTCCCGTTTGAACAGCCCGGCGAGGGTCCATTCGGCGAGCACGCGGGCCTTGCGGTTGAAGGTGGGGACGCGGCTCAAGTGGTAGGCGCGGTGCATGAACCAGGCCGGGTAGCCCTTGAGTCTGCGGCCATAGACGTGGGCGACGCCCTTGTGCAGGCCGAGGGAGGCGACCGAGCCGACGTACTTGTGCCGGTACTCCTTGAGTTCGCCGCCCCGCACCGCTGACGCGATGTTCTCAGCGAGCACCTTCGCCTGGCGCACGGCGTGCTGCGCGTTGGGCGCGCACTCCTTGCCCTTCTCGTCCGAGGTCAGGTCGGGGACGGCTGCCGCGTCGCCGGCCGCCCAGGCGTGCTCGGTGCCGGCCACCCGCAGCTCGGCGGTGCACTCGATCCGGCCGCGCTCGGTCAGGGGCAGATCGGTGGCGGCGAGGACGGGGGCGGGTTTGACGCCCGCGGTCCACACGACGGTCCGGGTGGGGAAGCGGGCGCCGTCGCTGAGCACGGCGACCCGGTTCTCGCAGCTGTCGAGCCGGGTCTCCAGGCGCACGTCGATGTTGCGGGCCCGCAGCTCGCGGATCGCGTACCGGCCCATCTCCTCGCCGACCTCGGGCAGGATCCGGTCGCTGGCCTCGACGAGGATCCACTTCAGGTCCTCGGGGCGGATGTTGTGGTAGTACCGCGCGGTGTAGCGGGCCATGTCCTCCAGCTCGGCCAGCGCCTCGACGCCCGCGTAGCCGCCGCCGACGAACACGAAGGTCAGGGCCGCGTCGCGGATGGCCGGGTCGCGCGTGGAGGAGGCGATGTCCATCTGCTCGATGACGTGGTTGCGCAGGCCGATGGCCTCCTCGACGGTCTTGAAGCCGATGGCGTAGTCGGCGAGGCCGGGGACCGGCAGGGTGCGCGAGACCGAACCGGGCGCGAGGACGAGTTCGTCGTACGTCAGGCGGACCGTGCCCGTGCCGTCCTCGGGCGAGGCGAGGGTGGTGACGGTGGCGGTGCGCCGCGCGTGGTCGATGCGGTCGGCCTCGCCGATGACGATCCGGCACTGGCCGAGGACCCGGCGCAGCGGCACCACGACATGGCGCGGGGAGATGCTTCCGGCCGCCGCCTCGGGCAGGAAGGGCTGGTACGTCATGTACGGGTCCGGGGCCACCACGGTGATCTCGACCGCCCCGCTCCGCAGCTCCGCCTTGAGCTGCCGCTGCAGGCGCAGCGCCGTGTACATCCCGACGTATCCGCCGCCGACCACGAGAATGCGCACAGGTTCTGTCACCACCCCATGACGCAACGGGCCTCGGGCTTTGTCCACAGCCCCGACAAATTGTGCGACTGGAGGGAACTGCCGGGGCGGGTGGCGAATTCTCGCGGCCCTGAGGGCAGATCCGCAGGTCAAGGGGTGAGTGACACGTGTTGGGCCGGGTCCGATTCCGTCGGGTTTCGGTCCTTGGTCCGATCGGGGGGCACACCGTGCGGAAGAACCCCTTCTGAATTGAGTCCGGCTCAACTATGTTCGTATCCCGTCGGGGTGTCGAGTCATGACCGGTCCCGGCTGTCAGGGGCGGGGAGTCTCCGGGGGGAGACGTTGATACCGGGGGATAAATGCACATTCAGGACTCTCATTGGCAGACCGCCGTCGCGGCGTCCGACGGAAACGGTCGCGTGGGTACGGGTCCGAGCGGCGGGGGCTCGCGTTCCGCGCCGCTGCGGGTGGATGCCCAGCGCAATCTTGAACACGTACTGCGCGCGGCGCGCGAGGTGTTCGGCGAGCTCGGCTACGGGGCGCCGATGGAGGACGTGGCGCGCAGGGCCAGGGTCGGCGTGGGCACGGTGTACCGCCGCTTCCCCAGCAAGGACGTGCTGGTGCGCCGCATAGCCGAGGAGGAGACCTCGCGCCTGACGGACCAGGCCCGCACGGCCCTTGGCCAGGAGGACGAGCCCTGGTCGGCGCTCTCCCGCTTCCTGCGCACCTCGGTGGCCTCGGGCGCGGGCCGGTTGCTTCCGCCGCAGGTGCTCCGGGTCGGCAGGGACGCCGAGGAGTCCGACGGCGTGCGCCCCGAGGACGTACGTCCGGAGGGGTCCCGGGTCGACGGGCTGCGGGCCGGCGGAGTCCGGGCCGATGGAATCCGGGCCGATGGAATCCTGACCGACGGGCTGCGGGCCGACGGCGTGCGGGACGGGCTCGACGAGGCGCGAGTGCCGCAGCAGCGTCAGGTCGGCCTGGCCGAGCAGAGTGCGGCCTGGGGCCGGATCGTCGAGCAGCGGGCGGCGCCCGAGCAGGAGCTGGACGACGCGGGCGCGGCCGAACTGCTCGATGTGGTAGGCCAGTTGGTGGACCGGGCACGCGCGGCGGGTGAGCTGCGCGTCGACGTGACCGTGGCCGATGTGCTCCTGGTGATAGCCACGGCGGCGCCGTCGCTGCCGGACGCCACCCAGCAGGCGGCGGCCTCGGCACGGCTGCTCGACATCCTCCTTGAGGGGCTCCGCTCCCGCCCGTCCTGAGGGTCAACTCCCGTATGGGTCACGCGAGTCCAAAGCCGCTGGGCCACCGCGCCCGAACCATCGAGCCTTCCCCGAAAGAGTGACGGCTAGTGCTCGGGTGCGGTAAACCTCCCCGGATGAGTGGTTGCCGCGTCTGACACTCGGCTCCGCTTGTGCTCTGTGGCAGGCTGGCCCGGTGGTCGGGTCTGGGCGTGCTTACGGGAGCTTCCGCTATGGGCGTTGAAGAGCGGGACGAGTCACTCTCGGACGGCGGCGGCCCCGAATCGGGTGGCCCCGGGGGTGGTCGTCCGCCGCGCCAGGTGCCGAGCCAGGGCGGTCCCGGCAAGGCCGTGCCGAGTGGGTCCGCGTCGGTACCGGGGCAGGGTGTCGGCGGTTCCGGTTCCGAGCACGTGGGGGCGCCCGAGGCCGGCTTGAACGAGCTCGGCGTGAACGAACTCGGTACGCACGAACTCGGTCTGCACGAACTCGGCGGGACCGTACTGCCCGGCCCCTGGGGGCCGATGGACGGGGTCGGCGAGCCCGGCACGAGCGTGCCGTCGCAGCGCGAGGGCGGCCTTCGCGAGGGCATGACGCTCGACCTCGCCGAGGCCGGCCAGTCCGACGCGGACCTCATCCACGCGATGCGGGCCGGCGACGACAGCGCGTACGAGGAGCTGTTCCGGCGGCACTCGGAGGCCGTGCGGCGCTACGCCCGCAGCTGCTGCCGCGACGCGCACACCGCGGACGACCTGACGGCGGAGGTCTTCGCGCGGACCCTGCAGGCGGTGCGCGGCGGGGCCGGTCCCGAACAGGCCGTGCGCGCCTACCTGATGACGACCGTGCGCCGGGTCGCGGCCTCGTGGACGCGGACCGCCAAGCGGGAGCAGCTGGTCGACGACTTCGCGGTGTTCGCGCAGCAGTCCGCGCGCTCGGCCGACGTGTCCGACGACGACACCGTCGACCTGGGTGCCGATGTGCGGGCCATGCACGAGGCCGAGCAGACGCTCGCCATGCAGGCGTTCCGCTCGCTGCCCGAGCGCTGGCAGGCGGTGCTGTGGCACACCACCGTCGAGGAGGAGTCGCCCAGCGAGATCGCGCCGCTGTTCGGGCTGAGCGCCAACGCGACCGCGGTTCTGGCCAGTCGGGCCCGCGAGGGGCTCAAGCAGGCCTATCTCCAAGCTCACGTCTCCAGCGCGCTGACCTCCGGCGGGGACTGCGCGCGCTACGCCGACCGGCTCGGCGCGTATGCGCGCGGGGGCCTGCGGATGCGTGCCGAGCGCGGGCTCAGCAAGCACCTGGACGAGTGCGCGAAGTGCCGGGTCGCGGTCGTCGAACTCAAGGACGTCAACGCCGGTATTCCCGCGCTGCTTCCGGTCGCGGTCATCGGCTGGTTCGCCGCCGGGTTCTCGCTCAAGGCGGCCGGGGTCGTCGCGGGCGGCGCCGCCGGGGCCGCCGGCGCCGGTGCGGCGGCCGCGGCGACGGGCGGCAGCTCGTCCGGTGGCGCGGCGGGGAGTGCCGCGGCCGCGGAGGGGCTCGGCGCCCCGGTCAAGGCCGGTATCGCGGCGGCGGTGGCCGTCGCGGTGGCGGCGGGGATCGTGTTCGCGCTGACCGGCAACGACTCGGCGCCGCCGAAGCCGGATGCGAAGCCGCCCGCGGTGGCGCCCGTCACTCCGCCGAAGCCGCCGCCCAGCCCCTCGCCGCCCGCGGCTCCGGCGCCCGTGCCGCCCGCGCCCGCCCCCTCGCCCGCGCCGAAGAAGCCGGCTGCCCGTCCGACGCTGCCGAAGCCGACGCCGCCCCAGCCCACGCCGCCCCGTCCGGCGCCGCCGAAGCCCACGCCGCCCAAGCCGACGCCTCCCCCGCCCCCGGCGCCGCCCGCGCCGGCGCCGGCGCCGGCGGTGTTCCAGGTGAACCGTCTGGACTACGGCATCCTCGGCGACGGCACCAAGCCGGAGGTGCGGCTCGGCGGCTCCAGCTGGCTGTGGCAGCGCTCGGGCATGAGCATCGGCGAGCACCGCTACGCACACGGGGTGACCGTGCACGGCCGGTCCTCGGTGACGATCGACCTCAACCGCCAGTGCCGTACGTACGACGCGTACGCGGGAGTGGACGACCTCACGATGGGGCTCGGGGCGGTGCGGTTCTCCCTGTACGGGGACGGGGCGCGGCTGTGGCACTCCCCGGTGCTGCGGGGCGGTGATCCCGCGGTGCCGGTGCACGCCGACATCTCCGGCCGCCGGACGATCCGGCTCGTCGTCGAACCGGCCGGGCCGTTCGGCGGGGTCGCCCTCGCGGACTGGGCCCAGTCCCAGATCAGCTGCCGGTAGGGGCCCGCTGCGGCCCGGGTCGGCTTGCTGAGGGCAGGGCCACGCCTTCGGCTCGGCCCACGAGGGGGCGATCGGCACCGAGTTCCGTCCCCGTCGCGGCAGAGCCGTACCGCAGGCGGAGCCGTGCCGCTCAGGCGGTGCCGAGCGCGTCCAGGAGCGGCAGGACCTCAGTGAGCGGAAGGGGCGGGGCTGCCGTGGCGGTCGCGTACTGGTCGGAGGTGAGGGCGTGGTGGGCCCGGGTCGTGATGGAGGCCTCGACGGACCGTTCCGGGACGCTCCGCGGGATCGGGCCGCGCCAGGCGGCGGCCGCCGCGAGCGTCCGTAGCGCCGCCTCGTGGTGGCCGAGGTCCCCGAGCAACTGGGCGGCGCGCTCGGCGAGATGGGCCAGGACCATCTCGGTGCAGCCGGAGTCGGCCGCCGTGCGCAGCGCGTCCGTCATGCCGCGCAGGCCCGCGAGCGGGCCCGAGTCGGCGGCGGCGATCCGGGCGCTCAGGCCGTCGAGCAGCGCGATGAAGTGCGGGGGCGGCGGTCCGAACTCCGCGAAGGTGCGGGCCCGCGCGTACAGGGCGCGGGCGTCGTCGGTCTCACCCCGGTCGAGCGCGACGGTGGCCAGCAGCGAGTGGACGTAGGGCATCGCGTCGGGCACCCGGTAGCGGTCCGCCTCCGTCGCGGCGTCCAGGAGCAGCTTTTCCGCCGCGTCCAAGTCACCTTCCCGGTAGGCGAGTTCACCCACGCGCGCGGTGAGGAACGGCGCCTCCTGGTGGGCTCCGACTTCTCGGGCCAGCTGCAGGGCCTCCTCGTAGGCGGCACGGGCCGGCTCCACGAGGCCGCGCATCATCGCGGCCTCCGCGGCGGCGCCGGCCACCTGGGCCCGCATCCAGCGGTCGCCCACCCGGCGGCCGAGCTCCCGCAGTTCGGCGAGGTCGTCGTCGATGCCCACCATGCCGCCGGGCATGTCCATGCTCATGTGGGTGCGGAACATGAGGGACACCCCGATGGCCCAATCACTGCCGTGCAGGCGGCAGTTGGTGACGACGGCGTCGATGGAGGTGCGCACCATCTCGGGGGTGTCGGTGCGGAACGTCGTGAACGGCCACAGCAGTCCCGGGAAGCGGGCCGCCTGCGGGCCGCCGGCCTCGAAGGCCTGGCGCAGCCGGACGATGCGATCCTGCACCCCGGGGTCGGTGAATTCGCCCCGCTGGTCGGAGTCGGACAACAGGAAGAAGCGGAGCAGGTCCAGGTGGAGCCGCGGCCAGTGGTGCGGGTCGGACGCGTCGACGGGTGCCGGTGACAGCGCGGCGATGGCCCGGGCCCAGGCGGCGCCCTCGTTGCGGTAGTTGCGCAGCCACCAGAACCAGCCCATGTCCAGGGCGAGTTCGGTGGCGGCCGCCTCGTCCGTGCTGGGCCCGGTCGTGGTGCGGCGCAGCACGGCCCGTACGTTGCCGAGTTCGGTCTCCAGGCGGTCGATCCAGGGCAGCTGCTCGTGCGAGCGGACCAGGGGTTCGGCCCGGCGGACCAGGTCGCGGTAGTACGCGGAGTGGGCCAGGCCCGCCTCGCGCAGCGCCTCGGGCGTCTCGGCGGCCCGCTCGGTGGCGTACTCGTGGATGGTCTCCAGCATGCGGTAGCGCATGCCGCTGCCGTCCGTCGCGGGGCCCGCGACGACCAGGGACTTCTCGACGAGGGCGGCGAGTTCGTCGGGGCCGCCGCACACCGCCTGGGCGGCGTCGAGGTCCCAGCCGCCGGCGAAGACGGAGGCGCGGCGCAGCACGTTCCGCTCGGCTTCGTCGAGCAGGTCCCAGGACCAGTCGACGACGGCCCGCAGGGTCTGCTGTCGCGGCAGCACGGTGCGGCTGCCGGTGGTGAGCAGACGGAAGCGGTCGTCGAGGCGGTCGGCGATCTGGCGCGGGGTGAGCAACCTCAGCCGGGCGGCGGCCAGTTCGATGGCGAGCGGCAGTCCGTCGAGGCGGCGGCAGATCTCGACGACGGCCTCGGCGTCGGCGTCCGGGTCGAAGTCGGGACGTACGGTGCGGGCGCGCTCGGCGAACAGGCGGTGGGCCGGGGCCGGGGCGAGCGGCTCCACCGGGCGGACGGCCTCCCCGGGCACGCCGAGCGGTTCGCGGCTGGTGGCGAGGATGCGGAGCCGGGGGCAGTGGATGAGGAGCGTCTCGGCGAGACGGGCCGCCGCGTCGATGACGTGCTCGCAGTTGTCGAGGACGAGCAGTGTGTCCGGGCGGCGGGACAGGTCGTCGACGAGGCGGGCGGTGGGGTCGTCGTGGGTGGCCTTGGCGCCCTGGGCGAGCAGCGTCGTCTCGCGCAGGCCGAGCGCGGAGACCACGGCGCCGGGCACCGCCTCGGGCTGTTCGAGCGGGGCGAGTTCGACGAGCCAGCCCTCGGCGGGCGCCGCCCAAGCCGCCTGTTCGGCGAGGCGGGTCTTGCCGGTCCCGCCGGGGCCGATGAGGGTGACGAGCCGGGATGCCGTCAAATCGGCCTGGATGACAGCGAGTTCGCCCTCCCGGCCGACGAAGGAGGTCAGGCGCGGACGGAGGTTGCCGATGCGGGGCCGCGTCACGACCGGCTCGGGAGCGGGCGTCCCCTCCAGCAACTCTGCGTGCAGAGCGATGAGTTCGGGTCCCGGGTCGGCGCCGAGGGCGTCGACAAGGGTGCGGCGCGCCCGGTCGTACGCGGCGAGCGCCTCGGCACCGCGGCCTTCGGCGCGCAGCACCCGGATGAGCTGGGCGTGCAGGGTCTCGTCGTACGGGTGGGCGCCGAGCAGTTCCGTCAGTTCGGGCAGCAGCGCACTCGTGGCGCCGCGCCGCAGGTCCGCCTCGATGCGGCCGCGCCTGGCGGCCAGGCGCTGGGCCTCGGGGCGCAGGGCCGCGTCGCGTTCGGGGAGGTCCGCGAGGGCGGGGCCGCGCCACAGGGCGAGGGCGGCACGCAGGGTGCCGGCGGCGCCCTCGGGGTCACCGGCGGCGAGCTGGGCCGCGCCCTCGGCCGCGCGGTCCTCGAAGGCGTGCAGGTCGACGTCGTGGCGCTCGGCGGCCAGCCGGTAGCCGGCCGGACCCGACCCCACGGCCTGCCTGCCGAGCGCCCGGCGCAGCCGGCCCACCAGCGCCTGGAGGGCTGCGGGCGCGTCCTGGGGCGGGTCGTCGGCCCACACGTCGTCGATGAGCGCGGGCACGGAGACGGGACGCGGGGCGCGCAGCGCGAGGGCGGTCAGGAGGGAACGCACCTTGGGCCCGCCCAGGGGTATGGCGGTGCCCTGGTCGTCGCACGCCTCCGTGGCGCCCAGGATCAGGTACCGCACGCGTTCATTGTGACGGGCTTTCCCCGGGCGGGGGAATCGTTTTCCTCCCGGCGCACGCGGGCGGCTCGCCCCGGGTGCCCACTGGGGGGCCGAGGCCGTGTCCGTGCGCGGCTCCGCCCCGGGACGCGGCCGGCCGGTGCCGGGCCCCTTCCGCGCGGCCCCGAGCCCCGCGGAGGGCGCACCGGGGCACGAAACTTCAGGACCGCAGCGTGGGGCGCCGGGGCGGCACCACTCCGCCCGCCACCGCCCGCTGCCTCGGCGCCGCCGTGCCGGTCCAGCAGGTGCCCCGGCGGGCGAGCAGGCGGCGCAGCCACAGTTCGGTGGAGATCAGGTCGGCCAGGCCGTCGAGCGGGAGCGGCTCGCCCGCGGCGGCCGCCCGTACCGCCTTGCGGACCGTGCGGGCCTCGATCAGGCCCGCGTCCGCGAGCAGCGGCGCCTCGAAGAGGGAGATCAGCGGGTCCGCCGACTGACGCAGCCCGGCCCGGGCTGCCGTGGCCGGGGGCGTGAGGGAGGGGGTGCCCCAGCCGGGGGGCAGGTCGCGCACCCCGGACGCCGAGAGCACCGTCCGCAGGATCGAGGCGCGGGCCCCCGGCTGGACCCGCAACGATTCGGGCAGGGTGCGGCAGGCCCGGACGACCTGGTTGTCCAGGAAGGGGGCGTGCAGGCGCTGGCTGCGTACTTCCGCGGCCTGTTCCAGGATGCGGTGGTCCGCCGCGTACCGGGCGAGGGCCGCCGACGCGCGGGCCTCGCCGGGGCGCAGTGACGGGGCCGGGCGGGTCGCCGAGGCCATCAGGCGTACCGATACTTCGGCGAGCGCCTCCCCCGTCAGCCAGCGCGCGGCCGGGCCCGGGCGGGTCCACGCCAGGGCGGCCAGCGAGATCGACAGGGGGCTCGCGGCATCGTCGAAGCGGGGCTCGCGCAGGGCGTCCGCCGCCGATTCGATGCCGGTGCGGTAGGGGGTGCGGGCCAGCCGACGGGCCGCGCGGTAGACGGTGAGCGGGACGAAGAGGGAGTTGGCCGAGGGTCCGCCCGCCTTGGCAAGGGCGGTGGCCGGGCGCAGCAGATGGCGTCTTTGACGGTCCATCAGAAGGTCGGCCAGGCGCGCCGGATGGGCGTCGAGGACCTGGCGGGCGCCGCTTCCGGTGAAGTGGTCGGCGCTGCCCGAAAGGAGCCTGCGCCGGTGGCGCGGGGCCGCGATCAGGGAGGGGCCCGGCTCGTCGGTGAGCGGGCCTTCGAGGTCCGCGTACGGCAGGGACTCCTCGCCGCCGGTCACCACCACGTGGTGCAGCCGGGGGTTGGCGGCCATCGCGCCGGCCCGCTCCAGCTCCGCCTGGCGGCCCGCGCCCGGCACGGTGAGGTCGTTGAAGGTGACGGCGAGCAGCCGCTCACCCGCGCCGGTGCCGTGCCCGAGTACGGTGCCGGGCACGCCGGGAAGACCGGCCGCGAGCAGGGCGAGGGTGGCGGAGGCGGGGCCGCCGGAGAGGTCGGACCCTATGCCGGGGGCCGGCCCCCCGCGGGCGGCGCGGCGCTCGGCGGGGCCCATGCCGGGGACCGGGCCGGGGTCGGGCGGCAGGGTCTCGGGGGCGTGCCGGGGCGCGGTGAGCCTGGCCCGCACCGCGGACACCAGCGCGTCCCGCACCCCGTCCACCGCTGCGGCGGGCGGCAGTTGGGGCGCGGCGACCGCGAGGGAGGCGACCGGTTCGTACCCGGTGATCTCGCGCGAGCCCTCCCGCAGGACCAGCGCGTGGCCGGGCGGGATGCGGCGCACGCCCGCGTAGGGCGTGGAGTCGCCGAGCGCCTCGGGCACGTCGGGGCAGGCGAGCAGGGCCGCGAGGTGGCCGATGTCGAGCTGGGCCTCGATGAGGTCGGCCAGCGGAAGTGCCGCCGTGCCGTAGGCCGTTCCGCCCGCCCAAGGGGTGTAGAAGACGGGCCGGGCGCCGGCCAGGTCGCCGACTACCGTGACGCGGCGGGCCACTTGGGCGACCGCCGTGTAGCTGCCGGGCCAGGCGGAGAGATGGCGCAGGGCGCCGCCGCGCGCCGCGAACAGGCCGACGCGCAGCTCCTCGTCGGTGGCGGCGCAGCAGCCCAGGACGGCGAGGCGGGTGTCGGCGCCGACGCTGACGATGCGGATCTCGTCGGGCCGCCAGTCGCCCACCGCCCACAGCGGATCCGGGTCGCCCCACAGGAGTTGGGCCCCGACGGGGTGGACGGTACGGCCCTCGTCGGGCTCACCGACGGCGCCGGCCGTGCCGTATCCGCCCGCCTCGTACGCGCCCGTACCGTAGGTGCCCGTGCGGAAGCTTGCGGCGACGCTGCTCCACCCCACCAACCATCGCATCGCGCCTCCACAGGCTGTGGACAACTCGTGGACAACCCCGGACCGGCCCCTCCGCGGCCGCCCCGCCAGGAGGGTCCGTACGGGCCGAAGGAGGCCGGGCCCCCATGCTGCCACGACAAGGGCGCCCCTGAGGGGCCCCGGGTAGCGGACGCAAAAAGTGAATTCGCCCCGGCCGGTGGCCGATTGGCGTCGTTCTCGGGACGTACGGGACGGGTCGCGGGTGATCGACGAGGCGGTCCGGGAGTCCCGGGCGAGGGGCGATATTCAGCCATTCTCACGCCGCCGAGCAACGGCCCCACCCGTCTCCGGAGGCCCTCGACGCACAGTCCGGGAGGCGCTGTTCGCCTCCCGGACCGGTCCGCCGCCCGCGGGGATTGAGGCGGCGGTGTCCCCCAGCCCGCTGGATCCATGCAGCGGGCCGACCCACGCACCACACATGGAAGCGCCCCCCTGGTGGACCGGCGAGAGCGCACGGCCGGGCGCACGGCCACACATCGGGAGCGCGGCGGCGGCCACTCCCGCCGCACCCCGGCGCAACGGCCCCCGCGGCCGAGGCGCGCCCCCCGGTGTCGGCAACCGGCCGTACGGAAAACAATCTCGCCATACGGAAGACCGCCTCTTAACGGTCGGGATGCGGCGAACTACGCTGTGTTTACTGCTGTTCCTCACGGGTGGCATATTCCCGAGGGCTCGGCCACATGCTTTTGCGGCCGACGATCCGGACACCACACCGCCCGGGGGAACGCCGTCTGTGTCGAGGGGTGGCGCATGTCCAGGGAGCAACGCGGGCCGAACGAGAAGCTCGGCACCGTTCTCGCCCTCGCGGGAATCAGCAATGCCGGCCTGGCGCGACGGGTCAACGACCTCGGCGCGCAACGGGGCCTGACCCTTCGTTACGACAAGACCTCCGTGGCCCGGTGGGTCTCCAAGGGCATGGTGCCCCAGGGCGCCGCGCCCCATCTCATAGCCGCGGCCATCGGCGCCAAGCTGGGCCGGCCCGTCCCACTGCACGAAATCGGCCTCGCCGACGCCGATCCGGCCCCCGAGGTCGGGCTCGCCTTCCCGCGCGACGTGTCGGAGGCGGTGCGCTCGGCGACCGATCTGTACCGACTGGATCTGGCCGGGCGGCGGGCCGGCGGCGGCATCTGGCAGTCCCTCGCGGGCTCCTTCGCGGTCAGCGCCTACGCGACGCCCGCCTCCCGCTGGCTCATCACACCCGCCGACTCCTCGGTGGCCCGCAGCATCGACCTGACCGATCTGCCCCCGCTGAAGGTCGGCCACAGCGATGTGGCCAAACTCCGCGAGGCGGCCGAGGACGCCCGCCGCTGGGACTCCAAGTACGGCGGCGGCGACTGGCGTTCGTCCATGGTTCCGGAGTGCTTACGCGTGGACGCGGCCCCCCTGCTGCTCGGCTCCTACAGCGACGAGGTGGGCCGGGCCCTGTTCGGCGCGACCGCCGAGCTGACCCGGCTCGCCGGGTGGATGGCCTTCGACACCGGCCAGCAGGAGGCCGCCCAGCGCTACTACATCCAGGCCCTGCGGCTCGCGCGCGCCGCGGCCGACGTGCCGCTCGGCGGCTATGTGCTCGCCTCGATGTCGCTCCAGGCCACCTACCGCGGCTTCGCCGACGAGGGCGTCGACCTCGCGCAGGCCGCCGTCGAGCGCAACCGCGGGCTCGCCACCGCCCGCACCATGTCCTTCTTCCGCCTCGTGGAGGCCCGCGCCCACGCCAAGGCCGGCGACGGCCACCCCGCCGAGGCGGCCCTGAAGGCCGCCGAGGCGTGGCTTGAGCGCTCGCGCGACGGCGACTGCGACCCCTCCTGGCTCGGCTTCTACTCCTACGACCGCTTCGCCGCGGACGCCGCCGAGTGCTACCGCGACCTGAAGGCGCCCCGGCAGGTGCGCCGCTTCACCGAGCAGGCCCTCTCGCGGCCCACCGAGGAGTTCGTCCGCTCGCACGGCCTGCGCCTGGTGGTGAGCGCGGTGGCCGAGCTGGAGTCGGGGAACCTGGACGCGGCCTGCGCGGCCGGCACCCGGGCCGTCGAGGTCGCGGGCCGGATCTCCTCGGCCCGTACCACCGAGTACGTACGCGATCTGCTGCACCGCCTGGAGCCGTACGGGGACGAGCCACGCGTCGCCGAGCTGCGCGAACGGGCCAGGCCGCTGCTCGTGACCCCCGCATAGGGTCGCCGGCGGACGTTTACCGGGATTGTCAGTGGGCCAGTGCAGTATGTGATGAGGGGGTCCGGGGCCGTCCTCCGGGAAGACGCGACCGGGGTGGGAGGTGCCTGGGTGACGACGTACGACTGCGACGTGCTGGTGGTCGGCGGCGGGATCGTGGGTCTGTCGACGGCGTACGCCCTGACGCAGGCCTCGCCCGGGACACGCGTGCTGGTCCTGGAGAAGGAGAACGGCCCGGCCCGGCATCAGACGGGGCGCAACAGCGGAGTCATCCACAGCGGCATCTACTACAAGCCCGGCTCGCTCAAGGCGCGCTTCGCGGTGCGCGGGGCGGAGGAGATGGTCGAGTTCTGCGCACGGCACGGCATCGCCCACGAGGTCACCGGCAAGCTGATCGTGGCCACCGAGCGCGCCGAGCTGCCCCGGCTGCACGCCCTGGTCCAGCGCGGCCGTGAGAACGGCATCCCGGTGCGGGAGTTGGGCCCTGCCCAGATAGCCGCGTACGAGCCGGAGGTACGCGGGCTCGCGGCGATCCACGTCTCGACGACGGGGGTGTGCGACTACGGGGCGGTCGCGGCCCGCCTCGCGGAGCTGTCCGGCGCCGACGTGCGCTACGGCGCGGAGGTCGTCCGCATCGACCGGCGCCCCGAGCTCGGCGTGGCCGTGCGCACCGCCGACGGCACGGTGCTGCGCGCCCGGGCCCTGGTCAACTGCGCGGGGCTGCACTGCGACCGGGTGGCCCGGCTCGCGGGGGACGACCCCGGGGTGCGGATCGTGCCGTTCCGCGGCGAGTACTACGAGCTGGCCCGCCCCGGCCTCGTGAAGGGCCTCGTCTATCCGGTGCCGGATCCGGCGTTCCCCTTCCTCGGCGTCCATCTGACCCGGGGCGTCGACGGCTCTGTCCACGTCGGGCCCAACGCGGTGCCGGCCGCGGCACGGGAGGGCTACGACTGGCGCACGGTCCGCCCGGCCGAGCTGGCCGGCACGCTCGGCTGGCCCGGCACCTGGCGGATAGCCCGCAGGCACTGGCGGTACGGGGCCGGGGAACTGCACCGGTCCTGGTCGAAGCGGGCCTTCACCGAGGCGGTGCGCCGGCTGCTCCCCGCGGTCACCGAGGCGGACCTGCGGCCCGCGCCCGCGGGCGTTCGGGCGCAGGCGGTCCTGCGGGACGGCACGCTGGTGGACGACTTCCTGATCCGGGAGTCGGCTCGCACGATCCACGTCCTCAATGCGCCGAGCCCCGCGGCGACGGCGTCCCTCCCCATCGGCAGGGAAGTGGCATCCCGGGTCCTCCAGACCCTGCCCCGCTCCTGACCCCGACCGCCGTCAGCCCCGCGCCACACGGCCGGATACGCGGCTCCCCGCGCCCCTGGGCATGCCGAGGCCCGGCGGCCCCCGAAGCTGCCGGCCCCCGCCACTCCGGCCAGGACAGACACCCTCAGGGGCGCGGGGAGCTGCGCGAACGGCCCCCACGACCCGCAGCCGAAGACGGTGCCAGGGGCGCGGGGAGCTGCGCGAGAAGCGGGCACGGTCCGGGGCCGACATCGGGGTTGAGGGGCGCGGGGAACTGCGCGAACGGCGGGCCCGGTCCGGGGCCGGGGCAGGACGCACCCCGCCCCGGCGAGGGGGGCGGGGCCGGGGACGGGCCCCGAATCCGCCCGCACCGTAGAATCGGCGCATTGTGTCTGAGCAGCCCCGCACCCCAGAGCCCCCCGCCCAGGCGACCGAGAAGGTCCTGCCGAGGGACAAGGCACCCCGATTCCCCGGCGGCCCCGCCGCCGACCCGGCGGGCTCGCACCACGAACGCCGCATCCGCAGCTTCCAGCCCCGCCGAAGCCGTGTCACCACCGGCCAGGGCGAGTACCTGGAACGCCTCTGGCCGGTCTGGGGCTTCGACATCGACGGGCTGCGCAAGATCGACCCGGCCGAGATGTTCGACGGCCTCCCCGTCGTCCTGGAGATCGGCTTCGGCATGGGCGAGGCCACCGCGCAGATGGCCGCGGACGACCCCCGCACCGGCATCCTCGCCGTCGACGTCCACACCCCCGGCCAGGGCAACCTCCTCGGCCTCGCCGAGCGCAACGGCCTGAGCAACATCCGCGTGGCCAACGGCGACGCGATCATCCTGCTGCGCGAGATGCTGGAGCCGGACGCGCTGGACGGCCTCCGCGTGTACTTCCCGGACCCGTGGCCCAAGAAGCGCCACCACAAGCGCCGCCTGATCCAGCCCGAGTTCCTCTCGCTCGCCGCGACCCGGCTGAAGCCCGGCGCCGTACTGCACTGCGCGACGGACTGGGAGGACTACGCCGAGCAGATGCTGGAAGTCCTCGACGCTCATCCCGACTTCGAGAACACCGTGGACGGCGGCGGCTACGCGCCGCGGCCCGCGTTCCGGCCGCTGACCCGCTTCGAGGGCCAGGGCCTCGACAAGGGCCACGTGGTGCACGACCTGATGTTCCGCCGCGTCGCGCACAGCGGATAGCGGACAGCAGGCAGCGGACGTCAGGTGGCGGACAGCGGACGGCAGGAAGCGGACACCGTGCGGATCGGGCCGGGCGCGGCACAGCGGGTAGTGCAGGCACCGTCGCGCATTGTCAGTGACCCTCGTTAGGGTCGTCTGGTGTCCTTCGAGTCGCTTCCGCATCGCCCGCCCCCCGGGCAGGCGCCCCAGCAGGCCGGGCCCGGCCATCCGGCCCAGCCCGTTCCGGCGTGCGCGGAGGAGCCCCGCTTCGACGGGGTCCCGCCGGACCGCGCGAAGTGGCGCTACCGCCCGCGCCGCGACTTCTGGCGCTCCAAGGCGGTCCGCGCAGGCGCGCTGATCACCCTGCTCGCCCTGTGCGGCCTGGTCATCCTCGCGCTCGTACGGGACCAGACCGGCACCGAGGGCTTCCTGGTCGGGCTCGGGCTCGCGGTGCTTCCGGTGCCGCTGCTCGGCGCCGCGTTCCGCTGGCTCGACCGGGTCGATCCGGGCCCGTGGCGCAACCTCTTCTTCGCCCTGGCCTGGGGCGCCTGCGCCGCGGCACTCGTGGCGATCATCGCCAACTCCTTCGCGACGCGCTGGATAGCGACGGCCACCGCCGACCCGTCCTCGGCCGACCACCTGGGCGCGAGCGTCATAGCGCCGATAGTCGAGGAGAGCGCGAAGGCGGCGGCCGTACTGCTGCTCTTCCTGTTCAGGAGACGGGACTTCAAGGGGATCGTCGACGGGGTCGTCTTCGCCGGCTTCACCGCGACCGGCTTCGCCTTCACCGAGAACATCCTCTATCTGGGCAACGCCTTCGGCGAGGACCAGGCCAGCCACAGCGGGGGCCTCGCCTCGACGACGGCGGCGACCTTCTTCGTACGGGTCGTCATGTCGCCGTTCGCCCACCCCCTGTTCACCGTGATGACCGGCATCGGCTTCGGCGCGGCCGCGCTCGCACCGGCCGGCAAGCGGCTGCGCCGGGTCGCGTTCCCGCTGCTCGGCCTGGTGTGCGCCATGGGCATGCACGCCCTGTGGAACAGCTCGACGCTGTTCGGGGTGTACGGCTTCTACATCGTGTACGGGGCCTTCATGGTGCCGGTGTTCGGGCTGCTGACCTGGCTCGCGATCTGGAGCCGACAGCGCGAGCTGCGTACCGTCGCCGCCGAGCTGCCCGCGTACGCCGCGGCCGGCTGGCTGGGTCCGGCCGAGCCGCTCGCGCTGTCCTCGATGCGGGCCCGCGCGACGGCCCGCGACTTCGCGCACCACCGCTTCGGCGGGAAGCCGGCGGCCCGGGCGGTCGCCGAGTACGAGGCGTTCGCGACCGCGCTGGCCTTCCTGCGCCACCGTGCGTACCGCAGCCGGGGCGCCACGGGACCGGGGCCCGACTTCGCCGCCCGCGAGCAGGAGTTGCTTCACCATCTGTGGGAGCGCAAGCCGATCGCGGGCCCGGCGCTGCTGCACGCGGCCGGGGCCACAGGACGCATCTGGGTGCCGCCGCAGCCGGGCCCGCCGCACCCCTACACCCAGCACGCGCAGTACGCCCCGTACGCACCGCATCCGCAGTACGCCCCGTACGGGCAGCCGGGTCCCGCCGCGGGCCCGGCCCCGTACAACCCGTACCTACGCTGAGGCGGCGGTCAGCTCGGAGAGCTGGGCGTCGGTGAGCTCCAGGTCGGCGACCGCGAGCAGCGCGGGGAGCTGTTCGACGGTACGGGCCGAGGCGATGGGGGCGGCGACGGTGGGCCGGGCCGCCAGCCAGGCGAGCGCCACCGTGGCGATCTCCGCGTCGCGCTCCTGGGCGATCCGGTCGAGCGCGGCGAGCACCTTGCGGCCCCGCTCGGTGTCCAGGTGCTTGCCCGCGCCTTCGGCCCGCGCGCTGTCCACGCTCTGGCCGGGGCGGTACTTGCCGGTGAGGAAGCCGGAGGCGAGCGCGAAGTAGGGGACCGCGGCGAGGCCCGCGTGCGAGGCGGTGTCCTGGAGGGCGCCCTCGTAGGTGTCGCGGGAGACCAGGTTGTAGTGCGGCTGGAGCGCCGCGTACTTGGCGAGGCCCTCGCGGTCGGCGAAGTCCAGGGATTCCTGGAGCCGTGCGGGGCTGATGTTGGAGGCGCCGAGCGCACGGACCTTGCCCTCGCGCACGAGCTGGTCGAGGGCGGTGACGATCTCCTCGACGGGGACGGAGGTGTCGTCGAAGTGGGTGTAGTACAGGTCGATGTAGTCGGTGCCGAGGCGGCGCAGGGACTCCTCGGCGGCGGCCTTGATGGTGTCGGCGGCGAGGCCCTCGTACTGGGGGTGCGAGCCGACCTTCGTGGCGACGACGACGTCGGCGCGGTTGCCGCGGGCGGCCAGCCACTTGCCGATGATCGTCTCGGACTCTCCGCCGGAGTTGCCCGGGGCCCACTTCGAGTAGGCGTCGGCGGTGTCGACGAAATTGCCGCCGCCGGCGGTGTAGGCGTCGAGAACGGCGAACGACTGGTCCTGGTCGGCCGTCCAGCCGAAGACGTTGCCGCCGAGGGAGAGGGGGAACACGGAGAGGTCGGAGGAGCCGAGCGCGCGCAAGGAGGTCATGGACCCCTAACCCCCGGCCCGGTCCCGCCTATTCCGCTCCCCGGACCTTCGGAGGCGTGGGGAACCGGGCAATCCGAGGCCCCGGCCGGGCTGTCGGCCGCCCCGGCCCGCAGGGCGAAACCGGCTCAGGGGTTGAGCCCCTTCGACTGGAGCCAGGCCATCGGGTCGATGCCCGTACCGGACGGCGTGTGCACCTCAAGGTGCAGATGCGGACCCGTGACGTTCCCGGTCGCCCCGACCCGTCCGATCACGTCCCCCGTGGCCACCTTCTGCCCCACGCTCACCGCGAGCGACGACTGATGGCAGTACCACAGCTCGCTGCCGTCATCGAGCTCGATGACCGTGCGGTACCCGTAAGCCCCCGCCCACCCGGCCGACTTGACCGTCCCGGAGTGGATCGCCTTCAGCGGCGTACCCGTCGGCGCGGCGAAGTCGAGGCCGGTGTGGTGGCCGGAGGACCACATCGAACCTGCCTCGCCGAACGTCGAGGTGAGCGTGTACGAGCCGACCGGCAGCGAGTAGCTCGCGGCCAGCTTGGCCAGCCGCTCCTCCTCCGCCTTCTTCGCCGCGGCTGCCTCCGCCGCCTTCTTCTCCGCGGCGGCCTTCGCCTCCGCCGCGTCCTGCTTGGCCCTGGCCTCCTCGGCGGCCTGCTGCGCGGCGGCCTGCTGCGCGGCCTCCTTCGCCTCGGCGACAGCCCCGGCCTTCTGCTGTGCGGCCTGCTGGAGGATGCGGGCGCGCAGCGCCTCGCCCGCGTCGGTGGCGCCCTGTTCGGCCTCGCTCGTGGACAGGCCGGTCATGGTCAGCGGCGCGGCCGCGATCTTCTGGTCGGCCTGCGCGGCAGCCGTCCTGGGGCTGCTCGGGGCGTCGTGCGCGACCAGCTCGCCGACGCCGGGCAGCGACCCGAGATCGGGCAGGCTCTCGCTGATGGAGTCCGGCAGGGATATGGACACCGGCGGCTTGGTCTGCGCGGTGGCCATGCCACCCGCACCGACCGCCGCGATGACGCCGACGCCGAGGACGGTGGAGCTGCGCGCGAGTCCGCCGCGCTGCTTGGCGACTCTGTGCCGGCCCCGGACCGGGCGTACGGACTCCTCGGTCGGGTCCCACTCCTCCCAGCTCTCGTTCTCGCCGGGCGCGTCGCCGTACACGGAGGGGAGGGGGGTGCCGAGGGCAGGCTCGTTGGACGCCACGGGGGGCGCTCCTTTCCTTCCTTCTCGCCTACCGGTTAGCGGTGGGGGTTCCCCCTGGCCCTTAAGGCCTCGGGGGAGGGTTCGGAGCAGGAAGGTCTCCTACGAGCGCCCATGACGGACGTCCGATTCACCCCAAGTTGGTGGTTCCCCGGTTCCCCGAAGGGGATTCGGCGCAGGCGCGCGGTGCCGCCTTGGCGGCGGCTGGGACGACCGCGCTGCGTTATCGAACGTTAATAGACACCCGGGGCGGATTCCAAGCCGTTCCCACTGATCGTTCATGGCCATGGCCCGGACTTAGCGCCCATTGCCAGGGCAAAGCGGGCGAGTTGACGTCCCTTCAGAGTCACCCGCGTCACACCCGGTTTCTGACGGTGTGTCAATTGTTATGCGCAGCGAGACCCTTCGGGCACCCACCGTGACGGCACGGCCGAGCGCTCATCGGCCCCCCTTACGACCGCTCACCGGCCCCCCGCGCGCGACCGCTCGCCGGACACCCTCACGGCCGCTCGCCGCACTCCCCCACGACCGCTCACCGGGCCTCACTTCACGATCGTCACCGTGCGCCGCCGGTCGGGCTGGCCCTCGGCCGGCCGGCTCACCGCGAGCAGCGCCATGTCGTCGCTCGTGCCGCCGCCCGTGTAGCGGCGTACGTCGTCGACGAGGGCGTCCAGGACCTCGTCCGGGCCCGGGAAGATCGCACCGCGAAGGCGGACGGCGGGCTGATAGAAGACGCCCGTCCCGTCGCGCGCCTCGGAGAGCCCGTCCGTGTAGAGCAGCAGGGTGGAGCCGGGCGGGAAGGCCCGTACGTCCGAGCGGTCCGGCCACACCCCGAGGTCGGCCATGCCGAGCGGCAGCGCGGGCTCGCTCGGCTTGAGCACGTCGAGGGACCCGTCCGGGTGCAGCAGGAACGGCTCGGGGTGGCCCCGGTTCACCAGGCGTACGGTGCCGTCGCCGCGCGGGATCTCGGCGAGCAGCGCGGTGGTGAACCCCTCGACCGCGTCGAGCCGGTCGCGCCGGGTGCCCTCGCGGGCCAGCGCCCGCTCCAGGCGCTGGGTGACCGCCTCCAGGGACGACTCCTGCTCGGCGGCCTCACGGAACGCGCCGATCACCACGGCGACGGCCTCCACCGCCTGGAGCCCCTTGCCGCGTACGTCACCGACGATGAGCCGGACCCCGTACGGGGTGTCCTGGACGGCGAAGAGGTCCCCGCCGATGAACGCGTCCGCCTGCGCGGCCTCGTACCGCGCGGCGACGTGGAGTCCGCCGATGCGGGACGCGGGCGTGGGCAGCACGGCGCGCTGCGCGGTCTCCGCGATGACACGGGCGGAGGCGAGGCGCTCCCCGCTGCGACGCAGGATGCGGTTGATGAAGAGGGCGAGCGCGCTCACCGTGAGCACGGTGAACAGCTCGCTCGCGCCTTCACCGAGGTTGGGCAGATCGTGTATGAACCAGAGCGCCACGACGGCGGCCACCGAGCAGAGGCCCACGGCGGCCGTGCCCCGGGCCGAGTAGAACGGCGCGGCGATGACCGGGGCGCCGGCGAACAGCGCGGCCGCGGTCAGGTCCGGCGGGGTCGAGGCGTCGAAGGCGAAGCCCACGCCGACCAGCAGTACGGGTAGCGCCCGTACCAGGCGCCCTTCGCCCTCTGCTCGCTGCCGCACCCGTCCAGCCTGGCCCGTTTCGTCCCCGAAGGCGACTTGAGGCGCCCAGGCGAGTGCCCGGCGGGCCGAGCGGCGGGGCTGCGGGCGGTGCCGGGCCGCGCTGCCGGGCCCTGGACCGGGCGGGGGGCGGCCGGGTCAGTGGCGGCGGCAGCGGTGCGGGCCGGGGCGGCCCCGGGCGCAGCTCCCCCGGGTGTGCCGGTGATTGGCGGCCCGCTCGGGCACGCAGGGCAGCTCGACCCAGCCACCCCGGTTCAGCCGGCACCCCTGGGTCGGAGCCGAGACCCGGGCGACGGGGATGCCCCGGGCGGGCACGGGCGGCCCGCCCGGCTGCGCGCAGCCGCCGAGCCCGAGCAGACAGAGGGCGACCAGCACCAGACCACCGGCCGCCTCGCGCGGAGTCCTCACCAGCCACCCAGCCCCTCGAACGCTCACCTGTTGCGAGCGAGAGACTACTCTCGGCGAACACCCCCGTCGGCCGAACCGTCTCCGGCCGAATCCGGGAGATGCCGCTCGGCGTACACCGTCAGGGCATCCCGCACGAAGACGGCCGTGCCGTCACCGTGCTGGTCGTAGTTGACGCCGAAGCGCGGATCGTCGACGTACATCTGCCCGATCCCGATGACGTAGGACCGGCCGACGTCGGTGGTGGTGGACAGCCAGGCGACGTGCCGCCGCGCGATGTCCTGCGCGAGCTCGCCGTCGGCGGCGGCCCCCGCGCCGTGCGCCCGCCCCCAGTCCCGGGCGATGTCCTCGTGCTCCTTCAGGAAGCCCTTGCGCTGCGCCTCGGTGAGCGAGCGCCACCAGCGGTCGCCCTTCTCGTAGGCGTCCCGCCCCCAGCGCCGGCTCACCTCCTCCTCGTGCCGGGTGTGGTCGAAGCCGTCGAACACTTCCTCCGCCATGAGTTCCTCTCCCCTCTCCGTCTTGTGCAGGGTGGTCCGCACGGACGCGATCTGCCGCGCGATGCGTTCGCGCTCCTGTTCGAGAAGCCGCAGATGGGTACGCAGGGCGGCCGCCGGATCGCGCTCGCCCTCCAGGAGCTCGCCGATCACGGACAGCGAGAGCCCCAGCTCGCGCAGGAGCAGAATCCGCTGGAGCCGGACCAGGGCGTCCTGGTCGTAGTAGCGGTAGCCGTTGCTCCCGATACGGCTCGGGGCGAGCAGGCCGAGGTCCCCGTAGTGCCGGAGAGCGCGGCTCGTCGTCCCGGCCTTCCTGGCGATCTCCTGGATCGACCACTCCTTGCCGTTCACACAGCCCAAGCTAGATCTTGACGTTGCGTAAAGGTCAAGGCGCAAAGGTCAAGGCGTACCGGCCCGCGGGGGAACGCGAAGAGGCCCGGCACTTGAAGACAAGTGCCGGGCCTCTTCGTTCAGTAGCGGGGACAGGATTTGAACCTGCGACCTCTGGGTTATGAGCCCAGCGAGCTACCGAGCTGCTCCACCCCGCGTCGGTAAACACAACTCTACGCCATGAGGAGGGGTGCTCCGAACCATTTACCCGGGCGGACGGAAACGGAGGCGCCGGAAGGGCGGAAGAGCGGAAGTAGCGTGTCCGGGCGATGTGCGGTCCCGGACCGGTGCGTGCGGCACCCGACGGGGCGATGGACGAGGGTGTGCCGTCGACCTTGATGACAAGTGTCCCTTGGGTGCGACGCTCCTCACTCGTTCCGTCACTCGTTCTGCCGGTCCTGCCACTCCTGGCGCGAGGTCGCGCCGGCCGTGCCTTCCTGCGGGGCGCCCCGTGGCCGTCCTGGACGAACCGACGGCCGTCATCGACGCGGCAGACCGAGGCCGAGATCCTCGAGAAGCTGCGGGCGATCCCCGTCCGCACGACCATCCTGCTCATCGCGCACCGCCGCCGGACACCACCTCGACGATCTCGTGCCGGAAGCGTCCCGATGCGCATTCCGACCCCATCTCCCCCTGTACAAAGGAGAATTGACGATGGAGAACGACCGGACCACAGCCGCCCGCACCGCCTGGGGCGCCGGTGGCGTCGCCCTCATCGTGCTCGGCGGCGCGCTGATCTGGATCACCCAGACCAGGGCCGCCGGCCTGCCGGACGAACTGAGCCTCATGGCCAGTCTGGCAGTGCGCGGGGTGACGTTCCTGTTCCTCGGCGGCGGCGCCTGGTGTCTGGTGCGCGCCGGAAAGCAGCAGATGTGACGGCACTGCTCCAACTCGCCTCGCTATCACTGGAGTTCAACGAGCGGGTCGCGCTGAAGGCCGTCGACCTCACGGCACGGGCAGGCAAGCCGGTCGCCCGCGTGGGACCGAACGGACAGCACCCCGAGGCCGACGCGCAGATCGTCGACGGGTCCGGCGCGGCCGGGTCCGGCGCCGGGCGGGTCCGGCGCGGCCGGGTCGCGGAGGACCTCGACGGCATCGACGAATCGGCCCGCTCCACCGCCGCCCGCCGGAACCCCTCATGGACGACTGGTGCTGGGCGCCCCGTGTCACCGGCCTCGGGCCCGTGACGGGGGCCGCCTTTGTCGTTGCGGCAAGAAGGAAGCCCCCTCGCGCCCTCATGGCGGGGGTGATGCGCGGGGTGATGCGCCTCGCGGCGTCGGTGATGCGCCTCGCGGCGTCGGTGATCCGCCCCGATCCACCTCGATCCACCTCGATCCGCCATCAACTGCCAGACCGGAACTGCCCTTCCAGCACCACCCGGACAGGGACAGTCAAACCATGACCCCAGAGCTTGTTCCGGCCGCCGCCCAGCCTCTCCCCGCTCCGGCCGGCGCCCCCTACGTTCCGCTCACCGCACGGATGGCGGCCCGGCTCGCCGGCGAAGGCTCGCCGGTCGTCGACCGGGTCACCGAGGCCGCCGACACCGTGCCGTCCGCCTCGGCGTTCCAGTCGGCCCTGTAGCTCCCGGCGTGCGGGCCCCCTGCCTGGCCTTCGGGTCGGACCGGGGCGCATTGTCGTGTGGCATTGCCCGCACACCCCGCCGACGGCACCTCGATTCGCAATCTGCCGCAATCACGGGGCGCGCGGGAGATCGCCCTGCGCATGCTGATTCCCCAACAGGGCCGGACGGAGGGCGACATGACACTTCGCTACATCGGCACCACCAGCGACGACGGCGACTGCCCCACGCTGTACGAAGTCGAGGGGACCGGGGACATCCTCGTGCAAGGCGAGCGGGTGACCGACCCCGAGCACCTGGTTCAGCTGCGCGACGTGAAGGAGTCGGAGACCTTCGTCACCGTGCCGCGTGAGCTGCTCGCTCGGTTCGCTCCCCGCGCCATGCCGAACGACCCGATCCCCTTTTCCGAAGTGACGCACATGTTCGCCGACTTCAAGCACACGGCCTGGCGCCTGGAGACGCGCCGCGGCTACGCCTCCGACCGCAAGGGCGAAAAGTGGCAGCGCTGGCAGGCCGGCGAAGGCATCGCCGACGAGCCCTTCGACGCCTGGCGGACCAACGTGCGCAAGCAGACGGATCAGGGGAAGCGCTTCGAGCGCGTCCGGCTCGTCGACGTGCCGGCCACCGAGGGGCAGCGGTACCTCCTGGCCTCCGGACTCGGGAACGTCGCAGCCGGTGAGGACATCCGCAACCTGACCCGATCGGAAGCCGGTCGTCTCGGACTGCCCGACTGGGACTTCTGGCTCTTCGACTCCCGCACCCTGGTCCGTCTCGTCTTCGACGACGAGGACAACACCCTGGGCGTGATCGTCAGCGAAGATCCTCCCGAGGTTCTGGCCGCCTGCCAGGCGCGTGACAAGGCCTGGCACTACGCGACCCGTACCGAGGAGTTCCAGAGGCAGGTACGTTCCACCGTGTGAGCACGGACTTCCAGAACGCGAGGATCGCCTTGGGTGCGCGGCTGCGGGAACTGCGCACTGCGGCCGGCCTCGACGGGAAAGGCATCGCGGAACGGCTCGGCTGGCAGCGCTCCAAGGTGTCCCGCCTGGAGCTGGGGAAACAGACCCCGACGCCGGGTGATCTCGGCGCTTGGGCGCGCGCCGTCGGCCGGCCGGAGCTGACGGGCGAGCTGACAGGACGCCTGTCGGGGGTGGAGACGAGGTACCGGTCGTGGCGCCGTCAGCTGGCCACCGGGCATCGCGTCAGGCAGGAGCTCGCCATCGCGGAGACCGCGGACACGAAGGCGATCCGCGGTCTGGAAGTCGCGCGCATCCCGGGCCTGTTCCAGACACCGGACTACGCCCGCGCGACCTTCGCCGCGAACTCCGAGTTCCGGCAGGTCGCCAAGGACATCGACGAGGCCGTACGGACACGGATACGCCGACAGCAAGCCCTGTACGAACCGGGCAAGAGCTTTCGCTTCCTCGTGTGGGAGGCCGCCCTATACGTGCGGATGTGCTCGCGCGAGGTTCACGCGGCTCAACTGGACCGGCTCGTCGGTCTGATCGGCCTCGACACCATCGAGCTCGGCATCGTGCCGCTCGGAGCGGAGCTGCGGCGCACCCCGGCACATGGGTTCTGGATCTACGACCGTCGTCTCGTGATCGTCGAAACGATCGACACAGAGATGTGGCTCGACGACGAGGACTCGATCCGCCTGTACGAGCGCGCGTGGGACTGGCTGGCCGAGTCTGCCGCGTACGGCCCGCAGGCGCACCGCATCATCGCGCGCGCCCGGGCATCTCTCGACACCGCCTGAGCAATCCCGGCGAACCTTTCTGCCTACGTGCGCAATTGCGCGCAATCGCCGAGCGGATCTGTCGCCTGCTTCCTTAGCTTGCCGGTCACTACGGCGCTCCGCGCCGCTTCGAGCAGCCGACGGCGGAGGCACCCATGAACACCGTTGACACCCCAGTTGTCCACCCCCTCACCGAGTCCGAGCGGGAGTCGATCCGCGACTGGCTCGCGGGCAGCCTCAACCGGCCCCAAGTGGCCAAAGACCAATGGGAGAAGGGCGGCATCGCCGCACTCGCCCTCGGCCGCCGCTTCTCGGCCGTGCGCCTCACCGAGCCGCTCGTGTACGCGATCACCGGCAGCAGGATGTCCGTCCAGGCGACCCGAGCGCTGGCATCCGCCTTGCGCGGCCCCGTTCTCCACGCTCCGTCGATCCAGCGGTTCTACGCCTTCACTCCGCCCGCGGCGCCGACCTGGGGGCACAGTCCGTACGCGGAGTACCTCGGCCGCGACAACTACTTGGGCGTGCCCCCCATCGAGCGCACCGACCCCGAGGACGGTCTCGAAGGCTACTGGGCCGTGCCCGTGACCCGCCCGGGCGATCTGTGCGACCCGTCCCGACTGGCCGCGCTGATCGTGGCCGGGTCGCTGGAGTTGAAGGGGCTGGAGTTGGAGGGGGCCGAGTCGTGAAGCGGTGGGACTACGTCGTGTACGAGCGAGAAGGCCGGACCGGGCTCATCACGCTCGACCCTGACCGGCATCAGTGCGGTCTACGGTCCCGACGGCGTCCGCCTCGCCGACGGAGCGACCAGTACGCGGGCGCGGCCTGGGCGCTGCGTCGAGCAGGCGGGAGGACCGGTGACGTACGCACTTGCCGTGCACGAGACCGTTACGGCCCTGCGCTCCCTTTCGGACACCGGCTCAACTTCCGTGGCGCCGGCCCGAAGCCAGGGCGTCGGCAAGCCGGGCCCCCGGATCGCCGGTGACGCGGTGTGCGGAGCGTCCGGTGGGCCAGGTCGAGATTCCGTCGTCCACCCACCGCGGAACGACGTGGAAGTGCAGGTGGGGCACCGACTGCTGCGACCCCGGACCGTTGGCGCTGAGGATGTTCACCCCCGAGGCGTTCAAGGCGGTCCGCGCAGCCTCGGCCACACGCTGGACCAGCGCCGCCGTCACGGCGAGGACCTCGGGCGGGGTCTCGAACACGTCCGCGTAATGCAGCGTCGGAACCACCAGAGTGTGACCCGGCGCCAGCGGGTTCAGGGGAGCGAAAGCACACGCCACCGGACCACGCTCCACCCAACTCGCGGTGCCTTCACGGATGAGCCCGCAGAAAATGCAATCCATACGGCTGACCCTGCCAGCACGGGAGCACCCTCATCGGCCAACCTCAGTACCCGCGACGCCGCTCTCCCACTTGATCGGCAGCTGTTCACCCTCGCCGCCGCCGTCCCGCAAGCCGGGGCACAGCGCCCCTCGCCGGTGGGACTACCAGCACATGGGCGCGGCAGACGCTCGGGGCGCAGCCGGACCACGCACGCACTCAACTGCCTTACAGGCCTTGTGATTTGACTGATTCGCCAGTTAGCTTCGCCTGGCTAGCCTCACCTTTCGGCATAGTGACGGGGCGAAACCATGGTCGACACTCCGACGGGCAGCGGCGGGGACGGCAAGTGGCTGATAGGGGCGGTCGGCACTGCGCTGACTGTCGCCGCCTTCTTCGGCATACACAACTTCTCGGAGCTCAAGGACTGGGCCAACGGCACCAGCCACACGGTCAGCACCTCGCAGCCGCCACCTTCCCCCTCGGTGACGGCCAGCTGCTCCACCACCTTGTTGTACTGCGGCAAAGTGCACTTCTCTCAGGTAGGGCCTCCCCAGTTCGAGGGCCCCTGCCACAGCGTGGGCAACGGCGGATGCCCCGTGTCCCGCGTAGTCACCAACACCGGCACCGAAACCGGCGGGGCAACGGTGAACTTCTTCCTCGAGAAGGAGGGCGGCACCTCCGCATCCGAGTCGGCCGGAAGCGTCGGAAGCTGCACAGCCATCATCCCCTCGACCCCCAAGGGCGGATCGGTGACCGCCAGGTGCACCATCAACGCCTCGTACCAGGGCAGCGTGTCGCTACGCAGCGCCGTCAACGATCCCACTGGCTGACCACCTGGCCGGGCTCTCCGACCAGTGGCCCACCTCAAGCCCGTCTCCGCGTTCGCACGTCGGCGACTCCAACGGCGGCCAGGGCAAAGCCGCGCCCCGCCCCCTGGTGCTCAGGGTCACGGGCCACTGCTGCCGACTCCTCCGAGGAGGCCCAGGGCCGTGAGGATGGTGACACAGAGCGTCATCACCAGGATGAATGCGCCGCCGCCATAGAGCACCGAAGCCGCGATGCCCGAACCAGCCACATAGCTCAGCACACCAGCCACACCCGCTACGAGGGTGGAGGAGACCAGAGCCAGGAGGAGGAAGAGCACCTGCGCGGCGAAGGGGGAGAGTTTCACCGGTCCAAACCCTTTCGAAAGGGTGACCGAACCGATGGCAGGGGTGTGCCTCAGCTCGGCCACATGAATGTGACCCAACTGAGGCTTTGGACGCATCAAAGCGCTCGTTACTACACAGCTACGCCGACGGTGCCCCCTTGCGTCCACCGATCGGGGGAGCTTCGTCAGCCAGCTTCCTGGGACGGTCCTCGTTGCCGTCGCCTGCCTGACTCCGCGTGCGAGGCCCTCCTCGCATTCACGAGCGTAACTCCCCCAACTCCGTGATCGCCATAGCTGGTTGAAGAACGGGTGGGCCTCCATTCACCGCGCTTCGTTCTCTGATCTGCGCAGCGATCAACTCCTCGATGTCCTACCGCTTCAGGGGGAGCGCTCGCCGACTGGATCGGCAGGACCGGAGGCGCGTGGGGCACCATCCCCATCCCGAACGTCGCCATCGCCGGACGCGTGCGGGATGCGGTCGAGCCTGCCCGCACGGCCTTGTGGATCGAGCGCGACAACGATCCCCGGCGGGGCGGCATCGTCTGGAGCGCGACGGTCACCCGCGATGACTGCGGCTTCCTGTCCCTGCAGATGCAGACCGGAACCTTCGACAGCTGCCTCGACCACTGCCGGTTGCCCGACGCCCCGGAACTCCCCGACGCCCAGCTCGACCGCCGGCTCGCCGACGACGCGGCCGACCTCGCCCCAGGTCAGCGCAGCGCACCCGGAACGCCCGCCAGCGCCTCGGGCACGCTTCGCGCACTCACGCGCCCCGCAAAGCGGTCAAAACGACTCCAGCCCGACCGGGTGTTTCCGGTCGGGCTGAAGAAGTTGCAGGTCAGAGCATGTCTGACGCCGCGACAAGCGGTAGGCCATGTCGGACTCGAACCGACAACCAACGGATTAAAAGTCCGCTGCTCTGCCAATTGAGCTAATGGCCCTTGGCGAGTCACCCCCGAGCATAGCCGGACGGCGCCCGGCAGCCGATCGGGTATCGGTTGTCGGGCCCGTCGCGGGTCGCGGCGCGGCCCGCGATGTCCCGCCGGAGTCGTGCAGAGCGGGACGGAACGGGAGGAAAGGGCCGGGGGCCGGGGCCGGGCGGGCCCTCACTCGCCCGGCGTCGCCGTCCCCGCGGGCCGCAGGAACCAGTGCCGGGCCGAGGCCAGCCACCACACCGCGGCGAAGCCCAGGACCGCCAGGACCGCGATCGGGGCGTAGTTGAAGGTCTCCCAGGTGACCGGGGAGACCTGCGGCAGCATGAACAGGACTGTGATGACCGCCACCCAGGCCACCGCCACGATGCCGATCGGGCGCGACCAGCGGCCCAGGTGCCAGGGGCCCCGCGCGAACGCGTCACCGCGGAACAGGCGCAACAGGGTCGGGATCACGTACGCGATGTAGAGGCCGATCACCGCGATCGAGGTCACCGCCGCGTAGGCCGTCACGTTGATCAAGTACGGGAGGCCGAGGACCAGCGCCGCGCCCGCGGCCAGCCAGACCGCCGCGACCGGCGTGCGGGTGCGCGGGCTCACCGTGTGCCACAGGCGCGAGAACGGCAGCGCGCCGTCGCGCGAAAAGGCGTAGATCATGCGGGAGTTGGCGGTCACCGAGGCCATTCCGCAGAAGAGCTGGGCGCCGATCACCACCAGGAGGAGCAGCTTGCCGCCGGTGGCCCCCAGCGAGTCCAGGAGGATCTGGGCGGGGGGCGCGCCCGTGTCCGAGTTCAGCTGGGTGTCGTACGCGCCGATCGCGTACGTGAAGCCGAGCAGCAGCACGAACCCCGCTATCCAGGACGTCCAGATGGACCGGACGATGCCGCGCGGGCCGGCGGTCGAGGCGTCGTGGGTCTCCTCCGTCATGTGGGCGGAGGCGTCGTATCCGGTGAAGGTGTACTGGGCCATCAACAGGCCGATCAGCACCACGTAGACGCTGTTGGTGAAGCCGGTCTCGTTCACGAAGTCGGTGAAGACGAACGAGGTCGAGCGGTGGTGGTCGGGGACGAGGGCCAGGGCCGCCACGATCGCCAGCACGCCGAGCACGTGCCACCACACGCTCACGCTGTTGAGGAACGCCACGATCCGCACGCCGAACGTGTTCAGGAGCCCGTGCAGGACCAGGATCGCCGCGAAGAGCAGGATCGTGCGGGCCGGCGTGACCCCGAAGCCGAACTGGAGGTTCAGGTAGGCCCCGAGGAACGACGCCGCACCGAAGTCGACGCCCGCCGTCACCGCGATCTGGCCGAGGACGTTGAACCAGCCCGTGAACCACGCCCAGGCGGCGGCCTGCCGGGGCGGCGCCAGACGGTGGGCCCAGAAGTACAGGCCCGCCGAGGTCGGGTACGCGGAGCAGATCTCGGCCATCGCGAGGCCGACGATCAGCGTCATCAGGCCCACCGCCACCCAGCCCCAGGTGATGAGGGCGGGGCCGCCGGTCTTCATGCCGTACGCGTACATCGTCAGGCAGCCGGAAAGCACCGAGATGATCGTGAACGAGACGGCGTAGTTGGAGAACGCCGACATGCGCCGGGCGAGGACCTGCTTGTAGCCGAGCTGGGCCAGGAGTTCCTCGTCGGTCGTCGCACCGGTGGCGCCTGGCGCGGTTGGTCTGCCTGGTATGCCTGGCGCGCCCCCGGAAGTGCCGTGTCTTTCCGGGGAGTTGGGGCTGGCGTCATTTGTCATGCCCCCAGCGATTCCCAACCCGCGGGTAGGGCATGCGCCGGCGGGGGGCCGAGATGGCCGAGATTCAGCGGTCCTCGGGGTGAGGGCTCGCCGGGGGTGCCCGCCCATCGGCGTCGGGGCCCACGCAAAAGGGCCCGTACGCCGCCGGGCAGGCGGGATACGGGCCCTGATGGGCCGTCGGGCAACGGGCTCAGCCGTTGCGCCTCAGGCCGGGTTCAGCACGATCAGCCGTTGCGCTTCCAGCGCGGCTTGTCGTCGCGGCGGCCGCCGAAGGAACCGGTGTTGGTGCCGGTACCGCGGTGCTCGTCACGACGGCCGTACGGACGGTCGTGGCCGCCGGAGCGGAAGCCGCCGCCGGAGGGACGGTCGTCACGACGGTCGCGGTTGAACGGACGGTCGCTGCCACCGCGGTTGAAGCCGCCACCGGAGGGGCGCTCGTCACGGCGGTCGCGGTTGAAGCCGCGGTCGCCGCCACGGTCGTCACGGTTGAAGCCGCCCGAGGGACGGTCGTCGCGGCGGAAGCCGCCACGGTCGCCACCGCGGTCATCGCGGTTGAAGCCGCCCGAGGGACGCTCGTCACGACGGAAGCCGCCGGAGGGACGGTCGTCGCGGCGGAAGCCGCCACGGTCGCCACCGCGGTCGTCACGGTTGAAGCCGCCCGAGGGACGGTCGTCGCGGCGGTCGCGGTTGAAGCCGCCCGAGGGACGGTCGTCGCGGCGGAAGCCGCCGGAGGGGCGCTCGTCACGACGGTCACGGTTGAACGGACGGTCGTTGCCACCGCGGTTGAAGCCGCCCGAGGGACGGTCGTCACGGCGGAAGCCACCACGGTCGCCACCACGGCTGTCGCGGTTGTCACGGCGCTCGAAGTTGCCCCGGTCGTCACGGCGCTGGAAGTTGCCGCGGTCCTCGCGGGCTTCCTGCACCGGCACGGCAGCGGCGGCGGCAGCAGCCGCGACCTCGGCCTCGGCCTCGGCGGCGACCTCGGCGACCGCGGCCTCCGGGTCCTCGCCGCGCTCACGGGCGGCGCGGGCCACCAGGCGGTCGGCCTCCTCGCGGAGCTCACCGGCCCGACGGGTCAGGCGCTCCAGCTGCTTGGTGAGGTCGGCGACCTCGCGCTCGGCCTGCTTGGCCGAGTTGTTCGCGGAGTCGGCCTGGACCTCGGTCAGCGAACGGGCGCCGGTGATCTCGGCGACCTCCGGGTCGAACGCGCCGGCGCTCTGGATGATGTGGCGCGAGGCGTCGACGCCCGCGTCCTCCATCAGCCGGAAGATCTGGCGGCGCTGGTGCGGCAGCGAGAGCGACACGACAACACCGGACTTGCCGGCGCGGGCGGTACGGCCCGAGCGGTGCAGGTAGTCCTTGTGGTCGCCGGCCGGGTCCACGTTGAGCACCAGGTCGATGCCGTCGACGTGGATGCCGCGGGCGGCGACGTCGGTGGCGACCAGGGCGTTGACGTAGCCCTTCTTGAAGTCCTCAAGAACGCGGGTACGGGCGCCCTGGGTCATGCCGCCGTGCAGCGCGTCGGCCTTCACGCCCGACTCGCAGAGCTGCTCGGCGATGCGGTCCGCGCCCAGCTGGGTGCGGACGAAGATGATCGTGCGGCCCTTGCGGGCGGCGATGGCGGCGGTGACCGGCGCCTTGTCCTTGGGCTTCACGACCAGGACGTGGTGGGTCATCGTCGAGACGTTGCCCTGCGCGCTGTCGACCTCGTGCGTGACGGGGTTCGTCAGGTAGCGCTTGACCAGGGTGGAGATCTCGTTCTCCATCGTGGCCGAGAAGAGCATGCGCTGGCCGCCACCGGGGATCTGGTCGAGCAGCTCGGTGACCTCGGGCAGGAAGCCCAGGTCGGACATCTGGTCGGCCTCGTCGAGGACGGCGACCTGGACGTTGGCGAGCGAGCAGGCGCCGCGGTTGATGAGGTCGCGCAGACGGCCCGGGGTGGCGACGAGGACGTCGACGCCGCGCTCCAGGGCGTAGATCTGGTTGCTCATCGAGGTACCGCCGCAGACGACCTTCATCTTCAGGCCGAGCACGTCGCCGTACGGCTGGAGGGCGTCCGCGACCTGCATCGCGAGCTCACGCGTCGGCGTGAGGATGATCGCGCGGGGCTTCTTCTTCTCCGTGTGCCCGCCGGCCAGCGTGGCCAGGGTGGGCAGACCGAAGGAGAGGGTCTTGCCGGAGCCGGTACGGCCACGGCCGAGGATGTCCTTGCCGGCCAGGGCGTCCGGGATGGTCGCGGCCTGGATCGGGAAGGGGGTGGTCACCCCGTTCTGGGCGAGCTTGCGCACGACGCCCTCGGGCAGACCGAGGTCCGCGAAGGTGACGGTCGGCTCGGTGTTCTCGTCCGCCTCGGAGCCGGATTCGACGATCTCGACGACCTCGATGACGTCGGAGGCCGCTACGGCCTCGACGACGTCGTTCTCGCGGGCCTCGATGGAGTCGTTGTTCTCGTTCTCGGGCAGGACGGAGTGATCAGTGCTGGAAATGGACATGCGAAATGCGAAACCTTCCGGAGTCTCGGCACGCGCCCGTCAACTCCGTGAATTCGCAATTCGACCGCCTCAATGCGGTCAGCCACGGCTAGGGAGAGTACGCGCCACACGGCGCTCTTCTGTGTCGGCGCCGGGCAATGGGATCAAACGATCTACTACCATACGCACCCCCACCCCCCTAAGGCAAACCGAGTCCCCCTAAACCGGTCCGACCTGCGGTGATGCACTGGGCTCCGGCTGGAGCGGAGCCTGGTTTCCGCGCAGCGCGCTGTTGTGCGTGTCGGCCCCCGGAGTCGTCGACGGGGAGGCCGGCGGAGGCGAGACGGGCGGCGGGGGCGGGGACGAGACGGGCGGCGGGGGCGGCGCCGAGTGGCTGGCCGACGGGGCGGGCTGCGAGGGGGCTCCCGGCGACGGCTTGGCCGGGGCCGGGACGCCGGGCTTCGGGTGCGCGCCCGACGAGGGCACGGCCGCGCCGGACGCCCCCGGCGTCCCGCTCGCGCTCGGGGCGCCGGACGGGCCGCCCGGCGCCTTCGGGTCGTGCTTGCCGGTACGTTCCCGGCCCTCGCCGGAGCCGCCCTTGCCCTCCTCGTCGGACCTGGCGGCCTCGCCGTGCCGCCCGGCGGACGCCGAGGGCTTCGGCCTCCCCTCGTTGTCACTCACGCTCATGCAGCCCGCCGACGCCGCGAGCACCAGGACGGTCACGGCCAGCTCGGCCAGGCGGACAGGGGTGGTCAACTGGCGCACGGGGGCACCTCCGGAACGCGGGAGTGGGGTCACACGTTCCAACTCCCGGCCCCCCACCGGGGACACGCCCGGGCCGCACCCGGCTTGCGCCCGACATCCGTCCGAGCAAGCGCGGCCCCGCCGGGGACGGAGTGGGATCGGCCGGACGGGAGCGGGGTACGGCGTGGACGGGATCAGCCGTACGCGATCGCGTGAGCGCGCGCGGGAGAGTGGGCCCGGAGTGGGCGGGAGTGGGCGGGATCAGCCGTATCCGAGCGCGTGGAGGCGGGCGTCGTCGATCCCGAAGTGATGGGCGATCTCATGAACCACCGTCACCTCCGTCTCGGCGACGACCTCCTCGCGCGTCCCGCACATCCGCAGCGTGGGACCCCGGTAGATGGTGATCCGGTCCGGGAGCACCCCGGCGTACCACTCGCCGCGGTCGGTGAGCGGGGTTCCCTCGTAGAGGCCGAGCAGCTCGGGGTCGTCGGGGGCCGGTTCGTCCTCGACGAACACCGCGACGTTGTCCATCAGGCGGGTCAGCTCGGGCGGGATCCGGTCCAGCGCCTCGCCGACCAGCTCCTCGAACTCCTCGCGCGTCATCTCCAGCACCCGGCCATTGTCGGTCACGCACCGGCGTTCGGGCGCGTCCGCGCGGTCGTCCGGCCCCGCCGCGCGCCGCCGGACCCGTCCCGGGAGGCCCCTCGGCGGCCGGGCCGCGGCGCCCTGCGCGCACCCCCGCGTGACCTCCTCGGAAACCGTTTTGGCGATACCTCCCCGCATCCCATATGCTTCTCACGTCCCCGACGCGCTGCGAAGCGCCCAGGCGGGCCAATTAGCCCTCATCGTCTAGTGGCCCAGGACGCCGCCCTTTCAAGGCGGTAGCACGGGTTCGAATCCCGTTGGGGGCACGCACAATCCTGTGCGAGACTTGTTCTCGCGCAAGCTTGGTCCTGTGGAGCAGTTTGGAGTGCTCGCCACCCTGTCAAGGTGGAGGCCGCGGGTTCAAATCCCGTCAGGACCGCTGCGGTTCACCTCGGTGAACCGCGTGGCTGGGTAGCTCAGTTGGTACGAGCGATCGCCTGAAAAGCGATAGGTCGCCGGTTCGACCCCGGCCCCAGCCACCACAGAAAGCCCCGACCTTCCCGGTCGGGGCTTTCGTCGTACCCGGGGCGTTCGGGGCGGGGCTGGTCGAGGGCTTTTCCCCCACCCCGCCCCTTCCCGAGACCCTCCGGGGGAGAGTTCTTCGGCTGCGGGCCGTGCTCGCTTCTCGCGCAGTTCCTCGCGCCCCCAACCCCCTGTCGGCCTCGCACCGTGGGTGGCCGGTCGCGCAGTTCCCCGCGCCCCTGAAGGATTCGGCGCTGGGCCGCATCGGGCATTTCAGCCCGTCCGGCGATTGAGGACGAGCGCCGTTCAGGCGCGAACGGGGGTGCAGGGGGCGGAGCCCCTTGCGGGGGTTCGAGGGGCGCAGCCCCTCAGGGGTCTGGGGCGCAGCCCCAGGGGGCCGGAACCCAACCAACCCCGGGCCAAGGGCGGGCGGGTGGGCAAACCCGCCCGGGCGGCCCGAGGGCTCAGGTGTCCTCCGGTGCGCGGGCCCGTGCCCGCCACCCCCGTACGCCCAGCGTGACCGCGGCCGCCGCCACGATGGCCGTCAGCAGCGCCCAGTTCGGGACCGCGTTTCCGACGTTCTTGGTCCACTCCTCCAGCGCGTACGAGTCGTCCACGTTCAGCAGGCCGGGCAGGGCCGTCGCGCCGTCGTACGCCAGGAACAGGGCGCCGAGCGCGATGAAGAACAGGCCCGACAGGAGGGACGTGGTGTGGAGTTCGAGGCGGCCCAGCTTCAGGACCCTGCCGCGCAGCCACGTGCGGCCGCCCAGTTCGAAGCGCTCCCAGAGCAGGGCCAGGACGAACAGCGGGACCGCCATGCCCAGGGCGTAGACCGCGAGCAGCAGACCGCCGTAGACCGGGCTGCCGCTCACCGCCGCCACCGTCAGGACGCTGCCCAGGATCGGGCCCGCGCAGAACCCGGCGAGGCCGTACACCGCCCCCAGCGCGTACACGGAGACCGCGGTCGTGGGGCGGATCTTCCCGGACAGCTCCGTCATGCGGCGGCTCGCGAAGCCCATGCCCACGATCTGGGCGATGCCGAGGACGATGATCAGCCAGCCGCCGAAGAGGACCAGCTGGTCGCGGTGGCCGTAGAAGAGGCGGCCCGCGTACGAGCCCGCCGCGCCCAGCGGCACCAGGGTGGTGGCCAGGCCCGCGTAGAAGATGCCCGTGCGGGCGAGCAGCTTGGTGCGGCTGGAGATCGAGTACGCGAAGAACGCCGGCAGGAGCAGCGCGCTGCACGGGCTGAGCAGGGCGAGCAGACCGCCGAGGAATGCGGCCAGGTAACCGATGTTCGGGGTCACTTCTTCGCCGCCGCCTCGATGACCTGCGCGAACTCGGCCATGGGCTGGGCACCCGCGAGGGGCGTGCCGTTGATGAGGAAGGAGGGGGTGGAGCTGGCGCCGAGCGCGTACGCCTCGTCCTGGTCCTTCTTCACCGCAGCCTTCGCCGCGTCGCTGTCGAGGTCCGTCTCGAAGCGTGCCGCGTCCGGCACCCCGGCCTCCTTGGCCAGCTCCTTGAGGCGGTCGCCGCCGAACCCCTTCTCCTTGGCGCCCTCCGCGTACGCCGCCGCGTGGAACTGCCAGAACTTCCCCTGCTGCCCGGCCGCCCACGCCCCGCGCGCCGCCGCCTCCGACTCGGCGCCGAAGATCGGGAAGTTGCGCCACTCGATGCGCAGGGTGCCGTTGTCGACGTACTTCTTCACCAGCTGCGGCTCGGTGTCACGGGCGAACTTGCCGCAGTACGAGCACTTGAAGTCGGCGTACTCGATCATCACGACGGGCGCGTCGGCGCGGCCCTGCGCCAGCGGGTCCTTCGCGTCCCGACGGGCCAGCTTCATCAGTTCCGGGTGAGCGCCCGCCGCGGCCGGGTCGGAGGCGGAGGCGGAGGCGGCCGAGTCGTTGACCGTGGGCTTCGGGTCGGGGGAACTCGCCTGGTAGGAGGCGATCCCGAGGACGGCGGCGGCGGCCACCACGGCCGCCCAGATGAGGAACGGCTTGCGGGACTTGGCCGGCGCGGCGGGCCTGGACGGCTTGGACGTGGTCTTGGGCATGCGGGAACTCCGGGTGCGTGCGTACGCGCACACCTGCGAGGGGCGCGTACGAGAAGGGGACGGGCGGTCGCTGGGGCGGACCGGCCGTCTAGACCCTGAGCACCGAGAGTTCGACGGGGGTGGGCGCGCTGCGCGTGGGCCCGCGGACCGGCGGGTTGCGGTGGGCCGCGTACAGCGCGCCGAGGGCGGCATGCGCGACCCGGTCCTCCAGGACCGGCGCTTGGTCGTGGGCCGTACGGGTCCGGACCGGCGCGGCGGGGTCGGAGTCCTGGTGCCGGCCGCCCTGTTGGCAGCCGGGCACGGCCGAGCCGTCCGTGAAGGCGGGCGCCGGCACCTTCTTCGCGGGCGCGGCGGGCGCGGCGGGCGCGGCCGCCGTCGTAGGTGCCGCCGAGGCCGTCGTGACCGGCCCGCAGAGCGCCACCGCGAGCACCCCGAGCACCAGCAACAGCACCGCGGTGAGGCGGTGGCGCGGGGCTCGGGAGCGAGGCATGCCCGAAATGGTACGGGGTGGGCCCGGAACGGCGTCGAAATGCGTTCGCCACTCGTCCTCGGCGGGTGAGATCCTGGATCAGGTATGTCTACTTCCTTCGCCGATCTCCAGACGCTGCTCGACGGGGCCTCGCTGCGCGACGCCCACCGCCTGGGCCGCCGTCTCGAAGGCGCCCGCCGCATCCGTAAGCCCGAGGCCCGGCAGGCCGTGCTCGACGAGATCGCCGCCGAGGCCCAGAAGTCCGCCGAGCGCGTCGCCCGGCGGTCCGCCCGCATGCCCGAGGTCAGCTACCCCGAGCAGCTTCCGGTCAGCCAGAAGAAGGACGAGATCCTGGAGGCGATACGCGACCACCAGGTCGTGATCGTCGCGGGTGAGACCGGCTCCGGCAAGACCACCCAGATCCCCAAGATCTGCATCGAGCTGGGCCGCGGGGTGCGCGGCATGATCGGGCACACCCAGCCCCGCCGGATCGCGGCCCGCACGGTCGCGGACCGCATCGCCGAAGAGCTGAAGACGCCGCTGGGCGAGGCGGTCGGCTGGAAGGTCAGGTTCACCGACCAGGTGGACCAGGACGCGACCTTCGTGAAGCTGATGACCGACGGCATCCTGCTCGCCGAGATCCAGACGGACCGCGAGCTGCGCGGCTACGACACGATCATCATCGACGAGGCCCACGAGCGGTCCCTGAACATCGACTTCCTGCTCGGCTATCTGGCCCAGCTGCTGCCCAGGCGCCCCGACCTGAAGGTCGTCATCACCTCGGCGACCATCGACCCCGAGCGGTTCTCGCGGCACTTCGGGGATGCCCCGATCGTCGAGGTCAGCGGCCGTACGTATCCCGTCGAAGTGCGCTACCGGCCGCTCCTCGAAGAGGACAGCGAGGACGCGGACCGCGACCAGATCACCGCGATCTGCGACGCCGTGGACGAGCTCCAGGCGGAGGGACCCGGCGACGTCCTGGTCTTCCTGTCCGGCGAGCGCGAGATCCGCGACACCGCGGACGCGCTGATCAAGAAGAACCTCCGCTCGACCGAGGTGCTCCCCCTCTACGCGCGCCTCTCGCACGCCGAGCAGCACCGGGTCTTCCAGCAGCACAGCGGCCGCCGGATCGTCCTAGCGACCAATGTCGCCGAGACCTCGCTGACCGTCCCCGGCATCAAGTACGTCATCGACCCGGGCACCGCCCGCATCTCGCGCTACAGCCATCGCACCAAGGTGCAGCGCCTGCCGATCGAGCCGGTCTCGCAGGCCAGCGCCAACCAGCGCAAGGGCCGCTGCGGCCGTACGTCCGACGGCATCTGCATCCGGCTCTACAGCGAGGACGACTTCCTCACCCGGCCCGAGTTCACCGACGCGGAGATCCTCCGCACCAACCTGGCCTCCGTCATCCTCCAGATGACCGCGGCCGGCCTCGGCGACATCGAGAAGTTCCCGTTCATCGACCCGCCGGACCACCGCAACATCCGCGACGGCGTCCAACTGCTCCAGGAACTGGGGGCGTTGGACCCGACGGAGAAGGACCCGAAGAAACGGCTCACCCAGCAGGGCCGCAAGCTCAGCCAGCTGCCCGTCGACCCGCGCCTGGCCCGCATGGTCCTGGAGGCCGACCGCAACGGCTGCGTGCGCGAGGTCATGGTCATCGCGGCCGCGCTCTCCATCCAGGACCCGCGCGAGCGGCCCTCCGACAAGCAGACGCAGGCCGACCAGCAGCACGCCCGCTTCAAGGACGAGACCAGCGACTTCCTGGCCTTCCTCAACCTGTGGCGGTACGTCCGCGAGCAGCAGAAGGAGCGCGGCTCCTCCAGCTTCCGCCGGATGTGCAAGCAGGAGTACCTGAACTTCCTGCGCATCCGCGAGTGGCAGGACATCTACTCGCAGCTGCGGACCGTGGCCAAGACCATGGGCATCCACCTCAACGAGGAGGACGCGCCCGAACAGTCGGTCCACACCTCGCTGTTGGCTGGTCTGCTCTCCCACATCGGGCTCAAGGACACCGACAAGAACGAGTACCTCGGCGCCCGCAGCGCCAAGTTCGCGATCTTCCCGGGCTCGGCGCTGTTCAAGAAGCAGCCCAAGCTCGTGATGTCGGCGGAGCTCGTGGAGACCTCCCGGCTCTGGGCCCGGGTGAACGCGAAGATCGAGCCCGAGTGGGTCGAGCCGCTCGCCCAGCACCTGGTCAAGCGCACCTACAGCGAGCCACACTGGGAGAAGGACCAGGCCGCGGTGATGGCGTACGAGCGCGTGACGCTGTACGGCGTGCCGATCGTCGCCAACCGCAAGGTCAACTACGGCCGCATCGACGCCGAGGCCTCGCGCGAGCTCTTCATCCGCAACGCACTGGTCGAGGGCGACTGGCGCACGCACCACAAGTTCTTCTCGGACAACCGCAAACTCCTCACCGAGGTCGAGGAGCTGGAGCACCGCGCCCGGCGCCGCGACATCCTCGTGGACGACGAGACGCTGTACGACTTCTACGACCAGCGGGTGCCCGAACACGTCGTGTCCGGCGCGCACTTCGACTCCTGGTGGAAGCACAAGAAGCGCGACGAGCCCGAACTCCTCGATTTCGAGCGCGAGATGCTCATCAACGAGAAGGCCGGAGCCGTCACCAAGGACGACTATCCCGACTCGTGGCGCCAGGGCCCGCTGAAGTTCCGGGTGACCTACCAGTTCGAGCCGGGCGCGGACGCGGACGGCGTGACCGTGCACGTGCCGCTCCAGGTCCTGAACCAGGTCACCGACGAGGGCTTCGACTGGCAGATCCCGGGCCTGCGCGAGGAGGTCGTCACCGAGCTGATCCGCTCCCTGCCGAAGCCGGTCCGCCGGCACTACGTCCCGGCGCCCAACTACGCCTCGAAGTTCCTGGACCGGGCCGTGCCGCTGCAGGAGCCCCTGCCGGTGACGCTCGCGCGGGAACTCCAGCGGATGGTGGGCGTCCCGGTCACGGCCAACGACTTCGACCTGGGCCGGGTGCCGGACCACCTCAAGATCACCTTCCGGATCGTCGACGAGCGGCGCCGCAAGCTGGCCGAGGACAAGGACCTGGAGGCGCTCAAGCTCAAGCTGCGCCCCAAGGCCCGCCAGGCCCTCTCCAAGGCCGCCGCGGCGACCGCGGGCCCCACGGGCGAGTCCATCGAGCGCTCGGGCCTCACGGACTGGACGATCGGCACCCTGACGAAGGTCTTCGAGACCCGTCCCCAAGCTCTCAACTCCGTTCGAGCAGGGGATGCCCCGTTTGCCGGCCAGCCGGTGAAGGCCTTCCCCGCCCTCGTGGACGCGGGCGAGAGCGTCTCCGTACGCCTCTTCGACACCGAGGCCGAGCAGCGCCGGGCGATGTGGCGCGGCACCCGGAAGCTGATCCTGCTCAACATCCCGGTGAACCCGGCCAAGTTCGCCTCCGACAAGCTCACCAACCAGCAGAAGCTCGCCCTGTCGCGCAATCCGCACGGCTCGATCCAGGCGCTCTTCGACGACTGTGCGACGGCCGCGGCGGACAAGCTGATCGCGGACCACGGGGGTCCCGCCTGGGACGAGGAATCGTTCCGCAAGCTCTACGACAAGGTCCGCGCGGACCTGGTGGACGCTACGGTGCGCACGGTGGGCCAGGTCCAACAGATCCTGGCCGCCTGGCAGGCCTGTGAGCGCCGCCTGAAGGCCACGAACAGCCTGACCCTGGTCGCCAACGTCACGGACGTGCGCAACCAGCTGGCGGCCCTCGTGCCGCCCGGCTTCGTCACCCTGACGGGCACCAAGCGGCTGCCCGACCTGATGCGCTACCTGGTCGCCGTGGACCGCAGGCTCCAGCAGATGCCGACGGCCGTCCAGCGCGACACCACGCGCATGGAGAAGGTGCACGAGATGCAGGACGAGTACGCCTGGCTGCTTGAGCAGTTGCCGCAGGGGCGGCCGGTGCCGCAGCCGGTCCTGGACATCCGCTGGATGATCGAGGAGCTGCGCGTGAGCTACTTCGCGCACGCGCTCGGCACCGCGTTCCCGGTCTCCGACAAGCGCATCGTGAAGGCGATCGACGCGGCGGCCCCGTAGCGCGGGCATCGCTGAGAGTGAGTTCGACCTGACCGTCTGACCTGCTGTAGAGTCTCACTCGCAGCCAAGCACGAACGGGCTGCGAAACAAGGTCCTGTGGAGCAGTTTGGAGTGCTCGCCACCCTGTCAAGGTGGAGGCCGCGGGTTCAAATCCCGTCAGGACCGCAGTAAGTCAGGGCCCGCAACCGATCCGGTTGCGGGCCCTGATGCTTGTGCCCGGCGATCGCTCCCCGCGGCCAAGCCGCGAGCCGGCACCGCCGCCCGCCGGGGTCCAACACGGCCCGGACTCCCCGGAATCCGGGCCTTCTCGGCGTCTTGACGGGGGCACCTGCCGCCGGTACCCCTGCAAGGGAGGGGAACGGGGGCTCCCCCAGGAGGTGGCGCGCATGGCGGCTCCGTCGAGGCACGAGACGCGGGCGCTGCTGCGCGCCCATCTGTCGGCCGCTCTGGGCTATCGCCACCTCACCCGGCACTGCGCCGTCTGCCACCGGCTCCTGCGGCTCGCCATGGAGGTCGCCGAGCCCGTTCCGCCCGAGGACGAAAGTCCCCCCAACCGGTGACCTATGGCGGGCCGGCGGCGATCCGTGCGGTGAGAGGCTCTGGATGAAGGTGTCTTGAGGGTGTGACGGGAGTCACGGAACGAGTTTCCGGAACGGGTGAACTTACACCCCTCATACAACGCCCCGATTTAATATGTGCAATTGCACCACCCTCGACGGGGATGCCCCGGAGTCGGCGGAAGGCACCCCACCGAAGCGGCCACGGGTGGCGCGGGGGAGTTGCCGGACGTGCCGGACAAGGCTGGACATAAAAAAATCGCGCTGGACCCGGCGGAGTCCAGCGCGATCAATGACGCGGCCCGTTGGGGCGGGCGGACGCCATGTGGAGCTATAGGCGGGCTCGGCCGGGGTGGGGGCCCCGGAAACGCCCGGACTATCGGGGTGTTGTTCAGGCCTCGCTGCGCTGCTGCGGAATACCCGCCAGCAGTGCGCGGACCTCTGCCTCGCGGTACCGGCGGTGTCCACCCAGGGTGCGGATGGACGTGAGCTTGCCGGCCTTCGCCCAGCGGGTCACCGTCTTCGGGTCCACGCGGAACATCGTGGCAACCTCAGCCGGGGTCAACAGCGGCTCGGCATCAGGGGTGCGAGCGGTCATGAGCGGCCTCCTCGGGAGAACCGAACCTTCTCGGTTCTTTCCTCTAAATTCTGCACCTTGACCCGCGTTGCCCGAAATGGCGGACGCGAGCCGAGTCGGTTATAGGACGAACGGCTTGTCCTCGGCACTACAACTACACCATCCGTCCAGCCACGTCGGCCAAACCGATGGAATTGCCCTCCCAGGTGTTCATCAGCGACGGAAGCCGATGGACCATGCCATAGCGGACAGTCACGCCACAGTGACGATCAGTCACAGAGCGATCAGGAGTCGTCAGACCCCCCATAGCGAGCAATACCGAGCAATCCGCCCGTAGTTGGGCGGAAGGGATCCTCCCCGGACCCCTTGTCCTATTTTGGCACGAGGGTGGGGTCTGGACGCAAGGGTGAGATAAGTGCGGTCCGTCACCCTTGGGGCAAAGGCCCGGATCAGGACCTACGTCCTGCGACGGCTGTTCGAGGGCTGCCGGATCCGGCCGGAAGGCCTCAGTTGGCCATCCGGCGTTCCTTGACGGCCCGCCAGCGTTCCGTGAAGCGGCCGTACGCCTCCTCCGCGCCGGCGTCGTCGCCGGCCCGCAGCGCGGCGATGCCCTCGGCCACGTCCGCCGCCGAGCGGTCCGCCTTCAGCCGGTCCGCGGAGAGGACGTGCACCAGGCCGCCGTAGTCCAGCTCGACCAGCGAGCGCGGATGGAATTCCTCCAGCCACCGCCCGACGTCCACCAGGCCCTCGGTCAGCGGCCCCTCCTCGATGCGGTCCCGCAGCGTGCGCAGCGCCCTCGCGAGGCGCCGCCGGGCCTGGACCATCGGGGTGCGGTAGCGCAGCACGGGCGGCTCGGCACCCTCCCCCGGTGCATACTCCCGCTCTTCGTCCGAAAAGACCGTGAACCAGCTCACAGGGACGTGCCAAACACTGGTCAAGATCCAGGGCCGGGCGTCCGGGTTCCGCTCCCGCCAGCGCTCGTAGTCCGCCTCGGCCTGTCTGCGCACCACCGCGGGCAGCAGCGCGTCGAGGACCGGCTCGGGAAACTGGTCGGCGAGCACCTCCAGGGCCTGCCAGCCGCGCAGCCTGGTCCGCCAGGGACAGACGCACAGGACCCCGTCGACCTCCGCCACGAACGCGTCGGCGCTCTCGTGCACCGGCACCGGTACGGGCGGGGTCGGCACCAAGTCGGCGAGCGCGCGCCGGAGTTCGTCCTGGGCACCTGGAGTGCGCCCGCGCTCGGCGTAACGCGCCCAGTGTTGGCGCTCGGGTTCGGGAAAGGCGGCAAGGGGCTCGTACACCCGCAGGTAGGACGCGTACGGAACGATCACCGAGGACACCACCGCCATGCCCCGCATCGTCCCACGGGCGTCCCTCGGTGACCCCCGGTGGGGGTGATCCTGAGCACTGAGCCCGATCTACGGGCGCGTAGGACTTAACCTGCTCCCGAACCAGGCCCGCCACCACCCCGGGCGGACCGTCAACCGCCGCTTCGTACTTGGGAGTCACCACCGTGACCGATGTGACCGGAGCCGATGACGTACTGCACACCCTCTTCCGCTCCGACCAGGGCGGACACGAGCAGGTCGTGCTGTGCCAGGACCGAGCCACCGGGCTCAAGGCCGTCATCGCCATCCACTCCACCGCCCTGGGCCCGGCCCTGGGCGGTACGCGCTTCTACCCGTACGCGACCGAGGCGGAGGCCGTCGCCGACGCGCTCAACCTGTCGCGCGGGATGTCGTACAAGAACGCCATGGCCGGGCTCGACCACGGCGGCGGCAAGGCCGTGATCATCGGTGACCCCGAGACGATCAAGTCCGAAGACCTGCTGCTCGCGTACGGCCGCTTCGTGGCGTCCCTCGGCGGGCGCTACGTGACGGCCTGCGACGTCGGCACGTACGTCGCCGACATGGACGTCGTGGCGCGCGCCTGCCAGTGGACCACCGGCCGCTCCCCCGAGAACGGCGGCGCCGGAGACTCCTCCGTACTGACCGCGTTCGGCGTCTTCCAGGGCATGCGGGCCTCGGCCCAGCACCTGTGGGGCGACCCGACGCTGCGCGGCCGCAAGGTCGGCATCGCCGGCGTCGGCAAGGTCGGCCGGCACCTCGTCGAGCACCTGCTCGCCGACGGCGCCGAGGTCGTGATCACGGATGTGCGCGAGGAGTCGGTGCGCGCCATCACCGCGTCGCACCCCGACGTCGCCGTCGCCGCCGACACCGAGGCGCTGATCCGCACCGAGGGCCTGGACATCTACGCGCCCTGCGCGCTCGGCGGCGCCCTGAACGACGCCAGCGTGCCGGTGCTCACGGCGAAGGTGGTGTGCGGCGCGGCCAACAACCAGCTCGCGCACCCCGGTGTGGAGAAGGACCTCGCGGACCGCGCGATCCTGTACGCACCCGACTACGTCGTGAACGCGGGCGGCGTGATCCAGGTGGCCGACGAGCTCCACGGCTTCGACTTCGACCGCTGCAAGACCAAGGCCGCGAAGATCTTCGACACCACGCTTGCCATATTCGCTCGTGCGAAGGAGGACGGCATTCCGCCGGCCGCCGCGGCCGACCGGATCGCCGAGCAGCGCATGGCGGAGGCACGTCAACACTGAGCCTCGCAGGGGCCCGTCGGCCGCGCTGAGAGACATGACTCACGCCGGTCGGCGGGTCGGGCGCCAAGAAGAGGTTAAAATCGCGGTTGACCAGCGAGGACAGGGCGCTTTGTTGGTTCTGCCAAGTGGCGCGTCATGCGGGCGGCGTACCGTATGGCCGCGGAAGCAGGTACCGTTGAAGCCCTACGGACGCGGTCTCTCCATGGAGAGACCGTTCCGGATCATGAACGCGTGTCAAGACTCTGGGGCCGTCGAGCCCCGTCACCGAGGGGGTCGAGCCATGGGGCGCGGCCGGGCAAAGGCCAAGCAGACGAAGGTCGCCCGCCAGCTGAAGTACAGCAGCGGCGGGACTGACCTGTCGCGTCTGGCCAACGAGCTGGGCGCATCTACTCCGAACCCGACAGTGAGCCAACCGCCGAACGCGGAGCCACTGGAGGACGACGAGGACGACGACCCGTACGCCCGCTATGCGGATCTGTACGGGAATGACGACGATGACGAGGACGAAGAGTCCGGTCCGTCGTCGCAGCGCCGCGGCGCTTGACTTCGCTGATCCCGCTTTTCGCAGCACGTTTTCGCTGCTCTGAGCACACCGACCCGGTCCGGGGCCTTCGCCCCGGACCGGGTTTTGTGCTGCCCGTAACGGTCTACTTCGCGTAGTCGCCGGTGAGCTCGGCGCCGTCGCGGTGATCGCCACGCCCCACGATCTCGCCGGCGACCCAGGCGTCCACGCCCCGGTCCGCGAGGGTCTGGAGCGCCACGTCGGCCGAGGCCTCGGGGACGATCGCCATCATGCCGACGCCCATGTTGAGCGTCTTCTCCAGTTCCAGGCGCTCCACGTTGCCCGCCCTGCCGACGAGGTCGAAGACCGCGCCCGGCGTCCAGGTCGAGCGGTCGACCGTGGCGTGCAGGTGGTCCGGGATCACCCGGGCCAGGTTGTTGGCAAGACCGCCGCCGGTGATGTGGCTGAATCCGTGCACCTCGGTGGTGCGGGTCAGGGCCAGGCAGTCGAGCGAGTAGATCCTGGTGGGCTCCAGGAGCTCCTCGCCGAGCGTGCGGCCGAACTCCTCGACGTGCTGGTCCAGGCTCATCCCGGCCCGGTCGAACACCACATGCCGTACGAGTGAGTACCCGTTCGAGTGAAGACCGGAGGACGCCATGGCGATGACCGCGTCGCCCTCGCGAATGCGGTCGGCGCCCAGGAGCTGGTCGTACTCGACGACGCCGGTGCCGGCGCCCGCCACGTCGAAGTCGTCGGGGCCGAGCAGCCCCGGGTGCTCGGCGGTCTCGCCGCCGACCAGGGCGCAGCCCGCGAGGACACAGCCCTCGGCGATGCCCTTGACGATGGCCGCGACCCGCTCGGGGTGGACCTTGCCGACGCAGATGTAGTCGGTCATGAACAGCGGCTCGGCACCGCACACGACGAGGTCGTCGACGACCATGCCCACGAGGTCGTGGCCGATGGTGTCGTAGACGCCCATCTTGCGGGCGAGGTCGACCTTCGTGCCGACGCCGTCCGTGGCGGAGGCGAGCAGCGGGCGCTCGTAGCGCTTGAGGGCCGAGGCGTCGAAGAGTCCGGCGAATCCGCCGAGGCCACCCAGGACCTCGGGGCGCTTCGTCTTCTTCACCCACTCCTTCATCAGCTCGACGGCGCGGTCGCCCGCCTCGATGTCGACACCCGCGGCTGCGTAGCTGGCACCGGTGCCCGCGTGCGGAGCACGCTCATTGGGTTCAGCAGATGGCATGGCTCTGGAGAACTTTCGTGTCGTACTGCAGGGTCTTACGGGCGGCGCAGGGCGTCGGCGGCCGCGGTCGCGGCGGGGCCGGAAGCCAGCTCGGACTCCAGGAGCTGCTTGCCGAGCAGCTCGGGGTCGGGGAGCTCCATCGGGTACACGCCGTCGAAGCAGGCGCGGCAGAGGTTGTCCTTGGGGATCGTCGTCGCTTCGATCATCGCGTCGGTCGTGATGTACGAGAGCGAGTCGGCGCCCATGGACGTGCCGATCTCCTCGATGGTCATGCCGTTGGCGATCAGCTCCGCGCGGGTCGCGAAGTCGATGCCGAAGAAGCAGGGCCACTTCACCGGCGGCGACGAGATCCGGATGTGGACCTCGGCGGCGCCCGCCTCGCGGAGCATCTTCACGAGGGCGCGCTGGGTGTTGCCGCGGACGATCGAGTCGTCCACCACCACCAGGCGCTTGCCCCGGATGACTTCCTTGAGCGGGTTCAGCTTGAGCCGGATGCCGAGCTGGCGGATGGTCTGCGAGGGCTGGATGAACGTACGGCCCACATAGGCGTTCTTCACCAGGCCCGAGCCGTACGGGATGCCGCTGGCTTCCGCGTATCCGATGGCGGCGGGGGTGCCGGACTCCGGAGTCGCTATCACCAGGTCGGCGTCGACGGGCGCTTCCTTGGCGAGTTTCCGCCCCATCTCCACTCGGGAGAGGTAGACGTTGCGGCCCGCGATGTCGGTGTCCGGGCGCGCCAGGTAGACGTACTCGAAGACACACCCCTTGGGCTTCGCTTCTGCGAATCGAGAGGTGCGCAGGCCGTTCTCGTCGATGGCGACGAGCTCGCCCGGCTCGATCTCGCGGACGAAGCTGGCGCCGCAGATGTCGAGAGCGGCGCTCTCGGACGCGACGACCCAGCCGCGCTCCAGGCGGCCGAGCACCAGCGGGCGGATGCCCTGCGGGTCACGGGCGCAGTACAGCGTCTGCTCGTCCATGAAGACCAGCGAGAAGGCGCCCTGGACCTGCGGGAGGACCTTGGCGGCCGACTCCTCGATGGTCAGGGGCTTGCCGTCGTCGTCCGTCTGGCCCGCGAGCAGCGCGGTGACCAGGTCGGTGTCGTTGGTGGCGGCGAGCTGGGTGGCCCGGCCGTTCTCCTTGGGCAGCTCGGCGACCATCTCCGCGAGCTGCGCGGTGTTCACCAGGTTGCCGTTGTGGCCGAGCGCGATCGAGCCGTGGGCGGTCGCCCGGAACGTCGGCTGCGCGTTCTCCCACACGGAGGCACCGGTGGTCGAGTAGCGGGCGTGACCGACCGCGATATGACCTTGGAGGGAACCGAGAGAGGTCTCGTCGAAGACCTGGGAGACAAGTCCCATGTCCTTGAAGACGAGGATCTGGGAGCCGTTGCTGACCGCGATGCCCGCGGATTCCTGGCCCCGATGTTGGAGGGCGTAGAGCCCGAAGTAAGTGAGCTTCGCGACCTCTTCACCCGGAGCCCAGACACCGAAGACGCCACAAGCGTCCTGGGGGCCCTTCTCACCGGGGAGCAGGTCGTGGTTGAGTCGTCCGTCACCACGTGGCACGCCACCGAGTGTAGGCGAGATCGACCACTGGTCCGAATTGGGGATATCGACAGCTGGGGGCCCTGCCCACTTTTGTAGCTTTCGCGCCTCGGGCGCCCCCGGCGCACCTCCGCCGCCCCCGATGGGGCATCACCGCAGGTGGGCCCGGGCGCCCCGGAAGTGTTCGCGGTGTTTGCGACTGCTCGCGGTGACGGATTGCGACCGGGTCGTGTGTGACGGAGTTCGCTCCGGTCCCGCCCCTCGGGACGCTCATTGACAGGTGCCGGTGCGCTGCGTGAGGCTCCTGCACCATGCAGCCTCTGAGTGACCTCGCGGTCACGCTCGTAGAGCGCCGGCACGTCGACCTGGTCCGTGTCGCCAGCGCCATCTGTCGCTGCGCGTAAGTACGCCCCAGACCCCGCCCCCCTGACTCCCCCACCCGCAAGGGCCGGGCCGTGACGTCCGAGGGGCCGTTCCCACCTCTTCCTCTGGAGCCCTTCCGTGCCCTCGCACACCCGGAAACTGTCCCGCCGCGCCTTCGGCGGCGCGGTCGGAGCCACCGCCGCGGCCGCAGCCGTCGGGCTGCCCACCGCCGACGCCGAAGCCGCCGAAAGCGCCGCCCCGCAGGAGCGGCCGTTCCGTGCCGCACCCGGGCGCCACTCCGCGCGGCCCAACATCCTGTTCATCCTCGGCGACGACCTCGGCTGGGCCGACCTGTCGTCCTACGGGGCGCCGCACATCCGCACCCCCAACCTGGACCGCCTGGCCCGCCAGGGCGTGCGGTTCACCGATGCGTACTCCGGCTCCGCGACCTGCTCCCCCACCCGGTTCAGCCTGTACACCGGGCGCTTCCCCGGGCGGACGAAGGGCGGTCTCGCCGAGCCCATCGCGGATCGCGGCGTGGGCCTCGACCCGACCCACCCCACGCTCGCCTCGCTGCTGCGCGGCGCCGGCTACACGACCGCGCTGATCGGCAAGTGGCACTGCGGCTACCTGCCCGACTACTCGCCCACCAAGTCCGGCTGGGACGAGTTCTTCGGGAACTTCGGCGGGGCCCTGGAGTACTACTCCAAGCTGGGCCTCGGCGGGGAATACGACCTCTACGAGGGCGACGCCGAGTACAAGGACCTGCGGTACTACACCCGAATCCTGACCGAGCGGGCGAGCGAGTACGTGCGGCGCGAGCACGACCGGCCGTGGCTGCTCAACCTCAACTTCACCACCCCGCACTGGCCCTGGATCGCCGACGGCGACACCGAGGAGAGCGCCGAGGTCGTACGCCGCATCAAGGCCGGGGAGCCGGGCGCGCTGTTCCACTACGACGGGGGCTCGGTCGCGAAGTACACCGAGATGGTGGAGGACCTCGACCGTTCGGTCGGCACCGTGCTCGACGCGCTCAAGCGCTCCGGGCACGAACGCGACACCCTGGTGTTCTTCGCCTCGGACAACGGCGGCGAGCGCTTCTCCTACAACTGGCCGCTGAGCGGCAACAAGGCCTCGCTCCAGGAGGGCGGCATCCGCGTGCCCACCATCGTGCGCTGGCCCTCCCGGATCGACGGCGGCCAGGTCAGCCACGTCCCGAACTTCTCGCCTGACTGGACCGCGACCCTCCTGGAGCTCGCCGGGGCCCGCCCCCACCCCGCCTATCCCCTCGACGGCACCAGCCTCGCCGGATACCTGCTGCGCGGCGAGCAGCCCCGCGAGCGGGACCTGTTCTGGCGGGTGCGCGGAGAGCGGGCCCTGCGGCGCGGGGACTGGAAGTACTACCGGGGCCGGAGCGGCAAGGACCAGCTCTTCGATCTCGCGGCCGACCAGCGCGAGCAGGCGGACCGCGCGCCGGACGACCCGGCCCGGCTGGCCCTGCTCCGGGCCGCCTGGGAGAAGACGGACGCGACGCTCCTCACGTACCCCTGAGCATCGACAGGTGCGGCTGACCGGCCCCAAGTACCTCTGGGTCCACCGGAGTTCGGCCGGTCACGCCATCACCGGCAGCACCGCGGCGAGGTCCGCCCGCTCGCCGCTCGCCGCGACCCGCGCCGCGTCGAGCGCCTCGGCCCAGCCGAGGCGTCCGGTGGCGAGGCGCATCCAGGTGATCGGGTCGGTCTCGACGACGTTGGGCGGGGTGCCCCGGGTGTGCTTGGGGCCCGCCACGCACTGGACCACCGCGTACGGCGGAATCCGCACCTCGACCGAGCCGCCGGGCGCCTTCACGGCGAGCGCGTCGGCGAGCAGCCGGGTGCACGCGGCGAGGGCCTGGCGGTCGTGGAGGACGTCGAGTTCGGGCAGCGCGTCGTTCAAGTCGTCGGTGTGGACGGCGAGTTCGACGGTCCGCGTCACCAGCACATCGGCGAAGGTCATCGCGCCGAACCGGGTCGGCACGAGGCGCTCGTCCGCGGTGCTCGCGAAGAGCTCCGCGGCCCGGGCGGCCCGCTGCTCGAAGAGCGCGTCGAGGTCGTCGACGGAGGCGGCCAACTCCCTTGTCCGATCGGCCACTTGAGCCGCCGCGGGCGCCGTGGCGAACGGCCAGTCGAGCAGCGCGACCTCCTGCTTCAGCGGCTCCGCCTCGGCGAGCTGGCGGTCCAGCATGCCGAGCGCCATGGTGTGGTGCACGGCGAGCTCACGCACCGTCCAGTCGCCGAGCCGGGTCGGCCGGGCGAGCTGCTCGGGCGTGAGGGTGCGGACGGCGTCGCGTACGTTGCCGAACTGGGCGAGGACGGCGGCCCGGATCTTGACCGGGTCGTACCTGCGGGTGCGCTTCTTGGCCGGGGGCATGCGGCCGAGCCTACTTCGGGGCCCGCTTCGGTCCGGGATAGCTCCCGAGACCCGTTTCGACCTTCGCGAACGCCCGCTCGGCGCGCTCGGCGGCGCGGCGGCCGGGGTCACGGCCCTCGCCGCGGTGCTCGCCGCGCGGCTGCCCGCCGACACGCGGGCCGCATCCGTACCGGCGACGAAGGGCAGGCAACTCGTCGCCGCCTGAGCGCACTTCGGCCCCGTACCCATCAACTGGGGTACGGGGCCGAGGCGTTGGCGCGTACTAGGCCAGCAGCGCGGGGATCGTCGCCTCGTGGGCCGAGCGCAGCTCCGCGAGACCGAGGCTGAACTCGCCCTGGACCTCGATGGATTCGCCGTCCACGACACCGATGCGGGTGGCCGGAAGGCCACGCGCCCCGCACATGTCGGTGAAGCGCAGCTCCTCCGAGCGCGGCACGGACACGACGGCGCGGCCGGCCGACTCGCTGAACAGGAACGTGAACGCGTCCAGGCCGTCCGGGACGACCAGGCGGGCGCCGTTGCCGCCCTTGAGGCAGGACTCGGCCACGGCCTGGACCAGACCGCCGTCGGACAGGTCGTGCGCGGCGTCGATCATGCCGTCGCGCGAACCCGAGATCAGGATCTCGCCGAGCAGCTTCTCGCGGTCCAGGTCGACCTGGGGCGGCAGACCGCCCAGGTGGTCGTGGACGACCTGGGACCAGGCCGAGCCGCCGAACTCCTCGCGGGTGTCACCGAGGAGGTAGAGCAGCTGCCCCTCGTTGGCGAACGCGATCGGGGTGCGCCGGTTCACGTCGTCGATCACACCGAGCACCGCGACCACCGGGGTCGGGTGGATGGCGGTCTCGCCGGTCTGGTTGTACAGCGAGACGTTGCCGCCGGTCACCGGGGTGCCGAGCTGGAGGCAGCCGTCCGCGAGACCACGGGTGGCCTCGGCGAACTGCCACATCACGTCCGGGTCCTCGGGGGAGCCGAAGTTGAGGCAGTCCGAGATGGCGAGCGGCTTCGCGCCGGAGGCCGCCACATTGCGGTAGGCCTCGGCGAGCGCGAGCTGGGCGCCGGTGTACGGGTCGAGCTTGGCGTACCGGCCGTTGCCGTCGGTCGCCATGGCCACGCCCAGGTTCGACTCCTCGTCGATCCGGACCATGCCCGCGTCCTCGGGCATGGCGAGCACCGTGTTGCCCTGCACGAAACGGTCGTACTGGTCGGTGATCCACGCCTTGGAGGCCTGGTTCGGGGAGCCGACCAGCCGGAGGACCTGGTCCTTCAGCTCGTCGCCCGACCGCGGGCGCGCCAGCTTGCCCGCGTCGTCGGCCTGGAGCGCGTCCTGCCAGGAGGGGCGGGCGAACGGGCGGTGGTAGACCGGACCCTCGTGCGCGACGGTGCGCGGCGGCACGTCCACGATCTGCTCGCCGTGCCAGAAGATCTCCAGCTGGGAGCCCTCGGTCACCTCACCGATGACGGTGGCGATGACGTCCCACTTCTCGCAGATCTCCATGAAGCGCTCGATGTGCTGCGGCTCGACGACCGCGCACATGCGCTCCTGCGACTCGCTCATGAGGATTTCCTCGGGCGAGAGGGAGGAGTCGCGCAGCGGCACGGTGTCCAGCTCGACCCGCATGCCGCCGGAACCGGCGCTCGCAAGCTCCGAGGTCGCGCACGACAGGCCCGCGCCACCCAGGTCCTGGATGCCCGCGACCAGCTTCTCCTTGAAGATCTCCAGGGTGCACTCGATGAGGAGCTTCTCCTGGAAGGGGTCGCCGACCTGGACGGCCGGGCGCTTGGCCGGGCCGGTCGACTCGAAGGTCTCCGAGGCGAGCACCGAGACGCCGCCGATGCCGTCGCCGCCGGTGCGGGCGCCGTACAGAACGACCTTGTTGCCGGGACCCGACGCCTTGGCGAGGTGGATGTCCTCGTGCTTCATCACGCCGATGCAGCCGGCGTTGACCAGCGGGTTGCCCTGGTAGCAGGCGTCGAAGACGACCTCGCCGCCGATGTTGGGCAGGCCCAGGCAGTTGCCGTAGCCGCCGATGCCCGCGACGACACCGGGCAGCACGCGCTTGGTGTCGGGGTGGTCGGCCGCGCCGAAGCGCAGCGGGTCGACGACCGCGACCGGGCGGGCACCCATGGCGAGGATGTCGCGGACGATGCCGCCGACGCCGGTGGCCGCGCCCTGGTAGGGCTCGATGTAGCTGGGGTGGTTGTGCGACTCGACCTTGAAGGTGACCGCGTACCCCTGGCCGACGTCCACGACGCCCGCGTTCTCGCCGATGCCGACCAGCATCGCGTCGTTCTCGGGGACCTTGTCGCCGAACTGCTTCAGATGGACCTTGCTGCTCTTGTACGAGCAGTGCTCGGACCACATGACGGAGTACATGGCGAGCTCGGCGCCGGTCGGGCGGCGGCCGAGGATCTCCCGGATGCGCGCGTACTCGTCCTCCTTGAGGCCGAGCTCCTTCCAGGGCTGCTCGACGTCCGGGGTCTCGGCGGCGTGCTTGACGGTGTCGAGGCTCATGCGTTGACCAGCTTCTTCAGGATCGAGGTGAAGAATCCGAGGCCGTCGGTACGCCCCGTACCGATCAGCGGCTCCACGGCGTGCTCGGGGTGCGGCATCAGGCCGACGACGTTTCCGGCGGCGTTGGTGATGCCGGCGATGTCGCGGAGCGAGCCGTTGGGGTTCAGGTCCAGGTAGCGGAAGGCGACCCGGCCCTCGGCCTCCAGCTCGTCGAGCGTGCGCTCGTCGGCGACGTAGCGGCCGTCCATGTTCTTGAGCGGAACCTGGATCTCCTGGCCGGCCTCGTAGTCGGCGGTCCAGGCGGTCTCCGCGTTCTCCACCCGCAGCTTCTGCTCGCGGCAGATGAAGTGCAGGTGGTTGTTGCGGAGCATGGCGCCCGGCAGCAGGTGCGACTCGGTGAGGATCTGGAAGCCGTTGCAGATACCGAGGACCGGCATGCCGGCCTTCGCCTGCTCGATGACCGTCTCCATCACCGGCGAGAACCGGGAGATGGCCCCGGCCCGCAGGTAGTCGCCGTAACTGAACCCGCCGGCCAGGACGACCGCGTCGACCTGCTTGAGGTCCTTGTCACGGTGCCAGAGCGGGACCGGCTCGGCGCCGGCGATGCGCACGGCCCGCAGACTGTCCCGGTCGTCCAGCGTGCCGGGGAAGGTGACAACGCCGATGCGTGCAGTCACTTGGACTGCTCCTCGACCTTGACGGTGAAGTCTTCGATGACGGTGTTGGCGAGGAAGGTCTCGGCCATCTCGTGGATGCGGGCGAGGGCGGCCTCGTCGACCGGCCCCTCGACCTCGAGCTCGAAACGCTTTCCCTGACGTACGTCGCCGATCCCCTCGAAGCCGAGACGGGGCAGTGCGCGCTGCACCGCCTGTCCCTGCGGGTCGAGGATTTCCGGCTTGAGCATGACGTCGACTACGACGCGTGCCACTGGCACTCCCGGTGTGGTGTGGTGCGAAGGCGGTTCCACCACAGTACCCGGCCAAAAAATCTACGCGGGTAGATATAGTCGAGGCCTGATCACGTTCCGGTTTCGGCCGCGACAACACGTGGGAAAAATCCCGAGAAAAAGTCGCCGAAGTCATTGCGTTGAGACACGCTGATGCAATTGGCTGGGCTTCACATTGCAATGGGTGCCGCTGTACAAAGGAATCCCAGCCAAAACAACATTGCTCCATAACAGCCGGAAGGCCGGTATCGCCGCACGTCAGGAACGCGGGAGTGGCGAGACCGTAGGAAGGAACCGATATCCGTGGCTCAGCGCGTAGTGGTCACACTCTCCGATGACATCGACGGCGGAGAAGCGGCGGAAACGGTCACGTTCGGCCTGGACGGAAAGGTCTACGAGATCGACCTCAATCCCGCCAATGCAAAGAAACTGCGCAAGGCGCTCGCGCCTTACGTGACGGCGGGCCGCAAGCACGCGAAGTCCGGGAAGACCTACCGGCACACCTCCGTCGCGCCCGACCCGGCGGCCGTCCGCGCCTGGGCACGCTCCAACAAGATGGACGTGCCGGCCCGCGGCCGGATCCCCAAGAAGGTCTACGAGGCCTTCGCCCAGGCGAGCTGACCTCCGGTCCGGGGTGGTCCTGCGGCCGCCCCGGGCACCGGAGTTGCAAACCCCCCCTGCTGATCAGCTAGAGTCTGGAGCACGCCGAGGGGCAAGGCCGAAAAGCCAAGTCCACCGGAGCGTGCGGGTGTAGTTCAGTAGTAGAACACCCCCCTTCCAGGGGGGAGGCGCAGTGTGCAATTCCTGTCACCCGCTCTGCATTGCCTGCCGGCCACGGTTGTGGATCAGGTAGGGTAGTGCTCGCGCCGTCCAGTGAGAGCTGGTCGGAGGCATGCGGACGTGGCTCAGTTGGTAGAGCATCACCTTGCCAAGGTGAGGGTCGCGAGTTCGAATCTCGTCGTCCGCTCAGGAAAGATCAAGGCCCCGGTTCATCGAACCGGGGCCTTGGTCGTATGTCCGGCCGCGCGCGTGCCCGGTCGGTCCCTACCCGGCCAAGTGCCGTTCCGCTCCTGACATTTGTCATGTGCGGCGATGACAGCGCGCACTGCCCCGGCGGCCCCGGCGGCGGAACGCTTGAGGCATGGCAGGCACAGCGAACGTGATCGAGGTCGAGGAGCTGCGGCGCACCTACGCCGGGGGCTTCGAGGCCGTTTCCGGAATCTCCTTCTCCGTGGCACGCGGCGAACTCTTCGCGCTGCTCGGCACCAACGGGGCGGGGAAGACCTCCACCGTCGAACTCCTCGAAGGACTCGCCCCGCCCAGTGGCGGCAGCGTCCGGGTGCTCGGGCACGACCCGTACACCGAACGCGGCGCGGTGCGCCACCGGACCGGGGTGATGCTCCAGGAGGGCGGCTTCCCCGCCGAGCTGACCGTCGCCGAGACGGTACGCATGTGGGCGGGCTGCACCAGCGGCGCCCGGCCGGTGGCGGAGGCGCTCGAACTCGTCGACCTGGCCCGGCGCTCCCAGGTACGGGTCAAGCAGCTCTCCGGCGGCGAGAAGCGCCGGCTCGACCTGGCGCTCGCGCTGCTCGCCCGGCCCGAGGTGCTCTTCCTCGACGAGCCGACGACGGGCCTGGACGCCGAAGGGCGGCGCGAGACCTGGGAGTTGGTGCGCGCGCTGCGCGACGGCGGCACCACCGTGCTGCTCACCACCCACTACCTGGAGGAGGCCGAAGCGCTCGCCGAGCGGCTCGCGATCCTGCACGAGGGGCGCATCGCGGCGAGCGGCCGGGTCGACGAGGTCGTCGCGGCGCAGCCCTCGCACATCTCCTTCGAGCTGCCCGACGGCTACCACCTGGGCGACCTGCCGCCGCTCGACCGGCTCGGCATCACCAGCCACGAGAGGGCGGGGCGCACCGTGCGGCTGAAGACCAAGGAGCTCCAACTCGCCGCCACCGGGCTGCTGTTGTGGGCCCGGGACAGCGGGGTCGAGCTGCGGGGGCTCGATGTGCGCTCGGCCTCCCTCGAAGAGGCGTTCCTGAAGATCGCGCAGGACCGGCGCGGCGACAACGCGGAAAGGGAGGCCGTCCGATGAGCACCACCCTGGACGCGGCGCGGAGCCCGGTACTGGAGCCCGCGCGGGCCCTGAAGAGCTCGGCCGACCGCATGTCGGCGCTCGCCCGCGCCGAACTCACCCTGCTCGGCCGCAACAAGTCCACGCTGTTCACCGTGCTGCTGCTGCCGGCCACGCTCACCGTCTCCATGTACGGGACGGTCAACAGCGTCGACCTGGGCAAGCAGGGGCTGAACGCCGGAACCGTGCTGCTGCCCGGCTCGCTCGGCTTCGCCCTGCTGTTCGCCCTGTACTCGCCGCTGGTCGGCATCTACGTCGTACGCCGGGAAGAGCTCGTCCTGAAGCGGCTGCGCACCGGCGAGCTGCACGACCGGGAGATCCTGGCGGGGGCGGCACTGCCCGCGGTGCTCATCGCCCTCGCGCAGTCCGCGCTGCTCGTGGTGGGCTGCTCGGCGTGGCTGCACGTGCCGCTGCCCGGGGCGTGGTGGCTCGCGGTCGTCGGCCTCCTGCTCGGCATGGCCATGACGGGTGCGCTCGCCGCGGCGACCGCCGCCCTCACCAGGACCGCCGAGGCCGCCCAGATCGCGGTCATGCCGCTGATGTTGGTCTCCACCGCCGCGTCGGGCCTGATCGTGCCCACCGACCTCCTTCCCGACAAGGTGGCCGCGGTGTGCGACATGCTGCCGCTGACCCCGGTGATCCAGCTGATCAGGAGCGGCTGGACGGGCGGCGCCGGGGTGGGGGACGTACTGCGGGAGCTGCTCGTCGTGGTTGTCTGGACGCTCATCGCGGTAGTGGTCGTGCGCAAGCGCTTCCGCTGGGAGCCGCGGCGCTGAGACGAGGGGGCGACGGCGTGGTCGGCGGAATACGTGGCTGGTACCAACGCCACTGGGGGGACCTCAGCAGGGTCGAGAAGGTGGAGAAGCAGAGCCGGCTGATCTGGCTGTGCACGACGTGGTTCTTCTACCTCAGCTGGGAAGTGCCGTTCGTGCTCCTGGAACTGCCGCACGCACGGCTGCCGCTCGCCCTCGCCCTCGCCACGCTCGCCGCGGGCGCGGCCCAGGCCCACCAGGGCATCCGGGCCCACCGCGGCGCGCTCGACCAGTACCTGGGGCGCGGCCCCATGCCGCGCCGCCCGGTCCTGGTGTCGCTCGCGCTCTGTCTGCTCTCGCTCGTCCTGCTCGGTGGCCTCTACGCGGCGCACGGCCTCAAGGAGGCCGAACTCGTGATGGTCGTGCTCTACATCGTGATGCCGTTCGGGATGACGTACAGCACGCTCCTCAAGCCCTGGACGTTCCTGCGCCGGTTCGCGCTGCTCGGCCTGGCGACCGCGGCCGTCTTCGCGGCGTTCGGGGTGCGCGGCGAGCGGCTGGTCTACCTGGCGCTCGTGGTCGCCCTGTCCGGCATCTACATCCTGCTCATGGCACGCTGCGGGGCTTGGACGCTCGCGGTGATGTGGGAGTCGGACCGGGCCCGCGAGACCGAGGCCCGCCTCGCCGTCGCCGAGGAGCGGCTGCGCTTCGGGCGGGACATGCACGACGTGCTCGGCCGCAATCTCGCGGTCATCGCGCTCAAGGCGGAACTCGCCGTCCAGCTCGCCCAGCGCGGCCGGCCGGAGGCGGTGGCACAGATGGTGGAGGTGCAGCGCATCGCCCAGGAATCGCAGAAGGAGGTACGGGAAGTGGTGCGCGGCTATCGCGAGGCGGACCTCGGCGTCGAGATCGAGGGTGCCCGAGGGGTCCTGGAGGCGGCCGGGATCGGCTGTGCGTACAGCGGGCCGGCCGAGGGCCTGACCGTCGAGGCGCAGTCGGCGCTCGGCTGGGTGGTGCGCGAGGCCACCACCAATGTGCTGCGGCACGGGGACGCCCGCAGCGTGGCGATCCGCCTCGCGGTCGCCGAGCACACCGCGACCCTGGTCGTCGAGAACGACGGCGTACCGGAGCGGCCGAACACCACCCCGGGCTCCGGGCTCGCGGGCCTGCGCGAGCGGCTCTCGGCGCTCGGCGGCACCCTGGAGGCGGGCCCGGCGGGCGACGGGCTGTTCCGGCTGACCGCGCAGGTGCCCCGATGACCCGGGTGCGGGTGCTGCTCGCCGACGACGAGCACCTGATCCGGGGCGCGCTCGCGGCCCTGCTCGGCCTGGAGGACGACCTGGAGGTCGTCGCGGAGGCCGCCTCGGGACCCGAGGCACTCGCGATGGCCCGGGCCCACCGGCCCGATGTGGCGGTCCTCGATCTGGAGATGCCGGGTGCGGACGGTGTGACGGTGGCCACAAAACTGCGGGCAGAACTGCCGTCCTGCCGGACCATGATCGTGACCAGTCACGGGCGGCCGGGCCATCTCAAGCGGGCCCTTTCGGCGGGGGTGCGGGGCTTCGTGCCGAAGACCGTGAGCGCCCGGCGGCTCGCCGAGATCATCCGGTCGGTGCACGCCGGAAACCGTTACGTGGACCCGGAGTTGGCGGCCGACGCGATCTCCGCCGGGGACTCCCCACTGACCGTGCGCGAGGCCGAGGTGCTCGGGTTCGCGACCGACGGGGCCCCCGTCGCGGAGATCGCCGAGCGGGCCGCGCTGTCCCAGGGAACGGTCCGCAACTACCTCTCATCGGCCGCCGCGAAGCTGGGCGCGGAGAACCGTCACACGGCGGTGCGTCTCGCTCGCGAGCGAGGTTGGGTATAGTGGTCTCCGCGCCACGGCGCATGCGAACGTAGCTCAGCTGGTAGAGCACCACCTTGCCAAGGTGGATGTCGCGAGTTCGAACCTCGTCGTTCGCTCCACGAACAAGAAGCCCCCCGGTCGGAAGACCGGGGGGCTTCTTGCTGTCCGGCTACGCCCAGCTGGTGCCGGTGAGCTGCTCGTACGCCTCGATGTACTTGCCCCGCGTCGCGTCCACGACCTGCTGCGGCAGCGCGGGCGGCGGCTGCTCGCTCTTGCGGTCCCAGCCGGAGTCGGGCGAGGTCAGCCAGTCGCGGACGTACTGCTTGTCGTAGGAGGGCTGGTCACGGCCCGGCTCCCAGGTCGCGGCCGGCCAGAAGCGCGAGGAGTCCGGGGTGAGCACCTCGTCCGCGATCACGAGCTCCTCGCCCGCGAAGCCGAACTCGAACTTGGTGTCCGCGAGGATGATGCCCTGCTCGCGCGCGATGTCACGGGCCCGGCCGTAGACGGCGAGGGTGGCCTGGCGCAGCTGGGCGGCGGTCTCCGCGCCGATCTGGCGGGCCACCTCCTCGTAGCTCACGTTCTCGTCGTGCTCGCCGACGGCGGCCTTGGTGGCGGGCGTGAAGATCGGCGCGGGCAGCTCGGACCCGTTGATCAGGCCTTCGGGCAGCGCGAGGCCGCACACCGTACGGGACTCGTCGTACTCCACGAGGCCGGAGCCGGCGAGATAGCCGCGGGCCACGCACTCCACCGGGACCATCTCCAGCGACTTGCACACCAGGGTGCGGCCCGCCCAGTCGGCGGGGGCGCCGGCCGGGACCTCGCTGGAGATGACGTGGTTGGGCACCAGGTCGGCGAGCAGGTCGAACCACCACAGCGAGAGCTGGGTCAGGACCCGGCCCTTGTCGGGGATCTCCGTGGGCAGCACCCAGTCGTACGCGGAGATCCGGTCGCTGGCGACCATGACGAGGTCGCCCGCCTCGTTCTGATAGAGGTCACGCACCTTGCCCGTGTGGAGGTGGGTCAGGCCCGGCACCTGCAGCGGCTCGGGCTTTTCTACGAATCCGGACACGGTTCCTCCGCGTAGGTTGATCCAGGAGCGGTTCCGATTCTCTCGCATGCGGCCGGGAACCGGCGTCGCGGGTCGGGCCCCGGCACCCGCCGCGCCGCGACCCGCCCGCGACCGGCGTCAGTCCCGCTTGCAGATGCGGTCGAGGAGGTTGGCCGTGGCCCGCTGGATGCGGGAGTCCACATGGCCGGGCCGGTCGAGCGCCGGGGACCAGGCGAAGGTGCCCGAGGCGAAGACGAGCGCGCCGGAGGGGGCCCGGTACAGGGACGTCTCCTGGTGCCGGGCGTGCTGCTCGCTGTCCCGGTACGGGGAGTGGGCGAGCAGGATGCGGTCCTGGTGCTCGGGGAGTGCGGTGCGCGGGTAGTAGCGGTCGGCCTCGCCCGCGACCAGGCCCTCGATCTCGTCGCCGTCGCCCGCCCCGGTCGCCTCCCACAGCCAGTGGTCCGCGTTGCGGACGACCAAGGGGTACGGCTCGGGGACGCGGCCCGCGTACTGGATGCCGAGGAGTTGCTGCTCGGGCCGGGCGATCTCGCGCCACAGGGCGGGACGGCCGGGGCCGCGGCGCTTGCGGCAGGTCAGCAGACGGTCCGGGACCCCGGACGGCGAGGGTCCCAACTCCACTTGCCAGTAGAGGGAGTTGGCGGACAGGAAGACCAGCGAGGTGCCGCCGTCGCGGGCCAGCTCGACGGCCCGGCGCATGGGGGCCGACCAGTACTCGTCGTGGCCGGGAAAGACCAGGCCGCGGTAGCGGGTGGCGTCGACGCGGCCGGCGTGCAGGTCGCGCGCGTCGGCGTAGGCGAGGTCGTAGCCGTAGCGCTCGGCCCAGCGGATGAAGTCGTAGGCGTGGCCCACGTGCAGGGGCAGGCCCGCGCCCGCGTACGGCCGGTCGAAGGAGACGGTGATCGCCGCGTCCTCCTCGCCGAGCAGCCGGCCCTCCTCGTCCCAGGCGTGGTAGAGGCTGGCGCCGGTGCGGCCGTCCTCCGGGTAGAGGTTGTAGGCCTGCCAGGTGATGTCGGGCAGCAGCAGGAGCAGGTCCGCGGGGTGGTCGTCGCGAACGGTGAACGGGATGTGCGAGCGGTAGCCGTCGGCGGTGGTCAGCACCGCGACATGGGCACCGATCGAGGCGTGCGAGGGCACCTGGTAGCGCCAGGACTGCCACCAGTGATGGCAGGAGACGGTCCGGTCCGCGGTCAGCGGCGGCGGCTGGACGATCCCGGAGAGCCGGGGGCTGGTGGCGATCTTCGCGGCCCCGTCGCCGCCGTAGTGGCCGATCCGGTAGATGTCGACGGTGAACTGCTGCGGCGGGTCCACGGTGATGTGGAAGTCGATGGCCTCGCCGGGCGCGACGGCCCCGCTGGAGGCGAACCCCTTGATCTGCCGGCGTACGTCGTCGGCGGTGCGGGGCCCGGTGACGCGGGCCGGGCGAGGGGCCGGGACGCCTTCCTGGACCGGGACGTGGTCCACGTACCAGGGCACCACGTGGCCGGTGTCGTCGAAGTAGGTCTCACTGCCGCGAAGCCAGGGCAGCGGGCCCTGCCCGAAGGGGTCCGAGACGGCGTGCGCGAGGGCCCCGGACTCCCAGCGCCGGATGTGTTCCGACCGTTCCGCCCCCATGCCACTCCCCTCCCTCGGTCCCCCGCGACAACAGTGATGCGACTGCGGTGCGCGGTCTGTCCGCGACCGGTCCCCAGCACATCACATAACGCACGCACTCCGTCACCGTTCGTCGCGAATTGACGTTAAGGGGAACTCGATGTTCCGGATATGTAGGGCGAACTCGCCCTCCTGGGGGCCCTGTTGGAGGCGGGACGCCCCCGGGGGTGGCGCCGGGGGGGCGGCCCCGTACGCCCCTCAGACCAGACGGACCGGCTTCTCCGCTCGGACGCCGACGGAGGACAGCCAGCCGCGCAGTTCGTCCGGATCGCCCTCCTCGACGAGGGCGAGCACCGGAGACGTGAGATCCGAGCGGCGCACGTCGTCGATGAGCAGCGAGGGACCGTCCAGCCAGTCGAGCCCGGGCAGGGCGCCCGCCGTGTCGACCGCGGCGCAGCACACCATCGCCGTCACGTGGTCGGCGAGCAACTCCCGGCCCGTACGCGGCGGCTGGAGCGGGAGGAGCGGCACCGCGTCGACGCCCCAGGCCTCGGGGCCGGGCGCGGGCGGGGCGGACGCCGCCTCCTCGCCGGCCACCTCGGCCGCGATCCGGGCGGCCAGACGGTCGGCGGCCTCGCCGTCCGTCCCCGCGAGGTGGCCGATGACACGGGCCAGGGTGGGCACCGCGGACTCCGCGTCGCGCCGCTCGTCCAGCGCGTCCAGGACCCGGTGCAGCCGGGCGGCCTCGGTGCGCCACTTGCGGTCCACGACCTCCTCCGGATACGCGGCCCAGTCGACCGGCGCCCAGTCGGGGCCCGGCTCGGCGGGGCCGCCGTGGAACAGCCGGGCGGCGAGCAGCGAGGTCGCCTCGTCGGCGGCGCCGGGCTCCTCCAGGAGGTCGCAGGCCGGACGCTCGCCGAGCCGCGAAGTGAACCCCTCGGCCAGCCGGTCGCGCCGGGACAGCTCGGTGAGCGCGGAGACCACGCCCGCGTCGAGCCGAGAGGGCCAGCGGCCCATCCGCCAGGCGGGCAGCGCGACCCGGGTCAGCAGCCGGTCCCAGCCCGCGTAGGCGAGCCCGACCTGCTCCTGGGCGACGATGCGCACCCCGTAGTCCACCGTCTGGGCACGCTCGGACGCGGCGACCGCGACCCCGCGCTCCATCTCGGCGGCGTGCACCCGGCAGCCCCGCAGGAGCTGCCGGGCGACCGAGCCGACGAAGCCGAGGGCGAGGCGGCGCACCGGGTCGAGCCCGGGCCGGGCACCGAGACCCACCGCCGCGTCCAGACCCCTTACGAACCGGCGGGCGGCCGCTATGTCCGGGTGCGCGGAGGGGCCCGTACCGGCGACGACCGGGGCGAGGATGGCGCGGAGCTCGCCGACGCGCATCCACCACATGAAGGGCGAGCCGATGACCAGGACCGGCGCGACCGGCACCCGCCGGGCGCGCGGGGCACCCGCATCGGCGCCGCGTATGAAGCGAGCGGGCATCGCTCCCCGCCCGGCGTGCGCCGGATGTGTGCGGTCCTCCAGCCAGCTGTCGCAGTCCGGAGTCAGGGCTATCGCCGAGGGCGGCGGCACGTCGAGGCGCTCCGCCAAGTCCCTGACCAGGCGGTACAGGTCGGGGGCGGACGACTCGGCGAGGTCCACCGTCGGGGACAGGGCCGGCCTGGCCCGGACGATCACGGCCCCGACGACGGCCGCGAGCAGCAGCACGAGCAACGCAGCGGCGGTGACCGACCAGCGCACGGCGCTCCAGCCACCGCCTTCGATACGGCCCTGCGCGGCGGCGACGATCAACACGACGGCGACTGCCGCCGGCAGCAGGGCCACGGCCAGCGCCCTGCTACGGACCCGCAGCACGGCGAGAGCCCGCGAACGCGCGTGCTGCGCGCCCGCCTCTGCACCCATTCCGGTATCGGACACGGCCGGACTTCACCCCCTCTGCCCTGCGACGGCTTTGCTCACTCCCCCACTGTGGCACCGCCCACTGACATCGCAATGCCGGTGGGCCAAGTGCCGCAACGCCTTCGCCGCACCCTAGTTGGGGCCCCGGCAGGAGTCATCCCGATAGGGGGACCGTCACTCGATGGAATGGCTTTGGGTAAAGGTGTGAGTGTTCCGGGACGGGCCGGTGTGGGAGTACGGGGGCGGACACGGGGGGCGGAGGGTGAGGCGAACGCGCCCGGGGGCCGTCGGCCGCGGGAGGGGCGAGGGGCGCCCGGGGCCCATGAGTGAGCGGGGCCCACGGGTGAGCGGGGCCCACGGGTGAGCGGGGCCCACGGGTGAGCGGGGCCCACGGGTGAGCGGGGCCCACGGGTGAGCGGGGCCCATGCGTGAGCGGGGCCCACGGGTGAGCGGGGCCCATGCGTGAGCGGGGCCCATGCGTGAGCGGGGCCCATGGGTGCGGGGCGCCCCGGTCCCGCTGGAGGGTGAGGGCGCCCGGGCCCACCGGAGCGTGAAGGGCGCCGCGGGGCGTCGGCCGCGTCCGTCAGGCCTGGCCCTCGGCCGCCGCGCGGGCGATGTCCGTGCGGTGCTGCGAGCCGTCGAGGCGGATGCGGCCGACCGCCGTGTACGCCCGCTCGCGGGCCTGCGTCAGGTCCTGGCCGGTCGCGGTGACCGAGAGGACCCGGCCGCCCGCGCTGACGACCGCGTCGCCGTCGAGCCTGGTCCCGGCGTGCAGGACGTACGCCGTCGGCCCGTCCTCGGCCGCGACCTCGGCCAGACCGTCGATCGGGTCCCCGGTGCGGGGCGTCGCGGGGTAGTTGTGCGAGGCGATGACCACGGTGACGGCGGCGTCGTCGCGCCAGGCCAGCGGGGCCTGTACGTCCAGGGTGCCGTTGGCCGCGTGGAACAGGACGCCCGCGAGCGGGGTCTGGAGGCGGGCGAGGACGACCTGGGTCTCGGGGTCGCCGAAGCGCGCGTTGAACTCGATGACCCGCACGCCCCGCGAGGTGATCGCGAGGCCCGCGTACAGCAGTCCGGAGAACGGCGTGCCGCGGCGGCGCAGTTCGTCGACGGTCGGCTGGAGCACGCTCTCCATGACCTCGCCGACGAGCTTCGGGTCGGCCCACGGAAGCGGCGAATAGGCGCCCATGCCACCGGTGTTGGGACCCTCGTCGCCGTCGAGCGCGCGCTTGAAGTCCTGCGCGGGCTGGAGCGGCAGGACGGTGACGCCGTCGGTGATCGCGAAGAGGGAGACCTCGGGGCCGTCGAGGAACTCCTCGATGACGACGCGCTCACAGGCGAGCGCGTGCTCACGGGCCGCGGCGAGGTCGTCGGTGACGACGACGCCCTTGCCTGCCGCGAGACCGTCGTCCTTCACCACGTACGGAGCCCCGAAGGCGTCCAGCGCCTCGTCGATCTCCTCGGGAGTGGTGCACACGTAGGAGCGGGCGGTGGGCACGCTCGCCGCCGCCATCACGTCCTTGGCGAAGGCCTTGGAGCCCTCCAGCTGCGCGGCCTCCTTCGAGGGGCCGAAGCAGGGGATGCCCGCATCCCGCACGGCGTCGGCGACGCCGGCGACGAGGGGGGCCTCGGGCCCGACCACGACCAGCTCGCTGCCCAGCTCGACGGCGAGGCGGGCGACCGCGTCCCCGTCCGTCTGGTCCACGGGGTGGAGTTCGGCGACCTCCGCGATCCCGGCGTTGCCGGGGGCGCAGTGCAGCGCCGTCACGTCGGGGTCGAGGGACAGGGAACGGCACAGGGCGTGCTCGCGGGCACCGCCGCCGATGACAAGGACCTTCACGCCGGCCAGCCTAGCCGCCGGGAGGGCGTGATCCTTGTGCGGGTCACCAGGCGGACGCTCAGCCCTCGTTCGTATATTCCTCCACCACCGTCGCCCCGAGCTCGCGCACGATCAGGTCGTGGCCGGACAGCGCGTTGTCCACCAGGTCCGGATCGTCGTCCTCCGGAACGTCGTCCTCCAGCCGCACCGGCGGCGGCGGGGGCTCCTCCTGGCGTACGGGAGCACTGGCCTGCGGCGGCCGCGGCGACTGGGGTGCGGGCGAGGCCGGGGCCGTAGATACGGGCCGGGGTGCCGGTGAGGGCGCCTGCGGCGGCTGGTACTGCTGGCTCTGCTGAGGCTGCTGGCTCTGTTGCGGCTGCTGGACGGGCGGGGCGGGGGGCCGGGGGGTGGCGGCGCCGCCGAAGTTGCCCGCGGCGGGCGGGGGCTGGGTGCCGCCCGACGGGTCGATGATCGCCTCGACCTTCCACTGCACCCCGAACCGCTCGGAGAGCACACTGCGCAGCACGTCCTCGCTGCCGCTGCTCGCGAAATTGTCCCGGGCCCCGGCGTTGATGAAGCCGAGCTGCACGGTGGTGCCGTCGAAGCCGGCCACCTGCGCGTTCTGACTGAGCAGAATCCAGGTGAAGCGCCGCTTGTTCTTGACGGCCTCCAGAATGTCCGGCCACATGTTGCGCACCTGCATGGCGTTGCCCTGGCCGCCGGGGGCCGGGGCGGCGGCCTGCGCGACCGGAGCGGGCTCCGGTGCGGCCGGCGCGGGGGCGGCCGTGGGCCAGGCACCCGCAGAGGGGGCGGCGGCGGAGGCTCCGGGCCAGGCACCCGGGCGCTGGCCACCGCTCTGCCCGGGCGCGGCGGCCGAGGGCCAGGCCCCGGCGGGGCTCGCCTCGGCGGGCTGGGCGGGCTGCGGCTGAGCGGCGGGCGCCTGCTGTACGGGCCGGGGCTCGGCCTGGGCGGGCTGCGGCTGAGCGGGCTGCGGCTGAGCGGGCTGCGGTGCGGGCGCCTGCGGCATCGGGGCGGCGGGCTGCGACGGGGCGGGCGGCTGCGACGGGGCGGGCCCGCCCATCGGCCCCGGCCCCCCGGCCCCCGCACCCCGCACCGCGGCCCGAGCCCCCTCGGGCCCACCGGGACCGCCCTGCATCGGCGCATGCGCCTCGGGCCCAGGCACGTACCCCATGGCGGGCGCACCGGCGGGCGCCGTCTGGAAGTTGACCCCGCGCTCCAGACGGTCGAGGCGGGCCTGCAGCGAGCGCTCGTCGTCGTACGCGGCGGGCAGCAGCACCCGGGCACAGATCAGTTCGAGCTGGAGCCGGGGCGAGGTGGCCCCGCGCATCTCGGTGAGCCCGGCGTTGACGAGGTCGGCGGCCCGGCTCAGCTCGGCCGCGCCGAACACGGAGGCCTGCGCCTGCATCCGCTCCACGACATCGGCCGGGGCGTCGATGAGCCCCTTCTCGCCCGCGTCCGGAACGGCCGCGAGGATCACCAGGTCCCGCAGCCGCTCAAGGAGGTCGGCGACGAAGCGGCGCGGGTCGTTGCCGCCCTCGATGACCCGCTCGACGATCTCGAAGGCGGCGGCGCCGTCGCCCGACGCGAAGGCGTCGACCACGGAGTCGAGCAGTGAGGTGTCGGTGTAGCCGAGCAGGGCGGTGGCCATGGCGTACGTCACACCGTCGTCGGCGGCGCCGGCGAGCAGCTGGTCCATGACGGACATCGAGTCACGCACGGATCCGGCGCCGGCGCGCACGACGAGCGGCAGCACCCCGTCCTCGATGGGAATGCCCTCGCGCCCGCAGACCTCGCCGAGGTAGTCCCGCAGGGTGCCGGGCGGCACGAGCCGGAACGGATAGTGGTGCGTACGCGAGCGGATCGTCCCGATGACCTTCTCGGGCTCGGTGGTGGCGAAGATGAACTTGAGGTGCTCCGGCGGCTCCTCGACGACCTTCAGCAGGGCGTTGAAGCCGGCCGAGGTCACCATGTGGGCCTCGTCGATGATGTAGATCTTGTAGCGGCTGGAGGCGGGGCCGAAGAAGGCCTTCTCGCGCAGCTCACGGGCGTCGTCGACACCACCGTGCGAAGCCGCGTCGATCTCGATCACGTCGATGGAACCCGGCCCGTTGCGCGCGAGGTCCCGGCAGGACTGGCACTCCCCGCACGGGGTGGGCGTCGGCCCCTGCTCACAGTTCAGACAGCGGGCCAGGATGCGAGCACTGGTCGTCTTGCCACAGCCCCGCGGCCCGCTGAACAGGTACGCGTGATTGACCCGGTTGTTCCGCAGCGCCTGCTGCAGCGGGTCAGTGACATGCTCCTGCCCGATGACCTCGGCGAACGACTCGGGGCGGTAGCGGCGGTACAGCGCAAGGGACGACACGCATACGAGGTTATCGGGGCCCACTGACAACCGGGCCCGCCGACGACGGCCCGTCCCGGGCCCCCCGGCCGAACCGGCCCCGCCCGCAAGGGGAACGGGCATCCCGCGCCGCACAAAATAAGGCGCCCCCCACGCACCCGCCAGAGCCGACCTACCCTTGCTGCCTTCCGGCCCTGGGGGAGTTCAGTCAGATAGCGCCACGTGAGGGGCTCCGCACAGGGTACCTGATCCCCGAGGTGGGAACGAGTTCGCGAGCACCCCTCAACGTCTTGTATTGTTTGCCGCGGAGGATTCGCCTAGTGGCCTAGGGCGCACGCTTGGAAAGCGTGTTGGGGGCAACCCCTCACGAGTTCGAATCTCGTATCCTCCGCCAGTGCCTCACCGGGCACGATGTTGAAGGCCCCGACCGGGAAACCGGCCGGGGCCTTCTCCGTGTCCGGGGCATCCCCATGGTCGGGCCTTCTCCGGGCCCAGGTGCTCACCCCAGATCCCGGCCTTCCTGTTTCCCGGCCTCCTCCGTGTTCCGGCTCTCCCAACTTCCCGACCCCCTCCGTGTTCCGGCTCCTCCGTGTTCCGGCTCCTCCGTGTTCCGGCTCCTCCGTGTCCGGGGCGGCCATGTCCGGGGCGGCCGCGCCGCCGGCCCTGGGGGCGGGCCGGAAAAAGGTCGAACGGCTGTCCGACGCCCTCGTTACACTCCGCCCGATCGGCACTCCTGTGCACAACAGGGGTGAGTTCTTCGTTCCCAGGGGGGGGACCACATGGTGCAACTGCGCAGCCGCTACGAGCGGCAGAGAAAGAGACCCGTGGCTTCGGGCGTCGTCTCGTCCGTGGCTCTGATCGTCGCCGTCGTCGCCTCGCTCGCCGGACAGACCGGCACCGCGGCGGCGGCCGCCGTTCCCATGCCGGCCGCCGTTCCCGTGCCGGCCGCGAGCCCGGTGTCGGCCGCGTCGAGCGGGAAGGCCCCGGCCGCGCAGGACCGTTCCGAGGCGCGTCCGGCCTCCGAGGCGGCGACGGGCAAGGGCGTCCGGCCCGGCGCCACGCCACAGAAGGACACGCCACAGAAGGACACGGCCGGGCAGCAGCACGCGGCCGCCGCACGGCAGATCGGCCGGAGCGGTACGCCGGACGTCTGCTCCGGAGCGCTCGCACCGGACACCGTGTACACCTGCGCGCAGTGGCCGGCGCAGGGCGCGAGCTTCACGGTCGCCCTGGCGCGGCCGAACGACGTGGTCCTGGTCCAGGTCGTCTCCACCGACAACCAGGCCGAGCACCCGAAGCTGACCGCCCCGGACGGCTCCGCGGCCTCCTGCGAGCAGCCCGACGGATACGGACCGGCGCGGTGCCGGACGGCGACGGCCGGCACGTACACCCTGTCGTTCACCGACGTCTTCGGCAGCGGCGGCTTCTCCGTCGCGTACACCACGCTGCTCTCCGGCACCTCCTGCACCAAGGTGGCCGCCGCCAACACCTCGCTCGCGGCGCCGAAGACCTTCGACGGCACCCTCGCCGCGGGCTCGGCGGGCCGCTGCTACATCCTGCCCATGGCCGACGGGGACGTGCTGCGCGCCCATGTATCCACGGGACAGGTGACCACGACGGTCTACGACAGCACCGGGGCGCAGGTCTGCTCCACCCGTCAGACGGGCAGTGCCGACATCGACTGCGCGCTGAAGGGCACCGCCCCGTTCCGTGTGCAGCTGAACCAGCCGTACGCCACGGGCGTCACCTACGGCCTCACCACCGCTCGCCTGTCCAAGCCGGCCGGCTGCCCCGTCGTACAGCCGCAGGCGTACGGCACGGTTCCCGGCACGGGTTCGACGACGCGCTGCCGCACCCTGCGCGTGCCCGCCACCGGGCCGTACCTGTTCTCGCCGGTCGGCACCGCCTCCGCCGTCTCCGGCAGGCTCTACCGGCCCGACGGCACGACGGTGTGCCCCGCCACCCCGACCGAGCCCTGCACCCTGGAGGCCGGCGACTACGTCTGGGCGCGCGACGCAGGCGACGCCTCGGACGCCTTCGGCATCGCCTTCCACGCCACGGACCAGACGAAGGGCTGCACCGCCGCGCGCGACGACGGCTTCGCCTCGGGGCCCGCGACGGGCACCTTCAAGGGCGCCGGCCAGCAGCTCTGCCGCACTCTCGCGACGGCCACCGGGGAAGGCCTCTACCTGGTCGACAGCCCGCCCGCCGACGGCGCGGACCCCGATGTGACCGTCTTCGACGCCAAGGGCGTCCAACAGTGCGGCTCCGACTACGACTTCGGCGTCTGCCGGCTGACCGGAACCGCGCCCTTCCACGCGGTGCTGGCCGGGCCCGCCAAGGGCGCGTACCGGGTCACGATCCACCGCACCGGCGACGCCACCGGCTGCACCACCTGGGCGCAGACGCCGTTCGGCCGTTCACCGGGCACCGAAGTGGCGCTCACGGCGGAGCACCGGACGTCGTGCCTGGCCATTGGCGTCGGCGACCACTCCGCCGCCGAGATGTTCGACTACACGAACACGGCGAACCGGGTCAACGCCTCGGTGCGGGTGTACGACGGCGCGGGCAACGCGGTGTGCGGGACGAGCGTCAGCTCCACGACCACCTGTGCGTTCCGGCCCGGGGTGGCCTACACGGCGGCGCTGGTCGGCACCGGCGGCCCCGACACGTACCACCTGGTCCGGCGGGACATCTCCCCGACGGCCACGTGCGCCGCCCCCCAGTCGCTCGCCGTCGGCGGCACGTCCACCGGGTTGACCTTCGGCTCGGCGCTGGACAGCGGATGCGTGCGCGTCGAGGGAGCGTCGACGGACAAGTTCTGGTTCGGCGTGCGCACTCCGACCGCCGCCTGGGGCACGGGCGCCGAGCTGGGTGTGGCCGACGCCTCCGGCACGATCGTGTGCATGACGCAGAGCGGCTCTTCCTGCCGCGCCACCGGGTCGACGTCCTACGTCGTCTTCGCCACGGCTCTCGGATACACCGATGCGCCCATCGACGCGCATCTCGACACCTGGCGCATCGGTACGGCGGCGGGCTGGGCGCCGGAGTGTACGGCCAATTCGGTCTCGCCCGACGGGTTCTCCGTGCGCGGCGGCGTCTTCACCGAGTCGGCGACGGCGTACTGCGCCGTCGTCACCATGAAGCCCTCGCAGCGGTTCTCCGTCTACGGCGCCGACAACAGCACCACCGGCACGCCGTCGGTGAGCCTCCTGAGCAACACCCGCTTCGGCGGAACCGGCACCGACTACGCGTACCAGTGCTTCGGCAACAACGTCGGTGACTTCAGCTTCGACTGCCTGACCGGCTCCTCCGCCGAAGCGGGCGAGTACGTGATGGTGGTGAGCGCGGGATCGGCGTCCACCCCGGTCGAGTACACGATGCAGGGGGTCTGCCAGCAGGGCTGTTCCAGCTACCCCAAGGCGCCCGACGTGTCCTCCGTGAGCCCGGCGAGCGGCCCGGCCGGGACGCAGCAGGTGGTGCTGCACGGCACCGACCTGACGCTCGGCACCCCGGTGCAACTCGCCTCCAACGGAAGCTCGGCGAGCCCGTACAGCATGAGCCGGGCCGTCTCCGTCAGCCCCGACGGCACCTCTCTCACCGTGCTGCTCACCACGCAGGACGTGGCACCGGGCGTCTACGACGTCGTGGTGGGCGGGCCCGGCTACACGGTCGGCACCCGGTCACCGGGATATCTGCCGGGCGCCTACACCGTCACCGCCGCGGCTCCCGCGGCCTAAGCCGCCCGATCGGCACAGGAAGGCCCCGTCCGGGAACCCGGGCGGGGCCTTCTCAGCGCGGGGGCTCGTCCGGCCGGCGCGGGACGCGGACGGTTTCCGGTGGGTGCAACTGGCGTCGCCGTGCCGGGAGTTGAGCCGGTTCCGCAGGGTGGTTGCGGGGGCCGCGCTGCCGCGGGGCGGCCGTGAGGAGGGGGCTGGCGCGGTAGAGGTACTGGACCTTGATCCGTAAGGCCCAGGGGTCAAGGGGCTTGATCAGGTAGTCGGCCACGCCCAAGTGCAGTGCCTGGGCGGCCAGTTCACTGTCCTGGCCCATCCCGGTCACCAGGATGACGGGGATCAGCTGGGTCTGGGTGAGGCGGCTCAGGTAGCGGGCGACGTCCAGGCCGCTCACGCCGGGCATCACGACGTCGAGGACCGCGACCGCTATCCCCCCGTGCAGCGCGGCCTTGAGGGCGGCGTCCCCGCTGGTCGCGAGCTCCAGCGGGTAGCCGAGCGGCGCGAGGATGCTCTCCATGGCGAACAGGTTGTCCTCGTGGTCGTCGACCAGTAGCACCTTCATGTCCGCGGACATGGCCCCATCACCTTCACTCGGGAGCGCCGAATAGGCATATGCCCGTTCATGGCGGCTCGTACGCAGTCGGGGAGTACCACGGTGGTGTGCATGTGGGGAATGCACCTCGATGGACCTCGATGGACCTCGATGGACCTGTGGCAACGCATGTGCCGGGTTGGTCCGCACATAGTCGACGGCTGGCTTGTGTGGACCGAATTCTCGCACCGGGCGCCCCGGAACATCAGGGTGTCGACGATGTCTGTTGCCGCCGGCCCGGACCGCGTCCACGCCCCGCCCTCCGCCGCTCCCCCGCGGCACGCAGTGCCTACGCGCACATGCCAGTGGCCCATGTTTCGCCCGGCTCACACCTATGGGTGAACCCGCGCAGGTCGGCGGGCCGATCCGCGCCGGGGTGCGCCGGCGCGGCGACCACCGCTTGATCGATTCCGTCGGGCCCCAAGTCGACGGCCCAATGGTCTGAACCACCTTTCCACGGAGGAAACTTCGGGTCGGATGGGTTCACGATGACCGGATGATGATCCCGTCATCCCCTTCCGCGGGGCACGCGCCCCCAAGCGGCGAGCGATGAACGCGCCCACCGCCCCGGCCCGCCACCGGTCGCCCGCCCTCGGCCGCACGGCGATCGGCATCGTGCTCGGGCTCGTCGCCGGCTGGCTGCTCCTGGTCACCGTGCCCCACGCACTCGACGTCGAGCGCGCGTTCACGGCGGCGGGCGACTGCCCGGTCGCCGAGGTCTCGACGGAGTGCAGACACACCATCTCGGCCACGGTGACCTCGACCGCGGCCGACCACCAGCACCGCTCCACGTACTACTGGCTGGGCCTCGGCCACGCACAGGACGGGCCCGTGGCGCTGCCCGGGCGGCTGAAGGCCAGCCCGCACGCGCGCGGGCCGGGCCGGGCCGCCGCCGCGGTCCCGCGCCGCATCAAGATGGACGGCCGCACCCCCGTCTTCGCTCTGGTCCGGCCCGGCGTCGCGCTTCAACTCACGTACTGGCGTGGGGAGATCAGATACGTCGAATACCGGAGCCTGCGCCAGTACACGACGGCGGACCCGCGCGGCGGTTACCGGCTGCCGCTGGCCGCCGCGCTCTTTCTGTTCTCCGTGGGCGTGGCCTGTCTGCGCGGCGCGTACTGCTCGGCACGGCGTGCCACCGGGGTCCCCGGGGCGGCCGGGTCCATCGAGGTCTCCGGATCTGCCGGGTCCGCCGGGTCCGCAGGGTCCGCAGGGTCCGCAGGGTCCGCCGGGGCGGGCTCTCAGGAGCCCTGGCGGATTACCCTGCCGCTCGCCTCGGTGCTGCTGATCTCGTGTTTCGCCTTCGGTACGCCGTGGGTCACCGGCGGGGTGCCGACCGCCGTGCTGCTGACGACGGTCGGGGCGGTACCGGTCCTCGCCGGGTCCGCCTGGGTGACGCACCGCCGTCGGCGCCGCACCACCGACACCATCAAGGTGGCCCCGCTGGCCCCGTTCGTCGAGGAGTGCTTCCCGGGCACGATTCGCGGTGAAGTCCCTTACAGCCAGGAGGGGTTCGGCTATCTGGTCGCCGCACCGGGCCTGCTCGCCTCCACTCCCGACCCGTTCGGCCGGCTCGCCCGCTGCCCCGTGCCGCGCACCCTCACGGCGGTCCGGGTCCGCCCGCCGTACTGGACCGATCCAGGGCCCCGGCCCGCACCCGGATCGCAGGTGGTGGAGTGCCGGGACGGGCCGACCCCGGTCTATGTGGTGACCGAACACTGTTACACCGCCTGGGTGTTGGGGGCCTTGAGGCGCCCTGCGGACTCCCAGTTCCGGGCGGGCGGCACGGCACGGCGGCCGTAACCGGGCGGCCGGGGCGACTCGGCAGTTGCGACTCGGCCCGGGGCGACTCGGCCGTCGTCGCACATCCGTCGTCGCACATCCGTCGTCGCACATCCGCCGCAGCGCCCCGCCGCAGCGCATGTGGGGGCCGTTCCTATACGCCGAACGGCGCCGCGTACTGGATCACGCCCGTCGGCGCCGAAGCTCTCTCGGGCCGCAGCCGGAGCGCCATCAGGGCCTCGTCGGACACCTCGAAGGGGGCCCGGATGCCCAGGGCCGAGGCCCGGGCGAATCCGAAGCGCGGGTAGTAGTCCGGGTGGCCGAGCACCAGGACCAGGTCCTCGCCCAGCTCCCGCGCGGCCCCGAGCGCCGCCCGCACCGCGGCGGAACCCGCGCCCGTGCGCTGGTGCTCCGGAGTCACCGCCACCGGGGCGAGGGCCAGCGCCGGGGCGCCGTCCACCCGGCACCGGGTGAGCAGGGCGTGGCCCGCGACCGAGCCGTCCGGGGCCACCGTCACGATCGAGAGCCCGGGGATCCACGCCTCGTCGGCGCGCAGCGCGTCGACGAGGTCCGCCTCGGAGGCGGTGGGGAACGCGGCCAGGTTCACGGCCCGTACCGCCGCGACGTCCGCCGCGGTCTCGGGCCGGGTACGCCAGTCCGTGGCGCTGGGCGAGGTGGGCTCGGGCGATACGGACCCCGAAGACACGGGGTCGGACGACGTGGGCTCAGGCGATGTGGGCGCCGAAGACATGGGGTCGGACGACGTGGGCTCGGGGACCATGTGCTGAGTATCCATATGTGACCGATCGTGCCATTCGCCCCGCCCCCGGCCCAGCGAATTTCCGGCGGCCGGCCGTGGGCGGGCGCGCCGGTCCGGACGGTTACTCGTCCGGCTCCTCCGCCGGACAGCTGGTTCCCTCCGGGGGCACCGTCCCGGTCGCGAAGAAGGCGTCCGCCTTGGCCCGTACGCACTGCGAGGCGGCGTACGCCCCGTGCCCCTCGCCCTCGTACGTCAGCAGCACACCCGACCCGAGCTGTCGCGCCGTGTCCCGCGCCCATGGGTACGGCGTCGCCGGGTCGCCCTTGCCGCCCACGACCAGGATCTTGGGCGCGCCGGGACGGTCGATGCGGCGGATGTAGTCCGTTCCGGCCGGCCACCCCGCGCAGGCGACCGCCCGCGCGGCCGAACCGGGCCCGAAGTACGGTGATTCCGCGGTGAGTTGGCGCTGTACCGAGTCGTACGCCTTCGCCGGGTCGGCCGGCCGCACCGGGTCGTCCGCGCAGTTGATCGCGAGCATCGCCTCGTCGGAGTTGCTCGCGGGCGCGTCGTCCGTGCCCGCGCCCGGGTTGAGCGCGGCGAGGACTGTCGGGTCGTCGTCGAGGAGGGCGGCGATGCCGGCCGACAGGGTGGGCCAGGAGGCCTGGCTGTAGAGGGCGGACTGCACGGCGCTGTGCAGGTCGTCGCCGGTGAAGTCCTGGTTGTCGGAGCCGGTCACGGTCTTCCCGCCGGCCAGCTTGGCGACCGCCCGGTCGAAGGTCGCGGCGACCTGCTGCGGGCTGGTGCCGAGCTCGCAGTTCTGCTGGGCGCAGCCGGCGAAGAACGCCTCCAGGGCCTGCTGGAACCCCCTGGTCTGGGCGAGCGCGTCCTGTTCGGCGGTGCCGCGCAGGGTGTCGACCGCGTCCAGGACCATCCGGCCCGTCCGCTTCGGGAACTGGCTCGCGTAGACCGCACCGAGCCGGGTCCCGTACGAGATCCCCAGGTAGTTGAGCTTGTTGTCGCCGAGCACCGCGCGCAACACATCCATGTCGCGGGAGGTGTTGATGGTGCCCACGTGGTCGAGCACCGGGCCGGTCTTGGCGTGGCAGGCCCGGGCGACGCGCTGCGCCTCGGCCACGGCGGCGGCCCCCGCACCCGGCGCGTCCTGGCCCTCGCCGTCCAGCTGCCCCGCCTCGTCCTCGCCGCCGCAGCGCACGGGGGAGCTGCGGGCGACCCCGCGCGGGTCGAAGCTCACCAGGTCGTAGTGCTTGTCGATGCCGGCCGCCAAGTCCCGGAAGGCGGCAAGGCCGTCCACCCCGGATTCGCCGGGGCCGCCGAAGTTGAACACGACGGACCCCTTGCGCTCGTCGCCGTGGGCCGCGCTCCTGATGCGGGCAAGGGCGAGCGCGATGGCGCCCTTGCCGGGGTCCGCGTAGTCGACCGGCACGCTGAGGGTGCTGCACTCCATGTCCCGTACGGAGTCGAGGAGTTCACCGGTCTGGCCCTCGGTGGGCTCGCACGGCTCCCAGCCGATCTTCTGCTCGTAGAACCGCCCCAGGTCCGGCCCGGGTCCGTCGGCGCGGGTGACGGTGGCGGGCCCGGCCAGGGCCAGGGCCGCTCCGGCACCGGCCGCTATCGCCCGCCGAGCGAGCTTCGACTCACCCTTCATGGACTCACCCTTCCAGGAAGCGCAGCCCCCCGAACAGGCTAGACAGCCCCGCCCGAACCCGCGCGCCGAGCGCTGCTCACGCTCGGTGACCGCACGGCGGGGCGGTCAGCGGTGCAGGGAGTCCGCGGCCTCGGTGTGGCCCTCGGGTTCCAGCTGGATCGTGGAGTGGGCCACGTCGAAGTGGTCCCCCACACAGCTCTGGAGCCGGGTCAGCAGCTCCCCGTACCCACCTTCCAGGGCGGTCTCCTTCACCACCACATGTGCGGTGAGCACAGGCATGCCGGACGTCACCGTCCAACCGTGCAGGTCATGTACGTCGACCACACCCGGCTCTTCGAGGAGGTGGCGGCGGACCTCGGCGAGGTCCACGTCGTTCGGGGCGGCTTCCATCAGCACGTGCAGGGCGTCCCGCAGCAGCCCGTACGTCCGCGGCACGATCAGGAGACCGATGACGATGGAGGCGATCGGGTCGGCGGCCTGCCAGCCCGTGAAGAGGATGATCAGGCCGCCCACGATCACCGCCACCGAGCCGAGCGCGTCGCCGAGCACTTCCAGATACGCGCCGCGCAGGTTGAGGCTCTTGTCCTTCGCGTCCTTCAGCAGCCACAGGCCCACCAGGTTCGCGGCGAGTCCGCCCACCGCGACCGCGAACATGAGGCCGCCCTTGACCTCGACCGGTTCGCTGAAGCGACGGATCGCCGAGTACAGCACCCAGACGAAGATCGCGGCGAGCAGCAGGGCGTTCAGGACCGCCGAGAAGATCTCCACCCGGTAGAAGCCGAAGGTGCGGCATGGGGTCGGGGCCCGCTGGGCGAGCGTGATCGCGCCGAGTGCGAGGGAGACGCCGACCGCGTCGGTGAGGCTGTGCGCGGCGTCGGCGAGCAGCGCGAGGCTGCCGGAGAGCAGCGCGCCGACCACCTGGATCAGGGTGATCGACGCGCTGATGCCGATGGTCCACAGCAGCCGGTTGCGGTACGTGCCGCTGAGCGTGCCGGATGCCGCCGAGGGCGCGCCGTGGTCGTGTCCCATGCGCGCGCCTCCTCGTGGCCGGGTCCGGCCCCGGGATGTGGCCCCCGCACATCAGAGGATCACGAGGCATGGCCTCCCGCCACTGTGGGCGCCGGAAGGGTGGGCGACCACTCGGCCGACACCGGCAGGGACGGCACGGCCACCGTGGGCACCAGGAGCCCTGCCGGCACCGAGGGCACAGGGAGCACAGGGGTCACAGGGGTCGCCGAGGGCACTGTCGACGCCGGGGAAACCGAGGTCGCGGAGGGACCAGAGGTCACGGAGGGGGTCGATGCCGGGGGCGCCGTGGCAGTGACCGCCGCCTTCCAGGCCTCCGGCAGCCGGACCCGGTCCGCCGAGGTCCCGTCCCCGCTGGGCCGCATCCACCCGGGGGCCACACCACCTCGGGACGCGGTATGGGGTGAGCTGCCATGGGGCAGGCTCCCCGGGAGGTCGGCGGCCCCGTAGCGGCGTACCGAGGCGTGCCAGTTCAAAATCCCCGCGATCCAGTCCTGGAGTTCGGCCACGTAGGCGCCGAGCGTCTCCCGTCCGCTCTGGTCGAGCTCGAAGTCCTCGACCAGCAGCGGGAGTTCGTTGTCGATGACGTGCTGGAACTGGCGCAGCCGCGAGCGCATCAGGTCGTCCACGATGCGCAGGGCCGTGGGGTAGTCGCAGTCGAAGAAGTTCTGGACGACCAGGACGCCGTTGTGCACCTCGCCCTCGTACTCGATCTCCTTCTGGTACGAGAAGACGTCGTTGAGCAGGCAGCAGTAGTCGGCGGCCGCGTTCTCCAGGCTGCGGATCGGGCCGCTCTCGTAGAGGCCGGGCGGCAGTTGGCCCGCGTGGCGCAGGCGCGACAGGCTCATGGTGAGGTCGGAGCCGAAGGTGTAGCGGCGCATCTCGATGTAGTCGACGGGGTCGGGGATGCGGTGCTGGCCCTGGTTGTGCAGCTCCCAGAGCCAGCTCTCCAGCATGACGTCGACGGACCGGCGGAAGGCCGTGCGGGCCTCGACGGACATCGGCCCGGCGGTGCGCGCCCACAGGTCGGCGAGGCCGCGCTCCATCGGGGTCACCGCGGCCAGGGCGCCCGCGGCGGGCACGTCGACCGGCATGCACGCGGAGAACCGCTCGGTGGCCGCCCGCGCCCCGGCCAGGTTGCGCGGCCTGCCGTACACCAGCGGGTAGTAGTCGTCACCGTAGGTTCCCCAGGTCAACCACTCTGCGCTGAGGGCGAGTTCGTCCGGTGTCGCGTCCGGGTCGAGCCCCGCCGAGCAGAGGGCGAAGTCGTAGCCCGTCAGCTTCTCGGCGTCCCAGATGTCGTCGAGCAGCCCCATACGGTCCGCCCAGGCCATCGACTCCACACGTGCGTGGTCCACATGCGGACTGATCGTCAGTGGGTACGGCACATCGAAGTCGGGCAGCAACGAGGGGCCGACCTTCTGCCGCGGCACATGGGTGAAGCTGCGGTGCCGGGCCTCGGCGGGGCGGCCGAACAGGGCGGAGACGTCGAGCGCCGAGGTGCCGAGCACTCCGTCGGACAAGGAGGGGCCGAGGGCGGCGCCCTCGTTCATGTAGCGGCTGGAGCGCATGTGCCACTCGTGACCGCCGGACTGCCAGTCCTGGAGGCCCTTGACGTACGCCGCGACCGCCGCGCACTGGTCGGGTGTGAGGCCCTTCTCCAGGCACAGCGCCGGGACTTCGGTGAGCGCGGTGTTCTCGAACTGCTGGAGCCGCGAGGTCAGCAGGTCGTTGACGGCCTCGGCGGCCTGCTGTGTCGTGCAGCCGAGGAAGGTCTCAAGTACCAGAACGCCGTTGCTGAGTTCGCCCTCGTCCTCGACCTCGCGCTGGTAGGAGAACAGGTCGTTGCGCAGATGGACGGCGTCGGAGAAGGCGTCGGTGAGGACCCGCAGCGGCCTCGACCCGGCTACGGACGCGGGGAGTTCGGCGTTCGCGGCGTACTCGATGAGGCCGGCCGACCACGGCGCGCCGCCCACCTTGCGGCGCATCTCGATGTACTCGACGGGGTTGGCGATCCGGCCCGCGTTGATGTTGGCGAGCTCCCACAGCGACTCGTTGAGCAGGTTGCGGGTGCTGATCGCGAAGCGCTCGCGCCATTCCTTCGTCATCGACGGAACCGTGCGCGCCCACAGGTCGGCGAGGCCCGCCTCGACCGGGTTGGTCGCCTCGGGGAACCCGTCGGCGAGGTCCATGGGCATGAAGGCGGGCAGCCGGTCGAGGTATTCCTTGCCGCCCTTGCGGTCCAGGGTTCGCTTGAACATCTCCAGGAAGTGGTCGTCGAAGAAGAAGACCCACACGTACCAGTCCGTCACCAGGGCGAGCTGCTCGGCGTCGCAGTCGGGGTGGGTGTACGAACAGAGCAGCGCGTAGTCGTGCGCGTCCAGGTCCGCCAGGTCCCAGATCCCGGAGCCCTCCAGCATGCCCATGTCCCGTGCCCAGGTACGGGAGTGCTCCCGCGCGGAGTCCAGGTGGGGATTGAGCCGGGCCGGATACGGCAGATAGAAATCCGGCAGGACAAAAGGCTGGCTCACTGCGGTCGCCCCTCTTGGTACGCACATGGCTGCTACGCACGTACCCGGTACGCACGTGATGGTCCGGTCGGAACTACCCGGCCCGGCCTCGGCCATTCGAGTGCCGTACGTCTGTCATACGAAAGCGTGAGTCGACTCGAAAAGGGCGCGGGGGCGCGGCTTGTGTGGGCCGCGCACAGGGGCTTGGGCACATGGGGGCTGCGCACATGTGGGATGGACACGTGCGGGCACGTGAGCCGCGCCCCGTATCGGGGCGGGGATGTCGGGGCGGGGAGTGTCGGTCCGCGTTCCCCCGGGGACCCGGGGGGTGTCCGCGTGCGCCGGGGTCGTCGGCCGTCGATCATCGAGGCATGAACACAACCCTTCGGCTCGCCCAGCAGCCCGAGGCCGACGAGCTGCTCGGGCGCAGCCCGCTGGCCGCGCTCGTCGGCATGCTGCTCGACCAGCAGGTGCCCATGGAATGGGCGTTCTCGGGCCCGTACACGATCGCCCGGCGGATGGGGGCCGACGACCTCGACGCGGAGGCGATCGCGGCGTACGACCCGGAGGCCTTCGCAGAGCTGCTCAAGGAGAAACCGGCGGTGCACCGCTACCCCGGGTCCATGGCGAAGCGGATCCAGCAGTTGTGCGGGTTCCTCGTGGAGGAGTACGGGGGTGACGCGGCCGGGGTGTGGACGGGAGTGGCGTCCGGGGCCGAGCTGTTCTCGCGGCTGAAGGCGCTGCCGGGGTTCGGCGAGCAGAAGGCGAGGATCTTCCTCGCGCTCCTGGGGAAGCAGCTCGGGGTGCGGCCCCGGGGGTGGCGGGAGGCGGCGGGTCCCTACGGGGAGGCCGGGTCGTTCCGTTCGGTCGCGGACATCACCGGGCCGGAGTCGCTGGCGAAGGTACGGGCGTACAAGCAGGAGGCGAAGGCGGCGGCGCGGGCCGCGAAGTAGCCCCGCCCCGGTTGGGCGCTCGGGGGGCGGGGCCAACCCCCTGGGGTTCCGCCCCAGGCTCCGGGGTCTTGCCCCTCCCCGCCCCTTCCCGCAACCCTCCGGGGGTGGAATGGGGGTGGGTGGGCTTCCGGAAGCTGCGTCCCCGGGCCCTTTGGTTCGGCTGCGGACCGTAGGGGTCGTTCACGCAGTTCCTCGCGCCCCTCAAGACCTTGGCGCCGGCCCGCACCAGGCAGCCTCGGCCCGTCATGGGCGTCTCCCCTGGGCCGTAAAAGCCGTGGGGGAGTTCGCGGACGAGCGCCCTCAAGGCGCGAACGGCGTCCGGCGGAGCCCCCAGGGGCCGGCCCGCGCGTTACCTGCGGCGCGTGCCGGCGTCCGGCGGAGCCCCCAGGGGCCGGCCCGCGCGTTACCTGCGGCGCGTGCCGAAGATCGAGCGGGAGATCTCGCGGCCCAGCTGCGTCCCCACGGACCGGGCCAGCGAGCGGAAGATGCCGCTGCTCACCACCTGCTCCGCCAGCGAGGCGTCCTGCTTCTTCCCGCGGCCGGCCGGCTTGCCCGAGCCCGCGGACGGGTCGAGCGCCGCCGACACCGCCGCCTCCTCCCGCGCCCGCTCCGCCGCCGACAGCTTCTCGAAGGCGGATTCGCGGTCGACCGGCTCGGCGTAACGGGCGTACAGGATCGAGGACTTGACGGCCTGGTCGAGGGCGCCGGGGTCGATGGGCGCCATCAGGGACTGCGGGGCGCGCAGCCGGGTCGCCGCGACCGGGGTGGGGGCGCCGTTCTCGCTCAGCACGGTGATGACCGCCTCGCCGGTGCCGAGCGAGGTCAGGACCTCTTCGAGGTCGTAGGGGGAGTGCGGGAACGTCCGTACCGTCGCCTTCAACGCCTTCGCGTCGTCCGGCGTGAAGGCCCGCAGCGCGTGCTGGACGCGGTTGCCGAGCTGGGCCAGGACGTCGGCGGGGACGTCCTTCGGGGTCTGGGTCACGAAGAAGATGCCCACGCCCTTGGAGCGGATCAGCCGGACCGTCTGCGTGATCGACTCCAGGAACGCCTTGGACGCGCCGTTGAACAGGAGGTGCGCCTCGTCGAAGAAGAAGACGAGCTTGGGCCGGTCCACGTCCCCGACCTCGGGGAGTTTCTGGAAGAGGTCGGCGAGCAGCCACATCAGGAAGGTCGAGAAGAGGTGGGGCTTGTCCTGGACGGCGGGCAGTTCGAGCACCGACACCAGGCCGCGGCCGTCCGGTGCGAGCCGGAGCAGCTCGCTCGTGTCGAACTCCGGCTCCCCGAAGAACGCCTCGGCACCCTGCTGTTCGAACGCGGTGATCGCCCGCAGGATCACCCCGGCGGTGACGGACGACAGGCCGCCGATTCCCTTGAGTTCGGCCTTGCCGACGTCCGAGACCAGGAAGCCGACGACCGCCTTCAGGTCCTTCAGGTCGTAGAGCTCCAGGCCCTTCGTGTCCGCGTAGTGGAAGATCAGGCCGAGCGACTGCTCCTGGGTCTGGTTGAGCTGGAGCACCTTCGACAGGAGTACGGGTCCGAAGCTGGTGACCGTGGCGCGCAGCGGGATGCCGGGGCCGATGCCGCCGAGACCGTAGAACTCGCAGGGGAATCCGGCCGCCTCCCACTCCTGGCCGACCTGTGCGGCCCGTTCGGCCACCTTGTCGCCCGACTGGCCCGGGGCCGAGATGCCGGAGACGTCGCCCTTGACGTCCGCGAGGAACACCGGCACTCCGTTGGCGGAGAGCTGCTCGGCGATGAGCTGGAGGGTCTTGGTCTTGCCGGTGCCGGTGGCCCCGGCGACCAGGCCGTGCCGGTTGAGCATGGAGAGGGGGATGCGGATGGGCGCGTCCGGCAGGCACTGGCCGTCCCACAGCAGCGCGCCCAGTTCCATCGCGGGGCCCGTGAAGCCGTATCCGGCGGCGATCTCGGCGGCCGGCTGCGGCACGGCGGGGGCGGTCCCGGCAGGCTCGACGGGGGCGGCATCGGCGGGTACGGGGGGCGCGGGCGCGTCGGCGGGCGCGGGGGCGGGATTCCGCGCTCCGGTTTCGTCCGGCTCCGCGGCACTGATGGGCTCGCGCGCGGCCGCCGTCTGGTCGCTGTCGGTCATGACGAGCCCCCTGCGTCGGGTTTTTGGCGTTTTGCCCAGGATTGCACTCGGGCTCCATGGCTGCGCCCGGAGCCGCTCGCCCGGTAGGCTTTCCGTGTGATCTTCAAGCGCATCGGAAGCGGGCGGCCCTACCCCGACCACGGCCGGGAAAGCACCCGGCAGTGGGCGGATGTCGCGCCGCGCCCGGTCCGGCTCGATCAGCTCGTGACCACCAAGGGCCAGCTCGACCTCGAGACCCTCCTCGCCGAGGACTCCACGTTCTACGGCGACCTCTTCGCGCACGTCGTGAAGTGGCAGGGCGACCTCTACCTGGAGGACGGGCTCCACCGTGCGGTACGCGCCGCGCTCCAGCAGCGCCAGGTTCTGCACGCGCGCGTACTCGAAATGGACTGAACCCGACAGCCGGGTGAGCCTTTCGGACCTTTTGCGGCGCATACGGGCGCACACGCGCGCCAGCGGTTGATCATTTAGTAGGCATCGTCCCGGGTCGGCACTACCCTGCGCCTATGAGCATGCTCACTCCCCCCGGCATGGGCGGAAAGTACCGCATCAAGGGTGACGCCTACCCGCGGATGCGACGTCCCCGCAAGCGCGGCCGGCTGGTCCTCGCGCTGGTCGGCGCGGTCGTGGCCCTCGGCCTGATCGGCTGGGGGACAGTCCAGCTCATCGACGTGTTCGGCGGCGGTGGCGGCAAGGCCAAGGCCGCCGCACACGCCAAGAACTGCCCGGCGCCCGCCGCGTCCGGCTCCGGTGCGCCCCAGGCGCTGCCGAAGCCCGCGCAGATCACCGTCAACGTCTACAACGCGACCCCGCGCGGCGGCCTCGCCAAGTCGGTCGCCGACGAGCTGAAGAAGCGCGGCTTCGCGATCGGCAAGGTCGGCAACGCGCCCACCGAGTACGACAAGAAGGTCGCCAACAACGGCGTGCTGCTCGGCGCGCCGACGGCGGCCCGCGGCCCCTTCTCCGTACTCGGCACCCAGCTCGCGGGCACCACGCAGAAGACCGACACGCGCGACACGCCGGACGTCGACCTCATCCTGGGGAACACGTTCGCGAACCTGAACACGCCGAAGGACGCGGACACGGCCCTGGCCGCCCTGGCCAAGCCCGCACCCGCGCCCTCCGGGAAGTGCTGAGAAACCTTCGACAAGCCCTAGTCGACGGTGCCGTACATCCGGTCGCCCGCGTCGCCCAGGCCCGGCACGATGTAGCCGTGCTCGTTGAGGCGCTCGTCGACCGAGGCGGTCACCACGGTCACCGGCGTGCCCGCCAGCTCGCGCTCCATGACCTCGACGCCCTCGGGGGCGGCGAGCAGCACCACGGCCGTGACGTCGTCGGCGCCGCGCTTGATCAGCTCGCGGATCGCCGCGACGAGCGTGCCGCCGGTCGCCAGCATGGGGTCGAGGACGTACACCTGACGGCCCGAGAGGTCCTCGGGCATCCGCGTCGCGTAGGTGGAGGCCTCCAGGGTCTCCTCGTTGCGGATCATGCCGAGGAAGCCCACCTCGGCGGTCGGCAGCAGGCGCACCATGCCGTCGAGCATGCCGAGACCGGCCCGCAGGATCGGGACCACCAGGGGACGCGGGTACGAGAGCTTCACGCCCGTCGTCGGCGTCACCGGGGTCTCGATGTCCACCTGCTCGGTGCGCACGTCCCGGGTGGCTTCGTAGGCGAGCAGGGTGACCAGCTCGTCGGCGAGCCGCCGAAAGGTCGGGGAGTCGGTGCGCTTGTCGCGCAGCGTGGTGAGCTTGTGCGCCACGAGAGGGTGGTCGACGACATGGATCCGCATGACGTCCACAGTAACCGGGGCGTAGGGGACCCGCGTCCCACCTGCTGTTGGTTCAGGCTGGCGTCAAGCGCCCGAACGGGGGGAAGGTGGAAGACACGAACCGACCCGGGGCGGTGTGAGCCAATGCCGGACGAGCGCGACCGAGCGCAACAACCGGAGAGCGATGCGGACCGGCGGCGACGGCGCGCCCAGTTCCTGCGCGAACTGCACGAGGCGAAGGCGTTGCGCGACCGGGTCCAGCCCCGGCGCGCCCGCGCGGCCCGTATGCGCCAGGCCATGCGCATGCGAACCTTCCGCTGGTGACCCGCGAACCCGGCGCCCCGAAGCCCGTGCTCACGGCCATCGGGAGCCTCTGACGGGGTGGCCCGGAGCCCGCGATCATGACGCGTCGGAAGCCGTGATCGGGGCGACCGGAAAAACGCAACCGCGGAAGAACTCTCGCAACCGCGGTGTTTTCTGCCACGATTCCGAATGAAGCCACAGCCGGGGGGACCCCCAACCGGCACGCCTATGACCAGTGGGAGAGTCACGGTGTACTTCGCCGCACTGCTCGCGCGCACCGAAGACGGGTGGGAAGCGAGCGACACAGAGCTCGACGATGTGGAGACGCTGTCCGATCTGGCCGACCTGGCCCGTGAAGCAGCCGCCGACGGGGCCGACGACACGGTGCTCGTCTTCATCGAGCAGGAGGACGCCTGGTTCGGCGTCGTCCGCGTCGACGGCGAGGAGGACCCGCGCGTCTTCGTCTCCAACGCCGCCGTCGCAGCCCGCTCCTCGTACGGGGCCATGCTCACCGACGAACTGCTCGGCCACGACCAGGACGACGAGGAGGACGAGCTGGACACCCTTGACCTCGACGGCACGGAGGACGGCTACGAGGACGAGGCGGCGACGGCCGTGGACGGGCCGGACGGTGACGAACCGTCGGACGGCGCCGTGCCGGCCGGGCCGCTCGGCGAGAGCGCGATCCTCGCCGACCTCGGCGTGAGCGAGGGCCGGCTGCTCGCGCTCGACGGGGACGCCCTCGTGACGATCGCGGACGCGCTGGGCGCGGCCGAGGTCCTGGAGGCCGTCCGCTAGTGCCCCACCCGCACGACCCCGTACGCGAACGGTGGGCGGAGCCGATGCGCTCCGCCCTTGCCGGGGCCGCACAGGCCGAATCGGCCGGCGATGTGCCGGTCGGCGCGGTCGTGCTGGCCCCGGACGGCACGTTCCTGGCGTCCGGGCACAACGAACGCGAGGCGACCGGCGATCCGACCGCGCACGCGGAGGTCCTCGCCATCCGGCGCGCGGCCCGGGAGACCGGTGGGTGGCGGCTGACCGGCTGCACGCTCGTCGTCACCCTGGAGCCGTGCGTGATGTGCGCGGGCGCGATCGTCCAGTCCCGCATCGACCGGGTCGTGTACGGGGCCCGCGACGAGAAGGCGGGCGCCGCCGGTTCGCTGTGGGACCTGGTCCGCGACCAGCGCCTCAACCACCGCCCCGAAGTGGTCGCGGGCGTGCTGGAAGAGGAGTGTTCGGCGCAGCTCACGGCGTTCTTCCGGCAACGGTGACCCAGCTCTCGCCGAACCGATTTCAAACCACGGCCCACCTTGGGCTAAGCTCTCTCTCGGTAGCGTGTCCGAGCGGCCGAAGGAGCTCGCCTCGAAAGCGAGTGTGGGGAAACTCACCGAGGGTTCAAATCCCTCCGCTACCGCCAGCAGTACGAAGGGCCCGGTTCATTTCGAACCGGGCCCTTCGTGCTGTTCCGCCCCGGCGCGGGCCGCGACCCCGGCGCCGAGTCGTCGCCGTGTTGCCCGGAACCACCGGATTGCGCCAAAAGAGCAGGGCCACCGGGTACGCCGGGCGGCCGGAGCGCCCGGCATTCCGACCTCCCCGAGCCCCGACCACGCCCTTGCCGGAGCCCTCCGGGGACCATCAAGGCCCCTACGCCACACGCGACTTGCCCACCGCCCCCTTCATGCCCGCACCGGCGCCCTTCCGCGGAACGTGCCCGGAGCCGGTGGGCCGGGCCCGGCACCGACGCCGGGCCGGCACGGACGGGTATCGGCCGGACCGCTCCGGCCGACGGCGGCGTCCCACGGGCGTGGATAGGCTTCCAGGCGAGAGCCGGTGGGCAGATCGCCTCGAGCCCGACAGGTGGAGCCCAGTGATCAGCGACGGCATGGCCGACGTGCTCCGGTCGCTCCGTCACGGTGACGGCGGTGTCCTGGCTGCCGCCTGCGCGCGAGCGCTGCAGGTCGACGGTGTCGCCGTATCGCTGCTCGTCGGGGCGGGCCGGGACGCGGAGCCGGAGCCGCTGTGGCACTCGCCCGGCATCGCGGCGGACTTCGAGGAGCTGCAGTTCACGCTCGGCACGGGCCCCACTCTGGACGCCGCGCACAGCGGCACGGCCGTCGTCGTACCGGACCTGGCGGCGGTACGCGCCGACCGCTGGCCCGGTCTGCCGGCCGAGGCGCTCGGACTCGGCGTGGCCGGCGCGTACTGCTTCCCCCTGGGACTCGGCGCGATCCGGCTCGGGGTGCTCACCGCCGTGACGGGCCGGGCCGACGACACCGTCCCGGAGCAGCGGTACGCCGACGCCCTGGCCTTGGCCGCGGCACTGACCGGACTGCTCCTGGAGCACGACGGGGGCGGGGACGGACCTGCCGTTTCCGGGTCGGTCACGGGAGTGCCCCGGGAGTTGCACCGGGCGGTGGTGCACCAGGCGACCGGCATGGTCAGCGTGCAGCTGGACGTCTCCTTGGCCGACGCCCTGCTGCGGCTGCGGGCGTTCGCCTACGCCCGGGACCTGCCGCTCGGCGACGTAGCCGAGGACGTGGTGGCCGGACGGCTGCGGTTCAACGACGATAGGGACGGGCCGCCCGAGCTCGGCGGCCGAAAGGGATGATCGACATGATCCGCGAACAACGTCTGGCGGAGATCTTCATGGAGGTCGCCGACTCCCTGACGGACGACTTCGACGTGCTGGACCTGCTCCAGCGCCTGTCGACCCGGTGCGTCGAGCTCCTCGACGTGTCCGCCGCGGGCATCCTGCTCGCCGACGCGGTCGGCGAACTGCAGATGGTGGCCGCCTCGGACGAGCACACCCGGCTTCTGGAGCTGTTCGCCCTCCAGCACGACCAGGGCCCGTGCGTGGAGTGCTACCGCAGCGGCACCGCCCGGACGAACATCGACCTCAACAGCCGTGGGGCGACGGCGAGTTGGCCCCGATTCGCGGCCCGGGCCCGCGAGACCGGGTACGTGGCCACGCACGCGATCCCGCTACGGCTGCGCGACCGCAACATCGGTGCGCTCAACCTCTTCCAGAAGACCCCCCACCTCCTCGGCGAGAGCGAGATCGCCCTGGCCAAGGCCCTGGCCGGCGTCGCCACGATCACCATCCTCCAGCAGCGCACCCTGGAGCAGTCCCACATCGAGAAGACCCAGCTCCAGACCGCGCTCAACAGCCGCATCCTGGTGGAACAGGTCAAGGGCATCCTCTGTGAGCGCTGGGGAACCTCACCGGACGAGGCGTTCTCCGCCTTCCGCGGCTACGCGCGCAGCCATCACCTGCGACTGGCCGACTTCGCCGCCGCGATCATCGACGGCACCTTCGACACCGCGACGATCCCCCAGCCCCTGCCCCGGAGCTGAGCGACGGCGGCCGCTTCCGACAGCCGGTCACCGGCTGAAATCCCACGCTTGCGCCGCCCTCGGCCCGGCCTAGGATGCCCAGTGAACGCAAGGGCGGACGCCCTCGAACCGTGCACGACCGGTTCGGGCGGCTGCCCCTCGGCCCCCTGCCCCCGGGTCTGCGCTCACTGTCCGCCCCGTCGACGGGGCGGCCGGAGCCGCTCTCGGCAGAGTGCGGCTCCGGCCCTTCGTCCTCGCGGCGCGCTTCGAGCCGGGGCCAGTCTCCCGCAGGCCTCCGGGCGCCGCCGAGGACGGTTGACGCGAGGAGAGTGCGGAGGGGAGCCCACCTCCTCGCGCGGACGGCCGCCGCCACGCCCGACCGTGACCGGGCGGCGGCCGTCCCACAAAAGCAGCATCGTGATCGATGTCCCCGAGTGCCCTTTGAACCTACTCCCGGGCGCTCCCCGTGGCTCCCCCGCGGCCGACATTGGCCGGAGGCGGCCCCTCCGCGCCGGGCCCTTCCGCGGGCGGTCACCTGCGGAGGGACCGAAGAAGCCCCGGTCGGGGAAGTGACCGGGGCTTCGACGATAGGACGGGGGGAGCGGCATCGGGGGGACAAGCCGCTCCCCCCGATGAGAACAGAACCTGCAAGCCCTGCGCCGCAGTCAGGGGGGAAGCTCGCGGCGCGGACCCCGCAGTGAGGTCCTGTTCCTCACCCACCGCATTCCTGCCAGATGTGGTGGGCTCAGGAACCATCCTGCTCTCCCGTCACGTCCGTACCGTCGGGCAAAGGGCCCCGATCGTCAGGTCCTAGGTCCCTAAAGGCCTGGTGAGTACGGGACCGGGGGCGGTTAGACTCACCCGACCGCACAGGGGTGGCGCCGGGGAGGGGCTGGCACAGTGGACATCAAGAAGGTCCTGCTCTACATCGCCGTGGTCTTCGTGCTGTACACGATCATCACCTCGCCGGTGCAGGCCGCAGGGATGGTCCAGACCGGCTTCGAGGGCATATCCAGCGCGGCCAAGGGCGTCGGCGAGTTCATGACCAACCTGATTCGCTGAGCCCCCGGCCGCGTCGCCGGTCGCGTCCACGGACGCGTCCGTGGACGAGTCCTCGGCCGCGCCCGGGCCGGTTCCCGTCGTATCCGTAGGAGAGATGCATGATCCGCCACCTGGTCCTGTTCAAGCTCAACGAGGGCGTGCAGCGCGACGACGAGCGCGTGGTCGCCGGTGTGAAGGCCTTCCAGGAGCTCGACGGGCTCGTTCCCGAGATCGAGTTCTGGGAGTGCGCCTGGAACATCACCGACCGGCCGATCGCGTACGACTTCGCGATCAACTCCGCCGTCGCCGACGCGGACGCGCTGAAGCGGTACGTCGAGCACCCCGCGCACCAGGCGGCGGCCGGCCAGTGGCGCGAGTTCGCCACCTGGGTGATCGCCGACTACCCGTTCTGACCCCGCACGCGTTCCGGGCTCCCTTCCGGTACGCGGCGCCCGGCCCCGCACCCGAGAGGTGCGGGGCTTTTTCGTCCCCCGGGGCGCCTCCGAACAGGGCCATCTGCCCCAACTTGCCCTCAACACGTGGTTATACGGTGCTTGCACACAGTGGACATGTCTTGTGATGCTATGACCGCTTTTGACGGATGAGTTGACCGAAGACTAAGGGGTGGCGTGACCGTGCCGGCCAGTACTACGCCTCAAGTGCCGCCCCAGAACGAGCCCCAGGACGCCCCCGAAGTGCCCGCCCAGGACTCGTCGGAGAGCCCCAGGGGCCCCGCCAGAACCTCCACCAGGGGCGCGGACACCCGCGCCCTCACCCAGGTGCTGTTCGGCCAGCTCAAGCACCTTGAGCCGGGCACACCGGAGCACGGCCGGGTGCGCGGGGCGCTGATCGAGGCCAACCTGCCGCTGGTGCGCTACGCGGCGGCCCGCTTCCGCAGCCGCAACGAACCGATGGAGGACGTCGTCCAGGTCGGCACCATCGGTCTGATCAACGCGATCGACCGCTTCGACCCGGACCGGGGCGTGCAGTTCCCCACGTTCGCGATGCCCACCGTGGTCGGCGAGATCAAGCGCTACTTCCGCGACAACGTGCGCACCGTGCACGTCCCGCGCCGCCTGCACGAACTCTGGGTCCAGGTGAACGGCGCCACCGAGGACCTGACCACGCTGCACGGCCGCTCCCCCACCACCGGCGAGATCGCCGAGCGGCTGCGGATCGGCGAGGACGAGGTGCTCGCCTGCATCGAGGCGGGCCGCTCGTACCACGCGACCTCCCTGGAGGCGGCCCAGGAGGGCGACGGGCTGCCCGGGCTGCTGGACCGGCTCGGCTACGAGGACCCCGCGCTCGCCGGCGTCGAACACCGCGATCTGGTCCGCCATCTACTCGTACAGCTGCCCGAACGCGAACAGCGGATCTTGATGCTCCGCTATTACAGCAATCTGACGCAGTCCCAGATCAGCCAGGAATTGGGAGTGTCGCAGATGCATGTGTCAAGGCTCCTGGCCAGGAGTTTCGCCCGACTTCGATCCGCAAATCGAATCGAGGCATAACCGGTTCGAGTGAGCCGGGCCCAGGCATCGGGCCGGTAAAAAATTTCCGGCCGAAAAACCGCACACCCCCTGTTTCCTGCATGTACGCGGGCCCCACTTGTCGACATGTCACTACAGCGTGTTGCCGACATGTGACATTCTGCCGAAACCGCGTTTGCCGCAGCCCCTCCTCCGGTATTCAGGTGGAGGCTGCTTCCTCCGATGGTCGTGGCCCAACGCGACCGTCCGCGACCTCAAGGGGGTGGCATGTCCGCAGAACAGGGCAGCTCGAAGGTGCTCACGCTCACCAAGAGCGCACCGGCACCGACCGTGCACCGACACGCCGCAAACACCGCAGCCATCGACACCCGCACGCTGTCCCGCTCCCTCTTCCTGCGCCTTGCCACGCTGGACACCGACAGCCCGGAGCGTACGTACGTACGCGACACCCTCATCGAGCTCAATCTGCCGCTCGTGCGGTACGCGGCGGCCAGGTTCCGCAGCCGCAACGAGCCGATGGAGGACATCGTCCAGGTCGGAACGATCGGTCTGATCAAGGCGATCGACCGCTTCGACTGCGAACGGGGCGTGGAATTCCCCACGTTCGCGATGCCCACGGTCGTCGGCGAGATCAAGCGGTTCTTCCGTGACACCTCCTGGTCGGTGCGGGTGCCGCGCCGCCTCCAGGAGCTGCGGCTCGCCCTCACCAAGGCCAGTGACGAGCTCGCCCAGAAGCTCGACCGCTCGCCGACGGTCCCCGAACTCGCCGCGGTTCTGGGCGTGTCCGAGGAGGACGTGGTCGACGGGCTCGCGGTGGGCAATGCCTACACCGCCTCCTCGCTCGACTCGCCCGCCACCGAGGACGACGGCGGCGAGGGTTCGCTCGCGGACCGGCTCGGCTACGAGGACACGGCCCTCGAAGGCGTCGAGTACCGCGAGTCGCTGAAGCCGCTGCTCGCCAAACTCCCGCCCAGGGAACGGCAGATCATCATGCTCCGGTTCTTCGCGAACATGACGCAGTCCCAGATCGGCGAGGAGGTCGGCATCTCGCAGATGCACGTCTCGCGGCTGCTGACCCGCACGCTGGCCCAGCTCCGCGAGGGCCTGATCTCCGACTGAGCGCCATCGCGGTCGCGAACTCTCTTCGCACTCTGGTTAATTGACGCTCCGTCAGACACACTGGCGCGATGCGACGACGTGCTGCGCTGATCGGCGTATCGGCGGCGATGGTCCTGGGCCTCGGCGGCACCCTCGCCGCCGGAGACGGCGGCCGGGACGGCTACCTGGCGGTCGGCGCCGCGGGCACCGGGCCCTCGGCGCCGGACCACGCGGTGCCGCCGAGCGGCAAGGTGGAGCTGGTCCCCCTTGACGGCTCGGGCCCGGCCGCACCGCCCGGGAGCCCCGGCACCTCCGGGACGTCCGCCACGCCTTCCGTGTCCGGCACCCCTGGAACACCCGGCACTTCGCCCGGACCCGGCGGCGGTTCGGGGAGCGCGGGATCACCCAACACCCCTGCGGGGCAGGAGAGTTCGGCCTCGGGCGGCTCCGCGGGGAACCGGGACGATCCCGGCGCTCCGGGCGGGCCGGGCCCGTCCGGCGGTTCCACCGGCCCTTCGCACCCGTCCGACCCCTCCGGCACGCCCTCGGCTCCCGGTACGCCGGGCAGGCCGAGCCCGCCCGCGGGACCCGCGGTGCTGAGTGTCGGGGCGCCAAGCCGTGCGGCCGGGGACCATCGCTGGTGCGAGAACGTCACCGTGCAATTCCGGAACACGGGCGGGACGGCGGTGAAATCGGGCAGCGCCGTGTTCGCGACGCACATCATCGGGCTGCTCGGGGTGGACTGGGCGACCATGACGTCGAGCCGGCCGTTGCCGGTGCCGATCGCCGCGGGAGCGGCGGTCTCGCGGACGTACGGGGTGTGTGTGGACGCGTGGCGGGTGCCGCTTGGCATGCATGTGGAAACCCGGACGGTGACGGCCAGTTGGGGGTAGCACCCCCCTCACGGTCCGGCCGGGCGGCCAAGTGCCGGTCGACGGCAGGGCGCCCGGCGTCCGGCCGGGCGGCCGGGTGCCGGGCGAAAGCAGGGCCCCCAAGACCCGGCCGGGCGGCCGGGGGCGGGGCCGCTACGGCCCGGCCGGGCGGGTCGGTTCCGGGGGCGCCGCCCCCGGCTCCTCGCCGCTCACCGCCGGCCGGCGTCTCAGCCCAGGGCCAGCCAGGCCACTGCCGCCAGGACCACGATCACGGCGACGACACCGACGATCAGGCCTACCCGCGGACCCGCGGCGGTCGCCGCCGGGGCGGCCGGCCGGCGACCCTGGGGCGCGCCCTCGTCGACGAAGGCGCGGAACATCTGCGTGGAGCCCGCCGGGTCGTGGTTGCCCTCGGGACCCTGGGGTGCGTGGGGGTTGTGTGCCATGGGGCAGGACCCTAGCGAAGATGGGGGTCCGGCCCAACCCCCGCCCCCGCGCGAACGCGCCCGCGAGGCGGCTCCGGCGTCGCCCGGCGCACTTCCGCTCAGGACGCCCGCGCCGCCGTCACCACCCCCTCACCACCCCTTCCCGATCACTCCGCACGGGCGTCCGCAAGCCCCCGACCTGCACCTTGGGTTTTCATATGCGAATCCTTTGCTTTTCCTTTGCCGCGGAGACCCCCATTTAGTTTGCCTTCGGCAACCAACAATCTTATGGTTGCCCGAAGCAACAAGATTTCGGGAGGTGTCCAGTGGCCGCACAGAGTCTCTACGAGGAGCTGGCCCGGCAGCTCAGTGCGATCGGCGCGGTCAAGCGCGGGCTCGCGCGCATCCTGCCGCCCGAGTGCCCCGCCGGCTCGGCCGCCGTGCTGACCCTCCTGGAGCGCCACGGCGAGATGCGGATCAGCAGGCTCGCCGAACTCCTCGCGGTGGACATGTCGGTGACGAGCCGTCATGTCGCGCACGTCGCCCAGCGCGGCTGGATCGAGCGGTCCGCCGACCCCGCCGACAAGCGCTCGCGCATCCTGCGGCTCACCCCCGAGGGCCAGACCATGATCGACGATCTCGGCCTGCGCACCACGGAGATGTTCGCGCACACCCTCAAGGACTGGACCGACGACGAGGTCGGGCAGCTCAACACGATGCTGGCGCGCCTGCGCGACTCCTTCGGAGACTGCCGGGCACCCCACGTCAGGGGCCCCGAGACCCGTCCACCGACCCGTACACCCGCTTAGCACCACTCAGCACCACGCGATGCGCGCATCGCTTCGCGCACCGACCCGTACACCCGCCCAACAGACAGACAAGACAAGGAACTTCATGGCTACGACCACACCAGCCGGTGTGCGGGGCGGCCACGCCAAGCACGGAGGGCACACGCCGTCCGAGAGTGGCGCGCCGATGACTCACCGGCAGATCATGGAGGCGCTGTCCGGGCTGTTGCTCGGCATGTTCGTCGCCATCCTGTCCTCGACGATCGTCTCCAACGCCCTGCCGCACATCATCAGCGACCTGGGCGGCGGCCAGTCCGCGTACACCTGGGTCGTCACGGCCTCGCTGCTCGCGATGACCGCCACCACCCCGCTGTGGGGCAAGCTCTCCGACCTGTTCAGCAAGAAGCTGCTGGTCCAGATAGCCCTGGTCATCTACGTGTCCGGCTCGATCGTGGCCGGTCTGTCCCAGAGCTCGGGCATGCTCATCGCCTGCCGCGTGTTCCAGGGCATCGGCGTCGGCGGTCTCTCCGCGCTCGCCCAGATCATCATGGCCGCCATGATCTCGCCGCGTGAGCGTGGCCGTTACAGCGGCTACCTGGGCGCCACGTTCGCGGTCGCGACGGTCGGCGGACCGCTCCTCGGCGGTCTGATCACGGACACAAGCTGGCTCGGCTGGCGCTGGTGCTTCTACGTCGGCGTGCCGTTCGCGGTCATCGCGCTGATCGTGCTCCAGAAGACCCTGAAGCTCCCCGTCGTGAAGCGGGACGTCAAGGTCGACTGGACCGGCGCCTTCCTGATCAGCGCCGCGGTCTCGCTGCTCCTGGTCTGGGTGACCTTCGCGGGCGACAAGTACGACTGGATCTCGTGGCAGACCTACGCGATGGTCGGCGGCTCGATCCTGCTGGGCGCGCTGTTCGTACTCGTCGAGTCGAAGGCCAGCGAGCCGATCATCCCGCTGCGCCTCTTCCGCAACCGCACCATCACCCTGGCCTCGCTCGCCTCGCTCTTCGTGGGTGTCGCGATGTTCGCCGGCACGGTCTTCTTCTCCCAGTACTTCCAGCTGGCGCGCGGCAAGACGCCGACGATGTCCGGTGTCATGACGATCCCGATGATCGGCGGACTCTTCATCGCGTCCACCGTCTCCGGCCAGGTCATCACCAAGACGGGCAAGTGGAAGGCGTGGCTGGTCAGCGGCGGCGTCCTGGTGACGGCGGGCCTCGGTCTGCTCGGCACGATGCGCTACGACACCCCGTACTGGCACCTCGCCATCTACATGGCGCTGATGGGCCTCGGCATCGGCATGATGATGCAGAACCTGGTCCTGTGCACGCAGAACCAGGTCTCCCCCGCCGACCTCGGCTCGGCCTCCTCCGTCGTCGTCTTCTTCCGCTCCCTCGGTGGTGCGGTGGGCGTCTCGGCGCTCGGCGCGGTCATGGCCAACCGGGTCAGCCACTACGTCACCGACGGCCTCACCGCACTCGGCCCGCAGGGTGCCGCGGCAGCCAAGGCCAGCAGCGGCTCCGGCACCATCCCGGACCTCAGCGTGCTGCCCGCCCCGATCCGTACCGTCATCGAGAGCGCGTACGGACACGGTGTCGGCGATGTGTTCCTGTACGCGGCGCCGTGCGCGCTGCTCGCCTTCCTGATCACCCTCTTCATCAAGGAGATCCCGCTGCGCACCCGTGCGGTAGGCGCCGCCGAGTCCGAGCAGGCGCCCGCCGCCGCCCCGGCTCCCGCCCAGGTTCCCGCCCAGGCGGCGGCAGTCGAGGCCCCCGTGGCCCAGACGCTCACCGCCCCCGTCCTCGACGGCATCCCGGTCCGCGGCACGGTCCGTGCGGCCGAGGGGGCGCCCGTCGCCTCCGCCGCCGTCACGCTGATCTCGCTCGGCGGCAGCCAGCTCGGCCGCGCGGTGGCGGGCCCCGACGGCGGGTACCTGCTCGCCGCTCCGGGCGCCGGCAGCTACGTCCTGATCGCGGCCGCCGACGGCTTCCAGCCGCAGGCCTCCACCATCGTGGTGGGCGTCGAGGCACTCGCCTACGACATCCTCCTGTCCGGCACCAGCGGCCTCGCGGGTGCGGTGAAGGCCGCCGAGACCGGGGCTCCGGTCGAGGGCGCGATGGTGATCGTGACCGATGTGCGCGGCGATCTGCTGGCCACCGGGAAGTCCGGCGCGGCCGGCGAGTTCACCTTCGGTGAGCTGGTCCCGGGCCAGGTGACCGTGGCGGTCAACGCGGACGGCTTCCGCCCGCTGGCGCTGCCGGTGGAGATCTCCGGCTACGGCGTGACCCGTGTCGAGGCCGCCCTCCAGGCCGGCGCGCTGGTCCAGGGCACGATCCGCGGCGGCGGCGACCGCCGTCCGCTGGCCGACGCCCGCGTCACGCTGCTCGACGCGGCGGGCAACGTGGTCGCCAACGCCACCACGGGCGACGACGGCGCGTACGCCTTCGCCGACCTGAACTCCGGCGAGTACACGGTCATCGCGACCGGCTACCCGCCGGTGGCCGGCTCGCTGACCGTGGCCGGCCGCGGTGTCGACGGCCACGACATCGAACTCGCCCACCCGGGCGAGTAGTTGACCCCCGGGTGCGCCCTCGCTTCGAGCGGAGGCGGGGCGCGCCCGGCGTGGAAATGGGCCCCGGGAACGGGGCGGCGGGCAGGGGACGGCCGGCCGTCCCGCCCCGGGGCCCGGCCTTTTGACCTTGAGAGGCTTCTGCACTTGAAGAGGAGAGAAAACGGGATGGGACTGCGGGCACAGGTACGGACACGCGACGGCTGGGCCGTTTCGCACGCCGTGGTGACGATGACCGACATGACCGGCACGCAGGTGCTGCGCGCCTCGGCGTCGGAGGACGGCTCGGTGTCGGCGGACGTGGCTCTCGCGCCCGGCCCGTACACGGTGATCGTGACGGCCGTGGGATACGCCCCGGCCGCCTCCACGGCGCTGGTGACGGCGAGCGGGCGGGCCTCGGTCGGCACGGTGGTGCTGGCCCGGCAGGGCGGGGTCGAGCTGCCGCCGCCGGGCCCCTGGACGATCGACCCGGCGCACTCGTCGGTCGGCGCGGTCGCCCAGCACCTGGGCATCTCCAGTGTGCACGGGCGGTTCGGGGAGTTCGGCGGGCGCATCGAGATCGCGGAGGACTTGGAGAAGTCGCGGGTCGAGGCGGTCATCGGGGCGGCGTCCATCGACACGGGGAACGCCATGCGGGACGGTCACCTGAAGTCCGCGGACTTCCTCGACGTCGAGCGCTTCCCGGAGATCACCTACCGCAGCACGGACCTGGTCCCGGCCGGGCCCGACCGCTGGACGGTACGGGGAGAGCTGGCGCTGCACGGGGTGGTCCGCGAGGTCGACCTCGACCTGTCGTACCTCGGTACGGGACCCGACCCGTGGGGCGGGGTGCGGGCCGCCTACCGGGCGACGGCGGAGCTGCGCCGCGAGGACTTCGCGATGAACTACAACCAGGTGGTGCAGGCGGGGATTTCGGCGATCGGCACGACGCTGAAGGTCGAGCTGGACATCCAGACAGTCCAGGGCGAAGCCCTGCCGACCGCCTGACCGGGGGCCCGGCCCAGGGGTCCGGGGGCTCTGTGCGGCCCGTCCGCGCAGTTCCCCGCGGACCCGGGGGGCTCCGTGCGGCCCGTCCGCGCAGTTCCCCGCGCCCCCAACTCCCCACTCTCCACACGCTGTTCGGCCCCACACCGTGCGTGGCTGCTCACGCAGTGCCGCGCGCTCCGGGCCCCGGCGCCTGAACGCCCGCCCTGGTAACGGGACTCGGCCCGTCATGGGGGTCAGGGGGTGCTCAGGGCCTCGATGCCCGCGATCAGCAGGGTCAGCGCGAAGTCGAAGTCCCGCTGGCGCATGTCCTGCACCGTCTCCCCGCCCCGCGCCGCCATCAGCTCCGACGCATCGGCGAACTGCGCCCGGTACTCCGGCTGGGAGGCCAATGCTCCCATCGCCTCCGCGAAGAACTCGTCCTGCGTACGCCCCGCATCCGCACACCGCTGCACGAACGTGCCCTCGATCGTGCCGAAGCCGTAGACGAACTGGAACACCGCCGCGAGCCCGCCCATCTGCCCGTGCGCGGGCAGCCCCGTGCGGGCCAGGATGCGCTGGGCCGTGCGCGAGAAGGCCATCGAGTGCGGCCCGATGTTGAGGTAGCGGCCGATCAGCGCCGAAGCCCAGGAGTGCCGGACGAAGATCGCCCGGTACCCCACCACGACCGTGCGGAGCTGATCACGCCAATCCGCCGACTCGTCGCCCATGTCGGGCAGTTCGATCTCCGCGAACACCGCGTCGAGGGCGAGTTCGAGGAGGTCGTCCTTGTTGTCGACGTACCAGTACAGGGACATCGCGGTCACGCCGAGCTCGGCCGCCAGGCGCCGCATGGAGAACCTGACGGCGCCCTCGGCGTCGAGGAGGCGTACGGCCTCGGCGGTGATCCGGTCCCGGTCGAGCACGGGCGCGCCCTCGGGCGCCTCCGCACGGCGCACCCGGCGACTCGCCTTGCTCCCGAGCCACACGCTGGTACGCGCCGCGTCCTTCGTACGGTCCGCCGCCGACACCATCGCTGCCCTCCTCGGTCCTTGATTCCACGATTCCACCGGCCCGATGGCCGGCCCGTCGGCTCATGTGCACCAGGTCATGCCCACCGGACCATGTCGATCAGGTCATGTCCATCAGGCAGGTCGTGTCCATCAGGTCATGTCCATCAGGTCATGTCCGGAATCGGGGGCTCCCACCCCCGACGATGCTATGCCGCCGGTTCCGCCCCGGCGGGCTCGGGCACCGATCGTTCCGCGCGGTGCAGCAGGACCGCCGCGAGCAGCCCGCCCGCGAGCACCGCGACCGCGCCGACCAGCTGGCTGGTTTCGAGGCCCGAGGCGAACGCGTCGGCGATCCGGCCCCGTTCGGCGTCGTCGCGGGCGGCGGCGAGGGCCGCGGGCAGCGAGGCCGCGGCGACCGGCACGAGCGCGGCGAACCGGGAGTTGAGCACCGCACCGAGGACCGCGACGCCGAGCCCGTTGCCGAACTCGCCAAGCGTGCCGTTCACTCCCGCGCCCACGCCCGCCTTCTCCGGCGGGATCGCGCTCATGATGGCGTTGGCCATGGCCGGCATGGAGAGCGCGATCCCGGCTCCCATCACGACCAGGCCGAGCAGCGTGCCGCCGTAGCTGTGCCCGCCGAGCAGCGCGATCGAGGCGAGCCCGGCGGCGTTCGCGGTCATGCCGATGGCGATGGCGCGCGGGGTGCCGACCTTGGCGACCAGCTTGGCGCCGACGCCCGTCATGTTCAGCACGATCACGCTGAGCGCGAGCGGAGCGGTACGCAGACCCGCGTTCAACGGCCCGTACCCGAGCACGAATTGGAGGTGCTGGGTCAGCAGGAACAGTGATCCGCCCATGCCGAAGGCGACCAGGACCGCCCCCGCGACCGCGCCGACGAACCGCTGGTCGCGGAAGAAGTGCATGTCCAGCATGGGGTGTTCGATGGACAGTTCCCAGCGGACGAAGGCCGCGAGGAACACGATGCCGACGGCCGCCGAGGTCAGCACATGGCCGGAGAGCCAGCCGTGGCCGGGCCCGGAGATGATCGCGTACACGACACCGGTCATACCGACCGTGGAGAGCAGCGCCCCGAGCAGGTCGGGCCGGTCGCCCTGGGGGTTCTTCGACTCCGGTACGAGGGCGACCACGGCGACCAGGCCGAGGACCGCGACCGGGATGTTCACCAGGAAGATCGCGCCCCACCAGAAGTGGTCGAGCATGACCCCGCCGATGAGCGGTCCGGCGGCGAAGCCGAGCGAGTTGACGGTGGCCCAGATGCCGATGGCCTTGACCCGGGACTCGGCGTCGAAGATCTGCACGACGACGGCGAGCGTCGTGGTCATCAGGAGCGCTCCGCCGATGCCCATGCCCGCGCGGGCGGCGATGAGCTGGCCCGCGTTCTGCGCGAGCCCCGCCGCCAGCGAACCGAGGCCGAAGAGCGCGAGTCCCGCCACGAGCATCTTCTTGCGGCCGTAGCGGTCGGACGCGCTGCCCGCGGTGAGCAGCAGCCCGGACTGGACGAGCGAGTACGCGTTGATCATCCACTGGATGTCGGCGGTGGAGGCGCCGAGCGAGGTGGTGAGGGAGGGGATGGCGACGTTCAGGACGGTGTTGTCGAGCAGCACCGTGAGCTGGGCCACGCAGATGACGCCGAGGATCAGCCAGCGCTGCGGATGCCCGGTGGGTGCGGTGGGTTTCTCGGCTGTGGTTGCGGTCATGGTGGCCCCCCGGGTCTCTGAACAGCGCTTCTTATACGGTGTATGTCGTTAGTGCTGTTGTACACCGTAGGGCTGTTCTTCTACGCCGTAAAGTCCATTACGGGGTCGGACGCGGGGCGAGTGCCGGACGGGGACCTCGCCTGACGAGGTTTTCCAGACTCCACGGCCGGACGGCCCAACTGGCTCCGGCAACAGGATTGTTGGCAACCAAGCCGAACGATGCCCCCGGGACCGCCTTCAGCCCCCGCCCGCGCGGGCCACCGACCGCGCGCCGCCACCCCCAGCCCGCGTGGGCCACCGACCGCGCGTGGTCACCCCCAACCGGCTTTCGGCCTCGCACCGTGCGTGGCTGGTCGCGCAGTTCCCCGCGCCCCCAACCCCCGTCTTCGGCCTCGCACCGTGGTCGCTTCTCGCGCAGTTCCTCGCGCCCCTGGAAGGCTCGGTGCTGGGGCACCTTCAGCCTGTCCGGCGTTTGAGGACGAGCGCCCTTTAGGCGCGAACGGGGGTGCAGGGGGCGGAGCCCCTTGCGGGGGTTCGAGGGGCGCAGCCCCTCAGGGGGTCTGGGGCGCAGCCCCAGGGCTCAGCTCATCCAACCCGCCGCACGGGCGGGAGGGCGGGCAAACCCCCCGGGGTCTGGGGCGCAGCCCCAGGGAGCCGGGACCAACCAACCCCGGGCAACGGGATGGGGGTCCCCCCTGCTCATTAAGAGCTTGGGGGAGGGTGGGCAAACCCCCCGGGGCCGGGGAGGGTGGGCAAACCCCCCGGGCCCGGGGCGGGTCAGCTCGCGGGGGAGGTCAGGTCGTAGAAGGTGGCGGTGCCGACCGCCACCTTCTTGAAGGAGCCCTCCACCCAACTACTGATCGCACTGCCGCCGGACTTCCCACCCCCACCCACCATCCCGCCCCCACCGGAGACGAAGTAGTGGATCTTCCCCTCGGCCACGTACTTCTTGAACTGGGCCAGGGTCGGCGACGGGTCGCTGCCGTTGAACCCCCCGATCGCCATCACGGGCTTCTGCGTGGCGAGTTGGTAGCTCGCGGCGTTCTGCGAACCGATGGCGGCCGCGGCCCAGGTGTACCGGCCCGCGTCGTCCTTCAGGAGCGCCTGCGCTTCGGCACTCACCTTGGCGCCGTCCAGGAGGCCGCCCATGCCACCCCCCGTACCGCCGCGCCCACCGGCCCCGGCGCCCGCACCGGGTGAGCCCTGGCCCTGCCCGACACCCTGACCCGTACCCTGACCGGCGCCCTGACCCTGGCCCGCCCCACGGCCCGGCCATCCACCGTTCTGGCCACCGGCTTGGCCACCGGTCTGGCCACCGGCCTGACCACCGGTCTGCCCGGCACCCGGCCCGGCGCCGGGACCCGCACCAGGCCCCGCACCGGGCCCCGCACCCGGCCCGCCGCCGAACCGCATGCGTCCGCCGCCACCACCGCCACCGGGCCCGCCCATGCTCGCCCCGGCGGGGCCCGCCGTGACGATCGAGCCGGTGTGCCCGGTGCCGAGGGTGCTCACCGCGTACGCGGTGGGACCGGCCAGCGCGGCCACGAGGCCAAGACCGGCGACACCCAGCGCGGCCCCGCGGTTCAGCCGGCCCGCGAGGCCGAGGCCGATGCCCGCCGCGAGGCCGCCGATCAGCACGGCCCAGCGCAGCCACGGCAGATAGTCGGGGGTGCGCCCGAGCAGGACGTACGACCAGATCGCGGTGGCCGCCACCGTCGCCCCGAGCGCGAGCGCCGCGCCGATGCGCGAGCGCTCCTCCCACAGGACCGTGACGCCCATGCCGACGAGGGCGGCGATGTAGGGGGCCAGGGCCACCGTGTAGTACTGGTGGAAGATCCCCGCCATGAAGCTGAAGATCACGGCGGTCATGAGGAGCGCCCCGCCCCAGGCGAGGAACGCGCCGCGCGCGGTGTCGGTGCGCTTGGCCCGCCAGGTGACGACGAGGCCCGCGACCAGCAGGAGCAGGGCCGCCGGGAGCAGCCAGGAGATCTGGCTGCCGACCTCGGAGTTGAACATGCGCCCGATGCCGGTCGCACCCCAGCCACCGCCTCCGCCACCACCGCCGCCCCCGGCACGCATGCCCGCCGGAAGTTCCATGCCGCCGGGCCGCGCGCCCCCGCCGCCGACGCTGCCGGTCTCGTCGCCGCTGAGCCGGCCGAGCCCGTTGTAGCCGAAGGTGAGTTCGAGGAAGGAGTTGTGCTGCGAGCCGCCGATGTACGGGCGCGACGGCTTGGGCCACAGCTCCACGGCCGCCACCCACCAGCCGCCGGAAACGATCAACACGCCAGTGGCCAGGGCGAGTTGGCCGAGCCGTCGGCGGATCGAAGTGGGCGCGCACACCGCGTACAGGAGCGCCAGCGGCGGCAGGATCAGGAAGGCCTGCAGGGTCTTGGTCAGGAAGGCGAAGCCGATCGCGACCCCGGCCCACACCAGCCACTTGGTGCGGGCGTCCTCCAGGGCGCGCAGCACGCAGTACACGGTGACCGTCATCAGGAGCGCGAGCAGCGCGTCCGGGTTGTTGAAGCGGAACATCAGCGCCGCGACCGGCGTCAGGGCCAGCACCGCCCCGGAGATCAGCCCCGCGGCCGGACTGAACCGGCGCCGCACGGCCGCGTACAGGACGGCGACCGTGCCCGCGCCCATCAGGACCTGGGGCAGCAGGATCTGCCAGGAGCCGAGGCCGAAGAGGCGTACCGACAGGGCCATCGGCCACAGCGCGGCGGGGGGCTTGTCGACGGTGATCGCGTTGGCCGCGTCGAGCGAGCCGAAGAAGAACGCCTTCCAGCTCCGACTGCCCGCCTGGACGGCCGCCGAATAGAAGGAGTTCGCATACCCGGAGGCGCTGAGGTTCCACAGGTAGGCGGCGCAGGTGACGGCGAGCAGTGCGAGGAGCGCGGGCCGCGCCCAGGCCGGGTCGTCGGGGCGGCCGCGCCACAGCCGGTTCCGGGCGGTCCGGGGGCCGGAAGCCGCGACCCCCTCGCGCGGATCGGCCAGGGGTGAGGTCGTGGTCATCGTGCGTCGCCCTTCGGGTCGGCGTGGTGCGGGGTTTCGGCGTGGTGCGGGGTTTCGGCCTGGTACGGAGTGTCGGCCTGGTACGGAGTGTCGACGTGGTGCGGGGCGTCGTCGCTCACGGGTACGGGGCCCGCGCGGTCGGGGAAGACCCAGGCGCGGAACAGCAGGAAGCGCAGCACCGTGGCCGCGAGGTTCGCCGCGAGCAGGACGGCGACCTCGGTGGAGTGCGCGGCGTCGGCGTTGGCGGCGTCGAGCGCCGCGAGCGAGCCGCTGGTCAGGGCAAGCCCGATGGCGAACACCACCAGGCCCTGCGCCTGGTGGCGCACCGCCCGGTCGCGGCCGCGCACGCCGAACGTGAGCCGCCGGTTGGCCGACGTGTTGGCGACGGCCGACACCAACAGGGCGACACCGTTGGCTGGTTGGGGCCCCATGACGGTCCGTGAGAGCGAGTACAGGGCGAGGTAGAAGAGGGTGGAGAGCGCACCGATTACACAGAACCCGACGAGCTGCCGGGCGAGCCCGCCGGGCACCCCGCTCAGCTGCCGGTCCCGGGGGTCGTCGCCGAACGGCCGGGCAAGCCGGTCGAGCGGCAGCGCCCCGACGGCAAGGGCCCGCCCGATCCGCCACACGCCCTTCAGGTCGTCCATCGCCGTGCTGACGATGTGCACGGTGCTGGCCGGGTCGTCGACCCAGTCCACCGGCACCTCGTGGATGCGCAGCCCGGCCCGCTCGGCGAGCACCAGCAGCTCGGTGTCGAAGAACCACCCGGTGTCCTCGACCATCGGCAGCAGCCGCTGCGCCACATCGCGCCGGATCGCCTTGAACCCGCACTGGGCGTCGGAGAACCGTGCCGCGAGCGAACCGCGCAGGATCAGGTTGTACGTGCGCGAGATGAACTCCCGCTTGGCGCCGCGCACCACCCGCGAGGACCGCGCCAGGCGGGAGCCGATGGCGAGGTCGGAGTGGCCGGAGATGAGCGGCGCGACCAGCGGGAGCAGCGCGTTGAGGTCGGTGGACAGGTCCACGTCCATGTACGCGAGCACCGGCGCCTCCGACGCCGACCACACCGTCCGCAGCGCCCGCCCGCGCCCCTTCTCCTCCAGGCGGAAGGCCCGCACCTCCGGTATCTCCCGCTCAAGTCTCTTGGAAATGACGGGGGTTGCGTCGGTGCTGGCGTTGTCCGCGACCGTGATCCGGAAGCCGTACGGGAAGGTCCGCGTGAGGTGCTCGTGCAGCCGCCGCACACACCGCTCCAGGTCCTGCTCCTCGTTGTGGACGGGGATGGTCACGTCGAGGACGGGGGTGCCGGCCGGCTGGACCGGCAGGTGCCGGCGGGCCGGGAGGGCCACGGGGTGTGCCGGGTGCGCCGGGACCGTCGCGCGCGACGCGGCGTGGGACGCGGCGTGGGACGCGGCGTGGGACGCGGCGTGGGACGCGGCGTGCGGCGCGGTGTGGGACGCGGTCGCGGCAGAGGGTTCGGTTGGCATGCGCCGACCCTCGCGAGCCGCGCTGTCACGGCTGTGTGGTCGGCCTGTGCTCAGCCTGTGAGGTGCGGGGCGGTGGTGCGGGGCGGATTCGAGGGGTCCCCGTCGCAGGCCCGGGCCGGGAGGGCGCCGCGTGTGGAGCCGGGTCGCGGGTGCTGCGCCGGGAGGGCGCCGTACGAGGGGCCGACTCGCGGGTGCTGTACCGGGAGGCGGACCTCGAACACCGTGTGCCCGGGCGCACTTCGCACCCCGACCCGCCCGCCGTGCGCGGTGACGACGGCCTGCACGATGGCGAGGCCGAGCCCGGTGGAGCCGGCGTTGCGGGAGCGGGACGCGTCCCCGCGCGCGAACCGTTCGAAGACGTGCGGCAGCAGGTCGGGTGGGATGCCGGGGCCGCTGTCCTCGATCTCGACGGCGACCTCGGGCCCGCGCGGCTCGACCCGGGCCGTGACGACGGTCCCCGGCGGGGTGTGCGTACGGGCGTTGGCGAGCAGATTGACCAGGACCTGCTGGAGCCGCTCCCGGTCCGCGCGCACCGCCACCGGCTCCGGGGGGAGTTCGAGCCGCCAGGTGTGGCCCTGCCCGGCGGCGTGCGCGTCGCCGACGACGTCCACCACCAGCGCCGAGAGATCGGTGCTCTCGTACGAGAGCGGGCGTCCGGCATCGAGGCGCGCGAGCAGCAGCAGGTCCTCGACCAGACCGGTCATGCGGGTCGCCTCCGACTCGATGCGGCCGAGCGAGTGCCGGGTGTCGGGCCCGATGTCCTCGCGGCCGCGCCGGGTCAGCTCGGCGTAGCCCCGGATGGAGGCGAGCGGCGTCCTCAGCTCGTGGCTGGCGTCGGCGACGAACTGCCGCACCCGCGTCTCGCTCTCCTGCCGCGCGCTGAGCGCCTCGTGGACGTGGTCCAGCATCCGGTTGAGCGCGGCGCCCACCTGCCCGACCTCGGTCCTGGCGTCCGCCTCGGTCCCCGGTACGCGCTCGTGCAGGGCCACCTCACCGCTGTGCAGAGGGAGTTCGGAGACGCGGGTGGCGGTGGCCGCGACCCGGCGCAGCGGGCGCAGGGCCACCCCGACGATGGCCGCGCCCGCGATGCCGGCGGCGACGAGGCCCGCCCCTGTCACGCAAATGACCACCACCACAAGGGTGTTGACGGTGGCGTCGAGCCTGTCGGTGGGGAAGCCGAGCACGACGGCCCGGTCCGGGTCCCACAGGGCCCGGTAGTCCCCGAGACCGGGGAGCGTGACGGAGTGCACCCGGCCGTCCTTGGCGACGGCGGCCAGCGCCTCGGCCTGTTCCCCGGACAACGTCACGGTACGGCTCTCGCCCTCGCGTTCCGGCTGGGTGCTGCGCAGCCCGGTGAGCGAGCCGTCGGCCGCGACGGCCGCGCCGACCGTGGACAGCGGCTGTCCGGGCCGGGACACGATGAAGTCGAGCCGGTCGCCGTCCGGCGGCCGCTGGCCCTGTGCCTGCCCCTGGCCCGCGTGCCCCATCGCGCGCAGGGGCAGCCCGGCGCGCAGCTGGTTGTCCAGCTGGCCCTGGAGGTTCGCGCCCATCGCGAGGACGGTCACCGTACCGATGACGGCGCCCACCACGGCGAGCAGCACGACCGCCGACACCACGAGCCGGGTGCGCAGCGACCAGGGCCGCCGGAACCTGCCCACGCGGTCCTACTCCCCGGGCTTGATCAGGTACCCCGCGCCACGCCGGGTGTGGATCATCGGGGAGCGCCCGGCGTCGATCTTCCGCCGCAGGTAGGAGATGTAGAGCTCGACGACGTTGGCCTGGCCGCCGAAGTCGTACGACCAGACCCGGTCGAGGATCTGCGCCTTGCTGAGCACCCGGCGCGGGTTGCGCATCAGGAAGCGGAGCAGCTCGAACTCGGTCGCGGTGAGGTGGATGTTGACCCCGCCCCGGGTCACGTCGTGGCTGTCCTCGTCGAGCGTGAGGTCGCCGACGGCCAGGACGGACTCGCTGCGCAGGGCGGCCGTGCCCGAGCGGCGGATGAGGCCGCGCAGCCGGGCCACGACCTCCTCCAGGCTGAACGGCTTGGTGACGTAGTCGTCGCCGCCCGCCGTGAGCCCGGCGATCCGGTCCTCCACGGAGTCCTTGGCGGTGAGGAACAGCACCGGCACGTCGGGCAGTTCGCGGCGCAGCCGCCCGAGGACGGCGAGGCCGTCCATGTCCGGCAGCATGATGTCGAGGATCACGGCGTCCGGCCGGAAGTCCCGGGCGTCGCGCACCGCCCCGGCCCCGTCGCCGGCACTGCGCACTTCCCAGCCTTCGTAGCGCAGTGCCATGGAGAGCAGCTCGCTGAGCGGCGCCTCGTCGTCCACGACGAGCACGCGCACGGGGCTGCCGTCCGGCCGCAGCATTTCGGTCCGCCCCTGGGGCGAGGAGGTAACGGTCATGGCCCCACCCTGTGAGGGGGCCGTGAGAACCTCCTTGCCCGTTCCTGTGATTTGCCTGAGAAAGTGGGCGGCTCGGCCCGCTGCCCGGCCGGTCGGCGGGCGTCCGGTCGGTCGGCGGGCGTCCGGTCGGTCGGCATCCGGTCGGTTGGCATCCGGTCGGTCGGCATCCGGTAGGTCGGCGTCCGGTCGGTCGGCGGGCTTCAGCCGGGCAGCGGGCCCGGGTCCGGCAGCGGGCGCCGGACCGGCAGCCCGAAGAGGCGGGCGGCGTTGTCGTGGCAGACGGCCCGCAGCCACTCGTCGCCGAGACCGAGCCGCTCCAGCGCCTCCAGCTGATGGAGATAGGGGTACGGAATGTTGGGGAAGTCGGAGCCGAAGAGCACCCGGTCCCCCAGATCCCGCAGCCGGCCCAGCCCACCCGCGGGAAACGGCGCGGAGCGCTCGCTGAAGTCGGTGAACGCCATCGTCGTGTCGAGCCTGACCTCCCCGTACGTCTCGGCGAGGCCGAGGAAGTCGGCGTACTCCGGCATCCCCATGTGCGCGACGACCAGCCGCAGCCGGGGATGGCGCGCGAGCACCCGGCCGACCGGCCCCGGCCCGGTGAACTTCCCGGGCGCGGGCCCGGATCCGCAATGGATGACGACCGGCACCTCCGCCTCCGCGAGCAACCCCCAGACGGGGTCGAGCAACGGATCCCCCGGGTCGTAACCGCCCACCTGGACATGGGACTTGAAGATGCGGGCGCCCGCGTCGAGAGCGTCCCGTACATATCCGGCGGCCCCGGGTTCGGGAAAGAACGTGGAGGTGTGCAGACAGCCGGGCGTCCGGGCGGCGAACCCGACGCTCCACCCGTTGAGCCACTCGGCCATCCTGGCCTTGTGCGGATAGATCATCGAGGTGAACGCGAGCACCCCGAACTCCTCCCGGAGCAGCCGCACCCGCTCGGCCTCGTCCTCCCGGTAGGTGATGGGCCACTCGACCCCGCCCACCAGCTCCCCGGCGGAGTCGAAGTACTCCCACACCTTGTTCAGCACCCGCTCGGGCATGAAGTGCGTATGCACGTCGACGAGCCCGGGAACCCCGAGCCGCCCCCAGAACGCCCGAACCGCGAACCCGCCGTCGCCGCTGCCGCCCTCGCTTTCGCCATCGCCGCCATCGCCGCCGCTGCCGCAGCCGTCGCTGCCGTTCACCCGTGCCGCCTCTGCGGTCCTTGCAGCCGCTTGCCGCCCCACGTGATCGCTCATGTCCTTCACCCTCGGCGGCACGCCCCGCCCTGTCCACCCCCTTCCGCCCCTTCGACCCCTCGCCGCCCGGCCGCCGGCTCCCGGCCACCGGGCCTCAAGCCCCCGCCCCCGGCCCATCCCCGGCCCTCGGCCCTCGGCCCTCGGCCGTCAGCCGTCAGCCGTCAGCCGTCAGCCGTCAGAAGAGGGAACCCTGCTCGCCGCCTTCCTTGGGAACCTCCCGCACGGGAACGGTGAACCCACCGGGGTCGCCCGGCCCCAGGGCGGTGAGCCCCCACCCGCTCATGAGCCGCGTGTCCAGCACGAGGACGCCCCGCCCGTCCCCCGCGTCCAGATGGAGATCGGGCCCGGCAGCCGCGAGCAGCCGACCACTGACCACCCCCTCGTCCACGAGCTCGGCGACCACGCCGTCGGCATCCGGCAGCCCGTCGAGGCCGAACTCGGCCTGATGATCTACGACTTGGCCCTCGACCCGCTCCAACGACTCGGGCCAGTCCGGCAGGGCGACGGCCCGCGCGTACAGCCCAGCCACCTCGGCCGTCCGCTCCTCGACCCCGGGAAGCCGGGCCCGTACCGCCCGCTTCTCGGCGTACGGAATCCGGTCCGGCACCCCGAGGGCCGCCCTGAGCAGCTCCTCGCAGCGCCGGGCCGCCATCAGGGGCCCGCGCCCGAGCCAGCAGAACGCCACGGCCCCCTGTTCGAGCAGCCGGGCCGGCCCCCGCTCCTCCGCGGTGATCCCGACCTTGAGCAGACCGCTCCCGAACCAGGCGAGGTAGACCCGGTAGGTGCGGGGATCGTCGAGATACGTATCGGCGGCGACGGAATGCGCCCGATCGAGCCGGGCGCACTCGGCGCAGCGCGCCTGCGTACTGCGCCCCGGCACCGGCGCCCCCATCGGGCACGGGTTGCCCCGGGCCCCGACACAGCTGCGTGCCCCCACGACCCGGAACGCCACGACCCGCCCGTACTCCAGCCCACTGCTGCGCCCCTCCTCCCACCGAAGCCGCGCCCCGCCCTGGCCCCAGCGAACCCCCACACACCGCCACAACCCAGCCACGCTTCGAAGTTACCCCCCACCACTGACAACGCAGGGCCCCGGGCAACCTCCCCCACCCCGAGCGAGCCCGCATCAGCGCTTCCGCCGGCGCCCCCAGTACCGTCTCCCGTCCATCCCCCACTTCCGCGCCCCGCCACCCGTTTGCCGCCCCTGCGTCATGCCCGGCCGGGTACCGCCACCGGGCACATTGAGGCCGCGAGGACGATCGTCGGAGCCCGGCGGCCGCCGGATGTCGAGAAGGCGCGACCGGCTCCGTCCCAGGGACATCGACGGCCACCACCGGCCGCCCGAACGAGAAGGAGAAACCAGCATGGCGATTCAGCGGATGGACAACGTCGGCATCGTCGTCGAGGACATGGACGCCGCCATCGCGTTCTTCGCCGAGCTCGGCATGGAGCTGGAGGGCCGGACGGAGGTCGAGGGCCTCGTCGCCGACCGGTGCACCGGACTCGACGGCGTCCACTGCGACATCGCGATGCTCCGAACCCCGGACGGCCACAGCCGCCTCGAACTGTCGAGGTACCGCACCCCCGCGGTGATCAGCACCGGGCCGCGCAACCAGCCGCACAACGTGCTGGGCACACACCGCGTGATGTTCGCCGTCGACGACCTGGAGGACACGCTGGCCCGGCTGCGCCCCCACGGCGCCGAACTCGTCGGCGAACTCGCCCGCTTCGAGGACAGCTACCTGCTCTGCTACCTCCGCGGCCCGGCCGGCATCATCGTCGGCCTGGCCGAACAACTGCACTGAGCACCACCACGGCCGGACCCCAACGCAAGAGGCCCCGGACGCGATGTCCGGGGCCTCTCACCTGTGTGCACTCGGCAGGATTCGAACCTGCAACCTTCTGATCCGTAGCTCTATGTGGATCAGGTGTTCTCGGTCATACGGGTCGCTTCAAAGCCCTAGCTGGACGCGATGGTCCGCCAATGGTTGGTGCGGTTGCGGTACTTCGCTGCTGTACCGCTTGCGGCGCCGACCAGCGCAAGGACCGCCGCTGCGTCCGCGTATGCCCCGACCACCTTGGCCCAGGAAGGTGAGACCAGAACGATCACGACGATGACAGTGATCACGGTGAGCTGTTGGCGCGGGTTTGACACGCACCGCTCACCTGGGGACAAATTCATATCTGAGCCTCCGGGTTCAGTCGCCCACCTGCCGCTCGGCCTGCCAGCATGCGCGGTCAGGTGGGCTTCGCTATGACAGGCGGGACGCTAGCCGAGATCGGCCATCTGGCATGGACTGCCCGATCACTCTCGGATACTCGCCGAAGCTGATACTTACTCTGTGCAACCGAGGGTTGCCATCATGGATTGCACTACGGGTCTCTGGGTAACTGCTAAGGCTACATACCCGACAGTAACAACACGCAGGGTATTGGCTGGAATTGCATGCATAAAGACAAGTCGGCGACGAGCTGTCGTGCGGGATCAATCTTGAAAACCGTCGTGGCAGCGATGTCACCGTGGGTTCAAATCCCACACCCACCGCGGATGAACGGCCCCTGACCTGGTGAATCGGTCGGGGGCCGCTCTCGTGCGCGTTGTCCGCCGAACTCCGTGGTTCCCCGTCAGTTCCCGGTCGATCGGGCACGGGAGGGGCACGGGCCCTGTGGCAGCAGTAGAAGTCCGTAGGATGGCAGACGGGGCGGAGCTGTAGCGCAGAGGTAGTCGCGCGCGGTCTCCAAAATCGCGAGGACGCCGGTTCGAATCCGGCCGGTTCTGCCTTCCCACCTATCCCAGCCCACCACCCTCCCCAGCTCCCATCCCGTCTGCCGTCGACCCACACGTTCCTAAAGCGGGCGTGGTTCAGGGCGTCAAGGTGGAGCGCCCTACTGGACGAACGACCTTGACGCCCTGGGCCGCGTCTGCTCGGCTTTGCCGGGGTCGATGGCAGACGGGATGGGAGCTCCCTACGCCAGCCACGTACGGCCCGCGCTCGGCAACGGCGCCCCCTCCATCCCGGAGTCGGCCGATCCCCCGCCGGAGGCACGTCTGTGGCCCTAGCGCATCGTGCGGTGATCGACTCATGGCCTCGGCCCTTTCCACATGTGGGCGCGCGTCGGCGCAGCAGGGCGCGGAGCGGGCCGCAGGCAGGAGCGTCGCGCCCAAGCGGAGCCGGAAAGCGCGCCCGGCGGAGCGGAGCGCAGCCGGGTGCCTTGATGAGGTAGAGAAACCTGTAACAGCTCGCTCGTCCTCTGCGGTCTTGTCGACGCGGCCATCGCCTGCTGGCATATGTGAAAGCGGCACGCATTGGGGGGCGAGTGGTGAGCAATTTGACGGTGAACGTGTGGAAGAGGCATGGCAAAGATCGGCTCTACGTCAATCTTCCTGACGGGACCGCAGTTGCCTGGGCCGACCGGGCTACGAAGTCGGTAACGATCAAGGTTCAGGGATATCGGACTGAAGCGTTAGCCGTGCTTCGGCAGCACCTCGGCTCAGACATAACGATCAGCTCCGCGTCTGACGGCCCATCTGCTGCTCGCCTTACCACCCCGCAGCAGCAGGTCCACCGGCAGAGTCCACATATCCCAGCAGGGCGACCAGGAGCCCTCCCCCAGCTCACGCCAAGCGAAGACTTGGCAAGGAATCGCCCCGGTGCCCGGCTTCTTGGGATGATCGCCGAGCGTGGTCCCTCATCCGCCCAGCGGCTCCGCGCGAAGTTGCTGCGTCAGCCCTCCGAATGGGACTCCTGGTACACCGGGCTGGATGGGGAGCGCCGGGTCGGCCGAGAGCTGGAACGGCTGTCCGCGCTTGGCTGGCGTGTTCTCCACGGGGTTGAGAAGAGCAACGGTGGTGACATCGATCATCTACTGATCGGCCCTGGTGGCGTATTCAGCATCAACACGAAGACCCATCCTGCTGCTTCGGTCTGGGTGGGAGACACCATGGCCAAGGTCAACAACGGGCGACCGCACCCCTATGCCGCTGCAAGCAAGGCAGAGGCGGCCTATGTGCGTGGGGTGCTGGAGCGGTACTGCGACTTCGCCGTGGTAGTCGAACCAGCCCTCGTCTTCGTCGGTATCGAGGCACTCCAGCGTGCGGCCACGCAATACGACGTGCGGATCTACCAGGAACGAGAGGTCGCCTCGCTAGGCCCGGTCTCCGGGGCCTTCACTCCCGAGCAAGTGGAGCGGGTCTATACCGTGGCTCGTCACCGGCGGGTCTGGCTGAGAACGTGACCATGGTCGTCCAGCAGGAGCCGACTCGTGAACCCGCTTAGGCACAGCCGCTCATAAGCCGTGATCACGTTGCTCGGAACGTCCTGGCTGATCATGAACCCCTGCTCCGGATAGACCAGCAACCGCTGAAGTGCGCCCACCAGCATGTCGATCACCAACCTGGCATCGCCAACGGAGTCGACGTACTGCTCAAGCGTCATGGAGCTGGAAGCGCTGACGAACTCCACTTCAGGCCACACCTTGCGCGCCGTGGCATACACCCGTCGTTCCTCGTACGGCTTGCTGACGAGGAAGACGGAGGAGACATCCACGTGCGCTCCCTCCAGGAGTTCGCGAGAGAAGCGGATGTTCTCGCCGGTGTTCCGCGCCCGGGACTCGATGAGCACGGCCGATGCAGGAACGCCCAGTTCGAGAGCCCGCTCACGGTAGTGAACTGCTTCGCCCCGCGGCATGCGCTCACGCGTCGTAGGGCTGGTTGCTCCCGTGAAGACGAGCAACGGCACCAAGCCCTGCGCATACAGATCAACGGCGGCGTCTGCCACGCCTAGGTCATGGCTACCCAGTGCGATCGCAACAGAGCACGGGCGCGGGGTGTGGCCCATCTGGTGGTACGCCCAAACGCAGCGGGTGTCTTCCCAGTCTTGCGCAGAGATCACTAGGGCTTCCCTCCATCCCCCGCGGAGTCCGGGACTTTGAAGTCGTACTCCCATGCGAACCGTGAAGCCGCGTGTACCCCGATGGCAAATTCGATCACGGTGCCGTCTTCTGTGTAGGTCGTGCGATGAAGCTCGACCACCGCTTCGCCTGCGGGAAGTTGAAGCAACCGCGCCTCATCCGCACTCGGAGTGCGCGCGAAAATCTGCTCCTTCATATGGTCGATCTCGTAGCCAGCGTCGTACAGCACACGGAAGCCGCCGCCCCGACCGGCAGGCCCCGGGGTCGGGTCCACAAGACGAGTGCCTTCGACGTGCTCGGGACGGTAGTAGCTGGTCAGCGTGTGCGTCGGCTGCTCGCCCTCCTTCACGAGGCGGGCTCGGGCGTAGACAGGGGCCCCCACGGGCAGTCCGTGCGCTGCGGCGACTTCGGCCGGCGCCTCGACAAGACTGACTGTCTGAGTCTGCTCGTTACGGCGATAGGACCGGCCTGAGGCCACCCGGTCCGCGATGAACGCGACCTCGTCTCCGTCCCGCCACTTGGCCTTGTCGTACCGGGCGATACCGAGCCGCTTCAGGGGGACCTGCTGTCGTACGACGGTGCCGTGGCCGCGAGAAGAAGTGACCAGCCCTTCTGCTTCCAGCGCCTTGTAAGCCGCGTGGACGGTGGCCTTGGACCCCTCGCCCGCATCGACCAGTTCTCGGATGTGAGGCAGCCGTTTACCCGGCGGGTAGTCGCCCCGCTTGATCTGCTCGGCCAGCTTGTCCGCCAGCTCCCGCCACTTGGCTGCCATTCCTAAAACCCCTCTCACTAGGGCCTAGTCAAACATAGTCCTAGGACTGTTGACAGTCCTAGGACTGCGATGCACTATCTCTCTTAGTTGCTCGCAGTCCTAGGACAGCGGGCGGTGAGGGCCCTCTTTGGGGTGCCTCCACGCCGAGTGAGGGAGTATCCATGCCGTCGTTCAAGATCGACCTTTCGACCGCTGTGGTGTTCGTGGCGACTGCCCCGACGCCGAAGCTCGCCAACGTGAAGACGGGTGAGCGTGCGATGGACCGGGAGACCGGGGCGCCGCTGTCGACGGTGGGCCTGCTGGTCTCGGACGAGGGGGAGGGAAATCTCTACCAGGTGACCATCCCGGAGACCGGATACCAGGAGGGACTCGCCCCGGGTATCCCGGTGAAGGTGACCGGTCTCAAGGCGCGGGACTGGGAGAACGAGTTCAACGGGCAGAAGCGTCACGGGATTTCGTTCCGTGCGATCGCGATCACGGCCGGAGTCTGACGATGTCGGATCTGTCGCTGTGGCTGGAGGGTGTGGGCGCCTTAGCCGGTGTCGGCGGTCTCGGTGTCGTGAAGGTTCGGGCGCCTCGCCTGTACTGGGCGACGGTGGGCCTGCCGGTGACGTGGGGGCGGTTCTCGCTCTCGTACCGCACGACGATGGATGTGTGTGGTCTGACGGTGCAGCCGTCGGGTCTGCGGGCGTTCATGTCGCGCCGGATCGCCCGTAGTGAGGTGCAGCCGGTTCCGCCGAAGATCCGCCGAGTGCGTGGCACGTCAACGGGTCTTCGGGTGACACTGCGGCTTCCGGCCGGTCTGGAGCCTGCCGACGTGGCTGCGGCTTCGGAGCGTCTCCGGCACGCCTGGGGCGTCCACGCGGTGCACGTGATCCCGTCGAAGCCCGGCTATGTCGAGCTGCGGATGACCGGCTACGACGTACTGCGCCGGGTGCGGATGCCGAAGAAAGCCGCCCCGCATGACTTGGTGGTTCCGGTCGCGCTGCGGGACGACGGTACGGCTTACGTGCGGAACTACCGCGAGATCCCGCACGCCCTGACCCTGGGGGCGAACCAGTCGGGCAAGTCGATGTATCAGCGCAACCTGATCAAGGGTCTGGCCCAACTGCCGGTCGCACTGGTGGGGATCGACTGCAAGCGCGGTGTCGAACAGTCCCGATATGCCCCGCGCTTGTCGGCCCTGGCCACGAACCCCGACGATGCGGCCTCGCTGATCGATGTCCTGGTGGCGGAGATGGAAGACCGCTTCGATCTGCTCGCCAAGTACGGCGTCTCGGATCTGTGGGAGCTTCCCGGGCATCTGCGCCCGGCGCCAGTGGTGGTGCTGGTCGACGAGATTGCGGAACTGTTCCTGATCTCCTCGAAGAAGGATGAGGACCGCCGTGAGCGGATCGTCACCGGTCTGATCCGCCTGGCCCAACTGTCCCGCGCGGTCGGCATCTACCTGGAGATCTGCGGTCAGCGCTTCGGCTCCGAGTTGGGCAAGGGTGCCACGATGCTCCGTGCCCAGCTCACCGGCCGTGTGGTGCACCGCGTGAACGACAAGCAGACCGCTGAAATGGGCTTGAGTGACGTGGCCCCGGAGTCCGTTCCGGCCGCGTGCACGATCCCCGCCGACCGCCCCGGACAGGCCGTGGCTGCGGATGCTTCCGGCGGCTGGGGCCGCATCCGAACCCCGCACACGTCGGTGGAGGAAACCGCCGCCGTGTGCCGGGAGTTCGCTCACCTGATCCCGAATCTTCAGGCCCTGGAACCGTTCAGCCCGGTAGTCCGGCCCGTTCCCGTCCCGGCGTCGAGTATTCCGCCGATGCCGACCAGGGCGCCGGCCATTCCCTGATCCACCCCGCACCACGGTCGGCGTGACCGCTTCGCGCCAGGTCCTTACCCGCTCCATGCCCGAAACCGGGGCTGACCTCCAAGGAGAACCCTCATGTTCCGTCGATTCACTTCCGCCCAGGATGCGCTCAAAGCTCAGGCGGATGACCTCAAGTGCAGCGAACGCGCCCGCAAGTGGGGCATGAGCGATAGCGCCAAGAAGTGGCAGGACAGCGCCGACCACGCGATGGGCGAGTTCTTGCGGATCACCGAGGAAGAGCACAACGCAGAGCGCAACGGCCAGGGCCGCTGACATGGCTGCCCAGAAGAGCACCGTCAAGGCCCAGCCCCAGCCCTTCCCGTGCCCGGACTGCCGGGGCGGCCAGGTCCTGGAGCCCTTCCAGGTCGGCGGCCGCAAGAAGCACGTCAGCAACGCCCGGCAGGAGGCCCTGTGCCTGACCTGCCTCGGTACCGGCGAAGCCCCGACCGACTGAACTCCTCCGGGACCGGGCGGCCGCAGATCGCTTCCCCGCCTGGCCCCGGTCGCTACCCCGAAGGAGGTGGAGACCGTGAGTCGTTTGATCCGCCCGGACGCTGTCCTCGTACAGGCCGTAATCGCCGGGGCACTGTCCTTCGCCCACCTGCACGATCTCGCCGAAGCGGCCGGACAGGACGGCTGGAAAGCCTGGGCCTACCCGGTCTCCGTGGATCTGCTGCTCGTCGCAGCCTGGCGACGCCTGCGCACCGGGCACACCCCGCGCCTGGCGTGGTGCTGGTTCCTGGTCGCCCTGGTGGCCTCACTCGGCGCGAACGTAGCGACCGCCGGATTCCTCAACCTCGCCGACGCCCCGGCCTGGCTGCGGTTCCTGGTCGCAGGATGGCCCGCACTCGCGTTCCTCGGCGGCACCCTGCTCGCCCACAACCCCGCCGACCCCGGCCCTGAGCCCGTACCGCGCGTAGTCGAACCGAAGTCGCCAGAAGTCGAGTTGCAGCGCGACGACGAACCGGCCACGGCTCCTGCCCCCGAGCTTCCTCCCGCTCCGGTGGTCACCGCGCCCGCCCCGTCAGTTCCGCCCGCTCTGCTCGCGCACGCCCAGAAGATCGCCGACACGCACCAGGCCACGACCGGTGACCCGATCGACCGCGATGCCTTGCGCGCCCGGCTGGGACTGCCCGCTCCGATGGCCGATGCGATCGCCACGCAACTCCAACTCGCCTGATCAGAAAGGACGACCTGTCATGCCCGCTTACCGGCGCTTCCGCAACGTCCAGCGCATCGGCCCGGTCACCGTCGCCACCTTCTACGACACCCGGGGCCGCGAACGCCACACGGCCGCCTGCACCGCCCCGCGCTGCGACTTCTCGGCGGAGTACGCCAACCGCTCGGCCGCCGAACTCGCCGCCCGCACCCACCACTGCACGGCCTAGAAGGGGTTCCGTCATGAACGTTCCGCTCTGGCTCGCCCTGATCGTCGTCGGCTGGCTCGGCATCAAGCTCGTCCGCCCGCCGTGGTGGCTCGTGGCCGTGGTCCTGCTCGGCGGCTACCTCCTCGCCGACAGCTTCCTGTCCCCCGTGATCAACACCGCCCTCCACAAGTAGACCCAAACCGAAGGGAGTTCCCGATGTTCACGCCCAAGTACCCGGTGTCCGACACCATCACCGCACTGCGCAACGCCACCCGCCCGGCCCCGACCGACCCGGTCTCGGTCCAGCACCACGCCCCGGTGCCCGACCCGGCCCCCGTCCCCCCGCCGCGTCCGGCAATCCACCTGACGCCCGGCAGCACCCTCGCCCTGATCGGCGGCGGCACGGCCGTCGTGCTGGTCGTCGGGACGGTCCTGGTCTCCATGCTCCTGGCGGTCGCGATCACCGGGGCCTCTGTCGCCGTGTGCGCGGTCGTCGTCCGTTCCCTCATGAACAACAACCGCTGAAAGGACTCGTCATGGGCCTGTTCAACCGCAAGCAGAACGACAGCACCCCCGCCGACCCGGCCGCCGCTGAACTCGGCCGCGAATACGCCATCGCCAAGCGCCACGGTGACCGCAAGACGGTCCGCCGCATCACCCGCGAACTCAGCAACGGCACCACGAACATCGACTCGTTCGAGGCCGGACAGCGTGGATACGACGACATCCCGCCCGCCTACCCGCGCCGCAACCGCCGCCGCTAGCGGCCCCCGGAGCGGCCTCGGTCGCCAAACTTCCGCCGCTCCGGGCGCCCAACCCCATCCAGATCCAACGGACCCGAAAGGGAAGTCTCATCATGCCCGCGTACGCCCTGAACCTGCGAGTCTGCCGCCACTGCGACGGCTTCCCCGCTGTCACCATCACCACCGGCACCCGCAACCCGGACGGCACCCGCACGACGCTCCCCGTCACCTGCCCGGCCTGCAAGGGCACCGGCCACACCACCCCCGCCGCCTCGCTTCTCCGCGCCGGTCGGTGATCCGCCCATGACCGACACCGCCACGATGGCGGGCCTGGACCCGGCCACCCTCGCCGACGTGCTGAGGGTGGCCGGGGCCCCCGGCTTCGATCGCCTCCAAGACCAGCTCCGCCGTACCGGCGGCTGCTCCGATCCCATCCACCTGCGCGGCGCCACCGTCACCCGCGACCGCGCCTCCGGGCAGGTCCTGTACTCCTACTCGACCGACACCGAGCCGGGCGGGCATCTCCGCATCGCCTGCGGCAACCGCCGCGCCTCCCGCTGCCCCGCCTGCGCCTGGACCTACGCGGGCGACACCTACCACCTGATCCGCGCCGGACTCGTCGGCGACCCCGCCAAGGGCACCCCGCACACCATCCGCGAACACCCCCGCGTCTTCGCCACCCTCACCGCCCCCAGCTTCGGCCCCGTCCACAACCGGCCCGGCACCCGCCCCTGCCGCTGCGGCACCCACCATCCGGACGACGCACCCGAGTTGGGCACCCCCCTCGACCCGGAGACGTACGACTACGCCGGGGCCGTGCTGTGGAACAACCACGCCTCCGACCTGTGGCGCTACTTCACGATCTACCTGCGCCGTGAGATCGCCGCTCGCGCCGGCCGAACTCAGAAGGAAGCCCGGGAACAGTCCCGGCTGTCCTTCGGCAAGGTCGCCGAATATCAGAAGCGCGGTGCCATCCACTTTCACGCCGTGATCCGCTTCGACGGACCCGAAGGACCCGACACCCCGCCCCCGCACTGGGCCACCGTCGCCCTGCTCACGGACGCCATCAATGCCGCCGCCGCACGCGTCCGCGTCGACCTGCCCGCCTCTGGCGACCACCCCGCACGGGCTTTGGGATGGGGCGACCGGATCGATGTCCAGCCGATCAAAGCGTTCGGCGACGGCTCCGAGATCACCGAACAGGCCGTGGCCTCCTACGTCGCCAAGTACGCCACCAAAGCCGCCGAGACCACCGGAACCGTCGACCGCCGCATCGGCAACCGCGAAGCCCTCCTGCTGCTCGGCGTGCCCGACCACCCCCGGCGCCTCATCGAAGCCTGCCTCGACCTTCACGACGCCTACCCGGACCGCAAGCTCCGCGACTGGGCCCACATGCTCGGCTTCCGGGGCCACTTCTCCACAAAGTCGCGCCGCTACTCCACCACCCTCGGCGCCCTCCGCCAGGTCCGCGCCGACTACCGCGCAGCCCAACAACGCGCCTCCCTCGGCCTGCCCGACCCAGACGACCACCCGGAGACCACCACGCTCACCCTCGCCCACTGGACATACGCCGGACACGGCCACACACCCGGCGAATCCTGGCTCGCCGCCAACATCCACCGCGACATCCAGGTAAATCGCGACACCGCACGCGAAGCCCTGCAAGACCAACTGGCCCTGGAAGGAGCCGAAGCATGACCACGGCAGTCATTCAGCGGAAGTGGCACACGACCAAGGAAGTCGCCGAAATGCTCGGCTACGGCCTCTCCAAGACCAAGATGCTCGTGCTCACCGGCGAGATCCGCTCCATCAAGGACGGACGCAACCGCCGCATCCTGCCGCGCTACGTGGACGAGTACATCGAGCGTCTGGCTCACGAAGCCGAACAGGGGTGGTCTGCATGAGCGGCAAGCGCGGCAACGGCGAAGGCTCCATCTACCCGTACAAGAACGGGTACGCGGCCTACGTCTGGGTCACCAAGCCGGACGGGAAGCGGGCCCGGAAGTACGCGTACGGCAAGACCCGCGATGAGGTCCACGGCAAGTGGCTCGCCCTGCACGCTGAGGCGAAGCGCGGTCCGGTCGCGACCCGGCACCGCACGGTGGCCCAGTTCCTCGCCTACTGGCTCGACTCGATCGTGAGGCCGAATCTGGCGCCGTTGACGTACATCTCGTACGAGGGTTCCGTCCGGCTCTACATCGCCCCGCACCTCGGCCCGAAGCGGCTCGACAAGCTCACCGTCCGGGACGTCCGCGAGTGGCTCACGAAGCTGGCTGATCTCTGCCAGTGCTGCGCCCAGGGCAAGGACGCCAAGCGCCGTGCAGATCATCGCCGTTGCTGTGCGGTTGGCGAGTGCTGCGAGGCGTACGCCTCCAAGAGGGTCGTCCAGGCCGCCCGGGACGCGCTGAGGGCCGCGCTCACGCACGCCGTGACCGAAGAGGAGATCGGCAAGAACGTAGCTGCCCTGGTCCGTGTTCCGAAGCCTCGGCGCCGCCGGATCAAGCCGTGGTCCGTGGTCGAAGCGAGCCGGTTCCTTGCTGACGCTGCCACTCGCGATGATCACCTCTTCGCGGCCTGGGTCCTGGTGCTCTGCTTCGGTCTCCGACGCGGGGAGGTGCTGGGGCTCACGTGGCAGTCCGTCGACTTCGCGAACGAGGTGCTTTACGTCGATCACCAGATCCAGCGGGCCGGCCGCGAGATCCTGCACCGCGAGACCAAGACGGAGGACTCGGACAACTTCTTGCCGCTGCCTGACCTGTGCCTCGTCGCCCTGCGGATGCGCCGCGCTCAGCAGGATGGCGACCGGAAGGCGGCCGGTGATCTCTGGCAGGACGATCGCGGGCTCGTCTTCACGACGAAGTACGGCACCCCGATCGAGCCGGGCAACCTCACGCGCATGTTCCAGCTTCGGGCCCGCCGTGCTCTCATCCGCGTGATCCCGCTGCGGAACACCCGGCACACGGTCAGCGCGCTGCTGGTCGCCCTGGGGGTCCACCCGAAGGTCGCCCAGCGCATCCTGCGGCACTCGCAGATCTCGATGACGTTGGACGTGTACGCCGAAGCCTCGGACGAAGACGTGCGGGCGGCGATTGATCAGCTGTCCGCCTTGATGCGGGGCGGCACCTGATCTCGTCGGCCGCCGACGATCGAGGGCGTTGCTGTACTTCGCTGCTGTACGCCCAGGAAACGCAAGAGGCCCGGACTCTCGTCCGGGCCTCTTACCTGTGTGCACTCGGCAGGATTCGAACCTGCAACCTTCTGATCCGTAGTCAGATGCTCTATCCGTTAAGCTACGAGTGCTTGTGCTTCCGGGGTTTTTTCTGCCCCGTCGGCGTTGCGAGAACAACATTACATGACCTGCGCCGTGACGCGAAATCCATTAGCCGTACTGGCTCTGACCTGCGGAAATGCCTCTGCGTGAGCGAACCGGGGGCGGCAGGGCCCGCACGCGGGTGGGCCGAATGAGGGCCCGAACAAGACCCGAACAGGGGCCGGGCGCGACCCTGGCGAGGGCACGGCGGTCGGCGGACGAGGCCGGAACGGGCACGGCAGTCGGCGAACAGAGCCGGAACGGGCACGGCGATCGGCCAACGGGGCCGGGAACGGGCGAAGCCCCGGCCGTGGGGCCGGGGCTTCGGGTGGTGCTGGCGGAGGCGGAGGGATTTGAACCCTCGATGGGCTTTAAGACCCAAACCGCATTAGCAGTGCGGCGCCATAGACCGGACTAGGCGACGCCTCCAGCACACCATCGCGTGTGCGAGTGGTGCGTGCAGATGATGACACAGCCTTGCGGGCTGTCACCAATCGCCCCCCACGGTACTAGGCGGGTGGGCGCCAGAGCAAAGCCGTTCGTGCGGCGCAACGCCGGGCGTTGACGCGCGTTAGACCTCGGAAGCCTCCGGACGCTCCCGGAGGCCCTCGGGACCCTCCCGCGAGACCCCGCAGGACTCCACAGGACTCCGGGAGACCGAACGCCCGCCGAACGGTCCGCCGAACACAGCCCGTCCGAACAGCTCGTCCGAACAGCCCGTCCGAACGCCTGGAGACACGAGACCCATGCTGCGCCGCTTCGCCGTCACCGCCGCCGCCTCCCTCGCCGCGCTCGCCGCCGCACCCACCGCCCTGGCCGGCCCCCTGCCCGTCCCGCTGCCGCTGCTCGGCGGCGGGCAGACCGAGGACCGGCTCACCGTCACCGTCGACGACGTCCCCGGCGTCGAGGGGACGTACACCCTGGAATGCCACCCGGCGGGCGGCAGCCACCCGCGCGCGCAGCAGGCCTGCGACAAGCTGGACTCCGTGACGACCTGGGGCAAGGACCCCTTCGCGCCGGTGCCCAAGGACCGGGCGTGCACGTTCATCTACGGCGGTGCCGCCACCGCGCACGTCACCGGCAGCTGGGCCGGGCGCCCCGTCGACGCGACCTACAGCCGTACCAATGGGTGCGAGATCTCGCGGTGGGACAACCTCGTCCCGGTGCTGCCCAGCGGCAGGTAGGACACCCTGTACGCCCTTCACTCGTACGGCGTAGTCACACAACCTTGGTGAGAGCTCCCCCTCATCCGCCGTCGCTCGCACATCGCCAGCCTTTAGACTCCCTCCCAGTGACAGGCCGCAAGGTGCAGTGGTTCAGGGAGGAAGCGTCGTCGTGAGCAGCAGGCCATCCCGAGGCGCTGCTCGCCTCGCAGCCATACTTGACGCCCTCCCGGACGGGCTCCTGCTCGTCAATTGCAACGGCACGGTGGTCAACGCCAACACCGTCGCGCTGGGGATGCTGGAGGCGCCCGGTACGGGTCTTGTGGGGCGGGGAGTTCTCGATCTGCTGCCCACCTTCGACTCCAAGCTCATCCCCGGCTCCATGCGCCGGCCCGAGAGCGAGGACGAGCAGGGCCGCACCAAGCCGACCCGGATGATCGCGCGCCGCACCGACGGCACCGAGTTCCCGGTCGAGGTGACCAGCGCCAACCTGGAGGACGGGCGGGACGCGTACGCCTCCTACGGGAGCGGCGGCGGACCCGGCTCGTACTCGGGCGACGAACTCCTCATGCTGGTCGTGCGGGACCTCTCCGGCACCGTCGACACCGAGGCGGAGCTGGCCCGTTCGCAGCGCCAGACCGAGATGATCCTGCGCGCCGCGGCCGAGGGCGTGGTCGGCACCGACACCGACGGCCGGGTCGTCCTGGTCAACCCGGCGGCCGCGCAGATCCTCGGCTACCGGGCCAGCGACCTCGGCGGGCGTGAGCTGCACCCGCTGGTGCTGCACTCCCGCGAGGACGGCGAGCCGTTCCCGTACGAGGGCAGCCCGCTCGCCGACACCCTCAAGTCCGGGCGCAAGCACCGGGTGCGCGGGCAGGTCATCTGGACGAAGTCCGGCGCCAAGGTGCCGGTCGACCTGACCACCGCACCGGTGCGCGACGGCGACCTGCTCGTCGGCGCCGTGATGACGTTCACCGACCGGCGCCCCTACGAAGAGCAGGCCGCCAAGCACGCCGAGGTCCTGGAGCGCGAGACCCGGCGCTACGACGCGCTCGCCGCCCGGCACCAGCAGCTGCTCTCGGTGCTCGCCGGTTCGCTGCGCGGGCCGATCGACGAGCTGCGCCAAGAGCTGTCCGCGCTGGCCGCCGACGACGCGGGCCAGCTGTGGCCCGAGGCCAACCAGGTCCTGCACCACCTCGCCGCCGGGTACTCCCGCATCACCACGCTCGTCGACAACGTCCTCGGCTACCAGCGGCTCGACGCGGGCAGCGAGGAGCTCAAGAAGGCCAACGTCCTCGTCGATTCGGTCGTCGGCGCCGGTGTCGACGGGGCCGTCGAGCTGATCGGGCCCGGGCGGGCCCAGTTCGCCGTGCACACCCCGCCCATCGAGGCCGAGGTCGACGCCCCGCGCCTGGCCACCGCCCTCGCCCACCTCATCGCGGACGTCGCCGGGGTGGACGCCACGGGCAAGGCGCCGGTGGGTGCCGGCGGCTACATGGACTCCACCGTCGTCGTCGCGGCCGCGGTGCGCGGCGATGTCGTCCGCATCGAGGTGCGCGGGCCCTACTCGGGTGGCGACCCCGTCCACACGCCCATCGTGCGCGGCATCGTGAAGGCGCACGGCGGTGTGCTGCAGACCGTCGCCGTGCCGGGCATGAGCGGCTCGGCGTACGTACTCGAGGTGCCGCTCGGCGCGGGCGCCGGAACGGTCGAGGCCCCCGCGGCCCCGCAGCCCGACGAGGCGCTGCTGCCCGCCCAGCAGGACGGCGGCGGACGCAGGCGCGGGCGGCGGGCGTCCATGGACGCGTTCCTGGAGAGCCCGGTCAGCGAGGAGAAGTCCCCGACGGGGCGGCGGCGGGCGCGCGTTGACACGTCGTCCGGGGCGGGGGCCGCTTCGGGTTCCGCCTCCGACTCCGGGTCCGGGGCCGGGGCGGCTGCGGGGGGCGGTGCTGATGCGGGTTCCGGTTCGGGTTCCGGTGCCGGTGACGGGGAGGGCGACAGCGGGCCCGAAGGTGACCGAGCCCGGATTCCGGCCCAGCAGAGTTCCGCGGGGCCCGAGGCCGCCGCGGGTGGGATCGCCGGGGCCGGATCTTCCGGGTCCGGGCGGCGCCGCGGCCGCCCCAGCCCTGCCGAGCAGGCCGCGGAGGCGTCCGGGGGAGCCGCGGGACCGGGTGGACCCGGCGGGTCCGTGGGGTCCGTCGTCACCGGCGCGGAAAGTGCCCGCGAGTCGTCCGGCATGGGCCGGGCCGCGCTGGGCGAGACAGTGCCGCCGCAAGGCGTGCCCACCGAGGCGACCGGCCGCCGCGCCCGTCGGGCGCTGCCCGCACCGGCGGGCGCCGATGCGCCCCACGCCTCCGCTCCGGCCGAGAACGCCGCCGCACACCTGGCCGCGAACGCCGCCGAGCCGACCGGGCGCCGAGCCCGGCGTGCCCTGGGTTCCGCCCCGGGCGCGAGCAACGCCGGGAGCGGCGCTGCGAATAGTGCCGCGAGCGGCGCTGCGAGCGGCCAGGAAGGCTCGGTGCGGACCGCGTTCGCGCTGCCGCCCGCCGATGCCGACCGCGCACCGCATCCGGTGCCGCCGGTTCCGGGCGCCGTCGAGGCCGCCGCACCGGGCCGCCCCGACTCCCTGCGCGCCGCCCCCGCCGGGTCTTCGGCGGATGCGGCGGGTTCCGCAGCCGCGGCGGCATCGACGAACACGGGCTCAACTGATCCTGGAACCAGGGGAGTTGAGCCCACGGGTGGCGCCCGGCCGATGAGTGCGGGACACATGAGCGCGGTGCCCACGGGTGCTGGACACGTGGGCATGGGACACGTGGGTATCGGACACATGGGCGTTGGGCACATGGGCGCCGGCGACACCGGTACGGGCGCCACGGGTGCCGCGCACATGGGCGCGGGCAACATGGGCGCGGGCAACACGGCCGCGGGCACCACAGGTACCGGCGCCACGGGCGTCACCTCCGGCCCCGACGCCATGGGTGCCGAGCCCGCCCCGACCGGTCCGCCGAGCGGTACGCCCGCAGGCCCCAACGCCCCTGCCGCAGGCGGCGCTACGGGTGACGACACCGTCGGCCCGGCCCTGCCCGCCGGCCCCGGCCCGCAGCCCGCGAACCCGATCCCGAGCGGCCCGGGGAACGGCCCGGCGAAGGGTCCGGCTCGGGGCAACCCCGCGCCCAGCGACCCGCCGGCCGACCACACCCCGCCCAAGGCGCATCCCGCCGAGCGGCCCGAGTGGGCCGCCCGCGCGGTTCCGGCGCCGGGTGCTCCCGGCCCCGTACCGCCGCCCCAGCAGAACCAGAACCCGCCGCAGCCCGCCCCCAAGCCCGCCCGGCAGCCGCTGCCCGCCGAGACGCCGCCCGGCGGAATCCCGGCGGCCGGTGACACCCAGGGCCGGGCGTTCAGCGTGCGGGCGCTCGGGCAGGGCGTGCCGCTCAGCCAGACGCAGGCCCAGATGGCTCAGGCCCAGGCCACCGGCGGCGCGCTCGGTTCCGGGCGGCGGCGCAAGCTCGGCACGCCTCCGGAAGGTGTGGAGCGGCCCGCCGAACCGGCCGCCCGGCCACATCCCGTGCTCCCCTCGCCCCCCTCGGAGGGCCAGGGCCGCGCCTATGCGATCGGCGCGCCCGACGAGGGTGCCGAGGGTCCCGAGCCGCTGGACGGGCCCGGCGGCGCCGTGGAGGTGGCCAACCGGCCGCAGCCGCAGCCCGTCGACGACGAGCTGCCCCCCGAGCCGCTCGACAATCCGCGCCGGCTCCTCGTGTGGCCCGCACCCGACGTCTCCACCCAGCAGGCGCTGAGCGAGCGCGGCTACCGGCCCGTGGTGGTGCACTCCCGCGAGGAGGTCGACGCGCAGATCGCCGCGTTCCCCGCCGCGCTGTTCGTCGACCCGCTGACCGGCCCGATCACCCGTACCGCGCTGCAGTCGTTGCGGCAGGCGGCGGTCGCGGCCGAGGTTCCCGTCCTGGTGACGGCGGGGCTCGGGCAGGCCACCCGGGAGGCGGCGTACGGCGCCGACCCGGCCGTCCTGCTCAAGGCCCTCGCGCCGCGCGACAGCGAGCAGCACCCGTCCCGCGTGCTCCTGATCGAGGAGCACGAGGAGATCGCGCTCGCGCTCACCGCGACCCTGGAGCGGCGCGGCATGCAGGTGGCCCGCGCCGCCACCGATTCCGAGGCGGTCACCCTGGCCGCCCAGATGCGGCCGAACCTCGTCGTGATGGACCTCATGCAGGTACGCCGCCGTCGCGCCGGAATCATCGACTGGCTGCGTGCCAACGGGCAGTTGAACCACACCCCGCTGGTCGTCTACACCTCGGCCGGCATCAACCAGGCGGAGCTCCCGAAGCTGACGTCCGGCGAGACGGTCCTGTTCCTGGCGGAACGGTCCACCAGTGGCGAGGTACAGGGCCGCATTGTGGACCTTCTGGCGAAAATCGGCACCAACTAGGCAGTTCCTGCGGGTGGTTGGGGGTAGGCCGAGGCCCCCTCGGCGGACCGTGCGACCGGGTGACGCGGCGCGCTGCGGCGTGCGTAGGCTGACGCGGCGCGCGACACCGTACGAACCGCAAGGAGAGGCCCGTGGCCCCCACGAGCTCCGCCACCCGTCAGGAACACGCCACCGTCCCCGCCGACAACGGGGAGGTCACCCTGTTGATCGCCCGGCAGGTCGAGGAGGGGTACGAGGAGTCGTTCGAGGAGTGGGCGCGCGACATCCTGGCCGCCGCGGCCGGGTTCCCCGGGCACCTCGGGCACGGCCTCTTCCGGCCGGCGGCGCCCGGGGCACCCTGGTTCCTGGTCCATCGCTTCCGGGACTCGGCCGCCCTCGATCGCTGGCAGGGCTCCACCGAGCGCGCCCTGTTCTTCGCGAACTGCACGGGCCATCACCACACCGAGATCGCCCGGCGCGAACTGACCGGCATGGAGACCTGGTTCGCCAAGCCCGGCGAGACCTGGCCCGCGCCGCCCCGCTGGAAGATGGCGATCAGTTCGGGCCTCGCCATCTTCCCCGTCTCACTGCTGGGCAACGCGGTGCTCGGCCCCTATGTGGCCGGCTTTCCGCTGGTGCCGCGGACGGCCGTGTTCACGGTGCTGTTCAGCGTGCTCATGACGTATGTGGCCATGCCGAACATGAGCCGCCTGCTGCGCCGCTGGCTGCACGGCTAGCGCAGTTCCGTCACCTCCAGCTCGCCGTCCGCGTACTGCCTGCGGATGACCTTCTTGTCGAACTTGCCGACGCTGGTCTTCGGCACCGACTCGATCAGCGCCCAGCGCTCCGGGAGCTGCCACTTGGCGATCTTCTCGGCGAGGAAGGACTTCAGGGCGGCGTAGTCGGCGGTGGCTCCGGGCTTCAACACCACCGTGGCGAGCGGGCGTTCGCCCCACTTGTCGTCGGGGACGGCGACGACGGCCGCCTCGACGACCTCGGGGTGCGCCATCAACGCGTTCTCCAGCTCCTGGCTGGAGATCCATTCGCCGCCGGACTTGATGACGTCCTTGGCACGGTCGGTCAGCGTCAGATAGCCGTCCGGGCTGATGACGCCGACGTCGCCGGTGCGCAGCCAGCCGTCCGGGCTGAACTTGTCGGCCGGGCGGAAGTCGTCGCCGCCCGCGCCACCGAAGTAGGCGCCCGCGATCCACGGGCCCCGCACCTCCAGCTCGCCCGCCGACTCCCCGTCCCAGGGCAGGAACGCGCCGCCGGGGCCCGCGAGCCGCGCCTCGACCCCGGCGGGGAAACGGCCCTGGGTGATGCGGTAGGGCCACTCCTCCTCGGCGCTGAGCCCGGCGGGCGGGTTGGACATGGTGCCGAGCGGCGAGGTCTCCGTCATGCCCCAGGCGTGGCAGAGCCGCACACCGAGCTTGTCGTACGCCTCCATCAGCGAGGGCGGACAGGCCGCGCCGCCGATCGTGACCCGTCGCATCGAGGTGAGGTCGCGGGGACGGGCGGTGACCTCGGCGAGCAGGCCCTGCCAGATCGTGGGGACGGCGGCCGCGTGCGTCGGCTTCTCGCGCTCGATCATGTCGGCGAGCGGCGCGGGCTGAAGGAACCGGTCGGGCATGAGCATGCTGACGCCGGCCATGAACGTGGCGTGCGGCAGGCCCCAGGCGTTCACATGGAACTGCGGCACCACCACCAGCGTCGTGTCCTGGTCCGTGAGCCCCATGGACTCGGCCATGTTGACCTGCATGGAGTGCAGGTAGATCGAACGGTGGGAGTAGACGACGCCCTTCGGGTCGCCCGTGGTGCCGGAGGTGTAACACATCGCGGCGGCCTGGCGTTCGTCGAGCTGCGGCCAGTCGTAGGCGGTCGGCCGCCCGGCGAGCAGCTCCTCGTACTCGTGCACCTGCGGGCCCGCCCCGTCGATGTCGTCGAGCACGCTCCGGTCGCCGGGGCCGGACACCACGAGGTGCTCCAGCGTCGGCAGGTGGGGGAGCAGCGGGGCGAGCAGCGGCAGCAGCGAACCGTTGACGATCACCACGCGGTCGGCCGCGTGGTTGACGATCCAGATCAACTGCTCGGCCGGCAGGCGGAGGTTGAGCGTGTGCAGCACCGCGCCCATGGACGGGATCGCGAGGTACGCCTCGACGTGCTCCGCGTTGTTCCACATCAAGGTGCCGGCCGCCTGGCCGTCCTCGACGCCGAGCTCGCGCAGGGCGTGGGCCAGCTGGGCGGCCCGGGCACCGATCTCGGCGAAGCTGCGGCGCTGCGGCTCGGCCTCGCCGGTCCAGGTCGTGACCTGGGACTTGCCGTGGATCGTCGACCCGTGGGTCAGAATCCGCGAGATCAGCAGCGGTACGTCCTGCATGGTGCTCAGCACGGCGTCCTCCCGGTGAGCGCTGCGGTGCGCTCTCTGGCGATAAGGGTCTGCCGATTCTGCTCACGTACCGCGCGGTATGTCACTACCCGGGAGTAGTTTCAGCCGCGCATCCGCGAAGTTACCTGCAGATACCCGGTCCGGGGACGCTGTCCGTGGCCCCGGCGGTCACCGGCCGTCACCGTATGGGCTCCAGCTCCGGGTCCTCGCGGAGCTTGCCGAGCGCACGGGAGACCGCACTCTTGACCGTGCCGACCGAGACACCGAGCACCTCGGCGGTCTGGGCCTCGCTCAGGTCCTCGTAATACCTGAGGACGACCATGGCCCGCTGGCGGTCGGGGAGCTTCATGACCGCCCGCCACATCGCGTCGTGCAGCACCTGCTGATCCGCCGGGTCGGGACCCGGCACGACCTCCGGCTCGGGCAGCTCGTCGCAGGCGAACTCGTCCACCTTGCGCTTGCGCCACTGCGAGGTGCGGGTGTTGAGCAGCGCGCGGCGCACATAGCCGTCCAGTGCCCGGTGGTCCTCGATCCGGTCCCAGGCGACGTACGTCTTGGTCAGGGCCGTCTGCAGCAGGTCCTCCGCATCGCTCGCGTTCGCGGTCAGGGAGCGCGCGGTGCGCAGCAGCACGGGGCCCCTGGCGCGGACGTACGACGAGAACGACGCGTACGCGTGGTAGGGCGTCGCCACTCGGGAGGCGCTGGTGCAGACGGGCGTTGTCATGTCTCCACGCTATGAGCGCGCGGGGCCCCGGGGATCGGCCCCAGGTCCCGAAGCGATGTCCGCCTCAGGTTGTAGGGGTGGGGGTGGCCACACCTCCTGAAGGTGGAGACGCATCCCCGGCCCTCAGGGTTCAGCCCCCACCCGGCCGACCCGCGCGAGCGCCGCGGACCCGGCTCGGCCCCTGCTGACAGGCGGTGTCGGCTCGGCCAGGTCGATGCACACGAGCAGCGCGGACCCGGCTCGGCCAGGGCGGGCGGCCGGCGCGGACTCCGCTCAGCCAATGCGGGCGACCGGCGCGTCGACCTGGTTGCGGTCCACCGTCAGACGGTAACCGCCGTGCGTCTCGGTGACGTCCCCCGCGTACTGGTGGATGCGCCGGTGCTGCCAGGCGTCCTTGTGCAGCGCGGCCTCCTGGTACAGCGCGGGTGACGTGTGCCAGCGGGCGAACCAGATCGCCGCCGGCAGGTCGCCCTTCCCCGCCAGCCGGGCCTGCTCGATCTGCCGCACCCCGGACTCGGCACTGCTGTAGAACCCGGGCACGTAACCGCGCGCCCGCACCTCCTTGTTCCAGGCGCGCACGAACTCCAGGGTGGTCCTGGCGCACGAGGCGTTGCCCACGTTGTACGCCTCCAGGTCGAGGTAGAGCGCGCTGCCGTCCAGCATGCCGAGGGCCTGCGCGTGCTGCACCGCCTCCCCCGCCTCGGACCTGCCCTGCTTCGCGGGCTGACCGCCGATCCGCACGCCCTTCTTGTTCGCGGCGTACACGCACGGCGACTGCGAGCCCACGAACACGGGCAGCACCTGCCAGCCCATCCGGTTCACCTGGCTCACCCAGCTCTTGTTCAGGTTCTTCTGGTCCAGGCAGTGCCGGCCGCGTCCCGCGTAGTAGACGCCGACGCCGCGGTACGACGACGAGCTCCGCCAGGCCCGCATCGCGGCCAGCGAGGGCGTGTTGCAGGTGTCGAACGCGGTGCCCTGGAAGTTCCCCTCGGACACCGCCTCCCGCTCGTCCCACCCCTCGTCCGCGGCCGCGGCCGGGGCGAGCAGGGTCGTGAGGGCGAGCAGCGCGGTGGCGGCGGAGGCGAGGACGATCTTGAGGCGGCGCATGGCCCGAGTGAACGGCTCCGCGCCCCGGCCGGCCACCGCTCGGCCGGGCCCCTCGGCCGTACGTGTGGAAGATCAGCCGTCCGCCCCAGTGCCGCCCCGCAGGGAACGGTCACGCGGTGAGTCTCCCTGACGGGCGTTCAGGGCCGCTCGGTCCCGGCCGTGCTGACTTGCCCTCAGTCGTCCCTTCCCAGAACGAGCCCCGACGTGGGCACGCCCGTACCGGCCGTCACCAGGACGTGGGCGACGTCCGGCTGCTGGTTCACCGAGGTGCCCCGCACCTGGCGGACCGCCTCCGCCACGCCGTTCATCCCGTGCAGATACGCCTCCCCCAGCTGGCCTCCGTGCGTGTTCAGCGGCACCCCGTCCGCCGCCACGAAGTCGGCCGCCTCACCCGGCGCGCAGAAGCCGAACTCCTCCAACTGCATCAGCACGAATGGCGTGAAGTGGTCGTACAGGATCGCCACGTCGATCTCGGCGGGCGTCAGGCCGGAGGTGCGCCACAGCTGCCGCGCGACGACGCCCATCTCGGGCAGGGAGTCCAGCGCGTCCCGGTAGAAACTGGTCATCGCCTCCTGTCTGCGTCCCGCACCCTGCGCGGCCGCCGTGATCACCGCGGGGCGCTGCCGCAGGTCCCTGGCCCGCTCGGCGGTGGTGACCACGAGCGCCTGGCCGCCGTCGGTCTCCTGGCAGCAGTCCAGGAGCCGCAGCGGCTCGACGATCCACCGCGATGCCGCGTGGTCGGCCAGGGTGATCGGCTTGCCGTGGAAGTAGGCCGCCGGATTGTTCGCGGCATGGCGCCGGCCGGTGACGGCGACATGGCCGAAGGCCTCGGGCGTCAGGTGGTAGGTGTGCAGATAGCGCTGGGCGGCCATGGCGACCCAGGACGCGGGTGTGAGCAGCCCGAACGGAAGCGACCACCCCAGCGCCGCCCCTTCCGCCGAGGGCTCGCGGTGCTGCACCCCCGAGCCGAAGCGACGGCCCGACCGTTCGTTGAACGCCCGGTAGCAGACGACCACTTCCGCCACCCCGGTGGCGACCGCGAGGGCGGCCTGCTGCACGGTGGCACAGGCCGCGCCGCCCCCGTAGTGGACGCGCGAGAAGAAGGACAGCTCGCCCATACCGGTCGCCTGCGCGACCGTGATCTCGGGGTTGGTGTCCATGGTGAACGTGACCAGGCCGTCCACGTCCGAGGGCGCGAGCCCCGCGTCGTCGAGCGCCGCGTGCACCGCCTCGACGGCCAGCTTCAGCTCGCTGCGCCCCGAGTCCTTGGAGAACTCGGTCGCCCCGATCCCGACGATCGCCGCCCGTCCACCGAGCGAGTCCGCCCCGCGCACGCTCATGACGCCTCCGAAGAGTCCGACCGGGCGGGCACAGCCACCCTTACCGTGCCCGTGACGTGGTGGCCGAGCCCGTTGGCCCCGGTCACCCGGACCTCGGCGACCTCCCCCTCCACGGCGGTCACCGTGCCGGTCAACGTCATGGTGTCTCCCGGGTAGTTGGGGGCGCCCAGCCGTATCTTCACCGAGCGCAGCCGGGCCGAAGGACCGAAGTGGTCGGTGATGTACCGCCCCACCAGGCCGTTGGTGGTCAGGATGTTCATGAAGACGTCCGGCGAACCCTTCTCCCGCGCGAGCACCGCGTCGTGGTGCACGTCCTGGTAGTCGCGGGATGCCACCGCGCCGGCCACGATCAGCGTCCGTGTGATCGGGATCTCCAACGGCGCGAGTTCGTCTCCGGCCTTCATGCCCCCACCCCCTCTTTCCCCGTCATCGCGACGCCCTCGACTCCCGTGACTTGCTCTGCTCGCCCGGCAACGTCGACGCCCTCGGCCCCTGCGTCTTGCTGGGCTCGCCCGACAACCTCGCCCCCCTCGGCCCCCGCGGACCGCTCGGCAGCCTCACCACCCGCTGCACCCCCGATCGACGTACGCTCCGCGACGATCAACTCGCCCAGTTCGGCAAGGAGTTCGGACCCGCAGCCCAGATACGCGTCCAGCTGGCGCCCCCAGAGGAAGTGCCGGTGGACGGGGTGCTCGACGTCCGCGCCAAGGCCGCCGTGCAGGTGCTGGCCCGCGTGCACGACCCGGGTGCCCGCCTCGGATGCCCACCAGGCCGCCGTCAGCGCGTGCGTCCCGCACCGCAGCCCCTCGTCCCGGCGCCAGGCCGCCTCGTAGGCGGTGACCCGTATCGCCTCGGTGTCCATGTACGCGTCGGCCGCCCGCAGCAGCACGCCCTGGTTGGTGGACAGGGGCCTGCCGAACTGCTCCCGCGTCGTCGTGTGGTGCACCGCTCTCGCCAGCGAGCCCGCGCACACCCCGGCCTGCAGCCCCGCGAACGCCGTACGGGCGGTGGCCAGCACGTCCTCGTACGCCGCCGCGCCGCCCACCCGCTCGGCCGGGGCACGGTCGAGGGCGAGCCGCCCGGCCGACCAAGGCGCGGTGGTCTCCAACGGCTCGGCCCCGGCATCGGCGACCCGCACCAGCCACAGGGCGTGTTCCGTGTCCGGGACCAGGACGTGCGTCGCGTCCCGCAGCCATGGCACGAGCGGCACGACGCCGCTCAACTCGCCGTCCCCCGTGGCCCGTACGCGGCCCGCGCGGGCCGGGAAGGCGCCGGTCACCACCGCGGTGCCGTCGCGCAGGGCCGGAAGGAGCCGCCCCCGCTGCTCGGCCGTGCCGTGCGTGGTGAGCGCCAGGACTCCGTACACACAGCTCGCCGCGAAGGGGACCTGGGCGGTGGTCCTGCCCTGCTCCTCCAGGGCGAGGACCAGACCGAGGAGCCCGACCTCCTCGACGGCCGCCACCAGACCGGCCCCGCACAGCGCCTTCCACAGCTCCGCGTCCGTCCCCGTGCCGGCCGCGGCGAGCCGTTCGTGCGTCGAGAGGTCGCCGAAGATCCGCGCGGCGAGCTCCTGGACGGCCGACTGCTCCTCGGTGGGCGTGAAATCCATCAGGATGCCTCCGCCCGGAACACGGGGAGCTCCAACTCGTCGTCCGCACGCAGGAATTCGAGACGCACGGCCATCCCAATGCGCACCTCGTCCGGCGCCACCCCGACCACGTTGCTGACGATCCGGACACCCTCCGCGAGCTCGATCAGGCCCACCGCGTAGGGCGGGTCGAAGGCGGGGAAGGGCGGGTGGTGCATCACGACGTACGAATAGACGGTGCCCCGGCCGCTCGCCTCGACCGTGTCCCAGCGCGCCGAGCCGCAGGCGTGGCACCCCGGCAGCCAGGGGAATCGCAGCTCCGCGCAGTCGGTGCAGCGCTGGACGAGGAGCCGGTGCTCGGCGACCCCGGCCCAGAATCCGGCGTTGTCCCGGTTGACGACGGGCCGGGGGCGCAGCGCACGGGCGGGCGCCCGGTCCGGGCCGGCCGCCGCACCCTCCCCGGCCGGGGCCGGTGCCGGTCCGCGCGAACGGCTCGCTGCCGGGGCGTACTTGAGGATGCGGAAGCGGTGTGTGCCGGCGGGCTCGCCGTTCGCCCGGACGTCCATGCGCGTGGTGACGAAGTGCCCCGTCCCCAGCTTGGTGGTCTTGCGCCCCGAGACCGTCTCGATCACCGCGTCATAGGTCACGCGATCGCCCGGCCGCAGGTCAAGGACGTACTCCTGCTCGCAGTCCGTCGCCACCACCGAGGTGAACCCGGCGCCGTCGAGCAGCTCGAAGAGCTCGTCGTATCCGGAGGTGCGGCCCGTGCCGTCGCCGTGTCCGGACAGGCCGCCCATCGTCCACGCCTGGAGCATCGTCGGCGGCGCGATCGCGTCCGGCCCCGTGTACGCGGGGTGGGTGTCGCCCATCGCCTCGCACCAGTGCCTGATCATCGGCTCGTTGACGAGGTCCTTGCCGACCCCTGCCGTCGCCGCCGGCTGCCCCTCGAACTTCTTCAACCGGTCCAGGAAATCGAGCTCGTCGGCCCCGCCCACCCCACTCACCTCTTCCCCCGCTTCATCCCGAGCCGCATCGTCGCGACGATCTCCCGCTGCACCTCGCTCACCCCGCCCCCGAACGTGTTGATCTGCGCCGCCCGGTTCATCCGCTCCAGCTCCCCGTCCCCGAAGGCGCCGGGCGAACCGCCCCGGATCAGGCCCGCGTCCCCCACGATCTCCTGACACATTCGATACGTTTCGACCGCGGACTCCGTTCCCGCGAACTTCACGCCGCTGGCGTCTCCCGGCGCCAGATTTCCCGCCCCCACATCACCCACCAAACGCCAGCTGAGCAGGCGGTTCGCCGCCAGCCGGGCATGTGTGGCCGCCAGCTTGGCCTTCACCCATTCGTGGTCAACGGGGCGTGCGGAAGTCACCGGATCGGGCGTACACGCACAGGAGAGCGCCGCCTCGTAGAAGTCCTCGGCCTGCATGCCGATCGCGGCGAGTGCGACCCGCTCGTGGTTGAGCTGGTTGGTGATCAGACCCCAGCCCGCGTTCTCGGCGCCGACCAGGTTCCCCCGGGGCACCCGGATGCCGTCGTAGTACGTCGCCGTGGTGGTCAGACCGCCGACCGTTTCGATCGGGGTCCAGGAGAAGCCGGGCGCATCGGTGGGCACCAGAATGATCGAGATTCCCTTGTGCTTGGGCGCATCGGGGTCGGTGCGGCAGGCGAGCCAGATCCAGTCGGCGTTCTGGGCGTTGGAGGTGAAGACCTTCTGCCCGTCGATCGCCCAGGAGCCGCCCTCCCGTACCGCCTTGGTGCGCAGCGAGGCGAGGTCGGTGCCGGCCTCCGGTTCGCTGTAGCCGATGGCGAAGACGAGGTCGCCGCGCAGAATCCTGGGCAGGAAGTAGGCCTTCTGCTCGGCACTGCCGAACTTCATCAGGGTGGGGCCGACCGTGTTCAGGGTGACCATCGAGACGGGTGCGCCCGCGCGGTAGGCCTCGTCGAAGAAGACGAACTGCTCGTCGGGGCCGCGGCCCTGGCCGCCGTACTCGACGGGCCAGCCGAGTCCGAGCATCCCGTCGGCGCCGATCCGGCGCAGCAGCGCTCGCTGCGCGTCCGCGTCCGCGGCGGGCGGGGGTCCGTCGGGCATCAAGTCGGCGAAGTACGCGCGCAGTTCGGCGCGGAGCCGCTGTTGGCGCTCGGTCGGGGCGAGGTGCACGACGGCGGCCTTCCGTGCGGAGGGGTCCGCACGCACTCGGGCGTACGGGCACACGCTTACCGGCACATGCGCGGGAACACATGCGTGGAGACCCGTCGGCGGGCCCGGGCGCGTCCCACGTCCCCGGCCCGCCGATCAGGTTTCTGACTGTCCGTCAGATATGCCCTCGCTGTCAATGCCCCGGGCGCCAGGGGAGCCCCGCCCCGCCTGCCGTCGGGCACGCCAACGGCCCGGGCGACCGCGCCGAAGCGCTGTCACCCGGGCCGCCGATCACCCTAAGAACGGACCCCTTCCACAGGGGCGCCGGATCACCACAGGCGGGAGAAGTTCACGGCGACGTTCCCGTTGCCCTGGTTGATCGACGTGAAGGCGGACCCGTTCACCTGGGCGGTGTTGCTCTGGTTGGTGGCGCCGGACCCGACGGCCTGCTGCTGGGTGGTCGACGAGTTCCCACGGTTGTCGTGGCCGACCCCACTGCCGCTGACGGTCGCCACCGCGGCGTTCGATCCGTGGCCCGCGATGGAGCCGTTGTCGGCGGTGGCCACACCCGAGAAGAGGGCGGCGGCCAGGGGCAGCGCGGCAACGGTGGCCAGGACGCGGGCGGTACGGATGTTTGCCATGTGAATTCCTCCAGGAACCAGAAGTGCGGGTAGTTCGGCTCGTTCCAGTCCGCGCTTGCGGGAAGCAAGTACGGCCTGGTCCAAGGCAGTTGGCCGACCGCCTCGGACGCTGTGACGACGTCGCGAGATCAGAGTTGCCCACCGAATCCCCGGCGAACCAGTCATTGGGGAACCTTTCGCCCGCAAGCGTGAGGACATGTCGATAAACCCTCAATGCGCCCCCAAACCGCCGCCCGGGGTCGGATTTCGGCGCCGGACCCGCGCCCCCGCATGGGCAGAACCGTTTCGGCTCGGTTTCGGCCAACCTTGGCAGCCACCCGCTGCCCACATGGGGGACACCAAGACGGCATCGGGGCGTCACCCGGCCGTCATCCGCCTGTCGCCCGGCGCAGATGGGGTCGACGAGGGGGGCGGGCGCGAACCCGAACGGCACGGGCCGGGCCGCGCGCTGCGGCGGGAACCGGCCCCGGCCCGCGCCGGGGCGCAACGGTCACCCCTGAAAGGGATTCCCTTTCTCGAACATTCGTACGAACATGGAGCCATGGCCACCATCGACCGGCAGGCCGCCACCCTGGCCCTCGCCCACGCCCTGTCCGCCGCCGAGCGCGGCCTGCCCGTCATCCCGCTGTCCCGCACCAAGCTCCCCGCGCTGCCCTCGCCGCACCGGGACGACCCCCAGCCCGCGCTGTGCCGCGGCGAGTGCGGCCTGGTGGGCCACGGGGTGCACGACGCCACCACCGACCCGGCCGCGGTACGGGCCCTGTTCGCGGCCGCGCCCTGGGCCACCGGCTACGGCATCGCCTGCGGCCGGCCGCCGCACCACCTCATAGGGATCGACCTCGACACCAAGCCGCCGGGGGCCGACGCCACGGCGGCGCTCCAACACCTGGCGCTGCGCCACCTGTTCACGATCCCCGAGACCGTGGTCGTGATCACTCCGAGCGGCGGCCGCCACATCTGGCTGACCGGACCGCCCGGCACGCCCGTGCCGAACTCCGTGAGCCGGCTGGCCCCCGGGATCGACATCCGGGGCGCCGGCGGCTACCTGGTCGGCCCCGGTTCACTGAGCAACCGGGGCGTCTACCGGCTCGCGCCCGGCACCGCCCATCTGGGCCCCGCCCCCTGCCCACGCACCCTGCTCGACCTGCTCACGCCTCCGGCACGCGCCAAGGACCCCCAGCGGCACGGGGACCACCAGGGGCAGGGCCTGGTCCAGTTCGTGCTGGCAGCCCACGAGGGCCAGCGCAACACCCGGCTGTTCTGGGCGGCGTGCCGGGCCTACGAGAACGGCATCGGCGAGGAGCTGAGCGGAGCGCTCACCTCCGCCGCGATCACCACCGGCCTCACCGAACGCGAGGCCCTCGCAACGATCGCCTCCGCGGCCCGGATGAGCACGGCCCGCTGAGCCCTCCGCCGCCCGGATGAGCACGGCCCGCTGAGCGGGCGGGCACGGCACGCAGGGCACTCGGGGCACGTCGGGCACGCAGAAGGGGCGCCGCTCCGGAGAGCCGCGCCCCTTCTGACCTGCAAGCCTGTGACCTGCTGCGGTGGGTGTGGGATTTGAACCCACGGTGACATCGCTGCCACGACGGTTTTCAAGACCGTTCCCTTAGGCCGCTCGGGCAACCCACCCACGCCCCGCCGACCAGCGGCGGAAGCGGCTACAGCCTACCGGCTGCTGGTCAGTTGCTGTCGCCCTTGCGTTCGCCCAAGGTGATCGTGACCGTGGTCTCCTTGCCGTCGCGCTTGTAAGTGAGGGGCACCTGGTCGCCCGGCTTGTGCGTCCAGATCTCGCTGATCAGGGTCGGGCCGCTGTCGATGGGCATGTCGCCGAACTTGGTGATCACGTCGCCCGGCTTCAGGCCGGCCTTGTCCGCGGGGCCGCCCGCGGTGATCGGCTGCTGGCTCCCGCTGCCCTGCGGCGAGATCTGGGCGCCGTCCGCGCCGCCGCCCGGGGCCGCGCCGCTGCCCTGCTGGATGCCGACCGAGGCGCCGATCACCGGGTAGACCGGCTGGCCGGTCTTGATGAGCTGCTCCGCGACGTTCTTGGCCTGGTTGATCGGGATGGCGAAGCCGAGCCCGATCGAGCCCGCCTGGGACTGGCCCATGCCGCCGCCGCCCGTACCCGCCGACTGGATCGCCGAGTTGATGCCGATCACCGCGCCGGCCGAATTGATCAGCGGGCCACCGGAGTTGCCCGGGTTGATGGAGGCGTCGGTCTGCAGGGCGCTCATGTACGAGGCCTTGGAGTTCTGGCCGTCGCTGGAAGCCACCGGCCGGTTCTTGGCGCTGATGATGCCGGTGGTGACGGTGTTGGACAGGCCGAACGGGGCGCCGATCGCGATGGTCGAGTCGCCGACCGCCACCTTGTCGGAGTTGCCGAGGGACAGCGGCTTCAGGTTGGCCGGTGCGTTCTTCAGCTTCACGACCGCCACGTCGTAGCCCTGGGCGCGGCCCACCACTTCGGCGTCGTACTTCTTGCCGTTGGAGAACGTCGCGGTCAGCTTGCCGCCGCTCGCCGCGGAGGCCACCACGTGGTTGTTCGTGAGGATGTGGCCTTCCTTGTCGTAGATGAAGCCGGTGCCCGTGCCGCCCTCGCCATCGTTGCCCTGGGCGTCGATGGTCACCACGCTGGGCAGCGCGCCGGCGGCGACACCCGCCACCGTGCCCGGGTCGCGCTTGAAGTCCTTGGGGGTGTCGGAGGAGGCGACCGTGGTGGAGCCCGAGCCGTGGTCGTCCCGGTCCGCCGCGAAGTAGCCGATGGCGCCGCCGATGCCGCCCGCCACCAGGGCGGCCGCGACCACCGCGGCGATCAGACCGCCGCCGCGCCTGCGCGGGGCCGGCTGCTGCGGGGCTCCCCAGGGCTCGCCGCCGTGCCCCGCGCCACCGCCTCCGTAGGAGGGGAGCGTGGGCGGAGGAGGCGGCCAGCCCGCGCCACCGCTCTGCGGGGGCGCCGACTCGTGCGCCGCGTACGCCGGCTGAGCCGGGGCTCCCGGCGTCGCGGGCATCGGCTCGGTGGCCGGGTCGGGGCTGGGCCCGGCGTACGGGGTCGCCCCTTCCTGTCGCGCGGGCTCGTGCGGTACGGCCTCGTGGACCAGGGTCCTGTCCGCCTCGGCGGGACCGGCCGGCGGCGCGGCGTCCGAAGCGGCGGGGGCGGCGGGGGCCGCGGCGGGCGCGGGAGGTGCAGCAGGTGCAGACGACGGGGCAGGCGGGACGGCCGGGACCGCGGTGCCCTCGTTCTCGGTGCTCACAGCTTGCTCTCCTCGGTATCCACTGGGTCTTGGGGACGGTAGGCGGTCGTGGCGTGCTCGGTGCGGACGGTGCTCGGCTCGCCGCCGGGCACCGGTGCGGGCTCGGCGACGTCCATGGTGCGCCTGGGGTCGGACATCCGGCCCCGCACTGTGCGGATGCCTCCGCTCAGCTTTTCCCACCGCACGTCAGGCCACTGTAAGCAGGAGCTGTGTATTCGTGCGCCAACCTGTGGCCCAGCGGTGGCACGATGACGCGGTGACCCATGCACGACAGCACAGCCCGCACCGTCCCGAGCCCGCCCCCGTCCAGGTGGTGGCCCACAGAGGAGCCTCCGAGGACGCCCCCGAGCACACGCTCGCCGCGTACGTGAAGGCGATCGAGGACGGGGCCGACGCCCTGGAATGCGATGTCCGCCTGACCGCCGACGGACAGCTCGTCTGCGTCCACGACCGGCGTGTCAACCGCACCTCCAACGGACGCGGCGCCGTGTCCGCCCTGGAGCTCTCCGAGCTCGCCGCGCTCGACTTCGGCTCCTGGAAGGACAGCGAGGAGAGCCCGGACTGGGGAGACCGCGAGTTCACCTCCGTACTGACCCTGGAGCGGCTGCTCGAACTCGTCGCGGACTCCGGGCGCCGGGTCGAGCTCGCCATCGAGACCAAGCACCCCACCCGTTGGGCCGGACAGGTCGAAGAACGCCTGCTGCACCTCCTCAAGAGGTTCGGCCTCACCGATCCGCCACCTGCCGGTGAGACCTCCCCGGTGCGCATCATGAGCTTCTCCGCGCGCTCCCTGCACCGGGTGGCGGCGGCCGCGCCCGACATCCCGACCGTCTATCTGATGCAGTTCCTGTCGCCGCGGCTGCGCGACGGGCGGCTTCCCGCGGGCGCGCGGATCGCCGGTCCCGGCATGCGGATCGTGCGGAACCACCCCGCCTACATCGAGCGGCTGCACCGCGCGGGGCACCGCGTGCACGTCTGGACGGTGAACGAACCCGAGGACGTGGATCTGTGCGTAAGCCTCGGCGTGGAGGCAATCATCACCAACCGCCCGAAACAGGTTCTGTCCCAACTGGGCCGCCCATAAAGACCCTTACAGGGAGTGCACCGGCGCGTTCGCTCCGTGTTCGACCGTGACGAATGCGTCTCCCGTCGCCGGTTGGCCGGTTTCCGGTCCAGTCCATTGGGGCATCCACACCGTGGCGTGGGGCGAAGGAGGTCTCGGGGGTGGCGTTGGTGGTGGCACAGGAGGTGCCCACGTCGTCAAGCATGGCCGTACCCCATGGCCCTGCGGGCGTGGGCAAGGCACGACACACGATGCGCGAGCAGCTGCTCGGCAGCGGGGTGTCCGATTCGGTCGTGGACGATGCCGTACTGATCCTTTCCGAACTGCTCAGCAATGCCTGCCGGCACGGCAGGCCGCTGGGGCGGGCGGACATAGGCGACGGTGACGTCAGGGCGGCCTGGCGGATCGACAAGGCAGGACGGCTGACCGTCGAGGTGACGGACGGGGGCGGACCGACCAGACCGGTCCCCGCGACCCCGTCGGTGACCGCGCGCGGCGGCCGGGGGCTGAACATCATCAGCGCCCTGGCCCAGGACTGGGGTGTCCGGGACAGTTCCTCCGGCGAGGTGACCGTGTGGGTGATCCTGCCGGCGGGGCACCGCCGCGACGATTTCGCTACGCGCGTTGCGGGCCCGGGAGCGGCGCTGGAGTACGCGGACGCCTTCGACGACCTGGACTGACCGGGCACGCCGACCGGCCGCGGACCGGGACCGGCCGCGGTCCTGGGCCGTGGCCGCGCGGGGCGGTCCGCGGGCACGCCGACCGCCTCCGGGGCAGGGCCGGGAAACCGGCTCGGCCGCCCGGGGCCGGTCCGTGCGGCTAGGCTCGCGCCCGACACAGCGCCACCGCACCACCGCAGTCGGGAGAGAGCCCCACCATGGCCAAGAAGCGTCCCCAGGCGAAGGCCGGCAAGCCGCAGATCAGCGACGGGGAAATCCCGGTCGTCGGGGCTCGTGAGCCCTGCCCCTGCGGCTCCGGCCGCCGTTACAAGGCCTGTCACGGGCGGGCCGCCTCGCACGCCGTGACCGAGCTGGTCCAGCGTCCGTTCGAAGGCCTGCCCGGCGAGTGCGACTGGGTCGCGCTGCGCGAGCTGGTCCCGGCCGCGACCGTCCCGCTGACCCTGAAGGACGGCCTGCCCGAGGGCGTGCCCGCGGTGACCCTCGCGACCGTGCTGCCGATGGCGTGGCCCGCGCTGCGCCGCGAGGACGGCTCGGTGCTGCTCGGCCTGCAGAACGACACCCCCTCCGGCGACCTCAGCCGCGACCTCGCCGACACCCTCAAGCGCGCCCTGGTCGCCGAGCCCGGCTCGCCGGTCGCCGCCCGGCGCGCCGAGCCCGACGGCGTACGGCTGCAGGACCTGCTCGACCCGGCCGCGGCCTTCGAGCCCGAGGTGCACACCGGCTTCGAGTTCTGGGTGCCGGACGCGGAGGGTGCCGCGACCGAGGTGGCGGCCTCCCTGGAGCGCGCCAACGCCGCCGCGATCCCGACCGTGCGGCTGAAGTCGGTCGACTCCTCGTACTGGTGCGAGACGCCGGACAAGAACCACCTGCGGTGGGTCATGCCGCACGCCGAGGAGAAGCTGCTCGACGCGCTCGCGCGGCTGCACGCGGCCGGTACGTCCTCGCTCGGCGAGGGCACCCGCCTCGTCGGCTCCTTCCGGGCGCACGGTCTGACCGTGCCGGTGTGGGACCTGCCGAGCGACATGGGCGCCGAGGAGTGCGAGAAGCCGGCCGCCGCGTTCGCCGAGCGACTCGCCGGGGCGCTGGCGAGCGAGGAGCCCCTCACCGCCGAGGAGCGCCGGGCGCGCGGCGGGCTCACCAACCGCCAAGTGACCCTCAGCTGAGAGTGACGGCAGGGGCGGTTCGGACCCCGGGACGGGTGACTCCTGTCACAACTCCCCGTACTTACAGGTAAATCGGTGTCCGAATTACCGAGATCGAATTTGCGAACGACCGATCTCTTGTTACCGTTCTAAGAGCCCGGTCGCTGGTGCATCCCCCGTCGCCAGCGACCGGGCCCTTCCATGTGCGGGTTCGGTCAACGAGCCGCAGGTTCCGCGGAGTTGCTCCCGGAACGCAGCAGCAGCGGTGAGTCCTCTCCCGCCCCCGAAAACTCCGCGATCGCCGAATACGCCCCCTCGTCGACGGATCCGCCGGCCCCGCCCTGCCGCGGGCTCTCGCAGGAACCCGGCTGGTCGTCGGCCGCGACCTGGCAGTTCGTCTCGACGGTCCGCCCGCCCGGGCCCATCAGGGTCAGCACCGCACGCAGGTCCTGGCCGGTGGCGTTGCGGTAGTAGGTACGCGCCCAGGTGTCGTGCCCCAGCACCAGGACGCAGGTCTGGGCCTCGACCCCTTCGGGGGAGACCAGTTCGGGCCCGCAGCGGGCGGTGGCGTCCGGTGCGGCCCGGCCCAGTGGCTTGTTCACCCGTACGAGGGCTTGCGCGAGGGGACTTTTTGCGTCATCCACCGCGCTCTTGCGCTCGGGCCCTCCCGCGGGTCCCGCGGAGGCGACGAGCGGCAGCAGCACGGTGCCCACCACGACGGCGGTGAGCCCGGCGACGCGGAGGTGCTGGAGATTCATGGAGGGGACCCGTCTGCCCTGGACTTCCTGATGGTGGGCCGAAGATATCCACGGAAACCGGGCGCTCCGTGATGCGCACGCCCAATTCCCGTACAACCAGGGCCCGCTCACACCCGAAAGAGTGAAGGCGGCCCGGGAACCGGACCGCCTCCTCGCTCATTGGGCGTCCCGGCTCCCGCCTGCCTTCCGGGCCCGCCCCGCTCTCAGTACGCCAGCCGGCTCCCGCCGTCCGGGGCGCTGGTGCTCGCCTCGACCAGCGCGTCCACCACCGCCTCCACGTCCGGCAGCCAGGGTCCGGCGGACCCCAGCGGGGGACGCTCCCAGCGGATCTGCCCCTTGCCGGTCTGCGACGGGGGCAGCACCAAGTAGCCGCCCTCGCTGTGGAAGCGCAGCGAACTGGGCACCCAGTCCTTGGAGTAGAGCAGTTCGCCCAGGCGCTCCATCGAGTACGGAGCCACCAGGAGCGACCACCGGGTGGGGGTCGCCACGACCGGGCCGAGCCGTACGCCCATCGCGTCCAGGGCGGCGATCGCCCGGGCCCCCGCGAGGGCCGGGAGGCTGATCGCGCAGGGCGCGCCGGCGCCGGTGGCGAGCAGGACCGGCGCGTCCGGCCGGCTCGTCCACCACCAGCGGATCATGCGCTCGTCGGTGGTCGCCGCGAGCAGTACGGGGTCGAAGGGGTGCGCCCCGGGCACCACACATTCAGGGTCGGGGCAGGCACAGCCGCGCCCGCCCGCGGCCAGTCCCACACCGGGGAGCACGGGCCATTTCCATTGGGTCGCACAGGTCAGCGCGGCGCCGAGCTGAGCAGCCCTTTCACTGCGCCGGAACCGGAACCTGCGTCGCCTTCCGAGGATCTCGCGCATGGGCGCTCGTTCCTTTCCGTTGAACGCCGAGTTCACATCACACCATGTGTGCATCTCTTCACTGCGCGTACTCGCTCTGTGAGCCTGCGTACGGGGCACCCGCCAGGATCGAACACGGGCGGTCACCACTGGTTGCGACGGCCACTGCCCGTAACCATTTAAAGCATGGCGAAGGGTGGCGCGTACGTGGCGCTTGCCGTCCTGCGTACAAAAACCCCGCCGCTCGGGGATGGGGCGCGGCCGGACGGCTCTTAAGACGCTCGGGCCGGCCACAAGGTTCCGGGGCGCTCTCAACTGCCCAGGACCACACCGATTACGTACCCAACGCGATTGAAACGACGCACAGTTGAACGGCCTCAGTCGACCCCAGTGCTGGGCCACCAGGATCATTTTTTGGCCAAGTTCCACGTCCCACGGACACCAATAGTCCCGCTATGACAATGCTGGACATCCCCTCACTTGTGCGTGTACATGTGGATGCATTGATAGCGGCGCAGAATGACATGGGGGTTTGCGATGCTATTGCGCAGAATCGACCAGTCGGAAAGCCGGCTGCCATGAGCATCCCTCACCTGCCGAAAGTGGCTGGAATCGATCCAGCCGTTCCGCCCCCCGCGCACACTCATGCGCCTCTGCCCTCACCCGCCACCCCGCCCGGGGCGGTGCTCCAGGACCGCCTCGCCGGCTGGGTCTCCGACCTCACCACGCTGCACGAACTCACCGAGCGCCTCGCGCGCACCACCGTCCTCGACGAGGCCCTGGACGAACTCCTGAAGGCGGGCGCCGCCCTGGTCGGCGCGCGCCGCGGCCTGGTCGTCCTGGAGCCCTCCGACGGGCTCGGCCCGACCGTGACCAACGGTCTCGGGCTCGCCCACGCCGACCTCGGCCACATCGAGACCGTGCCGCGCAGCGCCACCGCGTACGGCCGCATCCTCGACGGCCTCCCCGACGCCGACGGCGGCTGCGACCTCATGGCCGACCCGGACGGGCTCGACCCGCGCCACCGCGAGGTCGCCGCCCGCCTGGGCTACGCCGCCAGCTACGCGCTCCCCCTCGCCGCCGAGACGGGGGGCCGGCTCGGCGCCGCCGTCTGGCTCTACGACGAGAGCGCGGAGCCCGTCGAGCGCCAGCGCCACTTGGCCGGGCTCTACATCCGGTACGCGGCCGAACACCTGGCCCGGCTCATCGAGCTGGAGCGGGCCCGCACCCATGTGGCGACCGTCGCCGAGGAGCTGCTGCCCAGCCGGCTGCCCCGGGTCGCCCGCGTCCAGCTGGCCGCCCGGCACCGCACCGGGCCGCGCGGCGGCGGCGACTGGTACGACGCGCTGCCGCTGCCCGAGGGCGCGCTCGGCCTCGCGGTGGGGTCCGTCACCGGCGCGGGGCCCAGCGCCGTGGCCGCGATGGGCCGGCTGCGCGCGAGCCTGCGGGCGTACGCCGTCATGGAGGGCGAGGACCCGGTCGCCGTGCTCTCCGACCTCGAACTGCTGCTGCGCCTGACCGAGCCGGCCCGCTCGGCGACCGCCCTGTTCGCCTACTGCGAGCCCGCCCGGCGCAAGATCGTCCTGGCCGGCGCGGGACACGCCCCGCCGTTGGTCGTCGGGGACCGGCGCACCGAGTTCGTGGAGACCTCGCTCTCGGCGCCGCTCGGCATGCTGGCCTGCTGGGAGGCGCCGAGCGTGGAGCTCTCGCCCGGCCCCGGAGAAACGGTGCTGCTCTACACCGACGGGCTGCTGCACCGCACCGGCGAGCCCATGGACCGCGCCTTCGCCCGGCTGCACGCCGCCGCGGCGAGCGTCCCCAAGGCCGTCCGCGACGATCCGGACGCCGTGCTCGACCACGTGCTGCGCACCGTCCTTCCGGACGGCCTCGACGAGGCGGACAGCGCCGAGGACGTGGTGATGCTCGCGGCCCGCTTCGCCTAGCGCCCGGCCCCGGCCGCGGTAAGAGGCACTACGACCCTGGACCCCCTTCCGCACGCCCGTACGATGGAAGGCGGCCCAGTGTCGTACCAAGGAGCAGACGTGTCAGAGGAGCTCACCCCGGAGATCCCGGAAGAGACCACCGACGAGAAGCCGATCCAGCAGCGGAAGAACGGCCTGTACCCGGGCGTCTCCGACGAGCTGGCCGAGAACATGAAGTCCGGCTGGGCCGACACCGAGCTGCGCGGCCTGGAGCCGATCGCGCAGGCCGGCCACACCGCCGACCGCCGCGCCGCGCTCTCCCGGCGCTTCCCCGGCGAGCGTCTGGTGATCCCCGCGGGCAACCTGAAGACCCGCTCGAACGACACCGAGTACAGCTTCCGCGCCTCCACCGAGTACGCGTACCTCACCGGTGACCAGACCGAGGACGGCGTCCTCGTCCTGGAGCCCACCGACGACGGGCACGCGGCGACGCTCTACCTGCTGCCCCGCTCCAACCGCGAGAACGGCGAGTTCTGGCTGTCGGGCACCGGCGAGCTGTGGGTCGGCCGCCGCCACTCCCTGGCCGAGGCCGAGCAGCTGCTCGGGCTGCCCGCCCAAGACGTGCGCGAGCTGGCCGGCGCCCTCGCGGAGGCGACCGGTCCGGTCCGCAACGTCCGGGGTCACGACGCCGCCATCGAGGCCGCGCTCACCGACAAGGTCACCGCCGAGCGCGACGAAGAGCTGCGCGTGTACCTGTCCGAGGCGCGCCTGGTGAAGGACGCGTTCGAGATCGCGGAGCTGCAGAAGGCCTGCGACTCGACCGCCCGCGGCTTCGAGGACGTCGTCAAGGTCCTCGACAAGGCCGAGGCGACCAGCGAGCGCTACATCGAGGGAACGTTCTTCCTGCGCGCCCGCGTCGAGGGCAACGACATCGGCTACGGCTCGATCTGCGCCGCGGGACCGCACGCCACCACCCTGCACTGGGTGCGCAACAACGGCGAGGTCCGCTCCGGCGACCTGCTGCTCCTGGACGCCGGCGTGGAGACCAACGAGCTCTACACCGCCGACATCACCCGCACCCTGCCGATCAACGGCACCTTCTCGCCGCTCCAGCGCAAGATCTACGACGCGGTGTACGAGGCCCAGGAGGCCGGCATCGCCGCGGTCAAGCCGGGCGCCGCCTACCGCGACTTCCACGACGCCGCCCAGCGCGTCCTCGCCGAGAAGCTCGTCTCGTGGGGCCTGCTCGGCGACCTGGACGTCGACAAGGTCCTGGAGCTCGGCCTGCAGCGCCGCTGGACCCTGCACGGCACCGGTCACATGCTCGGCATGGACGTCCACGACTGCGCGGCCGCGCGCACCGAGACGTACGTCGGAGGCGACCTGGAGCCCGGCATGTGCCTGACCGTCGAGCCCGGTCTCTACTTCCAGGCCGACGACCTGACCGTGCCCGAGGAGTACCGCGGCATCGGCGTCCGGATCGAGGACGACATCCTGGTCACCGAGGACGGCAACAAGAACCTCTCCGCCGCGCTGCCGCGCCGCTCGGACGAGGTCGAGGCGTGGATGGCCCAGGTCAAGCAGGCCTGATCCACCTCTTGTTGGCCGGCTTGATCGGTCAGCTTGATCGTCGGCGCCGGGGGCGCGCGGCTCAGGACACCTTGAGCAGCGCGCCCTCGCGCCATTTGAGGATCTTGTCGAAGCTGACCACCGCGCCCCGGCCCGGCCGGTTCCTGAAGTGCACGTGGTCGGCGAGCTGTTCGATCAGGCCGAGCCCCCTGCCGTGTTCGGCCAGACTGCCCGTCCGGGCCGGGAGCGCGGGGCGCCGGCCGCGCCGCGCCGGAAAGCCCGGCCCCGAGTCGGCGACCTCGATGCGGCACTTCTCGCCGTCGAGGTAGGCGGTGACGCGGTAGGCCGTCGACGCGCTCCCCGACACCGGGTCCCCGCCGTGCTCGACCGCGTTGGCGCACGCCTCGCTGAGGGCGACCGACAGATCGTAGGAGATGTCGGGATCGACCCCCGCGGTCTCCATGGTGCCGAGCAGAAGGCGACGGGCGAGCGGAACGCTCGCGGCCTCGCGCCGCAAGTGGAGAGACCACCAGATGCTCATGCTCCAGCCTCCTGGCTGCGGCTCGACAAGCCCTTCTCTCTACGGGCGCAGTATTGCCGCAACTCCCCCCTGGTAAGCCACCTCTTGACGTGATGGCGCCCATTCGGCGGATGTACGCGCCCCTCACGCCGGTGTAAAGCACCCCGGACGCCTCCCCTCCGCTTCGCCGGAACCCCCGCCCGGTATCAAAGACGACCTTCCGGACCTGCCGTATGGAGCGGGTAAGCGCAGTGCGATGATGGCCCCGCCATGTCTACCCCCCACGCCCCAGCAGGCGCCGGTCTCCGGCTGCTCCGGGCCGCGGTGTTCGCCGCGGTCTGCGTCGTGCTGTCCGCGATGGGACACGTCATGGCGGCCTGTGCGAGCGTCCCGTGGTGGACGCTGCTCGCCGGGTTCCTCGGGGTCTTCGCGGTCGTGGCGCCGCTCGCCGGACGCGAGCGCTCGCTCGCGCCCATCGCGGGCGCCCTCGCGGCCGGACAGCTCGGCCTCCACACGCTCTTCGGCGTCGGCCAGCACACGGCACCCGCCGCCGGCACCGGCTCCACCGGGGACCTCCCAGTGGTCCGGTTCGCCGCGAAGCTGATCTGCGGGAACGGCGCGGCCCCGCTCAGCGCGGCGGACGCGCAGCGCATCGTCACGGACGCGGGCATCGACCCGACCCGGGTCGCGGGCCACGCCGCGATGCCCGGCATGTCCCACATGGCCGGGATGATGCCGGTCCCGACCGGCTCCGGCACCGGCTCCGCGTCGCTCGCCGCCTCGCTGCTGCCGACCCTGCCCATGCTGCTCTGCCACCTGCTCGCGGCGCTCGCCACCGGATGGCTGCTGCGGCGCGGCGAGGTCGCCCTGTTCGGGGCGGTACGGCTGGCCGCCGAGTCCGTCACGGCCGCGGCCGAGACCGCCTCCGTACGCACCCTGCGCCGGGCCCTGTCCTTCGCGACGGCCCTGTGCGCCGGGCTCCTCGCGGACGCGGGCCGGCGCCCGCGCGCCGCCGTCGTTGAGACCCGCGCGGCGCTTCCGCTGCCCGGGGCGGCACTTCAGCACTCGGTGATCAGGCGCGGGCCGCCCCCGGCGTACGCCCTCGCAGCCTGAACGCGGCCCACTCCCCTCACGTACCGCAGGAGTGGTGTCGCGGGTCCCCGTGCACCCGTGCGCGGTGGACGTCCCCACCCTTCCTGCTCACTGGAGTGTCTCTGCCATGAACGCTGCCCGTTCGCGCACCCGTATCGCCGTCGTCGGTTCCGTCGCCGCCGGGTCCGTCCTGCTGCTCTCGGGAACGGCCTTCGCCCACGTCACCGTGCAGCCCGAGGGAGCGGCCGCCAAGGGCGGTTACGCCGTCGTCGACTTCAAGGTGCCCAACGAGCGCGACAACGCCAAGACGGTCAAGGTCGAGGTCAACTTCCCGACCGACCACCCGCTGGCGTCCGTCATGCCGCAGCCGGTGCCGGGCTGGAACGTCGAGGTCACCAAGTCCAAGCTGGACAAGCCGCTGACCGTGCACGGCAAGCAGATCAACGAGGCCGTGACCAAGGTGACCTGGAGCGGCGGGACGATCGAGTCCGGTCAGTTCCAGAAGTTCCCGCTGTCCATCGGCTCGCTGCCCACGGACACCGACCAGCTCGTCTTCAAGGCGCTGCAGACGTACGACAACAACGAGGTCGTGCGCTGGATCGAGGAGACCAAGAAGGGCGCGGCGGAGCCCGCCAACCCGGCCCCCACCCTGCAGCTGACGGCCGCCGCGGCCGGCGGTGACGACGACGCGGCTCCCGCCGCCGACAACAAGAGCGCGGCCGGCCAGAAGGCTCAGGCCTCGTCCTCGTCCTCCTCGGACACCGACACCACCGCCCGGGTCCTGGCCGTCGTGGGCATCGTCGTCGGCGTCGCCGGAGTGGCCTTCGGCGTGTTCGCCGGACGCCGCCGCTCCGCGTAACGCGCGCCCCGCACCTGCACCCCATCCACCGGAAAAGACCGGAAAATCACCCCATGCGCACCAAGACCGCGCTGACCGCCGCAGCTCTGGCTGCGGCGGCGGCGCTCACCCTGACCGCGTGCGGCGGCAGCGGCGACAGCGGCTCCGACCGCCCTGTCGCCGACGTCTCCGCCTCGGCGAAGACCCAGGCCGCGACGCTGCTCGACCGGCCGTTCACCAAGCCCGACTTCGTCCTCACCGACACAGGCGGCAAGAAGTTCGACTTCCGCGCCGAGACCAAGGGCAAGCCGACGCTCATCTACTTCGGCTACACCAACTGCCCCGACGTCTGCCCGCTCACCATGGGCAACATCGCCGTCGCCAAGAAGTCGCTGCCCAAGGCCGACCAGGACAAGCTCCAGGTCGTCTTCGTGACGACCGACCCCGACCGGGACACCCCCGCCTCGCTCGGCAAGTGGCTCAAGGGCCAGGACCCGTCCTTCATCGGCCTGACCGGCGACTTCGCCACCATCCAGAAGGGCGCCCGCTCGATCGGCATCGGCATCGACCCGGCCACCAAGGACAAGGACGGCAAGGTCGTCTCGATGCACGGGGCCCAGGTCATCGCCTTCTCCCCCAAGACCGACCAGGGCTACGTCCTGTACGGCGAGGACGCCACCGTCGCCGACTACACCAAGGACCTGCCGAAGATCATCAAGGGGGAGAACCCGTGAACCGCCGCACCACCCGCACCGTCCGTCCCGCCGTCGCAGCCGTCATAGCCCTGTCCGCCGGGCTGGCCCTCGCGGGCTGCTCCGACAGCGCGGATGCCAAGCCGAAGCTCCAGGTGAGCGACGCGTTCATGCCGCAGCCGACCAGCGACATGGCCGGCGGCTTCCTCGTCGTCAAGAACGACAGCAAGACCGCCGACAAGCTCACCAAGGTCACCAGCGACCTGTCGGACGACATCACCATCCACGAGACGAAGAACCAGAAGATGCAGGAGGTGAAGTCCTTCGACATCCCCGCAGGCGGCGAGCTGGACCTGGAGCGCGGCGGCAGCCACATCATGTTCATGGGTCTCAAGACGAAGCCGAAGCCGGGCGAGAAGGTCACCGTCGAGCTGCACTTCGAGAAGGCCGACCCGGTCAAGGTCGACCTGCCGGTCAAGGAAGCGACCTACAACCCGAAGCACCACTGAGGCATCCAGAGGGACTTGAGGGACTGACATGACGGCCACCGCCCCACCCCTTCGCACCCCGACGCGCCGCAGCCTGACCCGGCTGCTCCTCGTCACGGTGGCGCTGCTCGGCGCGCTCCTCGCGGGCGCCGTGCCCGCGTCCGCGCACGCCGCACTGACCGGCAGCGACCCGAAGGACGGGGCGGTGGTCGCGACCGCCCCCGCCCAGGTCGCCCTCACCTTCTCCGAGGGCGTCGCCCTGGACGCCAACTCCATCCGCGTCCTCGACCCCACCGGCAAGCGCTCCGACACCGCCGAACTCGTCAACCTGTGCAGCGGGGACATCGTCAAGTACGGCGTCCGGCTGCGCACCGGCATCCCCAACGGCACCTACACCGTGGCCTGGCAGGCGATCTCCGCCGACAGCCACCCCGTCTCCGGCGCCTTCACCTTCTCCATCGGCGCCCCCTCCGCGACCGCCGCGGTCGTCCCCAGCCAGGAGGTGGGCGGCGGCCTCGTCGGCGTCCTGTACGGCATCGCGCGGTACGCGGCCTACGCCGGCTTCGTGCTGCTCACCGGCGGCGCGGCCTTCGTGCTCGCCTGCTGGCGGCGCGGCGCCACGGTCGGCCCGGTACAGCGCGTCGTCGTCGGCGGCTGGCTCACCATGACCGCGGCCACCCTCGCGATGCTGCTGCTCCGCACCCCCTACACGGGCTCCGGGAAACTCTCCGACGCCTTCGACCTGAACGGGCTGCGGGCCGTCCTGGAGACCAAGCCGGGCGCCGCGCTCATCTCCCGGCTGCTGCTGCTCGGCGCCGCCGCGCTGTTCGTCTCCGTCCTGTTCGGCGCGTACGCCAAGCGCGAGGATGAGGCCGAGAAGAAGGACCTCACCTTCGGCCTGGCCATCGGCGGCACCGTCGTCGCCGCCGGACTCGCGGCCACCTGGGCGCTCGCCGAGCACGCCTCGACGGGTCTGCAGCCCGGCATCGCCATGCCCGTCGACGTCCTGCACCTGCTGGCCGTGGCGACCTGGCTCGGGGGACTCACCACCCTGCTCGTCGTCCTCTTCCGCGCCCCCGGCATCGAACGCGCGGCCGTCCTCCGCTTCTCGCGCATCGCGTTCTGGAGCGTGGCCGTCCTCGCCGCGACCGGCGTCTACCAGTCCTGGCGCCAGGTCGGCACCTGGTCGGCCCTGGTCGACACCGCCTACGGGCAGCTGCTGCTCGTCAAGGTCGCCCTGGTCGCCGTCCTCGTCGCCACCGCCTCGGTATCGCGCCGCTGGACCGCGCGCCTGTCCGAGCACACGGCCCCGGAGGCCGAGGCCGCCTCCATCGTCGAGCAGCGCGCCGGCGAACCCGAGCCGGAGCCGGTCACCGTGCCGGACGACGGAAACGACACCAAGCGGGCGGCCCAACTCGCGCGCCAGCGGGCCGCGATGAGCACCGCCCGCGAGAAGCGCATCCGCGATGCCGACCCCGAGCGCACGGGGCTGCGCCGCACCGTGCTCGCCGAGGCCGGCATCGCCGTGGTGCTGCTCGCCGTCACCACCGTGCTGACCCAGACCGAACCCGCCCGCACCCAGCAGGCCGTGGACCGGGCGAAGGCCGGGTCGCAGGTCGCCGTCGCCGACCGGCCCGTCGACATCCGGCTGCCGTTCGACACCGGCGGCCAGAACGGCAAGGGCACCGTCGAGCTCACCCTCGACCCCGGCCGCACCGGCGCCAACGACCTGCACGTCTACCTGCAGGACCCGGCGGGCAAGCCCAAGGACGCCCCCGAGGTGAAGGTCGCCTTCACCCTCGCCGCGAAGTCGGTCGGCCCGCTGCCCGTCGTGCCCGACCACGTCACCACCGGACACTGGAGCGCGAGCGGTGTCCAGATCCCCATGGCGGGCGACTGGCAGATCTCGGTGACCGTACGCACCTCCGAGATCGACGAGACCACCGTGGACAAGAACGTCAAGATCGGCTGAGTCGACTGACATGAGCGAGACGTTGAACTGATATGAGCGAGACCAAGAACGCCGCGAACGGCAACACCGGGAACACCGGGAACACCGTGCGGACCGGGACCCCCTCCGCCGGGCCCGGCCTCGATATCTCCCGGCGCAAGCTGCTCGGCACCGTGGGCGCGGTCGGCGTGGGCGGTCTGGCACTCGGCGCGGCAGGCGGGGCCGCCGCCTACGCGGCCGTCGAAGGCCCGGACGACACCAGCCCGTTGGCATCGGTCGGTTCCACGGAGGTGATGTTTCACGGGAAACATCAAGCGGGGATCAGCACTCCGCTTCAGTCCACCGGCCATCTGATCGCCTTCGACCTGGCCCCGGGTGCCGGGCGCAAGGAGGCCGCCGCCCTGATGCGGCGCTGGTCGACCACGGCCCGAGCGCTGATGGCGGGCGAACCCTCGGGCAGCGCCGACACGGGCGTCGCCCTGGATGCCGGTCCCTCCTCGCTCACCGTCACCTTCGGCTTCGGCCACAGCTTCTTCGACCGTACGCAGCTGACCGACCGGCGCCCCGCCCAGCTGGACCCGCTGCCCGACTTCTCCTCCGACCAGCTCGACGCGAGGCGCTCGAACGGCGACCTGTGGGTGCAGATCGGCGCCGATGACGCTCTGGTCGCCTTCCACGCACTGCGCGCGATCCAGCACGACGCCGGGGCGGCGGCCACGGTGCGCTGGCAGATGAACGGCTTCAACCGCACCCCGGGCGCCACCGCGAAGCCCATGACCGCCCGCAATCTGATGGGCCAGATCGACGGCACCAACAACCCCAAGCCCGCCGACCCCGACTTCGACGAACGCATCTTCGTCCCCGACACCGCGCAGCCGGCCTGGATGGCGGGCGGCTCGTACGCGGTCGTGCGACGCATCCGGATGCTGCTCGACACCTGGGAGAAGCTGCCGCTGACCGAACAGGAACAGGCCGTCGGCCGCAGGAAGTCGAATGGCGCACCTCTTTCGGGCGGTACCGAAACGACGAAGTTGCAGCTCGACAAGTTCGGCCCGGACGGCAAGCCGGTCATCGCGCTCAACGCCCACGCCCGCATCGCCGCCCCCGAACAGAACGGCGGCGCGGCCATGCTGCGGCGCGCGTTCTCCTTCCACGACGGCATCGCGGCGGACGGCACCCCGGACGCGGGCCTGCTCTTCGTCGCCTGGCAGGCCGACCCGCTCAAGGGCTTCGTACCGGTGCAGCGCAAGCTCGACCGGGGGGACGCGCTCTCCGCGTTCCTGCGGCACGAGGCGAGCGGCCTGTTCGCGGTGCCGGGGGGCCCGCGGGCCGGCGAGTACGTGGGCCAGCGGCTCCTGGAGTCATGACGCGGGGGCGTGACCCCAGGGGCGCCGCCGGGCGTTACACGGGCCGGGCGGTCCCGCCCGGTGGGACGTTCGCGGGAGCGGTGGGTGCCGGTGACTTCGGGCCATTAGTGTGACGTGCATGTCCGCCACGCGATACACCTATCTGGGTCCCGAGGGCACGTTCACCGAGGCCGCCCTGCGCACGCTCCCCGAGGCCGCGACCCGCGAACTGGTCCCGATGGTGTCCGTACCGGCCGCCCTGGACGCGGTCCGCAGCGGCGAGGCGGCCGCGGCTCTGGTCCCGATCGAGAACTCGGTGGAGGGCGGCATCACCGCGACCCTGGACGCACTGGTCTCGGGCGAGCCGCTGATGATCTACCGCGAGGTTCTGCTCTCCATCAAGTTCGCGCTGCTCGTGCGCCCGGGTACGACGCTCGCCGACATCAAGACCGTCACCGCGCACCCGGCCGCCCAGCCCCAGGTCCGCAACTGGCTGAAGGCCAACCTGCCCGAAGCGCTGTGGGAGTCCTCCGCCTCCAACGCGGACGGCGCACGCCTGGTCCAGGAGGGCCGCTACGACGCGGCGTTCGCGGGCGAGTTCGCGGCTGCCACGTACGGTCTGGAGCCGCTGATCACCGAGATCCACGACGCGGTGAACGCGCAGACCCGCTTCGTGCTCGTCGGCCGGCCGGCCCGCCCGGCGGCGCCGACCGGCGCGGACAAGACCTCGGTCGTCCTGTGGCAGCGCGACGACCACCCCGGCGCCCTGCTCGAACTGCTCCAGGAGTTCTCGGTGCGCGGGGTCAACCTGATGCTGCTCCAGTCCCGGCCGACCGGACAGGGCATCGGCAACTACTGCTTCGCCATCGACGCCGAGGGCCACATCTCCGAACGCCGGGTGGGCGAGGCCTTGATGGGGCTGCGGCGGATCTGCCCCGAGGTGCGCTTCCTCGGCTCGTACCCCAGGGCCGAGGTGATGCCCGGCGAGGTACGTGCGCTGCGGGCGGGCACCTCGGACGCGGAGTTCGTCGAGGCGGCGGAGTGGCTGGCCCGCTGCCAGGACGGGCGCGCGTAGGCGGTTCGGCTGGGGGGCCGAACCGTTCGGCTGAGGGAAGTCCGAACCGTTCGCCCAGGCGCGTCCGAGCCCGTTGGCCGGGCGCGTCCGAGCCCGTTCCTGGGGCCTCGCGGGGCCTCGCGGGGCGCTTCTTCCCCAGCCCTCCCGCGTCCCGGCGACCGGTCCTACCTGCTGATTTTCGTTGTCCACAAAGTTATCCACAGGGCTGCTTCTCGACCTGTGGGTAAGTCGACAACACAACCGGACACAGTCGACAAATCCCTCTAGTGACGACACATCAGTCCACAGGCCGCCAGGACATCCTCTGTCACCTCAATTACATTGATCAACTCTTTAGAGCGAGCAATTCCCACCCGAATGAGTGTGTGGAACGGGTTTGGGAGGGGAATCCTCGGTCCCGCACGCAGCTTTCGGAATGATCTCTTCCGCAATCCACAGACGCTCCACACAGCCTGTGGATAAGTCTCCGGCGTCGTGCACTTCTGTGGACAAGTCCGGTGCGCGGCAAGGGAGTCGGTCAACGACGGTCCGGCAAGCGCCCCTTTCCGGGCAATAACGCCGATTTCCTTGACGCCCACCGACCGGCGCTCCGCGAATTCCACCGCCAGGTTCCCTAATTCGGTCAATTCGGACAAAGGGACACGCGCGTCATCGGCGCACCGGATATACCGGTGGGGCGCCGGGAGTGCACACCGGTAGCCTGGAGGGGTGATTGACCTTCGCCTGCTCCGTGAGGACCCCGACCGTGTTCGCGCCTCCCAGCGCGCCCGTGGAGAGGACGTCGCCCTCGTCGACGCCCTGCTCTCCGCCGACGAGCTGCGCAGGTCCTCGGGCCTCCGCTTCGACGAGCTGCGCTCCGAGCAGAAGTCGCTCGGCAAGCTCATCCCCAAGGCCACGCCGGACGAGCGCGCCGAGCTCCTGAAGAAGGCCGAACAGCTCAAGAGCGACGTCAAGGCCGCCGAGGCCGCGCAGAACGACGCCGACGAGCGCGCCAAGCACCTGCTCCTCCAGCTCGGCAACATCGTCCACACGGACGTGCCGGTCGGCGGCGAGGAGGACTTCGTCGTCCTGGAGACGCACGGCACCATCCGCGACTTCGGTGCCGAGGGCTTCGAGCCCAAGGACCACCTGGAGCTCGGCGAGGCGCTCGGCGCCATCGACGTCGAGCGCGGCGCCAAGGTGTCCGGCTCGCGCTTCTACTACCTGACCGGCGTCGGCGCCCTCCTGGAGCTCGCCCTGGTCAACGCCGCGATCGCCCAGGCCACCGAGGCCGGCTTCATCCCGATGCTGACGCCGGCACTGGTCCGCCCGCGCGCCATGGAAGGCACCGGCTTCCTCGGCCAGGCCGCCGAGAACGTGTACCACCTGGAGAAGGACGACTACTACCTGGTCGGCACCTCCGAGGTCCCGCTCGCGGCCTACCACATGGACGAGATCATCGACGCGGACAAGCTGCCGCTGCGCTACGCCGGCTTCTCGCCCTGCTTCCGCCGCGAGGCCGGAACGTACGGCAAGGACACCCGGGGCATCTTCCGGGTCCACCAGTTCGACAAGGTCGAGATGTTCTCCTACGTCCACCCGGACGAAGCCGAGAACGAGCACAAGCGGCTCCTGGACTGGGAGAAGCAGTGGCTGACCGCCCTCGAACTGCCCTTCCAGGTCATCGACGTCGCCACCGGTGACCTCGGCTCCTCGGCCTCGCGCAAGTTCGACTGCGAGGCCTGGATCCCCACCCAGGGCAAGTACCGCGAGCTGACCTCGGCCTCCAACTGCGACGGCTTCCAGGCCCGCCGCCTGTCGGTCCGCATGCGCGACAACAGTGACGGCAAGAGCAAGGTCACCCCGCTCTCCACCCTGAACGGCACGCTGTGCGCGGTCCCGCGCACCATCGTGGCGATCCTCGAGAACCACCAGCAGCCCGACGGCTCGGTGCGCGTCCCCGCCGTGCTCCGCCCCTACCTGGGCGGCCGAGAGGTTCTGGAGCCGATCGCCAAGTGAGCACCGCCGTGGGCCGCCCGTTCCCGTACAAGCTGATCGCGACCGACCTGGACGGGACGCTGCTGCGCACCGACGGATCGGTCTCGCAACGCACCCGTGACGCGCTGGCCGCCGCCACGGCGGCCGGCGCCGCGCACATCGTGGTGACCGGCCGGGCGGTCCCCTGGACCCGCCACATCCTCGACGACCTCGGCTACGACGGGCTCGCCGTCTGCGGCCAGGGCGCGCAGGTCTACCACGCCGGCGAACACCGGCTCCTGACCTCGGTCACCCTCGACCGCCAGCTCGCCGGGCTCGCCCTGTCCAAGATCGAGGCAGAGATCGGCCCGCTCGCGCTCGCCGCGAGCCGCGACGGCATCGACGGCGACGTCCTGGTCGGCCCCGGCTACCAGGTCCAGGAGGGCCCGCTTCCGGTCCGCTCCTTCGAGGACCTCACCGAACTGTGGTCGGCCCCCCTCAACAAGGTCTACATCCAGCATCCCGGGTACGACGACGACGCACTGGCGAGGATCACGCGCCAGGTCGTCGGCAGCCTCGTGGACGTGGTCATGGCGGGCGCCGGCGTCGTGGAACTGCTCCCGCTCGGCCTGAGCAAGGCGACCGGTCTCTCGCTGGCCGCACGCCGCCTCGGCTGCAAGGCGGCCGACACGATCGCGTTCGGGGACATGCCCAACGACATCCCGATGTTCGGCTGGGCCCAGCACGGGGTGGCGATGGCCAACGCCCACGACGAACTGAAGGCCGTGGCCCACGAGATCACCGCGTCCAACGACGACGACGGCATCGCCGTGGTTCTGGAAGAGCTGCTCGCCCGGAACTGATCGGTCCGGCCGGACACGGGCCGCCTACTGGGCACGCTGAGCATGGGTAAGGGGCGTCCGCCATTGCGGGCGCCCCTTACCCATGTCAGAGGGGCGGCCTCGCGCTGACGCGCGCTCGAAGCGGCCGCCCCGGCAACCGCTCACGGGCGGCCCGTCGGAGTCGTCGGTGCTGCTCCGATGCCTGCCCCGCGCGGCCCCGCCGTGTGCCGTCCCCCGTGCGGCGGGCCCGCTTCCCTCTTGCGCGGTTGCCTCAACCACTGTGCCCCGCGGGGTCGTTGGGCGCCATCGATTTACGCGGGGGCACCCCCCGGGTCAGCGGCCGGCAGGCGAAGCCGATGGCCAGTGCGGTCACATGGCCGAGGTCGGTGAACGTACCGCCGGTGGCGAGCGGGATGCCGAAGAACGCGAGGACGCCCACGAGGTAGAGCCAGCGCCAGGGGTAGGGCAGCCGGTAGACGAGGATGCCCGCCGACGCGGCGAGCCCGTAACTGACCCCGATGTCCACGACATGGGACATGGCGTGCGCGAGCCGCTTGGGCAGATGCTGGTTCTGGATCGACCACAGGACGTACTCCTGGCTGATCAGGGTCGCCACCACGTGCCCGACGGTGACCGTGCAGAGCCAGCGCAGTGTGCCGAGCCAGCGTTCCACCGTGCCGTGGACGACCTCGAACATCACCAGGTACAGCAGCAGCGAGGACGGGTTCTCGATCCAGAACGCGCTGGTGAACAGGGACTGCACGGGGTGCCGCGTCAGCTCGTGGATGTTGCTGCTGTTGCGGTGCAGCAGAAAGCGTTCCAGGCCCTGTGTGGAGAGCTGGATGACGAGGCTGGTGATCGCGATGATCAGCAGCCAGATGTGGGTCCCGGGCGTGGAACGCACCCAGGACCGGACTGGCCGCGAGCGCTCGGTGCCACGGTGGAGCAGGGTCGCCATCCCTAGATGATGGCGCGGAACCCTGTGCACCACAGGGAAAGCCATTCCGGAGAAGTTGTAGGATGACTGAAGTTGTAGGATGACTGGGCAACCGGGTGAATGGGGACGGCGTGGCTCTGCGAACGGCGGGACGGCAGTCCCTGGTGGACACCGTGGTCGATCAGCTGAAGGCCCAGCTGGCCAACGGGGAGTGGGCGGTCGACGACCGCATTCCGACCGAGCACGAGCTCGCCGAGCAGCTGGCCGTCGGCCGCAACACGGTCCGCGAGGCGGTACGCGTCCTCGTGCACGCCGGGCTGCTCGAATCCCGCCAGGGCAACGGCACCTTCGTACGCTCGACGGCCGATCCCTCCGCCGTCCTCCAGGGAATCCGCGCCGCCGACACCCTTGACGTACTCGAACTCCGGGTCGCCTTGGAGGCCGAGGCCGCCCGGCTCGCCGCCGAACGCCGGGACACCGCCGACATGGTGGCTCTGCGGGGCGCCCTGCAGACGCTGCGCGAACACGGCGACCGCGCCGCGGACGCCGACATGGCGTTCCACCTGGGCGTGGTGCGGGCCACCCACAACCCGGCGTTCATCGAGGTCTATCGGTTCTTCTCGGTCCAGGTGCACGAAAGCCTCGTCACCTCGCTGCGCGACGAGGAGATGCCCCCGATCGACCTCGACACCCACGAGGGCCTGGTCGACGCGATCGAGAGCGGCGACCCGGCAGCCGCGGAGCGCGCGGTACGCGAACTGCTGCGCGCGCCACTGGAAGCGGTACGGGCGGTGGCGACGCGGCGGGATGGGTCGTCGGGGCGGGGCGGGGCGTCGGGGCGGGGCGGGGCGTCGGGGCCCGATCGCGCGGACGAAATCTGAAATCTGAAATCTGAAGTTGGTCAAGCTCTGACGTCGAGAAAGGTGCCTGTTTTGTCACGCCCGGATACCGATCACCTGCTGTTGCCCGATGCCGAGGCCGATGTACGGCCCTCGCCAGCAGCGCGCGCCGCGCGGCGCGCGCTGCTGGCACATCCGGTGGTGCTCCTGGTCGGGATCGTGCTGGCGTCGCTGAACATGCGAGCCGCCCTGGCCAGCGTGTCGCCGCTGGTGAGCGACATCAGCCAGTCGTTCGGCCTGTCCTCGACGGCGAGCAGCCTGGTGACCTCGGTACCCGTGCTCTTCCTCGGCCTCGGCGCCCTGGTGGCGCCCTGGCTCGCCCGCCGCTTCGGGAGCGAACCCGTCCTGCTGTTCGCCCTGCTGCTCCTGGCCGTCGGCATCCTGGTGCGGGTGGCGCCCTCGCCGGTGGCGCTGTACGGCGGCGGCGTGCTCGTCGGCACGGCGATAGCCCTGCTCAACGTGCTGATGCCGGGCCTGATCAAGCGGGACTTCCCGGACAGGGCGGCGTCGATGACGTCGGTCTACACCGGCGCGATGATCGCGGGCGCGACCCTGGTGGCCGCGTCCTCGGTGCCGCTGGAAAAGGCGTTCGGCGGCAGCTGGGAGGCCTCCCTCGCGGTGTGGTCCCTGCTCGCGGTCCTCGCGGCGGTTACCTGGCTGCCGCAGGTACTGATCGCTCGCGGGCGCACGGGGCACGAAGTACGGATGGCGAGCGCCCGGCCCGGTTCCGGTACCGGAACCGCCGGGAAGAGCGTGTGGCGCTCGGCCCTCGCCTGGCAGGTCACCCTCTTCATGGGCCTCCAGTCGCTCTGGTCGTACGTGCTGATCGCCTGGATGCCGACGATCTTCACCGACCACGGGATGAGCCGCTCCACGGCGGGCGTGATCTTCGCCTTCAACAACCTGATCCAGGTGGCGGGCGCCTTCGCCGTACCGCTCCTGGCCGGCCGGATGCGCAGCCAGCGCCCCCTGATCGTCCTGGTCACCTCGTTGGTGGCGGCCGGATACGCGGGCCTGATGATCGCCCCGGTGAGCGGGGCCTGGCTGTGGGCCGGGATCCTCGGCATCGGACAGGGCGGCGCGGTCGGCCTGGCCCTCACCATGATCGTGCTGCGCTCGGGCGATGCCCAGACGGCGGCCCGCCTCTCCGGCATGGCCCAGACGGTCGGCTACCTCCTGGCCGCGGTCGGCCCCTTGGCCGCCGGCGCGGTCCACCAGGCAACGGGCGGCTGGACGATTCCGATCGCCCTCGTCCTCGGCGTGTGCGCGGCGGCACTGGCGGTGGGGCTCTTCGCGGCGCGGGACCGGACGGTCTAGCGGGCGGGGCCGACGGCAGCACGCCGGACGGCTCCGGCGAAACGTTTGTTCCCAACACACGTTCCCCGGATGCGTGACTTGTACGAAAGTCCGCTCGTTGTCCATGCGCGTGGAGGCAACTGGGGTTAGTGGCGTCGTACCTTTCGTGAATTCGAGGATTGCCGGTCGCAGGACAAGGGACCGGCCATTGAGTCAGTGGCGTAGATGAGCGGACCTCCACCCCTGCGGCCCGGGGACAGGGCGTCCAAGTCATGCACCACCGACCACGAACGGAAGGCCGACCATGCCATCCGAAGTCGCTCTACTGGAATCGCGCACCCTGCGCGCCGACCACGCGGGACGCGTCGACGTCCTGGAGAAGGTCAGGGCGTTGCGGTTGCTACCTGATGGACTGCATGTGACCACCGAGGGGGTCGCCGAGTACTTCGCTGTCCACAAGGACGCTGTGCACAGCGTCGTCAGGAGGCATCGCGAAGAGCTGATCGCCAACGGAATGACTACTCTCACCGGCGATGAGCTGCGCATCGATGACGTGGTCAAAACGACCACGTCATCCGGTAGCCCTGCGGAAAGTTATCCACAGGGCCGCTCGCACCTCCGGGTCTTCACGCGCCGAGCGGTCCTCAACATAGCCATGCTCCTTCGCGACAGCGAAGTGGCCCGCTGTGTCCGCACCTACCTCCTCGACACCGAGGAGGCGCCCCGGACCGTCATCGCGAGCGACCCCCGTTACGACGGCCTTGAGCACAGGGTCACCGATCTGGAGGGCTCCATGGCTCGGATCGGGCCCGCGCTCCAGGAGCTGGGACCTGTGCTGCGGCGGATGTCGATGCGGCTGGAGTCGCTGGACCTTCGCATGGAGACGATGGACCGGCGGCTCGAAGCCGTCGATGTCCGCCTGGACGGGGTGGACCGGCGGCTCGACGCGACCAACCGCGTGGTGGGCGCGATGAGCGTCCGGCTCACCGATCTCTCCGAGGATGTCGCGGACATTCAACGCCGGCTCCCCCGTCCGCCGGACCCGCGCCGACGCCGCCGGAGGTAGCCGCACGCGGCCGCTGGTGATCCCAGACGGTCGGAGGCAGCCGGGCCCCACCGGCCTCCACTCCTCGACTCCTCAACTCTTCCACTCCTCAACGGGCGGTGCCCGACGGCCAGTTGGCGTCGGGCACCGTCCTCGGCAGGCAGGGCCCCGTCATTCCTCCCCGGCGAGCTTGAGGGTGCGCAGCTTCTGGCCCGCGTACCAGGTGGCCGCGGCGGTCACGCCGACCAGCAGGATCACCGCGAGCGGCAGGCCCACGTCGGAGGAGATCACGCCGTTCTCGCCGATGCGCTGGGCGAGGGCGAGCGACCACTGCTGCACGCTCAGCGTGCGCGCGCCGGGCACCAGGCTGCCGAACAGCGACTCCCAGACCAGTGCGTACACCAGGCCGAAGACCACGGCGTGCCGGGTGACGGTGCCGAGGAGCAGGAAGACCGCGGCGTACGCGATGGAGGCGACGAGGGCGGCCACGGTGTAGGCGATCGCGATCTGCTGGCCGTTTCCGTTGAGGATGAACCCGGCGATCAGCGTCGGAATCGCGGAGAAGGCCATGGTGACGGCGATCGCGACGATCAGCTTGGTGCAGATGATCGTCGACCGCTTCACCGGCTTGGCGAGCAGATAGACGATGGAGCCGTCGTCGATCTCCGGGCCGATCGCGCCGGCGCCGGCGATGACACCGATCAGCGGCACCATCGTGGCCAGCGCGAAGCTGCCGAGCAGATCGGCGGTGACCTGGTCGTCGGCGCCGCTGAACGAGCGGACGGCCACCGAGATCACGATGAGCAGGGCGGGCAGGACGAAGAGAATGGCGGCCCGGCGGCGGCCGAGCAGGGCCCGGTAGGTGAGCCGGGCGACGGTCGGGTTGTACATGGGAACGTCACCGCTCCTTTCTGGAGGCGCTCAGGCCGCTACGAGGTAGGAGAAGACGGATTCGAGGGACTCGTCGGAGGGCGAGACCGTCAGCAGGCGGATGCCGTTCGCCTTGGCCACCCGCGGGAGCAGCGTGGTGAAGCGGCCGAAGTCGACTGCCTGGATGCGCAGCGCGCCCTCCTTGAGGTCCACCTCGATACCGGCGGTCGAGGGGTCGGCGATCAGGGCTGCGGCCAGCGCGCGGTCGTCGCTGGAGCGGATCAGATAGCGGTGCGGGCGGTCCGTCATGAGGCGGCGGATCTTGCGGAAGTCGCCGCTGGCCGCGTGCCGTCCGGCGACGATGACCTCGATGTGCGAGGCGAGCTGCTCGACCTCTTCGAGGATGTGGGAGGAGAACAGGACCGTACGGCCCTCGGCTCCCATCCGCCGCAGCAGGTCCATCAGTTGCATGCGCTGCCGCGGGTCCATGCCGTTGAACGGCTCGTCGAGCAGCAGTACCGACGGGTTGTGGACGAGGGCGGACGCCATCTTGACGCGCTGGCGCATGCCCTTGCTATAAGTCTGGATCTTGCGGTCCTGGGCGTACTCCATCTCGACCGTGGCCAGGGCCTGGCCGGCCTCGCGGGCGCCGAGTCCGTGCAACTCGGCGTTGGCGACGACGAATTCGCGGCCCGTCAGGAAGTCGTACATGGCTTCGCGCTCGGGGACGATGCCGATGTTCTTGTAGACGGACTCGTTGCGCCAGATCTGCTCGCCGTCGAGCTTCACGGTCCCCGTGGAGGGGGCGAGGAAGCCGCCCATCATGTTGATGAGGGTGGACTTCCCGGCACCGTTGGGGCCGAGCAGTCCGGTCACGCCGGGGCCGACCGTCATGGTGACGTCGTTGACCGCCACCACGTTGCCGAACCAGCGCGAGGTGTGGTCGATGTGGATGGTGGTCACAGCCCGACCTTCCGGTAGCGGCGCATCAGCACGGCGTACGAGCCGCAGATGAGCGCGAGGACGACGAGCAGGTAGACCGCTCCTGTTCCGGACCCCGGGCCGTGGCCGCCGGGGAAGCTGGAGCTCGCTCCGAGGAACGCGGTCTGTACGCCGTCGATGAGCGTGATGGGGGAGAACAGGCCGAGCCATTGGACCGCGCCGGGGGAGCCCTGGTTGAAGGCGATGGCCTGGACCGCGGAGACGGCACCGTAGGAGACGGTGAGGACGGCGATCACGGCGGCCACTCCGAAGCCGCGGCGCGGCGTCAGTGCGGCGATGACCAGGCCGAGGCCCGCGAAGAGGAGCGAGAGCAGTGCCACCGAGACCAGCCCCTCGGCGAACCCCTTGGTCTGGTCCGCGAAGTCGAGTTTGGCGAGCAGGGAGCCGATGTAGAGGACCACCAGGGGCGCGCCCGTGATGATGAACAGGGCCGATGCCATCGCGGCGAACTTGGCCAGGACGTAGTCGACGCGCTCGATCGGCCGCGAGAAGTACAGCGGCACCGTCTTGAACCGCAGGTCGCGCGACACGGTCTGGGGCGCCTGGGCCGCGATGAACAGGCCGATGACGGCCTGGAGGTAGATCGCGTACCGCGTGTACGGCACCGGCAGTTGGCCGGTCTTCATGGTGACGGCGACCGCGACCATGATGGCCGCCGGCACGCACATCACCGCGAACAGGAGCATCGGCAGGACCTTGGACTTGGCGCTGCGGCCGAGCCCGTACGCGCCGCGCAGTGACTGCGAGAAGAGTGAGCGGCGGGCGTAGGCACGGCCGAGCCGCGGCCCGTCGTAGTTGCGGTAGCCGATGTTGTGGATCTGGGTCTGGGCGCTGTCAGTTGCCATCGCGACCGGCTCCCTTCTGCTCGGCGCCGGCCGCGGTGGCTGCCCATGCGGCGGCGCGTTCGGAGACCGGCTCCCGCGCCGGGGTCTGGAAGACCTCGGAGATGTGGTGACGGCGCTGTTCCATCCGGACGAGACCGAGGCCGAGGCCGGCCACGGTGTCGCGGACCGTGTCGTAGGTTTCCTCGCCGGTGGCCTCGATGAGGAGGATGTGGCCGGCGCCCGGCAGTCCGTCCTCCACCCCGGCATGCAGGGTGAGCCCGGCCGCGGTGAGCGCCTTGCGCACCGCCTCCGTGCCGTCGGTGTGGGTGTCGGAGTCGGTGACCTCGACGGCCAGGGTGGTGGTGGTCTGGGTGAAGTCGCTGGTGGAGCTGGACCGCAGCAACTGGCCGCCGTCGATGACCACGACGTGATCACAGGTGCGTTCCAGCTCGCCCAGCAGGTGCGAGGTGACCAGGACCGAGATGCCGAAGTCGGTGTGGATGCGGCGGATCAGGCCGAGCATCTCGTCGCGGCCGACCGGGTCGAGACCGTTGGTCGGCTCGTCGAGCAGGACCAGTCGAGGATCGTGGACCAGCGCCTGGGCGAGCTTGACCCGCTGCTTCATGCCGGTCGAATAGCCGCCGATGGGCCGGTAGCGCTCCTCGTAGAGCCCCACGTGGCGCAGGGTGTCGGAGGTGCGCTCGCGGGCGGCGGTGGCCGGCAGGCCCGACATGCGCGCCATGTGCACGACGAACTCGGTGGCCGAGACGTCGGGTGGCAGGCAGTCGTGCTCCGGCATGTAGCCCACCCGCTCGCGGATGGCGCTGCCGCTGGTGGCCACGTCGAGGCCGAGCACGGCGGCGGTGCCCTCCGTGGCGGGCGAGAGACCAAGAAGGATCTTGATCAACGTGGACTTGCCGGCTCCGTTGGCGCCCACCAGCCCGGTCACACCGGGGCCGATGTCCAACGAGAGCCGGTCAAGCGCGGTCACCCTGGGGAACCGCTTGCTCAGGCTTTCGGTCGCGATCACAGTCACGTCATCGACGGTAGCGGCGCAGGACACATGGATCGTCAGCCCAGACGGCTGGATCCGTCTCCGACTCCAGAGGTACGGCCCCGTAGGGGAACCCGTACGTGAGGCTGACGGGTCGCCGGTGCGGGGGACGGAGTTGTCCACAACCGGCCCGTTGTCCACAGCCCGGCGCAGGACCCTTGACGCAGCCGCCGAGCATTGTCACATTCATCAGTGTCAAGTTACGCACGCGTAGGGCGACAGGGGTGGACGGATGCCATCGGCAGTGAAGGCTCGACCCGACACGCGGCTGCGCGGGTTCAGAGAGGTGCAGAGCCTGGCGTACGAGTGCGCGGAAGCGGTGGCCGCCCAGCTCAAGCCGGGGGTGACCGAGCGGGAGGCCGCACGGATGCAGCGGGACTGGCTGCGCGAGCGGGGCGTGCGGGACTGGTTCCACCTGCCGTTCGCCTGGTTCGGCGACCGCACCGCGTTCGCGAACTTCCGCATACCGCTGCAGTTCTTCCCCACCAACCGGCGCCTGGAGGCGGGGATGCCCTTCATCCTCGACATGGCCCCGGTCTACAAGGGCTACACCGCCGACATCGGCTATTCGGGCTGCCTCGGCCTCAATCCGGTGCACGACCGACTGCTCGCCGACCTGGAGGCGCACCGTTCGCTCCTCCTGCGTGAGGTGCGCGAGCAGCGGCCGCTGCGCGAGATCTACGAGAACGTGGACCGGCTGATGGTCCGCCAGGGCTACGCCAACCGGCACCGCGCGTATCCGTTCGGCGTGATCGCCCACAAGATCGACGAGGTGAAGGAGCGCCGCTGGTCGCCGAACGTCTTCGGCTTCGGCACCCAGGCGCTGAAGGGCTTGGCCGGCGACGCGCTGCACGGCCACCGGGACGGCTGGTCGCCGCTCTGGTCGCCGTACAAGTTCTCCGACCACCCTCCCCAGCCGGGGCTGTGGGCGGTCGAGCCGCACCTCGGATTCCGGGGTACGGGCGCGAAGTTCGAGGAGATCCTGGTCGTCACCGACTCGAAGGACCCCGAGCAGAGCGCGTTCTGGCTGGACGACGACCTGCCGCATGTGCGGCGCTGGGCCGAGGAGAAGGCGGCGTGAGCGTGACGAGCGTGAACATCGAGGGAGCCCGCGAACGCTGGGTGCGCACCGGCGGCGTGGAGCTGTGCGTGGCGGAGCTGGGCGACGCGTCCCAGCCCACCGTGCTGCTGGTGCACGGTTATCCGGACAGCAAGGAGGTGTGGTCCGAGGTCGCCGAGCGCCTTGCCGACCGCTTCCACGTGGTCCTCTACGACGTCCGTGGGCACGGACGCTCCACGGCGCCGGCCCCGCTGCGCGGCGGCTTCACGCTGGAGAAGCTGACGGACGACTTCCTGGCGGTCGCCGACGCGGTCAGCCCCGACCGGCCGGTGCATCTGGTCGGCCACGACTGGGGCTCGGTCCAGGGCTGGGAGTTCGCGACGGTGGAGCGCACGGAGGGCCGCATAGCCTCCTTCACCTCCATGTCGGGCCCCTCGCTCGACCACTTCGGCCATTGGATCAAGAACCGGATGAGCCGCCCCACCCCGCGCAGGGCGGCCCAGCTCATCGGTCAGGGCGCCAAGTCCTGGTACGTGTACATGCTGCACACGCCGGTCCTGCCGGAGCTGGCCTGGCGAGGACCGCTCGGCAAGCGGTGGCCCAAGATGCTCCAGCGCCTGGAGAACGTGCCCGCCGACGGCTATCCCACGGCCTCCCTGCCGCAGGACGCCGCGCACGGTGCCTGGCTGTACCGCGACAACGTGCGCGCCCGGCTGCGCCGCCCCCGCTCCGATGCCTACGCCCATGTGCCCGTCCAGCTGATCACGCCGCTCGACGACGCGTTCCTCTCGCCGAAGCTGTACGCCGAACTGGACCACTGGGTACCGCAGTTGATCCGGCGCACGCTCCCTGCCAAGCACTGGATTCCGCGCACCCGGCCGGACCAACTGGCCGCCTGGATCAGCGAGTTCGTCCGCACGAACGAGGACGGCATTCCGGCCAGGGACACCGTCGCCACGGGCCCGTACGCCGACCGCTTCGGCGGCCGGCTGGTCCTGGTGACGGGCGCGGCGAGCGGCATCGGCCGGGCCACGGCCTTCGCCTTCGCCGAGGCGGGGGCGCGCATCGTCGCCGTGGACCGGGACGCCGAGGGCGCGACCAGGACCGCGGAGATGGCCCGCCTCATCGGCGCACCCGAGGCCTGGGGCGAGGTGGTCGACGTCAGTGACGAGCAGGCGATGGAGAAGCTCGCCGAGAAGGTGGCCACCGAGTACGGCATCGTGGACGTCCTGGTCAACAACGCCGGCATCGGGCTGTCCGGCTCCTTCTTCGACACCACCGCCGAGGACTGGAAGAAGGTGCTCGACGTCAATCTGTGGGGCGTCATCCACGGCTGCCGCATCTTCGGCAAGCAGATGGCCGACCGCGGCCAGGGCGGCCACATCGTCAACACCGCGTCGGCCGCCGCCTACCAGCCCTCACGGGCGCTGCCCGCCTACAGCACGTCGAAGGCCGCGGTGCTGATGCTCAGCGAGTGCCTGCGCGCCGAGCTGGCCGGCCAGGGGATCGGGGTCTCCGCGATCTGCCCCGGCCTCGTCAACACCAACATCACCTCGACCACGCGCTTCGCCGGGGCCGACGCCACGGAGGAGAAGCGTCTCCAGAAGAAGACCTCGCGGCTGTACGGGCTGCGCAACTTCCCGCCGGAGAAGGTCGCTTCGGCGATCCTGCGGGCCGTGGCCAAGAATCAGGCGGTGGTGCCGGTGACACCCGAGGCCCGCGGCGCCCACCTCATGTCCCGCTTCGCGCCGAGGACGCTGCGCGCGATCGCCCGATTGGAGCCGCCGCTGTGAGCACGGAGCGCCGGGAAGGCACCACGAGCGAGGAGCACTATCGGATAACCCCGCGGCGCGTCTCGTTCGACTGGGACGAGACGCCGCTGCACTGGATTCCGGACGAGCCGACCGCCACGCATGTCATCAATGTGCTGCACCTGCTGCTTCCGGCGGGCGAGCGCTGGTTCGTGAAAGTGTTCAAGGAGGCCCTGCCGCTGGTCGACGATCCGGTGCTGCTCAAGGACGTCAAGGGGTTCATGGGGCAGGAGGCCACCCACAGCGTCCAACACGCCCATGTACTGGACCACTTGGCGCACCAGCGCCTGGACACCGAGCCCTACACCCGGCACGTCGACTTCCTCTTCGAGAAGCTCCTGGGCGAAACGCCACCGTTCGGGGCGCCGATACCGACCCAGGAGTGGCTGCGCTTCCGGCTTTCGCTGATCGCCGCGATCGAACAGTTCACGGCGGTCCTGGGCAACTGGGTGCTGCACGCCGAGGGCCTCGACCGGGCCGAGTCCGACGCGATCATGCTGGACCTGCTGCGCTGGCACGGCGCGGAGGAGGTCGAGCACCGGGCGGTCGCCTTCGACATGTACCAGCACTGCGGCGGCTCGGGTCTGCCCCGCTACGCCCGTCGGGTCGAGGGCATGGCCGTCGTCGCTCCGGTCCTGCTGTGGCTGTGGGCGTGGGGCGCCTCCTATCTGATCCGGCACGATCCCCAGCTCGCCGGCCGGATGCGCTACTCACTGCGCGAGCACAACCGGGCCGTACGTCGCGGCCTGCTGCCCACGTGGAAGGAGCTGGGCTCGGCCATACCCCGCTACTTCCGCCGGTCGTACCATCCCTCGCAGGAGGGCTCCCTGCGCAAGGCCGTCGACTATCTCGCGACCTCGCCGGCGGCCCGTGCGGCGGCGGGTGCGGTGGGCCGCGCCGCCCTGGGTTAGAGGGAGTGGGTTTGTCCGGGCAGTCAGCAGTTCAGCCGGTGACGCCGCCGACGGCGGCACCGGCCGAGTACCGCATCGAGGACCTGGCGCACGCCAGCGGTGCCACGGTCCGCACCATCCGCGCCTACCAGGACCGGGGCCTGCTGCCCCGGCCCGAGCGGCGCGGCCGCTCCAATGTGTACGGCGACACCCACCTGGCCCGGCTGCACCAGATCGCCGACCTCCTGGACCGCGGCTACACCCTGGCCTCCATCAAGGAACTCCTGGAGGCCTGGGACGCGGGCCGTGGACTTGGCGGAGTCCTCGGTCTGGTCGCCGAGGTCAACGGGCCCTGGACGGACGAGGAGGCCGCCCGGATCTCCCGCGCCGACCTCGACGAGACCTTCGGCGGCATCCCCGACGACGGGGCCGTCGCCGAGGCCGTGGAGCTCGGCATCCTGGAACGCATTCCGGACAACGACCACGAGTTCCTCGTCCCCAGCCCCCAAGAGCTGGCGGTGGCAGCCGAGTTGTACGCCGCGGGGGTGCCGCTGGACGCCATCTCCGGGCACCTGCGCGAGCTGCGCGGCCAGGTGGAACACATCGCGGCCCGCTTCCTCGACTTCACTACGGAGCATGTCTTCGCCCGCTACCTCGGCCACCGCCCTCCGACCGACACGGAGGCGGCCGAGGCAGCCGATCTGGTGCGTCGACTGCGTCCCCTGGCCCAGCAGACGGTCGATGCCGAACTGGCCCGCGCGATGCGCCTGTTCGCCACCCGTCATCTACAGCAGCACCTGGGTGCCTCGACCGAGATCCCCGCCGCCCCGGGCCCCGGTCCCGTGGCCCTGCCCTCGGACACCGTCCGCGCCGTTCAGGCCCTGGTGGGCCCTGACAACGTCGCGGCGTTCATCGCGGCCGCCACCGAACGCGAGCTGCATGCGCGGACCTTGGATGCCCTCGCACGGCCAACTCGTGACAGCGATTAGCCACCAAGGCCCCAAAACGCCTATAGTTGGCCAAAATTCAGCAAGTCACCTTTAACGGGCGCCACTTGTCCACAGCGCTGTCAATTTGCCTGTGGATAACGCGACTTCACTGTGGATCAAACCCAACTACCTTCCTCATTAAGGTGATTGGCGTCACGTGACCCACTGATTCACTCATCGGCCAGCCAATTGCCGTGGAAGCCGAACGGCACGCGCTGCGGGAGATGAACCGTCGCCACCGGTGGGGCCGCAAGGTTGTCCGCGTCCAGGATGACAAGATCGCTGGCGTCCCTGGCCGCGTCGTACACATAGCTGAGGAGCCATCCCGGGCCGCCGGGCCGACCGTCCGCCGGAGCGAAGGCAGCCTCCGCCGGGACCCGGCCCGCCCCGAACTTATGGCGCACCACTGCCCCCGTCCGCAGGTCGTACCGGAGCAGCGCCCCCGATATCGGACCCGAGGACGGTGTCTGACTCACCGTGACATGACCGAACCGGGACTCAAGCCCGGCAAGGCGGTCGTCGACCCGGGGGAACTCGCATGCCTGGTCGTCCAGCTGCTCCTCCCGCACCGTGCCCGTTGCCAGATCGAGCGTCCACTTCCACAAGGTGGGTCCGTTCGCGCCCAGCCGCTCGTACCGCACGACGTGCAGCACGATCCGCTCCCCAAGCCCGGTTCCGTCCCCGGGACCGCCGTCCCCTGGACCGCCGGCCCCGGGTCCGCCGTTCGGCTTCAGGTCGTACGCGTTCAGAGCGTGGAAGACGTAGCAGGGGTCGATCGTCAGCCAGCGCACCTCGCCGTACGGGTCGTCCCTGCGCAGCACGCCGAGCCGTGCCCCGTACTCCGCGTCCCAGCGGTAGGGGAGCCCGCCGCCGGGCCGCATCGCCGTCTCCAGGTCGAAGACGGCCGGGAGGTCCATGAACACCACGTGGGAGGCGGTGAGATGGAAGTCGTGCATCATCGTGGCCGCCGGCACCTCGACCGGCCGGCTCACCACCAACTCGCCCCGCGCATCGGCGCGGTGATAGGTAAGGAACGGCCGGTCGAGCGCCCCGTAGCCGAAGAAGTGCAGCTCTCCGGTGACCGGGCAGGTCTTGGGGTGCGCGGTCATGGCGGTGGTGAGCCGGCCGTCGAAGTCGTAGGACCCCAGCGTCTCCAGCTCGCGCCCCGGACGGCAGTCCAGCGCGTAGGGGAAGGACGACTCGACCAGGGCCAGGGTGCGCCCAGCGTGCCGCACGACGTGGGTGTTGGCGGCCCCGGCCGTCAGGTCGGTGCGGCCCTGCCGGTCGTGGACCCGGGCCCCGTCGGTGAAGGTCGAGGTGCGTACCCAGCGGTTGCGGTAGGAGCGGGCCCTGCCTCCTTCGAGGCGGACGCCATGGACCATGCCGTCCCCGAAGAACCAGTGGGCGGAGGCCGCGTCCTGCGGGTTGGGCCCGTTGCGGACGTACCAGCCGGTCAGATCGGGCGGTATGGCACCGGTCACCGTCAGCTCGTGAGTGGTCAGCTCTTCGGCGACGGGGGCGAAGTTCCCCGCGAGGTGCGGGGCGGACGGCTGCGACGCGGCGGTGCCGGGCGTAGTGGCGGCATTGGGGGTGGCGGTCATCGTCAGGCACCCTTCTGGACTGCGGCCCGGCGCGCGCGCTCGGGGTACTGGGCGGTGACGATCACGGGGATGGCGAAACCCGCGACCTGGACGGCTATCGAGGCGGTGCTGCCCAGCGACTCGGCGTCGATGACGGCGAGGGCGGTCGCGGTCAGGGTGAAGGCCAGGGCCCAGACGGAGGTCAGCACTACGTTGATCCGGAGGAACACCGGGTTGGTCCACACCTCGCGCGGCGCCTGCCGCTTGGCGATCCCGGTGGTGAAGGGCTTGCGGACGGCCAGCGTGGCCCAGGCGGTCAGCGCCAGCCAGCCGGTGGCCAGCGCGCCGCCGTATCCGCGGAGCGCACTGTCCGGAGCGGCGAAGGCTATGACGCTCAGCACGGCGAAGAAGGCGATCGTGGACTGCTCCAGGATGAGAGCGTCGGCGCTCAGCCCGCGCTTGCGGTCCATGGCGAAGAGGTAGCCACCCGCGACCAGGGCGGCGAGCGCGCCCCACTGCCAGTGCGCGCTGCCGACGGCGGCGAAGACGATCCACGGGATGAATCCGCGCAGGTAGTTCATGGGAGTCCCCCTCATTTCCGAGCTGCCGCTCAGCTCCACATTCCAACTTCGACATGTCGAATGTAGAGGTTCCTCCTTTGACGTGTCAAGAGTGGAATGTAGAGTGGTCGGCATGAGCCTTCGCCACGCAGTCCTGGGGCTGCTCGCCGACCGTCCGGCCAGCGGCTACGACCTGATGAAACGGTTCGAGACGTCGCTGGCCCACGTCTGGTCGGCGACCCAGAGCCAGGTATACGGAGAACTGGGGAAACTCGCCGACGGCGGCCTGGTCGAGGTGTCCGCCGAAGGGCCACGCGGGCGCAAGGAGTACGCGATCACGTCCGCGGGCAGAGCGGAGCTGCACCACTGGCTCACCGAGGTCGAGCCGGTCCGCACCCGCCGCAGCGACTCCCTGCTCCGGGTCTTCTTCCTCGGCGAGCTCACGCGGCTCGAGGCGCGTACCTATCTGCTCGGTGAAGCCGAGCGCCAGGCCCGGCAGCTCGCCGGGCTCAAGGAGGCGGAGGCCGCCATCGACTGGGGCGACGACGCGCTGTCAGTGCACGGCCGCCTCGCCATGGAGTACGGCAAGCGGCTCAGCGAGATGCACGGGGAGTGGGCCCGCTGGGCGGCGGAGCAGCTCACGCCCTGACCGACCGCGCACCGCACCACCGCGCCGCGCCGCGCCGCGAGGGAAAATTCAGGTGCCACGGCTCCTTCCGGCCCGGCACCCTGACGGCATGGCAGACATCCCGATGCAGTGGCCGGGCGAGCCCGGCCGGCCGCTCCCGGACGACAGACGCACCGTCAAGGTGTCCAAGTACCTCGCGAAACACCTACGGCACCAGCCCGAGCGGATCGGCCTCGCCCTCGACCCGAACGGCTGGGTGGACATCGACGTGCTGATGCGGGCAGCGGCCGCACATCGCTTCCCCATCACCCGCGCCGAACTGGACCATGTGGTGGCCACCAACGACAAGCGGCGGTTCGCCGTGGAGGGCGGCCGCATCCGCGCCAGCCAGGGCCACACGGTGGCCGTCGACCTCGGCCTGCCGCCCGCCGAGCCACCCGCGTACCTCTACCACGGCACCGTGGCCCGCGCCCTGGACGCGATCCGCACCGAGGGGCTGCGTGCCATGGCCCGCCACCATGTGCACCTCTCGTCCGACCGGGAGACCGCCGCCAGGGTCGGTGCCCGCCGCGGCCGCCCCGTGATTCTCAGTGTGGATGCCGGAGCGATGCACCGGGCCGGCCACGTCTTCCACGTCAGCGCCAACGGGGTCTGGCTCACGGAAGCGGTACCGCCGGATTACCTGCGGCTGTCCGCCTGAAGCGGTTCCCTTGGCATGATCGATCCCATGCGCCGACCCCACCTGCCCAGCACCGAATCCGTAGTCACCGCGATCCGCGGGATCGCCGACGAGTACGGCCTGGAGATAGAGGTCACCGACGACATCGGCGCCGACCGGACCTCTCGCCGCACCTCGGCCGGGGTGTTCACGGTGGTCGACCCGGACGGCTCGCTGCCGCACGAGGCGTATGTCGAACTCGGCGGCACGCCGTCCGTGTCCGTGCGCGTCTATCCGGAGGACGACGCCCAGATCACCGTCGACGGCGTGGGATTCGACGACGTCCCGCGCGACGACGTGCCCGCCTTCCTGCGTTCCGTCTACGGCGGGATCGCCCACGTCAGGGGCCGGCTCTTCCCTCCGGGCTGGTGGCTGGTCGTGCCACTGCCCGGAGACGAGACCTACAAGGAACTGGTCCTGCTCGGCGCGCTCACCCCCTGGATGAGCGCGCATGTGCGCAGCCGGAAGGGCTAGGGCCTGTCCCGGCCGCCGAGCTGCGCGAGCCCCTCGGTCGCGATCTGCTCGAAGACCTTCGGATCGGCGGCGAAGTCGGAGTCCGGGATCGGCGCGTGCAGCACGATCTCGGTGAAGCCGAGCTCGAAGTGCCGGCCCGCGAAGTCCACGAAGGCGTCGAGGGACTCCAAGGGGCGACCCGGCTGCGGAGTGAAGCCGGTGAGCAGGATCTTGTCCAGCTCGCCCACGTCGCGCCCCGTTTCCTCGCAGGCCGCACCCAGCTTCGTGATCTGACCCCGGATTGCCTCGATGGACTCCTCGGGGGTCCCTGACTCGAACAGCTTCGGGTCGCCCGTCGTCACCCAGCCCTGACCGTGCTTCGCCGCAAGGCGCAGCCCGCGCGGGCCGGTCGCGGCCACCGCGAACGGGATCCTGGGCCGCTGGACGCAGCCGGGCAGGTTGCGTGCCTCGACCGCCGAATAGAAGGTGCCGTCGTATGTCACCGAGTCCTCGGTGAGCAGCCGGTCGAGCAGCGGCACGAACTCCCCGAAGCGGTCGGCGCGTTCACGCGGCGTCCACGCCTCCTGGCCCAGCGCGGTGGCGTCGAACCCATTGCCGCCGGCGCCGATCCCCAGGGTGATCCGGCCGTTCGACACGTCGTCGAGAGTGATCAGGTCCTTGGCGAGGGTCACCGGGTGGCGGAAGTTCGGCGAGGTGACCAGGGTGCCCAGGCGCAGCCGGGTGGTGGCGGCAGCGGCGGCCGTGAGCGTGGGGACCGCTCCGAACCACGGGCCGTCGCGGAACGTCCGCCAGGACAGATGGTCGTAGGTGTACGCGGTGTGGAACCCCAGTTCCTCGGCGCGCAGCCACTCGTCGCGACCGCCGTCGTGCCAGCGGCGTACCGGGAGAATCACAGTGCTCAATCGCATGACACGACCCTACGAGAGGCCGAGCAGTTGCCGCATCGCCTGCGCGGCGTGGACGGCGGCGTCACCGCAGCAGTTGTTGAACAGCACATGGACCTGCTCCGCCCGCTCGGACATCTCACGGACGCGGGGCACCCACTCGGAGAGCTCCTCCGGCGTGTACGCGTGGCGAAATCGCTCCTCCTTGGTGCCCGTCCCCCACGCCCCGTTGCGACCGTGGAAGCGCACCAGTGCGAGTTCCGGTGTGGTGACCCGCACGACCGGCGGGATGGAGGCAGACAGCGTCTGCACCATGTCCACGGCCACGGCCGCCGCGCCCAGCTCGGTCAGCAGGGCCGTCGTCTCGTCGACATGACCCTCCCGCCACCAGTCGGGGTGTCGGAACTCCACGGCCATCGGCCACCCCGCGGCGCGTTCACGGCACCGGCGCAGGAACTCCGCCGCAGGTCTGCCCGGCACCAGGGAGCGAGGGAACTGGAAGATCAGCGTTCCCAGACGGCCGGAGGCGCGCAGGGGGTCGAGGGCCGCGCTGTACCGGTGCCACACCTCGTCGAGCAGCCCCGCGTCGGCGTCTGTCCGCTCTCGCCGCGACGGGAGGGCCGGCCGCAGATCGGCGGGCAGCGCTTCCGGCCGTGTCGGGTGTCCGGTGAGCAGGGAGAACGCCTTCACGTCGAACCGAAAGCCCTCGGGAGTTCGGTCGGCCCACAGTTGGCTGTTGCGGGCACTGGGAAGTCCGTAATAGGTCGAGTCCACCTCCACCACCGGGAACTGTGCGGCATAGTGCCGGATCCTGCCCTCCGGATCGCGATGGCCCTTGGGATACCAACCGCTGGCCACCAGCGCCTTGTCCGTCCACGAGCAGGTACCGACCCGGATCTCTCCCATCCCGCCCGTGTTCCCCGGACGTCCCGACGGATTCGTCCGGTGGGCGCGGGCAGCCGCGCCGCGGGTCTCGGGCGGGCGAGGTGATCCGCGGCCCGGATCCACGGATGTACGTCGACCACCCGGCGCGTGGCGTGCGTACGCCCCCTCGTGCCCCGGGCGCACCGCCAAGCGCTCTCATCTGTGCGGCTCCTCGCACGCCCGTGCGCTCGCGTACGGAACAATGGCCCGGTGACCTCTGCTACGGACCCCGCCCCGGCCATCCGCCCCGTGCCCACCGCACCGCGGCTCATCGCGACCGACCTGGACGGCACCTTGCTGCGCGACGACAAGTCCGTGTCGGACCGTACGGTCGCCGCCCTGGCAGCCGCCGAGCGGGCGGGCATCGAGGTCTTCTTCGTCACCGGCCGTCCGGCGCGGTGGATGGATGTCGTCAGGGCACATGTCCACGGCCACGGCCTCGCCATCTGCGGTAATGGTGCGGCCGTCGTGGATCTGCACGGCGACGACGGCGGCCCTCGTTTCGTGAAGGTGCGGCCGCTGGAGCGGGCTGCCGCCCTCGATGTCGTGACCGTGCTGCGTGCGGCGGTACCGGGCACGTCCTTCGCGGTCGAGCGCACCGGCGGCTTCCACCACGAACTCGCCTATCCCCCCATGCACATGGACGCAGCGGCGAGCATCGCGCCCGCAGAGAAGCTGCTCGCCGAGGACGCCGCCCCGGCGAACCAGCCGGTGCTCAAGGTGCTGGCTTTCCACCCCGAACTGGCCCCCGACGACTTCCTCACGCTGGCCCGCACGGCGGTCGGGGCACGTGCCGAGATCACCCGGTCCAGTCCGACCGCGCTTCTGGAGATCAGCGGTGCCGGTGTCTCGAAGGCATCCACGCTCGCGCTGTGCTGTGCCGAGCGCGGCATCTCGCCCACCGAGGTGGTGGCCTTCGGCGACATGCCGAACGACATGGAGATGCTGAGCTGGGCCGGCACGTCGTATGCGATGGGCAACGCCCACCCGGATGTCCTGGCCACCGCGTCCGGACGCACGGCCGCCAACAACGAGGACGGCGTGGCCGTCGTGATCGAGCAGATCCTCAAGGCCCTCTGAGGTCCGGAGCATGCGCTCCATCGCCCCACCCGAGTGCTTCGGCCGGAGCGTTTCACGTGAAACGCTCCGGCTGTTTCACGTGAAACAGCCCGCCCACGACGGCGCGGCACCCCCCAACTGGCGTACCGCCCCGGCGGAACAGTGCGTCACAGCGGCGCCTCCCACACGACGGTAGTGCCGCCCCCTCCGTCCCCGAGCCCGGGCCCGTACGAACTCGATCCGCCGAGTGCCTCGGCGCGCCGCTGAAGGTTGCGCAGTCCGCTGCGACGGCCGCCCGGCGGAATTCCCACCCCGTTGTCGGCGACCGTCAGGCGCACCCCCGCACTGCCGTCCGGCAGTTGGGCCGTGGCGTCGATGACGACCTCGATCCGGGACGCCTCCGCGTGCCGGAAGGCGTTCGAGAGGGCCTCGCGCAGTGCGGCGATCAGGTTCTTGCCGGTCAGCTCGCCGACCAGGGTGTCCACGGCGCCCAGGAAGCGGTGGGCGGGCTTGAAGCCGAGGGGCACCGCCGCCATGTTGATCTCCCGCAGTACGCGGGTGCGCAGGCCCGAAGGTGCCTCGGCCGGGCCCTGCTGGAGGGCGAAGATCGCGGTGCGGATCTCCTGAATGGTGACGTCGAGTTCATCGACCGCCTTGCCGATGCCGCCCTGCACCTCGGGCACGATCGATTTGCGCTGGGCGCCCTCCAGCATCATCCCGGTGGCGAAGAGGCGCTGGATGACGAGGTCGTGCAGGTCGCGGGCGATCCGGTCACGGTCCTCGTACACCGCGAGCCGCTCCCGGTCCCGCTGAGCCTCCGCCATCATGAGGGCGAGCGCCGCCTGGGAGGCGAACTGGCTGGCCAGGGTCCGCTCGGCCTCGGTGAAGGGGCGCCCGCCTCGCACTCTGGGCGTGGCGAGAGCGCCGAGAACCCGCCCGCCGCTCTGCAGGGGGAGCAGCATGCTCGGTCCGTAGCGCTCGGACAGTTTGGTGATCATGCGTGGGTCGGTGGCGGCGTCGTCGACGAAAACCGCCTCGCCCTCCAACAGGGTCGAGACGACCGGGCTCTCCGGCGGGATCACCATGCCGAGCGAGACGCGCGGGTTGTCGGCGGAGACCGCGACGATCTCCAGGCCGCCCTCCTCCGCGGGCAGCAGCACTATGCCGGCGTCGGCGACGGCGAGGTGGCGAGCCTGTTCGGCGACGACCTCCAGGGCGTCGTCCGCGTCGCCGCCCGACAGCAGGGCGGTGGTGACGGCGACCGAGCCGTCGATCCACCGCTCGCGCTGACGCGCCGCCTCGTAGAGCCGTGCGTTGCCGATGGCGATCCCGGCCTCGGTGGCGAGGACCCGCACCATGTGCAGGTCGTAGTCGTTGAACTCGGCACCGCGATGCTTCTCGGTCAGATAGAGGTTGCCGAAGATCTCGCCCTGAACGCGGATGGGGACGCCGAGGAAGGTCCGCATCGGCGGATGGTTCGGGGGGAGCCCCGCCGAGCGCGGATCGGCGGAGATCTCGGCGAGCCGGAGCGGCTCGGGGTGGTGGATGAGCCAGCCGAGCAGCCCTCGGTGCCCGTCCGGACGGCGCCCGATCGCACGGGCCGCGTCGTCGTCGACCCCGTACGTCACGAAGTCGGACAGCCCCCGGCCCTCCTCGTTGACGACGCCGATCGCCGCGTACCGCGCGTCGGCGAGTTCGGCCGCCGTCTCGCAGATGCGGTCGAGCGTCGAGTGCAGCTCAAGGCCCGTACCCACCGAGCGCATCGCCTCAAGGAGCTGGGGCACCCGGGCCGTGAGCTCGGTGGAGAGTCCCTGCAGGCTGCGGGTGGCCCTGGTCGCCGCTTCGAGCGGGTCCTGGCCCTGACGGTCCAGGTCATGGCCGTCCAGATCGTGGCGGTCCGGGTCCGTGACGTCCTGGCGGCCCGTGGGCCTCTTCGGGTCTGGCGGGACTGGCATGTCTTGAGACTAGTTAGTCCTATTTGGCGAGGAAAGTCGGGTACTGCCGGGAGTCGGTCTCGCGCTCCCGTTCCAGCATGCCCCGCAGGGGCCCGTCGATGAGTGCGAGGTCGTCGTAGGCGCCGCGCTGCACGGTCCGGCCCTCGTCGAGCACGATCACCTCGTCCACGGCTTCCAGGCCGCGCAACCGGTGCGTGATCAGCACCGTCGTACGCCCTTCGGTGGCCGCAAGAAGGTCAGCGGTGAGCGCGTCGGCGGTCGCCAGGTCCAGGTGTTCGGCGGGTTCGTCCAGTACGAGTACCGGGAAGTCGGCGAGCAGGGCCCGGGCCAGCGCGAGCCGCTGGCGCTGGCCGCCGGACAGCCTGGCACCGTGTTCGCCCACCAAGGTGTCCAGGCCGTCGGGCAGCCCGTCGACCCAGTCCAGGAGCCGGGCACGTCCCAGGACGGACCGCAGGTCGTCATCGGTGGCGTCGGTGCGGGCAAGCCTCAGGTTCTCCCGCACGGAGCTGTCGAAGAGGTGCGCGTCCTGGGCACACAACCCGACGAGCCGGCGTACGTCGTCGCCGTCGTGCCGGCCCGCCTCACTCCCGCCGATCTCGTACGTTCCGGTGCGGGCATCCAGGAAGCGGAGCAGCACCTGGGCGAGGGTGGTCTTGCCGGACCCCGAAGTGCCGACGACGGCGACCCGCATGCCCTGCGTGAGGTGCAGTCCGAAGTCGTGCAGCGCGTCCCGCTCCTGCCCCGCGTACCGGGCGCCGATGCCGCGCAGCTCCAGCGGGAACGGCGATGCCGGCGCCGGGGCGGGCGCTTCCGGTTCCTGCACGGGGGCGGGCGTGTCCAGGACTTCGTAGACGCGCTCGGCGCTGCGGCGGACCCGCTGGCGGGACTGCACGGCGAGCGGCAGCCCGGTCACCGCCTCGAAGGCGGCGAGCGGCACCAGCACGAGCACCGCGAGCTGCACCCCGTCGAGGCGTCCGGCCACCACCGCCTGTACGCCGACGAGTGCGGCCGCCGCCACGGTGAGCCCACAGGCCAGCGCGGAGAGACCGCCGCCGAGCGCGGTTGCGGCGGCGCCCCGCGCAGCGATCCGGGTCAGCGTCGCGTCGGCGTCCTTCACGTCGTCGAAGCGGCGATCCAGCGCCCCCGCCACGGTCAGCTCGCCCGTTCCGGTGAGCAGATCGGCCACCCGGGTGGCGAGTGCTCCTCGGGCCGGGGCCAGTTGCCGCTCGGCCCGTCGGGCCAGAGCGCCGCTGACGCACGGGACGACGACCCCGGCAACGAGGAGACCCACGGCCAGCACCGCGCCGGCCTCGGGCAGCAGCCATGCCGTGAACCCGGCGCTGAGAACGGACACGACGACGGCGACCCCGGCCGGCAGAGCCCAGCGAAGCCAGTAGTCCTGGAGTTCGTCGACGTCGGCGACGAGACGGGACAGCAGATCGCCGCGCCGGGTCTCACGCAGTCCGGCCGGCGCGATGCGCTCCAACTGCCGGTACACCGCTACCCGCAGCTCGGCGAGCATCCGCAGCACGGCATCGTGCGAGACCAGGCGCTCGGCGTAACGGAACACCGCACGCCCGATCCCGAAGGCCCGGGTCGCGGTGACCGCCACCATCAGATAGAGCACCGGGGGCTGTTGCGCGGCCCGCGAAATGAGCCAGCCGGAGGTGGCCATGAGGCCGACGGCCGAGCCGAGCGCCAGCGCGCCGAGCAGCAGCGCCAGCGCGAGCCTGCCGCGCAGCCCGTGGGCTGCGGCGCGGACCCGGCTGAGCGGCCTGCGGACGGCAGCGGGCCGACCCGTCACTGCCCCGGCGACAGCCTCAACAGGCTTCACCGTGTGCGTAGTTGGGGCCGGGGCGGCCGGGCCCTGCACCGGTACGCGAGGCAGCGTGTCGGCGGATCGCAGCTCCACGACGCGATCTGCCACGGCGAGCAGCGCCGGGCGGTGCACCACGAGCAGGACCGTGCGGCCCACCGCGAGCCTGCGCACCGCGTCGACGATGCCGGCTTCGGTCTCACCGTCGAGCGCGGCCGTCGGCTCGTCGAGCAGCAGCACCGGCCGGTCGGCCAGGAACGCCCGGGCCAGGGCGAGACGTTGGCGCTGACCGGCGGAGAGGCCCACGCCGCCCTCACCGAGGACGGTGGCCACCCCGTTCGGGAGCGCAGCGACGAACTCGTGCGCTCCGGCGTCGCGCAGCGCGTCGAGCACAGCGTCGTCGTCCGCGTCCGGCCGCGCCAGCCGGACGTTCTCCGCGATCGTGCCGGCGAAGAGGTGCGGCCGCTGCGGCACCCAGGCGATGTGCGCGCGCCAGTCCACCAGGGACAGCGTCGCAAGGTCCGCCCCGGAGGCCAGGATCCGGCCGCCGCCCTCCGGCGCCACGAAACCCAGGACCGCGTGGAGGAGCGTCGACTTCCCGACACCACTGGCCCCGGTCAGCGCCACGGTCTCGCCCGGCTGGACCACCAGGGACGCTGCGGCGAGAGAGGGCTCCGTACGCCCGGGGTGGCGGACGGTCACGCCGTCGGCCTCGATGCGGACCGGCCCCGCGGGTACTGCGCCCGTGCCGCCCTCGGGCAGCGGGGCCTCCAGGACCTCGAAGATCTCCTCCGCGGCCGAAAGGCCTTCCGCGGCGGCGTGGTACTGGGCGCCGACCTGGCGCAGCGGCAGATAGGCCTCGGGGGCCAGGACCAGGATCACCAGGCCGGTGTACAGGTCGAGGTCCCCGTGGACGAGGCGCATGCCGATGCCGACTGCTACCAGCGCCACCGAGATCGTGGCGAGCAGTTCGAGGGCGAAGGACGAGATGAAGGCGATCCGCAAGGTCTTCAGGGTCGCCCGGCGGTAGTCCGAGGTGATCGTCCTGATCGACTCGGCCTGCGCCTTGGCCCGTCCGAACACCTTCAGCGTCGGAAGCCCGGCGACGACATCGAGGAAGTGACCCGACAACCGGGACAGCAGTCGCCACTGACGGTCCATCTGCGACTGGGTGGCCCAGCCGATGAGCACCATGAACAAGGGGATGAGCGGCAGGGTCACGACGATGGTCGCCGCGGACACCCAGTCCTCGGTGACAATGCGCGCGAGCACCGCCACCGGTACGACGACGGCGAGGCCGAGTTGGGGCAGATAGCGTGCGAAGTAGTCGTCGAGTGCGTCGACCCCGCGCGTGGCGAGTGCGACGAGCGAGCCCGTGCGCTGACCGCTCAGCCACTCGGGGCCCAGCCCGGCCGCCCGCGCCAGGAGTCGGCCCCGCAGTTCCGACTTGACCGCCGCGCTCGCCCGGTTGGCGGCGAGCTCCGTGAGCCAGGAGACCAGGCCCCGACCGGCCGCGACCGCCGCGAGGAGCAGTAGCGGCGTCCTCAGTCCGGCCGCGTCCTGGCCGTGCTGGAACGCTCCCACGACGACTTCGGCGATGAGCATCGCCTGGGCGATGATCAGCCCCGCCCCGGCCAGGCCAAGGGCCACCACGGCCGCGAGGAAGAAGCGGGTGGCGCGGGCGTACCGGAGCAGGCGTGGGTCGATCGGTTTCACGTGAAACATCCCCCAACAGAAGGGTCGGAGCGGGCCCGGAGGGGTGTGTTTCACGTGAAACACACCCCGTTGAACCGTGCGGACCTCAGAGGTCAGTGCGCCTCGGCAATGTTCTTGGTGCCGATTCGCTTGCGGAACACCCAGTAGGTCCAGCCCTGGTAGAGCAGCACGATCGGGGTCGCGACCCCGGCGCACCAGGTCATGATCTTCAGGGTGTACGGGCTGGACGAGGCATTGGAGACCGTGAGGTTCCAGGCGTCGTTCAGCGAGGACGGCATGACGTTCGGGAAGAGCGTCAGGAAGAGCATCGCCACCGCGGCCGCGATCGTGATGCCGGACAGTGCGAACGACCAGCCCTCGCGTCCGACCTTGACCGCCACGATCGCCCCGACCAGCGCGAGGACGGCGACGACCATCGCGACCAGGCTCTTCGTGTCGCCACGCGAGGCCTGGGTCCAGATCAGGAAGCCGAGCGCGAGCACGGCCGTCACCAGACCCAGCTTGAGCGCCAGCGCCCTGGCCCGCTCACGGATGTCGCCCAGCGTCTTGAGCGAGGCGAACACCGCACCGTGGAAGGTGAACAGGGTGAGCGTGACCAGTCCGCCCAGGATCGCGAACGGGTTGAGCAGGTCCCAGAAGTTGCCGACGTACTCCATGTGCGCGTCGATCTTCACCCCGCGCACGATGTTGGCGAAGGCCACTCCCCAGAGGAACGCCGGGATGAGCGAGGTCCAGAAGATGGCCTGCTCCCAGTTGCGCTGCCACTTCTCCTCGGGCCGCTTCGCCCGGTACTCGAAGGCCACACCCCGGACGATCAGGCAGACCAGGATGATCAGCAGGGGCAGATAGAAACCGGAGAAGAGCGTCGCGTACCACTCGGGGAAGGCGGCGAAGGTCGCGCCGCCGGCCGTGAGCAGCCACACCTCGTTGCCGTCCCAGACGGGCCCGATGGTGTTGATCAGGACACGCTTCTCGGTGCGGTCCCGGGCCAGCAGCTTCGTCAGGATGCCGATCCCGAAGTCGAATCCCTCCAGGAAGAAGTAGCCGATCCACAGGACGGCGATGAGTACGAACCAGACGTCGTGGAGTTCCATGCCTCGATCTCCTCAGCCTCAGTACGAGAAGGCCATCGGCCGGTCGGGGTCGCGGTGGTCCCCGCCGATCTTGGTGGGCGGGTTGAGATCGTCCTCGGTGAGTTCGGGCGGCCCGGCCTTGACGTACTTGACCAGCAGCTTTACCTCGACCACCGCGAGCACGGCGTACAGCAGGGTGAAGACGATCATCGAAGTGAGGACCTCGCCCTGCGAGACGCTGGGGGAGACCGCGTCCTTGGTACGCAGCACGCCGTACACCACCCAGGGCTGACGGCCCATCTCCGTGAAGATCCAGCCCCAGGAGTTGGCGATCAGCGGGAAGCCGAGCGTCCAGACGGCGGCGAACCAGTACCACTTGGTCAGGCGGGTGCCGAGGGCCTTGCTCTTGAAGAGCACCAGGTTCGGCACCTCGTCCTCACCGGTCCGCATCCCCGGCGCCAGCATGAACTTCTTGCGGGTGAGCCAGAGTCCGACGAGGCCGATGACGAAGGACGTCATGCCGAAGCCGATCATCCAGCGGAAGCCCCAGAAGGTGACCGGAATGTTGGGCCGGTAGTCGCCGGGTCCGAACTTCTGCTGCTCCGCCTTGTTCACGTCGTTGATGCCGGGAACGTACGAGGAGAAGTTGTTGTCGGCGAGGAAGGACAGTATTCCGGGCACCGAGATCTCGACGTCGTTGTGGCCCTTGGCCACGTCTCCGACGGCGAAGATCGAGAACGGTGCGGACTTCTGGCCGTCCCACAGGGCCTCGGCGGCAGCCATCTTCATGGGCTGCTGCTTGAACATGACCTTGCCCAGCGAGTCACCGCTGACGGCCGTGAGCAGCCCGCCGATCACCAGCGTCACCAGGCCGAGCCGCAGCGAGGTGCGCATCACCGGGATGTGCTTCTTGCGGCGCAGGTGGATGGCGGCGACGCCGACCATGAACGCGCCGCCGGTCAGGAAGGCGGCGGTCAGGGTGTGGAAGACGACGACGAGGGTGGTGTCCTGGGTCAGGACGTGCCAGAAGTCGGTGAGTTCGGCGCGTCCGGTGACCTTGTTGAGCTTGAAGCCCACCGGGTGCTGCATCCAGGAGTTGGCCGCCAGGATGAAGTAGGCGGACAGGATGGTGCCGATCGAGACCATCCAGATGCAGGCGCAGTGGATCTTCTTCGGCAGCTTGTCCCAGCCGAAGATCCACAACCCGATGAAGGTGGACTCGAAGAAGAAGGCGATGAGCGCTTCGAAAGCGAGCGGGGCGCCGAAGATGTCGCCGACGAACCGGGAGTAGTCGGACCAGTTCATACCGAACTGGAATTCCTGGACGATGCCCGTGACCACACCCATCGCGATGTTGATCAGGAAGAGCTTGCCCCAGAACTTGGTCGCCTTGAGGTACTTGTCCTTGCCCGTTCGCACCCAGGCGGTCTCCAGGCCGGCGACCAGCGCCGCCAGGGAGATCGTCAGGGGGACGAAGAGGAAGTGGTAGACGGTGGTGATGCCGAACTGCCATCGCGCCAGGGTTTCCGGCGCCAGAGCCAGGTCCACGTCGGCACTCTCCTTACATCACATCGCCGAGGTCACAGCCGCAGCTTGCCCCTTTAATCCCGCCGATCTCGGGATGAAGCGGGACACGCTTGTGAACGCGTTCACATTCACAAGCATTATGTCGTACTGGCTGTCGACATCTCCAGGGGGGTCCCCTTAGAAGTGGTGTCCGGATGTGGACACCCTCTTCCCAAGAGTTTCAACATCTTGTTGAATGCGGCGCCATGACGACCCAGCTGCGCATACGCATCTCATGGCCCGCGGGCAGCCTCACCGCGACCCTCGAAGAAACCCCCACGAGCGCGGCGCTCGCGGGGGCACTCCCGATCACTTCCACCGCCCACACCTGGGGCGAGGAGGTCTACTTCGACACTCCCGTCTCCCGGGAACAGGAGCCGAACGCCCGCCAGGTCGTGGAGCCGGGCACGGTGGCCTTCTGGACCGACGGCGACGCGCTCGCGCTGCCGTACGGCCCCACCCCGATCTCGCGCGGCGACGAATGCCGGCTCGCCAGCCCCTGCAACGTCCTCGGCCGGATCGACGGCGACCCCCGGCAGCTGGCTACCGTGCGTTCCGGGGACCCGATCCGGGTCGACGCGATCTGAGGCGGCCCCGAGACTTCAGGGCGCCGCCACGGACGCCCTCACGGACACCCTTTCGGCCGCGTCAGGCCTGCTTGCGGAAGCCCTCCGCGACCTTGAGGAACAGGTCGTTGGCCTCACCCTCGCCGATCGTGACGCGCACGCCCTCGCCCGCGAACGGCCGGACCACGACACCCGCCGCCTCGCACGCGGCGGCGAAGTCGACCGTGCGCTCCCCGAGGCGCAGCCAGACGAAGTTCGCCTGCGTCTCGGGCACGGTCCAGCCCTGCTGGACCAGGCCCGCGTACACCCGCTCCCGCTCGCCCACCAACGCGCCGACACGGCCCATCAGTTCGTCCTCGGCGCGCAGGGAGGCGACCGCCGCGTCCTGGGCCAGCTGGCTGACACCGAAGGGCACGGCCGTCTTGCGCAGCGCCGCGGCCACGGGCTCGTGCGCCACGGCGAAGCCGACCCGCAGCCCGGCGAGCCCGTACGCCTTGGAGAAGGTGCGCAGCACGGCAACGTTCGGGCGGTCGCGGTAGATCTCGATGCCGTCCGGCACCTCGGTGTCCCGGATGAACTCCCGGTAGGCCTCGTCGAGGACCACCAGGACGTCCGAGGGCACCCGGTCGAGGAAGCGCTCGAGCTCGGCCCGGCGCACCACGGTGCCGGTCGGGTTGTTCGGGTTGCAGACGAAGATCAGCCGCGTCCGGTCCGTGATCGCGTCGGCCATCGCGTCCAGGTCGTGCACATCGCCCGGGGTCAGCGGCACCCGGACCGACGTCGCTCCACTGATCTGGGTGATGATCGGGTACGCCTCGAAGGAACGCCAGGCGTACATGACCTCGTCACCGGGGCCGGAGGTGGACTGGATCAGCGACTGGGCCACACCCACCGAGCCCGTGCCGGTGGCCAGATGCGTGAGGGGCACCCCGAACCGGTCGGCCAGCTCGTTGATCAGGCCGGTGCACGCCATGTCCGGGTAACGGTTGAAGCTGCCCGCGGCCGCGACCGCGCTCTCCATCACACCCGGGAGCGGCGGGTAGGGGTTCTCGTTCGAGGACAGCTTGTAGGCGACCGGCCCGTCGGAAGCTGCGGGCCTGCCCGGCTTGTAGGTGGGGATGCCGTCCAGCTCGGCGCGCAGCTTGGGGCTCGTCTCGCTCACCGCAGGTCCTCCTCGACCGTTCCGTACGGAATGCCGTGCCCGCCACGGCGGACAGCTCCGTACACATCCAATGCTCCTCACCTTATGAGGATTCGGCTTCCCTGCGAATAGGGGACGGGGACCGGTTCCCGGCGGGCGCTCCAGGAAGGGGGGAGCGCTCCTGTTCACGGCGCACGCCGGTGGCTCGCGCCGTGGCGCGCATCACCCGTGAAGGTGAGTTGAGACCTCTTCGCAACATCGGGCAGTTGTCAGCCGCCCCTGGGTCGACAAGCGTCACCGTAACGGGATGCCGCCCAACTCCCTTGCATAATAAGGTCATTGACGCTTTATGATCATGCAGAAACGTGCCTGTCAACGCGTGCATATGCACCCGGGCCAACCATCCGTCATCCCCCTACTATCGGCTCGCCATGACAGCAGCAGGGAAGCACCAGGTGAGCCGGTCGACCGGTCGCCGGCTGGGGCGGGCAGGTATTCGGGACGTAGCCGCCGCCGCCGGTGTCTCCATCACGACCGTCTCCGACGCGCTCAACGGCAAGGGCCGGCTCCCCGACGCCACCCGCCGCCACGTCCGCGAGGTCGCAGACCGGCTGGGCTACCGCCCATCCGCAGCGGCCCGCACGCTCCGTACCGGCAAGTCGGGCCTCATCGGCCTGACCGTGACGACCTACGGGGATGAACCTTTCACCTTCACCGAATTCGCCTACTTCGCCGAGATGGCGAGAGCGGCGACCTCCGCCGCCCTCGCACGCGGCTACGCCCTCGTCATCCTGCCCGCCACCTCACGCCGCAGCCCCGCGGACGTCTGGTCGAACGTCGCCCTCGACGGCACCGTCGTCATCGACCCCTCCGACCAGGACCCCGTTGTCACCGAACTCGTACGCCAGGGACTTCCGGTCGTCTCCGACGGCCGCCCCGCGGGCAGCCTGCCCGTCACGGCGTGGGTCGACAACGACCATGAGGCCGCCGTACTCGACCTGCTCGACCATCTCGCCGCGGCCGGCGCCCGCCGGATCGGCCTGCTCACCGGAACCACCACCGACACCTACACCCGGCTCTCCACCGAGGCCTATCTGAGCTGGTGCGAACGCGTCGGCCAGGACCCGGTGTACGAGTCCTATCCGGCGCATGACCCCTGCGCGGGCGCCGTCGCGGCCGACCGGCTGCTCGCCCGCCCGGACCGGCCCGACGCCGTCTACGGACTCTTCGACCCCAACGGCACCGATCTGCTCGCGGCCGCCCGGCGCTACGGACTGCGCGTGCCCGAGGACCTGCTCCTCGTGTGCTGCAGCGAGTCCACCGTGTACGCCACCACCGAACCGCCCATCACCACGCTCTCGCTCAAACCGCGGCGCATCGGCACGGCCGTCGTCCAGTTGCTCATCGACGCGATCGAAGGGATCGACAACGGCCATCCGATCGAGCAGGTGATACCGACCGAACTGATCGTGCGCACGTCCTCCCAGCGACGGCCTCCGCGCACCACGGTCAGCCCGCCCCGATCCCCGGCCAAGGACAATCAGCCGGGCCCGGGCAAGGAGTGAACTCCGGCCGGACGGCGGCCCCAGCCGTCCGGCATCGGACACAGCCCTGTCCCAATAGCAGGGACCAAGACAGGGTTCGGCTTGGACTAGACCACCACATTGGGGACATAACCACCCGCGAACACCGCTCGCACCCGGATTGACCACCCCTGGTGCGTCACACAGCATGAGGCGCATTCCTATGATGGGCGCACGACACCACGGATCCCCGCCCGACCTGGCGGCTCCCAGGGTGTACGGCGGCGCGACGGTGGTGGAGGGGTCGATGACTCAGGGGGCCGGTCAGGGACCCGTGCGGACGGAGACGTTGCGTGACTTCCGGGTGCCGCCGTATGCGCAACAGACCCCCGTGCCACCGCCGGAGGAACCGGTCGGACGGCCGGAGCCCGCGGTGCCGCTCTTCCAGCAGCAGCCGCCCTCCGGCCACCCCGAGGCGCCCGCGCCGCTCACGCCTCCTCCGGCACCCGGCGCGGCCACCTATTCGGGTGATGAGCCGGACGGCTACACGCCGACGGAACGCGATCTCCCGGTGATCCAGCGCGGCGACACGGTCAAGCTGCCGACGGTCGAGCCCGTCGCCGCCGAGATCCCCGAGGGCCCCGGCCCGCTGTACGTCGTGGGCGACGTCCACGGCTACCTCGACGAACTCCTGGGCGCGCTGCGGGCCCAGGGCCTCATCGACGAGTCCGGCAACTGGGCCGCGGGCACCGCTCGCCTGTGGTTCCTCGGCGACTTCACCGACAGAGGCCCCGACGGCATCGGCGTCATCGACCTCGTCATGCGGCTCTCCGCCGAGGCCGCGGCCGCGGGCGGCTACTGCAAGGCCCTCATGGGCAACCACGAGCTGCTGCTCATCGGCGCCAAGCGGTTCGCCGACACCCCGGTGAACTCGGGCGCGGGCACCGCCACCTTCCAGGCCGCCTGGCTGCTCAACGGCGGCCAGAAGGCCGACATGGACCGGCTGCAGGACGTCCATCTGCAGTGGATGTCCCGGCTCGACGCGATCGAGCAGGAGGACGACCACCTCCTGATGCACTCCGACACGACCGCCTATCTGGAGTACGGCGACTCCATCGAGGCGGTCAACGACACCGTCCACGCCATCCTCAACCGGGGCGACGCCGACGAGTGCTGGGACCTGTTCCGCAAGTTCACCAAGCGCTTCGCCTTCCGCGACGAATCGGGTCCGCAGGCCGCCCGCGAGCTGCTCTCGGCGTACGGCGGGCAGCGCGTGGTGCACGGCCACAGCCCCATTCCGTATCTCCTCGGAGAGGTGGGCACCGAGGACGGCGAGGAGGACTCGCGCCCGGTGGTCGAGGGCCCCCACGTGTACGCCGACGGTCTTGCCATCGCCATGGACGGCGGCGTGACCATGGCCGGAAAGCTGCTGGTCCAGCAACTGCCTCTGCATGACTGACGGTTGACCGGGAAGGCCTTCGGCAAAGCGCCGGGTATGCCATTTCCGGAAACACCCTGTCACCCCGTGCCGTAGCGGCTCTACCATCGGGTTATCCGTAGCAGGCTCTCCTCCGTTTCCGCCCAACTGCCCGTTCCACAGGCGGGCATCCCGGCCCTACGGAGCATCGGGGGATGCACATGAACAGCGCTCCGCACCTGCTCAGCGAGGACCGCCCGGAGTTCGAGCGGATTCTCGACGAGGCACTGCGCACCGCGCATGAACGGCCCGAGCTGTCCGGTATCGGCGACCGCCTGAACCCCGTGCAGCTGCGCACCATGGTGCTCGCCGCCGGTACGTTCGTCACCGAGCGGGCGGGCGCCGAGTACGAGCACTACGTCAGAGCGCGCGAGGAGCTGCGCGCGCACTCCGGGTCCACCGCGCGGGACTCCGTCCTGACGGCTGCGGAGGCCACCGTCCTGGAGCCGGCAGGCGCGGGCGCGGGGGCCGTCGTCGCGGTCCTGGCCCCGGTGCTCGCGGGCACCGCGGCCGCGATATTCCTGCTGGTCGGCTACCTACTGAAAATGCTCAAGCCCCAACCCGCCTTCGCCGACACCATGGTGACGGCGGGCTGGTTCTTCGGCGCGCTGACGGCCGCCGCGATACTCGCCGCCGCCATCGGGCTGCTGATCACCGCGGTGCGCAACGGCGCGACCCAGGTCGTCGCCATCGACCAGGACAGCGAGGCGGACGCCCCCGACGAGCGCACGCAGGAGATCGCCCGCGCCCGTGAGGCGTGGCGCCACGCCCTGTTGGAGCGCGGTATCTACCCCTTCCTGCGCGACGCGCTCGCCGACCCGAGCGTCGACCCCGGCGCCCCCGCGCCGCGCCGCCCGATCGGCCGCATCCCCACCCTCGGCTACGACCGCCCGGGCTTCGACAGCCCCGACGAGGGCAGCTCCCCCACCCGCCACGCGGGGTTCACCAGCCCGGACTTCACCAGTCCCGACTTCGGCGGACCCGAGCACCGGCCGGACTGAACCGACGGGTGCCGCACCGCACCCGGGAGCGGTCGGCTCCCGGGGCAGCGCGAGGACCGCATCGGCTCAGTCGGCGATCGGCAGGTAGACCCGGTTGCCCGCGTCTGCGAACTCCTTGGACTTCTCCGCCATTCCGGCCTCGATCTCGTCGGACTTCAGATCGCCGCCGTGCTCGCGCCGGATGTCCTGGGAGATCTTCATCGAGCAGAACTTCGGACCGCACATCGAGCAGAAGTGCGCGGTCTTGGCCGGCTCCGCGGGCAGCGTCTCGTCGTGGAACTCCCGGGCGGTGTCCGGGTCGAGGGCCAGGTTGAACTGGTCCTCCCAGCGGAACTCGAACCGGGCGTCCGAGAGCGCGTCGTCCCACTCCTGCGCGCCCGGGTGCCCCTTGGCCAGGTCCGCCGCATGGGCGGCGATCTTGTACGTGATGACGCCGGTCTTCACGTCGTCACGGTTGGGCAGGCCGAGGTGCTCCTTGGGCGTGACGTAGCAGAGCATCGCGGTACCCCACCAGGCGATCATCGCCGCACCGATACCGGAGGTGATGTGGTCGTAGGCGGGCGCCACATCGGTGGTCAGGGGCCCCAGGGTGTAGAACGGGGCCTCTTCGCAGATCTCCTGCTGGAGGTCGATGTTTTCCTTGATCTTGTGCATCGGGACGTGTCCCGGGCCCTCGATCATCGTCTGTACGTTGTGACGCTTGGCGATCGTGTTGAGTTCCCCGAGCGTGCGCAACTCCGCGAACTGCGCCTCGTCATTGGCATCCGCGATGGAGCCGGGACGCAGACCGTCGCCGAGCGAGTACGTCACGTCGTAGGCCGCGAGGATCTCGCAGAGCTCCTCGAAGTTCTCGTACAGGAACGATTCCTTGTGGTGCGCCAGGCACCAGGCCGCCATGATCGAACCGCCGCGCGAGACGATGCCGGTCTTGCGGCGGGCGGTCAGCGGCACATAGCGCAGCAGCACGCCGGCGTGGACCGTCATGTAGTCGACGCCCTGCTCGGCCTGCTCGATGACCGTGTCCTTGTAGATGTCCCAGGTCAGTTCCTCGGCGCGGCCGTCGACCTTCTCCAGCGCCTGGTAGAGCGGAACCGTGCCGATGGGGACGGGGGAGTTGCGCAGCACCCACTCGCGGGTGGTGTGGATGTTGCGGCCCGTGGAGAGGTCCATGACCGTGTCCGCGCCCCATTGCGTGGCCCACGTCATCTTGTCGACCTCTTCCTCAATGGAGGAGGTGACGGCGGAGTTCCCGATGTTGGCATTGACCTTCACCAGGAACCGCTTGCCGATGATCATCGGCTCGATCTCGGGGTGGTTGATGTTGGCCGGCAGTACGGCACGGCCTGCCGCGATCTCCTCGCGGACGACCTCGGGGGAGACGTTCTCGCGGATCGCGACGTACTCCATCTCCGGGGTGATCTCGCCGCGGCGGGCGTACGCGAGCTGGGTGACGGCCTGGCCGCCACGGCCCCGGCGGGGCTGGCGCGGGCGGCCGGGGAAGACCGCGTCGAGGTTCTTGAGCCCGCCGCGCGGCGAGGTGTGCTTGATGCCGTCGTCCTCGGGGCGGACCGGGCGGCCCGCGTACTCCTCGGTGTCGCCGCGCCCGATGATCCAGTTCTCACGGAGCGGAGCGAGGCCCCGGCGGACGTCGGTCTCGACGCTCGGGTCGGTGTACGGGCCCGAGGTGTCGTACAGCGTCACGGCCTTGCCGTTGGTGAGGTGCACCTGACGGACCGGCACCTTGAGGTCGGGGCGCGATCCCGCCACGTACCCCTTGTGCCAGCCGATGGACTTCCCGCTCTCCTCAGTGCTGGAGGCAGGCGTGCGTGCGTCCTGAATGGTCATGAGACCTACTCCCTACGCCGGCATTACCCGGTAACAGGTTCGGCGGTCGGCGCAGCCTCTTCCGTACCGTTCGTACGGTTTTCAGCGCCCTCTCAGCCCGGTGCTCCGAGCTCCCGCGTGTGCAAAGGTGTCACCACGCTAACGCCATCACTGGCGCGCTGAACAGAGGGCCCCCTGTGTTCTTGCGATGATCGGGCGGTGACCTCACCAGAACCGCACCCTCCGCACCAGCACGGCGGACACGGCCACGGGCACGGCCACTCCCACGCGCACGGGCCCGCCGCCCCCGTCTCCAAGCACCTCCGCAAGGTGATCGCCGCCGTGCTGATTCCCTTCTCCACGGCGGTACTTGTGGGTCTCGTGGTGCTCTGGCCGGGCGGGGCTCCACCGCACCAGCGCACCGGCGTCGGCTTCGACCGCCAGACCCAGCAGGCCAAGGTCGTCAAGGTCGACGAAGTCGACTGCAATTCGGCCAACGCCGGTCAGGCCCCGTCGAACGGTGACACCTCCACCGCCGAGAGCCAGCAGGCCAGGAGCACCGAACAGCGGGTGTGCAAGAAGGCCACCGTCGAGGTCACCTCGGGCAAGGAGAAGGGCCGCACCTTCACCGAGATCGTCCAGCCCGACTCGCCCCGCCAGCTGCGCACGGGCCAGGGCGTGATCGTCGCGTACGCCCCCGACGCACCCCATGACCTGCAGTATTCGGTGACCGATGTGAACCGCCGATTCCCGATGGCGCTGCTCGCCGGGATCTTCGCACTCGCGGTGGTGGCCGTCGGCCGGCTGCGCGGAGTGATGGCGCTGGTCGCTCTGGTGGTCTCCTTCGCCGTGCTGACGCTGTTCATCCTTCCGGCGGTGTTGCAGGGTTCCAACCCGCTCCTTGTAGCGGTGGTCGGGGCGAGCGCCATCATGCTGATCGCGCTCTACATGTGCCACGGTCTGTCCGCCCGGACCTCCGTCGCCGTCCTCGGCACCCTCGTCTCACTGATGCTGATCGGGCTGCTCGGCTCGCTCTTCATCGGCTGGGCCTCACTCACCGGCAACACCGACGACAACACGGGTCTGATCCACGGCCTCTATCCCAACATCGACATGTCCGGCCTGCTGCTCGCGGGCGTCATCATCGGATCGCTCGGCGTACTCGACGACGTGACGGTCACCCAGACATCGGCGGTGTGGGAGCTGCACGAGGCGAACCCGACCATGGGCCCGCGCGGCCTGTACCGGGCGGGCATCCGGATCGGCCGCGACCACATCGCATCGGTGGTCAACACCCTGGTGCTCGCGTACGCGGGCGCCGCGCTGCCGCTGTTGCTGCTGTTCTCGATCGCGCAGAGCAGCGTGGGCACGGTGGCCAACAGCGAGCTGGTCGCCGAGGAGATCGTCCGCACCCTGGTCGGCTCGATCGGCCTGGTCGCCTCGGTGCCGCTGACGACCGCGCTCGCCGCCCTGGTGGTCTCCGCCGACCGACCGGGAGCAGCGGGCGCCGCGGCGCCCCGCGTGGGGGCGCCGCGCGTAGGAGCAGGGCGCGGCGGAGGCGGTCACCGCCGCAAGAAGTAACGGATCAGCCGGCGTTCTCCTCGGCGAGAATGCGCCCGAGCGCGTCCTCCAAGTGCTCGTCGAACTCCCCGAGGGTCCACTCCTGCCCCAGCGGTACGAGCTTGTCGGTGCGGTCCAGGAAGGCGACGAGCGGCGCCGCGCCGGCCCGGAAGAGGGCGGTGTCGGCGCCCACTTGGAGCCGGATGTGGACGTCCGAGAGCTCCCCGGGCTCGGTGGGCTCGATTCTCACATCGCCGTCCCCGGTCGCCCCGTTGATGCCGTCGAGCAGCAACTCGCGGCCGAACGCCCAGGTCACGGGCGCGTCGCCCGGGAGGTGGAAGGTCATGCGCACCGCATAGGGGTCCGCCGCCTCGTACTTCAGCTCCACGGGGATCTTGAAGGAAAGCTCCTCGGAGACGAGGAAGCCCATCATCACTTCTGCCTGAACCGATTCACGCACCGCACGTACCCCGCTCTAGCCGAAACTGGCCAGGAATGATCCCGCATGGCCCTCTTGACGCAATCGTGCTGTAAGCCCAAACAGATCACAAGGAGTGATATTTCAGATACTGATAGAGAAGGCCAGGGAGCGGAAGAGACCCCCCACTTCGCCACGTAGCTGCTCAATGGCGGGAAGCAGACGTTCTTCCTGGTGAAGGGGTACGGAAATGGCAATCGTGGCGGCACTGGAACCGGCCGTGATCGGGATCGCGGCGCAGACCGTGCCCAGCGCGTACTCCTGCCGTTCGACCACGGGTTGCATACGCTCCGTAGCCGCCAACCGCTCCGAAAGGGTGTGGCGGTCCCGCACGGTGAAGGGCGTGATGGCCTCGACCGGATGCCGGTCCAGGTAGTCCTCGCGGGTGCGTTCGTCGAGCTGGCTGAGCAGACACTGGCCGATCGCGTGGGCGTGCCCGGTCTCGCGGAAGTCCGCCCACTCCTCGACGGCGGGCGCCGCGGGGGTGTCGGCCACCCCGGCGATCTCGATCTCGCCCTCGCGGTAGAGGGCGAAGTAGACGGGCACCCCGATGGAGTCCCGCCAGCGCACCAGGGAGTCGGCGATCTTGATGCGACGATTCTGCAGTGCTCCGCCGTCGGCCAGCCGCTCGGCCGCGGGCCCGAACACGAACACCCCCTGTTCGCGCCGCAGATAGCCCTCGTGGGTCAGGGTCCGCAGCAGGTGGTACGCGGTCGGCAGCGGCAGTCCGGCCTCGCGCGCCAGCTGTTTGGCGGGGGCGCCGTCCCGGTGGGACCCGACTGCCTCCAGCAGGCGCAGGGCCCGCTGGACCGAGCCGATCAGGGTAGGGACGGCGGCGTTCGAAGCCATGGCCACAGGTCACCCCCAGGCGTGCCGACGGGCAACGCGCCCGCCCGCGGGGGCCACCCCCGCGCGCCCGCCGCACGCCCGGAGAGCCGGCACGGGCCGGTCGAACCGGAGCTCGGGATCGATCGGGGCCCGTGGTTCCCAGGGGGCGGCAGAGACCAGCCACTCTATTGGCCGATCCTGACGGGAAGGGGGTTTCACCAGGTTCGTTCCCCCGGCCGGGCTAATCCCCGTACGTCCTGGGCGCGGCGTGCGCGCCGGTCCGGTAGCGGCGGGGCCGTCCCGGGCTCCGGGCGGAAGGTCTTGTTCCGCCCGGGGCCGGCTACCAGTCGCCGCGCGAGGACGACGAGGAGGACATGAACCTCCGCACCACGTAGATCAGACCGCCGACCAGGGCCACGAAGACCAGGAGCTTGAAGAGCAGCCCGAACAGGAAGCCCACCACGCTCGCGATCAGACCGCCGAACACCACCAGGGCGATGACGGGCACGGCGACCCACTTCACCCACCAGGGCATCCCCGCGAATATCTCCCGTGCCGCCATCGTCCCTACCTCTTTCGTCAGTTCACCGGTCGTGTGCTTTCGACACTCCTGATGCTAGGCGCGAGGGGGTGCCGCGCGGGGCGCTCGCAGCCCTTGAACACCCCTGATCGAACCCCTAGGGAGAATCGGGGACGACCCTCAGCTCTCAGGGGGAGAGAACACGACCAGAACCCTCAGGTCCTCGGTGATGTGGTGGAACTTGTGCGCCACTCCGGCCGGCACATAGACCACGCTGCCCCGCGCGACCTGCGTCGTCTCCAGGCCCACGGTGATGGAGGCCCGGCCGCTGACCACGAAGTAGATCTCGTCCTGGGCGTGCGGGGACTGAGGGTCGTGTGCGCCCGCATCGAGCGCGTACAGCCCCGCCGACATGGTGCGCTCCCGCAGGAACTGCAGATACGCACCGTCGTTGGCGGCCCGTTCCGCCTCCAGCTCGTCGAGTCGGAAGTCTTTCATCGCCGTCTGCCCCTGCGCTCGTGCCGATCACGTCTGCCACGATCAGACCCATGAAGAATTTCGTAGTCAAGACGATCGCCAATGCGGCCGCCCTGGCAGTGGCCATCTGGCTGGTGAAGGACATCACCCTGACCGGTGACAACACCGGCAAGAAGGCACTGACGCTGATTCTGGTCGCGCTGGTCTTCGGCGTGGTGAATTTCGTCGTGAAGCCCGTGGTCAAGCTGCTGTCGTTCCCCCTCTTCATCCTCACGCTCGGGCTGATCACGCTGGTGATCAACGCGTTGATGCTGCTGCTGACCTCCTGGCTCGCCGACAAGCTCGACCTGAGCTTCCACGTCGAGGGGTTCTGGACCGCCGTGCTCGGCGCCCTGATCATCTCGATCGTGTCCTGGGCGATGCACATCGTTCTGCCCGACGACAAGGACTGAGTCTTGGCCACCCCCTACTGCCATGAAATGGAGCGTGCGGCATGACAGGTGACGGCACCCGATCCGTACGCGCGGGGCTCCCCGAGCCGGTGGCCTATGAACCCACCCTGCCCGGGCCGGTGTTCGCCGCCCACTTCCACCTGCCGGGCGAGGCGGACGGGCCGTACACCTACGGCCGTGACACCAACCCCACGTGGACGCATCTGGAGCGGGCGATAGCCGAGCTGGAGTCCCCGGACGAGAGAGCCGAAGCGATCGTCTTCGCGTCCGGAATGGCGGCCATCTCGGCTGTGCTGCTCTCCCACGCGCGCTCCGGCGACACGGTGGTGCTGCCGGACGACGGTTACCAGGCCCTGCCGCTGATCCGCGAGCAGTTGGAGGCGTACGGCATCGAGGTGCGCACCGCGCCCACCGCCGGCGACGCACAGATCGCCCACCTGGACGGCGCGAAGCTGTTGTGGATCGAGACCCCGTCCAACCCGGGTCTCGATGTGTGCGACGTGGCCCGCTTGGCACGGGCCGCACATGACGCGGGCGCCCTGGTGGCGGTCGACAACACCCTGGCCACGCCTCTCGGGCAGCGTCCGCTCGAACTCGGCGCGGACTTCGCGGTGGCCAGCGGCACCAAGGGCCTGACCGGCCACGGCGATCTCCTGCTCGGCTATGTGGTGTGCCGCGACGCCGGCCTCGCCGCACGGGTACGCAAGTGGCGCAAGGTCGTGGGCGCCATTCCGGGCCCGATGGAGGCCTGGCTCGCCCATCGCTCCCTCGCGACGCTGCACCTGCGCGCCGACCGGCAGGCCGCGAACGCCCTGGCCCTCGCCGAGGTGCTGGCCAAGCGGGAGGAGGTGACCGGCCTGCGCTATCCGGGGCTTCCCTCCGACCCGTCCCACCGGCAGGCCTCGGCGCAGATGCGGCGTTTCGGCTGCGTGGTCTCCTTCGACCTGCCCGACCGGGGCTTCGCCGAGCGGTTCCTGGAGGCGCTGCGTCTGGTCGACGACGCCACCAGCTTCGGCAGCGTCCGCTCCACCGCGGAGCGCCGCGGCCGCTGGGGCGGCGACGCGGTGTCGGAGGGCTTCATCCGCTTCTCGGTCGGCGCCGAGGACGCCCCCGACCTGATCGCGGACGTGGAACGCGCCTTGGATGGGGCAGGCTCGACGGCCGGACCCCGTACGTAGGACGGACGGTCCGAGCCTCCCCCCTCATGGCTCGGACCGCCCCCGGTTCCCGCGTCCGGGAACCGCCCGCACAAGGCTAGTTGACTCTGCGTCAGTGTCCAATCACGGTAGCGACAGAGACCTATCGACATATTTATAGTTGTGTCCGGCCGGGGACGTCGTGAAGCAGTTCGGGACGGGAGGGCACCATGGACCTTGCCCTGCTGCGTACGTTCGTCACCGTGCACCGAGCGGGCTCGTTCACCCGGGCCGCTGCGTTGCTCGGGCTTTCGCAGCCCGCGGTGACGGGCCAGATACGCACCCTGGAGCGGCAGTTGGGCCATCCGCTCTTTCTACGCCAGGCGCGCGGGGTGACCCCGACGACCATGGGCGACGAGCTGGCCCAGCGGGCCGCGCCGCATCTGGACGCGCTGGTCGAGATCACCGAGTCCGGCCTCGGCGAGGCACCGGCCCTGCGAACCCTGCATCTGGCCGGACCGCCGGAGTTCACCGCATTGCGCGCCCTGCCCGCACTCACCCGGCTCATCCCCCAGGGCCTCGCGTTGCGGGCGTCCTTCGGGAACGCCGAGGAGACCCTCGAAGGCCTGGCTGCCGGCCACCACGATCTCGCCATCGCCACCGCCAGGCCGCGCGGCGGGCTGCTGACCTCGACCGCACTGTGCGACGAGGAGCATGTGCTGGTCGCCGGGGTGCGCTGGGCCGCGCGGCTCGGGCCTGGCGCGGTGCGGCACGGCGGGCCCGACGTCCTGGAGCCCATCCCGGTGGTGGAGGTCCACGAATCGCTGCCACTCGTCACGCGCTACTGGGCCTCGGTGTTCGACGCCAAGCCCGCCGCCGCGGGCACGGTCGTGGCCCCCGATCTGCGGGCCGTTCTCGCCGCGGTGACCGCCGGAGCGGGACTCGCCGTACTGCCGCGCTACCTGTGCGAGACGGCCCTGGAACAAGGCGAGGTGGTGGCGCTGCTCAACCCTCCGGTGCCGCCGCTGCGCACCTATTTCCTCGCGGCGCGCACCGGCACACTCGGCCTCCCGCACATCGCGCGGGCGCAGGAATGGCTGCTGCGTGCCGCGGCCGACTGGAGCTGAAGAGCGGTGGACGAGGCCCGGAGAGTTTCGCAGGCGCCCCTTCGGGCCACATTTCTCCCATGACCGTACGTCCAGTGGTCAAGCGCACCGCACGAGCCGTTCTGCTTGACGGTGACGCCCTGATCCTGATCAAGCGCACCAAGCCCGGCATGGACCCGTACTGGGTCACCCCCGGTGGCGGGGTCGAGCCCGAGGACGCCACTGTCGTCGAGGCCCTCCACCGCGAAGTGGACGAAGAGCTCGGAGCGAAGATCACCGATGTGGTGCCCTGCTTCGTCGACACCGTCGAGCACATCGGTGCCGACGGCGGCGCGACCGGCGTGAAGGTGCAGCACTTCTTCGTCTGCCGCCTCGATTCCATGGACCTCTCGCTGCGGCACGGCCCCGAGATCGAGGAGCCCTGCGGCGAGTACGAGATCGTCCGCATCCCGTTCACCCGCGTCGGGATCGCCTCGGTGCACCTCGTGCCGCTGTCCCTCCGGCACTACCTCGACGGCAACATCGAGGGCGTGCGGGCCATGCACGCACCCGACCTGGGCTGACCACAGCTCACAGAGCCGAGCGGACCAGGGCGTAGGCCTCCCGGAGGTCGTCGCCGGTGTAGGTGTGGGTGGCACGGTCCGCGAGGTGGTGGTCCGCGTTCACCGCGACCGACACGGGGACGGCCGCGAAGAGGTCCACGTCGGACATCGAGTCCCCGTAGGCAACACAGTGCCGGCTGTCGACGCCGAACTCGGCGCACAGCCGGTGCATGACGGTCACCTTCGCGGCCGGGCTCAACAGCCCCTCCTTGTCCACGGGCCGGGTGAAGGGCAACTCCGGGAAGAGCGAGCCGTGGGCCGCATGAGCGCCCCAGCCGAGCAGCCGTTCCACGAAGAAGGACGGGGACAGCGAGATCACGGCACAGTAGTCGCCCGCTTCACGAATCTCCCGCCAGACGTCCTGGATGCCTGTGATCCAGGGGGCCGTCTCGAAAGCGGTCGTCACATGCGCCTCGGTGAGCCCGGCCCACAGAGCGTGCACCCGCACCGCGTACTCCGGCGGCCCGATCCGGCCGCTGGACAGCGCCACCTCCAGCTCGCCGATCTCGTCAAGGAGCCCGAGCTGCCGCGAAATCTCGACCGGCGCGGCGGAGCCCCGCATGAGGGTGCCGTCGAGGTCGAAGAGGTGAAGTCTCGCCATGTACGCCGAGCCTAGTACGCGGGGTTACTCCCCCTGTGGGACGTCCGACGCGGGCTTCCGACGGCACGCTGTTTCACGTGAAACATCCACCTCTCCCCGCATCCGACCGCACGATCCGGTCGCCGTTTCACGTGAAACATCTGCGGCGTACCGTCCGGAAGGGCTGGCTGGTGGCCCATGTCGCCGTCTCGGTGAGCTGGCTGGGCCTCACCCTCGGCCTTCTCGCGCTCGGCATCACCGCATACACAACGGACTCGCCCGCCATGACCGACGCCGCGTACCGCGCCATGAAGGTCTTCGGCGACTGGCTCGTGCTGCCCATCGCCCTGCTGACACTGGTGACCGGAGTGGTGCTCTCGCTGGGCACCCGCTGGGGACTCGCTCGTCATCGCTGGGTCTGGATCAAGTTCTGGCTGACCCTGGTCACGCTCTGCCTGTCGGCCTTCCTGCTGCGACCGGAGATCAATGGCGCGGTCGCGGCCGGAGTGCCCGACACCAGTCTGGTGGCCGCACCGATCGTGTCCTCCAGCGCCTACTTCTTCATGACGGCAATCTCGGTGCTCAAGCCCTGGGGACTGACGCGGCGTGGGCGGAAGCACCGTGTCGAGAGCCGGAAAACGGTGGACGCCGCGCCGGTGGGTCGGACAACCTGAGCCTCATGCCGTCATCGCTCGCCGAGCTTCCCCTGCGCCGTTTGACCACCACAGACCTCGTCGCCTGCGCCGACCTGTCCGAGGACCGGGGCTGGCCACGCGAGGAGCACAAATGGGGGCTGCTGCTCGCGGCGGGAACGGGTTACGGGATCGACGCCCCGGACGGCAAGGGCCTGGTCACCGCCTGTGTCGTCACCTCGTACGGCCCCGGTCTCGCGGCCATCGGGATGGTCCTGGTCGCCGAGCGCTTCGCCCGGCAGGGCGTCGGACGCCGGCTGATGACGGACGTGCTGCGGGAGTGGGACGGCACTCCGCTCACCCTGCACGCCACGTCGAGCGGACGACCGCTGTACGAGGAGCTGGGCTTCGAGACGACCGGCCGGGCCGAGATGGTGCGGGGTCATTTCCGGCCGTCGGGCCCGGCTCCGACGGTGGCCACCCGCCCCGCGACCGCGGACGACCTGCCGGCGATCCTCCGGCTGGACACCGAAGTCTTCGGCCAAGACCGCACTCACATGATCACGCGCCTGCCGGCTTTCTGCGATCAGTTGAGGGTCGCGGAGAACGCGGCCGGGCTGACCGGCTTCGCGGCGGCTTGGCCCAACATGAACACCCATGTGGTGGGCCCACTGATCGCCCGGGACACGGAGACCGCGAAGGCTCTGGTCGCCTCGCTCGCGGCCGGCACGGACCGCCCCCTGCGCACGGACGTGGACGTACGCCACGAGGAGCTGCTGAGCTGGTTGAAGGCGTCCGGCGTCGAGTCGGCCGGCTTCAATGCGGTGATGACCTACGGCCTCCCGGCTCTCCCCGGCGACTGGACCCGCCGCTTCGCGCCGTTGACGGTGGCAGCGGGCTAGGTTCACGCGGCTCCCTCGACGGCGACCGCCCGCCCCATGTGCCGCGATCCAGCGGGCACTTGAGGGCGGGCCTCCCTGTGTCAGTGCGCTCAGCGCCGGACGAGGGCCTCCACGGCCGCGGTGGCGAAGCCGTGGTCCTGCTCTGGGGCGCCGCCGCCCACTCCGATCGCGCCGATCAGCCGTCCGTCACGGTGGACGGGCACACCGCCGGCGATGAAGAGGAGGGGCCGGTCCAGGGCCGTCGGCAGGGTGTGGAAGAGGCCGCCCGGCTGGACCGCGTCCACCAGGTCTGCGGTCGGGGTGGCCAGCTGAAGGGCGGTGTAGGCCTTGCGGGTGCTGGTCTCACCGGCGATCAGTACGGCCCGGTCGTCCCGGCGGAAGGCGAGCAGATGGCCGCCCGCGTCGAGCACGGTGACGGCTACGGTGACCCCGGCCGCCTCGGCGGCGGCGCGGGCCGCTTCGAGGAGGGCTTCCGCATCCTGGGTGGTGAGCGGGGCTACGGCGACGGTGGGGGTGCTCATGAGGGGTAACTCCTAAAGAATGCTGGTCAGTTGGTTCAGTGGTGGGACGCGGTGGCCCGGGCCGGCTCGTGCACGGTGCCCGCGACGATGCGGCTGCCGCTGCTCGTACGCCGCTCCAGCGCGCTGGAGACGAAGGCGAGCACCAGGGCGGAGGCGGCCAGTGCGGCACCGACCCAGTTGGGGGCGGTGTAGCCGAGGCCTGCGGCGATGACGATGCCGCCGAGCCAGGCGGACAGCGCGTTGCCGAGGTTGAAGGCGCCGATGTTGACGGCGGACGCCAGGGTGGGTGCTCCGGCGGCCTGGTCCAGGACACGCTTTTGCAGCGGGGGCACGGTCGCGAAGCCCAGTGCGCCGATGAGGAAGACCATGACGGCGGAAGCGAGCTTGTCGTGGGCGGCCACCGTGAACAGCGCCAGGACCACGGCCAGCCCGGACAGCGCCACGTAGAGCATGGGCATCAGCGCCCGGTCGGCGAACCGGCCGCCGATGAGGTTTCCGGTGACCATGCCGAGGCCGAACAGAACGAGCAGCCAGGTGACGGAGGTGTCGGCATAGCCGGCGACGTTCGTCATCATCGGCGTGATGTAGGTGATCGCTGCGAAGACTCCGCCGAATCCGAGCACGGTCATCGCCATGGCGAGCAGCACCTGGACATTGCGGAACGCGGCGATCTCGTGCCGCAGCCGTACGCCCTCGGCCTTCGGCATGTCCGGTACGAGCTTGGCCACCCCGAGCAGACCGAGCACGCCGAGCGATGCGACGACGAAGAACGTGGCACGCCAGCCGACCTGCTGGCCGATGAGCGTGCCGGCCGGCACGCCCACCACATTGGCGACGGTCAGCCCGGTGAACATCATCGCGATGGCCCCGGCCTTCTTCTCGGGGGCGACCAGATCCGCGGCGACGACCGAGCCGATGCCGAAGAACGCACCGTGTGCGAGAGAGGCGACGATCCGCCCGGCCAGCATCAGCTCGAAGGCGGGCGCCAGCGCGGAGAGCACGTTGCCCGCGATGAAGAAGCCCATCAGCAGCATCAGCATCCGCTTGCGGGTGATCTTCGTGCCCAGAACGGTCATCAGCGGGGCGCCGAGCATGACACCGACCGCATAGCCACTGACCAGGTATCCGGCGGTGGGAATGGAGACATCGAAGGTGCCGGCAACCTCGGGGAGCAGCCCCATGATCACGAATTCTGTGGTGCCGATACCGAACGCCCCGATGGCGAGGGCTAGGAGGGCGAGTGGCATGGGATGACCTTCCAAAACGTTGCGTGGGCCCCTTACGAGCGTTCACAATAATTGCAGACGCCGACTAATTGCAAGCGCGGGCTATTGCGTCTGTGGACTATCCTGAGGACACGCCGCTCCGGACGGAGGACACACGCATGACCGCGACGGATCCCGCACTCACCGCCCTCGCCCAGGGCTGGTGCGCGCTCTCCCTGCTGCACGGCAAGATCGATGCTCACATCGAGCGCGCGCTGCAGTCGGGGCACGACCTCAGCGTGCGCGAGTACTCGCTGCTCGATGTACTCAGCCGCCAGCACAGCGGGCCGGGCGGGCACCTCCAGATGAAGCAGGTCGCCGACGCCGTGGTTCTCAGCCAGTCGGCCACGACCCGGCTCGTGACCCGCCTGGAGGACCGCGGCCTGCTCACCCGGTACCTCTGCGACACCGACCGCCGCGGCATTTACACCGATGTCACCGAGTCCGGTCTCGCCCTGCTCGCCGACGCCCGGCCCACCAATGACCGGGCCCTGCGCGAGGCCTTGGACGAGGCGGCTGAAAACCCTCAACTCGCGCCCCTGGTACGCACGGTCGAGGCTCTGAACGTGTCGGCGTGAAGCCGTTGGGCGTACGCTCCGGGCCATGAGTGATCTTGAGATCAGGCCTGCGACACCCGACGACCTCCCGGCGATCGTGGCGATGCTCGCGGACGATCCGCTGGGCGCCCAGCGCGAGTCGCCCGACGACCTGACGCCCTACCGCGCCGCTTTCGACCGGCTCGCGGGCGACCCCAACCAGCACGTGATGGTTGCGGACCGCGGCGGCGAGGTCGTCGGCACCCTCCAGCTCACCATCGTCCCCGGGCTCTCCCGGCGCGGATCGACCCGCTCGATCATCGAAGGGGTGCGTATTCACAGCGCGGAGCGCGGCAGTGGGCTCGGCACCCTCTTCATCGAGTGGGCCGTCGCCGAATCGGCGCGCCAGGGCTGTCAGTTGGTCCAGCTGACGTCGGACGTCACCCGCGTCGATGCCCACCGCTTCTATGAGCGGCTCGGGTTCGAAGCCTCGCACGTGGGGTTCAAGAAGGCGCTGTAAGCCTGCTCCGGAAACCGCTTCGGCCCCGTTGCGGGACAAACCCGCGCAAGGCCCTGTTTCACGTGAAACAGGGCCTGCACAGCGGCCTGGTCGGCCGTTTCACGTGAAACGTCAGATTCCGCGCCACCCCTCGGGGTCCACGCCGCCCGGCACCGCGGCCGCTTCAGGTCCGTACGGCTCTCGGGTGAACACGAACGACCCGAGATCGAGGTGGCTCACCGAGCCGTCCGCACGACGCACCGCGCGGAGGGTCTCTCCCCGGTAGTAGCCCTCGAGGCCGACCCAGGCGCCGTCGGCGGCAGCCTTGAACCGGGCAGCCCGCCCGCCTCCCCGCACGGGTGCCAGGGCCACTCCGCCGTCGGCGGTCAGCCGCAGCCCGAAGGCATGGGTGCCCCAGTACCAGGGCCCGGTGAGGGCCAGGAGCTCCCTATCCGCCGCGGGAAGGGGGCGCCAGGGCTCCGGGAAGCGCGGTTCGGACTCCGCCACGATCCGTACGAGATCGGCGGCCAGCGCGCCGACCAGCAGGCCGGAGGTGGCATTGGCGAGCACGACGGCGGCCACGCCGTCCGCCACACCCACCCACAGCGTCGCGACGAACCCGGGCAACGAGCCGGTGTGCCCGACGAGTTCGCGGCCATCGGTCCGGGTGAGCTGCATACCGAGGCCGTAACCGGCGTCCCAGTCACCCGGCTCCGGCGCCACGGCAGGGGTCCTCATCTCCGCCACCGAGTCGGCGCTCAGCACTCTCTCGTCCCCTGCCGTGAGGAAGACGGCGAAGCGGCTGAGGTCCGCGGCAGTCGACCAGAGCTGCCCGGCCGGGGCCATCAGTCCGAGGTCCTCGGACGGCTCCGGCAGCAACACATCGGCCCACGGGTGGACGGCCCAGCCGCCTGCATGGGGATGTACCGGCTCCGTGCTCGTGCGGTGCATGCCCAGGGGTTCGAGGATCTCCGTCCGCAGCGCATCCTTCCAGGGCACTCCGCGCACTGCCTCCACCAGGGCACCGAGCACCGCGTAACCCGGATTGGAGTAGTGATGGAGCAGCCCTACGGGATGCAGTTGCGCCTGGTCCCCCAGCACATCACCGAGCTCCGGGCGAAGGTCACCAGGTGTCCGTTCCCACCAGGGCGCTGGCGCCTCGGCGGTCAACCCGGCTGTGTGGGAGAGCAGTTGGGCGATAGTGGCGCCGCCCACCGCGGTACCGGGGAGGTACTTCTCCAACGGATCCCGGAGGTCGAGGAGCCCCTCGTCACGCAGCCTCAGCACCAGCACGGCCGTGAAGGTCTTGGTGATGGAGCCGATGCGGTACTGGACATCGGCGTCCGGCCCGTGCCCGTCGACGCAGGAACGCGAACCGGACCAGACCATCCGGCCGTCCCGCACCACGGCCGCCACCAGTGAGGGCGCCCGCCCTTCGGTCTGGGCGACCGCGATGCGGTGCAGGAGAGCACGCTCTGTGGAAGGCAGGAGGTCTTCGAAGGGGGCCGGCGATACGGGCGCATGCGATGAGGTCATGGAGCAAGTGTCTAATCGCGCAGCCGCGCCGAGTCGACCGCTTTTCGCCGGAGTCGTCCTCTCTGACCCACCATGACCTGCCCAGGGCTCCGGCCAGGGAAGCGTCGGAGCGATCAACTCGGCCCGAGGGGAGGGAATTTGATCACGCAGAACTCGAAGGTGCGACTACCGTCCGCGCGATCCCGGGCCGTCGACGTGCGGAGACGATCGCACCGAGCGGACTCTCGGCCGAGCTGAGTGTCGTCTGCGCCTCGACTGTAAAGCCGGCGTCATCGAGCCAGGCAGCCACCTGTGCGGGCTGACGCCGATGCACATGGACGTTCATGGGTTGGCCGCCATATCCCCGCGTCTTCAGCCGGGACCCGTCCCCCACGTGAAAGGCGAGCAGCACAAGGCCGCCGGGGCGCACGGCCCGATGGAAGTGGGCGAGGACGGGCCCCATCGCATGATCCGGGATGTGGATCAGCGAGTACCAGGCCACAAGGCCCGCCAACGAGGCTTCGGCAACGTCCAGTTCCGTCATGGAACCGACCGCGAACCGCAGACCGGGGTACTCACTCCGGGCCGTCTCGATCATCCCCGGCGACAGGTCGATACCGAACGCGTCCACGCCGAGCCCCCGTAGATGGGCCGCGATCCTTCCGGAACCGCATCCCACGTCCGCGACCTGCCCTCCGCCGGCCGCCCGCACCAGTTCGGCAAACAGAGCCAAGGCCGAGCGCTCACAGGGCGTTTTGTTCAGAAGGTCGCGCACCCGCTCCGCATAGCCGACGGCGACGGTGTCGTAGGACGTGCGGGTGTCGTCCAGCCAGCCTTCCATCTCCATGTGCGGCCACGGTAGTTGACGGCCGACGACGTCCTGGGATCAGGTCGCGGCCATGTCGACGAAGCGTGAGTAGTGGCCCTGGAAGGCGACGGTGATGGTCGCCGTCGGACCGTTACGGTGCTTGGCCACGATCAGGTCCGCCTCGCCGGCGCGGGGGGATTCCTTCTCGTAGGCGTCCTCACGGTGGAGCAGGATGACCATGTCCGCGTCCTGCTCGATGGAACCGGATTCACGCAGGTCGGAGACCATCGGCTTCTTGTCGGTGCGCTGCTCGGGGCCACGGTTCAGCTGCGAGAGCGCGATCACCGGCAGCTGGAGCTCCTTGGCGAGGAGCTTCAGGTTTCGCGACATGTCCGAGACTTCCTGCTGACGGCTCTCGGCGCGCTTGGAGCCGCCCGACTGCATCAGCTGCAGGTAGTCGATGACGACGAGGCGGAGGTCGTTGCGCTGCTTCAGACGGCGGCACTTGGCCCGGATTTCCATCATCGACAGGTTCGGCGAGTCGTCGATGTACAGCGGCGCCTGGGAGACGTCCGGCATGCGGCGGGCCAGCCGCGTCCAGTCGTCGTCGGTCATGGTGCCGGAGCGCATGTGGTGGAGCGCGACCCGGGCCTCGGCCGACAGCAGGCGCATCGCGATCTCGTTGCGCCCCATTTCGAGGGAGAAGATCACGCTGGGCAGGTTGTGCTTGATGGAGCACGCCCGTGCGAAGTCCAGCGCGAGGGTGGACTTACCCATGGCGGGACGGGCGGCGATGACGACCATCTGGCCGGGGTGCAGGCCGTTGGTGAGCGAGTCGAAGTCGGTGAAACCGGTGGGCACTCCGGTCATCTCACCGCTGCGTGAGCCGATCGCCTCGATCTCGTCGAGCGCGCCCTCCATGATGTCGCCGAGCGGCAGGTAGTCCTCGCTGGTGCGCTGCTCGGTGACCGCGTAGATCTCGGCCTGGGCGGAGTTGACGATGTCGTCGACGTCGCCGTCCGCCGCGTATCCCATCTGCGTGATCTTGGTGCCCGCCTCCACGAGCCGCCGCAGGACCGCCCGCTCGTGGACGATCTCCGCGTAATAGGAGGCGTTGGCCGCGGTGGGGACCGACTGGACCAATGTGTGCAGATAGGAGGCGCCGCCGACCCGGGTGATCTCGCCGCGCTTGACCAACTCGGCGGCGACCGTAATGGGGTCGGCCGGCTCACCCTTGGCGTAGAGGTCGAGGATGGCCGTGTAGACGGTCTCATGCGCCGGCTTGTAGAAGTCGTGGCCCTTGATGATCTCCACGACGTCCGCGATGGCGTCCTTGGAGAGCAGCATGCCGCCGAGCACGGACTGCTCGGCATCGATGTCCTGGGGCGGTACGCGCTCGAATCCGGAGGACCCGCCGTCCCAGTCGTCCTGCCCCCGGTCGTGCTGGTCGTCACGGCCTCTGCCACGTCCGCGGCCGCGGACCTCGCTGTCGCCGCGCTGGCGGGAAACAGGCAGACGGTCACTTGGACCGGTGTCGGCCCAGGGCTCGTCCAACGGCTCGGGAATGCTCACCGGGCCACCTCCTCCCGTCCGCTCCGCGGACCTAGCCGTGCCACTCTTTCTACGGCACGACACTGACAAATCGATGTGCCCGACTCCGGTTCCGGCGCGTCGGGCGCCGGACCACGTTAGGCCCGTGAGCGGCGTCAGCCAATCTGGTTATCCACAGGGCATGTGGACGAACGACCGGATGCTGTGGAGAAGTCTCCGGAACCTGTGCACGGACCGGGGGACAGCACTGTGGACAAAGTCATAGCCACTCACCGAAGGCCACTCTGACCTGCACTTTCTCCGTCCACCGGCTGTGGGGGAGAAAAACTTTCCCGACTGGCTCAAGATCCCGACGAGCGGCGTCTGCAAGAACCGGACACAGGACCTAAAGTAAGGATCGAAGAGCCATTGCATCTATTACCTGTGGAAGATTAGATTGACCCCATGAAACAGGCCCCCACGGCACCGGAGAACGACTGGCGGACCTCCCGGCGCCGGCACGACCGCGAGATCGTGTCCCTCGCCGTTCCCGCCTTCGGCGCCCTCGTCGCCGAGCCGCTCTTCGTGATGGCCGACAGCGCGATCGTGGGCCACCTCGGCACCCCGCAACTGGCCGGTTTGGGTATTGCCGCGCCGCTGCTCACCACGGCCGTGAGCATCTTCGTCTTTCTCGCCTACGCCACCACCGCCGCCGTTTCCCGACGGGTCGGCTCCGGCGATCTTCGGGCCGCGATCCGCCAAGGCATGGACGGCATCTGGCTGGCCCTGTTCCTGGGCGCCGTGGTCGTTGCCGCCGTACTTCCCACCGCCCCCTGGCTGGTCGCGCTGTTCGGCGCCTCGGACACCGCAGCCCCCTACGCCACCACCTATCTCCGGGTCTCCGCACTCGGCATCCCCGCCATGCTCGTCGTACTCGCCTCGACGGGTGTTCTGCGGGGTCTGCAGAACACCCGAACTCCGCTGTATGTGGCCATAGCGGGCTTCGCGGCCAACGGCGTGCTCAACGTGGGGCTCGTCTATGGTGCCGGGCTCGGCATCGCGGGGTCTGCCTGGGGCACCGTCATAGCTCAGTTCGGCATGGCCGCCGTCTATCTCGTCGTAGTCGTACGCGGGGCCCGGCGTCATCACGCCTCCCTGCGACCCGATCTCGCGGGCATAAGGAACAGCGCGCAGGCCGGCGTCCCCCTCCTGGTCCGCACCCTCTCGCTGCGAGCCGTTCTGATGATCGCGACCGCCGTCGCCGCCCGGCTCGGCGACGCCGACATCGCCGCGCACCAGATCATCCTGTCCCTGTGGAGCTTGATGGCCTTCGCGCTCGACGCGATCGCCATCGCCGGGCAGGCGATCATCGGCCGCTATCTGGGCGCGGACGACGCCAAGGGTGCCAAGCAGGCCTGTCGCCGCATGGTGGAGTGGGGCATCGCGTTCGGCGTACTGCTCGGTGTGCTCGTGGTGGCGGCCCGGCCACTGTTCGTCCCGCTCTTCACCGGCGACCACACCGTCCAGCACACTCTGACGCCCGCCCTGCTCGTGGTCGCGCTGATCCAGCCGGTCGCCGGAGTGGTCTTCGTGCTCGACGGCGTACTGATGGGCGCCGGCGACGGCCCCTATCTGGCCCGGGCCATGCTGGTGACCCTGGTCGTCTTCGCCCCGGTAGCACTGCTCGTACCCACCTTCGGCGGCGGCCTGACGGCACTTTGGTGGGCCATGGCCCTGATGATGGTGGTCCGCATGCTGACTCTCGGCTGGCGGGCCCGATCCGGGCGCTGGCTGGTCACGGGCGCGTCGCGCTGAATGCGTGGCGGCGGATCCTCTGTTTCACGTGAAACAGAGGCGTGAAACAGAAGAAGGGCCGCACCCCGAGGGGTACGGCCCTTCTTGTTGCGCTGAGCGGCGCTTAGGCGGCGATGACCTCGACGCCAAGCTTCGCGACAACGTCGGCGTGCAGACGCACGGACACCTGGTGAGCACCCAGGGTCTTGATCGGCGCACCGAGCTCGACGCGGCGCTTGTCCACGTCGGGGCCACCGGCAGCCTTGATCGCCGAAGCGACGTCAGCCTGGGTGACGGAGCCGAAGAGACGGCCGGCGTCGCCGGAGCGAACAGCCAGACGCACCTTCACGCCTTCGAGACGGGCCTTGACCTCGTTGGCCTGCTCGATGGTCGCGATCTCGTGGATCTTGCGCGCACGACGGATCTGCGCGACATCCTTCTCGCCACCCTTGGTCCAGCGGATCGCGAAACCACGCGGGACCAGGTAGTTGCGAGCGTAGCCGTCCTTGACGTCAACGACGTCGCCGGCAGTGCCGAGGCCAGAGACCTCGTGGGTGAGGATGATCTTCATTTTTCGGTCACCCTTCCCTTATCGCGCGGTGGACGTGTAGGGCAGCAGCGCCATCTCACGGCTGTTCTTGACGGCCGTGGCGACGTCACGCTGGTGCTGCGTGCAGTTGCCGGTAACGCGGCGGGCACGGATCTTGCCGCGGTCGGAAATGAACTTCCGCAGCATGTTCGTGTCCTTGTAGTCCACGTAAACGGTCTTGTCCTTGCAGAAAGCGCAGACCTTCTTCTTAGGCTTGCGCACAGGCGGCTTCGCCATGGTGTTTCTCCTGTGTGATCAAGAAGTGGGGATGACGAGTGCCCTAGAAGGGCGGCTCGTCCGAGTAGCCGCCGCCGGAGCTTCCGCCCCAGCCGCCACCGCTGCCACCCTGCGGCTGTCCGCCACCGGCCGGCGCGCTCGAGGCCCAGGGGTCGTCGGCGGGAGCACCGCCGCCGCTCTGCTGGCCACCGCTGGGGGTTCCGCCCCAGTTGCCGCCGCCCTGCTGCTGACCGCCGCCACCGCCGCCGCCGTATCCGCCCTGGCCGCCGCGACCGGTGGTCTTGGTGACCTTGGCCGTGGCGTTCTTGAGGCTGGGGCCGACTTCCTCGACGTCCAGCTCGAAGACCGTGCGCTTGACACCCTCGCGGTCCTCGTAGGACCGCTGCCTCAGCCGGCCCTGCACGACTACGCGCATGCCTCGCTGAAGCGACTCCGCGACATTCTCCGCCGCCTGACGCCAGACCGAGCAGGTCAGGAACAGGCTTTCGCCGTCCTTCCACTCATTGGTCTGCCGGTCGAAGGTGCGGGGAGTGGACGCGACACGGAACTTCGCGACGGCCGCACCGGAGGGGGTGAAGCGCAGCTCGGGGTCGTCGACGAGATTGCCGACGACCGTGATGACGGTCTCGCCTGCCATGGATGAACCTCTCGGCGGGGATTGCTGCTGGCTGCTGTGTTGCTACTCGAACCCGATTACCGCTGAGCGGAAGCTCAGTGGGTCTCGGGGCGGAGGACCTTGGTCCGGAGGACCGACTCGTTCAGGTTCATCTGACGGTCGAGCTCCTTGACGACCGCAGGCTCGGCCTGCAGGTCGAGGACCGTGTAGATGCCCTCGGGCTTCTTCTTGATCTCGTAGGCGAGACGCCGACGGCCCCAGGTGTCGACCTTCTCGACCTTTCCGTTGCCCTCGCGGACGACGGAGAGGAAGTTCTCGATCAGGGGAGAGACAGCGCGCTCCTCCAGATCGGGGTCGAGGATGACCATCACCTCGTAGTGACGCATGTGGAACCCACCTCCTTTGGACTCAGCGGCCACGGTCGTTCCGTGGCAGGAGGGTCGTGATGCGTAAGCAACGGTATCGGCCCCCACTGACAATCCCCCTCCGAGAGGAGCGGGAGGGCATGCGGGCACGGCTGACACCGGTGCAGACCGTCCAGAGTACCTGTTGACCCGCTTCCGGTTGAAATCCGGTGGGCAGGGGACGCAATCTGTACAGATCGGGTGTGTGCGGCGTCACCAGGCGCCGCCTTCCGCCAGGAGGTGCCCCATGGCACAAGCAGTGCGACCCAATGCCCCCGTCTCCCTCTTCGCCACCGACGGCAAGCCCCATCCGCTCCAGGACACGCTCGCGGCCGTCACGGTCGTCCTGGGCGTGCTGGCCTTCACCACCGCGTGGTTCTACAACCTCCACCTGGTCAGCTCGTGGGCCGGCCTGATCGGCATCGTCACGGGCGCCTACGGCCAGTTCATCTCGGCGACGACGCGCGAGCGGTTCCTGCTGATCCTCGGACTCGGCGCCTCCGCCGTCGGCTTCTTCCTCGGCATGGCACACGGCGGCCTCTTCGGCGGTGTCGTCGGCGGCTGACGGCCGCACATCCCCCACCACCACGGAAATCCCGTACGCCACTGAGCCGTACGGCCATCCGGGGCGCTCCTGTGGCCCAGTAGGCTTCGGCACGAGAGCCGGAGCCCCTGTACCCATGGGGACACACCTGCCGAGGAGCGCCCCGCATGAGCCTGACCCTGAGGACCATCAGTCGTGAGCAGCATCTGGCGTACATCCAGACCCTGCCCGCGGCGAGCCACTGCCAGGTCCCGGCGTGGGCTGACGTCAAGACGGAATGGCGTTCGGAGAGCCTCGGCTGGTTCGACAAGAGCGACCAGCTCGTAGGCGCCGGCCTGGTCCTGTACCGCCAGCTCCCCAAGGTCAAGCGCTACTTGGCGTACTTGCCCGAGGGCCCCGTCATCAACTGGTACGCGCCCAACCTGGACGAGTGGCTGAAGCCGATGCTCGCCCACCTCAAGCAGCAGGGCGCGTTCTCGGTGAAGATGGGCCCGCCGGTCGTCATCCGCCGCTGGGACTCGACCGCCATCAAGTCCGGCATCCAGGACCCCGATGTGAAGCGCCTGCGCGATGTCGAGGCCACCCACATCGAACCGCGGGCCTTCGAAGTCGCCGACCGGCTGCGCAAGATGGGCTGGCAGCAGGGCGAGGACGGCGGTGCCGGGTTCGGCGACGTGCAGCCCCGCTACGTCTTCCAGGTGCCGCTGGCCAACCGCTCGCTCGACGATGTCCTCAAGGGCTTCAACCAGCTGTGGCGGCGCAACATCAAGAAGGCCGAGAAGGCCGGCGTCGAGGTCGTCCAGGGTGGCTACGAGGATCTCGCCGAATGGCAGCGCCTGTACGAGATCACCGCGGTGCGCGACCACTTCCGACCGCGTCCGCTCTCGTACTTCCAGCGCATGTGGACGGTCCTCAACTCCGAGGACCCCAACCGGATGCGGCTCTACTTCGCCCGCCACAACGGCGTGAACCTCTCGGCCGCGACCATGCTCGTCGTCGGCGGGCACGTCTGGTACTCCTACGGCGCCTCCGACAACATCGGCCGCGAGGTGCGGCCGTCCAACGCGATGCAGTGGCGGATGCTCCGCGACGCGTACGCGATGGGCGCGACGGTCTACGACCTGCGCGGCATCTCCGACTCCCTGGACGAGACCGACCACCTCTTCGGTCTCATCCAGTTCAAGGTGGGCACCGGTGGTGAAGCAGCCGAGTACCTCGGCGAGTGGGACTTCCCGCTGAACAAGCTCCTCCACAAGGCGCTGGACATGTATATGTCGCGCCGCTGAGCGGTTGCGTAACCTCGTTCCTCGTACCTCCCACACATCGCAGCCATCAGAAAGGTCCGGACGGCCATGGCGCTCACCCTCTATGTCGACTCCGCTCGCTGGCGGGCGCACCAGAAGTCCGTGATCGACCAGTTCCCGGGCATCGTCCCGGTCTGCAAGGGCAACGGCTACGGCTTCGGCCACGAGCGGCTCGCGGACGAGGTGTCCCGCTCCGGCTCGGACATCCTGGCGGTCGGCACCACCTACGAAGCCGCCCGGATCAAGGACTGGTTCAGCGGCGATCTGCTCGTCCTGACGCCGTTCCGGCGCGGTGAGGAGCCGGTGCCGCTGCCCGACCGGGTCATCCGCTCGGTCTCCTCCGTGGACGGCGTGCACGCCCTGGTGGGCGCCCGTGTAGTCATCGAGTGCATGAGCTCGATGAAGCGCCACGGCGTGAAGGAGGAGGAGCTCGGCATGCTCCGCTCCGCCATCGAGGACGTACGCCTCGAAGGCTTTGCGCTGCACCTTCCGCTGGACCGCACCGACGGCTCGGACGCCGTCGAGGAGGTCATCGCGTGGATGGACCGGCTGCGCGCGGCCCGGTTGCCGCTGCACACCATGTTCGTCAGCCACCTGCGCGCCGAGGAGCAGGCCCGGCTGCAGCAGCAGTTCCCGCAGACCCGCTTCCGGGCCCGCATCGGCACGCGGCTGTGGCTCGGCGACCACGAGGCGACCGAGTACCGGGGATCCGTCCTCGACGTCACCCGTGTCACCAAGGGCGACCGGTTCGGTTACCGCCAGCAGAAGGTCGCCTCCGACGGCTGGCTGGTCGTGGTCGCCGGCGGCACCTCGCACGGGGTGGGCCTGGAGGCTCCGAAGGCCCTGCACGGTGTGATGCCGCGCGCCAAGGGCGTCGCCCGCGCGGGGCTCGCCACCGTCAACCGCAACCTGTCGCCCTTCGTCTGGGCGGGCAAGCAGCGCTGGTTCGCCGAGCCGCCGCACATGCAGGTCTCGATCCTGTTCGTGCCGTCGGATTCTCAGGAACCGCACGTGGGCGACGAGTTGGTGGCCCATCTGCGGCACACCACGACGCAGTTCGACCGTCTCATCGAGCGCTAGTAAGCCGCCTCCGGGCACTCACGACATCGGGCCCCTGACCGACGACAGCCGCCGTCGGTCAGGGGCCCGAGCCCTGTCCGCGCTGCTCTAGGGGGCCGGGGTCCGCGTGCCCCAGTCGACCCGCGGTCCCTCTTCGAGCAGGGCCGCGTGCCGCGGCGGATGCGCCGCGTGGCCCAGGACGAACACGTCCTCCGCCCGGTCGAGGACACCACCCGACGGATCGTCGGAACCGTCCCGGCGTACGACGTCCCGGTCCGGCAGCAGAATGTCGCGCACCACGACGGCGCACAGGTAGAGCGTGGTCAACAGATGTGCCGCGATGGCCAGTTGATAGCCCTCGGGGGGCAGGCCCTGATGTTTCTCCCCGCTCATCGTGTAGGCGAGGTACAGCCAGATCCCCAGGAAGTAGACGACTTCTCCGGCCTGCCAGATCAGGAAGTCCCGCCAGCGCGGCCGTGCCAGCGCGGCCAGCGGGATCAACCACAGCACGTACTGCGGTGAGTAGACCTTGTTGGTGAGGATGAAGGCCGCGACGACGAGGAATGCGAGCTGCGCGAAGCGCGGCCGACGCGGCGCGGTGAGGGTGAGGACCCCGATTCCCGCGCAGGCGAGCACCATCAGGACCATGGCCAACGTGTTCACCATGTCGGTGTCCAGGCCCTTGCCCGTACGCTGCGAAATGACCAGCCAGAACGACCCGAAGTCGACGGACCGTTCCTGGCTGAACGTGTAGAACTTCTTCCACCCCTCGGGGGCCAGCATCATCACCGGCAGGTTCACGACCAGCCAGGCGCCGGCGGCACCCAGCGTCGCGGCCCCGAACTCCCGCCACTTTCCGGCCCGCCAGCACAGCACGAGCAACGGCCCGAGGATCAGTACGGGATAGAGCTTGGCAGCCGTGGCAAGGCCGATCAGGATGCCGAAGGCGAGGGTCCGGCCGCGCGACCACATCAGCATCGCGGCCGCGGTGAGGGCGACGGCGAACAGGTCCCAGTTGATGGTGGCCGTGAGCGCGAAGGCCGGAGCCAGGGCGACGAGGAGCGCGTCCCAGGGCCGACGGCGGTGGGTCCGGGTGACACAGACGGCGATGACGGCCGTGCAGGCCATCAGCATCCCCGCGTTGACCAGCCAGTACATCTGCTCGCGGTGCTGCATGTCGCCGCTGCCCGGCGTCAGCCAGGAGGCGACTTCCATGAACAGCCCGGTCAGCACCGGGTATTCGAGATAGTTCATGTCGCCGTTGAGCCGGTCGAAGTACGGCACCAGATTGTCGGCGAAGCCGCGCAGCGAGTAGAGGTGCGGGATGTCCGAGTAGCAGGCGTGGGTGTACTGCGAATTGGCGCCCCGGAACCACGCCCAGTCGTAGCAGGGCAGCTTCTGGACCATCCCCAGAGCGAACATGCCGATCGCGACAAGCACTACGACTCGAATCGGGATGAGCCAGTGCCGCCCGGGCTTGGCCCAGCGTCCGAGCGGGCCCCCGATCAGCTGACTGCCGGCCGCGGCGACCTCGTCCTGTTCGGTCGGGCGCACGACGGGTTCCGCGCAGGCTCCGCGTCGATCCTCGTACGCACGGGGGCTCGTCTCGCTCGTCATGCCGACATCCTGCCGTACAGCGCTGTGGATACGGGGAGCGGCCGTGTTTCACGTGAAACGACGAAGCTGTTTCACGTGAAACAGCGGGGGCGGTGTTTCACGTGAAACACCGCCCCCGCCGTCAGTCTGCCGAGCTAGCCACCGGTATTGCCGAACCAGCCACCGGTTCCGCCACCGCCGGGCCCGCTACCGGGTTTCGACCTGCTGGGCGACGGGCTGGGCGGCGGCCCGCCGTCCGTTCCCCCGGTCGCCGGGTCCCCGTTGGCGCCGCCCGTGTTGTTGCCGCAGGTCCAGTCCCACTTGCTGCAGGAGGCGCTGGGGCTCGGAGACGGGGTGAGCGAGGGGCTGGGGGACGGCTTGAGGGACGGGGAGGGCGAAGGAGCCGGGGCGCTCGGGGTCGGGGAGGGGGTGGGGCTGGGGGACGTCCCACCGCCGTACACCTTGTCGCCGATCTTCTCTGCGGTCGGGAACGACTCGGCGGGGGAGTCGCCCAGCGCCTCCTGCATGTAGTCGTGCCAGATGGTCGACGGGAAGGAGGCACCGTGGATCTTCTTCTGGTTGCCCGTCCCGAACATGCTCAGGAACTCGCGCTTCTTGCTGGTCTCGTTGTCGTCGAGGCGGTACATGCCGACGGCGGTCGAGTACTGCGGGGTGTAACCGACGAACCAGGCCGACCGGTTGCCGTCGGTGGTACCGGTCTTGCCCGCCACCTGTCGGCCGCTGAGCTGGGCGTTCGTGCCGGTTCCCTTGTCGACCACGCCCTTCAGCACGTCCGTGACGTTGTTGGCCACCGCGGCAGGGAAGGCGCTCTTCGCGTCGTCCTTGTGCTCGTAGATGGTGGCCCCGCTCTTGAGGACCTTGGTCACGGAGTACGGGTCGCGCTGTGTGCCGCTGGCGGCGAAGGTGGCATACGCCCCGGCCATCCGGATCGCGCTGGGCGACGACGTACCGATCGAGAACGACGGCACGCTGGAGGAAGCCATGCTGGTCTTGTTGTCGCGCAGCCCTGCCGCCATGGCGGCCTGCTTCACCTTGTCAGTGCCTACGTCCATACCGAGTTGCACGTAGGGGCTGTTCACCGATTCCTGCATCGCATAGCGAAGGTCGATGCCGAAGCTCGGCGGGTTGTACGACTGGTCGCCGTCGTTGGTCTGGAGCCACTCGCCGCCGTGCTCGTCCTTCCAGACGGTCCCGTCGTAGTTCTTGATCTTCAGCTTGTTCTTGCCGCTGTAGATACTGTCCGGCGAGACGGGGGTGCGGGACGAATCGCTCTGCGACGCCGGCTTGCTCGGGTCGCGCTTTCCGTACTGCATCGCGGCCGCGAGGACGAAGGGCTTGAAGGTCGAGCCGACCTGGGCACCGGTCTCATCGGCGTTGTTGGTGAAGTGCTTGGTCGCGTCCTCACCGCCGTAGATGGCCACGATGGCGCCGGTCTTCACATCCACCGACGCGGCGCCGAACTGGACGAACGTGTCCTTGTCGGGTCGCTTCTTCGGGTCGATGTTCTTCTCCCGGACCTTCTTGACCACGCCTTCCATCTCCTGGACCTTCTTCTTGTCGAAGGTCGTGTAGATGCGGTAGCCGCCCTTGGCCAGGTCGATGTCCGGGTTGCTGTTCTTCGCCGACGCCTGCGCGAGGGAGACGAGATAGCCGATCTGACCGCTGAGGTTCGCGTTCTTCTTCGGTTTGTCGGGCATCGGGAAGGTCCGGTACTTGTCCCGCTCCGCCTGGGCCAGGTGCTTGTCCTTGACCTCCTGGTCGAGGATCCAGCCCCAGCGCTCCTTGGCGTTCTTGGTGTTCTGCTCGGCCGTGGCCGCCGGGTCGATCTCGGGTGCGCCGGCCGGGTCGAAGTAGGTGGCGCCCTTGAGGAGGGAAGCCAGGAAGGCGCACTGACTCGGATCGAGGTCCTTGGCGTCCTTGCTGTAATACGTGCGGGCAGCGGCCTGCAGGCCGTAGGCGCCTCGGCCGTAGTACGCGGTGTTCAGGTATCCGGCCATGATTTCGCTCTTCGGCTGGGTCGCGCCGACCTTGATGGAGATGAAGAGCTCTTTGAACTTGCGGGAGATCGTCTGCGACTGGTCGTCGAGACGGGCGTTCTTCACGTACTGCTGGGTGATCGTCGAACCGCCCTGCGTCTGGCCGCCCTTGGCCATGTTCACCAGGGCCCGAGCGATGCCCTGGGGATCGACACCACTGTCCGTCTCGAAGGTCTTGTTCTCGGCCGAGATGACCGCGAACCGCATCGCCGCCGGGATCTGCTCGTACGTGATGATCTGCCGGTTGATCTCACCACCAGTGGCGACCATCTCCGTGTTGTCGGACCAGTAGTAGACGTTGTTCTGGGCCGTGGCAGCCTTGGCGACATTTGGAATGGCCACCAAGTAGTACGCGATCCCGATGAAGGCGATCAGCAGGCCGAAGCAGCCCAGGCTGCAGGCGGTGACGAGCTTCCAGGACGGCACCCAGCGTCGCCAGCCGTGTCGGCCGTACCGCGGATAGTCGACGAACCGCTTCTTGCCCGGCCGGTCGCCGCCCGCACCGCCCCGGCCCGCCCGGCGTCCCGGACCCCCGGGAGGCCCCGCGCCGTCGGGTGCGCGCCTGCGGCCGCCGCCCCGCTGGGCCCGCCGCGCTTCGGCACGCCCGCCGTAAGCGGGCTCCTCCGCCGGCGATGCTGAGGTCGATCCGTGCGAACCTGACGGCGACTGGGCCGACGGCTCCTGGGATCCGGCCGCCTGCCGGGCCGCCCGACGGCCGGAGGGCTGCTGCGCGGCGCGTCGGGCCGCGGCACGTCCACCGCCCTGAGGCTGCGGCGGTTTGCGACGGTGCTCGCTCATCGAACGACTACTCCTCGGGCAGGCGAAAGCGCCTGGAAACGGCAGCTGAGTTCCTGTCCCCCCAGTGCACGAGCCGTCCCTGCGAAGGAACCGGCCGCACTGCAGCCCGTGTGCCGATGACGCTGAACACGCCGACGCCCCCTGACGTCACTCGGCACACAGTGATCTGCATGGCGCACAGACTACGCACGCTCAAAACCTCCCTAGGGCCGAAGTTCACCCCAAATCAGGCAACTTGCCTCCTGTGAATTGATGATGTGACGCCGTTCACCATGGCCCCTCTTGTCGCAGCCGCTACTCGGCTCTATCGTGCTGATGTATCGAGTCGATACATCAGCACGGCATAAAGGTCCCCGACGAACGAGGAGGCGAAGGATGAGCAGGCGCTCCGGCATCCTCGAATTCGCCGTACTCGGGCTGCTCCGCGAGGCTCCGATGCACGGTTACGAGCTGCGCAAGCGGCTCAACACCTCGCTGGGAATCTTCCGGGCCTTCAGTTACGGGACCCTCTATCCCTGCCTCAAGACGCTGGTCGCGAACGGCTGGTTGATCGAGGAGCCGGGCAGCGCTCCCGAGGATGCGCTCGCCGCTTCACTCGCAGGGCGCCGCGCCAAGATCGTCTACCGGTTGACGGCGGAAGGTAAGGAGCACTTCGAGGAGCTGCTCTCCCACACCGGCCCCGACACCTGGGAGGACGAGCACTTCGCCGCCCGTTTCGCCTTCTTCGGCCAGACGGAGCGAGAGGTGCGGATGCGCGTGCTGGAAGGTCGCCGCAGCCGGCTGGAGGAGCGCCTCGAAAAGATGCGCGCCTCCCTGGCCCGTACGCGCGAGCGCCTGGACGACTACACGCTTGAGCTGCAGCGCCACGGCATGGAGTCCGTGGAGCGCGAAGTGCGCTGGCTGAACGAGCTCATCGAGAGCGAGCGGGCGGGACGGGATCAGCGATCCGGCCCCGCCACCGGCTCCGCTCAGCAGGACCACACATCAGGAGAGACGGGCGGTCTGCCCCGGCACCGGGACAGCACCCGGCCGGATCCGTCCGAGGACACCGCCAACTGAAGGCCCTGCGTACGCAGGACTTCGAAGAGATCGAACAGGGAGCAACCGGAATGGGTTCGGTTCGCGTAGCCATCGTCGGCGTGGGCAACTGCGCCGCCTCGCTGGTGCAGGGCGTCGAGTACTACAAGGACGCCGACCCGGCCACCAAGGTCCCGGGTCTGATGCACGTCCAGTTCGGCGACTACCACGTCGGTGACGTGGAGTTCGTCGCCGCGTTCGACGTCGACGCCAAGAAGGTCGGCCTCGACCTCTCGGACGCCATCGGCGCCAGCGAGAACAACACCATCAAGATCTGCGACGTCCCGAACAAGGGCGTCACGGTCCAGCGCGGCCACACCCTGGACGGTCTCGGCAAGTACTACCGGATGACCATCGAGGAGTCCGCCGAGGCTCCCGTCGACGTCGTCAAGGTCCTCAAGGACCAGCAGGTCGACGTTCTCGTCTGCTACCTGCCCGTCGGCTCCGAGGACGCGGCGAAGTTCTACGCCCAGTGCGCCATCGACGCCAAGGTCGCCTTCGTCAACGCCCTTCCGGTCTTCATCGCGGGCACCAAGGAGTGGGCGGACAAGTTCACCGAGGCGGGCGTCCCGATCGTCGGCGACGACATCAAGTCGCAGGTCGGCGCCACCATCACGCACCGCGTGATGGCCAAGCTGTTCGAGGACCGCGGTGTCCGTCTTGAGCGCACCATGCAGCTCAACGTCGGCGGCAACATGGACTTCAAGAACATGCTGGAGCGCGACCGCCTCGAGTCCAAGAAGATCTCGAAGACGCAGGCCGTCACCTCGCAGATCCCGGACCGCGACATGGGCGAGAAGAACGTCCACATCGGCCCCTCGGACTACGTGGCCTGGCTGGACGACCGCAAGTGGGCGTACGTGCGCCTCGAGGGCCGCGCCTTCGGCGACGTTCCGCTGAACCTGGAGTACAAGCTCGAGGTCTGGGACTCCCCGAACTCCGCGGGCGTCATCATCGACGCGCTGCGCGCCGCGAAGATCGCCAAGGACCGCGGCATCGGCGGCCCGATCCTGTCGGCGTCGAGCTACTTCATGAAGTCCCCGCCGGTCCAGTACTTCGACGACGAGGCCTTCGCCAACGTCGAGAAGTTCATCAAGGGTGAGGTCGAGCGCTAGAGCTCGCACCCCTGAGAACGGCTGAGGGTCCCCGTGCGCCAGGTGTGCACGGGGACCCTTTTCATATGTGACGCTTGCTCACATGCCTGTCGTACGTGACCTATGCGTGCTCCTGCGACTGAAGCACTTCCGGCGCCTGCTGACCGTACGACTGTTGTCCCAGGCCGCGGACGGTGTTTATCAGGTCGCCCTGGCCACCTACGTCGTCTTCTCCCCCGAGAAACAGGCCTCTCCCGGCGCGATCGCCTCCGCCATGGCCGTTCTGCTCCTGCCGTACTCGCTCGTCGGACCGTTCGCGGGAGTCCTGCTCGACCGCTGGCAACGGCGTTCGGTCTTCCTGTACGGCAACCTCCTACGGGCCCTTCTCGCCGGCTGCACGGCGCTCCTCGTGCTCGGGTCCGCGCCCGACTGGCTCTTCTACGCCTCCGCCCTGGCCGTGACGGCCGTCAACCGCTTCGTCCTCGCCGGGCTCTCCGCGTCCCTGCCCCGGGTGGTCGACGCCGAGCGGCTGGTCATGGCCAACTCGCTCTCCCCCACGGCCGGAACGCTGGCCGCCACAGCAGGCGGCGGCCTGGCCTTCGTCCTGCGGCTGGTGATCGACGCGGATGCCGCCACCGTCGTTCTGGGCGCCGTCCTCTATCTCTTCGCCTCCCTCGCCTCTCTGCGACTTCCGCCCGCCCTGCTCGGGCCCGACCCCACGGACGCCCGGCCCGGCCTCGCCACGGCGCTCCGTTCCACGGTCCGCGGACTCGCCGACGGCGTGCGGCACTTGAGCCGGCGCAGGCCCGCGGCCCTTGTGCTCACCGCGATGACCCTGATGCGGTTCTGCTACGGCGCGCTGACCGTGATGCTCCTGATGCTGTGCCGGTACGCCTGGTCCGACGGGCCGGAGAAGAACAGCGGCACGGGCGGCCTCGCGCTCCTCGGGCTCGCCGTGGGTGTCTCCGGAGCGGGCTTCTTCGCGGCGGCGGTCCTGACCCCGTGGGCAGTGGCGCGGCTCGGCCCGTTCCGGTGGATCGTGGTGTGCTCGGTGGCTGCCGCCGTCCTCGTGCCGGCCCTCGGCCTGCCCTTCGAGCCCACGCCGATGCTGGTCGCCGCCTTCGTTCTCGGCCTCGTCACACAGGGAGCGAAGATCACGACCGACACGGTGATCCAGTCCACGGTGGACGACTCCTATCGCGGCCGGATCTTCTCGCTCTACGACGTCCTGTTCAACATGGCCTTCGTCGGCGCCGCAGCGGTCGCCGCCCAGATGCTCCCGGCAGACGGCCGCTCCGCCACCCTCGTCGTCACGGTGGCCCTCATCTACGCGGCGGTAGCGGCGTTTATGACCCGGTTTTCGCGCGCCTGAGTGTCACATCGGGGATACGGAGTGGCCTGCGGTGTCGGCGAATTCCTGGGAGCCCGCTAACTTACGGGCGTCATACATCGCCATCTTTTTAGGGGGACCTTCTCCGTGACCACGCCGCCCCAGGGCCAAAACCCGTACGCCCAGACCCCGAACGCCCCGTACGGACAGCCCGGACAGCCCGGCCAGCCCGGCCAGCCCGGCCAGCCCGGCTTCCCGGCGCAGGGCGCGCCTTACCAGGGCGTTCCGATGGCCCCGCAGGGCACACCGACGCGCGGCGGCGGCAGGAAGGTGGTCAAGGCCATCGGCATCGCCGTCGGCCTGGTCGTCATAGCCGGCGCCTGGTACTTCAACCACGACAGCGAGGACGCCAAGCAGCTGGCCGTCGGCGACTGCCTGTACAACAAGGGCAGCGACAACAAGCCCGACATTCAGCAGGTGGACTGCACGGACTCCAAGGCGACCAACAAGGTGCTCAAGAAGAGTCCCGGCGCGAGCGTTCCGCAGTTGACCTGCCAGAACGTCACGGGCACCACCGCGGCCTTCACCTGGGACGAGAAGGGCAACTCCTTCACCCTCTGCCTGGGCGACGCCAAGTAACTCGTCATGCGTGGGGGCGGTGTTTCACGTGAAACACCGCCCCCACGTCATGCCGACTCGTCATGTTTCACGTGAAACATGACCTCAACCCTGCGCGGCCCACCACTCCTTCAGCGCTGCGACCGCCGCGTCATGCTCCATCGGACCGTTCTCCAGGCGCAGTTCCAGCAGGTGCTTGTACGCCTGACCGATCGCCGGACCCGGGCCGACTCCCAGGATCTCCATGATCTGGTTGCCGTCGAGGTCGGGCCGGATCGAGTCCAGCTCCTCCTGCTGCTGAAGCTCCGCGATCCGGTCCTCCAGCCCGTCGTAGGCACGGGACAGAGCAGCCGCCTTGCGCTTGTTCCGCGTGGTGCAGTCCGAGCGGGTCAGCTTGTGCAGCCGGTCGAGAAGCGGGCCGGCATCACGGACGTAGCGGCGCACTGCCGAGTCGGTCCACTCCCCGGTGCCGTAGCCGTGGAAGCGGAGATGCAGTTCCACCAGCTTCGAGACGTCCTTGACCATCTCGTTGGAGTACTTCAGCGCGGCCATCCGCTTCTTGGTCATCTTCGCGCCGACCACCTCGTGGTGGTGGAACGAGACCCGTCCGTCCGACTCGAAGCGCCGGGTCCTCGGCTTGCCGATGTCGTGCAGCAGCGCCGCGAGCCGCAGCACCAGGTCCGGCCCGTCCTGCTCCAGATCGATCGCCTGGTCCAGCACGATCAGCGAGTGCTCGTAGACGTCCTTGTGCCGGTGGTGTTCGTCACTCTCGAGCCGCAGGGCGGGCAGCTCCGGCAGAACGTGATCGGCCAGACCCGTGTCGACGAGGAGCCGCAGCCCCTTCTTCGGCTGGGCCGAGATCAGCAGCTTGTTGAGCTCGTCCCGTACCCGCTCCGCCGAGACGATCTCGATGCGGCCGGACATGTCCGTCATGGCGGACACGACCTCGGGCGCCACCTCGAAGTCCAGCTGGGCGGCGAAGCGCGCGGCCCGCATCATCCGCAGCGGGTCGTCGGAGAAGGACTCCTCGGGCGTCCCCGGCGTGCGCAGTACCCGCGCGGCGAGGTCTTCGAGGCCTCCGTACGGGTCGACGAACTCCTTCTGCGGCAGCGCCACGGCCATCGCGTTGACGGTGAAGTCCCGCCGCACGAGGTCTTCCTCGATGGAATCGCCGTAGGACACCTCGGGCTTGCGGGAGCTGCGGTCGTACGCCTCGGACCGGTAGGTCGTGACCTCGATCTGGTAGCCGCTCTTCTGGCAGCCGACCGTGCCGAAGGCGATCCCGACCTCCCAGACCGCGTCCGCCCAGGGCCGCACGAGCTTCAGCACGTCCTCGGGACGGGCGTCCGTAGTGAAGTCCAGGTCGTTGCCGAGCCGCCCGAGCAGAGCGTCCCGGACCGAGCCGCCGACGAGGGCGAGCGAGAACCCCGCCTCCTCGAATCGGATGGCGAGGTCGTCCGCGACGGGGGACACCCGCAGCAGTTCGCTCACCGCGCGGCGCTGCACCTGGCTCAGTGCACTGGGATTGTCTTCATTGGCGTTCGGCACAACAGAAAAGGGTACGTGGCCCGGCCGACCGGGTCGTCACCGTTTATAGCGGGACCCGGTATGCGTCACCGGCCGGCGGTACGGCACTCTTCCGATCATGTGGAGCAGTCCGCGGCACTTCGCCACAGTCCGCATCGTTACCATGCGTGGACGCAGCAACCGACAGCGAGGGACGGGCGAGCGCGTGGCCGAGGCGGCAGATTCCCAGGGGATGACTCCCTCTCCTGCCCGCCGGTGGCTCCGGCGTACGGCGGCACTGCTCGTCGGCGCCCCCTTGTTCGCCGGCCTGCTGTCCGCCACGGCCGCCCCGGCGGCGCACGCGGCCACGGAGGCGGTGAGCGGTCAGAGCGTCCAGGTGTCGCTCGACTCGGTGGCCCCCCAGGCCCCGGTCAAGAGCGACACGCTGACGATCTCCGGCACGGTGACCAACAACGGCAAGCAGGCCGTCACCAGCGCCCATGTGGGACTGCGGGTAGGACAGAAGCTGTCCGGGCGCTCGGCGATCGACGAAGCGGCCCGTCACAGCGCTTCCCCGTCGGCGAGTGACGGCGCCGAACTCAGTGACGGCCCGACGGCCAAGTTCGCCAAACTGGACGCAGGCGTCAGCCAGGACTTCACGCTCTCCGTACCCGTGTCCAAGCTGGGCCTGGGCGACGACGGGGTGTACCAGCTCGGCGTGTCCCTGTCGGGTCAGAGCGCGAACCAGCACTACGACCAGATGCTCGGCATCCAGCACACGCTCCTCCCTTGGCAGCCGGACGCAGTCGAAAGCAAGAAGAGCCAGCTCACGTTCCTGTGGCCGCTGATCTCCTCGTCCCACCTCACCGCCCAGACCGGCTCGGACGCCCAGCAGACGCCGGTGTTCGCCGACGATTCCCTGGCGCGGGACATCGGGCCCGGCGGCAGGCTGGAGCAGATGGTCTCGCTCGGCAAGCAACTGCCCGTGACCTGGGTGATCGATCCGGATCTGCTGGCCACGGTCGACGCGATGACCCGCAATTACAAGATCAAGGTCGGCGACACCCTGGTCAACGGCACCAGCCAAGACGTCGCTAAGGCCTGGCTGAGCCAGTTGGAGGCCGCGGTCCAGGGCGAGAAGGTGGTCGCACTGCCGTTCGCCGACCCCGATCTGGCCTCGCTCGCCCACCACGGCAGGGACGTCCCCGGCTCCCTCGGCCATCTGCAGACCGCCACCGAGGTCGCTCAGAAGACCATCGACACGATCCTGCACGTGACCCCGTCGGTCGACTACGCCTGGCCCGTGGACGGTGCCGTCGACCCGTCGATCGTGGACGTGGCCACCTCGGCCGGCGCGCACAACGTGATCGCGCGCAGCGACAGCCTGCGCGACGGCGCCCTGGCCTACACACCAACGGCGGCCAGGCCGATCGGCGGTGGCGCCAACGCCATCGTCGCGGACGCCCGGCTCTCCACCGCCTTCCAGGGCGATATGTCCATGGCGAACAACTCGGCCCTGGCCGTTCAGGAATTCCTGGCGCAGACCCTTGCGACCACCCTGCAGGACACCGACAAGCAGCGCAGCATCGTCGTCGCCCCGCAGCGCATGCCGACGGTCAGCCAGGCCCAGACGATGGCCACCGCGCTGCATGCTCTTGATCCGCAGCGCTGGACCCAGCCCCTTGTCGACCTCGGCGCGGCGGCCGCTGCCAAGCCCGATCCGCTCGCCACGACACGCGTGCCCGGTACGAACGCGTACCCCGACGCACTGCGTCAGCAGGAACTGCCGCTCGACGCCTTCCAAGACATGAAGGACACCCAGGGCACCCTGGAGCGGTTCAAGGTGATCCTGACCGCGCCCGACCGGGTGGTCACTCCCTTCGGCAACGCGATCAACCGGGAGATGTCGACCTCCTGGCGCGGCGACTCGGGCGGCGCGCAGAACTACCGTTCCGGCGTCCAGCTCTATCTGGACGGCCTGGCCGATCAGGTCCATCTCATCCAGAAGTCGACCGCCACCATGTCGGGGCGCAGTGCGACGATCGCCGTGACCGTGCAGAACAAGCTGGTGCAGGGCGTCGACCACCTGGTGCTGAGGATCCAGCCGAAGAGCCCCACCCGCCTGCAACTGGGTGACGACGGCGACGCGGTCGGCGAACAGCCCGTGAAGGTGGACGGCGACCGCAGCCAGTCCGTGAAGTTCACCGCGATCGCCAACGCCAACGGCCCCGTCCCGGTGACGGCACGGCTCTATACGCAGGACGGCACGCCGTACGGTGAGCCGATGGAGTTCACCGTCCAGGTCTCCGAGATCACTCCGACGGTGATGCTGGTCATCGCGGGCGGCGTCCTGCTCCTGGTGCTCGCCGGCATCAGGATGTACACCCATCGCAAGCGTTCCATGGCTCGTGAGGAGTCCGAGGGCGACGACGATCCGGGGCAGTCGAACGGTTCGGCGGACGCCGATCCCGGGCAGCCGAGTGACCCGACACCGGACACCGGTCCGGAAAGCGGGGCCACGCCCGGCCCGGGTGAGAAAGTGGACCATTGAGCTATGTCGTGGCCGGTCGGCCGGGGACGATGAGGTGGGGTAACCATGAACGCGCCGTACGACGGTGACCGTGGGCAGGGTGGCGGCAGCGGCGCCGCGCCCTCCGGGGGCACGCCCCCGGCACCCGCCCAGGCGGGGCAGATCCCGCCGCCGCAGTCCGCGCCGGACCCGTATGTCCAGGACGCCTACGCCTACGACCCGTACCGGTCGCAGGACCTGTCCGCCCAGGACCCGGTGACCGAGGCGCTCTACGACCGCGCGGCACACCCGCCGCCGCCCCCGGGCACCTACGCGGACCAGCAGCCGCTCTACCAGCAGCCCGCCGCGCAGCAGTACGCGCCCGATCCGCGGATCTGGGCACAGACACCGCCGCCCGAGCCCGAGGGCCCTTCGCGTCATCTGCCCTACGGCGACGACGCGCGGACCACCCAGTTCGTGGGCGTCGACGACCTGGTCACCCAGGCGGGCGAGGAACTGCCCGAGCAGGACGCCTTCGCACACCTCTACCGGGACCAGCAGGAGGCGGGCCAGCCCCCGGCCCCCGCCGTGCCGGAACCCGTGCCCGCGCCGCCCCGCAAACCGGCCGGCCGTGCCTCCAGCCTGATGAAGTCCAGCGCGGTGATGGCCGCGGGCACCCTGGTGTCCCGGCTCACAGGCTTCGTGCGCAGCCTGGTGATCACCGCGGCGCTGGGTGCCGCCCTGCTCGGTGACACCTTCACCATCGCGCTCACCCTGCCGACGATGATCTACATCCTGACCGTCGGCGGCGGCCTGAACTCGGTGTTCGTGCCGCAGCTGGTGCGCTCCATGAAGGACGACGAGGACGGCGGCGAGGCCTACGCCAACCGTCTCCTCACGCTCGTCATGGTGGCTCTCGGCACCATCGTGGCGCTCGCCGTCATCGGAGCCCCGCTGCTGATCCAGCTGATGTCGCCCACCATCGGCAACGACGCGGCGGCCAACAGCGTGGCCGTCACCTTCGCCCGGTACTGCCTGCCCACGATCTTCTTCATGGGTGTGCACGTGGTGATGGGCCAGATCCTCAACGCACGCGGCAAATTCGGCGCGATGATGTGGACCCCGGTCCTCAACAACATCGTGATGATCTGCACGTTCGGCCTGTTCATCTGGGTCTACGGCACGTCCGCCGAGTCCCACATGGGCGTCCAGACGATCCCTCATGACGGTGTCAGGCTGCTCGGCATCGGCACCCTGCTCGGCCTGGTCGTGCAGGCCCTGGCGATGCTTCCCTATCTGCGGGAGACCGGCTTCCGGTTCCGGCCGCGCTTCGACTGGAAGGGCCACGGGCTCGGCAAGACGGTCAAGCTCGCCAAGTGGACCGTGATGTTCGTGCTCGCCAACCAGGCCGGCGTCATCGTGGTCACGCGGCTCGCCACCGCGGCGGGCAAGGAGTCGGGACGCTCCGGCGCCGGTTTCCTCGCCTACTCCAACGCCCAGCTGATCTGGGGCATGCCGCAGGCCATCATCACCGTCTCGGTCATGGCGGCGCTGCTGCCGCGCATCTCGCGTGCCGCTCACGACAACGACCCGGGCGCGGTCCGCGACGACATCTCGCAGGGCCTGCGCAACTCGGCGGTCGCCATCGTGCCGGTCGCCTTCGCGTTCCTCGCGCTGGGCGTCCCGATGTGCACCCTGCTGTACGCCTCCAGCGGCATCCAGGCCGCCCAGTCCATGGGCTTCATCCTCATGGCGTTCGCCCTCGGCCTGATCCCGTACTCGGTGCAGTACGTCGTGCTGCGCGGTTTCTACGCGTACGAGGACACCCGCACGCCGTTCTACAACACGGTGATCGTGGCGGCCGTCAACGCGGCGGCCTCGGCCGCCTGCTACGTAGTGCTGCCCGCCCGATGGGCGGTCGTCGGCATGGCCGCCGCGTACGGCCTGGCGTACGCCGTGGGCGTCGGGGTGGCCTGGCGGCGGCTGCGCAACCGGCTGGGCGGCGACCTGGACGGCGCACACGTCCTGCGTACGTACGCCCGCCTCTGCCTCGCCGCGGTCCCGGCCGCGGTGGTCGGTGGCGCGGTGGGCTTCGGTCTGCTGAAGTTCCTGGGCGAGGGTGCGGGAGGATCGGTCGTGGCGCTGGTCGTCGGCGGCGCCGTACTGCTCGGAGTCTTCTTCGTCGCGGCCAAGCGGATGCGCATCGAAGAGCTCAACGCGATGCTCGGCATGGTCCGGGGGCGGCTCGGCCGCTGACGCCGCAGCCCGCGCACAACCATCGACGGCCACCGCGTGTCGTGCATAGTGCCGGACTGTGGGCACAATTGGCATGACTTTGCATGGCTGGCCTACAGCACGCAACGGATGGGGAGGCAGGAGCGACGGTGGCGGAACGTAGCACGGCTGCCGTCGACGTGGCCGACAACAGCGGCGACAACCCGCTGACCGCCAAGGCGGACAAGGCGACGACCGACGGGGTGACGGAGTCCATCGACACGGCAGACGCGGCGGAGCAGGGCGCGAACGGCGGCGGCGGCGAGCGCAAGGCCACCGAGCCGTCCATCGCGACGCCCGAGCTGCACAGCGGCCACAAACTGGCCAGACGCTACCGTCTCGAGGAGTGCGTCACCCGTCTGGACGGTTTCAGCAGCTGGCGTGCCGTCGACGAAAAGCTCCGCCGGGCCGTCGGCGTCCATCTGCTGCCCGCCGACCACCCGCGGGCCCGCTCCGTACTGGCCGCCGCCCGTTCCTCCGCACTGCTGGGTGACCCCCGCTTCGTACAGGTCCTCGACGCCGTCGAGGAGAACGACCTCGTCTACGTCGTCCACGAGTGGCTGCCGGACGCGACCGAGCTGACCGCCCTGCTGGCGCTCGGGCCGCTGGAGGCGCACGACGCCTACCAGATGGTCACGCAGGTCTCGCAGGCCATGGCGGCCGCCCATCGCGAGGGCCTCGCGCACCTCCGGCTCACCCCGAGCGCGGTCCTGCGGACCTCTACGGGGCAGTACCGCATCCGCGGGCTCGCCGTAGCCGCCGCCCTGCGCGGCATCAGCTCCGACACCCCGCAGCGCAGTGACACCGAAGCCATCGGCGCGCTCCTGTACGCCGTGCTCACCCAGCGCTGGCCGTACGAGAGCGACGCCTACGGGCTGCACGGGCTGCCCAAGGGCGTCGGCCTGATCGCCCCCGACCAGGTGCGGGCGGGCGTCCACCGGGGACTGTCGGAGCTCGCCATGCGGGCGCTGGTCAACGACGGGGCCACCGCGTCCCGCCAGGAACCCCCGTGCACCACCCCGGACGAGCTGGTCAAGGCCATCGGGGAGATGCCGCGCATCCGCCCGCCGGAGCCGGCGTTCACCGCGCCGCCCGAATACCAGCGCACCACCTACCAGCAGGGGACGTACGGCCGTCCGGCCACCGGTCCGGGCCCCTCGGTCGCCCAGGCCGTGACGCCGCCGCCTCCGCCGCTCCAGGGGCGCACCGGCAAGGCACTCAAGTGGGCCGTCTCGGCCCTCCTGATCGCCGCGCTGGGCCTCGGCAGCTGGCAGCTCGCCGACGCCCTGCTGCAGCACGACAAGGGCAGCTCCAACGAGACGGGCAACACCCGGACCACGGACCAGAACGGCGACGACGGCGACAAGCCGAAGGCACCGCTGCCCCTCGCGATCCAGGGCGCCCAGGAGTACGCGCCGGACGGGTTGCCGCAGGACACCGCCGACGTCGGCAAGACCTACGACGGCAACACCTCGACCTACTGGCGCACCAAGAGCTACGACGACGGCCCGGACCTGGCGCCTTCGGTGAAGGCCGGTGTGGGCATCGTCTACGACCTCGGCTCCGCCAAAGACGTCTCCACCGCGTCGATACTGATGCGCTACGGCGGCGATCACACCACGATCACGCTGTATGCGGCGGACTCGCTCTCGCCGTCCGCACCGGTCGGCTCGATGAAGCGGATCGCCACCGTCCAGACAAGTGACACAAAGGCTGCTCTCAAGGCGAGCACCCCGGTCAAGTCGCGCTACGTACTGCTCTGGATCACAGCGATGCCTGATTCGCCCAAGGACGAATACAGTCGGGCGGGGCACAAGCAGGCCATCACCGATGTGAAGTTCGCCGGCTGACCGAACGGCAGGGGGAGGCTCACCGTTGGACGAGGCCACACTGGGCGACATAAGTGACCAGGATCTCCTGGCCCGCCATGTCGCAGGAGACCCCGACGCCTTCGGTGAGATCGTGCGGCGTCACCGCGACCGATTGTGGGCGGTGGCGCTGCGCACGCTGGGGGACCGCGAGGAGGCCGCTGACGCCGTCCAGGACGCGCTCGTCTCCGCCTACCGGGCCGCCCACACCTTCCGCGGCCAGTCGGCCGTCACGACCTGGCTGCACCGCATCACGGTGAACGCCTGCCTCGACCGGGCCCGCAAGGCGGCGTCCCGCAAGACGTCCCCGGTCGACGACACCGAGCGCTTGGACCAGCTCATCGAGCCGCACGAGTCGGCCGAGGCTCCGGCCGAGCGACAGGATCTGCACCGCCAGCTCATCGAGGCCCTGGGCACCCTCCCGCCGGACCAGCGCGCCGCGCTCGTGCTCGTCGACATGCAGGGCTACCCCGTGGCCGAGGCCGCCGAGGTGCTCGATGTCCCCACCGGCACGGTGAAAAGCCGCTGCGCACGGGGGCGAGCACGGCTGTTGCCGCTCCTCACTCATCTGCGCGCCGATACGGGGGGTAGCGGTGAGTCCAGTGGGGGAAGGAACCGGACGCCGGGGACATCCGTCCCACCGGCGTCGGAAACGAACGACGCAGGACCGAGCGGTTCGGCTGCCGTGAAGGGCGGAGGTGGGCGCGCGTGACAACCACGACCGGAACGACACAACACCCGGACGTCTCGGAGATCTCCGAGCTCACCGAAGGGCTTCTGCCGCCGTCCCGCTCCGCGGACGTCCGTCGGCATCTGGAAGGCTGCGCGCTCTGCACCGACGTACGGGCCTCACTCGATGAGATCCGCGATCTGCTCGGCACACTGCCCGGGCCGCAGCGGATGCCCGCCGATGTGGCGGGACGCATCGACGCGGCCCTCGCCGCAGAGGCGCTTCTCAACTCCACCGTCCCCGACACCGGCGAGCGGGAAACCGCGCATGTTTCACGTGAAACAGCCCCCGCGCCGAACGCGTCGGCGAGCGAGGACGCCCCCGTGAGCCAACCTGCGGCCGAGGCTGCTACGGGCTCCGCCGGTCCGACTCCGTCTCCGGCCGGGCGCCCCGCCGGGCACAGTCGCGCGGCCACGGGCCCAGGACGCGCCACCAGGGCACGCCGCCGCCGGACGGCCGTGCTCAGCGCGGTGATCGGCGTCGCCGCCGTCGGTGCCGGGATCTTCTTCGTGCAGAACAGCCACACCTCTTCGTCGTCCCCGCAGGCCCAGCGAGCCTCCTCCCCGGCGTCCTCGCCCGGCGGCACCGTGTTCTCCACGGGCACGATCGAAGGCCGGGTCCAGTCGCTGCTGGCCCAGCACGGCGGCCAGAGTTCCGGGAAGGCTCCCTCGGCACAGATCGCGCCCTCGACGAAGAACGCCCCCGACAGCGACAACCCTTCGGACAGCCTGCGCTCCGCCGCCAGTGTCCCGCCCTGTGTCCAGGCGGGCACGGGACGCCCCTCCCAGGCGCCTCTCGCGGCCGAGCAGGGCACGTACGAGGGAACGAAGGTGTATCTCGTCGTGCTGCCCGACCTGGCGAATCCCGCGAACGTGGAGGCGTACCTCGTCGACGCGGCCTGCGAGAACACCGGCTCATCGGCACCGGGCAAGCTGTTGCTGACGCACTCCTATCCTCGGCACTGAGAGGTCTCGGAGGACCTGGCTCCGTGCTGCCCGTCCGGCTCGGGAATGCATCCCCCGTAGGATCCGTTGGGTGGGGTGAGAGTCCTGGACCGGGGCCCCGACAGGCAGTAGGCAGTCCGTAGAGACGAGGAAGAAACCCGTGAGCGACGTCCGTAACGTGATCATCATTGGCTCGGGGCCGGCCGGATACACGGCCGCGCTGTACACCGCACGTGCGTCGCTGAAGCCGCTGGTGTTCGAGGGCGCCGTCACCGCGGGCGGTGCGCTGATGAACACCACCGAGGTGGAGAACTTCCCGGGCTTCCAGGACGGCATCATGGGCCCGGAGCTCATGGACAACATGCGTGGCCAGGCAGAGCGCTTCGGTGCCGAGCTGGTCCCGGACGACATCGTCGCCGTCGACCTGACCGGTGAGATCAAGACCGTCACGGACACCGCCGGCACCGTCCACCGTGCCAAGGCCGTCATCGTGACCACCGGCTCGCAGCACCGCAAGCTGGGCCTGCCCAACGAGGACAAGCTCTCGGGCCGCGGCGTCTCGTGGTGCGCCACGTGCGACGGCTTCTTCTTCAAGGACCAGGACATCGCCGTGGTCGGCGGCGGCGACACCGCGATGGAGGAGGCGACCTTCCTCTCGCGGTTCGCCAAGTCGGTCACGATCGTCCACCGCCGCGACAGCCTGCGCGCCTCCAAGGCGATGCAGGAGCGCGCCTTCTCCGACGAGAAGATCAAGTTCGCATGGGAGAGCGAGGTCGCGGAGATCCACGGCGACCAGAAGCTCTCAGGTCTGACGCTGCGGAACACCAAGACCGGTGAGACGTCCGAACTCCCCGTGACGGGCCTGTTCATCGCCGTGGGCCACGACCCGCGCACCGAGCTCTTCAAGGGCCAGCTCGACCTGGACGACGAGGGCTACCTGAAGGTCGACGCTCCGTCGACCCGCACCAACCTGACGGGCGTCTTCGGCGCCGGTGACGTGGTCGACCACACCTACCGGCAGGCCATCACCGCGGCCGGCACCGGCTGCTCGGCCGCTCTGGACGCGGAGCGCTTCCTCGCCGCCCTCGCCGACAGCGAGAAGGCCGCCGCCGGCGTCTGAACCGCCCCTTCCAGCTCCCCTCCTCCCCCAACACCCCTTAGGAGACTGCCGTGGCCGGCACCCTGAAGCACGTAACCGACACCGACTTCGACGAGGTCGTCCTCAAGAGTGACAAGCCCGTTCTCGTGGACTTCTGGGCCGAGTGGTGCGGCCCGTGCCGCCAGATCGCCCCGTCGCTCGAGGCCATCGCCGCCGAGCATGGCGACGAGATCGAGATCGTCAAGCTCAACATCGACCAGAACCCGGCGACGGCCGCAAAGTACGGCGTCATGTCGATCCCGACGCTCAACGTCTACCAGGGCGGCGAGGTCGTGAAGACGATCGTCGGTGCCAAGCCGAAGGCCGCGCTGGTGCGTGACCTCGACGGCTTCATCAGCGCGAAGTAAGTCGCGACGCGTTCGTTAGCGCGAAGAGAGTCGCGACGCGGTCGCTGTTTCACGTGAAACGGGCCCGCCCCCCTCGCGAGGGGGGCGGGCCCGTTTCGCATGGAAGCACCTTCTTCAGCGGCCCGACTACAACGGCCTGAGAGCAGGTTCCTTCTGGACCGCCCCGAGCAGCCGGTCCAGCGCCAGCTCGACGTCTTCCTTCCAGGACAGCGTCGTCCGCAGCTCCAACCGCATCCGCGGATACCGTGGATGCGGCCGTACGGTCTTGAAGCCCACAGCCAGCAGATGATCCGCCGGCAGCACACAGGCGGGCTCGGCCCAGCGAGCGTCCCCGAACGCCTCGATCGCCTTGAAGTTGCGCCGCAGCAGGTCCTTGGCGACGGTCTGCACCAGCACTCTCCCCAGCCCCTGGCCCTGATAGCCCGGCATGATCCAGGCGGTGATCAGCTGGATGGCGTCGGCGGCCACCGGGCTGGTGGGAAAGGCGGTGGAGCGGGGCACATAGGCCGGGGGCGCGTAGAGCACATAGCCGACCGGAATGTCATCGACATAGACGACCCGTCCGCAGGAGCCCCATTCCAGCAGCACGCCCGAGATCCAGGCCTCCTTCTCCAGTTCGGGTCTGCCGGCCTTTACCGCGGCTTCTCCGCTGACCGGGTCGAGTTCCCAGAAGACGCAGCCGCGGCAGCGCTTGGGGAGGTCCGGAAGGTTGTCCAGCGTGAGCGGTACGAGCCGACGCCCCATGGAGGCTGTTCCTCACTTCCCTCGCCTGCCGCACTCTGCGCGGCCGACAGCGCGCTCCGCTCCCGCAGCAGACTGCCGACGAACCCGCCGACCGCCCCGAGACCGAGTCCCGCCGTCACCAGATGAGTGCGGCTCACCGTTCGCATGGCCCTCGCCCTCCCTCAGAGGATGGATCAAGGTGGATGTGCCATACCAGAACGCATCGTATCCAGCCCCTCATGACGGGGGATACCGTCCGCATGCAAAGGGCGGGCCGTGTTCCGGTATGCACCGGAGCACGACCCGCCCGTCAAGCGGCATTGCAGGGAGCTCAGCTGTCGCCGTCCGCCGACGTCTCCTCGGCAAGGCCCTTTTCCAGGACCCGTCCCTCGCCCGGGGCGAGGGTGCCGAGAATCCGCTCCAGATCCTCCATCGAGGCGAACTCGACGACGATCTTGCCCTTCTTCTGGCCCAGGTCGACCTTCACCCGCGTCTCGAAACGATCCGAGAGACGGTGTGCCAGATCGGAGAGCGCGGGGGCGACACGCGTCCCCGCCCGCGGCCCCTTGGCCTTGGGAGCAACCTGAGGCTCCGAGGACATCAGGCTGACGATCTCCTCGACCGCCCGCACCGACAGCCCCTCGGCCACGATGCGGTGGGCGAGCCGGTCCTGCTCCCCGGTGTCGTCCACCGACAGCAGGGCTCGCGCATGGCCCGCCGAGATGACGCCGGCGGCGACCCGGCGCTGCACGGGGGCCGAAAGGCGCAGCAGACGCAGCGTGTTGGAGACCTGCGGCCGGGAGCGGCCGATGCGGTCGGCCAGCTGGTCATGGGTGCACTTGAAGTCCCTGAGCAACTGGTCGTAGGCGGCGGCCTCTTCCAGCGGGTTCAGCTGGGCCCGGTGCAGGTTCTCCAGGAGGGCGTCGAGCAGGAGCTTCTCGTCGTCCGTCTCGCGGACGATCGCGGGGATCCGCTCCAGCCCCGCCTCGCGGCAGGACCTCCAGCGCCGCTCGCCCATGATGAGCTCGTAGCGCTCGGGGCCGGTCTGGCGGACGACGACGGGCTGGAGCAGCCCGACTTCCTTGATGGAGGTGACGAGCTCCGACAGGGCGTCCTCGTCGAACACCTCACGCGGCTGGCGCGGGTTGGGCGTGATCGAGTCGATCGGCAGTTCGGCGAAGAACGCGCCTGCCGGGCCGATCGGCTCGGGTGTGGCCTCCGGCTCCGGCTCGGGAGTCGTTTCACGTGAAACAGAGGCCGCGGGCAGCGTCGTCACCTTCGCGGCCGCCACCCCTCGCTCCGCGGTCAGTACCGGCACCGACGAGGGGGACGTGGAAGCCGTCCCCACCGAAGAGCCCGGCTTTTCCTGCGCGGCTGATGGGATCAGCGCACCGAGCCCACGCCCCAGTCCTCTGCGTCGCTCACTCACTGGATCCCCTCCGACATGCTGTGCTGGTTGTTCTGGCTGACCACATGCGCGTGCGTGGGGTCGTACTGCATTCCGACACCGCGCAGGGCGATCTCTCGGGCAGCTTCGAGATACGACAGTGAGCCACTGGAACCCGGATCGTAGGTGAGAACCGTCTGTCCGTAGCTCGGCGCCTCGGAGATGCGCACCGAGCGCGGAATGCTCGTGCGCAGCACCTCCTTGCCGAAGTGACTGCGCACCTCGTCGGCCACCTGAGAGGCGAGCCGGGTCCTGCCGTCGTACATGGTGAGCAGGATCGTCGAGACGTGCAGCGTGGGGTTGAGGTGGCCGCGTACGAGATCGACGTTCCTCAGGAGCTGGCCCAGGCCCTCCAGCGCGTAGTACTCGCACTGGATCGGGATCAGGACCTCGGCCCCGGCCACCAGCGCATTGACTGTCAGGAGGCCCAGCGAGGGCGGGCAGTCGATCAGGATGTAGTCCAGCGGCTGCTCGTACGCCTGGATGGCGCGCTGCAGCCGGCTCTCCCGGGCCACCAGGGACACGAGTTCGATCTCCGCACCGGCGAGATCGATCGTGGCCGGGGCGCAGAAGAGGCCCTCCACGTCCGGGACGGGCTGGACGACTTCGGAGAGCGGCCTGCTCTCCACCAGTACGTCATAGATCGACGGGACTTCGGCGTGGTGGTCGATACCCAGTGCCGTCGAGGCATTGCCCTGCGGATCGAGGTCGACGACCAGCACCCGGGCGCCGTGCAGGGCCAGGGATGCGGCGAGGTTGACCGTGGTGGTGGTCTTCCCTACGCCGCCCTTCTGGTTGGCAACGACCATGATTCTGGTCTGCTCCGGCCGGGGCAGACCCTCACCGGCCCGGCCGAAGGCTTCCACCGCCAGCTGGGCAGCACGACCGATGGGGGTGTCGTCCATCGGGGGCGGTGTTTCACGTGAAACATCCTCCCCCGCCGATTCGGTTCGGGGACCGGGGACCGGGTCGGTCATCGGTCCCGCGATGTTGGCGTCGGACCGCAAGGATTCACTCTCCTCGACTTCAGGCTCGCAATGAGCAGAGCCTCCCATGTCTTCGGGGTCGTGAACCAGCGAGGCCCGGTCTTCTGTGGATGAATCCACCTCTGTGGACAACTCCGTAGCCCTCGTGGGGGACTCAAGGCCCCCCGCGAACGGCTTGCGGTCGCGCGGCGAGGAAGCCGCACGGCCGCGGCTGATGATTCCATGCAGCAGTGAGCGACGTTTCACGTGAAACACGATGCATCCGCGCTACCGAGAGACCGTTACGACACTCCGAAATGCGTACGTATACGGCCTTCTATGGAGCATTTGCCCATGTAGCGCCCGATATCGCGGCCCAAGTTCAGCGTCGGCGTCGCGTACGGCTCGTCCGGGCGGCCTTGGCGCGCTTCGCGGCGAACCGCACACCGCCCGGGCTCTCGCCGACCTCGACCCGTACGACCGTGGAAAGCGGGTCCACCACGCCCTCGCCCACATGCAGCACCGTCGTCTCCACCACGCCGAGCTTGCTCAGCGCGGCGCGGGCGCCGACGATCTCCTCCTCGGCCGTGTCGCCCTTGAGCGCCAGCATCTCGCCGTAAGGACGCAACAGCGGAACGCCCCAGCCGGCCAGCCGGTCGAGCGGCGCCACCGCGCGGGCGGTCACCACGTGGACCGGAGTGACCTTGCCCAGCATCTCCTCGGCGCGGCCCCGCACCACGGTGACGTGGTCGAGCCCCAGCAGCTCCACGACCTCCTGGAGGAAGTTGGTCCGCCGCAGCAGCGGCTCGAGGAGCGTGATCTTCAGATCCGGGCGCACCAGCGCCAGCGGGATACCGGGCAGCCCGGCCCCGGAGCCGACGTCGCACACCGTGACGCCCTCGGGCACCACCTCGGAGAGCACCGCGCAGTTGAGCAGATGCCGCTCCCACAGGCGCGGTACCTCGCGTGGGCCGATCAGACCTCGCTTGACCCCCGCATCCGCGAGCAGCTCCGCATACCGCACGGCCTCGGGGAAGAACTCCCCGAAAACCTCCCGCGCCTCCTCGGGCGCCGGGGGAAGCTCCGCTGCTGCCTCTGCCTCCGTCACGGGGACCGTCCTTCCCTACCTATGCGTGACCGCACTCCGGCGGCTGACTATCAGGCTGACAAAGATCGGCCCCGCCTGCGAACAGACGGGGCCGACAAAGCAATGACCGCTCAGGCGGGCAGTACGACGACGAAGCGCTGCGGCTCCTCGCCCTCCGACTCACTGCGCAGTCCCGCGGCCGCGACGGCGTCGTGCACGACCTTGCGCTCGAACGGCGTCATGGGGTCCAGCTTCACCGGCGCACCGGTGCTCTTGACCTCGTCCGCCGTCTTGGCGCCCAGCTCGGCCAGCTCCGTGCGCTTCTTGGCCCGGTAGCCGCCGATGTCCAGCATCAACCGGCTGCGGTCGCCGGTCTCCCGGTGCACTGCCAGGCGCGTGAGCTCCTGAAGCGCCTCAAGCACCTCGCCGTCGCGGCCGACGAGCTTCTGCAGATCGCGCCCGCTGTCGCTGATGATCGAGACCGCGGCCCGGTCCGCCTCGACGTCCATGTCGATGTCGCCGTCGAGGTCGGCGATGTCGAGCAGGCCCTCGAGGTAATCGGCGGCGATCTCCCCTTCCTGCTCCAGGCGGGAGAGGGTGTCGACGCCCTCAGCGGCCGGGGAGGTGGTGCCTTCCGTCACGGATGGACTCCTTCTTACTTCTTGGTCGGGTGCTTGGGCCGCTGCTGACCCTTGCGCTGACCCGACTTGGCTCGTGCCTGGCCCGCGGTGGGCTTGCCCTGCTTCGGCTTGGTGTCCTGCTTGGGCTTGGCGTCCTGCGGCGCGGCCTGCTCCTCCGAAGACGCCGCGTCCGAGGTCTCGGCGGAGTCCTTGGTCAGCGAGGTCTTCGCGACCGCCTCGTCCTGCTGGGCCGCACCGGCCTGGCGCTGCGCCTTGGTCTGCCGCTTGGGCTGCTGACGCTTGGGAGCCGCGCCCTCGGCCTCCAGAAGTGCCGTGTCGCTCTTCACCACGGAGCCGTCGGCCTGGGCCGCGAAGCCCTGCTTGGAGAGGCCGGTGACGAACTTGCGCTCGTTGTCGTTGCGGTCCGGGCCCTTGGCCACGATCGCCTGGACGACCGCGCGCCGCCGCTTGCCGCGCACCTCACCGTGCTGGGTGACGCTCTTGACCAGGCGCTCCAGGTAGTGCTCCTGGGCCTTGGAGCCCGGCGTCGGGTTCTGGTTGATGACGTACATCTGCTGGCCCATGGTCCACACGTTGGTGGTCAGCCAGTAGACGAGGACACCGACGGGGAAGTTGATGCCCATCACGGCGAACATGACCGGGAAGACGTACATCAGCATCTTCTGCTGCTGCATGAACGGCGTCTTGACCGTCAGGTCCACGTTCTTCGTCATCAGCTGGCGCTGGGTGAAGAACTGCGAGGCCGACATCATCACGATCATGATCGCGGTGACGACCCGCACGTCGGTGAGGGAGGCGCCGAGGCCCTCGACCTTGGAGGCGCTGTCCATGAACTTCGCGGCCAGCGGGGCACCGACGATGTGGGCCTTCTGGGCGCTCTCGAGCAGCGGCTGGTTGATGACGCCGATGGTCTTGCCGTTGGCGATGCCGGCGAGCACGTGGTACAGCGCAAAGAAGAACGGTGACTGCGCGAGGATCGGAAGGCACGAGGAGAGCGGGTTGGTGCCCGTCTCCTTGTACAGCTTCATCATCTCTTCGGACTGACGCTGCTTGTCGCTCTTGTAGCGCTCCTGGATCGCCTTCATCTTCGGCTGGAGCGCCTGCATGTTCCGGGTCGACTTGATCTGCTTCACGAAGAGCGGGATCAGGCAGATACGGATCAGCACCACGAGGGACACGATCGACAGGCCCCAGGCCCAACCCGTGTCCGGCCCGAAGATCGCGCCGTACAACTTGTGGAACTGGACGATGACCCAGGAAACGGGCCAGGTGATAAAGCTGAACAGACTGGCAATCGTGTCCACTAATCAGGCTCCTTGAGCATTGGGCGGGGTCTCTGCGGCCGGGCTTGTCTCGGTCTCAGCGGCGGACTGCCCGCCCTTGTCACCTCGCCAGGCAGCGCGCAGCGCCTCGTGCCAACGAGGTCGCTTGCGCTCCGGCACGTAGTCCACGCCACCGGGCGACCACGGATTGCACCGCAGAATGCGCCAGGCGGTCAGGGCGGTGCCTTTGACGGCACCGTGCCGGTCGATCGCCGTATATCCATAGTGGGAACACGACGGGTAGTACCGGCAGACGGGCCCCAGAAGTGGGCTGATCGTCCACTGGTACAGCTTGATCAGGGCCAGCAGCGGGTACTTCATCGCGCGCCCCCTCCCAGTAGCCGCGCGAAGGCGGCATCCAGGTCTCGGGCCAGCTGTGCATGGTCTGCATCGCCCGCACCGGGCAATGCCCGTACGACCACCAGGCTACCGGCGGGCAACTGAGGCAGCCGTTCGCGCATGAGGTGGCGAAGCCTGCGCTTCACCAGATTGCGGACGACAGCCACGCCGACAGCCTTGCTGACAACGAAACCCGCACGCGTCGGGGGAGCGCTCTCCCCAGGCGCATGCGGGTCCGTTGTACCGCTGCGTAGATGGACGACGAGGAGCGGGCGGCCGGCCCGGCGTCCTCGGCGTACCGCGGTCGCGAAGTCCTCGCGCCGCCTCAGCCGATTCTCGGTAGGCAGCACGTCATGACCTTTTGCTGTTTACGCGGACAGGCTCGCGCGACCCTTGCCACGGCGGTTCGCGAGAATCGCGCGGCCGGCGCGGGTACGCATCCGCAGGCGGAAGCCGTGGGTCTTGGCGCGGCGACGGTTGTTCGGCTGGAAGGTGCGCTTGCTCACTCGGGGGCTCCAGAAATGATTCGTTGGCGGCGGGACATCGCCTGGCTGTCACCGTGCGCCCACGAGTAGCTCGCGTATACGCCCGTGTGCACCGCTTCACGATCACAGATCGTGATCTTTGCCCATCGGAGGCAGGCGGCAGCAGCCATCGACAACTCGACCTGGTTACGGTACGCGCGGCTACGCCATCCGGTCAAACCGGCGTCGCTCCGGGCCCCGGTATGCACAGGCTGTGGACAACAACTTGAACCACGTCAGTGGGCCCGACTACCGTGGCTGAACTCCGAATCTTTTCCCGTTGTGTCCTTGCCTGTCTGTCTATGCCATCCCATCCCGTCCCGAGAACCACACATTCGTGGGACCTGCGAGAGAGCGTGCCCTGTGGCTGACGTACCTGCCGATCTTGCCGCAGTGTGGCCACGAGTGCTGGAGCATCTCCTCGGAGAGGGGCAGCAGGGCATCGAGCCCAAGGACAAGCAGTGGATCGAGCGCTGCCAGCCGCTCGCACTGGTGGCCGACACGGCGTTGCTCGCCGTCCCCAACGAATGGGGCAAGCGCGTCCTGGAGGGCCGGCTGGCCCCGCTGATCAGCGAGACGCTGAGCCGCGAGTGCGGCCGCACCATCCGCATCGCGATCACCGTCGACGACTCGGTGGGCGAGCCCTCCCCACCCGCCCCGCAGCAGCAGCCCTCCCAGCAGCCGCGCTACCAGGACGACCCCTACGGCCGGCCCTCCGACGACGGACTGCCGACGGCCCGCCCCGCCTACCCCGGCGAGTACCAGCAGCGCCCCGAGCCCGGGGCCTGGCCGCGGGCCCAGGAGGACCTCTGGCAGCAGCCTCGGCTCGGCGGCTTCCAGGACCGCGACTCCTCGGGCGAGCAGTGGCGCGAGCCCTACGGCGGCGCCCGTCCGCAGCAGCCCCAGCACGACTACCGCTCGCCCCCGCCGCCCGAGCGCGGTCAGTACGACCAGGACCACAGCCCGTACGACCAGGGCCGGGGCTCCTACGAGCAGCCCAAGCCGCAGCCCTACGAGCAGCAGCGGCACGAGCAGCGCCCCGAGCGGCGTGAGCTGCCGGACGGGCAGCCCCCGCAGCGCGGCGGGTCCGGCCATCTCGCGCCGTCGCCGTCCGGTCAGGCACCCGCGCAGGGCGGTCCGGGCGAGCCGCACGCACGGCTGAACCCGAAGTACCTCTTCGACACGTTCGTCATCGGCTCGTCGAACCGGTTCGCGCACGCCGCGGCCGTCGCGGTCGCCGAGGCGCCGGCCAAGGCGTACAACCCCCTGTTCATCTATGGGGAGTCGGGCCTCGGCAAGACGCACCTGCTGCACGCGATCGGGCACTACGCGCGCAGCCTGTACCCCGGCACGCGCGTGCGGTACGTGAGCTCCGAGGAGTTCACCAACGAGTTCATCAACTCGATCCGCGACGGCAAGGGCGACACCTTTCGCAAGCGGTACCGCGATGTCGACATCCTCCTGGTGGACGACATCCAGTTCCTGGCGAGCAAGGAGTCGACGCAGGAGGAGTTCTTCCACACCTTCAACACCCTGCACAACGCCAACAAGCAGATCGTGTTGTCCTCGGACCGGCCGCCCAAGCAGCTGATGACCCTGGAGGACCGGCTGCGCAACCGCTTCGAGTGGGGTCTGACCACCGATGTGCAGCCGCCCGAACTGGAGACGCGCATCGCGATCCTCCGCAAGAAGGCGGTGCAGGAGCAGCTCAACGCCCCGCCGGAGGTACTGGAGTTCATCGCGTCCCGCATCTCGCGGAACATCCGTGAGCTGGAGGGCGCGCTGATCCGGGTGACGGCGTTCGCCTCGCTGAACCGGCAGCCGGTCGACCTGGGGCTCACCGAGATCGTCCTCAAGGACCTGATTCCCGGCGGCGAGGACGCGGCCCCGGAGATCACCGCGAGCGCCATCATGGCGGCGACCGCCGACTACTTCGGTCTGACGGTGGAGGACCTCTGCGGATCCTCGCGCAGCCGCGTCCTGGTGACGGCCCGCCAGATCGCGATGTATCTGTGCCGCGAACTCACCGATCTCTCGCTGCCCAAGATCGGGGCCCAGTTCGGTGGCCGCGACCACACGACGGTGATGCACGCCGACCGCAAGATCCGCGCGCTGATGGCGGAGCGCCGCTCCATCTACAACCAGGTCACCGAGCTCACCAACCGCATCAAGAACGGCTGACCACACCGGCACGGACACCCCGAAGGGCGCCCAGGGATCGATTCTCCGGGCGCCCTTCGGCATGTGTGGCCCCGATCCGGGCTTGTGGGGAACCTCCTGAGGGCGCCTCGGCGGCCCGAAGCGGGCTCCGCGGAGCGCCGAAATCCGCGCGTACGACGGCGAAGGAAGCGTGTGTACGACCCCGGCGGAGGCTCCGATGTTCGAATACCGGCTGGTCAGAGGCCGTTCTCCACAGATCCGGCTACTTTCTTCCATCCACACCCTGGGGACCGCGAAGTTGTCCAGATTGCTTCCACAGGCGCCACGGCTGATACTCCATCACCCCAGGTCAACAGCCTGTGGATTTGTGGGCATCGCTGCTCCACAGCTTGTGGACGAATCCTCTGTCCACAGCCTGTGGGCGAAGTTTTCCACCGGCGGCCCACAGGTCTTGATCCGTTGTCCCCAGCTTCTCCACAGCCCTGTCCACTGTTCGGCAACGAAACGCCCGGGGTCACCGGGGCGAGTGAAAGCCGTCACACGAAGGAGACGGGTTGGGCTGTGGGGAACCGGGGTAAAGCTGGGGACAGGGCTGGGGAGAACTACCCCTGTCCTGTGCACGGGATGTGCAGAACTTTCGGGCGTCCACAGAAACCCCGAGTTGTCCACCGGTGCCACCCACAGGGGCAGTGGACAAAAAACGGGGCTTGACCTGCGAAAACGGGGTTATCCACGGTTTCCACAGGCCCTACTACTACTCCCACTTAGAGTTAGCTGGGAATCCGTTTCGAAGTGGGGCCTGTGCACAACTGGCCGCCGGAGCTCCCGACACCGCTCGACGCGACTTGACCCCGACGCGCACCGACTGTCAGCGGCGTACGTCAGACTGGTCCCCGGCGATACAGCCGACGACGAAAGCCAGCAGGGCGAGCCAGCAACAGCAGGAGGCGGTTCCGGTGAAGATCCGGGTGGAGCGCGATGTACTCGCGGAGGCGGTGGCCTGGGTGGCCCGCAGCCTCCCGGCCCGTCCGCCCGCGCCCGTACTCGCGGGCCTTCTTCTGAAGGCGGAGGACGGCGCGCTCAGCTTCTCCAGCTTCGACTACGAGGTCTCGGCGAGGGTCTCGGTCGACGCCGAGGTCGACGAGGACGGCACGGTGCTCGTCTCCGGCCGCCTGCTCGCCGACATCTGCCGCGCCCTGCCCAACCGGCCGGTGGAGATTTCCACAGACGGTGTACGGGCGACCGTGGTCTGCGGCTCCTCCCGCTTCACCCTCCACACGCTCCCTGTGGAGGAGTACCCGGCGCTGCCGCAGATGCCGACCGCCACGGGCACCGTTCCCGGTGAGGTCTTCGCCTCGGCCGCCGCCCAGGTGGCCATTGCGGCCGGCCGGGACGACACCCTGCCCGTGCTCACCGGTGTGCGCATCGAGATCGAGGGCGACACGGTCACCCTCGCCTCCACCGACCGCTACCGCTTCGCGGTCCGCGAGTTCCTGTGGAAGCCGGAGAACCCGGACGCCTCCGCGGTCGCCCTGGTCCCCGCCAAGACGCTCCTGGACACCGCCAAGGCGCTCACGAGCGGCGACACGGTCACCCTGGCGCTGTCGGGCTCCGGTGCCGGTGAGGGTCTGATCGGTTTCGAGGGCGCGGGCCGCCGCACGACCACACGTCTTCTCGAGGGCGACCTGCCGAAGTACCGGACTCTTTTCCCCACCGAGTTCAACTCGGTCGCGGTGATCGAGACCGCGCCGTTCGTCGAGGCCGTCAAGCGCGTGTCCCTGGTGGCCGAGCGCAACACCCCGGTGCGGCTCAGCTTCGAGCAGGGCGTCCTCATCCTGGAGGCCGGTTCCAGCGACGACGCACAGGCTGTGGAAAGGGTCGACGCCAACCTGGAGGGTGACGACATCTCGATCGCCTTCAACCCGACCTTCCTGCTCGACGGCCTGAGCGCCATCGATTCGCCGGTCGCCCAGCTGGCCTTCACCACCTCGACCAAGCCGGCCCTGCTCAGCGGCAGGCCCGCCCTGGACGCCGAGGCGGACGACGCGTACAAGTACCTGATCATGCCGGTGCGCCTGTCCGGCTGAGTGGCTTGAGGACGTACGTCCCGGGCACCCGGGGCGTACGTCTGAGCGGCTGACCCCGCAGGTGTGTACCAGGGTCCCGGCGTAGGCTCGGACGCGGGTACGAAACGCCACAACGTCAAAGGATCATGTGATGGAGCTCGGTCTCGTCGGCCTCGGCAAGATGGGCGGCAACATGCGCGAGCGCATCCGCCGCGCAGGCCACACCGTCATCGGTTACGACCGCAACCCGGACGTCGCTGATGTCCACAGCCTCAAGGAGCTTGTGGACAGTCTCAAGGGCCCGCGCGTGGTGTGGGTGATGGTCCCGGCCGGTGCCGCGACCCAGTCCACGATCGATGAGCTCGGCGAGCTCCTGTCCCCCGGCGACGTCGTCGTGGACGGCGGCAACTCCCGCTGGACGGACGACGAGAAGCACGCCGTCGAGCTGGGCATCAAGGACATCGGCTTCGTCGACTGCGGTGTCTCCGGCGGCGTCTGGGGCCTGGAGAACGGCTACGCGCTGATGTACGGCGGCACCGCCGAGAACATCGCCAAGGTCCAGCCGGTCTTCGACGCGCTGAAGCCCGAGGGCGACTTCGGCGCGGTGCACGCGGGCAAGGTCGGCGCCGGCCACTTCTCGAAGATGGTCCACAACGGCATCGAGTACGCCATGATGCAGGCCTATGCCGAGGGCTGGGAGCTCCTGGAGAAGGTGGACTCCGTCACCGACGTCCGCGAGGTGTTCCGCAGCTGGCAGGAGGGCACGGTCATCCGTTCCTGGCTGCTCGACCTCGCGGTCAACGCCCTGGACGACGACGAGCACCTCGACAAGCTCAAGGGCTTCGCGCAGGACTCCGGCGAGGGCCGGTGGACGGTGGAGGCGGCCATCGACAACGCCGTCCCGCTGCCCGCGATCACCGCGTCGCTGTTCGCCCGCTTCGCGTCCCGTCAGGACGACTCCCCGCAGATGAAGATGATCGCCGCGCTGCGCAACCAGTTCGGCGGCCACGCGGTCGAGTCCAAGTAGCCGTAAAGAGCAGTAGGTAAGCCGGGGGAGGTCGGCGACACCATGCACGTCACCCATCTCTCGCTGGCCGACTTCCGCTCGTACGCCCGGGTCGAGGTTCCGCTCGACCCGGGCGTCACCGCTTTCGTGGGTGCCAACGGCCAGGGCAAGACCAATCTGGTCGAGGCCGTCGGCTACCTCGCCTCGCTCGGCAGCCACCGGGTCTCCTCGGACGCGCCGCTGGTGCGCATGGGTGCCGAGCGGGCCGTGATCCGCGCGGCCGTCACCCAGGGCGAGCGCTCCCAGCTGATCGAGCTGGAGCTGAACCCGGGCCGCGCCAACCGAGCCCGTATCAACAGGTCCTCGCAGGTCAGACCCCGCGATGTACTGGGGATCGTGCGGACCGTCCTGTTCGCGCCCGAGGACCTCGCGCTGGTCAAGGGCGACCCGGGCGAGCGGCGCCGCTTCCTCGACGAGCTGATCACCGCGCGCTCGCCCCGGATGGCGGCCGTACGGTCCGACTACGAGCGCGTCCTCAAGCAGCGCAACACCCTCCTGAAGTCCGCCGCGATGGCCCGCCGGCACGGCGGCCGTGGCATGGACCTGTCCACGCTCGACGTATGGGACCAGCACCTGGCCCAGGCCGGCGCCGAGCTTCTCGCCCAGCGCCTCGACCTGATCGCCGCACTGCAGCCGCTCGCCGACAAGGCGTACGAGCAACTCGCCCCGGGCGGCGGCCCGTTGGCCCTGGAGTACAAGCCGTCCGCGCCCGGCACCGGGCACACCCGCGAGGAGCTGTACGAGCAGCTCATCGCGGCCTTCGCGGACGTGCGCAAGCAGGAGATCGAACGCGGGGTGACGCTGGCCGGGCCGCACCGCGACGACCTGCTGCTCCGCCTCGGCGAGCTGCCCGCCAAGGGATACGCGAGCCACGGCGAGTCCTGGTCGTACGCGCTCGCGCTGCGCCTCGCCTCGTACGACCTGCTGCGTGCCGAGGGCAATGAGCCGGTCCTGGTACTCGACGACGTCTTCGCGGAGCTGGATGCCAAGCGGCGCGACCGCCTCGCGGAGCTGGTCGCCCCGGGCGAGCAGGTGCTGGTGACGGCCGCGGTGGACGACGACGTGCCGGGAATCCTCGCGGGCGTCCGGTACGAGGTCGCGGCGGGCGAGGTGGCACGGGTATGAGCGAGGCGTCACCGGGGGCCGAGCAGCCGAAGGTGCCGGAGGCGTCCGGCATCGACCTGGCGCGGGTCGCGCTGCGCACGGCCAGGGAGCAGGCCAGGGCGCGCGGCGAGGCGGCGCAGCAGCGGCACCAGGCGCGCAGGGGCGGCGGGCTCCGTTCCGGGGCGCGTGCGGACGGGCGCGATCCGCTGCCGCTCGGCGCCGCCATCAACCGGCTGATCAGCGAGAGCGGCTGGGAGACGCCGACGGCGGTGGCCGGGGTGCTCGGCCGCTGGCCGGAGATCGTCGGAGAGGAACTCGCCAACCACACCGTGCCGGGTCCGTACGACAAGGAGGACAAGGTCCTCGTCGTGCGCTGCGACTCGACGTCCTGGGCGACCCAGCTGCGGCTGCTCGCGCCCCAGCTGGTGGCGCGCATCAACGCCGACCTCGGCCACGGCACGGTCCGGCTGATCAAGGTCTATGGCCCGAGCGGCCCGCCGCAGCGCTACGGCAAGCTGCGCGCCCCCGGGAGCACCGGGCCCGGCGACACCTACGGCTGAGCCGGCGTCCCGGCCGGGACGCCTCTGCGCGGCCCCCGTACGTACCCCTTGTGACGTGCGAAAACGAGGCTCCAGAGGGCTCCGGTGACGGGTGTGGGGTACGAGGTGTCCCTCACCGTAGTCGGAGGTTGACAGGCCGAAGCGCTGAATGCCCGTGTGAGGCTCTTGGGGCCCCTCCCCGGATATGGGGAGTCGGAAGGCGCCCGCCTAGGGCGGCACATGCGGACTCAGGTACCGGCAAACCCCCATTCATGTCGGCGCTACCGGTAGACTGGTCAATAATCCCGCCGTCCTCGCGGGACCCACCGAAAGACGCGGCCGGACGCTTGCCCCCGAGGCAGCGCCCGGCGCCGACCATCGCTGAACGACGCAGCCGCCCTTGGCCTTTACAGGGGAAGGCTTGTGCTGTGCCAGAAAGGGCGCTTCGTGGCCGATTCCGGCAACCCCAACGAGAACACCCCGTCCACTGCCGTCGGCGAGAACGGCGAGGTCACCGCCTCGTACGACGCCAGCGCGATTACCGTCCTCGAAGGTCTGGACGCGGTCCGCAAGCGACCCGGCATGTACATCGGCTCGACCGGTGAGCGTGGTCTTCATCACCTCGTGTACGAGGTGGTCGACAACTCCGTCGACGAGGCTCTGGCCGGACACGCGGACACGATCGACGTCACCATCCTCGCGGACGGCGGCGTACGAGTGATCGACAACGGCCGTGGCATTCCCGTGGGCATCATCCCCTCCGAGGGGAAGCCCGCCGTCGAGGTCGTCCTCACCGTCCTGCACGCGGGCGGCAAGTTCGGCGGCGGCGGTTACGCCGTCTCCGGCGGTCTGCACGGTGTCGGTGTGTCCGTCGTGAACGCACTGTCCTCGAAGGTCGCGGTCGACGTCAGGACCGAGGGCTACCGCTGGACCCAGGACTACAAGCTCGGCGTCCCGACGGCTCCCCTGGCCCGCAACGAGGCCGTCGAGGACACGGGCACGTCGGTCACCTTCTGGGCCGACGGCGACATCTTCGAGACGACCGAGTACTCCTTCGAGACGCTGTCGCGGCGCTTCCAGGAGATGGCCTTCCTCAACAAGGGCCTGACCCTGACGCTCACCGACGAGCGCGAGTCGGCCAAGGCGGTCTCGGGCGCGGACTCCGCGGAGGAGGGCGAGGAGCAGCAGCCCCTCACGGTGACGTACTACTACGAGGGCGGCATCGTCGACTTCGTGAAGTACCTCAACTCGCGCAAGGGCGAGCTGATCCACCCGACCGTGATCGACATCGAGGCCGAGGACAAGGAGCGCCTCCTCTCGGCCGAGATCGCGATGCAGTGGAACTCTCAGTACAGCGAGGGCGTTTACTCCTTTGCGAACACCATCCACACGCATGAGGGGGGTACGCATGAGGAGGGATTCCGCGCCGCGCTCACGGGCCTGGTCAACCGGTACGCCCGGGACAAGAAGCTGCTGCGCGAGAAGGACGACAACCTCTCGGGCGAGGATATCCGCGAGGGTCTGACGGCGATCATCTCCGTCAAGCTGGGCGAGCCGCAGTTCGAGGGCCAGACCAAGACCAAGCTGGGCAACACCGAGGCGAAGACGTTCGTCCAGAAGGTGGTGCACGAGCACCTCACCGACTGGTTCGACCGCAACCCCGTCGAGGCCGCGGACATCATCCGCAAGTCGATCCAGGCGCAGACGGCCCGCGTCGCCGCCCGCAAGGCGCGTGACCTGACGCGTCGCAAGGGGCTGCTGGAGTCGGCGTCACTGCCCGGCAAGCTCTCGGACTGCCAGTCCAACGACCCCACCAAGTGCGAGATCTTCATCGTCGAGGGTGACTCCGCCGGTGGTTCGGCGAAGTCCGGCCGCAACCCGATGTACCAGGCGATCCTGCCCATCCGAGGCAAGATCCTGAACGTCGAGAAGGCGCGGATCGACAAGATCCTGCAGAACACCGAGGTCCAGGCCCTGATCTCGGCGTTCGGTACCGGGGTCCACGAGGACTTCGACATCGAGAAGCTCCGCTATCACAAGATCATCCTGATGGCGGACGCCGACGTCGACGGCCAGCACATCAACACCCTGCTGCTGACCTTCCTGTTCCGCTTCATGCGGCCGCTGGTCGAGGCCGGGCACGTGTACCTGTCGCGTCCCCCGCTGTACAAGATCAAGTGGGGCCGGGACGACTTCGAGTACGCGTACTCGGACCGTGAGCGCGATGCGCTCGTGGAGCTCGGCAAGCAGAACGGCAAGCGGATCCGCGAGGACTCGATCCAGCGCTTCAAGGGTCTTGGCGAGATGAACGCCGAGGAGCTGCGCATCACGACCATGGACGTCGAGCACCGCGTGCTCGGCCAGGTCACCCTGGACGACGCGGCCCAGGCCGACGACCTGTTCTCGGTGCTGATGGGTGAGGACGTCGAAGCCCGGCGCTCCTTCATCCAGCGCAACGCGCGGGACGTCCGCTTCCTCGACATCTGACTCGGTCTGTCGCTGACCGCTTCGAAAGGACTTGAGAACCAGCAATGGCCGACGAGAACACTCCTACGCCCACTGAAGCCGCGGCGGCCGAGGCCGCCGCGGAGGAAGCCCTCGCCCTGCGCATCGAGCCCGTCGGGCTCGAGACGGAGATGCAGCGCTCCTACCTCGACTACGCGATGTCCGTCATCGTCTCGCGTGCGCTGCCGGACGTACGGGACGGCCTGAAGCCCGTCCACCGCCGCGTCCTGTACGCCATGTACGACGGCGGGTACCGGCCCGAGAAGGGCTTCTACAAGTGTGCCCGCGTCGTCGGTGACGTCATGGGTACCTACCACCCGCACGGCGACTCCTCGATCTACGACGCCCTCGTGCGCCTCGCCCAGCACTGGTCGATGCGCATGCCGCTGGTGGACTCCAACGGCAACTTCGGTTCCCCGGGCAACGACCCGGCCGCCGCCATGCGGTACACCGAGTGCAAGCTGATGCCGCTGGCCATGGAGATGGTCCGGGACATCGACGAGGAGACCGTCGACTTCACGGACAACTACGACGGCCGCAACCAGGAGCCGACGGTCCTGCCGGCGCGCTTCCCGAACCTCCTGGTCAACGGCTCGGCCGGCATCGCGGTCGGCATGGCGACCAACATCCCGCCGCACAACCTGCGCGAGGTCGCCGAAGGCGCCCAGTGGTACCTGGCGAACCCGGAGGCCTCGCACGAGGAGCTCCTGGACGCGCTGATGGAGCGCATCAAGGGCCCCGACTTCCCCACCGGCGCGCTGGTCGTGGGCCGCAAGGGGATCGAGGAGGCCTACCGCACCGGGCGCGGCTCCATCACGATGCGCGCGGTCGTCGCGGTCGAGGAGATCCAGAACCGCCAGTGCCTGGTGGTCACGGAGCTGCCCTACCAGACCAACCCGGACAACCTCGCGCAGAAGATCGCCGACCTGGTCAAGGACGGCAAGGTCGGCGGCATCGCGGACGTCCGCGACGAGACCTCCTCGCGCACCGGCCAGCGCCTGGTCATCGTCCTGAAGCGGGACGCGGTCGCCAAGGTCGTCCTGAACAACCTGTACAAGCACACCGATCTGCAGACCAACTTCGGCGCCAACATGCTGGCGCTGGTCGACGGCGTGCCGCGCACGCTCTCGATCGACGCGTTCATCCGCCACTGGGTGACGCACCAGATCGAGGTCATCGTCCGGCGTACCAAGTTCCGGCTGCGCAAGGCCGAGGAGCGGGCCCACATCCTGCGCGGCCTGCTCAAGGCGCTGGACGCGATCGACGAGGTCATCGCGCTCATCCGGCGCAGTGACACGGTCGACGTGGCGCGCGAGGGCCTGATGGGCCTGCTGTCCATCGACGAGATCCAGGCCAACGCCATCCTCGAGATGCAGCTGCGCCGGCTCGCCGCCCTGGAGCGCCAGAAGATCGTCGCCGAGCACGACGAGCTCCAGGCGAAGATCAACGAGTACAACGCGATCCTCGCCTCGCCCGAGAAGCAGCGCGGGATCGTCAGCGACGAACTGGCCGCGATCGTCGACAAGTTCGGCGACGACCGCCGCTCGGCCCTGGTGCCGTTCGACGGCGACATGTCCATCGAGGACCTGATCGCCGAAGAGGACATCGTCGTCACCATCACCAACGGCGGCTACGTCAAGCGGACCAAGACCGAGGACTACCGCTCGCAGAAGCGCGGCGGCAAGGGCGTGCGGGGCACCAAGCTGAAGCAGGACGACATCGTCGACCACTTCTTCGTCTCCACCACGCACCACTGGCTGCTGTTCTTCACCAACAAGGGCCGGGTCTACCGGGCCAAGGCGTACGAGCTGCCGGACGCCGGCCGTGACGCGCGCGGCCAGCACGTCGCGAACCTGCTGGCCTTCCAGCCGGACGAGAAGATCGCCCAGATCCTCGCGATCCGCGACTACGACGCGGCGCCCTATCTGATCCTGGCCACGAAGGCCGGCCTGGTGAAGAAGACGTCGCTCAAGGACTACGACTCGCCCCGTTCGGGTGGTGTCATCGCCATCAATCTGCGGGAGACCGCGGACGGCGGGGATGACGAACTGATCGGCGCGGAGCTGGTGTCGGCGGACGACGATCTGCTCCTCGTCAGCAAGAAGGCGCAGTCCATCCGCTTCACGGCGACCGACGACGCGCTGCGCCCCATGGGGCGCGCCACGTCCGGCGTCAAGGGCATGAGTTTCCGTGAGGGAGACGAACTGCTCTCGATGAATGTCGTCCGGCCCGGTACGTTCGTCTTCACCGCAACCGATGGCGGGTACGCGAAGCGCACCCCCGTCGACGAGTACCGCGTCCAGGGTCGCGGCGGCCTCGGCATCAAGGCCGCCAAGATCGTGGAGGACCGCGGCTCGCTGGTCGGCGCGCTGGTGGTCGAGGAAACGGACGAAATCCTCGCCATCACTCTCGGCGGCGGTGTGATTCGTACGCGAGTCAACGAGGTCAGGGAGACGGGCCGTGACACCATGGGCGTCCAACTGATCAACCTGGGCAAGCGCGATGCCGTGGTCGGCATCGCCCGTAACGCCGAGGCGGGCAGCGAGGCCGTAGAGGTCGACGGGGCCGACGACGCCGAGGGCGCTACTGCCGAGGCTGCTGCCGAGGGCGTCCAGCCTTCGGCCGGGGAGCACGAGGAGTAAAGCGTGAGTGGAGCCACGGGCGCCGGAGCGGCCGCTTCCGGAGCGAACGGTGCCCGTGGCCCTGCCGCGGACTCCCAGGGGGTAACGGTGACGGAAACCCGGGGCCCACAGGGCCGCGCGGAGTATGAGAGCGGGGCCCTGCCCGGCGAGCGCGAGAAGCCGGCGCACGGCGGTCAGCAGCCCTACCACCCGCCGCAGGCCTACCCGGCGCCGCAGCGCGGCGCCGAGGGCGTGCGCCGACCGCGCACCGGGGCACGTACGGCGCCCCGTACGCGCAAGGCACGGCTGCGGGTGGCCAAGGCCGACCCGTGGTCGGTGATGAAGGTCAGCTTCCTGCTGTCCATCGCGCTCGGTATCTGCACGGTCATCGCGGCGGCGGTGCTGTGGATGGTCATGGACGCCATGGGCGTGTTCTCCACGGTCGGCGGCACGATCAGCGAGGCCACCGGCTCGAACGAGTCCAACGGCTTCGACCTCCAGTCGTTCCTGTCGCTGCCGCGGGTGCTGCTCTTCACCTCGGTCATCGCGGTGATCGACGTGGTGCTCGCCACGGCGCTCGCGACGCTGGGGGCGTTCATCTACAACCTCTCGGCGGGCTTTGTGGGCGGTGTCGAGCTCACGCTCGCCGAGGACGAGTAGCCGCAGTTCACGGCCGCTCGGGTATCGATTTTGGGACTGGCCGTCCCGTGCGCTAATCTTCAGAGGTCGGCGCGCGGGACATCCCGCAAAGCGCGGCGGGGCTATAGCTCAGTTGGTTAGAGCGCATCCCTGATAAGGATGAGGCCACAGGTTCAAATCCTGTTAGCCCCACCAGTACAAAGACCCCCAACCGATCATGGTTGGGGGTCTTTGACATCTCCGGCTGACATCAGCCGATGAGTGGATCTTCCAGCAGCTCGGCCAGCAGATCCGTAGCCTCGCGCTGATCACTGCCCACCACATGGGTGTACACGTCCATGGTCATGCTGATCTGACTGTGCCGAAGGATCGTCTGGGCGACCTTGGGATGCACCTTCAGGAACGCCAGCAGCGTCCCGCACGTATGCCGAGCCAGCCGAACCGTGATGGTGCGGACGCCGGCCCGCTTGATGAGGGCAGCGAAGGAGCGGGAGAAGCCGCGGGGCTCGATCGGGCCGCCATGCCGTTCCGAGAAGATCAGATCAGCCCCGGGGCCCTGCTCCCAGTGCTCACCCGCGATCTTCCGTTCCAGGTCTTGCAGGTACCGGCGCTCTTCGAGGGCCCGCGCGCACAGCTCGGGAAGGGGCAGCACGGCCTGAGACGACTCGGTCTTGAGGTCCTTCAGAACGAGCTGCCCGCGCTCGCGTTGCACCTGCTTAACCGGCGTGAACTGGCGGCCCTCAAAGTCGATGTCCTGCCAGCGCAGCCCCAGGACCTCACTTCGGCGCAGCCCGAGAACGAGCACCAGGACGCAAGCCGCGTAGAGCCGGTGAGCCCGGACCGAGTGCAGGAAGCTGACCGCTTCCCGGGCGTTCCACGGCTTGGCATCACCCTTGCTGACCTTCGGCATGTCGACCAGGAGCGCGACGTTGCGGGTCAGGATCTCCTCTTTGATCGCTCGGTTGAGAGCGTTCCGCAGGACCCGCAGCACCTCGAACCGCGTTGCAGCCGGAACCTGATCACTCTTCAGAGCTGCCATGAGCGAGCGGACCTGAGCAGCGGTGAGCTTGGGCAACGGCTTCTTGCCCAAGTGCGGCACCACGTACAGCCGAACCTTCGACTCGTACTTGGCGTACGTGTTGAACTCCAGGTTCTCCCGCACAATGTGCTCAAGCCAGTAGCTCAGCCACTCCCCGAGCGTCCACGCGCGCGAGGGCACCGGAACGCCGTTGCGCTCTTGGTCCTGGAGCTTGCCCAGCTTCTCGGCGGTCTCGTCGTACGTCTTGCCGTAGACGTACTTCCGGACCCGATGGCCCTCTGTGTTGGTGACGTACGCGGCCCCCTGGTACCGGCCGTCCGCACGCTTAGTGATGGTGCCCCCGCCGTTGGGGCGACGCTTCGCCATCAGGCCGCCTCCTCGAACTCAAGCCGCGAAGCGACGTAGGCCCGGTAGCCATCCAGCGAGATACGGCGGCTGCTACCGACCTTGATCGACGGAAGCCGCTTTGTGCGGATCAAGTTATAGACAGCCGTCCGGCCGACCTTGAGCTTGCCCATCACGTCGGGCACGGTCAGGAAGTCGTCACTCATGCCCCCACCTCCCTGTCGTCGATGTCGGGCAGGTCTGCGAGTGCTTCGCGTGCGGTGTCGCGGTTGGCCTGGAGCTCCCGGGCGATGGATGCGGCGAGCCAGGATTCGCCGGGGGTGTGGCCTTGTCCGGCGTAGGTCCAGTGGGCGAGCGTCAGCGTGGAGCACTCCGCGTCGTCGAGATCTTCGGGAAGCCCGCGCTCACGGCGTTCCTGCCGGGCCCGGTAGTCGGCCCGGACCTGACGCCGTTCGGTCAGCGTCGAGGAGTAGGCCCGGGATTTGGTCATGAAGTGGCCCCGGAAGCCGAGCATGTGAGCCCAGCGCGCCAACATCCGCTCCGGGTAGGCGTCATCGAGGAGCCAGCAGGCTTCGATCAACCGGCGGGTATGGGCGGGCAGCCGCAGCTTGTCGAGTTCGCAGAACTCCCCGATCCGCCGGTCCACCGTCTCGGTAGCCTCAGCGGCTTTCGTGGCGTACTTCGCGACGTATGACGCCACGGCCTGATCCGTCAGCTCGACGCCGGCCAACCCGCCGATCGCCTGGACATCGACTTGCGAGCCCCAGCGCAGAACCCGGGCGGCGAAGTCGCCTTTAGCCTCGACCGGCACGGCGACCCGAGCGGCAGCGGCCTTGATGGCAGCGTCCAGGAGCGCGATGGTCGCCCAGGCCGGGGGCGGGGAGTCGGGCCCGTCGGGTCCGTCGAGGCGCACCACGGCGTGGAAGTGCACGGCCCCGCGCTTCTGGAACTCTGCGACCTTGCCGAAGGAGATCCTGCAGGCCTCTTTGAGAGCGGTCTGGGTCAGGCCCACGCGGGCGGCGACTTCACGGCGCAGGTAGATGGTGAAGCGGCGCCACAGGTCCCCGGCGTGGTTGTTCCACAGCACCGCCCCCGCGTAGTCGTACCGCTCCGGGTGAAGGGCCGTACCCAACGCCGGATCATCATCGGGGTGTTGGGCACCGCAGCGGCAGCGGCCGGTGTCGGGCCGGTTGTGGACCGGACCGAACGAAGGCGCGGTCAGGGTCGCGAACACGCCGGGGTGGTAACGGATCTCGCCGGGGATACCCATGCGGGAGTCGCCGGTGATCCCGGCCCGGATCAGGTGATAGACATCCCCCGCGTAGGTCCAGGCGCAGGAGGGGCAGCGCGAGGCACGGCGGTTACCGCACGCGATGCGGAGCGTGCCGCCGGGCTCGTCCGCAGTGGAGTACGAGTACAGGACGTCCCCGCTGGCACGGTCTCGGGTTACGGTCTGGCCCTGGAGGCGAATCGGGTGCGAGCAGCCGCCGGTACGCCGGACTTGTTCCTGCCAGCGGTCGAAGCCGGGCGAGTTCGCGACGCGCAGGAGATCGGCGAGGGTGATCGGGTCGGTGCCCATCGAGGCCGCGACACCGGCCACGGCCTCAGGGGCGACGGGGAAGACCGTCACGCGTCGTCCTCCCTCGGGTAGTCGTGTCCGAGGGGCGGGTACTGGCCGCGAAGCTTGGCCCAGTCCTCCGCGTAGATCGCGTCATCCACCACGGTGAAGAACTCGGTGTGCGGCCGGACATCGTGCCGGTCCAGGTACGTGGCGATCGCGCGGGTGCGGTCTTCGTCGGCGGCTTCGGCCGCGTGCAGGGGGTCCTCGAAGTAGCTCACGCGGCCACCGCCGTCAGGGCCCGCAGGCGGTCGATGTGTGCTGCCAGCCGCTCAGCGGCACGAGTGCAGAGCGGCGGGGTGTCGCCGAGCGTGAACTCTTGCAGGCCTGAACCGGCGCACCACTCGCAGAAGATCGACGGAGTGTCCTCTCCGCCCCATCCGGAGCCAGCGCAGAAGTCGCAGTCACCCCACGGGAGGGACATCAGCAGGTGCAGGCAGTCATCCGGGTCGGCGCAGGTCCATTCGCCACACGACGGACAACCGCGCGACGAGCGGACCACAATCCGCTCCCGCTTGGCGGAAGGTAAGCCGACGACCGACACGGGTACGGCAGAGGCAGGCATGATGGAGGCTCCCCTTCAAGGGGTAGAGGGGGCGGCGTGTCTGCTTGGCGGTAGGAACGCCGCCCCCGGCTGGACTGAGATCAGGTCAGCGGCTGTGCCGCTCGGCGTTGTGGATCTCGGCGAACGCTTCCGCGTCCTTCCTGCGGGGCAGGCCCTCGAGGCTGTAGCCGTCCGCATCGCAACGCGTCTCGTACTTCCCGCTCGGGTTGTGCCAGTCACGCCGAGGCGTCCAACTCCGCACGTCAGACGACGTGGTCTTCTCGTCGTTCTTCACAGCGCGGGCCGGTCCACCCGACTCACCAGAACTCTTCGACCTGCCGAACATGCGATCTCCCTTGAGGTAGAGGGGCGGCGCGTCTGCTTGGCGGTAGGAACGCCGTCCCGGGACAGATGACAACTTGGCTAGCCTGGTTGGTCACATCTCTAAAGTAAGGAACCTGGCTAGCCATGTCAACAGCCTGACCGACTTGGCTAGCTATCCGCTCGTTCCATCGAATATCCTCAAGCCATGACCTTCGTTCCCGAGCCCTTGGACCCAGACGACGAGCGCCCGCCCTTCGAGCAGGTAGCGAGCAACTTGGGCGCGGCAATTCGGACAAGGAGGCTCGGGCCTGGGGAGAAAATCCCCTCGCATAAGGAACTGACCGAGCTGTACGGCTTCGCGCGGGCGACCATCCAACGCGCGCTACGGGACCTTGAAGATGAAGGCCTCGTCGTGTCCCGCAAGGGCAGCGGGGTCTACGTACGCAACCGGACCGAACGGCCGGCGGGACTGCGCCCGTACGTTGAGCAGGCCTTCTCGAAGAGTGCCGTCACCATTGACTTCGCCGGGTTCTCCAGCGAGACGCTGCACGGTGCCCTGCAAGAACCGCTCGACAAGATCCGTGTCGGCAGGCTGACTCCATCGAGCATCACCATGCGGATACTCGTTCCGGACATGGCCGTACCGCAGGCTGCACCGGTCCGACTGAAGGATGGCGCGGATGACAAGCGGCTGCGCGACCGGATGCACGACATCATGGTCGGCTACACGCGGAGCATTCGGGACGCCATCGCTGAGCTTGGTCACCTCGGATTGGTGACCGAGACGAGAGTCGACGTGCGCGTCCACAGCGGCACGCAGTTCTTCAAGCTCTACATCATCAACAACGAGGATGCCTTCTTCGGGTACTACCCGATCAAGGCGAACAAGGTTGTCGCTCAGGGCGAGACGATCGAGATCTACGACCTGGTCGGCAAAGACACGACGCTCTTCCATCACTCCATCAATGACGGAGAGTCCTCCGGTGGAGCCCAGCAGGTACAGCAGGCTCGAATGTGGTTCGACAGCGTCTGGGACACCATCGGAAGGGACTTCGATCTCGATGCGCACTGATGCGCTGGCTGGGACCTTGGCCGAGGCCCGAGCTGTCCTCTTGGATTTCGATGGCCCTGTCTGCGACGTGTTCGCGGGGTTGCCTGCCTCGAAGGTAGCAAGAGAGCTGGCTCAGCTCGTAGGTACCAGGGACGAAGGGCTCGGAGCCAAGGCAGCCGCCACGGACGATCCGATCGAGGTGCTGCGCATCGTGCATGAGGCGGACTCGGCCCTCGGGCAGGAAGTCGAACGAGCGCTTACGGCTGCCGAGGTACGAGCGGTGGCTCTGGCTGGCAAGCCAACTTCCGGGTCGGTCGACATGCTTGCAGCGACGCGTGAGGTAGGAAAGCCCGTCGCGGTGGTGAGTAACAACTCTGCCGAGTGTGTGCGGGAGTTCCTGGCATTGCACGAGCTGAGTGATTACGTGATGGACATCGTGGGGCGACCGACCGAGCAGCCACACTTGATGAAGCCGAACCCGCACCCTTTGATCCAGGCGGCCGAGCTGTTGCACGTTGACGTGACAGCCTGCACGCTCATCGGTGATTCCGTCACTGACATCCAGGCTGCCCATGCTGCTGGCGCCACTGTCATCGGCTACGCCAACAAGCTCCACAAAGCTGAAGCCTTCGCTGAACTGAGGGCAAACGCGATCACGGACGACATGCGCTCCATCTCAGACGCGCTGCTCGCCGACCAGAGCTACTAGCACTCCTTCTCTCTGGAGCCTGATCCGTTACAGGTTTCTCTACCTCATCAAGGGCCCGCGCACGGCGCGGGCTGGCCCCTTGGACCGGCCCCCACACGCCTTCGGCGCAGGGGCCGGTCCCTGGGGCCGCAAGCAAGTTCCGGCCCTGAGTAGAGCCCCCGGGGGCAAGCCACCGGTCCAGGCGATGCCTCCGGCGGGGGATCGGCCGACTCCGGGATGGAGGGGGCGCCGTTGCCGAGTGCCGGCCGAGTGTGGCGTGCGTGGTGGGCTCCCATCCCGTCCGCCATCGACCCAGGCAGAGCCGAGCAGACGCGGCCCAGGGCGTCAAGGTCGTTCGTACAGCGGCGCGCTCCACCTTGACGCCCTGAACCACGCCCGCTCCACGGAGTGTGGGTCGACGGCAGACGGGATGGGAGCTGGGGAAGGTTGTGGGCTGAGCAAAAGGCCATCACAGCCCGGCTTAAGGGGCGAGACTGTACAGATGCGCCGGTAGGTAGAGAGGCCGATATGCCCACAGCAACTTTTCGCGTCGGCGGTACCGAGATCCTCCATGAAGACCGCAGACGCTCGCTTGCAAATCTCGCCGATGATCTTCAGGCCCTAAGCATCGAATGCCACCTCGACTACCGGCCGCCTGATCCAGGGAAGCGGGGAGTCACCTGGTACGAGGTACTGGGTATCTACCTGGGTACCAAGGCGCTCGAAGGTTTGACTGGGTATGCGGTCAACGCGCTCGCGGAGCAGACCCTAGGCAGAGTGATCAGCTGGGCTAAAGATCGGCTGCGGAGGCATGAGACCAACCGACCTCAGTCGATCACCATCTATGGGCCAGACAATCAGCGAGTGCTCACAGTGCTGATCCGCAGCCCTGAACAGATCGAGATCACTGATCACACCTCAGCGCCGAATGATGGGGGTAGCCATCCGCAGCACGCCGACGGTGGATGGACCCCTCCGGAATGATGGCTGTCAAGTAGGCCTCAATCCATGACATCAGCGCCTGACACCAACAGCACCGAACGACGACGGACCAAGGCGTGTCCACACCGCCGTTCTGACACGTTCCGGGCGCTGCGGTCCAGCCGCACTAGGCGTAAATGATCGACCTGATAAGGATGAGGCCACAGGTTCAAATCCTGTTAGCCCCACAGTGACGAAGACCCCCGAGGCGAAAGCCCGGGGGTCTTCGGCGTCTCCGGTGATGTGGGCCGTCCCCGGTGGGGTGCGTGCGTGACTTGCGAGGTGCGGGGTGCGCTCGGGAGCGGCGGGTGCGGGGCGTGGCTGAGGGGCCGACCGGCCGACTCCGGGGAGCCCGGCTCCCGGCTTCGGGGCCACGGCTCCTGGACGGTCGGGCTCGGGGGTGCCCAGTCCTCCGGGCTCCGGGGGTGCCCAGTCCTCCGGGCTCCGGGGGTGCCCAGTCCTCCGGGCTCCGGGGTGCCCGGTCCTCCGGGCTCCTGGAAGGCAGGGCTCCGGGGTGATCGGACCTCCGGGTTCCTGGAAGGCGGGGCTCCGGGGTGCCCGGACCTCCGGGCTTCCCGGGCTCCACCGGGGCCAGGGAAAACTGTGCGAGGCGTCCCGGGACGCCGAAGAGCCCGGCAACTCGGGGGAGTTGCCGGGCTCGCAGCTCGGGCAGAGCGGGAGTGGGTCAGGGGGAATGGGCCTCGGCCGGGTCCTGTGTCGGGTCCTCGGCCGCGCCGTCGGCGCCGGTCGCCTGGTCGTCCGCGTCCCGTACGTCGGCGCGGTGCCGGGAGGAGGGCGAGGAGCCGTGGGCCTCGGCGCGGATGCGCTGCTTCATCGTGGGCGGCAGGGCCGACGCGGCGGGAAGGGCCCATTGCACGCTCGGCGCAACGGAGGTGGCCGGTTCGCTGCGGTTGTACGTCGTGTCGTGCTGCGGTACGGAAGCCGTGGGCGCGGCGGCCGTGGCCTGGCCGGCCAGGCCGAGCGCGGCGAGGAGGGCGACGAGCGCGCCGATGAGTGCGGTCCACCAGGTCGTGATCTTGCTCGTAGCCATGACTTCCTCGCTTCTTCCGTAAGCAGTACGTGCTGTTGGGTTGCCCGAATTGCGTTGTATCCGATGATGTGCGGGAGGGTCGGGCGAAGCGAGGAGCGACGCACCGTATCGGCGGATCTTCCGATGAACTACACACGGATGGAGCATCACCGATTGATATCGATCGGTGTGTATAGTCGGGCGGCAGAGGTCCCTTACGTCAAGGAAAGACGAGGTCGCGCGGTGAAGAAGCTCCTCCTGGTCGCACTGGCCGCCATCGGCGGGCTCCTCGTGTACCGCCAGATCCAGGCGGATCGCGCCGAGCAGGATCTGTGGACGGAGGCGACCGACTCCGTGCCCGCAGGTTCGGGTGTGTGAGACCGAAAGACCCGGTTGCGAAGCCCCGGCCACTGAGGTGGCCGGGGCTTCGTGCTGTCCCGGGGGCGGCCCCGGGCGCCGGTGAGTTCACGTGAGCGAATAGTTGACTTGCGAGGGCAAAGGTGGGGCGGGGCGAAGTGAGGACGAGGCACGGCAGGGTTGGGACGACGGCACGAAGGATCGGGGCGGCGGCCGCCGCGCTGGGCGCGCTCCTGGCGACACCGGGTCCCGCGCAGGCGGCCGGACCGACCCCCTCGTACCGGTTTCCCGAGGGCGTACGGGACGTGGCGGGGGGTGCGCGCAACACCGAGGGACCCGTTCTGCGCGCCGACACCGCCTATAGATCGGTCATCAAGCCCGGTGGCAAGCTCTATTTTCAGCTGGTTCTGGACGGGGTGAAGGATGCCTACGCGTCAGTGGTGGCCCTGCCCGGTCCGACCGGCGCGAAGCTCGCCTACGGTGACTCCGTCAAGGTGTCCATCCAGGACGCGGACGGCGACGACTGCGACTCCCAGCGGCGTTCGATCGGTTCCGCGCAGTATCCGCACCCCATCGCCGCGTCCGCCTACCGTGCCCTGCGCAAGAGCCTGTCGACCTGTCAGGAACCGGGCACCTACTACATGGTGGTCGAGCGCGAGGGCGACGCGGCCTCCACGCCCGCCGACTGGGCACTGGACCTGCGCTACACGACCGAGTCCGTCCGCAGCGGAACCGGGCCGAGCAGTGCCCCCTCCGGCTGGCCCTCCGCGTCGCCCGCCCCGCCCACCGACACCCCGCGCCAGGTCCACGGCGGCACCGGCTTCCACGACGCGGCCGAGCTGTCCCAAGGACAGTGGCGGGATTCCATCCGGCCGGGCGAGACCCTCTTCTTCCAGGTGCCGCTCGAATGGGGCCAGCAGCTCTTCGCCGCCGGAGCCCTGGGGAGCCTCGCCTCGGCCAAGGACGGCTACGTCGGCACCGCGCTCTCCCTGCAGCTCTACAACCCCGTCCTCGGCCCGGTCACCGGGGCATCGGCACCGTACGACGGACGGCAGAAGCAGGCCGCGCTCGAACCGCTCGCGCCGGTCGCCTACGAGAACCGGTACGCGCCCGCGGACGACACCTCGGCGATGCGCGTCAACGGCGCCTACTACCTGGCGGTGTCGCTGAGCCCCGACGTCGGGCGGACCTTCGGGAACGGGCCGTACGACCTGACGCTGCGTCTGACGGTGGCGGGAGCCGCACAGTCCGGGCCGGTGTACGCGGGGCCGGCGCCCGACTTCGGCGCGGGCGGAGCGGCGTCGGGCGGCTCCTCGGCGCACGCGAACACGATGAAGCTCGTCGCCGCCCTCGGCATCGGTACGGGAACGGTTCTGGTGGCCGGGCTCGGGGTGTGGACACTGGTGGCCCGCAGGCGCGTGGCCGCCGCCGGGCGCGGGCCCCAGGGCTTTGGGCCGCCCGGCGCCTGGTAGTCGGGCGTCCAGGTCCGGGGCGGGCGGTCGATCTTCGGGCCGTCAGGTCCGGGTCAGCGCCCAGATGCCGACGGCGAAGCACATCAGCGCGACCAGGAGCACCGGGACCGCTACCTTCGCGGGCGGGCCAGGCCGGGGCGCCGACGCAGACGACGCTGCGGGGGCGGCCGGCGCGGATGCCACGAACGGGTTTGCCTGGAAGGGAACTTGAGGCTGCGCGGCCGCATTGGGGTAGTGCGCGGTGTACGGGGCCGTCGCCGGGGTGGGAGGCGTCTGCTCGTACCGCGGCGGCAGGTGAGCGGGGACCGCCGGTGCCTGCGTGGGCGGCGTGGGCGGCTGTTGCGGGACCGGAGGGAAGGCGACACCGCGGCCCGAGCCGTCGGCGGTGGCGGGGCCGAAGCCGGTGGGCGCCCGGCCCGATGGCCACTGGGCCGCGCCCTCCCAGGCGAAGGCCGATGCCTCGTCAGCAGGAGCAGGAGCAGGAGCAGGAGCAGGGTCCGGGGCATCGGCAGTCGTCGGTGCCGGGGCCGGTTCCGGCTGCTCCGGGCCGTGTTCGGCGAAGCCGGGGGGCAGCGGGCCGATCTGGTCGAAGACCTCGACGGGCTCCTCGTCCGGGTCCGGCTCGGGCAGCAGCTCCACCGCCGAGGCCAGCGCCTTGCGCGCCCCCGTGGCCGTACGGAACCGGTTCTGGGGGTTGGGCTGGAGAAGCCCCGCGAGGACCTGCCAGAGGGGCTCGGGGGTGCCTTGCGGCGCGCTCGGGGTGCCGTGGGCCGCGAAGTACTCGACGAGGGCGCGCGCATCCGGCTTGCTGCCCTCCAGGAGGTACAGCGCGACGAGGCCGACGGCGAACAGATCGGCGGGGAAGTCGGGTTCGGCGCCCATCATCTGCTCGGGCGCGAAGTAACCGGGGGTCCCCACCACGTAGTTGGTCTCGGTGAGGCGCGGCTCGTCCTTGCGCAGGGATATGCCGAAGTCCGAGAGGCGCAGATGGGGGCGCCCGCTTCCGGTGGCCTCCATCAGGATGTTGGCCGGTTTGATGTCCCGGTGGACGACGCCCTCGGCGTGGACCGCGGCGAGGCCGGCGAGCAGCTGGTCGAGCAGGGTGCAGACGAACCTGGGTGGCAACGGGCCGTAGTCGCCGATGAGATGGGCCAGCGAGCCGCCGCTGACCAGGTCCATGGTGAACAGGACCTTGTCGTCGTCGGCGGCCCAGCTGGCGGGTGCGAGGACGTGCGGGTGGTCGATCCTGACGGCCTGCTCGCGGACGAACCGCAGCAGGGTGTGGGCGTCGCTCTGCTGCAGCACCTTCGCGGCTACGTAGCGGCGTCTGCGCCGGTCCCAGGCGCGCCACACCGCTCCGGCCCCGCCCCGGCCGACCGGGTCGACCAGCTCGTACCGACCGGCGAAGACCTCGCCCACCCGATGCCCCCCAGGATCGATCGGCCCGTTGTCAGCTCTGGTGCGACTCGTAGTGCGAGACCGCCTCCGCGGTCCGCCCGGCGCCGTACACCCGGAGGAACTCTGCCAGTTCGGGGTGGGCGGGGGCGAGGGTGTCGGCGGCGTCGATGATGTCACCCGCGGCCGCTACGGAACGCAGCAGCGACTGGATCTCGCGCACCACGCGGCGCACGGTCGGCGCACCCGAACTGGACGTCGTCTGGCCGGTGTTGGTCAGCACCGAGCCTCCTTGCGACTTCTTGATCTCTTCCATGCGGTCGGTGGCCTCCACGGCGCTCACGCTGCCGTCGGCGACCTGTCCCGCCAGATCCTGCAGGGCCTGGACGCGTTGCACCACGGCCGGATTGCCGATCTTGGCGCGCTGTCCGCTCATCAGCTGCGACAGCATGGGCGCCGAGAGCCCGAGAACAGCGGCGAGCCGGGCCTGGTTGAGCCCGAGGTCGTCTATCAGCCGGCGGAAGAGCGCACCCAGCGGCTCCCCGTACCAGCTCCGCTGAAGCTCTCTGGCTCTGGCGGTCGCTTCCTGCTGTGCTGCGTCCATTGCGCGTCTCCCCATCGCTTCCCCATTGAGGCCGCTTCACGGGTGCGAACCTCGACGAGCATCTTACGGAGAGTGGTCGTTCACCGGGAGTCCCAATCCTTTTGGGAGATCCCCCTCTCCACCCGGTACTCTGTTCCCGCAACACCTCATCCGGGGCCTTAGCTCAGTTGGTAGAGCGCTGCCTTTGCAAGGCAGATGTCAGGAGTTCGAATCTCCTAGGCTCCACAACATCAGACCCCTCTGACCTGCGTAAACAGGGTCAGGGGGGTCTTTTTCGTCTCCGTCCGCGTGGCCGGCCGGGCGCCCGGTGCCGGGGCTCGGGCGCCCGGCGCGGGCCGGGCCCCTGCGGTGGCGGCGGCCGTGGCACGAGCCGGGCTCCCCCGGCACCGCGCCGTGGATCGGCCCGGCGGACGCCGAACGGCCGCCGAACAGCCGGATGCCCGGCGGCCCTTGGGGGGCCGCCGGGCATCCGGCCGCGGTCGTGGAGTCAGTGCCGCTTCTCGTCTCCGTCCGCGGCCTCCGCCTCCGCTTCGGCCTGCTTGGCCTGGACCTCGGGGTCGAGGGCCTCGGCGCTGCCGTCCACCGAGCTGAGCGGGGGACGGTCGACGACCTCCGTCGCCTCGGGGGGCTCGACCAGCCAGTCCGGGTTGGCCTGCTTGTCCCACCACCGCCACGCGGCGAACGCTCCGCCGGCGACGACGCCGAGGATCAGGAAGCCCTTGCCCGCGCGGGCGGCCTTGGCCCGGCGCCGGTGCTTGCGCGCCAGCTTCTCGATCTCCTTGGTCGTCACCTGACCGCGCAGCGCCGCGAGCGCCGCGGCGGAGCGCGCCATGGCCTCCTCGCGCAGCGGCTGGGCGGCCGCGACCGCCTGTTCCACGCGCGGGGCGGCGTAGTCGGCGGCCTGGCGGGCAGCCCGGCGCGAATGCCTGGCCGCCTGGTGGGCCACCTCGTCGACCTTCGGCGGGACGCGCGGCGCCACACGGACGTCGTACTGGTGCCGGGCCTGGCTGCGGGCCTGGGCGGCCGCCTTGGACACCTTCGGGGCCACGCGTACGCGTGCCTCCTGGGCGTAGTGCTGGGCATACTGTGCGGCCTGCTGCTTGGCCGAGTCGGCGTAGGGCGCCACCACTTCCGCGGCGTGCAGCACGCTCTCCTTCGCCGTTCCGGTTGCGGCGCGCACGCTCTCCATGCGGGTCACGTGATCCTCCTCCTTGGTGGCGGTTCGGTATGTCGCCTTTCCACCCATCTCGAAATCATGCCTGTTCTGCGAGTACCCGGCATGTGCGGAAAGGCATCCGGGTGGGCGTCGCATCTTTGAAGCAATTGGGGGGAGCGGTGCGGGGCGCACCGCCGAGGGGGGAGCTCGCGGACGACAATGCCACGGTGGGGGGGCAGTACGGGAGCGTTCGGCGGGTATCTGTCGGTAACCGGGCGGTTTCCCTCCGGCGCCGCGGTCCGTGCGAGGATCGGGGGGACGTCAGTACAGACCTTTGAGGAAAGGCAGACCGTGGCCGAGCAGCTTTACGCCACCCTGAAGACCAATCAGGGCGACATCGAGATTCGGCTCCTGCCGAACCACGCACCCAAGACCGTCAAGAACTTCGTCGAACTCGCCCAGGGCGAGCGCGAGTGGGTGAACCCGGCGACCGGCCAGAAGACCACGGACCGGCTGTACGACGGCACGGTCTTCCACCGCGTCATCGAGGGCTTCATGATCCAGGGCGGCGACCCCCTGGGCAACGGCACCGGCGGCCCGGGCTACGAGTTCGGCGACGAGTTCCACCCCGACCTGGCCTTCACCAAGCCGTACCTGCTGGCCATGGCCAACGCCGGCCCGGGCACCAACGGCTCGCAGTTCTTCATCACCGTGTCGCCCACGGCATGGCTGACCGGCAAGCACACCATCTTCGGCGAGGTGTCGACCGACGCCGGCCGCAAGGTCGTGGACGCCATCGTCGCCACCGACACCAACCCGCGCACCGACCGTCCGGTCAAGGACGTGGTCATCGAGTCGGTCGTCGTGGAGAAGCGCGAAGGCTGATCCCCGGCTCCGCAGGGAACCTTTCCGCCCCGCTCGTCCGTATGACGAGCGGGGCGGAGCTGCTGCACGAGGACGAGGGAGCCCGATGAACGAGGACCACCAGGATCAGGCGCGGCAGGCCGGCCCGCCCAGCTGCTACCGCCATCCCGGGGTGCCGACGGCCATCAGCTGCACCCGCTGCGAGCGCCCGATCTGCCCGGACTGCATGGTCAGCGCCTCGGTCGGCTTCCAGTGTCCCGACTGCGTACGCGCCGGCTCCGGCACCGGCCACGCCCCGACGGCCAACCAGCCGCGGACGGTGGCGGGCGGGGTCCTGGCGACGGGCGACCCGCACCTGTTGACCAAGCTGCTCATCGGGATCAACATCGCGCTGTTCCTGGTCCAGCAGGTGGTCGGGAACCGGTTCACCTCCGACTTCTTCCTGCTGGGCCAGTGGCCCGGACACGTCCCGGGTGCGCAGGGCGTCGCCGAGGGGCAGTGGTACCGCCTTCTGACGTCGATGTTCCTGCACCAGGGCTATGCCCACATCGGCTTCAACATGCTCAGCCTCTGGTGGATCGGCGGCCCGCTGGAGGCCGCGCTCGGCCGCGCCCGCTACCTGGCGCTGTACGTGGTGTCGGGCCTCGCCGGCAGCGCGCTGACCTATCTGGTGGCCGCTCCCGACCAGCCCTCGCTCGGCGCCTCCGGCGCGATCTTCGGCCTGTTCGGCGCCATGGCGGTGCTGATGCGGCGGATGAAGTACGACATGCGGCCGGTCATCGGCCTGCTCGTGGTCAACCTGATCTTCACGTTCGCCTGGGCGGGCATCGCCTGGCAGGCGCACGTGGGCGGCCTGGTCGCGGGCGTCCTGCTCGGCATCGGCATGGTCCACGCCCCGGCCGAGCGGCGCTCCCTGGTGCAGTGGGGCAGCTGTGCGCTGGTGCTCGCCGTCTCGGTGGCACTCGTGCTGGTCCGTACGGCACAGCTCACCTGACACAGCGGTCCGGCCACAGCACTCCAACGCAGCGGCCCGATCACACCGGTCCGACCACAGCGGGTGTGAGCTTTCCCCAGAGTTGTCCACAGAGGGTGGCCGGACTTGTGCACCGGGTGGGGGACGACCGTGCCCCTCGCCCCTGACCTGGTGCTTTCCAGGCGGGGCAAGGGGCACATGAGCTGTGGGAGCCGGTGGAACCAGTCACACCGGCGTCAACATCCCGGAAGTTATCCACAGATGGTCTGAGTTATCCACTCCCCGTGGATAGCGCTGTGGATAACTAGGGGCAGAGCTTGCATCCGCCCCCGGTTTCCGCTCCGATCAGAGGGGTCGGAGGGCTACTTCCACTGCGTGGAGACGCCGAAGCCGCCCGCGATGAAGCCGAAGCCGACGACGATGTTCCAGTTTCCGAGCGCCTTGAGCGGCATATCGCCCTCGGTCACATAAAAGAGGACGATCCAGGCCAGCCCGATGAGGAAGAACGCCAGCATCACTGGGGCAACCCAGCCACGACTGCCCAGTTTGATGGCGGTCGCCTGCTTGGCGGGCGGCGGCGTGAAATCGGCCTTCTTGCGGATACGTGACTTCGGCACGAGGAACTCTCCTGTCGATGCGCTGCGTGACCGCGCAGGGAACTGTGGCGGCGCCGGGGGACGGAACTGCGGGGGAATCCTCCCCCAAGCGTCCGTTAGCGTAGTGCTTCCGTGGCGCCGAAGGAGATAAGGGTACGTTGAGCAATTCTGCCGACTCCCCCGACGGGGTCCCCGAGCAGCCCCGGCGACGCCTGCGCGGCCGTCCCGTACGCCTCTTGTCCGCCGCCGTGTTCGCTCTGGCCGGACTCATCTTCGTCACGAGTTTCAACACCGCCAAGGGCACCAACATCCGCACCGACGCCTCGCTCCTGAAGCTGTCGGACCTCATCAAGCAGCGCGACCACAAGAACAAGGAACTCGGCGACGCCGCCGCGGCCCTGCGCGGCGACGTGGACGCGCTCGCTCAGCGCGACGACGGCTCCACGAAGGCCCAGGACCAGCTCCTCAACGGTCTCAAGGACGCCTCGGGCACCGCGCCGGTCTCCGGCAAGGGCCTGACCGTCACGCTCAACGACGCCCCGCCCAACGCCACCGCCGCTCCCGGCTACCCCCCGCCGCAGGCCAACGACCTCGTCATCCACCAGCAGGACCTCCAGGCGGTGGTCAACGCGCTGTGGCAGGGCGGCGCCCAGGGCATCCAGGTCATGGACCAGCGCCTGATCTCCACCAGCGCGGTGCGCTGCGTCGGCAACACCCTGATCCTCCAGGGCCGCGTCTACTCGCCCCCGTACAAGATCACGGCCGTGGGGGACACGGGGAAGCTGCGCGGGGCGCTCGGCGCCTCCAAGGCGATCCAGAACTACCAGCTGTACGTGAAGGCCTACGGGCTCGGCTGGAAAGTCGACGAGCACAGGACGATGACTCTCGCCGCCTACTCGGGCACAGTGGATCTCCACTACGCGAAGCCGGTGAAGTAGCGGCGCGGGAGGGGGCCACCGCCGATGTCCGTGCGCATCCTCGTCAGGTCCTTCAGCGAACTGTGCCTCACCGTCGGCACCCTGATCGTCCTGTTCGTGGTGTACCTCCTGTACTGGACCGGCGTGAAGGCCGACAGCGCCGCGAGCGACCAGATATCGGGCCTTCAGCAGCAGTGGGCCCAGAGCCCCGCGCCCCGCCCGCCGGCCGCGCCCCGGCAGCCCCCCGTACCGGCCGCGTACACCGAGGGCCGCTCCTTCGCCGTCATGTACGTTCCCCGGCTCGGCAAGGACTGGCACAAGCCGGTCCTCGAAGGCACCGCCGTCAAGGACCTCCAGAAGGGCCTCGGCCACTACGACGGCACGACCCGGCTCGGGCAGCCGGGCAACTTCTCGGTCGCCGGCCACCGGCGCACCTACGGCGACCCCTTCAAGGACTTTCCCGAACTGCGCCCCGGCGACGCGGTGGTGCTGCGCGACGACACGACCTGGTACACCTACCGCCTCGACACCCGGCCCTTCCGGACCGTGCCCAGCGACGTCGGCGTCATCGACCCCGTCCCCGCCGAGTCCCCGTTCCGCTCCCCGGGCCGCTATCTGACGCTCACCACCTGCGACCCGGAGTGGGGCAGCAGCCACCGTCTGATCGTCTGGGGCCACCTCGACTCCACGCAGCCCGTGGCACAGGGCAGACCCACAGCTTTGGACGGCTGACCCCACACCGCAGCCCGGCCCCTTAGTCTGGTGCCGTAACGATCGTCGGAAGGGACAGCGGGGACAGCATGTACGGCTGGATCTGGCGGCATCTGCCGGGCAACGCGTGGCTGCGGGCGTTCATCTCGCTCGCGATGGTGCTCGTGATCGTCTACGTGCTTTTCCAGTACGTCTTCCCGTGGGCGGAGCCGCTGCTCCCGTTCAACGACGTGACGGTGGACCAGGGGATGGGGACGGCAGTCCGGTGAGTGCGCGCATTCTCGTAGTCGACAACTACGACAGCTTTGTCTTCAACCTGGTCCAGTACCTGTACCAGCTCGGCGCCGAGTGCGAGGTCGTCCGCAACGACGAGGTCTCCCTCAAGCACGCCCAGGACGGCTTCGACGGCGTCCTGCTCTCCCCCGGCCCCGGCTCGCCCGAACAGGCCGGTGTCTGCGTCGACATGGTGCGCCACTGCGCCGCCACCGGCGTTCCCGTGTTCGGCGTCTGTCTCGGCATGCAGTCGATGATGGTCGCGTACGGCGGCGTCGTGGGCCGGGCCCCCGAACTGCTGCACGGCAAGACGTCTCCGGTGCTGCACCAGGGCGCCGGCGTCTTCGCCGGGCTTCCCTCGCCGTTCACCGCGACCCGCTACCACTCGCTGGCGGCGGAGCCGGCCACCCTGCCGGGTGAGCTGGAGGTCACCGCGCGGACCGAGGACGGCATCATCATGGGTCTGCGCCACCGCGAACTGCCCGTCGAGGGCGTCCAGTTCCACCCCGAGTCGGTGCTGACCGAGCACGGCCACCGGATGCTGGCCAACTGGCTGGTCCGATGCGGGGACGCGGGGGCCGTCGGGCGCTCGGCGGGGCTCGCGCCGGTGGTGGGCAAGGCCGCGGCGTGACTTCGGTGCGCCCGGAGCACGAGTACGACCCGCTGACGGACCCGCTGCCGCAGGGCGGCCACGAGTCTCCCTGGTTCCGTTCCGACAACCCGCCGCCCGAGGCATCAGCCCCCGTACAAGAGCCCGTATCCGGGCCCGCGTACGCGCCCGTTCCGGAGCCGGCGCCCGAGCCCGTGGCGGCGCCCCAGGAGTGGTACGGGCCGGGGCCCGCGGCCCCTCAGCTGGACTGGTACGCCGCGCGGCAGCCGATGCCCGAGCCGGTATCTCCCGCTACGGCGGAGATACCGATCTCCGAACCGATAGCCGTCCCCGAACCGGTGGCCGACTCGCCTGCCGCGGCGGCCTCCGCGGTTCCGCCGGCCACCGGCGGCCGGGCCGAGCGGCGCAAGGCCGCCAAGGGCAAGGGCCGCTCGGCAGCCGCCCCCGTTCCCGCCCCGGCCTCCGACACCGCGCCGGACGGCCGACGGCTCACCCGGGCCGAGGCGCGCCGCGCGGCCAAGGCACGCAAGGACAGCGCGGCGGTGATCGCCAGCCGGGTCCTGGGCGAAGCCTTCATCACCCTCGGCGTGGTGATGCTCCTGTTCGTGACGTACCAGCTGTGGTGGACGAACGTCCGGGCCCACCAGGAAGCCGGCAGCGCCGCCAAGAAGATCGCGCAGGACTGGGCGGACGGCCGCAAGCCCGGAACGTTCGCGCCGGGTCAGGGCTTCGCCATCATGCACATCCCCAAGCTGGACATCGTCGCCCCCGTCGCGCAGGGCACCAGCAAGGCCAAGGTGCTCGACAAGGGCATGATCGGCCACTACGACGAGGGCGGCCTCAAGACGGCGATGCCGTCCGACCCCACCGGCAACTTCGCCGTCGCGGCCCACCGCAACACCCACGGCGAGCCGTTCCGCTACATCAACCGCCTGAAGGCGGGCGACAAGGTCGTCGTCGAGACGCAGGACGCGTACTACACCTACGAGATCACCAGCGAGCTGCCGCAGACCCCGCCGTCCAACGTGTCGGTGCTCAAGCCGATCCCGGTCGGCTCCGGATTCACCAAGCCCGGCCGCTATCTGACGCTGACGACGTGCACGCCGGAATTCACGAGTACCTACCGTCTGATCGTGTGGGGCAAGATGGTCGACGACCGACCGCGCAGCAAGGGCAAGCCCGACGCGCTCGTGGGATGACCGAACGGACAGCAGGGGCGGGTGCGGTGGCGACAGGAACCGACCACGAGGAGCGGACCGGTACGTCCGGACCGGCTCCGGCCCGGCGTGGCCACGGCAGGATCGCGGCCGCCATCAGCGTCTTCGGTGAACTCCTCATCACAGCGGGCCTGTTGCTCGCCCTGTTCGTCGTCTACTCGCTGTGGTGGACCAACGTCATGGCCGACCGCGAGGCCTCCAAGCAGGGCGACACCGTGCGCCGCGACTGGGCGGCTGCCACGGGCCCCGGCGCGCTCGACACCAAGGGCGGCATCGGCTTCCTGCACGTTCCGGCGATGAAGAACGGCGAGGTGCTCGTCGAGAAGGGCACCGACACGGACGTCCTCAACCACGGTGTGGCCGGGTACTACACGGACCCGGTGCGGGCGACGCTTCCCGGTGCGGACAAGGACGGCAACTTCACGCTCGCCGCCCACCGGGACGGCCACGGCGCCAAGTTCCACAACATCGACAAGGTGAAGACGGGCGATCCCGTCGTCTTCGAGACCAAGGACACCTGGTACGTCTACAAGGTGTTCGCCGAGCTGCCCGAGACGTCGAAGTACAACGTCGACGTGCTGCAGCCGGTCCCGAAGGAGTCGGGTGCCAAGAAGCCGGGCCGGTACATCACCCTGACGACCTGCACCCCGGTCTACACCTCGAAGTACCGCTACATCGTGTGGGGCGAGCTGGTGCGCACCGAGAAGGTCGACGCCAAGCGCACCCCGCCGGCCGAACTGCGCTAGCCGTCCCGGCCGCCTCCGCGGCTGTCCGCACAGCACTGAGCCCCGGCACCCTGTGCGGGTCCGGGGCTCAGTGCTGTGTGCTGCGGTCGGCTAGCCCCAGGGCCAGCTGGGCCCGCCGCCGTTGTCGCCGCCGTCGTTCCCGCCGTTCCCGCCGTTCCCGCCGACAGTGGTCAGCGTGACCGGCTGATTCGGGTCGGCCATGGTGCCCGGGCCGGGCGTGACGTTGGCGACGCGCGCCTTGTCGTCGTTCGAACTGCCGGGCGCGAACTGGATGTTGCTGAAGCCGGCCTCGTTCAGTGCCTGCGTGGCCTTCTTCACCGTCATCGCGATCAGGTTCGCCGGGATCTGCGCCTGGCCCGGGGGCGTCGGGGTCGTCTGCGGGCCCTTGGAGACCTTCAGGACGACCTGGACGTCCTTGGCCTGGCTCGTGTTGCCGCTCGGGCTCATCGAGACGACCTGGTTCTGCGGGTCGTTGGAGTCGACTTCCTGGCGGGACACGTTGTTGAAGCCGACGCTGTTGAGCTGCTGGAGCGCGGAGTTGTAGTCCTTGCCCTTCACGTCCGGCAGGTTGATGGTCTGCTTCTTGGCGATCGTGAGCGTGACCGTCGAGTTCTTCTCGGCCTGCGAACCGCCCGCCGGGTCCTGCTTGTCGACCGTGCCCGGAGTCGAGCTGGACTCGACCTCCTTGGTCTTCACCTGGAAGCCCTTGGTCGTGAGCAGCTGGGTGGCGCTGTCCTTGTCCTTCTGCGTGACGTCCGGGACCTCGATCTTCGGGGCGCCCGTGGACACGGTGACCGTGACGGTCTCGCCCTTCTTCATCGTGCCGTTCGCCGGAGACTGCGTGCAGATGTTGCCCTTGGGCTGGTCGGGGCACGGCTCGTTCTTGGACACGGACATCTTCACGCCGGCGTTCGTCGCCAGCTTCTCCGCGTCGCCCTGGCTGTTGCCCACGAGGGTGGGCACGCTGATCGAGCTGCTGTCGGCGCTGTTGTCGAAGACGGACTTGCCGATCAGGATCGCCCCGACCAGCACCAGGACGCCCGCCAGGATCAGCAGGATCGTCGAGGTGTGCGACTTCTTCTGACGGCGCCGGTCGGGGCGGTCGTCGTAGCCGTAGCCGCCGTCGTCCGCGTTGACCGGCGGCAGCATCGACGTCTGGCCGCCACCCGAGTCGGCCTGGCGCAGGGCCGTGGTCGGCTGGTCGTTGCCGTAGCCGCTGTTGTAGCCGTCGTACCCGTTGCCGTAGCCGACCGCGCCGAGGGCGGCGGTCGCGGCGACCGGCTGCCCGTCGAGGTAGGCCTCGATGTCGGCGCGCATCTCGTCGGCCGACTGGTAGCGGTAGTCGGGGTCCTTGACCAGTGCCTTGAGGACGATGGCGTCCATCTCGGGCGTGATCTCGGCGTCGAAGTTGGACGGGGCCTGCGGCTCCTCGCGTACGTGCTGATAGGCCACCGCGACCGGCGAGTCCCCGACGAAGGGGGGCCGGACGGTGAGCAGCTCGTACAGCAGGCAGCCCGTGGAGTAGAGGTCGCTTCGTGCGTCGACCTGCTCGCCCTTGGCCTGCTCCGGGGAGAGGTACTGGGCGGTGCCGATCACGGCCGCGGTCTGCGTCATCGTCATGCCGGAGTCGCCCATGGCGCGGGCGATGCCGAAGTCCATGACCTTGACCTGGCCGGTGCGCGTCAGCATGACGTTCGCCGGCTTGATGTCGCGGTGGACGATTCCGTTGCGGTGCGAGTACTCGAGGGCCTGGAGGATGCCGATGGTCATTTCCAGGGTCCGCTCGGGCAGCAGCTTGCGCCCGGAGTGCAGCAGCTCACGCAGGGTCGAACCGTCGACGTACTCCATCACGATGTACGGGATGGAGACGTTGTCGACGTAGTCCTCGCCGGTGTCGTAGACAGCGACGATCGCCGGGTGGTTGAGCGAGGCGGCCGACTGGGCCTCACGGCGGAACCGGGCCTGGAAGGACGGGTCGCGGGCGAGGTCGGCCCGCAGCGTCTTCACGGCGACGGTGCGGCCGAGCCGGGTGTCGTGCGCGAGGTAGACCTCGGCCATGCCACCACGGCCGAGCACCTGGCCCAGCTCGTACCGGCCGCCGAGGCGACGCGGCTCTTCCATAGCTAATCCAGCCCTCTCCGTCTGTCCCGACCGTACCCATGGGTGGTCCGGCGGTGTGCTGTTCGCGCATACGCTACCGGGCACCGCAAGTCGATCAGCTCGCGGCCGCCACCTGATACCGGACCGGTACAGGGCACGTGTGATGTTTCACGTGAAACGGACGGTGTTTCACGTGAAACAGCCCGGGTCACTTCTTGCTGTCGAGCACCGCCTTCATGACGTTCTTGGCGATGGGGGCAGCGAGCTTGCCACCCGCGATGTCGTCACGGGTCGTGTCGGAGCCTTCGATCACCACGGCGACCGCGACCGGGGAACCGTCACCGGACTTCGCGTAGGAGATGAACCAGGCGTACGGGTTGTCCTTGTTGTCCACACCGTGCTGCGCGGTACCGGTCTTGCCGCCGACGGTCACGCCGTCGATCTGCCCCGCCTTGCCGGTGCCGTCGGTGACCACGAACTCCATCATCTTCTGGAGCTTCTGCGCGGTGGCGGCCGACATGGGCTGGCTCATCTGCTCCGGCTGCGTCTTGGAGAGCACGTCCACGTTCGGCGCCTGGAGCTGGTCGACCATGTACGGCTTCATCAGCTTGCCGTCGTTGGCGACGGCGGCGGCGACCATGGCCATCTGGAGCGGGGTGGCGCGGTTGGAGGCCTGTCCGATGCCCGCCATGGCGTTCTGCGGGCGGTTGTCCTTCGGGAAGACGCTGGCGTCCGTGCGGACCGGGTTGAAGATCTGCTTGTTGAAGCCGAACTTCTCGGCCTCGGCCTTCATCTTGTCGTTGCCCAGGTCGGCGCTGATCTTGCCGAAGACGGTGTTGCAGGAGTACTGGAGCGCCACCTTCAGCGTGGCGTTCTCGCAGGGGATGTTGCCTTCGTTGTTCAGCGGCTGGTGGGCGGTGTCCGGCAGGATGTACGGCACGGGCGACCGCGTCGGGTCGTCGATGCCGGAGTACAGCCCGTTCTCCAGGGCCGCGGCGGCGGTGACCACCTTGAAGGTGGAGCCCGGCGGGTACGTCTGGCGCAGCGCCCGGTTCAGCATGGGCTCGTTCTTGTCGTCGAGCAGCGTCTTGTAGGCCTTGCTGTCCTTGCTGCTGCTGCCCGCGAACTGTCCCGGGTCGTACGAGGGGGTCGAGGCCAGCGCGAGGATGGCGCCGGTCTGCGGGTTGATCGCGGCGACCGCGCCCTTCTTGTCGCCGAGGCCCTGGAACGCGGCCTTCTGGGCGGCGCTGTTCAGGGTGGTGACGACGTTGCCGCCCTGCTTCTTCTCGCCGGTGAACATCGAGAGCGTCCGGTCGAAGAAGAGCCGGTTGTCGGTGCCGGACAGGATGCCGTCCTCGATCTTCTCCAGCTGCGAGGCGTCGAAGACCTGCGAGGCGTATCCGGTGACCGGCGACCACATGGGTCCGTCCTTCCAGACCCGCTTGTACTTGAAGTCGGTGCCGGACGTCTCCGTCGAGCCGGTGATCGTCTGGCCGTCGGCCGTGATGATGTTGCCGCGCTCATGGGCGAAGCGCTCGATCTGGACGCGGCGGTTGTGCTCGTTCGCGTTCAGTTCGTCGGCCCGGACGTACTGCAGCCAGTTGTCGCGGATCATCAGCGACAGGATGAGCAGACCGCAGAAGATCGCGATCCGGCGCAGGGGCTTGTTCACGGTCGGACCACCTGGGTCATCTCGGCGTCGGAGGACGGGGCGGGGGCCGGGGCGGGCCGGCGCGCGGTGTCGCTGATCCGGATCAGGATGCCGATCAGCGCCCAGTTGGCGATGACGGAGGAACCACCCTGGGCGAGGAACGGCATCGTCATACCGGTCAGCGGGATGAGGCCCATCACACCGCCGGCGACGACGAAGACCTGGAGGGCGAAGGCGCCGGAGAGGCCGATCGCGAGGAGCTTGCCGAACGGGTCGCGGGCGGCGAGCGCGGTGCGCACACCGCGCTCCACGATGAGGCCGTACAGGAGCAGCAGCGCCATCATTCCGGCCAGGCCCAGCTCCTCGCCGACGGTGGAGAGGATGAAGTCGGCGTTGGCGGCGAAGCCGATGAGGTCGGAGTTGCCCTGGCCGAGCCCGGCGCCGAGCGTGCCGCCGGAGCCGAACGACATGATCGCGTCGCCGATCTGCTGGCAGGCGCCGTCCGTCTTGTAGCAGGCGAAGGGGTCCATCCAGGCCTTCACACGCTGCTGCACGTGCGACTCGAAGGTGGCCACGCCGACCGCGCCGACCGCCGACATCAGCAGACCGAAGACGATCCAGCTGGTGCGCTCGGTGGCGACGTACAGCATGACGACGAACAGGCCGAAGAAGAGCAGCGAGGTGCCGAGGTCGGTCTCGAAGACCAGGATCAGGATCGACAGCGCCCAGATGACCAGGATCGGCCCGAGGTCACGGCCACGCGGCAGGTAGAGCCCCATGAAGCGCCGGCTGGCCAGCGCGAGCGCGTCGCGCTTCACCATCAGGTAGCCGGAGAAGAAGATCGCGATGATGATCTTCGCGAACTCGCCGGGCTGGATGGTGCCGAGGCCGGGGATCGAGATCCAGATCTTGGCGCCGTTGACGGCGGGGAAGAACATCGGCAGGACCAGCAGGAACAGCGCCACCGCCATCGAGATGTACGTGTAGCGCTGGAGGATGCGGTGGTCCTTCAGGAGCAGCAGTACGGCGATGAACAGCGCCACACCGATCGCCGTGTACAGCAGCTGGTGCGGGGCGTCCGGGGAGAACTTGCCCCACGCGCTCTTGGCGCGCTGGATCAGCCGCGGCGACTGGTCCAGGCGCCAGATCAGCACCAGGCCGAGCCCGTTGAGCAGCGTCGCGATCGGCAGCAGCAGCGGGTCGGCGTACCGGGCGAACTTGCGCACCACCAAGTGCGCCACACCCGCCATCAGGCCGAGGCCGAGACCGTATCCGAGCATGCCGGAAGGGAGCTTGCCGGTCATGGCAAGCCCCACATTGGCGTACGCGAACACCGGGATGGCCACCGCGAAGATCAGCAGGGCCAGCTCGGTGTTGCGGCGGCTCGGTGCTTCGATCGCGCCGATGGTGGTCGTGTTGGTGACAACGCTCATGGTGTGGAAAGGCCCCCTACGGCTGCCTACTGCTTACCGCACTGCGAGACCAGCTTCTGCTCGTCCTCCGAGAGGCTGGGGCCGGGTGTGGGAGATGCGGTGGTCGCGGTCTTGTTGGACGGGGCGCCGGTGGCGCCCGTGGTGGGCTTCGCGGGAGTGTTGCCCTCGGCGGCCCGGCGCTCCTCCTCCTTCTTGCAGGCGGACGCCTGCGTCGCGAACTCCTTGATCTTGGCCTGCGCCTTGTCGAGGCTGCTCGCGGCGATCGTCGAGTCGATCTGGTTGCGCTGGTACTGCGGGAGGTACTTGAGTTCGATCTCGGGGTGATCGGTCTCCACCTTGGAGAGCTTCACCCAGGCGAGGTCCTGGCTGATGCCCCGGTAGAGGGCCACATGCGGATTGCCGTCGTTGTTGGTGCCGACGAAGTACTGCGTCTGCGTCCACCGGTAGCCGCCGTACAGGCCGCCGCCGACGACCGCCAGGGCCAGCACGATGTACAGCGACCTGCGGATCCAGCGGCCCTTGCCGCGTCGGCGCGGCTTGACGAAGTCCTCGTCGGTGTACGAGCCGAAGGCGCCCTCGGGCGGGTTGCCGTAGCCGCTGTCCTCTCCGCTGCCGGGCGGGCCGAAGCCGCCCTGCGGCGCGGGTGCGGGTCGGCCGAGCCCCGAGGCGCGGCCGGCCGGGGTCTGCATGGCGCCGCCGTCGTTCAGCTGCAGCTGGTTCTCGGCGACCGCGCCGACGATGACCGGCGTGTCGTTGAGCTGTCCCGCCAGGGTGTCCCCGGCGTCGACGTCCAGCACATCGGCGATGATCACCGTGATGTTGTCGGGGCCGCCACCGCGCAGCGCGAGCTGGATCAGCTCCTGCACCGTCTCCTGCGGGCCCTGGTAGCTGGCGAGGGTCTCCTCCATCGTCTGGTGGGAGACCACCCCCGACAGGCCGTCGGAACAGATCAAGTACCGGTCGCCGGCCCGCACTTCACGGATCGACAGATCGGGCTCGACATGGTCGCCGCTGCCCAGCGCGCGCATCAGGAGCGAGCGCTGCGGGTGGGTGGTGGCCTCTTCCTCGGTGATGCGGCCCTCGTCGACCAGCCGCTGGACCCACGTGTGGTCCTGGGTGATCTGGGTGAGGACGCCGTCGCGCAGCAGATAGGCGCGCGAATCGCCGACGTGCACGAGGCCAAGGCGCTGGCCCGTCCACAGCAGAGCGGTGAGCGTGGTGCCCATCCCCTCCAGCTGGGGGTCCTCCTCGACCATCATGCGCAGCTGGTCGTTGGCCCGCTGCACGGCGGTGCCGAGCGAGGTCAAGATGTCGGAGCCGGGTACGTCGTCGTCGAGCGTGACCAGCGTGGAGATCACCTCGGAGGAGGCGACCTCGCCGGCGGCCTGGCCGCCCATGCCGTCGGCGATGGCGAGGAGACGGGGACCGGCGTAACCGGAGTCCTCGTTCCCCTCGCGGATCATGCCTTTGTGCGATCCGGCGGCGAAGCGCAGGGAGAGACTCATGCGCACCTCGCCTGTCGGCTCGGGGTACGGCCGGTCATGTCGAGCCACACTGCCCACCCTCCGGTCGGGAGCCCGTCCCGGTCCCTGAAGACCGCCGCGGCTCGCTCGCTCCGCTCGCTCATTGTCGTACTACTTCCGCAGCTCGATGACGGTCTTGCCGATGCGGATCGGCGCGCCCAGCGGAATCGGGGTCGGGGTGGTGAGCCGGGTCCGGTCCAGATAGGTGCCGTTGGTGGACCCGAGGTCCTCGACGATCCAATTGCCGTCCCGGTCCGGGTAGATCCTGGCATGGCGGCTCGACGCGTAGTCGTCGTCCAGGACGATCGTCGAATCGTGCGCCCGGCCCAGCGTGACGGTCTGCCCCTGGAGCGCGACCGTGGTCCCGGTCAGGGTGCCCTCGGAGACCACCAGCTTGGTCGGGGCGCCACGGCGCTGCCGCCCGCCCCCGCCCTGCTGCTGGCCGCGCTGCGGCGGCGGCGCGGCGGCCGCTGCGGCCTGCCGCCCGGTCTGCTGCTGCCGGTTGGCGTCATTGCCCCGGCGCGAACCGCGCTGGGTGACGCGCGTTCCGAACAGATCACTGCGAATGACCTGAACGGCCACGATGACGAACAGCCACAGTACGGCGAGGAAACCCAACCGCATGACCGTGAGGGTCAGCTCTGACATTGCCCCCGCTTCACCCTTCGGCTTGCCGGTAAACGATGGTGGTGCTGCCCACGACGATCCGCGAGCCGTCGCGGAGCGTAGCGCGGGTGGTGTGCTGCCCGTCCACCACGATGCCGTTGGTGGACCCGAGATCCTGGATCGTCGGGGGCGTTCCGGTCCGGATCTCACAGTGCCGGCGCGAGACGCCGGGATCGTCGATCCTCACGTCCGCATCGGTGCTGCGGCCAAGGACCAGAGTCGGGCGGGAGATCTGGTGGCGGGTGCCATTGATCTCGATCCAGCGCCGCACCTGGCCCTGCCCGCCCGGCATCGGCCCCGGAGCCGCCGGGCGGCGGTCGGCGGGCGAAGCGGAGGGGCGGCCCGGGGGCGGCGCCGACGGCATGGGCGGGGCGGACGCGGCCGGCGGGTAGCCGTAGCCACCACGGCCGCCCTGCGGCGCCGCGGGGGCGGGCCGCTGCGGGGCACCCGGGCCTGCGCCCTGGTGGCCCTGCTGGTCGGTGCTGGACGCGAGTGTGCGGCTGCGCACCCGGTACAGACCGGTGTCGAGGTCCTCGGCCTTCTCCAGGTGCACCTTGATCGGGCCCATGAAGGTGTAGCGCTGCTGCTTCGCGTAGTCGCGCACCAGGCCGGACAGCTCGTCGCCGAGCTGGCCCGAGTACGGGCTGAGCCGCTCGAAGTCCGGAGCGCTCAGCTCGACGATGAAGTCATTGGGGACGACCGTGCGGTCCCGGTTCCAGATCGACGCGTTGTTGTCGCACTCGCGCTGGAGCGCGCCGGCGATCTCGACGGGCTGGACCTCGGACTTGAAGACCTTCGCGAAGGTGCCGTTGACCAGGCCTTCGAGACGCTGCTCGAAACGCTTCATGACTCCCATGGGGCACCTCCTCCGTCGTTGTCGTCCTGGCCTTGCTGCCGGTTCTGCTCTGAGTCGCTCTCTTGGTACTGCTTACTGATCGTATCCACGCGTCGGGAAATCGGCTGGTTCCCCTTCTGTGCCCAGTGGACGAGTGTCACCTCTCACACGCACCCTTCGTACGGATCGTAGAGGCGGCTTCCCGACAGTGTCCCGCACCTCGGGTGCACTCAGGAGGAGCGGGTAACGATGCCGGGGGTTCCCTCGCACCGATCTGCTCCTCCCCATCAGGGTGGCCGCAAACAACGGATGTGAATCCACCCTGTCCAGCGTGCTAATCTTCTCGACGTCGCCAGGCAATCGCACCGAAAAGTGAGAGAGCCCAGCACACCACTCTTGCGCGAGTGGCGGAACGGCAGACGCGCTGGCTTCAGGTGCCAGTGTCCTTCGGGACGTGGGGGTTCAAATCCCCCCTCGCGCACAAGTCGGAAGCCCCGCAGATCCCCGGATCTGCGGGGCTTCCGTCGTATGTCCACACCGTGCGCCTACCCCCTCCTCGCCGTCTGTGTCATTTGTCGCGCCCCCGGGACGGGCGACTTTTGTCGCGGCGGGGCGCGACGAAAGAGAGCCGTCTTCGCGGGGGTGCGCTGCCTAGGGTGCGGGCGTGAACGTGTCATCGAGGGCCCGGACCGGATGGCGTCTGCTGAAGGGGCCCGAGCCCTGGACGCGGCGCAGGATCGCCGGCGAGGCCGCACTCGCGCTCGCTCTGGCCCTCATGGCCGGTGCGGTCGGGCTGTTCGGCGGGAACCCCCTGCGCATCACGGCCGTGGCGATCGCCGTCGTCGTCCTGTCCCTGCTGCGCCGCTCGCTGCCCGTCGGGGTGCTGCTCGCCGCCGCCGCACTGTCCGTGCCGGCCTCCGAGGCCACCCCGCTCCTCCTGGTCGCGGCCTGGTCGGCGGGGCGCCGCATCATCGGTGCCGGACGGGCACTCGTCGCCTTCAGCGCAGCCTTCGTCATCTACGCGGTACTCGGACTCATCACGCTGTGGCCCATCCCACAGCTGTTCCTCGTCGCCGTCTTCAGCACCCTGTTCTTCCTGGCGGTCGCCGTCGTCCCCGGCCTCACCAGTCGGTACTGGTCGCAGCGGCGCACCCTGCTGCGCGCCATGCAGGAACACAACGCCCAACTCCTGCGTGAGCGGGCCATGGTCGCGGGACAGGCCCGGCTCCGCGAGCGCCAGCGCATCGCCCAGGACATGCACGACAGCCTCGGCCACCAGCTCGCGCTCATCTCCGTGCACACCGGCGCCCTGGAGGTGGACCCCGAACTCACCGGCCGCCAGCGCGAGGCCGTGGGCGTGCTGCGGCAGGCCTCGGTCGCCGCCATGCACGAATTGCGCGAGGTCGTCGGCATCCTGCGCGACGGCGTCGAAGCCCCCGTCGGCCCGGACGGCGCCCGGCCCGCCCCTCGCGGGACGGCCGGCATCGAGGCCCTGGTGACGGCCGCACGGGCCGCGGGGAACGACGTGGCCCTGCGCGGCAGCGGCGAGCCGCGGCCGCTGGCGGCAGCCGCCGACCACGCCGCGTACAGGATCGTCCAGGAGGCCCTGACCAACGCCTACAAGCACGCGCCGGGCGCCCCCATCACGGTGGAGCTGCGCTACGAACCGGACTCCTTCGTCGTCGAGGTCGTCAACGGCATCGTCGACCGCGCGGCCGCCGATCAGGCCGGCGAAGTCGTCAGCGGAGGACAGGGCCTGACCGGGCTGCACGAGCGGGCCCGGCTCGTCGGCGGCATGGTGCACACCGGACCCACCGACGACGGCGGCTTCCGGGTGGCGGGCGTACTGCCCTACGGGACGGCCGAGGCCGCGACGTTCGTCGATGCCCCCGACGACTTCCGCCAGCAGTCACCCGCCCTGCCCCTGGGCGACGGTGGTCCGGTCGTGGACTGGAACATCGCGGAGAAGGAGCTGGGCATGAGCGGCAGGAGCAGGGGCGGCGGCGTCGCGCTGGGGTGCGGGATCGCCGTGGGGGCGGTGGTGCTGCTCGCGGTCGCGGTCGGTGTCGGCCTGTTCTTCCTGATCGGATCGGCGGACAAGGGCATGATCGATCCGTCTGCGTACGACAGGATCAAGGTCGGCACGTCCGAGGCGGAGGTCCGCAAGGAGCTGCCGAGCGGTGACACCGTGCTGGTCTCCGGCCTCGCCGGAAAGGGGCCCGCCGAGCCGGAGGGCGCCCAGTGCCTGGTCCTGATGTCCTCCGAGACCGGTGACAACGTGAACACCGAGCCGGTGTTCCGGTTCTGCTTCAAGGACGGCAAGCTGATCGAGAAGAAGTCGTACGACGTAGCGCGCTAGCGGTGGCGCCGGGCCCCGCCTCGCCCCGGGGCGAGGCGGCCTACCGGACAGGACCAGAACGGGATGGGTGTGACAGGACCTCGCATCAGGGTCGTGATCGCCGACGACGAGCCCCTCATCCGGGCCGGGATTCGCATGATCCTCACCTCGGACGCGGCGATCGAGGTCGTCGCGGAGGCCACCAACGGCCGCGAAGCCGTCGAACTCGCCCGCTCCCACGGCGTGGACGTGGTGCTGCTCGACATCCAGATGCCCGAGATGGACGGGCTGAGCGCCCTGGCCGAGCTGCGCCGGACCGTACCGGCGGCACGCGTGATCATCCTCACGACGTTCGGGGAGCGCGAGAACGTCCTGCGCGCCCTGGAACACGGGGGCGCGGGTTTCCTCCTGAAGGACACCGCGCCTGCCGAACTGATCCGGGCGGTACGGGCCGCCGCGGCCGGGGACGCCTACCTCTCGCCCGGGGCGACCCGGCACGTGGTGGACCAGCTCGCCACGGGCCGGGCGGCGGCCCGTGCCGAGGAGGCGAGGCGCCGCGTCGGTGTGCTGTCCGAGCGCGAGCTGGAGGTGCTGGCCCTGCTGGGCGAGGGGCTCTCGAACGCGGACGCGGGCAGGCGGATCCACATGAGCGAGGCCACGGTGAAGACGTACGTCAGCCGGATTCTGTCGAAGCTGGACTGCGAGAACCGGGTCCAGGCGGCGCTGCTCGCACGCGACGCGGGGCTGTAGGGCAGTCCTCCTGGTCCTCCCGTCCTCCCGTCCTCCCGTCCTCCCGTCCTCCCGTCCTCCCGTCCTCCCGTCCTCCCGGCGGTCCGGGGCGTTGCGTTGTTTCACGTGAAACAACGGTCGGCCCGAGGAGCCCGCGAGAGTTATCCACAGGGGGAGACGGCCTCCGGCCAGCGCCTGTACCGTCAGGGGCAGTTGAGTTCTTGATGTTGGTCGCTCTCGATGTCGATCGAGGGCGTGGCGAGGGACGTCCCGCGAGACGCCGAGGCGGCGTTGGGCGAGACGTCGTCCCAGGCACTGGGCGTTGTACGAGACGGGGGAGGCGGCGCGCCATGGGCGAGGTCGAGGCGACGATTCCGGCACGGCGGAGCGGGGCGGACGAGGTCCGGGTACGCATCCCGCATGTCCCCGGGTTCGCCCACCACCGGCATGCGGCCGGGGCGGGAGATCGCCGGGAGCAGGGGTCACCGAAGGCCGAGGGCAAGGCGCTGCGGGAACGCTTCCCGCGCTCCTCGCACGATTCGCTGTTGCTCTCCGCCGACCGGCCGGACGCGGTCCGAGCGGTGGAGGAGTCCAACGCGGGCCGGGTGCCCGAGCTCACCCCGATACGCGTGGGCCGCATGGCTGCCGGCCCCTTCGCGTTCCTGCGCGGCTCCGCCGGACTGATGGCGCACGACCTGGTCGGGACGCCAGTCACCGGCGTCGGCGCACAGATCTGCGGCGACGCCCACGCGGCCAACTTCGGCCTGTACGGCGACGCGCGCGGCAGCCTCGTCATCGACCTGAACGACTTCGACGAGACCGTGACCGGCCCCTGGGAGTGGGACGTGAAACGGCTCGCCGCGTCGCTGGTGCTGGCCGGGCGGGAGGCCGGCGCCGATGAACACACCTGTCGGGCAGCAGCGTTCGACGCGGTGGGCGCCTATCGCCGCACCATGCGCCTGCTGGCGAAACTGCCGGTCCTCGACGCCTGGAACGCGATAGCCGACGAGGAACTCGTCTCCCATGCGGACGCCCACGATCTGCTCGGCACGCTGGAGCGCGTCTCCGGGAAGGCCCGCAACAACACGAGCGCACGCTTCGCCGCCAAGGCGACGCAGCAGGTGGAGGACGGCAGCCGGCGGTTCGTCGACGCGCTTCCGGTGCTGCGCCGCGTGACCGACGCCGAGGCGGCGGCGGTCACCGCATCGCTCGAGCAGTATCTGCACACCCTGTCCGATGACCGGGTGCCGCTCCTCGCCCGGTACGCGATCCACGACGTGGCCTTCCGGGTGGTCGGTACCGGGAGCGTCGGGACGCGGTCGTACGTGGTGCTGCTCCTCGACCACCGGGGCGAGCCGCTGGTGCTCCAGGTCAAGGAAGCCAGGCCCTCGGCGCTGCTGCCGCACCTGGCGAAGGCCGGCTTCAAGACGCCCGAGCCGGACCACGAGGGCCGTCGCGTGGTGCTCGGCCAGAAGCGGATGCAGGTGGTCAGCGACATCCTGCTCGGCTGGACGACGCTGAACGAACTGCCGTACCAAGTCCGGCAGTTCAGAAATCGCAAGGGCAGCGTGGACCCTGCCGCCCTCGCCCCCGGCCAGCTCGACGACTACGGCCGCATGACCGGCGCGCTCCTGGCCCGTGCCCATGCGCACAGTGCCGACCCGCGCCTCATAGCCGGCTACTGCGGCAAGAACGAAGAGCTGGACGAGGCGGTGGCCGCCTTTGCGGTGACCTACGCCGACCGCACCGAGGCCGACCACGCGACTCTGGCCGCCGCGATCCGCGAGGGCCGCGTCGCGGCGGAGCTCGGGGTCTGAGGGCCGACCTCTTGGGGTCGTGCCGTACCCGCATCCTGGGGGGATGCGGCAGAGCCGGCTGACGGTCCTCGAAGGCCTCAGCAGAGCCGAGGGCGAGGGGGAGGGCTCCGGCCCTCATCCGCCGCCCGTACGCTGGAGCGGTGACGGACGAAGGTGTTGGCGGTACGACTGCCCGGAACGATGAGGAACCGCAGGCCGGCTCGCCGGATGCGGGGGGCGAGCGGGCCGAGGCGCGGCTTGAGCGGGCGGTGCGGGCGGCCGAGCAGGCTCTGATCGAGTTCGAGATCGCAGTGGAGACCTTCCGGGTCGAGGTGGAGAACTTCTCCCGGCTGCACCACCAGAAGCTCGGCCCGATGTACGCCCGGCTCGATGAGCTGGACGCGCAGATCGCCGAGGCCAGAGCCGTACAGAGCGGTGACCCGGAGGATCTGCGGCGGGCGCAGGAGGCACGGGCGGCGGTCATGCCTATGCCCGGAGTCGACGAGCTCTTCCACGACTGGATGGACTCCGACGGGCTCTCCCCCGAGGCTGCCTCGATGCTCACCGATCAGCCGGTACGCCCGCCCAAGCGGGTCCGGCCGAGCGAGGAGGTGCGCCGGCTGTACCGGGAACTGGCCCGCAAGGCGCACCCGGACCTGGCCCAGGAGGAGAAGGAACGCGAGCGCCGGGACGAGTTCATCGCCCGGGTCAACGCCGCCTACGGGCGGGGCGACGAGGCGCTGCTGCGCGAGCTGGCCGAGGAGTGGGAGGCCGGCCCGGCGCCGGAGGAGGTGCGGCCCAGCGAGAGCGAGGAGCTGTACGCCCGGCTGGAGTGGCTGAGCCGGCGCAAGGAGCTGCTCGCACTGCTGGCCCGGGAGCTTGAGGACAGCGCGATCGGGTCGATGCTGCGGATGGCGCCCGACGACCCGGACCGGCTCCTTGAGGAGATCGCCGAGCAGCTGCTGACCGAGGTGGCCGGTCGGGAGGCTGAGCTCGCGAAGCTGGTGCAGTAGCGTTCGGGGGACCTGCCGGGTTCGTACGAGAGAAGGCATGACCCATGAATTTCGCCCAGTTGCCCTCGGTGGATGTCGCCGAGGTGCCGGCCGACGCCCTGGTGCTCGACGTCCGTGAGGACGACGAGTGGGCGGCGGGGCACGCCGAGGGCGCGCTGCACGTGCCGATGAGCGACTTCGTGGCGCGCTTCGGTGAGGTGACCGAAGCGGTGGCGGACGGGCGCCGGGCCTATGTGATGTGCCGGGTCGGCGGCCGGTCGGCCCAGGTCACCCAGTATCTGGTCCAGCAAGGCATCGACGCCGTGAACGTCGACGGCGGCATGCAGGTGTGGGAGGCCGCGGGCCGCAAGGTCGTCGACGACCAGGGCGCGCCGGGCACGGTCGTCTGACCCCGTCGGCCGCGGCCCACGTGGCCTAGGCGGGCTGTCCGAGGGGGTGGGCCGCGAGGAGGTCGCCGAGGGCCTCCTCGTGGGCCGCGGCCGGGCCGAGCGAGAGCTCCAGCTGTTTGGCCCAGGCGTGGTAGCGGTGCAGTGCGTAGTCCGTGTCGGCGCCGAACCCGCCGTGCAGGTGCTGGGCGGTCTGTACGACGCGGCGCACCCCCTCGGAGGCCCAGATCTTGGCGACCGCGACATCACCGGTGACGGGCAGCGCGCCTTGGGCGCCGCTGCTGATGCGCCAGGCCGCCTGCCACAGCGTCGCCTCCATGGCGCGCAGATCGATGTAGCGGTCGGCCGCCTGGACGGCGACGGCCTGGAACGTGGCCACCGGATGCCCGAACTGCTCGCGCTTTCCCGTGTATTGACCGGTCATGGCGAGCACGGCTTCGCCGAGCCCCAGGGCCAGGGCGCAGGTTCCCGTCGCGAGCAGGTTGCGCAGCCATTCCCAGGCGCCGTCCGCGGTGAGGACCGCGCCCGCGTCGACCTGTACCGCTTCGAGGTGCAGATCGGCGAACCGTTCGCCGCTGGTGGATATCTGCTCGGCCAGGGCGACGCCCTGGTGGGTGCGGGGGACCAGCGCCAGTACGGTGTGGCCGTCGATGGTGTGGGCGGGTACCGCGATGCGGTCGCAGGTCTGGGCCCAGGGCACGCCGGTCTGGGCGCCGTCGAGCAGCCAGTGCTCGCCGTCCCGGCGGGCGGTGACGGCGAGTTCGGCGCCGTCGTGGCCGGTGCGGCCGTTGGCGGCGACGGTCAGGGCGAGCTCGCCCCGGCCGACGGCGGGCAGCAGCTCGCGGCCCAACTCGGCCTGTCCGTACCGTTGTACGGTCAGGGCGACCGCGCTGGTCTCCAGGAGCGGCAGCCGGGCGAGGACCCTGGCCGATTCGCGCAGCACCAAACACAGGGCGATCGGGTCGAGACCGGCTCCGCCGTACTCGGCATCCAGAACCAGGCTCAACAGGTCGGACGCGGCGAGCTTGGCCCAGAGCGGGCGGTCGAAGTCCTCGGCGACGGCGCCCGCGGTGAGCGCGGGGCTGGGTACCGCGTCGGGTGCGACGCCGGAGAAGACCGCCTTGGCCGCCTCTACGGCAGCCTGCTGCTCCTCGGTGAAGGTGAAGTCCACGGCCTAGTCCTCCCGCACGCACCGGTTCCGTCCGGACACCGGGAGCGCGGCGAAGTGAACTGGGCGCTGCCCGACCGGATCTGACGGTTCGTCAAGATAGAACAGGTTCTACAGGATGGGAATGGGCACGCCCCGACGGCGGCCCCGCCCCGTGACCCCAGCCGCCTACGGCCGGCGGCTCCGCTCCTTGACCCCAGCCGCCTCCGGCCAACGGCTCCGCCCCCTGACCGCGGGCGCCTACGGCCGGCGGCCCGGCTCCCTGACCGCGGGCGCCTACGGCCGGCGGCCCGGCTCCCTGACCGCGGGCGCCTCCGGCCAACGGCTCCGGCTCTCTCGGTCCCGGCCGCGCGGCTCATCCCCCAGGGCCGGCCTTTCGTGGCTCGGCCGCACCCTCACCGGTCGAAGTCCAGCTCCACCTCCCCCGTCGCGGGGTGCGACTGGCAGGCCAGGACATAGCCCGCTTCGGTCTCCTCGGGCTCCAGCGCGAAGTTCCGTTCCATCCGTACCTCGCCCTTCACCAGGAAGGCCCGGCACGTCCCGCACACGCCCCCCTTGCAGGCGTACGGCGCGTCGGCGCGGGCGCGCAGCACCGTCTCCAGGAGGGACTCGCCCTCCCGTACCGGCCAGTTGCCCGAGCGGCCGTCCAGGGTCGCGGTGAGCGTGGCGTGCGAGGGCGCGGCGGCCGCGGCGGCGGGTGCCGGCGCCGCGTCCACATGGAAGATCTCCTGGTGGATGCGGCCCCGGTCGACGCCGAGCCCGCGCAGCGCCCGCTCGGCGCCCTGCACCAGACCGAAGGGCCCGCACAGGAACCAGCCGTCGATGTCCGCCACGGGGAGCAGCGCGGGCAGCAGCGCGCCGAGCCGTTCGCGGTCGAGCCGGCCCGAGGGCAGGCCCGACTGCTGGTCCTCCCGGGACAGCACCGTGACCAGCTGGAACCGCTCGGGGTAGCGGTCCTTCAGGTCGGCCGTCTCCTCCAGGAACATCGTCGAGGCGGCACTGCGGTCGCTGCGTATCAGGCAGAACCGCGCCTCCGGTTCACGGGCGAGCAGGGTCGCCGCGATGGACAGGACCGGGGTGATGCCGCTGCCGCCGACGATCGCCGCGAAGTGCCCGGCGCGCGGGGACAGCACGAAGCGGCCCATCGGCTCCATGACGTCGACGGTGTCGCCGACGACCAGCTCCTTGAAGGCATACGTGGAGAAGGCGCCGCCCTCCACCAGGCGGATGCCGACCCGCAGCACCGGCTCCCCCGGCGCCTCAACGGCGGGCGCGCAGATCGAGTACGTACGGCGGATCTCCTCGCCCCGCACGCTGCGGCGCAGGGCGAGATGCTGGCCGGGCAGGTGCCGGTAGGCCTCGCGGAGCTCGGGCGGGACGGCGAAGGTGACGGCCACCGCGTCGTCGGTGAGCCGCTCGACGTCGCTGACCCGGAGCGGATGGAACATCTACAACTCCTTGAAGTGGTCGAACGGTTCACGGCACGACACGCAGCGGCGCAGCGCCTTGCACGCGGTCGAGGAGAAGCGGCTGAGCAGCTCCGTGTCGGTGGACCCGCAGTGCGGGCAGCGGACCGACAGGGTGAGCGCCACCGGGCCGTCGATGCTGTGCGGACGCGGCGGAGCTATGCCGAACTCGGCGAGCTTGCGCCGTCCCTCCGCGCTGATGTCGTCCGTCGACCAGGCGGGAGACAGCACCCGCACGACCGATACGTGCTCCATGCCGTGGTCGTGCAGCACGCGCTCGATGTCCGAGGACATCGCCTCGACGGCGGGGCAGCCGGTGTACGTGGGGGTGAGCTCGACGCGCACCCGGCCCGGGCCCTCGACGTGGACGGCGCGCAGCACGCCCAGCTCTTCGAGGCTCAGCACCGGCAGCTCCGGGTCGGGGACGGAGCCGGCGAGGCGCCGCAGCTCGGTCTCCAGGGGCGTGGGGGCGGTGGCGGTCACCACGACGCCCCCGGGTGGCTGCGGTGCAGGTGCTGCATTTCGGCGAGCATCCGCCCGAACGGCTCGGTGTGCAGCCCCTGCCGGCCGGCTCCCGCCGCCCATGCGCCGGTGCGGGGGCCTTCCGGGACGGTCAGGGTGGCCCGGCCCAGGACCGAGGTCACCGAGGCCGTCCAACGCGCCTCCAGCCCGGCCCAGTCGAGGTCCACACCGGGCACCGGCTGGAACATCTCGCCGGTGAAGCGCCACAGCGCCTCGCAGGCACGCTGCATCCGGCCGTGGCTCTCCTCGGTGCCGTCACCGAGCCGCAGCGTCCACTGCTCGGCGTGGTCGCGGTGGTAGTCGACCTCCTTGACGGCCTTGGCCGCCACGGGCGCGAACTCGCCGTCGCCCGAAGCGAGTTCGCCGTACATCAGGTCCTGGTACGTCGAGAAGTACAGCTGGCGGGCGATGGTGTGGGCGAAGTCGCCGTTGGGCTGCTCGACGAGCTGCAGGTTGCGGAAGGCCCGCTCCTCGCGGAGGTAGGCCAGCTCGTCCTCGTCGCCGACCTGGGAGAGCAGCAGCCGGGCCTGGCCGAGCAGGTCGAGGGCGATGTTCGCCAGGGCGACCTCCTCTTCGAGGACGGGGGCGTGACCGGCCCACTCACCGAGCCGGTGCGACAGCACCAGGGCGTCGTCGCCGAGGGCGAGGGCGGCCTGCGCCGGGACGGTGGCGGTCACAGGTGCTTCACCCCTTCCGGGATCTCGTAGAACGTGGGGTGGCGGTACGGCTTGTCGGCGGCCGGGTCGAAGAAGGAGTCCTTCTCGTCGGGCGAGGACGCGCTGATCGCGCTCGACGGCACGACCCAGATCGAGATGCCCTCCGACCTGCGGGTGTACAGGTCGCGGGCGTTGCGCAGGGCCATCTCGGCGTCCGGCGCGTGCAGGCTTCCCGCGTGGGTGTGGGACAGCCCGCGGCGCGAGCGCACGAACACCTCCCAGAGCGGCCAGTCGTGCGTGCTCATGCCGTTGCCTCTCCGTTCGCGTGCGCCTGCCGGGCGGGCTGCGCGTGATGGGTCTCCTGCGTGGGGTGCGCCTGCTGGGCCTCGTGCGCGTCCCGCGCCCGCCGCGTCTGCTGCTTCGTGGCGTACGCGGCGGCCGCGTCCCGTACCCAGGCGCCTTCCTCGTGGGCCCGGCGCCGCTGGGTGAGCCGCTGCTCGTTGCAGGGGCCGTTGCCCTTGAGGACCTCCCAGAACTCCGTCCAGTCGATCGCGCCGAAGTCGTGGTGGCCGCGCTCCTCGTTCCAGCGCAGGTCGGGGTCGGGCAGGGAGAGCCCGAGGCCCTCGGCCTGGCCGACCGCTATGTCCACGAAGCGCTGGCGCAGTTCGTCGTTGGAGTGGCGCTTGATCTTCCAGGTCATCGACTGCGCCGAGTGCGCCGACTCGTCGTCGGGCGGGCCGAACATCATCAGGGAGGGCCACCACCAGCGGTCCACCGCGTCCTGCGCCATGGCGTGCTGCTCCGGCGTCCCCTTGGACAGGGCGAGCAGCAGCTCGTACCCCTGCCGCTGGTGGAAGGACTCCTCCTTGCAGATGCGGACCATCGCCCGTGCGTACGGCCCGTAGGAGCAGCGGCACAGGGGGACCTGGTTGGTGATCGCCGCGCCGTCCACCAGCCAGCCGATGGCGCCCACGTCGGCCCAGGTCAGGGTGGGGTAGTTGAAGATCGACGAGTACTTCTGGCGGCCCGAGTGCAGCTTGTCGAGGAGCTCGTCGCGGCCCGTGCCGAGCGTCTCGGCCGCGCTGTAGAGGTAGAGGCCGTGGCCCGCCTCGTCCTGGACCTTGGCCATCAGGATCGCCTTGCGGCGCAGGGACGGGGCGCGGGTGATCCAGTTCGCCTCCGGCTGCATGCCGATGATCTCGGAGTGGGCGTGCTGTGCCATCTGGCGGACCAGCGAGGAGCGGTACTCCTCGGGCATCCAGTCGCGTGGCTCGATCCGCTCGTCCGCGGCGACTGCCGCGTCGAACACCGCCTGGTACGACGCGTCCGTACCTGCGGCTGCCGTAGCTGTCGCGGTCACTCCGGTCATTCCGGCCCCCTGCCGAGCTGCTGTGCGGTTGTCCGCCGACCGACCGATCGTTCGGTCCAATGACTTCAATGGTGAGTCGACGGCCCGTAGGGTGTCAACCCTGTGGATAACTCAGCGGGTGCCGATCGGGGCGGGATGGATTCGTACAAGGACGGGACCGAAGCCGGCGGCAAGGCCGACGGAGCGGAATCCGGGCAGGTCAAGGCACTTGCGGCCGAGGCCGCCGACCCTGCGGGAGGCAGCGGCGGGGGTTCGGCCGAACGGGGTGCGGACACCGGAACGGAACCCGCTTCCGGCCCGGCGGAGGAAGCCGTTTTCGATTCGGCGACGGTCTCCGACCCGCATTCCGCCACGCGGGTGGCGCCCGATCAGCCTCCGAATTCCGCCACGGAGCCCGCCGACCCCGCCGACCCCGCCGAATCCGCCGAATCCGCCGAGCCCGCCGACCCCGTCGGGCCCACGAAGCCGGGCCGTGGCCGCGCGCCGTGGCCGCGGCTGGACGCGGGTGCGACCTCCGGACCGCAGTCGGCTGCGGCCACCGACGGCGTCCCCACCCCCGGCCCGGCCCGATCGGCCCCCACCCCCGACTCCGGCCCGGCCGACCCCGCGACCGAGACCGGCCCCGGCGAACGCCGCCCGGCCCGGCCCGAGGGCCCCGGCCCCGGCTCCGGCCCCGGCTCCGGCTCCGGCGGAGACGTTTCCTCGCGGGGGATCGCCGGCCTGCCCTTCCGCTTCCAAGTGGTGGCCGCCCTCGCGCTCGCGGTCATCGGCGTGGTCGCCTGCGTGCAGATAGGGATGGTCTTCCTGCACGTGGCGCCGCCCAACACGATCAGCAAGCAGTACGGCAAGGCCGTGGACGACTGGATCTACCCCGAGTTCGAGCAGAACTGGAAGCTCTTCGCGCCCAATCCGCTCCAGCAGAACATCGACGTCCAGGCGCGCGCCGAGATCAAGATGCCCGACGGAAGCGTCCGGACCACCGGCTGGACCGACTTCTCGGCACAGGACGGCGCCGCGATCCGGCACAACCCGCTGCCCAGCCACACCGAGCAGAACGAACTGCGCCGCGCCTGGGACTTCTTCGTGGGGTCGCACACCGACGACAACAAGGCCAACGGCCTGCGCGGCGAGCTGTCCGAGCAGTATCTGCGCCGCATCCTGGTGCTCCGGCTCGGCACGCACCGCGACGGCGGCACCGTCGACCGAGTCCAGGTCAGGTCCATGACCACCTCGGTCAAGAACCCCTCGTGGAGCGACGAGAAGAGCGACACGCGGCCGTCCTACCGGGAGGTGCCGTGGTGGACGGTGACCCCGGCCGATCTGCCTTCGGGCGCCGGTGACGCACGTACGGAGGCGAAGCGGTGAGTACGTACGACCACGACGGCCCGACCGGGACCGCCCCCGCTCCGGGCGCCGGCCCGTCCGCCGCACCGTACGCCCCCGTTCCAGCCCCGGCCCCCGCCCCGGACAGTGGCGAGACGCGGGCGGCGCGGGCCGTGCGGAGGGTGTCGGCCGCCGCCCTCGGCCCCTACCAGAGCGCCGTCGTCCGGATCGGCTTCTCCGCCACCTGGCTGTTCTTCCTGCTGCGCGAACTGCCCAACCGCCACCAGCTGTACGGCCCGGACGGGCCCTGGAGCTTCGGCCTCGGCAACCGTCTGGTGTCCGGCAACCACGCCTTCACCGCGCTGCTCTGGACCGACAGCACCTTCTGGTTCGAGCTCGTGTACGCGCTGGCCATCGTGTCGAGCGCGCTGCTGCTGGTCGGCTGGCGCACCCGCACGATGTCCGTCGTCTTCATGATCGGTGTGCTGTCGCTGCAGAATCGCTCCGTCTTCATGGGGGACGGCGGTGACAACGTCATCCACCTGATGGCCGTCTATCTGGTCTTCACGCGCTGCGCGCAGGTCTGGTCCCTCGACGCCCGGCGCCTCGCGCGCGGGGTCGCCCGCGACCGCGTCGGCCCGGTGCTGTGGGCGGTGTGCGGCCTCGGGCTGCTCGTCGCCACCTGGCGCACGTCCGGGTCCGGTGTCTTCGGCGGCGGCGAGTGGTGGCTGTGGGTCGTGTTCTGGGGCATGTGGGGCGTCCAGGGGCTGTGGTGGGCGGTGGTCCGCCACGCGGACGCCGACGCGCGGGCACTGCTCGACGTCCTCGCCAACCTCGTGCACAACGCGGCGATGGTCGTGATCATGGCGGAGGTCTGCCTGGTCTACGCGACGGCCGGTTGGTACAAGATCCAGGGCAGCCGCTGGCAGGACGGCACCGCGCTGTTCTACCCGCTGAAGCTGGACTACTTCTCGCCGTGGCCCGAGCTCTCCTCCCTCCTGGGCACGAGCGGGGTGATCGTGATGCTGCTCACCTATGGAACGGTCATGGTCCAAGTGGCGTTCCCGTTCACGCTGTTCAACCGCCGGGTCAAGAACGTGCTGCTCGTGGCGATGATGCTGGAGCACGCGGGGATCGCGGTCCTGCTGGGCCTGCCGTTCTTCTCGCTCGCGATGATCGCGGCCGACGCCGTGTTCCTGCCGACGTCCTTCCTGCGCAGGGTGGGCGCGTACGCGGGCCGGCTGCGGCCGGGCGCGCGCCTTCCCGAGCAGCGCCGGGAGCGGGCGGAGGAGCCCGAGCGGCCACGTACGCTCGTGGGGTGAGCAGCACCGAACAGCCGGCCCCGGCCGAGGGCGCCCCGGCCGGCGACCCCATCCAGTACGACGAGGGCTTCGGCCCGGCCGAGGTCGGGGTGGGCCCGCACCCGCGGCCCTGGCCCGAGGGCGAGCGCTACGACCCGGAGCTGCTCGCGCACGGCGACCGGCGCAATGTGGTCGACACCTACCGGTACTGGACGCGCGAGGCGATCGTCGCCGACCTCGACACCCGGCGGCACGACTTCCACGTGGCCGTGGAGAACTGGGGCCACGACTTCAACATCGGCTCCGTGGTGCGGACCGCGAACGCGTTCCTCGCCAAGGAGATCCACATCGTGGGGCGGCGCCGTTGGAACCGGCGCGGCGCCATGGTCACGGACCGCTACCAGCACGTACGCCACCACCCGGACACCGAGTCGCTCACCGCGTGGGCGCTCGCGGAGGGCGTGCCGATCATCGGCATCGACAACCTGCCCGGCGCGGTGCCGCTGGAGCGGACCGAGCTGCCGCGCCGGTGTGTGCTGCTCTTCGGCCAGGAGGGCCCCGGGCTCACCGAGGAAGCCCGTAAGCACGCCCAACTGGTCTGCTCCATCGCCCAGTTCGGCTCCACGCGCTCCATCAATGCGGGTGCCGCGGCCGCCATCGCGATGCACGCCTGGGTGCAGAGGCACGCCGTCGTCCCCGGCTGACGCGCCCCCGCTCCACCCCGGACCGGGTCAGGCCTGCCTGCGGACCTCCACCACCCGGAACCGGTTGGCCACGAACGCCCCGTCGCACAGGGCCGCGTTGGCCGCCGGGTTGCCGCCCGAGCCGTGGAAGTCGGAGAAGGCGGCCGTCTGGTTGACGTACACGCCGCCCGTCAGGTTCAGCGACAGCTGGGCCGACTCGTCCAGGCAGACGTCCTCCACCGCGCGCTCCACCTCCTCGGAGGTGGTGTACGCGCCGACCGTCATGGCGCCCTTGTCCCGGATCGTGCGGCGCAGCAACTCGACCGCGTCGGCCGTGGAGTCGACGGCGACGGCGAAGGAGACCGGGCCGAAGCACTCCGAGAGGTAGACGGCCTCGGCGTCCGGCTTCGCGCCGTCCAGCTTGACGATGACCGGGGTGCGCACCACCGCGTCCGGGAACTCGGGGTTCGCCACCTCCCTCGACGGCAGGGCGACTTCACCGAGGCCGGAGGCCGCCTCCAGACGGGACTTCACGTCCGGGTTGACCAGGGCGCCGAGCAGCGCGTTGGCCCGGGCGTCGTCGCCCAGCAGGCCGCCGACCGCGCCCGCGAGGTCGCCGACGACCTCGTCGAAGGTCTTCTTTCCCGCGTCGGTGGTGATGCCGTCGCGGGGGATCAGCAGGTTCTGCGGGGTGGTGCACATCTGGCCGCTGTAGAGGGACAGCGAGAAGGACAGGTTGGCGAGCATGCCCTTGTAGTCGTCGGTGGAGTCGATGACCACCGTGTTGACGCCGGCCTTCTCCGTGTAGACCTGCGCCTGGCGGGCGTTGGCCTCCAGCCAGTCGCCGAACGCCGAGGAGCCCGTGTAGTCGATGATCTTGATTTCGGGGCGCACCGCGAGGGTCTTGGCGATGCCCTCGCCGGGCCGCTCGGCCGCGAGCGCCACCAGGTTCGGATCGAAGCCCGCCTCGGCCAGGACCTCGCGCGCCACCTTCACCGTCAGCGCCAGCGGCAGCACCGCGCGCGGGTGCGGCTTGACCAGGACCGGGTTGCCGGTGGCCAGCGAGGCGAACAGGCCCGGGTAGCCGTTCCAGGTCGGGAAGGTGTTGCAGCCGATCAGCAGGGCGATGCCGCGCCCGGCCGCCGTGAACGTCTTGGCGAGCTCCAGGGGCTCGCGCTTGCCCTGGGGCTTGGACCAGGCGGCGCTGCCGGACGGCGTGCGCGTCTGCTCCTGGTAGGCGTACGCGACGGCCTCCAGGCCGCGGTCCTGGGCGTGCGGCCCGCCCGCCTGGAACGCCATCATGAAGGCCTGGCCGCTGGTGTGCATGACCGCGTGCGCGAACTCGTGCGTCCGGGCGCCGATGCGGGCCAGGATCTCGATACAGACCAGCGCCCGCGTCTCGGGCCCGGCGGCCCGCCAGGCGGCCATGCCGGCGCGCATCGCGGGCAGCAGGACGTCGAGGTCGGGGTGCGGGTACTGGACGCCCAACTCGATTCCGTAGGGCGAGACTTCGGCGCCCGTCCAGTCGTCGGTGCCCGGCTGGTCCAGGTCGAACCGGCGGTTCAGGAGGGCGTCGAAGGCCGCCTTGCCGTCCTCCGCGCCCGTCTCCCCGTAGGCCTTGGGGTGCTCCGGGTGCGGCGACCAGTACGCACGCGTGCGGATTGCCTCCAGGGCCCCGTCCAGGGTGGGCCTGTGCTTCTCGGTCAGCTGCATGGAGCAACTCCTCGTCGAGTCTTCGCGCTGGGCAGGGAGAGCCGGACACCGTTAGAGTAACCGAACGATCGGTCGGGACAAGAGGGCCCGGGGAAACCTGTGGACAACTACCGACCAAGCCCCCCGCGGCCCCTGTCCCGCGGTCCGGGAGGGGGCCCGCCGGGCCCGTGGGCAAGCCGTAGGGGAGGATCGCGTTCATGACCGAAACCGCCAGCGCCGCAGCGATCGCGCCGAGCCGTACCGTCGCCGTCGTCGGCACCGGAACCATGGGCCAGGGCATCGCCCAGGTCGCCCTCGTCGCCGGACACGCCGTACGGCTCTACGACGCCGTGCCGGGCCGGGCGCGCGAGGCCGCCGACGCGCTCGCCGGGCGCCTGGGCCGCCTGGTGGACAAGGGCCGTCTGGACGCCGCCGAGCGCGACGCGGCCCTGGCCCGGCTGCATCCGGCCGCCGGGCTCGCCGAGCTGGCGGACGCGGCGCTCGTCGTCGAGGCGGTCCTCGAACAACTCCCGGTCAAACAGGAGCTGTTCGCTGCCCTGGAGGACGTGGTCGGCGCGGACTGCCTGCTCGCCACCAACACCTCCTCGCTCTCGGTGACCGCGATCGCCGGGAAGCTGCGGCACCCGGGCCGCTTCGTCGGCCTGCACTTCTTCAACCCGGCCCCGCTGCTCCCGCTGGTCGAGGTCGTCAGCGGCTTCGCCACCGACGAGACCGCGGCGACCCGGGCGTACGAGACGGCGAAGGCCTGGGGCAAGACCCCGGTTCGCTGCACCGACACCCCCGGCTTCATCGTCAACCGCATCGCCCGGCCCTTCTACGCGGAGGCCTTCGCGATCCACGAGGAGCGCGGCGCCGACCCGGCCACCATCGACGCGGTGCTGCGCGAGTGCGGCGGATTCCGCATGGGGCCCTTCGAGCTCACCGACCTCATCGGGCAGGACGTCAACGAGGCGGTGACGCGCTCGGTATGGGAGTCCTTCTTCCAGAGCCCCAAGTTCACGCCGTCCCTGGCCCAGCGCCGCCTCGTCGAATCCGGGCTGCACGGGCGCAAGAGCGGGCGCGGCTGGTACGCCTACGGCGCGCCCGGCGTGCCCTCCCAAGAGGCGGCGCGGCCCGCCCCGAACACCGCGCCGCCCGCCGAGGCGCCCGGGGCCGTCACCGTGGTCGGTGACCTCGGCCCGGCCCGCGATCTCGTGGCGATGATGGGCGAGGCCGGCATCGCGGTGAAGACCGTCAACGAGGGCGGTCCCTACATCGAGCTTCCGGGGGATGGACAGCTCGTCCCCGCCGACGGCAAGACGTCCGTCGAGTTCGCCGACGTCGTCTACTTCGACCTGGCCCTCGACTACCGGGGCGCCACCCGCATCGCGCTCTCCGCCGCCGAGGACACCTCCGAGCGGGCCGTCAGCGAGGCCGTCGGCCTGTTCCAGAAGCTCGGCAAGGAGGTCAGCGTCATCGGGGACGTGCCGGGCATGATCGTCGCCCGCACCGTCGCGATGCTCGTCGACTTCGCGGCCGACGCCGTCGCCAAGGGCGTCGCATCGCCCGAGGACATCGACACCGCGATGCGGCTCGGTGTCAACTACCCGCTGGGGCCCGTCGAATGGAACCGGCGCCTGGGTCAGGACTGGGCGTACGACCTGCTCTCGGCCCTGCACGAGCGCTGCCCCACCGGCCGCTACGCCCCCTCGCTCGCGCTCTACCGGCAGGCGTACGCGGGCGACGAGGAGACGGGTTCATGACCACCCCCAAGCGCGACACCTATACGCCCGAGACGCTGCTCACGGTCGCGGTGCGGATCTTCAACGAGCGTGGTTACGACGGCACTTCGATGGAGCACCTGTCCAAGGCGGCCGGGATCTCCAAGTCGTCCATCTATCATCACGTGGCCGGCAAGGAGGAGCTCCTCCACCGCGCCGTGAGTCGCGCCATCGAAGGGCTCTTCGGCGTCCTGGACGAGCCGGGCGCCGTGCGCGGGCGGTCGATCGAGCGGGTCGAGTACGTCACCCGACGTACGGTCGAGGTCCTGATGGCCGAACTTCCCTACGTCACCCTGCTGTTGCGCGTCCGCGGGAACACCAAGACGGAGCGCTGGGCGATGGAGCGCCGCCGGGAGTTCGACCAGCGCGTCGCCGATCTGCTCAAGGCGGCCGTCGCGGACGGTGACCTCCGCTCCGACCTGGACATTCGCCTGGCGACCAGGCTGCTCTTCGGCATGGTCAACTCGCTGGTCGAGTGGTACCGGCCGCAGCGCGAGGGGGAGGCGGACGGGGACCAGGTGGCCGACACCGTCGTGCGGATGGCCTTCGAGGGGTTGCGGACCGGCCATTGAGTCCCGGTGCCGTTGACTGAGGCACCGAAGCGGATCAACATCCACGGTCATGGCTGCCTTGCGAACTCCTGCGTCCCTCGTGTCCGGCTGCGTCACGGTGCTGCTCGTGGGCCTGACGCTCGCCGGGTGCGGCGGCGGGGGCGGCAAGGACGACGCGGGGCCCCGGTCCCAGGACACGCGGGCCGCCGTCAAGAAGGCCGAGGCGTCTCCCGACGCGCCGGCCAAGGGCGACGACTTCGGCTGTCTGACGCCCGCGCAGGCCGCGGCCGGCTCCATCGTCTTCAAGAGCGCGACCGGGGCGCCGGTGGGCGGCTTCCTGACCGGCAGCGGCAATACCGGGATCGTGCTCGCCCACCAGTCGGACGGAAACGTCTGCCAGTGGAAGGACAAGGCCGTCGAACTCGGCAGGACCGGCTTCCGGGTCCTCGCCGTCAACAGCACGACCGTCGACGAGGCCGCCGAGATCGAGGGCGCGGCGGCCACCCTGCGCGCCGAGGGCGCCTGGAAACTGCTCCTCATGGGCGCGTCCAAGGGTGGCACCGCCACGCTGCGGGCGGCCGCCCGCATGACGCTGAAGCCGGACGCGGTGGTCGCCCTGTCCGCCCCGGAGAAGTACGGCTCCACGGACGCGCTCGACGCCGTCACGGGCCTCGGTGTGCCGGTCCTCTACATGGCGGGCGACCAGGACGGCGGCTTCACCGCCGCGGCCCGTGAGCTGAGCGCCGCCAGCGCGAAGGCACCGGAGAACCGGCTCGTCCAGGTCAAGGGCTCGGCCGCGCACGGAGTGGCCCTCCTGGCCACCCCGGCCAACTGGGACACCGTCGTCGCCTTCCTGAGGAAGTACTGCACGTGAAGCACCGCGCGCGAAGTACTGCACGTGAAGCACCGCACGTGAAGCACCGCACGTGAGCCGTACTACTGAGCCGGGCAGGCCCTACGCCGGGTCCAGGTCGGTCTCCTCGAACACCAGCAGCGTGCGGGTCGACAGCACTTCGGGGATGGACTGGATCCGGGTCAGGACCAGCTCGCGCAGCGCCCTGTTGTCCGGGGTGTGGACCAGGAGCAGCACATCGAAGTCCCCGCTCACCAGGGCGATGTGGGCGGCCCCCGGCAGCTCCTTGAGCTGTTCGCGCACGGTCCGCCAGGAGTTCTGCACGATCTTGAGCGTGATGTACGCGGCCGCGCCCTGGCCCGCCCGCTCGTGGTCGACGCGGGCCGTGAACCCCTGGATCACGCTGTCCTCGACGAGCCGGTTGATGCGGGCGTAGGCGTTGGCCCGCGAGACGTGCACCCGCTCGGCCACGGAGCGTATCGAGGCCCGGCCGTCCGTCTGCAGGATGCGCAGGATGTCGTGGTCGATCTGGTCCAGCGGCCGGGGCGGCACCGGCCGGTTCTCGCCGGTGGCCATTTGTTCAGCTGCCATGTCCCCCCGCCTTCCTGTTGTGGACGACCTGTTCCCATCCCAGGCTGTGGAGAACCGTTTGTCCACAGGCTGGAGGTGCCTGTAGCCAAAATGCGTCCACGACCGAACAATCGGTAGGTGAGGGGCGTCACAGTCGCGCCTCGCCCTGGATGTCCGCTCCGACAAGGAGGTGCATTGGCATGACGGTCCAAGAGCTCCCCGGTGCCGCCGCATACCGGCCGACCCCTCCCCCCGCCTGGAGGCCCCGCACCGACCCCACGCCGCTCCTCCCGGACCCCGAGCCTTTCCGGGTCCTCGGCACCGGAGCCGAGCTCGACCGCGCGCTGATGCTGAAGCTGTACGCCGAGCTGGTCCGCGGCCGCCGCTTCAACGCGCAGGCGACCGCCCTCACCAAGCAGGGACGCCTCGCCGTATACCCCTCGTCGACCGGCCAGGAGGCCTGCGAGGTCGCCGCCGCGCTGGCCCTGGAGGAGCGCGACTGGCTGTTCCCGAGCTACCGCGACACCCTGGCCGCCGTCGCCCGCGGCCTCGACCCCGTGCAGGCCCTGACGCTGCTGCGCGGCGACTGGCACACCGGCTACGACCCGCGTGAGCACCGCATAGCGCCGCTGTGCACCCCGCTCGCCACCCAGCTTCCGCACGCCGTGGGTCTGGCCCACGCGGCACGCCTCAAGGGCGACGACGTGGTGGCGCTCGCCCTGGTGGGCGACGGCGGCACCAGCGAGGGCGACTTCCACGAGGCGCTGAACTTCGCGGCCGTCTGGCAGGCCCCGGTGGTCTTCCTGGTCCAGAACAACGGCTTCGCGATCTCCGTGCCGCTCGCCAAGCAGACCGCGGCCCCCTCCCTCGCCCACAAGGCCGTCGGCTACGGAATGCCGGGCCGCCTGGTGGACGGCAACGACGCACCGGCCGTGCACCAGGTGCTGTCCGAGGCCGTCGGCCGGGCCCGGCGCGGCGGCGGCCCCACCCTCGTCGAGGCCGTCACGTACCGCATGGAGGCGCACACCAACGCCGACGACGCGACGCGCTACCGGGGCTCCGCCGAGGTCGACGCCTGGCGCGAGCACGACCCGATCCGCCTCCTGGAGGGCGAGCTGACCGCCCGCGGCCTGATCGACGAGGACGGCATACGCGCCGCCGCCGAGGCCGCCGAGACCATGGCCGCGGCCCTGCGCGAGCAGATGAACGCCGAGCCGACCCTGAACCCCATGGACCTGTTCGCCGAGGTCTACACCGCACAGAGCGGCCAACTGCGCGAGCAGGCGGACCAGTTGCGTGCCGAGCTGGAAGCCGAGGCCCGGTGATGTCCACCGCCACCGACAAGAAGCCCGCCACCATGGCGCAGGCCCTGCAACGCGCGATGCGCGACGCCATGGCCGAGGACCCGACCGTCCACGTCCTCGGAGAGGACGTCGGCACCCTGGGCGGTGTCTTCCGGGTCACGGACGGGCTCGCCAAGGAGTTCGGCGAGGACCGCTGCACCGACACCCCGCTCGCCGAGGCCGGCATCCTGGGCACGGCCGTCGGCATGGCGATGTACGGGCTGCGGCCGGTCGTCGAGATGCAGTTCGACGCCTTCGCCTATCCGGCGTTCGAGCAGCTCATCAGCCACGTCGCCAAGATGCGCAACCGCACCCGCGGCGCCATGGCGATGCCCATCGTGGTGCGCGTGCCCTACGGCGGCGGCATCGGCGGAGTCGAGCACCACAGCGACTCCAGCGAGGCCTACTACATGGCCACGCCCGGCCTGAAGGTCGTCACGCCGGCCACCGTGGAGGACGCGTACGGCCTGCTCAGGGAGGCCATCGCCTGCGACGACCCGGTCGTCTTCCTGGAGCCCAAGCGGCTGTACTGGTCGAAGTCCGACTGGTCGCCCGAGGACCCCGCGCCGGTCGAGCCGATCGGCAAGGCCGTCGTGCGGCGGGCTGGGAGCAGTGCCACGCTCCTCACCTACGGCCCGTCCGTGCCGGTGTGCATGGAGGCGGCCGAGGCGGCCCGCGAGGAGGGCTGGGACCTCGAAGTCGTCGATCTGCGCTCCCTGGTGCCGTTCGACGACGAGACGGTGTGCGCCTCGGTGCGCCGCACCGGACGAGCCGTGGTCGTCCACGAGTCGGCCGGGTTCGGCGGGCCCGGCGGAGAGATAGCCGCCCGGGTCACCGAGCGCTGCTTCCACCATCTGGAGGCGCCGGTGCTGCGGGTCGCCGGCTTCGACATCCCCTATCCGCCGCCGATGCTGGAGAAGCACCATCTTCCGGGCGTGGACCGGGTGTTGGACGCCGTGGCGCGGCTGCAGTGGGAGACGGAGCGCTGATGCCGAAGGTCCTGGAGTTCAAGCTGCCCGACCTCGGCGAGGGACTCACCGAGGCGGAGATCGTGCGCTGGCTCGTCGAGGTCGGCGAGGTCGTGGCCGTGGACCAGCCGGTCGTCGAGGTGGAGACGGCCAAGGCGATGGTCGAGGTGCCCTGCCCCTATGGTGGCGTCGTCACCGCGCGGTTCGGCGACGAGGGCAGTGAACTGCCCGTCGGTGCACCCCTGTTGACGGTCGCCGTCGGCCCGCCGCAGGAGCGTGCCGAGGCCGAGGACGCCGAATCCTCCGAGTACTCGGGCAACGTCCTGGTCGGTTACGGGACCGCCGCTGCCACCACCCGACGCCGCTCGCGGGTACGCCCGGCCGCCCCGGTGGCCACGCCCCAGGCGGCCCCGGTCGCGGTGCGGCCCGCAGGACCGGTGCCGGTCATTTCGCCACTGGTGCGCAGGCTGGCCCGCGAACACGGGCTCGACCTGCGGGAGTTGCGGGGCACCGGGCCCGAGGGGCTGATCCTGCGGGCCGACGTCGAATCCGCCGTGCAGGCTCCGGGCCGGGCTCCCGCGCCCTCCGCATCCGCATCCGTCGACGCGCCCGCATCCCGACCCGTCGCACCCGCCGCGGCTCCGGCCGGTGAGCGCGTCCCGCTGAAGGGCATCCGGGGCGCGGTCGCCGACAAGCTCAGCCGCAGCCGCACCGAAATCCCCGACGCCACCTGCTGGGTGGACGCGGACGCCACGGAGCTGATGGCGGCCCGTGCCGCGATGAACGGCGCGGGCGGCCCCAAGGTGTCCGTCCTCGCGCTGCTCGCCCGGATCTGCACCGCGGCCCTCGCCCGTCATCCCGAGCTCAACTCGACGGTGGACACGGCGGCCCGCGAGATCGTGCGACTGCCCGAGGTCCACCTGGGCTTCGCGGCGCAGACCGAACGCGGCCTGGTCGTCCCGGTCGTCCGCGACGCCCACCGCCGCAACGTCGACTCGCTCGGCGCCGAGCTCGCCCGGCTCACCGAGGCGGCCCGTACCGGCTCGCTGACCCCGGCCGAGCTGACCGGAGGCACCTTCACCCTCAACAACTACGGGGTGTTCGGCGTCGACGGCTCCACGCCGATCATCAACCACCCCGAGGCGGCGATGCTGGGCGTGGGGCGCATCATCCCCAAGCCCTGGGTGTACGAGGGCGAGCTGGCCGTGCGGCAGGTGGTCCAGCTCTCGCTCACCTTCGACCACCGGGTGTGCGACGGCGGCACCGCGGGCGGCTTCCTGAGGTACGTCGCGGACTGCGTGGAGCACCCGGCCGTCCTGCTGCGCACGCTGTGACGAACGTCCCCGCGAACTCGGGACGTTCGCGGGGGCAGCCGTGATCGTCCGGCGGCCCATACTCGGGAGATGACCGCGTATGACGCCGCAGCACCCGCGTATGACGCCGTAGTACTCGCCGGAGGCGCCGCCAAACGGCTGGGCGGCGCCGACAAACCGGGGCTCAGCGTGGGCGGACGGGCCCTGCTCGACCGGGTACTCACCGCGTGTGCCGGCGCCGCGACCACCGTGGTGGTCGGCGGCCGACGGCCCACCGCACGGCCCGTGGAGTGGACCCGGGAGGAACCGGCGGGCGGCGGACCGCTGGCCGCCCTGGACGCGGGGCTGCGGCACGCCTCGGCCGAGAGCGTGCTCGTGCTCTCGGCCGATCTGCCGTTCCTCGCCGCGCCGACCGTCGACGCCCTCCTGGGCGAACTGCGGCGCACCGGCGGCGACGGCGTGCTCTGCACCGACGCCGACGGCCGCGACCAGCCCCTGGTCGCCGTCTACCGCGCCGAACCCCTGCGCCGCGAACTCGCGCTGCTCGCCACCGAGCACGGCGCGCTGGCCGGGCTCCCGCTCCGGCTGCTCACCCGTGAACTCGTCCTCGCCCGTGTCGAGGCGGACCCCCTCGCCTCGTTCGACTGCGACACCTGGGAGGACCTCGCCGCCGCTCGGGCCCGGATCAGGGACCATGGGGACGTGCTGGACGAATGGATCACCGCAGTCAAGGACGAACTCGGCATCGAGCTGGACGTCGACACCCGCGTCCTGCTCGACCTGGCCAGGGACACCGCCCACGGCGTGGCCCGGCCCGCCGCCCCCCTCACCACCTTCCTGGTCGGCTACGCGGCCGCCCAGGCGGGCGGCTCGGGCAAGGACGTGGAGGACGCGGCGCGCAAGGCGGCCGCGCTCGCCCTGCGCTGGGCGGCCGAGGCAGCCGACGGCCCGAAGAACGACGCCGGATGACCGCCCGGAGCGCGGGGGCGGACGACGGATCGGACGAAGCCCTCGCCCTGCTGCGCGAAGCGCCGCCCGAAACCCCGGAACACGACACCCCGTCCACCGGCGGTGGCGCGCCCGCGCGCGAGCCCGAGCAGCCGGCCGCCCGCAAGGGCCCCCGCCACCGGGCCATGGCCTGGACCGACGCCCGTGCGGTGGCCTCCCGGGCCGGCCGAGCGGCCCCGGTCCGCTCCCACCGGGTGCCGCTGGAGTCGGCCCTGGGCGAGATCCTCACCGAACCGCTCACCGCGCTCACCGACCTGCCGTCCTTCGACACCTCCGCCATGGACGGCTGGGCCGTCGCCGGGCCCGGCCCCTGGAGGGTGCAGGACGGCGGTGTCCTCGCCGGACACGCCGCCGTCGGCACGCTCGCCGACGGCGAAGCGGTACGCATCGCCACCGGGGCCCGCATCCCCTCCGGTGCCACCGCGGTGATCCGCAGCGAACACGCGCGCAGCGACGAGGCCCGCACCCAGCTCCAGGCCGACCGTGCGGTGCTGCACGGCCAGGACATCCGCCCGCGCGGCCAGGAGTGCCGCTCGGGCGACGTCCTGCTGCCCGCCACCGCCCTGGTCACCCCGGCCGTGCTCGGCCTCGCCGCGGCCGCCGGATATGACGAGCTGAGCACGGTGCCAAGGCCCCGGGTCGAGATCCTGGTCCTCGGCGACGAGCTGCTCACCCGGGGACTTCCGCACGACGGACTGATCCGCGACGCGCTCGGCCCGATGCTCGGGTTCTGGCTGCGGGCGCTCGGCGCCGAAGTCATCGGGACCCGGCGCCTCAAGGACGACGAGGGGGCGCTGCTCGCGGCCGTCACCGGCTCCTCGGCCGACCTCGTGATCACCACGGGCGGCACCGCGTCCGGGCCCGTCGACCACGTCCACCCCGTGCTGCACAAGGCGGGAGCCGAGCTCCTCGTCGACGGGGTCGCCGTGCGGCCGGGACACCCCATGCTGCTCGCCCGGATCGAGGTGGCGAAGTACCTGGTGGGGCTGCCCGGCAACCCGCTCGCCGCGATCTCCGGGCTGCTCACCCTGGCCGAGCCGCTGCTGCGTGAACTCGCCCGGCGGGCAACGTCGATGACGTACACGGCGCCGCTGCGCAACGAGGTGCAGGGCCATCCGCACGACACCAGGCTCGTCCCGGTGGTGCACCGCGCGGAGCACGTGGTGCCGCTGCACTACAACGGCCCGGCGATGCTGCGGGGGGTCGCGACCGCGGATGGGCTCGCGGTCGTGCCGCCCGGCGGAGCGCGAGCCGGTGCGGAGGTCGAGATCCTCGACCTCCCGTGGACTCAGGCAGGCTCGGGCGGCGGGTGTTTCACGTGAAACACGGGGTCGCCCCCGCGTATGCCGTCCTCCCCAACTCCCGCTGTCATGAGGGTCGTTTCACGTGAAACACCACGCACCAAGCCCCAACTCGCCGATTGCTGAAGGGTGTTTCACGTGAAACTGCCCGGCCATGACGTCATGGCGCGCCAGGCGGGCGAGCATCTGATCACCCGGCGGGTGGCACTGCCCCGCCGGGTCGTCGACCGTCCGCTGCGCCAGGTCGCCAAGCGGATTCTGATGGCGCTCGCCGTGCTGGCGCTGACGACGTTCATCGTCTGGATCGACCGCGACGGCTATCACGACAACGCCAATGGCAAGGTCGATTTCCTCGACGCCGTCTACTACGCCACCGTCACGCTCTCCACGACGGGCTACGGCGACATCGTTCCTTACAGCGACAGCGCGCGGCTCACCAACATCCTGCTGATCACACCGCTGCGTGTGCTGTTCCTGATCATCCTCGTCGGAACCACTCTCGAAGTCCTCACCGAACGGACCCGTGAAGAGTGGCGGCTCAACCGCTGGAAGGCTCAATTGCGACAGCACACCGTCGTCGTCGGCTTCGGGACGAAGGGCCGCTCGGCCATCCAGACCCTGTGCGCGAGGGGTCTGAAGAAGGACCAGGTCGTCATCGTGGACCCGAGCGCCAAGGTGATCGAGACCGCCAACGCCGAAGGGTTCGTCGGCGTCATCGGCGACGCCACCCGCAGCGATGTTCTGCTGCGCGCCGAAGTGCAGAAGGCCGGCCGGGTCATCATCGCCACCCAGCGCGACGACACCGCGGTCCTGGTCACGCTGACGGCCCGCCAGCTCAACCGCGGCGCGAAGATCGTCGCCGCTGTGCGCGAGGAGGAGAACGCTCCGCTGTTGCGCCAGTCCGGCGCGGACGCCGTCATCACCAGCGCCAGCGCCGCCGGCCGGCTCCTCGGCCTCTCGGTGCTCAGCCCGAGCGCCGGAGCCGTGATGGAGGACCTGATCCAGCAGGGCAGCGGGCTCGACATGGTGGAGCGGCCCGTGAAGAAGAGCGAGGTCGGGCGCGGCGTGCGGGAGACCGAGGACCTGGTGGTGAGCGTGCTGCGCGGCCACCGGCTGCTGGCGTACGACGACGCCAAGGCGAGCCCGCTCCAGCTGACCGACCGGCTCATCACGATCGTACGAGCCGGCGGTACGGCGGTGGAGAGTCGGCCGGAGTAGCGTCGGCCGCATGTATGCGATCACGATTCCTGAGCCGGGCGGTCCCGAGGCGCTGGTCTGGGCCGAGGTGCCCGATCCCGTACCGGGCGAGGGCGAGGTCCTCGTCGAGGTGGCCGCCGCCGCCGTCAACCGTGCCGATGTGCTCCAGCGGCAGGGCTTCTACAACCCGCCGTCCGGTGCCTCCCCCTATCCGGGCCTGGAGTGCTCCGGGCGGATCGCCGCGCTCGGGCCCGGGGTGTCCGGGTGGAGCGTCGGCGACGAGGTGTGCGCGCTCCTGAGCGGCGGCGGCTACGCCCAGAAGGTGGCCGTCCCGGCCGGACAGCTGCTGCCCGTCCCCGCGGGTGTGGACCTGGCCTCGGCAGCGGCGCTGCCCGAGGTCGTCTGCACCGTCTGGTCCAACGTGTTCATGGTGTCCCACCTGCGGCCCGGCGAGACGCTCCTGGTGCACGGCGGGGCCAGCGGGATCGGCACCATGGCGATCCAGCTCGGCAAGGCGGTCGGCGCCAAGGTCGCGGTCACCGCGGGCGGCCCGGACAAGCTGGCGCGCTGCGCCGAACTCGGCGCGGACATCCTCATCGACTACCGCGAACAGGACTTCGTGGACGAGGTGTTGAAGGCCACGGACGGTATCGGGGCCGATGTCATCCTCGACATCATGGGTGCGAAGTACCTGGAGCGGAACGTCCGTGCCCTGGCGGTCAACGGGCGCCTCGCCATCATCGGCCTGCAGGGCGGCGCCAAGGGCGAGCTGAACCTGGGCGCGCTGCTCACCAAGCGGGCCGCGGTCACCGCGACCTCACTGCGCGGGCGCCCCGCGGCGGAGAAGGCAGCGATCGTGGCGGCTGTGCGCGAGCACGTGTGGCCGTTGATCTCGGACGGCCGGGTGCGCCCCGTGGTGGACCGGACACTGCCGCTCGCGGACGCGGCCGAGGGCCACCGAGTGCTCGAAGCCTCCAGCCACGTCGGCAAGGTCCTGCTCACGGCCTGACGGCTCGTACGGACGCGGAGAGGCGGCGCCGGGATGGCGCCCCCTCTCCTATGTCGTACGGTCCGGCGTGCCTGCCTACAGGTACGGGCCCGAGCGGGCGCCCGCGTGCGGGCCGTCCTCGTCGTCGTCCTCGTGCACGCTGCCGGGCGGCAGCGCGCGGCGCATCTGCTCCAACTGGGCACGGGCCGCCATCTGCTGGGCGAACAGGGCCGTCTGGATGCCGTGGAAGAGACCTTCGAGCCAGCCCACCAACTGGGCCTGCGCGATGCGGAGTTCGGCCTCGGAGGGAATCGCCTCCTCGGTGAACGGCAGTGAGAGCCGCTCCAGCTCCTCGACCAGTTCCGGCGCCAGACCGTCTTCGAGCTCCTTCACCGAAGAGGCATGGATGTCCTTCAGGCGAACGCGGCTCGCCTCGTCGAGAGGAGCCGCGCGGACTTCCTCAAGAAGCTGCTTGATCATGCTGCCGATACGCATGACCTTCGCGGGCTGTTCGACCATTTCCGTCACCGGGACCTCGCGGGACTCGTCGTCTCCACCGCCGATGGCCATACCGTCCTGGCCTACGACCAGGATGTGGGGGCTGTCCGGCGACTTATCGTTCCTCGGCATCTCCATGCCGCCCATTCTCTCGCACACGTGCCTCACATCACGTTGTGCCCCCGGGAAGGGGTGATCCACCGCCTGACGGGCGACGATTACCGCCGAACAGACGATGTTTCACGTGAAACGACAACCACGCGTCTGCGCCCTGTTCACGGCCTCCGGAGCCGCAGCGCCAGAAATCCGAGCCCCAGGCCGGTCAGGGTCAGCCCCGCGCCCAGCGAGAGGACGTGGGCGCGCAGGTCGGAGCTGCGGGGCAGCGCCTGCGGCTGGTGATGACGGTGGCGGGGCGAGGGCAGAACCCCGTCCGCGGTGGAGGCGGGCGTCGGCGTCGGCGTCGCAGGCTCGGGTGGCTGAACCTGCGCGGGCGGCGGTTGGTTACCCGGGTCCTGAGCCGGAGCCACCTCGTCGGGAACTACGGAGTCACCGGTCACCGCGTCGAAGGCGTACGGGTCCAGGCCCTGCTGCGGCTCCACGCGGCCCGGCCGTCTGCGGCCCTCGCCCGCCTGACTGCCCGCGAGGTGCTGTTCCTCGGAGACGGCCTGCGGCGTGGGGTCCGTCCGCGGTGCGGCGGGGTCGGTCCGAAGCGAGGGGTCCGTCCGCGCCGACGGGTGTGCCGCGCCGGAGGGAGCCGCGTTCGAGGGTGGGCCGGGTGACGGGCTGCCGACGGCGACCGCGTACGGCAGGGGCGTCAGGAGCAGCGCTCCCGTCAGTGAAACGGCCGCGGTCAGCGACCGGATCCCTGGAGCCATTCGAGGGCCCCCTCCCGTACGGACGTGAAACGCCTGGGTGACCGAATCAGCGTCACACGGGGGGAGTTGTCCGGCATCCCGGGAGCCGCCCGGCCTGCGCCGAACGGGCCGGGCCGTCACCCCCGGACCACGCGTGAAGGCCCGGCACCAGGGTGCCGGGCCTTCACGGAACGAGCTGGGCGCGCCTACTGGGAGGGCGGATTGCCCGACGAGATCTGCAGCGTGAACTGCGCTTCCTTCTTGTCCACGTCCACACCGGCCGCCGGGAACTGGGTGACGACCACGTCCTGGCCCCACTGGCCGTTGTCGATCGTCTCGGTGTTGACCTTCCAGCCCGCGGCCTGGATGCAGGACTTCGCCGACAGGATGTCCTTGTACGTGAAGTCGGGTGCCTGCACCTTGCCCGGGTCCACCGTGGAGGTCTGCGGCGAGGTGCACTTGTCGGGGTCCATCTTGCGGTCGCGCTCGGGGCCTTTGTGGCCGGCCACCGCGGAACCGCTGGCCTTGGCGTCGCCGCCGGTGCCGCCGCTGTCGCCCTTGTTGTTGAGCGTCAGCGCCGTGATCAGGCCGCCGATCGCGAGCAGGGCCACCGCGATCGCGCCCACGATCACCGGGGTGTTCCGCTTCGCACCGCCCGAGCCGGCCGCGGGCGCCTGCGTCGGGGACATCGAGTACGGCGGCGGCGTCTGGGCGGCCATCTGGGGGTGCTGCTGCGGATAGCCGTACGAGGGCTGCGGGGCCGGCGCCGGGGTGGGCGGACCGTAGGGGCCCGGCTGGTACGGCGTCTGCACACTGCCCTGGAGGCCGGGCGCGGCCTGCGAATCGAGCGGCGGGAAGACCGTCGCGCCGACACCCGTGCCGCTGACCGGCGGGGCGCCGCCGGTGATCACCGGGGCCGCGCCCGTCTGGCCCGCGGACGCGATCCGGTGGATCTCGTCGTACATGGCCTGGGCGCTGGGGAAGCGCTCGTTCGGGTTCTTCTTGAGGGCGCGGGCGACCAGTGCGTCCACCGCCGGGGTGATCGACCGGTTGACGGAGGACGGCGCGACCGGCTCCTCCTGGACGTGTGCGTACGCGATCGCCAGCGGCGAGTCGGCGTCGAAGGGGATGCGGCCGGTCAGGAGCTGGAAGAGCATGATGCCGACCGAGTACAGGTCGGAGCGGGCGTCCACGCCGCGGCCGAGCGCCTGCTCGGGCGACAGGTACTGGGGGGTGCCGACGACCATGCCGGTCTGCGTCATGGACGTGACGCCGGACTGCATCGCGCGGGCGATGCCGAAGTCCATCACCTTGACGACGCCGCGCTTGGTCATCATCACGTTGCCCGGCTTGATGTCCCGGTGGACCAGGCCCATCTCGTGGCTGGCCTCCAGGGCGGCCAGCACGTCGGCGGTCACCTTGAGGGCCTTGTCGGCGGGCATCGCGCCGTACTGCTGGATGTCGCGGTGCAGCGTCGAACCGAGCGGCTCGCCCTCCACGTACTCCATGACGATGTACGGCATCAGGGCCCCACCGAGCTCGTCCTCGCCGGTGTCGAAGACGGAGACGATGTTGGTGTGCTGCAGCTTGGCGACGGCCTGGGCCTCGCGGCGGAACCGCTCGCGGAACGACTGTTCCCGGCCGAGTTCGGTGTGCAGGGTCTTGATGGCGACCTGGCGGTCGAGGGCGGCGTCGTACGCGAGGTACACCGATGCCATGCCGCCCTCGCCGAGGAGGTCGCGCAGCTGGTAGCGCCCGCCCGCGATGGAACCGCCCGCATAGCGGCCGTGTGCGCCGTCCTGGCTCATGACTGTGCTTCCCCCTTGGCCCGGCGGCCAGTGCTGATCCTCGATTTTTCAGGCCAAGTCTGCCCGAGGGGTCGGACACGTCAAGCCGCGTGCCCGTTCCGTGACCGTACGCGCTGGAAGAGTCTCGCAAGCGTTACAGGACCAGCATGGAAAACGTACGGGATTTGCATGGGTACACACGGAACCGATTGGATGGCCGGTCCATCCCGGACCGGCGCCCCGCGCGAACGCTGTAGCGTGCACTACTGCACAACCAGGTGATGAGCACGACGGAAGACCGTAAAGAAGACCGCTGACGCGGCCAGATACGACGGCGAGGACTGATGGCACCCGAACCCGACGGAAACGGCGCCGGGATGGCCGATGCGCAGGACCACGAGTCGTGGGTCGGCGGACTCGTCGGCGACGGCCGCTACCGCCTCACGCACCGCCTCGGGCGCGGTGGCATGGCGGAGGTGTTCGCCGCCGAGGACGTGCGTCTGGGCCGTACCGTCGCCGTGAAGCTGCTGCGCGCCGATCTGGCCGAGGACCCGGTGTCCAAGGCGCGCTTCACGCGTGAGGCACAGTCGGTGGCCGGGCTCAACCACCACGCGGTGGTGGCCGTGTACGACTCCGGTGAGGACTTCGTGGGCGGCCAGACCGTCCCGTACATCGTGATGGAGCTGGTCGAGGGCCGCACCATCCGCGACCTCCTGGTGGATGCGGACGCCCCGCCGCCGGAGCAGGCGCTGATCATCGTCTCCGGTGTCCTGGAGGCGCTCGCCTACTCGCACCAGCACGGGATCGTGCACCGTGACATCAAGCCCGCCAACGTGATCATCACGGACACGGGCGCGGTCAAGGTGATGGACTTCGGCATCGCGCGGGCGCTGCACGGCGCCCAGTCGACGATGACTCAGACCGGCATGGTCATGGGCACCCCGCAGTACCTCTCGCCGGAGCAGGCGCTCGGCAAGGCCGTCGACCATCGCTCGGACCTGTACGCCACGGGCTGTCTGCTGTACGAACTCCTCGCGCTGCGGCCCCCGTTCATCGGTGAGACGCCGCTGAGCGTGGTCTACCAGCACGTGCAGGACATGCCGGTGCCGCCGTCACAGGTGGCGCACGTGGCGCCGCCGGAACTCGACGGCCTCGTCATGCGCTCGCTCGCCAAGGACCCGGACGACCGTTTCCAGTCCGCCGAGGAGATGCGCGGCCTGGTCCAGTACGGGCTGCAGATGCTCCAGGCCCAGGGCGGCCACACCGGCACCTGGAACACCGGTCCGGTCGAGCTGATGCACGAGGGCGCGCACACTCCCGCGATGGGCAGCCCCGGCGCGACGGCGGCCATGGGCCACCCGATGCACGGGGAGACCTCGCAGTTCGGCGGCCCGATCCTGCCGCCGATGAACCCGAACGACGGCGGCTACGACGGCTACGACCACGGCAGCGGCAAGCAGGGCGGCGGCGGCCGGGGCGGCAAGATGGTGCTGTTCGTGGTGCTGGCGATCGTCGCGATCGCGGTGGGCGTGGCCTTCGCGCTGAACGCCACGAAGAGCTCGGGCGGAAGCTCCGGGGGCAGCGGGGACACGACCTCGAACTCCCCGAAGACCTCGCCGTCGGTGTCCCCGTCGGACACGCCGTCCACGCAGGACACCCCGGGCACCAGCCAGGGCCAGACCTACGGCAGCAGCTCGAACGGCAACGGCGAGTCGCCCTCGCGGCACCGTTCGCGCTCCGCCTCGCCGACGCCGAGCAAGTCGCAGTCCTCGCACTCGCCGGGTACCAGCCAGGGCACGACGTCCTCCGGTACGGACCAGGGCACGGACACCGAGGGCACGACCTCGGGGAACGAGGGGACGACCTCCGGGAACAGCGGCACCTCCAGCGGCAACACGGGGACGTCGGCCGGGAACACCGGGACCACCGAGGGAACGAACTCCGGGAACACCGGCACCTCCAGCGGCAACACGGGGACGTCGGCCGGGAACACCGGCACGAGCGCCGGGAACACCGGGACCTCGGCCGGGCCCGGGGGCACCAAGCCGAGCCCCTGACCGACAGACCCGCCTCACCCCGCGAAGGCCTCGCACACCGCCTCGTACTCGCGGGTCCACCAGACCGCAAGGGCCGACGCCGCTGGAAACAGCGGGTCGGCCCTTCGGTCGTGCAGCTGGTAGCGCCAGCGCAGGATCCAGAAGTCGTTGAGCCGCTCCCACCACACCCGGTGCACGGCGGCCGCCAGTTCCTCGGCGTCTGCGCCGGCGGCCCGGCGGTAGGCGCGGGCGTAGGCGCGTACCTTCGCCAGTTCCAGCTCGCCCGAGGGGCGGACGAAGAAGATCACGGCGGCGCGGACCGCCTCCTCGGCGCGCGGCTGGACGCCGAGCCGATCCCAGTCGACGATCGCGGCGGGCTCGGCCGAGCGGCCCTCGCCGCGGTACAGCAGGTTCAGCGGATGGAAGTCGCCGTGCACCCAGGCACCGGTCGCGGGCGCCGCCGGGCGCCGGTGGGCGTGCACGCCGAGCAGTAAGCGGCGCTCCAGGAGCCGGTGCTCGGCGAGCTCGTCGAACGCGTCCCGGGGCCGGTGCCTGCGGGCCCGTGCCACCAGGTCGTCGATGAGATCGAGGGTGTCGGCCGGGTCGGCGCTGAGGTGCTCCGCCTTCGGCACGTCCGGCTCCATGACCTGGGCCAGGCAGGTGTGCACGAGCCCGAGCAGCGCGCCGAGCCTGCGGGACTCCACGGCGCAGAGCTGGGCCCCGTCGCGGTGGCGGCCGTGCACCCAGGGGTGCAGGGCGTAGCAGTGGCCGCCGATCACGGCGACGGTGTCGCCGTCGGCGTCCGGGACGGGCGGCGCCACGGGCACGCCCAGGGCCTGGAGGCGTTCGGTGGCGCGGTGCTGGCGGGCGATGGCCTCGTGGTCGCCGTCCAGATGGTGCTTGAGGAAGTAGTCGCCGCGGGTGGTGGCGAGCCGGTAGCCGCGGTTCAGCAGGCCCTGGGCGACTCGTTCGCAGGAGAGGGGCTCACCGGGGGTCTCGTAGCGGCGCAGGAGCTCGCCCACGGGTGGAGTTGCAGATGAGCGCGGCACTCGTCAGATGTTAGATCACGCAACGTGTTTGAGTCGGCGCTCTGTGGAGTAGTCCAGCGAATGGACGGTCACGAACTGGGGTTCGATCCGCATGTACACGGCGTCGAAGGGCTCCCCGTCCACCTCGCGCGGATCGGTGCCGAACAGCTTCAACTGCGCGGCGGTCGGCTCGAAGGGCTCCGCGGTCCCGGTGAACTGCACCGACCACACGTGCTGCTCGCCCGTGCTGAGGTTGTCGGCGCCGTACGCGACCACGCTGCCCAGGCAGGCGTGGTGGTAGCCGAGCCCCGCGTGCAGGCGCAGCAGCACGCAGCCGTCGACCACGATGTGCCGGGCCGGGGCCACGAACGGCAGGGCTCGCATGCTGGTCGCCACGCGGCCGTACGGAACACGGCCGAGCAGCTCGATGGCACGGGCTTCCTCGGAGGACATGCCCCCCACCTTCGCGCCCGGCATCCATCGTCCGAAAGAGCCCGGCGCCCCACGCGTGCGGGCCGTAGGTCCCTAATACGCGGGGCTCGGGCCCGTTCGGAGTGCGGTCAGTGGTTCTTCTCGGCCTGGATGCGGGCCACGTACGCGGCGGCCTGGGAGCGGCGCTCCATGCCGAGCTTGGAGAGCAGCGAGGAGACGTAGTTCTTGATCGTCTTCTCCGCGAGGTGCAGGCGCTCGCCGATGACGCGGTTGGTCAGGCCCTCGCCGATGAGGTCGAGGATCTTGCGCTCCTGCTCGGTGAGGTTGGCCAGGCGGTCGTCGCCCTTGCTCTTGCCGCCGTCGCGCAGCCGCTCCAGGACCCGGGCGGTGGCCACCGGGTCGAGCAGCGACTTGCCGGCCGCCACGTCACGGACCGCGGTCAGGAGTTCGCTGCCGCGGATGGCCTTGAGGACGTATCCGGAGGCACCGGCCATGATCGCGTCGAAGAGGGCCTCGTCGTCCGCGAACGAGGTGAGCATCAGGCACTTGATGTCCTCGTTCTGCGAACGGATCTCGCGGCAGACCTCGACGCCGCTCCCGTCCGGGAGGCGTACGTCGAGCACGGCGACGTCGGGGCGGGTGGCGGGGATCCTGACCAGGGCGTCCGCCGCGGTGCCGGCCTCGCCCACCACTTCGATGTCGTCCTCAACGGACAGCATTTCGTGGACGCCGCGACGGACCACCTCGTGGTCGTCCAGCAGGAATACGGTGATTTTGCCTGTTTCGCGCACGGAATCAGTCTCACACATTCATCCGAAGGACGCCGGAAGGTGCCATAAGAGACCCCTTCCCGAACCCGCGCGGCCGGGATAACGTGCCGTTGTTCCGGCGGCCTGCAAGGCTGTGACCAGCGGCTGTTCCCCACTTTCTCGATTTACTTGGAAATCCAAGCAAAATCGCAGGTCAAGTGGGGTTTCGCAGTAATGCGCAGCACTGGGTAACGTGCTTTTGTCAGGGCGCTCGCCGGGGCACCTGTCACGCCTGATCCCCGGCCGAGCGCGCACACCCCGTGCACTTGAGACGGACAGGCGAGCCTCCCCCAAGCTCTGGTCGAGCCGGGGGGACCCCCAGGCTCACCGGCGAACCCGGGAGCCGGACAGACGGAGGAGCACGCACGTGACCGTGGAGAGCACTGCCGCGCGCAAACCGCGACGCAGCAGCAAGCGCACTGCCGGGGCCGGCGCAAGGAAGACGGCCGCCGAGCCCGAGCTCGTACAGCTGCTGACGCCCGAGGGCGAGCGGGTCGAGCACCCTGACTACGACGTCGACCTGAGCCCGGAGGAACTGCGCGGCCTCTACCGCGACATGGTCCTGACCCGGCGCTTCGACGCCGAGGCCACCGCCCTGCAGCGGCAGGGCGAACTGGGCCTGTGGGCCTCGCTGCTCGGTCAGGAGGCCGCACAGATCGGCTCCGGGCGTGCGCTGCGGGACGACGACTACGTCTTCCCGACCTACCGCGAGCACGGCGTCGCCTGGTGCCGTGGCGTCGACCCGACGAACCTGCTCGGAATGTTCCGTGGCGTCAACCACGGTGGCTGGGACCCCAACACCAACAATTTCCATCTGTACACGATCGTCATCGGCTCCCAGACGCTGCACGCGACCGGGTACGCGATGGGCATCGCCAAGGACGGCGCGGACAGCGCGGTCGTCGCCTACTTCGGCGACGGCGCCTCCAGCCAGGGCGACGTGGCGGAGGCCTTCACCTTCTCCGCCGTCTACAACGCCCCCGTCGTGTTCTTCTGTCAGAACAACCAGTGGGCCATCTCCGAGCCCACCGAGAAGCAGATGCGGGTGCCGCTCTACCAGCGCGCCCAGGGCTTCGGCTTCCCCGGCGTCCGGGTCGACGGCAATGACGTGCTGGCCTGTCTGGCCGTGACGCGGTCCGCCCTGGAGCGGGCGCGCCGGGGTGAAGGACCCACCCTGGTCGAGGCGTTCACCTACCGGATGGGTGCGCACACCACCTCCGACGACCCGACGAAGTACCGGGCCGACGAGGAGCGCGAGGCCTGGGAGGCCAAGGACCCGATCCTGCGCCTGCGCAGCTACCTGGAGAAGGCCGGGCACGCGGACGCCGCGTTCTTCGAGGAGCTGGAGACCGAGTCGGAGACGCTGGGCAAGCGGGTGCGCGAGGCCGTGCGTGCCATGCCCGACCCCGAGCCGATGGCGATCTTCGAGAACATCTACGCCGACGGCCACGCGCTGGTCGACGAGGAGCGCGCCCAGTTCGCCGCCTACCAGGCGTCGTTCTCGGACGGGGAGGGCAACTAGCCATGGCCGTACAGAAGTTGCCGATCGCCAAGGCGATCAACGAGTCGCTGCGCAAGGCGATGGAGACCGACCCCAAGGTCCTGATCATGGGCGAGGACGTCGGCAAGCTCGGCGGTGTCTTCCGGGTCACCGACGGCCTGTTCAAGGACTTCGGCGAGGACCGGGTCATCGACACCCCGCTCGCCGAGTCCGGCATCGTCGGCACCGCGATCGGCCTGGCCCTGCGCGGCTACCGGCCCGTCGTGGAGATCCAGTTCGACGGATTCGTCTTCCCCGCCTACGACCAGATCGTCACCCAGCTCGCGAAGATGCACGCCCGCGCGCTCGGCAAGATCAAGCTCCCGGTCGTCGTGCGCATCCCGTACGGCGGCGGCATCGGCGCGGTCGAGCACCACAGCGAGTCGCCCGAGGCGCTGTTCGCGCACGTGGCCGGCCTGAAGGTGGTCAGCCCGTCCAACGCGTCCGACGCGTACTGGATGATGCAGCAGGCCATCCAGTCCGACGACCCCGTCATTTTCTTCGAACCCAAGCGCCGCTACTGGGACAAGGGCGAGGTCGACACCGAATCCATCCCGGGCCCGCTGCACAAGGCCCGTACGGTGCGCGAGGGTTCGGACCTGACGCTCGTGGCGTACGGGCCGATGGTGAAGGTGTGTCTGGAAGCCGCGGCCGCGGCGCAGGAGGAGGGCAAGTCGATCGAGGTCGTGGACCTGCGCTCGATGTCGCCCATCGACTTCGACGCCGTCCAGGCCTCGGTCGAGCGCACCCGCAGGCTGGTCGTCGTGCACGAGGCGCCGGTCTTCTACGGTGCCGGCGCGGAGATCGCCGCCCGGATCACCGAGCGCTGCTTCTACCACCTGGAGGCCCCGGTGCTCAGGGTCGGCGGCTATCACGCCCCCTACCCGCCGGCCCGCCTGGAGGAGGAGTACCTGCCGGGCCTTGACCGGGTGCTCGACGCCGTCGACCGCTCGCTGGCGTACTGAGGGAATGGTCGTGACGACAATGACTGAGAACGCAGCCCGCTACCGCGAGTTCAAGATGCCGGACGTCGGCGAGGGGCTCACCGAGGCGGAGATCCTCAAGTGGTACGTCCAGCCCGGCGACACCGTCACCGACGGCCAGGTGGTGTGTGAGGTCGAGACCGCCAAGGCGGCCGTCGAACTGCCCATCCCCTACGACGGCGTGGTGCAGAAGCTGAACTTCGACGAGGGCGTGACGGTGGACGTGGGTACGTCCATCATCACCATCGACGTGGCCCCCGGCAGCGGGGACGCCCCGCCCGCCGAGGCCGCCGAAGCAACCGCACCGGCTGCCGTCACCGCGCCCGCCGGGTCCGCCGAGTCCGCCGAGGACGAAGCGCCCAAGGGCCGTCAGCCCGTCCTCGTCGGCTACGGCGTCTCCGAGGCCTCGACCAAGCGGCGCCCCCGCAAGGGCGGTGCGCAGGTCCCCGAGCAGGCTCCGGCGCAGGCGCTGAGAGCCGTGCAGACCGAGCTGAACGGGCAGGTGCCCGCTCCGGCGCGGCCGCTCGCCAAGCCCCCGGTCCGCAAGCTCGCCAAGGACCTCGGCATCGACCTCGCCACCGTGGTGCCCACCGGCCCCGACGGCATCGTCACCCGTGAGGACGTCCACGCGGCGGTGGCTCCGGTCGCCGAGGACGCCCCTGTTTCACGTGAAACAACGGCCGCTCCGGCGGCTCCCGTTCAGAGTGACGCCCGCGAGACGCGCATCCCCGTCAAGGGCGTGCGCAAGGCGACCGCGCAGGCCATGATCGGTTCGGCCTTCACGGCACCGCACGTCACGGAGTTCGTGACGGTCGATGTGACGCGGACGATGAAGCTGGTCGAGGAGCTCAAGTCCGACAAGGACATGGCGGGTCTGCGGGTCAACCCGCTGCTCCTGATCGCCAAGGCGCTGCTCGTGGCGATCAAGCGCAACCCGGACGTCAACGCCTCGTGGGACGAGGCGAACCAGGAGATCGTGCTCAAGCACTATGTGAACCTGGGCATCGCGGCGGCGACCCCGCGCGGTCTGATCGTGCCGAACATCAAGGACGCCCACGACAAGACGTTGCCCCAACTGGCACAGTCCCTGGGCGAGTTGGTGTCGACGGCACGCGAGGGCAAGACGTCGCCCGCGGCGATGTCGGGCGGCACGGTGACCATCACCAACGTCGGCGTGTTCGGCGTGGACACCGGCACTCCGATCCTGAACCCGGGCGAGTCCGCGATCCTCGCGGTCGGCGCGATCAAGCTCCAGCCCTGGGTCCACAAGGGCAAGGTCAAGCCGCGCCAGGTCACCACGCTCGCGCTCTCCTTCGACCACCGCCTGGTCGACGGCGAGCTCGGCTCGAAGGTCCTCGCCGATGTGGCGGCGGTCCTGGAACAGCCGAAGCGGCTCATCACCTGGGCCTGACGAGTCCCTGCCTCGGCCCCCGGCGCGTGTTCTCGCGCCGGGGGCCGAGGCATGCCCGGGGTCCCACCCCGGCCCGGGCGGAGGAGCAACCGGCGCACGGCCCCGGTGGACAGGGTCCCGGGCCGGGCCGACAGTGAAGGCAGGGGGCAGGCCGAACCGAGGGAGCAGCGCATGCGGATGTACGCCCGTGCCCCGCTCGGCGCCGCTCTCGCCGGGGTCGCCCTGGCCGGAGCCCTGCTCGACCCGGCCGCCGCACGCCCGTCCGCGGCTCCCGCGCCGTCCGTGGCCCCGGCCTTGCCGAGGCACCCGGCAGCCATGTCCCCCGCGCCCTCCGCGAAGGCCTGCACCGCCTCCCGCGACGTCTCCATCGGTGCCGGTGTCACCGCGCGGCTCACCCTCGGCCCGTCCGGCCCCGCGGTCACCTTCGAGGACGGCCCGGGCCGTCCGATCCCGGGCCTCGGCGGGCTCGACCGCAAGCACCCCGCGCTGCCCGCATCCGCCGGCATCAGCGCCGAGATCCTCACGCCGTACGGGCCCGCACCCCGGCTGCGGACCAAGGTCGAGGGCGGCCCGCAGGCCCCCTACCAGGTAGCGGACTTCCCCGGACTTCCCAAGAACTGCGCGAAGGCTGCCGCCAGATAGACCCGCTCCCGGCCCCGGCCCCGGCTGCCGTGCGCAGCCCGGCCATCGCCATGGGCGGTCCGTGCGGTGGGCCCGTGCGGTGGGCCCGTGCGGTGGGCTCGTCCCGCGATCCGGACGGCGCTTTCTGATGCACCCCTGTTGTATCTATCCTGTGCGCATGCCTTCCGCCCCGGCCCCCGCCACCAAGCAGCCGCCCGCCGCCGACCGCGTATACATGCACGTCAAGCAGGCTGTGCTCGACCGTCATTACGAGGGCGGCACGCTGCTCACCGAGGGCGAACTCGCCGAGGCGGTCGGGGTGTCGCGGACGCCGGTGCGCGAGGCGCTGCTCAAGCTCGAAGTGGAAGGGCTGATCAAGCTCTATCCGAAGAAGGGCGCGCTCGTGCTCGCGGTCTCCGCGCAGGAGACCGCCGACGTCGTCGAAACCCGGCTGCTCGTCGAGGAGTTCGCGGTACGCCGGGCCGTACCGGCGCCCGACCGGCTGATCTCCCGCCTGGAGGACCTCCTCACCGAACAGAAGGCGCACGCCGCGGCCGGGGACCTGGCCGCCGTCGCCGTCAGCGACCGCTGTTTCCACGCCGAGATCGTGCGCAGCGCCGGCAACGAGATCCTGGCCCGGCTCTACGACCAGATGCGGGACCGCCAGCTGCGCATGGGCGTCGCCGTCATGCACGCCCAGCCGGACCGCATCGCGAAGAACATCGCCGAACACGAGGAGATGCTGGAGGCGATCAGGGCCGGCGACGGCGAGCGCGCCGCGCACTGTGTGCGCCAGCACCTCAGCTGGGTCAAGATCCTGGTCAGGGGGGACGACCGATGAGTTCTGCCGCACTGCCCGCACCACGGCCGCTGGGCGGGCGCCGGGCCGCGTTCGTGTGGGGCATAGGCGTCGGCGTCTACTTCGTCGCCGTCATCTTCCGCACCTCGCTCGGCGTCGCCGGCCTGGACGCCGCCGAGCGCTTCCACGTCAACGCCTCGGCCCTGTCCACCTTCTCCATACTCCAGCTGCTCGTGTACGCGGGGATGCAGATACCCGTCGGCCTCATGGTCGACCGGCTCGGCACCAAGAAGGTCCTGGTCCTCGGGACCGTCCTGTTCACCGTCGGACAGCTCGGCTTCGCCCTGTCGCCCTCGTACGCCACCGCGCTCGGTTCCCGGGCGCTGCTCGGCTGCGGTGACGCGATGACGTTCATCAGCGTGCTGCGGCTCGGCTCGCGCTGGTTCCCCGCCAAGCACGGCCCGATGATCGGGCAGGTCGCCGCGCTGTTCGGGATGGCCGGCAACCTGGTGTCGACCATCGTCATCGCCCGCTCCCTGCACGGCATCGGCTGGACCCAGACCTTCGCGGGCAGCTCGCTGGCCGGCGTGCTGGTCCTGGTCCTGGTGCTGCTCTTCCTGCGCGATCACCCCGAGGGGCACGAGCCGCCGCCCGCGCACCACGCGGGGGCCGCGTTCGTCCGCCGTCAGATCGCCGAGTCGTGGCGCGAGCCCGGCACCCGGCTCGGGATGTGGGTGCACTTCACGACCCAGTTCCCCGCGATGGTGTTCCTGCTGCTGTGGGGGATGCCGTTCCTCGTCGAGGCGCAGGGACTCGACCGGGGCACGGCCGGTGAACTGCTGACCCTGGTGGTGCTCTCCAACATGGTCGTGGGCCTGGTGTACGGCCAGCTCATCGCCCGCCACCATGCGGCCCGGCTCCCGTTGGCGCTCGGCACCGTAGGAGCCACCGCGCTCATGTGGGCCGCCACCATCGCCTATCCCGGTGCGCACGCGCCGATGTGGCTGCTCGTCACACTCTGCGTGGTCCTCGGGGCGTGCGGCCCCGCCTCGATGATCGGCTTCGACTTCTCCCGCCCGGCCAACCCGCCGGAGCGCCAGGGCACCGCGTCCGGCATCACCAACATGGGCGGTTTCATCGCCTCGATGACGACGCTGTTCGCGGTGGGCGTGCTGCTCGACGCGACCGGGGACAACTACCGGATCGCGTTCTCGTCGGTGTTCTTCCTGGAGGCCCTCGGCCTCGCCCAGATCCTGCGGCTGCGGGCGCGGGCGCAGCGCCGCGAGCGGGACCACCTGGTGGCCAGCAGGGTGGAAGCGGTGCACGTACCGGTGTAGCGCGGGCCGCCCCGGCCCATCGGCGCTACGGAGTGACCGCGAACTCCCGCAGGATCGCGTCGGCCAGCGCCTGGTCGCCCTCCGCCTTGACGCGGTCGGCGACGGCGTGCGGGCGGACCCGGCCGCAGGCGAGCCGCACGAAGGTCTCCCAGTCCATGACGAGGGTGACCAGCGGGCCGAGCGAGGGCGCGCCGTCCACCGTGCCGTGCCCGTCCGCGTCGACCCGTACCGTCCGCAGGAACTCCACCGGTCCGTGGACGTCGAAGACGACCGCGGAGCTGGGCGGCGCGCCCGCGTCCTTCGCGACGATCTTGGGCAGGGCCTGAAGCAGGACGTCACGGGCCACATACGCCCCCGGCGAGTCCAGGTTGCCCGGCTTGTTGAGGGCCCAGCGCAGGTCCTGCTCGTGCACCCACACATCGAACGCCCGCATCCGCAGCGCGAGTTCCAGCGTCTGCTCGGCGCCGAGGGGGGCGCGGACCTTGGTGTCGGGGTCGCGGTTCTCGTTGCGCAGCTGACGCGCCCGGCGGATGATCGTGTACTCCAGCTCGGAGGTCATCTCCGGCGCCGTATGGTGCCGGCGCACATCGACCTGCATCTCCATGTAGCGAGCGAGCTCGGTCTGTACGTGGAAGATGTCCCGCGGCAGGGTGTGGATCGGCCTCGGGTCGCCCAGCTGCTCGCACTCCATGCCGATGATGTGCGACACGATGTCCCGCACCGACCAGTTGGGGCACGGAGTCGCCCGGTTCCACTCGCCCTCGACGAGCGGCATCACCAGCTCGGATATCGCCTCGATGGAGTGGGTCCAGGCATCGGCGTAGGTCTGAAGGCTGGGATGGACGGTCACGGGACCCCTCGGCGGTTCTTTTGTACGCGGGCTGGACTGCGGGACTGCGTGGGAGGCTTGGTCGCTAAGTTACGCTGCCGGGCAGCACCCCGGCAGTGCTTTGGTGTGACGATCGTAGGCTGTTTCCCATAGTGCTGACGGCTCGAAGGACAGGACGGTGGTACCGTGCGCGCCTCGCTCATCCAGATCGACGTAAACCCGGACGAGTCCATCAATTCCCGCCGCCGACGCGTGGGTTCGCTGGTCCGCGAGCAGCGCGGCAGCGATCTGGTCGTGCTCCCCGAGCTGTGGACGGTGGGGGCGTTCGCGTACGACCTCTTCGCGGACGAGGCCGAGACGCTCGACGGGACGCGCGAGGGGACGCTCGACGGGACCACCGCGCGGGAGATGTCCGAGGCGGCCCGGGAGGCCGGGGTCTGGCTGCACGCCGGGTCCGTGCCGGAGCGGGGCGCGGACGGGGTGCTGTACAACACCTCTCTCGTCTTCTCGCCCGACGGTGAACTCGCGCACAGCTACCGGAAGATCCACCGGTTCGGCTTCGACAAGGGCGAGGCGGTGCTGATGGGTGCGGGGTCACAGCTCGTCACCGCCGCGCTGCCCGAGCTCACGCTCGGCCTGGCGACCTGCTACGACCTGCGCTTCCCCGAGCTGTTCCGGGGCCTGGTCGACGCGGGCGCGCAGGCCTTCGTGATCCCGGCCGGCTGGCCCGAGCGGCGCCGCGCGCACTGGACGCTGCTCGCCCGGGCGCGGGCGGTGGAGAACCAGGCGTACGTGCTGGCCTGCGGTACGGGGGGTACGCATGCGGGGGTCGAGCAGGCGGGGCACAGCATCGCCGTCGACCCCTGGGGCGAGGTGCTCGCCGAAGCGGGGCCGGGGGAGGAGATCCTGACCGTGGATCTCGACCCGGCTCGGGTCGCCGAGACCCGGGAGGTCTTCCCGGCCCTCAAGGACAGGGTCCTCGGCCTGGAAGCGCCCAAGCGGTAGCTCCGCGGGGGTGCGGGTCCCCGGCGCGGGTCCCGGGGTACGGGTCCCGGGTGCGGTCCCGTGGCGGCCCTTCGCGCAGTTCCCCGCGCCCCTCAACCCGTTTTCGTCTGCGGGCCGTGGCGGCCGTTCGCGCAGTTCCCCGCGCCCCTGAAACCCGTTTTCGTCCGGCCGTTGTGCGTGGCTGGTCGCGCAGTTCCCCGCGCCCCCAAAAACCCGTTTTCGGCTGCGGACCGTCGCGGCCGTTCGCGCAGTTCCCCGCGCCCCTTGATCCGTTTTCGTCCGGCCGCCGTGGGTGGCTGGTCGCGCAGTTCCCCGCGCCCCCAAAAACCCGTTTTCGGCTGCGGACCGTGGGTGGCTGGTCGCGCAGTTCCTCGCGCCCCTGAAGGATTCGGCGCCGGGCCGCATCGGGCATGTCAGCCCGTCCGGCGTTTGAGGACGAGCGCCGTTCAGGCGCGAACGGGGGTCTGGGGGCGGAGCCCCCGGGGTCAGTCGTCGTCGCGTTCCTTTTCGTCCATGCGGATCACGCAGATCACCACCGCCAGCAGCAGGGCCGCGTCCGCGTCCTCCCGTACCACGTTCACCGCGTACGTCTCGCGGACCCGGAACCACTTGCGCGAGACGTGGGCCAGCAGTTCGCCGTCGTACTCGATGGTGAACTCGCGGTCCAGGATCTTGCCCGTGACGTCGAGCTCCGTGCCCTCGACCAGGCGGACCCGGTAGTGGTTGCGCAGCAGCGAGAGGCGTTTGCGGCGGACCGTCGCGAGCGCCTGGTCGTCGCGCTCGATGGTCATCGCGTCCCGCAGGCTGAACATCTTCTCCCGCAGCGTGATCAGGACCCGGCCCGCCGGGTCCTTCAGCTCCAGGGTGTCGCGCAGCCGCAGCGCCTTGCCGTCGGCGAGGAACGCCTGGCGGCCGTCCTCGGTCTCGATCCAGTAGTCGTCGCCGATGGCGAAGATCTTGTCCCGCACGAGGTATTTCATGGCTACCCTCTGCCCGCCCCGGGGCCCCGCCGAACGGCGACACAGGGTGTTCATACGGGGATGGCAAGCTTGAAGCATGAACGACGCAGCCCCGGCGCCCACCCCCGCGCCCGCCCCCCGCCGTGCCCGAGTCCGTGCCCCCGAGCTGATCGGCAGGGGCGGCTGGCTGAACACCGGAGGCAAGGAGCTGAACCTCGCCGAGCTGCGCGGGCGGATCGTCATCCTCGACTTCTGGACGTTCTGCTGCATCAACTGCCTCCACGTCCTCGACGAGCTGCGCGAGCTGGAGGAGAAGCACCGGGACACCGTCGTGATCGTCGGCGTGCACTCGCCGAAGTTCGTGCACGAGGCCGAGCACCAGGCCGTGGTCGACGCCGTCGAGCGGTACGGCGTGGAGCACCCGGTGCTCGACGATCCCGAGCTCGCCACCTGGAAGCAGTACGCGGTGCGCGCCTGGCCCACGCTCGTGGTGATCGACCCCGAGGGGTACGTCGTCGCCCAGCACGCCGGTGAAGGGCATGCGCACGCCATTGAGCGGCTCGTCGAGGAGCTGGAGGCCGAGCACGGCGCCAAGGGCACGCTGCGGCGCGGCGACGGCCCCTACGTGCCGCCGGAGCCCGTCGCCACCGACCTGCGCTTCCCCGGCAAGGCGATCGCGCTGCCCGGCGGGAACCTCCTGGTGTCCGACACCACCCGCCACCAGCTGGTCGAGCTCGGCCCGGACGGCGAGGGCGTGGTGCGCAGGATCGGCGGGGACGGGCAGTTCAAGGAGCCGCAGGGCCTCGCGCTGCTCCCGGACGGCAAGGTCGTCGTCGCCGACACCGTCCACCACGCGCTGCGCACGTTCGACCCGGTCAGCGGGGAGATCGAGCTGCTCGCCGGTACCGGCAGGCAGTGGTGGCAGGGGCAGCCCACCTCCGGGCCCGCCCTTGAGGTCGACCTCTCCTCGCCGTGGGACGTCGCCTGGTGGCGGGGCAAGGTGTGGATCGCCATGGCCGGGGTGCACCAGCTGTGGACGTACGACCCGGAGACGAGGACCGTCGAGGTCGCGGCCGGCACCACGAACGAGGGGCTCGTGGACGGGCCGGGCGACGAGGCCTGGTTCGCGCAGCCGTCCGGGCTCGCGGCCACCGAGGACCGGCTCTGGGTCGCCGACTCGGAGACCTCGGCGCTGCGCTACGTCGACCCCGAGGGCGCGGTGCACACCGCCGTCGGCACCGGGCTCTTCGACTTCGGGCACCGCGACGGGGAGGCCGCCCAGGCGCTGCTCCAGCACCCGCTGGGTGTCACCGCGCTGCCGGACGGCTCGGTCGCCGTGTCCGACACGTACAACCACGCGCTGCGCCGCTACGATCCGGCGACTGGTCAAGTCACCACGCTGGCAACGGACTTGAGGGAGCCCAGCGACGCGGTGCTGGTCGGGGACGACATCGTCGTCGTCGAGTCGGCGCGGCACCGCCTGACCCGGCTCCGGCTGCCCGACGAGGCGGTACGGGTCGAGTCGGTGGCGCACCGGACCCAGCGCTCGGCGACCGAAGTGACCCCGGGCAGGCTCCAGTTGGACGTGGTGTTCCAGGCGCCGGCCGGCCAGAAGCTGGACACCCGCTACGGCCCGTCCACGCGGTTGCTGGTCTCCGCGACGCCGCCCGAGCTGCTGCTCACGGGCGAGGGCACGGGCACCGACCTCGCGCGCGAGCTCGCCCTGAACCCCGAGGTCGCCGAGGGCGTGCTGCACGTGTCGGCGATGGCGGCGTCCTGCGACGACGATCCGGAGAACGAATACCCCGCCTGCCACATGCACCAGCAGGACTGGGGCGTGCCCGTACGGCTCGTCGTGGGCGGCGCGAGCAGGCTGCCGCTGGTGCTGGCGGGCATGGACCCGGCCGAGGCCTCCTAGCCGTCGCAGGACCGGGCGCAGGGGCCGGGCCCGAGCGCGGCCTCCCGGCCTAGCCGAAGCCCGGCTTGAACGGGCCGGTCCGCGGGGCCGGCCCGCACAGCGCGAGGGCGGCCGGGCGGCCGTGCCCGTCCAGGACCGGCACCGTGATCGCGGCGTCGGAGCCGGGCAGCGTCACCCGCACCGCCGTGCCGGTGGCCGGGCAGCCGCGGCGGGCGGAGTAGTGCACGCGGGCCACCCCGTTCGCGCCGGGGTGCAGCGCGAAGGGCTTCGCGAACGGCTGGGCCGGGGTGGAGACGAGCGGGGCACCCCGCCCGCTGCCGTCCAGGACGGTCAGTGTGGGGGTGCCGTGCAGCACACAGGTGTGTCCTGAGGTGTTGCGGGCCACCAGGACCGCGTCCGCTCCGGCCCGTGCGTCTCCGGTCCGTGCGTCGGGGCCGTGCCGCGGTCCGGCCCTGCCGGCCGGGTCGACGACGCGGAAGGCGAAGGACAGCGCGGTGGGCGAGCAGAAGATCCGGGCGTCCTCACCCCCGTCGTCGACCGGGCCGGTGTGCGTGCCCGGACCCGGGGCCCCCGGCGTCGGACTCGCCGAGGCCGAGCCCGACGGGCTCACGGCACCGGCACCGGCACCGGTACCGGGCGAGGCGCTCTGCCCGGGCGCGCCCGTCCCCGATGCGGAGCCGGACGGAATCGGCCGCTCCCGCGGGGTCGCGGCCCCCGGCGCCGACGAACCGTGCGCCACCGACTTCACGGAGGTGGCGGGAGCGGCGGCGGGCACGCGGTCCGTGCAGCCCGTCAGGGCGCCGAGCAGTACGACGGCGACCAGGCCGCCGACGGCCGTACTCCCCCTGCCCCCGCGCATCGCGCCCCGTTCCCTGTGCATGGTTCCCGTGCGGGCTGTCCCCCGCTGCCGCATCAGCCTGGCGCCCGCCCCTATCGCCCGGCTAACGCGCCGCCCGCGGGCGCGCCGCACGAGCCGGTCGTCTCCCGCATCCGACGGCATCCCGCGGGTCCCGACCGCGTGAGCTTACGCGGGCGCGATCCTGGCCAGTTGGGCGCGGGCCGCCGCGGCCCCCTCCTCGTAACCGTGGTCGTCGGCCTCGTGGGCCGCGTGTGCGAGTTCGCGGCGGGCGTCCTCCGTGCGGCCGAGGCCGGCCAGCGCCTCGCCGTAGCTGGTGCGCAGCAGGACCCGGCGCGGGATGGCCTCCGGCGACGGGCCGAGGCCGAGACCGAGGGAGGCGTGCTCCAGGGCCTGTTGGTGGTCGCCCGCGTCCAGGAAGTGGCGGGCCAGATGCTGGTGGGCGAGCATCTCGGTGGAGCGGTCGCGAGCCCGGCCGGCCAACGCCAGTGCCTGGCCGAGCAGTTCACCGGCCCTGGCGGCCTCGCCGTACTGGGCCAGGATGAGGGCGAGGTTCATGCGGGCGATGGCCTCGCTGGTGACGGCGCCCGCCCGGCGGGCCAGGTCGGGTGCCTTCTCCAGGTGCGCGAGCGCCTCGTCGTAGCGGCCCTCCTCGTGCAGCACCCAGCCGAGCAGGGCGCGGGTGCGGGACTGGGCGTCCAGCTCCTGCTCCAACTCGGCCGATATCAGGGCCTGTTCGAGCAGCGGCACCCAGCCGTCCCGGACCCGCCACAGGATGAGCGGCCACTGCAGCAGCACGAGGCGCCAGGCCCGGTCGTGCATTCCGGCGGTGACGGCGGCGGCCACCGCCCCGCGCAGGGTGGCCCGTTCGGCCTCGTACCAGGCGAGCGCGGCCTGGCGGTCCTCGAACTCGCGCACCGCCGCGGGCCGCCGGGACCTGGGCGGCGGCACGAAGCAGGGCTGGCTGCCGGGCTCGGCGGTGGCGGTGGCGACCAGGCCGGTGTGCAGGTAGTGGTCCAGGAGGCGGGTGAGCCCGTCCGGGTCGGCCTCGGGGGCGAGCGCGCGGGCGTAGAGGCGTACGAGGTCGTGCAGGGCGTAGGAGTCGGGGCGGGTGCGCGGGTCGGGGCCGTGCGGGCCGGACTCGACGACGAGGTGGGCGGCGGCGAGCCGTTCCAGGGCGGCGGCGGCCTGGTCGGGGGTGCACCCGGCCAGGGCGGCGGCCGTGTAGCGGTCGAGCTCGGAGCCGGTGTGCAGGCCGAGCGAGCGGAACATCCGCCTGGCCTGTTCGGGCAGTTGCTGCACGGTCAGGCGCAGGGCGGCGGCGACACCGGTGTCCTCGACCCTGAGCAGCCCCAACCGGCGCTGTTCGTCGGCGAGTTCACCGGCGAGCGCGGCCAGCGTCCACTGGGGACGGGCGGCGAGGCGGGCGGCGGTGACGCGCAGGGCGAGCGGGAGGCCGTCGCAGAGCGCGGCGAGCCGGGCGGCCGCCTCGGGTTCGGCGGCGACCCGGTCCTCGCCGAGCACCGCGCCGAGCAGGGCGGTGCAGTCGTCGGCGGGCAGTTCGTCGAGGCGGACCGGGCGGGCGGCGTCGGAGGCGACGAGGCCGCCGAGCCGGTCGCGACTGGTGACCAGGGTGACGCAGTGGTCGCCGCCCGGCAGCAGTGGGCGGACCTGCTCGGAGTCGCGGGCGTTGTCGAGCACGACCAGCATCCGGTGGTCGGCGGTCAGCGAGCGGTACAGGGCGCCCATCCCGGCCTCGGTCTCCGGTATGCGCTGGACGGGCACGCCGAGGGCGAGCAGGAACTCCCGCAGGACGACGGTGACTTGGCGGGCCGGGGTGTCGCTGTAGCCGCACAGGTCGACGAAGAGGCGGCCGTCGGGGAAGTCGCCCCGGCGTTCGTGCGCCCAGTGCACGGCGAGCGCGGTCTTGCCGACGCCGGCGCCGCCGGTGACCACCGCGACCGCGCCGTACTGGCCGTCCGCGGCCGCCCCGAGCGCGTCGAGCTCGTCCTGCCGGCCGGTGAAGCCGCGCGGTCTGCGGGGCAGCAACTCAGGTACGCAGATGGCTGGTTCGGGCTGCTCTGCGGCCGGCTCCACCGGGGTCACGGGGGTGCCGGTGCGCAGGATCGTGGCGTACGCGTCGGAGAGCGCGGGGCCCGGGTCGACGCCGAGTTCGTCGGCGAGCAGGCGACGGGTGCGGTGGAACCATTCGAGGGCGTCGGACTGGCGCCCCGAGCGGCTCAGGGCCAGCATCAGCGCGGCCGAGAGGGGCTCGCGCAAGGGGTGGGCGACGGCCTCGGTGCGCAGGACGGCGGCGGCCCGGCCGTGCTCGCCGAGCTCCCCGTACGCCTCGGCGAGCGCCTCCACGGAGGCGAGCCTGAGCTCTTCGAGGGTGTGGGCGGCGGCCTGCAGGGGCGGGCTGGTCACGGTGCCGGTGAGGGCCGGGCCCTGCCACAGGGCGAGCGCCTCGCGCAGCATCAGGACCGCGTCGCCCGGGCCGCGCTGGGCGCGGGCGAGCGAGACGAGTTCCTCGAAGCGGTGGGCGTCGATGAGGGTCTCGGGGAGCCGCAGGACGTACGCCGGTCCCTGGGTCGCCAGCTCGATCCCGTACGCCTCGGCGCCGTGCTCGGCGAGCAGGGCGCGCAGCCGTGAGACATGGCCCTGCAGGACGGTACGGGAGTGCAGCGGAGGCTCTTCGTCCCACAGGGCCTCGGTGAGGCGCTCCACCGGGACGGCCGTGTTGGGCTGGAGCAGCAGCATGGCCAGCAGACTGCGGCGTTTGGCGGGGCCGAGCGGGAGGAACGCGCCGTCCTCCGTCGCCACGGCCACCGTTCCCAGGACGCGGAACTCCACGGTGGCGACACCCCCTTGCTCCCCGTTCCCACCCGGACCTGGTCAGGGCCCGGACAGTCGAGGATACGCGGGGCGTGCGGGGGTCGCGCGAGGCGGCCCCCGCCGCACGGGGCGGGCCGAGGGCCGCACGGGGCGGCCCGGTGCGCGGGGTGGGGCCGGGGATCACATGAGGTGGTCGCGGTCCTCCTCGACGACGGTGGCCCCGGGCACCATGCGCCGCCTGCGCAGCACGCTGGTGAAGACGGCGACGCCGATGATGCCGACGGCCATGAGTATCAGGCCGACGACGTGGACGTTCACGCCGCTCGTGTGCCAGTCCGTCGCGAACGTGAGGATGGCCCCCACCGCGATGAGGATGATGCAGCCGCCCAAGCCCATGGAACTCGCCTCCGTGAAAGGTGGTGGACCGTCCGAGTACCCGGGCCCCGGACGGACAACCCCCATGGATGGCAAGCGAGTTCGGGCTGATGGGCCGTTTTCGGCCGGTTCGGCCGTTTCAGTCGGCGAGGAACGCGGTGAGGGCGTTGGCCAGCAGGAACGGGTCGTCGGCGCCGCACAGTTCGCGCGCACTGTGCATCGACAGGATGGCCACGCCGATGTCGACGGTCTGGATGCCGTGCCGGGCCGCGGTGATCGGGCCGATCGTCGTGCCGCAGGGCATCGCGTTGTTGGAGACGAAGGTCTGCCACGGCACCCCGGCCCGCTCGCAGGCGGCCGCGAAGACGGCGCGGCCGGCGCCGTCGGTGGCGTACCGGGCGTTCACGTTGACCTTGAGGATGGGGCCGCCGTTGGCGCGCGGATGGTGCGTGGGGTCGTGCCGCTCGGCGTAGTTGGGGTGGACGGCGTGGCCGGTGTCGGAGGACAGACAGACGGTCCCGGCGAAGGCACGGGCGCGGTCCTCGTAGGTGCCGCCGCGGGCGAACACCGAGCGCTCCATGACGTTGCCGAGGAGCGGGCCGTCGGCACCGGTGTCGGCCTGCGAGCCGTCCTCCTCGTGGTCGAAGGCGGCGAACACCGGGATGAAGGGGAGGTCGTCGGCGCCGGACACGGCGGCGAGGGCCGCGATCCCGGCGTGCACGGACAGCAGGTTGTCCATGCGCGGCCCGGCCACCAGCTCACGGTCGCGGCCCAGGTAGGCGGGTGCCTCGACGGAGTGCAGCATCAGGTCCCAGCCGGCCACCTCGCCCTCGGCGAGCCCGGCCTCCTGCTCAAGGAAGGAGATCAGGTCGCCTTCCCGCACGTCGTCGCCGAGGCCCCAGATCGGCTGGAGGTGGCGCTGGCGGTCGAGCTTGAGCCCGTCGGTGTTCACCGAGCGGTCCAGGTGCACGGCGAGCTGCGGCACGCGCAGGAGCGGCCGGTCCACGTTGACCAGGCGGTGGCTGCCGTCCTTGAGGGTGAGACGGCCCGCGATGCCGAGGTCGCGGTCGAGCCAGGTGTTGAGCAGCGTCCCGCCGTAGACCTCGACGGCGACCTGACGCCAGCCGTACGCGCCCGAGTCGGGCTGCGGCTTCACGCGCAGGTTCGGGGAGTCGGTGTGGGCGCCGACGATCCGGTACGGGGTGTGGGGCTCGGCGCCCTCGGGCACGAACCAGGCCACGATGGCACCGCCGCGCAGCACGTACTTCCCGCCGTGCGTGCCGTCCCAGGCGTCCGTCTCCTGCACCTGCCGGAACCCGGCCTTCTCCAGGCGAGCGGCTGCGTTGGCCACGGCGTGGTACTGCGACGGGCTCGCCGCGAGGAAGGTCATCAGGTCGTCGGTGTGGCCGCGGTCGAAGCGGGGCGGTGTGCTCATGCCGCCACCCTAGCGGCGGGCCGCCCCCGCCCCGGGGCCCCGAGCGTCTTGCCCCGTTTGGCCCCGGCTGGTCTGCCCTCCCGCCCCTGCGACGGGGTCCGAACGGCCCGGGCCCGGGGCTCCGACCCGGACGCCGTTCGCGCGGGTCGGAGCCGGAGCGGCAGGCCCGTCCGGACGTGAACCGTCAGGATGCCGCGGCCGTCTCGGCGAGCTTCTGGAATTCGCCGAGGTCGTAGTTGGCGAGTGCCGAGTCGAGGTTGGTGAGCGCGCCGAGGTGCTCGATGAACCCCTTCGGGTCGTACTCGATCTGCAGGGTCACCCGGCTCGTCGTATCGGTCAGGCGATGGAAGGTGACGACACCGGCGTGATCGACCCCGTCCACGGTGTGCCAGGCGATGCGGTCCTCCGGAACCACCTCGGTGAGCTCGGCCACGAAGTTCTTGTCGGCACCCGGGATCTCCAGCTGCCAGGCGAAACGCTGCCCGTCCAGCCGGTCGACGCGGCGCACGTGACTCAGGAACTTCGGCCACCGGGTCACATCGCTCCAGAGCGCCCAGGAGACGGAGACGGGCGCGTTGACATCGACGGTTTCCACGAGGGATGCGGACACGATTCGCCTTTCGTTCGTCGGCTCCAGCCCCGGCAGCCCGGAGGTCCGGCAGCCCGGAAGTTCTGGGTGCCGTGTACCCCCGTTGAGCCCGGGGGACCGCTCCGACGACCGAACTTTCCGCCGGCCTGCGACGGGCTCGACGGGTGAGGGCCGGGGCCCGGCCGGGGGACAGCGCAGAGAGGCCCGGTGACGGCGAAAAGGGGCCCGGGGTCCGACCACCCCGAGCCCCTCCCTCGACGGAGGCCTAGAAGGCCGCCTCGTCCAGGTCCATCAGGGAGTTGTCCACCGTCTCGGCCAGCGAGCGGGCCGTACCGACGCCCGGCAGCACGTTCGCCGCGAAGAACTTCGCAGCCGCGATCTTGCCGGTGTAGAAGGGGACGTCCTTCGCGGAGGCCGAGGACAGCTTCTCGGCGGCGACGGCCGCACCCTTGAGGAGCAGGTAGCCGACCACCACGTCACCCGAGGCCATCAGCAGACGGGTCGTGTTGAGACCCACCTTGTAGATGTTCTTGACGTCCTCGCCCGTCGCCGTCAGGTCGGTGATCATCGTGCCGACGATCGCCTCCAGGTCGACGGCCGCCTTGGCGAGCGAGTCGAGCGCGCCGCCCAGCTCCGCGTTGCCGTTCTGCTCGGCGAGGAACTTCTTGATCTCCTCGGAGAGCGTGTTCAGGGCCGCACCCTGGTCCCGGACGATCTTCCGGAAGAAGAAGTCCTGGCCCTGGATGGCCGTCGTGCCCTCGTACAGCGTGTCGATCTTGGCGTCACGGATGTACTGCTCGATCGGGTACTCCTGGAGGTACCCGGAGCCGCCGAAGGTCTGGAGCGACTCGGACGACAGCTTCTCGTACGACTTCTCCGAGCCGTAGCCCTTCACGATCGGCAGCAGCAGGTCGTTGAGGCCGACGAGCGCCTTGGCGTCCTCGCCCGCCGCCTCCTTCACCTGGATCGCGTCCTGGATGGAGGCGGTGTAGAGGACGAGCGAGCGCATGCCCTCCGCGTACGCCTTCTGCGTCATCAACGAGCGTCGCACGTCCGGGTGGTGAGTGATCGTCACCTTCGGCGCGGTCTTGTCCATGAACTGCGAGAGGTCGCTGCCCTGGACGCGCTCCTTGGCGTACTCAAGGGCGTTGAGGTAACCCGTCGACAGGGTCGCGATCGCCTTCGTGCCGACCATCATGCGGGCGAACTCGATGATCATGAACATCTGGCGGATGCCGTCGTGCTTGTCACCGATCAGCCAGCCCTTGGCGGGGTGCTGGTCGCCGAACGTCATCTCGCACGTGTTGGACGCCTTCAGGCCCATCTTGTGCTCGACGTTCGTCGCGTACACGCCGTTGCGCTCGCCCAGCTCGCCGGTCTCCCAGTCGAAGTGGAACTTCGGCACGAGGAAGAGGGACAGGCCCTTGGTGCCGGGGCCGTGGCCCTCGGGGCGGGCGAGGACGTAGTGGAGGATGTTCTCCTCCATGTCGTGCTCACCGGACGTGATGAAGCGCTTCACGCCCTCGATGTGCCAGGAGCCGTCGTCCTGCTGCACGGCCTTGGTGCGGCCGGCGCCGACGTCCGAGCCGGCGTCCGGCTCGGTGAGGACCATGGTCGAGCCCCAGCGCTTGTCGACCGCGAGCTCGGCGATCTTCTTCTGCTGCTCGTTGCCCTCGGCGAAGAGGATGCCGGCGAAGGCCGGGCCCGAGGAGTACATCCAGATCGCGGGGTTCGAACCGAGCAGCAGCTCGGCGTACGCCCAGATCAGGGAGCGCGGCGAGACGGTGCCGCCGATCTCCTCGGGCAGGCCCAGGCGCCAGTACTCGGAGTCCATGAACGCCTTGTAGGAGCTCTTGAAGGACTCCGGGACCGGAGCGGTGTTCGTGGCGGGGTCGAAGACCGGCGGGTTGCGGTCCGCGTCCGCGAAGGAATCGGCCAGCTCGTTCTCGGCGAGACGGGCGATCTCCTCCAGGATCGACTTGGCGGTGTCGACGTCCATCTCCCCGAACGGGCCGGTGCCGTACAGCTTGTCGCGTCCGAGCACCTCGAAGAGGTTGAACTCGATGTCGCGGAGATTCGACTTGTAGTGCCCCATGGCGACGGCTCCGTAAGCAGGGTGTCGGTTACATCTACCAGCAAGTAGGTCAGTACCTCCGATGATGCTACCCACGGGTAATAACGCGCAACCTCTGGCCGAGAACTGTGACGTGTCAGGCAGGGGAACTCTGGTGGGCCGGGTGGCGCTCCAGTGCCGTGGTGAGCGCCCGCGCGGTCTCGGTGTTGCAGTTCCCGAGGATGACGAGCGGGGGCGTACCGAAGTCCCGCCCGAGGGAGGGCAGCGTGATGCCGTGCTCTGCGAGCGCGGCTCGCAGCTCCATGACGACGGCGTAGGTGTCGTCCCGGCGGGGCGGAAGGGGGGTCTTGCCCATGGGGTGCCTCCTGTGAGTGCGGTGTGTGACGAATCCCTCACAGAGTGACGCTGGGTGCCCTACCGTCGGAAGTGGTTCACATTGCGCCCGGCAACTGGCAAATGGCGGTGGTGAGTTGTGCCCCCTCGCAAGGACACGGACGCGTCGGCGAACGTGCCGTCCTTCTATGGTGCGGAGTTGCGCTACAAGCGCGAGGCAGCGGGCCTGACGCTTGAGCAACTGGCCGAGGGCAGCTTCCGCGGCGTGCCGTTCCTGAGCCAGATCGAGCGCGGCGAGCGCCGTATGCCCCTGGATCTGGCCAAGCATGTCGACGATCGCCTCGGCACGGACGGCTTTTTCCAACGCCGTTGTGAAGACGCCCGCCGGGCGAAGCAGTCCGGGCATGCGGAGTATTTCGCCGACGTCGCGGAGATGGAGCCGGTAGCGGAGACCATCGAGGAGTGGGCACCCGCAGTCGTTCCCGGGCTGCTCCAAACGAAGGCATACGCATCGAAGGTCATCCGGACAGGGCGGCCTTGGTTGCAGGCTGGCACGGTCGACAAACAGCTGCGCGTCCGCATGGAACGCAATGCGCTGTGGAAGCGCGAGAATCCACCGGCGTTCTGGGCGATCTTGCACGAGTCCCTGATCAGCAGGCCTCTACTGCCGCCAGAGGAGATGGCTGAGCAGCTGGACTGCATCAGCGATGTCGTCACGTCTGCGCGGGGCATTTTGCAGGTTCTGCCGGAAACGACGTCGGCGCACCCCCTCATGATGGGCATGGTCAAGCTCATGACCTTTCCGGACGCGCCCGCGCTGGCGTACACCGAAGGTGTCCACAGCGGCCAACTCATCGACTATCCAGCCCTCGTGAAGGACTACCGCAGGTCCTACGATCTGCTGAGGGCCGCCGCCTTGCCGCCGGAGGTGTCCCTCTCTCTTCTCCGAGATGCGGCAGAGGACTACCGAAATGGCAAGCAACGGCTTTGACTTGAGTGCGGCCCGCTGGCGCAAGAGCTCGTACAGCAACGCCAGTGGCGGTGACTGCGTCGAGGTCGCCGACAACCTCCCCGGGGTCGTCCCCGTACGGGACTCCAAGGCGCCGAACGGCCCCGCACTGATCATCGCGGCCAGCGCCTGGGCACCCTTCGTCGAGGCGGTGAAGGGCACGGGCCTCCGCGGCTGAGACCCGCTGTCCGCCAGGACCCCGCGTCGGTAGTCTTGGGCGCATGTACGGCTACGACCAGAACCCGGGCGCGCAGCAGCAGTACGCCCCGCCGCAGCAGCAGATGCAGGGCGGTTACGGGGAGCAGCCGCTGTACCCGGAGCCGTCGCCGCCCTCGCTCGCCGACGCGGTGCGGGCCTTCACCACGGGCTCGCTCTCGGCCGAGGACTTCCAGCAGATCTTCGCGGGGGCCCGGGTGTACTGCCCGCGCGGTGACAACCCCGGGTTCCTGGCGCTGCACAACACGCAGCAGCCGGTGATCCCGATGTTCACCTCGTTGAAGGAACTGCGCCGGTACGCGGGCAAGGAGTCCAAGTACTTCGTCATCACCGGCGCCGAGGTGATCGACCTCCTTCCGACCGGGTACGGCTTCGTGCTCGACATGGAGGGCGACCACCGGATGGTCTTCGACGCGAAGGCCGTGGAGCAGATGGTCGACTTCGCGATGCGGCGGATGTACGGATAGCCGGACCGGCTGAGCAGTGGGTTCTTCGGGCCCGTACCCCTTGGGGTGCGGGCCCGAAGTGCGTCCGGGGCGGGGCCGGAAGGGGGTCGGGAATGGGCGTGCCTTGCAAGCTGTTCACCATTCAACTACTTTGAACGTAGAGCATCCCCGCAAGGAGGGCCGTCCCATGCCTGCTGTGACCGTCGAAAACCCGTTGACCCTGCCGCGCGTGACCGCGCCGGAGGGTGCTGCGGCCCGTCCCGTCCTTGCCGTGACCACTGCTCCGCAGGGGCACGTACATCATCGACGGAATCTTCGACCACCAGGACTCCAACGGTGGTGGTGGCACGATCACCAACGGTGACACCCAGTGGATGACGGCCGGAGCCGGTCTGCTCCACATCGAGGCGCCGCCGGAGCAGCTCGTCATGTCGGGCGGGCTCTTCCACGGCCTCCAGCTGTGGGTGAACCTGCCGGCCCGGGACAAGATGATGGCCCCGCGCTACCAGGACATCCGCAGCGGTTCCGTCCAGCTGCTGACCTCGCCGGACGGTGGCGCTCTGATGCGGGTCATCGCGGGCTCGCTGGACGGGCACGACGGCCCCGGGATCACGCACACCCCGATCACGATGGTGCACGCCACGCTGCGGCCGGGTGCGTCCGTCACGCTGCCGTGGCGGGAGGACTTCAACGGCCTCGCGTACGTGCTGGCCGGGCGCGGCTCGGTCGGTGCGGAGCGGCGGCCCGTGCACATGGGGCAGACCGCGGTGTTCGGCGAGGGCGGTTCGCTGACCGTCCGCGCGGACGAGAAGCAGGACTCCAACGCGCCCGACCTGGAGGTCGTGCTGCTCGGCGGGCAGCCCATCCGGGAGCCGATGGCGCACTACGGGCCGTTCGTCATGAACACGCGGGCGGAGCTTGAGCAGGCCTTCGAGGACTTCCAGAAGGGCCGCCTCGGCTCGATCCCGGCCGTCCACGGCATGTAACCCCGGGCCCCCTGGGGCTCCGCCCAGCCCCGGGGGGTTTGCCCACCCTCCCGCCCGTGCGGCGGGTTGGATGGGTTCCGGCCCCTGGGGCTGCGCCCCAGACCCCGGCGGGGGCTCTGCCCCCTGCACCCCCGTTCGCGCCTGAACGGCGCTCGTCCTCAATCGCCGGACGGGCTGTAGGTGCCCCAGTACCGGTACTACCAGGGGCGCGGGGAACTGCGCGAAAAGCGCCCACGGTGCAGGGCCAACGTCGGGTTTTGGGGGCGCGAGGAACTGCGCGAGCAGCGGGCACGGTCCGCGCCCGACGGCGGGTTTTTAGGGGCGCGGGGAACTGCGCGAGCAACCACCCACGGTGCGAGGACGTAAACGGGTTTCGGGGGCGCGGGGAACTGCGCGAGCAGCCCGCACGGCGCGAGGGCGAAAGCGGGTTGGGGGTAGCGGTAGCTGACGGTGCGTCACCCGGGCGGCCCCGCACCTGAGGCGCGGCCCCCCGGGCCGTGGTCGGCTGGCGGGATGGAGACGTCCCGGCCGCATCTGCTGCCCGAAGCCGCCCGCCGCACGGCCGCCTGGTGCGTCGTCGTGCTGCTCGTCAGCGGCGTCGTCGCCGTCGCCGTATGGCTGTGCATCATCTTCAAGACCGCCGTCACCCCCGTCCTGCTGGCCCTGCTCGGCACCGCGCTGCTCGGACCCGTGCACCGGTGGCTGATCCGGATCGGGGTGAAGCGGTCCATCGCCGCCGCGCTGACCTGCGTCGCGCTCGTCGCGGTGGTCGGGGGCGCCGGATACGTCGTCGTCACCGCGCTCCTGGACACCGGGGACCAGATCGTCGCCTCGCTCAAACAGGCCGGACAGTGGGTCGCCGACCATTTCGGGGTGGCCGGCGGGGACGGTGTCACCAACCTCGCCGACAATGCCAAGCAGTTGCTGGCCAAGTTCGGCGCGGGCGCCGCGAGCGGGGTGCTCGAAGGGCTCAGCCTGATCGGCTCGTTGCTCGCCACCAGCGTGCTCGCGCTCCTGCTGACCTTCTTCTTCCTCAAGGACTCCGACCGGGCGGTGGGCCTCGCCCACACCCTGGCCCCGCGCGGTGCGGGGGACGTCGTCGAGGCCATGGCGCGCCGGGCCTTCGAGGCGGTCGAGGGGTTCATGCGGGGCACCACGTTCATCGCGTTCATCGATGCCGTCTGCATCACCGTCGGCCTGCTGATCCTGCGCGTCCCCGGCGCCCTCGGGCTGGGCGCGCTGGTCTTCATCGGGGCGTACATCCCCTACCTGGGCGCCTTCGTGTCCGGCGCCGTCGCCGTACTCGTCGCGCTGGCCGACCGCGGATTCGGCACCGCGCTGTGGACGCTGGGGATCGTGCTCGCCGTGCAGCAGCTCGAAGGGCACATCCTCCAGCCCGTCATCCAGAGCCGGACCGTCCAGATGCACCCCGCGATGATCATGATCGCGCTGACGGCGGGCGCGAGCGTGGCGGGCCTGGTCGGGATGCTCCTGTCCGTCCCGGTCGCGGCGGCCGCGTTCGCCGTGGTGGGGGAACTGCGCGACCGCTACTCCGCCGACCCCGGTGACGCCGGCCCCGCATCGGACGCCCCCTCCGCCCCCGTCTCGTAGAGCTCGAACCAGATCGACTTGCCGTCGCCGCGGGGGTCCACGCCCCACGCGTCCGCCAGCATTTCCATCAGGATCAGGCCGCGCCCGCTGGAGGCCATTTCGCCGGGGCGGCGGCGGTGGGGGAGTTCGTCGCTGGCGTCGGCCACCTCGACGCGCAGGCGGCGGGTGCCGAGGGGGCCCCTCGCCTCGGCCACCAGGAGGGCGTCGCCGTCGGTGTGGACCAGGACGTTGGTGATCATCTCGGAGATCATCAGGACCGCCGAGTCGACCTGCTCCTCGTCCGCCCAGTCGTGCAGCAGCTCGCGCAGCTGGCGGCGGGCGCTCGCGATCTGCTCCGGCTCGGCCTGCGCGACGGTCAGGGCGGTGCGGCGGACCGGGGCCGGGGAGGCGGGACCGGTCCGGCCGGTGACGGCGTTGCGGCGCAGGAGCAGCAGCGCGATGTCGTCCTCGCGGCGGTCCACCAGCGGACCGATGGTGTGGTGCGAGGAGGGCCCGTGCACGGCCTGGACCAGTTCGTCGGCGAGCTGCTCCAGGCTGTCCCCGGTGTGCTTCTCCAGGACCGGGCGCAGCCGCGTCCAGCCGCTGGCCATGTCGTGGCCGCCGGTCTCGATCAGACCGTCCGTGCAGATCATGATCGTCTCGGCCGGGTCGAGGACGAGCCGGGTCGTCGGGTAGTCGGAGTCCGCCTCGATGCCGAGCGGCAGGCCGCCCGCCGTGGAGCGGATCAGGGCGGTGCCGTCGGCGGTGCGGATCACCGGGTCGGGATGGCCGGCCCGGGCGATGTCGAGGGTGCCGGTGGCCGGGTCGACCTCGATGTACAGGCAGGTCGCGAAGCGGGGCGCGTAGTCCTCGTAGCCGTCGCCGTAGGGGTCGGGCACCCCGTACGACTCGGTGATCCCGTACAGGAAGCGGGAGGCGCGGGAGAGGACCGCGTCGGGGCTGTGGCCCTCGCTCGCGTACGCCCGCAGCGCGATCCGCAGCTGGCCCATCAGGCCGGCCGCCCGCACGTCATGGCCCTGTACGTCACCGATGACCAGGGCGAACCTGCCGCCGTCGCCGTCCGTGCGGGAGCCGCCGCCGGGCAGCGGGATCATGTCGTACCAGTCGCCGCCGACCTGGAGGCCGCCGCCGGTCGGCACATAGCGGGCGGCGACCGTCATGCCGGGGATCTCGGGGCCCAGCGTCGGCATCATCGCGCGCTGGAGGCCGAGGGAGAGCTCGCGCTCGCTCTCCGCCTCGCCCGCCCTGGCCAGCGCCTGCGCCAGCATGCGGGCCACCGTGGTGAGGACCGAGCGCTCGTCGGGGGTGAAGGCGACGGGGTGCTTGAACGCGGCCATCCACGCGCCGATCGTGCGCCCGGCGACGATCAGCGGGACGAACGCCCAGGAGTGGCGGTCGAAGCGCTGGGCCAGCGGCCAGGTGGCGGGGAAGCGGCGCCGGTACTCCTGCGGGGACGGCAGGTAGATCGCCCGCCCGTTGCGCACGACGTCGGCGGCCGGGTAGTCCATGTCGAGCGCCATGTCCGTGAACGGGCCGTCGTCCCCGGGGTTGTGCCCGTGGTGCCCGATGATCGTCAGCCGCTCGCCGGCCACCCCGAACACGGCGAGGCCGTCCGGCGAGAACCCCGGCATGGACAGGGACGCGGCGACCCGGAGCACCTCGGAGGTGGAGCGGGCCTCGGCGAGCGCGCGGCCCGCGTCGAGCAGGAAGGCCTCGCGCGAGCGCCGCCAGTCGCCGGTGATCGAGGGGTGGGCGGCGGTGGTGCCGGGCTGGGGTTCGGCGACCTCCTGGATGGTGCCGATCAGCAGGTAGTCCCCGCCCCTGATGATGGGCTTGGAGCGGCTGCGTACCGTGCGCAGCACGTGGCCGTGCTCGTCCATGATCCGCAGTCGGACCTCGGCGAGGGTGCCCTCGGCGACGGCGAGGTTCACGATGCCGTCGACCTCGTTCCAGTCGACCGGGTGGAACCGGGAGCGTACGGCGGACTCCGTCAGGGTGGCCGGTGTGGCGGGCAGCCCGAGGAGCCGGGCGGCCTCTGCGTCGAGGGTGACCGTCCCGGAGCCGTTGTCCCAGCGCCACAGGCCGGTCGCGATCGCGGCCAGGACGTCCTCTGTGCGCATTGCCCCTATTTAAGAAGATCCGGGGGCTCATCGCCACCGAGAGCAGGTCGTGAGCAGGTCGTGAGCAGGTCGTGAGCGGGCCGCGAGCGGGGCGGGTACCGGATCGCGAGGGGGCCACGCACCGGGCGGTAACCTGGACTGGTTGATTCCCGCCTGTCTCGCGAAGAATCTCGCGAAGAGTCGCGCCGTCGCGCGAAGAATTGGATGAACGATGCACCGGTACCGGTCCCACACCTGCGGCGAGCTCCGCGCCTCCGACGTCGGCAGCGACGTCCGGCTGAGCGGCTGGCTGCACAATCGCCGAGACCTGGGCGGCATTCTCTTCATCGACCTGCGGGACCACTACGGCATCACGCAGCTGGTCGCCCGGCCCGGCACGGCCGGCGCGGAGGCCCTGGACAAGCTGTCCAAGGAGACCGTCGTACGCGTCGACGGCAAGGTCGTCTCGCGCGGCGCCGAGAACGTGAACGGCGAGCTGGCGACCGGCGAGATCGAGATCGAGGTCGGCGAGGTCGAGGTGCTCGGCACCGCGAACCCGCTGCCGTTCACGATCAACGCCGAGGACGGCGTCAACGAGGAGCGGCGTCTTGAGTACCGCTTCCTGGACCTGCGCCGCGAGCGCATGCACCGCAACATCATGCTGCGCAGCGCCGTGATCGCCGCGATCCGCTCGAAGATGGTCGCGCTCGGCTTCAACGAGATGGCCACCCCGATCCTGACGGCGACCTCGCCCGAGGGTGCGCGTGACTTCGTGGTGCCGTCCCGCCTGAACCCGGGCAAGTTCTACGCCCTGCCGCAGGCCCCGCAGCAGTTCAAGCAGCTCCTGATGATCTCCGGCTTCGACCGGTACTTCCAGATCGCGCCCTGCTTCCGCGACGAGGACGCCCGCGCGGACCGCTCGCCCGGCGAGTTCTACCAGCTCGACGTCGAGATGAGCTTCGTCGAGCAGGAGGACGTCTTCCAGCCCATCGAGAAGCTCATGACCGAGCTCTTCGAGGAGTTCGGCAACGGCCGCCACGTCACCTCCCCCTTCCCGCGCATCCCGTTCCGCGAGTCGATGCTGAAGTACGGCAACGACAAGCCGGACCTGCGCGCCAAGCTCGAACTCGCCGACATCACCGACGTGTTCGAGGGCTCGGAGTTCAAGGCGTTCGCCGGCAAGCACGTGCGCGCCCTGCCGGTGCCGGACGGGGCCGGGCAGTCCCGCAAGTTCTTCGACGGGCTCGGCGAGTACGCCGTCTCGCTCGGCGCGCAGGGCCTGGCCTGGGTGCGGGTCGGCGAGGACGGTTCGCTGTCCGGCCCGATCGCGAAGTTCCTCACGGACGAGAACGTCAAGGTGCTCACCGAGCGCCTCGGCCTGGTCCCCGGGCACGCGGTGTTCTTCGGCGCGGGCGAGTTCGACGAGGTCTCCAAGATCATGTCGGGCGTGCGCGTCGAGGCCGCGAAGCGGGCCGGGCACTTCGAGGAGGGCGTGTTCCGGTTCTGCTGGATCGTCGACTTCCCGATGTACGAGAAGGACGAGGAGACCGGCAAGATCGACTTCTCGCACAACCCGTTCTCCATGCCCCAGGGCGGCCTCGCCGACCTGGAGGAGAAGGACCCGCTCGACATCCTGGCCTGGCAGTACGACATCGTCTGCAACGGCATCGAGCTGTCCTCCGGCGCGATCCGCAACCACGAGCCCGAGCTGATGCTCAAGGCGTTCGAGATCGCGGGCTACGACCGCGAGACGGTCGAGGCCGAGTTCGCGGGCATGCTGCGCGCCTTCCGCCTCGGCGCCCCGCCGCACGGTGGCATCGCCCCGGGCGTCGACCGCATCGTGATGCTCCTCGCGGACGAGCCGAACATCCGGGAGACCATCGCGTTCCCGCTGAACGGCAACGCGCAGGACCTGATGATGGGCGCCCCGACGGAGCTGGACGAGTCGCGCCTGCGCGAGCTGAACATCGCCCTGCGCAAGCCGGTGGCCGACAAGTAGGCAGCGGTACAAGGGGAGTTGATCCCCTTCGCAACCCCCTGGGCTTCGGCCCGGGGGGTTGTTTCGTACGTCCCGTCCCGTCCCGCCCCGACGCGATGACCGTCCCGGCCTTCCGCCGGGCAGGCGAAAGCCCCCTCCCCCGGCGGGGAAGGGGGCTCAACGGCGCCGTGCGGAAGGTCAGTTGTTGTTCTTCGAGCGGGCGAAGAATTCCAGTTCGGCTATCGCCACCTGCTTGTCCTTCGCCGCGCCGAAGGCCGAGCGGAGGATCAGGCGGACCGAGGCGGCGTCGCGGACGCGGACGTTGATCTGCTGGACTCCGCCGTCGTTGATCGAGCGGTGCGACAGGTGCTGCTTGCCGCTCGTGTCGGTGACGATCAGGTCGAACTCCTGGGGGCGGGCCTGTTCCGACTGCTGGCCCGTGCGCTTGGAGGTGCCCGGGGTGATCAGGAGCGCCAGGAGGTCGGTCGGCTGGCCGAACGTCGCCTCCAGGTAGGTGCCCTCCGCGTCACCCGCGTAGCCGGTGCCCCACCAGGTGTTGGAGTAGCTGTCGCCGGCCAGTTCCGCGCCGTGCTTGGGGTCCGAGTGGGACGCCTTCCACTCCGTGGGGTGGACGGCCACGCGCTTGGCGAAGTGGTCCTGCACCGCCCGCGCCGCCGGCGGGCCGCCGAAGATGCCGCCCACGACGAGACCCACAACGGCCATCGCGACCAGGGCCCTTGCTATCCAGCGCTTGCGGTTGCGGTGCAGCGCGGGGCGCTGGCCGGCGTACGGGCCGGAGGAGTGGTCCTGGCGGCGCGGCGTGAGCGGCGTCGCGCAGCTGCGGCAGAAGTTGCGGTGCTGGTGGTTGGCGGTGCCGCAGGCCGGGCACGGCTCGCCGGTCTCCTCGACGGGTCCGGCGGCGCGCACCCGGGGGCGGGCCGCCTCGGGGCGGCCGGGGAGCACGGTGCCGGGGGTCTCGGGCGTCGGGGCGGGCGCGGAGGCCTCCGCCACGGGGACGAGCAGGGCCCGGGCGGCGTCGGACGCCGAGGTGGCCCGCGTCTCGGGCACCGGGGTGGTGTCCTGCGCGCCCCGGTTGTCCCGGGCGGCGTCCGGCACCGCCGGGGTCGGGACGGTCATCGCGTCCGGCCGGGCGGGCGGGGTCGCCGGTTCCGCGGGGCGGGGCGTGCCGGGTACGAACACCGGGGTGCCGGTCGGCGGCGTCGGGGCGTCCGGGGCGATGCTCCGCCGGGCGGTCTCCGGGGACGGTGCTGCGGCGGGCGGCGCCGAAGCCGGTGCCGAAGCGGGTGGCGTCGCCGCGGGCGGGGTGGTGTCCGCGGCCGGCGGGGAAGCCGGGGCCGCCGGCGCCGTCCAGCGGAGGAACGCCCCGCAGGAGTCGCAGAACGACTGCCCGGTGGCGCGGGCCGGGGTGCCGCAGTCGGGGCAGGGGACCATGGCCGGGGTGGACATGTGAGGTCAGTTCCCTTCGGGGGTGAGGGTCTTGCGAGCGGATACCTCGGCCGTGAAAGGGAGGTGCGCGGGACGGGCCGCCGCCACCACCGCCTCAAGGCGGTGGGGGTCGACGGCGGACGGGTCGGAGACCCTGAGAGTCACCCGGAGGGACGGCTTGGCGTCGCCGGGGAACGGGCCGAGCGGCCGGGCGGACCAGGTCGCGCCGCCGCTCTCGCTGATCTCGGGGCGTACCCCGAAGGCGAGTTCCACGGCTCGTGCCAGACCCTGGGCGGTGCCCCGCACGCGGTGCAGGGAGACCGCCGTCGCCACCGCGTGCCGGCGGATCTCCAGCGGCTCGGTGCCGTCCAGCTCCGTGCCGACCCAGCCCGTCAGCCAGTCCACGAAGTCCTCCGGCGCGATCGCCGGATCGAAGTACGCCTCCAGGCAGTCCAGGACGTTGAACAGCGGGGCGAGCACCACGTCCAGGCCCTCGACGAAACGCTGGGCGAAGTCGTCGTCGGCGTACACCGCGGGGAGCTGGCCGCCCAGCGGGTGCGAGGAGGCGAGACCGTCGACGGAACCGCGCGCGCTCATCGGGCCTCGATGACGCGGACGCGGTGGTCGAAGGGGAACAGCAGGGCGGAGGGGGACAGCTCGATGCGGTCGGTGGCGTCGCCGCGGCGGCCGGTCAGCGGGTCGGCCGGGTGCAACAGCACCTCGTCGACCAGCTCCACGCCCGGCACCCGCTGGAGCGCCGCGAAGATCTCGCCCGCCCGGAGCGGACGCCCGAAGGGCCAGCCCGTGCCGTGGGCGCCGCCGGTCAGCGGGTCCAGGTAGGAGTACAGCGCGTTGAGGGCCTCGTCGCGCACGTGGTCGGCCTTGGCCGCGCGGAACGAGTGCAGGGTCGCCACCACCGTGACGCCCTGGTAGAACGGCGGGCCCACCGCGAGCCGGGTGCCGAGCGGGCGGCGGTCGTCGAGGAAGCTCGTCACGCGCCCCAACAGCTCGTCGCCGGGCACCAGTTGCTCGAAGCGCAGCCGTCCGCCCCGGTCGGGCACGGCCTGGGGGACGACCAGGACGCGTACCGCGTTGTCGCCCGAGTCGTCCACGTCCGCCGCCAGGCACGCGATGCGGGCGGTCTCGGGGGCGGCCCTGCGGGCCAGCTCCTCGTAGTCGCGGGCGGTCACCGCGCGCTCCTGGGCGCGCAGCGCGATCGGCGCCCGCGTCTTGGCCTCCTCGACGGTCTCGCCGTCGACCCCGCCGCGCGCCGCCTCCCGGTTCTCCACCCGGGAGATGTACGGGATGGAGCTGCGAAGGACCTGGATCGCACCCCGGGCCACATTGCCGGAGCGGCCGCCGCCGGTGCCGTACTGGGAGGCGCGGATGGCCGCGCCCTTGATCGGTACGGCGCCGAACTGACGTACCGAGCCGTCCGGTTGGCGCACCGAGGGACCGAAGGCGAGCTCGCCGGTCGCCGCGTCCAGGGTGAAGTGGCGGTCGAAGGGGGACGAGGACGCGAAGTCGCCCACCATCTCCCACTCCTCCCAGCCCTCGCCCGCCGAGATCTCCAGGCGTACGCCGCCGACGACCGGCGCGTGCGCCAGCATCAGGCGCTGGCCGGGGACGCCCTCGGAGTCGCCGAGGGACTCGTCGCGCACCGACTCGGCGTGCGAGACGCGGGTGGTGCCGCCGATGGTGAAGGCGGAGGCGCCGCGCACGGTCGGCGAGACGCTGTAGAACGGCTGGCCGGGGGCGGCCTCCACGACGCGGCAGCGCAGCCAGCCCGCGTCCAGGCCGCCCATCCGGGACACGGTGTGCGCGGGCGGCATGTGCAGGATGACCTCGCCGGGGCGGTTGAGACCGCCGGTGCTGTCCTCGGCGACCTCGCACTCGGCCCAGCCGTCGGCCGTCCACGCCTCCCACACCAGCGGAGGCTGGCGCGGGTCGACGCCGACACCGTCGACGCGGCTCTCCAGGCGCAGCGCCGCCGTGCAGTTCGGCAGGGCCGCCGACAGGCCGAAGAGCAGGACGTCGCCGGGGAGCGGGCCGGAGCTGAACACCGAGACGTCGTTGCCGCCGAGCACGTCCTGCGAGCAGTTCTCGGGCGCGGAGCCCGCGGGCTGGCGCAGCACCTGGTCCAACTGGCAGGGCACGATCGTCAGATCGTCGTCGGTCGCGAAGACCACCGCCTCCTCGGTCTCGGTGCGGCCGGTGGTGACCTCGGTGCCCCGGGGCAGCACGACCGGCTCCGACTGCGGCGCCGACAGCCAGAACGTCACCGAGGCCTTGGCGGCCGACGGCGGGAACAGCGTCACGCCGAGCAGGTCGAGGAAGGCGAGCTGGTTCTTCTCCGGGACCCGGTTGAGCCGGTACACCAGCTGGTCCGCCATGTGCGCGACGGCCTCGATCAGGGTGACACCCGGGTCGGAGACGTTGTGGTCGCTCCACTCGGGGCAGCGCTGCTGGACGTAGCGCTTGGCGTCGTCGACGAACTGCTGGAAGCGGCGGTCGTCGAGGTGGGGTGCGGGCAGGGCCATCAGTTTCGTTCGCTTTCGCCGGGCGTCGGGCCTGGCTGGTCGCCGCCCTCGGAGGGAATCACGTAGAAGGGGAAGACGAGGCTGCGCGGATTGTTGGTGCCACGCACCGAGTAGCGCACGTCGATGTGGAGCACGGTCGGCTCGTCGGGTGCCGGGGTCACCGTGACGTCCTCGACCTCGATCCTGGGCTCCCAGCGGTCGAGCGAGGTGCGCACCTCGTAGCGGATGCGCCCGGCGGTGGCGTCGTTGACGGGCGCGAACACCAAGTCGTGGACCGCGCAGCCGAATTCGGGACGCATGGGACGTTCGCCCGGCGCGGTGGCGAGCACCAGGCGCATGGACTCCTCGATCTCGCGGTCGCGCCGGGCCAGGGCGATGCCGCCGCCCGGCTCGGTGCGCATCGGGAAGGCCCAGCCGGCCCCGACGAAGTGTTCGCTCATCTCAACTCTCCTAGACGATCGGCATGCCGTTGACCAGCGGGGCTGCCGACTGGATCGAGAAGGCGGGCGAATTGACGAGGATGGTCGCCGAGTCGATGGTGAGGTTGGCGATCGCGTTCAGGGTCGTCGCGCCGACCGAGTTCAGCGCCAGCAGGCCGCCCGCGCCGAGGGAGGCCTCGCCGCCCGCCTTCAGGTCCAGGGCGAGGCCCGCCTTCACGTTGATGGCCATGCCCGCGTCGATCTCGATGGCGCCGCCCGCCTTCAGGCTCAGGTTGCCGCCGGCCTTCAGGGACAGGTTGCCGCCCGCCTCGATGTCGACGCTGCGCATGCCCTTGATCTCGACGCTGCCGTCGCTGTTGATCGTCAGGGCGGTGCGGGCCTCGTTCAGCTGGATGTGCAGCCTGCCCTTGCCGGTGCGCAGCCGGATGCCGCTGGACATGCGGGCCGCCCCGCCGCTTTCGAGCAGCTCGACGGTGTGCCCGCTGCGGGCCGTCAGGGAACGCCAGTTGATCTGGCCGCTCGTCGGGTCGACGGCCGGGTAGTTGTCGGGCTCGCGGGTGGGCTTGTCGATGCCGTTGTAGAGACCGGCGATGACGTACGGGTGCTCAAGGGAGCCCCGGTCGAAGGCGCACAGCACCTCGTCGTTGACCTCGGGAAGCAGCAGCCCGCCGCCGTCCCGGCCGCCGAACTGGGCCACCCGGCACCAGTCGCTCTCGTACGTCGCCGACAGCCACGGGAAGCGCAGCCTGACCCGGCCCATGCGCCGCGGGTCCTTGGTGTTGGTGACCAGGGCGACCGCGACACCCGGCATCTGCGGTGCCTGGTCGGTGCCGCCCGAGGCGAGCCCGTACAGCGAACGGAACTGGCGGCCCGAGACGTTCAGCCAGGTCGTGTACTTCTCGCCGGACGCGAAGACGTGGCGCACGCCGGTCGCGGTGTACTTGCCCTCGAAGGGGAAGCCCGCGCCCTTCACGGCGATGGGGGTGCCCGGCTTGAGCTGGGGGTTGCCGGTGACGGCGACCTCCAGCTCGGCGAACGCGCCCGTCACGTCGTCGGCCAGGGCGCGCGCGGCGTGCGTGACCTCGGACAGGGTGGTGTGCGGGACCTGGGTGGCGGTGAGCTCGGCGGGGCCGAACGGCAGCGTCACCTGGCCCGGGGTCATGTCGGCGGCGATGTCCTTGCTGGTGACCGCCGGGGAGGGCGCGTTGAGCTGCTGACGGGTCCGCATGTCCCAGCCGCGCACGTTCACCTTCCGCACCTGCCCGGCCGCCGTCATCGAGGCCCGGCTGTGCAGGGTGTTCGCCCCGAAGTCGAGGACGTACGGGCTCTGCGCGGCCGCCGTGGTGTCGGAGGGGGCGCCGGACGCGGGGGCGAGGCCCGCGAAGTTGAACTTGCCCTTGTTGTCGAAGGACAGGCGTACGTCGTTCTCGGCGGCGAGCCGGGACAGGAAGTCCCAGTCGGTGATGTTGGGCTGGGTCGCGAGGTCGTACACCGTCGACGTGGACTCGATCTTGCCGATGGAGAGGCTGTTCAGACCGGCGACGCGGCGCGCGATGTCGGAGGCCGTCATGTTCGGGTAGCCCTCGACCCGGCGGTTGCGCAGCAGCCGGTGGCCGGGGTCGTAGCCGCGCACGACCAGGGTGCGGCCGGCGCCGGGCTCGGCGTCGACCTCCATCGCGGTGACCTCGCCGGTCAGCATCGGGTCGCCCCGCCTGCCGTCGGTGAACGGGCTCAGGATCGCCTTGGCCCCGATCTTCAGCATCGGGAACTTGGTGGTGAGCTGGCTGTCCTTGTCGCTGAAGGTCAGCTGGAAGGCGGCCGGCACGTTGACCGAGGAGTCCACCCAGCCCTCGATGAGGCGCAGCGCCAGCGGATCGGGCAGCACGGTGCCGTTCAGCTGGACGTGCAGGACGGTGGTGAAGGTCTTCTCGGTCACGCGATGTCCTCCGAGGAAGCGGGCAGCAGCAGTTCGGTGCCGGGCCGCAGCCGCATCGGGTCGTCGATCTCATTGGCCTCGGCGATGACCCGCCACTGGGTGGCGTCGCCGTACTCGCGCCAGGCGAGCGAGGCCAGCGTGTCCCCGGCCACCGTGCGGTGCACCCGGCGTGCGGAGAGGGCGCCGGAAGTGGGGTTCTGGCGCTTGGTCTCGCTGGACACCTCGGTCAGCGACAGGGTGCACGTGGCGCGCAACGGCATGCCGTTGGGGCTGAACAGGGTGTAGTTGGCGTTGACGCTGGTGACGTACGCGACGAACTGGACCGTCGAGAACGAACCCCAGCTGAACTCCACCCACGGCGGCGAGGGCGCCTTCGCGCTGATGCTCTGCGAGGTCACCTCGCAGCAGGACAGGAGCAACTCCACCTGGTTCTGCACGGTGTTGGAGCTGGGCGTGCCCGAGGCGTCGAGGAACACCTCCAGCTGGAGCGAGGCCGGCATCGCGCCGGTGAACTTCGGCGGCGCGCCCCGGCTGTAGGAGACGGCGGGCGTGGTGATCCAGTTGGCGGACCGTCCCAGCTGCACCTGCGACGGGTTGAACTGGAACTTCACCTCGCCGATCCGGCCGCCCATCGAACCGCCCAGATCGGTGGGCGGCTGGTGGATGGCGAGGGTGGCGCGGGACAGGCCCGCCGACTTTCCTCCGGTGGGAGCGGCCATGCTCACGCACCTCCCGCGTCGGTGAATCCGTGGTGGGCGATCTCCAGGGTCTCGGTGGCCACGCTCGGGCTCGCCGGGTCCAGGCTCGGGCCCGTCCAGCGCACCGGCAGGACCTCGACCAGGCCCCACTGCGCGACGATCGAACCGTCCGCGCGCAGCGCCGCGATCTGCGCGGTGGGCCGGGTGATGCCGGTGGCGAGCGAGGAGATCCAGGACGCCACCTTCGAGGTGTCGGCGGTCAGCGGGCGGGTCAGCCGGATCGTGGAGAAGGTGACCCGGGTGGGCAGTTGCCACACGAACCCGTTGTTGCCGCCCTCCTGGCGCTGTTCCACCTCGACCTCCGACGCGAGACCGTCGCACCCGTTGAACAGGCCGAGGTTCTGGCCGTCGATGGTCAGCTTGAAGAAGACGGTGGAGCCGGGGTCAAGGGTGGAGGGCATGGGGTGGTCTTCCGTCGGTGGGAGTGGTTACGGGCGGTGGGGGCCGGTCAGCGGTCGCGCAGCCGCCCGATCCGTTCGCGGTCCCCGCGCAGTTCGGCGCGGAGCAGCCGGGAGAGCGGGGCGACCAGTCTGCGGGCCAGGGCGTCGATGTCGGGCGAGTGCTGCTCGGTGTCCGCGGCATGCGGGGCGCTCGCGGTGGCGTGCGCGGCCGGTGCCGTCCGCTGCACGGAGGGCGGATCGGCCTGCCGCTGTACGGGGGCGGAGTACGCGGGCTTCGGCGCGGGCGCCGGGGCCGGAGGTGCGGGCGGAGCACTCCGGCGTACGGGAACGACGGGCACCGGGGCCGGCTCGGCGACGGCCCGCTGCACGGTGGGCTGCGGGATGCCGGGCCGCGGCGCGGGACTCCGCAGCGGCACGACGGGCCGGCTGTCGCCGGAGGCGGGCGCGTGCTTGAGCGGGGCGGGCAGCGCGGCCGAACTCCCTCCCGCACCAGCGGTGTTGGGCAGGCCGGGCAGGCTCGGCGCGCTCTGGTGCCGGGTGGTGAGCGGGCGGGCGGAGGCGAGCGGGGGCCCGGAGGTCACCGCGCGCTGCAAGGGAGCCGGTCCGGGAAGGCGTACCTTGCGGAGCGGCTCGGCGGGCGCGACCGGGGCCGGCGGGGACGCCGGTGCGGACGCGCTGGAACGCTGGACGGCAGGGGCGTTCGCGGGTGCCGGAGCCGGTGCCGCTGCCGAGATCGGTGCCGGTGTCGTTGCGGGCGGGGCGAAGGGCGACGGGGCCGGGGCCCGCGGGGACGCAGGCGCGGGGGCCGGGGTGATCGGCGCCCCGATGAGCGGCCGCCGGCGACCGGCTTCCGGACCCGCCGGACTCTGCGTCCGGCTGACCCGACGCACCATGGGCTTGCGCTGCACGGGGGGCGCGGCCTCGACCGGCGCGGGGGCGGGAGCCGTGGCGGGGGTGGCTGCGGGTGCGGGTTCCGCCGGCGGCGCGGCAGGACGGCGCACCACGCCGACGGGGTCGAGCTGGTACGAGGGCACCACCGCGCGCGGAGCCGAGGTGAGCGACCGCCCGCCGGGAGCGGACGCCCGCTGAACGGGCATGGGCAGCACGGGAGTTGCTCCGGGAGCGGCGGCACGCCGTACAGGAGCGGCAGTCGGCGCCGGGCGCTGAGCGGCCCGCTGCGGGGTCGTGGAGGGCGCGGCGGGACCGGCGTTGCCCGCCGACTGTGCGGCCGGGCTTGATGAGGGTGCGGCCGGACCGGCGTTGCCCGACGGCGTCGTCGGGGGTGCGACCGGACCGGACTGGCTCGACGGCCCCGTGGCGGCACGCTGTACCGAAGGAGCGGCCCCGGCCCCACCGAGGGGCGCCGCCGCCGAGCGGGGACCCGTCGGGCGCGACCCGGGCCCAGCGACCCCCTGTGTGACCCCGGACGCCCCCTGCCCGGAACCGCCCAACGGGCTGCCCTGACCGCCGGCCGATGCGGCAACCGGCATATGGACAGGTGGAGTTGACCCCACCGTCGGCCGCGTCACCGGAGCGCGCGGCGGCTCCACCGTCCCGGCCGAATTGGTCCTGGCCGCATCCGTCCTGGCCGCATCCGTACCGGCCGAATCCCTACCGGCCCGCTGAACGACGGCAGGCGCATCGGCGGTCCGGGGAGCCGGTGCCGAGGCGCTCTGCCCGGACGGCGTGGTGCCGGGGCGCGGGGCGGAGTGGGAACCGGCGGGGTTGCCGCCCGCGGGGTTGGCGGGCGCGCTGGGCGGCACCACGGCGGACCGCTGGATCGGCGGGCCGATGGGGCTCGCCGGAACGGGCTTGTCCGCGCGGGCGGGCCGGGCCGGAGGCGGGGTCGGCGGCGTGGCCCGCTGGACCGGGGCCGCCTGGGTCGGGGCGGCGGTGTGGGGCCTGGCCCCCTCACCGCGTACCGGCATCGCCTCGGGCCCGGCCGGGGTCGGCGGCACGGGCCGCTGCACGGCGGGGGCGGGGTTGCTGCTGGAGCCGGTCGGAGCGGGTGCCGGGGCCGCCTGGGGGGCGGAAGGGGCGGTCGGCTCGCCGGGGCCGGCAGTTGAGGGCTTGGCGGGAGGCGTGGCCGTCCGCTGCACGACGGGAATGCCGGTCGCCCCCGGGGAGCGGGTCTCGTCGCGCCCGCTCTTCTGTACGGGAAGGGCCGTGTCGCCCTGCGCGGCGTCGGGCCGGGCGGGTGACACGGGGGGCGCCGGTGCCTGGGCTCGCTGAACAGAGGGTGCCGACGGCGTCGACGGTGTCGAGGGGGCCGGGCCGGTCGGCTGCGCGGGCTTGGCGGCAGGCTCGACTCGCCGCTGCACGCCGTCCGTTGAGCCGGAGGCGGAATGGCCGGCCGAGGCGCGCCCTGCTGCGTCGGAACGCGGGGCAGCCGGGGCCGGGTTCGGGGTGGCGGGGGTGTCCGTGGCCCTTCGTGGCGTCTGAACTGGGCGCTGTGCAGGCGTAGTTGGGCGCGGCGAGGCCGCCGACGGTGTCGCGGAGGGACCGCTCGCCGAGGTGCTCGGCGGGGCGGCCGCCCGCTGGACGGTCGGGGCGGCCGGGGCCGTCGGCGCGGGGGTGTTCGCGGCGCCGGGCGAGGGCTTGACCGGCATGGGCTGGGCCGACGAGGACTGGTCGGACGAAGGCTGCGCCGCTCGCTGCACGACGGGCCCCGGACCAGGGGCGGCCGGGGTGGCCGGAGCCGAGGGCCCGAAGTTGCTCGCGGGACGTGAGGCGGGCGCAACGGGCTTCTGCGTGGCGCCGGTTGAAGGCACCGAAGTCGAGGAAGTGGTCGGCGTGGAGGAACCCGGCGTCGTACCGGCGCTCCCTTGCGCGGCAGGCGGAGGCGTCGCCGCGCGCTGTACGGCGGGAGCCGGGGTGGGCGCCGGGGCGGCCGAAGGCGCGGCGGACCGCTGCACAGCCGGAGCCGGAGCCGAACCGCCGGAGGCGGGAGCCGAACCGCCGGGCGCGGCAGCCGAACGGCCAGGGGCCGGGGCGGAACCACCCGGGGTGGGCCCCGGCCCACCGCGGGCCGGAGCGGAAGGAGCGAGCCCCCGGGCCGAAGGCCCGGAGGTGGGGGCCGAAGCACCGGAAGCAGGAGCCGACGCGCCGGGCGCCGGGGCGGAGCCACCCGCCGCCGAGGCCGAACTCGGCCCGGACGTGCGGGAGTTGGCCGCCGCAGCAGCACCCTGCGTCGAGGAAGCGGCCCGAGCCGAAGGAGTGGCCGGGGGCGAAGAAGTGGCCGGGGCCGAAGAAGTGACCGACCGTTGGACCGCAGGTCCACCGAACGGCGCCGAAACGGACTCACCGGCACCGGCACCGGCACCCGTACCCCCGCCCGGCGCCTCCCGCACCGCCACCGGCAGGCGGAGCACCGGCAGGGGGTGGGGCGACGGGCTCCCCGCGACCGGGGTCAGGGCATTGTGGAGGACGCCGTGCGGGGCTGTCGGCGAGACCGCGTGGGTCAGCGGACGGACGACCGAGAGGTCCTGGTGCGCGGCGAGCGTCGAGCCGAAGCCCGACTCGGCCGTGAGGCGGGGGGCCGCCAGGGCACGCTGCATCACGGGCGCGGCGGCCCAGCCGCCGTCCCCCTGGGCGGGGGACGGCGACGGGACGACCGGGGACACGACGTCCGTGGCCGCCCCGGCCGTCACGGCCGCCTCGGCCTCCGACGGCCGGTTACGCCGGCGCTTGAACAGGGCCATACCCCGTCACCGCTCCCCTTCGCCTTGTTCCACCAGTGCCGCCACCCGCCGTACGTACGCCCGCCGGTCCGCATGCTCCAGGTCGAGGATGGAGTCCATGTCCCAGTGGAAGTGGTAGGCGAGGTACGCGGTCTCCTCCTCGATCCGGTCGGCCGCGTACGTCACGATTCCCCCAGGCGGCTCCCGGCCAGCTCGACCTCGAAGGACTGCTCGCAGTGCGGGCAGGCCACCGCGGCGCGGGTGTGGCCCTCGGCGTTGATCTGCCGGTAGAAGTCCTGGAGGAAGGCCAGGTCGGAGGCGAACATGCTCTCCACCGTGCCGTCGTGGACGTCCCCGAGCGTGCCGAGCCGGGTGATGACCCGGCCGAGCAGGACCACCGACAGATACGCCGGGTTCTCGCGGACCCGTACGTCTCGCAGCGGGACCAGCTCGTCGCGGGCCGTGGCGAGCCGCATCGCGCCGCGCCGGTGCACGGTGCCCGACTCGTCGACGTAACCGCGCGGCAGCTCGAACTCGAACTCGGTGCGCAGGGTCTCCCGCGCGCCGGACGCGGCCGGGATGGTGTCCACCCCGGGCGCGCCGGCCGTTCCAGGACCTTCGCGGCGCATTACTCGATGACCAGCTCTTCGAAGGTGATGGTGACCTGCTCGGTCATGGCCGAGGCGTCGCCCGCCTTGACCGCGCTGACCTCGACCTTGGTGCACCAGGCGTTGCGCAGGTTGTAGCGCTTCACCGGGTTGTCCTGGTAGTCCATCATGATGATCGAGGCGTTCTTGCGGGCCGAGCCCATGTTGCCGTCGATGGACTGCTTGATCCACTCGGAGAACGTGGCGGACTGCGTGGCACCGCGGGTCACCGTGCACTCGCCGGCCTTCTTGACGCCGGGGAGCTTCTTGATGATCGGCTTGCCATCGGCCGAGACCTGCTGGTACTCGATGACGTCCTGCTCCATCGAGAGGCTGCTGACCTCCTGCAGGTACTCGACCATGACACCGTCGATCTGCAGGCCGAAGTTGTGGGTAGTGAGCGCATCACCAGGCTGAAGCGACATGCTGGTTTACTCCTGTTCGTGCGAAAAAGGCTGTGGGACAAGCGAGTTGGGGTGTGACTTACTCCTCCAGCTCGCCGCCACCGCCCGAGAACTGGGCGAGTCGGAACACCACGAACTCGGCGGGCTTGACGGGCGCGATGCCGATCTCGCACACCACGCGGCCGAGGTCGACCGACTCCGGCGGGTTGGTCTCCTGGTCGCACTTCACGTAGAAGGCGTCCTCGGGGCGCTGGCCGAAGAGGGCGCCGTTGCGCCACTCGTTGACCAGGAACGCGGAGATGTTGCGGCGGATGCGGGCCCACAGCGCCTGGTCGTTCGGCTCGAACACCACCCACTGGGTGCCGATGAGGATCGACTCTTCGAGGTAGTTGAAGTAGCGGCGCACGTTCAGGTAGCGCCAGGCCGGGTCGGAGGCGAGGGTGCGGGCGCCCCAGACGCGGATGCCGCGGCCCGGGAACGCGCGGATGCAGTTGACGCCGACCGGGTTCAGGAGGTCCTGCTCACCGCGGGTGATCTGGAGCTCCAGGTCGACCGCGCCGCGCACGATCTCGTTCGCGGGAGCCTTGTGCACGCCGCGCTCGGAGTCGTTGCGGGCCCAGATGCCGGACATGTGACCCGACGGCGGGACGACCTTGGTCTGGCCGCTGGAGGGGTCGAAGACCTTGATCCAGGGGTAGTAGAGGGCGGCGTAGCGCGAGTCGTAACCGGCCACGTCCATGCGCCACTTGCGGATGTCGCGGGCGTTGAGCCCGGGCGGCGGGTCGAGGACGGCCATGCGGTCGCCCATCAGCTCGCAGTGCGAGACCAGGCCGAGCTGGACGGCCTTGACCTGCTCCAGGTCGATCAGACCCTGCTGGTAGGCGGACATCAGGTCCGGCACCGAGACCATGTTGATCTCGTCGTAGGCCTCCAGGCCGCCGAAGCCGGTGCGGTCGGCGGAGTCGCCGATGAACTGGCCGGACTCGATCCGGGCGACCGTGCCGCTGCTGACCGGGGCGGGCGCGGCGGCGGGGGCCGGCGGGGCCAGGGTGACGGCCTGCGCGTCCGGCTTGGCCAGCTGGCCACCGGCCACGGCCTCCTCGACGGTGATCGTCTTGGAGCGCTGCTTGACCTGCGTGACCACGTAGTTGCGGGCCGACTTCTTCGCGCTGACGTCGAAGTTCTCGACGACGGTCTCGCCGTCCTTGACGACCAGCTTGAAGCGGTCGCCGTTGCCCTCGCCCTCGGCGTCCTGCACCTCGACGGTCAGCGCGCCGTTGTTGGCGGTGCCGGCCGTGATCGCGGAGACCTTGAAGGTGCCGAGCGCCACGGCCTCACCGGCGGTGATCGCCTGCGGGGCGGCGGAGGTGGCCGAGGCCTGCGGGGCGGCGGCCTTGCCGGCGCCGTCATCGGTGCCGCCGACGCGGACCACGTAGGCGGCCGTACCGCCGTTGTTGAAGAAGCCGTAGACGGAGTGCGCCAGGTAGTACCCGTCCGTGAACTCGCCGAACTCGGCGACGTACTGGGACCAGTTGGTCACCAGCGTCGGCTCGTTGAGCGGCCCCACGGGCGCGAGGCCGACGAAGGCGGCCACCGAGGTGCCGACCCCTTCGATGGGGCGGGATCCGCTGGCGACTTCCTCGACGTAGACGCCGGGGGACAGGTAGTTGGGCACGGGAAGCTGCTCCTTGATGCTGGGTGTACGGAGGGTGGGCTAGCGCCCAGAAGCTGAGGGGCCCACGGCGCGGAGCGGACGGCTCGCTCCGAATCCGAGCTGCATGCGGTTCTCCCGCCCCCCGAAACGCTGCCACCGGCCAATTACCGGACCAGCCTCGCGTAGCGCGGGCGGCGCCGGGAGGGAAGAAGGTGCGTGGGCGAGGGCAGCACAAGCTGCCCTTCCGGTCATCGGCGCGGGTTCGTCCGGCCGGATCGGGTACGGCGGACGCCGGACCCGGGTCCGGCGCCGCGTGGCGCAAAACCCCGGAAGGGGCGGGTGGGCCCCCTGGTGGCATACCCCGGAAGGGGGCGGGTCAGCCCTCGTCCTCGTCGTCGCTCCCCATCGCCGGACCCGACGGCGAGCAGAGCCGCCCGGTGCTCAGCCGGTTCGCCTCGCGGACCTTCTCCAACAGCTCCTCCCTCCGTCGCCGGTCCTCCGCCGCCTGCTCTTCCGCACTGCTGTCACTCATGGCGCGTACCCCCTAGGCACGTGTGCCGGCTCCGTCCACGCCGCCCCAGCCTGTGATCGTGCAGTCGCTGTCCGTACGTCCGTACCCCAGCAGCGTGCTCCCCCGGTGCCGCCCCTGGCCAGGGGGCAGGGCGCCTCAACTCCCTCGCTGCGATCCCCTGTTGCGTCCCGCCGCTACTGTCCGGCCGATTCCGGGCGGGCCACCCGTAGAGTCATGGGGTTGTTGAAGTACCCCGAGGCGGCCTGCTGTTCGTGGAAGCTCTCCCCGGCGCCGCCGCCGTAGACCCGGAAGAACCAGGAACGGCAGGTGTGGTCCTCGAAGTCCTGCTGGAGCTGGAGCCGTGGCATGCCCCGGTTCTTCTTGACCTCGGGGTCACGGACCAGCGCGGCGAGCACCTCGTCGAACTTGGCCTTGAACGCCTGCTGGTCGTCGCCCTCCAGAAGCGGCTTGAGCTGCGAGAACCAGCCGCTGCCGCTCTTGGCCCGCTTGAGCAGCACGTCGTACAGGCCGGTACGGGCCTTCTCGTCGAACTCGTTGCGGCTGTAGTTCTCCAGCGTGACCTGGCAACTGCCGTCCAGGGAACGGGCGACGACGGCCGCGAAGTGGTAGCCCCACACGTTCTCGCCGCGCTCGACGGCGGGTGACACCGAGTGGTCGCGGTTGTCGGCCGCCAGCATGCTGAAGATCGCGAAGCCTTCGCCGGGCCCGGGGGAGGCGTACTTGTTGATGCCGAGGCGCTCCTCGGTGGCGTCCCGGCCGCCGTCCCGGGTGGCCTCGCCGTAGCGTCTGCCGAGGTCGGCGCCCGGGGCCCCGCTGCCCTGGGCGGCGGCGAGCGCCCCGGCCGTGTCCAGCGTGCCCGCGGTGTCCCCGGCGACGGCGTCGGCAAGCCGGTTGGCCCGGTCGTCGCTGTCGGAGCCGGGCGTCAGCAGGAAGTTGCTGCCGTCGCCGAGAACCGCTTGGGCGCGCTTGGCGTGCTCGGAGCCGATCAGGCTGCACGCCACGGAGATGCAGGTGGAGCGCAACAGCGAGACGAACTGGCCCAGTTGGCCCTCGGTGGACTGCTCGCCGACGACGGTGGGCTGCACCCGCAGGAGGCGCAGACCGCCGACGCCGATGCTGCGGCCGCCGGTGGTCAGCTCGACCGTGCTGTTGACCGCGCGCAGCGAGGCATTGGCCGAATCCACCACTGCCTGCGTGGCGTAGAACTCCTTGGGCTCGTCCACCCCGTGCACCGCGAGCGTGCCGTCGTCCGCCACCCGCAGCGGGGCGTCGGCGGGGCCCACCTCGGCGAGTTGGTAGCGCAGCCGCTCCCGTATGTCGCGCGGCTCGCGGCCGTCACCGGCGCCCATGGCCCAGCGCGGCTCGGAACCCTGGGCGACGAAGTAGGGTCCTCGTTCGCCGGGTTGGGGCCGCGCGTCGTAGGACCCGCCGGGGTGGTCGGTGATCCGCTGGACGGGGGCGGGCTCCCGGGTGTGGGACGCGGCCGGTGCGAACAGCTGGGCCACCGCGGCGTTGCCGGCCGTGGAGTGCAGCGCGGCCAGTGCCGAGGCGGGGCCGCGCGCGGGGCGGCCCGGCGGGGCGGCGCGTCTCCGCTCGGCCTGCTGTTCCTGCTGGACCCGCACGGTGGTGCACTCCCCTCGCTCGTTGCCTCGCGATTGTTTGTGCCGTCCCTACGGAACGGGAGAGACGTCCGGACCGTCTTGGGGGCAGGGAGGGTGCCCTTTCGTCCGGTTACTCACGGGATACAGGGGCAGTTCAAGCCAACTCCTTGTGCGACACATGTGCTGATGCGGGCCCGTGGTAGGTCCTGGCGTAGCGTTTCGGTGACCGGACGAACAGAATCCGGGGGGCCGGAAGGGCAAACGTCGGGGGACGAAACGGCCGGGGCGAGTGAGAGGAAGAGGCGGCGGCGCGTGACGGAATCCGGCGGAACGGGCGAAGGCGGCATAACCGGCGGCGGGGCCGGCGGGCTGCGGTTCCGGATGCTCGGGCCCGTCGAGGGCGACTTCGACGGCCGGCCCCTGCGACTGGGTCCACCCCAGCAACGGGCTCTGCTCGCCGTGCTGTTGCTGCGCGGTGGCCGCCCGGTGTCCATGCCGGAACTCCTCGACGCGATCTGGGGCGAACGGCTGCCCCCGCGCGGGGTGGGCACCCTGCGCACCTACGTCTCGCGCCTGCGCACCCTCCTCGAACCGAACCGCCCCGCGCGCACCCCGGCCCGGCTCCTGGTGTCGGCCGACGACGGCTACGCGCTGCGGGTGCCCTCGGCCGCGCTCGACACCACCGTCTTCGAGACGCGGCTCGCCGAGGCCGCGCGGCTGCGGGGCGTGGGCGACGTCGCCGCGTCCCACGCCGAACTCTCCGGCGCGCTCGACCTGTGGGGCGGCAGCCCGCTCGCGGGGCTGCCCGGACCGCACGCCGAGCGCGAGCGCGACCGGCTCACCGAACTGTGGCTCTCCGCCCGCGAGGACCACTTCCACGGCGCCCTCGCGCTGGACCGCCATGCCGCCACGATCGCTTCTCTACGCGCGTTCGCCGCCGAACATCCCCTGCGCGAGCGCACCCAGGCCCTCCTGATGCTGGCCCTGCACCGGGCCGGCCGGCAGGCGGACGCCTTCGCGGTCTACGAGTCCACCCGCCGCACCCTGGCCGAGGACCTCGGCGTCCCCCCGGGCCCGGAACTGACCGCCCTGCACACCCGTCTGCTCACCCGGCAGGAGTCCCCCGCGCCGTCCGCCGCGGACGCCCGCGCCACCGCCCGCCCCGCGCCGGGCGCCCGCGCCGAGAGACGGCCCGCGTCCGCCCCGGCCGAGCGCGGCCGGCCCCTCGGGGAGGCGCGCGCCTGGCGGAC
>NZ_BMUZ01000009.1 GCF_014650455.1 Streptomyces xanthochromogenes | reverse complement strand
TTTGGGGAAAGCCCCGCATCATGATCTGTAGAAATACGGGTCACGGTGCGGGGCTTTTTCGCGTTTCCGTCCGCTTTGTGGGGCCTCGGGTGGGTGCTCCTACCCCCTGTGCAGCATTGGTGCGTGCTGACGGTAGGGTCAGGGGGCATCGTCGGCACATTTCCCACAGGAGGCCCCCGGGTGGAGGTCCAGGAGACTCGCGTTCAGACGGACCGGGTGCTCACCATCCCCAATATTCTCAGCATGGCGCGCCTGGTCGGCGTTCCGCTCTTCCTGTGGCTGATCCTCCGCCCCGTCTTCGGCGGTCCGAACAGTGATGGCTGGGCCCTGCTGGTGTTGGCGCTGAGCGGTGTCAGTGACTACTTGGACGGCAAGCTGGCCCGGCGCTGGAACCAGATCAGCAACCTGGGACGCCTGCTCGACCCCGCCGCCGACCGGCTGTACATCCTCTCCACACTCGTCGGGCTCACCTGGCGGGAGATCCTGCCGATTTGGTTGACCGCTGCCCTAGTGGCACGCGAGTTGATGCTTCTGGTGATGGTGGGAATCCTTCGCCGGCACGGCTATCCGCCGCCCCAGGTGAACTTCTTGGGCAAGGCGGCTACGTTCAACCTGATGTACGCGTTCCCGCTGCTGCTGCTCAGCGACGGACACGGGTGGCTCGCCTCCCTTGCGGCGATTTTCGGATGGGCGTTCGCTGGATGGGGTACAACTCTGTATTGGTGGGCAGGAATCCTGTATGTGGTTCAGGTCCGCCGGTTGGTGAAGGCGGACGCAGCGGCCGATTAGCTCGGCGACCGCGGCCCCGATGAGAGTCGGCGGCCGTGTTGGGCGCCAGAGGCCTTGCCCGTCCGGGCGAAGTCGGCCAGACCGCCGTCTCTTCGAGGAGGACGTTTCCGACATGAAGGCCGTCGTTATGGCTGGTGGCGAAGGCACACGCCTTCGCCCCATGACTTCGAGCATGCCCAAGCCGCTCCTGCCGGTGGTCAACCGGCCGATCATGGAGCATGTGCTGCGGCTGCTCAAGCGGCATGGGCTCAATGAAACCGTCGTCACCGTGCAGTTCCTGGCGTCGCTCGTCAGGAACTACTTCGGTGACGGGGAAGAGCTCGGAATGGAGCTCACCTATGCCAATGAGGAGAAGCCCCTCGGCACCGCGGGCAGCGTCAAGAACGCCGAGGAAGCCCTCAAGGACGATGCCTTCCTGGTCATTTCCGGTGATGCCCTCACCGATTTCGACCTGACCGATCTCATCAACTTCCACAAGGAGAAGGGCGCACTCGTCACGGTGTGCCTGACCCGGGTCCCCAATCCCCTTGAATTCGGCATCACCATCGTCGACGAAGAGGGCAAGGTCGAGCGCTTCCTGGAGAAGCCCACTTGGGGGCAGGTCTTCTCCGACACCGTGAATACGGGCATCTATGTGATGGAGCCCGAGGTATTCGACTACGTCGAGGCCGACAAGTCCGTCGACTGGTCCGGCGATGTCTTCCCGCAGCTGATGAAGGAAGGCAAGCCCATCTACGGCTATGTCGCCGAGGGCTACTGGGAGGACGTCGGCACGCACGAGAGTTACGTCAAGGCGCAGGCCGACGTGCTGGAAGGCAAGGTCGACGTCGACATCGACGGCTTCGAGATCTCCCCGGGCGTATGGGTCGCGGAAGGCGCCGAGGTCCACCCCGACGCCGTGCTGCGCGGACCCCTCTACATCGGTGACTACGCGAAGGTCGAAGCGGACGTCGAAATCCGCGAGCACACCGTCGTGGGCTCGAACGTGGTCGTCAAGAGCGGTGCGTTCCTGCACAAGGCCGTCGTCCACGACAACGTCTACATCGGGCAGCACAGCAATCTCCGCGGCTGCGTGATCGGCAAGAACACCGACATCATGCGGGCCGCCCGCATCGAGGACGGCGCCGTCATCGGCGACGAGTGCCTCGTCGGTGAGGAATCGATCATTCAGGGGAACGTCCGGGTCTATCCGTTCAAGACCATCGAGGCCGGCGCATTCGTCAACACCTCGGTGATCTGGGAATCCAGAGGCCAGGCCCATCTCTTCGGGGCCCGGGGTGTCTCGGGAATCCTGAACGTCGAGATCACGCCCGAACTGGCCGTACGCCTCGCGGGTGCGTACGCCACCACGCTCAAGAAGGGGTCGACCGTCACCACGGCGCGCGACCACTCCCGTGGTGCGCGGGCGCTGAAGCGGGCCGTCATCTCGGCACTGCAGGCCAGTGCCATAGACGTACGGGACCTGGAGAACGTCCCCCTGCCCGTCGCGCGGCAGCAGACGGCGCGAGGCAGCGCGGGCGGGATCATGATCCGCACGTCTCCTGGTGTCCCGGACTCCGTCGACATCATGTTCTTCGACGAGCGGGGCGCGGACCTCTCGCAGGCGGGACAGCGCAAGCTCGACCGCGTCTACGCCCGCCAGGAGTACCGGCGAGCCTTCCCGGGTGAGATCGGCGATCTGCAGTTCCCGTCCAGCGTCTTCGACTCGTACACCGGATCGCTCCTGCGCAAGGCCGACACCACCGGGATCGCGGAAGCCGGCCTCAAGGTCGTCGTGGACGCCTCCAACGGAAGCGCCGGCCTGGTGCTGCCCAGCCTGCTGGGCCGGCTCAAGGTGGACGCGCTGACGATCAACCCCGGTCTCGACGAGTCGAGGCCGACCGAATCGCCGGAGAGCCGGCGTGCCGGTCTGGTGCGGCTCGGGGAGATCGTCGCTTCGGCTCGGGCCGCGTTCGGGGTGCGGTTCGACCCGGTCGGTGAGCGGCTTTCGCTGGTCGACGAGCGGGGCCGGATCGTCGAGGACGACCGTGCGCTCCTGGTGATGCTGGACCTGGTCGCGGCCGAGCGGCGCAGTGGGCGGGTGGCCCTGCCGGTCACGACCACGAGGATCGCCGAGCAGGTCGCCGCGTATCACGGCACTCAGGTGGAGTGGACGACGACCTCGCCGGACGACCTGACGCGGGTCGGCCGTGAGGAGTCCACGATCTTCGGCGGCGATGGGCGCGGCGGGTTCATCATCCCCGAGTTCAGCAGTGTCTTCGACGGCGCTGCCGCGTTCGTGCGGCTCATCGGCCTGGTGGCGCGCACCCAGCTCACGCTGAGTCAGATCGATTCGCGGATACCGCAGGCGCACGTCCTCAAGCGGGACATCCCGACGCCGTGGGCGGTCAAGGGCATGGTGATGCGGCGCGTGGTCGAGGCGGCCGGCGGCCGGTCGGTGGACACCACCGACGGCGTACGGGTCGTCGAGGCCGACGGCCGCTGGGTGATGGTCCTGCCCGACCCGGCCGAGGCCGTCACCCATCTGTGGGCCGAAGGGCCGGACGACGTGTCGGCCCAGGCGCTGCTCGACGAATGGGCCGCGGTGGTCGACAGCGCAGGTCACTGACGTTGTGGCGGTGTGCGGGGCCGGGCCTTCGGGCCCGGCCCCGCACACCGGTGGGGCCATTCGGTGGTAACGCCGACGACGTGCGACGATGTGCGGCATGCCGCAGCAGCCCCCCGTTCGGAGCACGCCGTCTCCGCCCCCGCGCCCCGACGCGTCGATGTCGCTGCTGACCAATGTCATGGACCACGCGCTCGACGACGGGTACGCGGAGGCGACCGCTCGGCGCAAGGCCGAGGGCCAGGCCGGAATGCCGCGCACGCTGAAGGCCAAGCTGGGCCTCGCGGGCGGTCTGGTGCTCGCCGCCCTCGTGGTGACGGTCGGCGCGGCCCAGGCCCGTATCACCGCCCCTGTGGTCGCCAAGGAGCGCCAGGAGCTGATCGACCGGGTCGACTCGGAGACCAAGGCCGCCGACAAGCTGCAGAGCGATGTGGACGCGCTGCGGACCGAGGTCGGGGACCGGCAGCGCAAGGCGTTGGAGAAGCACGGCGGCGACCAGGGCGAACTGGTGGCGCTGCTTTCCGGCGCGACGGAGGTGCACGGCCCGGGTGTGAAGCTGGTCGTCGACGACGCCAAGGAAACGTCCCAGGGCGACGGCAGCCGGCCGCGCGAGAGCACCACGTTCGCCGACACCGGCCGGGTCCGTGACCGGGACATGCAGCGCGTGGTCAACGGTCTTTGGCAGTCGGGCGCGGAGGCTGTCGCCATCAACGGGCAGCGTCTGACATCGTTTTCTGCGATCCGGGCCGCGGGCGACGCCATACTGGTCGACAACAGGCCACTGGTGCCGCCCTATACGGTGCTCGCGGTGGGCGACGGCAAGAAGCTGAGCACCGCCTTCCAGGACAGCGCGGACGGCCAGTACCTGCATGTGCTTCAGCAGAACTACGGGATCAGGGCCAGTATTTCGGCCGAGGGCGACGTGCGTCTCCCGGCGGCGCCGAGCCTGACCGTGCGTACCGCAAAACCAATGGCCACGGGCGCCGGCAAGGGCGCGGCCGACACAGGGAAGGGCACATCGTGATCGCCGTACTTGGCCTCGTCGTGGGAGTCGTGGTCGGACTTTTCGTCCGGCCCGAGGTGCCTGCGGTGGTCGAGCCGTATCTGCCGATCGCCGTGGTCGCGGCACTCGACGCGGTCTTCGGCGGCCTGCGGGCCATGCTCGACGGCATCTTCGTCGACAAGGTCTTCGTGGTCTCCTTCCTGTCGAACGTGGTGGTCGCGGCGCTGATCGTGTTCCTCGGCGACAAGTTGGGCGTGGGGGCGCAGCTGTCGACCGGTGTGGTCGTGGTGCTCGGCATCCGGATCTTCTCCAACGCGGCCGCCATCCGCCGGCACGTCTTCAGGGCCTGAGGCCGATGAGTGACGTGGAGAAGAACACCGATCAGGGTGACGGCGACGGTGAGCGGACCGTCGAGGCGCCGGGTGAACCCGCCGACCCGAAGCCGCCGCTGACGGGCCGTCAGCGGCTCGCCGCAGGTCTGTGGCCGCCGCGGGTCAGCCGAGCGCAGCTCATCGTGGCGCTGCTGCTCTTCGTCCTGGGCCTCGGGCTCGCCATTCAGGTCCGCTCCAACAGCGACAACAGTGCGCTGCGCGGCGCCCGCCAGGAGGATCTGGTGCGCATCCTGGATGAACTGGATTCCCGTACGAAGCGTCTTGAGGACGAGAAGCAGCGTCTGGAGGGCCAGCGCACCGAGCTGGAGACCAGCTCCAACCAGGCGGAGGAGGCGCGCAAGCAGACTGTGGAGAAGGAGCAGCAGCTCGGGATCCTGGCCGGCACGGTCGCCGCGCAGGGCCCCGGCATCACGTTGACGATCAGCGACCCCAAGGGCGCAGTCGAGTCCGACAAGGTGCTTGACACGGTGCAGGAGCTGCGCGCAGCAGGCGCCGAGGCGATCCAGATCAACGACGTCCGCGTGGTGGCCAATACGTACTTCTCCGACGAGACCGGCGGCATCGGGGTGGACGGAACCAAGGTCAGTGCCCCGTACGTCTTCAAGGTGATCGGCAGGCCGCAGGATCTGGAGCCGGCGCTCAACATCCCTGGTGGAGTGGTGCAGACTCTGGAGAAGGAGCAGGCCACGGCTACAGTGGCCCGCTCGGAGAAGATCATTGTGAACGCCTTGCGAGCCGCGAAGCGGCCTGACTACGCTCAGTCGTCCTCGCACTGATGGGGGCATGCGTGAGAGCTGCCGCACAAGGGCAGGACGTTGCGGGGGGTCGCCGCTCCGTAACAGTGGTGCGTGGTGGAAACTGTTTGGCGGATACGGACGTTGTGAGGATGTCCGGGTCGGCCGGTGTGTTGATTCTGGGTTCGTCCTGCCCCACGGGCGGGTCTATTTCGGTCAAGGGGAATCGCCCGTGAAGTTGTTTGCGAAGTTGTTCGGCAAGAGCGCACGCCAGGACGGCGGCAGCGCCGCCAGGCACCGTGCTCAGCGCCCCGGAGAGCCGGAGGAGCAGGGCGGCGAGCGCCCGCTGTTCCGCGATGAGGTGGCCGGTTCCGGAGGCGACATTCCGGGCGCGTCGTCTGTTGACCCTGCGGGTGCCGGGCGCATAGGTTTCGGGGAACCGTCAACCTCAAGTTCGGGTGGAGGGTTTGGCTCCGACCCGTATGCCACCAGCGCCCACGCGGTGCCGCCGCGGCAGGAGGATCCGTCGATGTCGGGCATGCCTGTTTGTACGAGGTGCGGGCACACGAACCCCGCAGCCAGTCGCTTCTGCTCCAACTGCGGCGCTCCGCTGCGGCCCGGTGTCGTCCCGGAGCGTGCCTCCGAGACCACCTCGACGATCTCGATCTCCGGCCTCGAAGCGTACGACGCCGAGGTGACCGGTCAGACGCAGCTGCCGTCGCTCTCCCCGGAGGCGCAGGCCGCCGTCGACGCCCTGCCGCTGGGCTCGGCGCTCCTGGTGGTGCGGCGCGGGCCGAACTCTGGAAGCCGCTTCCTGCTGGACGGCGAGCTGACCACGGCCGGCCGCCACCCGCAGAGCGACATCTTCCTCGACGACGTGACGGTCTCGCGCCGTCACGTGGAGTTCCGGCGTGGTCCCGACGGGCGTTTCACCGTCTCCGACGTCGGCAGCCTCAACGGCACCTATGTGAACCGCGAGCGCATCGACTCCGTCGATCTGACCAACGGCGACGAGGTCCAGATCGGCAAGTACCGGCTGGTCTTCTACGCGAGCCAGCGCGCGCTCTGAGCCACGGCCAGGGAAGGTCCATGCTGCAGACACCGACGGGCGGTGCCGGATCCGGCACCGCCACCGCGGGTGGCCGGCTGATGAGTATCGGCGGGGTCCTCAACCAGCTGCGCGACGAATTTCCCGAAGTGACGATCTCGAAGATCCGGTTCCTGGAGTCCGAGGGCCTGGTGGAGCCCCGGCGTACGCCGTCGGGGTACCGCAAGTTCAGCCCGGAGGACGTCGAGCGGCTGGCCCAGGTGCTGCGGATGCAGCGGGACCACTATCTGCCGCTCAAGGTCATCCGGGAGCACCTGGATGCCCTCGCCCGGGGCGAGGAGCCGTCACTGCCGTCCTCCGGCGCCCCGCGTGAGCTGCTCGACGGCTTGGGCGAGGCGGAGGCGGAGCGTCCCACGGCCGCCCGCGTGGGCCGTGCCGAGCTGATGGCGGCCGCAGAGGTCACCGAGACGGAGCTCGCCGAGTGGGAGTCCTACGGGCTCGTCACCCCCGGCGCCGACGGTGGTTTCGACGCCGAGTCGGTGAACGTGGCACGCCTTGTGGCGGATATGGGCCGGTTCGGTCTGGAACCGCGGCATTTGCGCGCCATGAAGGCTGCGGCCGACCGTGAGGCCGGGCTGGTCGAGCAGGTGGTGGCACCCCTGCGATTGCACCGTAATCCGCAGACCAGAGCCCATGCGGAGGCCACCACGAAGGAGCTCGCGGCGCTCTCCGTACGGCTCCACGCGGCACTCGTTCAGACCGCTCTGGGTGTCCGGCTTCACTGATCTTGTAGGTGCCCGACTACCCAAACCTGCCGAGCACGTCCTAGGGTTGCTGTGTGAACGAGCTCGACGTCGTGGGTGTCCGGGTGGAAATGCCCTCCAACCAACCGATCGTGCTCCTGCGTGAAGTGGGAGGCGATCGGTACCTCCCCATCTGGATCGGTCCTGGGGAGGCGACCGCGATCGCCTTCGCCCAGCAGGGGATGGCGCCGGAGCGGCCGCTGACGCACGACCTCTTCAAGGACGTCCTTGAGGCCGTGGGCCAGGAGCTGACCGAGGTCCGCATCACGGACCTCCGCGAAGGCGTCTTCTACGCGGAGCTGGTCTTTGCCAGTGGCGTGGAGGTGAGCGCGCGGCCGTCCGACGCCATAGCGCTGGCCCTGCGCACCGGCACGCCGATCTACGGCAGTGACGGGGTCCTCGATGACGCGGGAATCGCCATCCCGGACGAGCAGGAGGACGAGGTCGAGAAGTTCCGTGAGTTCCTCGACCAGATCTCGCCCGAGGACTTCGGCACCAACAGCCAGTGAGTACCGGGCACACATGATCCGGCGGCCGTCGGAGTGGTGTCGCGTGCCGCGCGTACGCCGGAGTGGTTTCAGCGCATTCGAGTAGCCTTTCCCGCGGGAGAGACACGGGAAACCACTCTCAGGGTGATTATCACTCGGCGTGCCGAGTGTGGCGATCGTTGACGCACCCCGAGTGACTGCCTACCTTCGAGTGGGCAGGTCAAGGACGGAGGGTCGGCGTGAGTATGAGCGGCGACGGTACGGCAGGGGGCGCTCCCGGACTCGGTCCGGGGGAGAGCGGGCCGTACCCGCTCCACAGCAGTGCGGCCGACCTGAGTACCGAAACGATCGGATACCGGGGCCCGACCGCCTGCGCGGCAGCGGGAATCACCTACCGGCAGCTCGACTACTGGGCGCGCACCGGCCTGGTCGAGCCCAGTGTGCGTCCGGCCTACGGCTCGGGCACGCAGCGCCTCTACAGCTTCCGGGACGTCGTCGTCCTGAAGATCGTCAAGCGTTTCCTCGACACCGGGGTCGCCCTCCAGAACATTCGCGCCGCCGTGCAGCACCTGCGCGAGCGGGGCTTTCGCGATCTGGAGCGCATGACGCTGATGAGCGACGGGGCCACCGTGTACGAGTGCTCGTCCCCCGACGAGGTCGTGAACCTCCTCCAGGGCGGCCAGGGCATCTTCGGCATCGCGGTCGGTGTGGTGTGGCGGGACGTGGAGGCGGCTCTCTCGCAGTTGCACGGCGAGCGCGTGGACACCGGCGAGACCCTGGTCGGCCACAACCCGGCCGACGAACTGGCCAGGCGGCGCAACCGCGCCGTCTGACCTTCCGGGCGGCGCCGCCGGGACCGATTGTCAGTGGCGTACGGCAGCATCAGTCGTGTGAGAGCCGCGCCGACCATCCTGCATCTCGACATGGATGCCTTCTTCGCCGCCGCAGAGCAGGCGTCGAAGCCGAGCCTGCGCGGAAAGCCGGTCGTCGTGGGCGGTCTCGGACCGCGAGGAGTGGTCTCGACGGCCTCGTACGAGGCGAGACGCTTCGGGGTGCGCTCGGCGATGCCGATGGCGCAGGCCCGGCGGCTCTGCCCCAATGCGGCCTACCTGGTGCCGCGCTTCCAGCTGTACCGCACCGTCAGCGAGCAGGTGATGGAGCTGCTCGGCCGGCTGTCGCCGCTGGTCGAGCCGCTGAGCCTGGACGAGGCCTTCGTGGACCTGGAGGCCGGAGGCGTGGCCTTCGAGTCGGTCGGCGCGCGCGAGGCCGGTGAGCGGCTGCGCAGGGACATCAGGGCGGTCACCGGGCTGAGCGGGTCCGTCGGGCTCGCCGGGTCCAAGATGCTCGCCAAGATCGCCTCGGAGGAGGCGAAGCCCGACGGTCTGGTTCTGATAGAGCCCGGCACCGAGCGCGAGCTCCTCGCGCCGATGTCGGTGCGCATCCTGCCGGGGGTGGGCCCGGCCACCGGGGAGCATCTGCGCCGGGCCGGTATGACCACCGTCGCCGACCTCGTCGAGGCCGGCGAGGACGAGCTCGTACGGCTCCTGGGGAAGTCGCACGGTGCCTCGCTCCACCGGATGGCGACCGGGTACGACGACCGCCCCGTAGTGGCCGAGCGGGACGCGAAGTCGGTGTCCGTGGAGGACACCTTCGACGTGGACCTGCACGACCGGCTGAGGATCACCATCGAGGTGGGGCGCCTCGCCGACCGGTGTGTGCAGCGGCTACGGGCGTCGGGGCACTCGGGCCGCACCATCGTGCTCAAGGTCCGGCGTTACGACTTCTCCACGCTGACCCGGTCCGAGACGCTGCGCGGGCCCACCGACGACCCAGGGGTGGTCCGGGAGGCCGCGGCGCGGCTCCTCGACGCGGTGGACACCACGGGCGGGGTGCGTCTGCTGGGCGTCGGGGTCAGCGGCCTTGCCGACTTCACGCAGGAGGACCTGTTCGCGCAGGCCGCCGGAGAGCAGGTCGTGGAGGAGCCGCTGGTCCCCGGGGACGAGGAGGCCGCCCCGGTGGCCGAGGCGGAGGCGCCGGCCCCCGAGGACCCCGCGCAGCGCCGCTGGCTGGCCGGGCACGACGTACGGCATGCCGAGTACGGGCCCGGCTGGGTGCAGGGCAGTGGCGTCGGGCGGGTCACGGTGCGTTTCGAGACGCCGACGGCGAAGGAGCCCGGGCGGGTGAGGACGTTCCGCGTGGACGACCCTGACCTGGCGGCCGCGGAGCCGCTGGCGCTGGTCGAGCCGGCCGGGGCCGAGGGCGGGGAAGGGGGCGGGGCCGAAGCGGTACGGGAAGGGGAGGCGGGGGCCGCGGCGGGTCAGGATTCGCCGTTGGCGAGCCGGCCGAAGTCCCGGTCGGAGGGTGGCGGGCCGGGTTCGGGGGCCGCGATGTCCAGACCGTAGTGGTGGTAGAGCTGAAGCTCCTGTTCCGGGGAGAGATGGCGGCCCACGCCGAAGTCCGGCGCGTCCTTGATCAGGGCGCGGTCGTACGGGACGCGGAGCGTCTCGTCGACCAGGGTGCTGGGCTCCAGCGGGACGAACGCGTCCCGGCTGAAGAGGCCGGTGCGCACCGCGGCCCACTCGGGTGCGCCCGTGGCGTCGTCGAGGTAGACCTCGTCCACCGTTCCGATCTTGTGCCCATTGCGGTCGTATGCCTTGCGGCCGATCAGGCTGCGCGGATCGATATCGGTCTGCACGGTCCCTCCAATTGGTCGCAACCGGTTACAACTGCTCCATAAGCACTACGAAAGTGCACATCCCGGGTGTTGGCCACTCGAGCAGGTGAACAAAGAATCGAGCTGGGACGGCGCTGGTAGGCTGGCAAGCGGCTGCTGACCCCGTGCGGGAGAGTCCTTCGAAGAGCTCATCGAGTTCTCGGCGGACGCCGAAGGAGCAACTCCTCCCCGGAATCTCTCAGGCCCACGGACCGCACGGACGAGGTCACTCTGGAAAGCAGGACGGGGGACGTACGGGCACTTCTGCCCGGGCGGAACCTTTCCTCACCGACGGTGAAAACCGGGTCGCTGCCATGCACCCGGTGAAGCTCTCAGGTTGAGATGACAGAGGGGGAGGCCGTCCGGGTACCCGCGCCGTGGTACCCCTCGCAGGTCGTGCGACCAGGAGGCCTCCGTCATGACCGCCAACCGCATTCCGCTCAGCCAGCTGGAGCGTGGCATCCCCTTCGAGCAGCGCCACATCGGGCCCGATGCCGGGGCGCAGGCCAAGATGCTCGCCCAGGTCGGCTACGGCTCGCTCGACGAGCTGACCGCCGCCGCCGTCCCCGAGGTCATCAAGAGCGCCGGGGCGCTGGGCCTGCCCGAGGCGCGGACCGAGGCCGAGGTGCTCGCCGAGCTGCGCCGGCTCGCGGACCGCAACCAGGTCCTCGCCCCCATGATCGGCCTCGGTTACTACGGCACCTTCACGCCGCCGGTGATCCTGCGCAACGTCATGGAGAACCCGGCCTGGTACACGGCGTACACGCCCTACCAGCCGGAGATCTCGCAGGGCCGCCTGGAGGCGCTGCTCAACTTCCAGACCATGGTCGCCGAGCTGACCGGGCTGCCGACCTCCGGCGCCTCGCTGCTCGACGAGGGCACCGCGGCCGCCGAGGCGCTCGCCCTGTCACGGCGCGTGGGCAAGGTCAAGGGCGGCGTCTTCCTGATCGACGCCGACACCCTGCCGCAGACCATCGCGGTGATCCGGACGCGCGCCGAGCCGACCGGCGTCGAGGTCGTCGTCGCCGACCTGAGCGACGGCATCCCCGCCGAGATCGCCGAGCGCGGCGTCTTCGGCGTGCTGCTCCAGTACCCGGGCGCCTCCGGCCGGGTCCGCGACCTCAAGCCGGTCATCGACGCGGCCCACGAGCTGGGCGCGATCGTGACCGTCGCCGCCGACCTGCTCGCGCTCACCCTGCTCGCCTCGCCGGGCTCGCTCGGCGCAGACATCGCCGTCGGCACCACCCAGCGCTTCGGCGTGCCGATGGGCTTCGGCGGACCGCACGCCGGGTTCATGGCGGTCCAGGAGAAGTTCGCCCGCAGCCTGCCGGGCCGCCTCGTCGGCGTCTCCGTCGACGCCGACGGCAACAAAGCCTACCGCCTGGCCCTGCAGACCCGCGAGCAGCACATCCGCCGCGAGAAGGCCACCAGCAACATCTGCACCGCGCAGGTGCTGCTCGCCGTGATGGCCGGCATGTACGCCGTCTACCACGGCCCGGACGGCCTGAAGCAGATCGCGCAGCGCACCCACCGCTACGCCGTCGTCCTCGCCGAGGGCCTGAGGGCCGCCGGGGTCGACGTCGCCCACGGCGCCTACTTCGACACGCTGACCGTGCGCGTCCCGGGCAAGGCCGCCGAGGCCGTCAAGGCCGCGCGTCAGGGCGGGGTCAACCTGCACCTGGTCGACGCGGACACCGTCTCCTTCGCCTGCGACGAGACCACCACGCGGGCCCAACTGGCCGCCGTCTGGGCCGCGTTCGGGGTCGACGCCGATGTGGAGGCGCTGGACACCACGGCCGCCGACACCCTGCCGGCCGCGCTGCTGCGCACCGACGAGTACCTGACCCACCCGGTCTTCCACCAGCACCGCTCCGAGACCGCGATGCTGCGCTACCTGCGCAAGCTGGCCGACCGCGACTACGCGCTCGACCGCGGCATGATCCCGCTCGGGTCCTGCACGATGAAGCTGAACGCGACGACCGAGATGGAGCCGGTGACCTGGCCCGAGTTCGGGCAGATCCACCCCTTCGCGCCGGTCGAGCAGGCCGCCGGCTACCTCACGCTCATCCGCGAGCTGGAGGAGCGCCTCGCCGAGGTCACCGGGTACGACGCGGTGTCCATCCAGCCCAACGCCGGTTCCCAGGGCGAGCTCGCGGGTCTGCTCGCGGTGCGCGCCTACCACCGCGCCAACGGCGACACCCAGCGCACCATCTGCCTCATCCCGTCCTCCGCCCACGGCACCAACGCCGCGAGCGCCGTGATGGCCGGCATGAAGGTCGTGGTCGTCAAGACCGCGGACGACGGCGAGGTCGACGCCGACGACCTGCGCGCCAAGATCGAGCAGTACCGCGACGAGCTCTCGGTCCTGATGATCACCTACCCGTCCACACACGGGGTGTTCGAGGAGCACGTCGCCGACATCTGCGCCCTGGTCCACGAGGCCGGCGGCCAGGTGTACGTCGACGGCGCCAACCTCAATGCCCTGGTGGGCCTCGCCAAGCCGGGCAAGTTCGGCGGCGACGTCTCGCACCTCAACCTGCACAAGACCTTCTGCATCCCGCACGGCGGCGGTGGCCCCGGCGTCGGCCCGGTCGGCGTGCGCGCCCACCTCGCGCCGTACCTGCCCAACCACCCGCTCCAGCCGAGCGCCGGCCCCGAGACGGGCGTCGGCCCGATCTCCGCCGCGCCGTGGGGCTCGGCGGGCATCCTGCCGATCTCGTGGGCGTACGTACGTCTCATGGGCGGCGAGGGCCTCAAGCGGGCGACACAGGTCGCGGTGCTCGCCGCGAACTACATCGCCAAGCGCCTGGAGCCGCACTACCCCGTGCTCTACACCGGCCCCAACGGCCTGGTCGCGCACGAGTGCATCGTGGACCTGCGCCCGCTGTCCAAGGCGACCGGCGTCAGCGTCGACGACATCGCCAAGCGCCTGATCGACTACGGCTTCCACGCGCCCACCATGTCGTTCCCGGTGGCCGGCACGCTGATGATCGAGCCCACCGAGTCCGAGGACCTGGGCGAGATCGACCGGTTCTGCGACACGATGATCGCGATCCGCGGCGAGATCGAGAAGGTCGCCTCCGGCGTCTGGCCGGCCGACGACAACCCGCTGGCCAACGCCCCGCACACCGCGGCCGCGCTCGGCGGCGAGTGGAACCACGCCTACAGCCGCGAGGACGCCGTCTTCCCGGCCGGGGTGTCGGCCGCCGACAAGTACTGGCCGCCGGTCCGTCGCATCGACGGCGCCTTCGGCGACCGCAACCTGGTCTGCTCCTGCCCGCCGCTGGACGAGTACGACCACTGATCCACGCATGCGTAAGGGCCGGTTCGGGGTGTGCTCCCCGGGCCGGCCCTTGTGTTGTCCGTACCGGACGCGTCCGCCGAGGGACAGGTCGGTACGCGACTGCCCGTACGGGGCCGCCTAGGCGGCCGTCGCCACCTGCTCCGCCGTGAGCGGCCGGTGCGGGGCGATGATCTGCCCGTCCGGCAACAGCTCACCGGTGTCCTCGAAGAGCAGGACGCCGTTGCACAGCAGGCTCCAGCCCTGCTCCGGGTGGTGTGCCACGGGCTGCGCGGCTTCCCGGTCGGCGGAGAAGGCTGTCGGACAGGCTGGCTTGTGCTGGCACATGGATGCGTTCTTTCGCTGCGTCGTGGTGAGTGTGCTGCGGCTCGATGCGTTGTTCATGGCCGCCCCCCGTAGTAAGTCGGTCGGTCCGATCCCAGTGTTGCCCCACGGACGTCAATCCGCAGGGATTTCGCGGCAGCGCTTCCTACTGCTTAATGACGTATCACCCGTGCGGACGGTTCAGCTCAACTGGCCTGTCTTTTCGGGTGGTTCGGGGTGGCCCGGCCGGGCTAGCCCGTATGGCGCAGGCGGCGCGTACGCAGCATAGACACACGAGGCCCCGCGACCACACTGGTCGCGGGGCACTTTCTTTCCCGGGCCGCTGCCGGAGGCGTCAGACGGGCTGGCCGAGCAGCCGGGCGGGTGCCAGGCGCAGGGTGAGTACCGGAAGCAGTTCGCTGACGCGCAGCGGGCGGTGCGCGCAGATGCCGGGCGGGGCGGGTGCCAGTGGCACCAGGAGGTCATGCGGTGCGGGCGTGCCCGAAGCCCCGTCGGCGCTCGCGTCCGCGTGCAGCCACAGCGTGAGCATGTACAGCTCGGGGATCGAGAGCAGCCGGGGCTGGTAGTGCGTGGTCAGCTGTTCGGCCTGGCGCAGGGCGCGCTGGGTCGAGGTGATGTAGGGGCCCTCGAAGAAGTGCGAGAAGGCCCAGCCGTCGGGGGTGAGGCGGGTGTCCGCTGCGGCGACCGGATGCTCGGGGTCGCTGATCAGGAAGCGCCAGCCGGCCAGGTGGGTGCGCGGGGTCCGGCCGCCCGGGGTGATCCCGTCCAGGACGTGGAGCGGGAGCGGAAGCTCGGGAGTGAGCGGACCTTCGGTGGAGCGGAGGGCCGGGGTGCGGGCCTCGCGTACGGCGGTGGGGGAACCGAGTGCCGCGAGGACGCTGCGCAGGGCGGGCGCGGGGGCCGGGGGGACATGCAGCGGCATGGTGGGTCGCCTCTCACTTCGGGAGACACGGTGATGCGGGGGCAGTGCGGACGGCGCTGTCTGCGGTGCGGGGTCAGAGGGGGGCCGACGATGGATGGCCGGGGGCGCCAACTCTCTGCCTCGTTTGCAGAGTTTATACGACACGTGTTCACGCAGTGTTTCGGCTAGCTGTCGTCGATATTGCCCGCAAGTCGGTATCCGGCCCTCCTGGGCAGGCGTTTCACCCGGGGAAATGTCCGGTGCGATGTCCCGACCTGGAAAGGTGTCCCGTCGGTGGTCGGCCGATACTCGTCGGTGTTTTTCACCATTGACGAGCGAGCGGTAACTGCACGTTGCCGTATGCCCGCTGAATGTGCCGGAGGCCCCAGTCGCCGACGCTACTCCATCGGCACTGCGCGCGCACGCGTTATGGATCAGCCAGTCTGGGCATTATCGACCATGACGCGAGCGGCCGGTGTCCCGGCCGCCCATTCGAGGAGGGACCCTTCGATGGGGGAGAAGGTCGTGGCAGGCGGATTCGACCTGTCCGATCGGCACCGCTACCGGGACAAGCTTCAGCAGTGCCTGGAGGGCCTCGGGAAGCTGTTGGCCCAGAAGCGGTTCGACCGTCCCAGGAACATGATGGGGCTGGAGCTGGAACTGAATCTCGCGGGTCCCGACGGCATGCCGCGCATGATGAATGGCGAGGTGCTGGAGCGGATCGCGAGCCGGGATTTCCAGACCGAACTCGGAATGTTCAACCTGGAAGTGAACATCGCGCCGCACCGGCTCGGCGGCCGGGTTTTCGACCAGCTCGCCGAGGAGCTGCGCACCGGGCTCGGGTATGCCGATCGCAAAGCTGCCGAGGTCGACGCGGGCATCCTCATGATCGGAATTCTGCCGACCCTGACGCAGGACGATCTCGTATCCGGAAATCTCTCCGACGTCGACCGCTACCAGTTGCTGAACGATCAGATAGTGGCCGCCCGCGGGGAGGATTTCACCCTCGACATCCAGGGGGTGGAACGCCTCTCCTGCACCTCGGCGTCGATCACTCCGGAAGCCGCCTGTACCTCCGTGCAGTTGCATCTGCAGGTGACGCCCGCGCGCTTCGCAGCGGTGTGGAACGCGGCTCAGGCCGTCGCCGCGGTGCAGATCGCGGTGGGCGCCAACGCGCCGTTCCTGTTCGGGCGGGAGCTGTGGCGCGAGTCGCGGCCACCTCTGTTCGAGCAGGCCACGGACACCAGGCCGGCCGAGCTGCGGGCGCAGGGAGTGCGTCCGCGTACCTGGTTCGGGGAGCGGTGGGTGTCGTCCGCCTACGAACTCTTCGAGGAGAACCTGCGCTTCTTCCCACCGCTGCTGCCCATCTGCGACGAGGAGGAGCCGCTGCGCGTCATCGCCGACGGCGGCGTGCCGAGCCTGAAGGAACTCGTGCTGCACAACGGCACGATCTACCGCTGGAACCGCCCGGTCTACGGCATCGCCGACGGCGTGCCGCACCTCCGGGTGGAGAACCGGGTGCTTCCGGCCGGGCCCACCGTCGTCGACGTGCTCGCCAACGCGGCCTTCTACTACGGCCTGGTGCGCGCCCTCGCGGAGGAGCAACGCCCGGTGTGGACCCGGCTGCCCTTCGAGTCGGCGGCCTCCAACTTCGACGCCGCCTGCCGCTACGGCATCGAGGCCGAGCTGCTGTGGCCGGCGCCGCGGCGCGGCGGCGGGGTCTCCCGGGTGCCCGCGATCAAGCTCGTACGCGAGGAGCTGCTGCCGCTCGCGGCGGCCGGGCTCGACGCGTGGGGCATCGAGGCGGCCGACCGGGACCACTACCTCGGCATCATCGAGGAGCGCTGCCGCCGCCGGGTCAACGGGGCGTCCTGGCAGGTCGACACCTACCACCGGGCGCTGGCCGCGGGGCTCGGCCGGGAGGCGGCGCTCGCCGCCACCACCCGGCGCTACCGGGAGCTGATGCTGGAGGGCGAGCCCGTGCACACGTGGCCGACGGGCTTCCCGGGGCCCGAGGCACGCCGTCGCTAGCGGGTGCCCGGGCCCGGTTCCGGCCGGGAGCCTTCGCTGGGCACGGCAGGGCGTTGGCCGTGGTGCTGGGTCGGGCGGGGTGCCTGCCGTGGTGCGGGGCCCGGCGGGGCGTCAGCCGTGGTGCTGGGCCTGGCCGAGGGCCATGATCGCCTGGAGGATCACGGCCTGGATGTCGGCGGGGTCGGTCACCTGGTAGCCGACGCCGCCGGTGGCCTTCGCGATCTGTTGGACCTCGTCCTTGTCGGCCTGCGGGCCGACCGCGATCGCGATCAGCGGTACCGGCTTCGACGGGTCGGTGAGCTTCTCCAACTGCGCGACGAGGTCGGCCCGCGAGATGCTGCCCGGGTCCTCGTTGGCGCCGTCGGTCAGCAGCACCACCGCGTTGAACTTGCCGCTCGCGTACGTCGAGGTCGCGTCCCTGTACGCGGCCAGCGTCGTGTCGAACAGGCCGGTCGCGCCGTCCGGCACCGGCTGGAGTGCGGCGAACGCGGCGGACAGCTTGTCGCGCTGGGTGCGGCCGCCGGGCGCCGGATCGCCGAGCCGGGCCGTCGGCACCAGCCGGCGGTAGTCGCGCGAGCCGTCCAGATGGGTCGCGAAGTCCCACAGGCCGATCTCGTCCTCGGTCGTGAACTGCGCGAGGGCCTGGAGCAGCGAGGCCTTGGTGACCTCCATCCGGGAGCGGCCGCCCGACCCGGGCACCGTGGCCGCCATCGACCCCGAGGCGTCCACCACCGTCGTCAGGCGCGCGCTCTGCACGGTGATCGTCCACATCCCGAGCGCGTCCTGGAGTTCCTGTGCCGACGGCGGGTCGGCGCTGGCGCTCGCGTACGGCTGCGGGGCGCTGCCGCCCGCGGCCGAGGGGAGGGCGTCGGCGACGCGCCCGCCCGGCGCCCGGAAGCCGTGTCCGGCCAGGACCTGGGCGGACTCGGAGTCCCCGAGCAGCGTCAGGAAGCGCATCGCCGCCCGGCTCTCGTTGGTGCTCATGCCTGCCTCGCGGACCATCGTGTACGGATAGTCGAGCTGCGGCGCGCCGTCCTTGGGGTAGAAGAGCCGCACCCCCTGGTCCATGCCGCGGTGGCCCGCGTTATAGGCGAAGGCCGCCTGTTCGGAGACGACCACGGCCCCGCTGCGGTGTGAACTGCCGATCTGCTTGGGGGAGTTGACGGTTGTCAGGCTCTCCATCACTTGGCCGTCGCCGTCGGTGACCCGCTGCGAGAGCACCTTGGCGAGGGCTGCGGTACGGGTGCTGCCCTCGGCGCCCTGGCCCGCCGACTTGCCGATGCAGCTCAGCGCGAGCAGTCCCGCGGCGCTGTGGGCCGGGTCGGCCGATCCCAGGCGGACCTTGTCGTCCGCGGCGGTCGCCATCCCCAACTCGGCCCAGGTGTACGTCTTTTGAGGCCAGCCGAGCGCCTTGGCGGCCGAGGGCGCCACGCCGAGGGCGACGGGGGAGTCGGCGACGTGACCCGCGGTGACGACCGTGGCCGAGCCGGCGGCGTCCTTGGCGCGGTCCACCCACATCGAGGCGTCGGGTATCCAGACCGCGAAGTCGGGTCTGGAGCGGGAGGTGAAGGAGGCGGCCACCTTGTAGGAGTCGCGGGCGGTCACCCGTACGTCCATGCAGGAGCCGTCCGAGGTGATCTTCTCCTTGCGGGCCCGCTCGGCCACCGCCTCGACGGCGGGCGCCACATCGGGGGAGGCCACCAGGTCGACCCGTACGGCGGTCGAGGCGCAGGAGCGGCTGAAGGAGAGCAGCCCGCGCTGCACGGCGACGGCGGTCCCTCCGGCCACGGCGAGGACGAGCGCGGTGGCCAGGGCCACCGTTCGCCGCCGTGCGGCCGGGGCCGCCCCGGTGCTTGTTCGCGCGGCGTCGTCGGGCAAGCTGTGACGTCCCATGGCGGTGGTGCCCCTCCTTGAATCCCGAACACGGAAATCCGAACAAGGAAAAGGGAGACCGGCAGCCTCGCAATGGCGTCCGTCCCCCGGCCTGTCGCGCGCGATCTTCATAATTTCTTTCGAGACCCTAGCGGGGTGGCGACGGGGATGGAACGGGATTCGTCAACTGGAGGCAGGTGTGCAGGTGGAGGCCGGGCGCGTGGCTGATTCTCTTCCCGAAGAGGCGACTTCGCCGCGAATCCTGCGGTCCGAGACCGTGCTCGTACTGGCGCTCTCGCTCGGCGCGAGCGGAGTGTCGGCGCTGATCAGCTTCATAGGATCGCTCACCAAGCCGGGCGGGCTCAAGCACCAGGCGGCGAACCTGAACACCTCGTTCGCCCCGGGGCGGCCGTGGCTCGATCTCGCCTGGCAGCTCTTCGGAATCGCGACGGCGCTGGTGCCGGTCGCGCTCGTGGCGCACCTGCTGCTGCGCGAGCGGGTCGGCGGCCTGCGGGTGATCGGCTTCGACCGGACCCGGCCGTGGCCGGACCTCGGCCGCGGGGTGCTGATCGCGGCCGGGATCGGCAGCGCGGGGCTCGCCTTCTACCTGGTGGCCCGGGCGGTGGGCGGCAACCTGACGGTGGTCCCCGAGTCGCTGCCCGGCGTGTGGTGGAAGTACCCGGTGCTGATCCTGTCGGCGATGCAGAACGCGGTTCTCGAAGAAGTCATCGTCGTCGGCTATCTGCTGCGCAGACTCGGCCAGTTGGGCTGGACGCCGATGGCCGCGCTCGTCGCGAGCTCCGTGCTGCGCGGCTCGTACCACCTCTACCAGGGCATCGGCGGTTTCCTCGGCAACATGGTGATGGGCGTGGTCTTCGTGCTGCTCTACCGACGCTGGCAGCGGGTGGGCCCGCTCGTCGTCGCCCACGCGCTGCTCGACGTCGGGGCCTTCGTCGGATACGCGCTGCTCGCGGGAAAGGTGAGCTGGCTGCCGACGATGTGAGGGGCCGGAAGCGTCGTGGGTAAGGGGCGTACGGCTATTGCATACGCCCCTTACGGCGTTATGGGCGTACGCAATAGCCGTACGCCCCTTACAGCGTTACGCGGCGCCTTGAGGCGCGGCCGTCCCGGGCGCGGTCAACAGCTCGCCGTCGATCACGGTCACGGCACGTCCGGTGAGCAGGGTGCGCTCGCCGCGCAGCTCGGTGCGGACCAGGCCGGAGCGGGCCGAGGCCTGGAGGCCGGTCAGTTCGTCCCGGCCCAGGCGGGCCGACCAGAACGGGGCGAGGGCGGTGTGGGCGCTGCCCGTCACCGGGTCCTCGTCGATGCCGACGTTGGGGAAGAAGCAGCGCGAGACGTAGTCGTGACCGCAGGCCCGATCGGCGGCCGGGGCCGTCGCGATGATGCCGCGCTTGGAGTGCCGCCCCAGCGCCCGGAAGTCGGGAGCGAGGCCGCGGACGGCGGCCTCGTCACGCAGTTCCACCACCAGGTCGCCGACGTGGGCCGAGGTGTTGTGCACGGAGAGCACCGGGGCGCCGAGCGCTTCGGCGAGGCCGGCCGGGACCGGCTCCGCCACGAGGTCCGAGGTGGGGAAGTCCAAGGTGATCGTGCCGTCCTCGGCGGCGGTCGCGATGAGGATGCCGCAGCGCGCGGCGAACCGGACCGTTCCGGTCGCCGCGTTCGTGGTGTGCAGGACGTGCGCGGTGGCCAGGGTGGCGTGGCCGCACATGTCGACCTCGGTGGCCGGGGTGAACCAGCGCAGCGCCCAGTCCGCGTCGCCGCCCGGCGGCAGCGGGTGCGCGAAGGCGGTCTCCGCGTGGTTGACCTCGCGTGCGACGTCCTGGAGCCAGGCGTCGGCCGGAAACGCGTCGAGCAGGAGCACACCTGCGGGGTTGCCGGCGAACGGACGGTCGGTGAAGGCGTCGACGATTCGAATGCGCATGTCCGCACGGTACGGCAGCCGAAATCACACGAGCCAAGGCCAATCCGCGCTGTCTGGCCTCTTTTCCGGGCGCGTCCGCGCCGCGGCACCAGGGGCCGTGCCGCCTCGGCCCCTCGGCGGTCACACGGCCAGCGGAACGGCGTGCACCTCGTCGGCGGGGTGGCCGGCCCGCTCGTGAACGCGCTGCACGGCTTCGGCCGACGGCGCCTCGGAGAGGCAGTAGACCGTGCCCGACTTCGGGTCGGCCCAGGCCTTCTCGAAGTGGACGCCCTCTTCCTTCTCGATGTCGAGGTCCGCCTGATGTGCCTGCTTCAGCTGATCCGCCGTGATGCCCCTCATCCCGTGGTGGACGTCCATGAACCGGGACATGACGTCGCACCCCCTTCCGGCGTGTCGCACCGGGGCGTTCGGGGCCGCCACGTCTTGCGCCGGCTCCAGCTCCGCTCCCTCCATCGTGCGCCTCGGTGGGGCTCGGGGCGACTGGGCGGGACAGCGGTGGTTGTCCTGTCGCGTTGAAGGTTGACCGATCTCACCGAAGATTGATCAGTGCCTTCCGATCAGCGCAGGCGTGCAAGTCGCAACAGGGCTTCGTTGCGGACATCGGGGTCTCCGCCCGCTGCCAACGTCCGAAGCTGCACGATCAGCTCGTCGCCGTCCTGGCCGGTCGCCCAGCGTGGGTCACAGTCCAGCTCCGCGGCGAGCTGATCGGCGGTTCCCTGGCCAGAGGCGACTGCACGGGCGGCGAGCACGGCACGCAGGCCGGCCAGATCTCTCCGAGCCAAGAGAGCCACCGCGGTATCCGAAGTCACCCCGGTGTCCTGAGCGTCCAGCAACAGACGGTGGAGGACACCGGAGAACCCCTCAATCTGCGGTGCTGCCGCCAGACGTCGTCCCGCCGCGGCCCTCGCGGACCAGGCCGGCGATTCCGCTGCCGCGAGCGCGTCGCGAAGCCCTTGCTCGGTCAATTCGTCCACTCCAGCAGGCTGCCTGCGGGACGTCTCGGTCAGGCGTCGTTGCGATAACACCACAGCGGTCGACCTTCGGTGAAGTTGGTCGGCCTTCAGTGGGACAGGACAGTCGTCTCGCATCCCGGGGGTTGCCAAGCGTAAGTCACCGATATATCGTTGACGCATCGCGACAGGTCAACGATGGAAGGAAGCGAACCATGCGTTCACATGGATACGGACAGCAGGGACCCGGCCATCGCGGTCGGGGCGACTTCGAGGGGCGGCGTGCCGCCTTCGGGCCCTTCGGGCCCGGCTTCGGCGGGGGACCGTGGGGTGGTGGTCCCGGCGGCCGCGGTGGCCGGGGCGGTCCCCGGGGCAGGGCGCGGCGCGGCGATGTCCGTGCGTCGATCCTGGCTCTCCTGAAGGACCGGCCTATGCACGGCTACGAGATGATCCAGGAGATCGGCGAGCGCAGCGGCGGGGCGTGGAAGCCCAGCCCGGGCTCGGTCTACCCGACCCTCCAACTCCTGGAGGACGAGGGCCTGATCACCAACGAGAGCGAGGGCGGCAAGAAGCTGTTCACGCTCACCGACGCCGGGCGCACGGAGGCCGAATCGGGAGCCGAGGCCCCCTGGGAGGACGCCGGGCGCGGAGTCGACTGGGAGGCCATGCACGAGATCCGGCAGGCCGGCTTCGGTCTGATGGAGGCGTTCGGCCAGGTCTGGAAGACCGGCTCCGCCGATCAGCGCCAGAAGGCGCTCACCGTCATCAACGACGCCCGTAAGAAGCTCTATCTGATCCTTGCCGACGAGGACTGAACCTCGCCACGACGGAGCCCCGCGGCCACCGGCCGCGGGGCTTCGCGCGTTCGGTTCAGACGCACAGGCCGCCGAGCTTGCGCAGCGACTCGTTGAGCGCGGCCGTCGCCGAGTCCTTGAGCTTGCCCGCCATGAGCGAGACCGCGGCCCCGGTGAACTCGCCGTCGATGCGGACCGTGGTGGCCCCGCCGTCGGGGACGACCGTGTACCGGTTGAAGACGTTCACGCCCATCGGGCCCTTGCCGCGGACGCCGAAGACCCGGCCCGCCTCGAACTCGTCCACGGTCCAGGCCACTTCGGCCGGAAAGCCCATGAGCTTCATGTTCTCCGCGTAGGTGGCGCCCAGCTCCAGCTTGTCGGGGCCGCCCGCCGGGAAGCTGGTGTGCGTGGCGTTCCACTCGCCGTACGAGGAGAAGTCGGTGAGCTGTGCCCAGACCTTCTCGGCCGGAGCCTCGATACGTGCCTCCGCGCTGACCTCGGCCATACGACCACTCCTTCACGGGACTTCACGGGACTTCACTGGACTTCACTGGACTTCGGGGGACTTCGCGCGTCCATGCGTTCAGGGGCAGCAGGGGATCGCATGGGATTGGGTGGGACTGCGTGGGGCTGTCAGGTGGACGTGCGCGGAACGTAGCGGGAGCCGGGCGAACATTCAATACTGATGAACCGTCAGATCCGCTGGCCCTCCAGGGCCCAGATCTCGGCGGAGTCGAACAGATCGCAGGCGCGGGGCCGCGCGGACTCGTCGTGGCAGTGGAACGCCGCCCAGAACAGGTCGCCGGGGAGCGCGTCGCGCGGCGCGTACACGCGGTACACGTACTGCTGTCCGTCCTGGGCCAGCAGGGCGACCATCCAGCACATCGGCGCTCCCTCGGCGGGCGGTGGGGACGGGTGTGTCCCGAGGGAGGACGACCCGGCGCGGCGGACCGGTTGCGCCGGGGGCGCGGGCCGGGACGTCTCGCGCCGCTGAGAGTTCCCCTCGCGCGGGCAATTCCGAGATCTCATCCGTAAGGAGGAGAAGCCGGTCATCCGTGCCCACCTTTCGCGGGAGATCGAAATGCTCCCGCACGGGGATGTGCCGTGCGCCGCCGGCTGATGAGGTGGACTGGTGCACCGTCCTACCCCAGGAGCAGCTCATCAGGCTCCGCCCGCAGACATCGAAGTCCGGCTCACCGAGGAGCTGGCCTCCGTGGTCGCGGGTGCGCGCAGACGTGCGCTGCGCGACGGGGACCGACAGCTCGACACCGCGCATCTGCTGCACTCCCTGATGGAGAGCGACCCGGAGGTGCGGGCAGCCCTGGACGACGGCGCGCAGCTGGCGCGGGTGCTGGGCTACCTGGTGCAGCGCAGCATCGGATACGGGCTCCGCTGGCAGGGCTCCGTGGAGGACTCCGGGGCGGTGCCCCTGATGACGCAGCCGGGCTGGTCGCCCAGTGCGCTGACGGCGATGGAGTACGCGCTCGGCCGGGCCGAGGCCCGCGGCGGCGAGCCGGTCGGCGGCTGTGATGTGCTGGCCGCGCTCGCGGCGGACCCGGACTGCCGCGCGGTCGAGGTGCTGCGGCACGCGGGTGTGGACACGACAGCGCTGGCCGACCGCCTCGCGCAGCCGGGCGAACCGGGCCTGACCGGAAGCGTGGGCGGGCCGAGCCGACAGGCCTGAACCGCTCCGAAGGGGACCGAGCAGGCAGGCCTGAACCGCTCCGAAGGGGACCGAGCAGGCAGGCCTGAACCGCTCCGAAGCGGGCCGAGTCGGCCCATGGGCGGGCGCCGGACTCGGGCTGCCGTCTCGACAGGTGTCACCCGGAGGAAGGTGCTGACCGGGACTGCCATGATGTGCCGATGCAGGCGTCTCAGGGAAGAAGCGTCGGCCTGGGACTAGCCCTGGTGTCGGCCTTCGCGTTCGGTGGTTCAGGGGTGGCGGCCAAGCCGCTCATCGAAGCGGGGCTCGACCCGCTGCACGTGGTGTGGTTGCGGGTGACCGGCGCCGCGCTCGTCATGCTCCCGGTGGCCTGGCGCCACCGGGCCCTGGTGCTGCGCAGGCCCGCCCTGCTCGCCGGGTTCGGACTCCTCGCGGTCGCGGGCGTCCAGGCCTGCTACTTCGCCTCCATCTCGCGGATACCCGTGGGCGTCGCCCTGCTCGTCGAATACCTGGCCCCCGCCCTGGTCCTCGGCTGGGTCCGGTTCGTCCAGCGCCGGCAGGTGAGCCGGGCCGCCGCGGTCGGCGTGGTGCTCGCCGTCGGCGGCCTCGCCTGTGTCGTCGAGATCTGGTCCGGGCTCGGTTTCGACGCGGTCGGGCTGCTCCTCGCGCTCGGCGCGGCCTGCTGCCAGGTCGGCTACTTCGTCCTGTCCGACCAGGGCGGCGAGGGCGAGGGCGCGGCCGACCCGATCGGTGTCATCGCCCACGGGCTGCTCGTCGGCGCGCTGGTCCTGACCGTGGTGACCCGCCCGTGGGGCATGAAATGGTCATTGCTCGGCGGCGACGCCGACATGAACGGCTCCCAGGTCCCGGCCGCACTGCTGCTCTGCTGGATCGTGCTGATGGCGACCGTGCTCGCCTACGTCACCGGGGTCATCTCGGTGCGCAGGCTCTCCCCGCAGGTGGCCGGGGTGGTCGCCTGCCTGGAGGCGGTGCTCGCGACCGTGTTCGCCTGGATCCTGCTCGGCGAACACCTCTCCCCGCCGCAGATCATCGGCGGCGCCATCGTCCTGACCGGCGCGTTCATCGCCCAGTCGGCGGCCCCCAAGGCGCCGTCCGGTCCGGTCGCCACGGGCGGACCGGCCCCCGCCGAAGGGGAGTTGTCGCCCGGACACTCGGCCGCCTAGGGTGGCGATCGTGCCGATGACCGTACTGCCGCCTCCCGCCGCGTAACGCGGGCGGCCGCACTCCCGACGAAGACCCGGCTCGGGCAGTCCCCGAGCGGCTCGTCGCTGCCCGCGTACTCCACGCCAGCGAACAGCCAGCCGTCTTCCTCCTCGGAGTACGTACGTGTCGAACTCGTCAACGGGCCTTGCACCGGCCCCTTCCGCCGCCCTGCCTGTCGGCCGCGGCCTGCTCTACCTCGCCTTCGCCGGAGTCGCCTGGGGCACCGCGGGCGGCGCGGCCGCCCTGGTCTTCGGGGCCAGCGACATCGGACCGCTCGCCCTGTCCTTCTGGCGCTGCGCCGGCGGACTCGTCCTGCTGCTCGGCGCGATGGCGCTGCGCCGCCGCCGCGCACCCAGGGCCGCCGAACCACGCGGCCGCAGGCTGCTGCGCATCCTCGGCAACGGCATCGGCCTGATGGTCTTCCAGAGCGCGTACTTCGCGGCCGTCGAGGCCACCGGGCTCGCGGTCGCGACCGTGGTGACCCTCGGCGCGGGCCCCGTCCTCATCGCGCTCGGCGCCCGTCTCACCCTGGGCGAGCGGATCGGCCGGTCGGGCGGCGCGGCCGTCGCCGGGGCGCTCGCGGGGCTGGCGGTCCTGTGGATCGGCAACGGCGGCGGCACCGTTCGTCCCGCCGGGGTCGTGCTCGCGCTGGTCTCGGCCGCCGGATACGCGGCCATCACCCTGCTGACCCGGTGGCTCGGCCGCGACGGCGGAGCCGGCGACCCGTCGTCCACCACGGCCTGGGCCTTCGGCGTGGCGGCCCTGTGCCTGCTGCCCCTCGCGGGCTCGGAGGGGCTGCTGCCGCACACCGGGGACCCGGTGCGGGTGGTGGTCCTGCTGCTGTACGTGGCGGCCGTGCCCACCGCGTTCGCGTACGCCCTCTACTTCGCGGGTGCCGCGGTCGTCCGGGCCGCGACCGTCTCGGTGATCATGCTCCTCGAACCGGTGAGTGCGGCCGTGCTCGCCGTGTCCGTGCTGGGCGAGCGGATCACCGCCGCCACCGCCGTCGGCACCGCGCTGCTGCTCCTCGCGGTGCTCGGGCTCGCGGCGGCCGAGACGCGGCAGGCGGCGAGGACCCGACGCGAAGCGGTTCTCCTGTGAGGCGGAGGACCCGACGCGAAGCGGTTCTCGTGTGAGGCACGGGTGGCCCCGCCGCGCGACGGGGCCACCCGGGGCACGAGCCTGCTCACATCACGGTGAGGTAGTCCGGTATGGCCACCGCCGGGTCGAGGTCGCCCGCCGGGAGCGGAGCACCGTAGCCGGGCGCGAGCGGCAGGACGCCGGCCCAGTGCGGCAGTGCGAGGTCCTCGGCGTCGTCGTTGGGACCGCCGGTGCGGAGCTTCGCCGAGACCTCGTTCAGGTCGAGGCCGATCACCGCCGTCGCGGCCAGCTCCTTGGCGTTCGCCGGGCGTGAGTCGAGGGAGCGGCCGGGGACGACGTGGTCCACGATCGCGTCGAGCGCGGTGCGCTTCTCCTCGGGGTCGGTGATCTCGTGGGCCGTGCCGTGCACCACGGCCGAGCGGTAGTTGATCGAGTGGTGGAAGGCGGACCGGGCGAGGACGAGCCCGTCGACGTGGGTGACCGTCAGGCAGACCGGCAGCCCCGGATCGGCCTGCCCCGCCGCGCGCAGCGGACGCGAGCCGGTCGAGCCGTGTATGTACAGCCGCTCACCGACCCGGGCGAAGAGCGTCGGCAGCACGACGGGCGCGCCGTCGCGGACGAAACCGAGGTGGCAGACGTACGCCGTGTCGAGGATGCCGTGCACCAGCTCGCGGTCGTACGAGGCCCGCTCGCGCGAGCGGGTCGGCACGGTGCGGTCGGTCGCCTGGTAGGGGGCTGGGCTCGCGGTCTCCGACATTGCGTTCTCCATTGCACTAGTGCATAATCTGGTTTGTGCTAGGAGAATATCGGATCGAGGGGCGCCGCGCATCGGAGATTGCCGAGAGCGTGGAGCGCGCGGTGGGTTCGGGCGGGCTCGAACCGGGTCAACTGCTGCCCCCGCTCAGGGAGTTGGCCACCGAGCTCGGCGTCAATCCCAATACGGTCGCGGCCGCCTACCGGCTGCTGCGCGACCGCGGGGTGATCGAGACGGCCGGCCGGCGCGGCAGCCGGGTGCGCCCGAGGCCCGCGAGCTCGGCCCGCGACCTCATCCGGGCCGATGTGCCCGAAGGCGTGCGCAACATCGCCGACGGCAACCCGGACGCGCGGCTGCTTCCCCCGCTCGCCGACGCGCTGGCGGCCGCCGCCCGCGCCAACGCCGAGCGGCCGGGCCGCTTCCTGTACGGGCAGGAGCCCGTGGACGAGGAGCTGGCCCGCCTCGCCCGCGCCGTCTTCGACGAGCAGGGCGTACCGGACGGCCCGGTCGGGGTGCTCTCCGGCTCGCTCGACGCCATCGAGCGGGTGCTCACCGCGCATCTGAGGCCCGGCGACCCGGTCGCGATCGAGGACCCGGGCTGGAGCGCGCTGCTCGACCTCGTACCGGCGCTCGGTCTGCGGGCCGAACCCATGCCGCTCGACGACGAGGGGCCGCTGCCCGAGGGGCTCGAACGCGCCCTGGAGGCGGGCGCCCGGGCCGTCGTGGTCACCTGTCGCGCGCAGAACCCCACCGGCGCCGCCGTGAGCGCGGCCCGCGCCCGCGCCCTGCGCGACGTACTCGCCGCGCACCCGGGAGTGCTGCTCATCGAGGACGACCACGGCCACGGCATGGTCGACCTGCCGCTGCACCCCATCGCCCCGGCGACCGAACACTGGGCGTTCGTGAGGTCGGTGGCCAAGGCGTACGGGCCGGATCTGCGGCTCGCCCTCCTCACCGGCGACGCCGTCACGCTTGACCGGGTGCGCGGGCGCCAGCGGCTCGGCCCCGGCTGGGTCAGCCGACTGCTCCAGCGGGCCGTGGTCGAGCTGTGGAACTCCCACGCGGTCGATCCGGCGAAGGTCGCCCGCTCGTACCGCGAGCGGCGCGAGGGACTGCTGCGGGCGCTGCGTGAGCGCGGGGTGCGGGCGCACGGGCGGAGCGGGTTCGTGGTGTGGGTGCCGGTGCCCGAGGAGACGGGGGCGGTGTCCCGGCTGCTGCACGCGGGCTGGGCGGTGGCGCCCGGGGCGCGTTTCCGGATGGCCTCGGGGCCGGGGGTGCGGATCACCGTGTCGAGTCTCGCCCCGGACGAGATCGGGCCGCTCGCGGATGCCGTGGCCTCCGCGGTCGGCCCGGGCCCCGGTGTCCGCTTCGCCTACTGAGCCCGCGCCGGCCGGGCCCGGGTCGCTCGGGCGACCGCCCGCTGGACCGTGGGCGTCGAGCCCCCTCTGCGGGGCCCTCGCCTACGGGGCCTTCGGTTTCGCTCGCCGCCGGCTCTGGGTGAGGGCGGCGCCCGCGAGGACGACGGCCGCCCCGACCGGCGTGTTCCAGCCGAGGCTCTCGCCGAGTACCGCCACTCCCGCGGCCGTGGCGATCACCGGGATGAAGTAGGTGACCATCTGGGCCGTGGTCGGGCCCACCTCGTTGACGAGCCCGTACTGGACGAGGACCGCGAGGCCGGTGCCGAGGGCGCCCAGCGCCGCGACGGCCAGCAGCGGGACGACCGGGAAGGAACTCGGGAATCCCGCGAACAGCGGTGTGACCAGCGCGAGTTGAAGGGTGGCGACGCCGAGCTGGGAGCCGATCAGGGACAGGTTGGAGTGGCCGCCGCCCGCCAGGGTGCGCCGGACGTAGATCCAGCCGATCGGGTAGCAGAGCGAGGCCAGCAGGGCCATCGACGTCCCCGTGACGTCCAGGCCGTGGAAGCCCTGCCAGGCGCCGAGGACCGTGAGCACCCCGAGGAAGCCGAGCCCGAGACCCGCCACCCGCCGACGGGTCGGCCGGTCCTCGGAGAGCGCCACCATCGACAGCGCCATGCCCCACAGCGGCGAGGTCGCGTTGCAGATCCCGGCCAGCGTCGAGGGGATCGTGAGCTCCGCGTACGCGAACAGCGAGAACGGCGCGGCGTTGAGGAGCAGTGCCGCCACCGCCAAGTGCAGCCAGGTGCGGCGCCCGCGCGGCAGCCGTTCGCGCTTGACCACCATCGCCACCGCGAGCACCAGGGTGCCGAACAGCAACCGTCCGAAGGTGACCTGGAAGGGGGCGTAGCCGTCCGTGCCGACCTTGATGAGCAGAAAGCTGAAGCCCCAGATCAGTGAGAGCCCGGCGAAGCGGATGCGCCAGTCCAGCGCGGGGCGGCGCCCGACGGCCGCCGCCGGGGCCGAGCGCGGCGGGATCGGAGTGGAGGAGGTGGGCCGGGGAGGGGCGGGGGTGGTCATGACGACCACGATGAGGCCATGGACCGCGTAGAACAAGCGAGACTTCAACAGGGGGATCGGTTAGCATCGCTTACATGTTGAACCTGGAGCGCCTGCGCACCCTCGACGCGGTGGCCCGGCACGGCTCGGTGGGCGCTGCCGCCGACACCCTGCACGTGACCACCTCCGCCGTTTCCCAGCAGCTCGCCAAGCTGGAGCGGGAGGCGGGTCAGCCGCTGCTCGCCAAGCACGGACGCGGGGTCAGGCTCACCGACGCCGGCCGCCTCCTGGCCGAACACGCCGCCCGCATCCTCTCCCAGGTCCAGCTCGCTCAGGCCGAGTTGGAGGCCCAACGGGACCGCGTCGTCGGCGAGTTGCGGATCGCGGGCTTCGCCACCGCGGTGCGCGGGCTCTTCCCCGCCGCGCTCGCCTCGCTGCGCGCCGAACACCCCCAGCTCGCCGTGCGCTCCGAGGAGCTGGAGGCCGACGAGTCGGTGCGGGGCGTTCTGCTCGGCGACCTCGACGTCGCGCTCGTACTCGACTGGTACAACAAGCCGTTGCCGCTGCCCGACGGGCTTGCCAAGCGGGCGGTGCTCGACGACCTGGCGGATGTCGCCCTGCCGGCGGGGCATCCGCTGGCCGGGCGCACCGCGGTGGACCTGGAGGAGTTCGCCGGCGACGAGTGGATCACCTGGCCCGAGGGCGAGTTCTGCAGCGAGTGGCTCATGTTCACCCTGCGCGGCAAGGGGATCGAGCCGAAGGTCGCGCATGTCGCCCGCGAACACGCCACCCAACTCGCGCTGGTGGAAGCCGGGTTGGGCGTCAGCATCGCCCCACGGCTCGGCCGGGACCCGGTCCCGGACGGGGTCCGGGTGGTCCCGGTGCGCGCCGCGATGAGCCGCCACGTGTACGCGGTGTGGCGTGCCGACGCCGACCGCAGGCCCTCGATCCGGGCCGCGGTCGACGCCTTGGCGGCGGCCGGAGCCGCGCTGGTCCAGGGCCGGTAGGCCTGCGGATCAGCGCCCGAAGTCGCCGCCCAGTTTGCGGAAGTCCCACGACACGACGGTGTCCGGCGTCAGGCGCAGCCAGGCGTGGCGCCCGTCGTGGATCATCTCTTTGAGGCCGAAGTTCTTGGCCGCGAACAGGGCCTCCACCGGGGCGAGTTCGGGGCACGGCTCACCGGTGCGCGGCGCCTCGCCGACCGGGACGACGCTGCCGCCGAGCTCCACCCCGCGCAGCTCCCCGTACTCCGTGCCGTCGTCCACCACCACCGCGACGCGCGGGTCCTTGCCCAGCTGGGCCCAGCGGCGGCTGCGGGTGATCGAGTACAGCCAGAGCGAGCCGCCGTGCCAGACGTACCAGAGCGGGGCGACGTGCGGACTGCCGTCCGCCGACACGGTGGCGACCCGGCAGGTGCGCTGCGCGCCGAGGAAGGCGTCGCGCTCCTCGTCGCTCATCATGATCCGTCGGCCCCGGCGTTGTGCGGCAGTCATGACGCCTCCCCTTCGCGATGCCCATGGCCCTTTGTGTGTCAGCATTCTGACGTAACGTCAGGAATGATGGCGTGCTCTTCCCTCGGCACGCAATGCCGGTTAGCCTCCCGCGCCATGGCGAAGAAGGAACTCCTCGCGGAACAGCTCGACCCCGCAACCACGGTCCTGATGACCGTCGAGTGCCAGCAGGGCGTGGTGGGCGCGGACAGCGCGCTGCCCGAACTCGCCAAGCAGGCAAGGGAGTCGGGGGTGCTGCACAACGTGGCCCGCCTGGTGGCCGGCGCGCACCTAGCGGGCGTCCAAGTGCTGCACGCGGTCGCGGAGCGCCGTCCCGACGGGCGCGGGGCCAGCCGCAACGCGCGGCTCTTCCGCGCCGCCGAGCGACTGCCCGTGCAGCAGTACTCCGGCTCGCGGGCGGTGCGGATCGCCGAGCCGATCGAGGTGGCCGACGAGGACATCGTCGTGCGCCGGCTGCACGGACTCTCGCCGGTGTCCGGCACCGACGTGGACCCGCTCCTGCGCAACCTCGGCTGCCGCACCCTGATCGTCACCGGCGTCTCGGCGAACGTGGCGATCCCCAACGCGGTCTTCGACGCGGTCAACCTCGGCTACACCGCGGTGGTCGCGGCCGACGCGATCGCGGGGGTGCCGGCCGACTACACCCCCGCGATGATCCGGCACACCCTCGCGCTGGTGGCCACGGTGACCACCACGGACGACATCCTCGGCTGCCTCGCGCCGGGCCGCCGCGTCACGCGAGCTTGATGGAGCCCCCTTCGACCGAGATCGCGGCGGCGGGCAGCGGGGCGGGCGCGGGCCCGCCCTTGACGCTGCCGTCCGCGACATCGAACTTGCTGCCGTGGCACGGGCAGTTGATGGTGCCGCCCGACACGGACGACACGGCACAGCCCTGATGCGTGCACTTCGCGGAGAACGCCTTGAACTGCCCGGCGGTGGGCTGGGTGACCACGACGCCCTCCTTCGCGAAGATCTTCCCGCCGCCCTGCGGAATCTCCGACGTGGTGCCCAGCACGCTCCCGCCGCCCTTGCCGCCGCCGTCCCCGGCGTTCCCGGCGAGCGTGGCGGGGCCGGCGGCCGGGGACGTGCTGTCCGAGCCGCTCCCGCACGCGGTCAGCGCGGCGGCGAGCCCGGCCGCGCCGACGCACGCGATGACGGTCCGGCGCGCCGGTACCTGGACGGGCACGGACTGCGATTCGGTGCTCATGCTGACTTTCCTCTCGACGTACGACGCTTGGCTGCGTGGGGGAGTACGGGAGTGGGGCGTGGGGCGTTCAGCGACGGGTGACTTCTCCGGAATCGGGGCGCGCCCGCCCCGGAGGAGGGACGGGTGACTTCTCCGGAAGCCGGCCGGGCCCGCCCCGGCGGAAAAGGGGCGCGGGCGGGCGAGGGCCCCGAAGTAGCCTGTGCCCATGCTCACTGAAGTCACCGCGACCCGGTACGTCACGCCGTTGCGTGAGGGCGGGTCGCTTCCGGGCATCGTCGAGGCCGACGATCTCGGAACGTATGTCATGAAGTTCACCGGAGCCGGCCAGGGCCGCAAGACGCTCGTCGCGGAGGTCGTCTGCGGCGAGCTCGCCCGCAGGCTCCGGCTGCGCGTCCCGGAACTGGTCACCATCCAGCTCGACCCGGTCATCGGCCTGTCCGAGCCCGACCAGGAGGTGCAGGAGCTGCTCAAGGCGAGCGGCGGCCTCAACCTCGGCATGGACTACCTGCCGGGCTCGCTCGGCTTCGACCCGCTCGCCTACGAGGTGGACGCGGCCGAGGCCGGCCGGGTCGTCTGGTTCGACGCCCTGATCAACAACGTCGACCGCTCGTGGCGCAACCCCAACATGCTGGTCTGGCACGGCGACCTGTGGCTCATCGACCACGGCGCCACCATGATCTGGCACCACAACTGGCCGGGCGCCGCGGCCTCGGCAGCCAAGCCCTACAACGCCTCCGACCACGCGCTCGCGCCCTTCGGGCCGGACGTCGCGGCCGCTGCCGCCGAGCTCGCGCCGCTGATCACCGAGGAGCTGCTGACCGAGGTCACGGCCCTCGTCCCCGACGAGTGGCTGGTCGACGAGCCGGGCTTCGAGACCACCGACGCGCTGCGCCGCGCCTATGTCGAGCCGCTGCTCGCCCGCGCCGCGACGATCCACGAGCGGATCGTCCTCGACGCCCCCGCCGCCACCAAGCCCTCACGGGCCCCCGGCTGGCTGACCGACCACATCAAGCCCTGGCCGCACCCCACCAGGAACAGCCAGGACAGCAGCCAGGACCCCCAGAAGGATGCCGACCGTTGAGCAAGCGCGATGTCTTCGAGTACGCGCTGCTGCGCGTGGTGCCGCGCGTCGAGCGCGGCGAGTGCTTCAACGCGGGCGTGCTGGTCTACTGCCGTGCCCACTCCTTCGTCGCGGCGCGCACCCATCTGGACGAGACGAAGCTGAAGGCCCTCGACCCGGATGCGGACGTCGTGGGCGTTCGGGCCGCGCTGCGGGCCGTCGAGGGCGTCTGCGGCGGGGGCGAGGCGGCCGGGCAGGCGGCGGGCGACGACGCGGGACGCCGCTTCCGCTGGCTGATCGCGCCGCGCTCGACCGTCGTCCAGCCCGGCCCGGTGCACACCGGCCTGACGGCCGATCCGCGAGCCGAGGCGGAGCGGCTGCTCGACCTGCTGGTGCGCTGAATCCGGCCCCGGCCGGGGTGTGACATGCGCCGGGGCGTCCGTGGGCCGTTGACACCGCGTGCCAGGGCTTCTAGCGTCACGTCTGCTGAAGCTACTAAGCGGTTGCTCAGTGATTGAGGGCCGCGGATCCCAGGGCGAGGAGAACAGCATGTCCACCACCGAGCAGCGTGTCGCCATCGTGACCGGGGCGGCGCGGGGCATTGGCGCCGCGACCGCCGTCCGGCTTGCGGCCGAGGGCCGGGCCGTCGCCGTACTCGACCTCGACGAGGCGGCCTGCAAGGACACCGTCGACCAGATCACCGCCGCGGGCGGCCGGGCCCTCGCCGTCGGCTGCGACGTCTCCGACAGTGCCCAGGTGGAGGCGGCCGTGGAGCGCGTGGCCGCCGAGCTCGGCGCCCCGACCATCCTCGTCAACAACGCCGGTGTGCTCCGCGACAACCTCCTCTTCAAGATGAGCGAGTCGGACTGGGACCTGGTCATGAACGTCCACCTCAAGGGCGCGTTCCTGATGGCGAAGGCCTGTCAGAAGCACATGGTGGACGCCAAGTGGGGCCGCATCGTCTCGCTCTCCTCGTCCTCCGCGCTCGGCAACCGCGGCCAGGCCAACTACTCCGCGGTCAAGGCCGGCCTCCAGGGCTTCACCAAGACCCTCGCCAAGGAACTCGGCAAGTTCGGCATCACCGCCAACGCGGTCGCGCCCGGATTCATCGTCACCGAGATGACCGCGCAGACCGCGGCCCGCGTCGGCATGGGCTTCGAGGACTTCCAGGCCGCGGCCGCCACCCAGATCCCCGTCCAGCGCGTGGGCCACCCCGAGGACATCGCCAACGCCATCGCCTTCTTCACGGGCGACGCCGCGGGCTTCGTCTCCGGCCAGGTCATGTACGTGGCCGGCGGACCGCTCAACTAAGGCCAGGGACAACGAACATGACTGAACTTCCTGAACTGTCGGGCAAGGTGGCCCTGGTCACCGGAGCCAGCCGCGGCATCGGCTACGGCATCGCCGAGGCGTTCGTCGCCCGCGGCGACCGGGTGTGCATCACCGGACGCGGCGAGGACGCCCTCAAGGAGGCCGTCGACAAGCTCGGCTCCGACCGCGTCATCGCGGTCCCGGGCAAGGCCGCCGACGAGGCCCACCAGGCCGCCGCCGTGGAGCGCACCATGGAGGCGTTCGGCCGGGTCGACTTCCTGGTCAACAACGCCGGTACGAACCCGGTGGCCGGCCCGATCGCCGAGCTCGACCTGAACGTCGCGCGCAAGGTGTACGAGACCAATGTGATCTCGGCGCTCGGTTTCGCGCAGCAGACCTGGAAGGCCTGGCAGAAGGAGAACGGCGGAGCGATCCTGAACATCGCCTCCATCGCCGGCGTCTCCGCCTCGCCCTTCATCGGCGCGTACGGCATGAGCAAGGCGGCCATGGTCAACCTGACCCTCCAGCTGGCGCACGAGTTCGCGCCGACGGTGCGGGTCAACGCGATCGCCCCGGCCGTGGTCAAGACCAAGTTCGCGCAGGCGCTGTACGAGGGCCGGGAGGCGGAGGCCGCCGCGCCCTATCCGCTGGGCCGGCTCGGTGTGCCCTCCGACATCGGCGGCGCGGCCGCGTTCCTCACCTCCGACCAGTCGGCCTGGGTCACCGGGCAGACCCTGGTCGTCGACGGCGGCCTCCTGCTGAACCTCGGAGTGCACTGACGCGACGACGCAGGGGTGCGCCCTGTGCGGTCGGCCCGGGGCGCACCGGGGCGGTCGGTCCGGGGTGCACCGGGCGGACACGCGTCACCCCTGAGCCGATTTACTCCCGAATATGCCAAGTGCCCTGCTGAGACGGTCGGTTGACCCAGCGGGGCACTGCGGTATGGTCTGCCGATCCATGGCCGACCGAGGAGCGTGCACGTGTTCAGAGGGACCAACTGCCGACCCGCCGTGACGGCCCTTGCGTCCATATCCCTGCTGGCCGGATGCGGCCTGATTCCGGGCGGATCGTCCGGCACTCCGCAGGAGATCACGGTGGGCACGACCAGCGAGCCGAGCACGCTCGACCCGGCGGCCTCCTGGGACGGATCGTGGGAGTTGTACCGCAACGTCTTCCAGACCCTGGTGGCCTTCCCGACCGGCAGCAGCGCCCCCCAGCCGGACGCCGCGCGGTCCTGCGGCTTCCAGGACAAGTCGAGCCGCACCTTCACCTGTACGTTGCGCAAGGGAATGACGTTCTCCGACGGGACCAAGCTCGACGCGAACGCCGTCAAGTACTCCTTCGACCGCATCGTGAAGATCAATGTGAAGGCCGGCCCCAAGGGACTGCTCAGCAGCCTCGACAAGGTCACCGTCGACGACGACCTGACCGTCACCTTCCACCTCAACAAGCCCGACGCCACGTTCCCCTATGTGCTCGGCGCGCCCGCCATGTCCATCGTGGACCCCGCGGTGTACCCGGCCGACAAGCTCCGCGACGACGGCGGCCTCACCGGCTCGGGCCCCTACACCCTGGAGTCCTTCACGGCGGGCGACCGTGCGGTCCTGAAGAAGAACGGCAGTTACCAGGGCTTCGCGCAGCGCCAGAACGACGGCGTCACCATCCGCTACTTCCACGACTCGCAGGGCATGATGGACGCCCTCAAGAGCAAGCAGATCGACATCACCTACCGCGGCATCACCGCCGACGAGGTCGAGGACATCCGCAACGAGAAGGCCGCGGGCAAGCCGTTCCAGCTCGTCGAGAACACCGGCACCGAGATCCGCTTCCTGGTGTTCAACCCCAAGGACCCCGAGGCCGCGAAGCCCGCGGTCCGCCGGGCGGTCGCCCAGCTCGTCGACCGCGACGCGCTGGTCGCCAAGGTCTACAAGGGCACCGCCGAACCGCTGTACTCGATGGTCCCCACCGGCGTGAACGGCCACACCACCAGCTTCTTCGACACCTTCGGCTCGCCCAGCGTCCCCAGGGCGAAGGACATCCTGCGCAAGGCCGGCATCACCACCCCGGTCCCGCTCACGCTCTGGTACACCACCGACCGCTACGGCTCCTCCATGGCCGCGGAGTTCAAGGAACTCAAGCGGCAGCTCGACGCCTCCGGCCTCTTCGACATCACGCTCAAGAGCAGCCCCTGGAAGACCTATACCGAAGGATTCCAGTCCGGTGACCTGCCCGTCTTCGGACGCGGATGGTTCCCCGACTTCCCCGACCCGGACAACTTCATCGCGCCCTTCGTCGGCAAGGAGAACGCGGTGGGCACCCCCTACGACCAGCCCGAGATCACCAACCAGCTGCTCCCGCAGTCCCGTCAGATCTCCGACCGGGGCGCCGCGAGCAGGCAGTTCGAGCGGGCGCAGGACATCCTCGTCGACGACGTGCGGCTCCTGCCGCTGTGGCAGGGCAAGATCTACCTCGCGGCGAGCGACGACATCGCGGGCGGCGAACGCGCCATGGACCCGCAGACGGTCATGCAGATGTGGGAGCTGCACCGCAAGACCAGCTGGTAGGAGCGGGCGCGGGGCGGCGTTGTCAGTGGCGGCGGGTAGGTTCGCAGTTCCGCGAGAGAGTGCGGGAACCGAATGTCCCACGGAGGTTGTTGACGTGACCGATACCGCCATGCTGCCCGAGTCCTGGCAGGGCCTCCTCGGCGAGGAGCTCCAGAAGCCGTACTTCGAGGAGCTCACCGCGTTCGTCGAGGAGGAGCGGGCGAAGGGCCCCGTCTTCCCGCCCCGCGACGAGGTGTTCGCGGCCCTCGACGCGACCCCGTACGACCGGGTGAAGGTGCTGGTCCTGGGCCAGGACCCCTACCACGGCGAGGGCCAGGGCCACGGCCTGTGCTTCTCGGTGCGGCCGGGCGTCAGGACACCGCCCTCGCTGCGCAACATCTACAAGGAGATGCGCGACGAACTGGGCCTGGACGTCCCCGACAACGGCTATCTGATGCCGTGGGCCGAGCAGGGCGTGCTCCTGCTCAACGCGGTGCTCACGGTGCGCTCCGGCGAGGCCAACTCGCACAAGGGCAAGGGCTGGGAGAAGTTCACCGACGCGGTCATCCGCGCCGTCGCCTCGCGGCCCGACCCGGCGGTCTTCGTCCTGTGGGGCAACTACGCGCAGAAGAAGCTCCCGCTGATCGACGAGGAGCGTCACGTCGTGGTGAAGGGCGCACACCCCTCGCCGCTCTCGGCCAAGAAGTTCTTCGGGTCCCACCCGTTCACGCAGATCAACGAGGCGGTCGCGGCGCAGGGCCACGACCCCATCGATTGGCGCATCCCCAACCTGGCCTGAGATCCGGCGGGCGGAGGCCGGGCGGCGGGCGCCGCGGCGGCGGGACGCGTGACGGCGTCCGGCTGACAGCCGGGGGCGCCCGCCCGAGCCTCGGACCGATTGTCAGTGGCGGCGGTTAGCGTCGAAGCCGTTGGAGTTTCGGGACGACGTGCGGAGACAGCGGTGACGGACATGCAGGAAGCCCCGGGGGACCTCGTGATGACCCGGATCGGGCAGGCGATGATGCTGCTGCACGGCGGGGACCGCGAGGAGGCCCGCAACCGATTCGGCATCCTGTGGTCGGAGATCGGCGAGGACGGCGACGCGCTGCACCGCTGCACCCTGGCCCACTACATGGCGGACGCACAGGACGACGCCGGTGACGAACTGGCGTGGGACCTACGGGCGTTGGCGGCGGCGGACGGCCTGAGCCAGGCCCGCCTCACCGAGCACCACGCCTCCCTCGCGGTACGGGCCTTCTATCCCTCGCTCCACCTCAACCTCGCGGCCGACTACGTCAAGCTGCACCGCCCCGACGAGGCCCGTCTCCACCTCGACCGGGCCCACGACGCGCTCGACACGCTGTCCGACGACGCGTACGGACACGACATCCGTGAGGCGCTGCGCCGTCTGGAGCGGCAGTTGGACACGGTGTGAAAGGGCGCGCCCCGACGGGGTGACGGTTCGTCAATTACCGTACGTCTCACGACAGATGCGTGCCTCGGGGCTGTCGTCGCGCCAGCCTCCGTAGCGTCGGCCAAGGGCACAGATGTCGCCGCCCGAGGTGGCCGGGGGCGGGGCGGCGCGGGGGTGCTTTCGGGGGGCGGCGGAGGGATGCCGCGCTTCCTCGGCCCGTGGGTACCGCTCACGGAGGGGAGGGTTCGGCCGCTCGCGCCGCTCCGGGTCGGCAGGCGGCGCGGGGGCTGCGGGGGGCGGGGCCTCGGAGGGCGTGACGGTCTCCAGGGCCTCGCGGGCGGGGGCCTGGACGGCCCGGGGCGCCTGCTGCCGGGGAGGCGGGGCGGATGGCGCGGAGGGTGCGGGGCCGCCCCCGACGGCGACGCAGCCCGCGACGCATCCGCAGACGGTCAGGGTGGCCGCGGCCGTCAGGACCCTCAGCGCGTTGCGGGTGCGGTGCATGCGTCAACTGTGCTGTCCGGGGCGGATGTCGGGCCACTTCGGGCGCACACAATGGCCCGCACGAGTGACCCGGCCGCGGGGGAGCGGCCCCGGCTCAGGCTCCCGTAGCGCCGTCGATCGCCTCGCGCAGCAGATCGGCGTGGCCGTTGTGGCGGGCGTACTCCTCGATCATGTGGGTGTAGATCCAGCGCAGGCTGAAGTGCCGGCCGCCGCGTGCGGTGCCGACGCCGAGCTCGTCGAGGCCGTGCCCGGCGGCGGCCGCACGCGCGGCGGCCACCTCGCTGCGCCAGGTGGCGAGGGCCTCCGCGTACGTGTCCTGGGGGCCGAAGTGGAAGTCGCCGTCCGGGTCCTCCTCGGTGCCGTACACGCCCTCGTCGGTGCCTCCGGCGAACACCGTGACGAACCACCAGCGTTCGACCTCGGAGAGGTGGCGCTGCAGGCCGAGCAGGGTGAGCTCGGAGGTCGGCACGGCGGCCCGCTTCACCTCCTCGTCGGTGAGCCCCGAGCACTTCTGGGCCAGGGTCTCGCGGTGGTACTCCAGCCAGCCCTCCAGCATGGCCCGCTCGGGGGCCTGCAGGTCGGGCTCGGTGCGGGCGGAGGTTTCGGCAGGCGGTACGGAGGAGGTCGTCATGCCGCCCATCCTGTCGACCCGCCCGCCCCCTGGCCACCGGTTATCGCCCCGCCCCGGCGCAGCGGCCTCTGCCCCCGCGCCCCCGTCGCGCCCCTGAGGGCGCACGGGCAGACCCCGCCCCCGGCCTGGGCAAACCCGCCGCCCGGCATCGGCGAAGCTCGCCACACGTATGCTGACCAGCAAGGACGACGTACACCGCTCGGCGACAGGAGAACCCCGTGAAGGTCGGATGCATCGGGCTCGGGGACATCGCGCAGAAGGCCTATCTGCCCGTGCTGAGCGCCCTGCCGGGTACGGAGCTGCATCTGCAGACCCGCACCCAGGCCACCCTCGCCGCCGTGGCCGACGCCCACCGGATACCGGCCGGGCAGTGCCACACCGACCTCGAATCGCTGCTCGCCCAGGGGCTCGACGCCGCGTTCGTGCATGCGCCGACCGCGGTGCACCCGGAGATCGTGGCCCGGCTGATCGACGCGGGCGTACCGACGTACGTCGACAAGCCGCTGGCCTATGAACTCGCCGAGTCCGAGCGGCTCGTGGCCCTCGCGGAGGAGCGCCGGGTCGGTCTCGCCGTCGGCTTCAACCGGCGCCTCGCGCCCGGCTACGCCCAGTGCGCCGACCACCCGCGCGAGCTGATCCTGATGCAGAAGAACCGGGTCGGCCTCCCCGAGGACCCGCGCACCCTGGTCCTCGACGACTTCATCCACGTCGTGGACACCCTGCGCTTCCTCGCCCCCGGCCCGATCGAGCACACCGTCGTGCGGGCCCGCGTCCGCGGGGGCCTGATGGAGCACGTCGTCCTCCAGCTCTCCGGCGACGGCTTCACCGCGATCGGCACCATGAACCGGATGAACGGATCCACTGAGGAGATCCTGGAGGTCTCGGGCCAGGACACCAAGCGCCAGGTACTGAACCTGGCCGAGATCGTGGACCACAAGGGCCAGCCGACCCTGCGCCGCCGCGGCGACTGGGTGCCCGTCGCCCGCCAGCGCGGCATCGAGCAGTCGGTCCTGTCCTTCCTCGACGCCGTACGGGCCGGGAAGACGCTCAGCGCGCGGGACGCGTTGGCGACTCATGAGCTGTGCGAGCGGGTGGTGCGGGAGGCGTGGGAGCAGGCTTCCTGAGCGCCCGCGCCGCCTCGCCCGCGCAGAACAGGACGAGCGTCCCGAGGGCCGCGTACACCGCCCAGTCGCCCAGGCGCACATAGGGCGTGGTGCCGGTCGCGAGCGGGACGTCGTACACCGCGGCGGTACTCGCGGAGGTGGGCAGCCACCTGCCGATGCGGCCGCCGTCTGGACCGTAGACCGCGCTGATGCCGGTCAAGGTCGCGTGCACCATCGGGCGGCCCGTCTCGGCGGCGCGCAGCGCGCCGAGCGAGGCGTGCTGGGCCGGTGCCCAGGTGTCCTGGAAGGACGAGGTCGAGGACTGTGCGATGAGCAACTGGGCGCCCATGCGCACCAGATGACGGCTCATGTCGGGGAACGCGGACTCGAAGCACACGAGCGGCCCCACCCGTACCGCGTCCGGCAGGGTCATCACCACGGGCGTGGTGCCGCGCCGACGGTCCTCGTCGGCGGCCTTGCCGACCGACGTGGCCCAGCCCAGCAGTGAGCGGGCGGGGATGTACTCGCCGAACGGCACGAGCCGCATCTTGTCGTAGCGCTGGCCGGTCGGCCCGTCGGGCCCCACCAGGACCGAACTCTTGAAGATTCCCGGCTTGTCGGACCTGCGCGCGTCCACGTTCACCAGGATGTCCGCGCCGAGGTACTGGGAGAGCTTCGCGATCCGCGCGGCCAGGTCGGGGCGGGACGACAGGTCCTGCCCGACACTGCTCTCGCCCCATACGACGAGGTCCACGTGCTGCCCCGCCAGCGAGCGGGTCAGTGCCTCGCTGCGGGCGAACCGGGCGTCGCCGTTTTCGATCACGCCCGGCTGTACCACGGCGACCTTGAGTCGGCCGTCGCGTGCCATGTGCGGAGCCCACATCCACACGGCACCTGTGGTGAGCGCGCACACCACGAGCACGGAGACCATGGCGGTACGCATCCTCGGGAGCACCACACCGAGGGCGACGGCGGTGTTCACCGCCACCACGAGCAGGCTCACCAGCCACACCCCGCCCACCGACATCAGCCGCAGCGCCGGAGTCACCTCCCACTGGCTCGCGCCGAGCAGCCCCCACGGCCCGCCGAGCCCCTGCCACGACCGGACCAGCTCCACCGCGAGCCAGCCCGATGGCACCACCACGACCGCCGCGAGAGCCCGCGGCGCGGAGGGTGCACCTCCCATGACGGACCGGACCAGGACGCCCCACGGCGCCCACAACAGCCCGAGCAGCGCGGCCAGGACCACGATGAAGACGTTGAGGCTCGGGAAGAGCCAGTGGTGCACCGCGAGCATGAACCCCGTGCCGCCGAGCCAGCCGTCGAGGGCGGCCCGCCGGACGCTGACCGCCGAGCGGACCAGGAGGAGCAACGGCACGAGCGCGAGGTAGGCGAACCACCACAGCGAAGGCGCGGGAAAAGCGAGCGCGGGCAGCGCCCCGGCGAGCAACGCGGCCGCGCCGCGCCACCAGGCAGAGCTCGGGCGCGGACCGTGACGGCCGACCGGGATCCCCATACCGCGCCTCCTTGCCCACCCCCGTGATCAGTGGTGTTCCCGCCCTGCCAGTGTGCGGGAGAGCCGGCGGCGCGCGCAGATGGCCCGGCGCGCGGCGCGTCCCTCCCGTCGCTCATGCCCCGGCGAGCGCCCCCGACACCCGCCGCCACTTCTCGTGCACGGTCACCGACCGCAGCCGCCACCCCGTGTCCGTACGGACCAGCGAGAAGGCGTAGCGCCCGCCGGACTCGAAGCCGGGCGCGGGCGGGGTGCCGTCGCCGTCCGCGCCGAAGCACATGGGGTTCAGGTAGTCGGCGCGCAGCTCGGCCCGGTCGCCGGGATAGCCGCCGAGGTCCTGGAGGGTGAGCAGCCGGTTGGTGATCAGGTGCTGGCGGACCGGGAAGAGCCGCATGGTCTCTTCGAGCCAGTGCGCCACCTCCTCGGCCGGCCCTTCGATGCCGCCCGCCGGGCGGTAGTCCGCGCGGCCGTCGGCGGCGAACAGGGCGCGGTAGGCGGTCCAGTTCCCGTCGTCGACGGCCGCGGCATAGCCGGTGATGAGTTCGTCGATGGCCAAACGGTCGAGCAGGGTCCCGAGATCCACGCGCTGCGTCATCGGGTCAGTCTCCGGCAGCGGGCCCCGAACGCCAAGAGCCCCGCACTTGTGGCTGGTTGGGGCCGCGTGCTACCGCTGGCGCCATGACTGACGAGACGGTTCCAGCGGTACGCAGCGAACGGCGCGGCCCGGTCACCACGGTGATCCTTTCGCGGCCCGGCGTGCGCAACGCGGTGGACGGCCCCACCGCCCGGGCGCTCGCCGACGCCTTCCGCGCCTTCGAGGCGGACGAGGAGGCCGCGGTCGCGGTGCTCTGGGGCGAGGGCGGCACGTTCTGCGCAGGCGCCGACCTCAAGGCGATCGGCACCGAACGCGGCAACACGGTGACCGAGGACGGCGACGGGCCGATGGGGCCCACCCGGCTCCGGCTCTCCAAGCCGGTGATCGCGGCGGTGGCCGGGCACGCGGTGGCGGGCGGCCTGGAACTCGCGCTCTGGTGCGATCTGCGGGTGATGGAGGAGGACGCCGTGTTCGGGGTGTTCTGCCGGCGCTGGGGCGTGCCGTTGATCGACGGCGGGACGGTGCGGCTGCCGCGACTGGTCGGGGCGGGCCGCGCCATGGACCTGATCCTCACCGGGCGGCCGGTGGACGCGACCGAGGCCCGCGCCATCGGTCTGGCCGACCGGGTCGTGCCGGGCGGCACCGCCCGTGCACGGGCGGAGGAGCTCGCAGCGGAGATCGCCGCCTTCCCGGCGACCTGTATGCGCCACGACCGGATGTCGCTGCTCGAACAGGAGGGCCTCGGCGAAGCCGAAGCGCTGCTCAACGAGGTGCGGCACGGCACGCACGCGCTGGGCGAGGCCGCCGAGGGCGCGGCGAGGTTCGCGGCGGGGGCGGGGCGGCACGGGGTGTTCGACGGGCAGGGCTGAGGCCGCTCGCCCGTCCCCGGGGCGGGCACCGCGCGCGCCGGGCCGCGTCAGGGGCGGAGTACGTACGGCGTGGTCACCGTCAGCGCGGTGAAGCCCAGGCGCTGGAGGATGGGGCGGCTCTGGTCGGAGGCGTCGACCTGGAGGTAGCGGTAGCCGCGCTCGGCGGCGATACGGGCGCGATAGGCGATCAGGGCGCGGTAGATGCCCCTGCCGCGCCACTCGGGCGCGGTGCCGCCGCCCCAGAGACTGGCGAACTCCGTGCCGAGGTGGAAGTCCATGCGGGCCGAACTCACCGGAACGTCCCCGGCCATCGCGACGACCGCCGTCACGGTGTCCGGTGCCTCGGCGAACTGGGCGAGCAGGCGCTCGCCGAAGCGGGCGGAGCCGTTGTCGAAGGCCAGGTCGTGCACCCGCGCCATCAGTTCTACCCCGGCCGCGTCGGTCACCGGACGCAGGGTGATGCCGGCCGGGGGCTCGGTGTCGTGGGGAAGGTCGGCGACGCGGGCGACCATGACGGTCTCGGCGGGCTCGGCCTCCAACCCGGCGGCCAGCAGGCGCTGTCCGAGGTCGGCCGGCCGGTCATGGGCGTACAGCTTCCACTCCCACTCGTGCCCGAGCGAGGCGAAGTGCCGTACCTGCGCGGCGATTTCGGCGTCCGCGTCCGCCTCGGTCAGCTCTGACCAGAGGATGCCGTTCCACACATGGCCGGGACCTATCTGCCGTACGACACCGCCGGATCGCTCCACCGTGGCGCTCGGCCCGTCGGGCCTGGCCTGTTGGCGCAGTTGGAGGTCGAAGAACGTGAGCAGCGCGTCGTCGGTGGCGCCGTCCGGCGCGGTGGTGGTCTGCATTCGGCCACTTCAACACCGTGAGGAGAGCCACAGCAACCGGAATTCGGGGGGGGGGCAGGTTCGGGGGGCCTGGTTCAGGTGCGCGGCTTCGCGGGCGTTCCCGCGGCGAGGGGGGCCGGTTCGCCGACCGCGGCCGCCCAGTCGGCGAGCAGCCGCTCGTACTCCTCCGCGGGCCACTGCCCGTCCGCGCCGTCGACGAGCGCACGGATGGCGTCGTTGGCGGCATCCGCGTCGGACGGCGCGGGGCCGGGCCGGTCGGGGGAGGTAGGCATATGACCAGGCTACGGGTCAGGTCGGGCGAACGACCCCGCCGATCCGGCCGAACCCCAGGTGGGAGCGGTACGGGGTGGGCAAGGTCACACGCTGCGGAAGGTTTGGGGCGACGTACGTCACGCTGCCTGGGCGGTGTCGGCCCGTACGGCGGCGGCCCATTCGACCAGGAGCCAGTGGTAGCGCTCCTCCTCGTCGGGCGAGAGGCGGCCGTCGGACTGCTCCCACAGCGAGCGGATGTCCGCATTCACCACGTCGGCAGGGCGAAGGAAACGGCGGTCGGAAGTCGGGGGCATGGGGCAAGCCTACGGCCATGAGGTGACCCAACGCCACGGAGTGGGAACTCTCAGCCAACATTGAGGAGTTGGGGCGGAGTCGGCGGCCGGTGCGGGCTGCTCCGGAGAGCGGGAACCGGACAGCCGGATCCGGCCATCGCCCAGGACGCCGGGACAACTGGACGGAGTGGTGCGGGCGTTGACCCGCGCCCGGTGAGGCGGTGGCGCCTATCCTCGCGGAATGGAGCAGAGCGAGGTTCTCAAGCGAGTGATCGGCATTCTCACGGAGGCCGGCGACTACCGCCGCCGCATCGAGCAGGACGGCGAACGAGGGCCAAGGGACACGGAGATCGGCACCGTCACCGCCCTGCTCAACGAGACGATGCCGCGCATCGAGATCCCGGCCGACGCGACACCGCAGGAGATGGCCACTCTGGTGGCGAGGGAGGTCGGCGGGGCCATTCGTCAGCTCGTGGCGGCCTTCAGCCTGGCGTTCGTCGCCCTCGCCCAGGTCCACGACTCCGGCGGGCAGGACGTGTCGTCGGCCGATGTGCTCCAGGACCTGGCGCTGCGCGCGGAGGAGGCCAAGGGGGAGGGCCCGGAGGCGTCCGAGGACTGAGGCTCCCTCAACCACCGCCCCCGCAAGCCGAGTCGGAGATCCGCCGAGCCCCCGCCCCCCGAAGCCGAGTCGGAGGCCTGGAGACTCCGGCTGCCGCCCCGGAGGCGTGCCGGAGGCCGGTCCGGCTTCGGACGCCGGGTCACAGCCCCCCGCCCGCGTCCGGGCTCAGGCTGCCGGCCGCGATGAGGGCGAACAGGGCGATGCCGAGCACGATGCGGTAGACGACGAACGGCATGAAGCTCTTGCTGGAGATGAACTTCATGAACCAGGCGATGACCGCGTAGCCCACCGCGAAGGCGATGACCGCGGCGAAGAGGGTGGGGAGCATCGGTGCCTGGCCCGGACCGCCCGCGTCCTTCAGCTCGAAGACCCCGGAGGCCAGCACGGCCGGGACGGCGAGCAGGAACGAGTAACGGGCCGCCGCCTCGCGGGTGTAGCCCATGAGCAGGCCGCCGCTGATGGTGGCGCCGGAGCGGGAGACTCCCGGGATGAGGGCCATGGCCTGGCAGATGCCGAAGATCAGCCCGTCCTTGGTGCCGAGTTCCCGCAGCGACTTGCGCTCCTTGGCGGCGCGGTGCCGTCCGCCGCACTCGTCGCGGGCCGCGAGCCGGTCGGCGATGCCGAGGACGACGCCCATCACGACCAGGGTGGTGGCGATCACGCGCAGATCGCGGAAGGACGTGTCGATCTGGTGCTTCAGGACGATGCCGAGCACTCCGATCGGGATCGAGCCGACGATGACGAGCCAGCCCATCTTGGCGTCGTGGTCGTCGCGCAGCGAACGGTCGGTGAGGGAGCGGAACCAGGCCGAGACGATCCGCGCGATGTCGGAGCGGAAGTAGATGAGGACGGCCGTCTCGGTGCCGATCTGTGTGATCGCCGTGAACGCCGGGCCCGGATCCTGCCACCCGGCGAAGGCCGCGGTCAGCCGCAGGTGCGCGCTGGAGGAGATGGGCAGGAACTCCGTAAGACCCTGGACGAGCCCGAGTATGAACGATTCGAACCAAGACATGGGTTGCTGCGCCATCCAAGGGGGGTCGGGGCCACGGCCGTTCGGCACGACGGGGACCGGCCGGAGCGCCGGGGCGGCCGCGGGCCACACCGGTGATCTTGCGCGGATCGAGCGGCACGGTAACGGGCCCGGGTGAACGGATGGTTGACGCGGGGCGGCCTACGGGAAGCGGCCCCCTTCCGGGGCCTCCCCGCCCGGCCGCCCGGCGCTAGCGCCTGCGCAGCCCGCCCCGCTTGCGCCAGGCCACCACCGCGGCCCCGGCCCCGCTCAGCACGATGAAGCCCATCGCGATCAGGAACGCGGGGGAGGTCGGGGAGGAGGCGCTGCCGCCGGCGACGACGTACGCGAGGGTGTTGGGCACCGAGCCGAGGCCCGTGGCCAGCAGGAACGGGGCCCAGCCCATGCGCGAGACCGCCGCGCAGTAGTTGGCGGCGGCGAACGGCACGCCGGGGAACAGACGGATCGCCATCATCGAACGGAACCCGTGCCGCGACAGCTGACCGTCCGCGGCCTTCAGCCAGCGCCCCCGCACCAGAGGCCGCAGCGCCTCCTGCCCGAGCACCCGGCCGAGCCCGAACGCGATGCCCGCGCCCAGGACCGTGCCCGCGAGCGACGACACGAACCCGGCGGGGGTCGCGAACAGGGCGCCGGCGGCCAGATTGAGGATCGGGCGCGGCACGAACGCCGCCGTGCACAGCCCGTACGCCACCGCGAAGAGGACCACTGCCCAGGCCCCGCCCATCGCGGGCGGCCAGCCGTCGGCGAGCAGCCGCTGTGGCTGGAGCACCAGGACCGCGCTCCCGGCGGCCGCGAGCACCACCACGAGCAGCGCGAGCCGCGACCACGGTGAGAGCAGTGCTCTCCCGCAGCGTGCGGCAAGACCTGGCGTCGGTCGGGCAACGGGCTCGAACATCAAGGGAGACTAACCGACCCGGGCGGTCGGCCGCCGTAAGGGAGTGCCCGGGCACCCCGACGGGGAGCTCCCACGCGTCCCGGCCGGACACGACTTCCCCTCGCGGAAAACCATTCGACGCGCCGTGGACCACCAGGGATGATCGGCGGCATGTCCAGGTACGCCTTCCTCGCAGCGCCGTCCGCAGTCGCGGACGCGCCGAAGGCTGCCGTCCTCGTCGCGGCCGACGCGGTCGAGACCGTGGCGTCCCTCGGCGGCGCCCGAAGCTGACCCTTCCCGGACAGTCCGGCGGACCCCACACGGGGAGGGTCGGCCGGCTCCAGGGGTCCAAGCACCGCTCCGCGACCACGCGAGGACACACAGCCATGCCCAAGACGGCATACGTACGCACCAAGCCCCACCTCAACATCGGCACCATGGGTCACGTCGACCACGGCAAGACCACCCTGACCGCCGCCATCACCAAAGTGCTCGCCGAGCGCGGCACCGGCACCTTCGTGCCGTTCGACCGCATCGACCGCGCCCCGGAGGAGGCCGCCCGCGGCATCACCATCAACATCGCGCACGTCGAGTACGAGACCGACACCCGGCACTACGCGCACGTCGACATGCCGGGCCACGCCGACTACGTCAAGAACATGGTCACCGGTGCCGCCCAGCTGGACGGGGCCATCCTCGTGGTCTCCGCGCTCGACGGGGTCATGCCGCAGACGGCCGAACACGTCCTGCTGGCCCGTCAGGTGGGCGTCGACCACATCGTCGTCGCGCTCAACAAGGCCGACGCCGTCGACGACGGCGAAGGCGCCGTGCTCAGCGATCTGGTCGAGCTGGAGGTGCGCGAACTGCTCTCCGCTAACGGATACGGCGGAGACACCGTGCCGGTCGTCCGGGTCTCAGGCCTCAAGGCCCTTGAGGGCGAGCCCCGTTGGACCGAGGCGATCGGCGCGCTGCTCGACGCGGTCGACACCTATGTGCCGATGCCCGAGCGCTATGTGGACGCGCCGTTCCTGCTGCCGGTGGAGAACGTGCTCACCATCACGGGCCGCGGCACCGTCGTCACCGGGGCCGTGGAGCGCGGCACCGTGTGCGTCGGCGACCGGGTCCAACTCCTGGGCGCGGACGTCGAGTCGGTGGTCACGGGCCTGGAGACCTTCGGCAAGCCCATGGACTCGGCGCAGGCCGGCGACAACGTCGCGCTGCTCCTGCGCGGGGTGCCACGCGACGCGGTCCGCCGCGGCCACGTGGTCGCCGAGCCGGGCAGCGTCACTCCGAGCCGGAGGTTCACCGCCCAGGTGTACGTCCTGTCCACGCGCGAGGGTGGCCGCTCCACGCCGATCACGACCGGCTACCGGCCGCAGTTCTACATCCGCACCGCGGACGTGGCCGGTGACGTGGACCTCGGCGACCTCGCCGTCGCGCGGCCCGGTGACACGGTCACCATGACCGTGGAGCTGGGCCGCGACACGCCGCTGGAGCCGGGTCTCGGCTTCGCGATCCGTGAGGGCGGCCGCACGGTGGGCGCCGGAACGGTCGCCGCGCTGCTGTGACCGGTCGGCCCGCATCCCCCAACACCCCGGGGGGTGCGGGCCGTTGGCGTTCCGGCACACTGCGATCATGACGGACACGGCACTGGTACTCGGATCGGGCGGGCTCACCGGGGTGGGCTGGGAGATCGGCATCCTGCACGGCCTCGCGGAGGCGGGCGTGGACCTGACGGCCGCCCGCCTCGTCGTCGGGAGCTCCGCGGGCGCCGTGGTCGGCGCGAACATCGGCGCGCGCCGCACCACGCTGGCCGAGCTGTACGAGCGCCAACTCGCCCAGCCCGCAGGGGAGATACCCGGACATCTGGGCCCCGGGAAGATCTTCCGCTTCGCGCGGGCCGTGCTCTCCTCCCGCACCCCCGAGGAGTACGGGACGAAGATGGGCCGGATGGCGCTCGCCGCCGACACCCCGAGCGAGGCGGACCGGCGTGCGGTCATCGCCGGCCGGCTCCTCACCCACGAGTGGCCCGAGCGGGCCCTGAAGCTCACCGCGGTCGCCGCGGACACCGGAGAGTTCCGGGTCTTCGACCGGAACGCCGGGGTGTCGCTCGTCGACGCGGTCGCCGCGAGCTGCGCGGTCCCGTTGGTGTGGCCCCCGGTCACCATCGAGGGGCGCAAGTGGATCGACGGCGGGCTGCACTCCACCTGCAACGCCCACCTCGCGACGGGCTGCGACCGGGTCGTCATCCTCGCGCCGACCCCGGCCGGCGGCGGCCCGCTCGATTCGCCCGCCGCCCAGGCGGCAGCGCTCACCGCCGCCGGTGCGAGGGTCGCGCTGATCACCCCCGACGCGGCGGCGAAGCGGACCTTCGGCCGCAACAGCCTCGACCCCGCACGCCGCGCCCCCGCGGCCCGGGCGGGCCGCGCCCAGGCCGCCGCGCACGCGGCGGCCGTCAAGGCGCTGTGGAGCGAGGCCTAGGGGCGGGCAGCCCGCAGGCGGCGGCGGGGCGCACAATGGGAGGGTGAACGACGACCCGCGTGCCGAGCCGATTCCCGTCATCCGGGAGGTCGACGGGGGCACCGCCAAACTGCTGCCCGACGTCGACCGCGGGCACGCCTGGCTGCTGACCGTGGACGGCGCCCCGCAGTCGTACGTGGACCTGGACGATCCCACCTACATCGAGTTCGAGTACGTACGCCGGCTCGCCCATGTCGTGGACTGCGCGGCCGGCGACGGCGTCCCCCTTGACGTGCTGCACCTCGGCGGCGGGGCGCTCACCCTGCCCCGCTACGTCGCGGCGACCCGGCCCGGGTCGAGCCAGGTCGTCGTGGACGCGGACCGCGCGCTCCTCCAACTCGTGCGTGAACACCTGCCGTTGGGCTCCGCCACCGGGATCGCCGTCCACGCCGCGGATGCCCGGGCCTGGGCCGGGGCGGCGCCGGCCGGATCGGCCGACCTCCTGGTCGCGGACGTCTTCGGCGGCTCCCGCGTGCCGGCCCATCTGACCTCCGTCCAGTACGCGCGCATCGTCCAGCGCGTCCTCAAGCCCGGTGGGATCTACGTCGCCAACCTCGCGGACGGTGCGCCCTTCGCCTTTCTGCGGTCCCAACTCGCCACGTTCCGCGCGGTGTTCGCGGAGGTGGCGCTGATCGCCGAGCCGTCGGTCCTGCGCGGGCGGCGCTTCGGCAACGCGGTGCTGCTCGCCTCCGCGCAGCCGCTGGACGTCGCGGCCCTCGCACGGCGCACCGCGGGGGACGCCTTCCCGGCCCGGGTCGAGCACGGCGACTCGCTGCGACGCTTCATCGGGGACGCGGAGCCCGTCGACGACGCGGACGCCCAGCCCTCACCCGAGCCGCCCGACGGCGCCTTCAGCATCGGCTGACACGTCAGGCCCGCCCGAGGCCACCGGCCCGGTGCGCCGGGTCAGCCGGCGTACGTCCGGCACGCACAGCACGGCCGCGGTCAGCAGCACGACCAGTGCCGAGCAGCCCCACAGGGCGCCGGCGCGTCCGACCGCGCTCTGCGCGGGTCCGGCGAGGGCGGTGGCGAGCGGGACCATCGCGATCGAGCCCAGCCAGTCGTAGGCGGAGACGCGGGAGAGCTTGTCCTCCGGGATCTCCTGGTTGAGGGCGGTCATCCAGGAGACGCCGAAGACCTCGATCGAGACGCCGGTCAGGAGCATGACCGCCGCGAGCGCGCCCACCGGCAGCGGTACGGCGAGCGCCGCCGAGGGCAGGGCGAGCGGGAACACGCACAGGCTGCCCGCGAGCAGCAGCCGACGCGGCTTCCAGCGCATCATCAGGAACGCCCCGAGGACCGTGCCGAGCCCGAACGCGGCGAGCGCGAGACCCCAGGGCCCCGGCCCGCCCAGCCGGTCGCGGGCCACCAGCGGCCCGTACACCGCCTCGGCCGCCGCGACCACCGCGTTGACCACCGCGAACTGCACCACGATCGACCACAGCCACGGCCGGGAGACGAACTCCCGCCAGCCCTCGCGGAGATCGGAGATCATCCCGCCGCCCGCCTCGCGCGGCGGGATGTGGCTCACGTCGAGGAAGGCCCGCAGCGCGCCCGCGACGGCGAAGGCCGCCGCGTCGATCGCGAGCACCCAGCCCGCGCCGAGGACGGCGATCAGGGCGCCGCCGAGCGCGGCCCCGCCGATGCCCGCGCCGTGCATCGCCATCCGGTAGGACGCGAACGCGCGGCCCGCCTCCGCGCCGCTCACGCTGGACATCAGCATGCCCTCGGACGCCGGGCCGAAGAACGCCTGGCCCACGCCGCCGAGCGCGGTGAGCGCCATCATCTGCCAGAGCCGGGGATCGCCGGTCAGGACCAGGAGCGCGAAGGCGCCCTGGGAAAGGAAGTTGAGGGTGTTGGCGGCGACCATCACGCGGTGGCGCGGCAGCCGGTCGGCCAGCGCGCCACCGATCAGCAGGAAGAGGACCAGCGGCACCGTGCGCGCCGCCGCGACCAGGCCCACGTCGCCCGCGCCCCCGCCGGACTGCAGGACCGCGAACGCCGCCGCGATCAGTGCGCCCTGGCTGCCCAGGTTCGTCACGACCGCGGCGGCGGTCAGCAGGGTGTAGTTCCGGCCGGCCCACGACGGGCGGCGGGCGGGCGGGGCGATGGCGGCGGACGTCACCCCGGGACTATCGCCGCCACCGGCCCCGCACGCCAAACGATTTGTCGCCGTCCCGCGTCGGGGGCTTCCGCGTCCCCGTGTCAGGGACCCCGCGTCCGCGTGTCAGGGACTGGTGACGGGCACCAGGCGGATGGTGGTGAGGATCTTCTGAATGGTGTCCTCGTCGACCGCCCCGGGCACGCCGGTGTTCGCGATGAGGCTCCAGGCGGCGAGGTCGCCCTTGGCGGTCTTGAAGCCGAACAGCACGGACTGGCCCTCGGTGGAGCACTTGTCGGTCTTCTTCACCCCCGTGGTCTTGGCGCGCACCACACTGCCCTGGAGACCGGACTTGGTGGTGAACGGGACCGGCTTTTCGGAGGTGATGTGGTCCTTGTCCGGCTGGGTGTAGGCGTAGTACAGCCAGTCGTCGGCCTGCTCGGCCGCGTCGCCGGTGGACTTCGCGCCGTTGGCGCCCTTGGTGCCGACGCTCGCGAGCGAGGTGTTCTGGTCGCGGCCGCTGCTGTCCTTGGTGGTGCACCACTTGGACTTGAGGTAGGCGGGGGAGGACATCATCATGCCGCCGAAGCCGTTCTTGTCGGCCTTGTCGGACCAGCCCACGCTCATGCCCGGGCTGTCGACCTCCCAGTCCGGCGGCACGTCGAAGGCGTCGCCGCGGGTGGGGTTCACCACGACCTTCCAGCCCGCGATGACCGGCTTGACGTCGGTGCCGGCGCCACGCGGGTTGGCGGCGGGCGAGGAGGGCGCGGCCGAACCGGAGCCCGCGGCGGACGGCGACTTCGTGCTCTTGCCGTCGGCCTCGCTGCTGCTCTTGCCGTCGTCCTTGAGGACCACGAAGCCGGTCACGGCGGCAGCCACGACCACGGCGGTGGCCGCCACGATGGCGATGATCGTGGTCTTCTTCTTGTCATTGTTCTGCGGCGGCTGCGGCGGTCCGGGCGGTGCGCCCACCGGGTACTGCGGAACCGTCGGCTGCTGGTACGGGTTGGGCGTCTGGTAGCCCTGCGGCGGGTACCCGGGCTGTGCCGGCTGCTGCTGCCCCGGCTGCTGATAGGGATTCGGCTGCTGCTGCCCCGGCTGCTGATACGGGTTCGGCTGCTGGTACCCCGGCTGCTGGTACGGGTTCTGATTCGGATCCTGCGGGTTCTGCTCGCCCCCGGGCGGCTGCTGTCCTGGCCACATGGCCAGTAACCATAGAGGTGTACCCCCGCTCCTGCTACGGCCGCCCCCGCACTCCTGTTCGCGGGCCGCCTCCGCGAGGGATGGCCAACGCTCGCTACCCATGGGTAACATCTGCTGCCATGAGCGCTGATCAGATGTCCGTGGGCGAGATGCTCACCGCGACCGTTCCCATGGCCCGCACCCTGAACCTGGAGTTCCTGGAGACCACCCCCGAGCGCGCCGTGGTGCGTCTTCCGGACCAGGCCGACTACCACAACCACGTGGGCGGACCGCACGCCGGAGCCATGTTCACCCTCGCCGAGTCGGCCAGTGGCGCGATCGTCATCGCCGCCTTCGGCGACCAGATGCACCGCGCCGTGCCGCTCGCCGTGAAGGCGGAGATCGGCTACAAGAAGCTCGCCAAGGGCGTCGTCACCGCGACCGCCACGCTGGGGCGCCCGATCGCCGAGGTGGTGGCCGAGCTGGACGCGGGGCAGCGCCCCGAGTTCCCGGTCCACATCGAGATCCAGCGCGCGGACGACGCCGTGACCGGTGAGATGACGGTCGTCTGGACCCTGCGCCCCAACTCCTGACCCCGCCGAGCGCAGGCTACGGAACCCGAAGGCGTCCCGGCTCCGGCCGGGGCGCCTTCTCCACGTCCCGAAAGCCGACCGCTCGCCCGCATTGACTCTTCCGCCGGACGGTCCTACGTTTCCCGGCGCCTCGTGGCGCCTGACGGGTTGTCAACTCGGTCGTGCCGCATAGTGCGTTCACACCTCGAACGTCGGCCCGCCGCCTGCTGTGCCGCGGTCCACCACGTCGTGCCCGCACACAAAGGAGTGACGGTCCATGTCCGACACCGTTTCCCGAAGGTCAGCACTGCGTCTGCTCGGCGGCGCCGCCATGGTCGCGGCCGCCGCCACCGGCACCCTCGCCGCCCCCGCCCGCGCGCTCGCCACGGCCCCGGCCTCGCGCAGGGTGGAGGACCTCCTCGCGCGCCTGACCCTGGACGAGAAGATCGGCCTGCTGCACGGCGCCGACGATCCGGCGGGCCTCGGCCAGGCCGGGTACGTGCCCGGCGTGCCCCGGCTCGGCATCCCTCCGCTCAGACTCGCCGACGGACCGGCCGGCGTCCGCGTCACCGCGCACGCGACCGCCCTGCCCGCGCCGGTCCTGCTCGCCTCGGCCTTCGACCCCGGGCTCGCCCGCGAGTACGGCGAGGTCATCGGCCGCGAGGGCCGCGCGCTCGGCCAGGACGTTCTGCTGTCGCCCATGGTCAACCTCATCAGGACCCCGTACGCCGGGCGCAACTACGAGACGTTCTCCGAGGACCCGCTGCTCAGCGCCGACCTCGTCGCCGAGGAGATCCGCGGCATCCAGAGCCAGGGGCTCATCGCCACCGTCAAGCACTTCGCCCTGAACAACCAGGAGAAGGACCGCATGACCGTCGATGTCCGGATCGCCGAACAGCCCCTGCGCGAGCTCGAACTGCGCGGCTTCGAGGCGGCCGTCGGCGCCGGAGCGGGCGCGGTGATGGGCGCGTACAACAAGGTCAACGGGACCTTCGCCTGCGAGAACAAGCCAATTCTCGGCGACATCCTGCGGGGCGACTGGGGCTTCGAAGGCTGGGTGATGACCGACTGGTTCGCCGCCCACAGCACGGCTGCCGCCCTCTCCGCCGGGCTCGACATGGAGATGCCCGGCGGCGACTACTTCGCCGACGCCCTGAAGGACGCCGTGCGCGACGGCAGCGTTCCGCAGGCCCTGGTCGACCGGGCGGTGCGCCGGGTCCTGACCGTCATGGACCGCTTCTCACTGCTCGACGGCAGCGCTCCCGCCCGCCCGGGCCGCGACGCCCGGCGCGGGGCGCGCACCGCGCTCAAGGTCGCCCGGGCCGGCGCCACCCTGCTGCACAACCGGCACGCCACCCTGCCCCTGACCGGCAGCGCCGCCCGCTCCATCGCGGTCGTCGGCCCCACCGGAAGCATCCCGTTCGTCAGCGGCGGCGGCAGCGCGCACGTCGTGCCCGACCACGCCCAGAGCCCGCTGGAGGCGCTGCGTGCCCGGGCCGGGGACGGCGCCCGCATCGGTTACGCGCTCGGCGAGGACCTCTTCGGCAAGCCGCTGCCCGACACCTCACCGGGCGCCGACTTCGAGGCCCAGCACGTCGAGCCCGGTGCCACCTGGACGTACGACGGCACGCTCACCGTGGCCGACGCCGACGAGTGGACCTTCGTCATCCACTACTCGGGGGACCGCCCCAAGGTGCTGCTCGACGGCACCGACCTCTTTCCGCCCGCCCCCGGCCTCGGTGAACTCTTCGCGGGCGGTCTCGTCAGCACCGCGCCCGACGGGCTCGCGGTCCGGCGCAGCAGCCCGCTGCGGCTCGCCGCCGGGGACCATCGGCTCGCCATCACCGCCAAGGGCCGCGACCGGGGCCAGCTGTTCCGGCTGCGTCGCACCACCGGCACCACCCGCGCCGCGGACGTCGCCGAGGCGGTGCGCGCGGCCCGCGCGGCCGACAGCGTGGTGCTGTTCGCGTACGAGGACGCCACCGAGGGCGCGGACCGCACCGGACTCGCCCTGCCGGGCCACCAGAACGAGCTGATCGAAGCGGTCGCCGCCGCCAACTCCCGCACCGCGGTGGTGCTCAACACGTCCTCGTGCACCACCATGCCGTGGCTGAGCCGTGTCGGTGCCGTCCTGCAGATGTACTACCCGGGCCAGGAGGGCGCCGAGGCCACCGCGGCCGTCCTGTTCGGGGACTGCGACCCCGGCGGCCGGCTCACCCAGACCTTCCCGGCGGCCGAGGACCGCCACCCCATGGCGGGCAACCCGCGCCGCTACCCCGGCGTGGACGGCACCGAGGAGTACTCCGAGGGCGTCCACCTCGGCTACCGCTGGTACGAGGCCGAGGGAGTGGCCCCGCTGTTCCCGTTCGGGCACGGGCTCTCCTACACCTCCTTCGCCTACACGGACCTGAGCGTGCGGCCGGACGGGGACGGCCTCGCGGTCCGGTTCACTGTGCGCAACACCGGCGCCCGGACCGGCATCACCGTCGCCCAGGTCTACCTCGGTCCCTCGCCCGACCTCCGCCTCGACCAGCCCCGCCGCGCCCTGGCCGGCTACCGGAGGCTGCGGCTCGAACCGGGTCGGGCCCAGGAGGTGACCGTGAACATCTCGCGGCGCTCGCTCTCCTCGTGGGACGGGAACCGGCACGGCTGGGTGCTCGGCACCGGAACGCGCGAGGTGAGCGTGGGCGTCTCGGCCGGCGAGGTGCGCCTGGTGGGCCATGGCCGGGTCGGATCGCGGCCGGCCGGCCGCCGGACCTGAGCGGGTAGGCTTCCCGGCGTGCGCCAGGGGGGCGCATGCCGGGCTCCGGCCGGGGCGAGCGGGAGGAATGCGGCGTTGCACATCCAGGAGTGGCTGGAGAACATCCCCGCCGTCAGTGTCTATCTTCTGGTGGCACTGGTCATCGGGGTCGAAAGCCTCGGCATCCCGCTGCCCGGCGAGATCGTCCTGGTCAGTTCGGCACTGCTCGCCTCCCAACAGGGGCACATCAACCCCGTCGTGCTCGGCGCCTGCGCCACGGCCGGCGCGGTCATCGGCGACTCCATCGGCTACGCGATCGGGCGCAAGGGCGGCAGGCCGCTGCTCGCCTGGCTCGGCGGCAAGTTCCCCAAGCACTTCAGCGAGGGCCATGTCGCGATGGCCGAGCGGTCCTTCCAGAAGTGGGGCATGTGGGCCGTCTTCTTCGGCCGTTTCATCGCGCTGCTCCGCATCTTCGCGGGCCCGCTCGCCGGTGTCCTGCACATGCCGTACTGGAAGTTCCTCATCGCCAACGTGCTGGGCGGCATCTGTTGGGCGGGCGGCACCACGGCCGTCATCTACTACCTCGGCATCGTCGCCGAGTCCTGGCTGAAGAACTTCTCCTACCTCGGCCTGGTGGCGGCGCTGCTCATCGGCGTCGCGTCGATGCTGGTCGTCAAGAACCGCGCGAAGAAGTCCATGGCCGAGGCCGAGGCGGCGAACTCCGCTCCGGAGAACGTGCCCGCCGGGGACTGATCACCGCCGGGGCCTGATCCCGCCGGGGGCGGGAGCGGCCGGTCAGCGCGTCCGGTCCCTCAGGAGCACGCTCATGGCGTGCCCGAACAGGAGCCGTCCCGCGCGAGCCGTCAACGGGTCGAGGGCGCGCGGCAGTCCACGTACGCGCAGGTCCTCACGCCAGACCAGATACGTCCCACCGCCGGACGCGCCTCCCCGGGGCGCGCCTTCCCCCGACGAGGCCTTCGCGTCCCGGTCCTTCCCGGCCGTGCCCACCTCGATCTCGGCCCAGCCCGTGATCGCCCGGCCCCGCTTCTCCAGGCGGCACACGCCCGGGGCGTCCCCGGCCGGCGGCTCCCAGCGGGTGATCTCCATCCGGTCGTCGAAGCCCAGCGGGCCGAGCCCGGTGCGGGCCACGAAGACCGTGCCCGGGCCGCTCGGCGGCGGGGTCTCCACGACGATCCGGGTCAACGGCACGCCCTGGGCGTGCCGTTCCCAGTCGGTGAGCCGTCGCCAGGCCTCGGCGGGGGTGAGCGGGGTGCGGCGGTCGATCCGGAAGAGTGCCATCGCGTGATCGTAAGCGGGCCCCCGGCCGCGCGGGCCGAGGCGCGGTCGCTTAGCGTGACCCCCGGCGCGATGGATCCGTACCCCCGTGGGAATCCGTTCAAGGAGTGGCGCATGGCAGAGCAGGCGTTGGTCGTGGCAGTGGGCGGAAAGACGCCCGAGATCGCCCCGACCGCATTCACCGCACCCACGTCGGTGGTGCTCGGCGAGGTGACCCTGGGCGCGCGGGCGAGCGTCTGGTACCACGCGGTCCTGCGGGCCGACTGCGGGCCGATCGTGATCGGTGCCGAGAGCAACATCCAGGACAACTGCACGGTGCACGTGGACCCGGGCTTCCCCGTCACGTTGGGCGAGCGGGTCACCGTCGGGCACAACGCGGTGCTGCACGGCTGCACCGTCGAGGACGACGTGCTGGTCGGCATGGGCGCCACCGTCCTCAACGGCGCCCGGATCGGGGCGGGTTCGCTCATCGCGGCACACGCCCTGGTGCCGCAGGGCATGGTCGTGCCGCCGGGATCGCTGGTCGCGGGGGTGCCGGCGAAGATCCGCCGCGAGCTGACCGACGAGGAGCGCGAGGGCATCAAGGTCAACGCCCTGATGTATCTGGGCCTGGCCGAGGACCACCGCAAGGCGCACGGCGGCTGACCGGCCGTCCCCTTGCGCTGGTGGCCGTGGTCCCGCGCTGAGCGGAAGATCACAGGCGTCGGCCCTGATCGCCCGGGCCGGCGATGAGTACCGTGAGCGGGTGCCCAAGAACAGAAACACGTTCTCGTCGCTGACCGCCTGGCGGCGCCGCATCGCCTCCCGGGCGGTGCACGCCGGCTGGGCCGTGGTGAGGGAGGCGGGCGCGGTCACCGCCGCGCACCCCGGGCGGCTGCGCTTCCGCCGGATCGGCGTCGGCACCCGCCTCGCCTTCCCGCAGGGCACCGTCTTCGGTGAGCCCTGGATCGAGCTGGGCGACCACTGCATCATCGGCGAACAGGTCACCCTCACCGCCGGGATGATGCCGGGCCTCGACCTCGGCGCGGAGCCCATCCTGACCCTGGGCAACGGAGTCGTACTGGGCAGGGGCAGCCACGTCATCGCCGACACGACGGTCAGCATCGGCTCGGACACGTACTGCGGCCCGTACGTCTACATCACCTCGACCAACCACAGCTACGACGATCCGCGCCAGCCCGTGGGCAAGCAGTGGCCGCGCATGGAGCCGGTGGAGATCGGCCCGGGCTGCTGGCTGGGCACCGGAGCCGTGGTGCTGCCCGGCGCCCGGCTCGGCCGGAACGTGGTCGTGGCGGCGGGTGCGGTGGTACGCGGCGAGGTGCCCGACCACGCGGTGGTGGCCGGGGCGCCGGCCCGCGTCGTACGGACCTGGGACGAGGAGAAGGGCTGGCAGCCGCCGCTGCGCACGCCCGCGCCGGTGCCGATCCCGGAGGGCGTCACCCCCGAACAGCTGCTCGCCATCGCGGAGTTGGGGCCCGAGCTGGAGCCCGAAGAGGCCTGATCAGCCGCTCGCCAGCAGGACCGTGCCGACCAGCGCGAGACCCGCGCCCGCCGCCTGTACCGCCCGCAGCCGCTCCTTGAGGACGCCGCGCGCGGCGAGCGCGGTGACCACCGGGTAGAGCGAGGCGAGCACCGCCGCGATGGTGACCGGGCCGTGCTGGGCGGCGATCGCGTACGTTCCGTTCGCGGCCACGTCGGCGAGGCCGACGAAGGCGAGCGCGGGCAGCGCGAGCCGCACCGCGCGCAGTCCGCCCTCCTCGGGCAGCGCCCGGGCACCGCGCCGCACCGAGACGAACAGGGCGGTGCCGCCGACCGCGACGTTGGTCACGCGCTGCACGAAGAGCGCGAGGAAGAGGCCGGTCACCGTGGTGGACGCCTCCGAGATGAGCGCCATGACCGCGCCGAAGCCGAAGGCCGCCAGCAGGGTGAGCAGCACGGCCCGGCGGCGCACCGCGGCGCCGCGGAACTCCGGCCCGCCCGCGAGCAGGATGCCGATCACGGCCACCGCGATCCCGGCGAACTGCAGCACCCCCGGCCGCTCGCCGAGGACGAGCCCGACCCCGACGGGCACCGTGACGCCCAGGGAGCCGAGCGGGGAGACGACGCCCATGGGGCCGAGCGCGAGGGCCTTGTAGAAGCTGAGCATGGCGACCGGTCCCACGGCTCCCGCCGCCACCGCGAACCAGAGCTGCGGGCCGGCCTCGTGCCAGCCACCGGTGGCCATCACGACCGTGCCGAGGACCACCACGGCCACCGTCTGGGAGGCGACCACGACGGTCAGGGCGGGCATCCGCCGGGTGAGCAGCCCGCCGCCGAAGTCGGCCAGACCCCACAGGAGGCTGGCGGCCAGGGCGAACAGTGCTGTCATGGCAGGCCTCGCAGTACAGTGCAGTGACACGGTAGATCAGTAGGGTGCACCACACGATAGTGCACTGTATTGAACCCTGTCATTGAATATATTGGATGGCCCTCCGGGGCCCACCTCATGGACGGAATGTGTCGGACCTCGAACTGCTGACCCAGTCACTGGCCCGCAACGTCAAGCGCTGGCGCACCGAACGCGGCTTCACCCTCGACGCGCTCGCGACCCGGGCCGGCGTCAGCCGCGGCATGCTCATCCAGATCGAGCAGGCCCGGACCAACCCCAGCGTGGGCACCGTGGTGAAGATCGGTGACGCGCTCGGCGTGAGCATCACCACGCTGCTCGACTACGAGAGCGGCCCCAAGGTGCGCATCGTCCCGCCCGACCAGGCCGTCCGGCTCTGGTCCACCGAGCGGGGGAGCTACAACACGCTCCTCGCCGGTACCGAGGCGCCGGGGCCCCTGGAGATGTGGCACTGGCACCTGATGCCGGGCGACGGCAGCAACTCCGACCCGCATCCGACGGGCACCGTCGAGCTGGTCCACGTCACCGAAGGCACGCTCACGCTCGCCGTGGACGGCGTCGACTACGTCATCCCCGCAGGCCATTCGGCCTCCTTCGAGGCCGGCGCCGCACACACGTACCGCAATGCGGGACCGGAGCCGGTGTCCATGACCATGGCCGTCTCCGTACCGTTCGAGCACTGAGGCCCGTTGGGGCAATGAGCCCCCCAACGGCCTTTCCTGCGGGGCCTGTTAGCTTTGATGGTGGACCGTGATCGGTTCGGCATCGCCTTCTGGACGATTTTGGCCTGGTGTCTGGTAATGGAGGCGTGGTCGGGTGGAGGCTGGCATCGTCGACTCTCTCGTCTCCGGGGGGCGACGAAAAGCGGAGTCCGCCCGGGACGAAACCACTCGTGCGAGTGGATTCCGCGTCAACGCCGAACCTGGGCACGGGCCAAGGCAGTTGTGGTGTCCCGGGGAGGCTGCAGTGGTCGGACCAGTCGCTCGTGGCGCATGAGCGCACATGGGCACGGCGTGCGGCCGCATTGCACGACGTACCAAAAGCCCATGCAACGTTCTCCATGAGCCTGTTTGCGCAGTGATCCGGAAAGACTCCGCTGCGAGACACGGCGCTACGATCCGAAAGGCGCTCACGTGGACGCTCTCGTCTCGGCGGCCGTACGGCCCGGCCCCGCCCTCCACAGGCCGGCCCTCCCGTGGCTCCCCCTGGTGCGGCGGGCGGCGGCGCAGGGCGCCGGCCGTGCGCCGGCGAACCTCACCCGGGTGATGGCGGCGTACGGGAGCCCCACGGTTCCCGCCGCGTCCGCCTTCCAGTCGGCGCTCTGACGGGCGGAACGACTCACCCCATGGACCGGCCGATTCCGCCTGCCCTGTCGCAATTCGTGCTGAAGGTGCACAGCCGATGCGACCTGGCGTGCGATCACTGTTACGTCTACGAACACGCGGACACCAGCTGGCGGGGCAGGCCCCGCGCCGTCTCGGAGGAGATCCTCGCCCAGGTGGCGAACCGTATCGCCGAGCACGCCCGGCGCCATCGACTCCCCACCGTCCACGTCGTGCTGCACGGCGGCGAGCCACTGCTCGCCGGCCCCGACCGACTGCGCCGGGCCGCCGAGGAACTCCGGCGGGCCCTGCACGGAGTGAGTGCCCTGGATCTGCGCATGCACACCAACGGCGTGCTGCTCGACGAGGCGTTCTGCGAACTCTTCCTGGAACTCGGCATCAAGGTCGGCGTCTCCCTCGACGGCGACAAGGTCTCCAACGACCGCCACCGCCGCTACGCGGACGGCCGCAGCAGCCATGCCAAGGTCATCCGGGCGGTCGAACTCCTCCAACGCCCGCGCTACCGGCGCCTGTTCGCCGGACTGCTCTGCACCATCGACGTCGAGAACGACCCGGTCGCGGTCTACGACGCCCTGGTGGAGCTGTCGCCCCCGCGCATCGACTTCCTTCTGCCGCACGCCACTTGGGACACGCCGCCGCCCCGCCCCGGCGGCGCGGCCACCCCCTACGCCGACTGGCTCGACGCGATCTACCGCCGCTGGGACGCGGCGGGCCGCCCCGTCCCGGTCCGCATCTTCGACTCGGTGCTGCGCACCCTGCGCGGCGAGAGCAGCCTCACCGAATCGCTGGGGCTCGCCCCCGCCGACCTGGTCGTGATCGAGACCGACGGCACCTTCGAGCAGGCGGACAGTCTCAAAACGTCCTATGACGGGGCACCGGCCACCGGCATGGACGTCTTCACGCACTCGCTCGACGACGTACTCCAGCACCCCGGCATGCTCGCCCGCCAGCAGGGCATCGAGCAGCTCTGCCGGCAGTGCCGCGACTGCCCGGTCGTCCAGTCCTGCGGCGGCGGCCTCTACGCCCATCGCTACCGCAGCGACGGCAGCGAGTTCGACAACCCCTCGGTGTTCTGCCCCGACCTGCTGTCCCTGGTCACCACCATCCGCGACCGTGAGGCGGAAGTGCCCGCGCCGAAGGCATCGTCCACCGAACTGCCTCTGGAGCAGGCCGACTTCGAGGAGCTGGCCACCGGATTCGGCGGGGCCGACACCGTGACTCGTCTCGCGGCAGCCCAGCTGGACATCAACCAGGAACTGCTCGCCGCCGTCAGCGAGCAGCGCATCGCCCTGTCCGACCGCGAAGGCGCCGCCGCCTGGGACCTGTTGACCCAGCTCGACGCGGAGGTGCCCGACGAACTCGCCGGTGTCCTCGTGCACCCCTACACCCGACCGTGGGCGCTGGGCGTGCTCGAAGGCCGGGTGGCGCCCGCCGCGGGCCTCGCCGAGATCGCGGCCGCCACCACGCTGCGAGCCCGCCTCGACCGCACGGTCACGGTGCCGCTGCGCGACGGCATGCTGCGGCTGCCCGGACTCGGCACCGTACGGCTCGACAGCTCGGCCGGCCACGCCGAAGTGACCGCGGGCGCCGAGGGGTTCACCGTGCGGGCCGGTGCGCGCGGGCTCGACATCGGATGGCACGAGGGCATGGACGGCCTGACCCCGCACTGGCACCCCGTACGCCTCTTCGCGGGCGAGGGGTGGAGCGTGGCCATCGAGGACACCGACCCGCTGCGCGACTGCCACGAATGGCCCGTCGCGGCACGGCTCGCGGCCGACGAGGCCAAGCTGTGGTCCGAGGACCTGACCGGCGCCTGGTCCCTGATCCGGCGCGAACTGCCCGCCTACGCCGACGGCGTGGCCGCGGGACTGCGGCTGATCACACCTCTGCACGCCCCGGACGGCAGCGACGTCAGCGCCGCCTGCAAGGACGCCTGGGGTGCGATCGGGGTGGCCCGTCCCGCCTCGCCCGAACAGCTCGCCCTGCTGATCGTCCACGAGTTCCAGCATGTGAAGCTCGCCGCGGTCCTCGACGCGGTCGACCTCTACGACAAGGCCGACCGCGACCGCTACTACGCCCCCTGGCGCGCCGATCCGCGCCCGATCGGTGGCTTGCTCCAGGGAACGTACGCCCACATCGCGGTGACCGACTTCTGGCGGGTGCGCCGTGAAACGGCGGGCACGGGACCCGAACGGGCTCTGGCCGAGGCGGAGTTCGCGCGCTGGCGGCAGCAGACGGCGGAGGCCGTCGACGTGCTGCTCGGCTCGGCATCCCTCACCGACCTGGGGCAACGGTTCGTCGGACGCATGGGCGAGACCGTCTCGGGGTGGCGGGGCGAGGCCGTCTCTCCGGCCGCGCTCACCGCGGCGCAGGACTCCGCCCGGCGCCATCGCGCCGCCTGGAAGGCCCGCGTCGAAGGCGGCGCCGAGTGAATTCACCTGCGAATTGAGCGAATTCTCCCTCCCATTGATTGATCCACTCACCGGGCTCCGCATGATTTCGGTCATGATCTGATCGAAACTCGGTGAGTGGATCTCCTCATGGGTTTGTTCGTTCTGTTCCGCCGGAGAATCCTCCGTTCCTACACTGAGGTCCCATCCACTTGGACCGGGGGAGACAGTGGTGCAGGGATCAGTGGGGGCCGGGGGAGACGAGCAGAAGCCATACTTCTTCCTCAGCTACGCGCACACGCCGAAGAGCGACCCCAAGGACAAGGACCCCAACCTGTGGGTCCAGCGGTTCTTCCGGGACCTCTGCGCCCATGTGATGCAGCTGACGCCCCTCCCGGCCGGCAGCGCCGGCTTCATGGATCAGCAGATGCAGCCCGGTGAGGGCTGGCAGGAACGCCTTTCGGAGGCGCTGGCCTACTGCAAGGTGTTCGTACCGCTCTATTCACCGCGCTATTTCCTCAGCGAACAGTGCGGCCGGGAGTGGTTCGCCTTCTCCAGCCGGGCCGCCTCGCAGAACACCCGCCACAGCAACAACAACAGCAACCCCGTCACCGGCATCGTGCCCGCGCTGTGGGTGCCCGTACCGACGCGGCAGCTGCCGCAGCCCGCCGAGCGGCTCCAGTTCAACCACGCCACCTTCGGTGACGAGTACGCCGACGAGGGCTTCTACGGGCTCATCAAGCTCAACTACCTGCGCGACCAGTACGAACGCGCCGTCTACCGGCTGGCCAAACGCATCGTGAACGTGGCCCAGCAGGCCCAGCTGGAGCACGGCGACCCGCACCAGGACTACGCCAAGGTGCCGCCCGCCTTCGGCCCGACCGGCGGCCCGGCCCGTGAAATGGAGGTCTCCGTCCTCGCCTGCTCGCGCTCCAGTCTCCCCACCGGACGCAGCCCGGACTGCTACGGAACCGAGGCCCTGGACTGGAACCCGTACCACCCGGCGTCCTCCAGACCGCTCGCCGACCACACCGTCGACGTCGTACGCAACCTGAACTACACCGTGCACCTCAGCGACTTCGAGGCCGAGCCGCAGCGGCTCCTCGCCTCGGGCCCGCCCGGGCCCGGTCTGCTGCTGCTCGACCGCTGGGCCCTCGACGCCCGGCGCCGCCGCGAACTCCTCGACCAGCTGGGGGCCACCCGTCGGCCCTGGATCAGCGTCATGGTCCCCGGCAACGTGGCCGACGCCGAAACCCACGCGCGCAACGAGGAGCTGTCGCAGCACACCGACGCCGCACTCGCCGCCCGGGTCGACGAGAGCGACGGACACCGCACACCGAGCGCCGGACTGCCCACACTGGAAGCCTTCAGCAAGGCGATCCCGGGGGCCGTGAAGGCGGCGGTCAAACACTACGAGGCCAACGCGCCGACCTACCCACCGCCCGGAAGCGGTGGGCCGATGCCCCGGGTCCTGCCCAGCGGCATCGGCTACGGCGCGGGTGGCCCCAGCGGCCGCGGTCAGAGCACGGACCAGGACAAGAACCACGGTGATAAGGCGGAGGGCTCATCAGATGACTGAGAACCGCAACGGGACCGTCGTCACGTTCTACTCGTACAAGGGCGGCACCGGACGGACCATGGCGCTGGCCAACTGCGCCTGGATCCTGGCGGCCAACGGGTACCGGGTGCTGGCGGTGGACTGGGACCTGGAGGCACCGGGCCTGCACCGGTTCTTCCACCCCTTCCTCGACCTCGCCGACCTGGAGGCGACCCCGGGTCTGATCAACCTGATCACCGACTACCAGGACGAGGCCCGGCGCCCCGCCGACCGCGAACCCGACTGGCACCGCGAATACGCCCGGGTGCGCCCACACGCCACCTCCCTCAACTGGAACTTCCCCCAGGGCGGCAGCCTGGACTTCCTGTCGGCCGGGCGGCGCAACCGCGACTACCCCTCCATCGTCGGCAAGATGGACTGGGACGACTTCCACGAGCGGTTCGGCGGTGGCCAGTTCTTCGACGCCATGCGCGACGACATGCAGCGCCACTACGACTACACCCTGATCGACAGCCGCACCGGACTCAGCGACATCGCCGACATCTGCACCGTCCAGATGCCCGAAGTCCTCGTCGTCTGCTTCACGTTGAGCGACCAGAGCATCGACGGCGCCTCCGCGGTGGCCCGCGACATCGAGGAGCGCTACCACGAGCGCCGCATCCGCATCCTGCCCGTCCCGATGCGCATCGACGACGGCGAGAAGGAGAAGGCGGACGCCGGACGAGCTCTGGCCCGGGAGAGCTTCCCCGGGTTCCCCAGCGGCCTGAGCCCCGAGGAACTCGGCAACTACTGGGGCACGGTGGAGGTTCCCTACCGCCCCTTCTACGCGTACGAGGAGATCCTCGCCACCTTCGGCGACGCCCCCAACGTCAGCAGCTCCATGCTCAGCGCCTGCGAACGCCTCACCTCCGTCCTCACCGGCGGACTCGTCAACTCGCTGCCGCCCATGGACGAGGCCGACCGGCTCACCCATGTCGCCGCCTACACCCGGCGCCGGCCCATGCCGCCGTCGAACCTGGTCCTCACCCATGTCGCCGAGGACCAGATGTGGGTGGACTGGCTGGTGCACGTGCTGACCGTGGCCGGCTTCCACGTCGTGCCGGTCGACGTCCGCGCGCCCCAAACCGGCACGCCCGAGATCGAGTTCACCACCGGAATCGGCTACCGCGTCATCCCGATCGTCTCGCAGGCCTACCTCAACTCCGAGCGTGCCAGAAGCTCCTGGGAGACCGGGAGCGGGCTCGACGCGGCGGGCGTGCGGCGCCACATCCTGCCCGTGCGGGTCGGCGACGTGCGGCTCAGCCCGCCGCTCAGCAACCGGGGCGTCATCGACCTGGTCCGCCTGGACGAGAACGACGCGGCGGCGGCCGTGCTCAACGCGCTCGACCGGTCCGAGGCGGTCGCGGCCTTCGCGTCGGCGCCGGCCGGGCCGCGCTACCCGGGCAGCGTGCCCAAGGTCTGGAACGTACGACCCCGGCACGCCTGGTTCACCGGACGCACCACCGTGCTGGAGAAGCTGCGCGACCAACTGCGCGGCGACAGCCGCTCCGCCCAGCGCTTCCCCCAGGTCCTGTACGGCCTCGGCGGCGTCGGCAAGACACAGGTGGCCCGGGAGTACGCGCACCGCTTCCGCGCCGACTACGACCTGGTGTGGTGGATCGAGGCGGAGCAGCCCGACCGGGTGGTGTCCTCGCTCGCCGAACTCGCCGCCGAGATGGATCTGAGGGCCGGCGACGTGGTCGCCGAGGCCGCCGCGGCCGCCCTCCAGGCGCTGCGGCGCGGCGCTCCGTACTCCCGCTGGCTGCTGATCTTCGACAATGTCGAGGACCTCGACCGGGCGCTGAAACTGCTCCCGGAGGAGATGGAGCCCATCGCGGGCGAGACCTACGGCCACATACTCGCCACCTGCCGCAACAAACCCGCCTCGACGAAGGTGGAGGGCATCGAGGTCGAGGTCTTCACCCGCGCCGAGAGCATCGAGCACCTGTGCCGCCGGGTCACCAAGCTGCCCGTCGCCGACGCCGACCGGGTCGCCGACGCGGTCGGTGACCTGCCCCTCGCGGTCGAGGTCGCCGCCGCCTGGCTCGCCGAGACCGCGACGCCGGTCGACGCGTATGTGGAACAGCTCAGGGAGCAGAGCACCAAGGTCCTCTCCCTCGGCAAGCCCGAGGACTACTCGGAGCAGATCGGCGCCACCTGGAACATCTCCATCAGCCGGCTGCGCGATGAATCCAAGGCGGCGGTACGCCTGTTGGAGCTGTGCTCGTTCTTCTCGGCCGAGCCCATCTCGATGCGGCTGATCGGCAGCGACTCGATGTTCGAGTCACTCCTGCCGTACGACCCGGATCTGCGCGAGCGGTACATGCTGGGCAAGGTCATCCAGACGCTGAACCGGTTCGCGCTCGCCAAGGTCGACCCGGCGGACAGCAGCATCCAGGTGCACCGGCTGGTCCAGGCCGCGGTGCGGGCCGGGCTCACCGAGGAAGAGGTGGACACCGCCAAGCACGAGGTGCACCGCATCCTCGCCGAGGCCCGCCCGGTGGAGGGCGTCGACCGCGACAACCCGGTCAACGACCCCAAGAGCTGGCCCAGTTTCGAACTGATCTGGCCGCACCTGAGCGCCTCCGGCATCGCGGACTGCGACGAGGAGAAGGTCCGCCAGCTGATGGTCGACCGCATCCGCTACCTGCTCAAGCGCGGCGAACTGGAGAGCGCCCGGGTGCTCGGCACCCAGCTCAACAAGGTCTGGACGCGCGAGCTCGGCGAGAACGACCTCCAGACCCTCAACATCCGCTTCGAGCTGGCCAACGCGCTGCGCGCCCAGGGCAAGTACCAGGAGGCCCGGGCGATGGACGAGGACACCCTGGCCCGGCAGATCAGCGTCCTGCACAAGGACCACCCCAACGACGACCACCCCAGCATCCTCATCACCACCGGCAGCCTCGCCGCCGACCTGCGCGCGCTCGGCCGGTTCGACGAGGCCCTCACCCGGGACCTGCGGATCTACCACGGGCTGCGCCAGATCTTCGGCGAGAACCATCCCCGTACCCTCATCGCGGCCAACAACCTCGCCATCGACTACCGGCTCAGTGGCGACAGCGAGGCGGCCCGTCGGCTGGACGAGGAGACGGTGGAGCGGCGCAGCGCCCTGCTGGGCGAGGAGCACCCCTTCACCCTCACCACCAAGGGCCACCTGGCGCGGGACCTGCGCGAGAGCGGCGAGTACGCCGCCTCCATCCAGGTACTGCGCGCGGTGGTGGCGGCGTTCGAGCGCGTCCTCAACGCGGACGTGCCCGAGGCGCTGCGCACCGCCAAGAGCCTCGCGGTGTCCCTGCGCAAGGCCGGGCACCCGCACGAGGCCAAGCGGCTCACCGAGGAAACGTACAACCGCTACCGCGGCCGGTACGGGACCAAGGCGCCGGACGCGCTCGCCTGCTGCCTGAACCTGGCCGCGGACTTCTCGGCGACCGGCGACAAGCAGGCCGCCCTCGACCTCGCCCTCCAGGCCTACGAGGGCTACCAGAGCACCCTGGGCGAGGAGCACCCCTTCACCCTGGCCTGCCGCAACAACCTGTACATCTACCAGCGGGGTCTCGGCGCCGCGGAGGAGGCGGCGCGCGGCGGCGAGGACGTGCGGGCGGCCCTGGAGGAAGTCCTCGGTTCCAGGCACCCGTTCACGCTGTGCGCGGCGATCAACCTCGCCAACGCCTACGGCGACCTCGGCCGGCCGGACCTGGCAGAGCGCTGGGAACGGACCGCGCTCAAGGGCCTGTTGGAGCGGTTCGGGCCGACGCATCCCGATGTGCTCGCCTGCCGTTCCAACCTGGCGATCACGCTGCGCGCGGCCGGCCGGGAGGAGGAGGCCCAGCGCCTGCGGGCCTCCATCCTGGAGCCGGCCGCCAAGCAACTGGGCGTGGACCACCCCATCGCCGAGGCGGCCCGCGCCTGGCGCCGGATCAACCGCGACCTGGAGCCGCAGCCGGTGTGAGACGCGGACGGGGGAGTGCCCGGGCCCAGCGGGCCCGGGCACTCCCTGTTCGCCGTGTCCTCAGTGACTCACCAAGTGGCCCAGCTCAACACACGGGTGAGCACCCGCAGCGCCCCGAAGTGGGCCGCGCCCCGCTCGACGACCAGCTGGGCGCCCGGAATGCGCTCGGCCAGCCAGCGGGTGTGCTGGACGGGCGCGAACACGTCCTGCTCGCCGTGCCACAGCAGCACCGGCGCGGTGATGTCCTCAAGCCGGAAGTCCCAGTCGGTGCTGAACGCCATCACGTCATCCACCCATCCGTCGGCCGAACTCCGCAGCCCTTCCTCGAAGTTGCGCTCCAGCATCGCCCGGATGCCGGCGTCCGCGACGATGCCCCGGTCCGGCTTGGGAAGACGGTGGCGCATGTCGTCCACCGAACGCCTCGGATCGGACCGGATGGTGATCGACCGCATCTCCAGGGCCGTCGTCAACTGGCCTTTCCCGGCAGCCGCGTTGATGTACTCGCGCACATTGGACTCGGTCATTCCCTCGAACCAGTCGAGCCCCTGCGCATCGCGCGGCGCGATACTGACCAGGCCCGCCACCCGGGCCGTTCGGTCCGGGAGCAGTGCCGCGCAGGCCAGCGCGTGCGGGGCGCCGCCGGAGCGTCCCACCACGGCGAACTCGTCGAGGTCCAGGGCGTCCGCGATGGCCTCCACATCGGCCGCGGCGTCCGCCACCCGGCGCCCCGGCAGCCGGTCCGAATCGCCGTATCCCGGCCGGTCGAACGTGATCAGACGGACCCCGAGGCGGTAGAGCACCGCACTGCGGGGGGCCGGACCGAGCCGGCTCCCCGGCGTGCCGTGCAGCAGGAACACCGGTCTGCCCTTCGGGTTCCCGTAGCTCTCAACCCCTAAGTCCCGCCCGTCCCGGGTACGAATCAGCTCCCCCAACTGGTGCCTCCCGCTAGGTCTGGTTGGCGCCAGTATGAGCGTGTGCCATTCAGTGGTACATACCCGCACTCGTCGAATGCGCGCGGGGCCCGGATCGGCTCAGCGCAGGCGGGGGATCTCGATCGCCGGGCACCGGTCCATGACCATGGCGAGCCCCGCGTCCCGGGTGCGCTCGTAGGCCGCCTCGTCGACGACCCCGAGCTGGAACCAGACGGCCTTGGCGCCGACGGCCACGGCCTGATCGGCCACGGCTCCGGCGAGCTCGCTGTTGACGAAGACGTCCACGACGTCGACGGGGAAGGGGATCGCGTCGAGGGAGGCGTAGCCCTGCTCGCCGTGCACGGTCTCCGCCTTGGGGTGGACGGGAACGATCCGCTTGCCGAACCGCTGCAGGACCTCGGCCACCCCGTAGGCGGCCCGGTTGCGGTTGTTGGAGAGCCCGACCACGGCCCAGGTGTCGCCGGTGTCGGTGAGGATCGTGCGGATGGTGTCCTGATCGGCGTACACGGGCGTCTCCTGGGGTGTCCTCGGTCGGTCCACGGTGGGTGGGGCCGCGGTCTGCGGTTGGCGCCCCGCGGCCCACGTCACTGGGGGAACACCGGCGACGTGCGACGGCATTCCTGTTCCGCGCGCGGGGTCATGGACGCGGCCGGAGCCCCGGCCGGGTGCCCCCGGCGCCCGCGCACCGCAACCGCCGGGCCCGCGCGTACTCGCGCAGCAGCACCCGTACGGCCCCCGGCGCCGAGGGGCGCGCCGGTGCCGACAGGAGCCCGGCGCCCTTGCGGGCCGCGGCCGCCGCGGTGAGCTCGTCGAACGAGATGAGCGCGCGGACCAGAGGGCGGCCCGGCGCCGGGACGATCGTCACGAGCGGCCGGCTGTCCGCGAGGGTGGCCCGGGCCTGCCCAAGGCAGTGGTGATCAGCTCACGGGTGCCGGGCAGATCGCGGGCCTGCTCCAGGTCCTCACGGGTGACCCCGTGGCGCGCCAGCGTCTCGCGGGGGATGGTGAGGCGCCCGTCGGCGAGGTCCTCCGCGAGGTCGTTGACGAAGTCGAGGCGCTGGCCGGCGTCGATGAAGGTCCGGCACGCCGCGCGGAACTCCGTACCGTCGCCGTCCGGCGCGATCAGGCAGGCGACGAGCAGGAACGCGGGCAGCGAGTAGGCGTCGATGTACGCCTGATGGTCCGCCTCCGTGGCGAACCCGGCGAAGTCCAGGTCGGCGCGGGCGGTCACCAGATACTCCTCGATGTGGCCGCGCAGTCGGGGATGCGCCACAAGGGTGTGGAGCACGGGGCGAAGCACCGGGTGGCCGGATTCGCCGGTGGCGAGAGCGGCGCGGACCTGGCGCTCCCAGGCGTCGTAGGCCGCGGCCCGCCCTTCCCTGGCGCCGCTGTCGAGCAGGTTGTCGCTGTGGTGCATGAAGGCGGTCATGGCCATCACGTGCGGGAACAGCGGCGGCGGCAAAAGGAGTCGGGCGGCCAGATAGGCGCTCCGCTTGAAACGAGCGGTCAGTTCGCGCTGGCGCGTGTAGTCGTCGCGCAGCCCGGGGTCGTGGATGCCCGCGGCGTCGAGTGCCTGGTTCCACGCGCTCATCGAAGCCTCTCCTGGGGTCTGGATACGGACCTTCAGTTGATCACGGCGGCGCGGCGGGACCGTTGCCGGCAATCCGCCGTGGCGGAACCGCTGCCGGAAAACCCGATGCCCCCACCCCGCCCCTCTCCCTACACTCGCCCTGTGCGGCGCCGACCGGGCGTGACGCCGCCCGTCGGGTGACGGGCGAACGAGCGAGGAGAAGGGGAGTCGGGACATGCGTACGCAGCACACCGCCGACTTCGCCCCTTCGAGCCGGTACGACGTGATTTTGGTGTCTCGCGTCGCACGGTGACGGCTGCGCGGCCTTCACCGCATGTCTTCGACATTCACTGACGGAACGTCAAAAATTTTGCGCCTCGGCCTTGTTGTCGTGTCACGACACGTACGCCGAGCGCCCTGACGCCGTCCCCTCATCGCGCTGTCACCTTCCCGCTGCTTCCTGAGCCCGGCTCAGCGAAGGCACTCGAAAGGCCTCCGGCCATGCGCACCAACAGGCCCAACCCCGCCGCCACTTGTCTCTCCGCCGTCCGCAACCTCGGCATCCTCGCCCACGTCGACGCGGGCAAGACGACCGTCACCGAACGGATCCTGTTCGCCACCGGCGCCGTGCACAAGCGGGGCGAGGTCCACGACGGGACGACCGTCACCGACTTCGACGCGCAGGAGCGCGACCGCGGCATCACCATCTTCGCCGCGGCCGTCAGCTGCGACTGGGACGGGCACCGCATCAACCTGATCGACACCCCGGGTCACGTCGACTTCGCCGACGAGGTCGAACGCTCCCTGCGGGTGCTCGACGGGGCGGTCGCGGTGTTCGACGCCGTCGCCGGAGTCGAGCCGCAGAGCGAATCGGTGTGGCGGCAGGCCGACCGGCACGGCGTGCCGCGCATCGCGTTCGTGAACAAGCTGGACCGGGCGGGCGCCGATCTCGACACGGCGGTCGCCTCGATCAGGGACCGGCTCGGCGCCGTCCCCCTGGTGGTGCAGCTGCCCGTCGGGCGCGAGGACGACTTCACCGGCGTCATCGACCTGGTACGGATGCGCACCCTGATGTGGCACGACGACCTCTGCACCGCCGGACCGGTCGACGCCGCGCTGCTCGACGAGGCGACGCGACGGCGCCGCCTCCTGGAGGAGACGGTCGCGGAACTCCATCCGGACGCGCTCGAAGAGTTCTGCGCGGCCTCGGCGCTCACCGAGGAGACCCTCGAACGCGCCCTGCGCGAGCTGACCTTGAAGGGGGACGCCGTGGTGGTGCTGTGCGGCTCGGCCTACCGCAACCGCGGCATCGAGCCGCTGCTCGACGCGGTGGTCGCCTATCTGCCCTCGCCCGCCGATCTGCCGCCGGTCCGCGGTGCCGGCGAGGACGCGGCAGCGGAGCGGGCGCCGGACCCGGCCGAGCCGTTCGCCGCGCTCGCCTTCAAGGTGAACGCGACCGAGCGCGGCCGCCTGACGTATCTGCGGATCTACTCGGGCACCCTGCGCAAGGGCGACTCCGTGCGTGACGCGGCGAGCGGCCGGGTCGAGCGGGTCGGCCGCATCCTGCGGGTGCAGGCAGACCGGCACGAGGAGAGGGAGGAAGCGATGGCGGGGGACATCGTCGCGGTGGTGGGCCTCAAGGCGCCGCGGCCCGGCGCGACCCTGTGCGCACCGGAAGCACCCCTGCTCCTTGAGCCGCCCTCGGTGGCCGATCCAGTGGTGTCGGTCGCGGTCGAGGCCGGGCGCGGCACCGACCCGGGACGACTCTCCGCGGCCCTGGCACGCCTCGCCGAGGAGGACCCGTCGCTCGTCGTACGGACCGATCCGGAGACCGGACAGACCGTGCTCTCGGGTCTGGGCGAGCTCCATCTGGAAGTCGCGGTGGAGAAGATCCGCCGTGACCGGGGCGTGACCGTCAACGTCGGCCGACCACAGGTCTCGTACCGCGAGACCGTGGTGCGCGGGGTGACCGGGCTCGTCTACCGGCACGTCAAACAGGACGGCGGGGCCGGGCAGTTCGCGCACGTCGTCCTCGATGTCGAGCCCATGGCGGAAGGGGGATTCGCGTTCCGTTCGACGGTGGTCGGCGGCCGGGTTCCGCAGGAGTACGCGCGGGCCGTGGAGGCCGGCTGCCGTGACGCGCTGGCCGAGGGTCCGCTCGGCGGCCATCCGGTCACCGGGTTGCGGGTCACGCTCACCGACGGGGCGACCCACTCCAAGGACTCCTCGGAGATGGCGTTCCGCGCCGCGGGCCGCTTCGCGCTCCGCGAGGCGCTGCGGGTGAGCGCGATGGGACTCCTCGAACCGGTCGCGGAGGTCACGGTGACCGTTCCCGAGGACGGCGTCGGCGGTGTCCTCGGGGACCTCGCCGCCCGGCGCGGCCAGGTGTCGGCGTCCACCGCCGGTGCCGGGTCGGCGGTGATCACGGCGACGGTCCCGCTGGCCGAGCTGTTCGGGTACGCCTCCCGACTGCGCGGCCGGACCCAGGGGCGGGGCACCTTCACCACCCGGCCCGCCCCGCTCGCGCCGGTACCGGCCGCGGTGGCCGACGTGCTCCTGGCGCGCTGACCGCCGCCGCCCGCCCCGCCCCGGTCCGCCGGGGCGGGGCGGGGCGGGCGCGGGCGCATAGGGTGGTCGGATGCAGGAGCAGTACCGGACCGTCGCCCGAGAGGGCGTGCACGAGAGCGAGATCAACAGGTCGCGCTTCCTCTGCGCGCTCGCGCCCGCCGCCACCGAACAGGAGGCGCAGGACTTCGTCGCCCGCGTCCGCAAGGAACACCCGACGGCCAGCCACAACTGCTTCGCGTACGTCATCGGAGCCGACGCCTCCGTGCAGAAGGCGAGCGACGACGGCGAGCCCGGCGGCACCGCCGGAGTGCCCATGCTCCAGATGCTGACCCGGCGCGAAGTGCGCTATGCCGTCGCCGTCGTCACCCGTTACTACGGCGGGGTCAAGCTGGGTGCGGGCGGTCTGATCAGGGCGTACGGCGGTGTGGTTGGTGAGGCCCTGGACGAGATCGGCACGGTCGTGCGCCGGAAGTACCGCCTCGCCACGGTCACCGTCGACCACCAGCGCGCGGGCAAGCTGGAGAACGACCTGCGGGCGACGGGGCGCGCGGTGCGCGAGGTGCGGTACGCCGAGTCCGTGACCATCGGCCTCGGTCTGCCCGAGGCGGACGTCGATGCCTTCCGCTCCTGGCTCGCCGACGCGACCGCCGGCACGGCGACCCTGGAGCTCGGCGGCGAGGCGTACGGGGACGCGTGAGGTGTGGAGCACGAATCCCGGTGCGTCCGCCACGCCCGGAATCGGCACGGGGCGCCCCCGGAAAGCGACTCAAGGGACAAAGGGGGTGGGTGTGTGAGGTCTTCGGAACGGAACGATGTCTCCGTTGCCGCCCGGGCTGTCGTACCCCACCGTTACCCTCGAGGATCATGAGATTCCTGCACACCTCGGACTGGCACCTGGGCCGGTCCTTCCACCGGGTCGACCTGCTCGGTGCCCAGGCCGCGTTCGTCGACCACGTGGTGGCGACGGTGCGCGACCGGGGTGTGGACGCGGTTCTGGTGGCGGGGGACGTGTACGACCGCGCGGTGCCCCCGCTCGCCGCCGTCGACCTCTTCGACCGGGCGCTGCACCGCCTCGCCGACCTCGGGGTGCCGACCGTGATGATCTCCGGCAACCACGACTCGGCGCGCCGGCTCGGCGTCGGGGCCGGTCTGATCGAGCGGGCGGGCATCCACTTGCGCACCGACCCGGCGGGCTGCGGCACCCCCGTCATGATCGGTGACGTCGCCTGCTACGGGCTTCCCTATCTGGAGCCCGCCCTGGTCCGCGACGAACTGGCCGCGCCGAAGGCCGGCCACGAGGCCGTGCTCGCCGCGGCCATGGAGCGCGTGCGGGCCGACCTCGCGACCCGCCCCGCAGGCACCCGCTCCGTCGTCCTCGCGCACGCCTTCGTCGCCGGTGGCGAGCCGAGCGACAGTGAGCGGGACATCACCGTGGGCGGAGTGGCCGCCGTGCCCGCGGGCGTCTTCGACGGCGTGGACTACGTGGCCCTCGGCCACCTGCACGGCAGCCAGACGATCACCGAGCGGGTGCGCTACTCGGGCTCGCCGCTCGCCTACTCCTTCTCCGAGGCCACGCACCGCAAGTCGATGTGGCTGGTCGACCTCGCCGCCGACGGCGCCGTCGCGGCCGAGCGGATCGACTGCCCGGTGCCCCGCCCGCTCGCCCGCGTCCGCGGCCGCCTCGACGAGCTCATCGAGGACCCGGCCCTGGCCCGGCACGAACAGTCCTGGGTGGAGGCCACGTTGACCGACGCGGTGCGCCCGGCCGACGCCATGGCCCGGATCGCCGCACGCTTCCCGGGCACCCTCAGCCTCGTCTTCGACCCGGAGCGGGCGGACGGCGACCCCCACGCCTCGTACGCGCAACGGCTCAGCGGCCGCAGCGACCAGCAGATCGCGGAGGACTTCGTGGCCCACGTACGCGGCGGCAGCGGCCCCGACGACCGCGAACGGACCGTCCTGCAAGGGGCGTTCGACGCCGTGCGGGTGGACGACAGGGTGCACGAGGTGGCCAGGTGAGACTGCACCGCATGCGCGTCACCGCCTTCGGCCCCTTCGCGGGCGGCCAGGAGGTCGACTTCGACGCGCTGTCCACGGCGGGGCTCTTCCTGCTGCACGGCCCGACGGGCGCCGGCAAGACCTCGGTGCTCGACGCGGTCTGCTTCGCCCTGTACGGAGCCGTGCCCGGCGCCCGCCAGAGCCCTGGCACACCGCTGCGCAGCGACCATGCCGCGCCGGACGTCTTCACCGAGGTGCTGCTCGAACTGACCGTCGGCGGGCGGCGGTTGGAGGTCACCCGCCGCCCGCAGCAGGACCGGCCCAAGAAGCGCGGCAGTGGCTTCACCACCGAGAAGGCGCAGACCTGGCTGCGCGAGTACGACCCGGCCGAGGGAGCCTGGCGGGCGCTCAGCCGCTCGCACCAGGAGATCGGCGAGGAGCTCGGCCGGCTCCTCGGGATGAGCCGGGAGCAGTTCTGCCAGGTCGTCCTGCTGCCGCAGGGCGAGTTCGCCAAGTTCCTCAGGTCGGATGCCGAGGCGCGCGGCAAGCTGCTCGGCAGGCTCTTCGACACCCGGCGGTTCGCCGCCGTGGAGGACCGCCTCGCAGAGCTGCGCAGGACCGCGGAACGCCAGGTCAAGGAGGGCGACGAGCGGCTGCTCGCGCTCGCCCAGCGGATGGCGCAGGCCGCGGGCGGCGGCGCGGAGGCACGCGCCTGGCCGCTGCCCGACGCACGGCCCGGCGACCCGGGACTCGCCTCCGCGGTCCTGCAGTGGGCGGCCGTCGCGCGCAGCGCGGCACACGAACGCCTCGACATCGCCTCGGCCGCGGTCGCCGCCGCCGAGAGCAGGCAGGCGTCCGCCCGCCGCCTCGCCGAAGAGGCCCGGCAGCTGGCCGAACTCCAGGCGCGGTACGCCGAAGCGCGCGCCGGCGCCGAGGAGTTGGCCGCTGGCCAACCCGAGCAGGAGGAACTGAAGGCCCGCCTGGAGACGGCCCGCAAGGCCGAACGGGTCGCGCCCGCCCTGGAGTGGCGGGAGCAGGCCCAACGGGCCCACCGCACCGCGACCGCCGAACGGGACCGTTCGCGCGAGCGGCTGCACCCGGACCTGGCGGACGCCGGAGCCGATCAACTCGCCGCCCTGGAGCGGCGGATGCGCCAGGACCTCGGCGCGCTGGAATCAGCCCGCCGGGCCGAGCGCCGCAGCACCGAGATCGACGAGGAGCGCTCCCGCCTGGACCGGCAGTCCCGCGCCGACGAGGACGTCCTCACCGACACCGCGGCCTGGCTCGCGGGCTGGGAGACCGCAAGGCTCGGCCACCAGACCCGGATCGACAATGCTCACGAAGCGGCGACCCGCGCGGAACACCTGGCCGGACAACTGGAGCCGGCCCGGCGCCGCCTCGCGGCCGCCCGCGAACGCGACGCGCTGGAGGCCCGCCTGGGCGAGGCCGCGCGTCGGCACGAGGACGCCCGCGCGGCCGCCAACGCCGCGCACGAGCGGTGGCTGACGCTGCGCGAGGAGCGGCTGCGCGGCATCGCGGCCGAGCTGGCGGCCCGTCTCCAGGACGGCGAGCCCTGTACGGTGTGCGGCTCGGCGGAGCACCCCGCGCCCGCGCGCCCCGGCACCGGGCAGGTCGACCGCGCCACCGAGGACGCCGCGCAGCAGGCCCACCGACGGGCGGAGAGCCTCCGGACCGAGGCGGAGGCAGCCCTCTCCTCGGTGCGGGAGGACATCGCGGGCGCCCGCGCCGAGGCGGGTACCGCGAGCGTGGCCGAACTGGCGGACGCCGCAAACGAGTTGGAGAACGAACACCGTGCGGCGCGGGACGCGGCGGGAGGGCTGCACGAGGCCCGGCTCGCGCTCGCCTCGGCCGAGCGGGAGTACGAGCAGCGCCTCGCGGCCCAGCGCGCAGCCCAGCAGAAGATCGCTGCCCGCACCGCGAGCCGCGAGGCCCTCGACCGTGAACAGGCAGCGCTGGAGAGCGAGTTGAGCGAGGTGCGGGCGGGCGCGGCCAGCGTCGCGGAACAGGCCGGTCTGCTCGAACACCGCGCCGCCATCCTCGCCGAGGCCGCGGAGGCGGTCCGCGCCGTCGAGGACAGTGCCGCGCGGCTCAAGGAGGCCGACGGGCGGCTCTCGGAAGCGGCGTTCCGGGCCGGCTTCGACACCCCCGCCGCGGCGTCGGCCGCCCAGGTCGACGAGCGCGGCCAGCGGGACATCCAGCACCGGCTCGACGCCTGGCAGCAGCGGAAGGCGACCATCGGCGCACGCCTCGCCGAACCGGAGACGGCCGCCGCGGGCCGGGCCGCACCGGCCCGCACCGAGGAGACGGCGCACGCTTCCGCCGCGGCCGAACGCGCGCTGCGGGACGCGGCGTCCGCCCTCGCGGCGGCCCGGGCCCGCTGTGCGGAACTGCGCGCACTGAGCGTCCGGGCCGCCGAGGAGACCCGGGCGCTCGGTCCGCTGCGCGAGGAGTACGAGCGGGTGGCGTCCTTGGCCGGGCTCACCGCGGGCACCTCCGCCGACAACGAGCGCAAGATGCGCCTGGAGTCGTATGTCCTCGCCGCCCGTCTGGAGCAGGTGGCGGCCGCGGCCACCGCCAGGCTCCAGCGCATGTCGGGCGGCCGCTACACCCTGGTCCACTCCGACGTCCGGGGCGGCAGGGGCCGCTCGGGCCTTGGCCTGCACGTGGTGGACGCCTGGACCGGCCGGGAGCGGGACACGGCGACACTGTCCGGCGGGGAGACGTTCTTCGCCTCCCTCGCCCTGGCCCTCGGCCTCGCCGACGTCGTCACGGACGAGGCGGGCGGCGCGCGCCTGGACACCCTGTTCATCGACGAGGGCTTCGGCAGCCTCGACGACCAGACCTTGGACGAGGTCCTCGACGTACTGGACTCGCTGCGCGAACGCGACCGCAGCGTGGGCATCGTGAGCCATGTGGGAGATCTGCGCCGGCGCATCCCCGCCCAGCTGGAAGTGGTGAAGGACCGCGCGGGGTCGTCGGTGCGGCTGCGCGGGATCGACGGGGCCGGCTCAATGGCCGATCGCGCGCCGGGGCAGAGGGGATGAATAGACCACACTCGTCGTGACGGACCCCAGCGTGCCGATCCGCCCGGAGATCTCCTCCAGGTGGCTCATCGAGCGGGCGTTGACCTTGATGACGAAGCAGTCGTCACCCGTGACGTGGTGGGCCTCCATGATCTCCGGAGTCGCCTCCACGAGATCGTGGAACGGCTTGTAGTTCCCGTTGGGGTAGCGCAGCCGCACGAAGGCGAGGATCGGGCGGCCCAGGCGTTCCTGGTCGACGACCGCGGTGTAGCCCGCGATCACCGCGGCCTCTTCGAGGCGCCGCACCCGTTCGGTGACGGCGCTGGCCGACATCGAGACGGTCCGGGCCAGCTCGGCGAAGGTGGCCCGGCCCTGCTCCTGCAGGGCTTCCAATATGCGCCAGTCGGTGGCGTCCGGGGAATACGCGTTCATGTCGCCCACACAACCGTGAAATCCCCGGCGGATCAAGGGTTGCCCCGAGGATCGTTCCTTCCGTCGTGGATCACCCGCGCCTAGATTTTCAGCCATGACGACACAGCTCACCGCCCCCGCCGACCGAGTCCTGCGCGCGGCCCCGGACAACCCGGTCCTGCGGGTGGCCCCGGCCGCTCCGGCCGACGCCGCCGCCCACTTCCGTGCTTCCCTGGTCTTCCACGCGGACGTCTCCGACGTGGCCGCGGCTCTTGCCGCCGGGGGCGACCCCGGCTTCGTCGTCCTCGACTCCCGCTCCACCGAGTCCTGGGACCAGGGCCATGTGCCCGGCGCCGTCCATCTGCCGACCGCGCTGATCGCCGAACAGGCCGAGCGGCTCCTGGACAAGTCCGTGCCCGTGGTCGCCTACTGCTGGGGCCCCGGCTGCAACGGCGCCACCCGCGCCGCCCTGGCCCTCGCCGAACTCGGCTTCCGGGTCAAGGAGATGCTGGGCGGCTTCGAGTACTGGGTGCGCGAGGGCTTCGCCTTCGAGACGTGGGAGGGAAGCGGGCACCGCGCCGCCGACCCGCTGACCGCGCCGGCCGGCGCGGTCGAGTGCGGCTGCTGAACTCCTGCGCGGCCCGAGCGCGGTGACCCCCGAACTCCCTTGTAGGGGCGGCCCGTTGAACGGGTCGCCCCCGCCGCGACCTCAGAGCTTGGAGAGCTCGTCGACCAGGTCGTCAAGGCCGAGGGAACCCTGCGAGAGGGCCGCCATGTGCCAGGCCTTCGCGTCGAAGGCGTCACCGTGGCGGGCCTGCGCGTTCGCCCGGCCGAGCAGCCAGGCGCGCTCGCCCAGCTTGTACCCGATCGCCTGCCCCGGCATCGACAGGTAGCGGATCAGCTCGCTCTGGACGAAGTCGGCGGGCCTGCTGCTGTGACCGCTGAAGAACGCGTGGGCCAGCTCCGGCGTCCAGCGCTCGCCCGGGTGGAACGGCGAGTCCGCCGGGATCTCCAGCTCCAGGTGCATGCCGATGTCGATGATCACCCGGCAGGCGCGCATCATCTGTGCGTCCAGGTAACCGAGCCGGCGCTCGGGGTCGGTGAGGAAGCCCAGCTCGTCCATCAGGCGCTCCGCGTACAGGGCCCAGCCCTCGGCGTTGGCGCTGACCTGGCCGACCGTCGCCTGGTAGCGCGAGAGTTGGTCGGCGACGTGCACCCACTGCGCGATCTGGAGGTGGTGGCCCGGCACGCCCTCGTGGTACCAGGTCGACACCAGGTCGTACACCGGGAAGCGGGTCTCGCCCATGGTGGGCAGCCAGGTGCGGCCGGGGCGCGAGAAGTCCTCGGAGGGGCCCGTGTAGTACGGGGCCGCGGCGCCGCCGGGCGGCGCGATGCGGGACTCCACCTTCCGTACGCGCTCGGCGAGTTCGAAGTGGGTGCCGTCGAGCGCCTCGATGGCCTCGTCCATCAGGGCCTGCAGCCAGTCGCGGACCTCGTCGACGCCCTCGATGTGCGCGCCGTGCTCGTCGAGGTGGGCGAGCACCTCCCAGGGCCCGGCGTCGGGCAGGATCTTGGCGGCCTCGGTCTTCATCTCGCCGAGCAGCCGGTGGTACTCGGACCAGCCGTAGGCGTACGCCTCGTCCAGGTCGAGCGCGGTGCCGTTGTAGTACTGCGACCAGCGCTGGTAGCGCTCGCGGCCCACCGTGTCGGACGCGCCTTCGATGCCGGGCGCGTACACGTCACGCAGCCAGTCGCGGAGCGCGGTGAGGGCGGCGGTCGCCTCGGCGGCGGCGGTGTCGAGTCCGGTGCGCAGGGACTCGGGGCCGGCGGCGGCGAGTCCCTCGAAGAAGCCGGTGTCGACCCACTCGCCGAGCTGCCCGACGACCGTCTCCGTGGCACGCGGGCCGCCGAACAGCTTGCGTTCCAGGCCCAGTTCGAGCGAGGCCCGGTAACCCTCCAGGGCGGCGGGCACCGCGCGCAGCCGGGAGGCGAGCGCACGCCAGTCCTCCTCGGTCTCGGTCGGCGTCATCGTGAACGCCATGCGCACCTCGTGCACCGGCGAGCTCAGGTTGCTGACCTTGCGCAGGCCCTCGTCGGCCTCGTGCACCCCGAGTTCGGAGGTCAGACGCTCCCGCAGCAGCCTGCCGCAGCGCCGCTCGGCGTCGCTGTCCGCGCCGGGCAGGCGCTCGGCCTCGTCGAGACGGGCGAGCGTGGTGCGCGCCAGGTCGGCCAGGGCCGACTGCCCTGCGGGGGAGAAGTCGGGCAGGAGGGCGTGGCTCGCCCTGACGCCCAGATAGCTCCCGGTGATCGGGTCGAGTTCGATGAGTGCGTCGACATAGGCGTCGGCGACCTGGCGGGGGAGTGCGCTGCTGGAAGTGTCTGGCATGCGGACATCCTCTCCGAGCGACGGCCCCCGCGTCACCACCCCTCTTCCCGGTCCGCGGTCCCCGAGCCGGTTCAGCCCTGCCCGAACTGCCCGCGCCGGGCGGCCGAACCCACCTGGGCGCTCCGGTCGAGGCGGGCCGTGACCACCAGGGTGCCTTCCTCGATCTGGTAGTCCAGGGGCAGCCCGAGGCCGCGCATGGCCGCGACCATGCCGGTGTTGGAGGACTGGGTCACGGCGTACACGCTGTCGCAGCGGGCCTCGACGGCCAGCTCGACCAGTCGGCGCAGCAGTTCGGAGCCGATGCCCCGACGCTGCCAGGAGTCCTCGACGACCAGCGCGACCTCGGTCTCGTCGCCGTCCCACAGCAGGTGGCCGAGCGCGACCAGGCGCCCCGACGCGGTCTGCACGGCGAGCGTGCGGCCGTAGCGCGGGCTGAGCAGGTGCCCGAGATAGCGGTCCGCGTCGGCCACGGGACCGTGGTAGCGCAGGCCGAGGGTGCGGTCGGAGCAGCGCTCGTGCATGGCTTTGGCCGCTTCGAGGTCGCTCGGGGCGGCGCGCCGCACGGTGATCTCGTTGCCCTCGGGCAGCGTCAGGACGTCCTCGCCCCGCGGAACGCGGGGACCGAGCCGGGCGTCCAGCTCGACCAGCGCGCGCGCCCTGGCGAACTCGGTCGGGGTGAACGGGAGATGGGGTCGCTCGATGGTGATGGCCCCGCCGCTGGGATCGCGCAGCCGCATGACGGTCGACTCCAGGACGCCCTCGACCGGGGCGGTAGCGCCGGTGGCGCGGCCCGTCAGGGAGACCGCGGGCAGCGAGTGGATGGTGCAGCGTCCGAGCAACTGGCGCAGGGCGAGCGGGAGTTCGGCCGCGTCGAGGGCGGTCCTGGTCGCCAGGCCGAGAACCCGGGTCGGCGCGTCCACCAGGTCGTGGGCGTCGGCCCGCTCCGTCCAGGTGTCCCGGCCGCCGGCCGCGGCGACGGTCCGGGACAGTTCGGCGGCCGACAGTGCGGCCGGGGTGCGCAGCAGGAACTCGTCCACGGTGCCGTCGGCGAGCGGGTGCGTCTGGAGCGTGAGGATGTCCACGTGCCGCTCGGCGAGGACGGTGCACAGCGCGGCCAGGCTGCCGGGCGCGTCCCGTACGGTCGTCCGCATCCGCCACAGCGCCGTCTCGCGGGGCGTGCTCCCGCCCTCGTGACCGCTCGCCGTGGCGTCGGTATCGCTCGTATCGCCGGTGCCGGCAAGTGGCGGAGCATGGCTGTTGCGCCGGGCCCACCAGGTGTGGAAGGCCGCCGTGGCGACGAGTGCCACGGCCGAGGCGACCAGCAGGAACGGCCCGTCGGGACCGTGTGCGACCAGGTTCGAGAGTCCGTCGGCGACGGCCACGGCCGTGAAGAGCGCGGCCAGTTCGACGAGGTCCCGCCGCCAGTGGTGACGGCGGCGGGCGTGCTTGTGGGAGATCTGTCCCTGGATATCAGTCATGGCATCACTGTGACGCAGCGGTGTTGCGTGATCACGAACGCTTTGTGACTGACGGGTTAAGTGTGCTTCTGATGCTCTTTTGGCTGTTTTTCCTCCGGGCGTGGCCTGGAGCGTTCGCCTCCGCCCCGCGGTCTGCCCAACCGTGCCACCTGCCTCACTGGCCGACCAGGCCGGGCCGCAGCACCTGGGTGAAGAGTACCGAACCTCCTTGCGCCCGCAGCCGCACGGTGAGGTCGCCCGAGGCGCCGTCGATCTCGATCTCGCCGAAGTTCGGCGGGGCCTCCAGGGGCGAGGCGTTGGCCGCGGCCGGGGCGTGCGTGAAGACCGGGCGCGGCCCGAACGTACCGTCCAGCTTGTTCGCGGGGAAGCCGCCCGCGGCGAGGGGCCCCGACACGAACTCCCAGAAGGGCGCGAAGTCCTGGAACGCCGCGCGCTCGGGCTCGTAGTGCGTGGCGGCGGTGTAGTGGACGTCCGCGGTCAGCCACAGTGTGCCCGTGATCCGGCGGTGCTTGATGAACCGCAGCAGCTCCGCGATCTGCAACTCCCGCCCCAGCGGGGCTCCCGGGTCGCCCTGGGACACGGCCTCGAAGTCGGTGGCCCCGTCCACGACGACGATGCCCAGCGGCATGTCGGCGGCGATGACCTTCCACACCGCGCGCGAACGCGCCAACTCACGCTTCAGCCATCGCAGTTGCTCGGACCCGAGGATGCCGACCCGGTCGTCGGGCTGCCGGTCGGGGGAGTTGGCGTCGCGGTACGTCCGCATGTCGAGCACGAAGACGTCCAGGAGCGGACCGTGCCGCAGCACCCGCTGCACCCGGCCCGCGCGGTCACCGGTGCCGAGCGTCGAGATCGGGAAGTACTCGCTGAACGCCCGCCGCGAACGGGCCGCGAGGACATCGATGTTCTTCTCGGTGTAGCGGACGTCGTCCAGAATCTGCCCGGGATACCAGTTGTTCCGCAAGTGGAGCTTTGAGGCCTTTAAATGCCCCCCACCAGCACATCCCATGATTCGCAAAGGTCGAGTGGGAAACTACTGGGAAACGGGTCGAGAGTTGGCGATCAAAGCTTCGGCGTGCATCCGTTCGATGTGACGGTCCCATCGCCGCTGCAGCTTCTTCATGATGGCACGCTCCTCTTCCACCGTTACCGTGCTGTAGGTGCCGGCCGACCCGGGCATCTCGTGCCCCATGCGGTGCTCCTTGGCGAACTCGCTATGCCCGTCCGCATCGAGCCACGACTTGTGTCCGTGACGCAGCAGATAGAACCGCTTGCCAAGGTAGGCGGCCACCGGCTTGACCTCCGGCCGGGCCCAGTAGCCCTGGCGCTCCTCTGCGCCCCCCGTGATCCAACCCCACCACTTGCCGTGGAACGTGATGTGGCCCAGGCCACCACCTTGCAGAGCGACCATGACCCAGTTGCTGTCGTGGGAGGCGAGCACTGTCTCCAGCATTCGAGCCAGGAATGGGGGGATCACAAGGGTTCTGTAAGAATCGTATTTGGGCGGGAAGAAGCCCAGCTTCCCCTTCTTGTACTGGACTTGGCGCTCCACGCGTACCGCTGGCATGCGGTCGCCGCCCTTGCCGTACCGATCGAGGTCGTCGTCGTACCGGTCCGTCTCGTCATCGTCGAGACGCAGGTCTGACGCGGGCCACGCGGGATAGCAGTACTCGCGGGTGAGCCCGTAGAGTTCGCCAGGCCTCATGCCCGTGGTGGCGATCATCCAGACCAGGACGTAGCCGGAAAGCCCCATCAGGATCTCGGCGTTGCGTGCCAGTCGGTCGACGTGCTCGATGAGCATGTCCTTCTTCCGCTCACGCTTCTTGGCTTTTCTGTATCGGCCCCGCGGGCGCTTGCGTTCAACGGGGCTGGTCTTGATCAGCTTGGGTGCCGCATCGTCGAGCACCATGTTCAGTACGCCCATGATGTTCTTGATTGTGCTGGGGGCCAGAAGCTTGCCGGGGGCGTACTCCTTGCTGTGTAGATGCTTCCGGAACGCGCGGTAGACCAGCACGTCCACGTCGGCCACGGCTTTCCCCGTGAAGTAGGGCCGGATGTGATTCCGAACGATGCCGTCGTAGCCCTCCTCCGTGAGGTGCCCGTGGTCCAGCCCGGTGAGCCACGTATCCAGCCAGTCGTCCATGAGCGTCGACGCGTCACGGTTGCTGATGTTGGAACCGTCGCGGATTGCCGTGAGTTTTGCCATGCCGTGCTTGAGGGCTTCGTCCTCGTCGTCGAATCCGCCTTCGGACTCGAACCGCTTCCGCCCCGACGGCAGGTACTCCCCGGTCCACCACTTCACGCGGCAGGTACCGCCGCGCCATTCGGTGTAGACGTCGAGGGTTCTTCTCGCCATGGTTGCCCCCAGGTGTCGGCTGGTGGGGCGGCAGTCCGGCAGGTACCCCTACCGCCTGGACTCCGCACACCCGTGGTGTCAGCTGCCGCTGCCCAGGGGGCAGTTGCGGCATTCCCCACAGTCTCCTCCATGTCCCCTGACCATCTCCCGCATTGCCGCGGGATCAGCGCCGCTGGTGAGCAGCTGCCGGGGGACTACACAGACGATCCCGTCGTCGACCGTGAAGACCTGACCCTGAAAGGTTGGCCCGTAGTCGTCTATGAGTGCGTCTCTATACCGCATGGCTCCCCCTAGTGATCGGGCTTGTCGGGAGCCTCCAAGGACGTGCATCGACTCTGCCACGTCTTGCGGTAGTTGAGACCGCAAGTGTTCAAAGTGGTCTGGGGAAACCGGGTAACAAATCGGTAAAACGAAAAGGTTGTACTTCTTTCGAGTGAACTTTGCCTAGATGATGCCGCGTTCGCGCAGGTCGTGGACCACGCGGTCGCTCAGTGCCCGGATCTCGTCGGAGGTCAGGCCGCGAGTTGTGGCGATCGTCGCGAGCTGGATGACATCGCGTGCCTCTTCGTCGATCGCCTCGCGGGGGAGACGCGAAATCAGGACGTCGGGATCCGCCCCGGACGCCTCGACAGGTACTGCCGCATCGCCGGCGAGTACAGCGAGAGAGCTGCCCGGTGCCCACCTGAGGAGCTTGTCGAGCTTCGCGTAGCTCAGGTCACGGACGGGTTCGCCCAGTTCGACGCGTCGCCAGGTGTGCTTTGCCATGCCGCCGACCTTGGCGTTTGCGTCGTCCAGGGCCAAGCCGAGTTCCATGCGGCGCTGCTTTGCAGTGCGCGCGAGGCGCTGGAGGTCACGGGGTGCCATGGGTCCATCTTGGCAGGACTAGGCAGGACCAGCCAGGACTGGGGGCACCAAAGGCCGAAAGATGCCCCAGGATCGCCGCAGGTCACAGGGCATTCATGGGCATCACTGTCCAGTCAAGGGCAACTACTGGGCAGTAGTGGGTAGACACTGTGGGCATCTCTGGGTAACTTTGAAGCATGCACCAACCCCCAGCCACCTTCGAGGTGAACGGGGCGGCGATCCGCACGATCCGCATGCAGGCAGGCCTCGGCGTCCATCAGCTCGCACAGGTGGTGGGAGTGGACGACAGCTACCTCCGGAAGCTCGAAACGGGGGCCCGCACACGCATGAGACCCGAGCGGTACACCGCACTCCGCACGGCCTTGAACGCCACAGACACCCAGCTACTCCGCGACCCCCCACGCGGCTTCAACGAAAGGGAGTGACGTGCCCGCGACCAGCTACAACCAACCGGTCCGGCCCGAAGACCCCGACGCCGAATACCTCACGCTCCAGGAATTCGCCTGGGTCATGAAGTGCAGCGTCAAAACCCTCCGTCGGCGCATCAACGAAGACGGCTACCCCCACAGCCGCAGCGGCGGTGGTCGAGCGGGCCGCATCGTCATCAGCCGCGAAGACCGCCGCTACTACTACGAGGCCAACCGGCGCATGGCCGCGGCGCCGATTCGGCGCTCCCGCAGCGCCAGACAGTCCCTCTCCGCCGCCTAGCGGCTATGCGGGCCGGCCGCCGGTAACTGCCAAGCCCCCGGCAGACGGCCCTGGATCCACCTCTCATCCCGTCTGAAAGAGAAGAGGCAGATCGTGCCTACATCATCGCCTGAGTCGCGTGAGGTCGTGAAGCTCGACCTCTCTGTCGGCTCCATCCACACCGTGCTGGTCGACGGCCAGCCGAACATCGTGCTGAAGCCCGCGGTCGACGAGCTCGGGCTCGACTACCCGACACAGGTGCGCAAGCTGAAGAGCCGGTCCTGGGCAGTTGTGGGCAGCGCGCCCACAACTGGAACAGACGGTAAGACCTACGCCATGTCCGTGGTCCCGGTCCGCACTTTCCTGATGCTGCTGGCCACGGTCAACGAGAACCGTGTCACCGACTCCGCCCGCCCCGTCCTCGTCGCCTTTCAGAACGAGACAGCTGACGCGATCGAGGCGTACTGGACGCAGGGCGGCGCCATCAACCCGCGAGCTACCGAGGACCAGCTCGACTCGCTGATCTCCCGGGCGAAGCAGCAGGCCGAGGTGTTGAGCATCCTGTCGGGGATCGTCTCGCCCGAGTGGCTGGAGACGAAGGCCCGCATGGTCGCCTCGCGTGCGCTCGGTGAGGAGCCGGAGATCGATCCGGCCGATGCCCCGCTGTACGTCCCGGACTTCCTGAAGGACAAAGGCCTGAAGCGGAAGCAGATCGAGTCGGTCCAGTCCTGGTTCGGCCGGCGGGCTGCCGCCCTGTACGAGGCGGAGCACGGCGAGAAGCCGGGGAAGCGCCAGTCGGACCTGCCGAACGGATCGGTACGCGAGACCTACGCCTGGACGGCGCGCCACCTGCCGCTGTTCGAGGACACCTGGACGCGCTACTACGCGGAGCAGTTCCCGGTCCAGCAGACGCTCGGGAGTGCGGCATGACGGACATCGGTATCCCGCCGCGCAGCAAGCAGGACTGGGACGTGCCGCTGGCGGACGTCGAGCAGCAGCTCGTCCGCCCGAAGGTCGACCTGTCGGTGGACCGCCTGCGCTGGCTGCTCGCTCACCCGGTGAAGGCCGACACGGCCCACCAGCTCGACTACCGGCATCTCCTCGTCGACGTCTGCCCGGACTCTACCGTCCCCGAAATCGTCGTCTCCCTGATCCGCACCGAGCGCACCCGTGGAGGGGCGTCATGAGCAACCCGCAGCTGGCCTTCGTGTACCTGCAGGCCGCCGACATCATCCGCGCGAACGGGCACCACCAGGGCGGCTACCTCAACGGTGCGCTCCTGTTGGCCCGCACCCGCCAGACGGTTCCCGTAGACGCGACCGGCGCCCTGTCCCTGGTGATCACAGGTGACCCGGTCCCGCCGGCCGATCTCGTGGACTGCCCGCAGCTGTACCAGGACGCGGTGACCTTCCTGGGTGGCCGGATCCACTCGACGATCGTCGACTGGGACCCGGAGGAGCGCATCGCCGACTGGAACGACCAGGACGGGCGCACCGCCGCCGAGGTCATCGCCGCTTTCGAGTCGGCCGCTGCTGACATCGACTTCATGTTCTCGGCTCCACTGGTGGCGGTGGCGGCATGAGCACCGAGACGGAGCGCGAACTGCGCTCGTACAAGGCGCTCGCGGCGTCGCTGACGGAGCGGCTGGAGCTGCTTCAGGCCGTGAACGAGTCGGCCTATCTGGAGGCCTACGCCGCGCACTCGGGGCCGCACTTCTGCCCCGACCGGCCCTTCGGCGAGCAGGCCAAGGAGGCCGCCGCATGATCCGCCTCCTCGCCCACGGCCTCGCCGCCTGGGCTGCTGCCTGGGCCTTCTCCGCCGCCTGCTTCTGGGCCTTCAACCGATTCCGCACTGGGGGGAACCGATGATCCTCGACGTAAGCAGTTCGTACTGGTCCACGGGCATCGTTCTGGTCTGGGCCGACTTCTCTAGCTGGTCGGGTGGCCATGCCCGTAGCGGCTGGCACGGCACAGTGGAGTTCTTCGACGACGGATTCGCCGGGGACAACGACACGGACGCCGGATACCTGTCGACGAACGGCAAGCTGTGGACTCGCTACGCGGTCGCCGACGGGGAGGTCCGCTCCGGTCTCTCAGCCGCCGTGGACGTCCTGATTGCTGATGCGCGGAAGCTCGGCATCGCGTTCCGGGTTGGTGACGGCCCAGGCCGTCTCTACTACAAGACCGACGGCGAGAACCCCGAGTTTCCGCCGCCTACAGGCTGGCGGGAACTGCTGACCGCCGAGGCCGAGCGGATCGGCTGGGACTCCTACGCCGTGCGCCCCGAGGCCGGTGAGCGCGATGGCGACTGACCTCACCGCAGAGATCCTGCGGCTCCGGGGCGAACTCCAGGCCGTGCACGCGGAGCTGAGCATTCGCGACCGGCAGCTCGAACGGCTCGACGCCGAGAACACGCGGCTCCGCAAGGAGAACGACGACCTGGCAATCGGCCTCGGCATCGCTGACGGGCCGCGCCGCCAGATCAACGACGTGATTGACGTGGCGCCCGATCTGACGGCCGCCCTCACCCGGCACGAGGTGATCGCATGACCTCCAGCCCGTGGCCGTCCATCGCGTGGACCGCAGGCCTGATCGGCGCCATCGGGTTCCTCGCGGTCTGGGGCCAGCACCTCAGCAACCGGCGCGCAGCCCGCCGCGAAGCCGCCCGTACCCGCATTCCGCACCAGCGTCAGGGGGACCGATGACTCTCCAGCAGCTGTCGGAGCTCCGCCTCCGCCTCCACCCGGGCGGCCTGTGGATGACCGACCCGGTCGCCGCAGCCGACGCCGCCACCAGCCAGGCCGACCTGCGGATCGCCTACGCCGCAGCCCGAGGACACGACCTCAACGCCCTGGACCCCGGCCTCGGATGGGAGCAGCCGTGACGATCAGCCTGTTCGCCAGCCGAGGGATCCGCCGGTACACCCGCGTTCACCTGCGCCACGACCGTGACGCGGCCCGCGCCGAATGCCGGCGCCTGAAGGAGCGTCTGCAACGGTCCGCCGAAGCCAACCGGCAGGTCGTCGAAGAGAAGGACGAGCTCCGCGGGCAGATCCGTGATCTGGCCCAGCAGCTCGAAGTCTCGACGGACATCGTCAAGGTCCGGGACGAGACGATCCGCGACCAGGCCGCCCGCATCGACGAACTCGAAGCCGGCCGGGAGCAATCCGCCTCCGAGACGACGCAGGCCATTCCGCGCGACCAGCTCCCGCAGCCCGACGAGCCGCCCCGCCGCCCTTCGTGGGCCGTGTCGGACGTCGACGACGAGGTTCGTGTCCTCGCCGACCGGCTCGCGCAGGGCGCCGCCTGACCCCACAAGCCCGCGGGCGCGGCGTCGACCCCCAAATCCGCCCGCCCGCGACGTACCTAGGAGCACCCCATGCAGTACGTACAGGACGCCCTTTTCTCCGACGTCGATGTGGTCGGCTCCGGCCGGCCGAGGCCGTGGCCCGTCGACGAGCCCGAGACCGAAGCGCCCCCGGAACAGGCGGAGATGCTGCCCTTCGATGAGGAGCAGGCGGCATGAAAGTCCAGGTCGCACACCGCACGCTGGCCGCCGCCCTCACCTGGTCCGCCGCCCAACTCGACCCGAAGCCCATGATCCCGGCCCGCGCCGGCCTCCTCCTGGAAGCCGACGGCGACACGCTGACCGTGTCGGGCGTCGACCAGAGGGTGTCGACGAGCAGCCGCCTGGACGCCGCCGTCATCGAGCCGGGCCGCATCGTCATCCCCGGCCGGCTCGCCGCCCAGGTCGTGGCGACCTACCGCACCGACCTCGTCGACATCGCCGTCGACGGGCAGCGCGTCACCCTGCAAGCCGACCGCGACAAGTTCCTCCTCACCCTGCTGCCGCTCGCCGACTATCCGGCCGTCGCGCAGCGTCCCGAGGCAGACGGCACCGTGGACGCCGCCCAGTTCACCGAGGCCGTCATGCAGGCCGTCGTCGCCACCGACACGACGGTCGAAGCCGAGCCGTGGCGCGGCGGCATCCAACTCCTCGCAGAAGGCGACACGTTGACCGTCTGGGCCACCGACCGGTACCGCATGGGGGAGCGCACCATCCCCTGGCAGGCCACCAACCCCGGCGCGCAGGTGGCGGCGCTGGTCCCGGCCCGGATCCTGGCCGACGCGGTCCGCGGCATGGAAGCCAGCGGCGACCTGTGGCTGAACCTGACCGGCACGACCGCCGGCATGGGCGACGCCACCCGCTACACGACGCTGGCCAGGATCGACGAGCAGGGCCGAAAGGACCCGCACCAGTTCATCCCCAAGGCATTCACGACCGAGGCCTCGGTGGAAGTCGCACCGCTCGTCGCCGCGGTGAAGCGGGCCTGCCTGGTCGCCTCGGACAAGAAGCCCAAGGTGCTGATCGGCCTCGGCACGGACGCGATCTCCGTGCGGGCGCTCGGCGAAGACACCGGTGCCGCGGCCATGGACATCGTCGACGGACAGCACATCGACGGGCCGCCCATGCAGGTCGCCTTCCAGCCCGCCAACCTCCTCGGCGGACTCCAAGCCGCAGGCACGAGCACCGTCCGTATCGGCTTCACCAGCCCGGTGAAGCCCGCCATGGTCCACGCCGTCGGCGACGACACCGATTACCGCTACCTCGTCATGCCCGTCCGCCTCTGACCACCGCCCCGCCCGAGGCGAATTCGGGCGGGGCTCACCTACCAGCATCCCAGGAGCATCGTGAACATCGAGATCAAGGTCGACGAGCTCAGCCTCAACACCGTCGTCGCGGACGTCGTCAGCTTCGACGAGGACGGCGACCCCTACACGGAAGGCACGAAGACCGTTGCTGACCTTGTCGCCACCCAGATCGTGGACCGTCTCGTCAAGGACGACCAGTGGAAGCGCCTGCGCGAGCAGGTGCTCGAAGTCCGCGTCGAGGAGATCCGTGCCGCCGTCAGGCCGTCCATCGACGAGGCCCTCGCCCGGCCGATCTACAAGACCAACGGCTACGGAGAGCGCACCGGGCAGGAGACCACCCTCGCGGAGCTGATCTCCGAGGAGGCCCGCAAGCAGCTCGCCGAACCTGCCGACCGTTACCGCAGCGACAAGGGCACCGTCCTCCAGCAGGCCGTCCGCGCCGAGGTGAAGAAGGCCTTCGAGACGGAGATCGCCGAAGCCGTACAGAGGGCTCGGGACCTGGTGGTCTCGGAGCTCGGCGGCGACCTGGCGGAGCGCGTCGTGAAGGTCGCTGTCGCCGGGCTCAAGCGGTGACGCGCTTCCTGGCCGGCCTGCTGCTGTCCGCCGCAGCGTTCGTCATCGTCTGGGCTTTCACCCACAGCCCGCAGTGGTCACTGATCGCCGGAATCGCCACGGCCGCCCTCGTCTGGTTCGGCGAGTTCATCCTCGACGACCTCCTCTGATCCACCCATAGACGCCGCGTAGAGCCGCCCCCGGGCTCCGCGGCACGCCAGGCCGCCTCGCCCCCTCTGACCGGGGCGGCCTGGCCCCCAACACCCGAAAGGCCAAGCACATGAGCACCACCATCCGCATCGGCCGCTGGACAGCCGAGCTGTACCAGCGGGCGATCTACCTCCAGCAGCGCCCCAAGCCCAACTGCCCCGAGTGCGGTGGCGTTGGCGCCGTTGAAGTCGGGGGCGGTTACGTCCTCGACCACACCTGGGAGCCCGACAGCGCACCGTGCCCGTGCTGGGACCCGTACCGCGCGAAGCGCATCCCGCTCTGGCGCCGCGCCAAGATCGTGGAGCCGTTCTGATGACCGCGGTCGAGACGCCGACCGGCGTCCTCCTCGGCACCTTCACCCCGGGCTCCCCGGAGTGGGAGAAGGCCCGCGGCGGCCTGTGCGTCACCGCCACCGAGATCGCCGCCGTCATGGGCCTGTCGCCGTGGCAGTCGCGCTTCAGCCTCTGGCACAAGAAGGCCGGTCTGCCCGTCCCGCCGTTCGAGGCCAGCCCGCAGATCGAATGGGGCAACCGCCTGGAGCCGGCCGTCGTCGGCAAGTACGAGGACGAGCACCCCGACCTCATTCTCCTGTCGACGGGAACATGGCGGCACGCCGAACGTTCCTGGCAGCGGGCGACGCCCGACCGGCTCATCGCCCTTCGTGAAGACATTGACGGCCGACCGGTCGGGATCTTCGAGGCCAAGACGTCGCCCTACGGCGACGACTGGGGCCGGGACGGTACCGACGAGGTGCCCGTCTACTACCGGTGCCAGGTCATCTGGCAGCAGGACACCCTCGGCCTTCACGCCCGCACCCCTATCGGCGTCCTGATCGGCGGCTGCGACTACCGCGAGCTGTACGTCGACTACGACGAAGGCGACGCCAAGCTCATGCGGGACGCCGCCGCCGAATTCCTGCGCACCGTCGAGGCCGGTGAGCGCCCGCCGATCGACGGCTCCGACGCCACCTATCAGACGATCCGCGTCCAGCCCGACGGCCTGGAAGACCGCGACGTCGAAATCCCCGCCGAGGACGCGGCCCGCTACGAGACCGCACAGCGGCAGATGGCCGACGCGAAGTCCGAACTCACCGCCGCCAAGGCCACGTTGCTCGACCACATCGGCGACGGGAAGCGCGCCGTCGTCGGCGACCGCCGCATCGCCTACCGCACCGTCCGCGGCGGCAAGACCTACTCCCTCAACCCCTACACCAGCAAGGACACCGCCGCATGAGCCAGATCAGCAACGCCATCGCCACCCGCGACAACGGGCCCGAAGCTCTCGTCCGCCAGTACCGCGACGACTTCACCCTCGTCCTCCCGTCGCACGTCAAGGGCGAGACCTGGATGCGCCTCGCCACCGGCAGCCTGCGCCGCGACAAGAACCTAATGCAGGTCGCCACCCGCAACCCCGGCTCCCTCATGAACGCCCTCCTCGAATGCGCCCGCCTCGGCCACGAACCCGGCACCGAGTCGTACTACCTCGTCCCGTTCGGCAACGAGGTCCAAGGCATCGAGGGCTACCGGGGCGTCGTCGAGCGCATCTACAGGGCCGGCGCCGTGAAGGCCGTCAAGGCCGAAGTCGTCTGCGCCAACGACGTCTTCGAGTACCAGCCCGACATGGAGCGCCCCAACCACAAGGTCGACTGGTTCGGCACGCGCGGCGAGGTCATCGGCGCCTACGCCTACGGGATCTTCCAGGACGGCTCGGCGTCCCGGGTCGTCGTCATCGACCGGCCGTACATCGACAAGGTCCGCAAGGAGTCGAAGGGCAGCAACAGCGCGACGTCGCCGTGGGTGAAGTGGTTCGACCAGATGGTCCTCAAGACCGTCGCCCGCCGCCTGGAGCCGTGGGTGCCCACTTCCACCGAGTGGCGCAAGGAGCAGATGCGCGCCGCCCAGGAAGTCCTCGCCGAGCGGGCCGACGCCGAACTCCCGGCCCAGCCGCCCGTCCTGGACCACGCCGACCCCGACGACGAGCCCGTCGAGGGCGAACTCGTCGACTAGCCAGCCGCCTTCGGGGCTCCTGCCCGCCGCAAACAGGCAGGGGCCCCGTAACCCCAAGGAGACCACAGCCATGACCACGTTCGAGACTCCCGATACGCCTCGCGGCTTCATCGAGGCGATGCTGCGCTCCTCGCTTGAGGCCGACCAGCTCGCCCAGGAAAACATCAACAACCGCTGGCTGCGCGAAGCCCACACCCACACCGCAGTCAACGGACACATCGCGGCCCTGGCACTGGAAATGCTCCGCCGCCATGCCCCGCAGGCCGCCGAAGGACTGGCCGAAGGCCTGCACCTCACGCTCACCCGCGGAGACCTCGCCGGGCCTGTCTACCGCGTCGCGATCGCCCTCGGTTTCGAGCCGGACCAGTGGATCACCGAGCACAACGAGCGTGCCGCCCGCCGACAGGAGGCGGCGTCATGAGTAAGCGCCTGACTCTCGCCGAAGAAGTCGCCGCCGACGTCCGCGACAAGACGCTCGCCCAGCTGGTCCGCCAGGCCTCCGAGTGGGACCGCAAGATCGTTGCCCAGGCTGTCCTCATCTGGATCCGCGACCACGACACCGTGTCCGCGAACGACCTCCGGGATCAGCTCCCCGACGTAGCGGCCGGCGTCCTGCCGGGCGTACTTCGTGGCATGAGCCACAACTACCTCATCGGCACCGGCCAGTTCGTGCCGTCGACCGCACCCGCCACCAAGGGCCACCGTGTCGCGGTCTACCGGCGGCGCACCAACGCCGACCAGGGGGAGGCGGCGTGAAGACCATGGTCGTACTCCTCGCCGCCGGACGCTGCCTGCCCAACACCGGCATCGTGACCGCCGCCCTTGCCGACCTCGCCCTCAACATCGCTGAAGGCCCCGTCATCGTCCGCCATGGAGCCTGCCCCGGACAGATGTCCGGAGACCAGGCAGCCTCCGACTGGATCCGAGCGTGCGGCAGCTGGCTGGGCGTACTCGAAGACCCCATGCCCGCCGACTGGGACGCCTGCGCACCCGACTGCCCCACCGATCCTGGTCACCGGCGCACGAAAGCCCCTGGTGATACGGCCCACCCAGGACTGCTGTCCACGTACTGCCCGGGCGCCGGACCCCGCCGCAACGCGGCCATGGTCGCCAAGCAACCCCGCCCCGACCTCATGATCGCCGCCCCGGATCCGCACGGCCCGTCCTACGGAACCCGCAACTGCGCCCGCCTCGCCCGCCAAGCAGGCATCGAAGTGTGGGAGGTCCGGCCGTGAGCCCCCTCTCCTTCGCCATCGGCGCCGCCCAATTCCTCGCGGTCTTTCTGTGGCTCGCGCTCCTCGTCCTCGCCGTCAGCGGCGTCTGGACCCTCACCTGCTGGATCGCCGAAACCCGGCAGCAGCGACGCGAGCGGCAGGCCGAACCCGACGCCCTCCAGGAACTCGCCCGCCTCGACCACGACCTCGACCAGTACGCCGCCACCATCCAGCCCCTCTACCCGACGGGAGAGCAGCAGTGACCACCGCGACCAAACCCCTCCCGCCGCATCACGACAAGCTCACCTGCTACACGAACTACCACTGCCGCCGACCCGAGTGCGTGGACCGGTACAACCGGTACAACCGCAGCCGACTCCACAGCCAGGCCGCCGGCACCTGGGAAGGACTCGTCGACGCCCGGCCCGTCCGCGACCACGTCATCGCCCTACTCGCCGCCGGCGCCACTCCGCACGGCGTCGCGATCCAAGCGCGGGTCAGCGACAAGGCCGTTCGTGACCTCCTGCCCCCGCCCCCCAGTGGACGCAGGTACCCCGCCAAGTACCGAGTGGCAAAGGCCACCGCCGACAAGATCCTCGCAGTTCAGGCGGAAGACATTGCTGCCCCCTTGATCGACGCCACGGGCACCATCCGCAGGATCCAGGCCCTCGTCGCCGACGGCTGGCCCCTCAACTGCCTTGCGGAACAGGTCGGCCTCTACCCCAAGTACATCTACGAGCTCCTTCGCCGCACCCAGGCAGGCGAGAGCAGCCACGTAGCCCGGAGCACCGCCCGGCAGGCAGCAGACCTCTTTGAAGAACTGCGCACCCAGAAGCCCGCCCGTCTCGGCGTGAACAGGCGAACCGCCACACGGGCCCGCCACTACGCGGCCGACCGCAACTGGGCGCCCACCGCGTACTGGAACCACTACCTCGACGCCATCGACGACCCGGACTTCATCCCCGAGTACAAGAAGCCCCGCGCCCAGACCATCGCCGAGGACGCCGCCTGGATCATGCGCACCTCCGGCCTCGACAAGGAACAGATCGCGGTCCGCCTCGGCATCAGCCGCGACTACCTCCAGCAAGTCCTCACCGCCCACCGCGTGGAGGTGGCCGCGTGAACGCCGCACAGCGCCGCGACGCGATAGCCGAACTCGACCAGCTCGGACTGTCAGCCGCAGAGATCGCCACGCAACTCGGCTGCTCGCCCCGCACCGTCTACCGGGCACGCAGCCAACGGCGCGAAGCCGGGGACGACTGGACATGGAGCGCCCCCGAGCCCGACCACGCAGCCATCGCACGTGCCGCAGCAGGCGACCCGCCACCCGAACTGACGCCCGCGGAGCGACACGCCGCGATCGCCCAGTGCGACCAGTGGGGACTGCCCGCCTCCGTCACCGCACGCCGCGTCGGCTGCACCCGGCAGACCGTCTACTACGCCCGCGCCCGCAGGGCCGCCGCGTGACCGCCTCCCGCCCGGCCCGCGCCGGACCCCGCTAACCCGGCACCCGCACCCCCTTACCCGTACCGCCAGGAAGAAGCCGATCTGATGGCCCGTATCCGCTCGATCAAGCCGGAGTTCTTCACTTCGCTGACGATCGCCGACCTGACGTCGGAGCAGCGCCTCACGTTCATTGGCCTGTGGACGCACGTCGACGACGAGGGTCGCTGTGTCGACGATTCGCGTCTCATCAAGGCCGCCTTGTGGCCCCTCGACGACCGCACCGCGCTCGACATCGAGGGGGATCTGGGAGCCCTCAGTGAGTCCTCACTGATCGCTCGTTACACCCTCAATCAGAGGCGCTACCTGGCCGTCACGGGGTGGGCTGAGCACCAGAAAATCAACCGCCCGACGCCGAGCAAGATCCCTCCGCCTCCAAAGGCCCCAATCCTGGGCGCGACCTGCGGTGATGAGGACTCATCCACTCCTCACGGAGGAGTCAGTGAGGACTCACTGGCGGAAAGGAAAGGAACAGGGAAAGGAAAGGAACAGGGAACAGGGAAGGGAAACCCGCCTTCGGCGGCGCGCACTCCACCCGATCCCGGCCCTGCCTTCGACGAGTTCTGGACCCGCTACCCCCGCAAGGCCGGCAAGAGCGAAGCCGCCAAAGCGTGGATCAAGGCGACCCAGGCCGGCGCCGACCCGGACGCCCTTCTCGCTGCCGTCAAAGCCCACGCCGACTACCACGTCGCGGCGAAGACCGAGCAGCAGTTCATCCCGCACGCCTCGACCTGGCTGAACCAGAAGCGCTTCGAGGACGACGTGCCCTCCCTGCCGCGCCCCGCCGGCCCCGCGCCCGCACCCCGAGACATGACCGACGAGGAGAAGAAAAATGCACTCAAGTTCGGCTGACAACGACCTCAGCCCCCGGGCCAGCTGGCTCCAGGAGCGCGCCTACGCCGCGCTCAGCCACTTCGACGAGCGCACCCCGCTGATCTACCGCAAGCCCATCGACCTCCCCGGGGACGTCCGGGACTGGATCGCCGGTTGGGGCAGCAGCAGCCTCTTCCTCGCCGGCCCGATCGGCGTCGGCAAGACCCACACCGCCTGGCGCACCTGCCGGCGCTGGCTCGAAGCCTGGTACGCCCCGGCCCGCCCCTGGAACGGCGGCCCCGATCTGCGGACCTACCGGTCGACGGCGCTGTTCGACGCGCTGCGCCCCGACGGGCCCGACGAGATCCGCCGCACCCTGGTCGGCGAACTCCAGGCCTGCGACCTGCTGTTCATCGACGACCTGGCCGCGGCCAAGGCGTCCCCGTGGACGCAGGAGCGCCTCTTCGAGATCTTCGACGAGCGATACATCAACCGCCGCCCCGTGATCATCACCTGTGACGTGCTGCCCAACCAGCTGTCCGAGGTCACCGGCCCCCGCGTCTCGTCCCGGCTCGCCGAAATGTGCCAGTCCAGCGTCGTCCTCCTCGAAGGCGCCGACCGCCGCAAGGAGACCGCCGCATGAGCGCCGACCTGTGGGACGCCCCCCTCGACGACAAGCCCGCCGACGGCCCGGCCTCTGCCACTGAGGAGCGCGTCATTGCCGCGTCCGTCATGGCCCGGCCCGCCCTCATCGACGAACTGGCCCACGAGTTCGACCCGGCCGACATCCAGGACGACCGGCTGCGCTGGGTCTGGCACGCCGTCGACGAGGTCCGCCAGACCCTCACCGTCGGCGAGATCCGCTGGCAGGCCGTCGACCGGCAGCTCCAGGCCTGGAAGGCCACCGGCTACATCCCGGTCCCGCCCCTCGACATCAGCGAGCTGATGCGGCTGTACGACGAGGCCGAGCCGTCCTACCAGGCCGCCTCCTGGCACGCCCGGCAGATCACCACCAAGGCCGTCGCCCGTCGCTGCCTCGCCCTCAGCTCCGACATGCGGCTGCGCGCCCAGTCCGCCGGCTTCGACCCCGAGACTGACATCGCCGCCGCCCAGGACGCCCTCGACGGGCTGATGCGCAGGGAGGCCGCCGGAGCCCCGAAGCTCGTCGGCGACATCATCGGCGACGCCCTGGAGCGCGCCGTCACGCCGCCCACCAACGCCGACCGGATCCCGACCGGCTTCATGGACCTCGACAGCCTGTTCACCGGGGGATTCGCCGCCGGGCAGATGGTCGTCGTCGGCGCCCGGCCCGCCATGGGCAAGAGCACCCTCGGCCTCGGTCTCGCCCGCGCCGCCGCGATCACCCACCGGATCCCGACGCTGTTTGAGTCGCTGGAGATGGGCGAGGACGAACTCGGCAACAGCATCCTCGCGGCGCAGGCCCGCATCCCCCTGCACCACATCAAGCAGGGCATCGTCAGCGACGCCGACATGGCACGCGCGGCCCGCTTCGTCCCGCAGATCGCCGAGGCGCCCCTGCACATCAACGACAGCGCCCACCTGTCGCTGCCCATCCTGCGAGGCCGTATCCGTCACCTCGTGCGCACCGTCGGCCTGCGCCTCGTCGTCATCGACTACCTCCAGCTGATGCAGGCACCCAAGGCGGAGAACCGGCAGGCCGAGGTCGCCAAGCTCAGCCGCGGACTCAAGCTCCTCGCCAAGGAGTTCGGGATCACCCTGGTCGTCCTCGCCCAGCTCAACCGCGGCCCCGAACAGCGCACCGAGAAGAAGCCGATGGTGTCCGACCTGCGCGAGTCCGGGGCGATCGAGCAGGACGCCGACATCGTGATCCTCCTGCACCGTGAGGACGCCTACGAGAAGGAATCCCCGCGGGCCGGCGAGGCCGACTTCATCGTCGGCAAGCACCGCGGCGGACCCACCGCCACGATCACCACCGCGTTCGCCGGGCACTATGCCCAGTTCGTCGACATGGCCATCGCGTGAACGCGGAGCCGGCGGACATCGCCGCCCTCCGCGCCGACGGCGACCTCGTCGCCTGGGTCCGCTCCCTCACCGGCCGGCCCGCGCCCGCCGAACCCAAGCCCCCCGACCCCGAGCCGGAGATACCGCGCGACCGTCCCGGCGCCTGGCCCGTCAGCGGCCCCGTGGCCCGGCCCCAGATTCATCCCGCCGCCGTCGACCAGGCGCTCGCCGAGTACCGGGCCTGGGAGTTGGACGGCCGGCCCGCCTGCGACACCACATGCCACTGCCCCGCCTGCACTGCCTGACTGCCTGCCGTGCCACGACGACCGCCGTGGCCGCCCGCCAGCCCCCTGACCCGCCACCACACCGAGGAGAAACCCGATGCCCGAACTCGACACTGTCCTCACCACTGGACTGCGCTGGCTGTACGAAACCGAGCAGCCCGACAACGCCTGGCAGCAGCACCACGGCCTGCTGCTGAACGCATCCGCCACCAACCGGCGCTACAGCTTCATCCCCGCCAATGACTGGAAGCGCGTCGTCGTCGTCGTGGATGTCGCGGAGATCGCGTGGATCGACAACGGGCCCAACGAGCTCAAGACCCCGGCGAACCCGTTGGAGCCTGGCGAGCTGGACACCTTGGCTGCATCCCTCCGGGCCCTTGGGTGCGAGGCCACCAGCACGTGGAACGGGCACCCGCAGACCACTGGCAGCGTCGGCCTGGCCCGGCCCGCCCACCCGTCGCTGCTCGCCGCCGTCGACCGCTATCGCGCTGGCTGCCAGGACCACCCGCACCGCTCCGTGTTCTGCGGCTGCGACACATGGCGCGCAGGGTTCGCGCGCATCGTCCAGCCCGGGCTCCCTGCCTCCGCCTGACCCCGCCGCCTGACCGCCCCGACCACCCGACCCGGAGGAACCCCATGACCGAGATCCAACTCACCTGCATCAGCCCCGAGTCCGCCGCCGCTGTCGTCGAGGAGGCGACCCGGCCCGGCGACAGCGTGCACACGGTCCGCCAGGACGGCACCCACGTCGTGATCGGCTACCAGGATCTGCGTTGGCCGATGGACGTCGCCGAGTGGGCGCACGTCAACGGCCATGCCCACGACGATGACGCGGCCCGCGTGATCGGGGGCGTGCAGCGATGACCGACCTGCCCGGCCCGGTGCTGGTCCGCGTGACCCGGTACGCCTGCCCGCACTGCTCCCGCAGCCGCTCCAGGAAGGCCGCGACGGCCGCGCACATCGACCGCTGCTGGAAGAACCCCGCCACCCGGGCCTGCAAGACGTGCGAGCACTTCGACCCGGGCGGCGACGCATGCGGCTGCGAGCCCGGCTGCAACTGGGGCAGCTCAGGCCCGGACATGCCGTCCTGCACCGCCGGACTCCCGCTGCCCGCCGACTTCACGCCCGTCACCAACTGCCCCGAATGGAAACAGCGATGACCGACCAGCCCACCCTGCGCGACCGGATCCGCCGCGCGATCTGCGAGGCGTCCGGCTTCACCTGGCTGCCTGACGAGCTGATGGAGCCCGACGAATACGGCGACCATGCCGACGCCGTGATGGCCGTCCTGCCAGCGCCCGTCGGCCGAAGCGCCGGGCTGCGGGAAGCGGCTAACGAGTGCGATCGGCGCGCCACTGCCATCGACGCGCTTTCCAGCTCGGACTTCGGCGAGGAAGCGCGCGCCGCCCGAGAACTGGCCGCCGCAGCAACCGAGGTCCGCCGCATGGCCGACGAGCAGGAGGCGGCGGACGCCTACGACCGAGCGATCAACACTCCACCGAGTGCGGCAACCAGCGAGGCGATCCGTGCTCGCCTGAAGTCCGGTACCGCCCCGCGACGCCTCCGCCGCATGGCCGACGAGGCGCAGCAGCCCGAGGAGGCCGGGCACGCCTGCGACAACTGCGAAGGCGTCGATCCCGGTACATGCCTCGCCAACCCGCGCCAGCAGCAGCCCAAGGAGGCGTGGCCGTCGGAGCCGCAGTGGCGGGTGGCGACCCTCACCGGCTACGACCCGGAGCCGGATCTTGACGAGCGCCCTGCCCCGTGACGCCCGACGCGCCGCTCCGGGGCCTATCCGGAGCGGCGCCCGCCCAGTCCAGCACGAACACCACCGGAGGAAACATGACCGACACCAGCCCCGCCGACGAACTCCAGGCGGCGGCGGAGAAGATCCGTGTCTGGGTCGCCGACGAGCCAACCCGACCCTGGGCGCCGGGCGCGCTCGCCATCTTCGGGCCTGAGTTGGCCGACTGGCTGGAGGCCGAGGCGGCCAGCCCGTTGGCCGGTGAGCACAGCGACCGGTGCGGCGAGGAGGACTGCACGATCAACGCCGCCCTCGCCGTCGCCCGAGCGATCAACGGGAGCCAGTCGTGAGGGGTCCGAAGCGGATGCCGCTGACGGGCAGGCAGGCCGAGGCGCTCACCCTGGCCGCCGACGGGGCCAGCCTCGCCGAGGTCGGCCGACGCATGGGCGTCACCCGGGAACGCGTCTCGACGCTCCTGTCGACGGCGTACCAGCGGCTCGATGTGGCCTACCTGCCGCGCGAGTTGAAGCGCTCGGCGGCAGTGCGGGTGGCGCGGGAGCGGGGGCTGATCCCGGCGGCCTCCACACCCGAGAAGGCGTCCGCGCCGTGAACGCCGCCTCAGGGCCCCGGGCTCAGTCAAGGACGCCGACGGCGCCCCAATCGCTCCTGACCAAAACTCTTCCCGCAGGAAAGGGCAACTCTGTGCCGACCGAAGATGTGACTCCGACCCCGATACCCCCGAACGCCGTGATCCACGGCGAATGCGGCGCCTGGTGGACCGGGACCGAACGATCACACGCCTCGTGCTGCCATCGGACGTTCAGCTCCCTGTCCGCGTTCGACCAGCACCGAAAAGGCCTCCGGTGCAACAACCCCGAGGACGTCGGCCTCATTGCCCGCGAGAAGCCGTTCGGGACGCTGTGGGGATGGCCCGCACCCGTCGGCGGCTACGGAGCCCTCCGCCGCGACGACGCCCCCACCGAAGCTGCTGCATAGCCCTTGCACGACTCCGGGGCGCGGTTCTCCCGCCCGAACTCGCCCCGGAGGCAGTCACGGACCTCCCGCCCCGAGAACGGCCCTCAGGGCCACACAGGCGCCCCGCCACCCCAACCCCGCCCGGAAGGAACCGAAATGACCAGTCCTCAGCCCCCTCGACGCTTCTACCTCCAGCGCGACATCGACATCACAGGCGTCTCCGGCACCGGCCGCGTCGCCGACGGCGTGCTGTGGCCCGACGGCACCGCCTCCGTCCGCTGGCTCGGCGAACGACCCTCCAGCGTCCACTGGGACCGCATGGACGACGCCGAGCACGTACACGGCCACGGCGGCGCCACCCGCATCATCTGGCTCGACCACGAGACCAGCGAGGTCGACGAGAACGCGCCGTGCGCCCACTGCCCCGACGGGCACGGCGCCCCCACGCGCTGCTCCTGGGCCGTCCACGTCGACGCACAACGCGACGGTGACGGTCAGCCGGTCCGCCTAGTCGTCCAGCCCACTGCGGGCCAGCACGTCGCACCCGAAGACGCCGTCTGGCTTCGGCAGCTCATCCGGTGGGGGAACGCCGAGCCCCAGCCGTGACCGCCCTCGACCCCGACGAGCAAGCCTTCCTCGACCTCCACGCCCCGGCCGAGGAGGCCCACGTCGACTGCCCCGGCTACCACTCCGGGCTCGGCGCACACGGCGCACCCTGGCCCGCCACGACCACCGACCTGAACCTGCCCGAGGAGACGACGTGAACGACCAGCCTGACACCCGCCGCCTCACCGACGACGAGCTCCTCAAGGTGCTCGTCGCCGTGGAACGCCGCCGAGAGCATGAGGAATATGGCGTTGCGCTTCTGCTCTACCCCTGGCCGCCGTGCGTCGTCTGCCAGCAGCCGGTCCAAGACGTCACCGTCCGCGAAGACCACCTGAACCTGTCGCTGATGTCGATCCGCCAGGACCCGTGCGGCCACATCGTGACCTTCAGCGAACTCCGGCTCGCTGCCCTTACGGACCGAGCCCAGATGGTCACGCGCACCGTCACCGACCTCGAACAGCGCGTCGACAGCACTCGGACAACCCTGGACAACCCGTCGACCAGCGCCTTCCCCGCCGTCCAAGGCCGCTGCCCGGCCTGCCGCGGCGCGTCCCTGTTCGTCGGCTCCGGCGGCTACATCACCTGCGCCCGCCTCGAATGCCCCGAACCCGACGCCGCCACCACCCTGCTCGAACGGCGGACGGAAGACATCGCCGCCGGGGCCGACACCCGCCGGCGAGCCCTGGCCCGCAACGCGGTCGCACCGGTCCTCAACGCCCCCGGGCAGTGGCTGCCGCTGTCCGTCCGCGAGGCCGTAGCCGACGCCGTCCTCGCCGCAGCCAACGGGGCGGACGATGCCGCCCCCACGGTTGAGGCTGTAGCACCCGGGCAAGATCAGCCGCCAGCCCCATCGGCCTCGAACAGCGAAGACGCCGCTGCCCACTTCATCCTCACCAAGATCTGCACGACGAACGGCTACCGGCCCCCGCCGCCTGGCGTGCCGATCACCATCGACGACCTGGCGAAGCTCGACCAAATGATCGGGCATGGCACCCCGCTCGGCGAGGCTGTCGGCGACGTCATCGGACTCGCAGCCTGGCAAGCCCAGCAGGCCGACGCCGTCCTCGACCAGCGCATCCGCGACGCCTACAGCCAGCCCACACCGGAGCCAGCCGCGCACAACGAACCGGCGGATCTGCGGCAGCGGTACGCGGAAGCCATGGCCGGTCACGCAGGATCCAAGGCGTTCCTCGCCGACGGCCGCGAATGGGAACACATGCGGGCCGCCTGGTACGCGCACGCCGACGCTGTGCTCACCATCCGGGACACCGAGCTGGAGCAGCTGCGCTCTAGGCACGACGCCCTCCACCGAGCCCACGTCGCCCTGGCCACGCAAGGCGGAAAAGACCAAGCCGCCCTCGAACGAGTCCGCGCCCTGGCCGCCGACATGCGGACCTGGTGCTCGCCCCACAACCTGGCCGTCGACTACGCCGACCACATCGAGCAGGCCCTCAACGGCTAACCCGAGTCGCCTCACGGGCTGACAGTAAATGCCGCGACTGACCGGCTGCTCGTCGACCACAATCTGTGCAGCACCCACCAGGAGATCCACATGCAGAAGATCCCGACCATGTTCGCTCGCAATCCCGAGGACCGCCGCTACGTCCTGCCTGCGGTGACGCCCGGCTGCGAATGGGTCCTCGCCGGCGAAGGCGTAGCCACCAGGAAGTACGACGGGACCTGCGTCATGTACGACGGCGTCACCTGGTGGGCGCGCCGCGAGGTCAAGCCCGGCAAGACCCCGCCGCCGACCTTCCAGGCCATCAGTACCGACGAGATCACCGGCCGCACCGTCGGCTGGGAGCAGGTCGAGCAGTCGAGTTTCGCGAAGTTCCATGCCGAGGCAATCGCCAATGTCGAGCGTCTCCGTGAGGACGTCCCGCCGTTCCGGCCGGGCACTTACGAGCTGGTCGGCCCGAAGATCAACGGGAATCCCGAGGGCGAGCCCCATCACTGGCTCATCGCGCACGCCGAAGCCGACGTCGTCTCCCTGCCAGGCAGGTCGTTTGACGACCTTCGCACGATCGTCCTTCAGCTCGCCGAGGTCGACGGATCGGAAGGCCTGGTCTTCCACCACGCCGACGGCCGCATGGCAAAGATCAAGGCGCGGGACTTCCCCAAGTCACTCTGACGACAGTCGGCCAGCCAACTCGGTGGCCAGGGCATAGGCGTCGAGCCCCTCGTCGGAGCCCTGCCCGTGGGTTTCGGCGAAGTGGCGCAGCAGCCGCACGACATCCCGCGCCTCCACCAGAGTGATCAACGGTTCGCGCGGGGCATCGGAGTACGTACCAGTCACAGGGGCAGCGAGATCGTCCATGACCGGTCAACTCCCAGGCGCAGCAGGGGTTACGCCCTCGGTGCCGCCGCGAGCCGATGCCCTCGCCAGCTTGAGTTGATTCCTTTGCGTGCCAAAGCCCTACCAGGCATAGCCGGCCCTGTCGGGGGAGCACTACCGTTGGACACGCCTCCTTTTGGACGGCCGCACCGGCTCCAACCGTGCACCGCGCGCCTGTTGGCGCAGAGCGCGCCGAGCGCCCCCGCCCCCGCCGGGCCGGGGGCGCTCCTTCATGTCACGGACCGTAGCCACCAGGCGTGACAGGGTGCAGCGTTTGTAACGCCCAGGGTGAAACAAACGCTGCGCACGACCTCCGGTCTAGTCACGCTCAGCGACAGATCCCACCACTGTCCCGTCACGAAACGGCAACACCGCTCGCCCGCCCCGGCGTTCAGCAGTGCAATAGGCCCCTCACCGCTTGGGGGACCCATGAACCACAGACGCACCGTCATCGCGCTCGCCGCCGCAGGGCTCCTACTCGCTGGCTGCTCGACCAGCACACCCAAAGCCGATGGCCGGCCCGCCACCGCCACGGCCAACCCCGGGGCCGGAACAGCGACCCTCGAAGCCAGCCTCCCACCCGAGGGCCCGAAGAAGCCCGCACCCGCAGCCAGCCGCGCCGCCGCCGCGAAAATTCTTCACGCCAACGTGCAGCACTACCGCGACAGCATCAACACCGGCCGCAACGCCTGGGGCACCCCCAAGTTCGGGCCCTGGCAACAGAAAGCCCTCCTCGACCTCACCAGCGAAGACGCCTTCCGCAAGGCTGACAAACAGTTCACCGCCGACAACGAACCCGACAGCATCAACACCTGGCACGACGACATCGCCGCCGCCACCGACGCCATCAACCAGTGGGCACAGAAGAACACCATCGACACCACAACCAAGCCAGCCCCCGCCACCACCGAAGTCGACAAAGCCCTCACCAAAGCCGACAAAGACGCCGACCAAGTAGCCGCCGGGAAATAGCCGCGCTGCGGCGCCACGCCGCGGAGCCAGGGCGGGAGCGCGCCGTGTCCGACGCGCCGTCCCGGCAGTTACGGTCCGCAGGAAGGGGTGACATATGGACGAGGAAGAGCCGGTACCGGGCGTAGAGATGCGCGAAGCGACGCTGCCAGACGGCACCACGATGACGATCGCATGCCGTGCAGGCCTGTCACAGGACGAAGTCGACCTGCTGGCGGCACGAGTATGGACCGACATCCCCGAGTAGATGCACGATAAAGCCCGCCACCCCAAGCTGGGATGGCGGGCTTCACTGCTCTTCGCGCTACTCCATCGCGCCGCACTGGGGGTTGGAGCAGACCCACTGAGACTGGCTCGTGACGTTCCCGTCCTTGTCCGTCTCGTAGGTCTTCCACATTGTGCCGCCGCAGCTGCCGCAGCCCTTGGTCGTGGTCCCGCCCATGGTGACCTTCCCTCATTCAGTGTCCGAGATGTCCTGTTCCAGGTCGCTGATGACCTTGTGTTGGTGGCGCTGTTCCTCAAGTGCCGCATCCAGCAGAGCGATCGCGTCGAGACGCTGCTGCTCACGGGCCTCAACGTCGGCCGCCGTATCCGTCGACGCCGCAGTACGGCGACACCTCGGGCAGTGATGCCGGTCCACCCAGCCCTTCGGCGGCCGCTTCATCTCGACACGGCAGTGCGGGCACTCCATGACCGCTCCCCGAACGTGACCGCAACCGGCACAGACAAAGTCCTTGCGCTGCCGCCACATCGTGCCGCGGCACTCCGGGCAGCCCCGCGTCTCAATCCCGTGATGCCCCATCGCCGGCGGATCCGGCGTCCCGTCCGCATACGCCAGCAGACGGTCACGCAACCGGTCATCGTCCGGCCTGGCCATACGCAGCAGATGCGCCCGCCGCGACCGGGCCTCCTCAGCAAACTCCATCACCGGTACTCCTGTTCACCATGGGGGGCGCCCTACGGTACGGGAGCACCCCCCGCAGTGAACCGACGTCCCGCAAGGATTCACCAACACCAGTGACCCCGCCCGGGCCGGGCTCGATCGACACCGGACCTAACCGCCGTCAGGATCCCGGACCACAACCAGGAACGCGTCCGCATCCAGGTCCATCACGACCGTCGCCGCCAGGCCCTCACGGCGCTGCTGCTCGGCGAACTCCTCCGCCGGCCACGAACCCCGCGGAGCACCCGCAGGAAACCGCTCCAGAACCTGCTGGATCACGACGCCTCCCCGATCGCCCGGCCGAGCGCGCGCACCTGCTGCGCGAAAGCGATCAACCGGTCCGCGAACACGTCAGCCTGCGACGGTGACAGCCGGAAGTCCTCGGACCCGTCATCGATTACGACGAACGGCGCCCGGTCCTCCTCGCGAGGCGCGAAAGGATCAACGCTCAACCGGGCGTGTACCAGAAGGCGATACGACGGCTCGCCACCCGGGACGACCAGGTCCACCATGGCCCCGGAGTGGCTCACGTCCTCCAGGAAACCCTCGTTCTCGGCTACGTGGTCCGTGACGCACCACGATTCGCAGGGCAGGTGAATCAGGTGGCCATGAACCAGCGCGGGAGACAGCCGACCCGCAGACCCGGCAGGGGAGAGGCGGGGCTGCGCTAAAGCAGCACGATGCGTAGACTCCATCAGGAGCCTCCAATCATTTGGGTGATGGGGTTTCTTGATCAGCGAGGTCAGAGCCGCTGGTTGAACCGGCCGGACGGGTGATGACCGTCCGGCCTTTCACGTTTCAAACGCGGGGCGGGATCTGGCCGGAGAGGGGGGCCCGGTTATCCATTCCTTGGTGGCGGTCCGAACGACGTTCGCCCCGGCCATGCAACGAAGTGCCCGGATCCATACCGCGCGACGAGGTGGTTGGCATCCTTCAGTCTCCGCAAGGCGGTATCCGTGGTGCTGCGGCCGACCTCCGTGGCGGCGGCCAGAGCTTCGGGCGGTGGGATGCGCTGGCCGGGGAGCCATCGCCCCTCTGCGATCTCGGTGCTGATGAGCTCCGCCAGGCGTGCCGCCTTGCCTCTCTTTAGGTCCCGCAGAGAGGGCCAGTCCTGGTAACCGTCCGCGACGACGTCATAGTTGTGAGCCCTGTTGTGAAGCGGCTGTTCGGTGCGGATCGCCTGCTTCTCGGCCGCGAGCGCTTCGGAACGTGCGGGAAACCAAGTCTCGGTACGCCGCACAGCAGCATCACGCCAGGTCGCATAGACCTGATGCCCCTCCCAGCGGACGTCGGGGTCGAACGAGATGCCGACGTACAGCAGCTGATCGGCTGCGTCGAAGTACCGGTAGAGCGCGGTGCGCTCAGGGGGTGCGCTCATGGCACTCCTTCGCGATGGGGGCGTGTCCGCCGATGGAGACATCGTCAACCGATCCTCAGAGACCGTCGATGCATCTCTGATGCAGTTCCAGTGCAGAACGTGGGCGGTGTCACCCTGGGCGACTTGCCGCAACACCTATACAGTACCAATGACGGGAACAATTACAAGCCTCGCGGAAGGAGAGCACTTTGGATCAAGTCAATGAGCGGAGGGCTCGGGAGGCTTCGATACGGTTGTTCCCATCGTGGGAACAAGGAGGAGCGGTGCCGGAAAGGCAGGAAGACCCGTACATCGACACCGAGGCCGTCGCCGGACAGGCCGGCGTCACTGCTGCTTCGGTGCGCGAGTACTTGAAGCGATCCCGTCGACGCCTGGGAGCAGGGCACCCCCTGCGCCCCCAAGATCTGCCACTGCCGGATGCGACGTTCAGTCGAGCACTAGTTTGGCGGCAGTCCACGATCACGACGTGGCTGTCTAACCGCGCGCGCCCAGGGCGCCCACCGGCCGCAGGGTCGTGAAGGCGAATGAGTAGGGGCTCCACCCGGTTTGAGTGGAGCCCCTACTTGCCTGTGACCCTACGCGCGGCTGGTCAGGGTGTCATCGAGGTACTCCTGCACCGGCTCGAACAGCCCGTAAGGAACGTACTCAGGGATCTCGTCGAGGCCGACCCAAGCAACCGCGTCGAGCTCTTCCTCATCAGCGACGATGGCCGAGCCCGAGAGCGGGGCGGCCGCCGTGTACGACATCAGGCGCCCGGTCTTCGGGTGCACCCGCTCGCCAAGCAGCTTGATTGCCTCGACGGTCAGCCCGGTCTCCTCGTGGGTTTCCCGCACGGCTGCCTCTTCGGCGGTCTCTCCGGCCTCGATTGCGCCTGCGGGGAACTGCCACATCAACTCGCCTTCGCTGATGCGCCGTCGGACCATCAGGACCTTGTCGTCCTGGACGATGATCGCGGCGGAGATCCCGGGCTTGTCGGTGGTGTCGGTCATGCGTCCTCCAGGGCTGCCGTGATCGGCGGATAGATCTTGTCGGCGGGGATGAACTTCGGTAGGTCTTTGATCGGCACCCAGTTCACGGCGGAGTTCTCGACGACGTCCACATTGACGGCGTCGCCAGCCAGGTACTCGCAAAGGAAGTACGAGGCCAGCACGCCGGTGGCCGGGTGAAGGCGCTCGCCGAGGTGACGGCGTACCGCTGCGTGAACTCCCGTCTCGCCGACGGTCTCCTGTGCCGCGACGTCCTCGGCCGTGGCGCCCGGCTTCACCATTCCGGCCGGGAACTGCCAGCGCAGCGTTGAATCGCCGCGTCGGCAGACCAGCAGGACTTCCTCGCCGCGCACGACCACCGCTATCGCGACGCGCAGGGCCTGCGCCTCCGCAGGTCCTGCGGCGGGGCGTGCCATGCGCGCGAAGCGAAGCTGCACTGTTGGGTCTGCCTTCTCGTGAGTGGTGTCTAGTGCTGCCTGGATCTCGGTGCGGGGCACGACTTCGGGGTCTTTGTGCCAGCCGGCGACGGTACGGACCGCCACCCCGAGATGCGTTGCGAAACTCTCGTTCGTCATGCGGAGCGCGGCCTGTAGTGCACACGCTCGATGGCCGTTCCACATGTCGATGACGTCCACTTAACCGGCTCCCGCCGCATCGTCTTGCGGTACTGCACTGTGGCTGCATGATCACTGCACTGTCGCTGCACTGACTGTCCTGGTCTGGGCGTTGCGTCAGGCGTTGACTCGACGGCATGACCGAACACGCTCTATCTGCCTCGGGCGATGGCCTCGGCGCGAGAGCCGCTGAAGCCCAGAAGATCGCCCACGTCTGCCCAGCTGCGGCCCTCATGAAGAGCCCAGACAACGCCTTGCTCGATCTCCATCGCACCTCGGTCGGTTGCGCTTATCCGAGCCCGGAGTCTGCGCGCGGCGCGGAAGCGCTCAACGAGGTCGGCGACCTCCGCCGCTTCGGACAGGGCGGTATCCAGGGCCTCGCTCAGAGCTTCACTCATGCAGTCAGAGTAGGGATCGATCGTCCGGCGTTCAATGCCCCGTTGAATAAAGGGAGTTGGATCAACCGGAGGTGGTTGACAGGTAGAGAGTGCACCTTCAACATGGGGGTTGAAGCAACGCGGGGACTCCACCCCAAGCAGCCTCAACTGCCGACTCCACCGGCACCCACAACCAAACAAAACGGCCCCAGCTCAGCGACTCCACCGCTGGCCAGGGCCTAACCACCAGGATCTGTGAAGGGACCCCTGATGGCTAAGACGCATTCTATTCCGGCGCGCCCGGGTAGCGATCACGCACCCCTGCGTTCCCTCTCCGACGCCGATCTCGCGTTGCGTAGCCCGCTGGCCACTGCGGCCCGGGCGTTGACGCTGGTGCCCGCTCCGACGGTCGTCGAGCTCCGCCCCGATCCGGACCGTCTCGCGCTTCAGCTGCTGACCGAGTTCCGCGCCGCCTGGGCTCGGGGCGACGAGTCCCGCATGACCGAGGTCATCCTTGACGCGACCGAGCTGGACGACGCGCACCGTGGCGGGCCGCGGCTGATGGACGAGATCCGCGGCATCCAAACTCCGGCGGTGGCGTGATGTTCTTCAGTCGCCGCGAGATGACCGTCCTTGCCGCCGATCGCGAGTTGCAGGCGGCGCGCGCTCTGGCTGTCGCGGGAGGCTTCGAGCCTGCCAGTTCCGAGGCGCGTATGGCCGCCGAGTGTGCAGCGGAGCTTCGTGACCATGCCGATCAGTTGCGGCGTGGCATCAACCCCTACGAGGCGGACCGCAGTCTGTGGATTCCGAGGGGGGACGGCCTGTGATGGCGACCGTGCTGGAGCCGATCACCATGTCGGACGATCTGTGGCACTCCCTGACGATCGAGCACCCCGACTCGTGCCGCGTGCACCGCTGCTGGGTGGATGAGTGCCCGGCCGGCTCGCACGACGACGCCGCGGGCGGTGAGACGTGATGGCGTTGCCTGTCTGGATTCACGCTCACATGCCCGGCGCGGTGGCGCTCGGCTCGAATGAGCTTGCCAGCTACCCCTGCGACATCGACGGGCAGATTCCGACCTCTGGGATCTATCGGCTGGTCGGCAACATCAGCATCCGTACTTTCACGTGCCCGAGCGGTCACCAGTACACCGACCAGAACGACGGGGGATGACATGGGGAGCGCGATCGTCGGTGCCGTCGCCGTCCTGGTCGGGGCGCTGGCCGCGGGGCTGGCCCAGTGGGCCGTGCATCTGGCGGGCCGTAGGGAGCGTCGGCGTGAGGCGGCTGGTCTGGCGGTGGCGGTGCTGCTGGAGAAGGCGGCCCGTCACCGGGGTGAGCAGTACCTGAAGCGGGTCGCCCGGCGCGATCACCAGCTGGAGACGCCGGCTGATCGGCGGGCCCGCTATCAGGCCCGTACCGAGATGACCGCGGCCAGTGCGCACGTCGTGCGCGCCGTGCCCGATGCCCAACTCCGGCGCCTGGCGCGGGAGCTGGTCGGCTACTCCCTCGCGGTCGGCGACTGTGACCCGGCCGATCTCGACGTCGTCGGTGATCAGGCTCGCGAAGCCCATGACCTGTTGCAAGACGCCATGGCCCAGTACCTGCACCGGGCCTGACCCAACCTTGAAAGGAGGCCTCATGAACGTCGCCACCCGCGAGTTCGTTCGTCGCGTGGATGTGTTCGCGCTTATCGAGAAGCTGCTGACCGCCGCGTCGCTGGCGCTGGTCGCCATTACGGTGGGCGGCCAGCTCGGCGAGATGGTCGGTCTGCACGGCAAGCTCGGTACGGCCGTCGCCTGGGCGATCGCGATCGTCTTCGATGCCCTGTGGATCGGCTCGCTGCGCATGTCGGAGATCGCGATCCGACAGCGGTCGACCGTCGGCATGGTGGTGATGCTCGGCCTATCGGCTGTTGCGGTCGGAGTGTCGGCGACGATCCTGCTGCTCCTCGGCCACGCCAAGGTGTTCGCTTTCGTCCCGGTTGCTGCCGCCGCGTTCATGGGGCTGCGCCTGTTCGCGGGCAACGTCCTGGCCGACGCCGGTACGGCGGCCGCGATTGCCGAGCAGTCCGCTGCTGACCGGAATGCCCGTGCGCTGGCTTCTGCGGAGGCGCGGCATCTCCAGTCCGGGGCGACCACGGATGTGGTCACCGAGACGGCGGGGCATCTCGCCGAGATGCAGCGGCAGATCGCCCGCGCCGACACGTTGACGAAGGCTCAGGCCGAGATCAACAAGGCGAGGTCGAAGGCCGAGAAGCGCCTCGTTGAGTCGGAGAAGAAGCACGGCATGAAGGCCCTCGCCTTCGCCGGTAGGGACTTCGCGCTGGCCGTGACCCAGCCGATGGTCACGCCGGCGGGAGACACCCCGGCCGAACTGGGTGGTCACGGTGTGGTCACACAGGCCAGCCCGGAAATCGAGGCCGTGACCATTCCGCCTGTGACCGTGGACGAAACGGACACCGGCGCACCCCGTGACCAAGCCCCTGTCGAGGACCCCATGAGCCTGGAAGACCTTGCTGCGATTGAAGGCGTCGACACCCCGCAGCCGGGCGCACGCCTCACTGACGAGCAGCTCGCGGTCGTTCTTCGGTGGCTCCGGTACGGCATGGAGCCGCCCCGTTCCTACCGGCAAGCCCAGACCGAGTTCCGGGCCGCCGGCTTCACCGCCCGCGAGGAGCGCGTCCGGCGCGTCTGGGGCGAGATCGAGACCCGCGAAGCCGGCGTCACCACCACGTAGGCCGCCAACCGGCACCCCCAGTGAGGCCCAGCCCCTCGGTCTGGTCCTCGCTGAGACTGCCGGATGCAGTCCAGCACCCAAAACCGCAGGCCAAGCCGGTGAGTGACCCGGTGAGCGGAACGTTCGCAGACCCAGTGAGCAGGCCCGGCATGCCGCAACCAACTCGACACCCATGAAGGGAGATCAACGACTGTGAGCGGTTCTACGTATTGGCCGAAGGAGATCAAGCGGCTGGATCGGCGTTCGCCGAAGGCGGGTGCGATCCGCCGGGTGGACCGGCTGCGCAGCATCTCGCGCGGCCTCGACCCGGTGATCGCCAACCGCATGTGGGCCGAGGTCGCCGAGGCTCTCCAGCCCATCACCGACCGCTACACCACGTGATCGTTCACTCGTTCATTCACCTCCGAGACAAGTGAACTCCCGGCGTGCTACGCGCGCACGTGCGCGCACAACTCCGGCGTTCACCCGCCCCGGACACACAACGTAAGGAGGGAACCGATGGAACTCCTGCTCATCGCAGCCTGCGCGTGGCTTGTGCACACGGCCGGCGCGCAGAGCGAGCAGTCAAAAATGGGGCTGTCGCCGGCGCAGCGCGACATCCTGCGCGAGTCCACCAGGCACGAGAAAGCCGTGCAGCGGATCGCCAACAGGCACGGGGTAGAGGCGTCCGACAGTGGCTCGACCGGCGTTCCGCTGGCCAAGGGAGCGTCGGCCCCGGCCGGTGCTCAGGTGCTCACGCTGCCGGAGGCACTCCGGTCCGGGTACCGGAGCCACAGTCCGATCGAGCGGGTAGCGACCCCGGTCGGCCGTCACGCCGGCCGCTGGGCTGCGCGCGGCGTGGCCTGGGCGGAGGACACCGGCAAGGGGGCCGTCCGCGAGTACCGCAAGCGCCGCCGCGCCAAGGGCCATCCCGATCCGACGCCGGTGCTCGTGCCGCTGCCGCCAGCTCACCCGCCCGCAGTACCGGCGATGCCGACAGAACCGCCGACGGCAACTGTCGACAGCAACAAGAAGCCTGTGTCGCTCAAGAAGCCCGAACCCGCGCCCACCGGCGACGCGCCAACACCGGTCACGCCGGAGCCGGTAGCGGCCGTCGCGGAACCGCCAGTTGCGGCAGAACCCGAGACGCCCACCGTCCCGGCGGCGAAGCCCACCCCCACGGTTCCCGCCGAAGCTCCCGCGCCGGCCGAACCGCAGCCCATAACCGATCAGCAGCCGGCGGATGCCGGAGAAGGAGTTGGCCGCATGGCGGCAGAAGTCACCTACGAGTCCGTGATGGACGAGAGCGACGAACTCTCCCTGATGTGCGACGACGACGTGGCCGTGTACGGCCGCATCGGCAAGCGGTGCGAACGGGAGATCGGCCGCGGCGACACGCTGATCGCGGCCATGGAAGCCGTCGGCTTCGGGCCCAAGGTCATCGGCTGGATCGCCCGCGGCAAAGAGCAGTACCAGGTCATCAACAGCCAGATCGACGAACTGAAGTCGAACACGGTTGCCCAGGCCGAGACCGTCGTGAAGGCCAAGGCCCTCCTCGAAGCCGGACAGGGCGTCTACGCCGACATCGCCAAGGACATGGAGACCGTCGCCGACCGGGACGTGTACATCTCCGATGCGGTCGACGCCGAGGACACCTCCGCGCACACCGAAACCTACGAGACGAAGGCGGCCTGACCATGAGCGAAGGCAAGAGCGTCGGCGCGATCGTCACCTATGCCGCCGTCCTCGCGCGGGCCGGCGCCTACGGCATCCGGGCCGCCACCACGCGGCGCGCGGTCGAGCGTCTCCAGTCCCGCTTCCAGGACCGGGCCGACTCGGCACGGTATCTGTCCGAAGCCATGACCAAGCTGGACGTCGACGAGCCGACGACCTCCGCCTACATGGAGATCGCGACTCTCTCGAACGCGATGGCCGCCAACGTCGGCCAGATCGTGTCCGCCTCCGACTCCCTGACCACCGTGGCGCAGGGGCTGGATGCCGAGACACGGGCCCAGCACGGGCGCATGGCCGATGCCAACCGCACCCACAGCGTGCAGATGGCCGACCGCGAGTTCATCGCGCGCCGGTAGGCGCGACGTCACGAAGGGCGGAGCCCTCGCCCGGCCCCGCCCTTCACCACCGCAGACTTGGAGCAGACCGGATGGCAACGCCGACCCTAGCCAAGCCCGAACTCACCAACCAGACGCCGCAACCGGCCCAGGGTGGCCTGCGTGGCCGCATCGACCAGCTCCACAATCCTGGCCTGTACGTCGGGGCCGGGCTGGGCGTCGCCTCCGGCTATCTCACCGGCGACCCACTGCTCCTGACCACCATCGGGGCCACCGGGGTGGCCGCGGGCTGGACCGCGCTCGGCATGCACCCGGGGCCGTGGCGGTGGCTGCCCGGCCAGGGCGAGCCGTGGGAGTGGCTATGCCGCAGCAGCAGCCGCGGCTACCGGCGCAAGGTCCGCCGCATGCGCAACCGCCTCACTGTCGACAACTCGTACAGCCCGGCCGTCGGCAGTAACGGGCTGCTCGTGCCGGTCATCGGGATCGCCGACGGCTGGCGTCAGCACGACGACCGTGCCGCCCTTGTGCGCGCGGCGACGGCAGAAGCCCACCGTGCCCGCTGCGCGTTCCTCCGCAAGGCCTGGGCGCAACGGCTGCCGAACTGGGGGAGCGGCTGGTGGCGTACCTATTCGTTCACGGAGATGGCGCTGCGGGCCGGTCCGCTCACTGCGATCCCGGCCGCTGGTTTCGTCGAGCTGCCTTGGTGGGCGCACCTCACGGTTGCGTCTGCGGGCGCGGCCTGGGGTTCCCGGATGTGGCGTCGCCCGGAGCCGGCGGCAGCTGCCAAGACGGACGCTCCGCAGGGAGTCGACTGGTACCTGGCTCGCTGGGCGGAGTGGATCGCCTGCGACCGCGGCCCGCTGCCCGGCTCCAAGCTGGCCAGTCTCTCCCTGGATGACGACAAGCTGACAGCTGTGATCGTGTCCTCGACGGCGAAGGCCGCATTGGCTGTCGACGAGGACTCCGTTTCGATCGCCTTCGAGGTGCCGCCGCGGGCTGTCAACGTCTACCGGCCCGACGATATGGCCGCGAACAGGGCCAAGCTCACAGTTCGGCTCAAGCCCCTCGTCGCCCGGGCAGGAGATGAACTGCCGGACATCTGGCAGGAGTACAACCCATATGAAGGCAGCGAGCTGCACGGCGTCGAGGAGACCGACACCGGCCGCAAGTTCACGCTCCTGCTGCCCCGCAAAGGCACCCCCGTCACGGCCGTACAGGCCCGCACGATTGCCCAGGCACTCGACATGCCGGGCGAGGAAGCCGTCTCGCGGCTGCACCTACGAGCCATGGATGCCCGGCGCATCGAGGTCAACGAGATGTCGTCGAACCCTCTCCAGGACGGCGTCCCTCTGGATCTGGACGCACTCCGCATGGACGCCGACGGGTACGTGTCGGTCGGTGTGGACATCTACGGCCGCCCCGCCCGCTGGCGCCTGATGATCCCCAACGCGGGAAAGTTCGGCCTGTCCGGAACCCCGGGCATGTCGGCTGTCCACTCCTTCGATTCCGGCACCACCGGGGCAGGCAAAACCTCCCTGGAAGAGGCCCTGCTGATCGCCCAAGCCGTCAACGGATTCGTCTCCTGGGTGGCCGACGGCAAAGGCGGCGTCGGCTACGCCTCGTGGACCGACGACCTGGACTGGCTGGTCAAATCCCCATTGGGATTTGCCCTGTTGGCGCAGGGCGCCTCAGACGTAGGAAAGCACCGATTCGCCGTGCAGATGCGCATGCAGTGGAGGGACGCCGACGGGGACCTGGAGACCGGCCGAAGCTTCTTCGTGCCGGGCGAGCCGTTCGCGCCCATGTCCGTCACGTTCGACGAGTTCAACGAGATGGCCAAGGAGGGCAGTCGGGACCCGAACTCCGCTGCTGTCCTGAAGGGCGCCTCTCACCTGGGACGCCAGACCCGTGCCGCTGGCATCGGTGCGCGCGCCCACGTGCAGCTCCCCAACCTGGATGCCATCGGCTCGAACGCGGACGCCAACGCGGTCCGGGACATGTTCCAGTCCGGCAACATCGCCCTGTTCCGCACGGCGCGCGCCGACGTGGACAGCATGTCGCTGGGCTCGCGTACCCCGGAGTTCCGCCTGGAGCCGATCCCCGAGAAGTTCCCGAACGGGGCCGGTACCGGGGGTCTGTGCTACATCGCCGATGGCTCAGCCCAGTACACCCAGTCCCGCGTCATGTACCACCACAACGCGGTCAAGGTGTTCCGCCAGCTGCCTCGCATCACCCTCACCGACTCGGAAGCCGAAGCGGCCGGCGTCGCCTACCTGCGCCGCGATGAGTACCGGCACCTCGACGCCGCCGACGAGGACGCCTTCCTTCGCGAACTCGTCGCCACGGAGCAGGAGAAGACCGGCAAGAACAAGACCGTCGTCGACCTGAAGCCCGCTCCGGTCGTCCCGGCGGTCGTAGAGGTCGAGGACGACGACCTCGACGACCTGGTCCCGCCCACCCGCTCCCAGCTCGTCTGGCATGCGGTCGACGGGGGAGCCCGACGAAACAAGCAGATCGCCGAGGTCACCGACCTGAAGCCCGCCAACGTCGCGAACGCCACCGCGCGCCTGGAACGCCTCGGCAAGCTCACCCAACGCAACCGTGACTGGCACACCGCCCAACCGATCGACGCCTGACCAATCCACCTCACAGAAAGGGATCACACCGTGAACCTCACCGTCACCGGCCTGTTCGTGCTCGTCTGCATCGGGCTCGGCATCTGGCTCGTCAGGAAGAAGCACCACAAGAAGCGGGAAGTCCTGGCCGTCAGCCTGTTCTGGATCCTCCTCGTCGCCACCCCCTGGGGCAGCGGCGCCGTCGCCAAGGTCCAGGGGGCGCTCGGTAACGGCGTCCAGGTCGCCACGACGACCGTCAACTCCGTGTCCTCGAAGTAGCCCGCGCCAGACGGCCCGGAAGGAGACCCGCCATGCCTGACCCCACCGACCGGGCCGAGGTTCGAAAGCTCGCCACGGCCATCGACGAGGCCCTCACTGCCGAATGGCAGGCTTTCGCCCGCACCAGCGACCCCACCGTGCCGTCGTGGGCGGACGGACCGCAGATCGGCACCGCACCGGCCGTGCCTCAGCCGGGGATCCCGCCGATGTCGCAGCGCTCAACGGACATCGGCCGGACCGCGCTGTTCTGCAGCGTGGCGACGGTCCCGCCGGGGCTGATCGCGATCGGGCTACTGCTCGCCTCGGGGCAGGCCGACCCGACGGTCATCGGCTGGATCTGCGCCGCACCCGCCGCACTGGCCGTACCGATCCTTGCCGTCGTCCGGCTGCTCCGGGGAGCCAAGGAAGTCGTCGAGGCGGCGCCTGCCGAGATCCACCACCACTACAACGGCGACGTTTACCAGGACCAGCGCAACGTCCAGACCCGTACCAGCGGCCTGTGGGCCAAGACCACCAACCAGCAGTAGGAGAAACGACCATGGCCGACATCTGGAACAGCAAGCAGCTCCCCGACCGCCGCAGGACGTACACCGACATCCACTACCGGCTGTACGACCACCGCACCGGCCGGCTGCTGTCCTTCAACTCGACGAACAGCATCGACTGCATCGTCACCGACGTACTGCGCACCCAGCAGGAGCACCCCGAAGCCCGGATCTACGCCGTCGAGTACGACGGCCCCGCCTACCCGAACTAGGAGACCCGCCATGACCACCGCATCCCAGACCGCCTGGCCCGAGGGCGTCATCGCCCGCTACGTCACCGTCGCCGGTGCAGTCGACGACCGGACCACGGTGGATCTCTCGGTCGTATCGGAGCCGCATCGGTTCCCCAACGGAGCGCAGGAAGATCGCCCACTGACTCAGGTGGTCTGCGCAGGGTGTGCGAGCGACGCCACCTTCTCGCACTATGGGCTCCACCGTGGGAGCTTCGGCGCGGAGTGGCAAGTACGCGACCCGCAGACCGCGGACGAGGCGGCCCACGCTTGGGCCCAGGCGCATGCCGAGAAGTGCCGGGCGATGGCCCGGCCGGAAGGGAACTGACCCAACTAGCACTGCGGCCCCGCGCCTTCACCGGCCGGGGCCGCTGTCGTATTCGGGGCTAGCCGGTCACCGGTCGCCATTCCTCGCGGTAGTCCGAGTGGTCGGCGTAAGGGAGGGCTAGGAGGCGGGCGGTGAGACATGGGTACGTTTCGTAGACCACTCCGTCCTGCGCCTGACAGTCGCAGTACGCCTTCGAGGAGTTCGCCATGGGGTATGGCGAGGGCAGGTGCTCTGCGAGCAGGAGCCGCTTAGCTTCGACGTCGGCTAGGACGCGGGCCGGACCTCCGCAGTCGCAGACTGCGCCGGGCGCGTCGGCAAACATGCGCGACGCGGCCACTGCCGCGACAAGTCCTGTGCCGAGGTGCGTATGGATCTCGCACTCCAGGTCGTGCCAGTTCGAGGCACGGGATGCGTCCTCGTCGAGCCGGTCGCGGATGAACTGCACCAGAGCCTCGGTCACTTGGCGTTCTCCTTTCTTGGACGGCCGCCTTTGCGTGCTCGGCGAGCGGCGAGTTCCTCTTCCGCGGCAGCCAGCTCGGACAGCTCCTCCTCGTTGCCGTGCTCAGCAACGTAGGCGCGGACGTGGTCGACGAGGTCGGTGCTGCGGTCTGTGCCTTGCCGTTCGGCGGCAGTTCCGTAGGCGTCCCACATGCGGCGGGGGATGCGGAAGCGGGTGGTGAAGGTGTGGTCGGTTTCTTTGGCGGCCATGAAGCCATGTTCCCACACGGTTTTCAGTGAATCGCTTGTGTAGCTACACAGTTATTCACTACTGTGTGGCCACAAGGTTTCTAAGGGGGACCCGATGATCCGTAGACTTCGCTCGATCTGTCGCAGCATCGCCGCCGCGCTCCGAATCGCCCGGCCCGTCGGCTACGCGACCCTCAACGGCGACATCGCCGCCCTCGTCGCCAGCGGCCAGCTCATCCGCACCGGCGACTTCCTCATCAAGCACGGCGGCGGCGACCTCCCCGACGGTCAGCAGGCCTGGTTCGGCCGGCACGTCGCCAAGGCGTACCGCGCCGCCCAGGGTGTGAGCGCGCCCCGCGCCTGGGTTCAGCACCGCACCACCGGCCGCTGGATCCACGTCTACCTGTACGCCCCCGACGACCCGGCCCTGTACGCCGGGCTGCACAGCTACAAGGGCACCCGGCACTTGGTCGCCGTGGTCACCGCGGAGGCCGCCTAGACCACGCCCTGGGAAGAGACGGTCGCAGAAGCCGCCCAGGCTGACGAGCGTTACTGGCTCGACGCCTACGACCGCGACGACGAAGGCGAACCCGAGAGTGACGAAACCTAGGTTGACGGACCGACGCATACTGGCCGCATGAGCGACTTCCCGCACATGCTGCCAACCAGCAACCGAGCCACCCGCGACCGCATCGAAGCGGTACTCGCCGACCTGACATGGGCCGAGCGCGCCCGTCTGCCAGTGGACTCCCCGTCTGATCGCCGCACGATTGCCGGAATCCTCCGCAAGGCATTTACGCCGGAACTTGCGCGCATGCGGGACACCGAAGAGACGCTGGCCCGGGTCCGGAAAGTCGCCCGCCAGTACCGAGAGGATGACGCGATCCCAGTCCGGCGAATCCTCGCCGCGCTGTACGGAGAGGAGCGGCCGTGACGGAGACGGACCGCATGCTCCTCTGGCTGCGGAAGACCATGGCCGCAGCCGAACGCGACGCGGAAGCGGCGGGCGGTGACGAGTGGCGCAGGCAGGCGCATCCGTCTGACACGGTGGCGATCTACGACTCCGAGGACGAGCCCGTCGTGTACGACGAGGGCTCACCGTCCGAGGAGCAACAGGCCCACATAATCTGTAACAGTCCCGCCGCCGTACTGCGTCGGATCGCCGCTGACCGCAAGCTACTCGAATTGCACCAGCCCGTTCCCGGATGGCCCGACGAGTGCACCACATGCCTTAGCGACCGAGGGTCCTGGCCTGAGACGTGGAGCGGCGACACTTGCCCGTGCCGAACGATCCGCCTCCTCGCCGAATCCTGGGGCTGGAGTGGGGAGGTGTCATGAAGTGGCCGTGGCGGAAGCCCCCAGCGCCCCGGGCAGATCTGGTTCGGATCGCCGTCCTGGAGTTCGAGCTGTTCGGCATCGAGCCGAAGCCCGGAACGCTCGCCGCTGCCCTCGTTGGCCTCAACCAATTCAGCGGCGCCATGGCGCACGCGGTCATCACCTTCCCGCCGGGCACGCCCCGCCGCGAAATGGACCTGTTCCGTGCCGTCTGGGAGCGTCACGACGCCTACTCGTTCCCGTTCCAGAAGGCCGACGGCACGATCGAGATCGTCAGACAGGACCCCAGTGCCGCGCATCTCGACCGCCCGGGCAATCTCGGCTAGTCAGCGTGACCGTGCACACTGTGCGTATCACCGCACCTCTGCACCACGCCTGTCGAGGAGCCGCACCATGCACACCGCCACCATCTGCCCCGGGCCCTGCAACACGGCCTGGCGCCGTGCCGAAGAAGTCGCAGCCGAGTCTGGTACCGAACACCACATCACCCCCGCGTGGGGCCAGCCCGTCCAGTGCGACAGCTGCGTTGAACGCGCCCGGTGGCAGCTCGCCGAACTGCCCACTCTCCTAGCCGCTGTTCACCTTGAGGCGACCAACGGAAGCCGCGCCCCCATGACCGCAGCGATCCGCTCCAGCGCCGGCGCCGACGCCTCATTCCCCGGGCAGGCGCCGCTCGTTCTCATCGAGACGCTCCTCGGCGAGATGGAGGAGCTCGAAGCCGACGTCCTCCACCTCCGAGGAATCGGAGCCGCGTTCAATCCGACCGGACCTGTTGGGCCCCGAATCACCGTCGGCGTGCAGGTGCTTGAGGCTCATCTCGACTGGATGATGCAGCAACATCCGGCCGCCTCGGAGCCGCACGACCGGGCCAACAACAACCCCGCCGGCCAGATACGCGGCTGGCACGCGGCAGCCCAGCGGTTCATCAAGGATCACCCACAGCGCGAAGTCCAACGCCTTGGACCGTGCCCGCACTGCAAGGGCCCCTACCTCGTGCAGTCCACTGACCTGCGGCTCGTCAACGACCTGCCCTACATCGAGTGCCGCGACCCTGACTGCCAACGCGTGTTCACGACCCCGGAGTACAACGCCTACATGAAGACCCTGACCAAGGCATTGAAGGCCGTGGCTTGATTTTGTCGGCATCATGCATGATCCTGGCGCTACGCGCAGCATGCCCGCACATGCTCAAGGCCTCCACGATCACGCATCGTCGGGGCCTTTCGTCGTATGCGGGAAGATCAGGGAGGACGTCGCCGTGGTCGATCTGACAGCAGACCTGCGGGCCCAACTGTGGACCGTCGCCGAAGCGGCAGAGGCAGCCGCAGTGTCCCCGCACGTGGTCAGGAACTGGAAGTACCGCGGCGTCCTGACGCAGGCCCTCGACTGTGCCGGCCGACCGCTGGCAGACCGCCAGGGTCGGCCGCTGTTCCGGGCGATCGACGTGATCCGTGCCGAGAAGGCCACCCGCGAGCGAGCCCGCCGAGTGTACGGCCCTGTCGCGGCCTGAGCACTGGAGGCGCCGTGTCTACCGTGACGATGCTGATCACCACCGAGCTGCTACACGAAGCCGACATGGTGCAGATGCTCGACCTCCTGCACGCGGAAGAGCTCGGCCGGAAGCCGGACCAGCACCCCGGCCGCACCGTGCTGACGCTCGACATCCCGGACGCCCCGACCGGAGCGACGAGCATTGAGCCCGTCTTCCAGCGCGCCGCGGACGGCACGGTCAGCGTCGCGAGCATGGGCTGGCGCTAGCTCCCCAGTCTCGGGGCCGCCAATCCATCCCCCCGGGTGCGGCCTCGACGTCCCGCTGCCCCCTCCTGGGCTCACAACCGGGCAGCGGGACACCCCAACTTCCGAGCGCTACGAATGACCTCAATCAACAGGGACGGGAGATGCGATGACCGAGCAGCCTGACGGACCCACCCCCGTCCCCGACCAGCCGGCCGGCCCCGCCTGCACCACGTGCGGCGCCCCGGCCTGCGTCCACTGGCAACGCCGCCTCACCGACGCCGAGTTCGCCGACTACCTGGCGCTCGTACAGGGGCGCCGCGACGAACTCACCGAGCTCGCCGACCAGCAGAAGCCCCCGCCGGACTTCGGTCCCCTACCGACAGCCGATGAGGTCACGCGGACCATCTACGGCTGCCTCGACCACGCCATCACCCTCGACGCCGCGTCCCTCATCCACACGAAGGCCTGCACGGCGCCGCCCTGCACCTGCACCCCCGAGCCGGCACCTGAGCCCGAGCCCGAACCTGAGCCGCAGCAACTGCCGCCCGGCTGGGGCTGAGAGGAGGCGTCATGGCCGTCAACCGTGGTGAACGCGCCGCTATGGCTGTCCGCCGGGCGAAGCTTGTGGAGTACCGGCGCCGGAAGGTCCCGTACAGCCAGTTCTACGAGGAGCTTGGCTACGCCAACGCCAACGCCGCCTCCAGGGATTTTCACCGGGCGCTGGAAGAAAGCATCGCCGAGCAGCATGCGAGCGTAGAGGTGTACCGGGAGGAGCAGCTGATCGAGTTGGACTTCCTCGCCGAGGAAGCCCACAAGATCCTGCGGACCCGGCACTACGTCATCAACAGCGGCCGGATCGTCGAGCACCCGGAAACCGGGGAGCCCCTCGAAGACGACGGGCCGGTCCTCGCGGCCATCGACCGCCTCGTCAAAATCCTCGACCGCATCGCGAAGCTGCGAGGCCTGGACGCGCCCCAGCGCCTGGAGGTGATGACGATCGATGCCATCGAAGCCGCCATCGCCGACCTCAACGAGCAGCTCGCCGCTTCTGACGCTGAAGCTGAAGCGCCTGCAGGAACTGAAGGAACTTCAGGCTGAGGTGCAGCGGCGCGAGGCCGACCGGCTTCGCCACATCGACGTATTCGGGAAACTCGGCTACGTCCCGACGCCGAGGCAGCAGGAGTTCCACGACGCCACCGAGTTCGACGTGCTTTTCGGAGGTTCGGCGGGCGGCGGCAAGACCGTTTCGCTGATCACTGAGGGGATTCGGGCCTGCGTCCGCTACCCCGGCATCCGTGTCGGTGCGTTCCGGCGTACCTACGGCGAGCTCAAGGAATCGCTGCTCGCCGAGCTGGCCAACTACAGCTATGCCACGGCCCTCGGCGCCTCATGGAACGGCACCGAGTACGAACTCCGCTTCCCCAACGGGTCGCTGATGATGTTCCGGTACGCCGAATCCGTGAAGGACGCAAGCCGCCGCCAGGGCGGCCAGTACCAGCTGCTCATCTTCGACGAGCGCACCCTCGCCCCGCCCGACGTCTGCTCGTTCCTCGAAAGCCGCCTCCGCTCCGGGCGCGCCGACATTCCCGTGATCGGGATCCGCTCCGGCACCAACCCCGGCGGCCCGGGCCACGGCGCAGTCAAGGTCCGCTACATCCAGCCCACCAACTACGGGAAGTCCGTCGTCACCGACGATCGGGGCCGGACGGTGCGCTTCATCCCGTCGAAGCTCGCCGACAATCCGCACGTCAACCCCGAGTACGCTGCCGACCTCAAAGCGCTCCCGGAGAAGTTGCGAGCCGCCTTCCTGGACGGAGACTGGGACGTGTTCGCGGGCATGATGTTCCCCGAGCTCAAGCGGGACCGCCACGTCATCGAACCGATCGAACTCCCGGCGACCTGGCGGCGCTACAACGGCATCGACTGGGGCTTCGCCGCCCCTTGGGCCGTCCTGTGGGCCGCGGTCGACGAGGACGGCCGGGTCTGGGTCTACCGTGAGCTGTACCAACGGCAGGTCGGCGAAGCCGAGCAAGCCCGCCGTATTCTCGCCGCCGAAAGCCCCGGCGAGCACGTTGCTGTCCGGTACGCAGACGACGCCATGTGGGCCACCCGCGGTGACGCCAAGGCGATCGCCTCCGTGTATGCCGACAACGGCGTTCACCTGAGCCCCGCAGGCAAAGGCGCCGGCTCTAGGGTTACCGGCTGGCAGCGTGTCCGCAGCTACCTGGGCGAGGGCCCGGCCTGCCCGCACCACCGGGCGCTCGGCTGGGAGACCTGTCCGATGCTGCACCTGTTCACGACGGTCACTGAGCTGTACCGGGAACTGTCCGACTTGCCGCACGCCACCAAGGGGGATCCCGAGGACGCCGACACCACCTCGGATGATCATGGAGCAGATGCGCTCCGCTACGCCCTAGCCAATCTCGGCACTGGCCCCGAGTTCGTGCTCCTTGAAGAGGCGAACACACCCATCGCCGCGGAGCCGGTAGCGACGCTGGGCCCGACCGTCGCCTACCGACCGCCCGACGACACGAGCGCCTGGTGGCTTGAGGGCGACGACGAGGGTCCACGGCCCGGGGGGACGGTGCAAGTCCCATGAGCCTCAAGACCTGGTGGCAGAGCGTCACCGGCAGCGGCGTAGAGGTGCTGGAGACCGCCCCAGCGAAACTCCCCGAGCGCGCGGGCTACGAGTACGGGGTCGGCCCCGGCGGGCTCACTGAGTCCAACCAGGGCCTGGGGGCGGCCACCCAGACGGACCGCCGCACTTCGCTCAGCCAGCTGTACGACGCCTACCTCGCCTGCCCCTGGTCGTGGGCCTCCGTCAACGCCATCGCCCGCACCGTCACTGCGGGCGGACTCGTCACCGACTGGACGAACGACGACGGCGAAGGCGACCAGGAGCAGCCCGACAAACCGCAGGAAGTCCTCCTCCTGGAGCGGATGCTCGCCTACTGCAACCCGCGTGAGAACATCCGCCAGATCCTGCGCGGCGTCATCACCGACCTGCTGGTTTTCGGGGATGCGTTCATCGAGGTCGTGTGGCTGGCGAACCAGCCCGTCGCCCTGTATTCGCTGGACTGCCCGTCGATGCTGCCGATCGCCGACGAGCACGGCACGATCACCAGCTACGTGCAGCAGACAGAGTTGGGCCAGCGTGCCGTGTTCGAGCCGCGCGAGGTCATCCACATCAGCCTGGACTCGCCCCGCTCCGGGGTGTTCGGGGTGTCGCCGACGCAGGCCGCGATGCTGCCGATCACGTCGTGGTTGTTCGCATCGGCTACGTCGAAGGAGATCTTTCGCAAGGGTGCGCCGCCGGTTCTGCACGTGGACTTTCCGTCGTCGCATTCGCCAAGCGAGATCAACAAGTGGGTAGCGCAGCACATGCAGCGCAACATCGGCCCACGCAACATCGGCGTGCCGATCTCCACCAAGGGCGGCGCAGTAGTCCACGAGCTGGCGCAGTCCCGCACGATGGACTACCTGAAGTACCTGGAGCAGAAGCGCGACGAGATCATCGCCGCCTATGGGGTGCCCCCGGCGAAGGTCGGGATCATCGAGTCCGGGAACCTGGGCGGCGGCACCGGCGAATCCCAGGACCGCACCTTCATGGTCAACACCGTGCAGCCGATCGCTGAACTCGTCCTCGAAGCCCTCAACTTCCACCTCGCGCGGCTCGGCTTCGGCGTCGAGGGCTGGAAGCTCAAGTTCAGCGACATCGACATGCGGGACTCCAAGACCGTCGAAGACATTCGCGACATGCGGCTCCGCAACGGCTCCTGGACCCTCGACCGCTACCGCGCCGACATCAACGAACCCCCCGTCCAAGGCGGCGACCAGCCGGTCCTCGTCGACCGCACCAACCTGGTGCGCTGGGCCGACATGGACGCAGCCTCCAAGGCCAGCATCGCGAACAAACTCCGCGGCACCTCCTTGGAGCCCGGCGATCCCGAGGAGGGGGAGCCCGTCACGGTGGAGAAGCCCGACAAGGCTGGGGTGCCAACCCAACTGGCGCCGTTCGCCGGGAAGGCGCCACCCGGCGTCGGGCCGCCCGACGAGCCGGACGGTGGAGCCCCGCCGACGGCCGAGTCCCGGCGCCTCCTCTACCGGGCCCGCCTACAGGAAGCCCTGGCCGCACTACCGGGAGGTGTCGATGAGCACGCCGCCTGACCCCGGACCGGTCCAGCCTCCCGACCCGCCGAACCATCCGCTGCGAGCCAAAGACGTCGCGGCGTTGATCAAGAAGAGGGTCGGATGAGCGGCGGCAGCTACAACTATCTATTCCTCCACACCCGAGGTCTGGAGCGGCAGCGTGGCGACCTTGAGGAAATGGCGGAGCGTCTCGGCGAGCTCGACTTCGCGCAGGACGCCGCCGAAGCCACCCGCCGCGTCCTATCGCTCCTTGATCAGGCAGAGGCCGCATCGCAGACACTCGCCAAGGTGTGGCGGGCCGTTGAGTGGTGGGATTCCGGCGACTCCGACGAAGACCAGGTACGTGAATCGGTCATCGAGTACCGAGACGTCGACCGGGGGTGACCGTGGCGTCCCCGAACTTCTCCGACGGCTGCATGATCGCCCTCTATCCGCCGCCCGCACTCGCGCAGCAACTCGCGGTCGAGGGCGGACTCCCAGCTGAGGAACTGCACGTCACAGTCGCCTACCTCGGTGACGCTGACCACGTCGACGGGGACGTCCTGCGGGACGCGGTAGCTGAACTCGCCGCCCGGCGACCGTTCACCGCTCAACTCGCGGGACTGGCCCGTTTCACCGGCGGCGACAAGGACGTCCTCGTCGCCCTCGTCGACTCCCCGGACCTCGAAGACCTCCGCCGCGACACCCTCGACGCCCTGCACGAACGCGGCATTGAGATCCCGCGGGGGCACGGGTTCACCGCCCACTGCTCCCTGATCTACCTCAACCTCGACGAGCCGGCCCCGCTCGACCGACTCGACGCCCAACCGATCGAGTTCACCGCGCTCTCGGCCGTCCACGGCCTCGACCGCATCGACAGCCCGCTCGCGCATCCCATGGATGCCGTAGCCCGCGAAGCGTTCGCGGCAGGCTGGGCGCTGTCTGGCGGCCCAATGACCCGCCGCGTACAGGTCGCCTGCGAGACCGCGGTACACCTAGCGACCGAAGCGACCGACGACCCGGACATCCTCAAGGCGACCATCGACCTCGGCAAACTCGAAGGTATGTGGGCACTGCTTTTCCAGAGGCGCCAGGAGCAACAGGACCGGCACACCGCCAGCGTCAATGCCCTGTGGCGCGACCTGGTTGCCCGCGACGGCATCGCCGCCATGGTCGACCGGCTGCGCTGGCAGCTCGGCGTCCACGAAGCCGACGGCCCTGACCGCAGCGGCATTCGGGCCGCAGCCCTCGCCGCGGCGAAGGCGATGCTCGCCGTCCTCGCCGACCTGGCCGGCTTCACGACGGTACGAATCGCACTGCGTAATGCGATTGCCGCCGGACGGGCCGAAGGCATGGTCAACGCCGTTGCCATCGCAGCCGAGCGAGCCAACAGGATCGGGCTCGACTGGAACATCGCCTTCACCGACGCCTACGCGGCAATGGAGCGCCTCGACGAACTGTGGGGCGACGCGGGCGGCTGGCTCGGCCGCATGGTCGACGGTGTCGCCGACGACCTAGGCCGCACCCTGGCATCCGGCATGGAAGACGGCCTCAGCCGCGACGAACTCATCGACGCCGCCGCCGACATCCTCACCGGCGACAGCGACGCCGTCGCATTCACCGTCGACTGGGCGATGACCACCGCGGCAGACGAGGGCGCCCTCGCGCTCTACCAGTCCGAGGGCGTCCAACTGATCGACATCATCACCGCCGGGGACGGCAGGGTCTGCGGCTCCTGTATCGACGCCGAAACCGGAAGCCCGTGGCGGGTCGGCGACCAGCCTCGCATGCCCCTCCACCCCAACTGCCGCTGCTGCTACGCCGCGGATGTCAGCCTCGCCCACTTCGCCAGCTGGTTCACCTGACCGGATAGGAGTCGTCATGGCTCGCGCGCCCCTCGTAACCGCCCTGCCCGCCGACCCGGTCACCGTGTACGCCCCGGCCTCCCAGACCATCACCGCGTCCGGGGACAGCGGCGTACTGGACACCACCAGCGTCGCCAACGGGATCCTGTCCGTTTTCGTGACCGGCGCGACCGGAACGACCCCGTCGATCACCGTGTACTACGACGTGCAGGACGCGGCCGGTTACTGGCTCACCACCCAGACCCTCACCGCGATCACCTCGGGCCCGAACTTCACATTCGCCAGCTTGGGGCCGGGCTCGGGCGGCTACATCCTCACCGGCAAGGGCCGTGTCCGCTGGGTCGTCACCGGAACAAACCCCAGCTTCACCGGCGTCACGATCTCGCTGATCGGGAGGTGACCATGGGCACTCTCGGAACGGTCTCCGGCATCGCCCTCGTTCCCGGCGTCAGCCGCAACGGCCGCCTCTACACCGCCGAGGCCATCGGCCGCGCCGTGGCTCGTGCCCGGCAGCGACTCGCCGAGGGCGCGCAGCCGCTCACGATGCTCACCCACCACGCGGCCGATGACGACTCCACGCAGATCGTCGGACGGATCACCGCCATCGAGCAGGACGAGGCGGGGCGAGCCATCTACTCAGCCGACCTCGCAGACACCCAGCCGGCCCGGACGATCGCCGCCCTCGTCGACACCACCGGTGGCGCCCCGTACTTGTCCGGGGTGTCGATCCGCGGCGCATGGGTCGGCAAGGTCCGGCGCCAGGCCGGGCCGGACGGCGTGCCCGTTGAGACCGCAGACGATCTGGAACTTGATGGCCTCGATTTCACCCGGAAGCCGGGAGTCCTCGGGGCGCGCGTCGACACCTACACGCCGGCGGGCAGCGCTCCGGCAGAGACCGCATCCGAGGGCCGGGTGCTCATCACCGAGTCAGTGCAGGAGGCGCTGGTGCATACCGTCACCGAAGCCGCCGACGGGGCGGACGCCTCCGGCGAGCAGGGGCCGTTCGCGGACCCCGGCTACCAGAAGGACAAGCAGAAGCGGTACCCCCTCGACACCAAGGCTCGCGCCAAGGCCGCCTGGTCATACATCAACCAGGCCGACAACGCCCGGGCTTACACGGCCGCGCAGTTGAAGCGGGTCAAGCAGCGCATCACCAAGGCCCTCAAGGGCTTCGGGGTGACGGTGGCCGCCCAAGAGGGCTGGCTCATCGACCCCACCACCCAGGTCACCGAGACGCTCGCCGAGTACTGGGGCATGGACTCGACAGACGCCGGGAACCTGTTCGTCTCGCTGACCAACGGCCCGACCACCGTGACCGTCAGCTCGCAGAGCCTCGACCCGCACGACCTCGATGCGGTCGGGCGTGCGGCCATGGACGGCGCCTGCCAGGCCCTCATGCAGCTCGACCCCGACATGGACGCCGACGTCGACGTCCCCGGCGAACCTGACGACGACAGCTCTCCAGCATCTGCGGCGGGCGCGGACTGCCCGTGCGGCTGCGGCTGCGCCATCCCCGCCACCCCCGGCGGCTGCCCCTGCGCGTGCGAGTCCTGCATGCACTGCAAGACCGACGAAGACGACGACAGCGGCGACATGGGGGAGAGCGTCTCCTACGTCGCGGCCGGGGCGCCGATGACAGCAGAGCACTGGCGGCTCGTACACGAGTCCGGCCAGCTCAGCCCCGGCACCATCGTCACTGCGGCGATGGTCAACGAAGCGATCGATCGCAAGCACGCAGAGATCGCACAGACTTCGGCACCGGAGACGCCGGCGGCCGACCCCACCCAGGAGAAGGAGCCCGCCATGGCGGAGTCCACCACCCCGGCGGCCGAGACCCCGGGAAGCACCGATGGTATGGACGCCCTCGGAGCGAAGATCGACAAGCTCAGCGACGCCCTTGCAGGGTTCGTCACCGCGATGACCCCGGCCCCCGCCGCGGTGGAGTCCGCGGAGGCCGAGCCGGTAGCTGAGGCGGCCCCCGCCGTTGAGGTGACCGAGACGGAAGACCAGCGGATCCAGCGGCTCGTCGCCGAGGGCATCGCCAAGGCCCTGCCGACGGCCGTGCAGGAGCACGTCGAGGCGGCCGGGCCGTCCCGCAAGGGCCTCGTGAAGCCGGTCACCGAATCGTCGACGGTCTCCAGCGGCCTGCCCGAGAGCTGGCCGCAGAAGCCGCTGCACGAGTACACCGACGAGGAGTGGCGCCCGACCGCAGGCAAGGCCATCGTCACCGCGATCCTCGGCGACCGTGAGCCCCGTAGCTAACAGCACCGCATCCTGAGCCTCTCCCGACCGCCAGCCTCGCTGGTGCCTCACGGCAGTGATGGTCACCCAGCCCCGCCCAAGCGCGGGGCTTCGTCGTACCCCCACTTCCCTGAAAGGCACCACCATGTCCCAGGCTGAACTCCGCGAGGCACTGACCGCGGCAGGCGCATCTGCGCTGACCCCGACGATCGTCGACCCGATGCTGCTCGAGTACCAGCGCCGTTACGCGCCACTGGTCCGAGCGACCCCGTCCCGCAAGTGGGACTCGACGGTCTACTACTTCAACCAGCGCACGCAGCGCGCCACCGGCGGCTTCGTCACCGACGGCGGCGCCCGCCCGGTCTCCAACAGCACCTACGTGCAGAACCAGTTCACGATCCGCAACATGCAGGCCGTCGGCGCCGTCACCGGCTACGCCCAGGCCGTCACCCGCGGACTGGCCCAGGATCTGAAGCAGCAGGAAATCGAGGGCTCGATTCAGGGCCTGTACTGGGACATCGAGAACGCCATGCTGTGGGGCAACTCCGCCTCCACCCAGTACGGCGCGTACCCCCAGTTTGATGGCCTCGACTCGCTGGTCAGCACATTCTCCGGCAACGGGCAGAACGCCATCGACTTCAACGCCGCGATGTCCCTCGGCGCCCTCGACAAGCTCATCGACATGGTCGAGCAGCAGGCCGCCATGGCCATCCAGGACGCGTCCTGGATGCTGGTCATGTCGCCGACCGCCGCCTCCAAGGTGGCCCAGCTCCTCCAGGCGCAGCAGCGGTTCTCCGACCGCGTCGAGGTCGCCGGCGGCCTGAACGTCATGACCTACCGGGATGTGCCGATCATCAAGTCGTCGTTCCTGTCGGCGCGCGGCTACGGCATGGGCGCGGTCACCACCGCGACCGCTACCACCGGCGGCACGCTCGCCGCGGCGACGTACTACTACCAGATCGTGCCGGTCATCGCCCGACAGGGCGAGATCCAGGCGTCCACCGAGGTCTCGCAGACCACTTCGGGTTCGACGTCGACCGTCACCCTCTCGTTCTCTACGCCGACCGGCCTCGACGGCTCGCAGCCCAACGTCTACAAGGTCTACCGGAGCACCGGGACTGGCACCGAGACGCTCCTCGGCTACGTCGACGCCTGTGTCGGTGTCGCCGCTGACGGCGTCACCCCGGTGCTGACCACGTCGATCGTCGATGACGGCACCAAGCTCACCCCGAAGAACGCGTCGACCGTGCCAGCCCAGGGCCCGACCGCCTACGTCGGCACCAACGCGGCGGCCAAGCCCGCGGCTACCGGCCAGGAGAACATCTACCTCATGGCGCGCGACCCGAACTTCGTAGTCCGGCCCTACGTGCGCGAGCTGACCCCGCTGGACGTGTACCCGACCACGTCCGGCCCGGACCAGCTGCCCTACGCGATCGTCTCCGACACGACCCTCGCGGTTCGCGCACCTCGTTACCTCGGCCGGCTCAGCCGCGTCACGGCCACCCTGAGCTCGTGATGACGCCTTCGGCATAGCTAACTCGCCCTGTTACAGGGCGAGTTAGCTAGAATTACTGAGACCCCGGCGGGTGCTGAAACACCCCCGGGGCGTGGACGAACCTGGATGAGAGGTCCGACATGGACAACGCTACCGTGATGCGGTTCTGGAGCAAGGTTGACGTCGGGGATGTCGACGCGTGCTGGCTCTGGAAGCCCCTCGGCTCGACCAACGGCTACGGCCAGTTCAGCAGTAGGGGCAAGACCTACCTTGCCCACCGCCTGGCCTACGAGCTTTCTCAGAGCCCGATCCCGCCAGGGATGACCATCGACCACCTCTGCCGTGTTCGGAACTGCGTAAACCCAGCGCATCTGGACTGCGTAACGAAGGCGGAGAACCTGCGGCGGGCCAAGTCTTGGGAGAACGGCGCCGAATTCCAGCGCAACAAGACCCACTGCGTGGCAGGGCACCCGTACTCAGGCGACAACCTGAGGATCTGCAAGAGCGGGAAGCGCGCATGTCGGACGTGTGAGCGTCGATACACAGCCGAGTGGCGAGCGAGACAGCGCATCCTGAATCCGCCCAAGCCACCAGCACCCAAACTGCAGTGCAGAAACGGCCACTTGTACGCGGAGCACGGTCGCATCGGTGGCGACAGGGGTGGGTGCCGCCAATGCGCACGAGAGGCCACGAGGCGATCGCGGGCCCGAGCTAAGGCGTTGCAGCAAGCGGCCGACCCCACATAGAAGCCTCAACATCTAACCGAAGGCCCTGCATCAGCGGGGCCTTCGGCATTTCAGAAGGGAGTACGAACCCATGGCACGCATCCGTAAGGCCGCAGCCGGGAGCGACAGCTTCGGCCACACCTGGACCTCCGACGGCGCGATCGTCGAGATCGAGGACCCCGACCAGATCGCCGCGCTGCTGGCGATCGACGACGCCGGATTCTCCGAAGTCACCCCCGAACCGGAAGCCGGACCCGTTCAGGAGCCCGATTTGGACCTCGACGCGGCGAAGGCACACAACGACGACCCCGAGCGGGCTGCCGAGTTCTCGGAGATCGACCCGAAGGCCGAAGACTCCGAGGTCGACCCGCGGGGCGAGGACGTCGAGGCGCCGAAGCCGGCCCGCCGCGGCGGGCGCAAGCCTGCCTCTGCCCAGGAGTAGCCGGTGGCCGCGGACTCCCTGGTCCCGCTCGCCACCGCTACGGACCTGAAGGCCGGGCAGTTCGCCGACCTGGTCCGCGACTACAGCACGAGCGCCCTCGACGAGCTGATGATCGAGGCGACCCGGCAGTGCGAAGGCATCGCCGGCCGCCGCCTCGCGCCCTTCACCGCCGTGCAGGAGTCGCACCGGGCGCAGGGCATCGACCCGGACGAGTACGCGGACGCCGGATCGATGCCGATGGACATGCAGGGCACGCTCGGCACCTCGTATGCGAACGCGCTGGGTGCCGGCGACCAGGTGCGGCACGTCTGGCTGAACGAATACGCGCCGCGCTACCCAGAGCTGTGGAACTACGCGAACCTCGGAGTGACGATCCTCCGCTCCTACGGGGGATCCCAGACCGTCACCGTGGCGTCCCTGCTCGGCCCGGAGGCCGACTCGGGGCACGTCTGGTTCGGCTTGGGCACGTTCCTGCCGGTCGGCTCGTGGATTCGCGTCACCTATGACGGCGGCTACAGCACGGTGCCAGCCGACCTCGGCCGCGCCTGCAAGCTCATCGCGGCCAGCGACGTGCTCGGCGAGATCGACCCGGCGGGAACCCAGTTCGGGCACGACCGGGGTGTCCTGTCGGCGCAGGCCGAGGCCATCCTCTGCAAATACCAGCCCACCTAGACCACTTGGGGGCCGGTGTGAGCAGTGCGGATGCGGTGGCCCGGGAAACTGCCTGGCTGACCGCCTACGACCCGGCCGACGGACTCCCTGCCCTGCTCACGACGGACGGCGGCCCGTTCGACATCGTGCAGGGGTACCTCCCGCGCACCCCGGTCCAGCGCCGATGCCAGCTGTACGTGATGCGGCGGCGCCTTCAGGAGGTACGGACCGCGCACGTGCGCCGCATGGCCCGCCACCAGATCGAGCTACGGATCATCTGGCCCGCATCCTCCCCGACCGGAGCCGCCGAAACCCCGCAGCAGGCCTTGGACAACGCCATCGAGCTTGTCCTGCAGCGGATTGGCGGCCTGATGCTCGACAAGACCCACGGCGGCCGATTCCTCAGCGTCGCCGAGGACCCGGCCGAGGTGAGCATCGACTTCGCCGACCCCGAGCCGTCGCTGCGCGACCGAGCCGACCTCACGTGCGTCGTCAGCTACTCGGCCGACGACATCGAAATCAACGGCTGACCCCCACCCCTTTTCCAGCCCCCGGGCCGTCTGGCCGGGGGCTTTCCCACGACCCGACACGGGAGAGCCCTGTGCGCCAGCGCAACACGACCCCCTACGCGTGGACCTTCGCGGCCACGCCGGCCACCGACGACGAGCCCGAACAGCTGCCTTACGTCGTCGAGTCGGGCGACGTCACCGATCGCCCGGTGCTCCTGGACGGCTGGACGGCCGTCGACGACGAGCCGGATCCCGAGCACGACAAGTCCCCCGTCGAGGCGGCCAAGTCCCGCCCTCGCAAGACCGCGTCCGCCGAGGACGGCAAGGGAGGTGAGCCGCAGTGACACTCCTCTCCCGGCTCGGATGGATCGGCATCGCCAAGGAGTCCGTACAGGGCACCTTCCTGGCACCCACGTTCTACATTCCGGTCACGAAGTCCGACTTCAACATCGAGTACACGCAGCTCAAGGACGTCTCCTACCGGGCCAGCGACACCAACCTGCAAGGCCTGTACCAGGGTGTGGGGGAGACCTCCGCGTCAGTGGAGCTCCCTGCGTATCCGGACTGCCTCGGCTACTTTCTGCGGATCATCGGCCCGGACACGGTGTCGGCGGGCGTTTCGACGACCCTGTCGGCGTCGACGACCGTCGGCGCGACGTCGATCTCGGTGGCGGCCACGATCCCGGCCGGCTCGACGATCGCGATCGATACGGCCGCCAACCTGGAGTACGCGATCACCGGTACGCCGTCGGGCTCCGGGCCGTACACGATCCCGATCACCACGCCGGTCGGCGGTCTCACCAAGGCGCACAGCTCGGCCGTGACCGTTCTGTCGCAGACGACGCACACGTTCAAGCAATCCGCGACGGTCGCCAAGCCGACGTACTCCTTCGTCGACTACAACGTCCTCGAAGGCTGGGGCTACCCGGGCTGCATGCTCGGTGAGGTCGGCCTCAAGATCGACCCGAAGGGCATGGCGACCCTCGACGCCAAGATGACCGGCTGGATCGGCGCCATCCAAGGCAGCCTGTCCGCCCCTACGTTCACAGCCGTTCAGCCGATGCTCGGCTGGCAGTGGGCCATGACCAACTCCGGCGGTGCCTCCACACGCGGCCTGTCCTACGACCTCACCCTGAAGCGCGACGTCGAGGCCATCCACGCCTCCAATGGCTCGCAGCAGCCTCGCGAGGTGTTCTCCGGGGTCCTGGACGCCGACATCAAGTACAAGGCGATCTACGAGTCGGACACGGACTACAACCAGTACCTGCAGGCGTTGCAGACGTCCCCGACGTCCGCCGTTCTCACGCAGCCTCTGGTCGCCGGCGGGGCCTCCTTGACCCTGACGACGACCGCGCCCGGCTGGTCCAAGGGCGGCTACGACAAGTCCGGCACCTACGTGACCGCCGACTTCGAGATCTCCGGCATCAACAACGCCACCGACGGCGGTGCCATGCAGGTCGTCCTGAAGAACTGGACCACGTCCGCCTACTGACGATTAACTCCCCGGTCGTGCCGCACGTGAGGGCGTCACGGCACGACCGGGGTCTGACGCCCTCGACGCCCTCAGCTTGGAGCACCACCATGCCTGGCTACACGAGCCCCTACGTTTTGATGCAGTTCCCCGACCTGGGCGACGATGTCTCGGTGCTGATGCGTAACCCGCAGCTGCTGCCACCCCGGGAGATCACCCCCAGGGACGTACCGACTGACGACAAGGGCCAGCCCCTCGACCCGGATGACGCCCAGAAGGTCATGTACGAGGTGTTCGCCCGGCTCATCGTCGCCTGGAAGGTCTATGACGCCTCCCAGACACCGCCGCTGGAGATCTCCGAAGACGCCGACCCTGTCGCGCTTTTTGAGTCGCTGGGATCAGGGGACGCTCAGCCTCGGATCGGCCCGATCAATGTCGATAACGTCGCCCGGCTGCCGATGCGGATCATCAGTCGGATGATGGACGAGGTCAACGCGACCGTCTCCCCTCAGTAGGCCCTGGCTCCTCGTATTACGAGGACGTTCTCCTCCCGGTCGAATCGATCATCGAGGGGACGTGGGGCAGCGACGACTACCCCGCTGAATGGGCCGACTTCATCCTGATGCGGCGCATGCACTGGTCCTGGGAGCAGCTCCAGGCCACACCGCTTTACGTGCGCCGCTACACCCTCGACTTCCTCGGCATGATCAGCGAACAAGAGGAAAAAGAGTCCCAACGCGCCCGCAGCAAGGCCGAACGCGACGCCCGGGGGTGAGGCGATGGAACTGCGTCCCGGGATCTTCCGGGCCTTGTTCGCCGAGATCGCCGCAGACGGGCAGGTCAAGTCCCGCACTGTTTTGACGCAGCTGGCGAACGCCATCGAACGCCAGGCCAAGGTCAACGCGTCCAGCGGCGCCCACAAACGCGGCACCCCCACACCCGCCCACCCGGGAAGCGGGCCGGCGGTTATCTCGGGCACGCTACGCCGCTCCATCACGCACACCCCGGTCGTGTCCTACGGCGCCGGCTGGGAAACCAGAGTCGGGACCGGCGCCGGTATCTCCCCGCCTTACGGCAAGACGCCCGCTTCCGTGTACGGCCTTGCCCTGGAGACCGGGCTCCGCAACGGGGCGATCTATCCGTTCCTCGGACCGGCCTACCGGTTCGGGATCACCGTCGTCGCACCGCAGCTGTACATGAGCGTCTACCGGGTCGGCTGGCCCCGCATCTGATCCGCGCACCGCCCACCAGGACTTGAGGGGCGGTGCTCATGTCCGAAGTTGCCGATCTTTTTGTTCGCCTCCGGGCCGAGACCGCGCCTTTCGTCTCGGGGATGACCCAGGCGGGGGCGTCGGGCGAGACGTTCACCCAGCGCATGGGCGGCCTCTCGGGGATGCTCACCAAGGTCGGCAAAGCCACCACCGTCGTGGGGCTCGGCTTTGTCGCCTACGGCGTCAAAGCGGCTGGTGATTTCCAGCAGCAGATGAACCTCCTGGTGACGGCCTGTGGCGAGTCGACGTCGAAGCTGAAGATGGTCTCGGACGGTGTCCTGTCGCTGGCCCGTGAGACCGGCACGTCGACGAAAGAGCTCGCCGACGGCATGTACCAGGTCGAGAAGGCCGGCTACCGAGGAGCCGACGGCCTCAAGGTCTTGAAGGCCGCGGCTCAGGGCGCGCGCGAGGAAGGTGCATCGCTCAAGGACGTCACGAATGCCATGACCAGCGTCATGGCCTCGTACCACCTCAAGGCGTCCGACTCGGTCAGCGTCATGAACGCGATCAAGACGGCGGCAGGCGAGGGCAAGATCACCATGGAGGAGTTTTCCGGAGCTCTGTCCACCGTTATTCCTATTGCCTCGGCCAACAAGATCAGCTTTGCCCAGGTCGGCGGCGCCATTGCCACGCTGACGCAGCACGGCACCTCGGCACGCGAGGCCACCCAGGAACTCGCCGCCACCATCCGCAGCCTGGCCGCACCGAACAATGTCGCCGTCCAGGAGATGCAGCGCCTCGGCCTGTCCTCGACAGATGTGTCCACCAAGTTGGGCCAGCGCGGACTGACCGGCACCCTCGACCTGCTGTCCCAGACCGTCCTGTCGAAGATGGGCAAGTCCGGCACCGTCCTGCTCGACTCGTTCAACAAGACCAAGCAAGCCAGCGCGGACCTGCAAACGATGCTCAAGAGCATGCCCGCGCCCGTCCAGAAGCTGGCCACGGACCTGCAAACCGGGGCCATGAGCACCGGTGCGTTCGCCAAGGCCATCAAGGCGCTGCCCGCCGATCAGAACGCGATGGGCAACCAGTTCAAGACGCTGCTGCAGAAGACCACCGGGTTCAACGCCGAGCTGAAGAAGGGCGGCCCGGCAGCCCAGACGTACACCGAGGCCATCAAGAAGATGGCGGGCGGCGCCATCGGCCTGAACACGACCTTGCAGCTGACCGGTGAGAACACGGACGGCTTCAAGGAGCGCGTCGACAAGGTCGCCAAGTCCATGAAGGACGGCGGCAAGGACGTCGAAGGCTGGGACATCACCCAGAAGTCCTTCAACGTCCAGATGGGCAAACTGAAAGAGGCCGTCACGACCACGGCGATCACCATCGGCACCCAGCTGATCCCCGTGATCCTGTCCGTCGTCAGCTTCTTCGAGCAGCACAAGACCGCCACCGAAGGTCTCGCCATAGCCATCGGCGTCGTCCTGACCGGCTCCGTCCTCAAATTCATTGCAGGCGCCGTCAGCCCGCTGTTCAAGGCGGTCACCGGGATCGCTGGTGTCATCAAGAAGGTCCCGTGGGGGAGCGTGGCGTCTGGCGCCAGCAGTGCGTTCGACACGATGCGCCTGAAGGGCATGTACGCCTGGGACGGCCTCAAGTCGGGCGCCTCCAAGGCCGGTACGGCTGTCGCCAACTTCGGGCGCTCTGTCGGTACTGCCGCGGCCTCGGCAGGCAGGGCCGCCTGGTCAGGTCTCGCCTCAGGCATTTCCACGGTCGGAACGGCGATGAGGACCGCGGCGCTCGCGTCGCTGGACTTCATGAAGTCCATGGCAGCCAGTGCCGTGGCAGGTCTGCGGGCGGCTGCGGCGTGGACAGCGCAGAAGATCGCGCTGATCGCAACGACTGTGGCGGAGAAGGCCGCGGCCGTTGCCCAGTGGGCGCTGAACGTGGCGATGGACGCCAACCCCATCTCGCTGATCATCCTCGCGCTTGCCGCTCTCGTGGCGGCGATCGTGTTCATCGCGGTGAAAACCACGTGGTTCCAGACCGCATGGACGTTCACGTGGAACGCCATCAAGACGGTCGGCCTGGCCGTGTGGAACGCACTGAAGACCGCTTTCGCGGCGACGATCAACTTCTTCGTCTCCATCTGGCAGACCGTGTCCAGTGCCCTGGCTGGCGCTTGGTCGACGGCATGGAACGCGATCAAGGCGGTCGCGTCGGTGGTCTGGAATGCGATCAAGTCAGCCATCGCCAACGCGATCATGGCGATCTATACCGCAGTGCAGTCGAGGATCAACGAACTGCGCAGCATGTGGAACTCGGCGCTGAACAGCATCAAATCGATCGCGTCATCGGCGTGGAACAGCATCCGCTCGACCATCACCAACGCGATCAACAGCGCCCGGCAGGCCGTACAGACTGCCGTCGCCGGAATCCTGAACCTGATCACAGGGATCCAGGGCAAAGTGATGGGCGCCCTGCGCGGCGCCGGAAGCTGGCTCGTCAGTGCCGGGCGCGACATCATCAATGGCCTGCTCAACGGCATCGAGTCTGCGTTCGGCAAGGTGCAGTCCACGCTGTCGCACCTCACGAGCTTGCTGCCCTCGTGGAAGGGCCCGCCCGCCCGCGACCGGGTCCTGCTGCACGGCGCCGGACAGATGATCATCGAGGGCCTCGTGAACGGCATGAACAGCCGCTTCGCGAACGTCCAGAGTGCAGCCGTCGGTATCGCTCAGGGCACCGTGTCCGCCTTCGCCGACGAGCTCGAAATCCGATCGCCGTCACGCAAGTTCGCAGCTCTCGGCGGCTACGTCATGCACGGTCTCCTGCAGGGCCTCACCGGCTCAACGGCCAGCGTCAAGACCGCTACGACGCACATTGCCCGGTCCCTTTACGTCGACTTCGGGACGGCACAGAAATCCCTGCAGCGACTGGTCGCCAACGACAACTCGGCGCTCCTGCGCCTCGCCAACAACCGCGACAGCGTCGCAGCCCGCATCAAGGCGGCCCAGTCCAGTCTCACCAGCCTCCAAAAGGACTGGACGAAGGAACGCGACGCGGTCTCGGCCGGGATGATGCAGAACGTATCCATCATCACCGCCTCGCCCGACGCGACGAGGCCGATGGCAGCGTCCGACGTGCTGAACAGCATGAGTGCCCAGGTCGCGAAGGCAACGCAGTTCGCCGCCGACCTGCAAGTGCTCCGTTCCAAGGGGCTGAGCACCGACCAGATCAGTCAGCTCGCCACGGCTGGCGTCGACCAGGCCGGTGCTACGGCGACCGCCCTGGCGGCGGCATCGAAGTCGCAGATCATGCAGATGAACACCATGCGGGCCGGAATGCAGAAGGCGGCCAACGGGACGGGCGCGGCGGTCGCGGACTCCATGTACGGGGCGGGCATCCAGTCCGCGCAGGGCCTGATCAAGGGTCTGCAGTCGCAGGAGAAGGCGATCCAGGCCCAGATGGTGAAGATCGCCAAATCGATGCAGTCGGCCATCAAGAAGGCCCTTGGCATCCGGTCGCCGTCCCGTGTGTTCGCCGACCTCGGCCAGTTCGTCCCACAAGGCCTCGCCCAAGGCATCCAGGACGCCACCCACCACGCCACCACCGCAGCCCGCGGCCTGGCAACCGCGGTAACTGGAGCCGGCGCCCTCGGAACACCAGGGCTCGCTATGGGAGGAGGGGGCGCCACGATCATCAACAACTACAGCGTGACGATCAGCGCGCAGGGCTCGATCCTCGCCGAGCGGGATCTCAGGGACAAGGTCGAACAGCAGATGGTCCGCCTCGGTGCCCGCAACTCGCAGACCTGGCAGTCCTACCAGTCCACCAGGTGAGGAGGCGAGCATGGCGAACAACCCCAACTGGCCGTTGATCGAGGACGGCTGGGCGCCGTACTGGAACGCCAACGGCGGCGCCCCATGGGACCGCTTCGTCGAGGTCACCGGCCGCACCATGGGAACGGGCGGCAGCCAGCGGGGACGCCAATACGAGCTCGACCAAGTCCGAACCGGCGAACTGTCCCTGACTCTCGCCAACACGGACGGCGTCCTCGACCCGACCAACAGCAGCGGTCCGTTCTACGGGCACGTCGCGCCCTACCAGCCCTACCGCAAGCGTGCCATGTGGCCGCCGTCCATCAACCTCCTGTCGCAGATCATGGCGACGGGCGGGGACCTCGGCGGCTACGCGGTCGGCGCCAACGTCTACAACGCCGACATCTTCAGCGACACCGACCCCACATTTTCCGGCATCATCGTCACCTCTGCCACGGCCTACCAAGGCTCGAATGTTCTCCAGTTCGGCGTGCCGAGCGGATCTGCGGTCGGAGCTCGGATCTGCCGCACCATGGAGCCGGCGGTACTGCCCGGCCAGACGTACACGATGCAGATGCGGATCCGGAACGTCACCCCGTCCACCACGTTGCAGGTGAAGGCGGGCATCGGCTGGTATCTCGCACCACTCGCCCCAGCGACCTCCTTCACCTACGGATCCACCGTCACCCTGACCGGGTCGGCCACAGCCTCCTGGACTCTGATCACGGTCACAGCGACCGCGCCGGCCGGGGCCATGGCAGTGGATATCGACGCCGTGGTCGCCGCCACTGCCGCTGCCACGTGCTCGATCCAGGTCGACGCCTGGCAGTTCGAGAAAGGCGGCTCGGCGAGCGCTTGGGTGCAGCCCGGGGTCTGGTACCCGATGTACGAGGGATTCGTCGAGCGCTGGACTCCCACGTGGAAGTACGGCACCTACGGCACAGTGAGCCCCACGGCTGTTGATGCATTTGCACTGTTGTCGCAGGTCAAGCTCGACGATCCACTGACCGAAGCTATCAACGCAGCGTCTCCGCGCTTCGCGTACCGGCTCGATGACCCAGCGGGCTCGACGACCTTTACGGAAGCGTTCGGAGCCTACAACGCCGCCGGGATCGCGAGGTCAAAGTACGGGCCGGGCGTGATTGCCGCCGGTACACAGATCACTGCCACGGACCCACTGAATGGCATCTTCACTGGTAGCTCCGGAACCGTTACAACCTTCACCAACCCGAGCCCGGGCCAGGGCGGAGGTTTCGCCTCTTCGGTAATCGACCTAACCACCGCCGGAATTACCGGACCGACCAACCCGGCTTCCTGGACGAGGTGCGTAGCGTTCCGGTACACGGGGCCGACGCCAACGGACGCGGCGTGCATCTGGTCATCGATGGACCGTCAGCACGCTGCAACGGGGCTTTTCGCCACCGGCTCCAGGATCTTCCTGTCTATATTCCCTGACGGCCACCTGCATCTGGTCATCGGTGGCCCAACCGGCTCCTTCGGCAACACGACCTTCACCGCCAACAACGGCAGCTTTCCCAACGTCCTCGACGGTAACTGGCACCTTGCGATCTTCGGATGGAACCAGGCCGCCGGCGAGATCCGAACTTCCCTCGACGGCAACAACTGGTTCTTCACCGGCTTCACATCAGCCATCACCCCGACCGGCCTCGTCTCAGATTCCCTCGGCGCCTGGTATGACATCGGTCTCGGCGGTGCCGCAGGAGATAACTGGCAGGGCGACATCGCGTTCGCCTGCGAATTCAGCAGCTACCTGTTCAATAACAACACGGACGCGATCTATGCGGCGTGGAAGAACTCGTTCACGGGCGAGTCCACTGATGCCCGCTATAGCCGCATTCTGCAATACGCTGGCTCAACCGCCCTCTCGAACATCCAGACCGGCCTCACCACCAGCATGGGGCCAGCCGCGTTCGGTGGACAGGACGCCCTCACGGCCCTGCAAGCCGTCGTGGACACCGAGAACGGCGAGCACTTCGTCGGCACGAACGGGCGCGTCAACTTCCGTTCCAGGGCCGCCCGGTACAACGCCCTCACCCCGGCGTACACATTCGGGGAGAACGTGGCGGCTGGCGAGTTCCCCTACGAGGACTGTCAGCTCGACTACGACCCGACGCACCTCGCCAACCAGATCACGGTCACACAGAGCGGCACCGGGCAGACCTTTGCCGCGCAGGACGCCACGTCCATCCAGGCGTACATGCCGCGGACGCTGACCCGAAGTATCAACTCGTCGTCGGCAGCAGAATGCCAAGATGCCGCCGATTACCTCCTGTCTCGGTACAAGCAGCCCTCGACGCGGGTCTCCTCGCTCAAGTTGCACCCCTCGGCGTACCCGGCTCTGTGGCCGGTGGTCCTCGGCCTCGAACTCGGCACCCGGGTGCGAGTGATGAGGCGGCCCCCGAACCTGAACGCGATCCAGATCGAATGCTTCGTCGAGTCGATCAAGATCGACTGGGACGACAACGGCGAAGCCACCGTCACCTTGCAGTGCTCCCCGGCAGACACCACGCCCTATGCGATCTTCGCAGCCTGGCACACGACGCTGAAGACGACCGTCGCCAGCGGTGTCACCTCGATCACGATCAACAACAGCCAGGACAACACCAACCCGCTCGCATCCCAGCTGGCCGCTGGGACGCAGATCGTTCTCGGGCAGAACACCGCCAACCAGGAGACCGTCACCGTCTCGGCAGTCGGCGTGACCTCGACGGGCTGGACCAGCGCCGTCATCACGCTCACCGCAGCCACCACCAAAGCCCATACAGCCGGGGACCTGATCAGCGAGGTCCTTCCGGCCGGGACTACCGACCCCACCACCTGGGACGCCGTCGCCGCACTCGACGCCGTCGCCTTCGCATATTAGGAGGGGCTGATGGCCCGTACCGTCCCCGTAGCCGTCACCGAATCGCCAGGACTCTTCGTCACGTCGGCAACCTGGAACGCGCAGGTCCGCGACTTCAACAACTTCGCTCTCGGCCCGCCCGTGTTCTGGGGCTACCAGTCCAGCGCCCAGTCCATACCCAACGCCAACGCCATGACCGCGCTGACCATGGACACCGAACTCCTGGACCCCGACGGCGGACACAGCACCGTCACCAACACCTCCCGCTACACCCCGACCGTGGCCGGCCTGTACTTCGTGGCAGGGAACGCGGGCTGGGTGGCGAACACGGCTGGTGACCGCCGCATCCAGGTAGGCCTGAACGGCGGCGCAGTCATCGGATCGGGCGCCTCGATGGACCCGACGCAGGCCGTCCTCCACGGCATCCAAACCACCTCGTTCGTCACCTGCAACGGCACCACGGACTACATCGAGATCATGTGCGCCCACTCCAGCACGTCCGCCCTATCGACCACCGTCGGCGGCCTCTTTGCGCCCTCCATGCGCGTCTTCTGGATCAGCCGATAGCGAGGAGCACCCCGTGAGCAGCGTCAACGAAAGCACGCAGTACCAGTTCAGCTTCTCCATCAGCAGCGAGACCGGCGAGAACGACGGAGGCTTCGTCCTGACTGCCGGCGCCGGAGTCACGGACGAGATCGCCCTCGGCATCGCCAAAGCGTTCAACTCCCAGCCGTGGCCCGCCGGCGTCGTGAACCCGATGACCGTCACCAAGCAGGACATGGAGTACCGGGTCTACACGACGAACCTGACGCTCTCGCCGCCCACCTTCACCTGATCGCTCCGGAGTCCGAGGGGCGGATGTTCTTAAGGGGCGCTCGCGCAAATCACCAAATCCCCTCCCTCGATCAGCGTAAAATCGTTTCTATGTCGCACCTACCAGGCACGCGAATCCGCATGGCCGATGGTTCTGAACGTCGCATTTCGGAAGTCAGGTTGCTCGACAGTGTTGTGACCTCGGATCTGGGTACGGCGAAAGTCCGCCGCTTGGCTGTCCGTGACGAACCAACGAGGCTCGTGCGGCTCGTCCTGTGGGGCCATTCGCATCTCCGCTTGACGAGAGATCATCCTGTCGTCACCGCGCGCGGATTGGTGCCAGCACGGGGGCTCCTCACAAGCGACGAGGTTTGCCTTCCCAAGTACCTCGACGGATCGGCGGATTCCGTGAGTGTCGAGCAGTTCGTGACCAAGGCCTCGCATCGACTCACTCGTGGCAATCGCTGGGCTGGGCCCCCCGGACGCAAGGGACTCCGTGTCGACGCAAACGCGCTTCCAGACACTATTGATCTGGACGAAAGCACCGGTCGCCTTCTGGGGCTCTTCCTTGCGGAAGGGTCCTGTGACGCGTCCAAAGCACGCTGGACGTTCGCGAAGAAAGAGGCGGACACCCTGGTGGCTGAGACTGTTCACCTCCTCCGAACCTGCTGGGGGGTGAGTGCGCACGTTGCGCATCGCCCGAACAACTCGATCAACGTGACCGCTCACGGAACTGGGTGGGCGCTGCTTCTGTCTGGGCTCTGCGGCAACGGGTCCGGGCTAAAGCGGCCTCACGACAGCCTTATGGGCGGTTCTCGAGAGTTCCTTGCAGCCATGTTGGGAGGCTGGATCGACGGTGACGGATGTCAGCGCAAAGACGGCTGCGTCGAAGGCGTCACCATCAGCGCCGACCTGGGGCTGGCGATGTATGACATAGCCCAGGCAAACGGGCGCCACCCTTGCATCCTTTGGTCGCGGCCGACCCTCAACTCGGCAGCGGCGACAAGGCAACCTCGGTGGACCTTGAGCATGCCCGCAGGCGCCGGGCGTTGCCGCGAGACCGATACGCACGTATGGCGCCGGGTGCGCAGCATTGAGAATGAGGACTACTTCGGCCCCGTCTACGACCTATCTCTTCAAGATCAGACAACGTACCTGGCCGAGGGAGTAGGACTCCGCGCCACCGCCTAGCAGCCATTTCACTCCCCAGACGCCCCGAGCCTTCGGCCGGGGCGTTTGTCGTGCCAGAAGGGATTCACGGATGCCGCGCAACATCACCTTCCGGGGAGGGAAGCGCCCCGCGCAGCCCGCCCGGCCCCAGCTCCGCCTGGAGGACTACGTCACCCCGGCGCTTGCCGACCCGCCCGCAAGTGTCGACTGGCAGGCTCCCGTCGACTCCGCCAGCTGGCCGATGTACCTCAACGACGAGTGCGGCGACTGCACGTTCGCCGAGGTCGGTCACCACATTGAGCTGGTGACGCGCAACGCGTCCGGGAAGGCCGTGAAGGTCAGCGACAACGACGTCCTCACCGGCTACGAGGCCGTCAGCGGCTTCGTCCCGGGCAACGAGTCCACCGACACGGGCTGCTACATCGCGGACGTCATGGCGTACTGGATGAAGACCGGCATCGCCGGACACAAGATCCTTGCCTACGCGTCGATCCACCCCAGTAACACCAAGCTCGTCCAGCAGGCGATCGCGCTCTTCGGCGCGGTGTCCGTCGGCATGAACGTGCCGCAGTCCGCCGAAGACCAGTTCAACGCCGGGAAGCCGTGGGACTACGTCAAAGGCTCCCGGAATCTCGGCGGCCACTGCGTCCTCGTGGGCGCCTACAGCCCGGCCGTCTGGAAGGTCGTCACCTGGGGCGCCGAGCAGGCCATGACGTCCTCGTTCTACGTGCACCAAGTCGACGAGATCTGGCTGCCCGTCACGGCCGACTGGTTCGTAAACGGCAAGTCACCGACGGGCATCGACACGTACACCCTCGGCCAGGACTATGCGGCCATCACTGGCAAGCCCAGCCCCATGCCGCAGCCCCAACCTTCGCCGGCCCCAACACCGGCCCCAGTTCCGGCAAGCGCTGACCAGGTAATGGCGGCGGCTGCCCGGACCTGGCTCGCGGCCAAGGGGCTCTGATGGGGATCTACGGGCAGGACTGGGCTTCGTACCAGTCCGCGCAGCCGAGCACGAGCGGCCTCTCCTTCGTCTTCGTGAAGGTCACCGAAGGCCTTTCTTACATCAATCCCGTCTGGCACACCCAGCGCGACCATGCCAAGGCGAATGGGCTGGTCTGGGGCGCCTACCACTACCCGCACATGGGCAACTCGCCGCAGGCCGAGGCCGACTACTTCCTGTCCCAGGTCGCCTGGAAGCCCGGCGACCTCGTCGTCCTCGACTGGGAGGGCTACGACAAGGCCAACGCTGGCGTCCCCAAGGCGCGGCAGGCCGCGTACAAAGACGCCTGGATCAAGTACGTCAAGGGCCGCCTGCCGAACAACAGGGTCGGCATGTACGCCAACACAGACTACTGGCGCAACGTCGACACCACCGGCTACTACGGCGACTTCCTGTGGATCGCCACCGCCAACCGCGCCGCCGGTGACCCCGCCATCCAGGCCAACTGGCTGTTCCACCAGTACAGCGCCGACAACGTCGACCGCGACTACTGCCACCTCGACGCCACCGCACTCCGCGCCTGGGCGCTCGGAACCCAACCCCAACCGGAGGACGACATGCCCACCCCCGCCGACGTCTGGTCGTACTCCCACGGCGACAAGCCGGACGTCCACCAGACCCTCGCCAACGCCGCAAACGCGGCCGCCGCCGCACAGGCCGGCGTTGTCGCACTCGGCAAGAAAGTCGACGCGCTCTCCGCGCCGGTCGTGAGCGATGCGCAGCTGCAGGCGCTCGCCGACAAGCTCACCTCCAGCCCCACGTTCGCCAACGCCCTCGGGGCGGCCATCGCCGCGAATCTCGCCACCCGCCTCGCCAACTAGGAGCACGCAATGAAGATCTTCGGTAGGGAACCCGCCCTCGTCCTCGGCCTCGTCGCCGCCTCCGTAAAGCTCATCAGCGCGTTCTGGCTTCACGCCAGCGCTGATCAGCAGGCGCTCGTCAACACCGTCGCCGCCGCGATCGTCGCGCTGATCATTGCGTTCCAGGTGCATGACGGAGTCGGCGCCGCGTTCCTCGGCTTCACCCAGGCCGCCATCGCCGCCGCCGTCGGCTTCGGCCTGCACTGGGCGCCGGACACCCAGGCCGTTGTTTTCGCGTTCGTCTCGGCAGCCGTCGCCGCGTACACCCGCACCCAGGTCACCGCGTCGGTCCCCGCCGCTGCCCTCACTCGGCCGGCCGGGCCGCAGGGAGTGTGACGCGTGCAGGCGGCCCGACGGCTGTCCAAACGCCTGGGCCGCCGCGGCTCCATCCTCGCCGCGTTCGGGATCTTCGAATCGTTCTACGGCTTCGGCGCCGCTACGGATCCCCGCTACGGCGTTGTGCGAGGCGTAGGCGTCCTGACAAATCTTCTCCCCATGGAGTGGTGGGGCGCCCTCTGGATGGTGGCCGGGTTCCTGGCGCTCGTCTTCGCTTTCGAGCCGCGCCCCCGCTGGGACAGGTGGGGATTCGCCGCGGCCACGCTCCCCATGAGCCTGTGGTCCGGCGCCAACTTCGTCGCGTGGATCTCCGGCTCGTTCTCGCAGGCGTGGACGTCGGGCGTGACATGGGGGGTGTTCGTTTACATCGCAATCCGGATCAATGGGTGGCCGGAGTACGGCCTGAGAGGCGGCGGCCATGGGCGCTGACAGCGGCCTGTGGGGGGCCGTCGTCGCAGTGATCGGCCTGATCGGCGTGATCTACACCGGACGGCGCGGGCCCCGCCCGCCATCCGGCGAGATCCAGGCTTCGGCTCCGGCCGAAGTCGTCGAAATCTCCGGCCAGTTGCAGGTCAGCCCTGCGATCTGGCAGGACATGCAGAGTAAGATCACGCGGCTGGAGCAGAAAGTCGACCGAATGACCGACTTGATGGAGCAAGGCGAGGCACGTGAAGGCCGTCTCCAAGAACTCCTCCGCACCGCCCTCAAGGTGATCAGGCGCGCCAACCGGCGCCTCATCGCCGCAGGGCTCCCCGAAGAGCCGGTCCCTGCCGAGCTCATCCCGTACCACCCGGAGGCGTAATGCCCACACCAGACGCGAGCGCCACCGGCGCAGGAGCGCCCGCAGAAACGGGCACCCAGACGCCGCCGCAACCCAGCTGGCAGAACCTCTTCCAAGAGCCCCCAGCCGTGCAGCTCGACGAGACCGAACTGGACTGAGACTGCCCCCTCCTACGGGAGGGGGCTTTCGTCATACCGCTGACTGGAACGGCGGATTCTCCAGCTGCCGATGGATGATCCACTCGTCGTCCCCGCGTCGGCACGTCAACACCAGCCTGACCGGCTTGCCTGCGTACTCGCCCTGCCAGACCCCCTGAGTCTTGCCGTCCATCCAATGGCCAGGCCTCGTGCGCTGCATCGCCCGAGGCTGACCGCTGCCGACGGTCAGCGGAAATGGTTCCGGCCCGCGCCCGTGCTCGTCGATTCCGTTGGCGCCCGGCGTGAACTTGAAGGGCCCCCAGACGTGGGCGTCAATGTCGGCCTGCGTCAGCCTCCCCTCCGGGTGAAGGAGCGTGCGCCCTCTGTCGTCGTTGCCGACGGCTATAGCGACAGAGTCGAGATGGCGAAGCGAATCGGGCCCATCCAAGTGGACGTTGATCACCGCCTGACCGTTCCCTGTCTCCATCAACTCGATGGTGAACTGCGGTGTGAGCTCGGCATGCCAGCGCTCACGCTCGATGCTGGCGACGAGATCGGCCGTCTTGGCCGAGCGATCTGCTGCACGCCAGGCGCCGAATGCGGCAACCACGCCTGCGCAAGCTGCGACGGAGGTAGTGATGTCGCCCCAAGGGATGTTCATGCGCCCGGACTCTAGCGGCAGTAGGCCGGGCAGCTCACGAGTTCCTGATCGTCCCGATCCTGGCGCTCTCGCCAGCGGCAGATGAGGCTCAAGACTCCCCGACACTCTCTGAGTGGCGGGAGCTTTTTGCTGCCATACTGGGCTCCGGTGCTGCAACTCAACGGCGTGAGCGCACCCGTGACTGAGCCCCCGCTGCAACGGTGGGCCCGAGGTTTCCGTCTTGATTGCGAGAGCGGCCCCGTCCTCTCCGGAGGGCGGGGCCGCTTCGCTGTGCGGCTACCGCAGGAGACGACTGAGGAGCCAAGCGCCGCCGGGAGCGATGGCGAGGAGCGCCACGGCGGCCACAGCGAAGCGCGCACCGTCCAGTTCGCCAGGAAGCACGATCGCTGCGAACACGCCGAGGGCGACGAGGAGCGGGACGAAGAAGGCGATGTTCGTGCGGGACGAACTGTTCATGGTCATGGCCCTCACTTCTCCATGACGACGTCGGTGTGCGGGCTTGCCTACGCCTACACCTCCATGTCGCCGTGGCCAGCCTTGTCTTGGTGGCGACGGACGCTGGATGGTGCACCGCGATAGCCGCAAGGGCACTCCACCCAGTTGGTCTTCTCCACTGCGTCTCCGGTCACGGAGTGCTGAGGGCCGTAGCCGTGGGCGTGAAGGAAGTGCGGGACGCTGCCCTCGTACCTGAGGGCGATCAGTGCGGCTTCAGCCGTCTTGTCATGGCCCGGGGCGAAGAACTTCCCGAGGCCGACCTCCCGCTGGCAGCCGCACCAGCAGTTGCCAGTCGGGATAAGACGGGGCCTGTTGGTCACGGCGGCGCCTCTCAGAGCTCGTTGGGCTGGATGTCGAAGGCGGTGACTATGCCACCGCGGGCCCGCGCGTCTTCCGTGTCGACGTACCGGCGGATGGCATTGAAGGTGTCCAGCCGCGTTGCGCTCGGCTCCGGAGTCCACGCCCCCTGATAGCTGTTCATGAAGAAGCCGGCAGCGTTGGGGGAGTGGATCGTCATGAACCAGAAGTGGGTGCCTTGCGTGGTCTCAGTCGTCATGGACCCAAGGTAGTCATTCAAGGGTTGCAGTCAAGGGTGCGCGTCAAGATCGTCAGGATGGACCGCGTAACGCACCCTGAAGCAGGGGGGCTTGAGCGATCAAGCCCTTCATCAAACGGTCGCGTAGTGAACCTGAACGCGATCATGAAGCAAGAGTCTTACCCCGAGGGCGAGTTGTTCAGAAACCCGTTCATCTACTCGTGTCGTTCATCTACGATGGTGAGACGTTTGATGAGCGAAGGAGACTCTGAATGGCCCTAGTTGGGCTCGTCCGAGTAAGCACCGACAGGCAGAACACCGAGCGACAACACGACGCGCTGGACCCGATCTGCATCAAGGTGTTCGAGGAGAAGGTCAGCGGCAAGCTCCAAGCCGAAGAGCGCCCCGCGCTCATGGACGCTCTCGGCTACATCCGCGACGGCGACATGCTCTGCGTCCAGGAAGTCGACCGCCTCGGCAGGAACCTCCTCGAAGGCCTGATCGTCCTAAACGATCTCTTCGAGCGAGGCATCGCCGTCAAAGTCCTGGAGGGCATCGCCGCCGGCGAGCACACCGAACGCTCCCTGATCCTCGACCTCGCCCTGGCGCTCGCCGAGGACCGCAGGCGCGACATCGTCAAGAAGACCAAGAGCGGTCTCGAAGCGGCCCGCAAGCGCGGACGCGTTGGTGGCCGCCGCCCTGTGATGACCGAGCCCCTGGTGATCCAAGCCGTGGCCCTTCGCGCACAGGGCTTCAGCCTCAAGCAGATCCAGCCCCACCTGCGGATCACCGAGGGCGCGAACAAGGGCAAGAACCCCAGCATCGGTGCCATCTCGCAGGCCCTGCAAGCTCACGACGCCGCGATAGAGGTCGCCCAGTGATCGGTGACGCGTCGAAGTCGCAGGACGTGAGCGCCGAAGCCGCCGTCCATATTGCGGCGCTGATGGACCTGTTTCGTGAGGCATGCCGGCGCCAGGACTGGACGCTGAACAAGGAGCGCGGTCTGAAGGGCTGGACCGACGTCAGGTGCAGCGCCGGGCACGACTTCAGCGTCACCGCGTTGGATGTCGTAACGAGCCCTAGGCCCTTCGGGGTCGACCCCGGCGAGCCGTGGTGTGGGGAGTGCCGCAATATCAGCTGGGTCGCGCAATGCCAGGCCGATCTGAAGGTAGTAGCTGAGGCCCAGGGCATAGAGCTCACGGTCACCAATAAGCGAGACGCAACCGGGGACGGTCATGTCGTGTTCTCGGCTAAGTGCCCAGAGGGGCACGTCTTCACGCTGACTGGCGCACGAACGAGGACGTGGCGCGGTGATCCGGTCGTCCTCTGCGCCAGATGTAAGGAGGTCGCCGAGTTCGCGGAAGGGTTCGCCAAGATCGAGGCGGTCGTCCGCGAGACGCGCTCGGCCATCGTCAAGAAGTACGTCAACGGCGCCGATGTCAGATGCCGACGTGGCCACCTGCACACGTTCAGCGTCGACAGCTGGGACGGACGTCAGGCCATCCGTCCGGACTTCTGCGGCGACTGCGGCAAGATGGCCAAGTTTCAGAGCTTTTCGGAGAGCGCCAAGGATCTCGGCATCACCATCCTTGAGTCGAAGTGGATAGCAGCGTCACGACCGCACCGGGCGGTCTGCTTCGCCGCGCACGAGTTCGGCCTCGTCCCGAACAAGATGAAGCGTGGTTGCCCCGAGTGCCCACGAGGGATGTACGGCGGATCTGTCCCACCTCACGACGTGTACTACGTCGTGAGCGGGTTGGACGCTACGACCGGCAAGGAGACCGTGAAGCCTGGCATCAGCTCGGGAAGCGGCTACAACCGCCTCCGGCAGCACGCCGAGGACGGACTGACCGCACAGCATCTTCGGATCTCGGGGCTGCCTGCGGGGACGGCGAGGACGCTAGAAAGGTTCGTCCTGGACGGACTCGACAGAGAAGGGTGGCTGTCGACGCGAGGTGTTGAGTACTTCCCGTCGGCAGCGTTGCAAGACGTCCTAGATCTGGCGGGTGAATGGTTCACGAATGTATCGGGCCTGTCGCCACGTCCGGTCGTCGTGGACGTGAGTGACGTGTACAGCGCCGTCGAACCGCCTGAGGTACTTGATGTTGTGGACGTCGATGTCGAGACAGCTGTGATCTTCGACTCTGATGACGCAAGGGTGGAGCTGACGCGCTGAGCGGACGTGGCGCGGCAGTCAAAGGTGAGCCCTCGCCGTCCGGCAGAGGGAGACCTCACCAGCCGAGAAGTGAGAGTTGCGCTACCGTCGTTGCAGGCGCGGGGCCTGAAGCGGTCGAGGAACTGACCGCAGTTTGGAAAGCCCCCATGCCCATCGGCCGCGTCAACGCCGCCAAGTACACCTGTCGCTTTCTGCCCGAGCCGCACGAGTCCGAGCTCGGAGGCGAGGAAGCCCACGCCTTGCTCGCCGAAGCTGACGCCGACATCTGCTGCCCGCCGTCCGGGTGGACCATCAGCTGGGACGACTGCTACGCCAGCGCAGACATGCTGCCACTACCGCGCAAGGCGGACCTGTTCCTCGACGATCGCGGGCGCCCTCGGCCGCTGCCGCTCCACCTGACGGACGAGCAGGTGGAGCGGGCCGAGAGGGCACAGACACTGGCGGTGCACATTCGACGGGAAGCGCACCGACGAAACATCAGCCCATGACCTAAAGGCGTCCGGTTCCGAGCCCGTGCCTGGTGCTGCGACTGGGCGCGGGCCGACCCCTCCCGGCCTCCCCGCGGGAGGGTTCAAGCTGCCCCGTACTCGTGCGCTGCCGTCCCGATCCATTCGATCTCGGGGCTGTCTCCGTCGACCATGGCTTCGGCGTCGGTTTCGTCGAGGCCGGACTGACGGAGGAACTCGATGAGGTCGCGGTCGGAGTGGGCGACGCCGATGTCCTGGCCGAGGACGGTGACGTGCCGGCCGCCTGCCGGTCTGGGCCGGTGCACGATGATCGTCGGATCCATGGGCCCAGCGTCATGCGGGCGGCCGGTCAGCGCATGCCGAGCGGTAGCGCCGACCGTAGGCTGGACGTCCGACCAGGGGGGTCCTGGGAGGCCCGCGAAAAATGCCCCGCCCCATCTGGACCGGCGCCATCAGTTTCGGACTCGTCACGATCCCCATCCGCGTGGTGGCTGCCACCGAGAACCGCAACATCGCCTTCCATCAGGTCCATCTTGAGGACATGGCCCGGGTGCGCACGAAGAAGGTGTGCGACATCGACGGGCAGGAGCTCGGCCGGGACGACATCGGCCGCGGCTACGAGGTCTCGAAAGACACGATCGTCGAGATCACCGACGCGGAACTCGACTCGATGCCGCTCCCCACGGCGAAGGCCATCGACATCGTGGCGTTCGTGGCCGCCGAGACCATCGACCCGGTGCGTGTCGGGGCCGGCTACTACCTCGAGGCGGCCGGGCAGGTCGCGGCGAAGCCGTACAAGCTGCTGCGTATGGCCCTGGAGCGGTCCAGCAAGGTGGCGGTCGCGAAGTTCGCGTGGCACAACCGCGAGCGCCTCGGTCTGCTGCGGGTGAAGGACAACGCGATCGTGCTGCACGCGATGCACTGGGACGACGAGATCCGCAGCCCCGAGGCCCTGGCACCCAAGGCGGTCGAGCTCACGGACGACGAGGTCGACGCCGCGATCCAGCTCCTGGAGACGATGGCCCGCGACGACATCGACGATTACACCGACCACTACCGCGAAGCCGTCGAGGAGATGCTCACCGCCAAGGCCGAGCATCGGCGCCCGAAGCCCGTCGAAGGTGAGGCGCCAGAGCAGGCCGGGAAGGTCGTCGACCTGATGGCCGCACTGACGGCATCCATGGAGTCGGCCAAGGCTGCCCGGGGCGAGACAGGCGACGCCACCGTCCACGACCTGCCCAAGAAGCGGGCCGCGAAGAAGGCGCCGGCGAAGAAGACGGCCGCCAAGAAGACCGCGGCGAAGAAGGCGACCGCGAAGAAAGCCGCAAGCCGGAAGCCGCGCAGCGCCTAGGAGTGCATCCGCAGGTGGTCGCCGCGTACAGGTGTCGGGTGGGCCCCGTCTCCTCGTGGGCGATGGGGCGGGGCCTACTCCAGCCAGCCGAGGGCGGCGTCAGGTCGACAGATACCGCATGCCTCGACGCCCTCGCCGAGGGCCCGTAGTGCCTGGTCACGGCTGATCGGCTTGGTGCGGGCCTGTGTGCCGCCGAGGCCGCAGCCGCCGACGTGAAGCCGCTGAGGCGTCCCGGTGAGGGAGTGTTCGAGGACCCAGTCGGGTACGGGCGGCGGTGTCCGGCGGGTCTCTGCTGCCTGCCGCTCCTCCTCACGCTGGATCCAGCCGTCGACCCGGGCCAGCTCCTGGAGGAGGTACCGGCGCAGGAAGTGGAGCTGGTCGAGACGGGAGGGTTCGGACACGTGTTCGAGTCTACGGCGAGTTCGACCCATCGCAACGCATGTGTAGCGCGCTTGACATGATGGGGTTCCGGTGAGATTGTTTGTGTAGCGCGCTACACAAGGTGGCGTCAGGGGAGGAGCCCGCCATGGCCATCACCGCAGACCAGATCGAAGACCTCTACAACGGCGGCACCCGCCTGGAGCTCTCCAGCGGCGCGACCCTCACCCGCGATGAACTCGTCGACTACATCAAGGCCTGCGACATCGACACCGACGACGACGGCACCCCGCTCGACAGCCAGTGGCAGATCCTCGCCGACGTCCTTGACGCACCCGACCCCAGCAACGTCACCGAACTCGCTACAGTCGCCGCCGCATCAAGCGCCCTGCGAGAGGTCACCGCAGCACCGTATGAAGCAGTGCTGGAGGACCACCACGACTGCATCTCCGTCGCCGTCCACGACCTGACCGCCGGAGAGGACCCCGACATGGGGTCCATCGCCACCTGGGGGCAACTCGGGGACTATCCCCGCGGTCTCGCCAACCCCGCAGTCATCCACGACGCGATCGACTGGCTCCGCCGCAACGGCTGGGAGGCCGTCCCCAACGAGGCACGCATCCGCGCCGGGTACCCGCAGGTGGAATGGCAGCCCACCGAGGCGCTGCCAGTACGCCCTGCCGCCCCTGCCGATGACCTTTCGAGGATCGCCATCGCCGTCAGCCGGATCGGCGAGGCTGAAGTGACGCGCGATCAGGCGATCCGCGACGCCCTCGCCGCAGGCCACTCCGTCATCGCCATCGCCAACGCAGCCAGCCTCAGCCGCGCCCGCATCTACCAGATCCGCGACGGCCGCCGCTGACCCGACGTTGTCAGTGCCCGCCGGTACCCTGGATCGCATCAACGGCATCTACAAAGCCGGGGATTGCTGCTGGTGGCTCCGTCGCGGGACAGCGCTCGCGACGGGGCACTGCCGGTGCACAATGAGCCATGACCACCACGCTCGTCTCGGCCGCCGCACAGCCCGCCGCCCCGCAGGCCCGCCGTATCCCGCTCGCCGCCCGCGCCGCAGCCCAACACGCCGGACGCGCACCGGCCGCCCTCGACCGCGTCACCACAGCCGCCGACAACGTGCCGAGCGCGTCCGCGTTCCAGTCCTCGCTGTAGGAGCCCTCATGACCGACGACCTCGTGCAGTTCCTGCGCGACCGGCTCGACGAGGACGAGGTAGCGGCCGTGGCTGCAAAACCCGGCCCGTGGCACGCCGACGGCGGGAGCGTGTACGCCACCCACCCCACCGACGAGATCGTCAGCTACACCAACAGCGCCGAGCACATCGCCCGCCACAATCCGCCCCGCGTCCTCGCCGACGTCGAGGCCAAGCGGGAAGTTCTACGAGTTGCTGCCGCAGCTCACGACTACTTCGAGACCTTCACGAGCGGGTTCGGCGCCGCGATGGAGCAAGTGCTCCGCCTGCTCGCCCTGCCGCACGCCGACCACCCGGACTACCGCGACGAATGGCGGCCGTAGCTCAGGCCGCCTCGGCCGTGTGGAGGGCGGACCAGATCCCCTTCTCCACCTCGTACCGGTTGCCGCCGTACTCCTTGACGTGCGCGGACAGTGCCAGCTGATACTCCTCGGCGAGCTTCCGCCACGGATCCCACGCACCCTCGGCGTAGGGGCCAGCCAGCACTTCGGCGCGGGCGGCTTCGGCGGATCGTTTCAGCTCGACGAGCCGCGCATGGTCGGCCGCCTGTGCCTTCTCGCGCGCCTGCTCAGGGGTCTCAGGGGTATCAGTCTCAGCCACGAGGCTGGATCTTATGCCGCCTTGGTCACGTCCCCGCGCAGGCCCTCCGAGCGCACCGCCGCCTCCCACTCGACGAGCAGCTGCAGGTACTCATCCGACCCGAGCCCGCCGCCCTCGACGAGCCCGCGAATCTGTGCGTTGATCACCGCAGCAGGGCGCGCGGAGCCAGAAGTGGCAGGTGTAGTGGGCATGGATCAAGGCTACTGCGAGGCACTGACAATGGGCCCTTTACGGCTCAAGACGATAGAAGACCTTGCCGTCTCGCGGCACGGCGCCGTAGGCGGCGTAGAACTCAAGCGCCGGGGGATTGTCCCGGTCGGCCGTCCACTCGATCCTGGAGCAACCAGCCTCGGAAGCCGCAGCCTTGAGGGCCTCCATGAACGCGCCGGCCACACCGCGGCGCCGGGCCGGCTCGCGGACGTACAGCTCCTTCAGATACAGGCTCGTCTCGGCGCCCGCCGCAGGCCACAGGAAGGTGTAGGAGGCGAAGCCGAGGACGTCTTCGCCGTCGCGGGCAAGGAGCACGCTGGCAGCCGGACGGTCGCCGAAGAGAGCGCTGCGGATCTGAGTGGTGTCGCCGGGTGTGCTGTCGCCGCCGTAGTAGGCCTCGATCTCGCCGAGGATCTCGGCCACCACGTCAAGGTCGTGCTCCGTCGCCGCGCTGATCTGCACCACTGGTGACCCTCTCGCCCGCGGGCAGCGCCAACACCTCGCGCAACACCCGTACCTCTGGCACGGTCCGTGCCTCGGGCACCTTAGCGATCAGATCCGCGGCACGGTAGACGATCAGTGCTGATCGATGCTCCACCGGCAAATCCACGATCGTCTCCGTCGCATGCGCGGCCGCTCCCGCCGCATCCCCGGCGACAGCAAGACAGATCGCCTGATCCAGCCGCACCAGCGCGCGATCCATATGATCAGACGGCGGATACAACTCCAGGGCGCGTTCCTGCTGCTCGGCCGCCAGGACTGTCTGCCCCAGGTGCGTCAAGGCGTTCCCACTGTGGAAACGCAGCTGCGACTCCGAGTAGCCGAACGCGGAGGCGACCGTATCCGCAGGTGCCAGACGACCCAGAGCCGACTCGGCCTCGGCCAAGGCTGCACTCGTCTCGTACCGGCGGCCGAGCAGCGCGTGGGCCCGCGCCTCCAGGGGCGCCGCCAGCGCCGGCCCGACGCAGGGGAGGCCGCCCGCCAGTTGCTGTGCGCGGCTGGCGAGCTCGACAGCGCCCTCCAGATCGCTGCTGTAGTACAGCTGATACGCCTCCTGGGCGTACATCCAGGACAGAGTCGCCCGGTCTTCGGCTGCTGCCGCGGCGGAGCGGCCGGTGCGCCACCAGCCCCGCGACCGGCCATCACCGAGCTTGAGGAGGGTCAGCGCCATAAGCCCTGACATGCGGGCCACGGCGATCGTCAGCCGCTTGCGGACTGGCTGCGGCTGCCGGGCGGACAGCATCAGGCGTAAGTCGGCGAAGTCGGCCAGGAGCTCGGGCAGCAGCTCGGTCTCTGCCCTGTATCGCGTGGCTCGGCCGTGGCGCGCGACGGTGTATTCGACCTCGTCGAGCGAGTAGTCCGACAAAGGCCCCGCGGTGAGCGTCTCGTGCAAGCCGCGCTGGAGGGCGTCCGCCTGCTCCAGCGGATCTGCACCCGGCCGGGTGTCCGCAAGGGTAATCAACTCGCCTCGCGCGCCGAGCGCTTGGTCCAGGGCTGCGGCGATCTCGCGGCTCGGGAAGCGCCGGCCGTTTTCAAGGTCGGCGATGTAGCTCTTCCCGCAGGCGGCGAGCGCGGCAACATCGCGCAGGGATCGGGATCCCCGCAGCCGGCGCAGCGCCTGCCCGAACGATTCGCTCATGGAAGCCCCCCTGTCCGCGGTGTCCGCAGTGCTGCGGACGGGTGCGGACACGCAACTCCTGTGACTCACGGTCTGTATCGGAAACGCTACTCCTGAGCACGCGTCGTAGTCAGCCGCAAGGAGAACAGGGATGTGCCCGCAACAGATCGAAGTGCTTCAGCGCTGCTGTCACGACGGCGCGCTCACCGATGAGCCCGTCAAGGTCGGCGAAGTTCACACGCCGGCCGGAGTCGGCGCGGTCATCTACTCCTGCCCGCGGCATCTCCCGCTGTATCAGACGATCGAACGGACGGAGCAGGTGTCATGACCCTGGGCGTGAGCGGTACCAAGTTCTGCGTCTACTGCGACCGGCCCATCGTGGGCGCCGCTGTTCCTGCCGGCCAAGCGGGAGCGTGGGCCTCGGCGAGCGGGGCCCGCCCCGACAACTGGAAGCACCTGAACGGCGACCCGGCCTGTCGCGCTCCGCGACGGTAACCGCCCAGCTCAGGCCAGGGATTGACGACCGGTCACTGTTACGCACGGGGTGTGATGGAAGCGCACCCACAGGTTGTGTAGATATATGCGTTCACACTTCCGGTACCGGCATCCGCGAGGCAGGGTGGATGTCCGATGTAAGGAACGCTCGGGGGCTTAGCTCCTGGGAAACGTGATGTGCGTGTATGCGCAATCTGCTTCCGCTCGGCGGGAGAAGTTGATTTACTCGCTCAACAGTTCGATGCCCGGCCCAGACCCCGCCGGACTACGGGAGACTGGCTCACCCTGCGGCAAGCCGCACGAGCCAGCGGTCAACGGGGAGGACAAGATCAGCGGTCTCGAGAGGTACTCCAGACGCATCCAGTCGAGTGCGCACCAGGCGGTAGGCCAGCGTGTCCACCAGCAGGCCCAGGGCGTGCGCCTCGTCCACGCCGAGCGGCACCGTCCCCAGCTCGACGACGCACCTGGCATGCGGACGCCGGCGCCCACGCCACCAAGACGACACGATCATCGCGGAATGGCCGCCCGGATCCAGGCACTCCACGGTCTCGTGCTGGAGCATCACGCCTGCTCGCACGCCGAGGCGCTGCGCGAGTTCGGCTGTTGCAGTCCGTGGCCGGGTGTCGGTGGTCTCCGTGGTATACGGCCACTCGGCGTCAGCGTCCGTCAGGGTGCGCATAGCAGGAGGATGCGCCACGGTGACGTGCTGCCGCTCCTCGCCATCCAGCACGCCGGTGCGACGCAGCAGGTCGTAGGTGAGCCGCAATGTTTGCGGGTGGACCCCGTACCGGGCGGCCATCTCAGTTCGCGACGGGAGCGCCTCGCCGATCTGCCACTCTCCGGCCTTGATGCGGCGGCGGATGTCGGCGGCAATGCGGCGGTACCGCGCGTCGGCTGGCATCCGGACCCCTGTCGATCATGACCTGAGTCCTGCAACGTAAGAGTCCGCCCTGCTGCTGGATATATCCAGAGCCCCAGTACGCCTCCGGGTATGCCAGCGGCAACCACAAAACAGAAAAGCTCGGTGTCGAGGAGTTCAGGTCTCCTCTTCGCCGAGAGGCCGCCGACGGGGCTACGTACCCCCTTGGCATCCGTCGGCGGCCTCGCTCCAGGCCCGTCATGACGGGACGGGCGTTTCACTCCGATGAGTGAACCGCATGCCGTACTGCGGCTGCGAGGTGCTCGTTGGTCAAGATGCCGGGGCCGAGCCGCTCCAGTCGCCTCCAAGGGCGTAGCGGCTCGGCCCCGGTTTTGCGTCTCGGGTGGAAAAAGTGGGAAACCAGTGGGAAACGATCATGGGTAACGGCGGGGGAGCTGTGTCCACTCATGTCCAGGGAGGTGGGTCATTTACGCAGGCCAAGCGTCCATTTGATGGACTCGGTGCAGGTCTGCCAGGTGGTGAGTTGATCAGATACCAGTTGTTCCGCACCTCGTGGTCGTCCCACTGCACGATGGACGGCACCTGGGCGTTGAACGCGCGGACGTTCTCGTCGAGCAGGTTGTAGCGGAAGTTGCCCCGGTACTCGGCGAGGGTTTCGGCGACCTTCGACTTCTCCTCGGTGGTGACATTGCGCCAGACCCGTCCGTCCGGCAGCGTGACGCTCGGCAGGATCACGCCGTCCGCGTAGATGTTGTCGCCGCTGCTCAGGAAGAAGTCCGGGTCCAGGCGCCGCATTTCGTCGTAGACGCGGTAGCCGCCGAGGTCCGGGTTGATGCCCCAGCCCTGCCCCGCGATGTCCCCGGACCACAGGAACCGCACGTCGTCGCGCCGGCCGTCGGGCGCGGTACGGAAGGTGCCGGTCACTGGGCGGCTCGTACGGCCCGGATCGTCGGGGTCGGCCAGGGTGACCCGGTAGTGGATCTGCTCCCCGGCCGGCAGGCCGTGCAGCGGGGTCGTGCCGGTGAAGTCCGTGCCCGGGCCGAGCAGCGGGCCCCGCCATCTGCGGGCGCGCCGGAAGGACTCGGTCGCGGACGTCTCCACGAGCATCCGGGCCGGACGGTCCGAGCGTGTCCAGATGAGTCCGGAAGAGGCGCTGATGTCGCCGGCCTGTACGCCCCAGGAGGCGCTCGGGCGGCCGGAGCGGGCGAACGCGGGGGCCGCGGCGAGCCCGGTCGGCAGGGCGAGGCCCGCCGACGCGGCGAGGGAACCCTTCAGTACGGAACGGCGGTTGGGCATCGGTGTCGCCTCCTGGGGAGGGTGGTCGCTGGCTGCCCTGCCATGCCTAGTGGGCGCCTGCGGCGCGGGTGCGAACACCGGGTGAACAACCGGCCCGGGCCCTGGGGGCCGGGCCGGGCGGAAGGCTCGGGAGGCTCGGGTCAGGCGAGCTGGATCGTCGGACGGACCGGGACGGCGGCGACCGGACGGCTTCCGTCCAGGATGACGCGGGTGACCAGGGCGGGGTCGTCGTTCATCGGCACATGGCCACAGCCCGGCAGCCGTACGAGCCGGGCGTCCGGGACGGTGAGCTTGGCGCGCACTCCCTGACGGCGCAGCAGCAGCCGGTCCTTGCTGCCCCAGGCGACGGTCACGGGCAGGCCGGGCACATCGTCGGTGAACCGGACACCCTGCCCGGCGAGCAGGGTCTGCTCGAAGCCCGGTGCATTGCGCAGGGCCAGCGTCTCGGCCACCACCGCCGCGGGGGAGCGCCGTGCGGGCCGGGCGTAGATCGTGCTGGTCAGCGCGGTGCGCCCGGCAGCGGTACGGGACATCCGCTCGATGACGGGGAGCGGCAGCGCCGCCGCCGCACGCCGCATGGTGCGCAGCATGGCGAACGCGTACTGCCGCTCGGAAGGCGTCCAGAAACCCGCGGGCGAAAGCGCCGTCACGGACCGTACGAGCTTCTCGCGGCCCAGTTCCAGGGCGAGCAGACCGCCCAGCGAATTGCCCGCCACGTGCGGCCGGTCGACGCCGAGGGCCTCGCACAGCGCCCCGAGGACCGGCACCACGGTGGCGAGGCCGTAGGAGACGCCGTCCGGCAGTGCGGGCGAGGCGCCGAAGCCCGGCAGATCGATCGCGATCACATCGCGGTCGGCGGCGAGCAGGTCGAAGACCGGGTCCCAGGCCTGATGGTGGTGGCCGATGCCGTGGAGCAGGAGGAGCGGCTCGCCGCTGCCCTCCCGCCGGTAGGTCACCGAGGTGGAGCGGCTCCCCAGGGGAGTGTCGATCGTGAACGAGACCTCTGCGCTCATGGGGTGCTCCCTGTCCTGCGGTCCGCGGTTAGACGTCCTGTCAGCAACAACTACCGCTCGGTAGCTTGGAGTTCAAGAGACATATCGGGCGCAGGGGCGGCCCGCCGGTTTTCCCCGTTCGCGGCCCGGGCCCCGGCAGTTCCCGAAGTGGGCCCTTTGTCGCACGGCCCTCACGGCGGCACGAACGTCGTGTGAACACCCTGTGGCAACCCTCGTGTGCGCTCCGTAACGGAACGAGGATTGGTCTTGACCAAGGGGGTGGGCCGCCCTATGGTCGCAGAGTTAGTGCAGGAACCTTTAATAAACAAGGGCACGGAAAGCCGCCGCGGACACGGCGATTGCGGAGGATCAGGGTGGGGACCACGCAGCTGGAATCGGTGCCGGAACCGAAGTACTGGCACCTCAAGACGGTACTCAGCGAGGCGCTCGACTCGGACTTCGCGGTGGGCGAGATCCTGCCCAACGAGCGTGACCTCGCGGCCCGGTTCGGCGTCGCACGCGCCACGCTCCGTCAGGCCCTGGAGCAACTCGAACTCGAAGGCAGGCTCCAGCGCCGCCGTGGGGTGGGCACCACGGTCGCCCCGCCGCGCACGGCCGTCTCGGTGTCCACCGCCCGGCACGACTGGCCCGGAGCGCCCGGCGACGACTGGCAGACCGCCGACGCGACGGCCGCCGTACCGCCCGCCGCCGTGCGGAGCCTGTTCGACGCGGCCGAGGGCGAGGAGATGCACATCGTCCGCCGGACCCGAGTGGCGCACGGCCAGGCCGTCGCCGCCGAGCTCCTGTACGTCCCGGCGGCATCGGTGCCCGAACTGTCCGCGATCGACGTGCCCCCGAGCCCGGCCCGCGGCCGTGCCGTACTGCGCGAACTCCAGCGCCTCGACCTCGAAGGCCAGGACCGCGCCGTCGAACTGGGCTCGGCCCGCGCGGACGACGCCAAGGAACTCGACCGCCTCCCCGGAGCTCCCGTCCTCGTCGTGACCACGCGCTACTTCGTCGAGGGCCGCACCATGGCCGTCTCCGTCGCGACCTACCGCGCGGACACCTGCCGCCTGACCTTCGGCGACTCGGGCGACCTGGAGATCAGCCACCCGGGGCAGCAGCGCCGGGCCTCCTGACCCGCGATCCACCGCCGGAAAACCCTACGGCCCGCAGCTCTTCGGGAGCGGCGGGCCGTCGGGCTGCCAAGGGGCCCCGGGAGGCGAAGGCCCAGGTACTGCCAGGGCTTCGGGGGAAGGGCTGTGGTGCTGCCAGGGCCGCAGCGCTACCGGGGCCCCGGGGCCGAGGGCCCGTACACGGGGCGGTTCAGCGCCGGGCCGTCACCGTTCCCTCGACGGCGAACAGCTCCTCCTCGACATGGTCCAGGGCGAGCCGCAGCGCACCCGTCGCCACCACCGCCTCGCCCAGCATGGAGAGCACCACACGGGGCGGCCGCAGACAGTAGCGCGCCAACTCCCTGCGCAGCGGCTCCAGTACGCCGTCGATTCCGGCCGCCCAGCCGCCGACCACGACGAGCTCCGGATCGAGGGCGAGCACCAGGGCGGCCACATCGTGCACCAGACGCTGAAGGAACCGCTCCACCGCGGCCTGCGCCCGCCCGTCGCCCTGCCGGGCCAGCGCGAACACATCGGCGACGGCCTGCTCGTCCAGCGGATGCAACGGCTCGCCCGTCGTCGAGAGCAGCTTCTCCGGGGTGACGTCGCGGCCGAGCAGATGCAGCGCACCGATCTCACCCGCCGCGCCGCCGAAACCGCGGTGCAGTCGGCCGCCGATCAGCGATCCCGCCCCCGGGCTCAGGCCGGCCATCACGAAGACGATGTCGTCGGAGTCGGCCGCCGCGCCCTTCCAGTGCTCGGCCACGGCCGCGGCATTGGCGTCGTTCTCGACCAGGACCGGGCAGCGGAAGGAACGCCGCAGCCGCTCGCCGAGCGCGAGCCCCGTCCACTCCGGGAGCGCGGTGCCCAGACGCACGGTGCCGTCGGCCTCGACGATTCCGGGGCTCCCGACGCCGACCGCGCGCAGCGAACTGCGGGCCACCCCGGCCCGGCGCAGCACATCGGCGACGGTCATCCGGACCCGTTCGAGGCGCTCGTCGGCCGAGGCGGACTCGGGCACCTCGCGCGAACCCGCGCCGAAGATCCGGCCGTCCAGACCGGAGAGCAGCGCGGCCACCCGGTGCGGGCCGATCTCTATGCCGAGCAGATGCCCGGCCTCGGCGCGGAACCGGAAGCGCCGCGCGGGCCGCCCCTGCCGCCGGGCCTCACCCTCCTCGGGCGCGGAGGGCGCGGACTCGACGACGAGCCCCGCCTCCATCAGGCCGTCGACCACGCCTTCGACGGTGGGCCGGGACAGCCCGGTGATCCGGGTCAGATCGGTCAGTGTGGGAGATTCCGCGCCCCTGAGGGCGTGCAGCACCACCGCGGAATTGATCCTCCGCAGCAGAGAGGGGTCCCCGCCGGTCAGCCGCCCCAACGTGTGTCCTCCCAGCTCGTGCGCGTGTCTGCCGGATCGTACTCGCTGGTCAGGTGTACCGCGAGCGGCAGCCGGTAACGGAGGCGCATCAGCTCGGAGCCACGAATCCGGACTCGTACGCGGCGATGACCGCCTGGGTGCGGTCCCGGGCGCCCAACTTCGCGAGTACCGCGCTGACATGCGTCTTCACGGTCTCCGTGCCGACGATCAGACGGCCGGCGATCTCCGCGTTGGAAAGCCCGCGCGCCATCAGGCGGAGCACCGCGGCCTCCCGCTCGGTGAGTGCCGCCTCGGCCAGGGCGGTCCGTGCGGATCCCTTCCCGTACGAGGACGCGAGCGCCCGCACTGCGGCGGGGAACAGCAGCGAGTCGCCCTCCGCGACAAGGCGGACGGCGTTGACGATCTCCGCGGGCCGGGCCCGCTTGAGCAGAAAGCCGTCGGCCCCGGCCCGCAGCGCCTCGTACACGTACTCATCGTTCTCGAAGGTCGTCACGACCAGGATCTTCGGCGGATCCGCAACCGTACGCAGCACCGCCCGGGTTGCCTCTATGCCGTCCAGGAGCGGCATCCGTACATCCATCGCGACCACGTCCGGCCGCAGTTGCCGCACCAGCGGGATCACGGCCGCGCCGTCGGCCGCCTCACCCACCACCTCGATGTCGGGCTGCGCCTCAAGAACGGCCCGCAGACCCGCGCGGACCAGGGGTTCGTCGTCGACCAGAAGTACGGTTACCGGCATCCGGCCAGCCTAGTGGCAGACCCGAAGGCGGCCGGACGGCCTGTGGACAACCAGGGCCGGGACCGTCGTTGCCGCGAACGCGACGGCGACCGGGCCCGGTGCCGGCGGTGGGTGGCCGTGGTCCCGGGAGCCGTGTCGGGGCGGGCGTCGGGTCCATGGCCGGGCGGTCAGGTCAGGTCAGGTCAGATCAGAGTGTCCAGCGGCAGCCGCACCCGCACCCGCCACTCGCCTTCGTGCGCCCCCGTCTCCGCCTCCCCACCGAGCAGCGCGGCCCGCTCCCGCATCCCGCGCAGACCGCTACCACCCTTTCCGCCGGGGGCAGCTCCGGTCAGCGGATTGGTCACGTCCATCTCAAGTCGCCTGCCCAGCACGGCCATTCGGATCCGCACGGGCACCGGCCCCGAGTGTCGCAGCACATTGGTGAGCGCCTCCTGGAGGATGCGGTACCCCTCCCGCGACACCGGTCCGGGGATCAGCTCCAGCGGGCCGGAGAACTCCGCGTCCACTTCGGCGCCCGAGCCCCGGGCCGACTCGATGAGCCGGTCGGCCTCCAGGAGCGTGGGGCGCTGGCTGGCCGGCAGGCTCGTCTCGCGCAGCACGAGCAGCACCCGCTCCAGATCCTCCAGGGCGGCCCGGCCGGTCTCCTCGATCGCCGCGAGAGCCCGGTCGGTGAACGCCGGATCCCCGGCCGCGCGGGCCGCACCCGCCTGCACCACGGCGACGGTCAGCGCATGGCCGATGGAGTCGTGGATCTCGCGGGCGATGCGGTTGCGCTCCAGAAGCAGCTCGGTCCGCTCCTCCAGGGCGGTGAGCCGCTCGGTGGCCGAGGGCCCGAGCAGCTTGCGGGCGAGGAAGGTGACGAGGTGTCCGGCCAGCACCAGGCAGAGCAGCATCACCGCGAGCGGCACCAGGGCCAGCGGTATGAGCCAGGCATGGGACGGCAGCCAGGGGGCCAGCCATCCGAAGACCAACGGCGCGCTGCCCGCCCCGCGCGCGACCAGGTCCACGGACAGCGACGGAAGCCAGACGGTCCCCGCAATCGTCACGGCGGACAGCGCGAGCCGCGCCTCCAGCCAGAGCACGGTCCGCCAGCGGTCGCGCCACGTGGCCGACGGCGCGACCGCGATCGACGCGTCCGGCCTGCCGCGCTCGCGGGGCGTGAGCAGAAGCTGTGCCTGAACGCCCTCTTCTAGCCGCACCGCGGGTATCAGCCCGATCGGCACGACGAGCAGCCCGACGGCCCAGATGTGATCCATGTCGATGAACAGCCAAATGGCCACGAACGCCATGGGGATGAGCAGATGCAGCCATCGTGTGTAGGTGACCGGGCGGGCCAGCAGGCGGAAGAAGCGGTGCATGCGCCCATCGTCGCAGCGCGGTGATCCTCGCGGCTCCCCCGCGTGGGGGAGAAGCTCCCCTCCGCCGGGGGAGGCATCCGACCTGCGGGGACGGCCACGCTTGGGGCATGACACGGATCGACGTCCAAGACCTCCGCAAGGAGTACGGCAGCACCCGAGCGGTGGACCGGCTCACGTTCGCGGTCGAGCCGGGCCGGGTGACCGGCTTCCTCGGCCCCAACGGCGCGGGCAAGTCCACCACGATGCGCATACTGCTCGGCCTCGACCGGCCGACGTCCGGCACCGCGCTGATCGGCGGCCGCCGCTACGCGGACCTGGTGGAGCCGCTGCGCGAAGTGGGGGCGCTCCTCGACGCCCAGGCCGCACACGGCTCCCGCACGGCCCGAGCCCATCTACGGGCCCTCGCGGCGAGCAACCGCATACCGGTGCGGCGCGTGGACGAGGTGCTTGAGGAGGCGGGGCTCACGGCGGTCGCGGGGCACCGGATCAAGACGTTCTCCCTCGGAATGAGGCAGCGCCTGGGCATAGCAGCCGCCCTGCTCGGCGACCCGTCCGTGGTCGTCCTGGACGAGCCGTCCAACGGCCTCGACCCCGAAGGGATCATCTGGACAAGGGAGTTGATGCGCTCGCTGGCCCGGGAGGGAAGAACGGTGCTCGTCTCCAGCCACCTCATGAACGAGACCGCGTCCTTCGCTGACCATCTGATCGTCCTCGGCCGCGGCCGGCTGCTCGCCGACACCGCGATGCGTGACTTCATCGACTCCCGCATCCGGCCCAGGGTCCGGCTGCGCACCACCGAGGGCGGCCGGCTTCGGGCCCTCCTGCTCGGCAAGGGCTTCGACCCGGTCCCACGGGAGGGCGGGCTCTGGGAGGTGGAGGGCGCACGGGTCGAGGACATCGGCCCGATCGCCGCCCGGGACGGCATCCCGATCCTCGAACTCGCCCAGGAGGAAGCCACATTGGAGCAGGCATACCTCGACCTGACCGCCGGCGAGGCGGAGTTCGCCTCTGCCTCCACTCCCTTGAACCAGGAGGCCTGACCATGTCGTTCCCCGCGGCCCTTCACACCGAGTGGATCAAAATACGCTCGCTGCGCTCCCTGGTGGGGTCCCTGCTGGCCGTGCCCTTGGCCATGGCGGGCCTGTCCCTGCTCATCTGCGGCACACTGGGCCGCCCGGTGCCGGACAGCACGGATTTCGACCCGGTGCTGTTCTCCTACTACGGCCTGAGCTTCGGGCAGTTGGCCGCGATCGTCTTCGGAGTCATCGCGATGGCGGGCGAATACAAGAACGCCGGGATCCGGATATCCCTGGCGGCGGTGCCCAACAGGACGCTGTTCTACGCGGCCAAGCTCGCGGTGGTCGGCGGCGCTGTTCTCGTCGTCGGCCTGGTGGCCAGCCTGATCAGCTTCCTCGGCGGCCAGGCCCTGATGGACCGGGGCTTCGGCATAGGCATCGCCGATCCGGGCGCGCTGCGTGCGGTCATCGGCTGCGCCTTCTACCTGGCCCTGATCAGCCTGCTCGCCGCCGGAGTCGCCGCCGTGCTGCGCAGCGTCACCGGTTCCCTCAGCGTGCTCGTGCCGCTGGTCCTGATCATCTCGTTCGTCGTGGGGGACGTGTCGCAGGGGGGTGGCGCGGCCGATTTCCTGCCCGACCGGGCAGGGCAGCGGATTCTCCTCCAGCACCCCTCGGGAGCTCTCGGGCCGTGGAGCGGGATGGCGGTCCTGGTGGCCTGGACGGCGCTCGCGGTGGGTGCCGGGTGGTGGGCGTTGCGCCGGCGCGACGCCTGACCGAATGGCGTCGCAACCCGGCCTGACGGCGCGCCAATTGTCAGTGCCTGGCGGTTTACTGACGGCATGACCACCGCCCTGTATCTCCAGCACATCGACTGGTTGCGCTCCCGGGATTTCCCCGCGGAGCGCAGCCGAAGCGGCTCGGATGTGAGCGGGCCGGGATATCACTGCTCATGCCTGAGCGCCGACGAGGAGGAATGGGAAGACCTGACGGAACGCCTCGCGAAGCGCGCCCAGTGCGTTGCCGACCACGACGCCCTGGTGGCGGAGCTCACGCGACGCTGGGAGGAGCCGCAGTGGATCAGCCTCTGGAGCGCCCAGGCCCGCATGGTCGCGGGCGAGTCGATACCGGAGCCCTGGGCGGAGTTCGCCGTGGGGTTCGACTTCCTTCACCTGTGGCGGATGGACGGCCGCTGGATCGCGATAGGCCTCGACCTGGAGGCGGAGGGCCCGGGCTGGGACCTGAGCGTCACGGTGACAGAGGTCGACCCTCCGTAGCGCGGAGCGCCCGGTCCGGCGCCCGGACCAATACCCGGTCCGGGACGGGACCAGCCAACCCGGCCCGGGCGTAGTTCGGACACCGGACCAATGCCCGGTCATAGCCCGGACCGGCGCTCGGGAAAGCTGGCAGAACCGCTGGCCGGTGCCTGCCTGAGGCTGGGCCCCGCGGCGGGAACTACCCGCGGCCGGACTCCGCCGCGAGGCGCAGCCGGGCGTACTCCTCGGCCATGGTCTGGGCGGTCCAATGGGCGTTGAGGCCGCTGGGGTTGGGCAGGGCCCACACCCGGGTCGTGCCGATGGTGTGCTCCTGCGGGCCGATCCGGGCCTTGCGGTCGCCGAAGGCGGTGCGGTAGGCGGTCACCCCGACGACGGCCAGCCACGTGGGCCGCAGGCGCTCCACCTTCGCCGTGAGGAGGCACCCGCCCTCGCGGAACTCCTCGGCGTCGATCTCGTCGGCCCGTGCGGTGGCGCGGGACACCACATTGGTGATGCCGACGTAGGAGAGCAGCTCGTCCTGCTCGGCGGGCTTCAACTGCCGTGGGGTGAAGCCGGACAGATGCAGTACCGGCCAGAACCGGTTGCCGGGGCGGGCGAAGTGGTGGCCCGTGGCGCCCGACATGAGGCCGGGGTTGATGCCGCAGAACAGTACGGACAGACCGTCCGCGATCACGTCGGGAATGACGGTGTCGCGAGCGGCCTGGAGCTCCTCGGGAGTCAGCACGGGGGCAGGCTCACAGGATCGAGCCCGGGGCGTAACCGGCGGCCGCGGGGTGCTGCTTGACGATCTCCTCGATGCGGGAGACAACGGTGCCCACCTGGTCACCGGCGGCGCCGGTGAAGGACAGCTTGTCGGCCATCAGGGCGTCCAACTGGGCCCGGTCGAGCGGCATGCGCTCGTCGGCGGCCAGCTTGTCGAGGAGTTCGTTGCGTTCGGCGCCCTGCTCGCGCATGGCGAGGGCGGAGGCGACCGCGTGCTCCTTGATGACCTCGTGCGCGGCCTCGCGGCCGACTCCGGCGCGGACGGCGGACATCAGGACCTTCGTCGTCGCGAGGAACGGCAGGTAGCGGTCCAGCTCGCGGGCGACGACGGCCGGGAACGCGCCGAACTCGTCGAGCACCGTGAGGAACGTCTCGAGGAGGCCGTCGAAGGCGAAGAACGCGTCGGGCAGCGCGACCCGGCGGACCACGGAGCAGGAGACGTCGCCCTCGTTCCACTGGTCGCCGGCCAGCTCGCCGGTCATCGAGGCGTAGCCGCGCAGGATCACCATCAGGCCGTTCACACGCTCGCAGGAGCGGGTGTTCATCTTGTGCGGCATCGCGGAAGAGCCGACCTGGCCGGGCTTGAAGCCCTCGGTGACCAGCTCGTGCCCGGCCATCAGCCGGATCGTCTTGGCGACCGAGGACGGCGCCGCGGCCAGCTGTACGAGCGCGGTGACCACGTCGTAGTCGAGCGAGCGCGGGTAGACCTGACCGACGGAGGTGAACGCGTGGGCGAAGCCGAGGTGGCCCGCGATGCGCTGCTCCAGGTCGGCCAGCTTCGAGGCGTCGCCGCCGAGGAGGTCCAGCATGTCCTGGGCGGTACCGACGGGTCCCTTGATGCCGCGCAGCGGGTAGCGGGCCAGCAGGTCCTCGAGGCGGCCGTAGGCCACGAGCAGCTCGTCGGCCGCGGTCGCGAAGCGCTTGCCCAGCGTCGTGGCCTGCGCGGCCACGTTGTGCGAGCGCCCGGCCATGACCAACTCGGCGTACTCGCCGGACAGCTTGCCGAGGCGGGCAAGGACGGCGACCGTGCGGTCCCGCATCAGTTCGAGGGAGAGCCGGATCTGGAGCTGCTCGACGTTCTCGGTCAGGTCGCGCGAGGTCATGCCCTTGTGGACCTGCTCGTGCCCGGCGAGCGCGTTGAACTCCTCGATGCGGGCCTTCACATCGTGCCGGGTGACCTTCTCGCGCTCGGCGATGGAGGCGAGGTCGACCTGGTCGACGACGCGCTCGTAGTCGGCGAGCGCTGCCTCGGGCACCTCGATCCCCAGGTCCTTCTGGGCACGCAGCACGGCGAGCCACAGCTGGCGCTCCAGCTTGACCTTCTGCTCGGGGGACCAGAGGACGGCGAGCTCCGCGGAGGCGTAGCGGCCGGCCAGAACGTTCGGGATGCGAGGCTTCGCAGACACAGCAGTCACGTGTCGAGAGTCTACTGGCGATTTCTGCAGGCCAGCGCCCCACCCCGGTTTGTGCCTTGCTACGAGAGGGGGCGCTGTGTACGGACTGCGACGGGCCTTCGGCTCCCGGTGACGGACGGGCTCACGCCTCGCTCTCGGTGCGCAGCTCGAAGCCGAGGGCCTCGGCCGCGGCGGCCGGGGTGGGCTGGGCCCAGAGCTCCGACATCGCCTCCCGCGAGGACAGCGAGCGCAACTCGGCGCGGTCCAGGTACAGCACGCCGTCGAGGTGGTCCGTCTCGTGCTGGACGATACGGGCCGGCCAGCCCGTGAACACCTCGTCCACGGTGCGGCCCCGCTCGTCGAGGGCGCGCAGGCGCACGCTCTCGTGCCGGGCGACGACCGCGCCCCAGCCCGGCACGCTCAGGCACCCCTCGAAGAAGGCGGCCCGGCCGCTCCCCGCGGGCTCGTACGACGGATCGATCAGGACACGGAAGGGCTGCGGCACCCGCCCCCGGACCTGCCGGATCTCCTCGGAGGCCTCCGCCGCGTCCTCGATGACGGCGAGTCGCAGCGGCAGGCCCACCTGGGGGGCGGCGAGACCGACGCCCGGGGCGGCACGCATCGTCTCGCGCATCGCCTCGATCAGCCGGTCCAGACGCCTGCTGTCGAGGCGGCCGTCCAGCGGCTCGGTGGGCCGCCGGAGAACGGGGGCGCCTGCGGAGACGATCGGCAGTGGGCCGGAACCGGCGAGGAGTTCGTCGACGAGATCCGTGAGCGAGGAGGAGGGCATGCGCACAGCATGCCAAGAACGATCACCCCGCGAGCGCCCGGGTCCGCCCGGGTCCATGTCGGTTGCGTGAACGATCCGACCTCGCGGGAATGCGCGAGCAGCCCCGGATCTTTCCTCTAGGGGTGCACGGACACGGGAGTGCGTACACGGGAGTGCGCATCTGTGGGCGCGGCCCCGGCTGCCGCGCGCCCGCCCCACGTGGCACTCGAGACTGAGCACCCGAGACCCCGAACACCGAGCGAGGAGATCATGCCGCACACGTCCGTCCGCACCGGGATTCCGGCGCATCCACTGGACAACCCCGCCTATGCCGCGCTGGCCGGTCCGCACAAGCGGTTCGCCGAGGGGCGCGGCAGGGTGCTGCGCTACGAGACCGACGTCTCGCCCTGGCTCGGGCTGCCGGCGGAGCCGGACGCCTCCGACTGGGCTGACCTGGCGGCCCTCGCCGGCCCCGGCGCCGAGGTGGCGCTGCCCGGAGTGCGGGCCACCCTGCCCGAGAGCTGGGAGATCACCTTCGACGTGCCGGGCGTCCAGCTCGTGGACGAGTCCCTCGACGCGCGCCACGACGAGGAGGCGGTCCCGCTCGGCGCGGCCGACGTGCCCGAGATGCTGGCACTCGTGGAGCGCACCCGGCCGGGCCCGTTCCTGCCCCGCACGGTGGAGCTCGGCACCTATCTGGGCATCCGCCGCGAGGGTCGGCTGATCGCCATGGCGGGGGAGCGGCTGCGCCCTCCGGGCTGGACCGAGATCAGCGCGGTCTGCACGGACGAGGCCTTCCGCGGCCAGGGTCTGGGCACCCGTCTGATCCGCGCGGTCGCGGCCGGCATCCGGGAGCGGGGCGAGACCCCGTTCCTGCACACCGCGGCCGCCAACACCGGCGCCATCAGGCTGTACGAGTCCCTGGGCTTCAGGATTCGCCGCGATGCACGCTTCGTCGGCGCCCGGGTGCCGGAACGGGCTGCCGCGGCATGACGGCAGGGCCGCCCGCGGGCGGCCCCGAGACCCCTCAACTCCCTTGTTTCGAGGCCGAGTCGAGGGAGTGTCCGGCGGCGCGGGGTCTCGGGCCCCGCACCCTCAGTCGTCCACCCGCACCCATGCGGACACCGGGCCCACCGGCTTGCCCTCCGCCGGCGTGACCCAGAACGCCCGCCCCTCGGCGACGCTGTAGTGCGCGCCGTGACGGCCGTCGCCGGTCGAGCGGCCGGTGAGGCGGCGCCCGATCCACGGCCCCAGGTGCTGCCGGGCGAAGCGCAGATCGGCGCCGCGGCTCGCGGCCCAGCCCGGACGGGCGGGGGGCGGCAGCGGCGAGCGCCAGTCGTCCTCGGCGTCCAGGCCCAGCGTCTGCCAGACGGCCTCGGCCACCCTGCGGTGGCCCTCCGCCGTCAGGTGCAGCCGGTCGAAGTCCCACATGTGCTGCTCGGCGAGCGCCGGAGCGCCGTAGAGGTCCACCACCAACGCCCCGTGCCGCTCGGCGAGTTCGTCGACGTGCGCGAACAGTTCTTCCATGCGCGGCCGGAAACGGTCGAGGACCGGGCCGTTGCGGCCCGGGCTGCGCATCAGGACCAGCTGCTTGCAGGACGGGGCGAGCTGCTCGACCGCCTCCGTCAGGAGCCCCCGGACCCGCCCCATGTCGCACTTGGGCCGCAACGTGTCGTTGAGGCCGCCGACCAGGGTGATGACGTCCGGGCGCAGGGCGGCCGCCGCGGCCACCTGCTCCTCGACGATCTGCCCGATGAGCTTGCCGCGCACCGCGAGGTTCGCGTAGCGGAAGCCCGGGGTGCGGTTCGCGAGACGGGTGGCGAGCAGATCGGCCCAGCCGCGGTAGGACCCGTCGGGAAGCCGGTCGGACATGCCCTCCGTGAAGGAGTCCCCGATCGCGGCAAAGCTGGTGTATGAGGCATTCATCTCCATGGCGGAGCCGATCCTACCGCGCGGTAGCCACCCCGCCCGGGGCGGTCGGAGCCCTGGCCGGGACCGTGATCACAAAGAGGCCGGTCAGGCCCTGTCGGCCGGGCCGATTACGCGGTATGCCAGGAGCACATCAACTTTTACGATCCCGGCCGGAGCGTGGCCGGTGAGAGAGCGAGCGTGCGATGTTGTTCACCGCGGCCTTCTGGAAGGCCACCGCCGAGCGTGCGATCCGCACCTTCGCCCAGGCGCTCGCCGCCGTCCTGACGGCCGGCGCGACGAACCTGCTCGACGTCCACTGGACGGCCGCCTTCGCGACCGCCGGCATGGCCGCGCTGCTCGCTGTCCTGATGGCGGTCGGCTCCTCGCAGCTGGGCCGGCCGGGCCCGGGTCTCACCGAGACCACGAACCCGGCAGGCCCCGCCCGGCCGACCGTCTGAGCGGTCAGGCCGCGGGCGCCGGCGGCCGCCCCACGAGCTCGCGCAGTACGTCCTCCATGGTGACCAGGCCGGCCAGCTTGCCGTCCTCGTCGAGCACGGCGGCCAGGTGCGTGCGGCTGCGGCGCATCGCGGTCAGCACGTCGTCCAGCGGGCTCGCCGCGCGGACCCGCGCGATCGGCCGCAGCGCCGCGACCGGGAAGGCCACCTCGCGCGGCGCCGCGTCCAGGGCGTCCTTGACGTGCAGATAGCCCAGGATGCGGCTGTCCTCGTCGACGACCGGGAAGCGCGAGTACCCGGAGCTCGCGGCGAGCCGCTCCAGCTCCTCCGGGGTGGTGCCGACCGCGGCCCGCACCACCTTGTCCAGCGGCACCACCACGTCCCGCACCGGCCGGCGCCCGAGTTCCAGGGCGTCGTGCAGGCGCTCGGCCGCCCGGTCGTCCAGCAGTCCCGCGTCGCCCGCGTCCGTCACCAGGCGGGCCAGCTCGTCGTCCGAGAAGGTCGCCGCGACATGGTCCTTGGCGTCCACCCTGAGCAGTTTCAGGATGGTGTTGGCGAACGCGTTGATCGCGAAGATCACCGGGCGCAGTGCCCGGGCGAGCGTCACCAGCGGCGGACCGAGCAGCAGAGCGGTGCGCGCGGGCTCCGCCAGCGCGATGTTCTTCGGCACCATCTCGCCGAGCAGCATGTGCAGATACGTCGCGACCGCCAGGGCGATCACGAACGAGACCGGGTGGATGAGCCCGTCCGGCACGCCCACCGCCTCGAAGACCGGCGCCACCAGGTGCGCGATGGCGGGCTCGGCGACCACACCGAGCACCAGTGTGCACAGCGTGATGCCGAGCTGCGCCGCGGCCATCAGGGCCGAGACGTGTTCCAGGCCCCAAATGACGCTGCGGGCACGGCGGTTGCCGTCCTCGGCGAGCGGCTCGATCTGGCTGCGGCGCACCGAGATCAGGGCGAACTCGGCACCGACGAAGAAGGCGTTGACGACCAGGGTGGCGAGGCCGATCAGAATCTGGATCACGGTCATCGGCCGGCCTCCTCGTCGTCGGTGTGCAGCGGCGCGTGCAGCAGCACGCGGGCCGCGCGCCGCCCGGCGGCGTCGACCACGTCCATGCGCCAGCCGGCCAGGTCCACCCGGTCGCCGACCCGGGGAATCCGGCCGAGCTGAGTGGCGACCAGGCCGGCCAGGGTCTCGTAGGGGCCGTCCGGGACGCGCAGCCCGATGACGGCGAGCTGGTCGTCGCGGGCCGCGCCGTCGGCGGAGTACAGGGTGCGGCCGTCCGCGTCCTGGCCGGCGGGCGCGAGGTCGGGGGTCTCGTGGGGATCGTGCTCGTCGCGGACCTCGCCGACGACCTCCTCCACGATGTCCTCAAGAGTCACGACGCCGGCGGTGCCGCCGTACTCGTCGATGACGACGGCCATGGTCCGCCTGCCGTACAGCTGGTCCAGGAGCCGGTCCACGGTGAGCGTCTCGGGGACCAGCAGCGGCTCACGCAGCAGCGCGGTCACCGGGTGCAGCCGCCGACGCTCGGCCGGCACGGCGAGGACGTCCTTGATGTGCGCGATGCCGACGACCGAATCGAGGCTGCCCCGGTAGACGGGGAAGCGGGACAGGCCGGTGGCGCGGGTCGCGTTCGCGACGTCCTCGGCGGTGGCCTGGATGTCGAGCGCGGTGACCTGGACCCGGGGCGTCATCACGTTCTCGGCGTTGAGTTCGGCGAGGCTGAGGGTGCGGACGAACAGCTCGGCGGTGTCCGCCTCCAGAGCGCCCTCCTTGGCGGAGTGGCGGGCGAGGGCGACCAGTTCCTGGGGGCTGCGCGCGGAGGCCAGCTCCTCGGCGGGCTCCAGGCCGAAGCGGCGCACCAAGTGGTTGGCCGAGGTGTTGAGGTGACTGATCAGCGGGCGGAAGGCCGCGCTGAAGGCGCGCTGCGGAGCCGAGACGACCTTCGCCACGGCGACCGGCGAGGAGATGGCCCAGTTCTTCGGGACCAGCTCGCCGACGACCATCAGGAACACCGTGGAGAGCACCATGCCGAGCACCAGGGCCACCGAGCTCGCGGTCGAGCCGGACAGGCCGATCGATTCGAGCGGACCGGTGAGCAGCTTGGCGATCGACGGCTTGGCGATCATGCCGATGACGAGTCCGGTGACGGTGATGCCGAGCTGGGCGCCGGACAGCTGGAAGGTGAGGCTGCGGACGGCCTTGAGGGCGCTGGAGGCGCCCCGTTCGCCGCGCTCGACGGCCCGTTCCAGGTCACTGCGCTCGGCGGTGGTGAGAGAGAACTCGGCCGCCACGAAGACCGCGCAGACCAGCGAGAGCAGTACGGCCGCGAGGAGCAGGAGCACTTCGGTCATCGGTTCACCTCCGTCCCATGATCGGGCAGAGGGAGGCGGTGCGCGCGGTGTCGCGCGGCGGTACTGGTACTGGGAGGCTCGCCCATGGGCGGACGCTCACACCTTTCAGTCGGCGGGTGGGGGGTCCACCCATGGTAAAGCACTGGCAAAGGGAAGCTGGGGTCGGTCGTTCAGACCAGCGGCTTCACCCAGCGGCGCCACTGCTCCTCGGCTTCGTACCCCGCGGCCGCCCAGGCCTGCCGCGCGAGCTCGTTGCGCACCAGCACCATCGCGTCCGCCCGGCGTCCGCCGAGCGCGACGAACCGGTCCTCGGCTGCCGCAAGGAGCGCCCGGCCGATGCCGTTGCGGCGCTGGTCCGGGTGGACCGCGAGCCGGTACAGATGACAGCGCCAGCCGTCGAACCCGGCGATCACCGTGCCGGCCAGGTGGCCGTCCCGCTCCGCGAGGATCAGGGCCTCGGGGTCGCGGGCGACGAGGCGCTCGGTCCCCGCCCGGTCGTCGCTGATGCTGGTCCCCTCGGCGGCGGTCTTCCAGAACGCCAGCACGGCGTCCAGGTCCTCGGGTCCGGCGGCCCGGATGCGCAACTCGGTCATGGGGCCATCCCACCACCGTCCTCCGGCGCGCGGCGAGCCGTTTTGGCCCACGGGGCGAAGGAAGAGCCGCATCCCCTCCGGGACGACGGTCACCGCGGGGGCCGTCCGCTCCAGTGCGGCCGCCGCGGCGGGCCGCTCCATCCGGTCCACGATCGGGCCGTCCGCGGGGAAGAGCGCCCGATCGGCACGACCCGCCGCGCCCGGGTCGCGGATCACCGGCACCTCCGTTTCGTCGAGCCCCAACTCCCTTGTCCCTTGCCGCGCACGGCAGTAGAGGTCGTGCACCGCACGCGGGAGCAGAGCTCATGTCCCGCATGCGGAAGCGGAGTTCATTCGTCCGGGCCGAGCGCCGGGCGCCGCGCCGCCCCGAGGACACAAGGGGAGGACGGCATCGCGATGCCCTTCTCGGGCACCCTCAGCCGGCGGTGGCCCACGATCTCGAAGCCCGCCGCCTCGATCGCGCCCAGCGGATCGCGCGCCGTGTGACAGCCGCCGAAAAGCCTCGGCCACACCGTGCGGTCCAGGCCCCGCTGCACCGCCCCGAGCGCCCGGCCATCGGCCCGGCCGTGCTCGAAGAACCGCAGCTCGCCGCCCGGGCGCAGCACGCGCCGGATCTCGGCGAGCGCCCGCGGCAGATCCCGCACCGAGCACAGCACAAGCGAGGCGACCGCCGCGTCGAAGGCCTCGCTCTTGACCGGAAGGGCCTCGGCGGAGCCGGGCACCACGTCCACCGGAACCTCCGCCCGCAGCGCCGCACGGACCGCCGACTGCCGCAGCGTGCGTTCGGGTTCGATGGCCACCACCTCGGAGACCGCCGTCGGATAGTGCGCGAAGTTGAGGCCGTTGCCGGCGCCGATCTCGATGACGCGCCCCGAGAGTCCGTCGAGCAGTTCGCGGCGGTACGCGGAGATCCCGGCCCGCAGATCGACGGCCTCGCTGTAGCGCGCGTAGAAGCGGGCGAAGAGGGGGTGGTGCACGGCATCCGGAGCGATCTTGGTGCGCTGCGCCATGTCGGACCTCCTGAGCCTGGACAGCCGGTCGGGCCCCGCGTCCCGGACAGGCTCCGGCGGACGGGCCCCAACGGCATTGTCCCCGCCTCCCGGCCGCTCACCCGTCGGCGGCCGCCACGAAGCAGAACTCGTTGCCCTCGGGGTCGTGCATCACCTGGAAGGCGCCCTGTGGGTCGATGACCGTCGCGCCCACCGGTGTCGCCCCGCGCCGTACGGCCGCCGCCCGCGCCCGGCGCACGTCCTCGACCGTGAGGTCGAGGTGCAGCCGGTTCTTGGCCGCCTTCGACTCCGGCACCTTCTGGAAGGCGAGGCGCGGAGCGCCCGGCGGATCGACGTACGCCCACGAGGCGTCCCGCACCACGGGGCGCCCGCCGAGCAGTCCGGCCCAGAAGCGGGCGAGCCGCCCCGGGTCGGCGCAGTCCACGACGAGCTGCCCGAGGCGGGCCCGTAACACAGCCATCAGATACTCCAAACGCCGCCGAGCGCCGGGGCGAGCCAGCCGGCCGCTCGGGTACGGAAGTCGGCGGGCGCCAGCCGTCCGGCGCCCTCGGGCACGGTGCCGAGCAAGGGCGCACCGGCCGACTCCGGAAGGTCCGCGAGATTGCATCGCGAGGCCAGATCCGGCTCGGCGGGCCAGCTGCCCACCACGACCCCGGCGAACTCGATGTCCCGGGCCCGCAGGGCCTCGCCGGTCAGCGCCGTCGAGTTGAGTGTGCCCAGTCCGGCGGGCGTCACCACCAGAACGGGGGCACCGAGCAGCCGGGCCGCGTCCGCGAGAGTGCCGCCCTCGTCGTCGAAGCGGACCAGCAGACCGCCCGCGCCCTCGACCAGGACCAGGTCGTGCTCGGTGGCCAGCTTGGCCGCCGCCTCGGCGACCTCCGCGGGCCCGACGGGGGTCATGCCCGCCCGGCGGGCCGAGGTGTTGGGTGCCAACGGCTCGGGGAACCGGGCCAGTTCGGCCCCGGTCACCGCCTCGCCCGCGAGCCGCCGCACCTCGGCGACGTCCCCGGGCTCGCCCGGCGCGACCCCCGTCTGGGCCGGTTTCAGGACGGCCACCGAACGCCCGCCGGCGAGTGCCAGGGCGGCGACCGCCGCCGTGGTGATCGTCTTGCCGATCTCGGTGCCCGTACCGCTCACCACCAGAATCGTCATCTCAGCCCTCCCGCGCCGCCGCGCACACCGCACGGCAGACGCGCGCCAGATCGTCGTCGCCCGTCACATAGGGCGGCATCGTGTAGATCAGATCCCGGAAGGGGCGCAGCCACACGCCCTCGCGCACGGCCGCCGCGGTCGCCGCCCGCACGTCCACCTCGTGGTCCAGCTGGACCACGCCGATGGCGCCGAGCACCCGCACCTCCCGTACGCCCTCGATCGAACGGGCCGCGCCGAGCCCGTCCAGCAGACCGGCCTCGATGCGCTTGACCTCGCCCCGCCAGTCCTGGCCGAGCAGCAGGTCGATCGAGGCCAGCGCCACCGAGGCGGCCAGCGGGTTGCCCATGAACGTCGGCCCGTGCGCGAGCACCGGGACCTCGCCCGAGGAGATGCCCTCGGCGACCCGGGTGGTGCACAGCGTCGCCGCCATCGACAGATAGCCGCCGGTCAAGGCCTTGCCGACGCACATGACGTCGGGTGAGACGCCCGCGTGGTCCGCCGCGAACAGGGTGCCGGTGCGGCCGAAGCCCGAGGCGATCTCGTCGAACACGAGCAGCACGCCGTGCTCGTCACAGGCCTCGCGCAGCACCCGCAGGTACTCCGGCGCGTGGAAGCGCATGCCGCCCGCGCCCTGCACCACCGGCTCCACGATCACCGCGGCGACCTCGTCGGCATGGCGGGCGATCGCCTCGCGCAGCTCCCGCGCGTACGCCTCGTCGAAGCGGGCCGGAGGGGCGTCCACGAACACCTGCTTGGGCAGCGCGCCCTGCCACAGCTCGTGCATCCCGCCCTCGGGGTCGCACACCGACATCGGCTGCCAGGTGTCGCCGTGGTAGCCGCCGCGCCAGGTGAGCAGGCGCTGCTTGCGCGGCTGCCCGACCGAGCGCCAGTACTGCAGGCACATCTTCACGGCGACCTCGACCGAGACCGACCCCGAGTCACTGAGGAAGACGTGCTGGAGCGGCCCGGGGGTGATCTCCACGAGCCGGGCGGCGAGCCGCACGGCGGGCTCGTGGGTGAGCCCGCCGAACATGACGTGGCTCATCCGGCCCAGCTGGTCCCGCACCGCCTCGTTGAGCACCGGGTGGTTGTAGCCGTGCACGGCCGACCACCAGGACGCCATGCCGTCGATCAACTCGCGCTGCCCGTGCGCGGGTTCGGCGAGCCGGAGCCGTACGCCCGAGGCCGACTCGACCAGGAGCTGCTCCTGCCGGTTGGGCATCGGGCCGTACGGATGCCAGACGTGCCTGCGGTCCAGGTCGAGCAGATCCGCGGGGGAGTGCTCAGGCATTGGGCGCGAGATCCGTTCCGGCGCCCCGGCGGCGCACCGCCACCAGATCCGTGCGCGCCTGGTCGGCGGGCACCTGCTCGGGCACCTCGGGGGCGCCGTGGCCGCCGCAGGGACCGCAGCCGCCGCCCTCGTGCGTGCCGCAGGCGCCGTCCTCGTGCGAGCCGCAGCCCGCGGGGCCGGTGCCGCAGCCCGCGGCGGCGAGCGCGTCGGCGCGGTGGCGCGGCAGCGTCGTGGTGCCCGCGCCCTCCACCTCGAACCCGGCGTCCGCGATCATGTCGAGGTCGGCCTGTCCGGCCTGGCCCTCACTGGTCAGGTAGTCGCCCAGGAAGATCGAGTTGACCAGGTTCAGGGCGAGCGGCTGCATCGAACGCAGATGCACCTCGCGGCCGCCGGCGAGCCGCACCTCGACGTCCGGGCACACGAACCGGGTCATGGCGAGGATGCGCAGGCAGCGCTGCGGGGTGAGGTTCCACTCCTTGCCGAGCGGGGTGCCCTCGAACGGGATCAGGAAGTTCACCGGCACCGAGTCCGGGTCGAGCTCGCGCAGCGAGAAGACGACGTCGACCAGGTCCTCGTCGGACTCGCCCATGCCCGCGATCAGACCCGAGCAGGCCGAAAGACCCGCGTCGTGCGCCTTGGTCACGGTGTCCACGCGGTCCTGGTAGGTGTGCGTGGACGTGATGTCCCCGTACGTGGCCTCGGACGTGTTGAGGTTGTGGTTGTACGCGTCCGCGCCGGCCGCCCGCAGCCGCTCGGCCTGACCGTCGGAGAGCAGCCCGAGGCAGGCGCAGACCTCGACGCCCTCGTTCTGCTCCTTGATCGCCTCGATGGTCTCGGAGACCCGGGCGATGTCGCGGTCCGTGGGGCCGCGGCCGCTGGCCACCAGGCAGACCCGCTTCGCGCCGCCGGCCACGCCCGCGGCCGCCGCCTTGGAGGCCTCGTCCGGCTTGAGCCAGGTGTACTTGAGGATGTCGGCCTTGGAGCCGAGCCGCTGGGAGCAGTACGAACAGTCCTCGGGGCACAGACCCGACTTCAGGTTGACCAGATAGTTCAGCTTCACCCGGCGGCCGAACCACTGGCGGCGCACCTTGCCGGCCGCGGCCACCACATCGAGCAGTTCGTCGTCGGAGGTCGCCAGTACGGCGAGTGCCTCTTCGCGGGTCGGCAGTTCGCGCCGCAACCCCTTGTCCACCAGCGTGTTCAGCAGGTCCATGGCGCCGATCTTCGCGCACGGCACCGCCTGCGGCCAAGGTAGGGATCCCACAACACAGCCCGTTTGAGGTGTGTGTATCGCCACACCATGACCGGGCACGGCACCGGCTAGGGTCTGTCGGCAGCCTACAAAAAGGGACTCCACCATGCCGCGAGCGCCGTTCGACTGGATCGACGCAGAATCGGAGCGCCGCGAGCGCGCCGGTCTGGTCCGCACGCTGCGGCCGCGCGCCGCCGGCCAGGACCTCCTGGACCTGGCGAGCAACGACTACCTGGGCCTCACCCGGCACCCCGCGGTCACCGCGGGCGCGGCCGAGGCGGCCCGCCGCTGGGGCGCGGGCGCCACCGGCTCGCGCCTGGTGACCGGCACCACCGAGCTGCACGCCGAACTGGAGCGCGAGCTGGCCGAATTCTGCGGCTTCGAGGCCGCCCTGGTCTTCTCCTCCGGGTACGCGGCGAACCTGGCGGCCCTCACCGCGCTCGGCCCGCACGGCTCGCTGATCGTGTCCGACGCGGGCAACCACGCCTCCATCGTGGACGGCTGCCGCCTCGCCCGGGCCCGCACCGAAGTCGTGCCGCACGCCGAACCGGAGGCCGTCCGCAAGGCCCTGGACGCCCACGGCGGACCCGGGCTCGTCGTGTCCGACTCGGTGTTCTCGGTGGACGGGGACGCCGCACCGCTGGCCCAACTGGCATCACTCTGCCGGGAGTTCGGGGCCGCGCTGGTCGTGGACGACGCGCACGGGCTCGGGGTGCTCGGCGAGGGCGGACGCGGCGCGCTGCACGCGGCCGGGCTCGCGGGCGCGGGCGACACGGTCGCCACCGTCACCCTGTCGAAGTCCCTCGGCAGCCAGGGCGGCGCGGTCCTCGGCCCGGCCCGGGTCGTCCGCCACCTGGTGAACGCGGCGCGCACCTTCATCTTCGACACCGGGCTCGCCCCGGCGGCCGTCGGCGGGGCCCTCGCGGCCCTTCGACTGCTGCGTACGGAACCGGAGTTGGCGGCCCGGGCCCGCGCCGTCGCGGCCGAGCTGCACGCCAGGATCACCGCCGCCGGACACCTCGCGGTACGCCCCGACGCCGCGGTGGTCTCCGTACGCGCGCCCTCGCCCGAGGCGGCGGTCGCCTGGGCCGCGGACTGCCGGGCCGCCGGGCTCGTGGTGGGCTGTTTCCGTCCCCCCTCGGTGCCGGACGGCATCTCGCGCATCCGGCTGACCGCGCGGGCGGACCTGACGGAACGCCAGATCGACATGGCGGTGGGCGCGATCCTGAGGACCGCGCCCACGGTGTGACGAACCGTCAACCCACGTGCGTGACGGTGGAGATGAAGCGTTGCCAGGCGGGTGCGCCGAAGAGCAGCGCGGGCCCGTCGATCCGTTGGGAGTCGCGGACGGCAAGCAGCTCGCCATTGAGCCGGGCCGTCTCGACACAGTTGTTCATGCCCACGCTGCGGCTGCTGCGCCGCCAGGTGGCACCGGTGAGGGATGTGCTGGAAGGAACGTGCGCAGGATGTGCGGACATCATGCCTCCCCACCCGCCGTGAACTAACCCGGTCCTTCCCGGGCTGTTCTGGCGATGAGATTCAACGATTCCGTGGAGGGAAGCGCGAGTGCCTGGACGGCGTCGAACGCGGCACTGTACGCCTCAAGGTCTTCTCTCCGCTCAAGGTAGAGGCTACTCGTCAAGTGGTCGATAACAACCACATCCAGATCAGAAATGGCCGGAAACGAAAACATAATGAAAGGGCCGGTGAGGCCGACATAGCCTCCGTGCTGGAAAGGAATGACGTGCAGCCGCACGTGCGGCAGCGAGGCGACGTCCAGTAAATGCCGTAACTGCTCGCGCATGACCGACGGGCCGCCCACGCTGCGGCGGATCACCGCCTCGTCCAGGACCGCGCTGAGCATCAGCGGCGGATCGCCGCGCAGGACCTCCTGGCGCGCGATCCGGACTTCCACGAGCGAGTCCACCTTGTCCGGCGGAAGCCCCCCGAGCGCGGCCCGCGTCACCGCCCGCGCATACGCCGCGGTCTGCAACAGGCCGGGTACCACCGAGGTTTCCAGGGTGCGCGCCGAACGCGCCTGCGACTCCAGGCTGATGAAGTCGCGGTACTGCGGCGGCAGCAGGCTCCGGTAGGCCTGCGCCCAGTCCACCCCGCCGCTGCCCGCCGAGTCCGCCAACGCCTGCAACAGGGAGCGGAGTTGGGGGTCGTCGATTCCGTACGCGTCGAGCAGGCGCGCCACGTCGGCCGGCTTGGCACCGCTGCGTCCGGTCTCGATCCGGCTCACCTTCGACTGGTGCCAGCCGACCAGGGAGGCGGCCGCCCCGCTCGTGAGTCCCGTGCCGTCGCGCAGTTTGCGCAGTTCCTCGCCCAGCTTGCGTCTGCGCACTGCCGGTCCATGCCCCATGGCCGCCTCCTTCGCCTCCGGCGATGGGTAAGTGTGGGCCCAAATACGCTCTGCCGTCGGAGAGTTCACCGCTTTGAGCGACAGATATATGCATATCTTGGTGGATCGCACCCGAGACCGGCACGATGAGTGGCACTCTGGCGCGAAGCACAATCCGAGGCCGTAGTCGTCTTCGCGAGCGCTCATCCGCCACGAGGCAACAGCCGGCCCGGGTGGGAAAGGGATTGCGTCGCCATGGCAGACCACCTCGAAGCAACCGTTACTCTGCCGAGCGCTCCCGCCTCGGTCTCCGCGGCACGGCGGTACGTCGCCGGGGTCCTCACCGAATGGGGCCTGCCCTCCGGAGCCGAGGCCGCCGACACGGTCCGGCTCATCGTCTCGGAACTCGCCACCAACGCGGTCCAGCACACCTTCGGCCAGTCGCCCACCTTCACCGTCGACATCCACCTGGAGCGCGAGGAAGAGCTGCGGATCGGCGTCACCGACAGCCACCCGCGCTGGCCGAAGCGGCTGCCCGCCGCCGTCCAGCAGGACAACGGTCGCGGCATGGTGATCATCCGCTGGCTCGCGGCCGAGTCCGGCGGCCGGCTCTCGGTCGCCCCCACCGCGGACGGCGGCAAGACGGTCTGGATCGCCCTGCCGTGGACGGCGCCGGTCCAGAGCGGCTAGGGGACCCGCGAGCGCGCCCGGCCCCCGAGGTACGCCCGGCCCCCAAGGCGCGTCGGGCCCCGAGGCACGTTGGGTCCCCGAGGCGCCTCGGGGAGCCCCTGGTGCGCGCGGCGCGCACCGGGCCCCGGCCGACGGGGCGTCAGCCCACCCGCCCGTACCAGACCGCGCTGCTCCAGATCCGCTCCAGACGGACCACGGCACCGGTCTTGGGGGAGTGCCAGATCCGGCCGTTCCCCGCGTAGATCCCCACGTGGTACACGCTGCCTCCGGAGTGGAAGAAGACCAGGTCCCCCGCTTTGCGGGAGCCCGCGGTGACGTGCCGGGAGCTGTTGTACTGCTGCTGCGCCGAGCGTGGGAGCCTGCGGCCCGCCTGCTTGAACGAGTACAGCGTGAGCCCCGAGCAGTCGAAGCGGGAGGGGCCCGAGGCGCCGTACTGGTAGGGCGCTCCCTTCTTCGACGCGGCCACGTGGAGCGCCCGGGCGGCGACGGCCGCGGCGTTCGCCTCGGACGTGCCGCCCGGGGCCAGCGTGGTGCCGCCCGTGACGGCGAGAGCGAGGGCACAGACGGTGCCGAGCCGGACCGTCAGGGACGGGACGTGTGTCTGCGCGGTCATGCGCAACCCTTCGTCAAACCGCCTGCGAAGGATGACCTGTCGGGTTCGGACTGGCGAAGATGCCCGGCCGCGCGAACGGCTTCACCCCGAGGGACGGCCAAGGCTCGGCCGCCCCGAAGAAATCGGGTCCTCCACTCCTGCCGGTCCACTCCTGTCGACCAGACGTCCGGAACGGCGGCAGGACTCGGCGTCCGCCCGGACCGCCCCGCCGCGGTGGCGGGGGCTTGTCGTCTCAGGGATCTTCACGCACCGACTGTCGGATTTACGGCCCGAAACGGCTTTCTGTGAGGCTCCTCACGAGTGCCCCATTCGGGTGGACAAGGGCGAATGGACGCTGCTCCGAACGGGGTTGGCGAGCCTCGTACCTGCAAAGAAGGATCGTTTCAGCACTGTGGCCACGGGCCGTAAGCGGCTCATAAGGCTCAGTGAAAAGATCCGCCGGTGGGCCGAACGGGGGTAGCCCGTTTGGTTCGTTTCGCGCGTTCCCCGAGCGCGTCGCGTACCCCTGATCCACTCACACCGTCGACTGCGGCGGGACCGTCAGCCTCCCCGCGCGTCGTTCGCCGTCCAGCACCCGCAGTGCCCGCGTCAGCGTCTGAGCGTGCACCTGTGCCTCGCCGCGCGCGTGCATCAACGTGAGGGCGTCCTTGAGCGCGGCGGCCCGGCCGACCAGTGCCTGCGCCGCCCGCAGGGCCGCATACGTGTCATGGCCGTGCGCCGGGTTGATCCGGCCGAGCAGGTCGACCACCGCGAGATAGGAGTCGATGAACTCGGACTCGGCGCGCGTGAGCGCCGGCAGCGGCGGAAGCTCCGGTGGCAGCACGGGCCCTCACCTGCCGCGCAGGGACGTCTTGCGGCTCTGGAGCACATGATCGGCGAGCCCGTACGCCACGGCACCCTCGGCGTCGAAGACCAGGTCCCGGTCGATGTCGGCGGCCACCCGCTCCGCGTCCTTGCCGGTGTAGCGCGCGAGCAGCTCGGTCAACAGGGCCCGCCCGCGCAGGATTTCGGCCGCGTGGATCTCCAGGTCGGAGGGCTGGCCCCGCATCGGCTCCTCGATGGACGGCTGTTGCAGAAGCACCCGGGAGGCGGGCTGCACGGCGCGCTTGCCGGGGGTGCCGGCCGCGAGCAGCACCGCGGCCACCGAGCTCACCTGGCCCAGGCAGAACGTCTGCACGTCACACGTGACGAACCGCATCGTGTCGTGGATCGCGGTCATCGCGGTGAGCGAGCCGCCGGGGGAGTTGATGTACAGCGAGATGTCCCGGTCCGGGTCCGCGTGTTCCAGGTGCATGAACTGGGCCATCACGTCGTTGGCGGACGCGTCGTCGACCGGGGTGCCGAGAAAGACGATCCGCTCCTCGAAGAGCTTGGAGTACGGATCGAGCGTGCGGATGCCGGTGGCGGTGCGCTCCTCGAACTGGGGGAGCACATGGCGGGCGGCAGGGCGGTGGTTCATGGCGTACCTCTCCTCGACCGGAGCCCGAAGGCCTCTGTCAGAAACGTACAGGACGTACAGAACACAGGAACATGGACGTCATGGCGCTCCGCAGGAAGGTGCAGGTGGGAGGACGTTTCGCCCTGAGCGAGCAGGAGATTTGGGCCGTTATGGTGCCCGTCCCGCGACCCGGGCTGGCTCATTAGGCGCTCTCCCGGGAGCCCCTCGCCCGTGGCTAGCGTGCGTCGGCGGGGGTCACCTGGGGAGAGGGCTCACTGAAGTGTTCTATTTCGCATTCCGTCTCGTGCTGCTGCCGCTGTTGCGGTGGCTGTTCCGCCCGAGCGTCGAGGGGGCCGGGCGGGTGCCCGAGGCAGGTGCGGTGATCCTCGCGGGGAATCACCAGTCGTTCACCGACCAGTTCCTGCTCGGCGTGACGCTGCGGCGCCGGCTCACCTTCCTGGCCAAGCAGGAGTACTTCACCGCGCCGGGCCTCACCGGCCGGGCGACGGCCGCCTTCTTCCGCGCGCTCGGCCAGATCCCCGTCGACCGCTCCGGCAGGGACGCGGCCCGGGCGGCGATCGACGCCGCGCTCCAAGTCCTCGACGGCGAAGGGGCGTTGGGGGTCTTCCCGGAGGGGACGCGCTCGCACGACGGACGGCTCTACAAGGGCAAGGTCGGGGTCGCCGCGATGGCGTTGCGCTCCGGCGCCCCGGTGGTTCCGGTCGCGATCATCGGCACGTTCGAGGCGCAGCCGAAGGGGCGCAGGCTGCCCCGGCGGGTACCGGTCACCCTCCGCTTCGGTGAACCCCTGGACTTCTCCCGCTATGCGGGGATGGAGGACGAGCGCCTGGTCCTGCGGGCCGTGACGGACGAGATCATGTACGCCGTGCAGAAGCTCTCCCAGCAGGAGTACGTGGACGTGTACGCGGTCGAGGCCAGGACCGCGGAGGAGGCGGCCGCCGCGGCGGCGTGACGGCCGCGCGCGGTCCGGCGGGCCCCAATCGGGGGACCCGCCGGACCGCACTGTTTCCGCGGAAGTTGGTCAGTGCGCCCCTGACCTGCGTATTTGTCGGCCCGTTCGGATATCGGTGGGTTCGGTGAGCGGCGTCTAAGCTGGACGTCATGGCCTACGAGATTCCGGTGACGCAAGCCCGCGCAGAGCTCGCGGAGCTGATCAACCGCGTGGTGTACGGCGGGGAGCGGGTCGTGGTGACGCGCCACGGGAAGCCGCTCGTCGCCCTGGTCTCCGCCGCCGACCTGGAGAAGCTGGAGGCCGCGCGGCAGGAGGAGGAGCAGGTGATCACGTCCCTGTCCTCGGTGCGCCATCTGCCCGCCGCCGCGCCCGCCGAGCCCCGGCGCTTCGGGATCGCCGCCGAACACCGCGATCCGCGCACCGGGGACTGAACGCGGAGCGCGGTTCGCCGGGTCGCCGAGGGGGATGCGGGCAGCTGTGGGTGCTCTATACACGCACCTGCCCCGCTACCGCACCCTCGGGATGATCATGCCTTTCTAAAGTGTCAGTTAACGCGCCGGAAAAACTTCCGCCTTAACGTGCAATGGCTGGCCAAGGGGCCGGGAGATGGTCCTCAACAACCTGTTGAAGTCGGATACGGTTCCGCTGCGTTCGGGCGGAAGCTGCCGGTCCGATCCGTCTTCGCCCCGGACGCTCGCTGGGCCCGTCCACGGCTGTCCGTGACGGGGAGGGCACGAGTGTGAGGTGGGAAGCGTGCAACTGACGCCGCACGAGCAGGAACGGCTGCTCATCCATGTGGCCGCGGACGTAGCGGAGAAGCGCAGGGCCCGCGGGGTGAAGCTCAACCACCCCGAATCCGTCGCCCTCATCACCTCGCACATCCTGGAAGGCGCCCGCGACGGCCGCACCGTCGCCGAACTCATGGCGTCCGGACGGAAACTGCTCTCCCGCGACGAGGTCATGCCGGGCATCCCGGAGATGATCCACGACGTCCAGGTCGAGGCGACCTTCTCGGACGGCACCAAGCTCGTCACCGTCCACGAACCGATCGCCTGACGGGAGCGCCGCCGTGATTCCCGGAGAGATCCTCTTCGCCGAGGACCCCATCGTCCTCAACGAGGGCCGTCCCGTCGTGCGGATGACCGTACTCAACGCCGCCGACCGGCCCGTCCAGGTCGGCTCCCACTACCACTTCGTTGAGGCCAACCCCGGCCTCGACTTCGACCGTACGGTTGCCCGGGGCAAGCGACTGAACATCGCCGCGGGCACCGCCGTCCGCTTCGAACCCGGTATCCCCGTAGACGTAGAACTCGTCCCCCTGGCCGGCCGGCGCATCGTGCCCGGGCTGCGCGGCGAGACCGGAGGCTCCCTCGATGACTGACCTCGACCGCGCCGGGTACGCCGACCTGTTCGGCCCCACCACCGGCGACCGCATCCGGCTCGCCGACACCGCACTCCTGGTCGAGATCGAGGAGGACCGCTCCGGCGGGCCCGGACGCTCGGGCGACGAGGCCGTGTTCGGCGGCGGCAAGGTGATCCGCGAATCGATGGGGCAGGCGCGCACCACCCGCGCCGAAGGCGCCCCCGACACCGTTGTCACCGGCGCCGTGATCATCGACCACTGGGGCATCGTCAAGGCGGACATCGGCATCCGCGACGGCCGGATCACCGGCATCGGCAAGGCCGGCAACCCGGACACCATGGACGGGGTCCACCCCGACCTCGTCATCGGCCCCGAGACCGAGATCATCGCGGGCAACGGGAAGATCCTGACCGCCGGGGCCGTCGACACGCACGTCCACTTCATCTCGCCCACCCTCATCGACCAGGCGCTGTCCTCCGGCATCACCACCCTGGTCGGCGGCGGCACCGGACCCGCCGAGGGCAGCAAGGCCACCACCGTCACCCCGGGCTCCTGGCACCTGGCCCGGATGTTCGCCGCCCTGGAGAACTCGCCCGTCAACATCGGCCTCCTCGGCAAGGGCAACACCATGTCGCGCGAGGCGATGCACTCCCAACTGCGCGGCGGCGCGCTCGGGTTCAAGATCCACGAGGACTGGGGCGCGACCCCCGCCGTCATCGACGCCTGCCTCGGTGTGTGCGACGAGACCGGCGCCCAACTCGCCATCCACACCGACACGTTGAACGAGGCGGGCTTCGTCGGCGACACCCTCGCCGCGATCGCGGGCCGCTCGATCCACGCCTACCACACCGAAGGCGCGGGCGGCGGGCACGCGCCCGACATCATCACCGTGGTCTCGCAGCCCAACGTGCTGCCGAGCTCCACCAATCCGACCCGGCCGCACACCGTCAACACCATCGAGGAACACCTCGACATGCTGATGGTCTGTCACCATCTCAACCCGGCCGTGCCGGAGGACCTGGCGTTCGCCGAGTCCCGCATCCGTCCCTCCACCATCGCCGCCGAGGACTTCCTGCACGACCTCGGCGCCATCTCGATCATCTCCTCCGACTCCCAGGCGATGGGCCGCATCGGCGAGGTCGTGCTGCGGACCTGGCAGACCGCGCACGTCATGAAGGTGCGCCGGGGCGCGCTCGCCGGTGACGGCCGGGCCGACAACCACCGGGTGCGCCGTTACGTCGCCAAGTACACGATCAATCCGGCGGTCGCCCAGGGCCTGGACCGTGAGATCGGCTCCGTCGAGTCCGGCAAGCTCGCCGACCTGGTGCTGTGGGAGCCCGCCTTCTTCGGCGTCAAGCCGCAACTGGTCATCAAGGGCGGCCAGATCGCGTACGCGCAGATGGGCGACGCCAACGCGTCGATCCCCACCCCGCAGCCGATCCTGCCGCGCCCCATGTTCGGCGCGCTCGGCAGGGCGCCCGCCGCCAACTCGCTCAACTTCGTGTCCCGGGCGGCACTCGATGACGGCCTGCCCGACCGGCTCGGCCTGGACAAGCGGTTCGTGGCCATCGAGAACACCCGTCGGGTCGGCAAGGCGGACATGCGCGAGAACGACGCAACTCCGGACGTCCGGGTCGATCCGGACACGTTCACCGTGACCATCGACGGAGACGTGGTCGAGCCCGCGCCGGCCGCCGAACTGCCCATGGCCCAGCGGTACTTCCTCTTCTGACGGGCTGTCATCACATGAGTCGCGCTGCCCTGCTCGTCCTCGCCGACGGCCGCTTCCCCGCCGGGGGCCATGCCCACTCCGGCGGGGCCGAGGCGGCCGTCAAGGCGGGCCGCATCCGTACCGCCGCCGACCTGGCGGAGTTCTGCCGCGGCCGGCTGCACACCGCCGGCCTCACCGCCGCGGCCCTCGCCGCGGCGGCGGCCGCCGGCCTCGACCCGCTCCTCCTGGACGAGGCCGCCGACGCCCGCACCCCCTCGCCCGCCCTGCGGGCCACCGCCCGCAAGCTGGGCCGCCAGATGATGCGCGCGGCCCGGGCCACCTGGCCGTCGGCTGAACTCGACGCGCTGGCCGCGGCCCGGCCGCGCGGCGCCCACCAGCCCGTCGTGCTCGGACTCGCCGCCCGTGCGGCCTCACTCGGGCCCGAGGACGCGGCGCACTGCGTGGCGTACGAGGCGGTGAGCGGCCCGGCCACAGCGGTCGTGCGGCTGCTGGGCCTCGACCCGTTCGACGCGACGGGCGTCCTCGCCCGGCTCGCGCCGGAGCTGGACGCCGTGGCCCGGCGGGCGGCCGTCGCCGCGGCGGAGGCGGTGGTCGAGGGGGCCGCCGTGCTGCCCGCCGCATCGGCTCCGCTGCTCGACGTCATGGCCGAGGCGCACGCGGCCTGGCCGGTGCGGCTGTTCGCCTCGTAGCCGGCCGCACCCCGAATCGTCCTACACCCACCCTGGAGACCCCATGCACCTCGACCACTCCCACGACGGCCCCGCACCCGTCAGCGCCGACGCCCACCGGCCCGACGGCCGGCGCAGGGCGTTGCGCGTCGGACTCGGGGGACCCGTCGGGTCCGGGAAGACCGCCACCGTCGCCGCGCTCTGCCGGGCCCTGCGCGACCAGCTGTCCATCGCCGTCGTCACCAACGACATCTACACCCGCGAGGACGCCGCCTTCCTGTTGCGCAACGCCGTGCTGCCGCCCGAGCGCATCCAGGCCGTGGAGACCGGGGCCTGCCCGCACACCGCCATCCGCGACGACATCTCCGCCAACCTCGAAGCCGTCGAGGACCTGGAGGACACGGTCGGGCCGCTCGACCTGATCCTCGTCGAGTCCGGCGGCGACAACCTCACCGCCACCTTCTCCAAGGGCCTCGTCGACGCCCAGATCTTCGTCATCGACGTGGCCGGCGGTGACGACATCCCGCGCAAGGGGGGCCCGGGCGTCACCACCGCCGATCTGCTGGTGGTCAACAAGACCGACCTCGCGCCCTACGTCGGGTCCGACCTGGCGCGGATGGCCGGGGACGCCAAGGAGCAGCGGGGCGAACTCCCCGTCGTCTTCCAGTCGTTGAGGTCCGACGAGGGTGTCGCTCGGGTCGCCGGCTGGGTGCGGGAGCAGCTCGCGGCATGGGCGGCCTGACCCTCGGCGCGCGCGGGGTGCGCGCCACCGCCCGTATCGTCGCCACCCCCGAAGGCCTGCCCGTCCTTGAGGGCGAGGGCCCGCTCGCGCTGCGGCGCACCCGGGCCCGCGGCCCCTACCACCGGGTCACCGTCGTCGGCGCGATGAGCGCCCCGCTCGGCGGCGACCGGATCGCCGTCGAGGCCGAAGTGCGCGACGGGGCGAGGCTGCACGTCGACTCGGCGGCCGCCACCATCGCCCTGCCCGGCCGCGACGGCGAGCGCGCCCACTACGACGTACGCCTCACCGTCGGTGCGGACGCCGAGCTGCGCTGGCTGCCCGAGCAGCTCATCTCGGCGGCCGGCAGCGACCTCGCCATGCGCACCCGGATCGACCTCGCCCCCGGCGCCCGCCTCGTGTACCGCGAGGAGCAGGTGCTCGGCCGGCACGGCGAGCAGCCCGGCACCCTCGCCACCCGCCTCACCGTGTACCGCGCCGGGCGCCCGCTCCTCGACCAGGAGCTGGCATACGGTCCGGGGGCAAGCGGCGGCTGGGACGGTGCGGCGGTGCTCGGCGGGCACCGGGCCGCGGGCCAACTGCTCGTCGTGGGGCCCGAGTTCACGGACCGTCCGGCCGAGCCCAGGATGCTCGGCGACAACGCCGTGCTCACCCCGCTGGCCGGACCCGCCCTGCTCGTCACGGCCGTCGCGCCGGACGCCCGGCTGCTGCGTCACGTCCTCGACGACGCCCTGCGAAGCCACCTCACGACACGCTGACCGCTCAGCGGAACACCGCGCACCGGCTATCGGTTCGGTAAAAAAACACCTGTACGGCCTGTGCACAGTGGGCTCACAGACGAAAGGATCGCCCGACAGGCCCAAATGGAGCGCTGAGACTGACAGCGCACTTCAGCAGGGGGAGGTACCACTTGAGACGCACCGCAGTGCTCGGCTCGGCCGGCACACTGATCGCGGGCACGCTGATGGTGGGCGCGATAGCGGCTCCGGTCGCCAACGCCGACAACCGCGACCACGGTCGGTCCGAGGCGCGTGGCGTACAGGTCGCCGCCGACCGGGCGGCCAGGCAGGGCATCAACTGGACGGACTGTCCCACGGACTGGGCGATCGCCAAGCCCATCCAGTGCGGCTACGTCAGCGTTCCGCTGGACTACGCCCGGCCCAACGGCAAGCAGATCAAGCTCGCCGTCGACCGCATCGGCAACACCGGCACCAAGGCCGAGCGCCAGGGTGCCCTCATCTACAACCCCGGCGGCCCCGGCGGCTCGGGCATGCAGTTCCCGACCCGGGTGACCAAGAAGAACCCGCTCTGGACCAACACCTCCAAGGCCTACGACTTCGTGGGCTTCGACCCGCGCGGCGTGGGCCACTCCACGCCGATCTCGTGCGTGGACCCGCAGGAGTACGCCAAGGGTCCGAAGGCCGACCCGGTGCCGAGCAGCGAGGCCGACAAGCGCGCGCAGCGCAAGCTCGCCGCCGAGTACGCGGACGGCTGCGCCGAGCGCAGCGGCTGGATGCTGCCGTACCTGACCACGCCGAACACCGCGCGCGACCTGGACGTCATCCGGGCTGCCCTCGGCGAGAAGAAGCTCAACTACCTGGGCGTCTCCTACGGCACCTACCTGGGCGCGGTCTACGGCACGCTGTTCCCCTCGCACGTCCGCCGCATGATCGTGGACAGCGTGGTCAACCCGGACCAGGACAACATCTGGTACCAGGCCAACCTGGAGCAGGACGTCGCCTTCCAGGCCCGCTGGAACGAGTGGGAGGACTGGGTCGCCAAGTACGACTCCAAGTTCCACCTCGGCACCACCCGGGCGCAGGTCGAGGCGCAGTGGCTGAAGCTGCGCGCCGACGCCAAGAGGAACCCGCTCGACGGCAAGGTCGGCCCGGCCGAGCTGCTCGGGTTCTTCCAGAAGGCCCCGTACTACGACTCGTACTGGGTCCCGGTCGCCAAGGCGCTCAGCGCCTACGCGGCGGGCGACAGCAAGCCGGTCGTCGCGGCAGCCGCGTCCGACATGACGGACATCGCGGGCAACATCGCCTCGGAGAACGGCAACGCGGTCTACACGGCCGTCGAGTGCGCGGACGCCAAGTGGCCGACCAGCTGGCGCAAGTGGGACCGGGACAACACCCGGCTCAACAAGGACTACCCGTTCCTGACCTGGTCCAACGCCTGGATGAACCTGCCGTGCGCCACCTGGTCCACGAAGCAGCAGAACCCGATCGAGGTCAAGACCGGCAAGGGTCTCCCGCAGGTCCTGATCGTGCAGTCCACCAATGACGCCGCCACCCCGTTCCAGGGCGCCGTCGAGCTGCACAAGGCCTTCAAGAACTCGCGCCTCGTCATCGAGAAGGGCGCCGGTTCCCACGGTGTGACCGGTCTCGTCAACCCGTGCATCAACTCGCGCGTGGACGACTACCTGCTCACCGGCAAGACCGACAAGGCCGACTACACGTGCACCCCCCACGCAACGCCCGTTCCGTAGGCGGTAGTTGAGCCAAGGCAGTGACGGAAGGGGGCGGCCGGGAATTCTCCGGCCGCCCCCCTTTGTCAGGGCGTGGCGCCCAGCCGTGCGCGGGGCTCCCGGCCCCGGTCCATGAGGACCCCTCAGCCGATGAGGCCCCGAAAGCGCCGGGACTCCTCCGCCTTCACATCGGCCGCGTACCGGTCGACGTACTCCTGGCCCGACAGCTCCATGACCTTGTACATGATCTCGTCGGTCACCGCCCGCAGGACGGCCTTCTCGTTCTCCATCCCCTCGTACCGGGAGAAGTCGAGCGGCTCGCCGAAGCGGATCGACACCCGCTTGATCTTCGGGACGACCTGGCCGGGCGGCTGGATCTCGAAGGTGCCGACCATGGCGCACGGGATCACCGGAGCCCCGCCCCTGATGGCCATCACCGCGACGCCGACCTTGCCCTTGTACAGCTTGCCGTCGGGCGAGCGGGTGCCCTCCGGGTAGATGCCGAGCAGCTCGTCCTTGGCGAGCACCCCGAGCCCCTCCCGGATCGCGGCCTTCCCCGCCTCCTTGCCGGACCGGTCCACCGGGATCTGCCCGACCGCCCGGAAGAACGCGGCGGTCAGCCGGCCCTTGATGCCGGGCCCGGTGAAGTACTCCTGCTTGGCGAGGAAGGTGATGCGCCGCTTCAGCATCACCGGCATCAGGAAGTGGTCCGAGAAGGACAGGTGGTTGCCGGCGACGATCGCCGCGCCCTCGTCGGGGATGTGTTCGAGGCCTTCGAGCCGGGGTCGGAACAGCAGTCTCAACAGGGGCCCCAGAACTGCGTACTTGAGGATGTAATAGAGCACCCGCGAGCTCCTCACCATGCAGAAGGGTGGCCAGTGTAGGGCGAGGCCCGGGCCGCTGTAACCACCGGCGGCCGGCCCGGCGGCGGATCGATCAATCGATCATTTGTGCGCGAGTTCTTGAGCGGACGAAGCACGGCGTGTACAAACCGTTCACGTCAGCGTGTGCACCCCTCCCTCGCCTTCCCCGTTCCGGGCTGGAGTCCCCATGACCGCTCCCTGGTCCCGTCGTGGCTTTCTGTACGCGACCGGCGCCTCGGCCCTCGCTCTGGGGACCGTCGGCGCCCCGCGGGCGAGCGCCGCCGACGCCTATGACGCGCTGCGCGCCACCTGGCGCACCCTGATCCTCGGGTCCGGCTTCGCGCCCACCGCCGAGCCGTTCAAGTCCAGGCTCGCCGACCTCGGCACCTCGGCCGCGTCCCTGCTCGCCACCATGGCACCGGCGAGCGGATCGCTGTGGCCCGACGCCGGGTACGCCGACCCCGATCCCGACACCGACCAGGAGTCGTTCGGCTACTCGGCCAGGATGAACGACAGCTACAACCGGCTCCGCACCATGGCCGAGGCCTACAGTCAGCCGGGCACCGGCCTCACCGGCGACAGCGGCCTCGCCGCGGCCGTCGTCACCGGCCTCGACCACCTCCACGACGACGTCTACGGCGAAGGCCGCTCCAGCTTCGGCAACTGGTACAACTGGCAGATCGGTGCACCGCAGGCGCTGCTCGACACCTGCGTCCTGCTGTACGACCACCTCTCCTCGGCCCAAGTGGCCAGCTTTCTCAAGGCGGTTGACCATTTCGTGCCGGACAGTGCGGTCGCCGTCTACGCCGGCACCAGCACCGGCGCCAACCGCGTCGACCTCTGCCGGGTGCTCGCCCTGCGCGGCGTCCTCGGCAAGAGCTCCGCGAAGCTCTCCCTGGCCGCGAGCGCGCTCTCACCGGTCTTCCCGTACGTGAGCGGGGGCGACGGCCTCTACGCGGACGGCTCCTTCGTCCAGCACACCTACGTGCCCTACACCGCCTCCTACGGGTCGGTGATGCTCGGCGGTCTCGGCATGCTGTTCGCCCTGCTGGCGGGCTCCGCCTGGGCGGTGTCGGACCCGGCCCGGCAGATCGTCTTCGACGCCGTCGAGAACGCCTGGGCGCCCTTCCTCTACAACGGCCTCGCGATGGACGGCGTGGCCGGTCGCGCCATCAGCCGGGGCGTCTCGGCGGGCGATCCGGCCGGCCGCCGGCAGGACGACCATGTGCGCGGCCACGCGATCCTCGCCTCGATCGTCCTGCTCGGCCAGGGTGCCTCCAGCGCCGAGAACCTCCGCTGGCGCGGGCTCGTGAAGGGCTGGATGCGGCGCGACTACTACAGCCCGCCGCTGAGCGACGGCTTCCTCACGGTTCCCGGCCTCGCCCTCCTCCAGGGAGTCGACGCCGACAGCGCGCTCGCCGCGATCGCCGAACCCGTCGGACACCGGCTCTTCCCCCACATGTCCCGGGCCACCCACCGGCGCCCCGCCTGGGCCGCCTCGATCAGCATGGCCGACAAGCGGATCACGTACTACGAGACCGGCAACGGCGAGAACCTGCACGGCTGGCACACCGGCTCCGGAATGCTCTACTGGTGGGGCGACACCTACGCCAACGGCCAGTACAGCGACGCCTTCTGGCCCACCGTGGACCCCTACCGGCTGCCCGGCACCACCGCGTCCCGCAAGGTCCTCGCGGACGCCGCGGGCGGCGACTGGGGAGCGTCCCGGCCCGATGTGAACTGGGTGGGCGGAGCCACCGACGGGCAGCGCGCCTCGATCGGGCAGTACCTCAAGGGGCTGGGGAGCACCCTCGTCGCCAAGAAGTCCTGGTTCTGCCTCGACGACGCGATCGTGTGTCTGGGCGCCGGCATCACCTGCCGGGACGGCGCCGTCGTCGAGTCGACCGTCGACAACCGCAACCTCGGGCCGACCGGCGCCTCCGCCCTGACCGTCGACGGAGTCGTCCAGCCCTCCGCCTACCCCTGGTCGGCGACCCTGACCGGCGCCTCCTGGGCCCACCTCGCGGGCCACGCGGGCTATGTCTTCCCCGGCCGCGCGACCGTACGGGCCCGGCGCGAGGAGCGCACCGGACGCTGGAGCGACCTCAACAAGGGCAGCGCGACGACACCGGTCAGTCGCCGTTACCTCACCCTGTGGGCCGACCACGGCACCGACCCGTCCGGCGCCGGATACGCATACGTCCTGATGCCGGGCGCCTCCGCGGCCCAGACCGCGGCCCGCGCCGCCGCCGGTGGCTGGCCGACCGTCCTGGCCAACACCGACGACCAGCAGGGCGTCGCGGTGCCCGCGCTCGGCTTCACCGGGGTCAACTTCTGGTTCGGCGGCACCGCCGGTGCGCTCACCGCCAGCGCACCCTGCTCCGTGATGATCAGCGAGCGCGGCGACGGCACCGCCGTGATCTGCGTCAGCGACCCCATGCGCGCCCAGACCTCGCTCACCCTGACCTGGCGCCGGGCCGTCGCATCGGTCACCGCACGCCCGGCCACGCTCACGGGCGCCACCACCGGCGCATCCCTGACCCTCGCCTTCGGCGACCTCAGCGGCACCGGGGGAGCGACCCAGCAGACCGTGGTGCGGCTCGGCTGACCGGTCCGGGCGCCGCGGGCCGCCCTAGGTGCTGCGGGACGTCGCGGCCGTCCCGAGCGTGGTGAGTCCGAGCACCACCCAGCCGAACCACAGCCAGCCGTTGCTGCCGAGCGCCACCGTGTATGCCGTGATCACCACCAGCATGGCCAGGGTGAGCACCATCATCGACTTCGTCGAGCGGGGCATCGCGTCCCCTTCCTCCCGGCGGGTGCCGTGAGGACCATGGTCCCCCCGCGGAGGGTCCCGGCGCTACTGGCCGCGCGTGTTCAGCGAGGCGAGATAGGCGTTGTAGGCCTGAAGCTCCCGGTCGCCGTCCCGCTCGGCGGCACGGTCGGTGCGGCGCGCCTGGCGCTTCTCGGTGGCGTACCACTGGAAGACCAGCGCGATCAGCACGAGCACCGAGGGGATCTCGCTGAACGCCCAGGCGATGCCGCCGGCCGCCTGCTGGTCGGTGAGCGCGTCGATGCCCAGGGAGGAGGGCGGGTTCTTGTACGTGCCGATCATGGGCTCGCTGGCCATCATCAGGGCGATGCCGAAGAACGCGTGGAAGGGCATGCCGGCGAAGAGCTCCAGCATCCGCATCACGTAGCCGGGCCGGTGCGGCCCCGGGTCCACGCCCATGATCGGCCAGAAGAAGACCAGGCCGACCGCGAGGAAGTGGACCATCATCGCGATGTGCCCGGTCCTCGACTCCATCAGGAAGTCGAAGATCGGCGTGAAGTAGAGCCCGTACAGGCTCGCGATGAACAGCGGGATGGTGAACGCCGGATGCGTGACGACCTTCATGTACCGGCTGTGCAGCAGCATCAGGAGCAGCTCGCGCGGGCCCTTGCGGCCGCGCGTCGCGCTCACCGGCAGCGCGCGCAGCGCGAGGGTGACCGGGGCGCCGAGCAGCAGCAGGATGGGCGACAGCATGCTGATCACCATGTGCTGCACCATGTGCACGCTGAACATGACCATGCCGTAGTCGTTGAGCTTGGTGCACATGACGAACGCGATGGTCAGGACGCCCACGGTCCAGAAGATCATCCGGCTGACCGGCCAGTTGTCACCGCGCCGCCGGAGCCGGACCACGCCCCAGGCGTACAGGGCGAGCCCGAGCAGGCAGCCGATGAGGAAGAAGGAGTCCGCCGACCATTCGAGGCCCCGCGCCAGCGTGAACGGCGGCAGGTCCATGTTCATGTCCATGCCGTGCCCGCTGTGATCCATCCGCTGACTCCTGATTCGTACCGGTTGTCCCGCACCAGACTAGAACCGCCCCCGGCCGACGATGCGGGCGGGGGCGGTTCATTGCGTACAAAACAATCCGGAAGCGACCGCGGCGGCGGAGGCTAGAGCACGCACTCCGCTTCGGCGTACCGCTCGGCCGGGACGGTCTTCAAGGTGGCCGTCGCCTCGGCGAGCGGGACCATGACGATGTCGGTGCCGCGCAGCGCGGTCAGCATCCCGAACTCGCCGCGGTGGGCGGCCTCCACCGCGTGCCAGCCGAAGCGGGTGGCGAGCACCCGGTCGTAGGCGGTGGGCGTGCCGCCGCGCTGGACGTGGCCGAGGATGACCGGGCGCGCCTCCTTGTCCAGGCGCTGCTCCAACTCGATGGAGAGCTGGCGGGCGACGCCGGCGAAGCGCTCGTGGCCGTAGACGTCGGTGCCGCCCACGTCGAACTGCATCGAGCCCTCACGCGGCTTGGCGCCCTCGGCGACGACCACGATCGCGAACTTCTTGCCCGCCGAGAAGCGCCGGCCGACCAGTTCGGTCAGCTCGTCGATGTCGAAGGGGCGCTCGGGCACGACGATGGCGTGCGCGCCGGCGGCCATGCCCGAGTGCAGGGCGATCCAGCCGGTGTGCCGGCCCATGACCTCGACGATCAGCACCCGCTGGTGCGATTCGGCGGTGGTCTTCAGGCGGTCGAGCGCGTCGGTCGCCACGCCCACGGCGGTGTCGAAGCCGAAGGTGACATCGGTCGAGGCGATGTCGTTGTCGATGGTCTTGGGCACACCGACGATGGGCAGTCCCGCGTCCGACAGCAGCGTCGCGGCCTTCAGGGTGCCCTCGCCGCCGATCGGAATGATCGCGTCGAGACCCAGGTCGGCGACATGGCCCTTGGCGCGCTCCACGCCGTCGCGCAGATGCGCGGGCTGGACGCGGGAGGAGCCGAGGATGGTGCCGCCACGGGCGAGGATGCCGCCGACCGCGTCGAGGTCCAGCTTGCGGTAGTCGGCTTCGAGCAGGCCCTTCCAGCCGTCGTGGAAGCCGATGACCTCGTCGCCGTGGTCGACGACCGCGCGGTGCACGACGGATCGGATGACGGCGTTCAGGCCGGGGCAGTCGCCGCCGGAGGTGAGCACACCAATTCGCATTGCCCGGAGAACCTTTGCAACGTGGGCCGACGACCGGACCACGTCGTCCGGTTGGATCCCCGTCACCCTACCGGCGCAGGGTGACGGGGGCCGAATCGGAGGTCCGACTGATGGACGTAGTACGAACGTACGAAACGTCGGCCGGGCCGCCCGGGGCCGGTGGCGCCCGGTCGACGCGTCGCGCGGCCCGACCCGGGTGGGCGGCGCCGCGCGTCAGGCGGGCTGCGTCGCCGAGGCGATGCGCTCCGCGCGCAGCGCCTCGTACCAGCGGTCGTCGGTCGGCGGCAGCGCGTTCACGTCGAGCGCCAGCTTGAGCAGCAGGTCCGCGATCTGCGGGTTGCGTGCGAGGACCGGGCCGTGCATGTACGTACCGAACACGGTGTCGTTGTACGCGCCCTCGGTGCCGTCGCCGGTGCCGTTGCCCTTGCCCAGGCGCACCCGGGCGAACGGGCGGGCCGTCGGGCCGAGGTGGGTGACGCCCTGGTGGTTCTCGAAGCCGGTCAGCTGGGGCAGGCCGAGCCGCTCGTCGATGTCGCCGAGCACGTCGCCGACGCAGCGCTCGCCCTCGCCGCGGGTCGAGACCACGTCGAGCAGGCCGAGACCCGGCTCGCGCTCGCCGAGGTCGTTGATGAACTCGTGGCCGAGGATCTGGTATCCGGCACAGACCGAGAAGATGATCGCGCCGTTGGACGCGGCGCGGCTCAGACCGGTGTCGCGGCGCAGCCGCTCGGCCGCGAGCCGCTGCGGGCGGTCCTCGCCGCCGCCGATGAGGTAGATGTCACCGGAGGTCGGGATCGGCTGGTCGCTGCGCACGTCGAGGCGGTGCACGTCCAGGCCGCGCTGGCGCGCCCGCCGCTCCACGACCAGGGCGTTGCCCTGGTCGCCGTAGGTGCTCAGCAGGTCGGGGTAGACCCACACGAGGCGCAGGCTGTTGTCTGCCATGTCGCTAGTTTGCTCCTGCCTTGCTCAGTTGCCGACGACGCGGCGGACGTCCTGGAACGCGGTGTAGTTGGCGATGAGTTCGATCCGCCCGGGCGGTGCCAGCTGCGCGCACTCCTCCAGGTTCTCGCAGACCCGGAAGTCCAGGTTCGCGACCTCCAGGCGTACCGCCAGGTCCAGCTTGCGGTCGCCGATCACGAAGATCGGGTGACCGGCGAGCCGGGTGTAGTCGACGTCCCACAGCCACGAGGTGTCCGTGCCGTCCGCGCCACGGGCGTTGACGGACAGGACGACCGGGGTCGGCGGCGGGTCGATGAGGGAAAACGTTTCGAGCCAGCCCGCCGGGTTCTTCGCGAGCAGCAGCCGCAGCTCACGGCCCTGGAAGCTGACCACGTCATAGCGCCCCGCGACCGCCTGCACCTGGTACATGCGCTCCAGGGCGACCTGCGGCGGCACCCCGAACACCGCGGCGACCGCGGCGGAGGTGGCGGCGTTCGCCTTGTTGGCGCGGCCGGGCAGCTGGAGGTGGATCGGCCAGGCCGAGCCGTGCGGGTCGAGGACGTAGTCGCCGTTGAGGACCCAACTGGGCGCCGGGCGGCGGAAACCGCACTCACCGCAGAACCAGTCGTCGCCCGGACGCTGCATCACACCGCCGCAGGCGGGGCACGACCAGGCGTCGTCCTTCCACTCCTGACCGGCCGCCACCCACACCACGTTGGGGGAGGACGACGCCGCCCACACGACCAGCGGGTCGTCAGCATTGGCGATCACCACGGCCTTGGAGCCCGAAAGCCCCTCGCGCCACTTCTCGGCGAGCATCCGGGTCTCGGCGGCGCGGTCGAGCTGGTCGCGGGAGAGGTTGAGGAGCGCGATCGCCTTCGGCGTCACATCGCGCGCGACTCCCGCCAGGTACTTCTCGTCGACCTCGATCACGCCGTACTTCGCGTCCGAACCGCCCGCGAGCGCCGACGTGATGCCGGCCGGCATGTTGGCGCCGAGCGCGTTCGACACCACCGGGCCGCTGGCCCGCAGCGCCTCGGCGATCAGCCGGGTCGTGGTCGTCTTGCCGTTGGTCGCCGACACCAGGACGACGTCCAGATGAGTGGCGAGCCGCCCGAGCAGATCGGGGTCGAGCTTGAGCGCGACGCGCCCGCCGATCACCGATCCACTGCCCCGCCCCGCCGCGCGCGACACGGCCGCGGCGGCCTTGCCCGCGGTCACGGCCAGCTTGGCTCGCGGTGACAGGGGCCCGGCACCTCCATCGTGTCCTGACATCGTCCTTGATCCTCCTTGCGCCTGGGTCGGGTGTCAGCCTATCGAGATCCGGTCAGCGGCCCGAACCGCGCCACCATCCGGAATGCCGCCAGGTCACCGGAACGTACGCTTGCGCCCATGCGCCACCGTCCCATTCCCGGCAGTTCCGGCTCCGTACGAGAGATGAGTCTCCTCGGTGACGGGTTGCTCCACGCGCCCTGTGAACCCGTCACGGAGTTCGGGTCCGCCCTGCACCGGCTCGTCGAGGACATGTTCGCCACGATGTACGCGGCCGACGGTGTCGGCCTGGCGGCGAACCAGATCGGCGTCGCCCAGCGGGTGTTCGTGTACGACTGCCCCGACGACGAGGACGTCCGGCATCTGGGCCACGTCGTCAACCCCCGTCTGGTGGAGGCGGACGGCGTCGAGGTGCGCGGTCCCGAGGGCTGTCTGTCGCTGCCGGGCCTTGAGGCGCCGACCTCGCGCTTCGACCGCGCGGTCGTGGAAGGGGTGGACCTCCTGGGCGCGCCGGTTCGGGTGGAGGGTACGGGGTTCTTCGCGCGCTGCCTCCAGCACGAGTGCGACCACCTGGAGGGTGTGGTGTACGCCGACCGCGTAACGGGCCGTCACCACGCTCGCTTGCGGCGGGCGATCCGCAAGGCGGGGTGGAGCTGACCTCCTGGGGCCACGCCGCGGACCCCGTGCCGCGCCCTCAGGGCGCCCGCCCCGAACGCGCGGGGTGGGGGTCAGAACCCCGGGCCGCCCGCCCGGTCGCCCGCCGCCGCCAGGCGTCCCCACAGCAGGTCGGCCAGCGCCTGGACCAACTCGGCGCGGGAGCAGGGGCGTTCACCCAGCCACCAGTCGCCCGCCGCATGCATCATGCCGACGATCCCGTGCCCCCAGACCCGCGCGAGCACTTCGCTGCCCGGCCCGAGGTCGATCCGCTCCGCGATGACCACGCCCAGGTCCTCGCCCATGCGGCGCAGCAGCGGCGCCGAGTGCCGGCCCACGTCGAAGCCCTGCTCGGACTCGGGCGCCGGTGCGTCCTCGGCGGGGTGCATCAGGAACCGGTACACCTGGGGGCGCGCCTCGATCGCCGCGAGATAGGTCTCCAGCGTCGCCTCGACCCGCTCGCGCCGCTCGGCCGGTGCGTCGAGCGCGGCCCGCAGCGCGGAGAGCAGCGCGTCGGTGTGCCGCTTGGCGAGCGCCCGGTAGAGGCCGCCCTTGTCGCCGAAGTGCCGGTAGAGGATGGGCTTGGTGATGCCCGCCTCCGCCGCGATCGCGTTCATCGAGGCCTGTGGGCCGTCCCGGAGCACCACCCGGTCCGCCGCCTCCAGCAGCTCGCGCCGCCGGCGCTCCGCCGCCGTGCGCTGCTGTTCGGCCTGCTGTGTGGTCTCCATGGGTCTCTTCTCCCCGCCCGTACTGCGCGTCCCGCACTTGCGTCTTCCGTGGGTTTCCTGGTCTCGGAAGCCTTGCGCAACGTAACACTCCGCCCGCCCGCGGTGCTGCGGGGCCGATGCTCGGTTGACAGCGGCTACCCGCCGGTAACAGACTGCGGTTACCGCAAGTAACGCTTGGAGTGGTGGAGGGGACATGGCCGAGTTCACGATGGATCTCAACGACGACCAGAAGCAGGTCCGGGACTGGCTGCACGGCTTCGCCAAGGACGTGATCCGCCCCGCCGCCGCCGAGTGGGACGAGCGCGAGGAGACCCCCTGGCCGGTGATCCAGGAAGCCGCCAAGGTCGGAATCTACTCCCTCGACTTCTATGCTCAGCAGTTCTTCGACCCGACCGGCCTCGGCATCCCGGTCGCCATGGAGGAGCTGTTCTGGGGCGATGCGGGCATAGCGCTCTCCATCGTCGGCACCGGCCTGGCCGCCGTCGGCGTCCTCGCCAACGGCACCGAGGAGCAGATCGGCACCTGGATACCCCAGATGTACGGCGACGTGAACGACGTCAAGGTCGCCGCCTTCTGCTCCTCCGAGCCGGACGCCGGCTCCGACGTCGCCTCGATGCGCACCCGGGCCGTGTACGACGAGGCCAAGGACGAGTGGGTCCTCAACGGCACCAAGACCTGGGCGACCAACGGCGGCATCGCGGCCGTGCACGTCGTCGTCGCGGTCGTCGACCCCGAGCTCGGCTCCAAGGGCCACGCCTCCTTCATCGTGCCGCCGAACACCCCGGGCCTGACGCAGGGGCAGAAGTTCAAGAAGCACGGCATCCGCGCCTCACACACCGCCGAGGTCGTCCTCGAAGACGTCCGCGTCCCGGGCAGCTGCCTGCTCGGCGGCAAGGAGAAGCTCGACGAGCGGCTCGCCCGCTCCCGTGAGAAGGCCAAGGCGGGCGGCGGCGAGCGCGTGAAGAACGCCGCGATGGCCACCTTCGAGGCCTCCCGCCCGGCGGTCGGCGCGATGGCGGTCGGCACCGCCCGGGCCGCGTACGACTACGCGCTCGAATACGCCAAGACCCGCGAGCAGTTCGGCCGCCCGATCATCGACAACCAGGGCATCGCCTTCCAGCTCGCCGACATGCGCACCCAGATCGACGCGGCCCGCCTGCTGGTGTGGCGCGCGTCCTGGATGGCGACCACGGGCAAGAAGTTCGAGTCGGCCGAGGGCTCGATGTCCAAGCTGTACGCGAGCGAGACCGCGAAGAAGGTCACCGGCCAGGCGATCCAGATCCTCGGCGGCAACGGCTTCACCCGCGAGTACCCGGTGGAGCGCATGCACAGGGACGCCGCCATCTACACCATCTTCGAGGGCACCAGCGAGATACAGCGGCTCGTCATCGCCCGCACCCTGGCGGGCATGCCGATCCGCTAACGCGCGGAGCGCGGCCCCAAGATCCGGTCGAGGCCCAGGCGCCCCACCCTCGGACGAGGGCGGGGCGCCTTCGCGCGCAGGGGGTCAGGCGGGCAGGTTCGCCTCGACCAGCGCGACGACCTCGGGGGCCTCGGGCTCGGTACGGGGACGGATGCGGGCCGCCACCTCACCGGTGGGGGAGATCAGGAACTTCTCGAAGTTCCACTGGATGTCGCCGGCCTCGCCCTCGGCGTCCGCGGTCTTCGTCAGCTCGGTGTAGAGCGGGTGGCGGCCCTCGCCGTTCACGTCGGTCTTCTCCAGGAGCGGGAAGGTCACGCCGTACGTCGCCGAGCAGAACGTGCCGATCTCCTCGGCCGTGCCGGGCTCCTGGCCGCCGAACTGGTTGCAGGGAACGCCGAGCACGGTCAGGCCGCGCTCGCCGTACTGCTGCTGGAGCCGCTCAAGCCCCGCGTACTGCGGGGTCAGGCCGCACTTGGACGCCACGTTCACCACGAGCACCGCCCGGCCCTTGAAGTCGGCGAGCGAGGTCGGCTCGCCGGTCAGGGTGCGCAGCGGGATGTCGTACAGGCTCATCGGTAACTCCTTCTGGAAAAAGGTGAGTTGATCAGTCGGTGGCCGGGGTGAGGGGGCGGAAGAGCCCCTCCTGGACCACCGACACGAGCAAGTGGCCCTCGCGGTCGTAGATCCGGCCGCGGGCCAGGCCCCGGCCGCCCGTGGAGACCGGGGACTCCTGGTCGTACAGGAACCACTCGTCGGCCCGGAAGGGGCGGTGGAACCACATCGCGTGGTCGAGCGAGGCCATGTCGAAGCCGCGCGGCCCCCACAGCGGCTCGACCGGGATGCGCACCGCGTCCAGGAGCGTCATGTCGCTCGCGTACGTCAGCGCGCAGGTGTGCACCAGCGGGTCGTCGCCGAGCGGGCCCACCGCACGCATCCACACCGCGCTGCGCGGATCGGCGCCCTTGATCTCCTCGGGCGTCCAGCGCAGCCGGTCCACGTACCGGATGTCGAACGGCTGGCGGCGCGCCATCCGCTCCAGGGCCTCCGGCAGCGCGCCCAGGTGCTCGCGGATCTCCTCGGTGACCGTGGGCAGCGACTCCGGCTCGGGGAAGTCCAGACGCGGCGGCAGCTGGTGCTCGATGCTGCCGGGCTCCGGGCGGTGGAAGGAGGCCGTCAGATTGAAGATCGTGCGGCCCTGCTGCACCGCCGTGACCCGCCGCGTGGTGAAGGAGCGACCGTCGCGGACCCGCTCCACCTGGTAGACGATCGGCACGCCCGGCCGGCCCGGACGCAGGAAGTAGGCGTGCAGCGAGTGCACCGGGCGCTCGCCGTCCGTGGTGCGCCCGGCCGCGACGAGGGCCTGGCCCGCGACCTGGCCGCCGAAGACCCGCTGGAGGGACTCCTCGGGGCTGCGGCCGCGGAAGATGTTGACCTCGATCTGCTCCAGGTCGAGCAGATCGACGAGTCTCTCCGCCGGGTTGGTCATGTCGTCGCGGTCCTTCCGGAACAGGGGGTGTGGGTCACAGTTCGCCGACGTCGGTGACGCGCAGCACCGCACGGCCCTCTTCGTCGGAGGCCGCCAGATCGACCTCCGCGCTGATGCCCCAGCCATGGTCGCCGTTCGGGTCGGCGAACGCCTGACGGACGCGCCAGAGCCCGTGCGCCGCGTCCTCCTCGATGGAGAGCAGCTTGGGTCCGCGCGCGTCGGGGCCGGTACCGAGGTCGTCGTACTCGTCCCAGTACTTGTCCATCGCCTCGCCCCACGCGTCCGCGTCCCAGCCGGACTCCGCGTCCAGCTCGCCGAGCGCCGTGAGGTTGTCCAGGGCCGCCAGCTCCACCCGGCGGAACATCGCGTTGCGCACGAGCACCCGGAAGGCGCGGGCGTTGGCCGTGACCGGCTTGACCTCGTCGGCCTTCTCCTGGGCCTCCTCGGCGGTCTGCACCTCGGGGTTGGCGAGCTGCTCCCACTCGTCGAGGAGCGAGGAGTCGACCTGGCGGACCATCTCGCCGAGCCAGGCGATCAGGTCCTCCAGGTCCTCGGTCTTCAGATCGTCCGGGATGGTGTGGTCGAGCGCCTTGTACGCGCTCGCCAGATAGCGCAGGACGATGCCCTCGGTGCGCGCCAGCTCGTACCAGGACGTGAACTCCGTGAAGGTGAGCGCCCGTTCGTACATGTCACGGATGACGGACTTCGGCGACACCGGGTGGTCACCGACCCACGGGTGCGACTTCTTGTAGACGTTGTACGCGTGCCACAGGAGCTCCTCCAGCGGCTTCGGGTACGAGATGTCCTGGAGCCGCTCCATGCGCTCCTCGTACTCGACCCCGTCCGCCTTCATCTGTCCGACGGCCTCGCCGCGCGCCTTGTTCTGCATCGCGGCGAGGATCTGGCGCGGGTCGTCCAGGGTCGACTCGACGACCGAGACCATGTCGAGCGCGTACGACGGCGACTCGGGGTCCAGGAGGTCGAAGGCGGCGAGCGCGAACGTCGACAGGGGCTGGTTCAGCGCGAAGTCCTGCTGGAGGTCGACGGTGAGCCGGATCGTGCGGCCCTCGGCGTCCGGCGTGTCCAACTGCTCCACCACGCCGCCGTCGAGCAGCGAGCGGTAGATCGCGATGGCCCGGCGGATGTGCCGCAGCTGCGCCTTGCGCGGCTCGTGGTTGTCCTCCAGGAGGTGGCGCATCGCCTCGAAGGCGTTGCCCGGCCGGGCGATCACCGAGAGCAGCATGATGTTGGTGACCCGGAAGCGGGAGGTCAGCGGTTCCGGCTCGGAGCCGATCAGCTTCTCGAAGGTGGTGTCCGACCAGCCCACGAAGCCCTCGGGGGCCTTCTTGCGGACCACCTTGCGGCGCTTCTTCGGGTCGTCGCCGGCCTTGGCGAGCGCCTTCTCGTTCTCGATGACGTGCTCGGGCGCCTGCGCCACGACATAGCCCGCGGTGTCGAAGCCGGCCCGGCCCGCGCGCCCCGCGATCTGGTGGAACTCGCGGGCCCGGAGGGTGCGTACGCGGGTGCCGTCGTACTTCGTCAGGGCCGTGAACAGCACCGTGCGGATGGGGACGTTGACGCCGACGCCGAGGGTGTCGGTGCCGCAGATGACCTTCAACAGGCCTGCCTGCGCCAGCTTTTCGACCAGACGGCGGTACTTGGGCAGCATCCCCGCGTGGTGCACGCCGATGCCGTGCCGGACGTAACGGGACAGGTTCTGGCCGAACTTGGTGGTGAAGCGGAAGTTGCCGATCAGATCGGCGATCTTGTCCTTCTCCTCGCGCGTACACATGTTGATCGACATCAGCGACTGCGCTCGCTCGACCGCCTGGGCCTGCGTGAAGTGCACGATGTAGACCGGCGCCTGCCGGGTTTCGAGCAACTCGGTCAGCGTCTCGGTGATGGGCGTCGTCACGTACTCGTACGAGAGCGGCACGGGCCGGCTGGCCGAGCGGACGACCGCGGTCTCGCGGCCGGTGCGGCGCGTCAGGTCCTTCTCGAACATCGAGACGTCGCCGAGCGTGGCGGACATCAGGACGAACTGGGCCTGCGGGAGTTCCAGGATCGGGATCTGCCAGGCCCAGCCGCGGTCGCCCTCGGCATAGAAGTGGAACTCGTCCATGACGACCTGGCCGACGTCGGCGTGCTTGCCGTCGCGCAGCGCGATCGAGGCGAGGACCTCGGCGGTACAGCAGATGACGGGGGCGTCCGCGTTGACGGAGGCGTCACCGGTCAGCATGCCGACGTTCTCGGTGCCGAAGAGCTTGCACAGGTCGAAGAACTTCTCCGAGACCAGCGCCTTGATCGGCGCGGTGTAGAAGGTGACCTCGTCCCGGGCCAGCGCCGCGAAGTGCGCACCCGCCGCGACCAGGCTCTTTCCCGATCCCGTGGGGGTGGAGAGGATCACGTTGGCCCCGGACACGACCTCGATCAGCGCCTCCTCCTGGGCCGGGTACAAGGTGATGCCCTGGCCCTCGGCCCAGGTGGAGAAAGCCTCGAAGAGGGCATCGGGGTCGGCACTCGGCGGCAGCTGATCGATAAGGGTCACGCCCCCATCTTGCCTGGCGCGGGGCCCGAAGCGGGAACCGGCCACCGGCGCGAAGATCATCGCAGGTAGGCTGCCAGCTCGGCCCGTCCGCGGACGGGCCGTCAACTGGGTTGCTGAGCAAGAGGAATGGGGCGGGGCACGGCCATGATGGGACCAGCGCACTCACTGTCGGGGGCCGCGGCCTGGCTAGGGGTGGGCGCGGCCGCGGCCGCCACCGGGTACGCCATGCCGTGGCCGGTACTGGTCGTGGGAGCCCTGATCACGGCGGGGGCGGCGCTCGCGCCCGACCTCGACCACAAGTCGGCGACGATCTCGCGCGCCTTCGGGCCGGTGTCCAAGGCGCTGTGCGGCATCGTCGACGACCTCTCGCACGCGGTCTACAAGGCGACCCGGGGCCCCGGCGACCCGCGCCGCAACGGCGGTCACCGCACGCTGACCCACACCTGGCTGTGGGCCGTCCTGATAGGGGCGGGTGCCTCGGCGGCGGCGGTGTTCGGCGGGCGCTGGGCGGTCCTGACCATCCTCTTCGTCCATCTGGTCCTCGCGGTGGAAGGCCTGCTGTGGCGGGCCGCCCGCGTCTCCAGCGACGTCCTGGTGTGGCTGCTCGGGGCGACCAGCGCGTGGATCCTGGCCGGCGTCCTCGACAAGCCCGGCAACGGCTCGGACTGGCTGTTCACCGGCCCCGGCCAGGAGTACCTCTGGCTGGGCCTGCCGATCATTCTCGGCGCCCTGGTGCACGACATCGGTGACGCGCTGACCGTCTCGGGCTGCCCGATCCTGTGGCCGATCCCGCTCGGTCGCAAGCGCTGGGCGCCGCTCGGGCCGCCCAAGGCCATGCGCTTCCGTGCGGGCAGCTGGGTCGAGCTGAAGATTCTGATGCCGGCGTTCATGGTGCTGGGCGGGGTGGGCGCGGCGGGGGCCCTGAACTTCATCTGAGGCCGGGCCCGCCTCGGGGGGCCGCCTCCGAGGGCCGCCTCCGGCGGGGATCGCCCCGCCCCACCCCTTCCCGAAACCCTCCGGGGGCATGGGTGGCGCGCCGCCGACCACAGCAGACCGTGCGTGGCCGCTCGCGCAGTTCCCCGCGCCCCTGAAGGCCCACCGGGCCCCGCCAGGGGCGCGGAAAAGGGCGGAGGGGTCTTCGGTTGTGCGGGCGCCGGCGATGAGGTGCCCTTTGAGGGGCGCGGGGAACTGCGCGACGAGCCCGGCGCGGTCCGCGGAATGAGCGTGAAGCGGGGCTTGGGTGTGCGGGCGCCGGCGATGAGGTGCCCTTTGAGGGGCGCGGGGAACTGCGCGACGAGCCCGGCGCGGTCCGCGGAATGAGCGTGAAGCGAGGCTTGGGTGTGCGGGCGCCGGCGATGAGGTGCCCCTTGAGGGGCGCGGGGAACTGCGCGACCAGCCCCGCACGGTCCGCAGGGACAGCGAACAAGTCCGCCAGGAATAGCGAACAAGTCCGCCAGGAATAGCGAACAAGTCCGCCAGGGACAGCGAACGGGGGCCCGGGGCCCAGCCCCGGTGGGCCGGGGAGGGGAGGGGGCCCGGTACCGGGTGCCGAGCCCCCTGCCGCGCGCCGCAGGCTATCCGTGCCAGGAGCGCCAGAGCGCCGCATACGCGCCACCCGCCGCCACCAACTCCTCATGGCTCCCCAGCTCCACGATCCGGCCGGCCTCCACCACCGCGATGACGTCCGCGTCGTGCGCGGTGTGCAGCCGGTGCGCGATCGCCACCACCGTGCGGCCGTCCAGGACGCGGGCCAGCGAGCGCTCCAGATGGCGGGCCGCGCGCGGGTCCAGGAGCGAGGTCGCCTCGTCCAGGACCAGCGTGTGCGGGTCCGCGAGGACCAGCCGGGCCAGCGCGATCTGCTGGGCCTGGGCCGGGGTGAGGGACAGTCCGCCCGAGCCGACCTCCGTGGCGAGCCCGTCGGCGAGGGCCCGCGCCCATCCGTCCGCGTCGACCGCCCCGAGCGCCGCCCACAGCTCGGCGTCCTGCGCGCACGTGCGGGCGAGCAGGAGGTTGTCCCGCAGCGAGCCCACGAACACGTGGTGCTCCTGGTTGACCAGGGCGACGTGCTCGCGCACCCGCTCCGCCGGCATCCGCGACAGCTCGGCCTCGCCCAGCGTGACCCGCCCCTCACGCGGTGAGTAGATCCCCGCAAGGAGCCGCCCCAGGGTCGACTTGCCGGCGCCCGAGGGGCCCACCAGGGCGACCCGGGTGCCCGGAGCCACCGAGAGCGACACCTCGTGCAGCACGTCCACGCCCTCGCGGTAGCCGAAGCGGACCTCGTCCGCCGCGACGTGGCGTCCCTCGGGACGCACCCCCGCGTCCCCCGTGTCCGGCTCGATGTCCCGGACGCCGACCAGCCGCCCGATCGACACCTGGGCGACCTGGAGCTCGTCGTACCAGCGCAGGATGAGCCCGACCGGCTCGACCAGCATCTGGGCGAGCAGCGCGCCCGTGGTGAGCTGGCCGACCGTGATCCAGCCCTTGAGGACGAAGACCCCGCCGATCGTGATCACCGACACCATGATCGTCATATGCGTGATGCTGACCACGGGGAAGAGCACCGACCGCAGCCACAGCGTGTACCGCTCCCACGCGGTCCACTCCTTGACCCGCTGGTCGGACAGGGCGATCCGGCGCGCGCCCAGACGGTGCGCCTCGACCGTGCGCCCCGCGTCCACCGTCTCGGTCAGCGCGGAGGCGACCGCCGCGTACCCTGCGGCCTCCGAGCGGTAGGCCGCAGGGGCCCGCCGGAAGTACCAGCGGCACCCGGTCACGAGCACCGGCAGCGCGATCAGTACCGCGAGTGCGAGGGGCGGAGCCGTGACGCCGAGCGCGCCGAGCAGCAGCGCCGCCCACACGACGCCGATGGCGAGCTGCGGCACGGCCTCGCGCATCGCGTTGGCCAGGCGGTCGATGTCCGTGGTGATCCGGGACAGCAGATCGCCCGTACCGGCCCGTTCCAGGACGCTCGGCGGCAGCCCCACCGACCGCACCAGGAAGTCCTCGCGCAGATCGGCCAGCATCTCCTCGCCCAGCATCCCGCCGCGCAGCCGCACCATCCGTACGAACACCGTCTGGATGATCAGCGCGGCCGCGAACAGGGCCGCCACTCGGCCCAGTTGAAGGTCGCGCGACCCGTTCGACAGGTCTTCCACGACGCCGCCGAGCAGGTAGGGGCCGACCATCGACGCGACGACGGCGACGGCGTTGACCGCGACCAGGATCGTGAACGCCCTGCGGTGGCGCCGCATGAGTTCGCGCACGTACGCGCGGACCGTCGCCGGGGTGCCCACCGGCAGGGTGGTGGCCGACTGCGGGGCCGCCGGGTCGTACTCCGGTGCTGCCACGCCGATCATGCCGTCTCCTCCACTTTCTCCATGGCCGGGGCGGTCTGCCGCCGCATCGCCTTCGGCCCGTCCTCGTCCGTCTCACGTGTGACCACCGCCCGGTAGCGGGCGTCGGTGTGCACCAGCTCGCGGTGCACACCGACCGAAGCGACCTCGCCGTCGTGCACGAACACGATCCGCTCGGCCAGGTCGAGCAGGAGCGGCGACGACGTGAACACGACCGTGGTGCGCCCGGCCCGCAGCCGCCGGATGCCCGCCGCGACCCGCGCCTCGGTGTGCGAGTCGACCGCCGAGGTCGGCTCGTCCAGGACGAGGACCTCCGGGTCGGTCACCAACGACCGTGCCAACGCCAGGCGTTGACGCTGACCGCCCGAGAGCGAGCGCCCGCGCTCGGTGATCCGGGTGGCCATCGGGTCCTGCCCGGGGTCCACCGACGCCTGCGCGAGGGCCTCCAGTACGTCGCCGCACTGCGCAGCCGCCAGCGCGTCCGCCGCCTGGACCTGTCCGGACGACGGCACGTCGAGCAGCTCGCGGAGCGTGCCCGAGAGCAGCACCGGGTCCTTGTCCTGGACGAGGACCGCGGTGCGGGCGCTCTCCAGCGGCAGCCCGTCGAGGGCCACCCCGCCGAGCAGCACCGAGGACTCCCCGGCCGATTCGGCGGGATGCCCGCCGAGCCGGTCCGCGAGCCGTCCGGCCGCGTCCGGGTCGCCGCAGACCACGGCCGTGAGCCGGCCCTCGGGTGCCAGCAGCCCGGTCACCGGGTCGTGCAGGTCGCCCGACGGCGGAACCGCGGACGGCCCGGACGGCACCCCCGTGTCCGTCCCGGCCGGGTCGGTGACCCGCTGGATCGCGAGCACCCGTGCGGCCCGCTTCGCGGAGGGGCGCGAGAACGAGTACGCCATCGCGATCTCCTCGAAGTGCTGCAGCGGGTACATCATCAGCGTCACCGCGCTGTACACGGTGACCAGTTCGCCCACCGAGATCCGTCCCGCGAGCGCCAGGTGGGCGCCGTACAGGACGACCGTGATGAGCAGCAGTCCGGGCAGCAGCACCTGGACCGCCGAGATCAGCGACCACATGCGGGCGCTGCGCACGGCTGCCCTGCGGACCTCCTGCGAGGCCTCGCGATAGCGGCCGAGGAACAGCTCCTCGCCGCCGATGCCGCGCAGGACCCGCAGGCCGGCGACCGTGTCGGACGCCAACTCCGTTGCCCGGCCCGCCTTTTCGCGCTGGGCGTCGGCGCGTCTGGTGGCGCGCGGCAGCAACGGCAGGACGGCCAGGGCGAGTACGGGTACGCCGATCGCGACGACGATGCCGAGCGCGGGCGCGTAGACCAGCAGCCCGACACAGATGATCACCAGTGCGGCGGCGGCCGCGGCGAAGCGCGAGAGCGCCTCCACGAACCAGCCGATCTTTTCCACGTCACCGGTCGACACGGCCACCACCTCGCCCGCCGCGACCCGGCGCGTGAGCACCGAGCCGAGCTCGGCCGTCTTGCGGGCGAGGAGCTGCTGCACCCGGGCGGCCGCGGTGATCCAGTTGGTGACCGCCGTGCGGTGCAGCATCATCTCGCCGAGCGCGATGGCACAGCCGAGCAGCACGTTCAGGCCCGCGGCGAGCGCCAGCCGGTTGCCGGAGCGGTCGATGGCGGCCTGTACGGCGAAGCCGACGGTCAGCGGCAGCCCGGCGATGCCGCACTGCTGGAGCAGACCCCAGCCGAGGGCCTTGAGCTGCCCGCCGAGCTGGTTGCGGCCCAGCCAGTAAAGGAAGCGGGGACCCGAGCGGACATCCGGTTCGCCTGGATCCGTGTAGGGGAGATCGCGAATCTGCATGGCGTCCCGGGGTTCCTTGCATCGAGGGGTGGAAGCCGTGCAAGGTTCGCTCTTTCCTGTTGCTGATTTCAATCGATTTTTCCGCGTTGGGGCCCGGAACCCGCCATGGCCCGGGCTCCGGGTCTGGCGCCCCGGCCGCGCTCGCGCTTCACTCCTGACCCATGAGACGACGAAGGATCATGTCCATGCTCGGCGGCCTCACGCTGGCCGCCGGACTGCTGCTCGGCGCGGGCCCGGCCCACGCGGCCGACGCCCCGCCCGCCGAGTTCGGCACCGACTGGCACGACCCGCTGACCGCGGCGCCGCCGGTGGCGAAGCCGCACACCAAGTCCTGCCAAGTCACCCTGGCCGAGGCCCAGTTCCGCGACTTCACGCCGTACCGGGGGAGTTACACCCCGCCCAGGGGCTGCGGCGACCGCTGGAGCAAGGTGGTGCTCCGCCTCGACGGCAAGGTCAAGGGTCGTCAGTACGACCGGCTCGGCTACCTCCACGTGGGCGGCACCGAGGTGCTGCGCACCTCCACGCCGGAGCCCTCGGTGGACGGCATTGCCTGGAACGTCGAGAAGGACGTCACCCGCTACAGCCCCGTCCTCCGCTCCGCCCAGCCCGTGGAGATGCTCATCGGCAACACCGTCGACGACACCTACACCGGCGTCATCGACGTCAAGGTGACCCTCACCTTCTACGCCGCCGACCGCCGCACTCCCGCCGCCGCGACCCCCGACACCGTGCTCCCGCTGGATGCCGCGCAGGTCACCACGTCGCGCAACACGGAACGCGTCGTGGCCGAGGTCTACGCGACCGGCTCGGGCGGCGGCTGCGAGGAGTTCTGGTACCTGGCCGTGCCCGAACCCGCCCCGTACTCCTGCAAGGCCGCGGCCGGGCCCAACCGCGAGGTGCGGATCAAGGTGGACGGCCAACTCGCAGGGCTAGCGGCTCCGTTCCCCACCGTATGGACGGGCGGCTGGTCCAACCCCTTTCTCTGGCAGGGGTTGGGGACGAGTTCCCGCAGGTGAAAGGCTCGCAGCACGTGCAGTCGGGCACTGCTCGGGCACATGGGCGTACCGGGTGCCCGCCGACGTGATACTTGCAGGGCCGAAGCGGGTCGGCTGAGTCGTCAGCCCGAGCGGGCCACGGCTCCTGGGGTCCGATGAACGGTGTCGTGATCCATCACACCGGCGACTACTCCAGCCAGGCTCAGATGGTCGACCTCTGCTACGCCGGCTACTCCGGCCTGCCGGGCCCGCTGTGCCACACCGTGATCGACAAGGCAGGCACCTGCAACATGGTCGGCTGGGGCCGGGCGAACCATGCCGGCCTTGGCGACGACGACGTCCTCCAGGCCGTCATCGACGAACGGGCCCTGCCCGCCGACAACGAGGTGAACACCGACGGCAACAGCCGTTTCTACGGCACCGAGCTGATCAACACGGGTGACGGCAGGGACACGTGGCCCGAGGCCCAGGTGGACGCGGCCGCGCGCTGGGCCGCCGCGCTGTGCCGGGCGCGTGGCTGGAGTCAGCGGTCCGTGATCGGCCACAAGGAATGGCAGCCGGGCAAGCCCGACCCCTCCTTCTTCATGAACGACTTCCGCGCCCGCGTCGCGCGCTACCTCAACGGCGGCTCCTCCGGCGGAAAGCCGACCCCGAGCCTTCCTGCGTTCCCCGGCGCCTCGGCGTTCGGGAACGGCAAGGTCAACGACTCGATTCTTCTTCCCGGCCAGCAGCTCGTACGCAAGGGATACGGCCGCCACTACAAGGTCGGCCCCTCCCGGGACTGGGGTGAGGCCGACCGCCAGAACACCGAGGACTTCCAGCGCGCCCAGGGCTGGACCGGCTCCGACGCCGACGGCTACCCCGGCCCGGAAACCTGGCGCCGACTCTTCAGCTGACCCCACCCCCAGAACAAGGAGCACCACCACATGAACGTGTACGCCTCACTGCTGCGCACGGGGGTGCCGGTCGCAGTCGGCTGGCTCATCGCCGTGGCTCTACGGCATGGCATCGACCTCGATGAGACGGCCGTGACCGGAGTCCTCACGCCCGTGGCTTCCTTCGCCTACTACGCGGTCTTCCGTTTCGCCGAGGAGCACCTGTCTGCGCGCTTCGGCTGGCTTCTTGGCTATACGCGGCCGCCGAAGTACGAGGCGGCACCGTATCCGCTGCCCCGCGTCTGACTATGACCGCCGGAAGAGCACAAACTGATCCTCACCGGTAGTACCTGAGGGAGACCTCTAACTGGTCGGCGCTGCGCGTGGGCACCCAGAATCTTACAACGCCCAATAATTCAAATGGCGCTCAATTAGAAGGCTCGGCTGGGATTACCCGGCCGAGCTTTCTGCGTGGCTCACTCGCCACCTGAAACCAGCTCGTGGTGTGACGACAACTCAAGGTAGCCGGCACGTAGCCCCATTTGCGGAGCCACGAAGAAGGTAACGGGGGGCCACCCGCCTCGGTGGCCCCCCTACTCGAACGCCGACTCTATTTCCGATCGGAGGTCAGCCCAGAAAAACCGGCGGCCGTTCGATGTAAGAGCAGTTACTCTACGGAGACTGTTTTGATCTCTCCGCCTGCGGCAAGCCATTCCGCTTCGTCGAGGCAAAGAGCTACCGTATGCGGATGAGGCTTACCTTCCACAAAAACCCGCACGTTCCACTTGCCTGTGCGGGGCATGAAGAGATCCTCTTCTTCGAAATCCCCGATGCGGGTGATCGACAGAAAAGATGAGCGGAAAACCATGGCATGTTCTAGCACGAGTCGCCCGTTCGGCATGTTGGGTTCGCCTACATAGACGCGCGCTTCGACATCTCCAGCCGAGTCATTCTGTGTTGCGACAAAGATTTTGCCAGGAAGGGAAATGGTCACCTCGTTGCCGGTTTCGGCGACGGGGTTATCTTCGGTTTCGTAGTCCTGGAACGCCACCAGTCCGTGCTGCGTCGAAAGATGGCGTTTCAATACCAGCTTGCCCATAGGGGTCTCCTTCTACGGTGCGGCGTAGCCGCCCTTTACTCGACGAACGTTGATTACGGCGACAAGGTAGGGATCCCCTGCCTTGACCTTGTTTGAGGTGAGGAAGGCTGAGAGTTCTGTTCCTTGCTGTCTCTGCTCCCACTCGGGTACGCCTCTAGTTTGGGCGCCGATCCCACCTTCCATACTACTGGCGAACGGGTACTCATCGCAGCTGCCGGGTGACTTCCAGGCGGCCATGCAACCGGCCAACTCGCGATTGCGGTCGATCTCCTTACCTCCCCTATTCCGATGGAGCATGAATGGGTGTCCGGCGTCAATTGCCGACTGGTCATTGATGGCAATCTCTGGAGTGCTTTTTCCGTCCACGATAAGTACCGGGAGGTTAGCGCAGTCAGTGATTGCTAGGCCGTACGACGACTGGCAGTTCGCTACCAGGTTCTTGTATTCGTCCTCGGAGAGTCGGTCAGGCTTGCTGAGGTTTATAAACTTCCACCAATCGATATTAATAGTCTTGTCGAGTTGGCTCAGGATTCCAAGAATTCCACCGAATATGGGCCGTACTGGTGTGGTCGTCACTAGTTCGCCCAGTATGGACTTTCTTCCCCCCCTGGGGGGTCTATTATCCTTCGGCCACTTCTTCCCGTATTTCCCGCTCCATGTTTCTCCCTGTACAATGTTCGGCGCCACATATTCATCTTCGAATATGTCTTGCGCTCCGCAGTCGTCGGAGCACTTGCGCATTGCGTTTAGGCCCGTGGGGTCCTTCTGGGTTACGGGATTGTTCTCGGCGTAGTTGTATCCGTTTAGGGATTGCGGTTTTTCCGGTACGAGGACTGGGTCGACGGAGATGAAGCGACCCGTCATTGGGTCGTACTCCCGTGCGCCAAGATGGGTGAGGCCACTGTCGGCGTCCTTGGTGCCCCCGACGAATCCCTTGTCTCCGGTCCAGTTCGTGGGCTGGTCGCCCCGGGTTGCACCGAAGATGGTGGCTTTACGGCGAGTGACGCTCTGGGCGGCGTCGGCTGAGATCTGGCTGTTGACGGTGCCTTGGTGGTCGTCGAGGAGGTAGGTGAGTTTGCCGCCGGTGCGCATGGCGACGGTCTCTCCTGCGGCGCTGTAGTAGCGCGTGCCCGTGACGCGGCCGCCTTGGTCGGCGTGGAGTTCGTTTCCGCCGGGGAGGTAGAGGGTGACGCCAGTGGAGTCGCGTCGGATGAGGCGCTGTCCGTCGCTGTCGTACAGGTAGCTGCTGGTGTTGCTGCCGTCTGTGAGGGTCCTGAGGTGTCCTTCGTCATCCCAGGTCAGGGTTTGCGTGCCCGGCCCGATGGAGCGGGTTGTGGTGTTGCCGTCTGCGTCATACGTGAAGGTCTCGTCGTGGGCCCTGGGGCCTGATTGCGTGACCTTGGTCAGGTTGTGCTTCCCGACGTCGGAGGTTGCGTATGTGCGCGTGATCTCAGAGGACGGTCCTGAAGCAGTCGCGTGTTGACTCTCGGTCTTGCGGTTGCCTACGGGGTCGTAGCTGTAGCTGGTCCAGTAGGCGTCCTGGCCGCCGACCGCGGCGGCTGATGGTGCGCTGGCGCACTGTTCGCCGGTGTTGGTCCAGGCTTCTGTGATGCGCTGGAGGGCATCGGTGGTGAAGCACTGGGTGTCGGTGGTGCGGGCTGCGTCCTGGCCGATGGCGGTGGCTATCGAGGTGATGTTGCCGGCCGGGTCGTAGGTGTATTTGGTGTCGTCGACGCGCTTGGGTGCGGTGTCCTTGTCGGTGATGACGCGGTTGGGGCGGCCCGTGTGGTCGTCGTACTCGGTCGTGGACCATACGTGCTGGCCGAAGGCGCCGTACTCCAGGCGGGTGGCGCGGCCGTAGTGGTCGTAGGTGACGTCCGAGAGCAGCGGGTCGTTGCCGGCGTGCGCCGTGTTGGGCAGTCCGTGAACGGCCGTGTAGCTGGTGTTGACGGTCTCCTCAGGCAGGTCGGCGAGGGCGGGCTGGTAGAGATCGGTGAGCTGGTTGCTGTTGGCGTTGTACTGGGCGTACCACTCGTAGGTGCCGGCCAGCTTGCCTTCGCTGGCAGGCACCGTCACGGCGGTGTCATTGGGGTTGTAGAGGTCGTCGTAGCTTTTGACCTCGGAGGTGAAGGCATTGGTGCCGTCGTACCGAGTTGTCTTCGCGGGTTTGCCCTTGGCCGCGGTGTCGTAGGTCCAGGTGGCCAGCGTGGCCGTGTCCTTCTTCCGCGCGGTGGGCCGTCCGAGAGCGTCGTAGTCGGTGTGCAGGGTGATGCCGCGGGCGTCGGTGACGTCGGTGGCACGGTCGCCCTGGTCATAGACGGTGTCGGACGCGCCCTTGTCGGGATCCACGACGTGTGTCTGGCGGCCGCGTGTGTCATACCGGTAGGTCCACTTGGCGCCGGACGGGTCGGTGAGCTGTTCCAGGCGTCCGAGGCTGTTGTACGTATACAGCGTGGACTGGAAGTTCTTGCTGTCCGCGTCGGTGTACTGCCTCTGCTCGATGGTGCGGCCCAGAGCGTCCACGACGGTTGTGGTGGTGGTGCCGCCCCTGGGCGGGACGATGGTGGTGGTGTCACCCGTATAGCGCGTGGTGCTGCGGGTTATCTCGTCGCCGAATCGCTTGCTGATCGAGGCCACGGTGCGGCCGGCGCCGTCGAAGATGGTCTCGGCGGAGGCCGGGTAGTCCGAGGACTCGGCGCCGGTCACCAGTACGGGTTCGGCCTTGCCCGTCGCGTAGTAGGTCCCGGAGGATCGGTTGGTCTCACCACGGGTGTTGTAGAACATCTCGGTGATGAGTCGGCCGGAGCGGTCGGGGGACTCTGTCTGGGTCTCCCGGGGGCGCAGGAGGCCGTCGTAGAAGGTGTAGGTGGTTTCTCGTGCGTCGTCGTGCGTGAGCTTCGTGCTGGTGACGACGTTGGGGGCGTCGTTGCGGATCAGGTAGTCGAACGTGTAGTTGGGCGAGTTGCGGTACTCGCTCGCTGAACGCGTGGGGATCCAGGTCTTGGTGACACGGCCGAGGCCGTCGTAGGCGTTGGTGGTGACCTTGCCGTTGGCGTCGGTGACCTGCGTCGGCTGCCCTCGCTGCGGATCCAGCAGAGTGGTCACGGTATGGCCCAGGGGGTTGGTGTCCAACTTCTTTGTGGCGGGTTCACCGGCAGCCGGGGTGAAGGCTGTGGTCGTGATCTTCCCGTAGGCGTCCGACGATGCCAGTGTCCTGCCGTACTGGTCATAGCAGAGCGCGGTCTTGAGCGGGCCGCAGGTGCTGGGGACGGAGCTGACCGTGTCGTAGCCCTGGCCGCTACCCTTGATCTTTTCGGTCTTGCTGACGTCGCCCTTGGTTGGGGCTGTGGTCACGTCGGTGTGGTTGTCGTAGTACGTGCGGGTGTCGTCGATGGTGGTGTCGCTGGCTGCACCGACCGCCTTGTCGCACGGCAGAGCGACCGTCTTGGTCTGTGAGACGGTGTCCAGCAGCCATATTGCGGTGTTGCGCACGTAGGTCGTGGTGGTGCACTGCTCGTCACCCGACTTCCCGGTATCGCCGCTTTGGGAGACGGTGTCCGGCATTCCGTAGCTGTCGTAGTGACGGATCAGCTCCGTCGTGCGAGTGCCGTCACTGACGGTGGTGCGGGTGGATTCCTTCTCGGTCCCGGTGTGGAAAGCCTGCAGGTCCGGCAGCCCGGTGCGGGTACGGCTGGTGGTGCTGCCGGAGCGCCAGGGAGTGTAGGAGGTGGCGGAGACGAGGTCCCCGCCGTCGCCGTTGTAGGTGGCGGTCTCTCGTTTCATGCCGGCGAACTGCTCGCGGTCGGTCACGCTGACATCGGCGGAGTCCTTCACCGCGGCGCCGTCGATACCCCGGAAGTAGCGGGTCTCGGTGAGCGTCCGCTGTTCCTTGCCGGCGCCCTTGCGGGTCTGGACCCGCTCGTAGCCGCGGGCGACCGAGAACGTGCGGTCCTCCGGTTTGGTGAACTCGTCCGTGCTCTTGGCCCACTTGGCGCCACCGAGATAGCTGTACTCGGTCACCGTGTCCGGGGTGGTCGCCAGGTTGTCGCCTTCGATGACGCGCTGGACGACGTAGGAGTTGAACCAGTCCTGCTTGGCGTTCTCGTTTTCGAAGTGCCACTTCACGGGGAAGCAGCGGGTGGTGTTCGTGCCGTCTGCGGGCGGAAGAGTGGCAGCGGTGCAGTCGGAGTCGAGGTAGTCGACGCCGATGGTGGCACCCGACTCCGTGGTGATCTGCGACATGCGCAGCCGGATGTACGGGGCCAGGCCGTCACCGGTCTTGTCGACCCGGTTGGGCTTGCCTTGACCGATGAAGGTCACGGGCGGCACAGGCGTGGTGTTGCCGCCGGCCTTGCCCGTTCGTTTGATGGACTTCAGCCACATCGGATACGAGATGCCGTCTCCGGCATCAGTGGCAAAGTTCTGATCAAGGGCCCAGGAGTCGACATCGCTGTAGGCGCCCCCGCTCAGAACCCGTGTGGTGATGTTGGTGAGCCGCTTACGTGTCCAGAATGTCGGCGAGAACTGGCCCTCGCACTCAGTGGCACCGTCCTTGCAGTACAGGTCGAAGGGGACGTCCGGCCAGTTCAGCCGATTGGCCTCGTCAAAGGAGCCGCATGTGGTGAGGCAGCGTTCGTCGACATCAAACTTGACCTGGCCCATGGCTTTGGCCGTGTAGACGCTGTCGGAGCGCAGGCCGTAGTCGATGTGGTCGAGCCATCCGCCCCGTACGTACGAGGTGCGCGTGGCCTTGCCGGTACTCTCGGTGACGTTGCGGCCGTAGTTGTTGGTCTCGGTGTTCCAGTAGTAGGACATGGCATTGCCGTGCAGGTCGACGACGTAGTCGAGCTGCCAGCGCCATGCCTGCTGGCACCAGGCGGAGGCGAAGGAAGCGTTGTAGCAGGGTTCACCGGACTGGTTGCCGAAGACAGGCACCGTCCAGGTGGAGTTGGTGACCGGATCGGGGTCGACCTTGTCCTTGGTATCGGGATTGTCAGCCCGCCAGCCGGGGAGCTTGTTCAGGCCGAAGAAGTACTGGGTGCCGTCGGGCGTGGTGATCTTCCAGTGCTCGCCCGCCCCTCCTTCGCCGTTGGCTCCGGCCGTGCCCTTGTCGCCGTTGTCGGCGCCGGTGAGCTTCTCGACCTTCTCGCCCGAGTCGTCAGCGGGATGCCAGCCGGTGGTCTTGTCGTAGACCAGCTCGGTGTTCTTGCCGTTGAGTGACAGCGTGGCGTTGTCGTTGTACCAGCACTGGTCGCCGACCTTGCTGGTGTTGGTGCTGCCGGTCTTGTCATCGACGCACGGCTTGTAGCGACGCTCGATGAAGCCGGGTTCCATCGACCAGCCGTCACCGAGCCAGCCGGACTGACTGTTTGACGCGGCGGTCTTACCGTCGACGGCCTGGGAGCTGTAGTTCAGACCCAGTGCGGGCAGGAGGCTCCCAGGGACCGACGGCACGCTGATCGGGTAGGACCAGTTGAAGGCTCCGCCCGACCCACCGGCGCTCCAGGCCCCGGAAGCCGCCAGCGGAGTGGCTTTGTAGTCGCCGGAGCCGCCAGAGCTGCCCGCGGTGGCAGCGAGCACTGTCGCACCGCTGGCCGCGCTGCGGGCGAACATCGGTGCGGCGCCTGCCAAACCGACGTTGGCGGAGAGTGTGTTGGCCTTGGTGTTGTTAGTCGTCACCAGCGGCGTGCCGACGCGGCACTTGGCCTCGTCGGGCGTGGTGAGAGCACAGGCCGGGAGCTCGACCAGGCGAAGGCGGGACGCCCAGTCGCCCCCGTATGCGCCCTTGAAAGCCGTGTAGTCCACCTCGACCTGCGTCGAGCCGGGCCTGGTGCTGTTGTCAGTCCGGCTGACGGACAGAAGCAGCCCATTGACACCGGCCTTTTGCGCCGCCGCACGGTCTGCGATCCGGACCTGCACCTTGGCTGGGTCTGTCTGGTTGAAGCCTTGGCTGCCCGTACCGGTCGTGACGGAAACCGGCAGAGAGCCTGCTCTCTTCTTGGCCGTTGGCCGTTCGGCAGACCGGAGATCACGCTTCGCATCCGCACCCCCGGGGGCGAGATCAACCTCGGCGGTGCCAGCAGACGGCCAGGTCACCTCGGGCTTCTTCCACGGCGTGGCCGCGGCGTCCTTCCGCTTCATCCCGCCCGGCTGCGCCCTCTCCACTGGCACAGCTCTCGGCTGTTTGAGCCCCGGTAGACCGGGATCCTTCCCTTGTGCTACCGACATTGTCGGCAGCACCCCCACCATGATTGCAGCGGCCGCAGAAACGGCCAGTGCGCGCATGCCGAAACGGCTCACGTCCCACCCCTTGCGCATCCTAAAAATGATCGCCGGAGCGTACCAAGCCGTGTAAATAAGCTGTCAACTTACCGTTTTTACGGGCAGAGGAAAAAGAATAGGGTAGCGCCGCTGGAGCCCATGCCCGCCCGCTTACATCATCTTTACATCTCGATGATGGTGCAGGTCAAGAGGGTTGATGGTTTGAAACCTAAGAGATACCTGTGCGTCCAATTTGAGGTGAACAGTCACAAGTGTGGGCGTTTGTTGATGTGGAGGCAATGTGGCGAGATCGGAAGTTGGTGGCCCGTCTCGGCAGTTGATTCCGGCCCTATAGAGTCGCCTTCAATTTGCTCTCCTCGGAAAGGATGGATGAGGTGTACAGGCGACAAGCCAGAATCTGGCCGAGATACCACTCGCGTATACGTGCCGCGTCCGCGCTCCTCGCTGCGGCGGTCGTTGCCCCCGCTGTGGTGGCGCTGCCGGCAGCAGCGGCCCCGCACACGGTCGCGCCCCTTGCAGCGGCAGAACCGGATCCGGTGGCACGTGGTGTTGTGACCAGGGAGGAGTACGCGCTGCAACAGGCCAAGTCGTCCGGCCAGCCTTATGAGCTGACGTCGGCGCGTACCGAGGCCACGGACACGTGGGCCCAGCCCGATGGTTCGTTCATGGTGCGCCAGTACGGCCAGGCGGTGCGGGTGTGGCGGGACGGGGCGTGGGTGGCGACGGACCCCACGCTCGTGTTCGCGTCGGACGGATCCGTGGTGCCGAAGGCCTCGACGGTCGCGGTGAAGTTCTCCGGTGGCGGCACCGGGCCGATGCTCTCGGGCGCCAAGGACGGCCGAACGCTGACGCTGTCCTGGGCCAAGCCGCTGCCCAAGCCCACCCTGAACGGCAACGTGGCAACCTACCCGGAGGTGTTGGCCGGGGTGGACCTGCAACTGAAGGCCGACATCGAGGGATTCTCGCAGCTGCTGGTGGTCAAGACGGCAGAGGCGGCGAAGAACCCGGAACTGGCCCAGCTGCAGTTCGCCACGAACACCGTCGGCCTGGACATCGCCAAGGACGACGAGACCAAGTCGCTGGTCGCAACGGACCCGTCCGGGCAGACGGTGTTCACGAGCCCCGCCCCGCTGATGTGGGACTCCAGCACCCCGAAGAACCCCCCGACTCCCGCTGCGGCCCCGCTGGCCAAGCGTGCGCTGGCCGCAGGGGAGGCCGCCAGCGCACCCGCCGACAGCTTCGAACCCGGCGCCGGAGCCAAGGACGCCCAGATGGGTACCGAGATCAGCGGTGGCAAGCTGGACATCACGCCGGACCAGAAGCTGCTCACCGGATCCGACACCACCTACCCGGTGTACATCGACCCGACCTGGGGCTGGGGAGACCGGCAGAAGTGGAGCTGGACCCGCGTCTACGACCGCTACCCCAACACCTCGTACTGGAACGCCAATGAAGTCGTGCGCGTCGGTCATGAGAGCGACACCAACGGCACCTCACACTCATACTTCCGCGTCGACACCACCTACGTGAGCGGCGCGCAGATCCAGAAGGCCACCTTCCGGCTGCGCAATGTGTGGTCCTGGTCCTGCGATGACGCGCCGGCCCTGTTGTTCCGTACCGGAGACATCTCGCCCGCTACGACCTGGAACAACGAGCCGAAGAAGATCGGCGGTGAGCTGTCCCGGTCCAAGGAATCCAAGGGCTGGAACTCCACGCGGTGCCCGGCAGGCAACCTGGAGTACGACGCCACATCCGCGATGCGAGCCAGTGCGGCAGCCAACGAGACAAGCCTCACCTTGGGCCTGTTCCCGGAGAGCGAGACCGACGAGTACCAGTGGAAAAAATTCGACCAGAAGACAGCCGTACTGGAGGTGCAGTACAACAACCCGCCCCAGACGCCCTACAACCTCACCACCAGCCCGGCGACCAGCTGCGACGCAGGTGGCACCATTGGCAACACCCCCATCAGCCTGTCCGCGCAGGTCAAGGACAAGGACAAGGGCAACCTCAAGGCGCACTTCCAGGTCTTCAAACAGGGCGTAACGAAGGCGGTGGTCGACACCGAGATCCCTGCGCTCAACAACCGCTACGCCTCCGTGGTCCTTCCCGGCGAGGCCGTTCCCAGTGGCACCTACACCTGGAAGGTGCAGACCCGAGACCAGGACAACGCGACCTCGGACTGGACCAAAACCTGCAAGTTCTCCGTGGACCGAGAACGCCCCAGCCAGCCCCCCACGATCACCTCGACCGTGTTCCCCAACGGTGACGCCGGTTGGCCTGACGAGCCCAACGGCAATGTGAACGACGACGGTCACTTCACCTTCGGCCCCAACGGCGTGAAGGACGTGGTGGCCTACCACTGGTGGACCGACACCGACCCTCGTGTCAACGTCGCCCAGGTCGGCAGCGCCTGGACCACCGAGGCCTCACCGCCGAATGCCGGGCCCCACCTCGTCTATGCCTTCAGTGTCGACAAGGCGGGCAATCGCTCCGACACCGCCAGCTACCTGTACTACGCCGACCGCAACCAGGCGCGGGACCAGCCCGGCGACCTCAACGGAGACACGTTCAAGGACATCTGGAGCGTCGACTCCAACGGCACCCTCCTGACGTACGCCGGCCACGGCAACAAGGAATTCTCCGTCGCCGCCAACGGGGGCGGAGCTTTCCCCGGGCAGCAAGTGACCGCCAGCGACGACTGGAACGAGGACGACAAGAACGACCTCATCGCCCTGGAGCGCAACAGCGAGTCCGGCAAGAACACCCTGCGGATGTACCCGAACAACGGCCGCGGGGTCATCAACCCCCAGGACGAGGACGTCAGAACCCTCAAGGTCGCCTGCCCCAAACCAGGCGTGATCCCGCCCAAGTGCCGCCAGACTCCCGGCTGGACAGGCGATGACCACTGGTCGGACGCCGAGCAGGTCCTGAGCGGTGACTTCAACAAGGACCTCATGCCCGACCTGCTCGTCAAGCAGGGCAAGCAACTCTGGGTGTACTACGGCAACCGAACCCAGAACCTCGACACCGTCCGCACCCACCCCATTCCTGTTGGCGGAAACGACTGGGACCAGTACACCCTCGTCGCACCAGGCGACCTCAACAAAGACGGCCGCCCCGACCTGCTGATGCGCAAGAACAGCAGCGGAGAGCTCTACCGCGCCTACGGCGAAGCCGATCCTCTCGACCCCAACGCCGTCGTGAACTATGCGACATGGGGTGTTGACGGGCACCGCACGAAGATCGGTAACCTGGCACTACCGCAAGCTGCCTATCCGACCCTCGGCTCCTCCGGCGACTTCGATGGCGACGGCATCGCCGATCTGTGGGGCCGCAAGGCCGACAACACCGTGACCGGCTGGCCCGGCCAGGTCACCGGCAACGCTCTCACCGGCTTCGGGCAGCCGTTCACCATCGACGGCTCCATCGGCGGCCGTCGCATCACCCCCGGTACCCGCCTCACCTCCGGCCAGTCCGTCGCCTCGAACTCGGCGAAGTTGACCATGCAGGCCGACGGTAACCTGGTCATCACCTCGAACGCCAACACGGTGATCTGGGCGTCCAACACCGGCGGAAACCCGGGCGCCACCGCCCTCGTCCAGAACGACGGCAACATCACCGTCAACAAGGCCGCCGACGACTCCACCTCTCTGTGGAGCACCAACCAGGCCACCATCGGCAAGCCCGAGCACCTGGCCGACGGCTACGTCATGCTCCAGGACCGCGGCAACCTCATCATCGACAACGCCAAGGGCCAGGCCCTGTGGTCCAGCGGCACCGCGATCCGCCACGACTACAACGGCGACGGGCGCAGCGACATGGCGTCCTGGTACACCTACAGTGACGGGCACGCCGCGTTCCAGTCGTTCCTGACGAACTCGGACGGCACCTTCAACGCCCCGTTCGGTTCCTACAGTTCGGGCATCGGCAGCTGGAACGTGAACAAGATGCGGTTCGCGACCGGCGACTACAACGGAGACGGCCGCGGGGACGCGGCGATGACCTACGACTACGGCGACGGCCTGATGCGGGTCTTCACCGCCTTCGGTAAGCCCGACGGTGGCTTCGAGGCCCCCGTCGTCTCCTACACCTCCGCCAAGGGCAGCTGGTACTCCGAGAGCATGAGCCTCCAGTCGGGCGACTTCAACGGCGACGGCCGCGACGACCTCGCCATCTGGTACTCCTACGCCGACGGATCCGACCGCCTGTTCACCCTCACCGCCGACGTCCGCGGCGGCTTCAACCCGCCCTTCGAAGGCACCGCACTGCCCGCCGGCTGGTGGGACGTGAAACACAGCAAGGTCGTCACAGGAGACTTCAACGGCGACGGCCGCGACGACATCGCCGCCCTCTACGGATACGACGACGGCACCCTCAAGATGCACACCTTCCTCGCCGGCCCCACCGGAGCCTTCCAGCCGGACCTCACCTCCTGGGGCAGCACCATCACCTCCTGGGGCGACTGGAACCGCACCTACCTCCAGGCCGGCGACTTCAACGGCGACGGCATCGACGACATCATCACCTGGTACGACTACTCCGACGGCAGCGACGCCATGCACACCCTGGTCGCCACCAGCACCCGCGACGGCAAGTTCAACACCCCCACCCAGGCCTGGAAGTCCGCCCCCGGCAACTGGGACCACAACCACATGATGATCACCACCGGCGACTTCAACGGCGACGGCCGCGACGACGTCGGCGCCATGTACGGCTACAGCGACGGCATCAGCCGCATGTTCACCTGGACCACCAAGCCCGACGGCACCCTCAACGGCGCCGCCCCCGGCTACACGTTCAACACCCCAGCCAATTGGCACTACGAAGCCAACACCATCCTCAGGCCCTACAACTAGATCCACCAATCAGTGCCACGGCCCCGCCCGGACGTCTACACCGCGGCGGGGCCGCGTCATGCCCATCAATGGGCAAGCGCGCCTTGAATACCGGCGCTGCAGCTGCGAGTGACGGCGCACTTCACGCCGACCGACAGACCGCGCGTCGAGAACGAGCAAGCCGGGCTACGCAAGTGGCACCGTCTGCGACCCGAAGCTGCGCACCCGTGCTGGCCCCGCCCGGGAGGCTGCGATGGGGGTGCTTGATGTCCGCGGGGATGGCGCGGCACCACGCCATGCACATGGATCTGTCGGCTGGCTGGGTGGACTCCCGGGCGGATTGCCCGGGGTTCGGGGTATCAGCTCGTTGGAAACGGGGTGATGGTGGGCCGTCAGTTCAGCTGGGGCGCAGGCTGTTTGGCAGCCGCGATCATTTTCGGAGCGTCCGGTGCTCCGCATCGGTGGGCGGCCCCACCGCGGGTGACGGGAAGCCGTCCCCGTCGGCGGCCGTGCCCGCAGTCCGCCGGGGCCGGGACCCGGGCGCGCCCGGGGGGTGTGAAGGAGCTGCCGGGAGCATGCTTCCCTCTTCACGTCGGTGCCGTCACGCCCAAGGACGATCTCGCGGGTGTCGCACCTGCCGCCCTGGGAGGCCCAGTGTGGGGACTTCTCCCTGTTGTACCCGGCCATCGAACCCATTGTCGCAACCTTCACCCCCGCTAGTGCCCTGACCGCATAGGTTCACCGGCTTGGGGTCAGGCTGCGTCGACGAGTGAGCGGCCGCCCCACCGAATGCCTTTCTCGCTGCGGATGCGGGCGCGTTCCTTGCGTTCGGCGGCGAGGACGTCGCGATGGCGGGCGTTGGCGTTGCGCCAGCGCAGGTAGCGGTGCAGCTCGCGTGTCTGGACGGTGTGGTTGGGGTGTTCGAGTTGGCGACGGTGAACTGCCGCAGCGGCCCGAAATGGGCCTCGATCGGGTTGGCCCAGGAGGCGTAGGTTGGGGTGAAGCACAGTTCGACGCGGTTCTTTATCGCCCATTGCCGGATCATCTCGCCCTTGTGGGCGGACACGTTGTCCAGGATGACGTAGATCGGGGCGCCGTCCGGGCGAGCCGCGCGGATCGATCGGAGCGCGGCCAGAGTGTTCGAAGCGCCCTTTTTACGGCGGTTGACACCCCACAGGGTGTCGTCGCCGACGGAGTAGCAGCCGTGGAAGTAGCGAACACCGTGGGTGCGGTGGTAAGTCGCGGGGTGCCGCTCGGGTCGGCCCTGCGCGGCCCAGCATGATCCGCGGGTGGGCCGGATGCCGAGCGGGCCGAATTCGTCGAACGCGAACACGCGGTTTGGGAAGTGCTCCAGGACGTGCTCGATCCGGTCCAGCTTCGTGTCGCGGGCGGGGTCTGGCGACTCCTTCCAGGTCTTGGTCCGCTGGAAAGTGACGCCGCGGCGGACGAGCAGGCACCGTAACGCCTCGCGGCCGATCCGGATCACGCGTCCGTGGACGCGGCGCAGGTAGGCGGCGAGTTTGCGGAGGGACCAACGGGTAAAGGGCTGGCCGAGCTTGGTCGGGCGGGTGGTGGCCGTCTGGACGACGAAGTCCTCGTCGTCAGGACTGAGCAGGCGGGGACGGCCTCCCGCCCACCGAGGGTTAAGGCAGGCCAGTCCGATCTCGTTGAACCGGTGGATTACGTCGCGGACGGTGTCCTCGTCGGCCCGCACCAGTTGGGCAATCACTGGGACCCGGTTCCCGCCGGCCGAGGCCAGCAGCATCATCGCGCGCCGGTAGCGCACCGAACTGGTGCTGCCTCGCCGCACGATCTGCTGCAGCCGCTGCCCCTCCTGATCGGTCAGTCTTCGCACGCGCACCGGCTCGGCCATCGCGACTCCCAGGGCACGTTGAACCAACCGCGTCCGGTCTGGACCCGCGGCTGACCTAGCATCCCGTGCCATGAGCGAAGCCGAGAACGTTTTGGACCGGCTGCAGAGTTGGTACTCCGCACAGTGCAACGGGGACTGGGAGCATGAGTGGGGTATCAAGATCGACACGCTCGACAACCCTGGCTGGTAAGTGCGCATTGACTTGGAGGACACCGACCTCGAAGGGCACGACTTCCTCCGCCAGGACCTCCGACGCAGCAAGGACGACTGGGTCTTGGCCTGGACCTCGGGCATGACCTTCCATGCTGCATGCGGGCCAGGCAACCTCACTGAGGCACTCACCCTCTTCCGCGGGTGGGCGGTGGAGAACACCCCGCAGTAACACAGTCCCGACTCGATCCCTCCAGCCGCAGACGCCCCCACCCGGTGAACCTATGCGGTCAGAGCACTAGCTGCGCGCGAGCAATCGTCACGGTGCCGCGCTCGTGAGCGTGAGGTGGTCATAGCGGGAGGTCCAGCTGCCCGAGATGGCCTTGCAGTCGGCGTGTAGTGGTGGGGGCTTGGGGAAGAGGGCGGTTGGCCCGCAGGCGTCCCGCTGGATGAGGCTCGTCTGAACCGGGGTGGTTGAAGTAGCGGGAGAACAGCACCGGCGCCCCGGCCGCCTCCCACTGCTCGATGAGGCGGCCGATGACGGGTACCACGTGCCGGCTGTGCTCGATCACGAAGCCGTTCTGCACATCGATCACGATGAGGGGCGGAGGGGGGGCACCCGGTCTGCCTTCCTGTTGGAGGCCGACTCAACGCAGCGCGTGCTGGGCCGATTTCAGCCGCTCGGGCAGTTCGCTGGTTGCGAGGATCGCCTTGCGCCCCAAGCGGTGCTGTACCGTTTCGACCGGTCCGGACTACGTGAGTCGAGAGTACGCGGCGGCCAGGGGCCCGCGCCCGCACTCTGGAGGCATGACCGGATCCTGCCCGGCCCCGCTGGCCCACGCTCGGATCGAGCGCAGATGGTCCCGGGCCCGCATCCACAATGGCCGCGGAGCTCCGCGCCCGATGGCGTACCTCGACGGGGAGCGAGAGCTCCCCGTCGCGCTCAACCCGGGTGCACCCGGCCATAGGGGAGTTGCAGTGGGCGGACGTGAAGGAACAGGCGGTCCGCCTCCGTCTCCCCGTGGGCGCCGCTGTCGCCAAGGCTGCTGTCGAGGTCGATCAGCCCCGCATCGTCCGGGGGCCGAGGTCGCATCAGGGCTGTATGAGGGCGCCCCCCTTGGTTCTGACGCACCGTCGGATTCCGGGCACTCCCGGGCACCTGGCGGTGCGCGAGATGGGGGAGCCCACGGGGTGACCTGGGGCTACTCCGGGCACACCAGGTGTGGTGATTTCCCGAGAGGTCACTGTGAAACCGCAGGTCATACGTGCTCCCATGCTTTCAGCTAACCCGTCTCTCTGGTACGTCGTGCCCGCGCCCCGCGCCTTCGACGTCAAGCCCGTCGAGTACGACCTGACGCCGTACGCCGCGTTGCTCAACGACGGCCGCCCGCACCAGGTCGAGGTGGCCGTCGCCGGGGTGCCCGCGGGCCAGGACGGCTGGTCCACGCCCACCAATCTCCTCATCTGGCAGGACCGGGGGAGCAAGGTCGTCACCGGCGGGCTGACCCGGCACGAGGAGTCGACCCCGGTCGACTCCACCACGTACCAGCCGGGTTCACCCGAGCTGCGGCTCGACGCCAGGAGTGAGCACCGCCTCACGACCGCCGGGTACCTCGACACCTCGCACGGCCGCGTCACCACCACCGTGACCCGCTCCGTGTCGGCCGACTCGGTGCACCGCTGGACCGAGGGCGAGAACAACGATGCGCTGAAGGGGAGTTGGCGCGACGACCAAAGCGTGACGACGTCCGGACGCGGCCCCTCGGTGACGGCGCGCGACAACCGTACGTACACGATGGACGGCACCACGACCATCGGCGCGGACGGCCGGCTGCGCACCGCCATCACGCTCGGCGACCGCGCGGACTCGATCACCCTGCGCGGCGCCCGGCCCACCGCGTTCTCGCACCTCGACGACACCTACCGGGGCGACGCTTCCTGGACGATGAACGTGCCGCGCGAGCAGCGGCACGCGACCGGCACCTCCGCCGAGCGCTACCGCCTGTACGGCTCGGACGGCTGCTACGACCGCAGCCTGAAGACCGTCCAGGGCACCCTGACCGAAGACGTCCGGCACTGTTGAACCCCCCCCGGTGCTCCCGGCCGCACGAGGCCGGGAGCACCGGCCCTCACGCGTCGGCGGGCTTCTCGGAGTCCATGCCGGGACGCGACGTGCGCCACTCGCCCCGGGTGAAGTCCGGGATCTGCTGCGGCAGTCCGCGCTGCTTGATCGACAGATGGCTCAGCGGGACCGGCGAGGTCCAGGTCGCCGCGTCGTACACGTCGAAGTCCGGCACGAGGCCCAGGCGCATGCACTGCATCAGGCGGAACACCAGCATGTAGTCCATTCCCCCGTGCGCGCCGGGCGGGTTGGCGTGCTCCTTCCAGAGCCAGTGGTCCCACTCCGCGTACGCCGAGAAGTCACCCCACTCGTCGTTCTTGTGGTCCGGCTCGATGTAGATCCGCTCCGGGTAGTCCTCGAAGAGGCCCTTGGTGCCACCGAGGCTGTTGATCCGGCTGTAGGGATGGGGCGTCGACACATCGTGCTCCAGCCGGATCACCCGGCCCCTGGCGGTCTGCACCAGGCTGATGGTGCGATCGCTCCCGATGTACGACTCCTTCCAACTCGGGTCACCGGCAGGCATGTTCGCCTCCCGGTAGCGGGAAAGGCCGAGCGAGGGGGAGCCGACACTGACGATGCTCACCGCGCGGTCGCCCCGGTTGAGGTCCATGTAGTTGGCGACCGGGCCGAAGCCGTGGTTGGGGTACAGGTCGCCGCGCAGGCGGGTGTGCCAGAGCCTGCGCCAGGGGCCCTCGTAGTAGGCGGGGTCGAACATCAGCGAGCGCAGGTCGTGGTTGTAGGCGCCCGCGCCGTGCAGCAGGTCCCCGAACTTGCCCGCGTGCGCCATGCGCAGCACCCGCATCTCGTTGCGCCCGTAGCAGCAGTTCTCCAACTGCATGCAGTGTCTGCGGGTCCGCTCGGAGAGGTCCACCAGGGCCCACAGCTGGTCCAGCTGGAGCGCGGCCGGACACTCGACGCCGACGTGAACCCCGTTCAGGAGGGCCGACTTGGCGATCTCGAAGTGCGAGTCCCAAGGCGTCGCCACATGGGCGAAGTCCACGTCGCCGCGCCGCAGGAGCTGCTCGTAGTCGTGGTCGCCGTGGACGTAGACGGCCGGCGCGGGCTGCCCGGCGGCGGTCACCTTGGCGGCCACCCGCTCGGCCTTCGCCTTCACGGGATCGCAGAGCGCCACCACCTGGACGCCCGGCACGGCGAGATACAGCTCGGCCATCGCGGCCCCGCGATTGCCGAGGCCGATCAGCGCGACCCGCACGGTCGAGCGCCGCTGGAACGGCACCCCGATCATGGTTCTGCCCTGACGCGGGGGTTCCTTGGCGGCGGTTCCCCCCGCCGCCCGTTCCTCCGGCTGCTGCGCCGCCTCGGCGGTGCCGCCGAACGCCCCGAGCCCGAGCCCGGCGCCGGCCGCCCCCGCGGTCCACAGAACGGAGCGCCGGCTGACGTCCTGGTGCTCCGGTACTGCGTCGTTCATCGAGCCTCCTGGTGATCGACAGGATTTCCATGGGCGGAGATTTGCGCGACCTTTGCCGAACCTAGGTAGCGACCTTGAAGGAAGGTCCGGCTGTGCGCAAGAGCCCCGCCGGTCTCTTGATACCGGCCCAGGAAGGCTTGGTGACGTTCCATCAGGGGACGGGGGCGCGCGTGTCGCCGCCGGAGCCCGTCCCGTGTGCCGGTGCTCAGCTCCGGCGGAGGTACTCCGGCCCGGGGCGCGTGGCCCGTTCGAGCTCCAGGATCACGGAGTAGTACCGGCGGCCGGTACCGCGTTCGAGACCCACTTCGCACATCCGGTTCGCCGACAGATGTGCCTCGTAGGGCCGCGCCCGCACCTCCGTGGCCTCGCGGGCGGTGGCCGACGCCGTCAGCTCCGGATGCAGCATCCCGCGGTCTCCGGCGAACGCGCAGCATCCCGCGTCGTCCGGAACGACGACCTCGTCCGCACAGGCCGCCGCGACGGCCCGCAGCTGTGCCTCGTCCCCCAAGTGCCGCATGGAACAGGTGGGATGGAGGACGGCCGAGCGCGCGGTGCGCAGGACGGTGAGCCGGGGGAGGAGTTCCTCGGCGGCCCAGACGACCGAGTCGAGGACCGTCAGCTCGCGGTGCAGCTCCCGGTTGTCGTCGCTGAGATGGGGCACCACCTCGTGCGCGATGCCGAGCGTGCACGACGAGGCGTCGACCACCAGCGGGAGCCGCCCGCCGGCGGTCCAGCCCCAGGCGGCCTCGACGATGCGGTTGGCCATCACCGCGTTGCCCTCGGTGTACCCCTTGGAGTGCCAGATCGTGGCGCAGCAGGTGCCCGCCACATCGTCCGGGATCCACACCGGCCGCCCGGCCCGTTCGGAGACCGCCACCAGGGCCTCGGGCAGCGAGGGCCCGCGAAAGCCGTCGGGCTCGCCGAAGATGCGGTTGACGCACGCCGGGAAGTAGACCGCCGCGGCGCCGACCCGCGCGGTGCGCGGGAGCGTGGCGCTCGCCGCGCCGGGAATCTGCGGCAGCCACTCCGGAACGAGATCGGGGCGCACGGCCTTGCGGGCGAGGCCGGTGACGCGCTCCAGGAGCCGGTCGCCGATCTTGTCGGCCGCCGCGACCGCGAGCCGCGCGGACACCTCGACGGCCTTGAAGTTCCGGGCGGCGAGCGCCGCGGCGCGTTCCTCGCGCGCGCTGTGCCGCTGGTGCCGGAAGTCCTTCATCAGGGCGCCGGTGTCGATGCCGACCGGGCAGTCGAGGGCGCACGTCGAGTCCCCGGCGCAGGTGTCGACCGCGTCGTAGCCGTACGAGTCGAGCAGCGCGGACTCCACGGGCGAGGCATCCGGCTGGCGCATCATCTCCCGGCGCAGCACGATCCGTTGGCGCGGAGTGGTGGTCAGGTCCTTGCTCGGGCACGTCGGCTCGCAGAAGCCGCACTCGATGCAGGGGTCGGCCACCAGCTCCACCTTCGGGATGGTCTTCAGGCCGCGCAGGTGGGCCCGCGGGTCACGGTCCAGCACGATGCGCGGCGCGAGCACCCCGTCCGGGTCGATGACCTGCTTGGTGCGCCACATCAGCCCGGTCGCCTTCGGGCCCCACTCCAGCTCCAGGAACGGGGCGATGTTGCGGCCCGTGGCGTGCTCGGCCTTGAGCGATCCGTCGAAGCGCTCCACGGTGAGGCGGCAGAACTCGTCCATGAACGCGGCGTAGCGGTCCACGTCGGACGGCCGGGAGGCGTCGAAGGCCAGCAGGAAGTGCAGGTTGCCGTGCGCGGCGTGACCGGCGACCGCGGCGTCGAAGCCGTGCCGCGCCTGGAGTTCGAGCAGGGCCGCGCACGCCTCGGACAGGCTCGACGGCGGCACCGCGAAGTCCTCGGTGATCAGCGTCGTACCGGAGGGGCGCGTCCCGCCGACCGCCGTCACGAACGCCTTGCGGGCCTTCCAGTAACCGGCGATCGTCCACGGGTCCCGGGTGAACGCATTGGTCACCGAGGCGACGGGCGCGACCAGTTCGAGCCCCGAGAGCACCTCGCCCGCGGCCCGCTCGTACGCCTCCTGGGCCGCCGCCGACGGCGCCCGGAACTCCACCAGGAGCGCCGTGGTGTCCTTGGGCAGGTCGGCCCAGTCGGCGGGCACCCCCTTGACGCTGACGGAGGCCCGCAGCGTATTGCCGTCCATCAGCTCGACGGCGATCGCGCCCGCCTCGTTGAACAGCGGCACGGCCCCCGCCGCGGCGGGCAGCGAGGGGAAGAAGAGCAGCGCGGTGGAGACCAGGCGATCGAGCGGCAGCGTGTCGAAGACGACCTCCGAGATGAAGCCGAAGGTGCCCTCGGAACCGACCATCAGCCCCCGCAGGATCTCGACCGGCGTCGCCCCGTCGAGGAAGGCGTCCAGACGGTAGCCGTTGGTGTTCTTGATCGTGTACTTGGCGCGGATACGGGCGGTCAGCTCCCGGTCCGCCTCGATCTCCTCCTTGAGCTCCAACAGGCCCGCGCAGAGCCGGGGTTCGGCATGCGCGAGGTCCTCGTCGGCCCTCGGGTCCCCGGTGTCGACGACCGTGCCGCTCGGCAGGACGAAGGTGAGCGAGGAGACCGTGCGGTAGGAGTTGCGGGTGGTGCCGGCCGTCATGCCCGAGGCGTTGTTGGCGACGACACCGCCGACCGTGCAGGCGATGGCACTGGCCGGGTCGGGCCCGAGCACGCGGCCGTGCCGGGCGAGGGCGGCATTGGCGCGGACGACGGTGGTCCCCGGGAGCACCCGGGCCCGCAGCCCGTCGTCGAGCACCTCGATGCCCGCCCAGTGCCGGCGCACGTCGACCAGGATGTCCTCGCCCTGTGCCTGTCCGTTCAGGCTGGTGCCCGCCGCCCGGAAGACGACCTCGCGGCCCTTGCCGTGGGCGTACGACAGGATCGCGGAGATGTCGTCGATGTTCTCGGCGACGACGACCGCCCGCGGCACGAAGCGGTACGGGCTGGCGTCCGAGGCGTAGCGCACCAGGTCGGAGACCTTCCAGCACACCTTGTCCGCGCCGAGCAGCGCGATCAGCTCCGAGCGCAGCGGCTCCGGGGTACCGGCCGCGAGGGCGTCGGGGACCCGGTCGGATGAGGGGGCGCGGCGCCCCGTCGGGCGCAGGCTTCGCGGATCGGGCTCCAGCAGCGGCATGACCACGGCCTCCTCGGGTCCGTCAGCAGCGGCGCTCCGGCGATCCGTCCACCAGAGCCGTCAGCAGTCCGCCGAGCACCTCGCGCTGGTCGGCGTCCAATGGAGCCAGGATCTCCTCCGCGGCGCCCCGGCGCGCGCTGCGCAGCGCGCGCAGCGTGGCGCGCCCCGCCTCCGTGAGCTCGATGCGGATGACCCGGCGGTTGGTGGGATCGGGCACCCGCCGCACGTCACCGCTCTCCTCCAGGGCGTCGACCAGGGTGGTCACGGCGCGCGGCACGACCTCCAGGCGCGCGGCCAGGTCGGCCATGCGCGGCGGCTCGCTCCAGTGCGCGAGGGTGCGCAGCAGCCGGGACTGCGCGGGCGTGATGCCCACCGGCTCCAGGTGCTGCTTCTGGATCCGGTGCAGTCGGCGGGTCAGCCGCAGCAACTGCTCGGCCAGGAGGCCGTCGGCGTCGGGGGCCCGGGAAATGTGTGGCTGCATACGGGAACAATAACAGGACCTGGTTCATTGTGAGTATAGGTAACAATGAGCTATGCTCTCGAAGTCGTCGTCGCGCCGCCCCCGGGCGGACGCCCTCACACCTGTCGAAGGAGCCCATGCGCCCCGAACAATCCACCTGGACACCCCCGCCCCGCGGCTCCGAGCCGCAGGAGCCGGCGCAGATCCGCCGCATCCTCGGCCTCTTCCGCCCCTATCGCGGCAGGCTGGCCGTGGTCGGGCTGCTCGTCGCCGCCTCCTCGCTCGTCTCGGTCGCCTCGCCGTTCCTGCTGCGCGAGATCCTCGACGTGGCCATCCCGCAGAACCGCACGGGCCTGCTGAGCCTGCTCGCCCTCGGCATGATCGCCACCGCGGTCGTCAACAGCGTCTTCGGCGTGCTCCAGACGCTCATCAGCACCACCGTCGGCCAGCGCGTCATGCACGACCTGCGCACCGGCGTCTACGCCCAGCTCCAGCGGATGCCGCTCGCGTTCTTCACGCGTACGCGCACCGGTGAGGTGCAGTCCCGGATCGCCAACGACATCGGCGGCATGCAGGCGACCGTGACCTCCACCGCCACCTCGCTGGTCTCCAACCTCACCGCCGTGGTCGCCTCCGTCGTCGCGATGCTCGCGCTCGACTGGCGCCTGACCTGCGTCTCGCTGCTCCTGCTCCCCGTCTTCGTGTGGATCAGCCGAAGAGTGGGCCGCGAACGCAAGAAGATCACCACCCAGCGCCAGAAGCAGATGGCCGCGATGGCCGCCGAGGTGACCGAATCGCTCTCGGTCAGCGGCATCCTGCTCGGCCGCACCATGGGCCGCGCCGACTCGCTGACCCGGAACTTCGCCGACGAGTCCGAGCGCCTGGTGGACCTCGAAGTGCGCTCCAACATGGCCGGGCGCTGGCGCATGTCCACCATCGGCATCGTCATGGCCGCCATGCCCGCCGTCATCTACTGGGCGGCCGGGCTCGCCCTGCAGACCGGTGGCCCCTCCGTCTCCATCGGCACCCTGGTCGCCTTCGTCTCGCTGCAGCAGGGCCTGTTCCGGCCCGCCGTGAGCCTGCTGTCCACCGGCGTCCAGATGCAGACCTCGCTCGCCCTCTTCCAGCGGATCTTCGAGTACCTCGACCTGCCGGTGGACATCACCGAGCCCGCCGAGCCCGTGCGCCTGCCCCAGGCGCGGGGCGCGGTCCGCTTCGAGGGCGTCGACTTCCACTACGACGACAAGCAGGAGCGGCCCACCCTCTCCGGCATCGACCTGACCGTGCCCGCCGGCGGAAGCCTCGCGGTCGTCGGCCCCACCGGCTCGGGCAAGTCCACGCTCAGCTATCTGGTACCGCGTCTGTACGACGTGACCGGCGGCCGCGTGACGCTGGACGGCGTCGATGTGCGCGAGCTCGACTTCGACAGCCTCGCCCGCTCGGTCGGCGTGGTCTCGCAGGAGACGTACCTCTTCCACGCCTCGGTCGCCGAGAACCTGCGCTTCGCCAAGCCCGAAGCCACCGACGAGGAGCTGGAGGCGGCCGCCCGCGCGGCCCAGATCCACGACCACATCGCCTCGCTGCCGGACGGCTACGACACCCTCGTCGGCGAGCGCGGCTACCGGTTCTCGGGTGGCGAGAAGCAGCGCCTGGCCATCGCCCGGACGATCCTGCGCGACCCGCCGGTCCTCATCCTCGACGAGGCGACCAGCGCGCTCGACACCCGTACCGAACAGGCGGTCCAGCAGGCCATCGACGCGCTGTCCGAAGGCCGCACGACCATCACGATCGCCCACCGCCTGTCCACCGTGCGGGACGCGGACCAGATCGTCGTCCTCGACGGTGGAGTGATCGCCGAGCGCGGCACGCACGAGGAACTGCTCGAACAGGACGGCCGATACGCGGCGCTGGTCCGCAGGGACGCCCAGCTCGCCCCCGTCCGAAGCTGAGCCTTCGGACACACGGCGACGCCGCCGCTCCCGTGGGACGGGGAACGACGGCGCCGGGCGTGACGATCGTCAGACGAGCCAGCCGATGAAGTGGAGGACGCCGGCGAGCAGGTCGGTGATGAGGTTCATGGTGGTGCTTTCTCCTTGTACAGGCGATGCGGCATCGGGACAACGCCGCTGTGGAACCGCGCAACTCCGGTCTGCAGCCCGTCGCTTGCGCCCTACAAGCATCCGTCGCCACAAGGGAGTTGAGCAACGAATCCGGTGGCGATCACGCGTACCGGCGAACACCCGATCCCCTGTTCGTGTGTTCCCCAAGGGGCGGGGCTGAGCGTGTCGGCGCCTGTCGGATGTCCTGTTTGTCCGATCTGTGGGGGTAGCGTGCCGCCATGAGCGAGACCGCTTACCGACGACGCCCCCGACCGACCCGCCGCGGTCGGCTGCTTCTGCTGCTGTTCGCGCTGCTCCTGGTGATCGCCGTGGTGCTCGTCCTGGTGCTGCGCGAGACCGGCGCCCCGGCCCGCACCCTCCTGGTGCCCGAGGGCTGGCGGGCGAGCCAGGTGTACGCGGCCGTCGACAAGCGCCTCGAAGTGCCGCCCGGCACCACCAAGCAGGCCGTGGCGGGCGCCGACCTCAAGCTTCCGGCGGAGGCCAAGGGCAATCCCGAGGGCTATCTGTTCCCGGCGACCTATCCGGTCACGGACGACACGACTCCGGCCGGCCTGCTCGCCTACATGGTCGAGACCGCCAACAAGCGCTTCGGGCAGGACCGGATCACCGCGGGCGCCCGGCGCGGAGCGCTGACGGTCTATCAGATCGTGACCATCGCCGGAATCGTGCAGGCCGAGGCGGACACCACGGCCGACATGGGCAAGGTGTCCCGGGTCATCCGCAACCGGCTGGCCCACGGCATGCCGCTCCAGATGGACTCGACGCTCAACTACGCGCTCAACCGCTCCACCCTTGCCACCACCACGGGCGACACCAGGACCGACAGCCCGTACAACACCTACGAGCACAAGGGCCTGCCGCCCACCCCCATCGCCAACCCCGGCCAGGAGGCCGTCGAGGCAGCCATCAACCCCACCCCGGGCAACTGGCTGTACTTCGTGACGGTGGCCCCCGGAGACACCCGGTTCACCGACAGCTATGCCCAACAGCGTTTGAACGTAAGGGAGTTCAACGAGAATCAGAAGAAGTCGACAGCCGGCGCGGGCTGAGCGTGGGGCGCGGCTCGGGGCTCGCCCCGCGTTCGAGCAGCCGCTCGATCTCCCGGACCGCCGACCGGCCGGCCCGGTTCGCGCCGATCGTCGACGCCGAGGGGCCGTAGCCGACCAGGTGGACGCGCTCGTCCTTCACCGCCCGCGTGCCCTCGATCCGGATGCCGCCGCCCGGCTCGCGCAGCCGCAGCGGGGCCAGGTGATCGATGACCGGGCGGAACCCGGTGGCCCACAGGATGACGTCGGCCTCGACGCTCCGCCCGTCGTTCCAGACCACCCCGCGCTCGGTGATCCGGTCGAACATCGGCAGCCGGTCCAGGACGCCCCGGGCGCGCGCCGCCCGGACCGCGTCGTTCAACGGCAGTCCCGTCACCGAGACCACGCTCCTCGGCGGCAGCCCGAGCCGCACCCGCTCCTCGACCATCGCGACGGCCTCGCGCCCGGCGTCCTCGTCGAAGGGGCCCTCGCGGAAGACCGGCGGCCGGCGCGTCACCCAGGTCGTGTCCGCCGCGACCTCGGCGATCTCCATCAGGTGCTGGGTGCCCGAGGCGCCGCCGCCCACCACGATCACCCGCTGCCCGGTGAACTCCCCGGGGCCCGGATAGTCCACGGTGTGCAACTGCCGCCCGCGGAAGGTCTCTTGACCCGGATAGCGCGGCCAGAACGGCCGGTCCCAGGTGCCGGTGGCGTTGATCAGGGCGCGGGTGGCGTAGTCGCCCTCCGACGTCTCGACGAGCAGCCGGCCGGCATCGCCCTCCCGTACGGCACGCACGTCGACGGGCCGGTGCACCCGCAGGCCGAAGGCGTCCTCGTACGCGGCGAAGTACGCGCCGATGACCTCCGCGGACGGGCGATCGGCGTCGGCGCCCGTCAGTTCCATCCCCGGCAGGGCGTGCATCCCGTGCACCTTGCCGTAGGTGAGCGAGGGCCAGCGGAACTGCCAGGCGCCGCCCGGCCGTGGCGCGTGGTCGAGCACCACGAAGTCGCGGCCGGGCTCCAGGCCCGCCCGCCGCAGGTGGTAGGCGCCGGACAGACCCGCCTGCCCGGCGCCTATGACCACCACGTCCACGTCTCGCACCCCGAAGTCGTTCACGGTTCTACCAACCATGCGGGGTGCGGGGATCTTCCCGGGTCCGCTCAGCGGCCGCCGCCCACGAGCAGGGGGGCGCCGCCGGGCGCGGAAGCGGGCCGCCCGTTGACCGCGGGCACCCCCAGCAGCGGGGAGGCCGGGACGGTCGGAAGCAGTCCCCGCGCGGCGAGGTCCGGCGTCACGCCCTCGCCGAACCAGTACGCCTCCTCCAGGTGCGGATAGCCGGACAGGACGAAGTGCTCGACCCCGAGGTCGTGGTACTCCTCGATCCGGTCGGCCACCTCCGCGTGACTGCCGACGAGTGCCGTGCCCGCCCCGCCCCGCACCAGACCCACGCCCGCCCACAGGTTCGGCGAGATCTCCAGGCCGTCCCGCGAGCCGTTGTGCAGGGCGAGCATCCGCTGCTGGCCCACCGACTCGCTCTTGCCGAGCGCCTGCTGGGCCGCCGCGATCGTCTCCGCGTCGAGGTCGCCGAGCAGCCGGTCGGCCGTGGCCCACGCCTCGCGCGAGGAGTCCCGGGAGATGGTGTGCAGCCGGATGCCGAACCGCACCGTGCGCCCGCGCTCCTCCGCGAGGCCCCGGATCCAGTCGATCTTCTGCTTCACCTGGGCGGGCGGCTCGCCCCAGGTCAGATACACATCGGCGTGATCGGCGGCCACCGGCCCGGCGGCGGGCGAGGAGCCGCCGAAGAAGATCTCCGGCCGCGGGTCCGGCGGCAGCGCGGTGAGACCGCCCTCCACCTGGTAGTGCTCGCCGTGGAAGTCGTACGGCAGCCCGCTCCACACTCCGCGGACCACGGACAGGAACTCCGAGGTCCGTGCGTAGCGCCGGTCGTGGTCGAGGTGGTCGCCGAAGCGCCGCTGCTCGGTCGAGTCGCCGCCGGTCACCACGTTGAGCAGCAGCCGGCCGCGGGTGATGCGCTGGTACGTCGCCGCCATCTGGGCCGCGAGCGTGGGGGAGATGACGCCGGGCCGGAAGGCGACCAGGAACTTCAGCCGCTCGGTGTGCTGGGCGAGCGCGACCGTCGTCAGCCAGGCGTCCTCGCACCAGGTGCCCGTCGGCGTGAGGACCGCCTCGAAGCCCAACTGCTCGGCTGCCTTGGCTATCTGGATCAGGTACTCGATGTCGGGCGCCCGCACCCCGGTCACCGGGGTGATGCGCGAGCGCTTGATGCCGCCGTCGGTGTAGGCGTGCCGGTCGACCAGGGTCCGGCCGTCACCGCCGGTGGGCAGGAACCAGTGCAGATGGACGGTCATCAGGAGGAGGCCTTTCCGTACGAGCGGGGTGCGGTGGTGGAGGCGGGCAGGGAGCCGTTGAAGCGGGTGTCGACGTAGTCCTTGAACGTGAAGCGTCGCGGGATCAGCTTGAGTTGGGCGAAGGTGTCGGCGATCTGCTGCTCGGAGGTGATGGCGGCGGCGTCCACGGCGACCGGGACCCGGGTGCCGTTGCTGCGCTTCACCGAGTCGAGCGCCACCGAATAGGGCAGCCCGGTCTCCTTCGCCCAGACCTTCGCCCAGGCCTCCGGGTGCTTGAACACCCAGTCCTGGGCGCGGTTGAGGCGCTGGAGGTAGTCCCCGATCGCCTTCGCCTTGACCGGGTCGCCCAGCGCGTCGGGTGCGGCGACCTGGAAGCTGAGGCCGTTGACCTGGCCCTCGCCGGTGGTCAGGACGCGCCCCTTCTTCGAGCCGAGGACCTGCGAGGTGTAGGGGTCCCACACCGCCCAGGCGTCGACCTTGCCGCGGTTGAAGGCGGCCAGTGCGTCGGCCGGCTGGAGGTAGTTGAGCTTGACGTCGCCGATGCCGAGCCCGGCGTTCTTGAGCGAGGCGAGCAACTGGTAGTGGGCGGAGCTGCCCTGGGCCACGGCGATCGACTTGCCGCGCAGATCGGACGGCTTCTTCAGCGGCGAGTCGTAGGGAACGAGGATCGCCTCGCCCGCGGACGAGCCGTGACTTGCCGCCACGACCTTGATCTTGGAGTTGGCGCCCGCGGCGAACACCGGGGGAGTGTTGCCGACCGCGCCGATGTCGACGGCCTTGGCGTTGACCGCTTCGAGCAGCGGGGGACCGGAGGTGAAGGTGGACCACTTGATCTTGTAGTCGAGGTGGTCGAGCTCACCGGCCGCCTTCAAGATGGCCTCCGAACCGCCTTTCTGGTCACCGACGTTGAGCGTGACCGAGCCGGAGCCCGAGCCGGACCCGGTCTTGGAGTCGGCGGCCGAGTTCCCGCCGCACGCGGCCAGGAGCACGGTGAGCGGCAGGAGCAGCAGGACGGGCAGGGTGTGGCGTCGCATGAGTACGTTCTTTCCTTCGCGGTGTTCGCAGGGGTGCGGTGTGCGCGGCGTGTGCGGAGGTCGCCGGTGTTCGGCGGGTGGATTCCGGTGCTGCGATCAGGAGGCAGAGGCAGAGGCAGAGGCAGAGGCAGGAGCGGCGGCGGGCTGCTCCACGCCCAGTTCGCCCAGGAGGCGGGAGCGCAGCGCCGCGAAGCCGGGAGTGCCGACCGAGCGGGGCCGGTCCAGCGGGACGGACGTGTCGTGGGCGATGGCGCCGTCCCGCATGACCAGCACGCGGTCGGCGAGCAGCAGCGCCTCGTCCACGTCGTGCGTGACGAGCAGTACCGCGCAGCCGCGCCGCTGCCACAGCTCGGCGACGAGGTGCTGTGCCTTGATCCGGGTCAGCGCGTCGAGGGCGCCGAACGGTTCGTCGAGCAGCAGCAGATCGGGCTCGCGCACCAGGGCCCGGGCGAGGGAGGCGCGCTGGGCCTCACCGCCGGACAGCGTCTTGGGCCAGGCGCCCGACCGATGGCCGAGCCCCACCTCCTCCAACGCGCTCTCCGCGACGGCCCGTTCGGGCTTGCCCGGCAGCCCGAGCAGGACGTTGCGCCACACCCGCTTCCACGGCATCAGCCGGGGCGCCTGGAAGGCGACGGCCCGCCGCTTGGGCACGAGGACCGTGCCTTCGATCTCCCGGTCGAGCCCGGCGAGCACCCGGAGCAGGGTGGACTTGCCGCAGCCGCTGCGCCCGAGCAGCGCGGTGAACTCCCCTGCCCGCAGGGTGAGATCGAGCCCGTCGATGACCGGGCGCCCGTCGAAGGCGCGGGTCAGGCCCGCGACCCGTACGGCCTCGGTGGCGGTGGCCTCGGTGGTCACTGGCCGGTGAAGGTCGGTCGCCATTGCAGGAGCAGCCTTTCGAGAGTGCGGACGACGGCGTCGGCGAGCAGGCCGAGGAAGGCGTACACCACCAGGCAGACGACGATCACATCGGTGCGGAAGAACTCGCGGGCCTGGTTCATCAGGAATCCGATGCCGGCGTCCGCGTTGATCGACTCACCGAACACCAGGGCCAGCCAGGCGGTGGCGAGCGAGTAGCGCAGGCCCGTCATCGCGCCGGGCAGCGCGCCCGGCAGGACGACGTGGCGCACCAGACCCCAGCGGCCGAGCCCCAACGCCTGTCCTGCTTCGACGAGTTGGGCGTCCACGCCGCGGATGCCGGCGTACACGTTCAAGTAGAGGTGGAAGGCCACGCCGAGTGCGATCAGGGCGACCTTCGGCGCCTCGCCGATGCCGAGCCAGATGATGAACAGGGGGATGAGGCCGACCCACGGCACGGTGCGCAGCATCTGCACGGTTGCGTCGATCAGGTCCTCGCCGAGCCGGGAGAGCCCGGACACCAGGGCCAGTGCGATTCCGGCCACGCCGCCGATGAGCAGGCCGACGGCGACCCGCTGGAGCGAGATGGCCATCGCCGACGGCAGGGTGCCGTCCGAGATCAGATCGGCTCCCGCGCGGGCCACGGTGCCGGGCGAGGCGAGCGTGTCGGGGCTCAACACCCCGGTGGCGCTGAGGACTTGCCACAGCACGAGCAGGGTCACCGGTCCGACGGTGCGGCGCAGCCAGCGCGGCACCGAGCGCAGCGGGCCGCGCCGGGAGGCGGCGGGAAGGACCGGTTCGAGGGCGGGTCCGGCGGGTGGCGCGGCTTTTTCGGACGGGACGGATATGTCTGGTGGGGCATGGTCGACGGTCATGGGGGCTCCATGGTCGGAAGAAGAGGGGACCCGGGGCCCCGGGCGGCGTCGGCCGCCGCACCACGGCGCGGGCCCACGCCGAAGCGGGGCCGTGCGGGGCGGTGGTGCGGGGCGCGGCCGGCCGGCCGCACGCGTCGGCGGGCGGCCAGTGGGGCTCAGGCGGAGAAGGAGGCGTACGAGGGTGCTGGGAAGGACGTCAGAACCACGACCGGCCGGGGAAGGGGCCGTCGGGCGCCGCAGGGGCGGAAGAGGACGTCAGCAGCCGCGACAACAACAAGCGGCGGACGCCACCCGCAGCAGGTCGATGTGACCGCGCGTGGTGAGCAGTGCTGTACGCAACATGGCGTGAACGTAGCGACCCGTTCCGGACGAGGTCAACGCCGTCTCGCCCCTCGGACGACCGATCTTGCCCGTTGGGCACTTCATCGGTGCGGCTGCCGCGTGTACCCGGAGGGTCGGCGGGAAGATGGGAGGCATGTCCGACACCTTCACCACTCATGTCCTGAACCTCACGACCGGCTCCCGCGAGACGGTCACCGATCTGACCGGGGACTGCGAGGAGTTCCTGCGGCAGCGCGCCGCGGGCCGCGAGGGCCTGCTCCACGTCTTCGTGCCGCACGCCACCGCGGGGATCGCCGTCCTGGAGACCGGCGCGGGCAGCGACGACGACCTGCTCGCGGCCCTGCACACCCTGCTCCCCGCCGACGACCGCTGGCAGCACCGGCACGGCAGCCCCGGCCACGGTCGCGACCACGTCCTGCCCGCGCTGGTGCCGCCGCACGCCACGCTGCCCGTCGTCGACGGCCGGCTCGCGCTCGGAACCTGGCAGTCGGTGTGCCTGGTGGACACGAACAAGGACAATCCGAACCGTCAGGTGCGGCTGAGTTTTCTCGGCTGAGTACGTGAAAGCCACATCAACAGTGGGTGAGTTGAGGGTGTGGCATCATGGCCGCGTTGTCCGCCCGGGGTCACCGGCCCGAATCCCGGGAATCAGTTGAATCGGCATTGCGACAGCCTGCTTCTCCAGCGTGGAAGGCGTGGAAGGCTAAGGATGAAGGTGTCTGGCTCTGCGTTACCGTCGCCGGAGGACCGTCGGCTCAGGCGCCGTCTCAAAAAGGTTCGTCAAACCTGTGAGGCGCTGCTCGCGGACTGGGGCATGGAGCACGGCTGCGGCATTGATGAACTGCACGGCTATCTCAGTGCACAGAACCGGCGGCCGATCCATCTGATTCCTATGCCCTTCCCGGAACGACATCTCTTCGGGCTGTGGCTGAAACTCGACGATTTCGACATCATCGCTTACGAGAAGGCCGCCTCCGCGTCACACAAAGAACACATCATCGCCCATGAACTCTCCCATATCGCCTTCGCGCACCGGGGTTCCGTGGAATTCGATCACAGTGATACGAGTCAGTTGTTCACGGATGTCGAACCGGCGGTGGTGCAGAGCATGTTGATGCGTTCCCGCTACAGCGACGACGAGGAGCAGGAGGCCGAGACGATGGCCTCGCTGATCCTCGCCCGCGCCACCAAGCGCTGGCTGGAGCCGGCTTGGGGCGTCCCGGCAGAGGCAGCCGAGATCGTCGCCCGCATCGAGAACGGCGTCGGCCACGCGGACCCGTCGTGAACGCGGTCAACGGGGTCCTCACCTGGGTCTGCGCGCTCGGCGGCATCGCGGCCTTCGGCTACCGCCTGCCCGACCTGCTGCGCCGGAAGCACGACGTCGCGCTGTGGGCGCTGTGCGTCTACTTCCTCTGCTCCGGCATCAGCTTCCTGGTCGACCTGGACGCCCTGCGGGTGCACATCTCCAACCTCTTCGGGCTGCCCAACATCACCTCGCTGATCGTCCAGGTGGCCGTCGTCGTCCTCACCGCGGCCCAGCAGGTCGTGCTCGTGTACTGGTCGTCCCCGCCCGAGGAGGCCCGCAGCCGGGCCCGGCGCCGGGTGCTCTTCTTCGGGGCCGCGCTGTGCGTCCTGATCGTGGCCTCCCTCGCCGTCAGCCCGGTCGCCAGCGCCAAGACGGCCACCTCCACGATCCTGCTCAGCATCCAGGACGCCCGGTACGCGCTGTACATGTCGTTCTACCTCGTCATCTGCGGCATCGGGCAGTTCGAGACGGTCCGCCTGTCGCTGCGCTTCACCAAAATGGCCAACCGGCAGTGGCTCAAGGTCGGCATGCGCACGGTCACCGTCGGTGCCAGCCTGATCCTGGTCTACTGCGTCACCCGCAGCATCCAGATCGCCGGCACCCAACTGCACTTCGACGCCTCGGCGCTCGACCCCATCCAGTGGTCGTGCGGCACCGTCGGCGCCCTGCTCCAGATCACCGGCTGGACGATCCCGTCCTGGGGCATTCACCTCACCCGCGCCGGGGGCTGGCTGCGCAGCTACCGCTCCTACCTCCGGCTGCGCCCGCTGTGGTGGGCGCTCTGCCAGGCCTCGCCGGACATCGCGCTCGACCCGCCCCGCTCCTGGGCGCGCGATCTGATCCCGCCGCGCGATCCGCACTACAGCCTCTACCGGCGGGTCATCGAGATACGCGACGGCCAACTGATGCTGCGCACCTCGCTCTCGCTCGCCGACTTCTCCCGCGTGGCCCGCTCGCTCGGCCTCCCCGAGGACCCCACCTCGCCGCTCGGCGAGGCACTCCAAGTGCGGGCCGTCCTGAACCGCCCGGCCGACGAGCGGGACGAAGAGGCCGACGCCGCCGAGATCCCCGCCCGGCCGCCGTACGACGACTTCCGTGACGAGGTGGAATGGCTGACCCAGGTGGCGTCGGCCTTCACCGCCCTCACCCAGGGCCGGGCGGTGCGCGCGCCCGACAGAATCCCGTCATGACCGGGCCGCCCCGTCCCCGCCCCACGGCATCCGGCGCCCTGACTCCCCTCGCCCTGACGGCAGTCGAGCACCTGGTGGCCCTGGACGCGGCCCACGGGGCGACGGCGGCCCTGCCCGCCGTGCGCGACCTCCTGCGGAACATCCCCGAACTGGCGGCCGCCCCCGGCTCCCTGCACGACCGGGACGCCGAGGCGCTCGCGGCGCTCGCCGAACTCTGCGAAGTGATCGGCTGGATCCTCTTCGACGCGGGCCTGGACGGCCCGGCCCACCGCATGAACACCCGGGCCCTGGCCCTCGCGGAGCTCTCCGGCGACCGTGCCACCGCCCGCTTGGTGCTGCTGAACGACAGCATGCTGCACACCCGGGCCGGGCGCCCCCGGGCCGCCCTGGACTCCGCGGCCCGCGTAGCGGGGCCCCGCCCCCTGCCCACGCTGGTCGCCACCCTCGTCCTCGTCCGCCGGGCGCACGCGGAGGCCCTCCTGGACCGGCCCCGGGAGGCGGACCGCCTCATCGCGCGCGCCCGGAGCCGGTTCCTCGACGGCGCCTCGCCCCAGGACCCGCCGTGGGCGTGGTGGATAGACCGGGCCGAGCTCATCGGCCATCACGGCTGGGTCCTGGCCCGCCTCGGCGACTGGGACCGGGCGATCCCGCTCCTCCACGAGGCCGCCACCGCCCCCGGGCCGTCCTACCGCCATCTGTTCACCGCGGAGTTACTCGCGGCGCTGACCGGCGCCCGTGCCTGGCGCGATGCCGAGGAGCTCATCGCGGAACTCGCCCCGCGCGCCGGGAGCATCGGTTCCGTACGGACCACCGAGACCCTCGCCCGGACCGCCGTCCGTCTGCGCACCTGCGCGAAGGCGCCCGCGAACCTGCGGGCCGCGGCGGCCTTCCTGCTGGAGTCCGTGCCCCCGCACCCGGGCGGCCAGGACTGCCCCGCCCGCTAGGGCCGGCAGGACAGCACCACCTCACCATCCCCACCAGAACCCGACAGACAGGGATCACATGCTGCACATCAGGGTGTCCACGCCCGCGGCCGCCGCTCTCGTGGCGGTCGCTCTCCTCTTCACCACCGGAGGACAGGTCTCCGAGATCGCCTACGGCAGGACCGTCACGCAGGCGGAGACGTCAGGGGCCGCCACCACCACGGGAAGCCCCTACCTGGCGACCCATCTCTACTTCGGCACAGGCCGCCACAACGGCGAGCCACCCATAACAGACGATCAGTTCATGAAGTTCGTCGCCGACGTGATCACCCCGCGCTTCCCCTCCGGCCTGACCATCCAGCAGGGCCGAGGACAGTGGCGGGACAAGACCGGCAGCATCAACAAGGAGATCTCCTACGAGCTGACGGTGCTCTATCCGGCCGGCGAGGCCCGCAGGCACAACCCCGACATCGAGTACATCCGCAGGCTGTACTGCTCGATGTACGGTCTGGAATCCGTCGGGCGCGCCGACGTCAGGGCCCAGGCCGACTTCTGATCCGCAGCGGCCCCGCTGTCCGGTGGGCCGGCTCACCACGCGAGCCGGCGCACCACGAGGAGCATCGCGCCGAGCAGCACCAGGACCGTCCCCGTGATCAGCGCGTCCAGGTCGGTGACCCCGGCGAAGGCGAGACGCCGGCCGCCCGCCACCGCGCCGCTCTCGCGGGGCGCGGGGGCGGCGGGCCGGACGACGGGCGCCCGATCGGCGCCCGCCGCCCGGCCCGCACCGGCCGTGGGTGCCGGGGCGGGCGAGGCGCAGTCCAGCACCCCGGCGACGTCCTGGCGGAAGCCGCCGGGACCGAGGACGGTGAACCGGTAGCTCTGCCGGTCGGCGACCGGCACCAGGACGGTCCGCGAGCCGCCGGGCGCGACGGAGGCCGACACACCGGCCAGTTGGAAGGTGAACGGGGCGTCGCCCCCGTTGCGCGCGGTGACGTCCACGCCGCCCCGCGCACAGTCGTCCACCGCGGCGACGATCGGCTCTGGCCCCTTCGCGGGCAGCGCCGCGCCGGTGGTCACGACCGTACTCACGGCCGCGAGCGAGACGGCCCAGCGGGCCGCCCGCCGCTTCGGTGCGTGCCTCACGGAAGGCCCTTCGGGGTGCGGGAGGGGCGGAGCGGGAACGCCCTCCAGTACGGGCACCGGCGCCTCGGCGTTCAACTCCCGCCGCACCAGGCGCTGTTGGGTGCGTCGCCATGCCGCATCGGGAACGCGCCCCCGATCGCGGCCTTCGGGCATGCCCGTCTCACAGGCCCGGCGCGCCCCACACCGGGAACCAGCGCGACAGGTCGCCCTCGATGCGCAGGTCGTCCGCGACGACCGCCCGGACGCGCAGCTCCAGCGCGTTGTCCCGCTTCTCCCCGGCCAGCGGCGCGAACGGATAGAAGGTGCCGCGCTTGTAGAGGTACACCAGGGCGAACGACTGACCGTCGGGGTGCTCGAACCCGGCCAGGGAGCACAGGAGTTGGGGCCCGAAGCCGCTGCCCTCCAGCGCCGTGTTCACCGCGTGCAGATCGCCGACGAGCGAGGCCAGGTCGTCGGGGGCCCGCCGGGACAGCAGCCACGAATAGCCGTAGCCGTCACGGCTGAACTCCACCGAATCCGCGGCCCGTTCGGTGTCCGCGTTCAGGAGGTCCGTCATGTCCTGACGCATCCCCGCGAAAGCGGAGCCCTCCACCGACGTGAAGCACACCGAGCCCCGGCCCGTCGGCGTGAACCCGGCGGCCGCCCGGAGGGTGACCGCGGCGGACGGCAGCCCGAACAGCCGGTCCAGGTCGGGTGCGGTGGGCCGGGTGCGGCCGAGCAGGATGTCCAGGAAGCCCATGCGCTCCGTCCTCGGTCGGGGTCGGCGGACGTGCTCAGGCCGGGCGGCCCAGCTCGGCGGAGATCTTCGCCAAACCGTCGAGCCGCTGTTCGAGGCTCGGGTGGGTGGAGAAGAGCCGGGCCAGGCGGCTGTGGTCGCCGAGCGCCGGGATGAAGTAGAAGGCGTTGAACGCGCTCGCCGTCCGCAGGTCCTTGCTCGGGATGCGGGCGATGTCGCCGTCCAGCTTGGTCAGGGCCGAGGCGAGGGCGGACGGATGCCCGGTGAGCAGCGCCCCGGCCCGGTCGGCGGCCAGTTCCCGGTACCGGGACAGGGCCCGGATGAGGAGGAAGCTCAGCGAGTACACCACCGCCGAGACCGTGATGACGGCCGCGAGCACGGCCATGGTGTTCTGGTCCCGCCGGCCGCGGCCCCCGTACAGCTGGGAGTAGAACGCGAAGCGGACGATGAGCCCGGCGATGACGCCGAGGAACGAGGCGACGGTGATCACCGCGACGTCGCGGTGGGCCACGTGCGACAGCTCGTGCGCGAGGACGCCTTCCAGCTCGTCGGGTTCCAGGCGGCGCATCAGGCCCGTGGTGACGCACAGGACCGCGTGGTCGGCGTTGCGGCCGGTGGCGAACGCGTTGGGCAGGTCCGTGTCCGAGACGGCGATCTGCGGCCTCGGCATGTCCGCGGTGGCGCACAGCCGGTCGACGATGCCGTGCAGCTGGGGCTGCTGCTCACGCGTCACCACCCGGCCGTGCATCGCGTACAGGGCGATCCGGTCGGAGAACCAGTACTGCGACACGAGCACGGCCGCGGCCACCACGACGACCACGAGCGTCGACTTGAGCAGGACGAGCAGGGCCCCGACGAACGCCACGTAGAGGAGGCCGAGCAGGAACACCGTGACCAGCATGCGAACGGTCAGCTGCCGGTCGGGCTCGAAGCGGCTGTGCACGGCTTTCACACCCTCCCCGGAGCGGCGCGTCCCGTGCCGGTACGGGCCCGCTCGGCCGGATCGGGGAGCCGGCGGCGGGACGGCACATTCTTCTTGATCATGGCGCTCTCCAGGACCGGTGAAGTGGTGCTCCCCCTCCACCATGCCACCGCGCGGGGCGTTCAGCGCAGCTGCCGGCGGACCAGTTCGTGCAGGCGCCCGTGCGGGTCGGCGAGCAGTTCGCAGGGCGCGCCCTGCTGGACCACGCGGCCCTGCGACATGACGATCACCCGGTCCGCGTCCAGGACGGTGGAGAGCCGGTGGGCGATCACGACCCGGGTCGCGGCGAGGGTACGGGTGCTCTCGATGACGATGCGCTGGGTCTCGTTGTCGAGAGCGCTGGTGGCCTCGTCGAAGAAGAGGACGCGGGGCCGCCGGACCAGGGCCTGGGCGATCATCAGACGCTGGCGCTGGCCGCCCGAGACGGCCCCGCCCCCGGAGATCATCGTGTGCAGGCCCATCGGCATCCGCTTGATGTCCTCGGCCAGGCCCGCCATCGCGGCGGCCTCCCACACTTCCTCCTGGCTGAAGACCTCTGCCCCGCAGATGCAGTCCAGGATCGACCCGCTGAGCGGCGCGGCGTTCTGCAGCACCACTCCGCACTGGCGGCGCACAGCCGCCCGGTCCAGGGCCGACAGGTCCTGGCCGTCGTAGCGGACGCTGCCCGAGACCGGGTCGTCGAAGCCGATGAGCAGCCGCAGCAGGGTCGACTTGCCGCAGCCGCTCGGCCCGACGATCGCCACGAACTCGCCGGGCGCCACCTTCAGGGACACCCCGTCCAGGACGAGCGGCCCGTCGTCGCCGTAGCGGAACGACAGGTCCCGCGCCTCGATCTCGCCGGTGAGCGCACCGGGCTGGGTGCTCGTCCCGCGCACCTCGGGGGCCTCGTCGAGCACCGGCTCGATCTGCTCGAACAGGGGCAGCACCGCGGCCGCCGAGATGAACGCGCCGGTCAGCTGGGTGACCGAGGTGAGCAGCATCGTCACGGCCGTGTTGAAGGTCAGGAACGCGCTCGCCGAGAGCGAGTCGCGGGCCGGACCGGCGAGCAGGACGAACAGGAGCAGCGAACACAGCGGCAGATAGACCGAGTTGACGACGGCCGTGAGGTTCTTGATGCGGCCCGCCCGCTGCTGGAGCTCCCGGCTGCGCGCGAACTCCCCGGCCCACGCCCCGTACGCGAAGCTCTCGGCCGCGGCGACCCGCAGCTTGGGCAGCCCGCGCAGGGTCTGGAACGCCTGGTTGTTGAGCCTGTTGCCCAGCTCCACGAGGCGGCGCTGCCAGCGCAGCTCCCACATCCCGAGCGCGAGGAACACGGCGGCGATGACGACCAGAAGGGCGATCGCGACCAACGCCAGCGGCACGCTGAAGCACAGCAGCAGAGCCAGGTTCATCGCGCCGACCGTGCCCGCCTGCACCGCGACCGGGCCGATCCCGGAAAGGACCCGCCGGATCGCGCTCATGCCCATTGCGGCGCTCGCGAGCTCGCCGGTGGAACGCCCGGCGAAGAACGTGGTCGGCAGCCTCAACAGCCGGTCCCAGACGGCGGGTTGAAGGGTACTCTCGATCCGGCCCTCCATGCGCAGCACAGTGAGGTTCTGGAGCAGCGTGAACGCCGCCGACACCACGCCGGTGACGATCACGGCGAGCGAGACCTGCACGATGAGGCCGTTCTGCGCCCGCGGCACGTACACCCCGAGCACCTGACCGGTCGCGATCGGCACGAGCGCGCCGAGCCCCACCGTCACCAGACCGGCGAGCAGCAGCCTGCGCACGTCGGGGCGGGTGCCGCGCAGGCCGAACCGGAGCAGCCCCCACCGGCTCAGCGGGCGGTCCGGCAGCGGCCGATAGAACATCACGGCCCGCCGCTCGAACTCCTCGGCGTTGCCCGCGTCCACCCGGGTGCGCCGCCCGGACACCGGATGCACCGCCTCGTAGCCGCCGCGCCGCCACAGCAGGGCGACCGGGGTGCCGCTCGTGCGGTGGCCGACGAGCGGCCCGGCGTCCTCGCGCCACCAGCGGCCGTCGAGCCGCACCGGCCGGGTGCGGACGCGCGAGGCGACGGCGACCCGCTCGACCGGGTCGATCCGGTCGCTGACCGCGCCGCCGAGGGCCGGGTCGCCGAGGGTGATCCCGGCCGCCTCCGCGACCAGGCGGCAGGCGGCGTACGTCGAGTCGTCGGACGCCGCCGCGCGTGAACTCGCCCTGCCGGGGCGGCCGATGGAGCTGAGCAGCGCCCGGTCGGCCTCCTCGCGGACCGCCTCACCGGCCTTGATCCCGGCGGCCGCGCGGTCCTCGTGGGCACGCTCCACCCGCTCGATCCAGCGGTCGAGCGCGGCGAGCAGCCGGTACTGCTGGTTGACCATGCCCTGCCACAAGCCACCGTCGACGAGCAGGTCCCCGGCCGCCTCCGCGCTGAAGGCCGCCCCGTACTGCACGCTGCCCGGTGCCACCGCAAGCCACAGGATGTCGTCGTCCGCCACGGACTCGTCCAGCGGGGTGCGACCGTCCAACGGGGCTTCGAACAACACCCGTTGGCCCCGCCCGACGCCGAGCGAGAAGGCGTGCTCCAGGAGACTGAGGGCCGCGTCCCCGGTGTCGTACCGGCTGAGGCCGCCGTCGTGGCCGCCTTCGGGGCCGCCGGATTGCGGATGCCGGTACAGCTCGCGCAGCGGAATGCGGCGCAGCACGCACTCCCGCAGCGGGCGCCCGACCAGGGTGTGCTGCGGGCCCTCGACGGGGCCGAGCAGCAGGGTGCCCGGTTCGAGCCGGCCGAGGAAGTGCCAGTGGCCCTGCTCCGCCGCGTCCACCGCGAACAGGTCGAGGGCGCCGCTCACCACCAGCCACAGCACCTGCGGCCCTTCGAGGGAGAAGCCGCGCAGCCCGGTGCAGTCGACGCCCTGCCCCAGGCCGCCGAGCGCGCCGACCGCGGCGTCCTGACCGGCGGTGCCCGGCTGGGCGAGGGGATGTACGGGGCTCATCTCAGTGCTCCCTCACGAGCCGGGCGTACGGCCCGGCTGCGCCGACGAGATCCTCGTGGCGGCCCCGCTCCACGACCGTGCCGTGGTCGAGGACCACGATCTCGTCGCTGTCGCGGACCGTGCTCAGCCGGTGCGCGATGACGACGCAGGCGCAGCCCCGGCGACGCAGGTTGTCGATGATGAGGTGCTCGGTCTCCGCGTCCAGGGCACTGGTGACCTCGTCGAGGACCAGGATGCTGGGACGGCGCACCAGCGCCCGCGCGATCTCCAGGCGCTGGCGCTGGCCGCCGGAGAAGTTGCGCCCGTCCTGCTCGACCCGGCTGTGGATGCCGCCGGGCCGCCGCGCGACCACGTCGTAAAGCTCCGCGTCCCGCAACGCCAGGACCACGGCGTCGTCCGGGATCGAGGGGTCCCACAGTGCCACGTTGTCCCGCACCGTGCCCTCGAAGAGGAAGACGTCCTGGTCGACGAAGGAGACGGAGGCGGCGAGCGCCCCGCGCGGGATGTCCTCCAGGCGCCGGCCGTCGATGCGGATGGTGCCCTCCCAGGGGGAGTACAGGCCCGAAATCAGCCTGGAAACCGTCGACTTGCCGCTTCCCGAGCCACCGACCAGAGCCACCTGCTGACCCGGCCCGACGGTCAGCGAGAAGCCGGTGAGCAGGGGCTTGTCGAGCGGGCTGTAGCCGAACGTGATGTCGTCGAGCGTCACATGGCCCTTGAGGCGGCGGGTGCTCGCGAGCGGCTCCGGGCGGCTGTGCAGCGCGTCCACGGGGAAGTTCTCGACGTCCTTGAGCCGGGCGACATCGGCCGCGAAGTCCTGGATCCGGCCTGCCACCCCGTTCAGCCGGGTCACCGGCGCGGTGAAGCGCGTCACCAGGGCCTGGAACGCGACGAGCAGACCGATCGACAGGTGCCCCTCCACCGCCCGCAGCCCGCCGATCCACAGAATCAGCGCACTGTTGAGGGTGGCGAGCGCGGGCGCCACCACCCCGAGCCAGGCACTCGGCACCCCGAGCCGCTGCTGCACCTCCAGGGTGGTCGCGTGCTGGCCCGCCCAGCGCCGGAAGTACCCGTTCTCGCCGCCGGTGGCCTTCATGGTCTCGATCAACTGGAGCCCGGTGTACGAGGTGTTGGTGAGCCGGGCGCTGTCGGCCCGCAGCTTCTGGGTATCGGTGGCCCGCAGCCGTACGACGATGCGCATCGCGACGACGTTGAGCAGCGCGATGCCCACCCCGACGACGGTGAGCTGGGGATCGTAGGTCCACAGCAGGACGGCGTAGAGCAGCACGACGACGCCGTCCACGGCCGCCGCCGTCAGATCGCGGGCCAGTGTCTCGGCCACCGCGTCGTTGGACTGCAGCCGCTGCACGAGGTCGGCGGGGCTGCGCTGTGCGAAGAACGTGACCGGCAGCCGCAGCAGATGCCGGAAGAAGCGGGCGCTGGTGAGCGTGGAGGAGATGATCCGCCCGCGCAGCAGGTTGGCCTGCTGGAGCCAGGTCAGCACCACGGTGAGCACCACCATCAGGCCCATCGCGGCGAACAGGACTCCCAGCAAGGACGTCTGATGACCTATCAGGAACATATCGATGTACGTGCGGCTCAGCGCGGGGAGCGTCGCGCCGACGGCCACCAGGAGCAGGCTGGCGAGCAGTGCGGCCAGCATCGTGCCCGTGGTGCCGCGCAGCCGGGCGGGCAGCGCACCGAGGACACCGGGCTTCCTGCCGCCGGGCCGGAAGTCCGGGCCGGGTTCCAGAACCAGGACGACGCCGGTGAAGCTCGTGTCGAAGTCCTCCGACGCGACGAAACGGCGGCCCTTGTCCGGGTCGTTGACGTACACGCCCCGCCGCCCCAGCCGACGGCCCGTGCCGTCGTACACGACGTAGTGGTTGAACTCCCAGAACAGGATGGCGGGTGCCTGGACTTCGGCGAGGGCGGCCGGCTCCATCTGCATGCCCTTGGCGGTGAGCCCGTAACCGCGCGCCGCCTTCAGGACGTTGCTCGCCCGCGAGCCGTCGCGCGAGACGCCGCAGGCGATGCGCAGCTCCTCCAGGGGCACATGGCGGCCGTGGTGGGCGAGCACCATGGCGAGGGAGGCGGCGCCGCACTCCAGGGCCTCCATCTGGAGGACCGTGGGGCTGCGCACCACCTTGGCTGGCCGGGCCTTCGGGGCCTGCCGCGCGCGCGAACGGCGGTCTCCCGAAGGGGTGTTGGCCGGGCGCCGCCGGCCGTGCCCGGCCGGCAGCCGGGGGGTGGGGGGTGAGGCGTGGGGTGCGGTCACGGGAGCAGCCAATCGATGGGGCGCCGGTCGGCAAGGTGGACGGTGCCGGTGGCCGGGGTCATGGAGTCGACCGCGTAGGGCGGGCCGTCGGCCGACGACCATCGGTAGCCGGACTTCGTGCCGGGCGCCCGGTCCAGGCGGACCGCGACCCCCACCGGCCTGCCGTCCCGCGCGAACTGCTCGGCGAGCTGTCCGTCACCGAGGAACGCGGCGATCTGCTGCGGGGTCTGAGCCGTTCTGCCGACCGCGGCCACCGTGCCGCGCAGCACTCCGTAGCGGTCGGCCGGCACGGACTGCACGGTGAGGTCGACCGGAGCGCCGACGGGGACGCTGGCGGCACGGTCGCCCGGCACGTACAGCATGACCGTCAACGGGTCGTCGGCGCCGCCCGTCCGCTCGACGCTCGCCACGTTCGAGCCGGTGGCGACGACGGCGCCGATGGTGGCGGCGAGGCTGGTGAGGCGGCCCGCGGCGATCGCGCGGACGATCCGCTCGCCCTGCGCGGTGCGGACCTTGAGGAGCGGGGCGTCGGCGGCCAGGCTCTCGCCCTCCTTGGCGAGCACGCCGGTGACCTGGCCCGCGACCGGGCTCTGCAGGACGTAACTGCCCTGGGCGTGCGTGAGGATGCCGGGTGCGTCGATCGTGGAGGAAACGGAGCCCGTCACGGCCCAGAAAGAGGCGGCGGCCATGACGACCACGGTGACAAAGAGAACGAGTCGTCCCTGCGGGCGTGCGAAACGCACCGGCAGGTCGAGTTCCTCCGGTGACTGCAGTTTGGAAAGGGCCTGCTGACGAAACTGCACGGAACTCTTTCCTTACCCGTTCCTTGCCCGCGAAACTTCCGCAAAGCGTGAACCATTCGCAAGGAGCCCCGGAACCGAGCGGTTCCGGGGCTCGTGCGCGATCTCAGAGACCGGCGACGAGACCGGTGGCCAGGCCCGTGACGGCACCCGTGTTCACACCGGTGGTCGAACCGACCAGGCCGGTGACCGAGTTGACGATGCCGGAGACCGGAAGAACGGAGTCGGCGGTGCCGGTCACGTTACCGAGAGCGGTGCCCACGAGGCCGCCGGACACGTTGTCCAGGTCGGCGTCGGAGATCTCGAGGGTCTGGACCTGGGGAGCGTTGTTCATGGTGAGTACTGCCTTTCATGGGGACATTTCCTATCGGGAACTCCTTGCCGGGGCTCCCGCAGTGGCCAGGATCAAAACACGCCGACGGCGGCGGCAGCCAATCGGCGGGGGGATGGACAGGGCTTTCTTCCGGCCTTGAATTGCCGTCCCGTGCAGACCCGTTCATGATTCGGGGGCATTTCCTTCACGAGCTTCACGGGACGAATTCCCCGGGCCCCGGAATCGCTTCTCGCAACTGGGACACTCCCGCACCAATGCCGCGCGCTTTCGGCGGCGCGGGAGCGGGCTCGCGGCCCCGGTGACGGGTCCGCGCACGCCCTGTGCAGATTCTCGGAAGGTGTCCCTCCGCTTGTCTGTGGGGCACGTCGGCCACGGTCCCGGCCGACCCCCGGGCACGGATCGGCCACGAGACGCATCCCGGGGGTGGACGGGGGTGGTCCTGCCGGTGAAGTGTGCGCGAGGATGGCGCCATGACCGCGGCTCATCGCGCCATGGATCAGTTGGAGTCATGGCCGAACCTGGTAACCGGACCACCCCGATGCGCTGTCGGACGAGCGCTCTTCGCCGCGGAGTGCGAAGTGGTGCACTTCCACTCCGGCTTCGCGGCGGACCTGCATCTCACCCACCCCGCGATAGAGCGGCTGCGCCCCGAGCTGCGGCACAGCACCGCCATCCGCCTGAAGCCCGGCTCGGCCTGGGTGACGGTCCTGCTCGACTGCGGCGCGGACGTGGATCTGCTGCTCACGCTGGTCAGCATGGCGCTGAAGGCGCAGGCGCTCAGTCCGCCGAACGCGCTGGCCGCGCCCTGTACTTGGTACCGCCCGGCCGTCCCCCCGCAACGCGTCGCCGATCCGCCGGTGCTCACGCTCGGCCCGAGGCCGGGTGTCCTGCCCGCGGCGCGGCGGGCGGTGGGGCGTTTCCTGCCGCACGGGCCGCGCGCGGTATGAACGGAGCGTGCGCAGGGGGCCGCCGACAGGCGGAAGCCCCGCCCGCTGGAGCGCGGACGGGGCCCGGACGGTGGCCGTCTCGGACGGTCAACGCCCTTGCAGGGCCTTGACGTTGTTGCCGAACGTCCAGTTCTTCGACCCGTCCCAGTTGAGGGACCACGTCATCAGACCCTTGAGCCCGCCCCCGTAGGTGTTCCACGCCTGCGCCACCTGACTTGTCGTCATGTAGCCGCCGCCCGCGCCCGGTTGAGCGGGCAGCCCGGGCACCTGCTTGTCGTAGGGGACCTTGATGGTGGTGCCCTGCACGACCAGGCCCTTGTTGAGGCAGTTGGTCTGGGCCGTGAACCCGGCGACCGTACCGGCCTCGTACGAGTCGCCGGAGCAGCCGTACATGCTGCCGTTGTAGTACTGCATGTTCAGCCACCACAGGCGGCCGTTGTCCGCGTACTTCTTCACGATCGGCAGGTACGCGCCCCAGATCGACCCGTACGTCACGCTGCCTCCGGTGACGTACGCCGTCTCCGGGGCCATCGTGAGGCCGAAGCCCGCCGGCATCTGGGCGAGCACGCCGTCGATGATGCGGATCAGGTTGGCCTGCGAGGCCGACAGCGTGTTGATGTTCCCGCTGCCCACCAGGCCGGTCTCGATGTCGATGTCGATGCCGTCGAAGTTGTACTGCTTGAGGATCGGCACGATCGACGCCACGAACCGGTCGGCCACCGCGCTCGAACTGAGGTCGATGCCCGCGGCGGCCCCGCCGATCGACATCAGAATGGTCTGGCCGGACGCCTTCGCCTGGCACATCTCGGCGGGGGTGGGGACCTTCACCGTCGCGTCCATGCCGTCCTGCCACAGCACCGTGCCGTCCGAACGGATCACCGGGAACGCCGCGTTGATGACGTTGTAGCCGTGGGCGGCGATGCGCGCGTCGGTGATCGGAATCCAGCCCAGTGGCGGATGGACGCCGTTGGACGCGCCGTCCCAGTTCTCCCAGTACCCCTGGAGCACCTTGCCCGAGGGCCTCGACTTCACCGCGCAGGTGTCCGCCTGGGGTGCGCTCGGCGCCGCGGCCACCGGGACCTGGGTGGCGAGCGCCAGGACGAGCCCGGCTCCCAGCAGACGTAACGTACGACCGATCATGCTGTGCTCCTTGCCTCCGGGAGCGGGCGCGAAGAGGCCGCGCGGCTCCTGGACCGTGGGGGGACCTGAGGAGGTACGAGGGGGTGGCGCCCCACACCGTAGATTGGTCCAGACCTTCCGTCAATCGTGCCGGAGACACCAGGCCATGGACCTGCGGGCTCATCAGGTCCCTTGCGCACAGCGGGAGTTGAGCCGGATCCGGCTCATGGGCTCAGGCCGTCGAGGTCGCGTCCATCCACGCGTACGCCCGCTCGGTGCTGAACTCCCGCTGGCCTCCCGGGAAGAGGAGGCCGGCGGTGGCGAACGCCGGGTCGCCGGAACTCTGCGGCAGGTACGGCACGGCGATGCAGCGCATCCCGGCGGCGTGCGCGGCCGCCGCTCCGGGCGGGGCGTCCTCCAGGACCACGCAGTCGGCGGGTGCGGCGCCCAGACGCCGGGCGGCCTCCAGGAAGACGTCGGGCTCGGGCTTGCCGTGCTCGACCTCCTCCGCCGACACCACGAGGTCCATGAAGGAGGCGAGCCCGGTCCCCGCCAGGACCGCGTCGATCGCGGACCGCGAGGAGCCGGAGGCCACCGCCATGCGGACGCCGTCGGCGTGCAGCCGCTCCACGAAGGCCCGCATTTCGGGGAAGACCTCGGTCGAGGTCCGGGCCAGCTCCAGATAGGCGGCGTTCTTGGCCGCCAGCACCTCCTCGATCGGGCCGGTCAGGGTGTGCTGCCGGTCCAGGATCTCCAGGGTCTCGCGGGTGCCGATGCCGATGAAGCGGGCGTGCTGTTCCCAGCTGAAGTCGGGCAGGCCGTAGCGCGCGAGCACCTGACGCGCGGCTTCGTAATAGTTCGGCTCGCTGTCCACGAGGGTGCCGTCGAGATCGAAGATGACCGAAGTGTTATGCGATGTGCTCATGTGTCCCAGCATGCCAAGGGTCGGCGGCGTTCCGCGCCGCTCACTTCGCGGCGGCCCGGCCCACCGACTCCACGAGCGGCAGCAGCCGGTGCGCCACCCGCTCGCGCAGCGCCACCTCGGTCCGGGTGCGTACGACGCCCGGGAGCTGGATCAGGCGTTGGATGACGTCTTCGAGATGGGCGTTGTCGCGGGCCGCGACCCGGGTCAGCAGATCGCCGCCGCCGGTGATCGAGAACGCCTCGATGATCTCGGGAACCGCCGCGAGGGCGTCACCCACCTCGTCCAGATGCCCCTGGGTCACCTCGATGTGGACGAAGGCCAGCACCGGGTGGCCGAGGGCCGAGGGCGAGAGCATGGGGCCGGTGCCGGTGATCACCCCGTCCCGCTCCATCCGGTCGAGCCGCGCCTGGAGCGTGCCGCGGGCAATCCCCAGCAGGCGCGCGTACTCGCGGATGCTGGTGCGCGGCTGCTCGATGAGCAACCGCAGGATGCGGGTGTCGAGTGTGTCCACCGTCATGTCCCGTTGGCTCCTTCCTGGTCCTGCGACTGGGCCATCGACTGTACCAATGGCCCAGCGACACGGAGCTCGGTTGAGCCACTGTCCCTCCGGGTGTTTTCCTCTGGTGGTAGATGGCGCCGCGCAGCGCGCGGGACGGCGACGAAGCCGGTCCGGGCCCCGCGGCGCCTTTGTCATGCCTGAGACCGATTGCACGTAAGGGGGCGCGGCGACCGCCGTGAAGAGGATGTTTGTGGCTCCGGACCCGGGGCTTCTGCGACTGCGGGTGTCCCTGCGAGCCGTGCTCGGCGTGGGCCTCTCGGTGACCGCCGCCGAACTGTGCGGGCTCTCGCTCGCCGCGTCGATCACCGCCGGCCTCGCCGCGCTGCTCGCGCTGTTCACCGTTGGCGACGCCACCGTCCGCGCCCAGATCACCACCACCGCGCTGCTGCCCGCCGTCGGCTTCCCGGTGCTCGCCCTCGCGGCCGCGCTGCACGGCACCCCGATGGCGCGCGACGCCGCCTGGCTCGTGGTGATCTTCGCCGGGGTGTACGCCAGGCGCTGGGGCCCGCGCGGACATGCGCTCGGCATCTTCGCCTTCATGATGTTCTTCGCGACCCAGTTCCTGCACGCGGTCACCTCTCAACTGCCCGAGCTGTACGGCGCCATCGCGCTGGCGATCGCCGCCTCGGCGTCGGTCAGGTTCGGTCTGTGGTGCATCGAGCGCCACATCACGCAGCCCGCGGCCCCGGCCCCGCTGGCCGGCCGCGGACTTGCCCGCCACACCACCCGGCAGGCCTTCCAGGCGACCGTGGCCTGCGGCTTCGCGCTCGGTGTGGGCCAGGTGCTCTCCGAGGACCGCTGGTACTGGGCCGTCGGCGCCGCCTGGTGGATCTTCGTCAACACCGCCTCGCGCGGCGAGACCCTGGTCCGCGGGTTCCGCCGGGTCCTCGGCACGGTCGTCGGCATCGTGGCCGGACTGCTCATCGCGATCCCGCTGCACGGGGCGCCGGCCCCGACCGCGGCGCTGGTCGCGGTGTGCGTCTTCGGGATCTTCTACACGGCCGCGCCGAGCTACAGCTGGATGATGTTCTTCGTCACCGTCATGGCCGGCCTGCTCTACGGGCTCCTCGGTGTGCTCCACCCCGGGCTCCTCGTGCTCCGCGTCCAGGAGACGGCGGTGGGTGCGCTCGGCGCGGTCATCGGCGTCGCCGTCGTGCTGCCGGTCACGACGCACACCGCCACCGACGCGTGGATCCAGCGGGCCCTGCACTGCGTCCGCCGGTGCACCGCGGCGGCCGCCCACCGGCTCGCCGGGGACGAGAGCGCCGACCCGGCGCCCCGCGCCGCCGAACTGGAGCTGCTGCTCATCCGGGTGCGCCTCTCGCTCGCCCCGCTGGTCCACCCGCTCAGCCCGCTTCGGGCCCGCCGGGCCCGTGCCCACCAGGTCCTGGTCCTGCTCGACGAGTGCGCCCGCGAGGTGCGGGGCCTGGCCGCGGTGGCCGCCGACCCGGCGGCCTCCCACGACGCCCGCCTCACCGCGGCCTGCCAGCGCGTGGAGGCCGCCGTGGCGGCCCTGGTCTCGCCGGAGCCCGGCCACAAGGCCTGGTCCGCGCTCGCCGCCCTGCCGGCCCCGCACCACCACCCCGGCGCCGAGGCCGCGCTCACCCATCTGCACGGCCTGGAGCGCGCCCTGGGCGAACTCGCGGCGCCGCTGCGGTCCGCGCCGCGCGCGCCCCTGGCCGCGGCCTGACCCCGGAGCCGACTCGGCCCGCCGATTGGTCCAGACCCCCTGCTACGGTCGCCCCAGCACAGCGGTGTGCGGGGTGGCCCCGGGTCGTCGGGGACTGAGGCGGAGAGGGGTAGCACGGTGACCAGGGACAGGGCCGCGCGGGCGTTCATCGGGTCGTTCACCACGGCGGGCGGACACGGGGTGACCGCGGTCACCGTGGACACCCGAACCGGTGCGCTCACCCCCCTCGGATCCTCGTCCGCCGTCGCCGACCCGTCGTATCTCGCCGTCTCCGAGAACGGCGCCGTGCTCTACGCCGTGGGCGAGAGCGCGGACGGGACGGCCGCCGCCTTCGACATCGGGGGAGACGCGCCCCGACTGCTCGGCGATCCCGTACCCGTGCGCGCGGCGGGCCCGACGCATCTCACCCTCGCCGCGGGACACCTGGTCACCGCCAACTACACCTCCGGCAGCGTCACCGTGCTGCCCGTCCGCCCCGACGGCGGCCTGGGCCCGGCCACGTCCGTCCTCGCGCACCACGGGTCGGGCCCCGACCCCGACCGGCAGCGCGGGCCGCACGCGCATCAGGTGCTGGCGGCTCCCGGCGGGCGCTGGGTCGTCACCGTCGACCTCGGCACCGACTCGGTACGGGTCTGTGAACTCGGCCCCGACACCGGCGCGTTGCGCCTGCACGCCGAGACTGCGCTGCGGCCCGGCAGCGGCCCGCGCCACCTCGCCTTCCACCCCGGCGGGCGGCACGCCTACGTCCTCAACGAGCTGACGCCGACGCTCACCGTGTGCCGCTGGGACGCGGAGGCGGGCGTCCTGGAGCCCCTCCACGAGGTACGCGTCGTGGAGGACGGCGTGAGCGCGGACACGTATCCCTCCGAGGTCGTCGTCGCGCACGACGGGCGCTTCGTGTGGGCGGCCAACCGCGGGCACGACTCGATCGCGGTGCTCGCCCTCGACGCGAGCGGTGAACAGGCCCGGCTCGTCACCACCGTGGACTGCGGCGGACACTGGCCGCGCGATCTCACCCTTGACCCCTCCGGGCGCCGCCTGTACGCCTCCAACGAGCGCTCCGGCGATGTGACCTGGTTCGACATCGACGAGACCACCGGCGTCCCGGCACGGGCGGGTTCCCTCGACGCACCCGCCGCCTCCTGCCTGGTCTTCGCCTGACGGTGACCGCGACGCGAGGGGGCCCGCACCGGATGTCCGGTGCGGGCCCCGCTCTTCGCTGCGTACGTACGGTCAGTGCACCGGCGAGCCCTGCGGCTGCGCGGTGATGCCGAGCGCGGCCGCGTACTGGGACAGGACCAGCTTGCCGATCGCCGGGTAGGCGCCGAGCGCCTCGGCGACCGAGCACTCGGCTTCCTTGGCGGCCGCGTCGAGCAGCCCGTCGGCCACCTCCGGGCCGATCAGGTACGGGGCGACGGCCAGCTGGGCCGAGCCCGAGCCGCGCAGCTGTGCGGCCATTGCCGCGATCGCACCCTCCTGGTCGAGCGCGGCGGCCATCACCGGCACGGCGAGCCGAGCGGCGAGCAGCATGCCGGTGATCCCGGCTGCCTGCACGGCCTCCTCGCCACCGACCGTCGCCAGGATGATTCCGTCGGCGGCGGTCGCGACCGTGAACAGTCGCGCCCGGTCGGCGCGGGCCAGACCGGCCTCGGAGAGCCGCACGTGCAGGCCCTCGGCGAGCAGCGGGTGCGGGCCGAGCACATCGGTCAGCTCGGCGGCGGCACGGCTGTCCGTGACGGCCTGCCGTATCCGCCGGATCAGGGCGCTGTCGGGGCCCGCGAGCAGCGGGACCACCACGGCGGCCGGGCCCTCGGGCTCGGCGGCCTCGCGGCCCGCCGCGCGCGCCTGCTCGACGCGCGCGGTGCGCTCGGCGGCGGTGTGGGCGAGAACGGCCTCAAGCGTGGGGTACTCGGCGGCCTCGGCTTCGGTGCTGTCCAGGTAGCCGATGCGGGCGTGCAGGCCGGGCAGCTCGGAGCGGGCGATGCTGATGACTTCTTCGGCCAGGCCGCGCACAGCGGGGCCGGGAGTGCCGGGAACGGCGAGAACGAGCGCGGGCGCGCCCTCCGGAGCAACCACCGGTTCCGGGCGGCGGTGCCGGCCGGACTGGCGGGGTCGCGGCATTCGTACGGGCAGGCCGGATGCTGGCCCAGTGGGGGTGCTCATGGCGTCGCATGCTACTGGTTTTGCGTGGGCGGCTGTTCGGGGAGGGGACAGCTGAGCGGTATCTGCCCCGATTTTCCCGGAGAGTGGCATAAAGATCAACTGTCCTGATCTGTCTTGCCACTCACTCGGTCGCGATCCGTCACGCCGTTTGCGATCCACAACATCCGCGGATCGTGCGGCAGTCGCAGTCCGCCGCCCGCGATCGCCGTCGCGATGAGCAGCGAGCCGTCGAGCGGATCCCCGGCCGCCTCGATCCCGCGCGCGTACGGCAGCAGACGCGCGAACTCCGCGCGCAGGGGTGCCAGAAGGGGCTCGCCGAGCTTCAACAGGCCGCCGGTGAGCGCCACTTGGGGCTGATCGCCGGCGCTCGGCGGGCAGACGGCGGCAGCGGATGCGGCGATGTGCCCGGCCGCCTCCCGCAGGATGCCCGCGGCGACCGGATCGGCCGTGGCACAGGCGGCGACCTCCGGCGCGAACGAGGCGAGCACGGCCGGCCGGTCGCCGCGCGGATACAGCAGCCCGGGCAGTTCGCCGGGGGCGCCGAACGCCGCCTCCAGGCGGGCCAGCAGCGCCGCGGAGCCGCCCGGTCGCCCGTCGTACGCGCGCAGGGCCGCATCGAGCCCGGCCCGGCCGATCCAGGCGCCGCCTCCGCTGTCGCCGAGCAGATGCCCCCAGCCGTCGGCCCGTCGCCACGTGGCGAGATCCGTGCCGAGCGCGATCATTCCGGTCCCGGCGGCCACCACCGCCCCGGCCCGCTGCCCGAGCGCCCCCGCGTAGGCGGTGACGGCGTCGGCGGCCAGGGCGAGCCCCCGTACGCCGAGCGCATCGGCCAGGGCGCCCGGCAGTTCGGCCCGCAACGCGTCCCCGAGCGTGGCCATTCCGGCCGCGCCGACCGCCACGGCCGCGATCCGGTCCGCGCCGGTGCGCAGCATCAACTCCTGTGCTGCCGGGAGCAGTTGGGCCAGTAGGTGCTCTGCGTCGATGCCGGCGGGGCCGGTCCGTACCGGTTCCTTCGAGGTGATCGTACCGGCCGGCGGGCCCGGCTCGGCCCGGCGCAGCGCGAAGCGCACACCGGACCCTCCCGAGTCGACCCCGAGCACCCAGGGCGCCCCGCGGTCGGTCACGGCAGCCGCCAGTCGACCGGCTCGGCACCCTGGCGTCGCAGAAGTTCGTTCGTACGGCTGAAAGGCCGCGAGCCGAAGAAGCCGCGGTCCGCCGACATGGGGGAGGGGTGGGCGGATTCGATCGCCGGGAGGTCGCCGAGCAGCGGGCGCAGATTGCGGGCGTCCCTGCCCCACAGCACCGAGACCAACGCGGTGCCCCGCGCGACCAGGGCCCGGATGGCCTGCTCGGTGACCTCTTCCCAGCCCTTGCCCCGATGGGCCGCGGGCTTGCGGGGCGCCGTGGTCAGCGCCCTGTTGAGCAACAGCACTCCCTGCCTCGTCCACGGCGTCAGATCGCCGTTGGAGGGCCTGGGCAGTTCCAGGTCCGAGTTCAGCTCGCGGAAGATGTTCTCCAGGCTGCCGGGCAGCGGCCGTACCTCGGGCGCCACCGAGAACGACAGGCCCACGGCGTGGCCCGGTGTCGGATACGGGTCCTGGCCGACGATCAGTACCCGCACCTCGTGGAAGGGCTGCTGAAACGCCCGCAGGACATGGGCTCCTGACGGCAGGTAAGTACGTCCTGCCGCGATCTCCTCACGGAGGAAGTCGCCCATCGCGGCGACCCTTCCGGCCACGGGTTCCAGTGCGTCCGCCCAGCCGGGCTCGACGATCTCTTTCAACGGTCGTGCTGCCACGGCCGTCACTCTACTGGCGCAGCCACCCGAGCCTCGCCGCCCCGGTCAACCGATCACCGCCGCCCGCACACACAGCACGTCCGGCAGGTGCGAGGCGAGCAGCCGCCAGGTGTCGCCGTCGTCGGCGCTGGCATGGACCTCGCCGTTGCGGTTGCCGAAGTAGACGCCCGCCGGGTCGGCGTCGTCGGTGCACAGCGCGTCGCGCAGCACCGTGCCGTAGTGGGCCTCCCGCGGCAGGCCCGCCGAGAGCGGCTCCCAGTTCCGGCCCGCGTCCTCGGTGCGGAAGACCCGGCACTTGTTCTCCGCCGGGACCCGGTCGGAGTCCGCGGTGATCGGGAAGACATAGGCCGTACCCGCACGGCGGGGGTGGGTGGCGGCCGCGAAGCCGAAGGTGGAGGGCAGCCCGGCGCCGATGTCCGTCCACTGCTGCCCGGCGTTGTCGCTGCGGTAGACGCCCCAGTGGTTCTGCAGATAGAGGCGGTCCGGGTCGGCCGGGTCCTGGGCGATCTTGTGGACGCACTGGCCGAACTCCGGGTTCGGATCCGGCAGGAAGACCGCCGCCACCCCGTTGTTGGCGGGCGCCCAGCTCGCCCCGCCGTCCTGGGTGCGGAACACCCCCGCCGTGGACACGGCGACGGTGAGGACCCGGGGGTCGCGCGGGTCGGTCACGATGGTGTGCAGGCCCTCGCCACCGCCGCCGGGGACCCAGCGCGAGCGCGTCGGATGCTCCCACAGGGGGCGTACCAGCTCGAAGCTCTCGCCGCCGTCCTCGGAGCGGAACAGCGCGGCGGGCTCCGTCCCCGCGTACACCACGCCCGGTGCCTCGGGCCCCGCCGGGCGCAGCTGCCACACCCGTTCCAGGGACGTGCCCGTGAACTCGGGGAACTTCACGGCCGGCCGCTTCGGCTCGGTCCAGCTGCGGCCGAGGTCGTCGGAGTGGAACACCGACGGCCCCCAATGCGTGCTGTCCCCGCCGACCAGGAGCCGGGGCGAGGGGCCGTGCCGGGTGTCGATCGCGACGGAGTACACCGCCTGGGCGTTGAAGTGCGGCCCGTCGAAGGCCCAGGCGCCGCCACCACGTCTGCGGCCGAGAAAGAGCCCCTTGCGCGTACCCACGGTGAGCAATACCTCAGTCATGCCGAGCCCTCCAAAACGCCGTTGTTCCGGATGGTGGCCAGTGTGCACCCAGCCACTGACAACGGCCTCCACATCCAGGAAAGTGCCAGCTCAGAGCGGTTTCGGCAGAGGCTCGGTCACGGCTTCGACGAGGAAGGGAAGGAACCGCTCGGCCAGCGCGCCGGGGGCCAGGACGTCCGGCTCCACATAGCTCTGCCCGAGCGCACCCTCACGCAGCGCGACCACCGCCCGCACGAGTTCGGTCAGATCCCCGCACGGCCGCAGGCCGGCCCGGGTCAGCAGGGCGGCGAGCAGGGCCGCGGCCTCCTCGCGCAGCCGGGCGTCGTGGTCGGCGAGCCGGGCCGCCGCCCCCGGATTGCGGATCGCGTACAGGGTGAACTCGGTGGTCACCAGGAACCAGACGCGCTCGTTCGGACCGATGTGCGCGAGCAGCCCCGCGATCCGGGCCACCGACAGGTCCCGGTCGTCCGTGTCCGCGGCCAGTTGGGCGATCCGCTCCAGCTCGCGCGCCGCATGCGCGTCGAAGAGCGCGAAGAACAGCTCCTCCTTGGAGGAGAAGTTGGAGTAGAAGGCGCCCCGCGTGTAGCCCGCGCGCCGGCACACGTCCTCGATCCTGGCCGCCCCGAACCCCGACTCCGCGAACACCTCAAGGGCGGCTTCGAGCAGCCGGGCCAGCGTCTGCGGCCGCCGTTTCGTCGTTCCCCTGGGCACGTCCGCCTCCCGGACCCTTGACAGCGCGTACGCCCTCGGAAAGCATCCAGGCGCGTATCGGATACGTGAATGTATCCGATTGCGGCCCCTCAGCGACCGGCGACTCCAGGAGGAACGCGCATGAGCGACGACGTCACGGCCCCGGCCCCCGCCGAGGTCATCGCGGACGCGGCGGGCCCCCTGCCCGAAGGGGTGACCGTGCCGATGCCGCCCGTCTTCGACGACATCGAGGACGAGCGGCGCTACCGCAAGGAACAACTCGCCGCCGGATTCCGCCTGTTCGGCCGTTTCGGCTTCTCCGAGGGGGTGGCGGGGCACATCACCGTCCGCGACCCGGAGCACCCCGACCGGTTCTGGGTGAACCCGTTCGGCATGGCCTTCAGCCGGATCAAGGCCTCCGACCTGATCCTCGTCGACCACGAGGGCAACCTCCTGCACGGCAGCCGCCCGGTGAACCGCGCCGCGTTCGTCATCCACGCCGCGGTGCACCAGGCGCGCCCCGACGCCCTGGCCGCCGCCCACTCGCACTCCCTGCACGGCAAGGCGTTCTCCTCGCTCGGTGTCCCGCTCGATCCGATCACCCAGGACGCCTGCGCCTTCTTCGAGGACCACGGCCTCTACAGCGACTACCGGGGGGTCGTCAGCGACGCCGAGGAGGGCAAGCGCATCGCGGCGGCGCTCGGCGCGTACAAGGCGGTGATCCTGCAGAACCACGGGCTGCTGACCGTCGGCCGGTCGGTCGCCGAGGCGGTGTGGTGGTTCATCACGATGGAACGCTCCTGCCAGGCCCAGCTCCTCGCCATGGCCGCCGGCACTCCCCGGCACATCGACCGCGAGACGGCCCTGCACACCCGCGGTCAGCTCGGCGGCCACTTCGCGGGCTGGTTCCAGGCCCAGCCGCTCTACGAGCAGATCGCCGACTCCGACCCCGACCACGTCAACTAGGCCTGTCCGGCATGGGATTCAGGGCCGGACGCGGCATCGCCGACATCACCGGGGAGACCGCCGAGTGCGGCCTGCTCGGCTACGGCAAGGCGGACCAGCAGAGCGCGGGTCTGCACACCCGCCAACGGGCCCGCGCCTTCGCCTTCGAGGAGGGCGGGGCGCGGCTCCTCCTGGTCGTGTGCGAACTGCCGCTCATGTCGGACGCCGTCGTACGCGAGGTGCTGGGGCGGCTGCCCGAGGGCTACGGCGCCGCCAACGTGATGCTGACCGCCACCCACACCCACTGCGGGCCCGGCGGCTACTTCCACCACCGGCTGTACAACGGCACCACCGGAGGCTTCCGCGAACAGACCTTCCGCGCCATCACCGACGGCATCACGGAGGCCGCCCGAGCGGCGATCGCCGATCTCGCCCCCGCTCGACTGACGCTCACCCGGGGTGAGTTGAGGAACGCCAGCGTCAACCGCTCGCGCCGCGCCTTCGACCGCAACCCGGCTGCCGACCGTGCCCACTTCCCGGACGCCGTCGACCCGGAGACCACCCTGCTCACCGTCGAGCGCGACGGACGGCTCCGCGCCGCCGTGAACTGGTTCGCCACCCACAACACCAGCATGACCAACCGCAACCGCCTGGTCAGCTCCGACAACAAGGGCTACGCGGCGCTGCACTGGGAGCGGGCCGTCGCCGGAGTGGACCATCTCGCCCCGTCCGCACCGGAGTTGGTGACCGCCTTCGCGCAGACCAACGCCGGTGACATGTCGCCGAACCTGGGCCTGGCCCCCGGAACCGGCCCGACCGGCGACCAGTTCGAGAACACCCGCCTCATCGGCCTGCGCCAGTACGAGGCCGCGGCCACCCTCATCGGCGACAAGGAGACCCCCGGCGGCACGGGGACGTCCGGCGGCCGGGAGATGTCCGGCGGGCTCGACTTCCGTGCCACCCACCTCCACCTCTCAGCCGTCGACGTACGCCCCGAATTCACCGGCGACGGGCGCGCCCACCGCACGTCCCCGCCCGTCGGCGGGGCCGCCGCCTTCGCCGGGGCGTGGGTCGACGGCCCCGGCTTCAAAGGCTTCCGGCCGGGCGCCAACCCGCTCTGGGACGCGCTCTCGCGGCGGCTCGTCTACCGCATCGCGCCCGCACTGCGTGACGCCCAGTACCCCAAGGCGCTCGTTCTCCCGGCAGGCCCGGTCAACCGCGTCGTGCCGATGATCCAGGAGCGTGCGCCCGTCCAACTCCTGCGCATCGGGGCGCTGTTCCTCATCGGCATCCCCGGCGAGGTCACCATCGTCGCCGGTCTGCGGCTGCGGCGCACGGTGGCGGCGATCGTCGGCGCCGAGCTGTCCGACGTCCTGGTGGCCGGGTACAGCAACGGATACATCCACTACGTGACCACGCCCGAGGAGTACGACGCGCAGGAGTACGAGGGCGGCAGCACCCTGTTCGGACGCTGGGAACTGCCCGCGCTCTGCCAGACCGTGGCCGGCCTCGCCACCGCGATGCGCGACGGGGTGCCGGTGGCGCCGGGCGTCCCCGAACCCGCGGTGCCGGTGCGCGCGAGGCGCCGGCGTCGTGCCGCCGACGCGCCGCACCCGGGCCGATGCTTCGGCGACGTACTGGACTTCTCGCTGATCGGCCGCCGCGCCACCGTCTCCTTCGTGGCCGCCCACCCCTCCAACAACCTTCGCCGGGGCGGGAGTTACCTGTTCGTGGAGCGCCTGGACGACGGCGGGTCGTGGACCCGGGTGGCGGACGACGGCGACTGGTCGACGGTGTTGCGCTGGGCCCGTTCGGGCGCCGCGACGTCGGTCGCCACGGTCGTCTGGAACATCCCCGAGGGTGCCGGGCCGGGGACGTACCGCATCTCCTACCACGGCCACAGCACGCCGAAGAGCCCGTTCACCGGAGTGAGCGAGCCCTTCGAAGTGCGGTGATCCGCAAGGGAGTCGACGCGTCTCGCCCGACCCGGACAGGTCAGACCGAGCGGTGGTACTGGTCCGGGACGTGCACCTCGCCGCCGAGTTCGCGGGCGGCCCGGCGGGCCCAGGACGGATCGCGCAGGAGCTCGCGGCCCAGCAGGACGGCGTCCGCCTCGCCGTTCGCGAGGATCTTCTCGGCCTGCTCCGGCTCGGTGATCATGCCGACGGCGGCGACGGCGAGGGGGCTCTCGTCGTGCACCCTCGCGGCGAACGGCACCTGGTAGCCGGGGCCGGTCGGGATGCGAACGCCGGAGGCGTTGCCGCCGGTCGACACGTCGAGCAGGTCCACGCCGTGCTCCTTGAGCAGGGCGGCGAGGCGGACCGTCTCGTCGGCGGTCCAGCCGCCGTCCTCCAGCCAGTCCGTGGCGGAGATGCGGAAGAACAACGGCAGCTCATCGGGCCACACCGCCCGTACCGCGTCGGTGACTTCGAGGGCGAAGCGGACGCGGTTCTCGAAGGAGCCGCCGTACTCGTCGGTGCGCCTGTTGGAGTGCGGGGAGAGGAACTGGCCGATCAGGTACCCGTGCGCGCCGTGGATCTCGACGACCTTGAATCCGGCGTCCAGGGCCCGCCGGGCCGCCGCCGCGAACTGGCCGACGATCTCCCGGATCTGATCAATCGTCAGCTCGGTCGGCACGGTGTGCTTCTCGTCCCAGGCCACCGGGCTCGGGGCGAGCGGCTGCCAGCCCTCCTCGCTGTCCGGCTTCAGCGGCGCGCCGCCGAGCCAGGGGCGGTCCGTGGACGCCTTGCGCCCGGCGTGCGCGATCTGGATGCCGGGCACGGTGCCCTGGCTCTCCAGGAACGCGGTGATCCGGCGCAGCGCCGCGACCTGGGTGTCGTTCCAGATGCCCAGGTCGGCGGGGGAGATCCGGCCCTCGGGGCTGACGGCGGTCGCCTCCACCAGGATCAGGCCCGTCCCGCCGGTGGCGCGGGCCGTGTAGTGGGCGAAGTGCCAGTCGTTGACCACGCCCGCGTTCGGGCCGAAGACCTCGGCCGAGTACTGGCACATAGGCGCCATCCAGACCCGGTTCGGGACGGTCAGGGACCGCAGGGTGTAGGGCTCGAAAAGGGCACTCGCAGCAGACACGGCATCTCCACTCGAAACGGCCCGGGGCACCGGTGCGGTGCCGGGATCGCTTCGTACGATAACTCTCGTAGTACGGTGGATGTCAAACTACGACGATTCTCGTACAATGATGCGGGTGACCACCGTGACGAACACCCGTGAACTCGCCCACCCGGCGCGCGAGGAGATCCGCCTGGAGGGCATCCTGCACGCGCTCTCCGACCCGATGCGGATGCGGGTCGTGCGGGCGCTCGCCACCACCGAGGACGAGCTCTCCTGCTCGTACTTCGTGCTGCCCGTCACCAAGTCCACGACCACCCACCACTTCCGCGTGCTGCGCGAGAGCGGTGTGATCCAGCAGGTCTACCGGGGCACCGCCAAGATGAACGGCCTGCGCCGGGCCGACCTCGACGCCCTCTTCCCCGGTCTGCTCGACGGCATCCTGGACGCGGCCGCCCGTGAGGCCGAACGCCTCGGCGACGAGGCCTGACCGCGGGCGGGGCCGCCGGGCCGGCCGTGTCCGACCGTGTGCGGGGCCGCCGGGCCGGCCGTGTCCGACCGCGTGCCCCGCTGTCCGGCGGGTCCGCGGGGTGCGGCACTCAGCTCCCGTCGAGCCCGGCCGCGAGGAGCCCGTCCCAGTCGGGGATCTTCACCGAGCGCCGCCCGAGCGAGCGGCCGAGCTCCGCCTCGGCCCGCTCGATCGCCAGCCAGCCCTGCCAGGTCACCGGGCGCAGCCCCAACTCCCGCAGTGCGTCCAGGGGTTCGGCCGCCGCCGGCCGCCCGGCCAGAAGCGGGGCATCGGCCAGCAGGGAGGTCACCGTCTCCTTCGCGCAGGAGCGGTTGGAGCCGATCACGCCCGTCGGGCCGCGCTTGATCCAGCCGGCCACGTACTCGCCCGGCGACGGCTTCCCCGCGCGCAGTACCCGGCCCGCCGCGTGCGGGACCGTCCCGGTCACCGGGTCGAACGGCAGGCCCTGCGGCGGCACTCCGAGATAGCCGACCGCCCGCAGCACCAGATGTGCCTCGATGTCCTCGTACGTCCCGGTGCCGAGCACCGCGCCGCTCCCGTCCGGTGCCGTCCGCTCGAAGCGCACCGCGCCCACCCTGCCGTCCCGCTCCAGGATCTCCACGGGCCGCAGGTAGAACCGCAGGTTCAGACGTCGGGCGCCGGGCCGCACGGGCTGCCCGACCCAGCCGCGCAGCACCGCCACATTGCGGCGCACCGGCCCGGGCAGCGCGGCCGGGTCGACGAAGTCCGGGTCGCGGGCCAACTCGTCCACGGCCACCGTGACATCGGCACCCGGCAGCGAGCCCAGCTCGCGCAGCTCCTTCGTGGTGAAGCGGGCCTGCGAGGGGCCCCGCCGGGCCGCCATGTGGACCTCGCGGACCTGGCTGACGGCGAGCGCGCCGAGCGCGGACTGCGGCACGTCGGTCGGCCGCAGCTCGTCCGCGCCGCGGGCCAGCATGCGCGCCACGTCGACCGCCACGTTTCCGGCGCCGATCACGACGGCCGAACGGGCGCCCAGGACGAAGGCGCCCGGGTCGCTGTCGGGATGCGCGCTGTACCAGGACACGAACTCGGTGGCCGAGAAACTGCCCGGCAACTCCTCGCCCGGGATGCCCAGATGCCGGTCGGACTTGGCGCCGACGCAGTACACCACGGCGTGGTAGAGCCGCCGCAGCACGTCGGACGGGACACCACGGGGGCCCACCTCGACATGGCCGAGGAAGCGGATCCGGCCGTCCTCCAGGACCGCACGCAGGTTGTTCTGCAGGGATTTGATCTTCTCGTGGTCTGGGGCCACCCCGTAGCGGACCAGACCGTAGGGGCACGGCAGCCGGTCCAGGACATCCACCCGGATCTCGTCGGCCGCACTCTGCTCCACCAGGCTCTGGGCGGTGTAGACACCGCTCGGCCCGGACCCGACGACGGCGATGCGCAGCATGGCGGGCGCTCCTTGGAGAGAACCGCGGAAGACCGCAGGAACTTCAAGGATGGCACCGCCTCGCGTACGACGGGTAGGGGTGCGCCGCCGGTCGGGGGACGGGTTTCGCCGGACTGGGCTTTGGCGGCCGGGGCTTCGGCGGGTCAGGGGGGCGGGCTTCTCGGGTCAGGGGGCGGGCTTCGGCGGAACGCCCAGCTCCCAGTCGAGCCCGTACCGCTGGAACAGCTCGGCCCGCAGCTTGGCCGCGTCCATCGGGGCGCCCGGCAGCAGTGCGGCGAACACCGCCCCCATCAGGTTGGCGCGCAACAGCGGGTACTCGGTGTCCACGTCCCGGCTGCCGTACCGCTCGACGGTGTCGCGCAGCAGGGCGGCCAGGCGCTGCTGCTCGGGGCACTGCACGAAGCCCTGCGCCTGGAGGATTCCCGCCATGTGGGCCCGCATGAGAACCGGCTGCGCATGGGTGAGGCCGAGGATCGCGTCGATCGCCCGGGCCAGGCGCTCGCGTCCGTCGGCGGTCCGCGGCTCGCGCTCCAGGCCCTCCTCCAGGGTCAGATGCATGAGGCGGTGCACCGCCGACTGCAGGAGCTGGCGCTTGCCCGGGAAGTAGTACGACACCAGCCCTCGGGCGGAGCCCGCCCGGTCCGCGATGTCGCCGAGAGTCGTCGATTCGTAGCCGCGTTCCGCCACCAGCTCCACGGTGGCTTGCAGCAGCCGCTCGCGAGAACGTCTGCGCAATTCTTCATTGACCGATGCGCTGCGCGGGGACATGCTGTAACTCCTGCGTTGACTGGCTCGGAGCCAATATACTCAGGCCGTCGCAGGGCGGTACCCCTTTGCCGGGGCCCGACCTGGGCGTGGGCTGCTCGTTCGGGGTGACGCGGGGGATCACCTCGGACGGGTAGCCCCTTTCAAGCCCTTCTCGTCGGCTCAGCGGCCTTCCCCGGCCAGCGCGAGGACCGGCAGGAGACCCGCCGGACGCCGATCGGCCGGCAGATGGTCCACGAAGTGCACCGCACATCCCAGCGCCGCCGCGCCCCCGTCCGCCCGCCGGTCGTCACCCACCATCAGGACGTCGGCGGGATCCTGGCCGAGCCCTTCGCAGGCCGCCCGGAAGAGCCGCGCGTCGGGCTTCTGCACCCCGTGCTCGAAGGACAGCGCATACGTGTCCACGAAGTCGTCCAGGCCGTGCTCCCGGAAGACCGGCCGCAGGTCCCAGCCGATGTTGCTCACCACGCCGATCCCGATGCCGCGCTCGCGCAGCCCGGCCAGCACCGCCTCGGTGTCGGGGTAGGGGCGCCAGGCCGCCGGGGTCTTGTGGCGGTCGTAGAGCAGGTCGTACAGGCGGTCGTCGGGCAGCGCCACCTCGCGGGCGAGACCGGTGTACGTCCGGCGGTGCAGCTCACCGCTCGTGTCGCGCTCGGCCCACAGCTCCGTCAGGTGCTCCGGTGTCCGCAGCGGGTTGGCGCCGCCCGGCAGCGCGCCGGCCTCCTCCAACTCCCGCGCGCAGCGGGCGAGTTCGGAGTCGTCCAGGGTGATACCGGCGGCGTCGAGCACGGCGGAGAGCCAGTCGCCGACCGGCTCGATGCGGAAGAGGGTGCCGGAGAAGTCGAAGAGAACGCCCTTGATCGTCATGCCCGTGATCCTCGCGTGCTCAGGCCCGCCGGTCCAGGGCCCGTCCGTTCGGGGCCCAGCGGCGGTGGGCCGCGGCGCTGAGGGTGACGACGGCCACGCCGATCAGCCAGCCGCCCACCACGTCCGAGAACCAGTGCACGCCCAGGAACAGCCGGGTGAACCCCACGCCGAGCGCGGAGACCACCCCCACCACGAGGACCGCCGTACGCGGGCCCCGCCCCGCCCCCCGCAGCGCGAGGACCCACACGAGCAGCCCGAAGGCCACGGTCACGCCGATGGCGTGGCCGGACGGGAACGCGGCAAAACCGGCCGAGTCCACCGGGTCCGGCCACTGCGGCCGGTCCCGCCCGACGGCCGCCTTCAGGCCCTGCTGCACCGCCGTGCCGAGACCGCTCGTCGCCGCCACCCACAGCGCGAGCAGCCGTTCGCCACGCCACAGCAGCACCCCGACGACCACCGCCAGCAGGGCGCGCATCGCCCACGGGTCCCACACCCAGTCGGTCAGGATCCGGTTGGCGTGGGTCAGCCCGGCATCGGCGACCGCCCGCCGGTGCAGCCCCTCGGCGATCGACCGGTCCAACCACATCAGCGGACCCCACCGGGCCACCACCAGTGCGAGCAGCGCCGCGGCGAACAGGGCGCAGACGATCCCCGCGCGCAGTGGCAGGGACGGGCGGGTGCGGGTTCCGGGGGCGGTGAGGAGCATGGGGAAGATCCAAGCCGATGCGGGGCGCCACGGCCAGCGCCCCTGGCCGGCGGGCTCTAGCCCAGCGCGTGCAGACCCGGCACCAGGGCCACGATCAGGGGGACGGCCGGGACGAGCGCCGCGTACGCCGTCAGACGCAGGCGGTGGCTCGCGGGGAGGCGGGGGGCCGCCGACAGGAGGCGGTGCACCCGCTGGGGGAGCTGGCCGTCCGGTGCGGGACAGGGGCCGAACACCCCGCGGTGCTCGTTGAGTTCGACCAGCGCGAGCGCGATCGTGAGGCGCCCGAAGCGCCGGGACGCCACGTCGTCGGCGGCCAGCTCCACCAGGCGGTGCATCTCGTCGCGGAACGCGGCGAACACCGGCACCTGCGGGAACCCCCGCGCGAGCGCGCCCGAACAGTGCAGCAACCAGTCGTGCCGGGCCCGTGCGTGACCGAGCTCATGGGCGAGCACCGCATCGAGCTGACGGCCTTTCAGGCGCTGAAGTGCCGCCGTGGTGATGACCAGTTGAGGCGTTTGGCCCGGCAGCCACCAGGCATCCGGCCGGGCCGCCTCCAGGACCACGAGACGCTCGCCCGAGGGCTCCTCGCCGGGCAGGAGCGGCGAGCGCAGCCGAAGGTCCGCCCGGCGCCGGTGCCGACGCGCCCAACTCTCCCGGACCTCCCGGGTGAGCATCGCCCCGGTCCAGGCGCCGCCCAGGAACAGCACCACGGCGAGCGCCGCCGACCACGGCCCGTACGGTCCGAGCGCGTAGGCCTCGACGACCGCGCGGGGCGCGGGCGCGAACACCTGGCCACGGACGGTCTGCCAGGCGGACGCGGCACTGAACACCATCGCGAGCCCGAAGCAGAGCAGCACCGCCGCCACCACGCACTGCCACACCCACAGCGCCACCACCGGCTCGCGCTCGACCCAGTCGGCGCGGGCGAGCAGTCGCGGGGCGACGACGGCGGACACCAGGCCGAGCAGCAGCAACGCGAGGGAGACCGTCATGGTCTCAGCCTATGAGCGGGGCCGCCGTCATAGGTATGTCCGAGGGCGTCAAGTGACGCACGCCACGGCCGGCCCGCCCGTCCCTGTGTCCGGGTCCGCTCAGACGGTGATCAGCATCGCCAGCATGGCGATCCCCATCGACAGGCGGCAGGCCAGCGCCAGTTCGGGCCGCGCGCCCCACGCCACGGCCGCCGTCGGCGCGCCTGCGGCCGCCCCGGGCAGCAACCGCACCCCCGTCGACAGGACGTACCCCGCGAAGTACAGGAGCAGCACCCCGGTCAGCACCGGCACCCCGCCCGCCGTGTGGCCCGCGTGCCCGGCGTGCGCCCCGCCCCCGCCGGCCGGCGCCATCGCCAGCGCCATGTAGACCATCGCGAGCGAGCCCACCACGTGGTGCAGATGGTGTGCCCCGCCCCGGGCCAGCCACAGCGCCCGCAGCGCGGCGCCGCCGAACACCACCGCGTACCCGGCGATCATCCACGGCGGCGGCGCGAGGAACGCGGCCGGCACGGCCATCGCGGCCATCCCGAAACCCATCACCGCCTCACCGCCCGCCGCCCTGCGGGCCCGCGCGGAACCGCTGCGCATCCGCAGCAGACAGTACGAGCCCGTCGCCGCGCACAGCGCGACGAGCAGCCATCCGGGCAGCACCGGACCGTGCACGGCGTACCTCCCCGCTCTGTGTGACGCCCTGCCGACAGGTCGATGCCCAGGCACGGGGCCGCATACGCGGGCGCAGGGACACACGGGGGGAGCGCGCGGGAGGTCTTCGCCGGTCGGGCGGGTGCGGGCGGGGTCGCTGAGGGCGGCGGGCCGGTGGCGTCAGGGGCGGTAGCGCAGGGGATGGTCGGCGGGGACCTCCACGACGACGATGCGCACGCCGTCCGGGTCCTCGATCCACATCTCGATCAGCCCCCAGGGCTCGCGCACCGGCGGCCGTGCGATCGCGACCCCGCGCGCCACCAGCTCCTCGTGCGCCTCGGCCGCGTCCGCGACCTGGAGCCACAGCTGGAGCCCCGGTGCGGGCGGCCGCTCGGCGCGGCCGGACACCTCCAGGAAGCCGCCGCCGAGGAAGTACACCGTGCCGCGTTCGGGCCCGGTACCGAACTCGCGGTAGACGGGAAGGCCGAGGCCCTCGCCGTAGAAGGCGCGCGAACGCTCGGGGTCGGTGGGGCGCAGAAGGGTCCGGCTGCTCAGTACATGCACCATGACAGGCGACCCTAACGGGCCGGGTTAGGCTCGGGAGGCCGCCGCAGCGCAATCGACGAGCAGGGAGAGCGAACGATGGACACCGCAAGGCGCGCCGCCGGAGAGCTGAGCTACCGGGACGCCACCGAAGCCGACGTCGAGGCGCTGGTGCCACTCGTCGAATCGGCCTACCGCGGGGACTCCAGCCGCGCCGGCTGGACCACCGAGGCCGACATCCTGCAAGGGCAGCGCACCGACCCCGAGGGCGTGCGCGCGGTCATCACCACGCCCGGCAGCAAGCTGCTCACCGTCGAGCGCGACGGCGCGATCGTCGCCTGCTGCCAGCTCGAACACCGCGGTGACGCCGCCTACTTCGGCATGTTCGCGGTCTCTCCCGCGCTCCAGGGCGCCGGTCTCGGCAAGCAGATCATCGCCGAGGCCGAGCGCATCGTCCGCGCCGAGTGGGGTGTCACCGAGATGCACATGACCGTGATCTCGGTGCGCGACGAGCTGATCGCCTTCTACGAGCGGCGCGGCTACCGCCGTACGGGAAGGATGACGCCCTTCCCGTACGGCGACGAGCGCTTCGGCCTGCCGCAGCGCGACGACCTCGAATTCGAGCTGCTCATCAAGGAGTTGGGCTGAATCGGCCCGGCCCGCACTACGCGGTGAAGCGGCCGGTGCGGCGGATCTCCGGATAGTCGGTCGTCGCGCCGTCCAGCTGCAGGGCGCGCACCAGACGCAGATGGTCCTGGGTGTTCACGGTCCAGCCGATCACCTTGAGGCCGGCGGCACGGGCCTGCGCGACCGTGGCCAGGTTGAGCCGGTTGATGTCCAGGACCAGGCTCTTCGCGCCGACGGCCGTGGCCCGCTCGACGAGATCGGGGCCCCAGTCGTCGTCGACGAGCGCGGTGCGCACGCCCGGCACCAGCGAGGCGATCTCGGCGAGCGCCGCGTCGTGGAACGACAGGACCTCCACCCGGCCCACCAGGTCCCGCCGCAGCATCACCTCGGCGAGCGCGCGGGCCGCGGCCGTGTCCTTGATCTCCGCCTGGATCGGCGTCTTCACCGCGTCGAGGACTTCCTCGAACACGGGGACGCGTTCGCCCTGGCCCGCGTCCAGCTCCCGCAGCTCGGCGAGGGTCAGCTGGCCGATGGGGCCCTCCCCGTCCGTGGTGCGGTCGACCTCGGCGTCGTGCATGACGACGAGGGCGCCGTCCTTGCTCAGGTGCAGATCGAGTTCGATGACGTCCATGCCCACGCGTTCGGCGTGGACGAAGGAACGCAGGGTGTTCTCCGGCTCGACACCCATGACCCCGCGATGACCGATGGTGAGGAACGTCAAGACAGGCCTCGCTTCCGTCGACGGCGCTATTGGCGCGCGATGCAGTCCCGTGCGCACGCGGCAGCCGCAGCCTAACGGCCCGCCACCGCAACGGACCCCGGCTCGCGGGGCGCATCGGAGTCGTCCGCCCGGGTTGACGCGATCCCGAGGACGAGGCCGGTGATCAGGGCTGCGACAAGGACGGCACGGGTGCTCATGGGGGCGGCTCCGGGGTGCGGACGAGAGGCGGGGGGACTCCGTCCTACCTGTGCGCACCCGTCACGGGCCAACGCGCGTCACCCGCCCGTGGGCGAGTCCTGCAGCCCTTGACGCCCCCGCGGCAACGGCTCATCCCGGGCCGGGCCAGCCGTCGTGATTGTCCGGATCTCCCTCCCGCGGCGGGGTCAGGCGGTCCAGGTCCGCGAGCATCGCCCGGGCCAGCTCCAGCTCGGCCAGCTCGCGCAGCTCGCTCCAGCGCAGCGCGATCCGTGGATGTGCCCACTCGGCGTTGTCCGCGGCCTGCGCGAGCGCGGCCCTGACCTGGCCCAACTGGACCTCGGTGCGCGCCAGATGCTCCTCGACCAGGGCGCGCAGCCGCTCCGGCGCGGCCAGGTGACCGAGCCAGATCCGCAGCACCAGCGGATGCTTGAGGACCGCGGGGCCGGCCGCCTCGGGGGAGTCCGCCCACCCGGCGAGCGCGTCGCGGCCCGCCTCGCTGATCGCGTACCGCCGCTTGGTGCGCGGCTCCTCGGGCCCCGAGCGCCGTGAGGTGGCGTACCCGAGCGCCTCCAGGCGGCGCAGCTCGGCGTAGATCTGGCTGATCGCGGGCGACCAGTAGAAGAACCGCAGCGAGGCGTCGGCCCACTTCTTGAGCTCGTAGCCGGTCCGCTCGCCGGGAAACGAGAGCAGCCCGAGCACCGCCCATGCCGTCGGCGGCAACTGGCGTTCCGTGTCTTGCTTGTTGGAGAACTGACGACTAGTCATATGGCGAATTGAAGTAACCGGGACACACGGACACAACCCCTGGAGGGCCCGTGAAATTCTCCGTGATCTTCGAGGCGCAGTTGGCGGATCCCACCGTCGAGCGCGAGCACCGGCTGTTCCACGACTGTGTTCAACAGGCCGTGTACGCCGAGCGGATGGGCTTCGACCGCATATGGGCGGTCGAGCACCACGCGCTGAAATGGTACGCGCACATGAGCGCCCCGGAGATCTTCCTGACCTGGGTCGCCGCCCGCACCTCCACCATCCGGATCGGGCACGGCGTGGTCTGCATGCCGTTCAACTTCAACCACCCCGTCCGCGTCGCCGAACGCGCCGCCACCCTCGACCTGCTCTCGGGCGGCCGGCTCGACCTCGGCGCGGGGCGCGGCGGCACCGAGCAGGAGACCTCGCTGTGCGGCGTCGACCGGGACCGCACGACGCGGGAGGTGGAGGAGGCGCTGCGCATCATCGGCGCGGCCTGGCAGAAGGAGGAGCTCGAATACCACGGCGAGCTGATCGACATCGCCCCGCACCCCATCCTGCCCCGGCCCGCGCAGACCCCCCACCCGCCCCTGTTCCTGGCGTGCAGCCGCGCCGACACCCTGACCCGCGCGGCCGAACTCGGCGTCGGCGCCCTGGTGATGGGCTTCGCCGGGCCGGACTCCATCGCCGCGATGCGCCGCGCCTACGACGGCGCGATCGCGGCCCGCACCGGCGAAGGGTTCGTCTCGACCGCCGTCAACGACCACTTCGCGGTGCTCTGCCCGACCATCGTCTCGGACGACCGCGAGCGGGCCCGCCGCATCGGCATCCGCGGCCAGCGCTTCTTCGCCCAGTCCATCGGACACTGGTACGGCGGCGCGGGCATCCCCGACGAGGCCGTCGTCGAGGGCTCGGACGAGGCCGCCGCGATGCGCGTCGCCGCCGAACAGGTCGTCGCCCGCCTGCACGAGCAGCACATCCCGGTACGCCCCACCTCCACCGCCACCTTCAACGCCGACCACGCCTACGGCACCGCCGACGACGCGATCTCCTCTGTGGAACGGCTCAGGGACGCCGGCGCGGACGAGGTCATGTGCCTGATCCAGATGGGGACCGTGCCGCAGGAAGCGTGCATGGAGACGCTGCGGCAGTGGGGCGAGAAGGTCATCCCGCACTTCTCGACGGACGCTCGCCGTGTCTGACGTACCCCCGCCCGTAACGGGGCCGCACGGCAAGGGAGTCGACCGTCTCGCGCCCGCGGCCCGCCGCTGGGCCGATGTGCTCGCCGCGGTCTTCCCCGACGTGGGCGGCACGGTCACCGACGCCGCCGAGGCCCGTCGCATCCTCGCCCGGGCGGCCCTCCCGCCGGGCGGGCCGCCCCCGGTCGGCGCGGTCGCCGACCACCCGGTGCCGGGACCGGAGGCCGCCCCCGACATCCCCGTCCGCGTCTACCGGCCCGCTCCGTCCGGGCCCGCCCCCACCGTGGTCCACCTGCACGGCGGGGGCTGGGTCCTGGGCGGCCTCGACCTGTACGACCGCACCTGCCGGGCGCTGTGCCGGGCCTCGGGCGCGGTCGTGGTCTCCGTCGACTACCGCCTCGCGCCCGAGGCCCGCTTCCCGGCCCCCGTCGAGGACGCGTACGCGGCGCTCGTCTGGGCCGGGCGGCACCTTAGGGACCTCGGCGGCGCGGCGGGCCCGCTCGTCGTGGCGGGCGACAGCGCCGGCGGCAACCTGGCCGCGGCGGCAGCCCTGCTCGCCCGCGACCGCCACGGGCCGCCGCTCGCCCTCCAGGCGCTGCTCTACCCGGCGCTCGACGCCTCCCGTGACACCGCCTCGTACCACGACAACGCGCACGGCTACTACCTGACCGCCGCGCACCTGCGCTGGTTCTGGGCGCAGTACCTCGGCCCGGGCGGCGACGGCGGCCATCCGCTCGCCTCCCCGCTGCGGGCCGGCCTCGCGGGCCTGGCGCCTGCCTACGTCGTCACGGCGGGCTGCGACCCGCTGTGCGACGAAGGGCGGGCCTACGTACGGGCCCTGCGCGCCGCGGGGGTCGCCGCCGTCGACGACCACTGCCCGGGGATGTTCCACGGCTTCGTCGGCCTGGCCGACGTGCTCCCCGAGGGCCGGGCCGCACTCACCCGGCTCGCCGCAGCCATATCCGTGCCATTGCCCTGACACAGGAAGAAGAGCGGCGCAACTGAAAGATCGCAGGATAATTTATTGTGCTTCCTCTTGAGGGGAAGAACCGAACGCGGATACGGTGTCTTGACGCTAGGTTCTCCTGTGGAGGAAGTGACATGACGGAAATTCTTGTGCAGGACCCGGCCGTGGGGGGCGCAACAGCCGACCTGCGGGTGGTCGACCACCCCGCATGGCCCGCGCTCAAGAATGCCGTCGAGGAGATCCGGCCCTGGCAGTCCAAGGACGGCTCGATCGACTTCGACGCCGAGGGTGCCCCGTCCCGCGCGGTCGTCGACGCGACCCTCGACCAGGTGATAGCCGCCGTGGAGCAGCTCTCCCCGCTGCTCCCGCACGACGCCGAGTACCACCGCGCGCTCGTCGACGACCTGCGCAAGTGGTCCGACAGCGCCTTCGACGTGCCGGACTTCCTGGACTCGCTGATGCGCTTCCACCCGGCGGCCGACCGTGCCGACGGGCTCCAGCGTCTGGTCCTCTTCCCCATGTACACCCAGAACGGCAACCCCGACCGCAACCTCGAAGCGGTCGTCCTGCGCATGGTCTGGCCCGAGTGGCTCGCCGACCTGGAGGCCACCCGCTACGACAACCCGCTGTTCTGCGGCATCACCTTCGAGGACTTCACCGCGGGCTACGACACCCACTCCGCGGTCCTCTTCCCCGAGACCATCGCCGTGCGCGAGGCCCCCGAGCGCTTCACCTGGGGCGGCATCTTCTGCGACCGCGAGGCGGCCCGCTTCCGCGCCGTCACCGAGGCGTCCGTCGACATCCTCGGTCTCGAACTCCCCGCCGACATCCGGGAGTTGGTGTCCGACCAGGAGCGCTGCGAGAAGGCCTTCGTGCTGTGGGACATGGTGCACGACCGCACCCACAGCCACGGCGACCTGCCGTTCGACCCCTTCATGATCAAGCAGCGTCAGCCGTTCTGGATGTACGGCCTCGAAGAGCTGCGCTGCGACCTCACCGCCTTCAAGGAGGCGGTGAAGCTGGAGGCCGAGGGCAACCAGCACGGCCGTGACGTCCAGTACGCCGTGCTCTTCGACCGGATGTTCCGCTTCCCGGTCTCCGGCGACCGCGTGCGCAATTACGACGGGCTCGGCGGGCAGCTCCTCTTCGCCTACCTGCACAAGCACGACGTGGTGCGCTGGACCGACAACAAGCTGCACATCGACTGGGACCGCGCCCCGCAGGTCACCAACCAGCTGTGCGCCGAGATCGAGAAGCTGTACCGCGACGGCATCGACCGCCCCAAGCTGGTCCACTGGTTCGCCGCGTACGAGCTGGTCTCCACCTACCTCGCCCCGCACCCCGGATCGCGCTGGGCCAAGGGCCCCGACGCCCTGGACCTGACGCAGCCGCCGCGCAAGCTCGTCGACGACGTGCTTCCGGACGAGTTTCCGCTCAGCATGTTCTATGAGGCGCTCTCCAAGAAGCTGAAGAACGTGATCGCCTCCACCAAGGGGATCACCGCCGCTTCCGCCCCGGCCGGGGCCGCCGCGTGAGCCCTCGTACCAAAGGCTCGGAAGGCTCGGAAGGGGCGAGGAAGATGAACAACGGACCTCTCAACGGCGCCGTCGTCGCCGTGGCCGGCGCGGCGGGACCCGCCGGCCGGGCCGCCCTGCTCCGGCTCGCCGAGGCGGGCGCGGTCGTCGTGGGCGCCGACGCCGACGTCGAGCGCCTGGCCTCGGCCGTGGACGCCGCGCGGTACGCGCACGGCGGGGCCACCGTCACCGGCGACACCGTCGACCTCCTCGACCTGCAGGCAACCCGCGACTGGGCCGACCGCATCCAGAAGGACTTCGGGCGGATCGACGGCCTCGTCCACCTCGTCGGCGGCTGGCGCGGCGCCACCTCCTTCCCCGAGACCGACCTCGCCGACTGGGACCTTCTGGAGAAGCTCCTGATCAAGACCGTGCAGCACACCTCGCTCGCCTTCCACGACGGGCTGCTGCGCAGCGACCGGGGGCGGTTCGTCCTGGTCAGCCAGTCCGGTGCGCACAAGCCCACCGCGAACAACGCCGCCTACAACGCGGGCAAGGCCGCCGCCGAGGCGTGGACGCTGGCCCTCGGCGACGCGTTCCGCAAGGCAGGGATCACCGAGGGCGCCGACGGTCCGCAGGCCGCTGCTGCGATCCTGGTGATCAAGGCATTGGTGCACGACGCGATGCGCGCCGAGCGACCCCATGCGAAGTTCGCGGGCTTCACCGACGTCACCGAGCTGGCCGACGCCATCGCCGGAGTGTGGGACAAGCCCGCCCAGGAAGTGAACGGACAGCGCCTGTGGCTGACCCCCAAGCCGTGAGGACGGACGCGCGAGCGCACCACGACCCGGCGGTGCGCGGCTTCGCCAGCGACAACTACGCCGGCGCGCACCCCGAGATCCTCGCGGCCCTCACCCTCGCCAACGGCGGTCACCAGATCGCCTACGGCGAGGACGACTACACCGACCACCTCCAACGCGTCATCCACAGCCACTTCGGCGCCGGCGCGCAGGCCTACCCCGTGTTCAACGGGACCGGGGCCAACGTCACCGCGCTCCAGGCGCTGACGGACCGCTGGGGCGCGGTGGTGTGCGCCGAGAGCGCGCACATCAACGTGGACGAGGGCGGCGCACCCGAGCGCATGGCCGGGCTCAAGCTGCTCACCGTGGCGACGCCCGACGGCAAGCTGACGCCCGAGCTCATCGACCGGCAGGCCTGGGGCTGGGAGGACGAGCACCGTGCGATGCCGCAGGTCGTCTCGATCACCCAGAACACCGAGCTGGGCACGGTCTACACGCCCGACGAGATCCGGGCGATCTGTGACCACGCCCACGAGCGCGGCATGAAGGTCCATCTCGACGGGGCCCGCATATCCAACGCGGCCGCCTCCCTCGACGTGCCGATGCGCACGTTCACCAGCGTGGCCGGTGTGGACGTCCTGTCGTTCGGCGGCACCAAGAACGGGATGCTGTTCGGCGAGGCGATCGTCGTCCTCAACCCGGACGCGGTCCGCCGGATGAACCACATCCGCAAGATGTCCATGCAGCTCGCCTCCAAGATGCGCTTCGTATCGGTGCAGTTGGAGGCCCTGCTCGCCAAGGACCTGTGGCTGCGCAACGCCCGCCACTCCAACGCGATGGCCCAGCGCCTCGCCGAGGGCGTGCGCCAGGTCGACGGCGTGGAGATCCTCCACGAGGTCCAGGCCAACGCGGTGTTCGCGCGCCTGCCGCACGACGTCAGCGAGCGGCTCCAGAAGCGCTACCGCTTCTACTTCTGGGACGAGAACGCCGGCGACGTCCGCTGGATGTGCTCCTTCGACACCACCGAGGACGACGTCGACGGCTTCCTCGTGGCCCTGAAGGAAGAAATGGCACGATAGCCGCCACGACTGAATACATATGCGACCGGCCGCAAAGTCATTGACTTGTGGCCGGTCGCCTTCGTACGCTCGCGAGCCATGCAGCTCATCCAGCGCCACCCCCAACTCGCCGCCTATCTCGTCGCGGACGAGACCGTCGACCATGAACACCCCACGGTGCGGAACGCGGCAGCCCGCCTCAAGGGCGCCAAGGCCGACGCATACGCATACGCCAAGGCGGCCTTCGAGTACGTGCGGGACGAGATCCCGCACTCCAGCGACTCGGGCGATCTCCGGGTGACCTGGCGCGCCTCCGACGTGCTCGCGCGGCGCACCGGGATCTGCTCGGCCAAGGCGCACGCCCTGGCCGCGCTGCTGCGCGCCGAGCGCATCCCGACCGCGTTCTGCTACCAGCGCCTGACCGAGGACGGCGCCGCCCCCGCCCTGCACGGCCTCATCGCCCTCAAGCTGCCCGGCGCCGATGCCTGGGCGCGGCAGGACCCTCGCGGGAACGTGCCGCCCGGCGTGGACGCCCAGTTCTCCCTCGATCGGGAGCGGCTCGCCTGGCCCGTCCGTCCAGAGTTCAGCGAAGTGGACTATCCAGTACTCTTTGATGAACCGCATCCGGCGGTGGTCGCCGCGCTCAAGGCCGCGCCCGACCGGCCGTCGCTGTGGCCGATCTATCCGACCGAACTGTGAGGCACCACCGATCATGACGCTCGCACTCACCGTGTCCGACGAGGTCCGGACGCTCGCACCGGCCTTCACCCACGTCGCCGTCGAGGCCACCGGACTCGTCAACGCGCCCAGCGACGCGGCGAGTTCGGCCCTGCTCGACGACGCCGCACGCCGCCTCGCGCAGCACCTCGCGGGCCGGGCCCCGCACGAGGACCCGCACATGGCGGCCTGGCGCGCGGTCTACACCGCCTTCGGCTCCAAGCCCAACCGCACCCGCAACTCGGCCGAGGCGCTCGCCAAGCGGGCCCTGGCCGACGGCGGCCTGCCGCGCGTCAACCGGCTCGTCGACGTGTACAACGCGATCAGCGTCGCCCACCTCGTGCCGGTCGGCGGCGAGGACACCGGGCACATCGTGGGCTCGATGCGCCTGGTGCGGGCGAGCGGCGAGGAGCTGTTCCACACCGTCGCGGGCGGCGAGCCCGTCGTCGAGCACCCGGACGCGGGCGAAGTGGTGTGGCGCGACGACGAGGGCGTCACGTGCCGCCGCTGGAACTGGCGCCAGGGGGTGCGCACCCGGCTCACCGAACAGTCGGCCGACGCGCTCTTCCTCCTGGAGGGCATGGCCCCGCACTGCGACCTGGTCGCGGCCGGCGCCGAACTGGCCGAACTCCTGGAGAAGTTCAGCCCGGGGGCGCGGATCACCGTCCACCCGCCGGTCGGCGCCTCTGCACCCCTCACGCCCTCCGCGCCCTCCGTGCAGGAGTGACGATTCAGCCGGCCGCCTCGGCGGCCTTCACCTGCTCGGCCGTCGGCGCGGTGCCGCCCAGGTGCGCCGGCACCCACCAGGTGTCGCTCGCGTCCTTGGGGCGTACGGGGTAGGCGCGCTGCGCGGCCTCCAGGAGCTCCTGGCAGCGCTCGCGCAGCCGCCGGGTGATGGCGCCCGCGTACTGGTCCGCGGGCGCCTCCACGGGCTCACCGACGCGAATGGTGACCGGGATGTGACTGCGCTTGAAGTTGCGCGGCCGCCCCTTGGTCCACACCCGCTGCGTTCCCCACAGGGCCATCGGGATCAGCGGCACCCCGGCCTCCTGGGCGAGGCGCGCCGCCCCCGACTTGAAGCTCTTCAGCGTGAACGACTGCGAGATCGTCGCCTCCGGGAACACCCCGATCACCTCGCCGGAGCGCAGCGAGGCCAGCGCGTGCTGATAGGCGTCCTCGCCCTGCTTGCGGTCGACCGGGATGTGCTTCATGCCGCGCATCAGCGGCCCGGAGATCTTGTGCCGGAACACCGACTCCTTGGCCATGAAGCGCACCAGGCGCTTCTGCGGCAGCGCCGCGAGCCCGGTGAAGATGAAGTCCAGATAGCTGATGTGATTGCTGACGAGCACCGCCCCGCCGGTGCGCGGGATGTTCTCCGAACCCTGGGTGTCGATCTTCAGGTCGAGCGCCTTGAACATCGTGCGTGCGGCGCCGATGACCGGCCGATAGACGAGTTCTGCCATCAGAGGGGAGACCCTTCGTGTGCCCGGGGAGGGTGCTCCCGGAGTCATAAGTTACGCGCCCGTAGGTTTCGGGCTTTGGGCAGATGGTGCCCGATACGAGCCGAGCTGGCCAGTCCTGGCGCTGTGCACAGGGGAGATTCTCGTCACGTCTTCGCAGGTCGGAGCCCAGGGGGAATCATTGCGGGCCGCTGCGTGCTGCAACCGTACGTGAGCGCAGGTAGTGGCCGTGTGAAGACGCGGTCGAGCGGGCGGAGGCAGGGCGCGTGGGTGATGACGGCGGGCGCAGGCTCGACGAGGGCGAGTTGGGTGCGGGCCTCGGCCGGCGGGCCACGCTGGTGCAGTTCTCGAGCGCTTTCTGCCAGCCCTGCCGGGCGACCCGGCGCACCCTGGCGGAGGTCGCCGCCATGGTGGACGGCGTCACCCATGTGGAGATCGACGCCGAGGAACGGCTCGTTCTCGTGCGGGACCTGGGCATCGAGCGCACCCCGACGGTGCTCGTGCTCGACGCCGCGGGCCGCATCGTGCGCCGCGCCGCCGGACAGCCGCGCCGGGCGGACGTCATCGCCGCGCTCGGCCGGGCCGTGCGGGACACGCCCTCGGAGGCGCAGTGAGGGATCTCCCACATCCCGGAAGGCACTTGACTGCGAGCGCGCTCAATCGTCAGTCTGACGATGTGCCGACAGACCTCCTTCTCTATGGACGCGCCCATGTGGACCTCGCCCGTAACGCGAGCGCGCGCTGTCCGGGCTGCTGATCACCCGCAGCCCTTGTCGCACCTCTTGCAGAAGGACAATTCCATGACGGCTTCGCCCGAGCTCGGTACCGCCCAGACCGCCTCTCCCGAACTGCTCAGGTCGGTCTTCCGCCAGCACGCCGCCGGTGTCGCGGTGATCACCGCCCAGCGCGCCGGCCGGCCCGTCGGCTTCACCGCCACCTCCCTCAACTCCGTCGCCGCCGAACCCCCGTTGCTCTCCTTCGGGATCGGCACCGGTTCCTCCAGCTGGCCCGTGGTCGCCGAGGCCGACCACATCGGCGTGCACATACTGGGCGAGCACCAGCAGGACCTGGCCGCCACCTTCGCCCGCAGTGGCGCCGACCGGTTCGGCCCCGACACCGCCTGGCGCGCAGGCCCCGAGGGCGTGCCCGTCCTGGACGGCGTGCTGGCTTGGCTGGTGTGCAAGGTCGTGGCCCGCATCCCGGCCGGTGACCACCGCATCGTGCTCGGCCAGGCGGTCCTCGGAGACCCGGCCGGAGCCGGCCGTCCCCTCCTCTACCACCAGGGCCGCTTCAACGCGCTGCGCGACTGAAAGTTCCCTGATCACGTCGATTACTCACCGTTGGCAACGTCACAGTTCAAAGCGCTTGCTCAGTGGGCACAAGCTGGGTGTACTGACGAGTAATATTTCGTTCGGAGCGCCGGTCGCCCCGACCGGAAACCGCCCCATCAGGCGCCTATGCTGCGTGCAACAAGGCAGCCCAGAAATGACGATGCAGTAGGAGAGCCGGCGTGAGCTTGAGGATCGTTGTCTGTGTGAAGTACGTGCCCGACGCCACCGGCGACCGGCACTTCGCCGATGACCTGACCGTCGACCGCGACGACGTCGACGGCCTCCTTTCGGAGCTCGACGAGTACGCGGTCGAGCAGGCACTGCAGATCGCCGACGAGGCGGACGACGCGGAGATCACCGTGCTGACCGTCGGCCCCGAGGACGCCAAGGACGCGCTGCGCAAGGCGCTCTCCATGGGTGCCGACAAGGCCGTCCACGTCGAGGACGACGATCTGCACGGCACCGACGTGATCGGCACCTCGCTGGTCCTGGCCAAGGCCGTCGAGAAGACCGGCTACGACCTGGTCATCTGCGGCATGGCCTCGACCGACGGCACCATGGGCGTCCTTCCGGCGCTGCTCGCGGAGCGCCTCGGCGTCCCGCAGGTCACGCTGCTCTCCGAGGTCTCGGTCGAGGACGGCGTCGTCAAGGGCCGCCGCGACGGCGACACCGCCTCCGAGCAGCTTGAGGCGTCCCTGCCGGCCGTCGTGTCCGTGACGGACCAGTCGGGCGAGGCCCGCTACCCGTCCTTCAAGGGCATCATGGCCGCCAAGAAGAAGCCGGTGGAGTCCCTGGACCTGGGCGACCTGGACCTGGAGGCCGACGAGGTCGGCCTGGAGGGCGCCTGGACCGCGGTGGACTCCGCGGCCCAGCGTCCGGCCCGCACCGCCGGCACGATCGTCAAGGACGAGGGCGAGGGCGGCAAGCAGCTCGCCGAGTTCCTCGCGAGCCAGAAGTTCATCTAAGTGCGGCGCCGGCCCGGGAACCTTCCCGGCCGACCGCGCATTTAGGGCTCGCCGAGCCCCTCAACTGCCCGCCTTTTCTTCGCACTTGCAGGAGATTGAAGTCCCATGGCTGAAGTTCTGGTCTACGTCGACCACGTGGACGGCGCCGTCCGCAAGCCCACCCTCGAACTGCTGACGCTGGCCCGCCGCATCGGCGACCCCGTCGCCGTCGCCCTCGGCGCCGGTGCCGAGAACACCGCCGCGGCCCTCGCCGAGCACGGTGCGGTCAAGGTCCTCACGGCGGATGCCCCCGAGTTCGCCGACTACCTCGTCGTACCGAAGGTGGACGCGCTCCAGGCCGCGTACGAGGCCGTCTCCCCGGCCGCCGTGCTCGTCCCCTCCTCCGCCGAGGGCAAGGAGATCGCGGCCCGCCTCGCGGTCCGCATCGGCTCCGGCATCATCACCGACGCCGTCGACCTCGAAGCCGGCGACGAGGGCCCGGTGGCCACGCAGTCCGCGTTCGCCGCCTCCTTCACCACCAAGTCCCGCGTCTCCAAGGGCACCCCGGTCATCACGGTCAAGCCGAACTCGGCCGCCGTGGAGGCCGCCCCGGCCGCGGGCGCCGTCGAGGCGCTGTCCGTCACCTTCTCCGCCCTCGCCACCGGCACCAAGGTCACCTCGCGCACCCCGCGCGAGTCGACCGGCCGCCCCGAGCTGACCGAGGCCGCGATCGTCGTCTCCGGCGGCCGCGGCGTCAACGGCGCCGAGAACTTCTCGGTCATCGAGGCCCTCGCCGACTCGCTCGGTGCGGCCGTCGGCGCCTCGCGCGCCGCGGTGGACGCCGGCTGGTACCCGCACTCCAACCAGGTCGGCCAGACCGGCAAGTCCGTCTCGCCGCAGCTCTACATCGCCAACGGCATCTCCGGCGCCATCCAGCACCGGGCCGGCATGCAGACCTCGAAGACCATCGTGGCCGTCAACAAGGACGCCGAGGCCCCGATCTTCGACCTCGTCGACTACGGCGTCGTCGGCGACCTGTTCCAGGTCGTCCCGCAGCTGACCGAAGAGGTCACCTCGCGCAAGGGCTGACCTGCGAGTTCAATCCGGTCCCGGGGCCGCGTGGTGATCTTCACCGCGCGGCCCCGGGTCGTTTCGGACAACCATTGACGCAGAAGGACCAGCCCATTAACTTCGCTATACGGATTGTTGATTCCGTGAAGCGGAAAAGTTTCGACCGTGTGGAGGGTGCAGGATGGGTCAGCAGGAGCAGGTGGCAACGAGCCTCGCCGGCGTCGTCAGCGAGGAGATCAGTGCCTCGCTCGTCGCCGTGGACGAGGAACTCGCCCGCCGATACCCGGGCGACCCCGGCACCCGCCAGCCCGTACACACCGTCTACGTACCCGGCGACGCCTTCACCGCGGACACCATCCGCACCTGGGGCGACCAGGCCCTGGCCGCGCTCGACGAGCACGCCCCCGACGCGGCCTCCTTCGCCCGGGTCCTCGGCATCCCCGACGAACTCGCCGCCCCCGTGTACGACCGGGTCCGCGCCAAGCTCACCCGCGAGCCCATCGAAGACCTCCGCGTCGACTTCGAGGACGGCTACGGCCCGCGCCCCGACGCCGAGGAGGACGCCGACGCCGCCCGCGCCGCGCGCCTCATCGCCGAAGCCTTCAAGAACGGCACCGCCGCCCCCTACATGGGCATCCGCATGAAGTGCATGGAAGCAGCCGTACGCGACCGCGGCATCCGCACCACCGACGTCTTCCTCACCACCCTCATGCAGAACGGCGGCCTCCCCGAAGGCCTCGTCCTCACCCTGCCCAAGGTCACCTACCCCGAGCAGGTCACCGCCTTCGTCCGGCTGCTCAGCGCCTTCGAGAAGGCCCACGGCCTGCCCGCAGGACGGCTCGGCTTCGAGATCCAGATCGAGACCAGCCAGTCCATCCTGGCCGCCGACGGCACCGCCGCCGTCGCCAAGATGATCGACGCCGCCCAGGGCCGCGCCACCGGACTGCACTACGGCACCTTCGACTACAGCGCCTGCGTCGGCGTCTCCGCCGCCTACCAGGCCAGCGACCACCCCGCCGCCGACCACGCCAAGGCCGTCATGCAGGTCGCCGCCGCCGGCACCGGCGTACGCGTCTCCGACGGCTCCACCAACGTGCTGCCCATCGGCACCACCGAACACGTCCACGAAGCCTGGCGCCTCCACTACGGCCTCACCCGCCGCGCCCTGGCCCGCGCCTACTACCAGGGCTGGGACATGCACCCCGGCCACATGCCGACCCGCTACGCGGCCGTCTACGCCTTCTACCGCGAAGGCCTGGAGCAGGCCGCAGGCCGCCTCGCCGCCTACGTCGCCAAGACCGAAGGCGACGTCATGGACGAGCCCGCCACCGCCAAGGCGCTCAGCGGCTACCTGCTGCGCGGCCTTGACTGCGGCGCCCTCGACACCGCCGAGGTCGCCCGCCTCACCGGCCTCACCCGCGCCGACCTCGACGCGTTCGCCTCGCCCCGCCGCGGCAGCCTCACCGTCACCGCCCCGTAGCAGGACCGGGACCCCACGCCCGCAAGGCCCGCCACCCCTGCCCCGTACCCTGTACGCGACCACAATCGCCACACAGGGACGGGGCAGCGGTGAGCACGGGGGAGAGCCAACTACTGGCCGGCCGGTACCGGGTCGTCGAGCGGCTCGGCCGCGGCGGCATGGGCGTGGTGTGGCGCGCACACGACGAAGTCCTCGGCCGTGAGGTCGCCGTCAAGGAACTGCGCACCTTCACCGACGCCTCCGCACCCGAACTGGGCGACCTGAAGCTGCGCATGCAGCGCGAGGCCCGCGCCGCCGCCCGCGTACGCCACCCCTCGGTCGTCGCCGTCCACGACGTCACCGAACACGACGGCCGCCCCGTCATCGTCATGGAACTCGTCGACGGACCCTCCCTCGACGACGTCCTCACCGAACGCGGCCCCCTGGAACCCGGCGAAGCCGCCGCCATCGGCGCCCACGTCCTCGGCGCACTCGCCGCCGCCCACCAGGCCGGCGTCCTGCACCGCGACGTGAAACCCGGCAACATCCTCCTCGACGCCTCGGGCCGCGTCGTCCTCACCGACTTCGGCATCGCCGCCATGGACGACCCCGGCGACGGCTCCGCCACCCACCTCACCCGCAGCGGCGAACTGGTCGGCTCCCTCGACTTCCTGGCACCCGAGCGCGCCCAGGGCCACCAACCCGGCCCCGCCTCCGACGTCTGGGCACTCGGCGCCACCCTCTACGCCGCCGTAGAAGGCGCCGCCCCCTTCCGCCGCACCTCCACCTGGTCCACGCTCAACGCCATCGTCGTCGAACCCCCGCCCCCGGCACGCCGAGCAGGCCCCCTCGGACCCGTACTGCTGCGCCTCATGGACAAGGACCCGGCCCGCCGCCCCGACGCCGCGACCGCGGCCCGGCTCCTCGCCGAGGTCGCCGAAGCCGCCAGGACCGCACCGGCCACGGACACCCCGCCGACCGCTCCAACAGCCGTACGCACCACCCCCATACGGGCCGGGGCCGAACCCGCCCGGCCCCCGCGCGACGCGACCGTACGCGACGTCGTACCCCACCGCCCCGAAGGATTCGGACCGCCGGCCACCCCCGCTCCCCAGCCCCCCGCGCCCCACCGGTCCGAAGGCTTCGGCCCCCTGGTGACCGACCTCCCCGCCGCACACCCGGCGGAGCCCGACCGGCCGGCAGCGGCCCCACGCGGACACGGCAAGGCCCTGATCGCAGCCGCGGTGACCGCCGTCGTACTCATCGGCGGGGGAGCCGCCTACGCGCTCCTCGGCCAGGACGACACCACCGCCGGCCCGCACGCGGCAGGAGCGACCAACAGCGCCGCCCCCGGCGCGGCGGACGACCAGGTCGGCGCCGCCGGCCTCGGCACGGCACGCCCCACCACGCCGCACACCCCCAACTCGCCCACCCCCAGGGCCAGTTCAAGCACCAAGGCGCCCGCCAAGGACGACCCCGCGAAGGCAGAGAAGCCCGGCGCGTCGCCCGACCCGAAGAAGAACACCCCGAGCACCCCCGCCGGCGCAGGCACGGGCGGCACAGGCGGCACGGGAGGCACCGGCGCACCCCCGGCCGGCAGCTGCGCACCCATCGCCGGCGGCAGGTTCAACTGCCAGGTCTGGCGCGCCGCGAAATCCATCCGCCCGAACGGCTCCGCCGCCGGCGTACTCAACAGCGGCACCAACTACTTCTACTGCCAGACCGACCTGGGCCGCCGCGAGACCTACGGGAAGTGGACCAACACCTGGTGGGCCAGGACCGACGACGACAGCGGCAACACCAACGTCTACGTCAGCGCCGTCTACCTCAAGGGCGGCGACAACAACCAGCCCGTCCCCGGACTCAAGACCTGCTGAACCGGGCCGCCCGCCGCCGTGAACCTGCCGCCCCGCCCCGGCTACCCGCCGGCGGGCGGCGGGACCTCACCCGAACCGCGCTGGATCAGGGCGGTAGGCAGCTCGACCCGGGCCGGCGTCCCGTCCGCGCCGTCGAGCCGCCGGAAGAGCAGCTCCGCGGCCGTACGGCCCAAGGCGGCCGCATCCTGCGAGATCACCGTGATGCCCAGCAGATCGGCGAGCTCGATGTCGTCGAACCCCACCAGCGCCACCGGCCGCTCCCGCCCCGCGAGAACACGCACCGCCGTGACCGTCACCCGGTTGTTGCCCGCGAACAACGCCGTCACCCCGTCCGGCCCGGCCAGCATCGACTCGGCCGCCACCCGCACCCGCTCCGGGGACGTCGAACCGAGCGACACCCACGCCTCGTCGACCGGCAGATCCGCGTCCGCCATCGCCGCGTGATAACCCCGCAGTCGCTCCGTGGCCGTGTGGATGCGGGGCTGGTCACCGATGAAGCCGATCCGCCGGTGCCCGTGCGCGATCAGATGCGCAACACCCGCCCGGGCACCGCCGAAACTGTCGGACAGAACCACGTCCGCGTCGATCCGCCCGGCCGGGCGGTCCACGAACACCGTGGCCACGCCCGCCTTTATCTCCGGCTCCAGATACCGGTGGTCCGACCCGGCCGGAATCACGATCAGACCGTCCACCCGGCGCGCACAGAACGCAAGGACCAGCTCCTGCTCACGATCGGCGTCCTCCGCGCTCGAACCGTTGATGAGCAGCGCCCCGTGCTCCCGCGCCACCTCCTCGACCGCCCGGCTGAGCGGCCCGTAGAACGGGTCGGCGAGGTCCTCAAGGACCAGACCGATCGACGCGGTACGGCCCTTGCGCAGCACCCGGGCACTGTCATTGCGCCGGAAGCCCAGCGCCTCGATGGCCTCCTGCACCCGCCGCTCGGTGTCCGGCGTCACCCCCGGTTCGCCGTTGACCACCCGGGACACCGTCTTGAGGCCGACACCGGCGCGCGCGGCGACATCCTTCATCGTCGGGCGGTTGCCGTAGCGGGACTCGGGGTGGCGGGCGTTATCGGCCACAGTGCGCTGTCCTGTCGTCGTCGGGAGGCGTCCGGCGGGATCCGGTGCCATAACGGTCTGTGTGGCGTCGAGCATAGGCCCTGGACAACGTTGTCACATGCAGGGAGACTCTCATCTTGACCTGCTGTTACCCGTCCCTCACCAGGAGATCCGACCTCGATGCACACCGATTTCGTGGCCGCGCTCGACATCGGCGGCACCAAGATCGCCGGAGCTCTGGTGGACGCCGACGGCCGGCTTCTGCTGCGGGCCCAGCGGCCGACTCCCGCCCACGAGGACGGCGACACGGTGATGCGCGCGGCGGAGGCGGTCCTCGCCGAGCTGACCGCGTCCCCGCTGTGGGAGCGTACGGGAGCCGTCGGCATCGGCAGCGCCGGGCCCGTCGACGCCTCGGCGGGCACGGTCAGCCCCGTCAACATCCCCGGCTGGCGCGGCTTCCCGCTGGTCGAGCGGGTGCGCGCGGCCACCGGCGGCCTGGACGTCCAACTCGTCGGCGACGGCGTCGCGATGACCGCGGCAGAACACTGGCTCGGTGCGGCGCGCGGCCACGACAACGCCCTGTGCATGGTCGTGTCGACCGGCGTCGGCGGCGGGCTGGTCCTCGGCGGCAAACTGCACCCCGGCCCCACCGGGAATGCGGGCCACATCGGCCACATCAGCGTCGACCTCGACGGCGACCCCTGTCCGTGCGGCGCGCGCGGATGCGTCGAGCGGATCGCCAGCGGCCCCAACATCGCCCGCCGTGCCCTGGACAACGGCTGGCGCCCCGGCCCCGACGGCGACACCTCGGCCGCCGCCGTGGCCTCGGCCGCCCGCTCGGGCGACCCGGTGGCCGTCGCCTCCTTCGCGCGTGCGGCCCAGGCTCTGGCGGCCGGCATCGCGGCGACCGCCACCCTCGTCGAGATCGACATCGCGGTCATAGGCGGGGGAGTGGCCGGCGCGGGCGACGTGCTCTTCGCGCCCCTGCGCCGATCGCTGCGCGACTACGCGACGCTGTCCTTCGTCCAGAACCTGACGGTGGCGCCCGCCCTGATGGGTACGGACGCGGGACTGGTGGGGGCTGCTGCCGCGGCGTGGGGGACGCGGTCGGAGGAGGCGGCGCTGCTGAAGTGACGGACAGAATCTGAAAGTTGATGTCGGTCAGCTGCGATCCGTCCATCGTCATGCGCCGATGTGCTCACGCGCCGGCGTGCTCGTGCGCCGACGTGCTCGTGCGCCGATGTGCTCACGCGCCGACGTGCTCACGCGCCGACGTGCTCACACGGCACCCCCGCTCCAGCGCTCCGACCACTGATCCGCCACCGCCGTGAACCACCGAACCGGCCACCTGACGTCCCGTCACACCTGCCTCTCCGCCCCCACAAGGTAGGACGACATCATGCCCCTGCCAACCGCCTCTCCGCGGCGAGCGTTTCCGGTGGGGCTTGTTGGAGTCTGTTGGGTGAGAAGCGGTAACGGTTGTCTGGCATTGCGTCAAAACCCTTGACGGCACTCCGACTTGAGGGTGTTATCCAAGCCTCGCGTTTGGTTGTGTTGGGTTGCACCCCGGAGGAGGGGGACATGGCGCAGTCATCGTTCAACGGTCCTACAGCAGCCGATGGCGTGCCGGGACATCGGATGTCTCGGCGAAATATCCTGCGGGGTGCGGCGATCGGCGCCGGGGCGGTCGCGCTGCCCTCGCTGCTCGCGGCCTGTGGCAGCGGGCCCGGGGGCGACGCCAAGACCATCCGGCTGGGCTCGAATTCGTCGGACGCCGTGCCCAAGAAGGCATTCGCCGACGCGTTCGCCGCGTACGAGAAGCAGTCCAAGGAAGGCCGCAGGATCAAGGTCAACACCGTTGACCACAACACCTTCCAGGAGAACATCAACCGCTATCTCCAGGGCAAGCCGGACGACGTCTTCATGTGGTTCGCGGGCTACCGCATGCAGTTCTTCGCGCAGAAGGGGCTGCTGTACGACATCAGCGACCTCTGGACCGGTTTCCAGGGCTTCTCCGACGCGCTGAAGGCGCAGTCGACCGGCGCGGACGGCAAGCAGTACTTCGTGCCGTACTACTACTACCCGTGGGCGGTCTTCCACCGCGCGAGCCTCTTCACCCAGCACGGCTACACGGCGCCGAAGACCTTCGACCAGTACGTGGACCTGGCCAAGCAGATGCAGAAGGACAAGCTCGACCCCATCGCGTTCTGCGACAAGGACGGCTGGCCCGCCATGGGCACCTTCGACTACCTCAACATGCGCAGCAACGGCTATGAGTTCCACAAGAGTCTGATGGCCGGCAAGGAGGCGTGGACCGACAAGCGGGTCAAGGACGTCTTCGACAGCTGGCGCCGCCTTCTCCCTTACTGCCAGCAGGGTGCGAACGGCCGCACCTGGCAGGAGGCGGCCCAGAGCCTGCAGAAGAAGCAGTCCGGTATGGCCGTGTTCGGACTGCCGCACGTGGGCCAGCAGTTCCCGAAGGCCGAACAGGGCGACATCGCGTTCTTCCCCTTCCCGGAGATAGACCCGCAGTACGGGCAGGACGCGGTCGAGGCCCCCATCGACGGGTTCCTCCTCGCCAAGAACGCCAAGGAGCTGAAGGACAAGCAGTCCATGCAGAGCGCCAAGGACCTGCTCACCTGGCTCGCCACGCCCAAGGCGGAGGACGTGTACCTCGCGGGCGACCCGAACAACATCGCGGTCAACAGTGGGGCGGACACGTCCGCTTACAGCCAGTTGCAGAAGAAGGCGGTGGAGCTGGTCTCCGGGGCCAAGCAGATCTCGCAGTTCATGGACCGCGACACCCGGCCCGACTTCGCGTCCACGGTGATGATCCCGGCCATCCAGAAGTTCATCGGCAACCCGAAGGACGTGGACGGGCTCGTGAACGACATCGAGCGCCAGAACAAGAGCATCTTCGCCTCGGAGGGCTGAGAGCGCCCTCCGCGCCCGACGCCGCGCCCTCCCGACGCGCCACCCCTTCCCCTCGGCGCCCCACCTCTTCCGCTCGACGCATCACTCTCCTGCCTCCAACCAGCCCAATTCCGTTGCGACTTGGAGTACTCAGCCGTGGCGCTCATCACCGCGCGGCGCGGAGGGCGACGAGGTCCCAGGCGGTTCACCGCCCGTGATCTCGTCGTCCTCGGCGTGCTGCTTGGCCTGCCCGTACTGCTCGACATCGCCATCGTGTGGGGCCCGACCCTGGCCTCCGTCATCCTGTCCTTCACCAGCTGGGACGGCGTCGGCGCCGTCAAATGGGTCGGCACGCGGAACTACACCGACCTCTTCACCAACTACCCGCCGTTCTGGCCGGCGGTCCGGCACAACCTCATGTGGCTGGGCGTACTGGGCTTCGTGGCAACGCCGTTCGGGCTGCTGCTCGCCGTGCTCATCGACCGGGGCGTGCGGTTCAGCCGCTTCTACCAGTCGACGCTGTACATGCCGGTCGTCCTCTCGCTCGCGGTCGTCGGCTTCATCGCGCAGCTCGTCTTCTCCCGGGACCAAGGGGCGCTGAACGCGCTGCTCGGCCATACGGCCGACCCGACCGACTGGCTCGGCGACCCGGACCTCAACATCTGGATGATCCTGCTGGCCGCGGCCTGGCGGCACACCGGGTACGTGATGATCCTGTACCTGGCGGGCCTCAAGGCCGTCGACCCCTCGCTCAAGGAGGCCGCGGCCATCGACGGCGCGAGTGAGCGCCAGACGTTCTTCCGGGTCGTCCTCCCGACGCTGCGCCCGGTCAATGTGATCGTCGGGGTGATCACGGTCATCGAATCGCTGCGCGCCTTCGACATCGTCTACGCCGTCAACCACGGGCGCAACGGCCTCGAAGTGCTGTCGGTGCTCGTCACCGACAACATCATCGGCGAGGCCAGCCGCATCGGGTTCGGCTCGGCGATCGCGGTGGTGCTGCTGACCGTCTCCCTCGGGTTCGTCATCACGTACCTGGTCCAGGAGATCCGAGGGGAGAAGAACCGATGACCATCACCCACACCGTGACCCCAACCGCCGCACAGAACAAGCCTGTTGGCGCCGCGCGACGCCGGGTGCGGCCGGGGCGCCTGGGCGTGCACGCGTTCCTCATGGCGGTCTCGCTCGCCTTCCTCGCCCCCCTGCTGCTCGCCGTGTACGCGTCCTTGCGCCCGTACGAGGAGACCTCGCGCGACGGCTACTTCTCCCTCCCCAAGCATCTGTCCTTCGCCTACTACAAGCAGGCGTTCAGCGACTCGGGCATGACGAAGTACTTCGTCAACACCCTGATCATCGCGGTGCCGGGGGTGGTGCTCGTCCTGTTCCTCGCCGCGTTCGTGGCGTTCGCCGTCTCGCGCCTGAAACTGCGCGGTGCCATGGCCCTGTTGATGCTGTTCACGGCCGGCAACCTGCTCCCGCAGCAGGTGATCGTGACTCCGCTGTACGTGGTGTTCAACCGCATCCCGCTGCCGTACGGGATGTCCGACTCGATGACGATGTTCGACTCGTACTGGGCCGTCATCGTCGTCCAGGTGGGCTTCCAGATCGGCTTCTGCGTCTTCGTCCTCGCCAACTTCATGCGGACTCTGCCGCAGGAGATCCTGGAGGCGGCGATCGTCGACGGCGCCGGCGTATGGACCCAGTACTGGCGCATCACCCTGCCGCTGTGCCGCCCCGCCCTGGCAGCCCTGGCCACGCTCCAGTTCACCTGGATGTACAACGACTTCCTGTGGGCCCTGGTCTTCATGTCCGACGGCGACAAACTCCCCATCACCTCGGCCCTGAACAACCTGCGGGGCCAGTTCTTCACGGACTACAACCTGCTGGCGGCCGGGTCGGTCATCGTCGCCCTGCCCACCCTGATCGTGTTCCTGCTCCTGCAACGCCACTTCATCGCGGGGCTCACGCTGGGGTCCAGCAAGGGGTAGGCGGAGTCGCGTTGGTACGCGGCGGGTACGCCCTCTTGCCCCCTCTCTGTGGCGCTTGCACTCTGTGAAGTGGGAACTTCGCAGTCCGTGACGGGGGAGGGGCGGATGACAGGACGACCCGGCGATCATTTACGCCAAACACGGCCCGCATGGGAAAGGCTCGAAGACAAGATCCTGGTCCACACGAAGGTCAGTGTCCGAGGGGGCATGGGCACGGCTCTGGCGGCCGACGCGCACGACGGCGTCGTGCTCTGCGGGGCAGCCGCGCTCCCGACGGCCGGCATTCTGCACCGCCGGACGCAAGGCGGACGGCTCCAACTCGTCGACCCCGACACCTATGGCAGCAACGCCACAACCGAACAGCCCTACCAGTTGGGGCGCGACCGCGGCCCTGGGCAGGACCCCCTGTTCGGGCAGGACTCCCTGTTCGGGGAGGACGAGCTCAGCCTGCTCCGAACGACGGTGAACGCGCAGCTGCACCGGGGGACCGTTGCCGGTCTGACGCCCACGCGATACATCGAGGGCGGCGACCGCGAGGCCGTTTCGGCGGTCGTCGAGGGCGCCAGGAATCTCGATCCCGATCGCAACATCCTTACCCTGCCACTCGACTACAAGTGGTTGCGCGCACCCGATGATCTCGACCACCTCATCACGGCGCTCACCGGCCTGCCCCACGTCAAGGCTGTCGCCCTCGGAGCCGCGATGAATCCTCTGACGACCAGAGGTGCCGTCGCAGCACTGCGTCACCTGATCAAAAGCGTGGACCGAATCGCGCTCGTCCGCACCGATCTCGCAGGGCTCGATGCCTATGCCCACGGAGCCCTCTTCGTCTCCATCGGCATGCAGACCTCCATGCGGCACGTCAGTCCGCCCGGAAGCGTCCCGCCGCGGCTTCCCGAGGGCCGCAACGTCACCACGGTGGTTCTCCATCCGCAGTTGATGGACTACTTCAAGGCCGACAGACTCCGGGAGCACTACGGCAGGCTCCCCTCTCCGCTGTGCCACTGCCCTGTCTGCCACGGCCGCAGCCTCTTGCGCTTCGAGCACTGCGCCAGCGATCGGGAGGAGGCCAACCGCCACAACATCGCCACATGGTGGCCCTGGGCCGACGAACTCCAGCGGACGGCCCCGGGCGCCGCCCGACGTAACGCCTGGCAACAACTGTGCCGGGACGCCCTCGTCGCGGCCCAGGACCTGCGCGAGGAACTCGCCGACCCGGGGGCCCTGGAGGCGCCCCGCTGGCTCACGGCATGGGCCGGGGAATCCGCCTAGCCGCCGTCAGCTCCCCGTAGACCTGTTCCGCGAACAGCCATCCGGCGGTCGTATGCCTGAAATGTGATGACGACCGGGGCGCCACCAGCAACTCCGGCGCCGCACCGCCGTGCCCGCATGCCACCCCCAGGCCGTACAATCCCGCCTCCATCACCAGGAGCTCCGAACCGGCGGCCGGGCCGTCCAGCCATACGGCCGACACCGTGTACGCGCCGAAACGGCCCGCCCGCAACAGCGCTCCACGACTTGGCCGCACGGCGCGCACCACCGCCAGGTCGACCTCTAGCGGGGCCGCCAGGCGGCGGACGAACTCGCTGCCTCGCCGTTCCACGACGTCAGGGGGGCAGCGGCGGATCAGTCTCCGCTCCCTCGGCGTCAACGACTCCGCGGCGACGGGCAGGCCGACAGGCATGTGCGACAGTCCCTCCAACTCGGCGGGGTCCAGCACCGGTCCCACGCCCTTCCGCGCGCGGCGCTCGGCCTCCGCGACGTTCAACCGGTAGGCCAGAACCGCCGGCACACCGCGGACCGTCAGCTGCGCCACCGACGAGCCGGGCGGCAAGCGGCCTCCCGCCACCACCTCACAGACGCGCTCAGCAGTACCCGGATATGGATCGGAAGACATCACACACGTCCCTCTGGAACGACTACGCACAGCACGCAACCACAAAAGCGACGGCTTCGGGACCAGTACCGGGCAACGTGAAATTCGGTGGAGGCCTCCGTCCGGGACGGCCTACCGTGCGGCGTCGAAGATCCATCCGTATGAACGAGGTGTTTTTGATGACGGTCCGAGCAACGACTGCCGCCCCCGGCCGGGAGTCCCGCGCACACGCCCTGACCGCATCACACCGAAGGAACCCCTCTCGTGGCTCTGCCCCGCATCTTCACCATGCGCGAAAGTAGCCACCGCCTCCACAACCCCGTTCACCCCCGAGAAGCTCGCCGTCCTGGGCCGGGCGCTGCGTCTGGCTCCGGGGACGCGCGTGCTCGACCTCGCCGGCGGATCGGGCGAGTTGCTGTGCACCTGGGCCCGCGGCCACCGCGTCGCGGGGCCGGGGTGGACATCAGCACGGTGTTCACCCGCAACGCCCGCGCCCGTGCCGCCGAACTCGGTGTCGAGGACCGGGTCGCCTCAGTGCTGCTGCGCCGACCGCACGGACGATTACCTGGTCCCTGCCGGAGCTGATGGAGCGGTTCGGTGACGGCAACCCCGGCGACGAGCCGGCCGAGGACGTACGCGCCGAACTCGCCGCAGAGCCCGCCCGCTGCGCGCGGTACCAGCGCGAGCACCTCGGCTGGGGAGTCTTCGCGATGATCGGCCGCTGACGGCCCCGCGCATCCTCGAAGCTCCGCCTGGTCCTCGACGACGCAACCATGATCGCGCCGGTGGGGATGAAGCGGACAGGCTTCCGGTGTGCCTCAACCTCCCCACCGGCGTGGTTCGTTGAGGAGACGAGCCGCGCTCGGCGCCCCCGCGAGCAGGCGTCCAGGCAGCCTCAAGCGGGCGTCGACCAAAAGTCGAGGTGGGCGCCACATGGTCTGCGGTCTCAAGCAGACGCTCGACCGCGGCAGCCCGGACTTGAGGTTCGATCAAGGCCGGGCCGCGCCGGTCGCAGCCCGACCTCGGAGGTCGCCATGACCGTCGAACTGCACGTCGCCACGGCTCTCCTGCACGACCTCGACCCGGCGCGCAGCCCGCTGCCCGGCCGTGAAGTGGCCCGCAGGCCGAGCCCGTTGGACCCCAGGGTCACCATCGTGGACCTGGAGGCCCCCGACGCGCCCGAGGGTGCCGCACTCGTGGACCCCATCTTCCGGCGCGAGGGGTTCCGCGACATCCGCATCACCGAGATCCGCTGGTACGACCGCGACGGCTACTTCATCGCGCCCAGCATCCAACTCGCCCCCGGCATCCCGCTCGTCCCCGGCACCCCGCCCGCACCCGGCGTTCAGCTCGCGCCCTGCGTCCCGCTCGCGGCGTGAGTCCCGCGGCCGCCGGGGAAACCCGGCTCAGCGGAACTCGTGCACGACCTCGATCCGGCCGACGATGTGGGCGTTGAAGTCATCCAACTCCTCGGCGGGCACCCACAGTTCGAGGATGTCCCGGCCGCCGGCCCGGCGGACGGGGTAGCGGCGCACGAACTCCGAGTCGACCTCGAAACGGGTGACGAAGCCCGCCCCGTCGAAGCGGACGTTCCAGTCCCGCGCGATCGTGACGGCGTAGTCCTCGTTGAGGACGGGGTAGAAGATCGGCTGCTCGGGCAGCCGGCGCGGCCAGGCGCGGAAATCGAGGTCCCGGACCAGCTCCAGTTCCCGGGGGCCGGTGGGGCGCCACAGGGTCGTCGTCGCTCGCGGGCTGGTCATGGGGACCTCTCTCGGTCGGCCGACGGCCTGTGCCGACGGTCTGTGCCGACCGTCCTGGGAGTCGACCGTAGCCGCAGGTCAGGCGCTTCGGCCACGGGATATCGCCCGGGTTGCGGGCGGTGCGCGACGCAGATCGAAAATGCGTGGCCCATGCGCCGCCCCGCGGTCAAGCTGCTGTCGACAGCCCACCCATTCTGGAGCAGCAGTGATCGACCTCGACCGTCTCATTCCGTCCGCGGGACTGGCCTCCGCCGTCGCCGCGGGGCACGTGGTGCGCAAGGCGCATCCCGAACTGCCGCTCTCCATCTACTCGTACAGCAGGGCGTGCCAGTACGAGCAGGCGTGGGACGAGGTCACCACGCGCTGCCGCGGCCTCGTCGTGGACGATCTGCGCGGATTGGTCGTCGCGCACTGCCTGCCCAAGTTCTTCAACGTGGGCGAGCACGGCGTCGGCCGGCCCTACGCGCCCCCGCTGCCCGACGAGCCCTTCGAGGTGTTCGACAAGGTCGACGGTTCGCTCGGGATCGTCTTCCACTACGACGGGCGCTGGCGCGCCGCCTCCCGGGGGTCCTTCGCGTCCGAGCAGGCCACCTGGGCGAGCGCCTGGCTGGACGCGCGGGACACGGGCAAGCTGCGTCCGGGGGTGACGTACCTCGCGGAGATCCTCTACCCGGAGAACCGGATAGTCGTCGACTACGGGGGCCGGCGCGACCTCGTGCTGCTCGCCGCGTACGAGGCGACGGGCGAGGAGATCGAGCTGTCCCGGGCCGCGCAGGACTGGGCGCCGGTCGGCTCCGTCGCCCGGGCCTGGCCCCCGATGGCGCTCGCGGAACTCATCGAACGCACCGGCTCCAACGCGCACGCCGACGGCCGCGAGGCCACCGGCACCGACGCCGAGGGCTACGTCGTCCGGTACGCGTCCGGGCTCCGGGTCAAGGCGAAGATCAGCGAGTACGTGCGGCTGCACAAGGTGCTGACCGGCATCACCGAGCGCGACATCTGGCGCTTCCTCGGCATCCGCCGGTTCGCCGGACGCGACCCCAAGCGGGTGGCGCAGACGCTCGGCTGCGGCCCCGGCGAGATCGCCGAACTCGCCGCGGACGGCGCCGACCCGCTGGAAGCTATGCTTCAGCAGGTCCCGGACGAGTTCGACACCTGGGTGAAGGGCGTCGCGGCCCGTCTGGACGCGCAGGCCGCCGAGCCGGCCCGGCTGGCCGCCGAGCGGTTCGGCGAGATCGCCCATCTCGCCCAGGACCGGGGCGCGTTCGCCCGCGCCGCCCAGCGGATCCCGGACAGTACCGTACGGGCGGCCGTGTTCCAGCTGCTCGACGGCCGGGACATCGACCTGATGATCTGGCGGTCCGTCAAGCCGACGGCCGCCGACCCTTTCACGAACGACGAAGAAAGCTGACTCCTGCCATGCCCACCGTGCACGTCATGACCGGACTGCCCGCCTCCGGCAAGACCACCGCCGCCCGCAAGCTCGTCGCGGAGTCCGAGGGCCGGTGCCGGCGCGTCAACCTCGACGACCTGCGGGGCATGTTCGACGACGCGGGCAACCGGCGGGAGCGGTCGCACACCGCCGAGCAGAGCGTCCTTGCGGTCCAGGACGCCGCGGTGCGCGAGACGATCGCGGCCGGGTTCGACGTCGTCGTCGACAACACCCATCTCACCTCGCACATCCCCAAGCGCCTCAAGGCGGCCGTGGTCGGGCGGGCCCGGTTCGTCGTGCACGACTTCACCAACGTGCCCGTCGAGGAGTGCCTGCGCCGCGACGCGGCCCGTGCCAACCCCGTCGGCGAGGAGATCATCCGGCTGCTCGCGGACCGGCACGCCAAGGCGGTGCGGGGCGGCTGGCGCCTGACGGACGCCTGGATGAACGACACCGTCGTCCTCGCCGAGCTGGTGCCCTACGTGCCGGACACGTCCCTGCCCAGCGCGGTGATGTGCGACATCGACGGCACGCTCGCGGTCAACCTCAACCGGAACCCGTACGACTTCACGCGCTGCGAGCAGGACGGCCTCAACGGCTCCGTCCGGGACGCCCTGATCGGCTTCCGGCAGGCGCACGGGGACACGATCGTGCTGCTCTCGGGGCGGGGCGAGGAGTACCGGCCGCAGACCCGGGCGTGGCTCGCCGCGCACGACGTGCCGTACGACGAGCTGTGGATGCGGCCGGCCGGTGACGGGCGGCGCGACGACGTGGTGAAGGCGGAGCTCTTCGACGCCCATGTGCGCCACCGGTTCGCCGTGCGCGTCAGCCTCGACGACCGTGACCGTGTCGTCGCCGTGTGGCGCCGCCTGGGCCTGCCCACCTGGCAGGTCAACTACGGTGATTTCTGAGGGAGTTCGGACCCGAGGGGCCAGTCCTACGCCGCGTCGTGGAAGACGAGGCCGAGGGTGTGCCGCCGGCCCGAGCGCACGGCGCTGACTCCGTGCCGCACCGGCGCGGCCGACCAGCCGCGCCGGGAGGGTACCGGCCGGTCCCGGGTGGTGAAGATCAGCCCGTGGCCCTGTGGCACCAGGGTCGCGGTGCCCCGGGACTGCGCGCGCGGCCGCTGCTCCACGAGGAGGAACTCGCCGCCCGTGTAGTCGGTGCCGGGCGCGTCCAGGCCGATGACGACCTGGAGCGGGAAGACCGCCTCGCCGAACAGGTCGCGGTGCAGGGCGTTCCAGTCGCCGGTCCCGTAACGCAGCAGGATCTGGGCGCCCTTGCCCTGCCCGGCCTCGTGACAGCGGGCCAGCCACTCCTCCAGGGTGTCGGGCCAGGGAGCGGGCCGTCCGAGGCGCGCGGCCCAGTCGCGGGCGACGGGAAGCAGCAACGGGTAGAAGGCGGCCCGCAGCTCCTGGACCAGGTCGGGCAGCGGCTCGGCGAAGTAGCGGTACTGCCCGGACCCGAAGTGGTGCCGGGCCATGTCGACGGTCGAGCGGAACCGTTCGGTGCGGTCGTAGGTGTCGGCCAGGGACCGGCACTGGGCCGGGGTGAGGAGACGCCGGGTGGGCGCGCAGCCGTGGGCGTCGAGTTCCTCGACGATCCTCGGCCAGTCGCCCGCGCTCACGCGGTCGGCCGTGCGGGTGCTGGACATGGGGACCCTCCGATGTGCGGGGCGGCGGGCGTACGGCCCGGGGCCCGAGTGGTGCTGCACATCGAGGGTCGCGCCCGCCGTCCGCCGCGACCGGCGGAAATCGGACGTCGCCCTGCGGCGGCCGGGGGGACCGGCCGCCCGTGCGTCAGACGGCCGGCTCCGGTGCGGGGCGCGGAACGACCACCAGGAAGGCGTCGCTCTCCAGGTCCATCACGACCTCCGCCGCGAGCCCCTCGTTCCTGCGGTCCCGCGCGAACTCCTCGGCAGGCCAGTGGCCGCGCGGGCCGCCCGCGGGAAAACGTTCCAGTACTGTCCGACGCATTTTTCGCGCCCCCTTGTGTCTCTTTTGGCACTCGCACAACGACGTTTCCACCGTCGGCGTTACGGCCCCCCGTGGCCGGTGCTCGTACATCAGGACGCTTTTGGGGGCCCGACGGTGGCACCCGGCAAGCAACAGCCCGGCCACAGTTGTATGCGCGATCAAGGACGGCCGGAGCCTCTCGGGGGGTTTCCGTGGCAGGGTGTTGCGGGCAGTCCACTGGGGGCTACGAAGAGGGGGAACCGTGATCGTCTGGGTCAACGGTGCGTTCGGCGCGGGCAAGACGAGCACCGCGCGCGAGCTGATCGACCTGATCCCGAACAGCACGTTCTACGACCCCGAGGTGATCGGCGGGGCGCTGCGGCATCTGCTGCCGCAGAAGTTGCTCGACCAGGTCGGCGACTACCAGGACCTGACGATCTGGCGGCGGCTCGTGGTCGACGGCGCGGCCGCCCTGCACGCCGAGGTCGGCGGCGTACTCGTGGTGCCGATGACCCTGATGCGGCAGGAGTACCGGGACGAGATCTTCGGGGGGCTCGCGGCCCGCCGGATTCCGGTGCGGCATGTGCTCCTCACCCAGGAGGAAACGATCCTGCGCGGGCGGATCGCGGCGCGCGTGGAATGTCCCGACGATCCCGAGGCCGACGAGCAGCGCGTCCGCACCTGGGCCTACGAACACATCGAACCCTTCAAGGAAGCGCTCGGGTGGCTCGCCACCGACGCCTACGCCGTCGACAACGGCACGCTCACCCCGCGCGCGACCGCCGAGCGCATAGCCGACGCGGTCCGCTCCGGTGCGGCCCGCGCCTGCGACATCGTGCAGACCCCCGAGCCGACCGCCGAGACGCTGGCCGCCGGGGTGCTGCTCTTCGACGAGGAGGACCGGGTGCTCCTCGTCGACCCCACCTACAAGCCGGGCTGGGAGTTCCCGGGCGGCGTCGTCGAGCGCGGTGAGGCGCCCGCCCGGGCCGGAGTGCGCGAGGTCGAGGAGGAACTCGGCGTCCGGCTCGGCCATGTGCCACGGCTCCTCGTGGTCGACTGGGAACCGCCCAGACCGCCCGGATACGGCGGCCTGCGGCTGCTGTTCGACGGCGGACGCCTGGAGAGCGCACGGGCCGGAGAGGTCCTGCTGCCGGGCGCCGAACTGCGCGGCTGGCGCTTCGTCAGCGAACAGGAGGCGGCCCAACTGCTGCCGCCCGTCCGCTTCGAGCGGCTGCGCTGGGCGCTGCGGGCCCGGGAGCGGTCAACCGTGCTCAACCTGGAGGCCGGAGTCCCGGTCGGCTGAGGCCCGCAGCACCTCCTGGGCCTTCTCGGTCAGCGGCTCGCCGTGCCCGAAGCAGACGGTGTCGGCGCCGAGCGCGGCGAGACGGCGGAACGAGGCGAGCGCCCGCTCCCGGTCGGTGTTGAAGACACCCAGCATCACCCGCCCGACCCCGGCCACGCTGTCGCCCGTGAACAGGACGCCGTGGCGCGGCAGATGGACCGCGATCGAGCCGTCGGTGTGACCGGGGCAGTGGACGGCGACCGCGCCGTCACCGAAGCCCAGCGCGTCGCCGTCGCCGACCTCGCGGTCCACCCGGGTCGGCGGCGCCTCGGGAAGCGTCAACCCCCGCTCGTACAGCGGCACTTCCCAGTCCAGGAGCACCGGCTCGGCCAGCGGCGCCTCGCCCCTGATCACCGGGGCGTCGAGGCGGTGCGCGATCACCTCGGCGTCGTACCGGTCGGCGAGCTCGCCGGCCGCGCCGAAGTGGTCGCGATGTCCGTGCGTGATCACGATCCGGCGGATCGCGGCCGGGTCGAGCCCGAGCTCGCGGATCGCCTGCTCGATGGGCGCGGCGGCGTCCGCGGCACCCGCGTCGACGAGCGTGAGCCCGTCCCGGTCGCGCCACAGATACGCCTGGCCGACGGGGAAGCGGAACATGTGCAGGCGGGGGAGGACTTGTACCGTATCCATGCGGCGAACGTACGGCCGTGACGAAGCCGGCCGCACGGATCTACGCTCTGGGCGATGTCCGCCGAGCGCTGAACACTCGGCCCGCCCCGACATCGCCCGGCCCCGTCATCGGGAAGGGATCAACTCCGCTTGGAATCCGCGTAGTTGACCAGGAAGTGCGCCTCCGCGACCGACAGGCGCTCCAGCTCCTCGGGGGACACGCTCTCGTTCACGGCGTGGATCTGTGCCTCGGGGTCGCTGAGCCCGATCAGCAGGATCTCGGCCTGCGGGTAGAGCGCGGCCAGCGTGTTGCACAGCGGGATCGAGCCGCCCATGCCGGAGGTCTGCATCTCCTCGCCCGGGTAGGCCACCGCCATCGCCTCGGCCATCGAGGTGTACGCCGGGCTGCTGGTGTCCGCGCGGAACGGCTGGCCCTGGCCGACCTGCTCGAAGGAGACGCGGGCGTTCCACGGCACGTGCTTCTCGATGTGCGCGTACAGCAGCTCGGTCGCCTCGGCCGCGTCCTGACCGGGCGGTACCCGCAGGCTGATCTGCGCGCGGGCGGTGGCCGGGATGGACGGCGTCGCACCGGCGACCGGGTGGCAGTCGATGCCGACGACCGTGACGGCCGGGCGGGCCCAGATGCGGTCGGCGACGGTGCCGGTGCCGGGCAGCGCCACCCCGTCGAGGACCTTCGCGTCCTGCCGGAACTCCTCCTGCGGGTACTGGAGCCCGTCCCACGCGGAGTCGGACGGCAGGCCCTCGACGGCCGTCTGGCCGTGCTCGTCGCGCAGCGAGTCCAGGACGCGGATCAGCGCGGCGAGCGCGTCCGGGGCCGCGCCGCCGAACTGGCCCGAGTGGAGGTTGCCCGCGAGGGTGTCGATGCGTACGCGGATCATCGTCATGCCGCGCAGCGTCGCCGTCACCGTGGGCAGGCCGACCCGGAAGTTGCCGGTGTCGCCGATCACGATCGCGTCCGCCGCGAGCAGTTCGGGGTGCGCCTCTGCGTACTGTTCGAGGCCGCCCGTGCCCTGCTCCTCCGAGCCCTCCACGATCACCTTGACGGAGACCGGGACACCGCCGTTGGCCTTGAGGGCGCGCAGCGCGAGCAGGTGCATGATGAACCCGCCCTTGCAGTCCGCCGCGCCGCGGCCGTACCAGCGGCCGTCACGCTCGGTCAGCTCGAACGGCGGGGTCAGCCATGCCGACTCGTCCAGCTTCGGCTGCACGTCGTAGTGCGCGTACAGGAGCACGGTGGGCGCGCCCTCGGGACCGGGCAGCAGGCCGTAGACCGACTGCGAGCCGTCGGGGGTGTCGAGCAGGGCCACGTCCTGGAAGCCCTCGGTGCGCAGTGCTTCGGCCACCCAGTTCGCGGCGGCCTCGCACTCGCTCCTGGGTGCCACGGCCTCGTCCGCCACCGACTGGAACGCGACCAGCTCCGTCAGCTCCGCCTTGGCACGGGGCATCAGCGATGCGACGGACTCGGCGATCGGATGTGCGGTCATGGGCACGCTCCTCGTGGGTGCGACGTTGTAAGTACGGACACGCGCTGGTGTGCGTGTGTGTACGACGGAGATGAGGCCGATCCTCCCACAGCGGGCCAGGACGGGAGGGCGGGGCTACTGCCCCGTAGGATGCGGTCGTCAATACGGGCCACTGGTCGGACGGGGAGCAAAGGCACATCGTGAGCAGCGAGAACACAGACGCCGGGACGGACGGACCGCTGGAGGAGAACCAGGGCGAGCCCGCCGCCGAATCGGTGACCGGGCCCGGTGAGGGGCCCGTCTGGGATGTCGTCGTGGTCGGCGCCGGACCCGCCGGAGCCTCGGCCGCGTACGCGGCGGCCGTCGCGGGGCGCACGGTGCTGCTCCTGGAGAAGGCCGAGCTGCCCCGCTACAAGACGTGCGGCGGCGGCATCATCGGCCCCTCGCGCGACGCCCTGCCGCCCGGCTTCGAACTGCCGCTCCAGGACCGGGTGCACGCGGTCACCTTCTCCCTCAACGGGAAGCTGACGCGCACCCGCCGGTCCAGGACGATGCTGTTCGGCCTGATCAACCGGCCGGAGTTCGACGCCGGACTGGTGGCCGTCGCCGAGAAGGCGGGCGCGGTGATCCGCACGGGCGCCACCGTCTCCAAGGTCGAGCAGCACGGCTCGGCCGTCCCCGACCGGCGCACGGTCGCCGTGGTCCTCAACGACGGCGAGACCGTCCTCGCGCGGGCCGTCGTCGGTGCCGACGGCAGCGCCAGCCGCATAGGGGCCCACGTCGGCGTGAAGACCGAGCAGGTCGACCTGGGCCTGGAGGCCGAGATCCCGGTACCGCCGAGCGTCGCCGAGGACTGGAAGGGCCGGGTGCTCATCGACTGGGGCCCCATGCCCGGCAGCTACGGCTGGGTGTTCCCCAAGGGCGACACCCTGACCGTCGGCGTGATCTCGACGCGCGGCGAGGGCGCCGCCACCAAGCGCTACCTGGAGGACTTCATCGCCCGGCTCGGCCTCGCCGGGTTCGAACCGGCCATCTCCTCCGGCCACTTGACGCGCTGCCGCAGCGACGACTCGCCGCTGTCCCGCGGCCGGGTCCTGGTCTGCGGTGACGCGGCGGGCCTCCTGGAGCCGTGGACGCGGGAGGGCATCTCCTTCGCGCTGCGCTCGGGGCGCCTCGCCGGCGAGTGGGCGGTGCGCATCGCCGAGTCGCAGGACGCGGTGGACGCCCGCCGCCAGGCGCTGAACTACGCGTTCGCCATCAAGGCGGGGCTCGGCGTCGAAATGGGGGTGGGCCGGCGGATGCTGACCCTCTTCGAGAAGCGCCCGCTGCTGCTGCACGCCGCGATCACCGGCTTCCGCCCGGCGTGGAAGGCCTTCGCGGACATCACCCGCGGCGCCACCACCCTGGCCGGCCTGGTGCGCAGCCACCCGATGGCGCGGCGCGCCCTGGACGCCGTCGACCGCTGACCCGCACGGGCGGGGCCGGAGCCGGTCCGGTCCCGCCCCGCGTCGTCGCCCGCGGGGTTCCGCGGACGGGTGCGCGACCCTTGACGTCCGGCCGCGCGGGGCGCTTTCATCCCACAGTGGCCCGGACCGCGGTGCGGTTCCGCCGCCAGAGGTGCGCCCAGCCGGCAAGGCCCCGACCGGGGTCCCGGGCCGGCCCGAGTCGCCAGGGACCGGACGCCGGGCCCGAGGCGGGGACGTACCCGCGAGGGATGGAGCGGACCATGCCCGCCGACCCGGCTTCGCCCCGCACGGTCCCGCCGAGCGCCTCCGCCGCTTCACCCCGCGCGGTCCCGGCTCGGGCCTGCGCCGACCAGGCTTCGCCCCGCCCGGCGATCGATCGCTCCGCCGGCCCGGCCCGCCACCCGGGCCCCGGCCGCCGTGCGTTCCTGAGGGCCGGGGCCGGGGGTGCGCTGGGCGCGGTCGCGTTACCGGGCCTGACGGCCTGCGGGTCCTCCGGCGGGGGCGTCGGGCCCGATGGCAAGGTGACCGTCGAGCTGTGGCACGGGCAGACCGACACCCTGAAGCAGGCCATCGAGGCCCTGGTGGGCGAGTTCAACCGCGCCCACCCCGCGATCCACGTCGACGCCGGTGGGGGCGCCACGGCCGACGTGATGCTCCAGAAGGTGACCGCCGCGCTCGCCTCCGGCTCCTACCCCGACATCGCCTACGTCTTCGGCTCGGACATCGCGAGCATCGCCCGCAGCCCCCGTGTCCTCGACCTCACGAGCGCGCTGCGCGCCCCCGGGCCCGTGCCCTGGAACGACTACTGGCCCTCGCTGCGCGAGGCCGTCACCATCAACGGCAGGGTGCGTGCCGCGCCCGCCCTCGTCGATTCCCTCGCGGTCATCTGCAACACCCGCCTGTTCCAGCGCGCCGGTCTCGCACTGCCCCAACCGGGCTGGTCCTGGGCCGAGTTCGTCGACACCGCGCATCGGCTCACCGACCCCTCCAAGGGCGTCTTCGGTACCGGCTGGCCCGGCGTCGGCGACGAGGACACCACCTGGCGGCTCTGGCCGATGGTGTGGGACCTCGGCGGCGAGATCATCGCGCCGGACGGCAAGAGCATCGGCTTCGCCGAACAGGGGCCCAGGGCCCTGGAGACGGTGGCGTCGCTCGCCACCGGCGACAGCGTCTATGTCGACCCCAAGCCGGGCAGCGCCCAGATGTACCAGGTCTTCCTGTCCGGACGCATGGGCATGGTGCTCGGCGGGCCCTGGTCACTGCCGGACGTCATCGCCGCGAAGACGGACTACACCGTCGTGCCCCTGCCCTCCTACAGCGGCCGCCCGGTCACCATCTCGGGCCCCGACACCTGGACGGTGTTCGACAACGGAACCGCACGCTCCGCGGCCGCCGTCGCATTCGTACGCTGGCTCAACGCGCCCGACCAGGACGTCACTTGGGACATCGGCGCCGGCAGCCTGCCGCTCAGCGCGCAGAGCGCGCACCGCCCCGAGTGGCTCGACCACTCCGCCCGGACCGTGGGCCTCCCGGCGTTCACCAAGGCCCTGGAGTCGGCCCGGGTCCGCCCGGTGCACCCGGCCTACCCGGCGATCTCGCAGGCGGTCGGCGAGGCCGTGGTGACGGTACTGCTCGGGCGTTCGACCCCGGAGCGGGTCATGCGCGACTGCGCGGAGAAGGCCGACGCCGCCCTGCTGATCCCGCGCTGAAGCCGACCCCCTGACCGGAAGGGTCCCCGAGATGCGAACCACTGGGCCGCGCACCCCGCGCCCGCGCACCCCACGGCCGCTCACCCTCGACCCGGACCGGACGCTCGACCGCGACCGGGCCGTCCGCGCCGCCAGGCGGCGCCGGGCGCGCGGCGAGGCCGTCACCGCCTGGGCGTTCATCGGCCCGGCCGTCCTGGTGATCATCGGCCTCGGCGTCGTACCGCTGCTGTGGTCCCTGCTGCTGTCGTTCCGCGCGGACGACCTGGTCACCCCGGGCCGCTGGGTCGGGCTCGACAACTACCGCGCCCTCGGCGAGGACCCGGCGTTCCGCACCGCCGTGAGGAACACCCTGATCTACGCGGGCGTCTACGTCCCGGTGAGTCTGGCCGCGGGTCTCGGGCTCGCCCTCGCGCTGAACCGGCGCATCCGTCTCGTCGGGCTCTACCGCACGCTGGTCTTCGTCCCGTTCGTGGTGTCCGCCACCGCGCAGGGCGTGCTGTTCGCCTTCATCTTCGACCCCGACTTCGGCGTCGCGAACGCGCTCCTGCACCACATCGGGATCTCCCCGCAGGGCTTCCTCGACGACCCGGGCCAGGCCCTCGCCGTCCTGCTGCTCATCTCCCTGTGGAGCGGCATCGGCTTCTGCGTCATCGTCTACCTCGCCGCGCTCCAGGACGTACCCGCCGAACTCGTCGAATCGGCCCGGCTCGACGGGGCGAACCCGCGCCAGGTGCTCCGCCACGTCACCCTTCCCTCGCTCACGCCGGTCACCGTCTTCCTGGTCCTGTGGCAGTTCATCACCGCTCTCCAGGTCTTCGACCTCGTCTACGTCACCACCAAGGGCGGCCCCCTCGGCGCGACCACCGTCATCGTCTACTTCGTCTGGGAGCAGGCCTTCCAGAACTTCACCGCCGGATACGGCGCCGCCGCGGCCTACGTCCTCGCGGTCGGGCTGATCGCGGCGGCCGTCGTACTGCGCGTCTATCAGCGCCATCGTCGACGCACGGGCCCAAGTCCGGTCGATGGCAAGGGTGTTGGGCCCTTTGAGGGAGCGAGCCGATGAGCGCGTCCGCCATGGCCACGTCGGCGACGGCCGACGCCGTGAACGCGTCCGGTCGAAGAACCGGGCGCCGGCGACGGCTGCCGTTCAGCCCGTGGCACCTCCTCCTCGCGCCGCTCTCGGCCGGCTTCGCGCTGCCGCTCGTGTGGCTGATCGTCAGCTCCGTGATGAGCGACGCCGAGATCAACCGCTTCCCGCCCGCGCTGTGGCCGCACGGCTTCGACCTCGGTGGCTACCGCTACGTCCTCGGCAACGCGATGTTCCCCCGCTGGTTCCTGAACTCCTGCGTCGTCGCGGGCGTCGCCGTCGCCTCGAACCTCGTGCTCGGCGCGCTCGGGGGTTATGCCTTCGCGCGGATGCGGTTCGCCGGGTCGCGCCTGCTGCTCGCCCTGATGCTCGCGACGATGGCGGTGCCGTTCCAGCTGACCATGATCCCCACGTTCCTGGTGATGAAGTGGCTCGGGCTCATCGACACCCTCGGCGCGCTCATCGTGCCGTCCCTGGTCACCCCGTTCGCGGTGTTCCTCTTCCGGCAGTTCTTCCTCTCGCTGCCGAGGGAGCTGGAGGAGGCCGCCTGGATCGACGGCTGTTCGCGGCTGCGGGTCCTGGTCTCGATCGTGGCACCGCTCGCCCGCCCGGCGCTCGCCACGGTCGCGGTCCTCACCTTCCTCGCCACCTGGAACGACCTCTCCTGGCCGCTCATCGCCATCAACCACGACGCGCGGTTCACCCTGCAACTGGGCCTGACCACGTTCCAGGGCCAGCACCACACGAGGTGGTCGGCGGTGATGGCGGGCAATGTCATCACGGTCCTTCCGGTGCTGCTCGCGTTCCTGTGCGCGCAGAAGACCTTCATCCAGTCGCTGACGAGGAGCGGCCTCAAGGGCTGACGGCCGCGGTGCCGCAGGTCCGGCGGCCGCGCGCCCGCGGTCGCCGTCGTCCGAGTCTTCCGAGTCGTCCGAAAGGGCACGCATGACCGAGACCAAGATCGCCTTCATCGGCGCGGGCAGTGTGGAGTTCACCCAGGGCCTGCTCGCCGACCTGTTCGCCTTCCCCGAGTTCGCCCGCGCCCGCGTCGCGCTCCACGACATCGACCCCGAACGCCTCGCCACCAGCGAGGCCGCCGCCCGCCACATCGCGGCCGAGCGCGGCGCCGAGCCGCGGCTCAGCGCGCATCCCGAGCGGCGCGCGGCCCTGGAGGGCGCCGACTTCGTCATCAACACCGTCCAGATCGGCATGAGCGGGGCGACCCGCACCGACTTCACGGTTCCCGCCCGCTACGGGCTGCGCCAGACCATCGCGGACACGCTCGGCATCGGCGGCATCTTCCGCGCCCTGCGCACCTTCCCCCTGCTGCGCGCGCTCGCCACCGACATGGCCCAACTCTGCCCGGACGCCACCCTGTTGAACTACACCAACCCGATGGCGATGAACCTGCTCTACCTGCACCGGGTGGCGCCGTCGCTGCGCGCCGTCGGCCTGTGCCACTCGATCCACTGGACGATGCACGACCTGTCCGCTTTGATCGGCACGCCCTTCGAGGAGGTCTCCTACCTCGCGGCCGGGGTCAACCACCAGTCCTGGGTGCTGCGTTTCGAGCGGGCCGGCCAGGACCTCTATCCGCTCCTGGACGAGACCATCGCCAAGGACCCCGAACTGCTGCGCCGGGTACGCGTCGACATGTACCGCAGGCTGGGCCACTATCCGACCGAGACCAGCGAGCACTCCTCGGAGTACGTGCCCTGGTATCTGCACCACGACGAGGAGGTCGACCGGCTGCGCCTGCCGGTCGGCGCCTACCTCGACATGACCGAGGAGAACCTCGCCGCCTACGCCCGCACCCGCGACGCGCTCGCCGCGGGACGTCCGCTGCCGGTGGAGGGGACCATGGAGTACGCCCCGCAGATCATCCACAGCGTCGTGACGGGTACTCCGCGCAGGGTCTACGGCAACGTCCCCAACCACGGCCTGATCGACAACCTGCCGGCCGACTCGGTCGTCGAAGTCCCTTGTCTCGTCGACCGGTTGGGGGTGCAGCCCACCCGGATCGGCGCCCTGCCGCCGCAGTGCGCGGCGCTCAACCGGGCGTACCTCTCGGTCACCGACCTCGTGGTGCGGGCCGCGGTGCTCGGGGAGCCGCGCCACATCCGCCACGCCGCCATGTGCGACCCCGCGACTGCGGCGGCGCTGCCCGTCGAGCGGATCTGGGAACTGTGCGACGACCTCGTACGGGCCCATGAGCCGTGGCTCCAGCCGGAGTTGAGGGTGCTGCTCGGAGGGTCGGGCCGGGTCACTGGCTGATGGTGATCCGGAAGACCGGGTGGTCGGGGGCGATGCGGCGCAGTTCCGCATCGCTGGAGTCGGGGCCGACGCCGTTGAAGAAGACGCCGACCTCCGCCTTCCAGCGCTTGAGGTAGGCGCGCAGCAGGGCGGGCTTGTCGTCGTCGGCGACCTCGACGGCGGTGAACGCCTCGGCCTTCTTGCCCAGGTGCAGCTCACCGCCGCCGGCCGCCCGCATGTTGTGCGTCCACTGGACGTGGCCGCGTGGGGCGACCAGGTACTGCTCGCCCTCGAAGGCCAGCAGGTTGACGGGGGTCCGGCGCCACTCACCGCTCTTGCGGCCGCGGACCGCGAGGACGCGCGAGCCCCAGACGCTGATGCCGCGGCGGGTCATCCAGGCGACGGCCCGGTTGAAGACGTTGACCGTGAACCAGCCGGGCTTCTGGACGTGTACGGAAGCGGACATGGTGTGTCTCCCTGGAAGTGCGAGAGCGGTGCTCTCTGTTCAGTAGAAGTGTGGACCGAACCAGCGCTCCAAAGCAAGAGCAGTGCTCTCTTAAATGTGCGCTGCTCCGATTTGTGTGCGGGGGTCGCGTTCTTGGCCACTGCTCTCGTTACTGGCAGACTGACGTCCATGAGCACCGTCCAGGGAGCCCGCGCACGGGCACGTGTCGAAGTCACCGCCGCCATCAAGGACGAGGCCAGAAGGCAGCTCGCGGCGGACGGGGCCGCCAAGCTCTCGCTGCGTGCCGTCGCCCGCGAGCTGGGCATGGTCTCCTCGGCGCTCTACCGCTACTTCCCCAGCCGGGACGAGCTGCTGACCGCCCTGATCGTCGATGCGTACGACGCCGTCGGCGAAGCCGCCGAGGACGCCCTCGCCAAGCAGCGGACGGCCGCGTCGCCCACGGCCCGCTGGATCGCCGTCTGCCGTGCGGTACGCGCCTGGGCGCTCGCCCACCCCCATGAGTACGCCCTGATCTACGGCTCGCCCGTGCCCGGCTACACCGCGCCCGAGACGACCAACGTGCCCGCCTCCCGGGTCGGTCTCGTCCTGATCTCCATCGCCCGCGACGCCCACCTCGGCAAGGGCGTCGCACCACCGAAGCCCCCCGCGCGGCTGCTCGTCGACGGCGAACGGATGGCGGCCGACTTCGCGCCCGATCTGCCCCCGGCCGTCGTTGTGGCCCTGGTCGCCGCCTGGGCGCAGCTGTTCGGGCTCATCTCCTTCGAGGCGTTCGGCCAGTTCCACCGGGTGGTCGAGGAGCGCGATGCGTTCTTCGCGCAGGCCGCCGAACAGCTCGCCCGCTCGGTGGGCCTGGTGCTCCCCGCATAGCCCGGTACGCCGTGCCCGGCCCGGCATCGGCCCCCGGGTGGCGGCGCGCTCCCCGCGCGGCGCGCTACCCGCCGATGTGGCACGCCGCCCGGCGCCGTACTCCCCGGGTAGTACACGCGCCCACCTCGCCCGGCTGACGCCCCGGCACCCGGCCCCGGTCTAGCGTGGCCGGTATGGACGAGCAGCAGCCACCGCGCGACGCCGGCCGCGGCGGCCCACCCCGGCGCGGGGCGGGGCCGCCGCCCCTGGTGCGGCGCTGGGCGCGGGGCCCGGACGGCGAGGAGGGGCGGACCGCCCGGCTGCCGTGGGCGTCGACGACCGCGCTCACCGTGGTGGTGCTCGCCGGGTCCCACTTCGCCGGGCACGCCCAGACGGGCCGCGCCCCGCTCGACGCCTTCGCCCACGGGCTGCTGTTCGCGGCGTGCGCGGTCCTGCTGATCCGGCTGCGGCACCCCGTCGTCGCGGTGTTCGGCGCCTCGGCGGCGGTCATGGTCTACCTCGGCGCCGGATACCCCTACGGCCCGGTGTTCCTGCCGGTGGCGGTCGGCTGCTTCACCGCGGTCGTCGCGGGCTGCCGCCGCCAGGCCTGGGCCGCCGTCGCCATGCTGTGGCTCGGGCACCTCCTCGTGGCGCACTGGCTCTACCGGTGGCTGCCGCCCGCGGGCGACTCGGCCGCGCCCTGGGGCCAGGAGGTGGGCATCGCCGCGTGGGCGGTGGCCATCGTCGCGGTCGCGGAACTCGTGCGCGTACGCCGGGAACAGTGGGCCAGGGAACGGGCCGGGCGGGCCGCGGCGGCCAAACGCCGGGCCGACGAGGAGCGCCTGCGCATCGCCCGGGAACTGCACGACGTGCTCGCCCACAGCATCTCCGTCATCCACGTCCAGGCCGGCGTGGGACTCGCCCTGCTCGACTCCGACCCCGAGCAGGCCCGCACCGCGCTGACCACCATCAAGTCCGCGAGCAAGGAGGCGCTCGGCGAGGTGCGCCAGGTCCTGGAGACGCTGCGAGCGCCGGGTGAGGCGCCGCGCTCCCCGGCGCCCGGCCTCGACCGGCTGCCGGAACTCGTCGAGCAGGCGGCGAGCGCCGGACTCACCGTCGCGACCACGACCACCGGCCGTCGCACGGCGCTGCCGCCCGGCGCGGATCTGGCCGCGTTCCGCATCGTGCAGGAAGCCCTCACCAACGTCGTACGCCACTCCGCTGCGCGCACCGCGCGGGTCGCGGTCGGCTACGAACCCGGCGCGCTCGTGCTGCGGATCGAGGACGACGGGCCGCCGTCCGCGGGCGCGGCGGGCGGCAGCGGAAACGGGCTGATCGGCATGCGGGAGCGGGCCGCCGCACTCGGTGGCACCATCGACGCGGGGCCGGTCCCGTCCGGCGGCTTCCGTGTGACGGCCCGGCTTCCGCTGACCGTCCCGCCCAAGGAGACCTCGTGATCCGCGTACTGCTCGTCGATGACCAGATCCTGGTGCGCGCCGGGTTCCGGGCGCTCCTGGACGCCCAGGACGACATCGAGGTGGTGGGCGAAGCTGCCGACGGCGAGCAGGCGTTGGTCCTGGTGCGCGAACTGCGCCCGGACGTCGTCCTGATGGACATCCGGATGCCCCGGTCCGACGGTCTCGCCGCGACCCGCGGCATCACCTCCGACCCCGGCCTCCGCGAGGTCAAGGTGGTCATGCTCACCACCTTCGAGCTCGACGAGTACGTCTTCGAGGCGATCCGCGCCGGCGCCTCGGGATTCCTCGTCAAGGACACCGAGCCGGAGGAACTGCTGCGCGCGGTCCGGGCGGTGGTCGACGGCGACGCGCTGCTGTCGCCCGGGGTGACGCGGAGGCTGATCGCCGAGTTCGCGGCACGTTCCAAGGAGCCGGCCGCCGCCGAGGACCTCGCCCGGCTCACCGAGCGGGAGCGGGAGGTGATGGCGCTCGTCGGCATCGGCCTGTCCAACGAGGAGATCGCCCGCCGTCTGGTGGTCAGCCCGTTGACGGCGAAGACGCATGTGAGCCGGACGATGGTGAAGCTCGGCGCCCGCGACCGGGCCCAACTGGTCGTGCTGGCCTATGAGTCGGGGCTGGTGCGGCCCGGCTGGCTGGGCTGACGGGGGCCCCGCTCGTACCCGTGGGGAAAGCGCCACAGCACGTGCACGGTCCGCCAGACGAACACGACGAGGGCGCAGCCGCCGCCGAGGAGGAGAAGCACCCGCCGCAGCGGGTGCGGCAGTTCGAGGGCGTAGCCGGAACCGGCGATCGCGCCGAACACCACACCGGCCGCGAACAGCGCGCCGGCCAGGGCGTATCCGATCTCGACCGTGACGGCGTCCCGCTCGGCCCGGCTGCGTGTCCCCATGCGCGAAGTCTCACAGCAGGGACGGCCGACGGGCAAACGCCGCCCGTCGGCCGTCCCTCCCCCCGATCGCCCGCACCACGACATTACATGTGTGCGCATAGAGTGCGGCTGCATTTAATTCTGGTGCAACAAAACGGGCGGGTTCTGCTAGCGTGCGGCCATGGCAGCTGAGAAGCCCGAGCGCCTGCTCGTGGAGGAGTGGCGGGACATACTTGAGGTTCACGCCCGCACCACGTGCGAACTCGACCGGGAACTCCACGCGTTCGGGCTCGGGGCGAGTGACTTCGAGGTACTGGACGTTCTGGCCCGCGGGCGCGACGAGGACCCGGGCGGAGCGTTCCGCGTCCAGGAGCTGGCGTCACGTATCCACCTCAGCCAGAGCGCGCTGTCCCGCCTGATCGGCCGCCTGGAGAAGGACGGCCTGGTCGCGCGGTGGATGTGCAGCGAGGACCGGCGCGGGGTGAGCGTGGAGATCACCGACGCCGGCCGCACCCGGCACGCGGAGGTGCTGCCGGTCCAGCGCGCGGTGCTCACCCGCATGCTGGGAGAGAGGCCGAAGCCCTAGCGCCTCCGTAGGCAACCGGCTTACGGGACAGGCGAGTCGGCCTCGCCGGGAAGCGGGCTCAGGACGGGGACGCGGTGGCGTTGCGTGCGGTCCAGCCGATGAGCGCGGCGCCCGCGGCCAGTACGGCGACCGTGGTCAGGGCGAGCGGCAGCGAGGACCATTCGGCGAGCAGCCCGATCGCGGGCGGCCCGAGCAGCATGCCGCCGTAACCGAGCGTGGAGGCGGCGGCCACCCCGCCCGGCCCGGCGAGCGCCCCCGCCCGCGCGATGGCGACGGGGAAGATGTTGGCGAGGCCGAGGCCCATCACGGCGAAGCCGGCCAGGGCGAGCCAGGTCGTCGGGGCCAGTGCGCCGAGCAGCATGCCGGCCGACGCCGTGAGCCCGCCCGCGACCAGGGTGCGGGTCTGGCCGAGGCGTTCCAGGAGCGCGGTCCCCGAGAGCCGTCCGGCCGTCATGGCCAGCGCGAACAGCGAGTAGCCCGCCGCCGCGACGCCCGGCGCCGCTGCCAGGTCCTGCTCCAGGTGGAGCGCGCCCCAGTCCGCCATGGCGCCCTCTCCGTACGCGGTGCACAGCGCGATCAGGCCGAAGAGCAGCACCAGACGCCGGGCCCGGCCGTCGAGCCCGCGCCCCTTGGCGCGCGGCGCGCTGGGCCGCACCGGTGCCGGGTGGCGCAGCAGTACCCGCCCCGCGAGCGCGGTCACCACGAGCCCGACCCCGGTCAGCGCCAGCAGGTGTGCGGTGGGGGAGAGTCCGGCGGCGACCAGCGCTCCGACGCCCGCGCCGACCATGCCGCCGAGGCTGAACGCGGCGTGGAAACTCGGCATCACCGGGCGCCGCAGCGCGGCCACCAGGTCCACGGCCGCGCTGTTCATCGCCACGTTGAGTCCGCCGTACGGGGCGCCGAACACGAGCAACACCAGGCCGAGCGCGAGTGCCGAGTGGGTCTGCGCGGGCAGCGCGATGGCCAGGGCCATCAGCGCACCGCACACGACGGTGACCGGATGGCTGCCGAAGCGCCGGCAGAGCCGGCCGGTCAGCACCATCGTCACCACCGCCCCGGCCGAGACGCCGAGCAGCGCCAGGCCCAGCTCGCCGGCCGAGGCGCCGGTCTGCTGCTTGATCGCGGGGATGCGGACGACCCACCCTGCGAACAGGAAGCCGTCGAGGGCGAAGAACACGGTCAGGGCGGAGCGGAGGCGGGACAGGGAAGCGGTGGCGGTGTCGTTGCCAGGACCCCCCGGAGCGGCCGTCCGTACTTTGTTTAGTAGCGGCACAAAGTCAGGATAGGGGGAGAGCGGGCGGCCCATCAAGCGGCGGGCGCGGCGGCACCCCGGAGGCGGTCGGCGGGCCGCTCCGGTCGCGGGCCCCGGTCCGGTGCCCGCGCCCCGGCGCCTGCCCCGCGCCCGGCAACCCGTCACTGTGCCAAGCGGGCCGGACACCGCCCGGCGCCTGCCCCCTGCCCGGCAGCCCGGCACTGTGCCGAGCGGGCCGGACGCCGCCCGGCGCCTGCCCCGCGCCCGGCAGCCCGTCACTGTGCCGAGCGGGCCGGACGCCGCCCGGCGCCTGCCCCCTGCCCGGCAACCCGTCACTGTGCCAAGCGGGCCGGACGCCGCCCGGGATCATGGGAGACTCGCCCCCATGAACGGCAAGGCGACGACCACCCGGACCAGGCTGGACAGGGGCCGCAGCGCGCTCGGACCCGCCCTTGAGCTGGTGCACACCGGCCGCGCGCCGACCCGTGCCGTGCTCACCTCCGAGCTGGGTGTCACCCGCGCCACCGCGGGCGCGGTCGCCGCCGAACTCGAAGCGCTCGGCCTGATCCAGGTGGACTCGCGGCCCGCCGCGGCCGGCTCCCAGGGCCGCCCCTCGCACCGGCTCGCGGTCAACGACTCCGGCCCCGTGGCGCTCGCCGCTCAAGTGCACGCGGACGGCTTCCGGGCCGCGCTCGTCGGCCTGGGCGGAGAGATCGTCGCCACCGACCCCGGCTGCGTCACGGTCTCCGCCGATCCGGCCCAGGTGCTCGGCGCGGTCGTCGACGCGGGCGCGGCGCTGCTCAAGGGCAGCGGCCGCCGCTGTGTGGGCGCGGGCCTCGCGGTGCCCTCGGCCGTCGCCGAACCGGAAGGCACCGCGCTCAACCCGCTGCACCTGGCCTGGCCCGCCGGGTCCCCGGTACGCGAGATCTTCGCCGAACGCGTCCGCGCCGCCGGCATCACGGGCCCCGCCTTCACCGGCAACGACGTCAACCTCGCGGCCCTCGCCGAGCACCGGCACGGCGCCGGGCGCGGGGCCAAGGACCTGCTCTGCGTCGCCACCGGACACCGCGGCGTCGGCGGCGCTCTGGTCCTCGACGGCCGCCTGCACAGCGGGAGTTCGGGCCTGGCCCTGGAGGTCGGCCACCTCACCGTGAACCCGGACGGACGGCCCTGCTACTGCGGCAGCCGCGGCTGCCTCGACGTCGAGGCGGACCCGCTCGCGTTCCTCACGGCGGCGGGCCGCGCCCCCGGTCCGGAGGTGTCGCTCCTCGAACAGTCGCGGGCGCTGCTGCGCCACGAGTACGCGGACGCCCCGGTGCGCCGCGCCGCGGAGGAACTCGTCGACCGGCTCGGCCTGGGCCTCGCCGGGCTCGTCAACATCCTCAACCCGGACCGGATCATCCTGGGCGGCCTGCACAAGGCGCTCCTGGAGGCGGACCCGGACCGGCTGCGCGCGGTCGTCGCCGACCGCAGCCTGTGGGGCCGCAGCGGCGGCGTACCCATCCTCGCCTGCTCCCTCGACCACAACAGCCTGGTCGGCGCCGCCGAGCTGGCCTGGCAGCCGGTGCTCGACGATCCGCTGGGAGCGCTGTCTCACCAGGTGTAGACGCGCGCCGGGTTGGTGACCAGGATCTGTTCCAACAGGCCTCTGCCCAGGTCGAGTTCGAGCCGGGGAACCACTCGGCGCAAAAGATGCGGCATGCCCGGCGTGTCCGGGGTGACGGTGTCGCCGCCGAGCAGCAGCCGGTCGGCGAACCCCGCGTCCGCGAGTGCCCTCAGCGCATCGGGCATCCGCCAGTCCGTGGCGTGGTTGGCCCGGGACGGCCCGTCGAAGGCGAGGTGGGCCCCGGCCTCGGCGGCCAGGCGGTGCACGGTGAAGTCGGGGGAGCGGTTCAGGTGCCCCAGGATCACCGAGCCCGGTGCCACCCCCAACTCCCCGCACAGCAGGTCGAGTACGTCGAGCGCGCCGGTGCCCAGCTCCAGATGGACGGCGATCGGCGCGCCGCTGTGCCGGTGGGCCTCGGCGGCCCCGCGCAGGGTGAGCGCGGCGTGTGCGTCGAGCCCGTGGAATCCTCCCGCCACCTTGATCAGTCCGGCCCGTACCCCGGTGTCGCCGATGCCTTCGGTCAGCTCGGCGAAGAACAGCTCGGCGAGGCGGTCGCGCACGGAGGCGAGCAGCGTGTCCGGGTAGTGGGCGGCTTGGTGGAGTCCGGTGGCGGCGATGATGTGCACCCCCGACTCCCTTGACAGTGCGGGGAGTTCGGCGATGCGCCGCCCCATGCCGTATGGCGTCCACTGGACCACCGTGCCGCCGCCGAGCGAGCCGAACGCGGAGAGTCGCGCCGCCGCGTCCTCGACGTCGTCCATCTCCTGGCCGGGCAGCCGGGGGCTCCGGATGAAGAGATGGTCGTGGGCGTCGACGACGCCGAGCCGGTCGGCCGTCACCTCGCCGAGCACGGTGTGCGCCGCGCTCACCAGTGCCGCCCCGCCCGCAGCCCCGCACGCCCGGGCGCCGACAGGTGCAGCACCTCGTACCGGTCTCCCCCGTCCGCCGGGGCGGGCCCCTCCCAGAGCGTGAAGCGGACCACCTCCCAGCGGCTCGGGTCGATGCCCGCCGCGCTCGCCACCACTCCGGGCGCCGCCTCCTCGGCGGCCGCGTCCGCCACGAACCGGGCCGGCTCCACTCCGTGCGGCACGAGCGTGCGCCGCACGGTCGCGGTGGTGGGCGTGGCGGCGGACGCGGGCCCCTCGGTGTGGGCGAGACCCGCCCAGTGCCTTACCCGGGGGCGCCCGAAGTCGTCGACGACGCCCTGGAAACCGGGGCCCCACAGGAAGGAGTTCATGCCTTCGGGAGTGGCCCAAAGATAGAACGGGGCATAGGAGTTGACCGGCGATCCGGCCCCGCGCTCGCGCATCAGGTAGGCCTTGAGGCCCAGGCCGGGGAAGGTGTCCAGAAGGTGGCCCCGGGTGGCGACCCGCTCGCGGATGATCTTCATGTCGTAGTCGGCCGGCAGGGTGATCTCGTACTGCATGACATGCATCGCGTACTCCTCGGGCGACGGGCTGGGGGCGTGTACTCCCTTGACCGCGGAGGGAGTTGGAGTGGCGCCGTTGTATGGAAGGGGAGATGGGGAGGGGTCGGTTCAGCGGGCTCCGGCGGGCGGGGAGAGCAGCGAGAGCAGGCCCCGTACGCCCGCGTCGAACGCCTCGGGGGAACCCGTGGCGCGGGCCAGCACATAGCCGCCCTGGACGGTGGCGACCACGGCCGAGGCGATCTCGCCGGGCACCACGTGTGCCGCGAACTCGCCCTGGTCCAGGCCCTCCTGGACGATGCCGGCGAGCCGTCCGCGCAGCCAGTCGAGCGTCTCGTCGACGGGTGCGCGCAGCTCGTCGTCGGCGATGATCTCGGGGTCCATCGTGAGACGTCCGACCGGGCAGCCGCGCAGCACGTCGCGCTCGCGCAGCAGGTACGCCGCGATCCGCTCGTACGCCGTGCCGTCCCCCGCGAAGGCGGCCTCGGCCGCGGCCCGCAGGTCCGCCGCCGTGCGCCGGATCGCGGCGAGGGCCAGATCGGGCTTGCCGGTGAAGTGGTGGTACATGCTGCCCTGCCCGGCGCCGGCCCGCTGCTGGATGGCCTTCGGGCTGGTGCCCACGTAGCCCCGCTCCCACAGCAGCTCACGGGTGGCTTCGACCAGACGCTCCGATGTGCTCATGCCGTCACTGTACATACCAGTAGGTACAGAATCCAGGGCGGACGGCGGAGGCCCGGTCTACTTCCCCTGGGGTACGGCGACTGCCGCCGGCCGTACGACGACGCGCACCCCCTCGCGGCGGGAGGCTCGAAGGATGAACCACCCGTCCCACCGAGGGAGCTGACCGATATGAACACCCTGGCCTACGCAGGACCCGGACCCTGGATCCTCTTCGTTCCGCTGGTCTGGGCGGCCGTGATCTTCACCGCGGTGACCTTGCTGCGCCGTGCCGGATGGCGGGGCCGCCGGGGACCGTGGCGGCCGCCGACCGAGCGCGCTGCCGCGGACGACCGCTCGCCCATCGCCGTACTCGGCCGCAGGTTCGCCTCCGGCGAGATCGACGAGGAGGAGTACTGGCGCCGCATCTCCGTCCTGGAGGAGCACTTCGGGCGCGTGGGTCCGGGCCCCGGCGGAAGGACCGGTGCGGCCTGAACTCCGCGTCGGGCGCGGCCCGCTCAGCCCGCGACGGGCGACCGGGCCGCGGCACGTCCGTGGCCCGCGTGCTGGGGCCGCGCCTCGCGGAAGGGGCCGCCCGCCGTCGTCTCGTACAGCGCGTACGGCGGCAGCGACACGGCGGGAGAGGGTGCGGCGAGCGTGAACCACACGGTCTTGCCGGACTCGCCTACCGGGCGCACTCCCCAGCTCTCACTCACCGCCGCTATCAGCGCGAGGCCGCGGCCGTTGGTGGCCAGGGGCTCGGCGTCCCGCAGGGCGGGCAGCGTCGGGTCGTGGTCGTGGACGGAGATGGTGAGCCGGTCGAGCAGCAGCTCGATGGCCACCGAGCACATCTTGTCCGGCTCGGCGTGCCGGTGGACATTGGTGAGCAACTCGGTGACGCCGAGCGCCGCTTGGTCTATCAGCGGATCCAGATGCCAGTAGCGCAACTGCGCCGATACGATTCTGCGGACCTGGCCGATCCGCGACGGCAGGGCTTGGAGCTCCACCGTGCACTGCCTGCTTGGCTGGCTGATCACGGTTGCGACTCCCCGAATGTGGTCCGGAAGTAGCTGTCTGGTCCGGCGGCCGCGCCCGCAGTCCTGCTCGGAGCGTCACCGCCGGTGAACCCTCAGTGATGTGGTACCAGCGTGGCCCAGGGGCTGACACTCCGCAACTCGCACGACCTGGAGCCCACGCGTCTCAGCCGTGCGCGCCGTGCGTCGTCTGGCCGATGGCCTGCAGGAACCGCTGCGTCAGTTCGGAGCCGCGCGAGCGGTCCGGCTCCTCGCCCATCGTCAGCCGGTAGCGGGTACCGTTCAGGCGAGCCACCGTCCGGTCCTCCTTGGCGAGCCAGGGCAGCCAGGGCCGCGCCGCGCTGACGGCGTCGACGGGCGCGCTGTCGATCTCGCGTCCGTTGCTGGTGAGGAGGGCGAGCCGGCCGTCCTTGATGAGCACCTGGCCGGCTCTGGTCAGCGAACGGGTCCACCGCTCGATCCGTACACCCTTCGCGCTGAACTCGGGTTCTGCCATGACCGTCCGGCCCCCTTCGCATCGCTCCTGGTGGGAAGTCTGCACAACGTCGAGCCTACGCACCAGGGCGCGGCGGGGATCGGGTCCGGGCCAGTGCCGTCCAGTGCTCACCAGACGTCCCACAAGCCACTCCTATGGATGCCCAAAGAGAACGTTTGTGCAGGTGGGAGGGGTATTGTCGAACGCGGGGGCAGGGCTGGGAACGACGGAGGAGTGGCATGGAAACCATCGATGTGGACCGCAGTGACCCGGCGTACCGGGCCTGGCTGAAGGAGGCCGTGCGCAAGGTCCAGGCCGACGCCAACCGCTCCGCCGACACCCATCTCCTGCGCTTTCCGCTCCCCGAGGCCTGGGGCATCGACCTGTACCTGAAGGACGAGTCGACGCATCCCACCGGCAGCCTCAAGCACCGCCTCGCGCGCTCGCTGTTCCTCTACGGCCTGTGCAATGGCTGGATCCGGCCGGGCAAGCCGGTCATCGAGGCGTCCAGCGGCTCGACCGCTGTGTCCGAGGCATATTTCGCCAAGCTGATCGGCGTGCCGTTCATCGCGGTGATGCCCCGGACCACCAGCGCCGAGAAGTGCCGCCTGATCGAGTTCCACGGCGGCCAGTGCCACTTCGTCGACGACTCGATGAAGATGTACGAGGAGTCCGCCGCGCTCGCCGCCGAGAGCGGCGGCCACTACATGGACCAGTTCACGTACGCGGAACGCGCCACCGACTGGCGCGGCAACAACAACATCGCCGAATCCATCTACCAGCAGCTCAAGTTGGAGCGCTACCCCGAACCGACCTGGATCGTCGCCACGGCCGGTACCGGCGGCACATCGGCGACCATCGCGCGCTATGTGCACTACATGCAGCACGACACGATGATCTGCGTGCCCGACCCGGAGAACTCCTGTTTCTTCGACGGCTGGACCAAGGGCGACATGCTCGCCTCCAGCGACTGCGGCTCGCGCATCGAGGGCATCGGCCGCCCCCGCATGGAGCCCAGCTTCGTTCCCGGTGCCATCGACCGGATGATGAAGGTGCCGGACGCGGCGAGCGTCGCGGCGGTGCGCGCCCTGGAGAAGGCGATCGGCCGCAAGGCGGGCGGCTCGACCGGTACCGGCCTGTGGAGCGCGCTGCGGATCGTCGCCGAAATGGTCGCCGAGGGCCGCACCGGCAGCATCGTCACCCTGCTCTGCGACCCGGGCGACCGCTACCTCGACAAGTACTACTCGGACACCTGGCTCGCCGAGCAGGGCCTGGACATCGCGCCCTACGCCAGGACGCTCGACACCTTCCTGGAGACCGGGGTCTGGCCCGCCGGCTGAACCGGCCGGAACGGGACCTTCTGCCCGTGCGGGAGCCCGGAACGCGTGCCAATGTGACGTCATGGACACGCGCCCGGTAGTTGTCGCCGTAGACGGATCCGACCACAGTCTGCGGGCTCTGGAGTGGGCCATTCCCACCGCCCGCCGACTGGACGCCGAGCTGGTCATCGCGCACGTCCTGCCCGACCACACCCAGCTCTGGGTGGCCCGGCGCGCGGCCCTGGGGCCCGGCCCCGAGCTCAACGACCCGGTGACCGACCGGGTCCGCGCCGCCCTGTCGGGGCGCGACCGGCTGCCGTCGGTACGGTTCGACTCCCTGGAGGGCGAGGTGGCCGACGCGCTGCACGGCCTGGCCGCCGGCGCCCGCATGCTGGTGATGGGCTCGCGCGGGCGCGGCGGCTTCGCCAGCCTGCTCCTCGGCTCCAACAGCCTGGCCGTGGCGACCCGGGCGCCCTGCCCGGTCGTCGTGGTGCCGCGACTTGCCCGCACGGGCGAGGACGAGCGGTCCAACGGCCGGGTCGTGCTCGGGCTCAACCTGGCCGACACCGTGGACGACGTGGTCGAGTTCGCCTTCGAGGAGGCCGGGTCGCGAGGCGTCCCGCTCCAGGTGCTGTCCGCCTACCCCGCACCGCCCCCGGCCGCCCTGATGGTCGCGGGCGAGTTCCCGCCGGGGCGGCTCGACGTCGACCAGTACGAACCCACCGAGGGGGACGAGCGGCGCGAACAGGCCGACCGGCTGCGCCCGTTCCAGGAGCGCTTCCCCGAAGTCGAGGTGGACGCCGTGATCGCGCCCGCCGACGCCGCGGGCCATCTCGTCGACGCCTCGGCGTCCGCCGCCCTGATCGTGGTGGGCCGCCACCGCAGGCGCCTGAAGCCGGGCTCCCTCCTGATGGGCTCGGTGGCCCACGCGGTGCTGCACCACGCGGAGTGCCCGGTGGCCGTGGTGCCGGTACGGGACACCGACTGACGCGTACGCCGTCCCGCCCGGCCTCCCGGTCGAACCGCCCTCATCCGGCGCGTACCCCAACTGCCGCCCTTCGGGGCGAGGTTGAGCCAACCATAGCGTTGACCCGTAGTTTGCCCCCGACGGCGGCCGTGCTGTCTACGGTAGGAAAGATCGACTGAACGGCACGGGGAAACACGGGGAGTTTGCAATGCCATCTGTACTGATCGTCGGCGGGGGACTGGTCGGCCTGACCGCCGCCCTGTGTCTGGACCACCACGGGGTCGACTACGTCCTCGTGGAGCGCAACACCGGGCCGACGGTGCTGCCCCGCTCCCGCGGCATGCACACCCGCGCCGTGGAGATCTTCCGGCAGCTCGGCGTCGAGGACGCCGTCCAGGCCGCGAGCGCCTCCGCCCTGAAGATGGGCAGGTTCGGCGGCGCCCGTACCGGGCGGAGCATCGCCGAATCCGAGGCGCTCGACCTGAGCCATGTCTTCGCGACCGGCGCCATGGTCGGCGCCGACGAGAGCCCCTCCGCGTTCTGCTTCTGCCCCCAGGTCCTGCTCGAACCGGTCCTGCGCGACCTGGCCCGGCAGCGCGGCGGCGACATCCGCTTCGGCACAGAACTGACCGCGTTCACCCAGGACTCCGAGCGCGTCACGGCCACCCTCACCGACCGCGCCACCGGCCGCACCAGCACCCTGAACGCCGACTACCTGCTCGCCGCCGACGGCGGCGGCAGCCCCGTCCGCACCGCGCTCGGAATCACCAGCACCACCCGCCCCGCCACCCACCACTACCTCAACCTCTTCTTCCGGGCCGACCTCACCGACCTCGTGCGCGACCGCACCTTCAGCCAGTGCGAGATCGACGGGCCCGAAGTCCGCGGCCTCTTCCTGGCCAAGAACAACACCGACGAGTGGTCCTTCCACCTCGCCTACGACCCGGACCGCGAAAGTCCCGCCGACTACCCCGACGAGCGGTGCCTGGCCCTGCTGCGCACCGCCATCGGCGCGGACCCCGCACCGCGCATCGAACTCCTGGCCCGCGGTGCCTGGGACACCGGCACCGCGGTCGCCGACGCCTACCGGCGCGAACGGGTCCTGCTGGCCGGGGACGCGGCCCACCGGCACGCCCCCTGGGGCGGCTTCGGCGCCAACACCGGCATCGCCGACGTGCACAACCTGGCCTGGAAGCTGGCCGCGGTGCTCGATGGGCGGGCGCCGGACGCGCTTCTGGACACCTATGAATCCGAGCGCCGTCCGCGCGGCCTCCTCGTCGCCGAACAGGCCCGGCTGCGCACCGACTTCCTCGCCCGGTACGCCATCCGTACGCCCGGCAACGCCGAGGCGCTGGACCGCCAGCTCGGCACCGGCGAGATCATGACGCGCTACCGGTACGCGTCAGCCGCCGTCCACGCGGCCTCGGCCCGGAACTCGGAGGGCCCGGGCGACAACGCGGCAGCCGTCGGCGCCGGGGCCACGGACTGCGCCGGGGGTTCGGCCGACGCCGGGGAGACGGTCGACCGGCTCGCGGGGCAGAGCGGCACCCGCGTCCCGCATCTGTGGCTGGAGCGCGACGGCGACCGCGTGTCCACCCTCGACCTCGGCGGCCCGGGCTTCGCCCTCCTCACCGGCGGGGACGCGGGGGCGGCCGCGGAGTGGACGGACGCGGCTGGGGGAGTTCCCGTGACGGTGCATCACATCCGGGGCGGGAAAGCAGGATCGCCCCTCGACGAGGGCGTCCCGGGCCACGTTCCGGGCGATGCGCGGGGGGTTCTGCCGGGGAGTGTCCTGTGCGACAGCGAGGACGCCTGGTCGGGCCTGGTCGGGCTGCCCCCGCAGGGCGCACTCCTGGTCCGCCCGGACGGCTTCGTCGCCGCCCGCTCCGACGAGGGGCTCGAACCGGGCACGCTGGCGGAGATCTGGCGATCCCTCATGGGGCGCTGAGACGCGGGGAGTTGAGACCGGTCAGGTCGTGGCTCTCCCCGCGAGCCGGCGGTCGAGGCCGCGCATCGCGCCCCTGAACGACTGGCCGATCCCGGGCCGCGCCGCACGCATCGTCAGGCGGAACAGCGCGGGCCCGTCGATCGCCATCGTCCAGCGGACCCTGGTGCCCGAGCCGTCCGGAGTGAGCCGCCAGTCCTCCAACATGGCTGCCACGCCGGGGGTGTTGGTCTCGTCGATGCGGTAGGCGTACCGCTCGCCCGGGTCCTTCGCCATGATCGTCTCGCGGAAGTACACCCCGCCACGCAGCCGGACCTCGCGCCCGGCCCCGCCGTCCAGCGGCCGGGCCGCGACGACCGAGGAGAACCAGGCCGGGGTGTCCGACACCTCCTCGGCGAGCGCCCGGTGGACGACCGCGGGAGCGGCCGAGACCCGGGCCGCGTACACCAGGCTTACCGGCGCGCAGTCGGCGAAGTCGAGCTCCACGGGCCTGAGTCGGCGAGCCATGACGCATACCTCCGGGCGATCGGGTGCGGGCCTCCCGCCCGGGACGAGCCCGGGCGGGAGGCCCGCACACCATAGCTGGCGGGCCGTCAGATGTCTGCGGCCCCGCCGCTGTCGCCGCCATTGTCCGCGCCTTCGCCCGCCACCACGAGATCGCGCAGATGCTCGGTCATCTCCTCGCGGGACCCCGGCGAAAGACCGGCGTCCGTCACCAGGGAGTCGACCTGGTCGAGCGAGGCGAACGAACTCAGCCCCACCGTCCCCCACTTGGTGTGGTCCGCGATCACCACGACCCGCCGTGCCGACTGCACGAACCGCCGATTGGTCTCCGCCTCGGCGAGGTTGGGCGTGGAGAGCCCGGCCTCCACCGAGATGCCGTGCACCCCGATGAACAGCACATCGAAGTGGAGCGAACCGATCGCCGCGTCCGCGACCGGCCCCACCAGGGTGTCGGAGAGCGTCCGCACCCCGCCCGTGAGGACCACGGTCGCCGCCCCGGGCCGCGGCGACGAGGCGGCCGAGGCGCGCTGCGCGGCGTGGAACACATCGGCGACCTGCACCGAGTTGGTCACCACCGTCAGGTCCGGTACGTCCACCAGCTGCTGGGCCAGCGCGTACGCCGTCGTGCCGCCGGCCAGCGCGATGGCACTGCCCGGCACGGCCATCCGGGCCGCCTCCCGCGCGATGTCCTGCTTGGCGCTCAGTTCGAGCGTCGACTTCGCCTCGAAGCCCGGCTCGTGCGCCGTGGCCTCCGCGACCGGCACCGCCCCGCCGTGCACCTTCTCGATCACGCCCTGGCGCGCGAGCGCGTCCAGATCCCGGCGGACCGTCATGTCCGAGACGTTGAGTTTCCGGGTGAGTTCGTTGACCCGGACCCCGCCACGCCGTCTGACCTCATCGAGGATCAGCGCGCGACGCTGCTCCGCGAGCAGATTCTGGTGGTCGCTCACTGCCGGGCCGACCCCTTCCACATCGTCGAACACCTCGCCGGGCACAACCGCACCCCCGGCCTACGGACACCCATCCTGTCACGGGGAGATTCGGTGAGAGCACTGCACCAAGGCGTCCCGATCCGAGATCCTGATGTTCCGTGCCACCCGCGCCGGCGATCCCGCCCCACGAGAGCGAGCCGCAGAAGTGTCCCGTGCCACCGCCGCCGTCCCACCCGGTGCCGCCGCCGCCGAAAGCGCCGGGCCGGCCCTCGAACTGCTGGTCCACGGCGTCGGCGGCACCACACCGGAGGCGATGCTCGGCGACCCGCGCACCGTGCGCGTCACCGGCGACGACACCGCCGCGATCCACCGCTGTGCCGACGACGTCGACGCCGAGGCGCACCCGGAGCGCTACCGCGACCGCCCGGTGCCCGAGGCCTACGTCTGGTGCAACCTCACCTCCGGCAACAGCGCCCGCGCCCTGTGGCTGCTCCTGCTGCCCTTCATGGTGATCAACCTCGCGCACTGGATGCGGCCGCCCGCCAAGGAGCCGCGCTGGGCGATCCGCCTGTACGGGGTGCTCGTGCGGCTCGTCGCGCTCAGCCTCACCGTGCTGCTCGTGGCCGCCGCCTGCGAGGTCGCGCTCGACCTCACCGCCTGGCAGTGCGCGGGCTCGGCCGGCTGCTCGCGCTCCTGGTACTGGCTGGGCTTCACCTCGGTGGCCCACCACGGCTGGTGGGCCCAGCCGGGGCGCCGCCTGGCCCTCGCCGCGCTCGCTCCCGCCGCTCTCACCGTGCTGCTCTGGTACCTCTCCAACCGGACCTGGAGCGCCTACGAGTCCCAGCAGCCGCTCAACGCCGACCCCGCCGCGGACGCCACCGAGGCCTTACGGCCGGCCTTCAGCAGGCCCGGATTCTGGTACGGCAGGCGCCTGGTGGCCCGGCTGCGCGCCGCCCACACCGCCGCCGGGTTCCTGACCACCGCCGCGGCCGTCACGGCCGCCGCCGCCCGCTACGACCGCGCCTCCACCAGCGCCGTGTTCGCGACGCTCGGCCTCCTCGTCGAGGCGGCGCTCGCCGTCGCCGGGCTGGTCGTGGTGTGGGTGGTGTGCCGTCGCGGACGGACCGAGACGCATCTCGACGAGCGCCTGGACAGGGCCGTCACCGCCTGGCTGCCCCTCCTGTCGCTCGCTCTGCTCGCGCTCGCCGTGCTGTACGCGGCCTGGGACCGCGCCGACTGGGCCTCGTCCGGCACCCTGCCCGGTGACCGCGCCTTCGGCTTCCTCACTTTCGCCCAGGGGATGCTCGTGGTGGCGCTCGCCGCCGTGGCCTGGCACCTGCGCCGCCGGGCACCCGGTGAACGCACCGCGCTACGGGGCCTGGGCGGTCCCGCCGTCGCGATGCTCGCCTGTGCGCTCGGCGGTGTGATGACCGGCGGCGTCGCCCAGCGCGTCGCCGACTGGGTGGACCGCGGCGCCACCCCCGGCATGGCCGGCTCGGCGCCCAACGGGCCGCCCCCGCTGCTGACTTGGCAGGCCTCGGTGATCCCCGCCCTGATCGCCGTGCTGATCCCGGTGATGCTGTACTTCGCCGTACGCACCTGGCGTGCCGCCCGGGCGGACGCGCCCCGCGTCGTCGCGGACTACCCCACCGAGCGGCCCGACGACGGCCGTACCCGCCGCATCGCCGCCGCCCGCGCCATGGCCCGGCTCACCGACCGGGCGCCGCTGTTCCTCGGGATCGTCTCCGGCGCCTCGTTGCTGCTCGGCGCCGCGGCGCTCGCGGGCGCCTGGTGGACCAGCCAGGTGCCGGCCAGGGCGGCCGACGCGGCGCCCGCCCCGGTCGCCTTCGGCGCCGACGCCGCCCAGTCGCTCGGCTCCTGGTGCACGGGCTTCGGCTTCCTGCTCTTCGTCACGTGGGGCAGGCGCGCCTACAAGGACGCCGCGGCCCGCCGCACCGTCGGCATCCTGTGGGACGTCGGCACCTTCTGGCCGCGCGCCGCCCACCCCTTCGCGCCCCCGTGCTACGCCGAGCGCGCCGTGCCGGACCTCGCCTGGCGGATGAACACCTGGACCGGGCGCACCGGCGGGCGCCTGGTGATCTCCGGCCACTCCCAGGGCAGCGTGCTCGCCGCGGCCGCCGTGTGGCAACTGCCCGCCGGCACCCGGCGCCGGGTCGCCCTGCTCACCTACGGCTGCCCGGTGGAGCGGCTGTACGGACGCTGGTTCCCCGCGTACTTCGGCCCGGCGCAGCTGGAGGGCCTGCACCAGGAGGTGCACTGCTGGCGCAACCTGTGGCGGGCCACCGACCCGATCGGAGGCCCGGTCCGGGTGAACGGCGACGTCGACAGGGGGCCGCTGCTCGACCCCGTCGCCTACGGCCGGACCGATCTGCACCCGCTGCCCGCGCCGATCCTGGGCCACTCCGACTACCAGGCGAATCCCGTGTTCGCCCATGAACGCGCGCTGCTCCTGGCCGAGTTGGCGCACGGTGTGCCCAAGCAGCGTGCCGATCAGGGCAGTTCGGGCAGGTCGTCCGGGTAGAGCAGGGTCAGATCGTCGGTGCTGGCGTCGGCCAGCTGGGCGACCCGGCCCGCATGGCGCTCCACCATCGACTCGAACGTCTGCCGCGCGGTGCGCCCGTTGCCGAAGGCGGCACCCCGGGGCAGCACCGTGAAGTACTTCAACAGGCTCTCCGAGGTGCCCGTGCCGAGCCGGTACTCGTGCTCGTCCGCCTGCTGCTCCACGATGCGCAGCAGCTCGTCGGCCGAGTAGTCCGAGAACCTGATGGTCCGTGAGAAGCGGGACGCCACACCGGGGTTGACGCTCAGGAAGCGCTCCATCTCGGCCGTGTACCCGGCGACGATGACCACCACCGCCTCCCGGTGGTCCTCCATCAGCTTCACCAGGGTGTCGATGGCCTCCCGGCCGAAGTCGCGCCCCGAGTCCTCGGGGGAGAGCGCGTACGCCTCGTCGATGAACAGCACACCGCCGCGCGCCCGGTCGAAGGCCTCCTGGGTGCGGATCGCGGTCGAGCCGATGTGCTCGCCGACCAGATCGACGCGGGACACCTCGACCAGGTGGCCGCGCTCCAGGACGCCGAGGGAGGCCAGGATCTCGCCGTACAGACGCGCCACCGTGGTCTTGCCGGTGCCGGGGGAGCCGGTGAACACCAGGTGGCGGCGGACCGAGGCGGCCTTGAGGCCGGCCTGCTGCCGCTTGCGGCCGACCTCGATCATGTCGGTGAGGGCCCGCACCTCGCGTTTGACGCTCTCCAGGCCCACCAGTGTGTCCAGTTCGCCGAGGACCGCGCCGGAGCTCCGCGCGGGCTCCGCCGCGGGCTGCGGCGGGGCGGGCTCGACGGCGCGCTGGTCGGGCACGGCGGAGAGCAGGCCCATGGTCTGTGTCGCGCTCTGCACGGCGGGCGGCTCGGGGGTGCCGGCCGCCGCACCGCTCTCGTCGCTGGTGCAGTCCTCGACCACGGCGCCGTCCTCGGAGAACTCGTAGCCCCGGCGCGCGCAGCGCTCGGTGCGGCAGCGCGTCAGCGTCGTACGGCAGCCGTCGATGACGTGGAAGCCGAAGCCGCCGCTGCCGGTCACCCGGCAGGCGTGGAAGGTGCCCCGGCCCTCGGCGGAGACGTAGAAACCGGCTTCGGCCGGCGAGGTGACCGTGACGCGCTCGATGCGGGGGTCGGCGCCCTTGGTCACGATGACACCGGTCTGGGCGCCGTCGATGGTGCAGCCCGCGAGCGTGCCGCCGCTGCCGTGGTCGCGGAACCACGCGCCGGTGGCGGCCTCCTTGATCCGGCAGTCGTCGAGCTGGGCGGTCGCGCCGTCGCTCACCGACACCGCGGTGTTGCGCACCTGGGTGAGATCGCTGTCCACGACATCGGCGCGCGAACCCCGGTCGAGCACGAAGATCGCGTCCGGTACGTCATGGACGCGGCAGCCCTCCAGGACCGCGGTGGCGCCGTCGCTGACCCAGACCGCGGGATAGTCGCCCGTACTGTCGTGGATCTCGCACTGGTTGGCGTCCACCCGGGTGCCCGGGTCCCACACCGACAGGCCGTTGCGCCCGAAGCGGCGGACCTTGGTGCGGGTCAGCGTGAGCACCGAGCGCGAGCGCAGGTCGACCGCGTTCTCCGGGATGTCGTGGATGTCGCAGTCCGCGAGCGTCAGCACCGCGTCCGTGTCGAGGGTGATGCCGTCCGCCGAGGTGCGGTGCACCGTGCAGTCGGTGAGGTGGGCCGCGGCGCGCGAGGCGATCAGCACGCCGGCGCCCTTGATCTCGTACACCTCGCAGCCGAGGGCTTCCAGACCGCTGCCCTCGCCGCTGACGGAGAGCCCGGCACCGCTGGAGTGGTGCACCCGGCAGCGCTCCAGGCGGGGGTGGCCGGCGCTGTGCACCGAGACCCCGGACTGCCCGGCCGCGACGACCTCGCACTCCTCGAACACCCCGCCCGCGCCGTCGAAGACGCCGATGCCGACGCCGCCGGGATTGTCGACGGTGCAGCGCCGCACCGTGGGCCGCGCTCCGCCGCGCACTTCGATGCCCACCGCGGAGCGCGTCACCACCCGCAGATCGACGAGCTCGGGCGCGCCGTCCTCCACGAGGAGCGCGGGCGCCGCCCCGTCCTGGCCCTCCAGATACAGGTCCCGCACGGTCGCCGAGGCCCGTACGGTCAGCGCCACTCCGTCGACGGGGGCGATCCGGACCGAACCGACGGCGCCCTCGGGGCCGCGCAGGGTGACCGCGCGGCGCAGCACCAGGTTCTCCCGGTAGGTGCCGGGGGCGATGGTCAGGACGTCGCCGTCGCCCGCGGCCTCCAGGGCCGCGGCCAAGGAGGCGTACTCACCCGTGCGGCGGCGCCACCTCGACGTGCCCGTGTGCGTCACCTGGACCGTGCCCTGAGCCATCGTGCTGCCGTGCCCCCACCTCGTGCGTGCGTCCTCGCGCACACCTCGGCCGTGGCCTCGTATGTGCGGCTGATGGTCCACCGTAGCGCGCGCGGGGCCGGTGAGTTGACCGGTCAGCTGCCTGCGCCGGTCCGGCCCCAGTCCGGACCGTATCGGGCCCACGCGCGGTCCAGTCGTTCATACCGCCGGCGTATCAGCCGCCATACGATCAGCCGCCGCATGCCCTCGATGAGTGCGGCGGCCGCGGCGGCCGCACAGATCCCCGAGAACACGGCGTGCGTCGCCGCCGCCCCCGTGGTCATCGGCCGGGGCACCGGCCTGCCGTGATCGTCGGTCCACAGCCGGAAAGTGGCGCCGGGCGCCGGGGACTTCAGCGGTGTGCCAAGAGTGCCGCTGTGTGAACTGCCGTCGTGCGCCGTCCAGTTGGCCACGACCCTGGTACGGGTGACGCGGCCCATCGAGCCGTCCGGCTGGGCGGGCGCCGTCCGGCGCTCGGCCCGGGCCACCACGACGGCCTCGGTGATGTGCCGGTGCCGCCGCTGCTCGGCGACGGCCTGGCGCAGCGAGGCGTTGCTGAGCGAACCGCACAGCGCCCCCACCGCCGGCACGGCGAGCACCATGACGAGCAGCGTCACGAGCGCCAGCCAGGCCTCCGCGAGGTCCGTCCGGCGGCGCAGCGGATTGTGCCGCCAGCGCCACACTCCCGGAAGCACTCGCACGGGCCACGCACCCCCTTCCGCCTCCGGGCCGCCCCGGGCCGGGGCGGCATGCGCGCGGGTGACGCGAACAGGGACCCGACCCACCCGATCCACCCGGCTCGACTGTTCAACGCATCTGCTACCCACAGGAGTTCCCGCGTGGCGCAGAGCTATGCGAGGACTCTCATCGGGTCGCCGACGCGGATGCTGCCGGTGTTCTCCGGGATCACCAGCACGCCGAACGCCAGCGCGTTTCCGATCCTGCGGTGCCGGGCCAGGGCGCGCAGCGGTTCCTTGCCGCGCTCGGCGGTGGCCTGGTCGGTGGTGGTGATGAGGCAGCGGCCGCAGGGCTTCGCGAGGAGGAAGGAGACATCGCCGATCGAGATCCGCGACCAGCCGTCCTCCGCCCAGGCCGCGGTCCCGTCGAGGACCACATTGGGCCGGAACCGGTCCATGGGCAGCGGGCCCTCGCCGGGACGGTCGCCCCGGGCGATCAGCGAGTTGAGGGCGTCCAGCGACGCGCGGGTGGCGATCTGGAGCGGAAAGCCGTCGGCGAAGCTGACCGTCTCGCCGTCGGGCGCGTACTGCGGATCGATCGTTCTTCGCGAGGCCGGGTCGTCGAGGTGCATCAGGCGGACCTCGGTGCCCAGCCGCTCGCTGAACCACGCATGGGCCGCGTCGGCGGCGGCCACCGCCTCGAACTTGGTGCCGAACAGCGTGACGGTCGTCGTGGCCCGTGGCTCCGGCGGCTCGACGCTCAGACCGGCGCACCCGGGGGCGGACAGGCGTACGCCGCCGCCCGGCAGTGTGGCGGCACTGCTCAGGGCGAGGGCAGGCCGCTCGCGCTGCGTGACGGCCGTGCCGTCCGCGTCCACCAGCATCCAGCGGCGGTCCCCGGCGAGCCCCCATGGCTCGACCACCGCTTGTGCCGTGTCGTATCCCCCGACCGACTTGACGGGATGAATGCGGATCCCGTCGACGACAGCGGAAAGGCCGTTGTTCATGAACACATCCTGACAGCGGCCCGGACCGGCGTCCGGGCGGCCGGTCCCGCCCTCGATCAGTACCCGGTGCCCTGATACGGCCGGTTGTACGGATCCTCGTACGGCGTGGGCGCCGGCCGGGGCGCGGCGGGCCGCATGGCCTCATACCCGGTACCCATCGGGCGCTGCGGCATCGTCTGCTGGCCCTGGTAGCCGCGCGGGGCCGAGGGCTGCTGGGGGATGTACGGGGCGGGCGCCTGCTGGAGCGGCACGGGCTGCTGCGTCGGCTGCTGGTATCCGTACGACGCCGCGTAGGACGGGCTCGGCTGGGAGGGGGCGGCCGGCAGCGCGGGCAGTGCCGACGGAAGCGCCGGCAGGTAGTTGCTGCTCGTGTCGTAGAGGGCGGGCACTCGGATCGGGGCGATCTGAGGCGTGCCCCGCTCTGCGACGAGGGAGTCGTAGATGGGGGTGTCCGGGAAGAACGGCGCGGAGTAGTAACCGCCGCCATAGGTGGAGCGGGGGGAGGTCATGGCACATAAGTTAAGCCCACGATGTGGCCGTTGGGGAGCCCCCATCTCGGGGTCATCCCATTTGCGCAGGTTTAGACAATCTGACCTGCTGAAACGCCGCGGATGACGCCATGGCCGACAAGGGTCCCGGGGGAGCTCTCCGCTTGACGCGAAGCGACGGAGTGCCCACGAAGGGTGACGTCTTCCCGTTGCCCGCCGAACCGGCGTCGCCGACTGTGCGCGGGGGCCGGTCGGGGTGGCAGTCCCGGGAGGTGGCCGATTCTCCCAACGTCCTTGCTGGTGGCGGTGGTTGACGGGGTGTTCACGGATACCGCGGGTCCCGGCCGCCGGACGCCGTCGAACTGCCCGGCAAGCGGAACGCCGACACGGTGACGGACGACGGGCGTCGGCCGGTGGCCCGGATTCAAGGAAGAATTCATGTGCGCCGGACGCGATGGAAGGAATCCGGGTTGCGGGGCGCCGGGTCAGAAGCCGTTGAAGAATCCGTACAGGTCCGCGATCCGGCCGCCGTCGAACCGTGCGACGTCGAACCCGGTCACCACCGGGGCGCCGCCCGTGGGGCCGACCCCCCACGAGAAGTGGACGGCGTCGTGGTGGGTCAGCAGCGCGTCGTAGGTGAACAGCATTCCGGCGAAGTTCGTCCGCGCGTCGGCGATGTATTCGCCTATGGCCACCACGCCTTCAGCGGCGACGGTCGGATCGGTGTAGGTGGCGTCCGGCGTGAATACTTCGTCAATCGAAGCGGCCCGGGTCGCGTCATCGGATTCGTTCCATATCGCGAAATACTTTTCGACCAGCTCGGTCACGGCATCCTTATTCATGACGGAAGGCTACCTTGTCGACCGGGCAGGGAATTCGCCAACGGGCCTCACCTGTAAGGTAGTTGGTTTCGAAAATGACCTCGGGTGCGGCCGGGTACGAGTACCGGTACCGGGGCGCGTATTCCGGCGGCTCGCGCATGCGGCGCGACGCCCCGCCCGCGCGGGCCACGCCGTCCGGGCCGACGGCCCCCGGCCGGGGTAGGTGCCCGGCGGTCGATCGCGCGTTAGGTTGGCGGGCAGAAACGTGCGGGCACCGCCAGGAGTGATGGGGGAGAGCATGTCCATGCTTAAAGGAGCCAATGTCCCGGTGCCTGCGCACTCGGTGCGCATCGAGCTGGCCTGGCGAACCGGCCCCGGCGTCCCCGACGTCGACGCCTCGGCGCTGCTCCTGACCGGCGGCCGGGTCCGCTCCGACGCCGACTTCGTGTTCTACAACCAGCCGGCCCACTCCTCCGGCGCGGTACGCCACGAAGGGAAGCGGTCCGGGCCGGACGCGGTGACGGACACCCTCTTCGTCGACCTGTCGCGGATCGAGCCCGCGGTCGAGCGCGTCGTGCTCGCGGCCTCGGCCGACGGCGGCACGTTCGGCCGGGTCCCCGGGCTCGGCATCCGCGTCCTGGACGCCGCGGGCGGCGCGGAACTCGCCCACTTCGACAGCCAGGACGCCACCGTCGAGACCGCCTTCATCCTCGGCGAGCTCTACCGCCGCCAGGGCGCCTGGAAGTTCCGCGCGGTCGGCCAGGGCTACGACAGCGGACTCGAAGGACTGGCGACGGACTTCGGCATCAGCGTCGACAAGCCCCAGCAGCCGGCCGCCCCGCAAGCCTCCTACACGGCGCCCCAGCAGCCCGCCGCGCCCCGGTCCCCCTACGTGCCGCCGACCGCGCCCTTCACCCCCTCGGTCCAGCCGCCGACCGTCCAGGTCCCGGTGCCCCCCACGGCCCCGCCGGCGCCGGTGCGGCTGTCCAAAGTCACGCTCACCAAGGAAGCGCCCAGGGTCTCGCTCGCCAAGCAGGGCGGCACCTCGGGCGCGATGCGGGTCAACCTCAACTGGCAGAGCCGCAAGCAGTTCAGCGGCTGGGGAGCCAAGTTGGGCCGCGCGGCCGCCAACCACTCCGACCTCGACCTCGACCTGTGCGCGCTGTACGAACTCGCCGACGGCCGCAAGGGCGTGGTCCAGGCCCTGGGCAACGCCTTCGGCGCGCTCCACCAGCCCCCTTACGTCCACCTCGACGGCGACGACCGCACCGGCGCCGTCGAATCGGGCGAGAACCTCACCGTCAACCTCGACCAGAAGGACAAGTTCCGCCGCCTTCTGATCTTCGTCACCATCTACGAGGGCGCCCGCAGCTTCGCCGACCTGCACGCCACGGTGACGCTCCAGCCGCAGTTCGGGGCGCCCATCGAGTTCTTCCTCGACGAGTGCACCGTCCCCTCCACGGTCTGCGCACTCGCCCTGATCACCAACAACGGCGGCGACCTCGTCGTCCAGCGCGAGGCCCGCTATCTGGTGCCCGCACGCGGCGTCAGCCCGCAGCGGACCATAGACCAGGCCTACGGCTGGGGCATGAACTGGACGCCCGGCCGCAAGTAGCACCCCTCAGCGTTGTTCGGGCGCGGCCTCGGGACGGGCGTAGGTACGCCCCTTCCAGGCTGCGCCCCGGCCGCGGTAGTGCTGCACCGCCGAGTCGACCGTCATCAGCAGGTACAGCAGCGCCGTGAACGGCAGCGTGGGCGCGAGCGCGAGCGGCTGACGGTAGTAGCGCAGCATCGGCAGATACGTGCCGGCCATCACCAGCCAGGCGAGCCCGCCCGCCCAGGCGGCCGCCGAACTGCCGCTCACCAGGCCCGCGGCGAACGTGAGCGGCGGGGCCAGATAGACGAGCGTGAGGCCGCCGACCGTGCCGAACAGCACCAGCGGGTTGTGCCGCAGCTGTGCGTACGCGCTGCGCGAGACCATCCGCCACAGGTCCGCCAGCGCCGGGTAGGGGCGCACGCTGTCCACCCGGTCCGCGAGGCCCAGCCAGACCCGCCCGCCGGACCTGCGTACCGCACGCGCCACGGACACGTCGTCGATCACCGCCTGGTGCACCGCCTGCGGAATCCGCGCCCGCTCGGCCGCCTCCGTACGCAGCAGGACGCAGCCGCCGGCCGCGGCGGTGGCACGCGGCCTGCGGGCGTTGATCCAGCGGAACGGATACAGCTGGGCGAAGAAGTACACGAACGCCGGGACGATCAGCCGCTCCCAGCCGCTCGCCACCCGCAGCCGGGCCATCTGCGACACCAGGTCGAAACCGCCGCCGCGCGCCGCGGCCACCAGCTCGCGCAGGCTGTCCGGCCGGTGCGCGATGTCGGCGTCGGTGAGCAGCAGGTACTCCGGACCGTCCGCCCGTGCGAGCGCCATGCCCTGCCGCAGCGCCCACAGCTTGCCGGTCCAGCCGGGCTCCGGCTCACCCGGTGTGACGACGGTGAGCGGCAGACCCCGGTGCTCGTCGGCGAGCGAGCGGGCCAGGTCTCCGGTGCCGTCCGAGCTCCCGTCGTCGACCAGGAAGATCCGCGCGCGGCCCGGATAGTCCTGGGCGAGCAGCGACGGAAGGCTCAGCGGCAGCACGTGCGCCTCGTCGCGGGCCGGCACCACGACCGCGACATCCGGCCAATCCGCGAGCTCCGCGCGCGGCGGCAGCCGCTGGTCGGTGCGCCAGAAGAAGCCCTGGCCGAGCAGCAGCCAGAGCCAGACGACCAAGGACAGCAGGGCGATCCACACAAGGGCGCTCATCCGCCGCAGTCTGCCCCACAACCCGTGCCGCGCACGGGACCTCGGGCGGTTTCGCCGAGGCCGTCGACTATGGTGACCGGGTGAAGATCGCGCTCATGGACTCCGGAATCGGCCTGCTCGCCGCGGCCGCCGCCGTACGCCGGCTACGGCCCGACGCCGAACTCGTGATCTCGTCCGACCCCGACGGCATGCCCTGGGGCCCCCGGACCCCCGAGAGCGTCACGGAGCGTGCCCTCGCCGTGGCCCGGGCGGCGGCGTCCCTGCATCCGGACGCCCTGATCATCGCCTGCAACACCGCGTCCGTGCACGCCCTGCCCGCGATCCGGGCCGCACTGGAGCCCGGCATCCCGGTGATCGGCACCGTGCCCGCGATCAAGCCCGCCGCGGCCGGCCGGGAACCCTTCGCCATCTGGGCGACCCCCGCCACCACGGGCAGCCCGTACCAGCGCGGGCTGATCCGCGAATTCGCCGACGGCGTTCCCGTCACGGAGGTGCCCTGCCCCGGTCTCGCCGAGGCCGTCGAGCACGCCGACGACGCCGCCATCGACCGGGCCGTCGCGATGGCGGCCGCCCTCACCCCGCCCGAGGTAAGCACCGTCGTCCTGGGCTGCACCCATTACGAGCTGGTCGCCGAACGCATCCGTACGGCCCTGCGCCCCGAAGGCGGCCCCCTCACCTTCTTCGGCAGCGCCGAAGCGGTGGCCGCCCAGGGACTGCGCCGCGCCGGGATCCTGCCCGCACCCGAAGCGGGCCAGGTGGGAGGCCTGACCGTGCTGCTGAGCGGGCGCACGGGCGCCCTTCCCGACGTGGCGCTCGCCTACCCCGAAGGCCGCCTGCTGCAGGCCGTCAGCACCGCTCACTGACAGTGGAGCGGTGCCTAAACGGCGGAACCTGAGTACGCTGCTGAACATGAGGGAACCGTCCCCGGAGTACCCCACGCCCCCCGAGCTCCACTCTGGATCAAGCGCCGCGGAGCAGCTGCCAGAGGTCTGGACCGGCCGGGCGACCAACCGCGTCCAGTGGCTGCTCGCGATCGGCGGCGCGGCCTGCATCGCGCTCGGCGTCGAGCTGGCCGTCGACTCGACCTGGACGTCGGGCATCCTGCCGCTCCTGATGTCCGTGATCGGCTGCCTGGCGGCCGGAGTCCTCGTCCTGTTCGGCACCCTCGCCTTCGTTCACGTGGCGGTCAAGGTGGACGGCGACTGCCTCGAAGTGCGCTGCGGCCACATCGGGCTGCCTCGTCGCACCATCCCGCTCGACCTGGTGGTCGGAGCCGACTTCGTCCCCCGCGTCACCCCGCGCCAGTGGGGCGGCTGGGGATACCGCTGGCGGCCCGAGATCGGCACCGCCGTCGTCGTACGCCGAGGCGAGGGCGTCGCGATCAAGCTGGGCGACGGACGCGTCTTCACGGTGACCGTCGACGACGCGGAAGCCGGCGTGCGGGTCATCCGCGACCGGCTGCGGCTGCTCGGCACCAAGAAGCCCGCCGGGGCCTGACCCCCGGTCCCCGCCCCCAGTCCTGGTCCACGTCCCTGGTGCCGGACCTTCGCACAAGACCCCGGGACAGAGGCCCCGAGCACCCCGAAGCACGGACTCCCGCGAACACAGGGACCGGCCGTAGACTCCGCCGGGTGAGCACCACCGAAACCCCCACCACCGAGCCGGAACAGCTCGGACCCCGGCCGCCCGCGCCTTCACGGCTGCGGGCGCTGCTGCACCGTCTCGTCCGGCCCGCCGTGGCCGCGCTGGGTGGAGTGCTCCTGTATCTGAGCTTCCCGCCGCGCCCCCTGTGGTGGCTGGCACCCGTCGCCTTCGCCGTCCTCGGCTGGGTGCTGCGCGGCCGGACCTGGAAGGCCGGCCTCGGCCTCGGCTACCTCTTCGGCCTCGGCTTCCTGCTGCCCCTCCTCGTGTGGACCGGAGTGGAGGTCGGGCCCGGCCCCTGGCTGGGGCTCGCCGCCATCGAGGCACTGTTCATCGGGGCGGCCGGAGCCGGCACGGCCGTGGTCTCCAGGCTTCCGCTGTGGCCCGTGTGGTCCGCCGCGCTGTGGATCGCCGCCGAGGCCGCCCGCGCCCGAGCGCCGTTCGGCGGCTTCCCCTGGGGCAAGGTCGCCTTCGGCCAGGCCGACGGAACCTTCCTGCCGCTCGCTGCCCTCGGCGGTACGCCCGTCCTCGGCTTCGGTGTGGCGCTGTGCGGTTTCGGTCTGTACGAGTGCCTGCGCCAAGCCCTGCGGCTGCGCGGCACCGCAACCGTCCGCAAGGGGGCCGCGGCGGCGGCCCTGCTCACGGTCGTCGTGCCGGTCGCCGCGTCCTTCGGGGCGCGCGGCCTGGTCAGCGATGCGGCCGAGGACGGCACCGCGACCGTCGCCGTGATCCAGGGCAATGTGCCCCGGCTCGGTCTCGACTTCAACTCCCAGCGCCGGGCCGTGCTCGACTACCACGTGCGCGAGACCCTGCGGCTCGCCGACCGGGTCAAGGCGGGCAAGGAGCCGCAGCCCGACTTCGTCCTGTGGCCGGAGAACTCCTCCGACGTCGACCCCTTCGTGGACGACGACGCGCGCGCCATCATCGACCAGGCCGCCAAGGCCATCGGCGCACCCATCTCCGTCGGCGCGGTCGTCGGCGGCTACGGCACCAAGCTCTACAACGAGCAGGTGCAGTGGGACCCGAAGCTGGGCCCCGTCGCGACGTACGACAAGCGGCAGATCCAGCCGTTCGGCGAGTACATCCCGTTGCGCGGCTTCATCAGCACCTTCGCCCCCGGCTACACCTCCATGGTCCGCGAGGACTTCAACCGGGGCACCAAGGCGGGTGTGTTCACCATGTCCGGCACCAAGGTCGGCATCGCCACCTGTTACGAGGCCGCCTTCGACTGGGCGGTCCGCGACACCGTCACCGGGGGCGCCCAGCTCATCTCCGTGCCGAGCAACAACGCCACCTTCGACCGCAGTGAGATGACCTACCAGCAGCTCGCCATGTCCCGGGTGCGGGCGGTCGAGCACAGCAGGACCGTCACCGTCCCGGTCACCAGCGGTGTCAGCGCCGTGATCATGCCCGACGGCAAGGTCGTGCAGAAGACCGCCATGTTCACGCCCGCCTCGCTCGTCGCCAAGGTCCCGCTGCGCTCCTCGCAGACACCCGCGACCAAGCTGGGCACCCTGCCCGAGTGGGCGCTCGTCGCGGTCGCCGCCGCGGGCCTGGCCTGGGCGGTCACCCGGACCGTGCGCGGCCGTCGCGGCACCGAGGGCTGACGGGCCGGTTCCCGGCGGCCGTTAGGGTCGGGTCATGGCAACTCCTGACTTCATCCGAGACATCCGGGCCCTCGCCGGCCATCAGTTGCTCCTGCTGCCGGGCGTGAGCGCGATCGTCTTCGACGACGGCGGCCGGGTCCTGCTCGGCCGTCGCGCGGACAACGGACTGTGGTCGACGATCGGAGGCATCCCCGAGCCGGGGGAGGAGCCCGCCCACACCGCGGTCCGCGAGGTGTACGAGGAGACCGGCGTACGCTGCGTGGCCGAGCGGGTCGTCCTGGTGGAGGCCGCGGCCACCCCGATCACCTATCCCAACGGGGACGTGTGCCAGTTCATGGACATCACCTTCCGTTGTCGAGCCACCGGCGGCGAAGCACGCGTGAACGACGACGAGTCCCTGGAAGTGGGCTGGTTCGCCATGGACACCCTGCCGCAGCTCAGCGACTTCGGGCTGTTCCGCATCAAGCAGGCGCAGTCGAACGGCCCCACATGGTTCCAACCCAGTGCTGGGCTCTGAAGTATGTGGGCTGACCACATGGGTGGGTGAGGGACCGGCTGCCTAGGGTCGGGAACATGACCGCGCCCTTCGCCCCCGCACCCCTCCCGCACTCCGTCACCCTCGATCTGGCAGGCCGCACCGCGCTGGTCACCGGCGCCGCGGGCGGCATCGGCCGCGCCTGCGCGCTCCGGCTCGCCGCGGCGGGCGCCGCGGTCAGGGCGGTGGACCGGGACACGACGGGCCTCAAGCGACTCACCCTGCGTGCCAACGGGCTGAGCGGCACGGTCCAGCCGGTCGTCCTCGACCTGACCGACCTGGACGCCGCCGAACGGGCCGCGGCCGGAGCGGACATCCTGGTGAACAATGCCGGTCTCCAACTGGTGCGCCCCATCGAGGAGTTCCCGCCCGAGGCCTTCCACACCGTCCTCACCGTGATGCTCGAAGCCCCGTTCCGGCTGATCAGGGGGGCGCTGCCCCATATGTACGGGCAGGGGTGGGGCCGCATCGTGAATCTGTCATCGGTACATGGGTTGCGGGCCTCTGCTTTCAAGTCGGCCTATGTGGCCGCCAAACATGGTCTGGAAGGCCTCTCCAAGACTGCCGCTCTCGAAGGGGCAGCGCGTGGGGTGACATCGAACTGCGTCAACCCCGGGTATGTGCGGACGCCACTGGTGGAACGTCAGATAGCGGACCAGGCCGCGGTGCACGGCATCCCCGAGGACCGGGTCCTCGCCGAGATCCTTCTGAAGGACGCCGCGCTCAAGCGGCTCGTCGAGCCGCACGAGGTCGCCGAGGCAGTGGCCTACCTCTGCACTCCACAGGCGTCCTTCATCACCGGCACCTCCCTCGCCCTCGACGGCGGCTGGACCGCCCACTGAACCGGCCCGACAACCACTCGCCCCCGACGGGTGGGCCCCGCCCCGAAACGGCCCACCGGGCAGCCGACTTGACCGCGTCACCGGGTTTGGCCCCACCCCGAACCGCCCACCCGGCCGCCGACTCGAACCCGTCACCGGCTCTGGCGCCGCCCCGAAATGACCCACCGGGCAGCCGACTTGAACCCGTCACCGGGTTCGACGCCGCCGTGCACCGGCCACCGGGTCGCCCGGCCGAACCGGCTGTCGCACCCGCCACCGAACCGGCCACCGGGCGGAACCGGCCAACGCACCGATCCCTCCCTTGTTCTGCACCGCTCAAGAGTTGTCCACAGGCCTGGCGAGGCCGCCCGTCCGGCAGGTATCCCTGTGACCATGTCCCACGACCACCCGCAGCTCAGCGACCACCCGGAAGCCCCCTACCTGGCCCTCCTCGCCCGTGGTGCGCCGGCCGAGGCGTACGACCGCCCGGCGCTCCTGGCCCGCGCCGACGGCGCGCGGCCCGAGGCGCTGGCCCGCCTGGACGCGGCGAAGCGGCTCGCCCTGCGGGTCCGGGCCGACCTCGAAGGGCGCAGGCGCCGCGAGGCCGAACTGTCCGCCCTCTTCGAGACCGCGCACGACCTGGCGGGCCTGCGCGATCTGGACGCGGTGCTGCGCGCCATCGTGCAGCGCGCCCGCTCACTGCTCGGCACCGAGGTCGCCTATCTCAGCCTCAACGACCCGACGGCGGGCGACACTTACATGCGGGTCACCGAGGGGTCGGTCGCCGCCCGCTTCCAGCAGCTCCGGCTCGGCATGGGCGAGGGGCTCGGCGGGCTCGTGGCGCAGACCGCCCGGCCGTACGTCACCGCGAGCTACTTCGACGACGAACGCTTCCAGCACACCAGCACCATCGACTCCGGCGTGCGCGACGAAGGACTCGTCGCCATTCTCGGGGTGCCCTTGATGCTCGGCAGCACCGTCATCGGGGTGCTCTTCGCGGCCGACCGCCACCCGCGGGTGTTCGCCCGCGAGGAGATCGCCCTCCTCGGCTCCTTCGCCGCACATGCCGCCGTCGCCATCGACACCGCCAACCTGCTGGCCGAAACCCGGTCCGCCCTGGCCGAGTTGGAGAAGGCGAACGAGACCATCCGGAACCACAGCGCGGTCCTGGAACGGGCCTCCGAGGTGCACGACCGGCTCACCGAACTGGTCCTGCGCGGCGGTGGAGTACGCGAAGTGGCCGACGCGGTGTCCGAAGTCCTCGACGGTACGGTCGAGTTCGCCGACGCGGACTCGGCGCAGGCCGCGGTGCTCCAGCTCAGCGGCAGCGACGGGCACGCCCTGCGTCACGGCGCGGACTGGCTCGCCGGAGTCTCGGCCGGAGGCGAACTCCTGGGCGCACTCGTCCTGCACGGGCAGCCCGGCCTCGACCCCGTCGACCGGCGCACCCTGGAGAGGGCCGCCATGGTCACCTCCCTGCTCCTGCTGGCCCGGCGGTCGGCCGGCGAGGCCGAACAGCGGGTGCGCGGCGAGCTGTTGGACGACCTCCTCGACGCGCCCGGCCGCGACCCCCTTCTGCTGCGCGAGCGTGCCGCCCGGCTGCGGGCCGACCTCGAAGCCCCGCACGTGGTGCTGGCCGCCCGCATCGACGGCCCCGACGCGAGCAGCGCCGCGCGCCGTACCGCGGAGGGCCGCCGCATCGGCTCCGCCGCGGCATACCTGGCCACGACCCGGCACGGCCTCGCCTCCACCCGCGACGGCGGTACGGTGCTGCTGCTACCGCTCGGCCCGGGGGACACCCCGGCCGAGGTCGCCCGGGGGGTCGCGAAACAGCTGGGCACCGCCCTGCGCGAGCCGGTCACGGTCGGTGCCTCGGCCGTCGTGGCGGCCCCGGCCGCGACGCCGCCCGCGATCGCCACCGCCTATGCAGAGGCCCGTCGCTGCCTTGAGGCGCTGCGGCTGCTCGGGCGTTCCGGGGAAGGCGCCGCAGCCCAGGACCTCGGCTTCCTCGGGCTGCTGCTCGCGGACACCCGGGACATCGCCGGTTTCGTCGAGCGCACGATCGGTGCGGTAGTGGCGTACGACAGAAGGCGCGGCACCGACCTGGTCCGCACCCTCGACGCGTATTTCGCGAACGGGATGAGCCCGGCCCGGACCAAGGAACATCTGCACGTCCACGTGAACACCGTGGCCCAGCGCATGGAGCGGATCGGCCGCCTCCTCGGACCCGACTGGCAGTGTCCGGCCCGTGCCCTGGAAATCCAACTGGCCCTGCGCCTCCATGTGGCGGCACCGGCCATGACTCCCTGAAGGGTGGGGTGCCACCACATGGTCGCCCGTCCCGGCCACAGTTGCCCGCCTCCGCAGCCCACTTCAAGGGGGCGCCGTCCCGGTCCGCCTCAACTGCCCGTCGCCGCACCGCTCCCGCGTGCCACCGTCCTCATTCCGGCAGCCTTTCCCGCGCCGCCTCCCACCCGCTCCAGATCCCGCTCGCGCGTCTCCTTCGCACACCCGATGGCGACGACGGTCAGCAGGACGGCCGCGATGACGTAGAGGGAGATCGGCGTCGACGTGCCGTAGTCGGAGAGCAGCGCCGTGGCGATGAGCGGCGCGGGCGCACCGGCCGCGACGGACGAGAACTGCGCTCCGATGGAGGCCCCCGAGTAACGCATCCGGGTCGCGAACATCTCCGAGAAGAACGCCGCCTGCGGTGCGTACATCGCCCCGTGGAAGAACAGGCCGACCGTGACGGCGAGGACCAGGTTGCCGAACCCGCCGGCGTCGACCAGTGCGAAGAACGGGAACATCCAGGCGCCGACACCAAGGGCGCCGATCAGGTACACGGGCCTGCGTCCGATCCGGTCCGAGAGCGCGCCCCAAGCCGGGATCACCACGAAGTGCGCGGCGGAGGCGATGAGTACGGAGTTGAGCGCGGTCTGCTTGGCCATTCCGGCGGACGTGGTCGCGTACACCAGGATGAAGGCGGTGATGACGTAGTAGCTGATGTTCTCCGCCATCCGGGCCCCCATGGCGACCAGTACGTCGCGCCAGTGGTCCCGCAGGACGGCGACCAAGGGCGGCTTCTCGGTCACGTCGTCCGACCGGCGGGCCTCGGCCTGCGCCAACGCGGCCTTGAACACCGGCGATTCATCGACGGACAGCCGGATCCACAGGCCGACGAGCACCAGCACACCCGACAGCAGGAACGGTATGCGCCAGCCCCATGCGGTGAACGCGGCATCGCTGAGCAGAGCGGTGAGCGCGGACAGGACCCCGGCGGCGAGCAACTGCCCCGCGGGGGCTCCGGTCTGGGGCCAGGACGACCAGAATCCGCGCCGCCGCGCGTCCCCGTGTTCCGACACGAGCAGCACGGCCCCGCCCCACTCACCGCCGAGCGCGAAGCCCTGCACCAGACGCAGCGCGGTGAGCAGGACGGGGGCCGCCGACCCCACGGTGGCGTGGGTGGGCAGCAGCCCGATGCCGAAGGTGGCCCCGCCCATCATGAGCAGACTCACCACAAGGAGTCGCTTCCGTCCGAGCCGGTCCCCGAAGTGCCCGAACACCAGCGCCCCGAGCGGCCGCGCCGCGAACCCGACGGCGTACGTGAGGAACGAGAGCAACGTGCCGACGAGCGGGGCGGACTCGGGGAAGAACAGCTTGTTGAAGACGAGCGCCGCGGCCGACCCGTAGAGGAAGAAGTCGTACCACTCGATGGTGGTCCCGATGAGGCTGGCGGCCACGATGCGGGGGAGGTTGGCGGGGGGCGGGGCAACGGTTGCGGGGGAGGACATCGGCACCACTTCCCGGTGTTCGACGGGGACGACTACGTGTCGCCACACCGTAGGAACGCGCAGGTCAGGGGCGTATGTGGTGGGGCACCATAGTTCGGGGCGCAGTCGTGGGCGTGGCGGCCCCGGGGGCGCACACGTATGGGGCTCCCCGCCATCTCTCGGGCGGGGAGCCCCATACGTGTACATGCAGCGACTGGCGCCTACCAGCGGTACCAGCGGCCGCTTCCTCCCTTGGGGCGGGCGACGAAGCCGACCAGCCATACGACGAGCACGATGATCGCGATCCACCACAGGGCCTTCAGTGCGAAACCCGCGCCGAAGAGGATCAGAGCCAGCAGAAGAACGAGAAGCAGGGGAACCATAGTTATCAACCTCCGAGCCACCGAATGCCCCGCTGCGGCTGGGCAACACCGCATTCAGGCGACTGTTTATAAAATTATTAACCGGGCATTCGTGCTTCCCTCTTTCGCCTTCGAGGAGCATGCCGGAGCGAAGGTTGTTCGCGGTCCCGGCCAACCCGTGTCACGCCGTCGGCCCTCCGGCGCGCACCTGCCGGGCTAGCGGGGCAGAAGGGCGCTGACGGTCTTGCCGCCGGCGCTGCTGTGGGTGACATAGGTGGCGTGGGCGAGGCGGTTGACCATCGGCCAGCCGAAGCCGCCCGTGTCACCGTGCAGGTCGGGGGTGCGCATCTGTGGAGCCCGGGTGCTGCGGTCGTGCACGGCCACCTCGATGCTGTCCGGGTGCACGGTCACGTCAAGGGTGCAGGTGCCGCCGCCGTGGCGCAGGGAGTTGGTGACGAGCTCCGAAACGACCAGGACCACCGTGTCGGCCGCGTCCGCCGCGAGGGGAAAGGCGAGCCCTTCGAGGAAATCCCAAGTGCTGTCGCGTGCGTCGGCGACGGGGGCCGGGGAGCGGACGGTTGCGGCGCTGAGGCTCATCGTGTCCATTGGTTCACCTGATCTCTGGATCGGCCATGCCCGAGTCCTGCTTGGCAGGCCTTGTGCCCGCGCCCTGGCCCGTCAACCCCCGAAGCGTCCGTTTCGTCCCCCGCCCCGTTGCCCTCGATGGCGATTGCCTCACATCCGAACACACAAAAATCTATGTTGGCGAGAGTAGACATTGGGTTGTGGTGTGCGTATGGTTCCTGTCGTAGCCAAGAAGGACCGCAGGCCTGGCAGAGACGAACTGCCGGGAGCCAAAACGCCATCAGGATCGCCCGGACACTGTCACGAGTCCGGGTACCGCAGGACATCGATAGTGAGGTGGTCTCCGGTCGAGCAACCGCGATCCCCGCATCTCCCGCCCTCGCTCGGGTGGACATGCGGACACAGAAGGCCGGTGCGACATCAGGGCCGGCAGATGGTGTAGCAAGTTCCTTCGGGGCCCGGGTGCCACATGGCACCTGGGCCCCTCAAGCGTGTTCCGCGAGAGAGGTGCAACGACAGCAGGCGACGCGGACGTCACCGGGACGGGATCGGCTGTGTGAGGTTCACCGGGTTGCCGTCGGGGTCCTGGACGTGGGCGACGCGCTGCCCCCACGGCATGTCGTTGGGGCCACCGCGGACCGAACCGCCCAGCGCCTCCACCCGGCCGAGCGTCTCGTCGACGTCGTCGACGCCGATGCTGAGCAGGATGCGCGAGGGAGCCTCGGTTCCCGGGTCCTCGGCCACCAGCCCGAGGTCGGTGTCGCCGATGCGCAGGCCGAGGTAGAAGACCGGGCCTTCCTCCGGCACGCGGAAGATCTCCTCGGCGCCGAACAGCCTCGTATAGAAGCCGAACAGTACATCCAGGTGGGGAGTCACGATCACTGGCTGGATGGTGGACATGGCACTCCTGTCGAGAACGGTCGTATCAGTGGGTAGACCGTTCGGGGACGGTGGACTCATCGGCGCCATCGGCACCATCACCACACCGGACGGGTTCCACCGCAGGCTGCCGCCCGCACATGCCCTGCCGTGGGATCAGTCGTTCTGTCGGCCGTGCCAGTCGAGGCAGACGACCATGGCGTCGTCGTCGGCGTCGATGGGGCCGCGGTGGCCCGCGAGTTCTTGCAGTACGGCGCGGGGGACCTGGGAGGCGGGGAGCAGGCGGGTGTTGGTGAGGGCCCGCATCAGGGCCTTCTCGCTGTATCGCTCGCCGACGGGCGAGGCCACGTTGTAGACGCCGTCGCTGACGAAGACGAGGCGGTCTCCGGGCCGCACCTCGAAGTGCTCGGTCGTGTAGGGGGTGTCCTCGAACATGCCGAGCGGCATTTGGGCCTCGGGGTGAATCTGTTCGGCCTTCCCGTGCCGCAGGCGCCACATCCGGGGGGACCCGGCATCGACGATCTGGGTCCGCCCGGTGTCGAGGTCGAAGCGGAGGAGCAGCGTGGACAGGTAGGCGTCGCCCCGGTAGTGGCCGTAGACGGCCTGGTCGGCGAGGCAGGCTTGGTCCGACAGGGACAGGCCGGCGCGACGTGCGTTGCGCAGAGCGTTGACGGCCAGGTTGGTGAGGAGGGCGGCTTCGATGCCCTCGCCCATGCCGTTGGTGACGACGAGCGTGAGGTGGTCGGCGGAGGTGGACCAGTCGAAGTTGTCGCCGTAGATGGCGTAGGCGGGTTCGAGTTGGGCGCCGATTTCGTATTCCGGCCGGGAAGAGGACCGGCCGGGCAGCAGTTGCCATTGCATCTCGGCAGCCAGGGTCAGTCGGTTGGCACGTCTCGCCTGGAGATAGACGTCGGTGTCGCGCTCGGCGACGACGATGCTGTGCCCGAGCACCTCGGCGATGTCCCGCAGTTCCCGTTCCGCGGCGGCGTCGTACGTCTCCTGGGCCAGGACCACGGACAGCACGCCGATCCGGTCGCCACGGACGCTGACGGGCAGATGGGCGGTCAGCCTGCCGGTCCGGTCGTCCGCCACCACATGCGGTCGCTGTGCGCCGAACGCTCGCCCGGGGGAGCTGTCGTGGACAGGGATCGGTTCGGCGGTGTAGGGAAGCTCGCTGACCGGTTGCAGTATGGTCATCGCGTAGTCCGCCATGAGCAGGTCCACGGAAGAGGCTCCGTAGTGCGCGGCGAGAGCCTTCTGCACCGCTTGCAACAGAGCGTGCGGTGCCGCTTGGCGCAACGCGCGTTCCGTAGCCGTGAATCTGTCCACCGTTCGGATACCGCCTGTTCGGGAAGTTGAAAGCAGAGGAGCGGGAGGGTCTTTGTTGTGCCTCAGCGACAGCCGAGACGGTTGAAGACCGTGACTGTTGGACGTGCAGACTCCGACGCCGACCGGCGAGCGGCTGCGCACGCGGCCCGCGAGGCCATCGAGGTGCTGGAGGTGTTGTGGGGCCAGAGCAGGGAGCTGGCGCCGACCGCCCCCGTCTCGATCTCTCAGCTGCGGGTTCTCTACATTCTCGCGGACAATGACGGCATCAACCTGCGCGCACTGGGCGAGGAACTGGGTTCGACCCCGCCGTCGGTGAGCCGCATGTGCGACCGCCTGCACGCTCTCGATTTCATCGAGCGGGCTCCCAGTTCGGCCAGTCGGCGAGAAGTCGAACTGCGTCTGTCCGGCAAGGGGCTGCGTTACCTCAGAGAGCTGAGGGCGCGCCGCGAAGAGTCACTGGCCGACGTGGTGGCCGGCATGACGCCTGCGGAGCAGGCCACCTTCGCGCAGGGGCTGGCGTGTTTCCGATCGGCGGTGCTGCGCGAGAAGGGCGCCGTCGGCTCCGTACGCGGGGAGGCAGCGGGTACGGCTTGACCCCGTCTCGCGGCCGGTGCGCCAACCGGTTCACCGTCGTCAGTCCTCCCGTGCCAATGTTCTGTGCGCACGTTGCCCGTGAGCAGGGTCCAGAGTGCGACCGCACGGCATAGTTGTCAAGCGGCAAGTGTTTATCTCCGAAGTCCCGCTGTGTCCGAGTTCTGCCGCACTTTTACCCCCGTATCGCCGGTGGATGCGTCCCTGCGGAGTGGCGCGGAAGGTGCCCCCGGCCGACGGCCGACAACGCGGTCGACGGGCCCGAGGGGTGCCCCCGGGCCGTCTCCGTGCCGTGGCTGCGAGGCCGGGGGAAGCGGCAGGCTTCGCCGGGTCAGCCCGCCGGGATGTCGCCCGTCAGCTTCTCCAGGCGCAGCAGGTCGTGGGGGTTGAGTCCGGACAGGGCGCAGATGGCTTCCACGTCGCCTCCCCGGCGCAGGGCTGCGACCGCTTCGAGTTCGGCATCGGCGCGCGCGGCGTCCAGTGCTGCCTCGGCGTCGCGCAGGCGGTGGACGGCCAGATCCAGCGAAACCAGTTCCATGCGCGGATGATGCCATGCCCCGTCCGGACTCTCCGGCAGTCCGGGAGTTGCGCCGCTGCCCTGCGACTGGAAAGCCCTGGGACTGCGCAGGCGGCGGGAGTGCTCCTCGTCATGTTTTTCATCGGTACGCTGCGGCGGTCACCGTCGGCGTTCCTCTCCGGCCGCTCTTCCGGCCGTCTCTCGGCACGCATGGTCGGTGTGGGGCGGCCACGGCCCCGGATCGGCGCTGCGGTCATGTGATCCTCACCTCTGTGCGCCCGCTGCGACCTGTGTCATGGTGCGGGGTGGGCCCCTGGGCCGCGCAGGTGGTCGGCCGCCTGGATGCCGCACCCCGGGCCCTGGTCGCGGGCCCTGTCGTGCCGGCTTCCCCTCCCGTCGGCGTCCATCTGTTCTACGGGTCGCGCTTCGGCGGATCGTGGACGGGTGGAGCTTTCGTGTGCACTTCACCCGTGAATATATTTGCCACGTGACAACAGTTACGGTGGGGGCAGCATGTGCGGTGCACCAGTGCCGGACAGCCCCGCGCGGAGGCCAGTGAAAGGGATCCAGGTGAGTGTCAGCGAGGCCACGGCGCGCAGGCGTGCAGTCGAGGCACTGCGTCGGAGAGCCGCCACGGCAGCCCCGAACACCCGCACCGCCGCTCTCCCGACGGCGGCCACCACCGTCCCGCGCTCCGACGGCATTGCCACCCGGAGGGTCCACACCCCATCGCTGTCCATGTTGCGCCTGCCCCCGCAACTGCTCGCCGCATCAGTGACGCACCGCGCCCGCAGCACCCGCGACGACGCGACGCTCCTTGCGCTCAGACCCCAGCAAAGGCACTCATGAACGGCACCTTCTATGCCCTGCCCGCCCTGCGCGGCGCAGTGCGCCGCGTCGCCCAGCACCACGGACTGGCCGTCGAGACCCGATCCCGTCTCGTCCTGTCCGTCTGTGACCTGGCCGCCGCGGAGTTCACCGCCCGCAGGCCGGTCACCTTTACCGCCGACGTCCAGACAGACCCGGACGCCGGCGCGTCCACCATGTCCGCCACGCTGACCGCACCACAGGCCGTCGGACCGCTGCTCACCACCGGCCTGCCCCTGCCTGTCGCCCCTGCGACGTCAGTCACCTCCGCGACCTGGCACATCCCCCTCACCGAAGACGGCGCCGCAGCCGACACCGGCAGCCGCGTCCGCACGGACAGCAGCCTTGCCAGCGAAGCGGACGCCGTGGAGGAGGAGCTTCGCGCCGCCCTCGCGCACGCGGACGCCCTGACGGCGGACCACCGGCTCCTCGAACACGAACTGGCCGAAACCAACGGCGGCGTCCTCGCCCTCTACGTACAACTCGAAGAGCGCGACGAGCAGTTGCGCAAGGCGCACGGCGTCATGCTCCAAGAACTCGAAGACGCACTGCGCCCCGCCCCGCTGCACGTCGACGGCCTGGAACTCGCCGTGCACTACGAGCCGGCCGACCCGCTCGCTCCCACCGGGGGCGACCTCTACGACTGGTTCCTGCTGCCGGACGGCACGCTCCACATCACCATCGTCGACGCACTGGGCCACGGGGTGCGCAGCACCCGAAGCGCCCTCGACGTGACCCACGCCGTTCGCACCCTCGCCCTCGAAGGGCATCCGCTGCAGTCCATCGTGGCCCGCGCGCACGAACTGCTCATGCCCCTCGCCCCAGGACTGATGGCCACCGCGCTGCTCGCCCGCATAGACCCCTCTACGGGCGACGTGCAGATCGCCAACGGAAGCCACCCGCCGGCCATGCTGCTCCAGGCCAACGGGGACGCCGGCTACCTGGAAGTCCCCGGCAGGGGCATCGGCTTCCCCCTGCCCGGCAGCGAGCGGCTGCTGCGTACCCGCATCGGCCCCGGTGACCTGATCGTCCTGTACACCGACGGCCTGACCGAGAGCCGTAGAGACCCTCTCGAAGGTGAAGTCCGCCTCATCGAGTCGGCCCGGCGGCACGCGTCGAAGCCGCTGACCGGCATCCCCGGCGCGATCGCCGCCGACATGCGCAGCCAGGTCCTCCACCCCGACGACACCCTGGCCCTGGCCGTCCGCATCCCCGGCCCGGCCCCCCAAACGTCCCCGTAAGGAGTCCGAGAGCCCACGGCAACCATGCAGGAGAAGGCAACCAAGCCGCGGATATGGGTGTCTGACGGATGCTTCCCAGGATTCCCAGAGCGGTGCATTCCCGCTGAGATTGGGGAAGAATGGGCGCGGCTGATGACACGCGGCACCGCTCCGACCCGTCGGAGCGGATTCGTCCGGATGATGAGGGAAGAAGGCCGTGGACAGGCACTCGACAGGCTGGCTCGGTGTCGCGGAAAGCACCCTGCGACTGACACCTCCCACAGCACTGCTGTCCACCGCACGCTCACTGCTGGCGGAGTACGTACAGGCCCGTGACGTGACGCTCCTGCTGGCGGACTACGGATTGAGCGTCCTCCAGCCCGTGACCCATCTTCCGCATACGGGGGACGCGACGGGTGTCCACGACGGCAGTCCCGCGGGCCGGGCGTTCACCGGTCAAGCCCCCGTCGTGGAAGTCACCGACGAGCCCGGCGCCGTCAGGACGCACCTCCCGATCACGGTGAGAGGCGACCGGCTCGGGGTCCTTTCGGTAGATCTTCCCGAGACGGCGGTCAAGGACCCGTCGGGCGTGCTGGACCTTGCCACCTTCGCGACAGCCCTGGGCCATGAACTGCTCGTGGCCGAGCGCGACACGGACCTGTACCTCCAGGCCCGGCGGCGCAGGCGCCTCACCCTCGCGGCCGAGATGCAGTGGCAGCTCCTGCCCGGGCGTGGCTTCGAGAGTGACGCATTCACCCTTGGCGCCCACCTCGAACCCGCCTATGCGGTAGGCGGCGACAACTTCGACTGGAGCGTCACCGACGACTCCCTCACCATCACCGTCACCGACGGCCAAGGCCACGGCATTCAGGCAGCCCTCCTGACCAGCCTCACCGTCAATGCCCTGCGCAACGCCCGCCGCGCCGGCATCTCCCTCGCCGACCAGGCATGCCTCGCCGATCAGGCGGTCTACGGCGAGTACGGCGGCCGACTGTCGGCCCCCAGTCTGTTGCTGCGCATCGAATTGGCGACGGGCCGGACCTGCGCCGTGGACGCAGGGTCCCCCCAACTGTTTCGCCACCGCGAGGGCACGGTGGAGCGTGTCGAGCTCGATGCCCAACTGCCGCTCGGCATGTTCGAGGAGACCCAGTACAACGAGGAGCAGTTCAGCCTTGAGCCCGGTGACCGTCTGATCATTGTGAGCAGCGGTGTCCACGCCTCCCGGAACGAGGCGGGCAGCTCCTTCGGCGAACTGGCGCTCCGGGAGACCATCGCTGCCGCACGCGGCGCGTCGACGCACGAAACGGCCCGTGCCGTGGTGGACGGGCTGATGCAGTACCACGGGGGCGAAGAGCTCTCTGCCGACGCGGCGGTCCTCTGCCTCGACTGGAGGGGCGCACAGCCGTCGGAGCACTAGGCGGTCCGGCCGCGACACCGAAAAAGCGCCGCTGACCGTTTTCAGGACGGCAGGACGACAGGCCCCCAAGGGAACCCGGGACCTCAGGGCTCGGGGATCGTCTTCTCGACGTTGACGGCCTCGGTAAAGGCGCGCAGGCCGACGAGGAGCGCCTCGCCCTGGGCTGCGGGCACCTGCAGCAGAACCTGGCTGATCGCGACGAGCCGACGCTCGGCCAAGGCCTCCAACATGTGCTGGCCGTGCGGAGTCAGCTTCAGCTCGATCTCACGACGATTGGTCGACGTGCGCCGACGCTCAAGGAGCCCCGCCGCCTCCAGCCTGTCGCACAGCCTGCTGGCCGCGGGAGGTGCGGCACCTATGCGTTCCGCCATGCCGGTGAGATTGATGCCCGGCGACCGATGGGCAATCAGGAGGGCCTCCAGCTGAAGGCTGGACAGGCGTGGCACCGCACTTTGTGCCGCGGCGTTCCAGGTCACGATCAGTGCCTCGGCGGCTTCGGACACCTGCCGGGCGAGCACACGCACAGAATCGTCATCCGAAGACCCCGCGCGGTCCATATGGCCGTCTCTCCCACTGAGCTGGTGCACATCCCCTTCAGATCCCACCGTCGCACTACGGGTCCCCGAACGGTCTCCACCTAATATGCCCTCACTGACCAATCTATGCCTGTCCACGTCATCTTCCGTGCGGGAAGTACGCGACCGACCCCGGCCTTCTCGCGGCACGCCAGGGCGCCAAGGGGTTGACCAGCAACGCCCGCCCTCCCCGAGCCGCTGAACCGGACGTCGGAGCCACCGGTCGTGAACCTTCGGCTCCGCGTCGGCTCACTTCGTCAGGTCGGCGGCGAGGAAGGGAGCAAGCAGCGCGACCAAAGCGTCGGGGCGGTCGAGGGGGATGATGTGGCCGCAGTCCTGGAGGTGGTGTCCGACCAGGTCGTCCGCGATGGGACGGAGTTGGCGTTCGAGCCCGGTACCGACGGGATGGGAGCCGACGGCCATGGTGGGCACGGTCAGTCGAGCCGTCGCGACGGCGTCCTGGATCTGCTGCGCGCTGCTGGGCAGGGCCCGGTAGTGGGAGAACGCGCAGCGCAGGGCCTCGCTCCCGGTGTACGCGTGGAGGAAGGCCGCACGGATGTCGTCGGGTACGCCGCGCCCGAGCGTCCCCGCGTCGAGGAAGAAGTCGATGTAGGGGGCCTCGTTGCCGGCCAGGACCGTCTCGGCGAGGCCGGGGACCGCGTGGAATCCGAACCACCACGGGGCGCCGCCCGCGACCATGTGTTCTGCTCCGGGCAGGCGGCCGAGCAGCGCTTCCATCACGACCAGGCGCCGGACGAGCCCGGGGCGGCGCAGCGCGAGGAGGACGGCGGGGGCGGCGCCCGCGTCGATGGCGACCAGCGCGGCGGAGGGTTCGCCGAGCGCGTCGAGCAGGCCTTCGGCGTCGGCGGCGAGGGTGCTCGCGTCGTACCCCTCGACGGCTCGCGTACTGGCACCGAGACCCCGCAGGTCCGGGGCGATGACCCGGTACTGCCCGGCCAGTCGGTCCATGATGCCGCTCCAGAGTCGCCAGGTGTGCGGGAAGCCGTGCAGGAGGAGTACCGCAGGTCCCTCCCCGGCGATGGCGACGTTGAGCTGGACGCCGTTCGTGGTGATGCGGCGGAGTTGGCGCGGGGCGGTGGCGGACATGATGGGCTCCCGGGTGGTTACCATTGGTGACCACAGAACGATAGGTAACCGTCCGGCCGCTTCCTAGACGGCACTTTCGGGGAAGGTGGTGAGCCACAGGTGACCACCCGAGGAGCCCGGGCCGCCGGTCGTGGAGTGCGCGGCGATCTGTTCGATCCCCAGTGCCCTACGCGGCAGTTGCTGGACCGCATCGGTACGAAGTGGACGTCCATGGCCGTCAAGACGCTCGCCGATGCCGCGCCGGACGAGGTGCGCTTCGCGGAGCTGAAGCGCCGGATGCCCGGCGTCTCGCAGAAGATGCTGTCCGTGACGCTGCGAAACCTGACCCGCGACGGGCTGGTGTCCCGCCGGGTCGAACCGACCGTGCCGCCGCGGGTCTTCTACCGGCTCACCGGACTCGGGCTGTCGCTGGAAACCGCACTCGCGGGGCTGCGCGGCTGGGCGGAGGAGCACATGCCCGAGATCGACCGCGCCAACGAAGCCGCCGACCGGGAGAGCGACGGGGGATAGGCCGGCCCGTTCCGCGCCGGGTGCTTCTTGTCAGCGCTTGGAGATGCGGACCACTCCGGTCTCGGTGCCTTGGTAGAGCGTGCCGTCCGGGGCGGTCGTGCCCCGCATCTGGAGCGGGTTGTAGACGAGCCCGATGCCCAGGTAGGTGCTGCCGAGTTGGGCGCCGGTGGCCGGGTCGATGACGGTGTGGTGGTACTGGGCGAAGGTGTTCAGTCCGGCGCTGCCGGTCGGTCCGGTCACCGACACCGTGTAGATCTTTCCGTCGGCCAGCGACAGCCGGGGCAACCCGGCCGATCTCACCGGGCTGTTCCACACCACCGCGCAGCCCGCTCCCTGGGCGTTGACGTCGATGCGGGTGAGGCCGCCGTCGAAGTCGGCGGAGGAGGGCCGGCTTGCCGGCGCGCCTTCGGGCAGGGCGGGGTACGGGTAGCCGTAGGTGTTGGTGACGAAGACGCTGCGGCCGGAGGCGATGACGGCGTCCTCGGTGCCGCTCCGGGTGTTCTGGGTGAGCACGGGTATCCGGCAGATCGGGTCCGGGCCGCCGTCGGCCCGGTAGACGAGCAGGTTTCCGTGCGGGTCGGCGTTGTCGACGATGGTGACGTACTCGGTGCCGTTGCCGGGCCCGAAGAAGCTCGGGGTGGTGCCGGTGCCCCAGCTGAGCTGACCGGGTTTCCGTGCGGGGCCGCGGTCGTAGGGGGCGCGCCAGTTGATGGTGGGCGTGCCGTCGGGGGCGGCCGACAGGAGGTAGAGGGCGTGGTCGGTGGCGACGGCGGTGTGGCCGGGGACGGTGGAGATGCTGTTCTGGACGCCCTCGCCGGTGCTGATGCCGTGGACCGCACCGGTGGAGGTGTCGACGGTCCCGATCACCCCGCCGCTGGTGGCGAACCAGACCCTGCCGTCCCAGTCGGGCGTCAGGCCGACAATGTTGTCGCCTGCGGGTACGGCGGAACCCAGGGGTGTGGACTGCTCGACGCGCAGGGCCCATCCGTTCGCGGTGCGGAGGTGGCCGATGCGGAGGAGGTTGTTGTTCCCGTCGACGGCGACCAGTCGGTTGTTGTGGTCGAGGTAGGCGTAGACGCCGCCGAAGAGGCTGCCCTTGGGCAGGGCGAGCGAGGCGAGGTCGGCTCCGGTGGCGGGGTCGAGCAGGTGCACGGTCGGGGTCTGTCCGAAGATGGTGGTGCACAGGCTGATCACGTAGCCGTCGCTGCCCACGACCACGGTCGGGCAGGCCGAAGCCAGCGCCGTGCGGGAGTAGTTGACGGGGGCTGTCCCGGGCCCCTGGTAGGGCGTGGTCCCGCTGGAGGCGCTGTCGCCGTGCATGGTCGCGGCGCCACTGGCGGCGGTGGCCGGATTCTGCGGCGGCTGCGGACCGAACTGTGCGGCAGGATCCGCCGCAGCCGCGGGCGATCCGCCGAGACCGGCGGCGCTCAACGCCACGGCGAGGGAGAAGGCGAGCGCGGCGAAGCGCCCGCCCGCGGGCAGGGTGAACGGCATCGGGGGTCCTTCGAGGAGGGGGACGGCGGCAGCGGAGGGCCGCGGACAAGGTGATGTGCGGTGCGGGACCGGCGGACGCCACGGGGGTGCCGGGCGCCGCGGCACTACGGGACGGCCGACGCGGCGGGTTCAACCGGCTCGTCGGCTGCCGACGACGCGGCTGGGCCCGTGTTCCGGTTGGCGGTTGCTCCTCGGAACTGCTCCGACGCAGACGTTAGCCGCCACCTCCACGGTCCGGGACCTTCCGCCGCAGCAGGCAACAGTCTGTTCACGCAGTTCACGCTCCCGCATCAGCCGCGCAACACAGGCCTCGACGAGCCGCCCCCCGAGCGCACTCGGGCAAGGGGCGGGCGCGCGGGCGTAACCGGTCCGAGGAGCACGCCGTGATGCCGTGCCTGTTGCAGGACCGATCCGGCCGGGCCTCAACCCGTTCCCGTCAGGCCGGGTTTCCCGCCGAGGCCCGGGTGGCATCGGGGACCGGGACGGCGCCCGGGTCCTCGATGACGGCGGCCTTCGCCGGTGCCCCGATTCCGAGCTTCGCGAGGATCTTCCGCTCGATCTCGTTGGCGAGGTCGGGGTTGTCCTTGAGGAAGTTGCGGGCGTTCTCCTTGCCCTGGCCGAGCTGGTCGCCTTCGTAGGTGTACCAGGCGCCGGCCTTGCGGACGAAGCCGTGCTCGACGCCCATGTCGATCAGGCCGCCTTCGCGGCTGATGCCCTGGCCGTAGAGGATGTCGAACTCGGCCTGCTTGAAGGGCGGGGCGACCTTGTTCTTGACGACCTTGACGCGGGTGCGGTTGCCGACCGCGTCGGTGCCGTCCTTCAGCGTTTCGATGCGGCGGATGTCGAGGCGTACGGAGGCGTAGAACTTCAGGGCCCGGCCACCGGTGGTGGTCTCGGGGGAGCCGAACATCACGCCGATCTTCTCGCGCAGCTGGTTGATGAAGATCGCCGTCGTACTCGTCCGACTGAGCGCGCTGGTGATCTTCCGCAGGGCCTGGCTCATGAGCCGGGCCTGCAGACCCATGTGGGAGTCACCCATCTCGCCCTCGATTTCGGCGCGCGGCACGAGGGCGGCAACGGAGTCGATCACGATCAGGTCGATCGCGCCGGAGCGGATCAGGATGTCGACGATTTCCAGGGCCTGCTCGCCGTTGTCGGGCTGGGACAGGATGAGGTTGTCGATGTCGACGCCGAGCTTCTTGGCGTACTCGGGGTCGAGGGCGTGCTCGGCGTCGACGAACGCGACGGCTCCGCCGGCCTTCTGCGCGTTGGCCACGGCGTGCAGGGTCAGGGTCGTCTTGCCGGACGACTCCGGGCCGTACACCTCCACCACGCGGCCGCGCGGCAGGCCGCCGACGCCGAGCGCGACGTCCAGCGCGGTCGACCCGGTGGGGATGACCTCGATGGGCTCGTTCGGCCGCTCGCCCAGGCGCATCACCGCGCCCCTGCCGAATTTCTGCTCGATCTGTGCGAGCGCGGTGTCCAGCGCCTTGTCCTGATCGGTTCCTGCCATGAGCTTTCACCCGGTCCGATTGTGTGGCGCGCCGCACGTCGGAGGACGTGAGCGTCTAGACCGACAACGGACGTCTCGGAGATCCCAGTAAACGAACATCCGATCGATTTTCGTGTCCTATGAACGGTACCAAAACGGAGCGAGCGGGGCAGAGTGCGCGCCCAACGACTCCGGCGGCAGATCGCGCCACGTGAGCGACGACGAACCCCTGATGACGGTCACATGCGAGCCCCGGGGTGATCAAACCCCCGAGGATTTGAGGAGTTGCCCACTTGGTACGGTGCCGCTCATGGGGGGATCACTCGCGCCGTTGGCGTATCCGAATTTTCGTTGGCTGCTCAGTGCCCGCGTGACGTCCATAGCCGGCAACGCGATGGCGCAGATCGCCCTCGTATTCGCTGTGCGGGACGTGACGGAATCGGTCACGACGCTCGGTGTCGTGGTGGCGGCGCGCTCGCTTGCGAACTTGGTGTTCCTGCTGTGGGGCGGTGTCGTCGCGGACCGGCTGCCCCGCCAGCTCGTGCTCGTGGGGTCGTCCGCGGTGTCGGCGGGCAGCCAGGGGCTTCTGGCCGTCCTGGTGCTGACCGGGACGGTGTCCGTGCCGGCGTTCGTGGTGCTTGCGGCCGTGAACGGCATGTCGAGCGCCTTCTCGTTCCCCGCCTCCTCGGCGCTCGCGCCGCAGACGGTGCCCGCCGAACAGCGTCAGCGCGCCAACGCGTTGCTGCGCCTCGGGCAGAACTCGTCGATGATCGCGGGCGCCTCGCTGGGCGGCATGCTGATCGCGTTCACCGGCCCCGGCTGGGGCCTGGCGGCGGACGCGCTGTCGTTCGTCCTGGCGGGCCTGTGCTTCTCGTTCGTACGTGTACCGGCGGCCGGGGTCGCCGCCGGGCGCAGGCCGGGAGTGCTGTCCGAACTGCGGGTCGGCTGGACGGAGTTCGTCTCGCGGACCTGGATCTGGGGCGTGGTCGTGGCTTTCGTCTTCGTCAACGCGGCACATGCGGGCGGCACGATGGTCCTCGGCCCGGTCATGGCGGACACCGTGATCGGACGTGAGGCGTGGGGCTTCGTGCTGGCCGCTCAGACCGTGGGCATGGTCGCCGGTGCCTTCGTCGCGTTGCGAATCAAGGTGCGCAGGCTGCTGCTGCTCGGCGTGGCGTGCGTGGCGGCGTTCGCGGGCCTGCCGTTGGCTCTCGCCGTGTACCCGGAGCCGTGGCTGCTCATGATCACCGCTTTCGTGGCGGGGCTGTGTCTTGAGCAGTTCGGCGTGGCGTGGGAGACGTCATTGCAGCACCACGTCCCGGAGGACCGGCTGGCGCGGGTCTACTCCTACGACATGCTCGGATCGATCGCCGCGGTTCCACTGGCCCAGCTCGTGGTCGGCCCGCTGTCGCAGATCGCAGGGATCACCGCGACCCTGCTCGGCTGCGCGGCGATCCACGTGATCGCGACGGCCGCGATGGTCGGTTCGCGATCCGTTCGTGCGGTGGAGAACGTGCCCTCGGCCCAGCCGGTTCACTGACCCGGCGATCGAAGGACGAGTCGGAGGCCGTGCCGACGGTCGGCACCAGCAGCGGACCGGCACGACCGTCCCTCGGGACAGCCGTGCCGGTGACGATCTGCACAGCGGCTGTCGCCGGGCTGGGCGCCCGGCTCGCGACTGTCGGGGTGTCACGCGGGTGCGCGCCACGGCGTCTCGCTCACTGCCCTGCTACGACCCCTCCGCGGGCGGAGCAAGGATGTCACCGCGCAGGTCGATCACCGCAACTCCCGTCGTGGGGCGGCTTGGTGTCGACACATATGCGCATGCGGTCATGCGCTGCATCGAGCGTCCGTGTGACCATGGCGGCGGTATCGCCCGCGGCGATGAGGTGGCCGATGCGCCCGTAGGCATTCTCGGCCGGTTCCACCGCGGTTCCAGAGCGCGCCGACACGGCAACTTTGGTGACACCGGGTGTGGCCGACGCCTCCTCGACGCCCTCCACGCCGCTCAGCACGCCCGCACGGTCCGACAACAGGAACCGGATCGCGGCGTAACCCTCGCGCGTGGCCGTGAGGTCCACCGGCAGGCCCGTCGCGGCGCGGAGTTGCTGCTCCAGCAGATCGGCACCGATCGCCTGCCGGATCAGCTCGGGGATCATGCCACCTGCCAGTCGCGGGTTGATCTCCAGGATGCGTGGACCGCTCGCGGTGAGCTTGACTTCGGTGTGGGCGGGGCCCGAGCGCCACCCCACCGCATCGAGTGCGGCGATCACGGTCTCGGCCAACTCGGCCGCGGCGCCGGTGGGCAGCGGAGCGGGGAAGACGTGCCCGGTCTCGACGAAGTGGGGCCCGGCCGTCACGGACTTGGCGGTCACACCGATGCACGTGGTCACGCCGTCGTGGGTGAACGTCTCCACGCTGTACTCGTCGCCCTGGACGAACTCCTCCACCAGCACGGTCCGCGCGGCCGCCTGGCCGCGGACGTTCGTGCGCACCGCGAGGATGCGCGAGACCATTTCCCTGGCCTCGTCGACGTCGGCGCACAGCTTGACGTTGTTCGAGCCCGAGTCGTCGGACGGCTTGACCACACAGGGCAGGCCCGTTTCGGCGACGGCCTTGGCGACCTCGTCGACGTCAGTGACCACGGCGTAGTCGGGCTGACCGATTCCCGCAGCCCAAAGGACACCGCGGGTCACGTCCTTGTTCCGGCAGGCGGCGACCGCGTCGGCCGAGTTGCCGGGCAGGTCGAGCCACTCGGTCAGCTCCGCGGTGACGGGTACGTAGAAGTCGCTGGTGGTGGTGAGCCCGGCGATGCTCTGGCGGGGGAAGCGCTCCTGGATCACGGTGCGCAGCTCCGCGGGCGAGTTCGTGTCGCAGACGACGATCTCGCTGCCGGTCTCGTCGAGTCCGGCATACCGCTCGGGCCTACCGGTGATCAGCACCGGACGCAGCCCCAGTTCGCGCGCGGTGCGCAGCGCGTCCATTCCCGTGCCGCTCGTGTTGGACTCGACGAAGATCAGGTACTTGCCGCCCTTGTCGGCCCGCGGAAGAGCCGCACGCGACCATTGGGTCACCGCGGTGCCGTATGCGACGAGTCCGGGCTCGGTGGCCAGAGGGAGGTCACGCACGCGCTGTTCGGCCCAGTACTCGTCGCTGTAGACGGTGTCGACGTAGCGATCGCCCCGGTCGGGGAAGATGCCGACGATGCGGCTGCCCGGCGTCGCGCGCGTGGCGATCTCGGTCAGGACGCGGTACACCGAGCCGGACGTGTTGCCCGCGAAGATGCCCTGTTCCCGCACCAGAGCCCTGGTCGCGGCAAATGCCTCGTGATCATTGAGCCAGTGCACCTCGTCGATGACGTCGCGGTCCAGATTGTTCGGGGACAGGCTGTTGCCCAGGCCGCTCTGCAGCCGGCGGGGAAAGTCCGGCTGCTCGAACAGCGCGCTCCCGACGCAGTCGACGCCGACGGATCGCAGGCTCGGGAAGGTCTTGCGCAACTCCCGGGTCGAACCGCACAGGGAGCCGCCCGAACCGACCGCACCCACCAGGACGTCGACGGTTGCGAGGTCATCGATCAATTCCCGCACGAGTGCCCGGTAGGCGCGCGGGTTGTCCGGGTTGGTGTACTGACGCGGCCAGAAGGCCCCGGGCAGGTCCCGTAGCAACTCGGAGAGACGTTCCAGTCTGGCGGACTGCCAGCCCTGGCCCGTCATCGACGCCACCATATGGACGTGTGCGTCCAAGGCGCGCAGTTTCGCCAGGGTGATGGGATCGATCCTGGGATCGGTCACGATGTGGACCGGGTGTCCCAGGGTTCGCCCCACCAGGGCCACGCCGAGGGCCAAAGTCCCGGACGAGCTCTCCACGATGGGAGCCCCGGGCTGGAGCGCCCCGGTGCGGAGAGCCTCCTCCACCATGCTCTTGGCCACCCGGTCCTTCATGGCGAACGGGTTGGCGAGTTCCAGCTTCGCGTACACCTCGGTGCCGTCGGGTACGTCGAGCGCGAGGCGCACTAGCGGGGTGTGCCCGATCATGTCGCGAGCGGACTGGAAGAGCATCGTCACATCCTCTGGTGATGGGTGAGGTGGAGAGCGCCCAGGCGACTCCAGTCGTCGTCCTCATGCCCGAGTGATCGGTGGACGGCGGTTCTGCCCGGCAGGGCCGCGCAGCCGGCCAGAGCCGCTTCGGTCTTGGCTGCGGCATCGGGGTCGGCGTGGTCGATGAGGATGCCGAGCACCGTTCCGCTGTGTGCGCACACGACGCCCAGGGCGCCGATTTCTTTGGTGAGTCGCCGCAGCTCACCCAGGTAACGGCGTGGATTGCGGCGGGCGTTGAGCTCGGCGCTGCGGGTGGCGACCCGCCCGACCTCCGCCAGGTCACCGTCACGTACCGCGCCGCCGAGCGTCATCAGCAGGCGGGCGTACTCGTGGCGTTCCTCGTCGGTGTGGGCCCCCGCCGCCTCGTTGTAGTGCACCGTATCGATCTGGCCGCCTTCGTCGTGCGCCACAATGATCATTGAGGGCAAGGCGCCCAGCCTCTCCCGCATACGCACATTGCGGTGGTCGAAGCTGACGATCTCGTCATACATGACGCCGTCGGACGGTTCGATCTCCCGCATCAGGGATTCGATGTCCTCGGCGTGGAAATGGGTTCCGAACGCGGCCGCGACGGCGCGGGCGGTGGCGACCAGATCCGCCGACGAGCTGGCCAGTCCCTTTCCCTCCGGCAATTCACTGTGGACGGTCAAGTGGCCGCCGTCGAGCACGCCCGCGGCGCGCAGGGCCGACCTCGCGATGCGGGCGGCCTTCCATTTGTGCGCGGGGTGCACATCGACATGGGTGGTGCCGGGCACGTGCCGGAAGGTCGCCGTGCTCCACGCCGCCAAAGGGCAGGTCACCATGAAATGCTGACCAGAGGGGACAGTTCCCTGGAGCAGCTCTCCAAATGTGCCGAACGATCTGCCCGTACCCTGGGCCGCATCGGCGGGCCACTCAACCCCTCTCGTGTCCGAACTGGACAACTCCGTTGCCTCCCTCTTGGCTCTGGGATCTCCGACGATTCCACTCCCGCGCAAGTCGCTCGAATTCTCGCTCCTGATCCGCGAGCACTTCACCGACCGCCTCGGGATGGGTCGATCCCGAAGAATTCATCGACCACAGAGCGCCCGCGACGTCGAAAACGTCGTGCAGCAGTGCGCGCGGATCCTGGAGCTGGCAACCGTTTTCCGCTGCGGCTTGGATCAGCAGATCAGGGTTTATCTGTACCGGCTTGAGGCCGGCATCCATGGCCATCACGATGTACCGTCCCGCGATCACCTGTGCGAGCCGCCAGGGCACGCCTTCGTGGAGGGTCAGGCGATTCGCCAGTGCGAAGCCGCCCAAAAACTCCTTCTCGCATGCGCGGGCCATCCGGTCGACGTCGAATCGGGCGTTGTCCAGCACCACCGTGAAAAGCCGCAGCGCGCTTTCGAACGTATCGAACGCTTTCGGCATTTCCGTGCCGGCCTCTTTGGAGACTTCGACGGAGTTGGAGAATGCGGTGTTGCGCTGTCCGAGCACCGTGTCGAGGTGCGTCGAGGACAGATGTGCCAGGCGTCCGCGAATGCGTTCCAGGATGGGGAAGTTCTTCTTCTGCGGCATGGCGGAGGAAATCCCGGACAGCTCGTCCGGCAGATCCAGGAACCCATAGGCACTGCTGCCCCAGGTCATCAGGTCGGTGACGAACCGGCTCAACTGCACGCCGACGATCTCGAATTCGGCGGTGATCTCGACGGTCCAGCCCCGATGTGCGACAGAGGTCAGCGCGAGCGGCTGTATCCGTTGGAATCCCAGCAGGCGCGCAAGGCGCCGTCGATCCCACGGCAGGGTCTGACCCGACATCGCTCCCGCCCCCAGAGGGCAGGCGTCGATGCTGTCGTAGGTGGACAGGAGCCGGCGTGCTGAGTGCTGCGCCTGTTCGGACAGAGCGGCCAGGTAGAAGCCCGGCGAGATGATTTGTGCTGCTTGTAGATGCGTGTAGCCGGGCATCGGGTGTTCGGTATGACGTCCGGCGAGCCGGTGCGCCGCACGGCCGAACTCCAACAGCGTGGCAGCGGCGTCGAGCAAGCGGGAACGTCCGAAGAGCAGCTGGGCGCACGCCTGGTAGTCGTTGCGGCTGCGGTCGACGTGCCAGGCCGCAACCGGTTCGCCGAGACCGGCCTCGACGTGCTGTTCCAGGGTGAAGGCCATGTCACTCATGGCCGTCGCGCTCCGCTCGATCATCGAGTCCCGATCGACCGAGTCCAGGAGGGCGTTGATCTCGTGGGCACTTCCCTCGGCGAGAAGTCCCATGCGGACATACTCCGCGACCAGGGCTTTCTCAATCGCCACGTAGTGCGGCAGCAGAGTGTTCACCTCTGCGTCGAACTGCGGGTCCAGCACCTCTGCGCGCAGCAGATGACTCGGCCCCGAACTCACGCGCCCGCTCAGTCGAGTCGGCCGTGCTTTTTCAACAGGCATGGCGGTCCATTCCTACCTCGATCTCGATGGCCGCGATTGCGGGAAGCCGGCCGGCGGCCGAGTTCCTCAACGCCATGTCGACGATCTCGGTCCCGGAGAACACTCCCGCCGGGCCGTTCACGACGCCCATCGGCTGCACGGGTCGACCTCACCGGCACCGGCCCCCTGGATCACTCCTGGGCGATCATTCGAACGGGTTCAGCGAACGTCGCTCGTCATGCACCATTCCAGTACGGCCATGGCCGCGGTCATCTTGTGATGTGCCTGGCGCCACGCCCGGCTCTGGGCGCCGTCGAGGACCTCGTCGGTGACCTCCTGACCGCGCACGGCGGGAAGGTCGTGCAGGAAAACGGTGTGCCGCGCACCGACCCGGTCCAGGAATTCGCCGTCGATGCGGAAGCCGTCGAATGCGGCGAGCCAATTCGGGTCCTTCTTGGCCACCCCCATGGTTTGCCAGCGGCTGGTGTAGACGGCGTCGACCGGCCCCTTCACGTCTGCCGGCTCGGTGATCTGTTCGACCTTGGCGGACCCCTTGCCGAGCCGGTCGACGGTGGCGAAGACCTCGTCCGGAACCTCGTATCCGGGAGGGCACAGCAAGGTGAGTCGCAATCCCGGCGTGAGAGCGGCGGCGAGTGCCAGGGCCGAGCCGGAGCTGTTGCCCTCGCCGACGCACAGGACATGGCGTCCCTCCAGGTCACCGAATTCCTCGGTGAGCGTGGCGAGATCGGCGATGGCCTGCGTGGGGTGCTCTTCGATGCTGAGCGCGTTGACGACGGCGAGGCGGTTGCTCGAACCGAGTCTGCGCATCTCGTCGAGCGGGCCGTTGGTTCGGACGACCAGGGCGTCAAGGTACTGACCGAGCACCCGCGCCGTGTCCTCGGGGGTCTCTCCGGTGACCAGTTGAAGGTCGTCCGGGCCGTAGGTGATGGTGTCCGCGCCGAGGCGGGTCGCCCCCGACCAGAAGGACGTCCGGGTGCGGGTCGACGACTTGCTGAAATAGATGCCGACCCTGCGCCCGGTGAGCGTCGGCTCTGCGACACCGTCGCGACCGAATTGCACAGCGCGTCCGACGATGCGCGCCAGGTCGTCCGGGGCGAGATCGGACAGAGAGATCAGATTGCGCATTACGGTGTTTCGTCCCCCTAGAGAAGCGTCATGCCACGCATTCACCCGCTGTGCTGCATCCTTTCCAGCAGCTTCGGCGGGATCAGGCTGGACACATCCCCACCCAGTTCAAGGATTTCCCTGACCAGGGTGGATGAGACGCTGTATTTCTGATTCATCATGAAAAATGCAGTGTCCACCGCGGCGAGACTATAGTTCATCTGCGCCATCTGCAACTCACTTTGGAAGTCGTTAATTGTGCGCAGCCCCCTGACGACCAGGGCGAACTTCTCTCTCTCACAGTAATCCACGAGAAGTCCAGAAAATGAGTCCACACTCACATTGTCCAGGTCCGCGGTCACTTCGCGGAGCATGTCCAAGCGTTCTTCCGACGTGAACCGGCACTTCTTGTTGATGTTGACCAGCACGCTCACCACGACATGGTCGTATGTGGCAGCTGCCCGCCCGATTATGTCGAGATGTCCATTTGTGACTGGATCGAATGACCCTGGGTAGACCACACGTTTCATGGTGCCGGACGATATCAAAGGCGATGCGCCTGTGGACTGGACCCCCCTGGAGGCCGGAGTGACCCAAGTCACGTGAGACTTGCTTGTGCTCGCCATCGAGCTCGGCGTAAAAAGATTTCACTTGCTTGTGATTAATGTTCCGCAGGGAACGGGGGGTGTTACGGGCCGGCTGCAGCTTGCGGTCGGCGATTTCGCTGTGTATGCACAGCGCTCACGCGCGGCATCTCGCCCACGCGATACCGCGATACCGGGCCATTCACGGAGTCCGTCGACGACGGCTTGAGCCGGATGGGCGACCGGGGAACGTTCGCGCGCTTTACGGCATTCTTCCGCCGCGTTCGACAGGCGCATCATTTTATGCCTGGACAGAGCCGTCGATGATTGGCATCCTGCGAAACGGTAGCGCTGGAATGTGCGCCTTCCCATCATGACGCGGTGCGGCTGACGGGGTTTTCACGCGCCGGAGGAGTTGCGGACAGCCTCGTGCAGCCGATGCACGCCTCCGGGGTGACAGGGATTCCCGAGGCGTAGCCGTCACGCATTGCAAATTTGTCCGACTTTACTCGAGATCGACACTGGCGCAACGGTGTGGACAGCACGCCGGGCGTGGCCGGGTCGGCGCGGCCGCGGCTGGGCCGAATATCTGGGGGTTTGTTGTGTTCCCGTTGTCATTCGCTCAGCGGCGGCTTTGGTTTCTCGGCCAGTTGGAAGGGCCCGGGGCGACATACAACGTGCCGTTCGGGCTGCGCTTTGTCGGGGGCCTGGACGTGCCGGCCCTGCAGGCGGCGCTGAACGACGTGGTGGAGCGGCACGAGGCCTTGCGGTGCGTTTTCCCGGAGCGGGACGGGGTGCCGCGACAGGAAGTGCTGCGGCCGGATCAGGCGCGGGTCGAGTTGCGGCTGAGCGATGTGACCGCCGAAGAGCTGGCGCGGGTGATGAGCGAGGTGGCGGCGCGTCCCTTCGATCTGGAGCGCGACATCCCGGTGCGGGCGTGGCTGTTCCGGCTGGCGCCCCAGGTGCACGTACTGGTGCTGGTCATGCATCACATCGCTTGTGATGGCTGGTCGCTTGCGCCGTTGACGCGGGACTTGGGGCAGGCGTACCAGGCGCGGTGCAGGGGAAACGCCCCGGAGTGGGTGCCGTTGCCGGTGCAGTACAGCGATTACACGGCGTGGCACGAGGAGTTGGTGGCGCAGGTCGGGCCGGAACAGCTGGCGTACTGGCGCGACACGCTGGCGGGAGCGCCACCGGAGTTGACGTTGCCGGTCGACAGGCCGTACCCGGCTGAACCGACGCACCACGGCGGGCTGGCCCATTTCGCTCTCGACGCCGAGCTGCACAGGGCGTTGACGCGCCTGGGGCAAGCGCAGGGCGCCAGCTTGTTCATGGTGCTGCAGGCCGCGCTGGCGGTCTGGCTGCAGCGGCACGGCGCGGGGGACGACGTCGTGGTCGGCACCGCGGTGGCGGGGCGTACCGATGAGGCGCTGGAAGACCTGGTCGGATTCTTCGTGAACACGTTGGTGTTGCGGACCGACCTGTCGGGAGACCCCTCCTTCGAGGAGTTGCTGCGCAGGGTCCGTGAGACGAATCTCGGCGCGTACCGCAACGAGGACGTCCCGTTCGACCTGTTGGTGGAGGATCTGGCTCCGGACCGGTCGGCAGCCCGGCAGCCGCTGTTCCAGGTGATGCTGGTGCTGCAGTCCGACTCGATCGCCTGGCCGCAGTCCGCCGATCTGGCCGTGTCCCGGGAACAGATCCGCACAGAGGTCGCGAAGTTCGACCTCGTGGTCAGTTTCAGCGAGGTGTTCGACACCACTGGCGCGCCCGCGGGGCTCACCGGTCAGATCGAGTACGCCACCGACGTCTTCGACCAGACCACCGCGGACTCCTTTGGGGACCATCTGGCGCGTGTCCTGCAGCTGGTGGCGGCCGAACCACGGTCCCGGATCACCGGATTCGACCTGCTGTCCGACACGGAACGCCACACGACCCTCGTCGAGTGGAACGGCACCGCGGTCCAGGTACCGCGACAGCGCGTCCACGAACTGTTCGAGGCCCGGGTTCGCCGTGCTCCCACGGCCACCGCCGTGGTCTTCGAGGACATGGAGATCTCCTACGGAGAACTCAACACACGCGCCAACCGTCTGGCACACCACCTCATCGACCACGGAGTGGGCCCGGACGAGGTGGTGGGCATCCACCTGAACCGTGGCGTGGAGATGGTGGTCGCGGTGCTGGCCGTGCTCAAGGCCGGCGCCGCATACACGATGCTGGACACCGGGTTCCCTGTCGACCGGTTGCTTTCGGTCGCCGAGAACGCCGGTGCCCGTGTGGTGATCGCCGACTCGGCACTGGCCGCACAGGCTGCCTGGCCGGCAGTGAGCTTTGTCCGGGTGGACTCCGAGTCGGAGCGGATCGGGCAGCGGGCGGACTGCGATCCGGTGACGACCGGGGGCCCGGAGTCCGCGGCGTGTGTGATGTTCACGTCGGGCTCGACCGGCCGGCCCAAGGGAGTGCTCACGCCCCACCGGGCCCTGGTGGGCACGTTCATCGGTCAGGACTATGTGGACTTCCGGCCGGATCAGGTGTGGCTGCAGACCTCACCGGTGTCCTGGGACGGCTTCGCCGTGGAGCTGCTCGCGCCACTGCTCGCCGGTGCCACGGTCGTCCTCTACCCACAACCGAAGCTGGACGTTCCCGGCATCGTCGACGCGGTCGACAGACACGGCGTGACTGCCGTGCAGGTGTCGGCCAGCTTCTTCAACCTTCTGGTCGAACACCAACCGGAAGTCCTTCACAAGCTCAGTTACATCATGACGGCCGGCGAAGCCGCGTCCGTGGCCCATGTGGCCGCGGCACTGCGGGAGAACGCGGGACTGCAGGTTCTCAACGGGTACGGCCCTGTTGAGAACATGGGGCTCTCCACGACCCACCTGGCCACGCGGCGCGACGTGGAGTGCGGCGTCGTTCCGGTGGGGCGGCCGTTGGTGAACAAGCGCGTCTTCGTGCTCGACGAAGGCCTGCGTCCGGTGCCGGTGGGCGTGACGGGCGAGCTCTACGTGGCGGGCGAGGGTCTGGCGCGGGGTTACCTGAACTGGCCGGGCATGACGGCCGAGCGCTTCGTGGCCTGTCCGTTCGGGGCGCCTGGGGAGCGGATGTACCGCACCGGTGACCTGGTCCGGTGGAACCGTTACGGGCAGTTGGTGTTCGCGGGCCGTGTCGATGACCAGGTGAAGGTGCGGGGTTTCCGTATCGAGTTGGGTGAGGTCGAGGCGGCGCTGGTGGCGCATGTGGGGGTGGGGCGGGTTGTGGTGCTGGTCCGTGAGGATCGGCCGGGGGACAGGCGTTTGGTGGCGTATGTGACGCCGCAGGT
>NZ_BMUZ01000008.1 GCF_014650455.1 Streptomyces xanthochromogenes | reverse complement strand
GCTTCCCTTCGGTATTTCGTGTTCCCGACTCTATCAGACTCTTTCGTGTCCGATTCCCCGTCGGGGCGGGGTTTGTCTTCCCGGCTGTTGGGCCGTTCCGACGTCCCGAACTCTAGCTGATTTTTCCGGCCGATTCATAATCGAGTCTTCCGGTCCGACCGCAATAGAATTCGGCATGCCGAAATTCATCCCGGGCGGGAGATCGTGCTGAGTTGGGTGCCGCAGAGTCTGCGGCGGACGGTTGCCGCAGAACCGATACGGCTCCGTGGCAACCCGAAGAACCTTACGGACCGGCTCGGCCCGCGTCAAATCGGACCTCGGCCCCGGCCTCCCTCGGGGCGGTAGCGTTCCCCCGTGACCTTGATCCACGAAATCGACGCGTCCGTCGCGCACGCCTGGTGGTGGCCCACGGGAGACAGTCCCGTGGCACCGGCCGACCTGGCCCTGCTCAGCAAGGAGGAGCGCGAGCGTGCCGCGCGGTTCGTGCACCAGCGGAGCGCGGTCGGGTTCGTGGCCGGGCGCGCGGCGAGCCGCCGCATCCTCTCCGGGCTGCTCGATGTGGCGCCCGAGGAGATAGGCCTGGGGCGCCGGCCCTGTCCTGGCTGCGGCGATCCGCTGCACGGGCCGCCCGCGGTCCTTGCCCCGGCCACTCCCCTGTGGATCAGCATTTCGCACACCGACAGCTGCGGGATGCTCGCCGTGGCCCGCGTTCCGGTGGGGGTGGACGTGGAGGGCGTACGGGACTTCCCGGTCCTGGAGCTCGCGGCGTCGACCCTGTCCGATTCGGAGCGCCGGGTCGTGCTCGGTGCGGACGAAGGGGATGCCCGCACCCGGCTCTTCCTGCGCTGCTGGACCCGTAAGGAAGCCGTGCTCAAGGCGGTCGGGGTCGGGATCACCACCGATCTCTCCACCGTCGACACCCGGCCGGAGCTCGCCGGTTCCGCGGTCGTGGCCGCCGGGGTGCCCGGTACCCCCGCCTCCTGGGTCGTGACGGACCTGGCCGTGCCCGGCCCCCTGGCCGCGGCGCTTGCCGTGCCCGCCGGCGCCGATGGCGGCCGACTGGAGGTACACCTCCACCAGCACGTATAGGGAACGACGGATGCTTCCGCACCCGTGCGTGAAGCGCTCCCGTCACCCCTCGTAGAGGTTGCGCAGGCAGTCGTACGCCGTCGGAAGCGTGTCCAGGAGGTTGCGCTGCTGGCGTTCGATGGCGGTGAAGAGCTGGTCCGCCGCGGCCACCGATTCCGGACGGTGGGCCAGGACCGGCAGGGCGGTGCGCGGCTCCGTACCGAGGCCGGCCAGGACGCTGTAGTAGTGGCCGTCGGTCCAGATGTTGTGGAGCTCGGCTTCGGCGTTGCCGTGCGAGCCGTAGTAGGCGGCCTCGTCCGTGGCCATCGGGTTGACGGGCAGGGCCGCACGGTAGGCGTCGGCCTTGCGGCGCAGTCCGGCGGGGAGTTCCCGTTCCTTGCCCGCCCGCCAGAACGCGGTGTCGGTGCGAGGGGCGAACGCCAGATGGGCCTGCACGAAGTCGCGGGAGTCCGCGAAGATCTCGTCGGTCTCGCGGTTGTAGCTGTCGGCCAGCGCCGGGTCGAAGTCACGGTCCGGGAAGTGGGTGACGAGCCGGTGCAGCGCGGCTACCAGGAAGTGGCTGCCGGTCGACTGGAGCGGGCCGAGCGAGCCGGCCGAGCGGCCGACGGCGATGACGTTGTCGACCCAGGTGCGCCGGGTACGGCCGACCCGCAGGTCCAGGGTGTCGAATGCGGTGCGTTCGGCGTCCAGGCCCCACAGGGTGCTCAGCTCGGCCCGGGCCTCGTCCTGCGTGGTGAGCGAGCTGTGGTGGACGTGGCCGGTGGAGAAGCTGCCGCGCAGCGGTATCTTCCAGGCCCAGCCGGACGGCACGGCCACGGCGGACGTGTAGGGGTCGACGCCCTCGGCGCGGTCGTTGTGCGGGATGCGCGCCACCACGGCGCGGTCGCAGAGCAGTTCGCCCGAGAGGTCCTCGAAGGGTTCGGCCAGGACGCCGTTGATGAGCGCGCCCTCGTAGCCCGAACAGTCGATGAACAGGTCCGCGTCGAGCACGTGCCCCTCGGTGGTGCGCAGAGCGGTGAGCCGGCCGTGCTCGTCCCGGTCGGCACCGGCGAGTTCGCCCACCACGACGTGCGTGTCGTGCTTGGCCGTGGTGAAGCGGCGCAGGTAGTCGGCGAGCAGGGCCGCGTCGAGGTGCCAGGCGTAGCGGGTGGCGGCACGGCCGTCGAGCCAGCGCGGTGCGAGCTTCGCGTCGAGGAGCGGGGGTTCGCGGAAGCAGGCGTAGTCGAAGGGGTCCTGTGTGCGGCCCTCGTGCTTGCGCTTGAACCAGTAGTGGGAGAGCGGGAGTCCTTCGCAGTCCGGGAGCAGCCCGGTGGAATGGTAGAAGTGGTCGCTCGAACCGGTGGGCAGCTGCCTGGGCTCGGCCGAACCGGGGCCTTCGGTACGCCAGTTGACGAAGCGTACGGCCGTCTTGAAACCCGCGCCGCACTCCCGCATCCACTCGTCCTCGTTGATGCCGAGCGGGTCGAAGAAGCACCGGTGGAGGTGGGGCAGGGTGCCGACGCCCGAGGCGATGTGCGGGGCGGTGTCGTGCGGGGATTCGAGGACGGTGAGGTCCACGGTGCCCTGGAGCGCCTTGCCGAGGTGGGCTGCGGTCATCCAGCCTTCGGCTCCGCCGCCCAGGATGACGGCCTTGCGGATGCGTCGACTGTTCATGCGGGGCACTCCTGGCGGTGAGCGGGGGTCTCAGATGGACCACCCTCGGCCAGGGTCCTATACGACAGCTATAGAGGTGGTGTGAGGGGTGTACAGGAATTTCATAGATTCCCGCAGGTTCCCGGGATCAGGCTGGCGGCTCCGACCGGGTAACCGTTCCTAGGGAGTTCCGATGAAGCGCCCGTTCCGTACGAAGACCGCGGTGTACGTCATGGCAGCCGTGGTGTCCGGGGGCCTCGTCTCCGGCTGCATGGGGAAGACGAGCACCGACTCCGCCTCGTACACCGTCGACTCGAAGGTCACCTCGCTGAAGGTCAAGACGTCCGGAGGCACCATCGACGTGGTGGCCGGGAGCGGGAACGCGGTGCGGGTGACCGAATCGCTCAAGTACGACGGCGACAAGCCGAAGACCCAGCACCTCACCCAGGGCGGGGAGTTGTCGCTGACCGCGCCGTCGGACTGCGGCGGTGGCCTCGGGGGCTCGACGTGTGAGGTGGACTACCGGGTGGAGGTGCCGAAGGCGCTGGCCGCGACGCTGGAGAGCGACGGCGGGAACATTTCGGTGGACAAGGGGGTGGCCGGCCGGCTGACCGCGCGTTCCGACGGCGGCAGGGTGACGGCCGGCTTCACCGAGGCGCCGGACTCCGTGGACATCAGCAGCTCCGGCGGCAATGTCACGATCCGGGTGCCGGACGGGGCGTACGCGGTGGACGCGGCGACCGGGGGCGGCAGCCAGAGCGTGCGGGTGCGTACCGATCCCGGATCGGCCCGCAAGATCCGGGCCCGCTCCGACGGCGGCGGGATCTCCGTGCTCCCGCTGGCCTGAGCCCGTCACGACGGTGGCCCCCTCCTTCACGGGCGGGGGCCGCCGTCGTGTGCGTACCGGGGTCAGGAGTCGAGGAAGTCGTCCACGTGGATGCCCCGGCCCGACCGCTCGGCCTGCTCGCGTACGTACTCGGCGAGCGCGATGTCGAGGACGCCCAGGCCGAACGGCGAGTAGACGACGGGGCGCCCGGGGTCGCGGTCGAGGGTCGCGGTCCCGCGCAGCAGGGCGCCGATGGGGGCGGCGACGAAGTCGCGGTTGCCGGTGCGCTGTTCGGCCAGGTGCAGCGAGGTGCGCTCGCGGCAGACGTGGTCGGCGTCGTCGACGATGTTGAGCGATCCGAGGACGGTGTCGACGGTGAGGTCGCGCAGGGAGATGTGCAGCACGGTGGTGCCGGGGGCGCAGGCCGACAGGTCCGTGTGGGGCGCGCCCGCGGTGGTGGCGAACGAGACGAGCGGGTGGGCGGCGAGGGCGTCTTCGAGGCCCGTCACCGGATACGCCTTCACCGCGGGGACTTCGGCGGCGCAGGTCCTGGCGAAGTCCTCGGCGCGGGCCGGGTCCATGTCGTAGAGGGCGGCCTCGCGCAGCGAGGGCAGGGCCGCGGACAGGAAGCGCAGGATCTCCAGGTTGATCACTCCGCAGCCGACGAGGGCGACCGAGGTGGGCGGGGCCTGTTCGGTGAGGACGCGGGCGGCGAGGGCCGCGCTCGCTGCGGTGCGCTTGGCGGAGATGACGGAGCCTTCGAGGAAGGCCGAAGGTCGGCCGTTCTCAAGCGAGTTGAGGGTGATGCTGGCGCTCGCCCGCTCCAGGCCCGCCGATACGTTGCCGGGGAACGAGGCGATCCACTTCATTCCGGCGACGGGCGCCGGGCCGCCCCGGTAGGCCGGCAGGCCGATGATGCGGTCCCGGGCGTGCAGCTCCTCCGGGAAGCGCAGGAAGGTCGAGTGCGGCAGTGCCGTCGCGCCCTCGTCGTGCAGCCGGTAGGCGTCGGCGACCAGGTCGATGATCTCCAACTCCCGGCCCGCCAGGGCGTCCGCCACGTCGGTGCGCCGAAGGATCAGCATTGCGGTTCCTTTCGATGGTCCAGTGCTGCGGCGACCCTGCGGCCGGTCTCTATACCTCTTCTCTAATAGAACGCGCATAGGGCGTCTGTTCACCGTGGTCTCCGGACAGCCACAACAGAGGGAAGGACAGCCGCATGAGCCGTCCCGTACTCCAAGGGATTCTGGGCACCATCGGGAATACCCCGCTGGTCGAACTCCGCAATGTATTCCCGGGGTTGAGATCCCGGGTCTTCGCGAAGATGGAGAGGTTCAATCCGGGGGGAAGCATCAAGGACCGGTCCGCGCTCGGCATGCTGCGGCAGCGTATCCACGAGGGGCGTCTGATTCCCGGGCGCTCGGTGGTGGTCGAGTCGAGTTCGGGAAATCTGGCCATCGGCATCGCGCAGATCTGCAAGTACTTCGGGATCGAATTCATCTGTGTCGTCGACGCGAAGACCACCGCGCAGAACCTGGCGCTGCTCTCCGCCTACGGCGCGCGGGTCGAGGTCGTACGGACCCCGGACCCCGTGACCGGTGAGTTCCTGGGGGCCCGGCTCGACCGGGTGCGGGAGCTGGTGGACACGGTGCCGGGGGCCTACTGGCCCAATCAGTACGCCAATCCGCTGAACCCGCTCGCGCACCACGAGACGATGCGGGAGATAGCCGAGGCGCTGGACGGGCGGGTCGACTACCTCTTCTCGCCGGTGTCCACGTTCGGCACGCTGCTCGGCTGCGCGACGTACGTCGACCAGCACGCGCTGACGACCACGGTCGTCGCGGTGGACGCCGTGGGCAGCGCGATCTTCGGCCAGCCGCAGAGCCGTCGGCTCATTCCGGGGCACGGCGCCTCGGTGCCGCCGGCGCTCTTCGATCCGGCGGTGGCCGACGAGGTGGTGCACGTGGGCGATCTCGACTGTGTGGTCGCCTGCCGCCGGATGGTGCACCGCGAGGGCATTCTGGCCGGTGGTTCGTCCGGTGCGGCCGTGGCCGCCCTGGAGAAATTCAGCGACCGCATTCCCGAGGGGTCGAACGTCGTCCTCATTTTCCCGGACGGCGGGGACCGCTATCTCAACACCATCTATTCGGATGCCTGGGTCGGCGAGCACTTCGGGGAGGTCTCGCATTTGTGGAAGCGCGCCCTGACGGCCACGGGCGGGCTCCGGCTGACGACGGCCACCGCCACCGGCGCCTGATCCCCCGTGGATCGGGCCCGACGAGAAAAGGGGTGACTCCCATGAGCGCCGAGGACTTCTCGGATGTCTTCGACGCCGATGAGACGCACGTGTGGTGGGGGACGGTCGCCGAACCGCTCGGCCCGGACGCCATCGCCGTGCTGTCCGCGGCCGAACGGGACTCGGCACGCGCGATGACCGCCGAAGCAGGCCTGTACTACGCCGGTGCGCACGTGGCGGTACGCCGCGTACTCGCCGGCTATCTCGGGGCCCGCCCGGCCGACTTGCGACTGGGCCGGCTGCGCTGCCCGGAGTGCGGCGACAGCGACCACGGCGCGCCGTGCGTGGAGTGGCCGCCGACCGAACTGAGCTACAGCCTGTCCCGCTCGGGACCGCACTGGCTGCTCGGGGTCACGGGCGGCGGCCACCGGATCGGCGTCGACCTGGAGCAGGTCCTCGGGTTCGACACCGCGGCGGTGGCGCCCTCGGTCCTGTCGGACCGGGAGCTCGCACATCTGCGTCAGGAATCGGAACCGGCGGCCCAGCTGGCGGTCTTCCTCCGCTACTGGACCAGGAAGGAGGCCGTCCTCAAGGCCAGCGGCGTCGGCCTGATGACCGACGTCCGGGCGGTGGACGTGCACGGGCCGCCGGGCAGCGGCCCCCTCGTCGTACGCCATGCGGCGGCGACCGGGCCGGACAGCTGGGTGGTGGAGGACCTCGCGGTCGGTCCGGGCCGGTACGCGGCCATCGCCCGCGAGGCCGCGGCCGCCGGACCGCTGCGGCTGATCGGGAAGCCGCCGCCCACCGCCCACAGGGCAGGGAGCGCCGAGCCGCCCGGGGCCGCACGGCTCCCGGTCGCGGCCGAACCGTCCGACACCGATGAGCGAAGGAGCACACCATGGCCGTCCGCCACCTCATCTCTCTCGATGACCTGACCGACGAGGCGCTGTACGGGATCGTCGCCCGGGGAGCGGAGTTCTCCTCGGGGCAGTCCTCGCCCGGCGGGCTGCTCGCCGGGGCGGTCGCCGGGATCTACTTCCGCAGGACGTCGACCCGTACGCGTACCGCGTTCTCGGCCGGGGCGCTGCGGCTCGGCGCCGGGATCGTCACCTTCAACGGCACCGATCTGCAGACCAACACGGGCGAGAGCAGCGAGGACACCGGCCGGGTCTTCTCGCGGATGCTGGACGTGCTGGTCGCGCGGACCTCGGGCGACCCGGCCGAACTGCGTTCCTGGGCACGCCAGTCCAGGATGTCGGTGGTCAACGCCATGACCGCCGACGAGCATCCGACGCAGGGGCTCACCGATCTGACCACACTGCTGCGGCAGTTCGGGCGGATCGAGGGGCTGCGGGTGCTGTACCTCGGCGAGGGCAACAACACGGCCGCGGCCCTCGCCCTCGGTCTTTCGCGGTTCGCCGGGACCGAGCTGGAGCTGCGCACCCCCCGCGGTTACGGCCTGACGGCGGACGTGCTCGGGCGGGCCCGGGCGTCCGCCGCGGCGCACGGCTCCTCGGTCGTCGAGCGGCACGACGTCGAGGGGCTTCCCGTCGATGTCGACGTGATCTACACCAGTCGTTGGCAGACCACGGGCACCAGCAAGGAGGACCCCGACTGGCGGGAGCGGTTCGTGCCGTTCCGGATCGGCGAGGGGCTCTGGGAGTACAGCCCGAAGGCCATGTTCATGCACGACCTGCCCGCGCACCGCGGTGAGGAGGTGAGCGCCGGGGTCCTCGACGGGCCCCGCAGCATCGCCTTCGCCCAGGCCGAGAACAAGATGCACAGCGCCATGGCCGTGCTCGAATGGTGCCGCGCGGGCGGTGGCGCGGCATGAGCCTGCTGGATGAGGCGGCGCCCGAGGCGCGGGCCGCGCCCGAACCGCTGCGCCGCAACCGGGACTTCCTGCTGCTGTGGTCCGGAGCCGGTCTTTCGGCCCTGGGGCTGCGGGCCAGCGTGGTCGCGTACCCACTGCTGATGATCTTCTTCGGGAACAGTCCCACCGGTGCGGGCGTGGTGGGATTCGCCGCCCTGCTGCCGCAGTTGGTGGTGCAGCTGCCCGCCGGGGCGCTCATCGACCGGTGGGACCGGCGCAGGCTGCTCGTGCTGTGCGACCTCGCCGGGCTGCTCGCCATGGCGGGCGTCACGGCGATGCTGCTCGCGGGGCGGCTGTGGCTGCCCGTGGTGGCCGCCGCGGCGTTCGTCGACGGCACGGCGGGCCTCTGCTACCGGCTGGCCGAGCGCGCGGCGATCAGCCACGTCGTGCACCCGTCGCAGCTGAACTCCGCACTCGGGCAGAACGAGGCGCGGGGGCAGGCGGCGGGGCTGCTCGGCCAGCCGGCCGGCAGCGGGCTCTTCCAGTTCGGCCGGTGGCTGCCGTTCGCCTTCACCGCGGTGACGCACCTGGTGGCGCTCTGCACGCTGCTCCTGATCCGGCGCGACCTCCAGGGCGAACGGAACGCTCCTGCCGCCTCGTTGCGCGCGGAGGTCGGCGAGGGACTGCGCTGGGTGTGGGGGCAGCGCTTCATGCGGGTGGCCGTGGGGCTGCTCGCCGGGAGCAATCTGCTCTTCCAGATCCTCACGCTCACCTTCGCCCTCGTCGTCAAGGAGAACCACGGCTCGCCGTTCCAGATCGGCATGATCGGCCTGGTCGCGGGGGCCGGCGGGATCGCGGGGGCCCTGGCCGGCTCGCGCGCCGCCGGCCGGGCGTCCCCCCGTGCGGTGCTCGCCGGGGCGCTCGCCCTGTGGGCCGCGCTGATGGCGCCGGTCGCGTTCGTGTCGCACCCGTACGTCCTGGGGGCGCTGCTCGGCGGGATGAGTTTCGCCGGGGCGCTGATGAACGTGGTGGCGGGCGTGCACCAGGTGCGGATCACTCCGGCGGCCCTTCAGGGCCGGGTGACCAGTGTGTTCGCGCTGCTGGGGTCCGGTATGGCATCCGCCGGCGCGCTGGCGGGCGGGGTGCTGCTCGCCTCGTTCGGCACCCATCGCACGGCCCTCGCCATCGCCGCGGCGATGGGACTGCTCGCCCTGGTGTCGCTGGTGTCCCCGGCGCTGCGGGAGACGGCGGGCGACGCGGGCCCATCGGTCCCGGATATGGCGCGTAGCGAAGAAATATAGGCCCGCCTCCGAGGGTGGGTTCATGGGGGCGCACCCCTGCCGATCGAGGTCAAGTGCCTTGACCCGGGGGCGGGTTCCCTTCCTCAGAAGGAGAGAACACGGATGGAGAACGTGGCGAACGACGGCCTCTGGGCGCCGGCCGGGGTCACCCCGGCACAGACGGGCACCGAGCCGAACGCCGGCGGCCTGGCCGCACACCTCGGCTCGCTCGACGACCTCGGTGGCCTGCTGGCCCGCGAGAAGGCCCTGGTCTTCCGGGGGTTCGGCGTCGAGCCGGGCGAGCTGGACGAGGTGATGGACCTGCTGCTGCCGAACCGGCTCGCGTACGTCCACGGCAACTCGCCCCGCACCAAGGTCGGGTCCAACGTCTACACCTCGACGGAGTACCCGGCCGAGTACAGCATCTCGATGCACAACGAGATGAGTTACGCCCATCAGTGGCCCGCCAGGCTGCTGTTCTACTGCGAGACCGCTCCGCACACGGGCGGCGCCACCCCGGTGATCGACGGCACCCGCTGGCTCGGCTGCCTCGACGACGAGGTGCGCGAGGCCTTCGCGGGCGGTGTCCGCTACAGCCAGAACCTGCACGGCGGCATGGGCCTCGGCAAGAGCTGGCAGGACACCTTCGAGACGGCCGAGCGCGGCCGGGTCGAGGAGTTCCTCGGCGCGTCGGGCGCGGACTGGAAGTGGCAGCCGGACGGCTCGCTGCGCGTCACCCAGCTGCGACCGGCGACCGTCACCCACCCGGTGACGGGCGACGAGGTGTGGTTCAACCAGGCGGACCAGTGGCATCCGGCCTCGCTCGGTGACGACACCGCCAAGGCGCTCGCGTCGATCATGCCGGCGGAGGAACTCCCCCAGTCCGTCAGCTTCGCCGACGGCTCGCCGATCCCGGACGCGTACGTCCTGCAGATCCGCGACCGGGGCCTGGACAACGCCGTCGACGTCGACTGGCGGCGCGGGGACCTGCTGCTCATCGACAACGTCCTGGTGGGCCACGGCCGCCGGCCGTTCACCGGACCGCGCCGCGTGCTCGTGGCCATGTCCGACTGACCCGGACCGCCTTCGCGTACGGCGGGTCCGTCGGCCGCCCCCGACGTGCGGCCGGTGCGCCGACCGCGTCCGATGTCCGGCCGGCGCGCCAACTGCCCCTGATATTCCGCCCTTTCACCCCTTGACCCAATGAACAGGAGACCACCGTGTCCGCCGAGACCAACACCGAGAAGACCCCGGCACCCACCCACCGCGTGGTGCTGAACACCGAGGAGCAGTACTCGATCTGGTGGGCCGACCGGGCGCTGCCCGCGGGCTGGCGCGCCGAGGGCACCGAGGGCAGCCGCGAGGAGTGCCTCGCCCACATCGGCGAGGTGTGGACGGACATGCGTCCGCTGAGCCTGCGCCGCCGCATGGACGCGACCGCGGCCTGACTCCGCGGCCATCACACCGATCACGCCGATCATCAACGAGGAGCTTCAGAGACATGAATCCCGAGTCGCGTACGGGCGCCTCCCCCAGCGAGCCCCTCCTGGCTCATGAACTCGTAGCGAGCCGCGCGGCGGCGACTCCGGATGCGGTCGCCGTGGTCGATGGCGCACTGGAGATCAGCTACGCCGAGCTCGACACCCGCGCCGACCTCCTGGCCCGCCGGCTGCGCGGCCTGGGTGTGGGGCCGGGTTCGGTGGTCGGGGTGTGCCTGCCCCGCTGCACCGACCTGGTCGCCACGCTGCTCGCCGTCTGGCGGGCGGGCGCCGGCTATCTGCCGCTCGACCCGGCCCAGCCCGCCCCGCGCTCCTCGTGGATGCTCGCGGCGGCCGGGGCCGAGTACGTCGTGACCGGCTCCGCGTGGGCCGCGGTGGCCCAGGGCTCCGGCGCCGAGGCGCTCGTCCTGTCCGAACTTGACCTGGAAGAGGACGAGTTGGATCCCCCGGTGCGCCGGGCCGGCCCCCTCGACATCGCGTACGTCATCTACACCTCGGGCTCGACCGGCGTCCCCAAGGGCGTCGTCATCAGCCACGAGGGCATAGCCAACCGCATCGCCTGGGCCACCGGCACGCACGGGCTGTCGCCGGCCGACCGGGTGCTGCACAAGACCGCGATCACCTTCGACGCCCATGTGTGGGAGGTGTTCGCGCCGCTGGTGAGCGGCGGCACCCTGGTGCTGGCCCCGGCGGGCGCCGAGCGGGACGCGGCCGAACTGCTGCGCACGGTCGCCGAGCAGCGGGTCACCGTGCTCCAGGTGGTGCCGTCGGTGCTGCGGCTGCTCGCCGACGAGGACGGCTGGGAGCGGTGCGACGCGCTGCGGCTGCTGTTCTCGGCGGGCGAACCGCTCCAGGCGGAGCTGGCCCAGCGCGTGCTGCGGCGGGCCGGTGACCTGGAGATCTGGAACACCTACGGGCCCACCGAGTGCGCCATCGATGTGACGGCGCACCGCTTCGAGCCCGCGCAGACCGCGGGCGCCGTGCCGATCGGCCGGCCCATCGGCGGGATGCGGGTGCTGGTCGCGGACGCGCAGGGCAGGCCGGTCGCGGTCGGCGAGCCCGGCGAGCTGTACGCGGGCGGCGTCGGCGTGGCCCGCGGATATCTCGGCAGCCCCGAGCAGACCGCGGACCGGTTCGTGCCGGACCCGTTCGCCAAGGACGGCTCGCGGCTCTACCGCACGGGCGACCAGGTGCGCTGGCGGGCGGACGGAGTGCTCGAATACCTGGGCCGCATCGACCACCAGGTGAAGATCAACGGCGTACGGATCGAACCGGGCGAGGTGGAGAGCGCGCTCAGCGCGCACCCCCGGGTCGGCGGCGCGGTGGTCCTCGCCTTCACCGGTCCCGACGGCGCCAAGCGGCTGGCCGCCTACGTCCTGTCCGACTCGGACGAGATCGTCACCGGGCTCCGCGCCTTCCTCCAGGAGCGGCTGCCCGACACCCACGTCCCCGCGGTCTTCCTGCGTCTGGACGCCTTCCCGCTGACCGTCAACGGCAAGGTCGACCGGGCCGCGCTGCCCAGCCCCGAACTGGGCGCCGCGCCGGGCCGTCCGGCGCGCCGCGAGCCGGGCACCGAGGCGGAGAAGCTGGTCGCGCGGACCTGGCAGGAGCTCCTGAAGACCGAGGCCGTCGGCCTCGACGACGACTTCTTCGCACTCGGCGGCACGTCCCTCCAACTCGCCCGTCTGGCAAGCCAGTTGAGGGCGGCCTCCGGGCAGCGGATTCAGCTGCGCGGGCTGTTCGCCGCGACCACCGTCGAGGCCCAGGCCCGCCTGCTCGCTCCCGTCGAGGCCCCGGAGCCCGTCGAGGCGCCCATCGCCGCGGTGCCGCGCGACGGCGGCCCGCTGCCGCTCTCCTTCGGGCAGCGCCGGCTGTGGTTCCTGGACCGGATGAACCCGGGCAGCCACGAGTGGGTGGCCGGGATGTTCCTCAAGGTGCCCGTCGGTACCCATGTCGCCCATGTCCAGCGGGCCCTGAACGCCCTGGTGGAGCGGCACGAGGCGCTGCGCACCCGGTATGCGGTGGTGGACGGCGAGTCCGTGCAGTTCATCGCGGAGCCGCACCGGGTCGACCTGCGCCATCTGCACGCGGACCGCGCCGAGTTCACCGCACTCCTCAAGGAGGAGTTCGGGCGGGGCTTCGACCTGGAGAACGGGCCGCTGCTGCGCGCCCTGCTCGTGCGGCTGCGCGGCGGCGACCACATCGTGACGGTGGCGATGCACCACATCACCACCGACGGCTGGTCCTCCACCGTCCTGGAGCGGGAGTTCCACCAGCTCCTCGCCGCCTACCGCGAGGACCGGGTCGACGCCGGCCTGCCGGCCCGCCCCATCGACTACGCCGACTACGCGGCCTGGCAGCGCTCCCGCCTCACCGACGAGGTCATCGCCGAGGGGCTGCGCCACTGGCGCGCGGTCCTGGCGGGCTCCACCCCGCTGGAGCTGCCCACCGACCGGCCGCGTGCGGCGGTCCGGGACGGACGCGGCTCCGTCGTCCACTTCTCGGTGCCCGAGCCGGTCGTCACGGCGCTCACCGCACTCGGCAGACAGCACGGGGCCACCCCGTTCAGTACGCTGCTGACCGCGTACGCGACGCTGCTCGCCGCGCACGGCGGCCAGTGGGACGTGCCGGTCGGCACGCCGGTGGCCGGCCGGGAGCGCGCCGAGACGGAGGGCGTGGTCGGGTTCTTCCTCAACAGCCTGGTGCTGCGCTGCACGCTGGCGGGCCGGCTCACCTTCCGCGAGGCCCTGGAGCGGGTCAAGGAGACGACCCGGGAGGCCTTCGCCCATCAGGAGCTGCCGTTCGAGCGCCTGGTGGAGGAGCTCGCCCCGGAGCGCGACCTGTCGCGCACCCCGCTGTACCAGGTGGCCTTCGACCTGCACGACGAGTCGTTCAACGGCGCGGTCGAAGGGGCCGAGGACATCGCGACCCTCAAGGAGATGTGGGGTGTCGCGCACACCGACCTGACCCTGTACATGCGCCGCCACGCCGACGGTTCGATGTTCGCGAGCCTGGAGTTCGCGGCCGCCCTGTACGACACGGCCACCGTCGAGCGGCTCGCGGAGCGCTTCCAGCGCCTGCTCGCGGCGGTCGCCGCCGATCCCGGGATGCGCCTGGACGAGGTGTCGCTGCTGCCCGAGGCCGAGCTGGAGCGGCTCACGTCCACTTGGGCGACTTCTCCGGCCGAGCCCGTCACGGAAACCGTGCACGAGGTGTTCGCGCGGCAGGCCGCGGCGACCCCCGACGCGGTCGCGGTGCAGGAGGACGCGGGCTCGGTCAGCTATGCCGAGCTGGACGCCCGCTCCAGTCAACTCGCCCATCATCTGCGGTCGTTGGGGGTCGGTCCCGAGACGCCCGTGGGGGTGCTGCTCGACCGGGGTGCCGAGCTGATCGCGACGCTGCTCGCCGTGTGGAAGGCGGGCGGCGCCTACGTTCCGATGGACCCGGCGTGGCCGGCCGAACGCGTCTCGGCGATGGCGGCCGACGCGGGCGCCCCGGTGGTGCTGACCGCGGCCCGGTACGGGGAGCGGTTCGCGGGGTTCACGGGCGAGCTGGTGCTCACCGACGCCGACGCGGACGCCACGGCCCTCGCCGCGCTCCCCGTCACCGCACCCGAGCTGCCCGCCGACCTCGACCGCCTCGCCTACGTCATCTACACCTCGGGCTCCACCGGCCGGCCCAAGGGCGTCGCGGTGGAGCACCGCGGCCTCGCCAACCATCTGCGGTGGGCCGTCGCGGAACTGGTGTCCCGGGGCAGCGGCGGCAGCGCGGTGTTCTCGTCCACCGCCTTCGACCTGGCCGTGCCCAACGTGTGGGCGCCGCTGCTCGCGGGCCAACGAGTGGTGATGCTGCCCCAGGACATGGATCTGAGCGAGCTGGGCGACCGCCTCGCCGCCTCGGGACCGTACAGCTTCCTCAAGCTGACGCCCGGTCATCTCGACATCCTGGCCCAGCAGTTGAGCGCCGAGCGGTCCGCCAGGCTTGCGGGAGTGGTCGTGGTGGCCGGTGAGGCGCTGCCCGGTCCGCTCGCCCGCGCGTGGGTCGAACGGCTCGGCACGGGCCGGCTCATCAACGAGTACGGGCCGACCGAGGCCTCCGTCGGGACCTGCGTCCATCCGGTGCCGGACGGCGAGCAGGCGCCGGTCGTGCCGATCGGCAGCCCCCTGCCCGGGATGGCGATGTACGTCCTGGACGAGGCGCTGCGGCCGGTGCCCACCGGATCGGTCGGCGAGCTGTACGTCGGCGGTACGGGGGTGGCCCGCGGCTATGCCGACCGGCCGGAGCTGACCGCCGAGAAGTTCGTGCCGGACCCCTTCGCGGGCGGCGGCAGGCGCCTCTACCGCACCGGTGACCTGGTGCGCTGGCTGCCCGGCGGGCACGTGGAGTTCCTCGGCCGCACCGACCACCAGGTCAAGATCCGGGGCTACCGGGTCGAACCCGGCGAGGCGCAGGCCGTTCTCGCCGACCACCCCGGGGTGCGCGAGGCGGTGGTGATCGCCCGGACCGACGGCGTCGCCCCGGTGCGGCTCGCCGGGTACTTCGTGCCCGCCTGCAATCCGATCGGCGCGTCCGAACTCGCCGCGTACTGCGCCGAGTTGCTGCCGGACTACCTGGTGCCGTCCTCGTTCACGGCGCTGGAGGCGATCCCGCTGAACGCCAACGGAAAGCTCGACCGGGCGGCACTGCCGGACCCGGCCCCCGCCGAGGCGGAGCCGCGGGACGAGGCAACCGGTCCGCTCCAGGAGCGCATCGCCGAGATCTGGGCGGAGCTGCTCGGCGCGCGGATCGGGGCGCACGACAACTTCTTCCGCTCGGGCGGCAATTCGATCCTCGCGATCCGGCTGATCGCGGCGATCCAGTCCGAGTTCGAGATCGCCCTGCCGGTGCGGGAGATCTTCGAGTATCCGACCGTCGCCGGTCTGGCCGACGCCGTCGAGTCCCGTATCCGCGCCGAGATCGAGCAGCTGTCCGACGCCGAGCTGTTGGAGGAGCAGAGAGCATGAGCATCCAGGAGTCAACTCCCGTACAGCAGGCCGCGCAGCAGGGCGGCCGGTCGGCCGCAGAGATCCGCGCGGACCTCCTGCGCGCCCGGCTCGCGGGCCGGCGCGGCGGCGCGGCGGCGACCGCCGCGGCACCGCGAATACCGCGCGCCGACCGCGGAGGCCCGCTTCCGCTGTCGGCCGGACAGCAGCAGATGTGGTTCCTGAACCGCCTCGACCCCACGAGCGCCGAATATCTGGTGCCGATGGTGCTGCGGCTGCGCGGCACCCTCGACACCGGGGCGCTCGGCGCGGCCCTGCGGGCGGTGAGCGACCGCCACGAGATCCTGCGCACGCGCTACGTCCTGTCGGGCCTGGAGCCGGTGCAGCTGATCGACGCGCCGACGCCGGTGGCACTGCCGCTGACCGATCTGAGCGGCGAGGGCGCGGCCGACCGCGAGGCACTGGCCGCGGACGCCGTGGAGCGCGCGGTCACCACGCCCTTCGACCTGGCGGCCGAATGGCCCGTGCGGGCCCGGCTGATCAGGCTGGCCGAGGACGAGCACGTCCTGGCCGTGGTCTTCCACCACATCGCCTGCGACGCCTGGTCGACACGCATCTTCGCCGGTGAACTCTCCACCCTGTACGCCTCCTTGGCCCGGGGCGCGGAGCCGGCCCTGGTGCCGCTCGACGTCCAGTACGCCGACTACGCGGCCTGGCAGCGCGAGCAGCTCTCCGGACCCCGGCTCGAACAGGAGCTGGCGCACTGGCGGGCGCGCCTCGCGGGAGCGCTTCCCGCCGAGCTGCCCACCGACCGGCCGCGTCCGGCGGTCCGCGACACGGCGGGCGCCGATGTGCGCTTCGCCTTCCCCGAGCGGCTGGCCGGGCGGGTCCGCGAGCTGGCCGGCGCCCACGGCACCACGCCGTTCGCCGTACTGCTCACCGCCTTCCAGGTCCTGGTGGCGCGCTACACCGGGCAGAGCGACGTCCCGGTCGGCACCGTCGTGTCGGGCCGCTCCCGACCCGAGCTGCAACCGCTCATCGGCTATGGCATCAACACCCTGGTGATGCGCGGCAGTTGGGCGGACGATCCCGGATTCGGCGAGCTGCTCGGCCGCACCAGGAGCGCGGTGCTCGACGCCTTCGACCACCAGGACGTGCCGTTCGCACGCCTGGTGGACGAGCTCCAGCCGGAGCGCGACATGTCGCGCACTCCGCTGCACCAGGTCGCGTTCACCCTGCACGAGCAGCGCCTCGACGCGTTCGCCCTGCCCGGTCTTTCGGTGCAGCAGTACGAGCGGGCGGACCGGGTCGCCAAGTACGAGCTGACCCTCCAGATCGAGGAGGGGGCCGACGGCTCGCTCGGCGGCGCCCTCAACTACGCGACGGCGCTGTTCGACCACACCACCGTGGAGCGGATGACCGGGCACTTCCTGCGCCTCCTGGAGGAGGCGACCGCCGACCCGGCGCTGCCCGTGTCCCGGCTCCGCATCCTGGGCGAAAGCGAACTCGCCGTCGCCACAGGCGCGTTGAGCGGACACCGCCCCGGCACCCCCGTCGACCGCTGCGTGCACGAGGTCTTCGAGGAGCGGGCCGCGGCCACCCCCGACGCGCTCGCCGTGACCGCGGGCGGCACCTCGCTCACGTACCGGGAGCTGAACGAGCGGGCCAACCGCATCGCCCACCATCTGCGCGCCCTCGGCGCCGGGCCCGAGCAGCTCGTCGGGCTGTGCCTGGAGCGCGGCATCGAGCTGCTGCCCGCACTGCTCGGCATCCTCAAGTCGGGCGCCGGCTATCTGCCGCTCGACCCGGCCAACCCGGCCGACCGGCTCGCCTACGTCCTGTCGGACGCGGGCGCCCACCTCGTCGTCGCGTCGCGGGCGACCGCCCCCGCGCTGCGGGATGCCGAGAACGCCGAACTGGTGCTGCTCGACCGGGACTCGGCGCTGATCGAGGCCCGCCCGGCGAGCGATCCCGAGCCGCTCGCCGGCCCCGGCTCCACCATCTACGTCATCTACACCTCCGGCTCCACCGGCCGCCCCAAGGGCGTCGTCCTGGAGCACGGCAACGTCACTCGTCTGCTGACCACCGCCCACGAGCACTACGCCTTCACCCCGGACGACGTGTGGACCATGTTCCACTCGTACGCCTTCGACGTCTCCGTGTTCGAGATGTGGGGCGCGCTGCTGCACGGCGGCCGGCTCGTCGTGGTCGGCCAGGACGTCACGCGCTCGCCGTCCGACTTCCTCGACCTGCTCGTGTCCGAGCGGGTCACGGTCCTCTCGCAGACCCCGACGGCGTTCCGTTCGCTGGTCACCGCGGCCGGTGCCGGCGACCCGCGCATCGACGAACTCGCCCTGCGGGCCGTGGTGTTCGCCGGCGAAAAACTGGAGGTGCCGGAGCTGAGGCCCTGGCTCGACCGGGTCGGCCCGGACGGCCCCGCCCTCGTCAACATGTACGGCATCACCGAGACCACGGTGCACACGACGTACTACCGGATCGGGGAGGGCGACTTTGAACCGCTTGCGGGCAATCGGGTGGGGCATCCGCTCAGCGACCTTTCGGTGTATCTCCTGGACGCCGCCGGAAACCCCGCGCCCCTCGGGGTTCCGGGCGAGATCCACGTCGGTGGTCCGGGAGTCGCCCGCGGCTACCTGGGCCGGCCGGAGCTGACGGCCGAGCGGTTCGTACCGGACCCGTTCGGGCCGCCCGGTGCCCGGCTGTACCGCAGCGGCGACGCCGCGCGCCGACTGCCCGACGGCAGCCTGGAGTTCATCGGCCGCATCGACAGCCAGGTCAAGATCCGCGGATACCGCGTCGAGCTCGGCGAGATCGCCCACGCCCTGCTCGACCACCCCGGGGTCGGCGAGGCCGTGGTCCAGGTGCGGGCCGACTCCGGCGAGAAGCAGCTCGTGGGCTACCTCGTCGAGAGCGCTCCGGGCAGTCTGCCGGAGCCCGGCGAGCTGCGCACGCTGCTGCGCCGGACCCTGCCCGAGTACATGCTGCCCGCCGCCTTCGTCACCCTCGACGCGATTCCGCTTACGGTCAACGGGAAGCTCGACCACCGCGCGCTGCCCGCCCCCGACACCCGGGCGTTGCGCGGCGGGTCCGCGTACACCGCGCCCCGCACGCCCGACGAGGAGCGGGTGGCGGCCGTGTGGACCGAGGTGCTCGGCGTGGACCGGGTCGGCGTCGAGGACTCCTTCTTCGACCTCGGTGGCGACTCGATCCGGGCGATCGCCCTGGTCGGCGCGCTGCGCGAGGCCGGGTACGACGTGGCGGTCCGCGACGTGTTCGACTTCCGTACGGTGGCGCAGCTCTGCGAGTCCGTCACCGGACGCCCCGCGCTCGCCCCGGGGACCGGGACCGTCGAGCCGTTCGCGCTGATCGGTGCGTCGGACCGGGCGCTGCTTCCGGCCGGGGTCACCGACGCCTATCCGCTGTCGCAGATGCAGCTCGGCATGGTGGTCGAGATGCTGGCCGACACCAGCCGCAACCTGTACCACAACGTCTCCACCTTCAAGATCCGCGACGAGGCGCCGTTCGACGCCGAGGCGTTCCACGCGGCGGGCCGGATCGTCACCGCACGCCACGAGGTGCTGCGCACCTCCATCGATCTGACCGGCTACTCGCAGCCCCTCCAACTCGTGCACGCCGAGGCCGAGATGCCCCTGGGGCACTCGGACCTGACCGGCCTCGACGCGGCCGAGGTGGACCGGGCGCTGCGCGCGTTCACGGTCCGCGAGCGGGCCGATGTCTTCGACCTCGCGGTGCCGTCCCTGATGCGGTTCCACGCGCATCTGACGGACGACCCGGGCGGCTGGTGGATCTCGGTCACCGAGTGCCATCCGATCCTGGAGGGCTGGGGCCACCACTCGCTCCTGATGGAGCTCGTCGAGTGCTACCGGGAACTGCGGGACGGACGCGAGCCCGCGCCGTTCGACGCGCCCGCCGTGCGCTTCGCCGACTTCGTCGCCGGGGAGCTGACGGCGCTGGAGAGCGCCGAGGACCGGGCCTACTGGCAGGCAGTGGTCGAGGAGCACGCACCGCTGCGGCTGCCGGAGGGCTGGGGCGACGACCCCGGGCTGCCCCGCGAGACCGTCCAGGCGGCGATCACCTGGACCGATCTCGAGGACGGGCTGCGCAGGCTCGCCGCCCGGGCGCGGACCTCGCTCAAGAGCGTCATGGTCGCCACCCATCTGGCTGTCATGAGCCGGCTCACCGACGAGGAGGCCTTCCACACCGGTCTGGTGTGCGACGCGCGGCCCGAACTCCTGGGCGCGGACCGGGTGTTGGGCATGTACCTCAACACGTTGCCGTTCGCCCACGACCGGTCGGCCCGCACCTGGACCGAGCTCGTCCAGCAGGTCTTCGCCCGCGAGGTCGGCCTGTGGGGGCACCGCCGCTATCCGATGGCCGCGATCCAGCGGGCGTGGGGCGGTTCGCGCCGGCTGCTCGACGTGTACTTCAACTACCAGGACTTCCGTCAGGTCGACGCCGGTCTGGTGGACCACGAGGGCGGCATCGACGACAGCCCGTCCGAGTTCCCGCTCACCGTGTCCTCCAGGGTCGGCCACATCATCGTGACCGCCGACTCGCACCTGGTGAACCAGGAGAACGCCGGGCGCCTGGTGGCGATGTACCGCCGAGTCCTGGAGGCGATGGCCGCCGACCCGGACGGCGACGCGACGGTCGATCTGCTCGCCGAGGAGGAGCGGACCCGGCTGCTGCGGGACTGGAACGCCACGTCCGTCGCCCGCGACGCCTCCCCCGCCCACGCCCTGTTCGCGGCCCGGGCCGCCGCCGCACCGGATGCGGTCGCCCTGTCGTACGCCGGGCGCGACTTCACGTACGGCTGGCTGCAGGAACGTTCCGACGCCTATGCCCGCAGGCTCGCCGCGCTGGGCGCGGGCCCCGAGTCCGTCGTCGGGATGCTGCTCGACCGCACCCCCGAACTGGTCGCCGCGATGCTCGGTGCCTGGAAGACGGGCGCCTCGTACGTGCCGCTCGACCCGGCGTTCCCCGCCGACCGGATCGGCTATGTGCTCGCCGACGCGGGGGCGGGGCCGGTCGTGACGGCCGCCGCCCACGCCCCCGTCCTGGAGGGCCTGCACGACGGACCGCGGCTCGTCCACGACCTGCCGTGGCCCGAGCCCTCGAAGGCGCCCGTGCCGGAGCCGGGCGCGGCGGACAACCTGGCGTACACGATCTACACCTCGGGCTCGACCGGCCGCCCCAAGGGCGTGGGCATCGCGCACGCGGCGCTCGCCAACCTGCTGCTCGCGATGGCCGAGGAGCTCGGCTCCACCGCGACCGACGTCTGGCTCTCGCTCACCTCGGTCTCCTTCGACATCTCGGGGCTCGAACTGTTCCTGCCGCTCGTCACCGGCGGCCGCCTCGTCCTGGCCGACGGCCTGGAGACCAAGGACGGCGCGGCGCTGGCCCGCCTGGTCCAGGGGCACGGCATCACCCACGTCCAGGCCACCCCGTCCGGCTGGAACCTGCTGCTGCGCTCCGGTTTCGCCTGGGCGCCCGTCACGGCGCTGACCGGAGGCGAGGCACTGCCCGCGGAGCTCGCGGCGGAACTGCGGGCGCGGGTGAGCCGCCTGGTGAACGTGTACGGGCCCACCGAGACGACCATCTGGTCCACCGGCTGGGAGGTTCCGGACGAGGCCGGCCGCATCTCCATCGGCCGGCCGATCGCCAACAACACGGTGTACGTGCTCGACGCGCTCATGCGGCCGGTTCCGGTCGGGGTGCCAGGTGAGCTGTACATCGGCGGTTCGGGCCTGGCCCGCGGCTACCGCGGTCTGCCCGGGCGCACGGCCGCGTCCTTCGTCCCCGACCCGTTCGGGGCCGCACCGGGCGCACGGCTCTACCGCACCGGCGACGTCGTGCGGATGCGGACCGACGGCACCCTGCTCTACGTCGGCCGCGCCGACAACCAGGTCAAGATCCGCGGCGTGCGCATCGAGCCGGGCGAGATCGAGGCGGCCCTGGCCGGCCTCGACGGGGTCGCCCACAGCGCGGTGGCCGTCCGCGAGGACACCCCCGGCGACAAGCGCCTGATCGCCTATGTCGTACCGGCGGGCGCGGATGCGCCCCAACCCGCCGAACTGCGGCGGCGGTTGGCCGATGTGCTGCCGGAGGCGCTGCTGCCCTCGGCGTTCGTCGTCCTGGACGCGCTGCCGCTGAACGCGGCGGGCAAGATCGACCGGCGGGCGCTGCCCGCGCCCGAGCAGGACGCGCTGGCCACCGGCGACTACGTGGCACCGCGCACCCCGGCCGAGGAACACCTCGCCGCGCTGTGGGCCGAGGTGCTCGGGCTCGACCGGGTGGGCGTCGAGGACTCCTTCTTCGACCTCGGCGGCGACTCACTGCGCGCCATCAACCTGGTCGGCACGCTGCGGGCGGCCGGCTACGACATCGCGGTCCGCGACGTGTTCGAGCACCGCAGCGTCGCCGGCCTCACCGCGGCCGTCGCCGAACGGCCGGTCCTCACCGACGGCATCACGGCGGTCGCGCCGTTCGCCCTGATCGGCGCCGAGGACCGGGACCTCCTCCCGGACCGCCTCACCGACGCCTATCCGGCCTCCCAGCTCCAGCTCGGCATGCTGGTGGAGATGCTCGCCGACACCGGCGGCGCCACCTACCACCAGTGCGTCTCCATCCGGGTCACCGACGACCGGCCCTTCGACGAAGCGGCGCTGCGCTCGGCCGTCGAGCGGGTCACCGCCCGCCACGACGTGCTGCGGACCTTGTTCGACCTGGTCGGTTTCTCGGTGCCGATGCAGCTCGTGCACGAGCGGGTCGAGGTGCCGGTGCGCGTCGTCGATCTGCGTGACCACGACGCCGCCGCCCAGGATTCGGCCCTCGCGGCCTTCCTCGCGGCCGAGCGCGGGGACCGCTTCGACGTGACCCGGGCGCCGCTGCTGCGGATCGCGGCCCATCTGGAGAGCGACACCGCGTGGCGGGTCACCTTCAGCCAGCCGCACGCGATCACCCAGGGCTGGGGCCAGTTCGCCCTGCTCACCGAGCTGGTCGACTGCTACCGCGAGATCCGGGACGCCGCGAGCGACACCGCGCCCCACCACGCTCCCGCGGTGCGGTACGCCGACTTCGTCGCGGGCGAGCTGGAGTCGCTGAACTCCGGTGCGGACAGCGCGTACTGGAAGGCCGTGACCGCCGGCTACGCCCCGCTGCGCCTGCCGGCCGGCTGGGGCGAGGAGGGCGAGCGGCGCACCCATGTGGTGCCGGTCCGGCTCGCCGACCTGGAGCAGCCGCTGCGGGCCTTCGCCTCGCGCAGCCGGGTCTCCCTCAAGAGCGTGCTGCTCGCGGCGCATCTGAAGGTGATGAGCCAGCTCACCGAGGAGCCGTCCTTCCACACCGGCCTGGTCGTCGACGTGCGGCCCGAAGTCCTGGGCGCGGACCGGGTGTTGGGGATGTACCTCAACACGCTGCCGTTCGCCCACGACCGCACGGCCCGCACCTGGGACGAGCTGGTCCAGCGGGTCTTCGCCCGCGAGGTGGACCTGTGGAGCCACCGCCGCTATCCGATGGCCGCGATCCAGCGGGAGGCGCCGGGCGCCGAGCGGCAGATCGACGTGCTGTTCAACTACCACGATCTGCGGATCTTCAACAGCGAGCGGATCGACGCCGCCTCCAGCGTCGGTGAGACCACCACCGAGTTCGCGCTGAGCGTGGCGACCGGCGGCGAGGGGCTCAACCTGACCGCCGACTCACGGGTGTTGAGCCGTGCGCACGGTGAGCGGATCGCCGCGATGTACCGGGCGGTCCTCGCCTCGATGGCGGCCTCCCCGCTCGGCGACCCGCGGGCGACCTATCTGGACGAGCGCGAGCGGGAGTTGCTCGGCAGCTGGACGGAGACCGGACGGGCACCCGAGTGGGTCGCCGTCGAGGAGCAGCTCGACCGCTTCGCCGCCGCGCATCCCCAGCGGGTGGCGCTCACCGCCGACGGGGCCGCCCTGAGCTACGCGGAGACCGCCGCCGCCGCGAACCGGCTGGCCCACCAGCTGCGGGCACTCGGCGTCGGCCCGGACACGGTCGTGGCGATCCACGCCCGGCGCTCCCCCGCCACCGTGCTCGCCGTCCTCGCGGTCCTCAAGGCGGGCGGCGCCTACCTGCCGCTCGACCCCGAGCTGCCCGCCGAACGCCTCGCCTACATGGCGAAGGACTCCGGCGCGCGAGTGCTGCTGACCGAACACGGCCTTGACGGCGTGGAGTTGACGACCCTGCGCCTGGACGCGACGCAGACCTGGGCGGACCGGCCCGCGACCACTCCCCTGCCGCTCGCCGAGCCCGACCACCTCGCGTACGTGATCTACACCTCGGGGTCCACCGGGCTTCCCAAGGGCGTGCAGGTGACCCGGCGCGGCATGGCCAACCACCTGCTCGCCAAGGTGGAGGACCTGGCGCTCACGGAGGCCGACTCCGTCGTCCAGAACGCCTCGATGGCGTTCGACATCTCGGTGTGGCAGATGCTGTCGGCGTTCGTGGTCGGCGGCCGCACCCGGGTCGTCGGCGCGAGCGCGGCGGTGGACCCGGAGGCCCTGTTCCGGCGGACCGCCGAGGAGCGGATCACCGTGCTCGAGGTCGTTCCCTCGCTGTTGCGGGCCGCGCTCGACGCGTGGGACGCGGGACTCATCGGCCTCGAACTCCCGCATCTGCGGTGGCTGTTGGTGACGCGTGAGGCGCTGCCGCCGGATCTGTGCCGCCGCTGGTTCGCCCGCTTCCCCGCCGTCGCGATGGTCAACGCGTACGGGCCCACCGAGTGCTCGGACGACATCACGCACGCCGTCCTGCGCTGCGGCGACCCGGTCGGTGAGGCCAGGGTCGCCATCGGCCGGCCGGTGCGCAACACCCGCCTCCACATCCTGGACGCCGACATGGCCCCGGTGCCGGTGGGCGTGCCCGGGGAGCTGTACGCGGGCGGCCTCGGCGTCGCGCGCGGCTACGGCGGGCGCGCCTCGCTCACCGCCGAGCGCTTCCTGCCCGACCCGTTCGGGCCCGCCGGCGGCCGGCTCTACCGGACCGGTGACGTGGCCGCCTGGAACGCGGACGGCTCCATCGAGTTCCTCGGCCGCGTCGACCACCAGGTCAAGGTCCGGGGCGTGCGCATCGAACTCGGCGAGATCGAGGCCGCGTTGGCGGCCCTGGACACCGTCGCCGACGCGGCGGTCGCGGTCCGGCGCGGGCCGCTGGGCCACGAGCAGCTCATCGGATACCTCGTGTCCGCGGACGGCACGGCCCCCGACCCGGCCGCGCTGCGCGAGCGGCTCGCCCGGGTGCTGCCCGAGGCGATGATCCCGGCGGGCTACGTGACGCTGCCCGCGCTGCCGTTGACGCCGAACGGCAAGGTGGACCGCAAGGCTCTGCCGGAGCCGGCCGTGTGGACGGGCGGGGACCGGCCCCACAGCGCGCCGCGCACCGGCACCGAGCGCCGCATCGCGGCCATCTGGTCGGCGGTCCTCGGCATCGAGCAGGTCGGCCGCGAGGACGGGTTCTTCAAGCTCGGCGGCGACTCGATCCTGGTGATCCAGGTGATCTCGGCCGCCCGCCGGGCCGGGCTCGCGCTCTCGCTGTTCCTGCTGTACCAGCACGACACGCTGGCCGCGCTCGCCGCGGCCGTCGACGCCGCGCGGGTCCCGGTCGCCCCCGGTCCGGAGCGTACGGTCGATCCCGAGGCCGTGCTCGCCGCGCTCGCGGCGAGCGGGGTGCCCGGTGCGAGCCTCGCCGTGATCGAGGGCGGCGAACTGGTCGCCCTCGACGGCATCGGAACGCTCGCCACGGGCTCCGCCGAGCCCGTCACGCCGGACACCCTGTTCCAGGCCGGCTCCTGGGGAAAGCACGTCACGGCCGTCGCCGTCCTGCGTCTGGTCGACGAAGGCGTGCTCGACCTGGACGCGCAGGCCAACGCGTACCTGCGGACCTGGCGCCTCCCCGAGGCCGAACAACCCGTCACCGTACGGCAGTTGCTCAGCCATCTGGCCGGGCTCGCCGAGACCCCGCGGCAAGGGGTGCGCAAGGGCGAACCGGTACCGGAGCTGCTCGGGCTGCTGCGCCGGACCGCGGTGCCGGAGCTGGCGCCGGGGGCCGGGTTCCGCAAGTCCAACGCGCACTACTCGGTCCTGGAGCAGCTGCTGGTGGACGTCACCGGCGAGCCGTTCGAGGCGCTGATGCGGCGCCTGGTTTTCGACCCGCTCGCGATGAGCGGCTCCAGCTTCGACCAGGCGTTCCCCGAGCGCTCCCGGCGCCCGGTGGCGCTCGGCCACGACGAGCGGGGGGTGCCCCTGGAGGGCGGCTGGCTGATCCAGCCGGAGCGCGCGGCGGCGGGCCTGTGGACCACGGCCGCCGACATGGCCAGGCTCGAACTGGAGCTGCGCCGCTCCTACTTGGGACGTCCGCTGGCCCTGCTCTCGCCCGGAGCCGCCAAGGAGCTGCTCACGCCGCACAGTGACAGCTTCTACGGCCTGGGCACCATCGTGGACGCGGGTGGCGACGACGTCGAATACGGGCACGGCGGCTCGCCCGGCGGCTACCAGGCGGTCTCGATGTGCCGGCTGCACCGCGGCAGCGGGCTCGTGGTGCTCACCAACGGCGAGTTCAACGACGGCGTCCTGAAGGCGGTGGGCGCCGACCGGACGTAGCCCCCGCAAGAGCGCGTATCGAAGATGTATAGCCCCCGGCCGGAGAGTGATCCGGCCGGGGGTTCTTCATGTGCCCGCGGAAACGGCCCCACCCCCGAAAGCAGGGAGAAACCGATGACCGCAGACACACTCGCGTTCGTCCTGGAGCGCGAGCCCGGCAGCCCCGGAGTCACCGAACTGATCGGCAAGGAGTCCGCGCTGCTGCGCGAGAAGCTGGGCACGCACGGTGCGGTGCTGCTGCGCGGCTTCGGCATCGGAGGTGTCGACGGCTTCGCCGACGTGGTGCGGGCGCTGTCCGGAGAGCCTCTGAAGTACTCCGAGCGCTCCTCGCCCCGCTCCACCATCAAGGGCAACGTCTACACCTCGACGGACTACCCGCCGGCCGAGGAGATCTTCCTGCACACCGAGAACTCCTACCAGGCGTCCTGGCCCAAGCTCCTCTACTTCCACTGCGTCGCCGAACCGGAGACCCTCGGCGCGACCCCGCTCGCCGACACCCGCGCGATATACCGGCTGATCGACCCGGCGGTCCGCGAGGAGTTCGAGCGGCGCGGCTGGATGGTCGTGCGCAACTTCCACGACGGCTTCGGCGTCGACTGGCGGCAGGTCTTCAACACCGAGGACCGCGCCGAGGTCGAGGCCAACTGCCGTGCCAAGCAGCTCGGGTTCGAGTGGAACGCGGACGGCGGGCTGCGCACCCGGGGCGTGCGCCGGGCCGTGCACGTCCACCCCGTGACCGGCGAGCGGGTCTGGTTCAACCACATCGCGTTCTTCCACCACACCACGCTCGCCGCCGACGTGCGCGAGGGCCTGCTCGAACTGTTCGGGGAGGAGGACCTGCCCAGCAACACCTACTACGGCGACGGCGGTGTCATCCCCGCGGAGGTGACCGAGCACCTGCGCGCCTGCTACCGGGCCGCGTCCACCCGCTTCGACTGGCGCACCGACGACGTGCTGATCGTCGACAACATGCTGGCCGCGCACGGCAGGGAGCCCTTCACCGGCCCGCGCCGGATCGCCGTCGCGATGGCCGAGCCGTACACGCCCGCCGAGCCGTTCACCGGGCGGACGGTGGCGGCATGAGCGCCTGGTTCCGCACCTTCGCGCCGCGCCCCTCGGCCGCCCTGCGGCTGATCTGCTTCCCGCACGCGGGCGGCGCCGCGAGCGCGTTCCGCGGCTGGGCCGAACTGCTGCCGCCGTCCGTCGAGGTGACCGCGGTCCAGTACCCCGGCCGCCAGGACCGCATCATGTCCGATCCGGCACCCGACATGGACACCCTCGTCCACGACATCGCCGGCGAGATCGCCCCGCTGCTCGACCGTCCGGTGGCGTTCTTCGGCCACAGCATGGGCGCCACCGTCGCCTACGAGGTGGCCCGCGCACTGCCCGGCGGGCTGCGTCCGGCCCTCACCCGGCTCATCGCCTCGGCCCGCAAGGCGCCGCACGCCTGCGAGCCGCTCGGTCCCGAGTACCGCGGCGACGAGGGGCTCCTGCGGTACGTCGCCGGGCTCGGCGGCACCGGGGCCTCACTGCTCGCCCACGAGGAGCTGCGCGAGCTGGCCCTGTTCGTACTGCGCGGCGACTTCCACCTCATCGACACCTACCGGCACCGCCCCGGGGCCCCGCTGACCTGCCCCATCACCGCGATCGCGGGTTCGCACGACGCGCACTGCACGCGCGCCGACGCCGAGGGCTGGGAGCGGTACACCACCGCGCCGTACGACCTGCAGGAGATACCCGGCGGTCACTTCTACCTGGAGACCGCGACCCGGGAGCTGATGGCCCGGCTCACCGACCGACTCGCCCCCGTACCGGCCGCCCGCTGACGACCACCACACCCCAAGGAGCTTCCCCATGGCGAACAATCCCTTCGACGACCAGGACGGCACCTTCCACGTCCTGGTCAACGGCGAGGAGCAGCACTCCCTCTGGCCGGCGTTCGCCGAGGTTCCTGAGGGCTGGACGGTCGCGCTCGACAGCGCGGGGCGCGCCGACTGCGTGGCCTACATCAACGAGCGCTGGACGGACCTGCGTCCGCTGAGCCTGCGCGCGTCGACGGCGGGGCCCTCCCATGTCTGACCGCACTCCGGGACCGGCCCGGCTCCCGCTGTCCGCCGCACAGCGCGGCATCTGGTTCGCCCATGACCTCGACCCGACGGGCCGCCGCTACAACGTCGCCGAGTACAAGGAGGTCCACGGCCCCCTCGACACGGCGCTGCTCGCCGCCGCCTGGTACCAACTGGCCTGCGAGGCCGACGCGTTGAGGGTGTCCCGGATCGAGCACGACGAGTCGGGGACGTGGCAGCTCCTCGACGCGGAGCCGGGCGCACGCGCCCTGCGGTTCTTCGACGTGAGCGGCACGGCCGACCCGGACGGCAGCGCCCGGCGCTGGATGGACGACGACCTGGCACGGCCCGTGGACCTGTCGGCGGGCGGTCTCTACACGGTGGCGCTGTTCAAGGTCGCCGAGGACCGCTTCCGCTTCTACCAGCGCTACCACCACATCATGATGGACGGCATGGGCGCGGCCCTGCTCGACGCCCGGCTCGCCGAGCTGTACGAGCGGGCGCTGGCCGGCGAGGAGTGGGGGCCGGGCCCGTTCGGCACGCTGCCCGAGCTGCTCCACGAGGACGCCGCGTACCGGGCCTCGCAGGAGGCGGCCGACGACGGCGCGTACTGGGCGGACCGGCTGGCCGGGCTGCCCGAGACCCCGCGGCTCGCCGAGGGCCGCAGCGCGGACCCGGAGCTCGCCGGCATCCCGTTCGTGCGCCGCAGCGTGCGGCTGTCGGCCGAGACCGCCGAGCGGGTGCGCACGGTGGCCCGGTCCGCCCGGACGCCCTGGACGATGCTGATGATCGCGCTGGTCTCGGCCTATGTGCACCGGGTGTCCGGCAAGGACGAGCTGGTGCTCGGGCTGCCGGTGACCGGCCGCACCACCGAGCTGACCCGCCGCACTCCCGGCATGTCGTCCAACGTCGTGCCGCTGCGCGTCGGCGTGCGGCCGGACGTGCCCCTGACCGGCCTGGTGGGCGCGGTGCGCGACCAGGTGCGGGCGAGCCTGAAGCACCAGCTGCCGCGGTACGAGGACCTGTGCCGCGCGGTGTCGGGCGGCGACTCGGAGCACCGCATCGCGGGACCGATGGTCAACATCATGGCGTTCGCACCCGGCCTCGGCTTCGGCGGGCACCCCACCGTCCAGCACAACCTGAGCAACGGCCCGGTGGACGACCTCGCCATCGGCATCTACGACCTGGGCCAGGAGCAGGGCCTGCGCATCGACTTCGACGCGGCGCCCGGCGCCTGCGACGTCGAGGCCGCCGCCGTCCACCAGGACCGTTTCCTCACCTTCCTGCACGCCGCCCTCGACCACCCCGAACTCCCGCTCGGACAGGTGGAGTTGGTGAGTGCCGAGGAACGCCACCGGCTGCTCGTGGAGTGGACCGCGCCGGACGCCGAGGTGCCGGCCGAGGAACGCCATCTCGCCGCGCTCTTCGAGGAGCAGGCCGCGCTGCACCCCGACCGGGTGGCCGTCACCGACGGCGCCGCCCACCTGACGTACGCACAGCTCGACGAGCGGGCCAACCGTCTCGCCCGGCTGCTCACGGCCCGCGGCGCCGGCCCCGAAGGCTATGTCGCGGTCGCACTCGACCGTTCCGCCGAGCTCGTGACCGCCCTGCTCGCGGTGGTCAAGTCCGGTGCGGCGTACGTGCCGTTGGACCCGCACTATCCGGCCGACCGGCTCGCCTACATGCTGCAGGACGCCACCCCCACCCTGGTGATCACCACCGAGGCGGCCCGCCCCGGCCTGCCCGACACCGAGGTCCCCCTGCTCGTCCTGGACGCGCGGGCGACCATCGCACAGCTCGCCGCGGCGGACCCGGCGCCGCTCACCGACGCCGACCGCACCACGCCACTGTCCGGGGACCGTCCGGCGTACGTCATCTACACCTCGGGCTCCACCGGCCGCCCCAAGGGCGTGGTGATCCCGCACCGCAACGTGGTGCGCCTGTTCACCGCCACCTCGCACTGGTTCGGCTTCGGGCCCGACGACGTGTGGACGCTGTTCCATTCGTACGCCTTCGACTTCTCCGTGTGGGAACTGTGGGGTCCGCTGCTCCACGGCGGCCGGCTCGTCGTGGTCCCGCACGCCGTGAGCCGCGCCCCCGAGGAGTTCCTGACGCTGCTCGCCACCGAGCGGGTCACCGTCCTCAACCAGACGCCGTCCGCGTTCTACCAGCTCATGCAGGCCGATGCGGAGAACCCGGTCGGTGAACTCGCCCTGCGCCGCGTGGTGTTCGGCGGTGAGGCGCTGGACCTCGGCCGGCTCGCGCCCTGGCAGCGGGCGCACCCGGACGCCGTCCTGGTCAACATGTACGGCATCACCGAGACCACCGTGCACGTGAGCCATCTGGTGCTCGGCGCGGACGACACCGCGGGCCAGACCCGCAGCCTCATCGGCCGGGCCATCCCCGACCTGAGGATCTACGTCCTGGACTCGGCGCTGCGGCCGGTCCCGGTCGGCGAGCGCGGCGAGATGTACGTGGCGGGCGCGGGTCTGGCCCGTGGCTACCTCGGCCGTCCCGACCTGTCCGCCGACCGGTTCGTCGCCGACCCGTTCGGCGCGCCGGGCACCCGCATGTACCGCACCGGCGATCTCGCCCGGTGGCAGGGCGACGGCGGTCTCGAATACCTGGGCCGCTCCGACCACCAGGTGAAGATCCGCGGCTTCCGCATCGAACTCGGTGAGATCGAGAGCGTGCTCCTGGCGCTGGCCGGGGTGGCGAGCGGGGCCGTGGTGGTCCGCGAGGACCGTCCCGGAGACAAGCGCTTGGTGGCGTACGTCGTCCCGGTGGCCGGCGCCGGACTCGGCGAACCCGCGCTGCGGGCCGCCCTCGGCGAGGCGCTGCCCGCCCACATGGTGCCCTCGGCGTTCATGACGCTCGACGCGCTGCCGCTGACGGCGAACGGCAAGCTCGACACCAAGGCGCTGCCCGCGCCCGTCCACCTCGGTTCGGCCGCCGGCCGTGCGCCGCGCACCGGACCCGAGGAGGTGCTGTGCGCGCTGTTCGCCGACGTGCTCGGGGTGGAGCGGGTCGGTGTGGACGACTCCTTCTTCGACCTCGGCGGCGACAGCATCATGTCGATCCAGCTGGTGTCGGGGGCCCGCAGGGCCGGGCTCGGACTCAGCTCGCGCGAGGTGTTCCGGCTCAGGACCCCGGCCGCACTCGCCGAGGCCGCGACGCCCCTGGACGAGCGGCCGGCCGAGGCGCCGGACGCGGGCCTCGGCGCGATCCCGTTCACTCCGGTGATGCGCTGGGCGGACGGACGCGGCGGTCTGCCGGCCGGCTACAACCAGTCGATGGTGCTGCGGGTACCGGCCGGCCTCACCCTCCCCCAGCTCACCGCGGCCCTGCAGGCGTTGCTCGACCATCACGACGCGCTGCGCGCCCGGCGCACCGCGGACACGCTCTTCGTCGGGCCCGCCGGTTCGGTCGCCGCCGCCGGATGTCTGCGCCGGGTGGACGCGACCGGCCTCGACGAGGCCGCACTGGACGCGCTCGCGGCCGCCGAGGGCCGGTCCGCGCTCGCCTCGCTCGCGCCGGACACGGCCGGCGGCATGGTGCGCGCCGTGTGGTGCGACCGGGCCGAGGCCGGGTCCGGGCTGCTCGTCCTGGTCCTTCACCACCTGGTGGTCGACGGAGTGTCCTGGCGGGTGCTCGCCCCGGACCTCGCCCAGGCCTGGGCCGCCGTGGCGCAGGGCCGCATCCCCCGGCTCCAGCCGGTGGGCAGCTCCCTGCGGACCTGGTCCCGGCGGCTGACCGAAGCCGCCGCCTCGCCCGAGCGGGAGGCCGAACTCCCCTACTGGACCGAGGTGTTGACCGGCCCGTCGGCGCCGCTCGGCAGCCGGCCGCCGGACCCCGCGACCGATGTGCTCGGCACGGCCGGCCGCCTCACGCTGCGACTGCCCGCCGAAGTGACCCGCGCCCTGCTCACCACCGTGCCCGCCGCCTTCCACGCGGAGGTCAACGACGTCCTGCTCGCCGCGTTCGCGCTGGCCCACCGCGCCTGGCGGGGCGGCGGCGACGGGCCGGTCCTGGTCGATCTGGAGGGCCACGGCCGCGAGGAGTCCGCGCTGGCGGGCAGCGACCTCTCCCGTACGGTCGGCTGGTTCACCACGCTGCATCCGGTACGCCTGGACGCCGGCACCGTGGACGATCCGTGCGCGGCGCTCAAGGCGGTCAAGGAGCAGCTGCGCGCGGTGCCCGACCGGGGCATCGGCTACGGGCTGCTGCGGCACCTCAACCCGGCGACGGCACAACGGCTCGCCGGGCTCGGCCGGGCGCGGATCGCGTTCAACTACCTGGGCCGGTTCGCCGCTCCCGGCACGCTCACCGACTGGGCGGTGGTGCCGAGGATCGAGGACGGCATTCCCGGCGGCCCGGACGACATGCCGCTCGGGCACTCCCTCGCCCTCGATGCCCTCACCCAGGACGGCCCCGACGGGCCCGAGCTGGTGGCCAGTTGGACCTGGGCGGATGGAGTGCTGGACGCGTCGGAGGTGGCCGCGCTCGCCGCGGCCTGGTTCGACGCCCTGCGGGACCTGGCCCGCCGCGGTTCGCGGCCGGGGGCCGGGGGGCGCACCCCGTCGGACGTCGCCCCGGCCGTCCTGTCCCAGCGGGAGATCGAACTCCTGGAGCGGCGCCGGCCTCCGGTCGGCGACCTGCTGCCGCTCGCACCACTCCAGGAGGGGCTGCTCTTCCACAGCCTCCAGGCCGGCGACGGGGACGTGTACACCGCGCAGCTCCGGCTCGACCTGACCGGCCCGCTCGATGCCGCCCTGCTGCGGTCGGCCGCCCGCACCCTCCTTGACCGGCATCCGCACCTGGGCGCCGAGTTCCACCACGAGGGCCTGGCCCGGCCCGTCCAGCTGGTCCCCGGGGAGCTTGAACTGCCCTGGTACCAGGTCGACTTGACTGATCTGCCGGAGAGCGAACGCGCGGAGGGGGCCGACGCGCTCGCCGCCGCCGAGCGCGCCCTGGGCTTCGAGCCCGACCGGGCCCCGCTGTTCCGCTTCACCCTCGTCACGCTCGGCGAGGACAGCCACCGGCTGCTCCTGACCAACCACCACCTGCTGCTCGACGGCTGGTCGATGCCGGTCCTGATCCGTGAGCTGCTCACCCTGTACGCGGCCGGCGCCGACCCCTCCGGGCTCCCCCGACCGCGCCCCTACCGGGACTTCCTGACCCATCTGGCCGCCGCCGACCGGCAGGCCGCGCGGGCCGCCTGGCGCGAGGCGCTCGCCGGCCTCGAAGAGCCCACCCTGGTGCGGCAGTCGGACCACGACCGCACTCCAAGGGTGCCCGAGCGGCTGGAGTTCGCGCTGCCGGCGCCGGTGGCGGCCACGCTCACCGAGCGGGCCAGGGATGCCGGACTCACTCTGAACACCGTGCTGCAGGGCGCCTGGGCGCTGGTACTGGCCCGGCTCACCGGCCGCGACGACGTGGTGTTCGGCGCGACGGTGTCCGGCCGGCCGCCGGAGCTGCCCGACGTCGAGTCGATGGTGGGCCTGTTCATCAACACCCTGCCGGTGCGGCTGCGTCTGGACCCCGCCGAGTCCCTCACCGCGCTCCTGGCCCGCATGCAGCGGGAGCAGTCCGCACTCCTCGGCCACCAGCACCTCGGCCTCGCCGAGATCCAGCAACTCGGCGGTCTGGGAGCCCTGTTCGACACGGCGATGGTCTTCGAGAACTATCCGCTCGACGTGTCGGCGCTGGCCGCCGCCACCGCCGGATCGGGCCTCTCGCTGGCCTCGGTCGGCGGCCATGACGCGGTGCACTACACGCTGGGCCTGGTCGCACAGCCGGACGACGACGGCTCCCTGCGCTTCCGTCTCGACCACCAGAGCGACCTGCTGACCGGGGCACAGGCCCAAGCGGTCGCCGAGCGGCTGCTGCGCGTCCTGGCCACCCTCGCCGAGGCGCCCGGTACGACGGTGGGCCGGCTCGACGTGCTCCCGGCAGCCGAGCGCGCCCAGCTCGTCCACGGCTGGAACGACAGCGATGTCCCGTCCGCGGGACGGCACTTCACCATCCCGGGGCTCTTCGAGGCCCAGGTGGCCCGCACCCCGGACGCCGTCGCACTGGTGCACGGGAGCACCGAGCTCACCTACCGCGAGCTCAACACCCGGGCCAACCGGCTCGCCCGGCTGCTCGCCCGGCGCGGCGCCGCCCCCGAACGGTTCGTGGCCATCGCGCTGCACCGGTCGGTGGAGCTGGTGGTGGCCCAGCTGGCCGTACTGAAGACGGGGGCCGCGTTCCTGCCGGTCGATCCCGGCTACCCGGCGGACCGGGTCGCCTACATGCTGCGGGACGCCGACCCGGCCCTGGTCGTCACCAGCAGCGCGGTGGCGGCGGCCGGCCTCGCGGACACCGGAGCGCCCCGGCTGCTCATCGACCGTACGGATTACGGGAGTTGCTCGGGCAGGGGCCTGACCGTGCGCCGCGACGCCCGCCATGCGGCCTACGTCATCTACACCTCGGGCTCCACCGGCCGCCCCAAGGGCGTCGTCGTCACCCACGCGGGCATCGCCTCCATGATCGCGGGACAGGCGGCGGGGCTGGCCGTCACGCCGGCGAGCCGGGTGCTGCTCTTCGCCTCGCCGAGCTTCGACGCGGCGGTGTGGGAGCTGTGCATGGCGCTGCTCACCGGCGCGCGTGCGGTGCTCGGCGACGCCGACGAACTGCTTCCGGGGCCGACGCTCGCCGCGCTGATCGCCGAGCACGGCGTCACCCACGCGACCCTGCCGCCGTCCGCGCTGCCCGTCCTGCCCGAGGACGCGCTGCCGCCCGGCGCGACCCTGGTGGTGGCGGGCGAGGCCACCGCGCCCGATCTGGTGGACCGCTGGTCCCGGGGGCGGCGCATGGTCAACGCGTACGGACCGACCGAATCGACGGTGTGCGCGAGCATGAGCGCCCCACTGGCGGGGCCGGTGCTCGCTCCGATCGGCCGCCCGATCGCCAACACCCGCCTGTACGTGCTGGATCGCCACCTCAAGCCGGTACCGGCCGGCACTCCCGGCGAGCTGTACATCGCCGGTGCGGGCCTGGCCCGCGGCTACCTCGGCCGGCCCGACCTGACGGCCGACCGGTTCGTGGCGAACCCCTTCGGGGAGCCGGGCTCGCGCATGTACCGCACGGGCGACCTCGCACAGTGGCGGCCCGACGGCAACCTCGACTACCTCGGGCGCGCGGACCACCAGGTGAAGATCCGCGGCTTCCGCATCGAGCCCGGCGAGATCGAGTCGGCGCTCACCGCCCATCCGGGCGTCGAACAGGCCGTCGTCCTGGTCCGCGAGGACCAGCCGGGGGCCAGGCGCCTGGTGGCGTACGTGGTCGGCGAGGGCACCGGCAGCCTGGCACTGCGCACCTTCCTCGGGGCCACCCTGCCCGACTACATGGTGCCGTCGGCGTTCGTGCCGCTCGACGCGCTGCCGCTGACCGCCAACGGCAAGGTCGACCGCAAGGCGCTGCCCGTGCCCGAGCTCGGCACCGGCGACGGCGGGCGGGCACCGGCCACCGGGCGCGAGGCCGTGCTGTGCGCCCTGTTCGCCGAGGTGCTGGGGGTCGCGTCGGCCGGGGCCGACGACTCGTTCTTCGACCTGGGCGGCGACAGCATCATGGCCATCCAGCTGGTGTCCCGGGCCCGCGAGGCCGGGCTCGCCCTCTCCGTGCGGGAGGTGTTCGCCCACCGCACGGCCGCGGCCCTGGCCTCCGTGGCCGAGGACGTGGCCGCCGAGGTCCCGTGGGCGGACACGCCCGGCCTCGACGGGCCGTTCCCCGGCCTGGAGGAGGAAACGGAGCTGCTGAGGCGCTCCGACCCCGACATCCTCGACGTGCTGCCGCTCACCCCGCTCCAGGAGGGCTTCCTCTTCCACGCGTTGCTGAGCGGTGACGACGGGGACGGCCCCGACGTGTACACCACCCGGCTCACCCTGGAGCTGGCGGGCCCGCTGGACGCGGACGCCCTGCGGGCCGCCGCCGAGCGGCTGCTGGCCCGCCAGCCCGCGCTGCGCGCCGGATTCCGGCACGAGGACACCGGGCGAGCGGTCCAGGTGGTGCACGGCAAGGTGCCGCTGCCGTGGCGGTACGAGAGGGCCTCCACCGACGAGGCGGCTCGTGAACTCGCCGCACGGGAAGGGGAGTTCACCTTCGACCTGGCGGCCCCGCCGCTGCTGCGGATGCTCCTGGTCGAGCTGCCCGGCGAACGCCACCACCTGATCCTGACGGCCCATCACATCCTGTGGGACGGCTGGTCGGTACCGGTACTCGTCGAGGAGCTGTTCACGCTGTACGCCGAGCGGGGCGCCCACTCGTCCCTGCCCGAACCGCCCCCGCTGCGGGCCTACTTCGCGTGGCTAGCCGCCCAGGAGCGTCCCGGCGCGGAGGCGGCCTGGTCCGCCGCCCTTTCGGGGTCCACGGCCACACTGGTCGCGCCGGGCTCCGGGCAGACGCAGGAGCGGGCGCAGGAGTCGGTACGCACCGAGCTCTCCGCCGGGCTCACGGCACGGCTGCACGCGAGGCTGCGCACCCGCGGGCTCACGCTCAACACCGCGATCCAGGGGGCCTGGGGCGTGGTGCTCGCCGAACTCACCGGCCGCAGCGACGTGGTGTTCGGCTCGACCGTCTCCGGCCGGCCGGCCGAGGTCCCCGGCGTCGAGCGGATGGTCGGCAACTTCATCAACACCCTGCCGGTCCGCGTCCGTATCGTCGCGGACGAATCGATCGGTGCCCTGCTCGGCCGGGTCCAGGAGGAGCAGTCCGCGCTCCTTGCCCACCACCATCTCGGGCTCGGCGACGTCCAGCGGCTCGTCGGGGCGGGGCCCCTCTTCGACACCACCACGGTGGTCAAGAACACGCCACTGGAGGCGAGTTCACTGCTCGGCCGGGCCGACGGCATCGACGGTCTCCACCTGACCGGCGGGGACAGCGAGGACGCCACGCACTACCCCCTGCGCATGCAGGCGGTTCCGGGGCTCGACACCACCACGCTCGGCCTCCACCTCGGATATCTCCCGGATCTGTACCGGCCGGAGGAAGCACAGGGACTGCTCGATGCGATGGTGCGGCTGCTCGAAGCCGTCGCGGACGGCGTCGACACCCCGGTCGGACCGTTGCGGGACCGGACACCGCAACCCCAGGAAGACCTCCTGGCCCAGTGGGGCGGGTACTGAACTGTCCTGTTTCACCCCGCGAGTTCATCCGACCAGCACGACATCACTTGATAGGCGTTGAGGCATGGAAAACGACCAGGCAGTCAGGCTCGAACAAGTCAGCAGGTGCTACGCGTCCGGCTCGTCGGCGGCGGTGCGCGCCCTCGACGGGATCACCGTCGGTTTCGACCGCACGACCTTCACCGCGATCATGGGCCCCTCGGGCTCGGGCAAGAGCACGCTGCTGCAGTGCGCGGCCGGTCTCGACCGGCCCGACGCGGGCCGGGTCGTCGTGGACGGCGTCGATCTGGGCCCGCTCGGCGAGAAGGCGCTGACCGAGCTGCGCCGGGACCGGATCGGCTTCATCTTCCAGGCGTTCAACCTGCTGGGCGCGCTGAGCGCCGAGCAGAACGTGGGGCTGCCCCTGCGGCTCGCGGGACGCCGCCCCCAGGCGGCCGAGGTGCGGGCCGCGCTCACCCAGGTCGGCCTGGGCGAGCGCGGCGGGCACCTGCCCTCGCAGATGTCGGGCGGCCAGCAGCAGCGCGTGGCGATCGCCCGCGCGCTGATCACCCGGCCGAAGGTGCTGTTCGCCGACGAGCCGACCGGCGCCCTGGACAGCAGCTCCAGCCGTACGGTCCTGGAACTGCTGCGCACCCTCGTGGACGAGCAGGGCCAGACCACGATCATGGTGACGCACGACCCGGTCGCCGCCTCCTACGCGGACCGGGTGATCTTCCTCGTCGACGGCCGGCTGACCGACGAGATGCACCGGCCGACGGCCCAGCGGGTCGCCGAGCACATGGCGCAGCTGGAATCCGGCGCCCAGCCGGTCGGCACGGACGGGGGCCGGTGATGGGCACGTTCGGCCTACTGATCCCGGTGGCGGTCGCCACCCTGCGCAAACGGTGGCTCGGCTTCATCGGCTCGTTCGTCGCGCTCACCCTGGGCGTGGCGCTGATCGCCGCGGCCGGGCTGCTCGTCAGCACCTCGGCGGGGCTTGAGAACAACGACCCGTCGGCGCCGTCCCTGAAGAAGCTCCTCACCTTCATGGCGGGGATGTCCGGCTTCGTGTCCGTCTTCGTCGTGGCGTCGACGTTCGCGTTCGCGGTCGCCGGGCGGCGCCGCGAGACCGCACTGCTGCGGGCGGTCGGCGCGACACCCCGTCAGATCCGGTTGCTGGTGCTCGGCGAGGCGGTCGTCGTCTCGCTGGTCGCCTCGGTCTGCGGCGCACTGCTCGGCCTCGGCGTGGCACCGCTGTTCGCGCGCTGGCTGGTGTCGCGGGGCGCCGCTCCCGAGGGCTTCACCGTGGACGCGGGGGCCGGTCCGCTGCTCGTCGCCGCCGCCGTCGAGATCGTCGTCGCGGTGCTCGGCGCCTACGCGGCAGCGCGCCGGGCCGGCCGGGTGCGGCCCGTGGAGGCGCTCGGCGACGCGGCGGTCGACGGCAGGGTGATGACGCTCGGCCGCTGGCTGTGGGCGATCGGCTACCTCGCGGTCTTCGCCACCGTACTGCTCCTGTTCACGACCATGCCGGCCGCGATGCAGCACGATCCGCAGCTGCGCGATCCGCAGAACATGCCGGTGTGGTCGCTGCTCATCGACGTCATGGCGATCATGGCGATCGCCCTGTTCGCCCCGCTGCTCGTGCCGCCGCTGGTGCGGCTGCTCACCCTGCCGGTGCCGCTGGCCTCCGGCGCGGTGGGCCTGCTGGCCCGGCAGAACGCGCTCAAGGCGGTGCGCCGCACCGTCTCCACGGCGACCCCGATGTTCCTGGTGATCGGCCTCACCGGCACGGTGGTCGGCTCCACCCTGACCTTCGGTGATGCCCGGAGCCTCCAGTCCCGCGCGGCGCTCATCGCTCAGTACGTCGTCGAGCCCGCGAGCGGTCCCACCCTGCCGGCGGCCGCGGTGGGCGCGCTGCGCGCGCTGCCCGGCGCCCGGACCACCACGGTCCGCACCACCCTCCTCACCGGCCTCGACGGCGGCAACTCCAGCTCATCAGGCGCCACTTCGGGCACCGTGTCGGCCACCGCGATCGACGGGGACGCGGCAACCACGTGGAAGCTCCCCACCGGCGCCGGCTCACTCGACCGCCTCACCGGGTCCACGGTGGCCGTGTCCGAGGGGCTCGCCCGGTCCAACGGCTGGCAGGTGGGCGACCGCCTCACGGCCTCGCTCGCCGACGGCGCACCGGCCACCCTGACGCTTGTCGCCCTGGTCAAGACGCCGCTCAGCCTCTCCGAGGTGCTGCTTCCGTACGCCGTGGTGGCCGGCCATCTGACCGGTGACCCGCAGCCCACCGCCGCCTACGTCTCCACCCGGCAGGGCACGGCCCCCGAGGCCGCGGGCGCCAAGGTCACCCCGGCCGCCCAGTGGGGCAGCGGCGACAACGACCCGCGGGTCCGGTCCGACTGGATCGCGATGATCGCGATCCTGGGACCCGCGCTGCTCTACGCGCTGATCGCGATCGTCAACACGATGATGATGTCCACCGGCGACCGGCTGCGCGACTTCGCCACCCTGCGCCTGACCGGCGGCAACGACCGCCAGGTCCTGTCCATGGTGGGCGTGGAGGCGGTGCTCACCGCGGCGACCGCCACCGTGCTCGCGCTGCTCGTCACCACCGGCACCCAGGCCGCCACCCTCATGCTCATCAACCGCCGCATCCTGGACGCCGGTTCACCGCTCACGCTCGGCCTGCCCTGGCCGGCGATCGGGGCGGCCGCGGCGGCCGGGCTCGCCCTCGCCCTCGTCTCCAGTCTCGTACCGGCCCGGCTCGCGCTGCGCACCCGCGCGCTCGACCTCGCCGGCTCCCGCCAGTGATCCGCGCCGGCGGGGACCCCGCAGAGCCACGTCCGCAGCTTCCGCAGAGAGAAGGCCGACCATGAGCTTCGCCACGCTCGCCCCGCTCGCCGGGGCCGCACCCTCGACTCCCCCCGTCAGGCCGGCCGTCGACAGACCGGTCGTCGTACTGGCCGAGGAACTGTCCCCCGCCACCGTCGACGCCCTCGGCACGGACGTGGAGGTGCGCCGCTGCGACGGCAGTGACCGCGCCGAGCTGCTCGCCGCACTCGCCGACGCGGACGCGGTACTGATCCGCTCGGCGACCAGCATGGACGCCGAGGCCATCGCCGCGGCGCCCCGCCTGAAGGTCATCGCCCGGGCGGGCATCGGCCTCGACAACGTGGCGGTGGCCGAGGCCACCGCGGCCGGTGTGCTGGTCGTGAACGCACCCACGTCCAACATCGTCAGCGCCGCCGAACACGCCATCGCACTCATCCTGGCCGTCGCCAGGAACGTCGCCCCGGCCGACGCCGCGCTGCGGGCCGGCCACTGGCAGCGGGCCCGGTTCACCGGCGTCGAGCTGTCCGGCAAGGTGCTCGGCATCGTCGGACTCGGCCGGATCGGCTCGCTCGTCGCGCGCCGGATGGCCGCCTTCGACATGCGGGTCATCGCCTACGACCCCTACGCGGACGCCGAGTCCGCCGAGCGGGCCGGGGCCCGCCTCGTCCCCCTGGACGAACTGCTCGCCCACTCCGACTTCATCACCGTGCACCTGCCCAAGACCCCCGAGACGCTCGGCCTGATCGGTGCGGGTGCGTTCGCCGGCATGAAGCCGGGGGTGCGGATCGTGAACGCCGCGCGCGGCGGCATCGTCGACGAGGACGCGCTGTACGCCGCGCTCCTGGAGGGCCGGGTCGCGGGGGCGGGCCTCGACGTCTTCGCCACCGAGCCCTGCACCGCATCGCCGCTGTTCGCCCTGGAGAACGTGGTGGCCACCCCGCACCTGGGCGCGGGCACCGCCGAGGCCCAGGAGAAGGCGGGCACCTCGGTCGCCGCCTCCGTCCTGCTCGCCCTGTCCGGAGCCCCGGTTCCGGACGCCGTCAACGGCTGAGCGGCCGGCCCTTCTCCGCCCCGCCCAGCTCCGTTCCCGGCCCACCGTCCCGCACATCCCCCCAGCCGCACAAGGAGAGCGCCATGTCCCCGCAGACCCTGTCAGCCGCCGACCCGGCCGTCGCCGAGGCGACGATCACCACCCTCAGGAGTTCCATCGACGTCCTGGACGCCGAGATCCTCACGCTGCTCGATCGCCGCCGAGAACTGTCCGAGGGCGTCCAGCGGGCCCGGATGTCCACGGGCGGGCGCCGCACCGAGTTCAACCGCGAGAACGTCATCATCAAGCGGTACGCCGACCGGTTCGGCCGGCCGGGAGCCGCCATCGCCATGACGGTTCTGGAGATTTGCCGGGGCTCGACGTCAAAGCCAGCCAGTAGCAGCCCGCGCTGACCACGAGGAGGTCCAGACTCACCGCCATCGCCGCGGCGCCCAGGAGCACCAGGAGCGGAGCGAGCCATCCGCCGGCCCTTTTGACGGGCCGGCGGATGGCCGCCGTCATGAGCAGCGCCAGCAGGCCCACGTAGAACAGCAGCGGCCCCACCGTGTACACGGCGGGGGTGACTCCGGGATGCGCCTTGACGGCGAGGAACAGCGCGTCCATCCCGGCCCGGTCGGCCGCCCGGAACCCGATCACGAGGTCGATGACGGCCTGGACGATCCCGGCGGCAAGGCCCGCGTGGGCGACGGCCGCCGCCGCGGTGGCGGCCGGGTGCGGGTGCCGCCGTCGCAGTCCCGCTACGACGGGCAGGAACAGCGCGAGCGAGCCGAGCAGCAGCAGATGCCCCGACGTCCATGTGGCGCCGGGGCCCTGCGCGTCGCCGGACAGCCGGACGACGCCGTAGGCGGCGAGGAGTGCGGTGGCTGCGGTGCCGTACCGGGGGAAGGTCATGCCCCGATCGTGCCGTGCGGGGCCCGCCCGGCCATCGGGAAGGACCCCGGCAACAACCCTCCCCCGACCCCTACGGGTTGGCCCCGGACAGGGCTGAACCCCGGCCGCCGGGACCGGGGTTCGGAGCTGGTGGCGCTCAGCCGGCCTGGGCCAGGGCGACCCGTACGGGACGCTGCACGGGCAGGGACTGGACGTACAGCAGCACGAGCCGGTGGAAGCGGTAGTGGAAGGCGGCGGGGGCGCCGGCCTCGCCGAGCGGGCGGACGGTCTCCAGGAGCGCGCTCTCGGCGAGCCGTTCCACCAGGTCCTCGGCCCGCCGGTCGGGAAGGCCGAGCACGGTGGCGGCCGAGGCCGACGAGAACGGCCGCTCGCCGAGCACCGAGAGACGGGCGAGCAGTTCGCGGCTCCCCTCGTCGGTGCGCTCCAGCCAGCTCGCCAACGAGTCCGCCAACTCCAGTTCACCGAAGGTGAGTTCGCCCAGGCGGAGGTCGGGCTCGGCAAGCCGGCCGGCCAGCCGGGCGACCGACCAGTGCGGCCGGGCGGCAAGCTTGGCCCCCGCGATGCGCAGCGCGAGCGGCAGGCCCGCGCAGTGATCGGCGATCAGCCGGGCGGCGCCGGGCTCGGCGACGGTGCGCACCTTGCCCGCCGTGACGGTGAGCAGTTCGAGGGACTCCTCGGGGCTCAGGGGCCCGACGGCCAGGGTGACGGGTCCCGCGGTCACGGCGAGATGGGCGTGGCCGGTGACCAGCGCGGCCGCCTCCGCGCCGGCCGGCAGCAGCGGGGCGAGCCGGCGGCTGTCCACCGCGTTGTCGAGCAGGACCAGGATCCGGCGCCCCGCGGTGCTGGTGCGATAGACCCGTACGAGCTCGTCGAGGTCGTACGGGGCCGCGCCGGGCGGCTGCTCACCGAGCGCGCGCAGCAGGTGGACCAGTACGTCACGGGGGTCCTTGGCGGCGCCGTCCGGCCCGGCCAGGTCCGCGTACAGCTGGCCGTCGGGGAAGTGCTCGCGGTTCTCGTGGGCGGCGTGCACCGCCAGCGCGGTCTTGCCGATGCCGGCCATGCCGGTGATCAGGCAGCGGCGCGGCGTCGCGGAGCGGCCGCCGGGGGTGAGCAGGCGGCGCAGGGCGGCGAGTTCACGGGTGCGCCCGATGAATCCGGCGGTGTCGGGCGGCAGCATGGCGGGCGCGCGGAGCGGGGCCGCGGGGGCGTGGGGCCGCGGCGCCGGCGGCTCGGGGTCGGCCGCACGGACGGCGACCAGGGTCGCGGTCCTCCGCTCGCCGGACACCGGTTCCAGGTCCAACGTCCCACACAGCACGGCCTGGTGAGTGTCCGTCAGACCTGTGCCGGGGTCGACGCCCAGTTCCTCGGCGAGCACGGTACGGCCCTCGTGGAAGACGTGCAGGGCGTCGGCCTGGCGGCCGCAGCGGTACAGGGCCGTCATCAGCTGGGCACGCATCCGCTCGCGCAGCGGGAAGTCCGCCACCAGACGGGTCAGTTCGGCGACGATCTGACCGTGCCTGCCGAGCGCCAGATCGGCTTCCATCCGATTTTCCAGTGTGGCCGCGCGCCCCTCCTCCCATTGCGGAATTTCTTCCTCCGCGAGAAATTCCGTGACATTCACCAACATCGGGCCCTGCCAGAGTTCCAGCGCATTGCGCAGGAGACTTCCCGCGTCCTCATATCGGTGCTCCTGGAGCGCCTGGCGGCCGAGGCGGTCGAAACGCTCGTATTCCACGATGTCCACCAGGCTGTCGCCGGTCTTGATCGCATAGCCGGGCGAGCGGCGCTCCAGTGTCGCCTCGGGCTCCAGGAGCTTGCGCAGCCGCGAGACGTAGGTGTAGATCTGCGCGCTCATCGTCGCGGGCGGACTGGCGCCCCAGAGCAGCCGGCTCAGCCGGGAGTCGGGCACCACACGGCCCCGCGCGAGCAGCAGGGCCGCGAGGAGCGTGTGCATCTTCGTGCCCGAGAGAGCGATCCGCAGATCCTCGCGTCTGGCCTCGACCGGGCCGAGCAGGTGGAAGTCCATGGTTCCCCGTTCAACGATGGGCGTGGTGGCGGCTGTGTGCCCACCTTGTCCAACCGCTGTGTCCCACCGATTTTGAATCGATTTCATCGCCCGGAGAGCTGTTCATCCGACGACGAAATCGAAATGATAAGGCGCCAACAGAACGGCTCCCTAGCGTCCTTCTCGGATCGCAGCCAAGACGGCGGCGAACGAAACGAGGAGCATTCAGATGAGCTTCATCCGCAGCACGACGGGCGTCATCGTGGCCGGCATATTCGCGGCGGGTCTCCTCACCGCCGGCGCCACCGGGATCGCCCATGCGGACGACGCGCCCACCACCCCCACCGGCGTCACCGCTCCGGCCCCCTCGCCGTCGCCGACCACGACGGTCTCCCCCGGCGAGAACCCCTGGAACTGACCCCTTACTCCCCAACTCCCGGCACCACCGGCCCAGTTGCTCAGTCGTCGAGCAGCCCGGCCAGTTGTCCGGCCGGCACCGGGACGCCCGGTGCGGCCGACTCGACCAGCGCGATCAGCCGGTCGGCGCGCTCCTGCCAGGTCTTGGCAGCGACCGTCGTGAACGCCTCGCGGGCCCGCTCGAACCGGTCCGCCGCCCCGGCCCGGCCCGCCACCGCGTCCGTACAGCCGAGATCGATCTCGATCCGTCCCCGCAGCAGATCGTCGGACAGCTCGTCCGCGATGCCGATGGCCTGCTCCAGAACGTCCTGAGCCTCGGCCAACTCGCCCTGCCGCCACATGGTTTCGCCCATCAGACGCAGGGCGTACATCTGCCCGACCCGGTCCCCACCCGCCCGGGTCAGCTCGATCACCTGCCCGCTCGCCCGGCACGCGTCCTTGATCCTGCCGTCGCGCAGCAGGGTGCCCGCGAGCCAGTACAGGCTCTGCGCCTCGGCCCGCCAGAAGCCGCCCTCACGGCTTCTGGCCACCGCCTGCTCGGTCAGTTCGACGGCGCGCGGGAGATTGCCGCGCTGTGTCTCGATCTGGGCGAGCAGGCCCATCGAGTGCACCGCGCTGCGGACCTCCCCGATCCGCAGCAGCACCTCCATCGCCGCCTCGTAGTGCTCGGCGGCGCTGTCCAGCTCGCCCTCGAAGTGGGCGCAGATCCCGAGCAGCCGGCGCACCCGTGCGCCACCCGACTCGTCCCCGGTCTCCCTGCACAGCCGCAGTGCGGGGACCAGGCGTTCCTCCGCCGCCTCGTAGCGCCGTTGGTTGATGAGGAGCGAGCCGAGCGAACGCAGCATCATCGCCTCGCCCGCCCGGTCGTCGCCGCGCCGCGCGGCGGCCAGTGACTGTTCGGCGCAGGACTGCCAGTCCTCCAGGCAGTGCCGGGTCTCGAACAGGGCGGTGGCCGCGGCGGTGAGCAGCCAGCTGACGGCAGGTTTCGGCGACTGGGCGGCCTGGCCGATGACCCCGACCATGGCCGAGCGCTCCGCCTCGAACCACTGCATGGGATCGTCGAGGAGTTCCTCCACCAGTGACTCCGGCAGCGCGGGGCGATCGGTCCGGCGGCCGAGTCCGCCGTGGCCCTCGACCCGGCGGTGCGCCTCCTCGGCGAGCGAGAGCCAGTCGCCGAACGCCCGGTCCAGGGCCTCGGTCCGCTCCTCCTCGCCGTCCTCGGCGAGCGCGAGTTCCCACGCGTACAGGCGCAGCAGGTCCTGGAAGCGGTAGCGGGCCGGCTTTCCCGGCGGCCCCGAGACCGCTTCGAGGAGCTGGGCGTCCACGAGCTGCTCGATGAGGTCCTCCGCCTCCCACAGATCGGTGTCGAGGACGGACGCCCCGACCCAGGCCGCGAAGTCGGGGGCGTTGAGCAGGCCGAGTCTTCGGTACATGCGGGCCGCGGCCGGGTCGAGGTCGCGGTAGCTGAGCCACAGCCCGGCGCGCACTCCGCCCTGTCCGGGGCTGAGTTCGTCGAGCCGGCGCCGCTCGTCGGCGAGGCGCCCGACCAGGGAGCGCAGCGACCAGTGGGGGCGGGCGGCGAGCCGGGCCCCCGCGATGCGCAGGGCGAGCGGCAGCCGGTCGCAGAGCTCGCTGAGCCGGGCCGCGGCGGCCGGATCGGCGTTGAACCGGTCGGGGCCCGCCACCTGGGCGAGCAGCGCGGTGGCCTCCCCCTGGGCGAGCGTGGGCAGGGTGAGGCGCAGCACGTCGTAGTCGCCGGTCAGGTCGTCGATGGCGTCCCGGCTGGTGATGAGCACGCAGCAGCGGCCGGCGCCGGGCAGCAGGGAGCGCACCTGCTCGAAGGAGCGGGCGTTGTCGAGCAGGATCAGCATCCGCTTGTTGTCGAGCACGCTGCGGTAGAGGGCGGCCCGGTCGGTGGCGTCGGCCGGGATCTGCGGGCCGGGCACGCCCAGCGAGCGCAGCAGCCGGTCGAGGGCGGCGCCGGGCGAGACGGGGTCGTCCTTCTCGTCGTACCCGCGCAGGTCTATGAAGAGCCGGCCGTCGGGAAAGCGGGCGGCGACCTGGTTGGCCCAGTGCACCGCGAGGGCGGTCTTGCCGACCCCGGCGACCCCGGCGACGACACCGACGGCCAGCGGGCGCGAGCCGTAGTTGTCGTCCAGCATCCGGTCGAGACCGGCGAGTTCGTCCATGCGCCCGGTGAACGCCGCGATGTTGGCGGGGAGTTGGGAGGGCACGGTGGTGATCAGCGCGGGCGCGGCGTCGGCCGCGGGCTGCGCCAGGTCCGGAGAGTCCTGCAGGACGAGGTCGTGCAGTGCCTGGAGCGCGGGGCCGGGCTCGATGCCGAGCTGGTCGACCAGGATGTCGCGCCCGTCCCGGAAGATCTCCAGGGCCTTGGCGCGGTGTCCCGAACGGTACTCGGCCAGCATGAGGAAGCCGCGTGCCTGCTCGCGGAGCGGGTTCTCCCGTACCAGCGCGGACAGTTCACCGATCAGCGCCCGGTGCCGGCCGAGCTGGAGCTGGAGGCCGGCCCGCTCCTCGCGCAGGTCGAGCCGGAGTTCCTCCAGGCGGGCCGCGGCCGAATCGGCGGGCTCGCCCTCGATGCCTTCCAGGGCACGGCCGCGCCAGAGGCTCAGCGCCTCCTCCACCAGGGTGCCGGCCTCGGCCGCCTGCCCGCGCCGGGCGGCGTCCCGGGCGCGGCTGGCCAGATCCTCGAACTCCCTGACGTCCACGCGGTGTTCACCGGTGGACAGGATGTATCCCGGGTAGGAGGTGACGATGAGCTCGTCCGCCCCCGCGGCATCCTTGAAGATCTTGCGGAGCGCCCCGACGCAGATGGCGATCTGGTTGCGCGCGGTGGTCGGCTCCCTGCCCTGCCAGACCGCCTCGATCAGGCCGTCCACGGAGACCACCCGGTTCGGCGCCAGCAGCAGCGTCGTCAGGACGATCCGCTGCCGTGCGCTGCCGAGGGCGATCCGCTCCCCGTCCACCTGTACGTCCAACGTGCCGAGCAGTCTGAACACAATCCTGCGCACAAGTCTGATTCCCCCAGTCCCGGCGTCCCCCAAGGTCATTTGACCATCCCGCGGAGCCCGGCCGGGCGGCTCCGCGAAGATCAAGCATGCATATCGGCCATCCTGGAGCTTCGCATAAGAGACGCCGGGCAGCCGTCGGAGGATTCCCCACACCCCTCGAAAGCCTTGTCGGAAAAGGAGTTCCGCGCCGGCTTCCGGTCCGCGCGCCCGCTCTCCCGTTCGAAACGATCAGGCCGTACCCGGCGCGAACCGGCCGGATGCGCGGCGGACGCGCCGGGGCGGGTGGTCCTGGGGCGGCGACGGCGCACGATCGGCACACCGGCCGACCGGTCGCCGTCCGCTGCGCCGGTACTGGCCGGATGCACGGCGGAATCAGACCGGTAATCGCCTCTGCCGGACGCCGGGCACCCGGCAGAGGGCTCATTCCACCGGCACGTGCCTCACTCCTTGTGGGCGAGGCGCAGCGAAATGCTGTTGATGCAGTACCGCTGGTCCGTGGGCGTCGGGTAGCCCTCGCCCTCGAAGACATGGCCGAGGTGGGAACCGCAGCGGGCGCAGCGGACCTCGGTGCGGACCATGCCGTGGGTGCGGTCCTCGATGAGTTCGACCGCGTCGGAGTCCTTCGGGTCGAAGAAGCTCGGCCAGCCGCAGTGCGACTCGAACTTCTCGCCGGAGGTGAAGAGCTCGGCTCCGCAGGCGCGGCACGCGTACACGCCCTCGGTGGTGGTGTCGGTGTACTCACCGACGAACGCGGGCTCGGTGCCGGCCTGGCGCAGGACCTGGTACTCGGCGGGGTTCAGCTCCGCGCGCCACTGCTCGTCCGGCTTCTCGACGTCGTACGCCATGGGTGCTCCTCGGTGTCGGATCGGGTCGGGACGGATCAGTTCGACAGGCGGGCCAGGATGGCCGGGCCGAGGTCCGTCACGTCGCCCGCGCCCATGGTGAGAACGAGATCACCGGGGGCCGCCATTCCCGCGACGACGTCCGGGACGGTCTCCTTGTCGTGGACGGCGGTGACCGTGGCGCCCGCCGCCCTGGCCGCGTCGATGATCAGCTCGCTGGTGACACCGGGGACCGGGTCCTCACGGGCCGGGTAGATGTCGAGGACGACGGAGAGGTCGGCGAGGGCGAGGGCCTGGCCCATCTCCTTGCCGAGCTCCTGGGTGCGGGAGAAGAGGTGCGGCTGGAACACCACGAGGAGGCGGGCGTCGGCCGCGGCGCCCCGCATCGCCTCCAGGTCGGCGGTCATCTCGGTGGGGTGGTGCGCGTAGGAGTCGATGACCTGGACGCCCTTGGCCTCGCCCTTGAGCTGGAGGCGGCGCTTGACGCCGGTGTACTTGCCGAGCGCGGAGGCCAGGTTGTGCGCGGGGATGCCGAGCGCCACGCCGGCGGCGAGCGCGGCCACCGCGTTGTGGGCGTAGTGACGGCCGGGGACCGACACCGTGAAGGTCAGGAACTTGCCGTTGAGCAGGACCGTCACCTCGGAGGTGAGGCCGCGCGGGGTGACCTTGTGGACGCGTACGTCCGCGGTCCCGGACTCGCCGTAGGTGACGACGTTCAGCGACGAGAGGTCGCGCACGCGCCGGGTGAGCTCGACCGCGCCGGGCTGGTCGGCCGCGATCACCAGGGTGCCGCCGGGCCGGACCTTGCCGACGAAGGTCTCGAAGGAGTCGTAGATCTCGTCCATCGAGGCGTAGTTGGCGTGGTGGTCGAGCTCGACGTTGAGGACGATGGCGACCTCGGGGTCGTACTTCTGGAAGCTGCGGTCGCTCTCGTCGGCCTCGGCCACGAAGATGTCGCCCTCGCCGTGCCGGGCGTTGGTGCCGGGCCCTTCGAGGTCGCCGCCGATCGCGTACGAGGGGTCGAGGCCCAGCTCGGTCAGGGCGACGGCCAGCATCGAGGTGGTGGTCGTCTTCCCGTGCGTGCCCGCCACCGCGATGGCGCGCAGGCCGCCCATGAGCGAGGCGAGCGCGTCCGAGCGGTGCACGACGGGCACGGACAGCTCGGCGGCGCGGGTCAGTTCGGGGTTGTCGGCGCGGATCGCGCTGGAGACGACCACGCAGGTGGCGTCGTCGGCGAGGTGGCCGGCCGCGTGCCCGATGTGCACGGTGGCACCGAGGGCCCGCAGCGCCTCGGCGGTGGCGGACTCCTTCGCGTCGCTGCCCGCGACCTCGGCCCCGCGCTGGGCCAGGATCTTCGCGATGCCCGACATGCCGGCACCGCCGATGCCGATGAAGTGCGGCCGTTCCATGGCGGTGGGAATGGCGGAGGCCATGCGGTTCTCTCCCGGGGTGCGACGTACAGAAGGAGCCCCCACCCTAATTCCTGTGGGGGCTCCGGCCGCGACACGGCTCCCGGTGGGCGCCGCGGGGGCTACTCGCTGTGGGCGAACAGCTTGAGGACGGGCACGCCCACCTTGTGCCGGGCGCGCGAGGCCCAGTCGCGGTGGAAGAACTCCTCCACGTAGTGCGGGGCCGTCAGAACGATGACCTCGTCGGCACCCACCTCGTCGACGACGCCCTTCAGCTTGTCCAGGGGGTGGTCGTCGACCACTTGCCCGACCGCCGTGCTGCCCGCGTTCCGCAGCGACTGGAGGGAGTGCTGGAGGGCCAGTTCAGCGGGGCCCTCGGCGGCCGGGCCCTCCGGCTCCTCGCCCTCGTGGACGGCGTCGTCGAGCTCGCCGAGGGCCACGTCGTCGATCGCGCGAAGGAGCCGGTCCTGGTCGCCCCTGGGCTGCATGAGCACGACGAAGGAAATCGGCTCGTCCCCGTGCAGAGTGGTGACGAATTCCACGTCGACGGAGGTCAGGGGCTTCTCGATCATCAATACGCTCGTGAACACGACAGGCGCCCTTCTGTTCTCTCCATGGCCGCCCCCGCCGTGCATGGCGGGTCCGGCCCCTGCGGAAACCATCCTTCCCCGTATCCGCACGGGGTCTGCGTGAATAAGTGTGCCCAGCGTGAGCTAACCGGAACGGGAAATTCCGCTGATCGTCAGATCCGACGGTAACGCGTGTAGAGGAACCCGGCGTCCTCCAGTACGGACGTCGGGGCGAACCGCTGCGGGACCTTCACCGCGGGCCCCGACGCGATCCGCTGGGCGTCGCCCGCGGTCAGCGTCGGGGACACGGTCAGGCACAGTTCGTCGAGCACCCCGGCGGCCACGAACTGGCCGAGCAGCCGCGGCCCGCCCTCGGTGAGCATCCGCGGCAGGCCGCGCCCGGCCAGCGCCGCGACCGCCCGGCGGGGCTCGACACCGACTCCGTCGCCCGCGACCACCACCTCGCAGCCCGCCCGCTCGGCCTCGCGGACCCGGTCGGGGTCGGCGGCCGCGCCGGTCAGGATCAGGGTGGGCACGAGCGGCGAGGTGAACAGCGGCAGCGCGAAGTCGAGGTCCAGGCTCGCGGTGACGACGGCGATGACGGGCGCGGGGCCCTGCCCGGCGGCCTTGCGCCGCTCGGCGAACCCGGCTCGCGCCCTGGCCGGCCGGTACCCCTCCAGGCGTACCGTTTCCGCACCCACCACCACGACGTCCGCCAGGGCACGCAGGGTGCCGAAGATCCGCATGTCGGTGTCGGAGGACAGCGGCTGGGAGCGCCCCTCGTGATGGCCGGCGCCGTCGAGCGAGGACACCATGTTGGCGCGCAGCCAGGGGCCGCCGCCGGGGGGGTAGGCGTAGGCGTCGGCCAGTCGGTCGAGCGACCACTCGGTGCCCGCGGCGTGTTCTGCGGGGTCGTCGCCCGCGGCCGGTCCCGCGGCCCGGCTGCTTTCGGCCGCCGGTGTCTGGTCGGTCACAGGGAACAGTTGTCGCATACCGTGCAGTCTGGCACGGCGCTTACAGTGGGGAACTGTGTCGACCAGCCCCATAACCGAAGCGGCCCCCATGTCGCTCTGCGCCCGTGCGCCGCATGTCCCCGCCGACCGTCTGGTCGCCGAGATGGTGCCGCCGCCGCGGTTCGACTCGGTGCGCTTCGAGACGTACGTGCCGGACCCGAACCAGCCCAGCCAGACCGAGGCGGTCGCCGTGCTGTCCTCCTTCGCGGCGGGGCTGGGAGGCGCGCACGCCGTGGGCACCAAGCGGCGCTGGTTCGCGAAGAAGCCGGCCGCCGCGCCCGGGCCGCGCGGGGTGTACCTCGACGGCGGTTACGGCGTCGGCAAGACGCACCTGCTCGCGTCCCTGTGGCACGCCACCCCGGCCGAGCCCGCCCTGAAGGCCTTCGGCACGTTCGTCGAGCTGACCAACCTGGTCGGCGCGCTCGGTTTCCAGCAGACCGTGGCGACCCTGAGCGGTCACCGGCTGCTGTGCATCGACGAGTTCGAGCTCGACGACCCGGGCGACACCGTCCTCGTGTCCTCGCTGCTCCGCCGGCTCGTCGAGCAGGGCGTGGCGCTCGCCGCGACCTCCAACACGCTGCCGGGCAAGCTCGGCGAGGGCCGGTTCGCGGCCGCCGACTTCCTGCGCGAGATCCAGGGCCTTTCGGCACACTTCCGGCCGCTCAGGATCGACGGCGAGGACTACCGTCACCGCGGTCTGCCCGAGGCCCCGGCGCCGCACTCCGAGGAGCAGGTCACCAAGGCCGCCTACGCCACCGAGGGCGCCGCCCTCGACGACTTCCCGCAGCTGCTCGACCACCTCTCACGCGTCCACCCCAGCCGCTACGGCGCGCTCACGGACGGGGTGCGCGCGGTGTGCCTGACCGATGTGCGCCCGGTGCCCGACCAGTCGACCGCGCTGCGGCTGGTGGTGCTCGCCGACCGCCTCTACGACCGTGAGGTACCGGTACTCGCCTCCGGTGTCCCCTTCGACCGGCTGTTCAGTGACGAGATGCTGAACGGCGGCTACCGCAAGAAGTACTTCCGGGCGATCTCCCGCCTGACCGCGCTCGCCCGCGACGCGAAGGGCCTTGTGGCGCAGTAGGTTTGGGGCCGAGGGGGCTCATGCTGCATCCGTCCACCGCCCCCTCGGCCACAGAAGGGAAACATCATGGCCACCACGCGCACGGCGCACACGGTCTGGGAAGGCGAGCTCCTCAAGGGCTCCGGCACCGTCAGCTTCGACTCCTCGGGCATCGGGTCCCAGCCGGTCTCCTGGCCGTCCCGCGCCGAGCAGGCCAACGGCAAGACCAGCCCGGAGGAGCTCATCGCGGCCGCTCACTCCAGCTGCTTCTCCATGGCCCTTTCGCACGGTCTGACCGGCGCGGGCACCCCGCCCACCCGCCTGGAGACCAAGGCCGACGTCACCTTCCAGCCCGGCGAGGGCATCACCGGCATCCACCTCACCGTGGTCGGCGAGGTGCCCGGCCTCGACGCGGACGGCTTCCAGGCCGCCGCCGAGGACGCCAAGAAGAACTGCCCGGTGAGCCAGGCCCTTTCGGGGACCACCATCACGCTCAGCGCCGAGCTCGCCTGACACTGCCGCCAGCGGTAGCGCCGACCGCCGTTCCATCGCACGATCGAGGGAACGTGAGGCGGCCGGAAGGGGTGCGCAGTGGCCGGTAAGGGCAAGGCCCGCAAGGGCGGCGACAGGCCCGGGCAGAACCTGCGCGAGCTGCTGCGCATCCCCGAGGGCGAGCGTGTCGCCCTCGCCTCCCACGCCACCGACGCCACGCCCGGCGGCCCCAAGGACAAGGCGGCGGGCCTGGCCGCCATCGCCCGGATGGGTGAACGTCTCGCCGATCTCCAGGAGCGCCTGTACGCGGCGAGCACCGCGGGCGACCGGCGGCGGATCCTGCTGGTGCTCCAGGGCATGGACACCAGCGGCAAGGGCGGCACGGTCAAGCACGTCATCGGCCTGTTCAACCCCTCGGGCTGCCGCATCAAGGCCTTCAAGGCACCGACCCGCGAGGAGCTCGCGCACCCGTTCCTGTGGCGCATCTCCAAGGCGCTGCCGCAGTCGGGCGAGATCGGCATCTTCGACCGCTCGCACTACGAGGACGTCCTGATCGCCCGGGTGCGCGAGCTGGTCCCGCGGCCTCAGGTCACGCTTCGCTACGGTCACATCAACCGCTTCGAGCAGTCCCTGGTGGACGACGGCGTGACCGTCGTCAAGGTGTTCCTGCACATCGGCCACGAGGAGCAGCGCCGCCGCCTTCTCGCCCGCCTCGACAACCCGGACAAGCACTGGAAGTTCAACGCCGGGGACATCGACGAGCGCGCGCTGTGGCCCGCCTACCAGGAGGCGTACGAGCTCGCCCTGGAGCGCTGCTCGACGGCCGCCGCCCCCTGGCACCTCGTGCCTGCCGACCGCAAGTGGTACCGCAACTGGGCGGTAAGCAAGCTGCTCCTGGAGCATCTGGAGGCGCTGGATCCGCAGTACCCGCCGGGCGACTTCGATGTCGAGGAGTGCAGGCGCCGGCTGCTCAAGGGCCCCTGATCCAGGGCGAGTTGGGGTCCTTCCATCAGGACTGCCTGCCCATCAGGCCGGAGATGTCCACGGCGTCGGCGGCGGCCGGGGTGGCAGCCGGCACCGGCTGGTCGAACCCGTCGAAGCGTACGGTCGCCTCGGGGGCGGCACCGCCCTTGGCGACGGTGAACCGTACCGGGTAGGGCGTCCCGGTGGCGGCCACGTCGAGCGTGTAGGTCCGGCCCTGCCGGGTGGCCGTGACCGGAATGACCGCGACGCCGTCGACCGTGGCCGGCCTGCCCTTGGTGAGGGTGGCGGCGGGCAGCTTGGCGGAGGTGTCCAGATACTTCTGGAAGGTGTCGAGGTCGCACACGTCGGTCGTGTTCCGCAGCACCGGGTCGTCGGTGGTGCCCTTCAGGTAGCGGTCGCCGACGAGCGAGGCCAGGGCGCTGCCGCCGCCGGGCACCTCGTTCTTCCAGAACGCGGCGTTCGGCCTGATCCACACGTCGGTGCCGCGCCGGATGATCTCCACCGAGCCCTGAGGGCCGAGGCTCACCGAGCCGCGGCAGTTGCCCGACCGGTCGAGGGTCAGATCGAAGGAGGTCCCCGCGCCGGAGCCCGGGACGCCCTGTGCCGTCACGTGCAGGGACCGGGCCCCGAGCAGCGCGTCGTGGGAGCGCTGGGCGATCCGGTCCGCGCCGAGCGAGCCGGTGTCGTCCGCGCGGGCGGTCGCCGCGCACGCGAAACACAGCGCGAGGGCGGTCGAGAAGAGTGCCGCCGAGCATGCTCCGGCACGGGATCGGGACACGTCGCCTCCCTGGGGCCTCGAACCGCGCCCTGCCCGCGAAGGGGCCTTTTCGGGCGGGTGATCCGGGTGGGTCGGGCTGATCCGTCTGCATCGAGCGTAGTCCGCGGCGGCCCACGGGGCGCGTCGTGCGGCTGGGGCGGCGGGCCCGTGCCGGGCCCAGGCGCCGGGCTGTGCGGCATTGGCCGGAATCTCGGGAGCGGCCGGGAGCGCCCTGAACAAATATGTCGATACGATCGGATACTTTCCGTTCGTGACCACTACTGCACGAAAACTGCTCACGGTTGCCCTGCTCGGTGCCGCACTCACGGCCTGCGGCTCCGACCCCGCCACGGCCCCGCACCAGACGGCGGGCAAGGCCGCGCCCTCGGCACCCCCGGGGGCCGGTGCTCCGAAGACGGCGATCGCCGCGACGCTGGCACCCGGCCCCGGCGGACTCACCCCGGTCTTCGAGCGGGCGGCCCCGAACCCCCAGGGCGAGAAGGTCGTCGCGCTGAGTTTCGACGCCGACATGACGGCCGACCAGGGTCCGCGCGCGGCGGGCGGCGAGCGCTTCGACAACCCGGCGCTCATCGCCGACCTGAAGCGCCTGAAGGTGCCGGCCACCGTGTTCATGACCGGTCGATGGGCGCAGGAGTATCCGGCCGAGGCCCGTGCCATCGGGACCGACCCCGCCTTCGAGGTCGGCAACCACTCCTACAGCCACTACGCGTTCAAGACGGACTGCTACGGGCTGCCCGTCGTCGAGAAGGACGCGATGCGGGCCGACGTGGAGAAGGCGACGGCCCAGTTCAAGGCGGCCGGGGTGACCAACACCGTGCCGTACTTCCGCTTCCCCGGCGGCTGCTACGACGACGAGACGCTGCGCGCGCTCGCCCCGCTGAAGATGACCGCCGTCCAGTGGGACGTGGTGAGCGGGGACGCCTTCGCCAAGGACGCGAACGCGGTCGCCGAGCAGGTCCTGGCCGGGGTCAAGCCCGGGTCCCTCGTGGTCATGCACTGCACGCGCAGCGCGGCACCGGTCACCGACACGGCGCTCCAGCGCATCGTGCCGGAGCTGCGCAAGCGCGGCTACCGCTTCGTGAAGGTCTCCGACCTGATCCGCAGCACCGTCCAGCACCCCCAGCACTGACCGGCTCAGCGCGCCACCCCCCGCACTGACCGGCACGGCGCGCCACCCCCCGCACCGACCGGCTCAGCCGGAGCAGGCCGCGCGCTGCGCCTCCTGCCACTCGCACACCGGGCAGAGCGTGCTGCCCCTGGTCGACTCCGGGTACTCGGTCGGTGCCCGGCACAGCACGCACTCGGCGAAGGGCCCCTCGTACACTCCGGCCGCGGGGGCGCCGCCCAAGGGGGCCGCCTCGCAGTAGGTCGTGTCGTCCCGCGGCTGCGTCTCGTCCATGCGCCCGAGCCTAATCGGCGTACGGGACCGGGTCGGCGCCCCGGGAGAGCTCGGCGAGCGGGGTGCCGGGGTGCGCGGGCCGCGCCGAACCGCTCCGGTCCCTCAACAGGGTTGACCTTCCAGTGCCGTTGGCGCCCTCAATCCGGACCGGTGCGCCCCCGGCCGGGTCCGGGATGAGGGCGCCCAGGGGCCGCCGCTGGAGTACCGGCGGCCCACCCCGCGCAGGTTCCGGACGGTGCTCAGTGCTGCTGGGCCTTCTGCGGCGTCGCCTCGCTGGGGCGCACTATGACGTAGCCCTCGCCCTGGAGCATCAGCTGAACGGCCTCGCCGGAGCCGCCGCGCAGCATCGAGCCGATGGACTGCGAGCGGTGCAGGGAGGTCTGGAGGTTGGCGGTCCAGCCGACCACCGCGTCGGTGTCGACGTACACCGGAAGCTGCGGGGAGACCGGGATGACCAGCGGGTTGCCCTCGCACATCAGCCCCAGGCGGCCCTGCCCGGTGAAGACGCTGTTGAACAGGCCGCCGCCGGCGATGCCGGAGCCCTTGACCGTCTTGATCTCGTAGCTGAGCGAGGCGTCGAAGCACAGCACGTTGCGACCGTTGATGGTGAGCGCGTCGCCCTGCTCGATGTCGACGATGAAGCAGTTCTGCGCCTCGTGCGCGAACCAGGCCTCGCCCTGGCCGCTGACCGCCATCAGCGGCAGGCCCTCGCCGGTCACCGCGCGCTTGAGCATGCCGCCGATGCCCTGGCCGCGCCGCTCGAACTGGAGGCTGCCGCGGTAGGCGATCATCGCGCCCTGCCGCGCGAGCATCTCGCCGTTGACCGCGTACTTGATGGACTTGGCGTTCTCCAGCGTCATTCCGGCGGCGGCCGCGGGCTGGGCCATGTTCTCGATGGCAAAAAGGTCGCTCTTCATGCGCGCATCCTGTCCCGGAACCATTCGTTCCGCCAAGAATCACCGGTTCGGCGGCTGGCAGACTGGTGGGGTGAGCACCGAGAACACCCAGAACCCCCCTTCCGACAGCCCCTTTCACGACGCCTCCCCGCGCGACGAGGCACGGCAGTACGTGCTGCCGCTCGTCGTGCACATCGAGAAGGCCGAGCCGCCGGCGCGCACCGACGCCCTGGAGACGGCGGCCCGCGCGGTGCTCGTGATGCTCTCCGACGAGCGGTCGCTCGGCGAGGGGGACGACGAGGGCGAGTGGGCCCGGGTGATGCGGGACTGGCAGGACGCGCGGATCCGCAAGGTCGTGCGGCGGGCCCGCGGCGCCGAGTGGCGCAAGGCCTCGGCGCTGCCCGGCATCACGGTGACCGGGAAGGCGGCGGAGGTACGCGTCTTCCCGCCGGTGCCGCTGGACGGCTGGCCCAAGGAACTGGCCAAGCTCCAGGTGTCCGGCACGGACCTGGACGACCCGGCCGAGCCGGGCGCCCCCGAGACGATCGCGCCGGTGCTCTGGCTCAACCCGGACCTCGGCATGTCCGCGGGCAAGGCCATGGCCCAGGCCGGGCACGGCGCCCAGCTCGCCTGGTGGGAGCTCACGGAGCCCGAGCGCGCGGCCTGGCGCGAGTCCGGCTTCGCCCTGGCGGTACGCATCGCGGACCCGGCCGCCTGGCACGGGCTGACCCGCAGCGGGCTGCCGGTGGTCCGCGACGCGGGCTTCACCGAAATCGCCCCGGGCTCCTGCACGGTGGTCGCCGACCACCCGGCCCTGCGGGCACGGGTCGCGGGCGGCTGAGGGTGCCGTATCCGGCCATGCCTTCGCCCCGCTGAACACACCACCCGCCCCATCCGTACCTCCCGGTACGCCGAGCAGTGCTCGCGCTCTCAACTCGCCGTCCCGGGAGGCATCTTGTCGCGTGGAATAGTCCGCTCCAGCCGTTTCGCCCTGCGCCACGTGAACGGGACGGGTCTGCTCATCGCGGTGCTGGTGGCCACCATCGGCGCGCTCGCCTTTCCCGTCTGGTCGTACGCCGACCGCTCCAGCACCCCGCAGGCGAACCTCAACTCCTCCTCCACGCCCACCCCTTGGGGCCCGCTGTCCGCGACGGACCGGGAGTTCGTCACGAAGGTGCGGCTCGCCGGGCTCTGGGAGGGCCCGGCCGGGCAGCAGGCCCAGCAGCGGGCGCCCAGTGCCGCGATCAAGGCGGCCGGGGACCACCTCGTCATGGGGCACGCCGCGCTCGACCAGCACGACCGGGACGTCGCCGCGAAGCTCGGCATCGAGCTGCCGAACCAGCCCAACGCCCAGCAGCAGGGCTGGCTGCGCCAGCTGACCGCGGACACCGGCACCGCCTACGAACGGGACTTCGCCAACCTGCTGCGCGCCGCCCACGGCAAGGTGTTCGCCCTGGTCGCCCAGGTCCGCGCGACCACCCGGAACTCGCTGGTGCGGGACCTGGCGAACGATGCCAACAGGACCGTCCTCGACCACATGACGATGCTGGAGGCCACCGGCCTGGTGGACTTCGACGCTCTGGCCACCCCCAGCTGACGCGACGCCCCGCACCGGGCGGGGCCGGCGGAACCTCAAATCAAGCTCTGAAGGTGCTCCGGCAGGATTCGTCGCGCGAGCCGGGGGCCATGACCTGTCCATGAAGCATTTGGGCATCGGCATCGGCTGGCGGCCGGAGATCGCCGGGGTGGTGGAGCGGCTCGACGGCATCGACTGGGTCGAGGCGGTCGCGGAGAACCTCTGCCCCGGACACCTCCCCGACTCCCTGGTCCGGCTGCGCGAGCGAGGAGTCACCGTGGTGCCGCACGGGGTCTCGCTCGGCCTCGGCGGGGCGGACCGGCCGGACCCGCGGCGCCTCGCCGACCTCGCGGCCCGCGCCGAGGCGCTCGGCTCGCCCCTGGTCACCGAGCACATCGCGTTCGTGCGCGCGGGCGGGGAGCTGACCGCCTCGCCGCGCCTGGAGGCGGGCCATCTGCTGCCGGTGCCGCGCACCCGCGACGCCCTGCGGGTGCTGTGCGAGAACGTCCGCATCGCACAGGACGCGCTGCCGGTGCCGCTCGCCCTGGAGAACATCGCGGCGCTGATCGACTGGCCCGACGAGGAGTTGACGGAAGGTCAGTTCCTGTCGGAGCTGGTCGAGCGCACCGGAGTCGGGCTGCTCATCGACGTGGCCAACCTCCACACGAACCGGGTGAACCGCGGCGAGGACCCCGCCAGGGTGCTCGCCGCGCTGCCCCTGGAGGCGATCGCGTACGTGCACGTGGCGGGCGGCGTCGAACGGGACGGCGTCTGGCACGACACCCACGCGCACCCCGTGCCGAAGGCCGTGCTCGACGTCCTGGCCGACCTTGCCTCCCGCACCTCGCCTCCGGGGGTGCTCCTGGAGCGCGACGACGCGTTCCCGCCCGCCGCGGAGCTCGCCGCCGAACTCGGCGCCATCCGGACCACGTTGGCCGCGGCCGAGCCTCCGGCCCCGGGGGCGACTGCCCCCGGGGCGGCTGCTCCCCGGTCGGCCCCCGCCGAAGGAGCGGCCGCCCCGGAAGCCCGGGACCGGCTCGCGCTCGCCCAGGCCGCGCTGCTCTCCTCGCTGACGGCGGGCACACCCGCGCCCTCCGGGTTCGACGGGCGGCGGCTTCGCGTACAGTCCCGCGCGCTCGCGGCCAAGCGGGCCGAAGTGGTGGCCAAGGTGGCGCCCGAACTGCCGCGGCTGCTCGGCGAAGCCTACCGGGAGGCGTTTTTCTCGTACGCCAAGTCCCGTCCGATGCAAGGCGGTTACCGCCATGACGCGCTCGACTTCGCGCGGTCCCTGCTCGACGCGGGACGGCCCGCCGACCCCGAGGTGCGCCGGGAACTGGCCCGCTGGTGGAAGGAGCGGGCGGGCCCGCGGCCGCCGGGCCGGGCCGCCCGGCTGCTGCGCACCCTGACCCGGGCCGCCTGACCCCGGCGGCCTCAGCCAAGCGCCCCGGGACGGATGCCCCGCGGCGGTCGGCCCCGGCGCGCGGCGGGTCAACGTACCGCAGGAACAAGGGAGTTGGGGGCAACTCACGCATCACGTGACGACCCCCACACCACCCGGCCACCCACTTCACCGAACCGCCTCCGAAACCAGCGGCATCCGCACTACCGTGCGCACCGCACCAGGAGGCATCCATGCGTCGCTCGCTGTCCGGCACCGGACTCGTCGTCATCGCGCTGGGCGCGACTCTGCTCGCGCTGCTCTTCCCCGTGTGGTCGTACGCCGACCGCTCGGGCACCCCGCTCGCCGACCTCAACGCCACCACCGTGCGCACCCGTTGGGGGCCACTGACGGCCGCCGACCGGGACTTCGTGGTCCGGGTGCGGCTCGCCGGGCTGTGGGAGGGGCCGGCCGGGCGGCAGGCCGTCCAGCGGGACCCCAGCGACGCGGTGAGGGCGGCCGGGCAGCACCTCGTCGACGGGCACGCCTTCCTCGACGCCCGGGTCCGCGAGGTCGCGGCCCAGCTCGGCATGGAACTGCCGAATCGGCCCAATGGCCAACAGCAGGGCTGGCTGCGGCAGTTGACCGAGGACTCCGGAACCGCCTACGAATGGGACTTCGCGAACCTGCTGCGCGCCGCCCACGGCAAGGTGTTCGCCCTGGTCGCGCAGGTCCGGGCCAACACCCGCAACTCGCTGGTGCGTGGGCTCGCCGACGACGCGAACACCACCGTCCTGGACCACATCAGGATGCTGGAGGCGACCGGGTTCGTCGACTTCGACGCGCTCGCACGGGACGCCGCGGCCGCGGCGACGGCCGGCCCCACCGGTCCCCCGCCGCCCACACCGGGGGCGACACCGCCGAGCGCGGTGCCGCTCACGCCGGAGCCCGCCGACAGCGCCGAGCCACCCGCCGGGGCCGAGCCGTCGTTCCCGCTGCCCCCGGCCGCCTCCCGCCCGAAGGACGAGGCGTCGCCCGCGCCCGGGACGCCCCACGCTCCGTAACGAAGCGATAACCCGACGTCCAAATTGTGGACAGACTGTGGCGGCGAAGCGTCAACTTCGCATACAACTCGGCCATGTTCTGGGTCCTGTTCCTTCTGCCGGCGATGGTCGCGGCCGGTCTCTCCTGCGGCCGGCTCTGCCTGGCGGCCGTCGCCGCCGCGCGCCCCCGGCCGCGTACGGACGAGGAGCGCGGCCTGTCCTGCTACGAGGCCGCGTTCCTGGCGGGCGGCCCGTACCGGGTCGCCGACCTCACCCTGGTCTCCATGCACCGGGCCCGCCGGCTGCTGCTCGCCCACACGGGCTGGGCCACCGTCGTCGACCCCGAGGGCCGGGACGAGCTCGAACGCTCGGTCCTGACGGCCATCGGCCCCGGCGGCCAGGAGCGGATAGCGGCGATACGGTCCGGGACCGCCGCGGCCGACGCGGTGCGCGCCCTGGCCGACCGGCTCGCCGGCGCGGGCCTCGCGGTGCCCGACGCCGTGCGGTCCGGGGTCACCGCCTCGGTCAAGACGGTCCGCGGCGCGGCCCTGCTCATCACCGCGCTCGCCTGCGCCGCCCTGTTCATGCCGGGCGAAACGGACACCGGGCGGGCCGAGATCGCGGCCTGGTTCGCGCTCCCGCTCGTCCTCACACTGGGCTGTCTGGCCATCGCCCGGGTGGAGATCCACCCCTACACCCGCTGGGCCTCACCCGACGGGCAGGCGCTGCTCGGCGGACTCGACCCGGCGGACGACCCGCTCACCGCGGTCGCCGTGCGTGGACTGCGGGCCGTGGAGGACCCCCAGCTGCGCAGCGCCCTCACGAGCGGCCGCTTCGCGCATCGGAGTCAATGACCGCGCCCGGCGCGGCCCCGCTGCTTTACTTTCACTCGTCCGAAGTATCCCCTTCTGATCTGTATGTACTTCCGTAGTACCGCAGCACGAAAGGGATGTACCGGCGATGAGAGCTGTAGCGCTGTACGGAACCCTGGGTTCCCTCGTCCTTTCCGCCCTCGTCGCCGCCCCCGCGGGCAGCGCCGACCCGCTGACCGCCGAGGCCCGCGGGGTGACGGCCGCCGCCCAGCGCGCCGCCGCCAAGCCGATCGCCTTCGGCCGCTGCCCCGAGGTGGAGTCGCTGCCTCCCTCCGTGCAGTGCGGCACGGTCCAAGTCCCGCTGGACTACGCACATCCGACGGGCCGTCAGATCCGGCTCACCGTCAGCCGCACCAAGGCCGGGGGCAAGCCCGCCGAGCGGCAGGGCGCGCTCGTCTTCAACCCGGGCGGGCCCGGCGCCTCCAGCATGTACTTCCCGATGGTCGCCGGGCTCTCGGACTGGCAGCGGATCGCCGGGGCGTACGACCTGGTCGGCTACTCCCCGCGCGGGGTGGCCCGCTCGGCGCCGCTGTCCTGCCAGGACCCGTCCGACTTCGCCAAGGCGCCCACCGAGTCGCCGACGTACCCCTCGCAGTCGTACAAGCTGGAGCGGATCGCCCAGGCCCAGGCGTACGCCGAGGGCTGTGCGCGCAACGCCGGGGACGCGCTGCGGTTCTACACCAGCATCAACAACGCCCGTGACCTGGACGTGCTGCGGGCCGCGCTCGGCGAGAAGAAGCTGACCTTCATGGGCGCCTCCTACGGCACCTACTTCGGGGCGGTGTACGCGACGCTGTTCCCCTCGCACATCCGCCGGATGGTCTTCGACTCGGCGGTCGACCCGGACCCGCAGCAGATCTGGTACCGCAACAACCTGGACCAGTCACGGGCGTTCGAGAACCGCTGGGCCGACTTCCGTGCCTGGGTCGCCAAGCACGACGCGGTCTACCACCTGGGCAGTACGGCCGAGGAGGTGCTGGGGAGCTACGAGCGGGTGCGGGCCAGGCTGACCCGCGAACCGGCCGGCGGCACGGTGGGCCCCGCCCAGTTGCAGGCCGCGTTCCTCAAGGCCGGTTACTACGACGACTACTGGTCGAGCCGGGCCACCGCGCTCTCGGAATACCTCAAGGGCAACGAGCGCCCGCTGGTCCAACAGGCCTCGCCCAAGCCGGAGTCGGCGGCCGACGACGAGAACGGGAACGCGGTGTACACGGCCGTCGAGTGCAACGACGCACCCTGGCCGAGGGACTTCACCACCTGGGACCGCGACAACACCGGGCTCGCGGTGACCGCGCCGTTCGAGACGTGGGACAACGCGTGGATGAACCTGCCGTGCGCCTACTGGCCGGCCCCGCAGCAGAAGCCGGTGGACGTCGGCGCGAAGCCGGGTGCGCTGCCGCCGACGCTGATCCTGGCGGCCGAGCGGGACGCGGCGACGCCGTACCCGGGGGCCCTGGAACTCCAGCGGCGGCTGCCGGGCTCCGTCCTGATCACGGAGAAGGACGCCGGTACGCACGGCATCGCGGGTGGCTCCAACGCCTGTGTGAACGGCTATGTGGAGGACTACTTGCTGAACGGCCGGACGCCGGTGCGGCGCGCTGCGTGCGCGCCGCACCGGGAGCCGAACCCGGTGTCGCTGGACGAGCGGGCAGCCGGCAGGCCGGGGCATGTGCTGCCCGCTCTCTGATCTTCCGGGTCAGGGATGACCGGGGCCCGCTCGCGTGGCGCGGGCCCCGGTCACCTGGTCTTGCTAGGCCAGGCCCGCCACGAGGTCGGCCACGCTCTTGCGACGCCCCGTGTAGAACGGGACCTCTTCGCGGACGTGCATCCGGGCCTCGGAGGCGCGCAGGTGGCGCATGAGGTCGACGATGCGGTGCAGTTCGTCGGCCTCGAAGGCGAGCAGCCACTCGTAGTCGCCGAGCGAGAACGAGGCGACCGTGTTGGCCCGCACGTCGGGGTAGCCGCGGGCCATCTTGCCGTGGTCGGCGAGCATCCGGCGACGGTCCTCGTCGGGCAGCAGGTACCAGTCGTAGCTGCGCACGAACGGGTACACCGACACGTAGTCGCGCGGGTTCTCGTCGGCCAGGAACGCCGGGATGTGCGCCTTGTTGAACTCGGCGGGCCGGTGCAGCGCCATGTTCGACCACACCGGTTCGAGCGCGCGGCCCAGCTTGGTGCGGCGGAACAGGTTGTAGGCGTCCTGGAGCTCGTCGGAGGTCTCCGCGTGCCACCAGATCATGATGTCGGCGTCCGCGCGCAGACCCGACAGGTCGTAGGTGCCGCGGACGGTGACGTCCTTGGCGGCGAGCTGGTCGAACAGCTCCTGGACCTCGTCGGCGTAACCCGACCGGACCGCCTCGTCGGAGGGCAGTACGTCGCGCAGCTTGAAGACAGACCACAGGGTGTAGCGGATGACCTCGTTGAGGTCCTTCGCCTTCTTCCCCGCGTTGGGAATCTTTTCCGGAGCAGCACTCATGTGGCTATTGTCCCGCGTCACTCTGGGTGTTCTGCGCCAGGGTCGACGTGGCAATGATCTCGTCCGCGGCGCGCCGGGCGCTCGCGATGCACGCGGGGATGCCGACACCGTCGTAAACGGCGCCGCAGACCCGCAGCCCGGGCAGCTTCGCGACCTCCCCGCGGATGCGGGCGACCTTGGCGAGATGGCCCACCGGATACTGCGGAAGGCCGCCGATCCAGCGGTTGACCCGGGTCGCGACGGGCCGGGCCGACAGGCCGACGGCGTCGCCGAGATCGCCGAGCGAGACGTCCACGAGATCGGCGTCGTCCCAGTCCAGATGGCGCTCCTCGCCGTAGCGCCCGATCGAGGTGCGCAGCACGAACAGGTCCGAGCCGCGCTCCTTGACCCAACTCCACTTGTGCGACGAGAAGGTCGAGGCCTTGATGGTGCGGCCGTCCACCGGCGGCACCAGGAACCCGGAGCGCTCCTCCAGACCGGCCAGGTCGGCCCGCCGGAAGGCGAGGGTGACCAGGACCATCGAGGCGTACTCGACGTCGGCGAGCTCGGCGGCGGCGACCGGCGCCTCGGCGCCGAGCAGCTCGGACGCGGACCAGGCGGGGGTGGAGAGGATCACGCCGTCGGCCGCGATCAGCTCGCTGTCGGTGCGGATCTGCCAGCCGTCGGCGGTGCGGGCCAGTCCCAGGACCGGGGTCTCGGTGCGGATCTCGCCGCCCTGGGCGCGTACGGCGTCGGCGACCGCGGCAGGCAGCGTGCCGATGCCGCCGTCCAGGCCCGCGAACACCGGCCCGCTCTGCGCTCTCGCGGCGGCCTTGGCCTGGATGTCCCGGACGCCGTCGAGGAGCGAGCCGTGGGTGCGGGCCGCCTCGTAGAGCTGGGGCACGGCGGCCCGCATCGAGATCTTGTACGCGTCGCCCGCGTACACACCGCCGAGGAGCGGCTCCACCAGACGGTCGACGACCTCGCGGCCGACGCGCCTGGCGACGAACTCGCCGACGCCGATGTCCTCGCCGACCTCGCTCGGGGGGAGCTCCCGGTCCTGGGCGACGCGGGCCAGGCCCTCGGCGGACAGGATGTCGTGGAGGGTGCCGGGCTCGGCGGGCACGCCCATCACATGGCCGGTGGGCATCGGCCGCAGCGCGCCCCGGGTCCAGATGGCGGCGCCCCCCGCGGCGGGCGCCTGGATCCGGTCGCCGAGGCCGACCGCCCGGGCCAGGTCCACGGCCTCGGGACGGCGGGCCAGCATCGACTCGGCGCCGAGGTCGACGGGCGCACCCTCGATCTCCCCGGCGAGCAGCTTGCCGCCGAGCACCGCGCTTCCTTCGAGCACGGTCACCCGGGCGCCGGACGCGAGCAGCCGGTGGGCGGCGGCAAGGCCGGAGATACCGCCTCCGACGACGACGATGTGCGGGGCACGGGCGGGGGCGTTGTCCATGCCCCCACTGTCTCAGACCCCCGCCGACCACCCGGAACGAGCCCCGCGGCATCCGCCGAGCGAGATCAACCCGCCCGCGCGGAGGGCGAGTTGAGGTCCGGCTCCGGCCAACCCCCGGGCCGCTCCCCCGCGGGCGGGAATTCCGCGCGCCTCCCGTACGTATCGTGACCAGGAGCAGGCGACCCCTCACGAGCGGAGGCAACACCCATGGCGGCGGAGCGACTGGTGGTCATCGGCGGTGACGCGGCGGGCATGTCCGCGGCGTCCCAGGCCCGCAGGCTCAAGGGCCCCGAGGAGCTGGAGATCGTCGCCTTCGAACGGTCGGGCTTCACCTCCTACTCCGCGTGCGGCATCCCGTACTGGGTGGGCGGTGACGTACCGGAGCGCGACGACCTGATCGCCCGCACCCCCGAGGAGCACCAAGAACGCGGCATCGACCTGCGGATGCGCACCGAGGTGACGGAGCTCGACGTGGCGGGCCGCCGGGTGCGCTCGCGCGATCTCGCCTCGGGCGCCGAGGAGTGGACCTCCTACGACAAGCTCGTCATCGCGACCGGTGCCCGGCCGGTGCGGCCCGCCCTGCCCGGGATCGAATCGCCCGGAGTGCACGGGGTGCACACCATCGACGACGGGCGGGCCCTCCTGGACAGCCTGGCGGCGGCCGGCCGGCGGCGCGCGGTGGTGGTGGGCGGCGGATACATCGGCATCGAGATGGCCGAGGCGCTGCTCGGCCGCGGCTTCGAGGTGACGCTCCTGACCCGCGGCGCCCAGCCCATGCACTCGCTCGACCCGGACATGGGGGACCGCCTCACCGGGGCGATGGAGCGCTCGGGAATCCGCGTGGTCACGGGCGCCGAGGTCACCGAGGTGCTGACCGGGGACTCGGGCCGGGTGCGGGCGGTCGCGGCGGGGTCCACGGAGTACGCGGCGGACGTGGTGGTGCTCGGCCTGGGCGTCACACCGGGTACGGACCTGGCCCGGGCGGCCGGTCTGCCGCTCGGGGCGTCCGGCGGACTGCTCACGGACACCTCGATGCGGGTGCGCGGGCACGCGGACATCTGGGCGGGCGGCGACTGCGTGGAGGTGCTCGACCTGGTCTCGGGCCGGCACCGCTTCATCGCGCTCGGCACGCACGCCAACAAGCACGGCCAGATCATCGGCTCCAACGTGGCGGGCGGCTACGGCACGTTCCCGGGTGTCGTCGGCACGGCCGTGACCAAGGTCTGCGAGACCGAGGTGGCCCGCACCGGTCTCACCGAACGGCAGGCCAACGAGGAGGGTCTGCAGTACGTCACGGCGACCGTCGAGTCGACCAACACCGCCGGGTACTACCCGGGTGCGGCCCTGATGACGGTGAAGATGCTGGCCGAGCGGCGCACGGGCCGACTGCTCGGGGTGCAGATCGTGGGCGGCGCGGGCGCGGCCAAGCGGATCGACGTCGCGGCGGTCGCCCTGACCGCGCGGATGACGGTGGAGCAGATGACCGCGCTCGACCTGGCCTACGCACCGCCGTTCTCCCCGGTGTGGGACCCGGTCCTGGTGGCGGCGCGCAAGGCGGTGTCGAAGGTGCGCGCCGCCGGGTAGCGGCTACTTGGCGGTCTGCTCGTGGACGTACGCGACGAGGCGGGTCAGCGAGTCCGGGTCCATCGAGGGCAGCACGCCGTGGCCCAGGTTGAAGATGTGGCCCTCCAGGCCCGCGGCCGCGTCGAGCACCTCGCGGGTCTTCTCCTCGACGGCCGCGGTCGGCGCGAACAGGACCGCCGGGTCGAGGTTGCCCTGGAGCGCCTTGCCGGGGCCGACCCGGCGGGCCGCCTCGTCCAGCGGGACGCGCCAGTCGACGCCGACGACGTCCGCGCCGGCCTCGCCCATGAGGCCGAGCAGTTCGCCGGTGCCGACGCCGAAGTGGATGCGGGGCACGTCGTAGGGGGCGACCGCGTCGAAGACCTTCGCCGAGGCGGGCAGGATCGAGCGGCGGTAGTCGGCGGGGGCGAGCGCACCCACCCAGGAGTCGAAGAGCTGCACCGCGGAGGCGCCCGCCTCGATCTGCACCTTGAGGAAGGCGGCGGTGATCTCGGCGAGCCGGTCGAGCAGGTCGGCCCACAGCTCCGGGTCGCCGTACATCATGGCCTTGGTGTTCTCGTGGTTGCGGGACGGGCCGCCCTCCACGAGGTAGCTGGCCAGCGTGAAGGGTGCGCCGGCGAAGCCGATGAGCGGCGTGGAGCCGAGCTCGCCGGTCAGCATGCCGATCGCCTCGGTGACGTAGTGGACGTCCTCGGGGGTCAGGTCGCGCAGCCGGGCCAGGTCGGCCCGGGTGCGGATCGGCTCGGCGACGACGGGGCCGACGCCCGGCTTGATGTCCAGGTCGATGCCGATGGCCTTGAGCGGGACCACGATGTCGCTGAAGTAGATGGCCGCGTCGACCTTGTGCCGGCGCACCGGCTGGAGCGTGATCTCGGTGACCAGCTCGGGCCGCATGCAGGACTCCAGCATGGGGATGCCCTCGCGCACCTTCAGGTACTCCGGCAGCGAGCGCCCCGCCTGGCGCATGAACCAGACCGGCGTGTGCGGGACGGCTTCCCGCCTGCACGCCTTGAGGAACGCGGAGTCGTGCGTCTTGCTGTTCGGCTGGCCCACAGGGCGGTCGTTGGCGCTCACGCCCAGAATCTTCGCATGTGGCGGCAAGCCGCCGGCCCGGGCCGGGTGTCCCTACCGGCGCCGGACGCCCGTTCCGCCTAGTCTTCCCCGCATGGCTGCCGCTCAGGGACGAACTTCGGATGGCGCTGACGGCAGGGAAGCCGCGGACGGGACCACCGTCCCGATCCCCTTCCGTCAGGCCGTCGACGCACTGCGCACGGCGCGACTGCGCCCCGAGATCGAGGTGGACGAGACGCGTCCGCCCCAGCGTCTGGCGCCGCACGCCTACGCCCTGGAGGCGGCGGTCGTCGAGGGCGAGGACGATCTCGCCGACGGCCGGCTCGTCCTGCTGCACGACCCGGCCGGACACGACGCCTGGCAGGGCACCTTCCGCCTGGTCACCCTCGTACGGGCCGAACTGGAACCGGAGATGGCGGCCGATCCCCTGCTGCCCGAGGTGTGCTGGTCGTGGCTGACCGGCGCCCTGGAGGCGCGCGGGCTGTCGTACGGAGAGGCCGGCGGCACGGTCACCCGGGCCGGCTCGCACTACTTCGGCGGGCTCTCGGAGCGGCTTCCGGCCACCCAGATCGAGATCCGGGCCTCCTGGACACCGCGTGAGGGCCGTGGCGGGGTGCCGGACACGGCGGGTCATCTCGCCGCCTGGTGCGATCTGCTGTGCCAGGTCGCCGGCCTCCCGCCGGCCTCGGGCAGTACCGAGGCGGGCAGCGGGGTGGTCACCCTGCCGCAGCGCCGAGATCCCCGCTGACGTCGGCCTTCCCGTCGCCCCGCGCCCCGCTTCCGGCGGGGCGCGGGGCGTTTTCGGTGCGCTCCGGAGGGGGCCCAGCGCCCCGCCGGTTACTCGACGATCGAGCGCCTGTCCGAATTGGCCTAAATGTTTCTCACCAAATCGTGATCATTCTCTAAAGGCCGAGGGGTTTGGTGCCGAAGAGGTTTGTGACCCTAACTGCACGGTTCGCCCCGGCTTCATCCCCGAGCCGGCTTCGTCCCGCACCTTTCCAGGAGGCCTGGTGTCCGTTCTTCTTGAGCAGCCCGCAAGCCTGGTCGCCTACCGCCCGAACAAGCCGACGGCCATGGTCGTCGTTGCCGACCCCCGAGTCCGCTCCACCGTCACCCGGCACCTGTGGGCGCTCGGAGTACGTGACGTCATCGAGGCGTCGTCCATCGCGGAGGCCCGTCCCCGCGTCGGCAACCCGCGCGACATCTGCGTTGCCGACGTCCACCTGCCCGACGGTTCCGGGCTGACCCTGCTGTCCGAAACCCGAGCCGCCGGCTGGCCCAACGGCCTGGCACTGTCCGCGGCCGACGACATCGGCGCCGTGCGCAACGCCCTCGCGGGCGGCGTGAAGGGCTACGTCGTCACCGGCACCCGTACCAACATCGGTCACCCCGGCCGTCCCGGCGCCGCCACCATCGGCTCCGCCGCCGCCCGTATGCACCGCCGCCCCCCGGGTGCCCCGAGCCACCCGGGCGGCTACCGCGAGCTCTCCGGCCGTGAGGTCGAGGTGCTCCGGCTCGTGGCGGAGGGCCAGTCCAACAAGGCCATCGGCGTCTCGATGGGCCTGTCCGCCCTGACCGTCAAGTCCCACCTCGCCCGGATCGCACGCAAGCTCGGCACGGGTGACCGCGCCGGGATGGTGGCCGTCGCGCTGCGGACCGGAATCATCCACTGACCGGTTTACGACCCTCACGCGCCCGTCGACGGAACGTTCCGTCGACGGGCGCCGTGCATACACAGATACCCTTGACAGGTGACCGACGCCCATAAGACCGCAGCCGAGACAGCACTGCGAACCACCGGGGGCGCTCCCCCGGACGACGTCGACAAGGCGCCGATTCCCTTGCTGGAGCCCCGAGAGGGCATTCCGCCTGTCGTTGCCACCGAGGAAGCCCTGGCCGAAGTGGTCGCCGCCTTCGCGGCCGGCACCGGCCCCGTCGCCGTCGACGCCGAGCGCGCGTCCGGCTACCGCTACGGGCAGCGCGCCTATCTCGTGCAGATGCGTCGGCAGGGCGCGGGCACCACGCTCATCGACCCGGTCGGCTGTCCGGATCTCTCCGCGCTCGGGGAGGCACTTTCGGACACCGAGTGGATCCTGCACGCCGCCACGCAGGATCTGCCCTGCCTGCGCGAAATAGGCATGGTTCCCTCCCGGATCTTCGACACCGAGCTGGCCGGCCGGCTCGCGGGCTTCCCGCGGGTGGGTCTGGGCGCGATGGTCGAGAGCGTGCTCGGATACGCCCTGGAGAAGGGTCACTCCGCCGTCGACTGGTCGACCCGGCCGCTGCCCGAGCCCTGGCTGCGGTACGCGGCCCTGGACGTGGAGCTCCTGGTCGACCTGCGCGACGCGCTGGAGAAGGAGCTCGACCGGCAGGGCAAGCTGGAGTGGGCGCACGAGGAGTTCGACGCGATCGCCTCCGCCCCGCCCGCGCCGCCCCGCAAGGACCCCTGGCGCCGCACCTCCGGCATGCACAAGGTGCGCAGGCGCCGTCAGATGGCCGCCGTACGCGAGCTGTGGACCGCGCGGGACAAGGTGGCGCAGCGGCGTGACGTCTCGCCGGGCAAGGTGCTCAGCGACTCCGCGATCATCGAGGCCTCGCTGGCGCTGCCCGCCCATGTGAACGCGCTGACCGCGCTGACCGGGTTCGGGCACCGGATGGGGCGGCGCCAGCTGGAGCAGTGGCAGGCGGCCGTCGACCGCGCGAAGGCCCTGTCGGAGGCGGAGCTGCCGCAGCCCGGCCAGGCGCTGCAGGGACCTCCGCCGCCGCGCGCCTGGGCGGACAAGGACCCGGCCGCCGCGGCCCGGCTCTCGGCGGCGCGGGCGTCGGTCTCCGAGCTTGCCGAGCGGCTGAACATGCCGCAGGAGAACCTGATCACGCCGGACACCGTGCGGCGGGTGTGCTGGGAGCCGCCGGGGGACCGGTCATCGGCCGCGGTGGCCGCCGCCCTGGCCGCCCACGGCGCCCGGCCCTGGCAGATCGCCCAGGTCACCCCCCTCCTGACCGCGGCCCTCACGGCGACCCCCGCGAAGCCCTGACCGGGCGGCGAATTCTGGCCTAATTGCGGGTGCCGCCGCCCGGGTGCTCCCGGGGCTCCGCCCCGGAACCCGCGTTCTGGCCCCTCCCCACCCCTTCCCGCAACCCTCCGGGGCTGTGGGGAGGGTGCGCGTGGTTCGGAGGTGCTGGGTTCGGCTGCGGACCGCGCGTGGTTGCTGGCGCAGTTCCCCGCGCCCCTGGAAGCCCGGTGCTGGGGCACCTACAGCCCGTCCGGCGATTGAGGACGAGCGCCCTCAAGGCGCGAACGGGGTCTGGGGCGGAGCCCCAGGGGGCCGCCCGGGGTGTGACCTTCGCCGCTCCGCGCCCCGGGGGTGGGCAGTTTGGTTACTCGTAAGTAGCATGGGCGGAGTGAGCGCGCGCTCAGCCGCGTGCGCAGCAGTGCAGTGCCACCCCGCACCCTGGAGGAGAGCCATCGTGCCTCGTACCGTCAGGGACGTCGTCTTCGTCGACGGCGTCCGCACCCCGTTCGGCAAGGCGGGCCCGAAGGGCATCTACCACGAGACCCGGGCCGACGATCTGGTCGTCAAGGCGATCCGCGAGCTGCTGCGCCGCAACCCGGCCCTCGACCCCGCGAAGATCGACGAGGTCGCCATCGCGGCGACCACCCAGATCGGCGACCAGGGCCTGACCCTGGGCCGTACGGCAGGCATCCTCGCGGGCCTCCCGCAGTCCGTGCCCGGCTACTCCATCGACCGCATGTGCGCGGGCGCCCTGACCGCCGTGACCTCGGTCGCCGGCTCGATCGCGTTCGGCGCGTACGACGCCGTGATCGCCGGTGGCGTCGAGCACATGGGCCGCCACCCGATGGGTGAGGGCGTCGACCCCAACCCGCGGTTCGTCAGCGAGAAGCTGGTCGACGAGTCCGCCCTCTTCATGGGCATGACCGCCGAGAACCTGCACGACCGCTACCCCCACATCACCAAGCTCCGCGCCGACGAGTACGCCGTGCGCTCGCAGGAGAAGGCCGCCAAGGCGTACGCCGACGGCAAGATCCAGCAGGACCTGGTCCCGATCTCGGTGCGCAACACCAACTCCGAGGTGGGCGAGACCGGTTGGGGCCTCGTCACCGCCGACGAGCCGATGCGTCCGGGCACCACCCTGGAGAGCCTCGCGGGCCTCAAGACGCCGTTCCGCGTGCACGGCAACGTCACCGCGGGCAACGCGGCCGGCCTCAACGACGGCGCCACCGCGTCGATCATCGCGTCCGAGGAGTTCGCGCGGGAGAACAACCTCCCCGTGAAGATGCGCCTCGTCTCCTACGCCTTCGCCGGCGTGGAGCCCGAGGTCATGGGCTACGGCCCGATCCCGGCCACCGAGAAGGCCCTCGCCAAGGCGGGCCTGTCCATCGGTGACATCGACCTCTTCGAGATCAACGAGGCGTTCGCCGTCCAGGTCCTCGCGTTCCTGGACCACTACGGGATCGCCGATGACGACGCGCGCGTCAACCAGTACGGCGGCGCCATCGCCTACGGCCACCCGCTCGCCTCGTCCGGCGTACGCCTGATGACGCAGCTGGCCCGGCAGTTCGAGGAGCAGCCGGAGGTCCGCTACGGCCTCACCACCATGTGCGTCGGCTTCGGCATGGGCGCCACGGTCATCTGGGAGAACCCGCACCACAAGGACGCCGGAGGCAGCAAGTGAGCACCACCACCGCTGAGCTTCTCAAGGGCGCGGCCGAGCTGTTCCCGGACGAGGTCGTGACGTCCGCGCACGTACGCCACCTCGAACTGCCCTACGGCGCCGGGCGCTTCGCGCTCATCACGCTCGACAACGGCTTCGACCACACCAAGCCGACCACCTTCGGCCCGGGCTCGCTCGCGAACCTGAACACCGCCATCGACCAGGTGGAGAAGGAGGCGGCCGAGGGTTCCATCGTCGGCGCCGGTGTCACGGGCAAGCCGTTCATCTTCGCGGTCGGCGCCGACCTCAAGGGCGTCGAGATCCTCAAGCGCCACGAGGACGCGCTCGCCATCGGCAAGAGCGGCCACGAGGTCTTCAAGCGCCTGTCCGCGCTGGCCGTGCCGACGTTCGCGTACTACAACGGCGCCGCCATGGGCGGCGGTGTCGAGGTCGGTCTGCACTGCACCTACCGCACCGTCTCCAAGGCGCTGCCCGCGTTCTCGCTGCCCGAGGTCTTCCTGGGCCTCGTCCCGGGCTGGGGCGGCTGCACGCTGCTCCCCAACCTGATCGGCGCCGAGAAGGCCGTCTCGGTCATCATCGAGAACTCGCTGAACCAGAACCGCCAGCTCAAGGGCAAGCAGGTCTTCGAACTCGGCATCGCGGACGCCCTCTTCGAGGGTGCCGACTTCCTGGAGCAGTCCCTCGTCTGGACCGCGAACGTCCTCAAGGGCGACGTCGCCGTCGAGCGCCCCGAGGTCGACCGCGGCGAGGGCTGGGACCAGGCCGTCGCCAAGGGCCGCTTCATCGCCGACTCGAAGGTGCACGGTGCGGCCCCGGCCGCCTACCGCGCCCTCGACATCATCGCGGCGTCCAAGGACGGCGACCTGCAGGCCGGCTTCGACGCCGAGGACAGCGCGCTCGCCGACCTGATCATGGGTGGCGAACTGCGGTCCGGCATCTACGCGTTCAACCTGGTCCAGAAGCGCGCCAAGCGCCCGGCCGGCGCCCCGGACAAGAACCTGGCCCGCCCGGTGACGAAGGTGGGTGTCGTCGGCGCCGGTCTCATGGCCTCGCAGCTGGCGCTCCTGTTCCTGCGCCGCCTCGAAGTGCCGGTCGTCCTGACCGACATCGACCAGGAGCGCGTCGACAAGGGCGTGGGCTACGTCCACGCCGAGATCGACAAGCTGCTCGCCAAGTCGCGGATCAACCAGGACAAGGCCAACCGCCTCAAGGGCCTGGTGTCCGGCGTCCTCGACAAGGCCGAGGGCTTCTCGGACGCCGACTTCATCATCGAGGCGGTCTTCGAGGAGATCGGCGTCAAGCAGCAGGTGTTCGCGGAGGTCGAGGCCGTCGCCCCGGCGCACGCGATCCTCGCCACCAACACCTCCTCGCTGTCGGTCACCGAGATGGCGTCGAAGCTGAAGCACCCCGAGCGGGTCGTCGGCTTCCACTTCTTCAACCCGGTCGCGATCCTGCCGCTCCTGGAGATCGTCCGCGGCGAGCAGACCGACGACGTCTCGCTGGCCACGGCCTTCGGTGTGGCGCGCAAGCTGAAGAAGACCGCGGTTCTGGTCAAGGACGCCCCGGCGTTCGTCGTGAACCGCATCCTGACCCGCTTCATGGGCGAGATCCAGAACGTCATCGACGAGGGCACCCCGGTCGCCGTCGCCGAGAAGGCCGTCGAGCCGCTCGGTCTGCCGATGTCGCCGCTGGTCCTCCTGGAGCTGGTCGGCCCGGCGATCGGCCTGCACGTGTCCGAGACCCTCAACCGCGCCTTCCCGGACCGGTTCACGGTCTCCGAGAACCTGGCCGCGGTCGTGAAGGCCGGCAAGCGCGGCTTCTACGTCTACTCCGCGGAGAACGGCTTCAAGCCGGAGCTGGACCCGGAGGTCGCCGCCCTCCTCAAGCAGGGCGATGTGGCCCTGACCGAGGAGCAGACCCGCGACCGCGTCCTGGACGCGGTGGCGCAGGAGATCGGTCTGATGCTGGACGAGGGCGTCGTCGCCGAGGCCCAGGACATCGACCTCTGCCTGATCACGGGTGCCGGCTGGCCCTTCCACCTGGGCGGCATCACGCCGTACCTGGACCGCGAAGGCGTCTCGGAGCGCGTGAACGGGAAGAAGTTCCTGGCGCAGGGCGTCGCGAGCGTCCCCGCGTAACCCGCCCGCCGACACGGCACGAGAACGGCCCCGCACCTCGGTGCGGGGCCGTTCTCGTCATCAAGGGGCTTCTGCCGCAGGCCGGGTGACGGACCGTCATGGATGTGCGAAGGCCCGGGACCATGGTCCGGTCCCGGGCCTTCGCGCCTGCTCGTCCTGCGTCAGACCTGCTGCCAGGCCTCCAGGGCCAGGCCGCGCTCGTCGGTGCGCTGGCGGGTGATCCGCAGGCCGCCGTCCGGGGTGAACACGCCGAGGACGACGCGGCCGTCCGCGTCCAGGGTCAACGCCGGTGCGCCCGCGCAGACTTCGCCGGTCGGCGTCCAGCTGACCCCGGCGCCCTCCTGCTCGGTGGGGTAGGCGGCTATCGCGGGCCGCCCGTCGCGGTCGCGCTGGGCGAGCACCGTGCAGTCGACGCCGTCGATCTCCTTGCGCAGCACCGCGACCGGACCCGTGCCCCGGCCGCCGAGCGACTCCAGGGGACCGTCGCCGCGCCAGGCGCGCAGTTCGCCGGACTTGGCGTCGCGCAGGAAGAAGGTGACCCGGCCGTCCTCGCCGGTCTCCAGGCCGTTGACGGTGGCCGTCTCCGGAGTGCCCGGCAGCTTCTCGATCCGCTCGAACTTGGCGTCCGCCGCGGCCCGTTCGAAGCGCATGATGCCGTTGTCGGACGGGGCGTGGATGACCATCCGGCCGCCCGCGGACGCGACCACGGATATCGAGCGATCGGCGCCGTTGCCGTTGAGGTCGGCCCAGCCCGCCCACTTGCCGGACGGCTCCTGGCCACGCGCGGAGACGCCGCCGAAGGCGTTGCGCACCACGATCTGTGCGTTGCCGGCCGAGTCCACGCCCACCGAGGGGTGGCCCATCTTGAGGCCGAGCTTCCAGTCGCGCCGCGGGTAGGGGGAGCCCACCACGGCCCAGTTCTTCACCGGGCGGCCCGACTGGTACTGGATGGCGTGGACGAGCTCGGTCCAGGTGGCGCCGTCCTCGATCGGGGTGTGGCGCAGCGCCGTCAGATGGACGTAGCCGTCGGCACCCTGGGCGATCGAGAGGTGCCCCTGGAGGCCCTTGCCCGGCGCGACGAGTTCAGGGCCGGTCCACGCGCCGCCCGGGCGGGACTCGGTCCAGCGGGCCACGCCGCCGGCGGCGGGCGCGTATGCGGTGAGCCGGCCGTCCTTGCCGAGCCGGAGCCAGTCGGTGACCGTGGGGCGGCCGTCATCGGCCGCCACGACGGGGGTGGCGGCGACCGGTGCGGTGACGATGCCGCCCGCCCTCGCGGGCTGTGCGCCCGATGCCTGTCGAGACCTCTGTGCCATGGTCCGCGACCACCTTTCCCCACCGGATCCGCGCGACGCGTCCGGGTCCAGCAAACCAGCGACTTTCAGCGACCATAACACTGGTCGCCGCCCCCGATTTCCCCGGGATTTCCGTCCCGACGTGCGGCTTTTCGCCACCGGTCACCGGCGCCCGGACCACGCTTCCACCCGTTCGCGTTCGCCCGGCCGGGTGAGGCGGTCAGCGCGTACGGACGTAGAAGACGGCTCCGTCCACGACGGCGGCGCGCTGGTAGCGGGAGTCGAGGAAGCGCCGCAGGCTCGGAAGGCGGTCGGGGGCGAAGGGCAGGCCCCGTGAGTCGTCGACGACGAGCGCCGGGGGGCGGCCCGCGAGTTCGCCGCGGAACACCGGCCAGGCCCCGGCGACCCCGTACTTCTCCCCCACCTGGGGGCCGTCCCGGCCGCCGCTGTAGTTGGTGAGCAGCCCCGCGGTCAGGTAACGGCTCGCGGGGACGCGGCCCGCCAGCCAGTACGTCTCGGGGTGTATCCCCCACACCAGGACCCGGTCGGCGGTACCGGTGCGGGCCTGCACGGCCGCGGCGAGGCGCTCGGTGTGGGCGAGGTCGGGGCGGGGCGCGAGCAGGCCCCACAGCAGGAAGAGCGCACACGCCGCGGCGGAGGTGAGCAGCGCGCTGGTGAGGCGGTACGGCGGCAGGATCTGGAGGGCGCCGGTGGCGAGCAGCACCAGGGGCGGGATGAGCTGGAGGTAGTAGTGCCCGAAGAAGTGGAAGCCGAGCAGGACCGCCCCCGTCGATGCGATCAGCCAGAGCCACAGGTCGGCGGCGCCGGTCCGGGCGATGCGCAGCACCCGTACGACCGGCGGCAGGAGCCCGGCGCAGCCCGCGGCCAGGATGAGGGCGTTGGTCAACCCCCGTGCCAGGACGTGGAGTTCGGACCCGGCGAAGGTGGCGTACGACGACGAGCCGGTGACCGTCCAGAACAGGAAGCGGGAGGGGCCGGTGAGCAGGGCCGCCGCCACGACCGGGAGGGCGACGCCAACTACCGTACGCAGCAGGGCTGTTGGCCGCCCATAGGGGTGTTGGTAGAGGAGCCACAGGACGGGGGCGAGGGCCGCGCCGCCGGTCTGTTTGGTGAGGCAGGCCCCGGCGACCGCGAGGCCGGCCCGGGTCCACTGGCCGCGGTCCGCGCAGCGCACCGCGGCCGCCGTGAACGGCAGCATGAACACCTCGAAGGTCGCGGCCTGGGCGTCCTCGGGGTTGAGCCCCACCGAGACGAGCAGGTACAGCACGCCCGCGGCGCGGCCCGCGCGGTCGCCCCAGCGGCGGCGGGCGGTGGAGGCGAGGGCGAGGGCGGTGAGGAGCTGGGCGGCGACGGCGGCCAGGCGCAGCGGGCCGAGCGAGTCGTCGCCGCACAGCGCGAACGCGGCCTCGTACAGCCAGGGCAGCAGGGGCGGTTTGCGGTCGACGACCGTGGTGTACAGGGTGCCGCCGTTCGCCAACAGGCGTGCCTGGACGGCGAGATAGCCCTCGTCGGGGTTCCACAGCGGATGCCGGAACGACGGGATACGGGTGAGCAGGGCGAGTGCGGCGAGGACCGGGAACAGCCGGCGCCAGTAGGGGGGCGGGGCGGGATCGGGCGGGTCGGTGGGGCGGCGGCGCTGGCCCGGCAGCATGCCCGTGGTCACGGATCGTGGCGAGGGCGGCGACTCGGCGAGCATGCGGGCCACCCTATGCGGCCCCGTACGCCCCGATCGCGGGGACATACGGGGCCGCATGGAATCGGGCGCCGGTTACTGGGAGTTGCCGGCGGCGCGCTTCTCCACGATGCTGTGCCGGCGGCCGTAGGCGAAGTAGATGACGATGCCGATCGCCATCCACACGCCGAACCGGATCCAGGTCTCCGCGGGCAGGTTGATCATCAGCCACAGCGAGGCGGCCGCCGCGAGTCCCGGCACCCAGGGCACCAGCGGGGTGCGGAAGGCGCGGGGCAGGTCGGGGCGGGTGCGGCGCAGGATGACGACACCGATCGAGACGATGACGAAGGCGAACAGGGTGCCGATGTTGACCAGTTCGGCGAGCTCGCTGAGGCTGGTGAAGCCGGCCACGATCGCGATGATCACGCCGAGCAGGATGGTCGGCCGGTGCGGGGTGCGAAAGCGCGGGTGGACGTGCGAGAAGAACCGGGGCAGCAGTCCGTCCCGGCTCATCGCGAAGAACACCCGGGTCTGGCCGAGCAGCAGGATCATGCACACCGTGGTGAGGCCGACGGCGGCGCCGAAGCTGATGACGCCCGCGAACACGGGGTGCCCGACGGCCTTGAAGGCGTCGGCGAGCGGCGCGTCCACCGAGAGCTCGGTGTAGTGCTGCATGCCGGTGACGACGACGGACACGGCCACGTAGAGGATCGTGCAGATCAGGAGGGAGCCGAGGATGCCGCGCGGCATGTCCCGCTGCGGGTTCCTGGTCTCCTCGGCGGCGGTCGCCACCACGTCGAAGCCGATGAAGGCGAAGAAGACGACGGAGGCGGCGGTGAAGATGCCCATCACGCCGAAGTTGGTGGGGGCGTACCCGGACATCAGCTGGATGAGCGGCGCCTTGAGGTCGCTGCCCGCGCTCTGCGGCTGCGCCGTGGGGATGAACGGCGAGTAGTTGGAGGACGTGATGAAGAACGCGCCCGCGATGATCACGATCAGGACGACGACGACCTTGACGGCGACGACGACGGAGGTGACGCGGGCCGACAGCTTCATGCCGAGCACGAGGATGACGGTGAGCACCAGGACGAGGGCGGCGGCCAGGATGTCGAAGCCGAAGCCGTGAGCGCCGTCGCGCCCGCTGAGCTCCTCGGGCAGGTGCCAGCCCGCGTTGTCCAGGAGCGAGCGCACGTACCCGGACCAGCCGACCGCCACCACCGCCGTGCCCAGCGCGAATTCGAGCACCAGGTCCCAGCCGATGGTCCACGCGGGCAGCTCGCCGAGCGAGGCGTAGGAGAAGGTGTAGGCCGACCCGGCCACCGGCAGCGTCGAGGCGAACTCGGCGTAGCAGAGCGCGGCGAGCGCGCACACCACGCCCGCGACCACGAACGCGATCGAGACCGAGGGCCCGGCGTTCTCCTTGGCGACCTTGCCGGTGAGGACGAAGATGCCGGTACCGATGACGACTCCGACCCCGAAAACGGTGAGGTCGAGCGCGGACAGGGACTTCTTGAGCGCGTGTTCTGGCTCCTCTGTGTCCTGGATTGACTGTTCGATCGATTTGGTCCGGAACAGACCTCTACTGGCCACCCGTGCACCTCCGCTAGCTCATCGTCCTCGCCATGATCGGGAGGAGAGGAGACACGGGTACCGGGCTGAGCGTGTTTTTCACGCGAACGGGCCGGACCAATCACCCGTACAGGCAGATCGGTCCGGCCCTTTGACCCGTCGTCACATGATCAGTCGCGGGCGGGCTCCACCGCGGCGCGGCTCTCTTCGTAGCGGCCGTCCAGCTTGGAGACCAGACCGGTGACCTGACGTGCGATGTCCGGCGCGGTCAGACCGATCTCCGTCATGACCTCGCCGCGCGAGGCGTGGTCGAGGAAGCGCGGCGGGATGCCGAAGTCGCGCAGCGGGACGTCCACGCCCGCGTCGCGCAGCGCCTGGCTGACGGCCGAACCGACGCCGCCCACCCGGCTGTTGTCCTCGACGGTGACCACGACGCGGTGCTTCTCGGCGAGCGGCGCGAGCGCCTCGTCGACCGGCTTGACCCAGCGCGGGTCGACCACGGTGGTCGAGATGCCCTGGGCGTCGAGCAGATCGGCGATCTCCAGGCACATCGGCGCGAGCGCGCCGACGGAGACCAGGAGCACGTCCGGGCGGACGGCACCCGCGGAAGGCTCCCGCAGTACGTCCATGCCGCCGATGCGGCCGACCGCCTGGACGGCCGGGCCGACCGCGCCCTTGGAGAAGCGCACCACGGTCGGCGCGTCCTCGACCTCGACGGCCTCGCGCAGCTGGGCCCGGACCTGGTCGGCGTCGCGCGGGGCGGCGATCCTGAGGCCCGGCACGACCTGGAGGATCGACATGTCCCACATGCCGTTGTGGGAAGCGCCGTCGGTGCCGGTGACGCCGGCCCGGTCGAGCACGAAGGTCACCCCGCACTTGTGCAGGGCCACGTCCATCAGGACCTGGTCGAAGGCGCGGTTGAGGAAGGTGGCGTACACCGCGAAGACGGGGTGCAGACCGCCGGTGGCCAGGCCCGCGGCGGAGACCGCGGCGTGCTGCTCGGCGATGCCCACGTCGTAGACCCGCTCGGGGAAGGCCTTGGCGAACTTGTCGAGGCCGACCGGCTGGAGCATGGCCGCGGTGATCGCGACGATGTCCTCGCGCTCCTTGCCGAGCTTGACCATCTCCTCGCCGAACACCGAGGTCCAGTCGAGGCCGGAGGTCGACACCGGCAGGCCGGTGTCCGGGTGGATCTTGCCGACCGCGTGGAAGCGGTCGGCCTCGTCCGCGAGGGCGGGCTGGTAGCCGCGGCCCTTCTCGGTGAGGCAGTGCACGATGACCGGGCCGCCGAAGCGCTTGGCGCGCTGCAGGGCCGACTCAAGCGCGTCGATGTCGTGGCCGTCGATGGGGCCGACGTACTTCAGGCCCAGGTCCTCGAACATGCCCTGCGGGGCGATGAAGTCCTTCAGGCCCTTCTTGGCGCCGTGCAGGGTCTCGTACAGCGGCTTGCCGACGACCGGGGTGCGCTCCAGGAGGTCCTTGCCCTTGGCCAGGAAACGCTCGTAGCCGTCGGTGGTGCGCAGGGTGGCCAGGTGGTTGGCGAGGCCGCCGATGGTCGGCGCGTAGGAGCGCTCGTTGTCGTTGACCACGATCACCAGGGGGCGGTCCTTGGCGGCGGCGATGTTGTTCAGCGCCTCCCAGGCCATGCCGCCGGTGAGGGCGCCGTCGCCGATGACGGCCACGACGTGGTCGTCCTTCTTCAGCACCTCGTTCGCCTTGGCGAGGCCGTCGGCCCAGCCGAGGACCGTCGAGGCGTGGCTGTTCTCGATGACGTCGTGGTCCGACTCGGCGCGTGCCGGGTAGCCGGACAGGCCGCCCTTCATCTTCAGCTTGGAGAAGTCCTGCCGCCCGGTGAGCAGCTTGTGGACGTAGCTCTGGTGTCCGGTGTCCCACAGGACCCGGTCCCGGGGCGATTCGAATACGCGGTGCAGCGCGATGGTCAGTTCCACCACACCGAGGTTCGGACCGAGGTGTCCGCCGGTCTTGGAGACCGCGTCCACCAGGAAGGTCCGGATCTCTGCCGCCAGCTGGTCGAGTTGCTCCGGGCTGAGCCGGTCAAGATCGCGCGGTCCCCTGATACGGGTAAGCAGCGGCACCCGTGCCTCCTTGCATCCGTGCTGGTCGAGCATGCCGATCCGTTGAGTCTAATGTTCCGCCCGTGGCCGCGGGCCCGGGGCGGTGCGTTGTGTGTCACCCGGGTGGCTGACGGGCACTCGCACACACGGACGTGCCCGGCGCCTCCCAGGCACCGGGCACGTCGGGAACGGGGCAGGTCAGGCGCGGCCCGCGGACTTCTGGGTCTTCCGGGTGATGGCGTCGATGATCACGGTGATCAACAGCACGCCGCCGGTGATCATCTGCTGGATCGCGGCGGCGACGCCTTCGAGGGCGAGGCCGTACTGGATCGAGGTGATCACCAGGACACCCAGGAGGGCGTTCCAGGTGCGGCCGCGGCCGCCGAAGAGGCTGGTGCCGCCGATGACGGCCGCCGCGATGGCGTTCATCAGGAGGTCGCCGCTGCCCGCGCCCTGGTTGGCCGCGCTGATCTTGGACGCGAGGAAGAGGCCGCCCACGGCCGCGAAGGTGCCGGAGATCGCGTAGACCGAGGTGCGGACCATCACGATGTTGATGCCGGCCCGGCGCGAGGCCTCGACGCTGCCGCCGAGCGCGAAGATCATGCGGCCGTACGAGGTGCGGCGGAGCACGAAGTCGGTGAGGATCAGCACCGCGAGGAAGATCACCACGGCGAGCGGCAGGCCCTTGTTCTGGTTGAACATGAAGGCCACCGCGAAGGCCACCACGGCGAGCAGGACCGTGCGCAGCACGATCTCGCTGAGCGGCCGGGACGGGACGCCCGCGGCCTCACGGCGACGGCTGTCGAAGAACGCGGACAGGAAGTACACGGCGACGGCCACCAGGGCCGCGCCGTAGGCCACCGCGATGTCGCTGAAGAAGTAGTTCGACAGGTTGTAGAAGACGCCGGAGCCATTGGTGTTGATCGTGCCGTTGTCGCCCAGGATCTTCAGCATGAAGCCGTTCCAGAACAGCAGACCGGCCAGCGTGACGGCGAAGGCGGGGACGCCGATGCGCGCGAAGATGAAACCGTGGATGGTCCCGGCGACCGCACCCGTGAGGATGGCCAGGATCAGGGCCAGCCACTCGGGCGTGCCGTGCAGAACGCTGAGCACCGCGAAGGAGGCACCCGCCACACCGCTGACCGAGCCGACCGACAGGTCGATCTCGCCGAGCAGCAGCACGAAGACGATGCCGACCGCGATCATGCCGGTGCCGACCATGGCGACCGAGATGTCCGACAGGTTGCCTGCGGTGAGGAAGTTCGAGTTCAGGCTCTGGAAGACGATGCAGATGATGATCAGGCCGACGATGACGGGCAGCGCGCCCAGCTCACCGGCCCGCACCTTGCGCTTCAGCTCGCCGAGGTAGCCGCCGAAGCCCTGCTCGCGCACGAGCAGGCGCGGGTCGACCGCGGCGGAGGCGGCGTCCGCGGCGGGCGGCGCGTCGACAGGGGCCGTGGCCGGCTTGCCGAGGTCGGTCGAGGAGGTCTTGTCGGTGCTCACTTCTGAACCTCCGCGTTGCGCGCCGCACGGCGGGTCACGGCGTTGTCCGTGGCCCCGGTGATGGCGGAGATGATCTCTTCCTGCGAGGTGGTCTTCACGTCGAAGACACCGTTGTTCCGGCCGAGCCGGAGCACCGCGACCTTGTCGGCGACGGCCTTCACATCGGCCATGTTGTGGCTGATGAGGACGACCGCGTGGCCGCGCTGGCGCAGCCGCTCCACCAGGTCGAGCACCTGGGCGGTCTGCTCGACGCCGAGCGCCGCGGTCGGCTCGTCGAGGATGACGAGCTTGGGCTCGCCGAGCATGGAGCGGGCGATGGCCACGGTCTGGCGCTGGCCGCCGGAGAGCGAGGCGATCGGGATGCGCACGCTCGGGATGCGGATCGACAGCGTGGTGAGCAGCTCGCGCGAGCGGCGCTCCATCTCGACCTCGTCGAGGACGCCGCGCTTCTTCAGCTCGCGTCCGAGGTAGAGGTTGCCGACGACGTCGATGTTGTCGCACAGCGCGAGGTCCTGGTAGACCGTCGCGATGCCCAGGGTCTGGGCGTCGTTCGGCTTGCCGATCTGGACGGCCTTGCCCTCCCACTCGATGACGCCGTCATCGATGGGGTGCACGCCGGCGATCGTCTTGACCAGCGTGGACTTTCCGGCGCCGTTGTCGCCCACCAGGGCGACCACTTCACCGGCGTGGACCTCAAGCTCTACGTCGGTGAGCGCCTGAACGGCACCGAACCGCTTGGAGACCCCGCGCAACGCCAACACGGGCGTAGCGGACACGTGAACCATCTCCTTCGCCGCCTGACCGGCGGGGATGCCGCGCCCGAAGGGGTGGGGGCGCGGAGGTCGAGCAGAAGAGAACAGCAAGAGCCGAAACGTTCCGTCCGGCGCCCCCGCCGCAGCGGGGGCTGAGCGGGCGCGGGGCGCCGGAGGGCTTTTCGGAGCGCTCAAGTCCCTTGGGTGGCAAGGGACTTGGCGAGGGGAACTACTTGAGGCCCGCCGCGTCGCAGGCGGCCTTGTAGTTGGCGGTGCAGATCTCGGCGACCGTGTAGATCTTGTCCTTGATCACGGTGTCGTTGATGTTGTCCTTGGTCAGCGAGACGACCGGGACGATGTTCGACGGGACGGCCTTGGTGGTCGGCGAGTCGATCTTCTTCGGGGCGATCGAGCCGAGGTCCTGGCCCTTGGCGAGCTTGACCGCCATCTCGGCGGCGATCGCGTCCTCCTGCGGGTAGGACTTGTAGACGCTCATGTACTGCTCGCCCGCGAGGATGCGCTGCACGCCCGCGAGTTCGGCGTCCTGGCCGGTGACCGGCGGGAGCTTGGAGAGACCGGCCGCCTTGAGGGCGGTGATGATGCCGCCCGCCATGCCGTCGTTGGCGGAGTAGACGCCGATGACCTTGTCCTTGCCCAGGGCGGAGAGCGCGCCCTCCATGTTGGCGTTGGCGTTCTCGGGCTTCCACTCCTTGGTGTCGTACTCCTTCCCGATGTTCACCTTGCCGTCGAGCTCGGCGTGGGCGCCCTTCTTGAAGAGCGCGGCGTTCGGGTCGGTGACGGCGCCGTTCATCATGACGATGTCGCCGGACTTGGCCTTGTCGCCCAGGGCCTGGAGGAGGGCCTTGCCCTGCACGTGGCCGACTTCCTCGTTGTCGAAGGACACGTAGGAGTCGATGGGGCCCTCGGCGAGGCGGTCGAAGGCGACGACCGGGATACCGGCCTGCTTGGCCTTCTTGACCGAGGCCGCGATGGCCTTGGAGTCGACCGAGTCCACGATGAGCGCGTCCACCTTGTTGGTGATCATCGTGTCGGCCTGCTGGTTCTGCGTCGTCGCGTCCTGCTTGGCGTTCGCGTAGACGATCTGGCCCTTGCCGTTGGTCAGTTCCTTGACCTTGGCCTCGATCAGCGGCTTGTCGAACTTCTCGTAGCGTGCGGTCTGGTTCTCCGGGAGCAGCAGACCGATCTTGAGGTCGTCGCCCTTCTTGGCGCTGTCGGACGACTTGGTGCCGCCGCCCGACTCCTTGGCGCTGCCACAGGCGGCGAGTGTGACGGCCATCGCGGTGGCGGCAACGGCTACAGCGGCACGACGCATGTTCGTGTTCACTTCAGAAACCTCCCTGACGAGGCCGCGACGTTGCGGCCGAGGTGGCTGGAAGTCAACTCGGCGTTAAGCCCACCGTCAAGGAGTAAATCCTTAACGAGATGACAACGGTGCCATCCGTTATCTAAGTGAAGGCAGGCGCCGAGGCGGGGAGTGCACTGTCCAACAGGGTCGAATCCCCCATTTCGCTCAGGACGAGGGCCAGCGCGCCGAGCACTTCGGCACGTCCTCCGAGGGCCCCCGGAAGGACCGACAACTGCCGCGCGGCGCTGGGGATCGCATACCGCGACACGGAGTCCCTGATGGGGCCCAGAACCAGCTCCCCGGCCTCCGCCAGATCGCCCCCGAGGACCACCCGGCTGGGGTTGAGGAGGTTGCACAGGTTGGCGACGCCGCTGCCGATGTGGCGTCCGACGTCGGCGATCACCCGGCGGCAGCCCGGGTCGCCCTCGCGGGCCATCCGGACCACCCGCTCCATCGTCAAGTCTGCCCCGTGGCTGGATTGCAGCAAGGGGAGCACGTAGCGGGCCGCGGTGAAGGTCTCCAGGCAGCCGCGGTTGCCGCAGCGGCACACCGGTCCCGACTCGTCCAGGGTGATGTGCCCGATCTCCCCCGCGGTGCCGCCCGGCCCCCGGTAGATCTGCCCGTCGATCACCAGGCCGGCGCCCACACCGCTGGCGACCTTGATGTACGCGAGGTCGCGCACCCCGCGCCCGGCGCCCCAGACCAGCTCGCCGAGCGCGCCCAGGTTGGCGTCGTTGTCGACGTACACCGGCACGCCCAGACGCCCGGCGAGCTCCTCGCTGGGGTTGATGCCGGTCCAGCCCGGCAGGATCGAGGTGGAGCCGAGCGTGCCGGACTCCACGTCGATGGGCCCGGGCACCCCGAGACCCACCCCGATGACCTTGTCCTGGCCGATGCCGGTGGCCGCGATCAGCCGCTTGACCAGCTCTTCCGCCCGGCCGAAGCCCTGCGCGGAGGAGGCGTCGACATCGAGCGGCTCGGACTCCTCGGCGAGTACCTGATGGGCCAGGTTGCCGACCGCGACCCTCAGGTGCGTATGGCCGAAATCGACGCCGATGACGATGCCGGCCGACCCACTGAGCGAGACGCTGCGGGCCCGGCGGCCGCCGGCCGACGTGGGGGTGACCTCGACGGTCCCGCCGTCCTTCAGCTCGCGGACGATGTTGGAGACGGTGGCCGCGGACAGGCCAGTCGCTCTGGCGATCTCGGCCTGGGTCAGCGAGCCCGCCATGCGCACGGCCCGTACGACCCGTTCGAGGTTGGCCCGGTGCAACGACGTCTGCGACCCCGGAGTCTCCATCGACTCATCCACTCCCACCGTAGGCGGGCGGCACGACGGCCGCCCCCGCACGGAGCCGCAGCAATGAGGCCCCGTCTTTTCTCCAACATGTGAACCCTAAGCTCAGCCTTCGGGGTGGTCTCCCGTCAAGACCTGAGCGGACGCGGTACGGATCGGGGAACACGCGACCGCCCGCGGGCACGGGGCCCACGGGCGGTCGGGGGAAGAGGGCGGGTGTTCGGGGCGGCTACTTGAGCGCCCCCGCGGTCAGGCCCGCCTGGACCTGCTTCTGGAAGACGATGTAGACGGCGAGCACGGGCAGCATCGCGATCGACAGGCCCGCGAAGAGCGCGCCCCAGTCGCCCTGGTAGCCCTGCTGCACGGCGAGGTCCGCGAGGCCCTGGGTGAGCACCCAGTGGTTGGTGTCGCCCTGGTTGAGCACCAGGGGCAGCAGGTACTGGTTCCACTGACCGAGCACGTTGAAGATGCCGATGCTGATGATGCCGGGCTTCGCCATCGGCAGCATGATCTGGAAGAACGTCCGGGTGTGCGAGGCCCCGTCGATCAGCGCGGCCTCGGCGACGGTGGTCGGCAGCGTACGGAAGAACGCCGTCATGAAGAAGACCGTGAACGGCAGCGAGTACGCGATGTAGATGAGCACGAGCCCGGGCAGCGTGTTCAGGATGCCCAGGTTCTTGCTGACGAAGAACAGCGGGACGAGCACCATCACCACGGGGAACGCCATGCCGCCGACGAACAGGAAGTAGATGAACCTGTTGCCGGGGAACTCGAAGCGGGCCAGCACATAGGCCGCCATCGAGCCGAGCAGCATCGTGCCGAAGGTCGAAAGACCCACCACGAAGGCCGTGTTGAGGAAGTACTGCCCGATGTTGGCCTTGCTCCAGGCCCGCGACCAGTTGTCGAAGTGCAACTCGGTGGGCAGCGACCAGGGGTGGGTGAGGATGTCCCCGGACGTCTTGAACGAGCTCCACAGGGCCCAGAGGAGGGGCACGCCCACCATGAGCGCCCAGACCAGGAGGAAGACGTGGGAGAAGGCGTTCAGCACGCCTCCCTCACTGCTGCGCCACTTCCAGCGGGCGGCGCTGGCGGTGGGCGGTACGGCGGACTGCTCGCCGTCCACCTGCATGGTTTCGGTCGTCATCGCGCCACCCCTAGAATTCGATGCGCTCGCGGCGCGAGAGCCGCATGCTGAGAATGGCGAACACCAGGGTCACGATCAGCATCGCGACACCCATGGCGGCGGCCATTCCGTACTGGCTGTTGTCCCGGAACGCCGTCTTGTAGAGGAGCAGCGGGACCACGTCGGTGGATTCGTCGGGGCCGCCGACGTTCACCGACATCAGCTGTACGTAGATGAACGCGTCCATCGCGATGATGCCCATGTAGACCCAGGCGGTGGCGACGGTGTCCCGCAGCAGCGGCAGGGTGATCCGGAAGAACGTCTTGACCCGTGAGGCGCCGTCCAGGAGGGCCGCCTCGTAGATCTCGCCCGGGATGGAGGCCATTCCGGCGGAGAACAGAACGACGTAGAAGCCGACGTTCGCCCACACCATCACGACCATGATGCAGATCAGCGCGATGCTGGAGTCGCCGAGCCAGGACTGCTGGAGCGAGCCCAGACCGACGCCGGAGAGCAGGGAGTTGAGCATCCCGTTCTCGGGGTCGGGGTTGTAGATCTGCTGCCACAGGATCGCGATGATCGTGATCGAGAGGACCTGCGGGAAGAAGAAGATCACCTTGTAGAGGCCGGAGCCCCGCACGCCGGCGACCCCCGCAGAACCCCTGCGACGGCCGCCGACATTCAGCATGAAGGCGAAGAAGAGACCGAAAGCCAGCGTGACGACCGGCACGCAGAGCAGCAGAAGTACGTTGTGCCACAACGCCTTCCAGAAAAGGTCGTTGTGGATCAGCTTCTGATAGTTGTCGAGCCCGATGAAGTTCTTCTCGGGAGTCAGTCCGCTCCAGCTCGTCAGCGAAATCTGGAAGTCCTGGAGGAAGGGCGAGATCACGAGGACCCCGTACAGCGCCAGGGGAATTGCCAGGAATCCGATGATGAACCGGTACTTGCCGTGTCGCATGTCGCCGGTCGCTCTCGTCTCAGCCAGTAGTGGTAAGCGACCCCGTCAGAGGTGCTTGAACTTCGGGACGGAGGAGTCCTTCTTGGTGTCGTCCGAGGCCTTCTGGGCCTTGTCGATCCACTCGGTGGCCTTAATCTTGCCGCTGAGCAGGTCCAGGGTCAGGTTGCCGATGGTCTCGTTGTTCAGCTTCTTGTACCAGTCCTGGAGGCGGGAGTTGAGGACGTTCGGGCCGGCCGCCTTCAGCGCGGCGTTCGCCGAGGTCAGGCCCGGCGTCAGGGAGAGGCCGTCGGCGGCGCCCTGGACACAGGTCAGCGACTTGATGGCGTTGGTGAAGTTGGTGGTCTGCTTCTTGCTGAGCATGATGCGCAGCAGTTCCATGCCGCCGGTGGGGTTCTTGCCGTCCTTGGCCACGATGAACGGCTCGCCGGCCGCCGCGTACAGGGCGCCGAAGGGCAGCTTGTCGCTCGGGCCGGAGCCGATGAGGGAGCCGACCGCGAGGCCGAAGTCCTTCGGCATGGTGGGCGCGGCCTCGTTCTCCACCCAGGAGCCGTCGGCCACCATCGCGGCGCGGCCCTGCGTCCAGGCGGTCTGCATCTGGATGTGGGTCATGCCCTCGGAGCCCTGCAGGAAGTAGCCCTGGCCCGCCAGCTCCTCGTAGTACGAGATGACTTCCTTGACCGCGTCGGTCTTGAAGGCGCCGTCGTCGAGGTTGTCGATCGCGTTGAGCGCCTCCTTGCCGCCGACCTTGCCGATCTGGTGCAGGAGGTCGAAGTGCACGTAGTACGGGTACTTGCCCGGGTACGTGAAGGGGGCGATGCCCGCGGCCTTGATCTTCTTGCAGAGCGCCAGCATGTCCGAGAAGGTCTGGGGGTAGGTCCAGCCCTTGTCCTTGAACAGCTTGCTGGAATAGAAGGTGCCGTAGACGGTGAACGCGTAGTTGAACGCGTACACCTCCTTGGAGCCGAACTGGCCCTGCTCGACGGTGCCGGCGATCAGGACGTCGCGGACCTTCTTCGAGGGGTCGTCGATCGTCGGCGCGTCCAGGAGCGGGGTGAGGTCCTGGAGCTTGCCGGTCTTGGCGAGGGCCGCGGTGTCGAGGTTGTCGGCGCCCGAGTTGTCCATGAAGTCCGGCGGGGTGCTGCCGGCGAACCGCGGCTGGAGCTTCGGGCCGATGGCCTGTGTGCCGGTGTGCTTGATCGTGATGCCGTACTTGGCGTTGTAGTCGGCCTCGGCGGACTTGATGTAGTCGTCGCCGAAGCCGCCCTTGAAGACGAAGGCCTCAAGAGCCGTGCCCTTGTTGACACCCAGCGGGTTGTCCGCCGACTTGGTGCCCTGCGAGCTCGGCTTCTTGGTGGTGTCACCGCTGTCGGAACTGGCACATGCGCTCAGCAGTGACGTCGCCGGCACCGCAAACAGGCCGATCGCCATGGCCCGCTTGAGTGCGTCACGGCGGTTGATCTCGGATCCCATGCTCAAGTCCTCGCCTTCTCCAGGACTCATGCGGTGCAGCGGAATCCGCCGACGCCCGCGAACAGTTGAAGCGTGAGTGATCTCGTACATCCATCGCGGAGGCTGCCCGGTCCCGGGCCGACCGGCCCGCACGCGTTCCCCCCGCCCGCGTTCAGCGGGTTGCCCGGACGCCGACAGGTATAGTCCACTTCCCGTCAACTGAGCAAGATCGAAAGCACGGTTGGCCGACAGTCTTTCCCGAGTTGAGACCTCGCGGATATATCTCTTGGTCCGTACCAATGTGGAGGAGGCTGTTGCTTTTGACGCGCATTACACACCTTGACGTCCGCATTGCCCCCGCCGATTCCGGCCATCCATTCCTTCCCAACACCCTTGACACCAACCGGCACTTGCCACGCTACTGGATCCTGCGTTTCCGCTCTGACAACGTTGTCCACCTCGCAGCTGCCGGTTGAACCCGGTACGCGCCGAAGGAAAGGGCCCGCATGCTGCCCAGATCCCGGTACCGACGAGCGCCGGCGGCCGCCCTGGCCGCCGCCTCGTTCCTGCTCGTAGTGACGGCCCCCTCGGCCGTCGGAGCACCGTCCGCGCCGGCTCAACCCCCGCTGTCCGGCGGCCGGTTCAGCACCTCGTTCGAAACCGGTCAGCCCCAGCCGGACTGGACCAATACCGTAGATACGGACCGTGCGGGAACCAAGCGGGCCTCCGGGGTCGACGGCGCGTTCACCAGTGGGATACCGGGCAATGTGACCGACAAGGTCACCGACGTCCGGGCCAGCGCCGAGAACACCGACGGCGGCGAGGTGAAGGAGAACCTCGTCGACGGCCAGCCCAGCACGAAATGGCTCGCCTTCCAGCCGACGGCTTGGCTCGAATTCGATCTGTCCGAACCGGTGAAGACCCTCACCTACGCGTTGACGTCGGCCAACGACGCTCCCGAACGCGACCCCAGGGACTGGACCCTGAAGGGCTCCACGGACGGCAAGGACTGGAAGACCCTGGACAGCCGCTCCGGCGAGAGCTTCAAGGACCGCTTCCAGACCAGGACGTACGACTTCGCCAACACCACCGCCTACGCGCACTACCGCCTGGAGATCACCGCCAACGGCGGCGCGCCCATCACCCAGCTCGGCGACATCCAGTTCTCCGACGGCGACACCAGCACCCCGGCCCCGCCCGACATGCTGACCACGCCGGACCGCGGCCCGGGCGGCTCCCCCACCGCCAAGGCGAACGCGGGCTTCACCGGGAAGCGGGCGCTGCGCTACGCCGGTACGCACAAGGCCGACGGGCGGGCCTACTCGTACAACAAGGTGTTCGACGTCGACCTGCCGGTCACCCGGGACACCGAGCTCGACTACAAGGTCTTCCCGTCGATGACGGAGACCGACCTCACCTACCCGGCCACCAACGTGTCCGTCGACCTCGCCTTCAGCGACGGCACCCATCTGAGTGATCTGAAGGCCCTCGATTCGCACGGCGGGGTGCTCAGCCCGCAGGGCCAGGGCGCCGCCAAGACGCTCTACGTCAACCAGTGGAACCAGGTCTCCTCGGTGATCGGCACGGTCGCCGCCGGCAAGCGGGTCGACCGGATCCTGGTCGCCTACGACTCCCCCAGGGGCCCGGCCAAGTTCCAGGGCTGGATCGACGACCTCACCCTCGCGCCGAAGAAGCCCGCCGAGCCCCTGGCGCACCTGTCGGACTACGCGCTGACCACACGCGGCACCCATTCGAGCGGCTCCTTCTCGCGCGGCAACAACTTCCCCGCGACCGCGGTGCCCAACGGGTTCAACTTCTGGACGCCGGTCACCAACGCCGGTTCGCAGGACTGGCTGTACGACTACGCGCGGCGCAACAACGCCGACAACCTGCCCACCCTCCAGGCCTTCAGTGCCAGCCACGAACCGAGCCCGTGGATGGGCGACCGGCAGACCTTCCAGGTCATGCCGTCGGCGGCGGCCGGCACCCCGGACGCCTCCCGGACCGCCCGGGCGCTGCCCTTCCGGCACGAGAACGAGACCGCGAAGCCGTACTACTACGGCGTCACCTTCGAGAACGGTCTGAGGACGGAGATCACGCCGACCGACCACGCGGCGATGATGCGGTTCACCTATCCCGGTGACGACGCGAGCCTGATCCTCGACAACGTGACCAACCAGGGCGGCCTCACCCTGGACCCCAAGACGCGTTCCTTCACCGGGTTCTCGGACGTCAGGAGCGGCCTGTCCACCGGCGCCGGACGGCTCTTCGTATACGGGGTCTTCGACACGGCGGTGACCGCGAGCGGCAAGCTGCCCGGCGGCGGAGGCGCCGACGTCACCGGCTACGCGCGCTTCGAGGCGGGCAAGGACCGCACCGTCACCCTGCGGCTCGCGACCTCCCTCATCAGCGTGGACCAGGCGAAGGCCAACCTGGCGGCCGAGATCCCCGCGCGGACCGGCTTCGACACGGTCAAGGACCGGGCCCGCCAGGCGTGGGACAGGATCATGGGCCGCATCGAGGTCGAGGGTGCGTCCCAGGACCAGCTGACCACCCTCTACTCCTCGCTCTACCGGCTCTACCTGTACCCCAACTCGGGCTTCGAGAAGGTCGGTTCGAAGAACCGGTACGCCAGCCCGTTTGCGCCGAAGGCCGGCGAGGACACCCCCACGCACACCGGGTCGAAGGTCGTCGACGGCACGGTCTACGTCAACAACGGGTTCTGGGACACCTATCGCACGACCTGGCCGGCCTACTCGCTGTTCACCCCGAAGAAGGCCGGCGAGATGGTCGACGGCTTCGTGCAGCAGTACAAGGACGGCGGCTGGATCTCGCGCTGGTCCTCGCCCGGCTACGCGGACCTGATGACCGGCACCAGCTCGGACGTCGCCTTCGCGGACGCCTATGTGAAGGGCGTGAAGTTCGACGCCGAGGCCGCCTACGAGGCCGCCCTGAAGAACGCCACGGTCGTCCCGCCCTCCTCCGGAGTGGGCCGCAAGGGCATGACCACCTCCCCCTTCCTCGGCTACGCCCCCACCTCCACCCCCGAGGGCCTGTCCTGGTCGATGGAGGGCTACGTCAACGACTACGGCCTGGCGAAGATGGGCCAGGCGCTGTACGAGAAGACGAAGAAGCCCCGGTACAAGGAGGAGTCGGCGTACTTCCTGGGCCGCGCCCAGAACTACGTGAAGCTCTTCGACTCCAAGGCGGGCTTCTTCCAGGGCAAGGACGCGAGCGGTCAATGGCGCGTGGACAGCGCCAAGTTCGATCCGCGCGTCTGGGGCTACGACTACACCGAGACCAACGGCTGGGGCTACGCCTTCACCGCCCCGCAGGACTCGCGGGGCCTCGCCAACCTGTACGGCGGCCGGTCCGGCCTCGCCCGGAAGCTGGACACCTACTTCGCGACCCCCGAGACGGCCTCGCCCGACTTCGCCGGCTCGTACGGCAGCGTCATCCACGAGATGACCGAGGCGCGGGACGTGCGGATGGGCCAGTACGGCCACTCCAACCAGGTCGCGCACCACGTCACGTACATGTACGACGCGGCCGGGCAGCCCTACAAGGCGCAGGAGAAGGTCCGCGAGGTGCTGCGGCGCCTCTACAACGGCAGCGAGATCGGGCAGGGCTACCACGGCGACGAGGACAACGGCGAGCAGTCGGCCTGGTACGTGTTCTCGGCGCTCGGCTTCTACCCGCTGGTGATGGGCAGCGGCGAGTACGCGATCGGCTCGCCCCTGTTCACCAAGGCGACCGTCCATCTGGAGAACGGCCGCGACCTGGTCGTGAAGGCGCCGAAGAACAGTGCGGCCAACGTGTACGTGCAGTCCCTGAAGGTCGACGGGAAGGCGTGGAACTCCACGGCCCTGCCGCACGACCTGCTGGCGCGGGGCGGCACGCTCGACTTCACCATGGGCCCCGAGCCCTCGTCGTGGGGCACCGGCCAGAACGCGGCGCCGGTCTCCCTCACCAAGGACGACAAGGTGCCCGCTCCCCCGGCCGACGCGATCACCGGTTCCGGTCCGCTGTTCGACAACTCCTCCGCGACGTCCGGCGAGTTGACCTCGGTGGAGCTGCCGGTCGCGGGGCCGACGCGGACGCTGCAGTACACGCTCACCTCGGCGGACCGCGCCAAGGCGCCGACGTCCTGGACGCTCCAGGCCTCGACGGACGGCACCACGTGGAAGGACGTCGACCGGCGCACGGGCGAGCGGTTCTCCTGGGACCACCAGACCCGGGTGTTCTCAGTGCGGGCCCCCGGCTCGTATCCGCACTACCGGCTGGTGAGCGGCAGCGGGTCGGCGACGCTCGCGGAGGTCGAGCTGCTCTCTTGACCGGGTTTGGCCCGATATCGGCTTGACGAGGTCCATCTTCGCGTCGGGTCATGCCAGTTGACATGTAAAGATGCGGTGGATCTGTCGCGGTGGGATGCCGGACGGCTCGTGAGTCGTCCGGCATCCCGGCCGTGACCTCATCGTCATCACAGGAGCACTACGTGGCCAAATTCAATGGCCGTAAGACCGGCAAGGCGTTCTCCCGTCTCGCCGTGGCGGCGATCGCCGCCGCACTCGTCGGCGTCGGCGCCGGCGCGGCCTCGGCCGACGGTGTCTACCCGGGCCACCTGCCCGCGGCACCGAAGCACGCGCCGAAGCAGGCGCCGAAGGCCAGGAACTTCGCCGCGGCGGCCCCCGCCGCGACGCCCGGCAACGCCGCGAACCCGATCTTCGCGCTGCTCGCCGTCGACAACTCGAACAGCGGCTGGGTCTACGGCCCGAACGGCACCGGCGGTCTGGGGGCGCGCACGATAGCCGGCTACTTCCCGTACCTCGCCAACGACACGTTCGTCGACAACAACGCCGACGGCGACATCGACGGCGAATGGCAGTGGGACGGCAACGGGAACCTGCGCTACTTCAAGGACACCGACACCGGCTCCGGCACGCCGATCGGCGGCGGCTGGAACATGTACGACAAGGTGCTCTCCCCCGGCAACCTCGCCGGCGGTCAGGCCTACGACCTGATCGCGCGCGACAAGGCGGGCGTGCTGTGGCTGTACCTCGGCTACGGCAACGGCACCATGACCAGCCGCATCAAGGTGGGCGCCGGCTGGGACGCGTACACCCAGATCGCCGGCAAGGGCGACCTGAACGGTGACGGCAAGGCCGACATCGTGGCGCGCGACAAGGCCGGCGTGCTGTGGCTCTACAAGGGCACCGGCAACTACAGCGCGCCGTTCGCGCCGCGCACCAAAATCGGTGGCGGCTGGAACGCGTACAACACGCTGGTCTCCACGGGTGACGTCGACCTGGACGGCAGGACCGACCTCATCGCGCGGGACACCAACGGCGGCCTGTGGCTGTACAAGGGCACCGGCAACGCCGCCGCCCCGTACCAGGCGCGCGTCCAGATCGGTTACGGCTACAACATCTACCGGCTGATGACCTCCTGACGCACGGCACGCAAGAGCAGCGGGGCCGCACCTCCTTCGCGGGGGGTGCGGCCCCGCCGCCGTCGCGGCAGCAGCCCGGGCCGCCGAGGCCGGATTGTGCCCCCTGGGAAGTTCACTCGTTGGAGCGGAGGAAAATCCCATCTTCCGCCCATACCAAACGAGTTGACATGTAAAGATGCGGTGGAACTATCGCGGCGGGATGCTGGACGTTTCGTCAGTCTTCCGACATCCCGCCCGCGCCACTGTCACCGACACCAGGAGCGATACGTGGCCAGAATCAACAGCCGTAAGAGCGGCACGTCGTTGTCCCGATTCGCCGTGGCGGCGGTCGTCTCCGCACTCGTCGGCGTGAGCGCCGGGGCGGCATCGGCCGACACCGGGAGCGGGACCGGGACCGGGACCTGGGGGCACCTGCCGGCGGCCACGAAGCACGCGCCCACGGCCCGGAACGGGGCCGCGAAGGTCGCCGCCACTCCCACCAACGCCGCGAACCCGGTCTTCCCCCTGCTCGGGGTGGACAACGCCAACCAGGGCTGGCTGTACGGCCCGAACGGCACCGGCGGCCTGACCCCGCGCGAGGCGGTCGAGGGCAGCCTCGCGAACCTGGCCAACGACGCGTACGTCGACAACGACGCCGACGGGTACATCGACGGGGAATGGCAGTGGAGCCCCACCGGAGACCTGCACTTCTGGCCCGACGCCAACACCGACAAGCCGATCGGCGGCGGCTGGAACATCTACGACAAGGTGCTCTCCCCCGGCAACCTCGGCGGCGCCCAGGGCTACGACATCGTCGCGCGCGACGCGACGGGCGTGCTGTGGCTGTACCTCGGCTACGGCGACGGCACCGTGACCAGCCGCATCAAGGTGGGCGCCGGCTGGGACGCGTACACGCAACTCGCCGGCAAGGGCGACCTGGACGGTGACGGCAGGGCCGACATCGTGACCCGCGACACGTCCGGCGTGCTGTGGTTCTACAAGGGCACCGGCAACTACAACGCCCCCTTCGCGCCGCGCACCAGGATCGGTTCCGGCTGGAACATGTTCGACACGCTGGTCTCCAGCGGCGACGTCGACCTGGACGGGAAGACCGACCTCGTCGCCCGTGAGCCGAGCGGCAACCTGTGGCTGTACCGGGGCACCGGCAACGCGGCGGCGCCGTACCAGGCGCGGGTGCAGATCGGCTACGGCTACGACATCTACCGCCTGATGACGTCCTGACACTCGGGCACGCAAGCACACAAGCGGCAGGGCCGCACCTCCGTGAGGGAGGTGCGGCCCTGCCGTCGTTCCTGGTGCCGGTGCTGCCTAGTTGCGGATCAGGCTGCGCAGCACGTACTGCATGATGCCGCCGTTGCGGTAGTAGTCCGCCTCGCCGGGGGTGTCGATACGGACGACCGCGTCGAACTCGACGCCCGTGTCGGTGGTGACCTTGACGGTGCGCGGGGTGCTGCCGTCGTTCAGGACGGTCACGCCGGTGAAGGAGAAGGTCTCCTCGCCGGTGAGGCCGAGCGAGGCGGCGGTGGCGCCCTCCGGGAACTGCAGCGGCAGGACGCCCATGCCGATCAGGTTCGAGCGGTGGATGCGCTCGTAGGACTCGGCGATGACGGCCTTGACGCCGAGCAGCGCGGTGCCCTTGGCGGCCCAGTCGCGGGACGAGCCGGAGCCGTACTCCTTGCCCGCCAGGATGACCAGCGGGATGCCGGCGGCCTGGTAGTTCTGCGAGGCGTCGTAGATGAACGACACCGGCGCGTCGGCCTGCGTGAAGTCACGCGTGAAGCCGCCCTCGGTGCCCTCCGCGATCTGGTTGCGCAGACGGATGTTGGCGAAGGTGCCGCGGATCATGACCTCGTGGTTGCCACGGCGCGAGCCGTAGGAGTTGAAGTCACGACGCTCGACGCCGTGCTCCGTGAGGTACTTGCCGGCCGGGGTGTCGGCCTTGATCGCACCGGCCGGGGAGATGTGGTCGGTGGTGACCGAGTCGCCCAGCTTCGCCAGGACGCGGGCGCCCTCGATGTCGGAGACCGGGGTGGTCTCCATCGTCATGCCCTCGAAGTAGGGGGGCTTGCGGACGTAGGTGGACTCGGCGTCCCACTCGAAGGTGTTGCCGGTCGGGATCGGCAGCGACTGCCACTGCGCGTCACCCGCGAAGACGTCCTGGTAGGACTTGTTGAACATGTCCTCGCCGATGGCGTTGGCCACGACGTCGTTGACCTCGGCCTCGGTGGGCCAGATGTCCTTGAGGAAGACCGGGTTGCCCTCGGTGTCGGTGCCGATCGCCTCGGTGGTGATGTCGACCTTCATCGAACCGGCGATGGCGTACGCGACGACCAGCGGCGGGGACGCCAGGTAGTTCATCTTGACGTCGGGGTTGATCCGGCCCTCGAAGTTGCGGTTGCCGGAGAGCACCGAGGTGACCGCGAGGTCGTGCTCGTTGATCGCCTTCGAGATCTCCTCGTCCAGCGGACCGGAGTTGCCGATGCAGGTGGTGCAGCCGTACCCGACGAGGTTGAAGCCCATCTTGTCGAGGTACGGGGTGAGGCCGGCCTTGTCGAAGTAGTCGGTGACGACCTTCGAGCCCGGGGCGAGGGTCGTCTTGACCCACGGCTTGCGGGTCAGGCCCTTGTCCACGGCCTTCTTCGCGACGAGCGCCGCGGCGACCATCACGTACGGGTTCGAGGTGTTGGTGCACGAGGTGATCGCGGCGACGGTGACGGCGCCGTGGTCGATCTCGAAGGTGGTGCCGTCGGCGAGGGTGACCGGGGTCGGGCGGGTCGGCACGCCGTTGGTGGTGGCCGGGGCGTCGGAGGCCGGGAAGGACTCCTTGCCCGCCTCGTCGTCGTCCTCGACGTAGTTGCGCACGTCGAGCGCGAACTGCTGGGCGGCGTTGGCGAGCACGATGCGGTCCTGGGGGCGCTTCGGGCCGGCGATGGAGGGGACGACCGTGGAGAGGTCGAGCTCCAGCTTCTCGGAGAAGTCGGGCTCGGCGGCCGGGTCAAGCCAGAGGCCCTGCTCCTTGGCGTACGCCTCGACGAGGGCGACCTGCTGGGCGTCGCGACCGGTCAGGCGCAGGTACTTCAGCGTCTCGTCGTCGATCGGGAAGATCGCGGCGGTGGAGCCGAACTCCGGGGACATGTTGCCGATGGTGGCGCGGTTGGCGAGGCTCGTGGCCGCCACACCCTCGCCGTAGAACTCGACGAACTTGCCGACCACGCCGTGCTTGCGCAGCATCTCGGTGATCGTGAGGACGAGGTCGGTGGCGGTGGTGCCCGGGTTCAGCTCACCGGTCAGCTTGAAGCCGACGACGCGCGGGATGAGCATCGAGACCGGCTGGCCCAGCATCGCGGCCTCGGCCTCGATGCCGCCGACGCCCCAGCCGAGCACGCCGAGGCCGTTGACCATGGTGGTGTGCGAGTCGGTGCCGACCAGGGTGTCCGGGTAGGCCTGGCCGTTGCGGACCATGACCGTACGGGCCAGGTGCTCGATGTTGACCTGGTGGACGATGCCGGTGCCCGGGGGGACGACCTTGAAGTCGTCGAAGGCGGTCTGGCCCCAGCGCAGGAACTGGTAGCGCTCCTTGTTGCGGCCGTACTCCAGCTCCACGTTCTGCGCGAACGCGTCCTTGGTGCCGAACTTGTCGGCGATGACGGAGTGGTCGATGACCAGCTCGGCCGGGGAGAGCGGGTTGACCTTCGCCGGGTCGCCGCCGAGCTCCTTGACGGCCTCACGCATGGTGGCGAGGTCCACGACGCAGGGCACGCCGGTGAAGTCCTGCATGATCACGCGGGCCGGCGTGAACTGGATCTCCTCGCTGGGCTGGGCCTGGGAGTCCCAGTTGCCGAGCGACCGGATGTGGTCGGCGGTGATGTTCGCGCCGTCCTCGGTGCGGAGCAGGTTCTCCAGGAGAACCTTCAGGCTGTAAGGGAGGCGCGCGGAGCCCTCGACCTTGTCCAGCTTGAAGATCTCGTACGACTCGTCGCCCACGCTCAGCGTGGTGCGGGCGTCGAAGCTGTTCGCCGACACGACAGTCTCCTTCATAAGTGTGCGCGTTCCACCACAATCCTGCCGCCACGACATGTTGTCGATTCGCTGAGGTAAGGCTAAGTTAGGTAACCCTTACCGAGCGTCGGCTGCGGTGCGCCCCGGTAGATATCTCGATGTCGAGATAACTCTAGTACATGGCCGCCGATGGGTCATGCGCGGGCGCCGGTGCGCCCCCTCCGCCACGGGCCCCGGTGACCGGGGTCACGCACGCCGCTCCCCGGGCGGGGGCACCCCCACGCACGGGGTCCGCCCGTGCGCGCACGCCCCTACGCCCTGGGCGAAGCCCCATGGGCGGGCCCCGCGGCCCGTGTTTGGGTGGGCCGATGGAGATCTTGACACTGGGCGGAACGGCATGGGTGGGCCGCGAGTTCTCGCGGCAGGCACGGGCGCGCGGGCACCGGGTGACCTGTCTGGCGCGCGGCGAGAGCGGCGAGGTGGCCGAGGGCGCGACGCTGGTCGTCGCGGACCGGCGCGACCCGGCGGCGTACGACGGCGTGGCGGGCCGGGACTGGGACGCCGTGGTCGAGCTGTCGTGGCAGCCCGGCTTCGTCCGCTCCGCGCTGGCGGCGCTCGGCGGGCGGGCGGCGCACTGGACGTACGTCTCATCGGTCAGCGCGTACGCCTCGCACGGGCCGCTCGGCGCGGACGAAGCGGCCGAACTGCTCCCGGCGACCGAGCTGGACGAGGTCGAGCCCGCGCTGTTCGGGGCGGCCAAGGTGGCGTGCGAACAGGCCTCCGCGGCCGTACTGGGCGACCGGCTCCTCATCGCCCGGCCGGGGCTGATCGGCGGCCCCGGCGACCACACCGGCCGCTCGGGGTGCTGGGCCGCCCGCGCGGCCCGCGCGCCCGGGGCTCCGCTGCTCGTGCCGGCCTCTGCGGGCGTCGGGACCCAGTTCGTCGACGTACGGGACCTCGCGGCGTGGCTGCTCGACTGCGCCGAAAGGCGAACGACCGGCACGTTCGACGCGGTCGGCCCGGTCGTGCCGCTCGGGGAGTGGATCGCGCTGTCGCGGGAGATCGGCGGGCACTCCGGGCCGGTGGTGGAGGCCGACGACGAGTGGCTGATCGGGCAGAAGGTGACCCAGGCCATGGGCCCCGAGTCGCTCGCGCTGTGGGTGGCCGACCCGGACTGGGCCGGCTTCGGCGCCCGCAGCGGCGCCGCGGCCGGCGCGGCCGGTCTGCGACACCGGCCGCGGAGGCAGTTCCTGGAGGACACCCTGCGCTGGGAGCGGGAACAGGGCCTGGATCGCCCGCGCGGGGCCGGCCTGAGCGACGAGCGCGAACGCGAACTCCTGGAAGCACTGGGCTGAGAAAGCCCGGAGAAGGGGGCGGCCCGACCCGGGCACGCGAGGCCGCCTGCGGGGCACGGGGTTCACCCGAGCGGGGCACAGCCGCCTCCGGGCCGTGGCGCGGGGGTTCACGCAGGCGGGCGAGCCTCCGGGGCGCGGCACGAAGGTTCACGCAGGCGGGCAACGGCCGCCTCCGGGCCGTGGCACGGTGGTTCGCGCGGGCGGGAAACGGCCGCCTCCGGGGCGCGGCACGGGGGTTCACGCGGGCGGAGGTCGGCCGCTCCCGCACCTCGCCGCTCAACCCGCGACACGCCCGGCGCCCGAAATATCCTCATTCCCGGATGGACCCCCTCCGGTTGCCGCTCCGGTACGGAAGTCACAGGATCGGAACTGACGGTTCCTCACCCTGTTGGCTCCCCCGGGCGCGAGCGTCATCTCATATCTGAGATAACCTGCCCCTATGGCAGACGACTACCTCGTACGCATCGGCAAGCTCATCCGTGACGCCCGGCAGCACCGGGGCTGGACACAGACGCAGTTGGCCGAGGCTCTGGGCACCAGCCAGAGCGCCGTGAACCGCATCGAGCGGGGGAACCAGAACATCAGCCTTGAGATGATCGCGCGCATCGGGGAAGCGCTCGACAGCGAAATCGTCTCGCTCGGGTACTCCGGCCCCATGCACCTGCGGGTCGTGGGCGGCCGCCGCCTCTCGGGCTCGATCGACGTCAAGACGAGCAAGAACGCCTGTGTCGCGCTGCTCTGCGGCTCGCTGCTCAACAAGGGCCGTACCGTGCTGCGCCGGGTGGCCCGCATCGAAGAGGTCTACCGTCTCCTCGAAGTCCTCAACTCCATTGGTGTGCGCACCCGTTGGATCAACGAGGGCACCGACCTGGAGATCGTGCCGCCGGCCGAGCTCGACCTCGACGCGATGGACGCGGCGGCCGCCCGCCGCACCCGCTCCATCATCATGTTCCTCGGCCCGCTGCTGCACCGCATGGACCGCTTCCGGCTGCCCTACGCCGGCGGCTGCGACCTCGGCACGCGCACCATCGAGCCGCACATGATCGCGCTGCGCCGGTTCGGCCTGGACATCACGGCCACCGAGGGCATCTACCACGCCGAGGTGTCGCGCACCGCGCCCGACCGCCCGATCGTGCTGACCGAACGCGGCGACACCGTCACCGAGAACGCGCTGCTCGCCGCCGCCCGCAACGACGGCGTCACCGTCATCCGCAACGCCTCCTCCAACTACATGGTCCAGGACCTGTGCTTCTTCCTGGAGGCGCTCGGCGTCAAGGTCGAGGGCATCGGCACCACCACCCTGACCGTGCACGGCATGGCCGACATCGACGTCGACGTCGACTACTCGCCCTCCGAGGACCCGGTCGAGGCGATGAGCCTGCTCGCGGCGGCCGTCGTCACCGAGTCCGAGCTGACGATCCGCCGGGTGCCGGTGGAGTTCCTGGAGATCGAGCTCGCGGTCCTGGAGGAGATGGGCCTCGACCACGACCGCACCGCCGAGTACGCCGCCGACAACGGGCGCACCCGGCTGATCGACCTCACCGTGCGCCCCTCCAAGCTGGAGGCGCCCATCGACAAGATCCACCCGATGCCGTTCCCCGGCCTCAACATCGACAACGTGCCGTTCTTCGCGGCGATCGCGGCGGCGGCCCAGGGCAAGACGCTCATCCACGACTGGGTGTACGACAACCGCGCGATCTACCTCACGGACCTCAACCGCCTCGGCGGCCGCCTCCAACTCCTCGACCCGCACCGGGTCCTGGTGGAGGGCCCGACCCGCTGGCGCGCCGCCGAAATGATGTGCCCCCCGGCCCTGCGCCCGGCGGTGGTGGTCCTCCTCGCCATGATGGCCGCCGAAGGCACGTCCGTGCTCCGCAACGTGTACGTCATCAACCGCGGCTACGAGGACCTGGCCGAGCGCCTCAACTCGGTGGGCGCGCAGATCGAGATCTTCCGCGACATCTGACACCACGATGCCGCCGCACCCCGCCTGCACCGCTCTTCGGCGGGCCAGGGAGGGGTGCGGCGGCATCCCCGCTTCCGGGACGGCTCCCCCACGCGAGCACTCTCAGCGCTGCCCTCGTCCAGCGCGGCGATCACACCTGCCGCCGCCAGAGCGGGCTTCCGCACGTAGGAGTTGAAGTAGTTTCGGTTGATGGCCTTCCGCTCGCGTCCCGTCGCCAAGAGGCTGTAGGTCCTCGGCCGTCGGTGCTTGGCCTTCACCGGCATCTCGGCCGGAGTCGATGCGTTCCAGGGCAGCGTGACCGGCACCGGCGCGAACTGCTCCATGTGCACCGTGAAGCCCGGCGCCGACCTGGCAATGATGTCCGGCTCGATCACCGCGAGCAAGGACACTCTCCTCAGTGACGTACCTCCAGCCCACCATGGGGCCGGTCCACATCGCAATCTGCCGTGACCGCTGTGATCCTCTGCGCCAGGAAAGCATCATGACCTACTTCCCAGACCTCTCCCCCTACACCTACGAGCCGTCCGAGCGTGGGACGGTGAACGTTGGGTGGCTCTCCAGTCGGCACGAGTACCAGAAAGGGCTCGTGGCGGACGTCGTGGTGGACGCGCTGAAAGTCCTCTGCGCTCATCCCGAGAATCAGATGCGTGGCTACCACCGGTGCGATTTCTGCCAGGCGCTCGGACCCTCTGTTCCCGGAGGGGACAGAGGTCCGAAGGAGCTGTTCCTCGGCTCCGCCGAGGTGCACGTCGAGGGCACGGACGGGATTGTCTACGCGGCCCCCACTCTGGTGCTCCACTACATCATGGAGCACCAGTACTGCCCCCCTCGGGAGTTCTGCGAAGCGGCGGTCCACCAGGCCGGCCTAGGAGTGGACGACGAACTCACCGCGCCGGAATAGCGAATCCGGAAGATGCCCACCTTCCCGGGACAGGTGATCATCTTCGAGAACCCCGACCGCCCCAAGACGTCATCGCCCAAGCCCGCACCCACCGGTTCGGTCTACAAGAAGGTGACCGTGACGGCTTCTTCCCTGCCAAACGGGAGGGGCGATCAGGTCCGTGAGCGGTTGCGGTCACGAGCTGCGGCCACGGGACGACCTACGTGGGGACCATGGCCGACGTCCTCCCCCGCGCGAGCGCCCCGCATCCCTCCGCGCCCCTCCCCCAAGCACCGTCCCCCCTGGACGCACCACCCCATGAAAGTTAGGTTAGCCTTACCTGAGTTACGAGTTACGGGGCCTCGGCCCATGCCGTGAGGAGTTGCCGTGAGTGCTGCCGCAGATGCCGGGCCGACCGAGCCGACCGCCGCCGAGCGCGTCCGCTCCGTGCTGGCCCAGGCCGCTTCCCTGTCCCTCGTCACCCAGGCGCAGTGCTACGACCTGATCGGCATGCACGCGGTCGATGCGAGGGGCCGGATCTCCCTTCACCCCCCGGCGGACAGCCCGTTGACCGCCCACGTCGCCACCGCGCCGCGCGGCAGCCTCGCGGCGCTGCTCGACTTCACCGATGTCGCGGCGACCGCGATCCGTGACCGGGTGCGGGCGCGGGTGACGGTCTCCGGCTGGCTGACCCCTCAGCGGCCGGGCCGCATCGACGGGCGGCTTCGCCTCGACGCCGCGCGCGTGACGCTGCGCACTCCGGCGGGACCGGTCGAGGTCGGGCTCGACGAGGTCGCCCTCGCCCAACCCGATCCGCTCGCCGTCGAGGAGGCCGACATGCTGACGCATCTCGCCGACGCCCACGAGGACTTGGTGTCCGAGCTGGTGGTCCGCGCCGGGGCACACCTGCCGTCCGGCGTCCTGCGCGCGGCCCCCTTCGCCCTGGACCGCCACGGCATCACCGTGCGCTGCGAATACCGCCGGGGCCACTGCGACCTGCGCTTCCCCTTCCCGGCCCCGGCCCACGACCCGGCGGAGGCCGGCGAGCAGGTCCGACGGCTCCTCACGGCTCCCCCGTGCGCCCGGCCCCGCCCGTCCTCGGCGCGGAGCCGGGCCACCTGACCCGGCGCCGGCGCCCGCGAGCGACCGGGCTCGCGGTGTCCGGCCCCTCGACACCGCCAAGGCCGTCGCACGGGGGCCCGACGCGCGGTGGGCCGGATGAACCGTTGCCCCCTCCGATGGGCCGTACAGGCATGCCGTATTAGGTTAGGCTTGGCTAAGTTATGCGGGTGGGCTGCCGCTGCCGCGCTCCTGCGTCCGCGAACACAGAGAATGGAAGAACATGACCGTACGGGTCGCGGTGGCCGGTGCCAGCGGCTACGCGGGCGGGGAACTGCTCCGCCTGCTGGCTTCGCACCCCGGGGCGGAGGTCGGCGCGGTGACCGCCCACTCCAGCGCGGGCCGCCGACTCGGCTCCGTACAGCCGCAGTTGGCGGAATTCGCCGAGCGGCTCCTGCTGGACACCTCCGCGGACTCCCTGCGCGGCCACGACGTGGTGTTCCTGGCTCTCCCCCACGGTCAATCCGGCGCCCTGGCGGCGGAGTTGGACCCCGGCACGCTCGTGGTGGACTGCGGCGCCGATTTCCGGCTGCGCGACCCGGCCGCGTGGGAACGGTTCTACGGCTCGCCACACGCCGGGACGTGGCCGTACGGTCTTCCCGAACTGCCGGGGGCACGGGCCGAGTTGAAGGGAACCTCCCGCATCGCGGTGCCGGGCTGTTACCCCACCGCGGCCACCCTCGCGCTGTTCCCCGCCCACGCGGCCGCCCTGGTCGAACCGGAGGCCGTCATCGTCGCCGCCAGCGGGACCTCGGGCGCCGGGCGCTCGCCCGCACCGCACCTCCTCGGCTCCGAGGTGATGGGGTCCATGAGCCCGTACGGTGTCGGCGGCGGCCACCGGCACACCCCGGAGCTGGTCCAGAACCTGTCGCTCGCGGCGGGCGAACACGTGACGGTGTCCTTCACCCCGACCCTGGCGCCCATGCCCCGGGGCATCCTCGCCACCTGCTCGGCCCGGCTGCGCCCGGGAGTCGCCTGCCGGGAGGACGAGGTGCGCGAGGTGTTCGAGGCCGCGTACGCCGACGAGCCGTTCGTACGGCTGCTGCCGCCGGGCCAATGGCCGTCCACCGCCGCCGTCCTCGGCTCGAACAGCGCCCAGGTGCAGATCGCCGTGGACCCCGACGCCCGCAGGCTGATCTGCGTGAGCGCCATCGACAACCTGACGAAGGGCACCGCGGGTGGCGCGGTGCAGAGCATGAACATCGCCCTCGGCCTGCCGGAACGGCTCGGCCTGCCCACGAATGGAGTGGCCCCGTGAGTGTGACCGCCGCCCAGGGATTCCTCGCCGGCGGAGTGAGCGCCGGCCTCAAGGAGTCCGGCGACCTCGACCTCGCCCTGGTCGTGAACCGGGGGCCGTCCCGCGCCGCCGCCGGTGTCTTCACCTCCAACCGCGTACAGGCCGCGCCCGTGCGCTGGTCCCGCCGCGTGCTCGCCGACGGGCGGATATCCGCCGTCGTCCTCAACTCCGGTGGCGCCAACGCCTGTACGGGACCGGGCGGCGCCGACGACACCCGGCTGACGGCCGAACGGACGGCCCGGGCCGTGGGCGTCGGCCCCGACGAGGTCGCGGTGTGCTCCACGGGCCTGATCGGGGTGCGGCTGCCGATGGACCGGCTGACGGCCGGCATCGACGCCGTCGCGGACCGGCTCTCGGCCGACGGCGGCGAGGCCGCGGCCGTCGCCATCAAGACGACGGACTCCGTCCACAAGACCGCGGTGGCCGATGGCGACGGCTGGACGGTGGGCGGCATGGCGAAGGGCGCGGGCATGCTCGCCCCGGGCCTGGCCACCATGCTGGTCGTGCTGACCACGGACGCCGAGACGAGCGCCGAAGTCCTGGACACGGCGCTGCGCGAGGCGGTGCGCACCACCTTCGACCGGGTGGACTCGGACGGCTGCATGTCCACGAACGACACCGTGCTGCTGCTCGCCTCGGGTTCGTCGGGCGTGGCGCCCGAGCCCGCGGTGCTCACCGCGGCCGTGCACGCCGTGTGCCAGGACCTGGCCCGCCAGTTGGTGGCGGACGCGGAGGGCGCGTCCAAGGAGATCGAGGTGACGGTCCTCGGAGCGGCCTCGGAGGCGGACGCCGTCGAGGTGGGCCGCTCGGTGGCCCGCAACAACCTCCTCAAGTGCGCGCTGCACGGCGAAGACCCCAACTGGGGACGGGTGTTGTCCGCCATCGGCACCACGACGGCCGTCTTCGACCCGGACCGCCTCGATGTGGCGATCAACGGCGTGTGGGTGTGCCGGGACGGCGCCGAGGGCGAGTCCCGCGACAAGGTCGACCTGACGGGCCGTCACATCCAGGTCACCGTGGACCTGCGCTCGGGCGGCTCATCGGCCACCGTCTGGACCAACGACCTGACGGCCGAGTACGTCCACGAGAACAGCGCGTACAGCTCGTGAGCGGGGCGGGGACGGCGGAGCCGAGGACACCGGCCGCGGCGCCGGTGCCGGACGCGTCGGACGTGGCGTGGCCGGAGGAGCTCCAGGGCCGCACGGTCGTCGTCAAGTTCGGCGGCAACGCCATGGTGGACCCGGCGCTGCACCGGACGTTCGCCCAGGACGTGGTGGAGCTGTGGCACGCGGGCCTTCGCCCCGTCGTCGTGCACGGCGGCGGGCCCCAGATCAGCGCCCTGCTCGACCGGCTCGGCCTGGAGGTGCGCTTCGAGGCCGGGCTGCGGGTGACCACGCCGGAGACGATGGACGTCGTCCGCATGGTGCTCACCGGCCGCGTCCAGCGGGAGCTGGTCGGGGCCATCAACGCCCACGGGCCGTTCGCCGTGGGCCTGTCGGGCGAGGACGCACACACCATGACAGCCGTGCGCCGGGCCGCCGTGGTGGACGGCCGGCCGGTGGACATCGGCCTGGTCGGCGACATCGTGGCTGTGGATGCCGCCACGATCAGCACGCTCCTGGAGCAGGGCCGCATCCCCGTGGTCTCCCCCGTCGCCCGCGGCGAGGACGGACAGGTCTACAACGTCAACGCCGACCTGGCGGCCTCGGCCCTCGCCGTGGCCCTCGGAGCGGACCGTCTGATGGTCATGACCGACGTCGAGGGCCTGTACGCCGACTGGCCGCGCAGCACCGACGTCATCGGCCGGCTCAACGTAAGTGAACTGGGCGCGCTTCTACCGGAGTTGGCGAGCGGGATGCTGCCCAAGATGGAGGGCTGCCTGCGCGCGGTCCGGGCCGGGGTCGGGCGGGCACAGGTCCTCGACGGCCGAGTGCCGCACGCGCTGCTGCGCGGCCTGTTCGCCGAGGACGCACCCGGCACCACGGTGGTGCCGGACGAGGAACCCGGGTCCGAGGGGCCCGGCGACAAGGAGGACGGCGCGTGACCGCCGACAGCACGACCGGGCTCACCGACCGCTGGCGCACGGTGATGATGGACAACTACGGCACGCCCCCACTGGCCCTGGTCAGGGGCGAGGGCAGCACGGTGTGGGACGAAGCGGGCCGCGCCTACACGGACTTCACCGGCGGGATCGCCGTCAACGCCCTCGGCCACGCCCACCCGGACCTGCTCGCGGCCGTCGCGGACCAGGCCGCCCGGCTCGGGCACGTGTCGAACCTGTTCGTCTCGGAGCCGCCCGTCGCACTGGCGGAACGCCTTGTGGCCCTCCTCGGCAGGCCCGGCCGGGTGTTCTTCTCGAACTCGGGCGCCGAGGCCGTCGAGGCCGCCTTCAAGATCGCCCGGCGGACCGGGCGGTCCCACCTCGTCGCGGCCGAAGGCGGCTTCCACGGCCGCACGATGGGGGCGCTCGCCCTCACCGGCCAGCCGGCCAAACAGGCCCCGTTCGCACCCCTTCCCCCGGAGGTCACCCACGTTCCCTACGGTGACCCGGAGGCGCTGCGCGCGGCCGTGACGGAACGCACCGCGGCGGTCGTCCTCGAACCCCTCCAGGGCGAGGCGGGCGTCGTCCCGGCCCCCGCGGGCTATCTGCGGGCCGCTCGCGAGATCACCCGGGCCACCGGCACCCTGCTCGTGATCGACGAGGTGCAGACCGGCATCGGCCGCACGGGACACTGGTTCGCGCACCGGGCGGAGCCGGACGTGGAGCCCGATGTGATCACCCTCGCCAAGGGGCTCGGCGGTGGCCTGCCGATCGGCGCCACGGTCGCCTTCGGCGCGGCCGCCGAGCTGCTGACCCCCGGTCAGCACGGCTCCACGTTCGGCGGCAACCCCCTCGCGTGCGCGGCCGCGCTCGCCGTTCTGGAAGCCATCGAGAAGGAGGGGCTGCTCCCCCATGTCACGCGGGTGGGCGGGCGGCTCCGGGACGGCATCGAGAATCTGGGGCACCCGCTGGTCCGCGAAGTGCGCGGCGCGGGACTGCTCCTGGGCATCGCGCTCGGCGAGCCGGTCGCCGCTCGGGTCCAACGGGCCGCGCAGGACGCCGGGTTCCTTGTGAACGCGGCCGGGCCCGGAGTCGTCCGGCTGGCGCCCGCCCTCAATGTGCCCGAGGAGCGCGCCGACGCCCTGGTGGCGGCGCTGCCCGCGATCCTCGACGCCGCGTACGGGACGGCAGACGCGGCCTGAACTCGCCCTGACGCGGAGCCTGTTCAGGGGCGGGTCCCTCACGGGGCCCGCCCCTTCGGCGTGCTACAGGGTGCGCGCCAGTACGCGTGCGTTGCGGTCGGGGTCCAGGGTGCGCGCCCAGGCGGCCGGGGCCAGGTCCGGGCGGGTGGGGACGAAGCCGTGGCCGAGGAAGAGCCGGCCGCTTCCGGTCGTCGCGGTGAACAGCATCGTCAGAGCGCGGCCGCGCGCCCGGGCGAACGCCGCCTGCAGGAGGCGGCCGCCCATGCCCGAGCCCTGCCGGTGGGCGGCGACGCAGAAGTTGTAGAGCACGCCGTCCGCGGCGTGTTCGCTCAGCCCGAGGCTCCCTTCGAGGGTTCCGTCGGGGGCCTGGGCGACCAGGAAGTCGGACGCCCGGGAGAGGTACGCGGCGAGGGGGCGCTCGCGCAACGCGCCCGCGCGGGCGAACGGCCGGGAGAGGGCGGCGAGCGCGGGCCCGTCGTCCTCGTGCGCCGGGCGCACCAGGAAATCGGGGGCTCCGCGCCAACGGACGGCGGGGGCTCGGGGCGGCAGCGCGGCGAGGGCGGCAGGGGGCAGCGCGGCCGTGGTCAAGGCGTTCCTTCCTCGGGTCGCCGTTCGCGGGCGCGGGGAAGTGCCGGACGGAGTCCGGGTGGCGGCGTACCGCCGGCCCCTGCGGAACGGTATAAGTAAGGGTAGCCTTACCTGACTTTATGGATCAACTCGACCGTGCGATCCGGCACGCGCAGAAGTGACGGTGCGTCAGCATGCGACCCCCTCACGGAAGGCCGCATCCCCGACTACCCGCACGGACGGCCGGGGTAGACGTCGGTCTCCGGGATTCCGGCCGCGCGCATCCGGCCCAGCACCTCGCCCAGGACCACGTCGTCCAGGTCGAAGTCCACGTCGAGCGGCATGTTGAACTCCCGGTCGAAGACGAGGGATTCACCCCCGGGCCGGTGCCAGATCACCCAGCGCGCCGGGACGGCGGGCTCCGCCCACAGCGGGGCGAGACGTTCCAGGATGTCCGTCCGGCTGCTCACAGTTGCCCCGCCTCCGTCGCTTCCCGTCCGTCGACGAAGGTGGCCACGATCTCGATGCCGCCGATCCGGGACACGTCGACGCGCCGCGGGTCGTCCCCCAGGACGACCAGGTCGGCCCGCTTCCCCGGGGCGAGGCTTCCGGCGCTGCCGTCCCACCGGCAGGCATGGGCGCCGGCGACCGTGTAGGCGTGGAGCGCCTCTTCGACGGTGACCGCCTCCGCGGGGCCGACCGACAGGCCCGAGGCGGAGGCGCGCTCGACCATGAACTGGACGGCCCGCAGCGGCGCGCCGTCCGTGACGGGCCGGTCCGAACTGCCGACGAGCCCCACCCCGTGGTCCAGGAAGCTCCGGCCCCGGTACATCCAGGGCGTCCGTTCCGGTCCCATCACGCGCGCGTAGTCGTCCCCGAAGGAGTACAGGAACGTCGGCTGGACGACCGCGCTGAGGCCGAGGCGCGCGAAGCGCGGCAGCTGATCGGGGCGGATCAGCCCGGCGTGCTCGATCCGGTGCCGCGCGTCCGGCCGGGGCCGCAGCCGCTGCGCCCGCTCCACCGCGTCGAGCGCGAGGTCGGCCGCGCGGTCGCCGATGGCGTGGACGGCGAGCTGCCAGCCGGCCAGATGGCCGTCCACGATGAGCCGGCCCAGGCGTTCGGGGTCGTCCTGCAACTGGCCGGTGTGGTCCATGCCCGTGTACGGGGCGGTGAGCGCGGCCGTGCGGGCCATCATGCCGCCGTCGGTGTAGATCTTGAGCGCTCCGAGCGACAGCCACTCGTCCCCGAACCCGGTGCGCATCCCCAGGTCCAGGGCGCGCGGAAGTCCGTCCCGCACGTGCGCGTCGCGCGGGCGCAGCGTGTCCGCGGCCGCCATGAGCTGGACGCGCAGGGGCAACCTTCCCTGTTCGCGCAGTAGTTGATAGGCGCCGAGCTCCACCGGGCTGTGGCCGAGCAGGCCGCCCCCGATGCCCGCCTCGGCGACGGCGGTCACCCCTTCGGCGAGGCAGGTCCGGGCCGCCCGTTCGACGGCGTCGGCGATGTCGGCCTGGGAGTAGGGCAGTCGGAGCCGTCTGGCGGCGACCATGGCGCCCTCCGCCAGGAAGCCGTCCTGGTGCGGTACGCCGGCGGGGAGCAGGCGCAGGACCGCGCTGTTGACGACGCAGCCGTGGCCCGAGTCGTGCATCAGGAACACCTTGCGGCCGTGACTGGCCGCGTCGAGTTCGGCGGCCGTCACATGGCGGCCCAGGACCCGCTGGTCGTAGCCCATCACGTCCACCCAGTCGCCGGGCGCCCCGGTGCGCGAGGCCGCCTCCGCGATGACGGCGAGCACCTCGTCGGCCCGTTCGCACGCGGCCACGCTCGGGGCGTTGTGCTTCAACCCGGCCCACGCCAGGTGGACATGGCTGTCGATGAACCCGGGCAGCACGGTGGCGCCGCGCAGGTCGACGACCTCGCGGGCGGGCAGCGAGGTCACGGCCTCGTCCAGGCCCACGATGCGGCCCCGCCAGATCCCCAGGTCGCGGGCGACCGGATGGCCGGGGTCCATGGTGAGGATGTTCGCGTTCGTCAGCCTCGTGCACAGCATGCGAAGTCCGTCCGTCGCGGGCGGCCCCGGACGGCGCCGGGGCCACAGGTGTCAGGCGTACCGGCCGTCGCGGCGCCGGGCGTTGCCGGTCAGGCGTCCGTGGCGGTCACGAGGGACCGGGGGCGCAGGTCGGTCCAGTTCGACTCGATGTACTCCAGGCACGCGTCGCGGGTCGACTCCCCCAGTGCGACCGTCCACCCGCCGGGCACCTCCACGAAGGACGGCCAGAGCGAGTGCTGGCCCTCCTCGTTGACGAGGACCAGGAAACGGCCGTCGGCGTCGTCGAACGGGTTGGTGCTCATGCGGGGGTTCCTCCTGGAGCCCGGCGGGCTCGCCCGTGCGTCCGGGCGCAGGGGCACCCGGGCGGCAAGAGCCGTGCCCGTGGGGATGGTTGGTCTGGTCGGCCGTGCGGCGGGCCACGCTTAGGTTAGGCTCACCTAATTGAGGAGCTTAACGTTTCCCCTTCGTCCTCACAAGGAGACACCGATGCGCGCATCCGGACCACACCCGGGGAGCCCGGACACGACCGAGAGCCCTTCCGGTTCCCCGGCCGGCCCGGACGGCCCGTTCGGCAGGTTCGGCCTTCCCGCCGCCGACGCGTTCCGGGCGTCGGCGGGTCCCGTCTGCGTGCCGTCCGGCGACGGCGGCTGGATCGCTCTGTTCCGGTGGCGGGGCACGCCCGCGGTCATCGAGTTCGAGAGCTGGTCGGCTCCGGTGCCGCTGGTGCGGTGGCGCGACACGGACTGCTGGCACGCGGAGGTGCGCATGCCCGCCCGGCTGCGGGTCACCTATCAGTTCCGTACGGACGAGGGGCTGTTCGCCGATCCGTACAACCCGGTCGGGGCCGGCGGCGAGCGGTCCGTCGCCGCCACCCCGGACGCCCCGCCCCAGCCGCACTGGCCGGCCGTCGGCCCGGCCGATGTGCTGCCCCTGCCGCGGGCCCGCATCCGCTGGGCCAGTGAACGCCTCGGCGGGCGGCGGACCGTGCGGGTGCACCCGGTCGGCGGCGGCGGACCGGTGGTGCTGCTGCTCGACGGGGACGACTGGCTCCATCTGCATCCGGCGACGACCGCGTTCGACGCCGCGTTCGCGGCCGGCGAGATGCCCCCGGCCACGCTGGTCTTCGTGCCCGCCAAGGACCGGCTCGGCGAGTTCGGGTGCCGGCCGCAGTGGTGGGAGGCGATCCGGGACGAGCTGCTGCCGCTGGTGGCGGACGGTGAAGTGCCCGCGGACACCGGCACGTTGGTGGTCGCCGGGCAGAGCCTGGGCGGTCTGAGCGCGCTGTACGCGGCGCTCAAGTTCCCGGAGCTGGTGTCCCGCGTCGCCTGCCAGTCGGGGTCGTTCTGGTGGACGCCGGGGGCCGAGGACCTCCCCGATCCCCTGAGCGGTCCGGCCGGCGGTGCCATCGCCGCACGGCTGCGCGAGCGCCCCGCACCGGCCGGGCTGAGGATCGCCTTCGACCTGGGCGAGCACGAGACGCGCATGCGTCCGCACTGCGAGGCCGTCGAGGCCCTCACCGAGAAGTCCGGGGCGACCGTACGGATTTCCCGGTCCGCGGCCGGCCACGACCGGGCGGGCTGGCGGCAGGCCCTGCTCCGGGACGTCGCCTGGGCACTGGCCTGACGGACGCGAACCGCCCGACGGGCAACGGCCTGGGGGCCCGGCGATCGCCGGGCCCCCAGGCCGTTGCCACCGGTTCACCCGGTCACCTGGTCACGGCCAGGCTGTACGCCGGTTCGGTGGCCAGCAGCTTGCGGTGGGTGCCCTCCGCCGTGACGACTCCGTCGTCCACCACGAGGACGCGGTCGGCCGCGTCGAGCAGCGCCGGACTGCTGGTGATCACCACCGTGGTGCGGCCCCGGCGCAGCTCGGCGATGTTGCGAGCGATGAGCTGCTCGGTGACGGCGTCCACCGCCGTCGTCGGATCGCGCAGCACGAGTACGTCCGTGTCGGCGGCCAACGCCCTTGCCAGGGACAGCCGTTGGCGCTGGCCACCGGAGAGGTTCGAGCCGCGGTCGCGCACCTCGTAGTCGAGCCCTTCGCGGTGCAGGGCGACGACGTCGGTCAGCATCGACGCCTCGACCGCCTCGGACAGCGTCCGGCTCGTCCCCGACGGGTCGATGTTCGAGCGGAGCGTCCCGGCGAAGATCTCCCCGTCGTACGGGTTCACCAGGATGTGCTCGCGGACCGAGTCGACCGTGAGCCCCGAGAGCTGTCGCCCGCCGACCCGCACCACTCCCTCGTAGTCGTCCGGCGGGACCTGCACCGCGAGGATGGAGGCGAGTTCGGCCGCCGCACGCGGCTGGTAGGCCGCGATCGCCGTGAACTCGCCCACCGGCACACGGAACTTCAGCCCCTGCAGGGACCCGTACCGTACGCAGTCGATCTCCAGGTCGCCGCCCGGGGCCGCGTCCTCCGAGCCCGGAGCCGCCACCGGCGGGGCGGACAGGACCAGGGCCATCCGCTCGGCCGAGGCGCGCGCCATCATCACGTACTTGGGCATGTCCGAGAACTGCTTCAGCGGCTCCATGATGAACTGCGCGAGGCCCACGGCCATGACCAGCTGCCCGATGTCGATCTGCCCGTCGAAGGCCAGCCAGCCGGCCGTCAGGGTCACCGAGACCGCGAGGACCGCGTTGAGCCCCAACGCGGTGCCCGCGTAGACGCCGTTGACCCGGGCGACGGTGACCGACTGCTCCTTGGCCTCCGTGCTGACCTTCCGGTAGGACCGGAACGCCGCGTGGTTGCCACCGAATCCGTGCAGCGGGCGCAGGCCGGTGATCAGGTCGGCGACCTTCGCACCGGCCCGCGCCACCCGGGCCTGCTGCTCCTTGGTGCTGCTGCCGATGCGCCGGGACATCACGCTGAGGACCGAGAGGATCGCCACGGTGCCCACCATCACGAGCAGCCCGAGCCGAAGGCTCGCCATGCCGAGGGCGACCGCCGCGATCAGCAGCGAGATCATCGAGCTGATCAGGATCGGCACCACCTCGACGATGTCGGCCGTCTGGTCGGCGTCCTCGGTGGCGATGGTCAGCACCTCGCCGGACTTCAGGCCCGTTCTGCGGGCCACCGGCTGGAGGCCGCAGGCCGCGACCCGCACCCGCCAGCGGTGGGCCTCGGTCGTGTTGGCCTTCTGCAGGATGCGCATGCCGAACCGCCACGACAGGGACACGGTCGTGATGATCACGGCGAGCGCCGCGACGGCCAGGGCGAGCGATCCGGCGCTGCGCTCCCGCAGCGTGTGCTGGACGATCTGGCCGAGCGCGATGGGGAAGGCGGTCTCACCGGCCTGGTAGAGGCCCATGAGGACGGTGCCCCAGACCATCGCGCCGACGTTGCGGCGTATCGCCGTCCGAAGGATGTCGGATCCCGGGCGGGATCGCTGGACGTCAGGAGTGCTCATCGATGTGACGGGCCATCGCTTCCGGGGTTCGCAGGGTGAAGAGATCACGGATCGTGATCACCGGGCCGAACTCCCGGCGCAGGAGCCCCACCAGACGTACGGCCAGCATGGAGTGTCCGCCGAGGGCCGTGAAGTCGCCCACGGCACTCACCTCGTCGTCGTCCAGGTCCAGGGTCTCCGCGAAGTACTCGCAGACCAGGACCTCGGTCTCGGTTTCCGGGCCGCGCTCACCCGACGTGGTCAGCGCGCCCAGCGGCTTCGGCTCGGGCAGGGCCTTGGTGTCGGCCTTCCCGTTCACGGTGAGCGGGATGCTGTCCACCTGGGCGTAGTGCGTGGGCCGCAGGAAGTCCGGCAGCCGCTTGCCCACCTCGGCGGCGATCTCCGCCAGGTCGGCGCCGTCGTCGAGCACGAGGTAGGCGGCCAGCCGGTGGGCGCCGTCGACCTGCGGGTCGGGCTGCGCGACGGCGGCGGTGAACCGCACCGCCGGGTGCGCGGCGAACGCGGCCTCGACCTCGCCGAGTTCGACCCGGTGTCCGCGGATCTTGACCTGCTGGTCGGTACGGCCCAGGTACAGCAGGTTCCCGTCGGGGCGGCGGACCACCAGGTCCCCGGTGCGGTACATCCGCTCGCCGGGTTCGCCGAAGGGGGACGCGACGAACCGGTGGGCGCTCTGGGCCGGCTGGCCGAGGTAGCCGCGGGCGATGCCGACGCCCGCGACGTAGAGCTCGCCGGGGACGCCGTCGGGCAGGGGCCGCAGCCACGGGTCGAGGACGTACACGTCGGTGTTGTCGATGGCCACGCCCACCACCGGGTCCTGGCACTCGAACGTGCCGACGCCCAGCGTGTTGATGGTGTACTCGGTCGGGCCGTACAGGTTGTAGCCCACCGTGCCCTCGGTGTCGGCGAGCCGGCGCCACAGGGCCGGGGTGACCGCCTCGCCGCCGAGCAGAACCAGCGCGGGACGTCGGGCCGGGTCGTCGAGCAGGCCCTCCGCCACCAGTTGCTGGGCGTACGTCGGAGTCACGTTGACGACGTCGATGCCGTGCTCACCGCAGTACTGGACCAGGGCGGGCGCGTCCCGGCGCAGTTCCTCGTCGCAGATGTGCACCTCGTGGCCGTCGGCGAGCCACAGGAGTTCCTCCCACGACATGTCGAAGGCGAAGGAGACGGTGTGGGCGATCTTGAAGATCCGGTGGCCGTGCTCGGCCAGCACCGGCTCGAAGATGCGGCGCTGGTGGTTGATCAGCATGTTGGTGAGGCCGGCGTACTCGGTCACGACGCCCTTGGGCTTCCCGGTCGAACCGGAGGTGTAGATCGTGTACGCCGGGTGGCGAAGGCGCCGCGGGTCGTCCGGCGCGAACGTCGTGAGCGGCTCGGCCTGCGGCAGCGGGCGGTCCAGTTCGATCAGCTCGCCGGTCAGACGCGGCGACACGGCACTGACCGTGAGGACCACATCCGGGCGGGCGTCGTCGACGATCGCGGCGATCCGCTCGTCGGGGTGGTCGAGCTCCAGCGGTACGTAGGCGGCTCCGGTGCGCAGCACCGCGAACAGCGCCACGATCGAGTCCAGCGAACGCGGGATCGCGAGCCCCACGGTCCGCTCGGGGCCGATGCCGCGAGCGGCGAGCACACCCGCCAACTGGCGGCTGCGACGCTGGAGTTCGGCGAAGGTCATGCTCCGGCCGTGCGAGACGAGCGCGGTGCGTGCGGGCGCCCGGTCGGCCGCCAGGTCGAATCGGTCGACCACGGTGTCCGTGCCGATGTCCGTGCGCTCAGCGGGCTCGGGCACCGGCCCCAGGCCCCGCAGCGCGCCGACCGGCCCGGACGAACCGGCGAGGTCACCGAGGACGCGGACGTAGTCGTCGAGGAGCCGGCGGGCACCGACGCCGTCGCCGTGGCGGTGCTCCAGCTTGACGGTGAGGCGTTCGCCTGGGGTGACGACCCAGGTGAACGGGTAGTGCGTGGAGTCGTCGGACTTCACCGCGGTGATGCCGTGACGGGCGTTCATCTCGGCGAACGCGTCCATGTCCAGGAAGTTCTGGAGCACGAAGAGGTTGTCGAACAGGACGTCGTGGCCGCCGGCGCGCTGGATCTCGCCGAGCCCGAGGTGCTCGTGCTCCATCGCCTCGACGCGGGCCGTCTGTACGGCCGCGAGGTAGTCCCGGACGGTGTCGTCGGGCCGCGCCCGTGTCCACATCGGCACGGTGTTGAGCAGCACGCCGACGATGTCGGACAGGCCCTCGCCCTCGCGGCCGGAGACCGTCACGCCGAACACCGCGTCGCTGCGGCCCGTGTGAGCGCCGAGCAGCAGCCCGAAGGCGCCGGTCAGGACGGAGTTCAGGGTGACGCCGTGCGCCTTGGCCGCCTCCCGCAGCAGCTGTGACTGCTCGGCGGAGAGGGTGTGCACGAGCGCGGGCGGCAAGTCGTCGGAGAGGGCGGGCGACGGTCCGGCGAGCAGGGTCGGGCCCGGGAGTCCGGCCAGGTGCTCGGCCCAGAACCGCTCCGAGGCCGCCTGGTCCCTGGCGGCGACCGCCCGGGCGTGGTCCTCGAACCCGGGCGTGGCCGGATGCGTGTCCGGCTGTTCGCCGGCGAGGACGGCCTCGTACGCGGTGAAGAGGTCGCGCAGCACGATCTCGCGGGACCAGCCGTCCCACAGCAGCAGGTGGTAGCTGAGCAGCAGGCCGTCGCGGCCGTCCGGCAGCCTGATCACGGTGAGCCGGATCAGCGGCGGTTCGGCCGGGTCGAAGCCGCTGTTGCGGTCGCGGACGCGCAGCGCCTCCACGTCCGCTTCGGTGGACAGCTCCACCGTGTGGACGTCGATCCGCCGGCCGGCCTTGAGGACCTGGACCGGGTTGCCGTCGTCGTCGGTGAGGAAGCCCGCGCCGACCACCGGATGCCGGGCGATCACGGCGGCCATGGCCTCGGCCAGCGCGTCGGTGTCCAGGCGCCGGTCGAAGGCGAAGTAGCTCTGCGCGACGTAGTGGCCGGCCGAGCCCGCCATCTGGGCCTGGAAGTACAGGCCCCGCTGCAGTGGGGTGACCGGCGCGGTGCGCTCGGCCGTCACGGCCGAGTCCGCGATGGTCTCCAGGGCGCGCAGCCAGTGCGCGGTGATCGCGTCGGGAATCTCCTCGGCGAGGGTGAAGGTGGCGTGCAGGCTGCCGGTGGCCGCGTCCGTCCAGGCGTTGACCTCGACGGCGTACGGGCTGCCCTGGTCGCCGCCGGTGATGTGCGGCACATCCGATTCGCCGCCGCGGCCGAGATAGTTGAACAGCACCTGCGGGCGGGCCGAAAGGAGCGGCGCCGTCTGCGCGTTGAGGTGGCGCAGCCGGCCGTAGGCCAGGTGTCCGGCCTCGTCGGGCTGCCGCTCGGCGAGCTCGCGGGCGGCGGCCACGGGGTCCGTGTGCGCGCTGAGCCGGACGGGCGCGATGGCGGTGAACCAGCCGACCGTGCGGGTGTAGTCGTGGTGTCCGAGCACCGGGAACCGGCCGTGGCGTTCCAGCTCGATCGCCAGATCGGTGGGGGTTTCCTGGACCTCGGTCAGGGCGGCGCGCAGCGCGCCGCACAGCAGCTCGGTCGGCGCGATGCCGAGGGCGGTGGGCGCGGTCCGCGTCACGCGGTCGCCGGCCTCGGACCCGAGCACCACCGTCCGCTCGCGCAGCGTGCCGCTCACCGCGGGGAGCAGCGGGGGTGCCTGGAGGGTGGCGATCCAGTGGCCGAGGCCGTCGGCGTCGGCGGAGCGCAGGGTCAGCGCCTCGGCGTACTCGGCGTAGGACGTGGTCGCCGGGGCCAGGGGCTCGCCGCGCAGTGCGGCCGCCATGTCGTCGAGCAGGATCAGCCACGACACCGCGTCGACCGCGAGGTGGTGCACGGTGATCACCAGGGTGCCGGTCGCCGCGAGCCAGGAGAACGCGATGACGTTCCCCGACTCGGGGTCGAGCGATCCCGCGGCCTCGTTCGCCGCGGCCCCGGCGTCGGCCGTGTCCGGTCGCAGCAGGACGGCCGCACGGTCCCGCTCGGTGCGCAGGGACCACACGCCGTGCTCCGTGGTCAGCCGCATCCGCAGGGCGGGGTGAGCGGCGAGCAGCGCCGCGGCCGCCCGCTCGACGGCGGCGGGTGTGGTGCCCTCGGCCGGCTCCAGCGTCCGCGCCTGGGCGAACCGGTCGAGGGAGCCGCCCAGTTCGCGCTGGCGCAGGATGATCGGCGTCGCCGGGAACGGGCCGTCCTCCCGGCGCGCGCGCTCGGGTGCGGACGGGGTCGAGGGCGGCTGCGGGGCGCGGGTGCCGAGGAGCGCGGCGAGCGCCCGCGGGGTCTTGTGCAGGAACACGTCGCGGGGCGCGATCGGCAGGCCGAGCGCCCGGGCCCGGTTGACCACGGTGATGGCGACGATGCTGTCGCCGCCGGCGCCGAAGAAGTCGGTGTCGGCGTCCGCGCCCCCGTGGCTCAGCGTCTCGGCGAAAATGCCGACCAGCGAGGACAGGACGGAGTCGGTGACGGCCACCGGGGTCTCCTCCCGCGCGGCCCGCGCGACCAGGGCCTTGCGGTCCAGCTTGCCGTTGACGGTCAGCGGCAGCGCGTCCACCGGCAGGACCCGGCCCGGCACCATGTGCACGGGCAGCTTCTCGGCAAGGAGCACGGAGAGCTCGCCGGGCACCTCGCCCACGAGGTGCGCGACCAGGTGGTCGCCGCTGTCCGCGACGGTGACGGCCACGTCGACGACGCCCGCCAGGTCCCGGATCGCGGACTCGACCTCGCCGAGCTCGATGCGGAAGCCCTTGAGCTGTACCTGGTCGTCGGCGCGGCCGGTGAACTCCAGCTCCCCGTCGAGGGTGCGGCGGGCGAGGTCGCCCGTGTGGTACATCCGGCTTCCGTCGTTCGTGAACGGGTTCGCCACGAACCGGCCGGCGGTCAGGCCGGGGCGGCCCAGGTAGCCGAGCGACACCTGGTCGCCGGCCACGTAGATGGCGCCCTCCTGGCCCGGCGGCACCGGCACCAGCCGGTCGTCGAGCAGATGGGTGACGAGGCCGGGCAGGGCGCCTCCGATGGGGCTGACCTCGTCGCCGGGACCGAAGTCGTCGTCGGTCAGGACCCGGTGGGTCACGTGCACGGTGGTCTCGGTGATCCCGTACATGTTGACCAGCTCGGGCGAGCCGGTGCCGTACCGCTCGACCCAGCCGCGCAGGCGCCCGAGGTCGAGGGCCTCGCCGCCGAAGACGACGCGGCGCAGCCGGGTGAGGGGTTCGGCGGCGAGCCGGTCGGCCTCGACGAACTGGTAGAAGGCGGAGGGGGTCTGGTTGAGGACGGTCACGCCGCGCTCGTGCACGAGACGGCGGAAGTCCACCGGGGAACGCGTCAACCCGTAGTCGGGCACGAGCAGTTCGCCGCCGTGGACCAGGGCGCCCCACAGCTCCCAGACCGCGAAGTCGAAGGAGTACGAGTGGAACTGCACCCACACGTCGGCCGGCCCGAAGTCCATGTCCGGCGCCGTGTTGGCGAGCAGGGTCACCACGCCGGAGTGCGGGACGACGACGCCCTTGGGCCGGCCGGTCGAACCGGAGGTGTAGATCACGTACGCCGGGTCGTGCCAGGTGGCCGGGGGCGTCGGGGCCTCCTCGGTGTCCTGCGGCAGTTCGTCGCCCTGCACGAGGACCCGGGCCGGGACGCCGGCCTTCGCCAGGAGCCCCGTGAAGCGTTCGCGCTGCTCCGGGTCGACGAGGACGACCTGCGGCGCGGCGTCCGCGAGGACGTACTCAAGGCGCTCGTCCGGGTACGCCGTGTCGAGCGGTACGTACGCGCCGCCCGCGCTGACGATCGCGACCAGGGCGACGACCTGCTCGATGGTGCGCGGGACCGCGACGGCGACCCGGCGGCCCGGGCGGACTCCGGCCGTGCGCAGGGCGGCGGCCAACTCGTCCTTGGCGGCGGCCAGTTCGGCGTAGGTCAGCGACCGGGTGGTGCCGTCGAGGGCGCACTGGGTGACGGCGGTGGCGGCCGGGTTCCGGCGTGCCGCGGCGTCGAACAGGCCGCCGAGGGTGACCGGGGTGATCGGCGCCGGGGCCTTGGCGCCCTGGGGCACCAGGTCGGCGGCCGGGGCGTCGGGCCGGCCGAGGAGGCCGGTGAGGGTGTCCGAGAACCGGCGCAGGATGTCCTGCGCGCCGCTCTCCCGCAGCAGTTCGCCGTCGTAGATCAGGTTGAACCGGGGCCGTCCGTCGAGGGTGCGCTCCACGACCAGCGTGAGCGGGTAGTGCGGGGCTCCTTCGTTGACGAGTGCGGTGACGGCCAGGGTGTCGCCGGGGCTGCGCAGGGCGGTGACGTCGGTCGCCACGTCGAACACCACGAGGGTGTCGAAGAGGGAGCCGACACCGGCCCGGCGGCCGATCCGGGCGAGCGAGACGTGCTGGTGCAGCAGGACCGCGCCCTGGTGTTCGCGCACCGAGGCGAGCAGCTCGCGCGCCGTGGTGGCGGAGCCCCAACGGGCGCGCAGCGGAACGGTGTTGATGAACAGACCGACCATGTCGCCGATGCCGGGCACGTCCGCGTCACGGCCGGAGACGGTGGAGCCGAACACCACGTCGTCGGACTTGAGGATGCCGCCCAGGGTCAGCGCCCAGGCGCTGTGCACGGCGACGCTCAGCGTCACACCGGCCGAGCGGACGGCCGCGTCGATGTCGTCCGCCGGTTCCACCCAGGTGTCGGCGAACCGGTCGGAGGGGGTGTGCTCCTTGGCGACGAGGGAGGGTCCCGGCAGCTCCGCCAGCTCGGCGGCCCACACCCGGTCGCTCTCGTCGGCGTCGCGGCCCGCGAGCCAGCCGACGTAGTCGGCGAAACCGCCCACCGGGTACACGGTCCCCGGCGCGTGGTACTCGGCGAGCAGCGCGCGCAGCATCGGCGGCACCGACCAGCCGTCGGCGATGAGGTGGTGCACGGTCTGCACCAGGACGGCGCGGCCCGCCTCCGGGTCGGTGAACAGCGTGAACCGCATCAGCGGGCCGGTGGCCAGGTCGAAGCCGGCCCGGCGGTCGCGCTCGGCGTGGTCGCGGATCTCCGCGTCGGTGATGCCGGGGCGCTCGTGGAGGGTGAAGGGTGTCTTCGCGCCGCCGTCCAGGACGGAGACGACCCGGCCGTCGGCGAGCGCGACGAACCGCGCGGCGAGGTTCGGGTACAGGGCGAACAGGCGGGCCGCCGCGGCCTGGAGCCGGCCGGCGTCGAGCTCGCCCTCCAGCGTGAGGAGTTGCTGCTCGACGTAGCTGCCCGCGGAGTCGTCGTCGAAGACCGAGTGGAAGTACAGGCCTTCCTGGAGCGGGGTCAGCGGCAGGACGTCGCGCAGTTCGGGGCCGTCCAGGGCGTCGACGTCGGCCTGGGTCAGCCGCACCAGCGGGAAGTCGCTGGGCGAGTGGCCGCCCTGGTCGAGCGCGGCGAGTCCGGCGAGGGCGTCGCGGAAGTACCCGCCGAGCGTCTCCACGTCCTCGTCGGTGAACATTCCCTCGGGCCAGGAGACGGTGGTGACGAGTTCGTACGCGCCACTGGCGGCGGGTTCCGCGATCGCGTTGAACTCCAGGAGCCGCGGCAGGCGCATCCTCGGGTCGCGCTTCTCGCCCAACTGGCCGGTGGTGCCAGCCAGTTGCCAGTCCCCGGCGGCGCCCGCGTCGAAGCGGCCCAGGTAGTTGAAGAGGACCTGGGGTGCGGGGGCGGCGAAGGAGGCGTCGGCGAGGTGGCGCAGGGCGCCGTAGGAGACGCCGTTGCTCGGCACGCGGGCGAGGTCCTCCTTGACCGCCTTGAGGGCGCCGGCCAGGTAGCCGGGGGCGGTGAAGTCGTGAGCCGTGCCGGGGTCCACGGTCACCGGGAACAGCGTGGTGAACCAGCCGACGGTGCGCGAAAGGTCCGGCTCCACGCGGGCGGTTCCCGCCACGTGGCGGCCTTCGCGTCCGTGGCCCTCCAGCTCGATGTGCGCGAACGTCTGGTCCTGGCCGCGGTCGCGGCGCCAGCGGGCGAGGGTGACGGCGAGTGCGGTCAGCAGGACGTCGTTGACTCCCGCATGGAACCGTGCCGGGACCTCGCCGAGCAGCGCGGCGGTGAGGTCGGGGCCGACCGTGAAGGTCCGCTGTCGCTCCCGCTCGACCGTGTCGGCCCCGGACAGCGCCCGCCTGCCCAGCGGTGCGTCCGGCCCGGGCAGCGGGCGCTCGAAGTGGGCGCGGTCCGCGGCGAAGTCCGCGCTCTCCAGGAGCTGGGTCCAGCGCCGGAACGACGTGCCCACCGGGGGCAGTTCGATCGCTTCGCCCGCGGCCGCCTGGCGCCAGGCCGTGGCGAGGTCGTCCATCAGGACGCGCCAGGACACCCCGTCGATCACCACGTGGTGGACGACGACGACGAGTTGGCGTGCCGCGCGGCGCCAGACGGCCCGCAGCATCACGCCGTCGTCCGGGGCGAGCGCGTCGGTCGCGAGGGCCACGCAAGCGTCGAGCGGACGGTCGCTCTCCTGCCAGCCGGCCGTGGCCGTGTCGGCCTCGGGGATGTCGAAGCTCCAGCGGTCCCCGCGCACCAGCCGGGCGCGCAGCATGTCGTGGCGGGTCACGACGGCGGTGAGCACGGCGTCGAGGGTGTCGGCGGTGAGGTCGGCCGGAGTGTTCAGGACGACGGACTGGACGAAGCCGTCGACCGCGTCGGTGTTCTCGCCGAGCCACTGGACGATGGGCGAGCCGGTGACGGGGCCGGTGGCGACGTCGGCGTGGTCCACCCCGCTCACGTCCTCGCGGCTCGCGACCGCCGCCAGCGCACCGAGCACGCTGTTGGCGAAGATCTGGCCCGCGCTGACGTAGAGGCCCGCCTCGCGCAGCGCGCTCAGCAGCGAGATGGCGAGGATGCTGTCCCCGCCGAGCTGGAAGAAGTCCTGGTCGACACCGACTTCGTCGAGGCGCAGCACGGCGGCGACGGCCTCGCACACGGCCCGCTCGTCGTCGGTGGAGGGCCGCACGAAGGAGCCCGTCACGATCTCGGGCTCGGGCAGCGCGCGCCGGTCCAGCTTGCCGTTCGCGGTGAGTGGGAACTCCCGCATCACGACGACGTGGGCGGGCACCATGTACTCCACCAGGTGGCCGGCGGCCCAGGCCTTGACCTCTTCCGCGCGCAGGTTCTCGTGCCCGGCGGCCGGGATCACGTATCCGACGAGGTAGGTGCCGCCGGCGCTGTTCTTCCGGGCTACGACGCAGGTGTGCCGTACTCCGGGGTGCTCGGCGAGACCGGCCTCGACGTCCTCCAGTTCGAGCCGCATGCCGCGGATCTTGACCTGGTTGTCGGCCCGGCCCAGGAAGTCGAGCGAGCCGTCCGGCGCGTACCGGGCCAGGTCGCCGGTGCGGTAGAGCCGCGATCCGTCGTTCGCGAAGGGGTTGGCGACGAACCGTGACGCGGTCAGTCCCGGGGCGCCCACGTAGCCGCGCCCCAACAGGAAGCCGCCCACGTAGAGTTCGCCGCCGACTCCGGTCGGGACCGGGCGCAGCTCGTCGTCCAGGACGTACAGCTGGGTGTTGGGGTTGGCCCGGCCGATCGAGGTCGACAGGCGTTCCGCCCGGCCCCGGTAGATGACGTGGGAGACGCCGATGGTCGTCTCGGCGGGACCGTAGCCGTGGTACATGGGGATGCCGAGCCGGGTGCGGAACCGCTCGTACAGCTCGGGGGTGAGCACCTCGCCGCCGCACCACACGTGCCGCAGGCTGTCGAGGCGGTCGGAGTCGCCCGCGATCTCCAGGAGGACGTCGAGCATCGACGACACGAGGTAGGTGAAGGTGACGCGCTGTTCGGCGATCACGCTCAGCATGTGGTGCGGGTCGCGCTCGCCGCCGGGGCGCAGGATCACGAGCCGGGCGCCGCACACCAGCGGCAGGAAGATCTCGTTGATGGATATGTCGAAGGACAGCGGCGCCTTGAAGAGCGAGGCGTCGTCGTGGCCGAAGTGCAGGATCTCGTCGACCTGCCACAGCAGGCGCTCGCTGATCGCCTCGTGCCGGATCATCGCGCCCTTGGGGCGGCCGGTCGAGCCGGACGTGAAGATCACGTAGGCCAACGCGTCGCCGTGGACGGCGACTTGGGGGTCCTCGACGGGGTGGGCGCCGTGCTGCCAGTCGTCGAGGTCGACGGCGACGGCGGCCGGTTCGGCCGGGTCGTGCTCGCCGGAGCCGTTCAGCTGCACCGCGACCCGCGCGTCGTCGATGACGACGGCGCGGCGCGCCGCGGGCCACTGGGGATCGAGCGGCACGAACGCGCAGCCGGCCTGGAGCACACCGAGCAGGCCGAGCACCATCTCGGCCGAGCGGCCGAGCGAGATGCCGACGACCTGCTCGGCCGAGAGCCCGAGTCCCCTGAGGTGATGGGCCAGTTGGGCCGACTTCTCGGCGGCTTCGCGGTAGGTCAGCGAGCGGTGTTCGTCCACGATGGCGACCGCGTCGGGCCTGAGCCGTACCTGCTCGCGGAACATCTCCACGATGGTCGGCCGGACCCGGTCCGCGTCGGTGTCGTTCCATCCGGCGAGGGCCGCCAGGCGCTCCGGCAGGCCCGAGGGGGCGATGGTGGCGATGGGCCGGTCCGGGAAGTCGGCCAGGTCGTCGAGCGCGCGCTGGGCGTCGCGGAGCTCGACGCCCTCGGGCACGGCGATGCGGATGCCGTCGGGGGCGGCTTCGCCGACCTGCCAACCACCGCTCGCGGCAACGCCGTTGCCGACCCGGTCGAGGACGTCCGCGAACAGGGTGCCGGGAGTCAGGTCCATGCCGTCCGGGCTCCGGCCCGACGCCCAGTGGGCGAGACCGATGGCGGCCGCCTCGGCGACGGTCCGGTCGGAGTAGTCGCCCAGACGCCGGCGCACATCGGCCAGCCGCGCGGGAGAGAACAGCACGAGACGAGCGCTCGGTTCCATCATTGAAGACTCAACACCCTTCCAAGGCACGAAGGTAACCCTAACCTAAATTAGGGTTACCTAACTACCCTCTCTCCAGGCCCGCCAGAGTCGTGCGTAACGGCCGCCCAGGGCCACCAACTCCTCGTGCGTGCCCTGCTCCACGACCCGCCCCGCGTCGAGCACGGCGATCCGGTCGGCTGCCATCGCCTGGGTCAGCCGATGGGCCACGAACAGGGTGGTGCGGCCCGCGCAGGCGGCCTGAACGGCACGCTCCAGTTCGGCGGCCCCCTCGCTGCCGGCCTCCGCGGTCGACTCGTCGAGCACCACCACCGGCGCCCGGCCCAGCACGAGCCGGGCCAGCGCGACATGGGCGACCTTCATGCCGTCGAGGCGTTCACCGCCCTCGCCGACCGTCGTGTAGAGCCCGTCGGGCAGCGCCTCCACCCATCCGTCGGCGCCCACCGTGCGCAGGGCCGCGGTGAGTTCGGCGTCGCTCGCCTGCGGTGCGGCGAGCCTCAGGTCGTCGGCGAGCGGACCGGAGAAGACGTGGGTCTCCTGGGTCAGCACGCTCACCAGCGCCCGCGCGCCGACCTCGTCCAGATCGGCGAGATCGGTCGACCCGATGCGCACCGAACCGGCCCCCGGGGTCTCGATGCCGGCGATGAGCGCGGCCAGCGTCGTCTTGCCGGCGCCCGTCGCCCCCACCAGGGCCAGGGAACCCCCGGCCGGGATGGACAACCCGACGTCCCGCAGGACCGGTTCGTCCGTCCCGGGGTAGGTGAACGTCAGCCCCTCGACCGTCACCGGGTACGAAGTGCCGTCCCGCGGCGCGGAGTCCGCCTGGCCGACCAGACGCTCCGCCGCCGGCTCGGTCAGCACCCCGACGAGCCGGGTCAGGCTGGCGCCCGACTTCTGCGCCTCGTCGAAGGTGAACATGATCGCGCCGAGCGGAGTGAACAGGCGGTGGAACACCAGCGGGGCCGTCGACACGTCACCGAGGCTCGCGGAACCGGTCTCCAGGAGCACGAAACCGACCACGAGGATCAGCACCAGGCCGATGAACTCCGCGCGGTTCTCCCGGCCGACGAACCGGCCGAAGAAGCGGAACACCTCGATGCCGTAGTCCCGCACCCGCTTCGAGTCGTCGGCCACCTTCTCGCGGAACGCGCCTTCGAGGCGGTACGCCCGCACCGTGTCGATCCCGTTCAGACCACTGATCAGCGCCTGCGCGCGATCGGCCTGGGCGAGCCTCTGTTTGCGGTAGAGCGGGGCGGACCTGGGCAGGTACCAGCGCAGGGCCAGCGCGTAGGCGGGCAGCGCGCAGGCTCCCGCGAGGCCCAGGTGCCAGTCGAGCCCGAACATGCCGATCGTGGCGACGGCGACGAGCACGCCCGCGGAGAACACCGTGGGAATGGCCGACCGGATGCCCTTGGACAGGACGGCGACATCGTCGCCGACCCGGGACAGGACGTCGCCGCGGCCCACCTGTTCGACCCGGGCGATGGGCATCCCGAGGACGGCCCGGACGGCCCCTTCGCGCAGTTGGGCGAGCAGATCGGCGCCGAGCCGTCCGATCAGGTAGGTGGACACGGCGGTGGCCGCCGCGCCGAGCAGCGCGGCGGCCACCATCACCACCCCCGTCGTGACCAGGGCCGAACGCGGCTGGCCCCCGGTCACCCCGTCGACCACCCGGCCGAGCAGGAGCACCGGGAGCATCTGGAGCGCCGCCCCCGCCACCGTGCTCAGCACGGTGGCGGTCGTCAGCCAGGGCATGTCGCGGCAGTTGGCCACGACCCACCGGGCCGCCTCACGGCCGCCCGTCGTGCGCAAGGTGGCCGGGGCGACGCGTGTGTCGGTGGCGCTCACGCCTAGCCGACCGACTTGACGAGCTGGTCGATCGCGTACGGCAGGGAGAGCAGGGTCGCCTGCGACATCGCCGCGCCGGCCGCCGGGCCCTCGCTGTCGAGCAGGTAGGAGACCTTGTTCGCCTTGGAGACCTTCAGGTTGGAGAAGAGCTTGTCCTTCTTGAGGGCGTCCGTGTCGGCCTTGTCGTTGATGGCGAAAACGCGGTCGACGTCGACCAGGTCCATGCGCTCCGGGGACAGCTGCGTGGAGAAGTCGGCTCCGGCGATCTTGTCGATCTCGGTCTGCCCCTTGAAGCCCATGCCGCTCAGGAGCTGGCCGCGTACGTCCTTGGTGGTGAAGGGCGTGACGGAGTTCTTGTACCAGGACAGCGCGACGGCGGTCTGGTTGGCGAACTCGGGGTGCGCCTTCTTGACCCCGGCGAGCTTGTCCTGGATGCCCTGCACCATCTGCTTGCCCTCGTCGGCCTTGCCGAGCGCCTTGGCGATGTGGAGGGCGTTGTCCTGCCACGGAGCGCTGAACGGCTCCTTCTCCGCCTTCGTGCGGGCCACCGTCGGGGCGATCTTGGAGAGCTTGTCGTAGGCGGTCTTGTCGATCTCGGAGTAGACCGCGACGATCAGGTCGGGCCGAAGGGCCGCGATCTTCTCGAAGTTGGGGCCCGCGTCGCCGTTGTTCATGATGACGTCGGGCTTGGCGCTGCCCCACTTGTCCTTCACCCAGGGCCACTGCGTGTTGATGTCGGGGCTCTGGCCGGCCGGGTTCGGGTACTGGTCGACCATGCCGACGGGCTTCACGCCGAGCGCCAGGACGTCCTGGTCGTCGGTGTAGCCGACGGTCACGACCCGCTGGGGTGCCTTGTCGATCTTCGTGGATCCGAAGGCGTGCTCCACGGTGGCCGGGAACGCACCGGAGGAGGCGGCGGAGTTGGCGCCGTCGCTCCTGTCCGCGCCCTTGTCCGACGAGTCGGAACCGCACCCGGCCAGGAGCCCCGCGCCGAGGGCCGCGACGGACACGGTCGCCGCCAGCCGCCGCCAGGACTTCATAGGTGTCGATCGGTCGAGGAGCATCCGGAATCCCTTGCTTTCGTACGGTCCGCCCGCGGCCCCGCATCGGGGCAGGCACACCTTAATCCGCGTAAGTAAGGTGAGCCTAGCCTAAGTTTCCGTACGTGTATGCGTCAGCCGCCCAGTCCCGGAACGTGGGTGCGGCCGATCGGCACGATCAGCGGGCGGTCGCCCACCGGGTCCTGGACGACCTGTGCCCGCAGACCGAACGCCTCGTGCAGCAGCTCGGGGGTCACCACATCGCGCGGGTGGCCCTGGGCGAGGACCGAACCCGCCTTCATCACGATCAGGTTGTCGCTGTAGCGGGTGGCCAGGTTCAGGTCGTGCAGCACCATCACCACCGTGCAGCCCGACTCGTGCAGGTCGTCGACGAGGTCCAGTACGTCGATGGCGTGCGCCAGGTCGAGGTAGGTGGTGGGCTCGTCGAGCAGCAGCAGGTCGGTGCCCTGAGCGAGCGTCATCGAGATCCAGGCGCGCTGGCGCTGGCCCCCGGAGAGCGAGTCGACCGGGCGGTCGGCGAGGTCGGAGACGCCGGTCAGGGCCAGCGCGCGCTCGACGACGGAGACGTCGTCGGAGGACCACTGGCGCAGCCAACTCTGGTGTGGATGACGGCCCCTGGCGACCAGGTCGGCCACGGTCAGGCCCTCCGGCGCGACCGGCGACTGCGGCAGCAGCCCGAGCTTCTTCGCCACGTCCCGGGTCCGCAGCCGGGCGATGTCCTCACCGTCCAGGACGACCGATCCCGCGGTGGGCTTGAGCAGGCGCGTCAGGGTCCTCAACAGGGTCGACTTTCCACACCCGTTGGGGCCGATGATCGTGGTCACCACGCCCGGCGGGATCGTCACGTCGAGGGCGTCGATGACGGTCCGGTCGCCGTATCCGACCGTGACGCCCCGGGCCGCGAGGCGCGGAACGTCGGCAACCCCGGGCTCGATCGCGGTGATGTACTCAACGGCCATGACTCCCCCTCTATTAGGCTTGCCTAACCTTTCTACCACCTAGCGGCGGTTGGCCCGCACCAGGAGGTAGATGAGGAAGGGGCCACCGACCGCGGCGGTGACCACACCGACCGGCAGGGTGACCGGCAGAGCCGTGCGCGCGATGAGGTCCGAGCCGATCAGCAACAGCGCCCCCACGGCACCGGAAGCCACCACGGGCGGTGTCGGGTGCCGCGTCAGACGCATCGCCACCTGCGGGGCCACCATGGCCACGAACGGCACGGGCCCCGCCGCGCTGACCGCGAATCCGGCGAGCAGCACCGCGCACAGCAACAGGACCGCCCGCACCAGGGAGTACCGGACACCGAGGCCCGCCGCCACGTCGTCGCCGAAGTGCAGGGGCTTGAACTGGAAGGCGACGCAGGCCACGACGGCCAGCACGGCGAGGGTCCCCCACAGGGCCACCCCCACCTCGTCCCACGACCGGTTGTCCAGCGAGCCGACGAGCCAGGCCTGGGCCCGCGCCACGTCCTTGATGTCGGCGGTGACGAGGAGCCAGGTCGTGATCGCCTGCGCCACCGCGCTCACCGAGATGCCGATGAGGACGAGCCGGAAGCCGTCGACGCCGCGCCGCCACGCCAGGAAGTACACCAGGAGCCCGGTGAGCAGACCGCCCGCCAGTGCCGCCCCGGACAGCCCGACGGAGCCGGTGACCGCGGTCGCGGCCCCGCCCGACACCGTCACAAGGAACACCGCGACCGCACCGGCGCCGCCGGTGATTCCCAGGATGTCCGGGCTGGCCAGCGGGTTGCGGGCGATGGACTGGGTGAGCGCTCCGGACACGCCGAGCGCGACCCCCACGACGAGCCCGGCCAGGGCCCGCGGCATGCGCAGGTCCATGATCACGAACCGGTCGACCTGCTCGCCCCCGCCGACGAGCGAGGCGATGACCTTCGGCAGGCCGATGGGGAAGTCCCCGACGGCGATGGAGACGCAGAAGACCAGGAACGCCGCCGCCGTCAGGAGCAGCGTGACGAGCGCGACCCGGGGCCGCCAGACGAACGACACGCGGCCGAGCCGCACACCCGGCGTCACCGCCGGCTTCACCACGGTTGTGTTCATGCGTTCTTGAACTTTCCTCGCAGGACCAGGACCGCGAAGAAGGGCGCGCCCAGGAGGGCGACGAGGACACCGGCGTCCAGTTCGCCCGGCCGCACCACCACGCGTCCCACGATGTCGCAGACCAACAGGACGACCGCGCCGAGCAGACCCGCGTACGGCACCAGCCAGCGGTAGTCGGGCCCGGCCAGGTACCGGGCCACGTGCGCCACCATCAGCCCGAGGAACGCGATGGGACCGCACGCCGCGGTGGCCGCGCCCGCGAGCAGGGTGATGGCGACGATGCCGACGGTCCGGATCAGCGTGATGTTCACGCCGAGCCCGCGCGCCACGTCGTCGCCCAGGTTGAGCAGGTTGACGGAGGGCAGCACGGCGAGCGCCAGGACGAGACCGACGACGACGAAGGCGGTCACCGGCCAGATGACGCGGAACGGGACACCGGCCACCGAGCCGGCGTTCCAGAACCGCAGGGCGTTCAGGGCGGCCTTGTCCGACAGGGCGACCGCGGTCGTCATCGCCGCGAGGAACACGGTGACCCCCTGCCCGGCCAGGGCGAGGGTGAGCGGATTGCCGGCTCCCCGGCCGATGCTGGAGAGCCCGAACACGACGACACCGGCGAGTGCGGCCCCCAGGAAGGCGAACCAGAGGTACTGGAACGGGTCGGTGAGCCCGAGCAGGGAGATCGCCGTCACGACGGCGAACGAGGCACCGGTGTTGACCCCCAACAGGCCGGTGTCGGCGATGGGGTTGCGGGTGAATCCCTGGATCAGCGCCCCACCGACGCCCAGTGCGATGCCCGCCACGACGGCGAGCACCGTGCGGGGTATCCGTACGGTCTGCACGATGAGCCGGATGTCACTCGCCTGCTGGTCGCCGCCCGGTCCCGAGAACAGCCCGTGCCACACCTCGGCGGGACTCAACGCGCGTGCGCCCACGGCGATGGAGACCACCGCGGCGATGACGAGGACCGCGACGACGACCCCCAACCCCGCGATCCGCCGTCGCCGGACCCCGACGATCCTGACCAGCGGCGGACGTTCACCTGTAGTCGTGCCCATGTCGACCGAGGCTACCCGGGCCCGGGCACCGGGCCGCCCGGGCACCTCGTCCCTGCCCGAGGCCGGGCCACCGGCCCGGCCGCGCGTACGAAGGGCCACGGGCGTTCCTTTCTCGTGCGTGCTGCGTGCTGCGTACATGCCGGTGCCGTGCCCGGTGGCGCCTTCGCACCACGGACACGGCAACGGCCGGGGGTCCGGTCAGCGGGCCGGCTGGGGCACACCGCCGCCGGCCGCCCCGGCGACGGGCCGCGCCCCGTCGGACGCCCCCTTGAGGTCGCGGTCGAGGATCGAGTCCAGGATCTCGCCGACGCGTATCGCGGTGTTGGACAGCAGGGACGAGGTGATCCCGTGGGTGTGCTCGGTGCCGCCCTGCAGGTAGATGCCGCAGCGCAGTTCGGGGTCGGTCGCCACGCGGTAGTCGCGCTCGACGCGGACGCGCCCCTGCTCGTCGCGGTGGCACCGCTCGGCGACCTCGCCGAGCAGGCCCAGGCCGTCGGCCTGCAGGTACCCGGTGGCGCAGACGACGACGTCGGCGTCCACCACGCTCTCCTCGCCGGTGACCAGGGACGTGACGGTGGCGCGGACCCCGTCGGCGCTCTCCTCGACGCCGGTGAGGCGCGAGATGTTGAGGAAGCGCAGCCGCTCCTCACCGAGCACCTTCTCCTGGTACGCCTGCCGGTACAGGTCGTCGATGAGGTCGATGTCCACCACGGAGTAGTTGGTGTTCCCGTGGTAGCCCATCAGCCGGCGCTTGACGTCCTCCGGCGCCGTGAAGTACTCGTCGACCGCCTGCGGGTCGAAGATGCGGTTGGCGAAGCTGCTGTCGTCCGCCGGGCTGTAGCCGTAGCGCGAGAAGACCGCGCAGATCTCGGCCGCGGGGAAGCGGCGGTGCAGGTACGCGACGTTCTCCGCGGCGCTCTGGCCGGCGCCGACCACGATGAACCGCCGGGGGTCGGTGCCCTCCAGGGCGTCGACCTTCCGCAGGAGGTCCGAGTTGTGCCAGACGCGGTCGGTCCGCTCGACGCCCTCGGGCATCACCGGGCGCAGTCCGGTGCCGACGATGAGGTTGCGGGCGCGGTGCGTGACGAGTTCGTCGCCGGACCGGGCCGTCACGTCGACGTACTCCACCACGCCGTCGCGCAGGACGGGTTCGACGGAGACGACCTGGTGGCCGTAGGAGACCATGTCGTCGACCTTCGCCGCGGCCCACTCGAAGTAGTCGTGGAACTCGACCCGGAGCGGGAACAGGTTCTTGTGGTTGACGAAGTCGATCAGGCGTCCCTTGCTCTGCAGATAGCAGAGGAAGCTGTATTCGCTGGACGGGTTGCGCAGCGTCACCAGGTCCTTCATGAAGGACACTTGCATCGTCGCGTCGTCGATGAGCATGCCACGGTGCCAACCGAAGCCCGGCTGCTGCTCGAAGAAGTGAGCGGTGACCGCCTCCTGCCTCCCGACGCGCGCGTTGTGCTCGCTCAGCGCGATCGCCATGGCCACGTTCGACGGCCCGAAGCCGATGCCGATCAGATCGTGGATCACTGGTGCGTCGCCAGGAAGAGCCTGTGACATGTCACTCCCGTTCGTGCGGGACAGCCGCCGGTGAGGCGTCGTGTCGAGGGTGGGGAAAAGGGGGAGTCCAGGCGCACCGATGACCGGCAGCCGAGCGGAACTTAGGTGAGGCTAACCTGATCCTGGTGAGACTGTCGACCGGACAAAAGGTGCATCGCGCTCGGCTCGGGCTCAATCGGCCCCGGAATTGGCGTCGTTGCGTCGTTAGGTAAGCCTTGCTTTACTTGGGTCTGATTGTTTCGCTCTTCTGAGGAGGAACCCCGATGCGGGTCGTCATGTTCGGCTATCAGACCTGGGGCCATCGCACCCTGAAGGCGCTCCTGGACTCCGAGCACGACGTCGTGATGGTCGTGACGCACCCCAAGAGCGAGCACGCCTACGAGAAGATCTGGAGCGACTCGGTCGCCGAACTCGCCGAAGAACACGGCGTTCCGGTCGTCATCCGCAACCGCCCCGACGACGAGGAGCTGTTCCAGCTGCTCAAGGAGGCGGACCCGGACATCGTCGTCGCCAACAACTGGCGCACCTGGATACCGCCGCGCATCTACACCCTGCCCCCGCACGGCACCCTCAACGTGCACGACTCGCTGCTGCCCAAGTACGCCGGCTTCTCGCCGCTGATCTGGGCCCTCATCAACGGCGAGCCCGAGGTCGGCGTCACGGCGCACCTGATGGACGAGGTGCTCGACGCCGGGGACATCGTGCGGCAGGAGTCGGTCGCCGTCGGCCCGAAGGACACCGCGACCGACCTGTTCCACAAGACGGTCGACCTCATCGCCCCGGTCACCATCGGCGCCCTCGACCTGATCGCCTCCGGCCGGACCGATTTCACCAAGCAGGACCGGTCGCAGGCCACCTTCTTCCACAAGCGGGCCGAGGAGGACATCCGGATCAACTGGTCCTGGCCCGCAGAGGACTTGGAGCGCCTGGTCCGCGCCCAGTCCGCCCCGTACCCGGCGGCCTTCACCTTCCACAAGGGCAGGCGCCTTGAGGTGCTCGGCGCCGTCGTGTCCGAGGGCCGGTACGGCGGCACGCCGGGCCGGATCTTCTACCGCGAGGGCGACGGCGTGGTGATCGTCGCCGGGGCCGACGCCCGCACGGGCCGCAACCACGGCCTGGCCGTCACCCGGGTACGGACCGAGGACGGCCGGGAACTGCCCGCGGCCGAGTACTTCACGTCGATGGGCGGCTACCTCACCGAACGCCCCTGACCCCGCCCCCTGACCTCGCCCGCGGTCACCGCCCCGGTCACAGCAGGAACCCGGCCGGGAACGGGTCGGACGGGTTCAGGAAGTACTGGGCCGTGCCCGTGATCCAGGCGCGGCCGGTGACCGTGGGTATCACCGCGGGGAGCCGGCCGACCGACGTTTCGGCGACGAGCCGGCCGGTGAACTCCGTACCGATGAACGACTCATTGGTGAAGTCGCGGTGCAGGGGCAGCTCGCCGCGGGCGTGCAGCTGGGCCATCCGCGCGGACGTGCCGGTGCCGCACGGCGAGCGGTCGAACCAGCCCGGGTGGATGGCCATGGCGTGCCGCGAGCGCGTCGCGTCCGAGCCCGGGGCCGCGAGGTAGACGTGCTTCACCCCGGCGATCTCCGGGTCCTCGGGGTGGACGGGCGGCTCGGCCGCGTTGATGGCGTCCATGATCGCGAGCCCGGCGGTGAGCAGCTCGTCCTTGTGCTCGCGCGCGAAGGGCAGGCCGAGCGCGTCGAGTTCCACGAACGCGTAGAAGTTGCCGCCGTAGGCCAGGTCGTAGGTGACCGTGCCGAGCCCGGGCACGGTCACCTTGCGGTCGAGCGCCAGGCAGAACGCCGGGACGTTGGTCAGCGTGACCGAGCGGGCCTCGCCGTCCTCGACCCGCACGTCCACGCCCACCAGGCCCGCCGGGGTGTCCAGGCGCACGGTGGTCACGGGCTCGGTGACCGCGACCATGCCGGTCTCCACCAGCACCGTGGCCACCCCGATGGTGCCGTGCCCGCACATCGGGAGCACGCCGGAGACCTCGATGTACAGCACCCCGTAGTCCGCTTCGGGCCGGGTCGGCGGCTGGAGGATCGCGCCGCTCATCGAGGCGTGGCCGCGCGGTTCGTACATCAGGAGCGTACGGACGTGGTCGAGGTGTTCCATGAAGTACTGCCGCCGCTCGGCCATGGTGGCGCCGGGAATGACGCCGAGGCCGCCGGTGACGACGCGGGTCGGCATGCCCTCGGTGTGCGAGTCGACCGCGTGGTAGACGTGTCGGGTCCGCATGAATCCGCCTCCCTGGCAGGCTACTTGTGGCCTTCGGCGAGCGCCTTCTCGGTGGCGGCGCGCACCACGGCGTCCTGCTCCGCGGTGAGCGGTTGGCGCGGCGGGCGCACGGGCCCGCCGGGGCGGCCCGCCAGGTCCATGGAGAGCTTGATGGCCTGGATGAACTCGGTCTTGGAGTCCCAGCGCAGCAGCGGGTGCAGCGCACGGTAGAGGGGCCGGGCGGTGGCGAGGTCGCCGGCGACGGCCGCGTGGTAGAGCTGGGCGCAGGCGGCGGGCAGCGCGTTGGGGTAACCGGCGATCCAGCCGACCGCACCGGCCAGGGCCAGCTCCAGGAGCACGTCGTCGGCGCCCGCCAACAGGTCGAGTTCCGGGGCGAGTTCGGCGATCTCGTAGGCCCGGCGGACATCGCCGCTGAACTCCTTGACGGCGACGATGCTGCCGTCGGCGTGGAGCCGGGCGAGCAGCGCGGGCGTCAGGTCGACCTTGGTGTCGTACGGGTTGTTGTAGGCGACGACGGGCAGCCCCGCCCTGGCGACCTCGGCGTAGTGGGCGCGCACCGAGCGCTCGTCGGCGCGGTAGGCGTTCGGGGGGAGCAGCAGCACCGAGCCGGCGCCCGCATCGGCCGCCTGCTCCGCCCAGCGGCGCGACTGCGCGCTGCCGTAGGCCGCGACGCCCGCCATCACGCGCCCGCCGTCACCCGCCGCCTCGACGGCGGTGCGCACGACACGGGCCCGCTCCTCGTCGGACAGGGTCTGGTATTCGCCGAGCGAGCCGTTCGGCACGACGCCGTCACTGCCGCTGTCGATCAGCCAACGCACGTGCTGGGCATAGGAGGTGAAGTCGACGGAAAGGTCGGAGCGCAGGGGCAGCGCGGTCGCGACGAGGATGCCGTGCCAGGGGTGGAGGCGCCGGGGTGCTGCAGACGTCATGGTCGGACTCCCTAGTGTGGTGTGTGACATTTTACTGAGTCATCGCGACCGGCCACAAGGGGTGTGACCTCGGTAGGTCCGGCTCCAACGGCCATGCGATCCAGGGAAGTTGGTGATCGACGCCTGTCCGGCGCCCCATGGGCCGTGACATAGTAATGTGAAATTGCACTGCACTCCCCTCCATCCGCCCCGCCGCACTCCACCCCGGGAGACCCGATGGCCGAGCGCCCAGCCCCCCTCAACACCGGCAGCCACGACCTTCCCGTCGGCCCCGAGCTCGCCGCTTTCATGAGCGGCGGCTGGGCTCCGACGCCGCTGCCCGGGGACATCCGGGTGCCCGGGTTCGAGGTCATGGGGACCCGTCGGACGCGGCTTTCCGCGCGCTTCCCGGGCGAGCGACTGATCGTGCCCGCGGGCGGGTTGAGGGTCCGCTCCAACGACTGCGACCACCGCTTCCGCCCGCACAGCGCGTACGCCTGGCTGACCGGGCTGACCGGCGAGGACCAGCCGGGGCACGTCCTGGTCCTGGAGCCCTCCGGGTCCGGCCACGAGGCCGTGCTGTACGTCCGGCCGCGCTCGCCGCGCGCGGAGGGCGACGACGCCTTCTACCGCGACCGCCGCTACGGCGAGTTCTGGGTGGGCCGGCGCCCCGACCTCGCCGAGACCGAACGCCTGACGGGCATCCGCTGCATCCACCTGGACGGGCAGGCCTCCCTCCCGCCGGGCCGCAACGCCGCCGATGATCCTGAACTCGCCTCCGTGCTCGGCGAGTTGCGGCTCATCAAGGACGCCTGGGAGGTGGCACAGCTCCAGCTGGCCGTCGACCACACCGCCGCGGGCTTCGAGGACGTCGTACGCGCCCTGCCGCGCGCCCGTGCCCATGCGCGGGGCGAGCGGCTGCTCGAAGGCGTCTTCGGGACGCGGGCGCGCGCCGAGGGCAACGGCACCGGGTACGAGACGATCGCCGCGTCCGGGGCGCACGCCTGCGTGCTGCACTGGATACGCAACGACGGGCGCCTCGACCCGCGCGAGCTGCTCCTGTTCGACGCGGGCGTGGAGACCGACACCCTCTACACGGCCGACATCACCCGCACCCTCCCGCTGTCCGGCCGCTTCTCCCCCGCCCAGCGCCAGGTGTACGAGCTGGTCCTGGCGGCACAGGAGGCGGGCATCGCGGCACTGCGGCCGGGCGCCGCCTTCCGGGACTTCCACCGGGCCGCGATGGCGGTGATCGCCGAGGGCCTCGCCGAGTGGGGCGTCCTGAAGAGCGCTTCGGGCGAGCTGCACCGCCGCTACACGCTGTGCGGCAGCGGGCACATGCTCGGCCTTGACGTGCACGACTGCGCGCAGGCCCGCGCCGAGACCTACCTCGACGGCGTGCTGGAGGCGGGCCAGGTCCTCACCGTCGAACCGGGCCTCTACCTCCAGCCGGACGACGAGACCCTGCCGCCCGAACTGCGCGGTCTGGGCGTGCGCATCGAGGACGACCTCGTCATCACGCAGAACGGGGCGCGGCTGCTGTCGGGCGCGCTGCCGAGGTCGGTGGCGGGGATCGAGGAGTGGATGGGAGGACTGCTGGAGGGCGGCTCGCCGGGTCCTGTGTGACCGCGCCCCGCGGACCGGCACCCCCGCAGGAGGCACCCGCGGGACCCGCCCCTCGGACCGCCGCCCTACTCCAGGACCGCGAACCCGTCCAGCTCGACCAGGGCCTCGCTGTCCCACAGCCGCACCGCGCCGATCACCGCCATCGCCGGATAGTCCCGGCCCGCCAACTCCCGCCAGATCGCGCCCAGTTCACGGGCCCGCTCCCGGTAGTCGGCGACGTCCGTCGCGTACACGGTGACCCGGGCCAGCTCCGCCGGCGTCCCGCCGGCCGCGGCCAGCGCCGCCAGGAGGTTCGTCAGCGCGGTGCGGAACTGCTCGGTCAGCGTGGTGCCGACCACGTTGCCGGCCCCGTCGAGCGCGGTCTGCCCGGCGAGGAAGACCACGCGCGAGCCCGTGGCGACGACGGCGTGGCTGAAGCCGGTCGCCGGGGACAGCGCGGCGGGGTTCACCCGGTCCAGGCTCACCGGTACAGCTCCTTCGCGATGATCGTGCGCTGCACTTCGCTGGCGCCCTCGTAGATGCGGGGCGCGCGGACCTCCCGGTAGAGGTGTTCGAGCAGATGCCCGCGCTGCAGGGCGCGGGCGCCGTGGAGCTGGACGGCCGCGTCCACGACGTACTGCGCCGCCTCGGTGGCGAACAGCTTCGCCATGGCCGAGCCGCGCGCGATGCCCGCGTCCCCCCGGTCGTAGGCCTCGGCGGCCGCGTACACCAGGAGCCGGGCGGCCTCGGTGCGGGTCGCCATGTCGGCGACCCGGTGGGCGACGGTCTGGAGGTCCTTGAGCGGGCCGCCGAACGCGGTGCGGTGCGCGGTGTGGGCGAGGGTGGCGTCGAGCGCAGCCTGGGCCATGCCGACGGCGAACGCCCCGACGCTGGGCCGGAACAGGTTCAGCGTGTTCATCGCGACCCGGAAGCCCCGGTCCCGCTCCCCCAGGACGTCGTCCGGGCCCACCGGCACGCCGTCGAAGGCGAGGCTGCCGATGGCGTGCGGGGCGAGCAGGTCCAGCGGGGTGCCGCTGAGGCCGGGGCGGTCGGCGGGGACCAGGAAGGCGGTGACCCCGCGGGCGCCCGCGTCCGGCGTGGTGCGGGCGAAGACGGTGTAGAAGTCGGCTCCGGGGGCGTTGGAGATCCAGCACTTCTCGCCGGTCAGCCGCCAACCCCCCTTGTCCTGGCCGGCGTCGAGGCGCAGCGCCGCCGCGTCCGAGCCCGCGTCCGGCTCGCTCAGCGCGAACGCGGCGACCGCGCGGCCCGCCGTCACCTCGGGCAGCCAGCGCTCGCGCTGCGCCGGCGTCCCGTACGCGGCGACCGGGTGCGCGCCGAGGCCCTGGAGGGCGAGCGCGGTCTCCGCCCCGGTGCACGCGTACGCCAGCGACTCGCGCAGCAGGCACAGATCGAGCGCGCCGGAGCCGAAGAGCCGGGCGAGCAGGCCGTGCTCGCCGAGCGCCTCGACGAGTGGCCGGTTCACCCGGCCTGGCTCACCCTTGTCCGCAAGGGGGCGCAGCCGCGCCCCCGCCAGCACCCGCAGTTCCCCGCACCACTCCAGCTGGTCCGGCGCCAGCGCGAATCCGGGCATGACCACCCCTTTCCGACTCGGGTTCCGACTCTCCCACTCGGCCGCGACAACGACAGGGACCGCCCTATCGCGAACTGTTGACTGTCGTCATCCAAACGATACGCTCCAGAGGCGACAAGGGGGCGATCCCGTATGGAGCTGAAGAACTCGGCGCACGCCGACACCTTTCCCCGCGACCACCTGCCGCCCACCGACCAGTGGCCGCGCCTGGTCCTCGGGCCACCGGGGCCGCACTACCCCGAGCGGCTCAACTGCGGCGCCGAACTCCTGGACACCACGATCGAGCGCTTCGGCCCCGACCGCCCCGTCTTCCGCACCGGCGAGGGCGAGGTGTGGACGTACCGGGAACTGCGCGACCGGGCCGACCGGATCGCCCACGTCCTGACCGGGGAGCTCGGCGTGGTGCCCGGCAACCGGGTGCTGCTGCGCGGGCCCACCACACCGTGGCTGGCCGCGTGCTGGCTCGCGGTGATGAAGGCGGGGGCGGTCGCCGTCACCGTACTGGCCCAACAGCGCGCCCACGAGCTGGGCGTCATGTGCTCCATCGCGCGGATCAGCCACGCGCTGTGCGACGCCCGCGTCCTGGCGGACCTGGAGCGGGCCGAGGCGCCGGGCCTGAGCATCACGGCGTACGGGGGCGACGGTCCCGGCGACCTCCTGAACCTGGTCAAGGACGCACCCGCCGAGCGGTTCGCGGCGGTGGACACCTCGGCCGACGACGTCGCCCTGATCGCGTTCACCTCCGGCACGACGGGACGGCCCAAGGGCTGTATGCACTTCCACCGGGACGTCCTCGCCATCGCCGACACCTTCGCGGCGCAGGTGCTCAAACCCACGCCCGACGACCTCTTCACGGGCAGCCCCCCGCTCGGCTTCACCTTCGGGCTCGGCGGTCTCGTCGTCTTCCCGCTGCGGGCCGGCGCCTCGGCGCTGCTGCTCGAACAGGCAGGCCCCCGGCAGCTGTTGCCCGCCCTCGCCGAACACCGGGTGTCCGTCCTGTTCACCGCGCCGACCGCCTACCGCACGATGCTGGACGAGCTCGACGCGTACGACCTGAGCGCCCTGCGCCGCTGTGTGTCGGCCGGCGAGAACCTTCCCGCGGCGACCTGGCAGGCCTGGCAGGAGCGGACCGGGCTGCGCATCATCAACGGGATCGGCGCCACCGAACTGCTGCACATCTTCATCTCGGCGGCGGACGAGGACATCCGGCCCGGCACCACCGGGCGGCCCGTCCCCGGCTGGCAGGCCCGTGTGGTCGACGCCCAGGGGCAGCCGCTGCCGGACGGCGAGCCCGGGCTGCTCGCCGTACGCGGCCCGGTCGGCTGCCGCTACCTCGCCGACGAGCGCCAGCGCGTCTACGTCCGCGACGGCTGGAACATCACCGGTGACACCTATGTGCGTGACGGCGACGGCCGGTTCCGGTACGTGGCACGGGCCGACGACATGATCATTTCCGCCGGGTTCAACATCGCGGGCCCCGAGGTCGAGGACGCCCTGCTGCGTCACCCCCTCGTCACGGAGGCCGCCGTAGTCGGGCGGCCCGACGAACGGCGCGGCCAAGTGGCCGTCGCCTACTGCGTGCTGGGGCCGGACGCCGCGCGCGACGAGAGCGCCAAGGAGCTCCTTCGCGACTTCGTCAAGCAGGAGCTCGTGCCTTACAAGTGCCCGCGCGAGATCGTCTTCCTGGACGCGCTGCCGCGTACCCCCACCGGCAAACTCCAGCGCTTCCGGCTGCGGGAACTAGAGTGATCGCGTGGCCGAGCAGCACACCCCCCGATCCCTGATCGTGACCCTGTACGGCGCCTACGGGCGCGAGACCTCCGGCTCCCTGGCGGTGGCCGAACTCATCCGGCTGCTCGCGGCGGTCGGGGTCGACGCGCCCTCCGTGCGCTCGTCGGTGTCCCGGCTCAAACGGCGCGGGCTCCTCGAAGCCCGGCCCACCGCGGCGGGCGCGGCGGGCTACGCCCTGTCGGCCGACGCCCGCCAGCTCCTGGACGACGGCGACCGGCGCATCTACGCACCGCCCTCCCCGGGCGCGGGCGACGGCTGGGTGCTCGCGGTGTTCTCGGTGCCGGAGTCCGAGCGCAGCAAGCGGCACGTGCTGCGCTCGCGCCTGGCCGGGCTCGGTTTCGGCACCGCGGCGCCGGGCGTGTGGCTCGCCCCGGCCCGGCTGTACGACGAGACCCGGCACACCCTTGAGCGGCTCCAACTCGCGCCGTACGTCGAGCTGTTCAAGGGCGAACACCTCGGCTTCGCGCCCACCGCCGAGGCCGTCGCCCGCTGGTGGGACCTGCCCGCGCTCGCCAAGCAGCACGAGGACTTCCTCGACCGCCACGAACCGGTGCTGCGCGCCTGGCAGTCGCGCCCGGCCGCGGACCCCGCGGGCGCCGGGGCCGACGCCGAGGCCGCCTACCGGGACTACCTGCTCGCCCTCGACTCCTGGCGCAGGCTGCCGTACGCCGACCCGGGCCTGCCCGGCGAGCTCCTGCCCCACGGCTGGCCCGGCGCCCGCTCCGCGGAGGTGTTCGGCGCGCTGCACGGGCTGCTGCGCGAGACGGGCGGTGCGTTCGTGCGCGGTGCGCTGCCCGGCCGGGGGTAGCGCACACGGCCTCCCGCCGGGGCGTCAGTTCAGGCTGAGGCGCGGCCGCGGGGCGTCCGTGCGGCCCGTCGGCGGGGTGCGGCTGCCCGCACGGTAGGGCAGCGGCCAGCTCGCGCCGGGGCCCGCGTAGCCCTGCTCGGCGGCGGCGTGCAGCGTCCAGTGCGGGTCGTAGAGGTGCGGCCGGGCCAGGGCGCACAGGTCGGCGCGGCCCGCGAGGAGCAGGGAGTTGACGTCGTCCCACGACGAGATGGCCCCCACCGCGACGACCGGAACGGCCAGCGCGTTGCGAATCCGGTCGGCGTACGGGGTCTGGTAGGAGCGGCCGAATTCGGGGCGCTCCTCGGGGACGACCTGGCCGGTGGACACGTCGATGGCGTCGGCGCCATGTGCGGCGAAGGCGCGCGCGATCTCGACGGCGTCCTCGACGGTGGTGCCGCCCTCGGCCCAGTCGGTGGCGGACAGGCGCACCGTCATGGGCCGCTCGGCGGGCCAGCTCTCGCGCACCGCGTCGAAGACTTCGAGGGGGAAGCGCAGGCGTCCGGCGAGGGAACCGCCGTACTCGTCCGTCCGTTGGTTGGTGAGGGGGGACAGGAACCCGGAGAGCAAGTAGCCGTGGGCGCAGTGCAGTTCGAGGAGGTCGAAGCCGCAGTCGGCGGCCCGGCGCGCCGCGGCCGTGAACCGGGCGCGAATTCCCGCGAGTTCCGCGTGGTCAAGGGCGTGCGGGATCTGGCTGACGCCGGGCAGGTACGGCAGCGGGGAGGCGGCGGCGACGGGCCAGTTGCCGGTGTCGAGCGGCTGGTCCATGCCGTCCCACATCAGCCGGGTCGAGCCCTTGCGGCCGGAGTGGCCGAGCTGGACGCCGAAGGCGGTGCCCGGGGCCTGCTCGTGGACGAAGTCCACGATCCGCCGCCAGGAGGCGGCCTGTTCGGGGGTGTAGAGGCCGGTGCAGCCGGGTGTGATGCGGCCCTCGGGGCTGACGCACACCATCTCCGTCATGACCAGGCCCGCGCCGCCGAGGGCGCGGGCGCCGAGGTGCACGAGGTGGAAGTCGCCGGGGACGCCGTCCACCGCGGAGTACATGTCCATGGGCGAGACCACCACGCGGTTCTTCAGTTCCAGGCCGCGCAGCCGGAAGGGGGTGAACATGGGCGGGGTGCCCGGCTCACAGCCGAACTCCCGCTCCACGGCGTCGGTGAACCCGGGGTCGCGCAGGCGGAGGTTGTCGTGGGTGACCCGGCGGCTGCGGGTGAGGAGGTTGAAGGCGAACTGCCGGGCGGGCTGGTCGAGATAGCGCGCGAGGTCCTCGAACCAGCGCAGGCTGGCGGCGGCGGCGCGCTGCGTGGAGGCGACGACGGGCCGGCGCTCGCTCTCGTACGCGGTGAGGGCCGCGGCGAGGTCCGGCTGCTCCTCGACGCAGGCGGCGAGCGCGAGGGCGTCCTCGACGGCGAGCTTGGTGCCGGAGCCGATCGAGAAGTGGGCGGTGTGCGCGGCGTCGCCGAGCAGCACCGTATTGCCGTACGACCAGTGCTCGTTGACGACCGTGCGGAAGGCCGTCCACGAGGAGTTGTTGCCGCGCAGGGGCCGCCCGCCGAGGGCGTCGGAGAAGACCTTGGCGCAGTGCTCGGCCGAGGCCCGTTCGTCGAGCGCGCCCAGTCCGGCGGCCTCCCACACCTCTTCGCGCATCTCGACGATGACCGTGGAGGCGCCGGCGGCGTAGGGGTAGCCGTGCAGCTGCATCACGCCGTGCTCGGTCTCGGCGATCTCGAAGCGGAAGGCGTCGAAGGCGAAGTCGGCGGCGAGCCAGATGTAGCGGCAGCGGTGCCTGGTGATCCGTGGCGCGAAGTGCGCGGCGTGCGCCTCGCGGGTGAGGCTGTGCACCCCGTCGGCGGCGATCACCAGGTCGTGGGCGGCGGCGAGTTCGGCGGCGGGCGGCGCCTCGGCGCGAAAGCGCAGATCGACGCCGAGCTCGTGGCAGCGCTCGTGCAGGATCTCCAGGAGCCGGCGCCGGCCGAGGGCGGCGAAGCCGTGCCCGCCGGAGGTGAGCGTGCGGCCCCGGTGCACGATGTCGATGTCGTCCCAGCGGACGAACTCCGCGCGCAATGCACGGTAGACGGCGGGGTCGGCGTGCTCGATGCCGCCGAGGGTCTCGTCGGAGAGCACCACGCCGAAGCCGAAGGTGTCGTCGGGCGCGCCCCGCTCCCACAGGGTGACCGAACGGTCCGGGTCGAGCCGCTTGAGCAGCGCCGCGGCGTACAGCCCGCCGGGGCCGCCGCCGATCACGGCGATGCTGAGCGGGGCGCGCCCGGCGTCGCGGGCCGGCACCGCTAGCGCCCCTGCCACTTCGGGGGCCGCTTCTCGGTGAAGGCGGCGTGGAACTCGGCGTAGTCCTCGCCGTTCATCAGCAGGGCCTGGGTCGCGGCGTCCAGTTCCACGGAGGCCGCGAGCGGCATGTCGAGTTCGGCGGTGAGCAGCGCCTTGGTCTGGGCGTGGGCGAGGGCGGGGCCGTCCGCGAGGCGGCGGGCGAGTTCGGCGGCGCGCTCGTCGGCGCGGCCCTCTTCGGTCAACTCGCTGAGCAGACCGATCCGTTCGGCCTCGGCGGCGCGTACCGGGTCGCCGAGCATGAGCAGGCGGGTGGCGTGGCCGAGGCCGACGACCCGGGGCAGCAGATAGGCCGCCCCCATGTCGCCGCCCGACAGGCCCACCTTCGTGAAGAGGAACGCGAAGCGGGCCGTGGGGTCGGCGATGCGGAAGTCGGCGGCGAGCGCGAGCACCGCGCCCGCACCCGCGGCGACGCCGTGCAGCGCCGCGACCACGGGGAAGGGGCACTCGCGGATCGCCCGTACCACCTGGCCCGTCATGCGGTTGAAGTCGAGGAGTTCGGCGGTGTTCATCGCGAGGGTGGCGCCGATGATGTTGTCCACGTCGCCGCCCGAGCAGAAGCCGCGCCCCTCGCCCCCCAGGACCAGGGCGCGCACCGAACGCTCCCGGGACAGCTCGGCGAGCAGGTCACGCAGGTCGGCGTAGGCGCCGAAGGTCAGCGCGTTGAGCTTCTCCGGCCGGGCCAGGGTGACGGTGGCGACCGAGTCGGACACCGTCAGGCGCAGATGGCGCCAGTCCTCGGTGGGCGATGCGGAGCTGGGAAAGGGGCTCATCCGGGCGGCCTCCTACGGCGGGGCGGCAGGTGCCGCCACTGCTTTCGCTGCCTGCCCGACGAAGGTATCACTCATGCGTGACCGTCGTCACGAGTACGCGATAAGCACGCCGCGCCCGCCCCGGGCCCAAGGTCCCGCACGCCGGTGCCCCAGGGCCCCGCCCGCTCCGGACGGGGTCCCCTACTGTCCCGCGACCCGGCTTCGTAAGGTTGAAAGCAGGACGACCCCACGCAACCCGACGCCCTCTCGCGCCCCGAACGGAACAGTCGCCTTGCCGAAGCCCTCCGGCCCCGACCGGAACGCCGCACCTTCCGTGTGGCGCATCCCCCTCCCCCACACCACGGCCGCCGTGCCGATCGCCCGCGCCCTGGTGCGTACCGCGCTCGCGGACATCGACGCGCCCGCCGACAGCGACACGGCCGAGCTGCTCACCGCCGAGCTGGTCGCCAACGCGGTCGAGCACACCACGGGCGAGGCGCCGATCGAGCTGGTGGTGGAACTGCTCGCCTCGGGCTGCCAGGTCGAGGTGCACGACGCCTCGCCGCTGCCGCCGGGCGATCTCTCGGTCCCCGGTGCGGGCGGCCCGCCCGACCCCTGGCAGGAGCACGGCCGCGGCCTGCTCCTCATCCGCACCCTGAGTTCGGCCTGCGGCCACCGCCCCACCGCGCACGGCAAGGCGGTCTGGTTCACCCTGCCGAGCCGGCCGCGCTGACGCGCCCGGGGCGGCCGGGCCGGCGCGGTCCGGGTCACGCCCCCGGCGCCGCCGGAGCGACCAGGCGCGAGCGGCTGCGGCCGTAGCAGGCGTACACCAGCGAGCCGACCACCAGGAAGGCGGCGAACTGCAGCCAGGTCGCCCAGCCGGTGCCGTACATCAGGTACAGACAGAAGCCGACGCCCAGGATCGGGCTCGCGGGATACAGCGGCACCCGGAACGAGCGCTTCAGCTCCGGTTCGCTGCGGCGCAGCGCGACGACCGCGATGTTGACCACGGCCATGACGGCGAGCGTGCCGATGGTGGTCAGGTTGACCACCGCGTCCAGGGAGGCGAACGCCGCCGGGACCGCGAAGACCAGCGCGACGATCCACGTGTTGGCGGCCGGTGTCGCGGTCTTCGGCGAGACCCGCTCGAACACGCGCGGGACCAGGCCGTCGCGGGACATCGACATCAGGATGCGGGTCTGCCCGTACATCACGGCGAGCACCACGGAGGCGATGGCGACGACCGCGCCGAACGCGATGACGCCGCCGCCGACCGTGGAGTCGGTGACCTGGTTGACGATCAGCGAGAGCGCGGCGGGCTTGTCGCCGACCGCGTCCGCGCCCAGCCCGCCGATCGCGGCCACGGCGACCGCGCAGTAGAGCAGGGTGACCAGACCGATGCAGATCATGATCGCTATCGGCACGTTCTTGCGCGGGTTCTTCACTTCCTCGCCGGCCGTGGTGATCGCGTCGAAACCGATGTACGAGAAGAACGCCAGCGAGGCGCCCGCGGTGACCCCGCCGGCGCCGTGGGTCGCGAACGGCGAGAGGTGACCGGCCTCGAACGCCGTGAAGGCGATCGCCAGGAACAGCAGCAGAATCCCGATCTTGAGCACGGCCATCGCGGCGGTGGCCCGCGCGCTCTCCCGCACGCCCCGGACCAGCAGGGTCGCGGCGAGCAGGATGACGACGACGGCCGGCAGGTTGACCACTCCGCCGTCGCCGGGGCCCGCCGAGAGCGCGTCCGGCAGCTGCCATCCGACGAGGCTGTTCAGGAGCTCGTTGAGGTACTGGCTCCAGCCGACCGCGACCGCCGACACCGAGACGCCGTACTCCAGGAGCAGGCACCAGCCGACCAGGAACGCGGTGCGCTCGCCGAGCGTGGCGTACGCGAAGGAGTAGGAGGAGCCGGAGACCGGGATCGCGCCGCCCAGCTCGGCGAAGGAGAACGCGGTGAAGACGCAGGTGACGGCGGCGAGCGCGAAGGACAGGACCACGGCGGGCCCCGCCTTGGCGACGCTGTCGGAGAGCCCGACGAAGATGCCCGTGCCCACGATCGCGCCGACGCCGAAGCACACGAGCTGGAAGAGCCCCATCGTGCGGCGCAGGCCATGGCCTTCGAGGTCGGCGCCGGATTCGGCGATCAGCTGCCGCGGCGGTTTGATCCGCAGCTGGGGGGCGGGGCGGGAGGCGGGGTGGGGGCGCCGCATGAGGTGGTTCTCATTCCTGGTGGTACGCCGCGGCCGACAGGGGCCGCGCACAAAGAAGCGGGGTCCGGGCGTGCGAGCCCGGACCCCACCAAGAAGCGACATAGTAGCCACCCCGCCGCATGTGCACCCAATCGAGCGCATTCCTATCCGACGGCAGTGGCGCCGCACCCGAGCGTGGCCACCATGACCGCCTTGATGGTGTGCATCCGGTTCTCCGCCTCGTCGAAGACGACCGAGTGCGCCGACTCGAAGACCTCGTCGCTCACTTCCAGCTCGGCCAGGCCGTACCGCTCGTGGATGTCCCGGCCGACCTGGGTGCCCAGGTCGTGGAAGGCGGGCAGGCAGTGGAGGAACTTGACGTTCCGGTTGCCGGTGGCGCGCAGCACGTCCATGGTCACCGCGTACGGCGCGAGCGCCTTGATGCGCTCGGCCCAGATCTCCTCGGGCTCCCCCATCGAGACCCAGACGTCGGTGGCGACGAAGTCCGCTCCCGCCACCCCCTCCTCGACGGACTCGGTCAGGGTGATGCGGGCGCCGCTCGCCGCGGCCGCCTCGCGCGCCTGCGCCACGACCTCCGCGGCCGGCCAGTACGCCCTGGGCGCCACGATCCGGATGTCCATGCCGAGCAGGGCACCGATGACCAGGTAGGAGTTGCCCATGTTGAAGCGGGCGTCCCCCAGATAGGCGAACGCGACCTCGCCCAGCGGCTTGTCGCTGTGCTCGGTCACGGTCAGCACGTCGGCGAGCATCTGGGTGGGATGCCAGTCGTCGGTCAGGCCGTTGTAGACCGGCACGCCCGCGTGCGCGGCGAGGGTCTCGACGATCTCCTGGTCGTCGCCCCGGAACTCGATCGCGTCGAACATCCGCCCCAGGACCCGGGCCGTATCGCGCGCGGACTCCTTCTTGCCGATGTGCGAACCGGCCGGGTCGATGTACGTCGTCGACGCCCCCTGGTCCGCGGCCGCCACCTCGAAGGCACAGCGGGTACGCGTCGACGACTTCTCGAAGATCAGCGCGATGTTGCGCCCGCGCAGCCGCTGGACCTCGGCACCCGCCTTCTTCGCGGCCTTGAGTTCGGCGGCGAGCGCGACGAGCGCGAGGAACTCCTCGGCAGTGAAGTCCAGCTCCTTGACGAAGTGGCGGCCTGCGAGGTCTATCGCCATGGTGGCTGCTCCTGGGGCGGATAGGGGACGGCGGGGACGGCGTCCGGTGAGCGACGACGTCCAGTCAACACTGGAAGTCTATACGTAAGGGTGCATCACTATACGGCATCGCGTTCGACCGGACAGCTCATGCACCGCGGGCCTCCCCTCCCCCGGCCCAGCTCACTGCCCCGGATCTCGATCACCTCGATGCCCTCCTTGCGCAGATGCGTGTTGGTCGTGACATTGCGCTCGTACGCCACCACCACGCCCGGCTCCACCGCGAGGACGTTGCAGCCGTCGTCCCACTGCTCACGCTGCGCCGAGTGCACGTCCTGCGTCGCGGTGAGCACCCGGATCCGGTCGAGGCCGAGGGCCGCCGCGATCGCACGGTGCATGTGCTCCGGCGGATGGTCGGTGACCTTGAGCTCCTGCTCGCCGGCGCCCGGCTCGATCGTGTACGAGCGGAGCATGCCGAGGCCCGCGTACTGGGTGAAGGTCTCGCCGTCGACCATCGTCATCACCGTGTCGAGGTGCATGAACGCCCGCCGCTTCGGCATGTCGAGCGCCACGATGGTCTTCGCCGAACCCGCCGCGAACAGCCCCCTGGCCAGCATCTCCACGGCCTGCGGGGTGGTCCGCTCGCTCATCCCGATCAGCACGGCGCCGTTCCCGATCACCAGGACGTCACCGCCCTCGATGGTCGAGGGATAGTCGCTCTGCCCGCGCGACCAGATGTTGAACGGGCCGGCGTCGGGCCCCTTGAACAGCGGATGGTGGCGGTAGATCGCCTCGAAGTGCACCGTCTCGCGCTGCCGGGCCGGCCAGCGCATCGCGTTGATCGAGACGCCGTCGTAGATCCAGGCGGAGGTGTCCCGGGTGAACAGGTGGTTCGGCAGCGGGCCGAGCAGGAAGTCGTCCAGGTCCATCGCGTGGAAGCGCACCGACGTCGGCTCCGGATGCCGCTCCAGGAACTCCCGCTTCGTCATCCCGCCGACCAGCGCCTCCGCCAGCTCGGCGGCGGGCAGTTCCTCGAAGGCCGCCCGCAGATGATCCGTGGCGAGCGGCCCGTACTCCTTCTCGTCGAAGACCCGGTCGAGCACGAGGGCCCGGGCCTGCGCGATCTCCAGCGCCTCGCGCAGCAGATCACCGAAGAGGTGCACCTCCACCCCGCGGTCGCGGAGCACGTCCGCGAAGCCGTCGTGCTCCTGTCTGGCCCGGCGCACCCACAGGACGTCGTCGAAGAGCAACGCGTCCTTGTTGCCGGGCGTGAGCCGTTTCAGCTCCAGATCTGGCCGGTGGAGTATGACGCGGCGCAGCCGCCCGGTCTCGGAATCGACATGGAATCCCATGCCCCCATCCTGTCCCGCGACGGCCCCGCTCACCCGGCGAACACGGCCGCCGCACGGCCCGAAGGGCCGCCGAAGCGGCCCGCCGTGCGGCGGCCCCGAACCCGGGGGCCGGCTCGGAACCGGCAGCCCGGGGGCCGACTCAGAGTCGAGGGTCGACCGGCTCCGATTCGAGGGCGAGTACGGCGAACACCGCCTCGTGCACCCGCCACAGCGGCTCCCCGTCGGCGAGCCGGGCGAGCGCCTCGAGACCGAGCGCGTACTCGCGCAGGGCGAGCGACCGCTTGTGCCCGAGGAAGCGCTGCCGCAGCCGCTGCAGGTTGTCCGGCCGGGTGTACTCGGGACCGTAGATGATCCGCAGGTACTCCCGGCCGCGCACCTTGACGCCCGGCTGCACGAGCCGCCCCTTGCCGTCCCGCGCCAGCGCCTGGAGCGGCTTGACGACCATGCCCTCGCCGCCCGCACCGGTCAGCTCCAGCCACCAGTCGACACCGGCCCGCACCGACGCCTCGTCACCGGTGTCGACGACCAGGCGGGCGGTCGCTCGGAGCAGCCCCGTCGGGTCGTGCTCCACCAGCCGGTCCAGCCGGGCCAGTTGCTCGTCGTGCGGCACGGCGGCGAGGCTGCGCCCCTGCACGGCCAGGATCTGGAACGGCGCGAGGCGCACCCCGTCGAGCCCGTCGGTCGTCCAGCAGTAGCGCCGGTAGGCCTCGGTGAACGCGGCCGCGTCGGCGGCCCGCTCCCGCTGCCGCTCGGCGAGCCCCGCCACCTCGACACCCCGGCCCGACGCCGCCTCAAGGGCGCGCAGCGCAGCCGGAAGAGCGGCCCCGGACGACGCGCCCACCGCGGCGTACTGCGAGCGCAGCAGCCCCGACGCCTTCAGCGACCAGGGCAACAGCTCGGCGTCCAACAGCAGCCAGTCCGTGCCCAGTTCCTCCCAGAGCCCGGCCGCGGACACCGCCGACCTCAGCCGCTGAAGGATCTCCTCGGTCACGGCCGCGTCGTCGAAGAACGGCCGCCCGGTACGGGTGTGCAGCACCCCCGTCGCCCCCGGCACCCCGAACCGCTCCCGGGCCACCTCCGCGTCCCGGCACACCAGGGCCACCGCCCGCGAGCCCATGTGCTTCTCCTCGCACACGACCTTCGCCACGCCGTCCTTCGCGTACTGCGCGAACGCCTCCGCCGGATGCTCCAGATATCCCTCCACGCGAGAAGTCGCGGTCGGCGCCATCGTCGGCGGAAGGTGGGCGAGCAGCCTCGGGTCGACCGCGAACCGGCTCATGACCTCCAGGGCCGCCGCCGCGTTCTCCTCGCGCACCGCGACCTTGCCCATCAGCCGGGTCTCGACGACCCGCCGCCCGTGCACATCGGCGAGGTCCAGCGGCCGGCCCTCGTGCCCGCCGGGAGCCTCGGTCACCAGCGGCTTGACCGGCTCGTACCAGACCCGCTCCGCCGGTACGTCGACGAGCTCGCGCTCCGGCCAGCGCAGGGCGGTCATCCTCCCGCCGAACACGGCGCCCGTGTCCAGGCAGATGGTGTTGTTGATCCACGAGGTGTTCGGTACCGCTGTATGGGCAGCACTAACAAGTTTAGGGCTCTCCCGAACAGACTTGGTGCCAGTCAAGCCTCGGCATTCAAGGAGCACAGATTGGGAACCCTCACTGTTCCTGCGGTCGCAGTTCCCGCAACCTTCGCGGGGCCAAAAGCGCGACTCCGAGGGATCGTTTACATCCGGGTCAGCCAAGAGAAGGAAGAAGGGTTCAGTCCGGAGCAGCAGCTCTGGGCATGTCAGCAATATGCTTTGGCGCACAACATCGAGTTGGTGGGCGAGCCGGTCGAGGACTTGGATCTGTCTGGGCGTGACTTCGCCAAGCGGAAGATCACTGAGATCATCGAGCGAGTGCGTCGCGGTGAGGCGAATTGCGTCATCGTGTGGCAGTGGTCGCGCTTCGGCCGTAACAACCACAAAAGCCAGGCGTACCTTGCCGAGTTGAAGCGGGCGGGTGGTGAGCTTTACTCGGCAACTGAGCACTTTGACGTTACGACGGCCACGGGTGAGTTTTCGCGCGACCAGATGCTTCTGATCGCCGCCTATCAGTCGAACATGATCGGCCAGAACTGGAAGGAGAACCATCAGCGGCGGCTTCGGAACAAGCTGCCCCACACTGGGCAGCCGCGTTTTGGTTATCAGCGGTGCGACGACTGTGTTCGGAACCCTGACAGTCCCCGAGCGTACCTTCGGTGCTCCACATGCCATGGAGTTCTGGTCGTTGATCCGGTTCGCGGGCCAGCTCTCGCTGAGGCGTATGAGATGTGGGTGCTGCAAGACATACCGATGGACCGCGTTGCCAAGTACATGGCGGGGAAGGGAATCCGGTCGCTCAAGGGGGCTGAGATGGATGCCGCTTCGTGGTACCGCGTGTTGGACAGCGGTTTCGCTGCCGGATTGCTCAGGTCTCGAAGTGAGCCGTCGAACCCCGAAAAGGGGATCACCTACGCGACCAACAAGCCTAATACCTACGACCTTTGGTACCCCGGCGCTCACTTCCCCCTGATCACTTCGGAGTTGTGGGAGGCGTACAAGCGCAAGCGCTGCCCTGAGGACTATGACTCCGAGCTTTCCGGCTTCGTCCGCGAGACCGAGCCTAAGTACGGCCTTTCCGGCCTGGTGCGGTGCGGCAACATTCGAGACAACGGCGAGATCTGTCTGGCGATCATGACGGCGAGCGTTACGAAGTACAAGTCCAAGTACGGCACTTACCATACGGACATTTGGAGGTGCTCGCGGTATGTAAGGAGCAAGCAGTGCCGCGCAATTTCGGTAACGCGCCCCAAGGCCGAAACTGAAGTTCTCAAGTGGCTCGATGCGAACTCAAAGCACTCGGAGACTGGCGAAGTGGCAATGAAGCGTGCCGCCACGGCGGCACGGGCAGGTGACCAGGCAGCAGAAGTGAAGAAAGAGATTCAGCGACTCAAGGAGAAGCTCGACAGGGCACTTGAGGGCTACCTCGACAAGATCATTTCTCCGGAGGACTATCTCAATAAGAAGGAGGAGTTGGAGGGACAGCTTGAGGTTAGGGTTTCCAGGCTTCGCCTGCTGAACTCTGAGGTAGCTGCCAACCAGACTCCGGGCGCCGACGCCTTTGGTACGCTTCTCGAACTCTGGCCCAAGATGGAGGAGTACGAGAAGCGGGCGGGAGCAAAGAAGGTCATAAGCTACCTGCTTGTGACTCCGACCCCCGGTAGGGCGCCAAATAAGCTCACCATCGTCCCTCGTTGGGAAGCCAATCAGGAGGCTCTTGCAGGGGCAGGTGCTCCAGTAAATCAGGAGCCGATGGTGGCCTGACCTTCAGCCTGCTGCTCTGCGAGCCAAATTCGATACGCCGCCTTGCCCAAGATTCCCCAGAACTCCAACCAGCATTCGTCTTCGGTCGGAGTCTCCGCACTGGGTCGAATCATCGAATTTTGAGTCATGAACTGACCCTATTCAGACCGCTGGGGATTCAGTTAGAAGCGTGGAGCCGTCGATGATTCGCAGCGGGAGAAAGTCGACGGTTCGGAGTAGCATGCCGACGGTGCACAAGTGGAGGTAGGGGTGGACGTGGGTACCAAGTTGTGGGTGCGGCCTGGCGAGTCGTTCGTTCAGGTGCTTGAGGAGGACGAGGGGAACTGCGCGGTCTGTAGCGGGCCGGTGGTCCGGGCCAAGTTCCGCTGGGACAACTGGAGCCCTGACCCGGAGGCCCTGTTTGGTGACGGTGGAGACGGTAGTTTCCAGCGCTCCGGTCACGCAGATGGATCGCCTCCTCATGGTGAGCTGCACACGGTCTTCGCGAAGCCTCGGTGCCCTGAGTGCCGGAGTGAGGATCTGAGCTACGACGAGTCTGGGTATGGCACGACGGCTCGGTGTGCTGACTGTGGCTGGTACAAGTACTCGGATCGTGGCGACTAGACTCGCCGCCCGAAAAAACGAGAAGGGACCAGTCGATGGCTGGTCCCTTCTGGGTTGTATCGGCCTCGGTTCAGGTCAGGACTGTGCCGTTGCCCTCGCAGGTGATGCAGCTGTCGATCTGGGGGTATCGGCCTCGGCAGTGGGGGCAGGGCTTCTCTATGGCCCCCGATTCTGCGTGAGTGTCGTTCCATGTGTCGGGCTCGGGCGCGTAGTTAGTAGGCATGTCAGTCCTCGATGACGTCGGCGTCGATGATGTTGGTGTCCCGTTGGATGGAGGCGGGGAGTGCGGGGGGCTGTGAGTCGTCGCGTCCGAAGAGGCGTGAGATGAGGCCTGTCTCAGCTGCGCCCTTCTGGGATGCCTTGATGGAGATGGAGACGGATGCCTCGTCTGCCTTGGCCTTTGCGCCGATCATCTTGGTGAGGCGGTCGAGTTCTTCGGACAGAACGGGGTCGAGTTCGCCGTCTCCGTAGCTTTCCTCCACGCGCTTGCGGGCGAATACGCGTCCGGTCTGCATCTCCAGCAGGGTGGCCTGGAGGTTGGTGATGTCGTCCTTGGTGCGGATGACGGGGGTCTCGGGGCGGTGCCAGGGGGCTGGGGTAGTTACTCCGTCATGCCGCACTTCGAGCAGGTGGGTATCAACTGACTCGGGGGCCGGATCCGCGTTCTGCTCGGTGGGCGTTTCGGGGCTGGTAGTTACTCCCCTGGCGGTGCCGTTGAGCTTGTCCATGTATCGGGCCCAGGCGTGGATGGAGAGTCGCAGTACTTCGGTCGAGTCGTCTTCGTCGATGAGGTCTACGTCGTACCCAGCGTCGATGAACTCCTGGCGGTGGCGCTTGCGGGCGCGGTCCTTCATCTTCTTCGGGTATCGGCGTAGTTCGCCGCCGGAGAACCAGATGGTGTCGCCGAACTGCGAGGGGCTGAGCCAGCTGGTGCTCGTGACGGCGTGGAAGGGCACGCTCTGGAGCAGTTCCGGCTTGGTGATGCCGAGCCCGAAGAGCCGAACTCCCGTGTCCTTGACGGCGCGGACGAGTCGGTGGGCCAGGTGCTCATCGATGGCGTCCTTGGGGATGGCCACGTTGGGCCAGGCTTTGCAGGTGGCGATGAGGTCTTGGCCGGGGTGCCAGACGATGACGGCCTTGTCGCGGCGTTCTTCGAGCCAGGGAAGGCGCTGCATCTGGTGGGTGGGGTCGAGGCGGTTCGCGTCGAACTCCACGAAGTGGTCGAGGCGTTCGATGCTGGGTTCAACGACCTCGTCGTAGTAGTGGTCGGCGATGTCCTTGAGTTCGTCGTCGTCGGGGGAAGCGGCGGGGTTGTTGTTGAGTGTGTAGGCGCCGGAGTCGAGGAGTACTCGGACGTCGGGGTCGTAGTGGTCGGCGACGAGGAACGGTTTGGTGAACTTGTTGCGCTTGCGCAGGCCCCAGTAGCTCAGGCTCTGGGTGAGCGAGCCTTCGGCGGTGAGCAGGCGCCGGTAGACGGGGAATTCTGTGCCTGCCTGGTAGAGGTGCATCCGGTGTCCTAGAGCGGGTCGGCGGTGCGGCGGGGGTCTGCGGCGTATGCCTCGGCTTGTGCTTCGACTTCGTCAACCAGGGCGTCCCAGGGGCGTGGTGTCTGGTTGTAGTCGGGGCGCCATTCAGGCTTGGCGAAGTACGGCAGGGTCAGCGTCGCTACGGGGTATCCGAGTGCGAGGAGTTCTGCGCTGATGGCGGGGTCGGGTTCGATGACGAGGTCGACCTTGGTACCGGTGCTGGTGACGCTGCCGACGGCGTCGAGTCGCAGCTGTGTGTCGGTGCGCCATTCGGCGTGGGTGCGGGGTTGGATGATGCGTGTGTGGCGGGTCAGGTTGTGGATGGTCAGCCAGCGTTGGGTGCGGTCGATGTCGAGGTCGTCGCTCAGGAGATAGACGCTGTGCTGAGCGACAAGAGCTTGGTAGAGGGTGTTGCCGACAGGGATTACGCCGTGGGTCTCGGGGTTGCGGAGTACCCCGTTGATGGTCAGCGCGATGTTCACTTCTGGCTCCAGAGGGCGGCCTTGATGAGGGCGGTCTGGGCGTCGTCGATGACTTGGCCGTACAGGGCGATGTCCGTGGACTGTTGTGCGGTGGCCCCGATTTCCTTGAGCTGGCGCAGGGTGTTGACGGTGCCGTTTTCCTTGGCGGCCTGCCAGCGGAAGTTGTTGAAGTCGGAGTAGCCGGTGCCTTGGGGGCTGAAGGCATGGCGGCGGCCGAGGTGGATGCCGTCGAAGAGGGTGGTGGCTTCGGCGATGGTGGTGCGTAGGGCGGTAGCGGAGTTCATCCAGGGCGGGGAGCCCTTGGTGAGGGCGCTGAGGCTGGCGGAGAGGAACCGGTAGCGGTCCAGGAGATGTTTGGCCTGGTGCTCGTCTTCGCGGGCGGCCTCGAAGTAGCTGTCGGGGTAGGTGCTTCGAGGGTCGCTGGGGAGCTTGGGCGGGGTGACTGTCCAGGAGTCGGTGGTGAGGGAGTACGCCGCGTAGGGGTTGATGGCGGTGATGTCCTTCACGCCGTGGGCCGCGTTCCAGTAGAAGGTGACCTCGTAAGTGCGGTCGCCTATCTGGGTGTTGGCTGTCTTGGGCCACAGTGCTGCCCGCAGGCTTTCGTTGACGTGCTTGGCGGTCTCTTCGGAGGTGAGTCCGGCGTAGGTGTCGTTGTAGTGGGTGAACTGGGCGTAGTCGACGCCGAGCAGTACGTCGAGGTCCCCGTTTCCCCGGTCTGCTGCCCACTGATAGGTGATGCCAGATCCGGCAAGCCATACCTCTGCCCACTGGTCAAAACCTGGTGTGACGAGGAAGAACTCTCGCAGTGTGCGGAGTATCCATTCGCGGATGTTGGGCTTGAGGTGTGTGCCGTCGAAGAGGTTGGGGTCCAGTTCGCGGGAGGGCTCGGAGAAGTATCCGCTGCCGCCGTGCGCGGGGTCCGGGATTTCCGCGAGGGACTCGGTGAGGCGGTCGTAGAAAGCGTTAGGGCCACTCATAGGAGTGACGCTATGAGTGGCCCGGGGTGATGTGTTAGCGCGGTCTGGAGCCTTGCTAGTTCGATGCGTAGCGCGAACCCTAGAAGGATCTCTGAAGGATCACGTGGTTTCCTTCATGACTTCCTCTAGGTCTTGATATGAGAAGAAGCCGTCCGAGTCGTCGGCCGCCTTTACGTCGTCGAGGAAGGTCTGCCAAGCGCCATGCTTGCGCAGTGCAGCGGGGACAAGCGAGTAGAACGTGGGTGCAAGCTTCAGCATGCCCATGGAGGCCCGGCACTCATAGTTCTCTGCCCAGGCTTCGAGGATGCTGCCCAGTTGGGCCTCTGTCATGTGCGGAGCGCACTGCGGCACGGTGTTCTTGGCCAGACTCTCGGCCATCCTGAAGCTGCCTGCTTCTTTGAGGATCGCGGCGAGGAATCCGGCTCCGTAGGGGCCGGGGCGGCGGGCGATGACGGATGCCTTTTGGTACGGCGAGAGAGCTTGGAACTTGGGTCTCAGCGACGGCAGTTCCGTCCTGGCTCTGGGTACTTCGACGAGACTGAGTGGGGCGATCTGGTCGACGGGCAGAGGCGTGTACGCGTCCGGAGGGCAGATGCGCTCTATGTAGGTGTCCAGTTGTGCTGTTGAGGCCGAGTCGAGAGCATCCCAGAAGATGTCCAGGTCGGCGAGGCGGACCACGGCGCGGATCTGTTGCTCTAGAGGGAGGTGGGGGAAGCGCGGAATGACGGCAATGAGTGCCTGCGCTGCCAGCTCCCGGTTGCTTTCCGCGAATGTGCGCAGGCACGTGGCATGGCGGTCGGCGAGGAGGCCGTCGTCCTGGGAGCTGTCGGTCGGCAGTTCGAGGAGAGCGTGTTTTGCGGCAAGTGACAGGATGCTACGCCGGGTGCCCGACTTTGCTCGATCGAAGAAGTGTTGTGTGAGGACACCGGCCATACCGATGAAGCCGGGATCGTCTACGTGTGATCTGTAGCGCTCGACTGCCCTGCGCCCCTGGCTCGGTGGGTGCAACAGGAGCGCCTCCATAGCAGCCGCTAGGTGTGCGCGGGCGTACTCGGTGGTTGGGGCGAAGAGCTCCCCCAGGGGTCGCAGAGAAGGGTGCGCCGACAGGTTCCGGTCCTCCTTGAGCCGACTCAGTTCGCGCTTCTGGACGTGGTCGATCAGCTCGGCCTTCTCAGCTGTGTCCAGAAGGCCGCTCTCCACCTGCTGCATGCTCTGAACTGACTGCTTGCTGTCGGGGCTCTTTTGGGCCGCTTCGATCTTGTCGACGACCTCTTGAGCTTCGCCGTCGCCGTCCTCGGCCAGCTGATGGATCTTGTGTATCAGGTCGGCGCAGACAGCGGTCCAGGTGAGCATGATGGAGGCGCGGGCTGAGCCCGACGTATAGCAACGGTACGCCTCGGCTACGAGGGGACGTACCTCTTGGTGCCACACTTGGTTGATCTTGATTTCGAGGTCGATCATCGACTGTCCCGCCCCTGCAACTTTGACTTGATGTCTTACGAGAGAAGCGTATGCGGGCCGAAGGCCCGGCAAGCGGGCCAATGCAGCAGTACTCCGGGGAGGCACGATCACTACCGCTGCTTCGTGAGGGCGTGCCGCAGTGATCACGACACCTCGGACTCCCTCTCGGAGTCGTGCTGATGGGGGTTCCTGGCTCCAGCTCCCCTACTGGCCGTATTGGCGTACTGGTCACTCACGCCTGGGGCCCGGTTCCTCTCGCGTAAGTGGTGTAGAACCGGGCCCGGGTCACCAACCTGCGACGTAATTTACCTGCCGTAGCGACCCTGGGTCGCTGATCGTTCGGAAGCGGCAGCCTGGGTTCGCCATCCGGGACAGGTCAGCCGGTGAGTATGTGAAAGACAAGCAGTAGGGTGCCCGCGAACCATGCAGCCGCAAAGGCGGCCTTGGCGGTTTTTGTCGAGGTATGAAGCCAGCCCACGACGCGGTCGGAGATGGTAGCTCCAAGCCGGGGGCTGGAGACGATGTAGACCTCATAGGCGAGTACACCGACGGCGATTGCTGCCCATATGGTGTCAACGGTGGTCACTTCTTGGCCCCGCCCTTCTTGTCCTTGTTGCGACGTTCGTGCATGAGCTTGGTGTTCTCTGCTCGGGAGACGACGCGCAGGTTGCTTGGCCGGTCATCGTGGTGGTTGCCGTTGATGTGGTCGACGGTCTCGGACGTCTTGAGCTTGCGACCGAGCTTCTTCTCCATGACGAGCCGGTATCCGTAGGTGACCTTGCCGGTCTTGGGGTCGCGTACGGAGGAGTAGCCCTTCTTGGTGCGGGCGATGCCCTTCTCTGCGCCCTTGGTGCCGCTGATGATGGCCTGGCCCCGGGTCTGCTTCTTCGGGGCTTCCTTCTTGGGCGTGGTCATCGGCTTTCCTCAGTGCGCTCGGGCCAGTGCCAGGTGCCTCCCCGCTGCCCCTCCTCGGATTGCGGGACGTAGCGGTTGAAGAACATCCCTTCAGGGTTGAAGACGGCCAGGGCAATGAGATCGCTGTCTCCTCGCGGAGCGTCCGTGACGATAGCGGCCCGGCACTGTGGGGTGTATTCACCCCCGGGGGTGCCGTGGGAGCGGTAGTGGACTATGCGTCCGATGCTGGGCGTGGTCATCGGCTCTCCTTGGGAGCGGCCTTGTCGAAGTGGTCGGCGCGCACGCGGTTCATGACGGGGCAGAAGTCGCAGAGGTAGCGGTCCTTGGCTGACCGGTACTTGGGGAGTCCGGCGGCCTTGCGTTCGGTGTTGGTGCCGGGGGTGAGCCTCACCTTGGAGCTGCGGAGGTCTCCGCAGTCGAGGGTGCGCTGGTGCTTGCGCCAGCAGGTCATGGCGTCGTCCTGGAAGCTGGCTTTGAGGTTGTAGAAGTCGGTGCCGAGGCCTTCGGAGCCGCCGTTTTCCATCTTTTCGTTGATCTTCTTGACGATCTCGGTCTTGTATTCGGCGTTGTCCCAGTGCTTCTTGGAGATGACCATGAGCTGGCCGAAGTGCCGGTTGCCGTCCGGGTAGGTGTGCTGGGAAACCCGGTTTTCCAGGAGGAAGTCCTCGCGTGGGGTTCCGTCGTGGTCGGGGATCTCCTCGATGCTCTTGCAGTCCTTGCAGAGCAGAAGTCGTACCTTTTCTTCAGCCACTGAGATTCTCCTGTAACGCAACTGATCGGCCTGACCCCAAAATTACGGGCCGGGCCGATCACTGTGTTAGCGGAGATCGGTTATCGCATGCCTGCCTCATAGGAGCAGACGGGCCACGCGCCGGGGCCCTGTCCCTTGAGTACCTTTTCGGCGATCCGGATCTGTTCTGATCTGGAGGCCTGGTTGGGCATGCCGGTGCCGCCGTACTCGTGCCAGGTCTGAAGTGTGAACTGGAGCCCGCCGTAGTAGCCGTTGCCGGTGTTGATGCTCCAGTTGCCGCTGGATTCGCAGTCGGCGAGCCGGTCCCAGGCGGTGGTGGTGGTTGAGGGCGCCTTGGGGGCGGGTCGGGCGGGCTTCTGCTCCGGCCGGGCAGGGGGCTGGGGGGTGTTGGCTGCGGTGTCCAGGCGGAGCTTCTGGCCGGGCATGATCAGGTCGGGGTCTGCGCCGATGACAGTGCGGTTGCTCTGGTAGAGCGCCTGCCAGGCGTTGACGTCGCCGAGCTGCTTCTGGGCGATGAGGCTGAGGGTGTCGCCGGGCTGGACGGTGTAGGTCGCGGGGGCGCTCTGGGCGATGGTGCTGCGCGCCTGAACGCGAGGGGCGACCGTGCTGTGCTGGTCGGCTGCGGCGTTGCTGGCCGACACTGCGACAGCAGTCGTGGCCAGCATGGGAAGCAGGGCGAATGCGGCGAGCTTGCGGGACATGTGAGAACCCAACGTTGGGGACATGGTCGGCCCTGGCTCTCCCTGCGAATTGCTGCGCCCGGGGTTGTTTCGAGGGTATGGAAAGGCCCCGGCTAGTTGTTAGCCGGGGCCTTGTTCTCGTGCTACGAGAGGGGAGTTACTGGGTTCGCGCATCCACGAGGACGTGCTGGTTGGCCGTCACCTTGCTGCGGGACTCAAGGCCAACGACAAGAACCAGCAAGGTGTTGAGTCCACCGATGACGGTCTCGTTCGCGTCAACTCCGGCGAGACCAGGTACGAAATGAACGAGTGCGGTGAGCAGGCCCACCACGACAGTGCGGGTGAGAATCGGGTTGTTCTTGATGTAGTCAATCAACGTGTCAGCCTCCGCCATGTTTCCGGCCCGACGTTTCCGTCGGCGTTAGTGCCGGTCCAACCCTGTGTCTTCTGGAATGCCTTGACCCCGGCCCGGGTGGTATTTCCGTAATAGCTTGAAGGGCCGTAAGAGAGGTAACGGCCGTATCCCTTACGGAGGAGGGACTTGTCGACGGTGAGGACCTGCGGGCCGCTGGCGCCGTAGCGGACTGCGTCCCGTCCGGGGAATCCGGGTCCGCTCACGGAGGTGCCGAGGAGCGCTCGCAGCGAGGAGGGGCCGGGGATACCGTCGGCTGAGGCGCCGCTGTAGCCGAGGGAGCGCTGGTAGGCGGCGTAGGCCTTGGTGTCGGCCTGGGTCCAGCGGGGGCCGGGGCCGACGGTGTAGGAGGAGCCGAAGCCACGGTTGACGAGTGCCGTGCCGACGCGTGTGACGTGGTCTCCGTAGGCGCCGGGGCCGTAGCTGAGTCCGTTGATGGTGATCTGGTAGTTGCCCAGGCCGCCTGAGTTGCCGCCGCCTCCGCCGGTCGTGGGGGGCTGTTCGTCGTCGCCGGGTACGGTCGGCGGCGGGTTGGCGTTGTCGGGGAGGTGGATTTCCTGGCCGGGCTGGATCTTGTCGGGGTTGTGGACCTGCGGGTTGGCGCCGATCAGTGAGGCCAGGGTGATGCCGACAGCTGCGGCAATGCCTGCCATGGTCTGGCCTGCTCGCACGATCCAGGTCTTGCTCTGGGAGCCTCCGCCGGAGCCGCCTGCGGCCGCGAAGAGCCGGGATGCCGAGATGGCGCCGGGGTCGCCGTGGTTGTTGCCGGGGATGTTGGCGTGTCCGAAGTGGCCGCCCTGGTTGAGCCAGACTGACCGGGAGCGCCGCGAGCCTCCCGGGTACGGCGGCGGAGCGCCCATCGGGAACGTGTCGGGGATGCCCCAGGAGCGGATGGCTGCCATCAGGGCACGGAAGTTGGGGCCGGGGCGCCAGTAGTCGGTGAACGGCTGGTGGGCGCGGGCCAGTACCTCGATCTGGATGCAGACACGGCCGGTGCGGTTGGTGCGCGTGGAGCCGTCATTGGCCAGTGCGCGGGCGGACTGGTCCAGGGGGCCGTACTGTCCGAGGCGGTCGGTGGTGGGGTCGTAGAGGATGTGGGGCTCGAAGTTCTCCGAGATGAGGTAGTCACCTACGTTGGTGAACGCGCTGTTGCCCGCGCCGGATTCGGTGGTGTGCCAGACCACGCGGGGCGGGAGATGGGGGGTGTCCATGTCTCCGCCGATGACGCCGTCTCCGAGGCGTTCGGCGCCGGGTATCCATCGTGTGCCCACGGTGGGCCTCCTTCTGTTTATGCGTACCGGTGGGAGCGCTCCGGGTAGCGGTTGGTGAGTTCGGCGGCATGGTGGTCGCTGACGCCGAGGGGGCCGTAGCTGCGCGGGTCGAGGACGGCTTCGCGGGATTCGCGGGTGAGGCTCTCGACGACGCCGCCCCGGTTCGGGTTGGCCTTGCGGATGGTGCCGTCGCAGAGGCCGGAGTCGAGTTCGTCGGTGAGGGGGCCTCGGGGGATGTAGGCCATGTCAGGCCGCCTTCTTGATGCGGGGCACGGGGGTGGTGATGCGCTTGCCAGCGCCGATCGTGGACCTGTCGTTCCAGATGTTGGCGAGGCGCTGGGAGGCAAGTTCGTCGCTGTCGACCGTGTACTTGACGTTGTCGCCCCGGCCGGAGCGGCGGCGGTCGAACATGCTCATCGGCTGCTTTTGGCTATCGGCCATGGCGGGTCTCCGTCTGGGGTGGCGGGTAGGTGGAGTCGACGGCGAGGGCGTCGTCGAGGGTGGGGACGGATGGGTGGGTGCCGTGGGTGCCGAACACCACCTTGGGCGGGCACCACGTGCCCTGGTGTACGGGTGCGCTGAGGGCCTGGAGCATGTCGTCGACTTGCTGTTCGCGGCTGCTGGACCAGGGGCGTGGCGCGTAGTCCACGGGCTACCTCCAGGAGGGGAGCAGGGCGGTGAGTGCCTTGATGCGCTGTGCGTTCTGCTCGGGGTCGCTGGGGGTGATGTGGGTCTTGCCGGAGTTGACGAGGTGGGTGCCTTCGGGTGTGCCGGTGGCGGTCCATTTGCGGCCCCGCATCTGGTGCTCGATGCCGGTCATGGGGCCGAAGTCGGTGGGCCACCGGTAGTCCTGGGGGGCCAGGCGTGAGCCTTTGTGGACGCCTCGGGAGTAGGGCCGGGTGTTGCTGCGTTCGGCACTGTTGCTGGCGAGGCGGTCGGAGCGGCGGGAGTTGAGGGTGCCGAGGTAGCCGTCGGGGTATTCGGCGTCGCCCAGGCGTGGGGCGGACAGGTTCTGCCGTGCCTGGGAGATGGCCTGTGCTCCGGTGATGCGGGTGCTGCCGCCTCCGCCGACGACGGCGGCTCCGGCTCCGGGGAGCTGGTAGGGGGTGGAGTAGAAGATGTCGCTCACGCGCTGCTCCCGGTGGTGGCCTGGGAGTTGCGGATGGGGTTGGATCCGGCGTAGCGGGTGACGGTGTCGGTGACGGCCTGCTGGCGCTGGCGGTCGCGGACGACCTGGTCGGGGGTGACGCCCCGGGTGCGGGCTTCGTTCTGGATGTCGGAGATGCGGGCCAGGACGCCGCTTTGGTACTGGGAGTCGGCTCCGGTCAGGCCGCCGACGATGTTGCCTGCCATGGAGGTGCGCTCCATGGGCTGGGTGCCGGTGGTGGCCATGTTGGTCACCTCGCGGCCGACCTTGCTGAACTGGGTCTGGTTGAGGACGCCGTTGCCGAAGGAGAGCAGTGACATGGGGCGGCGCTCCTAGCGGTTGTAGACGGGATTGGATTCCGTGGGCGGGGCGGAGTTCTGGGTGTCGGTGTGGCTGCCGGAGAGCATTCCGGCGCCGAATTGCGCTCCCGACAGGAGCCGGGATGCTCCGCCGGAGGCGGCTGCTTCACCTGCGGCTCCGGCAGCGGCGCGTCCCGCGAGTGCGGGGAGGACCGTGCGGGCGGCGGCGAGGATGAGCGGAAGCACGGCTACTTCCCGTTGGTGGTGAACTTGGAGGGCACGCGCCGGACGCTGTGTCCGGTCTCGCTGGCGATGGGGCTGTTGGAGACGAAGCGGTCGGCGCGGATCGAGCCGCGACCCTCGCGGTTGAGCTGGCGTGCTCGGATGCCGGTGGCGTGCTCGGGGTATGCGGTGCCGCCCTTGGCATTGCCCTTCTTGGACACGGGGGTGCCGCCCTGGGGCGTGACGAAGGAAGCGGCCAGGGCCATGGACTGCCCCATGGTGGGGAACTGCCCGCTGGAAATGATGCGCTCGCTCATGTGGCCTCCTCATGGCCCGTGCTGTTGGTCCGTCAGCCGCTGGTTTCTCGTCTGGTCTGTGGTTGTGGGCTAGCGGGCGTTGTCGATGACGCGGAATGCGACGCCCGTGACGGTCTTTCCCTGGATGTCAACGTCGAAGAAGTGGGGCTTTGCCCAGAGGTCGTGGCCGCGTGGGGCGGCGAATCCCTGGGCGATTGCGATGGCCTTGGCTGTTTGGTTGACGGCGGATGCCCCGACGGCGCGGAGGGTGATTCGCTTTCCCTCGTAGATGCTGCGGGCCACCATGGAGCCGAGGCTTGGTGCTGCGGTGGATGACTTCACCATGACGGTGATGTCCTTGGATTCGTCGTCGTTGTTCTTCATCTGGATCTCTTCTGGGGTGCCGGGGTTCTTGCGTGACATATTGAGAGTAGGGACGGGATTTGAGTTTGTGGTAATAGCGAAGATCCCCTGCCGGTTCTGGCAGGGGATCTTGTTGTCAGGCTGCTTGCTGTCCGCGCTGTCCTTGTTCTTTCAGGTTCTTTACGGTGTCCAGTTCGCTGGTGCTTCCCCGGCCGGTTTGAAGGGTGCAGGCGACGCGTGCGAGTGCGTAGGCGTCGGCCAGGTTGTCGTCGTAGAAGATGGCGCCGTAGCGGCGGGCGACGGCGTCGATCATTTCCTTCTTGTTGGCGGTGCCCTTGCCTGTGACGAATTTCTTGAGCGTGGGCGGCGGCACGATGATGGGGTGCCGCCAGGAACGGACCCCGGCTATCTCGGTGATGGCGAGCTTGACCACTCCCCCGAGTTCGCCCAGGGCTTCGCGCTGGAATCGTGAGCCGTGGGAATAGCCTTCGATGGCGACCGCCGAGATGCCGCCATACGCGCAGTACACGGAGGAGAGCATCGACTGCACGTCGCGGAAAACACGGGCGAGCCGGTCGGACTGGGAGCGGAAGTTCTTCGCTTCCCATCGGCCTGTCCTGGTCTGGTAGATGCCGCTGGGGTGGCTGTAGACAGCGAATCCGAAACCGGTATAGGACTGGTCGATCCCGATGTACGGGTGTGTGGTCTCGGCGGGCATCAGGCGGCCAGATCTCCGTCGAGGACGGCATCGGGTATGTACCGGGACGCGCGCGCGGTGTGGGCACTGCACTTGGTGCAGACGAGGATGACGGCCGCGTCCTGGAGGAAGGGCGTCATCACGCGGGTGGGGTGCCATGCGTGGCGGCCGTAGTCGATACAGGCGGTGGGCAACCGGTTGACCAAGGTGTTGTTCTGCTGCACGAGGCGGTAGCAGTCGGAGGCGAAGCGGGACTTGAGAATCTGCGACGTTCGGCCACGCTGGTCGAGATGGATGTCGCCCGAATCGACGCGAGCCTGTGTGCGGGCCGAGTTGGTGAGGACGGTCACCTGGACTCGCGCTCCCTTAATTCGCTCTACGCGTACGGCGCGTCCTCGTCGGCGGCTGTCCGCGTCGGCCCATGTCTGGCCGGGACGGATCAGCGAGCTGGTCAGTGCACTCACGCGTGGCTCCTATCACGGCCGGTTGCCGCATAGCCGGGTGCGGGAACGCACCTGGTGCAGTGGGACTCTCCATCGATGCAATGGCGTTCCTCATCCGCGCTGATCTCGTAGCCGCAGGGGCAGACGACCGCGCTGAAGGTGGGGCTCACTTGGAGGCCTCCCAGCGCTGCACGATGTCGCGGTAGGCAGAGGCGGAGGCAGCTGCGTCGGCTCGGGCCGCGTCTCGCTCAACCGTGAGCAGCCTGATCTGGGAATCTTTGCGCTTGCGTTCTTCGGCGGCGAGGTCACTGAAGAGGCTCAGCTTGGGCTGGGGAGTGCCAGTCATCTGCAACTTGGCGTGCTGGTGCCTCAGTTCCGTCAGCTGCCGGTAGCAGTCAGCCTTGTCCTTGATCGCCGCGTCCCTCTGGGCCAGCAAGTCGTCGACTTGTGCTCGCCGCCGTGACTGCTCGCGGGCGGTACGGTCGGCGATGAGCGCCTGCTTTTCGCGCTCCTTGACCAGCTTTGCCCGCAGTTCGGTGAGTTCCCTGCTGGCTCTCTCGTAGTTTTCTGATATTTCGCTCACCCGGTGCTGGAGGGACTTGATCTCCTTTTCCCCTACGGCTTTGCGGAGCTGGGCCAGTTCGTTCTGAGTCAGCATGAGGGAAAGGGCATAGCCGTGGAGGTTTATGGCCTGGGTTCCGTCGGCGGGGCCGGGTGGCGTAAATCGAGTGCTGTCGATCTTGAGATGGTGCTGGCCGGTGGTGGAGCTGAGGTGAAAGCTGGTCATAATATGTGCTCCTGGCTCAGTTGGAGATCGGGCGGTACTGCTTGGTGAGGTTTTCGGTGCGGATGTAGACGGCGGTGCGCTTGCCGGTGCCGAGGTTGTAGATGAAGGCCGACTTGAGGGTGGAGTTTTTGTCGGTGGGGCGTAGAACGGCGATCTTCTTGCGGCTCTTGTGGAGGAACATCTGTCCGTTGGTCATGCCGATTCCTTTCACGAGGACCATCTCTGTGCCCGGTTGTCGCGGTCGTGGCGTCCCACTCGCCGGGTGAGTTCGCGGGAGACGACGGCTGCCTTGGCGGTCAGGCCGTTGTAGATGGATTCGAGGAGTTTTCGGGTCGCGTAGGCGGCGTTGTAGGCGTCCGTGCAGGCGAGGACTTCCGGGTCGGCTGCTGCGGCGGCCTTCTGGGCGGTCACCGACTTTTCGGTCTTCGCCCTGACTGCGGCGATGGCGCGGCACCGGTCGAGGTCGGTTTCAGCCTGCTTCTCGTCGACTGCCGCCTGGGCGAGCCGAGTTCCGGCGAACTCGCCCCAGTTGGTCATCTCCACAAAGATCGACATCAGTGCGTCGTCGGCGAGTTCGGTCAGATCCGGGGTGAGTTCGGGAGCGTCCTCGCCGGGCCGCTGCGGGAGTTTCAGCCCCTTCACCCGCAGGCGTCTCACGGTCGTCTGCGCCAGGGTTGGTGCCGCGTCGTCGTGCGGGGCCGTCATCGCTCTCCTCGTAGGCGTTGCAGTCCTTGCAGCCGCCCTTGGGGCAGGCGGGCGGGTCGTTCTTGCCGAGGCGTTCGTTGATTTCCTGGCAGAGGGCGATGCGGTCCGCGATGACGTCGAAATTGGCCTTGATCGTGAAAGACTTCACGTCTTGGTTCATCTTGGACTCGTAGATGAATTCGGCGCCGTCCACTTCGAGTTGCATGAAGGTGTTGGCGAGCCATATGTAGATCTGGACCTGCCGGACGTGGGAGGGGAAGGGGACGCGGGTGTCGGTCCACAGGCCCTTGACGTCCACGTAGGGGCGGCCTTCGGCGTCCTTGTGGGTATGGCGTGCCAGGAGCTTGGGGTTCTCGTAGCGGTAGGTGCCTTCTCCTACCGTCTTGATTTCCAGGATCTTGCGGATCGGGGTCAGGAGTCCGTCGGCGTGTCCGGCGATGCGGTGGGTGGGTACGGCGCGCAGGGGCACTTCGGCGTATTCGAGGGCGGAGGAGGAGCAGCGGTCGCAGGTGGCTGGGCTCTTGTCCCACCAGAGCTGTTCGCAGTTCAGGCATTTGAAGTTGCCCTCAAGCCATCCGGTGCTCCACGCCCGGTTCTGCCACTTGCGGTGGGCTTCGTGTCCGGAGTCGAAGATGTTGAGGCTCTGGAAGCCGAATTTCTCCTTGTGGTGGATGCCGGTTTCGATGCGCTGGTAGGTGGCGCGGGGGCACCAGCTGGCCTTGGCGACTTCGGAGGGGTGGATGATGTCCTGGCGCCGGGAGTTGTCATTCGCGTTCTTCTCGATGACGTGTGCCTTGGCTTCGGCGAGGAACGTCTTGTCCTTGCTTCGGGAGGCGAAGAGGTCGTCGAGGCTGGAAGGCGCTGCGATGGCCTTGCGGCGGGCGCGGGGGGCTTTCATGCCGCCGCCTGGGCGGGGTGGGGGCCGCCGATGTGCCGCCAGGTCTCGTGCCGGACGATGGCGCCTATGGAGGCGTGGTCCATGCCGTAGGTGCGGGCGAGGCTGCGCTGGGAGTACTGGCCGCTGGCGTACTGCTCGCGTATGTGCAGGACGGTGGCTTCGGTCAGGCGGGTGTGGGGGTGCGCCTCGCCGACGAGGACGGGAGGAGGCTTGCCGCGTCCCTTGCTCCACATGTCGAGGACGTTGTCGGCGGGGGTGCCGTCGGAGAGGTGGCTGGGGCGGACACATCTGGGGGTGTCGCAGGCGTGCAGGACGATGCCTTTCGGCATGTGGTCGTGCGTGAGGAAGAAGGCGTAGCGGTGGGCGTAGTAGCGCTTCCGGTCGGCCCAGAATGTTCCGTAGCCGTTGCCTCGGGTGCCGCCTCGCCACAGCCAGCATGATTCTGTCTTTTCGACGCGGGCCCAGAAGTCCTCTGCTGTACCCATTTCGTTCCTTGTCCTTCCTGGAAGAGTGAGAGTGGCGGGGCATTCTTGATGGCCCATTTGTCGGGCTGGGCGCGGTACTTCTTGCGCATCCAGCCGAGCTGCTGCTGGTTGAGGCCGCCCCAGACTCCGTAGCGCTCGGCGTTGACGAGGGCCTGGACAAGGCAGGCGGTGCGAAGTGGGCACACGATCCCGTCGTTGGTGCCGTTGCAGATGTCAGCGGCGTTTTCCGGATCGTCGAACCACGCGTCGCCGGTCTCGGTATGGGGCGTGGGGAACTTGCGGCACTTGGCTTCCGTGGCCGGGGAGTACCCGCCGCTCCAGTCCGGTGATGCCTTGCGGGAGAAGAGAGCCATCAGGTGTCCAGGAGGGTGTCGAAAAGCTCCTGACTGACCACCATCCAGTTCCGGCCGCCGAGTTCGACGGCGAAGACCATCTCCCGACCGGAGATGAGGGCGTTCTTTTCCGCCTTGAGGAGGTCGTCGAGCTTGAGGGAGTAGGACCGCTTCTCGGTGGTCTTCGCCTCGAAGCTGAAGCGGTCTGAGCGGACGTCGTTCTTGTGGATCCAGCCGTTGCCGCTGCCGGGGTTGACGGTGCCGTCGTAGCGGTCGGCGAGCTTCTTCTCCTGGTCCTGGGAGCGCTTGAGGGGGCTCTTCACGCGGCCTCGGCCTCGATCTCCTGCGCGAGGTTCCCCAGTTCGGCGGGGCTGGTGGTCTGGCGGCGCGGATCGGCTGCCCCGAGGATGGAAGCGGTCAGCTCTTCCTGGAGGGTGAGGTCCTGACGTATGGCGTCGATCATGGGATCCTTTCCCTTCCAGCTGTTCTTTCCGTAGTCGTAATAGGAGCCGCGCCGTGTAATGACGTCGTAGTAGACGGCCCAGATAATGAGGTCCTTGACTGTGTCGAAGCGGCCTGCGTCCAAGCCGAGAGTCCGGGATTCCTCGAAGTAGTAGTCGGACTGCGAGGTCTTCTGTCCGGCGATCTGCTTGTTCTTGATCGTCGTGAACTTCACGACCTGCCCGATGCGGGCCTTTCCCTTGCCGGGGCGGGCTTCGTCGATCCATTCGGCGCGTGCCACTTCGACGCGGCTGTAGTAGGCGAAATTCTTGGCGAGGCCGCCGGGTGTCGTCTTGGGTATCTGCCCGTTCATGACGCGGCCGCCGATTTTCTGCCGCCACTGGTTGATGATCAGTCCGGTCACCGGCCGCTGGGTCGCGGACATCGCTTTCCCGGTCTCCTTGCCGATTTTGCGGAAGAACTTTCCCATCAGACGGGCGCCGAGTGTCATGGACGCCTCGTCCATGTCCTTTTCGGCCTCGCCGTCGGGGACGAGCGCGGGATAGCTGTCCAGGACGATCAGATCAACGGCTCGGGCTTCCGCCGCGTCGATCATGACCTGGAATGCTTCTTCCATCCTGTTCGTAGCGTGGACAATGACCTGGTCGACATTGACTCCGAGCATCTTGGCCTGGTCGCTGTCGTAGGCCTCTGCGGCAATCCACAGGGTGGTGAAGTCCGGTGAGATCTGCTGGTTGTGGGCGACGGTGCGGTGGCAGACGGTTGTTTTTCCGCTGCCTTCCATACCGATGACTTCGCTCCACTGATTGCGGGGAAATCCGCCGCCGAGGATGAGGTCGAGGCTGAGGATTCCGGTGGCCAGCTGTCCGGAGTCAGTCAGGGAGCTGGCGATGACGAGCGATCCGTCCCCGTACTGCTTGTTTATCTTGGCCATGAGAGCCAGCGCTTCTCCGGTCAGTGCCATGCGTCAACTCCCCCGTTTCCGGCTGTGATTGCTCGGGTTGAGCAAGTGTTGCCGTGATGTGGAGAGGCTATTAGCGGGTCAACGCTGATGTCTCAGGCCGAAGTTGCTACTCAAGGTAATGAAATGGCAAAGAGGTGGGGTATGGAAAACCCCCGGGCCTGGTAGTCCCGGGGGCTAGTCAGCAGGAGTTGTTACGCGGCGAGATCCGTGCTGACCCGACGCAGTTCGTCGAGGACTTCTGACAGGACCTGCGCCTTGATGGCCTCGGAGTGGGTGGCGTACGTCGAGGAGAAGTGCTCGACTCGCTCTTCCAGGCCGGTGGCCAGGTCCTCCAGCACCTCGGCGACGGCTGCCTTGATCTCGCTCACCGCACAACTCCTTCCTGCTACTTCACATCGCACCCGTCTGCCGAGCACGCATATTCCTGGGTGCCCGTGGTGTGGTCCGATTTTTCGTAGAAGAACAAGTCGGACCACAGGAGTGTGGGCATCTTCGCTGCGAGTTCACGGTACGTCGCCTCGTCGCATTCCTGGTAGGGAGCCTGCACGTAGGTGTGTTCGGAGTAGGGCAGGAAGGAGACGCCTGACATTTCGTCAAGGTGTGCCCATACCCATTCCCGTACCTCGTCCCATTCACTTTCGCGGACCGACACGGTGACCGAGGGCTTGTGCTCGCAGTAGTGGCGCTGGAAATCGAGCCACAGCTCCAGGTGCTGAATGGCTGTCAGGTCCTCACGGGTCACTGCATCAGCGGCGGCACGCTGCGGGAAGGAGAAGACCCAGTTCTGGTCATTCATGAGGTCCTTCTCGTGCGGAACCCCGGAGTCGATGAGGAAGTTGGAGATGGGGTCCTTCACGTCGTTGCGGACGGTCCTCACCCAGTACGGGGCATGCGAAGGATGCAGGCCTGACGGGACGCCCGTCTTCTGCGAAGTCGTGCCCTCGGGCTTGATCGCGGTGATCGCCCTGGAGGGAGAGATACCAAGCAGTTCGGCTTCCAGCTCGTTGGCCTCGCGGGCCTCGTCGCGAAGCCTCTCCAGCACATCGTTCTTGAGGTCCCGGCCCTGGCCGTCAGTCAGCAGGGCGGAGTTGAAGATGCCCGTCATGGAGACGCCCAGGAGCCGTTCCTCGCGGGCGTTGGCCGACCACTCCTCGCGCAGGAACGGGAAATCGGTCAGGGTCGCCTGCCACGTTCCGAGGATGGCCGCCAGCGTGATCTTGCGCCGGAGGTCACCGATGCCGTCCTGGGGGCGGACCACAATGGTCGAGAGGTTACAGAAGGACCGGGGCCGCAGAATGATCTCGGAGCAGGGGTTGGTCCCGTAGTCGACGTCCTGCTCCCGGCGGCCGAACTTCGCGGCCTGCCGCTGTGCCGCGTCACGGTGGAAAATTCCGCGCTCACCACTGCCCGAAGCGACAAGGACGTCCCACTCGGCGCGGAACTCCTCATACCTCATGCCGTCGTGGTACACCGCCGAGTTGTTCGCCAAGGCGCGGTACGGGTGCTCCACCCACCACTCGCCACTCTTGGCCGTGGCCATCTCCCTGTCGTCGAGGTCGGACAGGGAGATCATGGCCGACCGGCGCACACCACCGACCACCACCACATCAGCGACCTTGCACGCCAGGTCGTGTGCCTCAATCGGACGCAGCTTCCGGCCCTGGGCGCTCCTGAGCAGCTCCACGGTGTAGTCGAAGAGGGCCTTCAGCGGCTCCGGCCCGGACGCCCGGCCGCCGAACGTCGCCAGCCGGGCACCAGCAGGCCGCACCAGGGAGTAATCCACCTCAGGTATGCGGCCGTCGATCCACACGAGATCGAGCAGCAGGTCGAACGCTTCGGCCCAGCCCAGCTTGCTGTCGGCGACGACGATCCGCGTGGCCGGGTCGCTCCTTTGATGGGCGACGACCGGCAGCTGGTCGACATACCTCGATTCCACACTGAAGCCCACCCCCGTGCCGTTGAGGAGGATGAACAGGACCTCGGAGAACGACCGGAGGTCGTCCAGCGGCGTGTAGGCGCAGTTGTACCCGGCGACGTGTGACAGGTCGAGTGGCACCCCGGCCGTCATCAGAGCGCGCATCGAGGGAAGGACCTCGTGGTGGAGTACAGCGTGCCGCAGCTCGCGGGCCAGGGCCTTGTCCGGGACGTAGTTGCACCGCTCCTGGAGGTGCGTCGTCATGAAGGCGAAATAGCGGTCGACCGTCTCCGTCCAGGTCTCGCGGCGGCCGAGGTCGTCGCGCCAGCGGGCGTAGCGGGACTTCGTGATGTAGGCCTGGTACGGATCGGTGAGATCGCCGAGGCTGTCGATGAGAGTCATGCGTGTCCGTTCTAGCCGACGCGGCCGATGATCGTATTGAGGGCGGGGCTGCTCTGGGGCTGGGCTCGGGCCGGGCGCGCGGGGCCGTCGGAGGAGGACGCGATCATTCCCGACGTCGAGTGGAGCCGGGGGTATCCGCAGTCGTAGCAGCGGTAGCTCTGCGTGCCCTGCGGTGCCATGTAGTTGCCCGAGCCGCAGTTGGGGCAGGCGGAGTTGTCCCGGGCCGACTGAGCCTTGAGCGGAGGCGGTGCGCCCGGTGCTGGATGTGCTGGGGGCACGGGCGTGTGCGGGGTGACGGCGGGCGGCGGGGGCGGCGCGGCACTGCCGACCGCTCGTGCCCAGAAACTACTCACCAGGGACCTCCTTAGGCACCGTGTACTGAATGATGTCCTTGTCGAACAGGTTCGCCAGGATCGCTTTTGATGCCGCGTAGAAGAGACTTGCGTGGTCGTGGACGAATTCCGTTTTTCCTTCGTTGCTCAGAGATCTGAAGGACGGGTGTTTAAGAATAGGCTTGAGCACGACCTGAGCGATAAGGTGAGCGTAGGTCGCGAGCAGCTCGTCGGTTCTCTCGACAGTTGCCATCCGCGCCGTCGAGGCGGCGATCTCCATAGCCATGACGTCGGGGCTTCTCCCGGTCTGACCAAGGCTTTTGAGGGTATCCATGATCCGGACCATGTCGCCGTCGCACATGTCCATGAGGAGTTCGGCCTGGATGGCCTCGGCGGGAACGCTGCGGTTCTTCATCTACTTGGCCTCCGACCATCGGTCGCAGATCTTCACGTCTGCGGTGATGGGGACGTTGAGGATTTCCTGAATTCCAGGGCCGATCATTGCCTGCTGAAGCAGCGCCGAGCCCTCTTCGACCTTGTCCTCTCGGCAGTGCACCACGAGTTCGTCGTGCACCGTGAGAGAGAGCCGCAGCCATTCCCGGTTCTTCTTGCACAAGTGCCCCATGCGGATGATCGCCATTTTGTTCAGGTCGGCGGCCGAGCCTTGGATCAGGCTGTTGAGGCACTGCCGTTCTGCCTTCTCACGGATCCAGTCCGTGGAGCTGGCGAGGTCCGGGAGTCTTCGCTTGCGGCCAACGAGGGTGCGGATGTGGGGAGTTTCGTGCTTGAGGGCTTCGCCGATCAGCCAGTTCTGGAACTTGGCAACCTCCGGCATCTTGCGTTCCTGGAGGTCGAGGAAGGCCTGGGCTTCCGGCACCGTGGATCCCATGGACTTGGCGACGGTGGCCGCCTGAGCGCCGAAGAGCGTGGCGAACGCCAGTGTCTTGGAGCGGTTGCGCTGGTCCTTGGTGACCTCTTCGAAGGGCACGCCGAATACGGCGTTGGCGGTGGCGGTGTGGGCGTCGACCCCTGCGTGGAATCCGTCGTACCAGGCGCCGTAACCGAGGAAGTGCGCCATCACCCGCAGCTCGATCTGTCCGTAGTCGGCGATGAGCAGCTTCCACCCGAGGTCGACCGGCTCGTCTCCCTGGAGGACAGTCGCCTTCTCCTGCGGCGCGACGAAAAGGCCGCGTACCGCTGCCCCGAGAGGGGTGCCGGGGGCGGGTACGTTCTGCAAGTTCGGTTCGGAGGCCGAGAATCTGCCGGACACCGTGCCGTACTGCTTGAAGGTCGGGTAGATACGCCCGTCGAAGATGATGGACGGCTTTCCCGCTGCCTCGTCGCCGAGGTAGCCGTGGACGTAAGTTCCCAGGAGCTTGTTGACCTCCTGGTATTCGAGCAGAGTGGCGCAGACCTGGTTGTCGTCGTGCTTTCTCAGTTCCTCGGCGTCGGTGCTGTAGTCGTAGATGGTGGGCTTGGTGCCCTCGCGCTTCTTCTTCCGGCCGCCTTGGGTGAGCTTGCTCGGCTTGATGCCCTGGCCTCCGGCGGACGTCTTACCGAAGAGGACGTCGGCCTTCTGTTTGGTGCTGTTGATGTTGAATACCTGGCCCGCTGCCTTGTAGACCTCTTCGATGATGCGGGCGACCTGGACGGTCAGGTCGGCGTCGAGCTTGTGCAGTGCCTCCAGGTCGACCGGGGCGCCGGTCAGCGCCATGTCCAGGAGGACTTCGAGGACCCCTAGTTCGAGGCTCATGGCCCGCGAGAGGCCTTCGGCCTGGAGGAGCGGCACCATCCGCCGCCAGAGCAGCCAGGTGTACTTGGCGTCGAGGAGGGCGTAGCGGGCGACCTTGGAGAACGCGTGGGTCTCGACGCGACGGCCGACGTTCTCGGTGTCGTACTTGTGGCCGTACTCGCTGATGACGCGCGGCTTCAGGCCGTTGAGGCGGTTCTCGTCCAGGAGCCAGGAAGCAACGAGCGTGCAGCCGTACTTGGGTGTGGGCAGGGCACCGTCGTAGTACTTGGCGACGGAGACGATGTCGAAGACGGCGTTGTGGGCGATCTTTCGGTACTGCTCGCCGAAGAGGAGCGGCTGAAGGGCTTCGAAGACCTGGCCGGGGCGCAGTTGGGCGGGGGGCTCGTCGTATACGGCCGGAATGGCGTCGAGCGTTCCGGTCTCGCGGTTTTTCTTGCGGGTGGCCCTGGAGATCAGCGTGTCGCCGTTGGGGTGGCCCACCGGAACGGCGACGGCCGCGCCGTGGGTGGCCATGGAGAGCCACGTGATCTGGTTCTGGGAGGGCACTCCCCGGTGTTCTCCGACGGTCTCCACGTCGAAGCTGAAGCCGTCCTGCTGTCTGAAGTACCGGACAGTGTCGGCGAGGTCTTCCTTGGTGAGGATGATGCTGGGCATGGGTGCGTCCAGGGTGTGAAAAGCCCGCCCCCTGTCCCGCTGAAGGCAGGGGGCGGGCTGACCGACCGGGTGGCGGGAGACGGCTAGTCGTCGTCCTCCTCGCCGTCGTCGTCCAGGAGCCGCTTGACGACGCGCTTCAGCTCCTGAGGGGTGGAGAAGTGCTCCCACTGCTCCGTGTACAGCTTCTCGGTGAGGGACTTGTAGGTCTGGTCGTCGATTTCGTCGACATCCCAGTCCTCGTCGAGGTCACGGCCCTTAACGGTTTCCAGGTGGTACTCGGTTGCCGTCTTCATGCCTGTCTTGGATATCGCGACGTACAGGCTCGGCTTGTCGAGCGGTCCGCGCTTCTTGTCGTCGTTGATCGCCTTGAGCTTGCGGCCGACCTTGACGCCGACCTCCCACACCCGGTTTTCCCACGCGTTGGTGTCCTCGTTGAAAACAGCCACGTTGAAGTAAGCGAGCTTGCGGGCATAGTGGTCGAGGTCGTCACAGAGCGGGCACGCCTCGCCTCCGCAGCGGAAGGAGCGCTTGCCTGTGCGGATTTCCTTGACGTAGTGGAGACCCATGGAGTCGAACGGCGCCGAGTCAAGCAGCTTCAGTAGCTGCTGCTCTTCAGTCACCTTGAGCTTGAGCGCGGCCTTCGCCTCAAAGTCGGTACCGCCTGAGCTACTCGTCGTCTCGAACTCGTCCCACCCGGCGACACCTCGCTTGGATGCGGCGTTCTTCCGGTGTCGCCGCTCCTCCGCCTCGTCGTCGCCTTCGTCCTGTTGGGCGCGACGGTTGCGCCGGGGGCGGCTCTCTTCGTCGTCGGCGTCGTCATCGAGGGATCGCCGCTTACGCCCGCGCGGTTCGTCATCACTGTCGTCATCAAGTGTGCGGCGGCGGGGGCGCTGCTCGGCGTCGTCGGATTCGTCGAGGCTGCGTCGGCGACGCTTGGGCCGCTCGTCGAAGACATCGTCGTCGTCCAGTGTTGCGGTGCGGGCCATGCGTCAGCTCCTCTTGGTGTGTGGCTTGGTGAGTGCGGGGTGTGCGTGTGCGAGCGAGTTGTCCTCGGTGGTGAGCTGCTTGGCCAGCAGCCGCTCGCGGGCCAGCATGTGGTCCAGGGTCAGTTCGACGTCGTCGATGTCTTCCTTGGCCGGGTCGTATTCGACTTCGGCGGAGACCTCGATGTGCTCGTAGGAGCCCATGTTGTAGCGCTCGGTGACGCGCTTGCGGTAGATCATGCGGCGCGGCTGGTCTCTGCGGCAGCGGCGAGTTCCTTGAACAGGGCCACCACGCGCTTGGAGAAATCGGTCGTAGAGATGTGGATGCTCTCGCCCTCATGGAGGAGAATGCCCTCCTCCGCCGCGATGCGGATCATTCCCTCAACCTGCGCCCGGGTGTAGAGCCTGCGGTTTCCCCGCTCGGTCTTGCCACGGATGGAGAAGGTGGGTGCCGGAATAACCTTGAGGCGCTCCCACTTGCGGATGGTGACCGGCTGGCGGTTCAGCGCCTGAGCCAGCTGTCCTATGGAGAAGAACTCCTCAAGTCGGCCGCCGACGCGGTAGACGCGGGGCCGCGAGTCCCACAGCACTTCGGGGGCGGGCTCGGCCTGGACGAGGCGCATGGTGTGGGGGTCGACGCTGCGGATGCGGCGGGATGATCCCGGGTAGTAGGCGGGGGTCTTCTGTGCTTCTCCGCCCGCGATGACGGCGAACTCCCGCTCCCAGTCGCGCATTTACTTGGCCCCCACTCGCACGAAGGACCAGGTGGTCTTCTCCGGGAAGATCTGGTCGACCTCTTCCTCGGTGAGGAGGCCTTCCTGGAAGGCGACGTAGACCTCCTGCGGGTCGAAGACGGGCTGCGCCGGGAAGAGACGCTCAACCAGCCCCTTCTCCTTGGCCAGCTGTTCGGCCTTCTCCGTGTTTGCTGTGCGGGTTGAGCCGCGCTGGTACTTGAGACCGGTGAACTTCTTCCCTGCCACCTCATAGGACCGGCCGAGGTCGAGGACGTAGCTGCCCTTGTGGTCCCGGACACCGAAGTCCTGGAGGTCCTCGATCATGTCCGCCTTGAGGGCTTCGAGCAGTGTCTGCTGCGTTGCGACGCGGTCCATGATCAGCGCCCACTGGGCCGCCTTCCTGTTGAAGTCGCTGGCGACTGTGTTGGCCGTCATCTCGCTCGACAGTGGTGCATCGCTGAACTCCATCAAGGCTCCCCGTGGCTCGGTGTTCGGCAGCTGGGGGCAACGCAAAGCTGGGCGTCAATCGCCTTGTCGGGCCGTTCCGCTTCCCCCTGTGACACCAAGAACACTACAACAGTTGACCGACATATCAACTGTTGCACAACTGTCTTTGACTTGTTGGGACGCGCCTGGGGATCGCGAGCCTGCCACCAGCCCTCCACCGAACACGCAGGTCAGATTCCCTAGTCAGGCAGGGGCGCCGAGTGCGGGTATCAACTCCCGCCGACTGCATATGCCTACGGCGGGCCCCGGACAGACCTACGCGCTGCGGCGCAGATCACTCAGTGACCGCGTGAGGTTGGAGCGCAGAGATTCCACATCGTTGACCACGCGGCCGTCCTCGTCCGCGCCCCGGCCGTCGAGGATTGCGCTGTTGGTCCTCCGCTTGACGGCGAGCCGTTCCATCCGCCGTTCCTCGATCGTCCCTTCGGTGACGATGTTGACGACCTCGACCTCGTTGAACAGTGAACTCGCCCTTACATGGCGGGTGTTGCGCTGGTCCATCGCCCCAGAACTGTCACGCTGGTCGAAGTTGATCAGCAGTTGCGCCTGTGGCAGGTCGAGCCCGTAGCCGCCTGCGTCGGAAGCAAGAAAGAGGCGCGCCTTGGGATCGCTGGCAAAGACTGCCTTGGCCTCGGCCTTCCCCTTCGCGGTGAGGTCACCAGTGAAGTGGACGGCATCCCAATCGCTGAGCGCTGTGGCGATACGGGGCAGCACGCCCTTGTGGAAGGAGAAAACGATCACTTTGAGAGCCGGATCGGCGTCAAGGCGCTTCCTCAGGTACCGAACCAGTGTGTCGAGCTTCGGCGACCCACACACACCCTCAAGGACACCGTCATCCAGCAGTTGCGCGGCGTACGCACTGCCACCGTCACCCGCGTCATGGGCAATGGCCGACTCGCGCAGCAGGTCCGGGTGGTTGATGAGCATCTGAAGGGCCGACAGCCGCGCCATGACACGGCCCTGCGCCATGTTCCCGGAGTCGGAGCGCCCGGCATACATCGCGGCCAGGTCGACCGCCCCTGCCTTGAGTTTGTCGAGTTCGACAAGGAGGTCCTGGGCGATTCGCTCGTAGGCTCTGAGCGCCTGGCGGCCTAGGCGGACGGGCAGCACGCGCTCCCTGACACGGGGCATGAACCGCGCTACATCCTCATCAAGATAGGTGCGCCGGATCATGGCCTGGGTCAGCTTGGTGTGGAGGAGCGGCAGATTCTTGTAGGCCAGGGGGATGCCTGAGCGGGAGCGGTGGATGAAGGCACCGTCGAACAAATCCCAACGGCCGAGCACGTCTTCGTCGATCCACTCGAAGATGCTGAACAGCTCCTCCGGCTGCCCGTTGTCGATGACAGTGCCGGACAGTCCCAGGCGGCGACCGGCCGTGAGGCGTTTGATCTTCTTCGTGCGCTGGGCCCGGAAGGATTTGACGTAGCTGATCTCGTCGCCAACCAGGACGTCCGGGCGGATCTTGCGTACCTGACGCCAGTCAGTGACAACGTTCTCGTAGCTGAGGACGACGTAGTCCGGCCGTGTCTCCAGAATGGCCGCGTATTGCTTGCTTTTCTGCGTCTTCGTGCCGTCCACGACGATGCAGGCACTGTCGTCCGGCACGACGATGTGGGCGCGACCCACCGGCCGCCGCCTTGCGGGTACGTCGGTGAATCGCGCTATTGCCTCGGCCCACTGCCACTTGAGGGAGGCGGGGACGACCACCATGCAGGTGGTGATGTCGTCATGAGCCAGCCACTCCTCCATCACCGCGATGCTCAGCACGGTCTTGCCCATGCCCATGCTGTAGGCACACAGCATGGAGCCTCTCTCGACTATGCGAGAGACGTCCTGCTCCTGATAGGGGTGCAGTTTTCCCGTGAACACCTCATCAGGCTATTTGAGCTTCCTCCTGATTGGTGAATAGGAGGCATCGAAGCAGTCCCATATCTCCATACCGGTCATCTCGCCGGGGTCTTTTGCTCCAGTGTTCAAGTAGTTCCAGAACTTCAGAGCGGCACCCTTGTACCGGTATTTGTAGTAGATACTGTTCCTGGCAGTGCGCCCGGCTGCATCATTGTCCTGGGCAAGGATGATGGTGTCGGCCAGTTCCATGGCCAGCCCCATTTGTGCGTGTTTTACGTGGGCGCCGAAGGTAGCCTTGCCGCCCTCGATTCCTACGGAGTAGAGACGCACCGGGTCGAGGGGTGATTCAAGCATGACGAGCGGGCCGTCGAATGCGACGTCGGCGCCGAACAGGGAGTTGCCTTTCTCTACGCCGTCGGGGTAGTTGCGGAAGTGGCGCTTCGATTTCTCCTGCCACCCGAGCAGTTGGCCGTCGGGGTCGCGGATCGGGAGTATCCAGCAGCGTCGGGCCAGGTCCCATCGCACGCCGAATCGCTCGCATGCCTCCAGCGTGAGTCCGCGTCGGCGCCGGGCTGCCTCGGGCGGGCTCGTGAACAGCACAAGGTGTGCCTCGGTGACGTCCTGGCCCGGCTCGACTTCGGCATGGCGGTCGTCGCCCTTGAGCAGGCGCAGGGCTCGGCCGATCGTCCCCTGGGATGCGATCCATGAGTTGGCGTGAGCCGAATCAGTGCCCTGCATGTAGGCGACGAAGCGGGCGAAGGAGCCGCTCCACTCGCAGGAGAAACAGATGAACTGGCCGCTGTGGATGTGGATGTAGCAGGAGGGTCTGCGGTCCGTCTTGCCGGTGCGTTCCAGATGGGCTGGGCAGCGGATCCTGAAGTTATCGCCGTCGTCCCCCAGAACCTCTACGCCGAGTTCGGCGAGTGCGGAGGGAACGTCCCCTGGGATGAGGTCGTCACGCCGCCCGGCGGTCGAACCACTCCTCGACGTCTTCAACATCCTCTCCCTGGGCATAAGAACCGAAGTTGATTTTTGCTTCTTCAAACGTGGAGGTGTCGTAGTCCCAGACAACCAGGAATTCGTCATTCGGGCAGTTTCGGGAGGCCATGATCTTGAGCTTGGACTCCTTGGAGTTGTCGGTTGTCTCCATGCCGATCAGGACGTCGCAGTCCTGCTCGAATGCGCTGGTGTAGCCGACCGATCCCGCCGAAAGTCCTCCTGCCCCCATCTTGGAGCGGAGTGACTGCGTTGTCACGATGATGGGGATTCCGCAGGCGCGGGCGAGCTGCTTGGAGCCACGGGAGATGTTGGTGAGCGCCGTATTGGTCATCTTCTCACCCGTGATCTCATCCCGGAGGAAGTAGATACCGTCGATGACGACGACGTCGGGCTTCACCTCGTCGATCTTGGCCTGGATGCTTCCGATGGTGGTGTGGGCTTTTACGTCTTCGCTGATGATGAAGGGGGTACCGTTTTCCTCCATCTCGTTGACGGCCTTCTCCAGGCGCTTGAACTCCATGGTATTCAGCTCACCGGAGCGGAGTTTCGAGAGGGATACACGTGCCGATATGGCGTCGACACGTTCTCCGAGTTCGCTCGCAACCATCTCGAAGGAAAAGACAAGGACGGTGTGCCCCAGCGAGTTGATGTGCTGCGCTACGGCGATGGCGAGCTGGGTCTTGCCGCTCTTGGCCAGGCCCGTGAAAACGATGAGCTGCCCCGGCTGGAGCCCCTGGGTGGCCTTGTCCAGCGACTCGAATCCCGTGGGGAGGCCGATGAGGCTACCGTCCAACTCCGCGTAGTGCGCGTAGCGTTCGAGGCGCTCGGAGCCGTTCTCGGTGAGGTTGTAGTCGATGCCGGTGGGGACGTCGTCCGCGATCGTCTGGAGCATTTCGCGCGCGAGGCGGACCGCTTCTTCGGTGTCGCCGTCTTCCCATGCCTCGGCCGCGAGGGTGAGACCCTTCTCCGTCAGCGACCGCCGCTTGGTCTCACGAATGGAGTCGATCAGGTAGGCGAGGGGCTCGTCGACCGTGACCGGCAGCTTGACGGTCGGGTAGTCCTTGGCCACCACATCAGCAGTGGGGCAGGCGCCGTACTCCTGCTGGTAGGCCAGCAGTGAGGCGTAGACGTGGCGGCGGTCAGGGTCGTGGAAGTGCCGGGGCTTGATGCCGGAGCGGATGGCGGCGCCGAGTTCGCCGGTCTGGATGATCTTGGCGATGAGCTTGTGTTCAACGTGGGCCATGATCACGCACCCTTCGAGGGGTGAGCACGGTGGTCGGGCCCTTCGATGTAGACGATGTCGAACGCCTCCATGGCAAATGAGGCGGCGCTCTCGTCGTAGACGGCGGCCCACTCGCCCCCGCGCAGGTTCGTCGTGACGATGGTCGGCAGCATGGCGTCGTGGCGGTGCCGGAGGAGTGTGGTGAACTGCTGCGCCGCGTATCCCGATGCCGTGCGGTGCTCCTTCCCGACGTCGTCCAGTACGAGCAGCGGAACGCTGTAGAGGCGGCCTTCGAGATCGGCGAAACGTTCTACCTCGAAAAGGGCAGCCTCTCCGCCAAGTCCCTTGTCGACCTTGCTTTGCAGGGCGAAGCTGCTGATCTTGGTCTGCACGTAGTCGGAGAAGCGCACGAAGAGGCCCTCCACTCGGTACCGGCGGCAGATGGAGACAAGTGCCGCGCATGCCTGGGTGGTTTTGCCTCTCCCAGGGTCGCCGGAGAGCATGACGCCTCTTCCGAGGCGTGAGCGGTCGTCTGGGAACTGGCTGAGCGGTGTCTGCTGGGAGATGTATCGGTTGGGCCAGTCCAGGTGGAAGTTGATCAGCTCCTGGCAGGGGTCATCGAGGTCACCGAGTTTGACGCCCCAGTTCCGGCCCGGCAGGTTCATCTGCCGCCAGTAGTAGGAGGAGTCGGCCGTCCTCATCGCTGCTTCACCGCAGCCGCCCATGGGTCGCTGCTGCTGTCGGGATAGCCGCCCCAGTTCTCAGTGATCTCCTTGGGAACCTCGGTCTGCTGAGCCGTGGCCCAGGGGTCGGGCTTGACGGCGGCAGGTGCAACGGGCAGGAGGTCGTTGAGCACGGCGCGGTACAGGGTCCACGGCCTCTTGGCGTCGTGGTACCGAGAGTTGGCGAAGAAACTGTCGATCGACGCTTTGAGCGCGGCCGGAGTGTGCCCCTTGTCCAGGGCCTCGCGGAATGTTGCGCCGAGTCCGGCTCGGTTGGTGTGTCCGATGAGGTGGTCGGCCCAGCGGGCCTGGTCTATGCGCCGGGACCAGTGGCCGATGAGATCGTTGGCCTTCCACGCCTCGACCGGCTTGTCCTGACGCCGCCTGGCGGGCGCAGGATCCGGCGCATCCCACAGCGTGCTCTGGATAGCCTTCATCGGATTGAGCGCGTCATCCGTGTTGGAGTTTGCACGCCGTGGCTTTTTCGTCAGCTCTCGCGGCTTCCATTGCTCCTGCATGCTCAGGTCCTCTCTCCCCCGCGCCATCAGGCGTATCGACTGAACACGGGAACACTAGACAGGAACTGAGAGCGATCTCAACCAGAGACCAAGAAATTCGGAGTAGTTGGTACCCGTGCGCTCAGGAGCCGCCAGGCGACTGATAGGGCGCAGCCCCTTTCTATCCAGAGGAAACACATGCGTGTGTCACCGAAGGGCTTCGCCCATCCTTCGCAAGCTCAGGAGCGCCATGGGATGTCAGCTGCCACATTGATTATTCTCGAAGATGGCTGCTCCGCAGTCCGTAGGGCAGTTGACCTGCCGGTACTGCTCGCCTTGATGCTGGTAACGGCCAGAGAAACCCCGCTCGGCCCGTTTTCATTCCGCAGGAATCCTGTGACGCGCCCCACACCAACTTTATGCTGCGAGTTACTACCCTCCACGACCGAAGAGGGCTCTTGCGCATTTCACGCTGGCGCCTCTATATTGATTCTGGGTTGGTGACCCACAAAAGGGAGTACCCAGACTGCCTCTCTCCAGTCTGGGTACTCCCTTTTCCATGTCCGGGTCAGGCGGCCTGGGGCTCGTACTTCTCCCAAACCCCGTCAGCATTCTGAATGATGTCGTGCTTTTCGACATCGCGGCGAGGGCGCCCCCGGAAGGGCAGATATTCATCCAGGTCGGCGTTGTACCAGCCCTTCCTCAGGCCCTCAGGAGGTTCCACGGAGGGAGCATCAACGGGCTCTGCGGAGGCATGCTCGCCCCCCTCCGGGTGGACCTCTGCGGCCTGCGGCGGGCTCACCGGCTGCCCGATGGACTTCAGGGCGTCGCGCACGTCGTAGAGCACCGAGCTTGCCTGGTCGAGGTTGCAGCGCAGGCTGGATTCGACACTGCTGAGGACCTCTGCGACTACCTCGGCAAGCTGGAGGACGACCGCGCTCAACTCGGGTGCCTGTGCAGCTTCCTCCTCGGGCTCGACTGGGCTGGTGGCCTTGGCGCGGTGCGCTTCGGCGATCTCCTCCTGGAGGCCGTCGGCGTCCGAGGCGGCCTCCCCCTCTACAGACTCCGCCCCCTCCGGGACTTCCGGCTCCTCCTGGTCTTCCAGGGCCCGCTGGGTGGCCTTGTGGACTGCGTAGGGCGCCAATCCGCAGCCCAGGTCCAGCACTTCGAGTCCGGCCTCGGCTGCACCGATGGCCAGCTCGTCGACCCCGGCGTCCTTGCCGTCATCGTCATCCGGGTCCGACAGGATGACGAGGGTCGTCTTGCCGGGCCGCGCTTCGAGGAGAGAGAGCACGTCGGCATAGATGGCTGCAACATCGCCAGAGGCGTGGCTCTCGTCGGCCTGCTCGACGATGCGCTGCACCGCCCTGTGGTCCGGGTGCTCTTCGGAGTAGACGGCCGTATAGCCGATGTCGGCCTCTCCGGTCCACCGGTAGACGTATCCCACTGTGCGGGTGATCAGGTCGGGGTGCGCCAGGAAGACGAACTCAACCTCCTCGACCGCCCGCTCGGTAGGTCTGAGGCCGTCCTCCGCCGCTTCGTAGCCGAAATGATCGGTGAGATGGTCGAAGACAGCCTTCTGGCTAATAGTTCCGTTGCCCGCGACGGCGACAGTGTGCTGGCCCATGATGCTCCGATTGGTAGTAGGGCGACGTAGCGCCAGAATATGTTCCCAACATGTCATCAACAAGTGTTGAACATGTGTTCTCAGGAGAAGGTGCTTGTTTGAACGGGCAGCGGGTCCTGCGGCAACGGGCGCGGCGGGGTCGCGTAGCGCAGGTCGTACGGAGTGCCCAACTCGATGTGGTCGCCGATGACTTGTGCGAGGCGGCGCTGGAGGGTGCGACGCTCGCGGTAGAAGTGTGAGCGGGCATGTTCGGTGGCGTCGGCGTTCTCCCAGAGGTAGTCCGGGTGGTGGCTGCCGCCGTCGAAGTAGCTCAGCAGGGTGCTGCCCTCTTCCAGGAGGATGTCGTCGAGGAAGAAGCTGCTGGTGGCGCCGTTGATGAAGTTCACCGGGTCCGGCCCGACCCATGCCGAGACCCACCGATTCGTGCCAGGCGGGGGCGTCCAGGCGAGCGAGACGCGGACCCAACCACCCTCCACACGTTCCGGCTTGGCTGCACGGACCTCGGCAGTCGACTCACCTTGGTACACCGTGCGTACCGTGCCCTTGCCGGGGACGTTCTCTGCCACCTCCACAAACAGCCGCACCGGCAGGGTGTTGGCGGCCTGCTCGGAGATGTAGGCGGAGAGGATGTGCCGCTTACCGAGGTTGATGATCTCCAGGGGTGTGGCCGAGGTCTGGTGGCTCACGGTCGAGCCGAGACCGATGCGCGTGCCCTCGGGATAGGCAGTGGTACCTGTGGCCGTAGCCGTGTACTCGGCGGCGCCAGGCCGCGTCCGCCCGGCGTAGGTGCGCACGGGTGCGGCTGTACTGGCAGTGCCTGGTGTGTGGGAGAGCCAGCACACGGGTGTGTTGTCTGTCAGCGACGGATTGCGGCAGAGGTTGACGCGGCTGGCCTTGAGGTCGATGTACATGTGGCGAGCTGCGCGGTAGCCGGGCATTGCCGGGGGCACCGAGCGCAGGGACTGGTAGCGGACTCCCATCGCGGTGGCGAAGAAAGCGGTGCCCGAAGAAAGTGTGGGAGACGGCTGGAGCGAGGGGACGACGCTGGCGTAGACGGCGGTGGCCGGTGGCCGAATGGGGAACGACCTGGCGGCCCAGTCGTAGGAGCCCCGCGTGGTGAACTGCGGGCTGTCCTGGCTGGAGATGAGGGCCCTGGCGGCGTCGTAGAAGGCCACTCGCAGCACGAACGTCTCGGCCGCAGCTGTGGCCACCGACCCGGAGACCAGCAGCATAGGGGCGGCTGCCCGGATCGGAGCGAGCGCCGCGAACGTTGGCACGGGTCCGATTCCACCGGTTGCCGAAGCATCCGTCACGGTGCACATCAGTGAGCGGGAACCCACCACGACGCGGTCTCCGGACAGCACGACGTCGCATTTGCTGCCGGTGTAGCAGCACGAGTAGAGCTGGTAGGCGGCGTCGTGGCTCAGCAGGTTGAGGGTCGTCTGGCGCTCCACCATCACGGCACTGATCTGCGGCTGTACCCCCTGGGCCAGTTGGGGCAGACGCACGCGTACCTCTGCGTAGCGGGCGCCTCGGTAGGTGCTGCCCGGTGCCCCGATGTTGCTGCCCTGCGGGACTGTGGAGGTGACGTAGGCCCGCGACCATCCGTCGTTGGTATCCAGGGTGCCGGTGCCGGTCACCATCAGCGTTGCGGGATCCATCAGGGCGGTGCGGTCGGTGTCGGTGAGGGTGTTGTACGGCGTGAACGCGAAATCGGCGAGCGCGCCATAGGCGGAGGCGGCGAAGACGCGTGCGCTGCCCGTGATGGGTGCTGCTGTCGTACCTCGTAGCGCGGGCACGCGGACGGTGAGTTTGAGTGGCGAGTCGAAGGCGCTCAGGTAGGCACCGTCATTGACGTTCATGTAGTTCATTGGGCTACCTCTTCATCTCTACGAGGCCCACGTAGGTTCCGACCATGGCAGTGTCCGACGCGTTGGTGTAGCGGAGTACCTCGGTGACGCCGTACTTGATGCCCGTCGACTTCTTGACGGAGATGGTCCGTGTTCCGGTGTAGGAGACGGTGATCCGTTCGCCGTCCTTGAACTCGGGCCAGGCGCCCAGTCGGACAGCCTGGTACGCGCCGTTGCTCAGGGTGACCCGGTACAGGCCGTCCCGCGCAGCCAGGGTGAAGACGACCAGCGAGGCTGGATCGGTGATGAAGAACGCGAGGCCCTGCATCGCCAGGGGATCGGCGGGCCGCGACAGGACGGTTGCCGAGATGGTGAACGGCTTGGCGCCCGTGGTGTCCGCGCTGATCGCCGAGGGCCGGGTCAGGAGCGTGGTGAGGTAGGTGCCTCCCGGACCTGTGGATCCCTCAGCATGGGCGGCTCCCCCGGATACTGGCCAGCGTCCTCCGGTCGTGGTCCATGTCTCGGTGTCCGTGGCGCCGACGGATGTGCCCTTGAGGTCATCGAGGTTCACGTCGAAGCGGTCGTAGAGGACGCCTGTAGAGGAGCGGCTGGATGAGTCGATGTTGGCCATGAGGGTGGCGCTGTCGTCGTACCAGGCGACCTCGCAGGCAAGGTTGGTGAGCTTCGTGCCGGTGCTGAGGCGTGCGTGAGCACTTGCGGTCACCATTTCGACGTCTCCCCCGGCGAATGACCAGGCGACGCTGTCCTGGGGTGAGGCGGGCGGTCGGACACCCTGGCTCGGTGCCACGGCCTCAAACCGGTACCGGCCGTAGGAGACGATGTCGCGTCGGGCATAGGTGCGGTCGGGGGTCCAGGCGTAGACCCGGGGAATGGGCACGCCGTAGCTGGTGACGAGGCTCGCGTCGGGGGTGACCTGTCCTGCGGTGACCAGTGAGGGGCGCCAGACTCTCTTGGATTTGCCGGGCTCCTGTCCGCTTCCGGCGGTGGCGATGGCTTCCCAGGTGCGGCTGTTGTAGGTGACGAGGCTGCCGACGCGGTAGGTGACCGTCGGGTCCCATGTACGCGTCTGGGCGGGCGAGATGGAGGACAGGGTGTAGGACTCGCCCGCTGTGGGCGTGGTGAACGTCAGGCTCGTCCCTGCGTATTGGGTTCCGGCGACGGGTGTCATGCCGCTCTGAATGCCGAGGGTGCCCGGCGGCATGCGGGTGGCCGCTCCGTCCTTGCGCAGCCACCAGGTGGACGGGTCCATCGTGACGGCGTTGCTTTGCAGTGCCCAGTCGCGCGGTGTTGCGGTGACCGGCTCCCAGAACAGGGCGGAGTCCGGCTGGCCGGTGGGTGCGACTGGCGCCGACCGGCTGTCGATGGGTGTGAGCGTGAAGGAGTTGACGCCCATCTGCCATCCTCCGGAAGCGGCGTTTCGCCCACGGGAGGTGAAGGTGAGCGTGTGTGCGCCCGCCGTGAGAGCGAACCGTCCGATGTTTACGGTTGCCGAGGCGATGGTGCGGAAGTACCCGTCGAAGGTGTTGACTATCTGACCGTCCAGGGCCGTGGTCATGATGCTGTAGTCGTAGCTCGTCGTGTAGAGGGCGGCTACGTCATAGGTGGCTGCGGTGTCCACGGTGACGGTGAGGGTGAAGGACTCGCCGTCCTTGAATCCCTTCGCGAACACGCGACTGCCTATCTTGTCCGTCTGAGCCACCACCTGCCCCTGGCTCTGGACGGCGGTGGCCGGGAGCAGCGAGGGCGCACTGATCAGCTTGGCGGCCGTCTTGGCCCGGTAGATCTGGCCGCCGTACATGACGTATTCGCCTGCGGCGTACCGGATTCCGGCTTTCCAGTCCTGGTAGACCGGGTGCCAGATACCCGACTGGTCCTGGTCGATGAGCAGGTTGGGTGTGCGGCTGAACTCGGCGTCCCATCCCGTCACGTCCTGGATCAGCTGCCGCAACCCGTCCTCGGATCCCTTGAGCCTGGCGGTGAGGGTCGAGTTGTCCACGCGGCGGCGTCGCAGCGTGGCGCGGTTGGACAGCGGGCACTCCAGGCCGAGAGAGTCAGCCGCCCGCTCGGTTTGCGTGATGGTGCTGTGCTGCTGGTCCCTGAGCCGCATCGCGTTGTCGAGTTCCGTCTTCATGACATCGAACTCGAAGCCCGGCAGCGCGAGATACTTCGCCAGCGTCTGGTTGCTGACACCCCCTTCGAGGCCGGTGATTTCCTCGGCGGCGGTGCGGTAGGCCGGAGGTATCAGCTGGTACATGCGCTCGGCGTAGCGGTGGTCAGCGACAGACAGGCTGGCCGCACCGCCTGCGCGGACCCACACGGTGGCAGTGGTGGTGACGCTCCAGGCATTGGAGGCACCGCCAGGGATGACTCCGCTATGGGTCACCTGGCAGATGTAGGAGACACCTTGGTAGGTGACGCAGTCGCCGGGCTGGTAGGTCGAGGCCGACGACCAGGCGACGAAGGGGGCAGACACGAAGACGGCGTAGTAGTAGTACCTGCCGGGGACCAGGTCGGTGTCGAGGTAGGTAGATACTAGGCCCTGGTGGTCGCTCTCCATCAGCACGTCGCCGTCGTCCGCGTCGCCCGGGATGCCGTGCGGGTTGCGCACCAGGCGCAGGCGGACCCAACTGTCCTCCTTGGACGGGGACCAGGTGAGCTGGATCGTGCGGGCGTCTGTGGGTGTGGCCGTCATGGGTTCTACGCTGAACTCGACGCGGACGTCCGCGCCGTATTTGGACTGGGCGTAGAAGTCGAGACCGTACTGGGCCATGTCTGGTACCTCGGATCAGGGCTGCGGTTGGCTACTGGGGCAGCGGATCTGCGTCCCACGGCGGGCGCGTGACGAACTGTGAGGGCAGTGCCCGGATGTAGGTGAGTCCGATCCAGGTGAACGCGGTCTGCGGCCCGATGGGGTCGTTCACGGGCGCGTTGGCGATCTTTAGGTTTCCCATGTGCCGGATGCTGACGGACAGCCGTTCGCCCTGATACCAGGGACCGGCATAGGTCGGATTGACCAGGTGGAACCCGTTGGTTCCCATCGGGGCCGTATCGCTGTCAGTGGCCACGTCGGTGGACAGGCCCTCGATGTCGATGCTGGTGAAGAGGGAGTGATCGGTCGACTTGGTGCCTGGCTTCCGCGAGGGGATCCACATCATGGTGCGGGCGGCGACGACCCACCAGCCGGTCTGCGGGCAGGTCAGCGAGAACGTGGGCCGGACCGCCAGACCGAGAGGGTCGATGACAGGGACATCGAACCGCGCGGGATGCCAGTCGCTGCTCGGTTGGTTGGGCTGGTCCGCGTTGACGGTCTGCGGAATGAGGGTGCCGCTGGAGCGGATGGACGCGATCGGCAGGTTCCACCCGGTGCGCGCGGCGTCCAAGAGGCCTGTCTGCTGGTAGGCCAGCCTCTCGATGTCCCGCTGCATGTTGTCGAGCCGTGCGTCAACGGACGTGTACTTCGTGGTCTTTCCCGTGCTGTCGACGTACTCGGTGGGCATTACTCCCAGGGTGCTCTCGATGCCCGCGATCTCGTCCTGGATCTCGTTGACGTCCTCCGCCATCACATAATCGCGCTGGTTGGCATGCTGCGGCCAGCGGCGGACGGCTTTGGGGTACTGACTGGGCACTAGAGACCTCCGTCGGTGACGATGTACAGATCACCGGGCACCGGGATTTCCCAGTCCCGGCAGATGACGTCCTGAGCCCCTGACTGCACTCCGTCGGCCCTGGCGAAGAGGCTGATGCGGGCGTACTCGACTCCCGGAATGCCGTCGAGGATCCGGTACACACGGGAAATCGGAATGGTCATGCCGAACGAACTGCTGGCGTCGGACAGGAGTTGCTGGAGAGCCTGCTTGCCCGCCCGGAGGGCGTCTTCTCTGCGGTGATTCGGGTACAGGCCCAGCACGATCGGGTCGTCAGGCTTGCCCATGTTCACCTTGACCAGGTCGCCCGGCGACACCGAGACACGTACTCCGGCGACGGCTCGGCCCTGGAGGAACCGCTCCACCTTGTCGATCAGATCGAGAGTGGGGATCGCATTCGCTGCCCCAACAATGCGCACGTTCACGGACGTTGTGGCATTGGAGAGCGCACGTGCTTTCGCGACGCCCGGCACCGACAACGCAAGATCGGCGTAGTCGCGCTGGCTGACCGCACGGTCCTGTGTCCGGTGCGCCTTGGGCGCGTTGACGCGGATCGATTCCAGTGATTCCGGGTCCCGGCCACCTGTCATCGCGCTGGACGAGACGATGTAGACACCGGCCTGTCCGTTCATGATGTCCCGGACCGAGTTCGCCTGAATGTTCCCGACGGTGCCACCACCTGTGCGGTAGGCCGCGTACACGGTCTGCCCGATCGACGGGACCGAGCCGGTCAGACCGTCCCCGAACACCAGGGTCGTCGAGCGGCCGTCGGCACCGGCTTGGAAGACCTTGTCGAGCGGGCCCCATTCGAGGAGCGAGGTGACCTGCTGCCATTCCACCGCGTCACTGCCCTCGTCCACGAAGACCCGGATGCTGTCGAGAACGACGGGCGCCTCGGCCAAGACAAACGCCTGCTCGACAGACCCAGTTGACACACCGAGCGTCTCGCAGGTGATCTCCTGCTCCTCGGCTGTATTACGCAGGATGCGCAGGGGTGTGGTGCCTGCGGTCTCACCCTCCATGACGGGGATGGTGGCCGACCCGCCAGCTGCGGCGAGGGTGGCGTCCTGCATCGTCTCGTAGATCAGCGGCCGGTCCAGGGCCTCGATGAAATCCGTGGTGAGCCGGGTGCCGCTGGGGACGAAGACGGCGGCGGCCTGTGACTCCTCCGTCGCCAGGACGACCGATCCGGCGGCGGGTGCCGCGACGTCCGGGGTGTAGCCGAGCATGCGGGCCAATTCGAGGATCGACTCGCGGCGGGTCGCGGTCGACAGGAAGGCCTCACGGGCGGCGGCGTCCTGGTAGTAGGACAGAATGTCCCCGAGGTAGGCCATGACCTCGACCAGGGTCACGCCGAAGTCAGCGGTACTCCGGCCGGTCCATTCAGGAAATATCTGAGCCGCGTGGTTGAGCATGGCCTCACGGAAACCGTCGAAGTCCTTTGACGTGTAGTCGATGGACTTCACTCCGGGCTTTCTTTCCGCCATTCCATCTCCTGGGGCCGTTGACGCAGGTTCCTCCAATTCTGCGTCCAGCCCCAAGAAACCTATTAGTACACGTCGACCCGCCCGCCAGGGCGGATCACAATGTCCTCTGGCTGCGCGCTTGTTGCTTCCGGGTCGGTATTCGAGTAGCCAATGTCGACGAACACGTCTGCAATGCCCTGCTCGTCCTCCCGCATGACCGGCTCAATGGCCTTGACGACGGCCTTGGGTTCCCATCGGCTGGTGGATGCCTGCACGGTGTGCCGGAGGGCATCACGTGTGATGGCATCATTCGAGGCGAAGAGGAAGGCGCGGAGGTCCGTTCCGAAATCAGGCTGCATGACGCGTTCCGTCGGCGAGGTCGCGACAACAGCCCGCACCCGTTGGGCGAGTTGGCGGTCAGGATGTTCCACGACAGCCACCTTGCCGCTGGAATCGAGAGAGAAGGGAACCGACAGCTGCTTAGACATTGTCAAACCTTCCGCTGGTGTTGGGGCCCTTGTATTCGACTGCCATCCGTACGTCCGTTGCCGTCCCCGTTCCGCCGGACCGCAGGCCCAGCTGGATTTTTGAACCCGCGCGCAGTGTCGACATCACCACGCCGGAAACACCCTGCGCGTTCGACGAGTTCGGTTCGAGCGACCAGACGCGGAAACCCTTTCCGCCAGCGGTCAGCCAGATACGCCCCGACGGGATCGTCACGCCCCACGTGCAGTTCACCTTGATTTCGTAGACGCCGTCCTTGGTCGTATAGACGGCGTCCGGCTCCTGCGGCGAGTAGAGACCGCTGTCGTTCTGCACCAGGACGGCAGTCCAGGGGAACGTGGAGGAGGTGCTGTTGAGAGGGACACTGTCGGCGTGGACGAGTATGTAGGGCTTCTTCTCCGCGAGGGTGAGCCACTTGCCGTTGACCTTGGCCACGATGGTTTCGGAGTCCGCCATCACATAAGCATCCCCATCGGCCGGACGCAGCGCGTCCCGTACCCGGGTGCTGGCGACCGTCTGGATGTGTGCCGTCTGGTCGGTCCCGGCGGCCAGCTGCTGTGCAAGGCGCGCGGGGTTGCCTGCGCGGATGGGCTCGACGGCGAGTTGTGCGCCCGATATCTGGTTCGTCTGTCCGTTGGTGCCTGCTGTGGAGTTGGCGGAGCACCAGTACTGCGGGGTGACGGTGACGGTGGACCCGGGTGTGAGGCCGGTGAGGATGTACCGCTTGGTGTCGAAGAGGCCGAAGCCCTTGCCTTTGGTCGTCAGGACATGCGCGACTCCGTCGCCGCTCCACGCGTAGTCGCCCGTGATTTTCCAGCCCAGGCGCAACTCGCTGGTGTCCGACTCGTCCGACCACATGGATGCACTGACGCTCACCGCGAGAGCGCCGGTCGGGGGCACTTTGGTGGTGATGGGAGCCCACTGGGCGGGTGTGTAGTCGATCCATGTGGACTGGCCCAGGTAGATGGGCTGCGTCCGCTGCATGGTGCCCTGGACGGGCAGGTCGGGGCTGTCCATGACCGGCTCAATGACGAACTGACCGTTCTGGGCCAGGAATGTGGTGGCGCTGAGCGAGCTGTTGGTTCCATACGCCGGACGGAATCGGACCACGTCGCCCGGAGTCATCCCGGTGAGCAGGGTCCGGCGTGTACCCGCACACGCAGCGTTGTAATTGATGCTCGCGGCCTGCTTGACCTGACTGCTGAGCTGGTCTGTCCAGCCGCTTGTTCCGCTCGCCGTCCAGCTGAACCACAGCCCGTTGCCAACTGTCGGTGACGACGGCGACATCAGACCCGAGATCGACACGAACACTTTGCCCGAGGGAGGGACCACGGCCGTGATCTCTGCCAGCTCATCCTCAGGAAAGTAGGTGTCGGTGGCGTTCATGAACTTCGGCGGCCGGGACTGCTGGGTGGCGATCGGAGGGGAGGGCGACAGCGGCACCGGTTCGACCACCAGCCGACCGTCAGCGATTTTGGTGTAGTCCCCTGCTTCTCCGTCCACGAAGAGGTACATCGGCCGGACCGTGATGTTGTGCCCGGGGGTCAGCCCCTGAGCCAGCCAGCGCCTCATGCCTGAGGCACCGTTCACACCCGGCGCCGTCACCCCTACCTTGGTGCCCTGGCGCGAGAACTCAGCCGCCCGGCCGCCGAGCAGCACATAGGCCCGCGCGTCCTCGTCATAGACCGCCCACGACAGGGATGCCAGCGAAGTCGTCTTCTTCCCCGCGAAAAGCGTGCCGGATACCGAGATGAACAGGCTGCCCGACGGTGGCACCACGGTGGCTACGTTGTCCCACGCGGCATCGAACAGAAAGAAAGAGCCCTGGACTCCCAGGTAGGTGACAGGTGCCTTCTGCACAGTCATCAGCGGCTCGATGGGATCGTAATCATCAGCCGTAGGTGCCACCGGGCTCGCCAGATAGACCGGCTGGGAGGTGTCACCACCCTCGTAGAGCACCCACACCTGCTCCCCCACCGCCGGGACACGCGTTCCGGCAAAGGCGGGGCGAGCCCAGCACTGCGTCGCTGCTCCGGAGAGCTGAGGCACTTGCAGACGAACACGGCCCCGTGCCAGCGGATCGCTGGTGCTGGCCACCACTGCCTGGTAGGTCGCAGTACTCATCAGCGCGCTCCGATGTACTGGGCGTGCCAGCGCCCATTGGACAGGGCGGTCGTCGAACTGGCCGGGCCCAGATCGGTGTTGTGTATCGCGTCCAGGCCGTCACTGCGGTTGCGGCCCACCATGACATCGCACCGGTAGGTCGAGAGCCGGGAGTCGGTGGGGTGGATCTCCATGTGGTGGGACGCCTCGCGCACCATCCACGTACCGATGGCCGACGGCCCCATGCCCACTCCCTGGAGCCAGATCTCGTGACCCACCTTGACCCTGGCGTCCCCTCGCACGCGTGCCCTCGCCTGCACCCACAGGGCGCCGGAGGCCGACGCTCCCGCAGCGTTGCTGGAGGCTTCGGCCTGACTCGCACTCGGGCGGTCGGTGGCGTACACGGTGTACCGGGCTCCGGCCGAAGCACGTGCCACGGTCCGCGACAGGACACGGGTGCTGCGGTTGTATCCGTAGGCCTCGACGCGCTGGCGCCTGCCGCCAGCAGGCTCCAGCTCTCCGGAGACCATGTCGAAGGTGTAGACCGTGTCTTTGATGCCGGGGATCTTGGTGAGGTGGAAGGCGGGGATCTCCCGGCTCCGCCGCAGAGACACCAACGGCTGAGTGAGATAGAGCGAGGTGTTGTCGACGACGAGCCGCAGTCCGTACTCCGCTGCAAGGTCCCGCAGAAAAGTAAAATCGCTCTGGGCGATCTGGGCACGTTCCGTGCGCACGGAGATCGTGCTCCGCTGGATGAGGGGCGCCAGGCGGTAGCCACGGCAGATGGTCCTGGCAATGAAGGACGGCGACGCCGACGACCAGGAGCGATTCTGCTGGGATTGCATGTCGCTGGTGGCCCCCGTCAGTGTGTAGGTGACGGACACCTCCGCGTTCATGATGAACTTCGCGTCTGTCTCAGCGCTTTCGATGCGGTGCGCGTGGACGTACCCATAGAAGTCGACGGCCTGGTGAGGTCCTGAGCCGTAGACCAGGTGGATAGGGGTCCCCTCGGCAAGCAGGCGGCCCGAGTTGAGGAGCCAGCCCTGGATACTCTCGCTGCGCGGCGCGGAGAACTGGACCGTCAACTCGACCACAGGATGGGCGCCTTCCGCGAAATGCGCATCCATCCGCGTCACGTACTGGCGGGCGGCAGCCACCTTCGGGCACACGATGCTCACGTGCGGAGCGAACGTCTTAATCGGCATAGGGAATCCTGACGATCGTGCCCGGCTTCACGTCAGTCCAGTCAAGGATCTCGGGATTCACGTCGGCGAAACGCCACCACTGAGCCGGGTCCTGGTAGTACTCGTATGCCACCGAGTCAACTCTGTCCTGATCGCTCCAGCGGTATCTGACAACCCGTGCACGAATCTCTTCCGGAGCCGCAGGAACAATCACACGGCGGGACTCCCCGTTCTCATCAGTGACGACCTCAATAGTGTTCGCTGCGTAACGCGAAGTGCTGCCTATCATGCCCTCAACTTTAATTCGGCTGCGGCAGACCAGTTATCGTCAGACTGACCGAGGAGCGCTGCGGAATCATACTCTGCGTGTAGTGGACATAGTCGATCGATATATTGCTGATGAATCCGTAGTAGAACAGGCTGTCTCCGCCCCCGAAGTAGGCGTAGACCGGCCGCATCTGCATGGGCCCTGTCACCGTGTCCGGCAGGCTTCCGATGTCCGAGGACGGTGTACTTTCCGGATCACTGCTGGCACCGGCCGCACTGCTCGTCCGGGATTTCGAGTTGATGCCGACGATGTTGTACAGCGCATTGTGGTCGAACATCACCCCGTACTTCGCCTGGGGCGTCTTACGGCCACTGAGAATGTCGTAGGTCCGGTCGAAGAAGAGACTGAAGGAGCAGGACGAGGCAATCGGCAGGACTGCGGTTCCCGTGTCCGACTCTGATCTCTGCCATTCCGCTGGCATCATGTTGGCCATGTCCAGGCTATGTGTGACGCTGACAGTCGACGGATTGTAGGCGAATTGAAGGTAATAGGGATTGCGGTCCTTCTTCGGCACCTGGCTGGTATCCGTGACGATGTACCCGCTGGGAAACGTCAGGTGGTCGTCCTTGCCGGACCCGATGTTCCCTCCCCACCAGCCGATTCCTCCTGTGGGAAGCTGGCGGGGGTCGACCTGGCCGTTGCTGTGCTGGTCGAGATTCAGTTCTTTGTGTATGCGCGAGAACACTAGGCTCCCACCCCGATTTCCTTGATACGACGGTCGGCGGCTATGGCGTCTACGATCTGGCGTCCCGCCTGAGTGGCCGCACTGCTGCTCGCGGAGCCCTGGATGCAGACGGTGATGGCCCCTTGGGCGAACTGGAGGGACACGCCGCTTCCAGCTGAACCGCTCCCCCGTCGGCCTCCCTGCACCACCTCGTTGGTCGTCGACTTCACCGGGATGGATTCCTGGAGCAGGGCGTTGCGAATGGTCTTCGCTGTGCGGGCGGGCACGATCATCTCGCCCTTATGGACCTGGGCGATCTCGTCCTGCGGGAGATCCCAGGCGCCCACGGCATAGCCCTTGGGGGGCTTGTCGGGGTCGGCCTGCTGTACATCCTCAATCCCGCCGTAGCGCGCCTTGATCCAACCGATGGCGGCTGCGGCAGAAGCTGCCGGGTCGCTCTGGCTGTTGGGCAGAGACTTGGCGCGGTACGCCTTGAACGTGCTGCCGATCACCTGGAAGAGGCCCACGCTCGGATCGCCCGACTTGGCGTTGCTGTCCCAGTCGTTACGGGCGTCCGACTTGTACGCCGACTCCCGGTAGGAAATGGCCGTCAGGCCACGTGCCCACTTTGCGCCGGATACATTCTTTGCGGCCATGCCACGCTGGATAGCGGCCTTCACCCAGCCAGGAGGTGCTGGAACCTTGGTGTAACGGCCGTTGATGGCACCCCAGTTGTAGCCGCCGGAGTCGACGTCCGCTCCAGCGGAATCATCACCGCCCTCGGCGCTCTTCGCAGACTTGCCGGATGTCCCGGACCCGGCAGGCCCCTGGCCGCCAGCGCCGAGAGCTGCCGCCAGCGCGTCGATCTCATTGACGCTGCCATAGGCGTTGGTGACCGCACCTATGGTGCTGCTGCCGGTTTTAGCGGAGTTGTCGTTGCCTGCTCCGGCCTCTGAGGAGGAGGATCCCCGATCGTCACTCGCAAAAGTGTCGCCGCCACCCGCGAGGAACCGGCGGACAGCCACATACTTCCCGAAATGGTCTTCCGAGTCGACGCGAATCTTCTGCCCCGTTCTGGGGGCATGCACGATTTTCCCGCCGCCCAGATACATGACAACGTGCCCCGAGTTCGGGAACATCAAGTCACCAGGGCGACGGTCCTTGTAGTCGACGCCCTTGCCTTCGGTCATCTGCTGCTGTGTAGTACGGCCAAGCTTCACGCCGACCTTGGCGTAGGCATACTGCATCAGGCTGGAGCAGTCGAACCCGACGTATTTGGCGCCCTGCGCAAATCCCCTTGAAGGGCCGCCAGGACCTCCGCCTCCCCACGAATAGTCGACACCCAGCTGCGACATAGCGGCACGGATCGCTCCGTTGGCCGACCCTTGGTTGAGGTTAGCGCGTGTTGAATTCTTAGAGGAGCTGCTTGAAGAATTTCCGCTGCCCGATCCACCTCCCGCAGACGCGCCGCCTCCGATCAGCCCGCCGACGCCGCCGACGATGCCGCCGACCAGTGCTCCGGCTCCAGTTCCTATGCCTGGGACAATCGAGCCGATGCCCGCCCCGACGAGCGCGCCGCTTCCGGCACCACTGAGCGTGCTCGTCAAACGGCCGCCGCTTCCGGCTTCAACGCCCTGCGCTCCACCGACGGCGTGTTTGACGCCCGGCAGTTCCAGGACCGAGTTCAACGCTTGCTTGAACTTGATGACCACATCGGTGGTTGCCTGAAGTGCGGGCGCAAAACCGTCCTGCATCTGACTGTCGTGGCGGCGCTCCTCGCCCTCCTGCCGCTTCCTCTGGTTGATCAGGTTGTCGACGTCCAGGCCGCCGTCGGTGAGTTTGTCGCGGGCCTTCTTGGCCAGCGAGCCTGTGCCACCCGCGTCCTGAAGGAGTTTGTCGTACTCGTCGGCCGTGCCCCCGCTGGATTCCTGCCAGCGCGCCTGTGACTGGAGCTGGTTGAGCCGCTGCTCGACCCAGTCCTGGTCCTGGCCCATCTGCCGGGCCTGCGCCTCAAGGGTGGTGCGCAGGGAGCCACCCTGCTCGGACGCCGCCCGCACGTTCTGCGACGTGTACCCCTTACGGAAGACCTGGCTGAGAATGTTGGAGTTGAGCTGCGACTGGGACACACGGCTACCGCCCGCGCCGATGGTCGGACCCATGCCCATGACCTGATAAAGCATCGAGGCCTGCGGCGTGTACATTGCCGTCATCATCCGCGCCGAATCGGCCACGCCCATCGACGGGTCGAGCAGTGCGTAGCCTGACGCCTGCTTGTGCAGGATGCGCCGTTCGGGAAGGTCGCGACCCATTCCCAGGCGACGGTCGACCTCGAAGAGGCCGGAATTCAGGTCCTCCGTGCTGAGCGCCGTGGAGGAATGCATGGCGTCATTGCGCAGGCTGTTCTTCTGCGACCAGTAGCCCTTGCTTGTGTCGCCCCAGTTGCTGTACGCGAAACTGGCGTAGCGGTCCATCTCGTACGCCTGGTCCTGCATGTGGTCGGCGCGCGCGCTGAACTTCCCGGCACCCCAGGACACGGCTCGGCCCGCAGCCTGGCCCAGCCCGAAATACAGGCGATTGGCGCCGCCAGCACCGCTGGGACCCGAGGGAGTTCCCCATCCGCCGCCCAAGAGGCTGCCGCCTCCACCGCTACCGCCCGCACCCGGACTGCCAGGGCCGCCCGAACTCCCCGGACCCGGGCGGTAGGGGGGACGCGGCGGAATGCCGCCCGCACCACCTACGCGCATCGTCAGAGCAGCACGAGCCCGCGCGATGGACTCATCCCGCACGCGGCGTGCCTCATCCTGCGCATCACGCATGGCCTGCTGCTGCCGTCGCGCCTCGTCAGCCCGGCGGGCATTCGCATCGAGGCGGTCACGGTTGGCCTGCTCACGCTGGCGCCGCGCAGCGTCCTCACGCTGGCGCCGCTCATCGGCAGCCTGAGCTGTCCGCGAGTTCTGTGCGCCCACCTGCGATTGGCCCGCAGGCGATGCCGAGTTGGCCGAGGGAAAAGCGGTCGGCTTGCTCCCCAGCCCCGAGCCGACGCCGACTCCAGCGCTCTGGAAGGCCTTCTGGAAGGCCTTGTTGATGCGCGACACATTTGTGGCCAGCACCTTGATCTGTGCTTCCAGATCATCGACGCTTTTTGCCACGGAGGCGGTGCCGAGGAGGCGCCCGGCCACGTTGGGCTCGCCCCTCACGCCGGGGTCATTGGATGGCATTAGTAGCCGTCGCCTCCTTCCGTTCCTTGTTCCACAGCGCGAGGTCGCGCCAGTAATGGCGCTCGCGGACGGTCAGTGCCTTGCACTCGCTCGGTGGCCATGCGTAGGCGTAGACCAGCGACTCGAAATCGGTGAGCGCCGCCTCGACGTCAGAGATCGAGAAAGATGTCCGCCACCGTGAGCGGCAGCGGTACCTCCTCGCCACACGCTTCGTGCTCGGTGGACAGGCTCATGAGCTGTGGGCCCGGCGCGTGGTCGGCGAGATACATGAGGATGGTCCGCCGGTCGGCTATGCCAAGTCGCCGTGCTACGTCGGCGCTTCCCGGTACACGGATGCCAGCCGCCGGACTCTCGATGTAAGTGACACACCGCTCCAGGAGCGCGGTGTTGGTCTCTGCCGACGTAGCGTCCACGGCCGCCAGGATGTGCTCCTGGTCCTCGCCAGTGGGGAAGCGCAGATACGCCCACCGGCCATCGCGCAGCTCCACCCGGGTCTCCCCCGCAGGCAGCCCTCGCAGCTCCACCGTGGACAGATCGACCGTGAAGTCCACCAGCTCGCGGCAGGTGGGGCAACTCACCCCTACCAGCTCCAGCTGCGGCCCGAACGTGGCGATGCGGATGGCCAGCATCAGAGCGTCGCGGTCAGCCACATACAGCCCCTTCAGAAGGGCCGGTGTGACGGGCTCATTGCCGAGGCTCACCACTCCGAGCTTGAGCAGCGTGTCGAAAAACCTGACGCTGCTGCGGCTGACCTTGCTGAGCTTCTCCTCATCCGCGCCGGTCAGCTCACGGATCTCCGCGTCGCGCATCAGGGTGCCGTTGATCTCGATGCCCACCGGGAGGGGGACCTGGCTGCCGGATGGAAGGGGCGGAGCAGGTGCAGGCCCTGTCGAGTTCACGAGGACCTGCTGCATGGCCGCGTTGGCAGCCGTGGCGTTCTCCATCGGGTTGATGGACGGCCCCGCCGCCTGGTCATCAAAATTCCAGTTGTAGGCCAGCTTTTCGGCACTCATATCGCTTCTCCTGTGGTGCTGTCTAGTACTCGTCAGAGGGTGACGCTGGTCTTTGCGTTCGGGGCTACCTTGAAGTCGAACCCTTCGTGTGCAAAAGTCATCTGGTGGACTGCGTACATGTTCTGTCCGGCGTCGAGGTCGCCAAATGCGATGGCGGTGGGCCATGCGTTGTAGACACGCCAGACAGCCATGACGTTGGCCGTCCCCTTGGTTACCGGATGGTCGATCAGCATGATGTCAATAGTCGCTCGGAAATCGGTATTCGTGTCGTAGGTCTGCCCAACCCCCTGCATGACGTTGAAGAGCTGATACATCCAGTCAAGCAGCTGCTGGTCTCCCGGGCACAAACCCTTGGAGAAGGTAATCGGGCTGAAGTCGCTCTGCCCCGGGAGCTTTTGCGTGGTGGTGTTGAGCCCGCCGGTCCTGTAAGCGATGACGTCAGTCGTCATGGACAGACCACTCACCGCCATGAAACCCAACTTCGGGTAGGCGTTCTGAAGGGACTGAGGGCCGTGGATCTGGACGTGGAACTTGAACGAGCGGAGCGGGTCCGTCGAAATGGAGGCAAGGGACGACTTCTGGCTTACCGTCGCCCGGGTCTTTCCTGCCATGTGGCAACTCCTTCGTTACAGGGACTCGGTGGCGGTGCCGCCGCCTTCGAACTGGCCGATATGAATGCCGATGAATTCCGCCGGGCGCACCAGTGCGATGCCGACATCAATGTGAACTTCGCCGTTGGAGACGGTCTGCTCGCTATTGTTGGACTCGTCGCAGACGACGCGAAAGGCGGTTTGCGGGGAGTTGCCCTTGAGCTGCCCGGCCTGGGTCAGTTCGGTCAGGCGCTGGGTGACGATGGCTGCCAGCGAGGCCCACAGATCCGGTGTGTTGGGCTGGAAGACGGCGAAAGAAGTGCTTTCGACCAGCAACTTTCGGACGTAGATGAGGAATCGCCGCACCGATATGTAGCGGTCGGGGTATCCGGCCTTCATGGTCCGGCCGCCCATGATGGCGAATCCGGCGCTGGGTACGCGTCGGATGATGTTGATTCCGGCCTGATTGAGGTCATCGAGCTGCGAGTCGGTGAACCGGTAGGCGGTGGAGTAGACCGACCGCAGCACCGCCTCCTGGCCCGCCGGGGTGCGATGTGGGCCGTAGGTGACGTCGAACTTGGCGAACTGGCCCAGAACCGCGCCGCCCGGCGGGAGCAGCCGCGTGGCGCCCACCGCTGCCACGGCAGCGTCAGCCGTGAGCACCCACGGGCCGTACACGGCCGCGTAGGACGAGGCGCGGAGCGGTGCGGGGGTGGTGCCCGTATTGCTGAGCGGCGACAGTTCCTTGTACTTGGCGACGGCCACTTCGGTGGGGGTGCCGTCAGGAAGGGCTGGTGCGTCAATGACGAGGCAGGCGTAGCCGTAGCGCTCGGCCCAGTCGATGATCGGATTGAGGGTGGCTGCGTCGGAGATGCCGGGGAGGTTGATGGTGAGGCAGGCGTTGGTCTCCTCAAGCCGCGTTGTCGCAGCCGTGAGGTCCGGGGCGGCGACTCCGTTGATGCCGCCAGCGAGGGCCTGGTCGACGGTGACGGACGGGGTGTAGATGGCCTTCCAGGGAGCGGCGCCAAGGTAGGTCGCTGCGATGACCTTGCTGCCGGTGGTGGGCGAGTTGACCATGGCGACCACGTTGCGGGTGTCTGTCGGATCGCAGGTGACGTCGTTGAACCGCTCGGTCATCGCCGTGGCGGTGTCCCCGCCGATTCGCAGGGACAGGTTGAATCGGCCGGGGCCTGTGCCCGCGTCGGTGACTGTCACGGCGATGCCGTTGCCGTATGTGCCAGGCGCCTTCGCTTGCAGACGCAGGACATCCCGGGGCGTGACTCCGTCGCCGGTCTGCCGGTCCTTGAGGACTACTTCAGCCTGTTTGGCGTCGGCTGATACAGCGCGCACGACATAGCAGGATCCGCCGCCATTGGAGAAATACTGGTGGATGCTAAAGGGAAGGAGGTGGCTGCCGTCGCCGAGCCCGCCGTACAGGCTGGTGAATTCAGCCCACGACCTGACCAGGGTGGGCAGGGCAGGACCGTAGTCGTGCTCGCCCACGAAGGCAGCGACGAACTCTCCGGTGGGGGTGTCGTTGACGACGATTGGATTCAGCGTCTCATCGACGAAGATCCCGGGGCGCTTATAGTTCGCCATGCATGCTCCTTCTAGGAAGGCCAAGGGGCCTGAGTGTCGCCGACGTTGGTGATGACCTTCTCGGCCTTCTTGGGCTCGTACACGGTGCCGAGGACCTCAGAGGTGATCTGGACGAGGTAGGCGACTTGGAAGAGCCGCTTTCGGTACTCGTCCCAGCCGGTATGGAACTCCGGGCCTCCAGAGAGTTCCATGCTCCGGATGGTCGCGTCCTCGGGGATTTCCAGATAGCCGAAGCGAACGGGAAGGAACTCGACGGCCGCCAGCTTTGCCGTGAGTTCGGTAATGTGGCTCTGCTTTCGAGCCATGACCGTGACCTGATAGTCGATCAGGTAAGGGATCGGGTTGTCCGTGAAGTAAGGAGACGCAGAAGGGTCGGCCATGTCAGCCCACGGCTTGCTTCCCTCAGGTGCGTACCCGAGCTGCACCCGTCCTCGGAATTCCCGGCGCGCGTCGCGCTCCGCGCGCGTCCGTTCGATGACAATCAGCGGAAACGTCTGGTCGGCCAACTCGCTCTCAGGCAGGGAGAAGCGCACACCTACGGGAAGCTCCAGGGCGCCGTCGATGACGGTGAGACCCTGGAGCTTCCGCCGCATTGCGGCATCTTCATTAAGGAGCCATGGCATGAACGCGACCTCGCAAGACGACTCGGCAGGTCAAGAATCACACCGGGATATGGCAGGTTGTTAACTCATCGAGGTGGCCGGACGTGGCGCAGCTGGAACTTCCGGTAATCGTCGAACTGTGGATCTGCGGTGATTTCGTCGGGCTTGATCTCTTGCAGCTTCAGCGACACGACGAAATCATGCCGGTGCAGCCGCCCGAGCGCCTGGAACTCTTCAATCCTGAAGAGGAATCCGTTGTAGCCGATCCAGTCCTTCAAGTACAGGTAGTTGTCGGTGTCCGGCTGCGTGATGCCCACACGCGCCAGCTGGCGCAGGGAGGCCGTGATGTACAGGGGTGCGACCTGGTACATGCCGTGAGGGGTGCGGTCGGCGAGGCCTTGGTCGTGGGACACGTCCATGACGGGGACGGAGATGGGAGGGTCGAAGGCGCGGCCCCCATGGGCTCCCTCGTCGTACACGTCGTGCATGGCGGAGCGCTCTTGGGAGAGGCGGAACCAGTCCACTGCGTCACCCTTGATTCGCTGCCAGGCCCGAAGTCCCTTGTCGATGCGCGTGGCTTCGTAGGACGCGGTGAACCGGCCACGCTTCCAGTCGGCCCTCACCCGGTGAGCCCGGAGATGACGGGCGAGGGGATTCCCGATGCGTCCTCGTTACGCCGGTCTATCGGCGGCAGTTGGCGGGTCGGGTAAGCCGAGTCGTCATACTCCCGGCTGGTGAACACAGGTACCAAGCGGTTGTTGTACCGGGAGACGCGCCGCAGGGTGGACTGCTCAATACGGTAGAGACCGACGTTCAGCTGCTGGCACAGCTCCTTGTAACGGGTCTCCAAATTCTCGATCTGGGCCAAGAGCTGGGTGTAGCGCTGGGAGCGGCTGATGTGGGTGCCCTCGGCTGTGCTGATGTCTACGTCGGAGGCTGCGTCGGTCGCCACTGCCCACAGTGCGTTGACAGCCGCGAGGGTGGCCAGGGGCAACTCCTCGACCTCGGGCAGATTGCTGATGCCTACAGGTTCGTCGTCGTAGCGGTAAAACCCTTCCTTCGAGCGATAGCGGACCGTGATGACACGATCCGAGCAGTGCTGAAGTACGGCGTCCTGGAGGTGCATCGACAGCTCGGCGTCGTCGAACATGCCGCTCGCTCGGCCCTCCACGATGACCACAGCGCCCAGCGGCAGGACGCCGAGGCCGTCGCGGAGAATGATGCGGCCCTCTCGGGGCACGAGGGTGTAGTCCGTGCCTGCGGCCAGGTCGGTGGTCTGTCCGGCCTGGAGGCGGAATGCCTTGGTGACGCTCACGTTCCTCTCCGAGAGGTCGTACTCGTCGAGGTCGCCGGTACCGGTGAGGACGTCCCGGAATTCGGTGCCGAAATCGCCGAGGAGTCCCCGTACTCGGCTCATGATGCGTGCCTGGTCTGCCATCAGCCGACTCCCAACTGGACGATTTGCTCAGGGATGGAGAGGGTCTCGTAGCGCTTGGCCGTCACTGGGCTGGAGAGCGGCAGGACCGCCATCACCCGGCCGGTGGACGGGTGTGACGTCACGGCGACGTGTGTGGCGGCCTGGCCGGATCCGGCAGGGTCGGTAAAGGCTCCGAAGGTCAGTCGGGCTGGATTCGATGCGGTGGCGCCAGTGCCGCTCAGGGTGATGATCTGAGGCATGTAGCCGGTGGCCACCAGCTCGGCTGCGAGGACCTGACTCATGGATGGGTTGGGGCCTGGATCAGTGGTGAGCAGCCGCGCATACTTCGTGGCGGTGTAGAGGTAGCTGCGCGGTGCTGTCGAGCGTGTGGCGAGAATTGCTGAGACCAGTGTTGGGCTGTTCTTCCATTCCGCCGCCAGGGCGGTGATGACGTCGTCGTGTGCTTGGGTCAGGAGACCGCTGATTCCCGTGCTGTCGGAGATGGTGCGGCTCATCTGACGCACGGCTCCGGTCAGCGAGCCAGGCAGGCCCGGGGTTTCCACCGTTGCCTGAAGCATTCCTATTCGCTCGGTCACAGGCACTGGACTGGCGGGGAGTTCAATCCGCAGGGCACCTGGGGGAAGCATGAGGCAGTCCCCTTGCGAGGCGGCGGCAGAGGCGTCCATAGCGACGTAGGCCAGGGGCATCCCGGCCGGAGCCGACCAATCGCCTGGCATGACGGCGAGATGGGTCACCGACGCAGCAGAACCTGAGGCTCCAGTGAAGGGTCCGAAGACCAGCAAATTGGAGTTCGTGACAGAGACTGAGCCGTCGGGGTTGATGGTGATCCCTCCGTCGCACAGAAGTCGCTGAGGGAGGTAGCCCGCCGCTGACAGCTGGTGGTTGGCAGCCAGCTCTGCTCCGGATACCAGCGCGTCCGGCGGATCGCTCTTGAGAAGGCCTACCCACGCGGTCACGGGTTCCGCGCCGTTCCGCTTGGCCAACACATCATCCGGCCGTGCGGAGAACTGCGTCTGGAGACCCGTCAGGGCCTCGGTGGGCAGGCAGGTCAGCCAGGCGGACACTCCGCCGTACCGCCAGAGACGGTGGGTCAGAAGTGCATACCAGCGTGCGACTCGTGCTGCCGGTGCTGACGAGACCTGGTCGACGAGGCTCTCCAGCCATAGCTCACGCAGACCTACCGTGATCCGACTCGCCACTCACGCCACCCCCACCCTGAGTGTCCCGGCCTTGATCGCGACCGACTCCCCCACCCGCAGGGCGAAGGGCTCCGCCACCTCGATGACCGACAGCACCCGGCTCTGGCCATCTGATGTCACGACCGTCAGAGCGACGTGGGTGACCGTGATGACTGTCTCCACTGAGCCGCTGGTGACGGGCCCGAATTGAATGTCGGCTGCGTTGGAAGCTGTCGTGCGGCCCTGGGCGTCGATGGTGACGGGCCCCAGGGTGAGCGGCTGAGCCAAGTAGCCGTCGGCCACCACCTCGCCTTGCCCAAGAGTGCTCATGGTGATGTCGCGGCCGGGATCACGGGTCAGGAGGTGCGCCCGACGCGTGACGGTGCGCGTCGGCACCGCCGACACCGCACTGGTGAACGCCGCAACACCATCAGGTCCCGCCACCATCGAAGCCAAGTCCTGGAGGAGGCCCTTGGGCAGCATGCCAAGGAATGCCGTCCGATTCGGCTGTGCAGCCCACAAGTTGTGCAGATAGGCAGTCACGGTGGTATTGCCGAAGTCGGGTGAGCCGACCACGGCGCGCGTCACGTCATCGCCCGCTTGGCGCGGGACGTAGGAGGTCATGTCAGTGACCAATCTGAGCCGGTTCACTGCCAGGCACGGGAGTCGGCGGTATCGGCCTCGGCTCAGGGTTCGGGTCTGGCTCCGGATGCGGGTCTGGCGGAGGTGCCACATAGACCTGGAAGTGCTCGCTGAAAAAGGCCTCGCCGTAGCCGATGAGACGCTCGATCGGCTCGCCTGTGGGCGTCCGGTCATCGAGGTACAGGAACACCACGTAGCCCTCAACGCCGCTGGGGTTGGGGTGCTCGCCGGGCGGCAAGATGTCGACGACCTGGACGACGATACCGGTCTCCAACTTGCCGTATCCGATGCCGATGCCGTCGACGGCAGTCAGCTGGTACTTCTGGCCTATGTCGATGGCCACGCCTACTCCTCCTCCTCGTCGGCTGGGCTGTCTGCGGGGGCGATCAGGCGCCCCACACGTAGCCCTTCTCCGCCAGGTGGTTGTAAACGAAGGCGGGAACCTTATAAGTACGCCCGGCCTCGAAGCTGAACGTGTTGCCGTATCCGATCGTCACGTCTTCCAGGTCCTCGACGACACGCATTTCGCGGTCTGAAACGCTGACGATGACGGGAGACTCCACGATCTCGACATCCTGAGGGGAGGTCAGGTCGATCACTTCAGCGCGGGCCTCTTCGGCTACCTGCGCATCCAGAAGCTGCCCCTTGGCGGCTTCCTTCTCAGCGATATCCCGGTTCTTTTCCAGCTCCTGCTTCGCGCGTCCAGTGGTGTCTCGCGGACTGGTCACGGTGCGCTTCACGGGCGTCGACATGTCTGCTCCTCAAAATGAAAGAATCCCTGCGGAGTATCTTCGCAGGGATTCTTTGGAGCAGTTACAGCTCAGAAACGCTTGGGCTGCTGGTATGCGATGAAGCAGGTTTGAGCGTCATCGCATACCGGCCTAAGGCATTTAGTCCCAAGGCCCTCGCCTCTGGCGCCGCCCCGTCGAGTCGGTTCGCACCTATAGGACGGTGGGCGTACCTCGCCACTGGCACATGAGCTTTTGACAGACGTACTGGTCGGGGTTCGAGGGCTCACTGTGCAACAGATCCCACGCGTTGTATGGGGCCTTTTCCAGCATGGACCCCCCGCACTTTGGGCAGATCTTTTCACCCCTGCGTAAACGCACCGGGTAGTTGCACCGGATGTCTTCTTGGACCTCGCAGAGCCATTGGTGGCTGTAGCCCCGAGCAGACGGACCCTCGGGGCTGTTCGCGTTCGCGCAGGGCACGCAGCATTTCGCGCCTCTACCCCGTATTGTGCTCCAACGCCCGCATAGGCACTGGCTGGTTGGGATCCCATGCCAGGTCACATCCTCACCGTTGGCGGTCATGGGGCCTCGTCCCTACCTCCGGCCCCGACCGACGTCCACCGTCCGCACTGGCAGACGCGCACGCGGATTCCCCACGAGTCCACATCTTCGCCCTGATCACTCATTGAAGAACCGTTCTCTGTCGTAGAGAGGCCCCGCCACCCAGACGCGTCCGATGCGTCGGGGTGGCGGGGCCCTTTCCCTCACCGCCCCGGGGAGTGACAGCTCCCTGAGGCGGCACCCCAAGGGGGCGGACCGGGCCGGGAGCCTGAGCGCGTCTTCTCAGTGATGGGACACGACCTGTCCCTACTCTGGGTTGTCCGGTCGGGGGAGCAAGGCCCTCTCCGATCACGTCGCCGCAGCGACCATGAACGGAGAGGGAGAATCAGTACGCGCCAGCGCCACACACTCCGCAGGCCACGACGTTGATCTTGGTCCTGTTACCGTTGTCATCGACCTGGAAGATATCCGCGACTGACCCGCCGCACCCGGGGGTCGGGCACGGACGGTTTTCCTGAACCTGATGTCCCATGGTTCCTCAACTCCGCTGTTCGGGTTTCCCCGCACTTTACGCACGGCTGTCGCACTACGGCGTCCAGCCGACCGAATCCGTTGAACCAGTACACGTCGTAGACGTAACCGGAACACTCCTCGGTCCGGCACGCATAGCCGCCCGCGATCTTTTCGTGACGGCTGCCGACGATTGGATGAGGAGTTGGACAGTGCAAACAGGGAAACGGATGAATGCCAGTGTCGTTTTCGATGTATGCCACGGCATCTGGCAGGTTGCAGTGCGGACAGATCAGGGCCATTGTCAACTCAGCCTCTCTGGGGGAGGGACGGAGTATTCCAAAGGCGGCTACCCGATCTGCCATGATCCCGTACTGCCTCACTCTTTCGAGTTACGGGATGCGGAACGTGTGGCCGCAAGCGACGTACGTAAGCATGTCGTCTGATACACGGATCGACTCGCTGTTCTGGAAGCACTGGCCGCAGGAGGGGAACTCGTCCTCCACGTAGATCAATGTCGGGACCGAGGTGGAGGTTTCGATCTCCCAGTGCTTGAGTAGCTCTTTGATCAACGGCGCTGACGCTTCGTCGAGATACCTGGCGACCATCACGAACCTCTTCTGTTGCACCCAAACCCGATGCCACTGAGGTCGACCGGGTTTGGGGGTCTGTGGGTTTGGCGCGGGGCGTCACGGAATCAGGAACCCGTGGCCACAGTCGTCGTACGTCATCAGGCCACCTACGACGGTAATAGTGTCGGAAAAGAGAGAGCATTCCCCGCAGGAGAGGCCTTCCAGCTCTACATAGATCCGGTTCGGCCCGGGAACATCCATACACTCTTCTCGCCATGCTTTGAGGATTCCGCGCAAAACTGTTGCGGTCACCTCGTCGAGATATCGAGAAGTCATCCGAATGCCCTTCAGACAGTGCGGAATCTAGAGCAGAAGACAGTGGCGAATGGAAAGCTGTCAGTCCTTGGGCTCTGGAGTCTGTGGGATTTGGAACAGGTGCGTGCAAGGCAGGAAGCGAATGAAATAGCCGGAGAACCTGATTCTCTCGCTGACAATGGAGCACTGTGGACACTCAGGGAAGTCGTCCGGAGTGTTGAACTGCGTGTCGAACGAGACCGGCACGGATATTTCCCTTGCTGCCAGGAATTCTCTGACAGGGTACTCCAATGCCTTGCTGAGGAACTTCACGGGAATCAAGGTCGTTCATCACCCTCTCGATAAGTTCCCTGCTCGCATCCCTGCGAATATTACATTCGGGTATGGAGATCCCTCCGGCGAAGAGGCATCGGCTCGGCGATTCGATGCAAAGCCCTACGCCCACTCGCCCCCGGCCCTCGCGCACACCATCCTGGGTGACGAATCTTTTCCACCGCTTGCCAGTGAACAGGCTCGGATTGCACTTCTCCCCGAGACGCACCTTGTCTCCCTGCCAGATGCAGAGTTCGCCGCCGTGCGGCTCCTGGAGATCCGAATGCGCTATGGGGAGAAGCGCGAAGAGCGACTCCAGCTCCCCAGCCAGTTCCCGAACCTGTTCGAGCTGGCGCGCTTGCTGCCAGGCCCTTGGCCCCCCACTCATAGTGAGCGTGGCGAGAAGGGGTAAGCCATCTGAGCTGGACATTAGGGGTTCACCTCAATCCATACAGCGGTGAATATGGCACCGACGGAAACAAGCGTGAGGAACAGGATTGCTTTAGTGATCACGAAAGCGTGTCCAGTCGGAAGTATGCGCGGGGGCTCTGCACGTTTACCGGCCGCTCTACGCCTTCGAGGACGAGAGTTCGACGCATTGCTGGCACCCGGGTTCCGCCCATGATGTTCAGCACTCTGCGCGGGACGCGATCGATGATCATAAAGTCGTTCAGCCGCACATCCGACGGGTACAACTCAACCCGATTCATGTTGTCGGAGCGCAAAATCCTTGGCGGTAGCCGACCGGCCATATGGTAGGTGTCTCTTTTCAAGCAACGCCAGGACATTCCGGAAACCGCTTCGAGCAACACGGTCTTTGCTGCCGCGCAGGGCTCTGCTGTTACGAGGCCGATGAGACCCTTTCGGTAGTCCTTGACAACGTCTCCAACGAAGAACTCGCGGTTCATTTCTTTGATTGCCACACCGTCCCACTTACTGCCTTCCGGCTTCACGGCACTCATTACAGCGGTCCCCACACGGGCGGATAGCGCGACTAGCAGGCACCAGCCGGGGCCTTTCGTGCTCAATCGCCTCGCTAAGGGCAGAAGCCAGGCTTACGGCGGCTCGACGAACCTCAACATAATGCTGCACCTCGGGAGTGGCTTCTGCTGTCTTACGCATTACCCTGAGCGCCTTAGCTATGTCCGACCAATCTTCCGTGGGCATCCTCGCTCCTTGTATCTGGGCGGCACCCTCTACAGGTAGCCGTAGCGATCAACGAATGCGGTTACGAGCCAGCAGACGAGTAGCCATACGAGGATGACGCTCAAGCACCCCAGCCCTACGCGAATCAGCGGAGGTCCGAAATGGGGACGGTCTTGAGGTCTGGGAAGCGGCGTCGAGTCGCACCCGCCAGCCGCCTGTTCAGCCGACTTACCGACAGCCTTTCCAGCGGAGTCCATCTAGCGCTCACCGACCCATTCGGGAAATTGGAAGACCCGGATCCCGGAAAGCGCAATAGGTAGCTGAATGTGTACGAGACCCAGCTGACTTCGCATGGTGCAGCATCCATTGGTACGTTACTGATGTCGATCGACAGAGGGTTGAGTTGCCTGGACGGTGCCCATATCCCCTCAAGCCCCGTCGCATCCACAACGGCTGCGTAGGCACCCGAGATCAGATTCGGCGGCTGCTCAAGCTCCTCTGCGCACGGCCGCCACACGAACTTCGGCGCCCGGAACAAGCAAAGCGCCCGTTGATCATCGTCAACTACCACGCCAGCCGACAGGACCCTCGGGCAACGGCAGGGATCCTTGTGCGCGGCCCCGCCCTTCAGCAGCTCTACCAGCGGCAGCAGAGGACGCTCCTCGGCGGGATGCTGAGCCAGGTAGTTTTCGACCTCGATCACCACGTCTGCTCGACTCACCATGCTGGAGTCTCCGAACTCAGGTACGCCCCGCACGCCACAAGCTGCTGCGCGGGCGCTAACGCCCGATCCGGCGACGGGAGTGCCAGCGTGCAGTGGACGCGCTTGCCTACCGCCGTCCGCTCGACCCACCATCGGTCAGCAATCTGGTCCACGAGAAGCATCCCCCTACCGCTCTCAGCAGCGTCGTCCAGCTGCCCAAGGACCGGCGGGTCAGGCGACTCGTCGCTGACGATGATGCTCAGTTCTCCCCTGACCCTGCGAAGGGTCAACTCGCCCGCACCAGGCGCATGTTGATGCGCGTTGGCCACTAGCTCTGTGACGATCAAGCACGCACCGTCCAACAGCCCTTCGAGGCGCCAGTAGCGCAGGTGCGCGCTGACGATGCGTCGGATGCCAGACAGCTCCTTCGGCCTCACTGGCAGCGGAATCGTGAACTCGTGCCGCGTACTTGGTGCTTGGGGAGTGCTCACGCCGCCTCCTGACCCCGCGCGAGCAACGTCACCTGGATCGAACAGCCGTTGCATGTACGCGAGTTGAGCGCAATCGCCGTTGTGGTGTCCAACAGAGTGCACCCGATGGAGAGTTATTTGCAACAGCTCGTGCTCCAATGTTGGAGATACACTTCGATCGGGTCATCGACCTGGCATATGCCAACCGTTGGAGGCGATGTGTACGGCACACTGGACGCCGACCTACGCACGGGAGGAACAGCGATGCCAGCACATCCACGGCCGACAGTTCGCCGACGACGCCTCGGGGCAGAGCTGAAGCGCCTGCGCGAGGCAGCTGACGTCAGCATGGACGCAGCAGGAGCCGCCATCGATGGCGACAAGTCCAAGATCAGTCGTATCGAGAACGCTCGTCAGGGCATCCGTGGACTGGAGTTGAAAGCCCTCTTCAACCTGTACAAGGTCGAGGATGAGAAGCTCAAGGCAGCGCTGCTGACGCTCGCACGCGAGAGCAAGCGGAAGGGCTGGTGGCAGCAGTACGGCGACACTCTGCGGCCGGACTTCCAAGAGCGCCTGTCCTTGGAAGCTGAGGCAGTCCGGCTCTTCGCCTTCCAGACGATGGTTGTACCTGGACTGCTTCAGACGGCGGGCTACGCCGAGGCAGTCATCGGAGGCACGGGACGGCCCACCTCAGATCCGGAGACCGACGCTGCTCTTGCTGTACGAATGGAACGCCAGTCCATCTTCAACCGCGAGGAACCACCGCAGTACTTCTGCGTCCTGGACGAGGCCGTCCTCCACCGAGAGATCGGTGGCAGCGCCGTCATGGTCGAACAGCTCAACAAACTCCTCGAACTCGACGGCACACCAGGCCTGACGATCCAGATCATCCCGTACGCCCAAGGCGTCTACGCCGGTCTCGACGGGCCCTTCACGATCTACAGCTACCCAGACCCGATGGATCTGGACGTCGTAGGCCTCGACTACCTCGACGGCGCCCTCTACCTGGAGGAAGATGGCCCGTTGAGAGATACCGCAGAACCTTTGACCAGCTACGCTCAGCCGCTCTATCGTCGCGGCAGTCCATGGACCTGATCTCGCGAATCGCTCGGGATCTTGACAAGAAGTAAGAGGCACCTCTGATGATGCGGCACGACCTCCCTGCTGACCGATGGATCAAGTCGTCCTACAGCGGCGACACGAACGGGCAGTGCCTTGAGTACCAGGCCCTCGGCACCAACCTGGTAGCGGTGGACGACTCCAAGCAGCGCTCGCGGGGTGCGTTCGTCTTCCCTGCCAACTCCTGGCACGCCTTCGTAGAAGCGGTCAAGCAAGACCAGCTGCACTGACCTCGACTACCTTGCAACGAAGCCCCCAGCGCCTCGCTGGGGGCTTCGTCATCTTGTCGGCCGCTAGCAAGCCGCTCATACTCAGCAACGCTCCCCCGATGCTGGGGGCCACGCATGAGCGCAACTCCGGGAGCTACGCATGAAGAACATGGTCGACCTCACCAACGCCGTGTGGGCGAAGAGCGAGTACTCCAATGGCTCGAACAACTGCCTTGAGGTCGCCTTCGTAGACGGCTTCGTGGCTATCCGTGACTCCAACGACGCAGATGACCCCAGCATCCGCCCCACCCTCGTCTCTGAGAAGGACTACCGCCTCTTCACCCAGAGCATTCAGGAGAACCAGAAGAACCTGCTGCTCCCCTGATATCCGAGGTACAGACGAAGGCCCCCAGTAACAAACTGGGGGCCTTCCTGCATTATGCAGTTATCAGTTGGTCTCGATGGTGACCACGGACTGATCCGTAATCATCCCCATTCCGTACACGCTGTACCAGGCGAGCGCGTGTTCGCGCCCGAAATCGAGCACACCGCCATCCCGGAGTTCCACCGGAAGGCTGATCGCGTGACCAAAGGCATTGTCGCCGATCATGCTCGACTGGAAGACCGCCTTGCCCGCCGAGTTGGTCAGCTGCTTAATCTGCGTGGTCTCGATGAAAATAGTGTCATCGATCCTGCCTATTTCCCCTAGCGAGAACATTCCGGGCTGCGCGTACTTGGTGGCTTCAATCCATGACGGGTCCTCTCGCAGCCAGCGCGACTGGTGAGGGTGGATGAAGCACACATACGTGTCCCCGAGCCTCGGGATGTTCTTCGCGGCGAGGGTCTCGACTCCGTCCTTGATGACGGCAGAGGTGAGGTAGTGCTCGGTCAGGGTGTCTCGACCTGTGGCCACGCCGCCCTTGTCGTACGGCGACATGTTGGTCATCGGCTGGCCCGGCTTGAACTTGTCCCGGCCGTAAATCACCGACGTAGCACCAAGCAGCACGTCGCGGCTCTGGCCATCGAGGTACATCGCCATGTTTCGGCCCAGGAGCCGGGAGGCACTAGCCATTACGTCATCGAAAGACGCATTGAGGAGAAGCTCAGAGACGGCCACTGCCGCCCCATGCTCGGCGACCGTGATCGAGAATTGAGACGCGGAAAGCGCCTGAGTCTCCATGCGGACGCCCTCGACGAGCTGCTTGGCGCCCTCCAGATTGTTGTACCGCATGAAGTTGATCTGAAGACCCGGGGCAACCCCAAGCTCGGTTTTCTTCACGGCGAATTGCTCGTAGCGAAGAATTGGCATTGACTGGAACAGAATCTCCTTGCTCCAGATCGTCTGAATGGCCGGAGTGAGCTGCGTATTGGTGCCCGGGTACGCCGTCGGATTCGCACCGAGCTGGCCCGTACCAGTGATCGCAGAGGGCATATCGTAGTCCTTCTGATGTAGGCGATATAGACCGGTCTCGCGCTCTCACTGGCACGCCTCCTTGTCTGGAGTTACCAGCGCGCTTTCCGTTCAGATTAAGTCTGAGTGGCCAACCAGTAAGGGTGTTAGCTTGGAAACCCGTAAGGCCCCATCCCTCAGCGCTAGGGATGGGGCCTCGACAGTCCTATTGCATCAGCCGAAGAGGCCTCGGCTATTGGCCGACTGTCCGATGCCGAGCTGCTTCCGCAGCTCTCCGAACTGGCTCATATCCATGTCGTTGATTTCCTGAACGGTGAGCTGGCGCGTATCCGGGATGGAACCGCCGGGACCTATGCCGTAGCCGGTGGGCTGGGTGCCCTGCATCTGGGCCCGTGCCTGCGTCTGTGCGGCCTGAAGGCTCTGGACGATGGCCGCCGACTTGGCCTTCATCGCTGCCAGGGAGGCGTCTATCTCCTCGCGGGTGTTGCCTCGGACGAGGTCGTGCAGCTCCGGAGCGATCTCGTCGGCGGCTGCGGCCAGGGCCTGTGCCTGGTACTGCTGAAGCTCGTTGAACTGCCGTTCCTTGGCGGCCAGGGCGTCGCGTTCGGCAATCTGTGCCTGGAGCGAGGCGAGCTTGGTCTCCCACTCCGTTTCCTTTTCCGCGAGCAGCGACTTTGCCGACAGTTCCCGCCGCCGCTTTTCCTCGGCCTCCTTCTCGGCCTGGGCGATGGCGTCGGCAGCAGCGGCCTCCTCCGCCTTGCGGGCGGTTTCGCGGGCGTCGAGGTCGGCCTTCAGCTGCTTGAGGGTTTCGTCCTGCGCCTCCAGGCGGCCGTAGAGCTTTTCGCGCTCCTGCTGGCGTGCCTTGTTGAGGTCGTCCTCGGTGAAGGTCCGTGGCGTCTCCTGCGGCGGTACGGCGACCGTGATGGTCTGGCCGTTCCCGTCGTCGGTCCCGGCCGCAGGGGTGGGGAGTGTGGCGTTCGACATTGCTTACCTCGCGTCGTCGTTGGAGTTAGTCGTGTTGTTGTCCCTGGGTCGCTCCGGCGTTTTGGAGCCGTGCGCCATGGTCACCACTTGATCGAAAATCTTCTTGGCGTCCATCCCGAACTTCAGAGTCATCCCTGAGTTTTCGGTGGTCTGTGCGGGCCCGGTTTTGCCCGAGGTTTTCTGGTCGTTGGTTCCTGCCGCGTCGGGCTGGATTCCTACGGCCTCGAAAATACCAGCGTCGATGGCTGCCTTGATAAATTCGAGGACTCCCTGGGCCATGACATCCTGCTTTTGCTCGTCTTCGATCTCGCGGAGCTTCTCGTCCGGGAACTCAACGCCGAGGGCATTGAGGGCCGAGCGCTTGGATTCCAAGCCCAATGCCATCTTCAGTTGGATTTCGTTGAGCTTGACGATGTTGTCGACTGGAAGCGGGCTGGGCCAGACGACGTCGGCCTGGTAGGCCTCCGGATCGTGAATGTCGATTTCGTCGGGCTGAGTTGCATCCGACTTGATTCCCTCAGTGCTGGCGTCGTAGATTCTGGTTTGTGGCTCGTACGTGTAGAGGGTGAGGAGGATCAGGTCGTTGATCTTCTTGATGCCGAGCCCGTACTGCATCTGCTTGAGGCTGGCTCGCTGGACTAGCGGGAAGTGCTGGATCGCCAGGGCCACTCCGCTGGTGTTGCTTACGGGCTGGGCCTTGCCGAGGGCGCTTTCGGGCACGCCGCTCAGCTCGTGCATCGAGTTCTTGAGGATCTCCAGGTACTGAAGGGGCCCCTGAAGATTGACTGCCGATTCCAGGTTGAACACGGAGGCGTCTTTAGGAAGGCCCGACCATACCTTCTTGGGCCCCTTCTCCAGGTTGGTTGCTTTGGCGCCCGTGACAATGGTGATCGGCGCTGCATGGTAGGCGATGATGTCCGCGATGTCATTGGTGATGTTGTTGTACTCGCGGTTGAGCGGGATGATGTCGTCGATGTCGCTCTTTCCCCAGGGCGAGCCGGAGACGCCAACGTTCTTGATGTGAACCAGGGGTACGACACCGAGGGGGTTTACCCGGTCGTCGACGAGATCGTCATTGATGTACTCGGTGATCCGCTCGTCCGTGAGGATTTCCGTGTACGTGTAGGTGGTCCGGGTTCCGTCAGTCGCAGTTCCCCAGAACTTGTACTTGACCTTTGCGCGAACCAATTTCTCTCGGTCGTGCGGGTGGTACTCCGGGAAAACGTGAGCGCTGGAGAGGGGAAGGATGCGCACGCGGCCGGGGTGATTGCGTCCTGCCGTGTCGGTGTGGGGCTTCTCGTAGGCGACCTTGATGAAGGCGTCGCCCGTGACGCCGCCGTTCTCCCCTATCTCGTACAGCACCGACTTTTTGTCGTTGTCCTCTTCCCAGGCGCGGCGCAAGAGGGCGGGGACAACGTGGTCGTACTTCTTCTTCGTTTCGAACTGGATTCCCTCGCCAAAAACGAAGTGGTTGACGTAGCGGCAGAGGGCTCCGGTGTAGTTGATCGTGTTCTGGGTCTCCCCCGCCTCCCGGCGGTAGGAGTGGTGGTAGCCCAGGTAGAAGGCCCAGTTCGTCGAGTACCTGGAGAGACGCTGCCCATGGACCTCGAATTCCTCGTCGCTCAATTCGACAAGGCCTAGAGGGCTGATGCTGATAGCGAGGTCACTGGAGGCCGCGCGCATGGCCGGAGGATAGAAAGCAACCGACGACATACGGCCTCACTTGAACTCGGTTTCAGATGCGAGTCCAATTCTTGAGGCCGCACAGGCGTTTCTGTTAAGACTGCCAGCGCAGGGAAGAGCCCCGCACCATAAAGGCAGTGCGGGGCTCTCAGGTGTTTCGGGATCAGTCGCTGATCTTGGCGTAGTTCTTTCGGAACTGATGCCCGCCGTCACGGATGGCGGCCTGGAACTTCAACTCGGCGCCGGAACCCGCCCCCTCAGCGAACGGCTGCAAGAATTCGGGAGCCTCCGGCCATGCGGCAGAACCGACATGAGCCCGCTCCTTGAGCGTTTCCTCGGCGGGCTTCTTCCAAATGATTTTGTTGTGATTCGGGCGGCCGGGCGCCGTTTCGTAACCGGAAAGGACTCCTACGCCGAAGTCGTGCGGGACGTCCGTGTCGGTGCCGATTCCCTCCTCGAAGCGGAGGCGGCCCTTGCGGGCGGTGTTGCTGGCGTTCTTGTCGGTGTATTCGGGGCGGCCCCGTTCCGGAACTCCCGGAACGGGTGCGAGCGGGCTGGACGGCATAGTGATACCTCATTCGTGAGAGTGCACTCACGTCATGGTCAGCCCCGCGTCACTTGAGGTGTTAGAAGCTGGTTTTTGCGAGGTTCCGAATTTTCTCGGTTACCTCACGATGGCGGCTCAGGGCTTCACCCTCGGTGCGGGCGTCTTCGTGACGGGTCTGCCATGTCCGGCCGCCGTCCCGGGAGATGCCGGTGGTGAACATCGCTCCGATGACGTCGTCAATCCCTTCCCACATCGTGCGCACCTGAGTGCCCCCGGCCTCGTCCTCGGCGACGACGCAGTACGTCCAGTCGCTCCTGAGGTCCGCCCACCTGCCGGAGGTGACTTCCTGGCCCTGCCGATCCCTATGCACCATACGCGCATCATCCCATTCAGACTCAGCGCCGGGCCAGCCTCACCAGTTCATCCAGTTGTAGGTGCGGCTGTTCAGTCGCGGTACAGGAATGGACTGGTAAGGCTCGTCGACCTCCAGGGCGTGGAGCTGCTGGACTGCGGCGCCGAGACCCGAGGGGACGCGGATCATGAACCGACGCCCTCCAGGCATAACTTCCCAGACCGAATAGCTGAAGGGGGCCTTGATGGCAGGGCCGTCGGATGCCGGGAGGGTCATGGCGAGCTGCCCATCGCGGATAGGGATGCGGCTGGTCTGAGGCAGGACGCGGATGCCGGTGGTGGTGTCGGTCAGCGGCGCGCTGGCGCGGACGAGGATGCTGGCGCGGTAGACATCCGCGTCGCTGCCCCACAGGTAGGTGGTAGTGATCTTCACTTGGTCGATACCGGGAGGGAACGGAGTCACTGGGGGCGGGAGTTGGTCATGCCGGATGGGGTTCTGGGAGGTCCACCCGGGGATCCACCATGGATCGCTCTCGAATCCGGCAGGAGGCTGGCCGCTCACTACGCCGTGACCACCGCGACGGCAGGGCTGGAGCGACGACCGGCTGCGTCGAGGGCGACCAGCGTGAAGCGGTAGCGGCTGCTGCGGATCTTGTGTCCGGTCAGGACGAGCTTGTATGTGGTCAGGCTGCCGTCGAGCTGAAAGCGGAAGACGCGGCTGGGGTCGGCCGGGTTCACGCCGATCTCCCCTTCGTGCAGCTGGAGTTCGTACCCCGCCGGGGCGGCGGCTGGCTTGGTCCAAGTGAAGGTGATGGCAGGGGCCGGGCTCGTCTGGGTGGCCCCGAAGGTGCCGGTGAACGCGCTCGGGTAGTTCGGCAACCGTGCGTCCACCGAGGCGTTGCTCCAGCCCTTGGTCAGGAACCGGTCGCCCGGCCTGTCTCCCTTGGAGTCGTAGAAGTTCACCGGCCGCCACCCGAGCAGCGCACGGTCACGCTCGCTGGTCAGGGCAGTCTTGTCGGCCTTGAGCTGTCCGTTCTCTGCGGTGAGCTGCGCAATCTGTGCCTTCAGCTCGTCGATTGTGGGCTCAGACGGCGTACCCATACTGCCTCCTGACAGGTCGTGTGTCATCACGAATTGTCCAGGGTGGAGCCATTAAACCGGTATTAGGCCCTACACGGCTCCGCGATTTCTGCCGCGCCAACGAGCGCCTGGCCTTTCTCGGCTACGTCTCAGCTTTCCCAGCGTGTCCCGATGCCACGAGCGCCCTCTGACATCCGTGAAGTGCACTTCCACGAGTGTGGGGAACTGCGGATCCAGCTGCCCGATGTGCCCAATCTCCACTTCCCGCTTGTCCTTCGCAGGAACAGCCCCAACAGCAATAAACACTTCCGGCCGCTCTTCGGGTAGCAGGTCTGCATAAGGGGCGTTTAGCGAGACGACGACATCGCGTACGGGAAGTTCCGATCCGTTCTCCACGATGACGGTGTGAAAGTGGTGTCCCGACCACTCGCCCTCCGCAATGTTGGCCACGGCGGGACAGTCGTGCACGTGAGGGCCCGTCAGGGCGGAGACCAGGCCTGCATAGCGACGCCGTTCGGCAGCGCGTGCAAGGAGGAGAGTGGCAAGAGCCGTCAGCGCGCCCAGCCCTGTCAACCACGGCAGCCAGACCGGTGTCACCGAGGCTGCTGTCACCCGGATCGCATCGAGAGTAGTCACCTGGCGGATCGTAGACCCCGCCCCTCCGCACCATCAGGCGATCACGACTGGTCATCACCTGTAGGTCCGCGCACTTGCTAGCGCTCGTAGAACGGGTTGTTAGCCGTCTGGATCTCCGGCATGGACAGTTCAGCGGACGCCCAGGTAGAAAGCGCGAGGGAGTCTACGTAGTCGTCGTGGGCGCCTACCTCGTTGGGGGCCTCGACGACAATATTCGGGCCCTGGAAACGCAGCTCCGCGTCCTCCATCTGCGCCTGGAAACGCTTCCACACCTTGAGCCTGCGCGTCTTCGAGTGGCCAGGCCAGGCGATCTTGCCCTGCCGCATCAACTCCATCAGGTGCTTCCACCGCTTCGACTGGGCGCCCAAGTCCGAGTTGCACTCGATGATTTCGACGCCAGGCATCAATATCTTCAGGCGCGAGGCCACGACGTCACCGACACCTCCGACGTCGATACAGATGGCGTAGATGCTGTAGGAGCTGAGCCAGTCGACCAGGCGGTAGTACTGCTCCTCCCACTCCAGGCCGCTGAGGTCCAGCCAGTTCAGTACGCGATGCTCGTACATGCCGAATTCGTCAGGGTGGTCCCAGTCCACCCAGGTGACCGTGGCAATAGTCGAGTCCTGCTTGCGGGCCGGGTCGATGCCGACGAGTACCGGAGTCCGGTTCCACGCCTTGACGACCTGCATGCTGGTGTCGCTCAGGCCTTCGAACTTTTCGCCCGTGGTGAACATCCCTCGGTCGAGCATCCATATCAGCCGGTAGGACAGCTTGAACTCATCCGAGTCTTCACCGATCTTGAGCTTCTCGGCCTCGACGTAGACCCCGTAGTCCGGGTGGGCCTTGGCGACGTCCTTGTAGGTGGCCTCGAAGTGGTTCTGGCGCTCGCCGCGCTTGCTGGCGAAACGTTTGTTCTGCTGGATGACCTTGTAGAAAACGCCCTTGGTGTACGTGGGCGTACCGGTGAGGACCATGGTGCCGCGAGTCGAGGCGAGCATCGGCGAGATCGACTTGTTGATGACGCGCTCGTCGGCCACCTGAGCTTCATCGACGAGCACCACGTGATAGGTACGCCCCTCGATCTGCGCCCTCGGATGACAGGTCTGCTTGCGTACCAGGGAGCCGGACTTGGAGAGCTTGAGTTCCCTGCCCTTGCCGATGACCCGGTCGTCGATCTCGGGGTCGTCCATGATTTCCTGAGCGCGCTCGGACGTAAGCCGGGAAACGAAACGACCGTACAGGTTGTCGGCCATGTCATCGACGGGCGCGAAGGCACCCACCCAGACGCCTTCTTTGAATCGGCCCATCAAGTTCGGGAAGATCGGCGCAAGCTTCGGAAACATGATCATTGCCGCTGCGATGGTATTGACGATCGTCTCCGTCTTACCGGATTGACGGGCCATGCAGGACGTAAGAGTCTTCGCATCACCGAGGATCATCGATTCAAGGATCCGCCGGGCCAAGGGCATCTGATAGTGCCTCAGAGGATGGCCGGACAGCTCATCCACGACAAGGAGCATCTTGTCGACGATGCTGTCCACCGTCTCCTGGCTTATCTCATGCGCCGTGGACTCCGGAATATACGAGTCCAGCGAATCTTCCTGACCGGCTGACGCATCCATGAAAAGCTCCTCAATTCCCCTGTCGGAAATTGAGGCTATGAGTGGTCCGGCTGAATTAGTTACTTCACTCGATCTCTGTAGCAGCTCGGCTTTCCTGAAGCGGTCCGCATTCGGAGCGTGTGGGGTAGCCTGCCGATCACACGTTCAAAGAGGCGCAGGGGGAGCTATGGACGGGCTGACAGGGGCGAGCTGGCTCTCGGCCGGAGTGCAGTGGGCAGCCGATCTGGTGGACGAGCACCGGGACATGCAGGAGCACGGGCCCGAGTACGTGGCACAGCGGAGGGCCTGGGCCGGGGAGCAGGCCCTCCGCTACTCGCCCTACACGCCCACCCGGCGGCCGCTGGCGACCCTGTCCTACATAGGCGTGTTCGGGATGCTCGTCATAGGTTTCGTGGCCGCCCTGGCGGGAGGCAGTGAGCGCGGCAGCGTGGCCCACATCTTCATGATGGTCGGCATCTATGCCTGCCTGCTATCGGTTCCCCTGTACATCGCAGTGGCTCTGCGGACCGGATCCGTCCTCGCGAAGGCTGCCACCAAGACGTTGCTCGACAGCCCGCTGGACCGCTCCCGCACACCCGGCGAGTTCGCGGCCCGGTCCATGAGCCAGCCTCTCACCCACGTCTGGGCCGCACTCGGGACGCGGGTCCTGGCGCTCCTCCCGCTCCCCCGGCTGCATACGCGGATCTACCAGCAGTCCGTCTACGCCGCGCTCTACCGGGGACTGGACGTCAGGGACCTGCCGGGCGCCGGACGCTGACCCAGCATTACAGGCCCGCCCGCTGACGCCGGGCCATCTCCTCCAGGACCACGGCGACCACCACCAGCCCGTCGGCGGCAGCCTCCAGCTCCTCAGCTCCCGGACTCTTGCGCAGCTCGGTCATGGTCCGCGACAGCTGGGTGACGCCCTGGTCCGCCCAGTCCATCAGGTCGGCCTGCGCCATGACGGCGGACCGCCGCGCCACACGGTCCCGGAAGCGGTGGCCGGGGAGCACCTCACGAAGACGACGGCTGAGCCCCATCAGCGCTCAACTCCCAGCATTTGCAGCAGAGTCCACTCATCGTCAAGGTCGGTCGCGGCCTCCGCAACGAGGTGCCGCACAGCGTCACACACGCTCTCCTGATACTCCTCGGGCTCAGGCATGCGAACCCTCCTCGGGCAGGAGGGCCTTGGGGCGGAAGATCCGCCCCATGGCCTCTTCCTCGTCCGCCAGGACGCGCGTGTAGCGGCCGACGGCCAGCGCCTTGCGTCCGCCGACGCGGAGCACCCAGGTCCTGTCGCACCGCCGGTACGGCGCAGACATCTCCTGGGTCCAGGTGGTGAAGGCGAGCCGCTGCCGCCGGTTCACTCCGATAATTCGGACAAAGAAATTGGTCATGCCCCGGACCGTAATCGGGGACATGACCAAACTGGTATCGCGTACGTCAGTCGGGCAGGATCAGCGACGGAGGCATCCTCGCCGTGGTCTGCGGAACAATCCCGTGCTCACGCAGCTGCACCGAATAATCGATGCTGCTCTCACGGTAGAAACGCAGCAGCTCCTCCAGCTCCCGCACATAGCGGCGCAACTGGTTGAGGGCGCTTTCCTGCTCTTCGCGAATGTCGCGCTGTTCCTCGCGCAGGGCGCTCCTCCGGTCCTGCCAGACTTTCGTCCAGGCCGCAAGGGAGGCTATACCCCCGCCGCCGAGGAAAGCGGCGATAACTTCAGGGTTCATCGTGGGGTCCTCCGCTAGGCGATTCTTCGGTACGGATGGCCGTTCAGGGTGGAGTTGATGTAGCGGCCTTCCGACCGTGCCTTGCGGACGTGCCTCCACTGGCTCTCGGAGACGCGGTAGTACTCGTAGACGGCGCCGCCGTGGCTGCCCCGCCCGTCCTCGCCGTTGCGGAACTCAAGGCGCAGCGTGTGCGTCTTGTAGTCGTACCCAGCGGCTACAGTCCGGGGCCGCTGCGGATTGACCGTGTGGTCGGGATAGGTATCGAAGGTGAACAGGCCATTCGTGTCCTCTCCCGCCTCGAAGGCCTCCAGCCGCGCCTGTACCTTGGGGCTCGCATTCTTCCGTGACTGGTACTGGAGACGGTCGATCTGCCGCTTCGTGTAAGGGCTGCGGCTCGTGAGGTTGCTTCCGGCTGGCGGGAGCGGCTTCGGCTTGACGTACTTCTTCGCCATGAGGGCTCCTAGCAGGAGGCGAGAGTATAAGTGCCCTCCAAATTCTAGGATTTCGCTCCCGCATTCGGGTAAGCCGAAGCCCCCGCATCGACAGGACACGGGGGCTGGGTGCGGCGTATTCAGGCGGCCTCTGACTCTGTGCCATTGTCCACCAGGTATATGGGCCATTCCGATCGGGCAGCGCCCAGGCGGATTTTCTTTCCGATCTTCACTCCGTAGCGAGGTGCTTGCCCCATCCGCTTGGTCACCTCGGCCCAGGAGTGCAGGGCCGCTACAGCGTCGGCGCGTGAAAAGCAGGTCTCAAGGCGTTCGATGATCATGCCGCGTCCCAGAAGCCGGAGACGGTCGGGTACAGGACGCTCTCGACGTCCGCCTCACGATAGTTGGGACCTTTGAGGATCTTGCCGTCGGACCTGCGCACCGGACGTCCGTCCAGCCCGAGCTTGGACATGTTGCTCCGGTGGACCTCTTCGAAGACTTGGTCCAGAGGGATGTGGAGGACGTCGGCGGTTCCGTAGGTGACGTACAGGAGGTCGGCCAATTCCTTGGCCAGCGCGATGCGGGCGCTCCGGCCGATCTGACGGCGCCCCACTCTGCGGGCCAGTCGGGTCAGTTCGACAGCGGCCTCCCGTGTCTCCTCCTCGATGAGAGTGCGGCGCAGGAGCACCAGGTTCTCCCTGTCGGCCGAGGTGTGCTCACGTTCCACACCGACGGCGTCGTGGAACTGCCTGACTCGGGCCAGGGGGTCGTACGTCATGCTGCTCTCCTGTCGTGCTGGTCGTACGAGACTGCGTCGCGCCGGGAACGCTCGACGGCGTCCTCGCGCAGATGGTCGGCATAGATGAGGTAGGAGCGAAGCTGGCTGCCGCAGTCGATGGGCTCCTGGGCCCATCCGCAGCTGCACGTCGCCTGGATCTGGCTGGTGTTGTGGGCCGCCGGACAGTAGGACGGTATGTGGCGACCTGTCATGCAGCCATCGCAAACTGGGCGTTGAGTGCCTTCTCCAGGATGAAGACTGGCGAGTTACGCAGATGCTGAAGCTGCCGGTCGTAGCCGATCGTGGTCTTCGGGTCCTTGTGGCGCATGACCTCTTGGACCCGCTCCAACTTCACGCCGAGCGCGAGGAGCAGACCGGTCGTCGTGGCCCTGATCAGGTGCGGGAACAGCCGCTGGATGCCAGCTCGGACGCCGAGGCGCACGATCGTGTCGTACGCTCCGGTCCTCGACAGCCTGCGCCCTGTGCGGGTGATGAAAATGGGGCCCGAGGTCCGATCTCCGACGTAGGCCATGATGGCCGCAAAGGCCATGTCGGGCAGCGGCACGAGGACCTTCTCGTCCCGCCCCTTCGGCAGGATGCGCAGGACTCGCTGACCGCCCTCGCTCTGGATGTCCTCGATGTCGGCGTTCAGGAGTTCACTGACCCGCACGCCGAGCAGCAGCAGGGTGACCACCAGCGCGTGTAGGCGCTCTGATGTCCAGAATGCTTCGCGCACCAGGCTCTGTGACTCGTCCATCGACATGCCCAGCGCTGTCTGGTTGGCGGGCTTCGGCTTCGACACGTCCCAGAACGGGTTCTTCTTGGCGTAGTCCCAGCGGATGGCGTACGAGTAGAACCCCGAGACAACTCGCAGCGCTCGCAGTCGAGTTGCGCTGCTGAGGTGGTAGTCGGCCTCCAGCGATGCCAGCCACCCCGCAGCGGTGTCCGGCCGGGCCTTCAGAGGATCCACGCTGCGGTCGACGCAGTACGTCACGTAGCGGCTGATGTCGCGTGTGTACTCGCTTCGGGTTCGGCCGTTCTTGGTTGCCAGCCACTCATCGACGGCGCGCTCGGCCCTGTTGAAGTTGGTCTTCTGGTTCATCGCTTGGGCTCCCCCTCCCTGCACCACGGCAGCGGCGACGGCCCCCGGGTGACCGGCGTGTCGGACACGCCGGATACCCCTGACGCTAACAGTTGACCAACATATCTTCAACTGTTGTTCTGTTGGTGCGGCGCGAAAAAAGAGGCCTGCCCCCATAGGGCAGGCCTCTAACGAACCGCGAGTGCGTTCAGGACCGCTTCACCTTCTGCACCGCTGCTTCGCGGCGTGCGTACAGGGCGACAACTTCGAGCGTCAGGGGCACACCTGCCTGCATGTCCATGATCATGCTGCGCTCCTCCTTCGAGAACGACTCGGGGTTGTCGATGAGTGCCTCGCGCAGCCCGCGAAAGACCTGATCAGGCTCGATGTCCAGGATGTTGGGTGCGTCCGCCAGCTGAGGCCTCAGCGTCCGCCAGAGCGTGATCAGCTCCTCGGGGACGCGGCCGATCCTCCCCTGAAGATTCTTCGGCCACGACCTGACCAGCTCCTCCTGCTCCTCCGTCAGCTGTTCAGGGCTCGTCTTAATGAGCTTCTGAAACCAAGCACGGATGTCCTCCGTAGTCGCCAGGACCCCGGTGACGTCCTGATGGAGCCTTGCGCGAAGAGGCTGGATGCGGGAGTCAGCACGAAGGGGCTTTGGCAGGTCATCCGGCTCGGCATCCCGCAGCTCCCGCACCAGGGCAGGCTCCAGCTCCAGCACACACGGCCCGCAGCGCCAAAGATCCAGGATGACGTCCCGGTTCAGCTCAACCCGGTAGGGGTGACCCTGCACCGTTGCTCCGCACACGGTGCCATCGGGCAGCCGCCGCTTGCATGTTGTCCTCATCAGGCAGGTGCCTCTCTGATTCTGCAAAGGAGCATCACAACGGGATCCGAACCTGTGTTCGCCACCCTCCGCTACTCACGACACCTAGTTGATACCTGGCTGATCACATGTTCCGCAACTCTTGCTCATTAAGAGATGCCATAAGTCTGCTCACAGCAACGGCGGGAACTCACTCCGTCACAGGGAGAGGGTTCCCGCCGTTGCTACCCCCCGTCAGGCGTCCCGCCTGACGGGCACCCGGTCGAGGAGCCCGATCAGATCCGACTCCAACACCAGGGCTATCACCTCACCCGTCACCAGGTTCACCTGGTACTTCAGCGCCCGGAGGCCCCCGCACAGGTCCGCGATGATCGCCTCATCCGAGGCGATGTTGACCGCAACTATCTTTGCTCTGGGGCCGACTTCGACGACCGCCTGGCGAGACGCAGACGGTCCTCCGACCCCGCCCCCGGACGCCCCCGCTACCCTCTCGTTCCGACCCGCTTCGGCTGGAGCCGAACTCACGTGTGCCCCCTCATTGTGCAGATCCCTTGCCACCGAGGCCTCCGCCCTTCCCGCAGAGCGAGACAGGCCCGGCTCAATCGGCTGTCCTCAAGCGGCTCGCCGAACAGCCAGCCGCGCTAGTCCCAGGTGATGTCTCCCGGCACTTCCGCAGCTCCCCCAGCCGCCGACGCCCCGCCAGCCGGGGCCACAATCCCGTTCCACGTGATGTCGGCTTGATTGCTACTGGCGCCCACATGTCCGGCAGCGAACCCTCCGACAGCCAACAGCGCGGCACCAGCCGCCGCAACGAGCCCCCGAACTAGCGAAACCTTCATCATGTCCACCCCTCAACTGGCTAGCGCTACTTGAAACTGACGGCCTGTGAGCGAAAGGGCTGCCAGGCATTCCGCCACAGCCGCCGCTAGCTCGCCCATCCGCAGGATGTCGCCGTGCACCGTTTCCCTCAGGAAGCTTCTCGAATGCCCGTGCGACTCTGTGAGTGACTGAGGGTAGGCTGTCCGCTTCCCAGCCGAGATGCAAGAAGTTAGCCGCTGCCAGTAGTTGCACTGCCGATCAAAGCAAGGAGCGAAAAGGGTGAAAAGCGAAGAGTCGACAAATGCGGACAACACGGAGCTGTCGGATCAAGCCAGCGCCCTCTACCTCCAGATCCGCCACGATTACGTCCCCGACCCAAGCGACCCCGCACTCGCCGAGCTCGTTCGCAAAGGGCTGATCACCCCTGTCCCCCTCAACAACGGCGCCTACGCACGACTTGACACCCACGTCGCCGAGCGCAACCGCACCACACAGCTCCTGGATGGCCTCGAACGCCACGTCGCAGCGCTCCGCGCACTGCCCAAGTTCTTCGACTCACTCCCCCAGGCAGCTGCCCAGTCCGGCGGAGTCACCCTCCTCCCCGGCATCAAGCAGGCCAACGCGAGCATGACGGCCGCGTCCGCCCAGGCAAAGCACGAAGTCGTCACCTGCCACCCCCGCGACCGTCCCGCGAGCACCGCAGCCACCAAAGACAGGGACGCCAAACTCGCCGCACGCGGGGTGCGCATCCGCACCATCTACCCCCACGCCGCCCGAGGCCGACAGCCCGAGCAGGAGTACAGCCGGGCAATCGCCGAAGCAGGTGCTGAAATCCGCACGCTGACCCCGCCCTTCGAGCGGATGGTCATCATCGACAATTCACACGCTTACGTGTCGGACTACCTCGACACCCCCAGCGAAGACAACCCATGCTGGCTCGTCACGCACCCGGCAGTGGTCGCCGTCCTCCGCAACGTCTTCGACACTCAGTGGATGCGCGCTGCGCAGTGGATCGGCGGCGCTGCCCAAGAGGCCGCCCAGCGAACCACCACTCCACAGCAACGCGCCATCCTGCGCCTTATGGAAGACGGCTACGAGGACAACCAGATCGCTGACACGCTCCACGTCAGCCTCCGCACCCTGGGCAAGCAGATCGCTGAGATCAAAGCGCTCTTCGGGGTGGAGACACGGTTCCAGCTCGGCACCCTTTGGACTCGGCACCCCGATTACGCCGCCGACTGATCCACCCCGGCACCCAGCAAGCGATGCAGCATCGCCTCGTCCAGCACCAGTCGCACCTCTCCCGTGACTCGGTTGAGGCGAAACACGCAGTACTTCAAAGCACCCAAGGCCTCAAGAGCCTGCGCTTCCGCCGAGGCCACATCGAGTTCTACGCTGCCGCCTGCCACCTGGTTCCCCTCGCCAGGACGCCCCAGCCCCACAGACTGCGTCCCCCACCGCGTAGCCAAAGCGTCGATTCCACACCAAACATGCAGGTCAGAGCGCTTTAGCGCATATGCCCACCCTGGGATCATCCACGGCATGCAAGCAGGCTGTCAACTAAAGTGATCAGCCTGTCGATGGGGCAGTAACGTTTGCCTCGCACACGACCGCAGGCGTAGGGATGGCAGAAGGACACGGCCTTGGACACGACCACACGTACAAGCAGCCGCCCGTGCTGACCCTCGCCGCCAAACTCGCCTACCTCCTGCGACGGCGCCCCGGCCCCGACGGAGAACCCCCTTCCAACAGGGCTCTCTCCGCTGCAATCCAAGCCCTCCCCGGGCACACGCGCGGAGGCTCGGTCGGCGCACTCTCCAACCTCCGCAGCGGCAAAGACGACAACCCTACCGTCTCTACCATCGCGGCGCTGGCGTCTGTTCTCGATACACCTCCGCCCTTCTTCCTTCCGGGGTGGGACGACATAGCGGCGCTCACGGTTCTCCAGCACAACCCCCGAGCCCTCGACATCGTCAGACACCTCGACGGCCTCGACCAGGCCGACCTCGACAGCCTGCTCCGCCAAATCCAGGACCGCCGAGAGCAGCTAGGGCTCCCTCATACTGTTCCTGCGGACGAGATCGACACAGAGAGCGACTCTGGCGACACCGGCCGCCGATACCGACGACGGCGCAGCAGCGAAGAGGCCGCCCAATACGCCGCCGACTCCCTGGAAGGTCTCTAGCCCTTGAACAGCACCACAACCAGCACGCCGCTCGACGGCCTCATATTCGGCTTCTGCACAGCCCTCGGCGTCATCGTCACCGCCGCCTGCATCTACCGAGTCCGCCGCAAGCCGACCGTCGCCAACAAATGCATCACCTTCGCCTTCGGCATCTGCACCATCGGCGTGGCGTTCGCGATTCCCGCCGTAGCCAACGCAGTTGAGGACCTGACCGGCGTCAGCAACCTCCCCAAGCTGGCCGCCCACATCTGCGCCATCGCCTGGTGCGCCAGCCTCCAACTCACCATGGTCGACATCGCCTACGACCCCGAGTACCTGCGCACGGCCATCTACCAGCGAGCCACCATCGCCATCGCCGTCGTCCTGGTGATGATCCCGCTCTGGCTCAAGGCCAACATCCCCGGCACCCAGTTCACGACCGAGTTCGCCAGCCAAGTCCCCATCAGGATCTACCTGTTGGTCTACCTCGGCTACGTCTTCATCACCTGCTGCGAGCTGGCCTTCATGTGCACGAAGTCCGCCACGCTCAACTGGCCCGGACGCCCCTGGTCAACCTTCGGCTACGGCGCCTCCGCCATCGCAGCGATCTTCGGCATCGGCTACACCGCATCGAAGGGCAGCTACCTGATCGCCTACACCGTGGGATCCCCGTGGTCGCTGAAGCTGGAGGAGAAGCTGTCGCCCGCCCTCTCCGGCCTCGCGATCGTCTTCCTCTTCGTCGGCCTCACTCTGCCCGTCGGCAGAGCACTCTTCGAGAAGGCCCGACGCCGAAGTACCACTCCCTGATAGTGTCGACTTAGACGAAGGGCCAACTCCTGCCAGAGCCAGGCCCTCCGCGCAGTTCACGAGCCCGGTCGCTCTGTTGTAGGCCGGGCTCGCTGCTTTTTGAGCACCACCGCCTGGTAGCGTCGAAACGCGTAGGACCCGATTACAGCGGGCCCCGTCCGCCGAAAGCCCCCTGTTGCGAGCAGGGGGCTTTCGGCGTATTCACTACCGACCGGGCGTGCTCACCACCTCGGTCACATCAACCGCCGCGCCCGCAGGCTCAGTTGTTGCCGTCGGAGCGCCGAGGTTTGATGTCCCTCACGAAGTCGCTGTTCTCAAGGTGATGCAGCAGCGCCTTCACATCGTCTGAGGACGGGACCATGACACCAGTCTTAGCGCCCATACGGACCATCGACCACCTTTGCACCAGACTCAGTGAGTCGGTGCGCAGCGGGTCTGCGGAGTCCGTGGAATCGACGACGGAGTACTGAAAGGCCACAGGCCCTGTGATCACGATCTGATCGCTAACGAGACGAACGTGCTCGTTAGGCGCGTGGTCCGTAAACGCCCTGACCTCTTCCTCAGAGGACCGAATGAACGACAGGCTTGAGGAACGACGGCCAGCCAGGCAGACCACATCGGTGTCGCCGCCGATGCGCTCGAAGCTACGGCCCTCCCCCGACGACAACCCACGGCCATAGGGGACTAGAGCGTCGAGGAGAGGCAACAGAGGCGCGCTGCGCCGCATAAGCATCCACTGGGTGCGTGCGAGCTGAAGAACCAACACCACGGCAACGGCGCAGGCCAACGTGCCCCACCAGGGTGCACCGAGCAGAGGTACCACTATGCCGAGCACTACTACGGCACAGGAGTGTGCAGCCAGCTCGGTCTTGAGCCGCACTGCCTGTCGGCTTGGCAAGCGAAAAGGCTTTGTCATGCGCCAAGTCTAGCGACGGCACGTTCCTCGCGGCCGGGCATCCATTCCCGCCTCACCTTTCTGACGACCTTTCAGAAAGCCGTAGCAGAAAGTAGTTCTTGACTTTCATGGCGCACGACCGACCGTAGTATCTGACGGGTCGTCGGCAACCCTCGGTGAAAGAAAGCGCTTAGGCGGACGTGACGCTGCGCATTGTCGACGGAGCGTGCTGATACTGCCTCGCCGCGTAAGATGGCCAGCCGCAAGCGCGACCAGGGGGGCCTTTGGCGGGAAGATCGTTTAAGGGTGGGGGGTCACTTTATGCAACGTAAGGTGAGCCTTAGTGGCGAGGAACACATACTGACGTGCCGTCAGATGGATTTCGCAGATGTACCGAAATAGCGCCTGTGGGCCAGTATGACTACATCCAAATTACAGTTTGGTCGTAGTCGACGGGCTGACTTAGCCGTCACCTTCCGAGCTGTCAACTGAAACCATGATCGTTAGCTCACGATGCGGACAGTCGCCCCAGAAATGCTGTCACGCTGCGCGTTCTTGACGAGGCGTCAGGTAAGGGTTACCTCAGTAGCCAACAGTCACTGATACTGCCAGAACTGACGGCATGTCAGCTAGGGGCGACCCCTGACAAACGGACCATCAGCAATCACGGGGAGTTGCTACGCACATAGCGTCACAGCTTTGAGCTTGGAGCCACCCCGGACCACGCGCGCTACATGTTGCTATATGCCTAGGTAGAGGACCACTAAGCCTCTCCCCCCGAAAACCTTTCGCCGACACCTTTTCACGTGCCGTAACCAGCGAGGGGCAGTCGTTGAATTGCGTACGTAGGTAGACCACTCGCGCCGGAGCGCACGCACCCTTGTTGCATAGGGTTATGTCAGCCTTGACCTTGATCAACTGACGCCCCGAAACTTTCCCGCTGCTCAGTAGGGGCCGTGACGCGTCGCGCCCTCCCCCTGGGTGCGCATACCGACGGGGCGCCGGACGTCGTACCGAGCACGCACGGGCGCACGGGCCCTACAGCGGCCTACGGGGAGCACACGGGGCAACGGGGCGGGAAGGGTGCCCACGGGAGGCGCACGGGCCCTACAGCGGCCTAGGGGCCCCGGATTCCCCACGGGGCGCCGTGGCGTCGCCACTGGTCACAGCTTCGCGACTGGCCAAGTGTTGACAGGGGTTAGACACCCCCGTAATGTCATCCCCGTTCCACCCCAACCGGCCACCACGGCGGCGGGGGCGGGACACCCCGGAAAGCGCAAGCCAAGGGGGCGGAGTAACTCGCACGATGCGGGTGAATGCCTCTCAGCGGCGCAGGACGGGATGCCTTGACCGGCGCCACTGACCAAGGGTTCCAACACTTAGCCAGTGTGGTAGGGTCGGGGCACCGAACGACAAGCGGCCACGACGGCGCCGGTCGGACGGGGTGGCCCAACGGACACACTGACCTAGGGTTCAAGGCCAGGGACAGTGTGATAGCGTAGGCCACGGCAAGCGGGAAGCGGGCTGGTAGAGCTGCTTACTGGGCGCCAACCTAGCTCGACTGACCAAGGGTTTATAACCTTAAGACAGTAGAGGTAGGGTCTAGCACAGCAAGACCGGGAAGGCGCTTCGGGGCCTTTTCGGGGGCGGTGACACCGGGATTTCTACGGTGAGTTCCACTACTCGATAATTGAAAAGCGTGCGAGGGATTGTCTTGGTTGCTCTGAAAACCTTGACGGCCGACCCCGGTTACTTCTGTGTCCGATCACGTACGGCATAGATGGTTTCCGTCAGTAACCCGTCAAGTCATCTTAGGGGCGCTAACCATGACTAATCCGCCCGTCTTCCCCCTCCATAGGGAAGTCATGTCCTCCGGGATGTGAACCGTACGAGCGGCATAACTCGCAACGTCTGTTCCTTTTGAATGTTCCCTCTGGGGAGCTACATAAAAACCGGACTCGACTTCGGGTTTCTGCGGGCAGGGTATACCCCACCTGGCGGTGCACGAAGTTTGTGGAAGGAAGTAGGTCCGTTCTGCCTAGCAAGCAGACGGCCGACGGTGGAAACGTGCAAGCGAGCGACGAAGGGATAGTCAGAAATCTGACTATGGCTGGAGTAAGCGAACACGACAGCCACTCCTAGCGATCGAGACCGAATGCGGTGACGCAGTAGGTAATAGGGCAGGAGTCGGGGTACAGCAGCCGTCGTAAAATAAATCCGCGCTTACGACACCTAGGTGACTCGTGGACGTTATCGCTGTGAAGCGAAAGCAACCACGACAGAGTGTGTCTGACGACGCGGAAAAAGATTCACTCGCATGTTGACCCTTCCCATAGGAACAGAGAGTGCGAGGCACTACACATACTTCGCCCGGCCCGAGATTTACAGGGTGTAGCGGTGCGCAATCCGCTGCCGGGCACTCGACCTCTATCCGATCTGCTTCAGAGGAGGAAAGCCATGATCGACCTTGACGAGCAGTTGTTCAACTTCGTTCAGATCAACGTTCCTAACATCGCGCCCATCATCAGGAAACTCAAACGCCCGATTTCTTTGAACGAGGTTCGCGAGGAGTACCGGGGCATCCAGTTCACCTACGGGCTGCGAGAGGGATCGATGAGTGTTTCGGCCGGTGACGGTGCCCCGGCACAGGAGCTGTACGTGTACTACGTCCAGGACCCGAGGTCGGGTGGCTTCGTAGAGTTCGACGGAATCTGAAGGAGCGGGATCAGTGAAGAAGCGGCTGTACTTCACATTCACCGACAAGGAAGGCGTCACCTGGCACGGGGACTGCCCTCGCTGGGCCGCTCGCACCCGAGCAACGGGACGGTACAAGGAGGGGAGAATGGTTGTGCTCTCCAGCAGCACGCCGGAGCCCTGCGACCACATCGATCACTAGGGAGGGTTGTGTGAGGATCGAACTCGATCACAGTCCGACACAGGAGACAGGTGCGGGACAGTTCTACCAGCTGTTCCTCTGGGCGCCGGAGCTCGGCGACTGGCGCGCGGGTTGGGACTCACCCGACAAGCAGGTGGTTCTGGACCAGGCAGCGGAGGCCCAGACCAATGGTGTGTCCGCCGACCGCATTCGCATCGTCACGATTAAGTACTCCATCGAAGGAATCTGACATGACCGCGAAACTCTGCCAGTTCTGCGACGACAACACCCCGGCCGTGGCCCGCGTCTTCTTCGCTTGGACCACCCGCTCCGACGGTACGCGGCAGGAGGCGGATAAGGTCCTGTGCGCTCCGCACATGCGCAGCAAGCGTGACGAGTTCACCAACGGCTCCGAGGACGGTCCGATGGACCCGGCCTTCGAGGTCCTGGAGGAGTTCGACGAAGCCCTGGAAGCAGTTGCCAGCGGGCAGTGGGATGAGGAGCTGAAGTATGCGCACGAGTCTGGTGTGCGCTTCGTCTGGAGTCACGGTCCCTACATCGACGTCTTCATGACGGGCAGCGACTCGTCCCCGGCCCACGCGCTGAATGTCTACGACTATGCCAAGGGCGCTCCCACGATCTCGACGTATGAGGAGTTCAAGGCTGAGTGTGACGAGTGGCTCGATGGCCTCGATGACCACGATCTGATGGGGTACACCGAGGAATCCTGGTTCCAGAACAGGAAGCGCCGTGGCTGAGTGGGTTGAGAAGGATCTGACCTCGTCGGAGGAATGGGACGGAAGAAATCGGGAGTGGGAGACGACCATCGATGGTGTTCGCTACATCGTGGTTGGCGTATTGACCCCGGGTCTTCCCTACTTCGAGCCGGACGGAGCGTTGCGGTCCCCAGCGTGGCAGTACACGGGGTGGGTCTGTGTACCGGACCGTCTCCCGTCGTCTGACCTGGTGTGCCTGGAGCTGTCTGAATTGGAAGAGGCGCAAGCTCAGTGCGAGCGCCATGCCGATACGAACGGAAAGTAGGTAGGCAGAGCCGAATGGTTGCCCGCGAGGGTGGGGGTTCGATTCCCCTGCGGTTCACCAGGCGCTAGGTACGACATCCGTGCGCCCAACTTCACGTCCGTGGGAGGGAACCATGCAGACCACCATTCCGATGGCCGATGACAAGGGATACGCGATCGTGGCGCAGCCCGACGAGCGTCATGTATCCGGGCCGTACTCCGAGCCGCTGGGTCCGATGAACCGGATCGATGATACGGACAAGAGCAATGGTGCCTGGAATGACGGGTACAGCATCATCGTCGACTCGGACAAATGGATTGAGCAGCGGACGGCTGGCAAGGCTGAGGAGATGGAGGAGATTTGGGATCGGTTCAAGGATTCCATCACGGATGAGATCGACATGTACGCCGACGAGACCAGCATGTTGCGGGCGTTCCTGAAGACCCTGGAGCTTGACCCGGACAACGGCGACGAGGTCCTGTCTGTCTTCACTCCGAATCACGAGAACAATCTCGACGAGGACTTGTCCATCTACGTTTTCGGGCACGACGGCTATGAGTACGCGGCTATTGCTGAGGTGACTAACCACAGTTCGGGTGCGTACACGATCTACACCGACTCAACCACTGAGCGCTCGTACTGGTACGAGTACGACTACTACGAGCTGGGGTGCCCGAAGAACTACGAGCACAGTCTGACCGTCCAGGGATCGGAACTGGTGACGTATGGCGGGAGCTTCGCCACCTTTAAGGAGCTGTTCCCGAACGGGGTGATTCAGGACTGTCACGACGAGGACGACGCCGACGAGGAGCACCTCACGTGCGGCGCGTACTCGGTCTGCGGCAGCCACCACGTGTTCTGCCCGGAGTGCGGAACCGTCATGATCCCGTACATCCGCTCGCTCTGAAGGAGAGGCATGTCTCTGATCGTTCGTGCACGCAAGCTGGGCCCGCTGAAGGCGGGGAAGATCGAGTTCAGTAATGAGAACGGGCAGCTGCTCTGGTCCCCGATCTTCGGCGATTGCTACGGGAGGGTCGGCACATCCGAGTTCTTACTCGATGGCATGAGGGCGAGCACGCGTCGTGAAGCAGAGCGCATCGCGGTCAAATATCTCGGCGGCACTTACTAGGAAGGAAAGGTCTGTGGACCCGAACGTTGCCCTGGGGAACATTCGCGAAGGGTTCCGGGAGTATGAGGCGGATGACGACTACGACGAGGCCGAAAGGATCGTTGCCGTCGAGAAGATCCGTGAATCGTTCGAGGCTTTGGATGAGTGGCTGAGGAAGGGTGGGTTCCTGCCCTCTGACTGGGTCCGCTGACCCAAGCGTGCGAGAACGGCCCCGAAGGTCGAACAGCCGGTTCGAATCCGGCGCGAGGCTCTCATGGGTACGACATCTGCCCCGGCTTTTGAAAGCCGGGGCTTTCTCATGCCTGCGCATACTTGAGGAGCAACTAATAGGAATCTGTTGCTCTCTTGGTGCGCTCCCAGACGCCGACAGCTAGTGTCCGTCGGCAGGCCGAGCACCTCTAATACCCAAGGAGTACTCATGCGTTCCTCCCCGCATCCGTCTTATCTCTGCGCAATGTGCGCTGACCACGACCGGCTGAGGAGGATGTAGGGATGGCTCACCACTATCACGTCGGCTTCAACCTGGTAGGTCACGTGCCGGGGGCTAGCGATGTGCAGTGCGTCGAGGACGCGGACGACGCGGTCCTGGCGCTGGAAGATCTTCTGACCGAGCGGATGGACGAGTGGGCCGAGCGATGCGACAACTTCGGCAACCACCCTGAGTGGAGCGTGTGCTCGTGTGCTTGGTGCCGTCTGGTGGAGAAGGTCGAGCGGTACCGCGACGATACCGGGGATGACGCGATCGAGTTCCGGCTTCGTTGGTACAGCCGGGACGGCGTGACTTTCGTTCCGCCAGGTGGCCAACCCGTAGTGTTCTGGGCCAAGCGTCAGGATGGTGATCAGTGTGCCGCGTAGGTACGACGACCGTGGCTTCGTCATCGTCCGGGACAACTCCGACCGCTGCCGCGACTGCGGCGGAGGTGACGAGAACATCTGTTATCAGGACTACGTCCCGGCCTTGATGGGCGCGTCCGTGTTCTGCCTGTGCAAGAAGTGCGACACAGACCGAGAGATGGATCAGAGCAATGCCGGGACCTGAATACGTCCGCCAGATGCTGGCCGATAAAACCCGTCATGCCGCATACGGATGGGTCATCGACGTCGAGCACGAGCCGTCGGAGGGACGTGACGAGACCGGCACCATGGGGCCACACAACATCGACCCGCAGATCCAGGTGCGGTTGCGCCGGGGCGATGGTCGGACGTTCCGCATGTACGTCTCCGATCAGGTCCTGAGCTACACGGGACGGATCATCACCACCGACGGTGCGGGGGGCGACGACGACTTCGGCCCGCTCGACGACTTCGGCAGGCCCAACGCGGGCTGCACCGAGATCCACTACTTCGACGCGTCCACCCAGACCTGGCGCGAGCTGTAGGTACGACAACTGCCCGGCCCGAGACTTCCGGGGCGCAGAGGTTCGAGTCCTCCGCCGGGCACTCATTCCAATCCTGATCGCAAGCACGAGGAGTTCGAATGCCCAAGACCAAGATCGGCATCCGTGTCGAGATCGACCCTGACTTCCTGGTCACCGACGACTGGTCGGACAGCGAGGATCTGCGGGAGGAGACCAAGCAGAAGATCGCGAACGACGAGTGGTCGCCGTACATGCTGGTCGCTCTGGTCAACGGCTCCCCGGACTACCGCTACGGGCTGAGCGGGTCTGTCGTCGCCGGATTCCACGAGGGCGACTACGAGCGTCCCGAGGAGATCAAGGACGAGCACCTTCGGGAGGAGGCCAAGCGGATCATCGACGAGGCCACCGCCGGTATCGAGATCCAGTCCTGGTTCGTCGTGGCCAAGAGTCCGGCCGGTGCCCGCTGGGCGTACGAGGCCGCCCTGAAGGACCCGACGTCGAAGGCGTTCGACGCGTGGGAGGAGGTCGGTGCAGCCGCCGACCGGCAGAAGAAGCTGAATGCCGACCTCCCGGCCGACGGTACGCGGTACAACGTGTACTCCTTCGAAATCGCCGTACGGGAGCTGTGAGCGTGAGTTCGACCGACCCGGAGAAGACGCGGCTAGAAGGCCGCCTGCACCACTACGAGCTGGCCGTCAAGCGTCTCGCGCAGAACTTCCAGGACAAGGAGAGCCTGCGCATCCTGGCTGAGCTGGAGGGAGGTCTGGCGAAGGTCAACGAGGACGCCGACGCCGCGCTGGACCGTGCCCCTCGTGTGGTGGGCGACGCCTGGGTGCTTCTGGTGCAGGAGATGGACCCGAGTGACCGGGTCATCCGAAAGCCGTGGAGGCCGATGGGACCGCACCTATACTCCGGCAGCACCGTCTCCTCCGACTCGCTCAAGAACGCGGCTGAGCTGGCGCTGGAGCGGCTTGGCCGCCGCTCGGTCGAGCGTGGATACGCCGGGTTGACCTCCTCGGCGCACAGCCTGGCCGACGACCTGGTCCGGGGCCACGTGCTGACGCTCGACGATGGCACGTCCCTCCAGTTCCTCCAGGCCGACCTGGTCGCCACTGTCCGGGAGTAGTTGTGAGCGAGCAGCAACCAGTCGTGGTGCGCGTCGACATCATCGAGCCGGGCAAGGCCATCGTCACGCTTCCGGCAGGCGGTGCTCGAATCGGAAGCGAGAACGGCAAGTACTGGGCCGACATCTACGAGGACTCCGACGTGAAAGAGGCGGCCGGTCAGTACAAGGATGGCTTCGCCTCTTACAAGGCCGCTGGTCAGTGGGTCGCGCGCCAGCATGGGTACGACGGCCCCCTGGACATTCGAGTGGAGAGAGATTCGAAGTGAGTGAGACGGACAGCGCTGCGCGGGAGGCACGCCTCCCGAAGTGGGCGCAGGAGGAGCTGCGTCAGCTCCGACGTGATCTCGCGGCGGAGCGTGAGCAGGTGGCGGAGCTGAAGGGAGAGAATCCGGACTCCAACACGTACTGGACCACCTCCCACGAGGTGGTCGCGCCGCTTCCGCGTGATACACGAGTCGGCTTCCGGCTCGCCGAGAACGCTATGCCGTATCGCGGCAGGGTGCTCGTTCATGTCGAGGAGGGAAGGCTCGTCGTGCGTGGCGGCAGCCCTCTGATCATCCGTCCCGAGTCGTCCAGCGCGTTCAGCGTGGAGTTCAGCGAGTAGCAGCACTACTGATTATCAGCCCGGTCCGAGATGTGTGGGGTGTAGGGGTTCGAATCCCCGGCCGGGCTCTTTCATGCCCGAAAACACTGGGAGAGACGATGAAGTCGCAGACGAAGTACACCCTGGTTCAGCACTCTGGCGGCGGCACGGGGTTCGAGAAGGCCGTCGAGGAAGTCGCGGTGACCCTCAAGGCGGATCAGGCCCGCGTCGAGCGGGTGGGCGGCGTTCTGTTCGACACCTACGGAGCCGCCAGTGACGCCGCGATGGAGGAGAACTACCCGCCCGGCACCGAGGGCATCGTCCCGCAGGCCAAGGGGACCTTCGCCGACGCTCGCCTGAACGGGCTGCGGATCTACGTGCCTGCCGCCCCGGGTGCTCCGGTCGCTCCGATGGTGATCAGAGGGTGGGAGGTCAAGCTGGCCGCCCCCGTCGCCGGGCGCCGCCTGATCCTCGCCCAGAAGAGCGAGACGGAGTTCGTCGTCGCCACCATCCCGGCCGAGGGCACGCCCGTCGAGTGGGACCTGGGCACCTACCGCTCCGATCCGGGTGCTGCCGCCACCGCCTTCGGTGCCCGCTACCGCTCCCTGGCCTCCCTGATGGAGCCGGTCCATGGCTAGGCGCATCCAGTGGTGCGGCAAGAAGCTGATCGAGGCCGACGGCGGCATCGGCTGGGAGCGCCAGGCGAGTGGCAAGTACCAGGCCGAGCTGTTCGGCGTGACGTACGAGCTGGAGAAGCGCCGCCGGTCCAAGAGCGAGCCGGGTGACACCGGCTGGTACCTCTACAGCAACGGCGCCCCGGACGGGAACTTCTTCGGCGACTACGCCAGCCGCACCCTGATGGAGGCCGTCGAGGAGGCCACCACCATGCTCCTCAAGCTCGATCTGCGCGGCCCCGGCTACGGGCCCGTGCGATAGGTACGACAACCCTGGCCCTGGTGGGCTCATCGCCGGTTCGATCCCGGCGCAGGGTGCTGACGGCAGAACGCGGACGAAGCAGGTCTCCCGCGTCCTGCCGTTTCTCGTTTCCCGGACGGATGTCAGAGGCCGGTGGTAAGCCGGTCGCTGCTCCCTGGCCAATATGAGGACGTCATGACGGAGAAGGGCTACCTGAACATCGTCGACCCGTGGCTGCGGACACGGGTGGAGTTGATGAAAGAACTGGTCGACGCCGTGTCGCTGCCCGAGTTCGAGACGCGGGCCGCCGAGATCGACAAGCTCTGGGAGCAATTGCGCGACTACGAGGACATGCACCGCAAGCGCTTGAACCACTCCCGCAAGCCGGTGCTGGAGGCCCTGAAGGTCGGCGACCTGATCGACCTGCACAAGCGGCTGTCGTCCGGAACGTGGCCGCTGCGGAAGGTCGAGCTGGTCGACGCCGTGCTGGAGATGGAGTGGCGCGACGGTGCGATCTGGAAGGCGTACCGCGACGCCCGCTACGACTACAACCGCTTCGAGCGGTGGCGCTTCGAGCTGCAAACGCTGCCCCGTCGGCTCCAGGACATGGAGGACGAGGCGGCCAGGATCACCGAGGGCTTGGCCGCGCAGACGCCTGCCGAGACGATCACCAAGATGCAGCGGGACGGGATGCGCCACCTCGTCGACTTCCACAAGGCCGAGGCGGCGAAGGCGGCCCGGCTCGTGTACCAGGAGCACGGATACCACCCGGCGGTGCTGGAGCTGATTGACCGGGCCCGGCAGAACTTCCACTGGCCGCTCTCCGGCTCGCTGGATCTGAGCATGGACGGGATGAACCAGTACGCCCGGCTGCTGGCGGCCCGGGACCTGCTGACGTTCTGCGCGCGGTTCCTGCCCGAAGAGGTCCGTCCCTACTTCCCCAGCCGGGAAAGACTGTCCTAGTACTACGAACCGAAGGACAGTTACGATGGCTCGCGTTTACTGGAGGCGACTAAGGACTGAGCATGTCAAGTGTCGAGTGGTACCGCGATGAGTACAAGGGACGCGAGGGCGAGCTGATCTCCTCCCCGGAGATCCTGGACCGTACCGGATACACCCGGGGCACCTTGAGTAAGTGGAAGTCACGTCACGCGGACATGCCTGACGCAGTCTGCAAGAAGTGGCGCAGCCCGGAGAGCAGCCCGGGTAGAGGCCATGGCGCTTTCGACCTCTACTGGGTCCGTTCCGAGATGGAGCCTTTCCTCGAAAAGCGCCTGGAACTGGCACAGGTGCACACCAAACCCGAAGACCGTGACGAGCGGTACCACGTCGTCTCCGCCCGACGCCGCGAGGACGATGCGCGGGTCGCCTGGATCATTGAAAGGGAGACGACGCTGAAGTCTGAACTCACCAAACTCCGGCAGGAGCGCGAGTTTATTCAGCACCGGTCCGTGGACGACCGTCGTTTCATGGCGGCGTATGAGCGTGAGCGCGACAGCTCCGCGATCGAAGAGAGATCCAGAAGCTGAACTGGGTGCGCCCCTACTGGGTCTCCGACCTGCTCAGCGAAGGCGACACCCCCCAACGACGTGGTGATCCGCCTCGTCACCTACAAGGAGAAGAAGCGATGAGCCCGGTAAACGCCTGGCACGAAGAGCTGAACGTACAGCAGCACATCGAAGCCGCTCGTGGGCTCGACCTCAGCACCGACGAGGGCGCCGAACGCTTCGAGCAGATGAAGAAGGCCATCTGCGACGAGCTGCGCCGCTCCCGCCTCTACCGCACCGACGAGCAGCTTGAGCAGCTTCGCTCCGGCCCCTACACCGACGAGCGGGGCGAGGGGCTGGTCCTGGCGAACCTGATCAAGGACCTTTCGAACGCGGGCAGCGTGGAGCAGTTCGACAACACGATGCACTACGTCTGGATGTGGGGCGACGAGCACAGGGTGTGGCTGGGCGAGTAGATACGACAGCCCTGTACTGGACCGCCAGTCTTCCCGGCTCATGACCGGGACAGGGCGCTCACGTCCCTTCGCACGAGGGCGCAACCGACGACATGAGGAGCAGACGATGAACGATCTGGACGGCCTGAACGACCTCTCCGACCTCGACGAGGCGGCCGAGGAGGCGTTGGCGGAGCTGTACAAGAACGGCAAGCACTACGACCGGGCGTGGTTCCGCGCGAACGCGCTCAAGGCCGGTCCGGGCGCCAATCCGATCAAGGTCGCCACCGTGGATCTGGGGGTCGGGGACTCGGCCGAGCGCCTCGCTTCCACCAAGGGACAGAAGGTGTGGGGACCGCAGTCGGTGGAGGTCGTCTTCTGGCCCGACGGCGGCATCGACCAGAACCTCTACGACCTCGGCAAGGCACCGGAGCCGCCCAAGAACACCTACAACGGCCAGTACATCGACCCCACCCTGGAGAAGGGCCGCAAGACCGGCGACTACTACGACAAGCAGCTCTTCGAGTGGAACGGCGAGAGCAAGACCGCCCGGGAGTGGTACGAGCACCCCTCGCGCATCGAGGGGCTGTCCAGGGCAACCTTCACCGCCCGGCTGAAGAAGCAGGGCATGAGCGTGCCCAAGGCCCTGACCAGCCCGATCCAGCGCGGCGGACGCCGCGAGCCGAAGAACACCTGATCCACGCCGCTAGGTACGACATAACCTGCACCCACAGGGGGGAACACCGTGAGCCAGACCGCCGAGCCGCGCCAGTGCCTCGACCGGCACAAGAGCGATCACACCTGCCAGGGCTCCGTCACCGGGCAGCCGTCTAGGGCAGGCACCGGGACGATCATCTACCGCTGTGAGGCCGGGCACGCCGCGTCCGAGGCGTACGCCCGGAAGGTCCGCGAGCGCTACCCCGACAGCGACACCCCCCCGGGCTGGTTCGACCCCACGGTGGCAGGCGAGCGATGGAACGACGACTACTGAACGGCCCTGCCCCTCAGCTGCCATCGGTACCCGGAACGAAAGGACGGAGCGCGTCGTGCAACCGCGTCCGCATCAGATCGAAGCGCTGGAAGCTATTCGTGCCATAGGGCCCTCCGGCCGCGCGCTCGCCGTACTCGCCTGCGGCACCGGCAAGACCCTCATCGGACGCATGGCCGCCCTGGAGCGGGCCGGAACCGGCGGCCGGGTCATGCTCCTGGTCCCCAGCAAGGAACTGCTGCGCCAGACGTACGAGGACTGGCAGCGCGATGTGCCCGGCGGCGTGGACGGCCTCCTCGTCTACAGCGACCCGTCCGTGGGTGAGGCGAACGCCACCACCGAGCCGGGCCGTATCGCCGACTTCCTCAGCGCCGATTCCGGCCGCATCCGGCTGCTGCTGTGCACCTACCAGTCCGCCGCCCGAGTTGCCGAAGCCTACGAGATCCGCGCCAACCTGCCCGCCCTGGACGTCATGGTCCTCGACGAGGCACACCGCACCGCAGGTCCGGGCGGCAGCGCGTATGCGGTTGTCCTCGACGACCAGCGCATCCCGGCCGCCACACGCATCTCGCTGACCGCGACGGCAAAGATCCACCCGGCCGGAGACGGCACCGAGGACGTCGTGAGCATGGACGACCCCGATCTCTACGGCGAACGGGTGTACGAGCTGACCTTCGGCTCCGCCATCCAGCGCGGTCTCCTCTCCGACTTCCGCGTGGCCGTGGTCCTGGTCACCGACACCGAGGTCCACCAGGTCCTCCTCTCCCAGCAGGGGATGCCACGCCAGGAGGAGCTGACCACCTCGCAGGTCGCCGCACAGATCGCGGTGGCCCGCGCCATCGAGGAGTACGGCCTGCGGCGAATCATCGCCTTCCACGGCCGCAGGGACCGCTCGCGCATCTTCACCGACACCCTGGCCAACACCGCCTCCAAGGTCACCTCGGTGCCCATTCAGGCCCTCCACATCGACGGGCTCAGCAGCCCGACCCAGCGCCGCGAGGTCCTCGGAAAGCTGGCACACCCGGCCGAGGGAAGCGCCACCGTGCTCTCCAACATCCAGGTCCTGACCGAGGGCGTGGACGTGCCAAGTGTGGACAGTGTGGTCTTCGCCGACCCCAAAACCAGCAAGATCGCCATCGCTCAGGCCGTCGGCCGTGCCCTGCGACTGCACCCCGGCAAGGACAAGCCCTCCGTCATCGTCCTGCCCGTCTACCTCGCCCCCGGCGAAAGCCCCGAGCAGGTCCTCGCAGGTTCGGACTTCCGTCATGTATGGGCCGTCCTCTCCAGCCTCCGTGACTTCGACGAGCGCATGGACGCCGCCTTCACCCAGGCCCGCATGGACCTCGGCGAGCAGGAGTTCACCGGCAAAGACCAGTCGATCGCCTGGCCCGGCACCATCGAAATCCTCGGCGAGGACGCGACCCTCCAGGACAAGCTCCACGAGGCTCTTAAGCTCCACGTCCTGGCCAACACCACCGAGTCCTGGCTCGACCGCTACGGCAAGCTCAAGGCGTACATGGAGTTCACCGGCGAGATGCCCAAGACCACCTACGTCACTCCGAAGGGCGATGCTCTGGGCCAGTTCGCCAAGTCACAGAAGTCGAACTACAAGCAGGGCACCCTGCTGCCGTCACGCACCAAGTTGCTGGAAGCACTGCCCGGCTGGGACTGGGGCAAGCGCCAGGAAAAGTACTCCCAGTTCGACAACGACGTTTTTATGGCGAAAGTCGTGGAGTTCATGGACGTCATGCGGGATCACAGCATCGACACCAGTCTGCGAAACATGCGAATGCTCAAGCTGACTTACCAGTTCCATGACTTCCTGCCCGACTTCAAGTACCCCGCCAGCAAGTACAAGGCATATGTCAACAACACAGTGGCGGCGATGCAGGGACTGTGGGCCCGCACCGGCAAGGGGAACAGTCCCACCGTCCTCAATACCCTCCAAGGCGAGAAGCTGGCCGAGGATTTCCGCGAAGCCTCCAAGGCCGAAGACCCTGTCCTCCGAATCCAGCGCATGAGAAGCGTCGCCAAGGAGTTCGAAGCGATCTACCCGAACTTCGAGGTCGACACCTCCACGCAGGAACCCTGGCTCATCGAAGAAGCCGCCCGCATGAAGGAACACCTCGCCACCTACACGAGCAGGCTCGCCGGAGCCGAGCGCGCCGCATTCGGCCAGCTCATCAACAAGGAGAAGCCGTGACTGAGATCAGCGAGCACCTCGACCGTATCCGTGCCGAGCTGGCACACGTCGACACCGAGGCGAGCAAGCTCTACACCCGAGGCAGGTACGACATCGACGACCTGTCCCAGGCTAAGGACCTCACCCCCGAGCAGAAGCTCGCCCTCCTCGACGCCATGGGCTTCACCAGCCACCGCCCCATTCACAGCATCAACTGCACCTCCATCCAGGGTGCTGGTCTCATCTGCACCTGCGCCCGTCCCCAGACCCGTTGGCTCGCCCCCGAGGACGTTGTCGTTCACATGCACGAGACGGTGGAGGAGCGCCGCGCGGAGACCGACGAGCGCATCCGCCGCGAGGAGGAGGAAGGCGAGGACCCCGAGGACGCTGAGAACCTGATCGACACGCACGCCTAGCTCGAACCGAGGACACTTTGAGCAACTACGTCATGATCTCGGCCCAGGAGTTCTGCGATCTGACGGGCCTGACCATGGCCCGGTTCAAGCGCTACCGCAACCTCCTGCACGCCGCCCCGGAGGAGCCGTTCCCGGCCGAGGTGTACGAGTACAACACCACCGTCATCTTCGACGTCGAGGAACTCTGCGAGTGGTTCGTCGACCTCTACGAGGGCATGGTGCCTAAGCAGGAAGCTCTCCTGGGCGAGGCAGTCGAGACGCTTCAGCGCCACACGGGCGAGAGGAACCTGAACAAGATCAAGGACCTTCCGGCGGCCGTCTCCCGCGCACGCCTCAATCTGCTGACCACCGCATCCAACCGGGAACGGCCCGCTCCTCAGAAGCAGCTCCAAGAAGCTCACAAGAACTACCTGAAACTCCCGAAAGAGATTCTCGCCAGCAAGAAGGTTCTCGCCGAATCCCGCCGAATTCTGGAAAGGGCCCACGCGGCATGAGCGGCTCTGGCATCGTTGCCTCCGGGGACGCTTTCGGACTGTGCTGCCAGATCCGCTACGACTTCCTCTACCAACTGCGGCGGCGGTTCGATACAGAAGACCGTCGCAGGGACACTCATCGCTGGATCCTGCAAGAACTCCGTCAGCACACTGAAGCAGTCACGCAACGGGTTGCCCTGGCCCTCGACCTGAAAGACATTGGGATGCCACCCGACCCCGACAGCTCGTCTCCCGACGCAGTAAACGAGCGTGGGAGCCAGTGTGACTAAGCAGTACACAGCTTTCGACGAATCCAAGAGTCTGGCCGAGTGGAGTCGCGATGCACGCTGCCGCGTCTCGCTCCCCACCCTCTACAAACGCGTACGGAAAGAAAACGTACCGCTTGAAGAGGCAATGACCACCCCGCCGAAGACAGGGCACGGGCCCAGGAAACCGCGAAAAACCTACACAGCATTTAGCGAAGCGAAGACGGCAGGAGCCTGGGCACGGGACGAGCGCTGCATCGTCACCCCGCAATCCCTGAACTACAGGCTCAAAGTCCTTGGCTGGCCTATCGAAAAGGCGATGACTTGGGCTGCCTGGAAACCTCAAAGCGAGGATCAGTACACGGCGTTCGACGAGACGAAATCGCTATCGGACTGGGCGCAGGACCCACGCTGCGTCGTCGACCGCTACACCCTAGGCGACCGGGTGCGGAATAAGGAGTGGAGCCTGGAAGAGGCGCTTACAACACCGAAAGCCGAGCGCCCGCTAGGCCCGATCACTGCTGCTACCACCGTCACCCGCGAGGGTACGACGCACAACATGACAGTTAAGGGCTACGAGGCATTTGACCTTGTGCTTTCTGCGAAAGAATGGGCGGAACAAACCGGCCTGTCAGTCTCCACTGTCCGGAAGTACGCCAAGGCCAACCAACTGGGGGCACACCTAACCCAGCTCGGCTGGTGTCCAGGAAAACCACCATTGAGGAAGCGCACATCAGTAGCAGACCTGGATCTGCCGCGAGGATGAGGAAGAAGCAGATCCGGAGGATGCCCACAACCTCATCGACACAGATGTCTAACCAGGAACTACAAGGAAGTCATGGCCAAGCACAGCGCATTCCCCTTCCAACGACCGGTGCCGCTCACTGCGGTCAGTCTCGTCGAATCCATGCAGGCGCTACAGGCAGATGCCTGGGAACAGCACCTGCGCAGCTTCGGAGCGCTCCCCTACGCCAAGGCTCTCCTCAACGGCGGAGCCAGCGAGGCTGAACTCCACGCCCCCAGCCAACGGATCCTCGATTCCCTTCAGATCACCGCAGGCGACTGGGCCATCAACCAGCTCTGGTACCGGACGAAAATCGTTTACGACGTAGACCCGACGATGATGCGCACCCTTGCCGACATGGACACCAGCGATCTACTGCCCGGCGGAGTCCTTCATCAACTCCCGCACCCCAACCCGGTGTTCGTCTTCACCGAGGGGCATCACGTCCTCCACAAGGACGACGCCCCAGGCATCCTCCGCGCCATGTACGTCACCGGGCGGCGCTCGGACAACACTCTGTGCGGCACAAACGATCCCGACGTCGCCCAGTACCAGCTGACGTTCAACTCAGACCTCGTGGACAAGGTCGGCAACGTCGTCGACATCGATAGCCTCCGCATCTCGTTCGCGCTGACCGACGACAGCTTCACGATCCGCCGTGCCATCGATGAGGTACTGCGCAACTTCCGCTGGGAACCTCTGCTGACCGACTCCGCGTCTCCAGAGGAAAAGCGCCAGTACATGGAAAGCCTGGTGCACTTCGGCCTGGCCCACCTGCTCTACGTCTGCTCGGAGAAGGCAGATACCCGTCGCAGGCCCATCGGGCGCAAGCCCGCCAAGAAGGGTGAGCGCCCGCAGAAGCCCCTGCAAGTGCACGAGTTGGGCTGGCACGTAGGTGCGGCCATCAAGTCCACGCGCGAACTCATCGAGAACGACCGCCGAAGCGCCGTGGCCGCCGGTAAGCGCACCATGCAGCCTCACGTGCGCCGGGCCCATCTCCACACCTTCCGGCACGGTAAGGGCCGCGCGCTCAGCAAGGTGAAGTGGCTGCCACCCATCTTCGTCAACGCCAACGGCGATTCGGTCAACCTGGACGGAACCATCATTCCCGTTCAGAAGTAACCCCAGATACCATCCGCACACCCCATCTCAATACCAGGAGCACGCAGTGGCACAGAAGGTTCAGGTCCTCCTCATCGACGACATCAACGGCGGGGAAGCCAACGAGACCGTCACCTTCGGACTCGACGGCAAGAGCTTCGAGATCGATCTCAGCACGAAGAACGGCCAGAAGCTTCGGAACCTGCTCTCCCCCTACGTCACAGCAGGGCGAAAGGTTGGCGGTCGGACGGCGAACAACCGGCCGCGCACTGCGGGCGCCTCGAAGGGGAACGACAGCGCGTCGATCCGTGCCTGGGCGAAAGAGCAGGGCTACAGCATCAACGACCGTGGCCGTGTCTCCGCCGAGATCCGTGAGGCATACGCGAAGGCTCAGGCAGCGTGAGCAATCCGGCCGTTCACCCCGACTTCCAGAGGCTGGCAGCTGTCCGCGAGGAAGTGGACCGGCTCGACAAGAGCGGGACTGATCTCGAACGGGAGATCGCCAAGCACATCAACCCCGAGCTGGTCCTTCGCGCAGCCACTCGACGCGCCCTCGACGTCACCTCCGACGAAGACGCACCACCTCAAAACGCCTTGTCAGCCCTCGCCGGTGCCTGGCTGGAAGCCTTCATGGTTGCGGCGATCTACTACAAGGCCACCACAGGCAACAACATGCCTGACGAATGGCGACACGCATTCATTCACGGTGTCGGCCCGGCCGGTGACAGTCTCATGGCACAAGCCTTCGGGCCCGCCATCAGCCATATGCGCCTCACAGATGCCGAGAAGCTCCTCCGAGACTGGAGCGCTCTGGGCCAGCAAGAAGTACTCGCACAGTGGGCACGCGCCATCGACCTCCCGACGGCACAGCGTGTGGCAACGGACCGAGCCACCTTCATGCTCGACACACGTGCTTCGAAGACGTCGCCGCATGGGCAGTTCCGCAAGCTCTTGGTCAACGCCTACGTTGACGGCTTCCAGCGAGGCATCCTCTTCGAGGAACTCGGCGGCCACCGGTAAAGCTGCACAATCACACACAGGGAGCCTGTCCGACCCACCGGATAGGCTCCCTGCCGTATGCGGAGGCACCTCCACAAGTACCTCCCTCTGTACACCAGGACAAGTAGGTACGACGACCATGACGCTTCAGGCCGATGCCGCCCGAGCTGCCAACACCCGCAAACAGCTCCTCGACTGGTTCACGGGCGAACTCGGCGAGCAAACCATGCGCGTCCTCATGGACGAGCGCCCCCTCACGGAAGAGCAACTCCGCGTCGCCGAAAGCTTCCGTAAGGCGCAGAACCAGCACAACTACGTCCCCGGCGAGGTAAGACGCGAGCAGCAGCAGATCGCCGAGACAGCCCGACGCCTCGCGGACATCACCCGATTCGGTGCCCAGTTCGCCGATCTCTATCTGGCCGAGACCAGCATGTGTGAGCTTGTCGAGCAGGCCGGGCCAACGATGCCGGACCAGCCGCTCCGAGAAGATGACCCCCTCACCTCGTACGGGCTCGTCTTCTTCCAGCAACCTCTGGCCGACATCGGCACTCACGCGCTCCCCATTCACGCGATGCTCTGGTTCCCTCTCCCCAGCGACCGCCCCGAGTCCATCGTCGAAGACGGCATCTGTATCATCCCCTTCACCTCCACGGAGGCCGTCGCCGCCGCTGTGGGCGACCGATACCTCGTCGGCAAGGTACCCAAGCTCTACACCGCAGCCTCCGTTGTCTGGCCCTACGGAAACAAATGGGGCGAGATGATCCAAGGCGCCCCACCCCCACAAGGGGCAACCCCGGAGCACTACCAGCAACTCCTCGCAGCCTTCTGGGCGCTCAGCAAGCAGGAGAACATCGCAAGCCCCGAGCCCGGCCCCAGCATCAAGAAGGGCGACGCCCGACGCTTTAGCAACGCCGGTATCCAGAAGCCCGACCAGCCGGTGCGCATCGTGCGGCTGCATCGACGCCAAGAGACACCTCCACACGCTAGCAATGCCACAGCCGAGACGAACTGGAAGCACCAGTGGTGGGTCAACGGCTACTGGCGCAACACCTACTACCGCAGCATCGACGACCACCGTCAGCAGTTCATCCCCGGCCACTGGAAGGGACCGGAGGACAAACCGGTACTGGGCGGCGAGAAAGTCATTGCGGTTAAGGCTCCTCGCCCGAAGAAAGGCAGCTAGTGCCCACTCTCATAGCGAAGTTCAAGGACTGGCGCGAGCAACGCGAACTCAAGTGCCTTCAGCGCCAGAACCAGGAAATGCTGAAGATCGCCCGGCAGGCAGCCAAGCAAGACGGCCAGCGCATGACCAAGATGCAATGGGACGACTGGGTTTTGGGGTTGGGAGAGAACCTCCTCGAACACTCCCCCGACGCAGGCGCAGATCTGTACAAGTACGAGGTAGCGACAGTCAGAGAAGAGTTGGAAATCGTCAGCTACGTATGGCGAGTTGGCTATCGTGTGAAGTGGACCAGCGAGCCCGCTCACGCAGCAAATCCGAAGAAGCAGCATTTCGGCGTGCAAGTGGCCCAGAACATCAAGGACAGCCTTTAGACCAGACACGCGTGCCGATTTATTCGCGTGGCCAACATGAGGGGCACGGACGTAAAGCACGTCGGGGACGAATGACCGAAGGGGCTGCAACTATGGCGGACAGGAAGATCACCACCGGCTACGTGGTCGAGCCGCGCACGGTGCAGGGCGATGAGGCGTTCGCCGTCATGCGGGAGTACCTGTACCGGGGTCGCGGATCTCAGTTGGTGGCGATCTACAACACGAAGGACGTCGCCGACAGCGTTGCTTCGCTGCTCAATCTGAACAAGGATAAGGAGTTCTGAGATGAAGCTGAGGCGAGGGCTGTAGCCATGGACAGAAACCCCAAGAAAGAACTAACTGACCTATTGGGTCAGGAGGCGGCACACGAGCCCTCTCAGCTCCGGCGCATTGCGGAGCTGATGGAACTCCTGCACTCGGACGAGATCGCTAAGCCGTGGTGGCAGCGTGCAGCGGAGGCTGGTAACCGAGACGCCTCTGATTATCTTGACGTGCTGGAGAGTGAGCGCACCCGCTCCACGGCCGAGGGGGGGCCAGCCGAGGGGCGACGCGACGTGCAACAAGGGAGCATTGACGTGGTCGACAAGCCACAGACCAAAGTGCGACGGATCGAGTGGGAGCAGGACGAGACATACCCCAAAGGAGAACGCTGGATCGGCCGGGTAAACGGAGAGCAAGTCGCTTCCGTCGTGCACCTGTCTGAGACATGGGGCGGTAGCTGCTCATACATGCTCTCGCTGAGAGATGTTGGCAGATTCGCCGCCAACGTTGATGCCGCTAAGCGGGCTGCGCAGTCGGCGTTTACGAAGTTCGTGAGGTCTCTGCTCGTCTGAGCAGGGGAAAACGGTTTCGGAACGTGAGAGAGGGCCGAGATGGGCATGCAGGGGCTGGACAGGCACATCACCGGTAACTGGGGCGAGGACTCTGTGGCACCAGAGTTCATCAAGGCCAGCGAGCTGGGCGACTATGAGATGCACGAGATCGACGGAAGCGTAGTTATCGACGCGGCGCCTGAATCTGCGGAGCAGGCTGTCCCCGTCACAGTGACGGACGTCCGAATCACCTCAGGCATGGTCTACGTGACTACTGAGGAGTTGGCGTGGCCACTCGTGCTCCCTGAGGACGCAGCGGTGTGCTTCGCGGATAAGGAGAACTGACGTGATCTCTATTCAGGACCTGGCAGTCGAGGTCAACAAGCCCACGGACGCGGTACGCGTGCTCCTGGACACCGTTCTCGCAGAGATGGGCGAGGATAAGACGATCCTTGCGTACGGCGGAGGCGCTGCCGACACGGTAATGCTGTCTGAAGAGGCCGCCGGGAAGATCCGTCGTGCCGTGGCAGCTCCAGGGGGGAACTGACAAATGAGTAAGGCACTCATCTACACCCGATCCGCGACTGGCACCGGACTTGAATTCCAAGAAGCAGCCTGTCGGGCCTTCGCCGAACGACAGGGCTACGAGGTCGTTGACGTACGGCAAGGCGCCGGAAGCAGCGACGTGGTTGAGCAAGCCCTCGCCGACGTAGAAAACCGGGTCTCCCATGTCCTGATTTCAGAGAAGTCGGAGACCTACAGCCGCAACAGCACTCGCGTGCTCTCATTGATCAGCCAGGCAACCGACCGAGGAATCCGCGTCTTCACCGCCGACGGCACGGAACTAACCGGAGCGGAGGGGAAGTTGCGTCTCGGCCTGATGGCAGCCCTGGCCGAGTACGAATCCAACCTCGCCGAAGAAGAGCGCAAGGCCACGCAGCTGTCCGGCTACACCCAGATCAGCGTGACCCTCGACCAGGCGGAGATAGCAGCTCTCGAAGAGCGTCTCAAGGGCGACTCCGCTACCCAGGCTATCTGGTTCAAGATCCAGGCCAGCATTGACGACCTCAGGGAAGAGACAGCGACGGCAGTTAAAAGGTGCGCCGATTGCGGCAAGCCTCTTCCCGAGGGCTACAGCAGGAGCGAATGCAGGCACTGCGCAAAGTGCGTGGACTTCGCCTGCATGAGCAATCACGGCGAACGCGCTGAGCAAGCCGCTGGTAACAGGGAAGCCTGACTGAACATCAAGCAGTCCACCAACCAGCCAATGATAACCTTTATGACCTGTACGACTGACACTGCCCTCTACACCGCCACTGAGGCAGACCGCTGGACCACCCCGATCGACCCCCTCAATGGCGAATGGACACCCGATCCGGGCCCGTACTCGGTCGGCGAATCCATCGAGTGTCCCCGCTGCGGTACGTCAACCACCGTCACCAAGAGCGTCGTTAACGAGCGGAGCGCGGGCACCCAGTACGTTGCCCACACCTCGCCCCACGCTGTTCCGTAGTAGTCCACCACAGCCCGCGCAGACACCCCCTCGGTTCCAACTTGGGGTGTCTGCTTATTTTGTTTAGGAGCAAGATTTAATGGGCCTCTCCGGCGACTCTTCCCGAGATAAGCCTCCCAAGATCATCACGGTACGCAATGACCCGAAGCTGATGGCTGACCTGGACCTCCTCCTGAAGGCTCACCCGACGACCACAGGCGCGATGAAGGACGCTGCGGCCTGGCTCGCCCACTGCTACCGCTACGCCTGGCAGCAAGGCGAGTGGCCCGTAGGGAGGGTCGGCCTCATGAAGGTGAGGTACGCACCGATCGAGGCCTCCCTGGAGCGTATGACAGGCGTATGACGCAGGTCAGGAGCCCCTCCCCCTCCTCAGCTTGTTCCGCCGGAACCCTGCGGTCTGCCCTGCACCGGAGCTACGATCTGACCACCTTGTGAAGAGGAGAAGGTCAGGATGCTGCGTGCGGTTCCACCACTGTCAGAGACTCCTGCCGAGGCGCATGCCCGGCGGATGCGCAAGCTGGTTGCTCAGCAGGCAGGCGGTGAGGACTCGCGGACGATCACAGTCACCCCCCGCCAGCGCCAACTTCTCGCGGAAGTTCTCGACGGCGTCCCTGGCCCTGAAGCCGAGAGCTTGCGCCTGCTCCTTGACCTGGACGATCTCGTTTCCGCAGGTCAGGCTAGTGGTAGCCTTGTTAGTCCCGGTGACACACCGGTCGGCACGGGAGTGTGTCCGTACACGACCGCCGCCCGGCCGCGGTAGTCCTCCGCCCACGGGTAGCGCACCGGCAGGCCGAACTCGTCGGTCTCGCCGGTCGTGTCCCCGTACAGGGCGTGCGAGCGGACCCGGCCCGAAGTGCGCCCGTGATACTTCTCGGGCAGACCCGCGTGACACACGACGAGGCTGCCGCCGTCGAGCACATAGTGGCTGACGAGCCCGTCGATGAACTCCCTCACCTGCTCCCTGAAGCCCTCGTCCTCCTTCTCCAGCTGCTCGATGGTCTCCGCAAGGCCGTGCGTGTGCTGGACGTTCCGTCCCTTCAGGTAACGCCCGAGCTTGTTCTCATGGTTCCCCGGGACGCACAGCGCGTTGCCGTCGGCGACCATGCCCATCACACGGCGCAGCACGCCGGGGCTGTCGGGCCCGCGGTCGACGAGGTCTCCCACGAAGACCGCGGTGCGCCCCTCGGGGTGGACGCCGTCGACGTACCCCAGCTTGCCCAGCAGGGACTCCAGTTCGGACCGGCAGCCGTGGATGTCACCGATGATGTCGAAGGGACCCGTGAGGTGCCTGAGGTCGTTGTAGCGCCGCTCGATGACGATCTCGGCGCGCTCCACCTCCTCCACGCTCCGCAGGACGTGCACCTTGCGGAAGCCCTCGCGCTCCAACCCCCGCAGCCCGCGCCGCAGTTCCCGCCGGTGCCGGCCGATCACGTGCCGGGGCATTCCGGCCCGGTCGGGGCGCTGCGCGTTCCGCTCCGCGCAGACGTCCTCCGGCAGGTCCAGGACGATCGCGATCGGCAGCACGTCGTGCTCGCGGGCGAGGCGCACCAGCTGCTTGCGGCTCTCGGGCTGCACGTTCGTGGCGTCGACCACGGTCAGCCGGCCCGCGGCGAGCCGCTTCCCCGCGATGTAGTGCAGCACATCGAAGGCGTCCCGGGAGGCGCCCTGGTCGTTCTCGTCGTCCGCGACGAGACCCCGGCAGAAGTCCGAGGAGATGACCTCGGTCGCCTTGAAGTGCCGCCGCGCGAACGTCGACTTGCCCGATCCGGTGGCCCCGACGAGCACGACGAGCGAGAGATCGGTGACGGGGAGGGCCCGGGGGCGACTCGTGGCGGGCAAGACTTCGGGGGTGTCCGGGGCGTCCGAGATGGCCGGGGCGCCGGAGATGGCAGGGGCGGCGGAGATGGCAGGGGCGGCGGGGGCGTGCGCACTGGTGCCGGTCTTCGCCTCGGTGTCCGTCTCGGTGTCAGTCTCGGTGTCAGTCTCGGAACTCATGCTGCCGTCGCCTCCTTCGGCGTAGTCGGGGCGGTGGGGGTGGTGGGTTCGGTGGGGGTGGGGGATTCGGTGGGTTCGGTGGATTCGGTGGATTCGGTGGTGAAGGTGCGGGTCACCGCGGGGGCGAGGTCGCCTTGGTGGTCCTCGGCGGCCAGGGTGAACACCGCCATCTGGGTGGGCGGGCCCACCTCAGGGTCGTCCGGGCCGACGGGCCCGAACTCCACTGCGTAGTCGTGCCGTTCGGCCACGGCACTCGCCCACGCCGCGAACTCGGCACGGCTCCATTCGAACCGGTGGTCCCCGTGGCGCACGTGCCCGGCGGGCAGCGTCTCCCAGCGGACGTTGTACTCGACGTTCGGCGTCGTCACGATCACGGTGCGCGGCCGGGCCGACCCGAACACCGCGTACTCGAGCGCCGGCAGCCTCGGCAGGTCCAGGTGCTCGATCACCTCGCTGAGCACGGCGGCGTCGTATCCCTTCAGTCGCTTGTCCGTGTACGCCAACGAGCCCTGCATCAGCGTCAGCCGCTCCGCCTGACGCTCCGTCATCCGATCGGTGCGCAGCCGCCGCGCGGCGACGGTCAGCGCCCGCATGGACACGTCGACCCCGACGACCTCGGTGAAGCGCGCGTTCTTGAGGAGTTCCTGCACCAACTGCCCCTGTCCACAGCCGAGATCGAGCACCCGGCTCGCCCCGGCCGCCTCCAGGGTCGCGAGGATCGCGGCACGGCGCTGCGCGGCGAGCGGCACCGGCTTCTCGGCCGTGTCGGTGCTCTCGTCGACGGCGTTGTCGATCTGCTCGACGTCCAGACCGTCCGCCTCCGCGAGTCGCACCAGCTCAAGACGTTCCATCGCCTGACGGGCCAGGCCCCAACGGCGCGACAGATAGCGGCTGGTGATCAGCTTCTGCTCGGGGTGGTCGGCCAGCCAGCCGTCCCCTGCCCGCAGCAGCTTGTCGACCTCGTCCGGCGCGACCCAGTAGTGCTTGGCGTCGTCGAGCACGGGCAGCAGGACGTACAACTGCCGTAGCGCGTCGGCGAGTCGGAGCTCACCCTCCAGAACGAGGCGCACATAGCGCGAGTCGCCCCACTCGGGGAACCGCTCGTCGAGCGCGATCGGTTCGGCGCTCACCGAGCTCCAGCCGAGCGGCCCGAACAGTTTGTGCACCAGCTCCGCGCCGCCCCGCGCGGGCAGCGCCGGTACCTCGACGCGCAGCGGCAGAGGCGCCGCCGCCCGCTCCGGCTGCGCGGCGCACACCCCGCGCAGCGCGCTCTTGAACACGCCGGCCAGCGCGACGGACATCAGCGAGGACGCCGCGTACGGGCGGTCGTTGACGTACTGCGCGAGCGCCGCGTCGGGCGCACCGCCCCGGCCCTTGCCCTGACCCCGTCGCACGAGGGCGACGGGATCCACCTCCAGAAGCAGCGCGGCCGTGCAGCGCTCGACGAACGCCTCGGGGTAGAAGACGTGCGCCGTGCCGTGGGAGGTGGAGAAGCGCTGCGCCTTGTCGGGATGCTTGTGCAGCAGGAAACCGAGGTCGGTAGCAGGGCTTTCAGGGGTGCCGGTGGTGGTTATCGTCAGGAACACCCCGCGAGTATCACGCGGCTACCTCCGCTCCCACCAGCGGTTTTCCCCGAGCACGACACGGGACCGGGCAAGCCCCGGAGGCCGGCGGGTCCGGCAACACCCGGGGCAGTGGGTCGGGCAAGGCCCGGAGGCCAGCGGCCCGGCACCCCCCGGGAGCAGCGGGATCGGTCAAGGACCAGGGGCAGCGGAGCAGGTCGAGGGCGCGGGATCGGGATCGGGATCGGGATCGGGATCGGGATCGGGATCGGGATCGGGATCGGGATCGGACAAGGCTCAGCAGCAGAGCAGACCGAGGGCGCGGGATCGGGCAAGGACGCGGCACAGTACCGACGTTGAGCACGGCTTGGCCGGGCGGGGGTCGGCGTTGAACCCCGCGCAGGGACCCCGCGCAGGGGCAGGACGCGAGCCGCGTTGAGCCCGGGCCGACGGGCGCCGTGGCCGGGGCCCGCCTCGTGCCCCGGCCGACACGGGCGTCGGGCATCGGGCATCGGGCATCGGTCCGGCGGCCGTACCGCCCGACCGCCAGCGCACCCGGGCCGCCCGACCGCCGACGTACGGGGCAGCCCTACGCTGCCCGCCCGCGCACCCGGGCCGCCAGCTGGGCGATCTCCGCGGGCCCCACCCGGCAGCACCCGCCGACGAGCCGCGCCCCCGCCGCCAACCACTCCCCCACACGCCCCACGTCGAACGTCGCCCCACCCGCCCAGCGCCGCCCCTCCGCATCCCATCGCTCACCGCTGTTCGGGTAGACCACCACCGGCTTGCCGGTGACCGAGGCCGCGAGGGGCACCGCCCGGTCGGCGTCGGCGGGGGTGCAGCAGTTCACCCCGACCGCGATCACCTGATCGAGGCCCGCCACCAGGGCGAACGCCGAGGCCAGATCCTGACCTGCCCGGGTCCGCCTGCCCTCGATGCTGTACGAGAGCCACACCGGCACCCCGCACCCCTCGACCACCCGCAACAGCGCCTCCGCCTCGTCGGCGTCCGGCACCGTCTCCAGCGCCAGCACGTCGGGCTCCGCCGCGACCAGCGTCTCGATGCGCGGCCGATGGAACTGCTCCAGCTCACGCACGCTCAGCCCGTACCGCCCCCGGTACTCACTGCCGTCGGCGAGGAAGGCGCCGTAGGGGCCGACGGAGGCGGCTACCCAGAGCTCGGGGGTCGGGGGGTCTCCCCCCTCCCCCCTCCCCCGCCCCACCCCGCCCGACTCCCCCACCCCACCCGAATCCCCGGGCCCGTCCAACTCCCCGACCCCGCGCGCCAGTTCAACACTCCTGGCCAGGAGTCGCGCCGCCTCTCCGTGGCTCAGTCCTCGTCGGGCGAAGCCCTCGAAGGTGGCCTGGTAGCCGGCCGTGGTCAGGACCTGGGCGCCCGCCCTCGCGTAGGCCGCATGCGCGGCCTGGATCTGCCGCGGGTCGTCGGCGAGCAGCCGGGCCGACCACAGCTCGTCACTCAAGTCGCAGCCCTGGGACTCCAGTTGGCTGGAGAGTCCCCCGTCGAGGACGACCGCCCCCTCGGCGAGAGCCGCTGCGAGTGTCCGGGCGGGCCGCACCGTCAGGCCCTGGTCAGCTGCGGCAGCACCTGCGAGGAGATCAGTTCGAGCTGATCCAGGTCGTCGAGGTCGAGCAGCTGGAGGTAGATGCGGGACGAGCCGGTCGCCTCGTACTTGCCGATCTTCTCCACGACCTCGGCGGGTGAACCCGCGAGTCCGTTGGCCTTGAGTTCCTCCACCTCCCGTCCGATGACGGCGGCCCGCCGGGCCACCTCCGCGTCGTTCTTGCCTACGCAGACGACCAGCGCGTTGGAGTACACGAGGTCGTCCGCCCGGCGTCCGGCGGCCTCGGCCGCCGCCCGTACCCGGGTGAACTGCCGCTCGCTGTCCTCGATGGAGGCGAACGGGATGTTGAACTCGTCCGCGTACTGCGCCGCGAGGCGCGGTGTACGGGTCGCCCCGTGTCCGCCGATCAGGACGGGCACCTTGGCCTGCGCCGGCTTGGGCAGCGCGGGAGAGTCGCTGAGCTGGTAGTAGGTTCCGTTGAAGTCGAAGGTGCGGCCCACCTCGGTGGCCCAGAGTCCGGTGACGATGGCCAGCTGCTCCTCCAGTCTGGCGAACTTCTCCTTCGGGAAGGGGATGCCGTACGCCTTGTGCTCCTCCTCGAACCACCCGGCGCCCAGGCCGAGTTCGACCCGGCCGCCCGACATCTGGTCGACCTGGGCGACCTGGATGGCGAGTACGCCCGGCAGCCGGAAGGTGCCGGCCGTCATGAGGGTGCCGAGGCGGATCCGCTTGGTCTCGCGGGCGAGCCCGGCCAGCGTGATCCAGGCGTCGGTCGGGCCCGGGAGGCCGTCGGCGGTTCCCATGCGGAGGTAGTGGTCGGAGCGGAAGAAGGCGTCGAAGCCGAGGTCTTCGGTGGCCTTGGCGACGGTCAGGAGGGTGTCGTAGCCGGCGCCCTGCTGGGGCTCGGTGAAGATGCGAAGATCCATGTCTCCATCCTGCACCGTCGGACCGCCGTCAACCCCGTTCGCGCCACCTGCTCAACGAAAGCCCGGTCGGGTGAATATTCGTTGTTCCGGCCCGTCGCGACCCCTCTGACCAGTGACGTTATCGCCGAACGTTCGTTGGCTCGGGCGGAGCCGGACCGCCCGGCCCGCGTGTCGGCGGCCTTGGCCGGTGCGTCGACCGATTCTCCGCCCCGCCCGCCCCGCGGGAGGGCTTGGGCCGAGGAGGCCGCCATGTCCCAGGAAGCCGTGCCCGAACAGACTGTGCCGCAGCAGTCGGCGCCGCAGTCCGCAGCCGGGCGGGAGGGTGCGCCGAAGGGGCTGTTGCAGCAGATGGAAGAGCTGATGGCGGCATTGAGCGCCGATCTGACGCAGCTCGACGCGGATCTGCAGTCCACCGCCGAGCGCACCCCGTCCGACCAGGGCTCGGACGAGCCGCAGCAGGCACAGGAGGCTCAGTCGGCGCACGGCAGCGAGCAGCGCGGGCAGCGCGGAGGCGAGAGCCGCTAGGAGGCCCGGGCCCGGGGGTGATCCTCGGGCAGCCAGTGGTCCGGCGAGGGTGGCGGCGGCTGAGCGGAGTGCGGGCCCGGGGTCCGGTACTCCTTCGCCACCGTCGCGGGACGACTCGGCGCCATCCGCCGCCCAGACGTGGCCGCCGCGCCCAACGCGCCCGCTGCACCCGAACCACCCGATCCCCCCGACGTGGCCGCCGCGTTCAACGCGCCCGATATGCCGCCGCCTTCCGCGGCGCCTGGTACACGAACCTCCTTCCCGTGCAGGCCAGTTGATGCCCGCATATCCACGGTTCGCCAGCAGTCGGTCGGCTCTCCGGCGCTCGATGCTCCTCCGCACTCCCTGTCCCCCGCACTCGAATCCTCCGGCCCCTTCCCAACCGCCCTCGGGAACCGTCCTCGGGCCCCTTTCCCAAAACGTCCCCCGGCCCCGTTCCCGACCCGTCCGCCCGGCCCGTCCTCCGATCCGTCGCCCGGACCGTCGCGTGACCCATCGACCGACCCGGCAGCCGAGCGGTAGCCAGTCCGGCACCCGAGCCGTTCGTGAAGCCGCCCCGCAGCCGGGCCGGGGCACTGCCCGCGTCATGGCGGACCCGTCGCCGATTTGCGTAGCGCCTCGGCCGATCTGTCCCCGTCCCGTAAGGCCAGCCGGCGCAGCATCCCGCGGACGCGGTCGCTCGATTCGTCGGCGGCGTCGATGGCCTCCATGCACTGCCAGTACAGCCCCTCGTCGTCGGTCGCGCAGGCCACCGACACGAGGGCCATCGCGACATCGCCGAGCAGGGCCCCCAAGGAGGTCAACGCACTTGCCGCGTCCGTCACTTCGGAGAGCTGGGACGCACGGACGCCGCCCTGGCGCAGGCCCGGGTGGTCGAGGACGGCGCAGCCCCGGCTGCCGGCCTCGCTGAGGCCGCGGGCCTCGCCCCGGAGTTCCGGCGGCCCGGTGGTCGCGAGGTGGCCGCCGATGGCCTGGGCGAGGGCTTGTGCCTGCCAGGCCTCGGCCACGATGTCGAGGACGTCCCGGTTCTGGGCCAGGGCGTGTTGGCTGACTTTCAGGAGCCGTACCGCATCCATCCGCTTTCCCCGTTCGTATGGCGGACACGAGCGTCGCGTCCACTACCTAGCGTGAGCTTCAGTGGCCCGGAAAGCCAGAGGAAATCGGAAATCTGTGCACAGCAAGCCGATTGTGAGTATCTCGGTCACTCGAAAGAGTGACTCTCCGTGTTCGTCGGCGAGTTGTTCGGCGGCTTGAGCGGTTCCGGTGCGGGGAAACGGAGTTCGTTGCGGTCGATCTTGGCGGAGAGGGCGGCCAGGGCGTCGATTCCGAGCACGTCGCACAGTTGGAGCAGATAGGCGAGGACGTCTGCCACCTCGTCGCTGACACGGTGGGCCGTGTCCGGGTCGGCCATCACCCGGGCCGACTGCTCGGGGGTCAGCCACTGGAAGATTTCGAGCAGTTCGGAGGCCTCGACACTGAGGGCCGCGGCGAGGTTCTTCGGGGTGTGGTACGGCTGCCAGTCGCGGGCGGCGGCGAAGGCCGCGAGTCTGCGCTGCAGGGCCGGTACGTCGAGTTCCTGGTTCACGGCCCCAGGTCTACCACCGTCGTTCCGTCGGTCTTCGGGGCGCTCACGCCGTCGCCTACGGCCGCGAGCAGCCGGATGTGGCCGCGGGCGCACATCTCGGCGGCCAGCGCGATGAGTTCGCGGCTCTGGCGCGGGTCGAGCGCGCGGTCCAGGCCGTCGGCGAGGATCGTCAGGGTCTGCATGGCGGGCGGCACCTCGGCGACGGTGTCGACAGCCAGGACTCCGGGCCCGGTGAGCAGGACGAGCGCGAGGGCGAGGTAGCGCAGTTCGCCCTCGCCCAGCCGGTCCACGGGGGTGCCGTGCCGGGCCGCACCGCGTGCGAGAACGGCTCGTACCGTGCCGTCGGCGAGTTCCTCGGTGGTGAGGCCCGTGACGGGGCCGACGCAGCCGGCCCTGGCCGCGGCGACGAGGCGGCCGTGGCGGATGCCGCATTCGGTGCGGGTGCGCCGCAGGATTTCGGCGAGGTTGTCACAGCCGCGCCGCAGCCGGCCGTCACCGGCGGCCTGGGCGGGGACGACGGGCGCCCGCATCCGCTGGGGCTGGGGGTCGCAGGGGAAGACCGAGCGCAGGGCCACGACGACTTGTTCGGCGGCGGCCAGAACGCGCAACTGTCCTTCGGTCTTGCCCGCGACGCGCAGCGGCAGGAGCGCGGTGCCGAGCCGGTCGTCGGGCAGCGGTGCGCGCGTGACGGGGACCGCGCCCGCGGTGTGCCAGGCCGCCTGGACGGTGGAGCGGCTCGGATCGCGCAGTGCGGTGCTGAGCAGGGTCTGCCCTTCGCTCGTCAAACGTTCGCCGACGACGCGGAGTTCCGGTTCGGCCTGAACGGCGAGATCGAGGCGGACGGGCCCGGCCGGCCCGTCGACGGTGCAGCCGATCCGGAAGCCGCGGCGGCCCTGCTCGTCGGCCTCGGCGCGTTCGGGCACGCAGCCCGCGGGGTCGCGGAACACCTGGCCGAGCGCAGCGCCGGAGCCGAGCCTGGCAAGGGCCTCGAACGCTTCCAGGACACTGGACTTGCCGCTGCCGCTGGGCCCGGTGACCAGAGTGAGGGGGCCGAGCGGGATGGCCGCGCCGCGGTGGGTCCGGAAGGCGGAGAGTCGTAATTCGGTGACGGTGGGTCGATCGGGTCGGCCGGTTCGGTCACTGTTGGTGGTCGCGGTGGTCATGACCGGGACCGTACGCAGCCCGAAAACTGACGAACCGTTCCGCCTCGTTGACCTTCCTACGAATGAGGGACGGCACAGCGCTGCGGGACGGTCCTGGGCGGGGCGGTGGAGCGAACGGGACGGGCCCGGGGGTGGAGCGGGCGGGGTGGTCGAGCGGGCGAGAGCAGGATGTCGGGTGGCGCGGCCGCCGGGGCCGTCACGGCCACCGGGACCGCCGGGAATGCGGGACGCCGCCGGTACCCGTGCCCTCACGAACGCGGGCGCGGCTGCGGTGTCAGGGGTGCGGGACGGCCGCCGCGGCGATGCCTTCCACTTCGGTGCCGGCCGGCGCGAGCAGGAAGACATTGCGGTCGACGCGGTGCATTCCACTGCCGAGGCCGAAGACGACACCGGTGCTGAAGTCGAGGATGCGCTTGGCGACTTCGGGGTCGGCGCCGGTCAGGTCGAGCAGGACCGGGATCTGGGCGATGAGGTATTCGGCCACTTCACGGGCATCCGCGAAGATCTGTACGCGCAGGACGACGAAGCGCCGCTGTTCGACGGTCGCGTAGTCGCCGGGGATCGTGGTGTGATCCGCTCTGGACGGCCATTCGTTGCGGCCGCGCAGCGGCACGACCTGGGCGAGCCCCTCCCACTGTTCGTCGGTGACGTCGTACCTGCTCACCGGACCACCTCGCCCACGTGCTGTATCTGCATCCGGCCATGATGACGCCGGTCACCCGTTCAGCCCAACTTCGACACGGCTCGCGGGGTGTCGGCTATGACTCATTCCCGGACGGAGCCGGGCGCAGGACGGGTCCCGGGCCAAGGACGCATCCCGGGCTCAGGACGGGTCCCGGGCTCAGGGAGGCCCTGAACTCGGCACGAGTCCTGGATTCAGGCCGGGTTCTGTTCTGGACTCAGGACGAGACCTGGACTCAGGCCGGGTTCTGGGTGCAGGCCGGGCACAGGCCGCGGTAGGTGACCTCGGCCCCGGCCAGCGTGAAGCCGAAGCGCTCCCCGGCCGGGAGGTCGTCCAACGGGTCGCCGACGGGGTGGACGTCGCGGATGATGCCGCACTGGGAACAGACCAGATGCTGGTGGGGCTGGTGGGCGTTGGGGTCGTAGCGCTTGGCCCGGCCGTCGGTGGAGACCTCAAGGACCTCGCCGAGCGAGACCAGTTCGCCGAGCGTGTTGTAGACGGTCGCCCGGGAGATCTCGGGGAGCCGCTGCGCCGCACGGCCGTGCACCTCGTCGGCGGTCAGGTGCACGTGATCGCCGGACAGTACCTCCGCGACGACGCGCCGCTGGGAAGTCATCCGCCAGCCGCGCCCTCGCAGCCGTTCGAGCAGGTCACTCATACCGGTTCACCTGTCCACGGTTCAGGGGTCGATGGGTCAGTCAACAGTGGGACGAGTCGACGTTCAGGAGTCGACGGTTCAGGAGCCGACGGTTCAGGAGCCGACGGTTCAGGAGCCGACGGTTCAGGAGTCGACGGTTCAGGGGTCGATGGTTCCGGCGGTGACGGTTCGGGTGCCAGTGCGACAGGCGTCGACGCGACAGGCGAAGTGTGCCAGGGCGCTCCCGCCTTCCGTAGGGCCCGTCAGAACCCGCCAAGACCCGCAAAGATCCATCGGCTCCAGCGGGTTCCCCCGGTTCCCCACGAGATTCCCGTCGGCCCGTGCGGGATTCCCAGGACCCGAGGGGACCGTCGGCCGTGCGGGATCCCGAGACCCGAAGGGATACGGATTTGGTGTACTTCTTGACTTGGACAAGGTCCATCGTAGGATCGATGACGCCGCTAGCCTAGGGATCGGAAGACTCCGGTCCCACCCGCAACAGGACCCAACCCACCCGGGAGACACAGACGTCATGGGGGATCGCCGCCGCGAAGGTGCCGGGCTCCGCCCCGTGCGCCGCCCCGCCCATGACCACCCGGGTCAACAGCCGCCCCGCCGCCACCTCGCCGCCTTCCGGGGCGTGTGATCGCGTGGGCCGTATTGTCCTGCCAAGTCGTGTGCGCGGCACGCTACTTGACCAGCCCGGCCCCGTGACCGTAACGAGGCCGCGGACGTTCGGCGAGGCCCGCGTCACGGCCGTTTCACCGCCCGCAGTTCCTCAGCACCGTGATCCACCGAGTCAAGAAGGATTGCCATGTCCGAGAACCCCGATGCAATCGTCACCGACCCCAAACTGGAAGGCACGGGCGGCTGCCCGGTCGCGCACGAGCGCGCCCCGCACCCGACCCAGGGCGGCGGAAACCGCCAGTGGTGGCCGGAGCGGCTGAACCTGAAGATCCTCGCCAAGAACCCGGCCGTGGCGAACCCGCTCGGCGAGGAGTTCGACTACGCCGAGGCGTTCAAGGCCCTCGACCTCCCGGCGGTCAAGCGGGACATCGCCGAGGTGCTCACCACCTCGCAGGACTGGTGGCCGGCCGACTTCGGCAACTACGGCCCGCTGATGATCCGCATGGCGTGGCACAGTGCGGGCACGTACCGCATCAGTGACGGCCGGGGCGGCGCCGGGGCCGGGCAGCAGCGGTTCGCGCCGCTCAACAGCTGGCCGGACAACGTGAGCCTCGACAAGGCCCGCCGGCTGCTGTGGCCGGTCAAGAAGAAGTACGGCCAGAGCATCTCGTGGGCCGACCTCCTGATCCTCACCGGCAACGTCGCCCTGGAGACGATGGGCTTCAAGACGTTCGGCTTCGCCGGCGGCCGCGCGGACGTGTGGGAGCCCGACGAGGACGTGTACTGGGGCCCCGAGACCAACTGGCTCGACGACCAGCGCTACACCGGCGACCGCGAGCTGGAGAACCCGCTCGGCGCCGTCCAGATGGGCCTCATCTACGTCAACCCCGAGGGCCCCAACGGCACCCCGGACCCGCTCGCCGCCGCGCGCGACATCCGCGAGACGTTCCGCCGCATGGCGATGAACGACGAGGAGACCGTCGCCCTGATCGCCGGCGGGCACACCTTCGGCAAGACCCACGGTGCGGGCCCCTCCGAGGCCGTCGGCGACGACCCCGAGGCCGCCGGGCTCGAACAGCAGGGCCTCGGCTGGAAGAGCACCCACGGCACCGGTGTGGGCGCCGATGCGATCACCAGTGGCCTGGAAGGCATCTGGACGAACACGCCGACCGCCTGGGACAACAGCTTCTTCGAGATCCTCTTCGGCTACGAGTGGGAGCTGTTCAAGAGCCCCGCGGGCGCGCACCAGTGGCGGCCGAAGGACGGCGCGGGCTCGGACACCGTGCCGGACGCGTTCGACGCGGCGAAGAAGCACGCCCCGACGATGCTGACGACCGACCTCTCGCTGCGCGTCGACCCGGCGTACGAGCAGATCTCGCGGCGCTTCCTGGAGAACCCCGAGGCGTTCGCGGACGCGTTCGCCCGCGCCTGGTACAAGCTGACCCACCGCGACATGGGCCCCTTCGTGCGCTACCTCGGCCCGGAGGTCCCGGCCGAGGAACTGCTGTGGCAGGACCCGCTGCCGGCCCGGACGTACGACCTGGTCGACGCGCAGGACATCGCCTCCCTCAAGGAGCGGATCCTCGCCTCGGGCCTGACCGTGTCCCAGCTGGTGTCGACGGCGTGGGCGTCGGCGTCCTCGTTCCGCGGCAGCGACAAGCGCGGCGGCGCCAACGGCGCGCGCATCCGGCTGCAGCCGCAGAGCGGCTGGGAGGTCAACGAGCCCGACGAGCTCGCGACGGTCCTGCGCACCCTGGAGGGCGTGCAGTCGGCGTTCAACTCGGCCCAGTCCGGCGGCAAGCAGGTCTCGCTCGCCGACCTGATCGTGCTGGCCGGTTCGGTGGGCGTGGAGAAGGCCGCCAAGGACGGCGGGGTCAGCGTCGAGGTGCCCTTCACGCCGGGCCGCGTCGACGCCTCGCAGGAGCAGACGGACGTGGAGTCCTTCGCCGCCCTGGAGCCGACGGCCGACGGGTTCCGCAACTACCTGGGCAAGGGCAACCGGCTTCCGGCCGAGTTCCTCCTGCTCGACAAGGCGAACCTGCTGACCCTGAGCGCCCCGGAGCTCACCGTCCTCGTCGGCGGTCTGCGCGTGCTCGGCGCCAACCACCAGCAGTCCGCGCACGGCGTGTTCACGGACCGGCCGGGAACGCTGACCAACGACTTCTTCGTCAACCTGCTCGACCTGGGCACGACGTGGAAGTCGACGTCCGCCGACCAGAACACCTTCGAGGCCCGCGAGACCGGTTCGTCCGACGTCAAGTGGACCGGCACCCGTTCCGACCTGGTCTTCGGCTCCAACTCGGAGCTGCGCGCGGTCGCCGAGGTGTACGCGAGCGACGACGCGAAGGAGAAGTTCGTACGCGACTTCGTGGCGGCGTGGACGAAGGTCATGAACCTGGACCGGTTCGACCTCGTCTGATCCACCCACTGGGGCCAGCCGGTACGGCCGGCCCCAGTGAACCGGACGCCCTCGATGGCCCCTGACGTTCCGTCAGGGGCCATCGTCAACTCACGTTCGCCGGAGAGGACTTCGCCGTTCGCCGCATCACACGGTGACCTACTCTCCGCCCAGGGTGTTCGTCTTGTCCTTCACCAGCGAGACGTCCTGCAGGAACAGCTGGAACAGCAGCTGGCTCGGCCCCACTTCACGGCCGTTCTTGCCGTTGGCGCCCTGCGCGATGCCGATGCTGTAGGGCTCGTTGTCCTCCGCCTTCACCCCGATGTAGCCGGGCAGCGTGCCTTCGTTGGCGTTCGCCTTCTTGTGGCCGCCGCCCTCGCCCTTGCGGATCAGCTCGGTCTTGTAGCCGGGCCCGAGAGCCATGTGGTCCGAGTTGAACAGCAGTTGGTGAGCCCCGGGCTTCAGCGTGAAGCGCAGCTGGACCTGGTAGTTCTCCGTCATCATGGCGTAGTAGGCGTCCGCCTGACCGCTGTCGCCGAGGTGGGAGCCGACGGTCATGCCCTTGAGCCCCTGCGTGCGGAAGTCCTTGGCCGAGCCCTCGCCGCCCCGGATGTACTCCTCGACGGCGGTACGGGCTTCGGCGGTACCCCAGTAGCCCAGGATGCTCTGCGCCTCGCCGAGGCTCATCGACCGGTACAGCTCCAGTCGCCCGGACGTCTCCGGCAGGCCCTGGAGCTGCTGCAGCAGGGCCGGGCCGACCGTCTTGATGATCTCGTCGATCGTGCGCGGCTTGTCGGCCTTGTAGCCCTTCTTCGCCTTCTTGGCCGACGCCATGAGATCCGTCTTGGTCTTGGTCATCTCCTTCGTGGCCTTGCCGTCGCCACCCATGACCCCGGCCTGGCGTTCCCAGTGTTCGGTCGTCATGACGTTCTGGGGGTTCCCGGGGTTGTCCTGGTCGAAGACGCGCTGCACGGCGGGGAGGGAGGCCGCCGCGGGGCCGGGCGCGACCTCGCGCTGGACGTCGGTGGCGGCTTCGCGCTGTACGTCCGTGTCGACCTGCGGGGCGGACGACATGACCCGGTGGGCGTTCGCCTCGGCCTCGCGCTCGAAGCGGTCGGACGGGTCGGAGACCTTGAGGCCGTCACCGTTGTCGGTGCCGGCGACGGGGCCCTTGCGCTGCTGGATGACGTGCGTCAGCTCATGCGCCAGGGTGTGGCTGTCGCCGCCGCCCGCGCCGATGACGACGTGGTTGCCGCTGGTGTAGGCGCGGGCGCCGACCTCGGCGGCGGATGCCTTGGCGGCACTGTCGTCGTGGATGCGGACGTCGGAGAAGTCGGCGCCCAGGCGCGCTTCCATGTCCGTACGGGTGCTGTCGTCGAGCGGACTGCCCGACCCGCGCAGCACGTCGTGCACGGCGGAGCGCTGCACCGACTCGGCCTGCTGGTGGCCGCATCCGGCACCGTGCCGGTGCTCCTCCTGGGCCCAGGCGTGGTCGGCCTGACGGAGCATCTGCACGACGGCGGCATTGCCCACGCTGCCCTGCAGTCCCAGCACACCCCGCTGCTGCGCGGACGGCCCCGCCGCACGCCCCACCTCCGCGGTACGGACAGCGGCGCCCTTGCTCCGGGCGGCCTTCTCCTGATCGTGCACGGGCTCTCTCTTCCGACTTGCTGGCCTGACATCGTCAACTTCCCTGAATATGCGGGGCGGGAGTGCGATGCAAGGGGTAGGAGGGCAGGGGTGGGTGATCGAAAGGGTCGGGTGGGGTGGCCTGGTGGGCAGGGGGAAGCGCCGGCCGGGGGGGGTGAGCAACGGGGGTGCGGGAGGCGGGGATTCAACAAGGGCAGGCCTCACCGAGGCGCTGTACACCTACTTGGGCATCTTCGTAGGGCCCAAGATCGACATCATGTAGGAAAGGGGTCCGGCTCTCCTGGAACAGGTCGACTCGCTGCTCGCACGGCCGGCTCCCTCCCGGCCGATCCACATCGCGATGTCATCGCGGAACCCGTGACCGACTTGCGTTCGGACCCGTACGAGCTGTGAAGCAGCGGTCGAGGTGAATCGCCCCCTCTCGGCCTCGACTCCGTCCCTGAGGGTGCGGAACCGCAGGTCCTACCACGATGGTGAATGCTGGACGGACGGGGTGCGGGGGTACATCGGGCGCCCAGAGTTGGCCGGTGGAGTGTCCACAGGGTTGCGGCGGCTTGCCGGTGTGTCCCCTGCGACCCGGACCTGACGAAACCGTCGGCGGACCAGGCAGGGCGCGGCCGGGGTGACGGCAGTGGCTGCTCCCCAAGGGGTCGACGGCCGGCCACCAGGGCCCGGGCGAGGCGAAGTCGGGTGCGGGCAGTGATGACCGGGCGGGATCATCGGTCAGCCTGCTCAGGGGTGGGGAGCCGGGGGGACCGACGATCTGAACGCTCACAGCGCGGTGACGGGAGCCCTGACCGGCGGAGCAACACATCTGACACTCCATCAGAACGAGCATCGAAAGCGCGTCACGACGCCTCCGAGGGCATCACTTCAGCGTGATACGTCATCGGAGGAGTGTCGGCTTGAATGGCGTCTGGAAAACTGCAAGTCAGAGCTCTCTTCCGCCTCATCTCCCCTCCCTCGGGCGCCCGGAGCGTCACGGCTCGGTGTCCCTACTCGGGGCCGAAGGACTGCGGCATCCTCTCGGCCGCCGCATAGCCAAATATCGCCTGGCCAAAGACGGCTCGAAGGCCGACCGTACAGACTTCACCTGGGACGACACTCGCCTGGCGGAACAGATCGATACCAAAGGAAGGGCCACCACTTGGGACTACGTCCCTGGCACCCATCGCCCCCTGACTCAGTCAGACCATCGCCCCCGCGTGCCCGGCAGGTCCTACCTATCCCAGCTGGCTGAAGACCAGGACTCCGGCCCCGGCCTCCGCTTCCACGCCATCATCACCGACTCCATCGGTACGCCGACAGAACTTGTGACTGCTGACGGTCACGTCGCCTGGCAGCATCGGACCAGTCTGTGGGGGATTCACCACCCAGCGCCCTCTGACACCGAGGCGTCCGCGTACTGCTCGCTGCGCTTCCCCGGCCAGTACGCGGATACCGAGAGCGGGCTCAATTACAACTACTTCCGCTACTACTCCCCAGAGACAGCGAACTATCTATCACCAGACCCCCTGGGTCTTGCTGGCGGCCCTCAGCCCGCGGCGTATGTGAATCATCCACTTAGCGGATTCGATCCGCTTGGGCTCTACGACTGCACGAAGGTGACCAAGGTCATCGACAAGGCAATCGACCGGGCAGCGGAAGGAAAACGCCGAACGGCAACCGGGTACCACGGCCATCTCACTCCCGAACGAGAAGTCGAAATACTCTCCAATCCTGACGGGGTTTACATCTCAAATGGAGGGGCAGAACGCCTGATCTTCCATACGGGGGAGGATATCGTCGTCATGGAGAGCAAGGGTGGCAAGGCTGGAAACGTGATCACCAGCTATGGTCCTTCTGGCCCCAAGAATGATAGTGGCGCAGCAGCCTGGGGTGGCTCACCAACCGACCCCGGTCCTGCCGTAACGAGAGATATGATCGTCGACGGCAAGATCCCGACACCCAAGGGCGGAACTCTTCCACCCGCAACGCCCTTGAGATGAGGAACCCTCATGCACGATGCCATCACTCGCGATTCTCGGCTAGCCCTGACTGATTCCCTCTCAGTCACCGTTGCAGGGAGTCCACTAGCTCATTCCCCTGGGTACTCGCTGCCCGGCGGGTTTGTTTCAGTTTCCCCTCATACCGACCAGCAGACGCATGAATCCCTGCTCGCCGAGACATTCGGCAGCGTAGACTGGCTGTGGTCCGGCGACGACGAGATCCGGTTCGGTAAGGACGACGCCATGCTACGCGGGTTCACGCTGGCTGTCCCCGAGTGCAGGGCCCCGGACGCCCGGGATTTCACCCCTTGGCTTTCCGCCCCACTTGCATATGGCGCGTTTCATTCTCTTTCACTCGAGAATTTCGACGTGAGACCAACAGAAATTAGGTGGGTAGATGAGAGTGCTCAACATTTGATCTGCACGTTCAGAGACGCAGAACCCGGGCCACACGGGCTTATACGCGTGCGAGCAGCCCAAGGTTTCGACTTCGTTTTTGCCAGCAATGTATACATCGGCTGGATCCTCACCGCGCCCGCTGAATTCTTGGTACGCGAATGGGAAATCCCTCCCCCTGACAGGGCACCGGCAGGTCTGGCCGAGGCGCTGTACACCTACTTGGACACATTCGTAGAACCCAATATTGAACGCATGCAGGACAAGGACCCGACCCTCTTGGGACAGGTTGACTCGCTTCTCACGCAGCTGACTCTGCTCCCGGACGATCCACGTCGCGATGTCATCGAGGAACATGTAGCCGACTTTCGTTCAGACTGGTATGAGCTGTGAAGAGGCGATCGAGGTGAGTCGATCTCCCTGTCTCCCATAGCCCGTGGAGAGTCGCATCGGCTGAACTGACGCCGCCACCTCTCCCGAAACGTCCTTGTGCGCGATCTCGCGCGCTACCAGATCGGCATTGAACCGCCTCTCGGCCGAGTCCCGCTCTACGTGGCCGGCTTCGGTCATCCGCCGGCAGCCTCCGTCTACCGGAAGTGCGACCTGCCCGTACATGGCGCGTTCGACACGAGCCGTCCGGACGGGGGGCCTGTCTTCCAGTACTTCGTGCAGGCGGCAGGTCATGTGCAGACAGCCGTGCTTGCGATTCTGCGCGCTGCTGGGTTCACCGTGGAACGGGACGACCAGGATCCGCTCGCCCTGCTGATCTTGGCGGGTCCTTCTACGTGACTCGAACGCACAGGGGCTCTGCCGAGGCTTCGGCTTCGGCTTCGGCAGGGCCGCGCGTCGAGCAGCGTCTCCACCCGGGACATCAGGAGCCTGAAGGACATGGGATATGCGATTTCCCTGCACCGATTCGTGGACGGCGAAGCGGAAACGCTGGACCAGCGGGTGGTCAGGGAGGTCCTGGTACCGCATGCCGTGAACGCGGACCAGGACGACAACGAACTGCTTGTCCGGGCAGCCGACGGCGGAGAGGCGGAGGTGGACGTGAGTGCCGACGGCGTCAGTGTGCACCGCTTCCCGCCCGGTGGAATCCTGGACATCATCGCTGAACTGGCCGACCGTCTTGGCGCCGCCATCGCTCTTCCGGATAGTGTCCTGCTGGGTACTGAAGAGCAGCGCGCGAACCTGCCGGACGGGCTGAGAGACATGGCCGTCGTCGTGGAGATGACGGGCCCGGGCCTGCAGAGGGTACTCAACGAGTGAAGGCTTTCGCCGCGACTGCTGAAGCGGGTGACGTGGCTGCCTTGACCTGTCCAGCACCTCTACGTAACTGGCTGCCACGCCGTTGATGGGGAACGCGGGCCAGACTCCGTCCTGAGGGCTACGTTCGTTCCGCCAGAAATCTAGCCCCGACTGTTTGGGGGCCGTCAGCTTGCTGACGGCCCCCTCCATTGCATTGCCCACCATCGCTGGACCGTACCGAACGCGCGGAGCCGACCGGGCAGATCAGCACCGTCCACGCGCGGTGCCGGGGATCCTATGGCGCCCAGCGCTCCACGACGTCCTCAAGCGCGAGGACACGGCCTGCGGCAACCGGCCATGCCCGCGCCGCGAGCAGTCCGTCTGACCAGTGACGAAGAGTACCTGACGCCCCATCAGCAGGAGCGTCAGGACCCCTCGGAGAGTGTCGTCTCAGCGTCAAGATATCGCCCGTAACGCCCACACTGCACATAGCGCACACCGCCTGAACCTGCAGGTCAGCCCTCCTCGCGCACCGGCTCAAGGATCGCCACGCACTCCACATGGTGCGTCATCGGAAACAGATCGAACGCCCGCAGCGTCCGCGGCTTGTAGCCCGCTGCCGCGAAGTACGCCAGGTCGCGGGCCAGGGCCGCCGGGTCGCAGGCGACGTAGGCGATGCGGCGGGCGCCCAGGGCCGCCAGGTGCTTGACCGTCTGCTTGCCGGCGCCGGCGCGGGGCGGGTCCAGGACGATCAGGTCGGCTTCGGTGATCTTCGTGCGGGGCAGGACCTGCTCGACCTTGCCCTGTTCCACGCGGACGCGGGGCAGGTCGGCCAGGTTGTGGCGGGCGTCCTCGACGGCGCGCTTGGAGGACTCGATGCCGAGCACCGCGCCCGTCTCGCCCACCCGCTCCGCGATCGCGCCGGCGAACAGGCCGACGCCGCAGTACAGGTCCAGCGCCATCTCGCCCTTGCGCGGCATCAGCCCCTGCATCACGGCCTTCACCAGGGTGTCGGGGGCCTGCGGGTGGACCTGCCAGAAGCCGCCCATGCCGACGCGGTAGGTGCGGCCGTCCGCGCGCTCGCGGACGAAGGCGCGGCCGTGCACGCGGTGCACTCCGCCGTCCTTCTCCTCGACCCGGAGCACGGACACCGGCTTGTCGAGTTCCACCAGGGGCAGGCGGCCACCCGGCTTCGGGGTGAGGACGACCTGGCGGTCGTGCGAGCCGGACGCGGCGATCGCCTCGACCGACGCGAGCGAGGGCCACTCCCGCTTCTCCACGCCCAGTTCCGAGATCCCCTCGGAGGCGATCATGCAATGGTCGATGACCTCGACCTCGTGCGAGCGGTGCTTGCGCAGGCCCGCGCGGCCCTCGTCGTCGATCGCGTACTGGACGCGGCTGCGCCACGCCGGGACCTGGCCCGCGGGGAGCTTGTCGCCCTCGGCGGGCATGACCGTGCCGTCCCAGCCGGCCTCCTCGGGGGTGAGGCCCGCGAGCCGCTGGAGCTGCTCGGCGATGACCTCGCCCTTCAGGCGGCGCTGGGCGCCGGGCTTGGCGTGCTGCCAGTCGCAGCCGCCGCACTTGCCGGGGCCGGCGAAGGGACAGGGCGCCTCGACCCGGTCCTTGGACGCCTCCACGATGCGCACCGCGTCCGCGCGCAGGAAGCGCGAGTCCTCCTCGCCCTCGGTGACGCGGGCCACGACCTTCTCGCCGGGCAGGGCGTGGCGTACGAACAGGACGCGGCCCTCCGCGGTGCGGGCGATGCAGTGGCCGCCGTGCGCGACGGGGCCGACCTCGACCTCGTACTCCTCACCGACCAACGACGACAGCGACGGCTCGGGCGCCGACGGCTCGGATGCCGACGCCGACGGCTCGGATGCGTTCTGCTGCATGGGTGGGTGACTCCAGGTCGGGGGGAGGAAAACGGCGGGCGGCCGGGCGAACAGCCCACCAGTCTACGTGGGGATCGCCCGGCCGCCCGCCACAGGCACGGCGCGGCACAGGCACGGCCCGCCACAGGCACGGCGCGGCACAGGCACGGCATGGCACCCGGCACCACAGCGCACCCGCGCCGCACCGCTCAGCTCTTGTTGCTCGGCTCCTTGGGCCGGGCCACGGGGCCGCGGCGCACCGCGCCCGGGGCGTTCCAGTCCGCGCGCCTGCGGGCCCGCTTCTTGGCGGCCTCGGAGGACTCCAGCTGGTAGGGGACGGAGGTCACCATGACGCCGGGCGTGAACAGGAGGCGGCCCTTGAGCCGCAGCGCGCTCTGGTTGTGCAGCAGGTGCTCGTACCAGTGGCCGACGACGTACTCGGGGATGAACACGCTGATCGCGTCGCGCGGGCTCTCGCGGCGCAGGCTGCGGACGTACTCGATGATCGGCCGGGTGATCTCGCGGTAGGGCGAGTCGAGGATCTTCAGCGGTACGTTGATGCCGCGCCGCTCCCACTCCTCCTTCAGCGCCTTCGTCTCGACCGGGTCGACCGAGATGGAGAGCGCCTCCAGCTGGTCGGAGCGCATCAGCTTGGCGTAGGCGAGGGCGCGCAGGGTGGGGCGGTGGACCTTGGAGACCAGGACGATCGAGTGCACGCGCGAGGGCCGCAGGCTGTCGTCGGTGGGCTCGTCGGGGGCGGCGATCTCGGCGGCGACCCGGTCGTAGTGCTTGCGGATCGCGGTCATCGTTCCGTAGAAGATCACCATGCCGAGCAGCGCGACCCAGGCGCCGTGGGTGAACTTCGTCGCGAGGACGACGACGAGCACCAGGCCGGTGAAGAACGCGCCGAACGCGTTGATCGCGCGGGAGCGGACCATGTGGCGGCGCTTGGCGGGGTCGCGTTCGGTGGCCAGGTGGCGGTTCCAGTGGCGGACCATGCCGGTCTGGCTGAGCGTGAACGAGACGAAGACGCCGACGATGTACAGCTGGATCAGGCGGGTCGAGTCCGCGCCGTAGATCACGACGAGCAGCACCGCGGCGCCGGCCAGGAGCACGATGCCGTTGGAGAACGCGAGGCGGTCGCCGCGGGTGTGCAGCTGGCGGGGCAGATAGCGGTCCTGGGCGAGGATCGAGCCGAGCAGCGGGAAGCCGTTGTAGGCCGTGTTCGCCGCGAGGAACAGCACGAGCGCGGTGGCCGCGGCGAGCACGACGAACAGGAAGCTGCCGTGGCCGAAGACGGCCTCGGCGACCTGGGAGATCACCGGGTTCTGCACGTAGCCGGAGCCGAGCGGGGTGCCGTTGTGCAGCAGGTCCTCGCCGGGCTTCTCGGCCATGCGCACATGGGTCGACATGGCCAGCGCGATGATGCCGCAGAACATGGTGACGGCGAGGCCGCCCATCAGGGCGAGCGTGGTGGCCGCGTTCTTCGACTTCGGCTTGCGGAAGGCGGGGACGCCGTTGCTGATGGCCTCGACGCCGGTGAGCGCCGCGCAGCCGGAGGAGAAGGCTCGCAGCAGCAGGAAGACCATGGCGAAGCCCGCGAGGCCCTGGTGCTCGGCCTTGATGGTGTAGTCCGCGGTCGGTGCCTTCATGGTGTCGCCGAGCACGATCCCGCGGAAGGCGCCCCAGGCGATCATGACGAAGACGCCGGCGACGAAGACGTACGTCGGGATCGCGAAGAGCTTGCCGGACTCCTTCATGCCGCGCAGGTTCAGCAGCGTCAGCAGGACGATCACGGCGACCGCGCAGAGCACCTTGTGCTCGACGATGAACGGGATCGCGGAGCCGAGGTTCTCGATGCCCGAGGCGATGGAGACCGCCACGGTCAGGACGTAGTCGACGAGCAGGGCGCTCGCGACGGTGAGTCCGGCCTTCGGCCCGAGGTTGGTGTTGGCGACCTCGTAGTCGCCGCCGCCGCTCGGGTAGGCGTGCACGTTCTGCCGGTAGGAGGCGACCACGGTGAACATCAGCACCACGACCGCGAGGGCGATCCAGGGGCTGAAGTGGTACGCCGACACACCCGCCACGGAGAGCACCAGGAGTACTTCTCCGGGTGCGTACGCAACGGACGAGAGCGGGTCGGAGGCAAAGACGGGAAGTGCGATGCGCTTGGGGAGGAGCGTTTCTCCCAGCTTGTCGCTGCGCAGCGCCCGGCCGATCAGGATCCGTTTGGGCACGTCGGTCAGTTTGGACACGCAGAGGATCGTAAGCGCTCTGTCCGAATAAGGCGCACCCGCCTCCCCCGGGCCGTGGCCGTCCCCGGGGGCACTGAGTGAGTGCTTCCCGGGGCGGGCCGCATAAGCTCGTCACGCGGCAACGTGGATTTCTGTTGCCACGCTGTTGCCCGGCTAGCCGAGAAGGAAGTAGTGAGCAGGGTGTTTGCGCAGGTCATCGGGGCGACCAGGAGTGCGGGGTAAGGGGACGTGCACATCGTCATCATGGGCTGCGGGCGAGTGGGAGCCGCTCTCGCGCAGGCCCTGGAACAGCAAGGGCACACCGTCGCGGTGGTGGACCAGGACCCCACCGCTTTCCGTCGGCTGGGTTCGGGATTCGGCGGGCGCCGGGTGACGGGGGTCGGCTTCGACCAGGACACCCTGCGCGAGGCGGGCATCGAGGAGGCCGGCGCGTTCGCGGCGGTCTCCAGCGGTGACAACTCCAACATCATCGCGGCGCGGGTCGCGCGCGAGATGTTCGGCATCGAGAACGTGGCGGCGCGGATCTACGACCCGCGCCGTGCCGAGGTCTACCAGCGCCTGGGCATCCCCACGGTCGCCACGGTCAGCTGGACCGCGGACCAGATGCTGCGGCGGCTGCTGCCGTCCGGCGCCGAGCCGCTGTGGCGCGACCCGAGCGGTGGGGTGCAGCTCGCCGAGGTGCACACCTCGACGTCGTGGATCGGGCACAAGATCAGCAAGCTGCAGGAGGAGACCGGCGTGCGCGTCGCGTTCCTCACCCGGCTGGGGGAAGCGGTCCTTCCGACGTCCCAGACGGTCCTGCAGGAAGGCGACCTGGTGCACGTCATGATGCGTACCGACGAGGTCGAAAAGGTCGAGGCGGCGTTCGCCCAGGGTCCCGAGGAGGGCGGCAACTGATGCGCGTGGCGATTGCCGGGGCCGGCGCGGTGGGCCGTTCCATCGCGGGCGAGCTCCTGGAGAACGGGCACGAGGTGCTCCTCGTCGACAAGGCGCCCACCGCCATCTCGGTGGAGCGGGTGCCGCTCGCCGAGTGGCTGCTCGCGGACGCCTGTGAGATCACCTCGCTCGACGAGGCGGCGCTGCAGCGCTGCAACGTGGTCATCGCGGCCACCGGTGACGACAAGGTGAACCTGGTCGTCTCGCTGCTCGCGAAGACGGAGTACGGGGTGCCGCGGGTGGTGGCCCGGGTCAACAACCCGAAGAACGAGTGGCTGTTCAACGAGTCGTGGGGCGTGGACGTCGCCGTCTCGACGCCGCGTCTGATGTCCGCCCTGGTCGAGGAGGCGGTGAGCGTCGGCGATCTCGTACGCCTGCTGCGCTTCAGCCACGGCGACGCCAACCTGGTCGAGCTGACGCTGCCGCCGGAGTCGGCGCTCGCGGGCACGCAGGTCGGCGATGTGGCGTGGCCCGAGGACACCTCGCTCGTGACGATCATCCGGGGCACGCGGGTGCTGACGCCGAGCCAGGAGGAGACTCTGGAGGCGGGCGACGAGCTTTTGTTCGTGGCCGCGCAGGCCCGCGAGGAGCAGCTGGAGGACCTCCTGTCGGTCCGCCGCGAGGGCTGATCCCGCCGGACGCACGAAGGGCCCGGAACCATGGCGGTTCCGGGCCCTTCGCCGTGCTGCGTACGGGCGTTACGCCCCGGCTTCCTCGCGCGCGGCGGCCTTGCGGGCCTTCTCGGCCGCTTCTTCCGCCTCCATCTCGGCGAAGACGTCGATCGGCGCCGGGGCCTTCGCGAGGAAGACCCAGGTCAGCCAGACCGCGAGCAGGAACGGCGGGATCTTCAGGGCGATCAGGATCCAGCCCAGCTGCGAGGTGTTGGCCCACCAGTACAGCGGGAAGAGGATCGCGCACTTGGCGAGCAGGATCAGGCCCCAGGCCCAACTGGCCTTCGCGTACGCCTTCTTGCGGCCCGGGTTGCGGGTGCGCCAGGAGAGGTTCTCCTTGAAGACCGGGCCGAGGATCAGCCCGATCAGCGGCACTCCGCACACGGTGGTGACGATGTAGGCGAGGGCCAGGCCGAGCGTGTAGAGCATGCCCGGCAGGTAGAAGTCCTTGGCGTTGCCCGTCATCATCGCGAAGACCACGCCGAAGGCCACGCCGAAGACGCCGCTGAAGGCGTGCTTCATGGTGTCCCTGCGGACCAGGCGGACCACGACGAGCAGCAGCGACACCGCGAGGGCGGCGATCGCCGAGGTGTGCAGGTCCTTGTTGATCGTGAAGATCGTGACGAAGAGCAGTCCCGGGAGGACCGTCTCCACCATGCCGCGCACCCCGCCGAACGCCTCGAAGAGCGCGGCCTCGGTCACCGCCTTCGCGTCGGCGGGCGGGGTGGAGGTGGGGGTGGTGGTCGGCTTGTCGACTGACGTCACCGGCTACTCCTGTCCGAGCGGTCGGAGTTCGTATTTGGGGTTGAAGAGGACCCGGCGGCCGTGGCTCAGGGAGATCCGGCCCGAAGCGATGAGCTTGCGGCCCGGCTCGATGCCCACGATCGAGCGCCGTCCCAGCCACACCACGTCCAGCGGGGCGGTGCCGTCGAAGAGCTCGGCCTCCAGGGCCGGCACGCCCGCCCGCGGACGCAGGGTGACGGTCCGCAAGGTACCAGTCACCTTGACTATCTGGCGGTCGCTGCACTCGGAGATGCGGGTGCACCCCGTGGCCTGCGTGTCCTCCTGCAGTTCCGCGGAGTGCAGGTCCTCCTGCGAGGTGGACAGCCGGTCGAGCATCCGGCGGAAGCGTCCCGCGGGCTTCTCGGTACGAAGGTCAGCACTCATACAGAAAGCGTACCGGGGTACTCCCCCGCCGGATCAAAGCGTGTGGTCAGCACGTACAAGTCCGGGATACGGCGCCGGTGCGAGCCGGTCCGGCAGGGGTGGATGGGATCAGCGTTCGAAGCGGTAGCCCATGCCCGGTTCGGTGATGAAGTGGCGCGGGTGCGAGGGGTCGCCCTCCAGCTTGCGGCGCAGCTGGGCCATGTAGACCCGCAGATAGTTGGTCTCGGTGCCGTAGGAGGGGCCCCAGACCTCCTGGAGCAGCTGCTTCTGGCTCACCAGGCGGCCGGTGTTGCGGACCAGGACCTCAAGGAGGTGCCATTCGGTGGGCGTGAGGCGTACGTCGCGGCCGTCGCGGTTGACCTTCTTGGCGGCGAGGTCGACGGTGAAGCCCTCGGTCTCGACCGTCACCACGTCGTCCGCGCCGTCCGCGCCGCCGACCGGCTCGGCCCGGCGGACCGCCGCGCGCAGCCGGGCGAGCAGCTCGTCCATGCCGAAGGGCTTGGTGACGTAGTCGTCGGCGCCCGCGTCGAGCGCCTCGACCTTCTCGTCGGAGGTGTGGCGGGCGGAGAGCACCAGGATGGGGACCCGGGTCCAGCCGCGCAGGCCCCGGATGACCTCGACGCCGTCCATGTCGGGCAGGCCGAGGTCGAGCACGACCACGTCGGGGTGGCGGGCGGCGGCGAGCTGGAGGGCGGTCGCGCCGTCGGGGGCGGCGTCCACCTCGTACTTCCTCGCCTTGAGGTTGATCACGAGCGCACGCACGATCTGCGGCTCGTCCTCGACCACGAGCACCCGGGTCATCTGGGATACCTGCCTTCTGCGGTGACTGACGATGCGATGACGGACGGCACGGCGGGCTTCACGAGGTGACCTGCGCGGAGAGGTCGACGGGGGCCCGCCCCCGGCCGGGGGCGGCCCGGACGGTCAGCACCATCGTCAGGCCGCCGCCGGGGGTGTCCTCCGCCGCCAGGGTGCCGCCCATGGCCTCGGCGAAGCCCCGGGCGACAGCGAGGCCGAGGCCCACTCCGGCGCCGCGCGGGGCGTCCCCGTAGCGCTGGAAAGGGGCGAAGATGCGGTCCTTGGCGGCGTCGGGGACGCCGGGGCCGCGGTCGGTGACCCGTATCTCGACGCGCTCGGCGAGGCCGCTGGCGGCGACGGTGACGGGGCTGTCGAGCGGGCTGTACTTGACGGCGTTCTCGACGATGTTCGCGACCGCCCGCTCCAGAAGGCCCGGGTCCACCTCGACCATGGGCAGCGTCTCGGGGATGTCGAGGACGACGCTGTCCTCGGGGACGCCGCCGAGCGCCATGGGCACGACCTCGTCGAGGTCGATCTCGCGGATGAGCGGGGTCACCGTGCCGGTCTGCAGGCGGGACATGTCGAGGAGGTTGCCGACGAGGTGGTCGAGGCGGTCGGCGCCGCCCTCGATGCCTTCGAGGAGCTCGGCGCGGTCCTCGTCGGACCATTCGACGTCGTCGGAGCGGAGCGAGGTGACGGCGGCCTTGATCGAAGCGAGCGGGGTGCGCAGGTCGTGGCTGACGGCGGCGAGCAGCGCGGTGCGGATGCGGTTGCCCTCGGCGAGCTTGCGGGCCTCCTCGGCCTCCCCGACCAGGCGCCGGCGGTCCAGGACGACGGCGGCCTGGGCGGCGAAGGCGCCGAGCACCCGTCGGTCCTCGGCGGGCAGGACCCGCCCGGACAGGGCGAGCGCCATGTGGTCGCCGACCGGCATGTCCACGTCCGCGTCCTCGGGGCGGGCCACCGGATGCGGTCCGACACTGCCGGCCCGGGTCCAGGGCTCGACGTCACCGGCGCGCTCCAGCAGGGCGACGGACTCCATGGCGAAGGTCTCGCGGACCCGCTCCAGGAGGGCGTCCAGGCTGGTCTCGCCGCGCAGGACGCTGCCCGCGAGGAAGGAGAGGATCTCGGATTCGGCGCGCAGCCGGGCGGCCTGGTGGGTGCGGCGGGCGGCGACGTCGACGACGGAGGCGACCGAGACGGCGACCAGGACGAAGATGACGATGGCGACGATGTTCTTCGGGTCCGCGATCGTGATCTTGTGGACGGGCGGGGTGAAGTAGTAGTTCAGCAGGAACGAGCCGAACGCGGCCGAGGCGAGCGCCGGCACCAGGCCGCCGAGCAGGGCGGCGGCCACCGTCAGGCTCAGGAAGAGCAGCATGTCGTTGGCGAGCCCGAGGTCCGCGTCGACATTGGTGAGCAGCACGGTCAGCAGGGCGGGTCCCACGACCCCCGCCGCCCAGCCCCACACGATGCGGGCCCGCCCGAGCCGGGCGCCGCGCGCCACCGGAAGGCCGCGGCCCTTGGCGACCTCGTCGTGGGTGACGATGTGGACGTCCAGGTCGGGCCCGGAGTCGCGGGCCACGGTCTGTCCGACGCCGGGGCCCAGGATGTACTGCCAGGCCTTGCGGCGGCTGGAGCCGAGCACGATCTGGGTGGCGTTGACGCCGCGCGCGAAGGCGAGCAGCGAGGCCGGGATGTCGTCGCCTATGACGTGGTGGAAGCTGCCGCCGAGGTCCTCGACGAGGGTGCGCTGGACGGTGAGTTCCTTGGGCGAGGCGGAGGTGAGCCCGTCGCTCCTGGCCACGTACACCGCGAGGATCTCGCTGCCGGAGCCCTTGGCGGCCATGCGGGCGGCCCGCCGGATGAGGGTGCGGCCCTCGGGGCCGCCCGTGAGGCCGACGACGATCCGCTCGCGGGCCTGCCAGGTCGACTTGATGTCGTGCTCGCCGCGGTACTGCTGGAGGTACTCGTCGACGCGGTCGGCGACCCAGAGCAGCGCGAGTTCGCGCAGTGCGGTGAGGTTGCCGGGCCGGAAGTAGTTGGACAGCGCCGCGTCGACCTTGTCGGACTGGTAGACGTTGCCGTGCGCCATGCGGCGGCGCAGCGCCTGGGGCGACATGTCGACGAGCTCGATCTGGTCGGCCCGCCGCACCACCTCGTCTGGCACCGTCTCGCGCTGACGCACCCCGGTGATGGACTCGACGACGTCGCCGAGGGACTCCAGGTGCTGGATGTTGACGGTGGACACCACGTCGATCCCGGCGGCGAGCAGCTCCTCGACGTCCTGCCAGCGCTTGGTGTTGCGCGAGCCCGGCACATTGGTGTGCGCCAGTTCGTCCACCAGGGCGACGGCGGGGTCGCGCTCCAGGACGGCGTCGACGTCCATCTCGGTGAAGAGGCCGCCGCGGTACTCGATCTCGCGGCGCTGGACCTGTTCCAGGCCGTGCAGCATGACCTCGGTGCGCGGCCTGCCGTGGTGCTCCACGAACGCCACGACGCAGTCCGTACCGCGCTCCACCCGGCGGTGGGCCTCGGAGAGCATCGCGTACGTCTTGCCGACGCCCGGTGCCGCACCGAGGTAGATCCGAAGCTTGCCGCGTGCCATGGCCCCATTGTCTTTCAGAATTCAGCTGCGTACGCAGGCAGCCGTGTACTCTGCGTCGACCTTACGGCCAACAATTGCGGCAAATGGGGTGGGGGTGGGGCGCGGGCCGCGTATTGACGCGATTCTGACGGCCGCCCCCGCGCTCACGTCCCGGTCGGCCGGGGCCCGTGGTCGACGAGCTGTCCGTCGCCGAGTTCCAGGACGCGGTCGGCGAAGCCGAGGAGCTGGCTGTCGTGGGTGGCGACCAGGACGGTGACGCCCTCGCTGCGGACCACGGCACGCAGCAGTTCCATCACCGCGAGGCCGGTGTCGGCGTCGAGCTGTCCGGTGGGCTCGTCCGCGATCAGCAGCGCGGGGCGGTTGGCCAGGGCGCGGGCGATGGCGACGCGCTGCTGCTGGCCGCCGGAGAGCTCGCCGGGGCGCTGCCCCGCGTGGTCGCCCAGGCCGACGAGCGAGAGCAGCAGGGCGACGCGCTCCTCGCGCTCGCGCGGGTCGGTCTTCCTGAGCCGCATCGGGACGCCCACGTTCTCGGCGGCGCTGAGGATGGGGATGAGGCCGAAGGACTGGAAGATGAAACCGATCCGGTCCCGGCGCAGTGCGAGCAGTCCCTCCTCGCCCAGGCCCACGATGTCGGTGCCGTCGACGGTGACCGTGCCCGCGTCCGGCCGGTCGAGGCCGCCGAGCAGGTTGAGCAGCGTGGTCTTGCCGGAGCCGGAGCGCCCCTTGAGGGCGACGAGCTCGCCGCGCGGCACCTCGAAGGAGACCCCGCGCAGCGCGTGCACGGCGGCGGCGCCGCTTCCGTACGAGCGGTGCAGGTCCTCGACCCGGACCATCGGGCCGCCCGGCCGCTCGCCCACGACGGCCGTGCCGCCCTGTCCTGTGGTGCCCCGCGTCATGCGTTGTCCCCCCGTACGTACGTGTGCGCGACCGGGCGCCAGTATGGGTGGATTGCGCCGGGCCGGGCAATGGATCACGGGAGATCTGCCCGCGCCGCCCGGGCACGCGGGGGCCGCGCGGGCAACCGCGGCCGTCAAGTGGCGCGTGCGGGCTGCCCGTTGGTGTCCCGAACAGACCCCGGACGCGCCGATGGGCCGCGCACCGGTCAGGGAGCGCGGCCCACCGGGCGCGGAAAAAGGGTGGGGTCAGCGGATCTCGGTGACCTCGGGGCCGCGCTGGAGCTGGCCCATGCCGCCGGAGAAGCGCGAGCCCTCCTGGTCCTCCTGCTGCACGCCCTCGGGCACCATCTGCGCGTCGTTGGGGAGCTTCAGGACGATCGGGTCGCGGGGTGCCATCGGGCCCTCGCCGCGCACCACGACGGTGTCGCGGAAGATCGTCTCCAGGAGCCCGGCGGCCTGCGGCTGCACCGCGCCCTGGCCGGAGATGACACCGCGCAGGAACCAGCGCGGGCCGTCGACGCCCACGAAGCGCACCAGCTGGACGCCGTTGGTCCCGTCGGGCAGCTGTACGGGGACCTGCGCGCGCAGCTCCCAGCCCAGCGGGCCCTCGACCTCGTCGATGACGCCGCCCTGCTGGGTGATGCCGGAGGCGATCTCCTCGCGGACCTCGCCCCAGATGCCTTCCTTCTTCGGTGCCGCGAAGGCCTGCAGCTGGACCGCGCTGTCGTTGAGGACGACCGTGGCCGCCACGATCGCGTCGCCCGCGACCTCGACCCGCAGTTCCATGCCCTCGACCCCGGGGACGAAGAGTCCGCCGAGGTCGACGCGGCCCTCGCCGGGCTCGGTCACCTCCGAGACGTCCCAGGGTCCGTCCGGACGGGGCGCCGGCGGCAGGTTCATCCTGCGCACCTGGGCCCCGTCACCGGCACCGGCCGTCTCTTCGTCGGCCTCGGTGCCTTCGACAACCTGCTCGGCCTCGCCCGCCGAGTCCTCGGCGGTACCGCTCTTCTTGCGACGTCCGAACACGTCACTGTCCTTCCCGGTCGGATACGACCGAAGCGTATCGATTCCCACCCGTAGTGCCGCCAGTGGCGGCCGAACCGTCCACGGCGGCATGACCGCCGGTGGACCCGAAGCCCCCCTCGGCCCGCGCCGAGCCGGGAAGCTCCGCCACCTCGTGGAAGCGCACCTTCTCGACCTGCTGGACGACCAGTTGGGCAATGCGGTCGAAACGCTCGAACCGCACGCTCTCGCGCGGGTCGAGGTTGACCACGATCACCTTGATCTCTCCACGGTACCCGGCATCCACCGTCCCCGGGGCATTCACCAGGGCGACACCGCAGCGGGCGGCGAGCCCGGAACGGGGGTGCACGAAGGCCGCGTAGCCGTCGGGCAGCGCGATGGAGACGCCGGTCGCCAGGACCGCCCGCTCGCCCGGCGCGAGCTCGGCGGCCTGCGTGGTCACCAGATCGGCGCCGGCGTCGCCCGGGTGCCCGTACGCCGGGATCGGCACCTCCGGGTCGACTCGGCGGATGAGGACATCTACGGGTTCACGCGTCACGGGTTCACCTCGAAGGCGCGGGCGCGCCTGACCTGGTCGGGGTCGGACATGGCGGCCTGGATCTCGGCCGGACGTCCGTTGTCGATGAAGTGGTCCACCTTCACCTCGATGAAGAGGGCCTGGGCACGGACCGCCACGGGTCCCTCGGGACCGCCGATGCGGCCGGTGGCCCGGGAGTAGATCTTGCGGCCGGCGACCGCGGTGACCTCGGCCTCCAGGTGCAGCACCGTGCCGACCGGGACCGGGCGGACGAAGTCCGTCTCCAGGCGGCCGGTCACCGCGATGACCCGCAGCAGCCAGTTCAGGGAGCCGAGCGTCTCGTCGAGCGCGGTGGCGAGGACCCCGCCGTGGGCGAGGCCCGGGGCACCCTGGTGGGCCTCCCGTACGGTGAACTCGGCGGTGACGGTCACGCCTTCTCCGGCCCGGGCGGCCAGGTGCAGTCCGTGGGGCTGTCCGTCGCCGCAGCCGAAGCAGTGCCCGTAGTGCGCACCGAGCAGCTCGCCGGGTGCGGGCGCATCGGGGTGCCGCACCGGCGCTATGGCGTCGGCCGGGGGCGTCAGGGACGCAGATGTAGCAGTCACAGGCGCAGACCTTACCCGCGGTCAAGGCGCAGGTCGCGCCGTGCCAAGCTAGCTTCCATGCAGCCCAATGCCCCGCAGTACGCAGAACGCCTCACCGCGCCCCGCTCGTGGTGGTTCATCTCCCTGCTGGTCGGCTTCGCGTGCGCCCTGATGCTGCTGCCGGTGGGCACCCTGCCGATGCTGGCGGGCTTCGTGGGCGGCACGGCGGTGTCGTGGGTGGTCGTGAGCTCGTACGGCTCGGTGCGGATCCGGGTGCTGCCGGACACGCTGGTCGCGGGTGAGGCCCGGATTCCGGTCCGGGCGCTGGGCGAGGCCGAGGTCCTGGACGCCGACGAGGCGCGGGCCTGGCGGTTGCACAAGGCCGATCCGCGGGCGTTCATGCTGCTGCGGGCCTACATCCCGACGGCGGTGAAGGTGGAGATCACGGACCCGGCGGACCCGACTCCGTACGCCTATCTGTCGACCCGTGACCCCGAGGCGCTGAAGGCGGCCCTGAACGCGGCCCGCACGGTCTGACACCTCGGCACGGTCTGGCACCTCGGCGCAAGCGCCCTTCGGCGGTCGGGCCCGGCCCGCGGCGAGGTCGGCCCGTCAGCGGCCCAGTTCCTTGGGACCGGGGCCCGGCGGCAGCGGGTTCTCCGGCTGTTCCAGGGCGGGCAGCTCGGGCAGCGCGTCCCAGGGCACCTGCCGTTCGCGCAGGTCCTTGCGGATGTGCCCGGCGAGCTTCTTGGTGTCGCGGCGGTTCATCACGGCGCCGACGGCCGCGCCGACCATGAACGGCGTCAGGTTCGGCAGGTTGCGCACCATGCGCTTCATGATCTGCTGGCGCAGTTCGCGCTTCATCTGGCCGCCGAGCGCGAAGTTGAGTGACGTCGGCTTGGTGACGTCGATGCCGCGCTCCTCGGTCCAGGACGTCAGATACGCCATGGAGCGCTCTGTGAGGGTGCCGGGCGGCCGCATTCCGTAGACCTCGTGCAGCTCGGCGATGAGCTTCAGCTCGATGGCGGCGACGCCGGTGATCTCCGCTGCCAGCTCGGCGGGCATCGCGGGCGGGACGGGCAGCATCGCTGCCGCGCCGACTCCCGCACCGACCGTGGAGGTGCCGTTGGCGGCGCCCGCGATCAGCTTGTCGGCGATCTCCTCCGGGCCCAGGCCCGGGAACTGCGTGCGCAACGTCGCCAGATCCCGCACGGGAATGCGGGGGGCGACGTCGATGACGCGGTCGGCAAGGTGGCCGAGCGAGGCCTTCACGCCCTCGCCGCTCTTGCGTACGCCCTTCTTGAGCACCGGAACGCTCTTCTTCAGGGCGGGAACGCCCTTCTCCAGAGCGCCCCTGCGCAGGGCGTCAAGGCGCCGGGCCCCGGCCGCGGGCCCCGCCTGTGCCGTCTCCGGTGCCGTGAGCGCTGCTTCGAGCGAGGCCTGGTGGCCCCGCTCGGCGTCACGTGCACCCTCGACCGCGCTCACCGCAGGGTGACGGTCCGGCTCTGCGGGGGCTTCCATGCCTCCTGCCGGGCCCGTGCCGCCCTGGGGGGCCTCGGTGGAACCCGGGGCACCCTTCCTCCGGAACGGTCGCTTCCGGGGCGGTTTCGCGCCTGTCACGGCTTGCCTGCTCAGTCGCAGTCGCGGCAGATCGGCTGGCCGTTCTTCTCCCGGGCCAGCTGGCTGCGGTGGTGCACGAGGAAGCAGCTCATGCAGGTGAACTCGTCGGCCTGCTTGGGCAGGACGCGGACGGCGAGCTCTTCGTTGGACAGGTCCGCGCCGGGCAGTTCCATGCCTTCGGCGGCCTCGAAGTCGTCGACGTCGACGGTCGAGGTGGACTTGTCGTTGCGCCGGGCCTTCAGCTCTTCAAGGCTGTCGGAATCGACGTCGTCGTCGGTCTTGCGTGGGGTGTCGTAGTCCGTTGCCATGTCGCTCTCCCCCTCTTGGGTAGTTGCGGTGTCTCAGCGCACGTAACGCGTGAGAGGCCGGACTTGTGCCCGACCTGAGGCGGAGATTTTGCCTCACATCAAGGTCTGTTACTCAATCGACACCCAACCGCACTCCTCAAGAGTGATCGTCTTGGATGGCGATCGGGACCGTACACGGTCCTAATGTCGCACTTCACCAGCGCCACCTCGTGTACTTCCCGTGATCTCACCCCCCGGAAACCCGGACTTTTCCCGGGATTCCAGGGGATTTATCGATCACGGAGAGTAGGTGGCCGGAAGTTTGCCCCTGTGACTGATCACACATGAAAGCCACAGGAACAGTTCCCGAAAATTCCGCGCAAAGCGAACTGTCAAAACGGCTTCGAGCAGCGTCTCAGACCGGCAGGGTGACACGCATCACGAGGCCGCCGCCTTCGCGGGGCTCCGCGATGATACGGCCTCCGTGGGCCCGCGCGACCGACCGGGCGATGGACAGGCCGAGGCCGACGCCCTTGTCGCTGCCCGTGCGCTCGGTGCGCAGCCGCCGGAACGGCTCGAAGATGTTGTCGATCTCGTACGCCGGGACCACCGGTCCGGTATTGGTCACGAGCAGGGTCGCATGGCCGTCCTTGAGCTCGGTGACCACCTCGACCCAGCCGTCCTCCGCGATGTTGTACCGCACCGCGTTCTGCACCAGGTTGAGCGCGATGCGCTCCAGGAGGACGCCGTTGCCCTGGACGACGGCGGGCCCGCGCTCGCCGCGCAGCTCGACGCCCTTGGCCTCGGCCTCGGCCCTGGCCTGGTCGATGGCGCGGGAGGCGACCTCGGCCAGGTCGACGGGCTTGCGGTCGACGATCTCGTTGTCGCTGCGGGCGAGCAGCAGCAGGCCCTCCACGAGCTGCTCGCTGCGCTCGTTGGTCGCGAGCAGCGTCTTGCCGAGCTGCTGGAGCTCGACGGGGGCGCCCGGGTCGGACAGGTGCACTTCGAGCAGCGTGCGGTTGATCGCCAGCGGGGTGCGCAGCTCGTGCGAGGCATTGGCGACGAACCGCTGCTGGGCGGTGAAGGCCCGCTCCAGGCGGTCCAGCATCTCGTCGAAGGTGTCGGAGAGCTCCTTGAGCTCGTCGTCGGGCCCGTCCAGCTCGATCCGCCGGCTCAGGTCCGTACCGGCCACGCGGCGGGCGGTGCGGGTGATCCTGCCGAGCGGCGACAGGACGCGGCCGGCCATGGCGTACCCGAAGGCGAAGGCGATGACGCTGAGGCCGACCAGGGCGAGCAGGGAACGGCTCAGGAGGTTGTCCAGGGCGTGCTGGCGCTGTTGGGCCATGCAGACGCTGATCGCGTCGTTGAACTCCGGGACGGTGCCGCTCCTGGGGAGCTGGCAGCTGCTGCTGGACAGCGTGAGGTTCTGCGCCTCCACGATCTTGAACGGGCTGCTGCCCGCGTGCAGGGCCTGCGCCGCCAGCAGATAGATGATCGACAGGAGCAGTATCCCGGCGATCATGAACATGCCGCCGTAGAGCAGTGTGAGGCGTATGCGGATGGTGGGCCGCAGCCACGGGAAGGGCGGCTCGGCCGACTTCGGGGCCCAGGTGGGCTTCGGGGGCGCGGTGGGTGGCGCCGGGGTGGCGGCCATCGCCGTCAGATCCGGTAACCCGAGCCCGGCACGGTGACGATCACCGGGGGCTCGCCGAGCTTGCGGCGCAGGGTCATGACGGTGACCCGGACGACGTTGGTGAACGGGTCGGTGTTCTCGTCCCAGGCCTTCTCCAGGAGCTGCTCGGCCGAGACCACCGCGCCCTCGCTGCGCATCAGCACGTCGAGGACGGCGAACTCCTTGGGCGCGAGCTGGATCTCCCGGCCGTCCCGGAACACCTCGCGGCGGTTGGGGTCCAGCTTGATGCCGGCCCGCTCCAGGATCGGCGGCAGCGGCACGGTGGTGCGCCGGCCGAGCGCGCGGACGCGGGCGGTCAGCTCGGTGAAGGCGAACGGCTTGGGCAGGTAGTCGTCCGCGCCGATCTCCAGGCCCTCGACCCGGTCGCTCACGTCCCCCGCGGCCGTCAGCATCAGGACCCGGGTGGGCATGCCCAGCTCGACGATCTTGCGGCAGACGTCGTCGCCGTGGACGAGCGGGAGGTCCCGGTCGAGCACGACCACGTCGTAGTCGTTCACACCGATCCGCTCCAGGGCCGCGGCGCCGTCGTACACGACGTCGACGGCCATGGCCTCCCGGCGCAGTCCGGTGGCCACCGCATCGGCGAGCAGCTGCTCGTCCTCGACGACGAGTACGCGCACGGCGCATTTCCTTCCGTAGGGACCCGCGTCGTCCGCGGGCGGATCTGTGCACTGAACCAGTGACTGTGAGCTTCCATCCTGCCCCTTACGGCCATAAACCGGCGGTAAGACGGTGCCGGACCGGGGCCCGCCGCCCACCTGCGGTTTCCGGCCAGGAGCGGGCGCCTGCGCGGGAATGAACAGGATTGGCGCGGCAGTTGAGGTTTCTTCGAGAGTGGGCTTGGGGAAGACGACTGCACACCCCGCGATCACGCCCTGTCTGTGGCATGCCACATCCTCACGTCGTGGTCGCGACCCACCGTCGGCACATCCCGTGCCACCGACCCACGACGAGGGGGCGCACCATGGACGCTTTCACCGCAGGACTTCTGCAGCGCATAAGGACCACGGAAACCGACCTCACACGGGCGCGTGAGACCGGCGACGACTTCCTCGCCGACGTCGAGCAGGCCGAGCTGGACGATCTCCACCGTCTGGCCGCCGAGCACGGCGTAGAGGTAGCCGCTGCCGTCTGAGCCCACCCCACCCACCAGGAAACCCCGGCGCCACGGGACGGCGCCGGGGTTTCGTCACGCCCGGGGGCGCCGCGGGGACCTCAGTCGTGCCAGGCCCCGTGCTCCTCCAGGAGCGCCTGGAGGGGGCCGAAGAGCTCCGGGGAGGCGGCGACGGTGAGGTCCCGGGAGGGGGCTTGGCCGGGGCGGCCGCCGGTCAGGGCGCCGGCCTCGCGGGCGATCAGGTCGCCGGCCGCCATGTCCCAGGGGTTCAGGCCGCGCTCGTAGTACGCGTCGAGTCGCCCGGCCGCCACGTCGCACAGGTCGATCGCCGCCGATCCGCCGCGGCGGATGTCCCGGAACCGCGGGATCAGGTGCCGGGCCACCTCGGCCTGGTGGGCGCGCACCGACTGGACGTAGGCGAAGCCCGTGCCGATCAGGGACTGGGACAGCGGGGCCGGCGGGCGGCAGCGCAGCGGGCGCTCGCCCTCGAACGCGCCGCCGCCGAGGACCGCGTGGTAGGTCTCGCCGCGCATCGGGGCGGCGACCACGCCCGCGACCCGCTCGCCGTGCTGCTCGGCGGCGATGGACACGGCCCAAGTGGGCAGCCCGTACAGGTAGTTGACGGTCCCGTCCAGCGGGTCGATGACCCAGCGGATGCCGCTGGTGCCCTCGCTGGAGGCGCCCTCCTCACCCAGGAACCCGTCATCGGGGCGGTGTTCGGCGAGGTAGCCGGTGATCAGCTTCTCGGCGGCGATGTCCATCTCGGTCACCACGTCGATGGGGCTGGACTTGGTGGCGGCCACGGCGAGGTCGGCCGGTCGGCCGTCGCGCAGCAGCTCGCCGGCCCGCCGGGCGGCCTCCAGGGCGAGGCCGAGCAGTTCGCGGTGCAGAGGGTCGGTCATCGGTGCTCCCTTACGCGTACGGGCTGTCGGCTCCGGCGGCCGCGGGCCTGGCGGCGCCGCGGGCGGCCGGGCAGCAGCCGACCGCGCAGAGGTCGTGCGAGGGGCCGAGCGACCCGAGCGCGCACCGCTCGACGGGCAGGCCGCGCTCGGCCGCGGCCCGCTCGACGACGAGCTCGCGCACGGCCGCGGCGAAGCGCGGGTCGGCGCCGACGGTCGCGGAGCGGGCGACGGGCAGGCCGAGCTCGGCCGCCTTGTCGGTGGCCTCGGTGTCGAGGTCGTACAGGACCTCCATGTGGTCGGAGACGAAGCCGATGGGGACCATGACGACGGCCGGGGCGCCCTCGCCGTGCAGCGTCTCCAGGTGGTCGCAGATGTCCGGTTCGAGCCAGGGGATGTGCGGGGCGCCGGAGCGGGACTGGTACACCAGCCGCCAGGGCCGCTCGACCCCGGTCTCGGCCTGGACCGCGTCCGCGACGGTCCGCGCCACGTCGAGGTGTTCGCGCACGTAGGCGCCGCCCTCGCCGTGCTCCTCGACGGGGCCGGAGGTGTCGGCCGCGGCCTCGGGGATGGAGTGCGTGGTGAAGGCGAGGTGGGCGCCCGCGCGGACGTCCTCGGGGAGCTCGGCGAGCGAGGCGAGGACGCCGTCGACCACGGGGCGCACGAAGCCCGGGTGGTTGAAGTAGTGCCGCAGCTTGTCGACCCTCGGCACGTCGAGGCCCTCGGCCTCCAGGGCGGCGAGCGACTCGGCGAGGTTCTCGCGGTACTGCCGGCAGCCCGAGTACGAGGCGTAGGCGCTGGTGGCGAGGACCGCGATGCGGCGGCGGCCGTCGGCCACCATCTCGCGCAGGGTGTCGGTGAGGTAGGGCGCCCAGTTCCGGTTGCCCCAGTAGACCGGCAGGTCGAGGCTGTTCTCGGCGAAGTCCTTGCGCAGCGCGTCAAGCAGCGCGCGGTTCTGCTCGTTGATGGGGCTCACGCCGCCGAACAGGAAGTAGTGCTGCCCCACCTCCTTGAGGCGCTCCTTGGGGATGCCCCGGCCGCGCGTCACGTTCTCCAGGAACGGGACCACGTCGTCGGGGCCCTCGGGGCCGCCGAAGGAGAGCAGCAGCAGGGCGTCGTACGGGGCGGCGGCCGCGGCCGCTCCGGGAGCTGGATCACGCAGTACGGACATGACTCGATCCTGCCATCCGCCTGTGACAGGCGCGGAACCCGGCCGCGGGAACGCGCGGCGGCCGGGCCGGAGGTCCCCCGGGGCCGAGCCGGAAAGGGCGGTGGGGCCGGGCCGGAGGTCCCCCGGAAGCGAGCCGGAAAAGGCGGTGCGGGACGCTACTTCAGCGTCGTAAGCTTTAGGAATTAATTACACGCGTCACGATGGCGCGCGTCACGATGGCACGCGCCGCGCCGGCACGCGTCACGCCGGACCACCGGAGCCCCGTTGCCCAGTCCCTACCGCGCGATCTTCGCCGCCCCCGGCACCAAGGGGTTCTCCGCCGCAGGCCTGCTCGGCCGGATGCCGCTGTCGATGATGGGCATCGGCGTCGTGACGATGGTCTCCCAGCTCACCGGCCGCTACGGCCTGGCCGGGGCGCTGTCGGCGACGCTCGCCATGTCGGCCGCCGTGATCGGCCCCCAGATATCCCGGCTCGTCGACCGGCACGGCCAGCGCCGGGTGCTGCGCCCGGCAACCCTGGCCGCCGTCGCCGCCGTCACCGGACTGCTGGTCTGCGCCCAGCAGAGCGCGCCGGACTGGACCCTGTTCGTCTTCGCGGCGGGCGCGGGCTGTGTTCCCAGCGTCGGCTCGATGGTCCGGGCCCGCTGGGCCGCGATCTACCGCGGTGACGCCCAGAACCTGCACACGGCGTACTCGTGGGAGTCGATCGTCGACGAGCTGTGCTTCATCCTGGGGCCGATCCTGTCCATCGGGCTCTCCACCGCCTGGTTCGCCGAGGCGGGGCCCCTGATCGCCGCCTGCTTCCTGGTCGTCGGCGTCTTCTGGCTGACCGCCCAGCGCGGCACCGAGCCCGTGCCGCATCCGCACGAGCACACGAGTGGCCGTTCGGCGCTGAGCTCGCGCGGACTCCAGGTCCTCGTCGCCACGTTCGTCGCCACCGGCGCGATCTTCGGCTCGGTCGACGTGGTCACCGTGGCCTTCGCCGACGAGCGCGGTCACAAGGCGCTGGCCAGCCTCGTCCTCGCCGTGTACGCGCTCGGCTCCTGCCTCGCGGGGGCCGTCTTCGGGCTGCTGCGCCTCAAGGGGGCGGCGTCCACCAGGTGGCTGGCGGGTGTCTGCGCGATGGCGGTGAGTATGATCCCGCTCCAACTGGCCGGGAACCTGCCGTTCCTCGCCGTGGCGCTCTTTGTCGCGGGCCTCTTCATCGCACCGACGATGGTGACGACGATGGCCCTCGTCGAGCAGCACGTACCGCGCAGCAAACTCACCGAGGGCATGACCTGGACCAGTACCGGGCTCGCGGTCGGTGTGGCGCTCGGCTCCTCCGCCGCCGGTTGGGTGGTGGACGCGGCGGGCGCGCAGGCGGGGTACCTGGTGGCCGGCGTGTCGGGAACGCTCGCGGCGGCGGTGGCGTTCTCGGGGTACCGCCGGCTTCGCAGGCCGGTGACGCATCGGGAGGGGCTCGAAGCAGATGAGCGGAGCGAACGGCAGCACCTGGCGTAACTGGGCGGGGAACGTCACCGCGCGACCGACAAGGGAAGTGTCCCCGGCCTCCGCGGCCGAACTGGCCGAGGCCGTGCGCCGCGCCGCCGAACAGGGCCTGACGGTGAAGGCGGTCGGCACCGGCCACTCCTTCACGGCGACGGCCGCCACCGACGGCGTGCTCATACGTCCCGACCTGCTGACCGGCATCCGCGAGATCGACCGCGCCGCGATGACCGTCACGGTGGAGGCCGGCACCCCGCTGAAGCGGCTGAACGCGGTGCTCGCGAGGGAAGGCCTGTCGCTCACGAACATGGGCGACATCATGGAGCAGACGGTGGCGGGCGCCACCAGCACCGGCACACACGGCACCGGGCGCGATTCGGCCTCGATCGCCGCCCAGATCACGGCACTTGAGCTGGTCACCGCCGACGGCTCGCTGCTGACGTGCTCCGAGAAGGGGACCGAAGAGGAGCGAGCGGTCTTCGCGGCGGCCCGGATCGGTCTCGGCGCGCTCGGCATCGTCACCGCCATCACCTTCGCCGTGGAGCCGGTCTTCCTGCTCACGGCCCGCGAGGAGCCGATGGCCTTCGACCAGGTCACCGCCGACTTCGAGGAGCTCTACACGGAGAACGAGCACTTCGAGTTCTACTGGTTCCCGCACACCGGCAACTGCAACACCAAGCGCAACAACCGCAGCGCAGGACCGGCCGCGCCGCCCGGGAAGGTCCGGGGGTGGATCGATGACGAATTCATGTCCAACGGCCTTTTCCAGGTGGTGTGTTCGCTCGGCCGGGCGGTGCCGGCCACCATCCCGGCCGTCGCGAAGGTCTCCAGCCGCGCGCTCTCCGCCCGCACCTACACCGACATCCCGTACAAGGTCTTCACCAGCCCGCGCCGGGTGCGCTTCGTGGAGATGGAGTACGCCCTGCCGCGCGAGGCGGTCGTCGGAGCACTGCGCGAAGTGAAGGCCCTGGTGGAGCGGTCGCCGCTGCGGGTGAGCTTCCCGGTGGAGGTGCGCACCGCGCCCGCCGACGACATCGCGCTCTCCACCGCCTCCGGTCGCGAGACCGCGTACATCGCCGTGCACATGTACCGGGGCACGCCGTACCAGGCGTACTTCACCGCGGTCGAACGGATCATGACCGCGCACGCGGGGCGCCCCCACTGGGGCAAGATCCACACGCGTGACGCGGCCTACTTCGCGGAGGTCTACCCGCGCTTCACCGAGTTCACCGCCCTGCGCGACCGGCTCGACCCGGACCGTCGCTTCGCCAACGCGTATCTGCGGCGGGTGCTCGGCGACTGATCCGGGTGGCCCGGTCTCTGCGGCCCGGGCCCTAAGGGGCGGTGCTCGCGCCGGACTTCGGGTCCGGGGTGCCCGGGTCGGTGGTGCCCTTGTCGGTTCCGGTGCTCTTCGAACCGGACGGGGTGGGCGTCGGGGTCGGGGTGGTGCCGCCCGAGCCGGTGCCCGAGCCGGAGTCGGAGCCCGAACCGTGCGACGTGGAGGGGGACGGCGAGGACGTGGGGTCGCTCGTGCCGGAGCCTCCCCCGGTCGTCCCCTTCTCGTTGCTCCCGCTCGGGCTCGGCGACCCGCCGGTGCCGGTACCGGTGCCGGGCGACTTGTCACCCCAGTCGCCGCCCGGGTCCGACGGCGGCTGCGGCTGCTGCTTCTTGGAGCCTCCGGTGAACACCGACGTCAGCGTCGTCCCGCCCCCGTTGCCGCCGACCTCACCGCCGGAGAGCACCTCGTAGACGGTGATGCCGCCCATCGAGACCCCGAAGACCACGGCCGCCGCCAGCAGCGGGCGCTTCCAGCCGCGCAGCCGGGAGCCGTGCACGGTCGCCTCGTTGAACTCCTTGGCACCCGCCGCGCCGGGCGGCAGCGGATTCCCGCCGACCGACTTCAGCATCCGGGTCCGGTCCGTGTCCGCCTGCGGCAGCATCTGCGTACGGTCCTCGTCGACCCGCCCGAGCATCTGCGTGCGGTCCGCGTCGGCCTGCGGCAGCATCCGCGTGCGGTCCTCGTCGACCCGGCCGAGCATCTGGGTGCGGTCCGCGTCGGCCTGCGGCAGCATCCGCGTGCGGTCCTCGTCGACCCGGCCGAGCATCTGCGTGCGCTCGGCGTCGGTGCGCGGCAGCATCCGCGTGCGGTCGGCGCCGGTCCCCGGCTCCGCCGTCCTCTCGTCCCGACCCTTGTAGGGGGAGAGCACCGGCACCTGGCGCGCGCCGACCTTGGCCTGGACCGTCACCTCGCGCAACTGCTCGCCGGTCCGTTTGAAGAAGTGCTGGAAGACCGTGCCGCCGCAGGTGGCGACCACGCTCACGACACCGGCGCCGATGAACGTCCCGTACACGCCCAGCGTGGAGGCGAGCACCGCCGCGGCGACCGCGGCGAGCGCGCTGCCCGCCACTTGGGGCACGCTCAGATCGATGCGCTTCTTCTCGTCCGTCCCGGAGTCCGGCTTGTCACTCATGCCCAGCCCTTGTTCGCCCTTCTGTTCCGTCTTGCACTGAGAAAGGACATTTGAGCGAAAGGAATAGTTCCGGTTCCGGGGATTGTGTGAAGCAGGACACGTGGGGGCCTGGGACGGCTGCTTCGGGGCAGGTTCAACTCCCGTACGCCACGAGAACTTCGGCGGCGCGCCGGTCCACCCAGGTGGCCCGAATGGAGTACTGTGGCGAGCCCTGGGCCCCGGGTCCCACACGGGTATCCGGGACTGCGGGAGGGGGCCGAACGCGGCACTCGAACCGGCGGCGCCGCGGCACCGTACGGGGGCCTGCTGCACAGAGTGACCAGCCCGGTCACTCTGCGTTGCGAATAGGTAACCGTGCCATAACGGCGTTCCAGGGCCCATGCCCGACACGCCGGGCAACTCGGCAATGTTGTGGCAGGCTGCACCCGGGCAGGCCACACTCGACTAGCGGAAGCAGCGACGCACGTGACGTCGGCAGGCACCACCCGGGAGGTCCCCATGCCCGAACTGCGTGTCGTGGCCGTCTCCAACGACGGCACACGACTGGTGCTCAAGGCTGCGGACAGCACGGAGTACACGCTTCCGATCGACGAGCGGCTCCGGGCCGCTGTGCGCAACGACCGAGCCCGCCTCGGACAGATCGAGATCGAGGTGGAGAGCCACCTCCGCCCGCGCGACATCCAGGCGCGCATACGAGCCGGTGCCTCCGCCGAGGAGGTCGCCCAGCTCGCCGGGATCCCGGTCGACCGCGTACGCCGGTTCGAAGGCCCCGTCCTCGCCGAGCGCGCCTTCATGGCGGAGCGGGCGCGGAAGACTCCGGTGCGGCGTCCGGGCGAGAACACCGGCCCCCAGCTCGGCGAGGCCGTGCAGGAGCGGCTGCTGCTGCGCGGCGCCGACAAGGACAGCGTGCAGTGGGACTCCTGGCGCCGCGACGACGGCACCTGGGAAGTCCTGCTCGTCTACCTGGTCGCGGGCGAGCCGCACTCCGCGAGCTGGACCTACGACCCGCCGCGCCGGCTCGTCCAGGCCGTCGACGGCGAGGCCCGCTCGCTGATCGGCGAGTCCGACGACACCATCACCACGGTGCCCGAGCCGAGCTTCCCGTTCGTGCCCCGGATCGCCCGGCTGCCCAGGGACCGGCCGCTCGACCGCGCCCTGGACCGGCAGTTGGAGCGTCCGGCGCCCCCGCCGCCCGAGCCGGTGGTGGAGGAGAGCGACTCGCTCACCAGCCTGCTCGAAGCCGTGCCGAGCTTCCGCGGCGACATGGTCGTGCCCGAGCGCCCCTCGGCCCCGCCCGAGCCGCCCGAGACCGAACCGTCCATCGAGCCCGAGATCGAGGAACCGCCCGCACCGGCCGCCTCGGCGGGAGCGGGCTCGGCGTACGCGGACGTCCTGATGCCCCGCACCGTGGCAGGTCACCGCGACCGGCTCACCGGCACCACCGACCGTCAGGCCGAGGCCGACGGAGTGCGCCCCGGACGACGGGCCGCGGTGCCGAGCTGGGACGAGATCGTGTTCGGTACGCGGCGCAAGAAGCAGGACTAGCCGCCCAGCAGGGCGGTCGCCGGGACAGGCAGGCGCCGGGCCCGCACGCAGTCCGCGTGCGGGCCCGGCGCAGCTGCGCGGTCACCGGCCGGGCGCCCCGTGCGCTACTGCGGGTCGGGGCCCGTCGCCACCGGGCGGGACTCGTCCGAGGACCACTGCGACCACGACCCGGCGTACAGGGCGGCCGGGATGCCCGCGACGGCCAGGGCCAGCACCTCGTGGGCGCCGGAGACACCGGAGCCGCAGTACACGCCGACCTCGGTGCCCGAGACGCCGAGCGCCTTGAAACGGGCGGCCAGTTCGCCGGCGGGCAGCAGCCTGCCGTCCGGGCCCACGTTCTCGGTGGTCGGCGCCGAGAGGGCGCCCGGGATGTGCCCGCCGACCCGGTCGATCGGCTCCACGTCGCCGCGGTAGCGCTCCGCCGCGCGGGCATCGAGCAGCACCCCGGTGCGGGCGAGTTCCGCCGCCCCGTCCGCGTCGAGGAGTTCGAGCGCGCCCGGCTCGGGCCGGAAGTCACCCTCGGCGGGCGCGGGGACCTCGGTGGTCAGCTCGCCGGTCCAGGCGGCGAGGCCGCCGTCGAGGACGCGGACGTCCTGATGGCCGGTCCAGCGCAGCAGCCACCACGCCCGGGCCGCCGCCCAGCCCTGGCCGCCGTCGTACACGACGACGGGCGCGCCGGCCGTCACGCCCGCCCGGCGCATCACCCGGCCGAATTCGGCCACGTCCGGCAGCGGATGACGGCCACCGGATCCGGGCGGCCCGGCCAGTTCCGCGTCCAGGTCGACGAACACGGCGCCGGGCAGATGTCCGGCCTCGTACTCGGCGCGGCCGTCGAACGCGGGCGCGCCGGCCGCCTTCGCCATGCTCAGCTGCCAGCGGATGTCGAGCAGGACCGGCGGCCGGGGACCGGCCGTCTCGGCCGCGAGTTCGGGTGCGGTGATGATGGCATTCATGGGGTCATCCTCGCGCAGAGTCCACCGGCAAGGTAACGCGCAGGAAAAGGATGAGAAGCCCCAAAGCGGGCAACCTCCTGCGGGAACGCGCCAAAAGCGGCGCGGCCGGGGCGCGCTCCGGCGAAGGTGGTGGAAGCATCGGCCCGGGTGCGCAGGTTCCCTGGACCGCATCCGCGAGCAGCAGTATGGCGACGGCCGAGGAGAGAGTGACGATGACCCAGTCGGAGACCCGGCGCACACCTGGCACGCCCTGCTGGGTGAGCCTCATGGTGCACGGTCTGGCCGCGACCCAGGAGTTCTACGGGGCACTGTTCGGCTGGGAGTTCCGGCCGGGGCCGCAGCAGCTCGGCCCCTACGTCCGCGCACTGCTCGACGGCGAGGAGGTGGCCGGCATCGGCCAGCTGCCGCCCGACCGGCATCTGCCGATCGCCTGGACCACCTATCTGGCGGCCGACGACGCGGACGCGACGGCCGAGACCATCCGGCACTGCGGCGGCACCGTCGGGGTCGGCCCGCTGGACGCGGGCGAGGCCGGCCGGATGGCGATCGCCTCGGACCCGGCGGGGGCCGTGTTCGGGATCTGGCAGGGCGGCGAGCACATCGGGGCCGGCGTCGCGGGCGCGCCCGGCACCCCCGCCTGGAACGAGCTGGTCACCCGCGAGACCTCGTCCGTCGGCAAGTTCTACCAGGCCGTGTTCGGCTATGACCTGGAGCCGGTCGTCTCGGCCGACTTCGACTACGTGACCCTGCACCTGGACGGGCAGCCCGTCGCCTCGCTGCACGGCGTGGGCAACGCGCTGCCGCGCGACCGGGGCGCGCACTGGATGACGCACTTCGAGGTCGCCGACGTCGACGAGTCGGCCGGACGGGTCGCCGAGCTCGGCGGCCAGGTGCTCCAGCAGCCCCGCGAGGGAGCGAGCGGACGACAGGCGACGGTCGCCGACCCGGAGGGGGCGGTGTTCACCCTCGTACGGTCGCTCCTGTGAGGCGACCGATCCAACTCCCCCGTCCACCGGGGTAGTTGCCGCCGGCCGAGCCGGGGCACGCGCCCGGTCCACCGTGGCGTACGCAAGGCGCCCCCGTCCTTCCGGGCGCCCGGCCGCGAGGGGTTCCGTCGCGGCGCCCGCGCGGGACACTGGCCGCCGGGGGGATACGCATGAGGGACGCGGCACGGCCCGGGGCGCGCAGTGTGCTGGAAGGCGCCTTCGCACTGCTCGGCGCGATCGAACGACTGGGGCAGGCCGGGGTGACCCGGCTGGCCGTGGAGAGCGGGCTGCCGAAGGCCACCGCCCACCGCCTGCTCCAGCAGCTGACGGAACTCGGCGCCGTGGAGCGGACCCGGGGCCAGTACCGGATGGGTCCCAAGCTCTTCCGCCTCGGCCAGGCCTGGCAGCCCCACCCCCGGCTCGGGGCCGCGGCACGGGCCCCGCTGCGCCGGCTCGCGACGGCGACCGGTGCGACGGTGACGCTCGCGGTGCTCTGGGAGGGCCGGACCCTGATCGCGCAGGCCTCCCCCGGCGAGCTCGACGCGCGGCTGCCGGTCCGGGCGGGCTCGGTCTTTCCGTGGGCGACGGCCGCGGGCAAGCTGCTCGTCGCCGAGGCCCGGCCCAACCCCCTGCTCGGTCCCCTGCCCCCGGGCTGGCGGTGGGAGGCGGCCTCGATCCAGGAGCGGGGCATCGCCTTCGACCGGCAGGAGCTCGTCGAAGGGGTCAGCTGTGTGGCCGCCCCGGTGCTCGGGCCGCGGGGCCGTCCGGTGGCCGCGGTGTGCGCGCTCGTCGGCCCCGAGGGTCCGCTGGAGCGGTTCTCGGAGGCGGTGCGGCAGGCCGGATGCGCCATCAGCGGCGTCCTGCGCACCGGGCGTTCCGCTCAGTGGAACCGCGCATGACAGCGACCGGCCCCGCGGGCCAGTCTTCCATCGGCACACAATGCCGCGACCCGAGGGGGAAAGCGATGAGCGGGGGAAACAGTGCACGGCGCCGGAACTTCCATGTTCTGGCGGCCGTGGTGGTGTGGGTGGTGGCGCCCGAAGTGTGGGGCGCCGGCCGCCTCGTGGGCGGAGGCGGCGCATGACGGCCGCGTCCGGGAAGCCGGACCGACCGCCCGGCGCAGCGGCGGGAGAGCTCGCCCGGCTGCTGCGCCGCAAGCGGATCGAGACCGGGCAGTCGATGCGCGTCCTGGCCCGCCGCGTCGGCCTGTCCGCGCACAGTCCGATCTCCGACTACGAGCAGGGCAGACGGCTGCCGCCACCGGACCTGGACACGGCCCTGGAAGCGGCGCTCGACATCCCCGGCGGCACGCTCGCCCGGCTGCGCCGCCAGGCGCTCGCCGAGCGGGCGACGGCGCTGCTCGGCCGCGATCCGGACCCGCCGCACACGCCGCGCGAGGCCGTCGCGGTGACGTCCGGTGCCGGACTCGGCGACGGCGCGGCGGCGGTGCTCGGCTTCGTGCTGGGCGTTCCGGCCACGCTCGCCGTGGTCATCCTGTGGGCTGCCGTGCGCCGCGGGACCCGCTGAGCTCCGCGCGCGCGGCTGCCGGGGCGAGGGTGCGGTAGCCGCGTGCGTGGTACACCAACGGGGCCTGTGCGGGGGGCAGTTGGACCTCCACGACCCGGCCGGTCACCATGCTGTGGTCACCGGCCGGGATGACGCCTTCGTACGCGCACAGGAGCCGGGCGAGCGAGCCCCGTACCGCCGGAAGACCGCCGAGGGTGTCGAGCCCCGGTCCGGCGAAGCGGTCCTCGCCCCGGGCGGCGAACCGCCGCGCGATGTCCTCCTGTCCGGCCGCGAGCACGCTCACGCACCAGTGGCGTGCCGTGCGCAGCACCCGGTGGCAGGAGGCGTCGCCGGCCACGCAGAACAGGACGAGCGACGGTTCGAGGGAGAGCGAGCAGAACGAGCTCACGGTCATGCCGTGGGGCACCCCGTGCGCATCGCGCACGGTGACCACGGCGACCGGTCCCGCCACCCGGGCCATGGCCGCCCGGAAGGCGTCAGCATCCACCGTCATCGCGCCCGCCTCCCACGCCCGCCGCCAGCCCGTCCAACAGGCCGAGCGCCTCGGCCGGTTCGGCGTTCGGCAGCAGACCCGCGCCGTGCAGCCGCAGCAGGTCGTGCAGGTCGCCGGCCGCCCGGCGGCTCTCGCCGAGCCGGGCCAGGCACTCCGCCCGGCGGCAGAGGAGCCCCGCGAGGTCCGCGCCGGGCAGCGCGAGGGCGCGGCTGAAGTCGGCCAGCGCCTGGGCGGGCTCGCCCGCGGCCGCCAGGGCGAAGCCCCGGTTGTAGAGCACGTCGGGGTCTTCGCCGCCCAGGGCGAGGGCCGCCGTCAGGTCGGCGACCGCCCCGAGCGGGTCGCCCTGCTCGAAGCTGAGCACCGCGCGGTCCGTCAGCGCCGGTACGTTCGACGGGTCGGCCGCCAGCGCCCGGTCGTAGGCGGCACGGGCCGACTCCGGTTCCCCCAGGGCCTGTTCGGCCAGGCCCGTGAGGCACAGCAGGCGGGCGTCCTCGCCGTGCAGGGCGAGGCCCGCGCGGAGGTCGGCGAGCGCCTCGCGGGGCCGGTCGGCCTCGATCAGGAGGGCCGCCCGGGCGAGCCGGGGCGCCGGCTCGGCCGGCTCCAGATCGAGGGCGCGCGCGAAGTCGGCGAGCGCCCCTTCGACGTCCCCCGCCTCGGCCCGCACACCGCCGCGGTTGTGGAAGAGCTCGGGCATCGGCACCGAGACCTCGACGGCCCGGTCGTACCCGGCGAGCGCGCCCGCCAGATCCCCCAGGCCGCGGCGGACGTCGGCGCGGTCCATGTGGTACTCGACGTAGTGCGGGTCCCGGGCGATCAGTTCGGTGAAGTCGGCGTGCGCCTCCTCCAGACGGCCGAGCGCGAAGCGCACCCGGGCCCGGTTGTGCAGGAGCTGGGAGCGGTGCACCACATAGCGGTCGGGCGGCAGTTCGCGCTCCAGGCGCGCGATGCCGCGCGTGGTGAGCTCGTGGGAGAGCTCCAGGTCGCCGCGGTGCATCGCGACCAGGGCGAGCCCGTTGTCCTGGAAGACCTGGTAGTAGGCGCCCAGGACCGGATCGGGCTCCAGAGCGGCCAGCGCCCGGGCGTTGTTCATGTGCTCCAGGGCCAGGTCGTGGTCCCTCGGCTCCAGGAAGCGGGTGTGCAGCACGGCGAGCGCGTAGCTGGTCGACATCTGCACCCGGGGTGTCGGGTAGCGGCGGCGCAGCTCGCGGTACAGGGTCACGCACTCCTCGTAGCGGCCCAGCGGCACCAGCGCGCTGGCGGCCTTGGCGGTGAAGTGGCAGTAGTCCTCGGCGTCGGTGTCCGGGTCGCACAGGGCGCGGCCGCGCATGCCGAGGTCGACGGTCGCCTGCGAGTAGCCGATCGCCACGCACAGTTCGAGTGCGGTGCGCAGCGCGCGGCGGCCCGCGCCGTGCGGATCGGCGCCGCGCTCACGGTGGTTGGGGATCGCGCCGATCAGCAGGCCGCGATCGGGACGGGCTTCCAGTTCGGCGGCGCGCTCGTCGTGCAGCGCGGCCCGGACCTCAGCGGGCAGCGCCCGGTAGGCCGCGTACGCCGCGGGGTCGTCGCCGGTGCAGTCCGAGCGGACGTAGCCGCGGGCGTCGGGCGCGGGAGCGGGGCGCGATGCCGGGGCTGCGACCAGGAGCTCGGTGAACTCCCCGGTCGCGGCGACGAGTTCGGGGAGCAGGGGCCCCTCCCCCGCCGCCACCGCGACCCGCAGCACCCCGGGGTCGGCCCGCCGCAGGAGCAGGGCGAGGAACTCCTGCTCGGTGCCGGAGGCCGCGTGCACGTCGTCGAAGGCGAGGGTGAGCGGCGGGCCGGGGCGGCGGCGGGCGTGGGCGAGCAGGAAGTCGACGACGCCGTGGCTGGTGGCGCGGATCATGCGTTCGGCGAAGTACCGGGTGCGTTCCTCGTGCGGGGTGTCGTTCACCAGCGAGGGCGGGGGCGGCCCGATGTGCTCGGCCAGTTCGGGCACGAGGTAGAGCAGGGCCGTCCGGTGCTCGTCGACGAGGTCGGGCCAGGCCTGCCAGGCCTCGGGCACCTGGCGGCGGAGCAGCGCGGTGAGCGCGGTGCAGGGGCCGCGCAGCCACTGGTGGCAGGTGGTGGTGAAGGCGAAGGGCCCCGCGGCGTCGAGCACGGCCCTGCGGTCGGCGGCGCGGGCGCCGGTGATGTGGAGGTGACGAGCGGTCATGACGTGACTCCCCGGGCGGTTCGGCGGCGACGGACGTGGACCCGCACGGTCAGCCAGGCCCAGAAGGCGATCTGCACGAGGTTGAGCGCGGCGAACACCAGGCTGTCCCAGAACGGCAGTCCGCTGCCCGCCGAGGAGATCCCGTCCGCGAGCAGCTGTACGGTCCGCACGAACAGGGGCACGAACACCAGCGGCGCCAGGGCGAGGAGGACCGCCACCCCGAGGGTGAAGAACGGGGCGTACCAGCGGGCGACGGCGAGGTCCCGCTCGGTCCACTGGGTCAGGTCCGTGCGGCCCGGGCGCCGGGCGAGGCGGCGCAGCCGGTTCAGGACGAGGGCGCGGGTGGCCGCGTGCAGATCGTGGCAGCCGAGCGCGGTGGCGAAGACGTAGTAGACGTCCGTCTCCAGGAACAGGAAGAGCTGGTAACCGCAGCGGATCAGGATCGGGAACGCCATCGCCAGAAGCAGCCGCCCGGCGGCCGGCTCGGCGCCGTCGGGGCCGCGCAGCCAGAATGCGGTCAGGCCGAGGGCGCTCACCACCACCAGGTCGATCAGCATCCCGGCGAGGAACGGCAGATACCGTTTGCGGCGCTCGACGGTGAGCAGGCCGTTCATCCGGGTCTCGAAGACCACGATGTACAGCCGGGTGCCCATGCCGAGTTCGCTGGGCAGCCCGAGCCGGCGCCCGGCCAGGACGTGGCAGGCCTCGTGCAGCCCGACGAAGGGCAACTGGCCGAACACCACGACGAGTTGGACCAGGAGCAGCGAGTCGGTCCAGAAGACCTGGCCCGGGTGGGGCGCGAGGTCCGGGGTGGTGGCGATGACGGCGAGCCAGGCCGCGACGAGGAGGCCGTAGCAGCCGAGCGCGGGCCGCGAGAAGACGACTCGGGCGAGCCGCTGGAAGCGGACCGGGGCATCGGGACCGGATTCCTGCGGGTCGGCCTCGTCGGCGCCGCGCAGGAAGCCGAGCTCGCCGAGGGTGTCGAGGAAGTCGGCCATGTCCAGCTGTTCCCCGTAGTGCTCCGCGTACCAGGCGGCAGCCTGCGCGGGAGAGTGGCCCTCGGTCATGCGCCGCAGCGCGGCGGCCCCGTCGGGCGGCAGTACGGCGAAGTCGTCGGTGTCCGGCCGGCCGACCAGGACGCCGTCGCCGTCGGGCACGAAACTCAGCCGGTGGAAGGAGAGGGGACGGTCGAGCAGCACGGGACGCCTCCCGGTAGGTGTACGGGATCGGGACGGGGCCCGCGCCCCCGGATGAAGGCGCGGGCCCCGCTGCGCACACGTCGTGGAGCGTGCCGGTCAGAAGGCGAACAGGTTGTAGTGGGTCTGGCACGGTGCGGTCAGACGGATCGAGCCGGTCTTGCGCACGATGATCTTCTTCATGGTGTCCTCCTTGAGGGAGTCGGCCGCGACGGCGGCGACACCCCAGGAGTACACGGGCCGGGGCGGTCGTGGTGTTCGGGCGAACCGATGCCGAACACCTTCGTACCGTCTGCCGGACGAACGGCGAACAGGCTTGTTTCCAGGGCCTGTTGGGCCGCGCCCTCAGGGCCTTTCGGGCCCGGTGCCTCAGGCGCGGACAGCCGGGCCCTGCGCCTCGGCGTCGACCGCGTCGACCGGGAGCACATCCGGGGAGAGGGCGGCGGCGCGGGCCGCGGCGGCCGTCGTGCGGCGGCGGTGATGGCGCCGGCACAGCACCTCGTAGCCGATCTCGTCGGCGGCCTGGTTGACGTCGCCGACGACGACCTGGGCGCCCTCGACGACCATCCGGCCGCCGATGGTGCGGGCGTTGTGGGTGGCGCGGGCGCCGCACCAGCACAGTGCCTCGACCTGGAGCACCTCGACCCGGTCGGCGAGTTCGACCAGCCGCTGCGAGCCGGGGAACAGCTTCGAGCGGAAGTCGGTGGTGATGCCGAAGGCGAAGACGTCGAGTTCGAGGTCGTCGACGACCTTGGCGAGCTGGTCGATCTGCTCGGGCGCGAGGAACTGGGCCTCGTCCGCGATGACGTAGTCGCAGCGGCCCCCCTTGGACAGGTGGGCGACGAGATGGCCGTAGAAGTCGAAGCCGTCGGCGGCCTCGACCGCGTCGGTCACCAGGCCCAGCCGCGAGGACAGCTTGCCCTCGCCGGCCCGGTCGTCCCGGGTGAAGATCATGCCCTGGAGCCCGCGCGCCGAGCGGTTGTGCTCGATCTGAAGAGCGAGGGTGCTCTTTCCGCAGTCCATCGTTCCGGAGAAGAACACCAGCTCGGGCATGGGAAGGTGACGGCCTTTCAGATCGTGGGGGGGGGTGGTTACGAGCGTACTTCGAGGAGCGGTACGAGCTGTTCCACCGGGGTCATCGAGCCGTGGTTGCCGACCATCAGGGACTCGTGGGGCTCGCGCTGGGACGCGGTGATGACGACGTCGTCCCGGGCGGCGGCGACCACGTCGCCGATCCGGCCGTACACCCGCTCGTCGATCCGGGGGCCGAACCAGCCCGCGGCGATCGCCTCGTCGCGGCCCGCCACCCAGAACTGCTCGCCGAGCACCTCGCGCCAGCAGGTCAGCACGTCCGGGGCGGCGCCCGGCACCGCGTACACATGGCGGGCCCGGCCCTCACCGCCGAGCAGGGCGACGCCCGCGCGCAGCTCCCAGTCCTCGTCGAAGTCGATGCGGGACTGCTCGTCGAAGGGGATGTCGATCATGCCGTGGTCGGCCGTGACGTACAGGGCCGCGCGCGGCGGCAGTTGCTCGGCCAGGCGCTGGGCGAGCCGGTCGACGTACATCAGCTGGCCGCGCCAGGCGTCCGAGTCCACGCCGAATCGGTGGCCCTTGCCGTCGACGTCGGAGTAGTACGTGTACACCAACGACCGGTCACCGGCGGCGAGTTGCTCCGCCGCCAGGTCCATGCGCTCCTCGCCGGAGAGCCGGCCGCGGAAGGTGCCGCCGCTGAGTGCGACCTTGGTGAGCGGGGTGTGCTCGAAGTCCGGCGAGGACACCTGGGCGGTGTGCACGCCCGCCCGGTCGGCGAGCTGGAAGACGGTGGGGTGGGGCTGCCAGGTGTGCGGGTCGGTCCACGGCTTCCAGCGGAGCTGGTTCATCAGCGCGCCGCTGTCGGGATTGCGCGCGGTGTAGCCGGGCAGCCCGTGCTCGCCGGGGGCGAGGCCGGTGCCGACCGAGGCGAGCGAGGTCGCGGTGGTGGCGGGGAACCCGGCGGTTATGGGCCGGCCGGTGCCGCCGCGCGAGGTGGCGAGCAGCGCATGCAGATAGGGCGCCTCGTCGGGGTGCGCCTTGATCTGCTCCCAGCCGAGGCCGTCGATCAGGAAGACGCAGTTGCGGTCGGCGGGCGCGAGCTCGGCGATGCGCGGCTCGAATCCGGGTACGCCCTGGCCCGCCACGAGGGTGGGCAGCAGATCGGCGAGCGATCCGGTGCCGTACTCGGGGACGGGTGCGGTGTCGAGGGCGAGGGGTTCGGGATCCTGCCAGGCGGGCTGCGCCATCAGCGGCCGGCCGCCGCGGTCGCCTCGGACAGGGCCTGCGCGAAGGCCAGCGTCTGGCGGACCGTGTCGGGGCCGTCGCCGGCCTCGCTGACGCGCAGGCTCAGGTCGTCGGCGGTGGAGTTGCCCGTGTAGCCGTGGTCGGCGTCGCAGTTCGGGTCGCCGCAGGCGGCGGGCTCCAGGTCGATCCGGGCGACCGCGCCCCAGCCGATGGTCAGGACGACCTCGCGGGGCAGGGTGCCCGGTGTGTAGGACTCCGGGTTGGCGACGACGCGGCTCATCACGACGGACGAGATCCGGCCGAGCTTCACGGACTCCGTGGAGGTGGTCGCGTACGGCGTCGGGGAGCTGGTGTCGGCGTTCTGCTCGTCGGTGTGGCTGACGATGAAGCGGTTGTCCGTGAGCACGAGGACCGTCACATGACGGCGTACCTCGTTGGCGTCGAAGGTGGTCTCCTGGTGCACCAGGTACGACGCGATCGGTTCGCCCCCGACCGCGGCCTCCACCGCCTCGGCCACAAGGGCCGGGTAGTAGCCGCTGCGCTCGATCGCCGCGCGGAGCCCCTGGGTCGTCGTACCGGTCTTCGCCATGGGGTCCATCCTAAGCTCCCGCCGGGGGCGGACGGCCCGGCGGACGCCGGTCAGTAGCTGGGCAGGCGTCGGGGGCCGAGGTCGGTACGGGGTGGAGCGGGGGCCAGGCGGACGGTCGCGCCGAGCACCGAGAGGCCCCGCTGGGCGACGATGACGGGCTCCAGGCCCACCGCGACCACCTCGGGATGGTCGTCGACCAGCCGCGACACCCGCAGCAGCAGTTCTTCGAGGGCCGCGGTGTCGACGGGAGCGGAACCCCGCCAGCCGAACAGGAGCGGTGCCGTGCGGATGGATCTCAGCAGTTCACGGGCGTCACGGTCGGTGGCGGGGATGAGGCGGTGCGCGGTGTCGCCGAGCAGCTCGGAGGCGGCGCCGGACAGTCCGAAGGACAGCACCGCGCCGACCGCGGAGTCGATCGAGGCGCGCACGACGGTGTCCACCCCGCGCGGAACCATGGCCTGCACGACGGGCCCCAGTTCCTCGGGCTTGCCGAGGGCGGCCGTCAATTCGGCATATGCACGGGCGAGTTGGTGCTCGTCCGCGAGGTCGAGGCGTACGCCGCCGAGGTCGGGGCGGTGGCGCAGGTGCGGGGCGGTGGTCTTGAGCGCGACGGGATAGCCGAGGCGGGCCGCCGCCTCGACGGCACGGGCCGCGTCGGGTGCGGGCAGGGTGGGGCGCACGGGGATGCCGTACCGGCCGAGCAGTTCCCCGGCGTCCTCGGTGGACAGGGTGGTGCCGCGGGCGTCGGGGGCGGGGCCGAGGATGCGGTCGATCAGCGCGGCGGCGCCCGGCTCGTCGATGTCGTCGTACTCCCCCGCCCTGCCGGGCTCGGCGGACTCGCGCCGCCAGCGGGCGTAGCGCACGGCCTCGGCCAGCGCGCGGACCGCTCGCTCCGCGGCGGGGTAGGCGGGAATGCGGTGTGCCTCACGGGGCGGGGGTGGGTCGTTCTCCGGCTGCCCGCCGGTGGGGCTGCCAGGGGCTCCGCCCCCGGACCCCCGCTCCTCGAACGCCGGAGGGGCTGGATCGTGCGGCACTGGTTGAGCCGGGGCAGAAGAGAGCAACGGAGTTGGCCGGACCGTACGGGCCGCCGCCGAGAGGGCCTCGGCCAGGCCGCCGATTTCCACGTGGACCACCGCCACCGGCTTCGCGGGGGCGGCGGCCGCCGCCGCGCGCAGGGCGTCGGCGAGGACCTGGCCGTCGCCGGACTCCAGCGCTCCGCTCTCGCCGACCCAGGGGATGGCGGTCACCACGACCGCGTCGCAGTCGTCGTCGGCCAGGGCCGCGGCCAGCGCCGCCCGGAAGTCCGCCGGGGTCGCTCCGGTCGTCAGGTCGAGCGGCCGCAGCGGACGCAGCCCTTCGGTCAGGCAGGCGTCGTACGTCAGCAGGCCGAGGGACTCGGAGTTGCCGAGGATCGCCACGCGCGGGCCCGCGGGCAGCGGCTGGCCCGCCAGGAGCAGGCCGGCGTCCACGAGCTCGGTGACGGTGCCGACCAGGATGACGCCCGCCTGGCGCAGCAGCGCCGAGACCGTGGCGTCCGGCACCTTCGTCACCGGGACGGCGTGGCCCGGCGGGGTGGTGCCGCTGTGCCGGGCGCCCTTGACGACCACGACGGGCTTCGCGGCGGCGGTACGCCGGGCGAGCCGGGTGAACTTGCGCGGGTTGCCGATGGATTCGAGGTAGAGCAGCACCACGTCGGTGTCGGGGTCCTCGTACCAGTACTGCAGGAAGTCGTTGCCCGACAGGTCCGCGCGGTTGCCGGAGGAGATGAACGTGGACAGGCCCGCGCCCCGCCGGTAGAGGCCCGACAGGAGGGCGATGCCGATCGCGCCGGACTGGGTGAACAGGCCGATGCGTCCGGCGGGCGGCGCCTCGGGGGCGAGCGAGGCGTTGAGGCGCACCCCGGGCGCGGTGTTGATGATCCCGAACGCGTTGGGACCGATCAGCCGCATCCCGTGACTGCGGGCCTGGCGGACCAGGGCGCGCTGGCGCTCGCGGCCGCTCTCGCCGCTCTCCGCGTACTCGGCCGACAGGACGACCAGGCTCTGGACGCCGTGCTCGCCGCAGTCGGCGACGGCCTCGGGCACCCGTTCGGCGGGGACCGCGAGGATCGCGAGATCCACCGGTTCGCCGATCGCGCCGACGGAGGTGTACGCCGGGACGCCCTCGATCGCGTGCGGCCCGGGACCGAGCGCGCTGTTCACCGCGTACGTGCGCCCGGTGAACCCGGCGTCCAGGACGTTGCGCAGCACCGCACGGCCGACGCCGCCGGGAGCGCGGCCGGCTCCGACGACCGCGACCGAGCCGGGCGAGAGCAGGCGCTGCACGGAGCGCGCCTCGGCGCGGTGCTCACGGGCGCGCTGCACGGCGAGCGACTCCGCGGTGGGCTCCAGATCCAGGGTGAGGTGGACCGAGCCGTCCTCGAAGGACCGCTTCTGCTGGTAGCCGGCGTCCGTGAACACCTTGATCATCTTGCTGTTGGCGGGCAGCACCTCGGCCGCGAACCGCCTGATCCCGCGCTCGCGGGCGACCGCCGCGATGTGTTCCAGCAGCGTGGAGGCGACCCCCCGGCCCTGGTGGGCGTCCTGGACCAGGAAGGCGACCTCGGCCTCGTCGGCCGGGGCGGAGGCGGGGCGGCCCTGGGCGTTGATCCGGTCGTAGCGCACGGTCGCGATGAACTCGCCGCCGATGGTGGCCGCCAGGCCGACCCGGTCGACGTAGTCGTGATGGGTGAAGCGGTGGACGTCCTTGGCGGAGAGCCGGGGGTAGGGCGCGAAGAAGCGGTAGTACTTCGACTCGTCCGAGACGAGCTCGTAGAAGGAGACCAGGCGCTCGGCGTCCTCGGTGGTGATGGGCCTGATGCGCGCGGTGCCGCCGTCGCGCAGCACCACGTCGGCCTCCCAGTGAGCCGGGTACGCGGGGTCGGACGCCGTCGTCATACCGAAAGCGTACGGGTCGCGGGGCCGTGCGGGGCGGGGCAAGGTGGGGAGGGCCGATCGGCGGCACACTGGGGCCTAAGGTCGGTACGAGCACCGCACACCCCGTGAGAGACTGGTCTAGACAACCGTCAGAGATTTCGAAGGGCAACACCATGGCTGAGCGCCGCGTCAACGTCGGCTGGGCCGAGGGCCTGCACGCCCGCCCCGCGTCCATCTTCGTCCGTGCCGCCACGGCTGCCGGAGTCCCCATGACGATCGCCAAGGCCGGCGGCGACCCGGTCAACGCCGCGTCCATGCTCGCGGTGCTCGGTCTGGGTGCGCAGGGCGGCGAGGAGATCGTGCTGGCCTCCGACGCCGAGGGCGCGGACGCCGCGCTCGACCGGCTGGCCAAGCTGGTCGCCGAGGGTCTCGAGGAGCTCCCCGAGACCGTCTGATCCAGTCGGCACCACGCCGTCGGCATCACACCGAAGGACCGCGGAACCCGTATCGGGGCTCGGCGGTCCTTTTGCTTTTCCGTTTGTTTCCCGCGGATCGCCGGGCGGGCTCAACAATTCCGGGCAGCACTGTGCCGCCCCCGAATACGCCTTCTTTGTATACGGCCCCGGTGTTAACCGCGGGCGCTCGCCGTGTTGACGGGATGTTGCGGAGTTCTCACCGGCGCCGCCGTGCGCAGCCGATGGGCGGAAAAGGACCGCTCGGCGGCGACGGCCGTGAGCGAGCGGGCGCGTTCGGCGTCGCCCCGGGTCACCGCGTCGGTGATCGCACCGAGTTCGGCCCAGGCCTCGGTGGGTCGGGCCGGCGTCTCGACCGCGTACATCCAGGCCACCTTGTGCCGCAGTTGCGTCAGCATCGCGATGAGTCCGGGGCTCGCGGAGGCCTGGGCGAGCGTCTCGTGGTACCAGCCGCCGAGCGAGCGCAGATCCTCGCCCTGGCCCCGCCTGGCCCGGTCCTGACCCAGCCTCACCAGGCCGCGCAGCACCTTGAGATGGGCCTCGGTGCGGCGGCGCGCGGCCCGGGCCGCGGCCAGCGGTTCGAGCAGGACGCGCAGTTCGAGGAGGTCGGCGGCCTCCACCTCGGTGGGCTCGGCCACACAGGCACCGGCGTGTCTGCGGGTGGTGACGAACCCCTCGGACTCCAGGGTGCGCAATGCCTCGCGGACCGGGACGCGCGAGACCCCGTAACGGCGGGCGAGGACTTCCTCGGTCAGCCGGCCGCCGCGCTCGAAGACACCCGTGACGATGTCGTCGCGTATGGCCGTGCATACCGAATGCGCCGGAATGCGCATGGCGAACCTCCGCTTCATTCCCCGCGGAACGCGGTCGACCAATGCTTTTTCGCGACTCTATTGCAGGCCTTGTTAATTCCACGTGACGGGCCGGAACCAAGGCATATCTTTTGGCCAAAGGCGAAGGCCCCCGGCGGTGTGCCGGGGGCCTTCGGGGTGCGCGGGGAGCGTCGGTGACGTCTCAGACGTTGACGCCGTGCGAGCGCAGGTAGGCGATCGGATCGATGTCCGAGCCGTACTCCGGACCGGTGCGGGCCTCGAAGTGCAGGTGCGGGCCGGTGGTGTTGCCGGTGTTGCCCGACAGCGCGATCTGCTGGCCGGGCTCGACGGACTGGCCGACGGAGACCTGGATGACGGACAGGTGCCCGTACTGCGTGTACGTGCCGTCGTGCATCCTGATCACGACGTTGTTGCCGTAGGCGCCACCGTCACCGGTCTCGACGACCGTGCCCAGACCCACCGCGTGGACCGACGTGCCGATCCCCGCGTGGAAGTCGATGCCGGTGTGGCTGCCGGAGGACCACAGCGATCCGCCCGTCTTGTAGCCGGTGGACACATAGCTGCCGGATATGGGCGCCACGAACGAGTTGAGGCGCTTGCGCTCCGCCTCACGCGCGGCGCGCTCCTTGGCCTCGCGCGCCTCCTGGGCGCGCTGCTCGGCCTTGCGCTTGGCGGCGGCCTCGGCCTCGGCCTTCGCCCGGGCCTTCGCGGCGGCCTGCTTCTGGGCGTCGGCCTGGGCGCCCAGCTGGTCGGCGATCGAGTCGCCGATCACGATGGCCTGGCTGAGGCCGGTGTCGGTGGTGGAGCTCGGGGCGGCGACGGCCGGGGAGGCGAGGGTGCCTACGACTCCGGCGGTGGCCAGGGTGGCGATGCCCGCGATGTTCGCGCTGCGGCGCGTCATTCGGCTGGGCGCGCGGTGCTTCCCGGTGGCACGGGTGAACGCCATGTAGCGGCGGTGTCCTTTCCTTCCATCTCGCCTACCGGGTTAGCTGACGGGTTCGGAGCAGGAAGGTCTCCTACGGGCTCCCCCGCGGGCGGAGGCGTCCGATTCACCCCAGGGACTGAGTGGGTCCCCGGCTCCCCTGGCTCGCGCCATCGGGGACTCGGCGATCACTGTCCGGTGCCGCGGCTGCGACGGGTGGTGACGGACAGCGGGACCGACGCTAAACGGACCGTCTTTCAATCACCAAACACACACAGGATTTTGTAGCGCACGCCACATGACAGACAGGCAACCTCCCCAATAAACCGGACATACGGGAGGACCCCGGCGGCTCGTGCGCCTCCGGGGTCCTCCGCGTCCCACCCGTCCCGGGCCCGCCCGGCGGGTCCGGGGCCTCAATCAGCCCGTGACGACGGTGACTTCACCGATGCCGAGCGCCCTGACCGGCTCCGCGATCTGCGCGGCGTCGCCGACCAGGACCGTGACGAGCCGGTCGGCCGGGAAGGCGTTGACGACGGCCGCCGTCGCCTCCACGGTGCCGGTGTCCGCGAGCTGGGCGTACAACTGGGCCTGGTAGTCGTCCGGGAGGAACTGCTCGACCTGGTCGGCGAGCGTCCCGGCGACGGCCGCCGCGGTCTCGTACTTGAGCGGCGCGACGCCCACCAGGTTCTGCACGGCCGTCTCGCGCTCGGCGTCCGTGAGTCCCTCCGCCGCGAGCTTGCGCAGCACCTTCCACAGGTCGTCCAGGGCCGGCCCGGTGTTCGGGGTGTCGACCGAGCCGCTGATGGCGAGCATCGCGGCACCGCCGTCCGGACCCGAGCGCAGCACCTGGCCGAAGGACCGCACCCCGTAGGTGTAGCCCTTCTCCTCGCGCAGCACGCGGTCCAGGCGCGAGGTCAGGGTGCCGCCCAGGCAGTACGTGCCGAGCACCTGGGCCGCCCAGACCCGGTCGTGGCGGTCGGGGCCGATGCGGCCGATGAGCAGCTGCGTCTGGACCGCGCCGGGCCGGTCCACGATGACGACCCGGCCGGTGTCGTCGGCGGTGATCGGCGGGACCGGGCGGGGCTCGGCGGTGTCGCCGGTCCAGTCGCCCAGGGTGTCCGCGAGGATCGCGTCGAGGTCGGTGCTCGCGAGGTCGCCGACGACCACGGTGACGGTGGTCGAGGGGCGCACGTACGCCTCGTAGAAGGCGCGCACCGCGGCCGCGTCGATGGCGGCGACGGTCTCCTCGGTGCCCTGGCGCGGCCGGGACATGCGCGCGGCGGCCGGGAAGAGCTCCTTGGAGAGCTGCTTGGCCGCGCGGCGGGCCGGGTTGGCCTGCTCGTGCGGGATCTCGTCGAGGCGGTTGCGCACCAGACGCTCGATCTCGGAGTCGGCGAACGCGGGGGCCCGCAGCGCCTCGGCGAGCAGCGAGAGCGCCTTCGGCAGCCGCGAGACCGGCACTTCGAGGGAGACCCGCAGGCCCGGGTGGTCGGCGTGCGCGTCGAGCGTGGCGCCGCAGCGCTCCAGCTCGGCGGCGAACTCCTCGGCCGAGTGCTTGTCGGTGCCCTCGGTCAGGGCGCGCGCCATGATGGTGGCGACGCCGTCCAGGCCCTCGGGCTCGGCGTCGAGCGGGGCCGCGAGGAACACCTCGACGGCGACGACCTGCTGGCCCGGCCGGTGGCAGCGCAGCACGGTCATGCCGTTGGCGAGCGTGCCGCGCTCGGGGGCCGGGAAGGCCCACGGGGTCGCGGGGCCCGCGGTCGGCTGCGGGTGGAACTCCATGGTCACGACAGCGTCCGTCACTGGCCCGCCTCTTCCTCTTCGTTGCCTGCCTCGGGTGCCGCGGTGGGCTCGTACACCAGGACCGCCCGGTTGTCGGGGCGCAGCTTCGCCGCGGCGACCGCCCGGACCTCGTCCGCGGTGATGTCCAGGACGCGGTCGACCGCGGTCAGGGCGAGCTGCGGGTCGCCGAACAGGACGGCGTAGCGGCACAGTTCGTCGGCGCGGCCGGCCACGGTGCCGAGCCGGTCGAGCCATTCGCGCTCCAACTGGGCCTGGGCGCGCTCCATCTCCTCCGCGGTCGGGCCCTCGGCGGCGAACCGCGCGAGCTCCTCGTCGACCGCGGTCTCGATGTCCTGGACCTCGACCCCGCCGGACGTCTTGACGTCGAGCCAGCCGAGCGAGGGGGCGCCGGCCAGGCGCAGCAGGCCGAAGCCCGCGGCCACCGCGGTGCGGTCGCGGCGGACCAGGCGGTTGTGCAGCCGGGAGGACTCGCCGCCGCCGAGGACGGTCAGCGCCAGGTCGGCGGCGTCCGCCTCGCGGGTGCCGTCGTGGGGCAGCCGGTAGGCGGCCATCAGGGCGCGCGCCGGGACGTCCTCCTCGACGACCTCGCGCAGCTGCCCGCCGATGGTGTCGGGCAACGCGCCGTCGCGCGGCGGCTGCTTGCCGTCGTGGGTGGGGATGGAGCCGAAGTACTTCTCCACCCAGGCCAGCGTCTGGGCCGGGTCGATGTCGCCGACCACGGAGAGCACCGCGTTGTTGGGCGCGTAGTAGGTGCGGAAGAAGTTCCGGGCGTCTTCCAGGGTCGCCGCGTCCAGGTCCGCCATCGAGCCGATCGGCGTGTGGTGGTAGGGGTGGCCCTCCGGATAGGCCAGCGCCGTCAGCTTCTCGAAGGCGGTGCCGTAGGGCACGTTGTCGTAGCGCTGGCGGCGCTCGTTCTTGACGACGTCGCGCTGGTTCTCCATCGACTGCTCGTCCAGCGCGGCGAGCAGCGAGCCCATGCGGTCCGCCTCCAGCCAGAGCGCGAGCTCCACCTGGTGGGCGGGCATGGTCTCGAAGTAGTTGGTGCGCTCGAAGCTGGTGGTGCCGTTCAGCGAACCGCCCGCACCCTGCACCAGCTCGAAGTGCCCGTTGCCGTGCACCTGGTGGGAGCCCTGGAACATGAGGTGCTCGAAGAGGTGGGCGAGGCCGGTGCGGCCCTTGACCTCGTGGCGCGAGCCGACGTCGTACCAGAGGCACACCGCTGCGACCGGGGTCAGGTGGTCCTCGGAGAGCACCACGCGCAGGCCGTTGGCCAGTCGGTGCTCAGTCGCTGTCAGACCGCCGGAGCCGGCCTGCGCTGTGGCCGTGTGACCCATGGGCATGTACGTCCCTTCGTTCGCGATGTGCAGTACCGCTGTGTGAAGTACTGGCGGGGGAAGCCCTGCGTAAAGAAGTCCTGCCACTGTATGCAAGCGCGCGGGCACCTGGCGAAGTTCCCGGGTCGCGGTCGGCGTTGTCAGTGGGACGGTCCACAATGGTCGGCATCAGAGATCCGATCCGGTACGTGAAGGAGCAGCAGCCGCGATGGCCCGCCGCAGCACGAAGACCCCGCCGCCGCCCGACGACTTCGAGGAGCGGATCCTCGACATCGACGTCGTCGACGAGATGCAGGGCTCCTTCCTCGAGTACGCGTACTCCGTGATCTACTCGCGGGCCCTGCCGGACGCGCGGGACGGGATGAAGCCCGTCCAGCGCCGCATCGTCTACCAGATGAACGAGATGGGCCTGCGCCCCGACCGGGGCTATGTGAAGTGCGCCCGGGTCGTCGGCGAGGTGATGGGCAAGCTGCACCCGCACGGCGACGCCTCCATCTACGACGCCCTGGTGCGCATGGCCCAGCCGTTCTCCATGCGGCTTCCGCTGGTCAACGGCCACGGCAACTTCGGCTCGCTCGGCAACGACGACCCGCCGGCCGCCATGCGGTACACCGAGTGCAAGATGGCCGACGCCACCTCGCTGATGACCGAGTCCATCGACGAGGACACGGTCGACTTCGCCTCGAACTACGACGGCCAGGAGCAGGAGCCGGTGGCCCTTCCGGCCGCCTACCCCAACCTGCTGGTGAACGGCTCGTCCGGCATCGCGGTCGGCATGGCGACCAACATGCCGCCGCACAACCTGGGCGAGGTCATCGCGGCGGCCCGCCATCTGATCCGGCACCCGGAGGCGGACCTGGAGGCGCTGATGCGCTTCGTGCCGGGCCCCGACCTGCCGACGGGCGGGCGCATCGTGGGCCTGGGCGGCATCAAGGACGCGTACGAGTCGGGCCGCGGCACCTTCAAGATCCGCGCCACCGCCTCGGTGGAGAACGTCACGGCGCGCCGCAAGGGCCTGGTCGTCACCGAGCTGCCGTTCACGGTCGGCCCGGAGAAGGTCATCTCCAAGATCAAGGACCTGGTCGGCTCGAAGAAGCTCCAGGGCATCGCCGATGTGAAGGACCTCACCGACCGTTCGCACGGTCTGCGTCTGGTCATCGAGATCAAGAACGGCTTCGTCCCGGAGGCCGTCCTGGAGCAGCTCTACAAGCTGACACCGATGGAGGAGTCCTTCGGCATCAACAACGTGGCCCTGGTGGACGGGCAGCCGCTCACGCTCGGCCTCAAGGAGCTCCTGGAGGTCTATCTCGACCACCGCTTCACCGTGGTGCGTCGGCGCAGCGAGTTCCGCCGCACCAAGCGCCGGGACCGGCTGCACCTGGTCGAGGGCCTGCTCGTCGCCCTGGTCGACATCGACGAGGTCATCAGGATCATCCGGTCGAGTGACAACTCGGCGCAGGCGAAGGAGCGGCTCATCGAGCACTTCTCGCTGAGCGAGATCCAGACGCAGTACATCCTGGACACCCCGCTGCGCCGCCTCACCAAGTTCGACCGGATCGAGCTGGAGAGCGAGCGCGACCGGCTGACCGGCGAGATCGACGAGCTGACCGGCATCCTGGACTCGGACAGCGAGCTGCGCAAGCTGGTCTCGGCCGAACTGGCCGCGGTGGCCAAGAAGTTCAGCACCGACCGGCGCACGGTCCTGCTCGAATCGGCGGGCTCCCCGATCGCATCCGTGGCCCTCGAAGTCGCGGACGACCCGTGCCGGGTGCTGCTCTCCTCGACGGGCCTGCTGGCCCGCACCGCGGGCGCCGAGCGGTTCGTGGCGGGCGAGGACGACAAGCGGGTCAAGCACGACGTCATCGTCTCGGCGGTGCCGGCCACCCAGCGCGGCGACGTGGGCGTGGTGACGTCCACCGGACGGCTGCTCAGGCTCGCGGTGATCGACCTGCCGCAGCTCCCGGACACGGCGTCCGCGCCCAACCTGTCGGGCGGCGCGCCGATCTCGGAGTTCCTCTCCTCCCTGGAGCCGGACGAGTCGGTGGTGTGCCTGACCACGCTCGACGAGTCCTCGCCCGGTCTCGCGATCGGTACCGAGCAGGGCGTGGTCAAGCGGGTGGTGCCCGACTACCCGGCGAACAAGGACGAGTTGGAGGTCATCACCCTCAAGGACGGCGACCGGATCGTCGGCGCGGCCGAGCTGCGCACCGGCGACGAGGACCTGGTCTTCATCACCGACGACGCCCAGCTCCTGCGCTACCAGGCGAGTCAGGTCCGCCCCCAGGGCCGGGCCGCGGGCGGCATGGCCGGCATCAAGCTGACCGACGGCGCCAAGGTGATCTCGTTCACGGCGGTCGACCCGGCCGGGGACGCGGCCGTGTTCTCGGTGGCCGGCTCGGGGGCGACGCTGCTCGGCGACGCCGCGGTGTCGGCGAAGCTGACGCCGTTCGACCAGTATCCGCGCAAGGGCCGGGCCACCGGCGGGGTGCGCTGTCAGCGGTTCCTGAAGGGCGAGGACAAGCTGGTGCTCGCCTGGGCGGGCCCGGCCCCGGTCCGCGCGGCCCAGGCCAACGGCTCCCCGGCGCAGCTGCCGGAGGTCGACCCGCGCCGCGACGGCTCGGGCACCCCGCTGCCCTCCCCCGTGGCGGTCCTGGCGGGCCCGTCCGCGTAGGGCGGGAAGCGGCGCCGCCGGGCGCCGACTAGCCGACGGGGCCGGGGAGTTCGGCGAACTCCCCGGGCTCTTCCGTTCCCCCGGCTCCCTCGGCCCCTTCCCGCGCCCCGGACTCCCCGGACTCCTCCGGGTCCTCGGGCTCGGGTACGTAGCGCAGGACGCCCCACATCGCGTGGTCGGCGGGCGTCTCGTCCGGGTGGTCGCTCACGCATCCGGCGAGCTGGGCCTCCAGGGCGGACGCGTCGATGCCGGCGCCGATGAGGACGAGGTCGGTGCGGCGGCGCTGCCCGCGCGGCCACGGCTCGGGGTGGAAGCGCAGGAAACGGCCGACCGCGTGCAGGCCGTAGCGGTTGCCGCGGTCGGCGGCGCCGAAGTCGACGAAGCCTTTGATGCGGTAGAGGCCCTCGGGCCGGGTGTCGAGGAAGGCCATCAGCCGGCGCGGGTCCAGGGGCACGTCCGAGGTGAAGGCGACGGATTCGTATCCGGCGTGCAGATGGTCGTGCCCGTAGCAGCCCTGGTGGCCCTCGGCGCACCCCCCCGGTGCCGTGAGGTCGTCCAGGAGGTCGTCGAAGGCGAGCTGGCCGACCCGTTCGGTGACCGGACGGCGGTCGAAGAACAGCTCCGGGTCGACCCGGCCGTAAGCGGACTCCACCACCGCGGCCGCCGTCGCGAGGGAGCCCCGCAGCCGGGCCAGGTCCGCCGCGTCCACCCGGTCCGCCTTGTTGAGCACCACCAGGTCGGCGACGGCCAGGTGCCGTTCGATCTCGGGGTGCTTGTCCCGGGTCGCGGCGTACTCCGCCGCGTCCACGACCTCGACCAGTCCCCCGTACACGACGCGCGGGTTCTCGCTGGCGAGCAGCATCTTCACGAGTTCCTGGGGCTCGGCGAGACCGCTCGCCTCGATGACGATGACGTCGAGGCGGGCGGCGGGCCGGGTGAGCCGGTCGAGGTAGACGTCGAGTTCGCTCCCGTCCACCGCGCAGCACAGACAGCCGTTGCCGAGCGAGACGGTGGAGTCGCCGAGCTGGCCGGCCACCGTCATGGCGTCGATCTCGATGGCGCCGAAGTCATTGACGATGGCCCCGATCCGGGTGCCGCGGCAGGCCCGCAGCAGATGGTTGAGCAGGGTGGTCTTGCCCGAGCCGAGGAAGCCCGCGAGGACGATGACGGGGATCTGACTGCTCGGGCTGTTCACCTGGGGCCTGGCCTTCCTCAGACTGCGGGTACGGGCTGCGGCGGGGGCGGGCCCACATAGCGGGCCGCCGGACGAATGATCTTCGAGTCCGCCGACTGCTCCAGGATATTGGCGCTCCAGCCGACCACCCGGGCGGCGCAGAACGTGGGCGTGAACATCTCGCGCGGCAGCCCGCACAGCTCCATGACCACCCCGGCGTAGAACTCCACGTTGGTGTGCAGCTCACGGCCCGGCTTGAGCTCGGCCAGGATCGCCTCGACCTGGCGCTCCACCTCGACGGCGAAGGTCACGAGCGGCCCGCCGAAGCCCTCCGCGATCCCGCGCAGCATGCGGGAGCGGGGGTCCTCGGTGCGGTAGACCGGGTGCCCGAAGCCCATGATCCGGTCGCCGGCCAGGACGCGTTCGCGAATCCAGCCGTCGATGCGGTCCGGGGTGCCGATCGCGTCCAGGGTGTCCAGGGCGCGGCTGGGGGCGCCGCCGTGCAGCGGCCCGGAGAGCGCGCCGACCGCGGCCACCAGGCCGGCCGCGACGTCGGCGCCGGTGGAGGCGACGACGCGGGCGGTGAAGGTGGAGGCGTTGAAGCCGTGGTCGACGGTGGAGATCAGATACTGCTCGACGGCGCGGACCCGCTCGGGCGCGGCCTCGCAACCGGTCAGCATGTAGAGGTAGTTGGCGGCGTACGGCAGGTCGTCGCGGGGCTCGACGGGTTCGAGACCCTGGCCGAGCCGGTGCAGCGCGGTGAGCAGGGTGGGCACGGCGGCGCACGCGGCCAGCGCGTCCTCGGCGCGCCGGGTGGCGTCCAGGTCGTACACCGGGCGGAACCCCCTGGCCGCGCCGAGCAGCGAGAGCGCGGTGCGCAGCCCGGCGAGCGGCCCGGACAGGGCTCCGGCGCGGGCGATGCCGGGGAGTGCCTGCCGTACGCCGTCGGGCAGGTGGCGCAGCGCGGCGGTGCGGGCGGTGAAGGCGTCGCGGGCCGCGGCGTCGGGCAGTTCGCCGTGGAACATCAGGTGCCAGACGTCCTCGAAGGTGCGGCTCTCGGCGAGCTCGACGGCCGAGTACTGGCGGTAGTGGTAGAAGCCCTCGCGTCCGCGGACGTCGCCGAGTTCGGTGTCCGTGACGACGACGCCCGCGAGCCCGCGGGGTACCGCGGCGGGGGCGGTGATGGTGCCGGCCATGTGGCTGCCTCCTTCAGTTCCTCATATTGACTTGACTGTCTATGATTGACTTTGAACCTGTCAATGTTGATCGAATCAATATGGATCGGGGCGGACGGCGTGCTGGATACGGTGACCCCATGACGGATCAGGCACGGCTCACCACCCGCGAGGCGGCGGAGCGACTCGGCGTGAAGCCCGAGACGGTCTACGCCTACGTCAGCCGCGGCCAGCTGAGCAGTGAGCGCGCCCCGGGCGGCCGGGGCTCCACCTTCGATGCCCGGGAGGTCGACGCCCTCGCCCGGCGCGGCGCCCGCCGGGAGCCGGCCGCCGCATCCACGGGCGAACTGTCCTTCCGCACCGCCATCACCCTGATCGACAGGGACCGCTACTACTTTCGCGGCGTCGACGCGGTCGAGCTCGCCACCGCCCACGGCTTCGAGGAGGTCGTGGAGTGGGTGTGGACCGGGGAATTCAGCCGCAGCCCACGCTTCACGGCACCGCAGCGGTTCCTCGACGCGGCCCGGCTCGCCGCGCACGCACTGCCCGTGCACAGCAGCTCGATGGACCGGCTCCGGGTGGCGGCGGTGGCGGTCTCGGCAGCCGATCCGCTCCGCTTCGACCTCGACCCCGCGGCGGTGCTCGGCTGCGCCCGCATGCTGATCCCCACCCTCGTCGGCGCCCTCCCGACGGCCGGCGAGCGGCACCGGAGCGAGGGCCGCATGGCCGGGCAGCTGTGGCAGCGCCTCACCCCACAGATTCCTGACGAGACGTCAATTCGCCTGCTGGACACAGCACTCGCCCTGCTCATCGACCACGACCTGGCCGCCTCCACGCTCGCCGCGCGTGTCGCGGCCTCCGCCCGGGCCCACCCCTACGCCGTCGTCTCCGCGGGGCTCGGCGCCCTGGAGGGGCCGCTGCACGGCGCCGCGAGCGGGCTGGCCCACCGCACCCTGGCCGAGGTGCTCGAACGCGGCGGCGCCGCACCCGTTGTCGCGGACCATCTGCGCTCGGGGCGGCGCGTACCCGGCCTCGGACACCGGCTGTATCCGGGCGAAGACCCGCGCGCCCAGGCCCTGTTCGCACTCCTGGAGAGAATCCCGCAGGCCGCCGACGCACTGGCCGCGGCGCGCGACGTCGTCGAGACGACGGCCCGGCACACCGCGCTGCACGCCAATGTCGATCTGGCGCTCGCCGTCATGAGCGTCGCGTTCGGCATGCCGGCCGAGGCGGGCGAGACGGTGTTCGCGGTGGCCCGCACGGCCGGTTGGATCGCCCACGCCCTGGAGGAGTACGCGGAGCGCCCGCTCAGGATGCGCCCGAGCGGCATCTACACCGGCCCGCGCCCTCCCCGCCCCCTGCCCTCCTGACGCGGGGCGAAGGGCCAACACGCTTGTCTCAAGCGGTACTTGGCGCACGGCCGGGCGAGCCGCCACACTGACCGCCATGGAATGCACCGTGCCGGTCGAGGGTGGCGAGGTCTGGGCCGAGGACACCGGTGGTGAGGGGCTGCCCCTGGTGCTGCTGCACCCGGGGGTATCGGCCTCTTCCGTCTGGGACACGATCCTGCCGACGCTGGCCGCGCACCACCGCGTGATCCGCTACGACGTGCGGGGCTTCGGGCGCTCCCCCGCACCCGGCGTCCCGTACTCGCTCGCCGGCGACCTGCTCGCGGTGCTCGATCACTTCGACGTCGGCCGGGCCGTGCTCGTCGGGTCCAGCATGGGCGGCGCGACCGCCCTGAGCCTCGCACTCGACGCCCCCGCGCGGGTGGCCGGCCTCGCCCTGTTCTGCCCCGGCGTCACCGGCGACCCGGCCCTCGAATCCACCGAACTGCTCGACCGCATCACCGTGTTGGCCCAGCAGGGCGATCTGGACGGCATGGTCTCGCTCGGCCTGCGCACCTGGGCCGCGGCCGGAACGGGCAAGGACCCCGAGGCCGCCGCGCACATCCGCGCGGCGATCCCGGGGTGGTTCAACAACCTGGGCCACCAGGTGCCGGACCCGGACGCCTTCGGCCGGCTCGGCGAGATCGCCGTGCCGTGCCTGCTGGCCCTCGGCGAGCACGACCAGGAGCTGGTGATCCGGTCCAACGAGGCGGTGGCCGCCCGCATCCCGGGCTGCCGCCTGGTCCGCCTGGCCGCCAGTGACCACTTCCCCTCCTTGCGCGAACCGGAGCGGGTGGCCCGGCTGACCCTTGAGCTGTACGACAGCGTGGGCTGACCACCCGGCTCCGGTACCGCGCGCCCGGGGCGTCGGTCCCGTCAGGGTGCGTACGCCTCGAACTCGCTGAACTGGGCCGCAGGCCACCCGGTGTTGGCCGTCACCGTGAGCCGCAGCCAGCGGGTGCTGGTGCCCGCGGGCAGGCTGATCGCGACCTGGTTGCCGGTGGCCGGATCGAAGGCGTAGCCCCGGCTCGCGACGAGCTGTCCGTACGTACCGTTGTCGGCGCTGCCGAGCACGGACAGCGTCTGGGTGCGGGCACCCCAGGCGGTCGCGGGCGGCAGTTTCAGGACCAGCTTGCCGACGGCCCGCACCGAGCCGAGGTCGACCGTGATCGACTGCGGGAAGGCGTTGTTGGCGCTCTCCCAGTAGCTGTTGGCGTCGCCGTCGACGGCCTTGGCCGCGTCGTAGACCTGAGTGTGCGAGGTCTCGGTGACCGGGCGGCCCTTGGCGAGGTCGGGGTCGGCGGGCGGGCTGCTCGGCGGCGGCGAGCTGGGCCCGGTGGGCGGCGGGCTGCTGGGCGGCGTGGTGGTGCCGCCGTGGTGGTAGTCGGGCGCGGGCCACTCGCCGCAGTAGGTGGCGGGCAGCTTGCCGTTCCAGCCGGAGTTGCCGGCGCCCTGGGTGAGGGCGAGGTTGCCGCCGAGGCAGCTGTAGACCGGCTCGGAGAACCCGAGGTTCTTCGCGGTGACCCCGGTCATGCTGAGCTGGGCCGGGTCGTTGAACTGGAGGGCGAAGGTGCCGGTGCCGTCAATGTTGACGTTGCTGAAGTTGACGCCCTTGGTGGTGCCGGACACGAAGTGGATGGCCGCGTAGGAGCTGTCCAGGATGTCGGTGTCGGTCACGTTCACCGTCGCCTTGTCCATGGTGCTGTTGCGCGAGTCGAACCACACCGCGCCGATCGGGAACGGCCAGCCGAGGTCCGCGTTGCCGGCCCGGATGGTGGTGTTGCGGGCCAGGGTGATGGTGCCCTGGACGTCGGTCCCGCTGCCCGGGTTGACGCCGTCGAACCGGTTGCCGACGTGCAGTCCGCCGCCGTTGGTGACGGTGTCCGCGACCACGTTGTCGGTCGCCGCGTTGTCCTTGCCGCCGTACAGGGCGATGTTGTTGGCGAGGACGGGCGCCACCACGGTGTTGTTCTTGAACGTGTTGTTGGCGTCGGTCACGGTGTCGGACCACATGGCGAGCCCGTCGTCACCGGTGTTGCGCAGGAAGGTGTTCTCGACCGACGAATGGGTCACCCCCCAGTGGAAGTTGACGCCGTCGGCCGTCTGGTCCAGGATTCGGCTGTTCTTGATGTGGAAGTCGTCCATGGGGCCGTCCATCCAGGCCCCGACCTTGGTGTGCTGGAGCCACACGTCGTCGACGGTGGAGTTGCTGAGCGCCCCGCCGATCCCGTTGACCTGGTCCTCGTCGACCCGTTCGGTGATCTCGCCGATCAGCGCGAAGTCCTTCAGGACGACATTGCGGCTGGGCCCGCCCGACTCGTAGGGACGGATGCCGCCCTTGTAGCCGCCGCCGCTCACGTACTTGCCGTAGATCCCGGCGGCCCGGGTGCGGTCGGTGGAGCTGCGGCCGGTGAGCACCGAGTACCAGGGACCCGCCCCGGCCAGCGTCACCTGGTCCACCACCACGTGATCGGTGAGCTTGAAGGTGCCGGACGGGATGTAGACCGTCTTTCCCTGCGCCTTGCCCGCGTCGACCGCCTGCTGGAAGGCGGAGGTCGCATCGGCGGCGCCGCTCGCGTCCGCGCCGTAGTCCGTCACCGACAGCGCGCCCGCGGGCCGGGCCACCGGGTCGGGGACGAGCTCGAAGTCGGCGAGGTCGACCACGGCCCAGGGGGTGGCGCCGGTCGAGGGCAGGGTGACCCGGACCTTCGAGCCCGCGGGCAGGGTCTTGCCCAACAGGGTGCGGGTCTCGTCGTAGAAGTGGTGCGGCTTGTCGCCCGGCTGGTTCTGGAAGGGGTAACTCCCGTAGAACCAGCCGTACTTGGAGGTGAAAGTGAGGTCCTTCAGCTTGGCTCCGCCGGAGCTGAGCTCGACCGGCGCGCTGATGCCGGTGCCCGCCGCGTTGTCGGGGACGCTGTAGCGGATGTCGACGGCGTTGGCGGGCTTGGTGAGGGTGAACTCGACGTACTGCCCGGCCGCGGCCAGCTTCACCGCGCTGCGGCCCGAGGCCTCCGAGGGCAGCGAGGTGTAGGTGCGGTCGGGGCCGATCACCGTGCCGTTGGTGGCGGCGGCCTCCGCCTCCAGCTCGGTGAACGGCACGGTGGCGCCGCGGCCGGCGACGGCCAGCGGGGAGAGCGGAGCGGATTCGGCGGCGGACGCCGGGGCGCCCCCGCCGAGCCCGACCGCGCCGAGCGCGACGACGCAGGCGAGCGCGGCGACCGCGGCGGCGGCCCGCCCGGCGGACGCGGTGCGCCGGACGGGCGCGGTGGGCGGTGGTGGGGGCTCCTGGGGAGCGGCACCGATCGCGGCTCTGATCATGCCCATGACAGTCCTTCCTTCGTGGGGTGGGGAAAGGGTGGTGGGACGGCGGAGGGGTGGGGCGGGGATGGCCGGACGGGGCGGAGGAGGGGCGGCCGGCAGCGGGAGGCGGAGGCGGACGGGGTCAGGCGCGCAGCCAGACCGCCGTGTCCCGGGGCAGCAGCCCGTCGGCCAGCGGCCCGCTCGCGAGGAGCAGGGCACGGTGGGCGGGCAGCGGAACGGGCTCGTCGGCGAGGTTGACCACACACCGGAGCCCGTCCTCGCGGGCGAAGGCGAGCACCCCCTCCGGCGCCTCCAGCCACGTCAACCCGCCGTCGCCGAAGCCGGGTTGGGTGCGGCGCAGGAGCAGGGCACGGCGGTAGAGGGCGAGCATGGAGGACGGGTCGCCGCCCTGCCGGTCGGCGGCGTAGTGCGCCCAGCCGGCCGGCTGCGGCAGCCAGGGCGTGGCCCACGGTTCGGCCGTCCAGGGCAGCGGGACGCGGCAGCCGTCCCGGCCGGGGTCCACGCCGCCGGAGCGGAAGTGCATCGGGTCCTGGATGCGGTCCGGGGGGATGTCGGCCTCGGGCAGGCCCAGTTCCTCGCCCTGGTAGAGGTAGATCGAGCCGGGAAGCGCCAGCGACAGCAGGGCCGCGGCGCGGGCCCGGCGGGTGCCGAGCGCCAGGTCGGTGGGGGTGCCGAAGCGTTTGGCGGCGAAGTCGAACCCGGTGTCGGCGCGGCCGTAGCGGGTGACCGTGCGGGTCACGTCGTGGTTGCACAGGACCCAGGTGGCGGGCGCGCCGACCGGGGCGTGCTCGGCGAGGGTGTCGTCGATGGAGGCGCGCAGCCGCGCCGCGTCCCAAGGGCAGCTCAGGAACGTGAAGTTGAAGGCGGTGTGCAGCTCGTCGGGGCGCAGATAGCGGGCGAAGCGCTCGCTGTCGGGCAGCCACACCTCGCCGACGAACACCGCGCCGTACTCGTCGGCGACCGCCCGCCAGGAGCGGTAGATGTCGTGGAGTTCGTCGCGGTCGATGAAGGGGTGACGGTCGGTGCCCTCGACGAACTCGGGCAGCTCGGGGTCCTTGGCGAGCAGCGCCGCCGAGTCGATGCGCACGCCGGCCACGCCCCGCTCGAACCAGAACCGCAGGACGTCCTCGTGCTCCCGGCGGACCGCCGGATGGGCCCAGTTGAGGTCGGGCTGCTGGGGGGTGAACAGATGCAGGTACCACTCGCCGTCCTCGACCCGGGTCCAGGTCTCGCCCGCGAACTGCGACGGCCAGGCGTTGGGCGGCAGTTCGCCGTGTTCGCCGCGGCCGGGCCGGAAGTGGAAGAGCTCCCGCTCGGGGCTGCCGGGCCCCGCGGCCAGGGCGGCCCGGAACCAGGGGTGCTGGTTGGACAGGTGGTTGGGCACGATGTCGACGATGGTGCGGATGCCGAGCTCGCGCGCCTCGACGATCAGCTTCTCGGCCTCGGCCATGGTGCCGAACGCGGGGTCGATGGCCCGGTAGTCGGCCACGTCGTAGCCGCCGTCGGCGAGCGGCGAGAGGTACCAGGGCGTGAACCACAGGGCGTCGACGCCCAGTTCGGCGAGGTAGGGCAGCTTCGCCCGGACACCCGCGAGATCACCGGTGCCGTCGCCGTCTCCGTCGGCGAAGCTGCGTACGTACACCTGGTAGATGGCGGCCGAGCGCCACCAGTCGTCGCTTTCGTGGGCTGCCACGTGACGGTCCTTTCGGGCAGGTGGGGTCCCGCCGCCGGCCCCCCGTCGTTCAGCGGGGCATGGTGGGTGGGGCCGGCGGCGGAGTGCGGGGAGGGCGGCTGCGGGCGTCAGCCCTTGAGGCCGCCCGCGGTGAGACCGCTCATGATGTTGCGCTGGAACACGACGAAGATGAGCAGGGTGGGGATCGACGCCATGGCGAGGGCGGCCGTGAGCCAGTTCTCGGGGACGCCCTGGGCGAGCGAGTAGATGCCCACGTTGAGGGTCTGCTTGGTGGGGTCGGGCAGGGTGAGCATCGGCCAGAGGAAGTCCTTCCAGACGCCGACGACCGCGAAGATGGAGACGACGCCCAGGATCGGCCGGGAGATGGGCAGCACCACCGAGCGCAAGGTGCGCAGGGGTGAGGCCCCGTCGATGGACGCGGCGTCCAGGAGCTCGCGCGGGATCGAGTCGAAGAACCGCTTGAGCAGGAAGATGTTGAAGGCGTTGGTGACGGACGGCAGCCAGATCGCCCACGGGGTGTTGAGCAGGTTCCGCTGGAAGATCGGCACGTCGAGCACGGTCAGGTACTGCGGTACGACCAGGACGGCGGCCGGGATCATGAGGGTGGCCAGCATCATCCCGAGGATCGCCTTGCCGAACACCGGGCGCAGCTTGGACAGCGAGTAGGCGGCGGCCACGTCGAGGACGAGCTGGAAGGCGAGCGCCCCGAACGCGTACCAGAGCGTGTTGAGCAGCAGCTTGGCGAAGTCCATCACGCGCCAGGCGTTGGTGAAGTTGTCGGTGTGCACCCCGTGCGGGACCAGGGTCGGCGGGATGCGGGTGAACTCCTCCGTGGATTTCAGCCCGTTGACGGCCATCCAGTACAGCGGTCCGACGAAGACCAGCGTGAACAGGAGCATGACGAGCCCGAAGACGGTCCAGTAGACGACCTTGCCCCGGGTGCGGCCGAGGGTGGCCGGTGAGATGAGCGTGCGTGTCGACATGGGGTCCTCAGTCCGTGTTCCAGTCGTCCTGTGGCGGAGGGGGCGTACGGGGGTCCGACGAGGTGCCGCGTGCCCCCAAGGGGCGCGGGGAATTGCGCGACCAGCCCCGGACGGCCCGCAGTCGAAACCCTCACGTCCGGCGGAGCTAGCCGTCGCTGTCCCGGCTCAGGCGCACGTACGCCGCCGAGAAGCCGGCGAGCAGGACGAGCAGGCACAGGCCGAGGGCGGCGGCGCCGCCGTAGTTGTTGAAGTTGAAGGCGTACTGGTAGATGAGGTAGACCACCGTCGTCGTGGAGCCCTCGGGGCCCGCGCCGTTGGTCAGCAGGAACGGCTCGGTGAAGACCTGCATCGTCGCGATGATCTGCATCAGGAACATCAGCGAGAGCACGAGCCGGGTCTGCGGCACGGTGACGTGCCAGATCTTGCGCAGCAGCCCGGCCCCGTCGAGTTCGGCCGCCTCGTACAGCTCGCCGGGTATGCCCTGGAGGGCGGCGAGGTAGACGAGGGTGGCGCTGCCCATGTTCATCCAGGTCGCGGCGATCACCACGGACAGCATCGCCGTGTCGGTGGACTGGAGCCACTGCTGCGCGGGCAGCCCGAGCAGTTCGAAGACCCGGTTGAACAGGCCGTACCCGGGGTCGTAGAAGTACTTGAAGAGCAGCACCGAGGCGACCGGCGGGAGCATCACCGGGAGGTAGACGAGGAGCCTCAAGTAGCCCTGGCCGTGCCGGAATTCGTTGAGCAGCACGGCGACCAGGAACGGCAGCACGAAGCCGAGGACCAGGGCGAGGCCGGTGAAGAGCAGGGTGTTGCGCCAGGCCTGCCAGAACGCCGGGTCGTGGAAGACGTAGGAGAGGTTGGACCAGCCGGCCCAGGTGGTGCGGCCGTCCTTCGTCTTCTGGAAGGCGAGCAGGAACTCCCGCACCATCGGGTACCAGGAGAAGAACGCGAAGCAGAGCACGGCACCGATCAGGAAGCCGTGCGCGGTGAGGTTGCGCCGCAGCGCTCGGGCGAATCCGCTCTGCCTGGGCAGCTCGGCGCCCGGGTGCGGCCGGGTCGCTTCCCGGGTGGGCAGTGTGGAGGCCGACATCGTCACTCCTGAATCCGGGGCGGGCGGGGCCGGAGGGTTTTCCGGCCCCTGCCGCCGTGCGCGCTACTGGTTCGCCAGGACCTGGTCGACCTGCGTCCGGGCGGTCGAGAGCAGCTTCGCGATGTCGGCGTCCTTGTTGGTGAGCACCGCGGACATCGCGTTGTCGAGGACCTTGTAGACCTCCTGCGCCTTGGGCGGCTCGGCCTTGCCCGGGATCGGCTTGGCGAGGTAGGGCGCGAAGTTGGCGACCGGCATGGTGGCGTTGTCGGTGCGGGACTTGAGGTCGGCGGCCTTCACGTCACCGGTGAAGAAGTTGGGCTGCGGCACCCCGACGGGCAGCTGGTCGGCCTTGGTGCGGGCCCACTCGAACTGGCCCTTGCCGGGGCTGAGGTTCTTGAAGTTGAGCCAGGCGATCGCGGCCTTGATCTTGTCGGGCGAGCTGCCCTGCTTGATCATGTAGCCGTTGCCGCCGGTGAGCGTGGCCTTGCCGCCGGGGATCGGGCCCATGCCGAAGTTCTCGTACTTGGCGCCGAGTTGCTGGACCATGTACGCGATGTCGTCGGGGGCGGCGAGGAACATGCCGAGCTTGTCGGCGGTGATCTGCTTCTGGAGGTCGCCCCACTTCAGGAGCTGGGTCTGGCTCATGCTCCGGTCGGTCCAGCGCATGTCGTGCAGCTGCTGGAGGACCTGCTTGCCGGTCGCGTTGTCGAAGGCGGCCCTTCCGTCGCTGCCCACCACGTCGCCGCCGAGGCTGTACATCGCGGCGGTGAAGTGCCAGCCGCCGGTGTTCTCGGCGCTGTACTCGCCGTAGCCGTAGACGCCGCCTCCGAGCTTGGCGATGGCCTGCGAGTCGGTGCGGACCTCCTCCCAGGTGGTGGGCGGCCTGTCGGGGTCGAGCCCGGCCCGCTGGAACAGCTTCCGGTTGATCATGATGCCCATCTGGTAGTTGCTCGTGGGCAGGCCGTACATCTTGCCGTCCTTCTTGTACACCCCCATCACGGCCGGGTCGATGCTGTTCAGGGCGGGGACGGACTTGTCGGTGACGTAGGCCGAGATGTCGGCGGCGCCGTTGTTGTCCAGGACCTGCTGCAGGTCGGTGAAGTACGAGTAGAAGACGTCCGGTTGGGACTTCGCCTTCAGCGCGGCGGTGAAGCGCGGGGGTTCCTCGCACTGCCCGGGCGTGGACCTACCGACGATCTTGACGTTCGGGTACGTCCGGTTGAACGTCGCGACGTCCTGCTTCCACTCCTTGAGCTCGGCGGCCTTCGCGGCCGGCGGCATGCAGTCGATGGTGAGGTCCACCTTGGTCTTCGGGTCGAGCGGGGCCGCGGGGTCACTCGATCCGGTGCCGGGCTTGCTGTCGCCGTTGCCGCTGTCGCTGCTGCTGGTGCCGCAGGCGGCGAGGGCGGTGAGGGCGAGGGCGCCGGCCAGGGCGCCGACGGCCGTGCGGCGTATCTGTCGTGCGGGGCTGAACGAGGTGCGTCTCATCGGAGGACCCCTTCGGGAGGAGCGTGGAAGGCCCGTCGCTGACGGCAGCGGGGCGCGGCACACTCAACCACCGGCGGCACAACTGCGCAATATCTCGCGCCAATTTCGTAAAACTTCGACAGTCCGTTGTACGCAAGGGATGCGGTGGGCGCACGCAACAGCGCGCCGGGCGGCAACGCCCGGCGCGCTGGATGACGGCTGCGCGCAAACGGCTAGCGCGGCACCTGCGCCGTCGAGCCGCGCACGACGAGCTCGGGCTCGAAGAGCAGCTCGCCCGGGGGCACCACGCCGCCCTGGATCTGCGCGGAGAGCAGCTCGACGGCGGCCCGGCCCATCGCCTCGATGGGCTGGCGCACGGTGGTCAGCGGGGGCTCGGTGCAGTTCATGAACGCGGAGTCGTCGTAGCCCACCACGGAGACGTCGCGGGGCACGTCGAGACCGCGCCGGCGGGCGGCCCGCACGGCGCCGAGCGCGAGCGGGTCGCTGGCGCAGATGATGCCGGTCACCCCGCGCTCCAGCAGGCGCGAGGTCGCGGCCTGGCCGCCCTCCAGGGAGAACATCGCGCGCTCGACGCGGTCCTCGGCGAAGTCGGTGCCGGCCGTCGCGGCCAGCGCGCGGGCCGCGTCCAGCTTGCGGCGCGAGGGGACGTGGTCGGGCGGGCCGAGCACCAGGCCGATGCGCTGGTGGCCGAGGGAGGCCAGGTGGCGCCAGGCCTGTTCCATCGCCACCGCGTCGTCGCAGGCGACGACGGGGAAGTCGAGGTGCTCGATGGCCGCGTTGATGAGCACGACGGGCACCTTGCGGTCGGCGAGCTGCTGGTAGTGCCCGTGCGGGGCCTCCATCTGCGCGAAGAGCCCGCCCGCGAAGACCACGCCGGAGACCTGCTGCTGCAGGAGCAGGTCGACGTAGTCCGCCTCCGAGACGCCGCCCTTGGTCTGGGTGCACAGGACCGGGGTCAGGCCCTGCTGGGCGAGGGCTCCCCCGATGACCTCGGCGAACGCCGGGAAGATGGGGTTCTGGAGCTCGGGCAGGACCAGGCCGACCAGGCGCGCGCGTTCGCCGCGCAGCTGGGTGGGGCGCTCGTAGCCGAGCACGTCGAGCGCCGTGAGCACGGCCTGCCGGGTGGATTCGGAGACTCCCGGTTTGCCGTTGAGCACCCGGCTGACCGTGGCCTCGCTGACTCCAACCTTCTTCGCCACCTGAGCAAGTCGTCGCGTCATGAGCGCAAGACTAGCGCAAGCCATGCAAGCCGTTTGCGTTGATGTCGCGCCGATACGCGGGCGGGTCCGGACCCGTCGGCGGGCATGCGGCAGGCCGCCCCGGGAGCTCCGGGGCGGCAGCCGTGGCGGGCCTCCGTTACGGGTTGACGTCGATCTTGAAGGTGGACGTGGTGTTCCTGATGTCCTGCGCGTTGCCGCTCAGCTTGAGGTTGTTGAACGTGACCTCGCCGACGGCGGGACCCTGTCCGGGCTCGGGCAGCTCATTGGCCCAGATCCCGATGCCGGACTTGGCGTCGAAGGCGTCCCCGCTCCGCTTCGCCCCGCTGATGCTCACGTTGGTGAGCACGCTGTCCTTGATGGGATTGAGCGGCGTGCTGCCGTTGTACTTCGTCTGGAACATGATTCCCGAGTACGTCGGGTCGGTGATGTCCAGGTCGGTGATGCGGATCCCCTGGAACGCGTACTCGGCCGAGTACATCCACAGCGCACCGAACGCCTGCGCGCCCCAGAAGTGGCCGCCGGAGCGCACCAGCGATATGCCCTGGAAGGTGGTGGGATCCGTCCCGAAGCCGAGGGCCGGGATGGAGCCGAACTTCAGCGTGCCGATGGTCAGTCCGGGATACGTCAGCATGTCCGCCGCGTACAGGTTGCGGAAGGTGTTGGCGGTCCCTCCGTAGACGGCGAATCCCGCGGCCCGCCAGGTGAGCAGGGCGCTGAGGTTCTCGAAGACGTTGCCGGTCTCGTCCGCGTTGTTGATGTCGGTGGCGGGGAACAGCGCGAAGCTGTCGTCGCCGGTGGAGCGGGCCTCGACATTGCTGATGGTGTTGTCGCTGCTGCCGTTGGTGAGGTTGATCCCGTCCGCGTACAGGTCGCGGACCCGGGTGTTCTTGATGGTGATGTGGTCGGTGTTGGTGCCCCAGTACAGGCACATCATGTGCTCGACCCACACGTTGTCGATCGTCATGTTGGCGACGTTCGACCAGTTGAAGACCTTGCCGGGGCCGTCGTTGCGCGAGGTGTAGTTGCCGAAGAAGCCGAATCCGGTGAAGGACGAGCCGTTGGCGGAGGACTGGACGTCGAAGCCGGCGTCGGTGTTCTCCTGGTCGGGCGGGGTGGCGAAGCGGGTGAACCAGGGGCCGGCGCCGACCAGCTTCACGGCCTTGCCGTAGACCTGGAACTTGTTGCTGGTGGCATAGGTGCCGGGCGGCAGATAGACGCCGACGAGCTTGCCGGTGGTGTCCATCCGCACCTTGTCCAGGGCGTTCTGCACATCCTGCTGGGCGGTCCCCGCGGGCACGGCATAGGCCGCCGGGTCGGGGTTGGGAACCTGGGTGACCTGCTCCAGGTTGATGAAGTCGATGGCGTACGTGGAGGAGTTGGCGGTGTCCTTCTGGAGGCGGATGGTGCTGCCCGCCTTCACGGTGTCGCCGAGCAGGACGTTGGCCTCATCGTAGATGTGGCGCGGGCCGCCGGAGCCCGGCGAGTTGTTGGGGCTCGCCTCGGCGCCGTACTGCCACATGTACTTCGAGCTCAGGTCGATGGCCTTGCGGAAGACGCCGTCGACGTAGATGTCCAGGTTGGCGCTGGTGCCGCCGCCGCCCGCCGAGTCGGGGATGGAGAAGCGCGTCACCAGGCTGTTGGTGTCGGCCCGCGTCGTGAACTGCACATAGTTTCCGGTGGAGTTCAGGGTCACGGCCTTGCGGCCCGACGCCTCGCCCGCGAGGTCGCCGATGGTGCGGTTGGGCCCGACGACCTGGGCGCCGCCGCCGGTCACACCGTCCTCCGCCTCATAGGTGTCGTACGGCATGTTGGCGCCGCGCCCGACGAAGAACGCCTGCTGGCTGGTGTTGTTGACGCGCTTGACCGGAAGTTCGTTGGCGTCGTCCGCGATCACCACCTTCGCCGTGTACTTGCCGTTGGCGGCCGTCCAGCTGCCGAGGCTCACCGGGGCGGCGGTGGCGCCGGGCGCGAGCGTCCCGGTGTACGCGCCGGTGAGGGTCTTCACCGTGGCGCCCTTGTCGTCGAGCAGGGTGAGCGTGATGGCGTGGCTGCCGCCGGCCGAGGCCAGCGTGCCCTGGTTCTTCAGCGTCACGGAGAAGGCGACCGCCTGGCCCGCCGAGGGGGCGCTCGGCGTCCAGTTGACCCCGGAGGCGATCAGGTCGCAGGAGTCGACCGGCTTGATGACCAGGGGGCTGCCCGTGAAGCTGTTGTTGGTGTCGTTCTGCTCGATGACGGTGTTGTCCGGATCAACGACCGCGCTCAGCGGATAGGTTCCCGCGTCGTGCGTGCCGATCGAGGCGCTCACCGTCTGCGAGGCCCCGGCCGCGAGCGCGCCGACGTTCGCGGTGGCCGCCTTGGAGCCGCCGAGCTGGAAGGCGACGGTGGTGGCGGGCGAGGCGCTGGTCCCCTTGTTGTGGACGGTCGCCGACAGCGTGACGGCGTCCGACTCGACCGGCGCGGAGGGGGCCGCCGTCAGCGCGGTGACCTCCAGGTCCGGGTTGGGCGAGGGCACCCCGACGACCTGGAACTCCGCGATCTGGCCGCCCGTCGCCCCGGTGTTGGAGGTGAACTTGAGCTGGACGTCGGCGATGCGGGCCGTGACGGGGATGGCCACCGTGTTCCCGCTCGCCGGGTCGAAGGTGTAGTCCTTGGCCGCGACCAGGGAGGTGTAGCCGGACGCGCTCTGTTCGCGCCCGAGCACCTCGATGTTCTGGGTGCGCCTGCCCCAGCCGCTGTCCGGGTTGAGCTTCAGGACCACCGTGTTGGTGTCCGCGTTGGCGCCGAGCTTGACGGTGAGGGTGCTCGGATAGCCGCCCGGCGCGCTCTCCCAGTACGTCGCCGTGTTGTTGTCGTCGGCGTTCTCGGCGACGAACGTGAAGGTGGACGAAGAGGCCGTGATCGGCTTGCCCACCGCCAGGTTGGAGCCGTCACCGCTCGAAGTCCCGTTGCGGGTGACGGTGTTGCTGGCTGCGGACTGGTTGCCGGCCGCGTCCTTGGCCCGCACGTAGTAGGAGACGGTCACCGTGGCCGGCCGGCTGTCGGTGTACGTGGTGACATCGCCCGCCACGGTCTTGAGCAGCTGGTTGTCGGCGTAGATGTCGTACCCGCTGACCCCCACGTTGTCGCTGGAGGCCGCCCAGGTGAGCTTGATCTGCCCGGCGGCCGGCTCGGTGTAGGCGAGCGAGCCGGGCGCGGTCGGGGCCTGCGTGTCGCCCGAACTGCCCTTGCGGGTCACGGTGTTGCTGTTCGGCGACTGGTTGCCGGTCGCGTCCTTGGCCCGCACGTAGTAGGCGACCGTGGCGCTCGCCGGCTGGCTGTCGGTGTACGTGGTGACGTTGCCTGCCACGCTGGTGCGCAGCTCGCCGTTGACGTAGATGTCGTAGCCGGTGACTGCGGTGTTGTCGGTGGCCGCGTCCCAGGTCAGCTTGATCTGGCCGGTGCCGGGCTCGGTGTAGGCCAGGTTCTTGGGCGCGGTCGGCGGCTGGGTGTCACCGCCCGCCGGGCCGTAGATCTCCAGCTCGGAGAGCTGGCCGCCGGGCTGGGCGGTGTTGGCGGTGATCAGCACGCGGACGTAGCGCGTGGTGACCGCGTTGAACGCGAGGGGCACGGTGAGGCCGTTGCCGGGGTTGAAGTCGTACCCCTGCGAGGCGGTCAGATCCGTGAAGTCGGTGCCGTTGGCGCTGCCCTGGAGCTTGAGGGTCTGGGTGCGCGCGCCTCAGCCGTCGGGCAGCTTGAGGACCACCTTGTCGACCGGCACGGTCGCGCCGAGGTCGGCCTGGATCCACTGCGGGAAGGCGTTGTTGGCGCTCTCCCAGTAGCTCGCCTTGTTGCCGTCGTTGGCGTTGGCCGGCGCGTAGGTCTGGGTGCTGCTGCTCGCGGTGAGGGTCTTGCCGAGGGCGAGGTTGGTGCTGCTCGAACCGTTCGCCGCGTGTACTTCGAGGGCGGAGAGCTGGGCCGCCTGCCAGCCGGTGTTCGCCGTGATGTCGATGCGCACGAAACGGGCCTGTGAGGCGGCGAAGCCTATCTTCACCGTGTTCCCGGAGCCCTGCGTGAAGCTGTACGCGGTGGAGCCCACCAGCGTGCTGAAGCTCGTGCCGTCCGCGCTGCCCTGCACGGACAGGGTCTCCTTGCGGTCGCCCCAGTCGGCGGGGAGCTTCAGGACGACCTCGTCGACGCTGTTCGTGCTGCCGAGGTCGGCCTGCACCCACTGCGGGAAGGAGCTGCCCGCGCTCTCCCAGTAGGTGGACTGGTCGCCGTCGGTGACGTTCTTGGCGGTGTAGCTGCCGTTCGCGCCGGAGGCCGCCGCGGGCTTTCCGGCGGCCAGGTCCGGTCCGCCGGCCGCCGAGGCGGTGAGCGCGGGCCAACCGATCACGAACAGGCTGGTGGCGAGTGTCGCGGCGAGCGCCCTCATCCGCGTTCGCCCTCTCCAACGGTGCGTTCTCATGTGTCCCCGATCTGCACGACTAGGGTTTCTGCAGGGAAGAACTACATAATTTGCGCTGAGCGGTGAGAGAGTTGCAGAGATGTGTTAGCGCGTCCATCCCTGCGACGGCCCCGGAATATCGCGGGCCACAACCGTCCTGGGCACCGGAACGATCGCTTTCTGCCCTGTCATCGCGCATGCTGCGGCTTTCTCGCCGACCTGACAGGCGCCCGCAAGATATCCGCAAACAACGCAAGCGACTTTCGTCGGCCGGAACCGGTGCACCGCCGGGGATTTCGGGATGCGACCCGGGCCGTCTAACGTGCCTGTCCATGACCGCCCCACCGCCCAGGAGGGCCGCGCGCCGGCTGCGCCTCGGCTGGCCCCGGCGGGTGTTCTCGCAGGTGCTGCTGATGCAGCTGGCCATCGCCGCCGGGGTCGCCGTGCTCGCGACCGGTCTTTTCCTCGCCCCGCTCGGCGCCCAGCTCGACGACCAGGCCATGCGTCGCGCCCTCGCCATCGCGGCGTCGACCGCCGCCCAGCCGCGGATCGCCGACGACCTCCTCGCCTCGCGTCCCTCCCCCACGGGGCCGGTGCAGCGGGATGCGGAGCGCATCCGGCAGGCGACCCACGCCGAGTACGTGGTGGTCATGGACACCCACGGGGTGCGCTGGTCCCACCCCGAGACCGCGGAGATCGGCCGTCCCGTCTCGACCGACCCGTCCGACGCCATCGCGGGCCACGAGGTCATGGAGATCGACAGCGGCACCCTGGGCCGCTCGGCCCGGGGCAAGGTCCCGCTGCGGCGGGCCGACGGCACGATCGTGGGCGCCGTCTCGGTGGGCATCGAGTACGACAGCGTCCGGGCCAGGCTCCTGAACGCGATCCCGGGCCTGCTCGCCTACGCGGGCGGCGCCCTCGCGGTCGGCGCACTCGCCGCGTACCTGATCGCGCGCCGCATCCACAGACAGACCCGTGACCTGGCGTTCTCCGACATCTCGGGGCTGCTCGCCGAACGCGAGGCGATGCTGCACTCCATCCGCGAGGGCGTGGTGGCGCTCGATCGTGACGGCCGGATCAGACTGCTCAACGACGAGGCGATGCGTCTGCTCGGCGTCGGCCCCGAGGCCCGCGGCCGGGCCCTGGACGAGGTGCTCGGCGCGGGCCGTACGACCGACGTGCTGGCGGGCCGGGTCGAGGGCACCGACCTGCTGACCGTGCGCGGTCACCGGGTCCTGGTCGCCAACCGGATGCCGACCGAGGACGGGGGCGCCGTCGCCACCCTGCGCGACCGCACCGAACTGGAGCGCCTGGGGCGTGAGTTGGACTCGACGCGCGGTCTGATCGACGCGCTGCGCGCCCAGGACCACGAGCACGCCAACCGGCTGCACACCCTGCTCGGGCTGCTCGAACTGGAGCTGCACGAGGAGGCCGTCGAGTTCATCACCGAGGTCGTGGGGGTGCACCGGGCGACGGCCGAGCAGGTCACCGAGAAGGTCAGGGACCCGCTGCTGGCGGCGGTCCTGGTCGGCAAGGCCACCGTCGCGGCCGAACGCGGGGTCGCCCTGAGCCTGTCCCCGGCCACCGGCCTGCCCGACCGGCTCGTCGACCCGCGCGGCCTGGTCACGGTAACCGGAAACCTCCTCGACAACGCGCTCGACGCAACGGCCGGGGCGCCCGGCGCGGCGGTCGAGGTCGAGCTGAGCGCCCGGGGACGAACCGTCGTCGTCCGGGTCCGCGACAACGGCCCCGGCATCCCGGCCGCCCGGCGCGAGCTGGTCTTCACCGAGGGCTGGACGACGAAGGAGCCGCCCGCATACGGCAAGCGCGGCCTGGGCCTCGCCCTGGTCGGCCGCTTCGCGGACCGGATGGGCGGCAGCGCGCGGGTCGGGACGAGTCCCGAGGGCGGCGCGGAGTTCACCGTGGTGCTGCCGGACGCGCTGAGCGAGGCGCTGGGCGAGGTGTCGGGCTCGGCACCGGGCGAGGCGCCGGGGCCGACAGTGGACGAGGCACCGGGTCCGGCTCGGCAGCCGGTCGAGGAGGAGAGACGATGACCGAGGGTCGGACGACCGGGAATCCGATGACCGGGAACGCGACGGCCGAGAACGCGATGATCGACGTCCTGGTCGTGGACGACGACCCCCGGGTCGCCGACATCAATGCCGCCTACACCCGGAAGGTTCCCGGATTCCGGGTGGTCGCCCAGGCGCATTCGGCCGCGGAGGCGCTCGCCCGGATCGCCGAGCGCCCGGTGGACCTGGTGCTCCTCGACCACTACCTGCCCGACGAGAACGGACTGGCCTTCGTACGGGAGCTGCGCAGGCTCGGCCACCAGACCGACGTGATCATGGTGACGGCGGCCCGGGACATCGCCACGGTGCAGGCGGCGATGCGCCAGGGCGCCCTCCAGTACCTGGTGAAGCCGTTCAACTTCGCCGGCCTGCGGACCAAGTTGGAGGCGTACGCGGTGCTGCGCCGCACCCTGGACGGCGGCGGCGAGGCCGAACAGGCGGAGGTGGACCGCATCTTCGGCGCGCTTTCCGTACCCGCCGAACCCGACCTCCCCAAGGGCCACTCCCCCACCACGGCCGACCTGTTGCGCCGGGTCCTGAAGGAGGCCGACGGTCCGCTGTCGGCCCAGGAGATCGCGGAGCGGGCCGGGGTGAGCCGTCAGACCGCCCAGCGCTATCTGAAACTCCTGGAGCGGGCCGGCCGCGTACGCCTGGGACTGCGCTACGGCGAGACGGGCCGGCCGGAGCACCGCTATGCGTGGGCGGCGTCGCTCTAGGCGGGGCGGCGCCCGGGCGGTTCACGCGCCCGAGCGGTTCACGCGCCCGAGCGGTTCATGAGCGCGTGCGGAGCGTGAGCGCGTGCGGAGCGGGGAATCGGGCGGACCGGCGGCTCAGCTCTGCGGGGCCTTCTTCACGAACTCCGTCGTGTAGGTCTGCGACAGATCGACCTTGGCGGACTTGAGGTTGGGGTTGAACGCCTTGAGCACCTTCTCGACCGTTTCCGGGCCGTTCGCGGGCATGACGCCGTCCTTGGTGAACATCGGCAGCGTGCTCTTGATCGACTGGGCGTAGAGGGCCTTGCCGCCCTGCGCGTAGTCGGCGGGCATCTTCGCCGCGATCTCCTCCGCGCTGTGTGCCGACATCCAACGCAGCGTCTTCACCAGGGCGTTGACCAGTTTCTGGACCGTCTGCCGGTGACTCTGGACCCAGTCCGCGTTCATGTACAGGCTCGACGACGGGTACGGGCCACCGAGGGCCGCCTGCGAGCCCTCGGGCGTCCGCATGTCGATCAGGACCTTGCCCAGCTTCTGGTCCACGAGGGTGGCGACCGTCGGATCGGTGGTCATGCCGCCCTGGATGGAGCCCTGTTTCAGCGCGGCGATGAACGTCTGCCCCGCCCCCACCGCGACCGGCGTGAACTCACTCGTCTTCACGCCGTCCCGCACCGCGAGGTACTTGGTGAGGAAGTCCGTGGAAGAGCCGAGACCGGTGACACCGAGCTTCTTGCCCTTGAAGTCCTTGGGCGAGGCGATGCTGCCCGCGGCCTGGTTGGAGACGACCTCCACCTCGCCCGGCGCGTGCGAGAACTGCACCACCGACTCCACCTTCTTCCCCTTGACCTGGAGATCGAGGGTGTGGTCGTAGAAGCCGACGGCACCCTGGACGTCGCCCGAGATCAGGGCGGTCTCGGCCTGCACGCCGGCCGGTTCGGTGAGCAGCTCCACCTTCAGGCCCTCGGCCTTGAAGTAGCCGAGCTGCTGGGTCAGCATCGCGGGCAGATAGATGACCTTGTCGAGGCCGCCCACCATCACCTTCACCGTGGCCTCGCCGGACGCGCTCTTGGCGTCCGACGCGGAGTCGCCGCCGCATCCGGACAGCGTCATCAGGAGCGCGACGCAGAGCCCGCCCGCCACGACGGCCGACGGCGCGTTGCGCAGGCCGTGCACGGCGAGGCTGCGTCGCGAACGGGCTTGCGCGGTGGGCGAGTTGGAGGCGCTCGGCGGGGTGGCGGGGCTGCTTGGCATGATCATCACGTCCCTGTGATCGTGGGTGGCGTACGGAAAACGGGGTGGAGGCGGGGTCAGCGCTCGGCGCCCGGCTCGGCGGGGCGCCAGCGGAACAACCGGCGTTCGGCGAAGGTGAGCAGCCCCTCGGTGCAGAGGGCGACGACCGCGAGGATCGCCATCGCCGCGTACACCCCGGCCGCGTTGAACGTCCCCTGCGAGGCCGCCACCAGCAGGCCGAGCCCCCGGGTCGCCCCGATGTACTCGCCGACGATCGCGCCGATGAGCGCGAAGCCGAAGCTGACGTGGAGGCTGGTGAAGATCCAGGAGGTCGCCGAGGGAACGACCACCTGAAGCGTGACCCGGCGGTTGCTCGCGCCCAGGATGCGGGCGTTGTTCACCAGGTTCCGGTCGACCTCTCGGGCTCCCTGGAAGGCGTTGAAGAAGACCGGGAAGAAGACGAGGACGACGGCGGAGGCGACCTTCGAGGCCGGGCCGAGTCCGAACCAGATCAGGAAGATGGGTGCCAGGACGATGCGCGGTATCGCGTTGAGCACCTTGATGTACGGGCCGAGGACATCGGCGAGGAAGCGGATGCGGCCCAGCGTGATGCCGAGGACGACGCCCGCCGTCACCCCCAGGACCCAGCCGAGCAGCGCCTCGTAGAGGGTGTACCAGACCTGTTCCCAGAGCGGGCCCTGTGCCGTGCCGTGCACGGCCCACTCCCGGATCTGGTCCCAAATGGCGGACGGCATCGAGAAGTTGAACGGATCGATGACCTCGGCGCGGGCCAGGATCTCCCAGAGCGCGACGACCAGGGCGAGCAGCAGCACCCGGCTGCCCTGCACGAGGTACCGGCGGTTGCGGGCGGCCCGGGCGCGCTCCTGGGTGCGGGTTCCGGCCTTGACCACGACCGCGGCGGCGGTGTCAGGCGACATCGGCGGCACCCCGCTCCCGGGTGATGCGGACCTCTTCGCCGAGCGATTCCCAGATCTCGCGGTAGATCTCGACGAACCGCGGCTCCAGGCGGACCGATTCGACCTTGCGCGGCCGCGGCAGGTCGATGTCGAAGATCCGCTTCACGGTGGCGGGTCCCGCGGTCATCACGACGACCCGGTCGGCCAGCGCGATGGACTCCTCCAGGTCGTGCGTGACGAACACGACGGACGCCCCGGTGCCGGACCACAGATCGAGGAGCTCGTCCGACATGAGGGCCCTGGTCTGCACGTCGAGCGCCGAGAACGGCTCGTCCATCAGCAGGATCCGGGGGTCGTTGACGAAGGTCGCGGCGAGTGCGACCCGCTTGCGCTGACCGCCGGAGAGCTGGTGCGGATAGCGGTCCTCGAAGGCCGAGAGGCCGACCCGGGACAGCCAGGCCCGGGCCGCCTCCTTCGCCTCGGCCTTCGGTACGCCGCGAAAGCGCGGGCCCGCCATGACGTTGGACAGCACGGTGCGCCAGGGGAAGACGGCGTCCTGCTGGAAGACGAAACCCACCTGGTCGCCGATGCCCTCGACCGGCTCCCCGGCCACCAGCACCTCGCCCTCGGTGGGCTCGTCCAGGCCGCTCACCAGGGTCAGCGTGGTGGACTTCCCGCAGCCGGTGGGGCCGACGACGGCCACGAACTCGCCCTGCCCGACGGTCAGATCAAGGTCGCGTACGGCGGTGTGCAGCGCCCCCGACGGCGTACGGAACGCCTTGCCGGCGCCCCTCAGCTCGATGGCGGGGCTGGTGTCAGTGTTCATGGAGCGGGACCGTAGGTGCGGCCCGCGCCGGTGCGTCAGCCTTGTGTGCGCTGGACACACTTCTGCGCGCTGACCCCTGTTGTGCTCGTTTTGCGCGCGATACAACTGCGGGGTCCCGCCGGGGAGCAGCCGCCCCGCCTGCGGGGGAAGTGAGGAGAGCGCCTTGATCGACGTCCTGGTCGTGGACGACGACTTCCGTGTCGCCGAGATCAACGCGGCGTACGTCGGGAAGGTTCCCGGATTCCGTGTCGTGGCGCGTGCGCACAGTGCCGCCCAGGCACTGGCCGCGCTGGAGCGCCGGCGGATCGACCTGGTGCTGCTCGACCACTTCCTGCCCGACGAGACCGGGCTCAGCCTGGTGCGCCGGATGCGGGAGCGGGGCCACCGCAGTGACGTGATCATGGTGACGTCCGCGAGCGATGTGGCGACCGTCCAGGCCGCGATGCGTCACGGCGCACTGCACTACCTGGTCAAGCCGTTCAGCTTCGCGGGGCTGCGGGCCAAGCTCGACTCGTATGCGACGCTGCGGCGCACGGTGGACCGGGCCACCGGCGCCGGCGACGGGCCGTGCGCGGCCCAGGACCAGGATCAGGTCGACCGGATCTTCGCGGCCCTGCGCACCGGCTTGCCGAGCCGTCACTCGGTACCGACGGCCGAGCTGATCCGCGAGGTGCTGCACTCCGCGGATCATCCGCTGTCGGCCCACGAGGTCGCCGACCGCACCGGCCTGAGCCGCTCGACGGCCCAGCGCTATCTGCGCCTCCTCGAACAGTCGGGCCGCTTGTGCCTGACCCTCCGCTACGGCGAAACGGGCCGCCCCGAACACCGATACGCCTGGGCGGTGTGAGGCCCCCACCCCTGGTCCCGCGCCACGCCACCCTGCATCCCCAACCGGCCGCCGTGCCCTGCACCCCAGGCAGCCCGTGCGAGGGCCTGTGCCCCTGGCCCCGTTTGGGGGCCTGCACCTCCAACCCCCTGGCCCCTGGCCCCGTTTGGGGGCCTGCACCTCCAACCCCCTGGCCCCGTGTGGAGGGGCCTGCACCTCCAACCCCCTGGCCCCTGGCCCCGTTTGGGGGCCTGCACCTCCAACCCCCTGGCCCCGTGTGGAGGGGCCTGCACCTCCAACCCCCTGTGGGGGCTCGCCTCCCAACTCCCCTTGAGGGTGAGGACCGTGGGCGCCATGCGCATAGTTCCCCGCGCCCCCCGAAAGCGCCCTCGTCCGCCCGCCGTGGGCGGCTGATCGCGCAGTTCCCCGCGCCCCCAAAACCCTTCTCGGCTGCGGACCGTGGGTGGCTGGTCGCGCAGTTCCCCGCGCCCCTGGCCATACCGGTGCTGGGGCACCTTCAGCCTGTCCGGCGTTTGAGGACGAGCGCCGTTCAGGCGCGAACGGGGGTGCAGGGGGCAGAGCCCCCGCAGGGGTCTGGGGCGCAGCCCCAGGGCTCAGCCGATACAACCCGCCGCACGGGCGGGAGGGAGGGCAAACCCCCCGGGGTCTGGGGCGCAGCCCCAGGGAGCCGGAACCCAACCAACCCCGAGTCACGGGCGGGCCGGAGGGCAAACCCCGCGGGGCCGGGGCGGAGCCCCGGGGGGTCGGGGCGCAGGGGGCCTAGACAGCCCCCGCACCCGTCAGGGCCCGCACCTCCGCCTCCGCATACCCCACCTCATCCGGCACCTCACGCGACGTCACCGTGCCGAGCCAGCCCGCGAGGAAACCCAGCGGGATGGAGACGAGGCCCGGGTTCTGCAGCGGGAAGAACTGGAAGTCCACGCCGGGGAACAGCGATTCGGGGCTGCCGGAGACGACCGGCGAGACCAGGACCAGGAACAGCGCCGGGACCAGGCCTCCGTACACGGACCACACGGCCCCGCGCGTGGTGAAGTTCCCCCAGAACAGGGAGTAGAGCAGCACCGGCAGGTTCGCCGAGGCGGCCACCGCGAAGGCCAGGCCCACCAGGAACGCCACGTTGAGGTCCCGGGCGAGCAGACCGAGGCCGATGGCCACTGCCCCGATCCCCACCGAGGCGACCCGGGCCACCGCCACCTCGCTGCGCTGCTTCGCGTGCCGGCGCCGGAGCGAGGCGTACAGGTCGTGGGCCACGGACGCCGAGGACGCCAGGGTGATGCCCGCGACCACGGCGAGGATGGTCGCGAAGGCGACGGCGGCGACCACGGCGAAGAGGACCGTCCCGCCGGTGGACCCCGCTCCGCCTCCCAGGTCGTAGGCGAGCAGCGCGACGGCCGTGTTGCCCGCCGGGTTCGACGCCTTGACCTCGGCCGAGCCGACCAGCGCGGCCGCGCCGAAGCCGAGCACGATCGTCATCAGGTAGAAGCCGCCGATGAGTCCGATGGACCAGACGACCGAGCGGCGGGCCGCCCGCGCGGTCGGAACGGTGTAGAAGCGCGACAGGATGTGCGGCAGCCCGGCCGTACCCAGAACCAGGGCCAGGCCCAGGCTGATGAAGTCGAACCGCGCCGTCCAGTCACCGCCGTACTTGAGGCCGGGGGCGAGGAACTCCCTTCCGTGGCCGCTGTGGTCGGCCGCCGAGTCGAGCAGCGCGTCGATGTTGCCGTGGAAGCGCAGCAGCACCAGCACGGTGAGGGTGATCGTGCCGGCCATGAGCAGGACGGCCTTCACGATCTGGATCCAGGTGGTGGCCCGCATCCCGCCGAGCGACACATAGACCACCATCAGGGCGCCGACCCCGATGACCGTCCAGTTCCGCGCGGCGTCGCTGGTGCCGCCGAGCAGGAGGGCGACCAGGCTGCCCGCGCCGACCATCTGCGCCACCAGATAGAGAACGGACACGGTGACCGAGGAAGTTCCCGCGGCGATCCGCACCGGGCGCTCGCTCATCCGGGCCGCGACCACGTCGGCGAGCGTGAACTTGCCGCAGTTGCGGACCAGTTCGGCGACCAGGAACAGCACGACGAGCCAGGCGACGAGGAACCCGACCGAGTACAGCATCCCGTCGTAGCCGAACAGCGCGATCAGCCCGGAGATACCGAGGAAGGAGGCGGCCGACATGTAGTCGCCCGCGATGGCAAAACCATTTTCCAGGGGGGAGAAGAGCCGCCCCCCGGTGTAGAACTCCTCGGCAGAGCCGTGCCGGTTGCGGCTCACCCAGGTGGTGATGGCGAGCGTGGCCGCCACGAACGCGCTGAACAGCAGCAGCGCCAGAGTCTGATGGTCCCCGCCGACGATCACCTGTGGGCTCCCCGTGTCGTTCCCTGTCCGTCGTTGCGCCGGGCCCCACGACCCGGTTCGGGCCGACGCGCGTGCTGGTCGCCCCGAGCGGGCCGGCTGCCGTTGACGCCGGGGCCGGGCGGGGCGGTGCGCCCGTTCTGGTTCTGCTGGTTCTGCTCGAACACCACCCAGCGCAACTCCAGCGCGGCCCGGTCCCGGCGCAGCCGTGCGTGGCGGGCGTACGCCCAGGTCAGCAGGAAGGTGGACAGGAACTGCGCCAGCCCGGCGACCATCGCCACGTTCACCGCACCGGCCACCGGCCGCGACATGAGACCGGGGGCGCTCACCGCGGTGATCACATAGGCGAGGTACCAGGCGAAGAAGGCGGCCGTGGCCGGGACGACGAACCGGCGGTAGCGGCGTCGCACCTCCTGGAAGGCCGCGCTGCGGTGCACTTCGAGGTAGATCTCCGCCGGGCTGAGGCGTTCTCCCCCGTCCGCGCGCTGCTGGGCGGGCACGGTCGCGGACGCCGGCTCACCGTCCAGTTCGCCCCAGCCGGAGGCCAGGGCGTCGTACCAGGGGTCGTCGATCCGCGCCGCCGCGGGATCACGCCCCTCCTGCTTCTCCACCGAACAACTCTCCTTGCCCACGGCCCCGTTCGGCCGCGTGCCCAAGGATGGGCAGAGCGGGAGGCCCTGAGCCTCCGTATGCCGCCCACTTCACCCCATTAGGTGACGAAGATCCCTCATCAGGGGTGGGAACTGCCCGGCGGCCGGGACAGTCCGTGCCGGTAGGCGTAGCGCACGGCCTGGGCGCGGTCGCGCATGCCCGTCTTGCCGAAGATGTTGTTGATGTGCGTCTTCACCGTGGCCGTCGAGATGTGCAGGGCGTGGGAGATCTCGGAGTTGGACATCCCCTCCGCGACGAGCCCGAGCACCTCGCCCTCGCGCGTGGTGAGCCCGTCGGGCAGCTCGGCCGGCGCGGCGGGGGCGGGCGGCGGCGCCGTCACGCGCTCCAGGAGGCGGCGCTGGACGGAGGGGGCGAGGCCCGCCTGCCCGGCCAGCACGTCCTGTATCGACTTGACGATCTCGTCTCCCCCGGCGTCCTTGGTCAGATAGCCCCGCGCCCCGGCCTGCAGGGCGGGGAAGAGCGAGTCGTCGTCGGCGTACGTCGTCAGGATCACCACCTCGGTGCCGGGATGCTCGGCGCGGATGCGGCGGGTCGCCTCGACGCCGTCGCAGCGCGGCATGCGCAGGTCCATCAGGACGATGTCCGGTGCCAGCCGGCCGGTGAGGGCGACCGCCTCCTCGCCGTCCCGCGCCGAGCCGATGACCTCGATGCCGGGGAGCAGCCCGAGCAGCATCACGATGCCCTCGCGCACCACGGACTGGTCGTCGGCCACGACCACCTTGATCGTCCCCCGTGCCCCCGCCCCTGCCTCGGGCCCGTTCCCGCTCATGCGGGCACCCTCAGTCTCACCACGAAGCCCTCCTCATCCGGCCCGGCCTCCAGGGTGCCGCCGAGCAGTTCGGCGCGCTCCCTCATCCCCAGAAGACCGTAACCGCAGCCACTGACAGCGAGCTCCCCCGCCCGCTTGCGCCCGCCCGAGTCCCGTACTTCCAGGGCGACTTCATCGGGCAGGTACTCAAGACGCACGGCGACGGCCGCACCCGGCGCGTGCTTGCGCACATTGGTCAGGGCCTCCTGAGCCACCCTGCGCACGGCCTGCGAGGCCTCCGCGGGCAGCGCCCTGCGCTCGCCCGCGACCTGAACGCCGGTGCCCTGGGCGAAACCGGAGCCGACGCCGGCTCCCTCGATCAGTGCCTGCAGGAAGTCCTCCACCGGGGTCATCTCGCCGCGCAGCGCGGACAGCGCCTGGCGCGTCTCGGCGAGCCCCTCGCGCGCCATGCCCCGGGCGGCCACCACCCGTTCGAGGATCTTCTCCCGGAACTCCCCGGGAGGCTCCCGCTCGATCAGCAGCCGCGCCGCCTCCAGGTGCACCAGCTGCGCCGAGAGGCTGTGGGCCAGTACGTCATGGATCTCGCGGGCGATCCTGGCCCGCTCGCCGAGCGCGGCCGACTCCGCCTCGGCGGCCCGCGCCGCCCGCTCCTGGGCGAGGAGCCGCTGGGCGCTGCCGCGGGCCTCCGCGTCGAGGCGCAGCACATATCCGGCGAGCCCGAGCCCGGCCACGGTCACCACGGTGGTCAGCCAATTGTCGTTGTTGACAAGGGAGTACGCCGCGAGGGCCACCGCGGTGCAGGGGACGGCGGCTCCCAGCGGCAGCCGTCCCAGGGCGGTCACCGCGCAGCCGCAGAACATGACCAGGGCGAGCACCGGCCAGCCCGCCGCCCTGGCCCCGGCCGCGCCGCCCATGACCAGCACCAGCGCGGCCAACGAGGGCCAGAGCCGGTGGTCGTAGGTGAAGCGGAAGAACGCCCGGCCCAGCAGGGCGCAGCCGAGGACGAGAGCGATGCCGCCCACCCACGCCCAGCCTCCCGGCGCGTGCTCTTCGGTGAGCGTGGACCAGAGCAGGGCGGTGAACACCACGGCCCGGATGGCCCGGGCGAGATTGCGTCTGGCACGCGTGAGGCCTTCGCGGGCAAGTGCTTCCCGCGAAGGCCAGCCGAGCCAGGTCTCCAGGGTCACACGCGGTCCTTCCACACCTGCGGGGCGGGGCTTGCGGCAGCAGTACCGTACGACGCGAGGGCCGGCTGGGCCCGCCACATCAGGATGCCGCCGCGGACGATCAGGGAGGCGGCGAGCGCCAGCAGGATGGCGCCGGTGCCCATGTGGATCCCGGCCAGGGCGCCGAGGGCGGCGAGTCCGACCCGCAGGGCTATGCCGAGGACCCAGATCCCGGCGGTCGCCTTGGTGCCGCGGGACCACACCGTGCCGTCGGGCTCGGTCCATATCCGCGACGTCCAGGCCCAGCCGACGCCCATGAGCACACCGGTGACGAGCTCGGCGCCGAGCAGGGTGACGGACCCGGCCTGGTGGTGCTGGTCGATGAGCCCGCCGTCCTTCACGGCGAAGAACGCCAGAACGGCGGGCACCACCCACCACTTGCGGCCGGAGCCTCCGAGCTGCTGCGGCTTGAACTGGCGGACCAGGATCAGCGCCACCACCGCGACTGCCACCAGCACGTTGAGCGCGGACATCGAAGCCTCCGGAGGACGAGAAGACGAAACGGACGAGAAGCCGGGGTCCGGCTCCTCCGTACATCTACGACGCTACGGAAACGACCTGGTCAGACGCATCGGGCCAGGGGTGGATCGCGGGTGGAGGTTTGCTCTCCACCCGTGGGTGGAGACGGCGAGCGCCGGTCCGCGGGAGCTCCGCGGACCGGCGCTCGTCAGGCCCTGGGGGACCGGTCTCAGGCGTCGATGCGTGAGCGGTCCAGGGTGGCGGCGGAGCTGGTGATGAACTCCTTGCGGGGCGCGACTTCGTTGCCCATGAGGAGGTCGAAGACCTGCTCGGAGGCTTCCAGGTCCCCGATGTTGATCCGTCGCAGGGTGCGGAAGCGGGGGTCCATGGTGGTCTCGGCGAGCTGGTCGGCGTCCATCTCACCCAGGCCCTTGTAGCGCTGGATGGTGTCCTTGTAGCGGACGTTCTTGCGCTGGAACTCCAGCAGGGTGCTGCGCAGCTCGTTGTCCGAGTACGTGTACACGTACTTGTCCTGGCCCTTCTTCGGCTGGACCAGCTCGATGCGGTGCAGCGGCGGCACCGCGGCGAACACCCGGCCCGCCTCCACCATCGGCCGCATGTAGCGCTGGAACAGCGTCAGCAGCAGGATCCGGATGTGCGCCCCGTCCACATCGGCGTCCACCAGCAGGACGATCTTGCCGTAGCGGGCGGCGTCGATGTCGAAGGTACGGCCCGACCCGGCTCCTATGACCTGGATGATCGCCCCGCACTCCGCGTTCTTCAGCATGTCGGAGACCGACGCCTTCTGAACGTTGAGGATCTTCCCCCGGATCGGCAGCAGCGCCTGGAACTCCGAATTGCGGGCCAGCTTCGCCGTCCCCAGCGCCGAGTCGCCCTCGACGATGAACAGCTCACTGCGCTCCACGTCGTCACTGCGGCAGTCCGCCAGCTTCGCCGGCAGCGAGGAGGACTCCAGGGCCGTCTTACGGCGCTGCGCCTCCTTGTGCTGACGGGCCGCGATCCGCGTCCGCGCGGCGGCGACGATCTTCTCCATCACGGCCCGGGCCTGCTGCTTGTCGTCCCGCTTCGTCGAGGTCAGGAACGCCTTCAGCTCCTTGGCGACGACGTTCGCGACGATCCGGTTGGCGGCCGAGGTACCCAGGACCTCCTTGGTCTGGCCCTCGAACTGCGGCTCCGCCAGCCGCACCGTGACGACCGCGGTGAGGCCTTCGAGGGCGTCGTCCTTGACGACGTCGTCCTCGGCGACCCGCAGCATCTTCACCGACCGCAGCACCTCGTTCACGGTCTTGGTCACCGACCGCTCGAACCCGGAGACGTGGGTGCCGCCCTTGGGCGTGGCGATGATGTTCACGAACGACTTCAGGTTCGTGTCGTAGCCGGTGCCCCAGCGCAGCGCGATGTCCACGCCCAGCTCACGGGTGACCTCCGTCGGTGTCATGTGACCGCGGTCGTCCAGGACCGGGACGGTCTCCTTGAAGGTCCCCGAGCCGGACAGCCGCAGGACGTCGTTGACGGCCTTGTCCTGCGCCAGGTACTCGCAGAACTCGCTGATCCCGCCGTCGAACCGGAACGTCTCCTCCGTCTTTCCCTCTCCGTCGAGTCCCCGCTCGTCCCGGACCACGATCGTCAGACCCGGCACCAGGAACGCCGTCTGCCGCGCCCGCTGGTACAGCGTGTCCAGCGACAGCTTCGCGTCCTTCAGGAAGATCTGGCGGTCCGCCCAGTACCGGATGCGGGTGCCGGTGCGGCCCTTGGGGACGCGCTTGCCCTTGAGCAGCCCGTTGCCCGGGTCGAAGGGCGCGTCGGGCCCCTGCTCGGTGAAGATGCCGGGGACGCCGCGCCGGAAGCTGATCGCGTGGGTGGTCCCCCGGTCGACCTCGACGTCCAGGCGGGCCGAGAGCGCGTTGACCACGGAGGCGCCCACGCCGTGCAGGCCGCCGGAGGCTGCGTAGGAGCCGCCGCCGAACTTTCCGCCGGCGTGGAGCTTGGTCATGACGACCTCGACGCCCGAGAGCCCGGTCTTGGGCTCGACGTCGACGGGGATGCCCCGGCCGTTGTCCCGCACCTCGACGGAGGCGTCGTCGTGCAGGATCACCTCGATGTGGTCGCAATGGCCGCCCAGGGCCTCGTCGACGGAGTTGTCGATGATCTCCCAGAGGCAGTGCATCAGGCCGCGGCTGTCCGTGGACCCGATGTACATGCCGGGCCGCTTGCGGACGGCTTCGAGGCCTTCGAGTACGAGCAGATGCCGAGCGGTGTAGTTGGAGCCGTCGCGGTCTGCCCCGCTCAGCAGCGCAGTGGACGGAACGGACGTCTCGGCGGTCACGCAGTTCGCTCCTCGCTGAATTTCAATTGCGCCCCCGATGGGTAAGGGGCCGGCGTCGGTCGCCGGTCAGAGGGTACCGAGGCCTGGTAGAGCCGTTGTCACGCAACCCTCGCGAATCCTCATGCTAGTCCAGCGTCGCAAACATGTTCGATCCCTCGTTGGGGTGATGCGGATATCACGTTCCCATTCAGGCATGAACCATTTAGGCTCCGGGCACGTCCTCATGAACAACCGGCAACCCCGCCGGGAGGGCCAAACAAGACAAGCAACGCGAAACCCGTAAAGCTCCGCAATACGGCTCATTCGCCGCCAACCGGCAGCAGACAGCCACCTTGACCAAGAACTTTCGAGGAAAAGCCACGAGCGGGAACGTTTTCGGCCTGGTTGGATGTTGACCCTGGTACGACAGCTCGTCGAGCTAGAGAAGAGGCGACGTGACTACTGTTCTGACCCCCGCGAGCCCCCTGACGGCCGCCGACCGTTGCGACCGCTGCGGCGCACAGGCCTACCTTCGCGTAGTCCTGACCAGCGGCGGCGAACTGCTCTTCTGTGCTCATCACGGACGTAAGTTCGAGCCGGAGCTGAAGAAGATCGCCGCTGACATACAGGACGAGACGGACCGCCTCACGGCGGTGCCCGAGTCCGCAGGCGACGAGGACCACTGAGACCTCGCATCACGACGAGCCAGGGCCGGTCCAGGACCGGCGACGGGCGGCCACTCCCCGTGCAGGGGGAGTGGCCGCCCGTTCTCATGTCCGGACGCCGGGCCCGTCCGGTCAGCCGCCCGCGGGCCTGGCGATGGCCGACACCCGCGTGTAGACCCCGGGGCTGTCGGCCTGCCCGCAGCCGTTGCCCCACGACACGAGGCCGATGAGTCGTCCCTGGGCCACCAGCGGGCCGCCGCTGTCGCCCTGACAAGCGTCGTGGCCGCCCCTGGAATCGCCTGCGCACAGCATGGTGGACGCCTCGTACGTCCCGTCCGAGTTCGGCGGGTAGGCGCGCGTACAGGCCGCGTCCGACAGGACGGACACGGGCGCCGCCCGCAGCGCCGTCGGATAGCTGCCCCCGCCCGAGGTGTCGCCCCAGCCGTAGACCGTGGCGCGGGTGCCGGCCCGGTAGCTCGGGTCGCCCGTCGCGGCCACCGGGATCGCGGAGGCCGCGGGAAGCGGCCGGGACAGGGTCAGGACCGCCAGGTCGCCCGCGTTGGTCCCCGGGTCGTAGCCGGGGTTGGTCCAGGTGGCGCTCACCGGGATCTCCTCGCCCGCGGTCGAGCGCAGCTCGGTGCGGTCCGCGATGACCGTGAGGTCCCGCACCTTCGACACGTCCGCGCCCAGGACGTCGCTGCGCAGACAGTGGGCCGCGGTGAGCACGGTGGTGGGACCCACCACCACTCCCCCGCAGAACTGGCCCGCGCGCGTACCTCCGAACCGGTCACGGCTGGACAGCGCCACCACCCAGGGGCTGTCCGAGATCTTGACGGGCTGCCCACCGATGACGACCTCGTCGGCGGCCGCGGGCAGCGGCGCCCCCAGTGCGATGACCCCAAGGGCGGCCGCCCCTGAGACGGCCCGGGCGATGCAGCGGGGCATACGGTCTCCTGACTCTCGGTGACACAAGCACACCCAGCGTCAGCCAGGGCGCCACCCGCCGCACCCGGTGAAACGTGCAAGGGCCCGGCCTCCGTAAGGAGAACGGGCCCTTGATGCCGTACGGACGAACGCGACCTAGTCGAGGTAGTCGCGCAGCACCTGCGAACGCGACGGGTGGCGCAGCTTCGACATGGTCTTGGACTCGATCTGGCGGATCCGCTCGCGGGTCACGCCGTAGACCTTGCCGATCTCGTCCAGGGTCTTCGGTTGGCCGTCGGTGAGGCCGAAGCGCATGGAGACCACGCCCGCCTCACGCTCGGACAGGGTGTCGAGCACCGAGTGCAGCTGCTCCTGGAGGAGCGTGAAGCTGACCGCGTCGGCCGGCACGACCGCCTCGGAGTCCTCGATGAGGTCACCGAACTCGCTGTCGCCGTCCTCACCCAGGGGGGTGTGGAGCGAGATCGGCTCGCGGCCGTACTTCTGGACCTCGATGACCTTCTCCGGGGTCATGTCGAGCTCCTTGGCCAGCTCCTCCGGGGTGGGCTCGCGGCCCAGGTCCTGGAGCATCTGGCGCTGGACGCGCGCGAGCTTGTTGATGACCTCGACCATGTGCACCGGGATACGGATGGTGCGGGCCTGGTCGGCCATGGCGCGGGTGATCGCCTGACGGATCCACCAGGTGGCGTACGTGGAGAACTTGTAGCCCTTGGTGTAGTCGAACTTCTCGACCGCACGGATCAGGCCGAGGTTGCCCTCCTGGATGAGGTCCAGGAAGAGCATGCCGCGACCGGTGTAGCGCTTGGCCAGCGAGACCACCAGACGGAGGTTGGCCTCCAGGAGGTGGTTCTTGGCGCGGCGGCCGTCCTCGGCGATGATCTCCAGTTCGCGCTTGAGCTTCGGCGCGAGCTTGTCCGCGTTCGCCAGCTTGTCCTCGGCGAACAGGCCGGCCTCGATGCGCTTGGCGAGCTCGACCTCCTGCTCGGCGTTGAGGAGCGGGACCTTGCCGATCTGCTTCAGGTAGTCCTTGACCGGGTCCGCGGTGGCTCCGGCGACGGCGACCTGCTGGGCCGGAGCGTCGTCCTCGTCCTCGTCGGACAGGACGAAGCCCTTGCTCTCGCCCTCGGGCTCCTCGTCGTCGCCCTTGCCGGGCGCGGCGTCCTCGAGGAGCTCGTCGCCCTCGACGGCTTCCTCGTCGTCGCCCTTCTTGGCGGCGGTCTTCTTCGCCGCGGTCTTCTTGGCCACCGTCTTCTTGGCGGCGGTCTTCTTCACGGCCGCCTTCTTGGCGACGGCCTTCTTGGGGGCGTCGTCGGCCTCGTCGGCCGACACGTCCACACTCTCGGCCGGGGCCGCGGAGGCGGCGACGGTCCTGGTGGTGGTCACGGTCGTCTTGGCCGCGACCGTCTTGGTGGCGGTGCGCTTGGCCGGGCTCTTCGCTGCGACGCTCTTGCGGGTGCGCTTCGGTGACTCCGCGGCACTGACCATCAGCGTCACACCCTCTTCCTCGAGGATCTGGTTGAGGCTGCGCAGAACATTCTTCCACTGGGTCGGCGGAATCTGGTCGGCTTCGAAGGCCCGACGCACGTCATCGCCGGCGATCTGTCCATCAGCCTTTCCCCGCTCGATGAGCGCCATCACAGACTCGGACTCGGCGATCTCCGGCGGGAGCGTACGGGATGTGCTGGCCGACACGAACAACCTCTCGAAACGATGGAAAACGGCTTCCGGCCCCGCCCAGGATCGGGCCGGAGCCGACGACCACCGGCTGGGGATGTGCCGGGGGCGCGGGCTGAACCTCGGAGCTGTACAGCGCCACGCGTGGCCGCTGCATTCCCTCCTCGACTGTTACCTCTTAAGTCATCGCATGGTTTCGAGGAGTGTTACGCGCAATCTTCGTGGCCCGAGTCACACCCCAAAGGCGACCAAGGGCTCACAAGGGACAGATACCCCATATTCGAGCCCGCCGGACCCCTCCGGGATCCGGCGGCACGCCTGGTGCGGCGGGGCTTCGCTCAGTGCTCGCGCGGGGCGGGAACGACGCGCTCCACCTCGGGGTGCACGGTGAGCAGTTGACGCATGGCCGCCTCGGCCGCCATCGGGTCGCCGTTGGCGAGGGCGTCCACGATCCGTCCGTGGTGTGCGAGGGAGGCGTCCGAGGGACGGTCACAGCCGGTGATCGGTGACCCTGATACCTGGAGCGCGGCCGAGACGATGCCGGACAGGTGCTCCAGCATCCGGTTGCCGGCGAGCTGGATCAGGAGCGAGTGGAATTCGGCATCGGCCCGCGAGAAGGTGATCGAGTCACCCTGAGCGAGGGCGTGGCCCATGATCTCCACCATGTCCCCGAGGCGCTGCTGAACGTCCTCGCGGCCGTGCCCCGCGGCGAGGCGGGCGGCCAGCGGCTCGATGGTCCAGCGCAGCTCGGCCAGCTCGCGGCGCTGGTCCTCGCGCTGGGGGCCGAAGGCGCGCCACTCGATGATGTCGGGGTCCAGGAGGTTCCAGTCGGCGACCGGGCGGACCCGGGTGCCGACATTGGGCCGGGCACTGACCAGACCCTTGGCCTCGAGCACGCGCAGGGATTCGCGGACGACCGTGCGGGAGACCTCGAAGCGCTGGCCGATCTCCTCGGGGACGAGCGGACGGTCCGCGCCGAGGTCGCCGGAGACGATCATCTGACCGAGCTGCTGGACGAGTTGACCGTGCAGGCCACGGCCGCGACTGCCCGCCGCGCGCCGGCCCACCCGGCCCAGTTCCGTGTCTCCGCCGTCCCAGGAAGGGGCGCCGATCCGGTCGGCGGCGCGCGCCTCCCCGTAGGGGTAGCGGTCGAGTTCGCCCGGGGCCGCGAGGCCGGCGTCGGCGGTGCGGGCGGTCATCATGGTGTGCGCAAGGGTGCTCATGCACCCTTTGTCGGCGGGACTCCCGTGGCCCTTGAGGTCTTTGGTGAAAAGCACACGAAAGGGTGATCACCGCCACCCCCGCAATTGACGCTTTATCGGAAAGAAGCGGGCATTCCCAAGGGAGTTGTGGACAGAACCTCACGCGGCGGCCGTGCGCGACTCACCAACGGGCCCTGGCGCGAAGGCCGGTGAGGAGATAGGCGCAGACGAGAACGGCGAGGGAGAGCGCGAGCGCGGCTCCGACCGGTTCGGCGATCAGGTGCAGGGCTGCGACGAGCCAGTGGTCGAGCGCGTGCGGCCACCGCACCCAGGCCAGGTCGCGCAGCCGGTCGGGAAGCCCGGCGACGGACCGCACCGAGTGCCCGTCCACGGCCTTCCGCAGGAGTGGTACGACGACGACGGGCACGGCGAGCACGGCAGCCAGGCCCGCGCTGGTGGCCCGGAAGATCCCGGCGGCGAGCAGCCCTGCCCAGGCGCAGCCGACGGCGAGTGCGGCCCAGCCCGCGCCGAGGCCGAGCCATTCGCGCGCCGGGCCCATGACGCCGGCGCCGTAGACCAGGCGCAGGGCCTGGTGATCGACGGCGACCGCGAGGCCCGCGAGCAGGAGGGCCGTCCCGGCGGTCACGACCAGCTTGGCGAGGAGCAGGCCGAGCCGGCGCGGGACCGTGCCCCGGTCGGCGGCGAGTGCCGGGTAGCGGTACTCGTCCCCGAAGGCGAGCGCGCCGAACAGCCCGGCGCCGAGCGCGGCGGGCGGCAGGGGCAGCAGCGCGGGCCAGCCGGCGAGGAGGCGCGGCGGTTCGGTCTGCCCGGACCGCGCGAGCAGTACGGCGAGAACCGCCGACGCGGCCAGAACACCCGCCGCCAGAAGGAAGGTTGTGCGTACGCCGAGGAGTCTGCGCAGTTCGTAGCGCAGGGGGCGCAGCGGGGTGCGGGCAGGGCGGGGGGCGATGGGCAGCGGGTGGGAACTCCGGGGGCGCTCGGGGCGTTCCCGGGGTGGGACGGTGACGCTCGGGCCGTTGTCGCCGACCTCGTCGGCGAGCCGGTGCAGCAGTACGCCGTTGCGGAAGGCCGTCTCCCCGACCTCCGCGCAGCTGCTGCCGTACACGGACAGATGGTTGCCGTCCTCGGCGACCACTTCGACCGAGCGCTGGGCGGCCCGTGCCTCGCGGCTGACCAGGGCGCTCAGGCGGGCGGCGTGCGGGGTGGCGACGGCCACGCGCGGGCGCAGCCGGGTGCGGGCGAACGCGGTGGCGTCCTGGTCGGCAACGAGCCGGCCACCCTCGATGGTCACCACCCGGTCGGCGACGCGGGCGGCCTCCTTCGGGTCGGCGAAGGTGCACAGGACGGTGCCGCCGTGGTCGGCGTGGCCGCGCAGAAGGCCGTAGAGCCAGGCGTTCTCGCGGGGCGAGAGCCCCTCGGCCGGCTCGTCGAGGACGAGGGTGTGCGGGTCGCCGAGCAGGGCGGCGGCGAGACCGAGGCGGCGGTCCATGCCGAGCGAGAGCGTGCCCAGGCGCTGGTCGGCGACGCCGGACAGGCCGACGACTTCGAGCATCTCCTCGGCACGCGACACCGGCACCCCGGCCACGGTGCACATCAGCTTGAGCTGACCCCTGGTGGTGCGCACGGGATGGCCGGGCACATCGCCGAGCAGGGTCCCCACCTCGCGGGCGGGGTGGGCGAGTTCATGCAGGGGGCGGCCGCGGAAGTAGGTCACGCCCCGGCCCGGTTCGAGTTCGAGCATCAGACGCAGGGCCGTCGTCCGGCCCGATCCCGGGGCACCGAGCAGCGCGGTGAGCTGCCCGGGTCTCGCCTCGAAGGTGAGGTCGTCCACGGCGGGCGGTAGGTCTCGGCGGGGGGCGCTGGTGAGTCCGATTGCCTGGAGCATCGTTTCTCTCGCGGTAGTTGAGACCGCTCGGCGGCAGGGCGGGTACCGGCAAGATAACGCGACATTTCGGACTTTTGGCGCAGGGTCGGGGTGATGTGGCCCCGGATGTCAGGCCTTTGGGCGCGAAAGGGACGGCCGGACGGCACGTGCGGGGCCAACCGCGAGGGGCCCGCGCGCCGAACAGCAGCAGAGCGGCTGCCTTCCGTCCGGCGGTGTTTCGGGCCGGGTCGCCCGGTGCGCGGCTTCGCGTACGACGGCGGGGCGAGCGCAACTGCAGGGGTTGCCCGCGCACAGGGCCGCGGGACGGCTCGCCGCACGACCGGGTACTGCGGGGCTGCCGGGCCGCGGAGGGAGAGTGCCCGCGCCCGCTGGCGCGGGGCGAGCCTGCGACTCGGCGGGTGACCGGCCGGGCGGCCTCGCCCACAACGGCGGGCGGGCGTCGCCATGCAGGCACCCCGGACCGCATCGACGGGCGCGCGGCCTCGGGACCCCGCCGCGCCGGACGGCGACGCAGGCCGCGACGTCGGGCCGCGCCCTCAGACCTCGGGGCGCAGCATCGGCGGGTTGAGGAGTGTGGCGCCGCCGGCCCGGAACAGTTGGGCGGGGCGGCCGCCCTGGCGGGTCGTCGTGCCGCCGGCCGGGACCAGGAACCCCGGGGTGCCGGTCACCTTGCGGTGGAAGTTGCGCGGGTCGAGCGCGACGCCCCAGACCGCCTCGTACACCCTGCGCAGCTCACCGACCGTGAACTCGGCCGGGCAGAACGCGGTGGCCAGCGAGGAGTACTCGATCTTCGACCGGGCGCGTTCGACCCCGTCGGCCAGGATCCGGGCGTGGTCGAAGGCGAGCGGCGCGGGCTGTTCGCCGTCGCGGCCGAAGCCGCCCTCCTGGCCGAGCAGGTCCTCGACATGGGCCCAGCGCGCGCTGTGCGCGTCGCCACCGGCCCGCGGCGCGGGCAGGTCGGGGGCGAGGGCGAGGTGCGCCACGCTGACCACCCGCATGCGGGGGTCACGCCGAGGGTCGCCGTACGTAGCGAGCTGTTCGAGGTGGGCGCCGTTGGCGAGCGCCGGGGCCGCCGGGTCCGAGGCACACAGACCCGTCTCCTCGCCGAGTTCCCTGGCCGCCGCCATGGCGAGGTCCTCGTCGTCGCGGACGAATCCGCCGGGCAGCGCCCAGCGCCCCTGGAACGGTTGCTCCCCGCGGCGCACCACGAGCGCGCAGAGCGCGTGGCGGCGCACGGTCAGCACGACCAGGTCGACGGTCACGGCGAAGGGCGGAAAGGCCGACGGGTCGTAGGGCGACATGCGGCGATCATAGTCGTCTGCCTGACGATAAACACTCCCTTCGACACCGTTCGGCACTTCTTCTCCTGGCGCACCTCCCGGTGTGCCCACCACGCTCAGCCTCCCAACTGGAGTCCCGCGGCGGCCTGCTCGACCATGCCGACGCCGAGCCTGCTGACGCGTACGGTGAACGGCTCCCCCGCGACGCTCAGGCCCGCGAGCCGGACCGCGCCGAGCGGGGCCGAGCGCATCGGATCGAGGGCGACCGCGCCGGCCGGGGCGTCCGGGCGGATCCCGGCAATCGCGGTCAGCAACTGGATGCCGGCGGCCGCCGCGACCGCCGCGGGACGGCAGGCCGCGGGATGCGGCACGGGCACGCTGCCCGCCGTGCGCTGCTCCCCCGCGTACATCTCGGGCAGCCGGTGGCCGAAGGCCTCCGAGGCGGCCAGGACGCCCCGCAGCAGGGAGACGGCCTCCTTCTCGTACCCGGCGGCGGCCAGGCCCGCGACGGCGACCGCGCTCTCGTGCACCCGCACCGCGCCCGCCCGGTGCCCGAACGGGTTGTACCCGGGCTCCTTCACGGCGAGCCCGCGCAGCCCCCACCCCGAGTCCAGCGCGGGGCCGCCGAGCAGTCGGGCCAGCTGTTCGGTCTGCACCTTGTCCAGCAGCCCGGGGGCGAGGCGGCCGCCGCCGAGCAGGCCCGTGTCCAGGAGGTGGGCCGCGCCCGCGCCGAGCAGCGGCACGGGCCTGCCGTCGGCGGTACGGGCGGCGGCGGGCCGGCCGCCCCCCAGGTCGTCCAGCCAGAACTCCGTCCGGAACCGTTCCCTGAGCGCCCCGGCCCGCGCGCGCCAGGCGTCCGCGCCCGGCCGGCCGCACTCGCTCAGCAGTTCCGCTCCCAGCAGCGCGGCCCGGTGGACGTGGGCCTGGGTCTCGGCCCGGACGAGTCCGGCCGCGACGGGGCCGCTCTCGGCGAGGTAGCCGTCGTCGCCCAGGGCGCAGGCCAGCCAGTGCAGACACCGCTCGGCGGCGGGCAGCAGCTCGGCCACCTCCGACTCGGGCAGGCCCCAGCGGCGCGCCTCCGCGAGGACGACGGGGAAGGCGAGCGTGGCCTCCACTCCCGTGCAGCCCGGCAGCAGATAGGGCCCCGCGTCTCGGAACGGGCCCGGGATGCGCCCCGACTCCGCGTCCGTACCGGCCAGTTGAATCCAGGCCAGGGTGCGCAGGGTGCCCGCGGCGAGCCGTGTGGACAGGGGCAGCGCCATGCGCGCCGCCCAGAGCGCCTCGGCGGGCGCCGGCCCGCACCGCCAGGGGACCCCGGCAGCCGCGTACAGATCGGCCGGACGGACCGGGTCGCGGACCAGCAGGGCCCGCAGGTCGTCGACGCTGCGGTGCAGCAGCGCCGCCACCCGCGGGTCGTCGCCCTCGGCCCTGGCCTCCTGCGGGGAGGGCAGCGGGCTCGCCCCCTGGCCTGGCGGCCGTGCGGGCCGCCCGTTCCTGATGTTCAGCTGGATGGTGCACGAGCCGCCCGGCGCCAGCTCCACCGCCCAGCGCAGCACCCCGGCGGAGGCCAGCGCGTCGGTCGGCGGCGGCTGCGCCGTCACCGTGCAATGGGCGGCGCCCGAGGTCCAGCGCATGCCCGAGTCGTGCACGCTGGCGGGCAGTTCGGGGCCGGCGCGGCCCGCGGCCACCGCGCCGAGGTCGGCCAGGTCGCTGCCGAGCGCGATCTCCACCGGGAGGCGCAGCGGCCGCGCCGACGAGCTGGTCAGCGTGATGCGTTCGGTGCCGTCCGCCTGCCGGATCCGCTCGACGGCGATCTCGGGGTCGGGCCCGCCGTCCGCCGCCGTCCGCACCACCGCGAGGAAGCGGGCACGGTCCGCCGATATCGACCTGCCCTGAACGGCGATCGGGTCCCGGCCCGCCACCTTCAACTGACAGCGGGACAGCAGCCGTCGGCCGTGCTGGTAGAACCCTTCGAGGCCGTGACCGGTGAGCTGTCCGTGTTCCGGCGACACCGCGAGGCCCGGCAGGGCCACGCAGATCACGGCGGCATGCACGGCCGGGAGCTCGCCGAGCGGTCCGGCGGGCCTCGCCGGGGCCGGTCCCGGCGGGCTCCCGGTACCGGGAGGGGGAGGTGCGGTGGGCGCCATTGCGTACCCTTCTGCGCGGTCCGGGCGGCGGCGGGGACGGGGGCGGTCGCCCGACACGGAGGCCGCCGCCCGTCGGCGGGGTGCGGTGCCCGGTACCGCGCCGCCCTCCACGTGAACGCCGCGGGCCATGGCCGGGTCACGGACGGGTCGCCCTCCCGGCTCCCGCCCCGGGGCCGGCCGGCCCCATCCCGCCGTCACTCCTCCCCCGTCACCGGCTCCCCGCCCCGTCGGCGCACCCGCACCCGCGCCTTGTCCGGCCCGGGGCCGGCGGGACCGGGCCGGGAGGCCTCGGGGCGGCCGGACCCACCAGGTCGGACCGAACTCCCCTTCTGTCGTTGCCGGTTGGCACCCTGCCGGCCCGAAGGCGTGGGGGCGTCACGCCGGGACCTGGGACGGGGCGCCGGTAGAGGGCCGGGTTGCGTCGCTGCGGCGCCACCGGGCACGGGCTCCGAGGCGGCCTCGGCCACGAGCCCCGCAGAGACCTCGGCTTCGGGCTCCGAAGCGGACTCGGGAACGGAAGCCGCTTCGGCCGCCGAAGTGCCCCCGGGCACGGGCACGGAAGCGGCCCCGGGCGCGGTAGCGGCTCCGGTGTCACCCGGCCCCGCGAGCCGTGCGGCGCGTTCCTCGCGCAGGCAGACGCGCAGCTCCTCCGGGTCGAGGCCCTGGTTGCAGGCCTGGTGCAGGAGGTGGGCGAAGCGGTATTCGGGGTCGGCCCGCAGGGCGAGGCCGAAGGCGACCCGGGCGTGTGGTTCGTCGCCGGTCGACCAGGACACCCAGCCCGCCAGGGTGAGCAGCGCGGCGGCATGGTCCTCGTACGGTCCGACGCAGCGCCGGGCCAGTGCTCGCCACAGGCGCAGAGCCGGGCCGGCGTCGGGTTCCTCCATCCATTCGGCGGCCCAGTCGCGGGTCGTACGGTCCTGGAGGCCCAGGATCACGGCCGCCGCCTCGTCATGGGCGATGAGCCCGTCGTCGAGTTCGTCCGCCGCGTTTCCGCCGAGCAGCAGGGTGCCCGGGCCCCGCCCGGACCCGCCGAGGCCATCCGTGTTCCGAGGCGGCACGGGTGCCTCTGCGATGCGCCGCATGAGCCGGGACGCCAGGTCCAGCGTCTCGTCGGCCACGCTCCGCCGGTCGCCGCCGCCCAGGATGCGGGGGAACATCGCCGCGGCCGCCGCGTCGAGCGCCCGCTCCTGGTCGGCCACCGGCGCCGGGGACCGCCAGGGCGTGAGCCGTTCCTCCATTTCCCGCAAGGAGCCCCGGACTTGGATGCCCGCGTAGGTGGCGGCCGCGGCCATCACGGAGGTGCCCGGCAGGGCGAGCACATTGCCCTCGGCCGGACAGCAGCGGGTGTCGGGGCAGCAGTACGACCAGTAGCGGCCGTCGGAAATGCACAGCGCTTCGCGTACGGGGACGTCGAGGCTGCCGCACGCGGTGCGGAGCCGCTGGGCCAACGGCCGCAGCCGTTCCATCACTTGGCGCCCGGTGCCGTCCGCCGAGGGGTCGTGGCAGAGGAAGACGACGATGCCGTCGGGCCGGGGTCCGCGCCGCTCGCTTCCGGTCACCAGGCACTCGGCGAGCTGGTCGGCGATGTCGGGCCATTCCTGCGGCGAGGCGGGCAGCCCCACCCGCACCCGGCCGCCGAACCGCCCGCTCTCGCCGTGCAGTGCGACCAGCACGATCGAGTCGGTCGGATGGAAGCCCAGCAAGTACGGCAGCGCGTCGGCCAGTTCGGCCGGGCCGCGCAAGGTGATCCGGGGCTCGGCGGACGCACCGTGCGCAGCGGGGTCGTGGAACGCGGGCTCGGGGGCCTCGGGCCCGTAGTGCCGGGGGCCGTGGGCCTCCGCGTCGTGGAGCTCGGCCCCGGGCCGCACCGGAGGGCGGAGCCCGGGCGCCTGCGGCCCGCGGTCATGGGTCGGGGAGTCGTGGGATTCGTCGTGCTCGTTCGTGTCTCGCATGCCCCGAGGTTCGCGCGGTCACGGACTTCCCACCACCCCTGTGGATAACGTTGTCCACAGGACAAAAGCGCTGGTCATACAAGTACTGGCCGCCCCGCCGTGCGTCCCCGCAGACCGGTCGGGGACGCTTCGGTCCGCGATTGTCGGACCCGTCCTGTTGTATGGGGGCATGGAGCACACGAGCAACGCGGAACTGCGCACCGAGGCCGACACCGTCCTCGCCCGTCTCGTCGGGGACGCCACCGGCACCGCGCGGCTGCGCGAGGACCAGTGGCGGGCCATCGAGGCGCTGGTCGCCGACAAGCGGCGGGCGCTCGTGGTGCAGCGCACCGGATGGGGCAAGTCGGCGGTGTACTTCGTGGCGACGGCGCTGCTGCGGGCCCGGGGCGCGGGCCCCACCGTGATCGTCTCGCCGCTGCTCGCCCTGATGCGCAACCAGGTCGACGCGGCGGCCCGCGCGGGCATCACCGCCCGGACGATCAACTCGGCCAACCCCGAGGAGTGGGACACCGTGCAGGAGGAGGTCGCGGCGGGCGCCGTGGACGTGCTCCTGGTGTCGCCGGAGCGCCTCAACAACCCGGACTTCCGGGACAACGTGCTGCCGAAGCTGTCCGCGGCCACCGGCCTGCTGGTGGTGGACGAGGCGCACTGCATCTCGGACTGGGGCCACGACTTCCGGCCCGACTACCGCAGGCTCCGTACGATGCTGGCCGAACTGCCGCCGGGGGTCCCGGTGCTGGCCACCACGGCGACCGCGAACGCCCGGGTGACGGCGGACGTGGCCGAGCAGCTCGGCACCGGCGGCGGCTCGGACGCGCTGGTGCTGCGCGGCCCCCTGGACCGCGAGAGCCTCAGCCTCAACGTGGTCTCGCTGCCGGACGCGGCCCATCGCCTGGGCTGGCTCGCCGACCACCTCGACGAACTGCCGGGCTCGGGAATCATCTACACGCTCACCGTGGCGGCGGCCGAGGAGATCACCACGTATCTGCGCCGGCGGGGGCACACCGTCGCCTCGTACACCGGCAAGACGGAGAACGCGGACCGTCAGCAGGCCGAGGACGATCTGCTCGCCAACCGGGTCAAGGCGCTGGTCGCCACCTCGGCGCTCGGCATGGGCTTCGACAAACCGGACCTGGGCTTCGTGGTCCACCTCGGCTCGCCCTCCTCCCCCATCGCCTACTACCAGCAGGTCGGCCGCGCGGGCCGCGGTGTGGACCACGCGGAGGTGCTGCTGCTGCCCGGCCGCGAGGACGAGGCGATCTGGAAGTACTTCGCGTCGGTGGCCTTCCCGCCCGAGGAGCAGGTGCGGCGCACCCTGGACGTGCTGGCGCAGAGCGGGCGCCCGATGTCGCTGCCCGCCCTCGAACCCCTGGTGGAGCTGCGCCGCACCCGTCTGGAGACCATGCTCAAGGTGCTCGACGTGGACGGCGCGGTCCACCGGGTCAAGGGTGGCTGGACCAGCACGGGCGAGCCCTGGACGTACGACGCCGAGCGGTACGCGTGGGTGGCCCGCCAGCGCTCCGCCGAGCAGCAGGCGATGCGCGACTACGCCTCGACGACGGGCTGCCGGATGGAGTTCCTGCGCCGCCAGCTCGACGACGAACAGGCGGCGCCGTGCGGGCGCTGCGACAACTGCGCGGGCGTCCGCTTCAGCGCCGACGTGTCGGGCACGGCTCTGGACGAGGCGCGCGGTGAGCTGACCCGGCCCGGCGTGGAGGTGGAGCCGCGCAAGATGTGGCCCACCGGTCTCGCGGCGATCGGCATCGATCTGAAGGGCCGCATCCCTGCGGGTGAACAGGCCTTCTCCGGAAGGGCGTTGGGTCGCCTTTCGGACATCGGCTGGGGCAACCGGCTGCGCCCGATGCTCGCGCCCGACGCCCCGGACGGGCCGGTGCCCGACGATGTGGTCCACGCCGTGGTGAGCGTCCTCGCCGACTGGGCCAAGGGCCGGGGAGGCTGGGCCTCGGGCGGGCCCGAAGCGCCGCCCCGGCCGGCCGGTGTCGTGACGCTGCCCTCGCGCACCCGGCCCGCGCTGGTCTCCTCGCTCGGCGCGCGGATCGCGGAGATCGGCCGGATGCCGCTGCTCGGGTCCCTGGAGTACGCCGAGGGCCCGGCGGGCGCACCGATCGCGCAGTCCAACAGCGCCCAGCGGGTGCGGGCGTTGCACCATGCGTTCGTCGTCCCCGATGCGCTGTCCGCAGCCCTGTCCGAAACCGGGGGCCCCGTGCTCCTGGTCGACGACGCGTCCGACACGGGCTGGACGCTGGCGGTGGCGGCCAGGCTGCTGCGCCGCTCCGGAGCCGCGGGAGTGTTCCCGCTGGTCCTCGCGGTCCAGGCGTAAGGGCAGGGGTGACCGGGGGTGCCGCTGGGCAGGGATATGAGTGCCATACCCGTCGATTCAGGTCAGCGACGTCAATTGCTCGTTGCCGCCCGACCTCGCGACGGGAAGAATTGGAGCCGCCCCCGCACGGTCCCCCTGTGGTCCTGAAGGGCTGTGCCGTGGTGTGTCCCCACCCGGCGCCGCCCGCACTGAGGGCGCGTATTCGGAAGGGAGGACCGTGACCTTCGGATTCGCTCCGTCCGCCGCTTCGGCAGCAGCGTCCACCCGCGTATCGGCCGACTCCGCGAACCGCTTCGGGCGGATCCTGGAGCCCGCCGAATGGGCCGCCGCCGGCATTCCGCTGCTGCGCAATCCGCGCGAGGTCGTCAGCGGGCTGCACGCCCGGCACCGTCCGACGCCCACGACCGCCGTCGTCGCGGTCCTCGACCACGAGGAACGGCTCGCCGCCAGCGCGTCGTTCGCCCGCCGCGCGGCACCGGCCGACGGATGGGAGTTCCGCAACGCGCTGCTCGCGCAGCTGCGCCGCGTCATCCCGCACGACCTGCGCCGCCGGACCCCCGTGCGTACCGCCGTACTGCTCTACTGCCGTGACGGCGACGAGCGGTGGACGGAGGAGGACGGGGCCTGGATGTGGGGTCTTCGGGACGCCTGCACACTGCACGGGCTGCGCTGTGGCGCGTACATCACGCTCACGCGCGACGGCTGGCAGGTGCTCGGCGAGGGGCGCGGTGGCCGCCGTCCCAGCTCGATCTCGGGGCCGGGCTCACTGGCCGACGCCGGGAGCGAACTGGCCGAGCCGCTGCCCTTGCGTTCGGGCACGGCCGCGGTGGACATGCTCCGGCGCACTGCCGCGCGCTGAACCGTTTCGGCACGGCCCGGAATCCGGTCCGGCATCGCGTCGGCCCGCCCGGGCATCGGGGTCGGCCGTGCTCTCGCGGCATGGCCGGTCGTCATCGCACGGCCGCCGGCCATGACACAGCCAGTCGTCATCGCACGGCCGCCGGCCATGACACAGCCAGTCGTCATCACACGGCCGGCGGTACCGCATGGCCGGTCGGTACCGCATGGCCGGCCCGCGCGCCCGGTCGAGCGCGCGGGGCCCGGCGATCGGACCGGCCGGGCCGGATCAGACTCCGGCGCCGAGTGCCGTGTTGATCCGCTCCGGGTCGCCGCACACGATGAGCAGCGTCCCGGCGCGGGCCAGGGCGAGCGGCAGCGCGCGGGCCGCCGTGTCCTCGTCCCCGTCGCCGTTGACCGCGACGACGACCACCGGGCGGGCCGAGGCCCGCTCGACCAGGGCCGCGGCGGCGTAGAAGACGTCGTCCCGGGCGTCGTGCTGGGCCCAGTAGGCGTCCTCGCCGAAGGACAGCTCGTGCGCCGCCCACGGGTGCTGCTCACCGGTGGTGAGGACCAGGATGTCGCCCGGCGCACGGCCGGTGTCGAGCAGCAGGTCCACCGCCTCGCCCGCGGCGTCGAGCGCGCCGTCGGCGGGGGCCGGGATCAGCTGGATCTGCGGACCGGCCGGGCTGGGCGGCCCGGACGGCGGGGTCGGCGCGGCGGAGGTGTGCGAGCGCTGCGCGGGGGGCGTGGGCCGGGCCGGGCCGGGGCCCGGACGTCCGGGACGCGGTGCGGCCGCGGTACGCGGGCCGGGTACGGGGCGAGGGGTCTGCGCGGTGCGGCCGGCGGCCGGGGTGACGCGGGGACCCTGGGCACTCTCGTGAATCTGAGGCTCCTCGGGGATGAGAGGCATGAGTGGATGTCTATCAAATGCCGGTGAAGGCGTCACCGGCGGGTGGGCACAAAGGTGCGATCGTGGCGGAGTCTCCCCGCAACTGGGCGGGAAAGTCCAGGGATTTCGGGACGCGAGAGGGGACTTTCGCACGTCCGGGAAACGGACCGAAAGGCTCCGCGAACGAGGCCGCACCCTGCGGAGAACGGACCTCGAACCCATGGGTCCCCGGCCGTCCTCCGGGTCAGAAGTCGAAGCCGAGCTGTCCCCCGCTTTCGAGTGCGGCCGCCTCAGCGGACAGCCGCGCCTTCTTCAAATGCCGCCACCGGGGCAGCGCGTCCAGATACGACCACGACAGCCGGTGGTAGGGGGTGGGGCCCAGCTCTTCCAGGGCCGCCTTGTGGACGGGCGAGGGGTAGCCGGCGTTCTCGGCGAAGCCGAATCCCGCGTACTCCCCCTGGGTGCCCGTCAGTTCGGCCATCATCGCGTCCCGTCGCACCTTGGCGATCACGGAGGCGGCGGAAACCGCGATGCAGGACTGGTCGCCCTTGATCACCGTACGGACCTGCCAGGGCAGGCCGAGGTAGTTGTGCTTGCCGTCGAGGATCACCGCGTCCGGCCGTACCGGAAGCGCCTCCAGGGCGCGCACCGCGGCGAGCCGCAGGGCGGCGGTCATGCCCAGCTCGTCGATCTCCTCGGGCGAGGCGTCACCGAGCGCGTACGCGGTGACCCAGCCCTCCAGGACCGCGGCCAGCTCGGTGCGGCGCTTGGGGCTGATCAGCTTGGAGTCGGTGAGCCCGAGCGGCGGGCGGCGCAGTCCGGTGACGGCCGCGCAGACCGTGACGGGACCGGCCCACGCCCCGCGTCCGACTTCGTCGACACCGGCGACGATCTTGGCGCCGGTGGTGGCGCGAATCGAGCGCTCGACGCTGTGGGTGGGTGGTTCGTACGGCATGGCGCCTGCAAGGTTACGCCGCCGGGGGCGGCCCGCGACACCCAGGTCTCCCCGGACGGTCCACAGGCGGCTCACGGGCGGCTCCCAGGCGGCGCTCAGCCCGTGTTCGGGCCGTGTTCGGGCCGTGCGGTTCCCGCCCGGGGCCCGTTCCTCAGCGGGCGTTCGTCGGGACCCAGTCCGGCAGAGCCTCGGTGCGCTCGCGCCAGACCGCCGGGGGCGCGCCCGCGGGAGCCGCGGCGATCACTCCGCCGACGATCGCGCAGGTCGTGTCGACGTCGCCGCCGACCTGTGCGGTCGTCCAGAACGCCCGTTCGTAGTCGCCGAGTCCGCGCGCCGCCGACCAGAGCGCGAACGGCACGGTGTCGTGCGCGCTGGTGCGCCGTCCGGAGCCGAGCACCGCGGCCACCGTGGCCGCGTCGTCGTAGTCGAGCATGTCGCGTGCCCGCCGCAGCCCCGCCCCCACCGCGCTGCGCGGCACGAGCGCGATCACCGCGTCCAGGAGATCACCCGGCGCGGGAGGACCCGCGGGGGCCGCCGCCAGGGCCGCGGCCGCGGCGACGGCCATCGCTCCGACGACCGCCTCGCGGTGCTGGTGGGTGGTGTAGGAGGAGATCTCGGCCTGGTGCGTGGCCTGTTCGGGATCGTCCGCGTACCAGGCGCCGAGCGGCGCGATCCGCATGGCGGAGCCGTTGCCCCAGGAGCCCTGGCCCTTGAAGAGGGCCGAGGCCAGCGTCCGCCAGTCCCCGCCCTCACGGACCAGGCGCAGCATCCGGTTGACGGCGGGGCCGTAGCCGCGGTCGAAATCGTGATGGTGGGCGAAGGACAGTGCGAGCGCGTCCTGGTCGACCCGGCCGTGCGAGGCGAGCACGGCGAGCACCGAGCAGGCCATCTCGGTGTCGTCGGTCCACTGCCAGGGGCCTTCGGGCAGTTCCCGGCGCTTGAGGAGGGGGTAGTGGGCGGGGACGAAGAACTGGGAACCCAGTGCGTCCCCGACGGACAGGCCGCGCAGGCTGTCCAGGGCGCGTACGAAGCGCGTGTCGAGTGATTCTGTGGAGGAGTCAGCGGTCATCGCCCAGCCACTCTATCCGGTGATCCCGTACGGCTCGGGGGCACGCCACCGCTGGAACGGCCGGTCGAGCGAGTACCGGCCGTCCGGCCCGAGCAGCAGTGTCCTGGTCTCGGCGTTGCCCGGATTGGACAGCGACTCGAAGTCGGCCACGCTCCAGTGGAACCAGCGCATGCAGAACAGCCTCATGGTGAGCCCGTGCGTCACCAGCAGCACGTTGGGCGGGTGATCGGGCGCCTCGAAGCTGCGGTACAGGCTCTCCAGGAACGCCCCGACCCGGTCGTAGACGTCGGCCCCCGACTCGCCCTGGGCGAACCGGTAGAAGAAGTGCCCGTACGCGTCCCGGTAGGCCTTCTGGAGCTTGACGTCGTCGCGGTCCTGCCAGTTCCCCCAGTCCTGCTCCCGCAGCCTCGGCTCCTCGCGGACGCGCACCTGGGCGGGGTCGAGGCCGAAGGCGCGGAACGTCTCGTGGGTGCGCCGGTAGGGCGAGACGTAGACGCTGACGCCCTCGTCCTTGAACATCGCCCGCAGCCGTTCCCCGGTCGCCTCGGCCTGGCGCAGCCCGGTCCCGGTGAGCCGCAGCGCATGGTCGGGCTCGCGTTCGTACACGGTGTCGTCGGCATTGCCCTCCGACTCGCCATGCCGGACGAGGACGATGCGCCGTGGTCTTGCCATGACACAAACCCTAGATCGCCCGCGCCGCGATCGAGCACCTGTCCGGCCTCCATCCGGCGTAGACGCCGCCCGCAGCACGCCGGACCGCTCCTTCGCGGGAGGCGGGGCCGGGTGTCAGACCGCCCCTTCGCGGGAGGCGGGGCCGGGTGTCAGACCGCCCCTTCGCGGGAGGCGGGGCCGGTGTCAGACCGTCCAGTCCGCGTCGAGCTGCACCACATCGCCGGTCAGGGCCGCGACGTCCGTCTCGGTCTCCGCGCGCAGGGACAGCCGCTCCACCCGGTCGGCCCGGTACTTGCCGCGCTCGGCGGCCGACCGCCACATGGAGAGCACCAGGAACTCATGGCCGGGCGCCTCGGCGAACACCCCGCGCAGCATGCCCGGGGAGCCGGCCATCGCCGGGTTCCAGACCCGCTGCTGCATCAGCGCGAAGTGCTCGACCCGGTCCTCGTGCACCGTGCAGTGCGCGATCCGGACCACGTCCGCGTCGGTGAAGCGCGGCTCGAAGCCGGTCTTCACGTCGAAGCGGTGGTCGAAGAGCTTGGTCTCGATGTCCTTGTACGTGCCGGACTGGGTGGCGGCGAGCCGGTCGTGCGCCCGCGCCATGAAGGAGTCGTAGAACGCCCGGCTCTCCCAGAAGCCGAAGACATGGGCCACTTCCGGCCGCCGCCGACTCCAGCCGCCGCCCTGCCCCCGGAAACCGGGCTCGCCGAGGAGCCCCGCCCATTTCCGCTGTCCCCGCTCGAAACCGCGGCGGTCCACCACGGTGCAGCGACTCCACTTGACCAGCACCGCGCCATCGTACGGCGCACCGGCGCGCCCCCGTCAGGCTCCGGCGGACTATGTCCGCAGGAATATGCCGAGCACCCCGAACCCCAGTCCACTTCCGAACATCAAGACGGCCCTCCCGATCACTCAACCCCGTTGCCGACGCACCTGGTTGTACGAGATCTTCCCGTTCCATCACGGTATCGAAGGCCTCTGACAACACCTCCGCGAGCTCGTCTGCGGCCGCCCGGCGGCGCTCTCCGACGCCGTCCGGACGAACGGTGGTGAGCTCGTCCCGGACGAGCGCCCGGCGCACTCCGGGCGCGACCCGTGCGCCATCATCCGGCCCGCGAAACGGGACCGCGGGTGCGAGGAGCTGTAGCAGTTCACGACGGTCAAGTCGGCTCGATGGAGAGCCTGTTGGGCGAGCGAGCAGAGGTCCCGCCGGCCCTCGGGACCCGGCGACCGCAGCACGTGGGCACCGTCCTCCTCGGCATCCGGAGCGTGGGCGAGGCGTCACCGCCGTGGCCGATCACCTGGGGCGCGGCGGGCCAACCCCTCGGCGCCGGTGTCCACTTCGAGCCACGGGGGTACGGAGCGTGACAGCATGGAGGGACGCGGAGGCGACGGACCTGGGGAGGGCGTGGGCATGAGCGGCATCGGCAAGGGACTCGGCACGGTCGAGGTGGCACTGCGATGGGACCCGAGCCCGCTCGGCTCCCCCGCCCACGACCTGGATCTGGTGGCGGGGGTCTATCCGGCGGCGGCACGCTACGGGCCGCCCGCCTACTCGGTGTACTTCGACCGGCGTTCCCCCGAGGGCACGATCTCCCTCGACCGCGACAGTCGCACGGGCCAGGGCCTCGGCTATGACGAGGTCATGACCATCGACCTGGGCCGCATGCCGGAGGGACACGCGCGCGTCGTGGTCGGCGTGGTCATCCAGCAGACGGCCGGGCCCCTCGTCTTCGGCGACGTGGCCGATCCCGGCATCCGCATCCGAGAGGGCTACACCGAACTGTCCCGGCACGGTTTCGCCGAAGTCGCCGGGGCGAGGGCGGCGACGGTCGCCGAGTTCGTCCGGGGCGCTTCCGGGGCGTGGGAATTCCGGGCGGACATCCGCGGATTCACCCTTGACCCGGACGCCTTCATCGCCGCTATGGGCGCGTCACCCGCCTGAGCCCCGGTCCCCTGAGCCCCGGTCCACAGCACGCAGACGGCACCTGACAGGTGACGGGTGACGGATAACGGATGACGTCATCACACGACTGAGGGGACCGGCGTGTGCCGGTCCCCTCAGGGCGGTGCGCTCAGGGCGGTGCGCTCAGGTCAGCGCGGTGCGCTCACCCATAGGTGCCGACGCGGTGTCAGCTGCAGCCGCTGGTCGAGCCGCAGCCCTCGCAGATGTAGCAGGAGCCGGCCCGCTGCATCTTCGTGCCGCACGAGAAGCAGAGCGGCGCGTCGGCGCTGACGCCGAGCTGCATCTCCACGAGTTCGGCCGAGTTGTGCGCGACCTTGGGGGCCTCGGCCTCGACCGCCTTCGGCGCGGCGACGGCCTTCAGGGGCTCGGACTGACGCGGTGCGGACTGGGCCAGGCCCTCGACGTCCAGCTCGTCGTCGCCCAGGGCCGGCTCGTAGGAACCGGTGTCCAGGTGACGCTGGCGCTCCTCGGCGGAGTGGATGCCGAGGGCCGAGCGGGTCTCGAAGGGCAGGAAGTCCAGCGCCAGGCGGCGGAAGATGTAGTCGACGATCGACTGCGCCATCCGCACGTCCGGGTCGTCCGTCATGCCGGCCGGCTCGAAGCGCATGTTGGTGAACTTCGAGACGTAGGTCTCCAGCGGCACGCCGTACTGCAGGCCCACCGAGACGGCGATGGAGAAGGCGTCCATCATGCCCGCGAGGGTCGAACCCTGCTTGGACATCTTCAGGAAGACCTCGCCCAGACCGTCGTCCGGGTAGGAGTTGGCCGTCATGTAGCCCTCGGCGCCACCGACCGTGAACGAGGTGGTGATCCCCGGGCGGCCCTTGGGCAGACGCTTGCGGACCGGGCGGTACTCGACGACCTTCTCGACCGCGGTGCGGATGGTCTCCTCGGCCTTGGCGGTGACCGCCTCCTTCTCCTTCTCCTTGGTCTTGGCGGAGAGGGGCTGGCCGACCTTGCAGTTGTCGCGGTAGATGGCGAGCGCCTTGACGCCCATCTTCCACGCCTCGAAGTAGACCTCCTCGACGTCCTCGACGGTCGCCGTCTCCGGCAGGTTGACCGTCTTGGACAGGGCGCCCGAGATCCACGGCTGGATGGCCGCCATCATGCGGACGTGGCCCATCGCGGAGATGGAACGCTCGCCCATGGCGCAGTCGAAGACCTCGTAGTGCTCGGTCTTCAGGCCGGGGGCGTCGATGACGTTCCCGTTCTCGGCGATGTGGGCGACGATCGCCTCGATCGCCTCCTCCTGGTAGCCGAGGCGGCGCAGCGCCTGCGGCACCGTGCCGTTGACGATCTGCATCGAGCCGCCGCCGACCAGCTTCTTGAACTTGACCAGGGCGAGGTCGGGCTCCAGGCCGGTGGTGTCGCACGACATGGCGAGACCGATGGTGCCGGTGGGCGCGATGACCGAGGCCTGCGCGTTGCGGAAACCGTTCTTCGCGCCGAGCCGGATCACGTCCTGCCAGGCCTCCGTGGCGGCGGCCCAGATCGGGTTGTCCAGGTCGTCGACGTGCACGGCCGCGGTGTTGGCGTCGGCGTGCTGCTTCATGACGCGCTGGTGCGGCTCGGCGTTGCGGGCGTAGCCGTCGTACGCGCCGACGACCGCGGCGAGCTCGGCGGAGCGCTTGTAGGAGGTGCCGGTCATCAGGGAGGTGATGGCACCGGCGAGCGCGCGGCCGCCGTCGGAGTCGTACGCGTGACCCGTGGCCATCAGCAGGGCGCCGAGGTTGGCGTAGCCGATGCCCAGCTGGCGGTAGGCGCGGGTGTTCTCGCCGATCTTCTGGGTCGGGAAGTCCGCGAAGCAGATGGAGATGTCCATCGCGGTGATGACCAGCTCGACGACCTTGGCGAAGCGCTCGACCTCGAAGGACTGGTGGCCCAGGCCGTCGTCCTTGAGGAACTTCATCAGGTTCAGGGACGCGAGGTTGCAGGACGTGTTGTCCAGGTGCATGTACTCGCTGCACGGGTTCGAGCCGTTGATGCGGCCGGACTCCGGGCAGGTGTGCCAGTGGTTGATGGTGTCGTCGTACTGGATGCCGGGATCGGCGCAGGCCCAGGCGGCCTCGGCCATCTTGCGGAAGAGCGACTTGGCGTCGACCTCCTCGATGACGTCGCCGGTCATGCGGGACGTCAGGCCGAACTTGCCGCCCTGCTCGACGGCCTTCATGAACGCGTCGTTGACGCGGACCGAGTTGTTGGCGTTCTGGTACTGGACGGACGTGATGTCGTCGCCGCCCAGGTCCATGTCGAAGCCCGCGTCACGCAGCGCGCGGATCTTCTCCTCTTCCTTCACCTTGGTCTCGATGAAGTTCTCGATGTCGGGGTGGTCGACGTCGAGGATGACCATCTTGGCCGCGCGGCGGGTGGCGCCGCCGGACTTGATGGTGCCGGCCGAGGCGTCGGCGCCGCGCATGAAGGAGACGGGGCCCGAGGCGTTGCCGCCGGAGGACAGCAGCTCCTTGGAGGAGCGGATGCGGGAGAGGTTCAGGCCGGCGCCGGAGCCGCCCTTGAAGATCATGCCCTCTTCCTTGTACCAGTCGAGGATCGACTCCATGGAGTCGTCGACGGCCAGGATGAAGCAGGCCGAGACCTGCTGCGGCTGGGGCGTGCCGACGTTGAACCACACCGGCGAGTTGAAGCTGAAGATCTGGTGCAGGAGGGCGTAGGCCAGCTCGTGCTCGAAGATCTCGGCGTCGGCGGGCGAGGAGAAGTACCCGTGGTCCTCGCCGGCCTTCGTGTAGGTCTTCACGATCCGGTCGATGAGCTGCTTGAGACCGGTCTCTCGCTGCGGGGTGCCGACGGCCCCGCGGAAGTACTTGCTGGTGACGATGTTGACCGCGTTCACCGACCAGAAGTCGGGGAACTCGACGCCACGCTGCTCGAAGTTGACCGAGCCGTCGCGCCAGTTGGTCATGACGACGTCACGGCGCTCCCAGGACACCTCGTCGTACGGATGCACGCCGGGGGTGGTGTGGATGCGCTCGATACGCAGACCCTTGGTGGCCTTGGATCCCTTGGCTCGGGAACCTCGTGCCGGGCCGCTCGCCGTCTCTGTCATTGCCGCCTCCCATACGCGGGCAAAAACGCCCAAAAGTGCCTGAATGTTCCCAGGGCACGGTGTCTGTCTGTTGCCACGGGCGCAGCCGAAACGCACCCCTGGCAGGTCTTGGATGCCGCCGATCGGCGACCGCGGCCCGCAACGGGCCCCTCGGTCAGTCGGCAGCGGTGGCGGGCACGGGGACCTCGGGGGTCGCACCTGCCTCGCACTCGCCGGGTTGGTCCCCGGTGGGCTGCCGCTCGCGGAGTTCCACGATGGCCGCCTCGAAGTCGTCAAGGGTGTCGAACGCCCGGTACACGGACGCGAAGCGCAGGTACGCGACGAGGTCGAGTTCCTGCAACGGGCCGAGTATGGCCAGACCCACGTCGTGGGTGGTCAGCTCGGCGCTCCCGGTGGCCCGCACCGCCTCCTCGACCCGCTGGCCGAGCTTGGCGAGGGCGTCCTCGGTGACCGGCCGTCCCTGGCATGCCTTGCGGACGCCGGAGATGACCTTGGTGCGACTGAAGGGCTCGGTCACGCCGGAGCGCTTGATGACCATCAGCGAGGCCGTCTCCACCGTCGTGAAGCGACGGGAGCAGTCGGGGCACTGGCGGCGCCGGCGGATCGACGTGCCGTCGTCGGTCGTCCGACTGTCGACGACACGGCTGTCGGGGTGCCTGCAGAAGGGGCAGTGCATGGTTCCCAACCCTCCTTCACAGCACGACTGAATAGCCTCACCAGGCCCGGAAATCCGCCCGCGAAGCGACCACCAGCATAGGCGATGGCCGGGACCTCGAAGGACCAGGACCACAACTTCTGGGTGGCTGCACCAAGCCAACCACTAGATCTAGGGTTTTGCCGCTTATCCGGCCCTACCGCGTGTCGCGGGCCGACAGCCTCGGCGGCGCACCCGGCCCGCCGATTTCCGGCCGCCGAGGACCTTACGGGAGGCGCGTCGCAGCACCGGATCGCGGGGTGCCGGATGACAGACTGTGCCGCGGGGCGCCGTCGTCGTACGCGACACGCGGCGGCCGCCGGAACGGTCCCCCGGAGGCAGGTCGCCAAGCGTCCGCCTCAGCGGTGAAGGGTACCGTAATGGACCGAATTGCCGTTCGACGGGCCCCTCATCGGGACTCGCACATACACCCACCCTCAGGGCCGCGTAGCGCGTTCTGCGATTTTTCACTCGAACGTGTGTTTGGCGCAACCTTTCGAAAGCAACTACCGTTGTCCAGCTAGGGAGACCAATTCGAGAGGGGCCGACGTGACCACCACCGCAGACAGTGCCACCATCACTGCCCAGGACCGCTCCCAGACCCGACTTGAGCCGGTGCATGCCATGAATGACGCAGTCACGAACCAGGGGGCGGACCCCGCAAGGCCCGCCCGCTCCCTGCCGGGCCGGCCCCCAGGGATCAGGGCGGACAGCTCGGGCCTCACCGATCGGCAGCGGCGGGTCATCGAGGTCATCCGGGACTCCGTGCAGCGCCGTGGCTACCCGCCGTCGATGCGGGAGATCGGTCAGGCCGTCGGCCTCTCCAGCACCTCGTCCGTCGCCCACCAGCTGATGGCCCTGGAGCGCAAGGGCTTCCTGCGCCGCGACCCGCACCGGCCGCGCGCCTACGAGGTCCGCGGCTCCGACCAGCCCAGCAGCCAGCCCACCGACACCGCGGGCAAGCCGGCCGCCTCCTATGTGCCGCTGGTCGGCCGGATCGCGGCCGGTGGTCCCATCCTCGCCGAGGAGTCGGTCGAGGACGTCTTCCCGCTCCCCCGCCAGCTCGTCGGCGACGGCGAGCTGTTCGTCCTGAAGGTCGTCGGCGACTCGATGATCGAAGCCGCGATCTGTGACGGCGACTGGGTGACGGTCCGCCGTCAGCCCGTCGCCGAGAACGGCGACATCGTCGCCGCCATGCTCGACGGCGAAGCCACCGTCAAGCGCTTCAAGCGCGAGGACAACCACATCTGGCTGCTCCCGCACAACGCCGCCTACCAGCCGATTCCCGGCGACGAAGCGACCATCCTGGGCAAGGTCGTGGCGGTGCTCCGGCGGGTCTGACCCCTCCGCCGGCTCTGAACCGGGCCCCGGGACCTCCTGCGCCGGTCCCGGGGCCCTGCCCTGTCCCCGGCCCGTGCCGTCTCCGGTACTGGCTTCCGGCACTGCCCTCCGGTACTGCCCTCCGGGGGCGGAACAGCGCCGGAGGCACTCGGCCCCGCTCCCGTCCGTCCGCTCCCGTGCCCGCTCGGTGCCACCCCGCGCGGTGCTACTTGCCGTCGGCCCGGGCCGCCGCGTCGATCGCCGCGAGCGAGCGCCGCGCCTGATTGCGGTCCGTGGTGTACCAGAAGTCGGGCAGCGAGGCCCGCAGATAGCTGCCGTAGCGGGCGTTGGCGAGCCGCGGGTCGAGCACCGCGACCACCCCCCGGTCCCCGGTCGCCCGGACGAGGCGGCCGGCGCCCTGGGCCATGAGCAGCGCGGCATGCGTGGCCGCCACGGCCATGAAGCCGTTGCCGCCGCCCTCCTCGACCGCCTTCTGGCGGGCGCTCATCAGCGGGTCGTCCGGCCGCGGGAACGGAATGCGGTCCATCACCACCAGCTGGCAGCTCGGGCCCGGCACGTCGACGCCCTGCCACAGCGACAGCGTGCCGAACAGACAGGTCTTCGGATCGGCGGCGAAGGTCTTGATCAGCTCACCCAGCGTCTCCTCACCCTGCAGCAGGATGGGGTTGTCGAGGCGGCCCCTGAGCTCCTCGGCGGCGGCCTGGGCGGCCCGCATCGAGGAGAACAGGCCCAGCGTGCGGCCACCGGCAGCCTCCACCAGCTCGGCCAGCTCGTCCATCATGTCGCCGCGCGAACCCTCCCGCCCCGGGGTGGCCAGGTGCTTCGCGACGTACAGGATGCCCTGCTTGGGGTAGTCGAAGGGGGAGCCGACGTCCAGGCCCTTCCACTGCGGCACATCGTCGCCCTCGGTGCCCTCCGGGGACAGGCCGAGGGACGCACCCACCCCGTTGAAGTCCCCGCCGAGCTTGAGCGTGGCCGAGGTCAGCACGACCGAGCGGTCCGTGAACAGCTTCTCCCTGAGCAGGCCCGACACCGAGAGCGGGGCGACCCGCAGCGAGGCGCCGAAGCGGTCGTGGCGCTCGTACCAGACGACGTCCCACTCGGAGCCGTTGGTGATGCGCTCCGCCACGCCGTGCACCGTCTCCAGCATCGCCAGGGCCTGCTTGCGCACGGCGTCCTCGTCCTGGACGGACTTGTCGCGGGTGGCGCCGAGCGCCGAGACTACCTCGCGGGCCGCGTCGCGCAACGCCATCAAGGCGTAGCCGAGGTCCTCCGGGACCTCCTCCAGACGGCCGGGCAGGGCCAGCTCCATGACCCGCTCGAAACCCTCGGCTGCCGTCTGCAGCCCGTCGGCGACCTTCTCGTTGACAAGCTTGGCGCTGCGCCGCACCGCCCGGTTGACCTGGCCGGGGGTGAGCTCGCCGGTGGCGACGCCGGTGACCCGGGAGACCAGCTCGTGCGCCTCGTCGACGATGAGGACCTCGTGCTGCGGCAGCACCGGGGCGCCCTCGATCGCGTCGATGGCGAGCAGCGCGTGGTTGGTGACGACGACGTCGGAGAGCTTGGCGCGCTCCCGGGCCATCTCCGCGAAGCACTCCGCCCCGTACGCGCACTTCGTGGCGCCCAGGCACTCGCGCGACGACACCGAGACCTGGCTCCACGCCTTGTCGGAGACGCCCGGGGTCAGGTCGTCCCGGTCGCCGGTCTCCGTCTCGTCCGCCCAGTCCCGCATCCTGAGGAGGTCCTGGCCCAGCTTGCTGGTGGGCGCGGCCGACTCGAACTGGTCGAAGAGCCCCTCGTCCTCGTCCTGCGGCGCACCCTCGTGCAGGCGGTGCAGACAGAGGTAGTTGGAGCGGCCCTTGAGCATGGCGAACTGGGGACGGCGGCGCAGCAGCGGATGCAGCGCGTCCACCGTGCGCGGCAGGTCGCGCTCCACGAGCTGGCGCTGCAGCGCGAGCGTCGCCGTCGCGATCACGACGCGCTCCCCGTGCGCCAGGGCGGGCACCAGATAGCCGAGGGACTTTCCGGTGCCCGTCCCGGCCTGGACCAGCAGGTGGGAGCTGTCGTCGACCGCGTCGGCGACAGCCGTGGCCATGGTGACCTGGCCAGGCCGCTCCACGCCGCCGACGGCGGTGACGGCGGCGTGCAGGAGCTCGGGGAGTGAAGGCTTCGTCATAGCCGGACCAGCCTAAGGCTCGCCACTGACAATCCGATCACTCCGCTGTCGCGAGGGGGTTCGCCACGGTGCCGTGCACGGTGGCGTGCGGCCGCTCGGGCCGGTCCCGGTAGCCGTCGGTGTGCAGTCGGTTCCGGTTCAGACAGAGCCGGTCGATGCGGGGTGTGAGCAGGTCGAACGTCTCGTAGCGCTCCTTCTCGTCGGGGAAGCGGGCCTGATGGCGCACGATCTCGTCGCGCACCAGGGCCCAGAACTCGGCCTCCGGGACGCCCAGTTGGTCCTCGCACAGCGGGGCCAGGAACCGGAAGACGCCCACGAAGAGCCCCGAATGAATGAACTGGGTCAGGAAGGAGGGCTCCTCGGTGAGCAGGACCTCGCGGACGTCGTCGGGCATCGAGTCGTGCTCGGGAAGGTGCTCGGCGCTCACGTTGATGTCGTCGACGAAGTCCTTGATCGCCAGGCGTACGGGCACGTCCTGGCCGTCGAAGACGACGATGGCGTTCTCCCCGTGCGGCGAGAAGACGGTCCCGTACCGGTAGAGGAAGCGCAGCAGCGGCGGCAGCAGGGCGCTGAACAGGCGCCGCAGCCACACCGTGGGCGCCAGGCCCGAGCGGGCGACGAGTTCGGCCGTGAAGGCCCGCCCCTGGGGGTCGGTGTGCAGCAGTGCGGCAAGGGTGCGGGCCCGCTCCCCCGGCGCGAGCCTGGGCGGCAGCGGCTCGCGCCAGATCGCCCCCAGCAACTCCTTGTACTGGTAGGGGACTTCGGTGACGCGGTCGTAGACCGGGTGCTCCACGGCGACGGAGGCGACCTCGCCGAGCAGGATCACCCGGCACTCGTCCCGCAGGAAGGCGTCCCGCTCGCACAGGCCCTGCACCCAGGCCGTGACGGCGGGCGCGGCCACCGTACGCTCGGTCGGCAGGCCGCGCCAGACCAGGGTGTTGAGGATGGACAGCGGCAGTTTCACCGTGTGGCGCTCGGGGCGAGAGAGGTTGAGGAAGGTGCGGATGGACTGCTGCGGCAGGCGTACATCGCCGTCGCTGGGCAGCGGCACGATCGCCTGGTCGGCCACGGCCGGGGCGAACAACGGAAGGATCATCTCCGTCCACTGCCAGGGGTGGATCGGCAGGTAGAGGTACGCCGCCGGGTCCAGGCCCCGGGCCCGCAGCGCGGCGGCGAACGCCTCACGTACGGGGGCGTCGAGTTCGCGTGCGTAGAGGCGGTCCGGTGTGGCGAGCGACTCGACGCCCCGGTAGCCGGCGAGGTCGGTGCGGACGGCGATCCAGGGCAGCGCGGCCGGGGTGCGGGCCTCCGGGCTCCAGCGTGCGGCGTCGTCGGCGGAGAAGCCGAGCCGCCCCTTGTTGAGCACGAGCCACGGGTGCCCGGTCTGGTGGCCCTCCAGCTCCGCGTACCCGAGGTCGGCGAGGCGGGCCACGGGCAGCGCGGTGGAGTGCAGCCGGGTGTCCGCGGCGAGGGTGGCGGTGAGTTCCCGTACGAGGTGGCCGAAGGTGGCGCCGTCGACGCCCAGGGTGCGGCGGGCGAGCGCGAGGAACCGGACGGGGTCGGTGAAGGGCTCGGGCGGCGGGAGGGGGCGGCCCGCCTGCTCGTCCGCCGGGGCGGCCCGCCCGGTCCGCCGCACCGAATCGGGGTCCACCTGCCAGCCGCCGTAGGCGCCGCGCCGGGCGAGGAACGTGACGGTGCTGCCGTCGTCCAGGGCGAACCCGTAGTGACCTCTGCCTTCGCCGGCGGAGCCGGGATTGTCAGTGGCGGGTTCTACCGTGGGACGCACGATCTCCTCGTACGCGAAGGCGCCGATCATCTTCGCGAGGAGGAGGCGTCCCGCGCGGTCCCAGGCCTCGCGGTTCAGCTCGGGCGGGGCCAGCAGCCCGGGCGGGACCGGGGCGTCGAGGGGTCCGCGGGAGTCACGGGGGGAAGCAGGGTTCGGCACGAAGACTCCTCGGGGTGGGACCGATTCGGGACTGGGGGTGTATGCGGAGCGGCGGGGCGTTCACAGCAGGTTCCTGAGCGCGCGGTCGCGGACCATCAGGGCGGCCCGCTTGTCGGGCAGGTCGACTTCCGCGTGGAAGCGGAAGCCGGCGCCGAGGAACGCGGAGACGGAGGGGGTGTTGCGCAGATCGGGTTCGGCGATCACGCGGGGGCACCGTGGACGGTTGTCGAGGATCAGGTCGGCGACGGCCCTGAGCAGGGTGGTGCCGACGCCCCGGCCGCGGTCGGCGACGGCGCCGATGAGCAGATGGACACCGGTGTCGTGCGGGCGGGCCGGATAGTGCCGGGCCAGCGGGTCCAGGTCGGCCCGGTAGATCTCCCAGTAGCTCATGGGAGTTCCGTCGAGCACACCGAGACAGGGCACGCTGCGGCCGTCGCCGTCCAGTTGGTCGCGCAGATGGGCGGCGGTGACGGAATCGGGTCCCGCGAGCTCCCAGAAGGCGGCCACGGCGGGGTCGTTCATCCACTGGGCGAGGAGGGCGAGGTCACGATCGAGACGCACGGGGACGAGGTCGAACGAGCCGAAGGGCGTGGCGGCGGGAGCCCAGTCACGGGGTGAGTCGAGCAGGTCCGGCGCCGCGGCGGGCCGGTGTGGCACCGGGGCGGGCAGGTGTGGCACCGCGGCGGGCAGGTCCGGCCGGGGGCCGCCCGGCCATCCCGCCACCGAGCCGCCTCCCGGCACGGGGGCCGGGCCGTGGGCCGGGCCCGGCTCCGGCTCCGCAGGGGACGCGCTGGTCGTCGCCGCGGCGAGCGCCGGCGGGGGCACGGCTCCGGGCGGGCGTGCGAGCCCCGGTGGGGGCGCTGCCCCCGGTACGGGTAGCGGTCCGGCGCCGGTGCCGGTGCCGGCTCGGGCTTCGGCGGCCGGCCCGTCGCCTTCGCCAGGGCCGGGGTGCGCCGGGCCGGGGTCAGCCGGGTCGAGGTCGCCGGGGCCGGGCGCGTCCGCGGCCGGGGTGTGCGGCGCGGGGCTGTCGGCGTCGAACAGGGCGACCAGTTCGTCGGGCAGCTCCAGGTCCAGGGTGTCGTCGGCCGCCTCCCCCGGTAGGGGGCCGGGGCCTGCGCCGGCGTCGGTGCTCGCATCGGTGGGGGGCACGGCGACGCTCCTCTCAGCAGTGCGTACGGGTCAAGTCCCGTTGGTGTGAAGGGGGTTGGTGATGGTGACGTAGACGGACTGGGTGTCGACCGGGCCGACGAGTTCGTCGAGGCCGTGCAGCCGGGTCAGCAGGTTGGCCTTGCAGCGCAGGGTCGCGCTGTCGAGCAGTTGAGCGGACAGGGGCGAGCCGAGGCCGGTGGCCCTGGCGAGGAACTGCCGCAGGGCGGCGAGCAGGACGCGTTCGTCGGCGAGGTGCTGGGCGCCGAAGGCCCCGATGAGGCCGAGGATGTTGTTGATGCCGAGGTAGTAGGCGAAGCGTTCGTCGGTGACGGCGTCGGGCACGAACGTGTCGCTGGTGGCGCCGATGCCGGGAAGGCGGCGCTCCAGGGCCGCGCGGTGCGACTCGCGGAAGTAGTAGCCCTGGTTGTCGCGGTAGCGGCCGCCGACGGGCCAGCCGTCGGGGTCGAGCAGGACGAGGGTGTTCTGCTGGTGCGCCTCCAGGGCGATGCCCGCCGTGCCGTCCAGCCAGAGCAGCGGGCGTACGACCTGGTCGAGATAGCGCAGGAACCACTCGGCGCTCACGGCGGTGGCGGGGCGGCCGGTGCGGGCGGCGAGCCGGCCCACGACATCGGCGAGGCGCGAGTGCATCGCGGTGCGGCCCGGCATGGGGCGCGGCGCGGTGAGGGCGGCGATGCAGACGGCGTCGTCGCCGGGCGCGAACGGGTTGTGGCGCACCACCACGTCGAGGCCCGGCAGCGGCTCGCCGTCCGGGGTGTCGACGGCGAGCCAGGCGGGGTCGCGGACGATGTCGAAGCAGGGGTGGGCGGCCTGCCATTCCTCGCCCAGGCCGGCCCGAAGCAACCGGTGGACCTCCACGCCCCGGTGGAGTTCCTTGCGGAGGTTCTCGCGACGGGAGTTGGTGATGCGTACGCCGAGCGACAGCTTGAGCATGGCGTCGGCGCCGGGGCGGTGCACGGTGCGGACGGACGACGTGGGGTGCCAGTGTTCGCCGTGCGGGCCCAGGTCGTGCAGGAGCCCGGCGTCGAGGAGGGCGGCGACGTCGGGGCGCTGGGCGACGTCGCGGGCCTGCCAGGGGTGCAGGGGCAACGGGACGGTGCCGGGCGGGAGTTGGAGGCCGTCGGCGAACCGGAGCGCGAGCTGGGCGGCGCCGATGGTGCGGCCGCCCTCGGTCCAGGCGGAGTCGCAGGCGAGGACGGCGGGGTCGGCCGCCAGCCAGTGCAGCGGGAAGGAGCCGCGCAACTCGGGTGAGTAGCGGCGCACTTCCGTCTCGGACAGGCCCTCGCGGCTCTTCGGGGTGGGGTGCAGGGGGTGGCCGAGGAGCAGGGACTGTTCCGCGGTGAGGAAGAGGTCGGCGTCCTCGCGCGGGCCGGGTCGGCTGCGCCGGTCGGCGATGAAGTCCGCGGTGCGGCGCACCGAGTCGGCGACGCGGCCCACCAGGTCGGCGCCCCCGCTCAGGCCCGCCTCCCGGCCGAGGAGAGCGGCGACGGTGACGGCGTCGGCCGGCGGGGCACCGGCCGTGCCGCCGTGCAGGGCGGGCCGGGCGAACCGGTGCCAGCCGGTGGGCGACCAGTACGGCACGGGCACCAGCAGCGCGGTGCCGCTGGCGGGCAGCGTGATGCGCAGGAGCGGGCCGTCGGGTGCGGCCAGGTCGTTCTCCCGCACCCAGCAGCGCAGCAGGTTCTCGACGGCGGCCGCTTCGGCCGCGGCCTCGGGGTCGGCGTCGTCGAGCGGGTCCGGGCCGGTCGGGCCGGTCAGTCGTTCGCCGTGGATCCCGGCCTTCTGGCGCGGCACGCTCGTCGGCTCGGCGACGAGCGGGCCGCGGTGGGCGCCGAGGGGGCCTTCGGCCTCGGGCGCGTCGGGTGCGGGGGTGGGGTTCACGGCGGTCTTCCTCGGGAGTTCGCGGGGTGGTCCTGGGAGGTCGTGGGGCGGTCGTGGGTCAGTGGGCCGGTCCGGTTCCGGCGCGGCGGTGCGCGCCGGCCTCCGCGTCGGCCCCCGCGTGCGGGGTGCGGGCGGCGGCGGCCACGGCGTCGGCGAGCCGGTCGAGGACGGCCACGGCCTGCTCGTCGGTGAGGGTGAGCGGCGGCAGCAGCCGTACGACGCTGGAGTGCCGGCCGCCGAGTTCGACGATGAGGCCACGGCGCAGGCACTCGCGCTGGACGGCGGCGGCGAGGGCGGGGTCGGGGGGCGCCGGGTTCCCGGAGCTGAGGTCCTCGCGCGCGGGGTCGACGAGTTCGACGCCGATCATCAGGCCCCGGCCCCGTACGTCACCGATGCAGGGTTGGTCGGCGGCGAGCCCCTGCAACTGGCCGAGCATGCGCGCCCCGAGGACGGCGGCCCGGTCGGCGAGCCCGTTCTCGCGGACGTGGGCGAGGGTGGCGGCGCCCGCCGCCATGGCGAGCTGGTTGCCGCGGAACGTGCCGGCGTGGGCGCCCGGTTTCCACACGTCGAGACTGTCGCGGTAGACGATCACGGCGAGCGGCAGCGAGCCGCCGATGGCCTTGGAGAGCACCATCACATCGGGCACGATCCCGCTGTGCTCGACGGCCCAGAAGGTGCCGGTGCGGCCGACGCCCGTCTGCACCTCGTCGGCGATCAGCGGGATGGAGCGGCTCGCGGTGATCTCCCGCATCCGGCGCAGCCAGGCGTCGGGCGCCGGGTTCACCCCGCCCTCCCCCTGCACCGGCTCGACGATCATTCCGGCCGGGGTGGGGACACCGCCCTTGGGGTCGTCCAGGAGGTGCTCGGTCCAGCGGGCGGCGAGTTCGGCCCCGCGTTCGCCGCCCACCCCGTACGGGCAGCGGTAGTTGTGCGGGTAGGGCAGCCGCGTCACCCGGACGTCGTGGGCGCCGCCGGAGACGGCGAGGGCGCCGGCGGTCATGCCGTGGTAGGCGCCGTCGAAGGCGAGCATGCCGGTGCGTCCGGTGGCGGTGCGCACCAGTTTCAGGGCCGCTTCCACGGCGTCCGTGCCGGCCGGTCCGCAGAACTGGATCCGGCCGTGCTCGGCGAGTTCGCGCGGCAGGGTGGCGAAGAGTTCCGTGGTGAAGGCGTCCTTGACCGGCGTCGCGAGGTCGAGGACGTGCAGCGGGGCTCCCGAGTCGAGGACCCTGCGGATCGCTTCGAGCACCACGGGGTGGTTGTGGCCGAGCGCCAGTGTCCCCGCGCCGGAGAGGCAGTCGAGGTAGCGCCGCCCGTCCGCGCCCTCGATGGTCAGCCCGCGTGCCCGCACGGGCACGATGGGCAGCGAGCGCGCATAGGTGCGGGCCGCCGACTCCCGGAGGGACTGCCTGCGCAGGATTCCCTCGTGGGCACCGGGCAGTGCCGTCATTGCTGGTTCGGTCACGGCCACGACTGCTGGTCCTCCCGCTGTGACGGTTCCGTGTCGCGTCCGTTGCGCGACTCGTACGCCCACGCTGAACGCTGTGCTGATGTCCCCCGTACGTACCAACGACGTCGGCAGCCCCGGATCACGGGCCGCGCGCAAGTTCCTTGCTCCGAAGCAAGGTTCGCCTTACCCGGGCACCCGGACGCGCGCCCCGTCGGCGGGGACCGTCCCGCCGGTGGGGGCGGGCGTGGAGGTCGGGACGGAACCGCGGCCCTGCCGCCGACCGTCCCCACCGGCACCGGCATAGTGGGGGCCGCATCACGGCATCGGGCCCCGGTGCCGCGGTTCGAGAGCTCGACGCGTTCCACACGTTCCACGAGTGCAGAAGACGAAGACGCTGTGAAGACGAAGTTCCAGGGGGAATTCGACATGCGACCCATACGCCCGTCCAGCGCCGAGCGCACGGGGAGGGGAACGCGCCGCAAGGTCTCGCCGGCCCTCGCGGCCTTCGGTCTGACGGCCGCGCTGGCGCTGACCGCCACCGCCTGCGGACCCGGCGACTCCACGGCCGACAGCAAGCCGTCGGCCTCCGCGACCGCGAGCGCCACCGGCCAACTGCAGATCCCCAGCGATGTGTTGGACCAGCTCAAGAAGCACGGGATCGACCTGGACAAGTGGAAGAACGGCGCATGGCGGAACTGGGACAGGGCCACCTGGCTGCGTGAGGCCAAGGACTACGTGAACCCGATCATCCAGGGCCTGTGGGACCCGGACCGGATGCGCAAGGCGGACAAGCCTCCCAAGGAGTCCGTCCCTCACGACATCTCCGGCGACAAGGGCATCACGGACCCGGCCCCTGCGCCGGTCAGGGCCGCCGCGGTGAAGGCTCCGTACCACCAGAACCTGCCGGAGCTGGGCAAGCTGTTCTTCGACAGCCCCGAGGGTTCGATGGTGTGCTCCGCGACGGTCGTGCAGGACCCGGCCCACCCCGGCAAGTCCAACATGGTCTGGACCGCCGGCCACTGTGTGCACGCGGGTGCCAAGGGCGGCTGGTACCGCAACATCGCCTTCGTCCCCTCGTACAACAACGCCGCCCTGCCGACGGCCCAGTTGCAGAAGGCCACCCGGCAGCAGATCGCCCCGTACGGCGTGTACTGGGCGGACTGGGCGCAGACCTCGCAGCAGTGGATCGAGGGCGGCGGCCCGACCGGCGGCCAGGGTGCTCCGTACGACTTCGCGGTGCTGCACGTGACGCCGGAGAAGGGCTCGAACGGCAAGTCCCTGGAGGAGACGGTCGGTGGGGCGCTCCCCGTCGACTTCAACGCCCCGGCCGTGCCGAAGATCAGCTCCATGGCGGCCAACGGCTTCCCGGCCGCGCCTCCTTACGACGGCCAGAAGCTGTTCCAGTGCAAGGACAAGCCGGGCCGGCTCTCGCTGGCCGCGAGCCTGCCCACGATGTACCGCATCGGCTGCACCATGACCGGCGGCTCCTCCGGCGGCGGCTGGATCGCCACGGGCTCGGACGGCAGGGCCTCGCTCGTCTCCAACACCTCGATCGGCCCGGTCACCGCGGGCTGGCTGGCCGGACCGCGCCTGGGCAAGGAGGCCAAGGGCGTCTACGACTCGGTGAGCACCAAGTACGCCGGACGGTAGTGCCGTGCGGGGGTCCTGTGAACGCCGGGACCCCCGCGCGTCCCCCGCGAGCCGAGCAGGCATAGTGGGGGCCCGTGGTGGGGGGGCCGGGAACCGGTCCGCCCACCACCGTGACAAGTACATGGCAACACCTGCCCGTGGGGGCAGTCTCACCAGGGGGAATCGTTTCATGCGATCCATACGTCCGCTGCTCGCCGTCTCCGGCCTGGCCGCGGCTCTCGCACTGACCGCCACCGCGTGCGGCCCGGGCGGGGACGGCGCGGACAGCAAGCCGTCCGCCTCGGACTCCGCCCGGCCGAGCGGTGGTTCCAGCGGTCCGTCCGACCTCGCCGACACCCTCAAGAAACACGGGGTCGACCTGGACAAGTACAAGAACGGCGGCTGGAAGAACTGGGACAAGGACACCTGGCTGCGCGAGGCCAAGGACTTCGTCAACCCGGAGATCGCCGGGCTGTGGAAGCCCGACCGGATGAAGTCCGCCAAGGACCCGCAGAAGACCATGGCCGCCGGTGACGCGAGCGGCGGCACCGGCATCTCCGACCCGGAGCCCGCACCCGTCCGGGCCGTCCAGGAGAAGCTGCCGTACCACAACTACGCGGCCCCGGTCGGCAAGGTGTTCTTCGACTCCCCCGAGGGCCCCATGGTCTGCTCCGGCACCGTCGTGAAGGACCCGGCCCACCCCGGCAGGTCCAACATGGTGTGGACCGCCGGCCACTGCGTCCACCAGGGCGGCTCCGGCGGCTGGTACCGCAACATCGCCTTCGTGCCCTCCTACAACGACCAGGGGAAGTCGGCGGCCGCCCTCAACAACGCACGGCCGCAACAGATCGCGCCCTACGGCGTGTTCTGGGCCGACTGGGCCTCCACGTCCGGCGAGTGGATCAACAACGGCGGCCCGACCGGCGGCACCGGCGCCCCCTACGACTACGCGGTCCTCCACGTGAAGCCGGAGAACGGCACCAAGTCCCTGGAGGAGACCGTCGGCAACGCGCTGACCGTCAACTTCTCCGCCCCCAAGGCCCACTCCGTCGCCTCGATGGGCGCCTGGGGCTACCCGGCCGCACCCCCCTACGACGGCCTGCAGATGTTCAAGTGCGTCGACCGCCCCGGCCAGCTGTCCATCAGCCCCGGCACGCCCGCGATGTACCGCATCGGCTGCACCATGACCGGCGGCTCCTCCGGCGGCGGCTGGTTCATGAACGGCCCCGACGGCAAGGCCCAGCTGGTCTCCAACACCTCGATCGGCCCGGTCACTTCGGGCTGGCTGGCCGGACCCCAGCTCGGCGCCGGCGCCAAGGCGCTCTTCGACTCGATGAGCGCGAAGTACGGCGGCCGGTAACCCACCGCCGCACGCGTGACCCCGAACGGCGCGAGGCCCGCACCCCTGCGATGAGGGGTGCGGGCCTCGCGGCCTGCACTACTGCACTACGGCGTCAAGTGCGCTCAGTGCGCGGCCGGCACATACGGGGCGAGCTCGGCGGCGAGCGCCTCGTGCACCCGCGCCTTGAGCACGGTGCCCTCCGCGATGTGCTCCTCGGAGATCACCTCGCCCTCGGCGTGCGTCCGGGCGACCAACTGCCCGTGCGTATAGGGCACCAGCGCCTCGATCTCGATCTGCGGGCGCGGCAGTTCGGTGTCGATGAGCGCGAGCAGCTCCTCGATGCCCGCCCCGGTACGCGCCGAGACCGCGATCGAATGCCGCTCGATCCGCAGCAGCCGCTGCAGGACCAGCGGGTCCGCCGCATCCGCCTTGTTGATCACGACGATCTCCGGCACGTCCACCGCACCCACGTCACGGATCACCTCGCGCACGGCGGCCAGCTGCTCCTCCGGGTCCGGGTGCGCGCCGTCCACCACGTGCAGGATCAGGTCGGAGTCGCCGACCTCCTCCATGGTGGAGCGGAACGCCTCGACCAGGTGATGCGGCAGATGCCGGACGAACCCGACGGTGTCGGCCAGCGTGTACAGCCGCCCGCTGGGCGTCTCGGCCCGGCGCACGGTCGGGTCGAGGGTGGCGAACAGCGCGTTCTCCACCAGCACGCCCGCGCCCGTGAGGCGATTGAGCAGCGAGGACTTTCCGGCGTTGGTGTAACCGGCGATGGCGACCGAGGGCACCTTGTTGCGACGGCGCTCCTGGCGCTTGATCTCGCGGCCGGTCTTCATCTCCGCGATCTCCCGGCGCATCTTCGCCATCTTCTCGCGGATCCGCCGCCGGTCCGTCTCGATCTTGGTCTCACCGGGACCACGCGTCGCCATGCCGCCGCCACCGCTGGAGCCGCCGCCGCCCATCTGACGGGACAGCGACTGACCCCAGCCGCGCAGACGCGGCAGCATGTACTGCATCTGTGCCAGGGACACCTGCGCCTTGCCCTCTCGGGACTTGGCGTGCTGGGCGAAGATGTCGAGGATCAGGGCGGTCCGGTCGACCACCTTCACCTTGACGACGTCTTCCAGGTGGATCAGCTGGCCGGGGCTCAGCTCACCGTCGCACACCACCGTGTCCGCGCCGGTCTCCAGCACGATGTCCCGCAGCTCCTGCGCCTTGCCGGAGCCGATGTAGGTGGCCGGGTCGGGCTTGTCACGGCGCTGGTAGACACCGTCCAGCACCAGGGCGCCCGCCGTCTCGGCGAGGGCCGCCAGCTCCGCGAGCGAGTTCTCCGCGTCCTTGAGCGTCCCCGTGGTCCAGACGCCGACCAGCACCACGCGCTCCAGGCGCAGCTGCCGGTACTCGACCTCGGTGACGTCCTCGAGCTCGGTGGAGAGGCCCGCCACGCGCCGCAGGGCGGCACGCTCGGAGCGGTCCAGCTGTTCGCCGTCCCGCGCTCCGTCGATCTCGTGGCTCCAGGCGACGTCCTCTTCCATCAGGGCATCGGCCCGAAGGCTCTCGGTGCGGTGCGTGTCCGCGAAGCTCTGCTCGTCCTGGGAAGAAGATGAAGAGGAGGTCATTGGATCCTTTACGTCGTTGGAATTCCGGACCGGACTCCCCGCGGGGGATTCCGGCTGTGTCGGTCACAACGCGTAATGAGCCCCAATGATTCCCGGACGGAATCGGCCCCGGCAGCGCCGCCGACGTGAACGATGGTCGCACGGTGCCTCCAGGGCCGTCATCCCGGTTTTCCGGCCCTCCGGGCCCTGCGGGGCCCCGGTCACGGCCCCCGCGCCCATCGGGCCACGGCCCGTGACCGGTCAGGCGCGCCGGGGCGTCGCGCTGTGCCAGTCGGGGTGCCCGGGCATCGCCGGCGTCTTCTCCCCGTACAGCCACCCCCGGAAGAAGCCGGACAGATCGCGGCCGGCGATCCCCGAGGCCAGGGCGGAGAAGTCCGCCGTCGAGGCCGTCGAGTCGCGGTGGTCGCGCACCCAGCGCCGCTCAAGACGGTCGAACGCCTTCGGCCCGATCTCCTCCCGCAGCGCGTACAGGACCAGCGCGCTGCCGTCGTAGACCACCGGCCGGAAGATGCCGATCTTCTGGCCCGGCGCGGTCGCCCGCGGCGCCGCCGGCGGCCCGCCCGCGGCTCGCCAGCCGTCGGACAGGGCGTAGGCGTTCTTCATCCGCCGCTCCATCGGGTGCTTGCCGAACTCCTCCGCGTAGCGCGCCTCGTACCAGGTGGCATGCCCCTCGTTCAGCCACAGGTCCGACCACGAGCGGGGCGTGACGCTGTCCCCGAACCAGTGGTGGGCCAGCTCGTGCACCATCACCGAGTCGACGTACCAGGCAGGGAACTCGGGCCGCACGAACAGCGACCGCTCGAAGAGCGACAGGGTCTGCGTCTCCAGCTCGAACCCGGTCTCGGCGCCCGCGATGAGCACCCCGTACGTCTCGAACGGGTACCGCCCGACCTGACGCTCCATCCACTCGATGTGCCCGGGCGTCTTCTGCAGCCACGGCTCGAGACGGTCCTTGTCGACGGCCGGGACCACATCGCGGACCGGCAGCCCGTGCGGCCCCTCGCGGTGCAGCACCGCCGAACGCCCGATCGACACCTGGGCCAGCTCGGTCGCCATGGGGTGACTGCTGCGGTACGTCGACACGATCCGGCCGCCGTGGCGCTCCCGGGCGGCCGGCACCCCGTTGGCGACGACCGTCACGTCCGCCGGGGCGGACACGCGGAAGGTGAAGTACGCCTTGTCGGACGGGTGGTCGTTGCAGGGGAACACCCGGTGGGCGGCGTCGGCCTGGTTGGCCATCACCAGCCCGTCGGTGGTGCGCACCCAACCGCCGTCGGTCGCCGCCTTCGGGTCACTGGTGTGCCGCACGGTGATCCGCAGCCGCTCGCCGACGCGGACGGGTTCCTGCGGAGTGATCACGAGGTCCTCGTCGGCGCTCGCGAAGTCCGCGGCCCGCCCGTTGACCTCGACGCCGTGCACCGTGCCCCGGGCGAAGTCGAGGTTGATCCGCTCCAGGCCGTCGGTCGCCACGGCGTCGATGGTGGTGACGGCCTCCAGGGGCGTGCTGTTGTTGCCCGGATAGGACAGCCCGATGTCGTACGAGAGGACGTCGTACCCGGGGTTGCCCAGATGCGGGAACAGCGGGTCCCCGATGCCCAGCGGCACCGGGGCGGGCAGCGCCGCGGCGACTACGGACGCCGCCGCGGCGGCAAGCAGCACGGCACGCAGACGGCGGGAACGGGGACGGCGGGGGGTGAGCGGCATGGACTACCGCTACCAGCGGGAGCGGGCCCCACCCGGCCGACGCGCATGAGCGCCACCCGAACGGGGGGCTCCGGGGCGCGGACCACCGACGGGGGCGTGCGACGGGCGCCGGGGGACGGCGAATGGCTGATGGCTGATGGCTGATGGCTGATGGCTGGTGACAGACGGGGCCGGGCGACTGCGGATGAAGCTGAAGAGGCGTCAGACGGTGCTGGGCAGACGTCAGATGGCGCTGCCCGGAGGTCAGACAGCGCTGGGCAGAGGTCAGATGATGAAAGCTGTCATCCCACATCTGCCGGTCGCGGGTCGGTCGTCAGCCCGCGGCAGCCGGATGCTGCGCCCGGCTCACGTCGTACACCCCGGCCACGTCCCGCATGGCCCGCATCAGCGCGGGCAGGCCTGCCGCGTCCGGGAGCTGAAGGGTGTAGGTGTGGCGGACCCGTTGTTCACTGGGGGGTTCCACGGTGGCGGAGACGACGGCCACGTCGGCGGCGGCGATGGCCTCCGTGAGGTCGGCGAGCAGACGGGGACGGCCGAAGGCCTCGGCGACCAGGGTGACCCGGCACGCGGCCGCCTCCCCCCAGCGCACCTCCACGGGCGCCCGCCCCACCGCCTTCATCCGGGCGACGGCCGGACACTCCTGGCGGTGGACGGTCACCGCGGCGCCGCGGACCGAGAACCCGGTGACCGTGTCCGGCGGCACCGGGGTGCAGCAACCGGCGAGACGGACCGTCACATCGGGCAGGTCGGTCACCGCATTGCCGCCCGAGCGCCGGTCGGCCGGGACGTTGACCTGCGGCCTAGGGGCCGCGGCCGGGATCTTGACGCCCTCCGGGTTGACCGCGAGCCAGCCGCTGATCGCGATTCGCGCGGCCGGGGTTCTCGCGTGGTCGAGCCAGTCGGCGGAGGGCCCGGACGTGGCGTCCTGGGCGAGCAGGAGCTGCACGGTGTCACCGTCGTGCAGGACCGTACTGAGCGTCGCCAGGCGGCCGTTGACGCGGGCACCGATACAGCCGTGGGCGACCGCGCCGTACTGCGCGTACGCCGCGTCCACGCAGCTCGCGCCGGCCGGCAGGACCAGGGTGTGGCCGTCGGCGCAGAACACCGTGATCTCGCTGTCGCCCGCCAGTTCCTCGCGCAGCGAGGACCAGAAGGTGTCGGGGTCGGGGGCGTTCTGCTGCCAGTCCAGGAGCCGGGAGAGCCAGCCGGGCCGGGTCGGGTCCTCCCGCTCGTCGCCCGCCTGCTGCGCGCCGTCGCCGAGGCCGCCCGTGTAGGGGTTGCCGAGCGCGATGACGCCCGCCTCGGCGACCTTGTGCATCTGGTGCGTGCGGATGAGGACTTCGGCGACCTCGCCGCCGGGGCCGACGACCGCGGTGTGCAGTGACTGGTACAGGTTGAACTTGGGTGCGGCGATGAAGTCCTTGAACTCGGAGACGACCGGCGTGAAGCAGGTGTGCAGTTCGCCGAGGACCGCATAGCAGTCGGCGTCCTCGCCGACCAGGACGAGCAGCCGGCCGAAGTCGCTGCCACGCAGTTCGCCGCGTTTCATCTGCACCCGGTGCACGGAGACGAAGTGGCGTGGCCGGATGAGGACTTCGGCGTTGATGCCGGCCTCGCGCAGCACCGCGCGCACCCCGTCGGCGATGCCGGTGAGCGGGTCGAGGGTGCCGGAGTTGGCCGCGATCAGCATCCGGGTGCGCTCGTACTCCTCGGGGTGCAGGATCGCGAAGACGAGGTCCTCCAGCTCGGACTTGAGGGCCTGCACGCCCAGGCGTTCGGCGAGCGGGATCAGGACGTCCCGGGTCACCTTGGCGATCCGGGCCTGTTTCTCGGGCCGCATCACGCCGAGGGTGCGCATGTTGTGCAGCCGGTCGGCGAGCTTGATCGACATCACGCGTACGTCGTCGCCGGTGGCGACCAGCATCTTGCGGAAGGTCTCGGGTTCGGCTGCGGCCCCGTAGTCGACCTTCTCCAGTTTGGTGACGCCGTCCACCAGATAGGTGACTTCCTCGCCGAACTCGGTGCGCACCTGATCGAGTGTCACTTCGGTGTCCTCGACGGTGTCGTGGAGCAGCGAGGCGGTCAACGTCGTTGTTTCCGCGCCGAGTTCGGCGAGGATCAGGGTCACGGCGAGGGGGTGCGTGATGTAGGGCTCGCCGCTCTTGCGGAACTGGCCGCGGTGGGACGTTTCCGCGAGGACGTACGCCCGGTGCAGCACGGCCAGGTCGGCGTCGGGGTGGTGGGCCCGGTGGGCGTCGGCCACGTGCCCGATGGCGTCGGGCAGGCGGTCGCGGGAGACCGGGCCGAGCAGTGCGGCTCGGCCGAGGCGGCGGAGGTCGATCCGGGGGCGGCCGCGGCGGCGGCTCTGAGCACCAGGATGTGGGGCCTCTGCACTCATGGGGGCACCTCCGGCGGCATCGACCGGTGATGAGGGACCGGCGTGCCCCGTCGGACCGGTGCTTGATGCTACCGACCCCACCACGTGGCGCAGTCCCGCTCTCGCCGAGCGTGAACCGGATCACCCATTCGAGCGAAGGTTTCGGCCATCGCCGTTTCGAAACCGACCGGTCCGGTCAAGGCGGGGCGCCTGCCCCGCCCGGCCGGTCAGCGTGCCAGGAGCGCGGGGTCGATGACGCCCTCGGCGACGATCGCCGCGGGGCCCGTCATCTCGATCTCGCCGTCCGGGTGCTCGGTGATGACGAGCGTCCCGCCCGGAAGGTCGACGGTGTACGTCACCGGGGTGCCGGTGAGCGCCGGGTCCGCGCCGTCCCTGCGGGCGGCGGCGACGGCGACCGCGCAGGCGCCGGTGCCGCACGACAGCGTCTCGCCCGCGCCGCGCTCGTGGACCCGCATCGCCACGTGGCGCGGGCCGCGGTCCACGACGAACTCGATGTTGACCCCGTCCGGGTAGACGCCCGCGGGACTGTACGGGGGCACCGCACGCAGTTCGCCGGCGTGGTCGAGCTCGTCCACGAAGGCCACCGCGTGCGGGTTGCCCATGTTCACGTTGCGGGCGGGCCAGCTGCGGCCGTCCACGGTGACCGTGACGCCGGTCTCGGGGAGCAGGGCGCGGCCCATGGACACCGTGACGTCACCGCTCTTGGCGATGTGCGCCTTCTTGACGCCGCCGCGCGTCGCGATGGCCAGGTCGCCCGCTTCGACGAGCCCGGCGCGCACCAGGTACCACGCGAAGACGCGGACGCCGTTGCCGCACATCTCGGCGATCGAGCCGTCGCCGTTGCGGTAGTCCATGAACCATTCGGCCTCGTCGGCCATGGCCTTCGCCTCGGGGTGGGCGGCGCTGCGCACCACGTGCAGCAGTCCGTCGCCGCCGATCCCGGCCCGGCGGTCGCAGAGCCGGGCGACGGCGTCGGCCGGCAGGTCGAGCGCGTTGTCCGGGTCGGGAACGATCACGAAGTCGTTCTGGGTGCCGTGGCCCTTGAGGAAGGCGATGGGTGAGGTGTTCACGCGTCAATCGTACGGGGGCCCACCGACAGCCCGCCGATGCGTCCGCCGTGGGCGGCGGCGAGGCCCGGGCTCGGCGGCTGGGCGGCCGTGGATCAGTTGCTGCGGGCCTCTGGTTCGGCCGCTGCGGGGCCCTGGGTCGGTCGCTGCGGGCCTCTGGGTCGGCCGCTGCGGGGCTCAGCGCAGCCGTGCCACGCGCCAGACGGCGAGCGTGACGAGGACCGCGGCGAGGACCACGTACAGGACCAGGACGCGCCAGTTGGGGCGTTCGCGCGAGCCCCGGCCGGGCAGCCCCGGCCAGGTGTGGCCGACGCGGCGGGCGGCCATCATGCCCCAGCCCGCGGCGCAGCAGCTGATGAGCAGTCCGAGCATGGCCACGACCGGTCCGCCGTCGCCGAATTCGAAGGCGAGCGGGAAGGCGAACATGAGCGAGCCGAGGGCGGCGAGCATCACGATGGGGGCGAGTTGCCAGATCCTCAGGCGGCGCTGGGGGCGCAGTTCGACCTCGACCTCACCGCCGTCGGGGACCGCTCCGACGGAGCCGTCCTCCGGCCCGTCCGGGCTCAGGCCCGAGGCGCCGAGCACCGCGGAACCCAGTGTCGGTGTCGGGCTCTGCGGCGCCCGCCCGCCGTCGGCGGCGTCCTCGGCGGATTCCGCTTGCGCGGGGTGCGGCACCGGCGCATCGGGGCCCGTCGAGCCGGGGCGCGCGGTGTCCTGCCGCGATCCCTGCTCTCTGTCGCGAGGGCCGGCCTCCATCGCCACGCGCCCTCCCAACTCGGACTCCACTGGTCGATCGACGTTTGATGATGGCACGGGCAGCAGCGCCGGGATGACCGGCGGGGCGTCCCGATGCCATCACGTGATCAGGCTGTAACCGCTCGTTCGACCAACGCCAGCGCCTGGCGCGGGAGTTCCGCCCGGTCCGCCATCGCTCCGCTCAGCCAGTGGACGCGCGGATCGCGCCGGAACCAGGAGTCCTGACGGCGCGCGAAGCGCTTGGTGGCGCGGACCGTTTCGGCGCGCGCCGCCTCCTCGGTGCACTCGCCGGCGAACGCGTCGAGCACCTGCTGGTAGCCGAGCGCCCGCGAGGCGGTACGCCCCTCGCGCAGCCCGCGCTCCTCCAGGGCCCGCACCTCGTCGACGAGGCCCGCCTCCCACATCCGGTCGACGCGCACGGTGATGCGCTCGTCGAGCTCCGGCCGGCCGACGTCGACGCCGATCTGCACGGTGTCGTACACCGATTCATGGGTGGGCAGGTTGGCCGTGAAGGGGCGGCCGGTGATCTCGATCACTTCGAGCGCGCGGACGATCCGGCGGCCGTTGCTGGGCAGGATCGCGCGGGCCGCCTCCGGGTCGGCGGCGGCGAGGCGGGCGTGCAGGGCGCCGGGGCCCCGCTCCTCCAGCTCGCCCTCCAGGCGGGCGCGCACCTCGGGGTCGGTGCCGGGGAACTCCAGTACGTCGATCGCGCCGCGCACATAGAGCCCGGACCCGCCGACGAGGACGGGGGTGCGTCCCGCGGCGAGCAGCCGGTCGATCTCGGCGCGGGCGAGCTGCTGGTAGGTGGCCACGTTGGCCGGTTCCGTCACGTCCCAGATGTCGAGGAGGTGGTGCGGGATGCCGCCGCGCTCGTCGAGCGTCAGCTTGGCCGTACCGATGTCCATCCCCCGGTAGAGCTGCATGGAGTCGGCGTTGACGACCTCGCCGCCCAGCTGCTGGGCGAGGAAGACGCCCAGATCGGACTTTCCGGCCGCTGTCGGGCCGACGACGGCGATGACCCGCGGTGCGGGAGCTGCACTTCTCACCGGCACAGTCTCGCAAACCTCACGGCTCCTCCCCGAACGAGCTACGTGACGGCACACGGTCGGGTTCGTTGCCTGTTGCGAGGTTCCGAACGCCGGTTTGTCGACCGGTGCCGCCGGGCGACGCAATGAGGCGCTCCGGTCGGCGCGGGATTTCGCCCACACGAGTACGTTTTGGAGTAGATATGGGCGTTTTTTCAAGGTTTCGCCGTAAGGCCGCCGAGGCTTCGACCGAGGAGGCCGCGGGGTCGACGCTGACGGCCGAGCCCGAGGCGGGGGCGAGCCCCGACACCTCCGCCGAGACGTCGGCGGCCGAGGCCCACGAGGTGTCCGAGGACGCCGACGAGTCCGGCGCGGCGGAGCCGGCCGAGGCCGCCGCCGAAGGGGTCGAGATCCCCAAGCAGCAGTCGGCGGAGGCGGCGGCGGACAACGAGGCCGGCGAAGGCGTCCGCAAGTAGGCGTCCCCCACCCCGAACCACGCGCACCGGAGGGCCGTGGAGCTGCCCGGCTCCACGGCCCTCCGGTGTGCCGCCGCCCCGACGACGGGCCGGAAGCGGTTCGGTGAGGCGGCTCGGTGCGGCGGCTCGGCGATGCGGCTCGGTGCGGCGTTTCCGTGCGGCGTGCGACGTTTCATGCGGCGTGTGGCGCGCGGCGCCCGGCGCGCGGCGCCCGGCGCGCGGCGTTTCCGTGCGGCGTTTCGAGAATGGCCAAAAACAGACCACGCCCACCAGGTTTCAGGACCAGACGCCGACGAAGTAGCCGACTCCGTAGGGCGCGTCCTCGTGGAGGAGCCGCCCGGCGAGGGCGGCGCCGCTGCCCGCACCGGCGAGCACCTGCCAGGGCGCCCGTCCCGCCACCTTCAGCTCGTGCGCGAGGCGGTCGTCAAGACCCATCAGAGCGGCGGTGTCGGCGGAGCCGAGCGCGGCGGACGCGATCTCGTCGAATCCGGCGGCCCGCTCGTCCAGGTAGCCCGGCGCCTTGAGCGTGCGGCAGGCACTGCCGTCGCCCATGACGAGCAGGGCGACCCGGTCGGCCCGGGACGCCAGCTCCTCCCCCGCAGCGATACAGGCCTTCGGGTCGAGGCCCTCGGCGACGGCGAGCCCCTCGACCGGGGTGTCCGCCCATCCCGCGCGCTCCAAGAGCCAGGCACCGACCGCGAGCGACACCGGCAGACTCGGGGCAGCCGCCGATTCGCCGCGCCCCAACCGCACGCGGACGTCCACGCCGTACCCGGCGAACGAACCCACCGCACCCTGCCGGAACGTGCCCCCTTGCTCGGCCGGTCCGACCACGACGAGGAGATCGGGCCGCGACGCGGCGAGCAGGCCCACCGCGTCGGCGCAGGCGTCGCGGGCCGCGTCGAGTTCCGGCGCGGCACCGGCGGCCACGTCGGGCACCAGGAGGGGCGGGCAGGGGCAGACAGCGGCGGCTACGAGCATGATCCGAAGCCTAGTCCGGTTCCGGCGCCCGGGCCCTGCCACCGCCGCCCGTACACCGGCAGCGGGAGCGGTCCGGCTAGAGGACCGAGCAGCCGCCCGTGGGCTCCGGCAGCGGAGCCGGCGCGCCGACGGACGGCAGACCGAGCATCACCCCGGCCGGCTTCCGCGCGGGCTCGGCGTTGCGCTTCTCCCAGGCATCGCCCGCACGCGTGCGGCGTACCGCGCTCGTCGGGCCCTCGGCGAGCAGGTGGTGCGGGGCGGCATAGGTGATCTCGACGGTCACCACATCGCCCGGGCGCACCTCGTCGTCCGGCTTGGTGAAGTGGACGAGACGGTTGTCGGGGGCACGGCCGGACAGACGCTGGGTCGAGCCGTCCTTACGGCCCTCGCCCTCCGCGACCATGACCTCCAACACGCGGCCGACCTGCTTCTTGTTCTCCTCCCAGGAGATCTCCTCCTGCAGGGCGGACAGGCGCATGTAGCGGTCCTGGACGACCTCCTTGGGGATCTGCCCGTCCATCGTCGCCGCCGGCGTGCCGGGGCGCTTGGAGTACTGGAAGGTGAACGCGTTCGCGAAGCGGGCCTCACGGACCGTGTGCATGGTCTGCTCGAAGTCCTCCTCGGTCTCGCCGGGGAAGCCCACGATGATGTCGGTGGAGATCGCGGCGTGCGGAATCGCGGCACGCACCTTCTCGATGATCCCGAGGAAACGCTCCTGCCGGTACGAGCGGCGCATCGCCTTGAGCACGGTGTCCGAACCCGACTGCAACGGCATGTGCAGCTGCGGCATCACGTTCGGGGTCTCGGCCATCGCGGCGATCACGTCGTCCGTGAAGTCCCGCGGGTGCGGCGAGGTGAAGCGCACCCGCTCCAGACCCTCGATGTTCCCGCAGGCCCGCAGCAGCTTGCTGAACGCCTCACGGTCACCGATGTCCGAGCCGTACGCGTTCACGTTCTGCCCGAGCAGCGTGATCTCGGAGACGCCCTCACCGACCAGCGCCTCGATCTCGGCCAGGATGTCGCCGGGCCGGCGGTCCTTCTCCTTGCCGCGCAGCGCCGGAACGATGCAGAACGTGCACGTGTTGTTGCAGCCCACCGAGATGGACACCCAGGCCGCGTACGCGGACTCGCGGCGGGTCGGCAGGGTGGAGGGGAACGCCTCCAGGTACTCGGCGATCTCGACCTGCGCCTCCTCCTGGATGCGGGCGCGCTCCAGGAGCACCGGCAGCTTGCCGATGTTGTGCGTGCCGAAGACGACGTCGACCCAGGGCGCCCGCTGCACGATCGTGTCGCGGTCCTTCTGCGCCAGGCAGCCGCCGACGGCGATCTGCATCCCGGGCCGCTTCGTCTTCATCGGAGCGAGGCGGCCGAGGTTGCCGTACAGCTTGTTGTCCGCGTTCTCCCGCACCGCGCAGGTGTTGAACACGACGACATCGGCGTCGCCGTCGGCGCCCTCGGGCGCACGGACGTAACCGGCCCCTTCGAGGAGGCCGGACAGCCGCTCGGAGTCATGGACGTTCATCTGGCACCCGTAGGTGCGCACCTCGTACGTTTTGAAACCGTCCACCGCTCCGCCTGCCACGTCGATACCGCTCACCCGTCCAGGGTAAGGGCTCCGATCAAGCGCCGAGCCCGGCGGCACCGGCCGCGAAAGCCCGGTACGCCAGGCGAACCCGCCGGAACCACCCCTGGTCCTCCCGGGCAGGGAACTGGCAGGATCCAGCCATGCTCCCCGCCCTGCCCCGGCTCAGCCGCCGCCGCGCCCTGACCGCGGCCGCGGCCGCCCTGGTCGCCCTCGGGCTGCTCCTGTGGTGGCTGGTGCCGTTCGGCGGCCGCACCCCCGCCGGGAAGATCGACTTCAGTACGGGGGTACGCACCGGGGTCTACCAGCGCTACGGCGAACTGCTGCAACAGGCGCTGGCCTCCGACCTCCCGAGGGTCCAGGTCGACCTCCGCACCAGCCAGGGCTCCCAGGAGAACCTGCAACGAGTGGCCGACGGCGTGTCCGACTTCACCATCGCCACGGCCGACTCCGTCGACAAGTTCCGCAAGGACAACAAGCCGGGCGCGGACCGGCTGCGCGGCTGCGCCCGGCTGTACGACGACTACGTCCAGCTGGTCGTGCCCCAGGGCTCCCCCGTGCGCTCCGTGGCGGACCTGCGCGGCAAGCGGGTCGCCGTCGGGCAGGCGGGCTCCGGCGTACGGCTGCTCGCCGACCGGCTGCTGCCGGCCGCCGGCCTCGACCCGCAGCACGACATCACCCCGGTCCCCGCGGGCATCGACACCATGCCCGACCTGCTGCGACACCATCAGATCGACGCGTTCTTCTGGTCGGGGGGCCTGCCGACCACGGCAGTCCTGCGGCTGTCCGAGGCGTACCCGATCCGGCTGGTGCCGCTCGCCGACCTGGTGTCGGCGCTCCACAAGGCGGACGGCAGCACGGGCTACTACCGGGCGGCGACCATGCCCGCCGACGCCTACCCCAAGGCCCAGCGGGGCGTTCCCGTGCCGACGATCGCCGTGGCGAACCTCCTGGTCACCACGGATCGCACGAACGCCGCACTCACCGAGGGCTTCACGCGTACGGTGATAAACAGCCGCGACCGGATCGGACGGGAAGTGCACGCGGCCCAACTGGTGGATCTGCGCACGGCCATCTACACGGCGCCGCTGCCGTTGCACGACGGGGCACGGGACTACTACCGGTCGGTGAAGCCGTGACGGTGGTCCTGGGTCGCGATCTGACCGACGCGAGCTGACCGACGACATCTGAAATCTGTCACACGTCAGCTGTCGGCTGCCGGCTGTCCGCTGTCACATGTCGGCTGCCGCTGCCGGGCGGCGTCCCTGCGGTGCTCACCCCTCCGGCTGCGTACGCGGCACCGTGACCGTCACGCTCAGGCCGTTCGGCTCGTGGTGGGCGTAGGCGATCGTTCCGCCGCCGGCTGCGAGCAGGGTGCGGGCGATGGAGAGGCCGAGGCCCGAGCCCTTGACGTTCTGGTGACGGCCCGCACGCCAGAAGCGGTCGCCGACGCGGCCCAGTTCCTCGTCGGTGAGGCCGGGGCCGCGGTCGGTCACCGTCACGCTGACCCGGGGACCCCGCGCCCCCACGGAGACCCGGACGTCCTCGCCCGCGGGCGTGAACTTCAGCGCGTTGTCGATCACCGCGTCGAGCGCGCTGGACAGCGCCACGGGGTCCGCCCAGCCGGTCGCGGCGGCCGATCCGTCCGCGCGCAGCCGTACGCCCTTGTCCTCGGCGAGCGGGCGCCAGGCGGCGACCCGCTCCCCCGCCAGCGCCCCGATGTCGATGAGCCGGAGATCCGCCGCGGCGTGCTCCGCGAGGGCGAGGCCCAGCAGGTCGTCGAGGACCTGGGCCAGGCGCTTGCCCTCGGTGCGCACCGAGGCGATCTCCTCGTTGCCTTCGGGGAGTTCGAGGGCGAGGAGCTCGATGCGGAGCAGCAGGGCGGACAGCGGGTTGCGCAGTTGGTGGGAGGCGTCGGCGACGAACGCGCGCTGCTGTTCCAGGACTTCCTCGACGTTGTCGGCCATTTCGTTGAACGAGTGCGCCAGCCTGCGGAGTTCGGGCGGTCCGCCGGCGGCGGCGACGCGGGAGTTCATGCGTCCGGTGGCGATGTCGTGGGTGACGGCGTCCAGGACGCGTACGGGTCTGAGCACCCAGCCGGTGAGCCGGACCGCCGCGCCGACCGCGAGCAGCATCGCCGCCAACTCGCCCGCCCCGATGAGCAGCCAGCCGCGCAGGGTGTGGGAGCGCATGCTTCCGGTGGGCGAGTCGGTGACCACGACCGCGATGACGTCGCCCTCGCGCACCACGGGCGAGGCCACGACCAGGCGGCCGCGCTGCCACGGCCAGACCTGGGCCGGGTCGTGGCTGCGGCGTCCGGCGAGCGCCTCGTGGAAGGCGAGGTATCCCTGGCCCTTGGCGGGCGCCTGCCAGCCCTGGGGGGCGCTCGCCATGGCGCTGCCGTTGCGGAAGAACACGCCGGCCTTGATCCCGTACAGGGTCGAGTAGCGCGACAGTTCCTCCTCCAGGGTGGTGAGCCGTTCCGCGCTGCTGGTGTCGTTGCCGTCGGGGGCGGTGACGAACTGGGCGAGGGCCGCGAAGCGTGCGGTGTCGTCGATGCGGTCGATGACCACCGCCTGCTGCTGTGCGTGGGCCACGCTCAGGGCGAGCGGGAAGCCGAACGCGACCAGGACGAGCGCGAGCAGGAAGATGAGGAGCGGGAGAAGTCGGGTGCGCACCGGGCTTCTCGGGCCTCAGAGGGCGGCCGGCGCGACGAGCCGGTAGCCGACGCCGCGCACGGTCTCGATCAGTGCGGGCATGCGCAGTTTGGAGCGCAGCGATGCGACGTGCACTTCGAGGGTGCGGCCGGTGCCTTCCCAACTGGTGCGCCAGACCTCGCTGATGATCTGTTCCCGGCGGAAGACGACGCCGGGGCGCTGGGCCAGGAGGGCGAGCAGGTCGAACTCCTTGCGGGTCAGCTGGACGCCTTCGCCGTCGACGCTGACGCGGCGGGTGGGCAGCTCGATCTGTACGCGGCCGAAGCGCAGTTCGGTGTCGTCGGACTCGGGCCGCGCGCCGGGCGGGGGGCGCCGGATGACGGCGTGGATACGGGCGATGAGTTCGCCGGTGTCGTAGGGCTTGACGACGTAGTCGTCGGCGCCGAGGTTCAGGCCGTGGATGCGGGAGCGGACGTCGGCGCGCGCGGTCACCATGATCACGGGGATGGAGCTGCGCTTGCGGATCTTGCCGCAGACCTCGTAGCCGTCCTGGTCGGGCAGTCCGAGGTCGAGCAGGACCACGCCGAAGGGCGGTCTGGTGCAGCGCTCGTCGGGAAGGAGCGCCTGCAGCGCCTCTTCTCCGTTGCGGGCGTGCTTCACCTCGAAGCCGTGCTTGGCGAGGACGGCAGACAGGGCGGCGGCGACGTGGTCGTCGTCCTCGACGAGCAGCAGTCTCATGGCCCCCCTCCCTGGCTGCGTCGAGGCCGCTCGGGGCCCGCGCACGAAGTGTTCATCGGCCGCATCACGGCACGTACCCCCGAATCCATGCCCATGGTCGCCACTTCGGTCAAGGGGGCGCCCGCCCCTTCGCATCATCCGTTACGGAGCCGGTATTCCGCCGGGGTGCCCGTTCACCCAGAGTGCTGCGGCGCTACCGGATCGTTATGCTCAAGTTCCGCTCAGATGTAATGACGCTGGTCACAACTCACCACTACGGTCCTCCCCAACCGAGTGGGACGGAGCAAGAAGCCGATGAGCGGAGTATCAGTGGCCAAGGGGACCGAGGACGCCATACCGGCGTCGGGTGACCTGGTCGTGCTGAACAACGTCAACAAGCACTTCGGCGCGCTGCATGTGCTCCAGGACATCGACCTGACCATCGCCCGTGGCGAGGTCGTCGTCGTCATCGGGCCCTCGGGGTCCGGGAAGTCCACGCTGTGCCGCACCATCAACCGCCTGGAGACGATCGATTCCGGGGCGATCTCGATCGACGGCAGGCCGCTGCCCCAGGAGGGCCGGGAGCTGGCGCGGCTGCGGGCCGATGTCGGCATGGTCTTCCAGTCGTTCAACCTGTTCGCGCACAAGACGGTCCTCGAGAACGTCATGCTGGGCCAGGTGAAGGTCCGCAAGGCGGACAAGCAGTCCGCCGAGCAGAAGGCGCGGACCCTGCTCGACCGGGTCGGTGTGGGGACGCAGGCCGACAAGTACCCGGCGCAGCTCTCGGGCGGTCAGCAGCAACGTGTCGCGATCGCGCGGGCGTTGGCGATGGACCCGAAGGTGATGCTCTTCGACGAGCCCACCTCGGCGCTGGACCCTGAGATGATCAACGAGGTCCTCGAGGTCATGCAGCAGCTGGCGCGGGACGGGATGACGATGGTCGTGGTCACGCACGAGATGGGCTTCGCCCGCTCCGCGGCCAACCGGGTCGTCTTCATGGCCGACGGCAAGATCGTCGAGGAGGCCACGCCCGACCAGTTCTTCAGCAACCCGCGCAGCGACCGGGCCAAGGACTTCCTGTCGAAGATCCTGCACCACTGACGACTTGACGCTTGACGACATCTGCCATCTGCCATCTGACGGCTGACGACTGCTATCTGACGGCTGCCGACGATCGCCCCGGACCGGCCGACCGCTGACCGGCCGACCGCTGTCGACGACCGCCGAGGTCCGGCCGGCCGGACCGGCCGCCCGATACGGCCCGGCTGCCCGGTGACGACGGCCGGGGCCGTGGCCCGATGGCCGTCGGGCCACGGCGACTGTCGGACAACAGCTGACAGATGACCGAGATCCAAGGTCAACTGGCCCTTGGTACCGGGCAGTTCGTGACACCGGGCAGTAGCAGAACGGCCGTCGCCGACCGATGACGACCACCGACCAACGACACAAGGAATGTTCGCCATGATGCTCCGCAAGTCCGCCGCCGTCGCGGCGATCGCCGTGTTCGCCCTGACCGCGACCGCCTGTGGCGGCAAGTCAGGCTCCGCCGGTGACAAGCAGGCCGCCCAGCCGGGTTCCAGCGGCGCGCCGCAGCTGCCCACGTACACCGTCGCCTCCGGCGTCACGCTCGACTCGCCGACCCTCAAGGCGGCCAAGGCGCGCGGCAAGCTGGTCATCGGCTCCAAGGCCGACCAGCCCTACCTCGGTTTCGAGGACCAGTCGACCAAGGAGCGTTCCGGCTTCGACGTCGAGATCGCCAAGATGATCGCCGCCGATCTGGGTTTCAAGGCCGACCAGATCGAGTGGAAGACCGTCGACTCCGGTGTGCGTGAGACGGCGATCTCCAAGGGCCAGGTCGACTACTACGTCGGCACGTACACGATCAACGACAAGCGCAAGCAGCAGGTGGGCTTCGCCGGGCCGTACTACAAGGCGGGCGCCGACCTCCTGGTGCGCAAGGACGACACCTCGATCACCGGCAAGGACGCGGTGAAGGGCAAGAAGGTCTGCTCGATCGTTGGCTCCACGCCGCTCCAGGAGATCAAGAAGCCCGAGTACGGCGCTTCCGTCGTCGAGCTGTCGAAGTACTCGGACTGTGTGCAGCAGCTCCTGTCCAAGCAGGTCGACGCGGTCACTACGGACGACGCGATCCTCAAGGGCTACGCCGCCAAGAACAAGGAGAAGCTGCGGGTCGTCGGCAAGCCGTTCACCGAGGAGCCGTACGGCATCGGCATGAACAAGGACGACAAGGCGCTGCGTGACTTCATCGACAGCGCGCTGGAGAAGCACGAGCAGGACGGCACGTACAAGAAGATCTACGACGCCACGCTCGGCCTGTCCGGTTCGGCGTACCAGGCTCCGCCGGCCGTCGCCCGTTACTGATCGACGCGGGTCGCGGCGTCCCGTACGCGGTACGGGGCGCCGGGCCCTGTTCTTCGCGAGGCCGTGAGGTCTCGCCCGTTGCCCCATCCGCTGCACCCGCTGCACCCGTTGTGTGCGGTGCAGCCGCTGTACCTGGTGCACCCGTTGCACCCGTTGTCCCGACCGATGCCCCAGCCGCTGCCCGCCGACGCGGAGACCCCATGAACGTACTGCTCGACCATTTCGCGGAGTTCCGCGACGGCTTCATAGGCACCGTGGAGATCACCGCCGTCAGCTCGGTCATCGCCCTGGTCCTTGGACTGCTGCTCGCCGGTTTCCGGGTGTCGCCCGTGCCGCCGCTGCGGTTCTTCGGCACGGCCTGGGTGACGCTGCTGCGCAACACGCCGCTGACGCTGCTCTTCCTGGTCTTCTTCTTCGTCGTGCCGGAGATCTTCTTCCCCGGTATGAGCCCGTTCCTGCTGGGTTCGCTGGCGCTCGGTTTCTACACGGCGTCGTTCGTGTGCGAGGCGGTGCGGTCCGGCATCAGTACGGTGCCGCTGGGGCAGGCGGAGGCGGCTCGTTCGATCGGGATGAGCTTCACGCAGACCTTGAGCCTGATCGTGCTGCCGCAGGCCACCCGGACGGTCATCCCGCCGCTGAGTTCGATCTTCATCGCGCTGACGAAGAACTCGGCGATCGCGGGTGCGTTCAGTGTGGCCGAGCTGTTCGGCTGGCAGAAGCTGATGAGTGAGGACGGCTACGACATCGTGCCGGTCTTCCTGTGGGTGGCTCTGGGCTATCTGATCGTCACCTTCGCGATGAGCGGTCTCTTCCGTCTTCTGGAGCGCCGCATGGAGGTCGCCCGATGAGTGCCAGCGTTCTGTACGACGCCCCCGGCCCGAAGGCCGTCGTCCGCAACCGGATCTATGCGGTGGTGGGTTCGCTCGCCCTGCTCGCTCTGGTCGTGGTGGCCGTGGTGCGGCTGTCGGCCAAGGGCGATCTCGACTACGCGATGTGGGACATCTTCAACTACGCGGGGATTCGGCAGAACATCGCCGAGGCGGTGCTCGCCACGCTGAAGGCGTTCGGTCTGGCGGCGGTGGGTTCGCTGGTGCTGGGTGTGGTGCTGGTGGTGGGCCGGCTTTCGGACCACAAGCCGGTGCGGTGGGTGGCGACGGCGTTCATCGAGCTGTTCCGTTCGATCCCGTTGCTCATCACGATCTACGCGGTGTGGATCGGTTTCCTCGCCGACTATTCGATGTGGGCGCTGGCGCTGGGCCTGTCGATCTACAACGGCTGTGTGCAGGCGGAGGTGCTGCGCGCGGGGGTGAACGCGGTGCCCAGGGGGCAGCGTGAGGCGGCGTACGCGCTGGGGATGAGCAAGACGCAGGTCATGGTCAGTGTGCTGATGCCGCAGGCCGTGCGTGCGATGTTGCCGACGATCATCAGCCAGTTGGTGGTGACGCTGAAGGACACGTCGCTCGGTTTCATCATCCTGTATCCGGAGTTGTTGCAGACGGCGCGTCTGATCGCGAGCAATACGCAGGTCAACGGCCAGTACCCGTATGTGTCGACGATCGTGGTGATCGGCACGATCTATGTGGCGATGTGTCTGCTGCTGTCGGCTCTGGCCACGTGGATCGAGAAGCGGGGGCGTCGGGCGAAGACCGGTATCGCGGTGTCGGCCGCCGCTCCGGTCTCCGGTGACGGGCCGGGTTCGGCGCCGGCCTCCGACGGGGCCGATGGGCCGGATGTGGCGCCTGCCGCCACGAACTGACGGCATATGAGGCAGTGGCGTTCGCGTCGCTGCCTCCGTCACTTGACGCAAGCACGCGCAGTGGGTTGCATACGTTCTGTGATCGTGCACCGGGTTCCCCGCGCCACCTGCAAGCCGTCCCGACGCGTCTTTGGAGCCACGCCGTGGACCCGGTGATCGTCGTCGGCGCCGGTCCGGTGGGACTGGCGCTCGCTCTGTCGCTGGCCGCGCAGGGGGTGCCGTCCGTCGTCCTGGACGAGGGGCCCGGCAAGGAGGAGCCCCGCGGGGTGCGTACGGTCGTGCTGCGGCCGGACATCGCGGCGTTCGTGGCGGGCCTGGGGTGTGCGGCGGTGCGGGACGAGGGGGCCCGCTGGGTTGCGTGGCGGTCGATGCGGCGTGGTCAGCTGCTGCGTCGTGTCGAGTTCGGCGAGGGGCCGGGGGGCGGCGGGCCGTCGCCGGTGCATGTGCCGCAGCATGCGCTGACGCGTGGGTTGCGGGCCGCGGTGTCCGCCTCGGGTCTGGTGCGGATCGTCCCGCACAGCCGTCTGGATGGGCTGGAGCAGGACGCGGAGGGTGTGTCCGCGCACACGTCGGGGCCGGGCGGGACGTGGTGGCGCGGGAGTTTCGCGGTGGGCTGCGACGGTGCCCGCTCCACGGTCCGCAAGTTGCTGGACGTGCGCTTCACGGGCCGAACGGCGGTGGAGCGGCAGGCCGTTGTGGCGTTGCGTACGGAACTGCCGTGGCCGGGTGAGGCGTTGTCGCACCGGTTGCCACCGTGGCGGGCGGGTGGTGACGAGGTGACGGCGCGGCCTCTGCGGGACGGTGTGTGGCGGTTGGACTGGCTGCTTCCGCCGCGTGCCGAACTGGTCACGCCGGACGCGTTGGTGGGCCGGATCCGGGACACGTTGGCGGGCTGGTGCGGTGAGGCCGGGCCGTACGAGCTGTTGGACACGGGTGTTCATACGGTGCATCACCGGCTGGCGCGGCGCTGGCGGGTGCGGCGTGCGTTTTTGGCGGGGGACGCCGCGCATCTGCTGGGTGCGCTCGGCACGCAGGCGCTGGACGAGGGGCTGCGGGATGCGCAGAACCTGGCCTGGAAGCTGGCCCGGGCGTGGCATCACGGGGTGTCGGAGGGGCTGTTGGACAGCTATCAGGCGGAGCGGCGTTCGGCGGTCGCGGCCCGGCTGCGTGCGGCCGATCAATCGTTGCCGGTCCTGCGGGGCGGGGCGGGGTTGCGTGGGTGGATTCCGGGGGCGGCGCGGGGTCATGACGCGTTGGTGACGGATGGTCATCTGGGGCGTGGTCCGCTGGGTGCTCCGCCGGCTTACCCGGATTCGCCGCTGGCGCCGGAGCCGGCCGAGTCGCACATCGCGGTGGGTACGCAGTGGGGTGGTCCGGCGGCGGATGTGCTGGTGATGGCGCCCGACGGTGCGACGGTGCCGCTGCGGGACCGGTTGGGCCGGGGCCGGCTGCTTGTGGTGCTCGTGGCTCCGGGTACGGGTGTGTGGGATCGGCGTCATTGGTTGACGGCGGGGGTGATGCCGGCGCTGGACGCGGCGGTGGGTGCCCTTCCGCTGGATGCGGAGCTGCTGGTGGCGGAGGCGTATCCGGGGGCTCCGGCCCATGCTGTGCTGCTGGTGCGGCCCGATGGTCATCTGGTGGCGGCGTTCAACGGGGTGCAGCCCGATGAGCTGTTCGCGGCGGCCGATGCGGTACGGGGTGGGGCGGGGCGGGGTGTGGGGGGTGCTTCTGCCGGGGGTGCCGGTGGGGCCGGTGGTGTGGGGGCCGGGAGCGGGGAGGCCGGGAACGGCGCGGTGGGGGTGGAGGAGGCGGAGCGGACGGCGGACGTCAAGTGACAGCTGTCGATTGTTGTCATCGGTGATCTGTTGTCGCTGAGCCGTCATCGGTGAACGGTCGTCGGTGGGCTGTGTCCGCCATGGGGCATCCGCCATGCGAACACTGATTGACCGGCGCAGGCGTCCATGGTCTACTCCGAAACGTGACCGACACCGATGTGCGCCTGTGGCGGAGGGTCCATATGGACCTCGTCCGCTATGCGGGCTGCGTGTGTCGTCCGTCCTGCTGATTCGCCTTTCCCTCCGCGCCGTGCCGCCGCGCCCTTGTGTTGCCGTCGGCCGTACGCGCGCATTCGCGAACTTCCTCAGGACGGTCCTTCGTGTCGCTCTCCGTCAGCCCTTCTGTCAGTCCTCTTGTCAGCCCTCCTGTCCGCCCTTCCGTGCCCGCCTCCTCCGCCACGGCGGGGCCCGGTGCTGGTTCCGGCTCCGGTTCTGGTTCTGCGCCGAGTGCGGCGGAGCTGCTCGACTTCGCCCGCCGTACCGCCGCGGACACCGCTCTGATCGCTTCGTTGCCGCTCGACGATCAGGGGCGGACGTGGGTGCGCCTCGATGGTCCGGGTGGCAGTGAGGCCTGGCTGATCGGCTGGCCCCCGGGTACCGGGACGGGGTGGCACGATCATGGCGGTTCCCATGGGGCGTTCGCCACGGCGGCCGGTGCGCTGCGGGAGGATTCGCTCGCGGCGCGGCTGCCCACCGAGGGCTGGAGGATGCTGGAGCTCGCCGAAGGGGTGGACCGCTCAAGGGAGTTGGGGGCGGGCGGGGGCCGGGCTTTCGGGCCGCATCATGTGCATGAGGTACGCAACGAGTCCCGGACCGAGCATGCGGTTTCGGTGCATGCCTACTATCCGCCGCTGCCGCTGATCCGGCGGTACAGCCGTACGGGTGCGGTGCTGCGGGTGGAGCAGGTCGAGCGTCCGGAGGACTGGCAGTGAGCGGGGACGGCTCGGAGCCGGTGGGCATCGATGAGTTGTTGGAGCGGGTCAGGGACGGGCTGGACCGGGTGACGGCGCGGGAGGCGTTCGCCGAGGCGGCCGACGGGGCGCTGTTGGTGGACATCCGGTATGCGGCGTTGCGGGAGCGGGACGGGCTGATTCCCGGGGCGCTGGTCGTGGAGCGCAATGAGTTGGAGTGGCGTCTCGATCCGCGGGGCAGTCATCGTGCGGCGGAGGCGACGGGGCACGGTCTGCGGGTGGTGGTGGTCTGCAACGAGGGGTATGCGTCGTCCCTCGCGGCGGTGTCGTTGCGGCAGTTGGGGCTGTACCGGGCGACGGATCTGATCGGCGGTTTCCAGGCGTGGCGGGCGGCGGGCCTGCCGGTTTCGCCTGCGTCGCCTGACGCGTAACCGCGCGGGGGGCGCGCCCGCCGTCGGTGCCGGGCGGTGCGGCCGGTGCCGGGCGGTGCGGCCGGTGCCGGGCGGTGCGGCCG
>NZ_BMUZ01000007.1:178387-440327 GCF_014650455.1 Streptomyces xanthochromogenes | reverse complement strand
GGGGAAAGTCCCGCATCATGATCTGTAGAAATACGGGTCACGATGCGGGGCTTTTTCGCGTTGTGAATCGGATCGCTGTGCCTACAGCACGGGCTGAGGGTGCAGCTCGGCTTCGGCTGCCCGGACGAAGCGGACCTCGGCGTCGTCGAAACCGGTCACGGCGTCGAAGTACCGCTCGCTGAGCGCCGACGGGCGGAACGAGCGTGCTTGCAGCAGGGTTTCGAACTCGGCTTCACCCAAAGCGTCGGAAGGCAGCTCCCGCCGGGCGGTGCGGCATGCGCTCTGGGCGGCCATGAGCGCATCGGTGGGCTCGTCCCACTCGGCCAACTGCGAAGGGCGGACGGAGTGCGGGGCCGCGAGGCCCTCGTACAGCCGCCAGGCAGCGGCGCCGACGTCCGACGACGGATCGTCCAACAGTCCCCCGAGCTGGGCCTGTGCCCTCTCATACGTTGCCTGCTTCACCATGCAGGAGCTGATGGTCAGCAGGGCAGTGGTCATCCCCGCCGCCGGCGCGATGCCGGCCTTTCCCGCCCGGAGCCGGGCCTCCGGGAGCGGTTCCGCGTTGGCCTCCACGAACCGCTCGCCCAACTCCCGTACATGCTGTGCGGCCAGCAGGAAGGAGGCGTAGGCCTCTCGTCGGTGGGCTCGCCGCTGTTGTACATGTGTGGCGTTCGCCTGCGCGCGCACCGCGTCCAACGCCGCGCGGTAGGCCGCCTGGGCCTGAGGCTGCCCCGCCCGGGTGGTGGCGTCCGCCGTGCGCAGTGCGGCCTTCATCTGCCAGCGGCCGACCAGCACGGCCGCGGGAATACCGATGCCGGCAACGCTGGCCGCGGCCACGGCGCCTATCCCCTCAAGGTCCATGCGGATCATGGTGCCGCATCGGTGTTCGAGCAAAACAAAAGACCCCGACCTCAGCAACTTCGCTGACGGCGGGGTCTTTTCGGCACCTCGTACAAGGTGCCCCCGGCAGGATTCGAACCTGCGCACACGGCTCCGGAGGCCGTTGCTCTATCCCCTGAGCTACGGGGGCGTACGCCGTGTTTGGCGGCGACGGGTAGAACCCTACCAGCTCTCTCGGGGTGGCTGTGAACAGGTATTTCGGTCCCTGCGGCGGGCCGCGTCGCCCGGGCGGGGTGGAAGTGGGGAAAACCCGGACGCGGTGCCCTCCTCGGACCTAACCTCAAGGTGTGTCAGGCGTGTCGGGCCGGGTCCTTGTGGTGGACGACAACAAGGTCATCCGGCAGTTGATCAGGGTCAACCTCGAGCTGGAGGGCTTCGAGGTCGTGACCGCGGCCGATGGTGCCGAATGCCTGGAGGTCGTGCACCGGGTGAGCCCGGACGTGGTCACCCTCGACGTGATGATGCCCAGGCTCGACGGGCTGCGTACGGCCGCTCGGCTGCGTTCCGACCCGCGGACCAGCGCCCTGCCCCTCGCGATCATCAGCGCCTGCACCCAGTACGAGGTGGAGACCGGGCTGGCCGCCGGGGTCGACGCCTTTCTCGCGAAGCCGTTCGAGCCCGCCGAGCTGGTCAGGGTCGTGCGGCAGTTGCTGCACCGGGAGGCTCCGCCGTCTGCCGACGGCAGCAGGGAGCCCGGGCGGGCCGGCAGCAGCCGGGGCTGACCACCCCGTAGAAGCGCTCCCCGTCCGCCGTTCTGCCCGTATGGCGAAACCGGTTCGCGGAGAGACCCCCCCTCTCCCATACGCTTGTCCCGTGACCCCCGCAGAGCTCTCCCGTACCGTCGCGCACGTCGTGCGCGGCGCGGTCGACGAGGGTGCCCTGGGTCCGGTGGGCGACGTGGTGCCCGAGGCCGTCAAGGTCGAGCGGCCCCGGCCCGGCGGCGGTGGCGACTACGCCAGCGGGATCGCCCTCAAGCTGGCCGCCGCGGCCGGTCTGCCGCCCCGTGAGGTCGCCGAGGTGCTGCGCGGCCGGATCGCCGGCCGGCCCGGCATCGCCCTCGTCGAGATCAGCGGCCCCGGTTTCCTCAACATCACCCTTGAACGCGGTGCGCAGTTCGATGTCGTACGGCACGTGCTCGCGGCGCCCGCCACGTACGGGTACGGCGAGGCTCTCCTCGGACAGGTTCACGACTTCGTGCCCGTAGGCGACGAGCGTGGGCGGATCGTCACCGAGGTCGTCGTGCGGCTGCTCCGGAGCCAGGGGGCCGACGCACGGATCGTCGGGCAGGGTGAGCCGGGGCAGGTGCCGGCCGTCGTTCCCTGTCCCGCGCCGGGGCTCGCCGAGCTCGTCGGGGCCGATGCCGCCCGCTGGGCCATGCTCCGGGCCGCCCGCCACGACCGGCCCCGCACCGATGCCGGGGAGCTGCTCGCCCAGCGCGAGAGCAACTCCCTCTTCCGGGTGCGGTACGCGTACTCCCGCAGCCGTGCCCTCAGCCGCAATGCCCGTGAGCTCGGGTTCGCGGCCGTGCCCGGGGCCGTGCCCGAGGGGGAGCGGCTGCTCGGGCTGCTCCGCGACCACCCCGGTGTGCTCGAAGGCGCCGCCCGGCACCAAGCGCCCGACCGGCTCGCCCGGCACCTCGAAGCCGTGGCCGACGAACTGCTCCGCTTCCAGCACGTGGTGCTGCCGCTCGGTGACGAGAAACCCTCGGCCGCCCACCGCTCCCGGCTCGCCCTCGCCGAGGCCGCCGGGACGGTGCTGGCCGGCGGCCTGTCCCTGCTCGGCGTCGACGCCCCCGAGTTCCTGTGACATGCGCGGACGGACATCACCGTCGCCCGCCGTCGTGACCGCAGACGTGTAAGAGAAGAGACGTACAGAACATGAGCCGATCCGCGCACCCCGCCGGCCCCCGCCACGCCGACGTGCTTCCCGAGGGGCACTACTCCGCACCGCCCGCCGACCTCAACTCCCTTGACCCGAAGGTCTGGTCGAGCACGGTGCGGCGCAACGGGGACGGTGAGGTCACCGTCGCCGGGCTCGAAGTGACGCGCCTGGCCGAGGAGTTCGGGACGCCCGCCTACTTCCTCGACGAGGCCGACTTCCGGGAGCGGTGCCGGGCCTGGGCGGACGCCTTCGGACGGAACGCCGACGTGTTCTACGCCGGGAAGGCCTTCCTGTCGCGGGCCGTTGTGCGCTGGCTGCACGAGGAGGGCCTGAACCTCGACGTCTGCTCCGGCACCGAGCTCGTCACCGCGCTGGACGCGGGGATGCCCGCCGAGCGCATCGCCTTCCACGGCAACAACAAGAGCGAGGCCGAGATCCGGCGGGCCGTCGAGGCGGGGGTCGGGCGGATCGTGCTCGACTCCTTCCAGGAGATCGTGCGCGTCGCGCACATCGCCCAGGAGCTGGGCACGGTGCAGAAGGCCTTCATCCGGGTCACCGTCGGAGTCGAGGCCCACACCCACGAGTTCATCGCCACCGCGCACGAGGACCAGAAGTTCGGCATCGGTCTCGCCGACGGCCAGGCCGCCGAGGCCGTGCGCCGCGCCCTGAAGCTCGACGGGCTCGAACTGGTCGGCATCCACTCGCACATCGGGTCGCAGATCTTCGACATGGCGGGCTTCGAGGTGTCCGCGCGCCGCGTCGTCCAGCTGCTCGCCGAGGTGCGCGACGAGCACGGCGTCGAGCTGCCCGAGATCGACCTCGGCGGCGGCCTCGGCATCGCGTACACCTCCGACGACGACCCCCGCGAGCCGCACGAGATCGCGAAGGCGCTCAGCGAGATCGTCACGCGCGAGTGCGACGCCGCCGGGCTCCGCGTGCCCCGGATCTCCGTCGAGCCGGGCCGCGCGATCGTCGGTCCCACGGCGTTCACGCTGTACGAGGTCGGCACCATCAAGCCGCTCGAAGGACTGCGGACGTATGTGAGCGTGGACGGCGGCATGTCCGACAACATCCGCACCGCGCTGTACGACGCCGAGTACTCGGTCGCGCTCGTCTCGCGGACCTCCACCGCCGAGCCGATGCTGGTCAGGGTGGTGGGCAAGCACTGCGAGAGCGGTGACATCGTGGTGCGTGACGCATTCCTGCCCGCGGATCTGGCGCCGGGTGATCTGATTGCGGTGCCGGCCACCGGTGCGTACTGCCGCTCCATGGCCAGCAATTACAACCATGCTCTGCGCCCGCCCGTCGTCGCCGTGAGCGACGGTTCGGCGCGGGTGATCGTCCGGCGGGAGACGGAGGAAGATCTCCTGCGTCTCGACGTCGGGTAGATGAAATACTTGTCTCAGGATCCGGACCGGGGGCAGAAACCCCGGTCCGTTGAGTGAGACTGGTTCGGATTCCAGGTTTGAAGAGGAAACGAGGTCGGATGATGCGTACGCGTCCGCTGAAGGTGGCGCTGCTGGGCTGCGGAGTGGTCGGCTCAGAGGTGGCGCGCATCATGACGACGCACGCCGACGACCTCACGGCGCGCATCGGCGCGCCCGTGGAGCTCGCCGGAGTCGCCGTCCGCCGGCCCTCCAAGGTGCGTGAGGGCATCGACCCCGCCCTGGTCACCACCGATGCCACCGCCCTGGTCAAACGCGGGGACATCGACGTGGTCGTCGAGGTCATCGGCGGCATCGAGCCGGCCCGCGCCCTCATCACCACCGCGTTCGAGCACGGCGCGTCGGTGGTCTCCGCGAACAAGGCGCTGCTCGCCCAGGACGGCGCCGCGCTGCACGCGGCCGCCGTCGAGCACGGCCGGGACCTGTACTACGAGGCCGCCGTCGCCGGCGCGATCCCGCTGATCCGCCCGCTGCGCGAGTCCCTGGCCGGCGACAAGGTGAACCGGGTCCTCGGCATCGTCAACGGCACGACCAACTTCATCCTCGACAAGATGGACTCGACGGGCGCCGGCTATCAGGAGGCCCTCGACGAGGCCACCGCGCTCGGCTACGCCGAAGCCGACCCGACCGCGGACGTCGAGGGCTTCGACGCCGCCGCGAAGGCCGCGATCCTCGCCGGGATCGCCTTCCACACCCGGGTCCGCCTCGACGACGTGTACCGCGAGGGCATGACCGAGGTGACCTCCGCCGACTTCGCCTCCGCGCGTCAGATGGGCTGCACCATCAAGCTGCTCGCCATCTGCGAGCGGGCCGTCGACGGCGGCTCCGTGACCGCCCGGGTCCACCCGGCGATGATCCCGCTCGACCACCCGCTGGCCTCCGTGCGGGGCGCCTACAACGCGGTGTTCGTCGAGGCCGAGGCCGCCGGACAGCTGATGTTCTACGGGCCCGGCGCGGGCGGCGCCCCGACCGCGTCCGCCGTGCTCGGCGACCTGGTCGCGGTCTGCCGCAACAAGCTCGCCGGGTCGACCGGGCCCGGGGAGTCGGCGTACACGCAGCTGCCCGTGAGCCCCATGGGCGATGTCGTGACGCGGTACCACATCAGCCTCGACGTGGCCGACAAGCCGGGCGTGCTCGCCCAGGTGGCGACGGTCTTCGCCGAGCACGGGGTGTCCATCGACACCGTGCGGCAGTCAGGCAAGGACGGCGAGGCCTCCCTCGTCGTCGTCACCCACCGCGCGGCCGACGCGGCCCTCACCGGGACCGTGGACGCCCTGCGCAAGCTCGACACCGTGCGTGGTGTCGCCAGCATCATGCGTGTTGAAGGGGAGTAACCAGCAATGACCCACCAATGGCGCGGAATCATCGAGGAGTACCGGGACCGGCTCCCCGTCTCCGCCACGACCCCGGTCGTCACCCTCCGCGAGGGCGGCACGCCTCTCGTGCCCGCGCAGGTGCTCTCCGAGCGCACGGGCTGCGAGGTCCACCTCAAGGTCGAGGGCGCCAACCCGACCGGGTCCTTCAAGGACCGCGGCATGACGATGGCGATCACCCGCGCGAAGGAGGAGGGCGCCAAGGCGGTCATCTGCGCCTCCACCGGCAACACCTCGGCCTCGGCCGCCGCCTACGCGGTGCGGGCCGGGATGGTGTGCGCGGTCCTCGTGCCGCAGGGCAAGATCGCGCTGGGCAAGATGGGCCAGGCGCTCATCCACGGCGCCAAGATCCTCCAGGTCGACGGCAACTTCGACGACTGCCTCACGCTCGCGCGCTCGCTGTCCGACAACTACCCGGTGGCGCTGGTCAATTCGGTCAACCCGGTGCGCATCGAGGGCCAGAAGACCGCCGCGTTCGAGATCGTGGACGCGCTCGGCGACGCCCCCGACATCCACGTCCTGCCCGTGGGCAACGCCGGCAACATCACGGCGTACTGGAAGGGCTACAAGGAGTACGCCGGGGACAAGGTCTCGACGCGCACTCCGCGCATGTGGGGCTTCCAGGCATCCGGGTCGGCGCCCATCGTGCGCGGCGAGGTCGTCAAGGACCCCTCGACGATCGCCACCGCGATCCGCATCGGCAACCCGGCCTCCTGGCAGTTCGCGCTGGCCGCGCGGGACGAGTCCGGCGGCTTCATCGACGAGGTGACGGACCGTGAGATCCTGCGCGCCTACCGCCTGTTGGCCTCGCAGGAGGGCGTCTTCGTCGAGCCCGCCTCCGCGGCGTCGGTCGCCGGTCTGCTCAAGGCCGCCGAGCGCGGCCTCGTCGACCCGGGCCAGAAGATCGTGTGCACGGTGACCGGAAACGGCCTCAAGGACCCCGACTGGGCCGTCGCCGGAGCGCCTCAGCCGGTCACCGTCCCGGTGGACGCGGCGGCCGCGGCCGAGCGCCTCGGCCTCGCGTAGTTCCCCGACGCGTCGCCTCGCGTACGCGTCCTGCACCGCCAGGGCGCGTACGTAAAGCCGGACAAGCCCGTACGTAGGGGCACAGGGGGCTCGCGACACGCATCGTGCGCCTCCTGTGCGCCCTATGTCGCCACAGAACCTTCCTTCGATAGGCTGTACCCAACCCGCCCCGCCGCATATGCCGTGGTGCAGTTGCCCACGTGGCCCTCGGGTGTTCCGTACGTCTTCAAAATCTCGCAGCAGACACCAGCAGCAGCCTCACAAGGAGTCATCAGAGCGATGGCCGGTCCCGCATTCCGCGCCGCCGCCGTACGGGTGCGCGTCCCCGCCACCAGTGCCAACCTCGGCCCGGGCTTCGACTCCCTGGGCCTGTCACTGGGGCTGTACGACGACGTGGTCGTCCGCGTCGCCGACTCCGGCCTCGGCATCGACATCGCGGGCGAGGGCGCCGAGACGCTGCCCCGCGACGAGAGCCACCTCCTCGTACGGTCCCTGCGCACCGCGTTCGACCTGCTCGGCGGACAGCCGCGCGGCCTCGAAGTCGTCTGCGCCAACCGCATCCCGCACGGCCGCGGCCTCGGCTCCTCCTCCGCCGCCATCTGCGCAGGCATCGTCGCCGCGCGGGCCGTGACCATAGGCGGCGACGCACGGCTCGACGACGCGGCCCTGCTGGAGCTCGCGACCGAGATCGAGGGACACCCCGACAACGTGGCGGCCTGTCTGCTCGGCGGGTTCACGCTGTCCTGGATGGACGGCGGAGCTGCCCGCGCCATCAGGATGGACCCGGCCGATTCCATCGTTCCGGTGGTCTTCGTGCCGGGCAAGGCGGTCCTGACGGAGACGGCCCGCGGGCTGCTCCCGCGCACGGTCCCGCACGTTGACGCCGCGGCCAACGCCGGCCGGGCGGCCCTGCTCGTGGAGGCCCTGACCAGGCGTCCCGAGCTCCTGCTCGCCGCGACCGAGGACCGACTCCACCAGGAGTACCGCGCACCGGCCATGCCGGACAGCGTGGCACTGGTCAACCGACTGCGTGCGGACGGCGTCCCCGCGGTCATCTCCGGCGCGGGGCCCACGGTGCTCGCGCTGGTCGAGGACGGTGCGGCCGACAAGGTCGCACGCCTTGCGGGGGAGGGGTGGGCCGCCAACCGGCTCAATCTCGACGCCGCGGGTGCGAGCGTCCTGCCGCTCGGAGCGTAGGTACGGGCGCGGGAAGCACGGCTTGCCGGTGAACGAGAGGGGGAATGTTTGTTGGATCCGGTAGTGTTAACCTCAAGTCTGCATCGGTCGTCTTCGTGGCGCGGTGCTTCGTGTCCCCTTCAGGGACCGCCATTCTTCCGAGAGCCTCCCCAACTGCCTGCGCAGCCTGCCTGAGCAGTTTCGAGCACGCTCCGGAACCGGCACGACACCCCACGCTTTGACCCGGCAGGGGCCGAGTAGGGGGATCTCGGGCCGGAACCCACGCACTTTTGTCTCTCCGCCGTACGCGGCGGACCACCGCCCCGGCACGATCAGTGGTCGAGAAGATCACAGGCCGCAGCCGGACAGCACAACCGGTCGCCGAGCCAGACAGGCCGACGTCCGCTCCAGGGAAGGACCCTTCGTGAGCGACACCACCGATCTGATGGGCGTGACTGCCGACAGCTCTGTCGACACCTCCGCGCCCGCCGCAGGTGCTGCCTCTGGCACCACCTCACGGCGCCGCCGCTCCGGCACCGGCCTCGACGGCATGGTCCTGGCCGAGCTGCAGCAGGTCGCGTCCGGCCTCGGCATCAGGGGCACCGCGCGCATGCGCAAGAGCCAGCTGATCGAGGTCATCAAGGAGGCGCAGGCCGGAGGCGGTTCCTCGGCCCCGGCCAAGAGCGCCGACGCCGAGACCAAGCCGAAGCGCCGCGCCACCTCCAAGGCCCGTACGGGCGACGAGGCCGCAGCGCCCGCCGCCGAGAAGGCCGCGCAGCAGCAGATCGACATCCCCGGTCAGCCGGCCAGCGACGACCAGCCCGCGGGCGAGCGCCGTCGCCGCCGTGCCACCGCGCCTTCCGGCAGCCCCGAGTCCACCTCCGCCGTGGCCGAGACGGTCACCAAGACGGAGGCCAAGGCCGAGGTGCGGACCGAGGCGCAGCCCGAGGCGAAGGCCGCCGAGGCCGTCGACACCGCCGAGGGCCGCCGCGAGCGCCGTGACCGTGGCGAGCGGGGCGACCGCGGTGACCGCCGGGACCGCCAGCGCGGTGACCGTGGCGAGCGCGGAGAGCGTGGCGACCGCGGGGACCGTGGCGACCGTCGGGGCAAGGGCGAGGACCAGCAGGGCGGCCAGCGCAAGGAGCGCCAGGGCGGCCAGGGTGGCCAGCAGCAGGGCGGTCAGGGCCAGCAGCAGAACAACAACGGCCCGCAGGACGACTTCGACGACGACGGCAGCCGCCGTGGCAGGCGCGGACGCTACCGCGACCGCCGTGGCCGCCGTGGTGGCCGTGACGAGTTCGGCGCCGAGCCGCAGGTCGCCGACGACGACGTCCTGATCCCCGTCGCAGGCATCCTCGACATCCTCGACAACTACGCGTTCATCCGGACCTCCGGCTACCTGCCGGGCCCGAACGACGTGTACGTCTCGCTCGCCCAGGTCCGCAAGAACGGGCTGCGCAAGGGTGACCACGTCACCGGCGCGGTCCGCCAGCCCAAGGACGGCGAGCGGCGCGAGAAGTTCAACGCGCTGGTGCGCCTGGACTCCTCCAACGGCATGGCGGCCGACTCGGGCCGCGGCCGCCCGGAGTTCAACAAGCTGACCCCGCTGTACCCCCAGGACCGGCTCCGTCTGGAGACCGACCCGGGCGTGCTGACGACGCGGATCATCGACCTCGTGTCGCCGATCGGCAAGGGCCAGCGAGGCCTGATCGTGGCCCCGCCGAAGACCGGCAAGACCATGATCATGCAGGCGATCGCCAACGCGATCACCCACAACAACCCCGAGTGCCACCTGATGGTCGTCCTGGTCGACGAGCGTCCGGAAGAGGTCACCGACATGCAGCGGTCGGTGAAGGGCGAGGTCATCTCCTCGACCTTCGACCGTCCCGCCGAGGACCACACCACGGTCGCCGAGCTGGCCATCGAGCGCGCCAAGCGTCTCGTCGAGCTCGGTCACGACGTGGTCGTGCTGCTCGACTCGATCACCCGTCTGGGCCGTGCGTACAACCTGGCGGCCCCGGCCTCCGGCCGCATCCTGTCCGGTGGTGTCGACTCGACCGCGCTCTACCCGCCGAAGCGCTTCTTCGGTGCCGCGCGCAACATCGAGGACGGCGGCTCGCTGACCATCCTCGCCACCGCGCTCGTGGAGACCGGCTCGCGCATGGACGAGGTGATCTTCGAGGAGTTCAAGGGCACCGGCAACATGGAGCTCAAGCTCGACCGCAAGCTCGCCGACAAGCGCATCTTCCCGGCGGTGGACGTGGACGCGTCCGGCACCCGTAAGGAAGAGATCCTGCTCGGCAGCGACGAGCTCGCGGTCGTCTGGAAGCTGCGCCGGGTGCTGCACGCGCTCGACCAGCAGCAGGCCATCGAGCTGCTCCTGGACAAGATGAAGCAGACGAAGTCGAACGCCGAGTTCCTGCTCCAGATCCAGAAGACGACGCCGGGCCCGGGCAACGGCAACGACTAGCAACTCCGGTTCCAGCAGGGCCAGTTGAGAGCGCCTCCGACACTTCGGTGCCGGGGGCGCTCTCGCGTGCGGACACCCGCCGAGGGGCCCTGGCACGTGTCCGCCGAGTGCCCTGCGGGGGCTCGCGCCGACCGGGTACGCCACTGCCGTACCGGCTGAGGCGTTCGACACACGCCCCGAGGCCGCAACCGCCCGGGACGGGGTCGTGAGCCCTCGCGAAATCGCAGGTGGGAGGGGTGGGGCCGGATTCGGGTTGCGCGGCGGCCGGGATGCGTTCTTATGGCCTTCTTAGAACCCTGTGCAACCCTGCTTGGTGCTTCGACGTCTGACGAGTGTCGACAATCCGTGCCTGAAGGCCTGGGCAGGGGGTAATCGGAGGAGCACCGAGAACTGAGGAGACCATGACCGAGCAGGGCACACGCAGCAGCCGAATACGCGGGGCCGGCAAGCGCCGCAAGCGCCCCAGCACGCGCCGTCGCGCCGTGCGGATAGCCGCCTGGAGCGCGGCCGGCGTGGTGCTCGTCGGCGGGGGCGGACTCGGTTACGTGTACTTCAAGCTCAACGGCAACCTCAAGGGCGTGGACATCAACGCCCAGCTCGGCACCGAGCGCCCGCAGAACGTCGACAACGGCTCCGAGGACATCCTGGTCCTCGGCTCGGACTCGCGGGCCGGCGCCAACAAGGAGTACGGCGACGACGGGGGCGGCGCCCGGTCCGACACCGCGATGATCATCCACGTGTACCAGGGCCACAAGACCGCGAGCGTGGTCTCGATCCCGCGCGACGCCCTGGTCACCCGCCCCGCCTGCACCACGCAGGACGGCAAGAGCGACCCCGGCGCCAAGCGCCAGATGTTCAACACGGCGTACGAGGTCGGCGGTCCGGCCTGTGCCGTCAAGACCGTCGAGCAGATGTCCGGCATCCGCATGGACCACTACGTCGAGGTCGATTTCACCGGCTTCAAGAAGCTCATCGACCAGCTCGGCGGGGTGCCCGTCACCACGAACAAGCCGATCAAGGACGACAAGAGCCACCTCGACCTGCCGGCCGGCAAGCACACCCTCAACGGCGAGCAGGCGCTCGGCCTCGTACGGACCCGGCACGGCGTGGTCGGCGACGGCAGCGACCTCGGCCGCATCCAGCTCCAGCAGGCCTTCATCAAGGCCCTGATCGGCCAGATCAAGAGCGTCGGGGTGTTCAGCAACCCCGCCAAGCTCTACGGTCTCGCCGACGCGGCCACCAAGGCGATCACCACCGACTCGGACATCAGCTCGGTCAACTCGCTGATCGGCTTCGCCAACGGCCTCAAGGGCCTGGACGCCGCGAACGTCAAGATGATCACGCTGCCGGTGCAGTACGACAAGCTCGACCCCAACCGTGTCAGCCCGCTCCCCGAGCAGTCCAAGCAGGTCTGGGACGCCCTCGCCAAGGACCAGCCGATCCCGGCGTCCGCGACCGCCGACTCGGCGGGCGACAAGGGCACCGCGGGCGGTTACGTCGCCGGGCAGTAGCGGCCCGTACCGGTCACCGGGGGCCGCAGGCGGCATCGGGGCGGCCCGGGAATAGATGGGCGCCCACCCCGGTTTTGGGAGATGCGGCCAGTCCTGGCAGACTGGTACGTCGGCCCCGGTTCACGTATGCGCAATCCGCGCCTACGACCCGGCGCCCTCCCGAACCTAGGAGACACCTTGAAGCGCGACATCCACCCCGAGTACGTCGAGACCCAGGTCAGCTGCACCTGTGGCGCGGCTTTCACCACCCGTAGCACGATCGGCGGCGGCTCCATCCGCGCCGAAATCTGCTCCGAGTGCCACCCGTTCTACACGGGCAAGCAGAAGATCATGGACACCGGCGGCCGCGTGGCCCGCTTCGAGGCCCGCTTCGGCAAGGCCGCTGCCGGCTCCGCCCAGAAGTAGCGAGCCAACTGCGCCGGTCCGCGGCGCCTCCGTTCCGGGGGCGCCGCGACCGGCGCTTTGCCGTCAAGACCTACTTCTCCGTTTGAACCCCAGGAGCAACCGATGTTCGAAGCGGTCGAGGACCTGATCGGCGAGCACGCCGACCTTGAGACGAAGCTCGCCGACCCTTCGGTCCACGCCGATCAGGCCAACGCGCGCAAGCTCAACAAGCGCTACGCCGAGCTGACGCCGATCGTCGGGACCTACCGTGCCTGGAAGCAGACGGGTGAGGACATCGAGACGGCCCGCGAGCTCGCGGCCGACGACCCGGACTTCGCCGCCGAGGTCAAGGACCTGACCGCACAGCGCGAGCAGCTCACCGAGAAGCTCCGCCTGCTCCTGGTCCCGCGCGACCCCAGCGACGACAAGGACGTCCTCCTGGAGATCAAGGCGGGTGCGGGCGGCGACGAGTCGGCCCTGTTCGCCGGCGACCTCCTGCGCATGTACCTGCGCTACGCCGAGCGGGTCGGCTGGAAGACCGAGATCATCGACTCCACCGAGTCCGACCAGGGCGGCTACAAGGACGTCCAGGTGGCCGTGAAGACCAAGGGCGGCCAGGGCGCGACCGAGCCCGGCCAGGGCGTCTGGGCGCGGATGAAGTACGAGGGCGGCGTGCACCGCGTGCAGCGCGTGCCCGCGACCGAGTCGCAGGGCCGCATCCACACCTCCGCCGCCGGCGTGCTCGTCACGCCCGAGGCCGAGGAGGTCGACGTCGAGATCAACATGAACGACCTGCGCATCGACGTGTACCGCTCCTCGGGCCCCGGCGGCCAGTCCGTCAACACGACCGACTCCGCCGTCCGCATCACGCACGTCCCCACCGGCGTCGTCGCCTCCTGCCAGAACGAGAAGAGCCAGCTCCAGAACAAGGAGCAGGCCATGCGCATCCTGCGCTCCCGGCTGCTCGCCGCGGCGCAGGAGGCCGCCGAGCAGGAGGCCGCCGACGCCCGCCGCAGCCAGGTGCGCACGGTCGACCGCTCCGAGAAGATCCGGACGTACAACTTCCCGGAAAACCGCATCTCGGACCACCGGGTCGGCTTCAAGGCGTACAACTTGGACCAGGTGCTCGACGGCGACCTGGACGCGATGATCCAGGCCTGCGTCGACGCGGACTCCGCCGCCAAGCTCGCGGCCGCCCAGTAATCACACCCCCGTACGACTGCCGGAGGACCAGCGTGCAGCAAAACTCTGGGGGGCGACCCCCAGGCCCCCGAAGCGTGCTGCTTGCCGAGGTGGCCCAGGCCACCCAGCGGCTGGCCGACGCCGGCGTGCCCTCCCCGCGCTTCGACGCGGAGGAGCTCGCCGCGCACATCCACGGCGTCAAGCGGGGAGAGCTGCACAACGTCAAGGACGTCGACTTCGACGCCCGCTACTGGGAGGCGATCGCACGCCGCGAGGCCCGCGAACCGCTCCAGCACATCACCGGCCGCGCCTTCTTCCGTTACCTCGAACTCCAAGTCGGGCCAGGGGTGTTCGTGCCGCGACCGGAGACCGAGTCCGTGGTCGGCTGGGCCATAGACGCCGTCCGCGCGATGGACGTCGTCGAGCCGCTCATCGTCGACCTGTGCACCGGCTCGGGCGCCATCGCGCTCGCCATGGCGCAGGAGGTGCCGCGCTCGCGCGTGCACGCCGTCGAGCTGTCCGAGGACGCCCTCGAATGGACGCGGAAGAACGTCGAGGGGTCCCGCGTCGTTCTCCACCAGGGCGACGCGCTCACCGCGCTGCCCGAGCTCGACGGCCAGGTCGACCTGGTCATCTCCAACCCGCCGTACATCCCGCTCACGGAGTGGGAGTACGTCGCCCCCGAGGCGCGCGACCACGACCCCGAGCTCGCGCTGTTCTCCGGTGAGGACGGGCTCGACACCATCCGGGGCATCGAGCGGACCGCGCACCGCCTCCTGCGCCCCGGCGGGCTCGTCGTCATCGAGCACGCCGACACCCAGGGCGGCCAAGTGCCGTGGATCTTCAACGAGGAGGCCGGCTGGGCGGACGCGGCCGACCACCCCGACCTGAACAACCGCCCGCGCTTCGCCACGGCCCGCAAGGCCACCCCGTGATCCGCTCCCACCCCCAGACCGTGTATGTGTACGAGGAGGCCCGCTGATGGCTCGGCGATACGACTGCAACGACGCGACCGACCGCACGACCGGTCTGCGCGAAGCCGCGTCCGCCGTCCGCCGCGGTGAGCTCGTGGTGCTGCCGACGGACACCGTGTACGGGATCGGCGCCGACGCGTTCAGCGCGCAGGCCTGCGCTGACCTGCTCGACGCCAAGGGCCGCGGGCGCAACATGCCCACCCCTGTCCTCATCGGCTCGCCGAACACCCTGCACGGCCTGGTCACCGACTTCACCGAGCAGGCCTGGGAGCTCGTCGACGCGTTCTGGCCCGGCGCCCTGACCCTGGTCGCCCGCCACCAGCCGTCGCTGCAGTGGGACCTCGGCGACACCCGGGGCACCGTCGCCATCCGGATGCCGCTGCACCCGGTCGCCATCGAGCTGCTCACCGAGGTCGGCCCGATGGCCGTGTCCTCCGCCAACCTCACCGGTCACCCGGCGCCCGAGGACTGCGACGCCGCCCAGGGCATGCTCGGCGACTCCGTCTCCGTGTACCTGGACGGCGGCCCGACGCCGGGCATCGTCCCGTCCTCGATCGTCGACGTCACGGGCAAGGTCCCGGTACTGCTGCGCGCCGGCGCGCTCGACGCGGACGAGCTGCGCAAGGTGGTACCCGACCTCGAGGTGGCCAATTGACCGCCCCTGAGGGGCGTGGCATAGGCACGGTTCACCCCGCGGTGAACTCGTTCCGCATCCTCCACGTCAGCACCGGCAACGTCTGCCGCTCGCCCATCACCGAGCGGCTGACCCGCCATGCCCTGAGCGACCGGCTCGGCGACCCGTTCACGGGCGGCCTCATCGTGGAGAGCGCCGGCACCTGGGGGCACGAGGGCGCCCCGATGGAGGCCAACGCCGCCGCCGTCCTCGCCGACTTCGGTGCGGACGCGACCGGCTTCACCGGGCGCGAGCTCCTCGACGAGCACGTCATCACCGCGGACCTGGTCCTCACGGCCACCCGCGACCACCGGGCCCAAGTCATCTCGATGGGCCACTCCGCGGGTCTGCGCACCTTCACCCTGAAGGAGTTCACCCGGCTCGTGCGGGCCATAGACCCGGCCACGCTGCCCGACCCCCTCCAGGAGGGCATGGTGGAGCGGGCGAGGGCACTGGTGCGGGCCGCGGCGGCGCTGCGCGGCTGGCTGCTCGCGCCGAACGCCGAGGCCGACGAGGTCAACGACCCCTACGGCGCCCCCATCACCTTCTTCCGCTCCATCGGCGACGAGATCAACCAGGCCCTGGACCCGGTCGTCACCGCCCTCACGGGCGTCCCGACCCACCACTGACACCGCCCGGAGTACCGGCTCCCCGCACGCCGGGCGTCCCCGGCGGTTGCGGCCTACGCTGGGGTCATGCCGGTCATCTCCGTAGACAGCCGCACTGAACGCGCGGGGTTCGAGGCCGTACGGCGCCAGGACCCCGAACTGGCCGATGTGCTGCTCGGCGAGGCCGAGCGGCAGGCCACCTCGCTGCAGTTGATCGCCGCCGAGAACTTCACCTCGCCGGCCGTCCGCGCGGCCCTCGGCTCGGAACTCGGCAACAAGTACGCCGAGGGATACCCCGGCGCCCGCCACCACGGCGGCTGCGAAGTCGTCGACGTCGCCGAGCGCATCGCCGTCGACCGGGCGAAGGCCCTGTTCGGGGCCGCCCACGCCAACGTCCAGACGCATTCGGGGACTTCGGCGGTACTGGCGGCCTACGCGGCGCTCCTGAAGCCGGGAGACACCGTTCTGGCGATGGGCCTGCCCTACGGCGGACACCTCACGCACGGCTCGCCCGCCAACTTCTCGGGCCGCTGGTTCGACTTCGTCGGGTACGGCGTCGAACCGGACACCGGGCTCATCGACTACGGCGAGGTGTGGGACCTGGCGGTCGAGCACCGGCCCAAGGCGATCGTGTGCGGCTCGATCGCCTACCCACGGCACCCCGACTACCAGGCCTTCCGCGAGATCGCCGACGATGTGGGCGCCTACCTCATCGCGGACGCCGCGCACCCCATCGGCCTGGTCGCCGGGGGAGCGGCGCCCAGCCCGGTCCCGTACGCCGATGTCGTGTGTGCCACCACCCACAAGGTGCTGCGCGGCCCGCGCGGCGGTCTGATCCTGTGCGGCGCCGACCTCGCAGCCCGCATCGACCGCGCGGTCTTCCCCTTCACCCAGGGCGGCGCCCAGATGCACACGATCGCCGCCAAGGCCGTCGCCTTCGGCGAGGCGTCCACCCCCGCGTTCACGGGGTACGCCCATCAGGTGGTCGCCAACGCGCGCACCCTGGCCGAGGGACTGCTGGCCGAGGGGTTCGGGCTCGTGACCGGCGGCACCGACACCCACCTTGTGCTCGCCGACCCGGCGCCCTTCGGCGTCGACGGCCGCACCGCGCGCGGTCGGCTCGCGGGCGCGGGGCTCGTCCTCGACTCCTGCGCGCTGCCGCACGCGGAAGCCCGCGGCATCCGGCTCGGCACCGCGGCCGTCACCACCCAGGGAATGCGCGAGACGGAAATGGCCAGAATCGCGGTGCTGTTCGCGATGGCGATGCGGGAGGATCCGGGGACGCGGGCGGAAGTACGGGAACTGGCCCGGCGATTCCCGCCTCCTTGAGACCGGTCTCCCGCGACTCTCCGAGACCGATCCGGGCGTCCGTAAGAGGGGCCGGTTTTCGGCGTTCGGGGCTTTTCACAGGATTCACATAGGGGCAGAAATGCGGGCTTATCCCCGCTTCTGCGGGGTACCTGCAACCATCTGCCGGATACGCATGTCCTCAACCACATGCGCGCGAAGCTAGGGTGTGGGGCTGAGATGGCCAGCGATACCTCTGGGGCAGCCCGTGCGTGAATACCTGCTGACGCTGTGCGTCACGGCCGCGGTGACCTACCTGCTCACCGGGCCGGTGCGGAAGTTCGCCATCGCCGTCGGTGCGATGCCGGAAATCCGCGCGCGCGATGTGCACCGGGAACCGACGCCGAGACTCGGCGGCATCGCCATGTTCGGCGGTCTGTGCGCGGGACTTCTCGTCGCAGACCACCTCGACGGCCTCAACGCCGTCTTCCAGTCGAACGAACCCAGAGCCCTGCTCTCCGGTGCCGCGCTGATCTGGCTGATCGGCGTCCTGGACGACAAGTTCGAGATCGACGCCCTGATCAAGCTCGGTGGCCAGATGATCGCCGCGGGCGTCATGGTCATGCAGGGTCTGACGATTCTCTGGCTGCCCATCCCCGGCATCGGCTCGGTCTCGCTGACCTCCTGGCAGGGCACCCTGCTCACGGTCGCGCTCGTCGTGATCACCATCAACGCGGTGAACTTCGTCGACGGCCTCGACGGCCTCGCCGCCGGCATGGTGTGCATCGCCTCGGCGGCGTTCTTCATGTACGCCTACCGGCTCTGGTACGGGTACGGCATCGAGGCGGCCGCCCCCGCCACCCTGTTCGCCGCCGTCCTCATGGGCATGTGCCTGGGCTTCCTGCCGCACAACATGCACCCCGCCAGGATCTTCATGGGCGACTCCGGCTCGATGCTGATCGGCCTGGTGCTGGCGGCCGGCGCGATCTCGATCACGGGCCAGGTCGACCCGGACGCGATGAAGCTCAACTTCGGCGGCACCCGCGATGCCACGCACGCGATGCTGCCCGTCTTCATCCCGCTGCTCATGCCGCTGACGATCATCGCGATCCCGATGGCCGACCTGGTGCTCGCGATCGTCCGCAGGACCTGGAACGGCCAGTCGCCGTTCGCCGCGGACCGCGGACACCTGCACCACCGGCTTCTGGAGATCGGGCATTCGCACAGCCGGGCGGTCCTGATCATGTACTTCTGGTCGGCGCTCATCGCCTTCGGCGCGGTCGCCTACTCGGTGCACTCGGCGTCGATGTGGATCGTGCTGCTCATCGTCGCGCTGAGCGCGGTCGGGCTCGTCCTGTTGCTGCTGCCCCGGTTCGCCCCGCGGACCCCGCAGTGGGCCGAGCGGTTCGTGCCGCCGCGCTACCGGCACGGGCAGGGGGAGCCCGAGGCGGTGCACTCGATGGCCGACGAGGAGGACGACGAGGTGCGCGGCGAGCGCACTCCCGTCGTCACCGGAGTCTCCGGCGTCAACGGAGCGACAGCGATCGGCCCCCGTTCGCGTTTCCCCGACCGACGTAAGACCGGTGCATCACGCTGACGATTTGCCGCGTCGATGCCCAATACCAGACATCTCGCAGCCCGTTGTGCACAAACGCGCAGCATCACTCTCAAGTGTGCTGCCCATCACACTTCCATGGTAAAGACCTCATCAAATAGTTTGTGATACGGTTCACGAGACCCGGCGCCAGAGCCGAAGGACCGTAGTGCGACGGTCCGTTGGCCCGAGGGACCAACTCGGCCCGGGCTTACGCTCGTCCATGACGACACCACTTTGCCCCCACCAGCAAGCGGAGCTGCCGCCATGCCGTCCAACGACGCACGCACTCTTCTCCCGACCGCCCTACCCACCGCTGCCGCGGGCGCTGTTGCCGCCGTGATCAGCGGTGTGGTCGCGGGCGGCAAGGGGGCGGTGGGTGCCATCGTCGCGACGCTGGTCGTGATCCTCTTCATGGGCATCGGACTCGTCGTCCTGGAACGCACTGCCAAATCGCTTCCGCATCTGTTCCAGGCGATGGGACTGATGCTGTACACCGCGCAGTTGCTCCTGCTCTTCATCTTTGTCGCGGTCTTCAAGAACACGACGCTGTTCAACCCGAAATGCTTCGCCGCCACCCTCGTCGCGCTGACCCTCGTCTGGATCGGCGCGCAGGCGCGTGCGCACATGAAGGCGAAGATCCTTTACGTCGAACCGGATACCGCTGAGGGCAGCAAGCCCGAAAAGACGGGGCCGTCGTCGTGAACGGTAGGGCCGGAATAAATGCGAGTTCAGGACCCTGCTATCGTCCGGTGCCAACTGCGGCACTGCGGGCGCGGGCATCTGAGCTGACGCCTGCTCAATCGCGAGGCTTGATGCCCGACCGCCGCCCCATCATCCGTAACACCAGTCCAGTGCCGAACCGCGGCTGCGCGCCGCGCCGACACAACGAGGTTGCCGTACCTATGCGCCACGCTGAAGGAGCCCGCGGTGAGTGCTGACCCGACGCAGGTGCTCGCCTTCGATCCGAGCTGCCACATCTTCCAGTCGAACGGCTGTGGCTTCGAGGGTCCCGGCCTGCACTCGTTCCTCTTCGAGCCGCTCTGGGGCGACACCAACGGCCTGTACTTCAACAAGCCGATGCTGCTGGCCCTGCTGGGCTCGATCATCATCGTCGGCTTCTTCTGGGCGGCCTTCCGCAAGCCGAAGCTCGTCCCCGGCAAGTTCCAGATGGTCGCCGAGGCCGGCTACGACTTCGTACGCCGCGGCATCGTCTACGAGACGATCGGCAAGAAGGAGGGCGAGAAGTGGGTCCCCCTCATGGTCTCGATCTTCTTCTTCGTCTGGATGATGAACCTCTGGTCGATCGTCCCGGTCGCCCAGTTCCCGGTGACGTCGATCATCGCGTACCCGGCGGTGCTCGCCCTGGTCGTCTACGTGATCTGGATGAGCCTCACCTTCAAGCGGCACGGCTTCGTCGGTGGTTTCAAGAACCTCACCGGCTATGACAAGTCGCTGGGCGGCGTGCTGCCGCTGGTCATGACCATCGAGTTCTTCTCGAACGTGCTGGTCCGCCCCTTCACGCACGCGGTGCGACTCTTCGCGAACATGTTCGCCGGTCACACCCTGCTGCTGCTGTTCACGATCGCCAGCTGGTACATGCTCAACGGCATCGGCATCGCGTACTCCGGCGTCTCGTTCGTGATGGTCATCGTGATGACCGGCTTCGAGCTCTTCATCCAGGCCGTTCAGGCGTACGTGTTCGTGCTGCTGGCCTGCGTCTTCATCCAGGGCGCCGTCGCCGAGCACCACTGACCGCCCGCTCCCTCCATACCCCCAGTCGTCCGGTGGCCAACCCCCACCGGTCCGTGAAAGAGAAGGAAGAACTGGCATGTCCCAGATCCTCGCTGCCTCCGATGGCGTCACCGGCTCGCTCAGCTCCATCGGTTACGGCCTCGCCGCGATCGGCCCCGGCGTCGGCGTCGGCATCATCTTCGGTAACGGCACGCAGGCTCTCGCCCGTCAGCCCGAAGCGGCCGGCCTGATCCGCGCCAACCAGATCCTCGGTTTCGCGTTCTGTGAGGCGCTGGCCCTGATCGGCCTCGTCATGCCGTTCGTCTACTAAGACGAACGACGACTAGACCGATCCGACGAAAGGCACTGATGTGAACCTCACCATGGTTCAGCTGGCGGCCGAGGGCAAGGAAAACCCCCTCGTTCCGCCGTGGCCTGAGCTCGTCATCGGCCTCCTCGCCTTCGTCATCGTCTTCGGCTTCCTCGCCAAGAAGCTCCTCCCGAACATCAACAAGGTTCTGGACGAGCGCCGCGAGGCCATCGAAGGCGGTATCGAGAAGGCCGAGGCCGCTCAGACCGAGGCCCAGAGCGTCCTTGAGCAGTACAAGGCGCAGCTCGCCGAGGCCCGCCACGAGGCTGCCCGCCTGCGCCAGGAGGCGACCGAGCAGGGCACCGCGCTCATCCAGGAGATGAGGGCGGAAGGCCAGCGGCAGCGTGAGGAGATCATCGCTGCCGGCCACGCCCAGATCGAGGCCGACCGCAAGGCCGCCGCGCACTCGCTCCGTCAGGACGTGGGCAAGCTGGCGACCGACCTGGCCGGCAAGCTGGTCGGCGAGTCCCTTGAGGACCACGCCCGCCAGAGCCGCACCATCGACCGTTTCCTCGGCGAGCTCGAGGAGAAGGCCGAGGCCGTCCGATGAACGGCGCGAGCCGCGAGGCACTGGCCACCGCACGCGAGCGACTCGACGCGCTGATGGACAACACGTCCGTCGACGCGGCGAAGCTCGGCGACGAGCTGGCCGCCGTCACCACGCTGCTCGACCGCGAGGTCTCGCTGCGTCGGGTCCTGACCGACCCGGCGCAGGCCGGCGAGGCCAAGGCCGAGCTCGCCGGGCGTCTGCTCGGCGGCCAGGTGGGCGGCGAGACCGCCGACCTGGTGAGCGGCATGGTCCGCTCCCGCTGGTCGCAGTCCCGTGACCTGGTGGACTCGCTCGAGGAGCTGGCGAGCACCGCCGACCTCACCGCCGCGCAGCAGTCGGGCGCGCTGGACGACGTCGAGGACGAGCTGTTCCGGTTCGGCCGCATCGTCACCTCCAGCACCGAACTGCGCTCCGCGCTCACCAGCCGCACCGCCACGGTCGCGGCCAAGGGCGAGCTGCTGCGCAGCCTGCTCGGCGGCAGGGCGAACCCGGTCACCGAGCGCCTGGTCGCCCGTCTTGTGACCCGGCCGCGTGGACGTAGCCTGGAATCGGGACTTGAGTCCCTCTCCAAGCTCGCCGCGGGTCGCCGGGACCGGATGGTCGCCGTGGTCACCTCGGCGATCCCGCTGACCGACATCCAGAAGGCGCGTCTCGGCGCGGCTCTGGCGAAGATCTACGGCCGCCAGATGCACCTGAACCTCGACGTGGACCCCGAGGTCCTCGGCGGGATCTCGGTGCGCGTCGGCGACGAGGTCATCGAAGGCACCATCGCGGAGCGCCTCGAAGAGGCGAACCGGCGGCTGGCTCGCTGACCCCAGGGTCGGCACAGCAACTGAATTAGCAACACCTGCGGCCCGGTTGGGCCGTGCAGAAATTGCAGAAGATTCCTGGGGGTCGGCCCCCAGACCCCCTTAGAAACTTCGGGCCCAACAAGGAGAGCAGGGAACCCAGATGGCGGAGCTCACGATCCGGCCGGAGGAGATCCGGGACGCGCTGGAGACCTTTGTCCAGTCGTACCAGCCGGACGCGGCCTCGCGCGAGGAGGTCGGTACGGTCAGCGTTGCCGGCGACGGCATCGCGAAGGTCGAGGGTCTTCCCTCGGCCATGGCGAACGAGCTGCTGCGGTTCGAGGACGGAACCCTTGGTCTCGCCCTCAACCTCGAGGAGCGCGAGATCGGTGCGATCGTCCTCGGCGAGTTCAGCGGAATCGAAGAGGGCCAGCCGGTGCAGCGCACCGGTGAAGTGCTCTCGGTCGGCGTAGGCGAGGGTTACCTCGGCCGCGTCGTCGACCCGCTCGGCAACCCGATCGACGGCCTCGGCGAGATCGAGACCGACGGCCGCCGCGCCCTGGAGCTGCAGGCTCCGGGCGTCATGGTCCGTAAGTCGGTGCACGAGCCGATGGCGACCGGTTACAAGGCCGTCGACGCGATGGTGCCGATCGGCCGTGGCCAGCGTCAGCTGATCATTGGTGACCGTCAGACCGGCAAGACCGCTCTGGCCGTCGACACGATCATCAACCAGCGCGACAACTGGCGCTCGGGCGACCCGAAGAAGCAGGTCCGCTGCATCTACGTCGCCATCGGCCAGAAGGGCTCGACCATCGCCTCCGTGCGTGGCGCCCTGGAAGAGGCCGGCGCGCTCGAGTACACGACGATCGTCGCCGCGCCCGCGTCCGACCCGGCCGGCTTCAAGTACCTTGCGCCGTACACCGGTTCGGCCATCGGCCAGCACTGGATGTACGACGGCAAGCACGTCCTCATCATCTTCGACGACCTGTCGAAGCAGGCCGACGCCTACCGCGCCGTGTCCCTGCTGCTGCGCCGTCCGCCGGGCCGCGAGGCCTACCCGGGCGACGTCTTCTACCTGCACTCGCGTCTGCTCGAGCGCTGCGCGAAGCTGTCGGACGAGATGGGCGCCGGTTCGATGACGGGTCTGCCGATCGTCGAGACCAAGGCGAACGACGTGTCGGCGTTCATCCCGACCAACGTCATCTCCATCACCGACGGCCAGTGCTTCCTGGAGTCGGACCTGTTCAACGCCGGTCAGCGCCCCGCGCTGAACGTCGGTATCTCCGTCTCCCGAGTCGGTGGTTCCGCGCAGCACAAGGCCATGCGCCAGGTGTCCGGCCGACTGCGTGTCGACCTCGCCCAGTACCGCGAGCTGGAGGCGTTCGCCGCCTTCGGTTCCGACCTGGACGCCGCTTCCAAGGCCTCCCTGGAGCGCGGCAAGCGCATGGTCGAGCTGCTGAAGCAGCCGCAGTACTCGCCGTTCCCGGTCGAGGAGCAGGTCGTCTCCATCTGGGCCGGCACCACCGGCAAGATGGACGACGTCCCGGTCGAGGACATCCGCCGCTTCGAGGCCGAGCTGCTGGAGTACCTGCGCCGCGAGCGCAAGGAGCTCCTCACCTCGATCGCCGAGGGCGCCAAGATGTCGGACGACACGCTGCAGTCCGTGGCCGACGCCATCGCCGGCTTCAAGCGGCAGTTCGAGACCTCGGACGGCAAGCTCCTGGGCGACGACGCGCCGGTCAGCACCAGCAAGTGACGACGACGGAAGGGACCTGACTCATGGGAGCGCAGCTCCGGGTCTACAAGCGTCGCATCCGATCCGTCACCGCGACCAAGAAGATCACCAAGGCGATGGAGATGATCGCCGCCTCGCGCATCGTCAAGGCGCAGCGCCAGGTGGCGGCCTCCACGCCGTACGCGACCGAGCTCACCCGTGCGGTGACCGCGGTTGCGACCGGCTCCACCACCAAGCACCCGCTCACCACCGAGGCCGAGGCCCCGGTCCGCGCCGCGGTCCTGCTCATCACGAGCGACCGCGGTCTGGCCGGCGGCTACTCCTCCAACGCCATCAAGGCCGCGGAGAGGCTCTCGGAGCGGCTGCGCGGCGAGGGCAAGGAGGTCGACACGTACATCGTCGGCCGCAAGGGTGTCGCCTACTACGGCTTCCGTGAGCGCAAGGTCTCACAGTCGTGGACCGGCTTCACCGACAGCCCGACCTACGCGGACGCCAAGCAGGTGGCCGCACCGCTGATCGAGGCCATCCAGACGGAGACGGCCGAGGGCGGCGCGGACGAACTGCACATCGTCTTCACGGAGTTCGTGTCGATGATGACGCAGACGCCGGTCGACAACCGGATGCTGCCTTTGTCGCTGGAGAAGGCTCAGGAAGAGACGGGCACGAAGGACCAGATCCTTCCGCTCTTCGACTTCGAGCCGTCGGCGGAGGACGTCCTCGACGCCCTGCTGCCGCGCTACGTCGAAAGCCGCATCTACAACGCGCTGCTGCAGTCGGCTGCTTCCGAGCACGCCGCCCGCCGCCGCGCGATGAAGTCGGCCACCGACAACGCCGGAGAGCTCATCAAGAGCCTCTCCCGGCTTGCCAACGCGGCCCGCCAGGCCGAAATCACCCAGGAAATCAGCGAGATCGTCGGTGGCTCCAGTGCGCTGGCCGACGCGACCGCGGGGAGTGACAAGTAATGACGACCACTGTTGAGACGGCCGTTGCCACGGGCCGCGTCGCCCGGGTCATCGGCCCGGTCGTCGACGTGGAGTTCCCCGTCGACGCGATGCCGGAGATCTACAACGCGCTGCACGTCCAGGTGGCCGACCCGGCCGAGGACGGCAAGCTCAAGACGCTGACGCTCGAAGTCGCCCAGCACCTGGGTGACGGCATCGTCCGCGCGATCTCGATGCAGCCCACCGACGGTCTGGTCCGCCAGGCCCCGGTGACCGACACGGGCGACGGCATCACGGTGCCGGTCGGCGACTTCACCAAGGGCAAGGTGTTCAACACCCTCGGCGAGGTGCTGAACAAGCCCGAGGAGAACGCCAACATCGGCGAGCGCTGGCCTATCCACCGCAAGGCGCCCAACTTCGACCAGCTCGAGTCCAAGACCGAGATGTTCGAGACCGGCGTCAAGGTCATCGACCTTCTCACCCCGTACGTCAAGGGTGGAAAGATCGGCCTGTTCGGTGGTGCCGGTGTCGGCAAGACCGTCCTCATCCAGGAAATGATCTACCGCGTGGCCAACAACCACGACGGTGTGTCGGTGTTCGCCGGTGTCGGTGAGCGCACCCGTGAGGGCAACGACCTCATCGAGGAGATGCAGGACTCGGGCGTCATCGACAAGACCGCCCTGGTCTTCGGTCAGATGGACGAGCCGCCGGGCACGCGTCTGCGCGTCGCCCTGGCCGGTCTGACGATGGCGGAGTACTTCCGTGACGTCCAGAAGCAGGACGTCCTCTTCTTCATCGACAACATCTTCCGGTACACCCAGGCGGGTTCCGAGGTGTCGACCCTGCTCGGCCGTATGCCCTCCGCGGTGGGTTACCAGCCGAACCTGGCCGACGAGATGGGTCTCCTCCAGGAGCGCATCACCTCGACCCGTGGTCACTCGATCACCTCGATGCAGGCGATCTACGTCCCCGCGGACGACCTGACCGACCCGGCCCCGGCCACCACGTTCGCCCACCTCGACGCGACGACGGTTCTCTCCCGTCCGATCTCCGAGAAGGGCATCTACCCGGCCGTGGACCCGCTGGACTCCACGTCCCGCATCCTGGACCCGCGCTACATCGCGCAGGAGCACTACGACGCCGCCATGCGCGTCAAGACGATCCTGCAGAAGTACAAGGACCTCCAGGACATCATCGCCATCCTCGGCATCGACGAGCTCGGCGAAGAGGACAAGCTGGTCGTGCACCGCGCCCGCCGCGTGGAGCGCTTCCTGTCGCAGAACACGCACGTCGCCAAGCAGTTCACCGGCGTCGACGGTTCGGACGTCCCGCTGGAAGAGTCGATCGTCGCGTTCAACCAGATCTGCGACGGCGAGTACGACCACTTCCCCGAGCAGGCGTTCTTCATGTGCGGTGGCCTGGAAGACCTCAAGGCCAACGCCAAGGAGCTGGGCGTCTCCTGACGCGCCCGACCGCGCGAAGGGGCGGGTGCGTCCCGCCCCTTCGTGTACGCCTACTAGAATTCGACCCAACACCCGGCCGAACCGCCGGGTGGTGACCCGAGGAGCCAACCATGGCTACTGAGCTGCACGTCGAGCTCGTCGCCGCGGACCGCAGCGTGTGGTCCGGCGAGGCCACCCTGGTCGTCGCGCGCACCACGTCCGGCGACATCGGCGTCATGCCCGGTCACCAGCCGCTCCTTGGTGTGCTGGAGTCGGGCCCGGTGATGATCCGTACGAGCGAGGGCAGCACGGTCGTCGCGGCGGTGCACGGTGGATTCATCTCCTTCGCCGACAACAAGCTTTCGCTGCTCGCGGAGATCGCCGAGCTGGCGGACGAGATCGATGTCCAGCGTGCCGAGCGTGCGCTGGAGAGCGCGAAGTCGGAGTCGGACGCCGCCGCTGAGCGACGCGCCGACGTACGACTGCGCGCGGTGGCGGTGCGATAGCACCCCCGCCGGAGATTTCCCTCAGCCGCGGCTCGGTCCGGAATTTTCCGGAGCCGGTCGCGGCTGAGGCGATGCAGGCAGATTTTTCCGTTGCTGGATTACTGGTTGAGCGAGGAGGTCGGTGTAGATGACCCTCGCTCTGCTTGTGTGTGGTCTGGTTGTCGCGCTGGTACTGGTGGGACTCTTCGTCTTCGGTCTGCGCCGGCGGCTGATCCAGCGCTCGGGGGGCACGTTCGACTGCAGTCTGCGGTGGAACCTCCCGGAGGTGCCGGACACCAGCGGCAAGGGCTGGGTGTACGGGGTGGCCCGCTACAACGGTGACCGGATCGAGTGGTTCCGCGTCTTCTCGTACGCGCCCCGGCCACGCCGGGTTCTTGAGCGCTCCGCCATCGACGTGGTGTCCCGCCGGGTGCCCGAGGGCGAGGAGGAGCTGGCGTTGCTGTCCGACGCGATCATCCTCGGCTGTACGCATCGGGGTACGCGGCTCGAACTCGCGATGAGCGAGGACGCGCTGACCGGCTTCCTCGCCTGGCTGGAAGCGGCCCCGCCCGGCCAGCGGGTCAACGTGGCGTAGGCCCCGTGCCCCCTGGGGCTCCGCCCCAGACCTCGGGATCGCCACCACCCCGCCCCTTCCCTAGACCCTCCGGGGGTTGAAGTGACCCTGGGGGCTCCGCCCCCAGACCCCGTTCGCGCCTTTAAGGGCGCTCGTCCTCAATCTCCCCCAAGGCCTTAAGGGCCAGGGGGGACCCCCATGACGGGCTGAAATGCACCGCACCCGGTGCTTTCAGGGGCGCGGGGAACTGCGCGAACGGCCCCCACGGCCCGCAGACGAAAGCCTGACCCGGGGCGGGGGACGGGCCCGCTTTCCGGGTCAGGCAGGGTCGGGCAGATCGGCCGGGTTACTTGAGGCCGCTGTCGATCGCCGAGATCAACTCGCCGTTCGACGTGTCGCCGCTGAACTCCCAGAAGAACGCTCCCCTGAGACCCAGGTTCTTCACGTACGTCATCTTCCCGCCGATCGTCGCCGGCGTGTCATAGCTCCACCAGTTGGAACCGCAGTGCGCGTACGCCGTGCCCGCGATCGTGCCGGTCACGGGGCAGGCGGTCTTGAGGATCTTGTAGTCCTCGATGCCCTGCTCGTACGTGCCGGGCGCGGGTCCCGTCGCCGTGCCGCCGGGGGCGTCCTGAGTGACGCCGGTCCAGCCGCGGCCGTAGAAGCCGATGCCCAGGTTCAACTTGCTCGCGGGGACGCCCTTGCCGATGAACTTGCTGATCGCCGCGTCCGTGTTGAAGCCCGCGATCGGGATGCCGTTGTACGACGTGAGCGGGGAGTGCGGGGCGGTCGGCCCCTTGGCGTCCCACGCGCCGAAGAAGTCGTACGTCATCACGTTGTACCAGTCGACGTAGGCCGCCGCGCCCCCGTAGTCGGCCGCGTCCATCTTGCCGCCCGTGGAGCCGTCGGCGGTGACCGCCGCCGTGACGAGCGCCGAGCTGCCGAACTTGGTGCGCAGCGCCGAGAGCACGTTCTTCAGGGCCGCGGGACCACTGGTGTCGCAGGACAGGCCGCAGGCGTTGGGGTACTCCCAGTCGATGTCGATGCCGTCGAAGACATCGGCCCAGCGCGGGTCCTTGACCAGCGAGTAGCAGGAGTTCGCGAAGGCCGTCGGGTTGGCCGCAGCCGCGCCGAAGCCGCCGGACCAGGTCCAGCCGCCGAAGGACCAAAGGATCTTGATGTTCGGGTACTTCTTCTTCAGCTCGCGCAGCTGGTTGATGTTGCCCGCGACCGGCTGGTCCCAGGTGTCGGCGGTGCCGTCCACGCTGGAGGACGCGTCGTACGTCTTCTGGTAGTCGGCGTACGCGTCACCGATGGCGCACTGCCCGTTGGTGACGTTGCCGAAGGCGTAGTTGATGTGGGTCAGCTTGCTTGCCGAGCCCGAGGTGACGATGTTCTTCACCTGGTAGTTGCGCTGGTAGATGCCCCAGTCGGTGAAGTAGCCGAGCCGCACCTTGTCACCGCCGGGCTGGGGGTTGCCGCCCCCGCCGGTGGTCGTCACGGTGGCCGAGCCCGAGGAGGGGCCCGTCTGGTCGGCCGTGTCGCGCGCGGTCACGCTGTAGGTGTACGTCGTGCCCTTGGTCAGGCCCGAGTCGGCGTACGTCGTGCCGGTGACGGTCGCGATCTTCGCGGAGCCGCGGTAGACGTCGTAGTTCTTGATGCCCTTGTCGTCGGTCGCCGCCGACCAGGACAGCGTGACGCCGGTGTCGGTGATGTTGCTCGCGGTCGGGGTGCCGGGGGCCGAGGGCGGGGCGTCGCCGGGCGGCGTCGAACTCCCGTCACAGGAACCGCCGTTGAGCTTGCAGCCCGAGGGCGAGCCGGAGCCCGCGCCGTTGAAGCCGAAGGTCACGCTGGCGCCGGGGGCGATGGCACCGTTGTACGACTTGTTCTTGGCGGTCCAGTGGGTGCCGGAACTGGTGACGTCCGCGTCCCAGGCCGAGGTCACGGACGTACCCGAGGGGTAGTCCCACTCGACGGTCCAGGAGCTGAGTGCGGTGGTGCCGGTGTTCTTGATGGTCCAGCCGGCGCCGAACCCCGTGCCCCAGTCCGAGGACTTGGCGTAGGTGGCGGTCGCCGAGGTGGCGGCCTCGGCGGGGGAGGCCAGGCCGATGAGTGCGGCCAGGGGGAGGGCGAGTGCGGTCAGGGCCGCTGCGGCTCTTGATCTGAAGCGCTTGCGTGCGGATCTCAAGGCTGCTCCCGTGTGGTGCGACGGTGGTGGGGGTGGGACCCTGCTCCGTCCGGTGGGCGTGCCTCAGAGCGCCAGGGACGGCCTGCCCACCACAGCAGTGTGCGGTGAGCGTAGAAAGGTCTGGACCAACCGTCAAGAGGTCCAGACCTTCGGCGAGGTCCGACGGCTCAGATCCCCAACTCCTGTGCCAGCACGGCCGCTTGGAGCCTGCTGCGCAGCTCCAGCTTGCCGAGCAGCCTGCTGACGTGCGTCTTCACGGTGGCCTCCGCCATGTCGAGACAGGCCGCGATCTCCGCGTTGGACAGGCCCCGGCCCAGACAGGAAAGCACCTCGCCCTCGCGTCGGGTGAGGGAGTCGAGGGCGGCCGGGCGCCGCGGGGCCGCCGGGCGTGCGGAGGAGGCGAACTCGGCGATCAGACGCCGGGTGACGGCCGGGGCGATGAGCCCTTCGCCGCGCGCGACCGTCCGTACCGCCTCGATGAGGTCCTTGGCCTCCGTGTTCTTCAGCAGGAAGCCCGAGGCGCCTGCCCGCAGCGCACCGAAGACGTACTCGTCGAGGTCGAAGGTGGTCAGGACCAGGACGTCGGCGAGGCCCTCGCCGGTCACGGCCGCGGTCGCCGAGACGCCGTCCAGCTTCGGCATCTGCACATCCATCAGGACCAGGTCGGGGCGCAGTTCGCGGGCCAGCTCGACGGCCCGTTCGCCGTCCGCCGCCTCGCCGACGACCTCGATGTCCGGGGCGCTGGAGAGGATCAGGACGAGCCCCGCGCGTACCGCCGACTGGTCCTCGGCGACCAGTACCCGGATGGTCATGTGCTCAACACCCTTTCCTCTGCGGGCAGTCGGGCCCGCACCTGCCACACTTCGGTGCCGTCCGGCGTCTTCTCGGGGCCCGCGGCGAAGGTGCCGCCGAGCAGCTCGGTCCGCTCGCGCATCCCGATGAGCCCGGCCCCCGAGCCGGGCGCGCGCGGCCCGGCCCGGTCACCGTACGGGCTGGTGACGCACACCGTGAGCAGTCCGTCCGCGTGGGTGAGTACGACCCCGACGGCGCCGGGCGCCGCGTGCTTGAGCGCGTTGGTGAGGGACTCCTGCACGATCCGGTACGCGGCGAGCTCCACCGGCGCGGGCAGCGGGACCTCCTCGGCGCGCAGGTCGTCGAGGGCGAAGCCGAGCCCGCTGCCGGCTCCGTTGACACGGGCCTGGGCGACCAGCGCGTCAAGCCCGGCCAGGGTGGGCGCCGCGGCCGGCCCGTCGTGCCCGCCGGTGTCACGGAGCAGCCCGATGAGCCGGCGCATCTCGGCGAGCCCGTCCACGCTGTTCTCGCGGATCACGGTGAGGGCCTGCCGGGTGGTCGCCGGGTCGTCCAGGGAGAGCGCGGCCGTGGAGTGGATGGCGATCGCCGAGAGGTGGTTGGCGACCATGTCGTGCAGCTCACGGGCCATCCGGGCGCGCTCGGCGGCCACGGCCTGGCTGCGGTCCATCTCGGCGAGCAGCGCGGTCTGTTCGGCTCGGAGGCGGGCGCTCTCCGCGGCCTCGCGGTGGTTGCGCACCAGCACGCCGGTGGTGGCCGGCACGAACGAGACCAGGCCCGTCACCACGCCGATGAGCAGCGCCTCCGGCTTGTGGAACCAGGTGAGGAAGCCGATCGTCACGCCGACGGTGATGAGCCCGGTGGTGACCGGGATGCGGCGCGCGGCGGCCGGGGTGCCGTACACGACGGCCGCGTACACGAGGTCGGTGAACATCACGACCGTGGCCAGGCTGCCGAGCGTGAACTGGTCGAGCACCAGCAGGCAGGTGCCCAGCACCAGGCCGGCCTGCGGCCCGGTGCGGCGCAGCAGTTCGAGGACCGCCGTCCCCACGAGCGGCAGCAGCACCCACGCGCCGCCCAGCGGACGGCCGCCCTGGGTGTGCAGTCCGACGGCCCACAGCGCGAGCCCGCCGACGAGGCCGGCCACGGCAATGAGGACGTCGTCGCGGTGCGGTCGGAGAAACGGGGTCACGGTCCCATCCAACACGGCCGCGGCGGGGCGGGCCTCCCCTCACCAGGTGAAGTGCCGCTACATCGAAGGATGCAGTCGCCTTTCGTCACTGCCGACGACGATCGGCGGCCGCGCGCGGGCCAGCCTTGAAGGGTGCCCCGAGCCGTACGGGGTGCGGGGTGCGGGGTGCCCCGGGTGGGCACTACGAGAGGAGACCGCCGTGATCGTGACGCTGATCATCGCCTGTGAAGTCGGGTTCTGGGTCCTGCTGGCCACGGGCCTGGCGCTGCGCTACCTCGCCCACCTGCCCCGGGCGAGCGTGGCGGTGCTGCTGTGCGAGCCGCTCCTCGAAGTGGTGCTGCTCCTGGTGACCGCCGTCGACCTGAAGCACGGCGCACAGCCGGACTGGAAGCACGGCCTCGCCGCCGTCTACATCGGCTTCTCGGCCGGGATGGGCCACTATCTGGTGACCCGCGCCGACGCCTGGGTCGCCTACCGCTTCGCGGGCGGCCCGCGGCCGTCCAGGACGCCCGGGGGAGGCGTCGCGAGGATGGTGTACGAGTGGCGGACGGCGGGCCGCTTCACCGTGTCCGCGCTGCTCGCGATCGCGTTGCTCCAGGCCGCGATCTGGTACGTCGGCGGGGACGGCAGCACCGAGTCGCTGCGGATGTGGCAGGGCAGGATGCTGATCGTGATCGCCATCAACGTGGTCATCGCGTTGAGCTACACCCTGTTCCCGGGCAAGGACAAGGAGCCCAGGCCCTCGCTGCTCGACCGCCTCCTGAAGCCGCCGGCCGACCGTCCCCCGGAGCACACAGCCGAGGGCCACACAGCCGAGGGCCGTACGCTGACCCGTCGATAGCGGGACGAGCGGATGGAGTGGGGGAGCGCGGATGAGCGGACCCGACCGTGCCGGGGACGTCCTGGTGGTCGACGACGACGACGCGGTGCGCCGCTCGCTGGACCGCGGGCTCCGGCTCGACGGCTTCCGGGTGCGCACCGCCGACAGCGGCCGCGCCGCGCTCGCCGCGATCGGGCAGGGGCCGCCCGACGTGCTGGTCCTGGACGTGTCCATGCCCGGCATGAGCGGCATCGAGGTGTGCCGGACGCTGCGGGCCGCCGGGCACGACCTGCCCGTCCTGATGCTCTCCGCGCTCGACGAGACCGCCGACCGCATCGCCGGGCTCCAGGCCGGCGGCGACGACTACCTGGTCAAGCCCTTCGCGCTCCAGGAACTGGTGCTGCGCCTGCACGCCCTGCTCCGCCGCCGCCCGCCGGCCCCGCACGACGTGGTCAGCGCCTTCGGCCTGGTCATCGACCCGGCGGCCCGCACCGCCCACCGCGACGGACGGCCCCTCGACCTGACCCGGCGCGAGTACGCGCTCCTGGAGGTGCTCGCGCGCAACGCCGGGCTCGTCCTGAGCCGGGACCAACTGCTCGAACGGGTCTGGGGTTACGACTTCGACGTACGCACCGACGCCGTCGACACCTTCGTCAGCTATCTGCGCCGCAAGCTGGAGGCCGACGGCGCGCCCCGGCTCGTGCACACCGTGCGCGGCGTCGGCTTCGTCCTTCGCGAGCGTCCGTGACGCCCGCCGCCCTCGTACCGCGGGAGCGGCCGTGAAGCTCTCCACCCGGATCGCGCTCGTCGTCGGCGTCACCGTCCCGCTCCTCGTCCTGGCCTGCGGCTGGCTGCTGCTCACCCTCGTCGCGCGCGATCTGCACCGCGCGGAGGACAGCCATCTCAAGACCCGGGCCACCGCGATCGCGCAGGACGCCCGCACGCTCCTGCGGGCCGCCGCCGACGGACAGCCGACCGCCGAGGAGAACCGCCAACGCAGGCTGTTCAACGCCGCGTTGGACGTCGGCGTACGGCTCACCGGGCCGGACGGCACCTTCAGCGGCGGCCCCCAGCCCGGCCCCTCGGTGGCGCTGCCCGCACCGGGGCGGGGTCCGGTCACCGTGCGGGGCGGTGGCCGCAGCTGGCGGGCGTACGCACTGCCCGTCGGGGGAGCACAGGTCTCGGGCACCCTGTGGGTGTTCGCGCCGGACACCGCGAGCCGTACCGAGGTGGCCCTCGTCCGCAGGCGCGTGGTGACCACCGCGCTGCTCGCCGCCCCGCTGTCCGCGCTGCTCGCCTGGGCGGTCGCGAGCGCCGCGACCCGGCCGCTCGGGCGGCTGCGCAACGCGGCGGCGGGGCTCGATCCCCGGGCCACGTCGGTACGCCTGGAACACCGCCCGACGCGGATCGTCGAGGTCGACGACCTGGCCGCCACCCTGGCGACGGTCCTGGCCCGCTACGACGAGCAGGCCGCTCGCACGGCGCAGGCCCTCGACACCGCGCGCTCCTTCTCGGCGGCCGCCTCGCACGAACTGCGCAACCCGCTGATGAGCATGGGCACCAACCTCGACGTCCTCGCCCACCCGGGCCTGCCCGATGCCGAGCGGGCCGACGTCGTCGAGGATCTCCGACGCGAGCACGGGAGGCTGCTCGGGATGCTGGTGGCGCTGCGCGAGCTGGGACGCGGCGACCTCGTCGAGGCCGAGGCGTTCCGGGTGCTCGACGTGGCGGAGGTCGCGGACGCCGCCGTCGCCGAGGCGCGTCGGCGTGCCCCGGACGCCGTGCTCGCGCTGAACGCGGAGCCGGCGCCGCTGCGCGGCTGGGAGCCGGGGGTGCGCATCCTGCTCGACAACCTCATCGGCAACGCGCTTGCGCACGGCCGGGACGCGCGGGGGCGGGCCGAGATCGCGGTGGCCGTGGCCCTCGCGGACGGCCAGGTACTGATCACCGTCGACGACCGCGGCCCCGGCATCGCACCCGCCGACCGCGAGCAGGTGTTCCGCCGCTTCCACCGGGGGCCGGTCAGTACCGGCTCCGGCCTCGGCCTGACCCTCGTCGCCCAGCAGGCGGCGCTGCACGGGGGCAGGGCCGAACTCGGAGCGGGGCCCGGCGGCACGGGCACCCGGTGCACGGTCCGGCTGCCCGGCGCGGAGCCCGGAAGGGAAGGTGAACTCCCGCTCCGACGGGACTGGTTGACGGTCACCGCGGAGCGATCACAGAGTTCCCACAAAGAGCCTTCCTAGCCTCCGGGGCGTACCCGAAATCCGTACATCTTGGAGGCAGCAGTCATGCGCAACGCCAACTTTCGAGTCCGCCGGATCGCGGCGGCGGCGCTCGCCGCGACGGCGGTACTGACCGTCACGGCGCCCAGTGCCTTCGCGGACTCCGCTCCCGCCGCGGCCACCACGGCGAAGCCGCCCACGGGCGACGGCGCGAAGGGCATCTGCAAGCGCGAGTCCAAGGCCGAGAAGCACGTCGAGCGGGCCCTGGACCGGCTCGACGGGGGCGCCACGACCGTGGGCTCGGTGGCCCGTATGCAGCAGCGGGCGGACAACGCGAAGAAGGAGGGTCACACCGCGATCGCCACTCTCCTCGACCACAAGCTCACCTATCGCAAGGGTCTTGTGACGACCCTTCAGCAGCGTCAGAAGGACCTCAAGGACGTGGCGGCGTGGTGCTCGTCCAACAACGGCGGCAAGTGATGCGGGGCCGGGGGACGCGGCTCGCGGTGGTCGCCGCGGCGCTGCTGGTCGCGTGTGCCACGGGGTGTGGGCACGGGCAGGGGTCGGCGGGGTCGTCCTCGTCCGGGACGGAGCGGCAGATGGACGCGAAGGTCAGCGACGCGGAGTCGGCCGCCGCGGCAGCCGACGCGGACGCCTCCGCCAACCCCTGAGCCTGGCGCTGCCCCCCTCGGCCCCCCGCAGGGGGCTCCGCCCCCTGCCCCCCCCGTTCGCGGGCTGAAATGCCCGAACCGGGCCAGCACCGAGGCTTTTGGGGGCGCGGGGAACTGCGCGAGCAACCACGCACGGTGTGAGGGTGGCGGGGGTTTGGGGGCGCGGGGAGCTGCGCGATCGGCCACGCACGGTGTGAGGGTGACGGGGGGCGCGGGGAACTGCGCAGAGGGCCGGGGAATCACCCCCCGAACTGATACGACCCCCCGAGCCTCCCCCCCCCCGAGCCTCACCGCTCCCCACCCGGCACCCACAGCACATCCCCCACCGACTTGTTCGCCGTGCGGGCCAGGATGAACAGGAGGTCGGAAAGGCGGTTGAGGTACGTCGCCGTCAGGGGGTTCATGACGTCCGCGTGCACCTCAAGGGCCGCCCACGTCGAGCGCTCCGCCCGCCGCACCACCGTGCATGCCTGGTGCAGCAGCGCCGCGCCGGGCGTGCCGCCGGGCAGGATGAAGCTGCGGAGCTTCTCCAGGTCCTCCAGGAAGCGGTCGCAGTCCGCCTCCAGCTTGTCGACGTAGGACTGCTCCACCCGCAGCGGCGGGTACTCCGGGTTCTCGACGACCGGCGTGGCGAGGTCCGCGCCCACGTCGAACAGGTCGTTCTGGACCCGGACCAATACCTTCGCGACCTCCTCGGACAGCTGCCCGAGCGCAATCGCCGTGCCGATGACGGCGTTGGCCTCATTGGTGTCGGCGTACGCCGAGATCCGCAGATCGGTCTTGGCGGTCCGGCTCATGTCGCCCAGGGCGGTCGTGCCCTGGTCGCCGGTGCGGGTGTAGATGCGCGTCAGATTGACCATGCCGCCAGAGTAGTTACGCTCCGGCGGTCCGGAAGACGCGTGTGCCCACCGTCACGGCGAACACCGCGAAACCGGCCGCCACCAGGCCCCCGTACAGCATCGTCGTGGTGGCGTACGAGCCCAGGTACGCGGAGCGCACCGCGTCCACCAGATAGCGGAACGGCATGAAGTGGGACAGCACGTTCAGCCAGCCGGGCGCGAGCGTCATGGGCAGCATCAGGCCGGAGAGCAGCATCGACGGCATCGCCATGGCGTTGATCGCCGGGCCGAACCCCTGCGGGGTGCGCACCTTCATGGCGAGCGCGTACGACAGCGAGGCCAGGGACAGCGTCAGGAGCGCCACGAAGGCGAAGCCGATGAGGATGCCCGCGAGGGGGGCGCGCAGGCCCATCACCAGGGCGGCGAGCACGAGCAGCACCGCCTGGAAGACGAAGAGCGCGGAGTCCCGCAGGACCCGGCCGAGCAGCAGGGCGAGGCGCGAGACCGGCGTGACGCGCATTCGCTCCACGACGCCCCAGTTGCTCTCGATGATGACCGCGAAACCCGCGAACGAGGCGCCGAACAGGGCGAGTTGGAGCAGCAGTCCGGGAACGAGCACCTGCCAGGAACTGCCGCGTGAACCCAGCGGCATCCCGGTCAGGAGCGGTCCGAAGAAGAGCAGGTAGAGCAGGGGCATCAGCACGCCGAACAGGATCTGGAACTTGGAGCGCAGCGTCTGGCGGGCGTACCTGCCGAAGATCAGCGCGGTGTCGGAGAGCAGCGGGGCGATGGTCATGGGGGAGTCCTAGACGGCTACGGGGGCGGAGTCCTGCGGTGCGGCACTGCGCCCGGTGATGGCGAGGAAGGCGTCCTGGAGCGGGGCGTCCGGACCGCCCGCGTACCGGGACTTGAGGTCGGCCGGGGTGCCGTCGGCCACGATCACGCCCTTGTCGACGATCACCAGGCGGTCGGCGAGTGCGTCGGCCTCGTCCAGGTAGTGGGTGGTGAGGAAGACCGTGGTGCCGTGGTCGGCGCGGATTCGCCGGACCAGGTCCCACAGATCGGCACGGCTGCCCGGATCGAGCCCGGTGGTCGGCTCGTCGAGGAAGAGCACCTCGGGCCGGTGCATCAGGCCCATCGCGATGTCGAGGCGGCGGCGCTGGCCGCCCGAGAGCGTCGAGGTCTTGCGGTCCAGAAGCCCGTGGAGGCCGAGATCGTTCGTCAACTCCCTTGCTCTCAGGGCGGCTTGGGGCTTGGTGAGGCGGTAGAGGCGGCCCTGGGTGACCAGCTCCTCGCGTACCGAGATGTTCGGGTCGACACCGCCGGACTGGGCCACGTAACCGCAGGCCCGGCGCACCCCGGCCGGATCGCGCAGCAGGTCGTGGCCCGCCACGGTCGCGGCGCCGCCGGTCGGCGGGAGCAGCGTGGTGAGCATGCGCAGGGTGGTGGTCTTGCCCGCGCCGTTGGGGCCGAGGAAGCCGAGGATCTCGCCGGCCCGGACCGTGAGGTCGATGCCGCGGACCGCCTCGACCGGGCCCGCTTTGCTCCGGAAGGTCCGGGCGAGCCCGGCCGTGCTGATGATTGCCATGGCCCCAGAAAAACAGAGTGACTTAAATTTTGCAATCCCCCCAAAATTAAAGAGGGTGCAGGACATCGCCTACGCTGGAGTCATGGCAGAAGGGCTCAGGGAGCGGAAGAAGCGCGAGACCAGACAGCGGATCTCGGACCTGGCCACCGGACTCTTCCTGGAGCGCGGCTTCGAAGCGGTCACGATCGCGGAGATCGCCGAGGTGGCCGACGTCTCGGTGAACACCGTCTACAACTACTTCCCCGCCAAGGAGGACCTGTTCCTCGACCGCAGCCGGGGCATCGTCGACCGGCTCTCGCGTTGGGTGCGCGGCCGTGACGACGGGGAGTCGGCCGCCGAGGCGGTCCTGCGCGAGCTGCGCGCCGAGGTCGAGTCGGTCTCGCCGAGGGTCGGACTGATGGAGGGCTACAGCCGGTTCATGGCCGTCATCGACGGCTCGCCCGCGCTCAAGGCCCGACTGTGGGCGGTCGGCCAGGACGTGCTGGCGAACCTGGAGGCGACCCTGCGCGAGGAGACCGGCGCGGACCCGGCCGAGACGCTGCCCGCCCTGATCGCGGGTCAGATCAACTGGGTCCACCAGACGGCCATGTCCGCCATCGGCCGCGAGATGATGGCCGGCCGCGACCCCAAGGCGGTCTCCCGCGAGGTGCTCGTGCTGATCGACGAGATGGAGGGGCTCCTGGGGGACAAGGTGCTCAACTACGCCGCACGGGGCGCCCGCTGAGACCCACCTCACGCCGCCCGGTGTGATGTCCGTCATCTGAGACGTGACGCGCATCTCTAAGCACTCCCAGAAGCCCGCCCGGCCGATAGCCTCCGCCAAGAAGGCTCAAGAAGGCTTGGTTGGAAACCTGTTGGAGGGAAGCGTCGTGGCCAGGAAGCTCGCCGTCATCGGAGCCGGACTCATGGGGTCCGGTATCGCGCAGGTCTCGGCCCAGGCGGGCTGGGACGTCGTTCTGCGCGACGTCACCGACGAGGCCCTCACCCGGGGCACCGACGGCATCAAGGCCTCGTACGACAGGTTCGTGAGCAAGGGCAGGCTGGCCGCCGAGGACGCCGAGGCGGCGCTCGCGCGCATCACCACGACCACCGATCTGGACGCGGCCGCCGACGCCGACATCGTCGTCGAGGCCGTCTTCGAGAAGCTGGAGGTCAAGCACGAGATCTTCCGCACGCTCGACAAGATCGTGCGCCCGGAGACCGTGCTCGCCTCCAACACCTCCGCCATCCCGATCACCAAGATCGCGGCGGCCACCGGGCGCCCCGAGCGGGTCGTCGGCGTCCACTTCTTCTCGCCGGTCCCGATGATGCAGCTGTGCGAGCTGGTGCGCGGCTACAAGACCAGCGACGAAACCCTCGCCGCCGCACGGGAGTTCGCCGAGTCGGTCGGCAAGACCTGCATCGTGGTCAACCGCGACGTGGCCGGCTTCGTCACCACCCGCCTCATCTCGGCGCTCGTCGTCGAGGCGGCCAAGCTGTACGAGTCGGGCGTGGCCAGCGCCGAGGACATCGACCTCGCCTGCAAGCTGGGCTTCGGCCACGCGATGGGCCCGCTGGCCACCGCGGACCTCACCGGCGTGGACATCCTGCTGCACGCCACCAGCAACATCTACACGGAGTCGCAGGACGAGAAGTTCGCCCCGCCGGAGCTGATGCGCCGGATGGTGGACGCGGGTGACATCGGTCGCAAGAGCGGGCAGGGCTTCTACAAGCACTGAACCGCCGACCGCCCCGGACCTCACTCCATGGGGTGAATTAGGTATCGGTTCGCTCACGGGCGGCAACTTCTGTGGCCGTGGGGCAGTCAGTTGTTGAGTCGGTTGTCGAAAAGCCAAGCACTCTCGGGAGCGCATATGCACATCAGGGGCGACCACGTCGAGCTGGTCGTCGGGGGCCGCCTCGACGTCCGCAGCGCGGCGGACGCCCGTACGGCCCTGCACTCGGCGGTCGACGACGGGGCCGGTGACCTCGTGCTCGACCTCACCGAACTGGACTCGTGGGACGCCACCGGACTCGGCGTGATCATGGGAGCCCACCGCCGGGCCGGGCGGTGCGGCAGGCGCCTCGTGCTGCGGGGCGTGCCACCCCAGATGCAGCGCCTCCTGGTCGCCACCCGGCTGCACCGCATCCTGGCGATCGAGGGCGGCATCGCCGCCGAGGCCCTGCCCCGCGTATAGCGGCCCCGCCCCGCGTCCAGCAGTCCTGGCCCCGCACCCGGCGGACCGTCCCGCAGCGGGAGTTGTCGTGACAGGTACACGGGAAACGGACTCCGCGCGCAATCCTCACGAGACTGTGACGTCTTGGGCGGGGCGGCACCCCGCCTGTTCGTAGATACTGTGCGGAGTCTAGGGTTCGGCTTCCCGCCGATCGACGAACCCACACGGCGGGCACCGGACCAGAAGCGACAGCGAAGAGCGAAGTGTGTAAGGGCCGGGAGGGGCAATCCTTACGCACCACGCATCTGGGGGGCTTTCACCATGGACCCGATGAACCGGGGACCGGAAGAGTTCAACCATGCCGACGACCCGGTCGGCGTTGCGGGCGCACACGCGGAACCGGGCGCCGGACCGCAGCGCTCCGCACGCGACAGGGAGCCCGTCACACCCGACTTCGGACCGCGCGCCGCCGGACTCGCGCGCACCGTCCAGCTCGTCGCCGGCGACTTCCTGCTGACGGTCAACCCGGTCGACGGCAGCGAGATCGAGAACTGCCCGCCGGGCGAGATACCCGGACCTCCGGTGCGGCGCGGCGCGGCCGAGCGGGCCGAGAGCGAGCGGGCCGCCCGGCCGCCGCTGCCGGCCGGCCCGATGGCATCCACCCCCGCCCTGCTCGAACGCGAGGAAGAACGCGCCCGGCTCGTACGGCTCCTCGGCCGCGGCCGCTCGGTGCGGCTCACCGGGCCCGCGGGCTCCGGGCGAAGCGTCCTGCTCGACGCGGTGGCCGGCGACTGCGCCGAGCTCGCACCCGACGGCGTTGTACGCCTCTCGGGCCACCGCCGCAGCTGCACCGAACTGCTCCACGAGCTGTACGCCACGGTGTTCCACACCTCGCTGCACCGGCCCGACCGGGCCACGCTCCTCGACCGCGTCCACGACATCGGCGCCGTCGTCGTCCTCGACGACCTCGAATTCGGCGGGGCCACCCTCGAAGAACTCCTGCTGGCCACCCCCGAGTGCGCCTATGTGTTCGCCGCGACCCCCGAGACCCCGGCCCCGCACCCCGACTCGGGCATCGAAGAGGTCTTCCTCGGCGGCCTCGGCCGCAACGCCTCGCTCGAACTCCTGGAACAGGCCGTCGACCGGGCGCTGACCGACGAGGAGGCCAACTGGGCGGGCGACCTCTGGTTCGAGTCCGAGGGCCTGCCGCTGCGCTTCGTCCAGGCCGGCGCCCTGCTGCGTCAGCGCGACCAGCTGCGCGGCGAGCCCAACTCCCTTGACGCGTACGGCTTTCCGTTGGACGAGCCCGCCGAGGCGTCGGTGTTCTCGGGCGAGGGCCGCGAGATCCCGCTGCCCACGCTCGGCGAGGGCGCGGCCCCCGCGGCCCTGCTCGCCTCCCGGCTGAGCGAGGCCGCCCGGGACACCCTGCGCTTCGCGGTCGCACTCGGCGGCGAGGTGCCGCACCAGGCCCATCTGCCCGCACTCATCGGCGACACCCACGCGGACGCCGCCCTCGGCGAACTCCTCGACAGCGGCCTCCTGTCCCCGGCCGGCTCCCGCTACCGCCTCGCCGCCGGCGTCCTCACCCAACTGGAGAGCACCGGGTACGACACCGGCGCGGGGGAGCGCGCCCACGCCGCCGCCCAGCACTACACCTGGTGGACCGGGCACCCCTCGGTGGCCCCCGAGCGGGCCGCCGGCGAGGCGGACGCGGTGCTCGCCGCCCTGAGCGCGCTCGTACCCGGCGACCAGGACGACCACCCCGCGACCGCCGTCAAGCTGGCCCGCACCGCGGCGCCCGCGCTCGCCGCGGGACTGCGCTGGGACGCCTGGGAGCGCAGCCTGCGGGTCGGCTCGGAAGCGGCCCGGCTGACCGGCGAGGTGGGCGAAGAGGCGTACTTCCACCACGAGTTGGGCGTCCTCGCGCTCTGCAACGGGGGCCTGGACCGGGCCCGTGCCGAGCTGGAGGCCTCCATCGCGCTGCGCGGCGCGCTGTCCGACAAGCGGGGCACCGTCGCCGGACGCCGGGCGCTCGCGCTCGTCGAGGACCGCTCCGGCGGCCTGCCCGTGGTCCCCCGTACCCCCGTCGGGGAAGAGGTGCCCGCGGCCCGGCACGAAGAGTCCCAGTCGCCGCCCGGGGGCGTGCCCTCGGCTGCGGTGACGGCCCAACTCCCGCAATCACAAGCGACGTTGGTGACCCGCCGGGTCGCCCCGGTCGGTTCCGCGATGCCCAAGGCGCGGCGCCGGACGCTCTTCGGGGGTGCCCGGCGCAACCTCGTCGCGGCCGGCGCCGGAGCGCTGCTCGCCGCCGTGCTCGGCACCGTGGTCACGCTCGGCGCGACCTCCAACAACAGCGGCGACGGCCGGGACGGCGACGTGACGCAGCAGCAGTCGGCCAACGAGGACGGCTCGACCGGCGGTCTGGACGCCGACCCCAACAGCCCCGGCAGCAGCGCCAAGCCGGGCGACAACAAGGGCGGCGGTCCCGCGCGCCCGAGCAAGCCGGGCACCAGCGCCACGCCCGGCACCTCCGGGCAGCCGGTCCCCGGCACCAGCGGCAGCCCGAGCACCTCGGGCCGCCCCTCCTCCGGCTCGTCCAGCCCGGGCACCACCAAGCCGTCCGACTCGGGCAAGCCGTCGTCACCGTCGGGCAAGCCTTCGCACTCGTCGACGCCCTCGGGAACGCCCAGCCACTCCTCCTCGCCGTCGCCCTCGACGTCGACCACCCCGTCGACCCCGGCGAGCAGCGGGGGCAGCAGTCCGCCGGCCTCCACCAAACCGCCGCCGCCCTCGACCGAGGCCTCCCACTCCCCGACGTCCAGCGTGCCGGCCGTACCCCCGCCGCCGACGGCGTCGACCACCCCGTAGGACCCCCGCGGTACCTGTGACGACCCGGTACCTGTGACAGCACGTACGGCGAAGGGGCCCGCAGCACTCTGCGGGCCCCTTCGCCGTACGTACGGCTTCTGCGGTCTTGCGGTCTCGCGGTCGCGCGGTCAGAACAGGCGGAGCTTGTCGTCCTCGATGCCGCGCAGGGCGTTGTAGTCGAGGACCACGCAGCCGATCCCGCGGTCGGTGGCGAGCACCCGGGCCTGGGGCTTGATCTCCTGGGCCGCGAAGACGCCCTGGACCGGGGCGAGGTGCGGGTCGCGGTTGAGCAGCTCCAGATAGCGGGTCAGCTGCTCGACGCCGTCGATCTCGCCGCGGCGCTTGATCTCGATCGCGACGGTCTTGCCGTCACCGTCGCGACACAGGATGTCCACCGGGCCGATGGCGGTGGGGTATTCGCGGCGGATCAGGGTGTAGCCCTCGCCGAGGGTGTCGATCCGATCGGCGAGCAGCTCCTGAAGGTGCGCTTCCACGCCGTCCTTGATCAGGCCGGGGTCCACGCCGAGTTCGTGCGAGGAGTCGTGGATGACCTCCTCCATCGTGATGATGAGCTTCTCGCCCGCCTTGTTGATGACGGTCCAGACGCCCTCGTCGTCCCCCGACCCCTCTTTCAGGGTGCACGGCGGAGACATCCAGTTGAGGGGCTTGTAGGCCCGGTCGTCAGCGTGGATGGAGACGCTGCCGTCCGCCTTCACGAGGATGAGGCGAGGGGCGGACGGAAGATGGGCGGTGAGGCGGCCCGCGTAGTCGACGGAGCAGCGGGCGATGACGAGACGCATGGTGGGCAACGCTACTCGACTCTCCCCGCGGAACGCGATTCGCCCTGGAGTGCACTGTTCGTTATTGGCCGGTTATGTGCCAAGTACCTGCCATGGGCCCGACATCGCGCCTACCGTGGAAGCGGGAGGTTGTCGGCCGCGCACGCTGCGTTGTCGGGAGAGACGGCCGTCATGCTCCCTTTCCCTGCCCGTAAGGCCCCGCTCCCCGGGGTCGCGAGAGGAGAAACCATGTCGCTCGACGTCTCACCGGCCCTACTCGAACAGGCCGAGCGAGGCGAGGTCGACGAAGCTGCCTTCGTCGACTGCGTCCGGACCTCCCTGCCCTACGCGTGGGAGATGATCAGCTCTCTGGTGGCCCAGCTGAAGGTCGACGGCGGAGCGTTCGCCGACAACCAGACGCCACCGCCGGACGAGCAGGCTCGCGGCCAGTTGCTGCGTGCCCTTGCGAGTGACGCCATTCGCGGTGCGCTCCAGCGGCACTTCGGTGTCCGTCTGGCGTTCCAGAACTGCCACCGTGTCGCGGTGTTCCCTCTGGACCCCTCCTCCGATGAGCGGCTCGCCCGCTTCACCTCGATCAGGGGTCAGCTGCTCAACCAGTCTCCGGAGCTTCGGGACTGCTGACGTCTTCGCTGCCGCTCCGCGCCGCGGGAGGTGCAACTGGCGCGGGGCGGTGGCCACTTGGGGCCGACGGCCCCGGCCCGTGGCCGTCCGCCCGGGCTACGTCAGAAGGGGCAGTACCTCCGTACCCAGCCTGCGTACGTTCTCCTCCGTCGCCGACAGGTCGCCCGAACCCTCCACCAGGAGGGCGAAGCGGGTGATGCCGGTGCGCTCCGAGGTGGCGGCGAGGCGGTCCGCCGCGAGCCGCGGGGTGCCCACCGGGTGCAGGCCGCAGAGCAGTTCGGTGTACGCCACCGGGTCGCGCATCGCGCGATGGCGGCCGTCGACCGTCACATGGGCGTCGAGCCCCTGCTTCAGCCAGCCCGGCATCGACTTCACCAGCGTCTCCGCGGCCTCGGCCCGCCGGTCGGCGATCTGTGCCACCCCGGCCGACACATGGCCCGCGGCCGCGACCTTCTCCGGCGCGTGCCCGGCCGCGAGCGCCTGCTTGCGCCACAGCGCGACCATCTCGGCCTTGTCCTCGTCGCCGCAGTGCATCCCGAGCAGCATCGGAAGCCCGCGTTCCGCAGCCAGTTTGACGCTCCTGGGCGAGGTGCACGCCACGATCACCTCGGGGCAGGCGTCCTCCGGCCCGCCGTCCAGGATCTCGTCCGGCCGCGGCACGACCGGGACCTCCCGAAAGCTGAATCGTTCCCCCGCGCCGGACACGCGGGGCTCGCGCAGCCAGCGCAGGAGCAGGTCGAGCGACTCCGGGAAGCCCTGCTCGTACGCCTTGAGGCCCGGGCCGAACACCTCGAGGTCCACCCAGGGCCCGCCGCGCCCCACGCCGAGCGAGAACCGCCCGCCGGAGGTGAGGTGCAGCAGTGCCGCCTGTTCGCCGAGCGCCACCGGATGCGCCGTCGGCAGCACGGACACCGCCGTGCCGACCCTGATCCGCTGTGTACGCCCGAGCAATAACGCCGCCAGCGTCACGGCGGACGGGCACACGCCGTACGGTACGAAGTGATGTTCGGCCAGCCACACCGAGTCGAGCCCGGACTCCTCGGCCACCTCGGCGGACCTGACCGCACGATGGAGCGTTTCTCCCTGCCCCTGACCCGGAAACTGGGCCGCCAGTACAAAAGTTCCGACACGCATCGCCTTCTGCCTCCTTGCGGCCGACGCGGCTCTCCCCCTCTTACTGGCAAGAACGTCTGACAAGTGCCAAAGGCACGGCCAGTCGCCAACTTCTTGCGATTGTCCGCTAAGAGTCCCTCGAACGAGTGACTCCGGCGGTCGCCCATGCTCCCCACCCCGGCGGGTACCCGGACCCGGTGGGCCTAGGCTGGGGAGAAACGTCCGATCCGCCCCGTGAGGTGTCTACGTGTCCCCGCGCCGCAACCGCCCCAAGGGCGGCGAGAACCCGACCGAGTCCGAGAGCCGGACGGGCGGCGACCGTTTCGGCGTCCAGGGCACCGAGTCCTGGCAGGGCGAGGAGTGGTCGGTACGGCACGTGGCGGGGGCCAGCGCGGCCGGCAAGCGCTACCGCTGCCCCGGCTGCGACCAGGAGATCCCCTCCGGCGCCCCGCACCTGGTGGCCTGGCCCGAGTACGGGGGCGTCGACGAGCGCCGGCACTGGCACAAGGCCTGCTGGAACGCGAAGGACCGCCGCACCACGCGGGTGCAGCGGTCCAGGAACGCGCCCAGGTATTGACGTTTCGGGCCGAACTTCCTCAGACGTCACGGGAGTTGAGCGAGAGGAACGCGCCGCCCAGGGCGACCGCGGTGATGCCGGTCATGATCCACAATGGATCCCAGCCGCTCGGCCCGGAGTCCGAGACCGTGGCGCCGTAGAAGGCGCCGAGCTGGCTCGGGATCGAGTAGTTCAGAAGGAACTCCCGCACCCCGCTCAGCGAGTCGGTGAACATGAACAGGGCGAGCACCAGCGGAAGCAGGACCACGCCGATCATGACCGTGATCGAGCCCGCGGAGTGCCGGATCAGCGCGCCCACCGCGAGCGAGAGCAGCCCGACCATCGCGACGTAGAGGCTGATGCCCAGCGTCGCGCGCAGCCACTCGCCGCCGCTCGGCGTCGGCGCGTTGCGCACCAGCGAGGCCTGCACGACCGCCACCAGGGTGGTCGCGATCGCCACGATGACGAACGTGAGCAGGAAGAAGACGACCGACTTGGCGGCCAGGATCCGTCCCCGGCTCGGGCACGCGGTCAGGGTCGTACGGATCATGCCGGTGCCGTACTCGGACGAGATGGTCAGCACGCCGAGGGTGATCACGCAGAGCAGGCCGAGCAGTACCCCGTAGAAGCCGAGCGACAGGACCGGGGTGTCGCCGATGTGCCCGTCCTGGGACCGCACGACGAAGCCGATGAGCAGGCCGAGGCCGACCAGGAGCAGGATCAGCACCCCGAGCGTCCACATGGTGGAACGCACCGACCGGATCTTGGTCCACTCGGAGGCGAGCGCGTCACCGAAGGTGGCTCGCCGCACGGCGATCGGCGAGGTGTAGGTCCCGAGCTGCCGGCCCGGCGCCTGCGGGACGTGCGGCTGCTGCTGGTAGGGGGTGGTCATCGGGTGTCCTCGGGCTTGGTCGGGGCGGCAGGCGTGGCCGGGGCCTGCGGGGCCGGGGGAGCGGCGGGCGGCTGCGGGGCCTGCGGGACCGGTGGCTGCTGGGCCGCGGGCGGGGCCACCGGCTGCTGGGCCGGTGCCTGCGGGACGGGGGCGGGGCCGCCGGGGTGCGGGGCCGGGGCCTGGGGCGCGGCCGCGTACGGGTTCTGGCCGGGCGGCGGCGGGGCGTACCAGCCCTGCTGCGGGACGTCGGGGATGACCGGCGGCGGCGCGTACCCAGGCGGCATGGCGGGCTGGAGGCCGGCCTTCTGGTCGTTCGTCGAGCGGTAGTCGACCGCGCCCTGGGTCAGCCGCATGTACGCCTCTTCCAGCGAAGCCTGGTGCGGCGAGAGCTCCCACAGGCGTACGTCCGCCCCGTGGGCCACGTCGCTGATGCGGGGCAGGGGCAGGCCCGTGACGCGCAGCGCGCCGTCCGGCTCGGGCAGGACCTGGCCGCCGGCCTCGGTCAGCGCGGCCGTCAGCTTCTCGCGCTGGGCGGGCTCGGTGCCGGGCGTGCGGACCCGTGCGAAGTCGGCGGAGTTGTGCGAGATGAAGTCCGTGACGCTCATGTCCGCGAGCAGCTGCCCGCGGCCGATGACGATCAGGTGCTCCGCGGTCAGCGCCATCTCGCTCATCAGGTGCGAGGAGACGAACACCGTGCGGCCCTCGGCGGCGAGCTGCTTCATCAGGTTGCGCACCCACAGGATGCCCTCGGGGTCGAGCCCGTTGACCGGCTCGTCGAAGAGCAGCACCTGGGGATCGCCGAGCAGCGCCGCCGCGATGCCGAGCCGCTGGCCCATGCCGAGCGAGAACCCCTTGGAGCGCTGCTTGGCGACCTGCTGCAGGCCGACCACGCCGAGCACCTCGTCGACCCGGCGGGCCGGGATGCCGGCGAGCTGGGCGAGCGAGAGCAGGTGGTTGCGGGCACTGCGGCCGCCGTGCACGGCCTTGGCGTCGAGCAGCGCGCCGACCTGGCGGGGTGCGTTGGGCAGCTCGCGGAAGGGGTGGCCGCCGATCGTCACGTGTCCCGCGGTCGGCTGGTCGAGGCCGAGGATCATGCGCATGGTCGTGGACTTGCCGGAGCCGTTCGGCCCCAGGAACCCGGTGACCGTGCCGGGCCGCACTTGAAAGGAAAGGTTGTGCACGGCCGTCTTGGCGCCGTAGCGCTTCGTCAGGCCGACTGCCTCGATCATTCTCCAGCCCCATCGACGGTTCGGGTCGTCGGGGCGGTGTCCGGCGTGCGGCCGGCATGCCCCCGTATGAGTGAGGAGCTTATCCAGGGCTTGACGGTTCCGGCCAAGCCGTGATCTTCGCGCGACGGTGACGGCGAGGGGCAGCGAGGGGGACGGCGAAGGTGCGGTGGCGGTGACGACGAAGGCGGTGGCGGCCGTCCGGCTCAGGCGTCCCGGTGCCGGAGGACGAGGTAGCCGCCCGCGAGCGCCGCGACGACCCACAGCGCCATGATGCCGAGCCCGCCCCACGGCCCGTACGGCGCCGGGTCGCTGTTCATGGCGTCCGGCACCACCTGCATGATCTGCGAGCCCGCCCGGTCGGGGAAGTAACGGGCCACGTTCTTGGCGCCCGGTACCGCCGAGAGGATCTGCGAGATCAGGAAGAAGAACGGCATCAGGATGCCGAGCGAGAGCATCGAGCTGCGCAGCATCGCGGCGACGCCCATCGAGAACAGTGCGATCAGCGCCATGTACAGCCCGGCCCCGACGACCGCCCGCAGCACGTTGGGCGAGCCGATGGTCGTCCGGTGCGGGCCGAGCAGCGCCTGGCCGAGGAAGAAGGTCAGGAAGCTGGTCACCATGCCCACGACCAGGGCGAGCAGGGTGGCCACGGCGAGCTTGGAGAACAGGAAGGTGCCACGCCTGGGCACGGCTGCCAGCGAGGAGCGGATCATGCCCGAGCTGTACTCGGTTCCGACCACCAGGACGCCGAAGACGACCATCGCCAGCTGACCCAGGATCATTCCGGAGAAGCTGATCAGCGTCGGGTCGAAGGTCAGCCGCTCGGCCGGCTTGAGGTCGTCGAACTGCGACCTCATCAGCGCGCAGAGCGCGGCGCCGATCGCGACCGTGACGATCAGGGCGCAGGCCAGTGTCCAGGTCGTCGAGGAGACCGTACGGATCTTCGTCCACTCGGACTTCAGGACCGCGGGTACCGATGCCATCGCTCAGACCCCCTTGTCCTGGCCGAAGGCGCCCCACCGCGGCGCCTCCTTGGCGCCGCCCCAGTCGGGCGGCGCGGCCGGCGGCCCGCCCGGGGTGGTCGCGCCGTGCGCGTGGTACTCCACCGAGCCCGCCGTCATCTGCATGAACGCCTCTTCGAGGGAGGCCTGCTGGCCGGACAGCTCGTGCAGGACGAGCTGGTGCTGGGCGGCCAGTTCGCCGAGCGCCTCGATCCTGCCGTTGTCGACCTCGATGGCGCCGTCCCCGGTCTGGAGGAAGGGCACGCCGGCCTGGTGCAGCACGTCCAGGAGCCGCTCCCACTGCGGGGAGCGAAGGCGTACGAAACTCCGGGAGTTCTGCCGGATGAAATCCGCCATCGATGTATCGGCGAGCAGTCGGCCCTGCCCGATAACGATCAAGTGGTCGGCCGTGAGCGCCATTTCGCTCATCAGGTGAGACGAAACGAAGATCGTTCGCCCTTCGCCCGCGAGCTGCTTCATCAGATTGCGGATCCAGTGAATTCCCTCGGGGTCCAGACCATTGACGGGTTCGTCGAACATCAGGATCTCGGGGTCGCCGAGCAGTGCGGAGGCGATTCCCAGGCGCTGCCCCATACCGAGGGAGAAGCCCTTCGCCTTCTTCTTCGCCACCGCCGTCAGACCCACCGTGTCCAGGACCTCGGAGACCCGCGCGGCCGGGATGCGGTTGGACTGGGCCAGGCACAGCAGGTTGTTGTACGCGGTGCGGCCGCCGTGCATCGCCTTGGCGTCGAGCAGTGCCCCGATGTACTTCAGCGGCTCGGCCAGTTCGCGGTAGTGCTTGCCGTCGATGCGTACGGAACCGCTGGTCGGGTTGTCCAGATCGAGCAGCATGCGCATGGTCGTCGACTTGCCGGCCCCGTTCGGCCCCAGGAAGCCGGTCACCACACCGGGTCTGACCTGGAAGGACAGCTGGTCGACGGCGACCTTGCTGCCGTAGCGCTTGGTGAGGCCCTCAAGCTCGATCATGCGGCAACGCTAAATGCGGACAAAGCCCCCCGCCACCGGAGTGGCAGGGGGCTTCGCGGCCTGCGGCCGCAGCCCACGGGGGAAGGGCTGCGGAGCTGCTAGCGGGACTGCTGCGCCGGAACGCCGCGCGAGACGGGCTCGTCGTCGACCGGGGAACCGGCGGCGGCCACGGCCGCACCGGTCAGCGTCGCCAGCATCTCGCGGACGTTGGTGAGCTGCGCGTTGATCGAGTCGCGGCGGTTGGTGAGAGCCGCGAGCTCGCGCTCGGATTCCGAACGGATGCGGTCGGCCTTGGCGTTGGCGTCGGCCACGATGTCCTCCGCCTGGCGCTGCGCCGTCTCCACCGTCTGGCGCGCCCGGCGCTCCGCGTCCGTACGCAGCTTCTCGGCCTCCAGGCGGAGCTGCTCCGCGCGGTGCTCGATCTCCGCGAGGCGCTTCTCGGCCTTGGCCTGACGCGACGCCAGGTCACGCTCGGACTGCTCGCGGCGCTTGGCGAGGTTCGTCTCGAAGTCCGCGGCGGCCTGGGCGGCCTTGGCGCGGGTCTCCTCGAAGAGGGCGTCCGCCTCCTCGCGCTTGGACTGCGCGTCCTTCTGCGCCTCGGAACGGAGCTGAGAGGCGTCACCCTTCGCCTTCTCGACGATCCGAACGCCCTCGTCCTCCGCCTTCGCCTTGCGCTCGGAGGCGAACGACTCGGCGTCGTTGCGCACCTGCTGGGCGGCCGACTCGGCGAGTTCCCGGTGCTGCTCGGCGGCCCGACGGGCCTCCTCGCGCAGGTCCTTCGCCTCTTCCTCGGCGAGCCGCAGGATCTTTTCGACCCGCGCGCCGAGACCGGCGTACGACGGCTCCGCGTCGCTCACCTGGGCCTGGGCGTTCTGCGTTTCGAGGTGGAGCTCCTCGATGCGCTTTTCCAGAGAAGTGATCCGTGCCAGAGCACTGTCACGGTCGGCGACGAGCTTGGTAATGCGGTCATCCACCTGACCGCGGTCGTAACCACGCCGCACGAGCTCGAAGCCGAAGGGGGAGGAAGTGTCGCTCATGGGGTTCCTGTCGAATGAGACCGGTGAGGTGATAGGGGGAATCCTAGGGGCCCAAGCGGCGTGTCATCGAGCGGATGCCCGTTTGATCTGGAGAATGTCCAGCCTTTTGAGTGGCTAGCCCTCCGAAGACTTGCCACTCGAACGTGTCGCCCCGGCCGCCGCACCTGCCTTGACACCTGGTGAAGAGCCGCTGCCGGAACCGGATTTGCCGCCCGCGGTCGGCGCCTCGAATGATTCCAACGCCTCAAGTACGTCCTGGACACGGGAGATCTCGGCATTGATGTCGGCCCTCCGTCGGACCAGGACGTCGAGTTCACGCTTGCCCTCCTCGACCGTGCGGCGCGCCTCGGCCGCCGCCTCGTCGCGCAGTGCGGTGGCCTCGCGGATCAGCTCGGCCTTCTTGGTCTCGGCCTCCTTGAGCAGCGCCTCCGCCTTCTTCACGGCGGCGATCCGCACCTTGCCCGCCTCGGAGTTGGCGTCGGACACCAGCTCCTTGGCCTTGGCCTGGGCCTGGGCGGACTGCTCGGTCGCGGCCTTCACCAGCTTGTCGACGCGCTCGCCCGCCGTCTTCATCTGCTCGGCGCTCTCGCGGCGGGCCCGGTCGTGCAGCTCCTCGATCTCCGCCTCGGTGCGCGAGCGCACCTCCTCGGTGCGTTCCCTTATGGCGGTGGCGTCCGCGCGGGCCCCGGCGAGCAGCTCGTCGGCGTCCGTACGGGCCTTCTCCACCAGGGAGTTGCCCTCGACCGTCGACTCCGCGACGATCCTCTCGGCCTCCTTGCGGGCCGCGCCGACCATCGTGTCGGCCTGCTCCTCGGCCTCGGTGGCGGCGCGCAGCGCCTCCTCCTGGGCCTTGTTGATGAGCTGGTCGGCCTGCTCGGCCGCATCGCCGCGCCGCTTGGCTGCGGCCGTGCGCGCCTCGTCGAGCAGCCGGTCGGCCTCCTCACGGGCCTCGCTGCGGGTCTTCTCGGCCGCCTCGTCGGCACGGGCCCGGTTCTTCTCGGCCTCCGTGCGGATCCGCTCGGCGGCCTGCTGCGCGGAGCCCACCGTCTCGGCGGCCTCGGCGCGCAGCCGCTCGGCCTCGCCGCTCGCCTCCGCGATCAACTGGTCGGCCTGCTCGTCCGCGTCGCCACGCCGCTTGTCGGCGGCCCGGCGCGCCTCGTCGAGCACCCGGTCGGCCTCGGCGCGCGCCTCGTTCAAGGTCTGCTCGGCCTCGGCGTTGGCCGCGCCGAGCGTGGAGCCGGCGTCGGAGCGCGCCTCGGTGGTGACCAACTCGGCATACGCGTTCGCCTCGTTGGTGGTGCGCTCGGCCTCCGCCTGCGCCTGACCGGTGACCCGCTCGGCCTGCTCGCGCGCGGCCGTCGTGACCTGCTCGGCCTCGGCGAGCGCGGCGGTGGTGACCTGCTCGGCCTCCGCGAGGGCCGCGGACGTGACCCGGTCCGCCTCCTCGCGCGCCTCGGCGCGCAGCGCGTCGGCCTCCGCCCGGCCCTCGACCCGTACCCGCTGGGCCTCGGTGGTGAGGCGCTCCGCCTCGGCGGTCGACTCGGCGGCGAGCCGCTCGGCCTCCGCGGTCGCCTCGCCGACCAGGCGGTCGGCCTGGCTCGCGGCGTCGGACCTGATCCGGTTGGCGTCCTCGCGCGCCTCGGCCCGGGTGCGGGCCGCGTCCTGTTCGGAGGAGGCCAGCGCGTCCGATGCCTCGGTACGCATGCGCTGCGCGTACTCGGAGGCGTCCGAACGGGCCTTCTCCGCCTCGGCCATGGCGTCCGCCACGGTCCGGTCGGCCAGCTCCTTCGCGGCCGCGGACTCCTCCGCCGCCCGCGCACGGACGCGGCTCGCGTCCTCGCCGGCCCGCTCCCGCTCGGCGTGCGCGTCGGCGCGGACCCGGTCCGCCTCCGCCTGCGCCTCGCTCGTGGTGCGCTCCGCCGCGTGCTCGGCGGCACTGCGCAGACCCGCGATCTCCTGCTCGGCCTCCTCGCGGAGCCCGGACACCGAATCCCGTACGTCCTTGGCGGTCTGCTCGGCCGTGGACACCAGCTCGGTGGCGCGCCGGTCGGCCTCCTCGCCGAGCCGCTGCGCCTCGGCCTGTGCTTCCTCGACCCGCTTGCGGGCCGAGGCGAGCAGCTCCTCGCTCTGCTCGCGGGCCTGGGAGCGTTCCGAATCGGCTTCCGCGCGCGCCGAGTTGAGGGTCTCCTCGGCCTCGCGGCGGCGCCGGGTGGCCTCCTCCTGGGCGGCGGCGAGCGCCTCGGAGGCCTCGGCGCCGACCCGCTCGGCGGCGGCCGCGGCCTCCGCACGCATCCGGTCGGCGGTCTCCTGCGCCTCGGTCTTGAGCCGCTCGGCCTCGGCAGCCGCCTCGGCGCGCAGCCGCACGGCCGCGCCCTCCGCCTCGGAACGGGCGGTCGAGGCGTCGGCAGCCGCCTCGGTGCGCAGCCGCTCGGCCTCCTGCTCGGCCTGCGCCTGGAGCGTACGGATGCGCTCGGCGGCCTCGGTGCGGATCCGTTCGGTCTCCTCGGCGGCCTCGCGCCGGATCCGCTCGCCCTCGGCGCGGGCGTCGGTGAGGGCCTGCTCGGCGGCGGCGTGGCGCTGCTCGGCCTCGGTGTGCAGGCGGGTCAGTTCCTCGGCGGCCTCGGCCTGGCGGGCCGCTATCGCCCGCTCGGTCTCCTCGCGCAGGCCAACGGCCGCCCGCTCGGCGTCCGTTGTGGTCTGCTCGGCCTGCTCCTCGGCCTCCGCGCGCATCCGCTCGGCCTCGGCGCGGGTGCGGTCAAGGGTCTCCTCGGCCTGCTTGCGCAGGGTGTTGGCCCGCTCGACGGCCTCATTGCGTACGCGCTCGGCCTCGTTGCCCGCGGTGGTGCGCAGCTCGTCCGCGTCCGCCTTCGCCTTGGCGAGCAGCTCCTCGGCGGTCCTGGCCGCCTCCTCGATCTGCTGGACGGCCTCGCGTCGCGCCTCGCCCCGGATGCGCTCGCCCTCGGCGACCGCCTCGGCGCGCAGCTGCTCGGCCTCGCCGCGCAGCCTGCGGGCCTCCTCCTGGAGCTCGACCGTCTTGGCCCGGTACTCCTTGGTGTCGTCCTTGGCCGCGCCCTTGAGCTCGTCGGCCTGCTCGGCCGCCTCGCCGCGCAGCCGCTCGGCCTCGGCGTCGGCCTCGCGCCGGATCCGCTCGGCCTCCTCGGACGCCTTGCGGGTGGTCTCGCGGGCGTCCTCGGATGCCTTGGTCAGGACCTCCTCGGCCGTACGCGCGGCCTTGGCGAGCTGGGCCGCGGTGTCCTCGGCGGCGCTGGTGCGCGCCTTCTCGGCGGCCTCGGTGCGCAGCCGTTCGGCGGCCGCCTTCGCGTCCTCAAGGGCCTGCTCTGCCTCGGCCTTGAGGGTCTCGGCCTCCTTGGTGGCCTCCGCGACCAACCGCGCGATCTCGGTCTTCGCGGTACGGGTGCGCTGCTCGTTGGCGGACTCGGCGCTCGCGACCTGCTTGGCCGCCGACTCCCTGGCCTCGGTGACGGCCCGCTCGGCCTCGGCGCGCGCCTCGCGCAGCGCGGCCTCCGCCTCCTGCATCCGCAGCTCGGCGGCACGGCTCAACTCGGCGGCCTGCTGGCGCGCCTGGTCCGACTCGGCGGTGGTGGTCGTACGGAGCTGCTCGGCGTGGGAGGTGGCCTCCTGGGCCTGCTCGGAGGCCGCGTTCAGGAGCCGCTCGGCGTCCTTGCGGGCGCGCAGCAGGGTCGCCTCGGCCTCGGAGCGGGCCGACTCAGCCTCGGAGCCCAGGCGTTGGCGGGCCTCCTCGGCGATCCGGGTGGCCTCCGCGCGGGCCGCGGCGAGGGACTGCTCGGCCTCGGCGCGGGACTCCTCCATCAGCCGGCGGGCCTGCGCCTCGGTGCGGGCCCGCAGTTGCTCGGCCCAGGCCACGTTCTCGTTGACGTGGGACTCGACGGTGGCCCGGCGCTCGGCCAGCTCCTGGTCGAGGCGCTGGCGGCGGTTGACGGCCTCGGCGTGCAGCTCGGCCTGGAGCCGGGCCTGGTGCTCGGCGTGCTCCTGGAGGATGCGCTGGGTCTGGGCGCGGGCGTCGCGCAGCTCGCGCTCGGCGTCCGTGCGCAGCTGCTCGGCCTGCATCTGGGCGTTGCGGAGCAGCTGTTCGGCCTGGTAGCCGACGTTCGCCGTGTCGTAGGCGGGACGGGTCGCGAGATTGCGGCGCGCCTCGTGGAGCTTGGCGCGCAGCACTTCGACCTGGTAGCCGAGATCCTCGGCGTGCTGAACGGCCTTCTCCCGCTCGGTCTTCAGCCGCTCCATCTCGGCCTCGAACCGCGAGAGGTGGTCGTCAGGCCGGTGGCTCTGGCTCTCCTGGCGTTCGTAGCCCCGCACTGCGCGGTCCCATCCGTCCCCTGGTCGCGAACACTGCCCGTACGAGCGCCGTCCGACCGCGATGAACAGCGGACGGGCCCCCGGTGAATGGTGTCAGATCAAAACAGGGGCGTGGGTCCCAGGCCCCGACCCGACCCCGGCCCGGAACCGCCCACTGTACCGGGCCGAGTATCCGGAGGTCCGGCCTCCATTGTGTGGGCTCAGTGGGCGACGGTGCCCCGGGGGGCCGAAGTGACGAGTTCGGTGAGCACGCCGTGGCAGTCCTTCGGGTGCAGGAAGGTGATCTGCGAGCCCATCGAACCGGTGCGGGGCTGGTCGTAGAGGACGCGTACGCCCTTGTCGCGGATGGCCTCGGAGTCGGCGGTGACGTCCTCGGTGCCGAAGGCGATGTGGTGGACGCCCTCGCCGTTCTTGGCCAGCCACTTGCCGACCGCCGAGTCCTCGCGGGTGGGTTCCAGGAGCTGGAGGTAGGAGGCGCCGCCGTCGGAGGTCTCGTTGATCTTGAGCATGGCCTCGCGCACGCCCTGCTCTTCGTTGATCTCGGTGTGGAACACCTCGAATCCGTACGTCGCACGGTAGAACTCGACGGTCTTGTCGAGGTCGAAACAGGCGATCCCGATGTGGTCGATTCGCGTCAGCATGCCCTTAGTGCAGCGCTCACAGGGGTGGTTACGCAACGTGCGCGCGATCACACCTACTGCCCGGTGACGTGGGCAGTACTGCTCAGTACATTCGAAGTAAACCCTCGTTCACACCCTCACCTCCCAAGGGGCCGTGCCTCATGTCTGGAACGACCGGTACCACCTCAGTGATCGTCGCGGGCGCCCGTACGCCCATGGGCCGACTGCTCGGCTCCCTCAAGTCCTTCTCCGGCGCCGATCTCGGCGGCTTCGCCATCAAGGCGGCCCTGGACCGGGCCGGCATCGGGGGCGACCAGGTCCAGTACGTGATCATGGGCCAGGTGCTCCAGGCCGGGGCCGGGCAGATCCCCGCGCGCCAGGCGGCCGTCAAGGCCGGCATCCCGATGAACGTCCCCGCGCTCACCATCAACAAGGTGTGCCTTTCGGGCCTGGACGCGATCGCCCTCGCCGACCAGCTGATCCGCGCCGGCGAGTTCGACATCGTGGTCGCCGGCGGCCAGGAGTCCATGACCAACGCCCCGCACCTGCTGCCCAAGTCCCGCGAGGGCTACAAGTACGGCGCGATCGAGATGCTCGACGCGATGGCGTACGACGGTCTCACCGACTCCTTCGAGAACATCCCGATGGGGGAGTCCACGGAGAAGCACAACACCCGCCTCGGCATCGCCCGCCCCGAGCAGGACGCGATCGCCGCGGCCTCGCACCAGCGTGCCGCGGCCGCCCAGAAGAACGGCGTCTTCGAGGCCGAGATCACCCCGGTCGAGATCCCGCAGCGCAAGGGCGACCCGGTCCTGTTCGCCAAGGACGAAGGGGTGCGCGCCGACACCACCGTCGAATCCCTCGGCAAGCTGCGCCCGGCCTTCGCGAAGGACGGCACCATCACGGCCGGCACCTCCTCGCAGATCTCGGACGGCGCGGCCGCGGTCGTCGTCATGTCCAAGGCCAGGGCCGAGGAGCTGGGCCTGGAGTGGATCGCCGAGATCGGCGCCCACGGCAACGTCGCGGGCCCCGACAACTCGCTCCAGTCGCAGCCTTCGAACGCGATCCGGCACGCGGTCGGCAAGGAGGGCATCTCGGTCGAGGACCTCGATCTGATCGAGATCAACGAGGCCTTCGCGGCGGTCGCCGTCCAGTCAATGAAGGACCTCGGGGTGTCCCCGGAAAAGGTGAATGTCAACGGCGGCGCCATCGCGCTCGGCCACCCCATCGGCATGTCCGGCGCCCGCGTCGTGCTGCACCTCGCCCTCGAACTGAAGCGCCGCGGCGGTGGCGTGGGCGCGGCGGCCCTGTGTGGCGGCGGCGGCCAGGGCGATGCACTGATCCTTCGCGTCCCGGGCAAGTAGCAAGCGGTTCGGGCAGCAACTCCGAGCGGAGAGTGGCCCGGACAACAACTCTCTGATCCTGCGGTGCGTACGCGACTGAACGGAGCGGCAATGGTGGACGTCCCCGAACTGGTGGCCCAGGCCCGGGAAGGCCGGCCCAGGGCCGTCGCCCGGCTGATCTCGCTGGTCGAGGGGGCGTCCCCGCAGCTGCGGGAGGTCATGGCGGCGCTGGCCCCGCTCGCGGGCAACGCGTACGTGGTCGGCCTGACGGGCTCGCCCGGAGTCGGCAAGTCGACCTCCACCTCCGCGCTGGTCACCGCCTACCGGCGGGCCGGGAAGCGGGTCGGCGTCCTCGCCGTCGACCCGTCCTCGCCCTTCTCGGGCGGGGCCCTGCTCGGCGACCGGGTCCGGATGTCCGACCACGCGTCCGACCCCGGCGTCTACATCCGCTCGATGGCCACCCGGGGCCACCTGGGCGGCCTGGCCTGGGCCGCACCCCAGGCGATCCGGGTCCTGGACGCGGCGGGCTGCGAGGTGATCCTGGTCGAGACGGTGGGCGTGGGTCAGTCCGAGGTCGAGATCGCCTCGCAGGCCGACACCTCGGTGGTGCTGCTCGCACCCGGCATGGGCGACGGCATCCAGGCCGCCAAGGCCGGCATCCTCGAAATCGGGGACCTCTACGTCGTCAACAAGGCGGACCGGGACGGCGCGGACGCCACGGCCCGCGAGCTCAACCACATGCTGGGCCTGGGCGAATCACGCGGCCCCGGGGACTGGCGCCCGCCCATCGTCAAGACGGTGGCGGCCCGCGGCGAGGGCATCGACGAGGTCCTGGAGGCCCTGGAGAAGCACCACGCCTGGATGGCCGAGCACGGTGTCCTCACGGAGCGCCGCCGGGCCCGTGCGGCCCGCGAGGTCGAGACCATCGCGGTCACCGCGCTGCGCGAGCGCATCGGCTCGCTGCACGGCGACCAGCGCCTGGACGCGCTCGCCCAGCGGATCGTCGACGGCGAGCTCGACCCGTACGCGGCCGCCGACGAGCTCGTCACGAGCCTGACCGAGACCGCCTGAGGACCCTGCCGACAGCCCCGGTGCCGGACCTGGCCGGGGCGTGGGTCAACACCGCGGTGAACGCCGGGAGTTCGGGGTGTGCGCGGCGGTCGGCCCGCTCATCGGGCCGCTGCCGCTGCTCTTGTGGTTCGTGCTCGCGTCAGATCTTCCCGCGGTGCCCGCGCAGGTGCTCGGCGACGGGGCCGAGGGACTCGCGCAGATCGGCCAGCGCCTCGCTCGACAGCAGGTCGATGAAGTGACGCCGTACGGAGGCCACGTGGTGCGGGGCGACCTTCTCCATGGTCGCCGTGCCCTGCTCGGTGAGCACGGCGAAGAGCCCGCGCCGGTCCGACTCGCAGTTCTCGCGCCGGACCAGGCCCGCGTTCTCCATCCGGGTGATCTGGTGCGAGAGGCGGCTCTTGGACTGGAGGGTGGCGGCCGCGAGGTCGCTCATCCGCATCCGCTTGTCCGCCGACTCCGAGAGGTTCACCAGGATCTCGTAGTCGTTGTTGGTCAGGCCGAACGGCTGCAGGTCCTTCTCCATCTGGTACGTCAGCATCCTGTTGACGTCCAGATAGGTGCGCCAGGCGCACTGCTCGTCGTCGCTCAGCCAGTTCGTGGCCGTCTCGGTCTCCATATGTGGATTCTACCTAAGAAGTTGAATTCTGAACCAAGTGAGAGTGTGTGACGCCGGGCACGTGAACCGGCCCGCGGCCCCCCGTACGTGCCTGCGCCCGGCCCCGAAGGGCTCAGACGTTCGACGTCACACTCCGCAGACTACCGCTCACAGGCCGAAGCGACGCTGGAGGTCCCCCAGCTGGCCGGGAAGACGCGGTGCCGCACCGGCCTGGCCGGGGCCGCCCTGGCCGCCGCCCGGCACCCCGGGCTCGTTGGCGACCTGGCCGGTCGCCTGCTCCGCCATCAGGACCTCGGTGGACTGGAGCAGGACCGTACCCGCCCCCACGAACTCGAACTGGTGCTCCTCGCCGGACGTTCCGCCGAGCCCGGTGAGTGACCGGATTCCGCCCAGGACGCCCGTCATGTAACCGTGGTCGTAATGGTGGCAGGGGGAGGGGCAGTCCGCCCAGCCGACCAGGGCCTGCGGGTCCACCCGGATCGGCGGCTCCATGAAGACCACCGGGCCGTTGGACGCCGCCACGAACTTGCCGGTGCCGATCAGGGTGAGGAAACCCGGCACGATGGACTGCTTCAGGGCGAGCGAGGGCTGGTAGGCGAGCAGGTTGCCCGAGCGGATCGTCAGGTTGCCGTCGTCCAGGTCGTAGCTGTTCACGTCGAAGGCGCGGTCCGCGAGCAGCATCTTGCCGCTGCCGTCCGCGACCACCCAGTCGCCGGCGTGCAGCGGGGAGTGGAAGCTCGTGCGCAGGAGCCGGTCGAGCCGGCCGTGCCCGACGCCGTTGAACTCGATCTGCCCGTAGTAGGCGATCATCTTGCCCTTCTGCAGGAACCACTGGCTCGACTTGAGCTCCACGCAGAAGGTGTACTTGTTGACGTTGTCGTCGGTCGGCAGCGAGTAGGGATCGAAGATCACCGGGGCGGTCACAGCTTCTCCTCCGAGGCCTGCACGTACACGGCGCCCTGGCCGGACAGTTCGAGCTGGAAGGCCTCGCCGGAGCCCCGGCCCACCATGTCGCGCCAGCCGAGCGCGGTCGAGAGCTTGTTGCGCACGTCGCCGTGGTGGGCGACATAGGCCTGGGGGTCGACGTGGACCGGCCGCTGCGGGGTGATCGGCAGCTCGATCACGCCACCGTGCGCCATCACGGCCACGGCCCCGTGGCCCTTGAGCGTGGTGGTGAACAGGCCCTGCCCGGTCACCTGGCCGCGCACCATGCCCATGACCCCGCCCTGCGAGCCCATGAACATCGTGCCCTGCTGCAGGCTGCCGTCGAAGGCGAGCAGCCGGTCGGCCTCCACGTACAGGGTGTCGCCCTGCAGGTTGATGACCTGGATGTGATGGCCGCCGTGGCCGAACATCACGGTGCCGCTGCCTTCGACCGTCATCAGGGGCGTTGCCTCGTTGGCCACCCGGCGGCCGATCATCGACATCAGGCCGCCCTGGCCGCCCTGGATGTTGGGCGTGAAGGACACCTCGCCCTTGTACGCGAGCATCGCGCCGCGCTGGCTGAACATCTTCTGGCCGGGGCCGACCGTCGCCTCGACCATCTTGGAGTTGACCTCGCGGAAGGGCATCAGACGTCCCCGCCGATCGTGTTGCGCTCGCTGGGCTGCACGTACACCAGGCCCTCGCCCTCGAACCGGATCTGGAAGGCCTCGCCCGAGCCCTCGCCGAGGAAGGTCCGGAAGGTCACCCCGGACTGGAAGCTCTGCCGGAGGTTGCCCTGGTGGGCGATGTACGCGCCGGGGTCGACGGACAGCGGGTACTGGGCGCCGACCCGCAGCACCACGGCGGGGCCGTCCGACATGATCGCGGCCTGGCCCTGGCCCTCGACGGTCGTGGTGAACAGGCCGTTGCCCTGGCTGGCGCCCCGCAGGCCGGTGAAGGTGGTGCCGGTGCGCAGCCCGGCGTCGGTGGCGAGCAGGTTGCTCGACTCGACGTAGAGCTTGTCGCCGTTGAGGCTCACGAGGTTGATCTCGCTCGCGCGGTCGGCGAAGTAGCACGTGCCGTGCCCCTTCACCTCCATCACGGTCATCTGTTCGCCGGTGAGGCGGCGGGTCACCATGCCGCGCAGACCCTCACCTCCGCCGGTCATCTTCTTGAACGCCATCTGGCCGTCGTAGGCGACCATCGAGCCGTTCTTCGCTTTGACGGCGTCGCCGGTCATGTCGACGGCGAGCACCTTGCTGCCCTGGAGTCGGAACATTGCCACGGCCCGACGTTAGCGGGCGGGGACCCGCCCCGACAGGGGCAAGAGCGCGATGTCAGAATGGGGAACGTTTGTGCATGCGTTCACAAAGATCGCTGCCGACGGATCGCCGCCAGACGACCGCCGCCGCCCGCCCCTCCCAGCGAAGGTGCCCCCGCCCGTGGACATCAAGACAGCCTCCGCCCTGCATCGACTCCGACTGGTCTCGCTCCCCGAGGCCATCTCGTTCCCGATCCTGCTGGTCTGCTCCGTGCTCAAGCGCACCACCTCGTTCGACGGGGTCATGGTGATGGGCATGGTCCACGGCATCCTGTTCACGCTGTACGTGCTGTTCTGGCTGGACGCCTGGAACCGCACCAAGTGGTCGGCGAAGACCGGCGCGCTCTACTTCGTGCTCGCGGTGCTGCCCTTCGGCGGCTTCTTCGCCGAGCGCAAGATCCGGCGCGAGCTGGACGACGCCGTGATCGCGACCCGTGCTCGCAAGGAAGGCGTGGTCAACGCATGATCGTCGCCTTCTCGGTCAGCCCGCTCGGCGTCGGCGAGGACGTGGGGGAGTACGTCGCGGAAGCGGTCCGCGTGGTGCGCGAGTCCGGCCTGCCCAACCGTACGGACGCCATGTTCACCTCCATCGAGGGCGAGTGGGACGAGGTGATGGACGTCGTGAAGCGGGCCGTCGCCGCCGTCGAGGCCCGCTCGAACCGGGTCTCCCTCGTGCTCAAGGCGGACATCCGCCCCGGTGTCACGGACGGTCTGACGTCCAAGGTGGAGACGGTGGAGCGGCATCTGGCCGCCGAGTAGCACCCACCCCGGGACCACCCCTTCGGGAACCCCGTCACGAGAGCCCCCGGCCGCCCAGGCCGGGGGCTCTCGTGCGTCCGCCGGGCGGGGCCGGGCGGGCGGCCCCGGGCGCGTCCCGGGGGAGGCCCGTTCCGGCGGTTCGTCATGCCCGCACGCGAAAAAGGCGCCCCATCGAGAACCGCTCACTCGGAGTACTCCAGTCGACACGCCGGGCTTTCTCCACTTTTGTGGGGTTATCAACCCAGTTCAAACCCTGCTCGACGATCCGCTGGAGGGCACCGTGCGCCCGGAGGGCTACGACTACGACACCCACAGCCGGCTAGCCGGACCGCTCACCGATCCGGGCCCCTCGCCCTACCGGGTGCAGTACCGGAGCCTCCTCTCCCAGGAGCCGCACCGCATACGCGCCGTCCTCCTGATGACCCTGGCGCCGATACTCACCGGCCTGCTGCTCGTCTATCTCGTCTGGCCCAGCCACTGGGTCGAGCGCGAGGGCGGCGACCGCTGGCTGGTCGGCCTCGACATCGCGATGCTGGTCTCGATCGGCCTCATCGAGCTCTTCATGGTCGCCAACGTCGCCTCCGTCGCCCACGCCACGCTGGTCGCCCGCGACCCCGTTCCGGTCACCCCCGAAGAGGGCACCCGGGTCGCCTTCCTCACCACGTACGTGCCGGGCAAGGAACCCATATCCATGGTGCGGAACACCCTGGAGGCGGCCGTCCGGCTCACCCACCCCGGGAAGCTCGACATCTGGCTCCTGGACGAGGGCGACGACGAGCAGGCCCGGGCGCTCTGCGCCGAGCTGGGCGTACGCCACTTCACCCGCAAGGGCGTCCCCGAGTGGAACCGCAAGAAGGGCGTCCACAAGGCGCGCACCAAGCACGGCAACTACAACGCCTGGATCGCGATGCACGGCGGCGGCTACGACTTCTTCGCCTCCGTCGACACCGACCACGCCCCGCTCCCCAACTTCCTCGAACGGATGATGGGTTACTTCCGTGACCCGGACGTCGCCTTCGTCGTCGGGCCGCAGGTGTACGGCAACTACGACTCGCCCGTCACCAAGGCGGCCGAATCCCAGCAGTTCCTCTTCCACGCGCTGATCCAGCGGGCCGGCAACCGCTACCGGGCGCCCATGTTCGTCGGCACCAACAACGTGGTGCGGATCTCGGCGCTGCGGCAGATCGGCGGCCTGTACGACTCGATCACCGAGGACATGGCCACCGGCTTCGAACTGCATCGGCACAAGAACCCGAAGACCGGCCGCCACTGGCGCTCCGTGTACACCCCGGACGTGCTGGCCGTCGGCGAGGGCCCGGCTTCCTGGACCGACTTCTTCACCCAGCAGATGCGCTGGTCGCGCGGCACCTACGAGACGCTGTTCAAGCAGTACTGGAAGGCGCCGTTCACCATGCCGCCCGGCCGGCTGCTCTCGTACACCCTGATGCTCGTGTACTACCCCATGACGGCCGTCAACTGGCTTCTGGGAATCGTCAGTTGTGTCCTGTTCCTGTGGTTCGGCGCCTCCGGCACCGAGGTCAGCGCATCGGTCTGGCTGATGCTCTACAGCGACGCGGCCGCACTCCAGATCGGCCTGTACCTGTGGAACCGGCGGCACAACGTCTCGCCGCACGAACCCGAGGGCTCGGGCGGTCTCGCCGGGATGGGCATGTCGGCGCTCTCGGCGCCCATCTACCTCAAGTCGCTCGGCTCGGCCGTGCTGCGCACCCGCGGCCGGTTCGTGGTCACCCCCAAGGGCGGCCAGACCAGCCCCGACCGGCTGTGGACGTTCCGCATCCACCTGTTCTGGGCGGCCGTGCTCGCCGGCTCGCTGGTCGCCTCCGTGCACTACCGGCACACCCACGCCGCGATGCGCACCTGGGCCGTGCTCGCGCTGTGCATCGCGCTGGCCCCGGCCGCGATCTGGGCCTGGACCACGCTGCGCGAACGCGCCACGGCCCGCGGTGCGGCCAAGCTCGCCGACCGCAAGCCCACGACCACGGGCGAGGCGGAACCCGCCATCGCCACGACGACAGGAGGGAACTGAGTCATGGCATACCGGCCCTCGAAGCGGACGAAGAAGACCCTGTTCGGCGGCGGCGCCGTCGTGGTCCTCGCGGGGCTCAACGCACCCGCCGCGCTCTCCTTCGCCACCGAGCAGTACCACGCGTACGAGATCGCGCAGCCCGAGTACATGGCGAAGTTCGGCGCCTGGCAGGACGTCGACATCCCCAAGGAGTACCGCACCAACGCCATCCACACGGCCCTGCTGCACACCGGCAAGGTGCTGATCATCGCGGGCTCCGGCAACAAGCAGGACCACTTCGACGCGGGCACCTTCGACACCGTCCTGTGGAACCCGAAGGACAACTCCTTCAAGAAGATCCCCACCCCCGAGGACTTCTTCTGCGGCGGCCACGCCCAACTCCCCAACGGCAACCTGCTGGTGGCCGGCGGCACGGCCCGCTACGAGGTCCTGGACGGCGAGGTGAAGCGGGCCGGCGGCGGCATGCGGGTCAAGAACGAGGACCCGAACAAGGACGTCACCGTCAAGAAGGGGACCAAGTTCCGCTCCCCGTCGGGCGTGGAGTACGTCTCCAGGTTCGACGTCACGGTGCCGCGCGCCAAGCGCGAGTTCGAGATCTCGTACTACGCCACCGGGCAGATGAAGCCCTGGAAGACCAAGACCACCGCCGCCGAGGCGCGCGTCTTCGTCGAAGCCGTCGCGCCGGGCCCCCAGTCGGTCGCCACCGACCAGGCCCAGTACGAGGTCGAGGGCCTGACCGGCAAGGACGCCGACAACGTGTACGGGCTCGCCGAGAAGATAACCCTGGACAAGCAGGACTACCAGGGGATCAGGGCGGCGTACGAGTTCGACCCCAAGGCCGAGAAGTACGTCCCGGTGGCCCCCATGAAGGAGGCCCGCTGGTACCCGACGCTCACCACGCTCCAGGACGGCAAGGTGCTCGCCGTCTCCGGGCTCGACGACGTGGGCGCCATCCTCCAGGGCGACAACGAGATCTACGACCCGAAGACCAAGAAGTGGTCCAAGGGCCCCACCCGCTACTTCCCGACCTATCCCTCCCTGTTCCTGACCAAGGGCGGCAAGCTCTTCTACTCCGGCGCCAACTCCGGTTACGGGCCCGCCAACAAGGGCCGCGAGCCGGGCGTGTGGGACGTCGAGAAGAACACCTTCACCAGGATCGGCGGCCTGAACGCCACCGACCAGCTGGAGACGGCCAGTTCACTCCTGCTGCCGCCCGCCCAGGACCAGCGCTTCATGCTGCTCGGCGGCGGCGGGGTCGGCGAGTCCGAGAAGGCCACCCCGCGCACCGCCGTGGTGGACCTGAAGCAGAACAGCCCCGCCTTCCAGGCCGGCCCCGAACTCCCGCAGGGCACGCGGTACTTGAACAGTGTGCTGATGCCGGACGACTCCGTCTTCACCAGCGGCGGTTCGTCCGACTACCGCGGCCGGGGCGGCTCCAACATCCTCAAGGCCCAGTTCTACGACCCCAAGGCGAACGCCTTCCGCGAGGCGGCCGACCCCACGATCGGCCGCAACTACCACTCCGAGGCGCTGCTGCTGCCCGACGGCCGGGTCGCCACCTTCGGCTCCGACTCGCTCTTCGGCGACAAGAACAACACCAAGCTCGGCAAGTTCGAGCAGCGCATGGAGGTCTACACCCCGCCCTACCTCTACCGGGACAAGGACAAGCGTCCCGTGCTCGGCGACGGCCCCGAAGCCGCGGCCGCCGACGGGAAGGCCACGTTCAAGACCGACCACCCCGAGCGCGTCGTCAAGGCCCGGCTGATGCGGCCGAGCGCGGTCACGCACACCACGGACGTGGAGCAGCGCTCGATCGAGCTGGGTCTGACCAAGGACAAGAACTCGGTCACGATCGCCGTCCCGAAGGACCACGCACTCGTCCCGCCCGGCTGGTACATGGTCTTCGCGTCCGACCAGGAGGGCACACCGTCCGAGGCGAAGTGGCTCCGGGTGGACTGACCCCGGCCGGGCCGACCAGGGCCGGACCGGCTCCGGTCAGTACCGCGCGCGCTTGGCGAGCCCGAGCGCGTAGTCCGGCCACCAGGTGCCGGCGGACGGGCCCCCGCGGCAGGGCCCGTCCGAGTCGCCGGGCCGCTTGATCCACAGGAACGCGTCGACGAGCGGGTCCCCCGTGCTGACCGAGGGCGGCGCCCCGAGCGAGCGGCCCGGGGGATTGCACCAGGCCTGGTCCCGGTCGTCGCGCAGGGGCCCGTCGCCGTTGCGGCTGGTGTCCATGACGAAGTGCTTGCCGTCCAGGCCCTGGGACACCTTCGCGCCGTACGCCCGGACGCTCTCGTCGGTCTGGAAGTTGGACACGTTCAGCGCGAACCCGTCCGCCTTGTCGACCCCGGCCCGCCGCAGCGGCTCGACGAGACTGCCGGGATCGGGAATCCACGACGGGTTGCCCGCATCCAGGTAGACCTTGGTGCGGGGAAGCTTCTTGAGGTGCTCGACGGCCTCGTTCAGCAGCTGATAGCGCTCGGCGTGATGGTCGACAGTCGTGCACCCGTCGACCATGTGGGCGACCGCGTCGGGCTCCAGGACCACGACGGCCGGGGCGTCCCCGATGGCGTCCGCGAACGTCCCGTACCAGGCGCGGTAGCCGTCGACGTCGCTCGCGCCGCCCGCCGAGTACTTGCCGCAGTCGCGGTGGGGGATGTTGTACGCCACGAACAGCGCGGTCCGCCGGTTCTTGGCGGCGCCCTCGACCGCCTTGCGGATGCGGGGCCGCGGGTCGGCACCGGACGGCCACACGGCCACCGGCCGGTCGGCGATCCGCCGCAGCACCTGGGCGTCCGCGGTACGGCCCTGCCCCTGCCAGAGCCTGATCTGCCGGACGGCGTCGCTCTCCGGGTCGACCCAGAACGGGGAGCCGGGCGCGGGCGCGGGGGCGGCCTCGGCCTGAGCACGGCCCTGGGCCACGGAGGCCTCGTCCGGGCCGGCACCGGACGAACAGCCGGTGGCGGCGAGCAGAGCGGCGGCGACGAGGATTCGGTACCGGGACATCCGGCCCCCTTAGAGGGGTCGCGAGGGCGTGCACGGGACCGGGCAATAGTGACATAACGGTCACCCTGCGTGGGGGAGCGCCATGCCGGGCGGTACGGGCCACGGGCGCGGGCCGACTCCGCGCGCACCGGGTGGGGTACCGAACTGCGAGACGGGGCTGACCGGCATGTGACCTGTGGGTAAGGTCAACGGGTGCCCAAGCCGCTCAGCCTTCCCTTCGATCCCATCGCCCGAGCCGACGAACTCTGGCAGCAGCGCTGGGGCCCCGTGCCCGCGATGGGGGCGATCACCTCGATCATGCGGGCGCACCAGATCCTGCTGGCCGAGGTCGACGCGGTGGTCAAGCCGTACGGCCTGACGTTCGCGCGGTACGAGGCGCTGGTGCTGCTCACCTTCTCCAAGGCGGGCGAGCTGCCGATGTCCAAGATCGGCGAGCGTCTGATGGTCCACCCGACCTCGGTCACGAACACGGTCGACCGCCTCGTGAAGTCGGGCCTCGTGGACAAGCGCCCCAACCCGAACGACGGCCGCGGCACGCTGGCGTCCATCACGGACAAGGGCCGCGAGGTCGTGGAGCAGGCCACGCGCGATCTGATGGCGATGGAGTTCGGTCTCGGCGCGTACGACGCTGAGGAGTGCGGGGAGATCTTCGCGATCCTGCGCCCTCTGCGGGTGGCGGCCCGAGACTTCGAGGAGTAGCCCCTCAGGGGCCCGCCCCACCCACGGGGCTCCGCGCCCCGCACCCTGTTCGCGGGGCTTCGCCCTCAAAACCCGTTCTCGTCTGCGGACCGTGCGTGGCCGGTCGCGCAGTTCCCCGCGCCCCTAACTCCTCGATGCCGGACCGAATTGAGGCATTTCAGCCCGTCCGGCGATTGAAGACGAGCGCCCTTGAGGCGCGGACCGGGTCTGGGGCGGGGCCCCAGGGGTTGGTGCCGGGCGCGCGGGTGGCACCCGGGGGAAGATCGCCCCGCATGTCCCGTTACGCTCGACCGCATGAAAAAGAGCGTACTGACCCGCTACCGGGTGATGGCGTACGTCACCGGCGTACTGCTGGTCCTGCTGACCCTGGGCGTGATCGCCAAGTACATCCTGGACATGAACGGCGCCGCGGACTTCACGAAGGTCGTCGGCATCGCCCACGGCTGGCTGTACGTGATCTACCTCGTCTTCGCCTTCGACCTGGGCTCCAAGGCCAAGTGGCCGGTCGGCAAGCAGCTCTGGGTGCTGATCGCCGGCACGATCCCCACCGCCGCCTTCTTCGTCGAGCGCAAGGTCTCCAAGGAGCTGGAGTCCAAGGTCGCGGACGGCGCCCCGGCCCCCGCCCGGGCCTGATCCGGCCGCACCGGGACCGCACCCCCACCGCCGCGCGAGCAATCCGCGGCGGTCTCCCATCGACATTTACTAGGACGTCCAAGTAAATTCGAACCATGGACGCTGACGCGATCGAAGAAGGCCGCCGCCGCTGGCAGGCCCGTTACGACAAGGCCCGCAAGCGCGACGCGGACTTCACCACGCTCTCCGGAGACCCCGTCGACCCGGCATACGGGCCCCGGCCCGGCGACACCTACGACGGGTTCGAGCGCATCGGCTGGCCGGGGGAGTACCCCTTCACGCGCGGGCTGTACCCGACTGGCTACCGCGGTCGCACCTGGACGATCCGGCAGTTCGCCGGGTTCGGGAACGCCGAGCAGACCAACGAGCGCTACAAGATGATCCTGGCGGCCGGCGGCGGCGGCCTGAGCGTCGCCTTCGACATGCCGACGCTCATGGGCCGCGACTCGGACGACCCCCGCTCGCTCGGCGAGGTCGGCCACTGCGGCGTCGCCATCGACTCGGCCGCCGACATGGAGGTCCTGTTCCAGGACATCCCGCTCGGCGACGTCACCACGTCCATGACCATCAGCGGCCCGGCCGTCCCCGTGTTCTGCATGTACCTGGTCGCCGCCGAGCGGCAGGGCGTCGACCCGGGCGTGCTCAACGGCACGCTCCAGACCGACATCTTCAAGGAGTACATCGCGCAGAAGGAGTGGCTCTTCCAGCCCGAGCCCCATCTGCGTCTCATCGGCGACCTCATGGAGCACTGCGCGCAGGGCATCCCCGCGTACAAGCCGCTCTCCGTCTCCGGCTATCACATCCGCGAGGCCGGGGCGACGGCCGCGCAGGAGCTGGCGTACACCCTCGCCGACGGATTCGGCTACGTGGAGCTGGGCCTCAGCCGGGGCCTTGACGTGGACGTCTTCGCGCCCGGCCTGTCCTTCTTCTTCGACGCGCACGTCGACTTCTTCGAGGAGATCGCCAAGTTCCGTGCCGCGCGCCGGATCTGGGCCCGCTGGATGAAGGAGGAGTACGGGGCGCGGTCGGACAAGGCGCAGTGGCTGCGCTTCCACACCCAGACCGCCGGGGTGTCGCTGACCGCGCAGCAGCCGTACAACAACGTCGTGCGCACCGCGGTCGAGGCGCTCGCCGCCGTCCTCGGCGGCACGAACTCGCTGCACACCAACGCGCTCGACGAGACGCTCGCGCTGCCGAGCGAGCAGGCGGCGGAGATCGCGCTGCGCACCCAGCAGGTGCTGATGGAGGAGACCGGCGTCGCCAACGTCGCCGACCCGCTCGGCGGGTCCTGGTACATCGAGCAGCTCACCGACCGCATCGAGGCGGACGCGGAGAAGATCTTCGACCAGATCCGGGAGCGCGGCACCCGGGCGCACCCCGACGGTCAGCACCCGATCGGCCCGATCACCTCGGGCATCCTGCGCGGCATCGAGGACGGCTGGTTCACCGGGGAGATCGCCGAGTCGGCGTTCCGCTACCAGCAGTCCCTGGAGAAGGGCGACAAGCGGGTGGTGGGCGTCAACTGCCACCACGGCTCGGTGACGGGCGACCTGGAGATCCTGCGGGTCAGCCACGAGGTGGAGCGCGAGCAGGTGCGGGCCCTGGCCGACCGCAAGTCCCACCGCGACGACCCGGCCGTCCGGGCGGCCCTGGACGCGATGCTGGCCGCGGCGCGGGACGGCTCGAACATGATCGCGCCCATGCTGGACGCGGTACGGGCCGAGGCGACGCTGGGCGAGATCTGCGGGGTGCTCCGCGAGGAGTGGGGCACGTACACGGAGCCGCCCGGCTTCTGACCTCCTCCTCGAACCCCGAACCGTTCGCACGGTTGCCTTTGCCCCCCGGGGCTTCCCCCCCACCCCTTCCCGCTGTGACACTCTGCGGCTCCGCCGCGTGGCCTCCGGGGGTGGGGGGATTCGGCTGCGGACCGTGCGCGGTTGGTCGCGCAGTTCCCCGCGCCCCTGGCGGGACCGGTTCTGGGGCACCTACAGCCCGTCCGGCGTTTGAGGACGAGCGCCGTTCAGGCGCGAAGGGGGGTGCAGGGGGCGGAGCCCCCGCAGGGGTCTGGGGCGCAGCCCCAGGGAGCCGGAACCGACCAACCCCGAGTCACGGGCGGGCGGGTGGGCAAACCCCCCGGGGTCTGGGGCGCAGCCCCAGGGGGACCGGAACCAACCAACCCCGAGTCACGGGCGGGCGGGTGGGCAAACCCCCCGGGGTCTGGGGCGGAGCCCCAGGGGGACCGGAACCAACCAACCCCGGCTCACGGGCGGGCTGGTGGGCGAACCCCCCGGGGTTGGCCGGACGCACCCGGCAGGCCAAGCCGGAACTCCGCCCCGCCGCCGAAAGCCTGATGGGCCGTCAGCTCCGCCCCGTGCGCACGGGCGATCTGCCGGGCCATCGCGAGGCCGAGGCCCGAGCCGGGCAGGGCTCGCGCCTGTTCCGCGCGGTAGAAGCGGTCGAAGACGTGCGGGAGATCGGCCTCCGCGATGCCGGGGCCGTGGTCCCGTACCGTCAACTCGCCCGAGGAGAGGGTGACTTCGACGGGCGCCCCGGGCGGGCTGAACTTCGCCGCGTTGTCCAGGAGGTTGGAGATCAGCCGGGCGAGCCGGGCCGGTACGCCCGGCAGGGTCACCGAGGCGTCGGCGAGGTCCAGGCGGAACGGCGTCGCCGGCCAGTGCGCCCGAGCCGTGTCCACGGTGTGCGCGAGCAGCGGAGCGAGCCGGACCTCCTCAAGGAGCGGCGTCGGCTCCTCGTCCCGCGCCAGGTCGATGAGGTCGTTGACCAGCACCGACACCTCCCGGATCTGGCGGCCGAGCGCCGCCGAGGCGCGATCGCGCTGGGCGTCCGTCAACCGGTCGGCCCGTGCGAGCAGTTCCGCGTTCGTCCGCAGAGCCGTCAGCGGCGTACGCAGCTCGTGGGACGCGTCCGCGACGAGGCGCCGCTGGGCCGTGACCGACTGCTCCAGCTCACCCAGCATCGTGTTGAAGGACGCCGCGAGCCGCGTCACCTCGTCCTCCTTGTCCGGCGGCCCCGGCGGCAGCTCGATGCGGTGGCTCGGGTCGCGGGTGGTCGCGATGCGCTCGGCCGTCGCGGTGAGCCGGGCCACGGGGGCGAGCCCGGTGCGCGAGACCCAGTACCCGAGCGCGGCGGCGAGCAGCACCCCCGCCGTCCCGACCCCGCTGAGCAGCCCCGCCGCCTGGCCCACGCCCTTGCGCACGCCGTCCGAACGCAGCGCCACCTGAAGGGACTTGGCCCCACCGAAGCGCTGTGTGAGCATCCGGGCGGGCTCTCCGCCGGGCAGCGTGATGTTGGTGTAGTACGCGTTGCGTGCGTCCGAAGCGACCTGGCGCACGGGCGGGCTCACCGGCAGCAGGTACGGCTTCGAGGGATCCTTCGCCGGGTCGGCGGGGACCACCTGGGCGCAGGCGGGGGCGGACAGGAAGCGGCACTCACCGGCCAGCACCCCGGGCGCCGCGCCCCGGTTCTGCTGGATGGCCAGCGTCGCCGACTGCGTCAGGTTCAGGTCGAGCTGGTGGTAGAGCTCGTAGCGGATCACGAAGAACGCGGCCGTGCACACGCCGACCGCCACCAGCGCCACCGCCGCGGACGCGGCCAGGGCGAGCCGGGTGCGCAGCGGGCGGTGCCGGCGCCAGCGGGCCCCGAGGCGGCGCCGGGCGCTCACGAGGCGTCCAGTCGGTAGCCCACGCCGTGCACGGTGTGGACCAGGCGCGACTCGCCCGCCGCCTCCAGCTTGCGCCGTAGGTAACCCACGTACACCGCGAGGGAGTTGGAGTCTGGCCCGAAGTCACGGCCCCATACCAGCTCGTGGATCAGCTCCCTCGGCAGCACCTGTCCGGGGTTGCGCATCAGCAGTTCGAGCAGCGCGAACTCGGTGCGGGTGAAGTCGATCGGGCGCTCGCCCCGCCGGGCGGTGTGCGCGACCGGGTCGAGCACGAGATCCGCGTAGCGCAGTTCCTGCGGCTCGGCCGGATCGGGGGCGGCGCGGCGCAGCAACGCCCTCACCCTGGCGATGAGTTCGTCCAGAGCGAAGGGCTTGACCAGATAGTCGTCCGCGCCCGCCTCCAGGCCGTCCACGCGCTCGCTCACCGAGTCGAGGGCGGTCAGGACCAGCACCGGTGTGCGGTCGCCCATGGCCCGCAGCTGGCGGCACACCCCGAGCCCGTCGAGCACCGGCATCATCACGTCCAGGACGATCGCGTCCGGCCGCCAGGCGGCCACCTCGGACAGCGCCGCGAGCCCGTCCGGGGCGCCGTGGACCTCGTACCCCTCCACCGCGAGACCGTCCTCGACGGCCGCCCGTACCTCCGGCTCGTCGTCGACGACGAGAATTCTGACCGCGCGCGTGGTGCTCATGGGCAAAGCCTGCCAAACAGCGCTCTTAGAACCCTCTTAAGCCGCCCCGTGAACCTCGGTGCCATGCGCACACCATTGTCAGTAGTGATCGGGGCGGGCGGCACCGGCGGGCACATCTACCCCGGGCTCGCGCTCGCCGAGGCGCTGCGGCGGGCCGTCCCCGACGCGGTGATCTCCTTCGTCGGCACGACCCGGGGCCTGGAGGGCGAGCTGATACCCCGCGCCGGGTACCGGCTGCACACCGTCGACATGATCCCCTTCGACCCCTCGCTCGGCGCCAAGCGGTATCTGCTGCCCGCCGCACTGCTGAGGTCGGGCGCGCAGTGCCGGGCCATCCTCAAGGCGCAGGGCGCCCAGGTCGCCGTCGGCATGGGCGGCTATCCGAGCGCGCCCGTCATCGTCGGCGCCAAGATGGCCGGGCTGCCCAGCCTCATCCACGAGTCCAACGCGGTGCCGGGCCGCGCCAACCAGTTCGCGGCCCGGCTCACCCCCAACATCGCGGTCGCCTTCGACCGCAGCCGCGCCCACCTCTCGGGCGGCCAGGACGCCCTCACCACCGGTATGCCCATCGCCGCCTCGCTCGCCGCGCTGGACCGCCCGGCGCTGCGCGCCGAGGCCCGGCGGGCGCTCGGTGTGCCGCCCGGGGCGCGGCTCGTCCTCGTCAACGGGGGCAGCCTGGGTGCGGCCCGGCTCACCGCGGCGGCCGTCGGCCTGGCCGAGCGGTGGCGCGACCGGCGCGACGTCCATCTCCTCATCAAGACCGGACCGGCCCAACTGGCCGACACCGAACGTCAGTTGTCGGGACTTCCGGGTGCGCGGGCCGTGCCCTACCTAGACCGGATGGACCTCGCGTACGCCGCCGCCGACCTCGTCGTGTGCCGCGCGGGGTCCGCGACCGTCGCCGAACTCGCCGCGACCGGCGTGCCCGCCGTCCTCGTGCCCTATCCGCACGCGCCCGGCGACCACCAGACCCACAACGCGCGGGTCCTGTCCGACGCGGGCGCGGGCCTGCTCGTGCCGGACGCCGAGACCACCGCGTTCCGCCTGGCCGGACTCGTCGAGCCGCTCCTGGCCGACCCGGCCCGGCTCGCCGCGATGAGCGGCGCCGCCGACCCCGGCAACCACGCCCGCGCCGCCGATCTGCTGGCCGCCCGGGTCCTCGAACTCGCCTCCTGCCCCACCTCGTACACCAGGGAGTACGCAGCATGAGCACCGTCGGCATGAACACCGCCACCGCATGGCAGAACCGGACCGTCCTCGTCACCGGCGCCGAGGGCTTCATCGGCTCGACCCTCGTCGACCTCCTGGTCGAACTCGGCGCGAACGTGCGGGCGTTCGTCCACTACAAGCCGTACGCCGAGAAGGGCTTCCTGGCCCATCTGATGAACCACCCCTCGGTGGAGATGATCGCCGGGGACGTCCGCGACGCGGGCCGGGTCTCGGACGCGGTCGCCGGCTGCGACACCGTCTTCCACCTCGCCGCCCTCATCGGCATCCCGTACAGCTACGACTCCCCGGGTGCCTACGTCCAGACGAACGTGGTCGGCACCGAGAACGTCGCCGAGGCCTGCCGCCGCCACGCGGTCCGCCGTCTCGTCCACACCTCCACCAGCGAGGTGTACGGCACCGCCCTGACCGCGCCGATCAGCGAGGAGCACCCGCTCCAGCCGCAGTCGCCGTACTCCGCCTCGAAGATCGGCGCCGACATGATGGCGCTCTCGCACTGGCACGCCTTCGAGCTCCCGGTCACCGTCGTGCGCCCCTTCAACACCTATGGCCCGCGCCAGTCGGCCCGTGCCGTGATTCCCACGATCCTGGCCCAACTGCACGCCGGCGTACGGGAGATCAAGCTGGGCTCGCTGACCCCCACGCGCGACTTCACGTACGTCACCGACACCGCGCGGGGCTTCCTCGCGGTCGCCGAGTGCGACCGGGCGCTCGGGCAGGCGGTGAACCTCGGCACGGGCCGCGAGATCGCGATCGGCGACCTGGCCGAGGCTCTGGTCGCCGCCTCCGGCCGCGAGGCCTCCGTCGTGGTCGACCCGGCCCGCCTGCGCCCGTCGGGCAGCGAGGTGGAGCGGCTTCTCTCGGACAACACCCGGGCCCGCGAGTGGGCGGGCTGGACCCCGGAAGTCACCCTGGAGGAAGGCCTGAAGCGGACCTCGGCGTGGGTGGAGGAGAACCTGTCGCTGTTCGCGCCGAACCGCTACCAGGTCTGAGCCCGCGGCACGAGAACCGGCGGTCCGCGCGAGCGCCACGGTCCGGCCGCACCGGGCCACGCTCCGGTACTCCGATACGGGGTCAGGCCGTCGCGGCCAGACCCGTGCAGATCAGCAGGGTGAAGTCGCGGGCCCACGCCTCGTCCACCGGTTCCGCGCTGACCAGCGCCCGGTGGACGACCGCGCCGGCCACCACGTCGAAGATCAGGTCGGTGTGGCGGGCGGAGGCCGTCGGGTCGGGCTCGTAGGGGAGTTCGCCCCGGGCCTGCGCGCGTTCGCGGCCGACCAGAACCAGTCGCTTCTGGCGGTCGACGATGGCCGAACGGATGCGCCCGCGCAGCGCGTCGTCCCGGGTGGATTCGGCCACCACCGCCATCAGCGCGGTCTTCGTCTCGGGGCGTTCGAGCAGCGCCGCGAACTGGAGGACGACGCCCTCCACGTCGGCCATCAGGCTTCCCAGGTCCGGGAGTTCGAGCTCGTCGAAGAGGACCGCGACCGCGTCCACGACGAGCTCGTTCTTGCCGGCCCAGCGTCGGTAGAGCGTCGTCTTGGCGACACCCGCCCGCGTTGCCACGTCCCCCATCGTCAGCTTCGACCAGCCCAGGTCCACCAGCGCCTCCCGGGTCGCCAGCAGGATCGCGGCATCGGCCTCGGGGCTGCGGGGCCGGCCCGTACGACCCGTACAGGACGAGCTCGCGGCGCGGGATGAGGAAGGCATGACGGCGACCATACCGGCCGGTAGCAATCGCGCCAGAGGGTGTGCGGTGTGCGCGAGATCACCCTGCGCGCGGGGCCGCGCACCAGTTACGCTACGGCTCGTAGCGAAAGCCTTGAGCGGCCTTCCGCGACAACCACATGTGAGGGCGCCGGGGTGGGGACCCAGGTGCCACAAGAAGAGTAGGCGCGGCCCGATCCGGGCCCCTCGGTGTCTCGCAATCCGGCGGGAGACGGCGGGTGGACCCGGATCCTGCCACCGGATCACCACGCACCGTCGCGGAAGGGGGAGGATGTACGCATGCAGCCTAGGAACATGTCCATGAGCGGCGTCGTCGACCTCGCCGCGGTGAAGGCGGCCGGTGAGGCCAAGAGCAAGGCGGAGCAGGCGCGAGCCGAGGCCGCCCGACAGGGCGGGGTCCCGGCGGTCGCGCCGTCCGCCCTCGTCATCGATGTCGACGAGGCCTCTTTCGAGCGCGACGTACTGACCCGCTCCGCCGAGGTGCCGGTCGTCATCGACTTCTGGGCCGAGTGGTGCGAGCCCTGCAAGCAGCTGGGCCCGCTGCTCGAACGCCTCGCCGTCGAGTACAACGGCCGTTTCCTCCTTGCCAAGATCGACGTCGACGCGAACCAGATGCTGATGCAGCAGTTCGGAATCCAGGGGATTCCGGCTGTCTTCGCGGTCGTCGCCGGCCAGGCGCTGCCCCTGTTCCAGGGTGCGGCCCCGGAGGCGCAGATCCGCGAGACCCTGGACCAGTTGGTGCAGGTCGCCGAGGAGCGCTTCGGCCTGACCGGCATCGCGGTGGACCAGGACGCGGCCGCCGTCCCCGCCGCCGAGGCGCCGGCCCCGGTGGGCCCCTACGACGCGCTGCTCGAAGCGGCCGTCGTCGCCCTCGACTCGGGCGATCTGGCCGGTGCGGTCCAGGCGTACCGGAACGTACTGAGCGACGACCCGGGCAACCCGGAGGCCAAGCTCGGCCTGGCGCAGGCCGAACTGCTCCAGCGCGTCCAGTCGCTCGACCCCGTCCAGGTCCGCAAGGACGCGGCCGACAAGCCGGCCGACGTGGCGGCCCAGATCGCGGCGGCCGACCTCGATCTGGTCGGCGGTCATGTCGAGGACGCCTTCGGGCGGCTGGTCGAGACGGTCCGGCGCACGTTCGGTGACGACCGCGATGCCGCCCGGGTCCGTCTCCTGGAGCTCTTCGACGTGATCGGCGGGGACGACCCGCGCGTCTCGGCGGCCCGAACCGCGCTGGCGAGGGTGCTCTTCTGACCCACCTCCGAACGTCTTCGGATGTTCATGAACCTGTCACCGAGTGAGTCCCGAAACGCGTTCCGCGGCGGACGATTTGGCGACAGAGAGACAAGAGGCGGCCGCGTTTTACCAAAACTTGGTAAACGCGGCCGCTGTTACTTCCAGTAAGTTGAGCTGGATCTTACGTCCGCTTTTCTGCGGCGATTTCATGTTCTGTCCGGCCACTCGACGGCACCCTGCGTGCCCGGTCGATACCCGCCGGTCGCGCCTCGGTTATCAGGCCGTTACTGGCTAGTAACGAACCCCCTTGTGCGGCGGCTCCGAATGGACCACGATCGGCCACGCTCGGTCCAATAACGCACCAGCCCGACAGCCACTCGGCGCGGCCGCTGACTTGGGTCCCCACCGGGCCGGCCGGTGGCAGTGACACCGGCCGTGGACAGGGGGGTCTCTGCTCTCCGGCAGGGCCTGTCCAGAGGTTGCGCGAATGCGTGGCCAGTGGTTGTCGCTCGGGGGTGATCGCCGGTGTCGGACGAGGTGCGCGAGTCGTACGCGGTCGACCTCCCGTGCGCTCCCCTTCCCGAGGACGTAGCACTTCTCCCATCCCGTGACAGCCCTTGAGGGTCCGTCCCGGAGATGTACGTCCGAGAAGGAGGAAAGTCATGGAGTCCCAAGTACGTGGCGGGACCAGATGGAAGCGGTTCGCGCTGGTCATGGTGCCGAGCGTGGCCGCGACGGCCGCGATCGGCGTCGGCCTGGCACAGGGCGCGCTCGCGGCGTCGTTCAGTGTGTCCGGTGTCGACTTCAAGGTGACGGCTCAGCAGCTCGACGGTCGCAACCTCCTGCAGTACGGGAGCGTCGCGACCGGCAAGGACCTGAACGGCAAGGACGCGGTGCACCCCGTCGTTGTCTCCGGGTTCAGTGACGCCACCATCACCAAGATGTGCCAGTCGGTCGTCCAGCCGCTGCCGTTCGGCCTCGGCGACGTGACGATGACGCTGAAGGCTGGTCAGGGCGACCAGAAGATCGAGGCGACCAACATCTACCTCGATGTGTCGGAGCTCTCCACCGACGCCCAGTTCACCAACATCGACATCGGTGTGGCGGCGGGCGAAGGCAAGCGGGACGCGAACGGCAACGTCGTCACCAAGATCCAGCCCGGTGCGGACGGGAAGACGCCGGGCGGCAGCCCGTACGGCTTCGCGCAGCGTGCCGACCGCGCGGTGCTCTCCAACGTGCAGCAGCGTGCGTGGGCGACCACCGCGGGCTCGTTCAAGCTGCCGGGGCTCAGCCTGAGCCTGACCGGTGGCAAGCACGAGTGCGAGCCGGCGCCCAAGATCTAGGGCCCGACCGGTGGCCGGCGAGTGTCCCCCAGAGCCCGTCGGTCACCGGGACCTTCTTCTACATCTCACAGCAATTGCGGTACCAGGGAGCTGTTTTCCATGAGCGCCGAGACCACGGGTTCCCGCGACTTCCAGCACTGGCGGCTTCGGTTCCGGGCGTGGAGGGGCCGTCGGCCGTTCTGGGCCGGGCTGTTCACCATCGCCGGCGGCGTGCCCATCATGTACTTCCCGTACGCCAACATGCACCTCGGCAACGTCACGCTGGCGATGTCGACGACGGCCGGCGCGGGCTCGCTCATCATCGGCGTTCTGCTGGTCACGCTCGGCCTGACCATGTGGTTCCACAGCGTGGTGCGGACGTTCGCGGGCGTAGCGGCGATCCTGCTGGCGCTGATCTCGATCCCCATCGCCAACATCGGCGGCTTCGTCGTCGGCTTCCTGCTCTCCCTGTTCGGCGGCGCGCTCGCCTGTGCCTGGGTGCCGGCCAAGCCGCGTCGAGGGGACAAGCAGACGGAGTCGACGGACGTCACGCCCGCCGGTCCCGCGCCCGAGGGCGCGCCGGAGCCGACAACCGCCGCTACCGAAACGACAGTTGACGCCAACGGCGGGAGGAACAGTGCGGGGTGACGAGACGCAGCTGGACTCGACCGGAGGCGGCGACCCGCGGGAAAGAAAGGGGCCGCGGCACGCGGCCCCGAGGAAGTCACTGCTGACCAAGTGGCACATGCCCGCGGGCAAGGCGATGGCACTCGCCGCCATGCCCACGGCCGTGCTGGTCGGAATGAGCCTCACGCCCAAGCTCGCGATGGCCGACGACAAGACGGACATCCCCTTCGCGCCCGGCCCCTGTGTGACCCGCTCGGACAGCCCGTCGGCCTCGCCGAGCCCGTCGAGCAGCGCCTCCGGCAAGGCGTCGCCGAGCCCCTCGGCGTCGGCGGACAAGAAGGCGGACGACAAGGCGGACGACAAGGCCGCCGACTCCAAGACGCCCACGCCCACGGCCTCCGGTTCCGCCGGTGACGCGGTCGACAAGCTCCTGAAGCCCGCGACCCAGCCCTCGGGCAAGTCCTCGGACAAGCCGTCCACGGCCCAGCCGCCGGCGGGCAAGTCGGCGCCCGCGACGCCGCCGGCCGCCAAGAAGAACCCGCTGGACCCGCTGGGTCTGGGCGACGCGCTCAAGGACCTGCTCGGCATTCACGACACGCCGTCTCCCACGGCGTCGCCGAGCGCGTCGACGCCGCCCGCGTCGCCGAAGCCGTCGGCGAGCACGGCCGCACCCAAGTCCTCGGCGAAGCCGTCGACGAAGGCTGCGAAGCCGAGTACTCCCGCCGCGAAGACGGGCGACAGCGCGCTCGACAAGACGACGGAGGCCATCAAGAAGGCGGCGGACGAGGCGGGCCAGAAGGTCGGTGAACTCCCGGACGCGGCAAAGGGGTTGGACCCGAAGAAGGACGCGGCCATCCCTGATGGCGCCAAGCCCCCCTTCCCGTGCCCGACCGCCGACCCGAAGGCGCTCGCCGCGGCCAAGCAGGACAGCGGCGTACCGACGCTGCCGACCCAGCCGTGGATCCTCAAGAGCTCGCTGCTCACCCTGAGCGGCCTGAACTACGAGGGCATCGTCGAGGTCAAGGCCGGCGACACGACGAAGAAGGTCCTCAAGTTCACGGCCTCCTCCGTGGACATCAAGGACCTGGACCAGCAGGTGTACGGGCCCGACGTCAACGGCAAGCCCACCACGGCCCACGTCGTGGCGCGCTCCGGCTCGACGTCGACGATCCGCAACGGCACGGTGACGATGTACACGGAGGAGCTGAAGGGCAACCTCTTCGGCCTGATCCCGATCACCTTCAGCCCGGCCACCCCGCCCCCGCTGAACGTCCCGTTCGCCTTCTTCACCAACGCGACGGTCCGCCAGGCCGGCCAGTTCGGCGGCACCCTGACCGTCCCGGGCCTGCACAACTACGTCACGGACGGCAACCCGACGACGTAACCCCCAAGTACCCATCCGGGAGCCGCAGTTGAACCGTGGCCCGCATTCCCCTCCGGGGGGTGCGGGCCACGGTCGTGTCGTCGCTCGTGCGGCGGATGTATTGCACCCGCATAGGGATCGCTTGGACTTTTCTTTACCTCCTGCTCCTAGGGTCGTGGAGGTTCTAGTGGGCAGCGGGGAACAGCGGGGAGTGCTGAATGGGCGACGACGGCAGGGTTCTGGACATCAAGGTCGCGGATGTGAAACTCACCGCACCGGTCTTCCATGAGCAGGCCGCGAACCTGAGTACTGCCCTGACCAACCTCGTCCACGCCCTCGACGGGTTCGGCGCGCCCTGGGGTGACGATGAGCAGGGAAAAGCATTCCATGACGCCTACGCGCCCCAGCAGAAGGTCATCGAGCGGGCTGCGGGCACGCTCGTGCTCGGATTGGTCAGCATCCACGAGGCGATGGTGGACATGTCCGACGGGCACGTCGACAACGACCAGTTGATCGCAGGGATGTTCACCAAGGTCAAGAAGTCGACCGATGGCGCGGGTGGCGGCGATTCCCAGTGAGCATCGAGGACGAGGCCAAAGAGATCCTGCTCAAGTTGGGCATGTGGTGGCCGGATGCCAACTCCGGGACCTTGCGGCATGCCGCCGATGCTTGGCGCACCTTCGCCGACGCGGTGGATGACGTAAGGACGCCGGTGAACAATGCGGCCTCCTCCCTCATCCACAACAACAAGGGTGAGGCGATAGACGCGTTCGAGGTGTTCTGGGGCCGGTATGCGAAGGGCGGCAACGCGGGCTGGCTGAGTGACCTTTCCAAGTCGGCCCACAAGATGGCGGAGGCGCTCGACAAGTTCGCCGACGCCGTTGATCACGCCATCCACAAACTCTGGATCCAGATCGGGATCGATGCGGCCGTTATCGCCGGCGGCGTCGCGGTGGCGTTCCTCACCGCAGGCCTGGCATCGGGGGCGGCGGTGGCCGCCGCCGACGCCATCATCGAACTCGGGGGTACCTTGGGCGTCGCGGTCTCCGCCACCGTCGCGGAGCTCGCGGCAGGGACCTTGATCGCGGCCGCCTTCGGAGGAATCGAATCGGTCACCGTCGATCTTGCGGTCGCCCAGCCCCTGAAGATCGCGACCGGCCAGCAAAAGGGGCTGAGCCTCGACGAGATCAACGAGGCGGCCAAAGACGGCATGATCTATGGCGGGGCATTCGGTGCGGGTAGCGGTGTTCTGAAGGCCGGCGCCGAGGGCGCCTTCAGCAGTCAGAGCCCCTTCATGCTGCGTCCCCCCTCTCTCCGCCCCGACCTTGTGGAACTGGGACCGGCTGCCCGGCAGGCCGATCGCACCCCATGCGTCGGAGAGCCGATCGACGTGGCCACCGGTGCCATGCTGATGACCCAGACCGACCTGAGTCTGCCCGGCGCCCTGCCCCTCGTCTTCACCCGCACACACCTGTCCTCTTACCGTGCGGGCACGTGCTTCGGTCCCACGTGGATATCCAGTCTGGACGAGTGCCTTCAGATCGACGGCGAGGGAGTGGTGTTCGGCGCCGCCGACGGTATGCGGTTGGTGTATCCGGTGCCCAAGGCGGGTCAGCCGGTACTGCCGGCGACGGGCGCCCGCTGGCCCCTGGAATGGGACGGCAAGCCCGACGGCTCCATGACCGTGACCGACCCGGACACCGGGGTCGTACGCAGCTTCGGCACTCCGATGCCCACCGACACCTTCGGAGTCTTCCGGCTACCGGTCGACAGTTGGCGAGACCGTAACGGCGCTCGTATCGACGTCGAGCGCTCCGAGCAGGGCATACCTGTCGGCTTGCGCCACAGCGGCGGTTACTACCTTGCTGTGGACACGCTCGGCCGCCGCATCACCGCCCTGCGCCTCTTGGACGAAGCGCCTTCCCGCTACGGGCCGGACTCGTCGGCGGATGCCGGGACGGTGGTCATGAGCTACGGCTATGACGAAGAGGGCAACCTCACCGAGGTGATCAATTCCTCGGGTAGGCCGCTGACGTTCGAGTACGACGGCCAGGGCAGGATGACCAAGTGGACGGATCGCAACGGGACATGGTTCTCGTACGTCTATGACATGCTCGGGCGCGTTGTACGCACCGACGGAGTCGGGGGCATCCTGTCAGGCTCGCTGGCATACGACGAGAGCGCCCGTACCACGACCTACACGGACTCCTTGGGCCGACGCTCGGCCCACCGCTACAACGCCGAAGGCCTGGTCGTCGAGGAGACCGACCCCTCCGGCCACAGCACACGCACCGCTTGGGACGAACGCGGCGGCAAACCGTTGGCGGTCACGGACGCGTTGGGGCGGACCACGCGATACGCCTACGACGAGGCCGGCCGCCTTGTCGAACTCGCTCTGCCTGACGGATCCGTGGCGAGGGCCACCTACAATGCGTTCGGGCAGCCGATCGAGGTCGTCGACCCGGGCGGTGCCACTTGGCGCCATACCTATGACGCCACAGGGAACCTGCTCACCACGATGGACCCGCTCGGCGCCGAAACCCGCCGCGCCTATGACGACTCCGGCCACCTGGTGGCCGTTACAGACGCCCTCGGCCACACGCGGACGGTTGTGCCGAGCGCGGCGGGGCTCCCTTTGGCCGTAACGGACGAACTTGGCCACACCACGACCGTGTGCCGTGACGCCTTCGGCCGCATCGTGCAGTCAGTCGACGTGCTGGGCCACGCGATCCGCATGCACTGGACGGTAGAAGGGAAGCCTGAATGGCGCGAATACGCTGACGGCAGCCGAGAGTCCTGGACATGGGACGGCGAGGGGAATCTCCTTACTCACACCGACGCGGCAGGCAACCTGACCCGTCACACGCCGGGTCCCTTCGACCTGCCGGTCAAGCGTACCGACCCCGACGGCACGACCCACGCATTCGGTTACGACACTGAACTTCGCCTGACCGAAGTGACCAATCCGCAGGGCCTGACCTGGTCGTACACCTATGACGAGGCGGGTCGGCTGGTTACGGAGACAGATTTCAACGGCCGCTCACTGACTTACACCCACGACGCGACGGGCGACCTCGTCTCGCGCTCGAACGGTGCGGGAGAGACGCTGCGGCTCACCCGCGACGTGATGGGGCGGGTCACCGAGCAGCAGTCGGACGCGGGTGAGGTAACGACGTATGCCTACAACGCAACCGGTGAAATCGTCCGAGCGACCAACCTCGATACGGACGTTGTTACACGGCGTGACGAGCTCGGCCGAGCACTGGCCGAATCCGTAAACGGTCGGACGACCACCTTTGTCTACGATCCGTTGGGCCGACGCGTCCGAAGGGTCACCCCTTCGGGCACGACATCAGATTTGGCGTACGACGCCACTGGGCGCCCAGAGCAACTCACTTCGGATTCCGGAACATTGAGCTTTACCTACGATGCTTCAGGCCGCGAGACCGAGCGTCGCATCGGTGGCGGCGCGGTTCTCCGCCAGACCTGGGACTCGGCCCACCGGCTCACTCTCCAGACCCTTGGCTCGGTGAGCGACGGGGCCCAGCGGCTCCTCCAGTACCGTGCGTACGCGTACCGCCCGGATGGCTACCTGACCGAGATCCGCGAGCTCACCACGGGCACTCGCAAGTTCGACCTGGACGCGATGGGGCGGGTCGCGGGCGTCCAGGCCTATGGCTGGACAGAGACCTACGTATATGACACGGCCGGCAACCTTACCCATGCGTCCGCCCCTGCTCATCCGAGTTCAGGCGACCGTGAGTTCGATCGCAACTTGATGCGCCGGGCCGGGCGTACGACGTATACCCATGACGCCCAGGGGCGTATTAACCGCAGGACCCGCAAGCTCCTCAACGGGCAGCGGAGGACCTGGACCTACACGTGGAACGTCGAGGACCGTCTCACCGGAGTGATCACCCCTGAGGGCGATCGCTGGCGGTATGTCTATGACCCGCAGGGTCGTCGCACTGCCAAATTCCGGCTGCTCGAAGACGGGTCATCGACCGACCGCACGGTCTTCGCGTGGGACGGTACCCGCCTCGCCGAACAGGTCGCCCCGGATGGCCGGGTCACTACCTGGGACTACGCACCGGGCACCCACACTGCCGTAGCCCAGACCGACCATCGTCCCTTGGTCCGCAGGGCGGGTACTTCCTTCCTGTCGACGCTGGCCGAGGACACCACGGCCGACCACACCACCCGCTTCCATGCCGTCATCACCGACACCGCCGGGACACCCACCGAACTCGTCACCGCTGATGGCGAATTGGCCTGGCAACACCGCACCACATTGTGGGGCACCCGGTTGCCCACACCCCTCGAAGCAACGGCCGCCGACTGCCCTCTCCGGTTTCCCGGCCAGTTCTTCGACCCCGAATCCGGCCTGCACTACAACCATCACCGCTACTACGATCCGGAATCAGCCCGCTACCTCAGTCAGGATCCCCTGGGTCTGGAACCCGCACCCAATCCCGCTGCCTACATCCAGAACCCCCATGTCATGGCCGATCCGTTGGGGCTGGCTCCGTGTAACCAGACCCTCTCGAACAGGACAGAGGCATTCAATGCGGCGAGAGATCGCGCGGGGATTCCAAGGAGTCAACAACCGACACGTCAATGGACGGTCGGCGACGACCCGAAGCAGCAGTACAGGGTCAGTAATTACGTGTACGACCAGAACCCGGGGGCTCACGGGATCTACTATCAATACGAAACCCCGCAGGGTACGCGTGTGATCGTCAACCATACGAGCGATCCCAACGCCCCGAACCCTCACTTCCATGCTGGACAGCCCAAGGTTGGCAGCTTCGATGTCGACATGATGGGCCAGCGGTATCAGCAGGTTGGTGAAAAACACCACTTCTACTATCCGGAGGGATAGCGTGCCGAGCGAGGAGCTTCGCCAGAAGATTCTCCTGAACAAGGAGAAGAAGGAGATGGCCCTGCTGCCGGGGCGGCTGGCCGGTCTTGAGGTGATGGGGTATGTGAGCGACGACGATGTTCCGTCTTGGGTGTCGGACTCCTTGCGCGAGTTCCGAAGTGTGGTCGTCGAGCCGCATGTTCGCATTGATGGGGATTCGGGCGGCCCGCGCCTGGACGAATGGCATCTCGGCCTGCTTCGATCGGCGCAGATCACTGAGAGATTCTTCTGTTCCACCGGTATGAGGAACTTCCCATGGGTCGATTGTCGCGTGTCGGGCGAAAATTGGATCCGTTCCATTCGGGAAGGTCTCGGTGGGGACCTTTATTTTCTCTCGCACGAAAAGAACAGCTTGGTCGTCATCTTCGAGGAGGAGTACGAGTACATCGGGTTCTCTCGCCATGCTCCGGCTTCGGGTGGTGCGCAAGTAGTGGGGCCGGGGCCAGGGTCGCGCTGAACTGGGCTCAAATCGAAAAACAGGGGGAGTGCTCTCCGGGGGCGCGGAGTGGCGTTGGGTCCTCTCGTCGAGGGTCCTAAGGCACTCCAAGTCGGGACCCTTGGTCGGCGTCCGTCGCGGGCCGGATGGCGAAGACTCGGGATGAGCGAACTTACGGTTCCGTAGGTTCACTCCCTTCGGAGCGACCTACGACGAACGGATACGCCATGACCGCGTCCCGAGCCCACCCCCAGATCATCCAGGGCGGCATGGGCGTCGCCGTGTCCGGGTGGCGGCTTGCCCGGGCCGTGGCGGGGCGGGGGCAGCTCGGGGTGGTGTCGGGGACCGCGCTCGACGCGGTGCTCGCTCGGCGGCTCCAGCTCGGCGACCCCGGCGGGCACATGCGGCGGGCGCTCGCCGCCTTCCCCGTGCCGGAGGCGGCCGCGTACGTGCTCGACCGGTACTTCGTCGAGGGCGGGGTCGCGCCCGGTGCGCGGATGCGGGCCATGGCCCGGCTGCGGACGGACCGGGGCGAGAGCGCCGAACTCCTCACCGTCCTGGGCAACTTCGTCGAGGTGTGGCTCGCCAAGGAGGGCCACGACGGGCCCGTCGGGGTCAACTACCTCGCCAAGATCCAACTCGCCACCGCGCCCGCCCTGTTCGGCGCGATCCTCGCACAAGTGGATCACGTCCTGGTCGGCGCCGGGATTCCCGGGCAGATCCCCGCCCTCGCCTCGGCGCTCGCCCGCGCCGAACCCGTCACCACCCTGGTCGACGTGGAGGGGGACGACGAGCCGCTTCCGTATACGTTCGACCCCGAACGGGCCCTCATGGGTCAACTCCCTTCCAGAGGAACGCCGTTGAGGCGGCCCGACGTGCTCGCCATCGTCTCGCTGCCCGTGCTCGCCTCGTACCTCGTACGCGATCCCGCCACCCGTCCGGACGGGTTCGTCATCGAGACGCACCGGGCCGGCGGGCACAGCGCGCCGCCGCGCGGGAAGCTCGTCCTCGATGGCGCGGGGGAGCCCGTGTACGGGCCGCGGGACCACCCCGACCTCGCCAAGGTCGCGGCCCTCGGCATTCCGTTCTGGCTCGCGGGCGGCGCGGCCCACCCCGAACGGCTCGCCGCGGCACGGGCGTTGGGGGCCGTCGGGGTACAGCTCGGCAGCGTGTTCGCGCTCTGCGAGGAGTCGGGGCTGCGGGACGATCTGCGCACGGAACTGCGGACGCGGGCCCGCGCGGGGACCCTGCGGGTGCGCAACGATCCCCGGGCCTCGCCGACCGCCTTCCCGTTCAAGGTCGCCGAACTCCCCGGCACCCTGTCCGAGGAGGCCGTGCGGGCGGCCCGCCGGCCCGTGTGCGACCTCGGATACCTGCGCACCCCCGCCCGCTCCGCGAGCGGCGCCCTCGTCTACCGCTGCGCCGCCGAACCGATCGCCGCGTACGTGCGGAAGGGCGGCGACGCCGTGGACACCGCCGGGCGGGTGTGCCTGTGCAACGGACTGCTCGCGACGGTGGGGCTCGGCCAGCGCAGGCCCGGCGGCGCGGTCGAGCCGCCCGTCGTGACCATCGGGCAGGACCTCGGCTTCCTCGACGACATCAGCCCGGACGGCCGCCCCTACACGGCCGCTCAGGTCATCGACTGGATGTCCGGGGCCCCGGCTCAGCCCACCGCGTCGGTCTGAGGCCTGTTCCGCTTGCGGCGGGTCAGGACCAGGACGCCCGCGCCGCCCGCCACGACCACGGCCGCGGCGATCCCGGTCCAGCCCAGCGCGCCGATCCCGGCGGAGTCCGCCGAGCCGGCCGCCGTGCCGGAGGTGGAGGCCTGCAGCCCGGTGGCCGGCTTCGGCGGGTCGAGGGTGCCGACCGGCTCGGCCCGGCCGGCCGCCGCGAAGCCCCAGTCCAGGAGCTGGCGCATCTCGACGTACACCTTGTCGCGCTTGTTCTCCTGCGGGTTCATCACCGTCACCACGAGGGTGTGGCCGTCGCGCTGGGCCGCCTCGGCCAGGGTGTTCCCGGCGTTCGTGGTGTAGCCGTTCTTGCCGCCGATCAGGCCGGGGTACTTGGCCACCCCGTCGATGCCGGACAGCATGCGGTTGGTGTTGGAGATCCCGAACGGCTTGCCCTTGGTGTTGGGGCCGCCGGGGAAGTCGGCCGACGCCGTGCCGCAGTACGTCTTGAAGTCCTGGTTCTTCAGGCCGGAGCGCAGGAACAGCGCCAGGTCGTACGCGGACGACACCTGACCCGGCGCGTCATAGCCGTCCGGGCTCAGCACGTGGGTGTCCTTGGCGCCGAGCGCCTCGGCCTTCTTCTGCATGTCGGCGACCGTCTTGGGTACGCCGCCGTTCATCGCCGCCAGCACGTGCACCGCGTCGTTGCCCGAGCGCAGGAACACCCCGCGCCACAGATCGGGCGTCTGGTACGTCTGGCCGGGCACGATGCCCACCGCGCTGCTGCCGTCGCCCATGCCCTTGAGATCCTCGTCGCTGACCTTGCGGCTCGCGTCGTGCGGCACCCCGGGCAGCACGGTGTCCGCGAAGAGCATCTTCAGGGTGCTGGCCGGGGGCAGCGGCCAGTGCGCGTTCCTCGCCCCGAGCACCTGGCCGGTGTCGGCGTCCGCCACCACCCAGGACAGTGCGGTCAGGCCCGGCGGCAACGCCGGTGCGCCCGCGCCGACTTGATCGCCCGCCTTGCCGAGCTGGGCGCCGCCCTGCTGCGACATGTGCGCCGGTGGCTCCTTCTTGGCCTCGCCGCCGGGCGCCCCCGGGGTGGCCGACTTCACCGCCTTGACCGGCTTCGCGGGGTGACCGCTCGCCACCGCCGGACCGACGGCGGTGATCGCGGTGACCGCGGTGGCGGTGAGCGCCACGAGTGCGCGTCGGACCTGCGGCGATATGGAAGGACGCATGCACGCGAACGTACCTCAGGAGGTGTCACGGATTTGAGCCGTCCGGCCGTGGAATTTGCCACGTCTTGTTCATGGAACGGCCAAGCGCCGCAGCCCGTCCGCCGTTTCGCGCCTCCCGCCGACGGGCACCGCCGCCGCTCCCCGCCCGACTCCCGCCACCGGCGGCCCCGGACACGCACGGTGGCCCGCACCCCCGAAGGACGTACGGGCCACGCGTCAGCACATCGCAGGCGGCGTGCCGGCGTCCGGAGGCCACGCGTCAGCACATCACGAGGGCCACGTGCCGGCGTACCGGAGGCAGTGCCCCGGCACACCCCCGGCACGCCGGAGGGCGGCACCCGTCCACGACGAGGTGCCGCCCTCCAACACGGTGGGGCCGAGGGCTACTGCTTCTCGGAGCCGCCGAGTTGGTGCACCCGGACCATGTTGGTGGTGCCGGGGATGCCGGGAGGCGAACCGGCCGTGATGACCATGGTGTCGCCCTCGTTGTAGCGGTTGAGCTTGAGCAGCTCGGCGTCGACCAGGTCGACCATCGCGTCCGTGGAGTCCACGTGCGGGACGACGTACGTCTCGACGCCCCAGCTCAGCGCGAGCTGGTTGCGGGTGCTCGGGTCCGTGGTGAACGCGAGGATCGGCTGGCACGTGCGGTAGCGCGAGAGTCGCCGCGCCGTGTCGCCGGACTGCGTGAAGGCGACGAGCGCCTTGCCGTTGAGGAAGTCCGCGATCTCACAGGCGGCACGGGCCACCGAACCGCCCTGCGTACGCGGCTTCTTGCCCGGCACCAGCGGCTGGAGACCCTTGGAGAGGAGCTCCTCCTCGGCCGCCTCGACGATCTTCGACATCGTCTTGACCGTCTCGATCGGGTACGCGCCCACCGAGGACTCGGCGGAGAGCATGACCGCGTCCGCGCCGTCCAGGATGGCGTTGGCGACGTCGGACGCCTCGGCGCGCGTCGGCCGCGAGTTGGTGATCATCGACTCCATCATCTGGGTCGCGACGATCACCGGCTTGGCGTTGCGGCGGCACAGCTCCACCAGGCGCTTCTGCACCATCGGGACCTTTTCGAGGGGGTACTCGACCGCGAGGTCGCCACGGGCCACCATCACGCCGTCGAAGGCGGCGACGACGCCCTCCATGTTGGCGACCGCCTGCGGCTTCTCCACCTTGGCGATGACCGGCACGCGGCGGCCGACCTCGTCCATGACCTTGTGGACGTCCTTGACGTCGTCGGCGTCCCGGACGAAGGAGAGCGCGACCAGGTCGCAGCCCATGTTCAGGGCGAACCGCAGGTCCTCGATGTCCTTCTCGGACAGCGCCGGGACGTTCACCGCCGCGCCGGGCAGGTTGATGCCCTTGTGGTCGGAGATGACACCGCCCTCGATGACGATGGTCTTCACCCGGGGGCCGTCCACCGAGACGACCTTGAGCTCGACGTTGCCGTCGTTGATCAGGATCGGGTCGCCCTTGGTGACGTCGCCCGGCAGGCCCTTGTAGGTGGTGCCGCAGATCGACTTGTCGCCGGGGACGTCCTCGGCGGTGATGGTGAACTCGTCACCCCGGACCAGCTCGACCGGGCCCTCGGCGAACTTCGCGAGGCGGATCTTGGGGCCCTGGAGGTCGGCGAGCACGCCCACCGCGCGGCCCGTCTCCTCGGCGGCCTTGCGGACCCGGTCGTACCGGGCCTGGTGCTCGGCCTGGGAGCCGTGGCTGAAGTTGAAGCGGGCCACGCTCATGCCGGCCTCGATCAGAGCGACGAGCTGCTCATGAGAGTCGACGGCGGGGCCCAGGGTGCAGACGATTTTGGAACGGCGCATAAGGCGGATCCTATCGGTTTGTTTCGCTACGGAATATTCCGTCTGGTGGAATGTACAAATGGGCGGGATGACGCTCAGGTGTCGTCCAGGCAAACCGGAAATTCGGTCAGGAATTCGCCCCCGGTGTCACCAGCTCATACGTCTGCTGCGCGATTTCCAGCTCCTCGTCCGTGGGTACCACGGCCACCGCGACCCTGGCGTACTCCGGTGAGATCAGCCGCGCCGTGTCGGACCGCACGGCGTTGAGCTCGCCGTCCACCGCGAGGCCCAGCTCCTCGAGACCCGCGATCGCGGCCTCGCGGACCGGGGCGGCGTTCTCGCCGACACCCGCCGTGAACGCGATCGCGTCGACCTTGCCGAGTACGGCGTAATAGGCGCCGATGTACTTCTTCAGACGGTGAATGTAGATGTCGAAGGCGAGTTGCGCCTTCTCGTCGCCCTCGTCGCAGCGGCGGCGGATCTCCCGCATGTCATTGTCGCCGCACAGGCCCACCAGGCCGCTCTTCTTGTTGAGCAGCACGTCGATGTCGTCCACCGACATTCCCGCGACCCGCTTGAGGTGGAAGGTGACCGCCGGGTCGACGTCACCGGACCGGGTGCCCATCACCAGGCCCTCCAGGGGTGTGAGCCCCATCGAGGTGTCGACGCACCTGCCGCCGCGGACCGCCGAGGCGGAGGCGCCGTTGCCCAGGTGCAGCACGATCACGTTGACGTCCTCGGGCGCCTTGCCGAGCAGCCGCGCCGTCTCGCGCGACACATACGCGTGCGAGGTGCCGTGGAAGCCGTAGCGCCGGATGCGGTGCTCGTCGGCCGTCGCCACGTCGATGGCGTACCGGGCGGCGGACTCCGGCATCGTCGTGTGGAACGCGGTGTCGAACACCGCGACCTGCGGCAGATCGGGGCGCAGTGCCCGGGCGGTGAGGATGCCGGTGATGTTCGCCGGGTTGTGCAGCGGGGCGACCGGCACCAGGCGCTCGATCTCCGCGAGCACCTCGTCGGTGATCACGGTCGGCGCGCTGAACTTGAGCCCGCCGTGCACCACCCGGTGGCCGATGGCCGTCAACTCCGGGGAGTCCAGGCCGAGTCCGTCCACCGCCAGCTCCGCGGCGACCGCCTTGAGGGCCGCCGCGTGGTCGGCGATCGGGCCGTTCTGCTCACGGGCCTCACCGCCCGTCGCCAGCGGGGTGTGCTTGAGCCGCGAGGTCGTCTCGCCGATCCGCTCGACCAGGCCCACGGCCAGACGGGAGGCGTCGCGCATGTCGAGGAGCTGGTACTTCACCGACGAGGAACCGGAGTTGAGCACGAGGACGCGCGTGCCCTGGTTGGCGGTGGTCATGCGGAGGCCTCCTGCCCCTGCGCCTGGGCCTGGATGGCCGTGATGGCGACGGTGTTGACGATGTCCTGGACGAGGGCGCCGCGCGACAGGTCGTTGACCGGCTTGCGCAGACCCTGGAGCACCGGGCCCACGGCCACGGCGCCGGCCGAGCGCTGCACGGCCTTGTAGGTGTTGTTGCCGGTGTTGAGGTCCGGGAAGATCAGCACGGTCGCCTGCCCGGCGACCTCCGATTCCGGCAGCTTGGTCGCGGCGACCGAGGGCTCCACGGCCGCGTCGTACTGGATCGGGCCCTCGATCCTCAGGTCGGGCCTGGCCTCGCGAACCAGCTTGGTGGCCTCGCGCACCTTGTCGACGTCCGCACCCGAACCCGAGGTGCCCGTCGAGTACGACAGCATCGCGATCCGCGGGTCCACGCCGAACTGCTGGGCGGTGGCGGCCGCCTGGACCGCGATGTCCGCGAGCTGCTCGGCATTGGGGTCGGGGTTGACCGCGCAGTCGCCGTACACGAGCACCTTGTCGGCGAGGCACATGAAGAAGACCGAGGAGACGATCGAGGCGTCCGGCTTGGTCTTGATGATCTCGAAGGCGGGCGGATGGTCGCGGCGGTGGAGTGCACCGAGCCCGACACCATGCCGTCGGCCAGGCCCTCCTGGACCATCAGCGTGCCGAAGTAGTTCACGTCCGCGACCACGTCGTACGCCAGCTCCACGGTCACGCCCTTGTGGGCGCGCAGCTGCGCGTAGCGCTCGGCGAACTGCTGGCGCAGCTCGGAGGTCTGGGGGTCGATGATCTGGCACTTGGTGACGTCGATGCCGAGGTCCGCGGCCTTCTTGCGGATCGCCTCCACGTCACCGAGCAGCGTCAGCTCGCACACGTCCCGGCGCAGCAGCACATCGGCGGCCCGCAGCACCCGGTCCTCGGTGCCCTCGGGCAGCACGACCCGGCGCCGGTGGGCGCGGGCCTGCTCCAGGAGCACGTGCTCGAACATCATCGGGGTGACCCGGCCGCTGCGGGCCACCGAGACCCGGCGCAGCAGGTCGGCGGTGTCCACGTGCCGCTCGAAGAGGCCGAGCGCGGTCTCCGCCTTGCGGGGGGTTGCCGCGTTCAACTTGCCTTCCAGGGCGAAGAGTTCCTGCGCGGTGGGGAAGGAGCCGTGGCTCACCGCGACCACCGGGGTGCCCGGCGCGAGCCGGTCGGCCAGGGTCAGGATCGCCTCGCCGGGCCGCTCGTCGAGCGTGAGCAGCACGCCCGCGATCGGCGGTGTGCCGGCGCTGTGCGCGGCGAGCGAACCGACCACCAGGTCCGAGCGGTCTCCCGGGGTCACGACCAGACAGCCCGGGGTCAGCGCGTTGAGGAAGTTCGGCAGCATGGCGCCGCCGAAGACGAAGTCGAGGGCGTCGCGCGCGAGCCCCGCGTCGTCGCCGAGCAGCACCGTGCCGTCCAGGGCGGCGGTGATCTGGGCGACCGTGGGCGCCGAGAGCGCGGGCTCGTCCGGCAGGACGTAGCAGGGCACGGGGAGGCGGGCCTTCAGGCGCTCCTCGATCTCGCCCCGGTCGACCGGGGCGACCCGGTTGACCACCATGGCGAGCACATCGCAGCCGAGCCCGTCGTAGGCCCGGTACGCGTTGCGCGCCTCGGCCCGTACCGACTCGGCGGTCTGGCCCTGGCCGCCGACCACCGGTATCACCGAGGCGCCGAACTCGTTGGCGAGCCGTGCGTTGAGCGCCAGCTCGTCGGGGAGCTGGGTGTCGGCGAAGTCGGTGCCGAGGACCAGGACGACCTCGTAGTCGCGGGCCACCCGGTGGAAGCGGTCGACGAGCCGTGAGACGAGTTCGTCGGTACCCTGCTCCGCCTGGAGCGCGGACGCCTCGTGGTAGTCCATCCCGTACACCGTGGCGGCGTCCTGCGCCAGCCGGTAGCGGGCGCGGAGCAGATCGAACAGGCGGTCCGGTCCGTCGTGCACCAAGGGGCGGAAGACGCCCACCCGGTCCACCTGGCGGGTCAGGAGCTCCATGACTCCCAGCTCGATGACCTGGCGGCCGTCTCCCCGGTCGATCCCGGTCACGTACACGCTGCGCGTCACGCGTGCTCTCCCGTTCTGCATCGCAGGAAATTGTCCATATAGGGCGGTCTTGCCCCCTTGACAATACCTCTGCCAATGGATAGGACGCCCGCCGGACGAAAGGCCCGGCGGAAGGGTCGGAAGACCCGCCCCCCATGATGGTCGGAGTAGCAGGACGGGCGGGTGGCCCAGGGTGCGTGGGACAATCTGAATTGCTCACGTTACGGGGGATTCGGGCGTGACCTCCCAGCACCAGCGAAGCAGGAGATTGACCACGATGCGCATCGGAGTTCTCACCGCAGGCGGCGACTGCCCCGGCCTGAACGCAGTGATCCGGTCGGTCGTGCACCGCGCCGTGGTCGGTCACGGCGATGAAGTCATCGGATTCGAGGACGGGTTCAAGGGCCTGCTCGACGGTCACTTCCGCCCGCTCGACCTCAACGCGGTGAGCGGCATCCTGGCCCGCGGCGGCACCATCCTCGGCTCGGCCCGGCTGGAGCGCGACCGGCTGCGCGAAGCGTCCGAGAACTGCGCCGAGTTGACCAGGCGCTACGGCATCGACGCGCTCATCCCGATCGGCGGCGAGGGCACGCTCACCGCGGCCCGGATGCTGTCCGAGGCCGGCATGCCCGTCGTCGGCGTGCCCAAGACCATCGACAACGACATCTCCGCCACCGACCGCACCTTCGGCTTCGACACCGCCGTCGGCGTGGCGACCGAGGCCATCGACCGCCTCAAGACGACCGCCGAGTCGCACCAGCGCGTGATGGTCGTCGAGGTCATGGGCCGGCACGCGGGCTGGATCGCCCTGGAGTCCGGCATGGCCGGCGGCGCCCACGGCATCTGCCTGCCCGAGCGGCCCTTCCAGGTCGACGACCTGGTCAAGATGGTCGAGGAGCGCTTCGCACGCGGCAAGAAGTTCGCGGTCGTCTGCGTCGCCGAGGGCGCCCATCCCGCCGACGGATCGATGCCGTACGAGAAGGGCGCGATCGACCAGTACGGCCACGAGCGCTTCGCCGGCATCGGCAACCGGCTGGCCGTCGAACTGGAGCGACGCCTGGGCAAGGAGGCCCGCCCGGTCATCCTCGGCCACGTCCAGCGCGGCGGCGTCCCGACCGCCTACGACCGCGTCCTCGCGACCCGCTTCGGCTGGCACGCGGTGGAGGCCGTGCACCGCGGCGAGTTCGGCAACATGACGGCGCTGCGCGGCACGGACATCGTGATGGCCCCGCTGGCCCACGCGGTGACGACCCTGAAGACGGTCCCGGACAACCGCATGTACGAGGCCGAGTCGGTTTTCTAGCGGACGAAGCGGGACCGCGGTCCCCTTTTACGGGGGCCGAAGGTCCCTCGGGAAAGGGGTGCGGGGAGCTCCGCGGCCAGCCGCGGCGGACCCGGGGACGCAACTCGCGCAACTCGGCGCACCCCGGCGGAGCTACCCGTGAGCAAGCTCCCAGAACCGGTCGACGATGCGGTCGAGGAAGTCCCGCCCCGCGTCCCCGGTGTCGTTGTCCGAGCCCCAGTTGAGCGTGGCGACCATGTGCGACTGGTACTCGGTGTGGAGCTGGTCGAGCACCCCCTCCACATGCTGCTTGGAGAGCGGGAGCAGCTTCGACGTCGGCTTGACGTACGCCTGCCAGCGCGTGGTCACCGCGCCGCGCAACAGCTCGGCGAGGTCGTCGTTCTGGCCGGTGGCCGTCACGTAGTCGCGCAGCGACAGCTGGAGCAGATCGGCCAGCGCCGCCGACTGGCGTTCGTTGCCGCGCCAGCGCCCCGCGTCCTCCATGCGCCGGTACGCCCCGACGTCGAGCCCGACCCGGCGGGCCATGTCCTCCAGGCTCAGGCCGCGGGCGAGGCGGTGCTCGCGCAGGGTGGAGGCGGCCGCCATCAGATCGCCGGGGGAGCACCACAGAACACCGGCCAGCGCGGTCAGCTCGCGCGCCTCGGGCGCCGCGAGCCCCCGCTCCCACGCCATCACGGTGTCCGGTGACACCAACAGGCCGTACTGGGCGCGCATGCCGTAGGCGACGTGGCCGGGGGCCATGCCCAGAGCCTCTCGCAGTCGGCGGGCCGCGAGGGCATTGAAGGGTGGGGTGGGGTGCACGCGCACACCGTAGGACGGTAAGTGACATCTGCCTACGGTGTGTTCCACCAAAGAAGGTGAATTGGAGGAAAGTACGGTTTTGGTGGCGTCCGGGTTACCTAAGGGTTGGGTAAGCGTGTGCTCGCCCACGCTAACCCTTCACCCCGCCGGCCAGCGCGAAACCTCCGCCGAGCCGCCGTGCGATCAGCACGTACAGCAGGAGCACCGGCGTGGAGTACAGGATCGAGAAGGCGGCGAGCTGGCCGTAGACCACCGAGCCGTAGTTGCCGAAGAACGTGAAGATGGAGACCGAGGCGGGCAGCCGGTCGGGGGAGAGCAGCAGCATGAAGGGGACGAAGAAGTTCCCCCACAGCATGATGAAGGTGTAGACCGTAACCACGGTCACTCCCGGGCCCATCAGCGGCAGCACCACCCGCACCAGGGTCTGCGGCATGGACGCCCCGTCCGTCCAGGCCGCCTCCTCCAGGGCGAGCGGCACCCCGTCCATGAAGTTCTTCATCAGCCAGATGGCGAAGGGGAGTTGGGAAGTGGCGAGGAACAGTGCGGTGCCGGACGTCGTGTCGATGAGGTTCACCTGGACGAAGAGGCCGTACACCGGCACCATCACCGCCGTGATCGGCAGACACGTCGTGAACAGGATCGTCAGCAGGTACGGGCGGGTCAGGCGCGAGCGGTAGCGCGAGAGCGGATATGCCGCGAGCGCCGCGCACGCCACCGTGAGCAGCGTCGAACTCCCGCACAGCACCAGGCTGTTGAGCATCGGCGTGAAGGTGATGTCGGGGGTCAGGACGGCCGAGAAGTTGTCCGCGGTCGCCGAACGCGGGAGCCGGACCCGCAGGTCCGCCTGGGTGTCCACGGAGGCGAGGAGCAGCCAGAGCAGCGGTACCGCGAAGGCCGCCGCGACCGCGAGCAGGGCGCAGTCGGCGGCGAGCCGTTGCCGGGTGCGGCGGCGCACCCGGCCCGTGCGGGCCGACCGGTGCCGGACGGCGGCCGGTCCGCGTCCGCCGCGGGCGCTCACACGTCCACCCTCATCAGCCGCAGATAGACCACCGAGAACAGCGAGCCGACCAAGAGCAGCAGCAGGGCCACCGCCGTGCCGTAGCCGATCAGGCTCTTCAGGAACGCCTGGTCGTACATGAACACCGGCAGCGTCTGGCTGCGGTCTCCGGGGCCGCCCCGGGTCATCGCCCAGATGAGGCCGAAGACCGACAGCGTCTGGAGGGTGTTGAGCATCAGGTTGGTGCCGATGGAGCGGCGGATCATCGGCAGGGTGATGTGCCAGAACCGGCGCGCCCCGCCCGCCCCGTCGACCTCCGCCGCCTCCTCGATGTCGCGCGGGATCTCGGCGAGCGCGGCCGAGTAGATCAGCATCGAGAACGCGGTGCCGCGCCACACGTTGGCGAACGACACCGCGAGGATCGGCAGCGTGAACAGCCAGTTCTGGGTGGGGAGATGGAGCCATCCGAGGATCGCGTTCAGTGTTCCCTCGCGCCGGAAGAAGGCGTAAAGGAGGAAGGCCGCCACGATCTCCGGCAGCACCCAGGCCGTGATCACCAGCGCCCCCGTCACGGTCCGCACCGGGCGCGAGGCCCGTCGCATCAGGGCCGCGAGCGCCAGGCCGAGCGTGTTCTGGCCGACGAGCGAGGACAGGACGGTGAAGACCAGGGTGAGCCGGACGGCGTTGCGGAACGCCGGGTCGGCGAACGCCCGCCGGAAGTTGGCGAGGCCGACGAAGTCGACCGCCGACGACCCGGTCAGCTGCATGTCGGTGAAGGCGATGTAGACGCAGTAGCCGATCGGCCCGGCGAGGAAGAGCAGCAGGAGCAGCGTCGCGGGCGCGATCGGCAGCCAGCGCCCCGCACGGGACCGCGGTCCGCCCCGCGCCGATGCGAAGGCGCTCAACTCGCGCCCCGCACGATCGACTTGAGCCGGTCGTCGTAGGCCTTCGAGGCGGCGGCCGCCGAGCCGCCGGTCGTGACCGACTCCATCGCCTCGCCGATCGCCGTCGACACCTGCGGGTACACCGCGAGCGCGGGCCGGTAGTGGGTGAGGGGGACGAGGCCGGTGAAGAAGGTGATGCCCGGCATGGAGCGCAGATACGTGGGGTCGGCGGCGACATCCGTGCGGACCGCGATCTGCGCGTCCGCCACGTCCCACTCGACCGCGTTCTCCTTCGTCTGCAGGGTCTTGACGAAGTCGAAGGCGAGAGCCGGGTTGGCCGCCTTAGCGGGGATCGCCCAGGTCCAGCCGCCCGACATCGAGACCTTGCCCGGCGCCTGGCCGTACTGGGTCGGCATCGCCGCCTGGCCGAGCGTGGTCGACCAGGCCGGCCACTCCTTGGGGCCCTTGTTGATCCAGTTCTGGCCGAGCCAGGAGCCGTCGAGGGCGATGGCCAGCTTGCCGTTCGGCATCCAGTCCGTCGCCAGATGTGTGCCCACGTTCGGGTCGAGGGCGTCGGAGGGGTCGGGGCCGAGCTTCTCCGCGTACACCGTCCGTACGAGGTCGAGCGCGTCCTTGAAGCCCTGGGTGCCCGAGACCCACTTCTTGGCCGCCGGGTCGTACAGCGGGTTCGCGCCGGTCCCGTACAGGAGCATCTCCAGGCCCTGCATGGCGGACGCCTCGCCGCCCGCCTTGCCCGTGTAGACGTTGAGCGGGATGACGCCGGGCACCTTCTCCTTGATCGTGCGGGCGGCGTCCAGGAGCTCCGCCCAGTTCTTCGGCTGCCAGTTCGCGGGCAGGCCCGCCTTCGCGAAGATCTGCTTGTTGAACCACAGGCCACGGGTGTCCGTGCCGTCCGGCACCCCGTACGTCCTGCCGTCCTCGGCCTTCGCCGCCGCCTTCGCCGTGTCGACGAACTGGCCCCACTGGTCCCACGAGGACAGATAGTCGTCCAGCGGGCGCAGATAGCCGGCCCCGATGTCGGCGTTGATGCGGAACGTGTCCTCGTAGACCAGGTCGGGGGCGGTCTTCGGCGAGCGCATCATCTGCTGGACCTTGGCCGCGTAGTCGTTGTCGGCGGCCTGGATCGGCACGAGTTCGGCCTTCTTGCCGGGGTGGGCCTGCTCGAACTGCTTCTTGACGTCCGCCAGGAACGCGTCCTTGAAGCGGATCTTGTTGTCGGTGGAGCGGTTGTACGCGATCTTCACGGTGTCGGGGTCGCTGCCGGAGCCGCCGCAGCCGGCGAGCGCTCCGGCGGCGAGGACGGCGGCGAGGATCAGGGAGAGCCGGTGTCCGTACGCCGCTCGGCGACACGGGTGGGGGCGGGACACGGGGGCTGCGGCGGGGGCGGTGGGGCGCACGGGCACGACCTCCTCGGGCCGGGCGTGCGGTCGTGGCCACGGCCGCACTTGGCTGCCCGGTGAAGGTAAGGGCGCCCGCGGACAAGGTCAACCCCGCGCCCACCCCGGCTGACAACCTTGTCAACCGCCGTGCGGGCGAGTGGAGTTGAGCCAGCGGTACTGCAACTCGGGCCGGCCGATCTGGCCGTACTGGGGCGTGCGCTCGGCGCGGCCGGTGGTGACCAGATGTTCCAGATAGCGGCGCGCGGTGATCCGCGAGATGCCGACCGCGAGCCCCGCCTCCGTCGCCGTCACCCCCTGCGGAGTCTCGCGCAACGTGCGGGTGACCGCCTGCAGCGTGGGCGCGCTCAGCCCCTTGGGGAGCGCGGAGGGCTGCGGGGCGCGCAGCGCGGCCAGCGCCCGGTCGACCTCCTCCTGCCCGCTCGCCTCCCCGGCCGCCGCCCGGAACTCGGCGTACCGCACGAGGCGGTCGCGCAGGGTCGGAAACGTGAACGGCTTCAGCACGTACTGCACGACCCCGAGCGAGACGCCCTCGCGCACCATCGTCAGGTCCCGCGCCGAGGTCACCGCCACCACATCGGCGCTGTGCCCCGCCGCCCGCAGCGACCGCACGAGCTGGAGGCCGTGCCCGTCCGGCAGATACAGGTCGAGCAGGAGCAGGTCCACCTCGGTCCGCTCCAGCGCGCGCAGCGCCTCGGCCCGCGAATGCGCGACCGCGACCGCGGTGAAGCCTGGCACCCGGCCGACATAGAGCCGGTGCGCCTCGGCGGCGACGGGATCGTCCTCGACGACCAGCACCCGGATCATGCGCGCACTCCCTGCTCCACGGGCAGCCGCACGGTGAACTCGGCGCCTCCGTAAGGACTTCGGTCGAGCTCGATGGTGCCCCCGTGCCGGGCCGCGGCGAGCCGCACCAGGGCCAGGCCGAGGCCGCGCCCCGGGCTCTTCGTCGACCACCCCCGCTCGAACACGGCCTCGGCGGCGGCCGGATCGATGCCGGGCCCGCTGTCCGCGACCCGCACCACGAGGTCGCCGTCCTCGGTGGTGAGCGTGACGGCGACCTCGGCGGCGGCGCTGCCCTGCGCCGCGTCCACCGCGTTGTCGAGGAGGTTGCCGAGGACGGTCACCAGATCGCGGCCGGGCAGCGAGTCCGGCAGGAGACCGTCCCCGATCGCGCTGCCCTCGGTGAGGACCAGTGCCACGCCGTGCTCGTTGGCCTGCGCCGCCTTGCCGAGGAGCAGTGCGGCGAGCACCGGTTCGCCGACCGCAGTCACCACCTGGTCGGTGAGCGCCTGGGCCAGTTCCAGCTCGGCGGTCGCGAACTCGACGGCGTCCTGGACGCGGTCCAGCTCGATGAGCGAGACCACCGTGTGCAGCCGGTTCGCGGCCTCGTGCGCCTGGGCGCGCAGCGCCTGGGTGAAGCCCCGCTCGGAGTCCAACTCGCCCGAGAGCGCCTGGAGTTCCGTGTGGTCGCGCAGGGTCACCACGGTGCCGCGCTGCCCGCCGGAGGAGACCGGCCGGGTGTTGAGGACCACGATCCGGTCGGCCGTCATGTGCACCTCGTCCACGCGCGGTTCGGAGGCGAGCAGTGCCCCGGCGAGGGCGGCGGGGAGGCCGAGTTCGGCCACCGGGCGGCCCACCGCGTCCTCGTGGAGCCCGAGCAGCTCGCGCCCCCCGTCGTTGATCAGCGCGATCCGCCGCCGGCCGTCCAGCATCAGGAGCCCCTCGCGCACGGCGTGCAGGGTGGCTTGGTGGTAGTCGTGCATGCGGCTCAGCTCGGCCGCGTTCATGCCGTGGGTGTGCCGGCGGAGCCGCGCGTTGATCACGTACGTGCCCAGGCCGCCGAGCGCGAGCGCGCCGCCCGCCATGCCGGCGAGCGCCACCAGCTGTTTGCGCACCTGCTCGCTGATCCGGTCGATGGTGATGCCCGCGCTGACGAGCGCGGTGATCCGGCCATGATCATCGGGGTCGCGAACCGGTGTCACGACCCGTACGGAACGGCCGAGCACCCCCATGTGCGTCTCGGTGAACGTCTCGCCGCGCAGCGCGGGGGCGGTGTCGCCGAGGTAGGTCCGGCCGATCTCGCCCGGCACGGGGTGCGTCCAGCGGGTGCCGTCCGGGGCCATCACCACGACGAAGTCGACGCCGGTCGTGGAGAGCAGGGTCTGTGCGTACGGCTGGAGGGCGGCGGTGGGGTCCTTGGTGCGGGCCGCCTCGACCACCGAGGGCGAGGCGGCGACCGAGGTCGCGGTCGCGACCGCCTGGCGCCGCGCGGTCTCCTCGGCCTGGCGGCGGTCGGCCAGGTATGAGAAGAGCGCGCATCCCGCCACGATCGCGGCGACCAGAACCACCTGCATGGCGAAGAGCTGGCCGGCGAGCGAGCGGGGTCCGGGAAGGCGCATCCGGTCAGTGTGCTGGCTGAATCCGCATGAACGAAATGCACGTAAGGGTGACCGGCGTCACAGTCTGCTGGATAGTCGCGGGGATCGCTGAAGGGCCATCGGGACATGGCCGCAGCCGCAACGGAGCCGCAACGAAGGAGAATCCCGTGGCAGAGCCAGCCGCCCCCGCCCGCCGGGAACGGACCCACTACCTCTACCTGGCCGTGATCGGCGCGGTGATCCTCGGCATCGTCGTGGGCTTCGCGGCGCCGGGGGTCGCCGTCGAGCTGAAGCCGATCGGCACCGGGTTCGTGAACCTGATCAAGATGATGATCTCGCCCATCATCTTCTGCACGATCGTGCTCGGCGTCGGCTCGGTGCGCAAGGCCGCCAAGGTCGGTGCCGTGGGCGGCCTCGCACTCGGCTACTTCCTCGTCATGTCGACGGTCGCCCTCGCGATCGGCCTGGTGGTCGGCAACATCCTGGAGCCCGGCTCCGGCCTCCACCTGACCGAGGCGGCCCGGCACGCCGGGGCCAAGCAGGCCGCCGGGGCCAGCGAGTCCACGGCGGACTTCCTGCTCTCGATCATCCCCAAAACGATGGTGTCCGCCTTCACCGAGGGCCAGGTCCTCCAGACCCTCCTGATCGCCCTGCTCGCCGGCTTCGCGCTGCAGGCGCTCGGCTCGGCGGGGCAGCCGGTGCTGCGCGGCATCGAGCACATCCAGCGGCTCGTCTTCCGCATCCTGGCGATGGTGATGTGGGTGGCGCCCATCGGTGCGTTCGGCGCGATCGCGGGGGTGGTCGGCGAGACCGGTGTGGACGCCCTCAAGGCGCTGGCCGTCATCATGATCGGCTTCTACGTCACCTGTGCCCTCTTCGTGTTCGTGGTGCTCGGCGCGATCCTGAAGCTGATGACCGGGGTGAACATCTTCGGCCTCCTGAAGTACCTGGCCAGGGAGTTCCTGCTGATCCTGTCCACGTCCTCGTCGGAGTCGGCGCTGCCGCGGCTCATCGCGAAGATGGAACACCTCGGGGTGAGCCGCTCGGTGGCCGGCATCACGGTGCCGACCGGCTACTCGTTCAACCTGGACGGCACCGCGATCTATCTGACGATGTCCTCGCTGTTCATCGCGAACGCGATGGGCAAGCCGCTGGGCGCGAGCGAGCAGATCTCCCTGCTGCTCTTCATGATCATCGCCTCGAAGGGCGCGGCCGGTGTCACGGGCGCGGGCCTGGCCACTCTGGCCGGCGGCCTCCAGTCCCACCGCCCCGAACTGGTCGACGGCGTCGGCCTGATCGTCGGCATCGACCGGTTCATGAGCGAGGCGCGGGCACTGACCAACTTCGCGGGCAACGCGGTGGCCTGTGTCCTCGTCGGCACCTGGACGAAGGAGATCGACAAGGCCCGCGTCGCGGAGGTGCTCGCGGGCCGCCTGCCGTTCGACGAGCGGATGCTGACGGCGGGTGAGCCCGAGGTGCCGGAGCAGCGAGAGGAGCCGAAGCCGGCTTCCCCGGCGGCCAGTTCCCCGGTGCCCAACTAGGAGTGTCGAGGGTGCCTAGTCGAGGATGTTGACCGCGCGGGCGACCACGAGCACGACGGTCAGCAGCGACACGGCGGACTGCAGCATCATCAGCATCTTCGCCCAGCGGTTCAGCGGCATCACATCGGTCGGGCTGAACGCGGTGGCGTTGGTGAACGACAGGTACAGATAGTCCGGGAAGGCCGGTTCCCAGTGGGGCGGGGCCAGTTCGGGGCTCTGCATCTGCGGGAAGAGGAAGTCGGGGAAGAGCCGGGTCGCGTGCATCCGGGCGACCGGACCGCCCCGGTCCCACTCCCAGTACCAGAGCGCGAACACGATCACGTTGGTCAGCCAGATGCCGCCGCCCGTCACGAGCAGGGCGGCGGCGTCGTGGCCTTCCTGCCCCCGGACGAGCCCGACCACGAGCCGCACCGCCGACCAGCCGTTGGCGGCGCTGATGCAGGCGATGAGCACGAGCCCCGCGATCCGGGACAGCCGCGAGGCCCGCTCGATGCGCAGGGGGTTGGCCGCGATCAGCGCCGCGATGAGCGCGATCTCCAGCGCGGGCAGCAGCCAACCGGGGTGGATGGTCAGCCGCTCGGGCAGTGTCCACTGCAGAGCGACGGCGACGAGCACGGCCACCGCCGACGCCCACCGCGACTCTCCTCGGGTGACCCGCTGCCATGCGGGCACCGGCCGGTGCGCGGAGCCGTGCTCGGACTCGTCCTGCGGTACGTGCGTCACGGTCCCCATGCTGCCGCCCCGGCTCGGCCGGGGCGAACCGGGGGCGGCGCGGGGAGGGGCCCGGACGCCGTGCACGGGGTGAACGTCAGCTGCCCAGGGCCTTCACCGCCTGGTAGTAGGTCCATGCCGTCGCGTCGCACGACGCCTTCTTGGCGCTGCTGTAGGCGTTGCAGACGCGCTTGAGGTCCTCGTACAGGGCGCTGTCGACGCGGGCCTTGTTCGCGGGGAACTGGCCCGCCGCCTTGTAGTTGCGGTAGCCGAAGTCGTGCCGGGCGCAGGACAGTTTGAAGGGGAAGCCGAAGGGGTTGTCGGGGGAGCTGGAGCAGTAGTCCGTCGACCAGTCGAAGCCGTACGCGGACCAGCGGGCCTGGTCGTTGTGGGCGGCCTGCCAGGAGTTGGAGCTGGCCGCGCTGGTCTGCGTGAAGGAGGCGAGCACCTGCGCCTTGTCGGCCGGGGCGGCCTGGGCCGGGGCGGTGGCGAGGGCGGCGAGGGTGAGTGCCGCGGTCGCGGTCATGCTCAGGGTGGTACGACGGCGCATCCTGAACCTCCGTGGGGAGAGCGGTGAGTGACGTGCCGTCACTGTCGCCCCACGGGCTACGGGTGTTCTACGGGCTTGCTATAGAAGCCCCCGAAAGATGTTCGGGGGCGTGGGCTTTTGGGGTGCCGGTCGAGAGTCCGCCGCCGGGGCGGCGGGGGTGCCGGGCGCCGGATGCGGGCTCACCGGCCACGGCTGTCGCCGGTCGGCTACCGGCTGTCGTCCGTCGGCTGGTGGCGATCGAGTGCCGCCGCCACGATCGCGGCCGTGCGGTCCGCCGGGACGCCGGCCGAGAGCAGCAGGGTCGTCGCGGCCGAACGGCCCGCCTCCGCCGCCGGCAGGGCGCCCTCGTTGACCGCCTCCATGAGGCCGAACAGGGACTGCTCGTGCACATAGGCGAGGGCGGCGGGCGGCAGGGGAGAGGTGAACACCCCTTCGCACAGGCCGAGTTGGAGCAGATCCACGCACTCCTTGCGAACCGGGGCGAGGCGTTGCTTGATGCCCGCCATGGTGACGCTCCGCTGGGCCAGGGCGACCAGGAGCCGGTAGCGGTCGGCGATCTCCCAGACCGCGAGGGTGGCCCGGGCCAGTGCCTCGGCCGGGTCCGTGATGCCGTCGCGCCCCTCGCGGTGCGCGTCCGCGACCGTCTCCGCCGCCTCGTCCACCAGGGCCGCGATCAGCGCGTCCCGGCTCGGGAAGTGCCCGTACACCGTGCGCCGTACGACCCCCGCCGCGCGGGCGATCTGGTCCATCGACGCGTCCGGGTCGCGGACCAGCTCGGCGAAGGCCACCTCCATGATGCGGCGGCGGTTCGCGTCGGCGCGGCCCCCCGAGGGGGCGGCTGGGGTTGCTGTCACGCCCCCATTTTGCACAGCGCCGTGCAGGGGCGTAAATTGCACAGCGTTGTGTAATTGCACAGCCATGTGCAAGTAGTGGATGTGGATCAACCCCGATGGGGCCCCGGGGGCGACAGGCCTCGGGGGAAGCAAGACCGAGGAAGGGTGAGACATCGTGGGTCTCGTCATCAACCAGCCCGTCGAGAAGATGGGGGCGCCCTATCGGCGACGCTGGTGGGCGCTGCTCGTGCTCTGCCTCAGCCTGCTGATCATCGTGATGGCGAACACCGCCCTCACCGTCGCCGCCCCCGACATGACCAAGGACCTGGGGCTCAGCAGCTCCGACCTGCAGTGGGTCATCGACGGCTACACCGTTCCGTACGCCGCCCTGATGCTGCTGCTCGGCGCCATCGGCGACAAGTACAGCCGGCGCGGCGCACTCGTGCTCGGCCTGCTCGTCTTCGCGGGCGCCTCCGTGGCCGGCTCGCTCGTCGACAGCTCCACCGGCGTCATCGCGTCCCGGGCCGTCATGGGCGTCGGCGCCGCGCTGATCATGCCCGCGACCCTGTCGCTGCTCGCCTCCACCTTCCCGCGCGCCGAGCGCGCCAAGGCGATCCTGCTGTGGACCGCGACCGCCGGAATCGCCATCGCCGCCGGGCCGTTGGTGGCGGGCGCGCTCCTGGAGAACCACGGCTGGGCCTCGACGTTCCTGATCAACGTGCCGATCGCGCTGCTCGCGGTCGTCGGCGCGTTCGTGCTCGTACCGCCGTCGAAGGCCGCCCACCACGACCGCATCGACTACGTCGGCGGCCTGCTCTCGGTCGTGTCGGTCGGCGCGCTCGTCTACATGATCATCCAGGGCCCGCACTTCGGCTGGGACATCAAGGCGATCGGCGCCGCCGTCGTTGCCGGGCTCGGCTTCCTCGTCTTCGTCCTGTGGGAGCTGCGCCACCCGCGGCCCGTCCTGGACGTACGGCGCTTCGCGCACCGCATGTTCTCCGGCTCGCTGCTCGCCGTCGCGCTGTTCTTCCTCGCGGTCTTCGGCGCGTTCTACTACCTCACCCAGCACCTCCAGTTCGTGCTCGGCTACACCCCGCTCGAGACCGGCATCCGCATGCTGCCGCTGGCCGGCGCGGTCTTCGTGGGCTCCGCACTCACCGGGTTCCTGACCCCGCGGCTCGGCATGAAGGTCACCGTCACGGCCGGCATGGTCGCCGGAACCGTGGCGCTCGCCCTGCTCACCCGGGTCGACTCCGGCTCCGGGTACGGTGACTTCCTGGCCCCGCTGATCATCCTGGGCGTCGCCATCGGGCTCGCGCTCTCGCCCTGCACCGACGCGATCATGGGCGCGTTCCCGGAGGCCGAGCTCGGTGTGGGCGGTGCCGTCAACGACACCTCGCTCGAACTCGGCGGCTCGCTCGGCATCGCCATCCTCGGCTCGGTGCTCGCCAAGTCGTACTCCTCGCACCTCGCGGACGCGACCGCCGGCACGAAGCTGCCCGCATCCGCCCTCGCCACCGCGCAGGACTCCGTCGGCGCCGGTTACGCCGTGGCCCAGGGCATCGGCGAGCAGGCCAAGCAGCTCGGCGCCCAGGCGATGCACGCGGGCTCCCCGCAGCAGGCGGCCCAGCTCAAGGCCCAGGCCGAGCAACTCGCCGCGGGCGCACAGCAGATGAGCCACGCGGTCGGCTCCGCCTTCTCCGACGCGGTCGCCCGCACCAGCCTCATCGGCGCGGTCATCCTCGGCGTGGGAACCGTCCTGGTGGCCGTCCTCCTGCCGCGCCGGGACAAGGGCGAGGCGCAGCAGGAGCAGACTTCGGACAACGCGGAGCACGAGCCCCTGTCGGTCTGACCGCCCCGACCTCCCGGCCGCCGAGCGCGCCGGACACGACGAGCCCGAGCCCGGCGCAGAGCCGCGGCCCGGGCTCGTCGGCGTGACCGGCCGGCGCACCGCGGGCCGGTCGCCCCCGGCGACGCATCGGCCACCGCCCACGCACCGGCGGCATCGGGGTCCGTCTCATCCGCTCCGGCTGCGGCGGGTCCGTCCCGTGTGCTCGGCACCGGGCGGGCTTGCCTTGACGTCGACGTGAAGGCTTACCGTCCTTGTCATGCGCATCGGCGAACTCGCGGCGCGGGCGGGCACGACCACTCGCGCGCTCAGGTACTACGAGTCGCGCGGCCTGCTCGCCGCGCGCCGCACCGGCAACGGCTACCGGACGTACGACGAGGACGACCTGCGGCTGCTCCAGCAGATCCGGACCCTGCAGGACTTCGGGTTCGACCTGGAGGAGACCCGGCCGTTCGTGGAGTGTCTGCGGGCCGGCCACCCGGCCGGCGACAGCTGTCCGGCGTCGCTGGCGGTCTACCGCCGCAAGCTGGCCGAGCTCGACGCGCTGATCGACGAGCTCGGTGCCGTGCGCACCCGGGTCCGTGCGGAGCTGGCGCGGGCGGAAGTGCTGGCGACGGCAAAGGAGCCGGGCGGACCCGAACCGCGCTGCGAGTTGAGCCCGGGCGGCATGACGGCGGCCCCGGATGTGAACGGGGCAGCGGACGGCAGAGAACCGAAGGGGATGACGTGATGATCAAGGCGGCAGGCGTGGACGAGGTCACGGACGAGACGTTCGCCGACGCGGTGCGGGGGTCGGCGCTGCCGGTCCTGGTGGAGTTCACGGCCGACTGGTGCGGGCCGTGCCGGCAGCTGGCACCCGTGCTGAGTGCGATGGCGGCCGAGGAGGCGGACCGGCTGAAGATCGTTCAGCTGGATGTGGACCGGAATCCGGCGACGACCGCGCAGTACGGTGTGCTGTCGATGCCCACCCTCATGGTCTTCGTCGACGGCGAGCCGGTGAAGTCGATGGTGGGCGCGCGCCCCAAGCGGCGGCTGCAGCAGGAGCTCGCCGACGTGATCCGATAGGTGACCGAGCGATCCCACAAAAAAGCCCCGGATGAATTGACATCCGGGGCGTTCGCCTGCGTATATTAAGTGTTTCGCGCCTTCTGATAATAAAGTCACGAAGAAGCCTTATGGAAGCACTGTATCGCGTCAGGAGTGGAATTGTCAACCGAGGAATTTCGGAAGGAACAGCAATTCATCACCGACCTCTATGCCCGCCTCGACCAGCTGCGGGATCAGGCCGAGGTCGCGGTGCAGTCGGCGTTGTCCCAGGTCGGCACGGGTCTGCAGGCCCGGCTGGAACGGGATGTGATGGTCGCCGAGCAGTCCGGCCTGCTCGGCGCCCTCAACGCGGGCGAGAACGGGCTGTGCTTCGGACGGCTCGACTTTCAGGACGGCGCCACCCATCACGTCGGACGCATCGGAATCCGCAGGAACGACCGGGAACGTACGCCCCTTGTGATCGACTGGCGGGCCGAAAGGGCACGCCCGTTCTATCTCGCCACCGGGTATTCGCCGATGGGATTGCGGCGCAGGCGTCACATCACCACCGAGGGTCGCACCGTCACCGCGCTGCACGACGAGCTGCTCGACCTGACGGATTCGGAGCGCACCGGGCACGAGGGCGCCAATGCCGACGAGGTGCTGCTCGCCGCGCTCGACGCCGCGCGCACCGGCCGGATGCACGACATCGTGCAGACCATCCAGGCCGAGCAGGACCGCATCATCCGGGCCCCGCACCGCGGCGTGCTCGTCGTGGAGGGCGGCCCCGGCACCGGAAAGACGGTCGTCGCGCTGCACCGGGCGGCGTATCTCCTGTACGAATACCGGGAGTTGCTGGCTCGCAGGGCCGTGCTGGTGGTGGGACCCAACCCGGCGTTCCTCGGCTACATCGGCGATGTGCTGCCCTCGCTCGGCGAGACGGGTGTCCTCCTGTCCACGATGTCCGAGTTGTTTCCCGGTGTGCACGCCACGGGTTCCGACACCCCTGAGGCCGCCGAGGTCAAGGGCCGGGCGGCGATGGCGGAGGTGCTGGCCGCGGCCGTGCGCGACCGCCAGACCGTGCCCCAGTGGGCCACCGAGATTCCGCACGACGGGTACGGGGCGCTCCAGCTCGACCGGGCGATGGCCGAGGACGCCCGGTGGCGGGCGCGCGAGAGCGGCCTCCCGCACAACCTGGCCCGGCCGCACTTCGCCTTCCACATCATCGACGCGCTCACGGCGCAGCTGGTGGAGCGCATCGGTGCCGACCCCTTCGGCGGCCCGAACCTGCTGGGCCCGGACGACGCCGCCCAGATGGGCAAGGAGATCGCGACGAGCCGTGAGGTGCACGCGGCGATCGAAGAGCTGTGGCCGATGCTGACGCCGCGGGAATTCGTGGCCGACTTCCTGGCCGCGCCCTCCCATCTCCCGGACGCCGAAACCAAGTTGATCCAGCGGGACGGCGGCGAGTGGACGCCCGGGGACGTCCCGCTGCTCGACGAGGCGGCCGAGCTCCTCGGCGAGGACGACAGCGCGGCGCGGGCCGCGGCCGAGGCCGAGCGCCAGGAGCGGATCGCCTACGCGCAGGGTGTGCTCGACCTCTCCGCGGGCTCGGAGTCCTACGAGTTCGAGGACGAGGAGTCCGAGGTGCTCGCGGCGCACAACATCATCGACGCCGAGCGGATGGCGGAGCGGCACGAGGAGGCCGACCACCGCAGTGCGGCCGAGCGGGCGGCCGCCGACCGGACCTGGGCGTTCGGGCACATCATCGTCGACGAGGCGCAGGAGCTCTCCGCGATGGCGTGGCGGCTGCTGATGCGGCGCTGCCCGACCCGCTCGATGACGCTCGTCGGCGACCCCGCGCAGACCGCGGACGCGGCGGGGGTGGGGTCCTGGGACCGGATTCTGGCGCCGTACGTCGAGCCGGGGCACTGGGAGCACGTCCGTCTCGGGGTCAACTACCGGACGCCGGCGGAGATCATGGAGGTGGCGGCCGCGGTGTGCCGGGCGGCCGACCCGTCCTTCCTGCCGCCGAGCTCCGTCCGCTCCACCGGGGTACGCCCCTGGGCGCGGCGGGTCGCCCCCGACGCGCTCGCGTCGGCGGTGGCGGACGCCGTCACGGCCGACCGGGGCGCGGGCCGCCTCGCGGTCATCGCCCCGGCCCCCTTGCACGCCGCGCTCCTGACGGCCCTGCCCGACGCGTCGTCCGGCCCCGTGCCCGACCTGACGAGCGAGGTCGTCCTCCTCGACCCGCGTCAGGCGAAGGGCCTGGAGTTCGATGCGGTGCTGGTGGTCGAGCCGGGGGAGTACGGGGTCAGCGACCTGTACGTCGCGCTGACGCGGGCGACGCAGCGGTTGGGCGTGCTGGCCTCTGGCCCCCTGCCCCCGGCCCTGGGCGACTTGCCCACCGCGTAGGGGTCCGGGGCACGCCGGGGCGGGCTTCCGGGGGCTGCGCCCCCGGGCCCCGGGATACGCCTGCGGGCCGCGGGGGCCCTTCGCGCAGTTCCCCGCGCCCCTGGCTCCTCTTTCGCCCGTCCACCGTGCGTGGCTGGTCGCGCAGTTCCCCGCGCCCCCAAGTGCCGCGGTGCTGGGGCACTTTCAGCCCGTCCGGCGTTTGAGGACGAGCGCCGTTCAGGCGCGAACGGGGTCTGGGGCGGAGCCCCAGGGGGTTGGGCTCACCCGCTCCCGAAACCCTGAGCCGGAGGCGCCCCCGTGCTTTCGCGTGGCTGCAACCGCGGCAGCGGATCCTGGAGTTGGCGGGGCGCGTCGCCGTCCAGGAGGGCGAGGAGCTGGGACGCCGCCCGCCCCCCGAACTCGTCGGCCTTGCGCACCAGCGCCGTCAGCTGCGGATGCAGGGTGTGGCAGATGACGGAGTCCTCCCAGGACACCACCGAGACGTCCCGCGGAATCAGGAGGCCCCGCTCCGCCGCGACGCTGACCGCCGCCACCGCCATCACCTCGTTGTCGCAGATGAGGGCCGTGGGCGGCACCGGCGCCGAGAACAACCGCCGCGCGGCCTTGGCCCCCTGACGGTCCGTGAAGTCCGTTGTCACGGAGACCGCGTGCTCCAGACCCAGCCGCCGCGCGGCCGCCCGCAAGGACGCGATCCTGCGAGCCGTATGGGCGTAGCCCGGCGTACCGGCGATGTGACCGATGCGGCGGTGGCCGAGCCCGTACAGATGCCGGACGATCAGATCCATCGCCCCGGAGTCGTCGGCCCAGATGTTGGAAAGCCGTGCCTGGCGCGGGAGTTGGGGAGCGTCAGGGTTCCCCGGCGCCTCCATCCCGCCGATGATCACGGCCGGCAGGCCGAGTACCGCGAGGGTCTCGGGGCGCGGGTCCGAGACCCGGGGGTCGACCACGATCACCCCGTCGACCCGCCCCTCCGCCCACCACCGCCGGTACAGCTCGCACTCCGCCTGGACGTCGTCGACCATCTGGAACACCAGCGCCTGGTCCCGCGGCGCGAGACTCGCCTGGATGCCCGAGACGAGCTGGAGGAAGAACGACTCCCCGCCCAGGCTGTCCGCCGGGCGGGCCAGCACCATGCCGATGGCCCCCGCGCTCTCGCCGGAGAGCGCCCGCGCCGCCGAGCTGGGCCGCCAGCCGAGCCGGTCCGCGACCCGGATGACCCTGCGCCGGGTCGAATCGGACACCCCGGGACGGTTGTTGAGCGCGAAGGAGACCGCGCTCGTGGAGACGCCCGCCTCTCTGGCCACGTCCTTCATCGTCGGGCGGCGGGGTGGCGGCGCATCGCTTTCGATCTCGCTCATGCGCTGATGGTAACGCGGTTTAGTTGAATCGCACTAAACCGCCTTAGTAAGCCGCAAAGATTCAGGACTTTAGTCCTTTTTAGTGCCCCTGACCTGCTCGTTTAGTCAATCGGTCCACTTATTCGCTATTGACGGCCAATTAATTCGCGCTGCATGGTGTGCGGCAACGTCATCGGGACGAGGCGAAGGAGTCAGCCACTCATGTCCATTCATCGCAGTGTCGCGATCCGGACGGCCGTAGGTCTCGGCGCCGCCCTCTCGCTCACCCTGCTCACCGCGTGCGGTGGCGGCGGGAGCGGCAAGGGGTCGGCCACCGACGGGAAGGTCGAGGGCGAGATCAAGTTCCAGACCTGGAACCTCCGCGCCAACTTCAAGGACTACTTCGAAGGCGTCATCAAGGACTTCGAGAAGGCCAACCCCGGCACCACGGTGAAGTGGGTCGACCAGCCCGCCGACAACTACGCCGACAAGCTGAGCGCGGACGCCACCGCCGGCACTCTCCCCGATGTCGTGAACCTCTCCCCGGACCTCGCCTATCCGCTCGCCAAGGCCGGGACGCTGCTCAACCTGGACAAGGACAAGGTCGCCGCCAAGTTCAAGCCCGAGTACCTGGACGGCGCCTGGCAGGGCTTCGACATGCCGGGGCTGGAGGGCTCGTACGCCTTCCCCTGGTACCTGAACACCGGCCCGCTCTTCTACAACAAGTCCATGTTCAAGGACGCCGGGCTCGACCCCGACAAGGCGCCGAAGACCTTCGACGAACTCTTCGCGGATGCCGGGCAGTTGGCGCAGAAGGGCAAGGCCACCCTCGCGCAGCCGCCGACCGTCGAGGACTTCGGGCGCTACGGCGTCCAGATCATGAGCGAGGACGGCACGAAGTTCACCTTCAACGACGCCAAGGGCGTCGAGTTCCTGACGAAGTATCAGACGATGTTCAAGGAGGGCGGGCTCCACAAGCAGGCGCTGACGCTCACCGCCGAGACGGCCGGGCAGAAGTTCCTCCAGCAGGAGGTGGCCATGAACCCGGGCAGCGCCCACGACCTGGACACCTTCAAGAAGAACGCCCCGTCGCTCTACAACAGCCTCGGCATCACGGACGTACCGACCAACACTGGCAAGCAGAACATGTACTTGCAGGGACTCTCGGTCAACTCGCAGAGCAAGAACGCCGCGACCGCCCTCGCCTTCGCGCACTTCGTCACGGACCAGAAGAACCAGGAGGACTTCGGCCACAAGGTCGCCGTCTTCCCCAGCACCAAGGGGTCGCTCGACAAGGAGTACTGGACGAAGGCCGACGGCACCGAGGAGGGCAAGATCCGGGTCGCCTCGGCCAAGATGCTGCCGACCGCCGTCAACTACACGCCGGTGCTGTTCAGCGACGAGATGAAGACGATCCTGCGCAACGAGACAGCCAAGTGTCTCCAGGGCAAGGAGTCGCCCAAGCAGGCCCTGGACAGCGCGGCCAACCAGATGACCAAGCTGATCCAGCAGAAGTGACCCGGTGATCGAGCGATGAGCCCCTCCACCCCCGTCACCCGGCGGTCCCGGTCATGAGCACCTCGACACCGACCGTCGCCACGAAGGGGGCCGCGGGCCGCCCGCGCACCGCCGCCCCCGGCCGGCGCGCGGGCCGCCCCGCCGGCCGTACGCACAAGGCGTTCAGCCCCTGGCTGTTCCTGGCCCCCGGACTCCTGATCACCCTCGCCTTCAACCTCTACCCGTTCCTCGCCACGGTGTGGAAGTCGTTCACCGACGCCCGCACCCTGACCACCGGCGAATTCGTCGGCTTCGACAACTTCACGGCCCTCGTGCACGACGACCAGTTCTGGGTCGCCCTGCGCAACAGCGCCCTGTACGTGGTCCTGGTCGTGCCGTGCCTGGTCCTGCTGCCGCTGCTGCTCGCCCTCCTGGTGCAGCGCCACATCCCCGGCATCGCCTTCTTCCGGTCCGCCTACTACACGCCCGTCGTGGCGTCCGTGGTCGTCGTGGCCCTGATGTGGGTGTGGATGCTGGACGACCGCGGATTCATCAACGGCGTCCTTCACCTGGTGGGCGTCGACCCGGTGCCGTTCCTGTCCAACCAGTGGCTGCTGCTGCTCAGTTCGATGGCCCTGACGGTGTGGAAGGGGCTCGGCTACTACATGATCATTTATCTGGCCGCGCTCGCGAACGTACCCAGGGAACTGCACGAGGCCGCCGAGGTGGACGGAGCCGGGCCGATCCGGCGCTTCGTCTCCATCACCATGCCGTCCGTGCGCTCCACCATGGTCCTGGTCGGCGCGCTCTCCTCGGTCTCCGCCTTCAAGGTCTTCACCGAGGTCTTCATGATCGCCGGCCCGACCGGGGGACCCGGCGGCACCGACACCACCCTCGTCATGCTCATCCAGCGGACCGGCACCGGTCTCCAGGGCCGCACCGGCTACGCCTCGGCCATGTCGATCGTGCTGTTCCTGCTGACCCTGGTCCTGATGCTCCTCGTGCTGCGCGCCGACCGGAAGGACAAGGACTGATGGCCGACCGGAAGGACACCCGCTGATGGCCGCCGTCACCCACCACCCGGCCGCACCCCGTCGCACCCGCGCCCCCCGCTGGCGCAGGGCCCTGCGGTACGCGGCACTCGTGATCGTGCTGCTCATCATGATCGGGCCGTTCCTGTGGCAGCTGTCGACCTCGCTCAAGGGCACCACCGAGGACATCTACACCTCGCCTCCCCGACTGCTGCCCGAGCACCCCACCTTCGCCAACTACCGGGGCGTCGCGGACATCATCCCCGTCTGGGACTTCATCCTGAACTCCGTGAAGGTGGCCGTCAGCAACGTCCTGACCAACGTGATCGGCGCGGCCATGGCCGGCTACGCGCTCTCCCGGCTCCGCTTCAAGGGCCGGGGCGTCGCCGCGATCGTCTTCGTGCTCGCGCTCCTGGTGCCGATGGAAGCGACCATGCTGGCCCAGTTCGCCACCATGCGCTCCCTGGAACTGAACAACACCCTGGTCGCCGTGGTGCTGCCGGGCTGCATCGGCGCGATGAACGTGCTCCTCATGCGCAACGCCTTCGACAACATCCCGTACGAGATCGAAGAGGCGGCCATCGTCGACGGCGCCAACGTCTGGCAGCGCTTCACCAGGATCGCCCTGCCCGCCGTGAAGGGAACCCTCGCGGTCGTCGCGATCTTCTCCTTCATGGGCGCCTGGGACGACTTCCTGTGGCCCCTGATCGTCCTCTCGGACTCGGACCACTTCACGCTGACCGTCGGCCTGAACTTCCTGCAAGGCACGTTCTCCAACAACCAGCGCATCGTCGCGGCGGGCACCATCATCGCCGTCGCGCCGCTGATCGTGATGTTCGCCTGCCTCCAGCGGTTCTTCTTCCGCGGAGTCGGCGAAGGCGCGGTCAAGGGCTGACCCGTCACGCGCGGGACCCTCAACTCCCCTTCCAGAGAACTACCTTGGAGTCCATCCCATGGCAGCCCCGCGCTTCGGCGTCAACTACACGCCCAGCCAAGGCTGGTTCCACCACTGGCTCGACTACGACCCGGATGCCGTCCGGACCGACCTCGACGCGATCGCGGCCCTCGGCCTCGACCACATACGCGTCTTCCCGCTCTGGCCGTACTTCCAGCCCAACCGCACCCTGATCCGTCCCCGCGCCGTCGAGCAGCTCGTCGACCTCGCGGACGCCGCCGCCGAGCGCGGCCTCGACGTCAACGTCGACGGTCTCCAGGGGCATCTGTCGAGCTTCGACTTCCTGCCCGCCTGGACGAGGACCTGGCACCGCCGCAACCTGTTCACCGACCCCGAGGTCGTCGACGGGCAGGCCGCCTATCTGCGCACCCTGGCGGCGGCCCTCGCCGACCGGCCCAACTTCATCGGCATGACGCTCGGCAACGAGGTCAACCAGTTCTCCGCCGGGCCCCACCCCGACCCCGACCGGGCCACCGAGGCCGAGGTCGACCGCTGGCTGGAGCGGATGCTGGCGGCCTGCGCGGAGGGAGCGCCGGGCAAGCTGCACCTGCACGCCGAGTACGACGCGTGCTGGTACCAGGACGACATGCCGTTCACCCCGGCCCAGGCGGCCCGGCGCGGCGCCGTGACCGCCGTGCACTCCTGGGTCTTCAACGGCACCGCGCAACGCCACGGCCGTGCGTCGGTGCCGAGCGAGCACCACGCCGCCTACCTCGTCGAGCTGTCCAAGGCGTGGGCCGACGACCCGCACCGGCCGGTCTGGCTCCAGGAGGTCGGCGCCCCGGCCCCCCTCGTGCCGCCCGCGCACGCGGCCGCCTTCACCGAGGCGACCGTGGAGAACGCCCTGGACTGCCCCGACCTGTGGGGCATCACCTGGTGGTGCTCGCACGACGTCTCGCGCGAGCTCGCCGACTTCCCCGAACTCGAATACGGGCTGGGCCTGTTGACCAACGACGGCACGCCCAAGGACACCGCCCGGGTGCTCGCCCGGGCCGCCGCCGCGTTCCGCGAGGGAGCCCGCACCTACGCCCCCGCGCCCCGCACGACCGCGCTCGCCGTGCCCGCGGACCCGGCCGCCCGCTCCGCGTGCGCACCCGGGGGAGCCGTCTTCGAGGCGTTCTTCCGGCTCACCGCGGACGGCGCCCGTCCCACCACCGTCCTCGCCACCCGCGCCGACGACCGGGCCCACCTCCTGGCGCGCGGCATCACCGACGTCGTCACCCCCGACCAGGTCCGGTGACACCTCACCTGCGCCGGGCCGGTACCAGCCGCGCCCGGCCGCCGGGCCGGTTCGGCGTACGGACGGCGGGGGATCCTCACACCGCGCCCCATCCGGCCCCCGCCGTCCCCACCCGGTAGATCCACCCATCCGAACGGAGCACCCTCATGCATGACGACCGCGGCCTGGTCGAAGCCCGCCTCAAGCGCGTTCTGGACGAGCGCGTCCGCCCCGCCGTGTACCCGGAGTCGGTGCCGCTGGAGGTCGCCGTCTGGAACGCGCCGGATGAACCGGTACCGGTGGAGGAGGGCCTGGCCGCGCCGGTGACGCCGGTCGCGGTCGGCGACCTGTGGGGTCCGCCCTGGGGCACCAGCTGGTTCCGGGTGACCGGGACCGTGCCCGAGGAGTGGGCGGGCAAGTCGGTGGAGGCCCTGCTCGACCTCGGCTTCGACGAGAACATGCCGGGCTTCCAGTGCGAGGGCCTGGTCTATCGGCCCGACGGCACCCCGGTGAAGGGCCTCAACCCGCGCAACCAGTGGGTCCGCATCGGCGCCCCGGTCGACGGCGGCGAAGAGGTCCGCCTGCACATCGAGGCCGCCTCCAACCCGGTCCTGCTCGACTACCACCCCTTCGTGCCGACGGCCCTCGGCGACATCGAGACCTCGCACCGCGACCCGCTGTACCGGCTGACCCGCATGGACCTCGCGGTGTTCGACGAGACGGTGTGGCGCCTGGTCATCGACCTGGAGGTGCTCGGCGAGCTGATGGCGGAGCTGCCCGTCGACTCCGGCCGGCGCTGGGACGTCCTGCGCGCGGTGGACCGGGCCCTGGACGCGCTCGACCTCCAGGACGTCAACGGCACCGCCGCGGCGGCCCGTTCGGAGCTGACCGAGGTCCTCTCCTCGCCCGCCGAGCCATCCGCGCACCGGATCAGCGCGGTGGGCCACGCCCACATCGACTCGGCGTGGCTGTGGCCGCTGCGCGAGACGGTGCGCAAGGTGGCGCGCACGACGTCCAACATGACGGCCCTGCTTGAGGACGAGCCCGAGTTCATCTTCTCGATGTCGCAGGCCCAGCAGTGGGCCTGGATCAAGGAGCACCGGCCCGAGGTGTGGGCGAAGGTGGTCAAGGCGGTGTCCGACGGCCGGTTCGTACCGGCCGGCGGCATGTGGGTCGAGGCCGACACCAACATGCCGGGCTCGGAGGCGATGGCCCGTCAGTTCGTGCACGGCAAGCGGTTCTTCATCGACGAGTTCGGCGTGGAGAACGACGAGGCGTGGCTGCCCGACACGTTCGGCTTCGCCGCGGGCCTGCCGCAGATCATCAAGGCGGCGGGCTCCAAGTGGCTGCTCACGCAGAAGATCTCCTGGTCGCAGACCAACAAGTTCCCGCACCACACCTTCCAGTGGGAGGGCATCGACGGCACCCGGATCTTCACGCACTTCCCGCCGGTCGACACCTACAACTGCGCCATGAAGGGCAGTGAAATCGCCCACGCGGCCAGGAACTTCAAGGACAAGGGCGTCGCCCGGCACTCGCTCGCGCCGACCGGCTGGGGCGACGGGGGCGGCGGCACCACCCGCGAGATGATCGCCAAGGCGGCCCGTCTGCGCGACCTGGAGGGCAGTGCGCAGGTCGTGTGGGAGACCCCGGCCGAGTTCTTCGCGAAGGCGGAGGAGGAGTACAAGAACCCGCCGGTGTGGGTGGGCGAGCTGTACCTGGAGCTGCACCGGGCGACGCTCACGAGCCAGGCGAAGACGAAGCAGGGCAACCGCAGGAGCGAGCACCTGCTGCGCGAGGCGGAGCTGTGGTCGGCGACGGCGGCGGTGCGCGTGCCCGAATTCGCCTACCCCTACGAGGAGTTGGACCGCATCTGGAAGACGGTCCTGCTGCACCAGTTCCACGACATCCTGCCGGGCTCGTCGATCGCCTGGGTGCACCGCGAGGCGGAGAAGACGTATGCGGCGGTCGCTGCCGAGCTGACCGGCCTCGTCGAGAAGGCCCAGCGCGCGCTCGCGGGCGAGGGCACTCAGACCCTGGTCTTCAACGCGACCCCGCACGCACGGCACGGCATCGCGGCGGGCGGGGCAGCGGTGCCGGCCGGCGAGGAGCCGGCCGAGCTGTCGGACCGTGCGGACGGCGGCTTCGTCCTGTCGAACGGCCTCCTGCGGGTGGAGGTCGACGAGCGCGGCCTCGTCGTCTCCGCGTACGACCTCACCGCCGGCCGGGAGACGATCGCGCCCGGCCGCCCCGCGAACCTGCTCCAGATGCACCCCGACTTCCCGAACATGTGGGACGCGTGGGACGTGGACGCGTTCTACCGCAACACGGTGACCGACCTGGTCGAGGCGGACGAGGTGGCGGCGGGCGAGGGCGCCTCGGTGCGGGTGGTCCGCTCGTTCGGGTCCTCGAAGGCGACCCAGACCCTGACCCTGGCCCCCGGGGCGTCCCGGCTGGACATCGTCACGGAGGTGGACTGGCACGAGACGGAGAAGTTCCTGAAGCTGGCCTTCCCGCTGGACGTGCACGCAGAGCGGTACGCGTCCGAGACCCAGTTCGGCCACTTCTACCGGGCCACACACACCAACACGAGCTGGGAGGCGGCCAAGTTCGAGGCCTGCAACCACCGCTTCGTGCACCTGGAGGAGCCCGGCTGGGGCGTGGCCCTGGTCACCGACTCGACGTACGGCCACGACGTGACGCGCACGGTACGGCCCGAGGACTCGGGTACGACGACGACCCTGCGGGTCTCGCTGCTCCGCGCTCCCCGCTTCCCCGACCCCGAGACCGACCAGGGCCCGCACCGCTTCCGGCACGCGCTGGTGCCGGGCGCGACGATCGGGGACGCGGTGCGCGAGGGCTACGTCGTGAACCTTCCCGAGCGCACGCTCCCCGGCGCCGGACCGGTCGCCCCGCTGGCCGAGGTCGACAACGACGCGGTCGTGGTGACCGCGGTGAAGCTGGCGGACGACGGCAGCGGCGACGTGGTCGTCCGCTTCCACGAGGCACACGGCGGCCGCGCCCGCGCCACCCTGACCCCGGGCTTCCCGACGGCGTCGGTCACCACGACCGACCTCCTGGAGCGCCCGCTCGGGCAGGCGGAGCAGACGTCGGGCCCGGTGGAGCTGACCCTGCGCCCCTTCGAACTGCGCACCCTGCGGTTCGAGCGGGCGTAGGACCCCGGACATGCCACCGCGCCCCGGCCGACTCGTCGTCGGCCGGGGCGCGGTGGTGCCCGCTCACACCGGCCGGAACCAGACCGTGGCCAGCGGCGGCAGCGTCACGGAGAGGGAGGTGGGCCGGCCGTGGGACTCGGTCGCCTCCGGCTTCAGGGGGTCCGGGTTGCCGACGCCGCCTCCTCCGTAGCGGGACTCGTCCGTGTTGAGGACCTCCTGCCAGGCACCAGGCCCCTCCGGCACGCCCAGCCGGTACTCCGCCCGCACCACCGGAGAGAAGTTGGACACCGACAGGAGAGGGGCGCCCGAGGCGTCGTGGCGCAGGAACGCGAACACGTTGTCCTCGGCCGCGTCGCCCGCCACCCACGAGAAGCCCGACGGATCGGTGTCGCGCTCCCACAGCGCGGGCTGCGCCGCGTACACCGTGTTCAGATCGCGCACCAGGTCGCGGACGCCCCGGTGGTCCGACTCCGCACCGTAGGAGGGGTCGAGCAGCCACCAGTCCGGGCCGTGGCCCTCCGACCACTCGGCGCCCTGTGCGAACTCCTGGCCCATGAACAGGAGTTGCTTGCCGGGGTGGGCCCACATGAAGCCGAGGTAGGCGCGGTGGGTGGCGCGCTGCTGCCACCAGTCACCGGGCATCTTCGACACCAGGGCCCGCTTGCCGTGGACCACCTCGTCGTGCGAGATCGGCAGTACGTAGTTCTCGCTGTACGCGTACACCATCGAGAACGTCATCTCGCTGTGGTGGTACTTGCGGTGCACCGGCTCGTGCTGGACGTAGCCCAGCGAGTCGTGCATCCAGCCCATGTTCCACTTCAGGCCGAAGCCCAGGCCGCCGTGGTCGGTGGGGCGGGTCACCCCGTCCCAGGCCGTGGACTCCTCCGCGACGGTCACGACGCCCGGGCAGCGCCGGTAGACCGTCGCGTTCATCTCCTGAAGGAACGCCACCGCGTCCAGGTTCTCGCGGCCGCCGTGCTCGTTGGGGGTCCACTCGCCGTGCTCGCGTGAGTAGTCCAGATAGAGCATGGAGGCCACCGCGTCGACCCGCAGCCCGTCGACGTGGAACTCCTCGCACCAGTAAGTGGCGTTCGCCACAAGGAAGTTGCGGACCTCCTTGCGGCCGTAGTCGAACTCCAGGGTGCCCCAGTCGGGGTGCTCGGCCCGCAGCGGGTCCTCGTGCTCGTACAGGGTGCGCCCGTCGAACTCGGCCAGCGCCCAGTCGTCCTTGGGGAAGTGCGCGGGCACCCAGTCCACGAGCACCCCGATGCCCGCCTCGTGCAGCGCGTCCACCAGGAAGCGGAAGTCGTCGGGCGTGCCCATCCGGGACGTGGGCGCGTAGAAGCCGGTGACCTGATAGCCCCACGATCCGCCGTAGGGATGCTCCGCCACCGGCAGGAACTCCACATGCGTGAAACCGAGGTCTTTGACGTAGGCCGGAAGCTGGTCGGCCAGCTGGCGGTACGTCAAACGGGGCCGCCAGGAAGCCAGATGGACCTCGTAGACGGAGAACGGGGCCTCGTGCACCGGCCGCGCGGACCGCCGTGCCATCCACTCCTGGTCGCGCCAGACGTGGTGCGACTCGGTGACGATCGAGGCGTTGGCGGGCGGCACCTCCGTGCGCTGGGCCATCGGGTCGGCCCGCAGGGTGTGGCTGCCGTCGGGCCGCATGATCTCGAACTTGTACAGCGCCCCGTCGCCGACCCCCGGCAGGAACAGCTCCCACACCCCGGTCGAGCCGAGCGAACGCATGGGGTGCGCGGTGCCGTTCCAGTAGCTGAAGTCCCCGGTCACACGCACGCCTTGGGCATTGGGGGCCCAGACGGTGAAGCGGGTGCCGGTCACGCCCTGGTGGCTCATGGGGCGGGCGCCCAGGGCCGTCCACAGCTCCTCGTGGCGGCCCTCGCCGATCAGATACAGGTCGAGGTCGCCGAGCGAGGGCAGGAAGCGGTACGGGTCCTGCACCTCGATCTCGGCGTCCGCGTAGCTGACGAGCAGGGTGTACTCGGGGATCTCGCTCAGCGGCAGCACCCCGGAGAACAGCCCGTCGCCGTCGTTGTGGAGCTCGGCGCGCAGCCCCTTGCCGAGCACGGTCACGGCCTCCGCGAACGGGCGCAGCGCCCGGAACACCACCCCGCCGCGCAGGGGATGCGCGCCGAGCAGGGAGTGCGGGTCGTGGTGCCCGCCCGCGAGCAGGCGGCCCCGTTCCGCAGCGTCCAGGGCGGGGGCGGGCCGTACGCCGCGACTCGCGGCCCGGCGCGGCGCGGGCGGCTTCTTGGCGGCCTTGGCCGGCGCCTTGGCCGACTTCGCCGGGGCCTTGGCGGGCTTCGCCGCCGCCACGGGTTCGGCGGTGCCGGGAGCGGGCTCGGAGGAGTTGCGGGCGGGGCGGGGGGTCACGGGGTCGGCCTCCTCAAGTGGCGTCATTCCAGGGCGGGTTCAGGCACCGGCCAGACGGCGGACCGCCGCCATGGGCACGGGCAGCCAGTCGGGTCGGTGCCGGGCCTCGTAGAGCACCTCGTACACCGCCTTGTCGGTCTCGTACGCGCGCAGCAGCTCGGGGGCGTCGCGCGGGTCCGAGCCCGCCCGGGCCGCGTATCCGTCGCAGTAGGCGGCCCGGCACTCCTTGGCCCACTGCGGGTTCGGGGGCCGCGCGGTGCAGGACGCGTAGTCGAAGGAGCGGAGCATGCCCGCGACGTCGCGGACGGGTGGCTGGGGGCGGCGGCGCTCGGCGAGCGGGCGGGCCGGCTCGCCCTCGAAGTCGATCACCGACCAGGACCCGTCGGCGGGCCGCAGTGCCTGGCCCAGGTGCAGATCGCCGTGCACGCGCTGCGCCGTGCCCGCCGAATCGAGGGCGGCGACCGCCTCGAACGCGGCCCGCAGTCCGGATACGTGGGGCGCGAGCGCGGGCACCGCCTGGGCGGTGGCGTCCAGGCGCTCCGTCATCGCGGCGGCGATCGCGGCCGTCTGCGGACGGCCGAGGGTGACCGGCGGGAAGGCGTCGGCCAGGGCCAGGTGCACCTCGGCGGTGGCCTGCCCGAGCTCGAACGCCTGCCGGGTGAAGGGCCGGTCCTGGGCGAGCGAGGCGAGCGCCAGGGTCCAGCCGTCGTCGGCGCCGCGCAGGAACGGCTGGAGCACGCCGAGGGTGGCCGCCTCCGGCTCGGAGGTGCGGAACCAGGCGGCGGGCGCCGGCACCCGGGCACAGCCCTGGCGGGCCAGGGCCCACGGCAGTTCCAGATCCGGGTTGACGCCCGGCTGCACCCGCCGGAACACCTTGAGAATGAACGTATCTCCGTACACCAGCGAGGAGTTGGACTGCTCCACGCCGAGCAGGCGCGGCGCGAGTCCCGGCGGGATCGTCACCTCGGGGTCGTGCTCGAAGCTGAGCGGGCCGACCGAGCCCGGGGTGCGCAGCCGCTCCAGGAGCAGGGCCGCGGACTGCGGGTCCTGGAGGGCGTCGTAGACCGTCCGCCCGGCCAGCGGGCCCTGGGTCGCGCGGCCGATGAGGGCGGGGGCGAGCCGCGGCGGGAGCTGGTCGCGCACGCCGATCAGGAGCTGGTAGCAGTCGGCCGGCCCCGGCGCCGCATCCGCGGGCAGCGCCAGGGGCGCGTGCTCGGCGCGGACGAGCAGGTGCAGGAAGCCGGGCAGCAGCTCGGTCGCGGTGAGCAGCACGAAGTCGGTCACGGGCCGCCCCTTGCCCGCGAACCAGCGCTGCCGGGGCAGCCATTCGTGCAGAAGCGGGGCGAGCGAGGTCAGCAGCCGGGTGGCTGGGAGGCCGGTGGTACGGGGCGGTGCGGCCTTCGGCATGGCGGCGCATCCTTTCCCCGGGCACACAATCGATTTGCGCAGAGTGTCCCGGATTGCACGAGAAGCTGTCCGGCGGCGCGCGGGGTTCGGCTTTCAGAGTGCCCCGGGCGGAGCGGTGGAAACCGCCCCGCCCCGGGCGACGGTCAGCCGATGGCGGGAGAAACGGCGGGAGAAACGGCGGTGGAAACGGGGTCCTTCCGCAGCCGGAACCAGTAGAAGCCGTGGCCGGCCAGGGTGAGCAGATAGGGCCATTCGCCGATGGCGGGGAAGCGCACTCCGCCGATCAGCTCCACCGGGTGCATCCCGTTGAACGCCCGCAGGTCGAGCTCGGTGGGCTGGGGGAAGCGCGAGAAGTTGTGCACGCACAGCACCAGGTCGTCCCCGCACTCGCGCAGGAAGGCGAGCACGGCCGGGTTCGACGACATCAGCTCGGTGTACGAGCCGAGGCCGAAGGCGGGGTTCTGCTTGCGGATCTCGATCATCCGCCGGGTCCAGTGCAGGAGCGAGGACGGCGAGGCCATGGCCGCCTCGACGTTGGTCACCTGGTAGCCGTAGACCGGGTCCATGATCGTGGGCAGATAGAGCCGGCCCGGGTCGCACGAGGAGAAGCCCGCGTTGCGGTCCGGCGTCCACTGCATCGGGGTGCGCACCGCGTCGCGGTCGCCGAGCCAGATGTTGTCGCCCATGCCGATCTCGTCGCCGTAGTACAGGATCGGCGATCCGGGCAGGGAGAGGAGCAGCGCGGTGAACAGCTCGATCTGGTTGCGGTCGTTGTCGAGCAGCGGGGCCAGCCGGCGCCGGATGCCGATGTTGGCCCGCATCCGCGGATCCTTCGCGTACTCGGCGTACATGTAGTCGCGCTCTTCGTCCGTGACCATTTCGAGGGTGAGCTCGTCGTGGTTGCGCAGGAAGATGCCCCACTGGGCGTTCCTCGGGATCGCCGGGGTCTTGGCGAGGATTTCCGAGACGGGGTAGCGCGACTCGCGGCGCACCGCCATGAAGATGCGCGGCATCACCGGGAAGTGGAACGCCATGTGGCACTCGTCGCCGCCCTTGGCGTAGTCGCCGAAGTAGTCGACGACGTCCTCGGGCCACTGGTTGGCCTCGGCGAGCAGCACCGTGTCCGGGTAGCTCGCGTCGATCTCGACCCGTACCCGCTTGAGGAACTCATGCGTTGCCGGAAGGTTTTCGCAGTTGGTTCCCTCCTCCTGGTACAGGTACGGCACGGCGTCCAGGCGGAAGCCGTCGATGCCGAGGTCGAGCCAGAAGCGCAGCGCGGAGATGATCTCTTCCTGCACGGCCGGGTTCTCGTAGTTGAGATCGGGCTGGTGGGAGAAGAAGCGGTGCCAGTAGTACTGCTTGCGGACCGGGTCGAAGGTCCAGTTGGACGTCTCGGTGTCGACGAAGATGATCCGGGCGTCCTGGAACTGCTTGTCGTCGTCGGCCCAGACGTAGTAGTCGCCGTAGGGGCCCTCCGGGTCCCGGCGGGACTCCTGGAACCACTCGTGCTGGTCGCTGGTGTGGTTCATCACGAAGTCGATGATCACGCGCATGCCGCGCTGGTGGGCGGCGTCCACGAACTCGACGAAGTCGGCGAGGTCGCCGAACTCCGGCAGCACGGCGGTGTAGTCCGAGACGTCGTAACCGCCGTCGCGCAGTGGGGATTTGAAGAACGGCGGCAGCCAGAGGCAGTCGACACCCAGCCATTGCAGATAGTCCAGCTTGGCGGTGATGCCCTTGAGATCCCCGACGCCGTCGCCGTTGCTGTCCTGGAAGGACCGCACGAGCACCTCGTAGAACACCGCACGCTTGAACCACTCGGGGTCGCGGTCCTTGGCGGGGGTGTCCTCGAAGGTGTCGTGGACGGGCTCATTGACGATCATGGTGTGGGTGACCCTCCGATCGGCGGGGACGGTCGCAGGACCAGGATGTGCGCGGGCGCTCGGCCCGGCTCTAGGCGCACGTAGTTGGCCCTGCCCCAGTGGTAGGTCTCTCCGGTGAGCTCGTCGCGCACCGGGACGGTCTCGTCCCATGCGAGGCCGAGCGCCGGCATGTCCAACGAGACCGTGGCCTCCTGGGTGTGGTGGGGGTCGAGGTTGGCGACCACCACAACGGTGTTCGATCCCGAGCGCTTGCTGTAGGCGATCAGCGCGTCGTTGTCCGTCTCGTGGAAGTGGACCGAGCGCAGCTGCCGCAGCGCCGGATGGCGACGCCTGATGCGGTTGAGGGTGGTGATCAGGGGAGCGATGGAGCGGCCCGAGCGCTCGGCCGACTCCCATTCGCGGGGCCGGAGTTGGTACTTCTCCGAGTCCAGGTACTCCTCGCTGCCCGGCTTGGCCGGGGCGTTCTCGCACAGCTCGTAGCCGGCGTAGACGCCCCAGGTGGGGGAGAGGGTCGCGGCGAGCACGGCCCGCACCTCGAAGGCCGGACGGCCGCCCTCCTGGAGGTAGCCGTGCAGGATGTCCGGCGTGTTCACGAAGAAATTGGGCCGCATGTAGGGCGCGCTCTCGCCCGCCAGTTCGGTGACGTATTCGGTGAGCTCGTGCTTGCTGTTGCGCCAGGTGAAGTACGTGTAGGACTGCTGGAACCCGATCTTGCCGAGCGTGTGCATCATCGCGGGCCGGGTGAACGCCTCGGCCAGGAAGATCACGTCCGGGTCGGAGCCGTTGATCTCGGCGATGACCTTGTCCCAGAAGACCACCGGCTTGGTGTGGGGGTTGTCGACGCGGAAGATCCGCACGCCGTGCCCCATCCAGAACCGCAGCAGCCGGACGGTCTCCTCGATCAGGCCCGGCATGTCCTCGTCGAAGGCGATCGGATAGATGTCCTGGTACTTCTTCGGCGGGTTCTCGGCGTACGCGATCGTCCCGTCCGCCCGGTGGTGGAACCACTCCGGGTGCTTCTGCACCCAGGGGTGGTCGGGGGAGCACTGGAGCGCGAAGTCGAGGGCCACCTCCAGACGCAGATCGCGGGCGGCGCCCACGAAGGCGTCGAAGTCGTCCAGGGTGCCGAGGTCGGGGTGGACCGCGTCGTGGCCGCCGTCCGCCGAGCCGATCGCCCAGGGGACGCCGACGTCCCACTTCCTAGCCGTCAGGGAATTGTTGGCGCCCTTGCGGTGGGTGGTGCCGATGGGATGGATCGGCGGCAGATAGACGATGTCGAAGCCCATCGCGGCGACCGCGGGAAGCCGCTCGGCCGCCGTGCGGAAGGTGCCCGAGACCGGCTTGCCGCGCGCCTTGACCACGGCTCCCTCCGAGCGCGGGAACAGCTCGTACCAGGAGCCGAACAGGGCGCGCTCGCGCTCGACGAGCAGCGGCATCGGGTCCGAGGCGGTGACCAGATCGCGCAGCGGGTGGGTGGCGAGGGCGGCGTCCACCTCCGGCGCGAGGGCGGCCGCGAGCCGGGCCGCGGGGGTGCGGCTCGCATCGCGCAGGGCGTCCACCGCGGCGAGCACCGCCTCGCGCCGGCCCTTGGTCTTGGGCACCCCGGCGGCGGCCCGCTCGTACAGCGCCGCGCCCTCGGCCAGGACGAGCTCGGTGTCCTGGCGGGCCGGGATCTTGATGCCCGCGTGGTGGCGCCAGGTCGCGACCGGGTCGCTCCAGGCCTCGACGGTGTACGTCCAGCGGCCCTCGGCCCCGGCGCAGACCTCGGCGCCCCAGCGGTCGGTGCCGGGGGCGAGTTCGCGCATGGGAGTGAAGGGGCCCGGGCGCCCACCGGGATCTCTGAGCACCACATTGGCGGCGACGGCGTCGTGGCCCTCGCGGAAGACGGTGGCGGTGACCTGGAAGCTCTCCCCGGTCACCGCCTTGGCGGGCCTGGTGCCGCACTCGACGGCGGGGCGTACGTCGAGGACGGGAATGCGGCCGATTGACGGGTTCGGGTTCACGGGCTCACCTGCGGGTGATTGGTAGGGTTTGCCGCGTTTGCGGGAATCTGTCCTTTTTAGCTGCTCCGTTGACGGCTGACCGGCTGCGGGCATGGCCGCTCCTGTCCGCGTTCACTCGAATGGCGTGCGGGAGAGACTGCGGGAATGCGTTACCGGATGAGCCTTCCACGGTGTACGGGTGGGCATTCCGGCAGCTTGTTAACTACCTGCGCGTAACGGTTTCGGACAGATGAGCACTCCGGGTTCCCCCGGCGGCGACGTGAACTCCGCCTGCATGGCTTATTCGTGACGGGCCATCAGGGTGGTGGTGCGGGAAAGCGGAATCCGGGGGACCGGCCGCGAGGCGCTGTGGTTGACGGGGCGCGTCGGCACTACCTTCGGGGGTGAAGGAGGGGCGCACATCGCGGTGTGCCCACCCCGATACGTACGTCCCCTGCAAAGGTGGAAGCGTGAAGGCAATCCGTCGATTCACCGTGCGCCCTGTCCTGCCCGACGCCCTGAGGCCGCTCAGCGACCTCGCGCGCAATCTGCGCTGGTCCTGGCACACCGAGACCAGAGAACTCTTCCAGTCCGTGGACCCCGACGGCTGGCGGGCGGCGGGTGAGGACCCGGTCCGGCTGCTCGGCTCCGTCGGCGCCGCCCGGCTCGACTCGCTCGCCCAGGACCGCCGCTTCCTGCGTCGGCTCACCGCCGCGGCCGACGACCTCGACGACTATCTGCACGGCCGCCGCTGGTACCAGGAGCAGAGCGGCGAACTCCCTTGTGCCATCGGGTACTTCTCGCCCGAGTTCGGCATCACCGCGGCCCTGCCCCAGTACTCCGGCGGCCTCGGCATCCTCGCCGGGGACCACCTCAAATCCGCCAGCGACCTCGGCGTACCGCTCATCGGGGTCGGCCTCCTCTACCGGCACGGCTACTTCCGCCAGTCGCTCTCGCGGGACGGCTGGCAGCAGGAGCACTACCCCCTGCTCGACCCCAACGAGCTGCCGGTCTCGCTCCTGCGGGAGGAGGACGGCAGCCCGGCCAGGGTCTCGCTCGCCCTGCCCGGCGGGCGCGCCCTGCACGCCAACATCTGGCAGGCCCGGGTCGGCCGGGTGCCGCTGCTCATGCTCGACTCCGACGTCGAGGAGAACGCGCCCGGCGAGCGCGACGTCACCGACCGGCTCTACGGCGGCGGCAGCGAGCACCGGCTGCTCCAGGAGATGCTGCTCGGCATCGGCGGGGTGCGCGCGGTGCGCACCTACTGCCGCCTCACCGGCCACCCCGCGCCCGAGGTGTTCCACACCAACGAGGGGCACGCCGGGTTCCTCGGGCTCGAACGCATCCGTGAACTCGCGGGCGAGGGGCTCGACTTCGACGCCGCGCTCGAATCGGTGCGGTCCGGGACCGTGTTCACCACGCACACCCCGGTGCCGGCCGGGATCGACCGCTTCGACCGCGAGCTGGTCGCCCGCCACCTCGGTGACGACGGCGAGCTGCCCGGTGTCGACGTGGAGAAGATCCTCCGGCTCGGCATGGAGACCTACCAGGGCGGCGAGCCCAACCTCTTCAACATGGCCGTCATGGGCCTGCGGCTCGCCCAGCGCGCCAACGGGGTCTCGACCCTGCACGGCGCGGTCAGCCGGGAGATGTTCGCCGGGCTCTGGCCGGGCTTCGACGCGCAGGAGGTGCCGATCACCTCCGTCACCAACGGCGTGCACGCCCCCACCTGGGTGGCGCCCGAGGTCATGCGGCTCGGTGCCCGCCAGATCGGCGCGACCCGCACCGAGGACGCGCTGACCGTGGGCGGCTCCGAGCGCTGGGACGCGGTCGCCGACATCCCGGACGCCGAGATCTGGGAGCTGCGCAGGGAGCTGCGCGAACAGCTCGTCGTCGAGGCCCGCGAGCGGCTGCGCGCCTCCTGGCGCCAGCGTGGTGCGGGATCGGCCGAACTCGGCTGGATCGACGGGGTGTTGAGCCCCGACGTCCTCACCATCGGCTTCGCCCGGCGGGTCCCGTCGTACAAGCGGCTCACGCTGATGCTGCGCGACCGGGACCGGCTGATGGAGCTGCTCCTGCACCCGACCCGGCCGGTGCAGATCGTCGTCGCGGGCAAGGCGCACCCGGCGGACGACGGCGGCAAGCGCCTGGTGCAGGAACTGGTGCGGTTCGCCGACGACCCGAGGGTGCGCCACCGGATCGTGTTCCTGCCCGACTACGGCATGGCGATGGCGCAGAAGCTCTACCCGGGATGCGACGTCTGGCTCAACAACCCGCTGCGCCCCCTGGAGGCCTGCGGGACGAGCGGCATGAAGGCGGCCCTGAACGGCTGCCTCAACCTGTCCGTCCTGGACGGCTGGTGGGACGAGTGGTTCGAGCCCGACTTCGGCTGGGCCATCCCGACCGCCGACGGCGCGGCCACCGACGAGGACCGGCGCGACGAACTGGAGGCCAACGCGCTCTACGACCTCATCGAGGACCGGGTCGCCCCGCGCTTCTACGACCGCGGCGCGGCCGGGCTGCCGGACCGCTGGATCGAAATGGTCCGCCAGACCCTCACCACGCTCGGCCCCAAGGTGCTCGCGGGGCGGATGGTGCGGGAGTACGTGACCCGTCTGTACGCGCCGGCCGCCGCGGCCCACCGGGCCCTCGACGCCACCACCGCCGTGGAGTTGGCCCAGTGGAAGGCGCGGGTCCGGAGTGCCTGGCCGCGGGTCGCGGTCGACCACGTCGAGGCGCTGGCCCCGGTGGCGGCCCCCAACGGCACCGCGGAGCTCGGCTCCACGCTGGCGCTCAAGGTCCGGGTGGCGCTCGGGGAGCTGGGGCCCGAGGACGTGGAGGTGCAGGCGGTGGCGGGCCGGGTGGACGCGGCCGACACCATCGCGGACGCCGAGACCTTCCCGCTGAAGCCGACGAGCGGCCCCGACCTGGAGGGCCGCTGGATGTACGAGGGGCCCCTCGCGCTCGACCGGACGGGTCCGTTCGGCTACACGGTCCGGGTGCTGCCGGCCCACCGCCGTCTCGCGACGCACGCGGAGCTCGGGCTGGTGGCCGGCCCGACCGGGACGACCGGGGAGGGCGCGGGCGTGCTCATGCGCTGAGCCCGGGCCGTCCGTGCCCGGACATGGGCGGTGCCCGGAGCCTTGTGGGCTCCGGGCACCTTCACTTTCCGGCCAGCCGCCTGGTCAGAAGGTGAGCTTGAAGTCGGTGATGGTGCCGACGTCCTGCCGCGCCTTGTCCTGGACCTTCAGCTTCCACACGCCGTTGGCCGCGACGGCGGAGGCGTTGACGGTGTACGTCTTGTTGAGGTTCTTCGTCGAGTCCGAGGAAGAGCTCTGCAGACGGTACGAGGTGCCGTTCGGGGCCACCAGGTCGATCTGGAGGTCACCGATGTAGGTGTGCGTGATCTTCACGCCGACCTGGAGGGCGGCCGGTGCGTTGCCGGTGATGCCCGAGACGGTCACCGGCGAGGTCACCGCGGCACCCGGGTAGTCCGGGATGGCCACGCTGGCCGTGTTCTCGAAGACCTTGCCACCGGGGTCGGTGCCGCCGCCGTGGCGGGCGCCGACGTTGATGGCCGCCCACGCGTCGGTGATGTTGTTGACCTCGGCGCTGTTCGCGCCGTACAGCTCGGTCGCCGCGGCGATGGTGCCCGCGCGGGCCCCTGCGTAGTCCGTGCTGGAGTTGAACTTGGTGGTCAGCGCCTTGTACCAGATCAGCTGCGCCTTGTCCCGGCCGATGCCGGTGACCGGAAGGCCGTCGGAGGTCGGCGAGTTGTAGGTGACGCCGTTGATGACCTTGGTGCCGCTGCCCTCGGAGGCCAGGTAGAACCAGTGGTTCGCCGGGCCCGAGGAGTAGTGGACGTCCAGGTTGCCGACGCCGGAGTACCAGCTGTCCGCGGAGCCGCCGTCCTTGCTCGGCTTGTCCATGTAGCGCAGCGGGGTGCCGTCACCGTTGATGTTGATCTTCTCGCCGATGAGGTAGTCGCCCGGGTCCGACGCGTTGTTCGCGTAGAACTCCACCGACGTGCCGAAGATGTCGGAGGTGGCCTCGTTCAGACCGCCCGACTCGTCCGCGTACTCCAGGCCCGCGGTCGCGGCGGTGACGCCGTGCGACATCTCGTGGCCGGCCACGTCGAGCGCGGTCAGCGGGTCGTTGTTGCCCGTGCCGTCGCCGTACGTCATGCAGAAGCAGCTGTCGTCCCAGAACGCGTTGACGTACGCGTTGCCGTAGTGGACGCGGGAGTAGGCGCCGACGCCGTCGCCCCGGATGCCGGAGCGGCCGAAGACGTTCTTGTAGAAGTCCCAGGTCGCGCCCGCGCCGTAGGCGGCGTCCGCACCCGCGGTCGCGGCGTTGGAGTTGGTGCCGTCGCCCCAGGTGTCGGTGGTCTGGGTGAACAGCGAACCGGTGCCGGAGGAGCCGTGGTTCAGGTTGTACGTCTTGTGGTTGCCCCGCGTCGCGTCGGTCAGGGTGTAGTTCGACCCGGACTTCGTCGTGTTGAGGGTGACCTGGCCGCTGTAGCGGGTGTTGCCGACACCGGTCTCGATGCCCTGCCACTGGTGCAGCTTGGCGCCCGTCTTGGCGTCCGTGATGACGTGCAGCTGGTTCGGGGTGCCGTCGTCCTGCAGCCCGCCCACGACCGTCTCGTACGCGAGGGTCGGCGCGCCCTTGACCATCCAGATGACCTTGCGGGCGCTGTCGGCCTTGCCGGCCTTCGAGCCCGCGGCCTTCGCGGCCTTGAGGGCCTGGCCCTCGGCGGTGGCCGGTGCGCTCGCGGGGGCGGCGGTGGAGACGCCCTGGAGCTGGGCGTTGTTCGCCTTGAGCACGTCCTTGGTCTTGCCGGCCGCGGTGTCGACCATCAGGTCGCCGCCGAGCACGGGCAGACCCTGGTAGGTGCGCTCGTAACGGGTGTGGACCGTGCCGTCCTGGTCCTTGGACACGTCGTGGACGACGAGCTTCTCCTGCGAGCTGAGACCGAGGTCCTTGGCCGTGGCCGCCGTGGTGGCCGTGGCCTGGCGTATGAGCTCGGCACGCTGGGAGGGGGTGAGACTCGCGGGCAGGGCGCCCGTGTTGCGTACTGCCTGGGCCTTCACGGCCGCGGCGGCCGCGGAGTCGTCGGGGCGTGCGCTGGCGCTACCTGCCTGGACGCCGACACTGAGCATGGCGGCTGCGGCGATCAGGGCGCCGGTGGCGGTGGCACGACGACGATGCGTGGATCTCACGCGAACTCCTTCTGCGAGGGGGTTCCGGTCGACTGGGTGGGGCCGGCCGGGCAGAGCAAAGCGGAGCATGTGCGGCAACGAGATGTGCTGCGTGAAAACTTCGTGCGTGGAACGGGGGAAGAGTGCCAGCAGTGGAGAACCGGTGTCAGGAGCGCGTCAAGAAGTTGGCCGAAAACCGTCCGTTGTCCGAAGGTCGCCGTTCGTTAAGCGGACGTTTCACGGATGTGTGCGTCGACGCCGTCGAGGAGTCGGGCCAGCCCGAACCCGAAGAGCGAGTCCAAGTCCAGCTCGAACGGCTCGTGTTCGAGGATGGTGGCCAGGACCGGGTAGCCGCCCCCCGACACGATGGCCGCAAACCGCCCCCCGTTGCGGTCCATCCACTGCTCGCTGGAGACTCCGGTGTCCTGGATCGGGGCGGTGGTGTACCGCCACGGCATGGCCCACGCGCCGGGCGCGGCGCGCGAGACGCTGGGCGGGGCGGTGGTGACGGTACGGGCTGTCCGTGGCTGGTCGCGCAGTTCCCCGCGCCCCTGGCGGGATCGGTGCGGGCCAGTGCGGGCATCTTCAGCCCGTCAGGGGGTCCCCCTAACCCTCAACGCCTTGGGGGAGCTTGAGGACGAGCGCCGTTCAGGCGCGCACGCGGTCCGGGGCGGAGCCCCAGGGGCCCGGGGCGGGTACTGTTCGGCGGCCGGAACGGAAACGTACGAGGAGCCCCCCATGAACGACCCCCGCATAGGCCCGCCCCACTGCGGCGACGAACGAGAAACCCTGCGCGCGTTCCTCGACTACCACCGCACGACGCTCGCCATGAAGTGCGAGGGGCTCGACGACGACGCGTTGCGGCGGCAGTCGATGCCTCCGTCCACCCTGTCCCTGCTCGGCCTCGTCCGGCACATGGCCGAGGTCGAACGGGCCTGGTTCCGGCGGGTGTTCGAGGATCACGACGCTCCGATGGTGTGGTCGGACAAGGTCGACTTCCAGGCCGCCTACGACGCGAGCGGCTCCACCCGCGCCGAGGCGTTCGCCGCCTGGGAGGCCGAGGTCGAGCACTCCCGCAAGGTCGAGCGCGAGGCCGAGTCCCTCGACCTCGTGGCCGTTCAGCCGCGCTGGGGCGAGGACGTGTCGCTGCGCATGGTGATGCTGCACATGATCCTGGAGTACGGCCGCCACAACGGCCACGCCGACCTTCTGCGCGAGGGCATCGACGGCACCGTGGGCGCCTGAGCCCACCCCCCCCGGCGCCCCGCCCGAGCGCCCGCCGCCGCGGCCTCAGCGCCAGGGGATGTTGCGCCAGGGGCTGGCCTCGTGCTCGGTGAGGATGCGGTGCGCGGTCAGGTTCCCCCGGTAGTAACTCCCGTACGACTCCCCGTCGAAGCGCAGCACCCGCCCGAGCGCGTACGCCGCCGAGAAGCCCTCCCAGGACCGGTACGCCGACCTGCTCAGGGCCCCCGCGTGCACGATCGCCTGCTCGGCCTCGTGCGGGGTGCAGAACCGGGCCGCGAGCCCCCAGCGCGCCAGGTTCACGGCCCGCCCGTAGTCGTAGGCGACGGCGGTGGTGACCCGGCCGTCCGGCGGCAGCAGCCCGTCCGCCCGGAACCGGGCCTCGTAGCGGATGATGCGCCGCACCAGCTCCTCGATCTCCCGGACGGCGTCATGGCCCACCCCGATGTCCTGGGCGTGCCCGGCGGCCGTCTCGCGCCACAGCTCGGCGGGCGGTGCCTCGTCGAGACCGGCACGCAGCTCCTCGCGTACGCGCAGGACGAAATCGGGCTCCGCCGGGCTGTTGCGCGCGTCGAGCAGGGCGTCCAACTGCTGCTGCCAGTGCGCCCGTTCGGTGATGCCCCACGATTCGCGCAGCATGCGGAGCTGCTCGGTGTAGTCCCGGTAGACGGAGCCCACCTCGTTCCACGGGACGTCATTGCTGAGCGCCAGCTGCGCTCCGCAGGCCAGCCCGTACGCCAGCGGGCCGCGCAGCGCGCCGTGGCGCAGGCCGATGAGCCGGTCCGGGCGCTCGACCTCCACATGGAGCCGGCGCCAATGGGCGAGGTCGTCGGGCCCGGTGGCCAGGACGGCCTGGGCCGGGGTGCCCGCGTTGACCGCGAGCAGCGTCCGCCCGTCCAGGAGGCCCGAGTCGGCGATCCAGCGCAGGGACACCCCGTGGAACACCCAGTCCGGATGCCACGGCGGCAGCATCCCCCGGGTGAGCACCGGCCTGCTCAGCCGGCCGGACGCGTCCCGGTAGGAGGGCCAGCGGATCAGGTCGGGCCGGGCGTCGACCTCGGCCTTCGGCGCCGCGATGTAGAGCTCTTCGCGGGCGAGCGCCCGCACCTGCGCCGCCACGTCGCCGCGCAGGCCCGCCGTGTGCAGCAGCCACTCCGTCTCCGTCGGCGCCGCCCAGTTGGTACTCGTCCCCGTTGCCACGTCCCCGATCCTACGAACCCGGTGCCCGCCGCCGCCCGGCAGGTACCGGAAATGCGCAGGTGGGGGCGGGCTCTCGGTTCCTCCGGTGCGGTCAGGCGAGGCTGTCGCGCCAGGCGCGGTGCAGGTCGGCGAAGCGGCCGGTGCCGGCGATGAGGTCGGCGGGGGAGCCGTCCTCGACGATCCGGCCCTGCTCCATCACCAGGACCCGGTCCGCGATCTCGACCGTGGAGAGCCGGTGCGCGATCACCACCGCCGTACGCCCGTTGAGGACGGTGTGCATGGCGCGCTGCACCGCCCGCTCGCCCGGGACGTCCAGCGAGCTGGTCGCCTCGTCGAGGATCAGAACGGCCGGGTCGGCGAGCAACGCCCGTGCGAAGGCGACCAGTTGGCGCTGCCCGGCCGAGATGCGGCCGCCCCGCTTGCGTACGTCGGTGTCGTAGCCGTCCGGCAGGCTCGCGATGAAGTCGTGCGCGCCGATCGCCTTCGCGGCCTGTTCGATCTCGGCCCGGGTGGCGTCCGGACGGCCGATCGCGATGTTCTCGGCGACCGTGCCGGAGAACAGGAACGCCTCCTGGGTGACCATGACGACGCCGCGCCGCAGGTCCCGTACGGACAGCTCGCGCAGATCCGTCCCGTCGAGCAGGACCCGGCCGGCCGTCGGGTCGTAGAAGCGGGCCAGGAGCTTGGCGAGGGTGGACTTGCCCGCGCCCGTCGAGCCGACCACGGCGACGGTCTGGCCGCCCGGGATGGTCAGGTCGAAGCGGGGCAGCACCTCGCCGCCGGTGCGGTAGCCGAAGCCGACGCCCTCGAAGTCGACCCGGCGACCCGGGAGTTCGCCCGCCGACACGGGCAGCGGGGTCGGCCGGGCCGGTTCCGGGACCGACGGCGTCTGGGCGAGCAGCCCCGCGACCTTCTCCAGGGACGCGGCCGCCGACTGGTAGGAGTTGAGGAACATGCCGAGCCGGTCGATGGGGTCGTACAGGCGGCGCAGGTACAGCACCGCGGCCGCGAGCACGCCGAGTTCGAGGTCGCCGTCCGCGACCCGCGTGGCGCCCCACAGGACCATCGCGGCGACCGCGACGTTGGCGGTGAGCCGGGAGCCCACCACATAGCGGGCCATCTCCAGGAGCGCGTCGCCGTTGGTCCGCTCGTGGCGCTGGTTCAGCTCCTTGAACTCGGCGTCGTTCGCGCGCTCGCGCCGGAACGCCTGCACCGGCCGGATGCCGTTGAGCGTCTCGGCGAACTTGACGATCACGGCGGCGATCGCCGTGGAACGGGCCGCGTACACGACCCCGGCGCGGCGCTGGTAGCGCCGGATCAGGAAGTGCAGGGGCAGGTAGGAGGCGACGGCGAGCGCGCCGATGCCCCAGTCGAGCCAGAGCAGCATCGCGCAGATGTAGACCGAGGAGAGGATCACCCCGATCAGCTCCTGAAGGCCTTCGCTGAGCAGCTCGCGCAGCGACTCGACGTCGGTCGTGGACCGGGAGATGAGCCGGCCGGAGGTGTAGCGCTCGTGGAAGTCCACGCTCAGCGCCTGGGCCTGCCGGAAGATCCGTCCGCGCAGGTCGAGCAGTACGTCCTGGTTGACGACGGCCGAGGCCCTGACGAACGCGTACTGGAAGAACCCGGAGGCCAGCGCGCACACCAGGTAGCCGGCGCCGACGACGGTCAGCGGGCCGTAGTCGTGCGCCCGGAACGCGGGGACGCCCCGGTCGATGGCGTACGCCACGAGCAGCGGTCCCGCCTGGGCCGCGGCCTGCTGCACCACCAGCATCAGCGTCGCGAGCACCACGCCCCGGCGCAGCGGGCGCAGCAGCGAGCCGAGCAGCGCCCTGGTCGCCCCGGGGGGTGCGGGCAGCTCGTCCCGGTCGAAGGGATCACCGTCCCCGGCGGGCTTCGACTCCTTCTCGCCCGTGGTCTTCTGCTCCCCGACGGTCGTCGTCATCGCCCGTCCTCCCCCTCGTCGTGCCGGTCATCGGCGCCGGACATCAGCCAGGCGTATTCGGCGTTGCTCCGCAGCAGTTCCTGGTGGGTGCCGACGGCGGTGATGCGTCCCTCCGACAGCAGCGCGACCCGGTCGGCGAGCAGCACGGTGGAGGGGCGGTGCGCGACGACGAGCGCGGTGGTGTCCTGGAGCACCCGGCGCAGCGCCGCCTCGACCAGCGCCTCGGTGTGGACGTCCAGGGCCGACAGGGGGTCGTCGAGGATCAGGAACCTCGGCCGCCCCACGACCGCGCGGGCCAGCGCGAGCCGCTGCCGCTGCCCGCCGGACAGGCTCAGCCCCTGCTCGCCGACCTGGGTGTCCACGCCCTGCGGCAGCCGCCGGACGAACTGGGCCTGTGCGATGTCGAGCGCCCGCTCCAGATCGTCCGGACTCCCGCCGCCCATCGCGACGTTGTCGCCGACGGAGGTCGAGAAGAGGGTGGGTTCCTCGAACGCCACGGAGACGAGCCCGCGCAGCCGCTCCCGCGTCATGTGCGCGATGTCCTCGCCGTCCAGCGTGATCCGTCCGCCGCTGACCTCGTGCAGCCGCGGCACGAGCGCGGTGAGCGTGGTCTTGCCCGAGCCCGTGCCGCCGACGAGGGCCATGGTCTCGCCGGGCCGTATGTGCAGATCGATGCGGGACAGGACGGGCGCGCTGCCGTCGGCGGCATCGGGGTACCGAAAGGTGACCCCTTCGAACCGGATGCCGGCCGCCTGATCGACGGCTCCCAACTCGGCCCCGGCGGGCAGCAATTCAGCCCCTCCGGCGTTTGAGGAGCGGGGGTCCGGGGGCAGCGCCCCCGGTGCACGGTCCGCAGGCGAAGCAGCGGCGGAGGCGGGTCCCGGGGCGGAGCCCCGAGGTGGCTCCAGGGGTTCCAGGGGTTCCAGGGGCGCAGCCCCTTGGGGGGCACCCGGGGGCAACTCCCCCGAGGAGTGGCTGGTGGAGGCGCCCGGCGCCTCCGCCTCCTCCTGCGCGTCCATCGCCTCGAAGAAGCGGGCCGTCGCCGTCGCCGACTCCTGGCTCATCGCGAGCAGGAACCCGATCGACTCGACCGGCCAGCGCAGGGCGAGCGCCGTGGACAGGAACGCCACGAGCGTCCCGGCCGAGAGGTCGCCGTCGGCCACCTGCACCGTGCCGAGCACCAGGGCAGCGCCGATGGCGAGTTCGGGGATCGTGGTGATCAGGCCCCACAGTCCGGCGAGCAGCCGTGCCTTCGCGAGCTCGGTGCCGCGCAGCCGCCGGGAGAGCTCGCGGAAGGCCAGTGCCTGGCTGCGGTGCTGCCCGAACCCCTTGATGATGCGGATGCCGAGCACGCTCTCCTCGACGACCGTCGTCAGATCGCCCACCTGGTCCTGGGCCTGCCGGGCGACCAGCGAATAGCGGGTCTCGAAGAGCGAGCAGAGGATCACCAGTGGGATCACCGGCACGAGCAGCACCAGGCCGAGGCTCCACTGCTGGGAGAGCAGGATGGCGAACCCGGCCAGGATCGTGACCGCGTTGACGACCAGGAAGGTCAGCGGGAACGCCAGGAACATCCGGAGCAGCATCAGGTCCGTGGTGCCGCGCGACAGGAGCTGGCCCGAGGCCCACCGGTCGTGGAAGGAGACCGGAAGGCGCTGTACGTGCCGGTACAGATCGGCCCGCATCTCGGCCTCGACGCGCGCGAGCGGCCGCGCCACCAGCCACCGCCGGTACCCGAAGAGCGCTGCCTCCGCGAGGCCGAGCAGCAGCAGGTACAGCGCGCCGAGCCACACCCCGCCGGGGTCGTGCTCGGCCACCGGGCCGTCGACGATCCACTTCAGGACGAGCGGGATCACCAGACCGAGACAGGAGGCGACAATGGCCACAAATGCCGCACTGAACAGGCGCGTTCGTATGGGGCGTACATACGGCCAGAGCCTCAGGAGTGAGCGCGTGGCCGACTGGTCCTTGATAGCTGCATGTGTTTCGGACATCAGGGCCGAGCCTACGGACGGGCACTGACAGTGCCCACCGAGTTTCGGCCGGGCCCCGCTGGTCCGCTGGTCCTAGGACCGCGCGAACGCAGGGGGTCGTACCGCTCATCAACCGATCGGTTGATGCGGGGTCGAGCGCGATGGGCGATGTGGCGGACCCCCGCCGACCGGGATTCTCATGGCATGGCAATCATCGAAGTCAACGCAGTGCGCAAGGCGTACGGCCGCAGGCCCGCTGTCGACGACGTCAGCTTTGCCGTCGAGGAGGGGGAGATCTTCGGAATCCTCGGCCCCAACGGCGCGGGCAAGACCACCACCGTCGAGTGCATCGAGGGGCTGCGCGTCCCGGACGCCGGGACGATCCGGGTGGCCGGGTACGACCCGGTCGCCGACCACGACCGGGTGACCCGCATCCTGGGCGCCCAGCTCCAGGAGAGCGAGCTCCAGCCCAAGCTCACCGTGCGCGAATCCCTGGAGCTGTACGCCTCCTTCTACTCCGACCCGGCCGACTGGCGACCCCTCGCCGAACGCCTCGGGCTCGCCGAGAAGCTCGGCACCCGCTTCGCCAAGCTGTCCGGCGGCCAGAAGCAGCGCCTGTTCATCGCGCTCGCCCTCATCGGCAATCCGCGTGTGGTGGTGCTCGACGAGCTGACCACGGGGCTCGACCCGCGGGCCCGCCGTGACACTTGGGAACTGATCGAGGACGTACGCCGCGGCGGTGTCACGGTCCTCCTGGTCACCCACTTCATGGAGGAGGCCCAGCGCCTCTGCGACCGGATCGCCGTGATCGACAAGGGGCGGATCGCCGCCCTGGACACCCCTTCGGGCCTCATCCGGCGCGCGGCGGGCTCCACCGTCATCTCCTTCACCCCCTCGGCCCCGCTCGACGACCTCGCACTCACCGAGCTGCCGCAGGCCGCCGCCGTGGAGGAGAAGCAGGGTCGGGTGACCATCCACGGCACCGACGAGACCGTCAACGCCGTGATCACCCTGCTCGCCCGGCACCACATCACCGCCCACCAACTCCGCGTCTCCGAGGCCACCCTCGACGACGCGTTCCTGGACCTGACGGAGGCCTCGGCATGACCACCACCCTCACCCCGCCGCGCCCCGCCCGTGCCGCCCGGCCCCCGCGCCGGGCCGCCGCCGCGGTACTGAAGACCGAGGCCACGCTCTTCCGGCGCGAGCCCGCCGGACTGTTCTGGATCATGGTCTTCCCGACCGTCCTGCTGGTCGTGCTCGGCTCGATCCCGGGCTTCCGCGACCCGGACAAGGCCCTCGGCGGCATCCGCTTCGTGGACGCGTACGTCCCCGTCGCCGTGCTCCTCTCCATGATCATGGCCGGGCTCCAGGCGATGCCGCCGGTCATCACCGGGTACCGCGAGCGGGGCATCCTGCGCCGGATGTCGGTCACCCCCGTGCGCCCCTCCGCCCTGCTCGGCGCCCAGATGGGGCTGCACGGGGTGGCCGCGGTGATCTCCGCGGTCCTCTCCCTCACGGTGGGCCGGCTCGCCTTCCAGGTGGCGCTGCCGCACCAGCTGTTCGGCTACGCCTTCGCGCTGCTGCTCGCCGTTCTGAGCGCGCTCGCCCTCGGCGCCCTGGTCTCCGCGCTCTCGCGCACCTCCAAGGTCGCCAACGCCATCGGCTCCGCGGTGTTCTTCCCGATGATGTTCAGCGCCGGTGTGTGGCTGCCCGTCCAGGCCATGCCCGACACGCTCGGCCGCATCGTGGAGCTGCTGCCCTTCGGCGCCGCCGCCCAGGCCCTCACCGAGGCCGCGGCCGGCAGCTGGCCGGGCTGGGACCACATCGGCGTCCTGGCCCTGTGGACCGTGCTGCTCTCGGCCGCCGCGTCCCGCTGGTTCCGGTGGGAATGACGGCGATCGCCCGCTGGGGCGGTACCGGCGGCCGCTTCGACGTGGACGAGACTGGTGCCATGAGCGACGGGGCGAACGAGGTGAAGCGGGACCTGGTGGAGGAACGCTGGGAGGTGTTCCACCGCTGGGGCCCCTTCGGCCTGCTGTTCATCGGCTGCCTCGCCGCGGCCGCCACCGCCGACCTGCTGATGAGCCCGGACGCCCGCCGGGCCGCCCTCTGCCTGGTCGGCGGCGCCCTCGTGCTCCAGGTCTGCTGGGACCGGTGGCGCCGTGCCCGGCCGGGGCCGAGCGCGGCGGGGGCCGTCTACTACTTCCTGCGCTGGGGTCTCGCCTTCGCGCTCACCTGGCTCAATCCGTTCTTCGCCTTCTTCGCCGTCTGCGGCTACTTCGGTGCCCAGGCGGTGCTGCCCCGGCGCCTGGTGCGGATCGGTCTGGTCGCGACCGCCGTCACCATGGCCGGGTCGCAGTCCGGCGGCCTGCCGCCCAAGGGGACCATGGGCTGGGTGGTGTTCGGCGCGGTGCTCGTCATCAACTGCGTCCTGCTCACGGTGTTCAGCCACCTCGCCGCCCAGGAGGACGAGCGCTCCCGGGTCCAGGTGGAGACCATCGCCGCCCTGGAGACCACCAACGCCCGGCTTCAGCAGGCCCTCGACGAGAACGCCGCCCTGCACGCCCAACTCCTGCTCCAGGCACGGGAGGCGGGCGTCGCCGACGAGCGGCGCCGGCTCGCCGCCGAGATCCACGACACCATCGCCCAGGGCCTGGCCGGGATCATCGCCCAGCTCCAGGTGGTCACCAGCAGCAAGGACCCCGCCCTGGTGCGCGAACACCTCGCCAGCGCCCAGGCGCTGGCCCGGCACAGCCTCGGCGAGGCCCGCCGTTCGGTGCAGAACCTCAGCCCGCTCGACCTCGAACACGACCTGCTGCACGAGGCGTTGAAGAAGACCGTCGCCGAATGGGGCACCCGGCACGGGGTGCGTGCCGACTTCACCGTGACCGGCACCGCCGTCCAGCTCCACGACGAGATCGAGGCCACCCTGCTGCGCATCGCGCAGGAGGCCCTCGCCAACGCGAGCCGCCACGCCCACGCCTCGCGGATCGGCGTGACCCTCTCCTTCATGGGCGACGAGGTCTCCCTGGACGTCCGTGACGACGGCCGCGGCTTCGACCCGCTCGGCCTGCCCGCCCGCTCGGGCACCGGTGGCTTCGGCCTGGACGGAATGCGGGCCCGCGCCGAACGCATCGCGGGCAGCGTCACCGTGGAGTCGGAGCCCGGCCATGGCACCGCGGTCTCGGCCCGCGTACCGTTGGTGCCCCATGACCACTGACGCCACCATCACCCTCCTGATCTGCGACGACCACCCCGTAGTGCGGGACGGTCTGCGCGGCATGTTCGCCTCCGCCGACGGCTTCGAGGTCCTCGGTGAGGCCTCCAACGGCGTGGCGGGCGTCGACCTCGCCGAGCGGCTCGACCCCGACGTCGTCCTGATGGACCTGCGCATGCCGGGCGGCGGGGGAGTGGCCGCCATCGCCGAGCTCACCCGGCGTGGACTGCGCTCCAAGGTCCTCGTCCTCACCACGTACGACACCGACTCCGACACCCTGCCCGCGATCGAGGCGGGGGCCACCGGCTACCTCCTCAAGGACGCCCCGCGGGAGGAGCTGTTCACCGCGGTCCGGGCCGCCGCGGCGGGCCGCACGGTCCTCTCCCCGGCCGTCGCCTCACGTCTGGTCACGGCGGTCCGCACGCCCGCGGTACCCGCGGGCGAACCGCTCTCCGGCCGCGAGCGCGAGGTCCTCGAACTGGTCGCCAAGGGCACCTCCAACCGGGAGATCGCCCGCGCCCTGTTCATCAGCGAGGCCACGGTGAAGACCCATCTCACCCATATCTACGGCAAGTTGGGCGTCAAGGACCGGGCGGCCGCGGTGGCGGTGGCGTACGACCGCAAGATCCTCGGCTAACCGCCGGCCCACTCCCTACTCCGCCACCTTCAGGACCAGCACCGAGCGGGCCGGAAGCGTCACCATCTCGCCGCCCCGGTGCACCACTCCCGGCGGCTCGGCCTGGTCCTCCCGTGAGGTGTCCACGACCAGCTCGTAGGCGGCGGCCCACGGCGGGCCCGGCAGGACGCAGTCCGCCGGACGGTCCGACGCGTGCAGCAGGATCAGGAAGCTGTCGTCGGTCACCGGCGCGCCCCGGGCGTCGCGCCCCGGGATGTCGCGCCCCGACAGATACAGGCCGAGGGTCGCTGCGGGCGCGTACCAGTCCCGTTCGGTCATCTCCTCGCCGCGCGCCGTGAACCAGGCCAGGTCGCGGAGACCGTCCGCCCCCTGGGCCCGTCCGGAGAAGAAGGCGCGTCGCCGCAGGACCGGGTGACGGTGCCTCAACTCGACCAGCCGGGCGGCCAGTTCGAGCAGGCCGCGCGCGCCCGGCTGCTCCAGGAGCGACCAGTCGAGCCAGCTCACCTCGCCGTCCTGGCAGTACGCGTTGTTGTTGCCGCCCTGGGTGCGGCCCATCTCGTCGCCCGCGACCAGCATCGGCACGCCCGTCGACACGAGCAGGGTGGTGAGCAGGTTCCGCAGCTGGCGCCGGCGGAGCGCGTTGACCTCCGGGTCGTCGGTCTCGCCCTCCACCCCGCAGTTCCAGGCCCGGTTGTCGTCGGTGCCGTCCCGGTTGCCCTCGCCGTTGGCCTCGTTGTGCTTGCGCTCGTACGACACCAGGTCCCGCAGCGTGAAGCCGTCGTGCGCGGTGATGAAGTTGATGGACGCGTACGGGCGCCGGCCGCCCCAGGCGTACAGGTCGCTGGAGCCCGAGAGGCGGTAGCCGAGGTCGCGCATGTCCGGCAGCGCGCCCCGCCAGAAGTCCCGTACCGCGTCCCGGTAGCGGTCGTTCCACTCGGTCCACAGCGGCGGGAAGGCACCCACCTGGTAGCCGCCGTTGCCCACGTCCCACGGTTCGGCGATCAGCTTCACGCGGCGCAGCACCGGGTCCTGGGCGATCACCGCTAGGAAGGGCGACAGCATGTCGACGTCGTGCATCGAGCGGGCCAGCGCCGCCGCGAGGTCGAACCGGAAGCCGTCCACCCCCATCTCGGTGACCCAGTAGCGCAGCGAGTCGGTGATCAGGCGCAGCACATGGGGCTGGACCACGTGCAGGGTGTTGCCGCAGCCGGTGTAGTCGGCGTAGCGCCGGGCGTCCGCCTGGAGGCGGTAGTAGCCGCGGTTGTCGATGCCGCGCAGGGACAGCGTCGGCCCCATCTCGCTCGCCTCGGCGGTGTGGTTGTAGACCACGTCGAGGATCACCTCGATGCCCGCCTCGTGCAGTGCCCGCACCATCCGCTTGAACTCGCCGACCTGCTGTCCCGCGGTGCCGCTCGCCGAGTAGCCGGCGTGCGGCGCGAAGTAGCCGATCGAGTTGTAGCCCCAGTAGTTCTTCAGGCCCCGCCGCAGCAGATGGTCCTCGTGCGCGAACTGGTGCACCGGAAGCAGCTCGACCGCGGTGACCCCGAGCCGCACCAGGTGGTCGATCGCGGCCGGGTGCGCGAGCCCGGCGTAGGTGCCGCGCAGCGGTTCGGGGATGTCCGGGTGCAGCCGGGTGAAGCCGCGTACGTGCAGTTCGTAGATGACGGAGTCGGACCAGGGCGTCTTGGGGCGGCGGTCGTCGGCCCAGTCGTCGTCGTCCTGCACCACCACGCCCTTGGGGACGTGCGGCGCCGAGTCGCGGTCGTCGCGCACGGTGTCGGCGACCTGCTGCTGCGGCCAGTCCCGTACGTGCCCGTACACCTCGGGCGGCAGCACGAAGTCGCCGTCCACGGCGCGCGCGTACGGGTCGAGCAGCAGCTTCGCCGGGTTCCAACGGGCCCCCGTCCACGGGTCCCAGCGCCCGTGCACCCGGAATCCGTACCGCTGCCCGGGGCGCACCCCGGGGACGAAGCCGTGCCAGATCTCATGGGTCAGCTCGGTGAGGACGAGCCGGGTCTCGGTGCCCGCCGCGTCGAACAGGCACAGCTCCACCGATTCGGCGCCTCCCGCCCACAGCGCGAAGTTGGTGCCCGCGACCCCGTCCGGGCCGACCCGGAAGCGGGCGCCCAGCGGCGTGGGGGCGCCCGGCCAGACCGGGGGGCGCAGGGCTCCCGGTTCACCCCGGTGGCCGTTCACCGTGCGGGACCCCTCCGTACCGGGGGCGCCGCCCACGGCACTTTGCACTGCCTTCTGTTCGGCTGCGCTCGACACCTGACGGCCTCCCGCGGCTCGGCGCGGGGGCGGCAGCGGCGTCCCGGCCGCGGCTTCCCTGCGCGTCTCTGCACCTGTTCTTCCCGCAACAGCCCTCGTACTCACGTTTCCCCCGGCGGGGGGCGGTCGTTGGGCCGGTCGTGAGAGACGTACTGAAGCGGGCAGGGGCGGGCACGGCCGCCGCCCTGGCATGGGCAGGACTGACGGCGGTCCTGGTGACCGCGCTGACCGGGTGCTCGGGCGGCGCCCTGGACATCGGCGACATCGGCGGCAAGCCGTTGACGCCGCAGGAGGCCATCCTGGTGACCCCGGACGACGGGGCCAAGGGAGTCAAGGCGGACCAGAAGGTGGAGGTGCGGGTGCCGGGCGGGCGCCTGGAACGGGTCAAGGTCATGAAGACGGAGGACGCGCAGCCCGAGGAGGTACCGGGGAAGATCTCCGAGGACGGGCTGACCTGGACGCCGACCGGGGGCGCGCTGCAGCTGGCGGCCCTCTACACGGTGGACACCGTGGCGCTCGACGGCCACGGCCGCCGCCAGGCCCGGCACACCAGCTTCGCCACCCTCGTGCCCGAGCACCGCTTCATCGGGTACTTCAAGCCGGAGAACCGCTCGACGGTGGGCGTCGGCATGATCGTGTCGTTCAACTTCAACCAGGGGATCAAGGACAAGGCGGCCGTCGAGCGCGCCATCAGGATCACCTCGCAGCCCCCCGTGCAGGTGCGCGGCCACTGGTTCGGCAAGGACCGGCTCGACTTCCGGCCCGAGAAGTACTGGGTGCCCGGCACCAAGGTCACCGTCGACATGCGGCTGCGCGATGTGCTCGCGGCCCCCGACGTCTACGGCATCCAGGACAAGACGATCGGCTTCACCGTGGGGCGCGACCAGGAGTCCCTGGTGGACGCCGAGGCGCACACCATGGAGGTGCGGCGCGGCGGCGAACTGGTGTCGACGCTGCCGATCTCCGCGGGGTCGCCGAAGAACACCACGTACAACGGGAAGATGATCGTCACCGAGATGTACGACGTGACGCGGATGAACAGCCAGACCGTCGGGTTCGGCGGGGAGTACGACATCCCGGACGTGCCGCACGCCATCCGGCTCACCAACACCGGCACCTTCCTGCACGGAAACTACTGGGCTCCCTCCAGCACCTTCGGCAACTCCAACACCAGCCACGGCTGTGTCGGACTGCGGGACGTGAAGGGCGGCAGCTCGGACACCCCGGCGGGCTGGTTCTTCGACCGCACCCTCATCGGCGACGTGGTCGAGGTCGTCAACTCCCATGACCGCGAGGTCGCTCCGGACAACGGGCTCAGTGGCTGGAACCTGGACTGGGCGAAGTGGAAGGCGGGCTCCGCCATCTCCTGAGAGCCGCCCGCGGATCTGCCGAGGACCCGCTGAGGCCCGCTGAGGCCCCCTGAGGACCTTCTGGGCCCCGCACCCTCGAACGCACGGCCCCATGACCGTTCCCGGTTAACCAACCGGGAACGGTTCCTGTGTTTCACCTGAGAGTTCCAGGAAAACTTGGGACTGAACGGTGACATGGGAGGGGGAGATCGGGGCCGGTTCGGTGTGATTATCTAGCGCCGTGCGCGCGAGGACGTGCGCGGGGGTGAGTGAGTGCGGGCGGTGGCGGGGCCACGCCGTGCGAGGGGAGAAAGTCTTGAACGGGCAGCCTATTTCGGGGGCCGCGGCCGGACGGAGCGGTCGTCGGGGCAGCGCAGTGCTGGCCCTCATATGCGGGGCGCTGCTGCTCCTCGTCACCGCGTGCGGCGGAGGCGACGGCGGATCCAAGTCGAAGGCCGGCAGCGCGGGCGCCACCGAGGACACCAAGGCGTCCGAGGCCGTGGTCGACGTCGTCCCGGCGGACAACGCCAAGGACGTCGCCACCAACGGCGCACTGAAGATATCCGCCGACAAGGGCAGGCTGACCGCCGTCGCGGTCGCCGACAGCAAGGGCAACGCGGTCGCCGGGAAGATATCCGCGGACGGCCTCGGCTGGGTCCCGGACCAGCACCTCGCCTCCGCCACGCAGTACAAGGTCCACGCGGTCGCCAAGGACGCCAAGGGCCGCGAGTCCGCCAAGGACACCACGTTCACCACGCTCGTCCCGAAGAACACCTTCATCGGCCAGTACGTGCCCGAGGACGGCTCCACCGTCGGCGTCGGGATGCCGGTCTCCATCAACTTCAGCCGGGGCATCACCAACCCGGACGCGGTCGAGAAGGCGATCACCGTGACGGCCGAGCCGTCCGTCCCGGTCGAGGGCCACTGGTTCGGCAACGACCGCCTCGACTTCCGCCCCGAGAACTACTGGGCGCCCGGCACCAAGGTCACCGTCAAGCTGAACCTGGACGGTGTCGAGGGCCGGCCCGGTGTCTACGGCAAGCAGACCCGCACCGTCCACTTCACCATCGGCCGCTCCCAGGTCTCCACCGTCGACGCGAGCGCCCACACCATGAAGGTGGAGCGCGACGGCAAGCTCCTGAAGACCATCCCGATCAGCGCGGGCTCCCCGCAGAACACCACGTACAACGGGCAGATGGTCATCAGTGAGAAGTTCGAGGTGACGCGCATGAACGGCGCCACCGTCGGCTTCGGCGGCGAGTACGACATCAAGGACGTGCCGCACGCGATGCGCCTGTCCAGCTCGGGCACCTTCATCCACGGCAACTACTGGGGCGACCCGTCGGTGTTCGGCTCGGCCAACACCAGCCACGGCTGCGTCGGCCTGCGCGACGCACGCGGCGCGGGCGACCCGTCGACGCCGGCCGCCTGGTTCTACAACAGCTCCCTGATCGGCGACGTGGTCGTCGTGAAGAACTCCAAGGACAAGGTCATCCAGGCCGACAACGGTCTCAACGGCTGGAACCTCTCCTGGTCGGAGTGGACCAAGTAGGCCCGAACCGACCCCGACGGACCCGGTGCTGTGAGCGACAGCACCGGGTCCGTTGCCGTTAGTGGCCGTTAACCTGCCTTCATGACTGTGAACCTGGAAGTCTCCGAGGGCGTCGGCACCATCCGCCTGAACCGCCCCCCGATGAACGCGCTCGACGTCGCGACGCAGGACCGGCTGCGCGAGCTGGCCGAGGAGGCGGCCCGGCGCGACGACGTGCGGGCGGTGGTCCTGTACGGCGGCGAGAAGCTGTTCGCGGCGGGCGCGGACATCAAGGAAATGCAGGCGATGGACCACGCGGCGATGGTCGTGCGCGGCCGGGCGCTGCAGGAGTCCTTCACCGCCGTCGCCCGGATCCCCAAGCCCGTCGTGGCGGCCGTCACCGGCTACGCGCTCGGCGGCGGCTGCGAGTTGGCGCTGTGCGCCGACTTCCGCATCGCCGGCGACAGCGCCAAGCTCGGCCAGCCCGAGATCCTGCTCGGCCTGATCCCGGGCGCGGGTGGCACCCAGCGCCTGGCCCGGCTGGTCGGCCCGTCCAAGGCGAAGGACCTGATCTTCACCGGCCGCCAGGTGAAGGCGGACGAGGCGCTCGCCATGGGCCTCGTCGACCAGGTGGTGCCGGCCGCCGAGGTGTACGAGCGGGCCCACGCCTGGGCCGCGCGCCTTGCGCAGGGCCCGGCGATCGCGCTGCGCGCCGCCAAGGAGTCCATCGACACGGGTCTGGAGGCGGACATCGACACGGGCCTCGCCGTCGAACGCAACTGGTTCGCGGGCCTGTTCGCCACCGAGGACCGTGAGCGGGGCATGCGCAGCTTCGTCGAGGAGGGCCCGGGCAAGGCCAAGTTCCTTTGAGCGCAGGGAAGTTGAGGGCGCTGGGTCGACGACGGCTGTACATGTGATGGTGATGTGTACACCCTGTGGGGGGATTAGCGCAGCCTTAAGGGCACCTTAAGGAAAACCTCTCCGGAACGCTTGGTGATCAAGCGAACGCGGCAGGTCATCGCAGGTCGGACGGGGTGTGGTCGCCTCTGGACTGCCCCTGACATATGCCAAGCGGCGCCTCCGGAGCGTCGGGTTCCGGAGGCGCTATTCCTTCGGAACCGCCCCGGAGGCCGCCCCGGGCCGCCATGATGGAGGCATGGCGGGGCTGGAGGGTGTGGAACAACCGGCGCAGCGCGTGAGTGCGACCGCGGCACGCTGGATGCCGTCCGCCGACGACGAACTGGCGCTGAAGGCGCTGGAGTTGTTCGGTAATCCGACGGAGGAAGAAGTGCGGCTGCCGTCGCGGCCGGAGTCCGCGGCGACGGCCCGCCGGATCACCCAGTCCGTGGTGCTGCGCCAGTGGGCGCTCTCGCCGACCCTCGCCGAACATGCGGTGCTGCTCGTCTCCGAGCTCGTCGGCAACGCGGTCCGGCACACCGGGGCCCGGGTCTTCGGGCTGCGGATGCTGCGCCGCCGGGGCTGGATCCGGATCGAGGTGCGCGACCCCTCGCGCGGCCTGCCCTGTCTGATGCCGGTGCACGAGCTCGACGTCAGCGGGCGGGGCCTCTTCCTCGTCGACAAGCTCTCCGACCGCTGGGGCGTGGATCTGCTGCCGCGCGGCAAGACCACCTGGTTCGAGATGCGGGTCGCCGACCGCTGAGGCGCCGGTCGCGACGGCCGGGAATCACAGAAGCCCCCTGGCTGCCGGTTGCGGCGCCTGCGGGGGCTTCTGTGGAGCGCCGCGGATCGAAGGGGGTGTGATCCACGGCGACTGAAGACGACCTGGCCCGGGTCAATGGGGGTCGTGGCTCCGACTATGACAGATGGGCGCCCCATCCTCAAAAGTCCTTAGTCAGACATAACGGGATGAACTATTACAGTTTAGCTGTGAATCGTAGGTGAGCTACAGCACTCACCTTCCAAAGCATGAATAAGTATCGGGACCCCTGAGTGAATCAGTGCCCTGGGTGCCCCCCGAGCGGCCCCGGGCAACGCGACCCGCAAAGGTCCTGAAGTGGGTCAATCGTTACCAACCGACCCTCGGCGCACTTAAATGTCCATGTGCTGAATCCATCACCCCGTGCGGTAGACCGCCGCAGCGCCCTGCGGGCCGGGGCGGGCGCGGCCATCGTGGGGGCATTCACGACGGGCTGCTCGGACGACAAGGGCGGCGCGCGGCCGGCCGAATCCCCGACGCCGCCGTCCGCCTCCGCGGCGGCCGCCGCCCCCGCCCGCCCCGGCAAGTCCCGCCCCGCACCGGCCCCCCGCGCCTTTCCCGGGCAGCCGGTCCAGATCGAGAGCGGACCCCGGGCCCGCCCGCAGGTCGCCCTCACCTTCCACGGCCAGGGCGATCCGAAGATCGCCACCACCCTGCTCAGCGAGGCCGAGAAGGCCGGTGCCCGCGTCACCGTCCTCGCCGTCGGCAGCTGGCTCGACGAGCAGCCCGCGATGGCCCGCCGCATCCTGGACGGCGGCCACGAACTGGGCAACCACACCCAGCACCACATCGACATCTCCACCATGGACGAGTCGGAGGCGTACGCCGAGATCACCGGCTGCGCGGACCGCCTGCGCCGGCTCACCGGCTCCATCGGGACGTGGTTCCGCCCCTCCCGTGCCCAGTACGCGACGCCGCTCGTTCAGAAACTGGCCCGGCAGGCGGGTTACCCGCACGTCCTGTCGTACGACGTCGACTCGCTCGACTTCACCTCGCCCGGCGCCTCGGCCGTGACCCGCAACGTCACCGGGCAGATCCGCAACGGATCGGTGGTGAGCCTGCACTTCGGCTATGCGGACACGGTCGCCGCGCTGCCCGTCCTACTCGCCGAACTGGAACGCCGCCGACTGCGCGCGGTCACGACCACGGAGCTGCTGATCTGATGCCGACCGCAACGAAGACGACCACCGCGCTGCTCGCCGCCGTCCTGCTCGCGGCCCTCGCCGGCTGCGGCTCGGGCGCCGACCACAAGGACGAGGCGCTCAGCACCAAGGCGGCGCTCCCGCCCGCCGTCGTCAAGAAGCCCGTGCCGCAGGGCCTGCCCGGGATGCCGCCCGTCCTCGACCCCAAGGACGCCTACGCGGCGGACCGGCCGAACGCGCTGCAGCCCGCGGTGAAGAACTTCCTGCCGCGCGTGTACGTGCCCAACACCAACTCCAACACGGTGTCCGTGATCGACCCTGCCACGTACAAGGTCATCGAGACGATTCCGGTCGGCCACCAGCCGCAGCACGTCGTGCCGTCGTGGGACATGAAGACGCTGTGGGTCAACAACGACCTGGGCGACTCGCTCACCGCCATCGACCCGGCGACCGGCAAGACCGGCCGTACCGTGCAGGTCTCCGACCCGTACAACCTGTACTTCACGCCCAACGGCAAGTACGCCATCGTCATGGCCTCGATGGACCGCGAGCTCGTCTTCCGCGACCCCGTCACCATGAACCGGGTCAAGACCGTCCCGGTGACCTGCGCGGGCGTCAACCACGCGGACTTCTCCATGGACGGCCGGTACTTCATCGTCTCCTGCGAGTTCTCCGGCGAGCTGCTCAAGGTCGACACCGAGAAGATGCAGATCGTCGGCCAGCAGAAGCTGCCGTTCGACGGGGCGATGCCGCAGGACGTGAAGATGTCCCCGGACGGCAAGACGTTCTACGTGGCCGACATGATGGCCCACGGCATGTGGGTCCTGAACGGCGACAAGTTCGACAAGCCGGTCCTGCTGCCCACCGGCAAGGGCTGCCACGGGCTCTACATCAGCCGCGACTCCAAGGAGATGTACATCTCCAACCGTGGCGAGGGCACCATCTCCATCTTCGACTTCACCAAGGACAAGCTCACCAAGAAGTGGGAACTGCCGGACGGCGGCAGCCCCGACATGGGCGGCGTCTCCGCCGACGGCAAGGTGCTCTGGCTGTCCGGCCGCTACAACGCCGAGGTGTACGCCATCGACACCGCCACCGGCAAGGAGCTGGCCCGCATCCCCGTCGGCTCGGGCCCGCACGGCCTCGCCGTCTACCCCCAGCCTGGCCGGTACTCGCTCGGCCACACCGGCATCTTCCGCTGAGCCGGCCCCGGTCCGCACCGCCACCACGTGCCCCGAGGCCCGCCGGCCCCGGGGCACCCGCCGGTCACCACAGCACCGGCAGCCGCTCCGGCAGGCGCTTGATGAAGCCGGTGCGCCACACCAGCTGCTCGGCCGGCACCGCGAGGCGCAGCCCCGGCATCCGGTCCACCAGGACCGAGAGCGCGGTCTCCGCGTGCAGCCGGCCGAGGCCCGTGGCCGGGCAGAAGTGCCGGCCGGCCCCGAACGACAGATGCGGGTTGTGCTCCCGGTCGAGGTCCAGGCGCTCGGGGTCGCTGAAGACCGCCGGGTCGAAGTTGGCGCCCTCGACCAGGACGAGCACCAACTCGCCCTTCTCGACGAGGACTTCACCCAGGCGCACGTCCTCCAGGGCGAGCCGCGGCAGCCCGTCGCCGATGGACAGGTTCCAGCGCAGCAGTTCGTCCACGGCCCGGCCCATGCGCTCGGGGTGTTCGCGCAGATGGCCGATCAGCTCCGGGTGCTGGAGCAGGGCCAGGACCGCCAGGCTCAGGAACGCGGAGGTCGAGACCGCGCCCGCGCCGAACATGGACACCGCGACCGTGGCCAGCATCTCGTCCGTCAGATGCGCGGACTCCCGGTCCTCGCGCAGCGCTCCGAGCCGGCCGAGCAGGCTGTCCGGCGGCACATCGGGCGCGTTCAGCCGCTCCACCATGTACCCGAGGTCCTTGTACCAGTTGAGCCCGGCACCTTCGAAGGCGTGCGCGCTCGTCATGAACGCGGTGTCCAGGCCCGACATCAGCCGCCGCCAGTCCGTGAACGGAACCCCGATCACCTGGCAGTGCAGCGCCGCCGAGAAGGGGTCGGCGAACCCCGCCCGGAGGTCGGCCGGCGGGCCCTCGGTGAGCAGCGCGTCGACGAACTCCCCGGCCCGCTCGCGCAGCCGGTCGACGAGACCGTCGGCGCGCGGGCTCAGGGACTTCATCACGGCGGAGCGCAGGCCCGCGCTGTTGATGTTGCCCATGTTGTTGACGACCTCGGGCGGGATCGTCAGCGCGTACTGGCGCGGGACGCCCGGCGCGGCGGTGTCCTTGAGGCTGAACCGCTCGTCCTCCAGGACCTGTTTGGCCAGCGCGTGACTGCTCACCAGCCAGGCCTGGTCGCCGGTGAGCGTACGGACCCGGGCCACGGGCTGCTTCTCGCGCAGCCAGGTGCACTCCTCGGGCAGCACGTCCCCGCGGCGCGAGAGCGGGAAGTCGAGTACGGGCTCGGGGGTCATGCGGCTGTTCCTTCCGGGCGCACCACTGCGTAGGCCTGGTTGCGGGAGGCGCGGAGCCCGCCGCCCTTGGCGTAGAGGAGTTCGGTCAGGGGGATCGGCGCGTGGTAGCACGACACCGAGGAGGGGACGCCGAGGATGCCCGGGGTGTCCAGGAAGAAGGGGAGCTCGGCGACGATGTAGTCGAGGCAGGCGGAGAGCTGCTCCGCGCTCACGGCGGGTTCGCCGACCTTCGTGGCGAGGAAGTGCGCCGCCATGTGCTCACAGCCCGCGCGGAAGTGCGGGTCGGTGGACAGGAAGTGCCGCACCCGGCGGTGCAGCAGCTCGTACACCGGGTTCCCGGCGAACTCCGAGAGCCCGTGCACATCGACCGGAGTGCCCTGCGGGTCCGCGTCCTCGATGCCGCGCAGAATCCTGCGGCGTACCGCCTTCAGCTCCTTGGAGGCGCGGCGGGCCGCGTGGTCCCGCTCGTAGCCGAGCGCGCTGAACAGATCGGCCACATGGAGGTCGGCGTACACGATGTCGATGCGGGAGAACCGTGCCGAAGCCCAACGGACGAGTTCGGTGATGCGGCCGGCGCTGAAATAGCTGTTACCCGGACTCACACCGATGAGGACGTGATCGCCCTCGTCCCATATGTGGTGGCAACTTCGTGTGAAGGGCTGCACGGTGAATGCTTCAGTTGTGATGGCCACAGCTGTAACGCCCCAGCGCCGCTAGTCCCTGGGTGCCCTGTGCTCCCGGTGTGGCGGCGACAGCATGAAGTTATCCACCAGTGGCGGAGCGTGAGGAAGCGGCGGTGGGAAGTTGGCGTGAACTCCCCTTTGTCGGGCGGAAAACTGTCCTCCGTGTATGGCGAACAGTCAGGGTCGCGGGCCCTTGGGCGATTCGGCCGAACGCCGGAGTCCGCACCGCCGGGATTCCAGCGGCGGGAACCGGCCATCCGCAGTGGCGGCGCTCAGGAGCCATCCGCCGCACGGTGCGCGCACATCGGCGGCTAATCTGACCGGCGTCAGAAAAGCACCAAGCAGTAGCACCAACAAAGGGGTGGACCCAGTGGCGGACATCGAAGAGGCGCGCAAGGCGTTCGCGAAGCTCGACGTCGATGGTGACGGACGCGTCACCGCGAGCGAGTACAAGGCGGTCATGGCGCAGCTGGGCGACTTCCACGTCACCGAGACCGTGGCCCAGGCCATCATCAGGGCCAAGGACGCCAACGGCGACGGCAAGCTCTCCTTCGAGGAGTTCTGGGCGTCCCTGAACAAGTGACCCCGATCGGTGCCGGTGGCGCGGAACCGCCTGGGCGGAGCGCCACCGGTGCCGGGCCGGAATAACCCGCAGTGGCCGTGGGTTCTCGGAGCGTGTCAACGCACCAACTCCGGAAGGCCAGCTCATGAAGATCGGCATCATCGGCGCGGGCAACATCGGCGGCAACCTGACCCGCCGTCTCACCGCGCTCGGCCACCAGGTGTCCATCGCCAACTCCCGTGGCCCGCACACCCTTTCCGCCCTCGCGGAGGAGACGGGCGCGACCCCGGTCACCGTCGCGGAGGCGGCCGACGGCGCCCAGGTCGTCGTGGTCACCATCCCGCTGAAGAACGTGCCCGCCCTGCCCAAGGGCCTGTTCGACAAGGCCGCCGACGGCCTCGCCGTCATCGACACCGGGAACTACTACCCGAAGGAGCGCGACGGCCGGATCGACGCGATCGAGGACGGCCTCCCCGAGAGCCGCTGGACCGAGCAGCACATCGGCCATCCGGTGATCAAGGTCTTCAACGGCACGTACGCGCAGGACCTCCTGGACCGGCCGCGCCCCAAGGGCGCCCCCGACCGGGTCGCCGTGCCCGTCGCCGGGGACGACGCGGCCGCCAAGCAACTGGTCCGCGAGCTCGTCGACGAGCTGGGCTTCGACACCGTGGACGCGGGCGGCATCGACGACTCCTGGCGCCAGCAGCCCGCCACCCCCGTCTACGGCCTGCGCGGCAACACGGCGGAGGTCACCGAGGCCCTGGCGGCGGCCCCCAAGGAGCGCCCGGCGGCGCACTCCGCCTGAGCGGAGCCGGGAGACCGGCTCAGCACTCGATGATGTTGACGGCGAGGCCGCCGCGGGCCGTCTCCTTGTACTTGACGCTCATGTCGGCCCCCGTCTCCTTCATCGTCTTGATGACCTTGTCCAGGGACACCTTGTGGCTGCCGTCACCACGCATCGCCATCTTGGCGGCGGTGACGGCCTTCACCGCGGCCATGCCGTTGCGCTCGATGCACGGGATCTGGACCAGGCCGCCGACCGGGTCGCAGGTCAGGCCCAGGTTGTGCTCCATGCCGATCTCGGCCGCGTTCTCGACCTGCTCGGGGGTGCCGCCGAGCACCTCGGCGAGCGCGCCCGCCGCCATCGAGCAGGCGGAGCCGACCTCCCCCTGGCAGCCGACCTCGGCGCCGGAGATCGAGGCGTTCTCCTTGAACAGCATGCCGATCGCGCCGGCGGCGAGCAGGAAGCGGACGATGCCGTCCTCATCGGCTCCGGGCACGAAGTTCATGTAGTAGTGCAGGACCGCCGGGATGATGCCCGCGGCGCCGTTGGTGGGCGCGGTCACGACCCGGCCGCCCGCCGCGTTCTCCTCGTTGACCGCCATCGCGTACAGCGTCGCCCACTCCATGGCGTGCGCCTCGGGGTTGCCCTCGGCGCGCAGCAGGCGGGCGGTGTTGGCGGCGCGGCGGCGGACCTTGAGGCCGCCGGGCAGGATGCCCTCGCGGGACATGCCGCGCGAGACACAGGCCTGCATGACCCGCCAGATGTCGAGGAGCCCGGAGCGGATCTCGTCCTCGGTGCGCCACGCCTTCTCGTTCTCCAGCATCAGCGCGGAGATGGAGAGGCCCGTGTCCTGCGCGAGGCGGAGCAGCTCGTCGCCGGTGCGGAAGGGGTGCCGCAGGACGGTGTCGTCCGGCACGATCGGGTTCTCGCCGGCCACGGCGTCCTCGTCGACGACGAAGCCGCCGCCGACCGAGTAGTACGTCTTCTCCAGGAGCAGCGCGCCGTCGACGTCGTACGCGAAGACCGTCATGCCGTTGGCGTGGTAGGGCAGCGCCTTGCGGCGGTGCAGGACCAGGTCGTCGTCGTAGGCGAAGCCGATCTCGTGCATGCCGAGGACGTTGAGCCGCCCGGAGTCCTTGATCTTCTCCACCCGCGCGTCGGCGTTCTCCACGTCGACCGTGCGCGGGGACGCGCCCTCCAGGCCGAGCAGCACCGCCTTCGGGGTGCCGTGGCCGTGGCCGGTCGCGCCGAGCGAGCCGTACAGCTCGGACCGTATCCGCGCGGTGTGGGCGATGAGGCCCTCGTTCTTGAGCCGCGCGGCGAACATCCGGGCCGCGCGCATCGGGCCGACGGTGTGGGAGCTGGACGGGCCGATGCCGATCGAGAACAGGTCGAAGACCGAGATGGCCACGGGAGACTCCTTGTGGGGGTTGGTAGACGCCGTTGTCTGCCGGGGTATCGCAGAGCAAAGCTGGCACAGCATGGGATGGGGCACCGCGCTCACTACCCAGTGTGCGCGGTGCCCCGGGGCTTCGTACGGAATGAACCGAGAACGAAAGCGTACGAAACTACTTCAGGCCGGGGTACAGGGGGTGCTTCGCGGCCAGAGCGGACACCCGGGCGGCCAGGGCGTCCTGGTCGAAGTCCGGCTTCAGGGCCTCGGCGATGATGTCGGCGACCTCACGGAAGTCGTCGTCGCCGAAGCCGCGGGTGGCGAGCGCCGGGGTGCCGATCCGCAGGCCCGAGGTCACCATCGGCGGCCGCGGGTCGTTCGGGATGGCGTTCCGGTTGACCGTGATGCCGACCTCGTGGAGGCGGTCCTCGGCCTGCTGGCCGTCCAGCTCCGAGTTGCGCAGGTCCACCAGGACCAGGTGCACATCGGTGCCGCCGGTCAGGACGTCGACGCCGACGGCCCGCACGTCGTCCTGGACCAGGCGCTCGGCCAGAATCCGGGCGCCGTCCAGGGTGCGCTGCTGGCGCTCCTTGAACTCGGGCGAGGCCGCGACCTTGAACGACACCGCCTTCGCCGCGATGACGTGCTCCAGGGGACCGCCCTGCTGGCCCGGGAAGACCGCCGAGTTGATCTTCTTGGCGAGCTCCTGCGTCGACAGGATGACACCGCCGCGCGGACCGCCGAGGGTCTTGTGCGTGGTGGTGGTCACGACGTGGGCGTGCGGCACCGGGTTGGGGTGCAGACCCGCGGCGACCAGGCCCGCGAAGTGGGCCATGTCGACCATCAGGTACGCACCGACCTCGTCCGCGATGCGGCGGAAGGCGGCGAAGTCCAGCTGGCGCGGGTACGCGGACCAGCCGGCCACGATCAGCTTCGGCTTGGACTCCTTGGCCAGGCGCTCGACCTCGGCCATGTCGACCTCGCCGGTCTCGTCGACGTGGTACGGGACCACGTTGTAGAGCTTGCCGGAGAAGTTGATCTTCATGCCGTGGGTCAGGTGACCGCCGTGGGCCAGGTTCAGACCCATGATCGTGTCGCCCGGCTTCAGCAGCGCGAACATCGCGGCCGCGTTGGCCTGGGCGCCCGAGTGCGGCTGCACGTTGGCGGCCTCGGCGCCGAACAGCGCCTTGATGCGGTCGATCGCGATCTGCTCGACCACGTCGACGTGCTCGCAGCCGCCGTAGTAGCGGCGGCCCGGGTAGCCCTCGGCGTACTTGTTGGTGAGGACCGAGCCCTGGGCCTCCATGACCGCGACCGGAGCGAAGTTCTCCGAGGCGATCATCTCGAGGGTGGACTGCTGGCGGTGGAGCTCGGCGTCGACGGCGGCGGCGACGTCCGGGTCCAGCTCGTGGAGGGGCTGGTTCAGAAGCGACATCAGACGATCCCTTGAATCCCTTGTCCCAGTGGCCTGGGTCAGCTGGCGAAGTCGGTGTACTCGTCGGCGGAGAGCAGGTCGCCCGGCTCGTCCGTGACCTTCACCTTGAACAGCCAACCGCCCTCGAACGGGGCCGAGTTGACGAGCGAGGGGTCGTCCACGACGTCCTGGTTGGCGGCGACGACCTCGCCGGTGACCGGGGAGTACAGGTCGCTGACCGACTTGGTGGACTCCAGCTCGCCGCAGGTCTCGCCCGCGGTCACCGTGTCACCCACCTCGGGGAGCTGGACGTACACCACGTCACCGAGCGCGTTGGCCGCGTGCTCCGTGATGCCGACCGTCGAGACGCCGTCCTCGGCGCTCGACAGCCACTCGTGCTCCTTGCTGTAGCGAAGCTGCTGCGGGTTGCTCATGACCTGAATTCTCCTGTACGCGGGGGAGTGCTGGTGACGGGGTCTGGACGAGTGTCTCGGACGGCGGGACGGGAAAGGGGCTGCCGGACGGAGGCGCTCGTCACTTCTGGCGCTTGTAGAAGGGCAGCGCGACGACCTCGTACGCCTCGTGCGTGCCGCGGATGTCGATGCCGACACCTTCGGTGCCGGGCGCGGCGTGCGCGGCGTCCACGTATGCGATCGCGATCGGCTTGCCGAGCGTCGGGGAGGGGGCGCCCGAGGTGACCTCGCCGACGACCTCGCCGCCGGCCACCACCGAGAACCCGGCGCGCGGCACCCGGCGCCCCTCGGCGATCAGGCCGACCAGCTTGCGCGGCGGGTTGGCCTCGGCCTTCTCGGCGGCGGCCTCCAGCGCCTTGCGGCCGACGAAGTCGCCGTCCTTCTCGAACTTCACGACCCGGCCGAGCCCCGCGTCGAACGGCGTGAGCGCGGTCGTCAGCTCGTGCCCGTACAGCGGCATGCCCGCCTCCAGGCGCAGCGTGTCGCGGCAGGACAGGCCGCACGGCACGAGGCCCGCGTCCTGGCCGGCCTCGGTCAGCGCCCGCCACAGCCGCTCGGCGTGCTCCGGCGCCACGAACAGCTCGAAGCCGTCCTCACCGGTGTAGCCGGTGCGGGCGATCAGCGCGGGCACACCGGCGACCGTGCCGGGCAGACCGGCGTAGTACTTCAGGCCGTCGAGGTCGGCATCGGTGACGGACTTCAGGATGCCGGGGGACTCGGGGCCCTGCACCGCGATGAGCGCGTAGGCGTCCCGGTCGTCGCGGACCTCGGCGTCGAAGCCGGCCGCGCGCTCGGTGATCGCGTCGAGCACGATCTGCGCGTTGCCCGCGTTGGCGACGACCAGGTATTCGGGGGCCTCGGTCTCGCCCAGGCGGTAGACGATCAGGTCGTCGACGATCCCGCCGTCCTCCTGGCAGATCATCGTGTACCGGGCGCGGCCGAGGCCGATGGTGGCGATGTTGCCGACCAGCGCGTAGTTCAGCGCCTTCATGGCCTCGGGGCCGGTGACGGTGATCTCGCCCATGTGGGACAGGTCGAAGAGCCCGGCGCGGGTGCGCACGGCGTTGTGCTCGTCGCGCTCGCTCCCGTACCGCAGCGGCATGTCCCAGCCCGCGAAGTCGGTCATCGTGGCGCCCAGCGAACGATGCAGGGCATCGAGGGAGGTCAGACGGGGGGCGTTGCTCATGGATGTTGCTCCAAGGTCCCGGGGCATGACGGTCGAGGACATCCTCCCCATCTGTCATCGGAACCTGAGAGGTTCACCGTCGCGCGCTGCGCGGCACGGCTTGCACCTTGGGTGGGACCGTCCGGCAGGGGACGGTCCGCTTTTCAGATCTGCCTCGTCCGCGCGGTACGGGGCCTGAGAGATTCAAGGGAGGAACTTGCTCCTTCGGCGCCCCAGCTCACAGCTGCTGAGGACTCTCCCGCGCGGATTCGAACGGCCGGTATGCAGTTGGCGCGCACATCATTGCACGCATCCCGGAAGCGGCAAATCGCTTGAGCCCTATTACCGTCTCTTTACACTTCCAGGGCAGGGGTCCGGGAATCCGAACAGGGGGGAGTGCCATGACGGTTGGACACGGAACGGGCCGGACGCGGGAGGCGCCCGAGGCGGAAGGGCCGGGGCGGGCGGCGCGGGACCGGCCGCCGCGCCCGGTGATGAGCGAGGCGGTGCGGGACCTGCGCGGGCGGCCCGGGAGCACCCCGCCCGAGCTGCTCTTCGACGCGGGGGACGTCGTGGTGGTGTCGGGTCTGCCCGGAAGCGGCAAGACGACACTGATGCGCCGCACCGTCACCGACCGCCGCATCGACTCCCAGGACACCCGCCTCGCCTGGCAGCGCCGACTCCCCGGCATCCCGTACGCCCTCTACCGCCCGCTCACCCGCACCGCGCACTTCGCCAGGACCTGGTGGGCGCTGCGCTCCGGCGACAGCCTCGTCGTGCACGACTGCGGGACGCAGGCCTGGGTGCGGCACTGGCTGGGCCGGGGCGCCCGGCGCCGGGGGCGCGCGCTGCGCCTGGTCGTGCTCGACGTGGCGCCCGGCACCGCCCTGGAGGGCCAGGCCGCCCGGGGCCGCTGGGTGTCGAGGTACGCGTTCGCCCGGCACCGCGGCGCGGCCCGCCGCCTCATAGCCCAGGTGGAGGCCGGACGGCTGCCGACCGGCTGCGCGAGCGCGGTGCTGCTCGACCGCGAGTCGGCGTCGGTACTGCACCGCATCGGCTTCACGAAGTAGCGCCGCATGGCGTGCGCCGGGCCCATTCCCGGCACCCTTTCCGCGGCGCGCGTCGGCGGCGCTAGGGTCGAGGGGCACGACAGCAGTCGGGGGAGAAGGACGGCACATGAACTTTCCGGAGCAGGCGTTCGCGCATCCGCACGGCGGCGGGGGATGGCCCGGCAACGAGCTCGAAGAGGTCCTGTCCGCGGCCGTCGGGCAGCCCGACGCGGGCCCCCGCCTCATAGAGGTGCTCGGCCGCAACCCCGTATGGGTGCCGCTGCCCAACGGCGGCAGCCAGGACAGCAGGGACCTCGACCTGCCCACCATGGAGCTCGACGGCTCCCCCTACGTGCCGGTGTACAGCTCCGAGCAGCAGTTCCTGCGCTGTGTCGGCTCCCACATGTCGTTCGCCGTCGCCCCCGCCGTCGAGTTCGCGCGCGGGCTGCCGCCGCAGCTCGGCATCGTCGTCAACCCCGAGGGCGCGGTGGGCATGCCGCTGCCTCCGCCCGCCGTCGCCGAACTGTGCCGCACCGGACTCACCGCGCTCGACGGGCCCGCGTCGGGCGCGCGGGTGCGGCTCTTCGAGCCGGACTGGCAGGAGGAGCCGGTCGACTTCCTGGCCGTCGCGGCCGAGGAGTTCGAGGCGATCGGCGTGGTGCTCAGCGCCCGCCGCGCGCTCGCCTCCATCGAGGGCGAGTCGCCCACGCTCTTCATCGGCGTGGAGTTCGCCACCTGGGACGGGGCGGGGCGCGGCGCCCCCATGGAGGCGCTCGGCCGGGCGCTCGGCCGGGTCCCGGTCGGATGGCCGGTCAATCTGGTCCTGCTCGACGTGACCCAGGATCCGGTCGCCACCTGGATGCGCGAGCGGGTACGGCCCTTCTACGCACGGGCCCAGTAGCAACCACCGGGTGCGTCGCGGCAGGTCCCGCCGGGTCATGGCGGTGTCTGTACGGCGGCTTAACCTGGTTTCATGACCCTTGCACCCCCGCAGCCGCACGCGTGTGCCCGGGGCTGCGGGGCGGCGCAGGCGTCGGCACGGTGGATCGAAGAGGGGCGGGACCCAGGGTGAGCGCGTCAGGCACCGCGGCGGCCGGGCAGGTCGAGCACATGCTGCGCCAGGTGACCCCCGGGCGCTACGACGTGTACGAGGCGCTGCTCCACGCGCTCGCGGACCCCGCATCCGGCCGGATCTGGATGCTGCTGTGGAACGGCCGGCCGGGCTCCCCGGATGCGCAGTACGGGAACATGGAGGTCGACGGCGTCTCCTACGCGCCCTGTGTCACCTCCGTGCAGGAGCTGTCCGCCAGCGGCTGGAACCGGGATCACGAAGTGACCGGCGCCCTCGACATCGCCCGCTCGCTCTACCCCGACCGCTACGGGATCTGGCTCAATCCGCACGCCCCCGGCGGCGGCGTCGGCATTCCCTGGACGGATCTGCGCCGGATCGCCACCGGCCTCGACCGGATGCCCGCGGGGCCGCTGCGGCTGTCCGAACCGGCCGTGGAGATCCCGCAGTTCTACGCCCTGCTCGCGCAGCACGCGCACCGCACCCCGGCCGTGCGCTCGCTGCGCCGCGCCTGGGTGCAGCCCGCGCTCGGCACGCCGTACCTGGCGATCGGGCTCGACCTCTACGACACCGGTCCGCAGTCGGTGGACGCGGTGCGGGCGATGATGCAGCAGTCCATCCCTGCGGTGCCGGACGGCCTCGCCGTCTCCACCGTCGCGATGTCGGACGAGTACGACCCGGTCGGCATGTGGCTGAAGGCCGCCACGCGGCCCTTCTACGACCGTGAGGCGCACGCCGCCCCGGCCCCCGGCGGGCCCGGCTACGGCTACCCGCCGGCCGCCCCGCGCACGTACTGACTCCCCCGGCACGTACTGCCCCCCGCACGTACTGATCCGCGTGCCGGGGCCGCCCCGCGCACGTACTGACGCCCCGCACGTACTGACCCGCGTGCCGGGGCCGCCCCGCGTACGGGGGTGTGTCCCGTCCGGCGCCCCAACCGGGACAGACCGTGCCAACTCCCCTCACGCGTAAGGGGAATGTCCGTTCTGATGGGGCGAACGCCGCAATGGTCCAGCGCGTCGCTTGCGCCCCAACTTCCGCATGTCCGCCCCTGGTTCACCTGCGTCCGCATAACGGAAACCCTCTTTCCGCATCACGTTTACGCATACATTCGCCGCCAGGTCTGGCGGGTGATCGCGACGCCATTGAAGACTCCCGGCATGCAGGGCCGTTCGGGCCCTTGTGCGAGCAGCTCGACCCGCTGCCCGGTGTCGCCCCCCGCTCGCACTGCTGATGGGAACGCGCCGCTACAGCGGCAAGTGCGGGCCGGTCACCGCCGGTTGAGAGGGGTCCTTGCCACGATGACGGCACCATTGCACGACACACCCGCCGACGCGGACCCGACCGCGGACATCAGTGTCACGCCGAGCGGCGAGACCAGAGCGGTCGAGGGACGTTCGCTGGGCCGCATCGCCTGGAACCGGCTGAAGAAGGACAAGCTCGCCCTCACCGGTGGCATCGTTGTCGTGTTCCTGGTCCTCGTCGCGATCTTCGCTCCGTTGATCGTCGACGCGTTCGGGCACCCGCCGGACGACTTCCACGAGGACCAGATCGACCCGCTGCTCTCGACCCCGGTGGGCAGCTGGGGCGGCATCAACTCGCACTTCCTGCTGGGTGTTGAGCCGGTCAACGGCCGCGACGTGTTCAGCCGGATCGTCTACGGCGCGCGCATCTCGCTGCTCGTGGGCTTCCTCGCGGCCGTCTTCGCGGTCCTGGTCGGCACCGTCCTCGGCGTGATCGCCGGATACTTCGGCGGCTGGCTCGACGCCATCATCAGCCGCGTGATGGACATGCTGCTCTCCTTCCCGCAGCTGCTCTTCATCATCGCGCTGATCTCCGTGGTCCCCAACCAGCTCTTCGGCCTCAACGGCACCGGGGTCCGGCTGCTCGTGATGATCCTGGTGATCGGCTTCTTCGGGTGGCCGTACGTCGGACGCATCGTGCGCGGCCAGACGCTGTCGCTGCGCGAGCGCGAGTACGTCGAGGCGGCGCGCAGTCTCGGCGCGGGCCGCGGCTACATCCTGTTCCGGGAGCTGCTGCCCAACCTCATCGCGCCGATCACCGTCTACATGACGCTGATGATCCCCACGAACATCCTCACCGAGGCGGCACTCAGCTTCCTGGGAGCGGGCGTCAAGCCGCCCACGGCCTCCTGGGGGCAGATGCTCTCGACCGCGATCGCGACCTACCAGTCCGATCCGATGTTCATGATCATCCCGGGTCTGGCGATCTTCATCACCGTGATGGCGTTCAACCTCTTCGGCGACGGCGTCCGCGACGCCTTCGACCCGAAGGGCTCCCGCTGATGCGGGACTTCACATACTCCGGCCCGGCGCACCGCACGGGCCGCGACACCCAAAACGCCCACAACGGAGGAAGCGAGATCGTGACAACCCTAGGTTCATCAAGGCGAAAGACGGTCGCCGGCGCCGCCATCGTCGTTGCGGCTCTGCTGTCCACCGCTGCCTGCGGCGGGGGCGGCGGCAACGACTCCAAGGGCAAGGCCCCCGGGTTCAACGCCGCCAACAGCAAGCTGGCGAACGCGTCGACGAAGAAGGGCGGGGAGCTCAAGTTCGTCGGCACCCAGGACGCCGACTCCTGGGACCCGCAGCGCGGTTACTACGGCTTCATGTGGGACTACGCGCGCTACTACACGCGCACGCTGATCACCTACAAGCCCGCCCCGGGCAAGGACAGCGAGACGCTCGTCCCGGACATCGCGACCGGGCTCGCGGACGTCTCGGCGGACAAGAAGACGTACACGTACCACCTGAAGGACGGCGTCAAGTGGGAGGACGGCAAGCCCGTCACCTCCAAGGACGTCAAGTACGGCATCGAGCGCATCTGGGCGCAGGACGTCATCTCCGGCGGCCCGGTCTACCTCAAGGAAGCCCTCGACCCCACCGGTGAGTACAAGGGTCCCTACAAGGACACCTCCGCCGACAAGCTGGGCCTGAAGGCGATCGAGACGCCGGACGACAAGACCATCGTCTTCAAGCTCCCGGCGCCCAACGTCGACTTCCAGCAGATGCTGGCCATGCCCTCGGGCACCCCGGTCCGCCAGGACAAGGACACCCAGTCGAAGTACGGCCTGAAGCCGTTCTCGCTCGGCCCGTACAAGTGGCAGTCCTACGAGCCCAACAAGTCCATGGTCCTGGTCCGCAACGACCAGTGGGATCCGAAGACGGACACCGCCCGCAAGGCCCTGCCGGACAAGATCAGCCTCACGCTGCTGACCAGCGCCGACGACATGGACAGCCGTCTGATCAACGGTGACTACGACGTCGACCTCAACGGCACCGGCCTCAGCCCGGCCGGCCGCACCAAGGCGCTCCAGACGGCCAAGGGCAACGTCGACAACCCGGACACCGGCTACATCCGTTACGCGGTCTTCCCGCAGACGGTCGCCCCGTTCGACAACGAGCACTGCCGCAAGGCCGTCATCTACGGCTCGGACCACAAGTCCCTGCAGACCGCCCGTGGCGGCCCGCAGGCCGGCGGTGACATCGCCACCAACATGCTGCCGCCGATCATCAGCGGTTCGGACCCGGCGTACGACCCGTACGGCGTGACCCAGAACGACGGCGCCGCGAACGTCGCCAAGGCCAAGGAAGAGCTCGCCGCCTGCGGCAAGCCGGGCGGCTTCTCGACCACCATCGCGGTCCGCAACAACAAGCCGGCCGAGGTCGCCACCGCCCAGTCGATGCAGGCCGCGCTCGCCAAGGTCAACATCAAGGCCGACATCGACCAGTACGACGGTTCGCAGACGACCGGCATCATCGGCAACCCCGAGGTCGTCAAGAAGAAGAACTACGGAATCATCATCATGGGCTGGGGCCCGGACTTCGCGTCCGGCCAGGGCTTCCTGCTCCCGCTGGTCGACTCCAAGTTCATCCTGTCGAACGGCAACAACAACTACTCGATGCTGAAGGACCCGGCGATCGACAAGCTCTTCGACGACGCCATCGCGGCGAACACCCCCGAAGAGGCGGCCGGCATCTACAAGCAGATCAACCAGAAGGTCTCCGAGCACGCCGTCTACCTGCCGTTCGTCTTCGAGAAGAACGTCAAGTGGCGCAGCTCCCGGCTCACCAACGTCTACACGACGACCAACAACAACGGTTTCTACGACTACGCCTCGCTCGGCGTCGAGAAGTGACCGTCGTCCAATCGCTCCGCCGGCGCACCCGCCGCTAGGCACGAAGGGCAGGTGAAGGCCGTCGCGTGACGGGTCGGGGGTACCGCAATCCGGTGCCCCCGGCCCGCCGCCGGGCCGAGAGCAGTGCTCGCATATCTCATCAGGCGGTTTTTCGCCGCCATCGTGATGCTGCTGATCGTCATGCTCGTGACGTTCGGCATCTTCTTCCTGATCCCCAAGTGGACGGGCGTCGACCCGGCCACGATGTACGTCGGCAAGCAGTCCGACGCCGCCGCGCTCGAAGCGGTCCGCGAGAAGCTGGGTCTCGGCGACCCGATCTTCGTCCAGCTCTTCGACTTCGTGAAGGGCATCCTGGCCGGCCGCGACTACACCGGCGGCGGCTCGACGATCCACTGCGACGCCCCGTGCTTCGGCTACTCGTTCCGCAACGAGCAGGCCATCTGGCCGGTGCTCAAGGAGCGCTTCCCGGTCACGCTGTCGCTGGTCATCGGCGCGGCCATCCTGTGGGTCATCTTCGGTGTGCTCACCGGCGTGGTCTCCGCCCTCAAGCGCGGCTCGCTGTGGGACCGCTTCTCGATGACCGTGGCCCTCGCGGGCGTCTCGCTGCCGATCTACTTCACCGGTCTGCTCTCGCTGGCGATCTTCACGTACGGACTGCACTGGATCGACGGCCAGTACGTCTCCTTCAGTGATTCACCGGGCGGATGGTTCAGCGGACTGCTGCTGCCCTGGATCACACTCGCCTTCCTCCAGGCGGCGATGTACGCCCGGCTCACGAGAGCGACCATGCTCGAAGTGATGGGCGAGGACTACGTCAGAACCGCCCGGGCCAAGGGCCTGAGCGAATCCACCGTCATCGGCAAGCACGCCATGCGCTCCACCATGGCGCCGATCCTCACGGTGCTCGGCATGGACATCGGCGCCCTCATCGGCGGCGCGATCCTCACCGAGACCACCTACAGCATCCCGGGCCTCGGCCAGGCGGTGCTCCGCGCGATCGGTGAGCGCGACCTTCCGGTGATCCTCGGCGTCACGCTGATCACCTCGGCGGCGGTGATCTTCGCGAACCTCGTCGTGGACCTCCTGTACGCCGTGATCGACCCCCGAGTGAGGCTCGCATGACCGACCTGAACAAGACCGGCGCCGCGGTCGGCGAGCCGGTCGCGGGTGAGCGGCCCTCGGACGCCTTCCTCGACGTACGCGACCTGAAGGTGCACTTCCCGACCGACGACGGCCTGGTCAAGTCGGTCGACGGACTGAGCTTCTCCCTGGAGAAGGGCAAGACCCTCGGCATCGTGGGCGAGTCCGGCTCCGGAAAGTCCGTCACCTCGATGGGCATCATGGGCCTGCACACGGCCGGCCAGTACGGCAAGCGCAAGGCGCAGATATCCGGCGAGATCTGGCTCAACGGCAAGGAGCTGCTCTCCGCCGACCCGGACGACGTGCGCAAGCTGCGCGGCCGCGACATGGCGATGATCTTCCAGGACCCGCTGTCCGCGCTGCACCCGTACTTCACCATCGGCAAGCAGATCGTCGAGGCGTACCGGGTCCACCACGACGTCGACAAGAAGACCGCCCGCGTCCGGGCGATCGAGATGCTCGACCGGGTCGGCATCCCGCAGCCCGACAAGCGCGTGGACTCCTATCCGCACGAGTTCTCCGGCGGCATGCGCCAGCGCGCGATGATCGCGATGTCCCTGGTGAACAACCCCGATCTGCTGATCGCGGACGAGCCGACGACCGCCCTGGACGTCACCGTCCAGGCGCAGATCCTCGACCTGATCCGGGACCTGCAGAAGGAGTTCGGCTCCGCGGTCATCATCATCACCCACGACCTGGGCGTCGTCGCCGAGCTCGCCGACGACATCCTGGTGATGTACGGCGGCCGCTGCGTGGAGCGCGGCCCCGCCGAGAAGGTCTTCTACGAGCCCCGCCACCCCTACACCTGGGGCCTGCTCGGCTCGATGCCGCGCATCGACCGGGAGGAGACCGAGCGTCTCATCCCGGTGAAGGGCTCCCCGCCGTCCCTGATCAACATCCCGTCCGGCTGCGCCTTCAACCCGCGCTGCCCGTACGCCGATGTGCCCAAGGACAACATCACCAGGACCGTACGCCCCGAGCTGAGCGACGGCGGGAGCGGCCACTGGGCCGCCTGCCACATGACGCCGGACGAGCGGGAGCGCATCTGGACCGAAGAGATTGCGCCCAAGCTGTGAGCGAGGACAAAGGCGTGACGGACAACGACGTGACGATTCCCGCCCAGGGCAAGGGCGCGGCCGGCAAGAGCGTGCTCAACAAGGCAGCCGCTCCCGGCGAGGTGCTGCTCAAGGTCAGCGGTCTGCAGAAGCACTTCCCGATCCGCAGCGGTCTGCTCAAGCGGCAGACCGGCTCGGTCAAGGCCGTCGACGGCATCGACTTCGACGTCCGCTCGGGCGAGACGCTCGGCGTGGTCGGCGAGTCCGGCTGCGGCAAGTCGACGATGGGCCGGCTCATCACCCGGCTGCTCGAACCGACCGGCGGCAGCGTCGAGTTCGAGGGCCGCGACATCACCCACCTCGGGGTGCGCGGCATGCGGCCGATGCGCCGCGACGTACAGATGATCTTCCAGGACCCGTACTCCTCACTGAACCCGCGGCACACGGTCGGCGGCATCATCTCCGCCCCCTTCAAGCTGCAGGGCGTCAACCCCGAGGGCGGGATCAAGAAGGAGGTCCAGCGCCTCCTGGAGGTCGTGGGTCTCAACCCCGAGCACTACAACCGCTATCCGCACGAGTTCTCCGGCGGCCAGCGCCAGCGCATCGGCATCGCCCGTGCGCTCGCGCTCAACCCGAAGCTGGTCGTCGCGGACGAGCCGGTCTCGGCGCTCGACGTGTCGATCCAGGCGCAGGTGGTCAACCTGCTGGACGACCTCCAGCAGGAGCTCGGACTGACGTACGTGATCATCGCGCACGACCTGTCGGTCATCCGGCACGTGTCGGACCGGATCGCGGTCATGTACCTCGGCAAGATCGTGGAGTTGGCCGACCGCAAGTCGTTGTACTCGGCGCCGATGCACCCGTACACCAAGGCCCTGATGTCCGCGGTGCCGGTGCCGGACCCCAAGCGGCGCGGGGTGAAGAGCGAGCGCATCCTGCTCAAGGGCGACGTCCCCTCGCCGATCTCGCCGCCGAGCGGCTGCCGGTTCCACACCCGGTGCTGGAAGGCGACCGAGGTCTGCAAGACGCAGGAGCCCGTGCTGGTGGAGCTCAAGCCCGGCCAGCGCGTCGCCTGCCACCACCCGGAGAACGCGCCGGACCAGGCACCCGGCGAGGCGATCCTGCCGGAGGCCCGGGAGTCGATCGAGGTCGTGACGATCGGCGAGAGCGTGGCCGAGGAGTCGGCGGAGCCCGAGGCGGCCGCGGGTTCCGAGGCGGCCCAGGAGGCGGTGACCGCCGCGGAGGCGACCGCACCCGCCGAGCCTGCCGCTGCCCAGGCCAAGCCCGAGCCGGCCAAGCCCGAGCCGGCCAAGTCCGAGCCGGCCAAGTCCGAGCCGGCCAAGTCCGAGCCTGCCGCTGCCCAGGCCAAGTCCGAGCCGGCCAAGGCTGAACCGGCCGAGGCCGTGGACGGCGAGGGCGGAACCGGACCGGACGACACCGCTCAGGAGTCAACCGACAAGTAGGCCATGACAGTTCGGCAAAGTCATGTCCATGCCGAAGCGGGAGAGTGCAGAGTCTGCGTGTCCGTAACAACGGCATGCGTTCGAAGGGCAGACTCATGGCACTCTCCCGTTCGGTACGTCGTACCTCCCGCTGGCTCTCCCTCGCCACCGCGGTGGCCGCCGGGCTCACCATCGCCGCCGCGCCCGCCGCCTCACCCGGCGCCCCGGGCATCGGGGACCCGTACTTCCCCGAGATGGGCAACGGCGGTTTCGACGCCCTCCATTACGACCTGGGCGTCAGCTACAACCCCGATTCGGGGCGCCTGGACGGGCGCACCACCGTGACCGCGCGCGCCACCCAGAACCTCTCCCGCTTCGACCTCGACCTCCAGAAGCTCACCGTCGACTCGATCCGGGTGAACGGCAGGCCCGCCGACTTCAACAGAAGCGGTGACGAGATCGTCATCACTCCGCGCCACCGCCTCAGCAAGGGCGAGGAGTTCGAGGTCACCGTCGTCTACGGCGGAGTGCCGCAGCCGCTCAACGGGCCCATCGTCTTCGGCTCCGACTACGGCTGGATGAAGACCAAGGACGGCGTCTTCGTGGCCTGCGAGCCCAATGCCGCCTCCACCTGGTTCCCCTCCAGCGACCACCCCTCCGACAAGGCGACGTACGACATCCGCATCGACGCCCCCAAGGGCCTCACCGGTGTCTCCAACGGCCGCCTGGTGGAATCCCACGACCGCGGAAACCGCTCGTACTACCACTGGCGCGAGTCCAAGCCGATGGCGACCTATCTGGCGACCGCCTCCATAGGCAAGTTCGACGTGAAAACGGGCCGGACGCCCGGCGGCACCCCCATCTACGTGGCCATCGACCCGGTCCTCGCCAACCAGAACAAGGTCGACGTGTACGCGGTGACCGCCGAAGCCACCGACTACTGGTCCAAGCTCTTCGGCCCCTATCCCTTCGAGGTGACCGGCGCGGTCGTCGACGACATGCCGCAGGCCGGGTTCTCCCTGGAGACCCAGTCCAAGCCCAGCTACTCGGCCGTGCGGAGCGAGTCGACGATCGTCCACGAGCTCGCCCACCAGTGGTTCGGCGACTCCGTCTCCGTCGCCCACTGGGACGACATCTGGCTCAACGAGGGCTTCGCGACCTACGCGCAGTGGCTCTGGGCCGAACACCGCGGCACGAGGAGCGCCCACGACTCCTTCATCGCCGCCTACAACTCCATCCCCGCGGACGACGACTTCTGGAAGATCGAGGTCGCCGACCCTCAGCGCGACACGATGTTCTCGGACGCGGTCTACGAACGCGGCGCGATGATGCTCCAGGCGCTCCGCGAGAAGATCGGTGACCAGGCCTTCTTCAAGCTGCTCCCGGCCTGGACCAAGGCCCACCGCTACCACAACGCCGACACCGAGGACTTCATCAAGCTGGCCGAGAAGGTCTCGGGCAAGTCGCTCGACAGCCTCTTCCAGAAGTGGGTGTACGACACGGGCAAGCCCGCGCTCTGAGTCCGGGGTGTGCCGAGGAGCGCCCCGCGATGAGTAAAAATGCGGGGTGCTTCACTCACTGTTCAGTCCCTCCGTCCAGCATGCGCTGGACCTCGTCGGGATCTTCGTCTTCGCGATCTCCGGCGCCCTGCTCGCCGTGCGCAAGAACTTCGACGTGTTCGGCATCGCGGTGCTCGCCGAGGTCACCGCGCTGGGCGGAGGGCTGTTCCGCGACCTCATCATCGGGGCCGTACCGCCGGCCGCGTTCACGGACCTGGGGTACTTCGTGACGCCGCTGCTCGCCGCGGTGCTGGTCTTCTTCCTGCACCCCGAGGTCGAGCGCACCCAGACCGCGGTCAACGTCTTCGACGCGGCCGGGCTCGGCCTGTTCTGCGTCAGCGGCACCACCAAGGCGTACGACTACGGGCTCGGTCTCACCTCGTCGGCGGCGCTGGGCCTCGCGACGGCGGTGGGCGGCGGTGTGCTGCGCGACGTCCTCGCCAACGAGGTTCCCTCGCTGCTGCGTTGGGACCGCGACCTGTACGCGGTGCCCGCGATCGTCGGCTCCACGATGATCGTGCTGTTCATCCGCTTCGACATCCTGACCGCCGGGACCAGCGGGCTCGCGGTGGTCACGGCGTTCCTGCTGCGCATCGCCGCGCTGAAGTACCACTGGCGGGCACCGCGCGCCTGGAACCGGCGCAGTTCGACGCTGGAGGAGGCGTGAGGGGTCCGGGGGAGCGCGGGGCCATGGAAAAAGCTACCGCTCAGTAATTTATCGGTGTACGGTGCTGCCCATGGCACAGGCATCGTCACCGGTACTCCCCGCCGCGATCGGGGACAGCGAGTTCGACCGCGACACCGCGGTCTCCCTGCGGGAAGCGGGGGTGTACGACGCGGAGCTCTCCGCGGGCTGGACCATCATCCACGCCGTCAACGGCGGCTACTTGCTCGCCCTGCTCGGCCGGGCGCTCGGCGACGCGCTGCCGCACCCGGACCCGTTCACCGTCTCCGCGCACTACCTCACGCCGTCCGTGCCGGGGCCCGCGGTCATCCGCACCCAGGTGGTCCGCACCGGCCGGACGCTCTCCACGGGCCAGGCCTCGCTCTTCCAGTACGACGAGAGCGGCGCAGAGGTCGAGCGCATCCGGGTCCTCGCCTCGTACGGGGACCTCGGCGCGCTCAGCGACGACGTGCGCACCACGGCGAAGCCGCCCGCGATGCCGCCGCTGTCGCACTGCATCGGCGCGGCGGACGCCCCCGACGGCAGCCGTCCGCCGATCCCGGGCAGCTCCGCCATCACCGACCGGCTGATGCTCAAGCTCGACCCGACGACGCTGGGCTGGGCCGTGGGGGCGCCGTCCGGGAAGGGCGAGATGCGGGCGTGGTTCGGGCTCGCCGACGGGCGCGACGCCGATCCGATCTCGCTGCTGCTCACGGTGGACGCGTTGCCGCCGACCTCCTTCGAGCTGGGCCTCAAGGGCTGGACGCCCACGGTCGAGCTGACCACGCACATTCGGTGCCGGCCGGCACCGGGGCCCCTGCGGGTGTCCATCACCACGCGGAACCTGGCGGGGGGTTTTCTGGAGGAGGACGCGGAGGTCTGGGACTCGGCGGACCGCCTGGTCGCCCAGTCCCGCCAGCTGGCGCGGGCGCCGCGGGGCTGACCCCGGAGGCGGGCTTGCCCGCCCTCCCGCCCGTGACCCGGGGTTGGTTGCTCCCGGCCCCTGGGACTCCGCCCCAGACCCCGTTCGCGCCTGAAGGGCGCTCGTCCTCGAACGCCGGACGGGCTGAGGATGCCTGCATTGGCCAGCGCCGATCAGCGGGGCGGGCTGAAGATGTCGGTGCGGGCGGGCGGCAGTACCGCCAAGGGGCGCGGGGGACTGCGCGAACGGCCCCTACGTTTCGCGGACGAAGTCGGTTTTAGGGGGCGCGGGGAACTGTGCGGCCGGCCACGGGCGGTGGGCGGGCGAGGGCGGGCTTGGGGGGCGGAGCCCCCAAGGGGCCGGGGCGGGGCTAGTCCAGCCAGTGGTGGCGGCCCAGGGTCACCAGGCGGAGCTGGGCCCTGGCCGTGGCCAGGACCGCTTCCTCGGACCCCTCGTCGCCCTCCAGCAACGCCGACGCCGTCATCACCATGTGGTCGACGTACACCCCCGCCAGCATCCGCACATCCTCCGGCGGCCACCCCGCCGACTCGGGGTCGGCCCCGAGCGCCTCCGCCACCTCGTCACCGAAGGCGCGCAGTTGGACGCCGATCGCCTCGCGCACCGGGGCGACCCCACCGTGCCGCTCGCGGGCGATGAAGCGCACATGCGCGGGGTGCGTACGCACCTGCGCGGCGATCAGCGCCACCGCCCGGTCGATCCGCTCCTCGCTCGACCCCGTCGTGACGATCGCCGCCCGGATCGTGTCGTGGAGCGAACCCAGCGCCTGCTCGACCAGCGCCACCCCCAGGTCCGCCGTTCCCGTGAAGTGCCGGTAGAACGCGGCCGGAGCCATCCCCACCGCCCGGGTGACCTCACGAAGCCCCAGGCTGCTCAGGCTCTGGTGCTCCAGCAACTGGAGCGCCGAGTCCATGAGGGCCTGCCGGGTCTTCTGCTTCTGGGCCTGCCGGATCCCGAGAGTGTGGCTCATACCACTCAGTAAACATGCGTTCGCCGAAGTTGGGAACACTAGACTCAGTAGTCAGTGAACAGTCGTACTCTCAAGGCTCGTTGGCGGAGCCGGTAGAGGAAATCTGTCGACGGAACCGTCCGTCCACAGTTGTCCTCCTGCCCGGAAGTCCCCCACAGAAAGGGATCGATCCCATGCTTTTCCTCGTCGCAGCCCTCCTCCTGCTGGGGGTCGTGCTGGGCTCAGCGGCGCACCTCCCGCTCCCGGTCACCCTGGCCGTCGCCGGTGTCATCGGCGTCTGGCTGCTGGTCTTCGCCGCCCGTGAACGCCTCTCGCACCGGAAGGGCTGACCATGGAACTCGCAGCGATCCGCCGCCGTACCCGCAACCGTGACAGGGACGGGATGGCCGTCGCGGCCTTCGTCCTCGGACTGGTCGGGCTGCTCGTCATGAACGTCGTCCTCGGCCCCATCGCCATCATCCTGTCGTCGCTCTCCCTGCTCTACGGCACCGAGCGCCGGGGCCGCGCGCTGCTCGGACTGGCCCTGGGCGTGGCCGACCTCGCGGTCCTCGCCGGCCTGATGATGGCCGACCACACCGTGTCCTGGGGCCTCAACGGCTGAGCCCCCGCGCCGGTCCTGGCCGGAACTGCGGCACGGCCCGCCCCGCGCGGCTCGTAGAATCGGGCCCACCATGGCTTACCTCGACCACGCCGCGACCACTCCGATGCTCCCGGAGGCGATCCGGGCGATGACCGCCCAGCTGACCGCCACCGGGAACGCGTCCTCGTTGCACGCCGCCGGGCGGCGGGCCCGCCGCACCGCCGAGGAGGCCCGCGAGGACCTTGCCGAGTCGCTCGGCGCGCGCCCCAGCGAGGTCGTCTTCACGGCCGGCGGCACCGAGGCCGACAACCTCGCCGTCAAGGGCCTGTACTGGGCCCGCCGGGACGCCGACCCGCGCCGGGTGCGGGTGCTCGCCAGCCCCGTCGAGCACCATGCCGTGCTCGACGCGGTGCACTGGCTCGCCGAGCACGAGGGCGCCACCGTCGAGTACCTGCCCGTCGACGCACACGGCCGGGTGCACCCCGAGGCGCTGCGCGCCGCCATCGAGCGCGACCCCGACGACGTCGCCCTGGCCACCGTCATGTGGGCAAACAACGAGATCGGCACCGTCATGCCGGTGAACGAACTCGCCGCAGTGGCAAGGGAGTTCGAGGTTCCGCTGCACGCCGACGCGGTGCAGGCCTTCGGCCAGCTGGACGTGGACTTCGCCGCGTCCGGACTCGCCGCCATGACCGTCTCGGGCCACAAGATCGGCGGCCCCTACGGCATCGGCGCCCTGTTGCTGGGCCGCGAGTACACGCCCGTCCCCGTGCTGCACGGCGGCGGCCAGGAGCGACACGTACGCTCCGGCACCCTCGACGTCCCCGCCATCGCCGCCTTCGCGGTCGCCGGGCGGATCGCCGCCGAACGGCGCGGCACGTTCGCCCGGGAGACCGGAGGGCTGCGCGACCGGCTGGTGGAGGCCGTGCACAAGGCCGTGCCCGACGCGATCCTCGGCGGCGACCCAGACCCGGCCGGCCGTCTGCCCGCCAACGCGCACTTCACCTTCCCCGGCTGCGAGGGCGACTCCCTGCTGCTCCTGCTGGACGCGCAAGGCATCGAGTGCTCCACCGGCTCCGCCTGCACCGCGGGCGTCGCCCAGCCCAGCCACGTCCTGCTCGCCACCGGCACCGATCCCGACCTGGCCCGCGGCACCCTGCGCTTCTCGCTCGGCCACACCTCAACCGCGGCCGATGTCGACGCGGTGGCCGGTGCCATCGGGCCGGCCGTGGAGCGGGCCCGTACCGCGGGCCTCGTCTGAGCCGGGGCCGCGCCGAGGGCCCCGCCCGTGGCACGGCTCCGCCACGGGGCGCGTGGCAGGCCCAAGCGCGGTTCAGGCCCGGCCGGCCGCCGCCCCGACCAGCTTGATGTAGCGCGGCCAGTCCCAGTGCGGGCCGGGGTCGGTGTGATCGGTGCCGGGCACTTCCACGTGCCCGATGATGTGCGTCCGGTCCACGGTTATTCGGTAGCGGGCGCAGATCGCCGCCGTGAGCCGCGCCGACGAGGCGTACATGGCGTCCGTGAAGGACGAGGCCTGCTCCACGAAGCCCGCGTGCTCTATGCCGACGCTGCGCTCGTTGTACTGCCGATTGCCCGCGTGGAAGGCCACGTCCAGCTCCCGTACGGTCTGCGCTATGTGACCGTCCCCGCGCACCACGTAGTGCGCCGCGGCCTTGTTCCCCGGGTCCTGGAAGGTCTTGAGCGCGCTGTCGAAACTGCCCTGCACGACATGGATCACCACCCGGTCCACCGCGTAGTCGTCCGGCCGGTCCGCCATCCGCCAGTTCGGCTGGGCCGCCGCCACCCACTGGGCCCCCGCGTAGTCCAGCTCCCCGGCCTTGCGCGGCTTGTGCGGCCGCGCGTGCGGCTGGTTGAGATATCCGATCGTGCCGAGCGCCACCACCGCGCCCCCGATCAGCAGCCCTCTGCGGCTGGTCGCCATACGCCCGCCCCCGTCACTCCCCGTACCGCTCCCCGTGGCCCCACCGCAGCCCGTGGGCCGGTGGACTCCCGGATCCGACCCCTCTGAGATCCACAACGGATACTCCCGCGCCCCGGGTTCCCGATCCCACGTACCCTTACGAGTGCTATGACTCAGACTTCGCCGCAGCCCTCGCCGATGACCTCCCCGCGTCCCCTGCGCGTCCTCGCCGCCATGTCCGGCGGAGTGGACTCCGCGGTCGCCGCCGCCCGGGCCGCCGAGGCGGGCCACGACGTCACGGGCGTGCACCTGGCGCTCTCCGCGAACCCGCAGTCCTTCCGCACCGGGGCCCGCGGCTGCTGCACCATCGAGGACTCCCGGGACGCCCGCCGTGCCGCGGACGTCATCGGCATCCCCTTCTACGTCTGGGACCTGGCGGAACGCTTCCGCGAGGACGTCGTCGAGGACTTCGTCGCCGAGTACGAGGCGGGCCGCACCCCCAACCCGTGTCTGCGCTGCAACGAGAAGATCAAGTTCGCGGCGCTGCTCGACAAGGCGCTCGCGCTCGGCTTCGACGCCGTGTGCACCGGCCACTACGCGACCGTCGTCCTGAACGAGGACGGCAGCCGCGAGCTGCACCGCGCCTCCGACATGGCCAAGGACCAGTCCTACGTCCTCGGGGTGCTCGACGAGCGCCAGCTCGCCCACGCCATGTTCCCGCTCGGCGACACCCTGACCACCAAGGACGAGATCCGCGCCGAGGCCGAGCGCCGGGGCCTGGCGGTCGCCAAGAAGCCCGACAGTCACGACATCTGCTTCATCGCCGACGGCGACACCCAGGGCTTCCTCGCGAACCGTCTGGGCAAGGCCGAGGGCGACATCGTCGACGAGTCCGGCACCAAGATCGGCAGCCACGAGGGCGCGTTCGGCTTCACCATCGGACAGCGCAAGGGGCTGCGCATCGGCCACCCGGCCGCCGACGGCAAGCCCCGCTACGTCCTGGACATCTCGCCGGTGAACAACACGGTCACCGTCGGCCCCGTCGAGGCCCTCGACGTCACCGCCCTCGGCGCGATCAAGCCCCGCTGGTGCGGCACCGCCCCGGCCGGCCCCGGCACCTACACCGCCCAGCTGCGCGCCCACGGCGGCGAGACCGAGGTGACCGCCGAGCTCGTCGACGGCGAGCTGCGGGTGCGCTTCGCCGAGCCCGTCCGCGGCGTCGCCCCCGGCCAGGCGATCGTGCTGTACGACGGCACGCGCGTGGTGGGCTCGGCGACGATCGCGACGACCGAGCGGGCCGCCGCGCGCGTCTGACCCCGGGGGCCGGGCGGCTACTCGGCGACCCGGAGCACGATCTTGCCCCGGGTGCGTCCGCGCTCGCCGTACGCGTGCGCCTTCGCGGCGTCGGACAGGTCGAAGACCGAGTCGATCTCGGCGCGCAGCCGGCCCTCCTCGACCAGCGCCGCGACCGCCCGCATGCCCGCCTGGTCCGGCTCGACCAGGGTGAAGCCCGCCCGGACGCCCAGGGCGGCCGCCTCCGGGCGCAGCGCGTCCTCGTCCGGGGACGAGATCGAGACCAGGGTGCCGCCCTGGCGCAGCACCTTCAGGGAGCGGCTGCCGTACTCGCCGCCGATGGGGTCGAGGACGACGTCCACTTCCCGCACCGCCTCGGTGAAGTCCACCGCCGTGTAGTCGATCAGCTCGTCCACGCCGAGCCCGCGCAGGAAGTCGTGCTTGCCGGCGCTGGCCGTGCCGATGACGTACGCCCCGCGCGCCTTGGCGATCTGTACGGCGAGGTGGCCGACACCGCCCGCCGCGGCGTGGATCAACACCCGCTGTCCGGCGGACAGCCGGGCCGTCTCGACGAGCGCCTGGTACGCGGTGAGCGAGGCCAGGGGCAGCGCCGCGGCCTGGATGTGGTCGATCCCGGCGGGCTTGCGGACGAAGTGCCGGGCGGGGGCGGCGACGTACTCGGCGTAGGCGCCGGCCTGGTGCGGGAAGAGCGGCATGCCGAAGACCTCGTCGCCGGCCTCGTACAGGGTGACGCCGAGGCCCACCGCCTCGACGGTCCCGGAGACGTCGAAGCCGAGGATCGGCGGCGTGGTCTCCCGGCCGAAGGGGCCGTGCTCGCGGATCTTCCAGTCGGCCGGGTTGACGCCGGCGGCGTGCACGCGCACCAGGACCTCGGTCGGGCCGGGCTCGGGACGCTCGGTGTCGATCTCGGCGAGTACCTCGGGGCCGCCGAGCCGGGGGGAGCTGATGGCACGCATGGTCTGGGACATGTCTGATCCTTTGAGGGGTGTTTTCGCTGGTGGGCGCCACCAGCGGAGACCAGCCTGCACCCGGGGCGCCTCGTGTGGTGCTGGCCGTTTGGCCATGATGTGACAGAATCTGGCCATGGCCGTACGACCGAAAGTCCACCGCGTGGCGGTGCTCGCCCTCGACGGAGTGGTCTCCTTCGAGCTGGGCATCCCGTCCCGGATCTTCGACAGCGCCCGGGGCCCCGAGGGCGAGGCCCTCTACGAAGTGACCGTCTGCACCGTCGACGGAGAGCCGGTGCGCACCGAGGCCGGGTTCTCGGTCGCGGTGGAGCACGGGCCCGAGGCGCTCGCCGCCGCCGACACCGTGGTGGTCCCGCCGACCCACGACCTCGGCGCCATCGCCTCCGGCGGCCCGCTGCCCGAGCCTTTGGCCCGGGCGTTCGAACGGATCCGGCCGGGCACGCGCATGGTGTCCATCTGCACGGCCTCCTACGTCCTGGCCGCCGCCGGGCTGCTTGACGGGCGCCCCGCCACCACGCACTGGTGCGACGCCGACGCCTTCCAACGCACCTTCCCGAGCGTCCGGTTGGACCCGGGCGTCCTGTTCGTCGACGACGGAGACGTGCTGACCTCGGCGGGAGCTGCGGCCGGGATCGACCTGTGCCTGCACATCGTGCGCCGCGACCACGGCAGCGCCGTCGCCAACCGGGCCGCCCGCCACTGCGTGGTGCCGCCCTACCGCGACGGCGGTCAGGCCCAGTACATCGAGCGCCCGGTCCCCGAGCCGACCCTCGCCGGCACCGCCGGCACCCGCGCCTGGGCCCTGGAACGGCTCCAGGAGCCGCTCTCGCTGGGCGAGTTGGCCGCCCACGCCCGGATGAGCCTGCGGACGTTCACACGCCGCTTCCGGGAGGAGGCGGGCATGACACCGGGCCAGTGGCTCACCGCCCAGCGCCTCGAAGTCGCCCGCCAGCTCCTGGAGTCCAGCGACCTGCCGGTGGACCTGGTCGCCCACCGGGCGGGCTTCGGCACGGCCAACTCGCTTCGCCAGCACATGCGTTCCGTGCTCGGCGTCTCACCCGTGACCTACCGGCGCACCTTCAAGGTCGCCGACCGGGTCGCGGTGTCCGGCGCCGGTCAGGCGCTCACGGTCTCCACTTCGTAGAAGCAGAGGTGGTCCTTGATCTCGGCCACGTCCTCCTTCGGGTCCGGGTAGTACCAGACCAGGTCCGGCGCGTCCGGCAGCGACCAATAGGAGGCCGTGCCCTTGAACGGGCAATAGGTGTGCGTGACCGACGGCGTCAAGAGGTCGGTGCGGACGTCCTCGGGCGGAAGGTAGTAGCGGACCGGAAGGCCGGTCTCGCGCAGCAGCAGCGGACGCCGGCTCTCGGCCAGCACCTGCCCGTCGCGCACGACCCGCACGTGCTCGCTGACCCGCTCCACGGTGATGCGATGTCCTGTCGTCATACGAGGTGCAGCGTCCTGGAAGGCCCACTTCTTCCCCTCGTATCGTTGCCCCATGAACATTTGCGTCTTCCTCTCCGCGGCCGACCTCGACGAGCGCTACACGCGCCCCGCCCGTGAATTCGCCGAACTGCTCGGCAAGGGCGGCCACACCCTGGTGTGGGGCGGGTCCGAGAGCGGTCTCATGAAGGTCGTCGCCGACGGAGTGCAGCACGCGGGCGGCCGGCTCGTCGGCGTCTCGGTCGACTTCCTGGCCGCCAAGGCCCGCGAGAACGCCGACGAGATGGTCATCGCCAAGGACCTCGCCGAGCGCAAGGCGCTGCTGCTCGCCAAGTCGGACGCCGTAGTGATCATGGTCGGCGGGACCGGCACCCTGGACGAGGCCACCGAGATCCTGGAGCTGAAGAAGCACGGGAAGACCACCAAGCCGGTCGTCCTGCTCAACACCGCGGGCTTCTACGACGGCCTCAAGGAGCAGTTCCGCCGCATGGAGGACGAGGGCTTCCTGCCCGTCCCCCTCACCGAACTGGTCTTCTTCGCCGAGGACGGCGTCGCGGCCCTCGCCTACCTGGAGGAGTCCCTCGGCATCCAGTGAGTCCCCGACCAGTGCGAGCATGGCGGGTATGGCTACTCATCTGATCACCGGCGCCGGTTCCGGCATCGGCGCGGCCGTCGCCCGCCGACTGCACGAGCGCGGCGACGAGCTCATCCTGCTCGCCCGCGACGCCGGACGCGCGAAGGAGTTCGCCGCCCGGTACCCGGGCGCCCGCACCCTCGTCGGCGACCTCGCGGACCCCGACCGCCTCTCCTGGGCCTTCGACAAGCAGCCGATGCCCGGGCAACTCGACTCGCTCCTGCACATCGCGGGCATCGTCGACCTCGGCCCGGTCGGCGAACTGCGCCCCAAGACCTGGCACCAGCAGCTCAACGTCAACCTGATCGCCCCCGCCGAGATCACCCGGCACCTGCTGCCCCAACTGCGCGCCTCGCGCGGCCACGTGGTCTTCGTGAACTCCGGTGCCGGCCTCGCCGCGCACGCCGAATGGGGCGCGTACGCCGCCTCCAAGCACGGCCTCAAGGCGCTCGCCGACTCGCTGCGCCACGAGGAGCACGCCAACGGCGTCCGCGTGACCTCGGTCTACCCCGGCCGCACCGCGAGCCCCATGCAGGCCAAGGTGCACTCGCAGGAGGGCAAGGAGTACGACCCCGCGAAGTTCATCGACCCCGAGTCGGTGGCCACCACCATCGTCATGGCCATCGACCTGCCGGCCGACGCCGAGGTCAACGACCTCACCGTGCGCCCCGGCAAGTAGCCGGGACCGGGCCGTGCGCTCGGTTGCGTAGGCTTCCGGGGTGAGCGAACAGAGCAAATTCCCCTGGGGGCCCGCCACCGGCGTCGGCTCGATGCCGGGCGGCGACGCGCGGGAGACCGCCAAGACCGTCACCGGCTCGCTGATCGGGGCCGAAGGGGCGCGCGGCGACTTCCCGCACCTCGCGGAGCTGCCCGCGCGCGGGCCCGGCGCCGACATGATCGGGCGGACCATCGGGCTCCTCGTCGAGATGTACGGGCACGTCGAGCCCAGCGGCTGGCGGGTCGGGGACCGGCCCGGCCGGGACACCCGCCGGGCCAGGTCCTGGCTCGGCGAGGACCTCGACGCCCTGGAGGAGTTCACCCAGGAGTACACCGGCCCGCTCAAGGTGCAGGCCGTCGGGCCCTGGACGCTGGCCGCGGCCCTGGAGCTCAGGAACGGCGAGCTCTCCCTCGGCGACCCCGGCGCCTGCCGCGACCTCGCGGGGTCACTCGCCGAAGGCCTGCGCGACCACCTCGCCGACGTACGCCGCCGCGTCCCCGGAGCCCGGCTCGTGCTCCAGCTCGACGAGCCCTCGCTCACCTCGGTGCTGCGCGGACAGATCCGTACCGCCAGCGGATACCGCACCCACCGGGCCGTCGACCGGCAGGTCGTGGAGGGCGCGCTGCGCGAGGTCATGGCCGTGCACGACGGCCCCGTCGTCGTCCACTCCTGCGCCCCCGACGTCCCGTTCGCGCTGCTGCGGCGGGCCGGGGCCGCCGGGGTGTCGTTCGATTTCTCGCTGCTCACCGAGCGTGACGACGAGCAGATCGGTGAGGCCGCCGAGAGCGGCGTGAAGCTCTTCGCCGGAGTGGTGCCCGCCACCGACGGCCCATTGTCAGACCCTGCCGGTAGCGTCATGGGTGTCAGGACGCTGTGGCGCAGGCTGGGGCTGAATCCGGGGACTCTGGGCGAGTCCGTGGTGATCACTCCCACGTGCGGCATGGCGGGCGCGTCCCCGGCCCACGCCCGGGCCGCGCTCGCCCACTGCGTCCGGGCGGCGAGATCGCTCGCGGACAACCCTGAGTGACGGGGACAACGGGAAACGGGAGGACATGACGGTGGCTGGCGAACAGAACGCGGCGGTGCCCGCAGAGGCACGGGAGCAGCACGTGCTCCTCGCCGAGCAGATCGAGGAGCACCGCTTCCGGTACTACGTCCGGGACCAACCGGTCATCAGCGACGGCGACTTCGACAAGCTGCTCCGCTCCCTGGAAGCCCTGGAGGACGAGCACCCCGAGCTGCGCACCCCCGACTCGCCGAGTCAGAAGGTCGCCGTGGCCTACGAGACGGACTTCGCCTCGGTCCAGCACCGCGAGCGCATGCTGTCCCTGGACAACGCCTTCGACGACGAGGAACTCGCCGCCTGGGCCGAGCGCGTCGCCAAGGACGTCGGCACCGGCACCTATCACTACCTGTGCGAGCTCAAGGTCGACGGCCTCGCCGTGAACCTGACGTACGAGCACGGCAGGCTGACCCGTGCCGCCACCCGCGGCGACGGCCGCACCGGCGAGGACATCACGCCCAACGTGCGCACCATCGCCGACATCCCCACCCGTCTCCAGGGCGACCGCATCCCGGCGCTCGTGGAGATCCGGGGCGAGGTCTACTTCCCGATGGAGGCCTTCGAGGGCCTCAACGCGCGCCTGGTCGAAGCGGGCGACAAGCCGTTCGCCAACCCCCGCAACGCGGCCGCCGGTTCGCTGCGCCAGAAGGACCCCAAGGTCACCGCGACCCGGCCGCTGCACATGGTCGTGCACGGCATCGGCGCCCGCGAGGGCTTCGACATCGACCGCCTCTCCGGTGCCTACGACCTGTTGCGCGAATGGGGCCTGCCCACCGCCCAGCACAACAAGGTCGTCAAGACCCTCGAAGAAGTACGCCAGTTCATCGCCTACATGGGCGAGAACCGGCACTCGGTGGTGGAGCACGAGATCGACGGCGTCGTCGTCAAGCTCGACGAGATCCCCCTCCAGGGCCGCCTCGGCTCCACCGCACGCGCCCCGCGCTGGGCCATCGCCTGGAAGTACGCGCCCGAAGAGGTCAACACCAAGCTCGTCAACATCCGCGTGGGCGTGGGCCGTACGGGCCGCGTCACGCCCTACGCACAGGTCGAGCCCGTCACCGTGGCCGGCTCCGAGGTCGAGTTCGCCACGCTCCACAACCAGGACGTGGTCAAGGCCAAGGGCGTCCTCATCGGCGACACCGTGGTGCTGCGCAAGGCCGGCGACGTCATCCCGGAGATCCTCGGCCCCGTCGCCGACCTGCGGGACGGCAGCGAGTACCCCTTCGAAATGCCCGCCGAGTGCCCGGAGTGCGGCACCGCGCTGCGCCCGATGAAGGAGGGCGACATCGACCTCCGCTGCCCCAACGCGCAGTCCTGCCCCGCCCAATTGAGGGAGCGGCTGTTCTACCTGGCGGGCCGCAAGAGCCTTGACATCGAGAACTTCGGATACGTCGCGGCCGCCGCCCTCACCAAGCCGCTGGAGCCCGCCGAGCCGCCCCTGCTCGACGAGGGCGGGCTCTTCGACCTCACCATGGATCAGCTCCTGCCGATCAGGGCGTACGTACTCGATCAGGACAGCGGGCTGCCCAAGCGCGACCCGAAAACCGGCGAGGAGAAGACGGCGCTCGTCTTCGCCAACATGAACGGCGAGCCGCGCAAGAACGCCGTCTCCATGCTGGAGAACATCGCGGCCGCCAAGGAGCGTCCGCTGGCGCGCATCCTCACGGGTCTCTCCATCCGCCACGTCGGCCCGGTCGCCGCCGAGGCGCTGGCCCGCGAATTCCGGTCCATCGAGCGCATCGAGCAGGCCGGAGAGGAGGAACTCGCCGCGGTCGAGGGCGTGGGCGGCATCATCGCGGCCTCCCTCAAGCAGTGGTTCGCCGAGGAGTGGCACCAGGAGATCCTGCGCAAGTGGAAGGCCGCCGGCGTCCGCATGGAGGACGAGAGCACCGGGGAGGACGAGGGGCCGCGCCCGCTGGAGGGGCTCACCGTTGTCGTGACCGGAACTCTTGAGCGGCACACCAGAGATGGCGCGAAAGAGGCGTTGCAGAGCCGCGGAGCGAAGGTCACCGGTTCCGTTTCGAAGAAGACGTCGTTCGTCGTCGTCGGAGACAGCCCCGGTTCCAAATACGACAAGGCGATGCAGCTGAAGGTTCCGGTTCTGGACGAGGACGGCTTCGCCGTTCTGCTGGAACAAGGGGCCGACGCGGCGAGAGAAGCCGCGATGCCGACTGCCCCGGAGGGGGAATGAGGGTCAAAGAAGGGTAGTAACAGGGGGCCTGGAGGCTGCGCGGAGTCACCCGTTCGGCGCATAGCAGACCGATGCGGGTGGCTGGGTCGCATTCGGGCAAGAGCTGTAGACCGCTGCCCGACAGAGCCTTCCGCGGCCTACTGTTGAGATGTGCGCCGGTCGTGCACGGCTGATGGCCCCTGCTCGTGGAGCGGTTGGGGAGGAACACCAGCCGTGGTGGCATGACATCGGGGCCATCGCGTGCACGGGCACCGCCGGCTGTGAGAGGGACGGGAATGAAACCGACCGAGAGCACCGCCCCGGCCGTGAGGCTGCGCGGGTTCACGGGCCTTTCGTCCGGGCTGACGGCCGTCGTCACGGGCCTTGCGGGCGTGGTCCTCGCCACCGGCTTCTACCGGGCCGTCCAAGCGGGCGACGCCCTGTTCCCGGGCGGGACCACGGGCTGGTCGCTGGCCGTCCTCAGCGGCATCATCGTCGGCCACCTCGTCGCGCTCGGCCGGGAGCGCTGGTGGGGCGGCACCGGCTCCGGCGCCGCCCTCACCATCGCGGTCCTGCTCCTGTACGGCTGGCTCCCGGCCGCGCTGGTCAGCCTGGCGGTGGTGGTCCTGGTCGGCGTCGCGCGGCGCAACCGGTGGCGCCAGGGCGTGCTGCACGGCGCCGTGGACGTCCTCGGGATAGGAGCCGCGGGCCTGGTCCTGGCCGCGCTCGACATCGTTCCGAGCGTCGCCCAGCCGTGGTGGCCCACCCGGTGGAGCCTCGCCACCGCCCCCGAGATCGTGCTCGCGGCGGGCACGTATCTGCTGATCACCCGGACCCTGCTCTGGTACGCCCTCGCCCCGCGCAACGGCCTGCCCACGGTCGCCCGCACGGCCCTGTTCCGTCAGGGGCTCGTGGCGGTCGCGCTGCTCGGCATCGCACCGCTGATCTGCGTCGTCGCCATGTCGGTGCCCGTGCTGCTCCCGCTGTTCGCGGTGCCGCTCGTCGCCCTCGACTCGACGCTCTGGATCGCCCGGGCCCGCGCCGAGGAACAGCTGCGCGATCCGCTGACCGGGCTCCCCAACCGCCAGTGGCTCCTGGAACGCACCTGGTCGGCCCTGGAGGAGGCGGAGAACACCGGCTCCCGCACCGCCCTCGTCCTGATCGATCTCGACCGCTTCCGGTCGGTGAACGACACCCTCGGTCACCTCGCCGGCGACCGCCTGCTCCTCCAGATAGCCGAACGCCTCAGGACCGCCCTGCCGCGCGGCGCGGAGGCGGCCCGGCTCGGCGGGGACGAGTTCGCCGTGCTGCTGCCGGTCTGCGAATCCGCGACCAGCGCCATGCGCACGGCCCGCGGTCTGGTCGCCGAGCTGTCCTCACCGCTCGACCTGGACGGGCTGACCCTGGTCCTGGAGGCGAGCGCCGGAGTGGCGCTCTTCCCCGACCACGCGCTCGACGCCGAAGGGCTGCTGCGGCGGGCCGACGTCGCGATGTACCAGGCCAAGCGGGACCGTACGGGCGTGGAGGTGTACGAGTCCAAGCGGGACTCCAACACCCCTGACCGTCTCGGCCTGTTGGGCGACCTGCGGCGGGCGCTCGACGCCGGGGACGTGGAGCTGCACTACCAGCCGAAGGTCCAGTTCGACGGGCAGGTGGCGGGTCTTGAGGCGCTGGTGCGCTGGGTGCACCCCGAACGCGGGCGGGTGGCGCCGGACGAGTTCATCGCCATCGCCGAGTCCAGCGGGCTCATGCCGCACCTCACCGAGTACGTCCTGGACACCGCGCTCGCGCAGGTGGCCCGGTGGCGTGCCCAGGGCCTCAATGTCCCGGTCGCCGTCAACGTGTCGCCGCGCGACGTCCACACGCCCGGCTTCGCGGGGTCCGTCGCGGCCCGGCTCGCCCGGCACGGCGTACCGGCGGGCGCGCTCCAGCTGGAGATCACGGAACACGTTCTGCTGGAGGACCCGCAGCGGGCCGCCGACACATTGGCCGGGCTGACCGGGCACGGCGTCAAGATGTCCCTCGACGACTTCGGCACCGGGTACTCCTCGCTGGTGCACCTGCGGCGGCTGCCGGTCAGCGAGTTGAAGATCGACCGGTCGTTCGTGGCCCGGCTCGCCATCGACAACGAGGACGCGGAGATCGTCCGTTGCACGGTCGATCTCGCCCATTCGCTGGGCCTGTTGGTGGTCGCGGAGGGTGTCGAGGACGACGAGACGTGGGAGCGGTTGCGCGACCTGGGGTGTGATGCGGTGCAGGGGTGGTTGGTGGCCGCGGCGATGCCGCCGGAGGAGGCCACGGCCTGGCTGCTCGCCCGGGGGGACTCCGGGTGGCACCGGCCCGCCGAGATCGCGGCGGCGGCCGCGCGGGCCGAGGCGGAGGCGTCCCGGTCCTCGGGCCAGCCCGTCCAGTGACCCGGGTGGGTTCCGGCCCCCGGGGCTCCGCCCCGGACCCCGTTCGCGGCGGGGAACTGCGCGAACGGCCACGCACGGCCCGCGGCCGAATTCCCCGCCCCTGGGCCGCGAAGGCCCGCACCCCCCGCCCCGGGGCCGCGAAGGCCCGCACCCCCCGCCCCGGGGCCGTGAAGGCCCGCGCGCACCCGGGTTCGCCCTACCCCGTGTGGACCGTCCCCGCGTACCTCCGCACGAACCGGCTCCCGCTCGCCGCCGTCACCGTGAGGTCGTAACTCCCGTTCTTCAACGGCCAGTTCACCGACGTGCGGTCGTGCGGCGGGACCCACACCACCCGTGAGCCCCGGTCGTCGGACACGGTGAAGGACAGCTCGGACGCGCCTTCGTTGCAGAGGCGGAGTTCCAGGCTGCGGCGCCCGTGCAGGATGGCGGTCACCGAGGGGACGGGGGCCGGGCCCGGGGGCGTCGCACGCGTCACCGTGCCGGAGAAGCGGCGCAGGAAGCCGTCCGCGCCGTGGACCGTGAAGTCGTAGCGGCCGTCCGTCTCCGCCGTCTCCCAGACATACGTCTTCGAGGCGCCCGGCGCGACCGTGAACGGCGTGCCCGTGAACGGCTTCAGCGTGTTGGGGAGCACCGTGAAGTGGAACGTGGCCGGCCCGTGGTTGGCCAGGGTGCAGGTCACCCGGCCCGTCGCGCGGTCCACCGTCACGTCCGCCCAGGGGCGGTACGGCAGCGACCGGTGCGGACGGCTGCCCGGCTCCTGGGTGGGCATCGACTGGGCCCCGTTGGCGGGCAGCCTGACGACGGGAAGCGCGTTGCCGGCGTCCGCCTTCGCCATCAGTGCCACGGTGTCGGGGAGCTTCGGAATCGAGTAGTCCGGCTTCGTGAAGTCGAAGCAGCTCGTGAGGTCGCCGCACACCGAGCGGCGCCAGTCCGAGATGTTCGGCTCCCGGACCCCGGTCACGAGTTCCAGGAAGCGCAGGACCGAAGTGTGGTCGAAGACCTGGGAGTTGACGTAGCCGCCGCGCGACCAGGGGGAGATCGCCCACAGCGGCACCCGGTTGCCCAGGCCGATCGGGCGGCCCGCCGCGAATTCGTCCGGGGTGCCCGGCTCGGGGAACGGAGGCGGGACGTGGTCGAAGTAGCCGTCGTTCTCGTCGTACATGACCAGGAAGACGGTGTGCTTCCACACCTCCGGGTTGGAGAAGAGCGACTGGAGGGCCTGATCGACCCAGTGCGCGCCGTAGTCGGGGCCCGCCGACGGGTGTTCGCTGAAGAGGTAGGGCGCCACCAGCCAGGACACCGTCGGCAGCGTGCCGTCCTTGCAGTCCTTGTCGAAGGCGGCCGGATCGAACTTGGTCATCGCGTTGACGTAACGCGGGTCGTCCTTCGCGAAGGTGTGGAACTGCTTGAAGTACGACAGCGCGTTGTCGTCGTAGTCGCCGTACCGGTCGTCCTTCGACGGGTTGTGGTAGACCCGCCAGCTGACCTTCGCCGCCTCCAGGCGCTCGGCGTACGTCGTCCAGTCCGCGACCGGGTTGTCGGTCACCGGGGTGTTGTCCGTCCAGGGCCCGGTCGTGCCGTCCTTGCCGGGGCCGCAGGTGCCCGTCCACAGGTAGAGGCGGTTGGGGTCGGTGGGGCCCGCCTGGGAGCAGAAGTAGCCGTCGCAGAGGGTGAACGCGTCGGCGAGGGCGTACTGGTAGGGGATGTCCTCGCGGGTGAAGTAGCCCATGGTGCGCTCGCCCTTGGCGGCCACCCACTTGTTCATCGCGCCGCCGTTGATCGCGGTGTGCCCGGTGCCCCAGTCGTGCGGGAGGCCGCCCGCGTTCTGGGCGTTGTACTTCGTGGTGTCCATCCGGTACGGCAGCATGAAGCCGTCGGCACGGCCCGCGTCCGGCTGGCGGAAGACCGGGTCGCCGTTGGGGAACGTCAGCGCCTGGCGGTCGTCGAAGCCGCGGACGCCGGACAGGGTGCCGAAGTAGTGGTCGAAGCTGCGGTTCTCCTGCATCAGGACGACGACGTGCTTGACGTCCTCGATGCTGCCCTTCGGGCGCGGGGCCGCGGTGGCGGTGGCGGGGTCGGGCAGACCGACGGCGGCAGCGGCCGCGGTCGCCGCGGACGCGCCCACGAAGGCGCGGCGGCTCAGGGGAGTCATGACGGGGGAGTCCTTCGAGTCTTCGGATCGGGGGAGGGGCCGGGGCGGGCCCGGCGGCGGATCGCCGCGTCGGCGGGTCGGGCCGGGCGCTCAGCGGACGGTGAAGGTGACCGCGGGCGCCGCGTGGTCGGAGGGCCAGCCGTTGGCTGCGGTGTCCGGCACCGGCTTCGGCCGGCCCGTGCACAGCGCGTACGCGGCCTCGACGTGCAGCGGGCCCGCGTACTGGACCTGGTCGATACGGTCCTGCGGCTCGTCCGGGCGCACCGGCGACCAGGTCGTGCCGGGCTCGCGGGACGGGTTAGGGTGCGCCTCGCGGAACGCGTCGTGCAGCCCTGCCGAGGCGAGCGCCACCGTCACCGGCCAGCGCACCTTGGCGGCCCGGTCGAGGTGCGAGGGCGAGGCGAGCCCGGCCGCGAGCACCACCGGGGTGCTCCGCGCCGCCAGGTCGCCCTTCATCGCGGCGAGCAACGCCGTCGCCTGCCGGTGGCGCAGGCTCGCGCGTTCGGCGGCCTCGACCTCGGCGGGGGTGCGTCCGTCCCGCACCGCGTAGGGCCCGTACGCGGCCTCGTCCAGCTGGGCCGCCCACAGCCGGAGCCGCCGCCCGCCCGGGAGTTGGAGGGTGGCCGCGACCGCGGGCACGTCCGTGACCGGGGCCGCGGCCTCCGTGAGCGGGAAGCGGCTGACGATGCCGACCCCGGCCGGGGTGTCGTAGGAGTGCCAGCCCAGGGTGTCGGCGAGCGGTTTCGCCGAGGTGCCGCCCGTCTCCTGGAGGGCCAGGACGTCGAGCCCCTGCCCGAGCACGAGGCGCGCCAGCTTCTCCGCCCGGCCGTCGATGTGCGTTCCGGCGTCCCACAGGTTCAGCGAGGCGATCGTCAGGCGCGGCCGGGATCCGGCGGCGCGCACGGGCACCTGGACGGTGACGGCATCGCTCGCGCCCGCGCTGTCCTTGACCGCGACCACGATCCGCCCGGGATGCGGTCCCGGCCGGCCGGGCGCGGTGCCGGTGACCGTGCCGTCGGCGCCGACGGACAGCCACGCGTCGCCGGACAGGCGCCGGAAGGACGGGGTGCCGGCCGGGTTGCCCGGCGGGCGCACCCATAGCGGGGCCAGCGGGACCGACACCGGGGACCCGGCCGCGTACGCCCCGGTCGTGAAGGAGTCCACGGCGGCGTGCGGCGCGAGCACCGGCGGACGCGTGGCGATCGTGATCGGGGCGGTCCGCGCGAGGATGCCGTAGCCGTCCTTGGCCAGCAGGTAGGCGGTGTAGGTGCCTTCGCCGAGGCCGGAGGTGTCGAGCGTGGTGTCGCCGGCGGCGGTCGTCACGTACGACCAGGCGAGCGAGGAGCCGGTGCCCGGGGCGCGGTCGCCGTCGTAGACGCCGATCCAGTTCTTGGGGTCGGGCGCGTCGGTGGTCCAGTGGAAGGAGAGCTTGTCGCCCTCGCGGGGGCTGCCCGGCGTGACGAGCCGGACCGTACTGAGCGGGGACACGGGGGGCCTGGTCCTCTCGATGGACGCCGTGGTGGGGCGAGTTGGCTGAACAACTTCGCCCAGTGAGCCAGGCGTCCGCACACGCGATGTGAACGGAGGATGACCAAATGCGGGAGATCCACGGACGCGCGGGGAAGCGGCCCGGAAGCCGCGGCGAGATGGCGGGGGAGCGGCCGGAACGCGGGCGACGGCGGACGCCGGGGCCGGTGACCGAGGGTGAGCGGGTAATCCGTTTCGTGGTGAGGGCGGTGCGCCCCATAGGATTGGGGCCAAACCACACTCACTCACCCCTGAGGATCGCTGCATGCCTGGCATTACGCGCGAGGAGGTCGCCCACCTCGCCCGGCTGGCGCGTCTGGAGCTGAAGGGCGAAGAGCTCGACCACTTCGCCGGACAGCTCGACGACATCATCGGCGCGGTCGCCCGCGTCTCCGAGGTCGCCGACCAAGACGTACCCCCGACCTCCCACCCGCTGCCGCTGACCAATGTCATGCGCGCGGACGAGGTCCGTCCGTCGCTCACCCCCGCGCAGGCGCTCTCCGGCGCCCCGGCCCAGGAGCAGCAGCGTTTCAAGGTGCCGCAGATCCTGGGGGAGGACTAATCACCATGACGGACATCATCAAGCTCACCGCGGCCGAGATCGCCGCGAGGATCGCGGCCGGCGAACTCACCGCCGTCGAGGTCACCGAGGCCCACCTGGCGCGCATCGAGGCCGTCGACGAGAAGGTCCATGCCTTCCTGCACGTCGACCGCGAGGGTGCGCTCGCCCAGGCCCGTGCCGTCGACGCCAAGCGCGCGGCCGGCGAGAAGCTCGGCCCGCTGGCCGGCGTTCCCCTGGCGCTGAAGGACATCTTCACCACCGAGGGCATCCCGACCACCGTCGGCTCGAAGATCCTCGAAGGCTGGATCCCGCCGTACGACGCGACGCTCACCAAGCGTCTCAAGGACGCGGACGTCGTCATCCTCGGCAAGACCAACATGGACGAGTTCGCCATGGGGTCCTCCACCGAGAACAGCGCGTACGGCCCGACCGGCAACCCCTGGGACCTGACCCGCATCCCGGGCGGCTCCGGCGGCGGCTCCTCCGCCGCCCTCGCCTCCTACGAGGCGCCGCTCGCCATCGGCACGGACACCGGCGGCTCCATCCGCCAGCCCGCCGCCGTCACCGGCACGGTCGGCGTCAAGCCGACCTACGGCGCGGTCTCCCGCTACGGCATGGTCGCCTTCTCGTCCTCCCTCGACCAGGGCGGCCCCTGCGCCCGTACGGTCCTGGACGCGGCGCTGCTGCACGAGGTCATCGCCGGCCACGACCCGCTCGACTCGACGTCCATCGACGCGCCGGTTCCGCCGGTCGTCGAGGCCGCCCGCAACGGCTCGGTGGCCGGGATGCGCGTCGGCGTCGTCAAGCAGTTCTCGGGCGAGGGCTACCAGGCCGGTGTCGTCCAGCGCTTCAACGAGTCGGTCGAGCTGCTCAAGTCGCTCGGTGCCGAGATCGTCGAGCTGGACTGCCCGTCCTTCGACCTGGCGCTCTCCGCGTACTACCTGATCGCGCCGTCGGAGTGCTCCTCCAACCTGGCCCGCTTCGACGCCATGCGCTACGGCCTGCGGGTCGGCGACGACGGCACCAGGTCCGCCGAGGACGTCACCGCGCTGACCCGCGAGGCCGGCTTCGGCGACGAGGTCAAGCGCCGCATCATCCTCGGTACGTACGCGCTGAGCTCCGGCTACTACGACGCGTACTACGGCTCCGCCCAGAAGGTCCGCACGCTCATCACGCGCGACTTCGAGAAGGCCTTCGAGCAGGTCGACGTGATCGTCTCGCCGACCACGCCCACCACCGCCTTCCCGATCGGCGAGCGCGCCGACGACCCGATGGCGATGTACCTCGCGGACCTGTGCACCATCCCGACCAACATGGCGGGCAATGCCGCCATGTCGCTGCCCTGCGGCCTCGCGCCGGAGGACGGCCTGCCGGTCGGGCTCCAGATCATCGCCCCCGCCATGAAGGACGACCGCCTGTACAAGGTGGGTGCCGCTGTCGAGGCCGCCTTCGTGGAAAAGTGGGGACACCCGCTGCTTGAGGAGGCTCCGTCGCTGTGAGTGCACTGACCAAGGCCAAAGGCTTCAAGAAGTCCAAGGCCGGTACGTACCTGTCCATCGGCACCACCGCCTTCGGTGCCATCAGCGTCGCGAAGCAGGCCAAGAAGGCCCGCACCGACAACGACACGCTGAAGCTCCTGGACGCCATCGTCTCCGCCGCCGCCATCGCCACCGGTGTCGCCCTCCTGCTGCGCGAGCTCAAGCGCATCGGTGACGACGACGTCCTGTTGGGCTGAGAGGGAAGTTTTTCACCGTGACCGTCATTGATCTGGTCTCGTACGAGGACGCCCTCGCGTCGTACGACCCCGTCATGGGCCTTGAGGTCCATGTCGAACTCGGCACCAAAACCAAGATGTTCTGCGGCTGTTCGACCGAGCTGGGCGCCGAGCCCAACTCGCAGACCTGCCCGACCTGCCTCGGCCTGCCCGGCTCGCTCCCGGTCGTCAACGCGATCGGGGTCGAGTCGGCCGTCAAGATCGGCCTCGCGCTGAACTGCGAGATCGCCGAGTGGTGCCGCTTCGCCCGGAAGAACTACTTCTATCCGGACATGCCGAAGAACTTCCAGACCTCGCAGTACGACGAGCCGATCGCCTTCAACGGCTATCTGGACGTCCAGCTGGAGGACGGCGAGATCTTCCGCGTGGAGATCGAGCGCGCCCACATGGAGGAGGACACCGGCAAGTCCACGCACGTCGGTGGCGCGACGGGCCGCATCCACGGCGCCTCGCACTCGCTCCTGGACTACAACCGCGCGGGCATCCCGCTCATCGAGATCGTCACCAAGCCGATCGAGGGAGCGGGCGAGCGCGCCCCCGAGGTCGCCAAGGCGTACGTGGCCGAGCTGCGCGAGGTCATCAAGGCGCTCGACGTCTCCGAGGCCCGCATGGACAAGGGCCAGATGCGCTGCGACGTGAACCTGTCGCTGCGCCCCAACGGCACCGAGAAGTTCGGTACGCGTTCGGAGACCAAGAACGTCAACTCGCTGCGTTCCGTGGAGAGGGCCGCCCGCTTCGAGATCCAGCGGCACGCGGCCGTGCTGTCCTCGGGCGGCACGATCGTGCAGGAGACCCGGCACTTCCACGAGGAGGACGGGTCCACCACCTCGGGCCGTATCAAGGACAACGCCGAGGACTACCGCTACTTCCCCGAGCCGGACCTGGTTCCGGTGGCTCCCGCGCGTGCGTGGGTCGAGGAGCTGCGGGCCGCCCTCCCGGAGATGCCGCGGGTGCGGCGCAACCGGCTCCGCGAGGAGTGGGGCGTCAGCGAGCACGACATGCAGTCGATGCTCAACGCCGGTGCGGTCGACCCGATCGTCGCGACGATCGAGGCCGGGGCGGACGCGGCGGGTGCCCGCAAGTGGTGGATGGGCGAGCTCGCCCGCAACGCCAACGAGCGGGGCGTCGCGCTCGACGAGCTGCCCGTGACCCCGGCGCAGGTCGCCCGGGTCGTGGCGCTCGTCGCGGCCGGTGACCTCAACGACAAGCTGGCTCGCCAGGTCATCGAGGGTGTCCTCGCGGGCGAGGGCGACCCGGACGCGGTCGTCGAGAAGCGCGGCCTGAAGGTCGTCTCGGACGAGGGGGCCCTGGGGGCCGCCGTGGACGAGGCGATCGCGTCCAACGCCGCGATCGCCGACAAGATCCGGGGCGGGAAGGTCGCGGCTGTCGGGGCGCTCGTGGGTGCGGTCATGAAGACGACCCGGGGCCAAGCCGATGCGGGCCGTGTGAAGCAGCTGATCCTGGAGAAGTTGGGCGTGGAGGGCTAGCCCTCCGACCCCGCGAAGGGGCGACCCCACCGGCGAATCACCCGGCGGGGCCGCCCCTTTCCCACGTCCTGGGGTTCGCCCACCAGCCCGCCCGTTGCTCGGGGTTGGTGGGTTCCGGCCCTCCTGGGGCTCCGCCCCAGACCCCGTTCGCGCCTGAACGGCGCTCGTCCTCAATCGCCGGACGGGCTGAGGATGCCCGCCCTGGCCCGCGCCCACCAGCAGGGCGAGCCAACAGCAGTACCGCCAAGGGGCGCGAGGAACTGCGCGACCAGCCACGCACGGCCGACGGGCGAAGTCGGGTTTCAGGGGCGCGAGGAACTGCGCGACCAGCCACGCACGGTGGACGGGCGAAGTCGGGTTTCAGGGGCGCGGGGAACTGCGCGACCAGCCCCCACGATCCGCAGGGATCGAATTCACCCCAGCACCCCCGGCCTGCAAGGCCAAGCCCACCCCCCCCCGGCACCCGGCCCGCAGGGCCACGCCCCCCCAGCCCCCCAGCCCCCAGCCCCCGAAGGGGAAAACCGGGTTGGACTTCCGGAGGGAGTGCTTGGACGTTCACCCGGGGGCCGGGGTGGGGCCTTCTGGGGGACACCCCGGGTCACTACCGTTCCCCCCGTACGCACCACACCGCTCGGGAGGACCACGTGACCACGGACAACGCCGCCGCAGGCTCCGGCATCTCAAGGCGCCGACTGCTCGCCCTGAGCGGCGGCGCCCTCGGCGCGGCCGCCGCCGGCTCGCTGCTGCCGCCCTCGCTGCAGTCGGCGATGGCCGCCGGGCCGCCCCCCGGCGGGCTGAGCGCGGTCAAGCACGTCGTGATCCTCATGCAGGAGAACCGGTCGTTCGACCACTACTTCGGCACCCTGCGCGGCGTACGCGGCTTCGGTGACCGCAACGCCCTCCAACTCCCGGGCGGGAAGCCCGTGTTCGAGCAGCCGGGCCCGCTCGGCAGCACCGTCCTGCCGTTCCCCGTGCGCGGTGCCGCGGCCACCCAGCACAAGGACCTCCAGTACATAGGCGCCCTCGACCACTCCTGGAGCGGCGGCGCGAAGGCCTGGAACGGCGGCTGGATGGACAACTGGGTCTCCGCCAAGACCTCGGCGACCATGGCCTACTACGACCGCCGGGACATCCCGCTGCACTACGAGCTCGCCGACACCTTCACCGTCTGCGACGCCTATCACTCCTCCATCCACAGCTCCACCAGCCCCAACCGCAACCACTTGTGGAGCGGGAAGACCGGGTTCGAGGCCAACGGCCAGCGGGCCGTCGGCAACGACGCCTACGACGAGGGCACACACGCCGGGTACGACTGGGGCACCTACGCCGAGCGGCTGGAGAAGGCCGGGCGCAGCTGGAAGACGTACACCGAGTGGGAGAACTTCACCGACAACCAGATCGAGTTCTTCACCACCTTCAAGGCGATCGCCCGCAAGGCACTGGCCAAGACCGGTGGCCACACCTTCATGGAGTCGTTCTACGGTGTCGTGCGCGACGCCCCCGACGACACCGAGCGGCAGCGGCTCCTGGGACTGCTCGACCAGGGCGTCGCCACCCTCACCAAGGCCGAACGCAGCCTGTTCGAGCGGGGGTTGAGGCGCGTGCCGACCGGTACGCTCGCCGACGCCTTCGGCAAGGACGTCGCCGCCGGGACCCTGCCCGAGGTCTCCTACCTGGTGCCCTCGGCGCTGGACTCCGAGCACCCCAGCGTCTCCTCGCCGGTGCACAGCGCCACCATCGTCTACAAGGTGCTCGACGCGCTCGGCAAGCACCCCGACGTCTGGCGGCACACCGTCGTGCTCATCAACTACGACGAGAACGACGGCTTCTTCGACCACGTCCCGCCGCCCGTCGCGCCGCCCGAGGTGACCGAGGAGCAGTGGCAGGGCCACCCGACCGGGCTCGGCGCGCGGGTGCCGATGCTGGTCGTCTCGCCCTGGAGCGTCGGCGGCTACGTCTGCTCGGAAGTCTTCGACCACACCTCCGTGATCCGTTTCCTGGAGCGCTGGACGGGCGTGCGCGAGCCCAACATCGGCAAGTGGCGCCGCACCGTCACCGGCGATCTGACCTCAGCGTTCGACTTCAAGCGCGGCAGGCCGCAGCCCGCGGTGACCCGCCCGGGCCCGATCCCGCCGCTGAGCGGACGCTGGAGCCCCAAGCCGCCCGCCGAGCAGCACATGCCCGTGCAGGAGGAGGGCACCCGGCCCGCCCGGCCGCTGCCGTACCAGCCGGACGCGTACGCCAAGGTCGCGGGCGGTGCGCTCCAGGTGCAGCTCAGCAACAACGGCCGGTCCAGTGTCCACTTCGCGCTCTATCCGTACGCCAAGGAATTCCCCGTGCCGCAGCACAAGGACGTCCGGGGCAAGGCGCAGTGGAGCGTGCCGCCGGCCCAGGGGGCGGACGGCGCCTACCGGTTCACGGTGACCGGTCCGAACGGCTTCCGGCGCGAGTTCGAGGGCGCGGCTCGCACCGATGCCGCCGAGCTGACCACGTATCTCGACCACGACGACCGCGATGTCCACCTGACGCTTCGCAACCGCGGTCACCAGGCCGTCACCTTCGTCGTGCGACCGTTGGGCTACGCCGACGAGGCCGATCTGCGGGACTGGAAGCGGATCGTGACGGTCAAGCCGGGGCGCAGCCGCACCGTGGTGCACTCCGCCGCGGATGCGCACGGCTGGTACGACCTGGAGGTGACGACGGACGGCGGAGCCCCGTTCCGCCGCCGTCTGATGGGGCACATCGAGAACGGGCGGTCCAGCGTCTCCGGCTGAACCCAGGGAAGGGCCGGGGGAGGCGTTCGTGTCCGTACCGATTCTTACGGACAGGCCTCCCCCGTGAGCCTCGTGACAGGGCGTCAGCTCTTGGTCGCCAGGATCGTCGCCGAGTTCCTCAGCGTCGCGTCCACCTGGCGCTTCACCTTGGTGAGCTCCTCGGCGTGCTGGTCGATGTACTGGTTCTCGTACGCCGTGAGCACCGCCCACCAGATGCCGACGACGTTCGTCTGCTGCTTGCAGGCGACGTCCGCGCGGGCCGTCGCGAGCTCCGTCGGGCTCGGCTGCGGGGAGCGCCAGGCGGGGTCGTTGACGGCGTCGTTCGGGGTCCCGTAGGCGTACCCCTTGCCTTTCATGCAGGTGCTCCAGGCGCTGAACGCGTCCTCGACCCGGCTGTCCGCCTTCGACTGCTGATAGGGGCCGAGCATGACGTTGGCGGCGTCGAAGACGCCCACTCCCGCCGCGCCGCCCTTGGACAACTCGGCCTCCACCACGGCATTACAGCCGCCTTTGGGAACGGAATGGCCATTGATGTCGGGGCCTTTGTAGGTCCCGGTGAAGACCGACTTCTCCACGGGGGTCGGATCGCTTCCGGTGCCGGTTTTCTTTCCGTCCCCGGAATGATCGTCGGGGGAGTGGTATCCGTACTGCGCGGCACGGTTCTCGTCGATGATCAGGAACAGGGTGTCGAGTTTCTGGCCGACGGGTGCCGGGTCGATCACATCACTGCCGTGCCAGTCGATTCCGTATTGCGTCATACAGCTCCGGGCCAGCACCCGCTGGGCGTTGAGAGTGTCCAGATACTGCTGCTGATTGAGGGTGTACGCGTCCAGCGGCAGCGGCTTGATCTGCGCGGAATTCGTGATCTTCGGAATGGCGCCGATCGTCGGCGCGTCGTGCGGTCGCGCGGAGCCGGAACAGCCCGCGGCAGCAAGCAGGGCCACCGCGGCGCCCGCGGCGACCGGGCCCGATATCCTGAGGGCTCCCGCACCCGGGCGCCCTTCTCGTGCAACTCGCGCTGTCATGGCCGCCCTTCAGGCCTTCCGGACTTCGTACCCGGGTGAAGTGGGGTAGGGAGCCGCCGGTTCGCCGGTTCGGCCACCGCCGCGGACCGTGCCCTGGTCCGCGGCGGCGGCCGAGTGGAATCCGGTCAGCTCCACTCGATGGAGCTGGCGCGGTCGTTCATCGCGTTCCCGACGTAGCTGGAGTCGCCGACGAACCCGTACGTCGACCCGTTGCGGTTGCTGTTCTCGTACAGCTTGGTGTAGCAGTTCGCATAGCTGTGGAACGAGGAGACGACGTCGTTCCAGCCACCGGGCATGGAGTTGACGTAGAAGTCGACGTCCGACGTGGTGGCGGTGCAGGTGCCGCCGGTCACGGTGTAGGTGGCGCCCTGGTAGTTGGCGTCGACGAACTCGATGCCGATGACGGTGGCGGCCGGGCCGAGGGTGCTCGCGGCGGGGGCGGCGGTGGCCGATGCGGGGGTCGCGAGGGTGGTCAGGGCGGCGACCGCGATGCCGGCCGCGGCCAGCGCATATCTGGATCTCACAGCGAATCTCCCTTGATGTCTTGGGAATTGACGTGACGCCGTGCTTTCTTGCGCTCTTTCGTGCACGGTTCCGGCCGGACACCGCCGTGTCCCGGGATGTCTCCCAGGGCAGGAGCACCGTAAGTGGTGGGCCCCGCCCGGTCAATGGAAGCTTTGCGGACTCCGCGACTCCATGGGATTAGAGCAACGTCAGGGGCGTCCCGCCGCGACCGTCATGGCCGAATCCCGCGAAGACCCCGATGAACGCAATCGCCCGGATTGGTTAATTCCCCCGGTGGTAACCCCAGTTGAAAAGGGTTGGCAAAGATCCCATGTCATCGGTTGTCCCGCGGCCCGCCGACCCGCAACGGCCGTGATTCGGACACATACGTCTTCGGGCGCCCGGGAATTCCCCCCTTGACGCGGCCCGGCCGGGACATCAAGCTGGCGCCCGATCCCGCGAGCGGACCGGGCGGCTACCTGGCAGGCGGACCGAATGGCAGAGAGTCCCACGCCCGAATCGGGTATTCCGAGTGTCCTGGAACCGGAGCGGGAAGTCCGCTCCGCGGACGGTGCCGCGCAACGGCCGTCGGGTGACGGGATACCGCCCGCCGCTTCGGCCCTGATCAGACGTCAGCGCATTCTCCTGATCGTCGCCGCGGGGGCCGTGCTGCTGTCCGTCGGGGGGCTCGTAGCCTCGGTCTTCGTCCGCTCGCCCGCCCAGGACGCGGCAGGGCGCCGGGCTCCCGACCCCACCGTGCTCACCGCCCCCGTGCAGCAGCGCGTGCTGACCAAGTCGGTGGTCCTGCGGGGCACCGTCACCGCGGGCGGCAGCGTCGGCTTCACCCCCGTCGCCGGACAGTCGGCGGGCTCGGCCGCCGGAGCGCTGCTCCTGACCGGCATCCGCAAGAAGGCCGGCAGCGCGATAGCGCCCGGGGACGTCCTGGTCGAGGTCTCCGGGCGGCCCGTGCTCGCCCTGCCCGGCGGCGTACCCGCCTACCGGGACCTCAAGCCCGGCGACACCGGCAAGGACGTCGGAGAACTCCAGGACGCGCTGCGCCGGCTCGGGTACGCCGACCGCGACCCGTCGGGCACGTTCGGGCCGCGCACCAAGGCCGCCATCGCGGCGCTCTACGCCGACCGCGGCTACGACCCGCCCGACACCGGTGGCCCGCACGGCGCATCGGACCGGCAGGCGCTCACCGCGGGCCGCCAGGCCGTCACCGCCGCCGAACGCGCCCTCGCCGCCGCCCGGGCCACCCGCGACGCTGCCAAGGATGCCGCCGCAGCCTCCGCGGCGGGCACCCAACTCGCCTACGCCACACAGGACTTGACGACAGCCCGGCAGTCGCTCGACGAACTCGTCGCGCACACCGGAGTGATGCTGCCGCTCGCCGAGTTCACCTTCGTGCCCTCCTTCCCCGCCCGCCTCTCGGCCGTCAACGGGACCGTCGGCACACCCGTCACCGCGCCGCTCCTGGTCATCGACTCCGGCCGGCCCGTCGTGACGACCGTCCTCACCCAGGACCAGAAGAGCGCGCTGCGCGAGGGAATGAAGGTCCGGCTCTCGGCCGAGGTGCTCGGCCAGGACGCCGAAGGGGCGGTCACCGCGCTCGGCGCCTACACGAACGGTGTCACCAACTCCGGTCGTACCGGCGGCAGTTCTGCGGGGCAGAACGGTTCCACCGGCGGTGGTCAGGGCGGACAGGGAAATGACGTGCCACAGGCCCGGGCCGGGTATCCGCTCACCGTCACCCCGGACACCGACCTCCCGGCCCCCTGGCTCGGTCTCGACGTACGGGTCACGGTGACCGCGGCCGCCAGCCCCGGGCCGGTCCTGGTCGTGCCCGCCACCGCCGTCAGCGCCGGGGCGGACGGCCGCACCTCGGTCCTGGTACGCGCCCGGTCCGGCACCCAGGACCGGGTCCCGGTCACCGCGGGCATGGACGCGGACGGCTATGTGGCCGTCACGGCGGCCCCGGGCCACCGGCTCGTGGCCGGGGACGACGTGGTCGTGGGCCGGTGAAGATCCCGGGGAGGCGGCGCCGCCCGGCGGGCCCCGCCGCCGAGGCGCTTCCCGCGCAGAGCGCCGACGTGCTTCCCGACCCGGGTGTCGAGGTGCTTCCCGACCCGGGCGCCGACGCGCTTCCCGACCCGGGCGCCGACGCGCTTCCCGGCGCGGCCGTCGACGCGGTGATCGAGCTGGCCGCCGCCGCGCGTACGTACCCCGGGCCGCCGCCGGTGCACGCGCTGCGGCCCACCGACCTCACGGTGCGCCGCGGCGAGTACCTCGCGGTGGCCGGCCCCTCCGGGTCGGGGAAGTCGACGCTGCTCAACGTCATCGGGCTCGTCGACCGGCCCACCGGCGGCCACTACCGGCTCGACGGCATCGACACCGGCCCGCTCGCCGAAGCCGACCGCACCGCACTGCGCGGACGCCGCATCGGCCTGGTCTTCCAGGCCTTCCACCTGCTGCCCTACCGCACGGCCACCGAGAACGTCATGCTCGCCCAGGTCTACCTCGCCACCCCGCGCGACCGGCGGCGTACCGAAGCGGTGGACGCGCTGCTCGCCGTGGGTCTTGGGCACCGGCTCGACGCGCTGCCCTCCGCCATGTCCGGCGGCGAACGTCAGCGGGTCGCCATCGCGCGCGCCCTGGTCAACCGCCCCAGCCTGCTGCTCTGCGACGAACCCACGGGCAACCTGGACTCGGCGTCGGCGGCCCGGGTCATGGACACCCTCGACGCCCTCAACGCCGGCGGCATCACCCTCGTCGTCATCACCCACGACCCCGCGGTGGCCGCCCGCGCCCACCGATCCATCACCCTGCGCGACGGCCAACTCTCGGAGGATGAAACCAAGTTGAGCACAGGGAGGCCGCGGTGAGGCGACCCGTACGGCGCCCGCGCCACCCGGACGTCCCGGGTACCCGCATGACGGCGCGGGACCTGGTGGCCGAGTCCGTGGCGGGCATCCTGCAGCGCCCGGCCCGTACCGCCCTCACCGTCCTCGGCACGCTGCTCGGCGTCGGTGCCTTCGTGGCCATCCTCGGGCTCACGGCCACCGCCCGCGGTCAGATCAGCTCCGACTTCACGGTGCTCGCCGCCACCCAGGTCACGGTCAAGGACGTCGGCGCCCCCGACCAGGGCGGACAGGCCGCCGCGGCCGCGCGCTACGAGTTCCCCGACGACGCCGACCAGCGCGTCGAGCGGCTGAACGGCGCCGTCCACGCCGGAACCTACTGGCAGGTCTTCAAGACCCCGCCCGACGTCTCCACCCGCTCGGGACCCGCCATCGGCACGGCCTCCGGCGACACGCAGGGCGCCGAGGGCCTCACGGTGTACGCGGCGAGCCCCGGCCTCCTGCGGGCCGTCGGCCCCACGCTCGGCGGCGGCGCCCTCTACAACACCTTCCACGACAGCCGCCGCATGCACGTCGCCGTCATCGGCTCGGCCGTCGCTCGGCACCTCGGCATCGGCAGCCTCGCCGCTCGGCCGGCCCTCTTCATCAACGGCACCCCCTACACCGTCGTCGGCATCCTCCAGGACGTCGAGCGGCTGCCCAACCTGCTGCTCTCCGTGATGATCCCCGAGCGCACGGCCCGCGCCGACTACGGCGATCCGGCGCCCGACTACGCCGCCGCCATGCTCATCCAGACGCGCGTCGGTGCCGCCCAACTCATCGCGCGCCAAGCCCCGTTGGCGCTTCGTCCGGACCGGCCGGACCACCTCCAGGCGGTGCCGCCGCCCTCGCCCCACGCCCTCCAGGACAGCGTCACCGGCAGTCTCGACTCGCTGTTCCTGCTGCTCGCGGGCATCACGCTGGTGATCGGCACCGTAGGCATCGCCAACACCACCCTCGTATCGGTCCTGGAGCGCACCGGCGAGATCGGGCTCCGCCGCTCGCTGGGCGCGCGGCCACGTCACATCGCCGCCCAGTTCCTCACCGAGTCCGCCGCGCTCGGCACGCTCGGCGGGCTGCTCGGCACCGCCGTCAGCATCGTGGTGACCCTCTCGGTGGCACTCGCCCACCACTGGACCGCGATCCTCGACCCGTGGACCACCCTGCCCGCGCCGCTGATCGGCACCCTCACCGGACTGCTCGCCGGTGCCTATCCCGCGCTGCGCGCCGCCCGCATCGAACCCGCGGAGGCCCTTCGGCGCTGAGCCGCGCCCGCACACCGCCGTGCGAAGATTCCGGGGCGGCCGAGCGGGCCGGGCCGCCCGTGCCGTGACGGGCCGCGTACGCAGGTGGAGGAGCCGGGATGTTCGCAGTACCGCTGGGTGACGACGGGGCCGAGCTGTGCCCCCTGGAGCCGTGGCAGGCCGAGGAGTTCCTCGCCCACATGGACCGGGGCCGCGAGTTCATCGGCACCCATGTCGCGCTGCCCGACTTCGTGACCGACCCGGCCTCCGCCCGCGCCTACCTCCAGAGCTACGCGGACAAGACGGCCGCGGACACCGGCCGCCTGTACGGCATCCGGCTCGACGGCACCCTGGTCGGCGGCGTCCTGTTCCGGATCTTCGACGCGGCACAGGGCACCTGCGAGGCAGGCTGCTGGCTGGAGCCGGCGGCCGTCGGGCGCGGCCTGATCACCCGGGCCGTGACGGTGCTGATCGACTGGGCCGTGGACGTACGCGGCATGCACCGCGTGGAGTGGGTGGCGGCCGCCGAGAACACCCCGAGCATCAACGTGGCCAAGCGGCTCGGGATGACCCGGGACGCGGTGCTGCGCGAGAACTACCTCTACCGCGGGGAGCGCCACGACAGCGAGGTGTGGGCGGTCCTCGCCGACGACTGGCGGGCGGCCCGGGCCGGGGGCTGACGGCGGAGGGGTGCGCGGCGCGCGCCGGACGATCCCGGCGGCGGGCACGCGGCCGCGGGCCGGGCGTTAAGGAAGCTCTCAGCGGGCTCTCAGAAACGGCCCCTAGCGTGCCGGTCATGAACGCCACCCCCGCCACGACGAAGACCGAAGCCGAGACCGAGCCCAGGACGGACGGCGAGACGGAGACCGCCGCCACCGCCGAGGCCGCGTCCACCCCCGGGGGAGCGCCCGCGGAAACGGCCCCCGGCGCCGCCCCGGAGACCCCGGACGCGACGGACACCGAGGACCGGCTCGAACCCGAGGACGAACTCGATGCCGAGGCCGCCCCCGCCCGCGCGGGCTTCGGCGCGGGCGCCGCGGCCGTCGTCGCCGGCGCGCTCGGCGCGGTGTCCCTGAGCGGCACCTGGATGGGCAAGACGCTCTCCGAGCGGGCCACCCTGATCGGCCAGATCAAGACCTCCCAGAGCGGCACCGCGGCCCAGCAGATCCAGGAGATCTACGGCAACTCGTGGCACACCACCGCCCTGGTCAACGGCGTCTTCGCGCTGCTCGCCCTGATCGTCGGCGCGGTCGTCCTGGCCCGGCCCGCCTTCGGCACGCCCGGCCGCGCCGAGCAGCCGGTGTGGGTCAAGGCCGTCGCGCTCGCCGGAGTCGTCCTCGGCCTGGTCGGCCTGCTGATCTCCGCGGGCATGTACCTCGACCTGTTCGCGGCCCTGCCCAGCACCAAGGGCTGAGCCTCCGGCGGGGTGCCTCTAAGGCACCCGCCCCCTGCCTTAGGCGGCTCCGGTCCGCCATACGGACCGTCTAAGGCGGCGCCCCCGCACAGATGCGGCACTCGCCCCATGTGCGAGGGGCCCCTGGGAGACGAGAGTTGAGGCATCGCAAGGAGCCCGGAACACCGGGACCGAGCGGAAAGCCCGACCACTCACACCCAGGAGCACCGAGATGTTCGACTACGAGATCTACAAGAACCGTCAGGCCGAGCTGCTGCGCCAGGCCGACCAGGAGCGCCTCGCGGGCCAGGCCCGCAGGGCCGGCCGCCGCTTCGGCCGCCGCAGTGGCGGCAACGGGCCTGAGGGGCGGGTGAGTTCAGCGCGGAACCGGTTCGTACGGGCCGCCTGAACCGCCCGGTCGACCGCGATGACCACCACCCCGGCCCGCCCCGCCGACCCGGCTCGGACGCCGTCCCCGGCCGCGGCCCCCACCTCCTCGGGGGCCGCTCACCCAGCCGGGGACGGACCGCCCGCCTCCCCGTTGTCGGAGGCCTGTGCGATGCTCGGCTCCGTGGAGACCAGGTCAGTCAGCCCCGTGTTCGTCGGCCGCGCCGACGAGTTGCGGACATTGAACGAAGCACTCGCGCGCGCCGCGGCTCCGGAGGGCGAGCCGCAGGCGCTGCTCGTCGGCGGCGAGGCCGGCGTCGGCAAGAGCAGGCTCGTCGAGGAGTTCACCGACGCGGCGCGCGCGGCCGGCGCCGTGATCGCCATCGGCGGCTGTGTCGAGGTCGGGGCCGACGGACTGCCCTTCGCCCCCTTCTCGGCGGCACTCCGCGCGCTGCGCCGCCAACTGCCCGAGGAGCTGGCCGCGGCCGCCGACGGCCAGGAGGAGGAGCTCGCCCTGCTCCTGCCCGAGCTGGCCAGGACCGGACCGCCCGCCGCCCGCGAGGACGGCACCGCGCGCCTGTTCGAGCTCACCGTACGGATGCTGGAGCGGATCGCCGCCGGGCGCACCGTCGTCCTCGTCCTCGAAGACCTGCACTGGGCGGACGCCTCCACCCGCCATCTGCTCGCCTACCTCTTCCGCACCCTGCGGCGCGGCCACCTCGTCGTGGTGGCCACCTACCGCGCGGACGACATCCACCGCCGCCACCCGCTGCGCCCCCTGCTCGCCGAGCTGGACCGGTTGCGCAGCGTGCGGCGCATCGAACTGCCCCGGTTCAACCGGGCCGAGGTCCACCACCAGCTGACCGGCATCCTCGCCGCCGAGCCCGAACAGCGGCTGGCCGACGAGGTCTTCGAGCGATCCGACGGCAACGCCTTCTTCGTCGAGGAGCTCGTGGTCGGCCGCGACCCCGACGGCACCTGCCCCGACCTGAGCGACTCGCTGCGCGATCTGCTGCTCGTCCGCGTCGAGGGCCTGCCCGAGGACGCCCAACGGGTCGTGCGGATCGCCGCCGAGGGCGGCTCCACCGTGGAGTACCCGCTGCTCGCCGCCGTCGCGCGGCTGCCCGAGGACAAGCTCATCGAGGCGCTGCGAGCCGCCGTCGGCGCCAACATCCTGCTGCCCGCGGGCGACGGCGACGGCTACCGCTTCCGCCACTCCCTGGTCCGCGAGGCCGTCAGCGACGACCTGCTGCCCGGCGAGTGCTCGCGCCTCAACCGCCGTTACGCCGAGGCTCTGGAGGCCGACCCCTCGCTCGTCAGGGCCGACGAGCGGACCACCCGGCTCGCCACGTACTGGTACCACGCGCACGACGCGGCCAAGGCGCTGCCCGTGGTCCTGCGCGCCGCCGTCGAGGCCCGACGGCGGCACGCCTACGCGGAGCAACTGCGGCTGCTCTCGCGGGCGATGGAGCTGTGGGACAGCGTGCCCGCCGAGCTGCGCGAGGGGCTCAGGCCCCTGGACCACGCGGGTTCCTACCCGCCCTGCGGCTGCGCCCCCGAGAACGCGGCGTCGCTGCGCTACCTCGATCTGCTGGCCGAGTCCGTCGAGGCGGCCCGGCTCTGCGGCGATCGCGAACGCGCCCTGAAACTCGCCAAGCAGGCGCTCCGCCTCATCGAGGCCGAGAGCGACCTGAGCTCCGGGAACGACCCGCTGCGCGCCGCCTGGTTCTGGCTCCAGCGCTCCCGCCTGGTGGAGAACCTGGGGCGCGGGGACGGCTGGACCGAGATAGCCACCGCCCAGGACCTGGTGCGCGGCCTGGCGCCGTCCGCCGTGCACGCCGAGGTGCTGGCCACCGCGGCGGGCTGGGGCATGCTCCACAAGCCCGGCCCCGAGTCCCTCGCGGAGGCCGAACGGGCCGTGGAATACGCCCGGTTGGTGCGCACCGAGGAGGTCGAGCTCAACGTCAGGCTCACCCTGGGCAGCCTGATGACCGACTCGGGAGCGGTCGAGGAGGGCATCGCCACCATGCGCGCGGTGATCGACCGCTCCCTCGAACTGGGCCTGGTCGGCGAGGCTGCCCGGGGCCATGTGAACCTCTGCTCCGGCCTGGAGGCGGTCGGCCGCTCGACGGAGGCGGTACGCGTCGCCGACGACGGGGTACGGCTGGCCCGGAAGTACGGCCTCCTGGACAACGAGGCCTGGGTGCAGGCCAATCGGGCCGAGTCCCTGTTCAACCTGGGCCGTTGGGAGGAGGCCGCCGACGCCGCCGAGCGGGTCCAGCGCACGGCGGTGAGCCCCCGGCCGCTGGGCAAGGCCCTGCTGCACCGGTCCGAACTCGCCCTGTTTCGGGGCGAGTTGGAGCAGGCGGCGCTCTCCCTCGACGACGCCCACGCCGCCTTCGGCAAGCAGGATCCGATGGTCCAGCACGCCATCCCGCTCGCCCGGGCCGGGCTCGGCATCGCGGCCGCCCGGGGCCGTATCGACGAGGCCCGTACCGAGCTCGCCCGCGCCGTGGAGTCGGGCTTCCCGCCCGGCGCCCAGCGCTACGGCTGGCCGCTGCTCGCCGCGGCCGCCGCCGTGGAGGCCGATGTGCGGGGGCTTCCCTCGGCCGAGCAGGGCAGGCGCGCCGCCCTCGACCTGATCCGTACCGCGGCCCGGAGGCTGCCCACCGGCTGCCCCTCGTGCGAGGCGCTCTCGCTGGTCGTCGCCGCCGAGCTGGACAGGGCCGAGGGCCGTGAGACGGCGGCCCGCTGGGAGGCCGTCGTCCAGGCCCTCGGGCCCTTGGAGCGCCCCTACGAACTGGCCCTGGCCCGTCATCGCTCGGCTCACGCCCTGCTGGCCGAGGGCGGCGACCGCGAGACCGTCGCCACGCTGCTGCGCCAGGCCCACGCCGAGGCCGAGCGCCTCGGCGCCCGGCCCCTGCGCGAACAACTGGAACTCCTGGCCCGCCGGGCCCGCGTCTCGCTGTCCGCCCCGGACCCGGCCGGGTCCGAGGAGCCCGCCGACCCGGTGGAGGCGCTCGGGCTCACCAGCCGCGAGCAGGACGTCCTCCGGCTGGTCGCGGCGGGCCACAGCAACCGCCAGATCGCCGAGGAGCTCTACATATCGCCGAAGACGGCGAGCGTGCACGTTTCCAACATCCTTGCCAAGCTGGGGGTTTCGGGCCGCGGCGAGGCGGCGGCCCTCGCCCACCGCATGAACCTGTTCACCGCACAGCCGGCGCGGGGCTGACGCCGCTCGCGGGACGGCCGGCTCGAAGACGCGGTCGTCTCAGGTGACGTCCAGCTCCAGGACGCGGTCGTCACCGGGCTTGGGGGTGCCGCGCGAGTCGGTGTTGTTGGTGAGCAGCCACAGCTTCCCGGGCCCGGCCGTAAGGACGGTGCGCAGCCGGCCGTACTGGCCGCCCAGGAAGGCTTCGGGGTCGGCGAGCGCCTTGGTGCCGTCCAGCGGGACGCGCCACAGCCGCTCGCCCCGCAGCGCGGCCATCCACACCGAGCCGCCCTGGAACGCGATCCCGCTGGGGGAGGCCTCGGACGTCTTCCACTGGGCGACGGGGTCGACGTACCCCGCCTTGCCCGCCCTGCCCTCCACCACGGGCCAGCCGTAGTTCTTGCCGGGCTCGATCAGATTGAGCTCGTCCCAGGTGTCCTGTCCGAACTCCGCGGCCCACAGCCGATTCTCGCCGTCCCACGCCAGGCCCTGCACATTGCGGTGCCCGTAGGAGTAGACGAGCGAGTCGGCCTCGGGGTTGCCGTACGCGGGCTGCCCGTCGGGCGTCATCCGCAGGATCTTCCCGGCCAGCGACTTCCGGTCCTGCGCGAGGCCCCGCTCGCCGGTCTCGCCGGTCCCGGCGTACAGCATCCGGTCGGGGCCGAACGCGATGCGCCCGCCGTTGTGGATGCTGCCCTTGGGGATCGAGCGCAGGATGGTGTCCGGCGCCCCCAGCTGCTGGCCCTCCGGCCGCTGCGGATCGTAGATCATCCGGGCGATGCGGTTGTCGGACTCCGTGGTGAAGTACGCGTACAGGAGGTGGTCCGAGGCGTACGTGGGCGAAAGGGCGAGCCCGAGCAGGCCTCCCTCGCCCTGGTGGGCGACGCCGGGCACACTGCCGACGGCGGTCTTCCCGCCGGTCGCGGTGTCGACGCGCACGACCGAGCCGTCGTCCCGCGAGCCGACGAGGAGCGCGCCCTCGGGGAGCGCCGCGATGCCCCAGGGCGACTTCAGCCCTTCGGCGACGGTCCTGGCCACCTTCACCGAGCCCTTGGCGGGCGGGAGTTGAGCCTTGGGCGAGGCCGTCGAGGCCGTCGAGGGCGCCTTGGTGGCGGAGGCGGAGCCCTGGCCCCGCGGCTGCGCGGGCCCCGACGAGCAGCCGGCCGAGAGCACGAGCACGGCTGCGGCCAGGGCGGTTGCCACGGTGGTACGTCGCACGGTTGGGGTTCCCTTCGCCGGGGTCGATGCGCTGGGCTCATTCTGGGGCCCGGCCCGGGCGTCCAGCGGTTCCAACTCCGTTGCCGGGCGCGGTTCGTGCGGGCTCCGGGCCGCCGAAGGGCCGCCACGGGTCCACCGGACGCCCCGCTCAGTCCCGGGCCGGCGGCAGCGCGGCCAGTTCCGTCAGGTCGCGGGGGGTCAGGGGCAGGTCCGCCGCGAGGGCGTTCTCGCGCACCCACTCCTCCCGCTTGGCCCCCGGCACCGGGACCACCTGCTGCCCGAGCCGCAGCAGCCAGGCGAGGGCCACCTGCGCCGGGGTCGCCCCGTGCCGCTCGGCGACCCGGCGCAGGCCCGCCACCACGGGCTGGTTCGCGGCCATCATCTCCGCCGTGAAGCGCGGGTGGCGGGCCCGGATGTCGTCCGGTTCGAAGCCCTGCCCGGGGGTGAGCGTGCCGGTCAGGAACCCGTTGCCCAGCGGCATCGCCGCCAGCAGGCTCACGCCCCGGACCGTGCACCACGGCAGCAGCGTGCGCAGCGCCTCGCGCGACCAGAGCGACAGCTCCGCCTGCACCGCGGCCACCGGGAACACCTGCTGGACGCGGTCGAGCAGCCGCACCGTCTCCTCGTAGCGGCCCACGTGCAGCCCGTGCACCCCCGCCGGCGGGGCGGTCCGGCGCACCGCCCGCGCACCCATCGCGCTGAGCCCGAGCGCGCGCACCTTGCCCGCCGTCACGAGCTCCGCCATCGCACCCCAGGTCTCCTCGACGGGGACCTCCGGGTCGGCGCGGTGCAGCAGGTACAGGTCGATGACCTCGGTGCCGAGGCGGCGCAGCGAGGCGTCGCAGGCCCGGCGCACGTATCCGGGGCGGCCGTTGGCGACCACGTGCTGGTCGACGCCGACGAGCAGCCCGCACTTGGTGGCGACGAAGGCCTCCGCACGGCGCTCCCGCAGCACCCGCCCGATCAGCAGCTCGTTGGTGAACGGGCCGTACATGTCGGCGGTGTCGAGAAGGTTCGAGCCGGTGTCCAAGGCGGCGTGCACGGCGCGCAGCGAACGCTCCAGGTCCTGCTGTGAGCGGGTGTAGCCCCAGCTCATCGGCATGCAGCCGAGCCCGATCGCACCCGCCCGCAGGGCCCCCGCCCCGATTGTCCTGCGCTCCACCTGGCCGGATCCCTCCCTAGTCGCTCCCCAAACTAACCTCTGGCCTCCGGAACCCTTCGCATAGCCTCCTGACCATGACTTCCGACGTGTGGATCCCCTTCGACCCGGCCGATGTCCCGGGCCTGCCCGACTCCTTCGCCTACCGGGTCTGGGACGGCGGCCCCGACTTCCCGGCCGACCCCGCCGACTGCGTCTTCTACGTCGTCCCGTACATGAAGCCGTCGGAGACCTCGGTCCGCCCGCTCCCCGCCATGACCGGCGTCCAGGTGGTGCAGACGCTGACCGCCGGCATTGACCACGTGCAGCCCGGCATCGGGCTGCTGCCGCCCGGCGTACGCCTGTGCAACGCGCGCGGGGTCCACGAGGCGTCCACCGCCGAGCTCGCCGTGACCCTCGTCCTCGCCTCGCTGCGCGGAATCCCCGGGTTCGTCCGGGGGCAGGAGAGGCAGGAGTGGCGGTCCGGCTTCTATCCGGCCCTCGCCGACAAGTCGGTGCTGATCGTCGGCTACGGGTCGATCGGGGCGGCCGTCGAAGACCGGCTCGCCCCCTTCGAGTGCGCGCGGGTGGCGCGCGTCGCGCGCTCCTCGCGCGCAACGGAGCGCGGCCCGGTGCACGCACTGGTCGAGCTGCCCGCGCTGCTCCCCGAGGCCGACGTGGTCATCGTCTGCACGCCGCTCACCGAGCAGACGAAGGGCCTGGTGGACGCCGAGTTCCTGGCCCGCCTCAAGGACGGGGCGCTCCTGGTGAACGTCGCGCGCGGACCCGTCGTGGACACCAAGGCGTTGCTCGCCGAACTGGAGTCCGGCCGCATCCACGCGGCGCTGGATGTCACCGACCCCGAACCCCTGCCCGCGGGGCACCCGTTGTGGCACGCCCGCAACGTCCTCATCAGCCCGCACGTGGGCGGTTCCAGCTCCGCCTTCCTGCCCCGGGCCAAGCGTCTGCTGGTCGCTCAGCTCACCCGCTTCGCGGCCCAAGAGCCGCTCGACAACGTGGTTCTGACGACGAATCAGTAACTCTCCGGAGTGATTCGGGTGCGCCGGGTGCCCTCGCGACTCCAGGCTGTCACGGAGCGTATATGGGCTATGTCCCTGAGTGACGAGACTGGTGTATCGTCCCGACCGGGGCCCCGCCGCCGTGCGTCTGCGGCGCGGGGAGCGATCACTGCGAGGGGGGCGACGGGCGATGCACGGCCAATGGACGAACGATCCGACGCGGTGGAGCCGCCTGCGGCGATCCCGCCGCGGGCAGCACGCCGCGATGCACCGCGGTGGAGCGGCGACCGCCGAGGCGATAAGCGGCACAACGACGAACAGCGCCCGAAAGCACGGCTCTTGGGCCGCGAATCCCGGCACCCGGCCCCGGCCGGGCGGGACCGCGCCCGGGCCCCAGTGGCGTGGAGCGGTCCGGTGAGCGCGCCGGGAGCGATCCTGACCCGGCCCCCCGTGACCGGAGGTGGCGGGACCGGCATGGTTTCCCAACTCGTGCTCGCACTGATCTGTGCCGGATATGCCACCGGCGCATTCCTCGGCTGGGGCTCTGACGAACTCGCCCAGATCATGGGCGACTTCGGACTCTCCGCCGCCGCCCTGATCGCCGCGGTCTCCTGCTTCCGCTACGCGCGTGGCGGAGCCACCGGCAGCGAGAGCAGCTTCCGGCCGGCCTGGCTGCTGTTCTCCTTCTCCTCCGCCATGGCCGCCTGCGGCAACGGCGTCTGGGGCTTCTACGAGGTGGTGCTCCGGCAGGTCGTGCCGACCCCCTCCGCCGCCGACTTCTTCTTCCTCTGCTTCGCGCCGCCCGCCATCGTGGGCCTGCTCGTCCTGGCCAAACGCCCTGTCACCAGGGCGGGTTGGGTCTGCCTCGGCCTCGACTCGTGGCTCATCGGCGGCTCCCTGCTCACCCTGTCCTGGAGCCTCGCGCTCGCCCGCACCGCACGTCAGGGCGAGGGCGAGGGGGTTGCCCACGCCACCCTCACGCTGGCCTATCCGCTGCTCGACATCGTGCTCGTCAGCATGGTGCTCGCGCTGCACTTCCGGCGCTCCTCGGCCAACCGGTCCGCCGTGAACACCGCCATCGCGGCGCTCGCCCTGACCGTCCTGTGCGACGCCCTGTTCACCTCGCCGCTGCTGCGCCAGCACTACCACTCGGGCCAGCTCCTGGACGCCGGCTGGTTCGCCGGCTCGCTGCTCCTCGCCTACGCGCCCTGGGGCGCCCGCAGGCTGCCCGCCGCCCCGCCGCGCAGGCCCGCCGTGGCCCCGCGCGGGGCCCGCCCGGCGCCCGGCCGGCCGCGCGCGCACCCGGTGCCGACGTCCCGGCCGCTCGCCAGCTCCCTGGCCGCGCTCACGCCGTACCTCGCGGCCGCCGTGTGCACCCTCGGCATCCTCTACAACGTCATCGAGGGCCACCGGGTCGACCGGATGGTCGTCTTCACCGGCTGCACCGTCGTACTCGCCCTGGTGGTCCGCCAGGGGATCATGCTGCTCGACAACATCGCGCTCACCCATGAACTCGCCCAGAAGGAGAACCACTTCCGCTCCCTGGTGCAGGGGTCGAGCGACGTCATCATGATCGCCGCCCCCACCGGGATACTGCGGTACGTCAGCCCGGCGGCCGCCGGTGTCTACGGGCGGGACGCGGAGGAGCTGGTCGGCTCCGAGCTGGCCTCGCTCATCCACCCCGAGGACCTCGGCCGGGTGGTGCACGAAGTGCGCAGGTTTCTGGCGGCGCCGCCCGCCGAGGAGCCCACGACGCGGATCGAGTGCCGCTTCAAGTCGGGGACCGGCGAGTGGCTCAACGTGGAGTCCACCGTCAACCGCCACCAGGGCGGGCTCATTCTCAACAGTCGCGACGTGACCGAACGGGTGCGCCTGCAGGCGCAGTTGGAGCACAACGCCGAGCACGACCCGCTGACCGACCTGCCCAACCGCGCGCTGTTCACCAAGCGGGTGCGCAAGGCGCTCGGCGGCCGTCGCACCACCGACCCGGGCACCGCCGTGCTCTTCATCGACCTCGACGGCTTCAAGCAGGTCAACGACACCATCGGCCACCAGGCCGGCGACGAACTGCTCATCCAGGCCGCGCGCAGGCTGCAGGACTCGGTACGGGCCGGAGACACCGCGGCCCGGCTCGGGGGCGACGAGTTCGCCGCCCTCATCCTCGGCGACGGCACCCGCGACCCGGCGGCCCGCGAGTACCAGGTCAGGGAGATCGCCGACCGGCTGCGCCTGACCCTGTCGCAGCCGTACCTGATCGACGGCAACGATGTCCGGGTCGCGGCCTCCATCGGCGTCGCCTTCGCCGAGCCGGGCGTCGGCGCCGGGGAACTGCTGCGCAACGCCGACCTCGCGATGTACCGCGCCAAGAAGGGCGGCAAGAACCGCGTCGAGATGTACGCCCCGCAGATGCAGGCCGAGGTCGTCCGCAAGTCCGAGCTCGCGGCGCGGCTGCGCAGCGCGCTGAACGAGGGCGAGTTCGCCGTCCTGCACCAGCCCGTCGTCGACCTCACCACCGGTGAGGTCTCCGCCGTCGCGGCCCAGGCCAGGTGGCGCTCGGCGCAGGGCATCCTGTTCACCCCGGCCGAATTCCTGCGGGTCGCCGACGAGAGCGAGCGGGCCGCCGAGCTCGGCCGCTGGCTGCTCGAAGAAGCCGTGGAGCAGGCCGCCGAGCGGCGCCGGGCCGGCCACGACGCGCCCGTCTCGGTGCGCCTCTCGGCCCGCCGGCTGCTCGACAAGTCGATGCCGCTCGGCGCGGTGGAAGCCCTCCTGACCAGGCACGGACTGCCGTCCGGTGCCCTGGTCATCGAGCTCGCGGACAGCGACCCGAGAATCTCCTTCGACGATCTTGAGCGGCGTCTGGTGGGCCTGCGCAGGCTCGGCGTGCGGATCGCGCTCGACGGGTTCGGCAGCGGCTACGCGGCGATCAACGCGCTGCGCCGGCTCCCCGTCGACGTCCTGAAGCTGGACCGGGGGCTGGTCGAGGGCGTCGTCGAGTCGGCCCGCCTCCACAAGATCACCGCCGGGTTGCTCCGGATCGCCTGCGATCTCGGCATGCAGTCGGTGGCCGACGGCGTGGATGTGCCGGAGCAGGTCTTGGCTCTGCGCGCCATGGGGTGTACGCATGGGCAGGGCATGGCGTTCTCCGGCCCGCTCGACGAGTTCCGGCTGCGCAGGGCGCTGGTGCGGGGCGAATACCCGGTGCCGGGCGGGGTCGCGCTGCCCGTGCTCAGTGGCCGGCGCGGAACCCTGCTCGGCTCAAATAATGAGACGCCCGTCCCACCTACTTGACACCACCAGCGCGCCGGGGGGAGGGTCAAGGCCATGCGCACCCGAATTCTCGTACTTGGAAAGCGCGTCGGCTGAAGCGGAGCCCTTGCGGGCTCCGTAGACCGCACCCGACGCGCTCCCCTCGCTTGCCTCACGGCACGAGGGGTTTTTTGTTGCACTGGCACCCCTCAAGCACCACCGCGATCTCGATCAAACCACCGCAAAAGCCCTCAGCTTCGAGAAGAGAATGCCGATGACCGAGCAGGCCACCGGGGCCCACCATCCGCAGCCGCGGCCCCGTAACGGCGGACACCAGTCCGCGACCGTTGAGCACGTCACGGGCGCGAAGTCCCTCATCCGTTCTCTCGAGGAAGTCGGGGCGGAGGTCGTGTTCGGTATCCCCGGCGGCGCCATCCTCCCGGCGTACGACCCGATGATGGACTCCACCCGGGTCCGTCACGTCCTGGTCCGCCACGAGCAGGGCGCCGGCCACGCGGCCACCGGCTACGCCCAGGCCACCGGCAAGGTCGGCGTGTGCATGGCGACCTCCGGCCCCGGCGCCACCAACCTGGTCACCCCGATCGCCGACGCGCACATGGACTCGGTGCCGCTGGTCGCGATCACCGGCCAGGTCTCCTCCAAGGCGATCGGCACGGACGCCTTCCAGGAGGCGGACATCGTCGGCATCACGATGCCGATCACCAAGCACAACTTCCTGGTCACCAAGGCCGAGGACATCCCGCGCACCATCGCCGAGGCCTTCCACATCGCCTCGACCGGCCGCCCGGGCCCCGTCCTGGTCGACATCGCCAAGGACGCCCTGCAGGCGCAGACCACGTTCGCGTGGCCGCCGGGGACCGACCTGCCGGGCTACCGCCCGGTCACCAAGCCGCACGCCAAGCAGATCCGCGAGGCCGCCAAGCTGATCGTGGGGGCCAAGCGCCCGATCCTGTACGTCGGCGGCGGCGTCCTGAAGTCCGGCGCGACCGCCGAGCTGAAGGTCCTCGCGGAGCTCACCGGAGCGCCCGTCACCACCACCCTGATGGCGCTCGGCGCCTTCCCCGACAGCCACCCGCTGCACGTGGGAATGCCCGGCATGCACGGTGCGGTCACCGCCGTCACCGCACTGCAGAAGTCGGACCTGCTCATCGCGCTCGGCACCCGCTTCGACGACCGCGTCACCGGCAAGCTGGACAGCTTCGCACCGTTCGCCAAGGTCATCCACGCGGACATCGACCCGGCCGAGATCGGCAAGAACCGCGAGGTCGACGTCCCGATCGTGGGCGACGCCCGCGAGGTCATCGCCGATCTGGTCCAGGCCGTCCAGGCCGAGTACTCCGAGGGCCACAAGGGCGACTACACCGCCTGGTGGAAGGACCTCAACCGCTGGCGCGAGACCTACCCGCTGGGCTACGACGAGCCGAACGACGGCACGCTGTCCCCGCAGCGCGTCATCCAGCGCATCGGCGAGCTCGCGGACGCGGACACCATCTACGCGGCCGGCGTCGGCCAGCACCAGATGTGGGCCGCGCACTTCGTGAACTACGAACTGCCCGCCACCTGGCTGAACTCGGGCGGCGCCGGAACCATGGGCTACGCGGTCCCGGCCGCCATGGGTGCCAAGGCCGGTCAGCCGGACCGGATGGTCTGGGCGATCGACGGCGACGGCTGCTTCCAGATGACCAACCAGGAACTGACCACCTGCGCGCTCAACAACATCCCGATCAAGGTCGCCATCATCAACAACGGCGCGCTCGGGATGGTCCGCCAGTGGCAGACCCTGTTCTACAACCAGCGCTACTCCAACACCGTGCTGCACTCCGGCCCCGAGAACGGCGTCGCCGAGCAGGGCAAGCCGAGCGGCGGCACCCGCGTCCCCGACTTCGTCAAGCTGTCCGAGGCGATGGGCTGTTACGCGATCCGCTGCGAGCGCCCCGAGGACCTCGACAAGGCGATCGAGGAGGCCAACTCCATCAACGACCGCCCCGTCGTGATCGACTTCATCGTCCACGAGGACGCCCAGGTGTGGCCGATGGTCGCCGCCGGCACCTCCAACGACGAGGTCATGGCCGCCCGCGGCGTCCGCCCCGACTTCGGCGACAACGAAGACGACTGAGAGCTGTAGGAAGAGGTAAGAGGCTCATGTCCACCAAGCACACGCTCTCGGTCCTGGTCGAGAACACCCCCGGCATCCTGGCCCGGATCGCCGCCCTGTTCTCCCGCCGCGGCTTCAACATCGACTCGCTCGCGGTCGGTGTCACCGAACACCCCGACATCTCCCGCATCACCATCGTGGTCAGTGTCGAGGACCTGCCCCTGGAGCAGGTGACCAAGCAGCTCAACAAGCTGGTCAACGTCCTGAAGATCGTCGAACTCGAGCCCAGCGCTGCGATCCAGCGCGAGCTCGTCCTGGTGAAGGTGCGTGCCGACAACGAAACGCGCTCCCAGATCGTCGAGATCGTCCAGCTGTTCCGCGCCAAGACCGTGGACGTCTCGCCGGAGGCCGTCACCATCGAGGCCACCGGCGGCGCCGACAAGCTGGAGGCGATGCTGAAGATGCTGGAGCAGTTCGGCATCAAGGAGCTCGTCCAGTCCGGCACGATCGCCATAGGGCGCGGCGCCCGGTCCATCACGGACCGCTCGCTGCGCGCCCTGGACCGCAGCGCCTGAGCCCCGCCGGTACGGGCCCTGACCCGCCCGTATCGCGAGACTCACCCGTTCCTTACTCACCGCCACCGATACGGTGGACGCAACACCAGCACACCAAGGAGATTTCCCAGTGGCCGAGCTGTTCTACGACGACGATGCCGACCTGTCCATCATCCAGGGCCGCAAGGTCGCGGTGATCGGTTACGGCAGCCAGGGCCACGCCCACGCGCTGTCGCTCCGTGACTCGGGTGTCGACGTCCGCGTCGGCCTGCACGAGGGCTCCAAGTCCAAGGCCAAGGCCGAGGAGCAGGGCCTGCGCGTGGTGACGCCCGCCGAGGCGGCCGCCGAGGCCGACGTCATCATGATCCTGGTCCCGGACCCGATCCAGGCCCAGGTCTACGAGGAGTCCATCAAGGACAACCTCAAGGACGGCGACGCGCTGTTCTTCGGCCACGGCCTCAACATCCGCTTCGGCTTCATCAAGCCCCCGGCCAACGTGACCGTCGCCATGGTCGCGCCCAAGGGCCCGGGCCACCTGGTGCGCCGCCAGTACGAAGAGGGCCGCGGCGTTCCGTGCATCGTGGCCGTCGAGCAGGACCCGCAGGGCAACGGCCTGGCGCTGGCGCTCTCGTACGCCAAGGGCATCGGCGGCACGCGGGCCGGCGTCATCAAGACGACCTTCACCGAGGAGACCGAGACCGACCTGTTCGGTGAGCAGGCCGTGCTCTGCGGTGGCACCGCGGCGCTGGTCAAGGCGGGCTTCGAGACGCTGACCGAGGCCGGCTACCAGCCGGAGATCGCGTACTTCGAGTGCCTCCACGAGCTGAAGCTGATCGTGGACCTCATGTACGAGGGCGGCCTGGAGAAGATGCGCTGGTCGATCTCGGAGACCGCCGAGTGGGGCGACTACGTCACCGGCCCCCGGATCATCACGGCCGACACCAAGGCCGAGATGAAGAAGGTCCTCGCCGAGATCCAGGACGGCACGTTCGCCAAGAACTGGATGGACGAGTACCACGGCGGTCTGAAGAAGTACAACGAGTACAAGACCCAGGACTCCGAGCACCTCCTGGAGACCACCGGCAAGGAGCTGCGCAAGCTCATGAGCTGGGTGCAGAACGACGAGGCGTAGGCCTCCTCTCGGCGGGGCCGGGCACGTCATCGGTGTCCGGCCCCGTCGGCTTCGCAGCGCCCTGGACATCCCGTCCAACCCCCATCGGGTGATCCTGCCTCCGAGGCGGAAATCCTCCGGGGGAGCGGCACTACACTGCTCAGCAACACCTACGCGTCAGGCCCACAGCGTCGTGCGTCTTCCACGCGGCTAGCTAGCCCCTCCACCGCATGCGGCCGTCGGGACGGCCGTCCGCAAAGGATTCAGTGAGGACCCACGTGAGCTCGAAACCTGTCGTACTCATCGCTGAAGAGCTGTCGCCCGCCACCGTCGACGCCCTCGGGCCGGACTTCGAGATCCGGCACTGCAACGGAGCCGACCGCGCGGAGCTGCTGCCCGCCATCGCCGGTGTCGACGCGATCCTGATCCGCTCGGCCACCAAGGTCGACGCCGAGGCCGTCGCGGCCGCCAAGAAGCTGAAGGTCGTCGCCCGCGCGGGAGTTGGCCTCGACAACGTCGACGTCTCCGCCGCCACCAAGGCCGGCGTCATGGTCGTGAACGCCCCGACCTCCAACATCGTCACCGCCGCCGAGCTCGCCTGCGGCCTCCTGGTCGCCACCGCGCGCAACATCCCGCAGGCCAACACCGCGCTCAAGAACGGCGAGTGGAAGCGGAACAAGTACACCGGCGTCGAGCTGAGCGAGAAGACCCTCGGCGTGGTCGGCCTCGGCCGCATCGGCGTGCTGGTCGCGCAGCGCATGTCGGCCTTCGGCATGAAGATCGTCGCGTACGACCCCTATGTGCAGCCGGCCCGGGCGGCGCAGATGGGCGTCAAGCTGCTCTCCCTGGACGAGCTGCTCGAAGTCTCCGACTTCATCACCGTGCACCTGCCCAAGACCCCCGAGACGCTCGGCCTGATCGGCGACGAGGCGCTGCACAAGGTGCAGCCCCACGTGCGGATCGTGAACGCGGCCCGCGGCGGCATCGTGGACGAGGCCGCGCTGTACTCCGCGCTCAAGGAGGGCCGCGTCGCGGGCGCCGGTCTCGACGTGTACGCGAAGGAGCCCTGCACGGACTCCCCGCTCTTCGAGCTCGACCAGGTCGTGTGCACCCCGCACCTGGGCGCTTCCACCGACGAGGCCCAGGAGAAGGCCGGCATCGCCGTCGCCAAGTCCGTACGCCTCGCGCTCGCGGGCGAGCTGGTGCCGGACGCGGTCAACGTCCAGGGCGGCGTCATCGCCGAGGACGTGAAGCCGGGCCTGCCGCTCGCCGAGCGCCTGGGCCGGATCTTCACCGCCCTGGCCGGCGAGGTGGCGGTCCGCCTCGACGTCGAGGTGTACGGCGAGATCACCCAGCACGACGTCAAGGTGCTCGAACTCAGCGCGCTCAAGGGCGTGTTCGAGGACGTGGTGGACGAGACGGTCTCCTACGTCAACGCCCCGCTGTTCGCGCAGGAGCGCGGTGTCGAGGTGCGCCTGACCACGTCGAGCGAGTCCCCCAACCACCGCAACGTGGTCACCGTGCGCGGCACCCTGTCCGACGGCGAGGAGGTCTCGGTCTCCGGCACCCTGGCCGGCCCCAAGCACCTCCAGAAGGTCGTCGCGATCGGCGAGTTCGACGTGGACCTGGCGCTCGCGGACCACATGGTCGTGCTGCGCTACGAGGACCGCCCCGGCATCGTGGGCACCGTCGGCCGCGTCCTCGGTGAGGCCGGCCTCAACATCGCCGGCATGCAGGTCGCCCGTGCGGCGGCCGGCGGCGAGGCGCTCGCCGTGCTGACCGTGGACGACACCATCCCGGCGCACGTGCTGGCCGAGGTCGCCGAGGAGACCGGCGCCAACTCGGCCCGCTCGGTGAATCTGACCGACTGACCGGGCGGACCCGGCCTTCGGGGCCGCGCGGCTCCCGTACCCGGCTGCGGACATCGCACGTCGTAGACGCTTGTCTTAGACGGATGTCTGTATGCCGGGTACGCTGCTGTCATGGGACACCGTGAGGATCTGCTCGCAGGCGCCAAGCGCTGCCTGCTGGACAAGGGCTACGCCCGCACCACCGCCCGCGACATCGTCGCCGAGTCCGGCACCAACCTCGCCTCCATCGGCTACCACTACGGCTCCAAGGAGGCCCTCCTCAACCTGGCCTTCCTGAAGCTCACCGAGGAGTGGGGCGATGTGATCGCCGAGAGCCGGGCGGACGGCGAGGGCGCCACCACCGAGGACCTGCCCCCGCTGGAACGCTTCGAACGGGGCTGGGCGAAGGTCATCGGCTCGTACGAGGAGAGCCGCCCGGTGTGGAAGCTCCAGATGGAGATCGTCTCCCGGCTCGACAGCGACCCCGAGCTCCAAAAGGCCCTCGCCGGGCCGCAGTTGGAGGGTCGCAAGGGGCTCGCGGAGGGCTTCCTCGGCATCGACGAGCACGCCGACCCCGAGCGGGCCCGGCTCGCCGGAACCTTCTTCCAGGCGCTGCTCGCCGGGGTGATGGTGCAGTGGATGGTCGACCCGGAGACCGCCCCCTCGGCCAAGGACCTGACCGAGGGCCTGAAGATCGTCATGGGGCTCGACGGCGGCCCGGCCGAAGGCTGAGCCTCAGAGCCGCGCCGCCTTCAGCGCCATGTGCAGCAGCAGCCGGTCCTCGCCCCGGTCCAGGTCGAGGCCGGTGAGGTGCTCGACGCGCGAGAGGCGGTAGTAGAGCGTCTGGCGGTGGATGCCGAGCGCCGCCGCCGCGCGCCCCGCCTGGCCCGCGCTGTCGAGGAACACCTCGGCGGTGCGGGCGAGTTCGAGGTGGGTCGGGCTCAACAGGGCGCGTACGCACGGGTCTTGGTGCTCCGGGACGGCCAGCGCGGTCAGCATCCGGTACGGCCCGATGTCCGACCAGTGGGCCACAGGGCCGAGCGTAGGTTCGGCAAGTGCTGCCCGTACGGCGGAAGTTGCCTCCCGGTGGGCGAGGTCCAGCTCGGCGAGACCGCGCCGGGCCGTCGCCACCCCGGCGGCCGCCCCGACCCCGGCGTCCCCGCGCAGCCGTTCCGCCGCGGTGCGGGCCGGGGCGAGCGCGTCGGCCGAGCGCAGCCGGACCAGGGCGGCCAGCGCGTGCCCTGCGGCCCCGCCCGGGCCGGGCCGGGGCAGGGTGCACACGGCCGCCGCTCCCGGCACCGTACGGACCGAAGGGGCGTCCTCGCCCGGCCAGGGCGCCACGCAGACCAGCGCGTGCAGGCCGTCCGCGTCCGGGCCGAGGGCGGTCTGGAGTGCGGCCGTCGCCGTGTCGCGCTGCCAGCCGCGCTCGGCGGTGAGCACCGCGCGGAACTCGCGGGACAGATCCGCGCCGGCCTGTGTCTCGTCGGCGAGCAGCACCCCGATCCGGGCGGCCACCTCCATCGCCGCGGCCAGCTTGTCCTCGGCGGGCCCCGGATCGGCGTCGAGCAGCCAGACGTAGCCGAGGGCCACGCCCCGATGGCGCACCGGCAGGCAGATCCGGTCGCGGAAGACCCCGGCGTCGGGCGCGGCGGGGATGCGGACCGGTCCGGTGGCACGGGTGATGCCGAAGCCCTCGAACCAGGCGCGGACGGCCGGTGTCGACTTCCGGGTCAGGATCGAACGGGTGCGGACGGGGTCCATGGCGAGGTCGTCGTCGGAGTCGTGCGCACCGAAGGCGATCAGCCCGAAATCCCGGTTCTCCAGCGTCGCGGGGGCGCCGAGCAGCGCCGAGATCTCATCGGCCAGGTCCTGGTAGTCGCCCTTCACGGAAGCCATTCTCGCTCATCGCGCGCCGCGCTTCAGACATGTGTATGAGATCTGGGCCACGGATGCGTGACAGCTGTCCATGGCAGAGGATCGGGGGGATCCATAGGTTTCACGGTGGTTCTCCGTGCCGTTACCGTTTCGCCCCGAAGGCGTCCATCGTCCCAAAGGCCCCGGTCGCGGCCCCGTCTAGTTCTTTCCGTGGAGGTGCCCCGTGCTGGGTCCCGTGATCCTCGCCGCGTCGCGCAGCGACAAGATGCGCAAGCTCGTTTCGGCCGCCCCGGTGACCAAGCCCGTGGTGAACCGGTTCATCCCCGGCGAGAGCGTCGACCAGGTGGTCCGCATCGTCGAGGAGATGGTCGGCAAGGGGCTGGAGCTCACCCTGGACGTGGTGGGCGAGGACATCACCACCCCCGAGCAGGCCGCCCACGCGCGCGACGCCTACCTGGAGCTCATCGAGCGGCTCAGGGACCTCGGTCACGGCACCAAGGCCGAGATGTCGGTGAAGCTCTCGATGTTCGGCCAGGCCCTTGAGGGCGGCCACGAGCTGGCCCTCGCCAATGTGCGCCCGGTCGTCGAGGCCGCCGCCGCGATCGGCACCACGGTCACCCTGGACGCCGAGGACCACACCACCCTCGACTCGATGTTCGCCATCCACGAGGAGCTGCGGAAGGACTTCCCGCAGACCGGCTGCGTCATCCAGGCCGACCTCTTCCGCACCGAGGACGACGCCCGGCGCCTGGCCGCCGCGGGCAGCCGGGTGCGGATCGTGAAGGGCGCCTACAAGGAGCCCGCCGAGGTCGCCTACCTCGACAAGAGCGAGATCGACAAGGCGTACGTCCGCATCCTGAAGATCCTCATGGAGGGCGAGGGCTACCCGATGATCGGGTCCCACGACCCGCGTCTGATAGCCATCGGCCAGGAGCTCGCCCGCCGCGCCGGGCGCAAGCTGGACGAGTACGAGTTCCAGATGCTGTACGGGATCCGCAGCGAGGAGCACCTGCGGCTCGCCGCCGAAGGGCACCGGATGCGCGTCTACACGGCGTACGGCACCGACTGGTACGGCTACTTCATGCGGCGCCTCGCGGAGAAGCCGGCCAACCTGCTGTTCTTCGTCCGCTCGATGATCACCAAGAACTAGTCGTCCCCAGGACCACGGATTTTTCGGACAGGCCCCGAGCCTCCGTTCACCCGAACACCCCTCACACAGGACAAAGGAGTCAAGGAATCATGGACGCTGTGACCCAGGTCCCCACCCCGGTCAACGAGCCGGTGCACGGCTACGCCCCTGGTTCCCCGGAGCGCGCCCGTCTGGAAGCCAAGCTCAAGGAACTGGCGGAGAACCCCGTCGACCTGCCGATGACCATCAACGGCGAGAAGCGGATGGGCGGCGGCGAGCGCTTCGACGTCGTGCAGCCGCACAACCACCGGGCCGTCATCGGCACCTACGCCAACGCCACCGAGCAGGACGCCAAGGACGCGGTCGACGCCGCCCTCGCGGCCGCCCCGGCCTGGCGCGCGATGTCCTTCGACGACCGCGCCGCGATCATCCTGCGCGCCGCCGAGCTGCTCTCGGGCCCCTGGCGCGAGACGCTGGCCGCCTCCACCATGCTGGGCCAGTCGAAGACCGCGCAGCAGGCCGAGATCGACACCCCCTGCGAGCTCGTCGACTTCTGGCGCTTCAACGTCCACTACGCCCGCAACCTGCTCGCCGAGCAGCCCCCGGCGAACTCGCCGGGCGTGTGGAACCGGATGGACCACCGCCCGCTCGAAGGCTTCGTCTACGCGATCACGCCGTTCAACTTCACGGCCATCGCGGGCAACCTGCCGACCGCCCCGGCCCTGATGGGCAACGTCGTCGTGTGGAAGCCGTCCCCGACGCAGACCCACGCCGCCGTGCTGCTCATGCAGCTCCTGGAGGAGGCCGGTCTGCCCAAGGGCGTCATCAACCTCGTCACCGGTGACGGCCTGGCCGTCTCCGAGGTCGCCCTGGGCCACCGCGACCTGGCCGGCATCCACTTCACCGGTTCGACCAAGACCTTCCAGCACCTGTGGAAGACCGTCGGCACGAACATCGAGAAGTACCGCACCTACCCGCGTCTGGTCGGCGAGACCGGCGGCAAGGACTTCGTCGTCGCGCACCCCAGCGCCGACCGGGCCGTCCTGAAGACCGCGCTGACCCGTGGCTCCTTCGAGTACCAGGGCCAGAAGTGCTCCGCGTCCTCGCGCGCCTACGTCCCGGCGTCGATCTGGAACGACGGCTTCAAGGAGGAGTTCGCGGCCGAGGTCGACGGCATCTCCATGGGTGACGTCACCGACCTGTCGAACTTCATCGGCGCGGTCATCGACGAGCGCTCCTTCGCGAAGAACAAGGCCGCGATCGACCGGGCGAAGGCGGACGCCTCCTGCACGATCGTCGCGGGCGGCAGCTACGACGACTCGGTGGGCTACTTCGTGCGCCCGACCGTCATCGAGTGCACCGACCCGGCGAACGAGGTCTTCACGACCGAGTACTTCGGCCCGATCCTGGCGGTCCACGTCTACGACGACGCCAAGTACGACGAGATGCTGGAGCAGATGGAGTCGGCCTCCGACTACGCCCTGACCGGCGCCGTCATCTCCAACGACCGCGCCGCGGCGGCCCACACGATGGAGAAGCTCCGCTACGCGGCGGGCAACTTCTACATCAACGACAAGTCGACCGGCGCCGTCGTCGGCCAGCAGCCCTTCGGCGGCGGCCGCGCCTCCGGCACCAACGACAAGGCGGGCGCCCCGCAGAACCTGATGCGCTGGACGCTGACCCGCGCCATCAAGGAGACGCTGGTTCCGCCGACCGACTACGGCTACCCGCACATGGGCTGATCCCGTAGGCGCACCGAAACCCCGCCCCCGTCCTTGGTCCCCCAACCGAGGACGGGGGCGGTTTCCATGTCCGCCCGTCTCCGAGCGGGCCGCCCGCTCAGATCTCGACGAGCACCTGGTCGAGGGACTTGCGGACCAGGTCGGGCACCTCGCAGTCGTCGGCCGGATAGCCGACCGGTATGACGGCGAACGCCTTCTCGTTCGCGGGGCGGTCGAGCACCTCGGACAGGAACCGCATCGGGCTCGGCGTGTGCACCAGGGCGGCCAGGCCCGACTGGTGCAGCGCGGAAAGGAGCAGGCCCACCGCGATGCCGACCGATTCGTCCACGTAGTAGTGCTTGTGCTTGGTGCCGTCCTCGGCCAGCCAGTAGCGCTGCTGGAAGACGACGAGCAGGGCCGGGGCGTCGGTGAGATGGGTCTTCACCGAGTCCGTGCCGATCGGCCGCAGCGCCGCGAGCCACTCCTCGCCGAGGCGCCCGTCGTAGGAGATCCGCTCTTCCTCCTCGGCCGCCTCGCGAATCCTGCGCCGTACGTCCGCGTCCTTGACCAGGACGAACGTCCACGGCTGCTGATGGGCGCCGGAGGGCGCGGTCGCGGCGCAGGCGACCGCGTCCCGGACGGCCTGCTCGGGCACCGGGTCCGGCGAGAAGCTGCGCACGGTACGGCGCTCGTCCATGCGGGCGCGCAGCTCGGCGGCCCGCGCCAGGGTCTCGGCCGTGGCCATGCGGGCCGGGCGGTAGGGGACGGGCCGGTAGGGCTCGCCGTGGACGGGGGTCCAGTGCTGCTCGGTAGGTGTGGGCATGGAGCGAGTCTGACGGGCGGGCTGGTCCAGTCCAAGTCCCTTGGTGCACACGTGACTTGAAAGTCCGTGCAGGGTGGCGAGTGTGCGCGCGCCGGGGGCCGCGGGGCGGACGGAAAGCGGTTCGCCCGTCCCGTGCTGTGAGGTTCCTGTGCGGCCACTACTATGCAGCTCTCGCTCGGCTCACATGCCCGGGCGAGTCGTTCCTTTGGGGGGAACCTTCCATGCGCACCACGTTTCGCGCTGCCCTGGTGACGGCTGCCGCCGCCCTGGGTCTCGTCGCGACCTCCGTCGTCCCGGCCCAGGCCGCGACCGGCTTCGACCGCTGCCCGCAGGGCAAGTTCTGCGTCTTCGAGGGTGCCGAAGGGCAGGGCGCGATGGCGTCGTACTCGACGCCGCAGCGCGACTTCGGCTCCTGGCGCTTCAAGGCGTCCTCGGTCATCAACCGCACGGGCTACGAAGACCTCTGCCTCTACAGCCGGACCAACTACGAGTACCTCGACGCCGTCCACGACGTCGAGGTCAGCGCGGGGAGCGACGGGGACGGTTCCGGCATCGAGCTGTCCGAGTTCGCCGACAAGAACAGCCATCTGGACAACAACCTCGGTTCCGCCCGCTGGGCGCACACCTGGCGGGAGTGCCAGGGCGGCACCGAGAACGTCGACTGGTCGACCCAGATCTTCCCCGGCACGATGTCCGCCCAGCCGTTCGGGGACCTCGACCGCGACGGGTCGCCCGACCTGCTTCAGCGCAGCTATGCGGGACGGCTGTGGTTCCTGGGCGACGGCAGGAACTTCCCGATCGGCGGCGGCTGGAACTCCATGACCGCCCTGACCCGGCACGGCGACCTCACCGGCGACGGCAACGAGGACCTGCTGGCCCGGGACACCGCCGGCAACCTCTACATGTACCCGGGCAACGGCCGGGGCTGGTTCGGTACCCGGCTGCTCATCGGCGGCGGCTGGAACACCATGAGCGCGATCCAGGCCGCGGGAGACCTCAACGGTGACGGCAAGGGCGACCTGCTGGCCCGCGACACCTCGGGACAGCTCTGGATGTACCCGGGCAACGGCCGGGGCTGGTTCGGCAAGCGTCTGCTCATCGGCGGCGGCTGGAACGTCATGAAGGCCTTCGCCGGTCCTGGCGACCTGAACGGCGACGGCAAGAACGACCTCGTGGTCAGCGACAACTCGGGCAAACTGTGGCTCTACCCCGGCAACGGCCGCGGCTGGTTCGGCACCCGCGTCATGATCGGCACCGGTGGCTGGGGCGCCTACGACTCCCTCATCGGCGTCGGCGACTACAACGGGGACGGGCACCCGGATCTGCTCGGCACCGGCACCTTCACCCGGATCTACAGCGGCCTGGCGGGCGGCAGGCTCTCGGCGGGCGAGTACGTCATCGACCTGGACCGGAGCGACCGGCTGTTCTGACCGGGGCCCCGGCCGGTCCTGAGCCCTTCCGGCGCTCGTTCCCGATCGCCGGAAGGGCTGGGATGATCCGGGTCATGGACGTGACACAACGCACCGCGCACACCGCCGAGCTGACCTCCACCGAGCTGGCCGGCATCCGGGCCCTGCTCGACACCGCCTTTGAGGGCGGCTTCAGCGACGACGACTGGGACCACGCCCTCGGCGGCGTGCACGCCCTCGTCCACCGGGGAGGCGAACTCGTCGCCCACGGCAGCGTGGTCCAGCGGCGGGTGCTGCACGCAGGGCGCTCCTACCGCATCGGTTACGTGGAGGGCGTCGCCGTCCGCGCGGACCAGCGGCGGCGCGGGCTCGGCGGGCTCGTCATGGCGCCGCTCGAACGGGTCGTCGAGGGCGCGTACGCCTTCGGTGCCCTGTCGGCCAGTGCGAAGGGCGCGCCGCTGTACCGGGCGCGGGGCTGGCAGGTGTGGGGCGGACGCATCGAGGTGCTGGCGCCGGACGGGGTGGTGCCGCTCCCCGACGAGGAGGGCACCACCTATGTCCTGGGGCCACAAGTCCCTTGCGCCGCAAGCCCGTTGACTTTCGACTGGCGGGACGGGGACGTGCTGTAGGGCCGGGCGGAACGCCGTCGGTCAGCCGCTGACCGACGCCGCGCCCGTCTCGATGTGACCGGTGTACCGCCGCGACCACGTGCTGTCGGAGTCCGCCGTGATCGTGAAGTCGTACCAGCCGTTCTGGTTCGCCACCGCGTTGAAGAAGTCCTCGGTGGAGCCGCCCGCCGGGACGGTGTACGTCCAGGTGCCGGTGCGGTACTGGTTGGAGCTGATGGTGAACTTCACCGCCGCGGCCGAGGAGTTGGTCATCTTGAACCAGATCGCCATCTTGCCCGTGCCGGACTCCACCGCGTAGCGCGCCGCCACCTCGATGGACTTGCCCGCCTTCGTGGCGTCCCCCACGAACCGGCGCAGGAAGCGGTTCGGGCCGGCCATGGTGAAGTCGTACTTGCCCGCGCCCGCGCCCGTACCGATCTGGAAGAAGTCCGCGGCCGTGCCGCCCGGGTCGACCGTGTACTGCCACGGGGTGGTGTCGCGGTAGGCGTTGGGGTGGATGGACAGATGCGCGGCGCTGGTGGCGGGGGCGCCCTGGTTGGCCATGCCGAACCAGGCCACGATCTGCCCGGCGGCCTTGAACTCGAACCGGTCGAGGTTGCCGTTGGGCTGGTACGGCAGCGCGCGGGCCGGGCGGGTGCCGGCCTCCTGCTCGGGCAGCGCGTTGTTCTGGGGAGCCGGGTTGGGCAGCGGGCCGCAGGTGCCGATGCCGATCACCTTCGTGCCGGGGAGCCCGGACGGCATGCCGTACACCGGCGAGGCGAAGTCGAAGAGGCCCGTCAGGTCGCCGGTGACCTTGCGGCGCCAGGCGCTGATGTTGGGGCAGTTCGCCGGGGTGCCGATCGCGGCCGTCCACTTCTCCATGAACCGCAGGACCGAGGTGTGGTCGAAGACCTCGGAGGAGACCCAACCGCCGCGCGTCCAGGGCGACATGACGAGCATCGGCACCCGGAAGCCGAGCCCGTAGGGGATGCCGTTCAGGAACTCGCCCGCGGTTCCGGCGGGCGGTGAGGGCGGGGGCACGTGGTCGAAGAAGCCGTCGTTCTCGTCGTAGTTGAGGAACAGGACGGTGGAGTCGAAGACCTCCGGAGCCGCGGCGAGCGCGCGGTGGACCAGGTCGACGAAGTGCGCGCCGTCGCCGGGCGGGGCGTAGGGGTGCTCGGAGAACGCCTGGTTGGCGACCACCCAGGACACCTGGGGGAGCGTCCCGTTCAGCGCGTCCGCCTTGATCGCGGCGGCGATGTCGTCGGGGGTGGAGCCGGTGACCGCGGGGACGGAGCCCATGCCGCGGTCGTGCAGGGGGTCGCCCGCCTTGGCGGCGGTGAACTTCGAGAAGTAGGCGAGACCGTTGTCGCCGTAGTTGTCGTTCGCGTTCTGGTAGACCTTCCAGCTCACCCCGGCGCGCTGCAGGGCCTCCGCGTACGTCTCCCAGGTCAGGCCCGACTCGTCGCCGCCGTCGTTGCTGGTGGCGTCCACCTTGCCGCTCCACAGGAAGGTGCGGTTGGGGCCGGTCGCGCTGAGAGTGGCGCTGAAGTAGGCGTCGCAGATGGTGTAGTTGTCGGCCAGCGCGTAGTGGAACGGGATGTCGCCGCGGTCGAGGTAGCCGAGCGAGCGGACGTTGCCCACGCCCGCGACCCAGTTGTCCATCCGGCCCTTGTTCCACGCCGAGTGCTGCGAGGTCCAGCTGTGCGGCAGGTCGCCGTTGCACTGGGCGAGGGTCGCGCCGTCGACGCCGCCCGCCGCCGGGGTCGAACTGAGCTTCCACGGGTACTGGCGGCCGAGGCCGTTGGGCTGGTTGAAGACGGGCCGTCCGCCCGAGAGCAGGATGCCGCTCTTGTCGCCGAAGCCCCGGACGCCCTTGAGGCGGCCGAAGTAGTGGTCGAAGCTGCGGTTCTCCTGCATCAGGATCACCACGTGCTTGACGTCCTTGATGGTGCCGGTCGCCGAAGCGGCCGCCGTGCTCGTGACCGCCGGACCGGCGGCCTGGGCAGCCGCCCCCGACGGCAGCACCGCGCCGGCCGCCATGCCCGCACCGAGTGCCACGAACCCTCTACGACTGATCGGTGTCATCCGCCCGCCTCTTCGTCGCATGTGCCCCTGCGGCACATCGAGCGCAAGAGTGGCGCCGCCCAATGGTCTGAAGCTAGACCTCTACAGGGATGGATTTGTGAACAGTCGGTCAACGCCAGGGTTTCTTAAGGTTCGATGAGAACCTTCGGCGCTTTCGTGCCATTCGGCGGTCGGGCCCGTACGGCTGTCGGAGCCGACGGTCAGGCGCTCTCGATGCCCTTGGCGACGTCCCGCCCGACCCCGTACGAGCCGAGCAGCCCGCCTCCGACGGCCGCGCCCAGGAGGGTGAGGACGACCCAGGGCCGGTCCAGGTCGATCAGGCCGAAGCCCAGACTCAGGGCGAGCAGCACCACGGACACCGCGAACACGGCTATCAGGCCCCGGTACTTGGCGCTGAAGAAGACGTGCCGGGCCGGCGGCGCGGGCGTCACGGCCAGGTCGGCGGCCGGACCCATCCCGGCCGCGAGCGGGCGCTTGAAGTAGGTCATGTGCAGCCAGCGCCCGCACGGCTCCCAGCCGTCCGGCTCCAGCTCGGCGAGCAGCGCGCCGCGCTCCTTCTCGCCGTGCGCGGTCTCGCGCCGGTACTCCCAGCGCATCGCGTCCCCGGGGGTGCGGCGGCTCACGAAGCGGCCGACGAAGTCGATGCCCTCGACCTCCCAGCCCTCGGCCCCGTAGCGGTTGAGGAGCAGCCGGTCGGTGTAGATGTCGCTGGTCCACTTCCAGGTCTCGGCCTCGGGTTCGGGCCGCTCGCCGTCGTGGTCCCGGGTGAGCCGGTCGGCGAACGCCTCCGGCGCGCCGAACTCCGCACGGGCGTCGGGCGAACCGGACTCCGCGAGGTAGCCGGTGAGGTCGGTGACGGTGGCCGCCACCTCCTGGGCCTGCATTCCGCGTGCCGCGAGCAGCCGGCCCAGTTCCGCGAAGTATTCGGTGTTCATGCTGATCCCCCTGGAAGTGTGCTGGTGAGCATGGCCGTGACCGCCGAGTGGAACTCCCGCCAGGCGGTGCCCTGTTCGGCGAGGGCGCGGTGCCCTTCGTCGGTCAGCGCGTAGTAGCGGCGCCCCGGTCCGCGCTCGGCGGCCCGGAACTCGCCGACCACGAGGCCGGCCTCCTCCAGGCGGTTGAGCACGGGATAGAGGGTGCCGCCCTTGATCTCGCCGAGCCCCGCGGCGGTGAGTGCCTTGGAGATCTCGTATCCATAGCTCTCACCCCCGGTGAGACAGGACAGGACGAGGAGGTCGAGGACACCCTTGAGCCAGCTGGATCTGCGGTCTGCGGCCATGGGTGTATTCCAACACCACCTAGGTAGGAATGCAACCTAGATGGGGGCGCCGAGCCAAATCGGCGACGATCTCCGCCAAGGCGCCCCGCAGCCACCGGTGGGCCGGGTCCGCGTCCACGCGGATGTGCCAGGCCTGGCGGTAGGGGTTGGCCGGCAGGTCGAGCGGGATGCCGAGCACCGCGAGCGGCATCACCCGGGCCGCCTCCACCGCGAACTCGTGCGGCACGAGCGCGAGCGCGTCCGAGCGCAGGGCCAGGAAGCAGGCCGCGGTGTACGTCGGCGCGGTCGCCAGCACATCGCGTTCCAGGCCGAGTTCGGCGAGCTTCTCGTCGACGACGCTGCGCACCCGGCCCCGCCGGGTCACCGTGATGTGGGGCAGCGCGGCGAACCGCTCGGGGGTCAGCCGCTCGGTGGCGTACGGTCCGTCGGCGCGGGCGACCGCCGCATAGCCGTACGCGCCGAGCGACTCGCTGCGCACGTCGTGCGGCAGCTCGCCCATCTGCCCCACGTCCAGGTCGATGCGGTCCCGCAGGTCCGCCGGGTCCTCGTCGCCCTCGGGCAGCATCCGCAGCCGCACCCCGGGTGCCTCGCGCAGCACTCGTTCGGTCAGGGCCGAGCCGAATATGACCGCCACGGATTCATTGACCCTGATTCTGAACTCCCTTTGCAGGGTGTCGAGTTCGAGCTGCGGTGGGGGCCGGAGCGCGGCCAGTGCGGAGGTGAGTGCCGCCTCCACGTGCGGCTGGAGCTCGCGGGCCCGCGGCGTCAGGGTCAGGCCGCGCCCGGACGGCACGAGCAGCTCGTCACCCACCACCCGACGCAGCCGGCCGAGGGTCCGGCTCATCGCGGAGGGCGAGATACGCATCTCGGAGGCGGCCCCCGCCACGCTCCCGGCCCGCAGCAGGGCATCGAGTGCGGGCAGCAGATTCATGTCGGGGAGCTGTTGCATGCCCCCAGCATGCGCGAATGCTGCGCGATGTGCAGTACTGGGCTGAGTAATCGGACCTTGTGTGCAGCAATGCGGGCCGCCACGCTGATCGCATGCTCGACACCCGACAGCGCGCGACCGCCCTGCTCATCGCCGGCTGCTTCTTCATGGAGATGCTGGACGGCACCATCGTGGCCACCGCCGCCCCGCAGATGGCGGCCTCCCTCGGCACCACGCCCTCCTCGGTGGGCCTGGTGATCACCGTCTATCTGCTGACCCTCGCCGTGCTCATACCGCTCAGCGGCTGGCTCACCGCCCGGTTCGGCGCCCGGCGGATCTTCCTCACCGCCATCGTCCTGTTCACCCTCGCCTCGGCGGCCTGCGCCGCGAGCGACAGCCTCGGCCCGCTCGTCGCGATGCGCGTCCTGCAGGGCGCGGGCGGCGCGATGATGGTCCCGGTGGGCCGGCTGCTCGTGCTCGCCGGGGCCGCCAGGACCGACATACCGAAGATCATGGCGTACATCGTGTGGCCCGGGCTCATGGCGCCCGTGGTCGCCCCGCTGCTCGGCGGGCTGCTCACCACGTACGCCGGCTGGCACTGGCTGTTCCTGGTGAACGTCCCGCTGGGCGCGGTCGCCTTCGTCGTCGCCCGGCGCCTGGTCGCGGCCGGGCCCACGGCGGCCCCGCCGCCGCTCGACGTGCCCGGCGTGCTGCTCACCTGCACCGGGCTCGGCGCCCTCACCTGGGCCGCCCATCTCGTCGCCGAGACCGACACCGGCTGGGAAGCCGTCGCCGCCGTCGCCGTGATCGCCGCCCTCGCACTCGGCGCGGCCGCACGCCATCTGCTGCGTACCGCACACCCGTTGGTGAACCTGCGCACCCTGGACGTGGCCTCGTTCCGGGCCAGCGTGACCGGTGGCTCGCTCTTCTGGATCGTGGTCGGCTCGATGCCGTTCCTGCTGCCGCTGCTGTTCCAGGAGGTCTTCGGCTGGAGCGCGGTGAAGTCCGGCGCGGTGGTGCTCTTCGTCTTCGTCGGGAACATCGGGATCAAGCCCGCGACCACCGCCCTGCTCAACCGCTTCGGCTTCCGCCCGCTTCTGCTCGTCTCCACCGTCGGCCTCGCCGTCACGGTCGCGGGCTGCGCCCTGCTCACGGCGGCGACGCCCCTCGCGGTGACCGCGGCGCTCGTGCTGCTCGGCGGCGCGGCCCGCTCGCTCGGTCTGACCTGCTACTCGACCATCGCGTTCAGCGAGGTGCCGCCCGAGCGGCTGCGCGACGCCAACGCGCTGTCCGCGACCGCCAACCAGCTCGGAGCCGGGCTCGGGGTGGCGGTCGCCACGGTCGCGCTGCGCCTGGGCGGCGCCGTCACCGGCACCCCGTCCGGCTCCTGCGCGGTGGCGTTCTGCCTGCTCGGCGCGGTCTGCCTGGCCGCCACGGCCGGCGCGCTGCGGCTGTGCCCGGGCGCCGGGGACGCGGTGCGCAGCGGGCCCGCGAGCAAGGCGGCCCGGGCCTCCGCGGGGGCGGCCGTCTCAGATAGTAGGAAGTCCGAGTAATTGTGGAGACAGACTCCAGCGGAAGGCTTAGCTTTGTAGGAGCCGAACGTCTCGCCGATCCGGCGAATGGCGGTCGAGAGTGCAGTGCCCTTTGGCAGGCAACCCCTGCGGCAGCGCTCCCCGCCCCTTCCGGCACCTCACTGCATCCGCCGGGGCATGCCCCCGGACCTCCCAGCAGAGGAGTCGAATCCCCATGGTCCAGCAGCCCGCCCGCCGAGTCCGTCACTCTTCGCGCAGCAGCGAGTCCGACCGCAAGAACGCCGCCGCCGCCCTCCAGCGTGCGCTGGACCGCAGGGACAACGGCGGCGCCACCGGGCACTGAGCCCGGGCCCGGCCGAGGAGCTAGCGTCCGCGCTGGATCTCGAAGTGGTCGATGCGCTCGCCCGTCTCGGCGAGCGCGCTGACCTTCAGCTTCGGGTGGCGGCCGGTCTCGACCTCCACCGCGAGGAACGAGTAGTTGGTGTAGCGCACCCGCGACCACTCCACGGTCTCGGTGACCTTCGTGCCGCCGTTGGCCCAGTGGTAGGTGTCCACGCTGTCGCGGTCCGCGACATGGCCCTCGTACGAGTCGGGCACCGGGAAGCTGTAGAGCGAACGGCCCGCCGCGCCGGCCGTCACGTACACGATGCCGTCGCGGGTCGGGTCGGTGCGCTCGCCGATCGCGACCTTGCGGCCCACCTTGTTGCCCTTGATGGCGTCGGTCCGCTCGTACACGTGGTTGTGGCCGTTGATGACCAGGTCCACCTGGTGCTTCTCGAACAGGGGCACCCACACGTCGCGCACGCCCCCCTCCGAGGCGTGCGAACTCGTCGTGGAGAACGCGCAGTGGTGGAAGAAGACCACGATGAAGTCGACGGCGTGGTTGGCACGCAGCTCCCCGAGTCGCTTGTCCAGCCACTTCGTCTGCTTGCCGCCGCTGATGCCGAAGTTGGCGGGGATCTCGTACGACACGTCGTTCGCGTCGAGCGCGATCACGCCCACGTTGCCGTGCACGAAGGAGTACACACCGGGCTGGTTCACCGGGTCCGGGCCGTTGGCCGGCAGCGACCAGCGGGCGTTCTGGCCGCCGTAGCCCTGCGGCGAGTACCAGGCCTCCATGTCGTGGTTGCCGGTCGTGACCATCCACGGCACGGTCTTGGCGACCGACTCGGTCTGCGCGAGGAACTGGTCCCAGGTGCGCGCGTCGTACTGGTCCGAGGACTGGCCCGAGCCCGACGGGTCGGCGTAGCAGATGTCGCCGGCGTGCAGGTGGAAGGACGGGTTCTGGCCCAGGATCACCTGGTCGTTGCCCAGGGCGTGATAGCTGACGCCCTGGTCGCCGAAGGCCGTGAAGGTGAAGTTCTCGGCGTGCGCCGGGGCGGTGGTGAAGGTGCCCAGCGTCCCCAGGTTGCGGCGGTCGGCCGGGTCGAAGCCGTCGTGGCCGACGCCGTAGTAGTACGTCTGGCCCGGCCGCAGCCGGTCGAGGCCGGCGTGCACGTAGAACTGCTCGGCCGCCGCGATCTTCCCGCCGTTCAGCGCGGGCGTCGTCAGGTGGCGCACCTCGGCGTCGATCTTCCGGCTCAGCGACCAGGGGCTGGTGCCGATGCGGATGTACGGCTTCTTCACCGCGAACGGGACCTGCCAGGAGACGCGCATCTGCGTCTTGGGGTCGGCCCCGTACGCGAGGTGGCGGCCGAACGGCGCGGCCAGCGAGCCGTCCACGCCGTGCCGGGACGTGGAGGTGAGCGTGGTCGGGGCCGCGTAGGCGGGCGAGGCCGCCCCGGCGGTCGCGAGACCCGCCCCGGCGACGGCGGCCGTGGCCGCGGTGGTGCGCAGCACACCGCGACGGCTCAGCCTGCTCCGCAGGTACTCGTGCTGCTCGGCCATGCTCATACGCTCGGCGAGCTTGTCGGGGATGCCGAATCTGGGGATGTCCATGGCCGAAAAAGTCCTCCATCGAGTCGACGCGATTCTCTCCGGCGGGTGAACGCAAGGCGTACAACTGCCTACGCGATTCCCCGAGTGATTCCGGGCCGGCGTCCGGGATGTCCATACTGTGGACATCGGGTGTCAATGGCTGGGACGGCGCGTAGGGTTCCCCCATGTCGGCAAGTTCTCGCAGCATCAATCTCGCAGTGATCCCCGGTGACGGCATCGGCCAGGAGGTCGTGGCCCAGGGCCTCAAGGTCCTCAGGTCCGTCCTCCCGCAGGATGTGAAGCTGGAGACCAGAGAGTTCGACTTCGGCGCGCGGCGCTACCACGCCACCGGTGAGACCCTCACCGACGTCGACGTCGAGGCCCTCAAGCAGCACGACGCGATCCTGCTCGGCGCGATCGGCGACCCCACGGTCCCGTCCGGCGTCCTGGAGCGCGGCTTCCTGCTGAAGCTCCGCTTCCTCTTCGACCACTACGTCAACCTCCGCCCCAGCAGGCTGCTCCCCGGCGTCTCCACCCCGCTCGCCGGCCAGCCCGAGATCGACTTCATCGTCGTGCGCGAGGGCACCGAGGGCCCGTACACCGGCAACGGCGGTTCCATCCGTACGGGTACGCCGCACGAGGTGGCCACCGAGGTCTCGGTCAACACCGCCTACGGTGTCGAGCGCGTGGTCCGGGACGCCTTCGCGCGTGCCCAGGCCCGCCCGCGCAAGAAGCTGACGCTGGTGCACAAGAACAACGTCCTGGCCTACGCCGGTCACCTGTGGACCAACATCTTCAACGCGGTGGCCAAGGAGTTCCCCGACGTCACCACCGACTACCTGCACGTGGACGCGGCGACGATCTTCCTCGTCACCGACCCGGCGCGATTCGACGTGATCGTCACCGACAACCTCTTCGGCGACATCATCACCGACCTCGCCGCGGCCGTCTCCGGCGGCATCGGCGTCGCCGCCTCGGGCAACATCAACCCGAGCGGCGAGTTCCCGTCGATGTTCGAGCCCGTGCACGGCTCCGCGCCGGACATCGCGGGCCAGGGCAAGGCCGACCCGTCGGCCACGATCCTCTCGGTCGCGCTGCTGCTCCGCCACCTCGGTCACGAGGACGAGGCGGCCCGCATCGAGAGCGCCGTCTCCGCCGACCTGGCATCGCGCGGCGACTCGGTCCGCACCACGGACGAGATCGGCGACGCCATCGCCGCACAGGTAGCCGGCTGACCCCGCGGCACACGTATCGGAAGCCGCCGGGTCGCATTTCGCACCCGGCGGCTTTTCGCATGCGGCCACCGGGTGACACCATCAACCCCGGACCGCACATCACACCGTGATGTCCAACGCCCCGACAAGAGCGATAATCGGACCTGGGGCCGCGGCATGCGGAGCTCGGACGTCCAGCACAGGCAGCGGCGTGAGCGCGGTCCGTCACTATCCACCGGTGAAGGACACAGCACTCATGACGACGCCCACGATCGAGCTCAAGCCCACCTCGCACCCGCTGTCCGACGCGGAGCGCGAGGCGATTCTGGCCAGCCCCGGTTTCGGCCGCCACTTCACCGACAACATGGTGACGGTCCGCTGGACCGAGGGCCGCGGCTGGCACGACGCCCAGCTGGTGCCGTACGCCCCGCTCTCCATGGACCCGGCGAACATGACGCTGCACTACGCGCAGACGATTTTCGAGGGCCTCAAGGCCTACCGCCAGCCCGACGGCACGGTCGCCACCTTCCGGCCCGAGGCCAACGCGGAGCGCTTCCAGAACTCGGCCCGCCGCATCGCGATGCCCGAGCTCCCCACGGACCTGTTCATCGCCGCCTGTGACGCGCTGATCCAGCAGGACAAGGCATGGGTGCCGTCCACCGGCGAGGCCTCCCTCTACCTGCGCCCGTTCATGATCGCGACCGAGGTCGGCCTCGGGGTGCGCCCGGCGAACGAGTACCTGTTCATCGTGATCGCCTCCCCGGCGGGTGCCTACTTCCCCGGCGGCGTGCAGCCCGTCTCGGTCTGGCTGTCCGAGGAGTACGTGCGTGCCGTCAAGGGCGGCACCGGCGCCGCCAAGACCGGCGGCAACTACGCGGCCTCCCTCGTCGCCCAGGCCGAGGCCGCCCGGCACGGCTGCGACCAGGTGGTCTGGCTCGACGCCGTCGAGCACCGCTGGATCGAGGAAATGGGCGGCATGAACCTGTACTTCGTGTACGGCCAGGAAGACGGAACGCAGAAGATCGTCACGCCCGAGCTCACCGGCTCGCTGCTTCCCGGCATCACCCGCGACTCCCTCCTGAAGATCGCCCGGGACCTCGGTTACGAGGCCGTCGAGGGCCGGATCTCCACGGAGGACTGGAAGCGGGACAACGAGAACGGCACCCTGACCGAGGTCTTCGCCTGCGGCACCGCCGCGGTCATCACCCCGGTCGGCTCGGTGAAGTCGGCGCGGGCCAACTGGACGCAGGGCGACGGCGAGCCGGGCGAGGTCACGATGAAGCTGCGCAAGGCGCTGCTCGACCTCCAGACCGGGGTGACCCCGGACCCGCACGGCTGGATGCACCCGCTGGGCTAGGCGGCGCTTCCGGGGGCTCGCGCCCCCGGAGAGCCGTCAAACGCCGGAGGGGCTGGATGCCCGGCCGACCTCGGCCTCGGCTTCCAGCCCCTCCGGCGCGTCCGCCCGACGTGGCGTCAGGATCAGGTACGCCAGCCCTCCCACGACCCCCGACATGAGGAAGCTGCAGTCCACCCCGCCGGTCCAACTCAGCAGCGGGCCCTGGTAGTTGGGCAGGGAGACCGCCAGCAGACCGGCTCCCGCGCCGAGTGCCCAGGCGGCCACCGCACGCAGGTTCCAGCCGGAGCGGTACCAGTAGATGCCGCCCCGGGAGCGGCGGTTGAAGACCTGGAGGGCGTCCGCGTCGTACACGCCACGACAGCGCACGAAGCCGATCAGGGTGATGACCGCCCAGGGGGTGCCGATCGCCGTGAGCAGCAGGACGAACGAGGTCATCGCGGCCTGCGCGTCCCAGGCGAAGTGACCCGCGAAGACGCACACCGTGGCGACGCAGGCCACCGCGAAGGTGGCCTGGGTCCGTGAGGCGCGCGGCAGGATCGCGTCCAGGTCCAGGCCCATCGAGTAGAGCATCAGACCCGCGTTGCCGACCGACCCCGCGGAGGCCGCGAGCAGCAGCGGTACCAGGTACCAGCCGGGGGCGGCGGCGACCAGCGGACCCGCGTAGTCGGTGGCCGCGCGGGCCGCGTACGCCGTGAACGTGCCGAAGAGCTGCGGGATCAGGAGGCCCGCGGTCAGGCCGAGCCAGGTGGCGTGCAGGACGCGGCGCGGGCGGTGGCGGGTCGGCGAGATGTAGCGGGTGTAGTCGCCGAGCAGGGTGATGAACGCGATCGGCCCGCTGAGCCCGGCCGCGACGAGCGCGAGCAGCCAGGTCGGCCAGAACGAGCCGAGCAGATAGCCGCCCGCGTCCGGCAGCGCGGCGGTGGTGAAGTGCGGTGCGTAGGCGACGACGCCGAGGATCAGCAGCGCCGTCATGCCCACCGCGAGGATGCGCGAGAGGCGCAGCAGCACCCGGTAGCCGTAGACCGCGCCGATGACGGTGGCCGCGGCGAGCAGCGCGTACACGACCGAGTACGAGATCCCGCCGGTCGGCAGGCCGAACAGGCGGTGGAGCACGCCTGTCATCGCGTCCCCGCCGATCCACACGGTCAGGGCGGTGTACCCGAGCGAGAGCAGCAGGCCCACGACCGAGCCCACCAGCCGCCCCCGTACGCCGAATTGGGCGCCGGAGGACGTCGACAGATTGGTCGCGGTGCGCAGCGAGACGAGCGCGAGCGGGGCCGTCAGCAGCGTGCCGAGCGCGGTGCCGGCCGTGACCGCGCCGATCGACGCCCACCAGCCGAGGCCGAAGGAGACCGGCAGCCAGCCGAAGACGATCACCCCGAGGCACAGGTTCGAGCCGAGCAGGATCGACACGAGATCGCGCGGCCCGCTGGTGCGTTCCGCCTCCGGGACCGTATCGACTCCGCGCTGTTCTATGGGCATGCCGGGGCCTCTCGCTCTTCGGGTTCACTCTTCGTGCGGTTTGAGTGCCGCTCAATGTGACGCACACCAAGCCGTGACGTCAATGCTTCCCGTCTGTGAAATCTCTGGTTAGAGTGGCGTTCAAACAGGAGGTGTGGTGGCGTGCGACTGACCCCGACGGAACGTGACCGGCTGCTTTTGTTCGGTGCCGCGGAACTGGCCCGGGCCCGTAGGGCCCGGGGGCTGCGGCTGAACGTGCCGGAGGCGACCGCGCTGATCGCGGACACCGTGTGCGAGGCGGCCCGCGACGGCCGGCGCCTGGCCGAGGCCATCGAGGCGGCCCGGTCCGTGCTCGGCCCCGACGACGTGCTGCCCGGCGTGTCCGACGTGGTCACCGAGGTGCATGTGGAGGCCGTCTTCGACGACGGCTCCCGGCTCGCGGTGGTCTCCGACCCCATCGGCGGCACGGCCGGCCAGGAGGCGCCCGGCGCGCTCCTCCCCGGCGAGGGCTACCCGGAGGCGGAACCGGTGGTGCGGCTCACCGTGACCAACACCGCCACCGTGCCTGTCTCGGTCACCTCGCACTTCCATTTCTTCGAGTGCAACCCCCGGCTGGATTTCGACCGGGCTGCCGCGTATGGGATGCGGTTGTGTGTGCCGGCGGGGTCGTCGGTGAGGTTCGGTCCCGGGGAGAGTGCGGACGTCGGCCTCGTGCCCATCGGCGGCGACCGCATCGCGATCGGCTTCGCGGGCCTGGTCGACGGGCCCCTTGACGCGCCCGGCGCCAAGGACGAGGCCTTGCGCAGGGCGGCTGCCTGCGGATACCTCGGAACCGGTGCGCGAGAGGGAGACAAGTGATGGACCCGTACGAGTACGCCTCGGTGCACGGCCCCCGTGCCGGGGACCGTGTCCGGCTGGGGGACTCCGGTCTGACCGTGCGCGTCGAGTCCGACTCGCAGGCCCCGGGTGACGAGTTCCTGGCCGGGTTCGGCAAGACGGCCCGGGACGGGCTGCATCTGAAGGCCGCCGCCGTCCGCGAGACGTGTGACGTCGTCATCAGCAACGTGGTCGTCATCGACGCGGTGCTGGGCATCCGCAAGGTGTCCATCGGTATCCGTGAGGGGCGGATCTGCTCGGTCGGGCGGGCCGGGAATCCGGACACGCTCGACGATGTGGACGTGGTCGTCGGTACCGGCACGTCGATCGTCTCCGGTGAGGGGCTGATCGCTACCGCCGGGGCGGTGGACACCCATGTGCATCTGCTGTCGCCGCGCATCATGGAGGCCTCGCTCGCCTCGGGTGTGACCACGATCATCGGCCAGGAGTTCGGCCCGGTGTGGGGTGTGGGTGTGAATTCGCCGTGGGCGTTGCGCAACGCGTTCGCGGCGTTCGACGCGTGGCCGGTCAACATCGGGTTCCTGGGCCGGGGTTCGTCCTCGGATCCGGCTCCGCTGGTGGAGGCTTTGGCGGAGGGCGGGGCGTGCGGGTTCAAGGTGCATGAGGACATGGGTGCGCACACCCGGGCGTTGGATACGGCGCTGCGGGTGGCGGAGGAGCACGATGTCCAGGTCGCCCTGCACAGTGACGGGTTGAACGAGTGTCTGACCGTCGAGGACACCTTGAAGGTGCTGGAGGGGCGGACGATCCACGCCTTCCACATCGAGGGGTGCGGGGGCGGGCATGTGCCGAACGTGCTGAAGATGGCGGGGGTGCCGAATGTGATCGGCTCGTCCACGAATCCGACGCTGCCGTTCGGGCGGGACGCGGTCGCCGAGCACTACGGGATGATCGTCTCGGTGCATGATCTGAAGACGGATCTGCCGGGGGACGCGGCGATGGCCCGGGACCGTATCCGGGCGGGCACGATGGGTGCGGAGGACGTGCTGCACGATCTGGGGGCGATCGGGATCACGTCCTCGGACGCGCAGGGCATGGGCCGGGCCGGTGAGACGGTGCGCCGTACGTTCGCGATGGCCGGGAAGATGAAGGCCGAGCTCGGTGCGCTGGAGGGTGACGGGGACGGTGACGACAACGCGCGGGTGCTGCGGTACATGGCGAAGCTGACCATCAACCCCGCGATCGCGCACGGGCTCGCGCACGAGATCGGCTCGATCGAGGTCGGCAAGATGGCCGACATCGTGCTGTGGCGACCGGCGTATTTCGGTGCGAAGCCGCAGATGGTCCTCAAGTCCGGTTTCCCCGCCTGGGGTGTCACCGGTGACCCGAACGCGGCCACCGACACCTGTGAACCCCTCGTGCTGGGGCCGCTGTTCGGGGCGCACGGCGGGACCGCGGCCGAGCTGTCCGTCGCGTTCGTGGCGAAGGCCGCCCTCGACCAGGGCGGCGACCTGCTGCCCACCCGGCGGCGCCGGGTCGCGGTACGCGGCACCCGCGGCATCGGCCCTGCCGACCTCCTGCTCAACTCCCGTACCGGCGCGGTCGGCGTCGACGGCCGCACCGGACTCGTCACCCTCGACGGCGACCCACTGCGCTCCGAACCGGCCGACTCCGTCTCCCTCAACCGCCTCTACTTCCTGTAAGGACCACGCTGATGTCAGCTGCCGCCGACGGCTTCCGCATGCCCGCCGAGTGGACCCCGCACGAGCGGACCTGGATGGCGTGGCCCGGGCCCAACGTCACCTTCCCCAACGAGGCCGAGCTCGCCGAGTCCCGCGCCGCCTGGGCCTCGGTCGCCCGCGCGGTCCGCCGCTTCGAACCGGTCACCATGGTCGTGGGACCCGGCCAGGCGGAGGAGGCCCGCGCCCTGCTCGGCCCCGACATCGAGCTCGTCGAGCGTGAACTGGACGACGCCTGGATGCGGGACATCGGGCCCACCTTCCTCACCGACGGCAAGGGTCAACTGGGCGCCGTGGACTGGACGTTCAACGGCTGGGGCGCCCAGGACTGGGCGACCTGGGAGCACGACGCCAAGATCGGCGCCCATGTCTCGGACCTGGCCGGGGCGCGCACGTACACCTCGCGCCTGGTCAACGAGGGCGGCGCCATCCACGTCGACGGCGAGGGCACGGTGCTGCTCACCGAGACCGTGCAGCTCGGCCCCGAGCGCAACCCGGACTGGACCCGCGAGGAGGTCGAGACGGAGATCCACGCCATGCTCGGCACCCGCAAGGCGATCTGGCTGCGGCGCGGCCTGACCGCCGACTACCCGCCGCACGGCTACGGCACCCTCGGCCACGTCGACATCGTGGCCGCGTTCGCCCGGCCCGGCGTCGTGGTCGTCCACACCCAGCCGGACCCGGCCCACCCCGACCACGAGCTCGGCAAGGAGAACGTGGCCCTGCTGCGCTCCCAGAAGGACGCCAGGGGACGCTCCCTGGAGGTCGTCGAGATCCCCGCGCCGACCGTCATCAAGGACGAGCACGGCTGGGTCGACTACTCGTACATCAACCACTACCTCTGCAACGGCGGTGTGGTCCTGTGCGCCTTCGACGACCCGCGCGACGAGAACGCGGCCGGCATCTTCCGCCGGCTGTTCCCCGAGCGCACGGTGACCCTCGTCGACGCCCGGACGATCTTCGCGGGCGGCGGCGGCATCCACTGCATCACCCAGCAGCAGCCCAAGGTGTGACCGCGGGCGGCGCCGGCGGGCGCATCGGGTAGAACTGACGCGTGATGAGTCCCGCCGCCCGCCGCCGCAACACCGCTCCGCCCCGCGAGGAGGTCCTCGTCGCCGCCATGGCCACGATCGCCGACCGCGGACTCGACGGGCTCACCATGGCCGGGCTCGGCCGCGAGGTCGGCATGTCCAGTGGGCACCTCCTCTACTACTTCCGCACCAAGGACGAGCTGCTGCTCCAGACCCTGGAGTGGAGCGAGGGGCGCCTCGGCGACGAGCGGCGCGCACTGCTCGCCCGGCCCGGCACCGTCCGCGAGCGCCTCGACGCCTACGTCGACCTGTACGTTCCGGACGGGCCGCGCGATCCGCACTGGATCCTGTGGCTGGAGGTCTGGAACCGCTCGCAGAACGCGGACGTCGCGGCCCGTGCCCGCCAGGCCGCCATCGAGGGCGCCTGGCACCGCGACCTGGTCGCGATACTCGCCGAGGGCGTCTCGCGCCGCGAGTTCCGAGCGGTCGACGCCGACCGCTTCGCCTCCCGGCTGCGCGCCCTGCTCGACGGGTTCAGCGTGCATGTCGCGGTCGGCCTGCCCGGTACCGGGCGCGCCCAAGTGCTGGACCACGTAAGGGAGTTCGTGGACGAGGCGCTGATGCGCCCCTGATTCGCGCCCGCTACGGGGAACGCAACGCACGCAAGTAGGCCCGATCGTTGCGCCCGCACGCCTTGTCGACCGGGCGGGCCTGCGTCAACGTGGGCGTCCATGGGACGAGAGCAGTGGAAGAAGATCTGGGTCGGTTCGGCCGGCAACATGGTCGAGTGGTTCGACTGGTTCGTGTACGCCACGTTCGCCGTCTACTTCGCGGACGCGTTCTTCCCGAAGGGCAATGAGACCGCCAACCTCATGAACACCATGGGGATCTTCGCGGTGGGCTTCTTCATGCGGCCGGTCGGCGGCTGGCTGCTCGGCCGGATCGGCGACCGCAAGGGCCGCAAGGCCGCGCTCACCCTGACCGTCACGCTCATGTCCGCCTCCGCGATCCTGATCGCGATCGCCCCGACGTACGCGGTCGCCGGATACGGGGGAGTGGCCGTCCTGCTGGTCGCCCGCCTCCTGCAGGGGCTCTCCGTCGGCGGCGAGTACGCGGCCAGCGCCACTTACCTCACCGAGGCGTCCGACCCGAAGAAGCGCGGCTTCGCCTCCAGCTTCCAGTACGTGTCGATGACCGCGGGCCAGCTCCTCGGCCTCGGCCTCCAGATCGTGATGCAGCGCAGCCTCTCGGACGCCGCCCTGCACAGCTGGGGCTGGCGCGTCCCCTTCATCGTCGGCGCCCTCGGCGCGGCCGTCGTCTTCTACCTGCGCCGCTCCATGCTGGAGACCGAGGTGTACGAGGAGTCCGGCGCGGCCCGCGACGAGGACCGGGGCACCCTCAAGGCGCTGTGGGCCCACAAGCGCGAGGCGCTCCTGGTCATGGCGCTCACCATGGGCGGCACGGTCGCGTACTACACGTACACGACGTACCTCACGAAGTTCCTGTCCAAGAGCGCGGGCATGGACAAGTCGACCGCCTCCCTCGTGAGCTTCTGCGCCCTGTTCGTGTTCATGTGCATCCAGCCGCTCGCGGGCGCGCTGTCCGACCGGATCGGGCGCCGACCGCTCCTGATCACCTTCGCCGTCGGCTCCACCTTCCTGACCGTGCCGATCATGACCATGCTCAAGCATGCGGGGACCTTCTGGCCGGCCTTCGGCCTGGCCCTGCTCGCCCTGGTCGTGGTGACCGGCTACACCTCGATCAACGCCTGTGTGAAGGCCGAGCTCTTCCCGACCGGCATCCGCGCGCTCGGCGTCGCCCTGCCCTACGCCATCGCGAACGCGCTGTTCGGCGGGACCGCCGAATACGTGGCGCTGTGGTTCAAGAAGGCGGGCGCCGAGTCCGGGTTCTACTGGTACGTGGCGGGCTGCGCCGCCGTGTCCCTGGTCGTCTACCTGACCATGCGCGAGACGCGCGACATCGATCTCCACCGGGTCGAGGACGAGCCCCGGCGCACCCAGGCGGAGCCGGTTCCGTCGAATTAGTGCAGGTCGGCGGGGCGCCCGGATGGTGAGACCCCCGATCAGGACCCCCGGCCCATGTGGCAGACTGCCAGCGTGCTCGCTTCCGACATGATTATGGACAGCAGCGCGCCGGTCCGCAGTGACCGCTGAAACCGTGGACACCTCCCGCGGCAGCGGCCATCGTGCCCCAGACCCGCGCGCAGACCTCTCGCACCCGCGAGGGGTCTTTTCGTTTACCGGCCCCCACCACGGCCGGGGCGAGGAGCGCGACGACGGGGGCAAGTGGAGCCATGAGTTCGGAGCCACTCACCCGACAGGAGTCAGATCAGCATGACGACCAACGAGGCGAACGAAGCCGCCGAGGAGAGTCTTCGCGACGGCCTCCGGGTCGACGACAGCTTCCACGTCTTCGACACGACGCTGCGCGACGGGGCACAGCGCGAGGGCATCAACCTCACCGTCGCGGACAAGCTGACGATTGCCCGGCACCTGGACGAGTTCGGTGTGGGCTTCATCGAGGGCGGCTGGCCCGGCGCCAACCCCCGCGACACGGAGTTCTTCGCCCGCGCGCAGCAGGAGATCAGCTTCCGCAACGCCCAGCTCGTGGCCTTCGGCGCCACCCGGCGTGCGGGCGGCAGGGCCGCCGAGGACCCGCAGGTGCGGGCCCTGCTCGAATCCGGTGCCCCCGTGATCACGCTGGTCGCCAAGTCGCACGACCGGCACGTCGAACTGGCTCTGCGCACCACCCTGGACGAGAACCTGGAGATGGTCCGGGACACCGTCGCCCACCTGCGCGAGCAGGGCCGCCGGGTCTTCGTGGACTGCGAGCACTTCTTCGACGGCTACCGGGCCAACCCCGAGTACGCCAAGGCCGTCGTGCGGGCCGCGAGCGAGTCCGGCGCCGACGTCGTCATCCTGTGCGACACCAACGGCGGGATGCTGCCCGCCCAGATCCAGGCCGTGGTCGCCACCGTGCTCGCCGACACCGGCGCCCGGCTCGGCATCCACGCCCAGGACGACACCGGCTGCGCGGTCGCGAACACCCTGGCCGCGGTCGACGCGGGCGCCACCCATGTGCAGTGCACCGCCAACGGCTACGGCGAGCGGGTCGGCAACGCCAACCTGTTCCCGGTCGTCGCCGCCCTGGAGCTCAAGTACGGCAAGCGGGTGCTCCCCAAGGGCGCGCTCGCCGAGATGACCCGCATCTCGCACGCCATCGCCGAGGTGGTCAACCTCGCCCCCTCCACGCACCAGCCGTACGTCGGCGTCTCCGCCTTCGCGCACAAGGCCGGCCTGCACGCCTCGGCGATCAAGGTCGACCCCGATCTGTACCAGCACATCGATCCGGGCCTGGTCGGCAACCACATCCGGATGCTCGTCTCCGACATGGCCGGCCGCGCCTCCATCGAGCTCAAGGGCAAGGAGCTCGGCGTCGACCTCGGCAACGACCGGGACGTCGTCGCCCGGGTCGTGGAGCGGGTCAAGGCCCGTGAACTCCAGGGCTACACCTACGAGGCGGCCGACGCCTCGTTCGAGCTGCTCCTGCGGGACGAGGTCGAGGGCGGGCCGCGCGACTACTTCCGCATCGAGTCCTACCGGGCGATCATCGAGACCCTCAAGGACGGCACCCACGCCAACGGCGCCACCGTGAAGTTCTGGGTCGGCGGCGAGCGCATCATCGTCAGCGCCGAGGGCAACGGCCCGGTCAACGCGCTGGACTCGGCGCTCCTGGAAGGCCTTGAGCGGTTCTACCCGCAGGTCGCCAAGTTCGAGCTGGTCGACTACAAGGTCCGGACCCTGGAGGGCAAGCACGGCACGGCCTCCACCACCCGCGTCCTGATCACCACCACCGACGGCACCGGCGAGTGGACCACGGTCGGCGCCGGCCCCAACGTGATCGAGGCGTCCTGGGAGGCACTCCAGGACGCGTACACCTACGGCCTGCTGCGGGCCGGGACCCAGCCGCCGCGCTAGCCGCGCGGCCCGGGGGAGCGGCAGGACCAAGGGCCGCGTCCCCGCGGGACCCCGGTCCCGCGGGCGCCCCTCGGCCCCCGGCCGCGGTACCCCGTATGTCCGTTTCCGCGCGGCCTCGGGTAGCGTCGGGACCATGAGGCTCAGGGTTTTCTCCGCACTCTCCGCCGTCGCACTCGCCGCACTGGCCACGGCGGGCCCCGCCATGGCCGCCGGTGGCGCGTCCGACGTGGCCGACCACCTCAAGAAGAGCCCGGTCTACGTGGACCCCGGAGCCGCGAACCAGCTCAGCCAGGCCCAGGCCGACGCCCTGGCCAAGAAGATCAAGGACGCGGACAAGCCGCTGTTCGTGGCCGTGCTGCCCAACAGCGCCGCGTACCCCAAGAACTCGATCCTGCCGAACCTGCGCACGGACACCGGCGTCACCGGCCTGTACGCGATCCGGCTCGGCGACGCCTTCACCTCCGGCGCCGACAGCAAGGTCATGCAGCGCCAGGCCGTCCAGAACCTGAACAGCGCCGTGCGCGCCCCCGGCACGGGCGAGAGCGCCGCCACCCAGCTCAACGCGTTCGTCGACAAGGCCCTGCCGCAGATGAAGGGCCACGCCCCCGCCTCGTGGGGCGGCGGCTCGGGCTCCGGCGGCGGGGACGGCACCGGAGCGCTGATCGCGGTGGGCGCCGTGGTCGTGGTCGGCGGCGCCGGTGGGTACGCCCTGGTGCGCCGCAACCGCAAGAAGAAGGCCGAGGAGGAGCGGGCCGCGCTGCAGCGCCTCCAGGTCGTCGTGGACGAGGACATCACCGCCTTCGGCGAGGAGCTCGACCGGCTCGACTTCCACCCCGCCGAGGCCGGCGCCGACGACGCGATGCGCGCCGACTACGAGCGCGCCCTCGACTCGTACGAGACGTCCAAGACGCTGATGGCCAAGGCCGAGCGCCCCGCCGATGTGACCGGCGTGACCCAGGCCCTGGAGGACGGCCGGTTCTCGCTGGCCACCCTGGCCGCCCGGCGCGAGCACCGGCCGCTGCCCGAGCGCCGTGCCCCCTGCTTCTTCGACCCGCGCCACGGCCCCTCCGTCGAGGACGCCACCTGGACCCCGGCCGGCGGCGCCCCGCGCCAGGTCCCGGTGTGCCAGGCCGACGCGACCCGGCTGCGCGACGGCCAGGACCCGATGGTCCGCGAGGTCGACACCGACCAGGGCCGCCGCCCCTACTACGACGCGGGCCCGGCCTACGGCCCCTGGGCGGGCGGCTACTTCGGCGGCGGCATGCTGCCCGGCCTCCTGATGGGCACGATGCTCGGCTCGATGCTGTCGACGCCCGCGTACGCGTCCGACTACGGGGCCGGGTCGTACGACACGGGCTCCAGCTACGACGGCGGCGACGTGTCGGGCTCCGACTTCAACCCGTCCGACTTCGGCGGCGGTTGGGGCGACGGGGGCGGCGGCGGAGACGGCGGCGGCTTCGGCGGCGGGGACTGGTAACCCGCCCCGGCCCGCCTGACCTGCCCGGCTGCTGTTGACCCACCCCGTTCCAGCAGGTGATAGTTGCGAGCCGCACATCCAGGGTTGGGGACACATTGCAAGCCGGGCACGAAGACGTCACGGCGGCCTGCGCCGACGTGGAGGCGCTGCTGCGGGCGGGCCGCACCAGCGCCGCGCGCAAGGCGGCACGAGCCGCGCTCTACACGGACGGGCCCGATCCCGCCCTGTACGCCCTGCTCGGCCGGGCGCACGCGGCCGAGGGCCACGGCGACCACGCCGACCGGGCCGCGGCCGTCCTCGACGAGGGCCTCGCGACCTTCCCCGAGGACCTCGGCCTGCTCCTCGCCTACTACGACCTGTGCCGGACCGGCGGCGACCCGGAACAGGGCCGTCGCCTCCCCGAACTCGCCGCACGCATACGGGAGTTGGACCCCGATGCGGTACCCGGGCCGATCGCGCCCGAAGCGGCGTCGAGGCCCGGGGGCCGGGTGCAGCGCCATGACGCCCGCCTCGTCCTGACCGTGATCGGCCACCCGGTCGGTGCCGCCCAGCAGGCCTGGGACCGGGCGCGGGCGCGCCCCGCGGACGACCGGACCGCCGTGCTGGCCGAGACCCTCACCACGCTGGCCCGCCGGGGCCGCGCCCCGCTGCGGCTCCTCGTACGGGCCCCGCTGACCGCGGCCCTCGGCTGCTGGGCGTGGTTCGACGCGGTGCTCCTGACCGTGGCCGCACTGCGCCTGCCGGCCTGGACGGGCCTGGCCGCGCTGCTCGGCCCGGCGATGTTCCCGCTCCTGTACGGGCTGCTGCGCGGCGCCCGCCGCAGGGCCGTCGGCCGCGCGCCCGCCGACTCCGCGTCGACGCCCGCGCACGAGGGCTTCCCGTCGCTGCCGCCCGTGCCGCCGTACACCACGCGCGAGAAGGCGACCGCGGCACTGGTCGTGCTCACGGTCGCCGTCACGCTGGCCGTCTTCGCGGCCCGATTCCCGGGCTGATCCGGGCCGGGCGGGGCCCGCTAGAGGGTGCGGGCCACGCCGCCGTCCACGCGCAGGTTCTGTCCGGTGATGTACGAGGACGCCGGTGACGCCAGGAAGGCGACCGCCCGGGCCACCTCCCGCACGGTGGCGTACCGGCCGGCCGGGATGCGGGCCACGGTGTCCGGGTCCTCGGGCCAGCTGTCGACATAGCCGGGCAGCACGTTGTTCATGCGGACGCCCCGGGCCGCGTACTCGTCGGCGTACAGCTTGGTGAACGAGGTCAGGGCGGCCCGCAGGCTGGACGAGACCGGGATGAAGTCCAGCGGTTCGAAGGCCGTGTACGAGGAGATGTTCACGATCGTGCCGCCGTGCTCGTTGGCCGTCAGGTGCGGGGTGACCAGCCGGGCCATGCGCACGACGTTGAGCAGCAGCATGTCGAGTCCCGCGTGCCAGTCGGCGTCGCTCGTCTCCAGGAGGCCGCCGTTGGCGGGGTGCCCGGTGTTGTTGACGACCGTGTCGATCCGGCCGTAGGCGTCGAGGGTGGCCGCGACCACCCGCTCCAGGTCGGCGGGCTCGGTCACCGAACCGCGCACCGCGATCCCGCCGAGCTCCTCGGCCAGGTCGAGCACCCCCGGCGAGCGGGCGAGCAGCGACACCCGGTAGCCGTCGGCCGCCAGCTCGCGGGCGATGGCCGCGCCGATGCCCTGGCTAGCGGCGGTGACGAGGGCGACGGGCTGGGTCGGGTGGGGCATGGGGAAGCTCCGGGGGTTCGGTCGGCGGGGGTCCTGGCGTGACCCAGTGCGGTTCCGTACGCAGGGGCACGGAAAGGTACGACAGTACGTAAGAAATCGTACAGTACGAGATCTCTCTTACCGTCGCGCTTACACTGGGGGAATGCCGACCCACCACCCCGATCTCGACCGCGTCGCCGTGGAAGACGTGCTGGCCGCCCTGGGCAATCCGGTGCGGATCTCGATCGTGCGCGAGCTCGCCGGCTCGGCCGGGCCGCGCAGCTGTGGCAGCCTGCCCGTCGAGGTCACCAAGGCCACCGCCACGCATCACTGGCGGGTGCTGCGCGAGAACGGGCTGACCCGCGAGAGCCGCTCCGGCCGCGAGAAGCAGATCACCCTGCGCACGGCCGAACTCGACGCCCGTTTCCCGGGGTTGCTCGCGGCGGTTCTGGCGGCGGCCCCGCCGCGGGAGCCCTGAGGCCCCCGGCGGGGATGCGGGCCGGGCGTTACGCGGACTTGATGGCGGAGATGTCGAAGGTGAGCTTCACCTTGTCGCTGACCATGACGCCACCGGTCTCCAGGGCCGCGTTCCAGGTCAGGCCCCAGTCGGAGCGCAGGATCTCGGCGCCGCCCTCGAAGCCCACGCGCTGGTTGCCGTAGGGGTCGGTGGCCGTGCCGTTGAACTCCAGGTCGATGGCGAGCGGCCGGGTGACGTCCTTGATCGTGAGGTCGCCGGTGATCCGGTACTTGTCTCCGCCGAGCTGTTCGGCGCCGGTCGAGCGGAACGTCATGAGCGGGAACTGCTCGGCGTCGAAGAAGTCGCCGCTGCGCAGGTGGGCGTCGCGGTCGGCGATGCCGGTGTCGACGCTGGCGATCTTGACGTCGAGGGAGGCGGCGGAGGCGGCCGGGTTCGCGCCGTCCAGGGTGAGGGTGCCCTCGTGCTCGGAGAAGGAGCCGCGGACGTTGGTGACCATGGCGTGCCGCACGGAGAAGCCGATGCTGCTGTGCGCCGGGTCGACGGTGTACGTGCCGCTCAGGGCGGCCAGCGCCGGGTCGACCGCGACGGGCGCGGGCGCGGCGGGGTCGAGCGTGGTGTCGGTGCTGTTCTTGCGGCCGAAGAGACCCATGACCTGCTCCTTGGGGGACGCGCCGCGGCTTTGCGCCGAAGCGGTTTAAGTTTCAACGAGTTCAACGCGATTCACTGTAGGACTATTCCGTTCGACTTTCAACTACTTCGACGCAACGGCGTGGCGGCCCGCCTGCCGACGGCCCGCCGGCGGGGGTGGGGCGGCGGCTGTTACGGGACTCGAATGCGGGGCTCAGATGCGGGGCGGCAAGGGGGCCGGGCCCAGCGTGGTGGTGCCGGGGGCGGCACGGTGGCCGAGGCCGGTGCGGTAGGCGTCCATGGCGGCTTCGACGCGGCCGGTGCGGCGCAGCAGGTCGCCGAGGAGCCGGCACAGGTCGGCCAGGTCGCCGCTCGCGCCGCTCCGCTCCAGCAGGCCGAGCGCGGTGACGTAGTGCTCCTCCGCCGCCTCGCCGTCCCCCTGCTCCTCGCGGATCAGACCGAGCAGCCGGTGCGCGCCGCCCGCGTGCACCGCGCCGTGCTGGTCGCCGAGCTCGGTGAGGGGGGCCAGCAGGGCCATCGCCTCCTCGTGCCGCCCCAGCCGTCGCAGTACGTCCGCGAGCTCCACCTCGACCTGGGCCGTGAACAGCGCGGCCCGCTTGGCCGCGAGCATGTCGCGTGCGGTGCGCAACTCCCGCTCGGCGCGGTCGAGTCGGCCCTCCTGGGCGTAGACGTAGCCGCGCATCCAGTGGCAGTGCGCCAGATCGGTGCGCAGCCGCAGCTGGCGGTAGATCGACTGGGCCTTGGCGAGCGAGGCGTCCGCATCGGCGAGGCGCCCCTCGGCCAGGAAGGTGCGGGCGACCTGCCGGTGCATTCCGGCGACCAGGGCCGGGTCCGAGACCTGCGGGGCGAGCGCGAGGGCCAGCTCGGCGGCGCGCGCCGCGCGGGCCTGCGCGCCCATGTCCAGGTACGGCCCGATGATCGCGGCGTACAGGAGCACCAGCGCCTCTGGGTCGCCGAGCCCGCTGGTGCCGAGCTCGTCGATGGCCGACTCCAGTACGTAGCAGGCGTAGCGCAGCTCGCCCGCCAGGATGTGGGCGACCGCCCGGCCCCGCACGGCGCGCACCCGGCGAGGCAGCGGCTCGGCGGCCAGGAGTCGCTCGCTCGACTCGAAGTGCCCTACGGCGTCGGCCAGTTCACCGGTTTCGAGCGCGCAGTCGCCGAGTCCGAGCAGCGCCTCCGCACGTTCCTCGTCGAGGTGGTGCAGCTCGGCCTCGGTGAGCAGGCGGCGGAAGCGGACGGCCGCCTCGTCCGCCTCGCCGGTCGCGAGGGCGCGCTGGGCGTCGGTGAGCCCGAGGCGCAGCTCGGTGAGCAGCCGGGCGGGGCGCCCGGTGGCCAGTTCCTCGTACGTCGTGCCGAGGCGCTCGGCGAGATGGCGCAGGGCGGCGTCGGAGGGGCGGACCTTGCCGGACTCCAGGGTGGACACATAGGCGGGCGTATAGGCGGGCTCGGCCAACTGGCGCTGGGTCAGGCCCAGTTCGGTGCGCAGTCGCTGAACTCGGCGACCGATCACGGCTGGTTCGTCCATGGCGTCCCCTTGGCCCCAGGGCATTGCGCACGCCCCGTGCGCCCCCTAATTTAAGCAGCTCGTTCAATGCGTTTACCCGAATGCTTAACTTCCGTTGCAGGGAGGGGACTTCATGCGTCCGCCCACACGTTCAGCCATGCGCCTGTCCAGGCGCCCGCACAGGCGTTTCGGGACGGCCGCGCTCGCCGGTGTCGCCGTGCTGGCCGCGCTCGCGGCCGGGCCCGGCACCGCGGCCGCCGCCGGTCCACCCCTGCCGGGGCCGCGGGTGCAGGTCGAGATACCCGGCCCGGAAGCCGCCTCCGGGCCCACCCCCGCGGGTTCGGGCCATGCGCTGGTCCCGGTGGCCGGGCAGGGCAGGCCCGCACCGCACCTCTCGGCGCCGGCCGCCGTCGCCGCGGACGGCCAAGTCACCAAGGTGGTCGACAACGGCTCGACCGCGGACCGCCTGGACATCGTCGTCGTGGGCGACGGCTACACGGCCGACCAGCTGGACCGGTTCCACGCCGACGCCAAGGAGAAGTGGGGCGAGATCACCGGCGTCGAGCCGTACACGACGTACCAGAACCTCTTCAACGTGTGGACGGTGGACGCGGTCTCGCCCGAGAGCGGTGTCTCCGGCGACCCGGCGCAGGGCGACGTGAAGAGCACCGCGCTCGGCTCGTACTTCTGGTGCGACGGCGTCGAGCGGCTGCTCTGCGTCGATCAGGACAAGGTCGACTCGTACGTGGCGAAGGCGCCCCAGGCCGACCTGGTCGTCGTCCTCGCCAACAGCGCGAAGTACGGCGGGGCCGGGTACAACGAGCCGTCCGTGAAGCTGGGTTACGAGGGCATATCCACCGCGTCGGCCGGCAACGCGAAGTCCGGCCAGGTCGCCATCCACGAGACCGGCCACTCACTGGGCAAGCTGGCCGACGAATACTTCTACCCGGACACGCCGGGCTACGAGCACTACTCGGGGCCGGAGGCCGAGCAGTCCAACATCTCGATCCTGACGGCGGACCGGATGGCCGCCGACCGGACCAAGTGGTACCGGTGGCTCGGCGAGACCTCGCCGGACGGCGGGACGGTGGGCGCGTACGAGGGCGGCGGCTACTACGTCACCGGGCTCAGCCGGCCGACGGACGGATCGATCATGCGGATCCTGGGCAAGCCGTTCAATCTGCCCGGGGTGGAGGCGATGATCGCGGGGTTCTACCGGCACGCCTCGATCGCGACGCCGGGAACTTCCACGGCGCGTACGTTGCGGTCGTCCGACACGGCTCGGGTCGTGGTGCCGCGGCTCGCGGGGGCGCGGCAGTTGACGGTGCGGTGGTATCTGGACGGGCGGGAGCTCCGGCGGTACGAGGGGCGTACGGCGGTGCCCGTACGGGGGCTCGGCCTCGGGCGGGGCGCCCATGACCTGACGGTCCGGGTCGCCGACCGTACGGCCTCGGTCCGCGACCCCGGGATCGCGGCGGGGCTGCGGGGTGCGGTGCGCTGGGAGGTCCGCCGCTGATTCGCCCGTGGCCGGTTTCCCCACCCACCTCCCGTGCGGCGGCATCGAGGCGTTCGGCTCTCCGGGGCTCCGCCCTCCGCGCCCCCGTTCGCGCCTGAACGGCGCTCGTCCTCAAACTCCCCCAAGGCCTTAAGGGCCAGGGGGGACCCCCATGACGGGCTGAAATGCCCGATGCGGGCCAGCACCGAAGCTTTCAGGGGCGCGGGGAACTGCGCGGGAAGCGGGCACGGCCCGCAGCCGAAATGGGGGTCGGGGCGCGGGGGACTGCGCGAGTAACCACGCATGGTGCGAGGTCGAAAGGGGGTCAGGGGCGCGGGGAACTGCGCAAACGGCCCCGTGCCGGCGGGCCCGCACACGTATGCGACCCCGCCCCCCCCGGGACGTGCCTACGTGCTGGACGCGCGGACGTTCAGGTCCGGGAGGATCGAGAGGTGGTGCCGAGGCCGCCCGGGATCGGTGACGCGGAGGGCGAGGAGGTCGACCGCCGCCACCCCCACCGCCCGTTTCGGCGGCGCGACCGCCGTCAGCGGGATGTCGGCCAGCGCCGCCACCTCGTCGTCGTACGCCACGAGCGCGACATCGCCCGGCACCGAGAGCCCCCGCACCCGCAGCCGCGGCAGCAGCACGATCGCGTCGTGGTCGTTGTGGACCAGGGCCGCGTCGAGGAGGTCGGCCTCAACTGCCTGGGTGAACGCGTCCAGTTGGGCTTCCCGGCGTACCGGGTCCGTCTCCGGCGCCGCGACCGTGAAGCGCAGCGAAGGCGGTGCGGGCAGGCCGAGCGAGGCGAGGCCGGCGAGGTAGCCCTCCTGGACCAGCGCGCTGTGCGGGCTGTCCGCGCGAAGGAGCAGTCCGATCCGCCCGCGCCCGGAGTCGGCGAGGTGGCGGACGGCGAGCCGGGCGCCGTGGGCGTGGTCGGTCACCACCCGCTCCGCGCCCGGCACGTCGTCCCCGGACCGCCGCTCCACCAGGACGAACGGCACGCCGAGTGCCGCGAGCCAGTCCTGGGCGCCGGGCGTCCCGCAGGGCGCGATGAGCAGCCCGTCGATTCCGTGGGCCAGCAGTTGGCGGACCTGGGCCCGCTCCTCGTCGGGGCTGTACTGCGAAAGGCCCAGCACCAGGCGGACACCTCGGGCGGCGGCCGCCTCCCTCGCGCCCCTGATCACCTCGGGGTAGTAGTAGTCGGCCGTCGGCACGACGAGGCCGAAGACCAGGCCGGGACCGGCCGGAGGGGGCGGCTGGGCGGCGGTTGGGGAGGACACCTCGGGGAGCAGTGCGCCGCCGTGCACCCGGGCCACCAGGCCGCGCTCGGCGAGCGCCTCCACGTCCCGCCGCACGGTGACCGCGGAGACCTTCAACTCCTCGGCGAAGTCCGTGACGCGAAGCGAACCGCGTTCCCGTAGCCGCCGCAGTATCGCCTGGTGCCTGTCCTCGGCGTGCACGTGGTTCCGCCCCTCCCCGTCGGCCCCTGCCGACCACCGTCAACCGCTGACCAGGAGCGTAACCCTCGTTGGATCGTTCGTGCACGATTCTGTGCGAACGATCAATTTCCTTGATGAATGTGCGAAGTATTGCGCGTTCTTTCGATGTCATGAGAGAAACCGCTCCATCGCGCCTCGCTCAGCCCCTCCTCGCTCCTCCCTCCTCATTCGCTTTCGCTCCGGAGGTCCGCCACCGTGCCATCCCCGCAGGGCAGTTCACGCCGCACCTTCCTCACCGCGTCGGGCACCGGCGTCGCCGCCGCCACCCTCGGTCTGACGCTGCCTCCCGCACCGGCCTCGGCGGTCCAACTCCCCGTAGCGGCCGACGAGTTCGACGCCCTGCGTCTGCGCTGGCGCGACCTGACGCTCGGCACCGGCTTCGACGCCACCGCCGAGCCCTACGCCACCAAGCTCGCCGCGCTCGGCGCTTCGGCCCGGACCGCGCTCGCCGCCATGGCCCCCGCGAACGGCTCGCTCTGGCCCGACCAGCCGCTGACCGACCCGGCCACCGGCTCCGCCAACATGAGCTCCAGCTACGGCCGGCTCAACACCATGGCGCAGGCCTGGGCCCAGCCCGGCACCGGATCCACCGGCGACGCCGCCCTGATCGCCGCCGTCGGCAGGGGCCTCGACCACCTCTGCACACAGATCTACAACGAGAACACCAAGCCGTTCGGCAACTGGTGGGACTGGCAGATCGGCAGCCCCCGGCTCGTCCTCGACACCGCCGTCATCGCGTACGACACCCTCACCGCCGGACAGATCGCCCACTACACCGCGGCCGTCGACCACTTCGTGCCGGACAGCGCGGTCGCCGTCTACAGCGGCACCTCCACCGGCGCCAACCGCACCGACCTGTGCCGGGTGCTCGCCACCCGCGGGGTGCTGGGCAGGAACGCCGCCAAGATCGCCCTCGCCCGCGACGCCCTCTCGCCCGTCTTCCCGTACGTCACCGGCGGCGACGGCCTGTACGCCGACGGCTCGTTCGTCCAGCACACCTGGATCGCGTACACCGGCTCGTACGGGGAGGTGCAGATCGACGGCCTGTCCCGGCTCTTCGCGCTGCTCGCCGGATCCACTTGGGCGGTCACCGACCCGAACCGGCAGATCATCCTCGACTCCGTCGAGCGCAGCTACGCGCCCTTCATCCACGACGGCCTGATGATGGACTGCGTCAACGGCCGCGCGATCTCCCGCCAGACCACCGACGACCAGCTCATGGGCCGCACGATCATGGCCCACATCGCCATGCTGGCCCTCGGCGCCTCACCCGCCGAACGCGACCGCTGGCGCGGGCTGATCAAGGGCTGGGCCGAGCGGAACCGGACCACCCCGGTCCTCACCGACCAGCGCCTCTCCGTCGCCAACCTCGCCCTGCTGCGCGCGGCCGTGGACGCCGCGCCCTCGGCGGCCCCGGCGCCGACCGGGCCGCGCCTCTTCCCCGCGATGGACCGCGCGGTGCACCGCGGCGCCCGTTTCGCCGCCTCCCTGAGCATGGCATCGAGCCGCATCGCGTACTACGAGAACGGCAACGGCGAGAACCTGCGCGGCTGGCACACCGGCTCGGGGATGCTCGCCTGGTGGGGCGAGGGCTTCGCGGGCGACCAGTACAGCGACGGCTTCTGGCCGACCGCGGACCCGTACCGCATGCCCGGCACCACCGTCTCGCGCAAGCCGCTCGCGGACGGCGAGGGCGGCGCGTGGGGCGCGGCCAGGCCCGCCACGACCTGGGTCGGTGGTGCGGGCGACGGTACGTACGCGGCCGTCGGGCAGCACCTCAAGGGGCTCTCCTCCACCCTCACCGCCCGCAAGTCCTGGTTCTTCGCGGGCGACGAGATCGTCTGTCTGGGCGCCGGGATCACCGCCGCGGACGGCGTCCCCGTCGAAACGGTCGCCGACCACCGCAACCTCGGGGCCGCCGGCACCAACGCGCTCACCGTCGACGGCCGTCGCCTGCCTGCCACCCCCGGCCGGCACGACTCCTTCCGGCGGGCCCACTGGGCGCACCTCGCGGGCCACGGCGGTTATGTCTTCCCCGACGGAGCGGCCGTGCAGACCTTGCGCGAAGAGCGCACCGGCACCTGGAAGGCCATCAACACCGGCGGCACCGCGGACCCCGTCACCCGCCGCTACCTCTCTCTCTGGTTCGACCACGGCACCGACCCCACCGACGCCTCGTACGCCTACGTGCTGCTGCCCGGCGCCCGCCAGTTGGAGACCGCGGTGCGTGCCGCCGACCGAGACAAGGTCCGCATCCTCGCCAACTCGCCCTTGGTTCAGGCGATTTCGTCCCGCAGGCTCGGGCTTCTCGCCGCCAACTTCTGGACGGCGGGCGCGACCGGCGGCCTCGGTGTGAACGGCCCGGCGAGCGTCCTCGTGCACACCGCGCACCGCGCGGCGACCCTCTCGCTCGCCGCTCCCGAGCGGACCGGAGCACCCGTCGAGCTGACCTGGGACCGGCCGGTACGCTCGGTCGCCACCCGCGATCCGAGGGTCGAGGTGCTGGCCACCGGTCGCTCGCTCCGGCTGCGCGTCGTGCCCGGCACCTCGTGCGAGACCGTGCGGACCGAGGTCGTCCTCGGCTGACGCGGGGCCGGCCCGGAGCCGGCGACGCGCTGACGGGACGTCGTCGAGCAGGCGCGAGGCGTTGTCCGAACCCAACAGATCTCGGGGCCCCTGGGCTGTCGAGTCGGCTGCCTGGTGCGGGTCTACTGTCAGCCCTCACTAGGAAAGCGGTCCCGAGACTGTTCGGAGTCGACGGAGGAAATCCTTGGTCCCTTTCGTAGGGTCGGTACATGACCGTTGTGGACCAGACCCCGGGTGAGCCGAGCGATACGCGTGGCCGTGTGGCCGAACTTCTCGCCCTGCGTGAGGAAGCCCGTCGCGGGCCGAGCGAGCGCGCGACCGAGGCGCAGCACGCCAAGGGCAAGCTGACCGCCCGTGAGCGCATCGACCTGCTCCTCGACCCGGACTCGTTCCACGAGGTCGAGCAGCTGCGGCGGCACCGGGCCGTGGGGTTCGGTCTGGAGGCGAAGAAGCCGTACACCGACGGTGTGATCACCGGCTGGGGCACGGTCGAGGGCCGCACGGTCTTCGTGTACGCGCACGACTTCCGCATCTTCGGCGGTGCGCTGGGTGAGGCCCACGCCACGAAGATCCACAAGATCATGGACATGGCCATCGCGGCCGGTGCCCCCCTGGTCTCCCTGAACGACGGCGCCGGTGCCCGTATCCAGGAGGGCGTCAGCGCGCTCGCCGGGTACGGCGGCATCTTCCAGCGCAACACCCGGGCCTCGGGCGTGATCCCGCAGATCAGCGTCATGCTGGGCCCCTGCGCGGGCGGCGCCGCCTACAGCCCGGCGCTCACGGACTTCGTGTTCATGGTCCGTGAGACCTCGCAGATGTTCATCACCGGACCGGACGTGGTGCGGGCGGTGACCGGCGAGGAGATCACCCAGAACGGCCTCGGTGGCGCGGACGTGCACGCCGAGACCTCCGGTGTGGCGCACTTCGCGTACGACGACGAGGAGACGTGTCTGGCGGAGGTGCGCTACCTCATCTCGATGCTGCCGTCGAACAACCGGGAGAACCCGCCGGTCCACGCGAGCGACGACCCCGCCGACCGCCGCTCCGAGATCCTCCTGGACCTGGTGCCGGCGGACGGGAACCGGCCGTACGACATGCACAAGGTGATCGAGGAGCTCGTCGACGACGGCGACTTCCTGGAGATCCACGAGCGCTGGGCACGGAACATCATCTGTGCGCTCGCCCGGCTCGACGGCCAGGTCGTCGGCATCGTGGCGAACCAGCCGCAGTCCCTGGCGGGTGTCCTGGACATCGAGGCGTCCGAGAAGGCTGCCCGCTTCGTCCAGATGTGCGATGCTTTCAATATCCCGATCGTCACCCTGCTGGACGTCCCCGGCTTCCTGCCGGGTGTCTCGCAGGAGCACGGCGGGATCATCCGCCACGGAGCGAAGCTGCTCTACGCGTACTGCAACGCGACGGTGCCCCGCATCTCGCTGATCCTGCGCAAGGCCTACGGCGGCGCGTACATCGTCATGGACTCCCAGTCCATCGGCGCGGACCTCACCTACGCGTGGCCCACCAACGAGATCGCGGTGATGGGTGCCGAGGGTGCCGCCAACGTCATCTTCCGCCGTCAGATCGCGGAGGCCGAGGACCCGGAGGCGATGCGCTCGCGCATGGTCAAGGAGTACAAGGCCGAGCTGATGCACCCGTACTACGCGGCCGAGCGCGGCCTGGTCGACGACGTGATCGACCCCGCCGAGACCCGGGCCGTCCTCATCGCCTCGCTCGCGATGCTCAAGACCAAGCACGCCGACCTGCCGTCCCGCAAGCACGGCAACCCGCCTCAGTAAGAGGACCTACCGGACCTCAGTCAAGAGGAGACGAACTTGAACACCCCGAACGCCAAATCGTCCGAGTCCCTGCTCCGCGTGGAGAAGGGCGACGCCGCTCCCGAGGAGCTCGCCGCGATCACCGCGGTCCTCCTGGCCCGCGCCGCCGCCCAGCCGGCCGCCGCCGCTCCCAAGCGCGGCCGCTCCACCGCCGGCTGGCGCCGCCTGGAGCGCACCCCCGGCTTCCGCGCTCCGCACTCCTGGCAGGGCTGACCCCGACCGGGTCACCCTCGCAGCAAGCCCCCGCCCGATGGGCGGGGGCTTTTTCGTTCGCCCGCGGCGGGTGGGCTAGGTATATTAGGCGAAAACCTAGGGCCCCTAGGTTTGTCTGGAATCCGAATCCGGGACCGGGGAGCGCAGGGATGGCACGAGCAGGGCTGACGGCCGAGCGGCTCGCCGTCGCCGGCGCCGAGCTGGCGGACGAGGCCGGGTTCGACGGCGTCACGGTGTCCGAGCTGGCCCGGCGCTTCGGCGTCAAGGACGCGAGCCTGTACTCGCACGTCAAGAACCTCCGCGAGCTGCGCCAGCGGGTCACGCTGTACGCGGCCGGCGAGTTCATCGACTCCATCGCGGCCGCCATCGCGGGCCGGGCCGGCAAGGACGCGCTGGTCGCCTTCGCCGACGCCTACCGGGCGTACGCCCTGGCCCACCCCGGCCGCTACGCCGCCACCCAGCACCAGGTCGACCCGGAGCTGCTCGTCGGCACGACCGTTCTGGCGCGCACGGTGGACACCACGTACGGAATGCTCCGCGCCTACGGCCTCACCGAGCCCGACCTCACCGACGCCGTACGCCTGCTGCGCAGCACCTTCCACGGCTACATCGCCCTGGAGGCGGAGGGTGGATTCGGCCACCCCCGCGAGGTGCAGCGGTCCTGGGACCGCGGGGTCCAGGCACTGCACGTCCTCCTGGAGCACTGGCCCAGGAGCGAAGAGGGGGAGAAGGACGATGACTGAGCCGGTCGTGCACCTGCTGAAGGTGCCCGGTGCGACCCTGCGCTACGAGGTGCGCGGCACGGGACCCGTGCTGCTGCTCATCGCGGGCGGTGGCGGGGACGCGGGAATCTTCGAACCGGTCGCCGAGGCGCTCGCCGACCGTTTCACCGTGGTCACCTACGATCCCCGGGGCCACTCCCGCAGCCCGCTCGACGGACCGGACGTGGACCAGTGCGTCGGAACGCAGGCCGAGGACGCGTACCGGCTGCTCGACCGGGTCGCGCCGGAGGGCCCGCCCGCGTACGTCTTCGGTACCAGCTCAGGGGCGATCGTGGCGGTGGAGCTGCTCACGCGGCACCCCGACCGGCTGGCGAAGGTGGTCGCGCACGAGCCGGTGCTGGTGTCGCTCCTGCCCGACGCGGCCGAGCAGCGCGCCTTTTTCGGCCAGGTCGTATCCACCTTCCATCGCGCGGGGGTGGGCGCGGCGATGGCCGACATGGGTGCGGGGTGCGGTGAGGAGCGCGGCGAGAAGCCGGACCTGTCCGGGCTCTCCCCGCGGATGACCGCCACGTTCCAGCGGGTCCAGGGGAACGCGGCGTTCTTCCTGGGGCGGATTCTGGGTCAGTTCAGCGCGCACGTGCCGGACCTGGCCCAACTGGACGCGCACGCGGGCAAGTTGGTGCCCGCCGCGGGGTGGGCGTCGTACGGGTTGCGGCTGTACCGGCCCGCGGCGTGGCTGGCCGAGCGGTACGGGGTCGCTCTCGCGGAGTTCTCGGGGGGCCACGTCGGTGTGGTGACCCACCCCGGTGAATTCGCCCTCGAACTGGGCGAGTTGCTGCGCTGAACGCGGAGCCCCGCACCCCGGGGCTCCGCACGCGGTTGCGTCTCGTTACCGCAGTCGTGCCATGAGGGCGTGTTCGACGAGGGTGATGAGGGCGCTTTTGGCGTCGGCGCGGTGGCGGGCGTCGGTGACGATGATGGGGGTGTCGGGTCCGATC